>CP104013.1:0-4800000 GCA_025839675.1 Candidatus Lokiarchaeum ossiferum
TTAACTTTAAATATTAGAGACCTCTTATTATCTTAGATTTAGTTATCAAACTCGATCTAATCTCAAAAGCATATCAAAAGTGCGACGATGTTTTGACCGACAACAAGCCAAAAACATCGATCTCGTATTGATATGGGAACGTTGAGGCATCGGTCTGATTATTGGTTCTGTTACAGAACACCACTCAGTTTGATTGGAATAGTCGGAATATCCGGGCGAATCTCCGTTCAGCATGCGTTTACGCATGAACATTGGTCCCATGGCAAAGTCTTATTCGTTTTGTAACATCTGATCAGGTTAAAGTGATCCAATGTTCGTGTTAAATTTGTACACTTCTACTTTTTGAACTACAATTAGCATTCAATTCGGATAACATGTTGTACCGACACATATATGCAAAGTAACTAGATCGTGAAATGCATATTAAGTCAAAAACAATTAATTATTGTATTAAAATTCCAGGTTATCAAAAGTCTCCCAACGATTTTGATAACCTACGAAGTAGTATGAAGACCGTTCGAGACAATTCGTCTCAGATAAGTAATCAGGGTTCGTTCCTGATTAAGGTCCATACGCCAACGCTGTATAGTGGATGTCTCGGCTTGGTATCTGATGAAGGGCGTGACAAGCTGCGATAAGCCCCGGGTAGGTGCAAGTAACCTTTGATCCGGGGATGCCCCAATGTGACATCATATATTAAGTAATGTTAATATACTCCCGTCAGGGAGAGGGAACGTGCTGAAGCGAAGCATCATAATAAGCGCAGGAAAAGAAAGCAATAGCGATTCCGTGAGTAACAGCGAGCGAAAACGGAATAGGTCAAACCGAATCCGCACGGGAAACTGTGTGGAGATGTGGAGTACGGACTCGTGTCGAGCCTCCTTGGAGAAGTTGAACCTTTCTGGAATGTTAGACCGTAGAGGGTGACAGTCCCGTAAACGTATTCCAAGTGGCTTATGGCGAGTATCCTGAGTAGCGCGGGATAGTTTTTCCGTGCAAATGTACCTGATACTAACAGGTAAACCTAAACATAACCCAAGACCGATAGCGTATTAGTACCGTGAGGGAAAGATGAAAAGCACCCAGGAATGGTTGTGAAAAGTGCCTGAAACTATACAGTTAAGACTGAAGCGGTCTGAAAGAGATAATGCTCTTCGAAGTCGCCTTGTGTGAACTTGGAGACGAGTGGAGCGGATCAGGATTGCTTCTTTATTCTAGAAACATTAGCCAGGGAGCTTATGTTAGTGGCGAGATTAAGGGGATCATCCCCGAAGTCGCAGGGAAACCAATACACCCGCAAGCCTATTATTACACTTAGTTGTGGTTTTACCGGTGCGCCGGTGGAATTCAACTTTGAAGAGATAGGTCCAGGGGTGCGGTGTGAAAGCGCCTATAGTCACTGATGTAATGCCCGAAGTCGGACGATCTAGGCCTGGTCAGGGCGAAGTGCTTCGAAAGGAGCATGGAGGTCCGATATCGTTCTGACGTGCAATTCGTTGAGTTGAACTGGGTCTAGGCGGAAAAGCCAAATCTAGTCCGAGGATGGCTGGTTCCCCTCGAAGCTGCTCAAAGGCAGGCCTCATACGAGAATGATTGTGGTGTAGAGCACTAATTCGCTTGGTACGGAGAGTAAAATCTTCGCCGGCCTCTTAAACTCCGAAGCTGCAATCTTTGTTGACTATGGGAGACGGCTTACCCGCGGTAAGCGTGGGTGGCGAGAGAGAAACAACTCAGACCTCGGTTAAGGTCCCTAAGTGTAGACTAAGTGTTAAACCGAATGGCGTCAATTTTCTAAGACAGCAAAAAGGTAGGCTCAGAAACAGCCACCCTATAATGAGTACGTAACAGTTCATTTGCTAAGAAAATTGGCCCAGAAAATGGACGGGGCTCAAGTCTACCACCGATACCGAGGGGCATACGCAGTAGTGTGTATGATCCGGTAGAGGGGCGTGGGGTTCGAGATAAAGTAGGGCTGTAAAGTCCTATGAATCGTTCTCCAGTGCAGATCCTGGCAGTAGTAACAGCTTAGATACGTGAAAATCGTATCCGCCGAAAGGTCAAGGGTTTCTTGGCAATACGTCGTTAGCCAAGAGTTAGTCGTTCCTAAGCTCATTCTTAACCGTCTTGAGCGAAAGGGAAACAGATTTATATTTCTGTACTTGGAAGGTAGGTATTCGGTGACGAACGACTGATTTGTGACGGAAGAAGATAGCTCAGGCAGGACTGTCGTTCCTGTTTAAATGTATACATCTGGGGTGTGCCTTTGCGGCGAGAACCAGATTAAAGCATGAATAGCCACCTTATTGTGGGAGGTCTGAGGCGACTCTTATTCCCACTGAAAAGCAAATCAGTAACGAACTTTCAAGACGTACCCAGAACCGACACAGGTGTACCTAAGGTGAGAAGCCTAAGGCGTGTGGAAATACAGATTGTTAGGGAAATCGGCAAAATGGAGCGGAACCTTCGGAAGAACGCTTGCTTGGAATCTTTGCTTAGGCGAGGGATTCTAAGTTGCAATAACTAGTACCACCCGACTGTTAAATACAAACATAGCTTTCTGCAAGACCGAAAGGTTGTGTACAGAAAGTGAATCCTGCCCAGTGCAAGTCAGTCAATACCCGGTTCAACGGGAATAAGCTCTTGTAAACGGCGGGAGTAACTATAACTCTCTTAAGGTAGCCAAATGCCTTGTCGTATAAGTAACGACGTGCATGAACGGATCAACGCGGTGGTAACTGTCCCAACATTCTACTCCGTGAACCTACAGGACGGCGAACGGTCCGTCACACACCGTTGGGAAGAGAAGACCCCATGGAGTTTTACTGCAGCTTGTTCTTGACATACTCTTTTACATGCAGAGTGTAGCTGGGAGCGTAGATATTGTGCTTTCGGGTGCAATGGAGCAATAATGGAACACCAGCCTTGTAAAGGGGCATGTCTAACTCGGAAGACGCTTCCGAGGACACGTGCAGGTGGGCAGTTTCGGTGGGGCGCCAGACCTTGGAAAAGATATCCAAGGTACCCTAAGGTCAACTCAAACGGGACAGAAATCCGTTGAAGAGTGGAAAGGCAAAAGTTGGCCTGATGGGACCCTCGACAGCAAGGGGTCCCGAGACGAAAGTCTGGCTTAACGATCCTTTACAATCTTTTAGTAGGTGGTAAAGGTGATAGAAAAATTACCCTGGGGGTAACAGAGTTGTCGCAGGCAAGAGTTCATATCGACCCTGCGGCTTGCTTCCTCGATGTCGGCTCTTCCTATCCTGGACATGCAGCAATGTCCAAGGGTGGGGCTGTACGCCCATTAAAAGGGAACGTGAGCTGGGTTTAGACCGTCGTGAGACAGGTCGGATTCTATCTAACGGTGTTGTTGGGAATTTGAGAGCAGCGTGCGTCCAGTACGAGAGGAACAACGCGCGGTCGCCTCTGGTGAGGGGTTGTTCGACAGAGCATGCCCCACAGCTACGCGGCAAATCATAAATGCTGAAAGCATCTAAGCATGAAGGATGCCTCGAAACTAGATTCCCATTCTTAACTATTTTAATAATTAACTGGCCGGTAAGAGAACCTCTGCGTTGCCGCGTGGAGTAGTATTGCCGGCAAAGGATTATGGGCGGGGGCTGGTGACAGCAACCGCATGATTAAGACGAGCTCACCCGTAAAAGACGGGGTAGGTGAGTCAGGCGGTGTAAACACGAAGCTTTTGCGACGTGCGTAGCCGGCCGATCTCAATAGAGCGAGTGTTTGGACTGGAAAAGGAACATATGGACCCTGGCTTTGAATCAGCCAAGGAACCGGATTTCATACAGAGCTAATACAATGGTACAACAGGACTTTGCCATGGACTGATTTTACTCTCTCCTCCTTATTTATCCCCTCCCAAGAAAAAGTGTCTCTTTCTTCGAAAAGCGCTTGGGCTGTTTTGGGACAAAACTTAAAATAGACTTTTCCTTCAGTAAACTTCTTATTCTATTCTGCTAATCTGCCAATTTTGTAAACTTGATATCATCAGGTGCGGATGCATGCTATTTAATCTTTACCTTTGCATATCTTTATATAGCTGGTGTGATTATATAGTTTGTAAGTGAGTCATCACTTATACCTAACCCATGTCTTTATCGGCGTGAGTGTGGATCACGGCATAGCCATTGATATGAAACACTCCTTTCCATCGACTTGGGAAAACATATGAAGTCCTTTTACACAGTAGGGGGACCGATGTAGTTACAACGAAGCAACGGGCAGGTAAACTCTCTGAGTTAACCTGCCAATTCTTAAACTTAAGTTTATAACGATAGCGAGATAATTTAACATTTGGAAGGATCGAGAACGAATTAATAACTCTGGTTGATCCTGCCAGATCCGACTGCTATCCGGGTAAGACTAAGCCATGCAAGTCGAATGGAACAGCTTGTTCCATGGCGAGACTGCTCAGTAACAAGTGATCAACTTACCCTTCAGTGGAGCATAACCTCGGGAAACTGAGGCTAATTCTCCATAGTTGGAACTGCCTGGAAGGGTTTTCCATCAAAAGATATTCCCAATTGCGGGATGTTCGCTGAAGGATAGGATCGCTTTCGATTATGGTAGTTGGTGAGGTAATGGCTCACCAAGCCTATGATCGATAAGGGCCGTGAGAGCGGTAGCCCTGAGATGGATACTGAGACAATGATCCAGGCCTTACGAGGCGCAGCAGGCGCGAAACCTTTACAATGCACGTCAGTGTGATAAGGTTACCGGAGTGCTAAGAGAACAACTTTTGGCTGTTATAGGTGTGTAAATAACCCTATGAGAAAGGAGAGGGCAAGGCTGGTGCCAGCCGCCGCGGTAAAACCAGCTCTTCAAGTGGTCGGGAATTTTATTGGGCTTAAAGTGTCCGTAGCCGGTTTGAACAGTTCCTGGTTAAATCTGGTAGCTTAACTATCAGTCAGCTAGGAATACTATCTTACTAGAGGGTGGGAAAGGCTTGGGGTACTCCGGGGGTAGCGGTGAAATGCGATAATCCTCGGGGGACCACCAGTGGCGAAGGCGCCAAGCTGGAACACGCCTGACGGTGAGGGACGAAAGCCAGGGGAGCGAACGGGATTAGATACCCCGGTAGTCCTGGCCGTAAACGATGCGTGCTGGGTGTTGGAAGGGCTATGAGCCGTTTCAGTGCCGTAGGGAAACTGTTAAGCGCGCCGCCTGGGAAGTACGCTCGCAAGAGTGAAACTTAAAGGAATTGGCGGGGGAGCACCACAAGGGGTGAAGCCTGCGGTTCAATTGGACTCAACGCCGGGAAACTTACCGGGGGCGACAGCAGAATGAAGGTCAGGTTGACGACCTTACCAGACAAGCTGAGCGGAGGTGCATGGCCGTCGCCAGTTCGTGCCGTGAGGTATCCTGTTAAGTCAGGCAACGAACGAGACCCACATGCTTAGTTACCACCAAGAGCCTACGGGTTTGTTGGGAACACTAAGCAGACTGCCATCATATAGGTGGAGGAAGGAGTGGGCCACGGCAGGTCAGTATGCCCCTAATCCCCCGGGCCACACGCGGGCTGCAATGGTATGGACAATGGGTTGCGACTCTGAAAAGAGAAGCCAATCTCGAAACCATATCTCAGTTGGGATTGTCGGCTGTAACCCGCCGACATGAACGTGGAATCCCTAGTAATCGTGTGTCATCATCGCACGGTGAATACGTCTCTGCTCCTTGCACACACCGCCCGTCGCTCCATCCGAGTGCAGTATAGTTGAAAGTTGGTCCTCAGGGTCGATTTAAAATTGTGCTGCGTGAGGAGGGAGAAGTCGTAACAAGGTAGCCGTAGGGGAACCTGCGGCTGGATCACCTCCACACCATTAAGTGGGGTCATAACGACCCCACTTTTCTCTTTTTATTTATTAATTTGATTATCTTAATTTCATTCAGGTTTTCATAAAAACAACTTTATTATTTCAATTATATAATTTAATCGTATATGTCAATTCCTTCATTAATGGAAAAAGTGGATATTGAGAATCTCTATCAACATGTTTTAAGACTCGAAGGTATTCGTCATCCAATTCAACATTCACAACACTTGAAAAAATCTCAAGATTATATTTATGACACCATGAAAAGTTTTGGGCTACAAACAATTCAACAAAGTTTTCATTTAAAACCCTTTTTACAAGATTTTTCTAATATTCAAGGTATGATTGTAAACGAATCTGAACCTATAATTTTGATTACATCGCACTATGACACGGTATTTAATTCTCCTGGCGCTATGGACAATGCTGGAGCTGTAGCCATTATGCTTGAATGTGCCCGAATTTTATCAGAACAATCTACTATACAGAATGTTGGATTTGTGGCTTTTACGTTAGAAGAATTTAATGCTTCTTGGGTACTGGCGCGTAATAATAAATTAATCGAACTCGGACTATATGATGAAAAGTTCCGTTGGACTACTTATGGTTATGCAAAAAAAATGCTTCATTATAAGAAACAAATCTGGCAGAACAGGCAACAAGGTTTAACTGCAAAACAATCAATAGAGCAATACTTGAATTTATTTTCCTCTAACATTTCTTCCTCAATAAGATCATTCATAGAATTTGATTTAGATTTGAATAAAAATTATGATCATATGACCATTTGGGGTAATTCTGCTTTGTATGGAAGTGAAAAATGGTTTTTAAATCGTACACCCAAAGATAACCCCATAGAAGGCGTGCTTAACATTGACGCTGTCGGGTTTCGTTCCTTTTCCAATTCTCCTCATAGTGCTATAAAGGATTTCTCAAATAATGTATCTCAATCCCCCAAAAAACCACTTGAAATAAAATCCTTACCGAAAATTCAGATAATCGCTAATCAAAGTTCAAAATGTTTAATGGATCAATATTGCAATTGTTGTACAGACTATCATTTAGATCTAGAGTTAATCAAATCCTTAACAAAAAAAAAATTAGAAGAAATTGCTAGAACTCAGCCGGATTTGATGCGATCAGATCATACAACTTTTTGGAAACGAAATATTCCCGCAATATTTATAACTGATTTTACCGAAGTACCAAATCCTTATTATCATTCTGCTGCCGATACAATAGATAAAATTGATTTTGATATTTTGAAAACACTCACTCAAGCAACCTTGGGAACAATAAAAAAGCTAAAAAAGAATTTTGATTAAAAAATCATATTCGGATCACCCCGACTTCAAAGAAACACCAAAGGTTTATTGTTTCTCCTCATTAGCAATAATTTTCTTAATCATATTTAGGAACCACGATTGGTTCACATTGTGAATTAAAAGTGACATCTTCATATTTTGAGGAAATAATGCCCATCTTATAACACGGAATCTTTGCTTCTTGCAACATTATGCTGAGATCCGAAGCAATGGAAGAATCGACTACCATTAACATTCCTCCTGATATTTCGGGTGAAAGTCCTTCAACTAGCTCATAACTCAATAATTCCGCAAGTTCTAAAGCTTCTTTTATCACAGGAAACTTCCGTACTTCCGCTCCCAAGCCCGATTCATACAAAATTTCTCGTAAATGCCCTGTAAATCCAAATCCCGTCACATCGGTCATTCCATGAATTCTGTTGGAAAACTTTCCTTCATGGATCACCTCGCATACTGGCTGATTTGAAGTGGTCATACACTTAACAGCAATATCAATGCTATCACGCAAAGAGTCAAGATTCATATCTCCGAGTAATTCTGGTTCAGAATTCAATATTCGATAGGCACCCATTATTGGTTGAACTCCCAAGGGTTTGGTTAGCAGAATGACATCTCCTTCCTTTGCTCCTTGTTTACGAATAAGATCTTTCTTCTGCATAATTGATGATGCTGATCCCCCAAATAATGGCCAAGGATTATAAATTGTATGACCTCCATCCACATCCGCTCCTAAGGGTTTGAGAAAATCCCGAATCCCGCAAATTGTTTTTTCCGCCATTATACTTGGCATATCATAGGGTATTCCCATGAAATTGCTGTAATTCGTGATGCTTAAAGCATTCAACGCGAATAAATCATTGGTTACGTTACATGCTGCAATTTGCCCCATTATATACGGATCATCATGAATTGCTGTAAAGATGTCAATATTGGAGATTAGAACTTCAGATGGATTAATTTCTTGGATTGCACAGTCTTCGGCTTTCGCTGAGGGTAATCCTGTGTTTTTTAACATTGTTGTCAATCGTGACGCCGGTAGTTTACATTTTCATCCATGCATTGAGCACTTTTCAGTGAGTTTGTAGTTTTTTATTATCTCATTATAGCTACTCATGCAATTCACCTCTAGAAAAGATAAGAAGAATAACTATTTAAACGGAGTAATTATGAAAAAAATGAATGAACGATCTAAGACAGATTATCTTCTTCTTTTTAAGTTGACGAAAACATTAACAAGAAGTTATCTAAATCGTGATTAAATATTACTAGCTTGGTTTTAATAGCTGTATTCAGTTGATATTATTGATAAATATAAACAATTATCAAATTTTGGAAGTTTTAGCTATGGTTAATAAAATGATTGGAACTAAAAATGTTAAACCGCTTGTAGAGCGCATTATTTCAGATTGGGATAATTTTGCTAAAATCAAATTTGAGAGTTGGAAGTTGTTATATCGGACTGTATCGGAATTAACTACCATTGTTAAAGATGAGGTTACGGATTGGCATGGAGAGCAGGATTTTCTGGTCCAAGGTGGTGAGATTCTTTTCCATTTACAATATGAAACAGACGTATTTTTGAAAAAATGTGAGGAACGTGCTAAATTCGAGAAAGGATGGAAAGGAACGGTCGAAGAGTGCGCTGTTGCTTTTGATGAATTTCGTAAAAAGGCAATCCCCTTATTCGTAACTTTTGCAACTCATTTAGAAACCGAAAATCCACTACGATTGGAAATTGAATCTCAAATGACTGCTCACAATTATCCCATGTTGTTATAAATTCTTCTTGGCTCAAATTTTTGCTTTTTTCTATTTTATCTCTATTTATGGGCGTTTTGAAGATTTCACTTCCATATGGATCATCATGGACATTTTGGCTTTCTTTCATTAGGTTGAATTTATATTATTTACTTGGAAATAAAGAAAAGACTGGGACTATTCAATTTCTTTTTTTATCTTAAATATATTCTAAAGAAAGAAAAGGAGATCAAAAAAACATGAAATCAAATTTAAAAAGAAAAAATGGACTTTTTTTATTCGTTGGAGTTGCTATTTATATCTTTTCTTGGGTTTTTCAAATTGAAATTTGGTATTTAATTATTCCCATAGGTTTCTTATTTATTATGGCTCTAATTGTGAGTAATAAATCTGCAAAAAAGCGAAAAGATCGTAAAAACCGATTTAAATCCTTTGCCAAAGGCTCCCAAGGAGATTACTACGATTGGTTGGTTTCTGACTAAAAAATTCCATAAAATCTCACTTTTTATTCATTTTTTTGAATTTATTTTAAATACTTACCAATACTACGCAATTGAATATTTTATTCAAATTTTTGATCGGATACCTATTTATGATAAATCAACATATACATATATATATCCGGTAGTAAAAAGGAGAATACTTAATTTGATTGAAAATGAACAGATTTATTTAATTCCTGCTAAAATATTTGAAATAATTACTTATATTTTAGTGTTATACACTTTAAATCGAAAATATAGGGGTATAAATCTTAGAAAAAGACCTCCAATTCATCAATACTTCGTTATTGGAATTTCAGCTTGGATCTTTTACATGATTTTTGACACTATCATCTTTGTCATTGCTCCACTTTCGATTTCTACACCTTTATTGTCAGAATCTCCATATCAAGGTTATTTGACAGGTTATGCTTCATTAACAATTGCGAATATTCTTAGAGATATCGCCATTTTTGGGGCAATTTGTCATGCTTGGTTTTATTGTGCGGCGGCAGTCAAAATCCAAACTGGAGTGAATTTAACCCGTAAGATTTTTGGGTCCGATGAAGAAATTCTGACAATAAATAGAAAATCTTTAACTTGGGGACATTTAGCAAAAATCTTTGGTTTTATTATTTTGATTGTGGTTGTATATTTAGATCAGATTGCAATCATTGTAAATCCCGATTCTACCATCCATGTGTCTTCAGATTGGGGGATAGGATTGATTGTCATATTGATTCTTTATACTACATCCACCATATTGATGTTCCGACAATTGGTTGCTCTGCGTAACAAGCCAATGGAAGTTGAATATAAAAAGAGAGCCAAATTTTTGGGTTGGAGTATTATTATATTTACCATTGGGTTATTTTATTGGGGTTTAACTGGTTCGCTAGTTAAATGGTTAATTTCCTGGATTCCAGATATTGCGAGTTATACAATAATATTTTTATATTTAGGGCACTTCATTTGGATGCTTTCTGGAATTTATGTATATCTTGCTTTTCGAGATGTTAATAAAACAGAATAATCATATTTATTTCACTTAGTGTGTTTTTTCTATATTTTTATTACGAATTCTCAAAAATCTGTAACAAATCAAAATATTTCAAAAATTATATATTAAGGCATTAATAGCAGTCTTACTATATTCCGTAAGTATTTCTCGAAACACCTCAAACTTACTATTTATATTCAAATATAGAAATTTTTTTTATCTTAGGTATGAAAATCTTTATCATTCTCAGAAAAAGAAAAATTTCAAATAAATTTTTACATTCAATAGAAATTGATTAATTTTGAAGGAAATAATGATGTTAGATAAAAAAGATTGGAATTTTGATCAAATAATTGATAGAATGCAAACCAATTCAATAAAATGGGATCCCATTTTTCTTAAATTTCAATTTGGAGAGAAAAATCAAGATATACTGCCGTTATGGGTCGCAGATATGGATTTTGAATCTCCTTCGGTTGTAAAAAAAGCAATGATTGAACGTGCTCAACATCAAATCTATGGTTATACCTTTACAGGACTTTCCTATTTTGAGGCACTAAAATCCTGGTATAACCGGCGACATGATTGGGAAATTGAACGGGATTGGGTGTGTACTACCCCCGGGATTGTACCCGCAATTAATTTCATTATTCAAAGATTTTCAAAACCTGGTGATAAAATCGTTATTCAAACTCCAGTTTATTATCCCTTTTCAGAAGCAATTTTAAATAACGGCCGACAACTTGTAGAAAACTCTCTTCTTTTGGAAGAAGGGCAATATAGAATGAATTTTGAAGATTTAGAATCAAAATTGAAGGATTCCCGCGTCAAAATTGTCATTTTATGTAACCCCCATAATCCTGTCGGAAGGGTCTGGACAAAAGAAGAACTTACCCGTTTTGGCAATATTTGTATTGAGAATGGTGTTTTAATACTATCGGACGAAATCCATTGTGATTTAATTATGCCAAAATTTAAACATGTTTGTTTTGCCTCTATTTCAGAAAAGTTTGCCATGAATTCAATAACATGCAATGCAGGGAGTAAAACTTTCAATCTTGCTGGATTGAAACAGTCAAATGTAATAATTCCAAATAAACGAATGCTCGCCGAATTTCGTAATCACTTGAATAATTTAGGATTAATGGGAGGTACATTATTTGGTGCGGTTTCTCTCGAAGCGGCATACAATGGTGCAGAAGCATGGCTTGATGATTTAATTTTATATTTGGCGGAAAATTTTAAATTTCTAAAACAATATCTGGAAAAAAATCTTCCGGGAGTGTCCGCTATTGAATTACAAGGAACATATTTAGTATGGGTAGATTTTAGAAATTTAAGATTAGATGCTAAAGAATTAAAACGAATAATGGAAGAAGAAGCTAAAATTGGGCTTGATGATGGTGCGATGTTTGGGGACGTTGGAGCAGGATTCCAGCGTGTTAACATTGCTTGTCCCAAATCTATTCTAAAAAAGGCTTTAGATAACATTATCCATGCATTTAAACCATACATTAGTTAAATTTTAGATTTATACTTGTTTACCAACTTTTTTTTTTATTGATTTCTTATTTCTAGTCTTTTTCTTGGGTTTTAGTTTGATGTTCTTTGCACATTTCTCATTTATAAAACATAAATCACATTTAGGCTTTGCTGTGCATATATGAGCGCAGTGTTGGACAATTAGTGCATGATATTCATTGAAAACTGGCGTTTCATTTCGAAGAGACGCATGGAATATCATTTGGAAATGATCGTAGGATTCACTCTGTTGTATTATATCCAATCTTCCAAACAAACGTTTAGTGTAGGCGTCAATCACAAAAATTGGTTTTTTGAAAGCGTATAGGATTATTGAATCCGCTGTTTCAGGACCAATTCCCTTTACAGAAAGTAATTTAGAACGTAATTCAATGATATCTAATTGACTTATGGTAGAAATGGGATTTTTCGCAAGAAAAGACATTAAATAATGGATTTTTTTGGCTTTTTGATTATAATAACCCGAAGATTTAATTAATAAAGCTAATTTCTCTTCAGAGAGCTTGTGCAAACTTTCAAAAGAAATCATTTTGTTTGATTCTAAATTGAAAAGAGCTTTTTCTGCGTTAACCCAAGAAGTATTCTGGGTTAAAATTGCCCCCAACATAATTTCCAAAACTTCTTTTGGTTGATCTGGTATATTATAGTCGTTTGGATGATAACCTGAGTAGCTCCCTCTTAGTGTAGGATTTATATTGTTTCTTGAAAGTCTGAGTAAAGGCCACCAACCTTGCGATCCATAGTGTTTCCTCAATATTTGATAGAGATTTTGAATCTCTCTTTTTATTTTCTCCATTTTCTGCATCCAATTGGTCAGGATAATTGATTTTTTTAAACCATAACTCTTGATTTTATTACGACTATATGTTGAATATTGAGTTTTAGCAATTCTACATATAATTACAACCTATAGATGAGAACTTTTAAGTAATTCCCCATGGAATATTACTTAGTTAATATTTATTCGTGGTATTTCTTACCAGGTTGTTATAAATTTGATTGAACAAAAAATTTTATCAAAAACTCAAGAATCTCCCAAAAGGACCCAAAGTTTTCTGATTTGTGGGATTGCATATTTATTCGGTCTGTGTGGGGGAATATTTGTTGGTATTTTATTAGATGACTTACATATTCTTCTCTCGACTTTTATAGCAAATGTTGTTGCTACTCTAATTGTCTACGGATTTAGTATGATATACAAGAATGCAAGTTTGTATGATCCATATTGGAGCGTACAGCCATTTATTATCGCTATAATTTGGGTGATCTTATCCCCGATTCGATCGCTTCTGATCCGTCAAGTTTTGACAATCATTGTCATCACTCTTTGGAGTTTTCGCTTAACCATTAATTGGATTAGGGGATGGCAGGGATTACAACATGAAGATTGGCGATATGTAAATTTCAGGGAGAAAAATCCAAAACTATTTTGGTTTACCAATTTAATGGGTATCCAATTAATGCCAACTATATTGGTTTACGTTGGTTGTATATCCATATATCCTGTGTTTTTTGGGACAACCCAAAATAATTTTGGTTTTTTGGATGTTTTGGGAATTATATTTTGCATCGGGGCTACGTTAATCGAATTCTTCGCTGATGAACAACTAAAAATTTTCCAGAAAACAAAGAAAAAAGGTGATATTATGAATCTCCATCTCTGGAAATATTCCAGACATCCAAACTATTTTGGAGAAATTTCATTTTGGTGGGGATTGTTTTTTATTGCTTTAGCAGTAGACCTTCAATTCTGGTGGTTAATCATTGGACCGGCATTAATCACACTTCTTTTCATCTTTATTAGTATTCCAATGATGGAAAAGAGACAGCTCTCAAACAAACCAGCATACCTTGATTATATTACTCAAACATCGATGCTTATCCCTTGGTTTCCCAAAAACAAATAATTTTTTATTAATATTTTTTTGAATATATACATGCCCTTAGTCTCTGCTTATTTATTACCTCATGGCATGCAGCTCATTCCTGGGTTGGATAAGAAAAGGTTCTCAAAATTTGAAGCTCTAACTAAGGATTTTACCACAATTAATAAACACATCAAAAAAAAATCACCGGATAGAGTTATTCTTATTTCTCCTCATGGAATTGCTTTAGAAGAATCTTTTTGCATTTTAATGAATGCCAATGCACGGGGTTATTTGCCGGAATTAAATGATTCTAATGTTGATGGGGTATTAATTAAAGAACAATTGAATATTGCTTTAGATCCAGATTTTTCTGATGATTTGTTTAAATATCTAAAAAAGAATGGAATCAAAGTTGATTCACTTGTCTTTGGATCGAAAAATTTCTATTCACCTATCGCTTGGGGGGAAATAGTCCCTTTGTATTTTCTTCAAGAATTTCTTTTAAAGGTTCCCGGCGTTATAATTACTCTTCCGCAAAGTAGATATGATTTTGCCAATTTCAAACCTAAACTTTTTGAAATGGGTGTAAAAATAGGTGAATTCTGTCAAAATTGTCCTGAACGTGTTTCTCTAATTATTAGTGGAGATTTATCTCACAAACATCAAAATGAAAGTATTTTTGGGTATCACCCTGATGGGAAAATATTTGATAATTTAATAAACAATTGGATCGCCCACCCTTCTGAAAAATCATTCTTAAAACAAGCTCAAAATCTGAATATCAGTGCTGCTTCATGTGGAATATCAACTCTTACAATTTTAGATGGTATTTTTGATACTTATTTTCGGCAGAATGGTTGTTCGTGGGAAGGTCAATTGGTAAATTACGCAGTCCCAACTTATTTTGGAATGGCTTTAGGGATATTTGAACCAAATAAACACAAAGATTAAAAGACAAATACAGTTGAATTTAAAACGAGTTTAGTGAGTTCTACTAAATTTTTACTTGTATTATATTGGGCTATTTTTATTCCAAATATAATCACATCAAACAACAAGATTCCTAGTCCCAAATTTTTAAGAATTGGATCTGATTTCGAATAAAATGTCAGGAAAGTTCCTAAAATGAAAGTTAATATGCAGTAAATGGTGCTTTTTTTAAATTTTGATCCGTAATTTTGATGATATTTCTGCAATAAATTTGCTAACTCTAAGAATTCATAAATCTGCTTTTGTTCTTTATTTTTTGGATTAGCATACAGTTTTCTTTTTTTTGTAGTAGGTAACGAATTAAAGGTTATTGCATCAATTTTTAAATGAACCATTTTCCTTTTTTCTAAGCTTCTAAGTTCCTGAATCATCCTAGAGATTAATGCTCCCGATAAGAATAAAAATCCAATGAATTTCACAAATTCAAATATTTTGAATGAATTAAGTAGCACCGAATTCAGAGAAACGATGATTATCCCAATTAAACAAGATCCCAATAACATATAGAGAATTTTTTTTTTTTGAATCGATTTTTCCAATGAGAAATAATCCTTATCTTCTTTAAGGATATAATTTTGAAATTGCGCATAAAAGAGATTTGTATTTACCCCTCTAAGTTCAAAGGTTCGTAGATTAAACATATTTTCAATATAATCGTTATTTCCTTTTTTTTCTCGATAGAGATAGGAAAACAAGATAGAAACCCCAATGCCAATTGAAAGGAATTCGATAAAGATCATAACATATATTACTGTGTTTGAGAAAAGTGCTAGCGTGTTATCAATTTGTATCCATAATACAAGAATTATAAATAATGAGAGCAAACAATAGATTAAAGTTGGTGTAAACTGATCAATTTGATTTCTTGTAATAAGAGTATTTTTTTGTTGTTCGCTCATAGTCATCCTATCTATTGTTTTGTTCGGTCAATTTGTAAATTAAACCTTTATCTCCGATTGTTTTGTTGATTTTATTAAATTCTGGAACTCCCGAAATTTAAGTTACAAAGAAGTTTTTCATCATAAAAACTTAGTTTATTCACAAGATTGTAACAAGAATTAGAGAAATTTTCATTAGGAAATTTCCAAAAAAAATGGTAATTTTTCCATTTTTGTTTAAATTTACTCGAAAAAAGTTTGTTGATAAAAATGCGATTGAGAGAACAGATCAGCATAAGCCATCAAACTAATCACAAATGATATAATCCAAAATTTTTGCAATAACCCAGGTTGAAACCAAATTGGAGTAGTATGTTGAAGATCATATAAATATGAAATCATATAAAATATTGACGATAGGATTTCAAATCCAGCAAAACAGAAATAAAGTGGATTAAATTGTACTCCCTCTTGTGACAAGTTAATCAGTAAGATAACTGTGCAAATATTCATTGTCAAATAAAATGCAAACATTCCTAATACTCCTACAAGGTGTCCTATCCTCGATATATCAATTTGAACTGACCCCATCCAAATAACACATAACACAGCCCCATAAAGAAAACTGGCCAAGAGTTTCGTGTATTTCAAATGTGAAAAATAATTAGAAAATAAATATCCTACAATAAACGATTGAAATGTGAGAAATATCGGAAATCCCGTGAATATTACTAAAGCTGTGGTATTTTTTTTATCATTTACTTGCGTTTGGGCGATAAAACTTGAAGGGTGTTTTGAAAATCGGTGATCATAGATTGTGGTTTTACTTGCTATAAACAAAAAAAACAAGCAAAAGCTTCCACTAATGATAGATATAGGTTTTATCAATTTTTGGGGAATATCAAGAAAAATATCAAACAGAACGATTAAAATTAGTCCCATTAGAGTTATTGCAATGGAAAACCTTGACCACTTATTTCTATTCCACATAGGATATGTTCATGAACGTAAGATGCTATAACAATCTTGCGAAAAGATCTATAGTGAATAGGAGACTTATATTGCTTGCAAATATCCAAATTTTTTGAAATAAGGATGCACGGTAATGGGTAAAATATGCGATTAGATATATTATCGCAGAAATGATATGAAAACCGCATGCAACTAGATAATATGAGGGAATTGTTATGTTAAATTGTTGAATATAAAACAAAAAGTTTACAATAGCGATATTTGCACCTAAATA
This sequence comes from Candidatus Lokiarchaeum ossiferum, assembly GCA_025839675.1. Taxonomy (GTDB): domain Archaea; phylum Asgardarchaeota; class Lokiarchaeia; order Sigyniarchaeales; family Promethearchaeaceae; genus Lokiarchaeum; species Lokiarchaeum ossiferum. Next base: position 16,921 of record CP104013.1, read on the forward strand.
TAATCCTAACCAAAATGCTGTTGCAAATAAATGTAAAATGCGTGAAACGTCAATTGGGATTAATGTCATCATAATTACTGCAACCACAACTCCCAGAAGGACGTAGGAAATAATGATTAAATAAACATTATTTGGGTACATTGTCGATATTAAATTCGCGAGCAAGAATACAATTCCACCATAAGAAATTGAAAAACCTATGAATAAAACTGCAGATTTGACATTGGATTTACCTTTTGCATTAAGTTGACCTAAAAAACTGATGGGATTTTTAGTAATTTGATGATTATAGGATGCAAACTTGTGGGCTAGCCCTAAACTGATGTATTCTCCAATGAAAAATATTATTGCTGGCCATATATAGTTGTTTTTGGAGAGAATGAACCCTTTATTCAGAGCATACACTAATAATATTGTACAAATTGTTATACTCATCCAAAATATTTTCCATCGGGTCATCAATTTCATATTAATTTCTCTTTTCTGCCATTTAATCTCATAATCAAAGTAGAATATTAATTTTAAAGTTTTGAAGTTATTTTAATTACATTTTGCAAATGATTTATAACTTTGTTGAAATAATAAGGATCGGAAGTAATAAAATGAATACTCAATTTCCCCCTTCTCTCTTTAATTGGTGTCAAAAGATCCCTCTCAATACTAACGAGCGTCCTTCATGGGATGAATACTTTTTATTAATGGCGTTTATGGTTTCACGTCGAAGTTCATGTCTTAGAACTAAAGTTGGAGCGGTTATTGTAAAGGATAAGGATACTATTTCAACCGGTTATAATGGTGCTCCTAATCTTCAAAAAAGCTGTCTCGAACTTGGTAAATGTTATCGAAATGATAATGAAATTATAAGTGGAACTCAACTCGAAAGTTGCCGTGCTTCAGGATCTCACGCTGAATCCAATGCAATTGCTTTAGCAGCAAAAAATGGACACTCTACTGCTGATGCAACTCTCTATTTGTATGGACACAATTTTGTTTGTAATATGTGTCGGGGGATCATCTCCAATGCTCATATAAAACGGGTAGTTCATCTAAAACAAGATGGAAAAATTGAAGAAATTGATGTTCGAAACCAATGGGATACAAATATTTTAGATCAATAGCCTCTCAACAATTTGTCTAAAAGAGAAGTTCTACGGATGATTTCTATTTGTTCCAAATATCAAATTGAGCATCAAAAAATTTCATTGCTAACTTAAATTTATGTCTATACTCAGGATCAAATTTTTCAATTTGCTTGATTCGTCGATCGACAGATTCCTTTTTCAAGATTTGTTTTACTGCTGCTTTAAAATCGGAATTTAGTATATTAGATTTCATGATTTTCGAGAATTCGAAACTCTTTTGATCTTCATCGGTGATCTTATCAATTATCTCAAGGTCGTGAACAATATTTTTAAATAGAGGGTTAATTTGGGATAGAACTTCGGCGACCTCCCGAATTTTAGCAAAATATTCCTCACTGGAAATATCAAATCGAATTTTTTCAGGATTATGAGGTTGTTTTCCAATTCCTGAACGTTCTCGACTATATAGCGAGCGAAGATAATTATTACTCGCCTCAATGCGTTGTTCTGGAGGTATTGATTCGTCTGTCATGAGTTTTCGCATATAAACTTGATATTTTCCTTCGATTTTTTCAACCAATGTGGTATTCTTAGTTTTTATAAGGCGGATCTTGGGTTGGGCTTGGATAAATTCAATAATATTAAGCCATTTTTCTGCAGCGGAAGGACTTAATCCTACTTCTTTTAATTGACTTTTAGGAAATACTCCATTTTGTTTTTCAATAAATTTAAATATATCCTCAATCCGTTCTTGATTGGTCCTACGTTGTTTAACAGGAAAATCAGAATGAATGTCCTTATCTGCATTTGAACTCGAGTTTTGGACCATCAATAAATATCAATAAATCCAAGTATAAAAAGGAGATATATTATTGTATCTTTGGATCATATTAACATTTTATAGGGTATCTAATTTGTATTTTCATATGAGTAATGTTAATAAAAAGAAGAATTTGGACATATTGCAGGAAAAAAAAATCCATACAATAAAACGAATTCCCACCTTAGAGGAAATCAAACAAAAAAATAAATCAAAGTATCATAATGCTATGAATCAAATTTCAACATCTAAAAAGGAATCTGACCGAGATTTAAATAATGTTGATAAAATAGAAGATGTAAAGAAGAGATTTGCAGGAGGCGTTATGAATAAACGTCTACTCGTCAGATCTATGATGAATATTTTGGCAGAAGAAACAGATTATGAAACCCGCAATAAAGATTATTTAAAACCTAAAGAAGAACAAGTGGATTGAAAGATGATAGATGCCAATCAACAAAAAATTATTGCAAATTTTAAAATTAATCGAGATTCCTACAAATTGGGAAATATCAAGTATATTGAATTTTTCTTAACAAAAATAGACCCAGAAAATGTGGAACACCTTTTAGAAATCTTTGAGCAAAAATGGGACGAGTTATTGGATGAACATGAACTTGAAGACACTACGGATATTTCCCGATTTTATAGGTTAATTACCACATTTAAACCTGCTTTATCTTCAATAGTAAAACCTGGACAAACCTTTGATAGCATTTGTGATGTGGCGGTTGAAAGTTTCAATGGTGTTTTAAATCGGATACGAAGGCAGATAAATGATATTAAATTTCGGAATAAACCAAAAGGTGCCATATTGCCTGGGAGTAATAAATCGTTGACATTATCTTATTTTTGCACAGTTTGCAAGCAAATTTTGAATGTAGATCCGAAAAAACAAGATGAAATTCTTAATTCTGAAGACAAAGTGGAACTTCCAAAGCATTGTGATAAAGAAATGGAAATAAAAATTATCCGCAATCCCCCAAAACCTAAGGAAGAACAAATTGTCAAAGAAATAAAGATTTATCCCGCGGAATTGCTGATGGGACATCTCGATTCTTCGGAGGCACATGCAGAATATCTCAAAGTTATGAGTGTGGGAATTGATATAGGTTCTTCAACATCTCATTTGATTTTTTCACAGTTGACTTTAAAACGAGAGATGAGTTTTTTTAATCTTTCAAACCGATTTGTGACAGTCAATCGTGAGATCAAGTACGAGGGAAACATCATTTTTACCCCATTAATTGATCGGACAACCATTGATATTGAAGCTATTGTTGATTTTTGTAAGGAAGAATATAAGAAAGCAGGATTTACTCCTGAAATGGTCGATACCGGAGCTGTTGTTGTAACAGGAGAGACTGCTAAAAAACATAATGCTGCTGAAATAGTGCGGCGACTTTCATCCGAATCAGGAAAATTTGTAAGTGCGACTGCAGGTCCTAATTTTGAATCTGTTCTCGGTGCTATGGGGAGTGGAATCGTTGCCCTTTCTAAACAAAACCAAAAAACCATTCTTAATGTCGATATCGGAGGGGGCACCAGTAATCTTGCAATTTCTTCAAAAGGAACCGTACTCAGCACCGCATGTATTAATGTTGGCGGCCGTCTTCTAGGAATTGATAAAAATTTCAAAATTTGGAGGATTGATGGTCCAACAGAATTTGTCATGAAATACCTTAATATGCATTACACCCTCGGAGATATAATTCCTGAAGTGGATGTTATAAGAATTTCTCGAGAATATGCAAAAATCCTTTTAGAAGTGATGTCTGGTCGGGCACAAAGTCCCCTTGCTAAAGATCTACTGATGACTGAAGATCTCGATTTCTCAATTCCAATAGATGAAATCTCCTTTTCAGGAGGTGTTGCAGAAATGATTTATGGTAATAATGCAGAACATTTTGATGATATTGGGAGTTATCTTGCAGCTGAAATAAAAAACCTCATCACAGAAAAGGGTATAACTTTAATTGAGCCCGAAAATAAGATACGTGCTACCGTAATTGGAGCAGGTGCATTTTCTCTTTCCATTTCTGGGTCCACTTGTTATTATGATCTGAATATTCAACTACCTATGGAAAATATACCGATTATTCCAATAAACACTACCCTTGAGGATGTGCGCTTGAATTTCTCCAAAATGAGAAATGAGGTTACTTCAGCGCTCCGGAATTTTGATTTTCAGGAAGGGGAAGATGTTGTTGCATTCTATTTTAAAAATCCAATGATACGTTCTGATATTAGTTTGTTTGCAAAAGCCATTGAAAGCGCATTGCCGAATTCCATCGAAAATTCTAAAATAATTCTTATAATTTTGGGTTCTGATGGCGGAAAAATCTTGGGATTAACATTAAAGAAAGAGACTTCTATCAAGTCTAATTTGTTTTGCTTAGATGAATTAGATTTGAAGGCGGGAGATTGGATAGATATTGGGCGACCTTTAAAAGAAAGCAATGCATTTCCAATAACGATTAAGAGTTTAGTTTTCAATAAAGAAAAAAAACCAAATGGGGAATGAGTTATTATAATGTGGTGGGACTTCAAAGTCGCTTGATGGGGTTTAAAGTGAATTTAAAAGAGATCAAAAAAAAACCTCAAAGGGAAATTTTTATTAATCCTTTGAATCTCCTTTCCTTTTTATTGCTTCAATAACTTTGCCTTCACCCCAATACCAGAGCACACCTATTGGAATACAAATAATCCAACAGATTAAAAGATAAAGAAATACGTAGAATGAAATTATTTCTCCTGTAGCAACTCCATTAAACCAGTTCGTAGCCAGTTCTCCTTCAAAATAACTCGTACCCCATATTCCGGTAAAAATTGCTAAAACTATGATTTGAATGAATAGAATATGGTATGTTGAACGCCCTACCATGCGAATTCCATCAAATAATCTTCCATTTGGATTATTGGGTACGAAATGCATTACAAGTAAGATCCAAAGAGCTGAATATCCATAAACCATCAATTGATAATCTCCAAAGAGGAACTCTATGCGAAGACCTCTAAATTGATAATTTGTAATATATATTAAGCTTATCATGAAGAAACTCCAAATAAACCCATTACGGTTATCTTTTTTCCAGAATAAAGTAAGTATTATTGGTAAAGCATAAGCAACTAATATACCAAAATATAGGAGTAGTTTCAAAATTAATGGGCTTCCATTTTCAATCAATTCTGTATATAGCGTTATCAACCCTCCACCAAAAATTACTAACCCTATGTGTATCGGCAATTCTCGTTTTAAAAAGTTCTGCTTATGTTCTGCAAAATTCCACATTAGTAGTAGAGATATAATAAAGAACATCCCAATTAAAAAATAACCTACACTAAAGAAATTTGGTTGTATTGCAAGAATTGTTAAGACAAATAGGATCAATATCGCCCCAGAAAGAAGTAAAAATTTCTTGTCATTAGAAAAATGTTTGTTGGAAATTTCTTTTCTCAGAGTAAACCCTTCTGAAAACCAAAAACCTAAGGTTACTGGAAATACATAGCGAATAAAACTTAAAGCTATCCAAACCCGTTTATGCCAATAAATTATGTATTCTTCCATGGATGATATGAGATAATTTGGGCCAATCCAAGTATATAGAGCAAGTTGAATGGCTGCATCAAAAATAAACGTCAGTAAGAGTGTCCATTTTGGACTTTTCTTATAGAAATAATACAATAATGGTAGGAAAATAATTGATTGAATAACTACACTTATAAACCAATTTCCTGGGCCAGAATAGGGGAGAATTCCTAATAAATACTGAAATTCACCCCAACTGCCTGTTGTACTAAATCTTTCATTTATCATCTGACTAAAGCTACCATTGTAAAATGCAAAAACCCCAATGATGGTTGAAACAATCCAAGCAATGATAAAGGGTGCAAAATATCGAATAATCTTACCAATAAAATATTTTTTTGTGTAGAGATCTCTTAACGTTGATTGATTTTTTTTTTGAAATGAGAATCCCATGTTCATCCCCATCACAATCAAAAAGACTGGGATGGATATTCGTTCCCATAACGTGTTACCATAAGGGTGAATTAACCCCGCAGGAACGGTATGATCTACTATAACCAATAAAATCATTATCGCTTTAAGTAAATCGAGTTGAAAATATCCTTTTGGTAAATCATCTACCGGTTTTTTTTCCGAAATAAAACTATTAGAATCATCAATTTTTTCCATTAATTTGTTCTAATCATCTTTATATATAAATATTCACGTTTTTGAATATCTAAAATTGGTTTTCTATTTGTTCTCTTTCTTGTTTAATATGTTTAATTTCTTCTGCCCAAGAACTACTAAATTCACGATCCCATTTCACTAGCAATTGTAAGATTTCTTCTTGAAGATTTAAGAATTGAATGACTCTAAAGCGATTTTCCCACCATAATCTTAATATTAAAATTGAATCTTTTTCTCCTTGAGGACCTTGAGTATGCAGCCACCGAGTAAAATGAGGAGTGAAATATAATAATACATTTTCTTCAATGAGATGTTCATGATAAAAAACAGTGAGTGGCCGGGTTGGAAACAGCCGGTACTGTTCATTATAAAGAGGAGATAGTCGGGCAAGTATTGATTTAATATCACTCTCATCAATCCACATAATATTTTCTTGGGAAAGATCTTTTTCTAATTTTGCAATTAACTTCCATTTCTTTTCAAAATCGGGATTTAGGGCAATCTCAGTTAATTTATTTGGTTGTTCATAGTATGTTCGAAATGCGATATAGCCCAATTCTTCTTGAAATTCAAAGAGTTTTGATTTATTGGTTAAAATCTCGTATTCTTGAATACGATGTTCAAGTTGGTCATAGTTCCTTAAATTTAATAAAATCAATAATTCAATCTGGGCTTCTGCGAGAGTGAATTCGTTTTGTTGCTTCAGTAATTCTATAATTGCTAAGGTACGATTATAAACTCCCGAAAGAAAAGATTGTTCAATATAATATACCACAAATTGTTTCTTAGTTATTTTCTCTCCTCTAAAGGAAAATTCTAATTGTGAATCCCACCCAATGGAGCGTTGAACAATTAATTGATTTGTCATTATATCTAGTAATATGAGAACGATGGGGTGAGAAAGACTATATTCTTTGGGATTTTCAATGAGATTCACCAAATTTTCCCCCTTTAATTGTAGCATCCGGATTAATCGTTGAATACGATTATAATTTAAATTTCTTGATGTGCTCATAAGGTGTATAAAAATACTGATTTTCGTTTCGTTTTGTAACGTTTTTGGAGATATTATTTCCCAAATTGCATCTTCTTCTTCCTCTGATGGGTTTAAACTCAATATCGAAACAAACTTTTGTAAATCTTCTTCTCCTAATTTTAAATTATTGAATAAAGCTTCCCGAAGATCTTCAGATTTTCCATATAACTTTGAAAGATGAATAAAAAGTTTGATTTTTTCTTCGATAGGATGATTTCGAGTGAAAATAATTTGATTTAAGATGGTTTCCTGCAATTCATCATTATCAATATCAGCTTCCAACATTTTAAGTAATTCAAGATTAGATTTTGTTTGCAAGCTCAAATATATTTTTGCTTGGATTTCTTCCGGATTTTCGATAATTTCCTCTTTAGATTCATCTTCATGTAGTGATTTTGCGGTGGTATTCTCCTCATCTGGGTAATTATCATCGCTATCACTCGTGAAATCTTCTTCTTCTATCGGTTGGGAATAATGTTCCAATTCATAATCAATTAAATTATTTGTGTCATCTTTAGGAGATTGAGTCGGAGAAGAGATTGGTTTATCCAATTTTTGTTCGATTTTCTCAAGAACATTTGTTAAACGTTTAAAGACATGTATTTCCTCTGAAATAGGCCTTTGTTGAGCCGTAATTGTTTCAAGATATGGGTGTGGCAATTTTTTTTTATTATGACGAGGATCCTTTTTTTGCAATGTTGCTTCGAGTGAAATTTGTTGTGTATTTCTGGTTTTAACTGTTTTAATCGAATTTATTTGTTTATCCGGATCATTTAATGGGTGTATCCTTTCTCCTTGAGGTAATTGTAGTGTCGCTTTTTGTTGATCGGATTCAATTTTATCTTTCAATCGCTTAAGTTCGCCTAAAAGCCAAATTTCCCCCTCATTTGTAATCTTGTATGCAAAATATCTCCGTTCATTCTCAAGTTCCTTGACTTTTTTAATTTTGCCGTCTTTGATTAAATTATTGTAAATTTTATAGAATGTTCTACTACTTTTTCGAATAATTCCCGGAAGATTTGCATTGATTTGGGTAAGCTTATCTTGCCGAGTTATTCCGTTCTTCCACAAAATATAAAGAATTTTCTCAAGCTGCGTGGATTGCTCAAGAAAAAGTTCTTCCTCGAGGGGAAGTGGTAGCGATTTCGGTTCCATTCTTGATTATGAATAGTTCAAATTACTTTAATATTATTCGTAAGGAAGGAATATTATTGAGTTGATAATGGGCTTAAATGGAAGATTTCTAAGTGAAAATAATACCGACAATCCCAAACTTCCTCTAAATTTTGTGGAAAAATCTTTATGAAAATTACTTTTTCGTCATAAAAATATAACCGCACTACAAAATAGTTCAATTGTCCAATAGATTTATATATTACTTGAATAAATGTGACATCATCACTAAATAATTAAATTGTGATAATCATGAAAAAAATCAATAATATTTTACTCGCAGGTATGATTCTTTTATCCTTTAGTTTAATGGCTGTTGAAGCCTTTGCTACTGAGAATGATACTGTTATGTATTCCATTATGGGAAGAGGAGGAGGAACTGTTCCAGTAGAACAGCCCCCTCAAGAGATTCCATGGGGAATCACTCGTATTAATGCAATTTCAGCAGCAAGTGCAGTAGACGAATCATCTGTAATTGTTGCCATATTGGATACGGGGATGGATTTAGATCATCCTGATCTCGCTGCACTTTATGTTTGGGGCTATGATGTAGTGAATGAAGATGCAATTCCTGATGATGATCATGGTCATGGAAGTCATTGTGCAGGAACCATCGCTGGAATTGATAATGATATTGGTGTAGTTGGCGTTGCACCTGAAGTTGGGCTCTATATCTTGAAAGTCTTAAATAAGCGCGGTTCTGGAACAGATGCTCAAGTCGCTACAGGAATAATCATGGCTACCAATGGTCCTGATGCTACTCCTGGAACCTCTGATGATGCTGATATTATTTCTATGTCTTTAGGTGGAACTTATTCCGTAGAAATTGAGGATGCTGTTGCTTATGCTATTTCTTACGGTGTGGTTGTAGTCGCAGCAACAGGAAATGATGGTGCTGATGTTCCTTCCTATCCTGCAGGTTATGATGGTGTAATTAAAGTCGGAGCCACTGATATTAATGATGATATTGCTTCATTCTCAAATCGTGGTGAAACTATCTTAGCTCCTGGTGTAAATGTTTATTCAACTTACAAGAATGCTGGATATGCCACTATGAGTGGAACGTCTATGGCTACACCTCATGTCGCTGGTGTGTGTGCCTTGGCAATTGCTGCCCATCCTTCATATACATCGGCTCAGATCGTCGCCTTAGTTGAGGGATCTGCAGATAATGCTGGTGTTGTGAACGCTCTGGGTGTAATATAGGGGTTCAAACAATTTTTTTTTTTCAACTCCACTTCTTATGTTTTATTGGTCTATTAATAAAAAATGAGCGAATAGACATAATCTTTATATTTATTATGAACAAATGTTATATTATCACCTAATTTCTACAACACAGTGATTTATTATGAAAAAATTTCAAAAATTTTTAATAACCTTTTTGTTGGTATTTTCACTCAGTGCGTTCATGTTTGATGCTCAAGCAAGTTCCAATACTAGAGGGTCGCGACGTCCTCCTTGGGAACCTACAGATGCTAAACCGGTATGCAGTATTGTTTCACCAACGAATGGGGAAGCCGTAGAAGGAATCGTTTCGATTGTTGTTTCCGCTACTGATGATAATGGGGTAATTGAAGTTGTTATCACCGTTGATGGGGTTACAATTATAGGTACTACTTATGATTGGGACACAACGGGTTTAGCTGACGGAAGTTACAGTATTTTGGCTACTGCGACAGATACTATTGGACAAACCACAACAGACTCCATAACGGTAAATATTGGAAATACTTCTCCTGGAACCGGAGACGGAATTGTTAACAAATATGCAGTCATCATTGGAATTTCTGATTATGATACAATTAGTGATTTAAGTTTCTGTGATGAAGATGCCAATGATTGGTATAATTATCTCGCCCCTAAGGGTTACCAAATCACCCTATTGGGAGATAACACAAATACATATGCTCGTCCAATAGACGGAATTGCTACTGAAGCAAATATGAAGCAAGCAGTCGCTGATATTTTGGCTATTGCTGATGCTGATGATATCATTGTGTATGCTACCAGTGGACATGGAACTGAAGTCAAATCTGGAAATGGTCGTACTGCAACATACAAGCAAGCCATTTGCGCTTGGGATTGCTCCGCGGGTGTTGATGGGGAAGATGGGTTGCTTTATGATTCAGAATTTGCAACAATGTGGGTCTCTGCCGTTTCTAACGTCTTTATTTTCATTGATCATTGTTTCAGTGGAGGTATGGATGAATTATTCGATGCTCCTAATGCTGATTGCTTCTACATGACAACTACTTGTTCTGCAGAAGGTTTAGGATATGATGCTTCCGAATATAGTAATGGTATGTGGACTTATTGGTTCTTAGAAGCTGCTTTAGTTAATCAAGGTTATACTGATTTGCATGAAGCTTATGTTTATGGGTATACTAATTACTCCATCACTAAGGAAGTCGATCTTCCTTGCGAATTTGGGGTTGCTGATTTCAATTTATAAGTTCACGCTGAATCCCTCTTTAATTATTTTTTATGGGGCGAAAGCCCCTTTTTTCCCCCTTTCTTGACAAATCCATAGTATATTGATTTTCATCACATTTTTTTAGATGTGCTCTTGTGATAATCTATGAACATTTTTATCACGGGTGGTAATCGTGGAATTGGTTTAGAATTCGTCAAACAGTTTGTGAGTAAAGGGAACACAATCTTTGCTTCCTATAGAAATCCTAATGGAATATCTGAACTAGAGAGTATTAAAGCCACCTATCCTAATAATCTACACCTCATTTCATTGGAAGTATCCAATCCGGAATCAGTACAAAATTGTTATAATATTATATCATCCCAAATTTCAAAGTTAGATCTTTTAATTAATTGTGCTGGGATCATCTCTGGAGGGAGCCAACGAAATTATCCATTAGGTACAATGGCGGCTGAAGATATTCAGCGTGTTTTTTCTGTCAATGCAATTTCTCCATTGAGAATTTGTGAACAATTTCTTCCTCTTCTCGAGAAATCTGATATGCCTCGAATTATTAACATTAGTAGCAAAATGGGTAGCATTGGATTAAAGAAGGTTACAGGTAATTATAGTTATTGCGCAAGTAAGAGTGCCTTAAATATGTTCTCCAAAATGATGGCTATCGATTTACAAGATAAAAATATCACCGTTTTAACTTTTCATCCTGGCTGGGTTCGAACCGATATGGGTGGTCAAAACGCAGAGATATCCCCCTCAGAATCTATCTCTGGTATGATCACTGCTATTTTTAGCCATACATTAGAAGATTCAGGGAAGTTTCTTGATTGGAACGGGAAAGAATTACCATGGTAAATATCGCAGCTTGTGTATTTTAAGTATCTATAAATAATGATCCCATTTCCCATCTGGAACAACAAAACAAAAGACGTTTTTTCATTGTGCTTGTGTTCTTGGTGACATAACTAAAAGTTCTTTTGGTTTTGCTTCTTCTTACAATATTTTTAATAATACTATGGCAATTATAGCTAATCCAGCTATAGTCCATAATGCATAATAGCTAGTTCGTTTTATTGAAAATGGATTAATTTGCATAACTTTGCACCATTCAATGATTAAGTTGAAGGAATCTGCAATTTCAGTTGAAGGTAATGCAGGTTCAGTTTTTATATCAATTGAAACAAAGGTATTTTTTAAATTTCCTTTGATCTCCATCTGATAAATAATAAAATTATCATTCATTTGATTAGATCGTCTATAAATAATTACTCCTTCCCTCTTTTCCTCATTAAATTCTTGGGTTCTAATTGAATTAAACGGAAAACTCTGCCCAAATTCTATTGATTTCTGAAAAACTTCCGATGGTTGGAGTGGAATTTTATACCTCAGTGAATTCATTTGTCAACCTTATCTAAGGAATGTATTTTCCGTTTTTAAATCTGATGATCAAAATCAATGATCAGAATCCTTCTGGAATTATTTGTTGATCTTAAATACATATTTTGGGCTATTGTCCAATTAATATAAAAAGGATCTAAACATTTATATTACTACTGGTCAAAAAGTACTTGTGGTAAAACCATGATACGCACTCACGCTCAAAAAATAATACTTGGAATATTTCTTATTGGATTAGTCGGTTTCGTAGGTAATTTATCTTCAGTATCGGCTTTAGGTCGCGGAGCTGAAGTTGCTCCAGTTGATCCTCTAATTATTAATGACGCATATTATTGTGATAAAGATGGAGATGGATTGGAAGACGATGTAATTACTATTTTCACGCTTTATTCACCAACAGGATTGGTCGCCGATGTTGATGCTGTTATCGATTTATCCATTCTTTTACCTTCAGGACAAATCTTTTCTTTTTCCTATCGATTAAAAGAGACTTTTATTGACCTTGAATTAACCATAGAATGGTACAACTGTGCTGTAGAAGATGGTTGGTATGATTTCACTGTTTTAGTCGATATGCATGGATTTGATATTGATCGAACTCATTTCGATGGGATTGTCACAGAAACTTTGACTTTTGATCCTCGAGAAGTTGGAGGGGCTGGCTTACCCTTCGCAATTGTTTTATATTAGAATCATAAAGTTCTAATCTTTTTTTTTATTGAAAAACATGTAATATCAACATAAACATCATTTTTACTGCTGGTTCGAAATACATGGATAATGGAAATCATCTAACTGAGAAAGACATCAAAGTTTTAATGGCTTTAGAAGAAAAACCTTTGGCCACATTTGATGAACTTGCATCAATGACCGGTTTTCCCAAATCCAGCGTTTTTAATATCTATGAATCCCTAAATGAAGAGAAAAAAGAAGAGTTGCCCTTTTTTTCAGTCTTAGCCCTTCCAAATATCAAGAATTTAGGGTTGGAAATAGTAGACGTTATTGTGGAATCTCCAAAATCTTCCCAATATAAATTTTTAAAGGAATTTTGTCTTGAACACCCATATACAGCTTATGACGGGAGATCTTATGGAAGTACCAATGGGATGTTGATCCAATTTCGAATTCCCCAAGGAACTAGTTCCTTTATTGAAGAAGTATTTCATCACTTCTCTTCTTGTGGGATTATTGAATCCTTTCAGTTATTCTCTTTTCCTGATAATTATATTTATACTACAACTCAAGTTAAATATTGGAACCATTCTGCTTTATCTTGGGATTTTAGCTGGAAATCATGGTTCAATTTGGAAAACTCGTTGTGGGATCAAGGAACTTTTGAACAAGAAAAAATAGCATCCCAACCTAAATTAAACCAGGGAGTCGTGGAGCCATCAGCATTAAAATGGTTGAAACAAAGTGATATCCACATTCTAATTGAACTTATGAAAAATTCTCGACGGAAACGGGTCGAATTCATGCAGAAGCTTGAAGAAAACAAGAATTTGAAGTTTACACGTCAGACTTTTAGTCGAAGGCTCAAAAAACTCTCAGAAGAATGTGTGCAAGGGCATCGATTATTTTTTAAATCTCATGCTTTCGATCTTCACAATCCAACTTTATTGATAGGATATGCTTCTGAGCGTTTTATTGAAAATCTCTATATTCATTTGCAGAAACACCCCATACCATTTACCTCGACATTTAAGCATAATAAAAAATCCTTCTTCTGGTATATTCATATGCCCTCAACTCACCTATCAGATCTCTTATTTGAATTAAATCCTTATTTAGAAAACTTACAATTAAATGTAATTGATCATCCTCGAAGTCTGATATATTATTTCTATGCTAAAGCGTTTGATGAAAAAACAAAACAATGGAATAAATCACATGATTTCATGGTTGATGATGTTTTGACGTATATGGATGATTGGAAGAAAAAGAATAAATGATTTTACCTTGATTTTGATGAATACACTCTTTCGTTTTAATATCTACGATAATTGAGAAAATTTGTTGAAAAGACTTTTTGAAATTATTCTTAAAATTAAAAATTAAGTGTGAATTCTCATTTTTTCAGATACTGATGGATCCAGATAAGAAACTCGAGCAAAAAAGATTAATGGGAATTCGTGGCAAATTAATGCTTAATATTCTTTTTGCCAGCGTTATTCCGCTCCTTATTACAATTAGTTATATCATGCTATTTGGAAATATTGAAACTAGCACGCGTTATGATATTTTGTATTTATTTATCGGGATTACACTCGTGTCCATACCAATGGCATGGATCATCGGTCGAAGATATTCTGTTGATATCGTGAAACTTAAAGAAAACATTATTCATGAAGAAGATTCAGATTATGTCCCTCACTCCATAGAAAGAAATGATGAAATTGGTGATTTATCTAATGAATTCCTTCGTCTTACTCACAATTTGCTCGAACAATCAACATTGATTGAAAAAATTGTAGATTCCAGCGCAGCCCCTCTTATTCAACTGAATTATGATTTTGAAATTGTTTTTGTTGGCGAAAGTTTCTTAAAATTGACTGGATATTCCATGGATTATTATTTAGGGAAAAAACCGACCATTTTATACGCCAACCTTGAAGATTCTAAACGGGTCTCAGAGGTGTTTTGGAAAGAAAAGCAAATTAAAAATATAAAATATGAACTTGCAAATAATTATTCAAAGAAAATCATTGTCGAAATGTCATCTATACCTTTAATTTCTGAAGATGGGCAAAATATGGGTTATTTGAATACATATTTCGATGTTACTCAACGAGAACGTGTTATGGACTTTGTGTCTGGGATGGCTTCAAATGTTACTGCCATGGGGGGTAATATTGAAAACCAAACACAAAAAATTAATCTTCAAATGAAGGAATTGGCAGGGTCAACTGAGTCCGTCTCTGGTAGTATCAGTTCTCAAGTGAAATCCACCCGTGCCATTCAACAGTCGTTACAAAATCTCAAAACGATAAACCAGGATATTTTAATGCAAGCCAATTTACTTAAAGTTCAGTTAGGTCAAAGTGAACAAACTGCCGAAGTCAACTTCACTTTATCAAAATCAATTGTAGATCGCATTAACGGAATCTCCAATAGTGCGGAAAGTGTCAATGACATTATGCATAATTTGTCAGATAAAAGTCAAGAAATTAATAAAATAGTCGAAGTTATTAGTGGAATTGCAACTGAAACCAACTTGCTTGCACTAAATGCTGCCATTGAAGCGGCTCGTGCGGGAGATGCCGGGAAAGGATTTGCAGTGGTCGCAGATCAAGTACGAAAACTCGCTGAAGATTCGAAAAATGCTACCAATAGTATTTCAGATTTAATTGATTCCATTCAAAAAGAAATTCAAAACTCGGTAGTAGCCCAAAACACTACCGTTGAAGAAATTCAATCTAGCAAATCGGATTTCAATTCCAGCCAGGTAGAAATGGAAAAATTATTTAATATTGTGCAACTCGCTGATCAAAGTATTCGGAACGTTGTGAGTCAAATGGATTTTCAAGAAAGTGAGATTAAAGATATCAATGAAACTATTGAATTCATCAATTCTGAAGTTGAAATGGGTTCGATGGCCTTACAAGAAATAAATGACTCAAATGGAGATGTTTCAAGCACAATTGATGCTTTAACAAATCAGACTCAACAATTAACCGGGGAACTACAACATTTACTCGCAGAAATAAATCATTTATAATACTTCATGCTTATTTTGACAATAAGAAATGAAACGATCCATTTCTTTTATAATGTTTTTTTGTGTCAATGACCCAATTTAGAGTTCTCGAAAAAAACTCTTGATTATTCACCCAAGCAATTCATTTTGAATTATTTCTATCGATTTTATTGCATTAACTGCATCTTTTAGATCAAAATTCTGATTTGTCCAACAGAACTCTTCTCGAGACGATTGATCAATTAAGAAACATTTTGTGCAAAGGTTAATTTGATTGCAAAATTTGCAATTTCTTCTTTCTTCAACCTTGGATTTTATAGTTTCCACTTTTTTTCTAAGAGAAACATAGTTATCATCAAGATTTCCGATTGAATTACCTCGCCAACACAGTCTTATAGAATTATCTTTAGATATAATTGCTTTATCGAAGGTATTACAATTGGCCTCTTCTTTTGACCAAGGACATAAATTTTGAAAATGGGGTAGTAACTTCCTTTCTAGCAGATAATTGATACCATTGTCACTATTTTTAATTTCTTTGAGAAACTGAATCATTTTTTTAAAATCTTCATTTGTAACATCAACAACAACAATATTTTTGAAATCAGTTTCATGATCTTGATATTTCTCGTGAAAATTTACCATCTTCAAAATTCTAATTGGATTTTTTATACTTTTTCCATAAATTAATAGTCTACTTGAGTTAAGAACTGTAGATTTCTTTGTTTTTGTCCAAATATAATGTTCATAATGGATTGTAGGTGGAAAATTATCATAAAAGGTTGAAATGTTATTTGTATAATTTGACTTGAAAGTATCTTCATTGGAATAAAGTTGGATAAAATTGCCATTAATAGCAATGTTTTCTTGCAACCACTTCACATGCATTTTCTTTAAGATATCAGAATCAATTATTATAGATTTGAAGAATGCCCCATAAGTTAGAGATCTTGAAAATAGTGATAATGTTTTAGCAATATTGAAATCTATTTCATGTGAAATTTTGAAGAGTTCAGCTTTTTTACTAAATTGTAATTTTTCAATTTGAAATGGATGACTATTTTCAATGAATATGTGATTTTTTAACCCCTTATAAGAAATATTATATTCAAATTTCTTATGGTTATTGTAAATAGGGGTTCCTTTCATAATTCGGAATTTATTTAATTGATAAGAATTTATGTCTAAGTATTCAACAACATTGATTGTATTTTGTGCTTCCTCTAAAGTTTCACCTGGTAAACCAACCATGATACTTACGAAAACATCTTTAAAACCAATTTTTTTTGCATAACGTGTCATTTTTTGTAATTGTTCAATGAATTGTATTTCACCTTTGAAATCAGATTTAGAGTGAGATGGATTAACTTTTCCAATATTTCTTAAAATTTGTGGAGAAGAACTTTCCAATGAAAAACCTATTGAAGTAAATCCTGCATTTTTCATCAAATGAAGAAGATCTTCATTTATTTTGTCGCATCGAGTAATACAAGCAAGATTAATTTTGATGTTTTTTCTTATTATTTCCTCACAAATTTTTTCAGCTCTATTTGGAAATATCGTAAATGCATCGTCTAAAATACTTATTGGCTTTTTATGCTGAAAATGACTGAGGTAGTCTATTTCTTGAATAACCCGCTTAAGAGAATGGGTGA
Organism: Candidatus Lokiarchaeum ossiferum; assembly: GCA_025839675.1. GTDB lineage: Archaea > Asgardarchaeota > Lokiarchaeia > Sigyniarchaeales > Promethearchaeaceae > Lokiarchaeum > Lokiarchaeum ossiferum. The sequence goes on from CP104013.1 coordinate 34,414, forward strand.
AAATGTTCTTCTTATATAACACTGCACAATTGCAGTATGTGCAATTTTGATTACATCCTCGAGCGGATAAAATCCCAACATTGCTAGCTTCTTGAGGGGGAATAATTTTTGATAAATAAGGTGATGGATATTTGTCAATGAAGTTATTAATTTTTTTATTTGATGATAAAACATCTTTATCTGGAGTAGATATTACCCTTCCTCCGATTTTAAAAGAAACTCCCTCAATATTACTTAGGTTTTTTTTGTTTAAAATAAAATTATACTTCTTTAATTCTGTTAAGATCTCTAAAGTTGTTTCTTCTCCTTCATTTCTAATACAAATATCAATTTCTGGGATTTTTTCAACAATTTCTGATGCTTGAATAGTCGCAGTTGGACCTCCAAAAATCGTAATTATTTCAGGAAGATCTTGTTTGAGCTTTTTACAAATTGCTACAGATTGTAAATAATTGGTGTCATAAATAGTAAATCCTACTATTTTTGGAGCCATTTTGGATATTATGTTAATACATTCAGATATGTTTAATTTTTTAGGCGATATCATCTGAGAAGCGGAGAAATTGTTTTCATTTAGATAGGCAATAATATATGAAGCCCCTAGATGATAGGAAAAAGTGTTTCCTTGAAAAATTTGTCCCGATACAAAAATAAATAGAATATCCATCTTATTCTCCTGTTTTAAAAGCTGAAAAAACTTTATAGAACTAAATGGTTCATTTTTCTCAATATCTAAATTTACCATGATTCTTCTTCTGGTACAATTGAAAATTTTCCTCTCATTTTAAATTGAAAAAAAAGAATCTTAGAAATTCTAACCAATACTAACAAAAATTATTAGTGGAGTTATTTTATTAAACGCTTCAGGATCAAATCCATGTTTTTCCAATAGGTTTTGAACGAAATTTCTCATTTTTTGTTTAATTGCTTCCTGATCTTTTTCAATTTTTGATAAACGATCAAATTCTCCAAGAATTGCTTCTGTGATCTTTTCCCCATACTTTTCAGTAAGAAGTTCTTTTATTGATTGTCTTTCATAATTATCCAAAAGTTGTCACCAGTCTTTTCTCGATTTTACAATTTATAAATATTTATTTCAAAATCCTTCGAATAATATAATTAATTATATAGGTCAAAGAAGTGGTATTTTTTAATCTGATTTCAACCTTCAAGATATTGAGTTACTGGATAATTTTTGAGATCAGTCTTGAAAGACTTGGTTCGTTATCCAATTTAAGGAAAAAATTATATTTCTCAGCCTTTTCAAATTTATTCCAGATTTCATCATTAATTTGGATTTGTTCTGCAAATTTATCAATTTTTTTTTGGGCAGAATACGAATGTCCTTTATAAACATAAAAAATATGGATTGATTGTATCTTCTTTATAACAATCATGTAGTTTCCAAATTTTGCTCGATCTAACCCTTCATCAAAAATATTTTTACTAAAGGTATTGAATGCGGAGAGAAAACTTCCGAATATTCCATCAGAAATATTCCAATCATTCGTAAAAGATTTACTCATTAAGGGTAGACCGGTTTCTTGGGAAATAAGCAAAAATATTGGGACTTCATTACGAGAATTGACGATCTTATTTTTAGATTTCCACATCATACTATTCAATTGATCTCTAATTTTTGCTAATCTCATACGTTCATCAATGGATATTTGATTTATATCCAAAGATTCCCACACATCCCATTCTTTTAATAATTCATCATGTTCCATAGAAATTTTTTGCGCTATCTGCTCAATTTTGTGTGTCTGGGCATATTTTTGCGCTTCTATTAATAAAATCCTTGCTTTTTTAAGATCTAAATCTATTAATGCCATTTTTGATTCAAGTAACAATGTTTCGGCAAATAATCTTATTGAACTCTGGGTCTTTGCTGCATTCTTCAAAGTGTCAACAATTGCTTCAAGTTCATTTTCTACTTCAATATCTTGAGTTATATTTAATTCTGTTAGAAGAAGATCACATAAGTGAAGAAGTGCCCTTTCGGTTAATTCCCAAGGAATTTTTTTTTTTTCTAAAACACTTTTAAGAATATCTTCAGCTTCGATTCGAGAACGACTTCTCAAACTTGTTTTTAAGATGAGGGCTTTATCAATTTGTTTAATGAGTTTAAATATTTCTAATTTACTATTTCTACTTTCTATATTCTGTAATTCTTTAAAATAAATCTCTGCTTGTTTTATATGCCCAACTTCGAGAGACAAAATCAATAAACTATCCACGACTCCAAATAATAGAAATTCTTGGCTTACTTTCAGTTTTTTTGAATCATTTAAGGCATTTATCAAATATTTTTCGGCTTTTAAAGGTTCACCATTTTGATGATACGCGTTCCCTATTGAATTGTTGCACCGAATAATTCCAATCAAATTTTTATTATTCTCAGCAATTTTTAGCCCTTGTTTAAAATTTTCAATTGCAGAAGACATATCCCCCTTTGCAAGATAAATTGAACCCATCAACACTTTTCCTTCTCTATCTCTGGAGTCCGGTTCATACTTGTCTACTTTTTCAAGAATAAATTTTAGGCTTGTATCTAAATCGCCTTTTAGATAGTAATAAGTTGCCTTGTTATGTAGAGATGTTCTATACTCCCTTTGTATTCTAACAGAATTCTCCCTTTCTCTTAATTCGTCCAGTATTTGAGATGCTTGATTGAAAAATGTAATCGACGTTTTTTTTTCTTCTGAATCTTCTCCAAATTTTTGTAAAAAATACCATCCTTTGAAATTTAAGATTTTAGCCCTTCTCAATTCAAGATTTTTTGTTAAATAACTCGATTTTTCATCAAAAACTCTTTCACAATATACAATTGTCTCCCAACTTTTAGTAAGTTCTCGCAGTTCAAATAATATTTTGGCTTTCATGATTAAATAATCAAGAAATATTAGTTCCTCACTATTACGGGGTATATTTTTTATATTTATCTCAATAAGTTCAAGAGATTCATGAAGTTCGCCAATCTTAAATAAAAAAACACTTTTGAAATAATTGAGTAGGATAGTTTCTAAATTATTACACACCATCTCAGATCTTATTGCATTAATATACTCTAAACCTTCTGAATAGATTCCTTTTGATAGGTAATTCTCCAGTTGACCAATTTTCATATCAAAAATTTTATCCTGAGTAATGGTTTGCTTTATCATATATTTTCGATCTTCTATTATTGAACCCAATTCATTAACAATTTTTATTAACTAAGTTATGATTTCGTGTTATTTTTAATACAATTTTAAAATATTGAACTATTATTTTAAAGATATTCCTTATTTTATGGAAATTTTGCTTGTTAACTGCCAATTTCAATATTTTTCAAGTCAGCAGGTAGTAGAAAATTTACATGTATGTATAAGAGTAATTTAGATAGGTAAAATACCTTAATAGAATTTTTTGTCGAGTATTTTTTACAATATTTTACATGGTAAAAAATCTGTAAAAAATCGTAAAAAAACATCGACAAAATATGATTCCTCTTTTGATTCTCTCTCTGTTGAGAAAATGCTTAAGTCCAAAATAAATAGGACAAATCATAATTAGATTGACATAATTTTCAATAAATCAGGTAAAAGAATAAAGAAAAAAAAACGCTTAACATAAAAATTCCAACTTCACATCATCTAAAAAAATATTCAGCAAAAAGGACATTAAATGTAAACTTCATATTATTAGGAAAACTCAGCCATTATTATATCAATTTGTGTTTTTCCTTCTAGTAAAGCTATGTTTTGGGTTGATTTCTGCAAATCTTTAGGCAGAAATTTGATCAATTTTTGTTGGATTTGATGTTGTGTCAAAGATTTAAGTTGATTTAATTCAGTTGTTAGTAACTCCACTTGATGGGCAATAATATTAATCGGAATGTGATTTCGTAAGCAAAATGAAATAAACGCTTGTATCATGGGTTGCTTATCTAAAGTACTTGCATTAGCTGCGATGAAAGTAGCAGTCATGGTTGATCACTTTTGTCTAAGTTGGATCCCATTTGTAGGAGAAGGGGTCATTGATTTTTTGGAATGTTTTGAAAAAAAAAAAAAATGGAAAAATGGTTGAAGTAGAATTTTTAAAGTGCATAACCGCAATGACCGCAGTAGCTTCCCTGGGGCATAACCGGTGATCCACACATAGGGCAAAATTTTTTGAGATCGTCGTCGAAGTTTTGTTCTTCTCTTGCTTGCATAGGAGTCATTGTGGGTGCAAAGTTTTGCTGGGTTGGGTGTTGGTTAATTCGAGGTGATTCAAGGGGTTTGGATACCACATGAATGGTGACTGGCGCTGAAGCATCCATTGATTTCTGGGTAACTTTTTCTCCTCTTTCCATATTTGAAGGTTGCTGTAAAGAATTATTTATTGTTATTTTCGGTTTTCGACTGAGCAAATGTCCAATTATAGCAATGAAAGGAGAAAAAAGACATACCATTGACCAGAAAAAGGGATTCATGTTCCGTCGATAACTATCCCGGATAATCCACATGATAACAAACATGTCTATTAACAAGGTCCATAAAATTATCGAAGGGTTGACTAAGATATCGGTGTGTTGCAAATATGGGTGCATAGTGTGGGTGATCTCTTTTTGTATGGGTACCTAAATACCACTGAAGTGGAGGTTTATCATGTATTGACTCAGTGAATCAGCTCAGATAATCGCAGTGGATTATTCAGGTCTATATAATCAGAGCTAAAATTGGTATATAAGTGGTTCTGAACCAATGGTGCCTAAAAGGAACTAAAATAAAAAAAGGGGAAATCGTTAGTAAAAGATTAGGATTGTGTAGTGACGTTCTCCTCAGTGATCGGAGCAATAATTTTTGCTTTCCCCTTCTTTGAGATGATTTTCGCTGTAATATTCCAAAGAATCCAAAAAAAAATGAATCCTCCTAACCCTCCTAATAAAATGTAAATAAAATTAAAGTAATAATCAGCCATACTTCCCGAAAAAAAAGCCACAGTACCGATCGCTACTGATATGAATAAGAACAATGATAGTATTTTTGCTGTATAAAAGCTACCCAGGAGGAATTTTGAAATTTCTTGGTTACAGGCTTCGCATAAGTCTCCCTTCTTACATTTTTTGCAGATTCTTTTTTCACAGCACAGACATTTCCTAGGTCCAGCCGTGGGAAGTATCCCTAAACCTTTCAAAAACATGAAAAAAGCGGGTCCTGGAATAAAAGATCCATTGGGTGTTGATCTCCCTGTATGTTGTTTGTAAGTGGCCAATTTACCGCAAGTGCATCTATAGCTATATATTGAGTTGTCCATCATTTATCCTTTCTTTTAGTATTGCTGATAAGAATCTTTCTATACAAAGAAAAAATCCTCACCATATAAATTGATCTTAGATGCTTGTTTAAAATTAGCACCAACTGATTCACACTTTGTTTCTCAACAGATTTATATAATTCATCTTCTTTTATACTTCCATTCGATATGAAAATGGATTTAAATTGAATCGAAAATTTGAAAAGTTGAACATTGAAGAATGCTTTCTCATACAAAATAAGCAGTGTAAGTACTACGTATGATACTTTAAATTCCATAAATCTGTTATTGTCTTCATCGAAGGTAGTTAACTATGCCAGATCTTCCCTTTGATTCTAAAATTGCTGTCGATTCCGTGACTGAATCCGATTCTAAGGATATCTTTATTCTCGAAAATTATGCCAAACGAACGGAAGTGACTCAAAGGGGAGGAGGGGGCATTGTTTCCGTGGTAATAATAGCGATCATGCTGTTGGCCTATTCATTTTTTGTGAATGAATTTCCAATCTTACGCACTATTTTAATTGTTTTTTTCTTGCTTCTTCTTGTTTACCTCATTATTGCCCGATTTACAAACATTATATCTGAGAGTATGCATTTTATTTTGAGTAAACAACTTTTTTCCCCCTTTCATTATATAATTTTGAAATACCGTTATCACGTTATTTCCCATAAAACTTTACGTCAAAAAACTTTTGCGCCATATAATGAGGTAAATCAGTCTTTCTTCATCCTCCTTTTGAAATATCTTGCGAATAATCCTTCTTATCTGCATCAATTGGGACCAAAAGTCCAGCAGTTAATAATTCGTTGTAAGGAAAAAAACTATGACTTAAGTGCCTTAAATGATGTTTTTGATTATTATACCTACACGACTGAGGAACTCCTTAACCAATATTTGAATCATCATCCAGTTTCAGCCAATCGTCGAGAACGCATCATTTATGAAGCGGATATGACCGATCGTCATTTGTTAGAGCGTGAATTACCCGTTAGTGATCCGTTACTCAAAGAAATTTATGATCATGATCACATTGGGCTCACAAACGGCTTTGGGATATTGAAATAACAAATTAAATCTTCGAGTTCAAGAACTTGAGAACAGCGGAAAAAAATTTTCAAAAAATATCTACTGTTCCCGTTTATTCTGAGTTAGTCAAAAAGATAGTGGAAAATTTTAAAAAACTTATTGATTAAGTAATAATAGGTTGGATGAGAAATTTTTCCCAAATATCATATAGAAACGGATTTATCTGATAATTCCCCTTCAGATTCTAAGGATGCTGCATTTATCGAAGACACAGAAAATAAAACCTCTCGGGGAAGTAGGTTTGGTTGTTTTGGATGGATTGTGGCCTGGTCCTTGGTTTTTATTTTAATCCCAGAAATTCCTTTGTTATTCTACGGTTCAATTGTGATTGTCGGGGGAAGCATTTTTTATTTGATATGCCGCCAAATGTATCGGCTTTACCGCAACACCCCCCAATTTATTTTGAAAAAACGGTTTTTTTCCCCCTTTCATTATTTCATTCTCGAAAAAAAATATCATATGTTTTCAAATCAAGTGGTCCGACAGAAAATGTTAGTCAAATATAATCAGGTTAATCAATCTTTTTTCAAACTTTTTATTGAGTATTTATCCCAACATCCCGAATTTTTGCAACAACTGGGTCCTACTGCTCAAAAATTGATTCTTCGATGGACAGAAGATCCTTTTGAGGTAAAGCATTTACTGGCGATCTATGATTATTATAATTTGCTAACGGATGAATTGATAAGTCGCTATCTTCAAGGAATACCTCTAAGTGCAGACCTTCGTGAACGCATTGTATTTGAAGCAGATATGACCGATCGACAGTACCTCGAACGAGAATTACCTTCCAAGGATCCATTGTTGCTTGAAATCCAAAAACACGATGAAATAGAAACACCAGAATTTTCGATATTGAGATAGAAATTCACAATTCACTACAATAAAAAAAGATTCTTTCTATGAAGATCATTGTTGTTATCCATTTTTTACTCAATACTTCTTCCAAAACGTACTGAGATTAGAATGCCACTTGAATATCTATCCCCAAACCTATAGTATACCATGAATAGAATTGTTGAATATAAATTATTTGTCCAAAAATATTTAAGAGTTCAAATTTAAGAATCATACGAGGGATGGAAGATAAACCAACCACCAAAAGAAATTATTAAGGAAAATGCTGAGAAAATGCTCTCTGAATCAAAAGATGAAATCACAATTGAAAATGAAAATGATCAAATTGTCTTTAAAAGAGATTATCGCATCTTAAAATTGATTTTTGGCTGGGTAGTATTCCTAATTATTGTAATTTATCTTATATTGCGAAATTTTCATATTGTTTTGCTAATTGTTTATGGATCTGGATCAATTATTCTGATTGCAGTGTATAAAAGGTTTCGTTCCATTCATGAAGATGCTTTCTTCATATTGAAAAAACGATTCTTTACCCCTTTTCATTATAGTATTTTGAAAAAGAAGTATCATGTATTCACTCATAAAACAGTTCAGCAAAAAGCTCTTGCTCGCTATAATCAATCAAATCAACCTTTTTTTACTGTTTTAATCGTATATTTGGCAAATCACGCCAAATATTTGCAACAACTGGGTCCAACTGCACAGCAATTGATTGCTAAATGCAAAAAGATCAAGTATAATATGCAAAATTTATCCTCGGTTTATGATTACTATCACTACAGGACGGATGAATTGATCAGTTTGTATATCCAGGGCGTCCCTCTTAGTGCAAATCTTCGGGAACGCATAGTATTTGAAGCGGATATGACCGATCGACACTACCTTGAACGCGAATTGACTTCCAAGGATCCTTTACTTATTGAAATCCAGAAACACGATAAAATAGAAACACCAGAGTTTTCGATTTTGAGGTAATAATGGTGATGATAAAATGACTCCATTTTGGTTAATCAAATTCTATTAATATGGCGGAAAACGTATTTTTCACCTTTTTTTTGCTAAATAGTAATATTTAGACTTCAAATCACTATCTAATTGCGTAAATCAAGCTAAAATTTTTATTTTTCGTGCTCCCCTCCGGGGAAATTTAGTTTAGCAAAACTAATCTGTGTTATCTATGTATTATTGCGATCATTATTAGATGGTAATGTCTTTCATATTCAGATCGTGATTGGAGAATAGTATGGACTTGGAATCATCTTCCGCGCAACATGCCGTTTACTTTGACCTCTCAGGAGATGAAATTTATATCAATTTTAAGGAACATTTGGATGAAAATCACGCCTTCAAACAGATGATTCAGGTTCAAACTCAACAAAATAACCGGATCAATATTGATCTCATGGACAATAACAATCAAATCCAACTAAACACCTGCAACCTGAAAAAAATACTCAAACACTTTTAAAATATCTTCCAAGTTATTGGAGTTATTTCATTGGCTTCTTAAATAGTAATATCTTACTAAATAGTAATATTTAGTTTTTATAGATAGTAATATTTTCAGAATAGTAATATTTATATATTTGAATAGTAATATTTTAATTTGTGGCAGAAGAAGATCCAATCATTTTACCAGACCTACCGCAAGAGAATAAAACTCGACATAGAGATCCCAAAGGGAATGAGTTACAAGTTTATGAATTTCTCCGTTCGATCGAAGGTCCAGCTTCCTTCCACGAGATTCAAACAGCATTATCTATGACTCCCGGGGCACTTCAAGCCACGATCAAACGGAGTTTGGATAGAAAAGCCGATTATCAGATTTTTGAATCATCCATGATCTCCCCCAAAACAAACCGAAAAATACGGATTTTTTCTTGGAATCCCGAGATTTTACCTGAACCTGAAGATGTTATTGATACGGGGATCTTTTCTGGAAAAATGATAGATACACCAGACAAAACCGCCAAGATATTACCTTTAAGGATGGAAAACCCAACCGTAGAGATCTTGAATAACTTAGTTGATCTTGTGCCCGATTATGCCAATATCGGGGAATTATTTTCCCTGGCCATTACACAATACTTGCGATCAATACCCAACGATCTTATCTTGCAAGCGTTAAATAAAGACCTACCGGAGGATCAAGAAAATGAGTAAAGATGATTTTAACATTAACATTGATTTTGATGCCCTGACTGCTCCTTCGAAACCCGCTAAAAAAACTAAACCTCGGAAAAAGCGCTCTTCGAACAAGGGAAAGAAACCCCCATCTCAATCCCGTCCGGTGGCAACCAAACCTCCGATTGATCCAAATATGACGGTTCAAATCAATTTGGATGGGGAAGCAATTCCTAAATCTCGTCCAAAACATCGAAAAGTGCGTTCGATTATCGATCCTGCCTATGTGAATGAAGTGAATTATAGTAGTAAACCAGGAAAAATTACGATTGAAATTTCGTATTCTCCAAAAGAAGGGCGTGATTACCGGCAAGGGGCGAACTATTCCAAATTTAGTAGTGAAGATGTGGCCATGGCACGACGCCTATTGGAACGTTTTGGTTGATCACTTAACATTTCATAACCTTTTTAATCAAATGACGATATATTCCATTTTTAAATCAAGTCAAATTTATTTTTTTCTTCTTATCCTTCATGATTTATAATAAAAATGAGTTTTGCAATTACTCATAGCATAATTTATGGCTTTAAATAATCTCATAGCAAAATAAATATGTGCTTTCCCAAAAAAAGATAGAAACTCGCATCAAACAAGTTGCAAATAGCTACCAGAAATTTTTATTCCAAACAGAATCTCCGAAATTGCTAAGGAGTTGTCAGTTTGTTTACCATCTTATTAGAAATATTGCTCTGTTTCGAGCCAAAATAATTCGAAATATTGATATTCTGATTGAAAATGTTGAAGATTCTAATGATAAATATTTTTTAATCGTATTTCGGGATTTGATTTTATTTTATCGTCCTCGTATACTATTTGTTTTTCAGCGGAAAGTGAAAGAGAAAATTAAATTTCCAGACGGAACCAAAAAATCTCTTGGAGAAACGGAGTCGATTCTTTTATATTCGTCTAAAGAGAAGAATTCCCAAGTCTTGGATGGCTATATTAAGATCAAAACACACCATGCTTTTGATAATCTATCCATTGTTAATAGAATGCATCAATACGCAAAACGAGCGGGATGTTCTTCTTATATGGAGTTGTTCCTAAAAAATTCCGATTTGAATCCAATCAAATTAAAAAATGCGTGTGAAGTAATAATAGAGCAAACCATGGAGACTTATCGGGTTCTTTTATCAAAATTACTCCAATTTTTCTACCGCAAAACTATCGATGAAGCCAATTTGACAGATATTTGGAATATATTTGCTGAACAGTTCAAAATTTCAGATAATTTCGAGTTCAAATCTGTTGAAAAATTGCTTTTTGAATTACCCATGGTCAAGTTCCTTTGTCCTAATCCAAAAATATCTTTTCAAGTAGATTACAATCATAAAAATTGTTTAACTGGAATCGTTAACGATAGGCATCAATTAAAAATTAAAATACAAATGACTAAATCTAAGGAATCTGCGAGTTTAAATGGAATTTTTCATGAATATGGTCATGCAATTCATTTATTGAATGTAAATGGTGAAAATGATCCTCTTTTTCCACTTATAGCGGATTCAACGATTACAGAAACGATTGCTTTTTTATTTGAATCCCTTGTCTTGGAAGAAAAAATCAACTCAAAAATACCAATGAAAGAAGAAAATCGAAAGGAAATCCTTAAATTTTTTTTGTTATTTCGCTGGCTTTATCGATTAAGAAAATCCGCTCTTCATTACATTACTAGATACGAAATTTTATCACATCCTGAAAATTTAAACTTCAATTCCTTGAAACAAATTCAAGTTAACGTAAAATCACTTTATAAGCAGTTTTTTTTGATAGATCATCCTTGCTATGATTTCTTAGATAATATTAATGAGAATTTCTTTTTAGATGCTAATTATTTGAGGGCTCATATCATGTGTTTTAAAATCCGCTCTTCTCTTGTAAATAATTTCGGGGATGATTGGTGGGAAAAAGAAGAAACGGGTAAGTTTTTACAAGAAAAGTGGTTTCAATATGGATTTAGTCTCCCAATGATCGATTTAATTCCCAATCTAAGCAGGGATATCTATTCTCCTTCTAAGATAATTACTGCATTCCAATCTGATTTTATTTGTTAAACCCAAATTTCCAAAAAATAATCGTGGTTTTTAAATCCTCGTCATATCCAATATTACTGTTTGATCAGTTTGGAGGTGCAAAAAACAATGTATGGTCCATGGGGTAAACCAATTCCACCACGATATTAACTTTAGCACTTATAATGCTTCTTTTTTTTTCTTAAAATTTTAATTGATTCTATTCTTCTTCTTGGAATTATTAATGTGAGAAGCTATTCAGACAGCAAATCATGGTAAATATTTATTAAAACGTAATCAAATATTTGTATAACAAGAAAAGGAAAATACAGATGCTCCCCATTCACGAAAAATTAACATGCCTCCTCTCAAATTTTTTTCAAGTCTCCAAACAAGCCTTAATTGCGGCGTATATTTTTGATCGGGATGGATTGCTGATTGCTAATCAAAGTCGGTTTGAACGGAATTCGCGAGAAGATTCGGAAATCTATGGGGCGATTGCCAGTGTCGTAGATCCAACTTTAAAACGAATCACCGCGGAATATCCGGGATCTTTTGGGACCGGAGGTTTTGAAACCGAGGATCACCACTTGATATTTACAGAAGCAGGACCAAAAGCAATTCTCCTATGCGTCTATGAATATCGGGTTATTATCAATTATGAAATGCCCTATGTATTCTTGATTGCGGAGAAAATCGCAAAAATTCTTGAAGATCCAAAGGAAGATGTCGCACTCTCCGTGCCTAATCTCCATGTTGGAGAAAGCTTACCTCAGATAACACTTCCTCAATTAAACACACCCAATAAAGGTGGCGCTGCAGCTTTTGCAGATGAACAAAAACTCGTTTTCAAGTTGTGTGTTTTAGGAGATCCCGCTGTTGGAAAAACAAGTCTAATTCATCAATTCGTCACGAAGCGCTTTGAAACAGATTACAAACCTACATTAGGGATTTCCATTACTAATCGTCGTTATAATTTGCAAGGTTTTGAGAATAAAGTTTTAGATTTTATGATATGGGATTTAGCAGGACAGAAATTTTTCCAACGGGTGCGGCAATATTATTATACAGGAGCCAATGCGGCGTTTATTATGTACGATATCTCTAGGCGCGAATCTTTTGAAGGGCGCATTAAATATTGGTATGATGATATCCGGAGAGCGATTCCCGATATTCCCATTGTTATCGTTGGCAATAAGCGAGATCTACTTGAGAAACGACAGGTAAAAGAAGAGGAAGGAGTAAATTTGGCAAAAGAATTGAAATGTTCCTTCTTGGAAACCTCCGCAAAAAGTGGAGAAAATGTGAAGGATGCGTTTTCCTTGATGGGTATTGGGCTTTTTTTTAATTTTCGCTCCATGGAAACATGAGACTCCTAAATCTTCATTGGATTTTTTAATCTGAGACAATTAAAAGGTTTTTTCTAAGAACTTTATTTCTTTTCCTTTAAAAATTCCTATTTTTTCGATGAATTGGTTTTATAACGCAAGTGGTTATTCCCAAAATCACTTTTGCATTGAATGAAGGAAAAAAAAATTTAAAAACTGAGTATCATTTTGGTAAATAATTTCATTGTTCCCAAAAAAAATGAAAATACGTGAACTTAATTATGAAGTTGATAAAACAAATAATCCTTCTTTATTTCATTGTTCTCATTAATTCGAATGTAATTTATAATGATTTTTTGACCAATGATTCTGAACATATTCAGATTTTAAAAAATAATCCATTAATTCCTGGTTCTGCTCTCAATCAAACAATTCAAAACGATTTTTTCCGTTTTTATTCAGAAGAAGTTGAAGACAACTTTACCATTGATGTCAGATATCCAGAAAAATATAAACAAGAATTAAATCAATCATATCCCGTAATATATCTCTTGGATGCGAATTTTTTTATAAATATCACTCGTTTTTTTAATGAAGAAGAAGGTTTCGGATCGGTTGTATCTCGGTTGACCAATTCTGGGCTGATTCCTGAAGTGATCTTGGTCGGAATCGGATATCCAAAAGTGAATTATCGAGAGCGAGATTTTTTGTATCCTGCTTTTGGTTGGGAGGAAAATTCGGGTGGTGGAATCAGATTTTCGAAATTTCTTGAAAATGAATTAATCCCGTATATAGATTCAAATTATCGAACAAACAATAGTTTTGGAAGAACTCTGTATGGCCACTCATATGGGGGCTATTATTCTCTGTTTTCTCTTTTAAATTTTAATCATTGGGGTTCCGCAATTTTTACAAACTATATCGCTGCTAGTCCAGCAGGATATTGGGCACATCATTATCTACTCGATTTAGAAGAAGAACATCAGAGTCAGTTTTATGGGGGTTTACCATTGAAACTTTACATGACCGTGGGGTCTAAAGAAAATAAACTTTCGTTTGATGGATATAATCCTATTCGAGAACGTTTTTTAAATCGATCCTATAGTGGTTTTCAATTCACAACTGCAATCATTCCCGATGCAGTTCATATGGCTACTGCACTTCCAAGTTTTGAAGAAGGATTAAAATGGATTTTTAGTACTCCTATTCCTGGGAAGGAAGGTTCCCAAGGTTTTCGAAGGATCGTGGTGGGTACCTCCATTGGAATAGGTCTTGCTATAATCGTTGGCATTTCCTTGGCTGTCTATATTTTAAAACAAAAACAAAAACAATAAATGATGCTATTTTAATTTGAACTGCGAAGTATTTTGTATTTTTTCTTTCTTCTATTTCTATTCCAATCTTTGATTTGCTGTGAAATTAAAAAAGATTTTGGATATTTGAATTCTTCTTGCAATATTACTATATAACCTTTTCAATAAAATAAGCTTACTAGCACTTATAAGAATTAAAGAACAAGTGACTTTAGTTAATCAGAAGAGAATTATTATGGATTATCGAGAGAAGCGAATCTATTTTGTGATGTCACCCCATATAAATTATTATCACTCCTTTCGTGGTGATTCCATTGGAACCGATGGTTTCGGATTGGATATCCAAATAATGGAAAATCTTGTCAAAATGGTCGAAGGTTGTGAAAATCAAGGATTGTGTCATGGAAAAATTCCTATTTCTTGGGATTATAGCGATTTGTTTTGGACAATTCAATTGCAAAAGAAATTTCAACCCGAAGTTTTAGATCAAGTAATTCGGCGGTGTAAAGATGGAAAGGATGAGGTGATTTTGGGAACTTGGGGAAATAGTATTCTTCCCGGGCTGGACACTGAAGAATTAATTCAACAATCAAAATGGCTTCATAACAATCAAATGGGGATTGGGCTTGATCAACTTTTCCAAGGTCGTGTTGCTCCCTATATTCGAACCCAAGAAACTATGTTTACTCAAGGAATGATTGAAGTTCTATATCAACTGGGTGTGAAGGGGATTCTCAATTACTATACTGTGATTCCCTTTGATACTGCACGCCCCTTTCTTAATCCTCCTTTAGACTGGAATCAGCGGTATAATCCACTCCATTTTCATTCCAATGTGTCGGATGCGCAGATGCTCATGATTCCAATGTATGGGTTTGGGGAGACTATGGATCATCTCTCGGTTGGCAAATGGCTAAAAAAAATTCGTAAGCACCAAAAATCGGGAGAAATACCCGGGCATGCCCTTGTGGTTCTCAACCATGATATGGATTCTTACACATGGAATGGAACTCACTTACCGAAAATTTTGCAGTGGATGCCCAATATTGGCGGCATTTCTGAAATAATTCAAGCCGTTGATAAATTATCTTATGTTCAGTTTACCACTTTATTAGACATTATCCCCCAATTAACACCTCAAGGCAATGTCACGCTCCATCAAGATGTGGCCGACGGGTGTTTTAACGGCTATTATAACTGGGCTCAAAAATTTGATAACACGCGATATTGGACTATCGGTCAACAAGCGCGTTGGTTCAAATCCGCGACGGATACCTTGATTGCGGATAAAATTTGTCCCTCGACTCCCAAAACACATTCCTTAATCCGATCTGAAGATGATAGGGAAGATAGTTATATCAAAAACAAAATTTTATTTGCTTCTACCACCAATTTTGGGATGTCAATGCCTTTTAATCATCCCCATCGCCAAAAAACGGCACTTAAATATGGAATAAATGCTTTTAAAGCTGCAGAATTGGCGTTTATGAATGTTTTTCAATCCTTATTTCACACTACGGATGGAATCCCTCTGAAAGAAGATCATCTTTTGATTTTGCCCATCACCCATCGTGGTGCGAGTCGTGAAGAACAAAAAATCTTTCCTCCGAAACTTCTCATTGATTCTTCTTTTTCTCCCGAAATCAACTCATTTTTCGACCCCTTTATCGAGGATCCACTCAAAAATCTCTGGATTGAGAAATCGGAAGAAGAAACACATGTTCAATTTGTCCTCTCTACTCAACAATTAACACAGGAAGGGTTTTTCTTTGGAAACCAGCAACAATTTTCCACTTTAGTAGAATTAAAAGAATCTGACTCAGAACTTCATGCGGAATCTTTGAAATTACAAAATGAATTTTTTAAACTGCAATTTGATCCATTAGGAAAAATTTCTTCTTTTTCATTTCAAGGGCAAGAATTTGCGGCTCCGCGTTTCCTCGATTCTTCTCTCTCCTTTGGAAAGAAAAATGCGGTGAAATCTTTTACCTCACAGCGAGACCAAATTTTAGTCTTGGAAGATGGTTCCAATGGATTTTGTGCTTCAGTTCAAATCACCTCCGAATTTCCTGTTGAGAAAAACAAGGTGGTTATTACCGAAAAAAATGTAACCGTATATCATGGTTTACCTCAATTATTTGTCTCTGTGAGCATGAAAATTCCTGAAATCAATGGTAGTGCTAACAGTGATAGTAATGTTTACAGTGTAAAAGTTCCCTATGACGATCGGTGGCAAGAGATAATTCCTTGTGAGATTCGTCCGGGTTTTCTGGGACAGGAGAACTATTTGCGCATTTGGAAACATAATTTTTTGGGTAGAACAACGAGTTTTGATCTCGATCTGCAAGAAGTAGATTCTATAAATGGTGATGTGGATTGTTTTGTCGGAAATATCTCCGATGGGTGGATGGCTGTATCTAATCGAAAACAAGGGTTATTGGTTGGGTTCAATTCCCTAAAAGCGGCAAATTTTGCATTTTCACCCATTAAATGGAAGAAAAATGGGTTTGGGGATCTCCCCCACGCGGGACAACAGATCCGAATTAATCCCTTCGGGACATATTTTGGAAAAATGTTGCATCATTGGGGAACTGGAACTGGTCATGCCCAAAAAATCATTCCCAGTTATTCTAGTACCTTTAAATCAACTGCGCCTACTTTTTCTGGAAAAAATATCCGTTTCGATTTGGTTATCAATCCGTATTTTGGAGATAAACCACAAAAAGTTATTCAAGCTATGGCAAATCATTATTCACTTCCACCCTTGATTGTGGCTTGGAATGGGACAACTCAAAAAATCTCCCATAATTTTGGCCAAATTCAAGCATATGTAAAAAACATAATCAAAGAATATGATATTACGTCTTTATTGGAGATGTCGTATCTGGAATGGGTGGAAAAGATCAATGAAAATCATATTCCAGAAAATAAACGCCGAGACGATCTCAATCTAAGTGTAAAACATCTGATAACACTATTTATTGATGGAATTCGGAGTAAATTTTAATCTTTTTTTGCTAAACTGTTACAAGTGAGAATGATATGAAAGATTCAATGAAAGCTTTAATATTTCCCAAACCTTGGGAGGTAAAATGCATCGATGTAGATATTCCAAAACCAAAAACTCATGAAGTTTTAACCGAAATGAGATCTGTAGGGATCTGTGGGAGTGATGTTGGAATTTTTGAAGGAAATCACTGGATTGTGGCCCATGGCCCAGGAGGACATGGCCATGAAACGGGTGCAATAGTCAGGGAAGTAGGTTCTGAAGTATCTGGAATACATGTGGGTGATCATGTGGCCCGGATGGGGGCGGGTTATGCGGAGTATTCAACTCATGTAAATGTAATTGGTCATGGGAAGGATGAACTTTCCGGAGCCTTACCCATCGTTCGAAATGATCTTTCCATGGATGAAATTTCTTTTGCTGATGCGGTGGGGTGTGCCATCAATTGTTTTGAACGGGCTGAATTTGATAAGATCAATGACGATAACAAAAAAGCGATCGTTTTTGGGTTAGGTCCCATTGGACTTATTTTGACCAAAATTTTATTAAACCATGGCATTGAAGTCGCTGTTTCTGAACCTTTCGCCCATAAACGCCAGATTGCTCAAGAATGGGGTGCAAAAACCTTTGATCCGCATGCATATTCACGTCCCCATCATGGAAATTATCATGTTATGGATGCTATTAAGGAAGAATTTGGGGAAGCTCATGGGGTATTTGAAATGGTGGGCAAAAAAGAAACATTATTGGATGCTATTAATCTGGTTTATTCCGGATTTCGGGTTATGGTCTTCGGAGCGCAAAAATTAATGCAAATTCCCTATGTGGATTGTCGCAAAAAAGGGGTAGAACTCGTATACCCAGAAGCCATGGTTAATTCTAAAGCGAATAAAGATTATTGGGGTGAGGCCTTGGATTTAATTGCCTCTCACACCCTTGATTTGGATAAATTAATTACCAAACGCATTTCTCTGGAAGACGCCATCGAGGCTTTCCAATTTTACGATCGCCAGAAATGGATCAAAATTATTGTGGAACCTTTCAGGAATTAAGTTTTGCTTTGGTTTTTTTTTGTTCTTCATTGTAAACTTTCTTATCAAGTTCATGCGGAGTAATTATGAACTATCTATCACCATGATCCAAAATTAATTTCCAAATGGTTGACCAAATTGGAAATCGGGGATCAAGATTTAGATTGGTAAGTCTGTGGGGGCAAATTTATAAATATTATAGAGTTATATTTCATAAATCCTATTTACTAAATATCGATATGAAAATCGTAGAGATTGAAAATGTAAAATTAGTCGAATCTGAAATAGATTTTATAAAAATTATGAATATCAAGTTATCTAATACTATTGAAAGAAGTTTGAAACTGAAAGATGAAGAAGTTAGTTATGGTGAAGTGGAAGATTTTCACATCAAATCTCTATTTCTCTATGGGGATTTTGAAGCTATTCATGAAAGTATTCAGAGTTTAGAGTTTTTAAAAAAACTAATTGTTAAAAAACACAATAATCAATCAAGAGGAATCTCAAAAATAATTTTACCCAATTCAATTGGAAACCTCTCACATTTAGAAATTCTTGTTCTCTCTGAATATATAGAATTATTTTTGCCTGAAACTTTTAAAAATTTAAAAAATTTGAAAGAAATCACCTTAGCTACAGTAAATTTGCAAAATACAGATATGCTTAATAATATTAATTCTCCGAAGTTGGAATATTTCAATTTAGTTTCAGAAAATCTAACTTCAATTGAAAAACAATTTTTTAATCAAAATATTTATTTGAAAACTCTTTACTTAGAGTGTATTTCTATTGAAAATCTTTCAGAAGCCTTAGGTGATCTAAAAGAATTAGAATCTTTGACCATAAAAAAGGGAATATTCTTGAGAAATATCCCTGATGGCTTGTGTGAATTAAATAAACTTGTAAACTTAAAAATTGAGCAAACAGGATTGATAAAAATCCCAGAAAATATAGGTTTATTACATAATTTAAAAAAATTAAGTATAAGTTGGAACAGATTAAAAGCACTCCCACCAAGCATTTGTAAACTTTTTAATTTAGTTGAGCTTAAAGTAGATCATAATAACATAACTAAGTTGCCTGATGAAATTGGGGCGATTTCTTGTTTGGAAGAATTATTCCTTAATAATAACAAATTGCAGGAAATTCCGTCATCATTTGGAAATTTGCGAAAATTGAAAATAGTTGATTTTTCAAATAATGAACTTAACAATTTTCCTGAAATAAAATGCAATTTTCAATTTACTACAAAAATCAATTTATATAGAAATAAACTTACGAAGCTTCATCCTAGCATTGGAAAAATGGTTGGATTACAGGAACTCAATTTAAACAGTAATTTTATCCAATATTTACCTGATTCTATTGGAGATTTCCTGAAATTGGAGAAGTTTACTATCAATACTAATAAATTAAGTCAATTGCCTGATTCTATGAAGAAACTTAAAAATATGATGATTTTTGAAATTTCTTCTAATAAACTTCAAGAAATACCCGATATTTTCGGACTATGGACAAAATTGAAAAATCTTGATTTAAGCAGAAATCAGATTTCCTCATTACCTGCGTCAATTTCAAAATTAGAAAAACTACAAGAATTTTTTGTAGGATTCAACAAAATTGAGAATTTTCCATATGAGATAGAAAATCTACTAAGGATTGAAACGTTGGATTTAAGTAATAATCAAATAGCTAATCTTTCAAAAAAAGTCAAAATTCCTAAATCCCTCACGTTTCTAAATATGTCAAAAAATCCTAAGGTTTTCAAGATGGATGATTTTATTACAAAAGATAAATTGGAAACATTATTCTAACTAAAAATTCATAATTTCTAAATGTAATCTGAATTATGAATTAATTTCAATTTCCCATCGTAGAAGATTTTTGATTCTGACCAACCAGAGAGTCTCACTGCAAAAAATGACATGATCCTACAATATTTTATAAAAATGATTATATTTTTGGTTATGTCCAAATAAGTTTGGTCTAACCGTTTAAAAATGAAAGAAAGTCAGCCTAAAAATTTGTTCTGTATTATAGGGATTCAAATAATGTTGTGTGAGAAAAATAAAAAAAAAGATTAAACACGGGTATCGACTTTAATTCCGCATTTTTCACAGAAACAATTTCCATTGTTATGAATGGCTTCTTCCATGGCACTCGAAAATTCCTTTCCACATTCAGAACAATATCGGTGGGCTACTGGGGCAGAAACGGGAGCTTGATTTAGTGGTATTAATGGTCGTTGAGAGTAGTCCCGGATGGGTTTTGCCACTAATTTTAATATTGCATAAGGGATCAAGAGAGATAATACAACGGAATAATAACTGATATAGATTGACAATTTAACTGCATAATAGGTTAAATATAATGCTCCTTTCACGACCCAATATGTCAATGTTAAAGCTAAGACAGTGATGGCTACGGCTAAGGCAAAAAAGATGATTTGATCCCGAAGGGACATGGCGGCAAATTGAGCATGAGATAGTTGGCTCCAATTAATATAAGATTCTACGGACATTTTTTGTGGTCTCCAATTAAGGTTATCTAATTATATTATGGAAGGAGTGATACCTAAACCCTTCAGAGGCCGAAATTTATCATGGGGGCCATTTATTGTCAAATTTTCTTCCCAAAAAAGGTATTTTACTCTTTTGAAAGTTTTCTTTGGGAATTGTAATAAATTTGTAGAATAACAGATATATTTCATGTGTTATCATTTTAAGTCTGTTTTATGCACTTTTTCGAGGTTAAATTTAGTTATTCATAAAAAAACATACCAAAAAATTCTAAGAATGATAACGCTTATAAACTCACATTTATACTATTGAAATACTTATCTACCTAAAAAACTGAGAAAAAATGAAGTATTCACAATTTTATAAACATCTATTTGGAAATACTCTCTTATGGGTATTTAGTTTAGCTGGCTTTGTCCTGTTTAGCTATATTTTTCGCTTAGAAATGGATTATTTCCAAGCAGAGGGACATAACGGATTTATTATCTTTTTTCCATTAACTGCCTTCAGTGTCTATTATTTATATATGGTAAACACATTTACGCATAATATCAAAAATAGTCTATTAATCCCTACTGAGAGTAACATTCCTCATCAAATCTTGAAATTTGGTCTTATCTGGATCGATTTATACCTCTATCTCTTATTACAAATTGATCCTATGGATAATGATTTAGTCTGGTACTTTTTGGGCTTGAATATGCTTTTCCTCTTTGTATATTTTCTTTCGATTAAAAAAACTCGAAGACCCGATCTTGATCAATATTATTTGATCCATCAAAAATCTGATCCCTATTTATCCCTGTTAATTATGGGAGGCTATATTCTATTTAATTTGATATCTTTGTGGTATAACTTCACTAAAATTGTTTTAGTCACAATTTTCGCCTTCTTTATTGCGGCTAGAATAGTCCATTTCTTCGCTATCCAAGAACAAAAACAAAAAATTCTAATGGTTATCGGAATTGTAATTTTAACAAATATGATCTTTTGGTTATCTGCAAGCATTACCGTAATAGCTATGCTTATGGTAGACTATTTATCCCTTCCCTATTTATTCCAATATATTCCCACTGTTTTCTTTGGTGTTCATCTTTTGATTTTGTCGAATCTGAAAATTTATAATATGTGTCAACATTTAATAAGGATATCTCCAGAGGCAGAAATCGTGGATGATTCTGGGGAAATTCATCCAAAACAAACGACATCTCACATAGTTACTGAACAATTGGTGCAATATAGCGCACAAATTGATTTTTCATGTCCTCAGTGTAGGTCTCCAATAAGTAAATCCATTATTCAACACTTGAAAGTAAACAATAAATTATTTTGTCCTCATTGTGGATCAAAAATAACTCAAAAGGATTTTTCGAGCAGATCTCCAGATGAAATCTATTTAGAACATCAAAAACTTCTATCATCCCTGACGAATCCATCAGACCAGAATTCTCGGCTAAAAACTCAATTCAATTAAATAGGTGATTAAAATCGGAAAATCTAGCGAAGAAAAAATAGGATTTGCTCGCAAACTCTTAAAGATGGGCGTTTCCTATCGTGATATCCAAGCGAATTTAAAAATTAAATTCGGTTCTGGAATGTCTAATACTACTCTGCAAAACTTATTACCTGAGGTACAAAATGAAATGCAACGGGATGATCGAATTCAGCAGTTGGAGACAGAATTAAATCTGTATAAGCAAATGTATTTTGAATTACTCGAAACTATAAAAAAAAAAATGCAACTCACGTAAGAAATTACAACGAAAAATTGTGTGTATAAAAAACTTTTTTCAATAAAACTTCTGATATTTTTTACCTTTTATGTATTTAGGGTTATTACCTCTAATTTTAGCCCATTTCACCATAAAAATTTCAACAATTACTTCATTTGATAGTAATTTTTGATATTTCATGTTTATCTTTAATAAAAAAAAATTTATAATTGTTGAAGTTCGGTTCGAACAAAATCAAGAATTTTGTCACCATAAGATGCAATAAATTTGATCGAACCCGCTTGTTCGTGTCCTCCACCATCAACATTAGCGTGAGGAAGTGCTTTATGCATATTTTCTAATAAGGTTGGTACTGGCAGAACTGGCTGGGATGCACGAATAATGATTCCATCACCAAAATATCCAATCGTGAAAACCGGTTTTGATTCATTTTGTAATACGATATAATCATGAGCCATTCCCAAGACTTTTCCAGAAGTGGGATATTTTCCACGTTGGGTAAATTTTTCCAAATCAATTATCGTAAAACATATTCCATTTATATCCTCACTTTGGATGTGAGGCTTCAGACTATCTAATTTTTCCGCGAAAAGTCTTTCAACTTCCGTGCCGATGGTGTTCAAAATTTCTGAATCCGTGAATATTTTGGTATACACCCCATCTCCAGATTCAAACTTGAAGTGGAAGGCTAAATAATCTAATACATAAGCCATTCTAAATAATTCTTCTCTTGATTTCTGAGAATTTTCAATTAATAAATCTACTTCGGGAATATCACAACGATCCCCAAGTCCAGCTACAGCAGGATAGATGGGTTGTTCATATTCTTCATCAATGAACCGAGCGAGTTCATAACAAAGCATTCCTCCACAGGTCTGGCTATCATATCCAAATAGATAAGGATTCAAATGAAAATCTACTAAATCGCACACAGAACTCTTTCCCTTTTGGATTGAACCAGGATTATGATGATCAACTATGATGCATTCATACTTGAAACTTTTCAGCACTTGCAAGGCAAATACGTTCTCTGGGGTAGATCCCGTATCTAATAATAAAAGAAGGGGTGATTTATCCCCGAATTGTTGGGTGTACCGGGAAAATTTGCTAATATCTCGAAAAAGATCAATTTGATCAAAGAAGGGGGTAATATTTGGGCTCCGATACAGACGATTTTTAGAAGGAAGTTCTCTTCGTTCCATAACGTTAAGAATTGCTTGTTCTACGGCTAATCCTGCGCATATTCCATCGGCATCGTTATGGTGGCGTATTACAATGGGTTGATCATCAATAATCGCATGACGAATCCGTTGGGCTATCTGTAAGAAAACCGGTTTCATCGCTTCATAACGGTCTGATTCAATGCTAAATGTCTCTCGGAGAGGTTCTGATTGACTATTAATAAGTGCATCGAAGTCCATAGTGGCGCGATTTAGTCCATCCAATTCAATTTCCAACTTATTTTTATGAATTCCTACTTTTCCTCGTATTTCATATACTTCATCAACTTGGATATCTTCTTCTTTTAATGTTTCATTTTGAGGGGAAGAGGAAGATTGGGTTTTTTTTTTTCGGTTATCCTTAATTTGAATATTCCCAAAATCATAAGTGGTTGGTCCTGAAGTGTGGTTATTTTTCTCAATAAACAAGCTATCATGCCCGATGGCATCGATAGTTCCCGATCCATCAAAAACCGATAAGATGAGGGGCCCAGGCTTGACTTTTCGGAGAATTTTCACGGTTCCTTTGTAATAATCTCCAACCTGTAGATCCCGAATGGTTTTTTTGATGCTTCGATTCTGAGAATTATCAGTGGATTTGAGAATTTTTTTAAAATTTGGTTGTTTTTGGTATTGCTTTGGCTTCATTTTTTTATTTCAAAATATTAAATTAATGCTAAATTATGAATCTAATCATTCCATTCTTTTAGGTATAGAAGAGAGCTCCGTTAAGAGAACGGATTGTATTATAGAAAAAGAAAAAAAAGGGTGTGTGTGATTAAATGAATGATTTTAAGGGTTTTAAGCGGATTGTTCAACTTCCTTCTTTGGGGGCATGAAAGGTTGGGTTCCGAACAATTTTTGCATAGTTTTATCTAAATCGCGGATTAATTTTTCAACTAATTCGATTACCATCATAACCATGTCCTTCGTGAAAGTAAAGGCCAATTGGATCATATTTGAAGCGAAGGTCAAGCACATTATGACTAAAAATACTGTGATTGCAATGATTGCGAGTTGGTAAAGTATATGCATTCCGGCGAAGTTTGCCCAAAAGGTTTGGGCCATTGATTCAAAGCTGTTATAACTCATTTTTTTTTTGACTCCAAAGAGTAGTGTTATAATAATATTATAACTTGAGTGATACCTAAACTCTTCAGAGGCCGAAATTTATCATGGAGGCCATTTATTATCAAAAACAAAACAGAAAAAAAAAACTATAGAGAAAGATGGATCTAAACCAGTTTATCATCGAAATATAACTTAAAATCACAAACTTCATCGCCCTTTAGTACAGATTTGACGATATCGCACTTAATAACCGGTTTTTGTAATATTTCTTCCCACAATTGAGCAGCCCATCCGGCAGCTCTATAGCAAAAAATGGGATCGATATCCGGAAGACTGGCCGCTTCAGAGACGAGTCGACAAAAGCAATAATGTTTCCGTTTTTCATCGTGATTGGTTGCTTTATCATACCCTTCCCGATCTCGTGCGACTTTACTGATATGAACATAATTCTCCTTGATTTCAGGTTCGATTATAAACTGAAGTTCGGTTTTAAGATGGTTGATTATATCCCGAACATCATGATTTTCGAGATATTTTTCCTTAAACTGGTTTATCTCCTCGATTGGGCGATCAAGGGCGATATGCGATAAAATTTGAAATTGTTCTTCTTTGGAACTTTCTTGCTTCAAGCGCTCGAGAGTTTTCTTAACCCACTGAATTCGGTCATTGATTTTGGTAAAGGGGGTGATTTTATCTCCATCTAAATAGATTTTTTCTTGCTTTTCGTGACCTAAGTATTTATTTAACGCCCGTTTATACAAGTAGTTCCACATGTGGATCGACCCTTGTACTTCAATTTTTACCGTCTTAGGATTATCAAAATCGTAGTCGTGAAAGATTTCCACAGTGGACATACCAGGGGAAATCCCATTTTTATACATAAGTCCGTAAACTTTTTGGTAGGCTTCTCCAATTTTATCCGGTTTGCCAGAATGAGTGTTAGAAAGGAATTCATTTCTCCCTAAAATTCTGGAAGAAATCCCCGCTTTCTCCACTTTTTCCGAAACGGGAAATCCAATTTCGGCATCAAAACCCTCCACAGGAGTATCATAGTGAAAGATAAGGGTTAATGGACCAACAATTCTTCCATGGCATTCTTCTTTTAGAATTTTCACCTGAGGCTCTAAATCCGCTCGTTTTTTTATCGGTTTTCGAATGCTTGCAAATAATGTTTCTTCCCGAATAACATGGGAGATATTATATGAATTTTCCATTTTTAATCACCTTCAAGATTGAACAAATACATTTTTTTATTTTTGGGCGATTGCACCTCAAATTGAGATAAACTGAGCTGGATCAATTGATAATTTGGATCTGTGGGAGATTTAAAATACCGATCAAAAAACCAAATCGCTGGAATTATCTTTTCCTTTAGATTTTGATCCTCGCAAATTGATGCAATCCCTTGTCCTCGTATGGATCCTGCGCTTTCTTTTTCATATATATCACATGACATTTCAATATTATGGTTGCTTATGATTTGAGCGAGCTTTGCTGTACCCGTGAAAGTAACCAACCAAAATTTGTGATCAAATTGAACCAAAGCCATGGTCCTAACTCTTGGTCGATTATCATCAATTGTTGCAATATTTACATATTGAATATCTTTTAGATAGGTATAAACTTCTTGTAATTCCATATTAATCTTCTCCTAAAGTATAGAAAATTATCTAATTCAAAATTCGAATTAAATATAATTAAAAAAGATTAGAGAATATTCTCATTTAAACGTTTTCATTGATTTCGAAATTTATTAAAAGTTTTTCTG
The DNA here is from genome assembly GCA_025839675.1 of Candidatus Lokiarchaeum ossiferum. Lineage (GTDB taxonomy): Archaea > Asgardarchaeota > Lokiarchaeia > Sigyniarchaeales > Promethearchaeaceae > Lokiarchaeum > Lokiarchaeum ossiferum. The sequence goes on from CP104013.1 coordinate 60,832, forward strand.
AACTTCACGTTATTAAAAATATTTTTCCATTAGAAGGTCTTTGAAATAATCAAAAATAGAAAGATCCCCCACCCATGATCCAATAATTTGACCAAATTCAGTGTGAAACGTTTTTTGTATCTTTTGGAGCGTTTTCCGAACTGTTTTATCTCGGTTATTGATGTGAGTACGCCCCACAAGAATAAATTCATTGGATTTTTCCAATTTTGGCATAATCATGATTTTGGAATCATGCATTTTTATCGCATTTAGGGAGTGGTTTGCTGTGAATTCCATAGCTGTTATCATTCCAGAAAATAATGCGGGATCAACAGATTGCTTGTTAGGAAACGCGGGATTTTTTATATGGAGAAGCGGGGCTCCTGCATTACTGATTATCCAGATTTCCATTAGTTTTGAAGTCATCCTATTCTCCGATCTTAATATAAAACGTAGCTTATTTAACTTTGTTTGGGTAAATAAAGATTCCATTTCATTAATAATTATTCTTCTCCAAGGCTCTATTTTATATCTTCAGTGCGTAATACCCCTAATCGGATTATTTCTGAATTTCTTAAAATCAGTTTCAATTTGTCAGTAAATATTTCAATGATTTCTGATAATCGTTCTCGTTCACTCAGCGATTTTGTTAAATCAATCCCCACAGTAAAGTAAAACGAAAACTTTGCACTTCCGACAGAAATATCAAATTTTGTTGTGTTAATCTGCAAACTTTCCGTAGTTTTCGCATAATTTCCCTGGAGACTTCCCTCTATATAGATCTTTTGGTATATCTGAATTAAAGACTGATTGATTTTTTTTAACGCTTCGGGCGAAGCATAATAATTTCCTATTTCAAAATCATTAACAAATAAAATCCCGAAATTCAATTGATTGTCCAGACAAAATGCTTTAATGGTGCGACACAAAGTTTCGTATAAATTGGGATTTCTTAATAACGGTTGAGCAAAACTGGAGATGATACTAAAGGGATTATAGATTGAAGTATGAAAAATACTTGGAGTGATATCCAAAGACTGGATTGTAGGCAAGGTACCTTGAATAAACTCTTGCTCATTTCGAATCAACCTTGATTTATCTTCGTATTTTGTATCATATTTGTGGAAAAAAAGGTAAATTTTTAAATTTGGATTGAACTGATAGGCAATTTCTAATGATTTTAAGAAATATGCCATACTTTGGCGAATTTTTGCAGATTCTTGCACATCAATTATGTAGTAGAGATATTTTATCCCCCGAAAATATTTCTGAGGTTGCCGCAGATAATTATTCCGATATCTTTCTTGCCCGCCAAAATCCCAAATAACAAGCTGTCGTCCTAAAAATGAAATATCGGAACGATCTACCCCCTTGGTTGGGGCCAAGACCATCAATGCTTCAAATTCATACAAAATGGTTTTGACCAAAGAAGTTTTTCCCGCATTGGCTAATCCTAAAATTGCGATTTTTTGAACTGAATTTAGTTCATCTTCAATTATTTTATTCAGTTCCTCTTTCACAAATTTATACATTGGATTATTCCTCCTACCATGTTTGTCTGCTTTTCAGATACAAACTATCGCCAACAATTCAATTTAATTCCTTCTTCCTATTTACTTTTTGATTTTGGAAAAAGCCTTATAAAATTTACAACCGAATTTAATCACTTCTCGAGTTTATAGAAATTATCAATCAGAATATACAAATGCTTAAGATAGATCAAAGCGCAATTTATAATTATAGCAAGTGATTTGAACAAATCAATTGATCTTGAGTAAATAACAAATAATACCACAATGGTGAAACCCATGCCAAAACGATACGATGCGAATCTTGTTGATAATATTACGAAGTTTCATGAATTAGAATTTCATATTATGCGAGGAAGAAATGAATCCGCCATATATTTTGATTTAGATCTCGATTTAAGTAAAACCCTCCCTTATATTGAGAAAGTAAATGAAGGAAAGGGTAAAAAAAAAATTACCTTATTTCATATCATCCTAGGTGCTGCTGTAAGAACCCTCGCCTTACGTCCTAAATTAAATCGGTTTGTGTCTAATCGTCGGTTATGGCAACGCAATACTATGACTTTAGCTTTTGTTGTCAAGAAAATGCTTGACGAAGATGCCGGATCAGTTAATGCTATGATCGATTTTGATCCTTTTGAGACTTTAGATACTATTTCTGAAAAGATTGATAAACATCTTTACGAAGCTAGAAAAACGAACTCCAACGAGAATGATAAACAAATTGAAATGATTACAAAAATGCCCCGCTTTTTAATTCGCTTCATTTTTTGGTTGGTTCGTTGGTTAGATGAAAGAAATTTGTTTTCCAAATTTGTGTACTCCCAAACCAAAGATATGCCTATGTATTCATCAGCCTTTCTTGCTAATCTTGGTAGCATTGGACTTCCAACTGTATACCACCATTTATTTGAAATGGGGACCATAGGCTTTTTCTTAGCAATTGGTAAAATCACAAAACGCCCATTTGTGGATCAGGAAACGGGTGAATTGTCTGTTCGGCCAATGATGACTATTCGGATTACCCTAGATGATCGCATCTCTGAAGGAGTCTATCTTCGAAAGGCTGTGGATTATCTTCATTTATATATTGAAAATCCAGAAGAACTCGAGAAACCTTTAGAATTATCTCAAAAACAGTTGGATTGGTTAAAACTTAAGAAATACAAGAAAGATTGGTCCAAAAAAGGTAAAACCAAATAAAAAATAGATATCCGTATTTAAAATTCTGTGTTTTTCTTCTAAAGTCTTCTTTTTTTTCAACCATTCACATGGTTCTCTTGATTTTTTCTCTTCCTAATCCTCAGCATTTGAACATCCTTTTTCTTCGAAATAAGGTAAAAATTTAAGAAATGGTGTCTTATTATTATTCGAGGAAGAACAATGGCATCGATTGATTTTAGATATCTTATCCCCGAACCAATTTTCAATGAAATGGTAGCACTTTCTAAAGAAGGACACGATGATGGAAATCGAATTGTTGCCGGTTGGATGTTTGCTGACCGGAAGAACAATTTTGCAATTATTAAAGGCTATGAAATTACAAAAAACCCTTCGGACGCCCATGTTAGGCCCAAATCATGGATGCGGATGAAGAAACATAAACTTTACCACATGAGAAAACTCAAAGAAGAACGCAACATTGATATTGTATACCAATTTCACACTCATCCCGATGGTAAAGAAGATTTACATGATGTTGATTTGAAAATCCTTAACTATTTAACTACTGGGGTGATGGTGGTCATTACACCTACGAATATCATCGGTTGGTACTTTGATAAGCGGGAAACTAAAAAACCCTTGATTGATAAGATGGTTTTTGAGATTATCAACGAGTAAAAGGGTTTTTTCTTCTTTTTCTCTGTTTTTTCCTTTGTGTTTTTGCAATAAACTATAATCGTAGACCCCGAAATTGAATTGCTAACCTTGTCACGCATCTCAAAACTCACTGCATTGGGAAGAAAGAAGAAAAAACGAGTAAAACTAAAAATAATTTTGTTGCAATATTAAGATTTTTGGGCGTGGCACCAATTTTCTTTACACGTGCGTGAGCAGAATTTGTGTTCTGGAGGGTCTTGTCCAATATTTTTATGGATTACATGTCGTTTTGGAAGAGGCTTGCTGCACCAGTCACATTTTCGAATCTTTTTCAAAGATTCAGGTAATTTGATATCAATAAAAGAATCTGACATATTTTGTTTATATGTCACATTCGCCTTAAATATATCGATTTATAAAATCTCTTAAACTGTGAAAGTTTAAAACCATTTTTCGAAATTTTGAAAATAAAATTCAATATTGAAGATATTTGGGGAGAATTTTAAATACTCAATTAATTTCAGAATTAGTATCTTGTTTAAAAAGGCATTTTTTATGTAAAACTATGGTAAAATGTCCAAACGCTTTTTTCAGATGATATTCTTATATATTTCAAATTTTCTCACTCAAATTTAACTTTTTTATTCAAAATAAGAGCAAAAAAGATTATAAGATTATTTTAAATGAAAAAACAATATGGTCAATACCTCAACTTTGGAAGGATCGAATTTATTATTCCAAAAGGCCAAGAAGACATTATACAAAAAAAATGAACAAGAATATGGTCAAGAAACTCATTCGGGGGATAATGAAAACATTAATCACAATTATTTCCATAGGCGCATTATTAACTTCATTTATTGGCGGAATATCCATATTTCAAGTGATATCAACTCCAGATTCCATCGATATTGATCCAGATAGTGCCGATATGAACTTAGGTGTATTAGGGAATAGTTTCTCGATTGATATGTCCTTTAATAATGAACGAGGGTATTATACTTTCGATAATTTTACCATTTCTGTTAGCATTGAATTACGAGCAAAAGAGAGTAATGTGAATATATCCTATATGGATCAAATTTTATACCAAGAGGATTTAGCGGCTGGGCAGGATTATACTATTGCCTTAATCGCGGAAGAAGATGATTTTTCAACAGAAAACTTTCTGCTTCAAAATAACAACTCGTGGTATGATCCAGAAGTGGCGCTTTATTTAAATAATGCAACAATTAATGAAACGGCGGAGATACAAACGTTAAGTTATCCCTACTTATTGTGGCATTATGATGTGGCCTTATCTATTCAAATTGTCTCATCTTATAATTTGGGTTTGGTCGACTTTGGGCTTTCTATCGAATATATTGCTGACTATTATCAATATTTTACCCAAGATTATCCTACAATGAAAGAAAATATCATGACGAGTTATGGAATTTAAAAAGTGCATTACTGTGAATCCGCGATTAAAAAATTTGCTAAAGGGATTAATGTCTGGAAGTTGGAATTGGGTGGTAAAAATTACAATCCCAATTTTCATATTCAATTATCTGATGCAACTAAGCATTATGGGTGTCCAACTATATACCGAAGAGAAAGTATCTCTAATCACGTATTGGATTATCGCTTTTGGCTTAATTTCAACTGCTTTGGCTGTTTTTATTGCCAGTTCACCCAAAAATTCGATCCGTCATGCAATTGGGGGCTTACTACTTTTGTTTGTTAATGGTTTTTATCTTTATGTCTACAAATTTTCAGGGGCGGTGGATTTTCAAAATATAGTAATTAACTTAGGGCCAGACACCTCTGCGACTTTTTCCTTGAATTTAGACCCGATGATATATCTGAACATGGGTGTTATAGGATTGAATTTTCTGGTGGCTTTATGGGATCTTTTAATCGCTTTCCTATCACCTATTGAAGAAAAAGAAAAAACCAGAAGTGAACAAGGTTTAAACCATATTTCAAACACCCCTCTTCAAAAAAAAGAGAAAATGCGCTTAACTGAAAAAGACCGGGGGATGGAACAGAACGATGTTGACGCATATTCATTTTAACCAACCAGGAGGAAAATAAATCAAATGCTACCTACAAATGTAGAAAATTTATTAAACACGTTAAGTGTTTACATTGCTAAAATCTTACTTATTTTAATCCCATTTATGGGAATAGTTCTTCCAATTGTGACAGCCTTTGGTAAAGTGATTCGTGCGTATGTTGAACCATTCTATGAATTTTTACCTCAAAATCCTAATTTTTTCCAGTTTAATACAAATTGGATATATGTGATTCTAGGGGGTTTAATCCTAATTTGTGGATTGGTGGTAAATTTAGTATGGCCAGAAAGATCAAAAAGAAAAAATTCAAAGTGAAGAAAAAACTTAAGTTACCTAGAAATGAGAGTAATTGTTAAATTTAAAACCATTCTTAATTTGGTCTGGGGGACACCGATCAATGGTCGGGAGGCTTTTGCATTTGTTCGTGGATTTCCTGCGACTTTTTTCTTAACTGAAAGGCGAGCTATAGTCGTTGGAGAGTTTACAGAGAAAGTGGGATGGTTCAAACCAAAAAAAATGCATCGGATCATTTTTGAAGCCGGGCTCCATAAATTAAAGGAGTTTAACATTAGCATTATTCCCGAAAAACGAATTTTTGCGGGTTTTATCAGTTTTCACCCTCATAATCAAGTTGGGGAAAATGCCACCATTCAATTTTTAAAAATGCGCCCAGAAATTGGGAAAGTGATCGAAGATCATCTTTCAAATCTTGAAATTCGAAATCCTGCCGAAGATTCTGGCATCGTTATGGTGGACGCAACAGCTATTCCACCACAGCGTTGGTTAAATAAAAGATTTGGCAAAAAAGATGGAACCCCAAAGATTTTGTATTAATTTTTTTAATCTTCTTCCTCAAAAGGAACCCGAATAATTACCATTAAGGATTTGATTTCATGAGGTTTCATGGGAAATTGGATCGAATTTTCATCCACCATCATTTTAGAATTGTTTATTCCATTATTCTGTATACGTTCCAAGAGATCCACTTCAAAGACTTTTGTTATGTTCACAAATTCTGGTAAGGAAAGTGTGCAAGATGTTTGAATTCCTCTAAATTCAACACATCTGACTATAACTGCAATTTCATACATACTTGGATTATAGAACCAATCCGGTGCTGCTCGCATGAATTCTTCGATCTCTTTCACTGTAGTGATTATCACATTTGGTTGATTGAGTTTGAAAAATGAGATTTTGTCATGGCTTGCATTCGTTGGGGCATAAATCATTGGAAAATTGTATTCATAGGCTTGTTTTAACACATTTAATTCATCGATTTCAGGTTCCACACATTCAATTGCCCATGGGATCCGATGAAATCCGTGATCTGTGTATTTCGATCTTTGCTCGTGATCAGAATCTAAACGAACAAACTTTGAATCGGGGGTCTGTAATTTTGGAGCCCGAAGTAAGGAAAGAGACACGGTATCTTCAGAAATCCCTAAACCATATTTTCCTTGTGAATACAAAACGAGATTTTTTTGGGTTTCATTCTCGAGTTTTTGAGTATAGCAGAGGGCAAATTGTTGGAAAGACATCTCAATCGGCAACTGGTGTCTTGTGGTCAAATCATTGAAGCTTTGATGTTCAATTGAATAGGGTTTTCCGAAGGCAAATTTTTGAAATTTCTGAACACTATTGATTTCTAGTTTGAGGAACTTATTCTTTTCTCTCCAATCTACTAAGGTTTCACCGTAAATTTTCTTTTCTTTGCGATAAATACTAATTCGAGAGTGAAATCGGGAGCCATCTTTACTTTTATTATACTTAATAAGAATTGTGTGTCGAAGGGGGCCTCTTTCTTCAATTTCTATACTTTCCAAAGCAGGGAATTCGTTTTGTACAAGATAGTGACTTGGATCAATATGTATTGGATCTGAAAGCGATGGTTTTTCATGATAAAGTGTATGTTGGATCCCTTTTTCCCCTAATAAGTTGGTTTCTTGGTCATCATAACTTAAATGAGTGATGATCCCAGAATTAGCATCAATTTTGATTGTAATTAATTGTGAATTGAAAATATATTCTTCATTTTTAAGCTTAAATTTTTGGTTTGTTTCTTGGGTATGGGAAGGGGATTTTAAGAAAATTGTGTTCTCTAGGCCATAAGATTCAATATATGAACTTGGAGGGTGATAAATTAAAAGATAGTCTTTTGGAAGATTCTCAAACTCAAGTAATTCATCCTTATCAGGAGACACGGTAGGGAGGAGCTTTTGGGATTCAAAACTTAATTCTTCAATTTCCTGAATTAATTTTGCATTTGAAACCAGAAAATTTTGTCCTGGGACGTCTTTTACACCTAATTGCATTTCACGATTGGATAAATAGGGGGAAAAAGAAACTTTTTGAACAAAAAGGGGTTTATTCTGATGATCTAAGGCATTATTATATGTTTTTCTATACACTGTTGAAAATCCATGACGTTTCCACCCCAATGGATTAAAAAGAGTATAAAGGTCATGTTTTATCTTTTTCTTGAGAAAATGCGCTGCATTCATTATTGCATTTTCTTGACCACTTGATAAATGAGAAATTACTTGGTGATAACTTTCGGCAGCATCTCTTATAACTTCGCAGATGGAATTACCGCCAATTATTTCTCTGTATTGATGCTTAAGGACTAATTGCCAATCTCGTTGAATTTCATCTTGAAAATGTTCTCGACCCAAGATTCCTGAAATTGCAGATAGCGCTTCTGTTTGATGTAATAACACCTCAGAAGTGTGATTATTTTCTTTCATCATACCTGCTGTAGTATAAATTCCTGAGTTTCGATGGAATAATATTGCATCACCCCACGTTGGAATTCTATTGTGATGAGAATGCAATTTTTCAAAGTGTTTCTTAAAAGACACATTTTCAACCAGTTTCGCCTGCTCCCAAAGCATCTTCTCCATTATTTCGAAAGGAAGGGGGCCAAATTTTGTATTTGGTGCGCCATAAGGATTGATTATTGCTGGTATCACTTCGTTCGACAGGTTGTTCTGAATTGTTTCATTAGAGGTTGTCCGGTTAAATGAAATGCTTCTTTCTGGTTGAAGAAAATAATTTCGGTCTTTTATTTTGGATAAAAAATTAGAATATTTTAGAGCACTTTGAGCCGAAACCGCAATCGATGTGTGATCATGAGCTGTCCACATGAAATTTACAAACGGAAATGGGAATTCGCCCTTATTCTTATCCTTAGGATCATCTAATACATTAATAAAAGCAGATTTTATTCCACTTTTCGACATTATTTGGGCTAGGATGTGAGGTAACTCCGAATAGCAATCAAACCATGCTACTTCTGCTAATTGGCTAAATTTAGCGGCAATGAAACGTTGACCATAGAGTTTTTGTCTAATGAGTGATTCACCATCAATGCAGCTTGCATCATAATTAACCAAATCCCCACCTATAATATTCCATTTACCTTCTTGTACTTGCGTTTGGATTTCCTGTAAAGTTTCTGGAAAATCTTTCTTTAACCATTGATAAGGGATAGTAGAAGGTAGTGTGCATGATAAAGTTTCAAAATTATAGGCTTCCATATTATAAATTGCTCTCGCAATGATGGGTTCTGAAATTTTTTCTCTACAATCCGACAAGCGCCATTTTCCAGCAAGATTTAATGAGATTATTCCACTATAAGTAAGTTTTGGGCTCTTAATTTTCTCGAGTTGATTCAAAGGATCGTATAATTTGGCGATTTTTTTGAATTTCCATTTGTACATATTTACAAGGACTTGTGAATGTTTCTTAAATAGTCCATCAATCATTATTTTTTCCAGAAAGGTTTTTTTTTTTGCCCAATCAACCATTTTTTTTTCCTCTAGAGATTAATCCAATGTTATACTTGGGAAACGGAATGTTAATAATCTTGTTGTCTTATGAGAGAAATTCTCAAAATTATTAAAAGTCTAAAAAACCAAGGGGCTACTTCAATTAAAAAATTCGATTCCATAATATATTTCTATACAAGTAGTGTGATTTGATGACTGAATCTACAGAATATGTTCAATTATTGCAAAATTATTATGGAGATTTTTTTGAACCTTTGAATTGGGAAACTGCCAACAAAAAGTGTCGGAACTTCTTTGCCAAGATTACAAAAGGAAAAAAAACCATATTCAATCGGAAATTTATCAATTCTTCTTCTTTGGATGATCGAGTTGTTTTTAATCAAAAACATTTTCCCGCTGGAGAAATAATTGAGCAAAAATCTACTTTTATTAAAGGAACTAAACAGGAAACAACATTTCATGGATTTTTTATCGTACATTTAAAAGAAAATGGTATTTACGGGGAAAAAATTTCTCAAAAGGATGCCTTAGAATTTTTTGATTTGAAACAAAAACTTCCCGAACTCCAAAGTAACGAGAAAAACAATTTACGCGTTAAATTAGGGACTGTTGTTAGGAAATTAACTTCAAAATATGGAGAAGCAATGATTTCTGAAGTTTTAACCGATATCTTAGAAGAATATTTTCCTAATGTTTAACAAACAAAAGTTTTTTGCCTTTTTTAATCTATTATTATTATGGTTGGAATAGACCAAAAACGAATTATTCTAAGTGATTCTTTCTGGATGTTTAGATTTTTGAAAGATGATGAAGAAATCACTTCACAAATTCTAAAAGAGGGATTACCACTTACCGAAGAAACTTTAAAAGTGTATGTCCCCTCATCTTGGGCACTTTACCAGAATCGGAAACATTTTTATCATTTTGGGCGCGGATTATATGAGATGAATTTCTACCTTCCCTACCGATGGGGTTCTGGGGATGGGAAGAAAGTGACCCTTGTTTTCAATGGTTCAAATTACAAAACTACGGTCTGGATTAATGGGAAAAAAGTTGGTTTCCATGAAGGAGGTTATACTAAATTTTGGTTTGAAATAAATGATTTCGTTGTATTTGGTAAAGAAAACCGAATTACTATCGAAGTTGACAATCGCTATATGGAAAATCGGTTACCTTGGTTTGAATCGCCCGAATGGATGAATTATGGAGGTATCTATCGTCCAGTGTACTTAAAATTAACTTCCCAAGTTTGCTTCGATGATTTTAAAATTACAAACGACCTCGAATTTGATAAACCATTGGGTTTGGGATCTCAAAGTTGTAAAGCGAAACTAAATGTTCGTTTTTTGGTAAAAGATCATAGTGATCATCGCAAAGATTTTGAGGGTAGCATTATTGCCATTCTAAAAAATTCTGAAGAACTTGACTCCATTGAAGTTCCATTTAAGTTTAAAGATAAAAATGAACGATATGTTGATATATCACTCAATATTGAGAATCCTCACCTATGGTCACCTGAGGATCCATATATGCATGAGTTAACTTTTCAACTCATCGACAAAAAGGACCGCAAAGAAATTGATCGGGAAAAAATGAAATGGGGATTTCGTGATTTTGTAATCTCCGGCAAAGATTTTTATCTTAATAATAAACCGATTGTATTACGCGGAATTAGTCGTCATGAAGATCATCCCGATGTAGGGTCTTCAATGAATCCTCGTCTTATTTATAACGATTTAAATATTATGAAAGGGGCTGATATCAATTGTATTCGAACCTCTCATTATCCTCCCCATGAATCACTCCTGGATTTTGCCGATGAGATGGGATTTTTAGTTTTGGAAGAAATCCCCGTCTATCGCTTGAGAAAAGAGCATTATACTCCCGAAATGTTAATAAATGCCCAGCAACAATTATGGGAGATGATTCATCGGGACAAAAACAAATGTTCTGTTATTGCGTGGATTGTTTCAAGTGAATGCGATACTGAAAGCGAAGAAGGAAATAAATTCATGTCCACTTTGTTACAAATTTCTCGCGATTTGGATCCCACCCGCTATCATACTTTGGTAACTGAAAAACCTCTTCTTGACACTACCATGGATTTGGTCGATTTTGTCTGTGCTAATGTCTATATTGGATGGTATGATAATTATGATGTAAGTCCGAAAGATGCTGCAGCAGAAATTGATCTAATCTGGAAAAAAATGAACACTCTCGATCATATTAAACCTTTAATGATTTCGGAGTTTGGAGCCGGGGCCATTTCGGGCTTCAAATCATTCGCAAATGCTCGATGGAGTGAAAATTATCAATACGATCTCTTGCGTGAATATTTAGATATCATAATTGACAAGGATTATATCAATGGTGCCTGTATTTGGCATTTTCAAGATTTTCGATGCAGTCCAGTCCAAGGTTTTCACGAAAGGCCCAAAGAATACAACAATAAAGGCATCGTTGATATGCATCGAGATCCTAAAATAAGTTATTACATTGTACAACGAAGATATGAGAAATGGAAAAAAATGATTGAACAACAAAATTCCATTATTCAAAAACAGGAATAAGGGGTATTCTAAATAGTTTCCAAATATTAGCACTTTCTTTATTTACTTTTTTTATTATATTTTTGAATGTAATATGTTCTTTTTGATAATCACGAATTTGGTTCCAAATCACATCGTGATGTTTTCTAATTTTGTCATAATTTAAGGGTAGATCTGCATAAATGGAATTTAATGAGATAAGCAACTCTTTTGCTTCAGACTTCTTAACGTTTCGATTTATGGCAATTCCCAAAATATGCATTAAATAACTGGAAAACATATGTGCTTTCATTTTTAGAACTTCATCTTTAATGAACTTGTCAATTCCATCAAAGTTAAACCTTCCACGTAAAATAAAATCCTCAATTTCTTGCATATAAACATTTTCAAATCGATTAATTATTGCCCGAGTCATTACATCTAATTCGTAGTATGCTTTTAAGTCTAAATCTTCCAATCCTCTTATTAAAAGGGTTGCATGAATTTTATTGCCTAAAGACATACGAAGCTCGGTATCCCCTCGAAGGATTCTAAAAGTTCGATCCTGTCCACCTATTCCTAATTCGTTGAAAAATAATGAACTGGCAGCTAAAAATCCTGAAACTAATTGAATATCCACGCTTGATTGTTGGTTTGGGTTATTAAAATTATAATAATAAATCGACATTGATTCATAGTGAATAAAAATTTCAAGTGACCCGTTAAGCATACCTATTATATGATGTTTTTGCCTAAAAAATTGTAGATTTTATGCTAAAAATTTATTTGAACAGAATCAAGATTATATGAATCGACATTATTGGAAAGTTTCGAAAATTTTTTTATGTATCGAATATTATTGATCTTGAATTTAGTTTTATTTCATCTTATTTTATTTAGATAAATAATGAATATCTGAAAGAGAAATACCACGAGGTAGAATTCAATGCCACGTAAAAGTAAAGCACAGAAGAAAGAAGAGGTTCAAGAACTATTTGAACAAGTAGAATTCCTTTTAGAACGAATTAATGCTGATAACGGAGTTCCAAGAAATATCCGAAAAATTGCACAAGAATCGCTGACAACCATTGGTCGCCTTGATGAGAAAGAAAACGGTCCTGCTGTCTGTGCCAGTTCCTGCGTAACCTTATTAGAAGACATCGCCCAAGATCTCAATTGTCCCCTTCATACTCGCACTCAAATTTATCAAATTTTATCCATTTTAGAACAAGTGCGTGATTATTAATTTTTTTATAATTTTTATTTCTATAAATTTGAAAAATGGTATTGAAAAAAGGTTATTCTGAGTATCCGGAAGAATCATAGGCTCCTTTTGGAGGTTTTTTGATATCTTCTTCATCTAACTCTTCATCTCTTCTTGAGATCTCTTTTTCTTTAGATGTAGCATTCATTATTTCGTCATAATATTTGCGTCCTTTATGAAGATAATATATGTTTCTCAAATCTCTTACGGTGATATATCCCCAAAATGAAAAAGGGAGAATATACAATAATATCCCCCACCATGTGAATGATGTAATTGAAATAAAATAAGTAAATAGAAAATAAATCGAAGTAAATAAACTGATCGCAAATAAAATCATTCTTCGTTTTGAATTTTTCTCAAATGTACCATGCTCTAAACCCGCATAACAAGTGCAACATATAACCGGCATATTGACATGGTGTTTTTCCTTATAATATAGCGACATTAAAATCGAAAAAGGACGATCTATCTTCATTCCACATAGTTGGCATCGAATTTTTAATTTTAGCCGATCATTTTCAATTTTATCTACTTCACTTTTTGGGAAAAAGCAATTATCATTTTTATAGTGATCACAGTGCTTACAATTAAGCATTTTCTCAAATTCAATGGGAAATCGTTTTTTCAAATTTGTTTGGATGATTTTATCATAGTCTGTCTGGTGTTTACAATATGGAATTCCATCTTCATCAATTGTCCATTCTGGCTGGATAATTCCGTCTTCATCATATATTTTTTCTTCATCCAAATTTGTGTCAATGGCTAGGTTTTTTTTTATATCATCTTTTCTATGGACCATTTTTTATTCTCTGAGAAACTCGATTAAACTAAAGCTTACCTATATAAAATAAAGATATCCCATATAAATAATATTTTCTTTTGCTTTAGAAGCAATTTTATTATCATAGCCTTAAAAAATATGAATAACTCCAAATGAAAAAAAAAACCAAAGGATGTGTTTGCATTTGAATCAAATTCCCCCAAAGTTTTTTGAGAATTTTCATTTTCACCTTTGTTGAAGTGCAAAGAGCACTTTAATATGTTAATGAAAGATACCGATACATACCCAGTTTTTCTAAAGCAATCGAAGCGTTTTCAACAAGCAACTTCATTTCGACATCTAAATATACCGGACATGGACACTTGTTGACTTTATACTCCATATATTGAACTTTAGCATGTAACAAATTTGTTTCTGATTGAAAAGGATATTCAACATGTTTGATCTGTGTCGTTCTTTCGATCCCTCATCATCCTTTCTTTTTTGCATAGTAAATCAATAGAACTGGTTTATCCATCTTTTTTCCATGACGTAAAAGAAATTCTGCGGTTTCATCAGTTATTTGCATCAAAATTATTACCAATTTCTAATAGAACTTAATAAAATAAAAATCCAGATAAAATGTTGATAAAAAAAATTGGAAAAGATGTACTTATGGGAATTATCTAATTAGGGATCCGTTGGGGGCATCAGAACCAGGTCTTATTAGAGCGGCTCCTTTTTTCTTCATATCTGCTGCTAATAACATTCCATTTGATTCAATTCCGCGAATTGCTTTGGGTTCTAAATTTGTTAATACTGTAACTTGGGTTCCTTTGATTTCTTCAGGAGAATATTGTTTTGCGATCCCAGCAACAATGGTTCGAGGTTTCTCTTCCCCAATATCTACTTGAAGGAGTAATAAATTCTTACTATCTGGAACATTTTCTGCAGTGATTACGGTTCCAACTCGCAAATCTAATTTTGTGAAGGTATCATAGTCAATAGTTGGTTTTTGTTTGCTTGATTTCTTCTTTCCATTTTGCTTAGATGTTCCTTCTTCAGTATTTTCTTCTTCGGGTTTTCCTTGCATTCGATTGAGTTTCTTTTTCAATTCTTTAATATCAAGTTTCTGAAAAAGAGGTTTCGCCTTTGGGATAGATTGACCCACAGGTACTTTCAATTCTGAGGCGGAATCCCATAATACATCGTTAATTGATTCTTGACTTCCAATGGCAATAAATATTTTTTGTGATATGCCTGGAATGTATGGTTGTAATAAAATTCCAATTGTTCTGACCATTTGAATTGATAAATTGAAGGTGTGACCTGCTTTTATTTTATTTGTTTTTATCATTTTCCATGGCGCTTTGTTGTTGATATAGATATTTCCTTGTCTTGCAATTCCAATAATTTCATTTAATGCTTCTTTCAACTTAAAGCGTTCAAGTAAATCTCCAACTATTTTGGAACTGGTTATTATCGTCTCAATGAGTTTTTGATCTTCTTCATCTAATTCACTCTCTTTGGGACCTTCAGGTACTTTTCCATCATATTGTCGACCAATGAAGGTTAAAGTTCGATGAATGAAGTTACCGATGATATCATTAACTTCTAAAACATCTTTTTCAAATTGATCCCATAAAAAATTGGTATCTTGCTTTTCCGGACGATTTCGTAGTAAGCTATATCTCCAATATTCCACGGGAGCTAATTCTAAAGCGTCATCAATCCAAATTCCAATTTTTCGAGATTTGGAAAATTTATCATTTTCATAATTTAAGAATTCGGTGGAACTGACATTGAAAGGCATGGTTAATTGCTTTTCTGGGGGTAAACCTTTGTTGTATGCCACTAATAAGCCAGGAAATATAATTAAATGAAATATTATGTTATCTTTCCCGATGAAATATACTGAACGTGTATTAGGATCATTCCAAAAATAGGAAAATTTAGAAGGATCTTTCTTAATTATTTCAGCCCACTCTTTCACTGCTGATACATATCCTAAAACCGCTTCAAACCATACATAGATTGATTTATTTTCTGATCCTTCAAAGGGTGCAGGAATTCCCCATTCCAAATCACGTGTAATTGCACGGCTTGGTAATCCTTCCTTTAGAAAATTAAGAGATGCAGAACGAGCATTCGAGGGGAGATATTCGTTATCTTCTATGAATCCGCGGATACCTTCTTCAGTTTTGCCAAAATCTAAATACCAATGTTTCGTTCGTTTTTTAATCGGAGTTTGTTTGCAATGTTTACAATGGACATTTATTAGATCTTCTGGTTCTAATAATTTCCCACAAGCATCACATTGATCTCCTCTTGCATTTTCTGATTGGCAATGTGGACATGTTCCTTCCACAAAACGATCGGGAAGATATAATTTATCATGCTCACAGTAAAAGACATCATCTTCTTTGGTAGATACTAATCCATTTTCTTCAACTTGTTTGTAAAAATTTTGTATGAACTGAATATGGGTTGGATTATGAGTATGTGTATAATTATCATACGAAATGTTCCATTTTAGAAAAAGATCTTTAATCTTTGCATGATTGATCTTAGTCAACTCTTCAGGGGTAATATTTTGTTCAATTGCACTCACTGCTACAGGAGTTCCATGCTCATCACTTCCAGAAACATAAATCGCTTCATCACCTTTTGATCGGACATACCGAACAAAAACATCTCCTGATAAAACACTGCCAATTAAATTTCCTAAATGAGGTGTTGCGTTGACGTATGGCCAAGCGCTAGTAATTATCCATTTTCTTTTTTTGCTTTCCATTATTCTCACCTAAGGCACTAATATTGAGATAAAATGTATGCTAACAGATTAATTTTTTCTATCATACAACTATCTCGTTCATTAAGATGTGTTATTTTTGCGAATTTATAAAATTTCTGCTTCAAATTTCTTCAATATTATTAAAATTTCTGCTTTAGCTCTCTGAAATATTGAAATATCTCTTGAATTACTAATTTCTTTTCAATTTTGAAATTAACAAATATATTTTTCCAGAAATTGTTGCATTTCAATCATTATCTCTCAAAATTTGGTCTCAAGATCAATATGAAAGATAAATCCTATTAAATTGTTAAATGCAACTAGTAGTGCATCGATTTTTGGGTCATCATTATTTGGGTTCTAAAAATTCTTGGAACATAAAATTGTTGATGGATAAAATGTAATGAGACCATTAAAATATTAAAAGATTAATTGCCAATTAAATTGATTGAAAATTCAATAGTTGTTGATTACTGGATAGTTCATATATTAAACTATTTTTCCACCACAATTTTCACAAGATTTGTCTTTATCATACATATCCTTTAGACAACTAACGTGATACTTTGCGGAACAGCGATTGCATCGAAATACTTTGTCATTTTTTTCTTTTGCATTGATTTCTTTAAAACAGAAACTACATTCGAAATTTGTATTGATCAAATTTTGGGGCTTGATTCGAATCATTTTAGTGGTGTTATCTTTCTCATCGAAATTTATTTTTTTTACTTCTATCCCTTTTATTATCTCTTTCGGCAGTTTTAATAACGTATAACAATAAGGGCACCGAAAAATGTTTTCTCCTTCCGAAGACTTCTTTGCCCAAACACCAGCACAATGGAGATGCATTGGAGTATCACAATGTGGACAAAGACGCCCTGTTAAAATAAAAGACAAATTGTTAATTGGACTATTCCGAGAAAAGCAAATCTGACATTTTATTGTGCTATTTCTTTTTTTAATTTCTTGAAATTCTTCTTCGGTTGGAAAACGTAAATATTCTGCTATTTCTGAAAGTTGTTCTTTATTTTTTGCTCTTAAAGAAAGCATTTGAAATGAAACATTATCAGTCTTTTGTTGAAGAGCAAAATTTCTAATACCTTTGAGTATACCTTTTTTTGAATGAAACTTCATAAAGGTACCATTTGTGGGAGTGACTAATTGGAGATATTCTGTCTCATTTATTGTATGGGATTTGTCCGAATAAACAAGTACATCAAATTTAACACCTAATTGTGTTAAAACTGGTATATATTTGGCAATCTCTGGGGTAAAATGAAAATCATAGCAGTCTGTAATTAAAAATACATGATTTGATTGTCCTCCGATAATTTGGATTTGATCCTTCAATATCTGAATGGCATTCTCTATGGAAAAAGTTAATTCTGCAATACTTCCTTGAGGAGGGTGATTATTAACAAATTTTTTTGAGGCGATTTGAGATAATAGTGAACTTGTATCTTTTGTTAATCCAGAAAGCACGGTTGTTTCTTTTCCAAAGATGAAGAGACTGATAAAAGACGCATGATCAACTTGATTTTTGGTTTCAATAAATTCCTTTACTCCCTTCAAGGCGACATGAAATCGATTTGGTCTAAAATCTTTAATCGCAGTGGATTTAGTGTTGTCTAAAAGAATTACAAAATTTTCAACGTTTTCATCCATTATTTACAATTTATTTTTTACTCGTATAAAGATGTTGGGGACTAACAGAAATGTAATACAGGTGAATTTAGTGCTATTGATTAACATTCTCTGTTATTAAAAAGAGAAAGAAATATCATACATAATTTTACTCGAAATATAAAGAAAAGGAGTAAAAAAACTCGATAATCACTAAAAACTTTCTACATTGCACAGTTTTGATAAAATAAATATGCTCGTAGTTCAAAAGTTCCATATTTTCTCACTATGTCTTTGGACCAAAAATGAAATTGCATAATATAGACTCTGAATATTTCAACTCTCTGTCTCGAATTAGTGCTTTATTTAGTACTTTTAGAAAATTGATTTTAATTTATTCATCGGCCATTAATTGTGCTAATAAACAGCAAATCACTGAAAGAATATCAACTATTCGGTCGAAATAAGTGAAAAAAGAAAAAAAGGCTGAAGTAATAGTAATCCATTTTTACGCAAAGCTTGAAAAAACACGTTCAAATCTAACAAGCGCATCGTCGATTACATCATCTGTATCTGTCATGTTTGTATATAATCTACTTCCCGCTAATGTGATCATCCCTTCGGCCATATAAGCGGCACCAATCTCGTGCATGGCTGCCTTTCGACTAAATGCATCTTCTAAAGCGCCATTTTTTGCCATGTCAACTAACATTGCTCCAGCTGTTTCAACATGGCATAATGAACCTTGATTATAGGCCACAAAAGGCAAATCAAATTGATCAATCAACTTTTGGACTCCGTTAATCAATCGATCTCCTGCTAGGGCTGCCTTATAATAAGCTTCTGTGCGTTCAATTTCCTTAATTGCCCAATAGCCCGCTACACAAGTTAATGGGTTCGCAGAAAGCGTGCCTCCAACATAGGCCCTTTGTTTCCCTGTTTCAACACCTGCTGCCGCACAACTTACAATATCAGCTCTTCCACCTATTCCACCTGCCATAGGGTAACCCCCAGCAATTATTTTCCCAAAGGTTGTTAAATCTGGTTTTACACCAAAATAACCTTGGGCACCTCCCATTCCTGATCTAAAGCCAGTAACCACTTCATCAAACACCAATAAAGTCTCGAATTCATCGCATAATTCCCGTGCTTGTTTGCAAAATTCTTTATCTCGAGGTCGTGTTCCAGATTCAGGACCAAATGGTTCTAAAAAGACTGCAGCTGTTCCTCCGCGCTTCACATTTTTAACTAATAAAGTTCTTAATTCTTCAATATCATTTGGGAAAAATTCTTGAGTATTTTTTAGACAACCGTGTGGAATCCCATGAGCTTCATAATCTGCAGTTCCTGGTATGTGCAATCCATAAACAAATTGATCACTCCAACCATGATACGCCCCTCCTTCTTTTATTATTTTTTTCTTTCCTGTAAATACTCTTGCCAATCTCGCAATTCCCATATCAGCTTCAGTACCACTTCCAAGTAATCGAATCATTTCGACATTTGGCATGTGGTGGTTGATTAATTCTGCTATCTTCAATTCATATTCATGGAATAATCCCGTAACGGGTCCACATGAATTGAGCACATCAATAACCTTATCTCTAACAGGCTTCCAATTACTTCCAAGAAGTGTTGGACCTCCTGCCTGCAAAAAGTCTATATATTTATTTCCGTCTTTATCCCACATAAAGGCCCCATCTGCTTTTTCGATACAGATGGGAAAAGGATAATTGAAAGCTAAATTATGTTGTACTCCTCCAGGAATAAATTTTTTTGCCAGAGTTGTAATTTCTTTGGATTTTTGACATTTGGTCTCAAAATATTGGAGATAATTGTCCATGACTCCGTCTTTGAAGGTTCGTAAATCTTGACTTACCAAAATATCTAATTTTGACCGGATTTCGTTCGCATCTGGCCAATGAGTGAGTCCGTATTTGTGTTCGGTCATTATTTTCACTTTAAAGAATTCCTAAGCTATAAATATTATTGCTCTTATCGTTCTTTTAGTTGATGTGTTTAAAAAACTCTCAGCAACGATTTTCAAAAAATTCTCACAAACTATTTTGTTCAAAAATAATTTTTCACCGTTCATAAGGAAGAGTTTTGGAGTTAATTTCATATTTCAATAAATAAAAGTACAAAGATGTGCACATAATTCCACCAAAGTTCAATTAAAAATTCAAAAAATTAAGTCAATTTGGAAAAGAAGTATGAAAAAAAAAGGTAAATTGAATCCTTTTTAAAATAGGTTGGTCATTCAATTTTTTTATAATGCATCTAAAGCATTATTGAATGTTTCACTTGGACACATTGCCTTTATTGCCAATTCTTCAACAGGTTTATAATATCCTCCGATATCAATCGGTTTACCTTGTACTGCAAGTAATTCATTGGCAATTTTTGACTCATTTTCAGCTAAGGTTTTTGCTAGGTTGGTGAATTTATTTTTCATTTCTTCATCCTTAGTTTGTGAAACTAGTTCTTGAGCCCAATACATCGCTAAATAGAAATGAGATCCTCGATTATCTATTTCATTAACTTTTCGAGAAGGAGATCTGTTATTATCTAAATATTTTTCAACGGCTTTATCAAGTGTTTCAGAAAGAAGAAGTGCCTTTGGATTATTAGTTCTTTTACCTATATGAGTTAATGAACCAGGTAAAGCCATGAATTCTCCTAAGGAATCCCACCGTAAATGATTTTCTGCCATGAATTGTTGCACGTGTTTTGGAGCTGAACCACCCGCCCCTGTTTCAAATAAGCCTCCCCCATTCATTAATGGCACGATAGAAAGCATCTTTGCACTTGTCCCAACTTCAAGGATTGGAAAAAGATCTGTAAGATAATCTCGAAGCACATTACCAGTTACTGCAATAGCGTCTTTTCCTTGATGGATAATTTCACAGGCATTTTGAGTTGCGTCATCTGGAGCCATTATTTTTATGTCTAATCCCGTTGTATCATGATCTTTCAAATATACATTGACCTTCTTAATGAGTTCTGCATCATGGGCTCGATTTTCATCTAACCAGAATACCGTTGGAAAGCCCGTTGTTCGTGCTCGATTCACAGTTAATTTTACCCAATCTTGAACTGGTAAATCTTTTGTTTGACACATTCGGAAAAGATCACCATCTTCAACTTTTCGTTCAAGTAAAACTTCATTAGATTCAGATAAAACTTGAACAACTCCTTGACCATGAATTTCAAAAGTTTTGTTATGGGAGCCATATTCTTCCGCTTTTTGTGCCATTAAACCAATATTTTGGACAGATCCCATAGTTGAAGGATTAAATGCACCATGCTCTTTACAAAAGTCAATGGTTTTTTGAAAAACTCCCGCATAGCTACTGTCTGGGATAACGAATTTGGTATCATAAGCCTTACCATCTGGACCCCACATCTGTCCACCATTTCGAATAGCTGCAGGCATAGAAGCATCTATGATAACATCGCTTGGAACGTGAAGGTTTGTGATACCTTTATCAGAATTAACCATTGCAAGCTTGGGGTTCTTTGAATAACACGCATCAATATCATCATTTATTTCTTTTTGTTTTTCAGAAGATAAACTTTTGATTTTAGCATAAAGTTCTCCTAATCCATTATTTGGACTGATACCAAGTTGTTTAAATGTTTCCGCATGTTTTTCAAATACCTCTTTGAAGTATACTGAGACCACATGCCCAAAAATGATTGGATCAGAAACTTTCATCATAGTTGCTTTCAAATGAATTGAAAATAGTATTTCTTTTTCTTTTGCATCCTTTACTTGTTCTTCTAAAAAGGTTCGTAAAGCATTTTTACTCATGGCTGAAGCATCAATAATCTCTCCGGGGATTAATGGTAATTTTCCTAAAAGAACTGTCTTTTTACCTGTTGTATCAATAAATTCGATTCTACTATTACCCGCTGTTTGCTCGGTTATAGTTTTGGAAATCTCGGTGGTTCTAAGATCTCCTGCTTTCATTGTTGCAACATGAGATTTGGATTCTTTAGTCCATTTACCCATTGAATGCGGATTTTTTTTAGCATAATTTTTAACCGGAGTAGGAACTCGTCGATCAGAATTCCCCATTCTTACTACAGGATTTACGGCACTTCCCTTAACAATATTGAATGTTTTTTGAATCTTCTTTTCTTCATCTGTTTGAGGATCCTCTGGATAATCTGGAATCTTGTAACCTTTTTCTTGTAATTCTTTAACTGCTGCTTTTATCTGTGGAATTGATGCACTGATATTTGGAAGTTTAATTATATTCGCTTCTGGTTGGAGAACTAATTCTCCTAATTCTTCTAAGGCATTCGGTTGTCGTTGCTCTTCGGTTAAGTATTGAGGGAAATTAGCAATTATTCTTCCTGCCAAAGAGATATCCTTCGTTTCTATTTCGATCCCTGCCACTTCTGTGAATTTCTTGACAATTGGAAGTAAAGAATAGGTGGCTAGCCGTGGAGCTTCGTCTACTCTTGTATAAATAATTTTTTCATTAGATTGAGTCATGATATGAGTCACTTTTTATAATTTTGTTTTGAAAAAATAAAAAAAAGAAAAAGAATGGGGTTTAATCGTAAAGGATTTCATCCCAAGGTTGACGATAGAGTCGTGATCGTTGTCGTTTTTGATCAAAAACATGTCCCATCATACCAATAGATCGCCCTAATACAAAAAGACCATTCAATGCTTCACTGGAGATAACATCATCTTTTTCGTCAGTAGTGAAATCTAAGTTCTCCAATAAATCTAAGAAACAAATTCCAATACACCCATCAACATTCAAAATTAAGTTATTTCGTTTTGATGTTGTTAGTTTTTCTACTTCTAAAGCATAATCAAGGTATGGATGTTTTGGGAAATTTTTCATTACATAGTCTTTCAAAAGAACTACACGGACATCAGGATTTTGGACAGATTTGATCCGATGGCCAATTCCAGGGATATTTTTCTTCTCTACTTTCTTCATATAAGAAATAAATTCAGTAGGGCTCATTCCTTTATCATAAGCCATTCGGAAGTATCGAGCACCATCAGAAATCGCACCACCGAATCGTGGTCCAATGGTTAGAATACCTGTGGCTAAGGAAGACATTAAATCCTTGCCTGCACGAGCTGTGACTATTGCATTGTGGGCACCACTTACTGCTGGACCATGGTCTGCTGTAAGTTTAATTACCATTTCAACATACTCTTGAGCATAATCAGGTAATTCTTTCTTAAACCAAAGCATTCCAATAACATATCCTAAAGATTTATTTTCTTTGATAATAGCATCTAACCCTTTCTTATTATAGGTTGGAACATCTCCTCTATCATCAGAAATGCTGACAACAACATCAGTTGGTCTCCGTACTAAACCTTCTTTGAGTGCTTGAGCAAAGTCCATTGGAATCTTTGGTGGTTCAACTTCAACAATTTCTTCAATTTTTCCCTCAGATTTGAGTTTATTGAATACTTCAGCAATTAATTCTCCAAAATGATCATAAGTACTTGGCACATGGGCTCCAGCTTCTTTTAATGCCTTATTTTTCGCTTCTGCTGTTTCTAAATCACTCCCAGCCATGGCACCTGCATGTCCGAATTGTAATCCCTTTGGTAAAATTTTGGCAGCCGTTCCAGTTACCCAAATAACTAAAGGTTTAGTTATTTGCTTTGTTTTTAAAGCTTCCACAATTTTATATTCGTCAGTTCCCCCGATTTCACCGAGACATACTAACATTTTGATCTTGGGATTTTTCTCATATCGTAATAAGTGATCAATTAACGAAGCACCAGGATATCGGTCTCCACCAATTGCAATACTCTCAAAGATACCATCGGAATTTTGGGCAATCATGAAGTTCATTTCATTGCTCATTCCACCTGATTTGGAAACAAATCCGACTGAACCAGGGCGATACATTTTTGAGAGTATAACATTCTCGGTAGTTCCAGCGGTGTTTCCAATCTTGAAAGCACCAGCACGAATTCCTCCAACAGTTGCAGGACCAATGATCATTTTATTTCGATCACGGGCTATTTTTCCTAAAATTCGACTTTGACGTTCTGGAATTCCTTCAGCAATAATTGCAACCGTACGGATAGAGTCTGTTTCCAATGCTTCTTTACTCGTCTCGAATGAAGAACGGAATGAAGCAAAATTTACTACTACATCAGCATTAGGGTGTCTTTCAGCTGCAAGTTTAAATGATTTATATACTGGGATGATTATTTCTTTTACTCCAAAGAATACTTTGTGAGTTGCTACTGCAGGTCCTTGGGTTGGTCGAATAACGGCTGCTACAGAAGGTGTTTCACGTCGGCAGACATAATCGAAATCGATCATCCGTTGGATTGCTTTGGTTTGAAAACCATAAACTATGGCTTGGGTCTTTTCATTAAATAATTCGTAATCTTCCATTTTAATTTCCTCCTTTTAAGGCTAAGGGTACAATTCGAGTTAAGGGTGTATAACGGTCATGTACTTCAATATCTAAACCTAATTCTATTCCAATTTCTTTCATCATTTGTAACCCTTCTTTTTCATAAGGTCCACCTCGACGAACGTAGATCTTCACATTAGCTTTCTTCAATTGATCGACTTTCTTTCGGAAGGCTTTTACAATTCCTGAAAAGGTCGCTTTTACATTTGTGAAGTTTGCAATGCCTCCAGCAATGAAAAGATATTTTGGTTTTCCTGCAGGATCTGGGTTTTTGGTCATTAAATCAATTACTGTCTCGGCATATAATTGAGTATGTTCTAGAGATGGATTTCCAGAATATTCTCCGTAATTGGAAAGTTCCATTCCAAAACCTAAATCTGCGATGGTATCTGTAAAGATTACAGAAGCACCTCCTCCAGATAATAGAGTCCAAATGTGGCCATCAGGGTTTAATAAATTGAACTTTAATGAAGCACCAGTTTTTGCATCTAAACTGTCAATAAATTGTTCAGATTCGGTTAATTCCATACCAAATCCGCCTGGAAATTCTACTGGTGCATCAGGTGTGTTCCATGTATCATTATGTAAGAAATATGCAGTATTGTCTAAGCGAGATTTCAAATCTAATGGAACAATTTCTTTTTCTGCTGTTATTGCAAATGGGTTAATTTCTAAGAAGGCAAAGTCTTGATCTTGATAAACATGCAAGAGCGCTCTAACAAATGGAACAACAACATCTCCAAAATCACCTAAATCTGGTAATTGTCCTTTGAAATCAAAGGTTGCAAGATCTGCTGTAAATGGAACTTTAATATGAGTAACTTTATCCCAATTTTCTTCAACGAAAATTCCTCCTTCTAAACTGAAGTGGATTATATCATAATCTCGATCTGATGTAATGGAAACATAATATTCTTTCTCATGTGGGACAAAAGGTTCGACTAATAATCGAGTCAATTTTCCTTTTTTACCACTAATTTCAAATACTTTGTCCAATTTCTCCGCCGCAAAGGCTTTCAATTGATCCAAATTGGCATCTAACAAAAGTAAATTTGCTTTACCTCGTTTTCCGAATAATTGGTCTGGTTTTGCAACAAGTTTGTCGGTTTTTAACCATGGTAATTCTTCTGCCAACTTGTCAATATCGGTTTCTGGAGTAAGTACCGCAAGTTTATTGTGGAATTTGAACTCCGGGAAATATTTTGGAATTTGGCTAGCTAAGAGCTTTTTTCCGTCATATTCATAGATTGGTTTTTGAGCCATTTGTATTTCCTTCTTTGTCTTATTTAAAAAAAAAATTATGACCCGTAGGTCAAACTTCCACCTGCAATAATAATGTCAGTTTCACGTTCGGATAAATTATAGGTGGAATGGATATCAAATCCTTGGGTTTCATTACGAACAATGATATCTTTACCTTCTTTTAAAGATGCTATGATATTTTTTATGGAGAGAATATCTCCTTGCTTGATTTTATCATAATCCTCTTCATTTTTGAATTCCAGCGGTAAAATCCCAAAGTTTACAAGATTATCTTTATGAATTCGTGCATAAGATTTGACTAATTTTGCTTTTATACCTAAATACATGGGAGCTAAAGCCGCATGTTCTCGGCTAGAGCCTTGACCATAATTTGATCCTCCAACAACAACACCACCACCTGCTTCCTTCGCTTTTAATGCTCGATTTGGAAAATCTTCATCAATCTGCTCAAAAACATGCATGCTGATCAAAGGTAGATTTGAACGCAAGGGTAATATTTTAGCACCGGCTGGCATAATATGATCCGTTGTAATATCATCTTCTACTTTAATAACTACGGAAAGATGATCAAATTGATCTGGTAATGGGAAGAAATCGGGCAACGGGGCTATATTAGGACCGCGGATGATTTCCACTTCATCGGCTTTTTCTACTGAAGCTGGTTCCAATATCATGGAATCATCAATTTCTAACGATTCTGGCATTTTGAATTTTGGATAATCTCCAAGTTTACGAGGATCGGTCACTTCTCCAAAAATAGCCGCTGCAACTGCGACTTCTGGGCTAACTAAATACACATTAGCACTTTTTACACCACTTCTTCCAAAGAAGTTTCGATTGAAAGTACAAAGTCGAACAGCATTAGTTTTTGGTGCAAATCCAATTCCGATACATGGACCGCATGCATTTTCCAGCATTCGTGCTCCTGCTGCATAGAAATTAGCTAAACTACCATCTTTTGCCAGTTCTGCAACAACTTGTCTAGATCCAGGTGAGATTCCAAGGACTGTGGCACGAGCTATTTTCTTTCCTTTCAATAATTGAGCAACTGTCCATAAATCTTTTAAAGAACTGTTTGTACACGAACCGATTGCAACTTGGTCCACTTTCATTCCATATAATTCGGATAATGGCACAACATTTCCTGGGGAATGAGGTTTAGCAATCAAAGGTTCAAGTTCTGATAAATTTATTTCCATAATTTCATCAAAATCTTCATCTTTCCCTTCAGGAAGTTCGATCCATTGATCTTCTCGCCCTTCTAAGGCTAAAAATTGTTTTGTAATTTCATCGGATGGAAACACAGAAGTAGTTGCACCAGTTTCCGCACCCATGTTGGTTATTGTTGCACGTTCGGGAACAATTAAGGTTTTCACACCTGGTCCAAAATATTCTAAAATGTGCCCTACACCACCCTTAACTCCGATTCGGCGTAATACTTCTAAGATTACATCTTTGGCCGCAACGAAGGGTTGTAATTTTCCGGTAAGTTTAATCCCCATAATTTTAGGTGTTTTTAAGTGGAATGAACCTCCTCGCATTGCGATAGCTATATCCAATCCTCCAACACCGATTGCTATTTGTCCCATTCCTCCCGCTGTAGGAGTATGTGAATCAGATCCAATTAATGTTTTTCCAGGTCGGGCAAATCTTTCCAAGTTCACTTGATGACAGATTCCATTTCCTGGTCGGGAACATTTAATTCCGTATTTGTCTGCAATTGACATTAAATATCGATGATCATCAGGATTTTTAAAGTCAGATTGGAGAGTATTATGGTCTATATAGGAAACGGAGAGTTCAGTTGTCACACGTTTCACTTTCATGGCTTCAAATTGTAAATAAGCCATTGTTCCAGTTGCATCTTGAGTTAAGGTTTGATCGATCTTAATACCAATTTCCTTACCAACTTCCCATGCCCCTTCAACAATGTGCTCTTTCAATATTTTTCTCGCAACACTTGTCATTTTAGCATAAACCTCAAAATTTAGTATTGAAAAATTGTAAATAACGAGAACTTGCATCACTTGGATGACAGATAAGAAATAGCGATTTAATATCAATAAATTCCAATTTATGTGGTTTTATCATTAAAAACTTTTCCAAAGATGGTAAATTATCGTCTTACTATTTGTCCAATCTCACGAATTAGGTTATAAATAATATGCGTTCTTGGGCAAATGTACTTACTTAATATTTATATTAGAAAATCCAAATATAAATCTTTCTTAAAATTAATCTCAGATCATAAAAATATGCAACATGATCCCATTTTACTATAGACTCGATCATGAAAATGAGCATTAATTGGTATTTCAGTATTCCATAAATATGAAATTTACAAAATTGTGAGGCGTCTACAAAAATTTTTGTTTTACAGAAAAATTAATGATGTAGAAAATTTAACCACAGTTATTTTTTCAATTTTTGACTTATTTTTCATTTTTATTTTTATAATACTAAAAAAAAGAATTTTTAATTTTGATTTTTGTAACTTTATTTTAAGCCTGCTACTTGATCACTTGTCACATTATGAGTAGATTAATTTATTTTAGAAAAAAACCTAAAATGTTATTTATATTCATTATTTTTGGCGGTCTTATGGTGAGTTTGGCTACTTCTTTTGCTCTCTTCAAATCCAAAGAAATTTATATTATAATAATAGCTTCTAAAAGATTGATTAATTTTAAATCCATTTACTAAGAATACGGTAATTGAAGTAATTGATCCAAACGTATTTGCTTTCCTTGTTATCGCATCTTTTTGGGAGTAGTCATTATTCTATAGAAATTCTTTGTGATTTTCTTGAAAAATTATTTTATCATAAAGGCAAAAGTAATTCATAGACATTTAAATTTAAGATACCTCTGATGACAAGATCTTTTTAAATAAAGTTATAGTATGAGCAATATATACTTAAAAATAGTCCATTAAGCCACAAGCTTTAAATATTCTGTCGGGTAAATGGATAATTATATCTCAAAAGTTGTAATTTGGAAAGATCGAATAATGACAGAATCCTACAAACCCTTAACAAAAAATGAAGAACTGGTGCTTTATGGACTTGTAAAGTTTCCTGATAAAAATGATAAACAATTGGCACAGCTCCTCGATATGAAGGATTCAACATTAACTTCTATAAAAAAGCGGTTGGAAGAACAAAAATTTTTCAAAACACTCTATATTCCTATGTTAAATCGATTAGGATGTGAAATACTTGGAATTATTTCTAGCACATTTAATCCTATCATCCCATTGGAAGAAAGAATCAAAATTACATCCGAAAAAATTGAGACATTTGAAGAAATATTCTTTTCCTTGGGTGAATTAGAAAAAGGTTTTTCTCTTAGCTTTTCCAAAGATTTTTCTAGTTTCGCAAATATTAATGAAGTCCGGACAGAGACGTTTGGTCAATTGGGACTTTTAGAAAATAATACTCCCACTGAATTAATTTTCCCATTTAAATTAAGCAATATTGATTCCTTTTTTGCGTGTGATCGGATTTTAGAGGATTATTTCAACATCGCTTCCAAAGAAAACCCTGATGAACCGTATATCCGACCAAAATGGTTTGAAGATGGGTCAATAAAACCATTATCATTAAAAGAACGAAAAGTGTTAGTCGCTTTAATTAAAAATCCAAATATGACAATGGAAAAAATTGGAGAAGACGAAAATGTAGAGCTTTCGCGCCATACTGTGGCTCGTATGAAACGAAAATTTCTTGCCGAAGGTTTAATCAAGAAAATGATTATCCCAGATTTAAAAAGTATTGGATTTGATATAATGGTTTTTTACACATTCAGATTTAATCCAAATCACCCCCCTCAATTTGAAGACTTTGAGATGATTAATTCCAAATCTACTCTATTTTTTGCCCATCGAAAGTTTAACGCTGTAATGCTTTCTGTCTACGCAACTTATGCCGATTACAAAGAAGATAAGATGCGAAAATTTACATATTTGAAAGATCAGAATATTTTAACTTACAATCCTGCTCCTAAGAAATATGTGTTTGATCAGATGGAGATTATTAAATATTTCAAGTTTGCTCCTATTACAGAAAAAATTTTACTTTCAGATCTCGCTGAAGAATAACATTATTTTCTTATTTCCGTTTTTTATCATTTAGAGGGTAGTTACATATTATATCCATCTTTGATATTGCTCAATTTTTATTTCTGTATTCGTTCGACAATTATTGACACGTATGGGTGTATATCAGCTTGATACTAGCCTCCACCAAACATATGGATGGCCAGTACTTCATCTCCATCTTGGATAAGGGTATTTTTGTAATCTTTTTTTTCAACAAATTCCCCATTAATTTTGACCATGATCTCTGGAAATGTATATTTGTGGAGCTCCAACATTTTAGTAACTGTCATCCCTTTGAACCACTGAAAATCCCGATTATTCACAGTTATCATAAACTTCACATCTTAGTAATCAAAACCCAAAAAAAAGGTTATTCCTTAGCAAGGTCTGTTTGAAATTGATTTTCTTGATTTGAAATTGTTTTTTTTTCTTCAATTTTCTCAGCTAAATAAGGTGAAATTGATTTAATGGCTAATAAAAAGAAAGGAATTAACGCTAGTTCAATGTAAATTGAAACTATAAATGGAGTTTGGGGTCTAAAGGAATCCCATAAGATACCTCCGAGTACTGGGCCCAAGATACTTCCAATATTTCCCATTAAGTTTTGAAATCCAAAAATTTTTCCCCGGTTTCGTTCAGAAATCCGGCTTAAAATATTTTGGATTGATAATCCTGCCACAGAAGCAATAGTAAAATCGATTATCATTAAAAAAGTGAAGAGGTAGAAGTTATAAGTCTGCAATAATAATAATGTAAAAAGAGCTCCAGCTATGCTTGCTAAGGATATGCCCCACTCTGGTCGAATTTTGTCAATAATCTTACCCAATTTTGGAGCAAGAATTGTTGTTAATATTCCATTACAGAAATAAGCCGCTAAAATTAAATCTGTATTTTGTGTGATAAATTCCATTAAATATATCTGAATAAATGGTTTTGCTAATGAACCATTGAAATTACTAAGCAGAATGACTAAGTAGAGAAATAAAATTCCATAAATCCAGTTTTTTTTAAGGGTGAGAGTAGAAGATATTTTCTCTTCGGAATTAGAGGTTTCTTCATCCACAAATTTTATTTTATCATCAACTTTATTTCTAAATTTGAATCCAGCATAGAAATTGGCCATGCTATACAATAGTATTGGAGAAAACAATAAAAATGGGGATAAATTATTACCTTGAGCAAATCCAAATATTGTAAATCCTATCACCGAACCAAGAAGTTGTCCTCTTCCGACAGCCGCCATTCGCATTCCATAGGCTTGAGTGCGATTTTTTTTGTTTGATTTCTCTGAAAGAAGTGTGTCTAATGAGACCCAAAAAAATCCCGCCCCAAAACCTATTGAAAAAGTACCCCATCCCATGATCCAGAGTGTTTTAAGTATAATTCCGGCATATATAATTAAATAGGCGGTTGCTCTTCCAAAGGATCCCAATAGAACAAGTTTCTTTTTTGATATTTTATCCGTCAAAGCTCCAGCAATGGGAGAACTTATAGAATAACCTAAAATCTGGACTGAAACGAGCATTCCAATGTCTGTGGCACTGGCATGCAAAACTTGATTGCAAAAATAAAGAATTATAAATTCTAAAAAAAACATCCCCAAGCCATTCCAAAACACAATATTAATCATAGCTCGGAAATCTTGTGTAAATTTTCCTTGGTTTTCTTCCATGTGATAATTAATTTAATGAACTCAATAAGAAAAAACTTAGGAATTTGATTTTATATCATTTCTACCGAAAAAATGCAAGCTTTATCTCCATGAGCAATACATGATGTTTCTTTAGCTTTAATTGTCATGTCAGCAAGTAACTCATGTTGTAGGAACCCTTCAATAAATCCTTCGATAAATTTGCACGAAAAGTTATCATTTTTAATTCCTCGACAAACCGGACATAGGTTTATTTCAATCTCTAAGTTTTCTTCGGTAAACTCATTTACATGATTTATTGATATTAGATCTAATTCCTTCCGTAATTTCTTCTTTAATTGTTTTTTAGTTTTAATGTTACGTGCTCTAACTTGACCTGCTTTAAAACCAATTAACTTCATAACATTTGGTTCGAATCTATCTTGAAATTGTCGAATTACCTTTATCACATGCTTGGGAAAATCCTTTGAGATATAGAGTTGAGTGAATTCTGAATAAACGATTTCATCAACATTTTTGGCAAAAGGTTCAAAAATCTGGGTATCTCCATTCCAATTCTTTATATTTTGACCGAATTGCTCATAAAATTGTTCAGAAATCTTTTTTAGAGATATTTCAACGAAATTATCTTCCTTACTTTCTTCTACAATCCCAACAACAATGATATCCTGATTAGATGAAATTAAAACTCGATGATCTCCAGTTTCGAAATGAGTTATTTGCCCAATTTTTAACTCCTTAGTAAAAAGCGAAATTGCTGAAATCATTCCACTAAACAAAACACCATTCATCGCAATAGTTTTTGTAGTAAATGATCTGTGGAGAAGCAAAAATGAAGACCCTTTTTGAATAATAAATATTTCGAGTAGCATGTATGGATCAAATTCCTTTCATAATATTTGTTGACTTATTCTTCTCCCATCATAAATTGCGTAAATTTGAACACTAATATTAGAGATAGGGCAAATAATGAAAACCCAACGATTAATAATATTGACATAACTGATTTAAAGAGTTCATAATTATCCATCCAATAAAATTCTGAAATCAAATCCATAAATGCAGATATTGTCCCCATCGAAATGGCAAGAATCATTAATGGAAATCCTTTGGAAGCGAAAATTTTGTTCTTCTTTTTAGCATAAAATGCCATAACTAAGATGAAGACAAATCCTAAAAGGGATAATCCTTCTAAAATTGCATCCAACCAATTAATT
Source organism: Candidatus Lokiarchaeum ossiferum (assembly GCA_025839675.1). GTDB lineage: Archaea > Asgardarchaeota > Lokiarchaeia > Sigyniarchaeales > Promethearchaeaceae > Lokiarchaeum > Lokiarchaeum ossiferum. Next base: position 93,627 of record CP104013.1, read on the forward strand.
TCTGGGGCAGGGGTCATAAAGATCATTCTTCTTTACCCTCCCATAATTCCATTCCATATTTTGCAATTTTGTAAAAGGCAAATCCCACTATGAATAAACCTAAAAAGGAAAAGATGGCATCTAACATATCAAAAAGGGTGTATACAAATACCGTTTCACCATCAATTTTTTTGGTGACTAAAGTATCTAATAAATCAAAGAAGAAATGTAAGGTAATGAAGGTAAATCCTATGAATAATTCAATAAATCCTTTTTTTGTGAATTTAGGGTAGTTTTTTCGTAAATAGACTAATGCAAATACGTTCGAAATGGCCGCTAGAATAATAATTAATTCAATTATCATCGTCGTTAATTCTGATGCATCTCGTAATTGCTGAATTGTATCCCACTGAATTACCATTATGACTTACTTATTTTTTTGTGTTTTTTAAACTTCCCTTACACTTAAATAAATAAAATACAGTTCACGAGATATAACAAAAGGAACAAATTTCTATTTTGTTTAATAAATAAATTAAAAAAATTATTGAAGAGGCAGAATTACTTCAATTAGTTCAGGTAAGTCCATACCAATTTTCTTCAAATGTTCAATTGTTGGAACTCCATTAGAATTCCAGCCTCTTCGCTTATAGACTGCATCTGTAAGTTTTTCATATTGCTCTAATCGATATTTTCTTACAATTGCAATTTTTTCTGCGGTGGTTTTTTTAGCAGGATCTACGTTCATTAACTCTTGTAATTGTTTATCATACCGATCTTGGCGGGAAAGATATTCTTCTTCAGTGACAGGACCTGCTGCACGATATGGAACGGCATCATTCTTCCGAAGACCTTTGCCCAAACGAATATTGAAAATTCGTTGAAAATTATAAACTCGTTCGGATTGCAAAATTAATTCTTCCCGAGATAATGGTTTTCCTGTAACTCCTTCGAAGATCCACCGATAATTTTCAACGTGTTCAGGAACTTTGGCTGCTTCTTGAGGTTCATAATTTTTATTGCTTGCAGGAGTAATATCATTCCAAGGCAATTTACATAATCCCATAAGTCCAAACCACGTTCTAAACATTGGGAAGTAATGAAGGGCTTCTGCTTTATCTTCAAAGGATGGAATTTGATTATTTACCATATCCATGAAAATTAACCACGCTTCATCGTGTTGTGGGCCTTTATTGGTTAAACCATATCCACCTTGTTGAGCTAGTGATTCTTTGCTTTGATATTCAGAATATTCTAATCCCTTTTGTTCCATCCCGATATCTTCCATGAACTCTAAGTCTCCGCCATATTCTTTCGCAAAGATTTGTTTCATTTTATGTGTTCCTTGGCCTGCAATTTTACCGAATCCTTCTCCACGAGACATTTGGTGAAGTAATTTTAATGCATCTTGAGAATTTCCAAACTTTAAATCCAAACCTCCAGTGATTTCTTTATTCAAGATTCCAGCTTCATAACATTCCATTATGAAAGCAGTCATAGTGGCAAAGGAGATGATATCAATACCATATGTATCACAGTAGAAATTGGCTTCCATAACAAATTGTGGATCAAAACATCCCATATTTGCCCCTAAACCTGCAGCATTTTCATATTCCGGACCATCCACAGTTACTTTGTGTCCTTTATATGGTCCCGAAAGCAATTCAAAATTATCGGCTGCTTTTGCACAAGACATAGAACATCCATACCAGCATCCATCAGGTAAATTTTGTGACAGAAATTTATCCCGAAATACGTTAGATTCAATATTCTTGGTATTTTTATGGGCTCCATACTTGAAATTGTGGGTCGGTAAAAGATCATATTGATCCATGACTTCAATGATGTTAGCTGTTCCAACTTGTCTCATTCTGCATTGATCATTATCGAATTTTTCAATTTCTCGGTGTAATCGTAATCCCGCTTTATTTAACAATTCAATTTTTGCAGGATGATTAAGATTACCTTTGACACCTTTAAATTTAATGACTAAGGCTTTAATGTGCTTATCCCGAAATACTGTTCCTATACCTCCACGTCCTGCTTGTTTTATTCGGGGTACTTTACGTCGAAGATCATAAAATGAAAAATTCAACATTCCAATAAGTGTATGTTCTGCTGCTGAACCAGCACAAACTACTGCGACGTTCCGTTTGTCTTTCTCATCTTCCGCATACATTTCAGTTAATTGTTCACATAAAATATGAGCATCATGAGATTCCAAGGGTGCTTCTTCAATTTGAACAGTGCCATTATTTCCATCAAGGACAATAATAACATCTTTCTCTGCTTTTCCTTGAAGTTCAAGGGCATCAAAGCCAGAAAATTTAAGATAAGGTCCAAAATACCCTCCAACATTGCTATCAATCACAATATCCGTCAAAGGGGAAATTGAGACGATAAGCGATTTTCCTGAGCCTGGATATTGGGTAATTCCACAAACGGGACCAGTTCCTATGATGATTTCATTCTCAGGATCATTCCATTTCGTATTGGGGGATACCGCATCCCATAAATAGCGAAGTCCGAATCCTTTTCCTCCAATGAACTTATCTTTCATTTCTTGGGTAATTGGCTTGGATTTTATTGTATTATCAGATACATTCACATACAATGTGCGATTATTATATCCTTTTTCAATGGAACCAAGATCATAATTCCATTTATTAAGTAATTTATGATTTTCTTTTAATTTTTGTACATCCATTTTAATTCCTCACAATTAGAATTCTTCTATAAAAATTGCTCCCGTTGGGCATTCCTTCACACAAATTCCACAAGCAACACATTTAAATGGCTCTAATAATGCATCATGTTGAAACATTGCATTTTCTGGACAAGCGGCAACACACATTAAACAACCAACACAATCCTTCTTTCGAATTCGATAGATACCTTTTTTATCTTGATAAATGGCTTCAACAGGGCATACTTCGGCACACCTACCACATTGAGTGCAAGTAATAATCGTTTTACTCTCATCATCATTCACTTTTATACGCAATGATGCTTTTAAAGAATTAACTTCCTTAAAATAGAGCTTAGAGCATGCATCTTCACAAGCATGACACGCCGTGCACAAATCTTCTTTCTTGGCTAATCTTTTCAAGTTTAAAGAACCTCCAGCAAGTGAGGACTTTAATTTTTGGCCTTTGAAAAATCTTTTCGTTTTTCTAAAAAAGGGTTAAAAGTGGATATTTTTTGCTCGATTTTGTAAAATTTTGAATATTTTTCAATCAAATTATTGGGTTGATATTCATTCGATATGAATTTCCAGTAATATCGACTCCTTTAAATTTCTTTTAAAATCAAAAAAAAATTCAAACAAAGTACGATCCTTTACGCTGTTTTTGCAAAAACGCAAATCTGAAAAACTCCTAATCACTCGATCATGTAACAAAAATTTCGATCTTAATGTTGATAAATAAATGGTATCGGATAAAGAATACGAACGCGGTCCAGAATCGAATGGAGATTCTGTTGATGAATCTTTAACTGAAGGTCCTGTTGAAGAACTTAGCGCCACTGCTGAAGAACTTCCTCCCGAACCTATTAAACTAGGTTTCAAGGAAATTGTGGAAAAAGAACTCGGCTTAATCAAAGTATGTGATTATATCGCTTCAAATCCTTTTGATTTAATATTTCAAACTAAATTAATTGAAAAATATTCAAAAGAAATCATCCATCCTTTAATAGGAGGTGAGGAAGCGCCAGAAGAATGTGACGGAGGTAGATTATTTCTCCGAGAAGAATATGAACAATTGAATATTGCTGAAAAAATGCAATCAATCATCACCACTGGAGAATCCGTTGCTCGACAAAATGGAATCAAAGCCCATGTCCAAAAAACTATGAGTCGGTGGAGCTTGGTGATTTACGCCCTAGCGATGGTGAGTTATTTTGGTTTGATGACTTTGTTTCCTGAAGCGAATAGTACTTTTATCCTAATCCCAGTTTTTCTAATAATGTGTATGGGTCCACAATTCTTACGATCATTTTTCACAAAGCGATGGGAAAAATTCAAATTAGCTCATACAAAAACTGTCCTGGAACAAGAACGCACCAATATTCAAGATTTAAAGACTTTTATTCAAGATCTCATCAATGATACTCGGGAACGACTTCTAGATAATAAAGTCACTTTAGATAAAATCCAATTTGTTTTAGTGTCAAATGATTATGAAAATGTTCAATTTATTCGTTCCCAAGGTGGAACTCGCGGCCAACCTTTGAGTTCGGTTTATCAATTTTCCTATCCTGAAGGTATGGGCCCAAGCAATGTTCAATCTAATTATGGGAAAAGCGGAATTCCTGAAGATGATAACGATAGTTTTGTATTGTTAAAAAATGCAACCTTCGATGATGATGGTACATTAAGCGAGTATTTGGCTGAATATCCTTCAAAAAATGATTTCCAACTCCCCGAAGCCTTATTAGGTGTCTCAAAATTTACTTCCGTTGATGATCCACGCGTTGTGATTCCATCTTTCCAAAGCAATTCTCGAATTCTTTGTGAATGTGGAGAACCAATTAAATTTACCGAAATGAAATCTTGTTCTTCAGCACTCCATAATAATTTTGAATTTTATTTGGTCATTGGCGAAAAATGTAAATGTGGATTGAATCCGTTTGTTCTATTTAATTCTCCGGGCAATGCACAAGTTCCTGATGGATTGAAGCCTATATTTGAATAATCTTATCCATTTTTAAATATTTTTTTTTCTTTCTGATTTGAAATCTTTTATGTGTGATAATTTTAAGAATCATCATCTTTTTCATAATATTTAAGCAGGCATTTTAAGGCTTTAATTCCACGTTCTACTTCATCTACAAACACGGGGATTTGAAGATCAGTTCCAATCTCAATTATTCGATTTTGACCTTCTCTTTCCGCTTGGATTGTAATTGCAATAATTGGTTTATTAGGAAATCTTCGTTTGATATTTTCAAAAATTGAGAAGTTAAATTCAATTTCTGTAAAGAATTCTAATGCCAAAAATAGCGTTCCTACATTTTGATCTTGTAATAAGGAATTACTCGCATTATAATAGACTTGGCAAATTTGTGTCCCAACAAATTCTTTTGGAGGCCAAAAATCAACCGGATTTCCAAGTGCACATGTTGAACCTCCTACTTTATCCAATATGGCATCACGATTTTCATTGGATAAAGGTGCGAGATGGATATTTTGGTTTCGCATTTCCGAAATGAGTAAATTTATCGCTCCTGAGGATGGACCAATTATTCCAACAGAATTATTTTTGGGAGGAGGACACCATAAGAATACTTTTGCAAATTCAAAAAGTTCAATATAATTATCTACCTTAATTGCACCGGCTTGTTGAAATGCTTCCTCATGAATTTGATCTTTCCCGACACATTTATAGAGAACTGGCTTTTTTTGTTTATTTTTTAGCAAAACATCTATGAAGGTGGAAGGAATATCTTTTAAATATAAAATGATTAAGAGGGTGGCTTCATCTTCAAATAAGAAGTCCAAAATATCCGCTTCAGATATTGTAATACTTTTTCCAATATGAATTATTTTTGCAAAAGGAATTTTTTGACGGGGAGACCACCAGCCACAAGCTCCGGTAAGTCCACCGCTTTGAGCAAGAAAACTCACTCCTTTATCAGGTCGATTTTTTAAATTTGGCTGAATAATATGCGAGCGGGTTGGAATTACTGAAGAAGTAAAGCGATTTTGAAAATCTATGATTCCAATCATGGATGGACCCATTATTTGCAAGTCCCATTTTTTAGCAAGGTTTTCCAAATTAATAATCAGTTGTTCTGCTTCAAAGGGGGATTTTTTAACAGATGTATCTGTTTCAATCATGATTTTCTGAATGTTGTTTTGTCCCAAAAATTCTACAGTAGTTAAAATATTGTGCTGAGTTAAAATAATGGCTAAATCAGGTTGAGGGGAAATAGCATTTATCTCGTCTAGGGTCTTCAAACATTTAATTCCCATTAGTTCATCAGTAAAGGGGTGATAAATATTGATTTTTCCACGATATTGTGCTTCTAATAAATTCTTCACAACCACTCCATTGAAAGTGTACTCATTCCGGGAAGCACCAATTATAATAATAGATTGTGGATTGAAGAAGGTTTTAAAACGATCTTCCAATGACCGAACTGCCATATTATGTTTCTACCGTTAAACCTTTTTAATCCTTTTTACACCAATTCTTAATTATATCCGGAAATTCTTTTTATCTAAGTTTCGTATCTTCCTTATAAAAAAACCTTCAAAGCCAATTCTCCTTACCTTCCTCAAAACAACTTTTTTTTAGGATGTTTCCTAATCTTAACTATGGATAAGAAGTTTGTTAATCCTGGAACTCCATTTAGTGATGCTGTGCGGTTTGGTAACTTACTTTTCATTTCAGGACAAGGTCCAAATTTACATGACGAAGTTCCTACTAGTATATCTGAACAAACACGGAATTGTTTAGAAAAGATAGAAAAAATTATAATGAAAGAAGATGGCAATGCTGAAAATATTTTAAAAATGACTGTATTTTGCACATCTGAAGTGTCAATTAATGATTTTCGAGCTGAATATACCCAATTTTTCCATGATCATCATATTTACAATTTTCCTGCTGCGAGCGCAGTAGTTGTAAGTAAACTCTTATATCCAAGCTGGAAAATTGAAATTGATGCAATTGCAGGACTATAAGATAAATATTGTTTTAATTTTTACTTTCTACCCTATTTTATTTCTTTTGTTAAAATATTCCGAAATCGGGTCTTGGATATATAATGATCAGCAAAAATCTTTCCATTATGAATTAGCACAAAAGTCCCGTAAAGTGAAGGTACTTGTTGTGCCATTTCTGGGGTTTTAATTTCATGTAATGTTAGGGAAAGATTCAAATCATCTGCAGTTTTCTGAAGATCGGGTAAAACACTGACATTATAGGGGCATTGTGCAGAATATATAATGTTTAGACCTTTGTAGTTAATGAGCATTTCTTCATTAATTTTAAACTTTGGAAGACTATTTTTATGAAATTGATGTACCATTAGATTAAATCTATCATAACTTTCGATTTCTTTGAAAGAGTTTTTTATAAAGATTGACTTTCCTGCAAGCCAAGATCCTTCAGAAGTGACAGTTACTACTCCTTTCATTCCTTTTTCCTGGGCATACTCCTCGATTTCTTTAAGTAATTTTGAAGCATAGCCCAATTGCCGAAGTTTTTTTGCTTTAGTATATATGCATTGAATGAACATATATCCTTTAGCCTCAATCGGTCTCCATGCAAATTCCCCTGGTATTGCTTCAATATACCCTTGAGTTTTTCCATCTACTTGGAGAAGTCGAATGATTAATCCATTTTTAAATTGCTCTGTTAACCATGCAAATTTTGCTTGGTAACCAGGATGCTTTTTATTCGTATTGCATAAAAATCCATATTTTGAGAGATTTGTCTCATCAACCTCAATAATTTCAATATTACCCATATTTCCCATATCTAACAAACAATTTTTTTTTTACTAAAAACTTACTCCCTCTTTAGTTTATTTATTTGTTTCTGCCAAAAAAATCCATAAGAAGAAAAGAAAAAAAAATGATACCTTCCTTAATAAAAAGGAAGAAATCTGGACTTTTTTAGTTAAAAGTGGTTTTAGCCTTCAATTCTATGTACTTATTTAATCTCATCTCGTATGTGAAAAGTTTAACCACGTATGCTACAATTTTTAGGATAGAACCAAAAATTATGAAATACAATATCCATTTTGCAATGAATGAAGCATTCCATCCCCATTTAAACACACTTGAAAAAACTTGCAAAGCTTCAGGATCGGCAAGCATATTTCTTGAAAGGGGAATATAGAAGTAACTAATGAGAATTGTTAGAATGAAAAATATCCTTTGGGCAATAACTCTTTGCATTCCAGCAAAAACTTGAGCAAGTTTAATGAGAGCCCCGCATAAATCTAAAATACCCCAGAAAATAATAATGCTCAGGAAGGCTGGGGTAAAATTGAGGTTCAATTCCTGGAAAGGTTGGATGATGAAAATTATTGCCCAAATTATTTCCCAAATGCCACTTGATAATAGATGCTTAGTATCTAAAGGTAATTTTTCGTCCCAATTGATATAATGACGACTTTTGTTCTTCTTCCCATGATGATGTTCTCTATGATATCTCTCTCGATGCTTTTTGCCTTCTTCTTTTAAATCACTGGGTAGGAAACCTTCCCATGATAATGCGATAAAAATAATGGAGATGCTAAGTAAAATGGTTAAAAATGCGGACCATAAGTTGTATCCTGTAGTGAATACATCCCAAAATGGTTGAGAATTTCGAATTATGTAAATGATCGAAATTATTAGTATACCTATCATACAGATTCCAATACCGCCAATAACTTTCTTGTAATACGGCCACCATTCTTTGCTGATAAAAATATGCGGTGTCCCTCGTTTGCGATATTCTTTAGCAATAGTATCTGGAGTTCCCATTGATTGAATCGCTTGATAAAGATGTGATTCTGAAACAACTTCTTCTTGAGCTAAATCTTCCGCTTTATCCCAGATATGTTCTTCTATCTCATTAATTATACTTTGTCTTTCTTTGGGATTCTCTTTTAACCAACCAGGTAGTTTTTCTTCGATTTGATGTAAATATTCGTTTACTATAATTTGATTTTCATTTTTTTGAGTATTCATAAATGCCCCTCCATATCTTCTTCTCCACGGAGAATACCTTCTAAATTGAAACCACATACTTCGCAAAATTTAATTTGCTTATCAAGGATGTCAATCTTGTTGGCACAGTTAGGACAAAAAAAGTAATTTTCTTCTGGTAAACTTACTGTTATATCAAATAATCCTGCAATCGATTCAATAAGTTTGGAGAAAAAACCGTTTAAATGATTGGAAATTTTCGCTCCCTCATTGGTAATGAAATAATATTTTCTTCGCCTTCCTTGATCCGAAATTCGAGCTTCCGCATCAATTAAACCTTCTTTTACAAGTTTTTTCAATAAAGGATACAATGTCCCTTCTTCAATAACTAACATATTTTTCGAAGATTTTTCAATTTCTTTCAACATCTGGTAGCCATAAATTCCGGTAGGACTGAAATCTTCAATAATTTTTAGAATTGTTAATGTAGAAATTCCCCGTAGTATTTCAGACTCCGATTTTTCCAAATAATTCCGGAAGGATTCAGAATTGATAAGAGCTTCAGGTTGAAATTGTTTTATTCGTTTAATCATCTTAATTCATTTTTTATTTAAATTTAAATCAGTGTAAATATAGATCATATACTATGCATAATATAGTATAACACCTATAAAAACGTTTACAAAAATATTTTTTTTTTGAATTTTGTTATTCATAGATAGATTACTTAAAATTTATCTAATATATCCAATCTAAAATTATCTATGAGATTTGAATTGCTTATTTCTATTAACACAATTTTCGTAAGCATCCCTTTACTCAAGAAATTTCTACTATGTGATTCCATTTGGAATATCTCGGATATGAAAATTTAGAATTGTGTGCTGGATTATTTTTTCTTTTTTCTCGTTTGCGCTTTTTTCGTTCCTTTCCACTCTCAAATCTACTAAAATCATCAATAAATAGACCTAAATCCGCTTGTTTAATATTGCTGATCTTTCTTCCTCTTTGAATAGGTGCTGATCGCCGCTCAAATTTCCGATGATATACTCTGGCTATTTCCTTGATAATATTGTCTGAAACTATGAAAGTGACACTCGAATTTTCAAGAAACATTGTTTCAATCCGACTACGCATGGATCGCGAATGGTCACAGAAGTGAAGTAAAATATTTGAATCCAGAAGAACAAATGCATCCGCGGGGATTGAAGCGATATCTTCAGGCCAAAAAGCATCGTAAGCTAAATATTTGTGAATATCTGCCAAAATATGATGATCTAATGAAACAGCGCCCCATTGGTTTTCAGCTGCTAAATACGCCAAAATCCAATCATCCAAGGCAAATGGCAATTTTCTATAAGGATGTTGCCCCTGAATTACTCCATATTGATGCTCATATAAATTAATTTTCGCTTGGGGCAAGGAAAGGGTGAATAACTCCTTTATGATTATTTTCGGAACATTTAATTTCTGGAGGAAACTTGTGGTAGTACTGTTTTTGGATAGCTTCTCCAATACATGACAGTTTTCTAAACAAAAGGTAAATTCCGAGCAAATTGACATAATTCAAGATATTTTAAAAAAATGGACTTAAAAGGATCGATTTTTTTTAATAGGAGTATGAAATTGTATTTCTCATTAAAATTCCTTCTTTTCTTGTCTGAAAATATTTAATAATTCACCATCTTCTTCTATTTGCATTTTATACTTGAAATTCAATCGTTTTAATAAGGCTATGGATTTTTTATTTGATGGATTTGTATAGGCTTCAATTATCTCCAAATGAAGTTCATTAAATCCATATAAGATTACACGTGATAATACTTCTGTCATAATGCCTTTTCCTGTATTTCCTGAAAATAATCCATAGCCCAGTTCTGCTTTAGAACATTTTTGATCAAAATTCCATATCGAAACGGTTCCAACAATGTGGTTATTGTTTTTTTTGGTAATTGCCCAAATAATCCATTTATTTTGGATCACCCCTTGGTTTTTCTCTTCAATATATTTCCGCGCTTGGGACAAGTTGGTATAAACCGGCATATTGACATACAAGAAATTGATCTTATTGGATTGATACTCAAAAATTGCTTGCGCATCTTTTTCCTGCAATTGTCTTAATTTGTAATATTTTGATTCTAATACTGGAAAGTGAGTAAAATCTAATCCAATCATATCAATTCAAATTCAAACTGAAATTTAATTTTATTTATGTGTAGTATGACTTGGTCAACTAAGTTAGAAAATAGTCTTTCAAGTGAGGCTTATTTTTTTTTCCTTAAACCTTTTAGTTTTGAGTAAAAAATCAAAACAATATTTTATCCTAAAATCGAATTTATTTTAAGGGATAGAGTAGAAGTTCTACTATGGCTAACAATGATTTGGTAAAAATTTTAGCTTTCATCGGGGGAATTCTCGGTGTTGTTAATGGCGTTATGGCATTTTTTGGAGTTTTAAATCCATATAGCACATTGCTTCGAATTTTATTCGGGATACTATCAATTTTACTCGGATTGATGGTAATTGTCAGTTCTGGATATATTAAAATTTCCTTACCTTTTAGTATACCATTTGAAAAAGTGCCTTTGCTAATTGTGGGAATTGTTTTCTTAGTATTTGGCTCTTGGTTTGCTGGAGTTTTGATAATAATTGCAGCAATACTCCTATTTTTGAATAAATAGACCTTTTTTAAGTTTATTTTTTTAGAAAATTTTTTCTTTTATTATTCAGGAACTTTGAAAGTATTTCATAAAATTACGACTTGATCATTTGAAAGTGGAAAGTTGAATAATTGATGATAAACTTCTTCCATTTCTGGCCATGTTATTTGATCATGTATTTTTTCATAAATTTCGGGCGTTAAACAACAATATTCCAGAAATCCAAATTGTAGATTGGTAGAAAAATTTTCCCTTAAGAAATAATATTGTTCATGGTCAGAAATATTTTGTTCCTGTAATGCAATATGGACTCGATTAAATTGTTCTATAGGAAGTTTTCGCGTAACTCCTTCAAATTGTCCCTGAAATTCCACATTTTTCTGCCAAACTTGTAATAGAATCATGTTTCCGTTACTATTCTGTAACTCCATCATTTTTAATTGGGGAGAAAGATCATTCTTATTGCACTTCACTTCTGTTTCTATGTAATATTTAACAAGTTGATCAAATAAAATGCCATAATTTGAAATGGAAGTGCATTCTTCCAGCAGAATTTCATCCAGTTTCGAAGTTTGGAATAAATTGTACCGATTAAAATCATCTGGTGAAATTTTTTTCAATTTTAAAAGGAAACTCACGACATTTTGAATCCGTATGAAGAATGGTTCTAACTTTAAAATAGTTTGAAATACACCATATAAAAAATCATACCGTTCTTCTATTATAGGGAAGACTCTCTCTACTAATTTTATTGCATAATCAAAATTTTGATCATTACTTCTATGCTTAATATAAGTTTCTACATCGTCTTGCATATCTTCAGGCGATCTTTCCCCATGAAGTAAGATAAACTCTATTTGTAGATAAGTCGGATAATCCAATTCAATATATTTCGTGATTTTCGACTGAATTTTTGCCATCCGACGAGGATTCGCTGATCTTTTTTTTAATCTAAAGAGAAGTAATTTCACCTTTATCTGATGGAATTTCCAATTCATTTTTCTCCACATTTTTTCCCAGAAGTGAAGTATAATAAGATAGCAGAAAAAACCTCCACCGGCCCAGATAATATCACCATAAGTAATAGGTGGGTATGTGAATAATATCATAAGACCAAAAATCCAATAATTACATACCAATACGAAGTTTAGGAGTAATTTCGTTTTTTTGCTGGATTCTTGAATTCTTTACACCTCATGATTTTCAAAGGAACTTTATTATGCATACCACAATAATTCTTTTACTTAAGGTTTCGGGAAAAAATTCCGATCATTCAGAATAACTACATCATTTTTACTTTTAGCATGATAATTTTTGAAAGTTTCGCCAAAGATCTTATCTTAATGGGAATTTATTGGAGAAAAGTCTTTAATGAAATTCAGATTGGTTCACGGATGGTTATTTGTTTGAATCCATCTAGAACTTGTTTGAACTTTTTCTTGCAAAAATTAAAAAACACGGATAAAATGAAAATTAATACTTACCAATCTTCTTCTTCGTAATCATCATCAAAGATTTCTTCATCTTCTTCAATCTCATCAATGGTTTTTTCAATCAACGATCTTTGCTTAACCGTTAATTTTTCTATTTGATGATCATCAATTAAATGCTCTTCTGTGTATTTTATCAATTCATCGAGAGTATCTGCGTAGGCTTCCCAATCGCAGTCATTTCCCAAGTTTGCGCAACAGAAATAATATACCATGATAGTTTCATTCCAGCAATTTTTGTGATTATGACTCAACTTAATATGAAAAGTGAGTACTTATATCTTAACGCCTCTCTGTATTTATATTCATTCATCTGCTACTGAATGAAATGTTTTCGATAACTAGCTATGTGATCACAGTTATCAAAGCCTGGGAGTTAACCAATTTAAGAAAAAAATGGGCCGATATATTAATTATCAAAAGAAAAAATACTTCAAAATGAAGTAAATTGCCCATTTTTGCCATATGGCTTTTGAAAATACTACAACAAAAATCTGTTCTATTCAAAGCTTCGAATAATTCATTCAAAACTTCTCGAATCAAGATCTCCAACTGATAACTATAAACTAACTGCGAATCCCAGAGTGTTTCTTGGTCTCTTCGGACCAAATCAACGAGTTGCCATTGGATCAACCATAGAATATGCTCCTCATCGTAATGGTTTTTGAGATAATTCTGGATTAAATATCGGGCCCCTCCGTCTGTTATCCCATAGACTTCCAAAGCTTCGAAGGACACTTTTTTTCTTTGTTCCTTCCATAAGTCAGGAGGGAATTTATGATAAAGCGGTTGTAAAAAACGAAACTGCACTTTGCTTTCCATTGAATCGTGATAATTCCTATGAATTTGGCGGAGGAGCGATTCGAGGATTTTAATTATGATGACCGTGAAATTCTCGGGAAAAATTTCCGGCCAATCAATGGGGCGTTGAAACCGTTTATAATCGTTAAGTTCAAGGGAGGGCAAATATTTCATAGGGTTTTGTCACTCTTACTCTTTTTTAATTTCAGTTGAATAAAGAATTTTCAATCCTTCCAGATAGGATTTCATTTTTGCTAGGAATAAATCCATAGTGTTAGAGAACTCAGGTGAGGATTCGTTCAATGTGTGGTCCAAATTAATTGAACAAATTTCTTTATAATGGCGAGATTCTTCTCCAAAAATTTCTGCAATAATTGACTTTGCATTCTCCAGATAAAAGATTTTTTTAGTTTTCCCTGTTGATTTTTGAATGGTATTGATATACGAAGTTATAATCAAGCGTTTGTCCTCATAGTCATCACCCATCATTTTAATTGCGATTGTGTTTAATTCTTTGAATTTAATCATTGTTTTTTTGTTTAATTGAGCAAAATATTCATTTCTTCTTATAGTTTTTACCAAATTATTAATTTCAAGGGCATCAATTTTAATCTGGCATTCATGAGCTCGTAGAACTGAATTGATCGCATTTTTTATTTTCTTTTTTGCTCGTCTTCCTTCAGTAAAAGATTGATCCCAAGCATATTCCAACCCACCTAACGGTGTACTTATTCCTATCTTTCCCATTGTGCATCATTGTTTTATAGTTAATATATTTACTTATAATGTTATCGTTGGTAGATCTAACTTTATCTTCCTACAGCTTCCTCCTTTTACAATATTTTTTACTTGAAGATCATAGCGGGATTCTAATTTTGAAAAAACAGGAAGTAATTGATTAATCATTGCTCTATCTGATGATTCAATTTCTGTATCAATATCTAAAACTGATGTCAGATATTTTCGATGGCTATAAATTATTCTATTAAGTTCGAGATGAGTCAAGCAGAATTTATTCTGATATCTTTCAAACCAATCCTTGGGATAGGTTTTTTTCATTGTCTTTTTTACCGCCTCTATCCCATCCAAATGCTGATTTGCAATACTTTGTAAAAATTTCAAATCTTGGTAAACATGAAAGGGTTTTATATTTGTGAAATCGGTATCACTATATTTCTTTGACATCGATTCAAAAATAGATTTTACAATAATTGTATATTTATGAGTGGTTTGAAAACCCATGATATATCCCTTGGGCATAATCAAAATATGATCCGTCATCTTAATCACCTGTTTTTGGTTTTTGATATTTTCTTGGATAATCTCAATCATGTCAGTTGTTAAATAACCATTTTCCTTATTGCAAAGATCGGCCAAGGATTTAGTGATTTCTTCTGAATCATTAAATCCAATTTGAGCAAAATCCGTGACCAAAGCTTGCACTTGCACAAGATTGGCAGTAAATTCGGATAAGGGAGGGATAGTTTTATCAAAATCAAGATCTTGATCGCCTACACTTTTCTTTAGAAGATAGACAAGGATTAAGTACTTCAAGAAGCAATTATGAGCTTTATCTGATTTATATTTATAGAAATCGACTATATTAATTATTTTGATTTTATTTTTTTTATTTGAAATCCACGAATAAATTAAAGATTCAAGTTTAACTGCTCGTTTTTTTATGATTTGGTAGACATTTTTCTTAGATTTCTTGGGATCACTAGATGTCATGATATAATCAAGAAAATTACATATATCCACGTTGAAATTTCGAATATCTAAGTTTAAAATGGAGAATAATCGTTCTTTATTAAAAAGATAGGAAACTTTATTCATTAAAAGAAATAATACATTCCATATCGAAAGGAAGATGTTAAATTCTTCTACATTGAATGTCTGCGGCAATTGTTTTTTTGTGTATGAAAATAATTGATCAAAACGAAAGCTAATGTCTACTTTTTTGTTGTACTCATTAAAATCACGAATTTTTATGTCATAAAAGGGATATTTATTCCGAATCCAACTAATAAATGCATATCTATACCGTTTAAATAGCAATTTCGCAATAAATTCTTTGTCATTAAAATATTGCTCCTTTTTGATCTTGGCCAATTTACTTTCTGTTAAATTCTCAAAATATTCTTCTGGAGGCTCGAAATGATTTAAGTGATAATCATATAAAATATGCGTATGTGCATCGTTTTCTATTTGATCTCCCTTTTTCGGAAATGAGTCTACCAAACTCTCGGGTCGAAGTGTTCCCACGCAATAACCGCTCATATCAAGGGATCGATGAGTTTCTAATATCGACTGAAGATAAAATCTTTGAAATTTCAACGGGAGTGAATCTAAATTATCAAAGAATAAAATAAATTTTCTATAATCGCCTTCCTCACATGAAAATTGTGAAATTCCGGAGATTAAATGCTTAACGGATAAATTTTTTTTTACTTTTTTTAAAATTAGATAAAAATCATCTCTAAAACAAGTAAATAGAAACTTTTCGAAAATAGGCACTTTATTAGAATTTCTTCGATAGCATTTACTGAAATTTTCACAGAGTCTTGTTTTACACTTTTTGGAGTAAAGTTCAAAAGCGATTTCTTTTTGTGGGAAAAAGTCTTTTCCATTCAATATATGCTTGCTAAGTTTGAAAAAGGAATCGAGATTAGAATAAAATTGGTTTTTAATTTCTTCCTTTACAATTTTTTTAAAATCACGCTTAAAACCATCAATATCTAGAGGTTCCAAGTATTGGTGTAGTCTATCTTTGTACTCAGGTCGCTGAAAATCAACATAACAAAAATGTACAATTTGCTTGATTTTCTTCTCTAGTAGGATTTTGTGGGTAGTAGTTGTTTTTCCACTCCCTGCGTATCCTAATATTAATATCGGTGCATTTTGAAACCCAATATTATCCGCGATAATATCTTCTTGACTTGATTTAACATATAATTCGTCATAAAAATCCTTATAACTGAGTTCATCAGGTTTTTTGTCCAATTCATCAAATTTTGTTAAAAAATATTTAGTGATATAATTCTTAACTTCATAGATTTGAGCTTGATCTGCTTTCATAAATAATCTTTCAGTATCCATTCGTAACTATTTCCTTATTTTATTTTATCTTTTGTAAAAATACAATTTAGTGAGTATGATGGTTTTATAATATCTACTAATTATTATTTAAACTTTTTCTTGAAGGGATCTATGTCTAAAATGAAAGAATTTGTACATCTCATTCTAAAAGAAAAGAAAGGGTGAAGCCCCTTCTTTCGCCTGGTAATGATCTAATAAGGAGGAGTCGCTGGCAAAAAGAAATGGTATAGGTGGTTTACTAATTGGAATGGAAATAAAATGATTTCCAGGAAGAAATACGCGAACTTTGAGATCACGACTCTTCACAATTGAGTATCTATGTGAATATAAAAAGCCGAAATTTTGAGTCCATAGAAATTCAGGATTTTTATTATGAAGCTGAAATAAAAATAACTTTAGCAAGGGGATCTTTCTTAGTAGGTTTTGATTGGTGGCCTGCAGCCATATTTTTGCCTTAAAGAAGATTTTAAACATTAGCGATATATTTTTCAATATCTCATCCCGCTTTCTTAAGTAATTCCAAACGTGCTTTAGCGATTTTGTATGATTGCCATAAATGCCTACGGTGCTTTGTAACAGGTTAGCTAAAAAGAATTAAAAAATATTTTTTCTTGTTTATGCGCATATTTGCATCCTCGCTTTTTTTTTTATCCAAAAACTAGTGATTCCAATTAAAATTAGAATCAAAGCTGCAGGATATGTGGGAATACTAAGATCAAAAGGATTTGAGATCTTTTCCTCAAAAAATCCACCATCAGAAATGGACCATCCAAATTCATTAATGATGTGTTCTCGTGCAGCTTTTGCAGATTCTGTACTATATTGAGCTTCTCCTGCTGAAAATTGAACGTTTTGTTGTAATTGACGTTTTCCCCATCCTTCCAATAAAATATCATAATTTGTGGTTGATAATGGTGCTCCACGGAACATATGTCCCATATTCGTCACATTCGAAATATCCCAATTCCCTATAGGTTGATCGAAGGCAGAGTTTGCAAACATAAACATCATATCTGTCACACTTGAAACGTCCCAATTTTCTAATGGTTGATTGAAGTGATAAGCATCAGCAAACATACCATTCATATTAATGACCTTCGAAACATCCCATCTTCCTATATCTTGATTAAATTGGGAGGCAGAATCGAACATTACGGACATAGATGTTACCTCCGAAACATCCCATCCTCCAATATCTTGATTGAAGTTCTTAGCATAGCTGAACATACCTCCCATTTCTGTAACATTTGAAACATCCCACCTTGATATATCTTGATTAAAATTTTTTGCACTTTGAAACATTCCACCCATGTTTGTAACAAATGAAACATCCCAGTCTCCAATATAAAAATTGAATGATGTTGCCCCTGCAAACATTTGTGACATATCTGTGACACAAGAAACATCCCAGTCTCCAATTGGCTTATTAAAATTCTCCGCTCCAGAATAAATCCATCCCTCTTCACTAGGACTTCCTCCAAACATTTGTGACATATCAACGACACGAGAAACATCCCAACTTCCGATATCCTGATTGAATGTTTTTGAATTCATAAACATTCTTCTCATATCTGTTACATGGGAAACATTCCATTGATTTAGATTTCCTAAATGTCCTAAATTCTCGCAATCATAAAACATCTCATTGAGTGTGGTTGTATCGGTGAGATTCAATGCATCTGATGCTTTAAGTACTAAATTCTTGCATCCTTTGAAGTATCCTCCGGTATTTCCTATTTGTAAACACCCCCATTGCGTGATTTCAATCAGTTTGAGCTCATCACCATTTGCTGGAAAATCCCAACCATTAATTATTCCACTGATTTCGATTGTAAAAATCCCTCCAGTAGTATAAGTATGTGTAATTTCTGCTTGATTCCATATAGTAATACTGCTGTTACTCCCATCACCCCATGCAACCTCAAAATTATAATGTCCAATATTTGAGAGTGGTAATTTCACTTGGTTCGATTCACTATTTCCATCAAGTACGGTATTCCACACCGATACAAATGTATTTGAACCGTAGGAAGACTTGATGGATTTCATTTTAATGCATTTGTAATTTAATTCTTCATTCGTGGTTGTCGATTCTATACTCGCTAATATTCCGATACAGAATAAACTTGTTACCATTAAATATCGTAATGTATTCATGTTGCACTGTTTCATCATGCATCAATCTTTTGGTTTTGTTGGACTAATTTTTTTTTGAATTATTACACTAATATCCAAGGAATTTTTAAAATTTTTGAAAGAATTCTAAATATGAAAAACTTTCATTTTTGAGAGTATTTCGATTGGAAATGGAAAAATTATATCGAAGAAATTACATTGGAAATTCTTAATATTGCTACATAAATATTTATCCCAATTAAATGAAAAACCCCTTTGTTTAATTAATGTTCGACATTCTTATGTAAAAGGTCGATAGCCTCCTCACGGGCTTTTAATACAATTGAAATCTCTTTTCCTTGAAATTCACTGGATTTCATTATAATTTTTGTGAGTATATCTCGAAAATACAAATATTCATCTTTCCGAGAAATGAATGGAATTGTTTGTTGCTCAAAAATAAAATCTTCTATCGAACATTTTTTACCATTTTGATTGCCTTCTGTAAGGTCATAGCGATGCCCATTATGAACCAAAAAACAGTGCACCATCGGAACGAAGGGTAGATTATATTTATCTAAAATAAACTGAGTCCCTGCTACAATATCTTCAGTCATTTTATAGATCCCGACATGTTTTTGGAGATCTATCCCGTTTTCTTGGGCAAGAGTGGCGGCCACAGCATGTTTGGTTGTGCATGTTCCTTTTTCTTCTTCAAATAGAATGGTTTTTTTGTCATCATTCGAGTTGTAGCCATAAGGTAAATTATGAAGATATTCAAGAGCGTCGATTAAAGTAAATATTTTTTTTTTAAGAAAGAGATCGCTCATTAAGTTTCCTTCTTTCAATGATACATTGGGTAATTGATTATAAGAATCCATATTTCATACACGCAAATCGAGATTAGGGCTATATAAACCATATTTATGGTGAAATAAAAAGATTTCAATGAAAGAAAAAAGATGGATCATAGTATAATAATGTGAAATTAATCCCAATTTTTTAGCAATTCACGCACAAACGCAAAATTTCGCTCAATTCGCAGTTAGGATTGTTATAAGATGGAAAAAGGTAGTATAAAAAAAAACTAATACGTGCCTATCCGTTTATTGGATGTTATACTTAGGCAATACAAAGTTTTGAATGTAAGGCAAAGGCACTTTTGGAATGTGGGCTGGATTCTCCGCTTCTAACAACACAATCTTGGTAGTAGTGCAGATTTTTTTGTCAGCAATATATAATGCTCTTTTGATGTGATTGACATCCTTGAAGGCACATCCCACTTCCATGATGACATCACCGGCTCGCGTGCGAGCACATTTACCGACGGGGCGTCCAAAACCATTTCTCATTCCAGAAGACAATCGGTCGGCTCCTGCAAATGACATCATTGCATGTTCGCGGTAAGTCGTGAACGGGTGCCTTCGAATTTTGAGATGAAAATTTTGCCGTCCAATCTTTTTGATGAGGCGGCGGTTGATGTTCACACGCACGGCTTCGAGCGCGAAGTGTGAGATATTAATGTTATGTTCACAGAGCATACCGATTTTAACTTCCCAATCAATTTTTTCACGGTTGCCCACGTCGAACCGGGTAATTTTAGAGTCGGCTCCACCCCGAACGAATTCTCGTCGGTGGCTACGGGAGCGTTTACTTTGGTATCCTTTCTTTTTAAAGACACCAAAACATTTCCAACGTCGTCTTGCCATTTTTAGTCATTTCCTATTGGATCTTCACGGTAGCGGATTTTCCGTCAGAAAAACCCAAGGGCGAAGATTTACTATAAGGGGTAGAATATTGCATTTTAATAAAATTTTATGGTTTTGCTTCGACAAAAATCGGGGGGAGGGGAGAACGGGAAAGGTTTGGGAAATGATCGCACCAAGGAAAATGGGAAGATCGACAAATTGGTATATACCAGAGGAAGTGAAGGTAAGAATTTAGAGTTTTTGAGAAAAAGATAAAATGCTGGTAAAGGAGAAAAAATCGAAGCGAATCGAAGGAAAATGAAATGAAGATTAATAAGCAATTGTTAAAAATACTTTTTCTATTATGCTCAGAAATATCCGGGAGAAATAATGCGGGTGATTTGTGGATAAATGCATGAGGAAGTGATATATCGCTGGAACTAACAATGTTTTTTTAAGCTAAGTGAACTGGGATGTTCCAACAGTAAGAATTACGTTTTGTTTTATTTAATGGACTGGTCTTCGACCAATCCTAGGATTGTATTTCACAATCTTACTTATGATATATCCAAAATTAGAAGGGTTATAGATGCAAAATATGATCCTGATAATGAGAATTTGATAAATATATTCCAACCTATCAAGAAAAAACCAAAAAATACCCTAGAAAAAAAGGAATAAAGCGAAAAAATTTGAAAGTGCTTCGTGAGTAAATCTGTGTGCAATAAGTTTAGCGGACAATTTTAATAGAACTTCAATTCAGTAAATATCATGAAGACCAATCTACTTAAAAACGAAAAAATTTTGTTTAAAATTCATGAAAAAATAGCCTATATCACCATAAATACAAAGATGAATATTTTGGATATGGAATCCGCTAAACGATTGACCCAATTCTTAGTTAGGGCTGATTCAAGTGAAGAAGTCAATGTAGTTGTGTTAAAATCTGCGGGAGATCGGGTTTTTTCAGCAGGCTTTGATCTAAAGATGTTTGAACAAGGGATGACTGAAGAATTACGAAAAAATTTATCACAATATGGGCGGGATATTTCGCTCACCCTCTTTTATATGAAGAAACCGGTTATAGCTCAAATTCAAGGGAGCGCAATCGGAATGGGCTGTATTATGATTCTTGCATCCGATTTTCGTTTTGCTGCCCAAAAAGAATCCACTTTTTTCCGGTTGCCCGAAGTGGATATGGATATGTTTCCCATCACAGGGCCAACGGCAATGGCTGTATTCAGCTTGGGACAATTTCATGCCAAAGATATGCTTTTAACTGGTCGCAAGGTATCTCTCGAAGAGTTTACTCAGTGGGGAGCGCTAACAAAAGTGTGTCCACCAGAAAAATTGGACCAAGAAGTTGAATTATTTGCTCAGTCCTTAGCAAAAAAGATCCCTTTCTTAATGAATACGATTAAACCGGCGATTAATCTTATGGCTTTTGCGCAAGCCATGAATTGGTTTGACCTAGAAAATGAATTGCAAGAATTTAAATCCACTGAATTTGACAATGTGAAGAAAAATATCCCCAAAAAAATTAAGGAAATGTGGAATAAATATGGGAAAGGCCTTCCTTATATTCGAGAAACATTATAGCACAAATATTTTCATCAGATTTATTTCTTAACCTTTTTTAAAATGAAGAATCTTTTTGTGATACTTATTAAATAATTTCAAAAATGTCATAAACTGGACTTGTTTGAAGGAATTGACCTCGATCAATGAAAAGTTGCAGATTTTTAGTATTTAAAATTACAATATATTTCGGGATTCTTCAAATATTATTAATATGATGATTATTAAAAATTATAATTCTTTTTGTAGTATGTGGCACATCAATCTTCGGAACAACAAAATTTAAGTTTTCACAACCAACAAAGAATAATTTCGAAAATACCGGTGCAAGTAGAGAATACTTATTCCGCGGCACAAAATTTAATCAAAATCATTACTGATGTGTCTACTAGCATTATTAAACAGCTTGAAGCAATTGACGTAGTTGTAAATGGGATTGAAAATTATTCTGTGTTGGCCGAAGAGGTGCATTCACAAACCGAAAGTTCTATGACTTTTGCTCATAAGACTGTAGAAGTTGCGCATTCGGGTCAAACCGCCACAGACGAAACCATGAATGCTATTGGCAACATTTCAACTTCCGTTGAAAACACGAGAAATGAAATTGATACATTACAAGAAAAAACGGTAAATATTGGAAATATTTTAAAAAATATGAAAGATATTGCTCAACAAACTAAAATCTTATCTATCAACGCAGCAATTGAAGCAGCACGTGCAGGGGATGCGGGATATGGATTTGCAGTTGTAGCAGATGAAGTTGGAAAATTAGCAAAAAACAGTGATTTAGCTGCCGAAGAAATCAAAACGATATTAATGGATATTGATGTGAGTATTAAAAGAACACTTACTGCAATGAATGACAGCACTAAAAAAGTGAATGATGGAGAGCAAGTGGTGAAGCAAACAGGAATTGTATTCGAAGATATTATTAATTCAGTCGAAAATACTCTTGAGGTATTTACCGAAATTAATGAAGGTTTGCATCAACAAAATCAGAATTTAGTTCAAATAATGCGTTCGACTGAAATTATGGATTCTGAATCTAAAAAAGTATTAATTTTAAGTGACATGGCTTTAAGTAATACTGAAAACACCAAGTCATCATTAACAGAATTAGCAAAGATCACAACCCAATTATCAGTAATATCAGAAAGAACGAATCAATTTTTAAATCAAACAGATGTTATCACAGAAAAAGTGCGATTAACAACCCATATCCAAAGGGAATTATTAACTTTAGATCCCGCAATTTCCAACGAGATAGAAGCGAACAGAATATTGGCCAATATTCATTCTGGATTAATTACTCTAAACGCAGATTTAACAATTTTGCCTGGAGTTGCTAAAAGTTGGTATTTAAAAGAAGATAATTTAACATGGGTGTTTTCCCTTCGAAAAAATGTGAAATTCCATCATGGAAGGATGGTTCAAGCGAGTGATGTAAAATTTTCTTTCGAAAGAGTATTAAGTCCTCAATTAAATTCACCTTGCGCATGGTTTTTATATCAAATTGAAGGAGCGGAAGCCTATCATGATGGGCGCACAAAATCTGTATCAGGAATTACTATAAATAATCAATACCAAATCGAATTGAAATTAAAAAGTCCATATTCAGGTTTCTTACTAAATTTGGCTCACCCAACATGTTCTATTCTCCCACGCGAAGAAGTTTTAAAGAACCATTTCATTGGATGTGGAAGCTTTTTATTAGATCAAATTGAAGACCGTTTCTATTTATTGAAGTGTTTTAAGGATTATTACGGTGGTTCTGCATATGCAGATGAAGTTTTAGTTGAATATAATAATCCCAATCTTGTTGACGATTTAATTGATGGTAAATATGATTTTGTTGATCTGAGAGATTCCACAATAATTGCAAAATTACAAGAAAAGACTCAGCATATGAAAATAGTAACCAGTGATTCAATCTCGACGAATTTCCTTACTTTCAATTTTAACTCGAAAAATCCCTTAATTCATGACAAGGATATTAGACTTGCCATAAATTATTCTATAGATAAAGCAACAATTAATAAAGAATTGTTATTGGGTCTTGTTGATGAATGTAAAGGTATTTTTCCCCCAAGTATGATCAACGATCTGACATTGCAAGGGTATAGATATAACGTCACGAAAGCAAGATCTTTGGTACAAGGAAAGAAACACTTGATTGACGGCCATCCTTTAAAAATATTAATTCGGGAAACTGATATTTTGCATAAAAATCAAAATTTTCTTGTTTTAGAACAGATACGTCAAAATTTGAAACAAATTGGAATTTCATCCCAATATGTTGAGGTTCAATCTGCAAAATATTATACTCGAGCAACTTCACAATTAGGCGATCTGTGTTTCATTGGATGGTTTGCAGACACGGGAGATATGGATAATTATCTCGAGCCTTTACTGAACTATTATAATGAAAACAATTTTGGATTTTACAAAAATGAAGAGGTGATGCAGGGTATAATTGATGCTAAGAAAATGATTATTCCTGCTAAACGAATTCAAAAATATAAGGAAATCCAAAAATTAATTTTAGCGGATGTTCCTTGGATTTATTTATATCATACGAAAATCATTAGCGCTATTCGGAAGAAGGGAATTGACAATGTGCAATACTTCCCGACTGGAGCATTAAAAATGGACAATATCTTGATTACTGATACACCTTAGAAGGGTTATTATATTCGTTATTGTTATTTTCTATTGAAAATGGGTTGCAAATCGGAGTTGTTTTAAAGCTCGTTCCATTTTTGCAACTGTATATTGAATGTCTTCAGCCGTTGTTCCTTTTCCGAGTGTTAATCGAATTGATCCGCTTGCATCAGATGGAGAAAGCCCTAGTGATGTTAGAACCCGTGAAGGTTTATCGGATTTTGAGGAACAAGCGGAACCGGTGGAAGTTGCTATACCTTGATTATCTAACAGCATAAGTAAATCAAACCCATCAACGCCATCAAACCGAAAATTGCAGTTATTATATAAGCGTTTTTCTTGGTTTCCATTTAGATAGGAGTAGGGAATTTTAGTAAGCACTTCACTAATAAATACTTCTTGAAGTTTTTTACCTTGCTCTTTCCACTTGTTCATATTTTGTTCGGCATTTTCAACTGCTCTTCCTAAGGCAATTATAGCGGGTACATTTTCAGTTGATGGGCGTAAAGAATTTTCTTGTAATCCTCCATACAACATTGGCTCTAAAAAAGTAGCAAGATTTGAAAATTTCTCTGAAGTCAATTTTTGAGAATTTATACACAATGCTCCAACACCTTTTGGACCGTATAGTTTGTGCCCTGAAAGAGATAATAAATCAATGTTTAAAGCTTGCATGTCTATCGGAATTTTTCCAAAGGCTTGTACAGCATCGCTATGAAAAATAATGTTATTCTTTTTAGCTAATTGTCCAATTTCTTTAATGGGTTGATAGGTTCCAATCTCATTATTGACAAAATGAATGGAAATTAACTGAGTGTTTTCTTGAATTAAAGATTCCAAAACAGATAATTCAACAAATCCTTCAGAAGTGACTGGGACATAGGAGACCTCAAACCCTTCATGTTCTAAATATTTAGCTGTATTGTAGATCGCTGGATGTTCAATTTGACTGACAATCAAATGAGGCCTTTCTTTAGCTCTATGTCTCATTATGCCTTGTAAAGCTAAATTATCTGATTCTGTTCCGCTACTTGTAAAAATTACACCTTTGGGATGAATATTAAGAGAAGAAGCAATGATCTTTCGTGAATTCTCTACGCTTTTCCGAGCTCTTTTTCCCATTTCATGCAAGGATGATGGATTTTCAAAATTATTTATTGAATATTCTGTGAAAACCTTAAAAACATCAGGATCCATTGGGGTTGTGGCTGCGTGATCTAGATAAACATATTTTTTTTGTAGCTGTGAAGTATCTCGTGAGGTCATAGTTCTTTACTGGTAGAATAGTCTTGCACATAATTTAATCTTAGTCTTTTAGACTATAAATTAGCTTATTTGCTCCCAATTTCATTTGTAATTGGCCAGCCCGAATAATACTTTTAATTTTCAATGGAAGATAGCGCTTTTGTTCCTTTTCTGTTATACTTAATTTACTTATTATATCCTCAATGGAAATCCATACTCCGGGTTCAAAAAGATTCAGAATACTTGCTGTTGTAAATGAATAGGGCATTTCACTTTTTTCTTGGGGTAATTTCTCGGATTCATGTTTGTAATCTTGACATTTTTCAACTTCACGTTCGAGAACAAAATATTGGCGCTTCAAACAAGTTGCATAGGGTTCAAAAATGGGAATGGCACCACTTTGAATGGGTATAACTCCTTTCTCATGGCGACCTCCTAAGTAAATACATGTGTCACATTTAATTTGGGTCATAAGAATTTTCCTTAAAAGTAATGTGATTAATGGCAATATATAATCTACCTTTTTTTCAATATTAGAATATAGTTTGTATTTTAACATTATCTTTCATATTTTTCTATTCCACCTTTTTCTTCATAGAAATAGTTATGGAATATTCCAAGTCTAATAAAAAATACATACTATTTTTCATCTATACAAATTCTTTATAAAAAGGTTGAATTAAAAATTGAAAAGTGAGGGTGAATAATATGTGGTTATGAGGTATGAAAAGAAAGAATTAACTAACCAAATTAGAGCCAAACAGTCTGGACAAATGGTTCAATTATCCAAAGGTAAAACATACTATGAATTGAAGGGTGCTCCAGCAAATGATCTGGTTGTTTTAGTGCATGGATTTTCAATGCCTTCATGTATCTGGGAACCTCTATTTTTATTTCTCCTTGATAATGGATTTTCTGTTTTAAGGTATGATTTGTATGGGAGAGGCTATTCCGATCGGCCTAAATTGAAATACAATAAGGATTTATTTGTTGATCAACTTCATGAATTGCTATCGGCACTAAACTTGAACTCGAAACCATACTCTCTTATGGGATTATCAATGGGAGGTCCTATTTGTATTCATTATACCGACAAATATCCTCAGTTTGTAAATAAGCTTGTTCTTTCTGATCCTGCGGGATTTCCATTTAACGGAATTCCTTTCATTATGAAAATTCCCGGATTAAGCAAATTTCTTTTTAAAACATTGGGTCCTAATTTGTTATTAAAAAAGATAGATACCGATTTTGGGAAGAACGTCGACATTTCGCATCTTTATGAATGTTTTCGAGAGCAGATGAAGTATAAGGGGTTCTTAGATGCCATTTTCTCGACCATGTTTCACTTTCCCATGAATACATCAAAACCCGTTTTTCAAAGAGTTGGTTGTCTTTCGATTCCCAAATTATTAATTTGGGGTGTAAATGATACCACTGTTCCATTTTCACTCCATCAAGAAGTAATTTCAACGCTTCCTGGTGTTGAATTTCACGCTATCTCTAATACATCTCATATTCCCCATTTTGAAAAACCCGAAGAAGTAAATCCAATCATTCTTAAATTCTTGCAATCAACTCACTAAATTTTACTTTTTTCATCATTTCACCTTTTTATTTTACGGAGGGTGATAACTATTTTAAACCCTAAGATGAAAAAGGATCATAACTTGGTGTTTATCTTATGGCTCTTTCATTCTCTGCTGTGTTAAATGGAATTAGCGGAACAATTGTTCTGTTAATTGGTATGTTTTATTCTATATCATTTTTGCTTATGTATCGCAAAAAAAAGTTGAAATTAATTCCAATTGTATCCTTATTGGCTTTTTGTGCTGGATTAATTTTTCTTGGAGTTTCATCTAATTTCCTTTCTCTAGTATTTACAGGAAACAATCTCGATAAAAATACCTATGGTCTTTTATCTTATACAATTATTCCCGTTGCCACATTAGTAGCGCTCTATCTTGGATTTCATATATTTAAACCCAAATGGAAACTACAAATCACTATATTTTATTCTATATTGTGGGTGGTGTATTGGGTGTGCATCTTTTTCTTTACAGACTCAATGTTTAAAGATAGTACTGAAGTTGGTGTTGATCTACTTGATATCTCGTTAAGTTCGGTAGTATTTTACTTAACGATGTTTTATGTGTTCAGTCTTTTATTTGTCTTAAGTGGTGGTTTCTTTAGTCTAAGCCGAAAATTCAAAAAAGAAGATCTGAATGCCCCAGAAATTAAATATCTCAATTTTTTAAGTCTTGGGTGGGCGTTATTTGGGATTAGCTCTATCATTGACAGTGGAGCACCTGTTGGAATACCTGTGTTGATCATTATTGCCCGAATAATGATGTGTACGGCATATATTCTAATTTTTGAAGGCTTCAAAGGGGCAAAATAATTTAACTGCTCCAAAACTCTTTTTTTTCATCTTTCCTTTTATTAATTACTTATGATAAAGGCTGTATCCTTTGATTTTTGGTTTACTTTATGCACTACTTCAAAAGATCGAGACAACAAAATCAATAACTTGCGATCTGATGCAATTTACATCATTTTAAGAGAATATGGTTATGCCGATTCAAAGAGAAGATTTCAATCGCATTATGACCTCTCAGAAAAAAAAATTAGTGAGGAAATAATTAATAACGGGTTTATTGATTATAGGATGGATGTCAGAATCTCACGTTTTTTGGAAATTATTCTTTCTTCTGATCCACTTTTAATGCAATCCCTAAAACGAGAACAGAAATGGAATGAAGTCTGTGAACGTGTAGGAGTGCCTTATATGGAGAAATTAATGGCAATTATACCTGATGCTGCCAGAAATTTTGAATTTGTACTTAACTATTTGAAAGAACAAGGAATTAAAATTGCTCTGATTTCAAATACTGGTAAATCTCCAGGGAGTATTTTACGAAAAGTGCTTGAATTTCATGGGATGCTTGATTACTTTGATGAAACCATTTTCTCAAATGAAGTTGAAATGATTAAACCCAAACGCGAGATATTTGAACTTCTAATAGACCGCGTTAATTTATCTCCTGATGAAATTTTGCATATTGGAGATGGGATTTTCCCTGATGTGGGAGGGGCTAATAATGCGGGAATGAAAAGTGCCCTTTATTTAGGCACTCTTCCTGAAAATTACTCCACTCGCCCAACCTTGGAAAAAGATTTTCACCAGATTCAACCAAAATATGTAATAGATGATTTTCAAGATCTGCCTGATCTTATTACTTCAATTAATAAAAATGATCCTTATTTCTATCGTATTAGGCATCATGCTGATATACTGCCAGCCTCGCTATATTTCTTGGCTGATTCGAAATAAGTTTCATTTTAAGTTTTTTCAACGTAACCTTTTTATTTTCAAGTTTCCTTTTTAATTTTGATCAGATTTAGGAGTCTATCACCATGTTTACACGAACAAACTCAGATATTTCACATGATGTTTTGGTTACTTTTTGTAGTGTTGTAAACGTGGTTGTGGTGCAAGTTTAATAGACTCCATAAAAAGTCAACCTCGTTTATTCTGTTCAACTTTTATGGAGTGGATCTATATTAGAGATCAAAAGATTAAAGAAGAAAAAAAAAAACATAGTTTACCTTTGAGATCATCGGACCAGTTTCCGAATCGATTTAGTTTTCAAAAGATTGAAAAAAATTGGATTAAATATTGGTCCGAAGAAGAAATTTATAAATTCAAGATACCCGAAAAAATCTCCCATAAAGATATTTTTTCCATTGACACCCCCCCAGACTTTACAAGTGGAAATTTGCATATGGGTCACATTTTGAATCATTCCTGGATTGATTTCATGGCCCGATTTCAGCGTTCTATGGGAAAAATTGTTTATTTCCCCCAAGGATTTGATTGTCATGGTTTACCCACAGAACTCAAAGTTCAAAAATTAACCGGTTTAACTCCCACGAGTGACCGGGCGACTTTCATTGAAACTTGTAAACATTATACAAGGAAATTCATTGATCGTATGAGAGAACAATTTGATAGTTTGGGCTATTCCACGGATTGGGATCTTTCTTATGAAACGATGAGTTCTGATTATATTCTTTCAGTCCAAAAAACTTTAATCGAATTTTATAAATTTGGGTGGTTATACCGAGCCAATTATCCCGTTCATTGGTGTCCAAAATGTGAAACATCACTGGCTAAGCAAGAGGTTGGCTATATTGAATCATCCGGTTTTTTATGGCAAATTAAATTGCCTATTAAAGGTGATTCTCATAAAAAATTAACTATAGCAACCACTCGTCCAGAGTTAATTGAAGCGTGTATTGCAGTTTTAATTCATCCAGATGATTGGAGGTATACTAATATTGAAAATGAAGAAATTTTTATTCCGATTGCTGAGAGATTTGTTCCAATTATTAAGGATCATGCAGTAGATATGAATTTTGGAACGGGAGTTGTTTATTGCTGTACATTTGGGGACGAAATGGACATTCAATGGCAGCAAAAATATCATTTACCTATATACCAAATTTTAAATCCTAATGGAACCATGAGCTCAATTTCGAAGTTTAAAGGATTGAAAAGTCTTCAAGCAAGATATAAAATTATTAATTTTCTTGAAGAACAAGGTTATCTTGGGGTAAAAGAAGATTATCCCCATAGAATTATTGTCCACAGTGAACGAAGTTCATGTAACTCTCCAATTGAATATCTCCCGATTCCTCAATGGTTTATAAAGATCAAGGAATTCATTCCTGAAATTCGAAAAGATGGCCATACTCTCAATTGGTTCCCCAACATGAGTCTTAAGTTGTTTGATTGGTGCGACAATTTAACCTGGGATTGGGTAATTTCACGACAAAGAGCTTTTGGTACCCCCATTCCATTTTGGTATTGTTCAAATCTGGAGTGTTCTTATGTTTATGTTCCTTCAATCGAAAATTTACCTTTAGATCCAACCAAAAAATCATGTCCAATAGACCATTGTCCAGATTGTGGTTCCGCTTTGACTGGAGAAAAGGATGTTTGTGATTGTTGGATAGATTCATCCATCACACCCCTTTTTATTTCTCAATGGGGTCGCAATGACTTATTTTTTAAATTAATCTATCCAATTACTGTTCGACCTCAAGGGTATGAAATTATCCGCACATGGCTGTTTTATACCCTTTTTAGATCTAAGAAATTATCTGGAAGTAAACCATTTCAAGATGTTATGCTCAATGGTATGGTTGCTGGACCAGATGGAAGAAAAATGTCAAAAAGCTTTGGAAATATTGTTTCTCCTGATGAAGTATTTCCTCTATATGGTACGGATGCTGTCCGCCTCTGGGCCGCAATGGGTCCCCCAGGTCAAGATTATCAATTTAAATTTGAATGGGTTCACCGGACAAATCCTAAGCAAAAAGCGGGAAAGAAATTCAATGAAGATCAAAATCGATTACAAAAAGGAAAAATGTCTCAAACAGAATTTGATGCTAAGTATATGAAGCATTTTCCAGGGATTCAAGAAAATGGAAAGATTATTAACAAAATTTGGAATGCATACCGTCTGATTTGGTTAATAAAACAATCTATTTCTGATCAAAAATTACAAATGACATCAGAACGGTTACATTCGCTTGATTTGAAATACTATTCCTTGACCGATATAGATATTTTCATTTTGAACAACTTGAAGAAATCACTCGAGGAAATTGAATCTTATTGGAAAAAATATCAGTGGAAGCAAGGTACATCCATTCTCCGAAATTTTTTCAAAGAATACTTTTGCGATCAATATTTAGAGGCCTTAAAATATCGCTTCAATTCAGAAAACAGGTTTGAAAAACTATCTGCTATAAGGATTTGTCTCTTCATCTCTTTTCAGTTGTTAAAAATTTGGGGAATACTCCTGCCTTTTATCACAGAAGAATTGTATTCTCGGTTATTTTCTTCATGGATCATACCAAAATCGATCCATTTAGAATTGTGGCCCTTTTTAAACTATAATTTTTCTCAAGAAAACATTGAAAGTGGACAATTACAACTAAAAGCTATAAAACGGATCAGAAAGGCAAAATCTCAAGTTAAATATGCTCTCAACGAATATTTAGAGGAAATATTAATATATTGCCCTGAAGTAGAACAAAGACGCCTTGAAAACAATTTGAATCCGGTTAAAAACACGCTAAATGTTCAAAAGATCACATTTCTCAGTGGAAGCGAGTTATTAAATTTGAAAGAATGTAATGTTTACCATCCCATCGAAGATAAATCTTCCGATTGGATCATTTTCATCAAGATTTTAGATTAAACTCCTTTAGAATGTTCAAACACAAACTTTTTTCTTTTATTTAATCTCGGAAGTGTAGTTATAAAAATATAAAATAGCAAGCGGATTTTATGAAGTTGATGTCTCAAAATTAAAACAAAATTCTCTATCTTGAAATTATTGGTTTTTCTTCACTTATTATTTTAATTTTGATTGATGAACTGTTTGATTTACCGCATCTTCTCTTAAATACTCCAAAAACTCCCTTCAATCTCACTGAAGTTATATTTGAAGTTACAAGTGCTTTTTTCTTAGGACTTTTTACCATTTTAAGTACTCAAAAGGTACTAAAAAGAAACCGAAAATTACGAAAGTTTTATCATATCTGTGCATCTTGTAAGAGAGTGAAATTAGATGAGAGATGGATCTCAATAGAAGAATTCTTACATGAGCATTCAGATGCAGATCTCTCTCATGGATTATGCGAAACTTGTATGGAAAAATATCTTTATGATTCTGGATTGGATTAATTTACTTCTTCTATTTCTGGTGAGAATAAGATGGAAAAAACCATTAAGAGTGAGGGAAGGGAACAAGTTGACTCGGGAGTATTAAATTTTATAAGAGTTGGAAATTAAATTAACAGTAGATTGAAACTAAATAACACCGTTTTTCAAATTAAAATAACTTCGGGAATCATTTTTGGGGGAATTGGGTACATAGTATTACGGCTTTTGTATCTCGAAATGGCCATTCTATTTTTAATTGTGGGGTTTCTACTTTCTTGCCTTATAACAATCGGGGTTGTATTTAGCGATCCTTTATCAGGGAAAGAATTAACCAATTTAAAAAATAGTATTTGGGAATTAGCTGTGAAATATATACATGTCTATATTTTAGCATTTTCTATTACGGCAGGGGGCTTATTCTCACTTGGGGGATAAAACAATGATACAAAAAACGACAGTTCAAAAATATCTTTTTGGCGCTCTTCTATTTGGTTCCCTTGTCACATTATTAATTACAGGCTCTGTTACGAGAGAAAACGGGGAATTATATTTTTTAAACGATTCGGAGGCAATTTTTAAAGGTAATTATTCGGGTTCGTTTTTAATCGCTCAACAATCAGGAAATATATCTGTTTTATCTGAAAACCAAGAAATCCTCTGGAATTTAGATCTTAATTCATCTGAGATACGAGATGTCGATATCCTCCCCAATGGAAATTTTTTGATTGCGGATTATTCTAATGACTGCATTCTTGAGATTAATCCATCAAACAACTCAGAAATTGTATGGATGTGGGATGCTCTAAATCCTCAACATATTAATTGGTCAGATTATGCCATTTTTAAAAATTGGAGCACACCTGTAAGAGCCTTCTTGAACGGGTCCCAAGGTATTTCTAACCCTTGGACTGGAATTTCAGAAGTTCAATTTATCGAAGGATCTCAATTCAATCGAAACTTTGATTCAATTCTCATTACTTTAAGCTTATTTGATATGGTAATTGAAATTAAATATTCTTCTACACCCTCTATATTATGGTCTTATGGTATTCCAGGATATTACAGTCAATTACAAGATCCTATTTATGCCAGTTATCTTTCAAGTGGAAATATTATCATTTCTGACTCCGGAAATCATCGGTTATTGGAATTGCACAAAACTTGGCATTATTTGCTTTGGACATGTAAAGTGCCTTTTCCTGAAGGAAATATGCACGAAATTAATGATATCGTGGAAGTAAATGCAACTCATCTATTAATTTCTGATTCTCAAGGGGGGAAAATCAAATTTCTTAACAAGACTTCTAAATCGTTCGAACAAGAATTGACCTTTTCTAACTTGATGAATCCCTACGATTTAGATAGAATTAACAATTCCCTTTATATAACAGATATTGATAATATTTATCGTGTATCCTTGCTCAATTATAATGTGGAATCTTTATTTACTACCCAAAATTATTTAAAACCATTTTATATAATAATGGGAATGGGAATGTTATACCATTGCCTTCTATTAGGATATGAATCAATATATTATTACAATCAAGAAGTTAGATGTAAGATAATTAGGAGTCCGCTTCGAAATCGGCTCATTATCCTTGGTTTGTGTACACTTGTTATATTATTACTTCCCGACATCGTTTCGTTTTATCTAAATTTTGAATCTTTAATTTAATTTCCTTTTTTTTTCCGAAAATTTTATGGGAAATCTAAACTTATTATGAATATGAACAAAATTGAACTCTTGGCCCCTGCTCAGAATAAGAAATCAATTAATGCGGTAAAAAATTTTGCCAATGCAGTTTATTTTGGGACTGAAGCTCTTAATATGAGGATGAATGCAGATAATATTTCCTTACAATCTTTGCCAGATTTTATTTCTCTCTGCCACTCTTATAATATAAAAGCATATATGACCACAAATGTAATTATCTATGAGAATGAATTGGAATATTTGGAAAAAATTATCACAACCGCCAAAGATGCTAACGTGGATGCACTTATTCTTCATGATATGGCAACTCTCGAACTTGCGAGAGAGGTTGGGATCCCATTTCATATTTCTACTCAAGCAAGTGTTTCGAATTCGAGAGCGGCTCAATTTTACGAAAATCTTGGAGCGGATCGGATTATTCTCGCTCGTGAATGTTCCTTAAATCAAATGAGAGAAATCGGAAAAAAACTGTCCAGAGCAAAAATTGAAGCTTTCGTTCATGGGGCGCAATGTACTTCAGTCTCCGGACGATGTTATTTTTCAGCTTATGTGAATAACGATCCAATCTGCTCGGCAAATCGTGGGAAATGTTTACAACCATGTCGCCATGAGTGGACCTTAACTCATAAAAATGGGACCGTGATTGATCAGCACCAAGGTTTCTTCCTCAATTCAAAAGATATGTGCATGATTGAACATGTTCCAGAATTAATTGAAGCAAATATTGCCTCCTTGAAAATTGAAGGGCGTATGAGAGATCCTCATTATATTGAAACAGTTGCACGATGTTATCGGGAAGCCATAGATAGTCATTATGACAATACAATTTCACAAGAAAAAGTAGAGCAATGGTTGACACAATTAAAAAGCGTGTATAATCGAGGGTTTTCGACTGGTTTTTATTATTCTAAACCTGGATCTGAAGATATCTCTGTAGAACGCTCTGGTAATTTAGCCACCACCAAAAAAACTCAAATTGGTAGAGTCATTTCCTATTATCGGAAGGTGAAAGTTGCCAAAATCCAACTTAATACCGGAATGTTGAAAATTGGAGATGAAATCATCATCGAAGGCGCAAAATCTGGATCCTATTTAAATCAAAAGATTACTTCTATGCAAATTAAAATGAAATCAATTACTGAAACCCCTCCTATTACAGAGGGATCCCAAATTCTCGTTAGCTTAACTGTTGACGAACCAGTCAAACAAGGAGACTGGATTTACCGATACCTTTAGATATCAAATTTTTCCAAAATTTCGTTTTTAGTCTTTACTCAAAAGTTCATTTATACAATTGGAAATTTTTTGTAATATTTTCAATATTATGTCTTTATGAGTTTTTGTTCGATGTATCTTAATATGGCCCTTTCAATTCATCTCCCTTTTGATGATCAAATACTCTCCAGCTTTGCAGGAATTGTATCATCTGTCACTAAAACCCCAATTATTCAATCAATTTATAAATTATTTGAAGAAATCAAAGAAGAAGTCATTTATGAGCTTGATCACCCAGAAGCAGAAAAAATGTGGACTTAATTGAGATCCAAAAAAAAATAATACGTTTTTTTAATTCGTTTTTCGTTTTCGTTTTATTACAAAAAGGGATGCCGCTTTCTTAATATCTGATTCATTCAAATTTGTTTTTTTCATACGTAATTTCAATTGTTCTATAAATTTCTCACATAAGGGAAGACTTAAATCTTCACCCAAAGCTTGAATCTCTTTTTGCAATCTAAGTTCATCAGAAATTTTTTCCCCATGAACAATGGCGGAGGGATTATTAAAGGATTCTAAGGGGTTATTTTTCACTTCTGCAGTTGGAGTCGCTTTCTTAATATCTCTTTTAACATTTTTAAAATCGTCTTTAATCATCGGCGAACGTTCAAGAGTTAGTGCTTTAGTCCGAGTTTCCCCTACTTTAATACCACTTGGTGATTTCGTTGATGGTTTCTGCTCCATTTGTTCATGGATGGTTGGTTTTGGAGGTAATTCTATGGATTTCACATTAATCGGGTTAACGCGATGGGTTTGAATTTTGAATTCATTTACAGGAGTACCTGGATCCATTTGAGGAATGGGGGTTTTTGGTTCTGAAAAATTGGCTGGAACCTTTGGAAGAGGATGTTCTGAAGCCGAATTTTGATCCAAAGAAGGAAGTCCTTCAAAAATAGGATTTGAATCTGAAATGTCACTTATTACTGAGTTTTCAATAGAATCTTTTGAAGAACTTACATCGGAATCAATTCCAGTCAAGATTGGTTTTTTTCCCGATAATCCTGTGAAAAATGGATTAGAATTATCAATTGTGTTTAATATATCGTCTTTATCATCATTTGAATCTGCTAAGTTATCCGATTGAGTTATTTTCGGAGGCAAAGACGAAATTTGGGGTGTAGAGGGTAAATTAGGGGTTTGAGGTTTGAATGATGAAAGCATAGGTAATTTTCCTTGGCCTGGAAGTGTTTTTGTTCCTTTAAACGAATCAAAGGATATCTTTTTGGGAGCCTTGATTTTTCTGGCTTCTCGTTCTTCCGCTTCCTGTTTTACTTTTGCTTTTTCTTCCAATTCATTTATTTTGTTTTTGAAGATTTCGAGATAACTATATTCTTGATAGTCTTCACAAATTTGGATAAGATCTTGTAAAATTGAAATTGCTGCCTTAAATTCTTCAGTTCCTACGAAATCATTGGCTTGTTGTAATTTTGTCCTAAAATCTGAAGGTAAACTACGTTTTAATCCAATTGTATCACTAAAAATCGAAGAAAGCTGTTCTTTAATATCAGCATCGGCCAAATCAACTTCAAATATTTTTTTTCCTTTTAATAAGTCATATTTCTCGGTTAGTTGTGGACCAGAAACAAAATCAGGACTATTTTTATGGGTCAATATGACTACCCAATTGCTATATTTGCCTTCACGGCGTATGAGATTCAAAAAGAATTTTACTTTTTTATCAGTTAATTTATTTTGGGAGCCATCTAAGATATAAAATATGAGATCTGAACCTCGTACATAATTATTCCATAAGGGAGAATAATCATCAGATTCGACAAAATCCCATAAATCAAAGAAGATTTCGCCAAGTTTAACTTGATAATATACTGCAAAGTTCATTATCTTCTTGTCTGGAGTTCCTGTTGCTCCCAAAAAAGAAGCGATGCTGGTTTTTCCCGCACCTAAGGGACCCATCAAAGTAAACTTTGGATGAAGAAAATAGTGGGTTTCTTTAATGAAGAGGGTAAATTCTTCTTTTCCAGTTGTTGGGTTTTTAATTTCCATAGGATCAGAAAAATGTTTAGAAAATAATTTAGCCGCTCGTTCAATTTCTTTTGCAATTATTTTCGGTCGATCGGCCATATCGGTGACAAAAATATAAAATACTCCCTTGAACATCCCATAATGAGCCTGAAAATCGAACATTGGTTTACTAAAAACTTTACCCTCCATGGGATTGCTAATAAAAGTATCAAGTTTTGTTATTAACAAGTTCATTGTGGCTGAATCGTAAGCTTGACCGAAGAAATGTGAAAAAATCATTTCTTTGTGGTGATATAGGAAGACTTGTCGTAGCATTTTTCTAATCTCTTTGTAATATATTTAAATCTATGTTAAATATGAATTTTTCTCAAATCCGAAATTTTCTGGCGAACTTGGTCAATATAGATATCATCTGTAGGTAATTCAGCTAATAGATCTTTCGCAATAGTTTCAGCTTCTTCAATTAAATGCAAATCTTGAAGTAAATCAATCAGTTGAACAGCACTATCGGTTGACAATTTAGCATGGACGATTGGGGGGTCATCTTCGTTTTTACCTGGACACGAAAACCCTTTGATAAAACTAAGAATAGAATCTTTAATGGGATTAACAACACTCTCTTCAAGAGGAGCTTGACTTTTAGTTAATTCTTTAACCAATCCCTTGAATCCTTGCATAATGGCATATGGTTCTTTATATAATTGAATGCCTCGAATAATACGATTAATTAAATCAATGCAAACTTCATCTGCTTTTAGATATAATGCTGAAACAACCAAAATTATTAAAGATTGTTCCCGTAAATATTGACTTCGAATATTTTTAATTAAATTATCTTTTGCATAAATTAAAATTTCAATGAGAGATGGTTCTTTGGTTTTTTCGATTACATCTGCCAAAAATAAAATAATTGTGTTCTTTAAACGGGCATCATTAGTATTACTACCAGTAGAATAGTTAATTAGGACATATTTGATACGTTCGATAGCTTCTTCGATCTTAGGGGGCTGTTCAACTAATTTATAAAAGGTACTTTCTATTGCACTGGCAATTTTTTCCTGATTATCAATTTGAAAGGGAAAATATCGGGATAATTCAGGTTGAGGACCTGCTTTAGTTGACGCTTTCTTAGTTCTTCTTCTTGGAGATTTGGTAGCATTCGTTGCTGAAGAATTTGAGGCTTTTTTTTCCTTTTGAACAAGATTAAGGTCTTGAATTTCATACTCTTTGACCTTCTGAAAAATTAACTTATTGTCTTCCTGCCAAAATGCAAACATGAGAGTTTCATCTTCATTTTCAACCAATTGTTCCCGTATTTTCTTAGGGATGGTGATTCCTCCATTCTTTCGCATTTTAATGATTTCTACAGGGTGTTTAGGTAACTTGTTTTTTGTGGGAGGTTCCTCGCTTACGCTTTTGTTATTTTCTAAATTTTGTTGGTTTTCACCCATACTTAACTTATGTCAACTTCCCACAAATAACTTTTACTGTTCTAAATTAGTTCATTCCTCAACTTGAAAAACCTTTTTGGGAGTCGTTAATAGTTTTAACTTGTAAATAACCATGACATTCACCGAAGAAGATCTTGTTAGTTATGTTTCCCGATCTAATATCCCTAAAGAAGCCATGGTTCAATTAAATCAACTTTTATTTAAAGAACTTCAAGAATATTGTGATGTTTGTGAAGATGATCGGATGATTTGTGTATTATCCCCTCAATGTCCAAAACGAATTTTATTAAAAGTTCGCATTCAATCGGGGGCAGTAGTCGATGATTTACCAAAATTTTGCTACTCTCAAGCGGTAAACAACATCAAACGATACTTAAACAAGAATACAACTCTCTATTCTCCGAGAGATGAACTCATTTTTAATGAAGATTTCATTAATATTATGTTTCCACGTTTACAGAAGAAAATTCTCTCCAACTATAAAAAAGATTTAAAATTAGTTCATGAACTCATAGATAAAAGTAAGATTCCCGCAGTACACCTCGATATTCGCCATTCTAATCATGATGTCTTTTATAAAATTCGGACAAAAGATAAGCTAATTCGGGAAGGAACTTTCATTTATGATATTATAGGAGAATTTCTTCTCATTTGGTATGAAGAAGCAATATTTTTAAGTAATTTTAAGACTGGAGTTACCATTATTAACGCTAAGAAGGATCCAATTGAGGATTTGAAAATAATCGATATTGTGTTTCATACCTATTGCTCAGAACTGAATATCCAAGGATTTACAACCTTAAATAGCGATAAACAAATGAATATTATTTTGAAACTCCCATTTGCCGATATTCACGAGGCGAATAAAAGCCCAGAAAAAGGCTTTTTCTATTCACTTATTCAATTTTTACAAGATTACTTTTTTGAAATCACCCTCTCTATTGATCCTCAAGAGAATTTCGTGCTTTCATTGAAATATCATAATTCCAGTGTCACCTACCGTACGTTCAAGTATAACAATCTAACTTATGAAATCATTCGTCAAACGGTTCAAATGATCGATGCTTTGAGACGAAATGAAAATAATTAAGGAGATAAAAAAAAAATGAGTAATATTATGGAAGAAATCTTCGAGTTTTTAGACAAGAATCAAAATGATCAAGCGGTTCAACTCATCAAAGAAAATTTGACCAAAAGAGATCAATCCTTTATTGAAGATTTAGTTCCCAGCTTAGGTATAATCACCAATACTTCCATAGAAGTGGTGGAAGCAATAATGCCCTCTTTATTGGGAATATTAAATTTTGACGATGATGTAATTCGGTATTCTATTATTATTTCGATTAAAAAGTTTGTAGAAGAACATAAGGAACTAATTTTCCCCTATATTGAAGACTTTCTTAAATACGGGTCTCCAAAAAAGCGCGAAGGGATTTTACTTCTCCTACAATATGTGGCTGAAACCGATCCAAAATCAATGGAGCCATATTATGATATTATAATTACCGAGTTGGCCGATTCTGAAGATTATGTTCGCAAAAAAGCCGTAGAAGTATTACAAGCTATCGGGAAAGAAGATCGAAATGAAATTGAATCACGAATTCTCAAATTTCTCAAATCCATGGAAGAAGAGTCGCAAAAGCAACAAAATGGGGAGAATATCCTCAAAGCTGCTGATGAAATTTTAGCTAAAAATACCGAAAATTCCCCTATCGACCCTGTGGATCAAATTCTAATTGATGCTGCTGATAAAGTATTAAAAAAAGGGTCCGATGGATCCTCAAAACGTGCACCCGAAGATGAATTAAGAGATGCAGCCGGTAGTGTTCTCAAAGAAATTGTTGATATCAAATCTCTAGAGAAAATTGAGCTGGAAAAGCGCCAAATGGAAGCCCAATCGAAAGCTTTGAAAGAGAAAATTGAAGAAAATGATCAAAAAATGCAGCTCGAAAAACTGCAATTGGAAGAGGAACAACGACTTATTGAACAAAAGCGATTGGAACAAGAAAAAGAACGTCTCAAGAAAGAAGTGGAACTGCTCGAAAAGCAACAAGAACTTAATAAAGTCAAACAAGAATTAGAACTCAAACGAATTGAAGAAGAAAAAGCTCATATCATCGCTAAAGAAGCCAAAAGGATTCAGAAAAAAATGAATCAACTGGAAAAAGAAGGTGATTCTGAGGATGAATTCGAAGAATTACTGTAATCTTGCC
Source organism: Candidatus Lokiarchaeum ossiferum (assembly GCA_025839675.1). Lineage (GTDB taxonomy): Archaea > Asgardarchaeota > Lokiarchaeia > Sigyniarchaeales > Promethearchaeaceae > Lokiarchaeum > Lokiarchaeum ossiferum. The sequence continues at coordinate 134,965 of CP104013.1, forward strand.
CAGTTTCTAATTTCCGAAGATTTATCATCTCTTTTTTGTTTGTTTTTTGGCTCTTGACTCAAAAAGACAAACAATTTTACCATAACACAACAACCAAAACATGGGATATATTATGACAAAATTAAAAGCTGTAATACTTGCCGCGGGAGAAGGCAAACGGTTAGCTCCTTTAACCGACACCCGCCCAAAACCAATCATTCCAATTGCGGGAAAGCCACTTTTGCAACATACTATTGAAGCCTTGAAAACCCAAGGTATTGAAGAAATTTTATTGATTGTGGGTTACCGCAAAGAACAAGTTATTGAATATTTTCAAGAAGGCCTTCAATTCGGTGTGCAGATCACTTATATTGAACAAACCGAATTCTTAGGAACTGGACATGCCGCAAATTTAGCCAAAGATTTTGCGGGATCTGATCCCTTCCTCTTAATTTATGGAGATTTATTCATGGATTCTGCAATTTATCACCTTGCCATTCAAAAATTTCAAGAAGACAATTGTGATGGCGTCATCACTGCTAAACAAATGCCCGATCCAACTAAATGGGGTATTTTAAAAACAGATGTGGGTGGATATTTAGAGCAGTTAATCGAAAAACCATCGGATGATAGATATGGAAATCTCGCAAATGCAGGAGTTTATTTATTTGATCCTTCGATATTTGAAAGTATCCATGAAACCCCCCTCTCGAGTCGCGGTGAATATGAATTAACTGAATCTATTGAAATTCATCTTCGCAAGAAAAAGAAATTTGCAGTCGTTGATATCTCTGCTCATTTTTGGAGTGATGTCGGTCACCCATGGCAATTGTTAGACGCCACAAAGCATGTTATCGAGATGTTGCCCGGAGATCCGGTCACCAAAACCCATTCTCCTCCCGCCCAAGTAATTAATCATGGTGGGAAAGTTGAAGAGGGTGTGACGATCCATGGAACTGTGGTTATTGGGAAAAATACCATATTGAAATCTGGCACTTATATTGAAGGACCCGTTATTCTTGGAGATAACTGCACCATTGGCCCTAATTCCTATCTCCGTCCTTATACTTGTCTTGGTAATGGCTGCAAAGTTGGAAATGGTTCCGAAATCAAAGGGTCGATTATCATGGATAAGACTGCCATCCCGCATCTCTCATACGTGGGCGATAGTATTATTGGAGAAAATGTGAATATGGGGTGTGGCACCATTACAGCTAATTTACGCTTGGATAAAATGCCGATTTCCATGCAAGTCAAAGAGAAACGGGTTAATACCCATTGTAAAAAACTTGGGACTATTATTGGAGATAATGCTCAACTCGGTATTCAAGTCAGCATTATGCCGGGCAAAACCATTGGGGCTAATGCCTATGTCGGCAGTAATACGATTGTTACTGAAAATGTCCCTGCTGATTCGATATATTATATGAAAGTTCAAAATAAAATAATTATAAAAACTTAACCTTTTTTTTAATCCACTACGTACGTTTTGGGAGACTTTTCATTTCGTGAAATTTCACAAGAAATTCAAAAGTTGAAAAAAAATGAAAAACCTTTGAAATAAAAATGTTAAAACCCAATTTTCTCTCAATCATCCCTTGAGAGATAACTTGCATAATCTTTCTTCTGGTCCCCTAATACTAAAAATCCTAGCATGCTTATAGTTCCCAAAAGTAAAATTCCAAGTACAACTAAAAATTCTCTCACGTTAAAAATAATTGGAAGGTTTAAATTCGAAACATCTCGTATTCCAGAATAGGTTGCAACTTTTAATAGACTAGCTGTCCAAGCATATCCTGTTAATAACCCTATGGTTGTTCCGATGATATAGGAACTAAAAATGACAAATATCATTTGAGTTATGATCAGAATGGAAATATTTTTTTTCCCAAATCCTTGTATAAGTAGTAACCCATGATATCGTTGATTTTCTTTCCGATATAGCAAGATTAGAATGATTATACTTAGTACTAAAAAGAAAGTTAGTAAAGTCAGTTCAATATAGACCGGATAGAATTCCGTAATAACACCTCCATGAGGTGAAAATATGCGCGTGGTTCCATCATCAATGTCTGTGGCAGTCTTAATTTCAAGTGAATAAGAATAAATTGCTGATATTTCTTGCATTGGGCAAATTGACTTTAATTCACTTAATTCAAAATGACTCGATAGATTTTTTTCAATAACACCCATGAAATTCAGGGTATCATGAGAGATTTTATCTTCTGGATTAATAAAAAATGCTATATCTGCAAGAATTTCTATATTTCCGCCATATGAATAGGTAATTCCAGGAATAAGACCAATAGTATCAATAATTTTTATTGATAGCGTTGATTGATTTGCAAAAGATTCCGTAAAGGGAAATAGTTTAGGATTTAAAGTAAAAACATCTCCAATCTTGTATTGATTATAATCTAAAAATTCCTCTGTCACTAAGACTCCTAAATCTTCATTGCTATTGACGTTATAATCCATGGTTTTTCGAATTTTTGAACTTAAATCGGGCATACTGGATTGGAGACTGCTCGATTGGGCTAAAACTTCAAACTTAGTGAAATTAGAAAGCACAAGTGTATCATATTCATAACGGTTTCCAGCACTCAAATCACTTTGGGATATAATTGAAGTGGCCCAAACATCTTGGATATCCTCAGAATAATAGGATCTATTTGAGAGGATGTTTTCAATTGTGATTAATTCTTCATAAGTAATAGTTTGATTCCCATCCCTCATATAGCTCCAATCATTTTGTGCCTGAATGTTAAAATCCCCCCCCAAAATTGCGTTATCAATCACTGGATTTCTTACCATATTTGAATTAAGGGATATGTTTGTAAAAATGAAAGTGCCGGAAATTATCGCTAATAGAATGGAAATTACTTTAAGATTATGGTAGCGTAATGTCTCGAGGGCATTTAATAACCCTTTTTCTCCAAGGAAAATTTTTGTAAATTTTTCACATATATTTGCATATAACAATGGTTTTTCAAAAACTAACCACCGCATTAGTCCATATATGATTAAAAATGGGCTGAAAAACGCTAGTACGACTAAGATATTATTATAACTATTTAATGTTTGCGCGAAAAATGCTATATTATCCATTTTTGAATAATATCCCCATTGAATTGAATAGATTAAGATCACTGGAATCCACCCGATAAAAAACAGCGGTAATCCAAATCTTTTGATGTTCTTTTTAAATTCATAATCAAGCGATTTATAGAGTTCTAGTTTAGATTCTCTTAAAAATTTAGATTTTTCTGTAATTGAAGTCTCATTTGGTGTATATTTTGCATCATTAAAAGAAGGCTGAGGTGGGGTTTTCTCTTTCTTTCTTTTCTTTTTCTTTTTCTTCTGTTGAGATAATAATAAATTTTCATTCAGTTGAGCATTTAACCCTAAAGTTTTGACAGATTCAGAAATTTCATAAATTTTTACCTTTTGAAATTGAACAATCATTTTAAGATATATTAAAGCGACAACCAAAGTACTCATGCCAATACTCCCTAATATTAGTCCAAAATTCAGAGTAAATTCCAAATATGATGTGGGAGGATATAATCTAACAAATTCAAAGTTACCTTCACTATTGCCCCCTGATGATCTCGCAAAAAGTAATGGATTTAATCCAACTTGAATAGGTTTATAAAAAATCCAACTGAAAAGAATACTTCCTAAACCAACAACAATTCCAATTATGAAGATCTCCCAAATTAATTGAATGTTTATCATTTTGCGGGGATAACCTTTGATTAAGGACTCATGATACGAAGATAATCGGGAAGTAAAAGATGTTTTTACTAGTAAATTTCCCACGATGATTGCACACATCAATAGAGGGACATTTAGTATTTGATAAGTATATAGCATTTCAGATGAATTTATGAGCTCTCTAAATGTTTGATGCATATCCGTTGTTAATCTAACTGTATCTGATATATGGGAATAATAGAAAGATGACCATTTTTCTTGAAAATTCTGTAGTTCTTTCTCTATTCTATTTGGATTAATCGTGCCACGATCATATTGATAACCAAATCCATTGCTTTGTTTCCAAGGATATGTTGAATTCATTGGTAAAGAAGAATAGGTTGAATTCAAGAGATTTATGTAGGGATTTGACGCAACTGCATTTTGATCTATAACCCCTAATATCACTGCCCGGTTCCATATTTGATAAGTGGCACTGGTTATTGAATCAACAGAATTGAAATCATAATAAAACTGTAAAGAATAATTAAAAAACCTGATCATACTCTGTTTAGGGGCAAAAATTCCGACAATCTGACCGTTTTGTTGATTAAAATTAAGGTTGCGTAAAATTTGGGAAGAGTTTTGTTTATTGTAGATTTTAAGAGTTAAATCCCTCGTATCATTGGAAAAAAAGCCAATTTTTTCCGCTGAAACTATGTCAATTATATATTCGGATGAATTTTGAGGTTTTTTTCCTTCTATCATCTCAAAATCTCTATCAAAATCGGGTGTATTGTAAAAACCTTCATCTGAGAAAAAAAAATCCAAATACTTTGAAGGATCGATTTTATCATCAATTGATGAGAGTCGAATAAAATCATTCGCCATATAGAATATGGGATGACTTGATTCAATGGGAAAATCCGAAATGACATCAGCATTTATGCCAGAATTATTTCCAAAAATTTCTTGGTTAACAAGGAGGTTTGGACTACCTCCAGTCGAATGATATACTCCAATATCAAAATAATTATACTTTAGGTTATTTATTTTGTATAGCTTCACGTTATGAACATAAATATTCATGACGCTTAACATTGCTAAAATCATCGCTAATCCTACGATTAATAAGGGTGTTCGCTTGACATTTTTGAGGGATTGGGTAAGATTGTACTTGAATTTAATTGGCATAGGGATCATTGGTTTTAAATTGCTTTAGGATATGTTTTTTACGAAAAAAGACTAAATTCAATTAGGATTATGCATATCATGCTTGAGATTAAAAATACCTCCAAATTCGTAGGTAATTTTATGACATTCAAGACAAGCCACAGAAATACGACTAACAATTTGCTGATTATGGTTGTACATCGCTCCAGCTTCTCTGTCATAATTTTTAATTATATTGGTTGATTGACAATTAGGACACTGGGATATATCGGAATATAGAGGATAATTTTGTGGACCATTTATTATAAAATGTGCTTCTTTTTGTTTGCGAGTAATTTTAGAAATTGAAGTTTCCTCTTTAACTTCAATATCATCCTCATTTTCATCTTGAGCTAATCGACCGTATTCTTTAACTATTTCCCCATCTTTCAAGATCATAGTTCTATCAGCGATCTTGCGAAAAGCGCTATCATGGGTCACAATAACCATGGCTTTATCTGGATTATCAGCTAAGGCTTTCTTAAAATACTGCATGATTTTTTCCGCAGAAATGGAATCAACATTCCCCGTTGGTTCATCAGCAATAATTATATCTGGATCATTTGCAAAAGCTTGAGCTATTGCAATTCTTTGCTTTTCCCCTCCTGAAAGCGCAAAAGGGCGATGTTTTGCACGATCTTCCATCCCAACTTCTTTTAATAGTGCTTCAACTCTTTCTTGCCGCTCTTTTTTTGGTACTTTTGCCACAATCATGGGCATCTCTATATTTCCAGCTGCAGATAGTGTCGGGATTAAGTTAAAAAATTGAAACACTATTCCTATATGGTTTTGCAAGAGGTCTTGTATTCCTGCATCCTTCAGACGATTTACTTCTAGATCGTTTACTAAAATCGTCCCCGAAGATGGACGGGAAATTCCTGCCAGTACATGTAAAAGAGTCGTTTTGCCAGATCCGCTGGGACCCATAATAACAATTAATTCTCCCGGATAAATATTTAGGCTAATATTTTTCAATGCCATGACCTCATTTTGACCTTGTTTAAAGATTTTATATACTTCTGAAAGCTTAGCAACGGGTTGAGTTTTGGAATTTGTTCGATGATTTGGTAAAGTTTCTGTCATTTTTATCACATTTTTTTTTGGTTTTTTCAATCTATTTCACTGCTTAGTATAAGCAAAAAAAGAATCCATTCTTTGTGTTTTGAAAAAAATAGTATAAAGAAGAATCGATCCCACAAAAATTGATGCCAAATTGATTCCTAAAAGAGGCCAATTAATCAAAATGGGGTATTTTGCCACTGATAATTTAAATTGCCAGTTTTCTTCCACCAGTAATTGTGCAGGGTAGATTTTAAGGGCGAGAATTATTGGTGCAATTACTGTTATAAGTGCAATTCCTAATGAAATAAGGAAAAATAGCAGCAATTGACTGAGTCCAAATAGATACACTTGTTTTCTACTTACTCCTCGGGTTAACAAATTTCCGTAGAAATTAAAATTATCTCGAGTGTTTTGGATGAAAAGTATTCCTTGCCCAAAACAAAGAGTAAATCCTATCAACAACAGGCTGTACAGGGAATAACCTGATTTTGTATTGAACACTGCAAAAGATGATGAATAAGCTAAATAACTATAATCCATTTCTCGAATTTCATAATTAGCTGTATTATTTGCAAGGAACGTATTTACATTTGAATTTTCTTGGATTGAATGTTTCCCTTTTTCTTCCAAGTTGCCCATAAAAACATAATTATGGGCTAAAATGGAACAATTTTCTTGAGAAATCGCATTTACGTCTATGAAAAAACTACTATCCCTTTCCCAAGATGATATTGCATCATAGACACCGGGAAACAAAACGGTTCTGGCAATGAATTCACATTCCAGCCATGTTGATTCTATTTGCATGCTTGTAAAATTAAAGTAAGTTAAATTCACAAAATACGGAGGATTATCCTTGATATTCTCACTATACTCATAATAGTTCCCGACTATAATCCCGATCTTGGAATTAGTGGGATCTTCATTATAACTAATCGTTTTTTGGATCGATTTTATTAAATCTCGTGTGGGAAGATATTGATCTCGGGCCGAATTTAAGGAAAGATATTCAGAATAGTTCAAATAGAACAATTCACGCTCAAATTTGGCTTCGCTTTCTGTACTGGAATATACCTCGGCTTTTTGGGATAGGATGCAAAGATGATTTTCTAAATCGAGTTTTTCGTCTTGAAATACAACGCTAAGATTTTTGTCAAAATCAAAAACTCCTTTCTGAAATGCCAGATTTTCAGGCCCTATATTGATATCAATTGCAATATCCGCCCCAATTCTTCCATTGTCAATCATCATAGGATAACTCGCGCTGGATGTGACAAAGGGGTTCAAAATTAAAATTGATGTTACATAAACCGATATCAAAATTATAATATAACGAAATTCTTTTCGTCGAATCATTTCCAAGCCTACAAGATAATTAATTTCCTTATGGAATGGTTTTGATAAGAATTTGCTCAGCTTGGCAAATCTTCGAGGTGATTCAACAATCAGAAATCTATAAAAGCCATATCCTACAATAAAAATCGGGAATATTGCACCAAACACAAGATATAAAGTTGGTTCGGAGTAAATTCTAATCACAGTCCATCTTAAATTATCCGATACTTCATGGTTTCCTGAATAGATTGCCAGTCCATAAATAAAAATTGGAATCAAAATAAAGGGGAAAAGAAAATAAGATATTTTTCGTATCTTTTTTTCTTCCCCTTCGACACTATCCTCATATTTTTCTTCGTTTTTACTTTGTTTTCGCTTTTCTACTTTCTCTTTTCCATAGGTTGAGTTCTCATCATAAATCCCTGCCAAATATTCTTGATTTTGCAACTCATAAATATCCTGAATTTCAGTTTTCTTTAGAATTTTTAAAAGATGACTGTAGGCAATGCCTATTATAATAAATCCAAATAAAAATGTTATTCCTAACCATAAAGGGTTAACTACCAGTTTAATATCTTGGGGTTCTAATGTAGGGAAAAATAATGGTGTCAAAGTGGTCCGTATCGGATAGAAGAGGATCATTCCGAGTAAAACACTAATTATCATGCTTATTAAACTCAAAATAATTATTTCTTGAATTATTTGAGCCGTAATTTGTTTTTTGGTCATTCCCTTAATCGACATTTGCAGAAAATTGCTTAATCGAGCTTCTTCCGCGTTCTTCATGCTAAAATAAGTAATTAAGAACGTAAAAAGTATTAAGGGGAGATTAATGGCTATACTTAGAAATCTTGTTGAATAAATATAAGATCTTAGACGCAATATCGAATCTCCATAGGTTCGGGTATAAATTTCATGAGAAAATTCTTTTTGCAAGAGCTGATGAACTTTAGTGATTCGATTCTCGTAGGAAATGATTTGATTGTAGTTGATGCTATCAAGCTTAGCCATCAGTGATATTCCATAGTGAATAAGATTTTCAACGTTCTCACTTAATCCAAAATTTATGTCATTTACTGCATCATATAAAGATTCATTATGAACAATGGAGTCATAAAATTGGTATACTGGATGATTTCCCAAGCTTGTTTGTGAAAAATTGGAATAAAAAAAGAGCGGAGCATCCCCAAAATATCCCAGATTGTCTGTTTCTCCTTCTAAAATTTTTTGATAGGTTAAATCCATTTGACATTGGTCTCCATTTAGTTCTATAATTCTTGAGGAAAAAGCGTAAAAACCAACGATTTTTGTGGATTCGAGCTGCATTGTATTAACAATCGTATCTATTTCAGGAAATGTGATATTCAGTTTGTTAGATGTTGGATCTAAATCAATTTGAGGGTGTGAATAGTTTCCGATGAAATAGGTTAGATCATAGGAATCATTCAACTCATACTTACTTTGCAATTTATATGTATAGGGTACTAACACTTCATTTTCGGTTTGAGGTACTCGACCTTCGATAATTTTGAAATTCGTGGTAAACCTTTCATTTTGGTAATATTCTTCTGAATATAACAAAAAATTGATTCTGGGCAGAAAAAACTCGTAAATTCCATGGAAATCGTACACATCCGTCAAATTTACTCTCGCTCCAAAATTACTCCAATGGGATCGAAAATTCAAATACGGGAATGTGTTGAAATCTTTTAGTAAATCTTGATTTTCAGGAGAATTTTCAGAAACCGTCACGAATTGATCTTGAAAACTTTCTATATCATTTGCAATATTATCTGGATTTGGAGATATTGGTTGGGAAGAAGTAACTAAAAATTCTGAATTTGTTTCAAGATGAGAGCCAGAATCCTCCGCGATTCCCGATTCAATCATACAATTTGTTGCAAAGATCATTGCCAGTGAAATACTTACGGAGAGAATTATCAAATAGGATTTTTTTACCCATAAAAACGTGAGTCGAAAGTAGAACGGTATTAAAGATTTCATGATTTTCAATTTCATCTTTTTGAATAATTAATTGTCATTTTATTATAAGAACTTTTTGACAAAAAAGATTTATAATGTCCCAATATGGCTGAACCAATAACCCTCAAACCATTTTTTCTACTCCAAATTGAAATGATTACTATATAAAATTTAATTAATGAAATTTTGATTTTTAAGACTAAATTCCCTATTATTAATCAATCTACGGGTTATGAGATTCTTTAGAAAAAAAGATTGGGAAGAGAAATACCGAGATCAGAATTTTTGCCTCAATTATACAATGAATATTTTGTGATATTTCATTTCAATGGCTTTTTTTTGATCACTTCATTTACCTTTCATGATGTTAAATGAAAATCGTAATTCTTGAACCATTATCCATTAGGCCCTCCCAATTACAAAGATATGTGGATGAACTTCAACAACTCGGCCATTCTGTTGTCCATTACCCTGATAGACCTAATGATACTCCTACGATTCTTTCTCGAGTTCAGGATGCCGATGTAGTAGTGCTCACCAATTTACCTTTTCCCAAAGAAGTAATCTCCCAGTGTGCTAGTTTGAAAATGATTTCCGTCGCCTTCACTGGAGTGGATCACATTGACTTGGATGCGTGTAAGGAACGAAATGTTGTCGTATGCAATGCGGCGGGATATTCCACCTATTCTGTCGTTGAATTAACTTTTGGGCTCATTTTTTCCCTCCTCCGGAATATTCTTCTGTGTGACCACAATATTCGTATGGGAAGAACACGGTGTGGGTTGATCGGGAATGAATTACATGGTAAAACCCTTGGAGTAATTGGCACGGGAGCTATTGGTTCTCAGGTATGTCAAATTGCCACAGCCTTTGGATGCAAGGTGATTGCCTACTCTCGGACCGAAAAAGCCGATTTACAACAACTTGGGGTTCAGTATGTAGCTCTAAATGAAATGTTGCAAAAGAGTGATATTGTCTCGCTTCATCTCCCGTTAAATTCCGAAACGAAAGGCTTGCTTGATCTGCATTCTTTCCAGATGATGAAGAAGACTGCCCTTTTAATTAATTGTGCCCGAGGACCGATCGTGAACACCAAAGATTTACTTCGCGCGCTTGATTTAAAACTGATTGCTGGGGCCGGTCTTGATGTTTTTGATCAGGAACCTCCATTGGATTCCAGTTCTCCCTTGTTTCAAGCGGAAAATCTCGTGGTAACTCCCCATGTTGCTTTTGCTACCCACGAAGCCTTTGAAAACCGCGCCCAAATTGTGTTTGAAAACATTCTTCAGTGGTTGAATGATACTCCAATCAATCAAGTATAATATTAGCGAAATAAAAATCTCTTTCCTTCTATTCATCTTTTCTTTTTCGCTTTTTTAAAACCACATCGGAAAACCTTTTTCATTCCATTCAACTAAGATTAAATACATGACCATCGAAAAAAAATATTTAATTTCGTGTTGGGGGACTATTATCCTCTTCGGTGTTTTGCTCTTTACATTATGGAAAGGGAGTTCCTCTGGGACAACATTGTTCTTAGTCATTTTTATTATAATACTTTGCTTGATTTCGTGCTATTTGGGAAATAAACCGGGAGAATTTCAGGCACCCAAATCATCGGAATCTTAAATCACACACAAAATGTTTTGTGTTGGAAGTTTTCATGCTGCTCATAATTGCATCGTGCTATCTGAAACCACCAATCGATGAATTATGAGAGTAACTCAAGAAACCGGGAACCACCGACTTATTCGAGGTTGTAACTAAAAATATATAACTTAATACAAATAAACTAAATTACATTTATGAATTACTTCAATTTCATTCTAAAACTTATCATCATAATCGCTGCACTTGTATGCGCTATTTTAATCATTAAAAAAGATTCTCTATATCTTGGAAACCGATTGATGGCCGTAGCTATGGTTCTTTTCTTATTTTATACTTTAGGTATTTTCCTTTACGATTTAATCGAATCCGAGTGGGCGGTTCAATTATTCCTACGAATTTCTATGATTTCTGCGATACTTGGGGCCAATTTGATTTATTTTAGCATGCAATGCCTGGTTAATTCGAGTCACTGGTTCAATCAAAAACGAAATTGGATTCCCCACTTCTTTATTGTGTTCATTTATTCCATTTACATTATCTCCATTGATTTCATAACTTTTTCCTTGTTACCTGATGGAGGTGTGAATGTACAGATTTCCCTTCTACCTACTGCAATAATGGGTATTGGAATGCTATTTTATTTAGGATCCAGCTTGTATTTTGTGAATAAGTATGGGATTAAGAAAACAAGCGGAATTCAACAACAAAAAATGAAAATCTTTTCCATGGGGATTATATCAGGCATTTTGAGCATTTTTATGAGTATTTTCAGTCAATTACCATTTTTTACTGATGCAACTGGCTCTCTATTTGATATCTTATTTTTCATGATTTTAGCCTTTTCATTGATGGTCCTGACACTTGGGTTTATTAAGAAAGGGAAGAACGATACGAAAGAAAGTAGAGAAAATAATTGAAACCAACAGTTTGAATCATATAATTTTTTTTACTTAATCCAATAATTTTGTTCAGAAGTAGAAAAAAAAAATTTAAAATTTTTGAACTTATTCTGCGAGTTCTTTAGGAAGATCTTCAATCTCTTCATCCGCATCTTCTTCTTCAGCCGGTGCGGCTTCAGGATCTGATTCCATTTCCTTCTTTTTGCGGACTTTCTTGGCTTTAACAGATTTCCCATGTTCATCTAATTCAATCATTACATCTTCAAAAGTCTCATCCTCGTTGACAATGATGTCGTCGTTAATGCCTTCAGGGACACTGATTACTTTTACTTTCCGTACTTGGCATTCTCGAAGTGGATAGATGGTTTTTGCGATCTTTGAGATGTTTTTAGCGAACTTGCCATTAACGATTCCTTGAATAAACTTCTCATGGGTCATATTTTTGGCAAATTCATTGAGAACTTGGTGGATAATTTTGCGGATGGTGACTTTTTGACTTTTCTTGGCCCGTCGTCGGGTGACAACAAAAGTGCTGACTCGATAAACAACATTATCGGCAGTGGTATAATTGAAAATTCCATCAATTCGGGATGATCCACGATGAATCAAAGAGCGGATAAAATCACGGGTTAATTCATGCCCCCAAAAGATAGTGTTAGCACGTTTACCAGCAATATCGGTAACTTTGAATTTGAGTTTGGTAGTGGTGTGTTTGAAGTTATTGGTTAGATCATACAATAAAATTTCCAAGGTGCGTCCAATGACACTGTCTGGATTGCTGGATGGAATTTGACCAATAAATTCTTCTTTAAATGTTTTTGGAGCGTAAACATCGTACCATTCTTTTGTCTTCCAGTTATCAATGGTTTTTCCTCTTCCTCGTTTTTTAGATTTGCTTGACATTTTTCATTTCACCTTATCGGAGATAAATTTGAATCTTTTCAGGGTCATATTTGAAGTCTTTTGCTACAACGCCCTTTTTACGATAATATTTGATTAACCGTCGGATTTTTGCTTCGGTTCGATTTAAACCTTTGCGGCCTTCTAAATCCTTTTTGTTTTCTTCCAAATGTCGTCTTACCGATACAGCTTTACGAGATAAAAATAGAACATCTTCGGGTAACTTAGGGAGTAAATCGTGTTCTTTCAAGATTTGAGAGATCGATTTTCCAGTTACAATTTTACAAAGAGGGGTTCCATATGCATCACGTAATGTAAGGCCGATAAGTGACATAGATTCTCCCTTTCGGGCTAATTCTACGACTTTTGCTTCCACTTCTTCAGCAGAGTGTGGAAACCATGGTTGAATCTCGAGTTTCGCAGGTCGCGAGCTTCCAGATTTTCCCTTTTTTCGACTGTGCATTCGTGCCATGTTAGTTTCACCAAATTGAAGTAATACGAGTTTATTCAACAAACTTAAATGTGAAATATTCCGGTATATGGTTCAAAGGTTGCTCTTCTCAAGTTTGAACAGATCGTGAGAAGAGTGTAAGTTGATAAAGCAAGCAAAAATATTAAATTTTCCGATTTAGAAAAAGGAATATCAAATTAAACAAACGGAAAAGTCTCTAATTTTATGAATTTATGCTGATTTATATTTTTTTCCGAATTGTTGCACCCAAAAAAGAAGAAAAGTAAATTATGGAACGTTTATTCAGTAGATATATATTGGTAGATTTATGAATCAAAAAATTCGGTGATATGGTTGGTTTAAAGTTTTTTTCCTTCCTCATGTAATTCGTTGTTTTGCCAGTTTTCAAACATTTGATCTAAGGATGCGGTAAATTCCTTCAATTTTTCAATGATTATTCGATTATTTTGGATTTGAAAGGGCAGGATTTGCATCCATTCAATTAAATATTCGTGTAATTCCTCTTCAGCGAGCCCTAAGCCTTGGGCTACTAAGGGGATATCAATTTCTGAGCTCATTTTTAAGATACGGGAGAATTTAATTAGCAGTTCGGATTTACTTTCCGGATTGGTCTTATGTTCTTGATTTATTCTGTTGTTATTATTAATTGATGAAGGTTGGTTAATTTTTTTTTCAAAATTGGCGAAATTATTCGTTTCAATTGCCTTTTCGGGGACTTCAGTAAAATCTTCAAAATTAAAAAATGCAGGCTTTTCTCCTCTAGGTTTAAAAATTTTTCTTATTAGATTCACAATTCCAACGAAAATGGCCACACCAATAGCGATTAATACTCCAAAAGTTAGTAAGAGCAAAAATCCATCTAGGAAACTATATCCACCTCCCATAGAAATTGTAGAATAATCAAATTTCCAAAGATAAAAATAGACTTTATTCATAGGATTCCGAGCGGTATTTTGACATCCGGTGAATTGCACCGATTGAGCGTTGTAAACGTACAAGTATGCACATACGCCTTGGTCAATTACACGTGCCTGAATGTCATCATAAATTTGTTCACGTTTGGTCACGTTTGTTTCAATTAAACCCGCTTTCATCAAAGCGTTTAATCCAAAAACAGGTTCCGAATCATTCACATGTGCATGGTTATCAATTGAGGAGGGGGATAATAATGGGTTGATAAAGTTGCTCGGATCATTATAGTCTGGACCCCATCCCAACATAAAGATTTGGCACGTTCCGTCATCTAATGAATCAACGAATTCTCCCCAAGTTAAACCAATAAGGGTGACTTTAATTCCAATTTTAGCAAAGTTCGCTTTTGCTACTTGTCCAACACCTTCACGCATGGAATTTCCAGAGTTGTAGGGGTAGGTATAAGAAACGACTTCAGTTGATTCCCAATCATCATCAGTTGAAGATGCGGTTAATCCTGTATCTTGAGCTAATGTATAATCTCCAGTCCCTTCTCCTTCCGCTATTGCTTGTAATATTATTTCGCGAGCTAAAGTTATATTTTGAACGGGTGCTTTGATGGAAGAATCGTGGTACATAATACCTTTGGGTACGATAGAGGTCATTTGGGCAATTTCACCTTTACCTAATTCTTCAATAATATAGGTGTAATTTAATGCGGCTTGCATCGCATTACGGGTTAATTTGTCAATGTTGTTACAATCAAATCCGAGATAAATGATGACAGTTCCTTGCATTCGGTCTCCCACGTCATGATATTCGCTTGCTTTATATTCTTCCATGAATTCCATGCTGATTCCATCAATTGCATCAAGGTCTCCATCAAGGAAATCTTGGTTTTTGGAAGTAACATCATCATATAAAACCCAATGCATTTCTAAGATGTCAGGGGCCTCTCCCCCATACCAATCTTCGAAGTATTTGAATTCAGTTAAACGGGTTCCCATCGAATGTTGGTAATATGGCCCTGTTCCGATTAAAGTATCGGTTGCGGTTATATAATAATCATCGACAGGCGTGCTACCTGCTGCATTCGATAGGATAACCGAACCAGAAAAACATAACAAAGAAACAAACGCGGCATATTTATAGTTTAATAAAAATTTAACATGGGTCGCATTTAATGCAGTGGTACTATAGATCAATAATGGTGTGTTCGGATGAAGCGCTGCTAAGGGTTCATATAATTCTGCAATTTGGGTTTTCGTTTCGGCAGAACAGAATCGATTCAATCGGTCGAAAGTGAAAACCACATCCTCAGCATCAAAATCCGAACCGTCATGGAATGTGACCCCTGTTTTTAATTCAACGGTGTAGCTATACTTGGTCCCATTGATTGTACTTTCAGTCCCCCACACACCGAAGGCTTTAGCCAACTGTGGCTGGATAGCGAGGTTAGGATCGGTCAAATCATAAGAGAAAAGCCCTTCGCAGACTTGATTGATGTGGGCGATTGAAGCGCTATCCCAGGCATATTGTGGGTCTAAATCCACAACGAGAGAAGAAGTCCCGTATATCAACGGACGGGGCTTTAATTCTCGTTCACCAGCCACGAGAAAAGGACTAAAAAAACTTCCTAAGATTACCGCTAACATAGCAACTAGGTTTTTTTTTTTCACGTTTTTTCCCTTTTAGATTTAGAATTTATACAATGGATAATTATTTCCTCAGCTATTTGAAGATAGTGGAAAATATATCCGCCAATATTGCGCAGATTATTTTAATCATACTTTTTTTTCCTATTCCGACAGATGGGAAGTAATACCTTTTATTTTATTCTGGAACGAAGAATTAAAAAATGCAATGGTATCCAAGAAACCAGTCCAATTTTTTTAGTATAAAAGAGATAACAAATTCTGAAATAATTGTAGAAACATAAATTCTTTTTTTCCAAGTAGTATGAAAGATCTTAATAATAAGAAAGAACTAGTTTTAAAAATAAATTGAATGTGTTAATGAAAAAAGGGACTGAATTTACCTTATACAAATAAAAATCAACAATATTACTAGGATTTGAAAATGAGCAATTTACGAAATCTATCTTTATCAAAAAAGAGTTTGAGAAAAATTGAGGGACTGAATATTTATACAGACTTGGTAACACTTGTTTTAAATCACAATGAGATACAAAAAATTGAAGGTCTTGATAATTTAAGAAAAATAGAGATTCTTAAAATGAATGATAATCAAATCCATAAAATTGAAAATCTAAGTCATTTAACCAATTTAAAAAACCTATCATTAAGTAGAAACTTAATTCAAAAAGTTGAAGGATTAGATAATTTATGTAATCTTCGTTCTTTGAATCTCAGTTATAATGATATTTCTAAAATAGAAGGTTTAGATAAGAATTTTGAACTCCGACAATTGCGGATACGTGATAATATACATATTAGAAAAATTGAAGGTTTAGATAATCTTAGATCTTTACAAGTATTAGACTTAGGAATAATAAATATAGTAAAAATTGAAGGATTATCTTATTTGCATTCATTAAAAGATTTAATTTTTACCTTACCAAAGAATTGTGAAGTTGATCTACAAATCGAAGGTTTTGAACACCTTATTTCAGCAAAAAATATCGATATTGATTATTATAAATTCCAAGAAGAATTTGTGGATTCAAAAACCATTGTATGTCTTTTAAGGTTTGCCTGTATTATTAAAACTCAAATAAAATTGGATGATTGGCAACGTATCTTAATGATTTTTCCGGGAAATTTTTGGATGTATAGCAATACCCATTCGATTGATCATGTAAATTGGTATTTAAATCAATGTCAACCACATCTGGAGAAATTTATCACAGATTTGACTTCTGAACAAAATTATCATTCCATTTATAATGCTTCTAAGAAAAATTGGGATCTTTTTCTAACTCGAGTGAAATTATTTTTGAAAGAATCTCCCCAAATCAAACCAATCTATGAAATAGATCCCAAACTATGAGTCATTCTAATATATTTTTGGGAATATTTAGTATTAACATTTTAAATCATAATTGAAAGATGCATTGATGCATTTTAAACCATAATTGAAATAGTGCAATGGGAGGATCTATCAAGTATTTTTAATTAAATATTTTTGAGATATAGTCCTTGAAATCGATTAGACATTCTAATTAAATCAAGAAACCAGTCAAATTTTTTTTGTATTCGGGATTGTAATCCTTATGGGTACAAAAATCACTTTTGTTACAGGTAATAAGCATAAATTTGAGGAAGTATCAAAATTATTGGAAACATCGGTGGAAGGGTATGAGGTGATCCAATCCACCAAAGAATTATCCGAATTACAAGCGGATTCCTTAGAAGAAGTGGCCAAATTCAAAGTGAATAGTGTTAAAACCGTCATCAAACCACCGTATTTTATTGAAGATGCGGGGTTTTTTGTTGATGATGTGTGTAAGGGTTTTCCAGGGGTGTATAGTTCCTATGTCATGAAAACCATTGGTTACGAGGGGATTCTGAAAATCTTAGGTTCGACTGATCAACGGAAGGCTCATTTTGAAAGTGTTATCGCCTATATTGATGAATATTATCAAATACGGTTTTTTAAGGGAATTAATGAGGGAGCCGTGGAACTGGAAGCCAGAGGAAAATCCGGTTTTGGCTTTGATCCCATCTTTATCTCGAAGGATACTCCAGATCGTACTTTTGCGGAATTAACCATGGAAGAAAAAAATGCGATCTCTCACCGGCGAAGAGCCATGATGAAACTGATCGAATTTCTAAATTCCAAAAAGAATAAGAGCCAATCAAGGTCAAATTAATAATTAAAAAAAACATTTCTATTGGATAGGGAAGATCTATCTTAATTTGGATGGGATAGGAGTTTTTTTTTCTTGGTATATTTAAAAATTAACACCATAACAGGGAAGAGAGCTATAGGAATAAAATTATACCCTTGGATGGTTTTGTTTCCATCTAATCCAAAAATTTCGATTATTCTCACCCCATCTTTTAAATCTGCTACATATATTAAATTGCCACATATTTCGACATCAAATGGTTCTCCACCATCCGAAAAATGTCCCAATTGTGTTGGGTTAGTTGGATCTGAAATATTCACTAAGTAAACTCCCTTTTCCATATCTGCAATATAGGCAATCCCATTCTTCACTTGTAAATCACATGGATCTCCTTCTAAAGAATAATGACTGACATGTATTGGCTTGGAGTGGTTGTTAATATTGTATATATGAAGCCCTTTTTCTAAGGAATTATCGGTGAAATAGGCATACTCCTTTTCAACAAAAACACCGAAGTATCCGGGGGAACGATTCATTTTTGAAAGAGTATTTAAGTTGGATGGAAGGCTGGCATTTATAATTTCAAATCCAAATTCATAATCGGCTGAAAATACAGTTTGATTTTGGACAAACAAATTACTGGGTTTCCCACCACTCTGAAAATGGACTATTTTGTTAGGGTGGTAAGGATCACTCACATTCACTATTTTAATACCCGCAGAAGATCCAGAAACGGTCCCATGATCACTGAGATAGGCTAATTCATCTTCAACATAAACATCGATAATCGCTCCCGCATCGTGATAACTGCTAAGATATGTTGGAGCCATAGGGTCGCTAATATTATATATCCTTAACCCCCCAAATAAAATGGCAATAAAAGCCAAATCGTGTTTAACAAATATCCCATTGGCTTTTTTAGCGCCTGAATCTTGGAATAATTGCGTAGGATTTTCAGGATCACTTACATTATACATCAGAAATCCATTGATATCATCAGCAATGTAGCTGATATTATTTTTCACAACAACATCGGTAACCATACCATTGGTTTCAATTAAACCAATCTCTTTCATAGGAAACCTCGTTCCGGAAGCTTTCGTAAAATTTCCGGGAAATATTCCACCCATCAGTAAGATAATACCAATGCAAATCAAAAATTTTGTTTTATATTTCATAATTATCACATTTTTTTTTTTAACACGGAGTTGTTATAGTTTTTTTCTCGGTCCATCCAAGCAATCGATTATTATTCTTGGCAATAATCGTTTCAAATTTATATCTAAGCAATTTTGGTTTTTTAACCAAGAAGAAAATATTGCCCATAGAGAATATGGCAAAGCCAATCAAGCTGTATATCGTTGTATCAAGAGTTAATTTTAAGTATAAGAAATAAATCCACCTGAAAAATAGCATATCTAAATTGAGTAAGGATGATTCTTGATCAGTCATGAATCTCATGGATTTCACTATTGTTAGTTGAGCTGATTTTAAACTTACAATAGTGTTGATGAATATAAATCATTTCAAGAAATAATAATTTTGAGTTCATTGGATTTGAACCCTGATCATGAACTAAGTACTCATAAACAATATTTTAGTTGTCTAATTATAATTTTTCAATTCATAATCAAAATTATTAGCTCATGAATTAATTATTTAGAAATTGAATTAGTCATAAAACCTCTATTTTTTATTGTTTTAGAGCAAAAATTGACGATTCAAAGGAATCATAAGAGAAAAAGAGAAAAAGATAGGGAAAAGGAAAAAAACCAGAAAAACAAGATTAGTTTTCCTTTTGTCCCTTGGTAATAAGGAGCAAAAAGATGAAAAAGATCACCGAAAATAAGAAAAGCAAGACGGGGATCATAGGTGTTGAATTTCCTGCCCATAAATAGGCTAAAAATCCAAAAGGTACGGCAAATATGATTGTGATTATTATTAAGGCAACAATATTTACAGGTGTCTCTTTTAAATCAATGATCAAAGGAATAATAACCGTCAAAGTTAACACAGTGCACATTATTTTATACACTAAAATTATTGCTGCTGAAGGCGAATAGGTAAATATATGGAACGTTTCCGGAATTCGAAACCATGTCCAAAATTCTTTAGTTCCATTTGCCATAAAATTTAAACTTGTAAATGCAGGTAACACTGCAGATAAAATAAAATTTAAAATTAAAGCAATAATTAGAACTAAGACCACATCATCTGCATCTTTATAGCCCTCACTTTTATCCTTTATTAATATATCTCGAAAGACTGCAAATAGCCAAAGGCATACAAGAACCATAGATGCACCTGTTGCCCCAAAATCATACATCGCATTCTTTGTAACGATATACCATAGATAATTTCCGGGTAGTAAAGCGAAGATGTAGGCTAACGTCCCGTAATTATCTCCTCTTTTGAAGAGATCATAGACTAAAAATATCCCATAGATCAATCCAAACGTTATAAGTAGAATTATTTCAGTTGCTGCGAAACCCATAATTTGATCACTTAGTTTTTAGTATTTATCCTAATGTAATCATATTGGTTTGGAATTATAAATATTTTTTCCACCAGTTGTTGGCCAAATTACATGGAATATTAGAATTTCTAAATTTTGTCTTTTCAATTCAAAAGGAAAAAAGTTTATACATTCAATCACCTAAATACACTTGGTATGGATTTGAAAAAAGAATTAATCGGGTTACGGATATTATTTGGGTCATATTTCTTGGAAACCCAAAAAACATGGGGAGAAAGTACCGTGAAAGCATTATTAAATCGGTTAGGGCAAAAACCCGCCGAGATTGTGGCCAACCAAATACTAGAAAAATATGATAAATCCTTGGATGATCCGTTTAAAATTCCTTCCGCAGCATTTTCGTTATTTGAAAACACAATTACAAAATTATTTAATTCTGAAGTTATTAGTCAAGAGACTTTAAGTGATCGGATCATCATTAAAATCAAAAATGAATGCACATTTCGCCAGACGATTAAAGGGAGAACAGAATTAGAATATGGGGGGACTTTATGTGAATTTACTGTGGGATATTTTGAAACTGCACTGAAAATGCTCACTGGATTAAATGTAGAATATCATATTGTAAAGAAAGAAACAACCGATGAATCTTGCGTCATAAATCTTGTTTTTTATAAGAAAACCGAAAATCTTAAGGAGTAATTTTCCCTTATTTCTATATTATTCTTTTCCGAAAAAGGAGATTCACTATGTTACCGTATACTTTTTATGATTATCCCCGTGGGGATATCGATACCCTTACCAAATTTGCAATATTTGGTATCCCTTGGGATGCGAATTCAACTCATATGCAAGGATGTGCCCGCGCCGCCCCCTTAAAACTTCGGGAAATCACCTCTCATCTTGCCCGTATGACCGAAAAAGGACATAATATTGAAGAATTTGCTGCGGCGGATTTTGGGGATGTGAATATTTATCCTTCCTTGCCTGATAAATCACGATCCAATATCATAGAATTTGTCAAAGAGTTTTTACCTTGGAAAAGTGCCTCCCTCTTGCCAATTATGATTGGGGGTGATCATTATTGCACCTATCCAGTTGTAAAAGCTCTTTCTGAAATATACGCGGAAAAATCCCAAGAGAAAATAGGAGTCATCATTTTTGATGCCCATCTTGATTACTATGATAAATGGTTGGATGTGGAAACGGATTTTCACTGTACGGTGACCAAAAGAATTACTGATTTGCCAAATATTGACCCCGAGCATGTGGCGGTAATTGGGATTCGGGATGCGGATATTCCAGAATATGAACTCGCCCGAACTGATGGCCTGTATTGGGTAAATGCCTATGAGTTATATCCCTACGATCAATTACAAAATCAAATTGAGAAGCTAATTACGTATTATAGGGCGAAAAACATAACCAAAATATACTTATCCATCGATATTGATGCATTAGATGGAGCTGTTGCTCCCGGAACAGGATATACTCTTCCTGGAGGTTTATCCTATCGGGATTTATGGCTATTCCTTCAGAAAATAATTCAGAATTTTACTCTCATTGGGATGGATTTAGTCGAAGTGGCGCCTGATATGGATCTCCCCTCAAAATTAACTCAAATTACTGCAGTAAAATTAATTACTGAAACGATGGCCTTTATTACTGAGAAAGAGGACTAAAAATGAAAGAAGCAAATGACAATTATCAAGGAAAAGCAGTAAAACAAGCCACTTTTCCTCCAAGTGCTGATATAGTTCAAATAGTAGAATCCTGGGATAATATGGGATTTAATGCCAAACGATTAGCACGTGCTTGCAAGATTTATGAAAAAATGTGCCAAGATAAAGAATGTGTGAAATTCTTTGCTTTATCGGGAGCAATGGTACCCGTGGGTATGCAAAAAGTTGTTTACGACTTTATAGATGAAGGTTTTATTGATGTATTGGTGACAACTGGAGCCAATCTAACCCATGATCTAGCTGAAGCCTTAGGAGATCACCACCTTCAAGGACACGCTACTGAAGATAAACAAACTGACGCTGCACTGCATGAAGATGAGTTAAACCGAATTTATGATGTGTATATGCCCAATTCGATTTATGAAAATATGGAAGATTGGATTGGGACATGGAAACTAGATCCAAAATCTTCTTTAAAAGAAGCCATTTGGGAAGTTGGTAAGCATTTACCCCAAGATAGTAAATCCGTCTTACGTATCTGCTATGATAAACAAATTCCAATCTATTGTCCAGCCTTTACTGATTCTGGTTTGGGCATGCAGCTTATGTTCAAGTATCCTAATATCAATTTGAACCATTTTGAAGATTTAAATGAAATGATAAATAAAGCATGGGATACCAAAGTTCCTGGAGTCTTTATCTGTGGAGGAGGAGTGCCCAAGAATTTCATTTTCCAAGCCATGCAATTTTCACCCAATTCTGCGAAATTCGTTGTGCAAATCACAACTGATGCTCAAGTTTCGGCAGGAGGTTTGTCATCAGCTTCTTTAAGTGAAGCGGTTTCTTGGGGGAAAATTAATGCGAAAGGTGAATCTTCTCAAGTGCATTTGGATGCCACTATTGCAATGCCGATTATTCTATCTTATCTAAAACAAAAAAAACTAGAAGGAACTTTGTAAATTTTATTCCTTTGTCAAGATCACTTTTTTTTTATAAATTGCAGAATCTTTTTGAACTTGTTTTTGAAGCATGTTAAAGGCATACGCTGAAGTTGAGAATGTTGTTGCATTAAATCGCTCCATAATTGCGGCTAATTCTTCATCGAATATTCTGACATAGACCTTTATTGATGGATATTTTTGATTTAACCGGGTACATAAGTAAAGGGAATCAGAAAATTCCTCTTCTTCCTTCCATACAATGAAAATTTGAGTTACTTCATTCAGATTAATGTGATCTTCAATAAAACGCAACCGATTAGCACTATCTGAAATTGCGTTAATGGCTGATTCTTCATCATACAAGTCGGAATCGATATGTTCATCCATGATGACTGTCGGACGACTCTGGTCTTTGCCTAAATACTCGGCAATTCGTTGGGATAAATTATCTCTTCCAAGAACCAATGTTTTTCCTGTCTCTCCTTGAGACCATTCTTTGATTGAACTCATTGCCCATTTGGATGTCGAGAAAGAAAATGCGTTAATTGGTTCCTGAGCCAAGTACTTATAGTAATAATCCCCAAACAATCGCACATATAGAGCACAATCTTTATTAATGTCTCTAATTTTATTACAAATCACAATTGAATCCCGTGCGTCATTTATAGTGATAAATACTTCTTTGGCTTTTGAAATTGAGGCATCTATCAAAATTTCATCATCTGTTGCATCTCCAATTACTACCGGTGCGGAAGAATTTATGAGATTTTCAACCTTATTATCTTCTCGTTCTATCAAAACGAAATTTTTATTATTCAATTGCAAATACTCAATAATTCTCTCCCCTAAATGAGTGGATCCGATTACAATCGTATGGTTTCGCTGGTGTTTTGCTAGAATCTGGGAGGTAATTACTGGGTTATATTTTTTAAAGAGTGCTCCAAAAATGAATCCTAAAATAATTGTTTCTAATAGTACTGGCCAAACTAGATTATAAAGACCGGCCATATCCGAATGATTATTTGAATTGCGAATTCCAAAGGAAATAAGAAGAATATTTCCAATTGCTTTATCATTTTCTACGAGGTAAAAAAAAATAAAACCCATCAACCAAAAACCAATGCATACCATAATAGGCCATTTGTTTTGTTTGATTTTTAATTTTAAATCAATTAAAAAAGTGTTTAAACTCATGCATAAATCTTGGGAGTTAATCCATATAAACACTACTTTTTCAATATATATTAAAAGAGACAAATACCTTTTTATTTGAGCCTAATAAGTGTACATTGGGAAATACCAGCATGTTAATTGATCATATTTGGATTTGTAATCAATTCGGAATCAATTCAGATTGTTTTCAGATATATCAAGAAAATACCGCAAGCTTCCTTAACGATCCAAAAATTTTAACCTCCCTAAAGAAGTGGCAAGCCTCCAAGTTTACACAAAACCATATTAGACTGAAATCCTCATCACTTAATCTTACCGAGGATGGTCCTATAAAAGAAACTTCCCTTTTCTTTTTTAGATACAGCTATTTATTCCAAGTTTTGAATACTTGTGTCCATTTTATTGCCCCTAAATTCAATTTGTCAAAAGATTATTGGGTTTATTATTATTGGACACACGATTATCAGAAAGAATTATTCCCAAATCTTAAAGAAACTTTCCCTTCGAATTTTAAAGGAAATGTAGTCATCGCAAAAGAAGATTTGTTTGGTGATCTGCTAAATGAAATACTAATGATTAATTTACGAGAAGAAAAAGGGATGTTTTATACTCCCCAGATTTTAAGTAATTTTTTTATGGAAATCCTAGTAAAAACTCAAATTTTCAGACAATCCCGAAAATTAATAGATCCAACTTGTGGATCCGGAAGTATTCTTCTGCCCCTAATAAAAAAGATTATTAATACTACAGAGAATATCGAGCAAAAGAAAAATCACATTTTAAATATTTACGGGAACGATGAAAATCCCGTTGCAATTTTGGCTACTCTTGCTAACATAGTCAACCTACTATGTGAATATAATTTCTCTTCAGGATTTTATCAAAAAATGTGTCAGAATTTTTCTTGTCAAGATGTTTTTAAATTCCATAATTTATCAGAGAATCATGATTATAAACATCACTTTGATATAATTATCGGAAATCTTCCATGGAATGTGATAAACAACATCCAAAACCCTCAAATTAAGGAATTGATCATTTCAGTTGGAAAGGAATTTGATATTTTTATGACATGGAAGAATCAATCCAATTTAGAAATTGCAACTGTTCTATTCAAAATTTTACAGCATAATTTACTTACCGAAAATGGCCATATTGGTTTTTTACTTCCTGCTAGTTTATTAACTGCAACGCAACATTCGAAATTCCGTCGATTTGAAGGATTGAAGAACTTGCACAGCTATCACATAATACCCGACTTCTTTCCAATACATTCGATGTATTTAATTGCTCAAAATGATCAAAATGCTTCTCGAAACGATGATTTTCAAATTATTACTGCAGAATACTATCATTTGTTTGAAGAATCAAATTCGTGGTCAAGAACTCGAAAAGAATGCTTGGAAGCATCTCATATTTCCTATCATCGTGGAAAACCTTTAGTCGGAAAGTATTATACTAAAAGCACGGAAGAATTTATTTTACCGATAAAGAAATCCGGATATTATTCTTCTGTAAAAAGAGGTATAGATATCACCCCTAGAAGGTTAATTTTTATCCAATCCACCAAATCCGTCAATGTTGCTTTTAAAAACCCTGAAACTCAAAAATTGGAGATTTTTCCTGATCTAGATCAAATGAAATCAACTCAGAGTTCACGATGGGATTTTACTCCGTATAAATCTTCCCAAATTGACAGCAGTGATCTTCATTTGGTTGTTAAAAGTACTGACTTAATCCCCTTTGCTTTGAATAACTTTCACTATGCCTTTTTACCACTTAAAATCTATGATGGACACTATATGTTAAAAAAAAATGAGGAGTTAGGTGCACATTCCCGTGACCATCTTAATCTACTTGAAGATATTTACAAAAAACACCGAAAACCTACTGCAAAAAATCAAACTTTGATGGATAGTCTAAATTATGGAAAAAAAATTCAAAATCCCGATATGATTGCTCCTATTAAGGTAGTTTATCCTGTTGGAGGCTCTTATTGTAAAGCAGCCATCATCAACCATCCAAATATAGTAATTGATGTTACATTTTATTATATTGCATGTAATGACAGGAATGAAGCATATTATTTGTTAGCATGGTTAAACTCTTCTCTTCTACAAAAAAATCTTCCCCGTGTTTGTACAATTGGGGCGAATGGGAGTATACGAGTCATTCATATGGCTCCCTGGATGTTTCCTCTTCCAAAGTTTAATTTTCAGCAAGAACAAATGAAAATTGTTGAATTATCGAAACAACTAGAAAATGTTTCCAGAAATGTTCTAATATCTAATAAGATTATTTCAAATCACTCTTTTCCTCATTTTACCAACAAGTTATTAAAAAAATCCCGAAGGAATGTCTATAAAATATTGAAAACAAGCTCAAAATATGTCGAAATAATTTCAAAAATTGATAATCTTTTTCTTTCTATGATAAAATTAAACGCAGAGTGAAAAATATTCTTCTATTTATTAATATCAACTAATTGCATGATAATCCAAAGGAGAGATTCTTCTATTCCATAATTTTTCTCAATTGAAACAATGCTAAATCCTGAATTCAGATTCAAATGATCAAAATGTATTAGATTATAAATTTCCTCTGTTGTATAGTTATTAATTTTATCTGATTCATTAGCTAAGAGAATTATGGGTATTTTTTGTCTTTTTGGTTCATTTATTCTGTCAGAACAATAATGATCAAAAACTTTTTGAAAATTTGAATGGAGTTTAGCGATTTCTTCACGGGGTGTTATAGGATCAAATACTGCTATTATAGCTATGGGCTTTTTGCAAACATCGAACCACATTTTGCAAGGAATCGTATCTAAATCATATGCCCAAAATTCAACTTGCTCTAAAAATTGTTTTAATATTAACTTTCCTGGGGTAATTGAAGCTAAATCATCTGATTCTGTATATGTCGACGCATTTTTGAACATATCAACATACAATTTTTGATGATCTGTAGAAACATTATCAATTAATCTTTGTTTACCCGCTTTTTTATTACCAATAACAAGTATTCTTCCCAATTGAATAGAATTTAAATAACGTTCTAAGAATCTCGCACTGGATGAGATAGTATAATTAAGAAAATAGAGAAAATCTCGGATTTCTTCATCTTTTTTTTCTTTTTCGCTGTAAAATCCTTTGTAGAGATTTTCTTTTGTTTTAAATTTATCTGCAATTTGGAGCATAAACTCTTTTACTGAACTGAATTTTTGGTTAGAATTTAAGACAACTGTTAACATTACCGATTCTATGCTACCTCGGGCCCATTCAGATTCAATCTCAAAAATATAGTTTCCTAAGGTCAATCCTTTCTCCACTATTCGATGTTCAAAAAATCCTTCGGGCAAGTTTAGATCAAGCAAATTGCAGACCAAGGTATCGATATGCGATTTAACTTCGGGAGGACTGGCCAAAAAAACCACAGGTCCTCGATGGGTATCGAAGTGAGTTAAAATTATCTGGAAGGGATTATCAGAAGTCTCATAGATTTCTTCCGTAATTTTATTTTTATAAAAGGAAATTAAAGGCATATACAAAATATATTTCACTTGACACCTTATTTACCTTTTCTACTACAATTCTATTTTTTTGAGGGAATGAATCACTTTTAAATTCTTAAATTGATATTTACCTATGCAAATATTTCATGGGCCAATAATCACTTGCGATAAAGAAAATCATGTATTCAAGTACCTTGTGGAAGATCAAGGCAAAATTATCTATGTTGGGGATGATCTTCCAAATGAATATGATCATCATGGAAAAATCATTGAACTGCAAGAAAAAGCTCTCCTTCCCTCTTTTGGGGATGGCCATATGCATTTTAGCAATTACGCACTGTTTGCTGGAACCTATTTTGATGTGAGAGAAGCGAAAAATTTTGAAGATATCAAATCCCAAATTACAAAATTCATAACAAAGCATCCGAAAAAGAAAATAATAATCGCGTTTGGGGCCTCGAAACATAGTGTTGAAGAAAAAAGATTAATTCCTAGACAAGAACTTGATTCGGTTTGCCCCAAAATACCCTTAGTCATAGTATGCTATGATGGACATTCTGCGATTTGTAATTCTGTTATGATGAATAAATTTCCTGAAAAGATCCAAAAACTTCGAGGATTCAACGCAGATCAAGGATATTTATTTAATGAAGCTTATTACGATGGTGTTGATTATGCCACCTCATTAATTTCGCCTATTACTCTCATAAACAGCATGATAAAAAGTTATGATATAATTGCAAAATATGGAGTTGGGATGATCCATGCAACAGAAGGTATTGGGTTTCCTAATGATCTCGATGTAACTCTTGTAAGTCTTATTGCCAAAGCAAAAACGAAGAGAAATTCATTTCAATCTCGTATTTTCTTCCAAACAATGGAAATTGAAAAAGTTTTGAAACGAAAATTGCCTCGAATTGGTGGATGTTTTGCAACAGCGTTAGATGGCTGTTTTGGTGCATGCGACGCCGCATTGCATGAACCTTATTCCAACGATCTTGATAATAATGGAATTTTGTTTCAATCCGAAGATGAAGTTTATAATTTTGCTAAAAAAGCCAATCGCGCTGGATTGCAAATTGAAATGCACGCTATAGGGGATGCAGCGGTAACTCGTGCAG
This sequence comes from Candidatus Lokiarchaeum ossiferum, assembly GCA_025839675.1. Classification (GTDB taxonomy): domain Archaea; phylum Asgardarchaeota; class Lokiarchaeia; order Sigyniarchaeales; family Promethearchaeaceae; genus Lokiarchaeum; species Lokiarchaeum ossiferum. The sequence continues at coordinate 163,744 of CP104013.1, forward strand.
TCAATGCCATTGAACAAGCGTTGGAAGATTTTCCTAGAGATGATCACCGCCATACAATTATTCATGCCTGTTTAATTCGTCCTGAGGATATGGAAAAAATTGCCCGACTTGGGATCGGAATAACACTTCAACCAGGATTTTTAATTAGTCCGCTAGAACCCATTGAATATCTAGAAGAAATTTTGGGTTCAAGAGTCAAATCTAGTTCCCCTCTCCGTAAGATCAAAGATGCAGGGATCCATCTTAGTGGAGGCTCTGATGCCCCAGTGACCCATCCTAATCCAATTGAAGGAATTTATGGGGCATGCAATCATCCTTATGATCCAAGTCAATCCCTAACTGTTCAAGAAGCTTTACATATGTATACTTCTGAAGTGGCTTGGACAACCTTTGATGATCACGATCGAGGTAGTTTAGAGCAAGGAAAAATTGCCGATTTGGTTATTTTGAATAAAAATCCACTCAAGGTTAAACCGGCTAACTTACTTTCGTTAAAGGTGGAGCAACTCTATCTTTCTGGTCAAAAATACAAATCTGGGATGGGTATACCAAGTATGCTTTGGAATGGACTCATTGGAAAGAAACCTAAGACATAATTCGTTTTTTGTTAGTTTCTGTTGAAAACACTTTTTTCACAAGATTGCTTTTTTTTTTTCCTCATTTGTAGTGAAATAATCTATATACTGCTTTCTAGTGGCACAAGAAGATATTGGAAAAAAAAAGATAAATATTCGAATTATTCCACTATGATTGAGGTCTCTTTTATTGTGTCTGATTCCATTGGTTCCGAAGCACCTTCAAATCTTTCAAAATCAATTTTATGCATTTGTCTTGTAAGAATGAAGATTGAAATTATTCCCATCGCAATGAATGCACATATTGTGAAAAGATTCCCAATTCCAAGATATATTCCTAATGGAGCCGCCAACATCATTCCAATTGGTGTGGCAATTGCACTAAAAACTGAGTCTAATGAAAAGACTCTTCCTAGTTTGTCCTTAGGTACAGAAATTTGAATATAGGTCAAATAGAATGTATTGATGACTGGGATTGAAAATAGAAGTATGAATCCTCCTAAGCTGATCAACCAAAATTGACCGAAAGGTGCTAAACCAACTAGAGCATACCCTCCAAATGCAATGTAGTGCCAGATAGAAAAGTGAAATCGTTTTCTTTTCCATGTTTTTTTTACCGACATAAGAATGGACCCACCTATTATTCCTGCTGTTATAAAAATGGAGACAATTGCGTAAGTATTAGCATCTCCTCCATGATCATAAAGAATAAAATAAGTTGTCAGTACATTGATTGGGGTAATCAGCAAATTGTTAAAAATTGCAGTAGTTATTAAAACCCACAATCCAGGTGTGTCTTTGATAGTTTGCATTCCTTCCTTGAAATCTTGAAAATACGATGATTTGGTATTTTTCTTTTCGATATTCGCTTCTTTAAGTAGACTTGAGACTTTTTGAACTTTTGGAATCTTGATTATTAGAAGTGGGATGAAACCAATTATGAAAGTTATAATATCTAGCCACATTATCTGAAAAATTGAATATTTTGAGACTAATAGCGCTCCAATAAATGGGGATACCATTTGAACTAACGCTTGAAGTAAAGAATTAAGTCCATTTATTTGTGATAATTTTTCATCAGGTACCATCAAAGGAATAATTGTATTGACCGCGGGTCGTTGAAAAGCGCTCCCAATGTATCGAATCCCCATGAAAATAATAAAAGTCCAAATACTTGAAGATAAGAATATTGCAAATAGGATTAATCCTAAAGTTACAAGTGCTTGATAAGCATCCGATAGGAAAATTATAACCTTTTTATTATAACGATCTGCTAATACTCCCGCTAATGCGCCAAAAAGTATATTTGGTAAAAACATAAAAAGCATCATTAAACTCATGTAAATTGGATTTGCAGATTGTTCAGTAATCCACCAAGATCCTGCAAATTGAACTACACTTGAACCGAAGAGAGAAATCAGTTGGCCAATCCAAAATATTAAATACATTTTGAAAGTTTTATTGTTTTTTTCAATTATTGGTTGATTTGAGTTTGTTTCTTCCATTTTTTTCACTTCATTTGAATTTATCAAAAAAAAAAATCCGAAGATATCATCAATAGATTAAGCCACTTCTGTAATTAATACTGGATCTGTTGTTTCTAAATTTTCTATGTGATCTTGTGCATCAATTGCATCAAATTGAACTTTTGAGTATTGTTTTGTGAGACTGAAAAGGGCTAAGATTCCAAATGCTATAATGCCACAGAGTGTGAACACCATGCTATTACCAATTAAATTAGCTAGTGGAGCTGCTCCAACCATTCCTATAGGAGTCGCCACTGTACTAAAGAAAGTGTCCATTGAAAATACTCTGCCTTGTTTTTCTTTGGGAACAATCACTTGCATGTAGGTAATGTAAAAGTTGTTTATCATGGGAATACTTGCCATCATCAAAAATCCTCCTAAGGCAATCATCCAAAACGCCCCTCTTGGCGCTAAACCAATAATGATCAATCCCCCATATGTCAGAAAATGGAACAAGATATAACTTCGTCTGCGATTTTTCCATTTTTTCTTTATTGACATGAAGATTGATCCCCCGATTACACCGATTGTAATACATGCTCCAATAATAGAGTATATCAATGCCGATCCTCCATGATCATACAGAACAAAATAAGAAGCAAGAACATTGACCGGTGTTGCGGCGAGATTTGTAAAAAGTACGGAGATAATTAAAATCCATAATCCCGGTGTTTCACTAATTCCTTTCAGCCCAATTTTAAAATCGGTGAAAAATGAAGACTTTATTTTGGTTTTCTTTTCTTCATTTTTAGCGGAAGAAGTTGCCATTTGATGAATATTTGGGAATGAAATGAATATTAAGGGGAGCATTGCGATTCCAAAAGAAATAATATCGATGATCATTATTTGCGAAATAGTGTAGTAGTTTAACAAGATTGCACCCACAAATGGTGATCCCATGGTTAAGAGTGCCTGCAATAATGAAGAGATTCCATTGATTTGTCCTATTTTATCATCAGGTACGAGCATAGGAATAACAGTTTTTACAGCAGGTTGTTGAAATGCTTGTCCAACATAACGTATCGATAAGAAAACTATGAATAACCATAAATCATTAGTAATTGTTGCAGCAAAGATAATAATCGCTAAGGTAACTAGGGCTTGAAATGCATCGGAAAGAATAATGATTTTTTTACGGCTAAATTTGTCTGCCAATACACCAGCTATTGGTCCGATGATGAGTTGAGGAACGAACATAAGTAACATTAAAATGGACATGTAAAGAGGGTCTTGAGATTGTTCTGTTATCCACCATGTGCCAGCAAATTGAACGATTGATGATCCGAATAACGAGATACTTTGTCCAATAAAGAAAATGATATACATTTTAAAGGTTTTATTATTTTTTTCAATTGTGAGTTGTTTTTCCATATCTATACTCAATCCTTTTATTTCGGCATAAGAATGGACTTTTTTTGCCTGAATATCACTAGTTTTCCAATTAACATTAAGGTGAGAAAAACGGGATATCCCTACAAAATAATTTTCGTATGCGAAATTTAAAGTATGATATAATTATGGTGTGTATCATATTTAAATATGTGTATTTTAGTGTGTATCAAAATATGTATTCTTTGAGTAAAAAAAAAGTTACATTTCAAGAAGCCAAGGATTGACTTTTGTCTAAAAAAAATGAACCCCGAAGGTATTTCATTACAAAAATTTAATTTGGTGATATACTTTTTTAAGTTTAACTATTTGGATGCCCCACTATGGATAAAACCTCTCATTATAATCGACAAGCTGAAAAATATCTCAATACCCGCAATTTCGATTCAATAGATTTTCAACCCTTTAAGACTTTTAAATGGTTTCAATTGCTCCTCGCCCCTATCATTGTTTGGTTAATTTATCAAGGTCTTCTTTTTGGATTGAACTATTTCCTGGGAAAAAATCCGAATTTGTTTAATTATCTTGCCGGTTTGACTAATTTAATTGTATTTGGGGGATTTTTCTGGATTTTTGGTCTCCGTTCAAGAAAATTAGATCTACTCATAACAGGTATAAAACCAATTGAATTCGGATCAAAAAAGTGGATTATTTTGGCAATCTTGAGTGCAATCGTATTGTTAATTGTCCGCATTGTTCTGATGATTATTTTAATTGATCTTTTTCCTGGAATTAGTCCTCCATCTAGAACAAGTGCTGACCCTTCTCCATTTTTACTTGATTTCACAGTTACTGCTCTAATGGTTCCAATTGGGGAAGAATTATTCTTTCGTGCCTTTCTTTTTAAAGGTCTATGCCAGAAAACACACATATGGTTCGCTATTATTTTGAGTTCAATTTTTTTTGGAGTTGCACATTTTTCTATCCTACAAGGAATCTCTGCTTTTATTTTTGGAATCGTTGTCGCTTATTTTTATCATCGCTCAGAGTCAATTTACATTCCCATAATCATGCACATGATAAATAATGGGCTTTTGACTATATTACTCCACTTTTTTTAAATGAAATTACGAAAATGAATGTTTATTGGTGAACCAGTTGAAAAATATTTGTTCTATTTAGGAAGAGCATATTAAAATTAAGAGAAACCTATTCAACATAAAATGAATTATTATTAAATAGTAGCAAATAAGGTGCATTCTTATGATAAATAATGAAAATTTAAACCACCATAACATAGAAGAAATTAAAGAATCAGGTTTGAAAACAAATGAAAAAGATGAAGAAGAAGGAATTTCTTGGGGAAAAATACTTCTAATTCCAATTTTGGCGTTTTTTCTCTATCACTTATTCAATTATATCTTTACATTGCTTATTCCAAATAATGAACCTTTACAAAGATTAGCCTTTGGATCCTCCAGTCTATTAGTTTTTGGAGGATATTTCTACTTTTTTGGTATTAGATCATCGAAAAATGGGGCTCAAGAATTCGGATTGAGTCCTATCTCATTCGGTAATCCCAAATGGCTCTCTTATGGCTTTTTGATAATCTTAACTTACGTTATTTTTGGAATTTTAATAATGATGCCCTTTTCTCAATTTTGGAATATTCTTATTAACGAGAACGTATTTTCCAAAGAAAACTTGAGTATCCTATTCTGGATCGAACTCCTTGTTATTGGGTTTATTGCTCCCATCAGTGAAGAATTTTTTTTCCGCGGGTTTGTTTATTCCAGCATTAGAAATAAGGTTGGTGTATCAAAAGGGGTTTTTTTAAGTGCCCTCATTTTTGGAATTGTGCATCTCAATTTATTACAAGGGTTTCTCGCTTTTTTAATAAGTATTCCTTTAGCATATTTATATGAGAAATCAAAATCGCTGTATGTCCCCATTTTTCTACATGTTTTGAGTAATGTGCTTATTCATCTTACTTCAGTAGTTTTCAAAGTCTATTGGGCAGCTTAATCTGGTAAGGATCTAAACATTTTTTTCTTAAATCAAAAAAAATCTACTCATTGCGGGTTTTTGATAAATTTAGTAGAAGAAAATAGATGTAAAGAAATTCATTTCATATTAAGTAAAAAAAAATGGAGATTAAATTTTCCGTTCTTTTAGCTTCTTACGGCGAATAAGAAATGCGATGGAATTGACGATCACAAAAGTACCAACTAGTAATCCTTTTAACCAAGTTTCTTCTGCCAAAAAGGATAGACCTAGTAAGGTCAATAAAATATTCGATATCGTTTCCTTGATAAATTCACCCTTTTCAATATTTTCGTCAATTTTTTCATCTATTATCTTATTCGTGTTGATTTCCTCTAAATATTGATCAATCAATACATCCAATTCTGCATTTTCTCCAAAATTTAACACTTTTTGGGGGTTTATAATCCAATCTTGACTCATTGCAGTGTTAATAAACGATTTTGACCTATTTGCAAAATATTCTTCACATTTTGGGAAAAAGGACGCCAGATCAAATTGTTCATCGTGAATTTCTTTCGTTAGAATGCAGCTGTTCCCAAATACATGTTTTCCTTCGAATAATTGAGGAAAATCGTAAAAATATTTGAACACATTGTTAAATTTCGTTGTGTAAAACGCTTGTTTTTCTTTTGCCCGAAAAATCGGAACTGTGGGGATGTACATTTCATCTTCATTGATTACTGGTACTTTTGAATAATTGCGGCTCATTTGCAGCATTTCTTTTATTATCTTTCTTCCAATTTGAATAAGAGTATATGCTGTTTTATCGATTTTTTCTTCAGTTGTGAAGCATCGGAGAATTAATATATTATTTTCAATATACCCATCTAATTTATCTTTAAAAATATCAAATTTATGTTCTTCTTTTGCTTTTTTAGGGATTGCAATCTTAAATCCCTTGAAGGTCGCTATTGGATTACAACTTGAGAAAAAGTGCGAGGCCCCATGGGCGGTAGGAAGTTTAAATAGCATATATACTTCATTCTTTCCTTGGGGAATCTTATAGGATTTCCATTTAAATTCCAATTTTTTAGATTTCACCTTAATGGGCTTTGTTTTATTAATATAGAACACGTGGCTCCCATTTTCAATTGAGAACTTAATTTTCTTTTTCCACCGAAGTTGTTTTAATACACCTCCTAATTCTGGTATTTCAGGATTGATAGCATTTGATATCAAGTTAATACGAAACTTATATTCTAATCCTCTTAACACCAATAATCGGGTTAAGTTTAGTTTGGTGACAACTTTACCCGTCCGAAGAATTCGCAATACTTCTTTTTCTATTTTAACCCTTTTTTTCAGCTTAAGCGCTTTTTCTTTCTCATTTTGATCTTGATCAATTTCTTTTTGGGTTTTTTGATTATATGGGTTTTCAGTCATAGTTTTCACAATTTTTTACAATACTAATAACTTTGTGAGCTGAAAATAAAAACCAATGGTTTGGGGAATGCAATTTAGAACTCTTACCTAGGTTAGACTTAAGACCTTTTTATTAGTTTGATTCTAATGCTCTATTATGAATAAAAAAAATATTAGAGAAACTAAAATTGAAGAACTTTTTTGTCAATGCGGTATGTTTTGTGGATTGTGCACTTCATATCTCTCTTATAAATATCAAATTCCCCGAAGAAGAGGAATTATAAGTTATTGTTTGGGGTGTCGCCCACGAGACAAACAATGTTCATGGATTAAGAAAAAATGTGAATATCCACAAAAAAATGAAATTAAATATTGCTATGAATGTCCTAATTATCCGTGCAGTCTAATTGATAAAATTTGTGATGGATACAACTCTACTGGCAAATATAGATTTGATTTCAAGGAGAATCTGAAAATAATACAGAATTATGGTTATGAAAAAGCAATTTCTTATCTAAAAAAGGACCACAGCTGTGAAAAGTGTGGCGAAATTCTTTGTATTCATAATAATCTATGTTATAATTGTGACAAAGATACCTTAGCAACCATGAAAAATTATAAAAATGATCAATAGTTCAAACTTATTAGAGTGTGTATTTGTAACTTAGCTAAATTTTTCTGGGTTTAATCAAGTGATAAATCCATCATCTTCTTCCACAAGAACTTCTAGAAGATTTATCTCATTTTCAAATTAAGTTTGAGAAGAAATGAGAGTGCGCCATCCGGGAATTGAACCCGGGTCTCCAGGTTGGGAACCTGAAATGCTAACCGCTACACAAATGGCGCATTTTTCTTTATGATACAAGAATCAAGAAAAGTAAAGATATACATATTATTTAAGAACCATATTTTAAAAAATTTCTGTTATGGATACTGCATCTTATTGGCTACCGTATAATTCAAATTACCTCAATAGTTTGTGCTGCCCCTTTTATTAGTTGTAGTGTTTTTTAAAAGGAATTTCTCGATGCAAAATGACCAGAAAAAAAAAATCATTTTCAAACAGTCGGAGGAAAAAAACGATTTTTACTTACTAAATATCTGGCTTAATTTCAAATCCACACTTGTTTAACATATCTCGAGAAATATTCCATAATTTCGATTGATACTCTTCATCTTGAGTCATTTTATGGGATTTTGCAATAGCGCATTTCTTAAAATATTCTCCTGAAATATTGGATACTTCTGGAGATGTTGCAAGATAGACACCAGTTTGAGCCGCTTTGTTAACAGGGGTATATAGTGGCCCCGATAGTGCTGTAAAAAAGCGCACAAATCGTGAATCATTTGAAGTTGTCATATTTGTTTTTACATGGCCAGGATGGAATGCATTTACGGTTATGCCCGTTCCAGCCAATTTTTTAGCTAAGTCTTTTGTAAAAAGGACATTTGCAAATTTTGCTGACCCGTAGGCTTTTTGTGATGCATATTTTTTTTCAAACATCAAATCCTCAAAATGGACTGTAAAAAACCGGTGAATATCTGATGAAACATTGATTATTCGGGCGGGAGCACTCTTTTTTAGAGATTCCAGCAGAAGTATGGTCAAATAGAAGTGTCCAAGGTGGGCCACAGCAAAAATCATTTCAAATCCATCTACACTTGTAGTGCGTTTTTGCTTAAAAACTCCCGCGTTATTTATGAGCACATCTAAACGGGGATATTTTGCCAAAAATTGATCCACCATGGGTTTAATTGTTCTCAAATTTCCTAAATCGGCAATTAATAGGTCGATTTTTGAATTTCCCGATCGATTTTTAATTTCTTCTAAGGCTTTTTTTCCACGATCTTCATTGCGACAAATCATGACTACATGATGGCCACGTTTCGCGAGTTGGATGGCCATTTCCTTCCCAATTCCTGAATTCGCTCCTGTGATCATACAGATTTTTTCCTCCATAAATACTGGAATGAAGGATTGCATTATAAGTTAGAGAAAAAGCTAAAAGATATCAACCATGTCTTTACCATGTTGGGGTTCAGGAATAATATCTGGATGAATTTAATCTATATTTGTAAACTTGTGGGATCAAAAAGGGAAGATTGATTGATAATATTCAAATTCCACTCATCAAAAGAGAATCGATTTGAAGTCTTTAATCATTCTTTCTTTAACCATCCTATCATACTGAAGTTTTATCAATTCGTACTTGTCCTGTGTCATTTCACCCCTGTCAAATTTTACTCGTGCTAGTTCGAGGAGTGAAGTAGGATTGATGGATATTTCGCAATTTTGATTTTGCATTATCATAACAGTAATTTGTTTTTGGTTATTTTTAAATGAATCTAATAATGTATACGATCGTTTTATAGTTGGATTTTGAGCATATCCTCACAATTGAACGAGAATTTAATACTTGATTAGATCGGTAGTTAAATTAATTTCGCAAACATGGCTAATTGTGGGATCTGGCTTAAAGCCGTATGTCCATGATGTGCCATATGCTCATATCCTTGTGCAAGTGACTCTAAAAAATTTAAACTAATTGAATTATACGCTGATGGTGGCACCGTCCGATATAAAAATCTGCCTAATGTTCGGATATCATGAGATGTCATAGAAACTGGTAGCGATAAGTGGTCCAAATGGTGTGCTAGTTCGCTGGGAAAAGGAAGTTTTTGGGAAACCAAAGATCTCTGGATCGATGAGGATGCTTGTGGAGATAAAATCGCCATAGATCTCTTTTGTAATGTAACTATATAATGGCAGAAAATTTTGATAGATCGCTCTTCATTTTTTTCAGTTGAGAATGAAATATTCCAGCAGACTTAAAAGTCATTTTACATGTATTAATGTAAGGACAACGTGTCTAAGTTATGAGTTCCTCAAAAAATAGTTTTGCTCTCGATGACTATCCCTTCGTGCTAAGTAATGCCCACTTACACTTTATGCAAGGAAAAATTAGCCAACATCAGTGGGTGCGTATTCGTGGGCTATGTGAAGCCAAGGTTAAGACGTCTTCTGCAAAAAAAAACTCCTAAAACAGCCATCTTTGTGATGTCTTCACTCTACAAAAATTTAGAGTGAAATCAGTATGTAGCTACAGAACAAAAACCAAGAATTTAAAAACTCTTTTCAAGAGCTAAGTATGATAAAAAATGAAAGTGGACAAAAAAATCATCATCCCGGTTATAATGCTTTTTGTGCTCGGATCGGTTTATGGCGGTTCATTTTTCGGAATTCAATCCTATATAAATTCTCAACTTGAGAATCCAAGTGAAGAAAGTAGTATGGAACTTCTTGATTTTCAAATCATTTCCATGGGGGATACTTTCATTGAAGTTTTTATTGATGCTGCATTAACAGGTTCAACTGAAAACACTCCGGCCTTTGAGGTTGAAATCCGGAATTTTCAAATCATTCAAAATGATCAGATTTTAGCGGAATATACTCCCCTTTCTTTTTTTAGCATCAATACTGGATCTTCACACTTCAGCTTCACATTAAATGTTACAATTGTGGATCAACAGAAATTATTTGATTCAATTCAATCCATTTTAAATAAAGAAAATATTTATATCAATTTTGAGGTTAAAGTCAAAGTCAAAGGAATAGCTGCCATTTATCCACCTTTCTTTATAAAAAAACAATTTTTTATCAATTCGACCAATCTTCTTGAATCTGGGAGCGAAGAAACATTCTATAATATCCAATTCAATTCCATTGATTTTGATATCACCAATTTAAAATGTGCCTTCAATTTTACTATTAGTATCACTAATCCTGTGAATTTTTCCATCAATATTACCGGTTTCAAAGGGTATGTGGATTTTGATGATTTAGATGGGGCAGGATTCTTAATATCGTCTAAAAATGATGTATTTCTTTTGGATTTTGATTATAACTGGGAAACTGAGCCCTTCACTTTGTTACCTGCTCAAAATTCTTCAAAAAATATCCTTTTCTCCGAAGATATTCCCGATGTGATTACTTCTTCGCGGATTTCAGATGAGTATTTTGTTAAAGATCATCTGCTAGTGGATATTACAAACGGGGAAATTGGATTAGAAATTGCGGGTTATCCATTTACTTTTCCCTTTTCATTGGAGAATATTTACATTCCTTTAAATGTTTAATCCAAACTATGAATAAATCAATGTTATTCTGAATATAAAGGAATAATTGAAATACCCAATGACCTCTGAATTACTAATCATCAATAGAATTATTGATAATTAGGAAAAATATAAATTTAAAAGAGATTGAGCAAAATTTACGGGATCAGATTTGAATTGTCCTCATGAGATAGAAAATAAAAAAACTCTTAATAAAAACAAATGAATCATCTCTCCATTAGATAGAAGTTTTTCAAATTCTATGATATGGAAATTAGTAAATTAAATTTCTGTTAGTTAGGATCCAAATTTTAGACTACGTCTTAACCCTCCGCTTGAAAATTTTTTGCTTTTTGCATTTTTAATTAAATGAATCATAACTCCCATCATGATAATGAAGAAGAAATTCATTGAATACCCTGGGATACTACCTAAAACATCTGCAAATGGATCTGTATCTTCTGATTGTGTCCCTCTAGGATTGGAGTTATCTGATGTTCCACTTCCTGTTCCAGATACGGGGATTACAATTATTGTCATAGTTGCATAATCAGTATTGCCTTGTCCATCAGTTACCCATAAAGTAATTGTAAAAGTTCCTGAAGAACTATAGCTATGAGTAGGATTTTGTAACGTTGATGATGTCCCATCCCCAAAATCCCAAAAATAAGTAAAGGGTAAAAATTCTCCGATAGATGTACCATAGAGAGAAAATTCTTCTAGGCGAAACACATCATTGCCACTTGAAGGGGTAAATGATACTTCAAGGACTTTAATTGGCCCACCATCTTCTATCGTCCACCCATATATGTAAGTTAGGATGTCATGTGCATTTCCTGCAATAGATTCGTGATAATTGGAATTTCCAGCATGAAATATCACATTTGATTGTAAAAATAATTCAGACCAGCCGAGGAGAAGCGCATCATAGTTTGTAGATGATAATGCCGCCTCTGCAAACATATTTTCCATGTTTGTAACCGATGAGACATCCCATTGACTAAGATCTTGATTGAAAACTGTTGCACCTTGGAACATCGAGCCCATTTGAGTAACGCTCGCTACATCCCAATTTTCAATTGGTTGATTAAAATTTTCTGCACCCTGAAACATGTACCACATGGAAGTTACTTTTGAAACATTCCACAATCCAATCGGTTGATTAAAGGCTTTTGCTCTCGCAAATGTGGCATGCATCGTAATAACATTGGAAACATCCCAACTCCCAATGTCTTGATTGAATGAATCTGTGTCTATAAACATATCCCATATGTTTGTAACGGATGAGACATCCCAAGAATCAATTGATCCATTAAATGCGGTTGCCCCTCCAAACATTCGACCCATATTTGTTACTCTAGACACATTCCAATTATTCAAGGGTTGATCAAAAGATATAGCCCAGTAAAACATACTACTCATATCAGTGACTTTTGAGACATCCCAAGTATCAAGAGGTTGATTGAAAGCTGATGCCCCAGAAAACATGGAATTCATATTGGTGACTGACGAAACATTCCAATCATTTAAAGGTTGATCAAAGTTCTCAGCGCTATCGAACATCTTATTCATTTCAGTTACATGGGATACGTCCCATGAATTCAATGGTTGGTTGAATGCGAAAGCATGCTCAAACATGCATTCCATGTTTGTAATCTGTGATGTATCCCAATTATCTAAAGGTTGGTTGAAAGTTTGCGCCTCATAAAACATCCATCTTGTGGTGGTGACTTGCGAGATATTCCAAATATTTAGGAATTGATCGAAATTTAGAGCATTACTGAACATTCCGTGCATATTGTTGACATGAGACACATCCCAATTCCAAAGAGGCTGATTGAAAGCTGATGCCCCAGAAAACATGGAAAACATATTGGTAACTGAAGAGACATCCCAATTATTAATATCTTGATTGAATGATATGGCATTTTCAAACATATGACTTAGATCTGTTATAGAAGAGACATCCCAATTATTGATATCTTGATTGAACGCTAATGCGCTGGAAAACACCCCACTCATGGTAATAATATTTGTGAGGTTCCAATTCCCTATGGGTTGGTCAAAAACTGATGCTCCACAAAACATTCCATCCAAGTGTTGAACATTCGAAACATCCCATTCTCCTATCGCTTGGTTAAAAGCTGAAGTTCCTGAAAACATAGATTGCATATCTAAGACGCACGAGACATTCCATCCTCCGATCGGTTGATTGAAGGCAAGAGTATCTAAAAACATTCGATTCATTGTTGTTACTTTTGAAACATCCCAGTTCCCAATGGGTTGATTGAAAGAAGATGCCCCCTCAAACATTCTAGATGTGTCAGTCACTCTAGATATATTCCAATTTCCAATCTCTTGATCGAAAGTTTCAGCTCCACAAAATAGGCTATTCATTGTATTAACATTCGAAACATCCCAATTATTCAATGGTTGATTGTAGATGTTAATTCCATGGAACATTTCTGCCATATTTGTGACTGATGATACATCCCAGCTATTTATGTTTTGATTAAAACTATAGGCATCAAAAAACATCCCCCCCATATTTGTTACTTTAGACACATTCCAAGTATCAAGGGGTTGGTTAAAACTTGTTGCCCAATGAAAAGTACCCCCCATATTCGTGACTGAAGACACATCCCATATTCCAATTGGTTGATTAAAACTCCATGCATGGGTGAATATACTGCCCATATCTATCACAGAAGAGACATTCCAGACTTCAATTGGTTGATTGAAGTCAGTTGCCCATCCAAACATCATATTCATATCGGATACAGATGAAACATCCCATAAGTTGATAGGTTGGTTAAAATCAGTCGCTAAATCCCATTCACCAGTAAAAAACATTTCCCTCATGGAAGTGATTTGGGCAACATCCCACGAATTCATATTTCCTATTGTTCCTAGATTAAGACAACGATAAAATGTTCGTTCTAAACTAGTCGTACCCGCAAGATTTGGGGCATCAATTGCGGTAAGGATAAGATTTTCGCATCCTTCAAAATAATTTCCATTATTTCCAAATGCTATAGAACCCCATTGGCTAATTTCGCTTATCTTTAAACAATCTCCACTTCCTGCAAATCGCCATCCCTGGAGAATCCCGCTAATTTCAACTATATATATTCCACTCGAGGGATAAGTATGAGTTATTTCACTTTGATTCCAGGCGGTAATTGTATTATTTTCACCATCACCCCAGGCAACCTCAAAAGAATAGGTTCCACTTGATTCCAAGGGCAATTTGATTTGATTATTTCCGGAAACTCCTTCCATCTCGGTATTCCATACTGACACAAAAGTATTTGATCCATAGGATGATTTGATTTGTGTTGGTTCAGAATATTCATCCCTTAATTCTTCATTCAAGGGTGTTATGTCAACGGTTCCAAATATTCCGATACAGAGTAAACTTATCACCGCCAAGACTCCTCCGATATTCTTGTTGAGTTGTTTCATAATATATCTATCTGTTTGTTTTGTTTTATTACATTTTTTATTGAATTATGACACTAGTATCTTTATAATTTATAAAATGTTTCGAAGTCCGTTATGAATCTAATAGAGAATTTGATTGTTTTATTATTGATCTCATAATCAAGTCAATTCATTTTCCTTTTTAACCAAGCTTTTACACTCACAATAGTCATTAGAGATAACAATGTATGCGAAGCAGACATTATATAGGTCTATCCATTTATGGGAATTCTGAAAAGTACTGCTAAAAAATTACTGGGTGATTAAAAGAGGTATGTCTCAATCATCCTCATTTATTCCAAGTCCTTCATTCTGCTATCCAAAAAATTTCTGTACTCCGTTTTCTCACTTCAGTGGAACTCATTCTCTCCAGCATAAACCTTCCTAAACCAATGCCTTCAAAAGAACGAAAATGCTTGACCTTCTTATATCGAACTGTCCCCCCTTCAACTTATTCTGGCATCAGTATTCCCTTTTTTCACTCTTTCCCGAAGGAATGCTCATCCATTACGTCTCATTGCAAGATGTCATTAAGCAATATTCCACAATTGACCGCTTTCGCTCGCTTTTGCCCTAAATGAGTACCTAAACATTTAATAACATTTTAATCATACTTCTATCCAAGATGTCAAAAGATATTATGATTACCAATATCGAGGAAGGCCGAAAGGCAATTAATCTGGCATTAAACCATCTTAATACCAATATTATTAGCAAAATTTATGGTCTCGAGCAGAAAAGCTTGTCTTTGGATCAATATAATGGGACTTTTCAGCAATATGCACGTTGGTTAGTTTGCCTTAACAATTTCATTAAATCAGGAGAATTATACGACCTCCAAAATTTCTTAGAAAAACCGAAGAAGCTGCGACATTACCGAAAACCTCCAACTGTAGAAGGTACCTCGAAAAAGATCAAATATTCCATCGAAATGCCTCCGGAAAAAATCACCGCTTTAAAAAATTCATTGATTACCGAACAAGAACGGATTAGAGATTTAATTACTTTGGTATTAGAAGCTCGAAAACGCGTTAATGAGCGAAAAGCAATTCGACTTAATATATTGATATCTATTGGAGCGGCATTAATGGCATTAGTGTCTCTTCTCTTCAGCTTAAATGTTTTTCCATAGGGGAAAATTTTGTTTGGATTTCCTATTTTTTTCTTCCATAAATTAAAATGCAATAATTATCAAATGTCGGGCGAATCCCACATAATTCATTAATCCGTTTGAAAATGGAAGAATATCTGAAATCAATGATGAGAGGGACCAATGATGATCCTTTAGAGATATGTCTCCATAGATCTCTTATGTGATAAATCTAAAGGAAGGCAGAAATTTTTGAAGAATTATTCTTCTTCATCTGGGAATCATATTCATCCTTAGACTTAAAAGTCATTTAAAATATATTACAGTAAGGACAATTGATTTGTTCATGAATTCGTCAAAAAAAACTTTTAATATCAAAGATTATTCCCTCGTCCAAGAGAATGCCTATCTACATTATATAAAGGGTAAAATATCTTTGGATCAATTATATCGTATTCGTAGGAAATGTTCTGCCAAAATTAAGTCTGACTCCAAGAATTAACTTTTATATTTAATTCTCTTATTGACAGGGTCTGTACAAAATTAGGATCGAGTTTTTCCTGAATATATTTGGGCCCATCCTTCAATGTTATCAGATTTCATCAAAATATGATCTTTAATTTAAAGTACGTGCAGAAAAGAATTTAGTGTTTACATTTTGGAATGTAGTTTCTAACTTTAGATACTAAATAAAAAATAAAAAATCTACAATTTCAAAATTCTACCCCGTAAAGATTAAGGAATGCTTTAGAAATTGCCCCAAAATGTAAATACGTATGAATTTTTAGATTAATACCGTGGAAAATTCTAATATTTGTTTAATACTTCTTTATATTAATGAAAAAAAATAATGGGAAAGAAGGAACTCGAATTCGCATTCCAACCTTGTTATCCTGATTTATCTCCTTTTCCTTGCATTTTTAATTCAATATGATTAATTCGGTTTTTTTTTGAAATAAGAAAAATTACTGCCCAAATTGAAAATGAACTGAATCCTATAATACTGTAAATATTAAACACTTCAATATTCATCGTTGGAGTATCATTATCTTCTAAACTACTTTCTATAGGACTAGTCGTTGTATTTGAATTTTCGGTCGTAGTTGTTGTACTTGATGCCGTAGTTGTTGTACTTGATGTCGTAGTTGTTGAAGAGTTAATTTTTCCAACATCAATCGTAGATCTCCTACTTTCTCCTCCGATGTTACTTGCTTTTATATAATAGAAATAATAATATCCAATAAGGACCTCCCAATCAGAATAAGTAAAGTTATACCTATCAACCACTGCAAGAAGGAAGTAAGAATCTTCAAATAATTCGCTTCGACATCTACATTACATAAAGGGTAAAATATCTTCATAGGGAATATGTAGAAAATGCAATTTTACTTTTTTGTAGATGAATTGACTTGAATTATCTTCGAAATGTAGAAAATAAAAGTAGCTATTGATTTGTATTTATTGATATTGAATGAGTAGGGAAGTAAACCAAAACAAAACAAACCTCTTTTTATTAATAAAAAAGACAAAGCGATCAATACTAGTATCGATCACCATTAGTGTTTTATTAGTGGGAGGATCTCTACTTCTAATGCAGTTAAAGTGGCTTCCAAAAACAGTTGGAGGAATCCTTTTATTTACGGTTCTCTTTTTTTTTGTGAGATCTGTGTGGTTAGATTATTTATATCTACGAAGGTTAATTTTGATTGGATACGTCTAACAAAATGCCAAATGTCAGGAGATTGTTAAAAAATGTCCCTTACTACTCCCTTGAGTAGGCGCTCCCATCCATTCGCTCTTTGGATCCGATCTCTGGTTTCTTACCACCTTTTGGGATAAGATCCAAATGCGCACCTCCAATCTCCCCTCATCTATCAAGCATCTATTTAATGATCGTGCTAATATCCCCCAAATTCACTCGATATATGTGAAATCATGTCTGGAATTAGCTAGGGACTATGCAAAGGGTCACACTCTCTCCCCGATTCTTCACGAACGTCTTCTACATGAAGGATCCGATCGGGAATATGACATTATTGCTGCTGCCCGCCCCACCGACAAATTGATCCTTCCCTTTCTTCAATTACGAAATAAAATTGCGGTGAAAGATCATTCACTCTTGTTATAAAAGAAAGTTAAAAAATCTCCTTCAGGAAAAGAAGGATCTCGAACCGTGCTTTAAATTAATTCAATTTCTACTAAAACTTGTTCAGGGAACATAATTTTCATTATCAAAACCATAGAACGTTCATCGGCATTAACATCAATCAAACGCTTATGGATTCTCATCTGATAGTGCTCCCACGTAGTTGTTCCCTCCCCACAAGGACTTTTTTGGGTAGGGATGGTAAGTTTTTTGGTGGGAAGGGGGACGGGGCCATACATTTTGACACCGGTTTTGGTGACAACGCGTTTAATTTCACTGATAACTTGGTTGAGGGCATCCATATCAACGGAGCTTAATCTGACTCGTGCTTTTTGCATAATAATTCACTTTAGGTACGGAGTTATATCGTTTGGCTTCGGATCCGAATTTAGAGAACAATGAGGTATTAGCGCAGAAGGGAAAGGATTCGGATCTGCCCCACCAAACGTACTCACAATAGAAGGCTTAGGTCTATCGTCTGCAACAGAGAATTTCATCCATTGCCAAACCACTGAGTTTTGAAATGTAGCATATATAAAAAATTTTTCGATAAAAGGGGGGAAAAAAGAGGGAAATCGGGGAGATGGGATTGGAAAAGAGGAGGTGAGAAGGGTCGGGTGAAGTGAAACGGGTGAATTTTTTCGTTATCGATCATTTTGATCGTAATGAGAATGAATTGCCATACTTTATACAGAATAATTGTGTTTTGGAAAGTATTGATAATGAATTTGTAATTACTTGACAAAATTTAGAGTTGATTTCCTCAATGAGATATCTGGTTCCTATTTTTAACTCAGAGTAATTCGCGTGCGTGATTCTCTGGGAAATGAACACATTGAAAAATATATCATCCAGATACCAGAACCTTCTTCTAATACAGGTCTAATAATTGGATTAATTGGTGGAGGGTTAGTTTTAATCGGTACAGGAGCAGGTGTTTTTATATTTCTCAAAAAAAAAAAACAAGGTTAATGTTATAGGTTTGCCCGACTGTGTTAAATTGCAGTGAATATTTTTCTTTTTCTCTCTTTTTATTCTTAATTTGAGTTGTTATTTTCATTTTAGGTGATTTCATTTAATTTTGGGATTCATTACATACAGTTGCAAGCTTGATTATCGCCTAATTATCATTAGATAAACTTGAGGGGGATGAAAAATATAAAAAGGATGTCAGCATTGAACTTCAAATATGCACAAAAGCGAAACTACTCAGAAAAAAAAAGGAAAGGCAAAGGAAAATCAAACGAAGGCGAATAAAAATTCAAAAATGACCTTAGGTGATCAATTACTCGAAAAAGAATTTCAAAGGAAAAAGGATGTTGAAGATCTACTGGCGAAACACCAAGAAGATAAAAACAATCCCCAACAAGAAAAATAGACTACAAAATTAATTCCAAACCTTTAGTCTCGCTTATAAAGTTGAAAGAACTCGATATACGTTTTGAATGGTATAAGGTTTGGGAATAATAGCAAATATGCCATGTTTTTGGTAATTCGCCATAAAGGGGTCATCTGAATAACCGCTAGAGATGATAATTTTTACTTTTGGATCGATCTTTAAAAGTTGGGTTGCAACATATTTTCCGCCTCGTTTTCCTGGGATGATAAGATCCAATATGGCACAATCATAGCGATGATGAGACAACAAACTTTGATCATATTTTTGCAACAAATCCTCATCAATCTGGGTAAAATCAGCCGTACATCCAAGCTTATTCAGAATTTTCAATAACACATGTTGAATCATAGACTGATCCTCCAAAATTAAAATGTGTTTTCCTAACTCATGGAATGAGAAATTGGTTTTTACATGCGTTTCAGAAACAATTTCTTTAGAAACGGGAAGAATAATGACAAATTTTGCACCTAATGTATATGTATCGTCATGAAATAGCAATCCTCGGTGCTTTTTAATGATAGAATAGGATGTGGTAAGCCCTAAACCAGTACCATGAGGTTTTGTGGTAAAATACGGGTCAAAAATTTTGGATGCATTTTCCTTGTGGATTCCTACCCCAGTATCTTCAATACTTAGGTAAATGTATTGGCCTGGAGGGACCTTAATGGAATTTAAATCATCAAAATGGACATTTTTGGCAGTAATTTTTACAACTCCTCCGTCAGACATCGCCTGAACTGCATTTAGCAAAAGATTCTGAAGAACTTGATGAATTTGGGCTTCATCCCCATAAATTGGTAATAAATCCGGATCGATGGAAGACTGATATGTGCAATTAGTTCCCTTAAACACTAATTCGGAGGTAAATGAAATTGTGGATGCCAAATCAAGAACTTTTTTGATGGGGGCACCTCCTTTGGCGAAGGTGAGAAGCTGATTCGCAAGTTTTTTTGCTTTATTTCCAGCAAGATCCATTTCTTGACAAAGTTCTTGCAAATCTTCATGTTCTTCGAGTTCCATCGCAAGAAGGGAATTGAGTCCCAAAATAGATGTCAAAATATTATTAAAATCATGGGCGATTCCACCTGCCAGTAATCCGATTGTCTCCATTCTTTGAGTGATGCTTTGATCCTGTTCTAAGCTTTTACGTAGAGAAATGTCGGTCACAACTTCTATAATTCCCACCATATCTCCATTTGAATCAAAATAAGGGGTAGCATTTTTTATAACGGTTTTATCAATGGATGATTTGGTTTTTAACTTAATTTCTATTCCTTGTATTTTTTCCCCTGCAAAAATTCTCCGCAAGACACATTTGTTTGTGTGACAGATCATCGTTGGAAAATCAATATAGCATTTTTTTTGTGTAAACTGCTGCACCTCCTCAGAATCACATCCCATGATGTTTAAAAAAATCGAGTTCACATATCGGACAGAAAAATATCTATCAACAATACGGATTCCTAAAGGCAGAGAATTTAAAATTTGATTGATTTGAGTATCCAGATTTGGATTTCTCGGATTTCGTGTTGATTTGATCTTCGGATCAATAATACAGCTGGATCTGATGAAATTATGATTTGTGTCATAAAGAATTTTACCATTATAGCTTATTTCAATGAAGTTTCCGGATTTCTGCCTCATTTTAAATATAATTCCAGCGATTTTTCCTTCTTTTTGAAACCTTGGAAAATTTAACTTGAAATTTTCGAGATAATCTTCATGTACTAAATCCCCAAACCATGTTCCGATAATTTCTTCATGATCATATCCAAAAAGTTCTAACCATGCATCATTTACTATGATAATATTCCCATTTTTGTCTAAAGATTGGTATGGAACTGGAAGGGTGTTATAATCCATTTGTGAATCACATAAAAAAGCTAATCTATTTACCTAATTTATATGTACCTAAGTACTTAATGAATGAAAATCTTAGGAGAATAGGTTTTTTTTTTCATTTCTTCTTCAGTTGCAACATTAGAAATTTTTTTTCCTTTTTGGTATTGGGAAACATTATATACATCCCACCAATGAAAGGATAACGCCTCAAAGTGGATAGAAATACTTCTTCTTCTAGTTTCGTTGGATAAAATTCAATAACAATATGTCCGTGATTTTTAAGAATTTTTTGGATACATTGAAATGCTTTTCCAATTTGTTGTTCCATCTGTTTTCGGGTTTTAGCATGGGCCGCAGCAAAATTAAAAGCCGAGATGGAAATAACATGATCTACTTGATTGGTGCGAAGTGGAATAAATCGCATATCAGCATTAATCAAATGCAAATTGGGATCTGTGGGGCATTCATCTAACATGTCATGGGAAAAGTCCACACCTATGACTCGAGAGCCTTGAGCAAGAATCGTGTGGCTGGAATAGCCGGTACCACACCCAATGTCCAAAAAGAGTAATTCGTGTTTTGGATTTGTTATGATACCGCCGATTTGCTCATCTTCCAACATGTTCAAGGCGGTTTCGGTAGTATGAATTTGATTTCGCGCCATCCATTGGGATGTTCCATAGGCCTCTGCTTCTAATCCAAAATATTCATCAAGATCGGGGCGATTATTTTTGCGAGGTGACAATTTGATCTACCATAACTTGGAACAATTAATGTATAGGTTTTTCTAAATAGAGAAAAATCCTACGCTTTTTGGGAATATCGGGATTATCGATGATGAAATTGCCGGAGAAATGATCCGTATCGGCAATGATCCCTCCAAATTCTTTCATGGCCTCATCGGATTTAGGATAAAACTGCATGATAATTTTACCCCCAGGTTTTAGGACAAAATTACAAATCTCTGCAATATTTTTGATATATTGGGTCCTTTTCTTTAATTTTGGTTCTGCCAACACCCATTGAACAGCGGATATGGATATGATGAAATCGAACATTTCGGGACGAAATGCAAATTGGCGCATATCTGCGTGGACTGGATTAATTTCGGGAATATCGTAGAAATTGAGAAACATACGATTAATATCAATACCCACGGTCTGATAATGTTTCAAACGTAAATATGTCGAGGCAAATCCACACCCCATTCCTAAATCTAAAACTCGTGCAGGAGGTTCGGCTTCCAAAATCCGCAAGGCTCTTTTGGTGATTCCTTCTTGAATACGCATTAATGCTTTGGAACGCGCATATTCGGTGACTTCTTTCTGGGTATAAAACACCAAAGGATCACGCGCTTGTTCTTCTGGGCGCTGATGTTTGATAAAGAACTCAAAAGCTTGCTTCTTCCGTTCTTGCTTTTTTTTGGACATATTTACTCGACTTGTGAAATTATCTTAATGCAACTCGGTATTTTGAACTAAATAATCGACATAAAGCTCCAATACCCGTTTGTATTTATATGAAAAATCTTTAGTTTTCCTTCCTTCAAAGATTTTTATTATATGTAAAGAAATGAAAGCTTCCCAATATTCTTTGTGATGTAAGGGGGGAAAGGAAGATCGCAAAATTTGAAGATAAAAATCTTCTGGATTTAAATCGGCTCACGGTGTTCTTTTATAATAAAATTTTTTATTGATGTCGTATTTTTTGACCATAAGAATATAATATTCATTACATTCAATGTGAAATTTTATGGCAAAGAAAGGAAAAGCTGTCAAAGAAGAAGTTGTAAAAGCACCTGAAATCGAAGATGAACGTCTCGATAAGACGGAAGTGCTCACCAAAGTCAAAAAGATGGCAAAAAAATATGGTAAAGTGGCAAACATCGAATTAAAACAAAGAGATCCTTATGTACCTCGTGCATTAGAAAATAAACTCAGACAAGATATTGTGAAGATGAAAGCCATTACCGCAAATGATTTAGCTGCACGACATGATGTTCGTGTTTCTGCGATGAAAAAACTACTTTTAACCATGGAAGATGAAGGATTAATTGAACGAATTGCTTCTTCTTCCCGATTGAAAGTATTTAATCCCGTACAGTAAACTTTTTTTTTTTCTGACACATCGTTAGATTGTTATTATATTTTTCTTCATTCTATTATAAACAATAATCATAGGAATAAAAAACAATGGCAAATTTTTTAGAAGAACTTCAAAGCAAAATTACCATAAAAGAAGGTATTGAAGGACATCGGAGCATTTTACGGGAAATTTATCGTGCAGGACATATTTCATTGCAAGACTTGGCTTTTAAAACACTCCTCCCAATTTCGCTTTTATCAAAAATTGTCAATTTTCTTATCGAAAAAGAACTGTTGGGGCGTATTCCCGAAGGAATTCTTTATACAGACAAAGGAATGCAATTTGTTGAAGCAGAATTACACTTTTATGGAATTGGAATCAGCAATTGTGAAGAATGTGGAGATACTCCAGTATATATTTCACCTCGCTGGGATGATTTACTTGATAAGATGGACTTGATTTTAGACTCGCGACCAAAAGTAGATACAACCCTCGATCAAGCTTTTGCAGATGCCGAGACAGATGTACTTCGGGCCCTTTATCTATATCAAAAGGGTGCCTTGGAAGGAAAATCGCTGTGTTTCTTGGGCGATGATGATTTCACTTCTCTATCCGTGGTAAATTTATATGAAGGTATTATCCCTGAAGACCAAAAGATGATTCCAACCGAAATAATGGTTGTGGATATTGATCAGCGGATGTTGTCTGGAATTCAAGCAAATATTCCCAATAAATCAATGAAAATTGGATTTGAACTGTGGGATTACCGTCATCCTGTCCCAAAAGGACTGATCCACCGATTTGATACCATTATGGTGGATCCCCCCTATTCATTAAGTGGGTTACGTTTAGTGCTTTCACGCGCAATATCATTATTACGAACAATTCCAGGCGGTGAAATTTATTTGTCTTTTGCTCATCGCGCAGCGGAAGATACACTGGCGATGCATGCATTGTTTTGTAAACTTGGATTAGCAGTGATCGAAATGATCCCTCGCTTTAATTATTATGAAGGGGCGGGAATTTTAGGAAATACTACTCAAATGATACGATTGGTTACAACCAGCAAGAGTTCTCCCTTAATCTCTCCGAAAGAAGAATTTCAAGAGAAAATATACACTGGAGAAATCAAACCCAATATTCGGTATTACTTCTGCAATAATTGTGGAAAATTAATTCCGATTGGTGAAACAGAGCAAATAAAGACGGTTGAAGAATTGAAAGCTCAAAAATGTCCTCATTGTAATGCAGATGGTCCCTTTAATTTAGATCATAAAGAAGATGCCTAATCATCATCCATCATATCCCAAAACATGGGCGGCTCGTTCGATTTTTTACTTTTACTATTTACTTTAAATTTTGGAGCGTCTTTTTTAGATGAAAGTTTGATTTGACCTGCAGCCGCAATCTTGCTTTGTTCATGTCGTTCCTTTTTATCAATATAATTGATCGTTTGTTCCAAATGGAGTATTTTTGCTTCGGAATCGTCTGAATTCGCAGCTGAAGTATCTTTTGTAATATCTTCTGAAGTTTCATTTTGACTTCGTTTAATATTGCGCGAGGTTTTCTTTCCTTTGTTCTCTACATAATCTTTCCACAAGGCGATTTCATGCTTGATATCATGAGCTAAATGATTAAGAAATGTCTCAAAAATCTGAAAATTCGAGTTTGCACGTTTTTTGAATATATAAAATCGATCCGATTCACTTAAACTTTGAAAATCCAATATAACTCGTTCATTGAGGGCCGGATCATTTAAATCTATCATCATTTTTTTGTAATTCCACTCTTTCATATCAAAAAAATCATCTTCAAAGATATCTTGAATCACTTCCAATGTGCTTTTCGTACTTTCCGATTTTTCCGTTGAAGATTCTTCAATGTTTGACCCATTCTGGGTTTCGAGTTGTTTTATTCGCTCTTTGTCAGCTAACTGCGATGTTCGGTAAATTCCACGAATTGATAACCAATGGTAATATTGTCCATATATTATAATATAATCCGGATTATTAGCAAATTGTTCCAGCTTATTCCATTTGACTTTTGTATTTTGAGAGATTTTTTTTTTTAGTTCTTTTTGGGTAAAATAAATCGCACCGGTCATATCCTCGCTATCTTGATACAAAAATTCATAGTTGAAAATTTCGGCTAAAATTTTTAATTCCAGATCCGTTTTCATGGTATGAATATTTTCCATCAACATAATTGGGGTAATATAGTCGCGATCTTGAGTGTAATTTAAATATAAATAGCCTTCTTTTAATTTTCCTTGATCTAACATGGCTTTATGAAATTGTTCTTGATTAAAAGAGTTCATTACTCGGATATCTTCATAAGTATAGTTTAAGCGATCACTGAAAAAGGAATATATCTGATCTTTGCCTTCCTTTGATGAATATCCTACAGCTTTTAATAATAAATATTGAAGAGCAATAGCATATTGCAATTCTTTTTGTTCAAATTTTGTTTTAAGAAAAATTAACTTGACTTTATTCCATGTTTTTTGTAAAAAGTCTTCAATTTCCTTATTTTGGGGTAAATCAAGTAACATAAGTAAAGCCGAAAGTCCACAACCATTCGGGTGTTGTGTATAAGTCGGAATATTACGAATTAGGGGCTTTTTACTAGACAAGATAAATAAAAATAGGTATTAATTCCTTTATTTATTTTGTTATTTGCTATCTTTGTTTTTTAATCACATAATCCAAAAATGGGGTTTTTCCCGACAAAATCCATTTAGTATGAGTTAATAGAGGTAGGAAATTTCTTTTAGGAATACCGTTTGGTCCTAAATTAGAAAATTAGGAATTGGGTTTCAACAATCGGTAATTTTTTTAGCGATTTTGCATTTTAAAACTTAGATTTTTGTTCCAACTTTGCACGTGTATCCAAGCGGTTACGGAGCCGGATTCGAAATCCGGTGCCCTCACAGGTTCATGGGTTCAAGTCCCCTCACGTGCGCTTATTATTACCCTTAGATTGATAGTTATTTTTCCCTTTTCTTTAATATAGAATGGAATTCATTAAGGGGGAAAGGAAGGGATATAAATCACACCCTCAAAAATTCAAGAAACTAAAATATTAACCGATTTTTTATGATCTGGATATTGAAATGGCAAAGTTTCATACATAAGGAAAAGGTTATCCAATTCATTCTCCAAATAATGATCAATAAAATGAAGATCTATTAAAATGGAATACAATTGGTAAAGGACCCCATTAATAGGAATATATCTTGCAAATTCGATGTTGATATTTGCCATATCGGAAATCTTCAAAGTTAAGTTTGGTGTTATTGCTCTATTTAGAAGAAGGAAGTTATCTTCTTTTCTTAAAAATAGGGGATAAAAAAAGGGTGCTCGAGTTCTTCTTGAATCTGTTTCAATGATATAATTCATCGATGTTTGATTCCTTTTCATCGGAATTAGTCTGTTTTGGTGACTGAAGTATTATTATTTCTTCGTTTAACTCGTCATTAATTGGAGGAATTGCGAAATGTTTCTTTTTTCTAATAAAAAGCTTTTTAATTCTATCGAGATATTTTTGTTGGCCTTTCACCCATTTCTTGTTCAATTTATGGGCATACAGACCAATAAATAAACTGATTAGATTTCCTCTAATGAATCTACGAAAAACGTTACCAAATTTATAAAATTGGTCATGAGCCATTATTTGGGTTTGTTGTAAGTCCCAGAGTGAAAACTGCTTAGGAATGAAATTAACATGGTGGGTATCGTATTTCTCCCAATTCTGCTCTAACAATCTATTCTCTTCAATCATTTGTTTAAAAAATCCTGTACCTGGTAAGGGAGTTAAAATTAAAAACTGAGCGCTGCCAATTTTAGATTTTATCGCAAAATCCACGGTGCTTTGTGTTGTTGCGATATTATCACTATCGAACCCAAACACAAACATACCATGAATGTGAATTCCACGTTTTCGAATTTCTTTAATGCCAAATTGAATATCTTGAATGGATTGTGCTTTCTTCATTTCTTTCAAAGCTTCAGGGTTGACTGATTCAATTCCTATGAAAAGTACCATACAACCTGATTCTTTCAGGAGATCCATTAGTTCGGAATCTTTAGCGATATCAATCCTTACTTGTGTTACCCATTGAAATAATCCTCCAAATTCCTTCTGGTGAGAAATCATAGCTCTCAACAATTGTTTTGTACGGGTTTTGTTGGCAGAAAAATTGTCATCGTAGAAAAACAAAATATCTTTTTTAGGATTATAGCGTTTCATTTCACTTATTATACTTTCAACGGATCTAAATCGGAATTTTTTTCCAAACATTGAGGTAACTGAACAAAATTTACAATTGAAAGGGCATCCTCGACTCGCTTGGATTGGAATGGTCATTTTTCGTGTAATACCATTGTATGCTTTACCTCCATTATCAAGTAAAGAAAAATCGGGAAAAGGAAGACTATCTAAATTCTCGATGGGCCGACATAAATCATTATGAGTAATTTCGCCCTTATTTATCCAAGAAAGGGAGGGAACTTCCTCAAGGTGCATATTATTATTTAATTCAGAAACAAGTTTCGGTAAGGGAATTTCGCCTTCACCTCGAATAACAAAATCGCAATGATCCAAAGCTTCATTAGGAAGGGCGGTTACGTGTGGACCTCCAAGAACTACGGGTATCCCTTTTTCCCGAAAATAATCGGCTAATCTAAAGGCATAAGTAATGGTGGGAGTGATTGAAGAAATGGCAATTAAATCTGCGTCAAGATTTCTCTCAATGATTTCGTCGGTTTTTAAAAAATAAGCTTCAACCAAATAGCCTTCTTGCTTCATTATTGTAGCCAATAACACCGAACCTAATCGAGGAAGTTCAAATTTGGAATAAATGTGTAAATTCTCAGTTTTTGGTTCTAAAAAGATAATTTTTTTAATTGACATAAAGATCACATAGGATACTTGTTTGTTTGCACAAGAAGTATGTAGTTGTTAGATCAACATAGATATTTAAACCTTTTGTTAAATCTACATTGTTATTTTTAGATTTTCCCACATCAAAGCAGTCAACTTCATAATGAAGAAGATCTTTGATATTAGTGTAATGGTCCGGGTTGCTAAACATTTGGAACATGGTATCTTTGAATATCGCGAAAATCGATTTGTGGGTTATTTTAAGATGAATGGGCAATTACATAAATGCCATATACTTAACCCAGGTAGAATGGAAAATTTTCTAAACCCTGGAGCTGAAATACTGGTAGAGAATCGTAAATCTCCCAAACGTAAAATTGCATTTTCTTTACTTTATGTGATTCATCCCAATTCATTAATATTAATTGATTCTCAGCTTCCCAATAAGATTATTAAAGAAGCATTGCAAAATCGAGTAATTGACCAGTTCAAGCATGCAAAACTCATAAAACCTGAACAAACCTATGGAAAATTAAGAAAATCACGAATTGATTTTTTGTTAGATAATTCTCTTTACATTGAAGTAAAAGCAACGAATTTTGTGCATGAAGGAATTGGATATTTTCCGGATGCGCCTAGTATTCGAGCTCAAAAGCATATTACTGAATTATGTGAGGTAATAGAGAAGGATTCTTCAAAGGAAGCCTATATCATTTTTCTCGCCCAAAGAACGGATATCACAGAAATTCGGCCTTTTGATAAAATCGATCCAAAAGTTGCACATTTATTGCGAGCGGGGGCGGCTAAAGGAATAAGAATGCTTGGCTTTTTAATAAAGTATGCTGAAAGTGGACATTTAGCTTGTTTGGGTGAAGAAATTCCAATCAATTTGCAACCTTATGATGATTTTTAGATAGAAAAATGGAAAAAAATGTGTTTTATTACCAAGTCAATTTAGATAATGCTTAATTTTTTGCCAACTTTTTCAATGGAGGCTAAGGCTTGGTCCAAATCTTCTCGAGTTAAGGCAGCATTCATTTGAACTCGGATACGTGATAATTCACGGGCAACCATTGGGAAGACAATTGGAGTACCATAGATATTTTCTTCACGGAATAATATATCGGCTAATTGCTGGGATTTACCCGGATCTCCTACTATTAGAGGTATGATCGGTGTGCAGGAATTACCCGTATTAAAGCCTAGGGCTTGGACTTTTTCTCTAAAATAGGTTGTATTTTCCCATAACCGTTCAACAATTTCTGGTTCATTTTCAACCACAGAGATTGCGGCATCGGCGGCTGCAACAACACTTGGAGGATGGGCAGTACTTAACAAATAGGATCGACTTTTATTGGTGACAAACTCACATAAATCTTTAGAACCAGCGACAGTTCCTCCGAAACACCCGAAACCTTTGCTTAAGGATCCTCCTTCAACATGAACTTTGCCTTGTAATCCAAAATGAGCAACTATTCCTCGTCCTTTGCCTAACATTCCTTCCCCATGGCAATCGTCTACATAGATCATAGCGCCATAAGGTTCACAAACTTTAGTTATTTCATCAAGGGGGGCCATATCTCCATCCATGGAAAAGACTCCATCTGTAATCACTAAAATTCTTCTTGCTCCTGCGGCATCGGCTTCTTTTAAAACGCTTTCCAAATCGGAGGCATCATTATGTTTGTAAACACCTCGTTTTGCTTTGGTTAAGCGAACCCCATCAATGATAGATCCATGATTGAGAGCATCCGATATAACATAATCTTCCTTTCCAACTAATTGTGGAATTACTCCTTGATTCACAGCAAATCCAGTTTGACATAACAAGGAGGCTTCAACTCCTTTAAATTTAGCGAAATGTTCTTGGAATTTCTTTGTTAAATCAAAAGTTCCAGCAATTGTTGGCACTGCGCCTGCCCCCAAACCATATTTATCTAAGGCATCTCGAGCAGCTTGAACCACTTTAGGGTGAGTTGCTAATCCTAAATAATTATTTGTGTTTAGCATGAGGACTTTTTTTCCATCTACAGTTGAGTGTGGTTTAGATCCTTCTTCTAAATGGCGAATAACCCAGTTAAGATTATTGTCATAGAGATTCTTAACTTCGGTTCCGAGAAAATTTGTGGGATTTCTTGTCATTTTAACACCAATGAATGTTTTTTATAAATCTTGAAAATGATTTACAGCTAATCTTCATGAAAAAATTAAGAAGAGTTAGATTATAATTTTTCCCAATTCAGATTTGAATATAATTCGCCTTCAACCCCAATAAAATGGGATGAAAATTCAGTAAAAATTATGACTGTGTTGAATTTACCTAACATTTATATGAAGTGTGAATATTTGATACCCTAGAATTAAGAAATATCTTCAATTGAATCATTTATAGTAGCTGAAAAATAATGCGAAAAATTCTTGTTATTGGAAGTTTAGGACAAATTGGGAGCGAATTAGTACCTGCTCTTCGTAAAAAATATGGAAATGATAATGTTATCGCTTCTGATCGAAGAAATCCCGAAATCGAAAGCGAATTGGGTTCTGGACCTTTTATTAATATTGATGCTTTGGATCGAGATGCAATCCGTCAAGTTTTGAAGGATTATCAAATTGATACGATTTATCACATGGCATCATTGTTATCTGCAACAGGAGAAAAAATGCCTCAAGCAGCATGGAATTTAAACATGAATGGGTTGATTAATGTATTAGAACTTGGGCGGGAAAATGGCATAAAAAATATCATTTGGCCAAGTTCAATTGCCGCTTTTGGTCCAACTACCCCAAGAGATAATACACCTAACGACACGATACTCCAACCTTCAACTATGTACGGAGTCACCAAGGTTGCTGGTGAATTGTTAGCAGAATATTATTTCAATAAATATGGATTAGATACACGATCAATGCGATTACCTGGAATAATCAGTAGTGAAACCTTACCAGGAGGGGGAACTACAGATTATGCCGTTGAAATATTTTATGAAGCTATTAAAAATAAGCGATATACATGCTTTGTTAGTGAAGATACCGTATTACCAATGTTATACCAACCCGATTGTATTAAATGTATGGTTGATTTATTAGAAGCGGATAACTCCCATTTGAAGCATCACATCTTTAATTTAACAGGAATGAGTTTTTCTGCAGGAGAACTTGCTGCTGAAATTAAAAAACATATCCCAGAATTTGAAATCGAATATCGACCTGATTTTCGACAAGCAATTGCTGATACATGGCCTCGTACTATTGATGATTCGTGTGCTCGAGCAGAATGGGGCTGGAGTCCCGATTATGATCTTGCTTCTATGGTAAAGGATATGATTGACAAATTGCGTGCTAAGTTAAATGCTTAAAAAGCTCGTTTTTTTTAGAAAAAGGTATAAGAAATTAAATTCCAATTCCTTTTCTTTTTTAATTTTGTTTGTTTAAATTATCATAGATGACTAATTTTGAAGAAATAATTCGGATCCCTTCACCTATAGGCAATCTTGAGGCAAAATTTTCTAAAGGGAATAATTCAAAAAAGTTTGGAATTATTTTTTGTTGCCCGCACCCTATATATTCAGGTACGATGGATATGGAGTTAATTTCTATCATAATGTCACCCTTTATTGAAGCAGGTTATCCCACAATTCGATTCAATTATCGAGGAAAGGGAAATTCGGATGGACAATATGGACGGGGAATTGGAGAACGGATGGATGTACGAACAGTTTGCACCCACTATCTGTCTACTCCAAATGTCCCGCCAAAAATCGTTTTAATGGGATATTCTTTTGGGGCCGCCATTGGATCTTCAATCGTTTCTGAATTTCAAGATATAATCGGTTATGTCGCAATTTCTTATCCTTTTCCAATTAATCCCATTTATATTAAAAACGCTTCCGTATCAAGACCTAAATTGTTTTTATGGGGGGATGCTGATAAAGTAATTAGCATTTCTGCATTGGAGTCTGCTTATGCCGATCTTCAGGAACCTAAAGAAAAAAAAGTATTTCCCGGAGCAAGACATTCATGGAAAACATTTGAAGAAAATTTGGCCACTTTTATTTTTTCCTGGGTTAAAAATTTACATTTTATTAAGTGAGAATCATGCACAATAAAAAAATTATGATCCCCAATAGTGTTGGAGTACTGGAAGCACAAATTTCCGATAGCATCGAACATTTCAAACTGGGTTTGGTTCTATGTCATCCGCATCCTCAGTTTGGTGGAACGATGACAAATAATGTAACTGGGAAAATTTTTCATCATTTTTCTTCTTTAGGATATCCGTGTGTTCGGTTCAACTTCCGTGGTGTGGGAGCATCCTCAGGATCTTATTCCAATGGTGTCGGTGAAAGACAAGATGTGAAAGATGTGTGTAACTTCTTTTTGAAAAACAAACCGCAACTGGAAAAAATAATTATTATTGGTTATTCCTTTGGGGCAGCAATTGGTTCATCTATTGTAGATGAAATTTCAGAAATATGTGGATTTGTGGCAATATCATATCCGTTTACCTTTATTCCTGATTTTATCACAAGTTCTTATTCAAATAAACCCAAATTATTTATTATGGGAGATCAAGATGATTTTACATCTATTGCCAGCTTTAAACGAGAGTACGAAAAATATCCAATCCCAAAAAATCAAGAGATTCTGGAAGGGATAAATCACTTTTGGAATGGGAAAGAAGAACTTGTCATTAAAAAAATTGAATGGTGGATCAATTTGCTATAAAATCTAAAAAATAATATACAAATCCATGAAATTCAATTTTATTAGACAAGAAATAGATGCAATTTTTGTCTTATAGATACCAATATTCCAAGACAAACTTAGAATAATTACAGAAATATTATTATTTAACTAAGAGAAAATTAAGCTGTATTAACTAACATAAAGACTTCAAATGAAGACCTTAGTTATATCTTAATATGGATTTAATGGAAATAAAATGATTCAAATCAAAAATGATGAAATGATAAAAGATTCTTCTCACCATGCACGCGCACTAGTGTTGGATGATGATCCAGCAATATGTAAAATGCTCTCAAAGTTACTTCTTCGGCTGAAATTTGACGTTGTGTGCACTTTTCAAGGTAAGCAAGCAATGGATGAATATAAAAAAGCTAAATCTTTAGCTGAGGGATTTGATGTTGTGATATTGGATTTAATAATACCCGGCGATATGGGAGGTGAAGAAGCCTTTCAGCACATTTTTGAATTTGACCCTAAAGTTAGAGCCATTGTGTCTAGTGGATATTCAAAAAATCCTATAATGTCTAATTATCAAAATTACGGGTTTAGAGCAGCTCTTCCCAAACCCTATAATTTTAGTGAATTAAGAGAAGTTATTGAAGAAATAATGCAAGTATCTTAGATTCTATATTTTCCATGGAAAAAAGGGAAATTTGTGGTCCTTCCTTTTATTCTTGTATTCATCTAATTTTGAATCAAAATCACTTTTATATATGGAATTCCTTAAGGATATGTAATAATGGAAGAGAATTCAATACATAAAATTATTAAATTATTACAAAATCTACCTAAAGATTTTCAAAAAAATAACATTAATGTGCTTTCAGAGATTTTTGGCTTATTAGAGCATTTAGAAACTGTATTCGATAAACATTATCAAATTTCAAAGCCTTCGACGCATTTTACTTCAAGAAGTGAAACAACTTCCAATATACCTCAAATTTCAGTTCAATCAAATGCTGATGCTCAGAAGTTACAAAAAGATTTATTAAAATATTTACGCCGGACTCGTAGTTCTATGGTTCGAATAGATCATAAGAAAATTATAGAGGATCATTAAGTCTCTTAACAAAAATTAACGATCGGCATTTTGGTTTTTTTTTCCCCTTATATTTTATTTTTTATGTTCTAAAATGTGCTTTCCATTTAAATAAGATATTGAAATATGAAACAAGTAAAAAAAACTCGCTCAAAATCTAAAAGCTTTTTATGAGGCTTAACGTTTTAAATCCTATACCTCTACAAAAGTTTATGGTTATTAGACAATGAGATTACTTAAAGATAGAATACTAAAAGAAGTTACAGCTTCGGAAATAACTTCAATTACCTTTGAACCACGTAAGAAATTCATTGCTATTGGAGCCTTTCAAGAACCAGTTCTGGTATATCGCTATCCATACATGAAATTGTTTAAAAAAATTATCCATCGAGAAAAAATTCCGATTACTGATGAAGAAATATCTTTAAACCCTGATTTAAAAGTTATAGTTGATCCTAGTGGAGACAAATTCAAAAAAGGTAATATACTATCTCCAGCAAATATCCTTTTTACAAAAAATGGCTCCAAACTCGTTATTGGATATGAAAATGGAGATATTCTTGTTTATAATACCCAATTGTGGAAGAAAGAATCAGAATTAATCTTGAATGACAAAATTTCTTCAATGAATTTTATTAAAGACAACACCTTGCTTTTTGTACTTTTAGCAAACTGGACTTTTCATTTAATCAATACGAAAACATGGAAGATTAATAAAACTTTTCAACTTAAAACTGCAAACGATGGAAGAGCCGTATTAACAAACGATCTCAAGAAGATTTATGCAATTACAGATAAAAAAAGAATTAGCGTTATCGATGTGAGCACGTTGGAAGAAATTCATTCATTCAAAGCCCATAATTCTGGAATAAACATGATAAAATTATCCCCCAATGAAGATATATTATGTTCTTGCGGGAATGATTGTAAACTAAGTTTATTTGATCTCCAAACTAATGAATTATTAAGTTATTTGTTAGGGCATTCAGATGAAGTGCATTCTTTTGCTTTTTCTCAAAAAGGGGATTTTATTGTATCTGGTTCTGAAGATAATACATTGCGCTTGTGGGATTCGAAAACATACAAATGTGTAAAGATTATGCATGAAATTCCAAATTCGTTTGTTATGGAACGATATGGGGAATTATTAGTTATGGGTAATGTTGAAGGTGATATCTGTACCTTCAAGTTTTACTAGTTTTTTTTTTATATGCCAAAATCGCTCTTTCCCCAAAATATTATATTTTGTTTTTAACTTTTTATTACCTATTTAAGATATTCACAATTAAATCCTGATTTGTATGGCTTCCGAAGAAAATAGAAAATCAAAATACTTTTTAAAACAAGAAGCTAAACGTTTAAAAGACGAAGAAAGGCGTCGGAAGAGCTTGGAAAAAAGCGAAGCTCGATTACGGAAAGAAATGGCCCGAGATGATAAAAGAAATAAAAAAAATCGGCAAAAAATTCTGTCTTCCGAACCTTCAAGAAATAAACCAATCGATACGAAAGTAAATAAAAAAAAAAAGGAAAAGACTAATAAATCTTCATCAGGATTCCAAAATTCTCAAAAAAGAAAATCTAAGAAAGAACAACCTAAGAAAGAACAACCTAAGAAAGAAAAACCTAAGAAAGATAAACCTAAGAAAGATAAACCTAAGAAAGAAAAACCTAAGAAGGAAAAACCTAAGAAAGAACAACCTAAGAAAGAAAAACCTAAGAAAGAAAAAGCTAAGAAAGAAATATCTAAGAAGGAAAAACCTAAGAAAGAAAAACCTAAGAAGGAAAAACCTAAGAAGGAAAAACCTAAGAAGGAAAAACCTAAGAAGGAAAAACCTAAGAAGGAAAAAGCTCCGAAATCAGTTAAAGTGAATAAACCAAGAAAGAAAAAACATGCTGCCAAAGACCAGATTCTTAAAGAGATTACTTATGAAAAAACAGTCCAAACAGAAATATTAAGCCATAGATCGAATAAAAAAAGAAAATCTCTCCCTTCTCCATTATCAAATCCACAATATCAACCAAAACCTCAAAAAATCCAGAGTTCAAGGAAGCCTGAACCCAAAATTTCCGGATTTACATTTGCAACGGAATTAAAAAATGATAAAATAAATTTTACTGATACTATTAAAGCTAAGTTCATCATAGCTAACAACGGTTATCTTCAAGATACGGATCGTATCTTATATAAAATATACATGGTAAATTCTTCTGAAGAAGTTTTTCTTCTCAAAATTGGTTTAAAATCCTTTAAACGTAATTTAAAGCTATCAATTTCCACTAAATTTTCTAAAATTATTCCTCCAACTCCCTTCTTTAATTTTAGGATTGAATTATTTTCACATCGGAAATTAATTGCTAGCTACGATGGGGAAGAAATAAAAGTCGATGATATCAAAGCTGAAAAAAATATTAAAATTCAATCCATTGATATTGTTTCAAACGTCATTATTCCCAAAAATCCTCTGATCTTCTGGCTTAAATACACATATAAACCTATTCCTCGGGCTAGAACGGTAGAAATGCAAGTTTCTTTATCATCTCAAAATTTGAATTTAGAAGAAAATACCTATGAATTGGAACTTGGAGATTCTTCCCATAAGGGTAATGATTCACAAATAATTCCATTTTCGTTTAATATTCCTGAATTTACAGATGAGAAAGAAAAATTGAAATTTAATGTTTCTATCATGGATGTAGAATCACAGAAGACTCTTTTTTCAAAAAATTTGTTGATCAATGGAAAATCTTCACTAATGGGGTTACGGTATGAACACATTGGATACAAACGTGATATAAAAATTGGAGAGACTGCTTATATGGTGGCCGATTTAATCAACAAAACACCTTATAAAGTAAAAGGAAAAGCAACATTTACTTTTTTCACAGTTTTATCGGAAAGTGTCAAATGTTTCTCTCGAAAATTCCGAATCCGTCCGAATAATTATGATAAAATCTCAGAGGATATAACTCTTACTGAAGATCTCGGAGGAAAAAAGATGTGGGTGATTGTTCGCTCCAAATTTAAGACAAAAAGAGGAAAAATTTTACTTGAGGGCATGTCCAAACAAATAAATCCAAGAATTAATAATTCACCTCATTTTATTGCAAAAATTCGGGCAGCAATCCATGCTGATGGTGTATACTTTAATGATATAATTACAATTGGGATTGACACTCGGATTCGTACACGGGATAAATTAAAGCATGCAATTTGTGAAGTGGTTCAAAATTTTGAAAATATAGATATAAAACCGATTCACACCTTCAAAATAAAAGATTTGGAATCATTTCATAGTAATTTTCATTGGAAGGTACCACCAAAATATGGTCAATGTACCCTTGATGTGCGATTTTATGTAAACGGATTACGAGTGCTTGATGAAAATATTGAGAAGAGCCCTCTTACTTTTGATTTATACCCAAAACCAAAATAAAAAAGTGTAAATTGCACCGTTTTTTAATTCATTTATGCATGCCTTAGGGTTTCATTATTTAATTGAACTTTATGAGTGTGATCATAATCTTTTGAAAAACTCCAATTTTCTTGAAAATCTTCTTCGGGAGTCCGTAAAAGAAAGTGGTGCTACCGAAATCGGACATGTATTTCATGAATTCTCACCACATGGTGTAAGTGGAGTGGTTTTGATTTCTGAATCTCATTTTTCGATTCATACATGGCCTGAACATAATTATGCGGCGGTTGATCTTTTTACTTGTAATCCAGATCTTAAAATTCAGCATGTCTATCAGAAATTGAAAAAAGAGTTAGAATCACCTAAATCATCTATTTTAGAAATCAAACGTGGAATCGAAATTTAAATTTCTACTTCAATTTTCTCCAATACTTCCTATTTGATCAACAATTTTAACAATAGTTACAATAAATGCAATTCTATTTGAACTTAATATTATTTAAGAAAATTTAGTTAAGATGACTTTTGTGTTATATTTTTTCTACAAACATTTAAATATCTACGTTCGCTTATTAATATTAGAATCGAACGTATTGAAAAAATTATTATTTTCAATACTTATGGTGAAAAAAAATGAAAAAAAAAAACATAAAAAATAACAATTATCGCTTAGCCTACAATTACACAACTGATTTACGTACCATTGCATAATTTTTTTTAAAATCACATAAGGAGAAATCAAACAATGAAAAAAAATAACATGAAAAATAACAATTATCGCTTAGCCTACAATTACACAATTGATTTACGCACCATTGCATAGTTTTTTTTAAAATCACATAGGGAGAAATCAAACAATGAAAAAAAATAACATAAAAAATAACAATTATCGCTTAGCCTACAGTTACATAACCGATTTACGCACCATTGCATAGTTTTTTTTAAAATCACATAGGGAGAAATCAAATAATGAAAAAAAATAACATAAAAAATAACAATTATCGCTTAGCCTACAGTTACACAACCGATTTACGCACCATTGCATAGTTTTTTTTAAAATCACATAGGGAGAAATCAAACAATGAAAAAAAATAACATAAAAAATAACAATTATCGCTTAGCCTACAGTTACACAACCGATTTACGCACCATTGCATAGTTTTTTTTAAAATCACATAGGGAGAAATCAAACAATGAAAAAAAATAACATAAAAAATAACAATTATCGCTTAGCCTACAGTTACACAACCGATTTACGCACCATTGCCTAGTTTTTTTAAAAAACTGCACATAAACATATCTGGTATACAAATTTAGATATTATACACTACTCATAGTTTAAATTTTCATTTATTCTTACTATTCTTATTCTTTAAATAAATTAAAAAATCAAACAACTATTCCATCTTTTATATTTATGTTCTATTTATTGAATATGATAAGGGACACTCAATATTTTCAGACTTGGAATTCTCCAAATTATGGATATGCTAAACGTTCTTTTGATCTTCCAATTCTCCATGTAATTGGTCTTGTTGGTTCAGGAAAAACCTTTTTTATAAAGAAATTCTTTTCCAATGTCCCAACCTTTGATATCAAAAAAATTTATGAAGATTTTGGATTTTCACCCGAAGATTTACATAAACAACCAGAAAAATATTCCCAGTTTCAAAGCGCATTACAAATAAATTTTGAGAAATTTCTTGCTTTTGTTAAAATGGAAAAATTTCCGATTGTTTTAGTAGAATCATCAGGCATAAATCAAGCTTTGAATCAGATACTAAATCAATACAATAATTATAGAATATGGATAAAAGCTGATATTTCTAGAATAACTTCTCTTAACATCTATACAAATAGACCTTATGCAAAAAAATTGAATGAACATATGCTAGGTTTAAGAAAAAATCGGAAAATAATTTTCAATAATGAGTTTGATCTCAAATCACTGGAGTTTTCAAATTCATTACCTCCGATTCTTAAGTCAGATTTAAATCCATTTAAAGCTAAAAGGCCAAATCCAGAAAGGGACAATAAAATGCAAGATTTTCGTAAAAATGATCGCTATCATTGTCCAAATTGCGGAGCTAATTTTGGTAGAAGCAAATTATTAGAATTACATTTTTCAAGATCAAAAACGTGTCAAAAAATTTTGGGTTAACCTCTCTATTTTTTTTTAAAGAAAATGACATATTCCGTAAATTCTTTCATAGATGCTTTTTTATTTTGATTTGGAGAGTTTTTTTGAAAAAACTACTGCAATAAGGGCTTCTTGGGAGTATTTTTATGAAACGGATAATGATCATCGGTTGTGCAGGATCAGGAAAATCAACTCTGGCTTCTAATTTGGGAACAACATTGAATTTACCGGTCTATCACTTAGATAAAGTATTTTGGAAACCAAATTGGGTAAAGATATCACCTGAAGATTGGCAGCAATATATATCAACTATTATCCAAAAAGAATCTTGGATAATCGATGGAAATTATTCAAGCACAATGGAAATTCGAATGCGTCGTGCAAATATTATAATTTATTTAGATTTTCCTCGTTTTTTTTGTCTCTGGCGTGTAATTAAGCGACGATTTCAGTACAATAACAAGTCTCGACCGGATATAAATGACCAATGTAATGAAAAACTTGACTTGGAATTTCTTAAATGGGTATGGAATTATCCCAAACGCTCTAAACCAAAAACGATGCAATTATTGGAGCAGTGTACAAAAAATCACATTATTTTTCATATTACCAAGAAAAAGCAATTACTAAACATTCAAGAAAAAATTTTGAATCTCTTTTTTTGAGACAGAGATCATTAAATTTGTAAAGATTATCACTTCAATCTGTTTAAAAGATTATAGAATCATGATATTTCATGTTCTAACTTCTTTGAATATTGTAAACTCTAAGGAAAAAATCTAAAAAATTATTCAATTAAATACGATCAAAAGATTATGCGTCTTCAATTGTAATTGCTTCTTCAGGACATCCAGACACACATGCTTGACATCCAACACAATCATCTTCACGAGCAACAACAGTTTTACCGTCTACCGGTGCATCATAACATTCTGAAGGGCATACATCAACACATTCGCCACAACCGGTACATTTGCCAAAATCGATTATTATTTTAAAATCTCCCATGGTTTTTCTACCTCGGAATTAATTGGTTCTTTAAACACCAAACCAATATGACTTTATTAGGTGCGATTTCATTAAAAACTTTATCTGGCAAATTTTGAATATTCTTTCCGCGGAAGTTAGCATTCTATTCGCAAAGCTAATTTTAAAATTAAACACAAAAAATGAAGAAAAATAGTTAGGAAAAAAATTCAGTAAATACCGTCGTATTTCTGGAGAATTATAATAATGCCTTCTTAGGAGGACATCCATGCATATCTCGAATTTTACATTTTTCTTTAGTAGAACTGCCTTCACACATTGCACAGTCTACATCTCGAAGCATTTGAACAATGGCATCTTCTTGGCGAGGTACTACATCTTTTTCATCAGCAAGCATTTCATCATCTAATTCATCAAGGTCTTCTTCGATAAATTCGGGACCATCTTCTTCTTCTTCTTCGATCTCAATTTTTTTCTTGGCCATATTAATTGAAAATTTCCAAAAAAAAAAAAGTTTTCGATATTCTGATTTTGGAGTTACTTTATGGTAAATCTTTTTCTGAAATCTCACCAAAAAAATTTTAATGAGATTAGAAAAAATCCGTCATATAGGTAGAAAATTAAAAAATTTCCAATCCTTTACTGGGACATTATAGAATCCTTCCATATTCCATTTTTCTTATATATATTAGATTTAACATAAATCAATTTGTATCGATTAGAAAAAGAAGCCATCTGGTATTAACAATTTAATGTTATCAAACTATCTTTTTAGTATTACAGATGAAACATTTCTTAATCCAAATTTCAGTTGACAATTCTCCAGTTTTAAATTATTTCTCGAAATTTTTAACATATCAAACTTTTTCGGGAAAAAAAAAATCAAATAATCAAGTTCATTATGAAATTTTGGAAAATGGTTTAGTTTTGGTATATTCAGATTATACAACCTTTCTTGATTTTAATGATCAACCACCAATTAGAGATATATCCATGAAAACTAAAATTTTGTCTACTTTAGGGGGACTATCTAAAATAATCGTTCCTGCAAAAGGTATTAATTTAACAATGGAACCTTTCCACTGTGAATTTGATAATTTCTTTCAAGAAATTAAGAAATATTTTACATTATTGCATGAGAATTTTCAATTGTCTCAAGATGGAAAGAAAGTGCATATAAAATTAACTCAGATTGAGGCAGTGACCGCATTTCTCAACGATTTTTTCAAGAGATATGGGATGTTTTAAGCTTAATTACATTTTATTAGAAATCATTAAGATAAAAAGAGAATAGGAAAAAAGCTTAAATAAAAAAAATATTGAATTTAAACGTCAAGGTGCATTACACTATCTTTACGTTGAGACCCAGATTCGTATTTTCTGTCTTTCTTGAAAGAATCTCGAAGGGATTGAAACACGAGGTCTAATGGAATATTCATTGGACAATTAGTAGTGCATCGCCCACATTCTACACAAGTATCCCCAACATGGGTAAATCTGGTAGTAAGAAAAGTCATCTTATCCATGGTTTTAGCTTTAACTTGGGTTGTGAGGTTACAAACTTTGCAGAAACAGACGGGGCAAGACTTTACACACATTCCACAGGCAGTACATTTTGTTAAAAGGGAAAATCGCTCTTCATTAGCAAGGAAAGCAGAAAGATCTTTTTCTCTTTTGGTTGTGCACTTGGAAATAACTTCTTGTGCAACCTTGTCATAATCTGCACTAATTTTTTCGTCAACCGCTTTTTTACTCCATCCTAAAGTTTCTACCATTCTTTTTGCTCGATCACTTTGTGGTGTTATAATATAATCTTCCGATTTTTCAGGAAGGGAATAAGTTCCGATCATGAAATCTGCCAGTGCATGATCTTTTTGAATACATCGGGAACAATTACCCGCAATATCAATATCTTTTCCTAAAGGAAAAGATTGAAATTTACCATTTTTCATTTTTAAAATAAAATTGGAAGGGGTAAGTCGTTCATATTCAATATCTGCATCTTTAATTTCAGTTTTTTTAAAGAATTTTTTAAGGGATTTGTTCGGAAGGTATCCTAGATCATGAAAAGCAATAATAAACAAATTTTCCCATACGACTTGCTTTTTCTTGTCCAATTCTACCATCGCTCTTACATCACATGCTCGCCCAATAACTGCGACCTTTGTATTAAGCGCTTTTTGACTGTGCAATATGGAATTTGATGCCGAATCTGTCCGGGCGTAACCGTATGTCATTAATTGTGAAAGAGGAAATAAATCAATCTGAGCAGGGTCGGAAACAAATTCCGGAGTTACTACATAGCGATTCTTCTTTTCTGTACCCGAAAGTATTTCAGACACAACATTTTTCTTCAAGAGATGTTTCAAGAGTTCTTGGAAATCAGTTTTTGTAATTTGATAGCGCAAAATTCTTACCTCTGACTATATATGTGATAGCTAAAATCAAAAACTTAAAGAAACTTTCTATTTCTTCCAGTGAAGGAAAATCATACTATTATAATACCACTTCGTCGAAAATGAAAAATGGAAGGCATGGAATTGTAGGAAAAAAAACATTTTTATCGATACATCCTAAATAAAAACTCTCACTGACAATAGATGAATTTTGTTGAAAAATTTATTAGAAGTTTAATTTATAGGAAGAATTTCCTTAAATTTTCTTAATAGCATGGTCAAAATCTGTATTATCGGGGTTTTATGGAACAAATGCAAGGAAATTCGAGTAAAAATGCCTTCCAATAGCAAAAATTTTCCAAATAAGCAATATTTAAATGTAATTTTTCTGATTTACTTAATATTTTTTCCCATCATCGCTTTTTCCACTTCATCACCATCTGAAAATAACTATTCGACTCAGATATTAAATACAGATAATGGTATGAAACCCCGACCAAATATATATTCTCCCTCCGCAAAATCACCTGTAATGGTTGATGATATTCTCATTTATGATGTAATCCAAAGTGAAAATGGAACGCTATGGGAAGGAAAGTATAAGTATACAATCTCTTCGATTACTAATATTTTAGGTGTTCTAAATATAAAAGCAAATTTGTTCATAAAAAATTCAACCACTACTGAATGGGGTTCTTCTGTAAATTCAGAAATGACAATTGGGGAGTTAACCCTAAATAATGTCAAAATTGGAAATCCTTACATAATACAGCATCAATATTTCTTTTTTGATTTTCAAGGCGAAAATGATTTGAGTTCTGCAAAAGAACTGATACGTCAAAATATAAGTTCTGAAAGCTCAATGAATGTAGATAGTGAGATAGAAGAATGGCTGGATTATTTTAATCCTCATCTTTCTTTAGAAATGTCAAATTTAACTCATGAAGGTCACTTTTCTTATGAATTCTATCGAGGAATTTTAGCTTGTTCTAATGAATCAATTATCCAGCTCTCCAATTCGAATAAAAGTGAAGATTTTTTCATGTTAAATCAAGCTGAATCCTTCATTCAAAAAGAACAATATAATTTTTGGGGAGCAACGACCCAAAATATACCCCTTCATGCAGATGACCAAATAATTAACACTGATAAATTGATTTATTCTTATTCTGATGATGTAAGTTCTAATCCAGAAACTATTTTAAAACAATATACGATTATATCTATTGATCCTGATCCTCAGAATCGCAAAACGATAGTAACAACTACGATTGAAGATTATGATGAAGAAAATAGCATTTGGGAATCAAAAGGATCTGGTTTGATCACTATAGACCATTCGAATCCCTTTAAATTAGCAAGTTATCAAACTAATTTTCTAATTCTACCCTCAACTTTACGCTTCAATATAAATGATACAGTTGAGGAATTAGAAGCCACAAAGTATTGGTTAGAAGAATATAATATCTGGGACAGTTTTGATTATATAATAAATGCTCAAGATTACTCTTTTCACCTTAAATCTGGCTCAAGAGAAATTAACGTTGCAGCGACCTACGGGTTTGATAATATTTTAATGAATTATGAATTGACAGAATATACTTCATCCGTAAAAACAAAATTCATAAGTTACGAACTCAAATACTTGGAATCTAAAATCAAAGATTGGCTAGATACACCGCCCGCAGCCCCAACATTGCGTTTGTTATCTTCAAGTCTTACTACAAATATCTCAATTCGTTTATCTTGGACTCAACCTTTTTTCACTGTAGGTTCAACGGTATACATGCACAGGAGAGAAGGGTTTAATTCATCTTTAGCCTCTCCAGCTACATCTTCGTATATTCCAGTATTGGAAGGGCTTACAAATACCGAACTGACCTTTCAAGGTGCTGTTAATTATACTTATTACTTCCGAGTTGCATCCGTTAATCCGGGAGGAATAGAATCA
The DNA here is from genome assembly GCA_025839675.1 of Candidatus Lokiarchaeum ossiferum. Taxonomy (GTDB): domain Archaea; phylum Asgardarchaeota; class Lokiarchaeia; order Sigyniarchaeales; family Promethearchaeaceae; genus Lokiarchaeum; species Lokiarchaeum ossiferum. Next base: position 208,296 of record CP104013.1, read on the forward strand.
AGTTTATCCAACTCCGTTACAGTAATAATAAGCGCCAAAGAGGAAACCAGCTTTCCAACTTGGATAATTTTCTTGATCATATTCATAATTATTGGTGGTGTTGCTACCTTCTTCATGATTAAAAAACTAAAAACAACAAAAAAAAAAGAAGAGTTAGATCTTTCCGATTTTTCTTAAAAAAATGTGAAAATATTACATATTTTGGGAAGAATCGGACTGATCTTCATCAAAAACCTCGATTTTTTCTTCTTCATCTATAAAAGAAACTTCCACTTGGTCTGGTTTCATAGATTTTTTATCATCATCATGTGAATTTGACTCCATGGTGAGATTATTGTTTTGCCATCCTTTCTTTTTGACGAGATATGAAGCAACGAAAGCTAATCCTATTGAAACACCGATAATTCCTCCAACTATGGCGTATGGAATTAATTTAGAAATTAAAGCTGAACTAAACATCTGAGTCGATATTACATTTCCATAAACATCCAGTATCATAATGATAAACCGCAGATTCGAATCCATATTTTCTAAATCATTTAAAATAATTTCGCATGAATCTTGACTATTATCATAAATTTGGGTATAAGTTTTCCAACCTTGTCCTTGGGAATATAATATTTGAATCTTCTGGATGGGGTTTTCATCTGAAACATGTAAATTGATTTTAAAAAGCATATCATCAGTGTCATCCTTTTGCGAATATTGATAGGATTGAATTTGTGGTGTATAAACATCCCTATAAAGGGTATCATTTGAGTAGTATTTGATTGGTATGTTTTCAAGAACCAATGTGTCTGCGGACACAGAAACGCTGTCATACATCCCCCATAAACGACAATCACCAAAATAGGAATTCTTCACTCTCGCAATTTGCAATTGGTAAGTGATGGATAGAGTTCCGACTTCCAATTCGGAAATGAACATATTTAAACCCGAAGTGGTAACCTCTAATGTCGTATTAATTACTTCATCATTCATCAAAAAAACTAAAGAATTTTCAATATATGATGCACCTGCGGGGAATGAATCACTAAAGGCATAATACTGTCCGATTTCTCCATTATTTTGAATTGTTATGGAAATGTTTACAATATCTCCTGGTAATAATAACTCGTTTGATTCAATATCTTTCCTAAGAGATAGAGATGATTCGGATGATAAAGGCTCTAATAAAGGTGAATTTGTTTTTAAAATATGGTGATTTCTTGAATTTTGAGATTCTAAAGGCAGAGTATTAGTACTGACTTCCACATTAATAGGGCCGATTGTTTTTCGTAAGGCTTGTTGACTTTGGCAACCTTGATCTGTTCGATTGTAAATTATTGTGGCTCTAATTATCATTTGATCTATTTCATAATCCCCAGTTGTTTGTGGAGCTTGTAACGTAAATACTACCTCACTATCCGATTCTATCAATGAAAAATATTTCTCATAATCAATATCTTTTAATTTCATTTCTTCCGGAATTCCCTGTAATGCAACCGTAACATCTTTCATTGGAATTCTAGAAGTAATATCAGAAACAATCATAGAAACTTCAAATTCTTCTCCAGGTTGAACAATTATAGCTTTATTAGTGTTAATCGTTGGGTTTGCTCTAATGATTTGTTTTTGTGAAAATACATAAGAAATTTGCCCTTCACCTTCAAGATCTATTCTAATATTATTTGATTTCAAATTTGTGTTGGGAATTCTAAGTAAAACATCATTCAAATCAATTGAGGTATTACTAACAGCGATTTTTTTAAAAGGTTCTAAATCATCACTAATATAAATTGAGATATTCCCGTCAAACTTAATTATCTCATTTGTACTGGCAAATGACTTCAAATTTGTCAAGCTTGTAATTGCTGCGGCCGTATCAGCAGTACTGCTCCAACCCCATTCATTTTTCTCATTTAGCAAATATTCAATTGATTTTTGAATTATTGAAAAATGATCCAAATATCCATCTAGCGCCAGAGCCCAAACACAATAGGAGGTGATCTCAACATTATTACCAAGATTTCTCCAATACCACCCAATACGGCCTGGATTGCTCCAATAGACAGTTCCATCCTTTGTATCACGCTCTAACAGAATATAATTAATTAAAGTGTCACAAAATGCAGTATTTTCAAAGCTCGAATTTTTAAATCCAAGATAATATAAGGCTGCCCCAAATGGACTTTGGTTATCGGCTGTTCCCCATAAATTTTGTAGTGCAATATTGGCTTTTTGAATCGCTGTTGAAAGCGTTGATGTTAATGTTGGAGCAGAAAGTAAAGCTTTTGAAATATACGCTGTAGATTCAAAAAGGTTAGAGCTTAAGTATTCAAACATCCATGTACCATCACTTTTTTGATTCCCAAGAATGAAGTCAATAGCTTTCGAAAATACACTTTCACTAATTGAAAAACCTGCTGCATCAATTTGATATAGAGCAGAAAGAACTATCGCAGACATTTGAACTCGCGAGTTATCGTCAAACCACCATCCCCACCCTCCATCACTATGTTGAAATCCATAAATCCGATTTAGACCTTCGAAAATCATTTGAGTCATTTCCTGCTGTTGTGTAGAAGAAAGCATATTATTATCTTGAAGATATTTATAAATTTTTGCCGTAGGAAGCAATTTAGACATGGTTTGCTCTACACACCCATACGGGTAACCAATGAGTGATTCCCAAGAGTCGATTGAGATATCCATTAAATCTGTATAAAGTGCAATGGTTTCTTTATTGTAAATGCTTAAGGGATCAACAGTAAAATTAATTTGCGTCGAACCTAAAGTTGCATTCAAAAATCCTTTGGTAAAATTGATAAGTTCAAGACCATTGGGTTGTACATAAATATTCATAAGTTTAGCATCCGAGTAGACTTGGCCAGATATATTCGTCGCAGCTAATAAGGTTATATTATTCATATAGGGATTTTCACAGTACAAAGAAAACTCAATTTCTGCGACATAGTCTTTCGGCACTAGTATTTGTTGGACTTCATTATTTAATACTGCAAATCCAGGCGCATCTATAGCCACATAAACATGAGTTGCTTCTTCCAAATAATTGTGTACATAGCCTTTAACTGATAAAATATCATCCTGATAAATTGGTTCCGCAATATCAAATTCAATGAAAAAGGGAAGATATGTTTTAATTTGAATGGTCTGAATTTCTCCCCATAACAGATTTCCTTCTTGGTCTGAATCATAATGATTTCCCACCGCACGAATTGTCCATTCCCCAATGTTATCAGGTAATTTAAATGTAAAATCAGTTGATTCCGTAATAATCAGGCTTGGGATCCAGTTTGCAGATTCCGATATGTTTTTTCGAATTTCTGTTTCAAAATTTGATAATAAATCATTAAAGCTTGGAGGTTCAATAGCTCGTTCCCCACCTTTTTGACTATTGGCATCATCTGCCGCATAATCTGAAACCATTTCCATTGTATCATCAACAAAATATCTGTTCGGTATATAGATTCCTCCAGTGGAAGATCCATACCCAATCCACCAATAACTTTCAGCACTAAATCCGGATCCCCATGAACTCCCGGAACCAATATAGGCATAATATGAAGATTGAGTGAAGTAGGCAAGTTCTGAATCATCCTCGGGCTCCACATCTAACACCGAACTATCAATAAATGAGAGTGATACAAGGGTTGGATGATTATCATTGGGAGATATTGTCAACGTTATCGTATCTCCCGGTTCATAAATTTCTTTATCCGTTTCTAGAGTGAAGCCTGTATCATAGGAAATATGGGCAACAATTGCTTCTTCATACAATCGTCCCGTTGTAGAAATAGAATACACCATAATTGTAAAATCTGGACCCAAAGAAGAAGTTATAGGCAGATTATAATCAAAATTTCCTCCATTTAGGAGCAATTTTTCAGAAAATAACAACCCCCGTTTATAGATTTCTATATATACAGGCAAATTTGACGGGATCGGAATGTTACCAGAAATCGATAATATATCACCCAAGGTCACTTGAATTTCTTTTCGTTCCGTATCAATTATAGTTCCATTCGAATTAAGAGTGATAGCAAAATCTTCCCCCACTGTAAAAGTTAAATAAGCGGAGTGATAATTATAACCACCATAGAAATCTGTTGAAGGAGAATATACATAAGAATAGATTCTGTATTCTCCTGTTGGAGCATAATCTGATAAATAAACTTCTATATTTTCTTCTCCTGTCAATTCTACATATTTTTCGCCCAAAAGTTGATATTCTGAATCGTATAAATAAATATATCCTTGCCCAGTTTCTTCTTCTTTTGTAATTATGTCATGAAAACTCATTGTTAGTGATAAATTATCTCCTGGATTAATTGCAACTGTGGAGGGTTCTAGATCCAACGAATATTTTTGAAATCGGAAATAAGTCGAAGATTCAGTTTCTCTTTGATCTTCCAATGAGACAGAAATTTTAACCTCAAATAAATTATATAAACCAATTTTTGCTTCCGGTATATTAAAGATTAATTTGCCTGATCCATATATATTGGTGGTTGCTTGATAAGAATCGATCAATCGTCCCTTACCAATATCAACAAGATAGTTAACAAATTTAAAATGACCAAAAACTTCAATGGTGACCGTTAAGTTGGCCAAAGGATTATAATCATAGTTCCAATAATAATCTCCACTCCGATCGTTTAATATCAATTGATAAGCTGAAAAGTGATACTCGAGTTCATCAGCTGGATTAGGCGCCCAATCTGTTAAATATCCATAGGCATATAGCTCTTCAATGCGAGTGAATTGTTTGCTTGTAAATGCTTCCCTATTATACTGATCTATTACTTCTACTTCCGCTTTGAAGGAATAATCGAGTTCTTCAAACTCTGCAAGATTTACTGAAAACTCAAGGTTACCCATGCTATTGGTCTTTCCTTCAACTTGAGTAACTATGGTTTCCGTATAATCTTTTAAAACCATAATAACAGAAGCATCCACTACAGGTTGCCCAAAATAATATTCCACATGAATTTTACCTTCAAACAACTCGCTGGTTCCAAATATGTTAAAATTTTTATTAGGATAGAAATCTCTTCCGTTTGTATCAATTTCCACTCGAAACACTGGTTTTACATAATATTGGACTTTAATATCATATCTATATTGGATATCCTCTATTTCAAAAGTGATCCCATATAAACCAAGATCACAATCCTCGTCAAATGGTATTTGATAAAGCAAAACCCCATTTTGGTCCGATACAATATTATCCCAAAAGATATCCATCTCATCCGGATTTGAGAGAGTAATCTGAACAGGAAAGTTTTTCAAAATCGTTTTCGTTTCATTCATGAAAGAGTATTGAAGTATAAGTGCTCTGAGATTAACCACATCTCCTGGATTATAAATTGTTTTATCGGTGGTCACTACAAATTGATATTGATCTAAATTGGATTCCTGTTCTCCACCCCAAAGTGAATAATAATAATAATCCCACGATTTGTAAATAAAAGTAGAATACTTGGCTGAATTATCGAGCGTTTTAATCGTTAAACGAATTGAATAATAATAACTTTCTTGGGAAAGAAATTCCGCTGATATAATAGCATATCCATAAACATCAGTTTGTGTTGTTTCAGTTGAAATATCTTCCCATGCTTCTAGACTATAGTTATAATATGACAAAGAATATGTAAAATCAATATTGCTTAGAGAGGAATAATCCGTCAGATTTACTATTTGGACTGCTGCCTTATAATCGTTGTTATCCATAAAATAACGCGGACCCTTACAAAAAATTCCAACATCCCCAATCGTAAATTCTTTATATGCATCATTTCCACCATCGGTGTAAGCAAAAATTGTGTAAATCCCGAGATTGGCTGTATTGGATAGTGTGTAACTTGCTTCTCCATTACTATTGGTTTGAACGGTAAAAGTTTCAACTGGTGTAGATACTTCATAATAATTATTGTAATAATAATACCAATTTCGATAGTATCCAGAATAAATTGAAACATGAATGGCTTCATTTGCAGCAGGAACTAAATTATCGGTAAGATAAAATTTCATGTTCAGAGCTTCATTTGGAATAATAGCATTTTTATCGAGATAAATACTTAAAGCTTCATAGTCGGAATAATCTGCTGATTTAGGTGTTTGAAGCGATTCCTCTTCATTATTATCGTCGGAAAGTAGAGGTGTTGTTTCTTGTACCTTAAAATAATAAGGTGATGAATGACTCGGCAATTCCTGTTCTAATTCAGGATGAATTATACCTGCTTGTGAATTTTGATCTTTTTCAATAATTGAATTTCCTAACCCCAAGGATAAAAATTGAATCATAATCATTAGGAAACATAATATCGTTTCCTTCTGTGATAAAAGTTTAAATTTTTTCATTTTTCCGTTATTCCTAAATTGTGATTAAGTAAGATTTAGGGTAATACAACTTAATGCTACAGATTAGAACACCAAAAAAAAAGGGAGAACAATTTGAAATTAGTATACTTCCGTTAATTTTTATTAAATTTTAAGGTTGATTTCAGCAATATTATTTAAATTTTATAATCTTGAGGATAATAGAGACAAATTTTAAGTGATTGAATCGAAAATGGCTTGTATTTAACTATAAATTTACTATCGCTCATTAACTTCTTTAAATAGGCTTATTTTGATAGTGTACCCACACATCCCACCAAGTATATAAGGTTATCAACCCACCAAATAAAAATACAAACAGACTATCTTTTCCCCAAAAAGAAAATATGAATATGAGATATCCTATGAAAAGAACTGAAAAGAAAACGGCTGCAAATAAGACTTTTGGTAATAATCTCCGTCCAATTAAAATCCACGATGTTAAAACTGGCAGATCTGCTTTTTTAATTAAATAATAAACCCCATTTCGATTTTCAACCAATTTTAAATCGGTTAATTTTTCCAAATGATATCGTGCTACACTTGGGCTTGATAAATCTAAATGTCTCTGCAGTTCTCTTACGCCTATTTTTATTTTGTTAAGTAATACAAAATAAATCATAAGAGTTCTTCCATTTAGTTTCTTAAGAACTTCTTGACGGTTTAAAGCTTTTTCTTTAGACAGATTAGTAATGGATTTCATTTTAATCGAAATATAATAGATCCTTTGTTATATTTTGATAAAAACTCTGAGGTAATAAATTCGAACAAAAAAAGAAAAGGAAGAAAAAAAAATCTAGTTGAGAATTTCGCCTTCGGCAGGTTCTGGAAACCCTTTTTTGATAATTTTACCCAAGGTGATTATTCGATTTTCATCTTGTGATGGATCTACTTCTCTCACAAATATTGCCCCCTTTGGACAATATTCAACACATTGAGGTTTATCGAATTCGGTAGATTCACATAAATCACAAGTGATTGCTTGTTTGTTTTTAGTATGAATAGTGATGGCTCCATATTCGCAAAAACGAACACATGCCCCACATCCATCACATTTATTGTAATCTATTTTAATTACACCAGTTTCATCATTTTTAGTTATAATTCCAAGAGGACAAGCTGAAACACAACTTGGATTAAAACATGACACACAGCTAATGGTTGCATTAATTATTGGTTCTAAACGAATTCGGTGAATACGGGCATTTAATGGATTAAATTCTCCATCATGCACCATTGAGCAGACGGACTCACAAATTTCACAACCTGTGCATCTTCGTTCATCCACAACAAGAATTTCATGCATTTTAACTTCTTCAGTAGGTTTAGTTTTTGTTGCCATTTTTTTCCACCTATATCTTTCCAATTACAAATTCTAATCCGCGCTCTTTAAGCGCCTTTTCTGTTGGAACCCCATGTTCGTCCCAATCATGAACTTTGTAATAGGATAATATTGCTTTTTTGAATTCCTTTTCATCATTAAACCAACCCTTTGTTGGGCCATCAGTATTTGGTTCATTGAAATTTCTCCATGGCAATGTGTCTTCCGAAGCTGGATCAATACCTTCAAATTTGCATTCACGAATATTGAAACATTTTGCGAGATCATGAATTCGAGTTCCGCACATCTCCAGTTCTTCACCATTCATTGGGATTCCGGTGACCATCTCATAAACTTCTGCAACTTCTGGAATACCCCGATGATAAATGCCCCGTGTAAATTTACAAACAACGAGGGAATCAATAACGGCGAGGTAATTTTCCATTCCCATCAAATCTTTTCCACGTTTTTCTGCTTGGTCATATTTAGAGCGGTCGTATTTCTTTTTCATGTCGTATCCATAAGATCCACTTCGTAAATGACACGCTCCTCGCACTGAGACTGCAAAACCAATTGATGCGGTAGATAAACCTTTCAATTCATATCCTGGAATTCCGACTCCTTTAATTTGCATTGCATATCGAATAGAATCATTACCCAGTTTTAATGCAGCTCCACGAGAACCTTCTGCCAAAATATCTCCTGCAGGTGTGGACCGTAAGCAAATATCTTCGATCATTTGGACCATGGCTTTTCCATCGCCCCAATTGAAGCCATCTTTGTAGACTGGATTATCTCCTAACATTTCTTTGGTAATTAATCCTTTTTCATATGCTTCCATACCAAAACCAAGAGTAATTCCTCCAGACATTGTGTCAATTCCATATCTATCGCATAATTCTACACCTTTTATGATGGCGGCAAAATCATCAACCATGCACACGGGTCCTAAGGCATAAATACTTTCAAAATCAACACTTGATACTACGTTTGGCCAATCTTTATGATCCTTGGGTATTCCGCAAAGGTGATCGCATGCAATTGGACATTGGGAACATCCTGTTTTTTTAACAACCCATTTCTCATCCATTGTTTCTCCAGAAACTTTATCAGCCGTTTCAAAAAAGCCCGTTTGGAAATTTTTTGTAGGTAATACTCCCAAATCGTTGAATTTCATAACATTGATTGGAGTTCCCAAATCTCGATATTTAATTGTATCTTTCCCATTGGCTAACTGAATCAATTCCTTGGCTTTAACCATAAATTCCTTTGGTTTGGCGACTTTAATTGGTTTGGATCCGCGGAATGCTAAGGCTTTGAGATTTTTAGATCCCATAACGGCACCCATTCCAGTTCTTCCCACTTGACGAGCACGATCATTAGTAATACATGCAAGCCTGCTAAGATTTTCTCCACCTTGGCCGCATCCCATAACAGCAATTCGTTGATCTCCAAACATATTTCGAATTTCTTCTTCCGTATGCCAGATATCAGTTCCCCATAGGGTATCTTTACACGGAATTATTTTTACAGCATCATCATCAAAGAAAATAAAGACCGGTTCTGGAGATTTTCCTGTAATTATTAAGAGATCAATCCCCGCCCTTCGCATTTGAGCTCCGACGGATCCAGAACTAATTCCGAACCCAATTCTTCGAGATGCTGGTGACTTGGCACCAACGGCATATTTTGATGATGTTGGAACAATTGTCCCTGGAAATGGGCCAATTGCTACAATAAATGGGTTTTGAGGATCAAAAGGATCAATTCCTACTGGACATTCATCCCACAATATTTTGGTGATGAACCCATATCCACCGATATAATTTTTGCAAAATTCTTTATCTAATTTTTCTTTTTTAACTGTTCCGGTAGTTAAATCAATCCGGACACATATTTGAGTGTAAGCTTCAACCATTTCATATCCACCTTTATAATCGATTATTTACTCCATAAAAAATCTTCGTTCCATTATAATGGTTCATGATATCTGTAATAATTGATTTCATGTTTTCTTTTATCGAAGATCCAAAATCAGTCGGTACTAATTGGGCATCAGAAATGATCTTATTACGTGTTTCTACTTCAATTTTATCATTAATTATCCATGTTGGTAACATTTCTTGAACCCATTTCCGCATTTCATCTTTGTTTAATTCTTTAATCGCATTAGGGACTAATTCTCGCAATTGAACAATAATACTTTGAATATAATCCATGGAAAAAGGTTTGCCTCCTTCCAAAGCAATTAATAATTCTTCCATATAGGGTTCCCTATTGAAAGTATCTAAAGAACCAATTATTGTTTTAATTGTTCCATCCAAAAATTCATCTTGTTCTAGTTTATCGGGGAATAAAACCGCAGTACTCAAATAATAATTAATTTGTGCAATTTTCCGGTTATCCCAGAATTCTTTTCCAAGAGGATCCATGTTTTTAATTTTTTCAACAATTGTGTCGACCATAGCAAAAATTTTGTCATCGTTTGCGGTCGTATCATTGCTGCGAATAATTGTTTCAATTTGACCAACTTGAGATTTGATTGCAACTGGTTTCACAGTTAATAATTTAAACATTTCTGCAGTTTTCTTCTCATCTAATTCAAGTATCATGCGATTAATTTTAGTTAAAAATCCCAGAGAAATTAAAAATTGTTTAAACTCTGTATCTTCGGGTACATCGATACTTATAGATTTTAATTCATCTAACCCAAAGTATTCGAGCAGCTTAATGAAGGTGAAATCTAAGATTCCTCGATAAGAGTGAGATTTGTTAATTCCCGCGGGACCAAAACGAAGTTCTGAGCCGACTTTTTCAATTCCCACAAACATCCCAATGTGAATTGTATTTGCATACACATCAACAATCTCGGTTGTGGTTTTTCGGGGGCGTTTCGTTATTCGTATTTTTTCCTTGTCGCCAAAATTTATCTCAATCGGAAAATATTCTTTAGATTTGAAGAATTTGGATGCAAGGTTTTGTGATTCTGCTGTTATTTTTAAGCACCTCAATATAGGAATTTAATATTGATTTATTTGATTTGATCAATACATGATGGAAAAAAAGCATTTTTAGTTTGAGCCATCACTCAAACTAGTGTTTTTTCTTTAATGGATTTGGCCCCAATTTCTTAAGACCCGCTGTATATTCATGGACTATTTCGGTAAGTTCTGCGCCTTCGCTAGCAGAAATATGTCGGAGCCAAACACGATTAGGATCAATTCCAAACTGTTGAATATATTCTTGAACCAAAGGCATACGTCGAACTGTCTTGTAATTACCATTTACATAATGACAATCGCCAATGTGACATGCTCCAATGAGAACACCGTCTGCACCTCGTTTTAAAGCTTCCAATACCATTTCAGGTTCTACTCGTCCAGAACACATCACCCTCATAACGCGTAAATTTGCTGGGCGTTGCATTCTTGAAGTTCCCGCTTGATCACAACCTGTATAGGTGCACCAGTTGCAAAAAATACCTAATATAAATGGTTCAAATTCTTCTGCTTCCACACCTGATTCAGTTGAAATTATTTCTTCATTTTTAATGCTATCTGCGGTCATTTTAATTTCCTCCTAACACACCTTTAATTATGGCCATCAACTGTTTAGTTGTAAAATGATTTTGTAATATGGCATTGCTTGGGCAAGTGCTCACACAAGTTCCACATCCTTTGCATTTAATACTATTGATTTTTGCTTTACCAATAGATTCATCAAAAGTTATGGCTCCATATGGGCACTGGCCTATACACGAACGACAACCTGAACATAAGCCATTTTGTACTATTGAATAATAGGGATCAACCTCTACTTCTCCTTTAGCCATAAGCACTGCAGCACCTGCAGCAGCACCTTTCGCTTGTGAGACAGCATCGGGAATATCCTTTGGTCCTTGAGCCACACCAGCAATAAAAATTCCATCTGTCAATGAATCAACAGGACGCAATTTGGGATGTGCTTCCATTAAAAATCCATCGGTTGATTGTTGAATGGATAATAATGAAGTGATATTCTTAGTATCAGATCGAGATTCTACTCCAGTGGATAATACAACTAAATCTGCATTTATATTGATTGGTCTTGAAAGAAAAGTATCCTCGGCTCGAATATATAATGTTTTGTCTGGATTTTCTTGAATTTCTGCAAGTCGCCCTCGCATATATTTAATACCAAATTGATGGCTAGAAGATTCATAAAATTCTTCAAATCCTTTTCCGAAAGCTCGTATATCCATGTAAAATATATAACAATTTGCATCTGGATGTTTTTCTTTGTATTGACGTGCTTGTTTGATCGCATACATACAACACACGCGTGAACAATAAGCATGACATCCTTCCCGAGTATCTCGACTACCAATACATTGAAGCCAAACTACCGTATGGGGATCAGATCCATCGGAGGGTTTAACGGGATGACCCAAGTTTGGGCCTGTACTGCTTAAATTTCGTTCCATCTCTAACCCGGTGATAACATTCTCATATTTTCCATATCCGTAATTTCCTAAGGGTGTTGGATCAATTGCATCATAGCCCGTGGCAACGATAATTGTTCCCACTTCTATATCCACTAATTTATCTACATCATCAAAATTTATTGCTTGAGGTTCACAAACAGTTGTTTGTGCACAAATTCCACATTGGATACAACTATCCATATCTATTGTATATTGTCCTGGAACTGCTTGTGGAAATGGAATGTAAATTGCTTTTCGTGGCCCCATTCCTAAATCAAACTCATTTGGAACAGTAACTGGACAGTGCATTGCGCATTCTCCACATCCCGTACATTGACCTTGATTTACATAGTGGGCTTTTTGCCTAATCGTAACTTCAAAGTTCCCGACATAACCATCTACGTTTTCTACTTCACTATAACTCATTATGGTGATATTGGGATTCCGGGATACTTCTACCATTTTTGGAGTTAAAATACAACTAGAACAATCCATTGTTGGAAAAGTTTTATCAAGTTGCGCCATATGTCCCCCAATGGTTGTATCCTTCTCTATTAGATATACTTTAAAACCTTGATTGGCTAAATCAAGAGCAGAATTTATTCCTGCAATGCCTGCACCAATAATTAAGCAAGAAGGTTTTACTTTCACTTTTTGAGGTTCCAGGGCTTTTAATTGGGCCACTTTTGCTACTTGCATCCGAAGATGATCTTTGGAAATACGCGTTGCTCCAGGTTTATCGTACATATTTACCCATGTTCCATGCTCGCGAATATTCGCTTGGGCAAAATAAAAAGGGTTTAAATTTGACTCCTTTAATACTCTGCGAAAAGTAGATTCGTGCATTCGTGGTGAACAAGCTGCCACAACTACACGATTTACAAGACCTTCTTTGATATCTTTGGCAATCTCTGCTTGACCATTATCGGAACAATAAAATTTATATTGCTTTGCTAAAACAACATTCGGTAAAGTTTTGGCAAAGGCTTCCATCTCATCCATATCAATGACACCAGCGATATTTACACCGCAGTGACAAAGGTAAACACCTACACGGATGTCTCCAATATCGGTGGCTGTTATTTTTGGTTGTGAATTTGATTTACTCATAAGATCACCGTAAATTATTTTTTCTCCTTTTTCTCTTGCTTTTCATCTTTAGATTCAGGAACAAAGCCCACCATTTTATCAAAGTCCAAATTGTGCATTAATGTCTGGATATCCTTTATGGTCTCTGGATGAGAGAGAGTTGTTGGTGGAACATTGGGCAATCCATAAGATTGTCTCATTTTGCTCCAATTATTATCGGGTTCTCCCTTGACAATCCCTAAAGGAACACCATGACCTGTTTTAGCTAAAGTGTGAGTCACAGCAGTATGGGGTGGTTTCATGTAACCCCTCCGACTTGCGATGTTACGCAATTTGATGATTACATCGGTGACTGGGATGTTTCTCGGGCATCGTTCATAGCAAGTGTAGCAAGTTGAGCATAACCAGATATCCTCCGATGAAATAACTTCATCTAACCCAATTAGTGCCTTTCGGATGATTTGGCGAGTTCGAATTGCCGTCCGTCTTCCTGAGGGACACCCTCCTGTACAAGTTCCACATTGAAAGCATGCTTTTACCACTTCCAAAGCTTCATCCAGAACTAATTGGTCGGAGATATCATTATTGATATCTAGTATTAAATCTGGGTTAATTTTTTCCATAGTTTTCCATTCCATTGTTCTTGCATTTCACGATATCAGATTACCAGGCAGTTTTAGGAGTTTTAAGTTCAACTCTCGTAAAAAAGTTCAAATACCTCAGTAATCTCGCAAATTAATGAAATTTAAATTTGAATGTTATAATTTTTTTCTCTCTGATTTAAAAAGATTAATTTATTTTATTTTGGAAAAACGGAGAATAACAATGAAGATTTTAGTCTTTTTTATCTCTTTTACCCATTTTATTTAGACTTAAGGGTCCTTTTCCATGATTTTTTTCCAAATTATGATCGATATGCGTTATTGCGTAGTCATTTTACAATAATTCCTTTTGAGGAAATAATTTAATCTATTTTCGGAAATAAGATGAAGCAAATCTTAAATAAGACTTTAAAGTTGGTTAATATCATTCTATTAAAAAAAAATTCACTTGGAATTTTTTATGAGTTGAGTCGAATAAAATGGAAGACGTTGGAAAACAGATTCAAAAGCTAAAGAAACTCGATGAATCCGCTGAAAATTTAATTCATCTTGGGAATCTTTACCTTAAGAAACAAGATAAACTCGAAGCCCGATATTATTTTCAACAAGCAATCGAAAAATATCCTAGTCATATCGAAGGATATATCAAATTGGGTGAGTTTAGCTTAGAACAAAATAAACTTAAAGAAGCGAATAATCATTTTAGCAAAGCCTATGATATTGACAGTAAAAATGTCGAAGTGCTCATAGGATTGATTAAAACCCATTTGAAACGTGATGGATTATCGTTCGCTGATAGGTATTCAGAAAAAGCAATAAAAGTCGCTCCTGAAAATGTAGAAATCTTATTTTTAGCAGGATTAACGAAATTGAAACAACATAATATATTTTATGCTAAAAAATATCTAAATCTCGCTATGGAAAAGCAAGATGCTGAATTTATGCCATTTATCCGATTTTATCTCGGTGTCTTGCTCGTAAAACAAGGACTTTTCGAAACCGCATTAGATCATTTCCGAGCAATTCAAGAAAGTGCACCATTCCAAAATATTGATTTAAAAAATGGCCAAGCTTTACGAAACAATGTAGCTTACACCGAATTTCGTGTGGGCAATATTGAAAAAGCCGAAAAATTATTTGTTGAATTAACCTCAACTGCAAAAGCAGTGGATCCTTATATTTGGGTCAATTTAGGGCAAATTTATTGGATACAAAACAAAGTAGAAGATGCGGTCAAAGCTTTGGAAACTGCTCATAAAATGGATTCTCGTTCATGGCCTTGGATGAGGGAAACTCGAGAGTATTTAGAAACTGGAGAAAAAGGATTGGCTCAGAAAATTAATGGACTTATGAAAGAAAATCCCAATGGGTTAAACCTTGGAATGTATTTAGGGTGTGTTATTCCAAATCGTTATCCATTTATAGATGCCGCTTCTCGCCATGTGTTAGATGCCATGAAAGTTGGTGTCGCAGAACTTGAAGGAGCAGGATGTTGTCCTGCTCCCGGTGTGTTTCGATCCTTCGATATTAACACTTGGATGACTTTAGGCGCTCGTAATATTACCATCGCTGAAGATATGAATCGGAATATGTGTATTATGTGTAATGGCTGTTTTGGAACGCTTAATGATATTAACACAGAACTGAAGGAAGATAAAACTAAACGAGATTTTGTTAATAAGCAACTTAAAGAGATTGGAAAAGAATTTAAAGGCACTGTTGATGCAGAACACCTTGTTTGGATTCTATTTAACGATATTGGGATTGAAAATATAAAGAAAAAAATAGTCCATAAATTGGGTTATAAAGTTGCCGTGCACTACGGTTGTCATATTATTAAACCAAGTCACAATAAACCATGGGCCGATAGTTCAGAAACTCCTGAATTCATTGATAAATTGGTTGAAATTACCGGATGTCAATCTGTGCCCTATCGTGATAAACTTATGTGTTGTGGTGCAGGTGGTGGTCTTCGAGGGTCTGAAAAAGAAATTTCTTTGGATTTTACTCGAGATAAACTCGAATCCATTCGTAATGCTGGTGTGGATATAATTATTGATTGTTGTCCTTTCTGTCATTTGCAATTAGATTTAGGTCAGATGGAAATCAATGGATTATTCAAAGATAAAATTTCCGCGCCCTTCAAAATTCCTGTTATTTATATCACCCAGCTATTAGGTCTTGCGATGGGTATGGATCCATATCGATTGGGGTTGCAAAAAACACCCGTTCCGAAAGGTCTTCCGCCTTTTACTCCCGTTGACTCCATTTTTACACAATTGAGTGACGACCTAGATCTCTAAACTGATCCCCTCCATTCACTTATATTCAAGTGAATGCTTTTTTAGAAATGATAAATTTAACAAAATATTAGCACTTCGTAAAATAACGAGGAAATAACTATGGCTTTCCCTAAACTATCTAAAGTAATTGACGAATCACAAATTAAAATTGAGCAAAAATACTTAGTGAAAAAGTATGAGCTCATCTTAGATCGACTCAAATGTGTTGGATGTGGACAATGCAGTATTGTCTGTCCTAAAGACGCTATTTTATTCGGTCCAGCTGCTGCTGTTTACGAAAATAAACCCAAAGATTTGAATGCCGCTGTTATTGATACAGTAGATGAAGAAAAATGTGTCTATTGCGGTACTTGCACCGTGTTCTGCCCCTTTGATGCCATTCATGTTTATGAAGATGGTGAAAAAATCAAAATGGAAGATTTGGATATTATCAAGCATAACTCCTTACCAACCCTAAATGCAGAAATGGTGGCTTGTTCCAATTTAGGAAGAGATGCAAAAGTCTATTGGGAAGGAGAAATTGAAGTAAAATTCAAAATGCCAGAAGATAAAACCGAATTCAAGCAAATCTATACTAATAAATGCCCAGGTGATTGTCACAAATGTGACCAAATTTGTCCTACTGATGCTATCAAGTTCCGCGAAATGGAAGATGCATGGAAATCGAAAATTCTGATGGAAGTCGATGACGAAAAATGTATCAATTGTGGCGCTTGTGCTCTGGTCTGTCCTCAAGATTTTTATGCCGTTCGATGGACAAAAGTGAAAACTACTGGTGCTTACAACCAAATCTTCTGGGATCCAATCAAAGAAAAACTCTTGGGTCAAAGAGTGGTCTTTTCTAAAGAAGAATAATTTGGTTCTCACTTTTTTTTTCCCTCCTTTATGTGTTTGAAATACAGAGTTATAAGAAAATCATTCACTATTATTGAAGCAAAGAAAATTTAGGTAAAAAAAACCTTAATTAACCTTAGAAAAAAGAATTAGATTTCTTAAATTGTTTCAAAAAAAATGAAATCTTTACAATTCTATTTAAACCCCAAATCTATAAATAAAATGTATTTTAGATCAAAAATGTGCAAGATATTTCTTCAAATCAGTTTTATTGGTTAAAGCCAAAACTTATTCAAAACTTAAGATTCATTTCATCGGTAATTGCTTTACTTTTTGTCATTCTTGGATTTCTTACTAATGATCATTTTAGATGGTATTCGTTAGCTATTGAAGTGATATTGATATTCCCTTACTTCTTAAAATCAAAAATTAGAAATCTATTTGGAATGTATTTAGGTTGTTTTGGAATTTCTTTCATTTTACTTGTAAAATCTGCTTTGGATGGGACTGGTGCCATTTTAAATATTATTTCAATTATTATCATTATTTCGGCTTTACTCCGAAATAAGAAATTTACTCTATTCCTTTCTATTTTTAGTGGGGTAAGTATTATCGCAATCACGTTTTTCGGAAAACTTGACCTTTTTCCTGAGATGATACCTGGAACCTCACTACAATATGATAATTCAAGTTCAATTCCATTGATTACATTGATAGTTGCAGCTCTTTTATCCTATTATATAATTGATTTCTTGATTGAGTCTATTTTAAAGCAACAAGAAATTAATAGGATTCTTAAAAAAGATCAAGAACAATTAATCATCTCTGAGAAACTTGCTTCGCTCAGTTTACTCGCTGGAGGAATAGCCCATGATTTCAATAATTATCTCACAGCAATTTTGGGGAATTTAAACTTATTAAAGATGGACGTTGAATCAAATCAAGATTTATATGAACTCGTTCAAGATGCAGAAATTGCCACAAATCAAGCAAAAGAACTGACAAATCAGCTCTCGACATTATCAAAAGGTGGCCATCCCATAAAAAAGAAACTTGTCTCAATTGAAGAAAATATCAAAAAAATTGTTCGATTTCACTTATCTGGTTCCAATGTGAAACCATCATTTGATATGAATTTGGAAGAATGGACGATTGAAGCTGACGTTGGTCAATTCAGTCAAGTTATTCAAAATTTGACCATAAATGCAAAACAAGCCATGCCTGATGGGGGTAGTTTATTGGTTGAATCCCATTACTTAAACCTCCCTTCTACTAATACATATAATGTAAACGAAGGAAATTATATTCAAGTAAAATTTATTGATACGGGTAAAGGAATACTCAAGCAAAATTATAAAAAGATCTTTGATCCTCATTTTTCCACTAAGAAGGAAGGTCTTGGACTCGGATTGATGATTTGTCAAAAAATAGTGTCTGCACATGAAGGAATTATTTCTTTATCTTCTCAAGTTGGCAAAGGATCTGAGTTTACAATACTACTTCCTGCAATCCAAAGTTCACAAATATTCCAAAGAAACGAAGACTCTATGATTCAAAATTTTGCATATAGTGTTCTCGTATTGGATGATGATCCTAAAATTTTAACCATTTTGAAAAAAATGCTTAACCGACTTGGAAGTACGGTGTTTACAACCAAAGAAGGCAAGGAAATTTTAGATCTGTATAAATCATTGATAGAAGGAGATCAAAAGATTGATTTCTTAATACTTGATTTAACAATACCCGGTGGAATGGGGGGATTGGAAGTTATGAAGCATCTTCTGAAAATAAATCCTGAAGTTCGCGTGATAGTTTCTAGTGGTTATTCAAAAGATCCTGTCCTAAATCAGCATGTTAAGTATGGATTCAAAAGCGTCCTAAAAAAACCTTATCATATCGAAGAACTAAAGTTAGCCATCAACGAATGCATGAAAAATTAAATTCAATGCAAATTATAAGTTAATCTTATAATTTAAGATGAATCAACCCTGGTAATATGTTGTTAGGAAACAAAATTTGATATACTCAAGTTCTTTCTCCAAAAATTTGAATAAAGTGAAAGTAAATACCGTTTGAATAAAGAAGAAAACTAATAAATAAAATGATTAACTATGATTCCACCCCTGACACCCACTTTCACCCTTAACAATGGAATATCCATGCCTCGGGTTGGCTTAGGTACATACATGCTTTCAGGGACATTGGGCAAACTCACAATGAAGCAAGCAATTAAATTAGGTTATCGATTGTTTGATACTGCAACTTTATATGGCAATGAGCAAGAATTGGGGCAATGTCTTGCTGAGTCAGGATTATCACGGCAAGAATTTTTCATTACTACTAAAGTTTGGAACTCGGATCAAGGGTATGCTTCAACCTTGCGAGCTTTTGAGATAAGTCTTAAGCAATTAAACTTGGAATATGTTGATTTATACTTAATACATTGGCCAGTACCAGGGAAACGAAAAGATACATGGCGTGCCTTAGAAAAATTATACTCTGATGAAAAATGCCGCGCAATTGGGGTGAGCAATTATTATATTCCCCATATTGAAGAGCTTTTAAGTTATGCTTTCATTCCCCCCATGGTGAATCAAGTGGAATTTAGCCCTTTTTTATTTCTTCCTGAACTTCTTACCTATTGTAAAAATCATGATATTCTTCTACAGTGTTATTCCCCTTTAACCCATGGCAATCGCATTTATGATTCTGGTATTCAATCTGTTGCCCAATCCTATCAGAAAACAGAAGCCCAAGTTCTGCTTAAATGGAGCTTGCAACATAATACCAGCGTGATTCCAAAAGCCTCCTCCAAAAAACATCTCGAAGAAAATATTACTCTGTTTGATTTCGAATTATCATCGTCCGATATGCTCCGTTTAGATCAATTGCATGAAAACTTACATACTGATTGGGATCCCAGCACAGTTTTGTAAGACTTGAAAAGCGATCGGCGCCCATGGATGTGAACCATCAAGTTTTTTGCCTATCATGATTTTTTATTATTTACTATATATCCATGGCTCCGAGCGGCCGGGGTGGTCCCTGGCGCCGGACTTCAAATCCGGTCTATCCTCACCCGATTGGGGGTTCGATTCCCCCTCAGAGCCGCCACAAAAGTTTAACTATGGTTAAACCTTTGAAGGTTAAACGATAGTTTAACGATGGTTTAAACACAAAGAAAATGTGATAACTATAATTATAGAAAGCAAATTCTTTACAAAATTTGGATTTCATATTTCATTTTAGAACTAACTCTAATTTTTATTAATCTCTATT
The DNA here is from genome assembly GCA_025839675.1 of Candidatus Lokiarchaeum ossiferum. GTDB lineage: Archaea > Asgardarchaeota > Lokiarchaeia > Sigyniarchaeales > Promethearchaeaceae > Lokiarchaeum > Lokiarchaeum ossiferum. The sequence goes on from CP104013.1 coordinate 228,567, forward strand.
TCCAAACACGATCCATGATAAATATTTTGATTATAAATTTTAAAAGCTGAGCTTTTTTTCAGAGTAATTTCCCAATCCATATCTTGAATTATAATAATTATTTTTCCTGTAAATTGGGACAACTCTGTTTTTGTAGGAATTATGGATGTCATCATCGATATACTAAAAGCAAATTGTGTTCCTAAGAATTTTAGGCTAATTGAAAACTCTTTCAATCCGATTATAATTTTTCCTTCATAATCCTTATCAAAATCTATTGTTGAAATTGAAATTTTTGCTAATAAATTAGGAGGAAAGAGAGGAAATGAATCTCTTATATATTGGTAAGGAGCAGAAATAAAAGCTCTAATCGAATGATTATATTCTTCATTTTTTTCTTTATTTAAAGATAATCGCCCATATTTATCCATATCAAAAAAGTCATCAAGATGAATTAGTTTGAAATATAATTTTAATAACCATTCTTTAAATTCAGTATATTTATTAATAATATCTTGAACATCATGTAATTTACGAGATCCTTTTATAATTTCATCAATCGATAATCCTTTATGAAATAAATTATTCCGAGTAGAATGCATAAAATCAATTAATTCTTCATCATAATTTATTTCATCTAATTCAGAACACATAAGTTTTATTTGATCCTTTATTCTTGGGAATTTCCATAATTCTTTACATATTATTTCTGATATTTTTCTCGGCGAATACTCTTTATAAATAATATCCTGCGTTCTTATCATTCTTTCTACTTTTTCTGTTAACTTATTCTTTTTTTCTTTAGAAATTGTGATCAATTTCTTTTTTTCCCAGTTTTTAATATTACTCCTGATTGCCTTGGTAATTTCTTGAATTTTAACTAAACCTTTGTTGTTAGTTTTTAGATTTTTTTTTAGATATCTATGAATTTTTTTTTTTAGCTTTTCTAATTTTTTCTCACTTATCAAAGTGTTTTGTTGTTTATTCTTGAAATAGGTGCTTGTAATATGTTCTAAAGATAACCAACCTAAACCTATACTTTGATCGATAGTATTTTGATTAAAACTTTGAATCAAAATTCTCAAGCGAGATGAGTAATCATTATTCTGAAAAAATAAATTCCATAATTGGGAAATACAAAACCGAAATAATTGAGGTGTACCTATTAAATATGGGATTCGAGCATAAGGTTTGTAAAATTCAATTTGAGAAGGATAACTTTCTAAAATTCTTACTACATTGTTTCTTGAATTGAAATGAAAACAATTGGTAATTTGAATACGATAATTCATTAATAATAAACATAATTCGGTAAATGGTGATAATAAAGCATAGACCTCATCAATTATTTTTATTTCTTCAGGAAGATCAACATCTAAATATAACCAAATGTTAGAATTTACGTCCATCTTAAATCTATCTAACACATTTTCAGAAACTGGATGAGAATCATAATATGATTTCATTCGGATATTTTCTTCAGGAGCTAAAATAAATTTTTCAAATGCATCTAATTCAATTTTTATTGGGAAATTAAGATGAATACCTCTTATTTTTACTAAGATTCGATTAAGCATAAAAAAAGAGATATTTATTTCTAATTAAGCTTTTCCTAATAAGGGAAAAATTGATCATAAAGCTTTAATCTTTCTTTCCCTGATTTATCATTCTGCGTATATCGTTTAAGATATCTTTGGGCATTCACCCCAGATGGTGTTTGATTCAATAGAATTGAGCGAATACCTGTATCTAGCAACCCGTTTTCAACCCAATGGCTATTAATTGCATCTCGGAACAAGTGGGGATTTACGTGGCGTTTCGGGTAATCAGAGAGTATTTTTCTTACCGTTTTAGTTTCAATAGGAAAGAGAAATTCTTGATCAGGGTTCTCGAACTGTAATTGCACTAGATATGATTCCAAGTGCACTTTGAATTTGCGAGGGAAGAAATACCGATTCCATCCGGTTGATCCTTCTGTCGGTTTCTCTTGTGTTTGAAACGTACGATTCTTCATGTCTATATTTTTAATTTTTATCGCACATAAACCACCAACACGACATCCTGAATAAGCTAACATAGAAACTAGTACATAATCTCGCATGGATCGATTCTGATAAAAATCCTCAATCTCAAAAATGTCTTGAAATGAAAGAGCATCTCGTTCGACTTTTCCAGCAGTATCCGTAAATTTGAAAAAATCGTTTGAGAAGATATAACTGTAATCATAATCAACTTGTTTTTTATAAGCTCGTGATTCGCCTAAGAGATATTTAATGAAAGCACTTAAATTCATTCTGTATTTGATTTTCACTTTATCTCGCAAAATTCGAGATTCTAAATGCTTGAAAAACGTTTTGAATTGATCGGGAGTTATTTCTAATACTGAATTGACTTCAGGAAAGTTTTCTTGGAAATATTTAAACCCGTAATAGCAATTCTGACTTATATTTTTCTTTGTTGCAGGGGATCGTTTAGATACGATAAATTCCTCAAATTTTACCTGATCTTTCGGTAAGACAACATGAGGTGTTTTTGGAAACACTTTTCCTAGATTTACATTCATTTGCGATACCACCTCTTTCGAGCAGATTGCTCGATTTTGCCCGTTTTTTGTAATGTCACTAAAGATTCTAAAACTTTTGCAGGACTTTCATTACAATAGGTTGCAATTTGGTTTAAAAACAAACGTTTTTCACCAAGATTAGAAAGGATTTGTTCTTCTAATGAAATATTGGTTTCACTAGGCTTATTTGAAAGATTTTGCATTAACATACTCATGCTAAATTCTTTATCTTCCAATTTTGAAACCAATTCAGAAATTTTCCCTAATTCTGTTAAAACGTTTGAAGACTTACCATTTGATTGTGTTCGATTGTAGATGACATTATCAACGCAAAACATTATGAATTCAGAAATATTTTGGTTGTGCTCAAGAGCTTTCGCCTTGATTTGGGCTTTTTTTCCTTTTGAGATTTTGATACCGATGAAATCATCCTTCACAAGAGAAGGATAATGATATTCAGTATTTCTCTTGCTTTCATCAATTTTAGTTGCCATTATTTTCTTCTCCGTGGTTTTCGAGGAATTCGTATAAGACTTCTCGCACAACATCCGAGAAGTAATCAGCTTTGCGATGCGGTTTGTGTTGTTTGAATACATCCCGAACGTTTTCTAAGAGATCTTCACTTAGTTTTAGTGTGATTTTTTTCATGTTAGTCTCTACTTACTCTATAAGAAGTGTGAGGTTAAAAAGTTACTATAATAGTGGACAAATATTCTACCTTAGGGATAACAATAAAACTTATGATTACTCGATTGTTACTACAAATATGGTCGATTATAAATCTATGAAGATTCCTATTAAAATTTGGAATACATTTGATGCGTATATTAAAACTCACACCACTTTGAACGATTCTGCTACGACTATGATTCATGAAGTCATTAAAAACAAAGCAAAAGAACTTCTTCAAGAAATGATAAAGGAAATGGAGGAAAAAAAAGCGAATTGGGAAACAGTTAGAGACCAACTTGATTCAATATCCTAAAATTTTAATAAGTGAATCCAAACCAAGTTTTTTTAACCTTTCTTTAACTTCTTGTTGCAATTTTAAAATATCTTGCTTTAATTTTACATACTGTTTATAATACATATCTAATTCAGAATCTTCAATTGGATCATCATTTGCGGTTTTTTCTTGTGTGTCGAGTGCCATATTTTTTCCCTGTGTTAGTATTTCTTAGCGAAGTTCAAAGACACATAATAAATATGAAAGTTATGCAAATGAACTTCTATAGTATAATATTAAATAAGAATAATTTAGTATTAAAAGGCTCTAATTGTGAGATAACAATATCACTTGATTAATCCACTAACAAATATTTTAGATCCATAAAATTACGTGAAATTTTAGGTGTTTATGAATATCCATAAACATTTTAAAAAAGAATCTAAAAATAGGGACTAATTATTAGTCTAAAAATAACCGACATATAAAAATAGGTGATATTTTCTGATTTAAAATCCTTCAATTTTCTCAAACGGTTCTATTCGCAGTAAACTAAGCCAGAATTGAACAAAATTTTCAAATTTGTCGACAAAAAATGGCCATGTAGGATAGGTAGAGTTAAAAAAATCATATATAAACCTATTGATCAATTTATAATCCATAGGTTTATATATTTAATGAATACTGACTTCAATTTCAACAGAAGAAGGATGAAATCTATTTGAGGTCCGACTAATATTTTTTTAAGGTCTTTATCTCAATTCATTGATTTTTACAACTTCATAATGGGCTACTACAATCTTTTAGAATGAGTTCAATTTTTCCAATATGCCTATAAATTACTTAGAATTCATCCGATTCTTTTCTAAAAAACTGTACTGTGCCGTTACTTTATAAGGAAGATATTGTTTGAGTATCATAGTGTTCAAAATGGGTACTAAACTCACAGTGGTGTAAATATGGAAACTCTAACTCATGTGCGAATAAATCGACGTATTGCTCAAGAAACAAGAGAATTAGGATATACTCTAACTCCCTACATTGAAATATTATTGAGGGAGAATAACCAACTTACCAGAGAAATTCGCAAAAGGCGATTTGAATCAGCATTAGAAAAAGCTAACGACCTGCTTCGAATTTAAATAGGGGAAAAAACTCATGAACACCCAAAAATCAACCTTAAAACACAAATTCACTCAACCTCCCAAGATAATCTCTGAGCAATCTTTCAAACGAGTGGATGCAATTTGGGATTTAGGAGAAAAAACGGATGTTCATGAGTTTCAACTTCTTCCAATCCAAAAAAAACTAGTCTATTTTTTGAATATTATAACTCCAAATACTGCGTTTTTTGCACGAATAAGTCAAAAAGAAAAAGAAGCATTCTCAAGGTCTCCAGCCCTGAGAATGGGACGAATGATCACAAAGAAAGAATCAGTAAGTATATTTACTTAATTCTTCCTTAAAAATATTTGTTATTGAGCTATCAATAGCTCATATGCGATGTTGATGATCGTTTCTAATCACACACTTTCTCTTTTTGAGCACCTAAATATACTAAGTGATCACAATGATACAACAAGAAACAATAAAAAATACGCAAGAATTAACTCAAAAGCCGAACGCAAAGAAGGGAAGTTCACGGCTCCTCTTCTTTGCTAACAAATACGCAACTTTTCATTTTATTCAACACAAAAACGCATCTGCTAATTATTTTAAATTAGCATGGGCTAATAAAGTATCGCACACCTCATTTGTACCGTTTTTTGTTGCTATCGTCATTGGAGGAATGAATTAAATGAAATCCGAAAATCAAGCGATCAACACTTCGAATCCGTTTAAGAAGAAAAATACACCCCATCTTAATTTTGTAGTTGGTTTAAATGGATCAATCTATAAAAAAGAAGACACTTTAAGAGAAAAATACAAAGAATTCTTTGAGAAATACAATCCAAAAACAAATTTTGGTGATATTTGCTTACATCACAAAGAATACTTAAAAGAAATCCCCTATGAAGACCGAAAGTGGATTCGATTTAGCCGACAATTAAAAATTTGGCGAATTATGACATGTGCGAGTTTTTCCGACGATAGATTACAATTTAGAACTGTTCCTGTCAGCAAAAATGGATTTATTTCTTGTGGAACTCAACCTGAATATCAAGGACGATCTTTGGTATTTTTGGATTACGATGTGCCAAAAAATGAAGAAGTCACGTTTAATCTGGAAGCATTAGATAAAGCTTTAGGAGAATATGCTGATACTTTCACACAAGCAACTCCTACTGGAGGATTTCACAAAGGATATTATTTAAAAGAGCCGTATTTTGAGAGGGATGGAAAAAAGATAGATATCACTCCTGCAAATACTCAAGAAAAATCGCTTGAAGATCATACCGAATTAACTCAGAAACTAGGGTTGCAAGCAGTTGATATTAGAGGAAAAGGAGGCAAAATTTTTGCTTCAGGAACAAAATTTGTAGAACATGGGTTAAAAGAATATAAAATCGTGAATGCAAATCTTCCAATGGAAATAACCTTGCAGGAATTTAGTGAAATCACAGGACTATTCCTCCCAAAAGAATTATACGATCCATTTGAAAATCTGAATAAAGCTCAAAATCGGAAACGGGTAAGTAAATTGAAAAAGAAAACTTCTTCGCCAAATTCAATAAATTCCGATTCAAGCGAGATTCCTATGAAGATTCGAGAAGGGTTTAAGGATATATTAGAAGGAACAGTCGCTATTGAAGATCTTAAACTCGAAAAATTTAAGATATTTTCAGCTCTCTTCCGGGAATGTCTAAATTGTGAAATGATACAAGAAGAAATCATTTCCTTTCTTGAACTGAACCAAGGTAGTTTTAAACGGTCAGAAACAGAAAATAATCTTAATTCACAAGAAAAATCTGATAATTGGGAAAAAAGACCAACTAAAGAGCATTATTCTGAAATATTTTCAGAGTACCTAATCAAAAAAGCACAGACACAAATAAGTAAAATACTTGAAACACTTGAACCTGAGAATTTTACTGATTCCCAAATTTTAGAATTAATCCATTTAGCAGATACAACAGCAGATAGAATTAAACTTAAGAAAAAGCTGAAGGAAAAAATTGAGTTAACTAGTAAAGAATTCGATAAATATGTATCCTTATTTACAAAAAAACAAAACGAACTAAATGATAGGGCTAAGGAGGTTTACTATAAATCAAAAGAAGAATTAACTGTAAAATTTGACAAAGGAGATGATCGGAATAAATTCGACCAAGCTTTTAAACTAGAGAAATGCTCTCTTAAAGGGATTCACAGAGAAAAAGTAGGAAAGGAATTTGAATCCTTTTCCTTCATTGAAATTGTGGATGGATGTAAAAAATTCCAAGAGATCACCGCTCGTTTACGAAATCAAACTCAAAACTCTAATAGAATTTCGGTAGATACCCGAAATAACATATTTGCACATGCTTTTAAAGATGTGTTATTGGAAAATGGACGGTTTATTTATGATATAGAAAACACACCTTATTTCTTTCGGAATAAAGAGAAGGATGTGTTAGAGATCGGGGTTAAAAAAGAACATGCTGAATTTTTAGCCTATATCTCAAAATGGGGGATAAATCATAAAAATAGGGAAGGAAACGTAATAATTCAAGAACTGGTGAACTATTGTCTGAAGATGGGAGAAAAAGTTCAAACATATCAACAATCCCATTATGATAAGCTGAGAAAACAACTCTATATCTTTGACGGAGTAAATCAAATCTTTCGACTTGATGGCAATCAGATAGTCAAAATTGATAATGGGGAAGATGGAGTGTTTTTCAGATCTGCATTCCGTAATAATCCTATAGAATTAGTAGATGAAATTGATGAAAAAAGGATTTTTTATGGGAAATTACGTGATGGAAAGTATCTATTTCAACGTATGACTTCATGTCGAATCAATTTTAGTGAGACCGAACTATCTATTGAACAAAAGGCATTTCTTTACGATGTTTATTTTATTGGGATTATGTTTAGAGAGCTTTTCTCAGAACGTGCAGGTGCTCTTTTTATTGGAGATACAGGATCAGGAAAAACTTTAGCTCACTCCTATTTTAGCTTATTTTACACCAATGAAGAACCATTTTCACTTACCAAAGATCAGCGAGATTTTCGAACCACGTTGAATCATTTTGAATTGGCAAATTTTGAGAATGTAGATACAAATTATAATAATGAATTTGATGATATTATCGCTTCAACAATAACAGGAAGTGGAAATACTCCCCTTAGGGAATTACATACCACAAAAAAATCAAGTATTCTCAAACCAAAGACTTGGATCATATTTGACGCACGAACGCCCCGTTTTTTGCGAGCAGACAATTTGAATCGATTTGTAATGTTCAAACTTGATTCATTTCAAAACTCTATTGGCGAATTCGAAGTTATACAAAGAGATGTATTTAAGAAAGTATTTGAAGAGCCAGCTATTCTTAATGAGATTTGGAGCGAATTATTTGTGGTGTTCAATCAAATTATAAGAAAACTACAAAGCACTAATAACTCTGAAATTAAGAAATATCCTTTAAGAATCGCTGAGTTTGCCCGGTTCATGGAAATCTGTGGGGATATTTTTGAAAAAGATGAGAAATTTGTGAAAAATACTATGAGGGCTTTAGCGAAGGAACAACAAGAGATCGGAAATCAAGGTACCCCATTAGATACAATTTTTCAAAATCTTAAAGGTGAATGGGAAAAACATTGCAATGGAAAATCATTCATTATTCCTGAACCAAAAAATCTTGAAAAAAAAATGTATTTCTCAGCAACAATATTACATGAACTCTGTCAGAAACATTTTCCTAGTGATTATCACTACAAATCAGCTCAAGCTTTTGGAAGAGCATTGAATGAACGAAAAGCATATTTATACAAAGAATATGGATTTAGAGTGTTCAAAACCAAAAAGAAAACCCTTTATTATTTTGAAGATCGTGAGATTTACACAGGAATTGTCCAAAATATTATTGAAAAACTAAAAGCGAAAAGCAAATTCACTATCTCAGCCAAAGAGATTGCAAAGGAAATTAGAGTAAATTCAATCAAACAAAGCGAAATATTAAATTACTTAAAAATATTATCCCAAGCTCAGATCAAACAATTTAAGATAACCAATATGAAGGAAAACGGACAATTTTTAATTGTCCGAGCCTAATTTTTTACATTTTTTATCTTTGTAGGGTACTGATTAGAAGCTCTATCAAACAATGTCGAAAAAAAGTGTTTTTTATACACAGAGGGAAATTATCGTAGAGATGAAAAACTACCCTAACATCTTCCTTTATAAATCCCTAACGTGCCAAATTGAATATATGCTTGTTTTAGTTCCGTTGAGGACAAAAAAAGAAAAAAAAAGTAGGGTAGTGCTTGTCAATATCTATTTTATAGCCATATATATTATGGGTGTGGGTTGTTTCTACCATGTTTTTTCTACACGTATAGAAAATGACTTTAGTAGAACCCTACTGTTTTTCTTCTCTTTATCCAATACCACACAACATAACTCATTAACTCTCACTTACTACCGTAGTCCTTTTTAAACAAAAATGCAGGGTATTGGGAGTGCTTTATATAGAAACAAGTAGGGTACGTTTGTCACTCTAATGACTGTGATATTTTATCAAGCAATCAATGAGAAAGAAAATGGTTAAACTCAATTCATATCTCTTTTAACGTTCAATGAAAGACTTTCCTTCATAATTTCATCCTTCTTCTTGGCTAAAATGAGAGTAACAGCATTGTGACACCAAGTACAAACGTTTTGAAATGGTTCAATTTTTAATGTGCCACACTCATGACAAACAGCTCGACCGCATATTTCACACACCTATATTCGCCTTCATTCACAGAATTATAACAGTGACAGCAAGTTGGAATAATAATAAAGTCAGAATTTAAAATAGCTTCCATAATGTAATAAAGACAACACAAATATTTAAATCCACGTTGTTTTTCGCCTATTTTCGTGCGATAAATTCTCAATTTGGATGAATTGCTTAGTGAAATCACTCCATTTTGATAATAAGTTCAATTTATTTTGCTTTCACACTTTTCTTGGGATGACCAAACCAAAATAATTTTTTGTGAGGGTGATCCCTCCTGCTAAGCTAAAAATACCTGCTGGCTGAAAAATGGATGTTTTGTTTCAATAATTAGGTACGCATTATCTTTTTTAGAATGATAACCAAAAAAAGAAGGAAGTACAGTGTAAATTCGAAAAGATGACCTTTAATACTCAGATGTTTAGGAATATCTATTATTTTTCTTTGTTTCTTTCAATTTCTCAATAAAAATTGCTGATGGTTCAAGAAAGATTTCAAAATAGTCTTTTAAAAAATCATTTATATCAAAACCATTTTCTTCAACATGAAGGAATTTCAATTCTAATTCATTTATAGACAAGCATAAAATTGAATTTATCTGGATTTGAGATAGTAGTTTGAAATCAATAAAATTCTTATCTTTCAGGTAATTTGCTACCTTTTTTGGTGGAAACGTAGTACAATATAATAAATAATTAAGCCAAATGCAAAAATCAAACCTCCTTTTATTAAAAGATCATATCCAAATTCATCCATCCAATCCTGTGCATAAATGAGACCAAATAAATAAATTGTAATTATTGATACAAGTCCAATATTTATGATTAATCCTGAAAGATTTTTCTTTGTTTTGCCACTCGAAGCAATATATACAATCGCAATTATTAATTCCAGACTTAAAAATGCGAATAAACCAAGATAAAATTCAAAGAAGAACTGAATGACAATGAGAATCCCAAAAACTCTATCACACCATTCTAAATAAGAAAAAATACCCTCATTTGATTTTTCAATTTTGTATATTCCAAAGAAGCACATAAAAGAAAGTAAAATTGAGATGCTAAAACCTATTCCGAGATATAACGATTCATAACCCGGGAGAAAAAATTCTTGCGACTCTTTTTTTAGTAGTTCCCATAGAAATCCGGCAAATATAATATAATCAACAAAAGAAATAATTATTTTTCTCACATTTTTGGACATGATTTTATTTCTAGTTTGGATTATTTATATGTGAATATACAATTATTTAATGAATAAATTCTAATTTTATTCGAATGGAAAGAAAATTTGTAGATATTTCTTCAAACATGCAATATTTTTCAAGTCAAAGTCTTTAATATCCACTAGCTTCTATTTTCCAATTATGTGTTTTCATTTTCTACTTCATTACATCTCTCATATTCCATGAAATCTTGTGATTCACATGTTTGGAATATCACATGCAAATTCAGACAAATATCGTTAGTTTTGTTATCCACTTTACTTTATCTAAATGATTAATGAGACAGTAAATGGATTTATATGATTTTATATCAGTAATAGTGCATGGCGAAAATTTTTATCTCTCATAGTCAACGAGATGTGAAAATAAAACAATTCTTCCATGAAATTTTTGCAAATACTAAGATACAAGCAAAATTTGAAGAATTTGATCAAGTTCTAGGACACAAAATCAATTCAAACAAAATTGAAACGGATATTGTTTCATGCAATGCAGTTTTTATTTTATTGAGCGAGAATACAGATAATTTAAAACACACTCGGGATTGGATTGCGTGGGAATCTGGAAGTAGTAAAGAAAAGGAAATATGGTTATTTGTGCCCCAAAAAATTAATCGAAAATTGAATATAGTGATTCCAAAATTTAAACATTTAGTTCTTTTTGATTATACTGACTATTGGAAACAATATATTTATCAAATTGTTGAATCTTATGATAATTCAAACGTAATGGCTGTTTCAGCTGCAACAACAGGTATCGGTGCATTAATTGGTGGGACTTCGAGTGAAGATAATTCTTCAGATAGAACAATAATTGGAAGTGCAATTGGTTTATTAGGGGGATTAATCTTGGGACAAGTGTTAATGACAAAAGCACCTAAAGGATGTAAGATTGAATGTTCCACTTGCTCTTCTATTTATACAATTCATACACGAGTACGTGAATTTAGATGTCCTGTATGCAATGCACAGCTTCATTTTATTGAAAATTAGTAAAAAAACATTTCCACTAATAAAATCGTATTAAATATGCTTTTTTCCTTCACTTTTAGCCGTTATGTATTCCAATTCATTGAGTTTATCAGTACGTATATATTTAAGGCAGAGCGATAATTGAAGATCATGAACAATAAGACAGAGAAAGAAACTTATTATTCTGAAAAACTCCAAAATAGAGTTAAAGAATTAAAAAAAGCAAATAAAATGAAGGATCTCTTCTTTTTAGGCAAAGAAAGATTCGGAATGCGTACAGTTGAAAATTTATTCTGGCCTAATACATACCCTGAGCCGATTGATGAAGAGAAATGGATTAAATTGATGGATCAGATTCTCCATGAAGGATTATCTGCCGATGTCAATTTCGTTCCTTTTGATTTGAACAATCAAGATATTTAATTATATCTCATGATTAGTAATAATTTCAGGATTAATGCAGTTAGCAATCTAAAAAACTCTCACCCTAACAAACTTTTTGAACAATTCGTTTGATTCCTCTAATTATGAACACTCGAAAAGCAACAAAAAAGGAAATAGAATTTGAAAATGCTTCGTTTTTGAAGAAATTTTTTTTGACCTTAAAAGAAAACCCGATTTACCATGTACCACTAATCATAATTGTGTTCTACCTAGTATATGTTTCTATTTTTTAAGTTGAGATTGAATTGGAGTGATAACTCATCAATTTCTAATTTTACCCTCAGCAATAGCCTGAATGTCATCTAATCCCGACAAAAATCCATCAGCAACCCGAATCGAATTGGGAATAGATTTCAAAATATCAGATTTAATCAAATCGAAATAGAGTTGGCGAAATTTCTCCCGAATTTCCTTATTGGCGAGATGAGGGTAACACTCTTGAAATGCACCTATATAAACCATTGATTCATGAGGTTTGACAATAGTATTCCGCAATTTCTTCAAATCTCGATTCGACAGGCCAGAATGGAATTGTTTCTTGAGCTGTTCGTTCACAATGTCGTTTGAATGGCCATCCACGAGTAATTTTAGTGCAATTCTCTTTTTTTGATCCCTGAGTTTTTTTTCCACAATTGGTATTATCACGACCAATTATTTAACACTTTTGTATTAGGGATCCAGAATTGGATCATTTGCAGATAATCAGAATTATTGTCAATTTGAATAAAAAGATAAAAATATTTATTTCTGAGAATTATACATATAATAAATGATAATATAATGGGAACACTTTTCAGATTTCAGATTCCAAAAACATTCAAAAAAAATATTCAAGATTTGCTCTCAATATCTGAAAGCAATAGGAAGAAATTTTTAGAGCAAATTCAAATGGCTTCTCCCACTTTGGAGATCCAAGAACTAATTGATTGCTCAGAAAGTGAATTACAATATCCATCCCAAATGTTAATGTTCCTTTCAATGATTTACAGGATTTTTAAAGAATCGAAAACAAATTTGGGAGATTTTAGAATTTCTTTGGAAGATGCTATTAATGAGCTAGGGATATCTAAAGAACATGAAAAATACTCAGATATAATCAATTTTTTCATGGAAAGCATCCAACTTGATAATACTCTGGGGATTTCATCTAAAGCAAATGCAACAATGATAGATCATTCTCAAATAATAAGAAAAACGAGAATTTTAACTGATATTAGACCTCTTTTTCAAGATAATTTTGATGAATCAGTTAAAACAGGTGTCATTTATCATATGCTAAAATTAACCACTCGTCAGAATAAAATAGAGAAAAATCAATACATCGCATTTGATTTCGAGGATTTGGTAAATTTAAAAAATACTATTGACAGAGCTTTAAGGAAAGAAAAAAATATTCGCCAATCACTTAATGATTGGATTATTTTAAGTTATTATGATGAAAACCAAATTTAGGAGGAATAAATAATGAAAATAATTGAAGAATGTAAAGTTTTGGACAATTATCCTCGTGATAATCAAATTAAAGTCCTGAATAGAGGATATGGTAATAAAACCGATATGAATCAATGGTTCAAGAAAGATGAGGATGTTGAAATGAAATTAATTTACTCTTGTCAAACTACATCTTATGACAAAACATATTCAAAATGGGAAAAAGAAACTAATTATTTTAAACAAAATCTTAATTCATTCATTGAAGACATCAATTTGAATAATAAATTCGTAGTAATTTACAAACAAAAAATAATTGATCAAGGTAAAAATGAGTATCAATTATATTCAAGATATAAAGCAAAAATACCCAACGATGTTTTTATTATTATGAAAGTAGAAAAACCTCACCTGTATACTATCGAGAAATAGTGCGGGATTCATATGGAATGGCAATATAGTAAGAAATATTATACGGATCCTGAGGCTTTATTTGGAGAAGGATTTTTAACTCCATTGTTTGAAGATGATTGGCGAAAATTTAATTTCAAAATCGACACAGGGGCTGATGTTACAGTTGTCCCCAAAAATATAGGAGATTTCTTTTCAAAAAAAATTAATCCAAGTTCTTCTTTGAACATTAAAGGTTCAAATAATACAACAAAAACTTATCCTGCTTCTTATTTCAGTTTTTCTCTTGATAAAGCAAAAGAAATTACTATTAAGTCTGCCTTTGTTCGAGATGATGATTTAATTTTACTTGGTAGGGATGTCTTAAATCATTTCATTTTACATGCAGATGGTCCAGCTAAAATTTTTAAGATGTACACTGAACCAAGTATAGATTCAGACAGTGGAGTTTGAATAATTTATCAAATTCCTTCAAATGCAAGAAATGTCTGTAGGTTGACGTATTTTAAGAGTTTAGAACATCTGGTATAGGTTGAGATAGAATTTAAACCAGATCACCCGTATCTCCCTCTTTACATCCCCTCGAGTCCCCCGTCCCGTATTTTTTAAGATACTTTTCAAATTTTTTTAAGATACTCTTCTTTATTTTTACAATATTGTTATTTTAATTCTTTTTCTTTTTCTTTCTTTTCTAAAGCCTTATCTAAGGGATGGTAAACCCCCCTTCGCAAAATTTCGAGATGTTTTTTGAAAATCCAAATTCATATACTGACTTATTTTCAACTCTTCGCCACTTATTTACTTTTGTCGGAGTAATTCAAATGGGTGCTAAAATTCAGTAAATCGAAAATAAAAGTCTGTTCTAACACACTGCACCTTTTAATTAGAAGATTATAAATAATTATATTAGATTTATCAGCAATTCTAAGGAGCTAATTTTGTTCAATCATAAACAAAAATAGCTTTAGAATTCACTACAGCCTTCTGATTCTATTTTGTGACATTCCCAAATTCAAATGCAAGATAACCCTCAAAAATTACTTCTAAATGAGTAACAAAAAATTACTCACAAGTAAAATAAGTAAGAAAAAAGGTGGTGATTAAGCGGAAGGATATCTTGGAGTTGCTGATATTGATCTGGAGTAACATATATTTTTATTATGGTGATGGCATCGGAATCGAATGTTGAAAATTTCAAAGGATCCTCTAAAAGAGTATTTTTTTAATTATATGAGGTTCTATCAAGATTTTCCAATTTAAACTTTTTTTGATTTACTTCGAGTTAATTAACCCGTTTTGAGAATTTATCCTATTTTCAATTTTGTCGAATTGAAATTTTGATCCTTTTATGAAATCGACTGTATGAAGTATATTTAATAATCTCATAGTTACTCCTTTTTTATTGAATTTGAGCGAGATAAAAATCTTAGAAATGATTTATCCAAAATCTAAATTGGAATATTAATGGGATAGATGGCTTATAAGTCGGCATAAATTTCACAAGGATGCCAAAATATTTAATCTAATAAATCTTGATAGAACCTCATATGTCAAAATTGTTCGTAATGAAAAATGGATATTTCAGATTTTCTTCCTATGATCAAAAAATATCTTTTTTCAATTCAATTGGTAGGAAACCCTTTTATGTTTTTTTTACTTTGATTTTTTTAAAATGGAAGAAGAAATGACAGAATTTGGTCCACAAGGATGGAAGCAATTTATTCAAAATCGGGAAAAAATTTTAAATACCATTGATACAGAAAGAAAAGCACATGAAAATCAACAAGTTCAAACCGACTATGGTTTTTTAGCAGAACAAAAGTTAAATGAATGGCTAAATGAATTTCTTCCAAAAAGATTTGCTGCGACGAAAGGATATGTGGTTTCTGATAATTATAAATTTTGGAACGAAGAAAATTTGGAAGAATATGATATTATTATATATGATCAATTTTTAAGCCCAGTATTATGGAGCTCTTCAAGAGGAGATGATCCTAAAAGAATAATTCCGTTTAAATATGTACACGCAGTTTACGAAGTAAAGGGAAAATTCAACAGCACAAAAACTAAAGAGGCAATTGAAAAGCTTTCTAAATTAAACATGTATATAAATTCAAATAATAATCAATTAGAGATTGATTATCCAACGACACCGATTAAAACACATTTCCATGCCGGAATGATATTTATTGATGTACCTGACGATACACCACATCCTGCTGCAGCTCTTTATCATTTAGTTCCCGACCAGTATTTAAATTACATAAAAGTTGGTTTAATAATGAGATCACATCAACGAGATGTTCGAGATAGTGCTTTAATTTATTACAATTACAAAACACATTCTGATGAAATTGTATGGAGAGATGAAAAAATCTATGATAATGGGGTTCATGAATCTAAAACAAAGTATTATTCAACGGTGAATGGAGTAGATTTACATTGTTATGCGGGAATTCAATGGCGTAGAGATATGTTTTCAACATTTATCTTTTCTCTACTTGATATATTGAATTTTAGTGCATCTACTCATTGTAATCGATGGCTGTTAAATCCTTCAAATCTATATGGTGTTGGATTTAATAGAACAGAATAAGTCTGATTTACCATATTTTTTAATATTTACTTTCTAAGTCATATAAACTTGAGATTTTTCATTCTTTCAGCAATATTGATACCCTTAAACAAATTTTGGACATCTCTCCTTATTGTTTCTCATGATAATAATGAAAAAACAATCATTTTTGTTTATTTGCAGATTTTTTAAGAACTAATCCATTTTTGATATTATTAAAATGAAACAGATTGATTTCCAACAAGTAAGAAGAAAATGCAACACGTACACCTTTTGTTATTGTTTGCAAAAAATGAACCATAAATGGTTGATGAAAAAAAAATAATCAAATTCAAGCTTTAGAATGCATAATAGCAATCCTTGCACAGAGGTTTACTATCCGTTATGCCACTTTGTTTAGTACCACAAATATGACATTGTTTCCCAAAAATACTACCGCGATATTTTTTATTTTTGAAGTAACATGGTTTGCACATTGGATGGGTAGGATCTAGTTCGATTTCCTCCCCACAAATGATACAATTGCCTTGAATTTTCCGAATGTTTTTAATTTGGGTGTATTCAACATCCAAACCGTATTTCGTACGATTCCAATTCTTTATAACTTCAGCTTCATACCAGCTCCCATCTTTTAAACCCGGTGCATTAGCAATCAAGATTTTATTTTCATAACCCTCATCTGTTTCAACTTTAATCCATTTATTCCCTTTAGAGAGAACCATGAATTTCTGTATTGAAAATTGTTCCTTGGAATTTTTCGCTAAAGTTGTTTCCTCTAGATTTTTCTTCTTTTCACTAACAGTTTTCTGTCCAGCACTCATTAAATATTTAATATGTTCCCGAACATCCAAAACTTTATCACGTTCTTCAAATAAAACTCCAATTTCATGGTTTTTTTCTGCAGAATGTTGATACATATTCATGGACGTGACAAGTGCTGTCGTTTCGTTATAATAAACTTTAGAATGAAGATCATCAACCACATATACCCTGCATCTGTCAAGATATGGCGATAATTCATCGAGTGATTTGTTATTGCCATTTGGTTGGTTTCGAGTAATAATTGTAATTTCAATTTCATTTTTCTCATTATCATTCAAAACGTATTTCAAAGCATCGTTCAAGCGAGGCCATCCATCTAATTGAATATATGGGCTTACAATCATCAATTCTTTTCTTGCCCGTTTGATTATACTCAGAATTTCTGCTGTAACACCATCTGTTTCAGTAATTACTTTAACCATTTTTATCAACTTTTTAGACTTAGTTCTAAATAGTAATTTATGGAAAATCTTTAAAAATTTATGCAGAATTGTTGATTACAGAAAAGATATATAGATTTCACAAATGAAATCTATTTTCATTAAGTACAAAAAAACTTCTAACTTATTAACTACATATATACAACGTAGAGTACTTCATTAGTAAAGCATTGGAAATACGCGGAATCATCTCAAACACAATATTTGAGTACTCAATCCGCAAGGTTTACGTTCTTTTCCAAAAATTATTAAAATATTGTTCTTGACAAAATTGTTCAAGCTTGTTTCCATTTACATAAATTCTTTCAACAGATTGCATTAATAGTAATTCAACAGGTAAAAATGTCAGCTCATTGCAAGATAACGTTAATAATTTGAGCTTTTTCAAACTTAACAATTGTTCAGGGAGACTTTTAAGTTGATTCATTCCTAAATTCAGTTCTTCCAATTTTTTAAGATTATTAATATCTTTAGAAAGTTCAGAAATCTGATTATCTAAAAGGTAAAGTATTCTAAGAGAAGAGATTGAAAATAAGATGTCGGGAATTTTGGTAATTTTATTTGTTCTTAGATATAAACTCCGAAGTTTGGTTAAATTTCTGATACTTGAAGGGATTTCCTCTAATCCACATCGATATAGGCTTAAATGAAGAATGTATCCATTAGAAGATTTAAAACCAATGCTATTGTATCGAAGAACAGTTTTTTTAGGAATTGGGAATCCAAGTATTGATTCAATCTTATCTAAGAATTCTATTTGACTTGCATACAAGGGTTCTCCATAATAATTATGGATAGGTTCATTATTCGAGTTTTTAATTTTTGCTTTCCGCTTCGCAAAAGTCTTCTCCTTTTCTTTTGCTAGATCTATTATTATTTTTTTTCTGTTTTGCTTGATCTGATATATTTCTGATGGATTTAACAAATTATCAGCGTTTTGATATTCTTCAAATAATATCCACTTATTATTCTTGGAGATTAATAAGTATTCAACGCCAATCATTTCATGAAAGATAGAAAAACGATTCCATTTAAGTGAAACTGTCCTACATTTACACTTTTTCGACTTTTTATGAAAAATTTCCCCACATAATAGACATTGATAGGTATATTTTTTTAGATTTTGTGAATATTGTTCCATCTCAAATCCTTTTTTCTTATCTTTAGTAAAATTAGGTTGGAATAATGATAATAAAAACTTTTACTCGAATGTATGAGTAATACTACTCATCAACAGAACAATAATTGGATTTATTAAGTAATATTACTTATTATTAATTAGTGAAATAATATGGTTAAAATGACACAACAACAGAAAGATGATCGTGATACCAAGATCAAAGAGTTGATTAAAGATGGACTAACAGTAGCACAAATTGTTAAGGAAGTCGGGTGTTCTAATTCCACTGTTTTAGATTTTACTCAACCCAAACATAATATTGGTTCAAGTAATATTACTCATAACGAATTAACACCTGAGATTAAAAGTTCTATCGGTGTTATGATTGAGCTATTTAAAAACTCATTAGATATTCCAGAGTTCGTTGATTCAATTGATTTGAACATTAGAAAGGCAATTTCATCATTGGAGGCAATTATTGATGAGTGAAACCTTTGAGGAAGCTTTTCAGCGAAAAATAAAAGAAAAAGGAGTTATTAAAAGTAAAGATATTGCACTTGAAGAGAAAAATAAACCTTCTTTCAAAGATCCCACAAAATCCAATAAGAACCCAATTTTGAAAGAAAAAATTAAGAAGGATAAACAACCCAATAAGAAAAGAAACATGTCTCCAAAGGCAAAAGAATCAGAAACTAAAGCGAAATTTGAGCCTACAATTTCATGGTATAGAGGTCAAGCGGAACTTTTAGCTGGAGGTTATGTGAAGGGAACTCGAGGTTCAAAAATTGATGCAATTGATGTTATGATTATTGAATTGGAGAAACGTAAATTACAATTAATTTCTAAAATGTAATTTTTTGATTCTTTTTTGAAAATATTAACGGAAGACTGCTCAATTCCGCATTTTCATGCACAAGATAGTCATCTGTGAGTCTAAAGGTTGTATCTGTTTCATCTATCTCAAAAAATACCTTCAATTCCAATTTCTGAAGAAATTTTCTTATTTCAGGTGATTGAATTTTTGTAATGTCTACAGGGAGCTTGAGTAACATAGTTAAATTAAGTGAAAAAAAGAGTATCAAAGGGGGTATGATCGGGGAAGTATCAATGAAATCTGGATTTTATTCCCATTCTGGAATTTCTATTAAATCTGAGTAAAAAATACCTTCATTTGTGTCAAAATAAGCTTTAACTTTGGTTGGGAATGTATAACCCTTTGCGTTGATATTATTTTGGAATTCTTTCTTCTCTATAAATGCAGAACATAAATCTCCATCTTCTAATTTCATAGGGAGTATATCACATAACGAATTCATAGGTTTTTCTGCTAATTTCATTGCTTCAGCCATAATTTTTCGTGGATCTAACACCTTCATCGAATCACCTAGCGTGATTGGAGGCCTAATAATTACTTTAAATTTCATATCCTCGCAATGTATTCCATATTCTTGAATTGTAATAGGACGTGGTGATATATTTACTGCTTTAATTGCAATAATGACTTCTTTAGTTATTTCTGGCGATATGACTGCCTTTGGATGAAGAGTCACATTCAATCTTTTTATTGCTGAACCACCCTTACCTAAAATAATTCCTTCAATATCATCAATCTTCAGTCTACGCTTAGATCCATCTATACGAACCCAAAATTCATAAGTTAAAAAATTAGGTTTTGATGGATTATCCTCTTGTCTGATTCCATATATTCCATGTTTTTTTGGTACTATTTTAATCGCTACAACATATTTTCCACTAGAAAGAGGTATCGGTTTTATTATTGGAAAAGGATTCAATATTGGATCAATTTTTTTTGGTAAAACATCATTAACCACAGTTTTAATTGCATCAACCTTTGTTTGTTCAATACCAATAATCTTAATCGGTGAATCTTGAATTCCATAAAATAAATAACCCTCTTTATTCCCATTTGCGAATGCAATAATATCTCTTCTTAGCTCATTTACATCGCTATGAAATTCTAATTTGTATTCAATTTGAAACGATTCAAAATTTACAGGATCTGCTTCAATAGATTTCAACATAGATTCATCAAATTTGTCAAAATTTGGAAGTGAAGACATGATACTATTTACATCTAATTATTTAAATTATTTACTTCATGTAGGGATTATTTCATAATCAACCTCTCAATATGTGTTTATAATTCTTGGATAAGACACAAATAATTCTTTTATTTTGCTGGAATAGTAATGAATGTGGGAAGATATAGGCGATAGAAATCATGGAAATCTTTTTTTACTTTTAAAATCAAATGTAACCATGTATTATTCAGATAGACATGGTATAGAACGACCTCAAATCTCTTTTGAAATGATTAAACGGAGAATATATGGTTTATTTAAAAAGTTTGAACGCAAAGGATATTTTCAAGGAGCATTTGGTTATGATTGTGTAGATAACGGAGTTGTTTATGGTGATAAAGAAATGACTTTCAAAGAGTACTTGGATATTGAATTAAATTTACAAATAGATTTCAGCAAAATGGATGATTTTCTTTCATTAGATGAAGGAAACCTTTTCAACTTGATTGAATTCTTTTATATTAATATTTCTAAACCAACTGACTCATATTATCATAATTTTGGAGATTGTGGACTTCATGTACATGAATCTGATTATGATGAAGGAAGGACTGAATTTCAAACAGAACTAAATAAAATCCTCCCGTATTATGAAAAAGAGATCTTTCTTAATTCTGATGGACACATTGAGAATGTAGATGTTGATTTGAGAGAAAGAATTTCTACAGCTTCCGTAGGACAATCTAACTTTTTTACATTTATTCCTTCTGTTTTTGATAAACCTGTAGAAGATCCAGATGAAAACTTAGTTAGTGTTATGATGCCGTTTTCTATGGAGTTTAATCAAGTTCACCTGACAATTAAGGAGGCATGTTCAGAATCATCAATAATCTGTAAAAGAGTTGATGATATGTGGGAAAACTCAATATTAATTCAAGATATATTCAAATTAATTTATATCTCTTCAATAGTAATTTGCGACTTCACAAATAAAAATCCAAATGTGTTTTATGAAGCAGGAATTGCTCATACATTAGGGAAATTTGTAATTCCAATTACTCAAAATATGGAGCACATACCCTTCGATCTTCGACACCACCGATGTGTTACATATTTACCTAACGGTGAAGGACTTGGAGAATTAAAAACTAAATTAATCGAACGAATTAATTTTCTGAAGAGAAAATTATGAATTGAAAAATAATGATGTGGAGTTTTTTTCATTTTTTAGAATCAATATCAAATATAGACTCATTTAACTTCACACAGTTCTAATATCTCATCCATTGAATTGTGTTTACAATACATAATCGGAATATTTGCACTCATGTAATTCATGAAGATTTCTCTACTAATATTTTATAAATAATTTTTTTGTTATATTCTGCAAACTGATTAGTAGATTTGAATCAGAAAAATGAAGTTAATCCTTTTATAGAGTAAGCTAATATCAATTATATGGGAAAAAATCCATTTTTTGAAAATCTGGCTATATATTTCAAAAAAGAAAATCATCTGTCTAATTTTTTAGTCGCTTTATTGAATAGTTCAGAAAGCTTAAAAGAAAATTTTCTAAAATATCTTGGGATTCCAATTGGGGATAAATCAATTTCAATTCAAAGGGAATTTTTAATAAAAGAAGGTAGACCTGATATTGCAATTCTGCTTGATGGAGTGAAATCTGTTCTAATTGAGGTCAAATTATTTTCCTTAACCAAATGTCATGTGCAACAGTATGAAGGATCTTCCAAGTCTTGGCAAAAAATATTCCTCTTGCATGCAAAAAGTGAAGATAATATTGAATTGAAGGATGAGGACGAGGATTTTTTAATTCAAAAGCAAAAAATAATACGAAAAAGGGATAATAAGATATTACAAAGATGGAATGTTTTAACTTGGGATAAGATGTTTGATTTTTTGACCAAGGATACCTTTGTAGATTCACCCGTTGACATTACTCAAGAATTGGACAAAATCAATTGTGAAAATTTTGTTTTAATGGCTAAACTAGTATTAAACAGGAAAAAAGGTATCATAGAATTCTGGAATACATTTAATCCTATCTTTAATCAGACAGTAGATGAAAAACTTAAAATTGACGAAAGAAAAGAAAGGTCTGGATGCAGTGCTTTTCCAAAAATGTGGGTTGTGTCTGACGATATTTTTCAATTAAACTATCGGATTCGGATAAAACCCAAATCTCATCCATTTCAAATTAAGATAGGATTGAAGCTCAATCCGAAAAAAATAAAGAAGAACATAATGGATATGATTGTGGAAGTAATGAACGAAGATTATAAAAGATATTTTCCAGATGATCAAAACTTTAGAAGAAAGAAAAATTCCGAAACTAAGTATGATTTTACTCGAATTATCTCGAATCATTCGTTTAATGATGTACTTACAAATATCGATGAAATTGAGAGATTGGCAAAACAAATCGCAGAAATTCTTTCGACAATAGAAAACAAAATGAAATCAAAAATGATCACTAAAATAAAACAGCTTTGAAAGGAAACATCATCTAGATCCTATCCGAAATAAATACAAACATAAGAAAGTAAATGCTCCAATTTTTCAATATCAGAATATGAAAAAGAGATATTATCATCAAGAGCATATAAAAAACCTAAATTCGTGTGGAAATTGTGCTCATATGAAAAGATACAACTGCCCTACTTCGTATCGAAATTATCCTTATGAAATTGATTTTTTATGCAAGAAATTTGACTTTTTAATTGAAAATGCAGGAAATATTCATATTCAAAAAAGTCCTTATCCCATTTGTGATTCATTTACTCCTATTAAAATGGATTAGAATCAATCAATAATAATAATTTTCCTTTTTTATTTATTTTCAGTTAAACCATCGTTTTACTTTCAGACCAACTCCTCCTCAGAGCCGCATTCTTGTATTACAAGTGTAATACAATTTGATGTATCACAAGAGTGATACAGGTGTGATACAAAAAAAAAAGAAAAAATTTAGCTAAGGGGCAAGGCCCCTTTTAGAGATATTTTTCATTTTTTTTACTTTTCCCAGAAACCTTTGCTCCGCTATCATATATCCATACTCAAAGAACCGCCCGGATAACGACCTTAGTCAAGGAAATTCACGTATTTCATCCCGTGCTAATATTTTGTGTCATGGCATTACCCCAGTTATAATGGAGTGATAACCAATATCTCTTAAAGATGAGGGAGGTCTTCTAACCCAGTGTTCTCCATAAAATGAATGCAACTGGGTGTACTCACGAGGAGGCAAATTTTTTCGTTGATGTTTGTTAGCATTATTGGCGAACTCACATAAAATAGGTATTGCTCTCTAGTTCTTTGGGAAGGAACCGCCGTGGAAATACTGTACTCAAAGGAAATTTAGGTTTATTTAGATATAAATCTTTCGGGAGGGTGAGATTATTGAGATAAGTCCTTGATAACCTTCTAGAGCACTCTATATTAAAGTAAGTTATTTAAACTTGAATTTAATAAGTCGTTAAAACGAGCAAAAATAAGAAATAAGCGAGAAAGAAAAAAAAATGACACAAAAAGAATTTATTTGGAATTTTTTGACACAGCTCTTTGAGCTCGAGCTTTGAATTTTTGATCACCTTTTGTTCCTTTTCGATCTTGAGCCGATTGAATTCTTTTCGCTGCGTTTTTTGACATTGGTTGTTTTTTAGCCAGTTTTTTTCACCTCCATTCCCATTTGTGCTTTAGACATAGTATCAGATAAAAAATGCAATCCATCTCGTTGTGAAAAATTGGTAGATGAATAGTATAATTTATCAAAGCATTCATCAATGCCATGAACCAATATTTCTGGACTGTATGTATTTGATTGATCAAAATAAAATCTTCCATCCGGAGTAATAATGCAATACGAGTTGGATAAAATTTCAGAACTTTCATAAATAGGATTATATTTTTCATGTCTTTCCATAAAATAATCGATTTGATCTTTCTTCAATTGTGGATTTATATCAAAGTAATGGTTATTAATTCCATCTATTTTATGAACCTCTAAAACCTTCCAGCGAATAGGCTGAATTGATTCTATTAATGGTGCAAAATTATCCATCCATGTCAACGAAGTTAATGTTGTATTGATTTTTAAAGGAATATTCATCGTTTTTATCCAATTTGAAATCTGGTTGATCTGTTCAACGTGGGAATAAGATGCTTTGCGATTATCAGCTAATCCTCTTCCTAATTTTTGTTCTTTTAATTCATACGGAGAATCAAGACTTAATCCAATGAGATTTATATGGGATTTAATTTTCGTTACAAACTTCTTTGAAATTAGGCTTCCATTTGAAATGATTGAAGTATAGAAACCTAGATTTTTTGCATATATTATCAATTCTGGTAAAAATGGTAATAATGTTGGTTCTCCTCCTGCAAAATTAATTTTTCGGCAATCTTTTTGAGATAATAAGAATATTATCTTTTTCCATTCATCAAAAGTTAATTCTCTACTCAAACATCGATTTTGAGCAAAACAAAACTTACAATGATAATTACATCTATTTGTAAGATGCAAATTGATCGATATTGGAAAATCATCCATTTAATTCACCTTTACCAATGATTCTACATTTTTCGCAGATGGTCGAATAAATTCTATTTTATCTGATTTGATTTGAGCAAGAGATTCATCACTAAAAAAAATTTGATTATTTATGATCATGAAAGAAATTCGATGATTTTCAACCCATTCTCTTGGATATTGTTTATATTCACGAAATAAATCATTTGAAATTATGAAAGAATCATTGCTCCAAGCGTATTGAAGGATGTAGGTATCAGCAGCACATTTTGCAGGTGCTTCAATTATTTTATGGGTACTTAGATAATCCGATTTGTACCTTTTCTTCTCATCTATTTTTCGATAAAGAGAATTGTCTGCTATAGCAATGATCTTGTATTCATTAGACATTGCATCGAATAAAGCATCAACATAATGGAGTTTGGGTTTTCCCAATCTTTGATCAAATGATGCTATATTTGATATATCACATACAAAATTTTGGTTATTAGTAGTCATCAAGAAAATATATCTTCTTGGGGAAGGATCAATTCTCCCCCCAAGATTTACAAAAATAACAAAAAGATTTTCTGGGGGGACAACTATAAGCTATCCCAAGAAGATACAATTTATTGAAAATCATGTCTCATAAAACTTACACAAAACTGGAAGCTATGCTTAAGGAGTTAGTACAGTTAATAACATCCGAAAATTTTACATATGAAACAAATTATTATGCTCAAATTCTCTTTATTCATGAAATATCTGTTTCATTGAAGAATCAATCATCTTTGGGAAAAAGTATTGAAGGAAAAATCAAGAGTATTTTAGATTATTTATTGCAAAATAAAATTGAAGAGATTCCTCAAGATTTATTGGATGAAGAAAAAATTCAAATACTGAAATTAGGAATTAATAAATTTTTAAACATAAATAATTTTAACGCAGCAGACAAAGGTCTTCAACTATTAGGGAACATTAAATCAGAAAATAAATTCGCTATAATATATCAAACACGCTTGCTCTGTAATCAAAATAAGTTTAAAGACGCTAGGGTGAAATTAAATCAAATTCAAATCCCAAATAAAAAAACTGAAAAATACTTGTTTTTCTCAACAAAATTTAATATCTTGGTTCAGAAATCTAACATTGAAGAATGGAAAAATTTTGAGAAACAAATAAAAGAATATATCCCAGATGATGTTTCTCTTGCAAGAATGACTTCAATACAGATATATAAATTGGAAGGAGAATTCGAGAAAGCAATTTCATTACAACAAGAGGTAATTAATGAACTAAAAGCGCATGAAGATACCCATTCTTTTGTTTATTCAGCAGAATATAATACTTTGGGTTTAATCTATCTATATGCAAGAAAATTTGAAAACGCAATTCAGAGTTTTAAAACTTCTATAGAATACAACCCCACTTCTTTAAATCTTAAATTCCAACTTGGAAATGCTTATGAAAGCAGAAGAGATTATCAAAGAGCAATAAAAATATATACAGAAATCCTGCAAATCGATCCTTCAAATCCAAAAGTGGTTACTACTCTTGCAAATATGATTTCTCGAGATGGAAATCCCGATAATGCGATAAAAATGTACCGAAAACTTATGGACAATAAATCTTATGTTGAGCAGAATGGATATTTTTTCAAAAATTTAGCTCTTGCATATTTTCGTAAGGGAGACTTCAAAAATGCAGAAATAAATCATAATATTGCTATTGAAAAAGATCCAAACAATCATCAATTCTATTATCATAGAGGAACATTTTATTTACACTCAATGAAATACAATAAGAGCAAGCATGATTTGTTAAAAGCAATTGAATTGTTTCCCTCTCATCCTGATTATTGGAATCAAATCGGCAATGTTTATTTGAATCAAAATTTAGTAGAAGATGCAACAACAGCATTCCAAGAATGTGTAAAATTAGATCCAATCCATTTTTCTGCATTATTTAATTTGGGATTAGTTCATTATTTTCAGAAAAAACCAAGTATTGCCTTAAAATTTCTTCAAAAGGCTGAAAAATCATGCCCTTCTCAATTTCTTGTCTATTTTTATCAAGGAGTTATTCATCTGAAAAATATTCAATATAAAAAAGCCTCCAAATGTTTTTTAATTGCATTAAAACTGGAGAAACCAACTAAATTAATGCAAGAACGCTTTGAAAAGTTTGAATTAGATATTTTATGTGGGCTGTACCATTGTCATTTTGAATTACAACAAAATGAAGAAGCTCTTACTATTGGTCAAACACTCATGAAAAAAACCGAAAAAAATATTGAATCTAATGAAATTTTTGTTTCAAATATTGAATCTGTTCAGGATCCAACTTCTTTTTTATTAATCATAAAGCGAAATTATGCTGTTCTATTAGAACGGATAGGAAAGTATGAAGAAGCTATCGAAATCTTAAGCGATCATCGACCTTCAAATTCCTTCTTATTTGATGAGAATCACAAAGAAAGATGTTTTCAATTGACTAGTATTATGTACTTGCATAAAAAAGAATATATTAATGCCAGAAATGCAATTTGGCATGCATTATCTAATCGGGAAAGTTCACTCAGTTACTTCATTTGTGGTTTCATTGAATTCAAACTTAAAACTCAAGATTCCCAGAAAAATTTTAAGGTTTCTGTTCAGATATTATATGAAAGTCAAGTAAATCTATTCCTTTATTTTGAAAACTTGAAGATTTTATTTGAATTTTGTGAAAAATTCCATTTCACATCTTCTTTTAAAAAAATTAGTGCATTTCAACCATCCTTTGCTCAACTCACACAAAAAACTTCTTCTATAGAACAATTTAACATTATTCCATATCAACTATGGTATAAAATAATCATGTTTAGCATCTGTATTGATTCTACTCAAGAGTTTATGATTGAGAAATTGGAAGAATTAAATGAACGATCTCAAAGCAAATTTTCCGAATGGTTAGATTATTGGGAAATGTTATTACATCTAGGGATTAAGTATAAAAAAACACAAAAAATCAAAAGAGTCCTAAAAAAAATGTTTGCACTTAATCCGAACTATAAAATCAGATCTAAATTATGGAACAATGAAATAATTGGCAAACAAGAAGTTCTAAAGCTAAAATTAAGCGAAAAAATAAAACAACAAAAGCAAGTTGATTTAACAGAAGAAAGATATGTTTTTAAATTTAGAGATCGTGGTTTTTGGCACAAAGGGGACTATTACATTATTTTAGATACAGGAGAAACTGGAAGTGAATTTCGTGAAGGTCCGAATAATTATTATATTAAGGATCAAGTTGATTTAGGTTTATCCTCTAAAAGAATGGGACTTAATACTAATGATAATATAAATGAAGAGGAAAAACAGAAATTTCAAGAATTAATGGAGAATTTGCATACTCAAGTATTTTTAACGGATAAAACCGAAACCAATTTTCAGTCTAATCTCACTGAATTATTCGGAATGAATAATTCTGGGACGATGAACTATTTCTTGTCAAAAGACGATATTCAAGCTATTAAAGAATATAATGAAATCATCAAAAAATCACCGGAGTACCTAAAACAATATGGGATAATTCAGTATGGAGATATAATTGGGTATTTTCTCCAGCATATTGAAGAGGATAAGAAGGGGAATCATTCCTTATTATGGATAAAAGGGACATCGGGCAATATTGGAAGAATAAGTGAAACATATTTGGAATTAGTCGGATTGTATTTACTTGAATCAGAAATATTTGAAATGGTCGATTCTCCTGCCCAAGGAAGGCTATTAAGGACCTTTACCGCCGAATCTCGAAGTTATGAACCCTTTTTTACCTTAGCTGGAAAAAAACTGGAAGAACCATTAACTAAAATTCCTTTTGTATATAACAATAAGAAATCGCATAATAAACCTGAAATGTTGTATTTAGATTATCTCATTCCAACACAATTAATTCAGTTTTGTAATCCGGAACAAGGAAGTATTTTAGCAGATAGAAGAGGAAGAGTAAAAAGGAAGATATTACAAGAATGGCATATTTTAGATGAGAATAGTCAGATCACGCTTATTACCAAAGTGCTTATCAATGCCTTACGCTCATTTTTCTTTGTCCAGCTAGGAAAATCCAATCCAGACCTAATTTCTGAGTTTGAAGTCCGTTTTTCAATATCGGAAATGATTTATTTATCTCAGCATCACAAGAAAAATTATTCTAATATTCCGGTGCTGTCTAAAATTCTTACGAGTCCTAAACAATTAGCTTTTCTAATAAGGAAATTTGCAAAAAAAACGAAAGAAGGGAATATGGTTATCGTGGAGGACTCGGGGTTATCAGAAATTGCAGATAAAGTTGAAATTTGGCAGTATGCAAATCCCGGAATTATTGATTACTCTGATAATTTACCAAAATGTAAATTTGAAACAATTATTAAAGAGATCTATCACCCTCTCCAACATCCATTTACTTTGATAGATGGTGAGATTGGATGTGGAAAAAGTGTTTTACTCGCTCAAATCGCAATAAACCAGTTAGAGCAAAATAAAACAATTTACATATTGCAACCCTTTGTCGAATTGTCCCGAGTTCCCGACATTAAACCAAATTCTTTAATCATCATTGATAATATCGACGCTTTATCAGATCATCAATTACAGATAATTAATTTATGGTATAATATCAAGGAGATACAAGTTATTGCGACTATTAGATCAGAAAAGATGAAAGCCTTTCGTAATCGATTTAATATCTTAAATCCATTACCAAATTCACTTAGTAGATGGCATTCTGTCAAATTCTCCAATTGGACGATTAAAGAATTAATTGAACTAATTGAACATGAAAAAAATTACTGGGGAATTGCATCGGGAATTGAAAATTATAGGGAAGAAATATTGGAGATTTCAAATGGAAATTGCACATTTTCAACCGGAATATTGAAAAACCTCCGATTTAAAGGAAAAAAAGTGCTGTTACGAAGCGATCTTTTTGAACCTGTTGAGGCAATGGGTTCAAAAATTTTGCGATTATTAGCCGAACTTTACCTCGATGAAAATAGTCAAATAATCTCCGAAAATGCTACCAATGAATTAAAATTGATATGGATAATTCTTATGGCATATCGAAAAATTCCAATTGAACAAATAGAACCAAAAATAAATTATTATCGAGGTTTACCAGATATATTATTTAAAAGTCTTTTAGATAATTTGCACGTAGACTTGCAAAGTGATGATTCTTACTTATCGAGTATTTTTCCCGCAATTTTGAGAGGGAATTCCATAAAAATTCCCCCAAATATTGCTTGGAAGCAATATATTTTAGATATCAAAAACGGTGGATTAATTTTATTTATGAGGAATAAACAAGGGAATTCTTCTTTTTTTGAATTGGAAAGATGGGCTCAAATTCTAAAGATCTTTCAGAATATTCAAGAAGAACAAGGAGAAAGTATTTTTCAACTCTTTAAGAATATTATTCAAGAAATTGTGAATTCAAATGATTTCGATTTTCATGAATTGATTCATATTATCTGTTTTACAATTGGATTTTATTACGATAGAGGGTTTTATGAATATTTTCCTTCAGAATTTTGGGAAAGCAAGAATTATCAAGAGATGTTCAAAAGTTTCAACAATGGAGAAATGATTGAATTTATTCAAATCATCCTTTCTACTATTTTGTATTCTTATATGCCAATTTCTTTAGAAATTCCACAGGAAGTTATATTTAAACCGCTAAAAATTGTTGAAAGCATAATTAGTTATGCAGAAACAGATTTGAAAATTCTTGTTCCTAATTTAATTAAAACACAACTATATGGCTTTCAAGGAAAATTCCATTTCTATTTTCAAAATATAGAAGAAAGCCTAACTTCTTTCTTAAAGGTGGAATCCCTCCCACAATTTTCAGAGATGGATTTAGAGATTCAAATGGAAATCTTAGAAGAAATTATATCGATTTATCTTATTCAGAAGAAACCTGAAATAATGGAAGCTTGGTTGACTAAAATAAAAGATGTTGATCAGAAAATGTGTAACAACCTTAATCGCTTTCCAAAAATACTTCAACCACATGTACATGAATTACATGCATCCTATCTATTCATTTTATCACGATATTATGAAATAAGAGGTGATACTGAGAAGAAAGATGAACTCTTCATGGAAGCAAATATATATAAAAAGGAATGGAATATTGGAAAATAAAAAAATAAGAAAATAGAGATATTTGGTGAACTCTAAAGAGATATTTGGCGAACTCTAAACAATTATTTCACTTCTTTGGAGAGGAAAATATAAGAATTAGATGGTCACCAACAAAAGGTGTAGACATCACAGTAACATCACAGTAACATTTTAAAATTTGAAATTATTACAAGATAGCTAAATTTAATAAGATATTTTTTCTTAAAAACATACAATCTGATAGTAATTAAATTGAGAAAGGCAAAAGAAAATGTCAATTGCAAAAGGATTTTTTGATAATGAAGTTATTCAGCAAATAAAGTCAGGTAATTTAGATATTTTTAATCAATTAACAAAAGATATGGAGAAAATTGTAAATACTCAAATTAAGTTTAATAATTATAAAATAAAAAAAATTTTTACATCTCCAAATTTGTCAGCAGGTAATCCACCTAGGATAATTAATCCTGATTGTGAATCTACAATTATTGTGGGACCAAGTGGAGCTGGAAAGACAACCTTTTTTGATAAAGTAATTCACCCAATAATTAGTTCAAATACAATTAAATCACCTATCAGAGAATACGTTAATGGTTTAAAAATAACGTATTCAGTATCCGATAAAAAACCTCAGAAAGACAAAACTAGAGATGATTTAACATTTCAATTCACAACAACACTACCTAACGAGGTTTCTTTGATAGTTAATAATAAAAAATCAATTGAAAATAAAAAAATCTTGAAATCTCTGGGTTTGTATGACAATTATTTGAGTGCTTTTTTTTTTGTTAGTGGTCAAAACGATCATTTACAGCTTTTCTCAAATTTTCAAGGAAATATCGCTCAATATAAGAGATTTTTTTATCACCCTACTGATTTAGAAGTTGTTAAATTATATGAAAGTACGATAAATGAAATGTCTGAGATTTTGCAAGATAATAATTCTCGAATAAATCATATTGAAACTAGAAAAAGAAGAATTGAAGATTATATTACCAAATTGCAGAAAGAAATTATAGAATACCAGATGTTATTAGACAATAGCACAGATATAAAAATTTTAATTGATAAATTGCGAGCCAATTCAAAATTTAATGCATTGCGGGAAGAGTTAAAAGAAAATAGGAAGAAAATTGATAATATTGATGATAAAATATTGATTGAAAATCAGATTATAAAAGACAAGCAAAATAAAAAGATTTCAAGAAAATTTTCAGATGAATACCACCGATTTATTCGTGAGCAATACAATTCTTCCTTCAAGAGGTGCTTAATATGCTATGAGGAAATCAATTTCAATAAATATCACAAAGCTTTTGAATCAGGAAGTTGCTATTTATGTAATTCAAAGTATCATGGATATGAAAAATATAATGGTACCATGTTTATTAAGGAAGAAAACAAAACAAAAAAAATCCAAAAAGGTTTACTGCATTTTATTACTGATAAATCGAATTTACTCAAAGAAAAGGAAGAAATAATTAAAAGAATCAAAGAAAAGGAAAAACTTACATTTTCCGATGAAGAAATACGTTTAAAAAAGATAATATCGCCATTTTACATGGAAATCACTAGGACGCATCGAAATTTTGAAGATCTTCTTAATAATTTCGCAGATATTAAAAGTTCTAAAGAAGAAATGATTACAGGATATAAAGAAAATGTTTTTGATTATAATAAAGAAATAATCAAACTCAAAAAAATACAAAATATTCTAAAAAAAAAATTTGAAATTATAAATGTAATATATAAAAATTTTATAGAAAAGTTAGAATTAGATATTAAAGATGTATATGAAGTATTTTGTGATAAAATATCTCAATTTTGGTCTCAGTTATCCCAGATTTCTGACAAAAAAATTCAAGAAAAAAATGGAAGACTTTATGTTGTTACAGTCTCAAAAGGGAGTCTTCTCCCCATTACAACTAAAATTACAGGTTTAGATCCAAAACAAAAAAGACTTTCTACAAACATGGTAGAAATATTAAGATATTCTATTCAATTAGCTTTTATTTATTGTTTATCTACCAAATTTCAAAAAACACCCTTTAAAGTAATATTTTTTGATGATCCAAATCAGAAATATCTCAGATCCCTTATAAATTTGTTAAACTCAACATTTGTTAATGACCTAAATTTTCAAATAATAATTTTAACACATATGGAAGAGGTCGAAACTTCATGGAAAAAAGAGGAATTCGATTTCTATGATGGAAATATGCCTATGTCAAATGATGCATGCTCATTAATAGTTAAAAATTGGAGATCTGGTGAATCAAATGATGTTAATTCTGAGGAGAATAATAAAAATTAGGAGTACTATGGAAATTGAGTAAAAAAACCAGATCAATTATCAATTTAGTGTTAGATAAGTTCATTTTGAATAAATATAAGCAAAAAATAGATGAAAAGTATTTAAAAAGTTTGTTTGTTGTATGTAAAAAACTAGAAAAGGAATTTTCAATATTCAATTTAGAAAAATTTATTTTGGGAATAAAATTTGAAGAAAAATTATATAATGAATCCATATTTAAAACTGCAAAAAAAACAATTCCAAAAAAAATTCTTACTGAAGATGCAGCTGTTGGATTGGCTTTCTGTTTTTTATTCAAAATTTGTCCAGATATAACTGAAATAGAATGTTATCAGGCAGAAGGAGAAGGATATGATTACAGGTATCGAATCGGAGATCATTTTTACAAAATTGAAATGAGTGGGACAGATACAGAGATTTCTAAATATTTTACTGATCGAATTTATGCAAAAAGACAAAAATTTAAAGATGGTACATATTGGGAAGATAACTTCGAAAAAGAAGAAATTTTTATCGTTGATTTTCATTTCGACAGATATACTTATTGGGATTCAAAAGTACATGATAATATAAAGCAAGGTAGATTAAATTGATTGGATTATATTCTGAAGATGTTGAAAAACATATCAATATTATTAAAAAAGAAAAAACTAGTCTCATCATCAATCTTAGGAACAATAGTGATGAAGAAAAAGATGATAATTATAGAAGAATAATTAGATTAGAACTTGAAATTGCAGATATGGAGATAATACGTGGATTTTATAATAAAGCGATAAGCAATATAAAAAATGGCTTGATATTTTTAGACAAACTTCAAAACTCACATCATTTTATTGAAAAAATTTGTTTAAGAGGTCTAATTGAAGAAAAATTTTCATCAGAAAATAGAGAATTGTTTTTTAAATTTTTAATTAAAGATAAGGATCCTATTGACGAGGATTTAGAACAAATTTCTGATTCATTAAGAAATACTTTTGCTTATATCATTGATGAATTTGTTGAAAATAAATTTAAAGCGAATCTCCAGAACCTAAATAAATCTCATTTCTATTTATATCAAAACACTCCTTTTAGGTACTTAGATTTGATTCCAAAACCAATTATTAAAATTGGCTCATATCCGCTCTATTCGGAGCATTTTAATACATTTTTCTCGGTTTATTCTGAGAATTGGGATTTCTTCTCAATAAAAGATAATCTTGTACATCCAAGCCTTGAATACAATAGACTTCTTATATTCGCGAATTCATTTAAACGTCGAATTGCTGAGCAAAATGTTAAAATTTTGACATTTTATGAAAACCTTCTTAAAAGTTTTTCAAATTGGAAAACTGATGAAATTAAAGAATGGGAAAAAAAGACACAAATACTAAATCATTTTGGTAGAGATGCAAAGATCTAATGAGGATAATTATTATATTAAAAGAAAGGTCCGATTCATAATTGAATAAAGCAGAACCTGAGTCAATAAAATGAGATTTTTGATTTTCTTGGAAATAACTCAGTTTTTTGCGAATATTTATTAAAAATTTTCAAAATTTCCAATATTTCGAATATTTATCCATTTGGGTATATCTCCATTGAAAAATGGAATCAATTTTTGCTCGTAAATCCTTTGAAGAAGGACATTTCTTCTCAGAGAGAGAAGCGAAGGCACGGTAAACATACAGCCATCCAAAAAGACAATATATGACTTTGCTCAAGTATCAATTGAAGTAATTTTGAGTGATAATTCAATTCAAAGAAACTAACAACGATTAAATTTATGAATAGAAAGTAAAAGAAAAATTAACAAAAAAGCAATTCTAATAGATAAAACCAGTCAATTTCTCAAGAAAGTCCAAATTTTCTACATTATTATGTAGGGATGTAGGGATGTAGAAGATGATGGCTTAAGATAGGGAGTTGAATTATATAACTTGGCATACTTTTCTAGGTCTTTTTAAAATATTGTAACTAAAATATTCCTAATATGAATATAAAAACAGATAACGATTTTTTTGATTTCATGCAGGAAGAAGTAATAAATCTTTTAAAAAAAAATAAAAGTGGATTAACAATAGAGCAAATATTGATTGCTATTAAGAAAAAAGGATATAATCTTCTTGCAGTTGACGATATTTGGCAAATTAGATATGGTATTTCTTTAATCAAAGAATTAGAAATACAAATTGGTGAAGATTTGAAAAATGAGTTAGATAAACTATCCGAAAATCCATATACAAACCTATCTTTCGAAGAAAGTGTAGAAAGACTTAAATCTATTAAAGAACAGTATGTAAAAGAATTGTTTCTTTGGAACAAAGCAATGGGTCTCCCAATTAAGCGAGAGTGAAGATTAAATCGGAGATCACAAAAATCTTAATGCATATCCTTTAAATCGAAAGTGACATATTTTACAAATCTTTAGGATAATTATAAAACATTAGTTAAAGATAAAACCATGGTTTAACGATGGTTAAACCAATTCTTGATATATTTTTTATAATTTCTTGAGGGTATATAAGGGTTTAACCATCGTTAAATTTTAAGACCCACTCCCCCTCAGAGCCGCCATTTTATTATTGGGAGAAATCTCTTGGTGAATAACTAATTGATCATTATGATCAATTTTGCTTTTCCTTTATTGTTGGTCTGAAAAATGTGTAGAAAAGATTTACGTAGTTTTGATTAAAAAATATTTTTGGCAATGGCAACTGCTAATTCGATTAATTTGAAGAAAATGAAGAAAAAAAAACTCTAACTTGATATTGTGATTTATATAAATTTTTGCTGAATATCAAAATCAAGTAAAAAGGATTTGAGTTCATTATATACACCTGCTTGATTTAATTCTGAGATTTTAAAAAAAATAAAAGCATTCTTTTGAATATAAAGTAAAATCCAATCCTTGTATATAAGATAATGTAATATATTCTTGATAGAAATTTCCGTTTTTAAATCATTTGTCTGTGCAATGATACAACCATCAGCTAAAAACTCTATTTCTTCAGAAGCACCAAAATTTTTATTTGTTTTCGCAGCTCGCACCCAAGTACCAATATAAATCTGTTTGATAAATAGTAGGTATAATCCTATAACACTACAAAATATCCCTTCTAAATTTTTTTTCAAGAAAATGAAATTAATTAATGCGATAAATAGCCCTAATAAACCCATTACAGGTAATATTTTCAGATATCTAATAGACTTGTAATGGATGGCGTAAGCTTTTTTCCAGTCTATATCTGTAGATTGAATTGTAAAAGTCATTTTTTTTATCTAATCCTTTAATATATCTAATTGGAAAGGGTATATTAAAAAAAAAGTTTTGGTTATTTGGATTCGATTCGAAACGGTAAAAATTACACAAGTTGAGGTTTCAATTTTTTTGATAATAGTCTTACAATTAGGTAGCATCCCCATTGGAACAGCCAATATTAAGGCTCTAAGCTTTAAATACTAGTATCCTATGATGTGCGATTCTAAAATATGGAAAGGAGTTCTTCTTTTTCTTTTCTAATAGTAATAGAGGGCTCACCTTTGTATGATGTCCCCTCAGAGCCGCCACTATCATAATTAAATAACATTTTATGAAGGAATGAACTTTGATAAAAAAAAAGGACTTTTTTTGATACCAAAACCCAAAAAAAATAAAGGGATAAAATAAGTAAATTACTTTATATGGATAATATTCTCCAGAATGCAGACATTCTACATAAAGAAGCTAGTGATTTGTTATCCTCAATGGGACTTTTAAAATTACTAACTCAATATGGTAATTCCCATCTCACAGGCAGTTATTATTATAATTTAATGACTTGGCGAGATATTGACATATGCGTGGAAATTGATTCTGTCGATAAAACAAAGATATTTGAGGTAGGGAGAGCAATTGCTCTGTTTCCTTACACCTCTACTATGTATTTTCGAAACGAATTTGTTTTAAACACGGTTGGTAACCCCAAAGGAATCTTTTGGTGTGTGGAGATTTTACTCCCGAGTTCACAGTTATGGAAAATAGATATTTTATTTGCAAATAAAGAAGAAATTCACAAAATCCTTAAAAATGGAGAGGAAATTAAACAAAAAGTTACTCCAAGTATTCGAAGATCTATATTGGAAATAAAGACCCCCCTATCTAAAAGGCTAGAATATCGCAGGAGTTATCGATCAGTAGATATATATCATGCGGTGATTCATGACGGGATACGAACGGTAGGTGAGTGGGATATATGGTGGAAAGCAAAAAAAAGATAAGATTGAAATAGTAATAATTTGACCCACTTCCCATCAGTACTCTCAAGTCTAAACCAAAAAAAAGACAATTCCCCCTCAGAGCCACCAAAAACCGAATCAAAACAATTATGGCAATGTTTCAAATTATTTTTTATAGCAAAAAGAATTCCTTTTCAAAAAATCATAACAATTTTATGTATTAAATTCATTTAAATATATGAAATATGCTTCAAAAAAGAACAACGGCAATAATCAAGAATATTTCTGTTCTTTACATAATTTTAGGAATTGCTGGAACATCTATATTTATTATAGTAAACATAGTTCTTTTAACTCTTAAACTTAAATCTCCTGGTGAAATCGCTCAACAATTTAGGTATGATTATTTTTTTATAGTTGAATTGAATTTTATGTTCCTATTATCTTCTATATTTGATATTATTGTCGGAATTTCAATTTTAAGAAGGGAAAACATAGGAAAACAATTTTTAATCATTCATAATTTAGTGAAGATTATTTTAATTTTCTTTCAAGGTTTTTGGGAATCTGTTTATAAATTCACTGATTTAAACACTTTTACAAGTAAAACAATATTGAATAGTGTATTGAGAGCCATTTTTTTGTTGTTCAATTTGATTTTAATTTTGTATTTCCAATTTTCCAGATCTGTTAGAGAATATTTTTCCAAAATTGAAAACAACTCCCAAAATTCTTTAAAATCTGAAGGAGTCTCAAGAGAGGGAAGGAAAAGAATAATAATAACTTATTTAATAGTTAGTTGTTCTTTTTTTTTTTTAGGGAGTATAACTTATTCGACATCTGCAAGTAAAGACAAATTTGAAAGATCTAATTATGGTACTTTATTTGAAACTGATTTAATAAATCCAACTATATCTATCGTAGATGAAAATTTGACAGAAGTTTTTGATTATAATCTCTGTATTCTAAGAAATCAAGCTTTAATAGGGACAATTAGGGATCATTCCTTAAACCAGACATCAGTTATCCATTTTCAGCTTAATGAAAATATAAACCGATTAGAATATGTGAAAATCTTGAACATTAGTTATGATATATATCAGGAGCATTTACCAACTATTATAGGATATAATCAATCAAGTTACTTCCTCATAAATTACAAGAGTAATAGTAATTATATCGTGGCTGTGAACTCATCTGGAATTCAAATGAACCGACAGATATCTATTCCTACAGAATTCGAAGGTTATCCCTTGGATACTCAAAATTATAAATTCTACTATTTGGACATTCAAAAACACTTCTATAATATGATTATTCAAACAAGACCTATTTATGGTGAAATCGGCAAAGCTTTTTACATACGTTATTTTTCTTCTAACTTAACAATATCCTCAATACAACCAATTATAACTGCGAGGAACTATCACTTAGATGAATCAAATACTTTATGGGCAATATGCAATAGAGATCCCATTGGAGGAGAACATACTAGTTCTGTTTCAAAACTATCACCAATTAAAAACTCTTTCTATGGCTATAGTTATTCAAATGGAATATTAGGAAGAATTAATAGAACAATTCAACAGAAATCTTCATACGTTGCCCTATTTGCTGGAGATACGAGGTTACATTATAGGTTAGAAATGGGATTGTTTGTTCATAATGATGAAATTATTATTCCATATTATGACCAGAAAATAAATAATGGAAGTTCATTTACTTTATTTGAAGGAATAGCAAAATATGGGATTAATGAAAACCCATCTTTAAGCAGAGAAATGAAAGGATTCAGTCAAATTCAGATAATACAAGGATGTGCATTTCTTTTTTTCACAATTTCTAAAATTCCTGTTGTTCGTGAAAAACTGAAATATGTATTTTACAAATTGAAGCAAGAGACTAATCTCAATCTATAAAAGTAATAGCTAGTTTTAATTTCTATATTGACTCGATGACTAACGGTTTTGCTTTCAGACTTATTCGGATAAAAACGAAATAAGAAATCAAAATAGGGATACTTTAAAAATGAATAAGTGGAGGACTTCGATTGAATAAAAATAGTGCACTTTTTTGGTTACCAAGGATTCAAGAATTTAAGGATATTCTCATACCTCTTACTAAAATAATCGAAATTGACGAATCAGATGGATTATTACTTCTCAGTGGGATGGACTCTACTTTCAAGGAAATATATGAAAAGAAAATTGAACAAGCATTAGAATCATTTAAGTTTCCTATTTTCATTAAAACCGATGATGTAGCGGGAAAACATGATTGGAAAGATACGTGCTACGTTGAACATAAAGAAGATCTCTATAATCACATAAAAAAACTAATCTACTATGCAAAAAAGTCGAGAGTTGAGTTTCATGCCATACTATTACGAGAGTTTCTTCATCTCGAATCTCCCTTTAATTTTTTTGATGGAAATATGCCTGTTGCAAAGGAAAGAAGATATTTTATTAAAGATGGACACGTAATATGTCATCATCCTTATTGGGATGAAGAGGTATTTTTTGATACTTTTAATCAAGATGATAAAAGATCTTCTATTTTTTTGGAAAACAGGAGCAATAAGAAAGAGAAATTTCAAAGAAAATACCCCGAGGAGGTAAGAGATAGAATAATTAGACAACTTCGAGAAATTAACACAGAATCTGAAGATGAAATCTTGAAATTATCCAAAATTGCAGCCAAGGTATCTACACTTATAGATGGTCTATGGTCTGTAGACTTTGCATGTGATAAATCAGGAAAGTGGTATCTTCTTGATATGGCATTAGCTAAACATTCTTGGCATCCTACAACTTGTATGAAATTAGATAAATTATTATAAAAATCCAATAATAAACATGGAATAATATATTCTAATCCTAATTCCTTGAGCATCTTCTTACTAATTATTAAAAAATGTGCGACATTGTCGGACTTAAAGGTGGATTCCCCCTCAGAGCCGTCATCCATAGAAGAAATGGTTAAATTTTTCTAAGCAAAAAAAATTGAGTGAAATCCCTCACCCACTCCATCAATTCCATGAGAAAAACCACCGGGAATAATACTCTTCGCTTTTTCACGCATCAAACTAAACAAAATCCCACCAAAGAATGTATACAACCCCCATGACCAAATAAATTCCCAATGATTCAGCCAATAATTTGTAGGATTCAAAATATGAGTTAAACTAAATATCAATGCGTTAATGATAAGACCCGGTCCAAAAGAGATCCCAGAAATTTTGTAGGGTTTCCCAAAACTCTGATTTAATCTTCCTAAAATATAACCTCGGAAGAAAAATTCTTCCCCAAATCCAGAAAAGAGTAATTGCCACATTACAATTGAAACTAAGTTCCAAGAAAGCTTCCCCAAGAAAAATCCAATAAAAATTGGACACCCATAAATCAATATTAAGGTTAGAATATTAGATATATGTTTTCTATTTGAAATTATTTCAGATTGTTTGGTTATATTATTTTTTTGAGAATATAAGAATATAAAAATGGACATTATGAAAGTAAGTGATAAAATGGCAGATCCAAGCCAAGAATCATGTTCAATATTAAGGAAGGTAATAAGGAGAAAGATACTGGAAGGAATCAACATGATTAAAATCATATTCAGACTAAAATCAATCTGATTTCTAAAATTAGCGAAATTAAGTCCATAACTCACAAAAGATCGTCTAAATGATGTAATTATCAGTAGTGGAATCAAATACCATAAAAATCCAATAATATAAGGAATATACCATTTTTGGAAATAATTCCCCTCAAAAAAATATTGTAAAATGAAATGGGCAACTATAGAATAAATACCAAATCGCACAAGAAGTACTTCGATAATCGAAAGAATTTTTTTAAAGAAGGATTGCTCATCTTTTGAAGTTAATTGATTTGATTCTATATGGGTTTGATCTTCCATATTAAGATAACTCATATCTATATCTTAAAAAATGATATCACTTGATGTGAAACAGTTCTGAACACCTACTTGAGTCTTCTTGTAGCAAATAATCTAGTATTGTTGTCGATTCCCATCGAGACCTGCTCCTTTTTCTATTACTTTGGTCTAAAATTAACTTCGTTTTAGGAGTCTCTCTATTTCCTCAATTATATGATCTCGAGATCCTGGTGAAAACTCATTAGTTTCGAAGATAACAGTATCTTCTATTTGTAATCTAATATGAGGCTGATCTTTTAGGCGCTGGCGATCTTTTAGGTACCGCCATTTATAGACTCCCGATGGGGGAACGTATGGATTATAGCAGTCATACAGCTCCCGTCGCTTGAGAGCAGAATTTGAGCCATTTGTATACATTTTCAAATAATGCTTAACATTCACTCCTTTAGGGGTTTGGTTAAGAAATATGGCTTATAATCCCGCATCAATTAAACCACCTCAACACGTAGGGAATTAAGCGCATCTCAGAATAAATGAGGGTGTGTAATTGCATACCATTTTTTTAAACTGTTGTCTAACTGTTTTAGAAGTCACTCCTCATTCATGACCATCTTCGAGAGAAATTAGGGCATTTCAAAACTGGAAAATCCCTTATTAGGAGAAAAATTCATTCTGATTGTTGAAACTCAATAAGAGTATTTATAAGATTGTACTATTAGAATTTATTTTTCATAAGTTTTTAATTTGGAACCAATCATTTGGGTTGTAAGGTCTGCTAAAAAAAGATAAAACTTTTGGAGTTTTACTAATTCATCTAATGTGGCATCATGATATTGATTTTGAAAGAGATATTGAATATTATCTTTATTCATTGTGGGAGGAAAAGTTCCCCGAGGTTGTGTTAAGAGAATCGAAGAATTGGTAATGATTTTTAACATTTTTAAGCCGATGTCAGTGATACGATATGTTTTTGCTTTTTTATTACTATTAAGAACAAGTTCTATAATCAGATCATCTTGCATTTCAGTGAGAATTGGATAAAGCGAACCAGGTGATGGTTTCCAGTGATCCAAGGATACTTCTTGAATTTTTTTGATTATATTTGATCCTGTCATTTTTGGATACTCCCCCTCTAAATTTTGGGTACCAAACATCATCAATATTGTGGGATGGAGAAACCCGCGTTTAATGCGATCAAGCCATTTCAAGATAAGTTTTTCTGAAAGGCCTTCATATAATGATAAATGAGAATCATAAATTCCAGAATCATAACTATCGGAGAAATCTTGTTTATGGATCTGTTGATTATCATCTTTTGTTTTTGTAATTTTTGAATCACCAAGTTTTTGGGGAACCTACGCAGAATTCTGATTTATATTATATGGAATAATAATTAAATATATCGATTGACCGATATATTTAAATGTGTTTTTCTCCTTTTTTATAAGCAATCCATTATATGATTCGGATAATCGAAATATTTTTAATATAATTTAGACTCAAATAGATATTATATATCGAATATCCGATATATTATGGATATAATACACACACACAAAAAATACTAGAATGGTGAAAAAAAATCATTGAACAGATCCTCAGTCGTCGGAGTATTCGGGATTTTAGCTCAGAACAAGTGAGTCCCGAAATACTAAAGAAGATTTTAGAAGCTGGTAGAAATGCACCTACGGCGACTAATATCCAACCTTGGCATTTTATTGTTATAAAAGATCCAAAAGGGAAGAAAGCGTGCGTATTTAATGGGTTCAATAAATTTGCGACTAAAGCGGCTTTTATAATATTAGGAGTATATCTGAAATCAAAATCAATAATGGAAACTTACTCATTAATGGATGTTACTGTTGCTTTACAGAATATGGTCATTGCAAGTTGGGCTCAAGGAATAGGATCATGCTGGATGGGCGCTTTTAATGAACCTATACTTAGAAGAACCCTCAATCTCCCGGAAGATGCAAGAATAGTTGGAGGGATTGCCATGGGTATTCCGAAAAAAATACCTCCATCTCCCCCCAAAAAAAAAATAGATGAGATTGTGCATATTGATATCTGGTAATAATAATACCTGGATTCGTTCCGCCATTTATGATGGGAC
The DNA here is from genome assembly GCA_025839675.1 of Candidatus Lokiarchaeum ossiferum. GTDB lineage: Archaea > Asgardarchaeota > Lokiarchaeia > Sigyniarchaeales > Promethearchaeaceae > Lokiarchaeum > Lokiarchaeum ossiferum. The sequence goes on from CP104013.1 coordinate 272,622, forward strand.
TACATGAAGATAAAGGAACGGAGATATTAGAATAACAAATTAAGATCGAAAATAGGGATAAAAGATGTGCTTTATCTATCGTTTTTAAAATTACAATTATGTAATTACCAATTTGGAAATTTTTTTAATTAGAAATTGTCTACATTTCATGGAGCGCAAATAAATGTCAGAAAAAAACCAACCTAATGATTCATTTGATAATAAAATTTACGATACTGAGCTATTAGAAAATTTTAATAGACCCAATAATATCACATTTACTAATTTCTTGATAATTTGGATTGGACAACTTGCTTCTCTTCTCGGATCAGAAATTGTACAATTCGCCATTATTTGGTGGGTAACCTTAGAGACCGAAAACCCCACCATACTAAGCCTAAATGTGTTTTTTGCCTTTCTACCTCGCATATTTTTAGCACCTTTAGCTGGAGTAATTGCAGATAGAAAAGATAGAAAGAAAATCCTAATGATCACCGACGGAACTCAAGCAATCATAACAGGGGGAATTATTCTCATCTTTTTTGTCAGTGAAATGAAAATTTGGATCATAATCGGGATGAATCTCTTAAGGTCAGTGTGTCAAACATTTCATAGTCCTGCATCCTCATCCATTCGACCACTTATGATCCCGAAAGAACTACTTTCCCGTATGAATGGACTATCTCAACTCGCTTCAAGTGTTATAATGACCCTTGGTCCAATATTTGGGGCATTATTTCTGTCATTTTTGACTATTCAAGAGATTTTATGGATAGATATTTTAACTTTTGGAATAGCATTAGTATGTTTGCTTCGTGTTCCCATTCCAAAAATTAAGCCTACCCAAGCCGCTAAGAACACACAAAATGCTATGCATAACCAACCTTCCAATTCGTTAAAACCAAAAGGACATCGATTTTTACAAGAATTTAAAGAAGGTCTGCACACAATTTTTCGGATTCGGGGGCTAACACCCATTATTGGAATTGTGATTTTAGCAAATTTCTTTTTGACCCCGCTTACAACGCTTTTCACATTTTTTATTCAAAATGATCATCATGGAAATGCTTTACAATACGCCTTAGTTGCTGGATGTTTTCAATCTGGAATGATTTTCGGGGGAATTCTGGTATCTTTAAAAAAGGAGTGGCAGAATAAAATTCGAGGAATTCTTTTTGGTATTTTCTTAATATTTTTTGGGATTACAGCCATAGGATTAATCCCTAAAGGAATGTTTGGGTTGCTGGCAATCGTTTCTTTCGTAGCAACGTTAGGATCGCCATTGATGCATTCTCTGCTTATGACGTTAATCCAGACGTCAGTTCCACCTGAAAAAATGGGCCGTGTATTTTCTAATTTGAATATGATTTCCTCACTAATCATGCCTATTGGGATGTTAAGTTCCGGACCACTTGCAGAAATTTTGGGTACGGGAACTCTAATTAGTTTAGGAGGTGTTTTGGGGATGATAACGGTCGGATTGATTTATTATTTATCGGATCTTCACCTTTTAAATGATGAGACTTTTGGAAACACTACAATCAGATTTTGATGAATTACGGAGTTTATGATTTTTAATTCCAGAATCTGAATATGAAATACATCCACCAAATTTTGTTTTTTCATGGATAATGTATTTTTTTTTTTAATATTATTTCATTATTTTTCTCATTCTTTGTGGATAGGTAGAAAAAGCTATCACAAATCAACATGAAAGTGTAAAAATAATTAAAGTGTTCTCTATCTTTGGACAAGAAATCATGTTTCACACTTCTATATCGGTTTGAAAGGTTTATCCTTAAGATGTAACACAAAAATCATGTAAATCTGCATTAATTACGTGATGCGATAAATTCCGATTGGATTGAGAATTAGTTATTAGATGCAGGGATTTGAACAATGATAATAAAGCAAAAACTAACGGGCTATAATGTAAAGCATTAATTCAAAAAATTTCCTTTCCTGAATTCAATTTTTCTTCTAAATATGCAAATTTGGATGGGAGCAATAGTTAATTATAGCAAGAAAATTCTTATCTTTCTTTTAATTTTTTGAAAAAAATTTTATTCAAAACGTGACTTTCTAGGTACATTTCATTGATTTCACGCAATTTATGCAATTTTTCTTGATTTTCAACGGATTTTTCCATATTATTTAGATTTTCTTGGATATTCAGCAAAATTGGATGCAATTGATCGATCTGACTGAGATATTGCCCTATCTTTTTAAAAAAAGCATCTTCAATTGAGTTCATAGAATACGAAATCTTACCTTTTTTGCCGGTTGACTCAATGGTTATAAAATTCAATTGTAAAAGCAAATTTAAGCCTTCAGAGATAGTCCCCAAAGAAAATCCAGTCAATTGTCGTAGTTTTCGCTGGGTAAGGGTTTTCCTTGTAATGAAATATCCCAAAATCTTCGAATAATATTCAGAATATAATCCAAGTAAGAAAGTTGTGGAAAGAATGTCAATAAAAGCATGTTCAATAGAATCTATTTCAACCTTTTTATTAAAACTAGGCTTGAGAATTTGATTAATAATCGGAGTTTTGGATATTTCATATCCGTGCCTATAGTTTTTAATTTTATGTCTTAAAACATTTAAAAATGCTTTGAATTCATTTAATCTTTGAAAAAATTTCTGTTTTTCAATTGAAACTGGGTTGGATGAGAACTTTTCATTGTTGTTAAAAATATCATCAATAATTGAATTAATTTCATCGACTTCAGTCTGCAATATTATTTGGATCTGTGTGATATATTCATTTACAGGAAATTTCAGCCGATATTTATAAGCAGGAGGTTTATTTTGGACTCTGATTTTTTCTACAATTTTGTTGGTTAGAAAATAATTATTCAAGTACTTGGAAATGGTCCCTGAAGAAATACCACTTCTATTTTTCTTAAAATAATACTTTTTAGAAATGGAAACAAGTTCTTGTTGTGAAATTGGACCAAAAACGACAATATATGCGAAGAGATGAACTATAACATCTGGACGGCCCCGAATTTTTCCAGTATCGACAATATATTTTATGATATCGGATTCAATCATTTCAGCGGATACATTATTCATAATCCTCTTCAAATAGGTAAGAAATTGGTTTTTTAAAAATTTATGCTTTCATGAAAACTAAATCTTTGGTTTATTCTTTTTAAATTATCAATATGAGTTCAATTTTTGATTAATTAGAGATTAAGAAAATTTATTAAAGTGAATCAACTATATTATTATAAATTTCATGGATTCAGATTTCATGAAAACAAAAGTGATATATATGATTAACAACCAGTTTCGACGAAAATTGACATCTCAAGAACTATTATTGAGAAATCACCCAGTTATTATTGCAGGAACGTTAAATGGAAATCTTCTACCCCTAGACGTCCAAAATGCAATACAAGAAATCCAAAAAAAACATATATTACTCAGAGTAAAAATTGAAAAAATTGACAATCAATATTACTTTTTAGAAGATAGTAATATTGAGATTCCATTTATTACCGGAGAATATGCCGAAGACGGCAATTGGATCCGATCCATACAATTATTAATTAAAAAATCTTTCAATTTTCAAAAATCTCCTCTCCTTCAAATTGTTTTTCTAAAATCTCAGAGTCATAATCAAGTAAAATTAATTTTAATCGCAGATCATGCGATATGTGATGGAAAATCGGTAGTTTATTTACTTAAAGATATTCTACTAAGTATAGAAGGAGAAAAAATAGGTTTTCTTATGCATCCTCCTGAAATGAAAGAAAATATGTTTCCAAAGAATGCTAGATTGAATTCGATTGAAAAATTTGTCTTGAAGAAAATGAATGCAAAATGGAAGGATCAAAAGATTTTATTTGATCAGCAAGATTTTGATTGTATTTTTGAGGGATTTTGGAAAAACATTAATTATGAAATAAATGTGTTAGAATTTAATCAAACCGATACCCAGAACTTAATCAGTTATTGTAAACAAAACCACATATCGGTTAATTCTTTTATAACTGCAGTCATTTTAAGGGCACATTTGGAAATACTTGGGAATCAAGACGAATATTACGGTAACATAAATACTGCGGTCAATGTCAGAGAGTATACGAAACCAAAAATTGGTGAACATCTAGGATTGTATGCTCGTGGGATTGATATCTCATACAAATACGACTTAAATCAAACGTTCATTAAAAATGTTAAAGTAATTCAAGAAAAAGTACGAAAGAATTTAACAATGAAAAATTTATTCAAACCATTTCTTCTTTTAAATAATTTATCTCATGGATTAAATGAAGCCCTAATGGTTAAAAAACTTGGAAAATATGCTTCAGAAGAACATTCTAGATATGAAAAAATAATGTCCTTCGTTAAACAAGAAGATATGGTTAAAAAATTGATTAAAAAAAAAGAATCCGACAAGATTTCAAAAAATTTCATTATAACAAATATTGGAAAATTAGATTTGAAAATAAATTATTCGCGTTTTAATCTTGAATCAGTCCATTTTATTCCACCATGTTCATTTATTGCAAAACAGGTTATAGGAGTAGCAACTGTAAATAAGAGACTGATATTAAATTTTTCAAATTACGAGCATATTACCTCAACAAAATCAACAATTGCCATAATTAAAAAAATTAAAACCTTAATTAAGACTCTGAATTTCGATTGAAAAGAGGATTTGGGATTATTGTCGAATGGAAAATAATCAACCTAAAACTTTTGGATTTTTTTTTGCTATTTAAGTAGCTTATTTTTAATTTTTCTTATATTTTCATCATCTAAAGCTACTAATTTCAAGTAATGATCGATATTGTCGAACTTTTCTTTAAATAAAGAGAGAGTTTTTAATATATATTCCTTTTTTGATTGACCAACAAAAGATGGAAGGTCAGAATATTTTTCATGAAGCGCTTTTATTTGTTCATATAAATTGGTTGCTGAAATTTCGTAATCCTCGCAAATTTCTTTTTCATCAACATCAGCAATAAGTAGTAAAAGCATAATGATAATTCCAGTGCGATCTTTTCCAGCATTACAATTTATTAAAACTCCATCAGGGGCTTCTGCAATTCTTGTTAGAATTTTCCGTATAGATTCAAAATCATTGATTATTTCAATATACCCAAGTGGTATCAATTCTTCCGATTCTGGAAATCCACTTCCTTTGGTTGGGATATTATAATAGAAAAACCCTTCACTATTTAGATCATTTGGATTGTTCTTCACATCATCAGGTTCTCTTAGATCGATAACAGTTGTAATTTTTTTTTCTAATAGAAATTCTTTTTCCGATTGATCTATGTTAACAGGTAGATTTGATCGAATGAAACGATATTCTTTTATGAAATGACCTGATTTTGTTTGAATTCCGCCAATATCTCTCATGTTACTGACATTTTTGCATAAAATTCTTCTCATAACTATTCTATTTAATACTGTGTTTTACTATTGTAAAAGTATTCATATTATAACTAAAATAGCATATTCTTAACACACTCAATTTGAACGATATGTCACCCTCAGAACCGGCAATATCGTATTACACTTCAATACAAATAGAAGTATTACAGGGGCAATACCTAAAGATCGATTCCCCTCGAGAGTTGTAAAAAAACGGGTCTAACCGATAATTTGATGAAATTCACCACTTTTAGTTAAACTTACCCACATTAATGCATTTTCCTTGGATTTTAAATGATTACAATCAAAAAAGGATCATGAAAATTGCATCTCAACTAAGTGCCATTAAATTCTTGTAAGAAGTATCCCGTCGTGGAAGTATTTCTGGAAATTATCCCAGTGGTTTAGCTGTAGCATCGATATGTGTGGCAGCTTTTCAACATGGGGAATGATAAATTCAAAAAGAAATTGCTATGTCTAAATCAATGATGAGGTAAATATTCAAATATATTAAAAGCAAAAGTAGTTCACAGAAGACATTTTTGATACGAAATTTAAAGTGAAAAAAAAATGAATGATGATATCATTAAATATCAAGATACGGAACTACATTACAAAGAAGTAAAATTTTTACAGGATTTGGAAGAGTTAACGCATAGAAAAATCCCTTGTCGTGAGAAATTTACCACAAAAAAATTTGGTTTCACTGCAGAGGGTTACCACATAATAGAATTACAATTAATTGATAGTGGGTTAACTCATCTTCCTTATTCGATTGGAAATTTAGAGAAACTTGAGACTATGTATCTCATTAAAAATAGATTAGAGGATTTACCTGACTCCTTTAGGCATCTGAAAAATCTGGAAGAATTACTCCTAAATTCAAATAAATTTACAGAAATCCCCAAATATTTAGGAGAATTATCGAATCTTCGGATTTTAAATTTGGATGATAATTACATTACTCATATTCCAGAATCAATTTGTTCTTTACGAACGCTTAAAAGTCTGGACATCTTGAAAAATCAAGTCGAAACTCTCCCCGTTTGCATTGGAAATATGAAAAGTCTCAACCATCTGAATCTTCGTGATAACAGTCTTTCAGAATTACCTGAATCCTTCGGCAATCTCTCTAATTTGTTCGAATTGAATCTAAGTTGTAATAAAATTACAAATTTACCAAATTCTATTGGTAGTTTACGTAATTTGAATTCGTTATTTTTAGGGGATAATTCTCTAAAAAAATTTCCCGATTCTTTTGCTAATTTAAAAAATCTGAAGGTTTTAAATGTTTCCGATAATCCACTCACCGAAATCCCAAGTAAGTTTCATTCTCTTTCATCTCTTGAAGATTTGAATCTCAATAACACCAACGTGAAAAATTTACTTGAATATGTCAAAACTCTTCCCTCCTTGAAACGATTAGAAATAAAAAAAGTCAACCTTTCAGATGCCGATAAAAAACTAATTGTCACAACTTTAATGAATTGCAAAATCAGATATTAACAGTTATATACGCAGCGCTAAAAGAAGAAAAGAACTATATATTATAAAGAAGGGAACAACAATAGCACTAATATAACTAATAATTAAAGATCTCTTAGTTTTTTTCAAAAAAAATCTCTATCTTTATATCTTAGTCTCTTTTAAAACTTCCTGAGTCATTTTTAAAATAGTGAATATTGATACGATCAAAAATGGAATCGCTGAGATTTTGATCTTTTTTGGGAATTCTCACATAAAAAACTAAAAACCGATTTTTTCAAAAATCTTTAGAATCCAATTGATGAAAGATCCAAAGTCGGATTTTTCCCATCATTGAAATAGTGAAATGGATCATTTTATCATTAATTTGAACCAAAAGTATAGAAAATGAGATCATATAACTAGATGTATGGATCGAAAGAAATCGAAATTATATTTAGATATCAAGACTGCTTTATAAGAATTAATTCTCGCATTGAGAAAAAAGGAAGAAAATACGTAAGGTTTAATAGGTTGCTTGAACTAATAAAGATAAGTAAATATTACGAATTTTAAAGAAGCATCAAACAACCAATCGTGGGAGTTTGGCAATTTAATTTGTGAGTTGAATAAATATGGCACAAGAAAAATGGATTATAGAAGAAACTAAAAGATATGATCAAGAATTGCGTGATCAAAAAGAAGAAAATAGAACTATGCGAAAAATTGTTAATCGATCTTTATTAAAATCAAAAAAAAACTCTAAAGCTTATAGAGGTTAATTTTTTCATTCATTATTGATATTGCTCTATTTACCGTCAAAACGTAAATACACGAGCAATATCTCCCAATTTTAAATCTCTATCTATTCAATATTCTATTATATTCTTACCCCGCATATTTGGAAAATATTTAGGACTATTTGATATTAGAATCTTATTTTAAAAAACCACATTTCCTATTAATTGTAAAGATATTTGGATTGAAAAAATACTTCAATCTTTGGTGATCCATTGTTCTCTGGTTAGTTCATAGAGATTATACAAAAATTCTATCGGAAGACCATTAATATTTTCCCGAAAATGCGTCATTTTTTCCCCTATTTTTTTAAAGCCTAATTTTTTCAAGAGCTTTTGGGATGAAGCATTAACTGCGGCAGTACCTGCGGTGCATTTATCCACTTTTAACTCTCCTAATACATATTTGAGGATTTCTTTCCCTGCCTCAGTAGCATAGCCTTGTCCATGATAGTTTGAATTAAAATTGTACCCAAACCCACGTACTACTTCTCCAACGAAATCTTTTTTCAATTGAATTTGCATAAGTCCAATTACTTTTCCTTGAGTTTTCAATTCAACCGCTGCAAATTCATCTCCCATGCTCAGATAATCTAAGAGTGGTTGGAGCTCTTTAGCAGTTTGGGGATAGGGTTGATCATATTTGCCCATCTCTGAAGCTTCATATTGTTGAGTTATCTCTAGAAGATCCTTTAAATCATTAGAAGTAAAATTTCTTAAGAGTAATCGTTCAGTCTGTAGACGGATCATTAATTATTACATACTTTCAAAAGATTTAAAACATATGAAAGTCCTTTTTTTGCCATTTATCGTATGTATAAGCTATTGAAGGAGTGAATTTTATTTATCGACCTGATTACTACGGCTAAATAGTGTTTTGAGATTCATTCTTGAAAATGGTTGATAATTCGAACTTTTTTAACATTCTTTTTAAAAAATTTTATCCTATTTTTTTAACTTATTTTTTATTACTAACGTATTTATAATAAGATGTGTTTAATGTGTTGAAATTTGTGATACTATTAAAATCACAAGTATTTTTATTTTAATTACAATGAGTTAGATAAATTAAAGTAGAATCTGTTGATCAATTTTTCAATTATGTGAATATTAAACATGTTAAATAGTATTTGGATGTTCATTCAATAGTAGAGCATCAAAAATTTAATGTTTATATTTTATCAATTTAAAAATATAGGAATACTAATATTTCTGGGAATCAATGAATATTATCGCCAAAAAGATGGTAATATTAGATATTGTGGGATTTTTAAGATTTTAACTTATGATTCTCTTTTTAAATATTTTACTTTGGGCATAGCGTAGTATAAAACATATTACGTCATTTTAGTACCTTTATGAGTTTAAAACGAATATAAATTTGTATTTAAAGTTGGTATATCGAAATATTTAAAAGACCATTCTTCCTATAAATTATTAGGTAACTTTCGAATACGTTACCGAATTTTAACTATTCATCAAACTACCCAAATTGGGAGTTTGGCATATTATACTATAGAGTTGAATTATATGACACAAGAAAACTGGATTTTAGAAGAATTAGAAAGATACGAACAACGTATCCATGACCAACAAACTGAAAATGCAATTAGACGAGAAGTACTTAAATTATCTTTATTAAAGTCAAAAATAAACGCTGGAGTGTATAATGGCTAAACACATTTTCTTTTTTTATAGCGTACTTGATTCTTTTGAATGAAAGAATTCATTTTTTTTAACTTGAAGAGGAAAATGAATATTTCAGGGGATTTTTATCCCCATATCCTCATTTTATTCCAACCTATCAAAAATATTATGACTTAAATCGAAATTTACTGAAGAAAAATCAACATAATTTTTAAGGTGTAATTTTTTTTAGAACATTGATTTCATAACAAATTGCCACAGCTTTTTAAACAAAAAACCCCTTTTTCTTAAGTGGTGAAAAGAATCAAATCTAAATTAACGGTATTTCTCTTTCACAGATCTTTGAGGATTATTGACAATATTGGATTATATCATGCATTAAATACTTCAAATTTAGTAATTCCGATATTCATTTTTGATCCTAGACAAATAACGATGAATGAATATTTTAATTCAAATGCGTTTCAATTTTTACTCGATTCTTTAAATGATTTGCAGGAGCAATTTCAATTACTTCGTAAAAAAATCTATTTCTTCCATAATAATCCGATTTCAGTCCTGAATTCAATTTTTAAAGAATTAAAATATGATTCGATCGTTCTAAATAAAGATTACACTCCATTTTCCTTGGAAAGAGAGCAAAAAATAAGGGAATTCTGCAATAAACACAAAATTCACTTGACTGCAGTTCATGATTGTGTAATTAACAATCCTGACGTAATTAAATCTCAAAAACACACCCCCTATACGATCTTCACCCCGTATTTTAAATTTAGCAGAAAAATTCCTGTTATCGAACCACAGGAATTTAATGAAGAAAAAAGCGATCAATTCGTTGAAATTGAATTGGGAAACGCGTTTCTCCTAAAGGAAGCAAGACAAAAATTTTTAAAATCCAATAAGATTCCAACTCAAAAAGGAGGGAGAGAAGAAGGGATCAAGATCCTAAAATCCTTGCAAAAATATATTGATTATGACAAAAACCGCAATTTTCCAGGATTAAATGGAACCACGGGATTATCACCTCATCTAAAATTCGGATCCATTTCTATACGGGAAGCCTATTCCCATATTAGCAAAATCCTTGGGAAAGAACATCCCTTACTCCGTCAACTTTATTGGCATGATTTTTTCACATATATTGGCTTTCATTTTCCCCATGTTTTTATCAAATCATTCAAGGAAAAATACAATCAAATTAAATGGAATAATGACGATTTGAAATTTGCTTTATGGAAACAAGGAATTACCGGATTTCCGATTGTTGATGCAGGTATGCGGGAATTAAATTCTACGGGTATCATGCATAATAGAGTACGCATGATTGTTGCTTCATTTTTGACTAAAGACCTCCATATTAATTGGCAATGGGGAGAAAGATATTTTGCTCAAATGTTGACAGATTATGATCCTGCATTAAATAATGGGAACTGGCAATGGGCTGCGAGCACCGGATGTGATTCTCAACCATATTTCCGGATTTTTAATCCTTGGAGCCAGCAGAAGACTTATGATCCAGATGCAATTTATATCAAGAAATGGATTCCCGAACTTGCTGACTATTCGGCAAAAATAATCCATAACCTTGAAAAAAAACGCCCAAAAGAATTACTTGAAGATGTATATCCTAAACCTATCGTTAATCATAAGAAAGAAAGAGAACTTACACTGTTCATGTTTAAAACGTTATCGGGCAAAGAAGTATCATTTTAGTATTATTACCTCGGGGGGTTTTTTTATTAATTTCTATAAATCTAAGCCTTTGTTTATTTATCTTATTAAATCAGAGCATATTAAAGAGTGAAGGGGTAAAATTACATTGATTGTTATGCAAAATAAATCTAAAATTATTTTACAAATTGGAATATTATTATCGTTCATCGGAACGGTTGTAACGAATGCACTCGCGAACATTTTACCAATAAATGGATACAATACTGGAGAATTGTCTGATAATATCCCCAATTTATTTGTTCCATCTGGTTTGACATTTAGCATTTGGGGTGTAATTTATGTACTTTTAGCCGTATTTACAGGATATTTCATTCGTGATTGGTTTAAAAAGCCAAAGGAGGATGAAGAATTTGAAACAAAACTTGCTCTTGCGTTTATCATCAGCAATATCGCTAATCTTCTTTGGATATTAACTTGGCATTATCTTTATGTGGGTTTATCTTTGATTCTCATGTTAATCATTTTAGGCTCCTTAATCTATGCCCATGAATATTTATATAAAAAGAAAGATCAGAATAATAAAATCAGAAATTTTAGCTTATTTCTACCTATCTCAATTTATTTAGGTTGGATTACCGTAGCGACTGTGGCCAATGTTACGGCTCTAGCAGTGGTAAATAATTGGAATGGTTGGGGCATTTCCGAATCAATGTGGACTATAATTGTTCTGATTGTTGCCACACTAATTACTTTTGGCATGATTTGGTTCCGAAAGAATTATGCTCATGCGATGGTTGTTGTATGGGCATTTGTTGGGATTCTTATCAAGCGGTTAGATCCAGTGAATTCCCCGGAAACAGGTATTGTTGTAGTAACAATAATTTCCATGATTTTGATCGTTAGTTTGATTGTTGTTCGGATTTTAATAAAAGAGAAGAAATAATTTATTTTCTTTATCTCTTGATAATTTATTTGCTTTTTTTTCATTAATGAATTTGGTTCAAGTTTTTGATTTTTTCTTTCCCTAAATTCATACTTTTAATAAATCTTGAGAAAATATTAAGAAGGAGGGCAATGGCATACTATTTCTATAACGATATATGAATTTGAACTTTTGAGAGATGATCATGCTTGTTTAAGAATTGAAGCGATGGAATAATCGAAAAACAAAAGGATTAAATCTCGATTTCAAGAAAAAAACTAATTTTACAAACTGTAAACTGATTTTTTCTCAGAGCTACCATTTTTTTTGTACTTGCAATTTATTTCAAACGTTTCTCAATTGCTTTTCTATCCGCTTTTCGATTCGGATATTTTTTTAAAAAGGCTTGTTCGTCTTGTTTAAGCATAATAAGACATTCCTTCAGAATTTTTTGTGATTTTATTTTGTCGGTTGATTCTAATGTATTCGCTTTCATTAAAAGTGAAAAATACTTACTCCAATTTGTTTTTATCCTTTCTTCGCTTTTTTCAGGTATATCCTTATCTTTAGGTGATATTGACTCTTTTAAACTTAATTTTCTCTTCAAATTTAGTATCAATGATGCTTTTTCCTCTTTCCAACTCGAAATATCTCTTTTAATTTCATTATTGGAAATTAGAGCTATAATGGCATCACAAATATCAATTGCATATTCAAATTGTTCGCTTTCTTTAAAGATACGTAATTTTTCCAACAATTCGGAATAGGTTTCCATCAAATGTGACAGTTTTTAATTCTCCTCGTTAATTGATATTTTTTAAATGAATAGTATTAGATTTTTCTTTTAATTAAGATTTGATAAAATCTGAATTTATCTAATTTAAAGATAATGATAAAGATTACATTTAGTTATTGTTAAAAATAATCCTCAGAATTCAAATTCCTTAATACTATTAGCATTTTAGATTCAGGAAATCTTCTATGAAGTAGAAATATTGTGGAAAATTAATTTCAATAGTACAATTCTAGATTGAGCAGTTCCAAAAAAGGAAAAAATTAATATTTTTGAGGATAAACTGGTTTTACACAAAATAAACCATTATTGCCATCGCAACAGCCCCCATACAATTCAATATTATGTGAGTTAAAATACTTAACCGCATATTTTTTTTTATCCACACAAAGTATACCAATGGAATCAAAATAACGATGCGAATCAAGTTTTCCCATGGAGAAAAGAAATGATAAATTGAAAAGAGAATTGCGTTGATATAAGGTGCTCCTTTTCCCATTTTTTCTTCCATTCTTGGAAGAAGATAGCCTCGAAAATATAGTTCTTCAACAAATGGAGCGGCAATACATGATAATAAGATGTAGAGAATAAAAATAAGTTGAAAACCTTTAAAATTTTGCATTGAAGCAGGATCTTGCATTTGATTTTGAAAATTATACTCTTGCGGATACCATGAAAATATTTTTTCGATGAAAAAATTATTTACCGGTGGGGCGAGTAGAAACATAAAAACGAATGCAAATATGATATATATTGGAATAAAGATTAAATATATCTTAGTTGGACTAGTTTTTTTATTTCCTATAACTTCTTTTATGTTAAACGAGTTATTTTGCTTTTTTCCAACATATAACAGCATTCCCAATTGAACTGGAATTAAACAAAAGGTAATTGACATCAACCATCCTAGTAAGGGACCGAATCGTGCATCAAGTCCCAAAATTTCACAAAACAATGGTTGCGAGAACAAAAAAATTCCACCTAACACTAAAAGCCCTGGAAACAAGTGTAGTATTACAGATTTTAGAACATTATGTTGGTCTTGAAATAATAAATCATCCGTTTTTTCCATTTTAAAACATTCCCTTGAACAAAATATATACAACTTCCGTTATGTTAACAATCATAGTTAATTTTGTGGAAGCAGATACTCAAAGGATTCAGAGGCCAGAATTAAGCAAAACAAAACTTTGAAAATTTACATTTTTGGTGTGGAATATAACTCCAATAATTCTATTCCAAAATTGAAGCATAAATTTTATTCCATCAATCCGATTAAGGTTAAATTTAAAAAATCTATGAGTTTCAAAACTTTTTATGGATAATAAAAAAAAATATGGAGGCATTATAATGCCGCATATATTGCAGTATCGTCATAATCACCAAAAAGAGCTTTCGCTTCTAGTGATGTAAGATCCCAACAAGTTACGGCGGCTCCTACGGGTTGAGTCAAGTCATCCCCATAATAATCATAGCTTGGGGGATGCAGATAATCAATCAATTCAAATCCCTGCTCTAAATCAATGTTTCCATACATTGTGAGAGCTTCATTGGTAAGCCATTCATACCTGCTCTTCGAATCCTTAATTGCCGTGGAATCGGCATCATTGGCCATTCCATAATAAATATAGTGATTTGTGTAGGTTACCAAATCATCTTTCTTCTCAATAGGATTTGGAGAGAAAATTGCCCACCATGGTCGTGTGTAACCCATATTCCTTACCCTATAATTATGAGCAGATGTTTCTAAGGCAACCCCTCCCGTTTCTCCATTACGTCCATCCCCTATGCCATAAATCCAAGAGCAACCGCGTACATTATTAATAATGAAATTAGTTGCTTCACTTAGTTGGTTGGTATATTGCATTACATATCTGGCGGTGAGCAAAGTACCCATCCCGAAATTTGCAGGATCACAATCTTGAGCTGGAACCATATCATTTCCAATACCCAAACCTTGATCATTCATGGCTGAAGTGACTCCGACAAATCCAGCACAGGAAGTGCTTAGGAAAGCATTTCCATTGTCAGGGTAGAACTCCATCATAATCATTTCCTCATGAGTAACATAGCTGGTAAATTGCCAATGACGACCCATGATGGTATGACCATCGGTGGTAGCATCTTCTTGAGCAACAAATCCGCTACAAGAAAGAAAAGCGAACAAATCAATTAACCACAATAAAGGTTCCACAACAGGATACGCTAGTGCAAGAAGGGCATCCATCCCCATGTTTAATAATAATACTTGTTCGTAAGTAACTGGAACTCCCGCTGCTGTTGCTCCATCAGCAACTCCTTGTATCTCATCTAAAAATGCTTGGGGGACATAACGCGTATTATATTCAACTAACACATGGCAGAGATCTAACAATTTATACAATTTGTCATCAATACTATCTCCGCTTGCAGCTGCGACTTGATCAAGAATTTCATCGGAAACCACATTTCCGACAACGTTCTCTAAGCGACTTCGGCTGAGCACTTCATTGAATACTAAATTCAAAATCCAATCATCGGCTTCTAACATATTGAGAACGACTTCCCGCATCCAATCGTCCGAAGCTAAACGCGAAACACTGATCGGATCAAGATACCCTTGCTGGAATCCCATCTCATAAGGAGAACCTTCTAAGTGCATTAGATATTTACCAGAAATCAATTCTTCCAAATATCCTTTTCCATCTGGCGAATAAGAAATAATACTTGTTGCACTCGCTGATTGAACAAAATTTGCTAGGGAAGTCACCATCAAAAGTCCAATAAGACTAAGTGACAATACTTTTTTTCTTTGATTTTTCATCATTCAAAACAACCTACAAATTCGTCGTAAGTCAAACGAATTGGCAATTATCTAATTTATCAAAGATCTATATAAAGTTTTTAGTGGTGTAAATTGCTAGGATGGCCTTGTTACAAAGATATGTGATCATAATGCTCCAAAACATTATTTCATTGATCATATTCAAAATAATGATTCAATATTTATTTTTACTTGGAATAAAATCTCACTTCTATAACTATGAATATGATATTATATTCAGAATGCTATTAAATATGGTGAATTTAATCTTATTTTTATATCATAAGTAGATAAAAAATTCTAATTTAACGACGATTAAAAAAGTACATTCTATTTTGATTTTCGTGAAAGTTTGACAAGTATTTAAAAATTCGTTAAGAATTTCTGATCTTTTCGCTTTAATTCCGATGTTTCTTCATAGATTTTTTGAATATAAGTTCTCTGAGTGAAGAAAGAATTCTTTATTTTAACTAATGAATTTTTAATGTCATTTCCATCACCAATATCATCGGATATCGACCGACAATTTCTTACTTTATCTTTAATTTGTTTAAAACTTTGGATAAACAAGCGATCTAAATGTGCATCGATTCGATGCGTATTTTGGTCAAAATAGTAGTCAAATACTTTATGGATATTGAGGATGTTAATATTTAATATACGGCTTTGCAGTTGTCCAAGGTGTTTAATTAAAATCGAATTTACTCCTGTCATAATATTCCTTTCAGTTTGTATAAGTTGATCATAATCTTCCTTAGATTTATCATGTTCAACTTTCGGACCGCTTTTTTCTACTTTAACAAGCTGTCCTTGTTCATTTCTGATGTATTTGTTTCTCATACTTAGATTTCACTTCATTATTTGGATTGAATTAAAAAAAGAGCGTGTTTTAGTCCCTTGAATTTTTCATCATCATTTTTTTTTTTATTGCTTTGGCATTTCCAAGTTTGGATTCAGATTTTGGGTAAGTATATTTTTCCCCTTAAGTGCTCCATAAACAATTATATTGAATTTAGTAGGTGATTTTTCTGCACTTAACCTGGAAAGTCTAAAGAATGGCTGATTCAATAAAAAAATGGATCATTATTTTTGTTGTTGCGAGTGAGGGATATTAAAATTGTTCAATGGGATTCAAAATAATTGCAACGTATACCTATATAATAGGTACACTTCTTTAAAAAATTTTCTATAAAAATAGAAACTCTCGCCAAACAATCTCTTGAATTTACTTGGTTATTTAGGACTGCGCTTGAGATTTTCAATATCCAGAATCATTCAGTAATCTTTCAAAAATTCAGCAAAAAAGAAATTACTTTTAATAGTATTTTTTGGAGCTAACTCAATCTATTAATTCTTCTTTAGAAAAAAGGATTTTTTACTATAAATAAATCACAAAGATCCAAGGATTTGTCCCAACTTTTATTCTGAAATTAAAATTTTTAGAAAACTGGGAAATTCAGTTAGTTTATATCTTTGAACTAACTTATGAAGATTAAAAATGTTTCAATACTCAAAGAAGAATCATCAAGTCAAAATTTTTTGTAAAGGTTGTAAAGAAGATATTTCGTTTGCAATTCCAGAAAATCTTTTTCAAAAAGAAAATATCAAATATCCTTATGTTTTTAGGTTTGTACATGGGGAACCTCCACACTCCATTTCCATGTATATTGATAAAAATGATTCAATTCGAGGATTTGAATTTGGAGATTCTATTACACTTTCGGATGATTTAATTGAAAAAATTATTATTGAAAATGAGTTAAAAGGGGAAGTGAAAAAGGAAAAAGAGAATATTATTATACTCAAATCTATTTTTGACACGTTTTCAACAGTAATTGAAGCAAAAGTACCTGAAACAGACAAGTTAGTTCAAAAAAACAATGCAAGTTTAACTTTACAATTGGAATCGTTGTATGAAACACATGATCATGCTCGATGGGGCGATAAAATTTTCAATATTCAAAAAAAAAATGAAAATTTTGTCATTTCAAACAATAAAGGCGATGTGTGGGAATTTAATTCTCAAACCAAGAAAAAGAAAATTCTACAACAATCTAAAGACTTGAAATTACATAATAAGTGGTTTCGAATAGTCACAAAAGATGGAAATGTCGGATTTGATTATCGAAATATCTATATTGGTATGGATTTTAGTGGAGACTCCGTTATAATTGAACAAATTGGATCAAAATATGTTGTTTCCCATGAAAATATAATCATAAAAGAACAGGAAGTAAATGAAACCGTAAACAAAAGAACTTAGCCTTTTTTTTAATATTAACCATCAATATTGGAAATGCTGGTGCGATTTACTATAACTTCGGTGCCAATATGTTCTTTATTTAAAAAAAAACATTGCATAATTAAATCATATGCATAAGTTTTCTGTTTAAAACAATTTTTAATAGAGGATTTATCCACATGTCTTTCCATTTTCTCTATTACTAATTTTTTAACAAATTTTTAGTTAATTCGATGTCACTTGCGTATGGACCTTTTCGATTCTTTAGTATTTCAAATTCAACTTTATCTCCCTTTCTGGGTGATATTACTCCAAAATTATATTGATTTATTTCTTCAAAATGAAAAAAAACATCCTTTTTATCTTGATTTACTGAAATAAAGCCATATCCTTTGATAGAATCATACCATTTTATTTTTCCTTTCTTTTTAATCATTTTCACCTCCAAAATTGCTTATATTGATAATTAATTTGTTAATTTTAATAACCTGATAAAAAACTATGATTATTTTGTTTCAACTCAGCAGTTTGTTTATAAATCTTTTTGATATATTTTCTCTGGGTAAGAAACGATGTTTTTATTCTTGATAATTGACTTTTGATCTTTGTTTTTTTATTCATCTCATCGGATATCGACCGAGAATTTCTAATCATATCTTTAATTTGTTTAAAACTTTGAATAAACAAGGTATCAAGGTGTGCATTGATTCGATAGGTATCTTGATTGAAATAATATTCAAATACTTTCTGAATATTTAGAACATTGGTTTTTAATATTCGCCTTTGCAATTGGCCAAGATGGTTATGCAGCATTTTTTTAATTTCAACCATTATATTACTTTGTTCTTGCTTGAGTTGATGGTAATCATCTTGGGATTTATCATGATCCACTTTAGGGCCATGATCTTCAACTTTAACAATTTTTCCATATTCATTCTTGATATATTTGTTTTTCATGTTTTATTTGCACTCTTTCTTTTAATTCATTTTAAAAAATAGAGGAAGGGTTAATTCTGGATGTCTACAAGATTTTGATTTCTGACTTTGATTTTTGTTACTTTAGTTTTGCCTCGTTTGTTTTTATATTTCCGGAAGAACTCTCCATTTTTTTCAAATAAGATGGGTTTAATGAAGCCATCACCTGGAAATTCCTCTGCTTTTACATAGATTTTCTTTTTTAAGTTGTAAAATATTTTCGCTGACATTGTCATTTCCTTTTATTTAATTAGTTATATTTTTTTTTTTAATAAAATGTAATTTGGAGACTGAATTTCAGTCCCATTTATTTCTTCTTCCTCATAATCATAGCCCAAATCTATCCATTTTTGTATATAGGCTTTTCTATCTTTTTGAATTGCAATTTGTATGAACTTACAATGAAGTTTTTTCAAATTATATTCGATATACATATGAAAATATTCATTCAATCTGAGATCTGCATAATAGGGATGAATTTTCATATACAAAATTTGATATACACGTGGTTTATAGGGTGATATAATTCCGATTACTCCCCCAATTAAGTTTTTATTCCCTATTTGAAATAGAGGGACAGATGTCTGTTGGAGTGCTTTATCTCGATTTAGTTGCAAGAAATCAAATTCCTTAAATGAATCTTGATTCCCATCTAACAGGAGAAAACACCCCTTTCCGTAGAATTGTTGAATAATTTTGTAATGGATAGGTTTTAGATCAATATTATCAAATGATTCAAAAAATTGTTTAATTTTTTGAAAATCATGATAATCTGTTTTCTTAATTTGTAGATTATTAAAAAAGATATTAATTTGGTTAACTATGGGGCATTTTTTTCGATTCTTTGATATCAATTTGTATTTCACTTCATGTCTATTAATTATTTCATAATATTATATTCTAAATTCTCCCTCTTTTTTGAGAAGGGAGAGACTTTTGGCCGATTCGGTAAAATAAAATCCTTTTTCATTGAATAATCAAGAAAATCATCACCTAATTCCTTATTAAAAATCCTTCTGCACGTATAATTCGTAGGACTTACCCATTTGACTTGAAAATCTTGCATTTTAGTCCTTTGCAGATGAATTTAGATGGAAATGTGGAAATTATTCTATAAAATCTGAACGATAGGTGTATCAACAACAAATTCAAACCTTATCCTTTTGTTGTGAATAATTGGAACGTAATTGTTTCAATTCGATTATGAATAACTGCCAAGTACTATATTAATTAAGAATTTCTCATATAAAAATTTTTCTATCGATTTTGAAGATATTTAATTAATATCTTTCTAATACAATGGGACATTTAGAAATCTGCTGAAGATCCAGATTATTAACAGTTATTCCGATCTCTTTTAATAGTTAGGATGAAAATAGGCGAAACTTTGGTGTTTACTTTTATGCGTTATTTTAATGAATTTGGTCTCCTAGATTGCAATTTTGATCCCAGAATGTTTTTTGTATATTTTTACTCATTTATGCTGAAATTAAGGATTTATTCGTTGTTTAAAATATGGAAAAAATTCAAGTTTAATGAGTTGCAAAACGACATTTGTTACAATTAGATGAGAAAAAACATTTGGTCGATTAAATTGGAAAAAATTTTAGTATTTTTGGGTAGGAAACGGAAGCGATTTAATTCCATTACAATACAATCAATTTTCAATTTTAACCACAATTTACAATAATTTCTTTAGATTATGATCTAAAACATAATATATGGCTAATTTTAGAGCTAAGATTTGTTGTAGTAAACTTTGGGATTTATAGATTATCTAACCTATAATAAAAAATATTCAATGGCGAAAAATAGAGTAAAAAAGAAGAGTTACACAATAAATACAGAGGTTCGAGGCATATTTTGGATGAATTCTTCGGTAAAACCAAATTTCTGATTAAATACTTGCCAATAATGTAATTCTTCCTTATTTTTCAGGATAACTCCTGGAAAAATCTCTTTTTGGTTATTAAAAGCATCATCGGTAAATTTTTTGTCAAAGTAATCGCGTAAAATAAATTGAGAACCAACACCTTTTGAAAATTTGGCTTTATGACGCTTATATACACTCAATGGGATTATTTTCTTAAAGCTTTCTCGAATAATCCATTTTTCTAATAGTTCCCCTTCTGCTGTTTTGTAAAGTTTTACTTCTGAAGGAAAAGTAAAGGACAAATCAACAATTTCCTTATTGAACCAAGGTGCTCGTGCTTCTATTCCAAATGCATAAGGTATTCTGTCAACCCTTTGTAAACCTGTAGAATGTTCTATTTTTAACATTTCTTCAATTTCTTTGTCAAATTGTTCAGAAGTAAGTTCTTTCAAATAATCATAACCTCCAAATAATTCATCTCCACCCTCTCCTGTCAACAATACATCCGCTTTTTTACCGATCTTTGAGCAAATATAGTACATCGGGATAGCGCTCCTTATTAGTGCAGCATCAAAAGTTTCTAGATGGTAAATTACATCATCGATAATTGGAAGCATTTCTTCTATCGTGATTTTGAAAATATGATGATTTACTTCTGGATACATCTTAGTAAAATTCTTTGCATGTTCAAGATCTGGAGAATTTTCGGCTACTACAGTATAAACATCGAGATTGGGTATATATTTCTGTGCTAATGCACATATAACGACGGAATCAATACCTCCACTTAATAGTGCAGCAACTTTACCATTCGTCCCAATTGAATTTTGAACTGCTCTATCTAAGGTTGTGGACAGTTTCTGTTTCATAATATCTAAATCATTGATAGAAGTGGTATTTTCATTAAAATTATAATATTTTTTTAATTCAAGTCCTGTTTCCGAAAAAATCATTGCTTGTCCCGGTTCAATGGTGCGTGGTATGCCTGAAAAATGGCTGAAAATTTTCAATTCGGAAGAAATCAAAAGAAATTCTGGTTGATTCATATAATAAAGAGGATTAAAACCCATCTGATCTCTAACCGCTACAATTTCTTTAGAATTTTTTATTAAAATCGAGAATTCTCCTATCAATTGTTTAAAAAATGCAATCCCATGTTTTTTATAACCACTTTCAAGATATTTCAAATCAATATTAGTAATAGATGAATTTAATTCCTTGATTCGTTCATTTGATAAGTAACCATCTATAATTGAAAATCCTTTATTATTTATACTTACTTCCGTATTCATTTGACCTTTGTTTAAGAAAAAAATCCCCACAGAATTTGGATCGTGGTACGATAGTTTTTTGAAATTGCCACGATGGGCAATTTTTTCAGCGATTTCATGAATATGTTCTATATTGATCGGCTTTTTTTTATTCTTTTTATGGTAATACACAATTCCTGTCATTTTTTGCACTTTTTTACTTATTAATTGTTAGATATTCACCCTTCAATTTTGAAGGGAGCGATTTTTGATGGATTCTACTTGCTGAAATTTTATTTCTAGTTAATAATCTCGAAAAACCTCCTTTAACCTTCTTTTGAGGAAAAGTTTGCAAATAGTTATTTATCGGAAAGCGGATTCGAGATAGAGTTCTTCCATTTTTATAAAAATTAACTCCAAGTAAACTTCCTGCGAGAGTTATGAAAGAATCAATTATTGGGGTTGGAATGTTCAGGTATTTACCAAGAGAAGAAAGAGGTATAAGACCTGTTGGTACTTCTTCCATCAAGTATCTGTTATTTAGATCCTTTGGGGCTTTAATCTTTTTATAGGGTTCAATAATTCTGAAAGCTTCAAAATAATTAGAGGCATTCACATTATATGAATCTCTTACCCATTGTAAAAATGTTTTTGGGCGAATTCCTAATTTGTTTAAAATTAGACATCTTTCCTTATCCATCTCTTTAATAACATTAGCAATTTGCAAAGAAACATCTCTATAGAAAAAAAAATCATTTTTCCTGAGAATTGCCCCTGCATTCAAAATTGAAATAGTTGGATGCAAAAGTGCCCCAATATTATTCAAACTTGTTTCTAGAATGTTTGATACAAAATTTAGTTGTGGAAAAATAGTTTTTAATTCTTTTTGAATTTTAATGTCCTCTCTTTCTGGGTAAAAACAGATGTCCAGAGAATTTTTAATTTTGATAATATCTACTCCCGAATCTGAGATTTTACGGCATGTAAATAAAAGAGATTGGGTTTCTGCAACCTTAATTCGTAAATTCGGTCGTTTCCGTTTAATAAAATTATAAACTTCAACCGCTCCAAATGTCCGTCCTGGATTTAAAATAAGAATTTGTCCATCTGATAAAGAAGGTAATATTCTTTCTATAATTTCAATATGAACATGAGCTGGGACCACTATGAAAATGTACTTGGAATTGTGGATTAAATTAACATAATTAGGCGATATTCGCCCAATAGGGTAAATTCCCTTCATCAACCCTTTAGATACGATTTTTCCTGTTCTTAAAATAGTGCTGATGTTTTCATAAGTGCGAAACCCAAGTTTTACTTTAAATCCTAAATCCGATAAATATACAGCAAAAGCACGACCTCCATTACCGGCCCCAATAATCGTAATTTCATTTGATTTCATTCTTCTCCCTTTTTTTAATTTTTATAAGTATCACTTATTTCTAACAAGTTGGTGAATTTGATAAAAAAGATTTTACATCTAATTGTTCAAATTTAGAAAATAATCTTCTTATTCGATCCTTTTCAAGCAAACGATGGCCATCTTCAGTTACACAAATACATTTACCGTCTATAATTTTAGAATTAATATTTCCAAAGTTTGATGAATCATTTTTTAGATGTGGTGCATCAAAAAATCCATTTTCGACAATTGAAGTTAAAAATTCTGGAGTCAACAAATAATTCTCACCATAATGAGATTCTCCAAAGTCTTCAATCGCGGATAAAGTTATCCGAGCTTCCTTTATCAATTCATTTTTATATCTTTGAATCTCGGGATCATTAGTTAAGTTAATTGGATCATAACTTACTTCCTCAACTACTTTCTTCGCAATTTGTGCGCTAACAATTATATCTTGAGCTTTGGCTGCATGATTCGCTTCACAATAATTTACAATATGTATGATTGAGGGTTTTACTGCCATTTGGAATAACGTTGATAAAGCTAATTGGGCTTTTGCTTCATCTGGATTGTTTGAAAAATATGATAATCCTGCTCGAGTTTCTTTTAATATATCGAATGAAGGAGATTTCAAGGGTTCTACAACCTCAATCATCGCCAATACTCGACCTAAATCCATATTGAGACTGTTACCTACAGGAGTATTAAACATCAATTGTTGAATATACGTTTTGACTCCCAGTTCTTTGGCAATTTTTGCACATAGAAAGGCATCGGCAACAACTATATGGTCTGGAGCTGCTCGAAGTCCCCATTGATGAGGATCATTAATTTCAACGGGTAAATTTCGATGAGCGTGCCACATTATATTTTCTAAGTTTTCTTGAATCGCTAATTTTAACGGACGCTTGGATCTACCATCTAGATCAGAATACCAAAATATCGGTGTTGCAGTCCATGCATTTTTTAAATATTTTAATTGAACTTTACTATTTAATATTAAATCTTGGGTTCCAGCATATATTCTAAGTAATGGGTAATTCCCAACTTGAGCGGAAGCGTAAATTCTTTGCAAATCTTCTGTAGTTCTAATGGGAATACCTCCAGCACCTTTATCACATTTTTCAAGTACATCTTTTCGATGAAAATATTCTTGAGCAGGTTGATCTGGAGCTATTGATATTACATCTACTAATTTTGATTTAGCAATTTTTTTAATTTCTTCTAAAGATTGTTCTAATGAATTCAATCCAAAATGAGTTCGATATATCGGATTTGGGGATTTCAATTTCAGTCGTGAAAGTAAATTAGATGCTTCAATATTTTTTTTTTGAGCTGCTGGATCTTTATCTTCCAATATTGCAACACAATATGAAGGTGATTCTCCCCCGATGAAAATATGTTTAAAGAAATTTAATGGAATGATTTTTTCTTTCAATGCTGGTAAACATCCTAGTAAAAAAATACGCTTTGAAAGGTTTTTTTCATGAATCTCAGAAATAAAGTTTTTAATGATTTCAAATCCAACATCCGGAGTCAATCTAAAAGATAAAGCAACAACATATGGGTTTAAATGTTGGATTTCATAAATTATTTTATCAATTGAACATGCAGGCCCCAAAAATGATGTTTGATAACCATTTTCTTGTGCAATCTTAAAAAAATTGGTTATTCCTGCAACATGAACACAACTGTCAAGACATGCTCCCAAAATGTGTTTATTTTTTGTACTCTGCATCATTTTTTTCACTTTATAACGGTGTAATCTAATAAATTTATCTGGTAAAATCTTTTCAAACAAATGTATTAAATTTAGTATGAGATATGGGAATTATTCTACAAAATCTGAATGATGAATAAATCAACAACAAAATCCTTAGATTTTTTCTATGTTGTGAATAATCGGAATCTACTCGATTCAATAAGACTTTGAATAATTGCCTAGTACCATATTACTTTTAGATCTTCATATATAAAAATTTAACTGTTGAATTTGAGACTATTAAACCAATAACTCTTCATTTATTTAAGATATTGTTAACTCAGATTAAAATACATATTCTCGACTGTTTTATTGATCTATCTTAATCTTTAGGATGAAAAGAGATTTTTTTCTACTTTATTTAATTTTAGGTTATTTTGGCTAACTAGAGCGCCAAGCAGAAAAAAATTTTCCATTAGAGATTTTTCTAAAAATTTAATCATTCATGCGTTTATACTTATTCTATACTTGTTTATACCTAAGAAAAAAAAGACATTATCAAAATTCAAAATATCTTAGATGATGATGGAACTGGCAGAATGGATGATAACATAATCACAAAAAAATCTGTCATGGAATTCGTTTTACATCATAATCATTATACATGACTGACAAATTGAAGTAATTGTAAAGTTCCTATCATTCGAATTGTGATAATTAGGTAAATATGCTGTGTTAAAAAAAAAAAATTATTTATTTACCTTTAAAGTAATCAGTCCATTGTCAGCATCAATGGTCGGTTTGTTTTTGGGTTTAAACGGAAGTCGAATTTGTTTTTTATATTCTACCTTGTCATTTTTCCCAATGATTTTCAATAAATCTCCTTCGATTTTTGTCTCAATATCCTTCAAACCGATTCCAGGCATTTCGAACCGATAAATGTGCGTATCATCTTTTGGTTCTCCTTTTTTTTCGTTCTTTTTTTTCTTCTTTGACAACAATAATTTTGGATTTTTTATAGATGAACCTTCCAATTCTACTCCATATTTAGAGTTTATACCTGATACAAATCTGTTGATAGTATCCTTGTCTACATCACCTTCTATCATTATTTCTGGTTCATCCATCCCAGTTTCATATTTGTAAGATAAAGAATAACTTTTATCTTTTTGATTTGAATCATAAAAATTTTCATAATGGGAAGAAAAATGGTAGTTATCTTTCAAAGAAGAATCTTGCTTCATTTTTTGAAATTTTTTTTCTATATCGTTCCATTCATCATGGATTCTCTCAAATTCTTTATCAATATCGTCAAATATGCGAAATACTTTCATTATTTTACCTCCTCTTTATTTGATTTAAAAAAAAACAACGACTTACTCTAACTTAATTCTATAAGCATCATCCATGGGATTCTTAATTTTACCTGTGATATATAGTAAGCCTTCTTCATAATCTCCTTTTACTGTATCTATATCAACCTCCCAAGGAAAATGTCCTGACAACGAATAATGGGCATTATCTCTTGTTGCCGATAGATCAAAATATTTTGGTAAAACTCGAAATTTGATCTTGGATTTATCAACACCAGGTAAATGAATCTCCAAATTCCATTCTTTTTTGGTAGATTCTACATTGAAATGACTGGTGGGCGTTATTTTATATTTTATTTCTGTTTCTTGTGCTTCTTCTTGAGTCATTCTTTATTCCTCCTAAAATTTTATTTCTTTCGCTCCATCGAAGGGATCCGGAATATGGGCTGTTATGGTTAATAAACCACAATCATATTTGGCAGTCGTTCTCTCAGGAATGATGGTTTTTCCAAAGTTTTGATTTGCATTATACATTAATTGACCACGTTTTGCTTCCAAGTAGAACCATTTGGGAAGCGCTTTCAGTTTAATATTTTCCTTTTTTACTCCTGGTAAAGCGATTTCAAAGGTAATTATTCTTTTATCATAGTCTATGTTTCGAGTCATATCAGGAAAAACATTATATATAGATTCTTTTTTTTCTTCTTCTTGTTTTTGAGCTTCTGTCATTTCTTCTTTTTCTCTTTCTATCATTGCCATGTTCATCATCTCCATTTGCAAAAAAGATTATTCAATTTTAACATCAAAAGCATGTTCGAGAGGATTATAACGTTTTAATTCCACCTTCAATAAGCCTTCCTCATATTTTGCTTTGCTTACATCGGGTTCAACTTTAGTAAGTTCGAGATCCAGTGCATACATTACCTCACCACGGGGAGCTCGTAATGTGAAATAATTGGGGAGAACTCGCATATCAATGTCCTCCTTTTTTACTCCCGGAATTGCGATTTGAATGGTGACAATTTCATCTTTACTCCATACACCATAGCGAGGAGTCACTTTGTAGCGTGGATCATCACTACTTTTTTCCGTCTGGTTTTTTTCAGATTTTATAATTGACATTTTTTAGTCTCCTGAACTTGACAACTCTATGTTGGCAAGAATACAATATCTAAATATTAATCTGAGTATTTAAAGGTTTTGATCATAAGACAACTAAATGTTAATTAAATTACTAAAATCCCGGATAACAGTTTTAAAAATTAAATAATGAGAAATATTTGTTTAATTAAAAATATCTCAACCGATTTTCATTGAGTAATAAATCGGAAATTTCAGATTCCCAATAGAAGCACTTTAATCGAATAGAACCAATCGATGGAAAAAATTCTATACTAAAAATTTTATTTTAAAATAAATTTAGCAAATGATTAGGGTTTAATAAAATTTGATTAAAAGTAGATGAATTTTACAAGTACTCAGTTAAAATTGACCTTTCATTAAAATCTTAATACTTAGCGAGAAATTCTAATATTTCAGGAAGTTCGTGGATAACCATAATATTGTCAAAAGAATATTTATGGTTTTGATCCAACAAAACAGGAATCATCCCAATTCTCTTAGCCATTTCAATGTCCATTTTCAAATCATCACCTACATGAATAATCTTTTTTGGATTCGTTGTTTGCATTAATTCCACTGCAGTTTGATAAACCTCTATATCATCTTTATTGTACCCATAATCTTGAGAGTGAATAAAAATATCAAAAAAGTCAAAAATCCCGAGTTCTTTTAGTTTGGAATGAACTTTCATACGATCTCCATTAGTTAATAAACCAATCTTCAAATTTTTTCTCTTAATTTGTTCAAGAGTTTCTTTACAGCCAGAATTCAAACTAAAATAATTAAAGAAGTTCTCTTGGAATTCTTCACTAATGATTTTGCTTGATCCTTCTCGTTTCAGTCCTATAGTATCAAGCATAATTCCATTAAGGTTATTTCTTTCATCATTTGTTAAATTCATATAACTTCTCCCATAAGCATATTGAAGTCGATTTATTTCTTCCATTTGTTTTTGTAAACCCTTATTTATTAGAGTATTGCTAAGAACCACGTCAGAACCTAAACGATTTAATATTCTGGACCATACCTTATAATAAGCACGAACTGAATCGATTAGTGTTCCAAAGAAATCGAAATATATCCCAATAATTTTGTCCATTATTAAATTTGGCACCTTTCCAACATTTCAAGTCCATATCAAATTAAATCTTATCTGCTTCAAAAATGAATAACAACTTGCTAATAAACAACATGAATACATTTTTTTTCTAATTCTTTGATAATTTATTCATATCAGAACTTACGAAGAAAACCAATAGAAGAAAATACTTGGCGTTATTTAATTTGTTCGTAATATTTTAATCTATTTAACATTAAATTATAAATTGGATCATCAGATAATGCATTCGTTGCCAAATTTGCAAAAAACTTACTTTTTTTAAGAAGATAATTATAGTTATCCATTCCATCTACATAATTTTTAGCGGAATAAATAAAATAACTTAAATTATCGTAGATATCTGCAGCTTTGACTATTAATGCGCTTTTCCCGTGATTTAGACAACGTTTAAACATATCTTGATATCTCTCTTCTAAATTTGCAATTTCGACATTAAAAGAATTGATTG
This sequence comes from Candidatus Lokiarchaeum ossiferum, assembly GCA_025839675.1. Taxonomy (GTDB): domain Archaea; phylum Asgardarchaeota; class Lokiarchaeia; order Sigyniarchaeales; family Promethearchaeaceae; genus Lokiarchaeum; species Lokiarchaeum ossiferum. The sequence goes on from CP104013.1 coordinate 301,540, forward strand.
CAACAAGTTCTGCAATTTCATTACCAAATTTCTCAGCAATATCGCTTTTAGTAATTGATGAATCCTCAATTAAATCATGCAATATACCTGCAATTATTACAAATTTCGGATAATTGAATCTCAATATTGTCATTCCTACACGTATACTATGCAAAATTACTGGCTTAGGATTGTTTCCAGAAGAAAGAATATTCTTGACTAGAAAGTTAATTGCGTTCTCAATTTCTTTATCTGAAGAATGATCGTGGAAAATGGAATACATACTTTTAATAAAATTTTAATCTAAATAAGCTTAATTAGATATCAAGATTTTATTTGTATCAGAAAATGTTCATCCTTATTTCTTTTGGAGTATCTAGTTTCTTGGTTGTAGATGGTTAATGGTTTACCGTTTATTGAACCGCAAATATGATTTATAGAAAAAAATTTATAATTTATTAAGAAACTTATCAAAGTATTCATAGAATTCTTCTTTATTCCCTAAATGCACATTGTGGTCGGGAAGTGACATTTCATAAGCAACACAATTTGAAAGTAAAGATTGCATTTTTTGATAATCTTCATCAGGCACCGCCTCATGACTACTAGATCTTATAATGATGACTGGACACTTAATTTTTGGTAATATATGGTACCAATTCTGTTCATATGCAATATTTGCTGTCATCGCTTGAGTACTGAACATCATTTGATATCCCTCTATTGTCTCCACTAAGCTATTCATGAAATATTGATAACCCAGGTCTGAATCAGTTTCCTTTTTGATTAATTCCATCGCTTCATTTAATGTAGGAAATGGCAAGGGCCAATTATTTGTAACTGGGTCTTTTAGATTGATTTGTTCAAGAGGTGTTCTATTCTGTTTAAGAGGTCCAGCAGGGGATTTATCAAGTAAACCAAGTGCTTTGACGTAATTTGGGTAGAGATCAGTAAAATAACTTGCAATACGCCCCCCCATTGAATGACCCACTAATATAATTGACTTTATTTCTAAGTAATTCAGCAATTTGTAAAGATCTTCAGCCATTTCTTCTGCTGTATACTTTGAAATGGGTTTACTGCTAAGTCCATGCCCTCTTTGATCTGGTGCAATAATTCGATATTTATTTCCATATTTTTGGATAAAATCGGCCCAAACTTCTGCTCGACCCCATCTACCATGAAGACACACAATCACAGGTTTTTCTGATTTTGTATCAAAATAAAACAAATCAATATCCTTCAATTTAACTAATTCTCTATAAATCTTTACTTTTTTCATATGATCGCTCACTTAAATACGATTATAATTCACATAACGAAGTCCTATCCATTTTCTAAGAGAGTTTTCGTCATGAATTCTCATATTTTCTTAAAATTGCAATAAATATAAAACTGATTTCTATATTGAATTTATTATTTATATTATAAATTAGTTATTTTCTAAGAGAAAATGCTTGTGACCATTGTGTACAGAAAAAAAGAAAGATTAATTCATTCATCTTTATATTCAACTTTCTTTTTTTACCAAAAAATACATTCTGGTATTATCTACATACTTCATATCGAATTTATTTCTTCATCATTTTCTATCTCAGGAAAGAATTTGTGGATTCCAATCCGAAATTTTTCGCGAAGAATTTCCAGTTTATCAGGTTCAGCAGTTAAGTTGACATTTCTTATATATGACAAGCATTCATCATCTAAAATAAATTTCCTTAACAAAATCAATCGATTCCGTAAATTTCGATTATGAGTTGCTACCAAAATACTAAAAAGAAATTTGTCCTCACTTGATAACACCACCAACGAAATCCCTTCAAATTCTATAGATTTTAATGAACCTTTTATAAAAATTGTTTCAGCTAAGGAGTTAATTGCATGAATTAATGCACCAACTAATTCTTTTGGTGATCCATGTTGTATATCAAACTTTCCTTTTGAGTAAAGCATTATACCTGAAGGTGAAACGATAAAAATCGCATTAGCTTTCCCCATTTTAAGCAAAGTATGAGGTACTATTAGAATGAGCAGAAAAGATATTATTAAAATACTGATAGAAATCCAGATTGAAATGTATATTTCAAATCTTTGATCAAAAAATCCACCAATTAATGATCCTATGAAATCAAATATAAAACTTATCCCAAAAGTTAATCCAGAATAAAGAAATCGCAGTCTGGGAGGGGTAATATCAGCTATTTTTAGAACTCCAAATTCTAAGATCAAGTAATAACCAGTTACCTCAAAAAGAAGACTTATTACTGAGAACGGTAAATAAATTCCAATAAACATTGAGATTAAAGTAGATATGATCGCCATTAAGAATATTAAATATCTTCCCCCTTTATCAGAGAGCCATCCAAATATAAAAGCACAGGAACCTGAAATTATAAAACTAAGAGCTCGCAATGAACAAGTTGAATCAATACGAAGATGGGCCAAGATTAACGAATGGGCAATTCCATTTCCTATAAAGAAGATAGAGACTGCAGAAATTGTAAAGATCACATTTTTATCAAATATGGGAATTATTTTTTCTCGGATTTTGGGACTTAAATTATGGATTGATTTTGGCTCCTTCCATCTAAAAAAACGCCAGAGAATTACCATACCAAATATTGCTATTCCTATCCAAACTAAGATTAAAATGTTAAGATTTATCTCAGGTTTAAGGTTGAAGCTATAATTTATCATAGTAATTATCGATGTAAAAAATAACGCTAAGCCAATGCTCAATCCAATGGTTTTCCCACGATCTTCTGGAAATAGTGAGCGACTTATCAATAATGTTAGATAAGCGTATGATCCATAGCTCAAAAAGCTAAAAATGGGGAGATAGATGAAAAACCAAATAATTTTACTCAAATTCGGTGAAACGTGAGTCAATAAATATGATATTGATAAAATTAAAATTGTTACTGAAAAAAAAAAGAGAATAATTTTTTTATTATTTGATTTCAGATTAAAATTTTTAAAAAACAAGAAAATCCAGATGATACAAAACAATATTGCCGAAAAGAGCATTATAATAAAGAAATTTTGAAAGAATATTGTCCTTTCATCAACATTAAAACTAATAAATGCGAGATTTAATAATATGGTCCCTCCAATTCCAGCATCAATCAAAAAACATAGAAACGCAATTAATAGGGTATAACTCACTTCTTTTTGTTTGAAACTAAATTTTTCATTATCAATTGAATGTTGCACTAGTTAATTTTGTAGTATGAACTTATTAGTCTATGGTAACTATCTCACATTAATGTGAATAACCTAAAAAAAAAGTTTTAATCGATTAAGATGTGATTTTTTCTAGTAAATCAAAGGTTAATAAAGCCACACTTATTAATTGTTTAAAATTCACTGTATCCACCAATTCAAGATAATAAGATGTGGCATCAAGAATCCTTCCCATATTATACCAGAATATGTGTGTATCTATGTTCTAAAGTTCCTCCCATGTCTAAACATGTATAGTTTTTTTATTGCGTACAATGACTCTAAATCTTTAACCACTAAAATTTATTGATAATAATTGAAGAAAATTCTTTTTTTTTGTACTTAATAATTAAAATGGGATAAATTCAATCTTAAGAAGCAAAATAACAGAGCATCTCGAATAATAACTTTATAATATACTAAAAAAAAATTTTTGTTAATACTTTAAAAATGATAAAAACCAAATAAAATCGCTTATTATGGTATAAATGAAAAATTCTTTTGTACATATTGGGATGCGGGTTCAAACATTGATATATGTTCCATTTCTTCATAGAATTCCGAAAATTTGCTATGAAAATCCTTAGTAAATTGAATTAAGGCATTTTTCAAAGATTTTGAGGCTTGAGTCGCTTCTAACATAAATACTAGCGGATGTTTATGATCCCGATATAGAAGAATAACTCGATCTGCTAAGTGGATTTCTGATATTTCTCCCGTTAGAAGAATAGATTGAAAGACTTGATCAATTCCAATAATTAAACTACTAAGTAAGGTTTGTTGATCTGCTTCATTCATTGTTTTTGGAGTTTTTATTGTTTGTTCTGAAATTGATTCGAATTTATTTTTACTTTCCCAATTATATGAGAAAATAGGTATTCCATTCTTTTCTTTAATTACATTCAGTTGATACACTTTAAAAGGTAATATAAAGGCTAATTTTGGCTCTTTTATCATTGCTATTGTCATAATTAATACTCCAATACCGAATGGTAACATATAAATTCCTGGCACCACCAAAGTGATGCCTGTAAGTATCAATATTGTTGTAATTACTCCCAAAATAAAACCTCCAATCAGATTTATTAATGTTATTGATTTTAAATACAACGGTGCAACGATATAGAGTTTGAAACAATAATAAACAAGTAATCCACTCATAAACAAATTCAACGCAGTTTGTGTAAATCGTAATACACCTACCATTTGAAAGCTCGGATCTCCATTATCAAATGGTAAGGGTGCAATATTTCCTTCAAGAGATGAACTATAAAGAACAAGTGTCCCAAGAATTGATACCAAAATCAATTTTATTGGATCTAACCTTATTCTAATTAGAGAATCGACAAAAATTGTGATTACTACTCCCGTAGGAACTAAAACCCAGATACTTATCCGATACAACCAAATACTTTCAAATATATAAGAAAATGCTTGAAATAATACAAATAATGATAAAAAGAACCATCCAATTGCCATTATCAAATAATGTCTAAATTTTTTGTTTTTAAAATTGATTAGAGCTAAAATAAATGAAGTACAAACTGGAACTAATGCTGATAAGCAAAAAATTGCTTCAAGGGTAAACATGATATAAATTTATAATAATCTTATACAAAAATATTTGCCTTATTGCATATTATTTGACAATTAAGATAGGATAGTTGTAAATTTTCTCAGAGCAAAACAAAATTTAATCCTTCGTAAAAAATTGCATTTAGCAAATAGTAGAAGAATGATACTCATCCTTAGAGCAAATATTGCACACGAGACTTCTGAATATGATTGAATAATTCTATTTGAAGATTTATTAGATCGTTAGTTGATAGAAATCTGTATTATTTATGATATTCCTTATTTTTTCTTAGTGGTGTCTTTTGATCCTGCGAATTGGTTTCCATCTAATTTTAAGACTTCGTTTATTAAAGAAACATTAGTATCGACTGCTCTTTTGCAAATGCTGGACAGATAATAAGTAACCCATGGGGAAAAATTCTTTTTCTGACCAAAGGAATAACCTTTAAAAAAAGTTTTAATCGATTTAGGGGTGATTTCTCCTTTTGAATCAAAAGATAATAAGGCTACACTTAGTAATTGTTTAAAACTCAAGGTATTAACTAATTTGGGATAGTAAGATGTGGCATCAAGGACCGTTCCAACATTATACCAGAAAAAGGGGGGCTTTAATGACCTGAAGTTTCTTCCATGTCCAAACATATATGGTTTTTTCGTAGATCGATCATTCCAGCAATTAAGTAAAGTTTTTCCGCACTTTATCAGATTTGCAGGCCTTTTGGCTAAAGGTATCTTATAATAACCTCGTAAAACATCAATTATTAACATTGGACAAACTTCATTTTTTCTTCCAGGTCCTCGAAATTGAGATTTCAATCCAGGTAAACATTTCCATCCAATGCCGTTCTCAGTATCTTCAACTAAATCGTTAATACGTGATATTGCGGATTTAACCGCTGATTTTTGTTCATATCCAAATAGAAGCATCAATGTAGTTATAAGATGATGATCACACAAGATACTTTCCCACATATTTAATTTTTCTTTTGTTTTCCGGTTATATACTTCCCCATACCAGAGAAATTGCCCTGTATCCTCGTCAGTATGCTCCAATAATGAGTCTAAAATATTTTTGATTCGAATATCATCTTCTACCTTTATCCCCCAATTATGAAGCAATAATAGTTGATTAGGAATATAGCGAGGATCATTATGACCTGAAACCTTAAAATCTTTCCAACGGGGTAAATTTGATAATATAGCTTCTACTAAAGGATCCTTGAGCATTTTAGCTTTAGCATTTTGGACTGTGATATTTTTCTCTGGAAGTTCTAAAAGATCTGTGAGAGTTTTATAAACAGTGAAGGATTCTCCAGATCGTAACAATCTTTGGCGATTATCTTGTGGTATTAATTTTAACCAACTTGGTTTCACAGATAGTTTTTCTAGAATTTCGGGAGAATCTTCCATATTGTGAATTTTAATAACATTAATGCATTTTTTAATTTTCCCAACAAAACAGAAGATACAGTTTTTAAAGTAAATGGTGCTTGAAATATTATGGTTATTACATTTACAAAAACTCAAATGGAGTCTATTACAGATTGGTATGATCTTCTAATTGTAGGAGCTGGAACTGCCGGTCTTACCACAGCTATCATTGCAGCTCGTCAAAATCTACGGGTTTTGGTTTTAGAGAAAGGCTCAAAAGTTGGACCTCTCCCTCGTGGTGAAAGTATGGCCTATTTTCCGCTGGAAGATGAGATATTAGGGAAAGGGTTCATTGAAAGCATAATGACTGTTGGCCCTTCGTTTCGCCGATATCATAGCCCGATGGATAAAAAACAAACGTTAGTAGATGTACACACCCCCTATCGATTTTTTCCATGGCATCCTTTTATAGAACGATTTGAGCAACGGGCTATAGCAGCCGGAGCATCAATCCTAACTGGGGTGGAAGTTCTCGCTCCAATCATATCCCCATCAGGAATATGTATTGGGGTTCAATGCAAAAATGCTCAAGAAGAAAGTCACGAATATTTTGCTTTATCCACTATTGGGGCAGATGGTCATTCTTCTGTAATGGGGCAATCTTTTGGAGTTGATTACTCAACAATAAATTGTCCGATTGTTAAATTTCTTGGTGATAATGCTCAAGTTGATATTTCTAAAACTCCAAATCCTCAATTCTTCATGCTTTCCCCAGGACAATTGGAAATTGCACCGCACTTTCCTCCAGCGGCTGCCTACTATTTTCCGATTGGAGGCAATAAAATTGAAGCTGGCCTGATGTTACGCATGGGTCAATTATGCAAAATGAAGAACATTAAACAACCTTCCAATGAAGAAATTATGAAGGTATGGGGTTTTTTAAAAGCCCAATATCCTGGATTTTCTTCAGTTTTTACAGATATTAAAGTTGAATATGAAGGTCTCACTCAGATGCCGAACGCACGTATGGTGGAACATTTTATTCTCGGTAAGGGTGGAGCTGTTTTAGTGGGAGATAGTGCAGGTTTTGTAGATGCCAATGGATCTTCCGGCCTATATTATGGAATGAAAATGGCCGCTGAATGGGTAGGCATCTTATCAGTCCCTATTAATCAAGTCCAAGAAACAGACACAAATTTCTCACAGAAAATCAATGATATTTGGAAGAATGCAAACAGAGAAGAATATGAAAAAAATTTTCGAAAGACAGATGTTTGCAAACATATAAAAACATCTTATAAATTGATTGGTTTGTCAGAAACGTTAATCTTCCGCTGGATTAAAACTGCAAAAGGTCTCAATAATATCTGGGGGCTTTTTTCGTTTATGATTAAGTCGGCAAGTTGATTATCCACTTCATTTTAAATTTTTTTTTTGATTACAACTATCTTGTTAATCAAATAATCCATGTGAAATTTTTAGCAGATTTCTAAAACTAAAAGTGTAAAAAAAAAAGTATTACCTTCAATCTTCTTTGGTCATAAGAGTTTGATTCGTTTTATCTCGAATAAATAATAAACATGCAATCAAACCTCCAAGGATACTGATCCCCACATAAATCCAATAAAGAGGTTGAGCTGAAGCGGGTTGATCGTCATAAAACATATAGAATATCACAAAGGCCGCATTGAAGTTCCCATGCAACAGAATCATGATTAAGATGTTTCCCTTTGCTTTTTGATAAATGTAGGAGTATATCAGCGAAGTGAACATTGTCATTAAGATAAATCCCAGATATGGTGTAATGTTGTGCGAATCCCAAAGCATGAACCAGAGAGGTGTGTGCCAAATTCCCCAGATTGCACCAATAATAAGGCTAGTTGTGATAGGAGAATATTTTTTTAACAGTTGGCCTTGTAAATACCCACGCCACCCGATTTCTTCTTGACCTCCCCCTAAAACTGAAACGAAGACTATATAGGGAATATACAACAAATATGGAATAAACCAAGGATCACTCGGTAATGGGCTCGGAGGGAGGGATAATCCGAAAATCCATCCAATTAAATGAGATAAACCATTGATCAGGAGAGGTAAAATGAAGATAATACTTAAAAATAACCCCCATCGGTTAATTCCCTTTCTTGAAAAACATTTTTTTAGATGTTCTTTAAATGATTTGTTTTCACTCCGTAAAGCCATAAATGATCCAAAAGCCGGAGCAAAAGCTCCGATAATAAGAGCAATGAAATAAATTGCATTTGACAATTCTTCAGAACCTAATGAAATAATCCCGAAATATTCTAACACGGAAGGAATCCACAAAATCCATGAAAATAGAAATGTAGAAGCTAAATAAGTGAGTATGTTTCGACTCATGTTTTGATAAGTGAACTCACCTATATAAATGATCTATAAACCAATAATTTCAGACAAATTTGATACTTTTTTCGCCTGTTTGAAATAAATGTGTCAAATAGGCCAGAGTTTTTTTTTCCATCATTGATCTTGTTTAGTTTTATTTTCCTTCTAATTATTTCTTTTTTGATTTTTCCCCAGATTTTTAAGTTTATTTCGATTAATTATTCCCATGGAAAAGTTTTCGGTAATTGATGGCCATATTGACACTGTCATGCGTATTTTACAAGATGGTCGTAAATTTTATGAAAGATCAAAAGAAGGACACTGTGATCTCCCTCGTATGCAAGAAGGCCATGTTCAAGCGGCCTTATTTGCCATATTTCCAGCCATGACCAAAAGAAACATCCTTGATGGCTTAGATCAATGGTTCAAAGTGGCTTCAGACCCTCGAAATCGTATTCATCAAGTTAAAACTATTGATGATTTTTCGATTGCACAACAAGAAAATAAAATCGGAGCGGTCTTACATTTTGAAGGAGCAGGAGGAATTGATAAGAAATTCCAATTGATGCGGTTAGGATATCAATTAGGATTACGCACGATGGGGCTCAGCTGGTCTAATGTCAATCGATATGCTACCGGATCTATGTTTAAAGGTGATCAAGTTGAAACTGGTTTAACAGATAAAGGAATTCTCTTGATGGAAGAAGCTCAAAAACTCGGTATTACCATCGATGTTTCGCATTTAAATGATCTTAGCTTTTGGGATGTCGTGAAGAATACTTCAAAACCATTTATAGCTTCACATTCCAATGCTCGTTCGGTTTGCAATCATCTGCGCAATCTTACGGATGATCAAATTAAAGCGGTGCATGAAAAAAAAGGAACCATCGGGATCAATTATTCTAAAGGCTTTTTGTTAGAAAATGCTTTTGAAAAGCCCGAGATCGAAGTGGGACTTGATATATTCAAGAAACACATTGATCATATAGTTAATTTAACCGATATAAACACTATCGCTTTAGGTTCGGATTATGATGGAACCACGGTTCCCGATTGTTTGAAAGATTCTTCTAGTTTCCCAATTCTCTTCAATTATTTGTTGGAAAATGGGTATAGCAATCAAGATATTAAGAAATTAGCTAGCGAAAACTTACTCCGGGTCTTTAAAGACACATGGAAAAACTAATTGTTACCGCTTCTTGGCTAATTTTTATTTTTTTTCTTGTTATAGCTACGTTGGATGCAAAGCATTTTAAACTTTTTTTCAAAAATTGTTGTGTTTTTAAACAAAATACTTGATATACCTCATTTTGTCTATACTTAATTTCGAGGTTAATTAAAATTTCATCAATATAATAGTAGATTAGTTCAAAATTAGTGATGTTCTTAATAAGAAGCGGTTATTCTTGACTTTTAAGATACTTATAATTTTTTTTTAAAAATTGTAGATTTTTGATTGTAGAGATCCGTCGATGGGTGATAATCTTCAATAACTCCGAAAACAACCGATTTTTAATTTGAGACATCAGAAAATCTTCCCGTGTATGATAAAATAATAAAAACCCATCCAAAATTTCTTCAAAAGAAATTTCAAAACCGAAAGTTTTCATCAGATTAATCGCAAAGTTAAAATCTCTTCGTAAGTATGCTTTTTTGTTCGTAGTGTAGTTCAATATTAGAAACAAGTCATCTTCACTTGCATTCGAACTAAACAAATTAGAATCAGGGAGATCTACACTTCCTTCTTCGATTTTATCCCATAAATTTGTTAAAAACACATTTCCCCAAAATTTTTTCTCATCTTGCAAATTGTACTCTATACGCACGTGTGGATCTTTTCCATTTCGCAAGAGATTTACTCGGCATACTTTCCTTTTATACCATTTCACAATTTCTCCTAGCACAAAATTAGTATTTTCCCTTGATTTATCTACCGATTTAACAATTCGTACTTCAATAAAAGGAGCAAAATGCGACATTTTTGTTATCACTACTTTCTCCGTTTTAAAATTAAATTTATCGAAATTTGTTTAGTTTTTTTTTGATTCTTTTGATTTAATGAGAAAACATGATAAGTTGAATAATTTTCTTTGTTCATTTTTTTTAGCTGCAGTCTCATAATTCATGTTTTTTACTTAAATTGAATCGATGTATACTATTCTTGATTAAAAAATGACCAAAAACCTAAGATTTTGTACATTTTTTATAGTAAGTTTTGTTGTCTCTGTTTGCTTCTTTTCTAAAGCTCATTTAGCTACCAGTACTACCCTAACTGAAGATCCTTATGAGATTGTTAAAATTGGTAGTCTTGAAGATTCTCCAGGAATAGATATTCAAGTAGTTGACAATGTTGCATTTGTAATGTCTTTCACAGATGGTTTTTCAACTTACGATATAAGCAACCCTGCTAAACCAAAAAAACTAGATTCATATGCCCCAACTAACACTATAAATCCAATCGTGCATGGTGCTCACGCATTGGACATCAAAGATGACTATGCATTTATTGCCTTTTACCATAGTGGGGTCCAAATTCTTGATATTTCTAATCCGTCAAAAATTGCATTGATTGGAGAGTTTAAGGGTGGTCCTGAATACTATTATTCATCCGTTTATGGAGATTTAATGCACTGCATTAAACATAAGAGAGGATTTGAGGTTATTAACTGCTCTGATCCCACTGATCCGAATATTTTAGGAAGTTATTCTGTAGGAAATTATTATATTTATAATTATGCCTATAAAGATCTGGCCTTTTTGCAAGATTCTACACAGGGAAAAGCCATAGTTCTCAATATTTCAGATTTCTCTAATATTCTCCCAATAACATCTTTTCCCTTTAAAATGAATCAAATGCAAATTGTACATGATCTTGCCTATTTTGCTTTAGATTCAGGAGAATTGAAAATTTATAATATATCTGATATTTTACATCCGGAGCTAATAACTAATTATTCTTTAGGTGGAAGTATTAACGATTTAGAAGTAATAGACGATTTGGCATTTCTCTCCCATAGTACAGGGTTGAAGATCCTAAACATCAGTAACGTTTTATCCCCATTTGAAGTAAATAAGTATGTAAATGCTAAATCTGGAGGAGGATTAGCAGTTTCCAAAAATAAAACCTATATAATTTTTGACGATCGAGATGTGGAAATCTATCAATGGCGAGAGGCGACGGATGATGAAGTTCTTTTGGCTAAAAATATTCCAAGTTATTCAGTTGGTTGGATTCTTGGATGGTCAAGTTTCGTTCTTATTGTATTAATGCCATGGAAAAAAAGAAAAATGTTTTTTTGAGGGCTGTTATTTTTTTTTTTTTCCAAAACTAAATTGATCTTCCTCGTATACCGCATAATTTCTTTTAGTATGTGATCTTGTCTTGTGGATAATATTTGTTTCGGGTTAAAGCCAAAAATTACAGATAAATTTTAATTTTAGTTTAGTTTGAAAAACGTATGATTCGAGCAATAAATTCTAACGATGAATTGAAATTACTCGTCCCAATCATTCAAAAAGCCAATTTAACCGTCGCTAGCGAGTTCAACCTAACCATACAAAACGCCCCTACAAATCCAGCCTTCATCACTGAATTTTATTTTTTTGAAGGTATGGAACAAAAAAAACACCAATATTTTGGATATTTCGTAGACCAAAAAATAGTTGGATGTCTCGCAATTCGATTAATATCGGAAAAATCTTATGGCATTGATAGATTAGCAGTTTTACCGGAATTTAGACATCAGGGTTTTGGAGAAATGTTAATTCAACATGTGGAAAATCACATTAAATCACTCGGGGGAAAGAAGATTTTGATTGGAATCATATTTGAAAATAAATTACTCTTAAATTGGTATCTGAAGCTTAGATTCATCCTAACTGGTACTAAGAAATTTGATCATCTCCCATTTACTGTAGGTTTCATGGAAAAAAATATTTAGAAAAACGTTGTTTTAATTCAAATTGGAAAATGTTTTGAAAATTTTTTCTCACCCACATCCTATTTCTCTGCTTTTTTTCTCAAAAATCATACTGGAAACAATAAGTTTTATTACCATGATGCTTTTTAAAAAATAGGTAGAAAGTTTAATCGGATTTCAATTCGGTTTTAATTTTTATCAATCTGTTTGGAGAAATCCGAGCATCTATTAAATAAGTGATTTATAATGGCAACAGGTTCTGTAAAATGGTTCAATGGCCGTAAAGGCTTTGGTTTTATTACTCCTGACGAAGGAGAAAAAGATGTTTTTGTCCACTATTCTGCAATTCAAGTGGAAGGCGATGCATTCGCCAGTTTGAACGAAAATGATAAAGTTACATTCGACGCCGTGCAAGGTGAAAAGGGAATGGAAGCTCGCAACGTAGTTGTGACCGAAAAAGCCCCATACCAACCACGCGAACGACGTGACAATCGCTATTAAGTTAAACATTTTCGTTTAATTTTAATATATTTTTTATTTTTCTGAAATTTTACTTCTTCTTAATTATTTAATTTATCATAATTTCATGTTGTTACATTTTTTCATTTTCTTTGAATTGATGATCTTTTCTTACTTGAAACCGTGTTTTAAAAGGATAAGTTTTTGTATAATGCTGCTTTTATATTCTTGAGTAAAAGAATAAATCGGGTTCAGATTCGATTTTGAGGTTTGCTTAATTGTTTGGAGAAATCCAAGCATCTATTAAATAAGTGATTTATAATGGCAACAGGTTCTGTAAAATGGTTCAATGGCCGTAAAGGCTTTGGTTTTATTACTCCTGACGAAGGAGAAAAAGATGTTTTTGTCCACTATTCTGCAATTCAAGTGGAAGGCGATGCATTCGCCAGTTTGAACGAAAATGATAAAGTTACATTCGACGCCGTGCAAGGTGAAAAGGGAATGGAAGCTCGCAACGTAGTTGTGACCGAAAAAGCCCCATACCAACCACGCGAACGACGTGACAATCGTTATTAAGTTAAACATTTTCGTTTAATTTTAATATTTTTTAGATTTTTTAAACTCATTTTAAAACAAAGATTTCGATACTCCATTAAATCAAGGCAATTGAGAGAGTATTAAGGGATGAATTGATTTATTTCGAAAAAAAGAATATTATTTAATCTTCAGATTTATTCATAATTATGGATAAACAACGCTATTTCTTCGAAAGGATCATCCTCTACACCTATTTCTTTTTAGGAATTGTAATAACTTTAACCATCTTGAATTCAATGTTCCATTATCCCTTGCCATATAAATTTTGGTTTGAGCCGATCAGTCGACTAGGAGGAATTCATGCCTATGCGAATGCTCCAAACCAAACTGCTGGAGCGATTTTTGCATCAGGCATGCAATATTGCACATTCATCTGTGTCTTTCTCTCATTTGCTTATATATATTGGGAAAAGGTAATTTCACCCATTGATTATCAAAAAGACTTTAAATATCATCCGAATCGATGTATGATCATCTTAACAAGCACTATGGGTTTAGGGGCTTTTCTCTTAGGGATTCCGTATGATCACACCAAATTAAAGCTTTTACATGCACTTGGAGCTCTAATATTCATTGGTAGTTTTTCGATATTAAACATAATTGCTCAATTACATAAAAGAATTCGAAAAAAGGGTAATTCAAATGAAATTTCTTCAGGAATCACTTTGTTTGAAGCGATTTTAATCGTTTTAATTTTTATTATGATGATCGTTTATTTAATTGCATTTATGCTATTTCTAATGTCAAAGACACCAAGCATTCCATTGCAGTATTTTAATGCTACGTCTCAAAAAATCATTCTTATTTTATGTTTAGTGGCCATATTTAATCTAGATCCGGATGATGTCTTATTAGAAAGTTTTTGGACAATGGATCACTTAAGAGATGCATTTAAACTCAGAAAACGTGACTAAAATATGCAATTGAATCTAACTGACTTAATAATTTGACATTTTTTTTTAACAATCTCCTTTAGAATATAATATTAGATCGCATCACTATCGAAATAATTTAGGTACAATTTAATATAATATTCTAATCAATTGATTGAGCGGGACAATTTTGAGGTGGAGAAGGATTAGGAAAGGTAATTAAATGAGAATAAATGATTGTTATAAAATCTCTGTGAAATTTATTTTTCGGTTTTGAAGTAATATGACCATAAAACCGATTGAGAAAATTAAAATTTCACTAGAGTAACCTGGAATATTTATTCCTGTATCATGGGGAGAAGTCATTCCAATCATAATATTAATAGTTCTATTAATAGTATCCGAATCCCCATTAGCATCAGTTACTCTCAAATTGACAACATAGGAACCTTTGATAGGATATCTGTGTATTGGATTTGTATTAATGGAATATGTTTTATCTCCAAAAGTCCAATAATATGTTAGGGGTCTATTTCCACCGGTTGTTTCATCAGTAAAAGTTACTAATTCTCCAAATTCATCGGAAGAGATTTCATAGTTGAATTTTGCTTTTGGATATAAATTATCTTGTACTGTAATCGTTAATGAAGCATTATCCGAATCCCCATCGTTGTCAGTTACCAAAAGGACTACATTATATTTTCCAGATGAATTATAGCTGTGAGAGGTGTTCTGCAAGCTGGAGACCATACCATCTCCGAAATCCCATAGATATTCCAAGGGAATATCTCCACTTGATGAAGAATCGAAAAAGTCCACCAATTCCCCCACATAAACAATTTGATTTGAAGCGGTGAAATTTGCAATAGGATATAAATCAAAAGGAGCAGATTTTGTTGAACTAACTGAAAGTTTAATACTATTTTTCTCAAAATTGGTATCTATATCATCATAAGAACTATATTTTGAATAAATGCTGGATTCTCCACCCAATTTTGGTTCAACTATAGAATGATTAATTTTGACTAGAGATATTCCCATCAATCCAAAGACAAGAATAAATAATACCATCATATTACCTTTTCGAGTAGAATATTTCATCTTAAAATGATAAATTAAACAAATTTTATTTAAAGATAAGTATTTTTTGAATAAAAATAAGAAAACATTCCAATGAACTCGCATCAAAATTATCTCTTAAGAATAACCGGTTAAAATATAAGCGATATTTTGATAGATCGTCGTGAGTTTTACGGTATATATTTTATTTTTCAAGTAAGTTAAACTGGACAATACAATTTAAAAGAGACCGTGGAATGTGAAAGAAAGTTTTCCATTTTCCTCCTTTTAAATAATGAGTTGGTTCTCCACGTCGATTTAAATAGCCAAACCATTCCCCATAATTTCTATCAACGAAATGTCCCCAAATCCATGCATCAATGCGCTTGAACCATTCTAAAAATTTTTCTTGCTTTGTTAAACGATAAGCCAATAGACTCGCAGTCAGTGCTTCAGTATGCACCCACCAAAGTTTCATATCCCATTGTAATTCTAAGTGGGGTTTTTGAAGGAGATCTTGAAAATAAAATAGCCCTCCATATTGAGAATCCCATCCGAACTCGAGTTCGGTAAGAATAATTTTACACAATTTCTCGATTACTATTTGATCGCCTTTAATTTCCGCATATTCTAGTAAGAAAACACATCCTTCCAGACCACTCCCAACACAAATTTGCCTTCCGAGACTTGAATCCAAATCTATAGAAAAATCTTGGTTAAGATTTTCCATTAAAACATGACATTCTTTATTCCAAAACCGATTAATCACCATATCCATTGCATCCTCGATAAGGTGATCAAATTTCGGAGTCTCAAAACATTCTCGCATAATATTACCCAGATTGGCGGTAATTAAGGCATGATCCATATAATGTTTGATGGGTTGAGCCGGCATCATCTTTGACCATTTCCCCTTGGGATTAGAGAGACGATCTATATAATTTTGCATGGCCAATTCAGCCGTTTTTTTATATTTGTCTTGAGATGTTGCTTTGTACAAAGCAGCAGCACCCATTACTGCGAAAGCTTCAGAATAAATATTATATGGAGCAATTAAGGGGTTACCCTTTTGATTGAGGGCAAAATAGAAGTTTTGATTTTCAGAATACCCATGAGTAGTTAAAAAGTCATAACCTTGTTCTGCTATTTTTAGCCACTCATTTTGTCGATATGGGGTCATATAAAGGGTAGCAAATTGGTACACAATCCGCCACTGCATCCATATATATTTTGTTGTATCGAAAACCGATCCATCACGATCTAAAAGTGTAAAATACCCCCCATATTCCGAATCAATGGAATTTTTCTGCCAAAAGGGGATGATTGAATTTAATAATTCATCTTCATATTTTTTCTTAAAAGCAGCCCACGACATTACTAAGAGAGATTAATCTCATGTACAATTTAGGATTTTTCCTCGGTGAAGAAACAATCCTTTTTTTATGATTGATCGTAGTTTTAAATTATGCAATATGGAGTTATAGTGCATGGGGGAGCAGGTGATTTTCCTAATGTGCTGATTAAAGATCATCACAATGGTGTGTCTATTGCAAGCCAAATCGCATATCAGATATTAGAGAAAGGAGGGTCTGCCATAGATGCAGTCGAGCAAGCCATAATTTCATTGGAAAATGATCCAACCTTTGATGCTGGGAAAGGATCCTTCTATAACAAATATGGAGAAATTGAAATGGATGCCATAATTGCCACAGATAGCTATCAAGTTGGGTCCGTCTGCTCTATAAAAAATGTGCAAAATCCCATCCAAGTGGCGCGTTTAGTAATGGATAAAACAAAAAATATCATGTTAGTAGGAAAAGGGGCAGAACTATTTGCTCGGGAACAAAAAATTCCTTTTTATCCTTCCAAAATGTTGCAAGGGAGCAAAGAATTGGAGTTAATCTACGGAAAAGAAAAAATGAATAAATTTCTACAAAAAAATCAACGTTTGGGGACCGTAGGATGTGTATGTTTAGATAAAGCAGGCCACTATGCCATTGGATTATCCACAGGAGGTTCTTTCATGAAAATGAAAGGTCGAGTTGGAGATACTCCTTTATGGGGTTCGGGGGGGTATGTTGAACCTATCGGAGGTGCCGCTGCCACGGGAATGGGAGAAGATTTAATTAGAATTCTGATCACTCGTCAAGCCTTAGATTATCTTCGAAACGGTCTGAGTGCCCAAGAAGCAGCAACTCGGGTCATTAAAGATTTAAAAGATAAAACGAACAGCAGTGGGCGGATAATTTTGATTTCAAACGCTAGTTTTGGATATGCCTTCAATACCAAAAAAATGTCCATAGCTTACCGTGATGATACAATGAAAGAAGTGCATGTTACGTTTAATTAATCAAAAAAAAACCATATTGGGAATGGAAAGGGCTCAGGTTATTCTCGAACCATCATTTTTTGCAAGATGAGTTTGCAAGTTGAAAAAATTTTATTAACATTTTTTTACAATTGAGTTGTACACTTTTTCAATGTGTTTTGTTTGTTCCTCAAGTGAAAAAACACTTTTTGCAAAATCATGACCTGGAATTGAGAAAATATTAAAACTTGGATTGATTAGCTCAATTTCATTTACCTTTAAATTTTCATCTTTTCCAATTAAGTCCAATCTCATATAATGAAAAGGATATTCCTGTTCAACTATTGAAATTATTTTATCAATAATTTCTCGTTCTTTACTACTAATTTTATATTTTTCTAAAATAGCACCATTATAATAATCAACGATTTTAATATTTTCATCAGAAGGCATGAAATTTCTTCTTGATAATGTGATTTCTTTATCAATAATCGCTATTTTTATTTCACCGTATTTTAAAAAATCATATTCAAATTTTTGAACGATTATTCTTTGAGAATTGATAATTTTTTGATAAGTTGAAGCATGTTTTTCAAAGGTATTATGATTATAACTTAAATAATATTGTTCTAATTCTTTTAACGACAGTTTTCCATCTAAAATAAGGATTCCTTTAGCCCTTTCTGAAATCAAAGGTTTTGCAATATAAATTTCTTTATCATTGTTTAATTGAATTAATTGATCTAAAGTTTCAATATTTGAAGTTGGAATAACTGGAACACCAAGTTTAGATAGATGAATCAAATATTCTTTGGAAGCATTTTGAATAATGGTTTCCACAGGATTCATAAATTTTGAATTAGGAAAATTTTTTCTTAAATAATCAATTAAATTGAAAAATTCTTCTGTTTGTTCAGATAAACCGTATGCTATGTTCTTAGATTCTATTTCTTTTCCAAAAACTCCAAAATAAAATAAATCTATTTCATCAAAAGGGACATTAATTTCTTTTTTAGATTTATAATCTAAAGCAATTAAATGATTTGAATTTTGATTTCTTCTACAATCAATTACATATGAATTAACTCCTTTTGATTTAAAAAATTCTAAATAAGGAGTAGCTTCGTCTGTAAATTGATATTCCTTTGTGTTCAAAGGATTCAAATATTCCGCAATTATACCGATTTTCATTTTTCTTCCTCTATACTTCTGCAATTCCTTCCTCAGAAACAGAATTAATTATAATATTTTCATTTGATTCAAATAAGGCTCTTTCAACTGCAGCTTTTGCAATAATCTCTGAAGGATTGATGAGAATATACGGTACTTTTTTTGGATCTAAAAGCATTGAAATCTCTGTGCACCCACAAATAATTAATTCAGCACCTGATTTTGTTAAATTATTTCCTGCCTTTTTTAGAAGTTTTCTTGGATATTTCTTATATTTAGATTTAATTCCCATCCTCCCATAAATTGATTCCATAACTAATAGTTCTTGATCTTCTTGATTTGGGATAATTGTTTTTATTCCTTCTTTTCTTAATTCTTCTTCATAAACTTTGCTTTTTATTGTTCCAGTTGTTGCAAGCAAACCTACTTTTTTAACATCAGGATAATTTTGAGAAATAAAATTAACTGTTTCTTGAATCATATTTAAAATAGGAATTTTTACACTTGATTGAACTTTATCAATAAAAAAATGTGCAGTATTACAAGGTATTAAAATAAAATCAGACCCTATTTGTTCGAGAACTTTTGCTGTTTTAATCATTTCGGGTATAGGATTTTTTCCCCCATATAAAATTGCCTTAGTTCTATCTGGTATTTTTGGGTTACTATAAATTATTGTTTGAATATGGTCTTGATCTTTTTTAGCCGGAGTTAGTCAAATTATTTGTTTATAAAGTTCATTAGTTGCTTCCGGGCCCATTCCACCTAATATTCCAATTTTCATTTTTAATCTTTCCTTTATTCTATTTCCGTTCCTTCAAATATTTTGAAAGTTTATTGATTTCCTTCTTTAGAAATTAAACTTTCAGGGACAATTGGAACTTTACCGCCCCAACTTTTAATAATAGTACCCAGCAATTTATTCAAATTTCACAATTAGAAAATACTATTTGCTGAACACTTCGTCGAATTAAAATAAGCTAATAAATACGTAAACAGTTTTAATTCTAATATACATTAATATAAGAAATCCTTTTATTAAAGATTTCCGATGAAATTTCTGCTTTTCCAAAATAATAAATTCACTTTCTATGCAAAATATATCTCAAATTGTTCCTAAATATTAAATAAAATTATATAGATCGGTCATCTTCATAGAGTTCACATTGAAAGCAGAATTAATTCTTCTATTTTCTATCATATGCATGTTCAATGTAATTGAAACTCATTTTCCTGGTCTATTAACTAATTTTTGGCTTATTGTATGAGAAATAGTTTGTGAACTAAATTTTTCGACAAGTAAGTTCCTCTCTATAAGATTTGAATTAGATTCTGCTGCAGTAGAAAGGCTGAAATTAAAAATAGAGAGAAAACACGATGGAAGATTTAAAATTTAAAATATATTAACTCATCAAGGTCGAAAAATAAGGGGCTCAGTTTATTCTAGAACCATCATTTTTTGCAATCAGATACTGTTTTCATCATTGCCCATCTAAGTATAATCATGCACCTCATTAAGAATTATCGATGATATTAAGATTTACATAAAGTTAAATGTATCAATCCTTAGATATTTCATATCCAAAAAAATTACTCACAATCTTGACGATATAGAATAAGTGTGTTATATTATGAAATTTAAGCGGAAAATGGAATCTATTTTACTAATCTATATTATATTTAAAAAATCTTTTATTTCAAACTTTTAGTTTAAGCTCATTAAGCCAAGACCATGCACAAAGAGAAAAACATGAGAGATCAAAAAGTGATTCTACAAAATTTGAATCGAAACCTGAATTATCGTTATTTAAAAGTATTATATTGAACCATCCTGAAATCTCACTTGATGATTTAGCTTTTAAAATGAATACAAATAAAGCCGATCTATTTACAAAATTAATACAATGGAGTGACCAGATTCCCTTTACTATTACTAATGGGTCCATTTTGGTGACTAATATTGAAGATTTTATTAAAAAACTTGATATCCAATTCGAGGAATGGGGTCAAGAAAATTCATTAAAATCGAAAATATAAACATACAATTTATCTAATCTTTTTTTGAAGAAGATAAAAAGGGAAATCTTCCTTTTGTGGATTATTTCTGCTTAGGAACGAAGACTTAAATTTTCAACATCTATAGTATGTACATACTTACTTCAATAAGATTGATATTTTTAATAGAAGAGATGAGATATGTTGTGAATGATAACTCTAAAATAGGATTAGCGATTTCCATTCTGGTAATAATTGGGCTATTTGTGTTAATTCCCTTTGATATGTACCCAGTAATCATTTTTGTGGTCTTTATTGTTGGATTATTACTTGCAATAGCATTTTCTGCCAAAGGACAGCAACTATTCTCCCGTGGTAGTAATGTCCAACGTTGGGAAATTGGCAAAAAGGAAATAACCCATTCTGAACAACAAGAACCTAAATATCAAAAAGAAATCGAATATAGGGAAGATATTGGAAATTCGGTTCTAAATAAGCTTGAGACAGTTCCAAATTCTCAAAAATCTGTATCCCCAAATCAAACCCAATCCGATTTTTCTCAATTTCAACAGATTTTGCTTCAAAAAAAAGAAATAACTATAAATGAAATGGCTCTGGAGCTTCACATGAAAAAAATTGATCTATTTGAAAAATTGATTAAATGGAGTGAGCAAATCCCATTTACAATTATCAAGGATAAAATTGTTGTAACAGACCTTAATAAGTTCATTGAACAGTTGGACGAGCAATTCCAAGATTGGGATAAAAATGAATCAATAAAAGCGGGTAAAATAACGATTAGTTAAATTTCATTTCAATATTAAAATGGACGAAAGGTATGAACTGTCCATTGCCATTTTTTTTGCAGATTCTTTAACAATTCATAGTATCGTGAAGCATTCTTTATAGAATAATGTTCATATTCTTCAATGATGGTCTTCACTGGAGATTCAAAGGTTCGCACATCTAACTTATCGATAAATTTACACCAACTCGCAATATGAAAATCTTTTTCTTCGATATAAAAGGGAAATATTTCACAATTGAATGGTTTAGCATCAGGAAATAAGCATCCATCTTGTCCCAGTAATGGACATCTACCCCGTGTCTTAGCTATAGCAAGGATTTCATAGAAATCTTCTTTTACAAGGGTCATTTTAGTTAACAAATTGGAATCGGGACAATGCCACCATCTTGAAGCTGCTTCATTAATAAATTTTTTATGAATTCGATAAACCACAAATTTTTGGCAAATTTTGGGTGGCAGTGTTCCTTGCCCAATTTCAACTAATGTATGGTATCCACACACTCCCGTAGGTATCCCATGACAACAAAATTTGCAATCTTCGCAATAAGGGATAGAAATAGTTGTGCTGGAATAAGAGTTCATAATAGGCGCCCGTTTCATTCCAATATTTTAATTAAGAAAAATGTGAGAAAAGAGCGTTCAAATCTAAGTCTGCAAAGCTTTCAATTACCAAATCGGCATCTTGAAGTTTATCCCTTGGAAAAGTATTTGCAATAGCTACAGTGTAAGCTCCACTAGCTTTAGCTGCAATAATTCCAGATAATGAATCTTCAATTACAATGCTTTGTTCTGGTTTTGAATTTAACTTCGCCATCGCGGTTAAAAATATATCTGGAGATGGCTTGGCATGTTTTACATCATCAGCGCAAATTATCATATCAAATTCATCGCGAAGCCCCGTTTCTGTAAGACTATAATTAATTTTGTCCAAGCTTCCAGAGGAAGCGACAGCTATTTTTAACTTGAGGGATTTAGCATCATGAATTATTTGCCGGATCCCTGGTACTGGGTCAAGATGATTTTTGGAGATTTGATAGTAAGTATCTTCCTTTTTTTTGGCCAGAACATGCAATAAATCTTTAGAGTAGTCGATGTCATATTTCTCTAAATAAAATTTAGCAGCATCAGTCGAATTTTTACCTAAAATTGCATTATAATCCGTCCCCACTTCTAAATTGTATTCTTTTTTCATTAAAACATTCCAAGCTCCGCAGCTAAATTTTTCAGAGTCCACCAATACGCCATCGCAATCAAAAATTATTGCTTCTAAGGTCATTAGAAATTAAAAATGCGTAAAGCTTAATAAAAAATATGATTCCATTTCTATACTCCACTAGCTTATTTCTTCTTAAAAGGATTGTTGCTGGGTCCTATTTTTAACTAACTTCTAAGAAAGATTTATTAATTGAACATCGTATATTTAAGATAATAGAAATGATGGGTATTGTTTCTGATCTCCTTGATTACATATTTTCAGGAATTGTTAAACTATTCTTGCCCCGAAATACTAGTAACAACTATGGAAAAGGTTGGCCGGTTATTGTCACGGGATTTATTGATATCACCTTAGTTCTAGCAGTGGTATTTGTCCCAATTTTTCTATGGAAAATTATTATTATCATTATCTTGGTGTATGGTATTATGATGTTTCTGGATTTTTTTATAGGATATTTAAATGTCAAAAATAAAGACTTGCCAGGAACTTTGAGATATTGTGAACGTTGTGCAAAGAATATGGGTCGATTTCGATCAGTTTGTCCAAGTTGTGGTTGGTCCTTAAAAGCAAAAAAACAAAAGAAGCAAGCGGAAGTCAAAGAAGAACCCTATCAAGATCTTTGAATTGAAATGAGTAAATAAAAAAAAGATGAATCTTGCATTTATTTAGCAATCATTTGAACATCACAGTGTTGTGGATATTCTACAGTACCACAATTCATTCCGCCAAATTTAGGATCAAGATTCATCCAACAGACTAGTTTTCCTTCATGAGGGATCATATCCCTGCCACAATGCTTTGGTAGGCTTTCTTCATGCCCACATTTTTCACATACTAATTTACTTACCATTATATTTTTTTCTCCATCTTTTAATATCATTTCTGAATTGATTTCATTACCAGAACGAGTCCCATGAGATATTTCGTCATTAATAACTTTGGATTTTTCATTCTGGGAATTAATATTCTCTTTTATTTTGTTCAAATCAAGCCGTTTTAATAATAACGCGGAAGTGACTACCGAAACAGAACTCAGAGCCATAAATAAGGAAGCTATTCCAGGAGGCACAAAAAACCCAAGAATTCCGAAAAATACACCCGCTGCGAAAGGGATTCCAATCAGATTATAAATTCCCGCCCAAAATAGATTCTGTTTCATTTTATTATAAGTTTTTTTTGAAAGAGTAATCGCTGCGATTATATTCTGTAATTCACCCTTAATTAATACGATGTCTGCTGATTCCATAGCTATATCTGTTCCAGATCCAATTGCAATACCCACATCCGCTTTTGTTAGTGCCGGAGCATCATTAATTCCATCCCCTACCATAGCAACAACTGCATTTGGACGACTTTGAATTTCTTCAATTTTCGCAAGTTTTTGAGATGGAAGAACTTCAGCGAAATATTCTTTTATCCCAATGGATTGGGCGATTGCTTTGGCGGTTTTCTCGTGATCACCAGTCAACATGTAAGTACGAATATTTTGCTGATGTAATTCTGCAATGACCGCCTTAGAATTCGGTTTTAATGTATCCATAATTGCCAAGATACCAATTATTGCTCCATTCTTTGCTACAAACACAACTGTGTTTCCTTGCGATTGCAATTGATCAATTTCATTTTTGGCCATCTGCAAAGAGATGTCTTCCTTTTCCGCAAATTTAAGATTACCTACAATTATTTTATCGCTACCGATTTTTCCCATGATTCCAAACCCAGGAATATTTTGAAAATCTTCAACTGAACTTAGTTTTATCTCTTTATCGAGTGCTTTTTCAATAATAGCCTTTCCTAATGGATGCTCTGATCCTTGCTCAATAGATCCCGCAAAATAGAGTACATCCTTCATTGTAGCTTGATTGAATGGAAGATTTTTTACCACATGGGGTTTACCCATGGTTAGAGTGCCTGTCTTATCAAATACTATATGATTGACTTTATGAACCGTTTCGAGACTTTCTCCCCCTTTAATAAGAATTCCCGATTTCGCCCCTAATCCCGTACCAACCATAACAGCGGTAGGGATAGCCAAACCTAAGGCACAAGGACACGAAATAACTATGACACTCACAAATCGGAGTAAAGAATCTTCAAAAGTATACGATTGTCCCCAAAACCAATAGGAAAAGGTGATTAATCCGATTGCTATGACAGTAGGTACGAATATATTGCTAATTTTATCTGCGAGTAATTGCATTGGAGGTTTTTCAGTTTGCGCACCTCGGACCATGTGAATTATTCGACTTAAAACGGTATCATTTCCAATTTTATCGACTTTGATTTTTAAAAGTCCATTTTGATTCACCGTTCCCCCAATAACAATATCTTCAGGGCGTTTTTTAACCGAAATAGATTCTCCTGTTATCATGGATTCATCCACACGAGAAATTCCTTCTTCTACAATACCATCAATCGGTATTTTTTCTCCTGGTTTTACCACAAGAATATCATTTAGATCAATCTCATCGATATCCACATCCACTTCAATACCGTCACGTAAAACTCGCGCAGATGTTGCTTTCAATTCCATTAACTTTGTTAAGGCGGTTGATGTTCTACCTTTAGCAATGGACTCTAACCATTTCCCCAAGGCTATGAAAGTAAAAATCATAACAGATTCTCCAAAAAAGATATCTCCATAGCCGGTAAATGTGGAATAAACGCTATAAAGATAAGCTGTTCCACTCCCCAATGCTATTAGAACATCCATATTGGTACTTTTATTTTTTAAACTGGAGTAAGCACCTCTATAGAAAAAGGAACCCACAACTATTTGAGAAATTGTCGTTAAACTAAATAAAACATATCGAATTGGTTGCATATAATCCATAAATATATCTGTAAACAAGTTGATTTGACCAATGGTGAATATTGGGAGCAATATGATAGCACTAACCAAAAAGAGACGCTTTTTATGTCGTATATCATCTTGATAGTTTTCTCGCTCTTGTTCTAAAATTCCTTGAGTTTTTTTACCTTCAATTCCAAGTTTATAGAACTCTTTCATCACTTTATTTTCTGAGATTTCTCCTGAATTAAAATTTATTTTGAACAATTTCTTTTCATCTATAAAAGTAACTGAATAAATACCTTGTATCATCTTAAGTGATAATATTGCTTGTGTAATCATTGAATTCTGAGTTGTGGGGTCTGTTGAAATTTCTAATCTCGAAAGAGTCGCTTTATATCCAATATCTTTTACAGACTTTAGAATTTCGTCGAGATTGACCTGATTTTTGTTAAAGCTTACCTTAGCGCTTTCTGTAGGAAGAACTACATCTACTCGTTGAATCCCTGGAAGGGATTTAAGTCTTGTATTAATTTTCAATGCACAATTCGCACATGTCATTCCTGAAATATTCAAATTTAATTCTATATCGTCTTTATCGAGATGATTTACTGGATTACTTAAGGAAGTTATATTCGTAGAATCATAGCCATTTTGAACCATATTATAAAGAATAATCTTCAAGATATTGAATTTCTTCAATATGAAAAATAATTATTCTGGGAAAATTGATTATATCAGAAAAGAAAATCGGACATATTTTATAGGATGAACCTAAATTGATCATAAAATAAGTAATAATTTGGGAAGGAAGCAAATCTATGGAATTAACGAAAAAATATCTAAAAGAAGCCATTTCTGGTGAATCTTCGGCGGTTGTGAAATATACGGCTTTTATGGAAACGGCGACACAAGAAGGATTTACAAATATCGCGTACCTTTTTAAAGCATTAATTGCTGCAGAACAAATCCACATTCAGAATCATCGAAAAGCGTTAAAAGACCCCGACTTTCAACCAAAACTCGAAAATTTTCAACAAAAAACTACTTTATTGAATATTGAAAATGCCATTGAAGGGGAACTCTATGAATATAAAACGATGTATCCAACATTCATGAAAGCCATTAAAAAGGAAAGAAAAACAATGTATGGAAAAGTGGGCTATTTATCCTTTGAATGGGCTCGAAATGTCGAAATTACTCATGCTAACGCTTTAAAAATCGCATTGTCGGCTCTCCAATCTGGAAAAGATCTTGGACCAACAGAAATCTGGGTATGTAAAGTCTGTGGTAATCTAGTTCTTGGTGATTTACCTTCAGAACCTTGCCCAATATGTAAACATGATCCTCACTTCTATAAATTAATTAAAAATGAATCTATCGAAACTGGAGAAAAATGAACTATGTCAAATAAACCCTATGAAGATAAATTTCACCTTGAAGGTGGAGAAGTTATCCGTCAAATCACTTTTGGGATGAATGATGGAGTAGTTTCCATTTTTGCCTTACTCGCTGGTGTTGCTGGTGCAGGTCAATCTCCCAAGACCATATTAATTACGCTTTTAGCTGCAACCATAGCGGGAGCACTAAGCATGGCTGCGGGAGAATTTATTAGCGGTAAATCTGAAAAACAGTTTTTTCAACATGAAATCGAGCAAGAACGTATGGAAATTCACCTCACCCCTGAGATCGAGATAGAGGAAATACGATTAATTTATCAAAAAAAAGGATTTGAAGGAAAATTATTGGAAGAAATTGTAGGACAAATAATCAAAGATGAAGATCGGTGGGTTCGTGAAATGGTTATTGAAGAATTAGGCGTGACAGATTTAGAACAAGAAACAAGTTTGAAAGAACCACTCATAATTTTCTTTGCTTTCATTTTAGGCTCACTCTTTCCAGTCTTGCCATATCTTATTTTCCAAACTGTATTTGACGGCACCATTATATTCTGGATCGCAACCATCTTAACTTTTGGAGGTCTATTTATGGCTGGGGCATTGAAAAAATTTGTAACAGGTGCAATATGGTGGAAATCCGGTATTGAAATGTTAATTGTTGGATTATTTGCTTATGGCGTTTCTTATTTCATCGGAAATCTTGTTGGTGTAGCAATCTAAAATTTTTTTTATTTCTAAAAAATTATTCAGTTCCTCGGAGTCAATTCCAAGAATTTATCATATTTTTAGGAGAAATATAACCGATTTATTCAAGAATATGAGACTGAATAGTAGTCTGGGTGTTAATTGAAAATTCAAAAGGGTGTATTCCTCATCAGATAACTAAATGTAATTAATAATCTTTAGGAGTTTTCGAATCAACAGAAATTGTATGTTTATTTCCTTCCCTTGGGCAATTATTTCATAAATTCATATTATAATCTTCCCTTACTGAATGAAAAAGTTTATTTTTAATATCGATATGTACAATCATACATATCGTGAATATAAATTCAATTTGAAAATATTCTCGATTATATCGTGATACATATGCTATGGAATATAGAATTGCCCAGAAATGATATTGATCATATTTCCAGCTATAAACTAGGATCAATAGAACGCAAACGACTAGAACAAGAATTAATAAAAATGAAATCTGAAGTAATTGAGATCCCTCTAATAATAAATGGAAATCCTGTAAAAACAAATAATTTTTTTGAAGTTAGGGCCCCTCATGATCATTCAATTGTACTTGCAAAAGCATATCTTGCAGAAGAAAAACATCTTGAAGAAGCAATTAACTCAGCAATAATTGCTCAAAAGAATTGGTCATCAATTGACTGGTATCACAGAGTTGTTATCTTTAAAAACGCAGCATCTCTATTGGCAGGTCCTAAAAGGATAGAAAATATCGCTGCCATAATGCTAAATCATTCAAAAACACCTTATGAAGCTGAAATTGATTTGGCAGAAATGATTGATTTTTTAAATTTTAATGCTAAGTATCTGGAAGAAATTTATCAAATCCAGCCAAATCAATCTATTAATGAGCGAAATCGATTTGATTGGCGCCCTCTAGAAGGTTTTGTTCTTGCAATTCCCCCATTCAATTTTTATTCTATTGGAGGTAATCTACCCACAGCACCTGCGATATCTGGAAATGTTGTATTGTGGAAACCTGCCAGAAGTGTAGTTTTTTCAAACTATAAAATTATGGAAGTTTTAATGGAAGCAGGATTACCGGCTGGAGTAATAAATTTTGTTCCCTTCAACAGTAATAATTCGAATATTATCTATAAAAATTCAAATCTCGCAGGATTTCATTTTACTGGAAGTTATGAGACCCTTGTTACAATATATCAAACGATCTCCCAAAATTTGAAATATTATAAAAATATTCCTCGAATAGTTGGAGAAACTGGTGGAAAGGATTTTATTTTCCTACATTCATCAGCAAATATTCAATCAGCAGCATTTAATATTGTTCGTAGTGGTTTTGAATATCAAGGTCAAAAATGTTCCGCATGTTCAAGAGTTTATGTTCCACAAAGCCAATGGGTTAACCTAAAACAAAAACTTATGATAATTCTTAAAAATTTTTCATTTGGAGATATTGCGAATCTTAATTGTGCTGGAGGGGCTATTATTAATAAAAACGCTTATGAAAAAATTGTATCCTACTTAGATATTGCAAAAGAAAATCCAAAAACCTATGAGATTATTTATGGAGGTTCTTTTGATTCAAGTAAAGGTTGGTTCATATCCCCTTGCCTCGTCCAATCTAAAGATCCCAGAAGTAAGTTAATGGAAGAAGAAATTTTTGGACCTATTGTGACAATCTATGTCTATCGAGATGAAGAATTTGAGTCAACTCTTAAAATTGCAGATGAAACTTCCCCATATGCTCTTACTGGAGCAATATTTGCCCAAGATAGATATGCTATTGAAAAAGCTGAAAAAATTCTAAGATTTGCAGCGGGTAATTTCTACATTAATGATAAACCAACAGGTGCTATAGTAAGTAGGCAGCCATTCGGAGGTACTCGTTCATCCGGGACTAATGATAAAGCAGGATCAAAATTAAATCTTCTACGATGGCTTAGTCCTCGTACAATAAAGGAAAACGCAGTAGCTGCAAATAATTGGAAACCTCCTTTTCTAGAATAATGATATAATAGGGATAAAGATTGAAAATTATAAATGATCTTTAGGTTGTTTCCAATCCGCAGAAGAACTGTATTTTTTTACTTCTCGTTGAGCTCTCTTGAGCGGTGCTAATGTACCAGGACCACCAACGCAACCGTAGGGACAAGCCATTCCTTCCACAAGTAGTGGTGAAGGATCGAGTTTCCCCTTTTCCAATTTTTTTAATAGAATCACACATTCTTTCAAAGTATCCGCAGCAATAAGTGGAATGTCGTGATCTTGTCCAATAATTGCTTTGGTTTGTTCTATAACTGCGTTTGCTACTCCACCTGCGACGGGAAAACCACGACCTAAAGCCGATGCATCATGCAGTTCTTCCGTACCCACCATTTTTGTTACATCAATATTATTTGCTTGAAATAGAGCTGAGAGTTCTTCAAAAGTAATAACAAAATCCACAAATTCAGCGACTTTAGGAATAAAACATTCTTCCTTTTTGGCGATGCAAGGACCTATGAAGACTACTATTCCATTAGGATCTTCTTTCTTGATTTGTTTAGCAATTTCTACCATGGGTGCAAAAGATTCGGATATATTGAGAGCAAAAGTAGAAGGAAATTTTTTTTCTGCCATCATTGCCCAAGCGGTGCAGCAACTTGTCCCAACAAATGATCTACAATCATCTTTTTCATCAGAATTTTCGATACATTTCTCTCGTTTCTCGATTAATTCAATCAATTCTTCTGCTTCATTTACTACCACGACATCTGCACCATAGGCCACTTCGCGCACATCTTTGAACCCTAGAGTTTTTAATGCTTCAATTAACATTGGGGGTTTAACCAATGGTCCGAATTGGCTTACAAATGCTGGAGCAATCTCAGCATAGACAGAATTAGGTCCTTTTAAAGCAGACAAAACTTGTACTATCTCAGATTTTTCAGCAATAGCACCAAATGGACAGGAAACAATGCACATTCCGCATGAGACACATTGATCGGAATCGATTTCTGCAAATCCATCATCATCTGAATGTATTGCATTGACTCCACAAGCAGCAGCACAAGGTCTTTCCCGATAAACAATTGCATTATAAGGACACACTTGAGCACATTTCCCACACCGAATACATTTTTCCTGATCAATAAATGATTTGCCCGATGGTAAAATAGATACACAATTTTTTGGACAGACTGTTGTGCATGGATGAGCGATGCATCCTCGACACAAATCTGTAACTAAATAGGAATGTTCTGGGCACCTTTCACATCCAACTTTAATTACATTTACAATCGGTCGTTTGGCAACCTTTCGATCTGTTATCATATTGATGACATCATCATCATTGATTGGACCGTGAGCTCCAAATTCTTTAAGATCCATACCAAAGGCAAGCCGAACTCTTTCACGTACAATGGCTCTTTCCTTGAACACCGATTCACGATAAGTGGGGGTGTCTGTATTTATGATTTTATATGGAATATGTTCAATATAACTGGGGAGTTTGTCTTGCACTATCATTCGAGCCACAGCGGATAAAACTCGACGACGAATATCGGTGACCGGAGTATAAAGCCCCCGCATCTTCTCAAAAATATTCAAGGATGGTAATGGCATAAGCTATCGCATTTTTTTATTGTATTTAGTAGAAAAGATATAATTAAGCTTTTAGATCTCTGATAATTTCCATTAACTTATCGGCTGTCATGGAACTATAAATTTCATTATTAATGACTACGGTTGGGGATAACACACCTTCATTGCCACAAGAATTTTGGCATGGAACACTTTCAATTTTGCAGTGTTTCTGAATAAAAGAATCATTTTCTGCCAAGTCGAGCAGCTCTTGTCCACCATGGGTCAAACAGTTCATTCCGCAACATATTTTTAAATTAATCTTTTCCATTAGTTTCTTCCCCATTTTATTTAGAACATATTTGAATTTGAATTTATTCACCCTAGGATATTAATGCGTCACTATTATTACCCCTAAGTGATATTATTGAAAAGAGAAGTAATGAAAGAATATGATTTAATAGTTGTTGGTAGTGGAGTTGGATTAACTGTTTTAAGCTCAGGATTACAACGTGGGTTGTCTTGTGCACTAATTGAAGATGCTAAAATGGGTGGTACGTGTTTAACGCGAGGATGCATCCCGAGCAAAGTTTTAGTTTATCCTGCAGATGTTATTCGCGAAGCAGATCATGCAAAAAAGATCGGTCTTAGTATAAATTTCAAGCATTTTGATTGGCAATTAATTAGTGAACGAATGTGGAGCCAAATTGATGAAAGTGAAGGGATAGAACAAAGTTTGAGTCAAGCTCCGAATTTAAAAATATTTCGGGGTGTTGGTGAATTTACAGGAAAATATTCGCTGAAAGTAAAATTGAATGAGACTGGAGAATACTCCGAAGAATTCAAAGGAAAACAGATTATTTTAGCATCAGGAGGAAGATCTTTTATACCTCCGATTGAAGGATTAAAGCAAGTTGATTTTGTTACAAGTGAATCCTTTTTTGGAGATAAATTTCCAGAACGACCCTGGAAAAGTCTAACGATAATTGGCGGTGGGGTGATTGCTGCCGAATTTGCTCATATTTTTTCAGCATTTGGAACGAATGTAACAATTGTTGAAATGTTACCTCGATTAGTTCCTACGGAAGAACCAGAAGTGTCGAAAATTTTGGAACAAAGTTTTTCAAAACATCTCTCCGTTTTCACAAATCATAAAGCAATTCGTGTAAAACAAAATGGGAATTTGAAAGAATTATTCATTCAAAATCTCGAAACGAACGAAATTAAAACGATTCAAAGCGAAACGCTGCTAATTGCAACAGGAAGGCGTTCTAATGCGGATGTATTGAGGGTGGAAAATGCCAATATTGAAACGACGAAAACAAATTGGATTAAGACAGACAAATTCTTACAAACGAATATTCGAAACATCTGGGCAATAGGAGATGCAACGGGTAAATATCAATTTCGACATAAAGCAAATTACGATGCGGAAATTGTTGTTAGAAATATTTTTGGGAAAAAGGAAAAGACGATGGTGGATTACTCTGCGGTACCTTGGGCAATTTTTACTTATCCACAGATTGCTCATGTTGGGTTAACAGAAAAGGAAGCAATTGATCAAGGTAATCAAATCTATACGGCAGTTAAAACTTATTCTTCTGTAGCAAAAGGATTTGCAATGGGATTAGAGGATACTGATGGACTATTTAAATTAATTGTAGATTCAGACTATCATATACTCGGAGCTCATGCTATTGGACCTCATGCAGCAACATTGATTCAACCAATTGTGTATTTGATGAATGCGGGTTTTTCATGCGGAAATCAAGAATTTAAGATAGCAAACAATCTTCGAAAATTCACTAATGCTTGTCCGGAAGCGGGTTCATTTATGCCAATATATAAATCTATGGTTATCCATCCGTCTCTAAATGAAGTAGTTGGGTGGGCTTTAGGAAATTTACAACCAGTCAATATTGAGCATTCTCATCACTAATTTTTTCTTATTATTTTTCTTTTAGGTTCTTAACACCTTCTCTCGTATGATCAATGATTAAATTTTTGCTTTTAGTGAATTGCTTCAAAAAACAACATATGTAAATTTTGAAAACAAACTTTATATATAACATACACACTAAAATATGTACTGTACACATTTTATAGTCATATATGGATGTTGATTAATATGTCAAATTTGGATAAAAACCCACCAACTTTAAAAACCTATCACCAATATCTAATCATTTGGATTGGCCAATTGATTTCGCTTATTGGATCAAATATTGTTCAATTTGTTATGATTTGGTGGATAACCATAGAGACGCAAAGCGCTGTATATCTGTCTCTCGCCACATTCTTTGGATACATCCCCAGTGTAATTTTAAGTCCTTTTACTGGAGTATTAGCCGATAAGGTAGATCGACAAAAATTAATAATTCTTGCGGATTTCTTGCAAGCTTTTGTGACTTTATTATTAATATGTTCGTTCTATTTCAATATGATGCAGATTTGGATTTATTTCCTTATTATTTCACTTCGTTCCATATTTCAAACTCTTCAAGGTCCGGCAAAATATGCAATAGTCTCTCAAATGGTTCCAAAAGAAAAACTGGCTCGATTGAATGGATTAGATTATTTCTTCTCAAATATTATGAGTTTAATTGGGGCACCAATTGCAGCTTTATTACTCAATTTCTTTGATATTTTCCAGTTGCTATTCGTTGATATTTTTACATTCCTCATTGCCATAATTCCATTCTTTTTCATACGAATTCCTAAATTAGCACATATTGGAGATAAAGTCCAATTACCCTCAATGGGTGAGTACAAGGAAGGAATAAAAGAAGGGTTTCAATTTCTACGAAGAAATGTTGGTTTTTTCAGTTTAATTTTGACGGCATCATTCGTCAACTTCTTCATCATGCCTTTTACTTCTTTGCTTGCCTATTATATCAATGTAGATAATGGAGGAACTGAACAGCATTTAGCTTTAGTGATGATGGCTCAGCAAGCAGGATTAATATTTGGGGGGTTAATTACTACCATAAAACCAAAGCGGAAGAATCCTATGAAATTCATGCAGTTTATTTTAACTATTCAATTTATTGGATTTGCAATTATTGGACTCGCACCTCTAGGATCCTATTGGATAATGAGTCTTGGTATGTTTGTTTCAGGAATGACTTTTCCCTTTACTAATACGATTATCTCAACAATATTCCAAAAAAATGTACCAAATGAAGTCCAAGGACGCATTAGCACAGTTTTAGGTGCATTATCAATGTTAATAAGTCCCATTGGGATGATAATTTCAGGACCTTTAGCCAATTTAATGAGTACTAAGCTATTATTCATTGTATCGAGCCTTATACCAATATTAGCCATTCAGTTTATCTGGAAATTTACACCTATTATGGACGCAGAAAAAATAGTTCAGGATAACAAATCATTAGAAGTGCTCAAAAATCCTGAAATTATGACTGAAGTCGTACCAGTTAATATAAAAGAACCAAGGGAAGAACAGGAATCACTTTCTTGATACCATCTAATATTTAAATTAGTAGAATTTTTTCTTTAATTCCATTTTGGAAAGAATTGAGCTATAATAGAATAATTCCGAGTCCTATAATTATATTAGTATAAAATATGTATGAAAGTATAAAAAAAAGAAGCAATAAAAGTAGTTAGAATCATAATTAAACCAGAAGAATTTTATGAACCGCTTCAACCCACTCCGATTCATCAATATTGCCTAAATTGCCTGTTTTTATAAATCCTTCAATCTCTGTTTGATATCGTTCTTCTAAGTAATTATTTAAGTAATTTAGCCGTTCCCTAAACGAGTCGTCAACAGAATCACTTGTTATTGCAAATATTTTTGCATATTTTCCAACTGCAGCATTAATTTTAAAATTTTGATAATCTACTTCATTTAACATCCCCTTTCCTCCACTAATTTCTTCTATAAAAGAATCCATCGCAGATAGGAAACCTGAAATCATCAATTCGTTTAATGGCATACCCAATTTTGTTGCGTGAGAAAACATAGATAACCCTGAATCATTGGATATTATAAGCAAATTTTTAAAAATATCTTGATATTTCAGATTCTTTTTTGAAGCTTCCATCAAATTGTGAGAGTTTTCTGGAATATAGAATAACTGAACATCTTTGGGTCGATAGCTTTGCTTTTCAGAAAATGCATATTTAGAGATTTTTACTACTTGGGATGCTGCACGAATCGGAGTAGAAGGTAATTTACTAATGTAAGCATTTCTAAGTTCTTCAACTTCACGCTTTGATTTTCCTCCTTTCAATATCCCAAAAATTTGCTCTTGAACAGGATCAACCACATATAACCAACAATTCAATTTTTTCATATCTACTAACAGTCTTTCATATCCTATTTTTAAAACTCCGACTGGTGTAGTCACAAAAATTTTCCAATCTGAGATTTCACCAGCTCTCTCAATATTTAAAAATGTTTCACGATATTTTTCTTGAATATCGTTTCCAGTTAGAATAAATACAGATTCAGTTTTTAAACGCGGATCTTTTTTAGTTAAATATAGATCAATATTGTATTCTTCATCTTTTTTGTTTTGAAATACGTTAATTTTTAAGTCGGCACAATAATCGGCAAAAATGTTGATTAAATCAGATTTTGCAATAAAATCAAACATCGCTAAATTACATTGCATCACTTGGGATGTGCAAATGTCTTTCCCGATAAGTTCAACTTTATTTAATTTTTCTTTTTTTAACCGTTTTTCAATTATTTCACTCGAGAGATAATAATCCAAAATAATTGTAAGGATTGTATCCTTCTCAAAATGATCTTCAGGATTTATTAAAGCTTGGATCAAAGCAAACTTGTGTAAATCTTCAACGGAACTGTGCTCAAATAAACATTCCAAGCATATTAATCCAAATTTTACTGGATTACTTTTTGATAAAAGTGCAAATTTTTCACGATTTGTTGTCATTATTTAGTTCACTTCGCAAACTTTTCAAATTGATAAAGTTGATTTAATTAAAGGGACTATGAGATGATCTATTGATGCAATTGATTGACCAGTTTCATAGAATAAGTCCAATTCTTCATTAAGTTTTTGCTCAAATAATTTTGTAAACACGGCTAAGCGTTCTTTAAAAATTTGACCACCACTTTTGGATAATATCGAAATAACTTTAATTTTTTTTCCTAGAATGGCATTTATTGTAAAACCTTGATAATTTATTTCTTCTAATTTAGTAGAACCCGAAACAGAAGATACAAAAGAATCAAATGCAGAAAGAAAACCACCCACCATTTGTTCATCAACATCTTTCTGTTTGTATGAATAAATTGTCAGACCTGATTTTTTATCCAGAATAATTAGCGAACGAAATATATCAATAAACATTGGTTTTATTAATTTGGAGTGTTCCATCATTTTGGATACCGCTTGGTCTGAAAAGAAGAATTTACGGTAAATTTTATGCTTATATGCATATTTCTCTTCAAAAGCATATTTTGAAATTTTAACCACTTGTGAGGCGGTCCTTAATGGTGTGGAGGGGAGATTAGTGATATATTCATCACGAAGATTTGAGTCTTCATTTTTTGATGTTTTTCCTTTTTCCACTCCAAATACACGTTTTTGAACAGGATCAACTATATACAACCATGTGTGTAATCGCTTCATATCAGCAAGTAATTTATCCATTCCAATGATTAAAGCCCCAATTGGAGTAGTTACAAACAGCTTCCATTCTGAAATTAAGGTAGATCTGGCAAGAGAAGACAAGATTTTTTCATAATCTTCCACCTTTAATTCAAATCCGGTCCGAACTATTACTGATTCGGTGGTTACGAATACTCCTTTTGTTTTTTTAATAAGATATGCGTCAAGATTGTAAATTTCATCGTTTAAAACACGATACACATTGATACCAAGATCTGCACAATAATCGGCAAAAACATTGATGAGTTCTGTTTTGCTCACAAAATCGAATAGAAATTCATTTGATGTAACTGGGAGCAACTTTAGGAGATCGTCTCCAAGATAATGGATAGAATCGAGATAAGAAGATTGAATCGCTTTTTCAGATTGATATTGGTTGTAATAAAAATGAAGAATTTTGTAGATAATTTTCTGTTTTTCTTTTATCTCATCGGTAGCAAGAATTATTCCTTTCTTCTGGCATAATTGTAAAAGATCCTCGATCCGGGATCTAAATAGTATTTCATCTACGGAAATATAATGATATCTAAATGAATTCTTAGCGCTCATCTTATTTACAATATCTAGGAGCTGTGCTTCTTCCATTAATCACTATTAAACGTTTTCTTATAAAAACACTTATTTAATGATTTATCTTTTTTTAACGAAAAATACTTTTAGATTAAAATGTCTCCATTTTATGACCATTTGAATAATTGAAAAGGAAAGAGTTGTATAATTAATATAATTTATTTAAAAGGAGAAGCAACAAACTAGAAACGTGGTAAAAATGCTCACGGAAGATGAATTTGCTAAAAGTGCTGGTTTAAAAGTGGGAGATATGGCACCTGATTTTTCTCTAGTCAATACCGATGGTGAAATCAAAGTATTATCCCAACTCTATAAATCGAGTCCTTTAATCGTGAATTTTTTTCGAGGCTCTTACTGAGTGCCTTGCAAAGAATTTTTTGTGAAAATAAACCAAAATTTGGATAAATTTAAGAAAATTGGGGCAAAAATGATTTCAATTGCTATTGATAATCCGAGAAAATTAAGAAAATTCAAAGAAGTCAATAAATTTGACTTAGAGATTTTAGTAGATCGCCGAGGTGCGATATCTAAAAAATATAATGTGTTTACTACTGGAACTAAAGCGGATCATAAATCTCTAAAATTTCGAATCTCGATTCCCTCAACATTTTTAATAGATGAAACTGGAATAATAAGATGGCGGTTTATAGGTACCAGAGAAATAAGACCATCAATTGATTCTTTAATCTCCAATTTTGAGAAAAATTTTCCAAATAGAACTGTCTAAAAGATCAACCCCTGTTGCAGAAAACATAAGGTGTAACAGAGTTAATCGTAGCAATCGATTGATCTTTTTTTTTTCATTTTCATCAATTTCATCAATTTTATCAGAAATCTCTAATTCTAAATTAAACTTCAAATTAATTCTATTTTTTATTTTAAACATATTTATTAAGGTTAAGATAAAAATTGTATAAAGTATGTTCCGAGAAGAGTTGGAAGAATTAGTTGTTCAAGAAATGCCAAATTGTATTGGCTGCAATGAATGTATGCGGGTGTGTCCCGTTTCAAAAGACCCCGGAATGACAATTTCAATGCTAAATGATCCAATTCTGTCAAACACACCCCCTAAAGGGATAGTAAGAGATTTTGCCCTGAATTGTATACAATGTGGAGAATGTGTTCCCGTCTGTCCCCCTGGGGTTCGGAGAGATTTAATGGTGCTCTATTTGAGGGCAAACATATCTTCCTATCCATCGAATTACGAAAATTATGTCATGCTAAAGCAACCTAACCCTTCCCAAATAGCAAAGGGATTATATGCTGTAAAAAGGCGATCCGCAAAAAAAACTCTAGGAAATTTATATGATAAATGTGATCCCAAAGTGTTAAAAAAGGCGAAAGTATTATTCTATCCGGGTTGCTACATTTTTAACGAGATCTGCCATAAAACGACTGCAATTTTAGATTACCTTAAAGAAGATTATGAAGTCTTGGGGGGTTATACTTCATGCTGTGGATGGCCCCAATATTTGCAAGGACGAATGGAAATGGCCGATGAATTTTTGGAAAGTTTATATA
Source organism: Candidatus Lokiarchaeum ossiferum (assembly GCA_025839675.1). Lineage (GTDB taxonomy): Archaea > Asgardarchaeota > Lokiarchaeia > Sigyniarchaeales > Promethearchaeaceae > Lokiarchaeum > Lokiarchaeum ossiferum. The sequence goes on from CP104013.1 coordinate 340,669, forward strand.
AATATATTATGAAAGTAGACCCAGAATATATAATTACCACATGTGCGGAATGTTTTGCCGCTTTACGTAAAATCAAAGCAATGAAGAATGTAAAATTTATACCTCTAACTACCACTGAATACTTTTTATCTAAAGCAGATTTACTGCCCTTAATTAAGTCAAAAAAAGCATATGGATTTCACGATTCATGCCATATATCGCGAAAATACTTTCGAGATGAAGCCCCTCGTATATTATTATCAAAACTTGGTGAAGTTTACGAATTAAAAGATAATCGTGAGCAATCAAGTTGTTGTCATTATTACAATTTTGAAAATGATGCAATAAATTATACTAACCGCAAAGAGCGGATAGAGCAAGTTAAATTAGGCTCTGATACTATGTTAACCGATTGTATTACGTGTTATGAAGTCTTTAAGGAAAAAATGGAAAAGGAAAACCTTGAAATCGTTGATTTCAATGATTTGATATTTGAATGCATACATAAGGAGGCATCCAAAGAAGATCAAAGCGAATAAAAGATTTGTGATTAATATGGTAAAAAAATATAAACCTGGAATTGTTGTTATTGGTGGAGGTCAAGCAGGAATACATGCAATTGAGGAGATTCGCAAGTCCGATGGTAAAATCCGTATTTATTTGATTGATCATGACAAACATTTGTTTTATTTCCGTGCTGCTTTGAAATATTTTGTAAAGAAGCAAATCGAATTACCCAATTTGAATGCACGTATGGACAATTTCATTAAAAAAAGCAATGTGACTTTTTTTCAAGATGAAGTGAAAAATATAGATAGAGATCATCAATTTGTTTATACTGAGAATAGTTTAGAAATTCCCTATACTAAATTGCTAATTGCTACGGGAGGGATCCCTTTCATTCCTCCAAGTTTAAGAAAGGACGTTGACGGAATATTTCCAATGCATTCTTTGGAAGATACTCTCAATATTTGTGAAAAAGCAGATTCTGGAATATACAAAAAGATTGTAATTTTAGGAGCAGGTGTACTAGGTACAGAACTTGCAGAGTCATTGATAGAACGAGGTGTTTCAGTTTCAATTCTTACTCGGGGATATGTTTTAGTTCCAAAAATGTTGGATACAAAGAGCTCCGCAATTGTGGTCAAGAAATACCAAAAATTAGGTATGGATATCCAATTCAATGAATCAATATCTGAAATCCATACTGATGAATCTGGGCAATTAACAGCAATTACAAACTCTAAAAATGAAAAAATAGAATGTGATTGTTTGTGTGTATGCACAGGTATTCGTCGCAATATTCAACTTGCCCAAGAATGCAATTTAGAAACAGATAATGGAATTAAAGTAAATCAATTCCTTCAGACGAGTGATCCAAACATCTTCGCAGCGGGGGATGTAGTGGAATATTATATTCCTGAATTAAAAACTCACAAGTTGATTGATTTATGGGGACCTGCTGGAAAGATGGGGAAAATTGCAGGAAACAATATGACTAGGGATCACATTACTTATAACTTGGGCACTTTCCATGCTTATACAATATTTGCAGGACTGAATTGCCATGTAATTGGAGAATTTAATCCCAAGAACCCATCTGAGTATGAGATTTTAGAAACGGAATATTTAGTTCGGGATCAAGTTTGCCTGTTTAGACTTATTTTGCAAGATAATCTCATTAAAGGAGTGTTTTCACTCGGTGAAGCTCGACATCCAATGATCCTGGAAAAAATTATCACTTTAAAAAAACAAATTCCTTCCAATATCACGAAATCGATGCTCTTAGAAAGAGGGTTTGATTTTGAACGTATCTTATACTATCAAGAACATTAAGGGAAAAAAATGGTTTTCAATTGGTATATTCTGTTGATAATGGTAGGGTATGCCTTTTTTAACGGAATAGGATCCTTAGGCTTTAAATTAGGTCTGAAAAAAATAGATAAACCTTCTGTTTCACTACAAAATCTTTCAAAAGAAAATCGAAGTGCTTATATTCAGTTATTAAAAACACCAATTTGGTTATTTGGATGGCTTTGTTTAGGGATCGACTTTCTAATATATCAAATAGCGATAAAAAATTATGATCTCTCTGTAATTAAGCCTTTGGTCAACTTGAATTTAATTTTTGTAATCCTCTTTGGAACTATAATTTTAAAGGAGAAAATTGGACTTTTCGAATGGATTGGAATCACATTTATAATTCTTGGAGCAATTATGATAACTCTGTTTAGTACACCCTCAGAAACAAATATTAATTTGCCTAAATTGATAATCTTCATTGGACTCATTTTGATAAGTGTAGTTTTGTTAGTTATTGCAAATCAATTTACCTCAATAGATAATAAGGAACTAATTTTAGGATGTTTTTCGGGAATATTGTACGGCACAGGATCAATTTTTAATAAAGCAGCATATTCCACAAATAATTCTTATTTTCTAACCATAGTATTTATTATATTTTTTGGAATTTCATATGGTTTCGCATTTTTAAGTGGGCAAAGTGCCTATTTAAATGGAAGAATGAGCATTGTGTCAACTTTAGTAAATGTTTTTAGCATATTAACTCCCTTCATTGGAGGGATTTTGATTTTTGAAGAAACACTCATAATAGATACCCCAATAGGTTGGATGAAATATTTGAAGATAATTGGGTTAATTTGTATTCTTTTAGGAATAGCTTTTACTTCTATCAAAAACGGAAAAGAGAATAACTCTCCAGATTAATAGCATTGAATCGCTGGTTATACAATGTTCATCTAATATTTTCCACCTTATGTTGAAAATTCTTAATTTTTGCAAGTCTTTGGGTAATATCTTTAAATTTTTCAAAAAGAGGTAAATTGTTAATTTTACCAGAAATTTCAGTGTCAAAATTAACCCAATTGTACCAAATATGCCCTTCCATTGATTTTATAGGCATATGAGAAAAAATACGATCTAAATATTGCGGATCTTCAGTATAACCATATTCTGCGATAATGTATGGCTTTTTATGCTTTTGAGTTTGTTTTAAGACCTTTAGAAAGTTTTTTTGGTATTGTTTAAAATCAATATTGGATTTTTTTGCCATAAACTTCAGATATTTGACCATTAGTGGATATGAGCGCAAAATAATTTTAGGAAAAATGGAATATATCTTCGCTGCATCTTCAAGAAACATCTGAAAGACCGCACCTACATCTTCTTCATCATTACGAGAGATAGAATATTTGTACATGAAATAATCGGCCCCAATAATATCAGCATTATAATATTTTGGGAAATTTAGATTCGCATTCGTTACAATTGTAGGTCGATTGGTTTTTTTTGAAATATTTTTTTGCACGGCATCAAGATATCGATGAGGGGATAATAATCCATGATAAACTTCATTATTTATGCAGTAAATAATGATATTAGGATACTTTTCAGCAGAATATTTTTGCAAAAATTGATCCAAAATGGATAAAGAAGGTTTCAAATTCCAGTTTACTGGTAGGTTCATTACAATGTTAATTCCTTCTTCACCTAAGATCTTCAAACCTCCATCTGGAATACTCGAAATATGCTGGCCATTTAGAATAGTGGGCCATATTCTGACCGTATTAATATTCATTTCTTTGAGTAATGGGATGATATTCTGGATTAATTCAATAGAAGCCATTTTTGGAGTATAAATTTGACGAGGGTCTTTTTCTAAACGAAACTTATCCAAAAATAAATTCATTCCTTGAAGAAAGAATCTTTCTCCATTGAGATATAACTTTTGATTGATAATTTCAAATTCCATTTATTTCCCAAGTTCCTCGATTCAAATTTTATTTTTTACATAAATTGATTTTTAAATTGATTATGCTCTATATTTAATTGAACACACTTATTAAGGTTAAGAATTTCAATATTAAAAGGTAGATTTTATTCATATTAGGATTAGCATGATATCGATAGAAAGATAAAATGTATTTTCTTATGAGAATTTGACTATTGAAGAATATAAGGATGGGAAATAATGCTTGATACGAGACTTAATAAAAGCAAACTGTCAAAAAAAATTGAAGCAATAGCGGAAAAGTATCTGCTTACCCATATTTCAGCTAATAAAATGACCATTATAGGATTAATACTAGGTATTCTGAGTTCGATTTTGTTTATTTTTCCTTATGTATTGAATTTGAACTCCGGATTTCAGCAAGCTTTAGTCTTATTTGAAACGGATGTCAAGAATAATTCTTTAATACAAGCATTTAGAAACAGCCTATATCAAGCACATTTATTGAATTGGACATGGCAGCTAGGAGACACCTTTTTCTTATTAAGCTTGGTAATGATGCTTCTTTCATTTACTTCTGATGTTTTTGATGGTCCACTTGCTCGTTTAAAAAAGCCCACAATATTTGGAGGAATATTAGATATATTCTGTGATCGGACAGTAGAACTCGCTTTGATAATTGCAATAGTTTTCTCAGATCGAGAAAAACTCGGATTTCCTGGTAGTATTGCTATTAGTTCTATTGTTCTCTGTATCAGTATTTTTCTGCTCATTGGTGGCGCAGTTAATCGTTTGCAAGAAAAAAACTTAAATCAACAAGCAAAAGTAATTTTTTATTCCACGGGAATCATGGAACGCACCGAAACATTCATTTTCATATTACTAATGATGGTGTTTTCGATCTTTCGCTTATTTTTATTGTACTTGTTCGCATTTTTAGTCTTTTTAACTGCATTTCAACGATTTTATAATGCTTATAAAATGTTCTATAAAAAATCCAGCAAAACTGAATAAAATAGGATGTTTCCAAGATAAAAAAAAAATTTTTTGAATATGTGCTTATATTTCTTTTTTTTTATACAAATTCCTTAATATTTTCTAAAATGTGCTGATGAATTCTTGTTTAATCAAGTAATATTTAAGGATGTCGGTAATTTCATTGATTATAAACATATTATGAAAATTTAATTTGAAATATAATTTTTTTTCAACTAACATTTTTAAGTATAAACAGTGGACCTTTTATCAAGTAAAATCTAATCATAAATTAGAAATTTGATATACAACGTTTTTTTTTAATACATCAAGTTTGAGGTAAATAAAATGGACTATTTAAAATGTAAGCACTGTGATGAACTCTTTGAAAAAGTTTTTGAAGGTTCAGTTTGTGATGAACACGGTTGTGCCTGCAACGATATGGATGTTGTAGAGCCAAAGACCGCTGACTGGAAAAATGAAAAACATGTCCCCGTTGTGGAAAAGACAGAAAAAGGAATTAAAGTAACTGTTGGATCTACTCTACATCCGATGGTTGATGATCATTGGATAACAATGATTGAAGTTGTAAAGGATAATATGCAATATCGGGCTTATCTAAAACCAGGCGATGCCCCCGTTGCTGAATTTCCAATTGATGATGTAAACGTTCTTGCGCGCGAATATTGTAATAAACATGGCCTTTGGGCTAATAAATAAACTTTTTTCATTAACTATTTAATAAAATGTGATAAAAAATATGACTAAATCTGAAGAAGACCTGATGGCGGCCTTTGCTGGAGAAAGCCAAGCTAACCGAAAATATCTCGCATTTGCAAAAAAAGCAGATAAGGAAGGATTTAAACAAGTTGCAAAAGTGTTCCGAGCTGCTGCTGCTGCAGAAACAGTCCATGCACATAATCATCTCCGAGCTGCTGGAGGAATAAAAGATACTGTTTCAAATGTAAAAGCTGCTATAGAAGGCGAGCACTATGAATTTTCAAATATGTATCCGGAAATGTTAGAACATGCAAAGCAAGATGGAAATAAAAAAGCAGAGCAATCCTTCCATTGGGCAAACGAAGTCGAAAAAATCCATCATAAATTATACTCTGGTGCATTAGAAGCGATAGAAAAGAAGGAAGATCTCCCAGAACAAGAGATGTATATCTGTCCTGTCTGTGGTTTCACTGTTGAAGGTGAAGTCCCAGATCTTTGTCCCGTCTGTGGTGCTAAAGGATCCACTTTCCAGTTGATTGAATAAACCGAGAGAGATCATTTAATTTTACATTTTTTTTCCTTTAATTCTTGAAGCCATTTGGAGACTTCTTCTGATTCAATAGATATTTTATCTTTTCCAAACCAAAAATATCGCAATTTTTCTAAATGAATGAGAGAATCAGGTATTTTTTTTATGGGATTATCTGCTAATATCAAATTTTGTATTTCAGTCAAATTACCGACCCATTCGGGTATTTTTGTAAGTTCATTTCCGAATAAGTTAAAATCTTGTAAATTTTTTAGAGACTTTAAAGAATCGGGCAATTTTTTTATTTTATTTCTAAATAATGATAACTCTATTAGATTTTCAAGCTTCCCTATTTCATTAGGCAAATCTACCAAACAGTTATCACCGAGAGTCAATTCTTTTAATAAGCTCAGATCACCAATCCAAGTAGGAATTTTTTTAATTTTATTTTTATATAAAACCAATCGAGTTAATTGTGTCATTGTTTGAAGCCAATCTGGAAGTTGCTCTAAATTCAATCCAAATAAATAAATATGTTCTAATGTTTTAATAGAAGACAACCATTCTGGAATTTCTTGAAGAGGATTTCCCCCAATATTTAAAGCCTTAAGCTTCTTAACTTTACGAATCCAATTTGGTATTATTTTGAAATAATTATTTTGAATATGGAGTTCAGAAAATGCTTCTAAGTGCTGCAAATTTGAGGGAATGCTGGATATTTCATTATTGGCGATCCATAAATAATTAAGCGATCGTAATTTTGTAATGGAATCCGGAAGAATCTTCAATTTTTGATTTTGCAAAGCAAGTGCCAATATACGCCCTTCACGCGCAATAAATCCAAACATATTTCGATTAAAGCGAGAGATTGCAGGAATTGGTTTCGAAATAAGCTGCTCAATTTCAAGTAAACATTCGCACTCTTCTTTATGTAGTTCAATATTTTGATAAACTTCGAGATTTTGGGAGTTTTTATCTATCATTTAAATTCACCAATCAATAGAGAAAAAAAATCAAAAAATGATACTTAAGTGCTTAAAAATCATCATTATCTAGCATTAAAATACCAATCATAGCAAAAATGGAGACAATTTTTTGTAAAGGTGGTTGAAGATCTTGGTAAATACAGTTATTTGGAGTAGGACATAACACACCTCGCAGAATGGCTAATATCATATATCCAAGCAACAAGATGCATAAAAAGATCAAGAATATTTGATCATAATCGATTTTTTTCCCTTCTAATCTATCTTTTTGTTTTCGTTGTACTCTTAGGAATTGGCAGAAAATACAATAGATATAGAGACCCAATACAAAAATCATCGCACCAATCCGATGAATCATTGAGTATTTTTCAATGTTATATGGAAAACATGTCCCAATTGCACCTAAAAACATGGCATCTAGTGAAATTCCCTTCATTACATTCAATTTAGCCCTATTTTGCTTGGCAAAATATTCAAAGGACATTATAAGTCCAATTAGCCCCATTAGAATAAAACCTATAACAAAAATTAATCTCGATGTGGAATTATCACTACCTAAGATAGTAATAGTTGGTCCCAATTCGCTGATAAAGAATGTGAAGAACTTATAATCATCTGGATAAAAAATAATGGCTAAGCTTATGGTTGCAACAAATATAACCATTAAAATATAAATCATAGTTTTAATTTTTTTGACATTTACTACAGACATAATGTATTACTCCTATAAAAAATTGAATCAGTAAAAATATCTTAGTCAAAAAGCTTTAAAATTGTTTCTCAGTCAAATAAATTAACCTAAACATTTGCATTTTTAGTATCCTCCCTAAAAAATTCTACAATTTTTTTTTTAAAGATATAGAACTTATGATTTTCCCTAACAGATCCATCGACTCAAAATATGATTCTTGAATTGTAATTTAACCTGTATATTAGATAGTTGTTCTGGGGCCTGTCTATAATTTAGCTCAGAAGAGCCTTTGAAAAATTTGGACATTAAAAATAAATAATAAAAAAATAAAACTAGAAACGTTTAGAATCAATTAACTTTTGTAACTTCCCAAAATCTAAGGTTCTTTCATATAAGGGGGAAGAATTATGTTTATAGGCAGAACTTTCTTCAACGAAGGTTCGTTTATTCGTATTTTGATAAAAAATACCTGTGGGGTATTTTCCAGTTTCTAATGCTCTCGCAAAAGCCATCTGTTGATTTGATTTATCATGAGATGATTCGAGTTCGTAAGTATTTTCTTTATACCACTTGAAAGTATTAATTTTATTCATAGAAACACATGGTACAAAAGAATCTATCAAAGCATAGCCTTTATGCTGGATTGCTTGCTTTATGACTTCCTTAGTTTGTTCCATATTCCCTGCAAACACGCGAGCGACAAATGTTGCACCCATTGCAATTGCTACTGCTAATGGATTAAATGGTTCATTAGTTACCCCATTAACTTGAACGGGAGTAACTAATCCTTTTGGACTAGTCGGCGAAGCTTGTCCTTTTGTTAGCCCATAGATCATGTTATTATGCACGATTTGCACAATATTAGAATTTCGTGCCATTTGAGCTAAAAAGTGGTTTCCTCCTTCCCCATAGGAACAGCCATCGCCTGAATCAACGATTACAGTCAAATTTGGATTGCAAGCTTTTACAGCCATGGCTGCAGGTAAAGCGCGTCCATGTAATCCATTAAACATATGTCCTTTCGTATATTGAGGGAGTTTAGCGGCTTGTCCAATACCCGATACAAATACAAGGTTATCATTAGGAATCTCAAGATCTGCTAAAGCTTGTCGTAATACTTTTTGAAGTGTAAAGTGACCACACCCGGGACACCATGCTTTTTCATGGGGCATATCATAATCTTTTTCAGTTAAAGTCAAATTAATTGGCCTCCTTTTTAATAATATGAGTTATTTCTTCTACAGAATACGGTTTACCTGTATATCGTAGAAATTGTTGCTCTTTTGGTATTGAAATATCTGCATGGAGTTTTAATATATTTGCAAACTGACCAGTGGCATTATTTTCAAGGATTACAATTTTTTTTGGTTTCTGTAATAATTTTGTTGTTTCTGCAGGCAACGGATATAGTTGATGGAAATGTACTAAAGAAATGTTCTGATCATTCAATTTTTCTATAGCTTCTTTCACAACATGATAATTAGATCCCCAACAAAGGAAAGCAACTGAATTATCGAGATTTCCCTCAATCGTTGGCAACTCTGCAACTGCTTGAATTAAATCAAAGCGTTTGAATAGCCTTTTTTCCATCATTTTCGGCCGAATATACTCCATATCTTCAGTAATATGTCCATTTTCATCATGTTCATCGGAATCCGCACGAATTAATCCCGTCCCAAACCCTGGAACTCCCCGTGGACTAATACCGGACTCCGTAAACTTATATCGCTGATAATTATCCTGAGTTTCAACGATATTTTTATCAATTTGTAAATGAGAAATATCCAAACTTGGTATATTATAATAAGCATCTACAAAATCTTGGTCAGTTAAGACAAATACTGGGACTTGGAATTTATCTGCTAAATTGAATGCTTTTTGGGTTAAGTAAAATGCTTGCTGAATTGAACCAGGTGCAAAAATTATTCGTTGGAATTCACCATGACCGGCATATAAAGCCAAATTCAAATCTTCTTGAGCAGTACGTGTAGGTAAACCAGTAGCAGGTCCAGGACGTTGTGCGATATGGATGACTAATGGACTCTCCATAATTCCCGCTAAAGATACACCTTCGGTCATTAGAGCAAATCCACCTCCAGAAGTGGAAGCAATTGCCCGTGCACCCGCATACCACGCAGCAACAGTTTTATTTATTGCGGCAATTTCATCTTCAGCTTGATCTACAACAATTTCAAACTCATTGGAATTAGCTGCCAAAAATTGTAAGACTCCAGTGCTTGGTGACATGGGATAAGCTGAAATGAAATTACATCCGCCTGCAATCGCACCTAACGCGACAGCTTGATTACCATTGAATAATATTTCATTTTCTACTTCCGAATTTTTCTCAAGATTAATTTCAATAACTTTGTCCTTTAACATTTGAGTTCCAAGATCAAAACCCTTATTGAAAGCAAGAATATTTTGAGTTATTATTTTTTCTCCTTTCTTTTGAAATCGTTCCTTCAAATATTTCTCTGCAATTATTGGGTTTGCATTGAAAATCCCAACGATTACACCCGTCGCGACCACATTTGAGTAAATTTTACTTCCAAATTCAGATGCAATATTGTTGAAAGGAATTTCATGAGTATTGTTTTTATTCTTAATTAATTCTGAATTAATATTTGAGGGATCCGCAAAAATCACGGTTTCTTTACTGATCCGCGAATTTAAGTGGTTAAAAACGGCTTTAGACAATGGAATTAAAATATCGATCCGTTGAACATAGGCTGCGACTCGATGCGAAGAAATTCTCAATTCTGTTGAATTAGTTCCTCCTCGAACTCGACTTTCATATTCTTTTGTAGCAAAAATATGATACCCGCTCATTTTTAATATCCCCACCAGCATCTCTTCGACTGTTTTAACACCTTGTCCCGCTGCACCAGATATTACGATTGAATAATCTTTCACTTTGATCAACTTAATCTTTTATTAGTAAAATGACCTAAATAGTCTGTGATTTATTTTGAATGCAATTCTTATAAAAGGCTCGTTATAAAATAAAAGAAAAAATCGATGAAGAAACTAAACTTCATATCCTTAATTAAATACGTTCAAAATCATCTGGATCGGTAGCTCCACAAACGGGACATTGTTCAGGTGGATCTTCTGTTTCTATTCGTGATTTCCATCCACAAACGGTACATCGCCAATAACTTTTCATTTTTTTTAATCACCTTATTCTGATTCTTATTAGATTCGCAATTTGTTTTAGAATATTAACTTTTTTCTTTGATTTTTAAAGATTTTCATTTAACTCTAAAAACAGTATTTTAAAGAATCTAAAATCAATTTTGAATTCATCTGGTATATGTTTTTTAGTTTTTTTTTAACAGAGAAACTAATTAGAGGGTCAAGAATAACATCCAGATTGATTTTGATGGTTTTACGAAATTCTTGATTATAATCCAGAATTTTATAAAAATTCTAATATTATCTTCTGAAAAATCCACTTTTGGATTTTCCTCAATCGATTCATAGTGAAATGGATCATTTTAAGTTTTTTTTTTACCATAAGTCGAGAAAATATGATCATTTAACTGGGAGTATGGATCGGAGACAATCCATATTGCATTTAAATATGCAGACTAGTTTGTTGTAAATTATTTAATATATAAGGAAATGAGATGAAAATACGAAGGTTTTAATATTTAACTTGACTTAATTAATATAAGAAAATATTACTACTTTAAAACAACATCAAACAAACATTTATCAGCATTAGGTAATATTTATTTAAGAGTTGAATTATATGATACAAGAAAACTGGATTTTGGAAGAATTAGAACGTTATGATCAATCTCTGCTTGATCAACAAAGTGAAAATGCAATTAGAAGACAAGTAAACCACGAATCATTGTTAACCTCTAAAAAAAACGCTCATGCTTATAGAGGATAATCCTTTTTTTCTCAAAATTAAACCAAGTTTATCATTATTTTATATAGTAATTTTTAAAGTACTGTCCAAAGTTAAATCTAGCCGATAGTCAAATAAATTCATTTTTCAATCTAGATCATTCAGGATTTTGTTTTAATAATGACCAGAAATCATGAAACCCAATTAGGTACACTGTTATTAGTACCGATGAAATGATAAACAGAATCGGATTAACTAGCCATAATAGGGTGGCAATCATAAAAAATAATCCTCTCACGCCTAGCATCCAATGATTTTGGGCAGAAATAAATGTTCTTTTAGCTATATTAATTCCCTCAATTTTTTTTATCGAGTATTTGCGGGGATTTCCAGTTATTAACAATGATAATCGAGTTATGAATCTCAATGATAAAATGAAATTTACTAAACAATAAGAAATTACAACAATAATGCTGCTAATTTGAACTAATCCTGTGGTTAAACTATTAAATATAACTGTTTCATCCAGAAAACCCCCAGAATAGAAGCCAACAAGTAAACCTAAAAGAATAAAAAGTGCTGAAATAAAAGAAGAATTTCCCATCATAAAATTTCTCAATGCTTGAACGCCGGTTAATACAGAATCGTCATTTAGACGTTCTTCAACCCAATTTGCATAAATTAATCTCATGACATTTCTCTGCGATGGATTTCTCTTGATTTTGTTTAAATAAAAAAAAACAAAATAAGTTGCGATACAAACAATAAATGTAATTATGGCAAGTTCATGTATCATTTCAATCCCTAATGTACATTTCAGTTATCAGATTTCTCAATTCTTTTTGAGTTAATTGTATCCAAATATGCTTCTCCATGCAATCATCCCTCCTTCAAGCACAATTGGATTTTTAAACCCAACTTGTTTCAATATTTGAGCAGCTGTTGAAGCTCTTCCACCAGATCGACAAATAATCACAATATCATCTTGCTTATATTTATCAAGAGCATCGACATTTGAAATTAGCTTCACAATTGGAATATTTTCAACCCCATCAATATGTTTTAATTCAGTTTTTAATTCGATAGGCTCTCGAACATCAAGTAGGACTAATTTTTCATTGCTATCCATCCGTTTTTTTAAAGTTAAAGGATCAATAGTTGAAAAAAGTTGGTCATTCACCCCTTTACCCATTGTGCCTTTAATTTCACATGCAGGAGAATCAACTGGAATCCAAGCAGCTTGCGGATCTCGAGCACAATTATAATTTGCTTTTAGAACATCCTTCATCCAATCAGCGGGACCAAGTTTCAAATCGGTCAAATAATTAATGAACTGGGATTTGGTTCTCGGTTTTAAGTGAGGATTGGTTATCTTTTGTCTTTTTAGACTTGAGGGTTCTCGATTTCGATAATCATGGGCGGGATATACAATAATATCTTCAGGTAAATGGAGAAATTTTTGTAAACTCTCCCAATGTGCTCCAGGATCTCCACCCGGAAGATCATCGCGTCCAGCACCTCCATCATCTAAAAATAAAGCATCCCCAGTGAGAATTTTTCCAGGAATTAGATAAGAAACCGAATCTTGAGTATGTCCAGGTGTTTCAATGATCTCAATTGGAATACCATTTATATGTAAAACATCCCCATGTTTAACTCTAGTGGACGGACACTTCGCAGGAGCAGAGGAGTGCATAATCAATTCTGCATCGGTAATATCCTTCAAAGCTGCTGCTCCAGAGATATGATCTGCATGAGTATGCGTTTCTAAAATATGAGTTAAGTGAAGATTATCCTTTTTAAGGAGCTCATCATAAGATTTTAAATGGTCTAATAAAGGATCTACAATTATGGCTTCTTTTGCCCCTTCCATCCTAAATAAATACGTTTTACAAGCATGTGGATTTAATTGATCAAATATTATGTTCATGATTTTATCTGTTACTCATTTTTAAATTTGATCTTTATATTGATTTCTGTAAAAAAACCATTGTTAATTCGATTTTATAAAAATAGTCAAAATTGAAATTACAAGGTCAATTCCAAATGCATTATGGGAAATTCAGAATTGTATGAGGTGATAATTATTGGAGGAGGGATCGCCAGTAAAGGAATAAGAATTGCAATCGCTTAGTTAGCAGACAATATTAAGAAACTTAGAATTATAGAAAATGATTTTAAACTGTTTAATGAATATAAAAAACGCCGATATGTGCTAAATTTCAGATGGAATTTAGTTTGAACTTATCGATTCCGTAATTGTTTTTTTTTTTTGATTAGTAATAACTATCGCTGAAATTCCTAATGTAGTAAAAATTAACAAAATACTCGGAGCTCCAGTAATAGATTTTTGTTGAGGTGCAATATAATTAAAATCGAAACTAATTTCAAAGGGAAGGATTGATGGCCAAATATCAGCATTTTTAGAGTGATTAACCTTATATGGAGATTGCCAAAAACTTCCATTAATATCAGAATATGGATTATAAACTAAGTAATCACCCCAATAATTTCCATGCGTACCATTATCCCAATAATTTGAACCACGAGATCTATCGAAGGCTTGACCAAGTTCATTATCGAAAATATTATTTGCATAAATATGATTTTCGCTTGTGGTCCCCCATAATTCAATACCTTTAGCATTTCTTGAAATATTGTTATGATGGGCCGTATTGTTCATCATATCACCAATTCGAAGGCCAATTTTCCCATTGTTTATAATCATGTTGTGATGTACGACGGTGTTTGTCATTTCATAAAGATTCATCCCATTCGCTTGATTATTGGCAATATAATTATATTTCACTAATCCATCATAAGATCGATAATAATATAGCCCAATTTCTGCATTAAAAGATACATTGTTACCGATCAACTCTAAGAATTGATTATTGTAAGAATCCCACCCAAAATTTCGATTATTAGTAATATTACAATTAATTATTTGATTATATTTTGTATGAGCAGAAAAAATACCCTTATGATTATAGACTGTGTTACATTGGATTATTTTTACATAATTCGAACGAATTATAGTGATTCCTGCATCTTGATAGAAATGACCGGAATTGAAGATAGTACAATTCCGAATAATGAGATATTTTTGAACATTCTCAATATAGATTCCAGAACCTTCTCCATTGGAATCTATCACAAGATTTTCTAAAATATAGGGATTGTTGAGAGTTCCTCGTCCTGATAAATCATCGCAATCTCCAAAATTCTTATTTTCCTTTAAAGGATCTATATATATCTTATTATGATAGCCAGTTAAATTTAAAGGATTATTCGTTGAAGTTGCACCCATAGGAACCAAGATTGAGTCTTTTTTATTATTCGTTAAAAATGGATTCTCAATTTTATCTGAGGATTCATCAATATTGACAAACATTACTCCAATGAAAAGTATAATTACCAGACTTAGGGTTAGCTTATTGTGAATTCGTGAATATACCATTGTTCATATTGATTAAATTAAATACGAATAAAAATGTTTTGAAAATAAAAAGTATGTATTATTTATAATTAAATCTGTAATATTTGATATTAGCGAATTATAATCGGTTTAAATCTAAAAAATGATTGGTTTTATTTTTCATAATATTTTTAGTCCCAAGGATAATTTGAAGTATAATCAAAAATAGGCTATCAATTACTTAGTGAATATAATAAACGCCATAAATTGCTAAATTTCAAATGGAATTTAATTTGAACTAGTCTTTTGGTTATACTCTAAAAACACTAAGCTTTAAAGAGAAAGAAGCTAATTTGAATTTAGAATATTTCATTTTTTTATACGAAATATGCTTTTAAAAACACCAATGTGATAAAATTATGGCAACATGGACATGTACATTATGCGGATGGGAATATAACGAAGACGAAGGGTATGAAGATTTTGCCCCTGGAACCAAATTTGAAGATTTACCTGAAGATTTCGAATGTCCCGTTTGTGGGGCTAGTAAAGAAGATTTTGAAAAGAATTAATTTCATTGGAAATTCGAATTTTTTTTATTCTGTATTCCTTTTTACTCTTTAATGATAATAGCAATTTTTGCTATGATTGGTCGCATAATTCTTCTAGGATTTGAGCGCATTTTATTTAAAAAAGCAGGAAAAGATCAAAACTCTTTGGTTTCAACATTTTGGTTATTCGGTCTAGCGGCAGTTTTTCAAATCCCCCTTTTATTTATTTACCCTTTTACATTCCAAGATTTCTTAAATGCAGCCCCAAGTGCAGGAATTTACACTATTACATTCTCGATATATGTTTATGTGCTTTCAAATTATGAAGTTTCCTTAGTAACTCCTTTTTACAATTTCAATGTGTTCTTTTTGTTATTGTTGTCTGTCATTTTTCTTGATGAAGCATTTACAATCTTCAAAATTCTGGGTATATTTTTACTTTTCTTTGGTACTATATTTCTAAATAAGAATGAAAGTATATTAGAATCCTTTAAATCAGTTTATAAGAACCGAGGCTGCCAGTTAATGATTGTGGTATCTTTACTAATGGCAGTGGGTCGAGTACTTGATCGGAATATGATAGAAGAAACATCCCCTCCAATCTATTCCTTTGCCCTATATTTCTTAACGGGATTGTATATTGGAATTATTTTACTATTTCAACGAAAAGGGAAACTAATTGTTGAGTCATTTAAGTCCCAACCGAAAGAATTTTTAGCTGGTGGAGCGGCAAATGCGTATTCCTATTTATTTCTGTTAATTGCTTTTACTGAAATGGAAGTTTCCGTAGCGGAGCCTTTATCTATGCTGTCAGTTATCTTGTCAATCATCCTATCTTATTTCTTTTTTAAAGAAAAAATAAAAAATCGACTTATTGGAGCATTGATCATGTTTTCTGGTGCAATTTTGCTTGTAATAGGAATTTAATAGTAATTATGGAGTAACGCCTTTATACCCTCAAGTGATTGTGTTGGATTTGCGCAAATGAAATTGTGACATAAAAACGCAGTGAACGGGGCTCCAGGCAAATGAGATTTTTCTTTTAACCGCGAAATTGAGGCATTTTCACTACCAAAATAAGTTACTAAAAATGGAATGTAGAATTCTCTCAGCATTTTTTTAATTTCTTTTTTACTATTAGCATTTGTATTATCGATAAGAACTGTGAGCTCATCAAATCCATTACGAGCTAATTGAAAAGCCATTAGTAAAGAACTGGAAAAATCCGGATGATTCTCGGCCATTTCAAACTGACGACTTATGATTGAATTTGCGATCAAGTGGAAATCTTCATTATGGAAGAAATAGTGATACCGTAATAAATTTTCAGCCATAATCGCGCTTGGACTTGGTAGTGGCATGTCCATTTCTTTGATTGGACGGATTGATATGTCATTAACTGTATGATCTGTATAAAAAAAAGTCTTTGACTCATAATCGTAGAAATTATTAATAACATATTTCATCAAAAGCTCAAGTAATGCAAAATCGGAGTGCTGATAAAAAATACTATAACGATCTAAAATTCCTTGAATGAAATAAGCATAATCATCTAAATTTCCGGGAATTTTCGCTTGGCTTTCAGTAAAGATACGAAACATCTGGCCCGTAGCATAATTCACAATATTTTCCTCAAAAAATCCAAAAAGTTTAGCGGTCATTTGGAGTATTTTTGATCCATATTCTTCATCTTCAAATATCCGATGAGCTGAAAATAACCCATGGAGTAGTAATCCATTCCATGAAGAAATTACTTTAGAATCCTTACTCGGAGAAATTCGATTGCTCCGATGATGAAGTAATTTTTCTTTAATTTTAGTTAATTGCATGTTTTCTTCGAGATCAACGGAATTTGATTCCACATCACGAGTTTTATTAGAGTTAGATTGTTTCACGGTGAGAATATTTAAATTATTATCAAAATTTCCTTGTACTGAAATATTGTATTTTTCAAAGAATTCTTCTTGCTCTTGCTCATCTAAGAGCGCTTTTAATTCGGAGATGGACCAACCATAATATTTCCCTTCTTTTCCTTCAGAATCGGCATCCATAGCGGAGAAAAATCCACCTGAAGGATCTTTCATTTCAGATTGTATCCAAAAAATAATTTCTTTTACAATCGCTTTGAACTCAGGCTCTTTAAAATATAAATATGCCTCAGAATATGCCACTAAAGCCATTGCATTATCATATAACATTTTTT
Organism: Candidatus Lokiarchaeum ossiferum; assembly: GCA_025839675.1. GTDB lineage: Archaea > Asgardarchaeota > Lokiarchaeia > Sigyniarchaeales > Promethearchaeaceae > Lokiarchaeum > Lokiarchaeum ossiferum. The sequence goes on from CP104013.1 coordinate 358,334, forward strand.
CAAAATGGGGGATTGTCCACTTTGCATCAACAGAATATCGATGAAATCCTCCACCGATGTGATCATAAATTCCCCCACTTGCCATTTTTCTTAAAGAATGAAGTATATTGCGCTTCAAATCTGCATGTAAGCTCGGTAAACTATTTTTAATAGAATTTAATTCTCTTAGTAAGAATACATAGGTTGGAAAATTGGGAAATTTCGGAGATTTTCCAAAACCTCCGTGGATTTCATCAAAATTTTGCTGAATTTTGGTCAGGATTTTCTCTATTTGGGGAGAATAATTAATCTCATTTAGTTTTACATCACTTTTCTCTTTCCCATTGGACCTTTTGAATATATTTTCAACATACGAGAGTATTTTAATACCTTGTTCCTCGATTTCTTGAGGTTGGGATTTATATATAGCAACTAATTTATGCAGTAATTCTTCAAACCCTATACGTCCAAAATTTGTTTGCTTTGGAAAATAAGTTCCTACATACATTGGCTTATTATTCGGAGTTAAAAATACGCTTAGCGGCCATCCTCCTTGGACACCCATAACTTGTCCCAAAGTTTGGTAGACATGATCAATATCCGGTCGTTCCTCACGATCAATCTTGATTGAAATAAAGTGATGATTTAAAATTTTAGCGATTTTAGGATCTTCAAAGGATTCATGGGCCATTACATGACACCAATGGCACGAACTATATCCAATTGAAAGAAATATGAGTTTTTTTTCTGACATGGCTCGCTTTATCGCAGAAGATGAATAAGAAACCCAATTAACAGGATTCTCTGCGTGTTGTTTTAAATAGGGGGAAGTTTCAAATTGTAACTGATTCATTGTTTAATAATCACACACTATTTGATGTATAACAACCTATACCTTACAATTTGAAAAGAGAAAATTGCAATCTAATATGAATTATAATGTTTAGGATAAATTTCCATTTGGGGATTTATGGAAGACTTCATATATACAATCTTGTCTAATAGGAAGTGTAAAAGAAAGAAGTGAAAAATATGGATGTAAATGTTGCATTAGAAAAAAGACGAGCGTATCGGTCGCTAACTAACGTCGAAATTTCAGATGAAATAGTAGAAAAATTGGGAAAAGCCGCTCAATTGATGCCCAGCTGTTTCAATAAACAACCTTGGAGATTTGTTTTTGTTAAAGATGATCCTAATTTAAATCGATTAAAGGAAGAAGCATTAAATGAAGGAAACCGATGGGCAAAAGAATCTTCTATGATAATTGCAGTATTCACAAAAAAAGATTTGGATTGTGTGATAAAAGATCGAGAATATTACATGTTTGACACAGGTATGGCCGTTTCCGCGATTTTACTACGAGCAACAGAATTGGATTTGGTCGCTCATCCAATTGCAGGATATTCTCCAGAAAAAGTCAAAGAAATATTAGAAATTCCAGATGAGTATACAGTAATTACCCTCTTAATCATTGGAAAAAAAAATGCAGAAATTCCAGATTATTTTGATGATTGGAAACGTAAAGCTGAAAGTACCCGACCAGAACGATTGAAATTGAAGGAATTTGTTTTTACAAATAAATTCCGATCATAAATTTTTTTAAAGTTATATGATTTGGTGAATAAAAATGCCTAAAAATATATGTGGAAAGTGTCATCATATTTATGACTCTCCGTTAGCTGGAAAATGTCCTAATTGCAATTCACCAACAGGACAAACCTTTGATTTTCAGAACGATGATACTTTTCTTAATGAAAGTATACCTAAAATTTTAGAGGAACGCAAAGAATTTGGATTAGAAGGCCTAGTCAAGGGATTAAATTGTATAATTATTAATACAGAACCGGAAAAACATCGTGCAGCGGTTGAAGAATTGCTGAAATACACGGGTTTTCAATTTAAATACACTTATGAATGGAATCAAGTACTCACAAGTGTATTATCATGCAAAAATTCACCAGATTTATTAATCCAATCCCGAAAGTTAGAAACAAATCCTTTTAGAATCTATAACAATGGAAAAAAGATTCACAATTTGCCCAACACTCGATTAGAGACTTTTGTATTCGCAACTGATCATTTGGATAACTATGTCAAAAAGCAGAAAGCTCGGGGAATATCGTTTTTGACCGATGAGATATTAAACACAAGTAATTACTCCTTTATTCAGAGTAAACCCACACCTTATATGGGAATTTCATATGGTTTTATCGAATGGAAGGATCCAACCCACGATTATTATTCGGATGAAGCCTCAGAACTAAATTGGAATCTCGAAAAACCCTCTCAAAATTATTTGAAAAATATTGGTCGCTTGGATCATACTGCTACTCGTGTACGAGCAAAGGATCGAGATGCTGCGATAATTGAATTTATGAAATATACGAATTATAACTTTGATTTTGCCGTTTATGTAAAACATTTAAATTCAATAACAAGTGTGGCTCGATTGTCCGCAACCGATTTTGCCATGGTATTTACCTCCGGAATCACAGCATTTGAAAATATTACAAAATCAGGACCGACAGAAGGTTTTATTTATAATTATGGTACGCGAACTCATCACATGGCCTTCGATACGACAAATATTGAAGATACTTTCAGTGAATTGCAAAATAACAAGATGGATTTCTTAATTGATTTAGTAGGATCGCGCGAAGAAGGATTAAAGCAGACTTTTTCAGCTCAATCACCGAACACTATGTTGGTGAATGAATATATACACAGGTATGATGATTTCGACGGCTTTTTCACTAAGAGTAATGTTACAGATCTCACAAAATCAACTGAAAAGCAATAAATATCCCAAAAATTTTTTTTACAATTCTTCACTAATTACAATTATCCGAAAGTTCCATGATGTTTTCCCCAATTTTCAGGAGAAATATCCATGAAATTAACATCAATATTCGATTTCAGAAGACCATAGGTAGAAAGAATCTCACAAATCGTTGTTGATAGGGTATTATTCACGGGTAAAGAAAATCCTCCAATGCTGCGAATTTCAATAAAAGCAAAAATTGATGGATTTCCTGCGCGAATCATAGTTTGAGAAGAACGAATTGAAACTGTAACATATTTTTCAGGTTTAGAAAGACCCTTAGCGACTGCTTTTGATAATTCTTGACCTAACAAATTTGGATCAGATATTTCCGCGTTGGTTTCCAAGAGAACTGCTGGCATAAAATAATCAAGGTGCAATCCAATTTTTAATCTTTTTATTGATCAACAACTAAATTATATTCAGCTTCGAAATTTAGAGAGATTAAAATGATAGAAAATAAACCTTGGTTCAAATTTTATGGAGATGTCCCACATTCGATTGATGTTCCGAATATTATTTTATATGATAAACTTGTTTTGACAACAAAAGAATTTCCAAACAATATCGCTTGGGATTTTATGGGAACAACTTATACCTATGCCCAATTTTTAAAAGATATTGATCTTTTTGCAAACGCCTTAGCTGCAATAGGTTTTAAAAAAGGAGATACTATCACAATAAGTATGCCCACCGCACCAAATGGCATCATCCCAATATATGCAGTCAATAAATTAGGTGGAATTTGTTCTATGATTCACCCCTTAAGTCCCTCACCCCAAATTAAGATGTTCCTTAATATGTCCAAAAGTAAATTTGCAATCACTTTAGATGCTTTTTATAAACCGTTTAAGGAAATATTGCATGAAACGGGAGTAGAAAAGCTTATTCTCTGTAAAATTGGGGATTATTTAAAACCAGTTATGAAATTTGGATTTTGGTTAACAAAGGGTCGTAAAATACCCAAAATTCCTGAAGATCCTCGAGTAGTATGGTATAGTAATATGCTTACATCTAATTCACCAATGGTTTCCAAATCAGATATGAAATCCGATGATTTAGCGATCATCTTGTATTCTGGAGGAACAACTGGGGTTCCTAAGGGGATCATGCTTAGTAATAAAAACATGATTGCGGAAGGAATGATGTGTGCGAAATGGGGGAATATTAGTACTGGTGATAAAATCTTAGCAATCCTACCAATTTTTCATGGTTTTGGATTAGGTGTATGTGTAAATGCGGCATTTATGGAAGGGGGGCAAAGTATACTTATTCCAACCTTTACGCCGGAAACAGTCGCTTCTTTGGTCAAGAAAAAAAGACCACAATATTTAATCGGCGTTCCAACATTATTTGAAGCGTTAGCCAATAGTAAAAAGTTTCAGAATACAGATCTATCTTGTTTGAAAGTGTGTTTTTCTGGAGCAGATACACTTCCGCGTCAAGTGAAAGAAAATTTTGAACGAGTTGCTAAACAAGCGGGAGGAAATGTTGTGTTATTAGAAGGATATGGATTAACTGAAGCGGTCACCGCAATAATGGCATCTCCGATTCAAGAATATCGTGAAAACAGTATTGGTGTCCCATTTCCCAACATGGATGCCAAAATATGTAAGTTAGATACCATTGAAGAACAAACTTTAGGAGAAGAAGGGGAAGTCGTATTGAATGGTCCCGCAGTTATGTTGGGTTATTTAGACCATCCTGAGGAAACCGCAAAAGTGCTTAAAAAACATGCAGATGGAAAAATCTGGTTACATACTGGTGACATTGCGACTCAAGATGAAGATGGATTTTTCTATTTTAAATTGCGTCTTAAAAGAATGTTAAAAGTAAGTGGAATCAATGTTTATCCCAAAAATGTGGAAGAAATTCTCCGAAAACATCCTCAAGTTGATTCTGCTTGTGTGATAGGCTTACCAGATAAAAAGCAAATATCAAGAGTTAAAGCTTTTATTGTATTAAAAGAGAATCGTGAGGGAACAGATGAGGACAAAAATTCAATTCGGAAATATTGTCAAGAAAATTTACTAAAATATGAATGTCCTCGGGAAATTGAATTTCGGAAGGATTTACCAACGACATTAGTTGGAAAAATCGCTTTTAAAAAATTAGAAGATGAAGAGATTCAAAAATTGAAGGACACAAATGCCTATCCTTATGATTCATAAAGTCAAATACTTTTTTTCTTGATTAATTTTATTGATTGATGATGAACTTTTTTTAATGATGAATTAATTTTAATGTTCATGTCAACCGAAACATATTCCTTAATCTTAAAAATGCCAAAATATAACAAGTGGGCTAATGATCAAATTCGGAACATGTTAGAAGTCCTCCCCGAAGAGAAATTTGACCAAAATCTAGGTAGTTTATTTGTAAATGACACGAATTTTAAAAATCCAAGCATCCGTTCTCTGATTGAACATTGCATGATGGGGTTTTACTTTACTTCAAACATTATGCAGAAAAAGGAATTTGAACCCGAACGAATCATTAAAAGAATGCACACTTTAAATAAAACACAACTACTTAAAGAATGGGAGCAACTTGATACCAAATACGTAGAATTAATTCCGCAACATTTGAATACTGAAGTTGAATGGAATGAAAAATCAATAAAACTCAATGATGATTTTCTATTTACCTTTCTAAATCACTCTACCCACCATCGAGCACAATTAATGGTTGCAATGCGCATGATTGGTGAAAATGGCTGTGATACTGATTATATGTCTTTTATTCAAAGTTTTTCAGATTAATTTAGTTAAGCAAAAAATAGTTAGAATTGAACCAACACTTTTCCGAAATGTTTTCCTTCACTTAAATATTTTTCAGCGGCTTGAATCTCGTCGATTGGAAATATTGTATCAATAATAGGAGTAAAAGTTCCATTTAACACCAATTTCATCACACTTGAAAATTCATGATGATTACTCATCGTTGACCCATAAATTTGTAATTGTTTCCAGAATATTGGCCGAAGATCTAAATCCACCTTCGGACCAGTAGTGGAACCACAAGTAACTAAACGACCTCCCGTTTTAAGCAATTTTAAACTTGTATTGAAGGTCGCTTGTCCTACACTATCAATTACTAAATCTACTCCATGCTTCCGGGTTATATCTTTAAATATATATTTACTATAATTAGGGGTTTCATGATAATTTATAACGATATCTGCCCCTAGCTCTTTTGCTTTCTCTATCTTTGCTTGGGTACTGGTAGTGACTATCACCTTGGTTTGAAAATATTTGGCAATTTGAATTGCGGCAGTCGCAACACCGCCACTAGCACCTTGAATCAACACATATTCTCCTTGCTGAATATTACCTTGGGTTACTAACATTCGCCAAGCAGTTAAAAAATTTAAAGGGGCTGCAGCAGCTAAATCTAAGGGATAATCATCAGGGATTTTTAAAACATTCTGACTTGGGATTTTGAAATACTCTGCAAAAGTACCAGAAGTATTTTCCCCCAAAATTGAAAATTTACGGCATAAATTTTGTTTTCCAGAAAGACAAAGATCACACAATCCACATCCAACCCCAGGATTCACAAGCACACGATCTCCGGCTTGAAAACGGGTGACATCATCCCCCACTTCTTTAATAATTCCACTTCCATCACTTCCTAAAATATGAGGCATAGGTAAGCGTAATCCAGGCCATCCTGGAATCACAAATAAATCAAGGTGATTTAAACCTCCATATTTGGTTTCAATTAATACTTCAGAAGATGATATTTTAGGAGTAGGGACTTCATCGACTTGGATGTTGTTAAGAGAGCCATGTTCGTTTATGATTGCTGCTTTCATGTAGTTTCACCACAATTAAAAAAAAAATAGAAATATTACTGTTGGGGCCACACTTTTTTAAAGGTACCTTTTTTCATACGGCAAACAGGACATTCTTCTGGGGGTTCTGTGCCATTATGAATATGCCCACATACTTTGCAACGCCATACAATTTGTTCTCGCATTCCTTGACGAGCAGCATCTTCAATATCTTCGGCTCGAAGGCGTGGTAAATCGTCCAAACTCGGCATGATTGGTGTAAAACCTCCCTTCATTAAACTTTTAATTACAACCAAACGCTGAATTTGATTCGTTCCTTCATAAATTTGTAATAGTCTTATATCCCGTAATAATTTTTCAACAGGAAAATATTTTGTATAACCATATCCGCCTAAAATCTGCAAAGCATCATTCGCTACTTCAAATGCAGCTTCCGTCGTGTAAAATTTCGCCATTGAAGCCCATAATGTACAGTCTCGTCCTTCATCGGCTTCCCATGCAGATCGCCAAACCATTAAACGTGAAGTTTCCACTTTTTGAAACATTTCTGCAATCTTGAACTGGATCCCTTCAAACATTCCAATTGGTTTCCCAAATGCTTTACGTTTCATAGCATATTGCATTCCGAATTCCATAGCAGAACGAGCGGCCCCTACTGCAAAAGCCCCGATCATTGGACGTGTATGGGAAAATGTCTTCATTCCCAATTCAAAACCTGGTCCACCTTCTCGAGCTAAAATGTTCTCAGAAGGAACTCGAACATTATCGAATTTTACTGCAACGGTATTTGAACACCTTTGTCCCATTTTAGGAATGTGTTTTTCGACTGATACTCCGTCCCATTTCATATCCACCACCATACCTAATATTCCCTTATGTCGTTCCTTAGGATTGGTGGTTGCAAATATTGAGGCATAATCTGCATATCCTCCATTAGTTACCCAATACTTTGTTCCGTTTAGAATGTAATCTTGTCCATCAGGTGTGGCTTTACAGCGCATTCCAGCAACATCTGACCCCATACCTGTTTCCGAGGTGGCAAAACTAATTAACTTGAAATTATTGATTAATTCTGGAAGATATTTTTCCTTAGCTACTTCATTATCACTTAATATTAAGGGTTCTTCTCCTAAACCATTGTCAAATATGGATGTTGCTAATCCTGGACCGCATGATGCGAATTCTTCAACCATCAGAGAAGTATCCAACATCCCCAAGCCTTGGCCGCCATATTTCTTTGGAATTCCAACATTTGTTAAACCTTCTTCATACGCTCTCTTCAAAATATAAAGAGGCATTTGATCTTTCTCATCAAAATACCACGCTACAGGAAGAATTTCCTTTTGAGCAAATTCACGGGCTTTTTTCTGATAGGCTAATTGTGTTTCTGATAAATCAAAATTGACCATATTTTCTCTCACCAAAGCTCAAAAAAACCAAATTTATTCTTTTGAGATTATTGGATTATGTTTTGATATACTAGCATAAAAGCGTTGTACTTAGCTAAACTAGTTTTTTTTCTTGTATGAATATGAAAATATTAGAGTAGGGTAAAGAATACTTATAACAAAAAAATTAGTAATAGGAATCCATGAAAGTGTCCAAATTACTCAAGGCACTTAGATCTCCTTCCACAGCACGTGAAAACATGTCATCAAGTTTTTCATCTAAGGCAGTAATCTCAACAAAATCATTTTCTTCTCTGATATTAGATTCAAATTTCTCACGTATTTGTTTAGAAACATATAGACTAAACAAATTAAATGAATTTAGATTTCCATCCCAATTGATTATTTCAGTATTAAATTGATCTCGAAATTCTGATAGGATTTGTTTAGCAAATTTTTGAAATTTATTCTTTTCTACCGAATTTTTTAATAACCCTACAACTACTAAACGGTCGGAATAACTTTGATTATCGTCTTCAACGTAGGATTCTAAGCGATCGTCATCACCTTCAAGCGTAAATCGAGCCATTTTCTCATTGAGAGACTCAGCACCAAATGAAAAGATTGCAGAAAGAAAACCACTCAATAATACAGGATTTGACACTTTATCATTAATGATGGTCAACATATTTATCCCTGCTGCGTTCATAATTGAGAAATATTTCAAGTTTAATTTTTTTAAGTTATCCAAGCACAATTCCTTCTTTATATAATCATATACCAGCATTTTTAGTATAATAAACTGGGTTAGACCTCTTTTTATCACCATAGAACTAGCTATTCACAAATGAAATTAACTATCAATTGTAATTATCCGATTTCAAAAAAATGTAAATTGCTCAATCAAAATAAGAGACCATATTGGTTTTTCTATCTTAAATAGTAAAACAAGTGAAAATTGAACTCAAAGATTGAAAATGATACATTTTTATTGTTTCAAATAAAAAAAAAAGAGATTACATTCTCAAAATTATTTCAATTTTCGAGGTATAACTTTGATTTCTTGAGCTAACTTCTTCCCCATCTCAAAACCTTTGTCAAGGTCTTCATAACTTGGAGCACCCTGAAATTCTAAAGGATCCAAAACATCCCACTTCATCTTTTCAATCATAGAATCAAAATCTTTTTGGGCCCCACCAGACCAGCCAAAGGAACCAAATCGGAAGACTTTCTTCTTCCAAGTGTGTTTTTGAGCCAAATGATTCAAGACATCGCGCATCGGAGGATACATTTTATATTCATAGGTAGGCATTCCAAAAATAATTCCTGCAGATTCCCAAGCAGAAGCTAAAATAAAGGAAATATTATCCTGAGGAACACGAAAAACTTCGGTTGAAACTCCTTCAGATGCAACCCCCTGTATTACCGATCGTAGCATAAGCTCTGTATTACCATACATACTTCCCCATATCAGAGTAATTTTTGGTTCTGCATAATCCTTCATATAATTGGCATAGGCAATATATCGATCAATTATTCGTTTTGGGTTACCTCGCCAGACCAATCCATGTGATGGAGCAATAATTTTGATATCTAAACTGGAAACTGCGTCAATTGCTTTGAGAACAAAATTAGAAAAAGGTCCTACGATGTTTGAATAGTATCGTAATGATTCACGTTCATAAAATTTATGATCTTCTTCGCTGGTTTGATCATCAAATAAACAACCCTTTAAGGCACCAAAAGATCCAAAAGCATCACATGAAAATAATGTTCCAGTGCTTGAATCAAAGGTTACCATCGTTTCGGGCCAATGGACATTTGGAGCATCATAAAATGTTAACACTTTACCTCCACCCAAATCCAATGTGTCTCCAGAAGAAACACCTCGCACCTTATCTTTTAATCCATAAAATGCATCCACTAATGGGACTCCCTTCTTAGAGGTGATTATTTCGGCCCCGCCTGCTAACTCATACAATGCTCGAAGATCACCGGTATGATCTGGTTCAAGATGATTTAAAATAAAATAATCAACATCTTTCAAGCTAATTCCTAAAGATTTTAATTCTTCAATTAAATAATTCGAAGCTCCTGCCCAATCACGAACAAGATCAATTATTGCAATTTTTTCCCCTTTAACAACATAAGAGTTAATTGTTACTCCATGTGGAATTGGCCATATTCCTTCAAATAAATCATTTGTTGAAATATTGGCCCCAATCCAATGAACACCATCTGTTATTTTAGTTGCTTTCATATAATCACCAAAAATTCTAAAAAAATATCATAAATTAGTTTTAAATTTAAAGTTCAAAAGGTCTTCTTTCAGGAACACCTTGGGGTTCCTTCCCCGATTCGTAAAACTCCTTTGTTAGATATAAACCACAAAAACAATGCCCAAATTCATCCATATCTGGCCGACAATAGTCACAAGGACATATAATATCTTTATCCAAATTTTTATCCTCATCGGAATCGCGACATGGACAACAATAATACCCATACCGATTTCGATTAGTTGCCAGTCCTTCGTAGAGCATGCCCAAAAATTCCGTATCCCGATTTAACTTCCATCCTTGCTTTTTTGCTACCATTTCAGCAAATTTTTGAGCATCCGCTTTGGTCCATATTTTTTTTGCTTTAGCCATTTCAATCCCTAATTAGATATTAGACCCTAATATTAAAAAAATTTAGAGTAAAGAATTGTAATCGTTTTGCATAAATCCAACAATTGATTTTTCCTGATTTACAACAAGGAAAGGAAAAGCCACTCTTCTTTGAAATTTTTCTTTCAGGTCTCCTTTCAATTTATTTTTCCGTTCGAGCGGTAAACTATCAATGTAGACCCACTTAAATGCAATTTCATTATTCCTTAAGAATTGTAATGCCCGTTTGCAATGCCCACATGTTGAAAGAGCGTATAAGCAAATATCTTTTTCTTTCTTTTTTCCTTCTTCGACAGTTAGTTCGATACCTTCATTCAAATCCATTAATAGTGTCCTCAGTTAAAATCTATTTTCACACCATTTAAAAATTGACATGTAATTACAATGGAGAAAAATATTTCTTGATTATTTGTTATAAGTTAAACCCTCAAGAAAACATGGAATATTTAGACCAAGATATTTTAAAGTCCTTGACAAATGATAAAATAACAAAGAACTGTCGTGAGTTTATGAAAAAATTCCATATCATATCTAAGGAAGATTGTTCGCGGTGCGAAAATCTAAAAAATTGGTTCAAAAATAACAAAATCAAGTATGAAGAATGGTCGATTCAAGACAATGAAGTAAAAAAACGCCTATTGAAAGATCCAAAGTTTCTAAGTTCGTTTTGCGATGAAAATGGTTGTATAGTATTAACCCCAGTTCTGTATCTAGATGAATCGGGCAAATACTACATGAAGCAACTATTTGGAATAGATGGAGTCCGAGGGGAATTTATCAAAAAAATACTCGAGATTTAGAGAAATTATTTTTTTTACGGAATAATAACAAGTTTAAAGATAGGATTAGCTAAAAATGAAAATAATCATCATTGGAAATGGAATTGCTGGACAAACAGTAGCAGATCTTGCTCGAAAGCAAGATCCAAATGCACTTATCGATATTTATTCTAAAGAATTATATCCTTATTACTCAAGAATCTTTCTCCCCCAATATATTGCAAATGAAAAGTCCTTGGACAATCTTATTGTGAGGAATGAAAAGTGGTTTGAAGAGAAAAATATCAATTTACACTTAGGAATTGAGGTTGAAACGATCTTTCCTCAAAAAAAGCAGATAAAACTAAAAAACCAACAGGAATTGGAGAAATATGATAAGTTATTCATTGCAACGGGAAGTAATGCACGATTCTTACCCTTCGATAATCCGTCAGTCGAAGGAATGTTCACTCTTCGAAACATCAAGGATGCAGACGAAATTAAACGTTTTATAGAAAAAAATCGAGTAAAAGATGTTTTAATTATAGGTGGAGGGTTATTGGGAATAGAATTAGGCTATCATTTGCGAGAACTCAATTTAAATGTGTCGATTTGTGAAATTAGTAATTATTTGTTGCCACGTCAACTTGATGAAGGTACTTCTAAATTATTGCAAAAATACTTAGAATCAAAAGGAATCAATATCATTTGTGGGCAGTCTGTCTCTGAAGTCTTAGGAAAAGATCAAGTTGAGGGAATACGATTGAAATCTGGTAAATCAATTAAATTTCAGATGATTTTACAACAAATGGGAATTATTCCAGAAATAAGCATCGCAAAGAATGCAGGGTTAGACACCGAACGAGGAATTTTGGTTAATGAATATCTGCAGACTTCAGATCCAGATATATTGGCCGTGGGAGACTGTGTTCAATTTAATGGATTGATCTGGGGAATAATTCCAGCCAGTATTGAACAAAGTAAAATTGCAGTACAATATGTTTTCGGTCAAAATCCTGAACCTTACTTGGGAACATTTTGGAATACGCGCTTGAAAATTGCGGGACTCAAACTAAGCTGTTTTGGGGAACCTCCAACAGATCAATTGGGAGAAGAACAATTACTGGAAAACATTGATGAAGATTCTTTTATTTGTCGAAAAGTGACCTTGGAAAATAATAAAATTAAAGGCGCCATTTTAATGGGACCGGGCAAAGACTCTTTCTTCTTAAACAATCTTGGAAAAGAAGTTGATAAAGAAGAGTTAAAAAGAAAAATTAATGAATAACCTTTTTTATTTGTTTAAAATTGAATTAATGATCGCTGATAACTCGCGAACAGTATAGGGTTTATGTAATGCGGCAATAAATCCATATTGCTGATAATTACTTAAGATAGGATCATTAGAATAGCCACTTGACACAACTGCTTTAATTGCAGGATCATTTTTTTGTAGTATTTCTACCGCTTCTTTACCACCCATTCCACCAGGTATAGTTAAATCTGTAATTATGAAATCGTAGGGGTTTTCTGTTTTTAGCGCGAATAAATATTTCTCAATAAGAATTTCCCCATCAATTGCTTGATCCACATGAAATCCAAGTTTATTAAGTAATCGCGAGACAGATTTCAGGATTATTAAGTCATCATCGAGTATTAAGACTCTTCCAACAAAATTGTTATTTGAAAAATGAATCTCTTCTGATTTTAAGGGTTTGTCAGAACTAACAGGCAAATTTATGAAAAATGAAGTTCCCTTCTCAACTTCGCTTACAAAATGAATAAAACCATCGTGTTTTTTTAATATGGCAAAAGCAGTCGCGAGTCCCAAACCATTTCCTTTTGATTTAGTTGTGAAATATGGTGAGAATATTTTTTTTTGATTTTCTTGCGGAATTCCACAGCCATGATCAGAGATTTCAATTTCAATAAAATCTCCTGATTTAGCACTTTTTTCATTATTGTTATCAAGATGAACAAGTTTAGCAGTTACTTCGATAATACCACCATTTGGCATGGCATGTTGAGCATTGATGATTAAATTATTTAAAACTTGACTTATTTGACCTGCATCTATATTAACATTAGGAAGATCATCTTCAACATCTAATTCATAAACTGAATTTGACCCTGTCATAACAAAACTTAGAGAGTCCATTAAGAGAGGTTTAATTTTTTGGATTTTCTTTACAGGAGTTCCCCCTTTCGAAAAAGTTAATAACTGTTTGGTTAATCCACTGCCACGTAATACCGCTTTTTCGAGTTGGGATAAAATTTCTACGTGTTCTGCGGGCAAATTATCTTCCAACTGCAGAAGATTAATATTTCCCAATAAACCCATCAAGATATTATTAAAATCATGAGCGATTCCACCAGCCAGCAAAGAAATGGATTCTATCTTTTGATTACGCAGAAGTTCTTCTTCTTGTTTCTGCCGTTCCGTTTCATTTTCTAAAGTTAAATATTGTCCTCCATTTTCAAGATGCATTAGCCTAAATCCAGTATAGATTCTTTCTCCTGATTTTGCAGTAACAAAAAAATGGATTGGTTTTTCAAGAATAAATTTTTTGTTATCAACATGTTCTTTCCATTCATTAGTCACAACTTCTCGATATTCTGGATCTGGATAGGCTTTAGGAAACCAAGCAGTTAAATCAGGAATATCAAATAAATTATAGCCATAAACTTCTAAGAATCTTTTATTTATATATTCGATTTTCCCTTCCTTTGAAATCATCATTATAGGAGTGGGAGACCAATCAGAAATATATTGTAAATGTGATATTTGTGCTTGAATATGAAAGACCATTTTTTGGAAATTTATAATTAATTCTTGAATTTCCCCCGAAGACCGAATTTCAATTTTGTCATCTAAATCTCCTGCAGCAATTTTCTTTGTAATATGTACTAGAGAATTAATTGGTTTTGAAATAGAACGAGATAACATATACAAAAGCATACCAACAATAATCAATAAAAATACGCCCAATCCCGATAAGTATATAATTATTTGGTTTACATCTTCTAAAATAACCGAGGTTGGAACGGAAATATATAATTTCCAATCAATATTGGGATTTCTTAATTGAACGCAATATAAATAGTTTTCAGATTTAGAAGAATCCAAATAGGTTCCTGAAAATGGATTTTCGGAATTACTTTCCAAATTTGATATTAATGAGTTTAATGCACTTTCAGAGTTTTCTTGAGCATATTCTTCGAACTTTCGTCCATAATATGAGGAATTTTGGATTGCAAGAATTATATCAGAGTCTTGTAAAACAAAAGCAGTACACTCATTATCGATCGTAAGTTTGTCAACTAATTCATAGAGTTTATCAAGTGTTATGTCACAGCCAACCATCCCAATCAAAGTTTGATTATAATCATAGACTGGATTTAAAAAGGATACCATCCACACTTTCATAAAATTTTCATCGAAATAAGCATCTTGAATAACAAATTTTTTCTGTTCAATGGGTAAATCATACCATTGTTCCCCCACGCCTACATAATGGGTGGGAGGATGAATATCAGTTTGAATTTTAGAATCGTTTCTATAAGTCACCGTCAAATTTCCTGCATTTTGATAAGCGGCATATATATTGTGGATCTCTGGATATATATTTAATATTTCTTCAAAATAATTGGGAAATAATGTTTCTTGAATATTTCTGATTATAGGATTAAGCGCAACAGATTTTGGAATCATTTCTATTTTAGAAAGTAAACCGTCAAGATTTTCTGCAGAATTTTCCAATTTTTCAGTCATGATCACTTCTTCATCTTCAATACGTAGTGTCCTATAGCGAATCATAAAATCAACATAAGTTAAAGAGAAAATAATCATCACGGGTATAATGCCTAAAAAAACAAATTTCTGGAAAATTGTATATCTACGTGATTTAAACAATTTCAATCTTTTTTTTGCTTTGCTCATATGATCCCTTTGATTATCTAAATTTAGAAATATCCCTAAAAAAATATTAACAAATTTAGCCTTAATAGTTATCGAAGGTCTATTCTTGAGGTTCAGTATGAATAAGACAATGATCTAAATTATTAAAAGCATAATGAAGATCATATTCAAATTTTTCTGCTATATTGTGAGCCATCTCTACGGTTAAAGAAGGTTTAAGAGTAATGGAAACGATGAGAGTGAATTCATTTTTATCTTCAATGATTTTTAAGTCATGAAATCCATGGATCATAGAATTTTGAAGAATTAAAGCGTTCAAAAAGGATCTAACATCATCTCGCTCAATTTGTTCAAATGAATGGGAATGACTTTTTTCCTTTCGTTCAGCAGGTTCTATATGCGATATAACTTGGATTTCTCTCCCTTCGGAAAATTTCTGAAGTCTTTTCAAAATAGATTCTTCAACATTGGTTGCCAACGAATGAGCTTTGACTAAATTTAAATCTGGGGCTAATTTAATGTGATATTGAACGAGAAGGACATTTTTAAACCGATCGATTATAATATTATGAATATTATATTCTTTTTCATCCTGTTTGACATGTTCCCGGATTTCATCGAAATAATTGATGCTCTTTGATGGATCATTAATATTAAATTGAATAAATATATTGCAATCAAACCCTGAACAAGCCTCTGTTATTGTTGATCGGATTTGATTTGAAATCGCATTTCCGTGTAATACCGAATATTGCTCATCTAAACATATTGAAACTGTGGCATCCAAATAGTTACCTGCAGTTTTCAATGCTAATGAATCAATATGATTTACACCATCAATTTCATTGATTTTAATCATAATTTCTTCAACTAAATCATCATTAATCGCATTTGCATCGATTAATTCATTGAAGCTTTGACGTAAAACTTTGATTCCGTCTACAATGGAGATAATAGAGAAAATTCCTGCGATTATTGGATCTAATAGAGCTAATCCAAAAGAAGAAATTATCAAACCAATAATAACAGATATATTGCGATAAAAATCTCCTCTAAAATTCAATCCTTGAGCAATTATTGCTTGATTATTTGTTTTTTTCCCGATAGATACAACTTTTTGGGATACAAAAAAAACTATGACTACAACAACTCCCAAAGAAATAGCAGCAACAAGACTGTTATCTGGTCGATATTCATCAATATTTATTAAAGTTGAAATTGCCTTTACTAAGATAAAGCAATAAAGACCTATAATCATAAATGACTGAATAAATCCAGCCACAGAATTTACTTTATAATGACCAAACATATGTTCATTATCTGCTGGTTTTTTACTCTCTTTAAGAGCTATAAAAGTGATTAAAACTGCAGCAAAATCCATAATTGAATCGGATAATTCTGCAAGGAACGAAATTGAGTTAGTAAAAAAACTTACTGTGATTTTAATTAGAAAAACGGATAATACTAACGATATTGATAATAATGAGACTTGTTTATCTTCTTCCACAATAAAACACCTTTATTAGCAATCACAACAACTATCTTTGCCACTTTTACGGGCTTTGACATCCCATAAACAGCCACAACCTTGCCGTTCTTCCATAATAATTGCCTGAGTTGGACAATTACGTTTGCAAGCACTACATTCAGTGCAAAGATCTACGCGTAAAATCTCATATTTCCCTAAATCATTACGTTCAGGTAATCCAAAAGGACAAACATCATCACACATTCCACAACCGATACATTTGTTAAGATCGATGTAAATTTTCAATCCACTTTTGGGATTTTCAGATTTAATACTTGTTATTTCCATTGAAATTACCTATGTTTTAATTCCGTATGAATAAAAAAAGACCCACCAAAGATAAACCTACGCCTCCAATTAATAATACACGGCTAATTTTTTGATAATTATCATACTGTAGTTCGATTTCATTTGGTCCTGTGTCAAAAGTATAACCACTAAACGACATTGTTGAAAAAATAGATAGCCATAAGACCAAAATAATATTCCAAAGCGGAAAAATAAAAGAACCATGGAAAATCCCACTGAATAGACTAATAATGATGATATTTATGATTCCAAAAAAGAAGCCTTTGAGAATAAAATTCCGAGTAAATGTAGATAATGGATAACCGAAGGTAATTATAGCATTTATTATCAGTACATAAAGTAAAAATTCTCCCAAAAACCACCATGCACGTATGAAAGGAAGAAGACCCATTAGAATAGCAAAAAGAATTAACCGAGAAAGGAAGATTTTCCGATAGAGAAACATGGTATGGGTAATACCGGCTCGAAATCGATGCTTCAATGAAAAATGCGCTCGTTTCATTTTTTCTGGTTTTTTTTTTGGCCCAACTAATTTCAAGTAGTCCTCAGTATCTTTAGCCCAAACAGGACCATAAACAACAGTAAATGGAAATTTAGAATTCTTTTTTGGAAGTTCAGGGATAGCAACGCCGCCTGCTGAAAGCTGAGGCAAAATCAATTTCCGACTATCAGTTACTTGAGAAATGTTTGTAGCTTCAACTGCTTCAATAATTTGTTGATTTCCAAAATCATTCCCTCGAGCAGCACACCACACATTAATTCCTCTTGAATCCACGCAAAGCACCCAAGCATCAGTATGCTTGATTTTTTGCATCAATTTTATGTAAGTATAATCATAATTTGCAGTAACTAAAATAGGAGAAGTTTTATTTGGACTTCCAGACTTATATATTCCTGGTTCAATAGGTACATGATCAACTTGACCAGTTAAGAGACAACGCATAGATCTTAGCCACGCTTCTATCCCTTTAAATGATTTTTGGGGTGGTGTGTAGTATCCCGGTTCGATTTGATCTTTCTTCTGTACTTTTTGCAAATGAAGTAATTGTATTGCTCCGTTTTTCCATGAAATATGGTTCTTTAAGGTAAATCCAATTGGTTTCAGATATTTTGTAAAATTTTTTAATGGATTTGTTGTTGTTTTTGTTCGTTTCATTTTTTTCTTAAAATACCATCGTTCAATATTAAATTTAACCCTTGCAAGTCTTTTTGGAACAAATTCAGCCGCAAGGAACATCTCTCCATCCTTATGAAGTTTTTTCCAAGCATTTCGAAGAAAAATTTGTTGCTCTAAAGGGCGTAATTCCGATAACATAAATGTGCTTACAATTTTTGTATATTTTTCCTCTGTAGACACCTTTTTGATAGGGGTATTGGCAGTCG
Source organism: Candidatus Lokiarchaeum ossiferum (assembly GCA_025839675.1). Taxonomy (GTDB): domain Archaea; phylum Asgardarchaeota; class Lokiarchaeia; order Sigyniarchaeales; family Promethearchaeaceae; genus Lokiarchaeum; species Lokiarchaeum ossiferum. The sequence goes on from CP104013.1 coordinate 376,884, forward strand.
AATTTTTAGTTAAAGTAATTGAGAGAGGAGATTTAAGGATAAAAGTTGGTTGACTATCAAGTAACGCGCTTTTTTCTAAAGTTAAGGCATTTCCTTGAAAGAATTGTAATTGTAGGTTCTTTTGATCATTCAATTTTTGAGCGGTTTTGATCATCTTAGGGTTGATATCTAAACCCGTTACTTCACATCCTTGACTTGCCATCCGCTTTGCAAGAATTCCGGGACCACATCCTATTTCTAAAATTCTATCGCTCTCATGAATATTTTCAACAATCCTATCTTGAATTAGAATATTTACTCCTTTAGTAAGTGAAGTGAATTTTGCATGATACGTTTCAGGCTCATTTTCCAGCTTTTTCATGTACACGACTGCCATTTTCTTAATGCTCCAAAAATTTGATAATAAAAAACAAAGAAAAAATTATTCTTCCGATTCCCAAAAATGCTTTTTCCTTAAATATTTTCCAAGGAAAACTAAACCAAGCATTATAGGAACTTCCCAAAATAGACCCATTGTTGTACCTAAAGCAGCAATAGATCCAACCCCATACATTGCAACGGCTGTTGCTATTGCAATTTCAAAATGGCTGGAAGAACCGATGATAACTGATATAATGGCTTGACGGTATTTTAACTTGAATAATTTTGTCACCAGCAAATTGTATCCCACAACGATTATAAAACCTAATAATAGCGGAATGGAAACTTGCCAAAGGAGTTCCGGATTTTCAAGCAATACCGTTCCATTTAATGAAAATAGGACCACCAATGTTATGAGTAGTGCGAAAATCGATATTTTCCCTATGATAGGGCGATAAGTATTGTGGAACCAATCTTCTCCCTTAAATTTAATCAATAGTTTCTTAGATACCACACCAAGTATTAAAGGTAAACCTATAAAAACTAACACAGAAATGATCAAAAGCCCTCTATCAATTTGTATATTTTGAATACCAGTTAAAAGTGCTACTACGGGACCATATAGAAATATGATGGTTACTGTATTCAAGCTTGTATTTACAACATTTTGTTCTTGATTACCTTCTGCCATCGATCCCCAAACTAAGACCATAGCAGTACATGGGCTTGAACTCAACAATATTACGGCCACAATCAATTGAGGTTGGTCTCTTACAAAAATCCACGCAAGTAAAGCGCCCACCAATGGTGCAACGATCCAATTTGATAAAAGGGTCAAAAAAATGGGTTTTGGATTGTTCTTGAGTTTTTTTAACTCGGAAACTTGTAAGTTTAGCATCGCTGGATACATCATTAAAAAAAGACATACTCCAATAGGGATGGAAATTCCCCTTATAGCCCATGAATTTAATGTTTCTCCAATTCCCGGAATAGTTACTGAAAGTAAAATCCCTACGAGAATACATAAAGCAACCCAGATTGCAAGAAATTTTTCAAAAAAGCTAATTTTTTTTCCTTCTGCTTGTTCTACCATACGTGTCACTTTCTAATTGTATAATTATTGAAAAAGAATGTCAAATAAAAAATTTTTTATCTGTATTTGTAAATATGAATATGTAAAGATTTTTTTTTATGTATTACCTATCTAATTTGATTATGGTTTCTGAATCAAGGGAAGAAAAAATCGTTGAAACGTTAGCTAGTTGTGAATCCTTCGGTGATCCTCAACAATATTACAATAATTTAGTGGAATTAAAAAAGCAATTTTATCAAAATCCTCGAAATATTCAGCTCATTTCACTGTTAGAATCCTTTGGAAATAAAGAACGATTTTTGATTTTAGATATGCTTAAATCCAAAGATCGCTGCGTGTGCGAATTGGAAGCGATTTTACAAAAATCCCAACCGGCAATATCGCACCATTTAAGAATATTGGAATCAAGTAACTTGATTCAAGCGCGGAAAGTCGGTAAATTTAGCCATTACTCACTGGTTCATTCCCAATTTGAAAAATTCCAAAATTCATGGCGTGAATGGGTGGCAGATATCTCAAATTGGATGGGAGCTTTCGATTAACTCTTTTCATCTGAGACAAGAATTTTATTATTAATTGAGTAATTTTAGTTATGAAACTCATACAATTCCTTTATAATTGTAGATTTATCCTTATTCCTTAAAATAAAATGATGCCTATGACGATAAGAAAAATTAAGGAGATTACGAAAAGCCAACAAACGATGGAAGGAGCGGGAGTGCGATTAAAACGAGCATTTGGTAACACTTCTCCAGAGAAATATGATCCATTTTTATTATTGGATGATTTTCATTCCGATAATCCTAATGATTATATTAAGGGATTTCCTTCACACCCTCATCGAGGAATTGAGACTATCACCTATATGATTCACGGAGAAATGAAGCATAAAGATAGCATGGGAAACGGAGGAATAATTAAATCAGGAGATGTTCAATGGATGACCGCCGGGAATGGGATCGTGCATTCCGAAATGCCATGTCAAGAAGATGGGTTGATGTGGGGATTCCAGCTATGGGCAAATTTACCATCAACTCACAAAATGATGGATCCCAGGTATCGTGATATTCAAGAGTGTGATATGAAAACATTGGAAACGGATGCCTTTTTTGTAAAAGTTATCTGTGGAGAATACCAAGGGTTGAAAGGTCCGGTTCAAGATATTATCACACAACCTTCGTATTTTGATATTACTGTCAACCCAAATTCAGAATTTAGGTATGAACTCAATGAAAAATTCACGATTTTTGCTTATATCTTGGAAGGAGAAGGTCTTTTTTCAGATGAGTCAGAAGAGCAATTTGGAAAAGATCACCTAATTCTTTGGGATCAAGGAACTGAAGTTAAAATTCGAACAAAGGAAAATTCTGTAAGATTCTTACTCATTAGTGGCAAACCGATAAATGAGCCTATTGCGTGGTATGGTCCAATAGTAATGAACACGGATGATGAACTTGCCATTGCTTTCAAAGAATATCGGGAGGGAACATTCCTAAAGCATAAAAAGTAAATATCCCCTTGCATAACAGAATAATAATCTAATTGATATTTGTTTAATTTTTTCATGGATTTAGTCATTAGAAGATATAAAAAAAATAAAAAATCTTATTCTTCTTCTGGAGCTTCGAACAGATCTTCTAAGGCTTCACGATCTTCATCCGTGATTGAAGGATTTCTTTTCTTCCTATCACTTTCCTCAACAATAATAGTTTTAGTCTTTTGGATATGACTTTTTTTCTTAACTGGAGGAACCTTCCCTTTCTTTTTATATGGTTCGAGCTCATTTTCAGAATTTAACTGAAAATCTACATTACAAGTTTTACAAAACAGACTTTGAGTTCGGGGTTTTGGTAACAAAATAGAACCGCAAGACTCACAAAATCTAAATTTTTTCCCGCTAGAAAGCGCACTATTTATTCTCGATGCTTTACTCGGTTTCTTCAAATCCGATGCCATATCTAAGACCTCATATTTTAATTATTGTAAATGATTACTTGATATTAATAGATATCAACTATATAAATACTTCGAATCTAATTTCTTATATCTAATAAATAGGGTTTATCGAATTTTATCGGCAGAAAAAGAAAAGTGGCGTTATCTCCCCTAAAATAGGTCAAAATTAAGTAAAAATATTACAATAGAAAGAAAAAAATTATTCCCTAAAAAAAATGAATTCAGAGATACATATTATATCAACCAAAAATTTTTTAGTTTCAATAAAATTTGAACATGTTCGTACATAGTTATTAATCTCTCTGGATAATAGTACAACTGATAATCATGCAAACGATTAATGCTTTTGATGCCCCTGAAATGAAAAATCCTCATAAGGTAAGTGCTAGAAAATTACTCGATTTCAAACATGCTCTGGTGATAATGCTCGATATTAAACCCCATGAAACATTACTTCCACATATCACCCCCGTGGATGTGTTTTTTTATATTTTAGATGGGGAAGGGGAAGTTAAAATTGGAGAAGAAGTTGAACAAGTAAAAAAAGATGATATTGTTTTTAGTCCAGCGAAAATTGTCCATCTTTTAAGAAACAATCACGATGAAGCCAATTTCCGAGTGTTAGTGGTTAAAACACCTAAGCCAACTTCAGAAACTAAGTTGTTATAATAGATCTCCTAGGAGATTTCAACTATTTTTTTTCTAAAATTCTCCATATTTGCTTGATGGTTTATGATAGAAGCAGTCTCCTTCCCGCTTTGATAAGCTTCAATTGCGTATCTATATTCACCCCGTTTAACGTAATAATCACCAAGAGAGTCAAAAACGAACATCAAACACCGATAATCATTAATGCGAGTTGAAATTGATATTGCTTCTTCATAATGCTTCAGGGCTAAACTTGATTTATTTGATAAGACATAGAGATTTCCTAAACCCCAATGAGTATAGGCAACACCAAATATGAAATTTATTTCTTGCCGTAAATCGAGGGCTTGTTTCATAAATCCAGTAGCCTTTTCAATTTTACTTTGCTTTAGAGCCAAGTTCGAAAGATGACGAAAAGCATAGGATTTTCGAAGTTTTGATCCTAATCTACAACTTTCTTTATAGAAATATTCTGCTTCCTCGAAATTTTGCGAAAACTCATAAATTAAACCTCGATGGAATAATGTCTCCGAAAGAATTTCATTCAAATGTAAGGTTTCTTGAACTTTTAGACTTTTTTCTATCCAAACAATAGATTCTTCAAAATTCCTTTCTGGTTTTTTGAAAGCATCAAAATAATGGGCAAAACCAATATAATCCAATATTATAGCATGTAATGAGAAAATAATTTGGTCATTACTATTTGATATTTTAGGATGCTGAGTTTGAAACTGTAATAGGAGATCTAAAGCAGACTTTAATTTTAAAATTGAAAATTCTATTGGTTGATAATTTCGGATGTTAATCACTAGCAATTTACCATATTCCAAAAGAAATTTAACACGATCTAAAGGATGGATTAATGAGATGAGAAAAAGATTTTCATTTTGGGAAAATAATTTTAATGCATCAAGTAGATGACCTTGATAGTAGAGATTTTGAGTTTTTTTAAGAAAATTTGTTAATTTTGGACTAGTGCTATAATTTTGTGAAGATTTTAGTTCAATTTCATCAAAAGAATCCATGAATATTTTTTGAATACATCACTTTTTATTTTTCTTCTGAAAATAATTATTTGCTAAATTTCGGGAAATTCTGCGTATCATTTCAGATAATGATGTAGGTGATATATTTAAGGATTTTGCAAAGATAGATAACGAAGATCTCCTAGGAATTTCGTAATAGCCCCCTTTAAGTAAAACTTGCAGAACATTCTCTTGTTTTGTTGTTAAAACTGGTTTAGAATTATAGTGTCGTATATATTCAATAGAATATGCCATTAGTTGGTCTTCAAACTTCATAAATAGATTATCTATCTTACTTCGTTCTGCGATTAATTTAATATTAATAATTCCATTTTTTATTCTAATAGGATAGTGAAGAATTAAATCTGATTGGATAATAGCCTTCAAAAACCAAGGATTCTTCATTTTAACGTTAAAAAGTAAATAATTTGCAGATTTATGGAGAAATACATATTGATTGGAATCATAATACTTCTCAAATTCTTCAAAAAAGATGTGATTTCTCATACCCTTAACTTGCATTAAGCAATTGCCTTTATTACTTGCTAAGGGAAGAAGAGAAAGAATGTAGAAGTTAAGATCTGAAAACTTACAGCTAAAATTATACAACCATTTCTTATCTGGAATAGAAAAAGAGAAAGAAGTTTGAACAATATCATTTTCCATTTGAAAAACTTAATGTTTATTCATTTAAAAGAATACCGCACCTATAAGGGTAAACTGTTATCTTCAACCAAAATTTAGTTGTTTTGATTCTTATGATATTTCAAGCACATTTACATGTTTTAGAACCTGCAAAAATGATTCCTGTTTTTTTAGTCTGGATCCTTGCAATGGCAATTTCTTTGATTCTGCTATTTACCAAAAAACTCACTAAACTCTTATCAATAGCAATTTTAACAGTATCTTTTATTGTCACTGGGTTAATTTTCGGTGCAATGCCAAACCCTGTTTTTCCAATTCAGAATATCGCAGTTGGGATAAACATGAACGCACCCTTACAACAACTTCTACCATTAGCTGTTATCCTATTGGTGTTAATTGTCACCACAATTTTATTTGGACGCATATTTTGCAGTTATGCATGCCCATTGGGAGCCATCCAAGAAATAATGTCAAAAATCCAATTTAAAACAAGTTTAAAAGCTCAAAAAAAAGAAAAAACTATTCCATTGAACTCCAAAATTGCCAGTTATATTCGCTTAGGTTATTTTATTCTGTTTATTGGAGCAGGAATTATTTGGGGAGCATCAGTTATACAATATTTAAATATTTTTATTGGATTGCAGATTTTTGCAAATCCCTTATTCCCTATGATTGTAATACCGGCAGTTTTGCTCGGTATCATAATTATTACAAGTATATTAGTATATCGTCCTTGGTGCCGACTTTTTTGCCCCTTTGGCACAATTGCAGGATTTACAAGCAGATTTAGTAAATTTGTCCTATGTAGAACGGAGGATTGCACTGATTGTGGGTTATGTGAAAAAATTTGTCCTACTCAAGAAGCTGAGCTTGATTCTAAGAAGGGTGAATGCTATCTTTGCAACCGTTGTGTAGAAATTTGCCCTCAAAATGCAATTGTCTATAAAACAAAATAAATCGGTACTAAAAGATCTTTTTTCCTTTATTTCCTTGTGGAGAGAGTTTTATTTTACTTCCAACCTCATCATATTATTAGCGGTTCAAAAAAATAAATACAATGTAGTGATTTCAATGAAGATTGAAGAGAAAATTAAAAAAACAGCTTTAAACTATGTTGAAGGATGGTATTCAGCGGATAGTAAGCGGATGGAAAAAGCATTACATTCGAAATTGGTTAAAAGAAGATTCGTATCCCCACAAGAAATTTGGGATGTAAATACTCCTTGGATGATTGAAGCGACCGAGGAAGGAAGAGGGAAAATCGATGATATTAATCAAGGTAAGAAAGAAGTAACTATTTTGGATTATTATAACAATATTGCTTCAGTTAAGATAATCTCAGATAAATTTGTCGATTATCTTCATATGGTGTTCATTCAAGGCGAATGGAAAATTGTAGATGTTTTATGGGATTTTGTGAAATAAAATGCAAGACTAACAAATTTTTTTAAGTGATTTGTTCTTTTAGCCAGATATGCCTAAAGAAATATGTCAAGATCGACCCACCGAAGAAGAACTAGAGAATCTTTCAAAAAAAAATATAGCTATGTTAAAAACAGGCTTAGGTATGCCAATGGCTAATCTTCCCGTGGCACCTTTTAGTCAATGGCTAAATGGAAAATTGCTGTCTGTCGATCGTGGAGAAGTTTCTGCAAGGTATCAATTAAGGCCAGAGATGGCAAATCCAACCGGAATTTTGCATGGAGGGCTTCAATGTGCACTTATTGATGAATTAATTGGAATTGCTTGTTTTACGTTAGGATTTCCAGGTTTTCATCTTTCAATTGATATTACAGTGAATTATCTTGGCCGAGTGAAGGTTGATGAAGAAATTACGTGTTATAGCAAAATAATTCGAGAAGGTAATAAAATTGTAAATGCTCAAGCGGAAATTCGCGGTCCTGATAATCGAGTAATTGCGAGTGGTCATTCTAATCTTTTAGTGACCACAAAAGAAGTGGATTTTGTTAAAAATTTTGAACAAAACTAAAGTTCGACAAATTTGACAGCATTTTGATAATTTCTTTTTGCAAAAACTATGCAAAAATAAAATAATCATTCATAAAATGAAAAAAAGGATGATCTTATTTATATTCATCAAAACCATATGAGTTCCATGACATTCTTATTTGTAGTACTAGTTTTAATAGGTATTGCTGCGTCTTCTTTAAACATTTATCATTTTCTAAAAAGACGAAGTGAAAGTAATGAAGATTCCAAGAAAATTCAGACATATTTCATCATTTATCACATGTTCTTTATAATAGCAATCATATTTCTATTTATATCTGATTTTGCAGATGAATCGTTTACTTCTTATTCACTTGTGATTGCAATTACAATGAGTTCTTCCTTATTAGCTGCCACATTTGCAATTCAGGCACATTTGGAATACAACATTAAAATTGCTCGAATCATAGTATTGAGTGGATTTACTCTTGGTTTAATACTCATGATGATTGAAATAATTACAGACATAGAGTTTCAAATAATAATATTGATCATAAATGGCATTATCACTGTAATATCTATTGGATTTTTAATTTATTATCTAATTAAAGCGCCATTATCACCATTATTTGGATTTTTAATTTCCCAAATTCTTACAATTATATTCCATTCCTCAGGAATTTTGAATGAAAATGGCAGAGCACTTCTCTACATCATACTAAGCATTATAATGTATTTGGGATATAAAAATAAGTATAGCTTTATTGAGAAAATTAAAAAATAATATGAATTTTTCCCATTTTTTAAAGTTTAAATTTATTTTTCATTTATTTGGCCAAAAAAAAAAAATATTTGGAATTATAGACCATTTAATTCATTATCTAATATTGTTTGGAATTTTCATTAAGAATAATAGAAACCCCATGAGAATTATTGTTTTATTTGACCATTTGTCGTTACAACTGTGATTCGAAGGGGTATTTTTGGACCTTTTCCAGCCTTTTCTAGCGCCATTTTTGCAATCCGCAATAATCCGGAACAACATGGGACTTCCATAATAACCACGTGGAGAGAATGAATAGCATTTAATTCAAATATTTTCGCAAGTTTTTCAATATAATGGGTAGAATCATCCAATTTTGGACAACCAATCATCAAAGTATGATCCTTGACAAATTCTCTATGGAAATTTGGATAACTTGCAGTTACACAATCCGCAGCTAACAATACATCCGAATCATTAAAATATTTCGCTTGTAATGGAAGTAAATTTATCTGAATTGGCCAATTCCGAAGTTCTGATCTTTGTGAGGCTTGAGAACTTGTTTCAAGTATACTTTCTGAAGTAGATATGGGGTTTAACATTCGACTTAAAGATCCAGGACATCCCGACACGATTTTCGGAATTTTTACTTGATTTGATAGTTTATTATTAAATTTTTCTTGAACATCTGCAGAGCCACAATCACAAGTTGGTTCATCTGTCTTGGAAATATTGGGAACTACGATTTTATTCTCATTTAAATATTCAATGGCTTGATTATAGAGTTCTGATTCACCGTGATGATTTAGATGTTCAAGATGAGCTTTAATCGTATTTACTCCTTGTTTTACAATATTTGCCATAACTATTTTTTCATTATACGCTTCTGCTTCTCGAGTAACTGTTGTAATTGCCCCTTCAGGACAATGTCCTAGACATGCACCCAATCCATCACAAAATAAATCGCTGACTAACCGAGCTTTTCCATCTATTATTTGAATTGCTCCTTCGGGACAATTAGGAATGCAAGCACCACATCCATTACATAATTTTTGATTAATGTTAATAATTTGACGTTTCATTGTAACCACCAGTACCTACTTCATTTAAAATGTGGATTCAACTTGATAGCTTGTACGAACGGATTCGGATTTTTTTTATAAAATCCAAAAAGAACTTTTCTTAACCTTTAATAAGGCAGTCAAAAAGAACAATTACTCATAAAATAAGCGAATATCTTTTTTAATTAGAGTCAAATTATCTTGGGCAAATTTTTGGATGTTCGGATCAGAGTTCTTCAACAACATAATCAAGTGTTCTTCCAATAACATCGGAGGTTGTTCCATAGCGGTGCTGATAACATCTCTATAATTAATAATTTGGTCAAAAATGGACTCTGTTGACGCTCCTTCCTTTTTTGATAGAATGTTTTTTTCTTTACTCATTTTTTTTTCCCTCTTAAACTCACGTATATTAAAAAACTGTTTTGTTTATTGAAATTAAGTAGTTCAGCTATATATGGTTAAGCCATATAAATTCAATGAGAATTATAAAATATAATAACAACTTTAATTCGATTAAAACAAATGGAGAAATTAATGAATTTTCTCATTACTAAGAGAATCAATGCATAATAAAACTATTGGCAGAGTTAAACTAAAATTGACTTTGATATGGAAATTAAAAAAAAAAAAGAGATGTTATACTATTCTCACAAGCCGAACAGAATTCAAAATTCGAATGCAATCTCCCTGTGGCCCATGACCTTCAGTATAATCATCGGGATCTCCTACCTTAGGATCACTTCGTTGGGAGCCAGCACCATGCACATCCTGCCATTCACCATCCATGTATCCTAAGGATTCACCAAATGCGACATACGCAGCATTTGCTCCAAGCCCATTTGAGGATGCATGAGTTGTTCCTGACCAATAGAAAGCATAATCATCAACATTTAGTTCATTGGTTATGATCGTGCAATTAAAGAGAGGATCAATGGCTGCAGAATCTGTAGTATCTGGGCATCTAGAATAATCCACAATACTTTGTAATTCTTTAACATTCGGTAAGCACCAATCGCTATATCCTAAATAGTTTTCAGCATTTTTTTGTTGAACCCAAGCTAAAGCATCTTCCCAAAGCATTGATTCACCACTATCTTCTTGTGCCCACATCAATCCGGTGGCATTATCGGTTATCGTCTTATCGGTATTATCAATAAATTCATTTTGACCATATTCAAGATTTCCTCGCACATACATAACGGTAAAAAGCTTTCCATCTGGCTGACCTGGCATTGTTCCAGTCCCATATCCTTTTATTCTTCCGTCCGCGAAATTCACTCCAAAGACTGTTTCAGCTCCATCCATAGTGGTACTTTCATAAACTGTACTACTCACATATTGAGCATCAATAATTCGTTCCCTATTTGCAGTATCCCCATATTCAAAGACAAAATAATCGGTATCGATGAAAGGCACGAGATTTGATGTATCATCACCTTCTTCCCCGCTAGGATCTTCTCCAGTAAAGAGAATTAGAGAATATAATTCCTTTATAGTTGGCAAACGCCAATCATCATATTGAGATAATACGAAACTATCTGCCCCACTCACAGCATCATCATAAGTCATTTTTTCACCAGGATCTTGTTGCCACATTAATCCTGTGTTCAAGTCGGTGACTGTTCCATCTTCATTATCTACATAAGATGCGGAAAATCGAGTATATTGAGCATCTTGCCCATAAAAATCATCTCCTAGAGATGGTTCTAAAATCGACTCAAGATTTCCAAAGAACGTGGTCTGGCCAGTATCAACAATCGCATATGAGAAATTGTTTGTTTTTTCAACCACAGTATTAGATACTTCTGCATCCTTTGCACCATTATAGAGTAAGCCAACAACAACTGCAGAAATAATAATAACTACACTAAGTAAGCTAATTAAAGCTACTTTACGATATTTTGGATCCATAAATTTTCATTTCCTAAGATTACTGCTATTCGGAAGAAGTAAAGTACGATATATAAACCATGTTTAACCTTTGGTCTATACTAGTTGACCTTTGTTCTGTTAGAAATAGTATGTTAAAAAATTATTTTTCAATTTTGAAAATGAATTACCTCAAAACCAAAAAATTATCAATCAACAAGAAGTTAGTTTTCCTATGGTTGGTTCGAGTACGACTTCGAAATTACTTATTACTTTTCCAAACAAATTATGGTTAGGGGAATTAAGCCGGGAATTTCCCTATTTTCAATTTGAAATTAAAGCCTTTGTCCCAATTAGTCATGATCCATTTATAGGCAACTCTCTAATCACTATAACTGGTCATAAGCCATCCCAAATACTGCCTAAATTAGATACTCATCCTTCTTTAGTAAAATATTCAATAATGGAACAAAATGAATCCTTCATTTCAATAAATACACAAACAAACGATCAATTTTTATTGATGTCTATTGTAAAAAATTTAATTTTAGTTCAACTTCCTTTTAAAATTGCCAATGGAATTGCTGAATTTATTATTTCAAGCACCCGCGAAAATATAGACAAATTTATTGACGATCTTACCTCTAAAGGAATATCAGTTGAAATTAAAAGTATTGGGCATTTTTCAGAAGATTTGTTGAAGGAAGAATTGACATCACGGCAGTTCTTCATTTTTCAAGAAGCAAAAAAGGCGGGATATTATGATGTTCCTCGGAAAATTACCCTTACGGATCTAGCTCAGAATTTAGATATTGCAAAATCATCACTATCTTCGATGTTACAAAGAATTCACAACAAACTCTTAGGATATATTGGATAAAATAATAAAAAAAAAGTGTAAGGTATTATTGCCCAGTCATTATCGCTGCAACATCGGTTTCAGCAGTAGTGATTCCTTTTAATCCAAAGGTTTCAATAATAATTTTTGCGACATTTGGGGAGAGGAATGATGGAAGGGTTGGTCCCAGTCGAATATTTTTAACACCCAAGTGAAGTAATGCTAATAGAACGATTACAGCCTTTTGCTCATACCATGCAATATCAAAGGATAAAGGTAAATCATTAATAGAGTCCATTTCAAAAACTTCTTTAAGTTTTAACGCAATAACTGCTAAAGAATAGGAATCATTACACTGTCCAGCATCCAAAACTCGTGGAATTCCTCCAATATCCCCAAGATTTAATTTATTGTAACGAAATTTGGCACAGCCTGCAGTTAAAATAATCGTCTCTTTAGGTAGTTTTTCAGCAACGTCGGTGTAATAATTTCTTGATTTCATTCTACCATCACATCCTGCCATGACAACAAAACGCTTAATTGCACCTGATTTTATAGCATCAACAATTTTATCAGCTACAGAAAGCACAGAATTATGAGCAAATCCTATTGGAATTGTACCTGTTTCTAATTCTATCGGAGGATTTAATTTTTTGGCCATTTTAATAATTGCAGAAAAATCCTTAGGATTACCATCTTCACGTTCAGCGATCCGTTTTGTTCCTGGAAAAGCGACATTTCCGGTCACAAAAACACGATCTTTATAAGATTTCTTTGGTGGAACTAAACAATTGGTAGTAAATAGAATCGGCCCATTGAAAGATTCAAATTCTTTCGTTTGATGCCACCATGAACCTCCGTAATTTCCCACCAGATGTTTAAACTTTTTTAAACCAGGATAAGCATTTGCGGGTAACATTTCACCATGAGTATAAATATCTATTCCTTCTTTTTCAGTTTGCTGCAATAATTCATAAAGATCTAGCAAATCATGGCCTGTTATTAAGATTGCAGGCTTATTCCCAACTCCAAGATTAACATCTGTTGGTTCAGGGTGTCCGTAAGTTGTGGTATTTGCTTGATCTAATAAAGCCATCACTTTAACTCCAAAAGCCCCTGTATCATCTACGAGTTTGAGTAATTCATCTATAGTTAAATCAGTTCGTAGCATCGTTGCTAAAGCGGATTCTATAAATTTCCAAATTTCGGTATTTTCATATCCAAGGGGAAGAGCATGATCTGCATAAGCCGCAATTCCCTTAAGACCATATAAAACAAGTGAAATTAAAGCTCTAATATCTTCATTGGCTATTGCATTTTGATTTACTGCATATCCTTTTTCCGTTAAATGATTTAAACTTTCAATATTTACTTCTTCATTCCAATTAGCGGCTTCAGGAATATTTTCAGAAAATTCTTCATTATTTTTCTTGGAGAACTCCTTTAAGAAAAGAGATTTCATGTCTTCTTTTAATTTTAAACCTTCTGCTAATTTAATTAAAGCCCAATCTAAATCAAAATTTGCATTTGTAATAGTTGCAAACAAAATTTTGATTATATAATGCGAAATCTCACTTTGCTGTAAATCAAGATTTCGTGCTTTTGTCTGCCAATAGGCTAATCCTTTGAGATTGTATATTAATAAATCTTGGAGATTTGCAACATCGGCCTTAATTCCGCAAATGCCATTTACCGTGCATCCTTTGCCTCCAGAAGCTTCTTGGCATTGGTAACAAAACATTTTCATTTTATTTTCATGCTCCATCGAATTCAATTTAGTAAAGAATTCTTCAAGTGATCTCTACCTTCAAAAAATGAAGAATTATCACACGAACATGTTCGGAAATGCCAAATCTTGAATAACGAATAAGTGAAAAGTATTAAATTATTATAAATTAAAATCAGTTTTTTTATTTTCAGGTAGGATTTTTCCTGAAACGAGCCCACATATTTTGGAAAAATTGGATTTCTTCTTAAAACCAAACTTTTTACCTTCTCTAGAAATATTATTGCTATGCCTTTAGATCCCAAAAAAATTTTGGAATTATATGAAAAAGCGGAGAAGTTATATCTAACAGATCCAATTGAAGCGGAAAAAATTTACGAAAAATTACTTCTTCAAGATACAAATCAACAACAAATTGTGAGATATAATATTAAACTGGGATCTATTAAAGAGAAGAAAGGAGAGAATGAGGAAGCAAGGAAGTTATTCTTAGAAGCAAAATCAATTTCCGAGAAAATGGGATATCAATTTGAACTCGCAGAAGTTCTCCATGAAATAAGCAATTTTTCAATGAATGAAGGAAAATTGGATAAATCGATAAAATTAGCGAAGGAAGCTCTAAATATATTTCTAAGTTTGGAAAAAAAAGATGAAGAAATTAAAACCAGAACCACTTTAGCCTATGTTCTATATTTAAACGCCCAAATTGATGAGGCAAGAAATTTATTTGATGAAAATATTGAGAAAGTTAACGATAAAAGGGTATCAACTATGCAAAAAGCACGACTTTTTAATAGTTGTGGGTGTTTCTATGAGTCCGAAGGTAATGTTGAAAAAACTACTGCTTTTTATGAGAAAGCAAATAAATTATTCAATGAAATAGGCGCAACAAGAGGTATTTGTGTGACTTTGGCAAATCTTGGAGAAAGTTATTTATTGACAGGAGAAATGAAGAAAGCAGAAAATGCATTTCTTAGAGGGATTGCTATAGCCAAGAAATACCAATATTATAACCTTCATACAGTTCTATTAGGAGGCTATGCCAATTATTTTATGAATTTAGGAGATTTACAAAGTGCTCAAATTCATTTTGAAAAATCTATGAAAATGCTTGAATCTACTCAGCGATACCGATCTAAAGAAGAAACTCTTTACAAGTATTCATTATATTGGATGATGAAAGGAAATACACCAAAAGCCAAAGAATTTTTGTTAGAAGCGCTTAAGATTATAAAGGAATTCAATATCACCGATTTTGCTGTTGAAGTTCTAACTTCACTTTCTGAAATCAGTTTAGGTTTTAGAAATTTCGATCAAGCAAATAGTTACCTGCAAGATGCTGATCAATATGCATGGAAAAGAAAATCTGATATAGATTTTGCAAAAATATTGATTCAAAAATCTCGAAAAGAATTGGTATTACAACAACTGGATGAGGCAAAAATGAATTTAACAAGAGCAAACTGGATTTCAGAATCTAAACATAACCTCGGATTGCAGATTAATACGTTACTCCTTCTAACTTTAGTTTATCTTAATAAATTTCAAAAAGATTCAAGTAGTGATAATTTTGATAAAGCAATGTATTATATTACCAAATCAATTGATCTTTCACGCGGAAAAGGTTTGATTCCAAAATTAATCAACTCTTTAATCATTCAAGGGATGCTTTATAGTTGTGAAAAAAATGGTGATAAAGTCAAATTAATATTTGAAGAAGCAATTTCATTGGCAGAGCAGTATAACATTCCAAATTTAGTTAGAATTTCCAAAGAATCTTATGCTTTTTCTTCAAGAAAGCTTAAGATAAAAAAAGAAGATGATGATAAAAATATATCCAATAATTTCTATCTACAGATCGCGATTGATGAAATTAAAAGTGCAACTCGAACTTTTAATCAGAAAAGCTTAAAATCTGAGGATTTAAACAAAATTCATCTTGTATTATTTAAAGTTGATGAAATTAAAGGCCCAGATGTTGTTTTAGCAGACAATTTAGATCCTTATGACACTCATTGGCATAAAGATCTAATTTTGAGCGGTGCATTATATGCTTCAGCTTTAGGACAAGGTCATAAATATCATGAAGGGTTATTTGGATTTTTACCTTTTGGGGGGGAAAACTTAAGGGCGATGGTTTATGCTGTGAGAATTAAAGATGGTTCTCAAAAATCTTTCCGACAAGCTGGAAAAGCATATTTCTTATTTACTTTGATCTTTCCAGAGGATTTCAAGCATTTATTCTTGGATCGTCAGCAAATGGAACTTGTGTTCTCAGAGGAAATATCTATGTTAGAGGATGCATCTGAACTAACCCAAAAAAAATTGATAGACATTAGTAATCATGTTCTTACCAAATTAACCAAAGATTTAATTTAACAAATGTAATTCATCAATTTTTAATTTAACATCTAAATGGTGCCCATTTTTTTGGAAGATGAATTTTAGATAAGTTAAGGGTACTTTCTTATTATATATTTCAAACGACAGCTTTATTTAGAAAGCATAAGTGTTTTGAATAATGGATTTCAAGGAAGATCAAATATTAGATCTACGAGGAAGGCAATGCCCCATGACATTCGTCTATACTAAAGTTGCTTTAGAGAATTTAGCAACGGGCAAGGTACTGAAAGTAATCCTCGATTTTAGATCTGCGTTTTCAAATGTTCCCAAGTCTGTGAAAAAGCAAGATTTAGGAGATGTTATTCAAGAAATTGAAAATAGTGGGATAAAAACGATATGGATTCGGCGAAAATAACTAATTAAAGAGAACATTTCTTCGTTTGCACTTTATTCAGTGTTTCACCATAATCTTCGCTTTTATAGTACGCAAACTGTGGATCCGAACACGCCTTACATGTTTTATCTCGATAAATATTTATAAAATCAAAAGAACTCATTAAAAGGTCAAATGAAAACATCCCATCAATGTATTTTAATGGGATCCCCAACAAAGATTTGATGCATTCATTAGCTTGAAGAACTCCTGCAAAATTTGGAATTGTACCCATCACTCCTACTCCAGAACAAGAAGTGCTTTCGTCAAGTTCATATATATTTCTAAAAATACACCGATAACATGTTGTTTTTCCTGGTACCACAGAAATGATCTGCCCAAACCACTGCACCACACCCGCAATCGTAAATGGAATTCCATGATAAATGCATGCATCATTAATGAGAAATTTGGTGGCAATATTATCACTTGCATCTAGAACATAATCGCAACCTTCCAAAATTCCTTGAATATTGTCTTTATCCAAGAATTTCTTTATTGGAATAACTCTAACATCTGGATTCATATCCCCTATCTTTTCCATTAAACTATCCACCTTAAATTTACCAATATCAGAAGTATAATGCATTGGTTGCCGGGGAAGATTCGTTAATTCAACGTGATCTCCATCAATTAGCTTGAGTGTCCCAACCCCCATGGAAGCGAGCATTTGAGCAATTGGACAACCTAATCCTCCTGCACCAACAATTGCCACTGTGGAAGAAAGAAGGGCTTTCGTGCCTTTTGATCCAACTTCCCGTAACAAAATTTGTCGTGAGTATCGTTCAATTTGGTCCATTGTGAGTGTATTTTTTTCCAATGTTAATTTCTCCTTTTTCACCATAGTTATATTCGATATTCTTTAATAATTTCTTCGATATTTGGGCTTTTTTCCAGTGAAAAGTTTTTAAAATCTGAATTATTACTGAAAACTTCCATGTAATTCGTATTTTCTTCTGTATCAGAATATCTTAGAGTTATTTGGGCAGGTAAAATCAGATCATCTTGTTTTTTGGGTTTAAAAATTAAAGTCATTGGGGAACTAACGTCCTTTGTTTCTATGAGTACATCTGTACTTGAAGCCCATGTTTTTAACTTTATATTTTCATCTTGGTTTTTCCCCACTATAAATTTAAGCCCTTGGTGACGAAAATGACGTCCAATGCGTAGAAATTTCATATCTGCCATTTTAGGATTCTCTGTGAAGTAAAAATAATCTCTTAAACGATTTGCAAAGTTTTTATCTGTCAAACGACAACCACCTCCCGCACAATATTGTTCAATCAGATTGAAATTGCGTCCAAGCTCCACTTGAATATTTCTCCGTCTTCCTTGAATATCCAATAAAAGTGAACGATCGATAATGCCTTCGTTTTCCATGATGGTTGGGACTAATAATTTGGCGGATAATGGCCGTAATATCCGTCCGGCTAATCCCGCTTCATTTTCAATGGTTTTTAATGCACGAATCATTTGAGATTTAGGTCTTTGACCTAAAACTTCACCCGTGATTATAAATTGCGCCCCAATTTCATTCATATAGTCTTTGGCTCTTTTTAATATATGAATTCGGCAATCAATACATGGATTAATATTTTTACCGTAAGTAAATTTCGGATTTTTTACTAAACGTAAATAATCATCGTCTTTACTTACATGTTTGATTGGAATTTCTAACTTTTCAGCAAAAATCGCTGCGCTACAACCTCCTGAAGAACATGTACAAAATGGAGAATGAAAAGTCATGGCATAAACATCAATACCTTGGTCGATGATTAATTTCACCGCAATAGCGCTATCTAATCCTCCAGAAACGAGTGCAACGGCCCTAATCTTTTTTGTGTTTTGGGGAATATTTTTTGTTTTTGAGATTTTTTCTAAGTTACGAGGGAAAGATTCTCCTTGTGATAATTCCATTAAGAAAAAAAGAAATTCAATATTCTTGTAGTTATTGTTTATGAAAAATAATGAAATCCTTCATTTTAGTTTTAATTCTCTATATCTTTCAATATTCCCGTGAAATTAATTGAAATTTTCACAAATTTTCCTATTCATTATATAAATAAATAAGCAAAAATGCCTAAAATCTTTCCTTTTATTATCACAACCAATAATTATCCGTGCGAGTAATTTCTCAATAGGTATTTATTATGACAAATGAAATTAATCCCACACAAAGTCTTGATTGCATTGGATTTTTCTGTCCAGAACCATTGTTCCAAACGCGTCAAGAAATAGATGGACTCGAAATAGGGGATGTTCTGGAAGTTTTAGCTGATGATCCAGCAGCTGAAGAAGATATCGCCCGATTTTGTAAACGAACTGGACATCAATTGTTAGAATTAGAGAAAATTGGGAAAGAATTTCGATTTCTAATTAAAAAAACAAAGTAAGGAGAGAGACAAAAATGGAAAAAAAAAAAAAAGATTCATTATTATATATACAAACGAGCGACGATCCTGAGCGCCAATATTCACCTTTTGTGTTAGCACAATCAGCAAAAGCTATGGATATTGAAGCTCAAATTTACTTTTTAGGTCAAGGACTACGCATTTTAAAACCTGATGCAGCTGAAGCATTAAAAATGGGTGATTTCCCAACAATTAAAGAAATGATCGAAAATACTCTCAAAATGGGTATTCCAATTTATGTGTGCGAAGCTTCCAAAAAAATGCTTGGATGGGACAAAGTGGAATTAGTAGATGGCTTGAAAATAGTAGGTGCCGCAACTCTAAATGATTTAGTCCTTGATGCTGGCGGAACAATGTGGTTTTAAAGTTTTTTGATAGTTTTTAGTAAAATTATATTTAATGGAGATGAAATAGGATGAATAATAAAAATATATACATGGATTATCAGTCAGCGAAACCAGTGGATGCAGAAGTGATTGATTCGATGAATGAATATCATCAAACTCGATATGGAAATCCTTCTTCCCTCCATAAAATTGGTGATGATGCTACAGAAACTCTCGATTCAAGTCGGGAAACGATTGCAAAATGGATTCATGGAGAAAAAGATGAGATTTTATTTACAAGTGGTGCAACTGAAAGTATTAATTTAGGAATAATAGGGTATGCTCTGCGTAATAAGCGTAAAGGAAATCATATCATAATGTCTGAAGTGGAGCACATTTCGCTTCATAACATTGCAAAATACTTAGAAAGAAATGGATTTCAAATTTCAAAGGTTCCCGTTGATCAATATGGTCGGATAAAATTAAATAAACTTCGGTCTCGGATAAAGGAAGAGACCATTTTAATTTCTGTCCAGATGGCAAATAATGAAATTGGAACAATTCAACCCATCAAAGAAATAGGTGAAATTGCGAAAGAAAAAGGAATCGCTTTTCATACTGATGCGGTGGCTGCAGAAGGACAAATGGATATAGATGTGCAAGCGAATAACATTAATTTAATGACATTATCTTCTAACGATATCTATGGTCCACGAGGAGTCGGAGTTCTGTATATGCAAAAAGGCTTTCGAGTCCAACCTCTTATAATAGGCGGAGGACAAGAACGAGGTTTTCGATCTGGGTCCGAAAACATGCCTGGAATCGTTGGTATGAAAAAAGCAGTTGATATTCTTGAACATAAAATGGGTGCGGAATTAGAACGAATGAAATTATTTCAAAAACTCTTCATTAAGGAAATTTTAGAATCAAACCCCGACACATATTTAAATGGCCATCCAGTACATCGGCTAATTAATAACTCCCATTTTAGATTTGATGGAATCGAAGGGGAATCAATTCTTTTATCCTTCAAGGATAAGAATATCGCAGTGTCCACAGGATCAGCTTGCAGTTCCAAAACACTCGAACCATCACATACTTTAATTGCTACAGGCCTTCTTCATGAAGAAGCACATGGATCATTAGAGTTAACAACTGGTCGATACACCAGCTTAGAAGAAGTAAAAACCGTAATAGAAGAAGTTCCAGGAATCGTAAAACGGTTGCGAGATCTTTCACCTTTATACAAAAAATAATTTTTTATAATTACGAGGAGAATCAAGATGAAATCAACAGAATATTCAGAAAAAGTTTTGGATCATTTTAAAAATCCAAGAAATGTTGGAACGTTATCAGGAGCAAATGTCGCCAGTGGAAGAGTTGGAAATCCTACATGTGGTGATATTATGGAAATTTTCATAGAAGTTAAGGATGAAGTCATCAAAGATATCAAATTTAAAACCTTCGGCTGTGGATCTGCAGTAGCGACTAGCAGTATGGCAACAGTTATGGTAAAAGGTATGACCTTGGATGAAGCTTTGAAAGTAACAAAGAAGGATGTTGCAAATGAATTAGATGGTTTACCCCCAATTAAAATGCACTGTAGTAATTTGGCTGAAGAAGCTTTACATGAGGCGATAAAAAATTACCGAGAAGGTAAAGTTGGGGTGTTTCCAGACCAAGAAAAGAAGGATGAAGAAGAAGAAAAGGTCACACCGATGAATATTAAGGGTGAACTCGATTATTTAGGTAAGGGATTAAGCTATAATGTCACAAACATAGAAGAATTTAGAGACAAGCGTACGTTATTACTCTATACATCAGAGGAAACCATTGAAAAAGCTATTGAACTGACAAAAGTTACTGGCAGAGTTATTCTTCTTTCACCTCAAAAAACCCTCCAAATTTCTTCTGAATTAAAGAAACGCTTAAATCAATCCGATGTTAAAACTCTCCTTGAGTCTCAATTACTTGAAGTAATGGGTGAAGGAGAAGTCGAAAAAGTTAAAATTTTAAACTTAGATGAAGACGAAACCTATGAATTGTTTATAGATGCCTTAGTTATCTTGCAAGGGATTAAACTCGTGAATCAATGTGCTGATGATGATACATTATTTTCCGAGTAATTTCCATTTTCTATTATTAGAGAATTATTTTTTTTTTGGTTGGAAAAATCGCATTATTTCAACAGAACTAGCTTTTTTATAGATTTTTTTAAAAATAATAACTCATTCAAATTTCATTTCCCAATTTGATTCCTAAACATAATATTGATGTACAATTAGTTCCAAACTTGGAACAAGTTTTATTAATGAATAATTCAAATAACTTAACATGAAAATAAGTCAGAACGTGAACAAATTAGACTTTTTATATGTGTTTTTTGTTATAATTGGGTATTTTCTTAAGTACTACCTTATAATGGTGGATCATTCCATCGTGTTGATAACTTGTATTATCATTTATATCCTGTCAGAAAAGAATCTTGTAAATGACAAGACACAAAAGCTTCATGATAAATGGATATTTCCCTATTTAATTTTCTCAACATTTATATCAATCTTTTCGATCTTCTGGGAAATCTTTGATAAAGACGATTTTTCATTATACCTTGACCTAATTTTTATTGTTGTTGAAATTGCTTCATTAATATTTATTTTTTTAAAATATAAAAAAAGCACAAATAATGAGCTAAGAGAAGCGAAAGATCTAAAATATATGAAAAAAATTGAGAAATTAGATTCCTTCTATTATTGGATATCATACTATTTACGACCAGCGATAATTCTATTCATTTTATTCATTTGTTTAATTAGCGCAATAACTTGGACAAATATGTCATTTTCATCGTTTTTATTGGTAGAATTTAACCAAAGTAAATTATTGCACGTGATAATGATATTACTAGTCTACGGATACTTAGCGTTCTTTTTTATTACTCATTTTTCAATAAATTTAACAAAAAAAAAAGAAAGTTTTGATTTTAACTATAATATTAAAGAAAACTTAGAAGAATCTAAGGACTACAACACAAATAGTGAATTGTTTGAACGAGGAATTTTAAAAATAGGAAAAAAAAGCATTCCAATTACGATATTCTTCTATTTTCCTATTCTGATAGTTGATATGACTTTATTCCTCACCTTGGAAAAAGACTTGATATATTGGACACCCTACAAAGTTATTCCCCAGTTAATTATCCCAGCAATAGGTATCTTGACAATTTTGGGAATGATCTTAAGTTTCAAGGATAATCGCCATAGTTTTCGTATTGAACAGATGTTGATGATTGCAAATTTCATAATGACAATAATTGCAATTATTCCTTCAGATTTTTATTCCGGTTTACAAGCTCTTAAATATATGCCATTATCGGTCGTTCTATTGTGGATCGTTGCTTTTTTACAAATTAGTATTTATCTGGCCCATATCTCCAAGATGGACTTTAGTAATAGAAGTTTAATCATTTTAGAACTAATTTCAATCATATTTTGTTTATTTTTCTGGATAGCAACAGGTGCATATAAATTAGAATTCTCTGCTGGTTATTATACGAGTAATTTATTGATGGATTTTGTAAGAAATCTGTTCTCGCTTGATAATTTCATATTCCTTTTTGTATTAGGTTCACTCATAGAAATACTTGGTGTTTTTGTCAAAAAGCCAAAATTACGTAAATTAATTAATATTATTCAGCTAATTCTATTAATTGGATATATTTTTCTATTTTTCAGATATTCAGTAACATTTAATGAAAATTCATTTTTCTCATGGCCCTCTTTACACTTGCAAAAAATTTTAGGAGTTTTGATGTTTGTTTCTACATATACCAGTTACATCGCCAGAATTTATGAGAAATCTGCAACCAGTAGTAAAGATTTCAGAAAATCTCTGATAATATCGATACTTTTGGTTGGAACAATAATAATAAATTTCTATTCAGTGCTAAACTTACCTTCTGACATTTTTTATAGCACAAGCGCAATTTCCAATGTTAGCTCCGGTTTATTGTTAATGCAAGTTGGTTACAGTATATTAATTATTTCAACAACTTTAATGTCATTCTTCTACAATTCGAAGAAAAAAAGATTAAAAACTAAAGGATTAGTAATTTGGCTTTCAGTCAATATAGTTCTTCAAATATTTCAGATGTGCCTCTGTATTTTTATTTATCAATTTATTTTTGAAGATATTATCTGGTACATGATCTCGAGCATTATAGTATTAACTTTTTGGATATTTACTTTATACTTTCAATTAAAAGCCCCAAAAGAAGTTGTTCTCAAAGAAAATATAGCAATTGTGGAATAATTTTTTCTTTTTTCAAAATCCAGACGCAATATAATCCCAATTTATTTATCAAAATATGAAATAATCATTTCAGTATTATATTCAAATACAACTTTGCCTTGAATTTGATTGTTATAAAAAATATTTTTGAGTTCCTCATACATTGGGGCATATTGAGGATCCTTTTCTAATGGTATGTATGAGGAAGAAAGAGTACGTCCAATAAAACCTTGAAAATCGAGTAATTGCTGGGTTTCAAAGTGATAATATTCATTATGGTTGTTAGGGAAAAAATTTTCAAACAAAAGAGGCTTTTTCAAATAAGCATAATCTGATCCATATTTTAACATAATATCTTCATATATTTCATTAAAAGATGAACCAACTGTTTTTCTTAAATTCCAAACGAGTAAAACGGTACCTCTTGATTTTAATATTCGTTTAAACTCAAAAATGGCTTGCTTCATGTCAAACCAATGAAAAGCTTGCCCTACAGTTATCAGATCTATAGAATCCGATCTCAAAGAAGTAGCTTCGGCAGAACCATTTAATGGTTGAAAATTGGGATAAATCTGAAGTAATTTTGCCGATTCTTGGCGCATTTCAGAATTCGGCTCAATTCCGTAAACCAAATTATTTTCTTTTAAAAAAAGTTCGGATAAAATTCCGGTTCCTGATCCAATATCTGCGATGGTAGTAGTTTCTTGGAGAATTCGTTTTTTTTTTAAGAGATTTATAATCTCATTAGGATAGCTAGGACGAAATTTCGAAAAATATTTACTCCTTGAAGTGAAACGAGTTTTAGGGTCTGGCAGATCAAAATCCATCATATATCATATAAATGTAACTAAATCTACAAAAAAAAATCTGTGCACTCGATTTGTATATATTTCATCCATTACAATAACCATGTAATTGATGTATGTGGTCGAAAATATGTAATTTACACCAACGATCAATTTCTTTACAAATTCAATCACGTTTGATGATTTAGCATTGAAAGGGACATCTTTATTCTTAAAAAGTGTTGTATATGTATATCTACCAAAACAACTTGATTTAATTTTCTAAAATTCTTATTTTTTATACAGATTTAAAAAAAATTCTCAAATTGAAAGAAATTTTAAATGAAAGTGATTTATTATGTCGATAGAATCAAAAATCAAAATATCCCCAAAGTTTAAACTAAATCCAGAGAAAAAAGTTGAGTGTAAAAATCACAGCAAAAAATTTGATGAAAAAACTGATGTTAGCAAAGTTTTCAAAGAAAAAGAATCAAATTGCTTGAATTGTGAACATTATAAAAACAACAATTGTGAGATTCCATCTATAAAAATAAAGAAAATAGCAAAAAACAATAATAAAGTTTTTTGTGATTTCTGTGGTGAAAGAATAGATTCGGTAAACAGTTTGGTTTATGTGGACTACATTGAGTCAAAAAATAATGTAAAAATACCATTGTTATGTTGTACGTGTTTTAAGGCTTTGGAGAATAATAAAATATCTGTAGCATTTGAAAATCTTAAAAAACGAAAAATTTACGAAGATCTATTAGTTTCAGGAGCATTACTAATTGGAAATATAGTATTTCTGGTAATAATCATTAATGGAGCCATTTTGAATCAATCATTAAAGTTGATAGGGTGGTTTTTATTACTTGGAGGATTTGGAGTTTTCTTTTATCTACTCAAGTGGTTTTTGGAGTCGATCAAATATATTAAAAAACTCGGAAGATCTAAGGAGAAATTTAAGAATCTTTACGGATTGGAATAGTTTTTTTTAAAAAACTCAAGGTTTATCTTATGAATGAAAATCACACCTCAAAATTTATGACTAAAAAAAAAACTAATAAAATATTACGAGATTTTACTGAAAAAGGATTATCACTAAAGGAAGAAGAGAATTTTGTCCATGAAATTAAAGAATATGGAATAGAAAATAATTACACAACTCAAAGCATCAACTATCCAAAACTTAAACATTTTATTAGAAGATTTATCACATTTCAAGCATTTTCTGATGATAGCTCCATCCCCCTTCATGTTGTTTTTGAAGATGAAAGATGTGTAAACAACTATTTCTTCCAATATTTGCGAGATGATTTCATAAACCATACTAAACGAAGTACAGTGTTTTTAAATATACGTCGTATTAAACTTAATTCTTTAATTACATGTTTGGTTGCATTATTAGCAGGAATTACTGAAATCTTAATTTTAAAAAATACAATGCTATGGTTAATCGTTTTATCACAGTTCATTAATCTTTTCGTTTTTTCTTTTCCACTACAACCTCTATTATATTATTTTTGGTATTCAATAAAAAGAAAACTACGTTTAGAAAAGATTTATGGGAAATCCAACTGAAAATTATTCTTTTATAACCATATCACTTTTTTTTTGACACTTTTTCATTCAAATTTGCATTTATTAAAAATTAAATTCATTTTGCTAATTAGTCGAGATTTTAAAAGCTGAAATTTCAACTAATATCACCCGCTTCAATTTTTCTATAAAGAGTAAGTTCTTCTTTAGACATTAAAATTTCACCAATACTTACTTTCGCTCCAAGATTTTCAATAGAATTGAGGATTGATTGATGAATTTCATCTTTATTTGGAAAATCTGCTGTTGGCCATACAATAGTTAGAGAGACTTCCTTTCCTTCTACAATAATATCGCGAATCATTCCCATATCTATAAGAGAATATTTCAAAATGGGATGCATTTTTGATTTTAAGATATCCATTACTTCTAAACCAGAAATATTTACATAATTCATTTGTTAGCACCTAAATAATAATAATCTATCATCAAATATCAAGAAAATGAAAAATCAGTAACCTGAATGAAATTAAGATACTCAAATAATAAAATAAAAAGAGAAAAGTGGGGTCGTTATGACCCCACTTAATGGTGTGGAGGTGATCCAGCCGCAGGTTCCCCTACGGCTACCTTGTTACGACTTCTCCCTCCTCACGCAGCACAATTTTAAATCGACCCTGAGGACCAACTTTCAACTATACTGCACTCGGATGGAGCGACGGGCGGTGTGTGCAAGGAGCAGAGACGTATTCACCGTGCGATGATGACACACGATTACTAGGGATTCCACGTTCATGTCGGCGGGTTACAGCCGACAATCCCAACTGAGATATGGTTTCGAGATTGGCTTCTCTTTTCAGAGTCGCAACCCATTGTCCATACCATTGCAGCCCGCGTGTGGCCCGGGGGATTAGGGGCATACTGACCTGCCGTGGCCCACTCCTTCCTCCACCTATATGATGGCAGTCTGCTTAGTGTTCCCAACAAACCCGTAGGCTCTTGGTGGTAACTAAGCATGTGGGTCTCGTTCGTTGCCTGACTTAACAGGATACCTCACGGCACGAACTGGCGACGGCCATGCACCTCCGCTCAGCTTGTCTGGTAAGGTCGTCAACCTGACCTTCATTCTGCTGTCGCCCCCGGTAAGTTTCCCGGCGTTGAGTCCAATTGAACCGCAGGCTTCACCCCTTGTGGTGCTCCCCCGCCAATTCCTTTAAGTTTCACTCTTGCGAGCGTACTTCCCAGGCGGCGCGCTTAACAGTTTCCCTACGGCACTGAAACGGCTCATAGCCCTTCCAACACCCAGCACGCATCGTTTACGGCCAGGACTACCGGGGTATCTAATCCCGTTCGCTCCCCTGGCTTTCGTCCCTCACCGTCAGGCGTGTTCCAGCTTGGCGCCTTCGCCACTGGTGGTCCCCCGAGGATTATCGCATTTCACCGCTACCCCCGGAGTACCCCAAGCCTTTCCCACCCTCTAGTAAGATAGTATTCCTAGCTGACTGATAGTTAAGCTACCAGATTTAACCAGGAACTGTTCAAACCGGCTACGGACACTTTAAGCCCAATAAAATTCCCGACCACTTGAAGAGCTGGTTTTACCGCGGCGGCTGGCACCAGCCTTGCCCTCTCCTTTCTCATAGGGTTATTTACACACCTATAACAGCTAAAAGTTGTTCTCTTAGCACTCCGGGTAACCTTATCACACTGACGTGCATTGTAAAGGTTTCGCGCCTGCTGCGCCTCGTAAGGCCTGGATCATTGTCTCAGTATCCATCTCAGGGCTACCGCTCTCACGGCCCTTATCGATCATAGGCTTGGTGAGCCATTACCTCACCAACTACCATAATCGAAAGCGATCCTATCCTTCAGCGAACATCCCGCAATTGGGAATATCTTTTGATGGAAAACCCTTCCAGGCAGTTCCAACTATGGAGAATTAGCCTCAGTTTCCCGAGGTTATGCTCCACTGAAGGGTAAGTTGATCACTTGTTACTGAGCAGTTCGCCATGGAACAAGCTGTTCCATTCGACTTGCATGGCTTAGTCTTACCCGGATAGCAGTCGGATCTGGCAGGATCAACCAGAGTTATTAATTCGTTCTCGATCCTTCCAAATGTTAAATTATCTCGCTATCGTTATAAACTTAAGTTTAAGAATTGGCAGGTTAACTCAGAGAGTTTACCTGCCCGTTGCTTCGTTGTAACTACATCGGTCCCCCTACTGTGTAAAAGGACTTCATATGTTTTCCCAAGTCGATGGAAAGGAGTGTTTCATATCAATGGCTATGCCGTGATCCACACTCACGCCGATAAAGACATGGGTTAGGTATAAGTGATGACTCACTTACAAACTATATAATCACACCAGCTATATAAAGATATGCAAAGGTAAAGATTAAATAGCATGCATCCGCACCTGATGATATCAAGTTTACAAAATTGGCAGATTAGCAGAATAGAATAAGAAGTTTACTGAAGGAAAAGTCTATTTTAAGTTTTGTCCCAAAACAGCCCAAGCGCTTTTCGAAGAAAGAGACACTTTTTCTTGGGAGGGGATAAATAAGGAGGAGAGAGTAAAATCAGTCCATGGCAAAGTCCTGTTGTACCATTGTATTAGCTCTGTATGAAATCCGGTTCCTTGGCTGATTCAAAGCCAGGGTCCATATGTTCCTTTTCCAGTCCAAACACTCGCTCTATTGAGATCGGCCGGCTACGCACGTCGCAAAAGCTTCGTGTTTACACCGCCTGACTCACCTACCCCGTCTTTTACGGGTGAGCTCGTCTTAATCATGCGGTTGCTGTCACCAGCCCCCGCCCATAATCCTTTGCCGGCAATACTACTCCACGCGGCAACGCAGAGGTTCTCTTACCGGCCAGTTAATTATTAAAATAGTTAAGAATGGGAATCTAGTTTCGAGGCATCCTTCATGCTTAGATGCTTTCAGCATTTATGATTTGCCGCGTAGCTGTGGGGCATGCTCTGTCGAACAACCCCTCACCAGAGGCGACCGCGCGTTGTTCCTCTCGTACTGGACGCACGCTGCTCTCAAATTCCCAACAACACCGTTAGATAGAATCCGACCTGTCTCACGACGGTCTAAACCCAGCTCACGTTCCCTTTTAATGGGCGTACAGCCCCACCCTTGGACATTGCTGCATGTCCAGGATAGGAAGAGCCGACATCGAGGAAGCAAGCCGCAGGGTCGATATGAACTCTTGCCTGCGACAACTCTGTTACCCCCAGGGTAATTTTTCTATCACCTTTACCACCTACTAAAAGATTGTAAAGGATCGTTAAGCCAGACTTTCGTCTCGGGACCCCTTGCTGTCGAGGGTCCCATCAGGCCAACTTTTGCCTTTCCACTCTTCAACGGATTTCTGTCCCGTTTGAGTTGACCTTAGGGTACCTTGGATATCTTTTCCAAGGTCTGGCGCCCCACCGAAACTGCCCACCTGCACGTGTCCTCGGAAGCGTCTTCCGAGTTAGACATGCCCCTTTACAAGGCTGGTGTTCCATTATTGCTCCATTGCACCCGAAAGCACAATATCTACGCTCCCAGCTACACTCTGCATGTAAAAGAGTATGTCAAGAACAAGCTGCAGTAAAACTCCATGGGGTCTTCTCTTCCCAACGGTGTGTGACGGACCGTTCGCCGTCCTGTAGGTTCACGGAGTAGAATGTTGGGACAGTTACCACCGCGTTGATCCGTTCATGCACGTCGTTACTTATACGACAAGGCATTTGGCTACCTTAAGAGAGTTATAGTTACTCCCGCCGTTTACAAGAGCTTATTCCCGTTGAACCGGGTATTGACTGACTTGCACTGGGCAGGATTCACTTTCTGTACACAACCTTTCGGTCTTGCAGAAAGCTATGTTTGTATTTAACAGTCGGGTGGTACTAGTTATTGCAACTTAGAATCCCTCGCCTAAGCAAAGATTCCAAGCAAGCGTTCTTCCGAAGGTTCCGCTCCATTTTGCCGATTTCCCTAACAATCTGTATTTCCACACGCCTTAGGCTTCTCACCTTAGGTACACCTGTGTCGGTTCTGGGTACGTCTTGAAAGTTCGTTACTAATTTGCTTTTCAGTGGGAATAAGAGTCGCCTCAGACCTCCCACAATAAGGTGGCTATTCATGCTTTAATCTGGTTCTCGCCGCAAAGGCACACCCCAGATGTATACATTTAAACAGGAACGACAGTCCTGCCTGAGCTATCTTCTTCCGTCACAAATCAGTCGTTCGTCACCGAATACCTACCTTCCAAGTACAGAAATATAAATCTGTTTCCCTTTCGCTCAAGACGGTTAAGAATGAGCTTAGGAACGACTAACTCTTGGCTAACGACGTATTGCCAAGAAACCCTTGACCTTTCGGCGGATACGATTTTCACGTATCTAAAATCGTTACTACTGCCAGGATCTGCACTGGAGAACGATTCATAGGACTTTACAGCCCTACTTTATCTCGAACCCCACGCCCCTCTACCGGATCATACACACTACTGCGTATGCCCCTCGGTATCGGTGGTAGACTTGAGCCCCGTCCATTTTCTGGGCCAATTTTCTTAGCAAATGAACTGTTACGTACTCATTATAGGGTGGCTGTTTCTGAGCCTACCTTTTTGCTGTCTTAGAAAATTGACGCCATTCGGTTTAACACTTAGTCTACACTTAGGGACCTTAACCGAGGTCTGAGTTGTTTCTCTCTCGCCACCCACGCTTACCGCGGGTAAGCCGTCTCCCATAGTCAACAAAGATTGCAGCTTCGGAGTTTAAGAGGCCGGCGAAGATTTTACTCTCCGTACCAAGCGAATTAGTGCTCTACACCACAATCATTCTCGTATGAGGCCTGCCTTTGAGCAGCTTCGAGGGGAACCAGCCATCCTCGGACTAGATTTGGCTTTTCCGCCTAGACCCAGTTCAACTCAACGAATTGCACGTCAGAACGATATCGGACCTCCATGCTCCTTTCGAAGCACTTCGCCCTGACCAGGCCTAGATCGTCCGACTTCGGGCATTACATCAGTGACTATAGGCGCTTTCACACCGCACCCCTGGACCTATCTCTTCAAAGTTGAATTCCACCGGCGCACCGGTAAAACCACAACTAAGTGTAATAATAGGCTTGCGGGTGTATTGGTTTCCCTGCGACTTCGGGGATGATCCCCTTAATCTCGCCACTAACATAAGCTCCCTGGCTAATGTTTCTAGAATAAAGAAGCAATCCTGATCCGCTCCACTCGTCTCCAAGTTCACACAAGGCGACTTCGAAGAGCATTATCTCTTTCAGACCGCTTCAGTCTTAACTGTATAGTTTCAGGCACTTTTCACAACCATTCCTGGGTGCTTTTCATCTTTCCCTCACGGTACTAATACGCTATCGGTCTTGGGTTATGTTTAGGTTTACCTGTTAGTATCAGGTACATTTGCACGGAAAAACTATCCCGCGCTACTCAGGATACTCGCCATAAGCCACTTGGATTACGTTTACGGGACTGTCACCCTCTACGGTCTAACATTCCAGAAAGGTTCAACTTCTCCAAGGAGGCTCGACACGAGTCCGTACTCCACATCTCCACACAGTTTCCCGTGCGGATTCGGTTTGACCTATTCCGTTTTCGCTCGCTGTTACTCACGGAATCGCTATTGCTTTCTTTTCCTGCGCTTATTATGATGCTTCGCTTCAGCACGTTCCCTCTCCCTGACGGGAGTATATTAACATTACTTAATATATGATGTCACATTGGGGCATCCCCGGATCAAAGGTTACTTGCACCTACCCGGGGCTTATCGCAGCTTGTCACGCCCTTCATCAGATACCAAGCCGAGACATCCACTATACAGCGTTGGCGTATGGACCTTAATCAGGAACGAACCCTGATTACTTATCTGAGACGAATTGTCTCGAACGGTCTTCATACTACTTCGTAGGTTATCAAAATCGTTGGGAGACTTTTGATAACCTGGAATTTTAATACAATAATTAATTGTTTTTGACTTAATATGCATTTCACGATCTAGTTACTTTGCATATATGTGTCGGTACAACATGTTATCCGAATTGAATGCTAATTGTAGTTCAAAAAGTAGAAGTGTACAAATTTAACACGAACATTGGATCACTTTAACCTGATCAGATGTTACAAAACGAATAAGACTTTGCCATGGGACCAATGTTCATGCGTAAACGCATGCTGAACGGAGATTCGCCCGGATATTCCGACTATTCCAATCAAACTGAGTGGTGTTCTGTAACAGAACCAATAATCAGACCGATGCCTCAACGTTCCCATATCAACACGAGATCGATGTTTTTGGCTTGTTGTCGGTCAAAACATCGTCGCACTTTTGATATGCTTTTGAGATTAGATCGAGTTTGATAACTAAATCTAAGATAATAAGAGGTCTCTAATATTTAAAGTTAATCAGTCATCGGGCGTAAAATTTAAATTAATCGCTACAACGTCGTAATTCTGCAACATTGCATATAAGCCTTATGGCTGAAAAATTATTGTCGAAAAAATTGAATATATCTACTGAAGATTTAATAACACATGCGCATTATTTTTGATCCAAGACATGAATCCAAAGATTTACCAATATTTAGATAACATAAAAGAAAATTATTTCACAATATGAGAAGAATATACTTAGAAGTTTGATACAATGGAAAAATAAAAATGAATTTCATGAAAAAATTCCATTAAATATCAAGTCAATATTTAGTTTTTGCTCGTCCGAACGAATTATATTTTCATCTAAATCTAACTCATTTAATTTTTCAGAGAAACTTATCATTTTACTACGGATTTCAAATGTATCAGTATCACAAATCAATGCAAGCAACATATTTGAATGATACTCCAATATGATATTCACATCATCATGTTGAATGGATTTTAAGTGGCCAGAAGATTTAGAAGCAAAAATTGAACTACTAAAAGAAGAAATTGCACTGATCAACCCTGAAATAACTAGTTCACTGGCACTAAAGTGGGTATCCAAGTAATTAGAATATAAAGGTAACCCACTTTTACTTAAAACGAGCAATCCATATATTTCATAATCAATTTTCTTGGAATTGTCTGCATCAATATTTGAAAAGGAAGAAGAGAGTAAATTGAATGAATTTTGTAGGATTTGATTCCGATCTAATGATATATTCGATTCTCTTTTTTGACTTTCAATCTCATTTATTTTTTCTTCAACATCCTTGGGATCCTTTTCCATTCTATTAACTAATTTTAAGCAATCGGCCAAAATATCAATTGCTTCATCATAATTTTTGTTCAATTCTTCAATATTTACTTTTAATAATAATGCTTTATAGTGTAGGTCATAAAAACTCTGTTCTTTTGATACCATAATGATATTATCAAGAAATTTATTGACATTTTCTAAGGAGTCTGCATTTCCAGCTTCACTAAAACGTTTTAAATATAATTCAGCCATATATATCTGCAGTAAAATTTGTTTAGCAATATCTCTTGCATTAATTGCTTGATTTAAAGCATTCATATAATTATCATGTGCCAAATTGGTTTGATTTTCCATTTCTGCTAATTTTCCTGTATAGAAAAAAAACGCAAATTGGACTGGATAAATAGGATTATTATCCATTAAGGGTTCTAAAATAGATAATTGTTCTTTCAACTTGTTTTTGTTCTTCTTAACAACTAATAAATTCATGTAGGTCTTTCGAACCTCGCTATTGATATATGAATTCTCAATACTCGGATCAAGCATTTCAATTGCTTCTTGAATGTATTTCATTGCTAAATCAAGATTATTCTCCTTAATGTAAAGTGAACAGAGATTATTATATAATACAATAAATGAATTTGTTTGATTCGCGCGATCTGAAGTTTCTTCGAGAATTTCAAGCGCATCTAAAGCATTTTTAATCGATTTTTTTAATTCTCCTCGTTTATTGTAGATTTCAGAAATATTAGACAAAGCAACAAATTCCATTCGATTATTGCCAATAAGCGCAACAATTTCAAGCAACTTACCGAAATATGCTAAAGCAGCATCAACATCTCCTAAATGAGATGAATAAGAGCCTATGGAATTTAAGGCAATGCATTTTAGGACAGGAGCATTAATAGTGTTTGAATAATCTAAAGCTTTTTTGACATAAATGCCGGCCTTTTTTATTTTCCCTGTTGTCCAAAGATTCCAACTATAAAATCCAAGAAATTGGGCAAAAATCCACTGAATTAACGGATCTTCTAAATGAGAATTATGAAAATTAGTTATCTTTTCTTCAAGCTCTTGAACTTTTGCTGAATTATTTAGTGTCAGATAATTGAAGAATTTAAAGCTATAAATAGTCATTATGGCAGCATTTCCTTCAGGATCGTGCTCTGGAGTAATCTTTTCAAGTATATTATTTTGATTTTCAGCTATCAATTTTGCCTCATCTGTTGTGTTTGACCCGAGAATCATACATTTTGTAAGAAGATCATCTGATGTTAAAGTTTGAACAAAGGAGTTATCTTGAATTAAGAAACTTAAACGAATGGTTAACCGCAATAATTGTGTTATTTCTTCTGATGACAGAAATGCAGGATTTTTCTCCGTTTCCTTCCAGAAATTTTGGACGATATTTATGAGCTCTATAATTGAAGAGGGTTTTTTCCGTAAGATTTTTTTATTCAGTTTTTTTGATACCCTTTCCGAAATTTTGCTTGAAAGGAATGAATAATCTTGTAGAATCACTTTATTATATGTTCTTCTAATTCTAATGATGAGCACCCATTATATTTCATAAATATTTTGAAAATCATTATGCTATGGTTCTTATGAAGTTTTAATGCTAATA
The DNA here is from genome assembly GCA_025839675.1 of Candidatus Lokiarchaeum ossiferum. Classification (GTDB taxonomy): domain Archaea; phylum Asgardarchaeota; class Lokiarchaeia; order Sigyniarchaeales; family Promethearchaeaceae; genus Lokiarchaeum; species Lokiarchaeum ossiferum. The sequence continues at coordinate 411,774 of CP104013.1, forward strand.
GGTTTCTTTTTTCAATTGATAAGTTTTTAGTCTATCTGATATAATTTTGTAAATAATTATTACTTATTCTACTTTCTTTTAACTTAACATAGATAAGATGGTTTTATATTTATTTAAAACAGATTTAAAGTAGGTATTGACTATGAAAACAATAATAATCGGTGGAAATCCTGCGGGTTTGAGTGCTGCAAGTGCAATTCGGAAAAAACATAAAGATTGGGAAATTGATGTATATGAAAAAGGTCAGTATATATCATATGGAGCATGTGGTATTCCTTACTTTGTAGCAGATGATGTTAAAAATTTAGATAATTTGATGACCCTTACAAAAGAAGGACTGATGGAAAAACGAAATATCCCGGTTCATATTTATCATGAAGTAGTATCAGTTGATTTTAATCGAAAAACGGTTAAAATCAAAGCTATTCAAAATAATCGAGAATTTGAAGAAAAATATGATTATCTTGTTATTACAACCGGAGGACAATCCAGTACTGAAAAAATCCAAATTCCAAATAACATTTTAACACATTCACGATTATTCAAAGTCCACACCCTTTCTCAAGCAGCAAAATTGAAAACTTTTCTGCAATCAACTAAAGTTGAAAATGTTGTAATTATTGGAAGTGGATATATCGGTTTAGAGATGTTAGAAGCATATGAAGCTCTCAATGTAAAAAAGATCACATTAATTGGGCCTCGTTTAAATTTCCGGACTAAAAGTCAAGATTTTATTCAAAAAGAATTGGAAAAACATAATATACAACTTATTTTACAAAATAGAGTTCAAACTTTGAATCAAATTTCTGATACTTCCTTAGAAGTTCTATTACAAGATGGTACTAAACTCCAAGCAGATGCAGTGCAATTATCTATTGGGGTGATCCCAGCGACTCAAATGTTCAAAAACACGGAATTGAAGACTCTTCCAAATGGTGCAATTCTTGTGGATGAATTTTGCCGAACTAATATTGAAAAAGTTTATTCGGCCGGAGATTGCGCAACTTCATACCACAATTTACTTAAGAAAGATGTATACCTCCCACTTGCTCCAACTGCCAACAAACAAGGTAGAATCGCCGGATCACATATAGCAGGTATCCCTACAAGTCCTTTTCCTGGGATAATCGGAACTTCGGTCTTCAAAGTTTTTGATCTTTATTGTGCTCAAACGGGAATTCAAGAAGATATTGCCAAAGAACTTAGTTATAATGCCACCTCCATAATGATAACAAATAACGAAATTGCCCACTATTATCCAAATGCGAAAAAAATGTCAATTCAACTCTGTTTTGATATCGATACCCATCTAGTCTTAGGAGCAGAGATAACTGCTCCAAGTTCTTTAGGTGCAAAAAAAATTGATGTTTTTGCAACGGCTATTGCAGCTCACATGAAAATTGATGACTTGCAACAGCTGGATTTAAGCTATGCACCACCTTTTGCACCAGTATGGGATCCTATTTTAATTGCAGCAAATATCGCCCGAAAAAAATGTAAGTAATTTTAATTTTTCAATCCATATTTTTCGAAAAAAAAATTAATTACAATTTGACACTTTTTTCATCGAATTGTCCTACATCTCTTCTACGATGTAGTGTAGATAATATCCTCATATACTTGGTGATTTTTAATAAAAATCTCCCCAATACTATCTATACAAGGAATAAATGAAGAATATGCTATTATCCGAAATAATACCCGATTTTCTTATTGCGAAAGAGGTGGAAGAAGGATGTAGTCAGAATACTATAAAGGCATACAACTATGATCTTCAGATCTTGCTGAAACATTTATCCCAAATAGACGTTGATAAAATTCAGATTTTTCATATTCGAAAGGTCTTAAAATATTTCTACGAGAAACAATATTCTAAAAGAGCAATTGCTCGAAAAATCGCTTGTTATAAGTCATTTTTTCAATTTTGCGTTGATAATGAACTTCTTTTAAAAAATCCTATGCGTGCTATTAAGAGTCCGAAAATAAGTCAACAAGAAGCCTTACCGAAATATCTCTCACTTGAGGATATCCAAACCATTTTTGGAATGTTGGACAAATGGAAAGGGACAACCAATCACAAATATTGCAGGTTAAAAGTTATCATTCGCTTAATGTATGCATCATTAGCTCGAATCAGTGAAATTTGCAATTTAAACATTCAAGATATAGATATTTCCAATCGGTCAATTAAAGTTACAGGAAAGGGTAATAAGGAAAGATATATTCCCATAGATTTTACAACAGCGAAATATCTCGCTGAATTCATCAATTTTAGACAAATGGAATCAAGTGAAGAATATACCCCTCTTTTCATTAATTCTCGGAATAAGCGCATAAGTCCTCGAACAATTCAACGAGATTTACAAGAATTAAAAGAACATTTAGGTTTTCCAAAAGAAAAAAAGTTCACACCCCACATCTTTCGCCACTCCGGTGCGACCCACTTACGACAAAATGGAATGGACATAAGCGAACTTCAAGATCTTTTAGGCCATGCTAATCCAAATACAACGCGAATTTATGCAAAAAATGATATTTCCCGCTTGAAAAAATCCTATGATGAATATCACCCCCTAGCCTTAAATTCGTAACCAGGGGTTACCACTAGCTTTTCAGTTATAATCGTTCTTTTTTTTACTTCTTAGATGTTTTGCAATGTGTGATTGAATTATCTTTTGAAAATGAGTTTAACCTAATGAAAACCTTTGAATGCGGTCAGAATTTTCTATTTGAATCTTTTGATAATGGACAAACTTACTATGGTCCCTTTAAAGATCGCATTGTTAAATTAGTGCAAATTACACCTCACATCATAGGAATTGATTCCAATGTCAAGAAAAACCTAAAAAACGAAATGGAGATCTTTCTTCGATGTAAAGATGATTACAATGAAATGTTAAAAGTTATCGCGATTGATGACTTAATGAATGAAGTAATCTCCTACAGTAAGGGATTGAGATTATTAAAACAAGAAGAATTTGAGTGCAGTATTTCCTATCTATTATCCCAATGTTCTAATATCCCCCGTATAAAGCATCATCTCAGACAACTAGGAGAAATATATGGCCAAAAAGTTAGATATGAAAAACGAGAATTTTTCTTGTTTCCAACCCGTGAAGATCTTTTAGATGTTTCTGAAGATACTTTTCGAGAATTGGGATTTGGATATCGAGCCAAATATATTTGGAATTTTATAAACTGTCATCCTGGTTTTTTATTAGAAGAATTTGAGGATTCGGAGGAATTTAATAAAAATTTACAATGCATTGATGGGATTGGAAAAAAAGTGGCAGATTGCATCCAATTATTTGGATATGGAGATGTTACGCATTTTCCAGTAGATATCTGGATAAAACGATTTATGATTCAATATTATAATGAGGGAAAAAAAGCATCTACAAAGATTCTTAGTCGTTTAGGGCGTCAATTATTTAAGAATTGGGCTGGATATGCGCAAGAATTCATCTATTATTACGCTAGAAAGAACATGAAAATAGAAAACTAAAATTTTCTTCTTTAGTTTTCAATTAGAACATTGTTATTCGGTTAATTAATTTGACCAAAATACTGCCATAGTCTTTTTAAAGATTTAATAGCTTATACAATTGAACCTATGTATATCTGTAAATCCGAAAAATCAGCCACTATTACGCAATTAGAGCTGTCAGATTATTTTTCTGAAGGAAGAAAAATAGTATTTGACATGGATAATGAGCGAGAATCTAAAAAGGCAACTCGGATTTTAAAACCAAAGGGATTAATTAAAAAAAGAAGAAGAAATGCAAAAAAAGTCAAACCTCAGAAGCAAACAACTATGGCAGATATGTTTGGAACGAAATTGAACAAGAGTAGGAAAAAAAGGAGTTCAATCAAGAAGGAAACCAAAGATCTCAGTAAAAAAATCCCTCAAATAATCAAAAAAGAGACAAAAAGTATTGTAAAACCAAGTTCTACAAATCAAAAAATTGAACCAAACCCTCAACCAGAAATTAAAAAAGTAGTTCAACCCAAATTGAAGAAAAAAACAAAATCTATTCCTTCAATGACAAAACCTTTTGTGGATTATGATACTATCACTAAATTTGGTCAAGATGGAGATGTTGAGATCACTTGTCCATTCTGTTCTGACACGATGTTCTTTTTTTATGATGATTTAGAGGGAAAAAATATACGGAATACCCGGGTGTGTTCGTGTGATGCCGTTGCTCGAATCAGTACACGACAATATAATAAAAAAATCTTCTTAGACTTAGGATTGAAGGAAGAACATAGTAAATTAATCAAATCATTTGAAAACGACCTACAAGATGAGTATGGTAATCCCATTTTTACTTTTGCTTTTCAAAACCAGATCTAATTACGCTTCTGTCCAAATTGAAACTTGAATATTTCGAGTCCGTGGACCATCAAATTCACAAAACATAACTCCCTGCCATAATCCCAGTTGAAGTTTGCCATTTAGAATGATAATTTGTTGATGGAACCCCATGAGAGAGGCTTTCACATGAGCATCCGAATTTCCCTCAACATGCAAGAAAGTTTGTTTTTGAGGAATAAGATCAGTCAGAATAGACATAAAGTCAGATTTAACGTCCTTATCAGCATTTTCATTGATAGTTACTCCGGCAGTTGTATGAGGGATAGAAATATGGCAAATTCCATTCAATGATGTTTGTTCGTTTTCTTTAGCGATTATTTTTTCAATTTCATTAGTGATATCAACCATCATTTCATGTTTTGTTGTAATTATTGAAAAATTATAGTTAGAAAAAGGCATATTTAGATATATTGTTAAAATAGAAATGAAGTTTTGGAAAAAGACCTCAAATATTCTTGAAAATCATTTTTTGTAATTCCTTAATGGTTTGTTAGAATATTTCTGATAATTTTGTAAAAAAGTGGATACAAATGATAAATCTATTCTAATACTCTTACCAGAATCGATTTCTATGGAATTGAAAAATTTGAAGGGAGGGGGGAAAGATAAAAAGTTTAAAGGAATATGAAGGAATTCCACTACATATAGCAGAATATAACGCCATTGTAGATATAGAAAAGGAATTAGGACGCCCGATCCCATCTTCAACAAAAACAAACTTTATTAATGGATTTGTTGCAGAGAATGGATCTATAATATTTCTTGGTATTGATCATGAAAAATTAAAAAAAATCCCTTCTTCTATTCAAAACCTGACTAACTTAGAAATTTTAAATCTCAGTTATCTAAAATTAAAGACTTTACCAGAAGAAATTGGCAATCTTTCAAAATTGATCCAGTTGAATCTTGATAATAATCAAATCGATAAATTACCTGAAAGCCTTGGAAATCTCACTAAATTAGAACAATTAGATTTAGCCTATAATAACTTACACACTTTACCAAATTCTTTTGGAAATTTAACTAATCTTCACAAACTCATTTTAACAAAGAATACTATTGATATAGAACTCAATTTTGAAAATTTGAAGAAAGTTTACAAAAAAGGCTGTGAAATCGAACGACAGACGGCATTTAAATGGACTGGTGCTAAAATTCAGAATTATCTTGTCAATTCTGGAAAAACTCAAGAAGAGTTATTCGATGATCTGTTTCAAATGGATGATCTGCTTTCATTTAATGAGCTCTGTTCATCCATGCATATGGTTGAAGATGATCTTGAACTAAAATGGAAGAGTAAAGATACTGAAAGAACGAAATGGGAAGAAAATGAAGTTTTTACAGATGGTCGGGTTGAACGAACTCAAAAAGAATATGAAGATTATAGTTGGGCTATGTTCTACCAAGACGTGCCACTGGTCATTGATGATTATGAAGTACTTATGCTGTTGGAAAGTATCTTGAATATGCCCGTTCCTGTTGTGGATAGTGCAAAATTGAATTTCGGATTTGTTTCAGATGAAGGTAGGATTATTGAATTGGGACTCTATTATACTGGAATTGTAGAAATTCCAGAAGCTTTAGTATTATTGAAAGAACTCCAGCTACTCGATTTGGGAAAAAACAATATTAATTTGATTCCAGAATGGATTTCCTATCTGACTAATTTAAATTCACTAAATTTGGAACAAAATAATCTTTATTCCCTACCGATTGAACTCGGAGAACTCGAAAATTTAAGCTTTCTAGATCTTAGCCATAATAATTTAATATCACTCCCAAATTCGATTGAAAACTTATTCGGACTACAATATTTAAATTTACAAGATAATTCATTGAATTTTGAACAGCTATCTGAGATTCTGGAAATGCACCGACGAAGAGGATGCAAAATTGAAACAATTAGGGCTTTTAAACTCCTAAACACATAGAATGAAACAATATTCATATCAATTTATCGAATAATGTCGAAAATACTTGTTTTATATTAATTAGAAAGATTTTTGGGGATCTTCTTCTAAAAGTACTTAAGTAAATGCAACTTCTTCCCGATCTTGTAAATCGTCTTAAGAGAGAAAATCAAGAAAAAGAAAAAAAAAATTTTGGTCCCTACGCATATTTCAGTGATAAAGCCCAACGTAAAGTGAAAGAAATAAATGGATATCGCTCATACTTTACAAGGGATGCCGATCGGATCAATCATAGCCTATCCTTTGCACGTTATTTTGATAAAACCCAAGTATTTTTCTGGTTGCAAAGTGATATTCATCAAAAACGAATGCTCCATGTTCAGTTAGTTTCTAAAATTGCTCGAGAATTAGCGGAGGTTTTTAAATTAAATACTTCATTGGTTGAAGCAATCGCTTTAGGTCATGATATAGGCCATGTACCCTTTGGGCATGATGGAGAAGAATTGTTAACTAAAATAACCGAACAAAAAGGAATTGGTCAATACCATCATAATTTTGGAAGCGTTTGGTTTTTACAAGAAGTGGAAATGCAAAATCTTACACTCCCGGTCTTGGATGGTATACTCGGCCATAACGGGGAAAATCATCAAGGTAAATTATATCCCGCTTCTACAGAATTAACTTGGACTCACTTAGAACAGGATCTTGAAAACTTGAAATTAGGAAAAATTAAAGACCCAGTCCCCAAAACTATGGAAGGAATTTTAGTTCGATTTGCGGATACCATTAGTTATATCTCTAGAGATGTAATGGATGCCCAACATTTAGGTATTTTGTCATTCAAAGATATCCCTGAATCAGTAAAAATTCAGTTGGGAAAATCTAATCGGGAGATTATTAATTCTTTAATAACGGATTTAATCCAAAATTCTATTGATCAACCCTATATTTCCTATAGTGAGGCAACTAATGCTGCTTTGCAAGATTTATACAAGTTTAACTTGAACCATATCTATTTACATCCGGATAAATTGCAACCTCTACCAACAATCGATAAAGCCATGCATCTACTTTGGGACCATTATTACGATGATTTAATCAATGAACGTTTAGATTCTAAAATTTTCAAAGATCATTTATTCCTAAATCTCAACCAAATTCGGACCCGACGTCCTGAAATTAATTCTTTAGAAAAATATCCTTACTATAAACAGCCGCCGGAGATTATTGTTCGTGATTTTATTGCAGGAATGACTGACCAATTTTTCTGGAGCTTATCTAGTTCATTAGATCCCACATTAGAATTTGAACGAAAAATTGTTTATTGAGTAACACATGAAATTTTCCCTTGATGTTAAAATAAGAACTTCAAATACTTGAAAATTCATAATTTATTGATTTTTAGAAAGGAAATGTACTTCCTTCGGTATATTGTTAAAGAAAAAATTGTGTAATCGTCCAGAATTATAAAATTACTCAATAAAATCCAACTTTTCTCCTGTTTTTTTCCAAAAACATATATTTCCCCTTAAGATATTTTTTCAGATGAATATAATAGTAAAAGTCTCTTTTCGTATGTCCTATCAAGATTAACAGCAACGGAGATATATTCGATCGTTAAATGAAAAATTTACTTCTAAAAAAGACATAATCTATTCATTAGAAATATTATAGTCGACCTTCTGGAGTTAAAATTCAAAATATAATATAAGAATAAAATAGAATCAACACTTTTGAATATATCATGACGGAAAAAGGAGGTATAATTAAATATTTTAACAAGTAATTAGTATTATGTTAGATCTCAGCACAAATCATATAATATCAATTGTAATTTCCTTTTTAGTAGTTGGAATTGGATATGTTATATCACTTTTCATTTTTATGAAGTACGTGAATAAAAGAAAGAATATTGTCTTATACTTATTTATGACAGCATTCTTTTTAATAACTGCAGCGTTAATCGATCCAATTGTATTGTTGGTATCCAGAAATCAGTTAACATTAGAATTGGCAGATATTATGATTAATAAAGGTGCATCTATTTCATTTTCGTTGACAGCAGTAGCGAACATATTTTTGTTATTATTTCAAAAGGATGTTTTTTATCTTAATAGAAAATCAACTTTAATAGGGGTTTTAATTGTAATTGAAATTTTTATTGCAATAATAACTCCAATCTTAGGACTCATGAGTATAGATATCTTTATTTTGCTTGTTATTCATTTGCTTACAAGTTTCATAATTTATGGTAATCAAGCACAAAAGGCAAATCAAGTAAGCAAAAAAAGTGTTAGTAGAGAGGATGTAGTTGGAAAAAAAGGATTAAGTTATTTAAAATTCTCTGGGATAGTTTTAAGCTTCGTTCTAGTTTCATTTATTTTCCAAGAAATAATTAGAATGTTCAAAGATTTCTTTATTCCAATTGGATTAATTGATGAGTTAGGTTGTTCACTTTTTGTACCCCTTGCTTGGCTATTAAGTCTAATTGGGCTTTATTGCATGTATATTGGTTATTTAATGCCTGAATGGATTAAAAAACGATGGGAAAAAAAGTAACTGCCTAATTAGCCTAATTTCATCTTCATAAAGAATAATGGCCTTTTTACTTAGATCAACTTAATTCAACCGATTTAAGTAATGATCTTTCAAATTCTCTAGGCATGATTAGCCGAAAATATAATACATGGAAAATCCGATAGTTGAAACGAGCATTACTACAAGTAAATCTCGACCATTAGGCCAATTATACCGTTTTCGTAACCTTACATCCAATAAAAATGAACTACCGTATACAATCAATATTCCAATGAGAAAGGGTGTTACTTCTCCAGGAGGAACAAAATTAGGGATACCAGCAATATACATATATAACCCAGAGATTAAAAGAGGAGGATGCATAGTGATTCTTTCCACAAAAAGCCATCTTCGGTTCTTCTTCCAATAAGTGCGTTTTTTAAATTTACTATAAAAATTATAATCCCATACCGATGTGAATATCATTGCAGGAAAACACACGGCAATGATGACATTAAATATTGCAGATTGTAGATTGAATATAAGCATCATACAGAAGTAATAATTGACTAATCTACTTACATAAAACCGGCGAAATTGCAATTCTTCTCGTAATTTGTATAAACTTAACCAAATTCGAAATAGAAGAAATAAGCCTCCAAAAATGGGGATCAGTACTTGTGTAGCCATATTTAGATTACCTGAAAGCCATATTCATAATAATTTTAAAAAAACTTTTAAAATTAACTGCTGAATTCAATATTTAGCAGTTTAATTTTTCATATAGTCGGAATAATCTATGAAATAATTTATAATTTGAGTAATAAATCTTTACATGTAATAAAAAATGATTGAAATAGAAACGATGAAAAAAAAGATTTCACCCAAAAAAAATCTCTTTTGGGAAGATATCAAAGGTGAGTTTAAGTTATTAAGGAAAAGCAATGTACTTTGCTTTGGAATTGTCTTAAATGCAATCTTTGTTGTACTTATAATCCTTTTATTCATCCTGTCAGAATATTCTGAAAAAGTAGATCTTGCATTCATGTCTTTCGATTTTCGGATTTTTTATACATCCTTTAGTTTAATTCGCTCAAATCCATCTGCATTATACACGTCTCAGCAGTATGAATTTCCTTTTCGCTATCTTCCAATCTTTTCTTACATGAACTCTTTTATTTCTTTAATTCCTTATCCGATAGCATTTATAATTCACACTTTGATAATGGAAATACTGCATATATTTTCATTTGTTTTATTTCTTGTCTTATCTAAGCGATTTTATAATGTTGAATTTAATTCAAAACGAAGAAAAAGTTATTTACTAATTGGAATCGTTGCTCCGCTTCAAGTTCCGAATTTAGCATTCGGACAAATTTCTGAAATTTATATTTTACTAGTTCTTTGTAGCATTATTTTAATAGAAAATGAAAAAATCGAACGTTATCAGATTCGAGGGGCAAAGTTTTTATCGGGATTTTTGATTGGCTTAGCAAGCTTATATAAACCATTTGGAATTCTATTAATTCCTTTATTGCTTAAAGGATCTATATCATGGAAAAAGAAAAAGTTTCAAATCTCTTTCAAATCTAGTTTTATAGCATTATTGGGATATATCATGCCAATACTTCCAAATATATTTTTCTGGGTTATGTATCCTAATTTATTGCAAGATTTTATAAAGATAAATCAATCTGCTCAAATCTTAATTTATCCAAGTACAAGCATCACACGAGTTCTCGGATTATTACCTAAATTTTTAAACTTTTCAATTTCTCAAACCATCTTAATGATTATATTAGCAGCCATACTTTTTGGGTTCATATATGGAATTTTCCTTATAATTCCTTTACACAAACGAAATTATTCAATGTTCTTTGGATTGAGTCACTTGATTTTGTTAATAGTCTATCCCGATTCTTGGTTTCTATATTTCCATATTTGGTTTTTTGTTGCTTTGCCTGGAATTTTGAACATTGAAGATGCCCTTAATAGAAAAGCAGACAATTTAAAACAAAAACAAAAACAAAAAATGCTGACTTCATCAAAAATAATATTCATTATTTGCAATTATGGTATGGTTTACTTTACCTTAGGAATTGTTATTGCAATGCTATTAACAGAGATTGATATTATTTTTCCAATTTTACTACTAATCCTTTTATACGTAATTCTCTGGCAACTAATTCTTTTTCTAAAGATTCCAGAAGAAACCAATTGATGCAGAATTAATACAAATTATCTCAAAAGTTTAGGAAAAAAAAAATTTATTTCTTCTTTTTCAAAATAGATTGAGCAGCATGCCAACCCGTCAAAATTGCAATGGGAATTCCGGAAGGACTATACGCCCATTGCCCTGCTTTCAATACGTTTGGAATAGGTGTGTTAACAGAATTAACCATTTTTTTGAGGTCATTTACAACAGGCACTGGTGTTTCAAATGACCATCCGGTAATTCCACCTTCTGAACTCCCCACAATTCTTGAAATATCTAAAGGTGTTGAAGAAAATTGAAATAGAATTTTATCTTTTATTCCAGGATATAATTGTTCACCAAGCGTATCCAAAATACGATTCTCAACTTCTATTTTGAATTCATCATACCAACCTGCTTCATGTACTTTTTTTATTAAGTCATATTCAAAGAGGAAGCTAAAAATAATACCAGTTTTTCCTTCTGGTGCTAAAGAAGCATCCCTGAGGGCAGGAATTGATATTTCATAAGTATTTAATTGACAATATTCGTCCAACCATTGCAATAATTCTTCTTTCGACACATTTTCAAAATTTGTCAGTATAGATTGGAGTTTAGATCGAAATAACTCATTGAGACCTTGTTTTGAAGGTGTATAAAAGAAGTGTCCATTAGATATAGAAGCAAATTTTGCAGGAATCTCATCCACTCCAATCATAAATGAAAAGATAGAATCCCCTCCACGGTGAGAAAGATACTTTTCATTATGGGCAGCAATATTTTCGGAAATGCTCGCATCTAGATTTTGAGGATTGATAATTTGATATAAGGTTTTTAAATCGGCACACCAAATGAGATTGTCATATTCGTAGGAATTACCGAGGACATCTAATATTTTTTGCTCAGAAGGAATAATTTTAGAGATTTGTGTGTCAAATTTGATCTTTCCCCCCCACTCAAGGATTTTTTTTCGAATTGAGTTAGGTAATTCCCCTGTCCCGCCTTTTGGATAAAAATAATCAAGGTATACATAATAGTAACCTAATGCAAAGAAAGTAGGTGTCTTTTTAAAGAAATGCTGATCAATTATATCAATGAGCGAGCGATTTGAGGATAATTTGTGTAAAAAGGATTCAACGGGTTCATTCAAGCGACTTATACGGCGAAGAGTAAAAAAGAACTTTCCTACCCATGGAAGTAGTTCTTTAAATATGAATTGCTTATCATGTTTTAAATCTCTAAAATAAGGATTATCAATTCCATATAATACTCCCATATCCTTCAAAATCTTTTTTATATAGACAAAAATTTTACTAATATCTTTGAGACTTTCGGGATAGAGTTTCTCTAATAATTTTCGGTAATCTTCCAAACGATCGAGGGAATCAAAATTGATTATTTCATTTTCAATCCCAATTGAGACAGGACTATCAATTAAGTCAAGTTCAATTCCAAGATCCCTTAACATAGGACGTACGATTCCGGAGTTTTCAATAGATCTTGCTCCAGCATCAAACAGAAAACCATCTCGCTCAAATGATGTTAGAAGCCCTCCACATTCATTATTTTTTTCAAGTAAAAGAACATCCATTCCAGCTTTAGATAAATATGCCGCCGCTGTTAAACCAGCCATTCCTGCCCCAACAATTACAACTCGAGAATTTTGAGAATTCATTCCATCCCCACCAATTGCAAACTTTTATCCCATAGTCGTTCCGCCATATCCATATCTAAGGCAGGAGGTGCAGGTTCTTCTTCAGTGGTTAGGTTGAAAAATTTACCACTCTCTGTTTCAATATCTTTTGACACACCAAGATAATATAACGATTCTGCTGAAATCTTGGGCGATTTTGCGGAAGGATTGATAAAATGGTGTTTGAAAAACCGATAAAGTTTGCCATTATTTTCTCCCATATTTGTTTTCACATCACCAGGATGCATAGCATTTATGGTTACACCACTATTATTGAAATATTCCTTAAATTTGAGCATTGATAGAAGTTGGGCAACTTTTGCAGATCCATATCCTTTCAAACCAGTGTACCTGTGTTTTTTCCAACGAAGATCATCAATTTTCAGCCCAGAAATGGCAAAACGATGGCCCTCCGAATTAACAAATATGATTCTTGCATGATTTTGAGCTTTCAATTTATCCTTAAGCATATAATTTAAAATAAAAGAGCCAAGGTAATTTACTTGAAAAACAGTTTCAATATCATCGTCAGTAAATTTTTTCTTTGTCAAATAAACGCCTGCATTATGAATTAAAACATCGATAGTTTGATTTAGAGCCAAAATATCAGTAGCCACCTTTTTTATTTCTTCAAGATGAGTAAAATCTGCAATTTTATAATTACATTCAACCCCATATTCTTGTTTAATTTCTTCGCACAAATTGATAGATTTTTCTTCATTTCGATTTATACAAAGGAGGTTAGCACCTTTTGATGCGAATTTAATTGCTGTGTGATATCCAATTCCCGTTGTTGCCCCAGTAATAAGCACTAAGCGTCCAGTGAAATCCTCTTGACATTCAATAGGATCCACCTTATTATTCCGTAGCATCGCCCGAATATTTGACCATTTATACTCTTTTAAATATTTATTCATTTTAATTACCCAAATTTTTTCTTCATAAACTTCCGATATCTTTTAGCTAGCTTTGGAATATTATCAAAAATATCACCCCAAAGATCATAATAATCCCGTTGATCAATAATTTTTCCTGCTTCGTTCAAGGTTAGTCGACTGGAACCAAACATTGTAGAATTTGGGTATTTTCCAAAGCTTAAATTCATCTCCCATTCCAAAAAAATGATATTTTCTTCCTTCACACTATTCACAATTTTCATTTTCAAATCTTTAGAACGCTTAACTAAACGTTCAGTCATTTGTTTAAACTCTTCAATACCATGAATCGTTTGAATGGAATCCCGGAAAATTATTTTTTCATCATAATATGGAATGATATGCGACCAATCTGGCTTCCCATCAGTATTATAAATATTGGTCCATAACTCACATAATTGTTCTTTATCAATAATCGAGAGGCTCATGATCAGTATCCAATAAAATCCTAAATCGAGATCTTATATTAATGTTCTATTTCAAAGTTAATAAATCGATTTGAAAATGCAATTTAAATAGTTAGGCAATTTGAACTAATTCCTTGTTTTATATTAGTAAATTATTTATATCTACTAAAAATTGAATAGTTGGAACAATTTCTTGGAATATACCAATCTAAGATTTGAAAATCTTCGTAAATATATGATTTTATGAGCTTTACCACCTCACTAAATTGGTACAATTCTTGTTTACTTAGATTTAATTTTAGTAAAATGAGTATTTATATAAAACAGTTTTTACATTATTTTAAATTTCTTCTAAATCTGTAAATTATTTCTTTACAATGATTTCACCTGACTTTACCTTGACTATTTACAACGCCTTCTTCTATAATAAATTTGAATAGATGATTTATATTGATTAAAATTAATTATTTATTGTTAAAGTTCAAATGATGAGTTGCAATCTAAAATGAATTCACAAAAAAACAAATATGCAAGCATGTTAGAATGCTACCAAGCAAATAAACTACCTAGGGGGAATAATGGAAGTTTTTTTCATGTAAAACTTATTAGATATTATAAAAGATTTGCTCATTTCCATGCTTTTGATCAAGAATCAGCAATTCCTATCGATGAATTTGCATCTGATCCCAAATTTCAGGTGAATTTAACTAGAGGATACATGGAAATGGGATTTATTAGAAATACTCCCGATTTTCGCACTTATTTTCAACTCCGTAATATTTTCTGGACGATATTTATCGAGCTTCTATTAGTTTCCGTATTAACTGGACTCTGGATAAATGCCAATTTACAAATATGGTTTCTGTTTACCCCTTTATTGCTTTTTATAATATATAATCTATTAAATTTATTTATAGTCATTTATGCATTGCTCAAGCACAAATTTTACAGGAATAATAAAGAAAAAAACGTTTTTGATTAAATTTTTACTAAGAATTTATCCCATTATTGAATTCTTCAGAGATTTTTTTTATATTTGCTTGTGAAAGGATTTTTTGATGTCTTAAAGTCTTTAACACAGCTTTCAGTATCAATCTCCTCTCTTCTTCATTTTTTTTTTGATCATAAGTTTTTTCTGAACCAATTTTGCATTTTTCAAGAAAATTTAAGGAAGTATTAATTGATTCTTGAATAATTTTAGAGATATTGCGGGAACTAAATGTTTTATACTGTGAATCTATGTAAGGTGTAGTCCACTCTTCCATGATCCGATCTTTAATCAAATTCGCATATGCACCATTAATTTCATACCCAATCCCTCGACGTTGAGTAAGACGAGTCATTTTTAATGTAGTTCCACTTCCTAAAAAGGGATCCACAACCAATTCATTTTTCAATGTGTGCATTCGAATCAATCGATATGGAATATCTTCAGGATATGGGGCACTATGTCCAAATAGGTTCTCTTTGTGTTGATTAATTTTAATTACAGGAGAAATGTCATCCCAAACCATCCGTACAGCCCAATGGCGCCACTCATCCTTTGAAAGAAGTGATTGGTTCACTAAATGCTTATTTAGAGGGCGCGTTTTTCCCGGTTTTACAAAAGTATAAATTTGCTCAAAAGCAGTATTTGTGGCAATATTGGAGGGTTTAGGATATGACCCCCAAGATACATTATTGATATAGGGTGCTTTATCCCAAAAAATCATTCCACTTAGAAATAAACCTTGATCAAACATGAAGTTCTCCACATCATTCATAATGTCCTTAATTACTCTTCTTCCATAGCCAGATTTCTGCGATGATATAGGAAGGGGTTGTAAATTGATCGCAATTTTCCCATTGGGTTGTAATACACGAACACATTCTTTCCAGACTCGGTTTAAAGCAAGGATGTAGTCTTTGTAAGATTGTTGAAAGCCAATTTGATCAGATCCATAGTCACGTACATCCCAATAAGGAGGAGAAGTTACCACTAAGGTTACCGTCTCATCTTCGATTTCGTCCATATGCTCTGAGGAAGAGAAAAAAATTTGCTGGTTTTCAATTTCAAGATGTGTGATTTTCGAGCACCCTATTATATTTGTTCATCCTTTATTTTTTAATTTCTGTCTTTAAAATCGACAAAATAGTTTTACCTAGACGATCATTTGAGCAAATAAACAAATAAAAAAGTAAAAATAGCTTAAGAGATATTTACTCTTGTTGATATTTTAATGAGACGTATTAAAGACGATCCGAACATAAATCCCAAGGATTTGCGAAAAGAAACGATTTTTGTTGCTTCTTCAGCGATTATTTTATTCATTTTTCTTCTAATTTGGTCTATTATATACACCTTCATTGATGCAATCGTAGTTATGGGATTAGGGTTTTTCATGCTTGTTCCTGCCTTTGTAACAAATGGAATGATGGTATTAGCGGGTAAAATAAAAGGAATAAAAAGTTACCCAATGGATGGCGGTCGCTATTACAAAGATGGAAAACGTATTTTAGGAGATGGCAAAACATGGAACGGATTTATTGGTGGATGGATCTTAGGATTTGTAGTAAGCTCAATTATTTGTTGGTGGTTTCTCAATCGAATTGGTGAAGCACAAGTTTATGATAATTTTAAGCTTATTGATCAAGATTACGTCTTATCCTTTCTGGATTTAATCATGAATGATGATAATCATGTTAATTATCCCATGTATTTTCTCAGCCAAGCAGTTATTGCTTTAGGAAGTCCAATTGGAGATGCAATTGGAAGTTTTATTAAAAGAAGAACATCCCTCGAACGCGGGGAAGTGTTCTTGTTTTGGGATCAAAATGATTTCGTAATAGTCTCATCCGCCTTAGCCTTATTTTTCTTCCCTTTACGATGGTATTATTGGGTTTTTCTACTATTAATTACTCCTTTATTAACGGCATTAGCTAATTGGGTCGGTTATTTAATAAACAAAAAAGATGTTCCGTGGTAACCTAAAACAAGGATTATCTCATCAATAAAACACTATTGATAAAAAAAGCGATTGATTGGGCTTTTTACTCCTTTTTTCTTTCCTTGTATGTATATTTGTATATTTCATTTGATCAAAATAACGAATGAAAGCATAAATTTGGTTAAATATGATACCTTTCTTTTTGAGAATTATTATAAATGAATAAAAAGACCAATATGAGGGCATATCGTCAAATAAGAAGAAGTTACTTTGCAAACAGAGTGTTTTTGATGACAACACCTAATCGGCGAATCAATGGAGTGATAGGTTCAAGATAAGTGAAATGTTCATCTTCATATTGCCACATTCCAAAACATCCAACAATACTCCTATTTGAGGAATTTTTATTTCTCATTGCAATTCCATTCAATAATTGATCAAAAATTTCAGGATCTAAGGGATATTGCTCATGTCCAGGATAAATTTCCATTTCAGGATTACTCTTTGCTAAACTTTGCAATTTTTTAATACTTTGTTCTAGAACAGGTATTTTTTTCTTGTCAGGTAGAAAAATCGTTCCATAGTGAACTGTATCAGAAGTGAAAAGTTCTCCTCGGTCTGTGAAAAGGGAAAGCATTCCATCTGAATGGCCAGGTGTATGAATAGCAGATACTATTAAGCCTCCTAGATCAAATTTTTTCCCATCAACAATTTCAATTACATTTTTTGGAGGGTTGAATTTAAAATTCCTATCTTTATAACGTTCTTTGATCTTCATTGGTGATTTTTTTAACAAGAAGGCATTAAATGGTTTTTTTATTACCTTCGCTTCCATTTTATGGATGTGTACTTCTTCAAATTCTTCATTTCCTCCAATGTGGTCAAAATGACCATGTGTGTTTACAACAATCAATTTGCGATCTCCAATGATATTATCAACAATCTTTTTTATTGGATATAATCCAGCACCAGTATCTATGAGAAGGGCTTTTTTCGTCCCTAATAGCAGAAAGTGATTTGAGAACTTCGTTAAAAATCTTGGGTCAATTAAATCTAATTGCTCTTTAATATTAATTAAATCATCCTTTATTTTATGTACTTCATACCAATCTGAATTGGAACTCATAATTAGGGGTTAAAACTTAAAACTATTTATTCCTTACTAAAGATTTCAAAAACTTCAACAGTAAAGTCAAAAAAAAATGGAAATTATTTTTAAACGCTTTTAATGTTAATAAAATTAAACCATCTTATTTCTTCGGCGTTTTTGTCTTTCAAAGTTCCAAATTGAAGGTTTTTTTTCTTTTTTCTCGCTATTTCATTTGCGAGTCTCATATATTCTGAGAATAAGTTTTTTCTATCTACGTCCTCTTCGTCAAAGCAATCACTTAATTCCATTTTGAGAATATTGGCAGTATTGGGAATTACTTCCAAATCTTTATCAATAAAATTCAAATGATGCCAATCTCCAGATTTAAAATCAAAGCTATAATCAGGTAAGAATAAATACCCGTAGGTAGCAACAAAATCAATGGCGTCACAAATGAAATTAAATTCATCTTCAGAAAAGGCATAATGGAAATTAACACGTACCCAACCAGGTTTAATACCTAAGAAACCTGCTTGAACGACCTTGCGGAATTTTTTTGATTTTTGAGTATTAATATTCATTAAATGATGACCATATACTCCAGCACAAGAACACCCTGCTCTTGATTGTATTCCAAAGAGATCATTCAACAATTTAGTACAAAATTTGGGATGGAGATATTTATCCTGATTTTTAATTAAGAAGGAAAAGATACAAATTCTTTGATCGGGATCTTGAGGGCCTAAAATTTCAATATTAGGATTTTCATTGAAAAATTTAAAAGCACGATGAGTATACTCTAGTTCTTTTGCTTCGATATTTGAAATACCTATTGAATCTTTAATATCAATTGCTAAGGCAGCCTTGATAGTTTGTAAAATTCCAGGTGTTCCGGGTTTTTCTCGAGTTTCCACATCTTCAATAAAATCTACAGCATAAGAACTTACAAAATCCACCGTTCCTCCAGCTGCGAAAGTTGGATCAATGGAAGCGTCATAAATCTTCTTGTTAAAAACGAGAATTCCCGTAGATCCTGGACCTCCAATGAATTTATGAGGGGAAATAAATATTCCATCAAAATAAGAAAGTTCATCCTTATTCATATTTATTTCCACATAGGGTGCACTTGCCGCAAAATCAAAGAAAGCTAAAGCATCGTGTTCATGAAGTATTCGTGCTACTTCATAAACTGGTGTCTTAATACCAGTTACATTTGATGCTGCTGAAAATGATCCAATTTTTTCACGACCGGCATATTTAGGATCTTCCAATTTAGCAATTAAATCGTGCAAATCTAAATATCCATCCTCGGATAACTTAATTTCGACTACATCATTAAGAGCTTGACGCCACATTATGTCATTTGAATGGTGTTCATAAGGACCTACAAATACAATTGGTTTAAATTTATTCATATCAGACTTAATTTCATTTACAAGTGCTTGTTTTGCACTATCTTTACCAATCGCTTGATTTATTGTATGTTCAAGGAGTCTTTTTGAAGCAGGAGGCAATCTCACTCCAAGAATTTCTTGTGTCTTTGAAATAGCTCCAGTAGAACCCGTCCCCGTTGCAATAACATAGCAATTTTGGTCAGCATTGAATGCTTTTTTAATGATATGTTCGGAATGGTGGAGTAAACCAGTCATATGTCTTCCAGTGACATCATCCTCTGTATGAGTATTTGCATATTGCCGTTGAACTTGAACTAAATACTTTTCTACAAATTTCAATGAACGCCCCGAGGCGGTATAATCTGCATAAGTTAATAATCGATCACCGTAGGGTGTTTTAAAGAAAAAATCTCTCCCGATAATTTCATCTCGTAATTTTTTAAATGTTAAAGCTTGACTCATAATTTTCGCCTTCAGAGATAATTGCTTGATAAGATAACTAAGTAACTTAAGCGTTCTCATTCTTTAAAAATGATATGAAAATGAACCAAAGTAGAATTTGTTAGTTAATTAAAAAGGCAGTCAAAATTTCATTATTAGTTATATATATATAAATGCAGAAGATTTATTTAGCCAAAATAACAATTAATAAAAATAGAAGATAGTTTATTTCTAAAATTTCATAAATCACCCCTAAGGATTGGAACAATGGAAAACGAACATGATGATAAAAAAAGACGAAGTCTTTTAGATAAGGTAGATAAATTAATTCTAAATGAATTGCAACATGATGATCGAATTTCTTCATCAGATCTAGCAAAAAAATTGGGAATTGCAAAATCTACTTTGACTTATCGAATAAAACGCTTGGAAGATGAAAAAATCATTCTTGGTTATCGAGCAATTGTAGATCCATCGAAACTGGGTAAAGATGAGCAGATGATTGTTCGAATAAGAGCAAAATTTGGTTCTGGATATCATGAAAAAGTGGGAAAAATGCTGTCCAATATCCCAGGAGTATATGCAGTTTATTTTGTTTTCGGTGAAAATGATTTTGTGATTTTGGCACGAGCTGAAAACCGCGAGGAGTTATTTGAAAAAATGCAAATACTTTTCAATTCGGATTTTGTTGAACGAACAACTACTGAAGTTGTTACTAAAGTGATAAAAGAAGACTTTGGCACGTATCTACAGGTGAATAATGGGACGAAGTGATGAATATGAGTGAAGAGAAATCGAAGAAAGAAATTATTGCGGAAACCTTCCTTAAATTCTTTTTACAACACGGAATGGTGCAGACAATTATCAATGATGTCGCTAAAGAACTCCACATGAGTAAAAAGACCATTTATAAGTATTTCCGTGGAGGAAAAGAAGAATGTCTTTACTTTATTTTTAGTAATATAGCCACAGAATCATTGAAACATTTGGAAAACGATTTGAATGACATTCCCGATCCCAAAGAAAAATTAATTTATAGCTTAAAACACATTTTTGGGTTGGCGGTTCCGTATGTTTTAGGTAACGCCGCAGAGAAAGAAGAAGATTTCTTACTTGAAAATCAAATCGTTGGGGAATCTTTTCGAGATGTTTTTCAAAATAAATTGAAAATGATCATTCATGAAGGAATTGAGAAAAAAGAATTTCATGTAAAGGACGTAGAACTATCATTTCATTTCATTTATGGAATAATTACTGAAAGCATGGTAGTTGTCCACCAGAATCCAAAGCGGAATATAGTAAATGAAGTGACCGAGGCAATATTAAAAATTTTGAAATAATAATCCAGATATATTGAGAAGGCCCGAATTATGACTAAAACGATACAATATACATCTAAACACCATGCTATCCTCTTTGGATTTATTGCCAAATCTGTAATTGATACAATGGGTGAAGATGGGCGAGAGATTATCCGCAATGCTGCACATAAATATGGAAACCAGCGAGGAAAACGAATGGCATTACGTGTTTTAAGCGATGAATTACCATTGACAATGGAAAACTATTTCGTATATTCAGAATGGAATACGCAAGATGGAGATGCCAAGTCTTATGTCAAGGATTTAACTCCAGAATATATTTTTTGTGTGGAAGTGTGTTCTTGGTGTGAAAACTGGAAAGAGTTTAACCTCTCAGAATATGGGAAATATTACTGTTCAGAAATCGACATCGCATTGTTAGAAGGATACAATCCCAAGTTGACTCTCGAAGTCCCCAAAATTTTATCTTTAGGAGATAAACAATGCCAGTTCCATTGGAAAGATGCCCATTTCACAAAGCAAGATTTAGAGAATATAAATCAAATGAAACAAAGAAGTGAAGGAAGTCATGTTGCATCATGGGAATTTCATACAGCTCATCTCTATTTTACAATGAAACAAGAAATTTGCACTCATTTAAAAGAAAAAGCCCAAATTATAATGGAAACGGCTGAAAAACTGTTTAAAGACGCTTTTGGCCAAAATTCCATAAATCAACTGATGACTTATGAACTGGTGAATTTTTCCACCTTAGATTTTTTTAAATAAACCTAATATAACGGTTAATTCGCTATGAAAGAAGATAAAAATCTCAAAGTTACCATTATTGGATTTGGAAATTTAGCAGAATCTCTATTCTACTACTTAGAACAATTCATTGGTCCTGAAAATTATCTATCCCAAATAAATGCAACTACTGCTGATGTAGAAACTATTGAGAAAAAACGAAATAAATATGGAATTTCAATTATATTGGAGAATAATGTGGAAGCTTTAAAACTCCTTCAACCAGATATCATCTTTTTTTCCCCTCCTCCTTCGGTTGCTCCAAGAATTATTCAAAATGAGTTAACCAAATATTTTGATTTTATCAGACAACATAATCTCCCTCTCCCGGACATTTATGCATTTCCACCAGTTCCGGATGCAGAGCTTTATCAGACACTCTTAGGAAAAAATGTTCAAGTTGTTACTATACTCCCTAATGATGTACGAGAAATCGGCTCTAAACGGCTTATTGGTGAAGGAGTCACATTTTGTGTTTTCCCTTCTAAGTGGAAACAAGAATCTTATAGTCGATTGAGACGATTTTTATCACCTTTTGGAGAAATCTACACATTTAAAACTCCCGAAATTTTACCAATTCTTTCCACCCGTGTATTGACGACTGCTTTTGCCCAAATTGTAGTAAAAACAACAGAAATAGTTAAGAAGAAGTTGGAAGGTACCCAAATAAAAGTCTCCCATAACAATATTGCAAAAACCTTCCAAAATTTATTTTTGAATTTTAAAGATAGCAAAGTAGAATTGGACACGTTTGAATCTAGCTTTAAATTAGATAATATTACCAAGAAATCTTTAGAATCAATTATTATTGCATGGTATAGCGGAATTCTCGAATATACTCGAAAACAAAACTTTCCTCATGAAAAGGCAGATTTCATTGTGAGTTCAATGTTGGACTTAATATTGCAGCTTTCAGCAAATGTTCCGAAGGAGAAACTCAATGATTTACTCTTTATTTCTGCCACGAAAGGCGGACTTCTTGAAACATGTTTGAATTACATCCAAATAAACATCTTCGAACATTTACAAGATATATTGACTGTTGACACAATTCTTGAAAAAGAACAAGTGAAGAGTAAAATATATAATGAAGTCATTAATGCCTGTAATATAGTTTTAGAGCATGGAAAAAATCTCACGAAGTAAATTTAAACTCTGTATTAAGATACAAACTCAAATTCAAATTAGGAAAAAAAAATAAAAGGTTTCTAACTAAATTCTGTAACTTTTTCCCTCACAGAGAGGTTGGGGAACATTTCACCAACTAAAGGAGGCATGGAATTGTAAACTACCTCAATATCCACAATTCCACGTTTATTCTGAATCCCAAGAAAAGTTCCTTTTACCATCTGGGTGACCGTTTCAAAATCCATTGCAAAAACCGAAACTTTTGCCCCATTAGGAATTTGTAATAAATCTTCTTTAAATTGAGCCAGATTAAACACGATTCGTTTATTTTCTACAGATCGTGCTTGGAAAAGAGGAATAATCACAGGATATCCATCCTTAGGATCAATATAGCTAATAAATTTTGGGAATACTAATCCTTTAAACAAACGATTCCCAAGCTCTTGTAATCGATTCTCGACCTTCCCAGTTTTTCCACCGATTTTGAAGAGATTTTGAATGATTCCTTTAACAATTCCTACCAAACTTATTCCACGGATATGGCGAGCGGCTTTAATTTTGTTGAAGAAAATTCGATACACCCGCATATAGGTATTATAACGGAAAAGATTCATAGAATTGAACTCAATAGCATCATCCCCTTCCATTGAAATATAATCTAAATCGGCTTTGAGTTGTAAAAACTTGAAGGGCATCGCTACCGTCATATAAAGCATACCTTGTTTGGGATTTTTTAGAACATTTCCTTTGGACATTCCCCGAGTAAATTCACCCCATTTGACTACTTCTGGAGACATAGCGATATTGGATGTGATGAAACTCAGATGTGGATATCCTTCTTTATCAATCGTAGACACAAACTTTGCCATAATTTCTGGTTTTGTGAATTTGACTGCTTCTTCACTTAATTTTGGATTCCATTTGAGCATTTCAGTTTTATTTGACATTTTTTCACTTTCCTTGTTCAATTAAAAAAATTATACTTTTCGTGTTAGACCGGACCACTTTACATTGTGAACTCCAATACTAATGGCAATATCGTAATAATATTCCATTTCATCCTGTGTGAATAATTTATCTTGAGTAAAATCCCAAGGTAAATTCATGCGAGCATACTTTGCGGCTGCAAGATTATTAAAGGCTAGGATATCCCAACGTTCAATTTTATTATCCAATTCTTCCACAATGAAAGATGCGATACCTCGAATATTTTCATCTGATGCGGTATAGCGTGGAATTATTGGTGTTCTAATCCATAGTTGCTTTTCTTGATTATCAATTTCTCGAGCCAACCATCGTATATTAGCTAAAATTTTCTCATTAGGATGACCTACAAAGGATTTATGCTTTTTTGAATCGATTTCCTTGATATCAAGTAAGAAAATATCCACTAAAGGCAATAATTTCAGATAATTCTTTTGAGAAGATAACCCGCATGTATCGAGTGCAGTTGAAAAACCATTCGCTTTACATTTTTTTAATAAGGCTAAGAGAAAATCCATTTGTAGGGTTGGTTCTCCTCCTGAAATTGTTATTCCCCCGCCTGATTTATCATAAAATGCGCGATCCTTAGCAATTTCTTCATACAAATCTTCCACAGACCAATATTTTCCGATCATCTTCAACGCTGTTGAGGGACATTCTTCAACACATTCTCCACAAGCAGTGCATTTCTCTCGATTAATTTTAATCCCTGATTCAGATGAAATGATTGCTTTTTGCTGACAAACCTCTAAGCATGATAGACAGCCAATACACTTATTTTTAAACCATTGGATACTTGGTTTTTTCCATATCGATTCAGGATTGTGACACCATGCACAACGAAGGGGACACTCTTTGAAAAAGATAGTTGTTCGTATTCCTGGACCATCTTCTGTGCTGAGTTTCTGAATCTCAAAGACCCACCCTCCATTTTCTCCCGATTTCTGTTCTGTCATTTTCTATATTACACCGAAATTTACTTACATTTGATGGTTTTCACGAGCTATTAATTCATCCTGTAATTCTTTTCCTATGGATGTGAAATAGGCATTATAACCTGTGACCCTAACTAGAAGATTTGCATAATTTTCGGGATGATGTTGAGCATCAATTAACATTTTTGCATCTAACATGTTGATCTGAAGAGCAGTTCCACCGTTCTCAATATAACCGCGAATATAGGCTTTAAATTTTTCTTTGTGCTCAGAATCACGCAGAAGACTCGGATTGAAAGTTATTGTGTGTGAAGCACCATTTGGAAGGAAATTAATGTAATCCCCAGTTTCTGTTTTGCCTCCTAATGCATTACCCACCGAGTTTGTTACCGCAGTAGGACCTTTAGTATCTGCGCCATTGGTAGGACAAATAGCATTTGAAAGAAATGTCCCAGCTTTCCTCCCATTAGGTGTTGCAGGGGTAAAAGCAGCATCTTCTCCAGCCCAATAATTCCAAGAAAGCATGCCGGGTCTAAATTTATAGTTAGTTGGAGTAGTATACTGATAGGTTTCTTTAGACCAGAACTCCATTGCTTCTCGTGCAATCTCATCCATTTCTGTCTCGTCGTTACCAAATTTCGGTGCCTTATTTGAGAGAATTGCTTGCATGATTTCATATTCCTTTTTGCCTTCAAAATTATTTATTAGAGCTTCTTTAATTTGAGCAAAAGAATATTTTTTCTCATCAAAAACATATTTTTTAATCGCTAAAAGCGAATCAACCATAGTAGCAAAGGCGACACCTTCTATAGTTACAAATCCATATTTAGGAGGACCCGCATGTATATCAATGCCTTTTGAAATACAATCATCCATTAATATTGATAAGTAAGGTACAGGAAGATATTTTGCGCGAGTTTCTTCACCTAAATTGTAAAAATCAACTGTATATTTGATAATATATTTAATCTGTTTTTTCCAAGCATTGAAAAATTCATCCCATGATTGAAATGTCTCTGGATCTCCTGTTTCTGGACCAAATTGTTTTGATTCTTTATATTGTTTAAAAGTATTATCACCCATTATACGTTTAAAGCCTGGTTGATTTTTACCGTTCCATAATGTTAACTCAATACTTTTTGCGAGATTAGGATTACAATTAACGGTTCCTGATCGATCATTTCCGCACATTGTATTTTCAAGACATCCAACACATCCATAATCCCATACTTCATCTTTAGGAATACCTTCTTCCATTAATCCCGCCATACTACGTTCATCAAAGTTCAAAATGAAGGGAGCACCTTGTGCGCGGGTTATCATTTCAATAAGTTTATCGATTAATTTATCTGGTGAACCTCGGTGTAATCTCACATTGGGTTTTGGTTCTAAGATCGGAGCCCATTCGTCAAAACATTCTAAAATTAAATAAGTTAATTCATTGGTGAGATCCTCTCCTTTAGGTCCTAGTCCCGATAGAGTTATAAGTTGACCGAACCCAGCAGTAATTCCTTGATTTCCGATCTTAATTTGTGCATCATAAGCGGTGTTACAATGAAATATAAAGGAACTGAAAATATCTTTGGCCATATCTCGGGATAATGTTTGGTCTTCAAGCACATCCCTTTTATAAAGCGGCCATAAAATTTGATCAATTCGCCCAAAACTAAAACCAGGTCCAGGATAACTTCCTTCGGACATGGTTAACATATGTGCAATCCAAATAGATTGAAGACTTTGCCAAAAGGTGGTAGCTGGTCCCCAAGGAACTTGCTTTAAATTTTCATGCATCAATTTCAATTCTTCTTTTCTTTCTTCCGTAGATGCTGAAGCAAGTAAGTTTTCACATTCTTCCGCATATTTTACTGCCAAATCTCGAGGTAATTCCGCAGCAATCATCATCGCTCGTAGTTCAGAACCTTTAGATCCTTTTTTTTCAGAGTCGGAAAGTGCAGAGTAGGTTTTTTTTGCTTTATCATAAAGATAGGAAAACCCCTTTTCAACAACTGTTTTAAAATCTGGAATTATGTGTCCACCAGTTGCCCCTGCATTCCCAAAGCCTTCTTGGTGATAATGAAGAGCAGCAGTGCGATTTCTTAAATTTTCCTTTTCATAAATTTCATATTCTTTAGCATTCAGACATTTAGAGAGTTGTGTATTAAATCTTCCTCCCGCGAGTAAATCATTTTCAGAAATTATCTCTTGAGGAATATAATCGACCATTACCATTTTTAAAAATGTAGCTCTTCTTTCAGGAAGGGAAAGATCCCAAAATTCTAAGGGTAATTCTACCTTCTGTGCCATTTGAAGAAGTGAAAGGCCAAATAACCCTTTTCCCTTTACTCCCATAAATCCATAGACTTCTGGAACAATATGATAATCCCCTTCATTCCATACTCTATCTCCCCATGATGCCCCTGTTGTATAGGGAGAATATTCGTTATTCCATTTCCGATCATTTCCTTTAAAATAATAATCACGTAACCATTTTGCTTTTGGAGAAAGATCATGGGATTGGGCAACCGAATATTGTGGTATATTTACTGAATTTGATTTTTTTTTTGTATCACTCATTTAAATTCGCCTATTAAAAAATTTTAAACGTCCCAAACTATACTATATATATCTAAGGATGTAGATATATTTATAGATATCCGAATTTTCAGCAAATGTTGGCATGGAAACTCGGGTTTCCATTAGTAAACGGGAGTTTCCATAATAAACTAATATTGTGAAAATTATTTTAAAAATGAGTAAATGTGATCAATCAGTTCTTGAGGTACTTTCATATTTTTATTCTTTATCCATTGTTTAAGATCTTCTGGGATAGTTACATCCAAATTGGCATTTGTAAAATCAGATTTTCGTTTATAAAAATGAAGAAATCCATCTTCAACTTCTTCTATAAAAATTTGGCAACGGAAGTTTTCTTCAAACCACTTATTATATTTGTATTTTGCGCGTAATGGATCTTTATATAGACATTTATATTTTAAAACAAGATATATTTTTGTCTCATCTTGAATATCTTCTTCATATTTATTTGTAAACATTTTGGTTATTTGCTCTTTAGTCAAATTATTAATTAATACATCTAAAAACTCAAATCCACGTGTTGAATATCGAAGATACTTATCTTTAGAGGAAAATATCAAGCGTAAAACAGGATTCGCATCAGTACCAATCCAAGTACAACTCAATTCTTTGGTTTTTTCAACCCGAACTTTTATGATCTCCAGAATTTCTTTAAAAGATAACTCTGTTTCTAATGTTTTGATAATTGAAATATCTAAAAAAATGTTATTTTGATCCACATAAAATATTATTTTGGTGAACCTAAAAAAATTAGACTGTTTCATCTATAGCGGGGTCTTCATCCCAATTTTCGATTTTTTGGATGAAATCATAAGATTGGTGCTTAAAATAGGTATTATAGAGATTTGAATAATGACCTCCTTTTTGCATTAGAGTATCGTGGTTCCCTTCTTCAACAATAGTCCCATGATCTAAAACAATTATTCGATCTACGTGACGAACGGTTCTTAAACGATGAGCGATGATAATTGAAGTTCGACCTCTCATCAAATGTTCCATTGCTTCTTGAATTTTAGTTTCTGTAAATGGATCTACACTGGCAGTCGCTTCATCCAAGATTAATATAGATGGATTTTGCAAGAGAACACGAGCAAAAACCACTAATTGTCTTTGACCCATCGAAAGTAATTTACCCCGTTCTCGAATATTAGTATCAAGACCATCAACCAAATCATTAACCCAATCTGCCCCCCCTGCTTGCTCTAAAGCCCAAATTACATTTTCACGTGTTGCATTAGGTGAACCATATTTTACATTATTTTCAAGTGTATCAGCCCAAAGGAAGGGAGACTGGGGGATCATTCCAATAAATCTTCGGTATTCTTTCAAAGAAATGTCACGGATATTTTTCCCATCAACTATTATATTTCCTTTTTGAAATTCATAAAAACGAAGTAATAATCGTGCTAAACTGGATTTACCCGCTCCTGTATGGCCCACTATTGCAATTGATTCTCCTGGTTTGATGTCCAAATTGAAATTTTGAAAAATTGGCTTTTCAGGCTCATAATAGAATGACATATCTTCAAATTGCAAATGACCATCCAATTTTTCAAAAACAAATTCTTCTTTCTGAATTACCGCAGGTTTACTATCAATAAGTGCAAAAGTCCTTTCTGCTGCAGCCATCCCAGTTTGAAATTGAGGCCAAAATGCAGCGATTTGAAAGAGTGGGAAGAAAAGATTCCATAAACTTTGAATAAATAAATAAAGATCTGCACCTTGTAAACTTCCGAAAAGTATAGAATCCCCTCCAAAATAGATTAAACAAGCGAATGTAACACCTTGAATTATGCTTAATCCGGGAAAGATGAGATTCATATACATAGCCCTATTAAAATTGACTTTGAAGCATTGTTTATTTATTTTCTTGAATTCATCATATAATTTTTCTTCTTGTCGGAAAGTTTTTGCAATCTGAATTCCTGCCATTGTCTCTTGAACAAAAGAATTAACCGAAGCCAGAGCTCTTTGTCCCAGTAACGTTTTTTTCCGAGCTACTTTTCGAAAAGATAGCGTGAAAATGAAGATCAATGGAATCATGATTAAAAGAACGGAAGTTAAACGAAAATCGATCGAAAACATTGGCACAAATAAAATAAAGACGGCTAATAGTGCCGAGATGGACTGAATAAATAGCAGAGCCATCTCACCAAAACTTTGGGTATCAGAATTTACTCGACTAACGATTTTTCCAGTTGGATATTTATCAAAGAAAGACATATCTTGAATTAAAACATTATTGTTGACATCAGTTCTCAAATCATAAATAACATGGTTGAGAACTCTGGCAGAATAGTATTGATTTATCCAATTAAATACCCAAACAAAAGTATTTAAAATAAAGATAAGGACAATTCCAAAAGTGATCGCAGAAAAATCCAAACCATCTTCAAGGCTTGCGAGAATTTTACTCGTAAAATAAGGAATAATTCCATTCGAAATTGAAGCAAGCAATATGAAAATAGTCACAATTACCATTTTTTTTTTATGTAATTTAAAATAATCCAGAATACGAATCATTAGTTCCTTATCAGTGTATTTTCGATCGTATTCTTCAGCTTCTAGTCCAAACCAAACCATTTTAATTATTCTCCTCCAATAATTCTTCTAAAGTTTTATCAAAACGTGTTAAAAAGATTTTTCTATATTCCTCTGAGGTTTTCAATAAGTGTTCATGGGAACCTTGTGCAACAATTTTACCAAGCCGAAAGACAATAATTTTATCCGCCCACCGAATTTGACTCAATCGGTGAGTAATTAAAAGCGTTGTTCTTCCTTTGAGAATGCGGGAAATTGCCCTTTGAATATTTTCTTCCGTTGCAGAATCAATTGCTGAAGTAGAATCATCTAAAACCAAAATTTTAGGATCCGAAATAAAAGCGCGAGCGATTGCAATTCGTTGACGTTCTCCCCCACTCAATTGAACACCACGTTCTCCGACATTAGTATCGTATTGTTTTGGTAACTTTAAGATAAATTCATGAGCTTGAGCATCCTTTGCGGCTTTAATTACTTCTTCTTTACTTGTTACTCTCCCAA
This sequence comes from Candidatus Lokiarchaeum ossiferum, assembly GCA_025839675.1. GTDB lineage: Archaea > Asgardarchaeota > Lokiarchaeia > Sigyniarchaeales > Promethearchaeaceae > Lokiarchaeum > Lokiarchaeum ossiferum. The sequence goes on from CP104013.1 coordinate 442,452, forward strand.
AAGCGATGTTTTCAAAAATACTTTTGGAAAACAGAAATATATCTTGCTCAATGTATGCAATTTGATTGCGAAGAGAATGCAATTCATAGTCTTTAATATCAATACCATCTACTAATATTTGACCTTTAGGTACGTCATATAATCTTGAAATTAATTTTGTGCAAGTTGTTTTTCCCGATCCTGTTGTCCCAACAATAGCAATTGTTTCACCAGCCTTAGCTGAAAATGAAACACCTTTCAGAACCAGATTCTCGGTCCTAGGATAAGAAAAAAACACTTCTTTAAATTCAATATCTCCACTAATATTCTTTTTAATGGAATTATCCATTTGAACAATTTCTGAAGATTTATTCATTGTATCCAGTAGTCTATCAGCCCCCGCTATCGCACGTTTTACTAAAGCAAAAGCCCATATTGATATTCGTGTTGGAAAATAAAGTGTCAAAATCAACCCCATATAACCAATGATCTCATAGACCTCCATTTCACCTCTTTGTTGGAGAATAATTGCGTAAACAAGACTTAAAGTTATTGTTATAGCAACCATAAGAAGAGGAAAATATCGAGCTTGAATTTGTCCTTCCTTAACTCCAATTTCAAGGTATTTTTTTGCTTGCTTTTGATATAACCGAATTGAACGTTTTTCTTGAGCCATGCCTTTTATAACTTCTATTCCAGATAATGATTCATTAAGGATGGCGTTAAGATTGCCATATTCCATTTGCTTAGCTTGAACTACTGGCCCTAAACTATTAACATACTGTTTTAAAGCAACAACAAAGAGTACACTATAGATTGAAGGGATTATAGCCAATCTTGGGGAGTAAATTAAGGCAACCATGACAATCGGTACGATTGTATTAATAACCGATTCAAAAATTAGTGATATACCGGGACTAATTAAAAAATTTAATTGACGGACGTCATTTGTTGCTCTAGCCATTATATCCCCCAGTCTTTGTTCATCATGGAATGATTGACTTTTTCCTAATAAATTTAAATATAGTTCATTTCGAGAATCCCGTTCCATCCGTTGTGCTAATATTTCACGGAGAACATTTCCCAATAAATCTAATAAAGGTGAACCTATTCCTAATAGCAAGATTAAAACGGAGTAAAATATCAAATCTTGAGTGTTTCCGGCAGTAAAAGACCCAATTGCTTCTCCTAAATATACTTTCACCCGGGCATAAACAATTGCCGAAAAAATTGTTAAAATGACCCAAGAAAAGATAAAAATTTTATTATTTCTATATAATAGATGTTTTAATATCCAAACATAGGTTTTTTTTTGACGTGCTTCATAAAAATCATCATTAGTTGGCTTAAATTCTAGATGATTCAAATTTCTGCTAGTTTCTACTTGTTTTTGCACTTTTCCACCACAGTTTTTAAATGATTAGTTAATGGTCAATTAGGATTGAATTAAAAAGCTAACTCCTATTGATAATAATAGCTTACTTAATGAAAATTGATGAATAAAAATTTCGATTTGAGTTTATTAAGATTGCCCCATTTCTTGAATACTGTTAGAAAATTTTCAACAATTTGTTCATATTCTCATTAAAACTAAAACATTTATGAAAAAGGAGGTTTTTCAAATTATTCAAATATTTATAAGATTTGTGAAGAAAGTTGATAGAAAATGGCTAAAATTTTAATTGTTGATGACGCGAAATTCATGCGAAACATATTGGTGAAAATTTTGACAGCAAATGGTCATCAAATAGTCGGAGAAGCAGATAGTGCGAATGAGGGAATAGAAAAATTTAAAGAACTATCTCCAGATTTGGTTACTATGGATATTTGCATGCCCGATAAAAGTGGTATGGAAGCGATTAAGGAAATTATCGAAATTGATCCCAATGCAAAAATTGTGGTATGTTCTTCACTTGGACAAGAATTGATGGTTATGGAAGCAATTCAAATGGGGGCAAAAGACTTTATTGTAAAACCATTTAAAAAAGAAAAACTCGCAGAAATGATCAACAAAATCGTTCAAGAACCATGAATTAATTATAGAAGAATGATTAAAAATGGAACCTGAGAAAACACCTAGCAACCTATCCAAAAAAGATGTGTATATAAAAAATTTAGATATTTTCAGAGAATTAGGAAACATTTGTGCTGGGGGGGCTGGAAATATATTATCAAAATTGATAAAAAAGAAAATTTATTTTGATATACCACCTGCTAAATATTTATCAATTTCCCAAATAATTAAAGGGAGATTGATTGAAAATCAAAAACAAATGTGTTTACATGGTACAATAAAAGGTTTCTTTCAGGGTAAGATTTTTTTAATGACTCCTATTGATGAAACAGAAATTCTTCTTGAAAATTTATATAAAGTAAAAAAAAAGGCAGAAATTAAAAAAAATCAGAATTTTAATTCAAATGACAACCAAATACTTCATAATTTTTTTAAAAAGCTTATCAATGCATATACTGATGCTTTAGCGAGTTTTCTACAAGTTTCATTAATGTTTGATGAGGAACAATTTATAACAAAACAAGGTTCTGATTTCAAATCTTGTGTTGCTTCAACCACAGATGAAGAACTAAACAAGGCGATAACTATAGAGACAACAATCAAAGTTGAAAATGAAGAAATAATCCACTGCAGCTTCTTGTTTATTCTAGGATCAAGTGAAGTTGATACGATTTTAAATCGAATTGAAGAAATATGGTAAGATACATAGATTAAAAAAAATTTTTAGATGAAAATAATGAAACGAAAACCTTTAGAATTACCTAAACAAATTGAAAAGATCCCATACTATTGTTCTGTATGTGCAATGACACATGTTGTCCAAATTCGGAAAGAAAATTTACAAGGAAAACACTTTCCCATTTCCTATGTATATATTCACGGAAATCCTCAACTAGCAACTGTTCTTTATATAGACAAAGATTTACAAGTCCGTGGATACGAAAATGTGAAAGGAATTGGTATAAACTCAGATCAATTAGATGAAATTCTGCATGAATCCCGTTTTAATACCTTAAAAAGAATTCCACTATCATCCATCTTAGCCTTTCGCCTCTTTCAAAATGAAGATATAAAAAAAATGTATGTAAAAAAGGGGTTTGAAAATTCGATTAATTTTGATGCCATCTCAAACTTAATAAGCGATACTCAAAAAATAACACATAATTTCGAAATGTGTAGCGATTTTTATATGAAATTCAATGATTATTGGATTGGAGCATTGCAATTATTGGATTTTCGATTTATTATGATTGTATCTTCCGATATTGATGTGGATCATTTAAAGTTTCAAATTATGAATTTGTTTGAAATATTCTCTGCAAACTATAAAACTAAGGATGTATGAGCCATGGATGATAAATTTAGTGTCTTAACAGAACAGATAATAGAAACAATGTTTTTTTGCAATAAATGTCAAGAAAATCATTGGGTGCAATTACCAAAATCTCTTTTTAATACGAAATCTTTTCCAGTTTCCTATGCTTTTGTACACGGAAATCCTCAGATCATCGCAATTTTATATATCGATAAAAATCATACAGTAAGGGGAGTTGAATATCCTAAGCAAATTGGAATTAATCGAGATCAATTATCTGAAATTATTGATAAAAGTAAAAGTCAAACTTTTTCTTCAATCCCAGAAGATTTAATCTATGCATTCGAAGTGATTGCTGAAGATAAAATTAAAAAGATCTACTCAAAGCAGGGCTTTGAACAAATCGTTAACTTTTCAGCAATTAGAGAAATGATCACCCTTACCCCAAATTTTGTTAAAACAAAAGAATCTTTCAGAGAATTCTTTATTAAATATAGCGATTGTTGGATTGGAGGAATGGAATTGTATGATCACTACTTTACAATGGTAGTTGATGCATCAATTGATATTGATCATTTTAAATTTCAAATGATGGCAATGTTTGAATCTTTAATTTGAAAGATTCAGAGAGACGAGTTTCACATGGGAACATATCATTATATTAATCTAACACATTTCACAGATCCTTTTGACTTTTTACCACTACTTTCTCAATTATCGGAATCAATTAAAAATCCTTTTGTAAAAATTAATAGAATAATTTTTTCCAATTTTGCCACAGCGCGACAATTTTTAGAACAAATATCAGATACCCCGTGGAAAACCCAAACTCAAGATATTATTCCAAAATGCGACCAATGTAACACAGATTTGGATAAAAATATAGACGAAAATCAAGTCGAATCACAGATTTCAATAAAAGCACCCAAAATAATAACTTCTAATGAGAGTGCTTATGAAATTGAACGAGTTTTACGCATTTTCGGAGAATATCAATCTACAATTAAGACCGAAATATTATGTTCAGATACTTCTGAGGCGCTTGACACTATGAAATATTTTTTGCAAGATAAATTCCCCGATCTTTGTTTAACAACTCCCATTCGTTGCTCACTCGTTCATAATGAATTCGAAATCGATACAACAAACAATAAAAAGACAAGAAAAAAAAATCGAAAGCCACCGGCACCCTTTCAAAGATTTCTAAAAATATCCGCCCCACACCTTTATCCAAATTCTATTGGAAATGACTATTATGGGAATCCTGTGTTTTCTTCCTATCTCACTTTGTTTAATAATATGCTTTCACCTTCTCTTTCTGAAAATGCATCCTATACTGAAATAGAACAGAAAATTGAGCAATTTGACCAAATTCCCCTTCCTCCTTCCCCTTTAAAATATTATGATCTGCAAACGAAGGAAGGAGAAATTGAATTGCGGTTTCAGACTTATTTACCCCTCCCATTGTTTATGGATTGGATGAATGTGCTAAAAAGAATAATAGATCAATTTGATCAATCCCTCGAAATGTTCCGATGTTCTCTGGTTTATGATCATTGGGAAACAGAACTAGAACAGAAATCGGCGAAATTGGATCGTTTCTTTTTCTCTTGGAACGATATAGAATTTGCTTATACCGAAAAAAATTATCTATTTTTATCTCAATTTTCTGCAAAACCAGGATCTGGCGCACTTTATCTCAAATTGACACCTTTCATTGAAGATTCCGATTTTCGAATTCAACTTCTCGAATCTGCTACTAAACAAAAACTTCAGCTCATGTAAAAAATTTAAACGGTGACCCCTTTCCAATATCATATAAAATGAGTTTAGAAGAAGAAAAACATAATCGGTTTAAAAAAGGACAAATGCTAATAAAAAAGGCTCAAAAGTTTATTTTAAAAAAGAGATATTCTAAAGCTCGCGAGTTATTGTATGAAGCGCAAGAAATTTTTGAATTTACTGAATCTTCACTTACTGAAGGTAAAGTTTTTGCTTCAATTGCTGAAACTTTTGAGATACAACACATGTGGGACAATGCATTGAAATTTTATCAAAATGCACTAGAAAAACGAAAGATTGCAGGAAGTGTTATTTTATTATCGGAAACGCACCGTAAACTGGCAATAGTTCAAATGGAGTTAAAAAATTTTGAAATGGCCCATGCATCCGCTCAAAAATCGATTGATTTGGTAGAAAATCTTGAACATCCATTATCGAAAGCAGAAGCCTTTCATACCCAAGGGATAATTTATTTAAAGGAATTAGATTATGAAAGTGCTCTTTTTTATGAAAATTTTGCGTATGAAAATGTCCAGATACAACTATCATGGAATTTAGCCTTGGATATTTTTGAGAATTTAGCCTTTATCCACTATAATATTGGAGATTATTCCCAATCTAATATTTTTTGCAAGAAAGCCCTTGAAATGGAGCAAAAACAGAGAAATTATGTTGTTATCAGCACTATTTTGGAATTGATGGCATTAAATTATCGACTCTTAGGTAAAATTGATCAAGCTTTAACATACATTAAAGATGCGCTTTCAATACAAGCCCATTTAAATCCAGATATAGCCTTAAAACAAAAAAACAAAATGAAATTAAATTACGCTACAATTCTTTTTGACTGTCACAAATTTTCAGAAGCAGAAATAATTGCTGAAGAACTTATTGAACAAGCGGAACTATCCCAAGATTCAGAACAATTAGTGCAAGGGTTACTCGTTATGGTCAAAATAATTATGGCTTTACCAACTCATGAAGAATTTAGTAATACTAAACATTATTTAGAAGAAGCGAAGAAATTAGCTCATACTCTAAAAAATCAGGAATATTTAACTGAAATTTATATATATTATGGTAGATATTATGATTTGTCTTCAGAAAGGCTTAAAGCGGAAGAAATGTATCAATTGGCGATCGATACCGCAATGATATCACAATCAAAATTGAAAATTGGAGAGGCATTTGAACAATTTGGTTTATATTTTCACAAACATAAAAAAATGGAATTGGCTCATACCAACTTCAAGCAAGCGGTTCAATATTTGTCAAAGACACACAATAATATGGATTTAGCAGAAGCTCATTATAATTTAGCTTGTACTTGTTCAGTTTTACATTTAGGAGAAGATATTTTGACACATCTTTCCCAAGCAATCAATTTGGATCCAAAATACAAACAGATTGCCAAAATGGATGAAGATTTTACAGGAATTTCAACACAAGAAGTATTTCGCAATCTTGTTGAATAAACTTTACTCATTTTTTATTTATAGATCCTACGTTGTAATTCATGCTATTAGTGAATTAATAAATTGGAAGACCGAAGCTAAAGCAATAAATACCGTTACTTTCAGAAGCTGTTCGAGAAAATTGGACGTCCAATTCGCGCTGCGCTTATTTTATTAACACATTATTAAAAACTATCTGATTTTTGTCGGTTTTTCATATTTGTCACCCAAGAAAAACTTCCCATTTCTTCCAAAATCGAATCAAATCCAAGTTCCGACATTAATTAAAAATTGTGATATAATGAAGTTTTATGATATGTGGAAAATAGATAATTATTTTGTCGAATTAATTCTTGCGACTTAAACCGCTAGCTTTTAGTATTGATCTATTTTTGTCGAATATTGTCGAAGCTGGAGATCTTCACTTCCAAATTGCGGTAATTGTTCCTCGGTTTTTCACTTGGTCCCTTAAATATCCAACTATACTTTGATTATAATAGAATCAAAATCATGATATCCCAATCTTATACTCATCTGATTCCGATGTCGAAGAGATTGATTAAAAAAATGTGAATAATTATCTTTGGAGATAGTATGGGGATGTGTGATCCCCTTTATTCCCATTGTTTAATGTGTGTGTGAAGCAAAAATGTCAATGTATAGAAAGTATCTTTTAAAGAAAAACTTCTGGGCTCAACCCAAGAAGGACGGGAGCGATCCCAGCTGCTATGTGAAACATGATATACGAACAGGGGGAATTTATGCCTACGTTCAACATCGCGGAGTTAAAATCGTAGCCGATAATAAATCTAAAGAATTTAGTAACTTTAATGAACTCGATCAATATTTAGATCAGCTTTCCATGTCTACTCGCGAAGATACCACTCAATTCATGCAAGTGTTAAACCGTCGCAACTCGTCCAAAATGCTCCGAAAAATAACCATTTAATCAATTGTAAACAAAACTCCGCTAAAAGAACTTAAGTAATCCTTACTTTTTTATTCCTAAGTTTTCAAATTTAATTAAACTCAAGAAGGTCACTGTTCTCTATGAAACATATTTGGATTATCAATAAATTTTCATCTACAAATTTACTTTATCGGAATTATTCTGATTTTAGTATCGATCCTGATTTGGTTAGTGGTTTATTGACTGCCTTAAACTCCTTTTCAGAAGTTGAACTTAAAGCTCATGGAATTTCCTCGATACATATGGGTGGTTTAAAGTGGGTATATTCAGATCAAAAAGAAATGCATCTAATGCTGATTGCTGCAGATAAAATTGAAGCTCAAACTGAAGTCCTTCGGGCTCGTTTAGAGGTAATCTTCAAAATGTTCATTGAGAAATATGGAATTATCCCTGAACAAATGGAAAAAACCTTAATTGATTCGGTCCGCTTTGATGATTTTGCCGAAGAATTGGATTTATTAAAAGCCCAATGGATACAAGCAGAAGAAATAATCACAGGGGGAGCCGCAAAAATATTTGATCTTTTAGGCGTTTTTCAGCAGATCTACTCGGCTTTCAATAATATTATTCGACTTAACTTTTTCCAAGCAGATTACGATAATACGGTTATCGAAATAAAAATGATATTGGAAAATATGAAGGGAACCCCAGAATTCAAAAAATATCCCGAATTGTCAAAAATTAAATTTGATAAATATGGATGGGATGTAATTAACTTAAACCCAACGAATTTGGATGAAAAAGTTCTGGCACGAATCTTAATTATGTTAACCCTCCATTTAAACAATATTCTTACAACGAAATTAAGTAGATCGTCAAAATATAATGCGTATTCCAAAGAAATCTTTCCATTATTGCTTGAAAAATATGATCTACTCGTTTCATTGGATATTTTGCATACTTTAATGCGAGTTTTTTTGTAGAACGAAGATTCAAAATAAAAAATTCTGAAATTTCATGATTTGGTTTCCCAAACTAGTTTTTTTTTTTGAAAATTTCATGCAAATTTTATGGATTTTTCATGAATTTTTTTTTAACACTAAGGGATAAATTCCTTTTTGTGCAAAAATCACATATGAGTAGCATGCTAGATGGTTCCATAAAACTAGTAATATTCGAATTGGCATCGGAAGAATTTGGAGTAGATATCCACAAAATTAATTCTACGGTCAGAATGCAAGAAATTATCAAAGTACCCAATGCAAATGCGTTTATTGAAGGTATTTTAGATTTTAGAGGTACACCTTTGCTCGTCATAGATCTTCGTAAGAAATTTGGACTGTCAACTGAGGCTAAAAACATAGAAAATATGCGAATTTTGATCATTGAGTTTCAACCGCATAAAATCGGTTTTATAGTAAATGCAGTTACTGAGGTTAAACAAATCCCCTTTAATACCATAGAACCCGTTCCATCAAATATTTTAACTGATGAACTAGAAGAAAAGTATTTGCTAGGGATAAGCAATTTAGAAAAAGGCGAGCGATTAATTTTAATGCTAGATCTAGCGAATATGTTTTCACCGCCAGAAATTGATGAACTCAGTCGTCTACTCAATGATCAAGAGTTTTTGCAAAATTGTCTAAGAACTGGATTAGAAGAAATGAAAATCTATGATGAACAAACCGCCTCCACATTTGATCAAGAACATCGTAAAAAAATTGAATCTAAAATAGAATCAAATGATTCGAACAAAATAATTGAAGATAATATCTCAACTGAACGCAAAATTGTACAAAAATTGGCAGTGAAAGAAATAGAAGACGAATTACAATTATCTATTAACTATAGCGACGAAGAAGAATAAGACAATGAGGTACCTGAAATGAGTAATATAACTGATAATGGTGAAAATTCGGAAGACATAGTCGATGTTCTTCAATATCAAGAAGAATTAGAATTAGATGATGAAGAAATTGAAGAGATAACACATAATCAAGAACAAAATAAAACGGTTTTATACATAACAATAACATTACAACCCGAAACCGAATTGAAATATACACGCGCATATCTATGTTTAAAAAAAGTTCGAGAATTTGGAAAAATATTTAAAACTGTTCCCAATGAAGCAAATTTAAAAGAAGAAAATTTCGATCGTAGTTTCAGAGCAATACTAATTTCTCAAGAAATAATAGATATTCTCCCTCTAAAACAAAATCTTGGGAGTATTGCCGCAGTTGATTCAGTCGAGATCGTAGTATTCAACATGCGAGAATTATCTGAAAATTTAGATGCGAATTCTCAAGAATCTAAAGGTAAAAAAAATAATATTATGGCTGTCCAAAATGTTAAGGTCTCGATCAAGCATTTAGATAATCTAATGAATTTAACTGGAGAATTATTAATCACCAAGATTCGTCTAGATAAGATTGCTCAACAAAGACATGTCAACGAATTGAATGAAACTTTAAACTTGATTAATCGTATAACCTTTGATTTACAAGATGAAGTACTTCAAATGCGAATGATTCCTGTATCTCATATTTTTGATCGCTTTCCAAGGATGGTACGAGACTTAACAAAATCCTTAGGAAAATTAATTGACTTTTCAATGGAAGGAAGAGAAATAGAATTAGATAGAACAATTATAGATGAAATCGGAGATCCTATTGTCCATCTACTTCGAAACAGTGTAGATCATGGAATTGAAAAACCAGATATAAGAATAACCAAGGGGAAGAATCGAATTGCTTCATTAAAATTACGCGCTTACCGAGAACGAAATTTTGTAATTATTGAGATTGCAGATGATGGTAAAGGGATAGATTTTGATAAAATTAAACAAAAAGCATTAAAAAGAAATTTGATTACATCAGAAGAAGCTGATCAAATGACAGATTACGACCTTAAACGGTTGTTACTAGGAGGAGGGATCAGTACAGCAGATAAAATATCGGAAATCTCAGGTAGAGGAGTTGGATTAGGTGTTGTGAAACAAAAAATTGAATCAATAGGCGGAATAATTGATGTTGATTCAAAATTAGAGAAAGGGACCAGGTTTTTATTAAAACTACCTCTTACTGTTGCCATCATTAAATCACTTCTTGTAAGTTTGGGTTCCGGGAGAGATATGGAAATTTATGCAATTCCTATTAATAATGTGGTTCGTACAATCGTAATTCATGAGAGCGAGATTCGTACGATTAAAAATAAGGAAGTAATTACAATTATGGGAAAAATTGTCTCAATTGTAAGATTACGAAAGTTAGTTTCATATGAAGATAAATCCAATGAAGATCAAACACTCAAAAATGTTAAAATGAAAACAATAATCGTCATTGAACGTAATGGGATGGAAGTCGGATTAATGGTAGATTCTTTGATTGGTCAACAAGAAATTGTTATTAAAAGCTTAGGAGGTTTGTTAAAAGCAATCAATGGGGTTTCAGGAGGAGCTATCCTCGGAGATGGGAAGGTAGCATTGATTATTGATGTAGGTTCCCTTTTTTAATACAATATTAATGGGTGATTGGAACAGCAACGACTCTTTTCGAAAGCGAGATAAATTCTGAACTTTATTTGACTAATGAAATGCTTTTTATTACTGAAACATCAAAAAATTAAAAAAAAAAGTCGAATTAAAAAAAGAAGTAATTTTTTATCATACTTTTCAAAAAGAAATCTTTTCTATGTTGTTTTTTTCTAATTGTTTTGTTGAAGATAAGTAAGCACTTTTTTATCCCAAGTATCTAGAGATGTTCCAGATAATTTGCTTCCATTTGGCATCATATTTACAGGGACTAATGCCATCCCTAATTTTGCTTTAATTTTTTTCCTTACGCATTTTTCTTGTTCTGGACCTTTACAAAATTTCCGAACAAAACCTTTAAGAGCTAAACGACGTTTTTCATCTCTTTCAAATTCCTTGAAAAAGGCACATGATTTTAAACTTGGACATTCTGACATTTTTAATTGTGATGATTTAAAAATGTCATGAATATATATTCACGGTTTTAGAAATTTTCTATACTCTTTCTCACCAAAAAACTAATAATCAATTCAAGGTTCAAAAAATTTCATGAATAGAATTAACATCAAAAAAAAAGAAATGGGCTACTGATGATTCTAATAGGGTACCAACCTTTTTCTGTCATGACTACCAATTTTTATTCCCTAAAGGTGTGAAAAAAAAATGATCTATTGTCCAAATTGTGGGGAAGAACTCGTCGATGAAGCCGTTTTTTGTGCAGAATGTGGCACAAAGATCGATTTACGACATCCTTCAGATATAAAACCCAAAACCCAAAAAAGAACTCAAAAAACCCCCCCTCATCGAAAACCTACCCCTGCTTATTCAAGTGTCCAAATGAATAAGAAGGCGAGGTCTCCAAATCAAACCAAAACTGCAGGTAAAATTGGCATTGCTATAATCGTAGGAATTATGGTGATCAGTGGATTATCTTATGGTTTTTCATTTATTGGTCCAAAAACTACCCTTCAAGACACAGTTACATATCAAGATCAAGATCCAATTCTTAGTGCCCAAACAATGATTCCAGTGAGAATGGATATCACATCCGCAGATGTGAAATTCCAATATAATTCAACAATCATGAATAATAGTATTAAAATTCAAGCAAACTATGATCTATTGGGCAGGTTCAAAGAAGTTGAAGATGTGAATCAGATCTTAGATATTAATTTTTCAACCCTTAACGAGGAAATCAATTTTGAAGTTAAGTTTAAAGATGATAATAATGATTTTTCAGATAGAACTTCCATCAATATAACTTTAAGAACCGATTTAGAATATTATTTGGATATTGAACTTTATTCCGGAGATCTTATTATTGAGACGGGTGAAGATTGCGTCATTAACAGAATGGAGGTGCAATTGACTTCAGGGGATGCTCAAGTTATCATCACACCAAACAGTTACGTTAGATCTGCAATAAATATTAACTCTTTGTATGGAAATATTGATTTTACAGCAGAAAAAACAATTTTCAATTCTTCCTTATCTTTAACTGTTACTTCAGGAACCATTTCCAGCGATATTTCACAGTCGCATTTTCGGGGAATAATTGATTTTCAAATGACTACAGGTCAAATGAATTTAATCCAAAGTGAGATAACTTGTGAAAAATCTTTGATCTGGAATATGCAAGGCACATCTGGTGACATTTATTTAGATCTAGAGCAGCATATTTCACCTTTAGCAAATATGTCAATTCAAGTTGAACTAATTAGCGGGGATATAGATGTAAATTATTTAGGAAATGCATCTGTAGTCAGAGCAATTGTTAATTCTTCCACTTCAACGGGAGAAATTAACTATCAAGCCGCTACTGGATTTAATGAATCAGATGGCCAATTATATTCAACAAATGTGGATATCTTAGTTGGATTTAATCTAGATCTATCAACTATAAGTGGAAAAATAGATTTTATTGGATCTAGTTTAAAATAAGTACACTTTTTTTTGCCAACTGAGTTATAGCATGTAATCCCACGACTTTTTGACTCCTACGGACCACAAACCAACGAATTGACATGACCGTTCATAGTCAATATTCCATGGAAACCTTTGATAGAAGGATAGTCAATTGTCGTTCCGACAATCAACTTAGGATAGTCAAGATTGTGGAACCCTATGGACTGATAGGATAGTTAACATATTAAACTTTCAGATAGTCAGGGGTCCGGCAAAAAGGAGTAAAAAATGCGCTCAAAATACGCTACGAATCAGTTAGGTTAAAGAAGCGAGATTAATTTTTTGATATTTTTTGAGGATTTTTTTTAATTTATGGTTTTCTCCTAATTGTTAGTTTGTTAATAATACGTATCGGAATCTTTTCATTATTCCATCCCTAAAATTGGAAAGTTTCTAATATGATTATCTCAGTTTTCTGAATGAAATGGCGCTTATTTCTTATTTCAAAACTCCTAAATTATGAAAAAAAGAAAATATGACCAAATGCTTTTAGGATCAAAAAAAAAAAAATAGAAGTAGCTCAAAAAAAATTGGACAAATTCTAAAAAAAATCTAGCGAAATAAGCAATATTCTCGGCACAAATTATATATAGGCTCGGAACCATGACTAAATCAAGCATTTACAGTGGAATCAAAAATGAAAATTGCCATTAACTACCGTGAAGAAATTGAAACCAATATCCGTGAAGATATAGAATTTGTTCGAGATGAATTTGAATGTCTTTTCGGTCAAAAAAATAAATATACTCTCCAAGATAAAAATATTGCTATAGGATTACTAAATCACTTGTCCAAATTAATAGAAACCCCTATATGCTTAGATTTTCTATCTCGCACCCTTGAAGATTTAGAACTAAACTATCCAACCTTATTTTAAACCGACTTGATCTTCAATTTATTCCTTTATTCTCGCTTATTTTCAAGAAGAATGAGCATCATTATAACGATCAGAATTAAGTTAGAACGGAAACAAAAAAAAACATTTTAACTTCAAGAATTTAACATTTCGTCTGATACACCTTCATCATAATATCGCTTGCGTGTCATCCAACTTTGCTGAAATTCGGGAATTACAGACAAAATAGATCCACCAACCCAATTTGAAAGTGTTCTCCCCTTTGGAGCAATCACCCTAATCATTTGAGCAACTTTTCCCATCTTATTTAATTCTGTCTCAATCTCTTGTTTCAATTTTACTTCAAAGAGAGGAAACTTAGATGAACCTCCTGTGATAAAAATATTTTGTAACAGTTCTCTACGAATATCCACATCACAAGACTGAGCAACATTCACTATGGCTTGAGGAAGACTCTCACATTCAATATTATGTAAGGAAGGATCAAACAACAATTCAGGTACAATAAAACGTTCACTCCCAATAGTAATCGTAGAAGAATCGGGAAGAACAAAATCTTTTTGAAAATTAGCATGATTCTTTAAATCATTGTCAAAATCTAAAGAACAGAAACAAGCACGTTCTTTTAGAACTCGAATTAAATTTTTTTGCACAGAACTATCAACCGGGATCCCAAGTTCATGAACTTTTTTTGACATAAAGGAGTCCAACACATTTCCCCCCAAGGGAAGAAATTTAACTGCGTGTTGTAAAACATATGATTTGTAGATTGGAGTAATTCGAATATTTGAAGAACCCATATCAACCACAAGCCCAGTATCAAATCCACCAGAATACATAGTAAGCAAGGCCCCACGAACAGGATAATATCCCGCTACATTTATCTTCTCAAGAAATATTTCAAAGAGTTTCCTTTTGGACTCAATAGACATAAAAGGGTTTGTAGTGAACATTACTTTACATAAAGTAGGATCAACATGTAATAAATAAAATATATAATCTAAGATGGAAAGAAATTGATCCCAGTCTTCTATTTCCCCCCCTTTACCAATAGGAGAACTTACTTTGTAGAGTCCCAAGGAATCGATGATTTCGTTACCAATGAAAAGTTGTTTCTTTTGGTCGAATCCAATAGTTTTATACTTAGGGGATCCTGTTATGGTAAAAAAAGAATAACGTGGCTCATTTTCTCCCCCAAAACCAATTTTGGTTGAAAATTGGCCCATGTCTATAATTACACTATAAAAATTTTCCATCTAAAAAATCCTACCCTCTTTCCATTTCATATCAATATAATATATATTGAAGATATTATAAATATCAACTTTACATAATAGATTGACATAGAATAAATTAAAGATTTGGGTAATATCTCAGTTGAAATCGGAATAGGTTATTGGGGCATTCAGATGTATAACAAAATAAGATTAACTTTCAAAAAAATAATTTAAGAAAAATATGGACCCTTAAGGATTTCGCTCAATGATCCTGCGACCGATTGTTTCAAACAAGAGATCAACGTTTTGACCCGTAAGTGCACTGGTTTCAACATAATCAGGAATTGTAAGTTGTTCTTTTAAATGGTCTACATGAGCCAAGCTAATCTTTCGATCTTCAGTCAAATCGGATTTATTCCCTACCAAAACCATAGGTAGATCTATTAATCCATCTTTAATTAACTCTGCATGCCAACTTTTGAGATTGCTATAAGTATGTGTACGAGTCAAATCAAAACCTAACAGTACACCATTTGCTCCATTGAAGTATACTTTGTGTAACAGAAAGAATTGAGGTTGTCCCGCAAGATCCCACAACATTAAATCAATTTTTACATCTTTTCCCCCAACATTAATGGTGATTGGTTGTTTGCTAATACTTACTCCAACAGTAGGAATATAATCTTTCTCAAATTGATGTTTTACGAATTTGCGAATGAGACTGGTTTTTCCAATGGAAGGATCTCCAATGACGATAATCTTATACACCCTATCACCTTTATCTCGTGTTTGCACGTATAATTCTTCTTCTTTACTCATGATAAATCACTTAATTAATTCTCAATTATATAATAATTATCTTCGAGCCAAATAAATGTACTTCATTACCATCTGGTTAGCAACCTTAGGATTGTGAAAAACCAAATTCAAATACCATTCAAAATTTCCCAAAAAAAAATGTGATTCCTTTCAAAAATCCTTAAGGAAGAAAAGTATTAAAGAACTAAAAAAAAACTAACAATATAGTCCGCAATATAAATCAAAATTTATTCAACAACAACAAAAAATTATATGAATAAAACGAAGGCAGAAGTATGACAGCAACAAACCAAGAATCAATAGTGTTTTACCTAGATTTAGCCACCAAAATCTTAGGAAAAAAAGATATGGTGAAGTCGATTCAATCGTTTTTAGAAGAGAAATTAAAAAAAAATCCGGATACATCGTTTAGCGCTTTCTATTTTAAAGAAGGAAATGAGCCTTTTTTATCGGAAGAAGTCTCTAATATTAAAGATTTAACAAAAATAATCAACAATGATTGGAAAACCCGTGAACAATCGGAATCAAACTTTGAAAATGGCCTCTTCTATTGTCTCTCATTTTTAGCTTCCAAAGCGGCCATTTCTTCGGGAAGTTTTCGAGTCATTTGTATAAGCGATTTGCCGAGCAAAAAAGGATCCGAATATGCTGAAGCTTTAATGGCTTTGGTCGAGACGGTAAGGACATTTCCAACCTTTATTGATATAATCAGAGTTGGAAAATCTGAAATGTACCCAGATGATGTAAAACTGAGAATAGTATCCACACTAACTTCAGGTGGGTTGTTTTACGCTTCGGATTCCAAAGAATTTAAATTAACTTTTGTAGGTTTGGCAAAAAACAAAACACTCCCAGATTTAAGAGTCGAAGGAGGCCAAGAAATTGATCAAGATAAGAAAACCTATTATGAAAATTTAGCAAAAGCTCTCGTGCAAGGTCAAATAGGGAAAGAAAAATGTAGCCTGTGTTCCAAAAAAACATGCGATTACTGTAATGAAAAAGATGATATTTATAAATGTAGTCAATGTGGGACATTTTACCATGAATGCTGCGCAGCCCTTTATTCTTGGAAATTTAATATGGGATTAAAACACATCTTTCGATGTATAACCTGTGGAGCCATATTGAAGTTAGAAGAATCTCTTGTATATGAGATAAATGGGGAAACTATGCCAGATCAAGAAGAATTACCAACGATTGAGGAAGAATCTGATGAAGAAAAGTGGACTCCTGAAGCAGAACCAGAAGAAATAATCGAAGAACCCATTGTAGAGCCAGAGGATACCAGTGTTAGCGAATCAGTAGCATCGGAAGAACAAAAACCTTCAGAAGATAGCAGTGATAGTAAAGTCGAAATGCGTCCCGGTTTGTTTGGCCCACGCCCAGTACCTAAACGACGAAGTGGATCTAAACCAACAGAAATTGAATCAACAGAAACTAAACCCAAAGAAACTGAAGCCGCAATACCCAAGGCGAGTAAAGCGGAAAAAGCAATTAGTGCCCGAAAGAGTCTTGCTGAACGAAGAAGAAAAAATAGGTCTGGAAATGGAACGATTAGGATTTGCAGAGTATGTTCCACTCGATTAAAACCAAATGATCGTCGATGTCCAAAATGCGGTTCTCCAGCTTATTAAAGCACCCCCTTTTTTTTAAAAATATTTTCTCAAAAATTCTTCTTGTTTCAAAAGCATTTAAGTAAAAAACTTTTTTGGTATTTCAAATAATTGTTGGCATATATTTTAAAGATCGAATTGCGTTAAGTATGTTGAATGACTGTTTTTTCAATATTTTCCAACAATATCTACAAAAAAAAAAATGTAACAAATAAATGCTTGTTTTAAGGTGAAAAAAAATCATGACAAACCGAAAGAAAGTAAAAGCAGAAATTTCTAAAAATCTAGATAAGGACATTCAAGTATTAGCCGATATTGAAGTAGAAGAAAGAGACAAAGTATTTGAAGGTGATAGTAATCGATATAGCCAAATTCTTGAACAAAGGAAACAAGACAAACGTGAACGTGAAGATGCAAAGAAACAAAAAATCCATCTAGGAAAACGAAAACATATTGAAAAACGAGCCATAGCAGAGGTCGAAGAACAACAAGCATAAATATCAAATCATGGTTTTCCAAAGGAAAATCATTGACCTACTTTTTTTTTGAATTATAGTCAGAGAAAAAACATCCTCACGAAATGCTTCATATTCTTTTAATATACTCCTAATCTTCAGATATTTACTAATTGTAAGAAGAAATGTGATATAGAAAAATGCCAGTAAAAGATGGAGATAAGATAAAAGTCGAATATGAAGGTTCGTTTGATGATGGGGAAATTTTTGATTCTACAAAGATGCATGGTGGCGAGCCGCTTGAATTTGGAGTCGGCCAACATCAGGTAGTTCCTGGATTTGAAATGGCTATGCTAGGTAAAGAAATCAATGAAGAATTTCAAATTCACCTTGAACCAAAAGATGCATACGGGGAATATCATGCAGAAGGAGTACAAGCGATCCCACGAACCCAATTTCCCCCTGAAATGAATCCTCAAGTAGGAATGATTGTTGAATTACAACAACAACATGGAGATCACACTCACCCAATCCCAGCTAAAATAGTTGATGTTAATGAAGAAGAAGTAAAATTAGATTTGAACCATCCCCTAGCTGGAAAAGCCTTAAATTTTAAAATTAAAATTGTAGGAATCAATTAATTCTTTTTACTTCATTATCAAATGAATATTCAAATGGAGTTATTTTTTTATTGTTTTCTAACTAAAAGAGAAAAAAGAACGATGTCTTGAATGAGATTAATCCAGAAAGAATTTGGAAATGCTTAAATACTTGCTATAAGACATTATCAATATGTTAAAAAAAAATTACATTTATGTAACTAAACATACAAATCAATATTCAAAATATTTTACAATTTTAATAGGAATTATAATCTTTTCATTTCTGAAGGTAAACATTATTATATTGGAATCTAAAATATATAGTAACGATATTGAGCACATTCCAAAATCTGCATTACATTTACAACTTGTAAATGAAAGTATCCCCCATATAATCTCACCTGGAAATCAAACTTTTTTTGAGTTTGATCCAGAGAAAACATTTCAATGGTCTGTGTCCGATCCGAATTGTTCCTATTCTGCCAATTATTCCATTTTATTAAATTTTGGTTTAATGGACAACCATACTAATCTTTCTTGGTTTGAATCAGCGCAAATACATTTTTCTGCTGCAGATATTTCTCCTGGTATATACAACTTGACACTTCAAGTAAATGACGGATGGGGTGCAGAGGCTAACGATACCATTATTTTAACAATCACACCCAATGAAGCACCTACGATTACTGGGAACAGAGGAGTCTTTATTTTTCTGGATGAAGAATACAACGGCGCCCCAATCAGTTTGAACTGGACTATTAAAGATAATCATACAAATAATTCTTTTTATTCAATTTTCTGTGATTCTAATCCGATCCCGAACCATCAGAATATATCTTGGAATTCTGGAGACCAAATAGCAATAAGAACGTGTAACATAACAGAAAATGAATACACTTATGTTTTGAGGGCATTTGATGGCTATGGTAAAAATTCATCGTATATAGTAGAAATTTTTTGGGATAAAACAGGGTTTGTTGAAGAGATAGTAGAGGAAGTAGCGGAAGAAGTGTTGGAAGAAGTTATCGAGGAACTTTTTGATGGAGATGGGTATTTCCCAGGATATGATGTCTTATGGATTTGTTTAATTGGATTATCTACAATCTTCCTATGTGTTAGAATTGAAAAGAGAAAAAGAATTGTAAAATAACGGCAATAATAGGTGAAATTAAAAACAAACAATTTAAATATCAATAAATTGGTTTTATTCATCTTCTGAATTAATTAGAGCAATTTGATATAAATCACGAAATTCTTCGGAAAGCGAATAGACATAGCTGCCATGGGAGTATTGCTTTTGAACCATGTCTTCCCCAAAACTTTCGATCATATTATACAGAATCATTCCTAAAGCAACAGAGCCTAAATATCTACCTGACTTCTTAATCTTTCTCAACATTTGGCAATCAGCAATTCCTTCAGTAGAACTATGTAAAATTTTCAATATTTGGTGTTTTAGAACTTCACTTTGTTCAAAGAATTGTAGTTTTTCAATGATCATTGTTTTACGTTCTTGTGGATCCATATTTTGAAGTGAATTTTCTGGAACAAGAGTTGATTGTGCAATACTATTATCAAAAGGTGAATTACTTGGATTTTGATGAAATAAGGCAGAATTCAACTGGTTTCTATTTGTTTTATACACATCATCAGATTGGATCGAATTCATTTCCTGAGTGAATTTTCGTTGCACATAAGATGAAGGATCAGGTGATGATATTTCATCATTAGAGATAGGTGATTGATACAGAGGTCTATTTAATGTAAATTGACTTGTAGATTGGTTAGATGGATCATCAATTTGGCTTTGTGAGGGGTATTTTGAATAATTTGAATTGACATTTGAATTGACATTTGAATTAACATTTGAATTAACATTTGAAATGACATTCGAATTGGCAGGATAATTCAAAACATTTTGATTAAATCTAATTCGTCCATTTGAATCGTTGTGATCTTCAGCTAAATGATTTGAATCATTATTTTGGAACGTTTTTTGTTGGCTATTTCGGAAAGATGCACTAAAACGTGAAGGTGCTGTTGTTGTTTTATATTCATCATCTATTCGTGGTGCTTGCCTAATACTAGAATGCTTTTCAGTAAAATTATAGGAATTTTGTAACTTTTTTGACTCATTTCTATTTGTTTGTTTTTTGAAATTAGATGAACTGGATGATTTAGGAAAAACTAAGCTTTGTAAAGGTCTAGTTTGTTGCAAATTTTGACTTGAAATTGAGTTGTGGGCGTCTTCAGATGATCTCTTGTGAGATTTCGCTTGTATATTATGTATATTGGAATCATTCTGCTGATATTCAAATCTTCGGTTAGAATTTAAAGTAGAGTTTAACTTTGCAGTTATGTCAAAGGATTTCGGATTCTTATGTGCAATATGTTTTGGGTTAATTTGATTATGGCCTTGAAAATTCGAAGCGGAAGCAAATTTTTCGCCAGAATAATTCATTTGATTAATCTTGGGAGGCATAATTGGAGGTGGGGGTTGAAGACGTCTTTCAGAAGAAAAGTTCTTAAAATTTAACGAATTTGCATTTTGCATAGAATTTCGAGAAATGTTTTGAATTGTCCTACGCTTAATTAAAGAGTTAACAGACTGATGAGTATGTTCATTTTGATTGGAAAAATTATCTTGAGAACGAAAAGAAGCATTTTGAGACAGATTCAAGTTAGAATTTGATCCTAAGTTTCTCCTTTGGTTGATTTCAGAAACATTTTTCCTTGTATTTTGCTGAGAATCAGGGAACGAAGGATACTCACTTGGAGTTGAATTTTGATAATTTTTTGAATCTTGGGAAATTTCTCTATGTGCTTGACTGTACAAATTTGTGCGATTATGAAAATCGGATCCCATGGTACTTTGATTACATCCCAAATTTGAGGATTGTTGCTTACTAGTAATTTCCCTCATTTGAATTCTTCGGAGCATATTTTCTAATGCTTTATTCCGTTTGGATGGAATAGTGGGTTTTACTATTGGAGAAGATCTCTGAATTTTTTGTTGAGGGGTATTTTTATTTTTTAAAAGAGAATGTGATGTATCTTCCGTTGAATTGCCCTTACACTCGGGTTCTTGGAACATTGTATTCATAAAATAAACTTCATCACTTTTTTGAGGTGCTTTTTTAATAGTCTGAGTATAATCGAGCAAGTTATTTGATTTAGTTTGATACTTTTCCATAGTCTGAATTTCCCCTACACTCAAAAACAATGGTATGAATCTGAAAATAACAAAGATGATATCATGTAGATAATATGGAAATGTGAAAAAATTACTTGAAAAAAGGAAAAAAAAGAAAAAAATGGTTGATTGATATGCAGCGTAATGTTG
This sequence comes from Candidatus Lokiarchaeum ossiferum, assembly GCA_025839675.1. Lineage (GTDB taxonomy): Archaea > Asgardarchaeota > Lokiarchaeia > Sigyniarchaeales > Promethearchaeaceae > Lokiarchaeum > Lokiarchaeum ossiferum. Next base: position 464,308 of record CP104013.1, read on the forward strand.
TAGGTGTTTGTGTGTGATTAAATAAGATTTATTTTTGAATCTGTTTCAATTTTCAATCGTGAGGTCGTAGGATATACATTATTAGAAATATTGATGTGAATATATAGATTTCCAAATGGTAGACTGATTTTTTTTGTGCATAATGGTTCCTTCTTGTGGGTTTTTAAAAAAATTGTTAGTAGTAAGTGGAATGAAAATCAACAGTATTCCATATTTTATTATGAGTAGAATTGGTTTTGATCATAGTTTTTCACTTCGATTGAATGTTAACATATTTTTTATGTTAAATAATTATTCTCTGATCTATATATAGTGTGTATTGTATATAAATATATGTACTTTTGATGTGTATCTATGTGATGCTATTTTTTTTTAAACTTGATTTTGCCCAAAATAAGATTCCATAATTAAAACATTGAAATCTAAAAGATATGCAGATGATTTTGAGCCATTCACATATTTAAGAAAGAAATTTGCAGCTCAATGTTAATATTTGGAAAGTTCGGCAGACCTATTTTTCTTTTCAGTTGATAGGGAAGATTGTCAGTGATATGATTGGAAGAAATCACAACATCAACAATAATTGGATAGTAAAGTGAATAATGAAATGAAATAGATCGTATTCTGCAATGTTCAGAACAATATGAAGAAATTATTTTGTCAACTCTTTTTTTAATGGCCTTTTCAATGTGATCATTTTTTGCTGGATCATAATAGGCTTTATTATCACTCAGGTTGATCTTGTGTTTTAACATTTATTGCATATAAATAATAAAAAAACTTATTAAAAAATGTGTGGATTCTTAATAAGGTAGTTTCTTGTTGAACCTTGTTTTACAGTCTAAAAAGATTATTTAATCTCACTTTTTAAACGATAAGTCAAAATACATTATTTAAGTTAGAAAATATAGTGGAATGACGTAAAATAACTTATATTGGATAGAAAGGGAAGAGATAAAAAAAAGGAACATTGGCCCAAAATTGGTACGATCAATTAAATATATTATTCTGTTTCATCTTTTTTTTTTTTTCTTGAGAAGGGATTCTTGATTTTCTTTCCTATTACTTTGATTTTATCTCCTACGATTTTAACTCCTTGAGTAAATGAATAGTGATTTGTGGCCAATTCTCTAAAATTCTCTGAAGTTACGTAAAAGATCATCATGATCAATAAAATAACTAGCGAGGCTAAAGCAAACAATCGATGACTGACCACAGGAAGCCCAAGATCCACTTCAAAGAAAGTTCCAAAGGGTAAAGAAGCATCTACAGTTACATTTAATAAAATCAATGAATAACCTAAAGCAAATCCTATAGCAATTATAATCAATGATAATTCACCCAACATTTTTTCGATGCGAGCCGAAAATAATAATTTTTTCTGGAAAAAGACTTTTCGACCGGAATCAACTTTTTCTAAACGAGAATCATCAATACTTGCCACAGTATTCGTCTTACTTTGAATATAATAGAAAGCAGTAAAAATCAAGAGAAATAGTTCAGTAAAAGCATTTTCAATTCCTTGTGAAGGGGTGATTGCGGCAGAAAGTTGATAGGTTATGTATATATTAAATAACCCGAGAATAGCGATGAAGTTGCTTGTAGATGCATTTTTTTTTGCTGTAAAACCAAAAACTAAATATAAAATATTAACTCCAATTCCAATGGCTCCAATTATTATTGCATTTAAAGACATGTTTAGTAAAATAAGGGCTATACATAATCCAATAGAGCCGATGGAAACTAATCGTAAAATTCCACCCATAAATAAGTGGTCATCTGATTTTCCTGCAGTGAGTAATTTTCCTTCGATTCCAGTGAAAAAATAAAAGATGATGAAAAACATGGAGATGGACGAAATAAACACCCAAATTAGTAAAAAGACCACTTCTATTGCATCAAAGCCCACCCATACTTCTGGAATACCTATTACAAAGATTAAAATAAAAGCAACAATGATTCCAACAAACACGACGATTACTTGGAATAGATATTGCTTCCAGATTGCAGCAATAATCCCAAAAACCACGAATACAATAGCAATAAATAACCCCAAATGATATAGTGTTGTAACTAGAGAAAGGCTCATCCAGTTAACTTCAAATGAATATAGTATAACAGCACCGATATTGATACCTAAAGTGAGAAACAAAATCATACTAAAGGGCAATAAGCGTTTGGTCAAAAGCGTTCTAAATCCACCAAAAATTTGGTCGACGAAAAATTTTCCCAAGGCGCGTTCCACATAACTTGATTTTGACATAACTTGAATTTGACATCTTGGTCTAATATATTTTTTTATTTTTATCGATATCTTTTCTCTTCTCTTATAAGTCTTGTTTTTCATCCTTTCATAATCTTTTTACTAACTTCTCCTTCAAATTTCAGTTTCATTAAATATTCCTAATGAGAAAAAAATCTTTTAAGCACAGAGAATATTATTATTAATACGAGAATGCTATTTTGGTAAGATAAAAAAAATCAAGCAAGCATAAGATTTTTATCCAAAATACTCAGAATATTAAACAGTGATAATTTATGGCAAAAAAAGAGCTTTTTATTAAAAGAGTATATGAAATAGTTCAAGAATTGAAAATCCCCTTAGTGGACGAACGTGTTTATAATCGTGCAGATATTACAGATGCCAGATATGGATCCACGGTCATTTTTACCTTTGAAGAAGATGAAAGTGTGATTCGTGGATTTCTCGGTTTAGCCGAATATTACCATACAATTGTCTTGAAAAAGAAAGAAGTATTTTATATTTCGAGTGGTAGTATTCTTTTCAAATTGAATTCTAAATAATTTACTAGTTAGAATAGATTATATGATTTTTTTCTATCTATAACCTTCTTTTTTACATCCTTTCTCATAAAACCTTAGAATATTTCTACAAAGATAAATAAAAGAAGTCTTTCAACTGAGGAATTAGTTAATTGAAATATTAAAATTGGTTTTCTGATAAATGACATCGGATTTACTTAAAGAAGGGAGTTTTCTCAAATTAAAAGATCAATATTTAGTGGATAAATTTTTAATTGCAGGAGGATTTTCCGATGTTTACACGGGTATTCGAGTAAAAGATTCGAAAAAAGTAATTATTAAAGTATTACGAAATATCGATTTTGATGATCACATTCAGGCAGAGAATTATTGGAGACGGGAATGTGCGTTTATCGATATTGGTTCTTTTTTCTCTCCCTTGACTATGAAATTACTCGACAGCATGGCCGATAAACGAAATTTTGATCATTTTAAATTTATTCTGGTAACAAATTTTATAGAAGGGCCTGAATTTGGAATTTGGTATGAAAAATGGATAAAAAATGCACCATCAGGAATAGAACAGATAACATTTCTATTGAATTTTGTCTTTATTCCGTTATGTGAGCACTTACAGTTTTGTTCCAATCATGGATTAATCCATCGTGATTTTTCCACCACCAATTTTATTATGAGCACCAATAAAGATAATGGGCTAGTCTATCCTGTGATTATTGATTGGGGTGCTGGTCGAAATTTCGATCCCGCCACATTATACGATAATCCACCCTATATCGAAGAGATGGAAGGCATTGGTACTCAAATTTATACTCCTGGTTTTTCATCTCCCGAGGTTATGGAAGGAAAACCTCCTGTTCCACAAACTGATATCTACAATTTTGGAAGCATCATGTACTTTGCTTTTTCGGGGGGAAAATATCGTAAAAATGATATTTTAACAACTGATTATATACTCAATCCTCGTGAAGAAGTTGAAGATTGTCCCAAATTAATCGCAAATATTGTTAAACGTTGCACCCAATATCAACCACGAGATAGATATATCACATTTAATGAACTTTTGGAAGATTTAAACGAAGTATATGAACAACTATCGGAAGAAACTACGAGTTTTTAAATTCAATGAATTCAAAAATAATTTTAAGATAGATTTTAAAAAATTTTGGACCTAAGGCCCAGGATAGAAAATATTCCAGAAGGTTAAGAGTGCTCCAGAAATAAAATAGCTGAATAAAAACGAAATAATTGCTAACACTACTATAAATATAATAAGTGCCCCAAAAGCACCCAAGAAGGTAGTATTGTGACGTGATTTTAAGATAAATAGACCAATAATCAAAGAAATTATTGAACCTAAAAAGCTCAAACTTGGTTGGAAAAATCCCGTGGCAAATGTAATTAGAATAAATAATGTAATCATTAAAATACCGGTTATAAAAACTTCACCTAATCCAGTTTGCTCACCTTTTACTGCATTAATTCCAATTTTTAATGCTAAGGTCATTACCACAACTACGATCAAGAGCATTATAAGTACCATTCCAATGCCTCCAAGATCAGTGATAATTTGTTGAAAATCGATTTGTGCCATGTATTTTTTAACATATCGTTAAATAAAAGGATTAAGGTTTCGATAATACATGAATTGCTTGAAAAGGTATTAGAAAAAGAGAATTTATAAAAAAAACGTTACACTAGTTCCAACGTTGTCATTAATCTGCATATTTTTCTTGCATTTCTTGAATTTTTTCTTTGTCCAATTTTTTACTTTCACTTTCTTTTTTAACCCCAAACATTAAAATAATGGCAAAAATTTGCCAAATTAAGACGAAAAAGAAAAGCATTCGATATTGGTATCCTTCACCAAATATTGCAATATTTTCAGGATAAAGAGCGATGTATAAATCAAATTCAAGACCCATAACAACAGGACTTAAAATGGCAGCGGTTTGGGTAAACAAATAATACGCTCCGGAATAGGTTCCAATTTGACCATCAGGAGCCATTTGCCAAACCATAACAATGGCGTTCACAGAAATCAGAGCATAAAATAACCCTAAACAAAAAATGACTATCATAGACACAATGAAAGCTGATTCTTCAAAACTTTGGGTATAGTGCAATATTTCAACACATACGGAGAGTCCAACTAAACCAATCATGAATGATCGTTTTCTCCCCAATCTATCTGAGATTTTTCCAGCAGGTACAGCAAATACAAATAAGGAAACCGGAGCCATGATTAAAGCGGTACTTGCCATGGCGTCACTCCATCCAAGAAAAACTGTTGCATAACTGCTATAATATGTTTCAATAGCATTAAATCCAAAAGCACTGGCGAAGATAGCCATTAAAAGGAAAATAATACTTTTATCTTTACTCTTAAATAATAACTTCAAATAATCCATTTTTTTATGTTGAGTTACTTTTTTATCTTCAATTTCCCCAAGGAATTCCAAAGTTGTAGGATCAACAGACATATTATTATTTGAAACTTGTAAAAATTTTGTGCCCGTTGGAGTTTCTTTTATAGTTGTATAAAGAATAACCAAAGCGATTAACATAATAATAGAAATATAATAAAAACCACCAGTACGAGCCGCAGTTCTCCCTTCTGGAATAGATGTGTCATAGAAAAGTTCCATAATAATTGGTCCCAGCATCCCCAAAATAAAGGACAAACCCCCCATAATTTGAATTATAGCATTGCCGGTGCTTCGGACTTTCGGATCTGTAAGATCAGGCATTAAAGAAATCGAGCAACTACGATAAAAAGCCATAGATAAATTAAAAAATGTAATAACGGCGAATAACAATCCAAGTACTTTAACTTGAGGAATAATTGAGAATGCAATTGCGCCAAAAGTACAACCGATCATAATATAAGGCATCCTTCTCCCGTGTTTCGATTTTGTATGATCAGAAAGTACCCCAAAATAGGGCAACATTAGGATTGCAACAACATTATCCAAGATCATTATTAAGCCTACAAAAGTATCTGTCCCCAACCAATAAAACTGAGCATCTTGTAAAAACTCCCGTAAGACTATTGGCATCATAAAATTGTAGTAAGCCCAAGCGGTCTGAGACGAGAGAAATGCTAACCCGATCAAAAAGGTCCGCCCATAATTTACTTTTCCGGGCGTATTTGGTTTCATTCGAGGTGAAAACAATTCATTTTCTGGACGAGAAGGATTGTCCATTGGTTGAGTAGCCATAATATATCGTTGGATAAATTAACCTAAATTCTTTAAGGATTTTCAAGAAATTACTTTTTTTCTTAGATAATGTACTAAAAAGATGAATTTTTCCCAATTTTCTTTGGGAATGACCATTCATAAGTAATTTATAGGAAATCGTGTTTATGTATGTAGGGAATTGCATTCATGCCAAATAACTTAGATAATCTTATAAAAAGAGCGGCAAAAGCATTAAAAAGGGCAAATTATGCAATAGCATTTACGGGTGCAGGTATTTCTGTTGAAAGTGGCATCCCTCCTTTTCGAGGTCCAACTGGACTCTGGTCGAAGTATTCTCCAACCATATTAGATCTATATCATTTTAGAGATTTTCCCGAAGAATCATGGCCAACTATCAAAGAGATATTTTATGATTATTGGGAAACCGCAAAACCGAATCCTGCTCATTATGGATTAGCAGAATTGGAAACAAATGGAATAATCAAAGAAATTATTACCCAAAATATCGATAATTTGCATCAAAAAGCAGGTAGTAAACGTGTACATGAATTTCATGGAACATTGAAAACTTTAACCTGCATGGACTGTTATCATAATTTCAAATATGATCCCATTTTGCTAAAGAAATTGCCTGCCAGTTGTCCTGATTGTCATGGATTATTAAAACCCAATTTTGTTTTCTTCAGTGAAGCAATTCCAGAACAAGCAAAAATATCTTCGATTGAAGCTATAGTGAAAGCAGATTTGATTCTTGTTATAGGAACATTGGGAGAAGTTATGCCTGCTTGTCAATTACCTTATTTGGCAAAAAAAACGAACAATGCGACTATTATCGAAATTAACATAGAAGAATCAAATTTTACAAGAAAAATTACGGACATTTTTCTCAAAGGAAAAGCGGGGGAAATTCTACCAGAAATATTACACTATTTTTGAGGTATTTGGGATTAAACCAGTATTTCTATTACAAATGGTATCTGAAGGTTTTCAAAATCCTCATATAGTTATGACAATAAAGTCATTTCCAAAAAAGTCATTTCCAAAAAAGATATACAACATTATTAAGATTAAAAAAGAAAATTTCTATAATACTTAAAAGGAGGAATTTGTCAAACTGAAAACTCAATTTCTAAAAGCAGAACGAAAATCTATTGAAGAAATATTAGAAATTAATAAAAAAGTTATAAATATACCAATGCTAGAAGAAATATTCAACAACTTACCTCACCTACTAATGGTTTTGAATTCAGAACGGCAATTAATATTTAGTAATCCAAGCTTGCTCGATTTTCTTAGTCTAAAAGATTATCAAGAAATATTAGGGGATAGACCAGGAGAAATCTTTAAATGTGTACATGCTTGGGAAAATCCAGGAGGATGTGGAACTAGTTTAAACTGTCAATATTGTGGAGCGGCTCAAGCACTAAAGAGAGCTCAAGAAACAAAACTAATAGCCGAGCATGAATGTCGTTTATCACACAATGCAGATGGAAAAATAATTACAAACTATTTCAAAGTAATAGTCTATCCCCATAATATGAAGAATTTGGATTTTTACTTATTTTATATTGAAGATTTATCTTCCTTAAAACACAAAGAACAGTTAGAAAAAGCATTTTATCACGATTTGAATAATCTTCTTACAATGCTTCAAGGGAATATCGAAATTTTTTCTACTAATGGTCTTACAGCGGAGCAAGAAGAAAATTTCAATGTAATAAATAACATTAGTAATCGATTGATTGAAGAAATACAGATTCAAAAAGATTTAAGTAATGTTTTAGTTAATCAATATTCTCGAGGATATGAGACATTTTTCTCCTTACCATTTCTTCTGGAGTGTGAAAACTTAGTTAAATTTTCATTTGCAAGAAAAAAAGTTATTCTTAAGCGGGACAAGTCTTCAAGTAACATTGAATTATCAACTGACAAAGTTCTACTACGTCGAACGATATTAAATTTGCTTAAAAATGCCTATGAAGAGTGTAAGATGAAGGATATTATTCAAATAAGATGTTTCAACCAAGATAATGATGTAATATTTTGGGTTCAATCCCCAACTTTAATTTCCCAATCGATTAAAAATAATTTATTCGAATATGGAGTCTCTACAAAAGGGAAAGGAAGAGGAATTGGATTGTATAGCTCAAAACTTTTTGTAGAACAAATTTTAAGGGGTAATCTTAGCTATGATTCCAATACTGAAGAAGGGACAGTTTTTCGCATTCATATTCCTTCCTACTTAGAAAAATAATGTAAGTAGATATAGAGTTTTCACTCCCTAAAACTGTTTTTTTTTAAATCTACATTAATGAGAGTACTACAAATTACACTATTCCTTTTAGGAATATTCATCTAATGCATCATTAATAACTTCTTTTGCATTACCAAACTAGAACAACAGAGTTAATATTGGTTGGTGAAAAAGTATGACTTTAAGTACAGATTACGAAAGTAAATGGAAAAATCCAGAAGGATCTCCTGTCGCCAATAACAAAGCGAAAAAATGGAGGATCTTTTTAGGGCTCTCTTCATTCCAAATTTTAGCCATGTTTCGTCGTGGTCTTTTCTATACATATTTATCTATTTATATGCGCAGTTATTTGCAGTTAAGCGTCACAATCACTACACTATTTGCAACAATTCCTATGCTCTGTAGTGGTTTTTTACAGGTTTTTATCTGGGGAAGATTATCTGACAAACTACAAAAGCGCAGAACCTTAATTATCGTGGGTGAAATTATTGCAGCAATTCTAATTTTAGCAACCTATTTAATACATGCTCAGATCTCTGATTTTCTAATCGCAGGATTTGTAATCATTATTGGGTTATCTGTCACAGAAATATTTTGGTCAATGTCAAATATCAGTTGGAGTGCATTGATATCTGATCTTTATCCTTCTAAAGATAGATCCAAAATCATGGGCCAATTAACAAGTCTAGGTGGAGCCGGAAGAATAGTTGGTGCATTACTAGGAGGGCTTTTATATGATGGATTTGGAAGTAAATATCCTGGATGGGGATTTAGAGAAGGAAGTTTATTTATTATTACAGTAATTATCATGGGATTATCAACAATCCCTATGTTGCTTGTTCCAGAAGGGGGGATTGGTAATCTTCCTGTAACTCAAAAATTTGAACGAGAATTAATAAAATCAAAAAAAAACACTCCATCTAATAAACCAAAAATCCCATTTTTAGGTTTTTTTATTTTGTTTATTATCGCCCTATATGTATCTAACTTCGGAAGGAATAGCACTGAGGTTATTTATTCTCAATTTTTGGTTTTGAAAGATGGATTTGCCCTTTCAAGTCAATTATTAAGCTATGTAGTAAACATTCGATCTGTTGCGGTAATCATTGTAGGAATTACCATAGGTTTCTTAAGTAATAAATTAGGACATGGGAATACATTTTTGATCGGAATAATCATTGGCATCGGTGCTTTACTTCTAACTGCGTTTACAAATAGTCTTGTCTTTGTCTTCATCGGTAGTTTCTTCTTGGGCGCCTCAGAAGTAATTATAGGCGCCAGTTCTTATGCGTATGCCGCTCAATTAATTCCAGAAGAACATCGAGCGAAAATGTTTAGCGTGTATAATGCTGCTTTCTTCCTTTCTTGGGGGATTCCAAGTACATTAGTAACTGCGCCAATTATTGACAAAATGATTAACTCAGGAAACGCAGAAGTGTTTGCCTATCAAACTTCATTCTTGGTTGGATCAATTATTGCTTTGGTGGGCTTTTCATTCCTATTAGGCCTGGAGATTTATCGAAAAAAACACCGAATTGCTGTAAACGAAAATTAGGATCACATTAATCCATTTTTTCTTTACTTTTTCTTTACTTTTGTTTCTTTTGAATCATACAATAGTTATTTAGGGATGTTTATCATTGTGGTGATAATAATATTTCACACTTTCTTAGAGCGTAAAATTATAGTTAGTGTTTAGCTAAGAAATTTCGGAAAATATATCCACAAAATTTAAATCTACCTATTGTCATTTAAAAATTATATGTAGTTCTACATATCCATATAAAAGGAGGGAACTTGTTGTCAGACATAATAAACGTGGAGACAAACCTAGCAATAAATTTTGAACATATATATGTAGGCTATGGAAAGAAGACTATTCTTTATGATATCAATCTGCAGATTAAAAAGGGAAATATGGTCGCAGTTATTGGAAATTCAGGAGCTGGAAAATCAACTGGTATTCGCTGTATGACGGCTCAAATTATTCCGCAAAACGGCAAGGCATACACATCAGGAATTTCGGTTAAGAACCGCGAAGATGTCCAAGGAATGATCGGATATGTTCCACAACTTGAATATGTCTCCCTCTACTATGATTTTAATGCAATTCAAAATGCCTTATTCTTTGGAAGAAATTATGGTATCAAGGACGAAATTATCAAACAACGATGCCAAGAAATTATGGAGATTTTGGGGTTATCCCAAAAAGAATTTCTCAAAAAAAAGATCAAACTTCTCTCAGGTGGGGAACGAAAAAGAGTATCTATAATGATAGGGTTGATTAGTAATCCCGAAATCTTATTTTTAGATGAACCTACCACCGGATTAGATCCCCACTTGCGGATTGAAGTTTTGAATTTTTTACATAAGATCAACAAGAAATATGGAACCACCATTATGATCGTGTCCCACGATTTGGAATGCGTCGATTATTGCGATCAGGTTATAGTCTTCTCTGAAGGGGTCTTAGTAGACTCACGTAAACCACGTAATTGTGTAGAATCTTTACCGAACAAAGGATTCGGATATGAAATCACATTCGAAGAGCTCTCTATTGAACAAGAAGAAATATTAAGTTCAATTAAGAAACTAATCTATTTCTTACATATTGGAAGAAACAAATTCAAATTATTTGTTAATTCAAATACAGATTTTGTAGAAATTGTCCAAATTTTAATTCAAAAGGGATTCAAAATTAAGAAATACAACAAAATGGACTCTACTTTTCTGGATTATTTTCGAATAATGTCAAAATACAAATATCCCGCAATTTCTACAAAGATGAAGCATGATGCAAAAATAAAACAACCTAAACTAAATGGAGAAAATTAAGATGGGATTTGAATTCCAATTACGAAGTGTCAGAAATTCATTTGCTCGTACTTCAGCTCAAATCCATAAAGAAATCGATTGGTTTATTCATGATAAACTATCTTTATCAATATTATTTGGACTACCATTGATAATTTTAGGATTGGTAGGTGGGGGGGCATTTACTGTAACAAATGTAGCAGGAACACCTCGTGTTTTCATTTTGGATTTAGATCAGACGGAATATTCATTGGCTTATATTAACAGTTTTCGCAATTCTACCTATTTTTCAATGGATGTTAAAGATAATTGGCATGAGCCAGAGTTAGTTTCATATGAAAACTGTACGAGCATGATTTTAACTGACAGTTTGGATGCCTTTGTGATAATTCCAATGAATTTCACATCGCACTTGTTAAATAATAGAAGTGCTAATATAAATCTCACGATTGACTATGATTCTGAAACAGGGGCTTTGGTCCCGACATATTTTAGGAATGGACATATCGTTTATCAATCGGAATTTCAAGTTTTTAATAGCGAAATTGTATATGAACCTACATTTCGACCAGATGAAGAGTTTACTTTCATAAAAATAATCCTTCCAATCATTATTCCTCTACTTTTATTTGTTTGTGCCAATTTAGTTGCAAGTCAAAGCATTGTAGGAGATGAACCCCTTAAACGCATCCTCCTTACTCCTGCTCGAAAAATTGAAATTGTATTTTCGAAGTTTACAGCGTACGCTATCATGGGAGTAATACTTGCATTTGCTTCCTTAATTTTACTTAATGTTATTTTTCAGATTGAATTTTATTCATTCTTAAGTACATTTGTAATTGTTGCAGCTGTGCCGATATTCGGAGTATCTTATGGCATATTATTCAGCTGTTTATCCACATCAAAATTGCAAGCTGCTCAATTATCTTTATTTTCGTTTATTTTTCAATTTGTATTTCTAATATTTATCAGAGTAGATCCTTTAGTAAAATTGATTCCGGCGGAAATAATTCGTGAAACTTTTACCCTCGTTGCTTTTCGAGGAGTCCCCTTTACTAAATTATGGCTTCAAATGGGACAAATTTTCTTGCATAACAGTGTTATTCTTTTACTATCTGTGTTATTATACAAACGAAAGAAATTGGAGATTTAAGAAATGGAACTAAACAATTTACCTGAGGCACAAGCAGATCAAACAGGTGATCAAACTTTAAACCCAAAACCAAGTCACGTAGCAAAAAATAAAGCAAAACCTCAAAAAAATAAAACCTTGAATGCTTCAAAACACCTTATTCACTTAAAAAATCGAGTATCACGAATACATTCATTGATAAAGAAGGAAATTTCTGTCTTACTAAGAGATAAAGTTGCAATTATACTGCTCTTAGTTCTCCCAACATCTGTAATACTGTTAACTCACTTCATGAACGGAGATCAAAATGTTAATGCTAATGTTGGTTCTGGAGAAAATGCCATGGGAAGTATGGGATTTACTTTCTCAGTCCCAAAAATTGGAATTATTGACCGTGATAACTCAGACGGGTATTATGGAGCAGATTTATCAGCACAATTTGCCCAAAATTTTGAAATTCTTGAAGAAAATGACCAATGTGTTTTAATCAGAGGCTATACTCAAAATGAATATGAAGAAATGCTGGGAGAAGGGACTTTAAATGGCTATATTGTCATAAATACAGGTTTTGAATATAATTTATCGACTCATTTTGTTGCAATGTTTGATATATTTGTAGATTCCTATGATCAATTTGTAATGCAAGATGTTTTCAACGTTGTTGATAATGCGGTGTCCCTTTTAAAGAAAGACTTCAATTTTACAGGCGCAATAAGCATCAATACGGACTATGTCAATGTTCCAGAAACTGCAGGAGGTTTACGATCAATTTCAGCATTTTTCTATCCACTATTAGTTATGGCTCTTCCCATTCTCATCCAATCTCAATCTTTGATCGGAGATTTACCTAAAGATCGAATGGTTTTAACCCCCACAAATAAAGGAGAGATCTTACTTTCCAAATATATGGGAGGAATCATTGTTAACTCAAGCCTCTCATTTGTTGTTACTTTTGTATCCATAGGTTTGGGATTAAAAGCAGATGCGGGTTGGTTTGTTTATTTAATGCTAATGATAATTACAGTCATTATGGCAATATCCTTCGGTCTTTTAATTTCCGCAATTTCTAAAACCAGTTTGCAAGGTTTCCAATATGCACTTATCGTAATCATTATGCAAGAGATGTTAATGCTGTTTATATCCAATGATAATTTTCTATCCGTTTTTCCTCTATATTGTGTGCAAGAACTGTATCGTGTTGGGGTTTTAAAAGGAATTCCTCTATTTTCTCTAACAAATTCAATAGGTATCCCTTATCTTGTAATTTTATTAATCGAAATCATTATGTTAGTTGGTCTTTCTTATCTATTCTATAAAAAATCACGGAGTGTTATTTAAAATGAATCTATATGCGACAGATGCAGATCTTACAGGCAACAATAATCAAGATTTTGGAGGATTAGGGGAACATGGCTATTTCACAGCATCTCAATTTGAAGAATTATGGGAATGGGTCGATAAACGAATCCAAAATATGTTAAATATTTCAATAATTGGGACATATGGAAAAACAGGAATGGGATTTCAATTAAAAGGAAGAATTATCCCTCAACGCCACTCCTTAGAAAGAAAATCACTTATAATACTTTCATCCAATTTTGAGACATCAGATTCATCAAGTTCGATTCCCTACATCCTTGAGATTCATGGGAAATCTGTGAAAGGATTAAAAATACAGGGAAGAAAAGAAAAACTTTTGATAATCAATTATGTTGTCGAAAATACCTTTCAGAAACCAAAAAAGAAAATGCGTGCATTCTCAAAAAGATATCTCTTTAGAGCATTTGAATATCAAGATCGATACTTGGTAGATTGGCATATTCGCATGGTGGCAATCGGTAAAATAATGGAAGTTGGGATTCCGCAGTATTCTATCATTGATGGTATGGTAGTCTCCAGAAAAAAATATAAAAAAAAAATTCATCTTAAGGACTTCCACCTTCATTCAGATTTTTTGAGAACCGGTGATGATTCCGAATTGCCTTTCAAAAAAGCAGAACTATCGATTTATCTAAGAAAAATGCGAACTCGCGATTATGAATATCACTATTTTGAACCAGAATTAGTGGTTGTGGTATTGGAAAAATCACGATTAATAAAACAAAACATCATCTCGGTCAGAAACTTGACAGTGAAATTTGGAAAACGAGTCATAATTGATAAAGCTTCCTTTGACATTCGCCACGGGTCAATAATCGGAATCATTGGAGAAAGTGGAGCAGGAAAGAGCACGACGGTAAAATCAATGCTCGCACAAGTTCCATATAAAGGTGAAATCTCCATCATGGGAATCAATGCGCAAGAAACAAAAAGAATTGCACCTCATATTGGATTTGTTCCCCAAGATTTAACGATGATTTACCATGAATTCAATGCATTTGAAAATATGGTGCATTTTGGGACACAATATAATTTAGAAGAACAAGAAATCACCCAAAAAGCTAAAAATATTCTGAAAGATTTAAATATGTCGAGATATATGGAAAAACCTGTTGAAGAATTATCTGGAGGACAAAAAAGGCGAGTCTCTATAGCAGTTGCATTAGTGCATGATCCTACTATTTTAATTCTTGATGAACCGACTTCAGGATTAGATCCAATGACTAGATTCTCCCTATGGCGTTTTCTTGATCGAATAAACAAGCTTTATGGAATTACTTTAATCGTTATCTCTCATTATTTAGATGAAATTGAGTATTCAGATAAAAGCGCAATATATCTCAAAGGAATCGGGTTTTTTGATTATGATTCACCAGAAGGTTTAAAGAAAAAATTACCTGGGGGAGGAATGGCTCTCGAAATTACTTTGATGGATATAGATCTGCGTGCGAATGAAATATTGGAAAAAATCCCACATGTTGAAGCAGTAATTCAACGTGGTGTCCGTCTTCGAGTTCTTTCAAATATTCATACGGAAGAAATGAAAATAATTGTAGAAAGACATTTGAGGGAAGCTGGAATAGCGGTGTACTCACTCACTGCAGAAATTGAAGTAGATATGATGGATTATTTCACTTATTTCAGTCGTAAGTTGGGATCTGGAAAAAATATGATCGAAACCAATGAAAAAAATAAACAAAAGCATATTAATTCAGAGTTGGAACATAAAAATTCACAAAAACAAATAGATGAGGAAAATCCCGATGAAATTTAAAACGCACAAATTTCTATCCATGGGGATGTTCATCCTAATTTTAGTTGCAAATAGCAACTCTTATGTTTACAACTGGGATCTGATAGATCTTACAGAAGAATCTCAATTTATTGAAAAATTATCATCTCCAACGCTTTTTATTGATCCACGAATACAAACCGCAGCAAGTCAAGAAATAACAGAATTATCTTTAGTTATTTCAACATATGAAGATTCATTTAGTTTTGTTTTAGAAATGTTGTACTCCATAGACGGAATAAGCATTATCCAAGATTTTTCTGTATTTAATCAAATTGTGATTCAATCGAGGGTAAATTCAATTTCAATTCTTGAGAAAATGGCTGGAATAAAAGGAATTTACCTTAATACTGCCCAAAAAATTGAGACGTTTTCTCAAAAACCCCCAATTAGTTCTTCTACTGATCTTGAAGAACAGAAAACCGATTCTATTTTTGGTTATAATGTAAGCGAATTTCTCCGAAAAAATGAACTTTCAGCACTCACAGGTTTAAATGATTCACAACTACAGGGTAAAAATGCTGTGGTAGCCATGATAGATGCAGGTATTGATTATTTGCTAGAGGATATGGATTATTTTGAAGGAACAGAAGGAATCAACGAGAATATATCAGATTATATGACAGATTTTCAGGAAAATTTCCTCGGATTCAACATGTTGAATCAAAATATTAGCTTCAATATCTTAGGAGCAGTAAGTATGATCCCCTACGAACCCCTCGCTTATACGGATTTTCGTGGAACTGGGACAAATTTTGCGGGACTTATTGGAGGAATGGGGGAAAACATTTCAGTTCACGATGATCCTCTGGATTTGAATTCGACAACTAATATTAATTATACTGGTATCGCTCCAGGCTGTCAGTTACTTAACGTAAAAGTATTGGACTCCTTGGGTTTTACATATTATTCTTTCATCTTATCGGGTTTAAATTGGGCATTAGAAAGAGATGCAGACATCGCGTTTATACCTTGGTCATTTCCAGGTTATGCTGATGATCCTATCTGTCAAGCAGTGGATAGACTCAATCAAGAAGGAGTGGTTGTGGTAACTGCGGCAGGTGATGATGGTCCTGCGTATACTTCAGTTTTCTCCCCTGCTCAAGCGAAAACTGCCATTCGTGTTGGAGCTTATGATCAATATCAAGAGATCATCGCAAATTTCAGTAGTCGTGGACCCACTTCAGACATGCGAACAGCGATCGATTTATCAGCACCTGCATTTAATATTGCTGGACCATCAACTTCATTAGCTTATGATGCAAATAATCAGTCTTTAACATTCTTTAATTCAAGTAAAAGTTCTGCTGCAATAGTTGTTGGGGCGATTGCAATTCTGATCGGTGCTTTTCCATCAATAACTCCGGAAATGATCAAAATTGCACTTATGAAAACTGCAACACCACTTTCTTCCTATGCAAATCCTAATGAAGAAGGGTTTGGATTACTCAACCTTGTAGCAGCCATACAATTTATTCAAAGGTACTATGAAACCGATGAATTCCCCGATCGAGTTTTGACAGTAAATCCATATCCAGGTATGATAACCAATATAGATATGCTAGAAGTCAAAGAAAATTTAAATTTGTATAATAGCTCCCAAGATATTAATCTGTTTGCCATCACCGGTAACCAAGCTTTAATGACAGCGTTAGTATGCATGAATTTGACACAACTTCAAGGATTAGGAAATGGAAGTGTTCCAGATATCCACTTACCCTTGAATATTTTTGGTTTTAGTTTCAATACCACTTATGTTTCCTTTCTGGAATTGGATGTTGAACGTGAGATGGATGTTATGTTTAAGACCACAGATCCATCCTTCTATTCTAGATATAGTAGTGTATTATCCTATCAAGATGAAATATTTATCACAGTATCAATAGAATCATGGAGTTATATATATGATACCACAATTCCAGATTATAATCCAGGATTGCCAATTGATCCAGATAGCCCAGAACTTCCCGAAAATATTACTGCGTGGGAAGATTTTGATTTTTCACAAATAAATTCCACAGATTATTGGACTGAACAATTTGGATTCAATTATACAGGGAGAGTGCCTGTATTTAAGTTTAATTTTGGTTTTATTAACTATGGAAACCGAAATTTTGACAATTTGACTCTTCACTCATCCTTCAAATCGGATTTATATTTGAATGAACAAGGGATAACCGATTATAACGACATGAATGCAATGCCAACAGATATTTTAGATGCAGGTATTGACGATATCTGGGAATATAATGCAACAAATGAAATGTTCTTAACCCATGATCAATACACTCAAGGAGAAAATGCAACCTATGAATGGACATCGATATTATTTAATTCGACAACTCATTCCTTATCGGGGTATGAAATTGGTGAGACGACTGATATATTTAATAGCTTGTTTACCACCACAATTCCAGAATATTCAAATAGCATTTCAAGTAAAGTGAATCTCAATCAAACAGATATGGGTTTTAAAGCAGCCTGGTTAATAGATGATTCTTTGGTACCAGGGGAATCACAAATATTTTCCGCGAATTATGTGGTGTCTAAAGGATCTTCGCTCGAAAATTCTAAATTCGCAGCATATGAGAGCCTCCGTTTCATACAAAACAATGTTTCAGAACTCATTATCGAAGATCTTGCAATAATCCGTACACGATCCCAACGGATGATTTCAATTGATGAAAAATACATTTCAGAATTAGTGGTACTTAACTTAGGTAATACTTTACTAAATTCAACTGAAATTTCCTTCACTTCCAATTTTTCTTCCACAGAATTTGAACAAGAAATTTTTAGCAAAGTTTTCTCCATCCCCCAAATTGCTCCCCACGAAATTCAAAGGTTTAGTGCAAAATGGGTGCCAATATTTGTGGGAATTTATGAAGTTAGTTGGCGTATTGGAGGATATGCAGATTTGGGATCCATTCTCGATGATAGTCCGATTAATAATTTTCAAGGACGCTTTGCGGTAGTTTACGATAATTCACCGTTAATTCCAAATTTGAAGGATTTAATTCTGATCACCCCCAATATTTTTCCAGTGGCACCATTTGTGATTCTTCATCCCCTCGATATAGCTATGACCAACCTTACGATCATTTCTCCGATAAAATTCCAAAATTTCACAACAGTTATTGAAGGGCAATTTGGAAGCTTTTTGACCTTGGAAATTCTTGAAAAAGATGCAGTTTCAACATATTCAAAAGTCGATTTACAAATCATGGTACCTATGGCATATCAACCTGATGTTATTGCAATAAACCTTCACATTGTAAATAAGGATGTGGGATTTGATTCAATTTTACCGATACAATTTCAATTAGAAGAAAACCATGGGAGATTTATATTTGACGGAATTCATTCCCAAATCATGCCAAATTTTGCGTTAGACGACTCAATCTTGGGTGAATTTAATATTCAGCTAGAAGGAGCCACAATAAAAGGAGGATTGGATTTTAATAAGTTATTAGCTGATCGAGTTGAAACTATCTACGGAAATTATTATCAATTTCATGAAGATTTATCTAACTTTGCACCAAAAGGAATGTCTATGACCCAATTAATATCCGGATTGGATCTTTCAGACATGGTTGGAGGAGGATTTGATCTTTCCGCACTAGAAGGGGGAGAAGGAGGAATGAATATTGAGGATTCTTTTGCTCTACAACAAATTTTCAGAGGAGACAATTTCTTTTCGTCAATGGGACCGATGACTACGGATTTTTATTCTTATGATTTGATTAAATTCTTTGATGGAATCATAATGATGGACCCTGAAATAACATTTACATCAGAAGAAACCAATGCAATTCAGAAATATTTAGAATTAGGAGGAAGAATATATTTGTTTACGGAAAATAATTCAAAAACAGATATTAATGCGACAAATTCACTTTTATCCATTTTTGATATTACTGTTGGAAACCAAGTTAATGGAACAGTCACTATACCATCAGAGCAATGGTTAAATACATCAATTTATCCAATGAACTCTCTTTCTCAAGGTTTAGATCCTATAAATTTAGTTGACCCCCTTACATTCCAAATTGATTCGCAGAATAATTCAAATTTTACAATAGTTCAACATAACGATTATTCTCTGGAAATTCACTGTGGATTAGGAATTTTGTTTGTTTTGGGAGATGGAGAACTATTTCAAGAAAGAAATATTCAAAGTAATGATAATCTCGTGTATATCAATACTATTTTCGAACAAACGACTCAAAATCGATTTCATTGGGAAGGAGGCTTAACACAGAATGTGGTGGATCGTAATCAATCTACATATTTAGAATTTAATCAAGTCGCGCAAAACATGACCAAATATCTAGAAGAAGATCTGTTAATGATTGCAAATGGTATTGATTTGAACGGAAATTCAATAGATTTTGAAATTTTTGGATATAGCTCTCCTTTTGTCCCTATGATCCAAACAAATTCTACCGGATTTTTTACAGAAATTAGTTCTAAACAAATTGAAGCGGAAGAAATCTGGGTAACAGTAATGATCGATTCTCCTACAGCGCTGGCAGAAACATTTTCTTTTCCACTAAAAGTGAACCAAAATATCAGTTCAGCACAACCACCTGTACAAATCTATGAATTGAAAGAGTATGCTTACCCAAAATTTCTTGAAATCATATTTGTCGGACAACTATTTCTGGTAATAATTATTACCTATTCCTATACTTCAAAGAAGTGGAAAATTCGGCAAAAATATATTCCAATAAATGATGAATTACAAGCTAAAGTGAAGACAAATCTCTCTAGTTTATCACGGATGTTTAAAATGTTAAAAATTGGAATTGATAATGAAGAATTAGATGATTTAGAGAGGATACGCCATATTGTCCAAAATCGAGATCTTATAGACACAACAATCGAAGATGTGTATGATTTAGCATCCGAATTAGGAGAACAATAAAATTTCAGGAGAATAAAAAAAATGAAGCGATTGGAAAAAATTCGGATGTTAGATCGACTATATTTCTTATTCATATTTGCGACTTGTATCTTTGCTGGAGTTGTTCTTACATATAATCAATTATATATCAACAGTAGCCAATTATTTTTGCAGTTTGCCATAATTTTAGTACTAGGAATAATAGGGCTTATGGTATGGCGAAAACATAAAGCTTAGTCGAGGTCGAAAAATCTTTAGGTGCAAACACAATACAAAACCTACTGAAAACCAAATTATAATCACGTTGAAATCTTTGGGGAAAATAAAATGGCCATGGGATTAACTGAACGAGAACAGGAATATATATGCCGTTTAATCAAGGATCGGATCAAATATATCGAATCCCATCTGAACCCGATTGAACGAGATACAATTATTAAAGATTTAAATAATTTAATCCAAAAAATTCAAACATTTTCGATTTCTAACTTAACAATATCAACTAATACTCCAGTTCAAAGCACTTCAGATCGGCAAACCGAACAACTTGACTCAATAAAACAGATTGATCGCCGAATTAAGACTGCTAACGCACCTTCTAAGGAGAAAATAAAAGATTTTCCCAAGAAGCTTAATAAGAACCAAGATAAGATCTCATCTATTGATTCCGAACATCCTAAAGTTAAATCAATTGAAGAAATTAAAGTGGTGTGCGAAAAATGTGACAAGTACATGGATCTATTCAAATCGTTAAAAAGCGAATATTTCCGGTGCCGTAGATTTCCCCGCTGTAATGTGACTGGTGATGTGACGCAAGTAAAAAGAGCTTTAATTGAAAAAATAGTGACCAAGCGGAAGAACGCAGATACAGTAAAATTATATCGCTTTGCTGAAAATGAAGGTGTTGTCTTTGTTTCTGAAGTAACTAAAGAAAAAGGTTTACTAAACTCGATTGATGAAGGAGTTTGGAGATAATAAATAAGTTTATCTTAATAATTTCTACATTTCTAATTCTGCATAGATTTTTTTTTCCAATTCATTAATTTTCTTTAATTTACGATTCCATTTAAGAAAATGTTTCCATTCAAATACCATGTAGAAGAGCAACCCAAATTCTGCGATAATGTTAATATAATGGAAGTAATTACTCGGATTTTGATTTAATCTAGGAATAATCCCAAAAAAGGACAGAAGGAAGGTTAAAGTCCATTGAATGTAGAAAATAAAGGCAATATTCATCAATATGAACACTATACGTATTAGTTGCATGTGATCTACAATATCATAAAAAATTTGAGTAAGTCCAATAGAATTCTGGATATCAGAATAATCATCAGAATTTTCAACTGTATTTTTATTTAATTTTGTTATTAATTTTTGTTGGATCTCGTACCTATGAACTTTTTTCATCCATATATACAAAAAGACAAATTTTACAAGGGCGAAGGAGGCAATAATGATGAAAATTATAATCGGGGCCAATATATTGTAGATATTTTGCGGATGTAATGGTGGTAAGGGAATTTGCTCGGGAGGAGGACGATTAATTTGTCCGATTGTGTGAATTAAATTAAAAACTTGAACAAATAATGCAAAGATGGGGAAAACAGCGGTAGTAATTAAATAATTCTTTTGATGATTGATATACTTAAACCCGTAGGATTCTATATCAGTATAGAGATCTTGATTAATAGAATTTTTAGATACTAAATGTTCTATAGTATCATCGGGTATTTTGTTTTGATTATCCGCCATTTAAGGTCCTCTTGTTTTTTATTCCAGTTCCATATTTAACATTACAAACCATTTATACCGTTCTTTTCCTTTTTCCGTAATATCTACGATGGTTATTTTTCTTTCCCCCCATGGTTCTTCATGGGAAATAATATAACCGGCCTTTTCCATTTTTGAAAAATATTTTTCTGCAGTACTCGCTTTTAATGCACAATATTTAATCAAATGTGATTTAATAATTCCTTTTTTGATTAAGACGTGATTTATGTCAGCCCTCAATATCCCTTCTAATATTTTCTGAATGATCATATTAGTGGAGCGGTATTTTGAGGCTGGCATGATACTTATCACGGGTAGGTATTTTAAATTTATCAGAACAAAGGTAAATCAAAAAGAACCAAAGTTCTAAAACCACTTATTAATCCTATTAATTTTGTTGTATTTAGACCTTTCCTTTCTATTATTTTCAAGACAAGGAGAGGAAAATCAATTAATCAGGTATTGTAATGAAAAAAAAAATGCTAATAAAAACCATAAATTGGAAAAAATTATCAGTATTTCTGAGTTCGGTAATTTTGGCTATTTTGATTCTAAATATCTTGCCATCACTTACAAGTTCTACGTTAGAAGATGGAATAACTACCGATGAGACAGTAATTTATTCTCAATCAGGTAATTTATCCGATTTAAAGGAACCAATTAGTTCAGAAAACGAAAAATGGAGTCAAGCAACCACCCTTTATGATCAAGCGGAAGAATTTTTTGATGATAGCTATGTTCATGAAATCAAGTTGTACTTTGATGATGAAGAAGGATGGTATGATGAACTTCTGGATGCACATGCAAATGATCCTGATGATCCCTACTTTTCGGCTAAATTCGTTTATGATGATATCGAAATAGATCCCATTGGGATTAATTTTAAAGGACATTCATCATTTATGGGAGAATCCTATAAAAAATCATTTCGGATAGACTTCAACTATTATGATTCAGATGCAGAGTTTTATGGACTTCAGAAACTGAACTTGAATAATGGTCATATGGATCCTACGATGTTGCGGGAAAAAATCTTTTGGGATTTTGCAAGTAACTATGTAAGCACGGTAAGATGTGTATTTACCAGGGTATATGTGAATGATGAATACTTTGGATTATATACAGCCATCGAACAAATTGATGATGAATTTATTGAAAGTCGATATGGAAGTAAGGAAGGTGGAAATCTTTATCGGGCTGAAACTGCAGGGACACTTAGCTATTTAGGAGAAGCAGAATCTCTATACGCTTCGAGCTATGAACTGAAAACGAATGAAAATGAAAATGATTTTTCAAAGTTAATCAGTTTAACTAAGATACTCGAAAATACACCAGTAGAAGATTTCGAAGAAGAAATTGAAAAAGTACTCGATGTTGAAGATACTCTATATTGTATGGCGCTTTTGAACATTTTTGCGAGTTTGGATTCCTTTATTGGCTCAGCCCATAATTTCTACTTGTATGAAAATGAAGAAACAGGTTTAATCAACTACATACTTTGGGATGCCAATGAGGCTTTTGGACGATTTACTTTTGGATTAGAAGAAGGGCAAGATGTTCGACTAATTGATCCTTTTTGGACACCTACATCATCATCAATGGGTGTGATGGCAGCATCTGAATCATTAACAGACGAATCCACTTCTACTATTGATGGTCCTGCTCCACCAGAAGGACCTCCCCCTATTGGACCGGATGGACCGGGAAATGAATTCAGCCAATTGGGAACTGATCGACCGCTATTTGAACGTCTAATGGAGGTTGAATCTTATAATCATACTTATTTAAGAATTTTAGCCGAAATGATTCGAGATGGTTTTAATATAGAGTTTATGGAAGGTGAAATACAAGAACTTGCTGATTTGATTCGAGAGGATATTTACGCAGACCCATACAAAGTGTACACAAATGAACAATTTGAGTTAACTTTAACAGATGGCTATTCTAACCAAAAAAATATTTTTGGATTAGAGAGCTTCATTGAGATTCGTTCAACCTACTTGAATGAAACGCTTGACGCTTATGCAAAAAAGATGGATATCCAATTGAATGAAATAAGTTTAGATAACGGAGGAATTATTGCTGATGAAAAGGGAGATTATGACCCTTGGATTGAGATCTACAATTTGGGGCCAGGTCAAGTTAATTTAGATCATCTTTATCTAACAGATGACGTTAATAATCCGGATAAATGGGCTTTTCCCAATTTTACATTGGATGATGGGGAATTTTATCTCATCTGGGCGGATGTAGAATTAACTGAAGGATCCAATCATCTTTCTTTTGAACTTTTGGAAGAAGGAGGTGAAGTTTTTCTATATGTGGAATCAGCCGAGGGAAATTTTAGACTTCTCGATGAAATAACTTACCCTCCAAAAATTCAAAACTCATCTTATGGAAGATATCCTGATGGAGATGGGGAATGGCAAGATTTTGGCGATTATCCAACTCCAAATCATGCTAACCAAGAGAATGATCTAATAGTTAAACTCCCAACCACACTTTTCATAAATGAATTCATGGCAGAAAATCAAAATACTATTGAAGATCCGGATGATGATGGAAATTATGCCGATTGGATTGAATTATATAATTCCGGAAATCAGTCAATAGATCTATCTGGGATGTACCTTACAGATTTCATTCTCGATCCAACTCTTTGGGTATTTCCAGAAGGTAGTATCATCGAAGCAATGTCATTCTTAGTAGTTTGGGCAGATAATGAACCAGAGCAAGGTGAACTTCATACCAATTTCAAGTTAAGTGGGAATGGAGAAGAAATTGGACTGATCTCCAACGATGGTTCGACTCTCATTGATTATATTCAGTTCGTAGAGTCAATTCAAGATTTTTCTATGGGAAGAATTCCCGATGGAAGTGACATTTGGGATTACTCCATCTCCACTCCTACACCCGGTGAAGAAAACTCGGAATTAGAAGTTGAAGATACTACTACAATTGAAACAGGTTTCTTTTATATTTTTGTTGGTGGTCTTGCTAGTTTAACCATTGGAATCAATCTTTTCCATAAAAAAATGCGCCTCAAAAATAATGGAGATTTTTGGATATCCCCCCAAGATCTTAGAAATCCAAGTCCCAAAGATGGTCAAACAGGCATTCGAACGACAGGAGGAAATTAAAAGATGATTCAAAAGTTTTTTAAAAGATTTGAAATAAAATATCAAATTTCAGCCAATGAACGCCAAAAATTAGTCAAATATTTGAAAGCTTTCATGAAACTCGATGGTCATACTCAAAATTGCTTAGATTATGAAGTTCGAAGTCTTTATTTTGATTCTCCCCAAAGAAAGGCCTATTATGAAAAAACTAATGGGGTTGAATATCGAAAGAAACTCCGAGTAAGATATTATCCAAATTCCATTAATGATGAAGAGAAAAGGATGTTCATTGAAATAAAACGAAAAGTTAATGAAAATGTATCTAAAGCCCGGATAAGTGTACCTGCACATCAAGTGTTCCAAATAATTGATGGAAATAATATGATTGCAGAGGATCTCTATCAAAGGTCATCATTTCAAGATCGTAATACTTTAGAAGAAATTTGGTACTTGAAAAAGCGATTCAATCTGAAACCTGTTTGTGCTATCTCGTATAAGCGCCAAGCATTAACAGGAAAAGTGGAAAAAAAATTTCGTGTAACATTTGACACTAATCTCTTGGTGACAAAACATAATTTTGATCTCTTAAAGTTCCATCAAGGATCATCGAAATCAATTCTTCCCCGTGATATTGTAGTCATGGAGGTCAAATTTAATAATATTATCCCCAAATGGGCGGTAAAAATTTTGGAGGGAAATGATTGTATGCAAGAAAAAATCTCCAAATTTGCCACTGGGTTAAAAGAAGCAAATTCTTACTGCACTGTTTAATTTTTTTTAAGTACCAGCTAAACGCTCAATACAATCGTGAAAAATATGATAAATACAGCCACAACATTTGTTGGAAAGTTTATTGAAGATTCATTTATGACCTTCAGTCCTGAAGTAACCTCGCTTACTTTTGCCGATGCGGTAATTGTACTTTTTTGGAGTATAACATTATCGCTTATTGTTTCAATTACTTACCGTGGTACACATAAAGGTGTGTCTTACTCCCAAAGTTTTACCCAAACCTTAGTCCTCTTAGGAGTAGTGGTCTCTATAGTAATGTTAATCGTAGGAACCGATATTGCCCGGGCGTTTACATTAGTAGGTGCTCTCTCAATTGTCCGATTCCGAAATGCTATAAAAGAAACCAGAGATGTCGGATTTATATTTTTCATAATGGCTGTTGGAATGGCTTGCGGCACCAGATTCTACGCTCTTGCATTATTCTTTACCTTCATTGGGTGTTCATTACTATTCTTTATGTACTCATCTCAATTCGGCCAAAAAGGGTTGGCTCAAGATATCTTAGAACTAAATATTCCAACGAAATATGATTATTCCTCAGTGTTAAGTCCACTCTTTATACGGAATTTAAAATATTATTCCATTTTAAGCGTTGATTCAGTCAATGAAGATATTCACCGGCTGAGTTTCATTATTACTTTTAAGAAGAAAATGAAATTGTTCACATTCAAGAAAAGCGAAGAGATATCAGATGATTTGACGTCAAAAGCAAAACTCTTAACGGAGTTGAAAAAAATGGATTATTTGACAGATATTAAGGTTATT
The DNA here is from genome assembly GCA_025839675.1 of Candidatus Lokiarchaeum ossiferum. GTDB lineage: Archaea > Asgardarchaeota > Lokiarchaeia > Sigyniarchaeales > Promethearchaeaceae > Lokiarchaeum > Lokiarchaeum ossiferum. Next base: position 491,019 of record CP104013.1, read on the forward strand.
AATGGAAGTCATTCTACTGAAATCTAATTTTCAGAAGTTTTTTTTTTTTAACAAACTAGACTTAAACCACTTGTTGTAATCAATAATTCGATTTTAATTTAATATGTCCTTTAATAAAAATGAGAAAATTAAAATCTCCATGAGAAAGGGAAAGAATTCGGATTGGTTGAATAACGGTGTTAAAACCTACTCTATCAATATCATCAAGGATCTGAATTCGATTAATTGCGAGCAGAAATTCTTCAAAAATTTGAAAATAAAAAAAGAAGCGAGAGATAGAAGTCAATTTTTATAAAACAGAACCACAATGAGGACAAAACTTGGCATGTTCATCTTTATTGATTTCAGTTCCACATTCATTACAAAATTTCAAATCACTACGAACTTCTGGGGTAGGAACATCTTGAGGAGGTCGCTTTTGCACTGGAGGTGATGCAAGTTGCATCTGACCGGTTTGAGACGAAAATGTGCCCATTAATGCTCCAGAACCTTTCAGATCCAAAATAATGGCTTTAATATCTTTTCGACTAATGCTTGTATGTTGAGCAATTTCTTCTTGAGTAATGTTCGGGTTTTTTGTAATCTCAGTTAAAACGATATTTTTTAGTTTAGAACGATTTTTAATCGCAGCGATTTGACCGAATAAAGTGCTTAAACCAATTGCAATTAAAATCCAACCCCACCATGATCCACCACGGATATTGTTAAAACCCCAGAAAAGGAACGCTCCCGCTATCACTAAACTACAAAAAGAAACGCCTTCAGAATATTGATTTTTTTCATATTTCATATGTTTTTACCTACATTTGTAAATTAAGAATATATCATAACTTTTCCCTTTAAATTTTCACTAGGCCAATATTTATGAATATATGAATAAATAAACAATAAATAAACAAAAAAAACTTTCAAATTAGTTTTGGCCCTTCTTATTTTGAAGTCATTTCAGGTTCCATTTCTACAGGAGCATCTCTTTCATAAACTTCCTTCATTTTGGGTAAAAACCCAAGAAATACCAGAATGTAACCAATCCCCATAAAAATTCGGGCAATTATCACATATTGTAATAATTCTGTGGGTAAAATTGCATCCATTATTGAACCAAGCCCGAAAAGAGCCCACCCAACTGCTAATTGGGTTATCTTTTTAAGTTCTTTTGATTCAGGGTCTTGCTTTTTTATTTTTCTTCGCATACCAAAAAATCCCCCACTGATCACAAAAATTAAACTTACAATATAGAAGGCTGTTTGATATTTAATTATATGTTCAAGATTGATATCAAGAAGTTCCCCTGCTAAAGGTACATCTGCAGAAAACATCATATCAGTGAAGAAAAACATCGCTACCCAATAATCAATGCATAGAATCGAATAGAAAATAACAAACCGTTTTTGATATTTAGGTCGAAATATATTAAAACCTAAATAGAGAATCGCCACTGTCGCTATCGGAATCAAGATGTAAGACAATTTAAAATAAAGTTCTGGATCCAGATTTTCTCCAAAAAACACTAATTTTAGAAAAGAAATTGCTGGTCCTAAATAAAAAGATCCCATACTGAAAGCAACAAAGCCAACTATTGGTAAGAGTTTCTTTTTTTCGTCAAAATATAATTTCAAATAAATCAATGAAAAAGTTAAGCCTATAAAAACTAGGATTAAAGCACTACCGCCATTTAAATACGTAATAGGAGTTATCGCCAATTTTATTCACCACAAATATCAAAGTGATATAATTGACTTCGGTTTATATCCATTTAAGATTTACATTTTATAAATTAAGATCAAAATAGGAATCATTTTTGATTGAAATCAATATTTTTTTTCTCTTCTGGTGTTAAACAATCCCAACAAGAGAGATATTTGATCTTCTTATAATTCTTTTTACAAGAGGGACATAAATCATGGCCATTTTCCAAGGCATAATGACAAGTTTTACATAATACAATTGTATCTTGGCTGAGGTTCATATAATCAAATGAATCAGGGGCATTTTTTTCGTTTAATAATCGTTCGATTTCCTCCCGATGATTTCTAATAAACATCTTAACACCTGTTCTTCCCAAATTATAGTTATATTCACGAGAAATTGTTGTGTTTAAATCAGTCAAGGCTTGAAAGGTCGAACAATTTTTACAAGTAACATTTTTGAATCTAATGCTTCGAATAATTTGAGAATGACCACACTTTTCACACGTTAACATTCGATATTCTTTACCAAGAAAAGGAATTTCTCCACTATGCATTTTTTCTTTAATTAATTCTTTAACAACCCGCCGTTCCATCATGTTTCGGAGTTTTGAATCAGAATAATTGTGATGCACTTGTAATTCTGCAGCTTTTCCACATTGAGAACATTTAGCACCTTTAATCAATGCTTTACGCTTGGATTTCCACTCTTGTGTATGCCAATCTTTCATTATTACATTGTGTAAAAATTTCTTTTAAAAAAATATATCCACCTTGATTTTATTTGATCTTATAGCTCAAAATTTGAAATTGATAATTATTGGTTGAATAACCATCATTGTGATAATGATTTCAATCTACACCGAAACTTTTATTTATAACAAAAATCCAGATTGAGTGACATAATATGAAAAAATTCACAAAAATGACGCAAGTCCTTTGCTTCTTTTTATTACTTCCAATGATATTTTCTGCAACATTTGTCCAATCCACCAATGTTAATCTCCCAGAATCTCAAAATTTACCCGGATCTGGGACTATTCAAATGTATTTAAGGGTTTCCAGTGCTGTACAAGGAGATATAGATGGAAGTGTAACAACTGCAGGACATGAAGGATCAATTCAAGTATTGGGATACCACCATCAAGTAACAGCTCCACCAAGCGGTGGAAATGTACACTCCCCTTTAAGAACTGTAATAGTTCTAGACAAATCTTCCCCTCTGCTAATGCAAGCGCTCTTAAATCGTGAAAATTTAGATCTGGTGGAATTAAGTTTTTATCGGGAAAGCGCAACAGGAGTGATGTATGAATATTACCGGATTACTTTAAACGATGCAAGGCTAATCGAGAAAGAATCCCATTCCGTAGAAGGAGGAGAAACAACCGAACAATTGGCTTTCGAGTATGACACAATTACATGGAATTGGGCAGACGGTAATATTGAATATTCTGATTCACCAGGAGACAGAACTTAATATTTTGAAATCGCAATTATTTCATTTTTTTTAGCAAACCTATAAGGAACCACGCCAAATGATAAAACGAAAATATTTTCTGACACTGTATCTGTGTTTCTTAGTTGGAATTTTTTCATCAACTCAACTTTCTCGGGCAGAAGGTACAAGGATCAGTATTGCTTCTATAACCAGATTTCAGTATTCAGCAATAATTGTCTATTCGGAAAATATCCAAGATCAATTAGATAACCCTGAAAACTCAAACAAGAATTTTACCACATACATCACCATTGAAGCAAATTCGGAAATAATTGCCTCAATGATATGCATACTAAGTTCAACGGAACAGATGATAGTATATACGCTCAATGACCCCCGAAGTCAAACACCTATTTGGAACAATGGAGAACCAGGAATTCATATCAAATCATTGGATTCAACATCAATTCAAATAAATTTATTGGAAATTACTATGATTTCAACTGCCACATCTCTTATTTTCAAGGCTTATTCCATTTTCGATGAAGGAGGAATTGAGGACTATAAACAAAAATGTGGCACTTTTCTGATGTGGAATTATCCCGATTTTACTGTCAGTTCAAATATGGAAGACTCTACCACATCATCTTCAACAAACACTACAATTTCTGATACTATATCAAATTCTACAAATGGGAATGAAAATGATAGTAAAAGATTATCCATCACGGGTATTCCGTTAAAGTACCTTATATTTTCATCAGTTCCAATAATATTAATATTGATAAGGCAAACAAAAAAGAAATTTTAAATATAATTTATTTTAACAACCTATTTTTTCTTGATTCTTTTCAAATGTAGAAGAAGATGGCATCCTACTGACAAAATAAAAGGATTTTTCACAATTTTTCTATTATAATGCGAGATTAGCTTTTTAAAATTTCCCGTATATTGTTCTTCGATGGTAACGAAAGCATTTACAACAGATTCTATCCACAAGAAATTCTTAAAACCAACTTATTTTATTAATTCCAACCATGATCTTGTACATCAAAAAGCACAAGAATTACTTCAAGGTCTTGATCCTCATGATTTCGTTCAAATTGCAGTGAAACTCTTCTATTTTGTACGCGATGAAATCAAATATGTGGTTAAGTTTTCACCAAGTTATTATAGTAGAAAAAACACTCGAGCATCCTCAACCCTTGCCCGTGGTTATGGATATTGTATCCAAAAAGCAACGCTTATGGCCAGTTTAACTCGTATTGCTGGAATTCCCACCCGTCTTCATTTTGTAGATATGAAGAACCACCTCACCCCCCAATCCTACATTGAAAAAGTAGGAAGCAATTTATTTGTTTATCATGCCTATCCCGAACTTTTTCTTAATGGAAAATGGGTCGAAGCGAATGTTGCCTTCGATAAAGAGTTATGTGAACGAAAAAACTTCCCAATTGTTAAATTTGATGGCATTAAACCAGGGTTATTTGCAAAACAAGATGATTCAGGAAAACCATTTGTGGAATATATCAAAGATCATGGTACTTTTGCTGATGTTCCTTACTGGAAGATTATGTGGGCTTGGAAACAAGAATATAAATTCAAGCTATTGAAAGGATTTAAAAAATAAACGATTAATACGTTTTATATCAATTTTTTTAGACTTCCAAGCAATTTATTATAAAATTCGGATTCATCGAGTTGATATTTTTGAATACCTTGAATTCTCCTAAGGCGCATTTTCATTCCTGGACTTAAATTTGTTTCATGCAGATAAATTCCAAAATAGGGACGATTTTCGTTTAGAGCAAATTCAATCTCATCAATAGTGTTTGTAGACTGAATTGCATTATCAGATATGAAAGATAAAAAAATAGCACAATTCATCAATCTGGTTGCAATATAATCGGCCCAATCTAATCCCGAAGGAATACCATGATCAAACCACACTTTGAAACCTTCGCGATGGAGGCGTTCAATTATAGGGTAAACTTCTAGTTTATCTGCATGAGCGTATGACACGAAAATATATGGTTCAAATCCATTATATGCTTCAAATGGAGGAATATCGACGTCCTTTTTAAGTTCTGATTTCAATTTCGCCATATTTCCTAAATCAGATTTTAGCCACAAGAAAATATCTTCTTCATTTTGAGGTAAATCAGGTAAACCTGCACATTTTTTTATAATTTTTAATAGTAATTTGGGACTTTCGGAAATTTTATTAATCACATTTATACGATCTACTAAAATTTTATACGGTTGGCCTACTTTTTGTTTTTTCTTAATTGGTTTGAGAAGAATATCAACAACTTTGGATGCAATCCATTCTTGAGATGTGGAATATGGGCTAAAATTAGACACTTTTTTCTTTCCCGCAAATTCACCACCCCACTCTATTCGAATAAAATCCGATTCATCATAAATCTTGTAATTATTGGAAATTAGAATATCGGGTTCACTCGAATATAGCTTTTGTGCTTCAACCTTTTGTAATGCAGCCATGCATGCATCGAAATGAGTTTTAGAAATTATAAACGGAAATTCTTTAAGATTTACAAGATTTCTCCGGAACAAACTAATAAAGCAAGCCCCCACATGAAAACAAAAACCCTGAGATTTTCCAATAGAACAATCACATTCATAAGTGATCTCTTGCTTCTTTTTCGTCATACTAGCAGTTAAAATTGTACCTTTTCGATTGAATTTAGCAAAAATTCCTTTTTTTCCCGGCATTCGCTTAAGTTGAATTAATTTGTCAAGTTTATGCTCATTTGCAAGAAAACTAACAGCATTTTGACAAATTTCTTTACTCAAAATAGGAGACATATTCTCAATAATTATAGGATAATACTGTTCATTCATCATTTTTACAACATGATTTGCAAGATTTTTCTTCGTTAAAGCAGAATAGTTGGTAATTTTATCAAAATCTTGTTTTTTTTTCGATTTTTGGTTGAATTCTTTAATGATCTTATGAATTTTAGCTTTTGTTAGTGATAGAAGAATTAGTTTTGTTAATTCTTTTTTTGCCGAGGTGTTAAGTAATGTAGTAATATTTATGCCTCCTTTATATTTATTCTTGGCTTAATTTAGACATTTTTCATTCTAATGGAATTACATTGAATTCTATTGAAATTAAATATTGTGGCATATTTTTTGAGTTCATTTCAATAATGTCAATTATTTAAGTTAGAAACACAATATCAAAGTTATGAAAGAGGATGAACTATTAAAATCCGAAATTTCAACAGGAGAAGGGATTATCCGATATCTGAAAGAACTCGGTGTTTCGAAGGTTTTTGGGATTCCGGATGGACACACACTTGCTCTTTACGATGGGATGTTAAAAACAGAAGGGATCGATCATATTTTGTGCAATGATGAACGAACTGCTGCTTTTGCTGCAGATGCATACGCTCGCGTGACACATTCTATTGGAGTGTGCGATGCCGGGGCAGCAGGTGCAATGAATTTTCCAATAGCATTAGCAGAAGCGAAAGGATTTGGAAGTCCAATGCTTGCTTTAATTGGAGTAGTTAAATCAGAAGATAAACTTCGTAATGTTCCTCACGATATTGATATAGCAGGTGTGTTAAAACCTTTAACAAAATCAACCCAAGAAATTTATCGATCCGAACACGTTCCCCGATTTTTAAAATATTCTATCCGAAAAGCCATGAATGGAAAAGAAGGGCCAACAGCATTAATCATCCCCGAAGATATATTACAATCTAAAGAATTAAGCATTAATGAGTTTATTCCAAAATATCATCATCGTTCTTGTGAAGAAAAATGTGGGATTGCTCCATCAATTTCTGAAATTAATGATGCAGTCGATTTGATTCGTGAAGCGGAGCAACCTGCACTCTTTGTTGGAAGTCAAGCCATTAGTTCCGGAGCGTTTGAAGAAGTTAAACAACTTAGCCAATTGCTTTGCGCTCCTGTATTTTCAACAATTTCAGGTAAAGGTATTATGATAAGTAATGAATCCAGCAACTATTTTGGAACAATTGGACTTTTTGGAGAAAAACCAAATCATACATTCATACGAAAATCCACAGATTTATTAATTTTAGTTGGAAATCGAATGACTGAGGATGATACCGCCAACTTTAAAATTCCTCCACCCAAGGTAAAAATTATCCAGATAGATTTAGAACCGGGTGAAATTGGATTAAATTTTCCTGCTATGGGTGTCATCGGTGATAGTAAAATTGCATTGGATTTAATAATTGAACGAATAAAATTATTGGGTTTTACAAAGCGACAGAATGCTAAGGAACTATTAGATACGAGATTTGAAAGCTTAACTAAACTTCGAGCAAAGCATGTTAAATTTAACCAAAAAGATGAACGATCATGGATGACCAATATCCCTTTAAAACCCCAAAGAGTCCTTTTTGCTCTTTCTAAGGCGATGGGGGCCGAAGATTATTTAGTGACGGATGCAAGCGCCAGTTCTCGATGGATCGGCCCTTATTTTCCTGTGAAAATGATTGGTCGCCGCATTGTTACCCCCCGAGGAGTTGGACCCACAGGATTTGGTTTAGGGGCCTTAATTGGAACCAAAATCGCAATTGATGAGACTTTTGCATCCAAAAATCGACCTAAAGTAGTATTATTGACTGGAGATGGAGGATTTATGAATGGAGGTCTTAGCGATTTGGAAACGATTCAACGATTAAAACTGGATTGTACTATCGTGATTCTCAATAACCAAACATTAGGATTTATTAAATTTGGGCAAGCTATGATGTACAAACAAAGATATTATCATACTGATAGACCAAAGTCACCATTCGTTCAAATAGCAGAATCATTTGGTGCTACTGGAACTGAAATAACCAGTCTTGAAGAACTTGACACGTTATTGCCCAAAATTATTAATACAAAAGGATTTCATGTCTTGGATATCCAAACAGATCCCAAAGAATTGCTTCCTCCGAATTTCTACTGAGACTAATTTAAAAAAAGTCAATTTTTTTTTGCTTCTCATAGATGACATGAAATTCTTCCATTCTTTTCCAAATATCTCTGATGATATTCTTCTGCATCATAGAATGGTTGGGTTGAAGTAATCTCAGTTACAATAGGAGAAGAATATCTTCCCGACTGATTCTGTTCCAGTCGAGATTGCAATGCAATTTTTTGTTGCTGTTCGTTTTGGAAGAATATTACTGATCGATATTGACTACCAACATCGGGACCTTGACGATTTCGGGTTGTAGGATCGTGAATTTCCCAAAAATGCTCTAATAATGTGTGATAAGATATAAGCTCAGGATCAAAGATCACTTTGACAACTTCCGCATGACCGGTATTCCCACGACATACCTCTTTATAGGAGGGATTTTCGAGTTTTCCTCCACAATACCCCACTCGAGTATCAATAACTCCTTGCAAGCGATGAAATGATGCTTCAACACCCCAAAAACATCCAGCACCAAAAATTGCTATTTCCATTATAGTTAAAATAGGAAATTAAAAAGATGTAAATCTTTGGTTAAAATTCTAAAAGAATTTTGGCTTCTCAGATTATTTTTGAAAATAGAGGCAAAATGTGAATTACTGCGTTTATTATTGAACAAAAAGAAAAAACTTCAATAATAAAAGTCATGTAAAAAATTGTGCCAAAAGCATAATTTTCTTTTTCAATAAGTATAATAATAGAAATTCAGATGTTTTGAAGCAAGACCACCATGATTCAAAAATGATAGATTTTCATTTGACATTTCCATAATGTTGAAACAAAAATCCATGAAAGGAAAAAACCGGATATACTTTCAATACATCCTTTCATCAACACAAAATTTCTTATTTTTATCAAACAAAACACTTACTATAATTTATTTGAAAATACACACCCAAGGATTGATTACAATGGAAGAATTTTCCGCTCAACTTGACATCAGTGAAGACACACAAAAAGTCTATGGCATGGTTATCATGCGAGGATGTATTACTGCAAGTTCTATCGCATCCTATTTGGATATGGATATATCCAAAGCAGAAAAGGCAATTTCAGAATTAAAAGAAAAACAATTGATTAAAGAGGCTTCTGGAATTATCCCCCGATATATTCCCTTACCCCCTCTGAAAGGATTCACATCATATTTAGGTAGCTATTCGGACAAAATTGGGGAGACCATTCAAAAAATCAAAGCAATTGAACAAACTAAAACGATAAATTATGATAAAATCACTTCAAAAGCAACTGAGGATATGAAAACCAGTTTAGCCGATCAAACTGGAAAACTCCAAGCAAAATATCTGGAAATAGCCGAGAAGACGGAAAAATCGGCAAAAACTATACAAGAAACTATTCAAAAAGTAGAATCGGAAATAACTACTGAAAACACAAAGAATACGGAAAATTTCATCTCAAGAATCAAAGAAAAAACAACCCATTTTCAAAATGAGAAAAGTAAAACCTTTGAAGATCATGAAAAAGCGCTTGAAGTCACTCTTGAAAAATTTCCCGCCACAATCGAACAAAAATTTAATGCACTCACTCAAGATAAGCAACAGGCTCTCGGAACATTGAAAACCAGCTATGAACAAAAAAACCATGAATTGCTGTTACAATTTAAAACCGATACGAACAATATGGTCCAATCCATGGAAAGTGCAATAAATGATGTTAAGAATGCAGATACGGAATTATTTGGTACCCATGAGAATGATTTAAAATCTACAATCCAGCAAACCAACATAGTTCTCAAAACTTTGATGGATGCTTCAGTGAAAGATACTACCTTATTAATCGAGTCTTTGAAAACAAGCTTATCATCTGTCATTGGGTCATTCAACGATGGATTTAGTAGCCAAACATCCAATTCAATTCAAGGTGCCTCTTCTACTTATGCAACAAGCATCCAAGATATTGATCAACTTTTAACGAGTTTTAAAGAAGATATTGCAGAAAAAACGGCCAGTTTGTATAATGTTGCCAAAGATGAATTAACAAAAAAAATTGGTGACTTAAAAACCTCCATGGAAGAAAAATTCACTCAAAAAACCACTGATTTGGGGTCCCAATTTCAAAGAATGCAAGATAAACTTACCAGTTCCTTATCAACGTTACAGGAGAACTATGGAAAAACCACAGAAACATTTCTGCAAGACATCCAAATCAAATTTGGTGGCCATACCACTCAAATTGAAGAATTATCCCAGACGAATGAAACGGCATTCACAGATTTTTCCGAGAAACTTATCCAAGAATTCACAACCTCAGTTTCTAAGCTGAAAAATGAATATATTAGCCAAATTACAGCCCAAAATTCTCAACGAAAGGACTTCACTAAAAAAATGGAACAAGATCTAAACCAACAAATAACAACTAACAATGTAGAACTAGGTAAGATCACAGAAGGGGCCCAAAATACGATAAAAATGGATATTGAGGAAATTTCAAAAGCCCTAAATCAAGATATCAAAACAACCACAGAAGAGTATAAAGAAATATTATCGAATGCCGATACTCATTTCAAAACGGAATTTGATCAATTTTCAACACAACTCACCGAAAATCTAAAGACATCCACCTCTATGTATGCTTCCAAATTTAAAACAAGCATAGACGGCTCCCAATCAAAAGTAATAGAAATTCTTGAAAACCAACAGAAATTACTGCAGAATACAGTTGATACTTCCACCCTTGATATATCTACTCAAGCAGAAGCCACCATAACTCAGATTTCAGACCATACCAGCAAAAAAATTGAAGAATCAAACTCAAAACTTGGTCAAATTGAAGGAACTCTGCTCGAGAAAATATCTACAATAAAGGAGAGAAATGCAACCCAATTTACAACATTGAGTGATAAGACCAAAGCAATCTCCACAGGATTTGTAGAAATACTTACCAAATCAATTGAAGATCTCACGGCCCAAGTCAACGAACATTTTACTAATCAAATATCATCTTTTGATGCCTTCAAGCAAGAAGGAACCGACTTAGTAAAGGATCAATATCAAGGATATCAAAAATCAATCGCAGAATCATTTGCGCTCTTAAAATCAAATATCGCAACCTTGACATCTACAGACGTAGATCAACTTGCTAGTGAGATTGAAGAAAAAGCAGCGAGTTTCATGACTAATATAACAAATATTACAAAAAATGTCACCGGAACTTTAGAACTCACTAAAGGAGAAACCACAGGGATCTTTAAGGATATTGAAACATCTATTAATGAAGCGATTGAACAAATTAAAGCATCGGTAAGAGATAGCATCGCAACAGGAAAGAAAGTGTTGGAAATTGAACTGGGAAATGTTTTTGAAACTGCCCTAACCACCATGGATTCTGTGAAAGATTTAGGAGATCAACCAATTCAAATCTTGAACAAAGTTTGGGACCAAATGACAGCCATTGATGCCCAAAAAGCAGAAAAAACATGGTATTTGGTCGGAAAGGAAGCAGTGATTCCCTATATTCAAAGTATGATCGAACAAGCGAAAGGAAAAATGACAATTGTAGTTCCTAGCTTAGATGATCTACCTCTAGAACTTATCTTAACAAAACGTGTCAGGTTTACAATCATCACAAGTGTTGGAGCGGGGATGACCGATGGTCGTGTGGATAAGTTAAAGGAAAAAGGCGTTACAATCATGGATTATGAAGGAAAGGACTTCATTGCGGTTGATCGTGACTCCGAAGAAATCTGTTTTGCTGCTGTGGATGAAAAAGTCGATCCTATTACCGCAATCATTAGCGAATTAGATCCTATGATTACGATTATGGGCTCCATGATTGCTGATTATTGGCGCCGAGTGGCAAAAAAACTATAATATCACTTTTTTTTCTCTACTTTCGTTCGTTTAACATTCTGTATGATTTTTTTATTTTTTAACAATATTCGGATTCTATTAATATCTTTGAAATATTTAAAATTGCATATTCCATATATAAAACTCAAAGAAGATGAATGAAAGAGAACAGATCTTAAGAGAAGGATATAAAAATCAACACCATTATGGAGAATAGCGAGCAATGGATCCTTCCGATTCAGCCACCTCGACTTGAAGGGTATAGGAGGCAAATACGGTACAGAGTTGATCATAGATATATTTTGCTAAAACTTCTGCAGTAGTAGCAGGAATAGGGAGTAGTCGCACATCTACTTTTGGAAATATATAGGTCTTTTCATTAAATTTAATCTGCACTTGGGAACCGGATTCAGTTCTTTGCTCTTCCACATGGATTTCTGCACTATGAGCGGGAATTAAGACAGCATGATCTAGTTGAGTTGTGATTTCAATCAATTTTTGTTTCAAGATATAAAAATCCACTACAAAGAAATGCTCGTTCAAATCACCGCTGACTTCAACATTCACACTATAATTATGACCATGCAACCGTGAACATTTATCGTGCTGATAAAGAAAGTGAGCTGCGGAAAATTTACACCGAGGATCAGAAACTCTTACAGTATATCCCATGATAATTAATGGTGAGCAGGATTGCTTTAATGTCCTCCGCTTCATTTTTAAAATCAAAGATATGAGGAAAAATTGAAGAAAATACAGAAATAAAAAAGATCTTATTCATAATCTAATGGGTCTGAAACATTGTTCACTTCAAAGGCTTTCAAACGTTCATCACAGCTGCCACATTTTCCACATGCTTGTTCCCCCCCCTTATAACAAGTCCATGTTTTGGCATAATCCACATGCAACACAAGCCCTTCTTTCACTATATCACCTTTGGGCACATGTAAATAGGGTGCATGGATCTTTATAGGCCAATAATGGCACACTTTCGCGGCCTGTTGCATGGCTTCCACAAAAACTGGACGACAATCGGGGTAAATTGCATGATCTCCAGCATGGGCCCCGTAATAAATTGCTTCAGCCCGGATAGAAATCGCATAGGCCAAGGCTAAACTAATCATAATCATATTGCGATTGGGCACGACAGTACTCATCATATTGGTGTCGTCATAATCTCCTTCGGGAATGGATAAATCGGATGTGAGGGAGCTTTTCCCAAAAAGACCTGCTTTGGTGATAGATTCTAAGGAGAGAATTTTATGAGGTATGTGATGCATTTCACAATTTACTCGAGCACATTCAACCTCTTTGATATGTTTCTGCCCATAGTTGAATGTGAGCGCAAAAATATCTTTTTTTTCAGCCAATAACCGATATAGCAAAGTTGTAGAATCCAAACCCCCTGAAGCAATCAAGACAACTCGATTTGGAATAAACGTAGATTTTTCCTGTGACATTTTAAAAACCTGTGATAGATTTCCGAGATAAAAAAAATAAAGGATTCTTCCATGAAAAGCTTATTTCATTCTCATTGAATATTATAGATTTTATGCAATTGGAGACCTAAACGAAGATCGGGATGTTCCATCACCAAGGAATAACATTTTTTCTGAGAAACAGGAAGATCCATCGCATTGGGTTGCAGCCAAATGGGAATGCTTCCTCGAAAACGGGCAGGGATCACATCCACAGAGAAAATTGCATCAACCACATACTTCAATTCATCAGGATCACACCGAATGATGTAATCCACATCGGGTTTTGGGGAACATACCACCCAATCGATGACCGAGGGTACGGGATTGGTCCCATTTGTTTCAATAGCAAAAGTAATTGTGGTGGTTTGTGGAAGAATTTCTCTGAGACCCGTAATAAAAGCTTCCAAATCATAAAGGGTGGGTTCTCCGCCGGTTAAAATTACGGTCGAATAATGAATTTGTTTTGCAATCTCTGCAACAGCCATTGGAGTTCCCTTTCCCCACGATTGTTTGGTATCACACCATGCACACTGCAAATTACATCCCGCAAATCGAATAAATGTTGCCGGAATGCCCAACCAACTTCCTTCTCCTTGCACGGAATCGAAAATTTCAATAATTGGATAGTTCACAAATTCATCAAGAATGGAAAAGAAATAGATATTACTATTTGTTAAAATGTTAATGGCAACGTTGAATCCAACATTCTTGCCCCATTTAATTATATTTCAGTTGTCACCACAGAACATCGAATTAAACTTTATGTCCCAGATATGGATGATGATGAAAATGGTTATTTACAATCTTGAAATCTATTTTTTTACTTTTTTTAGCCTTTTCCACGACAGAGTCGACACACACCCGTCCCCTGACAATAAGAGCAAGGTTGATCGGAGGACTTCCCATATCCGCGGTAATTGCGTTTGCCGGATCCCCGACACATCCAACAACGACCTGTTCCATGACAGCGCCGACAAGGTAATTTTGACATTTTTTCTTCACATCACTCCAATTTTTGAAAGGGAACCGGAAGATATTGTAAGATCGCCTATTTCATGAGACTTCTTGCGCCCGCGACGACCTTTGCCCAGAATATAATTGGAAGCTCGGGCCCCTTGTATCGCCGCTTTAAGTAATTCATCCTCATGGTTGCGAAGATACTTCACCCAATTTTGCAAATACGAAGCACTATTTTTTTGGACTACGGGTAGAATATGGGCTTCTCCCGCGAGAAAGCACGCCCCAAATTCTGCAATCAATTCTTCCCGCGAATAACTTTCTCGATGCACAAAACTTTTCATCGACCGCTTCAACCGTGTAGGATGGGCTGTGGAATGAACCATTTCATGGAATAACGTTCCATAATATTCTTCGACGGGGCGAAAACCATCTTTGGCCTGAATCCGTATAATATCGCTACCGGGATTATATAAGGCGCCAAAGAGAGAAAGATGAATTTGCGGCGAATCCTTATATCCAGCAATAATCGCTTCGGCTTTTTCAATGGGATTGAAATTTTCTTTCACAAGTAATTTGGGATGATACCGCTCGGGAATGGCACATTGATCTAGGTTAAATACATGACGGACAATAAAGTTATAAATCCCCGTAGTTTCCTCATGCTGGAATTTTTTTGGAATGGGTCCATATACTTGTGGAATCAAGATCGGCGTGCCTTTTTCCCCTTTTTCGACCCGTCCCCTCAATTTTTGGAGCTGTTTATAACCCACCCAAAATGGAGTACTATAATTTTTCACACGGCGGGTAAACGTTAACATCATCGCATTTATACTTCGATAGGGGCGTAGGGTAGCCCAATTGAGCGGCTGATCCATATCTAACCAAGATTGCTTCCATGGAAGTAAGTTGGATTTTGTGATCAGGTCAATCATTCGTGCAGTTATTTTTTTGTATTGTTTTTGAATGTCTTTTGTTTGGTGAAGGTGTACCATTTTATCTCCAATCTTATAAAACCAGACCAAAGATATGAACACTGAGATGTTAGCAAAAGTTTGGAAAATTGGAAAAACGACCCCCAGAAAGTATCGGAAGAAAAAACTGCACCTTTTTTCTTGAAAATTTACAGGAGAGCCATAATTTACCCATAAAAGAATGAAATATGAAGGATAAGAAAAAAAAGTGAAGAATCTTCAATCAGAAAAAAAATTGTAGCAAAAAATAAGATAAAAATAATGAAAAAAATCAACAACCCGATATCCACATAATTAACTTATTCGAAAATGATCATTCTATTTCCTTCAGCATTTCTTCCATACAATCGGGGCAAATACCATGGGTAAAATTCGCCTCACTGTGCTCCTTGATATAATGTTCTAGCTGAATATAATATCCCTGATCATCCCGAATTTTTTTGCATTGGGCGCAAATCGGCAACATCCCCTGCAAGACTTTTTTTTCGGCTTCCATGGTCTTTTGCTTGGTGATATCAATAAAAATATGTTGAAACACGGGAATATCATAATTCACGATCGGATAGGTGATTTGTTCCACCCATATCACCTCTTTAGCCTTGGTCAAGAACCGAAACTGATAGAAATTCTCCGAACCCACGAGGTGATTTTCTAAGGAAAAATGAGAGATTACTTTGGGAAGATCGTCAGGATGGATCTGAGCCTTGAGTCGCTCTTCCGTCCATTCGATTAGTTCGCTTTTCCGAAAACCCAAAAGATGTTCCATCAAGCGATTCGTACTAATGATTTTACCTTCTTTGATTAAATAGGTGCCTACGATCTCTTCGTTGATCAATCGCTGAAAGTTACGTTTCCCAATTTTACTATAGTCTTCATCCACCTTAGGAGACACTTCGAGGGGTTGACGAATACCTAAATTCAGAAAAATGGGAGAAATGATCCAAAAAACATGCCCGAGAGCCGTAAACAATGCGGATACTTGAAAATCACTGAATGCAGAGGGGATCAGAGACCGCAAACCACCAAAAATAGCCCAATATAAATTACCCAATCCCATTAATGCTAGCCCCAGAATAAGATAACGGATATGAGGCTTTAAATGATTTGAAGTCCAAGCATTAGTTTCATGCCGGAGGCTGTAAATAAGAATAGAGACGCTTATTACAAAAATAAGAATAAAGAGAAAGAGCACACTTCCCCCCAACCAACTAGAGTCGGCGTTTACATGTGGTCCATCGGAAGTGATTTTCACTGTAATCTGATCGAAGACGATGATCAGTAGGGAAATTATTCCGATAAGCAACCCAACCCATTTTTTATGGAAAAGTTCCGTTGCAGTCGTTTCTCCCAACCAAATCATGAGAGAAGCATAGAGAAAAGCCCAAAGCATAATCAAAGCACCGGAAAACGCCACATCACGTAAAAAATTAGAAAGAAATAATGAAAAATAGATTGTTGAGTAGCCTCCGTATTCACCAACTAAGGCAAATTCCATACTCGCAGGGGCCACAAGGAAAATAAAAATATCTAAGGTAATATAAACAAACCACCCGATCATGCCCATGAGATAGAGACGTTCAACTAACGGACGATCTTTCCACGCATAACCTTTAAATTTCTGAAACCCGAGAATAATGTTGAATATCCACAGAAGGGACTCTATAACTTTGGGGATCACCAAAATAAATTGGAGCTGTTCATAATACATAGAAAAAAACAAGGAGTCTGCACCTAAAAAAAAATGCTTTCCCGCAATCTTTCAGGCCAAAAGTTTCAAAAGTTCTCATTTAACAAGGAAGAGAATTTTCATAGCGAGAGGGTAAGGGAAAAATGATGTGAGAAAAAAAGAGGAAGACTGCAAATTCCCATCGCACCCAACAACAATAAGGAAAAGTGTCTCTACTGGAGTCTTTTTTGATAAATCGACAGGAAGATCTGATTTAATTTCGGATGCGCCCGTAAGGCTTCCAAGGCGACCACTTTCGGCGTCTGATCCATTTCAAAGTACTTTATGAATGCTTGGTAGGGTTTGTGCTTTTTATTATTATGACGATCCAGAGCATGACCCGTCACATTGAATTCATTTTCAAAATCCCCTTGAAGCTCAATGTAATGCCCTTTTCCGGCATCAGCCATTTGTTTGATAAAATAATTCTGATCCCTCATCGTGGGATCCGTGGAGCTGGCATCGTCATCAATAATGACCACATAGGGGATCTGAAACCCGTTTAACATTTCTTGATATAATTGCATGTTGAACTTCCCATTGCAGTCCACATAAGTCGTCGTAGTTCGTTTCACGACCTCATCTGGAAAGAAATAATCGGCCCATTTGGATATCATGATTTTTTCAGTCTCCCCCTCCACGAGAACAACGGTATCAGCAAAAAAAAGTTGCGATCGGTGGGGATTCATATAATAACACAGATTGATCTGATTTATTTGATGAAATTTAGCACGTTCTTTCCCGTGTGTATGAATAATATCCTTCAAGATGAGTTTTCCTTCCTTTTCAAACACAGGTTGCAATGTTTGGGTTTGTAATTGGGACCCAATTTTCTTTTTTTGAACTTTTACTACCGATTTATAATCGTTGAAATCGATAAAATTGGGGGAATGGGTATTGAGTAAAATTTGGTGATGGTCGATGACGGCAATCTTCATCAAATAATCACGCATCATGAGCTGATATTGGGGATGTAGAAACAACTCGGGTTCTTCAATGGCAAAGAAAACTGAATTGCACTCCGCTTTAATTGGAACAGGCTTTCCATCTTTCGTTTGGATGTCGGATTCGACAGTTTCTTGTTGTTTTAACAAAATATCGCCCCAAATTTTAAAGAGAGAGACCATGAAGTACCGTTGCAAGCCATGACCTTTATCCGCCACATAGGTTTCGACTCCATCATCCATGTAAATTGTAAGGGAATCACGGACGAGTTTATTAATAGAAGGGAGTTCGGTGTCGAAGCGAATCTTCGATCCGTCAAATTGCTGCAAAGTTTCATTCATATCCTTCGCCAGTTGATTTAATTCAGATCGGCTATCTTCGAGTTGATAAATGTCCCGCATTATTTTTTGAATCCGTTCATTTTGCTCTTGCTCTTTCTCCCGATCCCGCATTTGATCGAGAATATAATTCATGAGCAAATTAATATTGGTTTTCCCCTTCGCTTTGTAGGTGGTTTCATCATCAATATCTTGCACCGCGGGGATGAAAAAGTAGGTGCCGAGATTCTTCTGGGGATTAGTCTTGGAGATCTTCAGGGGTGAAAATATTTTTTTCGTCGGGAGGGTTCGAAGGGTGGGATTCGAGGCAATATAAGCTTGATTAATCACCTTCAGCAAGTCGTTAGATAAGCGTTTCGATTGACCGGTTGCCGTTCGTTTTTCTAAAAAGGTCGCTAAAAAGGTGCGATATTCCTCAGGAACATTCGGATCGGAGTCAATTTTCGATTTCGAGGTCAACTCCGGATTTAGCAAAAACCCATAACGTGATTTCGCAGCCGGCGTGGTGAGCTGGATCAGATCTTGAGCATATTCATACTGGACTTCAATCTTTGCCCCATAGACGAGGGTTTGTTTGAGAGTCAATTGTTCTTTAGGTGTGTTGGGGTATTGAGTTTGCGCTTTGTAGAGCTTCAATTCTTCAGGCGATAGGTCAATAAATGTCACCGAAATAGTGGTCGTTGTTTGGCGAGATTTCCCTTCCAGGCGAAAATCTTCGGTTTCTGGCTTTCGCCCAAAAAATACATCCAAAGCCTTCATTAAATTCGATTTGCCCGCATTGTTTTTACCCACAAAAACCATATAAGGATATAAATAAAAGGTATCGTCCTTGATAGATCGAAAATTTGTGATTCTAACTTTTTGCATCTTCATTTTGATTCAAGATCTAGTTGATTAATTGGGACTATAAAGCTTCACTAGTTAGCATTTCCAATTTTGGCACATTTTTAGAAATTTTGTCAAAATTAGAAGAAGAAAAGAAGGGATTTTGGTATTGAATATGTATCTACATGCACTAGACTCCCAAGAGAAGCTTAGAACCACTTGTCTTCAGTGATGGGATACATGGACCGCAAGGGATTAAATATCGGATGATCAAGAAAAGCAGTGATATTTTGGGTTAATGTAAGGTCCGTTTTACATTTGGAAAGAAAGGCCAGAATACGAGACACCACGGATCCCGATTGTGTTGTAAAAGATAAGAGTTGTTGATCCTTTTTATCCGAGGCAACAAAATTCAAGTACATTTTCCACCACTCACGAAAATTAATTTTCGGGACACTTTCAAAGGAAAACGAAACAGTCGGAAACTGTGATTTGGTATATTCCCAATAGACCAACGGATAGATCAGCCGTTGCTGCAGATATTTTCGCTCTTCATGATATTTTTCCCGATAGAGGGCAGTAGAACTTAAAATAATCAGATACTGACAAAAATGGGTTAATACCCCGCTATGATGAATTTGAGCCGGCATTGGAAGAAGTGAAATATAGGGATCATCGAGCACCCGTGAGGTTTCGGTGGTTTCACTAAACACCATCTTTTGGAGAAAGAACGAAGGTAGGGGAGAATTAAGGAGTGCCATCCATGCAAACAGATGATCTTCATATTCCTTTTTGGGGATAATATTGATCAATTTTTCGGTCGTGAGAAGGTCTCCCGATGAATCGAGAAAACAGACGAGTCGATTCCCCCGTAACACTTTGAAAATTAAGCGAGGCTGTGTTATTTTGTCGATCTTCCTTTTCAAGGAAATTTTTTTGTTCTGCTGACTAGTTTTATCCCGAGTTTCATCGATTGACTTGAACTTCTCAAGGGTAGACGCCAGATCAATGAATTGCACCTTCGAAAGAGCATATTTTTTCACATCGGGCACTTTATTTAACCAGAGTGTGTTTCCCGGTTGAAAGGCGGCTTTGATCTTATCAGGAATATACCAGCCCCGAAAGGCTTTTCCTTGATACATTGTGGTGAACGGAGAGGAATTTTCTGAGATCACCCGAAGCAACTGTTTTTCCCGATCGCTAAAGGGACGGAACAACACGAAATTCCCCTCTCGCATTAAGGCTTGGTTGCCAGTCCCGAGAAATTTAATCTGTTTGAAATTGGTGCGCTTCTTTAAGGGATACGCCGCGTAAATGTTCACATTATCTGTGATTTCGGGAGTCTTTTGGGAAATGAAGGCGATTTGTTCCCCAATCACATCGGCAAAGCCCTGGCCCAAATCCAATAGGAGTTCGATCTTCGAGGCTAGAAGTAATTGTCTGACCTTGGCCCACGCGTTGTAAAATCCGATGCTTTTTGGCACCACATAACAAATGCGTCCCCCCAGTTTCACCATTTCTAAACTCCGTTGAATAAAAATGGCCGACGCTTCCCTCCCTTGGGCATAGTTTCGTGTCTTACAGATTTTTTTTTCAGCGAGGGAAAGAATGTTTCCATAGGGCGGATTTCCGATCACCACATCAAAGCCGGCATTTTTTTGTGCTCCGGGTAAGAGATCGAGTAAGGTGTCGGTGATCGAATTTCCCTGCCGAAGATGATGGACCATGGAAGGCAAAAGATCCTGGAACTTTGGTGCCACCTTCATCTCTGCAACCAAGGACAAAGCGAACCGAAGCTTCACAATTTCAATCGCGTCTTGCTCAATATCCACTCCGTATAAGGAGCCCATAATTATTTTGCGCTTAATCAGATATTGCCACTGCGAATTGGTGTTGAAAGCTTCGAAATCTTCAAGGCTAAAATCTAACCCGCTTTCCCAATTTGGATCGGAAGATACGATTGGAGCCAAAATGGAGGAAATTTCGTCGGTCTTCAGCAAAGGAAATAATGCATGGGACCAAATGGTTCGCAAAACTTCCAAACACGCCAGGAGAAAGGCCCCGGATCCGCAAGCATTATCCAGAAGGGTAAACGGATCCAAAATCGACAGAATCACCTTACAGCTCTCGACCTCCGATTTTTTCTCAAGCACGGGAATTATCGACGGAATGTTTTGGTGGGTTCCCTGATTATAGGCATCGGTAATTTGCGGATAGAGCGTGTTCTCAGCCAAAAACATCGTAATGGCTTCGGGAGTATAAAAAGCGCCGGTTTCCTTTTGCCCCCTTCCAGTTTTTGAAAGCGAATTGAGCGTTTTTTCAAAAATCGAGCCAAGGATCGCAGGAGATAGAGTCAAATCGGCCCCAACCTCAACTGATTCCTTGGTATTCCAGCGATATTTTCCAAAAAAGGTTAAAAGATATACAATCATATCATTAGAAATTTGCAGGTTCGGGAATTGTTTCTCCTTGTGTGATTTACTCGTCCCAAACATGTCGTTTAAGAAATTTACATAAAAATTGTCACCCTTTTGGGACATTGCCTTAAGTTTATTTTCAAGGAAAAATAAATCTTCATTGAATAGTCCTTTTTTCTCTATAAAATATAGATAGATCATTTGATTCATCAAGCGAAGAGCATAGCGCTTCCGATCCAGTTCCGTGGGGATGCTTGAAAAGGATGTTGCTAGGACATTACATTTTTCAATGAATTGCTGATATATTCTTTGAATTCCATCCTGATTAGCAAATAACCCTTCAAAGGTCTCTGGATGATCATAGGACAGAGCATTCATTTTTTTCACTAAATTATCGGAGAGATTTGCCTTCGTGAATTTCAACTTGTGATATTTTGGGGGGCCCAATTTAGGTGTTTTTTTTTTCACAAATTCAAAGCTTTCAAAATTATAGGAAGTTATGAACAAATAAAGGGTATTTTTTCCCAATTCTGAATAAAAATGGTCCGGCGTTTCACCTTTTTTTAAATAAATCACTACACATGACTCCTTTGAAGCCGAAGTCAAACCAATGTTGGCGAAATTCTTATCTTTAATGGTAATCTGAAGAAAACCAACTTTATTAAAGAGAGAGACAACATCCCTTAAGGAATGAAGTGCTTCTATATCTAGTTTATTTATCGCCATCATCGGATCTTGTCCGTAAGCTCTGACCATTTGTTAAAAGAATTTACTGCCCTAATCAGTCACGAATCAACCTCTGAACTTTTTAGAAATTAATAATCAAGAATGTTGATATTCCAACAGTTAAAATGCGAAATATTGCGTGTGAGAATGGCATCTGCACAAAAATATTTTGCCGAAGCTCCAATGATTAAATCGACCAGGTCGATAGGATTTCCTGCCACGATTTGTGCGGCCCGTTTTTTTCCCGCTAGCACCATAATAGCTTCATTTAATTCAAAAATTTCAAAGTGGGATAAAACCTTTTGAAGAATCCCTTCTTTCTTGGTAAACACTTCATCCCCTAGTTTATTTTTAGTATAATAGAGCCCCGTATATAATTCGCTAATTGATAATAGCGAAAGTCCAATTGTCTCATCCTTCATCTTCTTCTGGAGTGTTGTAACATTATGACGACTCCTCAGGAGGTCAATCACAAAAGTTGTATCGGCTAAGATCATTTGTTTACTCAATCCGTCCAAGATTCGATAATCAGATTAGATTTCTTTTTATCATGCTTCCGGGCTTTCTTGATACCCTCTTCAAAAGAGTCAAATGCGTCCCAATCTTCCCAAATTCCCATAAATTCGAAGACATTTTTGCGTTTCTCTAAGATACGCTCCAAGACCCCTGAAAAACTTTCATTAGGACGCATTAAGCGTTTCAACTTTACATAAATTTCTTCAGTAATGGAGATATTTTTTGATGCCATATACTCATATGAGTATAGAGAATTTTCTTATATAAATGTTCATGAGAAAATAACTTAGAACCCCCATAACAGGAGTACCGTCTATAATGGTTCAATTTTGGGTAGAATTATGGTCGGGAAGTGTATTTTCTTTTCTTACTTCAGGATGGTAAACTTAAAATAAGATTTATTTTTGGCTTTCCCAAAGTATTTGGTTATATTGACACATTCCCTTCGAGAATTTTAAATTTGTATTAAGTATCCAAGAGGTTATAGTGAAATTGGATGTTCTCCGAGAAGGATCAGTTAAGATTTCTTGATTTCACCACTTTCTCCTTCGAAAATAAGCTAAAAATTAAAATTCTTGTGAAAAGTTGCAAATTGTTCTCATCCAAAGATCGAACCATCTCAAGAGGAAGGATTTGAGCCTCATAATTTAGATATCATTGTCTCGCAACGAAAGAATTGTTTAAAAAAACAAAGATTTATAGGAACATTTGATACCATTGAAATTAGATAGTTTCCGAATGAGTTCACCCGAGTCAATATTTCTCATAGTATCGATCATTTTCTTAATTTTACAGATAATTACAGCGACATTCTTAATTTATAATGGAATTAGAAATAAAATGGGGAATGTAGTAGTTTTAGGATTAGCAGTATTTCTGAGTTTCAGTTCTTCAATTCTCGTTTTTGGGTTAAAACTCACTTGGGTTCAGGTTGTCATCCCGCTAATGTTTGCCTTTATTTTAATGGTTCCGTTTACTCAAATGACATTTCACAGAAACACCAAGATAAATTATCACAAAATCTACGCAATTATCTTATTTCTTTTTGTGGGAAAAGTAGTTTTTGCCAATCTCGAATACAAAAATAGTTTCGTAATCCTGTTCTTTTCTCTCTTGTTTGAATCTCTGTTGATGTTTATTTGTTTTTATTGGACAGGCAAATCTTCGATGGATGCCTATAATGCAATTAAAATTGATCCTCTTGAACATTGGATAAAGATTAGACTAAAATATATGGGAATTATATGCAAAATCTACGCTTTCGCTGGATTTCCCCAATTTTTAATACTTATCGACCAATCTCATTTTATTGTAGGACAAGAAAGCCCAATTTCGGTGATCTCATTTGTAATTGTGTTGGTTTTCAATGCAATTTTCTTGATTGGGATGATCTTAATTTGGGTTATGCCAAAAAAATTTAAAAATTATTTAAATCGAAAATCCCCACTAAAAAGTCAAAGTGATGAAGAATTATCTGAAGAAGAGATAGAACATCAATTCATGGAGCGTAAATAAATGGACTTGATCAATTACTTTGGGAATATCCTCGCAATGGAAACGGAGAAAAACCCCATTGTTTGCAAGGGTTTAATTCGGCTTGCCCTAAGAGATATTTACCCAACCCCTCCCCAGCAATTGACCTTTTTCCATCTTAAAAAAATTTTTGAAGAGAGCTTACAAAAGAGATTACAAAAAATGCACATTGACAACGCAAATGAAATCTCCAATTTCTTGGTGGATGAGCTAACTAAAAAACAATCAATTCTGACATTGGGATTTTTATAAAAAGGATAAAAATTTAAATGATTCCTATAATATCGACTGAGATCCTTGAGTTCTTGAAATTTCTGCCAGATCCTGCCTTTATTATTAATAATGAAGGCATTGTAGCCGGGTGGAATGAACCCATGGAAAAAATAACAGGTATTTTGGAAGAGAACATTCTCGGAAAAGGAGATTATGAATATGCCCTTCCTTTTTATGGGAAACGAAGGCCAATGTTAATAGA
The DNA here is from genome assembly GCA_025839675.1 of Candidatus Lokiarchaeum ossiferum. GTDB lineage: Archaea > Asgardarchaeota > Lokiarchaeia > Sigyniarchaeales > Promethearchaeaceae > Lokiarchaeum > Lokiarchaeum ossiferum. The sequence goes on from CP104013.1 coordinate 515,836, forward strand.
TCTGGTTTCAAAATCAGAGAAGGATATTAAACAGTATTTTTCTTTGGTGGATCACCATGGAACTTCGTTAATAGGAGAGAATTATCTCCCAAAATTTAACAACGGTTCCCATTTCGAGATAAAAGCCAAACTTCTGCACAATCAAAAGGGAGAAGTGATTGGAGCAATTGAAATTCTGAAGGATATCACCGAAAGTGTTCAAGCGGAAGTAATGTTGGCAGAAAATGAAGAGAAGTTTAGTGCTTTTTTCCATGATTCTATGGATGCGATTTTAATAACTAACATTGAGGGAAAAATTACTGAGTGCAACCAAAAAGCAATAAAATTGCTCGGATTTTCTCGAGAAAACTTATATATGAAACCTTTTCATGAATTTTTCCACGCTACAAAGCAGCAAGTATCAACACAACAATTTTTCCAAATATTGGATGTAGACCATGTTCAATTTGAAACTCAACTAACAAAAAAAAATAAATCTGTAATCTATGTGGAGATCCAAGCCATAAAGTTTGAAGTTGGCCAAAAACAAATGATTCAATGCATAATCCGTGACATCACTGTAAGGAAACTCGCGGAAAATAATCTAATCAAAAGCCGAGAACAACTAGCAGTGACTCTACGAGTTATTGGAGATGGAGTTATTACAACAGATACAAATGGAAAGATTGTATTAATTAATAAAGTTGCGGAGAATTTAACTGGTTGGACTCAAGAAGAGGCGATTGGAAAAGATATTATGACTGTTTTTAAAATCATAGACACCGTATCTTTAGAACCTCGAGAAAATCCAATCAAAAGAGCCATTAAAAATGGGGGATTTGAAGAATATATTCGAAAAACATCTCTTATCTCCAAAACTGGTAATTCTTATTCCATATCAGAAAGTGGAAAGTTGATCTTAGATAAACAAAATCAAATCCAAGGTATTGTTATAGTTTTTCATGATATCACCGAGAAACAGAAAATGGAAGAAATTTTCTATAAAAATCAGAAAATTGAATCTATTGGAGTATTGGCGGGGGGAATTGCCCACGATTTTAACAACTTTCTTACTACAATTTTAGGAAATTTGACGATTGCACAAACGAGTGGTGGAGATAATTCTGATTTGCAAGAAATCCTTGAAGAAGCTGAAAAAGCATGTATTCGTGCCAGAGATTTAACAAAACAATTATTAACCTTCTCTAAAGGCGGAGCTCCGATCAAAGAAATAACAACTATTCAGGAATTAATTTTAGACACCACCAATTTCACACTTCGAGGAACAAAATGTGCAAAAAAGATCACATTTCAGGATAATCTATGGTCTGTAGACATAGATAAAGGTCAAATATCCCAAGTTTTGAATAATATTCTAATTAATGCAGATCAAGCCATGCCCAATGGGGGAACTATCGTTTTAGATGTTAAAAATATTATATCCGCACCACACCAAAAACCATTTTTAGCAAAGAATCAAAAATTCTTGCATATAAGTATCAAAGATGATGGGATTGGGATTCCTAATGAAAACTTATCACGAATTTTTGACCCTTATTTTTCGACAAAAGAAACCGGAAATGGGTTAGGATTGGCAGTTTCCTACTCCATAATAAAAAATCACGGAGGGGCACTTATAGTTGAATCAGAAGTGGGAAAAGGGACTACGGTTTCTATTTATTTGCCTGCAGTTGAGAATATTAAGAAAACCGATTCCAATGTGCGATACCTTTCAACGCCAAAAGGTGGAAAAGTTTTAGTAATGGATGATGACCCTACAATTTTGGAAGTCTTAGAAAAAATGCTCATTCTCCTTGGATATCAACCAGTAAAGACTACCACCGGAGAAGAACTGTTAGAAGTTTTTATGACCTTTCAAAAACAATCAGAGAATATTTCCGCTGTCATTTTGGATCTCACTATTGCTGGAGGTATGGGTGGAAAAGAAACTATGGAAAAACTTAGAGAGATCTCTCCCTCTGTTAATGCGATCGTTTCGAGTGGATACTCCAACGATCCTATAATGGCGAACTATAGCGCTTTTGGTTTCAAGAATCTGTTGGTTAAACCCTTTACAATTAATGAACTGAAAAATGCGCTTCTTTCATTGAATCAAGAAATATAAAGCCACAAAATCAACCAATCCAATTATCTTCCTGTAAATTCAAGAAGTTTTTAATTCACGAATTGAAGTCATGAAATCATCCTATTCTAATTTTAAGCCAAGTGGGATGGATTTGGAATTCTTGAGATGGAAGTGTAAAATTAAGTACAAATTTTCCCAAAAAAAAACCCCGTTTGTTCTTGGTCTATTACTATAAATATTAACTTATCTGAACGGATGTTATGGCAGAAATCGGAACAAGTTTAAAAAACTCATCGAAAGTAAAACGATTTGTATTAGCAAGTTCGCTTATTGGGATAGTCACTATAAGTACATTTGTTGGAATGAATCTCAATCTTTTTGGCTTTGGGGAAGCCGATGGTATTTTTCCTGTTTTAATATCTCCCAATCCGAGTATGGAGTCTGATTTCTATGAGGGAGAACCGATTGTTTTTAATGCGACAGTATATAAAATTCTTAAAGGAGAGGTCGAGACAACAAGTGCGGATAATTTTAATTTCCAAACAGACTTGAATTTCACGTGGTATTTCCGGTCCATCGAATGGGAAACCCCGATTAAACTATATGAAAGTCCCGGGGCAGCTCATATTGCGCTATCAGCTCTCAAACCAGGAACCTATGAAATTTCTGTGGAAGTGATAGGGATTGAAACGGATTACGATCTTCTGAATCCTAATGATTATTTAATAGATAATGCAAGCGAACCGATTAATTATGCACTGGCTCAATTTACTGTTCACCCTCTTATTTCTTTAGATTCATGGATTAGTCATCCCGCGGACTATTCGAATCATATTATGGGGGAACCGATCCAATTTAATGGAATCACACGATCGACGGTGAACTCTTCCGTCACCAATCATTTGGTAGAAGCAAATGTAGATATTGTAAATCAAGTCACACATTTTATCGATCAAACCGAGTTAGAACAGGTTGTGACCTCCCAACTCCCCTTTTTAGATGTATCCACTGTGGTAGGTTCCATTGAATATTTGGACCCTATCCAATTAGAGTATTTAATTCCTTCCAAAAGTGCCCAAATAGAATGGATTGATGATTATATTGATCCCCAGGGGCAGGTTACCCAAAATATTCTCATTGGTGATAACTATGATATCACGATAAACTCATTACCCATAGGATTTCACAGCATTCGAATGCAAGTTATGGATGAAACCACCAACTATACTTCAAGCTCAACAGTGAATCTGTGGATATCAAATTCAACCCAACCTACGGTACCCTATCTGCATGAATTTTATAATGATCTCACAATGGAGGGAAATTTTATCCTTGATTGGGATGCCTCAATCCCAACTACCCCCAATACAATCATTCAGACATATGATATTCAACAAACATCTCGCACCGATATTTTATACTTGGACGATCAAGAATATATCGAGGAACAATCCACTTTCTATAACATTTCTACCGAAACAACTTATAAAATGTTTGAGAATTTCACTTCGACAACTGATTTTACCAAGTATGAAGAGGGAAAAGTGTGGTTCCGGGTTCGGGCTGTCGATAGTAATGGTATTTATTCCCATTGGACTCAACCCATTGGAATGACCGTTGATCGGGCACCTTCAAATATATATTGTTCAGGTGTTTTTGGCGAAGACGCCGAAAGAATTGATCTCCATAGTACGGAGTATACTTCCCAGAAAGGTGAGATTATCGATGATCAAATCAATGATAATTTTTTAGAAACGGGAGAATTTCGACCGAACCCTGCATTTTTCGATCTATATGAGGGTCAATTCGAACAATCAGAAAATCGAAGTGAATTTGAAACGATTTATTCGCAGTTACCTTCCACTTCCATTGAGGAAGCAATTTCCATCTTGCAATACCAACCCTTTAGCATTCACTTACAACAGGTCAACAGTTCACTCCCAATCGATCCAGATACCGAGGCAAATCAATTGCGTTACACTCTTATTTCAGATTTGGATGGAAAATTATTTTCAGGAAAAGGTTATGGAGATACGATTCAAATCTCATGGGAGGAGCAGATTTATCCCTATTTAACCTCTCAAGAAATAGATTTTTGTGGTTTGAGTGTTGGGCACCATATCATGACCATTTTGATCCAAGATACTTTTGATTTAATATATCAACTCCCTTCCCTAGTGATAAATGTGTCTGAGTACATTCCCCTTTGGGAAAATATCACACTGCAAACAACTCCTGAAAGTTTTTATGACTATACAGGCGATGGTCGTCACGATTTATCTGAAATAGTATTACAAGGGGACTTGCCCCATCTTAATCCATATTATCCCAATTGGGAATCAATCAAACCACAATATATCAAATATTGGTACTTTCAAGTCTTCCAAGAGTACGGAAATCAAAGTTTTGAAGAAATTTTCCAAGTAAATGCATCACATGTAAATACGACAGCCACCTCTTTCACCTATCTCGTCCAAGGATTGATTTCAAGTAACTATACCTTCCATATTGCAGTTGAAGATGTTCATGGCCATGTATCCAATTGGAGTACCTCTCTTTTAATCGTCAATACATCTAATGCCCCTTTAGTAGCACCCTATGATCATAAATTACCCATTTTATTGGATGCGGATAATCCCCCTCCAAATCCTGTAATTGGTCTTATAAATACCTATTATGCCGATGAAATTTCCCAGATTTCTACCGATGAACTTTTACTCTTGAATGCCTCTCAATCATCGGATCTAAATGGAGACAGTTTGGAATATACATGGCATTTTGATGGCTCGGGAATTGAAACATGGTACGAAAGCTATGATCTCCATGCAGAAGTTCTGGAGGTTAGTCCGGAAATCTGTGGAAACGATTTAGATCCAGAATTTGAACTCGATATGCGTGATGGAGATCACTATGGGGATTGGGGTGTTCACGAAATCACCCTTGAAGTATTTGATGGAGTCACAAGTGTTAACACCAGTATTCTTGTGGAAATCATTCCTCCAAATGTCGCCCCTGAAATCACTGGACTCGCATTCTATAACGGTCATGTGGATGCTGCAACTTCACTAGCGTATATGTATGATGCCGAAACATGCATTCTTTATCCAGATCATCTCTTTCATTTTGATCATCTGCTAAACCCTCAAACTCTTAGTATTTCCTACATTCTTACCGATTTGACCAGCCAATCAACCTCATATTTAGGGACAAAATCGATCCCGCGAGAAGAATTTAGTTTTGAAAATCCTCTTTTGAATCCAAATCGAGCGTTAGAATATGGAATTATTCTCCAACAAATGCAACCCGGATTTTACGATATAAATGCAACGATTTCCGATGGATATGTTTCTATCTCGTGCAACTTTTCGTTCGAAGTGAAAGTTGACATCACACCTTATGATCTTGGGATAACCCTCAAAAATCAGAATGGTGGAGAAATTGAAAAAATTGACGGTAAATATACCATTTTACTCAACCAACCTTTAAAATTTGAACTCCAATGGATTGATAATCACCCGGATTCACAAGCAGAAATTTCGGTGTCCGCTTCAGGATTGGGTGTAATTTATGAAGGTCCGGGCATTCGATTGATTGATAGTTTATCGGAAAAAAGTCATTTTACTAAAGGAGGGGAGACAGAATTGACCTTCACAGTTCGAGATCAATGGGGAAAATCCAATTCAACCTCAATAACGGTGATGGTTTATTATGTCACCATCTTGAATGATGATAATACCAATACGGTTGCCCGGCAAATTGCAATTTCCAAGGAATATTTAGGACATGGATATTCGAAGCTGAATAATTTCGGGGATGTTGATCGTTCCGAGAAGTATGTTAATACGTGGAGTTCGGAACTCGGGGACGATCAAATTGATACTGATGATGGTTATTATGCAGATACATATCTAAGTTTGGATCCTTCTATTTTTATGGATGCGGAGTATGTTAGGGTCTGGTTTCAACTCGATTCCCGATTTGATAAAGATTACTTGGAGTTTTATGATGGAGATGGGGATCTAGTCTGGAAAATACGGCGACATTCAGATAGTGCAACAGCAGGATATCAATATCTCGCGGGAGACAATACTTGGAAGAGCCTTTATCAAATGCAACTTTCCAGTACTCGAGATAATCTTGAAACCAATTATTTAAGTACCACATGGGAGCATAGTATCAATTCCCGGTTAGTCTATGTGGTGGTTCCGGGGGACACCGTGACTATGAAATGGAAAACAGGTTCAAAAGATGGAGCGCTTGCAAATGTTTTTGGAAAACGAGGATTTCGTATCGCTTACTATGAAGCTCTAGGAGAATCGGAAATCAAATTACGTTCGCCTTTAGATTTAAATTTAGATAAGTTTAATGCCTTTTTGGGGTTGAATAAAAATGAACTTGTTGGAAATGTTTTAGGCACCGTCATAAAAGCGGTTTGGTATAAACTTATAGAAATCTGGTTTGAGAATGAGTGGGATTCTCGGTGGGTGGAATTTACAGAAGAAGTGGACTATTTAGGCGCATTAACCTTTGAAATTTCTGCAATGTATAATCGATTCACTTCCGAATTTCGAGTGAATCTCGATGTGGAATACGAGCCAAAAAAAACACCTGGTGTTGGTGCCGCCATGAACTCTGTTAAACTATCAGTTGGAGGATCGGGCACATTTGCCGCAATTATTGATCCTTTCCAATTAAAAGAAGCATCTATGAGCTTTTTTGGAAAGGCGAGCAAGGAGATCAGTATTGTCGCACTCATTGGGAAACTTCCAGGCATGTCAAAAATTGGATCGAGTATAAAAAAAGCCGATAAATACCTCGACAAATATGGATATGGATTCCCAAAAATTGATTTATATGTAGAATTTCGGATTTCTGGAGGATATCGATCGGATCTAGGGTGGTACGGATTATTTGAGGTTACTGTTGGGGCATCAATTACATTTTTCAAGAAATTAGTTCATCTAGGTGTTGATTTAGGAATGTATATTGGTGGAAGTCAGAAAAAAGGTTTTACTTGGGGAATTACCGCCAACGCGTATTTCAAAATTCGTCTGACATTAAAAGCACTAATAGGAAATTATTGGTGGGTTCCTGGAAGTACCCTATATTCCAAGAAATACACCATCCGGGTGGTACTACCATTCTTTTAGGAGGAAATCATAATGAATAACATATATCAAAAAACAAGAAAGAAACTCATATTTGGATTACTTTTCGGGTTGATACTAAATCAATATATATCAACTTCTTTCCTAACGACTTATAAACCATTAGATGACGAAGAAAACCAAACAAATTATTCCTCATTCCTGGATGAACTCACTCCGCTAGTGAATCAATCATCTATTACCAACAGAAATCAAGAAGATGAAAATTTGATTCAAAACACACCACAATCTCCCGCACCATCACTTTTGGAACAAATTTATAGAGGAAAAGACCAATTCACAGGATTTATAAAAAATGAAGGACAATTAGGAGATTTCAACAGTTATGTGGAATATTATCACAATTATGAAAAGGGTAAACTCGGATTTGGAAGAAATCAGCTTCATTATGTTTACGCTCCCGATGCCTTGAGCACAGCAAGCACGAGTTTTTCAGTTCAATTTTTAGAGATCCCCGATCCGAAGATTCAAGCCTTTGATCAGAAATCAAGCTATCATAATATTTTGACAGCAAATTCAGATTTTGCACGACTTCATTCCTACGAAACCTTAAAATATACTAGCCCTTCATTTAACATCGAAACGGAATTTTTTGGAGGAGATCATGGCAACATTAATGGATTGATTAAACTTCCTTCAATTTCAGCCTTGAAACAAGTTGTAATTCGAACTTCCGCTGGATTAAGTACCCATGTGATTGATAATCAGATTCAAGTTACACGGGAGAAATCATCTGAAGTCCACCAAAACCCTCTTTTGTCTTTGTCCGAAATCTATGCATTTAGTGAGCAAGGAGAACTTTATGAATTGGGCTTCATTCAATTGGATTCTTTGTCAGTTGGATTCCAACTCATGAATATAAAAGATCCTGGACCATTTTATTTATACTTCGGTTCAATTCTCCCCGGAATGCAGAAAAATTCCAAGTTACCTCAATTTCAATCAACTCTAACCCAGCCATGGAGTGCTGCTGACGATGAAGATCCTCCCATCATCACCAATGTGAATTATGATCCTCAAGATCCGACCCCATTGGACAATGTAAAAATAGTCGCCGATATAGAAGATATTTCTGGGATTAGTTTAGCCCGAGTCTACTACAGAGCATCAACCGATTACATTTGGCATAATTCCACCATGATTTTTGATACAGGAACAACATATAATGCATTCATTGGATATTTTGAAATGGAAACTTATATTGATTATTTTATTGAAGCGTTCGATAATTCAGTTGCATATAATTCGATCAATTCTACTACAGAATATTTTTACATCGATGTAATTGATGATGAAAACCCTCCAGAGGTTTCGAATATCCAAGTTTTACCGCTATATCCAAATGATCAAGATTCGATTTTAATTCAAGCCGAAATTATTGATATAAATAGTTTTTCTGCAGTCGTTCAATATCGAAACAAATCAAATGTTTGGAATAATGCAGATATGAATCATATAAGTGGAAATATTTATCAAACTTCCATATCAAATCAAACAGGCTTTGTAGAATATAATTTTTGGGTACAAGACAATTCAATGAATATGAACAGTGCGGTCGTAAAAAATTCTAGTGAAAATTTTAACTTCACTTCAGTCGATACTCAACCTCCTGTTTTCAAATATCAATCTATCGTCCCAGGGTTTCCTACACCAGATGAACTTGTAACCATAACTACAAGTATTGAAGATAAAGGGCAAATGCAAAATGTGACTATAATTTATCAAGTTAATAGTGGACAATGGCAAAGAAAAAATATGACAAAGAAATCTGATTCCTTATATGATTATATAATTGGGCCCTTTGTATTATCCGACCACATAAATTACTATTTTGAAGCCTATGATACATTAAATCATCAGATAACTGTCGATAATAGTGGAATGTTCTATTATTTTGATGTAGAGGATAGATCTACAGCATTTTCTGATTCCTTCTGTTCATATTTTGGAGCAGGTGCTCATTCTAAAATTAAAACCCTCCAAGTAGATTCGGATGGATTTATTTATATTGCTGGTTCAACTCAGTCTTATAATTTTCCCAGCACACCAGGTTCTTTCCAAGAAACGGGATTAAGTGAAGTGTGTGCATTTATCACAAAATTAACTCCAGATGGACGGGAAATGATTTTTTCCACATTAATAGGCTCTTCAACCAATGCCGTCTCGGCAGGAAATGAAACTATCATTGAGGATATTGCCTTAGATTCATCGAAAAATATTTATGCGGTGGGATCCACAATGGGGCACAATTTTCCAATACAAGGCGAAGATGGGAAAACTCCCGTTCAAGAATACTGGACTTGGGGTTTAGAAGGATTTTTGTTGAAACTGAAACCAGATGGCACAGAACTTAGCTTTTCCACCTTTATTGGGGCGAGCACTGGACATGAAAATATTACCGCTGTGATTTTAGATGAACTCCGAAATATTTATGTAACTGGTTCATCAACCTCATCTGATATGCAAACGACCGATGGCGCTTATCGCACTTCGAGTGACTTTACACTTCCAGCAGGAAATGCTTCAGGCATTTTGGCGAAAATTTCTCCTGATGGGACCACGTATGAATTCCTAACCTATTTGGGAGGTGAACGGGATTTTCGTCCCATGGATATTGCGTTAGACAGCCAAAAGAATATTTTTGTGGTAGGAAATGCAGAATGTGGTATGATGGATTGTACTATAGGAAGGATTGGCCCCTATCGGGAAGGTTTTATAACGGAAATCAGCAATGATGGAACATCGCTTATCATGCAAAGATTCACTATTGGAAATGAATCCGAATATATTGAATCAATAGTAATTAGTAAAGATGATTACCCAATCGTGGCTGGTTACACAAATTCTTCCAGGTTGGAGTACGAATTTGGAGGGTTGTATTCTGAAAATATGGGGGGAAAATATGATGGATTTATTCTTACTTTAAAAAATGATTCATCCGGAGAAATCTGCGCGGGAACATTTATTGGATCCGATCAGAATGATCAAATATATTCACTTTCACTAGATCCCCAAAATTCCGTATATGTCGGGGGAATTACAACATCCACCAATTTAACGCTTACGACTAATGCCTTCCAAAGTACCCATGGAGGCAGATTTGACAATTTCCTTTATAGATTGGATTTCAATCTAACCACCATCCTCTATGGAAGTTATTTTGGAGGAAATTCGACTGATATCCTAACGGATATGGTATTAGATCCGAATTACTTCGCATATTTTGTCGGCGAAACAAACTCTCCCAATCTAGCAACACAGGATAATGCACTTCAAAGCACTTATCAAAGTGAAAGCTCGTATTTATTAAAAATCACACCACAACTTGCTGAAACCTCTGTGATGTTAAGTTCCCCGGAATTTATTCTGGCAGAACTTGGAAGTTCATTCAATATCTCATTGGAAGTTCAATCCTTCACAGGGATTTTTAATGCATCGATTCATTATACCCTAGATAATCAGAATTGGATAACCATCCTCGCAGAAAGAAAAAATCTCACACACTATTCAGCTAGCTTAGGCCCATTTACAGCAGGTTCTAAAGTTAAATATTACCTTGAGGTCCGAGATCTTGCCGCACCAATGGAGCCGGTGATCAATAATAACTCAAATCAATTTTATCACATTATTTATCCTCAAGCGGATTCCAGCGGGGATTTTTCTTCCCCAAACTGGAATATGTTTGAAGCCGTACAAGATAAAAATATACTTCGATTTACAGGAAATGCCACAGATTTAAACGATATTGCAGTCGTCAAGTTACATTATTCAGTAGATGGGGGTGATGAGAAGAGCTTCATATGTCAAGAGATTGAAAAGACTTATAATGAAGGAGAAATCAAGTGGGAAGTTACTTATCAAGCAATACTAGACTTTCTTTCGTTCGGAGTCGATGTAGAGTATTGGTTTCAAATTTTAGATAATTCGCTTAATCACAATTCTATAAATTATCCAATCTATCATATTAGTTTTGAGGAAACGGATATAATCCCCCCCAATATCACTGAATTGACATTATCACCGATTTCACCAACACAGAAAGATGAGATTCTGGTGACCGTCACAATTAGAGATGAGAACTCTATTGGATATACATTTATTAGGTATAGTCTTAACGGAGGAGTTTGGCAAGAACAAACACTTCAAGCATTAGGCAATGATCGATTTCAAGCAAATCTTGGTAAATTCCAGGAGTTCACCTCCATAAAATATTTCATTGGAGCATATGATCTTTCGGTAAATTCAAATTACCAAGAATTGAATAATGAAGGTCAAAACTATACTGTGCAAATCTGCTATCTCGATGAAATCAAACCAGAAATTCTGAACCTAAATTATCCAACAGAACCAATGTATACCAATCAACAGATATCAATTCAATTTGATGTATTTGACATATCAAATATATCTCAAGTAGAAATATTTTATCAATATATGGGAGAAAACTGGAATAGCTCAATTTTATCGCTAAACCAATCAAATCATTATGATTTAGAATTCAATACAGGAGAAATTAGAAATGAATTCCAATTTTATCTCCGAGTAGTTGATAATTCTTCTCTCCATTTGTCAAAAATTTATAATAACCAAGGAGTGTTTTATAAGATTCCAATTCTTTCTCGTGAAACGGGTTCAATATGGCTAGACCATTCCACTAATGGAAATGAATTTTCAAATATTCGGGTTTTTGATCAAGATCAAAATCTAAATCGAAGGGAAATAGATTATATAACAGTGAATGTAACATCCTCAGTAAATTTGGTTGAAAAAGAAATCCCTCTTTATGAATCAGGACTGGATACGGGTGTTTTTGTCGGTATACTCTGGTATAGTCCATTTAACGAAAACTTGGACATACAAATAGAGAATAGTGCAAATATATCAATCCAATATATAGATCCATCTTCTAATGAATTGGAGATTCAAGCAATTACCTACAATTTCCAATGGTATGCCACTTCAATAGCACGCCTTACTTTTGATAAAATGACCTATTCGTTTAATGAGTCAATTTTAACTTCAATTATTGATCTCGATGCAAACAACAATTCAACAGAAATTGATACAGCTTACGTCCGAATTCGATCCACTTTAGATCGGAATGGTTTCCTTTTACCTCTTACAGAAACCCATCCAAATTCAAGTGTATTTTTCGGTGCTTTTTCTGTCAATGAACAAGAAACGCGTTCTGAGAGTTATGAGATTTTTTGTTGGGATGGATGGAATGTATTTGCTGAATACTCAGATACTACACCCACGGACACAGTTCAATCTACTCTTACTGAAGAAATTAAATACTTATCGGATTCATCTCAAAATTCTTTTCATACTACAATCTTCCCCATTCAACCTAAAAATGGTGATTTGGTAAGATTTATCATTAGCGTTCCTCTAAGGATGGGAGTTGAAGAAATTACAATTCATACAGAACAAAACCAGATAATTTTGAATAAGAGTTATTCATCCATATATGAAACAGTGTTTGTAGGATGGATTCTTGCTGAGGAAGAGGACCTTAAACTCACCTATCATATAAAATTGAAATTATTGGATGGAGAATTAATCGAAAGTAAGGATTACACTCTTGATCTATTACCAGCGAAAATTAATTTCCAATGCCATTATGAGCAAAGTGGAAGTAAGGCAAAGTTTGCTTTATTGTCATTTAATTCAAGAGATCAACCACTACCTGATGTGGAATACAATATATGGGGTTATAATTTAAACAATTATCAATATCTTGATATGGTGGTTATCACATCTGAATCGGGAATTTCAACGTTTTATCTTGATCCAACAGAATTAGATTTGTCCATAGGGAGTTATAATATTTGGTTTGAAGTATCTAAACCAGATTATGATAATGTCATTATTGAATACATGATTGAAATTGTGTATGGAATACCTATGCATCGAGGGAGAAATGCAATTGAAATTGATTATAATTTAAAAATATCTTCGGTATGCACTGCAAATTGTTGGTTAGTGCTTGATGTCATGGACACCCCCGACTTAAGTAAGAAATATCAAGGATATAGTTCATTACCATCTACATTTCTCGCGATGTATATCTATCAAGATTCTCCAAAAGCAAATTGGCCGGTTACTTCGATCACAATAGATACAGCTACTTCAAATGGTGCGTTATGGCAAAGTACATATGATTTTGAATCAGGTCAATTTATAACGAATGATTTCGAGGGAAATGTAGAAGTTGTTGAAAAAAACGAATCTCAGTGGAAGATCCGAAATTCATATATGTATAAAGGATATTGGACTTCCCTGCATAGATCGAATAGGATATATCTAGCCGACCAACAACGATTAGTGACAACTTACTATTCCAGCGATTATCAATACAGTGTCGAAAAACTTAATTTCTTCGCAACTTATGGTGTTATTGCCCGATCAGAGTTTGTCAATCAATATTATGAGGAGGATTCACCCTATTATGCTGCGAGCATCCCTTCATCGGATAGTATAATTTCGATGGTAAGAAATTTTACCAACCTATCTCAATCATCCAATTTAGAACCTGTTGAATCCGATCAACAAAAAAATGAAATACACGTTGGATGGGAAATTGTACTCGGGGTAGGGTTGATTGGGATAATTTCGAGCTCACTGGGTGTATTAGTTAAAAAGAAACGAACATAATTTTTTTTCATTTTTCTTCTTTACCACCGATACCATCCTACTACCATACTTCACCCTTAGAAATCTTTAAAACCGGAAAATCACTTCTTGGCATATTATTTTTTCCACTTCTGAGAATCCTCATTATGAATGCATCTTGGCGAGATTGTCAAAACCTTTTTAACTCGGCTTGCCCAAAGTAAACCTAAGAGGAATCCTATGAACTTTAAAATCGCCTTTAAGCAAACTGGTGCCGATAAAAAAAGTACCAATAATTTCCATCGCACGAATACCATGTCTGTTTCGGAAGAAATCCTCCCCATCACCGTGCAACTCCCGATCGCTTACAATGGTCCTGCAAACAGCCAGAACCGAGAAATGCATTATACACCAGAGGATTTGTATTTGGGAGCTTTGGCCGGGTGTTTCTTTACCACCTTTAGTGTCGTGTCCAAAAACTCCAACTTTGCCTATGAAGCCTTGGATATTCAAGCCACCGGGATCATGGAGGAAGTGGAAGGCGTGAAAATGATGTCGCAAGTCACTCTGACCGTTACATTAAGCATCTCCCCCGAGATAAGTGACAAATTGGCCTTCAAAATCCTTCAAATTGCCGAACAACGATGCCCCTTAGCCAATTCCGTGAAAACTAAAATCGAAACGAAGTTTATTCTCACCCATTCCTAAAAACCCTAAAAAAACCCTAAAACCGAGAAGTGTTTGCCATTTTTTTTCTCAAATATTTGCATTCCACCCGATTTTAGTCACTAAGGTCGCACTTTCTCGAGGAATTTAGCTCCTTTTTGGACCTTCCTTTGAGAAATCCCTAAATTTAAGTAATCGCTAAATCGAGTAATCCCTTATCCATCTCGCATTAATAATTTGTTGACATTCTTTTCTAACGCGATTAACTGTAATCTCTCGGAGATTGGTGCATTTTTGCTTTTAAGCTCAACCCATTTTTCAGCTTCCTTTAGATATTTGTCGTACTCGGTGGAAATTTTATCTAATAATTGAGACAGATTATGTTCTGCCGCAATTTTTTGAGCTTCAAGCATATAATTCGCATATTCATCGAGTTGAAAGTCTAATAATTTGAGTTTGGCTTGAAAAAAGTAAATTTCAGATAATAAGGAAAATGATTTTTCTTCCAATGCGATACTATGCAATTTATCCACTTGACTTTGAATTTCTGAAATAATTTCAAGATCGCTTGTTATTTCCAACTCTTTAAACAACAGATCACAAAGATTCACTAAAATTTGAATTTTTAACTCATTCTCGGCGGATTTTTCAATTAATAGATAGGTTAACAGTATTCTGGCTTCAATTATATTCCGTAACGACCCCTTTTTTTTCAGAATTAATCCTTTCGCTAAGGTGAACCGAATTTTAATTCGTAATAATTGATTATTTGCGTAGATTGCCTGTATCTTTTGAAGACAAGATTGAGCGGATTGCAGATTGTTTCGAGCTAAATAAATCTTCACTAAAATAAATAGCAATTCGACATGGAAGATATCATCTTTAAATTTTAATTGCACATCCAGACTTTCGACGATGGACTTTTCAGCATTGGTATAGTCACTTTTTTCAAAATAAATGCTCCCAATATTGGCTAAATTTATTGCTATTTCTCGATTGTCAAGTAGCTCTTTATTGGTTTCGAGCGCTTTTTCATAATGACTTAGCGCATTATCCAGCTTTCCTTGAAAGCGAAGAATTTCTCCAATATTATTATAGGACCTTGCCATCAACATTTTATCATTTAGAGTTTTAGCGATCTCCAATGCTTGAGTCGTAAATTTTAAACTTTCAGCAAAATCCCCCAATTGCATGTAGTAGAGCCCAACACAATGATTTCCCAAAGCTCTATCTTGGTCATTTCCATAATTAATACTTCCTTCAAGTTGCAATTTGGCTTGATCAAGGGCGTTTTCTAATTCACCGATTTGCCAAAAATATCGTCCCTTATTGTAATTAAGTACAAATTTGCGTTTTTCTATTATAGGCTGTGGTAAATCTTGAATTTGGGGAAAAAGCGAATCACATTGTATTATACAATCATTTGCTTTCTCAAGAAGGCCAAGTCTTAGACTGGCTTTGCCGATGGAAAGTAACGCATCTAACATTACTAAACGGTTTCCTATCGTTTTACTATTCTCATACACCCATTCCGCTGCTTTAAGGGCATCTTTGAACCAGCTTAAGGAGTAAAAAAGATCAATTTGTAAAAGAAAGAAGGCCAATTGCCCTTCTAAGGTTAATTTTTCCACCGAATCATAGTTAACTAATAATGTGAGTGCTTCGTGATATTGGAAGTGAGCATATTTTTCTTTGGCTTTCTTTAATATCCCATGAGAATAATCCGGGACAAAATTATTTGAAAATGTGCTCTCCGTATGTGTGTTTGAAAGGGTTTGTTTATTGATGTCACCATTTAGGAGTTCGGATGAAAAATGTCGTTCGAGTAGACTCGTGATCACATCTTGGGAGAGCTTTATCGCATCATCAAATTCGGTCCCACGAATATCTCCATGTTTGTCAATGAAAAGAGTTACGGAATGAACGGGGAGCCCATGGATATATCGGAAAGTAAAAGGATAATGATCCCTTTCCACTTGAAATACATCTTCGGGTATCTGGAATTCAATCTGTTTTTTACATTTCCCACAATACATTGCAACAACATGCATTTCCTTCGAATATTTCAACATCCCCATGGTTGTATAGAATAAAGCAATTTTTTCTCAAAAAATTTGGGGTTTTTCCAGATCATGTCTATTTTTTCCAAAAATTATTTTAGGACAAAAAAGAGTAGAAAGAGTTTCTTGAATACTATTTTTCTAATTTGAATATTTTAAGATATAAAATTCAATTTACCTCCAAAAAGGACTAATAATAACTTCTTCCACCCGATACCAAGAATACAATAATGATATCTAGATTTCTTTGCCAAGAGTTCCGTTGTCATCTGAGAATCTACAAAACCTGCATTCAGTTAAGTGAATTGAGCCCATGCAAAAAGAAATGAACATAATTTTTTTTTTTATTTTTCTCCTTCACCATAGATATCATCTCGCAAAAGAAGAGACAAACTGCATATGAAAATACAAATTTTTAATCAGATAATCCCTTTTAATTATTGATTTGTTCGTTAGGACTTTAGTAAACTTAAAATATGTATTTTTGGTAATTCAACCTTCGTTTTTTCTTCTATAGAAATGAAAGATAAAATAATTGTGTTTCTTGAATCAGTGATGATTTAATTCAGGTTTAATTTTTTCAATTATTTGCTTTTTGATTTCTTCTATAGAACATACCTTCTTGTTAAGACCAAAATTTTTATCATAAGGCCATAAAAATGCGGAAAAATACACAGATCTCTTCAATTTTAAACTGTCTTGATCAATAAACAACACATCAAACCAACGTTGATATTTCTGTTCAGTATCATTAAAAAAAGTTTTAGCTAAATCCCCAAAGACTCTATCGCTCTGATAACCCCATCGAGCCAGTCGCTTATCTCTAAAATTGGTTTTTTTTCCAACATTCTTTGATATTGTCATGTGCAGTGGAATTATCTTCTCATTAATCCTCCAATACATAATCCCCACTATTCCTTCATATTGAGTTTCATTTTTAATACATTTTTCAATCAAAGACTCAATGAGGGGATCAATTTCTTTTTCATTACGATATATTTTTTGTTCATTCTTATCAAATTTGACACAAAAATTTGAATCCAAATCAAAGATTTGAGTATCAAATGTGATATAATTTGATATCCAATCATCCCAATTAAGAAAATCATCATCTTCTAGTTCGAGTTTCAACCAATGGTAGTTTTTCTTCTCCATGAGTTCCCATGAATCAATAAAATTTTTCATTATAAACTGAATTTTATTATATTGGCGAAATTTGAAGAAATTCTTCACATTTGGTTGATTAAATTGTTGTAAAAATTGCATAAATCTTTTTTCTTCCGAGGAAATTCTATAATCGGAGAAATTTATCTCTTTTCTCCCATTTTCAAATATATTTTCAGCAAAAGAAATACTATCTGGGGATGGAGGTTTAATTTCTTGGATATTAGTATAATTCATTTCATCGTAATATGGGATATTCTCACTTCGTGAACGTACAAAATATTCAAAATAAGCCAAAAATTTGTTGAAATTGTCATTTGAATCAAATTTTTTGACATCTAGGGGCCATACTTCTAATAATTTCAGAGAAAAAAAATTATCAACGAGTTTACCTACTTCCCCCGCATCATTTTTTAAATGACGTTCAATTCGCTCCTTCATCAACTGAACTTTCTTCGTTGGATCTTTCTGTTTCTTCTTTATATAGTCATGACCTGATTTTCCTACATACAAAATGCAATTTTCGTTTTTAGTGAGGGGATCCAATCCACTAAAGCGATACACTCCAGGATTATTCAAAAATTCATAATCGGTGATTTTTGGTTCTTGTTTCATCTCTTAGCTTTAAATTATTGGATAAGGTTAAAAATGTATCGTCATTCAATTTTAGAACTAAATCTCCAATACCTATATTCAATTTATTCCCATCCTACTATAAATAAATATTGCTTAAATGAAAATTTTATTCGATTTTAGTTAAATATTATTAAAATAGGATATAAAGCATAATTATCAGTAAAATAGATATTGAAACATAAAATTTGGAGCATTTAGTTAATGAAATCTTATTCTTATAAAAAATAAGTTTTTATAAATTTATTAGGGGTTCGATTCCCCCTCAGAGCCGCCAATCTCGTATTACAAGTGTAATACGTAATGATGTACCACAGGTGTGTTACTGGTGTAATACACTGAAAAAATCTATAATTGAATTATTTTGATCTAATAATTATTCAATATTATAATTTTATTAATCATTATACCTAATTATGAAGTAATTATAGCTGATATTAAACAAATTTGTGAAATTAGTGAAAATAGGGAAGATTTTTTAGAAGAAATATGCAATAAATGGTATCATATTTCGATATCCCCTTATCCTTATGACTTTTTTGTAGCAGATAGAATTAATAATTCTTGGTATCCATCTTCAATTGAAGTAAACATCCTATAGTTATAATAGAATTTATTTAGCTTGTCAAAATAAAAGACCACATTTACTTAAAGTCATTTATTAATAATGTCTTAAAGGGTTTTCATGAATCTTCCTTGCTATAAATTGAAATCTGTAATGTATTTTTGTTTTGAAGTTTGTAGGACCCTCTGATTTTCTACAAACTCTTTAATTATTGCACTGATTAAATCAAATATATCCTGAGAGTGCATAGATCTAGAATTAAATTTTATCTCACCAGAGAGGTATAAACAAACAGTTTGGTATCTATTGTTGTAGGAATAACGTATACCAATCATTTTAAGAGGATATTTTTTAATATTAATTACAAATTTAGTGTGATCTATTCGAATTGATCCTTTTCCCCCAATTTCAGTAAGATTAGTGTTTCCTGGTGAATTTGGAATTACTTTAATCTCGACTAAATCATATTTTGTTAGAATTTTTTGAAATTGAGAAATAAAAAATTCGATTTTTTCAAAATTTATATAAGATTTCCCAAAAATCTCTAAAAAAAAGTTTTCAATATTCTTTTTTACTTTTTCGCTTATTTCAGAAGGTAACAATAAATAGGGAGTATCTAAATCAGTATTTACAACATATACATCAATTATTTCAATTTGAGGTGTTTTCTTCTTTACATAAGATTGATTGAATATTGTTCTTTTTATATCCTTTCCAAAAGTGAATAAATATGCATTTTTATCAATTTGTCGCATTTTAATAAAATGGATTTCAAATTGTTCAAAATATTTGTTGTTTATCTCTTTTTGGAGAAATAACTGAATCTTTGACTCAATTTTTTTTCTATGTTCATAAATTTTGTAAATTTCGAGTTTTGTCATTCAATTTTGCCTCAGTTCTAAAAAATATTTGGATATATGGTTCTAAATTTGGATTAATAGTATAAAAAATTGATCTTCCTTCAGGGTGATAAATAACGAACTTCTTTTCTTTAAGTTGGGATAAATGGTAAGAAACAGTGGCTTTTGTAAGATTGAATTTTTCAATTAGCTTGGATGCATAAACTTTCTGATTTCGGGATAAAATTAAGATTTCCTTTAAAAAATTCTTATGTTGATTGCTTAATTTTTCTAATTCTGTTATAAGGCTTAAATTCATTTCATCTCTCGCAAAATTTATTGATTCGAGAGTAAATTCATCTAAATTCAATAGAAATTGCTTTTTCACACTTTTTATGAAAAGTCGAATATACATTTCGGGATTCCCACCGGAATACTTGAAAAAAAAGGAGTTAAAACTCAAAATGTCTTGTTTATCTCCCTTAAATTCTTGAACCAATATATCAAGAAGACTTTCTGCATTCTTTTCTGTTAAAGAATTAATATAATAAGTATTAATATTAGGAAACAAATTTAAAATTTCATCATTATTATAGAAAAAAGTATCCACTGCCCAAGATGATATTATAAGTTTATTTTTGAAGTAATTTTCTTTTGAAGAGAATATATTAAAGAAATCTTTTCGTTTTTCACAAGAATCAAACAATAAAATATTGTACAATTGAGAATCATTTAGAATTTCATCTAATTTCTCCGGATTGTCCACATTTTGCCAATCAATATAGTTTACTTTTAAATTATCTTCAATTTCTTTAATTAAAGAGAGAATTGTATTAAGATAAAGTGTTTTACCACTACCTTTAACTCCGACAAGGGAAATATGGATTGGATCATCTTGATTATTAATGAAATACCCAACACTTTTTCCTAATTTGGCGATTAAGTCAAGATCCAGTGCAAGATATTCTAGATTATGAAATAAATATTTTTTTGTTAGGTTATAATTTAATAAATAGTTTGGAAATCCTTGATTTTCTAACCAGGACATGTAATTTTCAAATTTTCCATCTTTTCCTTCTTTATACGACAGTTTGAAAGCTTTTCTTAAATCAGTGTTTTTCATTTTTCATCCAGCATTAATAATTATATGAATTTCAAACAATTAAATCTTTTCGAACTATTAAAAAAGTGATGACAATTAAAATTTTTTAATTTAAACTAGGAAGAAAGTTTATATAAGGGAGTTAATTCTAATCGTTTGATAGGTTCGAAATGTATTAATCATTTGAAATTGAAAAAATGGATTGAGAAAAATGTCAAGGTATAAGGTAGTAAAGGTTATAGATGGAGATACTTTCGTTGTTTCACCTGGTTGGTCATGGAAAGGCAAAAAAGGAAATCGAGTTAGACCTGAAGGGTATGATGCCCGTGAATTGAACCAATATGGAGGAAAAACAGATATGAAAAAACTTGAGAAACTTATCTTAGGAAAAACAATTGAAATCACTAAAAATATAAAATTTAGCTATAATCGGTTGTTATATGTTGTAAAATATCGAGGAAAGGATTTAAAGAATTCTATGAAGTGAAGAGAAATTGTGGATGTGTGTGAAAAAAAGTGTATAGATTAACATATAGAGATAAAAATGGATACAAACGATATTGTAATTCGGGAAAATTGGTTCATCGTCATGTTGCCGAATGTAAATTAGGCAGAAAGCTTCGTCGAGGTGAAGTGGTGCATCATAAAAATCGAAATAAAATGGATAATAGCCGATCGAACTTGTGGGTATGTAAAAGTCAAACGCAACATGAATATTATCACAAAAAAGATAAACGAAACACTGGGAGATGGTAAATATGTCAAAAACTGCAGTTCCTGTAAATAATGAGTCTTTTACAGTCAAATTCTGGAAAAATTTAATAGATTATTATTTTGAAATGCCTAATTTATGGACAGAAGAATTTTTGAGTTTAAAGAACTTCTCCCATTTTCAAAGCAAAATAATAGGGCAAAGTTTGAAAGATTGTTCGAAGTATAGGTCAGATAAGGCAACAAATATACGAAACGTATGGGGTGAGATTTTAAAAGAACTTCCAAAACTTGATCAACGCCTTGGCCAAATAATATATCGCTACATTAAAACCAAAGTCAAACAAAATATAGAAACCATAAATGCAAGCAAATTTGGATTTGAAAAAGAATTTGATGCACAATTACTGATGGAAAATCAAACAATTGATAGTCATTTTTCAAATATTAATAAAGAATCATTGAAGAAAGGAGAATTCATAAGTACAGAGCATCAAGACCTCCTTCCGGCAACCTTAACTATCGAAACTGATCAAGAATCGAGAGAAATTAATATTCAATTGATGCAAGTTCTTCATAAAGTATTTATTTCAAAAATTAGTAAAGAAAATCGAAGAAATGCTCAAAAATTCTTTGATTCAATGTTGGAAGGATATAAAATATGGGAAACACAAAATCAAGGGAAAAAGAATTTTATTTCCCGTTCAAAAGACCAATATAAGAAATTAAAAAAGAATCTAAACATTCTAAAAGAATACTTAACTTCAGGGGAATTGAAAGATATATATTCTGAGCTGGTTGAAACATTAAATAAAACCTCATATAAAGGTGCCAGTTTTCCTTCATTTCCTGGAATTATTCGTAAGGAAGATCTTCAACATGCTCCCCCAACAAATTTGGATCTGTTTCAATTTATAATCCCAGCATTCGGTATGGGATGGGACTTTAATAAGAATATTTATCTCAATTTCATTGGAATTAATCAAGTACTTCTAGAAATTCAAAGAGAATTGGAAGAAGAAGATCCTAATTCATCTAAACTTCAAAAAATTAAGGAGATTCAAACCAAACTGGTGCAATTCTTTTCCAGAAATTACATAATTGACATAAGTGACTTTTCTCCCGATGATTTAATGGCAATATACGCGATAATGGAGGATTCTGGTAAGCAAAAAGAAATTTTTGGAGAAATATGCTCAGAATATAGAACTTCAATTGATGGGATACAATTATTTGACATTCAATTTGGGAGAAACAATTATCCTTTAGAAATTGAAACGAGTAATGAAATTACGAACAATACTCTCAATGTCTTCATTATGGTGAATAATTGGGGAAAATCCAAAGAATTTCCTTGGAAAGATGGTGTGAATAATATATTACCAGATATGTTGTTGACATTATTAGCTAATGCAGGTATTTGGCCAAGTAAAATTGCAGTTTATGTAAAGAGTATGGATTTTGAATTAGCCCAAGACGAAAGATGGGATTATGAAAAAAGGATCTACAGAATATTGAAATCAATATTAGATGGTACGATACTTAAAGTTTTAATGGATCTTGGAGGAAAAGAAAACCGAAACATTGACCAAGAGATGATTAGATTAAATTCAAATGATGATATCTTAGTCATCCCAATTCTTAATCAATTGTCTTCAAAATTAGGTAAAAAAAGCAATCTCCATCGGTATTACTATGAATTAATTGAAGTTACTACAATCTTAAATCGTATTATCGATCATAAAGAATTCGGCCCAAGTGAGAATTTTTCATCCAAAAACATGTGTCTTACTCATATACAAGAAAAAATAATTAATTCAATACAAAGTCAGGACGAGAAAAACTGCTTTATCATTCAAATGTTCAATCGATTATTTGATATGAAGAATTTATTTGAAACAAACAATATGTGGAATAAATTTAATGAAAATGAACAAAAAATGATTTTACAATTATTTAATGAGAAGTTTTCTCAAAATTTCGAGTTTCATGATGTGTATGATGTTAGTTATTCATCTCAAGAAGAAAACTTGAAATTGAGAGCGAGTCTTTTTGAAACAAAGTCAGGGACAAAAAAAATCCTCCCTTATTACTATATAATTCACAGGATATTACGAATTCGAGCAAAAGATACTCCATTACTAGATTTTTTAAAAGGTTGTGAGAATGATAGTATTGATTTATTCGAGCAAAAAATAAAGGAATATTTTGACGATCCCTTGACTAAAAAAGCTTTAACCTATTTACCGGGAATATTTGTTAAACCAGGTGCTTTATTTCCACGTTTAATGAATACTTCTTCATCTTTGAGAAAAAACTTTGGTCTTGGATTGCATTTAAAGTTTAAAGAAGAAAAAACAACATATTCGGATGTTTTAGTAATCAATATTGAAGGAACGACGCTCAATAGTAATCAATTTGATGAAAATCAGCAAGAACGTATTATTCGAATTAGTGTTTATCAATATTCTTTGAAGAAGAAACCGAGAGTAATTTTTGATGAATTTTTCTTTAAAAATTCGACAAAAGAAGTGGATTACGATAAAATCATAGAAAATACCGTGATTTCCACTTGTGCATCCACTAATATCCCCATTATTGTACGAGCAAAAAACCGTTCAAAATCTGGTGATTGGTTAGCAAATAAAGTGGATACTGAGGAAATATCAAAAAACGCATTAATCAATAATGAAACATGGCGTGATTTTATAAGATATTCAAGGAGTAAAGGAAATCAAGACAAGAATATACCCCTAGTTGGATATATCAAAAATTATGTGCCAATTCCTTATGTGAAATTAAAATCATCTAATTCATCAGTTCGGGTTTTAAAGTTGAAGTTTATTTCTCAATTCGTTGAGCAAACCGAAATGGAAGAGTATGAATCTTTCATATACTTAATTTTCAAGGGAACTGATCAGAAAGGGACAAATTTACTATATGCTCATGCAAGTGCCTTGCTTTCTTTCACAAAAAAAGGGGATGCTCTCACAAATTCTGAAGAAAACAATATCTTTGATCTTCTTATTTTAAGTGCGGCACTCGGTGATGAAAAAAGAAGTATTGGTCTTTCTGGATTAGAAAGATTATTTGTTTATCCTTATACGGATGTAAGCTTCCGGATATATGGTCCTGCAATATTCTTATATGGATTAGAGGCGATAACTTATGCAAAAAGAAATGAATACGAATAAAAATCCTATTCCAATTCCATTGTTATTTGGAGAAGCATACGAATTAGGTAATTATATGGGAATGCTTTCAGTTGTAGAAAGTATTAAGAATAAAAAGATGCTCTCGTTAAAAGCAAATGGAGATGTCTTTAATCCCATTGAAATTGACGTAGAATGCATTCAAGATTTTAGTATCCAATTTGAGAGAATGTATGGAATAAATTTTATTGAACTAAAAGAGATCTTTGCTCGACTAAGACCTTTAGGAGAAACAATTTCAATTGAAGATCAACTTTTTCGATTTAACTCGGATTTACATGAATTTGGAAAGACAATTGTTCACAGATCAGTTAAAAGTCGTAGTAATTTCGTCAAAGTATCCCAATCTGAAATAGAGATATTGATTAAAGAATTAACAAATGAAATTAATGGAGTAAATTTTGTATTAGAAATTATTTCCGGTTTTTTTGATGGTCAATCGTTTGTTGAATGGTGTGAATTGCAATTTCATGATGATTTTAACATTTTAATTGAAATGAATCTTTATGATGAGCAAAATCCAGAGAATCACGCAAAAAAACCAGATCTAATGGTAGTTCAAAACAAAAAAGTGGTTTTAATCGGCGATATTAAATCATATTTTCCATTCATTAGACAAAATCGAACAAATCGGTTAAAAGATGCCTTAAATCAAATTCCGGTCGAAGGATTAAATAGTGAAATGTTAAAAGATTCATCATTTGTTCCTGAAGCCCTGTATTTGAATGATTTTGTAAAACGATATAATCTTTTGACCCGGTATTTTAAAATGATGATGTATGTTGAGATCATTTATCAAAATAGTGATGAACTCTTTCAACAGAATCCTTTATTTAGTATTGTTGTGCTTCCTGGAAAATCTGTATTATTCCATTTCCAAAATTATTCCGATTTTGAAGAAAAACGCGAAATCCTCTTGAAAACAATTCCGTTTAAGATCAAAGATCCAAATTCTTGTGATTATGATATAAAAGAAAAGATACTTAATGAGCATCAAGTTGATTTGGAATATGATTTATTAACAGGAGATAGATATATCGAACCAAATAATGAGAAAGGACAGTATCTAATACGAGAAAGATACTATGATAGACCAGAAGACCTAACGATTCCCTTAGGTAAAATCCCCGTTTTTTCAGCAGCGGAAGAAATAAAAACAGCAATAGAACCTCCTATTGCTAAAGGATGGAAAGGTACACCTGTGTTAAATATTCAAACACTACATTTGAAGAAAATAATTAAAAAGTTAACACAGGAAAACTCAAAGTTCCACTGTATTATTGATGGATCAGACCAAGGAACAGGTAAAAATTTCTCGTTTGCTAAATATATCAAGTATCTTGATAATGAGGATATAGAACAATCTATTTTAATGGTCTGTCCTAGAAAAGACACGCTAAATGAAACGATTATTTCAATTTGCAATAATCTAGGTATTGAAGCACCTCACTTAGATGATTATGGAAATATTCAAGATTCAGAATTTAACCAAGGTAAGGTAAAAATTCGATTAATTCGTAGTGAATTTGGCCAACAAATCGTTTTCAACCAGAGAGGATGGATAAACCAGAAATTTACTTACGGAGGGGAAGGCGCTACAAGTAAATTAAATAATTTGATAAAAACACCTAAATCTGGAATTGAAATCACATTTCTAACCGCTCAAACTTTACCCTTCTATTTTCGGTCCCATAAGCAACAGAAACTCCCCCTCCAACATTATAAAAAATTTTATCAAAGATTTGATTTAATCGTCTTTGATGAACTTACCAATTCTCCTCCTTTAGTCAGAGAAGTGTTAATTGATTTAATTAATGGATATAAGCAAATCCAAACAAGAATTCCTAATATCATTCCAAAGATGCTAGTCTTGGATGCATCTATTACAAGTCCAGATTTATTTATTCAACAATTCAAACCTTTAATTTCTGCCGATTCAAAATTTTCAACGTTTTCGGAATATATTCAAAGCTATGAAGAAAATCCAATTGAAGATGTTTTTGAAGAAGTTTTCATCAAACTTGATTATTTCAGGTATCAATTGAATCAATCTTTAATATATGGTTATTCTTCAATTGGGTGGCAAGATGACTATGTATCTATGCCGTTTGAAGAGATAAAAAACCAAATTCAAGAACAAATAACAATAATTCAAAAAAAATATTGGCCAAATTTCCCTGATTTCGATACATTACTACAACATGGGGAAGTGATGTTCTTTATTGATAACAAGTCTCTAATTGAAGAATTTAATGATTGGATTATTGAATTGGGATATGATTGTGGAATTTCAATAGCTGAACAAAAAGAGAGAGCATTTTATGATTCAAAGAATATAATTGGGACAAATTCACTTGCTTTTGGGACCAATTTCCCTTCCAAAAAATTAATGATCATAATACCTCCCTATCAAGGGACAGACTATTTCAAGTATCGACAAAATATCGAATTACTCCGACAGGTAACCAAACGAATGCGAGGTTCTGATGAGAATGTTGACCGAATGGTAAGCTTTTTAGTTTTTCCTACTAAAGAGAACAATATAGATTTATCTCAGTCAGTATCGATTAATTTCTATAGAATAAGAAACAGCATCCGGGAATTCCTTTATCAGAAGAAATACCATCAGCTTCCATCATTTTCCTCATATCTGAATAATATTCCAAGCATAAATCCGAATTACGATACAAAATTAAGGAATTCTTCTATTTATACTCCCAAGGTTCCTTCATTTGGAATGAAGGATAAGAATCAAATAAGTTTAGAATTCTTTTTAGGAACCATTTTCCCTAAATTACGTGTTATTTTTTTAAAGTGGGGATTTCGCTGTCGAACGTCTTTTAAAATTGGCTTTAATAATGATAAATATATTGGGCTACCTTTATCTAATTTCATCTGCTATACATTAGATAACCAGGATTTCTCACGTACTTTTCAAATCGAAGTCTATGCATCTAAAGCTCTTTCTGATTTGTCTAAATTGAAAAAATATTTGGCAAAAAATACTGCGGAAGTCAGAAATGATTTAGCGTTTGTATATAGAATGATGCAATGGCATAATCAACATGAAAAACAACCAAGTAAGGCTGCTTATAACATAATTGATAGAGAGATTAAAAATATTGAACAATCTGAAACAGATGGCAAAAAATGTCTAATATTATTTGCGCATTTCATCCAAAACCTATTCAATGTGAATTCGTTGCCGCTGTCTGGAACT
Source organism: Candidatus Lokiarchaeum ossiferum (assembly GCA_025839675.1). Lineage (GTDB taxonomy): Archaea > Asgardarchaeota > Lokiarchaeia > Sigyniarchaeales > Promethearchaeaceae > Lokiarchaeum > Lokiarchaeum ossiferum. The sequence goes on from CP104013.1 coordinate 543,856, forward strand.
GCATATTTACTCACATTGAACATTGCCGAAAAAACAAGTAATACTTTTGGTAATAATCTAAATATTTATCAGCAGATAAGCTATCAGAACAAGGAATATGTAAGTCAATTGTTTAAAATGACATCTCCTTTGAAATCATTATATTTTGGTGCAGGGAATTACTTTGAGCAACCTGTCTTAGTTAACATTGAGAAGAAAGGATTAACGACCGTTGGATACTTATGTCATTATCCAAATTTTGCTCATTTTGATTTTTCCCAACCAAATTATCAATTATTGAAGTATTGCCTATTAAAAGAATTATACCGGGAGAACTATGTATATCTTCCAAATTTATTAAAAGGATCTACTTTATAGAAACTTGGAGTTGAATTATATGAAAAATGACAAAAAAAAACAAAAATTGGAAAATAATGAAATCATAATCAGATCATGTGAATTAGAAATCAATAATTTAGATGAATTCGAACAAATTGCTAATTTTTTTCAATCTTCAAGTTATGTTTTCCGAGGTTTATCAAATCATAAATATGAAATTACTTCAAAGTATGATCGTGCACGATTTAATACTGCAAAGTTAGATGCAACAAGAGCAACACCATATATTCTACAACATATTAAAAAATTGGTTCTAAACTTTAAAAATATATTAGATGACGCAACGAATTCTTATTTAATTAATGATAAAATCAAGAAATTTTTAAAAGCATTAAATTCTTCTACAACAGATATATCTGATTCAGAGAAAAATCTTGCTTTACTTTGTTTACTTCAACATTACGGTTGTTCTACTCCTTTAGTTGATTTCACACGAAATATCAATATCGCCTTATATTTTGCTTGTTCTGATAAAATAAATGAAAATGGATGTATTTGGGTAGTAATGCCGTCTCGGCTTCTTTGGTCTTCAGGTCATCAAATGGTCACAGATACATGGGAAGAAAGTAATTCTCGTTTTTTTTCATTTAAAGATATTGCAAATTTAATATTCTTAGAGAATTCAAATTACCTTCATCGTCAAATTGCTTTAATAGATTTTAATCAATTTTGCATTAACTATAATTTACCATCTTTTCCGAGAATTGAAAATCAAGAAGGAGTTTTTGGATTTGGACGAGCTGATGATAAATCTTTTTGGGAACAATTTCAATCACATTCAATTTTTACTGCATTTGATACTGATAATAAAGAGGAAATTATGCAAATCCTTAATTCTCAACAAGAAAATCCGATTTTAATTGCGAAACTAATCTTAACTACAGAATTTAAGAGAAATTGGTGGGAAACAAATAAAGAAAAATATAAAAAATATTGTAGTGTATTCTTATTCCCTGATCAACAAGGAATTTTTATTGAAACAGATCTTCAAACGAAATTTTCATTTAGTTATATGGATCGAATCATTTCTGATAAAAGAAAGTATAAAAGATTACTTCAATCTATTTATGGGAAAGATTTTACAGATAGAATTTTGAATTATAATATTAGGATAAAATCTGAAAATATCATATCAACTCTAAATAAATATTATAGAAATGATCAGAAAAGATGTATGAAATGTAAAGAATATTATAATCGATTAAATATAATTGAAAAACGGGATTTTTCACAACGCAATATGGATTTTCCAGCATGGTTAGGAAATCTTGATTATACTTTGGAAAAAGGAAAACCTTATCGAAAGAACATTATGATTATTGGAGAAAGTGTTACATCAAAATTCAAAAATAAAAAAATGAAATCAGGTAATAATTTATCTAATAAGCGAATAAATAATATATGTTTTGAATTAGGAACCATTACTAAAGATTTCTCAGAATCGAATGATCCCGAAGACTTGATCTCTATTTCCGTCTTCTGGGCGAAAATCCAAGAAATGTTTCAAATCCATTCTCCTGAATTTCTAAATAATTTTTATCTCACAGATGTGGGGAAATGTGATTGTAATAAGAATCATTATATGTTATTTACATGCGGTATGAATTATCTGCTAAAAGAAATTAAATTTATCCATCCAAAGATTATTTTAATTATGGGAAGAAGAGCACAAAGGCTTTTTCTTTCCCTATTAAGTTTTGATTCACAGGTAAAATCAATCAAATATGATAATAAAAATTTACCCGCTCTATCTTATTTTAAACCAAATATGAAAAAACCTGTGAAAGGTGAATTTAGCTATTTGAAAAATCTTGAAAATCCAATTCATTTTCTTTGCGTCCCACATACTTCATCTGCGAATAACAAATTTAAAGATTGGAATCAAATTGGCGATTTCATCAGACAACAATATAGTTTTAATTTTCATTAATTATGATAATGTTAGAACTGTAAGATTAATTGAAAAAGTTTTTACAAAAATCCTGATGAATAATATTAGTAAAGATTAACAATTTTTTCATCTAATATGTCAATATTAGCATCTTGTGTAAATTTTGTAGAACTTTTATTCAATATATGCTTTACAGAAGCATTAGCTTCATTACATACAATCAATAAGAGATCTGGTTTTTTTTTTAGTCTTTCTTCAAAATTTTTTAGATATTCAATATTAGATTTTCTGATTCCTGTAGATCTAATACCACAATACAATGAAAGAAGTGCACTTCCAAATTCTGCACAAAATTCTTCTTTAGCTTTTACAAGAATTCCATTTCTTTCAAGAATTTCTTGTTTTTTGCTCTCATCATAATTTGCTTCAATAATTTTTTTTTCATATTTTGCTTTACCCCAATCACGTCCTCTTCTATCTTTATGAGTCAAACTATGGATTAATTCATGGAAAAAATCTCGATAATACTGATAAGTCATACCCTCGTAAGAATTTATATGTTTTATCAGGATTTCATCAATATTTTTCTCATAATCGTATCTATATCTAGGGATTCCTTGGGAAATATTAATTATTTTTGGGATGTTTTGCATCTGAGTAATAATATCTGTCGCTTTCTTTACTATTCTGAATTTTGGTCTGAGAAGGGGATTTACTTGATCAATATTCCAGACTTCAAACAACTTGATATCGTATTCAATAGGTTCTTTCCATGGATGCTGCTCTTCTTTTGGGAGTTTATTGAATTTCTCCATTTGTTTGTAATAATGGTAATTTCTTATACTTCCTGCTATAAATGTAGGTTGCTCATACGAATTTATACAATATCCTACTTTTTGAACGGCATCCCGAGTTATCCATTGCCTAGTCTTAAATCTCTTTTCTTGCATTGAGAGTTCACAAATTCCCTGATTGAATATGGAATATGGAATTGAGGGAGTATAATAATTGGAATGATAGAGGGATATTTCTTTATTTGGTTGAATTTGAACAGTGTTTTCATCATCTTCAAAAATTATATAATCTGAACTTTTTAAAGTTTCAAAAATCTTCTTAGAATTAGTTCTTAGAAATTTTGTTAATGAGTTCCGATTTTTTATAATGGTCATTACACACAGTTAAAATAGAACCCTTTAAGAAAACATTTACTACCTAATTAATAGCAATCGTTGATAGTGATTCCTATGAATTAACCATCATAATACCAAAATCCATTTGAATGATAAGAGAGAAATAAGAAATTAGATGATCTAAATAATTACGACATTAAATCTCAGGAAATTATGTTTATATAGATCAGCTCCTTCTTTTTTTCTATCAAAGTGATTAATTATGGTCAAAGTCTTCTCAGAAATTGGATCAAATAAAATTAGTAAACAACATAAGAAAATTATCAGATGGATGGAACAATCATCCGAATTTAAGGATGCTGTTGTATTTTTAGAATTTCGATTTCATGGATTTGGATCTCGAGATGTGGATATACTTGTTTTACTAAATGATCGGATTCATTTGATTGAATTGAAAGGACACACATTTACAGATATTCCAATGAATGGGAAGTGGCAATTTTATGATCATAAAACTCATCAAAAAAAAGAATACCCTCCTGAGGGGAGGAGAAATCAAGAAACGCCATATCAACAAGCGATTAATACTGCAAATTCATTAAAGAAATGGATTCAAAATCATTGTAATGAGCTAACTGGTGAGCTCGCTGATAGCATAAACATTCAAAACTTCTTGAAATCTGAAGAAGAATTTGATATATTTCCAATTGTTTTCATTAATGATAATAAATTTTTGGACAAAAAGAAAATACAAGAACATCCTTGGTGTAAAATTTGTGTTGGGACTGCTCAATTGAAGAAGAAATTAAAAAGAAAATATGATACAAGTGTGAAACTAGACTCTATCTTTTTTGAAGAAATGGCAGATATGTTCAATATTTCTGATCAAAAAAAATCCAAAAAGGGTAGAATTAATCAAACTCTAATAAAAATTCTCAGATATATGAAAAAGAATAACCCGAAATGGAAAGATCAAGAAATAATTAGGGATACTGTGTTTGAATCTGGTGAATGTCGTAAAGCAGAAGTAAGAAAAGCAATCAAACGGGGAAAAAAAGAAAATATTATATTCCAATCGAGTGAAGGCTTGATATTGAATGAACTGTTTAGTAAACTAATTAATCTTCAAAAATCTTCAGAAAGTGCTTATAAAGAATGGGAACATATTACTTTGCTATCAATATACCAGAGAAATGGCCCTGAACTTTTCAAACTCTACGTAGATCATATTTATGGAAATCCAGTGGATTTAACTGCACAAGATCAGATGATAAAATCAAACCAAATTTTATCTTCTATCCAAATTATCCCTGGTAATCTTTTATATTATCTTTTTAGTGAAGAAATTCAATATAATTCCCCATCTCCTTCAGGTTTTTTCCGATCAGGAGGTATAATTCACTGTGATATCCAAGATCAAAACTACGCTCCGTTCATCGATAAAACAGGATTTGAAATGAGTCAACTATTGGCACAAAAATTACGCTCTGGTAAAATAGTAGGAATCGTTGGTGCAGCTGCATCAGGAAAGTCTACATTAACTCGTCTTATTGGGTTCCAATTGTTAGAAATGCAAAAATCGGTTATTTATTTCACACCTTCTGATTTTAATGATGAAATTGTTCATCGTATTATAGAATATGAAGGAAACGCCGAAAAAGACGAAAATTCCGAAATATACATAATTTGTGAAAATATTCACTTGTTTTCTGATGTTCAAGCCCAAAATTTGGTTAAGATTATATCAAAAGCCCATTCTTCTCGTTTTCTTGTTACAAGTCGATATATTGGTGACACCTTTTTGGAAAAAATTCCTACAAAAATCAAAGATAAGAATAGGATAGACATTATTGATTTAGATGATGAGGCACAAATCTTGCAACGATATGAAGGATTAACCAGAACTTTTCTTCAATATAAGTTTTCACAGATTACAGGAAAACAGATAGATCAAGTTGTCAAATACATTCTTAAAAATTCCACTAAGGTTGTTTCACTTATTCAAATTGAATTACTTTCAATTGTAGATGTTAAAAATATTAAGGAATTGACGAATAGATGGCTCTCTCCTAGTTTTCATAACCAATATTTTGAATCTACTTTAGAAAAATATGTAGAATCAAAGATCTCAACACTTATAGATGAAAATAGTAATAAAGAAGAAGAAATTAGAACCTTATTATATTGCATTGTAGTTTTTGCATCCCTTGAGATCCCTCTAAGACAAGATTTGCTTGTCACAATCAGTCAAATTAATCCTGAGAGTATCTATGAATATTTTACACAATGGGAATCTTTGAATGAATTCCAACTAAATGAATATGCAGATATATGCCTTCATCCGGTATTAGCGCAAAAGATCTTAGACATTCTACCAAAAATTTCAGAAAATTGGAACTTTTTAGAAAGTAGTTTAATGAAATTACATGCTAAAACACCGGGATTATCAATAAGTGATAAAGTCCGTCAAATTATTGTGGAAGAAGATCCCACCTTTTTAGGACAAATTCTCGGGAGTCAAGGAGAACGTTCTCCATTCTTAGATTTTCGTTCTATTGATATTAAACGTCTTGCCTTCTATTTTGATACCATTTCTTTTGAGGAATTTGTCGAAATTATTAGAATTGTTCGGTATTATAACCCATATTGGTCTCAATTGCGATGGAATGAGTTATTTGAGTTATTGACCATCCCAAATATAATTGAAATGATATTAGAATGTGAGTCGATTCAATCTCTATTAAGTTTCTTAAGAATACTAGACGAATCCAGATGGCCTGGTTTTTGGGAAATAATTGACTCCTTATCGGTTGATTTTCTTATCGATCTATTTGATGAGGAGTTCGATGATGCAGATCGATCATTACGACAACTCAGACAGTGGGGATATCCTAAAATCAATTATCTCGAATACCAAATTGTATTTGATGCGGTATTTAGAATGATAGAAAATCAAAGAAATAGACAATATTGGAGAATTCCCTTTGTAATCACTGAACCTGCTTTTTCAACCATTCAAAATATGGATGTAGATTCATTAATTCAAAATAAACTTAAAGCGGATTGGTTGAGCTTTACAAAATTTATTGAATTCATTGATACTAACGCTGCACGTCTCCATTGTGATAACAATCTCCGCGGAAAAATGATCAACAATGTTTTATCCGACAATCTTCAGAGATATGACATTGATATGTATTGCACGGCATTAAGGTTGATAAAAAGCACCGGTTCTGATCAAAATTCTGAGGTAAAAGAAATATTAGAAAATACAGATTATAACACCTTGCGTGAGAATTTCTTACAGTTGGACGCAAGTTGGCTTAAATTTTATATTTCCCTAACAATTAAATTCGAGATCCCTGAAATAGTCGATTTTCTGCATGGATTCTCTTTGCAAGACATCATCCAAATTTGGAATAATCCAAGAAATGAGGAAGAAGGGCAGAATTACTTGGATGAATTTTTGGTAAAATTACATGAAGTTCAATGGCCATATTTATCTGAGTTTATAGAATCTTTTGGACTGGATTATTATTCTCAAAGATTAGCTGCAGAAAACATTACAAAAAAACCTGAAGAATTCTATGATTCACGTCTTCTGTGGTTTCTTTTAACACATGAATGGCCATCAAAAAATCTTTTTATCGACCATTTTGATTTTATGACATTTGTACAAAATGAGAATGCCCATGCAGCTATCCATTTGTTAGAATTAATTGCACCTATTAATCTTTCAAATTTCATTAACTTAGTAAAAGAGCTTTTTTTAAAGGTATTCTATGAAGAGAGGCATTTTGATTTACATTATGTAATTAAATATTGTATCGATGAAAAGATCCCATGGACAGAATGGGTTGATATTCCCTATATTATTAATGAAACAGAACAGGATACTCGTGAATCCAAAAGATTAATTGAAATCTTAAAGGAATCCGGATGGGAACTCCCAGAACAAGTTAATCTTCTCCTTAAGCAACAAGATTCAAAGAAAAAACAAGACCATTTAAATCGGTTAAGTTCTATTTGGAAAGCCAATTATTATTTGGAGAATGGTCAGCAAGAAAAAGGTATAGAAATATATAAAAATACCATCAATGAAAGCAATATGAAGGGAAATATAGATAAAGCCATTAGAATAATTGATGGATTAAAAAGAATCGACTCAAAAATTAAAGCAAATCTCGCTAATCTCATCTCAATTGAACTTTTCCAATCGGCTCATATTAAGGTAGAAGATCAATTCCATGATGTAGGACATTTATTGAAACGCTTAATTGATAGTGGACATTCACAAATTCCTGAAATTCTTTATGAAATTTTCATTAGAATGTCTCCAAAAAATACAAATAAATTAGTGGAAATCATCTTGAGATATTGTTCATTAGAGCAATATTATGAAAATCTATGGCATTTATTATGGAAACATCAGAAATATGAATACTTGAATGGTTTGACGGATAAATTTGATGGGATAACTGCAAAAAATCAAAATGTAATAGAACCGAAACTTTTCATCGAATTGTTGGATAATTGGTTTCTTTGGGAAATGTATCTCCGGATTTGTATTTACGTTAATGAAGATTCTTCCCAAAAAGAACAATCACTTTTAGACAGTCTTTTCTCGGATAAGCTATCCATCGAAAGACTTTTGGGACTAATTCATATCGAAAAACGGACAAAATCAAGTATCATTCAAAGATTATTTACGTTAGATCAATCGACTTTGTATGGAATCATATCTCGTTCCTCTCCGACATCTTTTATTCGATTTCTACAATTGATGCAGAGTAATTGCCCATATTCTAGTTATGCTGAATTTATTCATCGAATTGAAAACGAGAAATGGGAAAACCTCTTTGAGAATCTCGATGATGAGATGAAAATGAGCGTCAAGATACTATTTATGAGTGTTGGTGTTTCAATTTTTGATAGTTTGGAAATCTATGATTAAAACTTTGAGAGGAAGGAAAAAATGGCAAGATTGGATTTACATAATTGTACTCTTGAGGATGCTAAAATGGAAATATTTAGTTTTCTTCAACACACGCTTGTCACTCGTGATCCAACTGTGGAAATTATCCACGGGCATATTCATGACACATAAATTCGAGATTTCATTGATTCCACAGATTTCCAAGAAAGATGTCAAAAAGAGGGGATCTGCATTGAAAATAAAATTCGACATAGCTAAGGTGGAGCTACGACATTTACAATCGAAATTCCTATAATGAATTCTCCAAACTCACAACAGGATTCTGAAAATCGTTGTATATGTTGAAGAATTGTAAAAAAATAACGCTTTAATATTATTTAGTTCATCTTTTCTTGAGATTTGTTCATTTATTTATTGACTACGAAGAAAAATTGATTATCTTCTTTGATGAATGTCAAAAATCAAAATTTTTTTATATTTCATTGAAAAGAAGATATTATGGGGCATTATCTTCGTCAAAAAGATTTAGAGTATTTATTTTCTTCAAAGATTACTGTATCCTCTATTGTTGAAGATTTAGATTTACTAGATATTTCTAATTCTGTAGAAGACTTCCACGAACAAATGAAAACTAATAATTTTGATGTTTTTGGAGTTAAAAAAGATGGAAAAAATATTGGATATGTTAATTTGGTGGATATTCAAGACCAATTAGAGAAAGAACCAGAAGAAAGGGATGTTATCGAAAATATTTATAAGGAATTTAAAATCGGAGAGCTGATATCTTCTCATACTCCAATTTTGAAAACCATCCTTCTAATGAAAGAAAAAAAGCGTTTATTTATTCTAGAAAATGAAAAAATCTCTGGCATTATAACTAAAGCAGATTTGCAAAAGATCCCTGTCCGAGTTGTCCTTTTTGGATATATTAGTATCTTTGAACATTTCCTCAATACATTAATTAATGAAAAAGCACCTGAAATTAATTTATCTGGAATTATTCCAGAAGAAAAGATACAAGAAGCAAATAGACTTCTTGAACAAAAAAAAATAAATAAAGAAGAAATCGATTTAATTGGTTGTTTGACTTTATCTTCTAAAGCTAAAATTCTCCATAAGGGAATAGAAGGTAATACTTGTGAGACAATATTCAATATTTCTAAATCTAAACTTAGCAAAATTTGTTCCCATGCAGATAAGATTCGAAATAGTATATATCATTCTCAAAAAACTATTAGTTTGAATATCAAGGACAAGATTATGGATAATCTCCTCGAAATGCAAAAAATTTTGGATAATCAACCATTATTTTTTGATAATTGGCCGACTAAGAGTCTTCCAAATTAAAGATCTGTAAAAGTTTATGGTTTTTTTTATGTCTTGAAAATCAACAAGGAAAGTATTGATCATACAGTTTCAACCGTTCATTTTCACTTTTATCATTTTGGTTTTTTTTTAAATGTAGTTGTGCATTCACTCCGGTTGGTGTCTGTTTCAGTAATAATGATCGAATTCTAGTATCTAACAAACCATGCATAATCACAGTCTATTAATGGTATCAATATCTAAATTTTCGAGTTTTCTGGAGAATGGTGGTTAAATTTGTAGTCTTTCAATACATCATGATGAACATTTCCCATATATTGTTCGTACTTCTTTAGAAAGGATTCATTTTTAATTACTCTAATATAAACAAAGTATATATTTTGTAAATTTAATCATAAGGAATTAAGAAGTTTTTTATGGAGACAATAACAAGTTTTAAAAAAGAAACAGACTGAATCTTTACTTTCATTTGTAAGACAAAGAAAAATAAACATTCAAAATAGAGGTTATTAAAATTAATAGTAAATCAATTCCCGATTTTAGTATTGGTGAGATAGTGACTGCCAGACAGCGTCTTTGGCGGATAGATCAAATCCATTTTGATGAAAACCAAGAATTCTATTATTACTCAGTAAGTAATGTTTCAGGGGTACCTTCTAATGAAGTACTCTTTCCTAGCATTGAATCGATTAAAAAAAGTGAAATACCTCCTCCCGCAAAAGATAAATTAGGTTCTCCTCGATATCAACAACTCCTACTACAAGCACTCCGATTAGATTTAATTTATGGCACAACTTCTTTTATCAGCCTTCAAAATTCAAAAGTAATCCCCATTTCATATCAAATGGTTCCTGTTCTCATGGCGCTGAATATGAAAAAGGTGCGTTTACTTTTAGCCGATGATGTAGGTCTTGGTAAAACCGTAGAAACGGGACTTATTTTACAGGAATTATTAGGACGGAAACGAATTAATCGTGTGCTTTTTGTAACTCCGGCGAATCTTCGGGAGCAATGGCAAACTATTCTTCGTAATTTCTTTGGAATAGATGCCGTTATTATGTCTCGTCGTAATCGACGTCATCTGGAATCGGAATTATTAGTAGGAGGTAGTCCTTGGGGATACTACAATTTTGTGATTACATCTGTAGATTATGCCAAACAACTTGATGTACGCAGCGAAATAATGCAATTTAATTGGGATATGGTAGTAATGGATGAAGCCCATAACATTATGATGCCACACGGAGGGGTAGATGATGTTGATAATAAAAACATTAAAAAAAGTTATTTATTTGCCCGTCAATTGACCGAAAAATATCCTCACCTTTTACTATTAACCGCGACTCCTCATAATGGCTATAAAGATTCATATACAAGCTTATTGAAGATGGTTAATCCCAATATTATTGAAGAGGTTGATACCGAAATTGAGATTGACAAAGATTTGGCAATTAACCATGTCTGCCAACGTCGAAGACATGATGTGGAACAATGGATCGGGGATCGCTATGAAAAAAGTCCATTTCCAGAACGCGATTCTGATGAGATTTTCATCACTCCTTCAGACCAATTCCACCATACTATGGAAAAACTCTCTAAATTTGCGAATTATGTTATGAATTACGTAAATAAACTCACCACTGAAGATAATCAACGCAGTTATTGGACAATCTTACACTTTTTCAAACGTGCAATCAGTTCACCGGAAGCATTAATATGTTCTATTGATAATCGAAATGATGAAATAGATAAAAAATTAAATGAAAAACATCAAGCGATTGAAAATTTAACACAGTTCCTTTCGATAGAAGAAGCCGGGCAATCAGTATTAGATGGTGCAGAAACCGATCGAATTTCGGAGGAAGAACGAGATATTCGAAACGATCGAATTGTTTTAGCACAATCAATGGATTTATTATCCCAAGAAAAGGGTTTATTACTTGAGGTACAGGTAGAAGCGGAGAAATTAAAGAAAAAAGACAGAAAAGTGGATGAACTTATCAATGAAATTATTCCTAATTTATTAAAGAATTCCAAAAAAGTCATTCTATTCACCCGATATATCGACACGTTGAAATATATTCACCAAAATCTCAAAGAAACCATAGATAGCGGATCGTTGCGATATAAAGGAATGGATCTCTTTTATGTGCATGGGCAACTCCCATCTCAAAAACGTATGGAAATTTATGACGATTTCTTAAAAAATCCTGCAGCGATTTTAATCTCCACGGATTGTATGGCAGAAGGGATTGATTTGCAATTTTCTGCCAATCAAATCATCAACTATGAATTGACCTGGAATCCGAACCGGCTTGAACAAAGGAATGGACGGGTGGATCGATTCGGACAACCGGAACCAAAGGTGTTCATCCGCACCTTGATCATGAAAGACACGATTGAAATGGATATATTAGAATTACTTGTTAAAAAAGCTCAGAATATTAAAGAAGAATATGGATTTGTCCCCGGGTTTTTCGGAGATCCAAAGGATATAATTGATCGCTTGACGAAAAGACGGAAAGAAAAACTAAAACCACAAGCAACTTTGGATAGCTATTTGAAATTAACTCCTAGAATAATGGATGATTTGGTCTCGACTTTCTACAATAAAGAAAATCTGGAAGAAATTCTGAAAGATTCATTTTACGGTCATAATAATATTGATTTACAAGAGATTGAACATCGGATGCAGATGAGTCAAGAAAAAATCGGTTCAAGCGCCACGATATTTGCATTCTTAAAATCTTCAGTGCAACTCTATAAAGGGAATCTAACTCAAGCTAAAGAAAACGAACATATTTTTGAGGTGCAATTACCACCCGAAATACTACATGATCTCAATGTAGAGGTGGAGGGCCCAATTCGGGTGACACAAAATATGAATCTTGGTGCTACACGAAAAGATGTTGATGCTTTGAGCTTAAAAAATGCTTTAATTGCTGGATTAATTGAAAAGGTAAAAAATGAAGCTTTTATTGAAGAAAAACAATTTTACGGTCGAACTGCAGCATTTACGTCTACACATGCCGAAACGGTAAAAGCAATATATCATCTGAAAATCCGGTATTATATAAACACTGATCCACCGAGTATCACTGAAGAGATTACCACATTGGGTATAGATTTATTTTCTGAAGATATCTTAACCGAAAAGTCTATCAATCAAATAATCTCCGGTGAAATGAATAATGCGGGGAAACCTGATGCATTTGTATTAAAACATATTGCCAAAGCATTAGAAAATACTGATCTGGAAATAAAATTTGAAGATCTTGCAAATCGACGAAAACAAGAATTGATTAATGAGCGTACTGATTTGATCCAACGATTACAGGAACAGGGTTTGACTGCAGATTTGCAGGGGATTTCAGATGTTAAAGTTGTGGGCACAGATCTTCTCACGATCGCTATAATCTATCCTCAAGGAGATTAAAGTTAGATGGCATCACAAGCAAAATTATTACGAAATATTACCACTAATGGAGGACTATTTACCGAAAATATTTTACTGAAATTACGGGATCGTCCCAATTCTAAGAATATTGGCAAAATAACTTATTTTTATTTTCCAGAAGAGATAGAAGAGATTCAAAAAACTGGAAATCCACCACAAACTCTCGATTCTCTTGAGATAAAGCAAAAACGGGAAAAGCTGAAATCCTTACAATCTTCTATTTTTAATTGGGGACAACGTAAGTGGGAAGAAACATATCCTGATTTGGAATTAAATAAATTGGAAGATCCAGACATAGAAACAAAATGGTTGCTTCCTTTATTAGAACAGATCGGTTATGAACTTGAGCCTTTTGACCGATCTTCTGATGATGGGACTGATACAGGGGTGTTAGGTGATTTTCAAATCAAATATCAAACAACAAATCCATCTATCCAATTGTTTTTTCATTTTGTTTGCCCTAATGATGATTTAGATAAAAAAATAAAAACAAATCCCAAACAACTTTCACATCATGATATTTGCCAGCAATATGTGAACTATCATCCAGATGTGAAATGGCTTATTCTTTCTAATGGTACTCAATTACGTCTCCTCTCTACATATTATTACTCATATTCTAAAGGTTATTTGGAGTTCAATCTAAAAGATATTTTTGGAGGAGATCTTCAGGAATTTTTAGTATTTTTTAATATATTGCATCCTTCTCGGTTTATAAAAATCGAACCGGATAAACATTCACTTATTGAAGATTTTCAAGCAGAATCACAGGAAGAAGGTGTAAAAGTAGGAAATAATCTTCGAGATAATGTGCATAATGCAATCGAAACTCTAGGGAATCAGCTTATCCAACAAAATAACGAATTATATACAAATATTAAAAATGAAAAGATCAATTTACAAGAGTATTACGCCGAATTACTGCGAATCATATACCGGATCATTTTCATTTTATATGCGGAGCAAAGAAATATGTTGCCCGGATCCGGAACGTTATATTTCAAAAATTTTTCCTTATCTTCCTTTCGGATGCTGGCAGAAAAACCAATTAAAAACGATTCCCAATCGGATTTATGGCAAAAACTTTTTGTTACTTTTCAACTAGTGAGAGATGGCAATAGTTTTATGGGAATACCTTGTTTTAATGGAATCTTATTTGATAATACCAATTTGTCTATTTTATTTCCAGATGGTAAAGAAAAAGGTATTATATATTCAGTTTCAAATGATATTACATTAGGGATCATCCGACTACTTACTACAGCCCAATTTGGAAACATTCGCCAACGCATCAATTTTATAGAAATTTCAGAGGAAGAAATTGGAGCTATTTATGAATCATTGCTTGAATATCGCCCAATATTTGATAAAAGAGGAAATTTTAATTTGGAATACGAATCTAATGAAAGGAAAGGTACCGGAACCTATTATACTCCAAAAAATATAATTGATATCTTTATTAAAAATACGATAGAACCAAAAATTCGATTTATATTAGATGAACATGCTGGAAATCCACAGATACAGGAAAATGAAATAAGAAAATTAAAAATATGTGATCCTGCTTGTGGTAGTGGCACATTTCTTCTTTCAGTATTAGATTCTATGGGTGAACATTTAGCCAAAATTCGTAGTCCAAATTCCTATCCAACTGAAATAGAATTAAGAAATGCACGACGTGAAATCTTACAACATTGCATTTATGGTGTCGATAAAAATCAACTTGCAGTGGAATTGTGTAAAATTTCTCTTTGGTTACGGGCATGTGTTAAGGATAAACCTTTGAATTTTCTCGATAATCATATTAAATGTGGAGATTCACTACTAGGTATTTTAGAAAAGAAAGAAAATTTAATGATTGAACCTACAAATTATAAAAATCTAAAGTGTAATCCTAATATCAAAAGGAAATTGATTCAACAATTAAAAAATGAGGTAAATTCTTTTAAAAAATCTAAAAATAAAATAGTACCTTTAACGAAATTCCTTGATTCTAATCAAATGGTTATATTCGACATAAAAAAATATGAAAATATCAATAGTTTACCAGAAGATACAAAAGAAGATATTATTCTGAAAATGAGTAAATATAATCACTTACATGATGATCTTAATTTCAAAAAACTAAAACTAATATCAGATACGTGGATTTCGAGTTTTTTATGGTCAATTGATAAAAACATTAAGAGTATTGCAGATTTTTCTTATCCAAATAATATTTTGCTTGAAGAAATTAAATTAGGAAAAATATATAAGAGAAATAATTCTGAAGACACTTCTCAAATTAGTAAAATTCAAAAAATGGCAAAAAAAGAGAAGTTCTTTCATTGGTATTTGGAATTTCCTGAAATTTTTAATAAACCTAACAAAGGCTTTGATTTTATTTTATCAAATCCACCATATGTCGAATCTCGTGGAATACCTGACTATTATTGGAATTGGTTACGACTTCACTACAAGAGTTCATATAAAAAGTTTGATCTCTCGGTTGTTTTTCTCGAAAGGATCGTTCAGTTATTGAAACCTAATGGAAAAGCAGCTATAATAACTTCAAATAAATGGTTAGTTGCAGATTATGGTTTGAAAATAAGAGAAATATATTTAAAAGAAACTAAAATTGAATCTATTTATGACATCTCCCATTTAAATGTATTTTCTGAAGCCGATACTTATCCTATTATCATATTTGTTACTAAACCAGAATTAATTTCAAAGATTGAAGGAAAAGATACTTACTTATTCAAGCCTTCATCATTTAAAGAATTGTGGAATAATGATTATAAAAAAGAAAAATATGCGATCTCTCAAGGTTTTTTTGAAAGATTTCCTAATATTATATTTCCAACTACTATAGAACCTAAAAACATTATGTTATTAACCCACATTTGGAATTTACTTCCAAAATTTGCTTTTCTTCTTGGTGGACTAAATAGTCCATATGTTCTGAAAAAAGGAATACATACAGGCAATATAAAAGAAAAATTAATCTTAAAAAATCCATCTGTTATTCATGATTCGTTTAAGAAATTAATTACAAGCCGAGAAAAAGTGGACAGATATCATTTTTCTTGGGAAGGATATTACGTTAATTATGATCCGAGTATTATTAAAAAGGAAAATGGAGAATATGGTAGCTTAAGAGAAAAATGGATATTTGAAAGTAATCCAAAAATTTTCATTAAATTATTTGGGAAGCGCATACAAGCGGCTTTAGATTCTGAAAAATATTATGCTAATAATTCTATTATTATAGTTGTAAAAAACAATAATGAATCTAAAGAAAACTCAGATGAAATATTATCCATAAATAATGAATTTTATTATCTTATAGGCATATTGAATTCTGATTTGATTTCAGTATTTTACAAAATAATATTTCATCATACTCATGTTCGAGGAGATTTTCTCCAATATTATATCAAAGATTTGGAAAATATTCCAATTATAAAGCCATCCACAGAAAATATTGAAACTGTTATTAAAATTGGAAAAATTGCAAAAAAGTTAATTAAATTATATATTACTGTAGAGATTAATAAAGATAAAATCCAAATCTTAGAAGATGAGTTGAATAATTTAATACATATTTTGTATAAGTTAGAACAATTAAATTTGGGTTCATCATGGAATGAATTAAAAAATCAATTCCTAGATTATATTGATTTTTAGGAGTTAACAAATCAATGACATCAAACGCAAAATTATTACGGAATATAACCACCAGTGGGGGACTGTTTACAGAAAATATTTTATTGCGATTACGAGATCAACCCAATTCAAAGAATATCGGTAAAGCTACATATTTTTATTCAGTAAAAGAAATAGAAGAGATAAAAAATACTGGAAAATCACCACAAACTCTTGACTCTCTAGGCATTAAACAAAGACAGGAAAGATTAAATTCCCTTAGAACCACAATTTTCGATTGGGCACAGCGGAAATGGGAAGAAATTTTTCCAGATATGAAACTACATAAAGTAATAAAATCCGATATTGAAAAGAAATGGTTACTTCCCTTATTTGAACAGATTGGTTATGAACTTGAACCATTTAACCAATCATCAAGTGAAGAATTCGATACCGAGGTTCTTGGCGATTTTCATATTAAGTATCAACCAAAAATCCCCAAAGTGCAAGTTTATTTCCATTTTGTTTCTCCCTATGATGATCTCGATCAAAAAGTAAAATCAAATCCAAAACAACTCTCCCATCATGAAATTTGTCAACAATTTGTGAACTATCATCCCAATGTGAAATGGTTAATCCTATCAAATGGCACACAACTGCGGCTCCTCTCAACATACTACTATTCTTATTCTAAAGGTTATGTAGAGTTTAATTTACAAGATATTTTTGGTGGGGATCTGCAAGAATTCAAAGTAATGTTCAATATGATACATCCTTCTAGGTTTGTCGGTATCGAATCAGAGAAAAAATTGCTTATTGAAGATTTCCAAGCAGAATCAAAAGAAGAAGGAGTAAAGGTGGGAGATAATCTCCGGGATAATGTACATAATGCAATCGAAATGCTCGGTAATAAGCTAATTCAACAGAATGATGAGCTTTATAAGCAAACTAAACAGGAAAAGATCGATTTACAAAAATACTATGCCGAATTATTACGGATCATCTACCGGATCATTTTCATTTTATATGCAGAACAAAGAAATATGCTGCCTGGATCTGGAACTCTATATTTCAAGAATTTTTCCTTATCTTCATTTCGGATGATGGCAGAAAAACCAATTAAGAATGATTCCCAATCAGACTTATGGCAAAAACTCTTCTTAACTTTTCAGCTTGTTAAAAATGGAAATAAAAAAATGGGGGTGCCATGCTTTAATGGAAGTCTCTTCGATAATACAAATTTATCAATTTTATTTCCTAATGGTGGAAAAGAAGGTATAAAATACATTATCTCAAATGATATCTTATTAAGAATCATCCGGTTACTCACAACTGCTCAAATAGGCAATATTCTCCAAAGAATTAATTTTATTGAAATATCTGAAGAAGAAATTGGAGCTATATATGAATCCTTACTTGACTATTTTCCTGTTTTTAGCAAAAGGGATCAATTTAAACTCCCCTATCAAACCACTGAGCGAAAGGGTACGGGTTCTTATTATACTCCCAAATCTTTAATTGATATTTTATTGAAAACAACGTTAAAACCATTGATAGACGATACACTTGCAAATATCGGAATTGATCCTTTTGACCAAGAAAAAGCGATATTAAGAATCAAAATTTGCGATCCTGCTTGTGGTGGAGGTACCTTTTTACTATCTGCTTTAGATTTTATTGGAGAAAAATTAGCAAAAATTCGTAAAACAGATTCAAGTCCAACAGAGGATGACTTACGACATGCTCGTCGCGATGTCTTACAAAATTGCATCTATGGTGTTGATAAAAATTCCCTTGCGGTTGAATTATGTAAAATATCTCTTTGGTTACGAGCATGTGTTAAGGATAAACCGTTGAATTATCTCGATAATCATATAAAATGCGGGAATTCCTTAATTGGATTTGGAAAAAACCCTGAAAGTTTATTAATTTCAGATAAAAATTTTAAGGCTTTGAAAGGAAATAAACAAACAGGAATTGAATCTGAAAATAAGAAATTATGGAATGAAATTAAAAAACAAGTTCAGGATGAATTAAAAAATCTAAAGAAAACAAAAGCAAAACCTGGAACTTTGACAAAATTTCTCCCTGGACAAGAACTAAAGTTGGATATTAAAAAATTTCAAGAAATCAGTAATATGACTGAAAATTCAATTGAAGAAATAAATCTGAAAAAAAAAAAATATACTGAATGTTTTAACCGAGAGATCTATAAATCTCTAAAATATTATGCAGATGCATGGACGGCCAGTTTTTTTTGGCCATTAGAAGAGAAAAATGTTAGATTTATTGATTATAAATATCCTAATAATACTTTATTAAATGATCTGAAAAATGGACGTATTATTAGCAAAAGTCAAAAAATATTAGAGAATATTTCTGAAATTTCTAAGCAATATCAATTTTTCCATTGGTATTTAGAATTTCCTGAAGTTTTTGATAAAAAAAAGCAAGGATTTGATTTAATTTTAGGAAACCCACCATGGGATGTTATTGAATTCAAAGAAAATGAATTTTTTATTGGAAAAGATTTGGAAATAACTCAAGCAGGAAATCAATCTAAACGCAGAGAATTGATTAAATCTCGCAAAAATACTAATCATTCTTTGTGGAAAACATATAAGCAAAATTATAATCAATTATTGAAAGAAAAACACTTTTATTCTCAGTCTAATTTTTACTTTTACACTGCTAAAGGAAAAATGAATTTATATCCACTTTTTACTGAAAAATTTAGCAATTTACTAACAAAACAAGGAAGACTTGGTTATATTGTACCTTCAAAACTCATTACAAATTATTTTATGCAAGATTTTTTTAACAAATTAGTCAATGAGAAGAAAATAATCTCTCTTTTTGATTTTAATAATAAAGAAAATCTTTTTAGAGGCATAAGTTCTCAGCAGAAATTTTGCCTGATTTCTTTAGGAAATGTGTCGAAGGAATCTAAATTTATCCCAATGGCTTTTGAATTGGAAAAAATTGAAGAAATAAATCCTGTCTTAAATTTAATGGAATATTATAATTTAGAAGATATTTCAAATCAATTAAATCTTGATTCAAAACTTTTATTATTAGAGAGTAATGATTTTCAAACTTTTAATCCGAATACAAAAACATGTCCAATTTTCACTAACAATTTCACTTACAAAATTTTTAAGAAAGCATATAAGTATCCAATTTTAATTTTAAGAGATGAATCAAATAATGAATTAAAAAATTGTTGTAATATCGAAATATCAACTATTTTTAATGCTGCTTCTGATTCAAATCTATTTATTGAGAAAAAAGATTTAGAAAAATTAAAAGTTGAATCAGAAAATAAATTATCCGGTGGAATATGGAAAGATGATAAAAATAAATATCTACCACTATACGCTGGAAAAATGGTATGGCAATATGATCATAGATATCAAGGAATAATTAAAACAAAAGCAGCACAAAGAAATGAAAAATCTTTCGCAATTTCTGAGGAACAGAAGAAAAATATTCAATTTTACAACATACCTGCATATTGGATCAAAGAAGAAGATTTTATGGCAAATCTTCCCAAAAAATGGAATAAAAAGTGGTTTTTTGCATTTAGAGATATAACAGGATCAAAAAACGAGAGATCATTAGTCTGTTCGATAATTCCATTTTATCCAAGCAATCATACACTTCCAATTGTATACCAAAAGGAAGATAATGAACATAATGCGGAAAATCTTTGTATACTCATCGCTAATTTTAATACTCTTATTATGGATTACATCGCCCGTCAAAAGATATCCAGTCAACATATGAGTTTTTATGTAGTTGAACAATTACCTGTCATTCCTTTTGAAAAATATCCTACAAATATAAAAGCCCTGATAGTGAACAAAATCTTAAAATTATCTTATAATTCTCTAGATTTAGAAGAATTTGCCAAAGATTTAAATTTTACAGAAAATCCCTTTATTTGGAATGAAGAAATTAGACTTAAAATAAAATGTGAGATTGATGCAATTTATGCATTGTTATATAAAATTGAGCGAGATGAATTGGAAAAGATTATTGAAACATTTGATGTTTTAGAGAAAAAGGAATTAGATAAATATGGTTCTTTTAAAACTAAAAGTTTAATCTTAGATAATTTTGATAAATTTGCACAAAAATTGGAGTTGTTTGAATAAATGCCAGAACAATTAAAAAGACAAAAACCACAAAACATTTTTTTAATGGCCGATCGTCTACAAGAGACGTATGAACAATTTGTCCGTTCATTCCAATATTTTCAAAATGAGAAAATTCAAACGTGGGTGGACGATCAGATGGAAAAGCACGATCTACTTTTCCGAGATCCGTATATTGAATTGAATTTCCAATTTGAAAATGGAATTCCACTTGCAGAGATGGTCACCCAAAACTATATGCATGCAAGAATCCCAGAAATCTTCAAAATTTCTCCCTACAAACACCAATCTCAAGCAATTACTCGGATTCTCAAAGAAAACCAAAATATTATCGTGTCCACGGGAACGGGCTCCGGAAAAAGCTTGTGTTATTGGATTCCTATTATCAATACATGTCTGGAAATGAAGCAGAAAGGATTAGACGGGATTAAAGCAATTGTTATTTTCCCGATGAATGCCTTAGCCAATTCTCAATACAATGCATTGGTGGATACAATCCAAGATTATACGGATCTCAAAGTTGGGCGATATACAGGAGATACAGCATACTCACGGAAAGAAGGGGAGAAATTACTAGAAGAACGCGCCACACGAGAACCTTACAAATGTGAATATCTCTCCCGGCAAGAGATGCAAGATAACCCCCCCGATATTCTTATTACGAATTATGTAATGTTGGATCTCTTACTTATGCGGCATGATGATAAAAAACTCTTTCCCGGAAAACATGAAGGTCACCTCAAATACCTCGTCTTAGATGAAATTCACACCTATAATGGAAATACGGGATCGGATGTAGCTTGTCTCGTTCGCCGATTGAAGGAAAAAACCAATACCATTGGAAAACTCCGCTGTATTGGCACTAGTGCAACCATTCAGGATAATAAAAAAGACACCGATCCAAATCAACCTTCTTCGATTATCGAATTTGCAGAAAAAATATTTGGAGAACCCTTCACCAACAATAGTTTAATTACAGCAACGCACATCAAATCAGATGTTACATTCGATAAAATCGTGAAACTCCCAAAAACCATTAAAATTGATACTGAGGAACTGAATGCCTTTGATGGAACCCTCCCTACAACGATTCCAATCGCAAATAAATTACTCGCGAGCCCTCTCACTTCAGAGGAAGTGGGCGATGAATTTCAATTAGGTGTTAAATTTGAATATCATGAAACGATTTTATTCCTCCAAGATCAACTCAAAGAAATCGCTCAATCACTTAAAGATCTTGCCACCACCTACCGATCCAAATTACGACCGGGAGAATCCGAAGCAAAATGTTTACAAGAGTTAAAAGCCGCATTTTTAGTGGGAACCGTCGGAAAAATTACCAAAAACGAAGAAAAACGCCCATTAATTGTGCCAAAACTGCATCTCTTCTTCTCCCGAGGGCACGATATTCACTCCAGTCTCACCCAACTCGGCCCTTATCCCACGATAGATGGGAATGTCATTTGCCACGAAACCGAATACAAGACCTACCCGATGTATTTCTGTCGGAATTGTGGGCATGAATTTTATAGTGTGATCATATCCGAAGATAATATGGTCTATCCGCGCAATTTAGATGAAGAACAACCCGGAAAACTTTTCTATCTCACCCCTATCACTGATGCGAATAATAATTGGGAGGTTCCCGAACAATGGATCAATACAAAAGGCGATGTAAAGAAGAGTTACCAACCTGCGCAACCCACACGAACATTATACTGTCCGAAACATAACGTGATCGAAAGCACGTGCGGATGTCCTAAAGTATTGGAAGTCTGGCAGATTGCCTATCCGATCCAACTCTGTCCTTCATGTAATATTTTTTATACCAAACGCAAAGGTGAATATGGAAAACTCTTTTCGTTCAACTCCACCGGACGGAGTTCTTCCACCGATGTCTTAACGGCTAAGCTCTTGAGAAATTTATCACGAGACCAAAAAAAGTTAATTGTTTTTACCGATAACCGTCAAGATACGTCATTGCAAGCAGAACATTTGAATGAATTTCAACGACGCTTGAATTTTCGCCAGATCATGCTCGGAGTTCTCCAAAAAATTCACACACATGGCGATCGGATCACGGATCTCGAAATTGGGAATTATATCTTCGCATATCTTTCCGAAACAGGAAAACTCCCCGAGTACAGTATCGAAGAAGCGGATGAGTTTAGTTCGGCTCCCCCGCCCATTATTGAATATAAAAGTTTTCTCACATATTTGGCAGTATCCGATATTATGCAGTCCAATTATTTCCTCGACCTCAATCTGGATAAATTGGGAATTTTAAAAATCGAGTACGATATGTTGCATAAACTCGCCGGACACTCTCAATTAACCAATCATTTTATCTTTAAACGATATAACCCCACTCAGAATTATGATTATATGCGAGGATTGCTGGATATATTCAGGTGGAATGGGGCAATTGCAAACGGGAATTTTAGCAAATCGGGGAGTAAATTCAAACAATGGGAACGAAAAATTAAGGCAGACCTCCTCTTCGATATTAACAAAAATCATTTTACCAATTTTGGCTATACATTTGAGATACCGAAAAATCCCAAGACAAATAAACGCAGTCGGGTGCTCTATGATAACTACGCAGTATCATTGAAAAGTTTGACTGGTAATAACTCCGTAATTCTTAATTGGACCCAAAAATTCTTCAAAGTGGAAAAAGAGGATGCGGAAAAAATTATCATTGAAATGATTCAAATTCTCGAAAAAACCAAATTTATCCAAAAGATCTGGGCGGATCGTCCGAAAACCGATTTTTACCAAATCGCAGAAGGCAAAATCCTTTTCAAATTAAACGCAGAAGAGCAATTTCAGCAATGTCCCAAATGCCATAAAGTGTTTTATTTTGATGAATTTTCCGAGTGTGCGTGGCGGAATTGTCCGACCCTCAAATCTCATATTGTTGATCATGACAATTATTACTACAAACTCTACCAAACAGAAAATGATCCCTATTCGGAAATCCATGCGAAAGAGCATAGTGCTCAAGTGGATGGGAAAATGCGGGAAGAGTTTGAAGATAATTTCAAAGCAACAAAGAAAGAAAGCTTAAACGTATTGGTGTGCACCCCCACCATGGAATTGGGGATAGATATCGGTGACCTGTCCGCGATTATTATGCGGAATGTACCCCCCGATCCCAGTCGCTATGCCCAACGAGCCGGAAGGGCAGGAAGAAAAAATCAACCCTCAATTATTGTGGTATTCTGTGGGACCGGATATGCCAAAGGACCGCATGATCAATACTTTTATCAGCGCCCGGATCTCATAGTTTCTGGAAAGATCGAACCACCTAATTTTCTCTTGGATAATCGGAAACTGATTCAACGGCATTTGCATTCGATGATCTTTGAACATATGGATACTAAAATTTCGCAAAAATTAGGGGCGAACTGGGATCTGCAGAATGATAACACTCAACCACCATTTCCGATGCATGAAGGTTTGAAAAACCAAATCGATCGGGAAATCCTCCGTAAAAAAGCAGTCTTACTTTCTCAAATCCAATTGGCCTTTACAGCAGAAATTGGGAAATTTGATAAATGGTTCAATGAAGATTTTATCCTTAGTATTATCTCCCAGTTTCGATCCCGGCTCGATAAAATTTTCGATGAATTTCGGGATGATTACTACATACTCTTAGATGAACTTGATTTTCTGCATTCAAAGACGCGAACGGGAGATACTTCCTATAAGAAAGATCGCAAATATTCCGCGCTAAAATTTAAGTTGAAAAAGATTACCGAAGGTAATCTACCGTATACAACCTTTTCCTATCTCTCCAATTATGGGTTTATTCCGAACTATGGATTCTCGAGTTCTGCATCCATGGTGTCCATGTATAACCTGAGTAAAGATAAAACTTTTGATTTATGGCGTTCTTCTGTCATTGCCATCCGGGAATATGCTCCTTATAATCAGATTTATTTCCTCGGCAATAAATACCAAGTGACTAAAGCAGAGGTGAGAACCACTAAAGGCAAAATTGAAGTGCAGGATATGTATATCTGCCCGTATTGTGAAGAGATCTTGATGGATACACCCCAGCAAAAAGTAAAGTGTCTTTCGAATTGTCTGAGTTGTCAAAACCCAATTGATAATGGACAATTCAAGTATGCCTTCGAGTTTCCGCACATGTCCTCAATCAATAAAGAACGAATTACCTGTGATGAAGAAGCACGGATGGTCAAAGGCTATGAAGTTTCCATGAACTACAAATGGACCAATAAAGCGAAAGAATATCAAATTATCGAAACTAAGAATGATAACGCATTAGTGGAATTGTCCTATGAGCATAATGGGAAAATTTTCATTGTGAATAAGGGCGTGGTGAAAAGTGATAAAAACAACCCGAATGAATCTAATTTAGAACCCTTTTATTATTGTAGTGCCTGTGGGGCGTGGTTACATGAAACACAAGTGAATACTCACTTGGATAATTGTGAGCGAAATGGCACAAGTGAAAATCTCTATAATGATGGATATTGGCTCTTTGTCGAAGGGAATCATGATGTGTTAGAATTTAAGGTACCATTCATAGGACCAGTACATCCTTCTATTAAAGAAATTCTGACATTCTACACCACAATGAAAGAGACTATCACCCAATCAATCTTGATAACGTTCAATTTAGGGGAAAATGAAATCATGCGTTTCCTCCGACCTCAGCAAGGTACGGACAATTTTTCTATTGTAATCTTTGAGAAAGAAGAAGGTGGCACAGGAATATTGAAATCGCTGCTGAATCCCGAAATTACACGGTTTGACCAGTTTATTAAAAATCTGAAACGAATTCTTCATGTGGAAAAATTAGTTCCTTATCAAGAAACTCGGGATGCGTGCCATAAAGCATGCTATAACTGTCTCTTAGGGTTCCGCAATCAATTTGAGCACGAGTATTTGGACCGGAAGAGTATCCTCCCAATAATCACTCGGCTAGAACAAATCACTTTAGAAGCAAAGAAGAATGAATCAGAGAATGCTGAAGATCATTTCACTCAACTCTTGGACCAATGTGATTCAGATCTCGAAAAACTGGTTTTAAAGGAAATTCAAAAACAAAACTTGCATTTTCCCACCGAAGCACAGAAAACCTATTTCCAAGGTGATACTCCCATAGTAACTGCCGATTTCTTCTATACACCCGAAACCTATATCTTTGTCGATGGCCCTCCTCATGAACAAGATCATGTGGAACTTGATGATAAAAACAAACGTGGAATATTAGAAAGTCATGGTAAAATCGTGATTGAAATGGATTTTTGTGATGGGCTATATAAACACCAGCCAGAATTAATTAAAAAAGAAGTGCAAAAGTTGAAACAATATTTATAATTAATCAAAATAAATGAACGGAATATGACTGATGAACGAATAATTTGGCAAGAATCTGCTTGAGATAAAGATCGAAATTATATTAATATCTGTTTAAAATATAATGTAATTTTAAATGGTCCGGGTCGATTTGGTCCTTGGCCAAAGTGTGAACCAGAACTTCGAGAATATGGAAGAGAAATAGGAATAGATAAGGGTCGAAAGGTAGAAGATTTACGCAGATTCGCAGAACAGATGAAGGAAGGAGATATTGTTTTATTACGTTTAGGCACCGATCAAATTCATGCGGTAGGAATTGTTGTAGGAGATTATCGTTATAATGAGTTGTTCGCTGATGTAGATGGATGGGATATTCAACATGTTCGTCGAGTAAAATGGATCTGGCCAAATTCAATATATGGTGAGAAAGTTAAAAAGTTTCCAACTTATTCTGCAAAAAGTGGAGATACAACTCAGTTGCTTGGAGAAAATAGCAAAAGAAAACCCATTTTAGATTGGTTTAATGAATTGGAAATTAGTTTTGATGAAATAAATTTAAGTTTACCCCCTCTTCCAGAAATAGAAATCGATAATCGAAATATAACTTTAGATTTAATTGGAGAATTTCTTTTCGATAAAGGGGTATCTTATCAATCAATTGAAAATCTAAAACAAGTTATTGATGATCTTCAAATGATTGCTAAATGGTATGATGGAGATGCGAAACTAAAACCATCGGAATATGAAACAGAATGCTATCTAATCATACCTTTACTAAGAGCATTAGGTTGGACTCCCCAAAAAATGAAATTAGAATATAGTCCTCCCAAACATCGAAAACGAATTGATATTGCTTTATTTACATATTTACCAAGAAATGAAGAAAACATTACTACAATTGTCGAAGCTAAAAAAAAAGGGAGATCTATATTCAGAGCATTTAATCAAGCAAAAAATTATGCAGATACGAATGTTAATATAAAAAAAATCATCGTTTCGGATGGAATACGATATGCTGTTTATTTCAAGAAAGAGAATAAATGGAAATTACATGCTTATTTAAATCTAATTCGATTTCAGATTGATTATCCTATTTATAATTGTTCAGGTACATTAGAAGCGTTATGGACTATGACACCAGAATGGAAAGAAGGTTTTTAATTCAATCTAATTGTCACTTTCACGCGCAGCGAGATATAGCTTCCATTTACTTTTTTTCTTATCAAATTTAGGATTAAAGATCGCCATCCCAGGGGTAAACTCAATTATGAGTGAATTGCTATTAGTTTTTTCATTTTCAATAGATTTTAGATTTTTCTCGCATACTATTGATAAAACTTCAAATATTTCTTGAAGTTCGGATAACGAAAAGTAGGATGCATATTTTTCCTTTAATTTTTTTAATTTATTGGATAAGGCGGAAGAATCGTTATTCTTTATGAAAACACATCCACCCAAGTCATTTTCCATAAATATTAAATTTTCATGGAGAGTTCGGTACGAATTCCCCCAAGATCTAGGTTTTATTACGGGATTTACATGTATATTGGAATTTTCTCGAATTTGTTTTTTATATCTTAATTTTCCATGAGGATCAATGATAACAGAGAATTGTTCATCAATTGGTGAGAGAATTACTACCGAATGAGTATACACTTGAAGGAAAACATCATCAAATTCTCCTTGTTGTGTAATCTGATTCAATGTTTTAATTGTATCATTTATCAGTCCAAAATTGAGTTTAATTTGTGAAACTTTACTTGAAATTTGGATAGGAGATTTATTCGTGCCGATTCCTATGGTATGCATGGCATTCATGGCAAAATGAGGATTTATTACCGCCGGGAAATAGTTTTTCCAAAATTGTATAAAATTCGGAATATTCTGATTGATGTTCAAGTATTCAGGATTAACCTCTATTAATTTAGTTTGAATTGTTTGTGAAAATTCTCGACGATTGAGACTTTTTGCTAAATTTTGAGAACTTTGACTTTTAAGAATTACAGATTTTGAACCATCCGCTTCTGAATTTGATCGATTTGTGATAATTATCGACTTTTTATTTGAGTCGGCAAGTTCTGGGTTAGAATCTTGCTGTAAATCTTCAGAGATTTTCAATTCTTTCACAATACTGATATTCTTTTTGATATTATATAAAAACCCATATTAATCTCTTCATAAACACAAAAAATTCATTTTTTCTAAAAGTGTGTTACAAGTGTAATACTTTTAGATGCACTCCCCCTCAAAGCCGCCCTTTGAATATCCAAGTAACATTGATTGTTAAATCAAGTAAAAAAGATTCAGGAATAAAAACTTATTGTCAATTGCATCCTTGTAAATGTACCAGATCATCAAAAAATCTAAATATATGTAGAATAATTCTATAGAAAATAAAGCATAATAATATGGATATGATTGAATGCACAACAAATAGATTTTTTCATAGAAATATCATGTTAATGACAAAATTTAGTTTTAAAAAATTAAAAAGAGAATATTGTGAAGCTTTTTATGGAATCCCAATAAAATGTTAAAAGATGAAGGCAAAAATCTGGCATGCATGTATGATAGAAGGAAAATTCAGCCCCATTCTGCCTTTCACTGACAAAAAATTTTTCAACAAACAAGGAGCGCTTTACAATTTCTGCAAAAAATAACCCTAATTCAAATATAAGGATCGAAACACAATTCAGCCGGTTTTTCCAACAAACTAGCATGACATCTTCCTACAAACCGATCATCCTCAAAGCACTACTTCATAATGTGAAGAACAGCAAGGGGATTCATAAAAATAACATTATCCTAATCCCAATAGAGAACATTGTTGAATATTTTTTCAAGTTTAATTATGCTCTAATGAAACGTTATCGCTTGCAACAACTGAATAATCGGAAAAGCAATGTGGTAATTTACAAAATAATTGACAAATTCTACGGGAATGAATCAGGATTAAAGACTCCCAAAAAGATAGCTTCTAAAGCTTTGAAGAAAACGCGAAACTTACTTTTTCGACATGTCTTATTTCTCTTAAGAGCCGATGCCCACATCTATGATTTTTTCACAGAAGATCAGAATAAAATGGATTTACCATCCCAAATAAAAAATGAAAGAGAATTTCAAGAACTTTTAAGGAAAACAAATTCAGAAATAAAAGATATTACCTACTTAGGGATAAATCGAGACATCCATAATTTTATGCTTCGGCAAGCACCCATCCTCGAAAGTGCTCTACTCGCTTTACTGGTGCAATTTTTAGAAAAAGTGAATACGGTGCCGAATTTAAGCCAAAAATTGTTAGTAGCAACTGAAGAATATCACTTCCAACGGAATATTCCCGAAGGGGAAAAACAGCGTCTCTTTGAATATCAACAGGATATTTGTTTCTATTGTGGAAAAAAGGTTGACCCTCAGCAAGAAAAGATGCAAGCAGATCATTTCATCCCCTATACATATATTTTTGAATCTCAGATCTGGAATATTGTAGGAGCATGTCCTCAATGCAATTTGAAGAAATCCAATAGAATCACTCAAGAAACATACTTAGATAAAATAGTTTCTAGAAATCGAGATCCTGCATTTTCAGCTCAATTTTTTAAGCCGTATGATCAATCCGAATCATCGATAAAAGCCCTAAATATCTTATTAGAAAATCTATACATGAGTTGTAGGATCTATTTCAAATCAATTGATCTCTAATATTTCTACAAAATTGCTATTTATGATACACGCAAAAAATAAATATCTGAAGAAGACTGCAAGCGATTGATTTTGAATTTATTTCTCTTCTTACTCCTATCTGCCCAATTTTTTTGAAAAAAATTTATTTTCTACAATTCCAACTCAAAAGCTATTTCATTTTTATGATAATTGAGAAATTCTATCTTCAATTTATGATCATCTAAAACTGTAAGTAATTTTGGCTTAGTTATTCCCATTATCTTAAGATTTGAATCTATCCAAATCGCACCATTATCAAGTAAAACATGATGATTGGGACATAAACACAACATATTATTTACTTCATCAGGACCATTATGAGGTTTCCCAAGAGGTTTAATATGAGCCGCTTCTGCATAAAATAAATTATCTCCCTTTAATTTTAATTGAATATTACAAATTTGACATTTGAAATCATATAATTCCTTAATTTCTCGAATATTCTTTAGTTTTCGTTTTATCCTTGAGGTTGTAACTATAGTTCTCCCTGGTATGGAGATAGAAATATCTGATTCTTGAACAGGAGTATCATCTATTATTTCAAGATTATCCATTGCCTTATGTAATTCAAATCTCCAAATTATATAACCCGCTTTTCCTCTTTCATTCCAATAATTTTTGACATAATATAAACCATCATATCTATATCCTTTTCCTTTACCCAATGACCGAGTAACTCTTACCGGGAGCTCAAAGATCATAGATTTTGCAAGGGCAAGATTCTGTCGCTTTAATAATTGGTCCGCAATCTGTTTACCGGTATTTTCATCCCTACCACCATGTCCGGTATAGATAATGATATCCCCATAATCTTCGTCATCCTCATATCCTCCAGAAATAACAATGGAATCTGCACCTTCAGATTGGGCACCGGTAATGCCAGCTCTTTTATTCATGTGGATTTTTTTGTCATATAGAGCATCTCTACTTGAAAATTTAGTACCAACATCTATTCCAGGGATATGTCCAAATATTCTTTGAGTCATTTTCTTTCAAAATTTTATTTTTCTTATCAGATAAATTATTATTATTCTTAATAAAATAAAAACTCCATTTTTACAAATAGATTGAAAAAAAAGTTTGAAAAAAGATATTCTTTTCCAGTGGTGATCATTCTTGCACTTATTGAGAATAGTAAAGAAGCACCTTCACAAATATTTGAGTAGTGATACAAACTTTCTTTTCTCTTTTTGAATTATGGTTTGTTTTGGAAAATTTATCAATTGTTTATTAATATTGAAATGGATAGAAGTTTCCTCGTTCCACCTATACTTGAATGGTTTCTAGTCAATGAGGGGAAATAATAATCCACCAATAGATTCCAACAGTAAAAGAAGGTTCTTCTTCGAGATTCATATTTATATATTTATCTAAAGTGTCTGCTTCCCGAGAGAATCACTACCCTTATACTTAAGGAATGTATAATTTTAGAAAAATTCAACCTAATTAAGTTAAGCAAATGGAGATATTCCCATAGAAAAAGTAAGTTCAACTTTAATTAATATACAGTTTCTTATTGATTATATGATAAAGATAGAAAACAAGAATAATGGAATTAAAGGATTTATTAGTTATCCAGAGAAAAAGAAGGGATCTGGGATATTACTTTTGCATGCATGATGGGGATTGAATGATTTCATTAAAGATTTATCTCAAAGATTATCTGAAAAAGGATACTTGGTTTTTGCACCTGATCTATACAAGGGAAAAATCGCAGAGAGTATTGAAGAAGCAGAAAAATGCATAAATAGCATGGAAGAAGATGAAACCAAGCACATTTTGGCAGAATCAGTCGATTATCTCTTGAATATAACTAATCGATCCATAAGAGTCATAGGATTTTCTATGGGTGCAGGATGGGCGACTTGGATAGCAAATAATAAACCTGAAAGCATAGAAAAAGTTGTTTTATTTTACGGTACAGGAGAAATTGATTTTTCTAAAACTCATGCTTCCTTTTTATGCCATTTTGCAGAAAATGATCCTTATGAAGATCCTATGTATATAGATCAATTTAAAGAAGCGCTCAAGAAAGCAAATATTCAAGCTACACATTATCATTATCAAGGGACATATCACTGGTTTTTTGAAACAAATCAGGTTGATTATTATAATAAGCAAGCTTCGGAATTAGCATGGAAAAGAACTCTGAAATTTTTAAATGACTAAAAAGTTCATTCAAAGAGAAGATATATTTCATGCACATCCTTATGATTTATAACCAATTTTCTTCGAGAACTACCATTTTCGTATTAAAAAATATCTGAGACCCCGTTTTTGTGTCTTCATTTTGATGAAGTGATAAAAATGTGCACTTTTTTAAAGACCGGCGATTATTTGTATAAATACCATCTGGGAAGGATCTTCTTCAAAGTAAATCGGCGGTAATACATCGACCCCGTAGAGTAAATGAAGGGTAAATGCTTCTTCCACCAAGAAAACAACCCCCTTTTCATTTATAGAGCCAAAAATGTGTGGAAAGATCCGAGTCATTTTTTTAATTACATATTGGAAGACTCTTAATGAAAAAATTTAGTGGACTCCTCTGGGATTTTATCAAGATTTAGAGGAGGGCACTAAATTTTTTCATTTGTTCCACAAATTGAATTTTGTAGTTATCTGGGTCTAGCACATTGGAAAATTTTGTGTTGGGATTCGGCTGAAATGGTCTACTTTCAATGTTAGATCCATGTTTTTTAACAAATTCAAGCATTCGGTTTAGAGAATCTACCTCAAACCCTAAGGAGAAATGATCTTGGTATAATTTTGGCAAATTTTTGGATTTCAACTCATTCTGTTACTAATTTTGTATTGTGGGACATTTTTTGGTATAAGGATAGATTCTGAAAACACAGAAAGTATAAATAAAATAATAATTTATTTACAATGACTGATAGTCATTAAATGAATCTTAGTCATAAAATAACTATGAGTACTAAAAATCAAACTAATATCTATCGGTAATTTAGCAAGCATTCAATGTGATTGGATATGAAAAAAAACCTTACCAGAAGAGAACGTGAAAAAATCCAGCGTACTAATGAGATCCTCACTAGTGCGGAAAAATTATTTTTTAAGAAAGGATATGATGATGTTTCCGTTGAAGAAATTGCGAAAGATGTGGAATTATCCAAAGGAACGATATATTTATACTTCAAAAATAAACAGTCCCTATATTTTGCAATAATCAACAAAGGATTAGTTAAGTTACTTGAGGTATTTCAATCGGTAAGGAATCATGAAAAAACAGGTTATCTGCGCATTATGGGAATTGTGAAAGGATTTGCAGAATACATGCATGATTATGGAAAGTATTATAATCTAAACTATGCTCTTAAAGGGCAACAAATACTAGAAATGCTTGATAATAATATAATTGATAATGCAGATGAATATAATTCATTAACTAGTGAATTATTTCAAATTTTGCAAGAATCAGTTGAATTAGGAATAAACGATGGAACATTGAGGCAAGATTTAGATCCAGTACAAACTACAATACTTCTGGGATCGATAATCGAAGCGATTGTTCATATTCCTTATGAAAAACAAGTCCTTCTTAGTCATTTAAATGTAACTAAGGAAACATACATCAAGCATTCAATTGATGTAATGATGCATGGTATAGCAAATTAACGTAAAAATCGACAAATAACAATAGATGAGTCAATTACATAATGATTATTAAGTCAAATTAAAGACAGAAGTAGAACTAACATGAATCAACCAAAAATTCTTATTGTTTATGGATCTCGATATGGAGCAACAGCGGATAGTGCTAGCAGATTAGCCCACACATTCCGAAAGCATGATAAAGAGGTGACAATAGTCAATTTAGAAAAGGAAAAAGTTCCAATGATAACTAATTATAGATTAGTTGTATTAGGAACTGGAATAAAAATGGACAAGTGGAATCGAATGGCTGAAAAATTCCTTAAATTGCATCACAATGAATTAAAAAAGACCAAATTCGCTCTCTTCGTATCTTCTGGGTATTCAAGGATACTTATTCATAAAAATGATCAAGTAACTCTGGAAAAAAAAAGGAAGAAATACATCACAGATAAAATTCACAAATACAAGGTCGATCCAATTGCTATGAATGTATTTGGAGGAATTTGGGATTATAATAAAATGTCTTCTTGGTTTCGAATGGTTATGACGCCTTTTAAAGAAGAATTAATCTGTGCAGGGATCACAGAAAATCCTCAAGGAACCTTTGATACTAGAGATTTTAATCGAATAGATCAGTGGAGTAAAGATTTACTCCAATTGGTCGATAAATAGAAAGCAAGTTGAACTTTTTTCAAAGTTATAAGAAATAATAAAAATGGAATATGGATTAAAATGGAACAAGATTTAATAAGTGAAATAAAACCAACAATACTTAATAAAACGACTAAGCTTATTACTCAAGTTGTAGGTATTTTTCTTGCATTCTCGAGTTTTGAGCATGGATTATTTGAGAGCTTGCAAGGTAATAAAAAAACCGAAGGGTTTATCATTCAATCAATTTCACAAGATATGCGATTTTGGGAAGGGGGGTCTGAAGAAGCATTTACAATAATTCCGAATTACCTTGTTACGGGGATTTTGGTTATGATTTTGAGTCTTACGATCATAATTTGGCTGCTTTTCTTTTTAAATAACATCTATGGAACCAAGATTCTTGGGTTACTTTTTCTTCTCATAACTTTAGTTGGTGGGGGAATAGGCTATATTCCAATAGTGATTTCATTATTAATTCACTCTTCTAAGATTAATAAACCCATAAAAGAGCAAAATATTAAAATAAATTCAAAAATATGGCCTTTTACAATAGGTTTTGCAACCATAACATGGATAATTTTAATTGAAATTGCGATTTGGGGATATTTTCCAGGAGTGACTGGGCATGACGATCTAATGAATATCGTTTGGATATGCCTCTTATCGACATTCATTTTTGTGAATATCAGTTTCTTATCAGGATATTCTAAAGATAGAGAGAATAATTTAGAATATACGAAATCCAATAGTAATAATTAGTTTTCTCCAAAATAGTATCTGATTTCTTTATGAATTTTTTTTTTTCTACAGAGATGAATTTGTCAGATTACGATAAAACTATTTCTTTTTTAACGTTTTAACCACCCGAAATTCTTCTAATATAATTTTACTCTGCATATTGAAGGAAAGATTGGAAATCTCTGCTTCTTCTGTAAAGAATTCTATATGCACTCGCCGCCAATACTCCAACGATTTATCACCTTCTCCCTCAATTGCAGCAAATTCTGGAGACACTTTATCAAACGGGGTGATAGTCACATTAACTGTTTCAATAATACATCGGGGAAATCCAGCAAAATCTGTGATAATCGATCTTGCACCGAGTTTTGGAAAAGGTTCGTTTTCAGCCAAATATGCATCAACAAGACTAGCGGTTCCACGTTTCGTGCCAGACAAGACCAATTCTGCTAATTTATCAGCATCATGTTCATTCATACAAAAATGCCAAACTGAGAATGGAGCATCCCTTATAGAAAATCCTTCTAAAACCCCGATTTCATAAATTTCAAGGAATTTCTCAGGGGGAATTTTTTCTGGAGTTCCATCGTGAGTAGGAATGAGCAATGGGTGTGATAAAAATGCAATTGATAACCATGAATACCCGGGTATCTTTAATTCGGGTTCAGAAGGAATAAGATAAAATGTAAAATCATATAGATCTTCGGAAGAACTAAATATTTTAAAATCGGTTATGGAACCTATTGATGTTAGGGGTAATTGGTGATCATTCAACCATTCTTTTGCAGAATTTATCTTTGATGGAATGATATACTCACTATTTGTTCCATTTACATTATGTTGCACTAAAAATTGGTGATTTTTGCTAAAAATTAATTCAATATGCACTAGTATTACCTCTTGAAGGTGGTAAAGGCAGAATATAACTTAAATTTTTGTATTACATATACTTTCTGTCTTTTTTAGCGCCAGAAATGTGTGGAAATATCAGATTTTTTTCAGTTACATATTGGAAGACACTTAATCAAAAAAATTTTGTGTACTCTTCTAAATCTTGATAGAAATGCCAGAGGAGTCCACTTAATGATTTTTTCGTTCCACAAATTGAATTTTGTAGTTATCTGGGTCCAGCACATAGAAAAATTTTGTGTTGGGATTCGGCTGAAATGGTCCACTTTCAATGTTTATCCCCTGTTTTTGAACAAATTCAAGCATTCGATCGAGGCAATCTACCTCAAACCCTAAGGAGAAATGATCTTGGTTCTTTGGTATGATGATATGTTTATCCTCAATGAGTTCCACTTGTGTTTCGCCTTCTCCCAAAAAACAAATATTGATTCCTGGGCGAGCTTCAAACCTTCGATTTATGGTAAGACCCACAATCTCTTGATAAAATTTTAAAGATCTTTCCAAATCCTTGACATGTAATGTACACCAACAAAATTTCATAATTTAAACTTCCTTTTTGAGCCATTTTTGTGTATTAATCAATCCTATTTTTGACTTAGGGCAAGAGCATTTAGATAATGTCCGAAAATAGAAAATTTTAAGCATGGTTTAATCTTGTTGTAATTCTTCATGGTATTAGAATCTATCCAACCACTTCCGCCTAAAAGATATCATGAACTGTCCATGAAATAGTCACTCACATCATGGACTTCGGAAGAATTTTCGTCAAAATTTTACCCTTAAAAATATGGAGGATAATACCTTAACCATTTATTTTTTGATGAAATTACCTATTTCTTACAAAAAACCGATTTTTATTCTTCTATGGTTATAATTGAGTTAAAACAAGGAGTTTTGAATTTTTTAAGAATGTTTCTTTCACTTGTTAGTAGTGAAGCATTGATACAAACCACTGCAAAAAACCAACAACATGAAAGCGTTGACATGGAATAATAGTACACAAACGAACCGAAAGCACAATAGGAAAAATATAGAATGTAAAAAAAGAAAAAATTGAATTTAGTAGTATATTTTACATCAACGATTAAATAAATTGTACATTTGTAAACGAAAATGTTGATAACCCATATATCGATTCTGGATTATTCCCTTTCCAAAGGTCACAATTTACCTGTCCAGCAGAAGGAAAACTCACCCTAGCCCCAACCTTCAAAATAAGCGCAGTATATACTGTGATAGAGAGGCCTATCTCAATATTTTTGAAGAATGGAAGCGATAATCCAAATTCTAAGGAATCAGATGAGATATCCGAATAAGTTTCTAAAGAGTAATCTTTTTCCAAGCTTGAAGTAGATGTCCAAGGAAAAGAATCAGGATAATCATCTTGATCCGCAACGGAAAATGCAACAGAATCAGGTGTTTCTTCACCCCACGTATTCCAAGTATTAAAATTAGTTGCATCAAAAACCCATTTTATGTTTTGTATTCCAATTGGAACCCGAAATAGTATATCTGAAGAACCGGGAATTTTTAGATCATAAAAATATAAATCCATTTCTAATGCTTGATAAACTATTAAATCTTCATTCACAGGAGAAATACGATCTACTCCTCCTCCAAATTCAATATCTTCAGAACCTATTGTACCTTCAAATGCACTAGTTCCACCCTCAATACCAAATCCTGAATTAAATATATTTTCAGCAGAGACTTTCAAACCGACAGAAACATCAACATCTGTGTCAGTAAATTCATCATAAGACATGAATGGTTGTACATAACTGGAACCAGAATTATATAAAGTATTTAAGTAGATTCGATTAGTTTGTACTGTAGTTGCTACCCCACTATTACTACCTTCTAAGTAGTCAGAAAAATAATTATCAAAGTAGAAATTTCCTGTACCTCCTCCATAAAAGCGAAATAGCATGGAATTTAGCGGAGAAGTGATGAAATATGCAACTCCAAAACGATAAATCATATCATTTATTAGAATTAAATATTCAGTTGAGTAAGTTGCATCATCATATTTTCTCATCACTAATTTGAAATTATAGAGAACATCTGCCTCAAAATTGAAATCAGGGTAGAAATCTATATATTCATTCATTGAATCACAAACTTTCATATTATTTTTAGTAATCTCAATGAAAAATTCTGCAGAGGAACTTCTATCTTGAAGATCTAAGTATATGAGTGGATCTGTAACACTTCCCAATATTCCAAAATCAAATTGAATCAAAACTGGAGTTGATTCATACCATTGATAAGAATCTACACCAAGATCTTGATCTTGAAAATAAGAACCGGGACTTATTTCTAAACAATTACCGGGATTTCTTTCTAAAAATTCGGTTTCTTTATTTACTAAAGAAAAATCGTTTTGATCTCCATATGTAAAGTCGGAGGGCAAAGTTCCAACAGCTATATCTTCATAATGGTGTCCTAATGGTGAATACTCATTGTTTTCATCAGTTTTAAGAATATTTATTTCCCGATCATCTGAAATTCCATCTCCATCAGCATCATTAAGTACATTTATTGTTACATAATCGTTTTTCGTATTCCAACCATCTGAAACAGAACATCTCATAGTAAATACACCAGATGAAGAAGAACTGAATTGATATGTCAATGCTTCATTATTTTCCCATGCAAAAATTGATTTCACAACTGAACTCCCTTTATAGATTTGTGTCATTCGATAATTATAGGAAATTACTGGGGATGAAGTTGCCTTCCATGTCAAGCTCAGACTTTCACCGGTAGAAATAGAATAACTATTTGTAGGGATTAATGTAAAACTTAAGCTTGGAGCAGTTACTGAAACAGTCACATAATCTGTTTTTGATCCAAATGAATCATAGATCAAGCAATAAAATGATGATGAACCTGTTGAACTAGGATTATATGTATAGGACAAACTCGCACCGTTGGCCCAATCATCAATCTGTTTAACCTTAGTTGTACCCTTAAATATTTTTGCAACACGATTGGCTTGATTATCTGTAGAACTAGCTTTCCATGTCAAAGTTCGGGTTTGTCGAATATCTATAGAAGAATCACTAGGTATTGTAGTAAAAATTGGAGCCTCTTCAACTGGAACTGGAGGATCTGGCATAATAATACGACCTAGAGCAAATGTACCACTGTTTAAAATGCTCATTAAAAATATTGAAGTCAATATTTTCATTACAGTTTTTTTTTTTATTTTCATCTTTATCACAATTTAATATTTCACTATAATTTTTATGTTATAGTGATAACATAATTCTCGTACAAATATATAAATTTATCTAGATAACAATGAAATAGTTATGGATAAATTTAAATATGCCAACTTGTTTCCAATGCATAAGAGTTATGACAGCTTCTGCAAACGAAACAAACACTAGTTCTTCAATTTTTGATATCTCCCTCCTAAAAACATTCAAATTAATTGAGTACTTACAAATTCTAGCAGAAAATCCAAAGGGTCTTTCTAGAATTGAAATTCGAAATATGGTCCCAATCTCTTCTTCCCCCGAAATTAAGTGCACAGAGACTCTTTTTGAAGGAGGTTTTATTGTTAATGTAAAGATCTTGAAAGGAAAAAAATTCAAGTTAACACAAAAAGGGTTAAGCCTTTGGAAGTTAATTCAGGTTGTAGATTTATTTATTAAAAAAACTTCAAAAAAAACTTTAACGACAACCAATGAATTACAATTAATAACAGATGCAATTGAAGAACTGCAAAATTTTAAAGAAGATCTAAGTCGAAATAAAGGGCAAATTGATAGATTAAGTACTTTATATTTCAAATAATCTTTGGAAAGTTTACTTTATTGATATTTGCATGCAACAACAATATCCTTTTCCTATATTAAAAATCTCTAGTCAACACTTATAGGATTTAGTTCTATTTTTTCAATTTTCTCTTTTGGTTTCCTTAAAGATGAATAAATAAAAATGGGAGACATTAAAATGAAAAACTGCCCAATTAATGATGTTAACCATGTATAATTCGGAAAACATAAACCCCGTATCACAAAATAGAACATCCCTATAGGATTTAAATCAATACCTATTATCAGCATTAGGATACGTTTTTTAGTTGTTTCATCATCAGTACTTTTAAGTATTTTAACTAAATGGAACGAGGCAATTATAAAATAGATAAATGGAATTATTGCGGCAAAACCTCCTATACCGTTAAATTTTTCAGCAACGTGAAAATCTCCTGAAGGTGGTAAACTCGATGGTTCAATCACATTATTGAATTCATCCATAATTTTTATAGGAACAAACAATATTAAGCAGGATAAGCTAAAAATCAATATAGATATTTCCAAAAAATGATTTTTTAAGTCGTTAATTTTATTTTCACCATAGACAATTACCTTAACCGCATTAAAAACAAGCAATGCGTAAGTTATAAGGAGGAATTTCTGAATATTCCAAAAAATGGAACAAATTTGAAAGGCTAAAAAGCTATCGGCAGCAAATGTGAACGAAAAACAATCGATGAAGTTATAAATTGCCCAAGTAAGAAATGCCCAAAAAAAGATTTCATTAAGTAAAAACTTTTTCTGGTGTTTAATTTTAAAACCAAAGAAAATAAACACAAATGTCGATATCATTTTGGGTATAATTAGCCATAATCTCAGTTCATCTACAAG
The DNA here is from genome assembly GCA_025839675.1 of Candidatus Lokiarchaeum ossiferum. Classification (GTDB taxonomy): domain Archaea; phylum Asgardarchaeota; class Lokiarchaeia; order Sigyniarchaeales; family Promethearchaeaceae; genus Lokiarchaeum; species Lokiarchaeum ossiferum. The sequence continues at coordinate 584,383 of CP104013.1, forward strand.
CATTTTCATTTTTCCTTTCAATAATAATTTAGTAACTTTAGAAATCTTTCATTTTTATATTTAAAAATCAACCTTTCCAAGATTGGGTGGTGCGTTACTCTTCTATTGATATGAATTTCTGAACTTTTGCAAAATGCGCATGATACACACGATGCACAAGATGCATGTACATCGATCGTTTAAAAAAATATAAATCTTTTGATATAAAATTCATGATATTTTAAATAATTGTGAAAATATTCCCGAAATATTGACAAAAATTGCTCTTTTTTTTTATCAAATTACGGTTGGTCAAGAGAACGAACAATGAAACACCCTTAATAGATGAAATGATCCTTAATAATTATAAAAAAAATAATGAATAATTTAATTTGAAAAATAGTTCCTATTAACCATTTTCGAGTTCATGGACATAAGGACTCGAAGATAGAATATCTAGATTAGAACAAAAACTTTTGATAATATCATCTCGTATTGCCTTCAACCAAGTTTGAGATATATTAACTGCATTTTGGATTTGATTGACATGTGTTGCAAAGATTGCCTTTAACTTTACGCGATTATTGAAAAGTTGTAGAAACTTTTCTGGAAAGATGAGTGTGAGCAAAATATAACTTTCATTATTGGACCGAGACGAAAGCTGACTTGAATCATGGGCAATTGTAGTATAAATAAAAGCACGCAAATCACGATTTCCAAATGGTAAGACCCCAAATAAACCAGTATGATATGATCCACCTTGTCCCAATGTAGTTGCGTAGATGCTACCACAAAGCACTAGTTCAGCATGCGTCGTGGGATCGTCCCCAGCAATATTCACAGAATTTAGAATCACAGGGCCCATTTTTTCATCCACTTTATAAGCGACCAAAGAAATTTCCTTCACATCCCCATTTTCAATTCGATTATATGATAAACCAGGAGAATTTAAGGATAAATGATCTTGAACAATGGTTAATAGCATCTGCTGATTGGGTGATACAGCAGTCTTTGAGGTAAGTTCTGCACCATCAGTTAATTTTAAGAATCCCTCAACTAATTCTCGTAGATTATCCAAGTTTTTTTGAATAGTTATAGATCGTAACTCTAAATAAATCTCTTTTGCTTCTTTTTTCTCATTTTTCAATAATTTCAATAATCCAAAGATGATTTGGACAGAAATAAACTTAGGTATTAGACCCTTTTCTTTAGTAAACATACTCAATTCATTAATGATTTCAAGGGCTTCGGTGAAGTAATCTTCTTTTTGAGTTTTTTGAAACTGTGAAAGGAGGTTCTGAGCAAGAAGAATTTTAGCATTAAATTGGATTTCTATATGATTACTTTTAATTCCATGATGTAAAGCTCGTTGAAGACCTAATTCTACTTCATGGTAAAGACCTCGAGTTAGATCCATCTTTGCTTTTACAATCAATATCTGTGCAAAAGATACCCTCGATTCACATTCAAGAGCCATTTTATCAGCCTTTTTTAGATAAAAATATGTTTCCTCAGAATATCCAAGAGTATTCCATATTTCTGCAGAAAGAATACAAAGATCAATAACACTATTATCAATTTGATATTGATTTGCCAAGGCATTACTTTTTTCTATCATACCAAGGGCTTTCTGATAATTTCCTTTAAATATCCATATTTTAGCATAGATATAGTAACTTTTGATTATTTGATCAGTATATTGTGTTTCAAGAAACATTTCCAACGCTTTTTCAATTAATTCTTGAGCATTATCAACGTTTCCAATTTCTAAGGAAAATTTTGCATAACTTTTGTTCAACAAACCAATAGTCATTTTATCCGAAATTTGGTTTGCAATTAAAATTCCCTCTTCATATGCTTGTTTAGCCTTTTCAAATTCACCAAAAAGGTACCAAATATCACCAAGATTATTTAGAGAAATGCTAGTTCCACGATTATAACTATTTTCTTTGCTGATCGTGTAGCATTGATTATAACAGTTTTCTGCCTGTTTCAAATCTCCTAAAAGTTCATAATTTAAAGCGACATTATTATAATATCGAGCAGCCATGTATTTCTTTTCAGGATAAGATTCTACTTGGGATATTAAATCATTACCCAATTCAATTGCATCGTGATATTTACCTAATCGATGCAAAGCCACAATTTTTGTATTCATTAATTCCAAATATGCATCAAATTGCGGAGTAATGGAAATCAATTTCTCTGCTTTGTCAATTATTTTTAGGGCTTCTAAATTGTATCCTAATGTTTGTTTAAAATCTGCCATAACAGCGAGAGCTTTGATTTCTACTTCTGGAAAATTTAAGGTTGACAAAATTCTGAGAATGGCATCTAATTCATCAATTGCTTGATTGACTTTGCCATCGCGAGCTCTTAAAGAACACTGTAAAATTTCAGCGCGATATTTGTATTCTTTTGAGATATTTTGCGAGAGTAATCCATTCAGTAGAATTTCTGCTTCATTTGGGGATGTATCAATTTTAATTTTTATTTTTTTTATCTGAGATTCAATTTGATTACAATCCATGATGAGCACCATTATATTATGTGGTTAAATTAAACTCAAGTTAAAATTTTAAAAATCTAACTGATTGATAATTGAATTTGAATTATTTTTTTTTGATTCTCCTACCACTTCTGTCTTATGGTAAGTTTACAGGAAATGGATGGTAATCAACCAAAAAATTCACTCTATAGATTGGTTTACTCAAATGAAAATGAGTTTAATCTCTGAAAAGGGAGAAAATCAAGCTATGCGAGAAAATATGTTCTTTCATTAAAAAATCGAAATGTACACTTCATGAAATTTTATCGAATTATTAATGATAGAAGTTTTTCTTGTATATCATAGGTTTTTAGATGAACCTATGGGGGAAAGCAAGGAAATATAGAGTTCAAAAAAGGATTAGAAGATAGATTTGAAATTAGCCACCATTTTTTCATTTTTATTGAAGAAATACTCAACCAATTTTTCAAAACCTTCAAATTGAGCAAGATTTCCATTCCATGCCAAAATATCACTCGGGGCAAATTGAGTTTTAAAAATTTCAGAGATCTCATGGAGCATTTTGTTCATGTTTTTCCGTTTCCGAGTATGAGTGCTTCGAGCTACAATCGTAGTCTTATAAGGAGCAAGATAGAGACTCATTAAAAAATTCTCACCCATTGTAATGTCATCTATCGCAGTATCGGAACATTGTCGTCCAAATTGATTGATGGCGGTGAAAAAACTTCCGAAGAGCAAGGGATTCATCTTGCTATCCACGGCATAGTTAAACATACACGATCCTGCTTCATTTAAAATCCAAAGTTCATCTAATTCATTCATAGTGGGAACCTAAAAAATTATTTTTTTTTAGAAAGTCTTAATGAGATATTCGAGCATGGTTATTTATTTGTCATTTCTCGGAAACATTGCAATACAGTTTTGATCAATTTTTTAGACAAAAGAGTATTTTTTAATGCTTTCTGAGGGTTATTTATATTGTGTTATGTAAAAATATAAATCTAAGCAAAAAAACTGAAGTAGGGAAAACAGATGGCCCATTTTGCAGATTTGACGGATTCAACTATACAGTGTATTGGAATTTACAAATTTGAAAATAATAGTTCAGTTTTGCAAAAAAAAATTTCCTTTAAATAAGTACAACCAAATCCAACAAACATGCTTATCGTTCCTTTGAGTTAATTTACCACAAATTTTCCAAGTCCAACGCCAGCATAAAAAACAAATATAACGAATAAATTATGCAGAATTGACAACCAAAATAATATAGATGTGGTATCTTAGGATTAATGGTTAATAGCACCGATCCACTTACCACAAACTATAAGAAAAATTCATTTAAAGTCAATAAATAACTTCAATTTCCTATTCCTTAGGAAAAGCGAGATAATAACAACCTTTTTTAAGATAATTCCCCAGATAATGTTATTAATGATAAAGGAATGAAAAAAAAATGACAAGTTGTATTAGATGTAAAGGTACGGGAAAGTGTAAATTTTGCCTTGGTACGGGAAAAAAAGGAAGGCTCGATTGCATGCATTGCAATGGAACTGGAAAATGTAATTTCTGCGGAGGGATAATCGGTAATAACTCCCAAGGATCATTCAATATCCCACAAGAAAATTTTGGAGGAAGACAACAAAGTGCTTCACCATTTGAAACAGCAAAATCAATAGTAGGGATGGCAATTGATAAACTATATTCCAATAATCCAATGGATCGAAGAGACGGAATTAAAATGCTTAATAGTCATGATGCATTTCATGAAAGATCTGCAGCTCTTGGTCCTGCGATTCAGATATATCCAAATGAAACAGATCTAGAAGTTAAACGAGGGTTGTTGCAAGTAATTTCTTTCGGATGTGTACGTTCAAAGGATTCCAATGCATATGCAATTTTATCATCGGCTCTAAATGATGAGGATATGATTGTTCAGTTTACTGCAATCCAAGGATTGGTAAATTTTGGTGAACAAGGAGCGATTGCCCTTCCAAAAATTCGTGAATTATATTCCAACCCTTCAACCCCAAGTGCGATTAAGCGATCCTTAATGCGAAGTATTTCTGAAATGGGAACTGTTGCTGAACCAGTTTACAGTATTATTACAGGAGAATTAGCAAGTACTTCATATTTAATGCGAAAAGCAACTAAAAATGCCGTGAAGCGTTTACGAAAGAAGGGTGTAAACATGGTTGGATATTTGATTAAACAACTTGAAGTTGGAGATTCTGACCAAAAAATTTCAGCTTGTGAAGGTTTAGGTAGTATGGCAAAGGATGCAGCGGCAAGTGCAAGTAGTTTAGGAGAACTTCTAAACGATGAATCCCCTGGTGTGCGTGCAAAAGCAGCTTGGGCATTATATAAGTTAGAAAAAAAAGCAGCACCTGCGGAAAAAGCACTAAAACAAGCTCTAAATGATGAGTCTTCTGCTGTTCAGAAATATTCTCTTAAGTGTCTTAAAAAATTGAAAAAGCTAACGAAAGAACTAAAAGAAGAAATCAAGATGTTGGAATCTCTTGATAAGGAAATGAAACTCTGGAGAAATAAATTCATTTCGATCTATCCTGAACCTTCAACAAAGGATCAAGAAGAAAATAATACTTCTGGAACTAATGAACAACAAATAAAAAATGTGTTTTTTATGAGCCATGCCCTACCCGATTTTCCATGGGTGAAAAAGTGTATGGATGTAATTGAATCATGGCCTGGTTGTCGCGTATGGACTTGTGAACGCGATATTCCTGTTGGAGGAGATTGGTTAGAATCCATTTACAACGGTCTCGAAATCTGTTCGTGGTATCTACTGTTTTGGAGTGACCATGCTGAAAAATCAAAATGGACAAATGAAGAAATTCGAGAAGCAAAGACACGACAAGTCGCCAATGAAAAACCTCATATCAGCGTCATTAATTTAGGGAAAGAAGATTGGCCAATTCTGTTGTCTCGATATCAGGGAACTGTGATGAAATCAGATGAGGATGTTGCTACATATTTGGCAAATTTAAAAACCCAAGTAGAATTCTGATTTATTTTTCTTATAAAATTTTTTCACTATTTGCTTAATGTAAACCTCAAGCTTTTTTTTCTTTAAAGGAAATCTCTAGTTATGAGTCGAATTTCCATCATAGGGGGAGGTTTAGCAGGATTAACCGGTGGAGCATTTTTAGCCAAACATGGACATCACGTTCAGATCTTTGAACAATTTACCGAATTAGGCGGAGTTGCAGCCACAATAACTCAAGATGGATACAAATGGGATATTGGCCCACTGCTTTTAGAGGGGTTTGGCCCCAATGAGCTGGTTCGTAATATATTAGAAGAACTAGATTTAATGCAACAACTCCGAATTGTGAAAGAGGATCGCGGGTTGAGTACACCTGACTTTACCTTCTGGCGCCCGAAAGAATATCAAGGATTGTATTGGCGTCGAGAAATGTTACGTAAACAGTTCCCAGACCAAAGCACCAATTTAGATCGCTATTATCGATTCTATGTGCGAATGATTCGAATTGTGACCTTATTCAAGCAATCAGAAGAAAGTCAAGGCCTAAAAAAATATTGGTTGAAATTGCGCCTACTACTTACAGCCTTACCCATAAAAAAAATGCAAGAATGGAACGCCACGCAGTTATTAGATCACTTTTTTTCTAATGAAAAAATCAAAGGAATGCTTGCGGGGATATTAGCCGATTTTGTTACCCGTCCCAGTGAATTTCAGGGAGTGGGAATTCCAATGGTGAATATTGAGACTGCCTTTGATAAACGTATTCCTCTTGCAATAGATAAGCATACGATTCAACCCCAATACAATTATATCATTGGAGGCTGTGGGGAGATGGTACAATTGTTGGTAAAATTTATCGAAAATCATGGAGGATCATTCCATACAAATTCAAAAGTTCAGAAAATCCTAATAAATCAAGATATAGCTGAAGGAATTCGATTAGAAAATGGTGAGGAAATTGAAAGCGATATTGTTCTAGCAACCAGTGATATTTTTTCAACTTGTAATTCCTTAATTGGAAAAGAATTGTTACCAAATTCAACACGACAATATTTGACGGAAATAAAATACATGGAATCAGTATTTATGGTTCATATTGGTGTAGACTTTGATCCCACCCCTTACCAACCAGCTGCATTATGTTATTACTATGGAACCTATGATATTGAAAATGCAGTGGAAAAAATTAACAACGGGATTTATCATGAAGGCGCTGATGGATTTCTGATCTATATCCCATCGATGCACTCCTCAGAGATGGCCCCACCTCATCATCATGCGATTACGATCTACACAGTGGCCCCAAACCACATTAAAGGTGGAGATTGGGAAACTCAAAAAGAAGTTCTTGCCGATAAATTACTTGAATATGCAGAAAAAACCATTCCTGGATTACGGAAACATACGAAAACGCGCATAATCATGACGCCTATTGATTTTCGAAAACGAATAAACGTCCACCACCATAGTTTTGGAGGTCTACCTCCCATTATGGGTCAAAAAGGATTTGCACATCAAACTCCTATTGGAAATTTATTCTATGCGGGATGTCAAAGTGAAAGCACAGGAGGAATTGCTAATACAATGAATGGTGGAAAGAAAGTAGCCCGGATTATTGATAGGTATTTGAAATCGAAATAGAAATTGAAAAAAAGTAGAAACTCCGAAATCTAAGTCCTATTTTTAGAACTTTTTTTAAGATTGTATAGCATTTATTACACTTGAATACCCTAGAGATTTGGCCAGAGCTTCTGCAAATTTGGCACCCAATTTTCGTGATGGCATGTTAATTGAAGCAGCATTTCCTTTATAGGCAGGATGATATTGATATAAAATATTTAAGGCTGATTTGGGATTTCCAGATTCATTCATCAGTTTTGCAGCACGATAGATAATTGTATCTGCCCATAAAGGTTGAACTGTTAATTTTATTGCATCCAAACAAATTAAATAAAAAGAAAGCGCTTTTTTTGGATCACCAGATCGTTCATAGAAAGCAGCTAAGGAACTGGGAATACCATCAGAGGTGGCTTCAGTTACAACCCCATTACTTAATTCCAAACTTTTTAGAGTAGCTTTTTCACAAAGTGTTATGTCATTCCCCATTTCACTTAAATTTACTAAGAACCCACAAAATTTCTGAACAAACCGATCTGATAAATGTTTAAATGCTTTTTTTTGCCAAATATCACAATTTTTCTTCAAATATTTAAAAATCGATGGATGACTGGAATATTTTGGTAATTCTCCTCCATCCCACATGCGTTGATATTCCTTCAATCCTGTAGGATCTAACCATTTTGTTCCCAAAATCCATAATGCTAAAATCAACATTTCCATCAATATTTCATTGTTTCCCGAATTGTAATAAGAATGATGAAATATTGCATAAAATGGTTCACGTAAAAGATTATCAAATCCCTCTAATACTATTGGAGAAAGTTCTTTTTCCTTATCTACACTAATTGCAGATACTAGAGCAAGATATTCTTGTCGCTGGTAAAATCGTTGATACCAAAGAGGTCCCATTCTCATTAAAGTGATCACTAGTGCTTCCATCTGCTCTTCAAATTTCTTTGGGTTTGAAGATCGAACGACTGCGTTTATTTGTTTTTCAATCAATTTTTCAATATCAATGGTCATCCCCATTCTAAAATTTTGAGCTGCGGTTGTAATTGTCATCATTTCTTTTTGAAAATCATCCTTAGTTATTTTTCCTGCCAGTAATTGATCCTTCAAATCCCGCATCTGCTGTTCATAAGGACGCCAATATTTTTCCTCTGGATGGAGCATATTGGCTAAACTACCTTGAATTTGCATCTCAATTGCAGCATCCTCAGAATTTTGAGAGCTAAGCTCTTTATATTTTTGAATAAATTCATAGGATTTTTTTAACGATTCTTCAACCGAGAAAAATCGAGTGAAGGATCTAAGGTACGAAATAAATGTTGGAAGGTATGACATGTTATCTGTAATTCCAGGATATTTATTTTGAGCAATGGTTTCTTTAATCGCAGGCTTAAATTTATTCCTAATCCCAGCCAACTGCATATCGATCTGAATCTGCATCAATTTTTGTTGATAATCTTCTAAGCTTATTTCTTTTTGAGCATATTTCTGGCCTAATACTGTCATTTGATCAGTAAAATTGTAGGTAATTGCATCAGTATCCTCACTTTCTTCTTTAGATTGTTGAACTACTGCTTGATATCGTTCCGAAAAGATCATACTTTGAGTGATGGACAGTCCAATAAGGTGTGATTCAGGAAATTTTTGGACCCAACTTTGAAAATATGAAAACCTATCCTGTTTAATTTTTTGTAATTGGTCTTTTCCAGCACTTTTAGAAAATATTTTCATAGTAGATCTCCCAATTTTGATGAGTTTATTAGAATTAACCGCTTCTAGAAATCCACTTGGTAGATCTGTTTCAAGAAATTGTAATTTGGAATAAAATTCCCCAAAAATTTCTTGAAAATCAGGAGTTTTTTCGTCTTTTGATCGGAGATTCCAATATATTTTTTGAATTTTTGGCCCAACACGCTTCCAAAATCGACGATAATTGAGATGAAGAAAATCCCATCCTGAATAACCTAAGAAAAGGCAGGGAAAATGCGACAAGAATGTTTCAAATACATTTGCTTTGGGAGCAGAAAAACCTTTTGCACTTTTATAGGCAGAAGCGACGCTGATAATAGTATTGGGTTGATCAATAGTCCCATGTAATTTACAGAGATAAAATGTATTCTTGGATTTTTGCATACCCGATGGAGAAAGATTTTTAATTTGATCAAATACAGTATCATATTCTTTATTGTCAAGAACTATTTTGTATTTGACCCCTTCGGCTTTTAGAGCCCGTTCTAAAAAGATATCGAAGTTAGTTGTAAAACAAGCTTTTAAAATACCTTTTTTGGCGAGTTTTGCAATCATTATATGATTTCCATTTGCGCTCCCTACATCCAAGGCTTTGAACGCGGGATACAATTCATCATCAAGAATTTCAGCAAAGGTTTCAAAAACTTCTTCAGGATGTCGTTCAGAAGAATTTAAAAGTAAATCAGAAGGAATATCATAGTCTTCGGGAATCGCTTGAAAGAAAGCTTCTAAAATTTCTTCGGTTAAGGTCCACCAACTTGGAGAACAGCTTGGTTGAGGTATGGAAATTCCGGCTCCACAAAAAGCAATAAAACCATGGTCAATTAAAGGTTCAATTACATCCTTTAACGAAGGAAGAGGGGCATGAAGGGAATTATCTTTTTTTTTTTTTATACTCATAAAACTCATATCTTGGGAAAAAATGTTTATGACCTAATGATCTCATTCTATTATTTAATAATTTTGTTTGGATTCCCAAATCAGACCTAAAACCAGAAAAATAGATAGGACTGTTTCATTCCATTTAAGCTGAAAAAATTAAGAATTCCGCCATTAAGCAAGAAGAAGATTGATTTCAATCTAGTGAAAATGGGGATAATTTTACAGCAAACTTATAGAATTTGCGAGAAACATGGCGCATATCATATTTCTTCAGATTTTTCCCCGCAATGGATGGATTTTGTCTATCGCTTTGTACTTCATATCCAGTTTGGGCAAAATAAAGATTAATAAGATGAATTAGAAAAATATGAAATTTGGGACCGAGGTTGTGACTTCCTACAATGTAGATAAATTTTCCTCTCTTATGGGATTTACATTCATCAAACCACCCATGACCCTTAGGAGAAAGAATATACTTAACAAAATATTCCGCCAGAATTTCAGGAAATTTGGGATCAAGAAAATTCTCCTTTGGATCCATTTTGGCGATCTCACTCATAGATAAATCATAAGATATTTGGGCTAATTCCAACAAATCCTCATCATTGCACCTATCGAATAGGAAATGGAGCATACTTTGAGAAAAAATAGATTTAGGATTATGATACTTTGGGTTCCCGAGATTAAGAAACATAATACTTGAAACAGAATCCCGAATCAATTGAGTTTTAGTAGTTGATACTATTTTTGAATATGTATCTAACATTTTATTTGTTTCAGAGTCTAACCGTAAGGATATACGATGATTTGCCTCTGGTTGACTTTCAAATGTTTTTTTTTTTTTAATCTCTGTTTTTTTCATTTGAATTCACAGGGTTTCTAAACTTGCATGCAAGGTTTAAATTAAAGGATCTTAATTAGAAGATTTATTTATATATAATTTGGCATATAATTCTATTTAAATAACGATCATCTTTAAATTATATTCTATCCCTAAAAAATTAAACTAATATTTTTACAGCATTAATTTTAAGATGTAGAATAATGAGTGATGTAAATGGATACATATTTAGATAACAATAAAGAAATCGAGGAAAGAGCGTCAGATTTACTACTTAGAATGACAATAGAAGAAAAAATTCTCCTTTTGCGAGGTAAAGACTTCTGGACAACGAATTCCATCGAACGTTTAAAAATTCCCTCCTTTGGGATGACGGACGGACCCTTGGGTGTAGCAGCTCATTCAAGTTTCAAGGGAAAACGTACTCGTTTCCCAGCGACAATTGGGTTGGCTGCCACGTGGAACAAAGAATTAGCCTATCAGATGGGAAAGGCTATTGGTAAGGAAACGAAATTGGCAGGCAGACATCAAATTCTAGGACCTGGGGTTAATCTAATTCGATCTCCTTTATGTGGAAGAAATTTCGAATATTTGAGTGAAGATCCAATCCTTTCCTCAGAACTTGGGGCAGAATTGGTCAAGGGAATCCAATCAGAAAAAACCGCCTCATGTATTAAACACTATATTACTAATAATAGTGAAACTAAACGGATGAAAATTAGTACCGAAATCAGTGAAAGGGCTCTGCAAGAAGTCTATGTGAAAAATTACAAAAGAATTATTGAAAAAGCTGATCCGTGGGGTTTGATGGTTTGCTATAATAAAATTAACGGCACTTACGGTGCAGAAAATAAATATATTCTTCGAGATATTCTTCGAGATCAACTACATTTTACTGGTCATGTAGTAACTGACTGGGGAGCGTCTCGTGGAGCAGTGGAAGGAGCAGCAGGATGCATTAAAGCAGGATTAAATTTGGAGATGCCTGGTCTTTTCTTGGCCAAAACTTTGAAACCCAAAAAAGTAATGAAGGCAATAAATGAAGGAAAAATCATAGAAGCTGATATTGATTATGTTGTAAAACCTTTACTCCGTACATTCTTCAGGGTAGGTTTATTTGATCATCCAACGCCTAAAACCCAGAAAATTATAGATATTCAAGAACATCAAGCAATCGCTCAAGCAGTTGCGGAAGAGAGCATGGTATTATTGAAAAACGATGGTCATATTCTTCCTGTTAACCTTGAGAAAACTAAAAAATTCGCTATTATGGGACCAAATGCAAAAAAAATTTTTGGAAAATATCTACAAGGAGGAAGTTCTGCCGCAGTTCCCCCTCGATTTGTGACGCCATATGATGGAATTACAAAATTTATTGGAGAGAAGGGAGAAATCGTAGAAGAACCCGAGGATGCAGATATAGTATTTTTAATACTTGGATTGGATCATGGAAGTAATATGCTTAAAGCAATGCTCACTAAAATGGAAGGTGATACAGAAGGAAAAGATCGCACTAAATATAATTTACCTGATGACCAAATGCAACTATTTTATGATACTATCCAACGAAATTCAAATACTGTGGTTATCTTAATTGCTGGAAGTCCGATTGATTGTGCTCCATTTTTGGAAAAATCCCCAGCCCTTCTCAATGCATGGTATCCTGGAATGATGGGAGGTAATGCACTGGCGAGAATTCTTTTTGGAGAAATTTCACCTTCGGGGAAACTCCCAGTAACCTTTCCTAAAAAATTGAAGGATCATCCTGCTCATCTCTCGAAAGATCGATTCCCTGGCGATTTAAAGAACTTAAAAATTCATTTTGATGAAGGGATTTATATTGGATATCGTTATTTTGATAAAGAGAATGTTGTTCCACAATTTCCATTTGGATATGGGCTCTCTTACACCACATTTGAACTTTCTAATCTAAGATTAGTTAAAGCACAAATTGCCAGTTCTGGAACGTTCAATGTGTCTGTGGATGTGAAAAATACGGGTTCAATTGCAGGATCGGAAGTAATCCAGATTTATCTCGCAGATGATGAAGCGACCGTTGAACGTCCTTTGAGAGAACTCCAAGGTTTTGGCAAAGTACATTTGGTTCCAGGTGAAACAAAGACAGTAATTATCACTTTGGAGAAATCTGCTTTCGAATTTTATTCTGTCAAGGATCATAAATTTATTGCGGAATCAGGAGGTTTTACCATATATGCAGGGACCTCCTCCCGAGATCTACCCCTAAATATAAATTTGCAATATCAAACCTAAATGAAACGATTTTTTTCCTTTTTTTGGTGACCCAATGATACTCTGATTTTGAAGTTCATATATTTCGAATTTAATTGCTAAATTATTGTTAGAGAGCTTATAAAGATGTCTACATTAATCTAAGTTCAGTGATAAATATATGGAACAATTAGATAGCTATTGTGGAATTTACTGTGGTAGTTGTTTTATACGAAAATCTTTAAAGGAAAACGACCGAAAATATATTCCGGAGAAATGGTCATGGATCACAGACGATATTCCTTTAGAATGTAAAGGATGTAAGAGTGATACTCTTTTTATCGGCTGTCAACAATGTAAAATTCGGCAATGCGCTAGTAGTAAGAAAATGGATTTTTGTAATCTGTGTACTGATTATGAAAGTTGTGAACTTATAAAGAATCTTGATTCTCATGCCCATCCTCATCACATCGTAGCGAAAAATAGTTTGAAATTAATACAAGAAATCGGCAAAGAAAAATGGTTAGAAAATCAAATAATCCGATGGAAATGTCAAAACTGCCAATATCCATTTTCATGGTATGAAACTGAATGCGAAAAATGTGGAGAAAAGTTATTTAACTCAACAGAAGAAGCAAAATCATTATAGAACAAGTCTTTCATTTTTTCCTAAATTCATAATACTTTCGAATAATATGTCGAAATTCAAATGAATAAAATCAAATGTATATTTCGAAATGTTTAAATTATTCCACTACCATATTTTTGATAACACTGTATTGTGATAAAACTGGTGATAAAAAAAATGGAAGTAAAATATCGATTCTATGAACCCAATCAAGGGTTAGAGGAAATTCAAGGCAAAATTTATAGTCAAGCGAATAATCGGATAGTAACTGGAAAAGAAATCCAGGAACGGTTCGAACGAGAAAAAATTGACCCAAAAACCGTAAGATATGCCTTCACAAAAGACAACAAACCCCTTGCATACATTCAAGCAAGAGATTATGAAAATGTTGGTGAAGTACACATTGGTCGTGTTTGGGCAATGCCTGAGTGTCCCGAAGAGATAAAAACAACGATGTTCGATGACTTATTAACCTATATGAAAGGACGAAAATCTGATTTACGCCTTAAATTCAATACAACGGGTGATCCAGAACAGATTAAATTTGCTGAAGAACGTGGTTTCAAGTTGGATCAGAAAGTCATTCGATTCACTATCGATAGAGAATCAATTGCTAAGTTTGATACATCAAAATTAAACTATTCCCTTCGAAGAGCTACAATGGACGATTTTGAAGAAATTAAAAAATGCTATCTGAAAGCTTTAGGGCACGTTGGAAGAACAGTTAATGAGCAACTTGCAAATTTCTTCAAAACTCAAATTGAGACTGGGTTTATGTCATTAGCTTTTGAGGGAGAAGAAATGATTGGGGTTATAGGATGTCGAGTTCCTGATTTAACCACTGATAAAGATCGCCCTAAAAACTTAGGAATTCAACCATTATTTACACTGCTCAAGAAAGAAAATGCTCTCCCAGTTTTAATGAATGCAGCATTAGAAATTGCAGCACAAGAAAAATGGAATCAAGATGTCATCCAAATAGGTTTTACGGATGAAAATCCCGATGAAATGGAAATAATGCATGCAATAGCAAAGGAAACAGCAGTCACAGGCATGCAATTTGTTCAATAGTCAAAAATGTCCCTTTTTTTTGTTATTCTACTTCCGAATTCATTTGTGTTTTTCATTCCATTCTTTTACTTTTTCAAAGAATTCCTGGATCAGAGGATGATTTAGATCTACTTTACGCCTTTCAAATCGTTTCTTCCAGCCTGTTTCGACATCTCCAGGGGCAAGTAATGCTTTAAAATCTGTTTTTGTTTGAATAAAACGTAAGTATCCATCAACGATTTCTTCATTTATTACTTTATCTCCAAAAATTTTATTAACGTGACTAGTAAATCCATAATAATTTCTCATAGGGGCGATACAATTGGTTCGATATCGGAGAACTAAATAATTTTCTTCTAAGCCATTCTTATTGGGGATTTGGTTGGAAGTGTCTTCTGAAAATAACTTTTCAAATTCATCGTTCCCATTGATAAAATTATCAAACAAAAAAGTATATAGTGAATATGGTTGTTCGTAAATTTTTTCAAAATCAAGCGTTGAATCAAAATCAATTCGAACACAAAAAATTCCTCCTTGTTCTATAATGTTAGCATCTTTTTTGTACAAAACTTCGAAAGCAACTGAAATTTGAGATAAAATCTCATATATTGACATAGATTTCTCCAAAGTATGTTCAACAGAAATTTCAAGGAAAGGAGTATCCATGATATCAGTATTAGATCCAGAGTTTAAGAATGTAATTCTTTAAATTAAAAAATCAGATTGGAAAAGGGTTAATAGAGAATAAATGAAAAGAAAATGATTGAGGATAATTCCAAAATCACGAAAATCCCTCTTTTTTTCCAATTTACGAAAAAAATTTATTAAGATGGATTTAAAGATATTTCTAAAACTTTAAAATTCATTTGAGCAATAATGAAATATGCTAAAAGGAAGAACTATTTCACTCCATCGCTTAGAAGAAACTGAAATCCCTCTTGTGCACCGATGGCGTAATAATTTGGACATAATTGGATTTTATGCGCCATTAATTCAATGTGATCTTTCAGAAAACATGAAGAACTTTGGAGAATCTACCCCAAATTCAATATTTTTCATCATTACAATGAACGATAAGACTCCAATAGGATTTGCATCCATTAATTCTTGTGGATTTCCCGGATCGGAATTTTGGGAAATTGGATATATGATTATTCCAGAAGAGCGAGGCAACGGCTATGCTTCCGAAGCGGTATTAATTTTGAGTGATTTCATTTTTCTATCAAAAGTTTCACCACGTATTCAAGCCCATGTAGATGTTGAGAATATAGCGAGTAAGAAATTATTGGAAAAAGTGGGCTACAAATGTGAGGGAATCCTTCGAAAGAATATTTTTATGTATGGTGAGTGGCGAGATTCTGCACTATACTCACTGCTTCGAGAAGAATGGGATCATCCCCGAATATTACCAAGAAGAGTCAATTCATAATTTTTTATTTCTCATTCTATTTTATCCCTTCAGATTTTTAAAGTTCATCGCTCACTGCATAAGATTTTTTTAAATCCAAACCTACCAAGGAGCTTCAATTTTATAAATTAAGCAATTTTAAGAGTATTTGGTTGCTTAGCGGATATTTTTAAACGAGTTTGAAAAAATGCTTGCTAAATTAAATTATAGAGGTTTTGATTTATACGTTGGGTTCTTATACAAAATGAGAGGATCTTCTTCATAATGCGAAATAAAGACATCTATTTTATCAATAACATGCTGTAACTGTACCAAAATATGATGATAACCGTGGTAAATACAATAGGGTGAAGTAGGGAGATTAAATTCTTCAAGGAACCCTTTGAATTTTTTTTTACTATTTCTTAGGAATTCGAGAACTTTTCCTTCCATTGATCCAAAACTATGGGTGAGAGAATGCATACGATAATATTTTTTTTGGGGATAGTAAGCAACGTAACGATCTTCAACCAATTTATCAAGTCGTTTTTTAATAGTTCGTTTATCAAAAGATGTGAGTTTTTGAAGTTCTGGCAAGGATAAACACTCTCGAGTTAGGAAATAGCAGTTTAACCAGGTCATTTTTTCATCACTTTCTTGAAAATAGTCAATTTCAATTAAATACTCAATAAAACTTGATTCAAGTAATTTGAAATCTTCAGAAAAATTATAAACTTCTTCCAGAGGCGCTTGATTGACCGTTTCAAAATTCCAATTTTTGTCCTCCTTATACAAATAATCAAAATAGTAGATATAAATAAACTGGATATCTTGAATTCTTTTTAAAAAATGAGCCCGTTCAAAAGAATCCTTGAGTTTTGACCCTTTGGAAAGATACTCCTTGAAAAATTCCTTCATATGTGTTTTTTCTATAACTCTTGGGTCTTTCTTTGTTAAAACGAATGGGATATAATTTACATTAAATATGTACTCTTTCACTTTGTGTTGAATATTGGATATTTCAATTGCTCCAATATCTTGCAATTTAGATAGTAAAATCGAAATTGTTCCTCTTGAATAACCAGTAAGTTGAGCCAAAACGGTCTGATTCAGACGTTTATGAATTAAAAAATATCCGAATATTGTAGCCAGATTTTTTGGTCTTCCATACATATAATTGATAGTAGCATAAAAATCAATGATTGATTTTTCAAATGGCACAATTTTATCATGGAAGTAATGGATTTCTTCTATCATATTATTTTAATCCCAAATTCAGATTGATTGATCATAAATTCAAAAATGAAAATCATATTTTAAAATTAACATTATTCTAATATAGACTATTAATTCTTATAAATTTAATTAAAATCCCAATATGAAATATTTTATCCATCAAAAAATAATTCTTAACAAATTTACATCATTTATCGAAATAGATATCTTGCATTTCAAATTATAGTTATTTTTCAAAAAATGTCAAGGTTTAAATTTCTATTTTAGCTAATATAGATTAACTAAATTTCATTTGAAATTTGAAGCTGGAATGTCATAATTCTTCAACAGATTTGGGTAGAAAACATATGGTATTACAAAATATCGATGCGAACATCACTATGGTCAAACAAAAGCAAAAAAACTTTTTTTTCACTGACTCGATAAAGGATTCGTCTTTAGGACTTGATAATAAAGGGCTAATCGATTTGAAAGAATTTGGAATTAAGATTCATTATCATCCAAGCCTATTTCAAACAAGTATTTCCCTAATGAATCTTCAAAAAATTCGAGACAAAAAAACATTTGAGGTCATCTTAACCAAAATCTGCGAATATTTCTTTTTCACACATGAATTTGATCAATTTGCTATAATTAACACAAAATTTCCAGAGCAATTTCAGTATTTGCTAGAAGAATTTTGTGATATCCAAGAAAATCTGACAATTATCAATAAACTTAGCTGGTTAGATTATCAAGGTTGCTTCTTCTCAAAAAGATCTTTGATGGTTTGCCATCTTTTTTGATCGAGTGAGACAATTTTATATTAAGCCACATCTCCCTTCTCTTCATTTAATTGAAATGAAAAAATATTCTTGGGCAAATTCTTAGGTCTTTAAAACCTCCAATAAATATGGAAAATGATCAAGAAAAAGAAAACAAGGATCTGAAATCAAAAGAAGGATTAAATGATTTTTTTTCAGATTTAGGGGATGATGATGCCATTGACAGCGATTATGATGAAATAGATCAAATGATTGATGAAGTGATGGCTCTATTGGAGAACTATGGAAATTATTCAGGAGGGTTAATAACTCTGGAAACCATTTTCAATTTTCTGAAAGAACGCAACTATCCTGATATTGAGCAAGAAGATTGTTTTGAAATAATTTCGCGTCTTCGCACCAATCAAGTCATCCGAGATGAAATTCTCTATAACGATTTACCCGGATTCTTCTTATATGTATTCAAAGATATCACCATCACACTAAATGGAAAAAATTTAATAAGATTATTTGTCCAAACCTCTCCACTGTCGTTATCAACCATTCAAATGAAATGGAAAAACGAACCAGATTTACTCTTAACAACACTAACCGAACTGCAGAATCAAAAAATTTTGGTTGTAGAAAAGGAATTGTATAGTATCCCAGCACTTACCTTAAAAAACTAAAAAATCAAAGAAGATATACAACTTATTTCCCATTACATAAGCCGAAAATTTAATATTTCCCTTCCTACTCACTTGAGATGATGAAAACACAGATTTTAACATATCCCGTAATATGGCACTTTATTTTTGGCTTACTTATAAAAAAAATCTACAGATCACTTTAGCTTTGCAGAGATTCGGATTCTAATGCGATTTGTCGATTGGCTAAAATCGCTCCCGCGATTAAAATCAAGATAATTCCCACCACCAATAAAATGAATGAATAATTAGTAGGAGAGTTTAGCTGATATATAAAGTAATATATCAAGATAGGGGCAATTTGTTGGGGAAGTTGTTGTAATGGCACTACGAGACTAGCGTTTCCCGCTTCAAGAGCATATTGATAATGGCTGATCCCAAGAACATTCACAACAATTGTAACCACTAAACCTATGCCAAATACAACCCAAATGATGATTGTTGCAGAACTCTCAAAAATTGGAGAGAAGGTGGCAGCAAATGGACCCATCCACAGATTATTTATAACAAATGGGAATCCAGTACCAATCGCTAACGGAATTGATTTAAACTTCTGAATTCTTTTTCCATAATAAAACAAACTCAACCATAGCACCAAGCATACAAAACTGGATGTTCCAATCCGTAAATTAAATTGAGAACTCTCAAAATATGAAATATCGGCCTCAATAGCCAGCTGTGAGCCTGAAATTAAAACAACTGCCAAAACCAACATGAAAATAGCAAGAAATTCTTTGGTGGTCAATTTTTCCTTTAAAATCATGCTTGATCCAATCGCTAAGACAATGAAGCCAGATGCCATCAATCCCGGAATCAACGCAGCACCAACCACTAATTGGGCGAGAAAAATGAATACAGCACTCCCCACAGACATTATAATAAAACCTAGTATCCAAGTTCGACTATGAATGAGCTGTTTCATTAAGTTATTTGATGCTTGCTCAGCAGGAAGATCATTTATTGCCTTTTTTTGCAGAATTTGCCCAAAGAAATTTGAACATCCTGCTAAAATGCCAAATAATATTCCGATTGCATATGAAACCATATTTTTCTCTCCCAATTTATATTTTTATTAATCATGTTTCTCTTTCTTTATATGCTTCTTTAAAGCATTTTTCTTGTTTTCGAGATTCTCAGAAATAATTTTCTTTCGATTTTCAATATTTTCGTGTAAATGTGCAATTTGGGGCACGTTTTCACGGATCCGATCCATTGCAGATTTTTCTTTATCGGGTTCTATCGACTCACGTAAATTGAGTTGTGAGGAATGAACATCACATGGTCGAATAAATTCATCAATATTGTCTTCAAACCCGCCTTTACTAAGCCATAGCTTAGTGCGATTATAAGCGCGAGAAATCAATTGTTCCGATTTCGAAAAATCATGGGGACCAACTTCGATATTTTCAGGAGGAGGAATAATGATAAGTTCCACTTTATCCTTATAAATATGATAATCTGCCGATAGTTGGCGATTTAATAAATATAGAAATGCAGGAATTAATATCTCACCTAAATTTTTGGGATCTTGATCGGGAGTATAAGGAAATCCAATTGGAAATACAACTACACGTTCAGCACCAAGTTTTACGGCCGTTGAAATAGGAGCATTATTAACCATACCTCCATCAACAAGTACATTGGATCCCATATGCTGAGGAGGAAAAACACCAGGGATTCCAGCACTAGCCATGATAGCTTCCTTCAATAATCCTTTATCAAAAACAATCTCATCCCCAGTTTTGATATCCGCACTCACAATATAAAGAGGAATTTGAGCTTCTTCGATCTTTTCATAAGGAAGATTTTCTGTGATCAAGGTCCGCAAATTTTTTGGGGAAATAAGATATTGCCCAAAAGTAGCAATGTTCTTTACCGGAGTCAAGGGAGAAGGAGTAAAGACATCTCGGGCCCTTAATTGTTTCCAAATTGATTCGAGAATCTCAACACCTTCCATGGTTGGATTATGTGCATAAAAAGCACCATTTAGACTTCCAACAGAAGTACCTAAAACTAAATCAGGTGTAATACCATGCTCAACGATTGCTTTAAGCATACCTACTTCAACAGAACCGAGACTTGCGCCACCAGAAAAAACAAAGGCTGTTTTCATAATTTTATACTTAGCTGAAAATCCTAAATAATCTTTTCTTATCCATTTTTGAAATTTGGAGAAACGGATTTTATTTCCCAATCATTTCTTCTTTTTGATAAAGAAATAGATTACTATGAAGACCACTAGGAAAACAGCAGTTAAACTCCCAATTAGTAATAAAATAAACGGAGAATCACCAGAATTGCCAAAACCATCATTAATTCTAGCAAATTGAAGGAGAAACAATAAGCCTACTAAAATGATAATTTCCACAACTCCAATCACTACTTTTGTCCCTTTTTTCATGTTAATGCTGCCTTCTTTTCATGAAAACAAATGATGCGACTAGTAATACAGGAATTACAAATGCGATAATAATATAGATATATGAACTACCTGTCTCTGAACTATCTGAAGGAGTATCATTATTCCCCATAATCAAAAAAAGTACTACAAATCCTGATAAACAAACGATTCCAAGGATAAGGGGAATTATTCTTTTAGTATATCTGCTCATGTAATTGTAGGAAAGAAAAAAACCTATATTAATTTATCTTCCCATAGGTAATTTCGTATTATTATCTAAATAAAATAAAAAGATCAATTGATTTGTAAATAGAAAAGGAGATGTAAATCTGATTTTGACTTAGCTAATTATCAAAAAATAGGAGTTTTTGCTTAATATTCATTTATTTTTATTTTAAATTAAATAATTTTAGATTTTTTGCATGAGTGTCTCTGTTTAAGATTTACCAGATTAATATAAAGAAATATAATCATCTTCTGCATTCTGAATATCAAAATTTGAAGTAGAAATTCGCATATTACATATTTTGATTATCTTTTTTTATCTTCAGGGCAATTTGAAAAAAATCAGTTTGAGTTTGTCTTTTTAAAACCTAAAAGACTATTTCATATCTCCACAAATTTATTTTATCGGACTGTTCGGGTAAATTTTACAAGATAATTAAATGGTTGTACCTATTTGACTGAAAGATTATAAGTAAAAAAACATGTTAATAATATTAATCACATAACAATCCATGGATAAACATTGTAATGCATGCAGTTTCAAACTTATTTTCAAATATCATCATTGGGCTCTGTTTAACTGGATTAATTGTTGTTTTTACTATTAAATCCATAAAAAGGGGATATTTTTTCAGATATTTTACTCTTGCTTATTTTTGCTTGGTCATTGGGATTTTATACCATTTTGTTGGTCATCTAATCTGGCCTACAAGGTATGAATCGACCCATATAATGGTAGAATTAATGTTCTTTGGATATTTTCAATTATTTTTTTATAATTACTTAAATAGCATTCAGAAATTTAAGCGTTATAGCACAATTTTTCTAATTGTATTTATATTATTTCTTCTTCAACAATTTAGTTTACATGTTTTATTACATTTCTCATCCTTAATATCGATCCAAGATGATATTTGGCTTGTTGCAGATGGAACATATAATATTAATGGATTAATTATCTCTTTTGTAGGTGGTTGCCCATATTTAATCAAGAATTATAAGAAATCTAAACAATTTATTTCCCTTTTACTGATTTTTGGATTTCTATTAATGGGAGTGGGATATCTATGCCTAACAGTTTCAGATTTATTTTCGTTTTATAGACTAGCGAATAAGATGGAATTTATTCTTTATAAAATTGGAAATAGTCTGATTATTTTCAGCATTTTGCTCATTTTGTTTCTATATTTCTTAGATATTCAACAATTTTTCATCATTCCCCATGAATTATTTATCCTTGTGATTTCGAATGCGGAGGGGAAAATTATTTTTCAATCTAAATTTTCGGATAATAATCCAGAAAAGGAAATTGGTTTTGATTATCGCCCAGTAATAGAAGGTATTGATAAGTTTTATCAACAATTTAGCGGATTAAAAAAGCCAAAAATTCATATAGTTGAAAATGCGATTCAAATTTTAACTTATTCCGAAAATGAAATAAATGCAACAATCATTTCCAATTCTACAAGTAGAATCATCTGGGATGCATTGAAACACTTCTTAAGAGGATTTCTTAAGCATTTCAACAGAGAATTAGATGAAAATAATTGTGATTTTTATAATTCAAGCCCATTTATCAATGATACTGTTGAAATGGTCATTCAAAATTTCCCATTCATCAACATATATCAAAAATGAAGGAGATAATCGACAAAGAAATAAAGAGTCTTAATTATCCTCCAAACACTAGAAATTTTGAAGAATAGCAAATAAATAGGAGGATCAATTAATTTCGTCAAAATTATAGATCATCGAGATTACACTTATTTTTTTAAGAATTACTATTCTTTTTGTAAAATTTCTACTTTCTCAGGAATTTTTCCATAAAAATCCTCAGCTATGATAATGGATTGATTGAGCTCGGACATTGCATTTTGATCTAAGCTTTTTTCCTCCACTTCACCATTTTTGTAAGTAATTTTAACAAGAAATTTATTCATAGTGATATTTCTCTCTAAAAAATAAAAGAATTGTGTTTTTGAATTAATATAAAAAGGAAAGACAAAAAAATTATTATACGTCTACTTTATTT
This sequence comes from Candidatus Lokiarchaeum ossiferum, assembly GCA_025839675.1. Classification (GTDB taxonomy): domain Archaea; phylum Asgardarchaeota; class Lokiarchaeia; order Sigyniarchaeales; family Promethearchaeaceae; genus Lokiarchaeum; species Lokiarchaeum ossiferum. The sequence continues at coordinate 607,614 of CP104013.1, forward strand.
AAACTTCTCATATCCCCAACAAACCAAAAAACAAATAGAACTATGAAGTGTAATTTAATGATTTTCATTGATATTGCAAATCAAGAATTGTATATAGAATATTTATGTTCCCTTAAGACATAAATAATGTAATGACAAATCACGTGGAATTGGAAACTGCCCCATTTCACCTTTTTTATAAGGAACAATGGCTCTGTTTTGCAGCATTTTCTCAAATGAGTGAAAAACAAATCAATTTTAAGATCGACGAAATGGACAGTTTCATTGAATCTCTCTTAAATAATGAGGAAAATTTTAAGGAGATTTCGCCTATTATTATCCCAGAAAATAGGAAAATAATGCCTGAATTTGCAAAACATTTGAAAGCAGAAATAAATTGGCACACAATAATTCCAAACTTCAATTACGGGTATAAGGATGAAACTTATAAAATTGTTGGATACTTTCTTATTCGATTGATTCCAGATTCTTTTCAAAAATTAGGTTTTGATATTAAAGAAATTCGACCAAATCATTTGGAATTCTTAATTAATTTAATTTCGGACAAGTTTCGAGCGGAATATGATGATAAATTCTATTACGATCAAACTTCGATCCCTTATTCAATCACAATTTGTTCAAAACATTCAATGTCAGAGAAAAATCTTCAATGGGATGATGAGCAATGCCGAATATATAAAAAAGAGATTGGAAAGTGGTCAGATATTTATTCTGGAGATTATTCAGACTATAAAGAATCCTTCTATGATGAATGCATTAGACCCAATCTTTCAAATAGAACGTCAGAAATGCATATCATTCTGAGGAACTCGGCGTTATTATATTTAGAACCCCATAATTATAATCGTTTTTTTATTAAAGATGAACATACTCCCCATTCAACTGGATATTTATACTTTTTTGTATTAAAAACAATATGTAGCTTTCATACCATAAAATTTACCCTTTACAAGATTAGTGAAGAAATAGATAAAGATGCTTTAAATTTGGTACAAATGGAATACATGGATCAAAAGATTGGAGAAATTAAAAGGAGACTCGATAAGACAGCATATTTGAAAGAATCTTTAGATGTCTTTATCAAACCTTTTCTTACAGATTCCCTACGAAATAAAGGGAAGCATTATTCAAAGATCCAACGTTGTTGCACCGAAATGTATGCAATTAAAGAAAATATGGAATATATTCAACGCGGAATCGAGAATAATCTGCAGGCATTAAATTCTATATTTATAGATAAACAAAACTTAGAAAAAGAAATCCAAGATGAAGAAACAGGAGTTCAAAACCTTCAAAATTTAACAGTAACCCTAATAAGTCTGTTTTTTGGCACGGATTTATTATTTGAAATGAGTGAACTCTTAGAATTACATGGATGGGGCGTGATGGATTACTTGAAGTTAATATTAATGATCCTCATGTTCGGTATCTTTGTGATTTTAATTATTCGATCATTAAAAACTCGTAAAACGGTAAAAATATTAAAAGCCAAGAAAAAGAGCCAAATTTGAAATTTGGAAATTTTTTTAGATTATATTGGTTGTAATATAGTCATTTTTTCGAGAAATCTGCCTTCAACAGGTTCAGCAAGAGAAATGGAATTTGTTATTTTTGATATTGCATCATATTCCAAAATTTTTTCTTCCGATTCCCCATTTTGATAGGTCAGCTTTACAATAAATTTATTCATGTTTCAAATTTTGACAAATGATGTTAAAAAAGCTAGAATATTAACCTAACAATATTTCCAGTTTCATTAAAAAAGAAGGGAGATTAAATTGCTTCAACCATTCTTAGGGCGAATTGTTGGGCTTTTTTTTGATCTGATTCATCAGGATGCGTCCGGAGCTCTTTTTTATAATCTTTCCATTTTTCTTTATCCGTAATAATTTTACTATGAATGAAAAGTTCAATTGGAAAAATTGCTGAACCTTGACAATGAAAAGTGCCAATTAAATTGCAATTTTTATCCTTGGCAGTAGTTTCAAAAGCTGTTTGACAGTTTCCTGCCCATTCATCATAAAGTTTCTTATAGTGCTCACTTACTTCAGGCATTGCGGTAGAATGTGTAAAGAAACCAACCAGAGGCAAATTTTGGAGATTGGGTAAATTTTGCATGAATTTCAGCATTTTTTTGGCCAACGTGGAATGATGACAAGGAGCACCTAAAAATAAACAATTGTATTCTGAAATTTTTTCAATCTGGACTTGTTTAATTGAACAAAGATCTACTTCATGGAAATCATTAAGAGCTTCAGACATGTAGGAAGCAATTTTCTGGGTATTTTTTGATTGAGTATAATATAATATTAGAATTTTCATAGAAATCACAATAAACAGTAAACTAAGTTATTTTTTTCTGAATTAATAAGATGTGGAGGCCAATTTTTTATCCAAACAAGATGTTAGTAATTGGTGCGATATAATTCAAGTTGAATAGATTTTCAATTTTTCTCGAGTTTCTGAATTATCAAGATAAACCCTCCACTCTTGAATCTTCTGATCAACAATGATTGCAGTCCAAATTGCAGGACCATCCAGTACTTTATGTGAACATGTAGAGTATCCTTCAATAATGACTTTATTTTTCTCTGTATAAAATTTTACAAAATGATTTTTATAGTTTGGATATAAGTGGAAAAATTCCTTCCAGCTAGCTACCATCGATCCCTTCCCTTTATGTATCTCATTCTCAGAATCAATAAATTGGTGATCTTCAGCCATTAAGGAAGCCAATTTTCTAATATCCCGCCGATTAATAGCATTGTTAAATTCTTTGACAATTAAAACATTTAGTTCTTCATCCACATATCAAATATGAATCTAAGGAACAAAAAGGGTTATCATTTGGTGGTTAGATCAAAAATAGAAAAGGAATTAAGAAAAATAAGAAAAATTAAAAAAATTTAGGCAATTATGGTAATACCACCGGATCCTGTCTCAAAATGGATATTAAACCCAGAAGTACCATCATAACTAAGACTAGTTAAAATTTCATCAGCATAATTGTATTCGGAAGATTGACTCAGATCAAATTCTACATCTCCACTACCCACATCACATTCCCAGTTAGATGGAACGGTTGTTGAATTCATATCTAATTGTGTGGTAATTCTTCCACTTCCTGTTTCTATATTCCCAGAAATCAAACCCCCCAACGAATGATGCTGAGTAATATCAAGATTAATATTTCCGCTAGACCCGTCAATATTCCAGTAAACATCATTCAGTAGGCTAAGATCTTCAGATATTAGAGAAAAACCTCCCGAGCCGATATTTACATTAAGATCTCCCCCAAGAGTTGTATTGATTAAATTGTACCTTACTGATCCATAACCCGTATCAGAATTAAAGGAGCCCATCAGTTGAGAATTAACTGCAACTATGTCGATACTACCTGAACCGGTATTGAGATTCAATGATTCAGTTAAATTCAACCCATCAATATTAAGATACAAAGAACCGGAACCGGTGCTAATATCTACAGTATTTTTAACATCAGTGTTATTAATATTTAGTCGAATGTTGCCAGATCCAGCGTTAAGAATTAGATCAGATGAAACTTTTGAGTTTTCATCAAGATATAGATCGATGCTACCAGATCCAGTATGGATATCTAAGTTTACAAAACTCACATTTTTAGAAATAGTTGCAATGATGTTTCCAGAACCAGTATCAATATCTAAATCATATACAATATCGGTCCGTAATGAGACTGTGATCACGGTTTGATCCCACATTGCCCAATTGAACCAATCTTCCTGATATACATGGAAATATACTAATGATTCGGATGTTTCCCAATCAATTGTATATATTTCTTCTAAACTTCGTTCTTCCCCACCACGGTAAGAGAAATCAAAACTGGCATCAATGGACACAAAATCTTCCACAGGTGAAGAATTAAATTGAAATATCACTTCAGCACTACCAACATCAAAATCAAAGGCGAGATTTGTAGGAATGGTTTCAGATCCATACGCATAGGTTCGATCTGCTTGAAGATCATATTTATGAGATGAAGCTAAAAACGAGGCACCGCTGGAGACAATTAAAACAATGAGCACAATTGCAACAATTTTTCCCGCTTTGGATCGACGCACAGGTTTTTGAATAGAAGAATGAACATTTTGTCGTCCGACATCTTGATTAGAAGCATATTTAGGCACTTCTATATAATTCTCAGGTTGAGAAGGTTGTTGATTTTGACCTTCAATCTGAGAACCGCAATTGGAGCAATATAACGTCCCTTGAGGCACATCAACTCCACATTCTGAACAATAAGTCATAAGTTTTCACAATATAGTTTGTTACTTTATTGAAAGAGATCTTGATTAAAGCCTATCTGGAAACCAATTATTAGCAGTAGAATGAAAACACATTATCTTCAATTAAATTCTTATATTGAAAGGTTTTGGGAGAATTTTAGTAGGAATTTGGTTAATTATTCTTAAATATCATCTGTATATAGTTTATGCCAATATCTCTCAAAATGAGAAAAAAAAGCATTTCAGAAATTTGTGTGGAATCTTAATTTCTCTTTCTTGCAAATATATTGAACAATATCTCTCCCATCTTTAGCAGCAGGTGGTAATCCCCCTCCAATTGTTGTCCATTGACCAATCATATAGAAGTTTTTTAATTTTGGCAATTTCTTTGGAATTTTCTTGCGCAAAGTTTTTGTGTTTATAAGCCATCCTTCGAAGGAGCCCTTCCAGTTCCCAGTATATCGCACCCAAGTCATCGGTGTAGCGATGTCACTGACATTTACATTTTGGGAAAAATTTGGAATGATTTCATCTAATATTTTTAATAAATCATTATGTATCTTTTCTTTTTCATATTCATATTCTTCTTTTTTTTCATACATTTCCTCCCAAAATTTGTATGATGTTTCAAATCCAACAATCACTACAGCTTTTCCATCTGGAGCCATGGTAGGATCAAAATTATAATGTTTGATATTGATAGAGTTAATGTAGTTAGAACCAACTTTCTTTGGTTTAGAAAATTCAAAGTCTGTGGAGTGATCGAAAAAGGAGAGGCCTTGATTAACTCCAAAAGATGCCATGATTAGGGGAGTAAACAAGGGAGTTTCATCATAATGCTTTTTAATTTTCTCATCAAGATATTTTCCTTCTAACATTTGAAATATTGTTGAATATCCGTCAGCAGCACTAATAATATAATCAGCATACACTTTTTCCCCATTATCAAGTAGAATTCCAATCGCTTTCTTCTTTTTAACTAATATTTTAACGACTTTTAAATTGTATTGAATTTTTCCTCCCATTTCAAGATAATGAGTAACGATGGATTTTGAAAAAGAATAAGCACCACCTTCTGGCCAGCCGGCATTTTTATAATGTAAATGCCCTAAAGTCATAAAAGCAGCCACCGCTGGAAAATCGGGTAATGGAAAAATTTTCGGAATCATTTCTTTCAATAATGGATTAGTAAAGCTTTTTGCATATTCTTTAATAGAAATCTTGGATAAGCGCCCCATGGATTTGAAAATAGATTTATTCTGACTGATAAACTGCAAATAATCTCTAATGTTCCACATCTTTTGAGGTTTGATGGGTAATTCCATGTCTGCGATTTCTAAAGTATCGTAATAGAATGAATCAATGGCTTCATGATCCTCTGGAGCTAAGGTGAGCATATAATCTCGAAATCTATCCGCGTTGGTATAAACCACGAATTCTTGACCCTTGTTATTAATAATGGTTTTAAAAATATCATGATTTATTATTTTCTTGTTCTTTAAAGCGCCTAACTCATCCCAAATTTGTTTAAAGGTACCGGCATCATTTCCCGTACCTATCAACCAATGAATACATCCGTCAAACCAAAATCCATCTCTTTGCCACCCTGTACATACACCTCCAGGCAAGGAGTGCATCTCATATATTTTGGGAGAAAAACCATTCATGGCTGCATAACTGCCAGCAGCTAAACCTGCGATACCTCCCCCGATGATTATTATTTTCTTACTCATTTCATCACTCTTCAAGGAATATTGATATTATCCTATAAATTGGAAAAATGAAGTCGTAATACATTTTTCAAAATGAAATCATTAATTCATTATGCTAAGATGATCTTTTCATTTCAAATAAGAAATGTGAAGTCCAACAATTAGCAAAAAAGATGTAATTTTGAACCCAAATTCCAATTTATTTTATGGTGAGATATGTATTGGATAACAATTGTAATTCAAATTTAATATAAATATTAAGAATTTTTACAAAAAGTCCATATACTACATTTTTAACAAATTTTGACTAATTTCGACTAATTTGAAATTTGGATAATTTTTTTATGAAGGAGATGTTTTCAATTACATTAGGATAGAATTAAAAAAATGCCTTCAAATTTCCAATTCATGATTTTAAGGCAATAAAATTCAAAATGGATCAATTTAATTTCTTAATGACTACGGAATGAACCTCTTCAAACTCTAAACCTTCTCGATCTTCATAGGGGTTTTCATCATCTTCATCATCCTCTTCATCATCGTCTTCTTCTTCAATAGTAGGGATTAGAACGCGTTCAAAATAATGTTCATTGTCCTCATCATCATCATAATAATTGACTGCAATTACATTTCCCTCATCATCTATTTCCCTATAAATTGGAAGGATTTGAACCGAAAGCAAGTTTGGATTAATAGAAAATTGAAACCCTACATTTCCAGCCCATAAATAGAGAATACCACCAATCACAATACTTCTGGTTTTTGAAATTCGTCGTTGTTCACCTTCGGAAACTACTTCAAATTCCCAAAAATCTTCCAATTCTTGAAAAATAATAATATCGCGAGTAAGATTGGATATTTTTCGTTTCATTTCAGAAAATCTGACACTACCAATCCAATCCCAATCCCTTCCATCATCAGAAATTTCTCGATAAATTAACCCATCACCATCTCTCGGAATTTTTAAACTGATGCAAACTTGTTCTTCTTCTTCAAAATATTCACATAATACCTTGAAAGAAAAGCCATTGATATTTATTTGTTCAACTTTCCAACCATCCCCTGTTTTTTCTAATTCAAAGGAACTCGCAGGAACTTTATGGAAATAAAGATATTCCCATTTCTTTTTTCCTTCTTCTTGATAACTAGATTGGACAATTTTTTGATTTTCCAGAAGTTTAGAAATTATTTTACGAATATTTGAAGAGAATCCATATTCTTGCAACATCTCAATTGAAAAACCCGTATCTGAATGGGTCTTTAAAAAATTTGAAACATTTTCTTCCGTAGTAACAATTTTATCATCTTTTTTGATAAACTCGATTGGAACACCCTTAATCGCCTTAGTTGTTTTTTTTACCATATTAATCATATAAAAATGATAGTATATAAATATATGTTACTTATTATTGATATCCATAACTTGTTATACTTAATGAACTTCTATTGTTTTTATTTTGTTTTGGTAATGAACTAAATAAAAACATTGAATGGAGAATTTAAGAAAGGTTTTTTTCTTTCTCTAAATCAGATATATTAATGAAAGGAATGGATTTTACCGAATTAGCGAAAAATAGTCTCAAGCATACTGATGAATTAATCCATGAATTTGGCCCACGCTTGGCGGGGACCAAACAATGTCAAAAAGTGGGAGAAAAATTGGGTCAAATTCTTTCAGAATTCTGTGATGAAAGCAGTGTTGAGGATATAGAAATTCATCCAGAATCCTTCAGTTTCTATATCAAATTTTTACCCTTAATGTATGCTGTGGGATCATTATTTTTCTATTTACGATCAAACTGGATAATTGTACCTCTTATTGGAATGATTTTTGGTATTTTCATGATGATTTCTATTTTTGGATTCTACAAACATTTCTTTGATCGATTTTTCCCAAAAAAAATAGGAAAGAACGTGTATGGTTGCATTGAACCCTCTAAAGATGTTCACCAGCAAGTAATACTCTCCGGACATCATGACAGTGCTCGGGAAATTCGAATTTTAGCATCGAGATTCCAAAAATTTTATGCTCCAGCAATTTTCATTCCATATTTCTTTTTCTTGTATGCAATCATTATCTTCATAATTGCGATTTCGGGACAATTTAACATAGTTTCATCCACTTTTATAACAATTTGCAATATCATTAGTCTACCATTCATGATTGTGTATATTTTCATGCTGAGTAGTAAAGGAACTCCAGGGGCAGGGGATAATTTAATTGCATCAGTCATGGTAATTGAACTCGGGAAGAAACTAGCCTCTCTCAAACATTCGAATGATCTATATTTGAATCATACACGTGTCATTTTAGCAAGTTTTGATGCAGAAGAAGCAGGATTACGAGGTGCCGCGGCCTTTATGGAAACCCATTATAAAAAATGGCAAAAAATCCCCACATATCATCTTAATTTTGATAGTTTATATAATGTTGATCAATTCCATATCTTGACTCATGATATCAACGGCACAATCCCACTCTCACAAGAGATGGTAGATGATGTTATTAAAATTGCTACTAAGCATGGAATTTCTTTCAGCAAATTTAGTATGACCTTTGGAGGAGGAGGCACCGATGCTGCTGAAAGTGCTCGCAAAGGGATCGCCGCAACAACAATTCTGGCGATGCCAACAGATATTGTCAGAGAAGGATTAGTATATCATACTCGAAATGACACTGTTGATTCAATTGAGTCAGAAGTTATTGAAGGATGCCTAAATATTGCTTGGGATTTTCTCTGGTTAAAAGAAAAACAAATTGAAAGTTAAAGTCATATTCACCATTTTTTTATCTTCCCCTGGGAAATGTTATAGAATTTCACGAATTTTAGTCAAGAACTGTTGAATTGAAAACGGTTTTGGTAGAAAAGATTGAGCAAATTAATATCACTCATTTTATTCAAAAAGGACGATTTATAGCCAGAGATGAAAAACATTTTGAGTTTATAACTTTTTTGAAGATTTATCTCAGCTTCAATCTATTTTATTTATGTATGAACATTATAATCATCAAAAACAATTGGAGGCAAGTTAAAAAACTGAGGTATCGCCCATGAGTTCAAGCCCAGCACAATTGCTTTGATCTTCAAATATTAATTCATATTTTTTCTCAAAATAATTGACCGGTTTTTTTTTAAATAATTTTAGCTTTATATTAGCCTTAATAGATTCGGCACATTTTGCAGTCATTTTACCTAATTGAGGTGCTTTCATTAAACTAGTTGTTTTTAAAAGAGATTTATCCTTAGTCGCAGTTATGATTAAGTAGTACTTCGAGGAACTTAAACAAATTTTGCACGATTTTGATGTTAAATATATTATATCATATTGATCAAAATTATAGGTGGTAAATCGAATAAACTCACCCAAATTGTATAAAACAGCCAGAAAACCTACAAATGTTCTTCCAAAATATTCGATTTGAGCAATGGAAAACATAAAAGATCGTTCAAATTCTTTGAAATGATTCGCTTGCATCCAGATCCACTTTTTAGGAAAGGATTTCCCCCAGTCTTTTTCAATATATCCTTTTCCATCCGAAAAAGATACTTGATTTTGATTAATCGTTAAATTGCCCGAAATCCTATGATTCATAGATACGATTCCATGGTAACACTCCATATTAGGCAAATAGGAAAAAATACCCATTATACCGGGTAAAAATCGCTGATAAGGCAATGTACGCAAGTTCACAAAGTTCAATTGTCCTTTAACTTGAATTTCTTGTGATTTTACATTAAGTTTGATGATATTTTGCGAAAAATGATTGTTTCCAATTACAATGTCAAATTTATCTCTTCGAGCTTTAAATTCTGAAATAGGAAATGATAAATAATGGTATTTCGCAGTGGAACCGTTGAGAATTTGAATAAATGCATGAGAATCATGAGTTTGTTTGCTTAAAGCAATACCCGGAATTATTGCAAAAATGGTTTGAGTTGATTCATCGACTATTTTATAATACCAACCTTCAAAATACTGTTTTTTTTTCAAATTCCCTTGAAACATTGAAGGATTATGAAATCGAAGATTCCTTTCACTTAGAAAACTGAGGTGATTTTTTATCATATGATTAACCTAACGATTTCTACAATTTATCAGCAACGGATATATCTTTAAGATTATTTTTTAGTTCATTTTTTAGTTCATTTCGACGGCGCCGATAATGAATAATCGGAAGATCTCCCGGGATTAATTTTTCTTCAGATTTCAGTTGCGATATTTTGGGAGTTTGAGTTTCTACCACCCTGCGATCCTGATGTAGGATTATTATACTAGATATCTTTCCTATGAAGGAGGCAATCTGTTTAAATATGGGAAATCTGACGAACTTCTGGATAAAGCGAGTGTAAACCATTGTGTTACTATCATCAATTGGCGTGAAAGCAACGATTATCCTTCCGTCGGACGAGAGTTTATTTTGCCAAATGTGAGGAAATTTAAAATGAAGTATGGGTGGATACAGAGGTTTTTTTAATTCGGAATATTTTGTGGGTAATTTTCCATTTTCTCGTCGATTCATGAACCACACCTTTTCGTAATTATCTGAAATTTCAACAATGGGTCCTTCTACAACAGTTTTATTCCCTCGACCGATAGTATTATGATGAACAAAAGGTAGATGCATAACATCCAACTGATTCTCGATAACACGAGAATAATGGGCTTTCCAATGATCCCGTATTGTATAATAATGAAAATCTCGATTCACATCCTCAAACCAAGGCAGAGGAGGATAGGTATCTTGAGATTTTCCCCACCAAATCCAAATAAATCCATGCCTTTCTTGAACTTTATAGGCATGAACTTTAAAAAATTTGGGAATTTTTGCAATAGAACTATTTGCGGGTATTAATGTGCACTTTCCTGTCCCATCATATTCTAAACCATGAAAGGGGCATTGAATATTATTTTCCTTTAATTTGCCGATGCTTAATGCTGCCCCTCGATGACAACACCTATCATAAAGACAATGAACTTCACCAGCAGTATCCCGCCATAAGACAAGATTTTCTCCTAAACGAGTGACTCCGATTGGCTTGTTTTTCTTTCGAATTTCTTTGCTATCTAGTATTGCATACCACTGGTTCGGTATCATTATATGTTTAGTTTGAGACTTAGATGTATTTAAATTTAGAGTTTCTTTGATCAAAAACAAAATGGTCATTTCACAATTGGCGAGAAATTGCCATTCTACTTCTAATTAATAGAATTTAATTAATTTTCCCCTGATTAATTTTCCTCGATTTTACAGCATAGGAAAATACAATCTTAATAGAAACAGTAAACAAATAACTAACATAGATATGGAGGAAATAACTTCACAACAATTAAAAAATTTTGATGTAATTGTAATTGGAGCAGGATTAGGTGGATTAGGTGCAGCAGCACATCTTGCATTAAAAAATCAAAAGGTATTGTTGTTAGAAAAACATAATTCACCAGGTGGATTTGCCACATCCTTTGTTCGAGGACGATTTGAATTTGAGGGCGCACTTCATGAACTTAATGATATTGGAACTGAGGGAAATCGAGGGGAATTATATCATTTTTTTAAAGCCTTGAATATCGTTCCAGAAAAGGTAAAATTTTTCCAAGTTCCAGAAATTTATAGCTGTAAATTTTATGATGGTAAGCAATATACCTTACCATTTGGCGTTCCTGCTTATACAAATTACTTAATCAACGAATTTCCCAATCATGAAAAAGAAATCCGAAAACTCATCAAAGTCATGGAAAATATCTATGGGGGCTTAAAAAATCTGTCCAAACCAGGAAAAATTATTTTTAAATATCCATGGTTAATACGGGTAATTGGATATACTATCACCGAATTCTTGGAACGTTTTATCCATAATCAACGCTTAATTAATGTCATTATACAGCTCTGGTGTTACTTTGGGGCGACTCCTTCTGAAAATAATGCCCTATTATGGGTAGGAGGAATGATGAGTTATTTAACAAAGGGGGCAGCCATTCCTAACTTATCTTCGCATAATCTTAGCCAAGCAATTGCTGATTCAATTTGTGATCTGGGTGGAACAATTCGGTATAATGCCTTGGTAAACAAGATCATGATGGAAAATGGAAAAACAATAGGAGTGGAATTAATAAATGGCGAAAAAATTTATTCGGATTGGGTGATTTCGAATGTAAATCCGGTGTGTACTCTACAAAAGATGATTCCAAAGGACGCGATACCTAAAAAATATCTAAAAAAAGTAATTTCCCCAAAACTGGGCACATCTATATTCACGGTTTATCTTGGCTTAAATAGAACGGCAGAAGCGCTGGGAATCACGAGTTATGAAACCTTCGTCAATACATCCGATGATATTCATGCAATTGCCCAAAATACTGGTATTAACTCAACACAGATGATTGTGGCAACCTGCTATAATTTAGTGAATCCAGAGATTTCACCAGCAGGAACCTGTATGATTGCCCTTTCCGCCCTTCACGTAGGAAGAGAATGGCATAATATTCCTCCTAATGAATATTATCAAATAAAGGATAAAGTTTCCAATGATCTAATTACCTTATTTGAAGAATATTTGTGCCCTAATGTTCGAGAAAGCATTGAAGTGTGCGAATCCGCTTCCCCTTTAACTTACTATCGCTATTCCAAATCTTTAGATGGGGTCATTTATGGAAGTAATAGTTCAGTTGACAATAGTCCTGTTTTCAAATTAGGAAATAAAACACCGATCCCCGGATTATACTTTAGTGGAGCGTGGACCAATGAAGGAGGAGGTTATTCTACAGCGCTAAATAGTGGAAGATTAGCCGCTAAATTGTTATTAAAGCAAAAAGGAAAGCAAAATAGAACATTCGGAGGTAAAAAAAATGTTTAGAGACATTCGAAAAATCATCCAAGCAGCAAAGATTATGAAATATAGAAATATGGGTATTACAAATACAACTTACTTCGATGGTTTGGGAAGATTAGCCAAATCGCTACACCCTACGAGCCAAACATTAAAAGTAGTGAATAAGACCTCACTCTCAACCAATGTGACATTGATCAGACTATGTTCAGTAGAATCTTCCCATATTCTTGCTCCGTTCAGAGCGGGACAATATATTGGATTACATGTAAATATCGATGGAGTGTTGACTGGTCGATCTTACTCCATTGTATCATCCCCTCACAATTTAGCATTCTATGAAATTGCAGTTAAAGATTTAGGATCAAAGGGATTCGTCAGCACTTATCTTTGTAATGAACTTAAGGTTGGAGGAATTATTGAGGCAACAGAACCGATGGGTTTATTTTACTATAATCCCATATTTCATGGAACCAGACTGGTTTTGGTGGCAGGTGGGTGCGGAATAACCCCATTTATCAGTATGATGCGGAATTTTCATCAATTATTTAGCGATTATGAAATTCATTTGATTTATGGATGCTTGTCAGAATCGGATATTCTATTTCAAACTGAATTACTGAGAATGTCTCAGGAGATGGCGAATTTTTCATTTACAATAATACTATCAGATCCTTCTCCAACTTGGTCCGGTTTAACGGGATTTGTTACAGCAGAACTATTACAAAAGACGATTTCCAACATGGAAGAAATTACGTGGTATATCGTAGGACCTCATGCGATGCAAACATTTTTGCAAAAAGAGTTGAAGAAAATTGATATTTCCCCTCATCAGATCCATTATGATTTAACACCTCCAATTTCAAATATCACTCAAACCTTGGGTTGGCCCAAAGAGATCAACACAAATAGTGAAGTTCTTTGCACTGTAAGTTGGATAAATGAAAATCAAAGAAAAAGTGTTTCATTCAAGGTGCCTTGTACAAAACCTCTGTTAAATAGCTTGGAGGCTAAGAAAATCCCGGGTTTAAGAATAAAAACATCATGCCGGGCAGGAGAATGTGCTTTTTGTAGGTCGAAACTACTCGATGGAAACGTATTTGTCCCCCCTCAAACGCATATTAGAAAAAGTGACCAAAAAAATGGCTATATTCATCCATGTATCTCGTACCCAATCGAGGACGTGCACATTGAAATTTATCCAGAAAAATAATTTCGATTAAGAATTATTATTCTTTTTTTTCCTTAGAATTTTTAATTTCCAAACTGGAATTTCTGATTTTATCCCTCATTAGTGAGTTTTCTTAACAATATTGAAGTGGAAACTAAGAAATTAAATCAAACTTTTGATAATTTCTTCTGCACTCATGACTCTAGCAAATCCTTTTCTCATAATCCGTAATTCTGGCTCTTGTAAGTCTGGATCATCTGCTCCTGTTATATCACTTCCAAAAATTACTTTGAAACTTCGTGCATATGCTTGGCGAGCAGTAGTATCACAGCAAAAATTTGTTAAAGTCCCGCTAATTATGACTGTGTCTTTATCTAAATTCCGTAAGATCGTTTCTAAGGGAGTATCGTGAAATGCTCCATAGGAGGGTTTATGAATAATTATTTCGTTATCTAGAGGTGCTAATTCATGCCACACTTCCCCCTTCACATAAAATTCCGATGAATCAATCCCAAGATCGGAATGCTGAATGGGCATATATTTTCCAGATTTTGGTCTATCAAAATAGTGGTGTGTGTTAGAGAAGACAGTATAAATGACCGGAACTGACATTTCCCGACAATGATCTATTACTTTTCTTAATCGAGGAACCATTTTGGTGGCTTCAGGCACCCAATCAGGTGTCCAGTGGGGTTTTACAAATTCATCTTGCATATCAATGACGAGTAATGCACAACGTTTTGGATTGATATCAAAAGTTGCCTTTCCCTCATAGTATCCCTTTTTAGCCAAGGAAAGCACATCTTGTTCTGTGAACTGATTAATTTTCAAAGTATTTTTCACCCATTTATCTAATTAATGAAGTTTTTAAAATACTTGTACTTTCAGAAGATAGAAAATTAATCTGTTATGATCCCAATAATGATCAGTAGCGAAACCTCTTAATTTTCAATAGCTTTTCATTATTTAAAGCGTATTATTCTTTGTGAGCTAGATATGATTCCGAGAAACCTTCAAAACCACTATGATCTTATTTGTGAATTCTTTGAGAAAGAAGGATTTTTTAAAGCTCGGAAATCTAAAATAACACGTATTAATGCAAATCTCTTTATTTTTGGTTCACTGACTCAATCACAATTGCAAACATTAACCAAATATTCTCAAAGTACATTATCTCGAATACTGGGAAATTTAGTAAATGCAAAAATTTATGATAAATTTTCGATTCCACCAAATAAAGCAAATTTTTACAAATTTAATTCAAGAAGAAATAAATTGGGGTTACAAGGTTACACAGATTTTGAATTAAGAGCAGTTAATGAGATGCAAGGCCTATTAAAGTTGTTAAAAAGATTGGAAAAAGAACCTAATGCAACATACGGACAAAAAATTTTTAAAAACCAGTGTATAGAGACACTCTTTCAGTTTGGGTTACATTTTCATCAATATGCGCTACTAGAAAATATTCCCTTTTCCTCAATTCCGAGCTTTGATAAATATCTCCCATTTTTAAACACATGGAAAAATCCCGACAATGAATTTTTAAAAGCTTCTAAACTTATTGAACCGCATTTTAACGAAAAGCTACTTGATTGTGAAAAGAAATACATGGAAGCTGCGTATGGACAATCCTACAAATCTTTAATCAAACATAACCATCTTTTTATTAATGCCTATTGCACAACTCGCAAGATTATTTCACAACCCACTTTGCATAAATTGACTGGACTATCTATCCCTCTTATATCAAAAGTTATGAATTTTCATACTGAACTTGGTCAAGTTACAAAAATAGATCCAAGAAAATCTAAAACAGGCCGAATTCTATACTATAGCCCAGCCCTTCCAGTAATACAAGTGAATTATGAACTCAAACTTCTCACTGAACTAATGAAATTGAAAAAGCAATTTGAAAGCTCACTATTAGAACTCAACAATTTGAAGATAGAAGAGAGAAACGAAGGCATTTTCACATCCATTTTTCATGCCATACAAACTCTGTTTTTGGAAATCTTTCCGAGATATGAAAAACGGTACAAACAAGCCGTTTATTTGAAGCAACGTTTTGAATTATCCGATCAAGTTCAATTTAGTAATTTAATGTCTCATTTATCCGATAATTTTAAGCAAATATGAATCAAATTTCTCCAAGGGACAGAATCAATTGCTTGCAAATTTCAGGACATTTTATGTAGGATATCAAGTTTCGTTTTTTTGATTCTGAACATTTTTGACTTTTTTTTTCAAAAATCTCAAATTATAAATGATTAGACTCGAATTCTTTTATATATTATTAGAAATTTGAACAAATACCGTGAAATTCTTCTTTTCAATAATAAGTTTAAAAAATTTTGTGAAGAATGCTTAAATCAATTTTCACGAGTAATTTAAAATAAGTTGAAAAATATGAGTCGTTATGATGCCACCAGAGTAAAAAATATACCTAGCATGAAAATTCTGGAACCCCATGTGATGAAAACACGTGATGAATCGGTCGCTTACTTTCGAATCCAGTTAGATGTCACGAACAGTCTTGAATTTCTTGAAAAATACAATGCAGACCACAATTTAGATAAAACTAATCGTTTAACCTTTTTCCATATTTTTTTGACCGCTTGCACCCGATCTTTTGCAATGTACCCTCAAATGAATCGTTTTATTTTAGGAAGACAATTTTGGCAAAGAAATCGGATTCAATTCTCATTCTTGGTAAAAAAACAGTTAAAGTACAAAGCTAAAGAAACTGTGGCAAAAATTGATTTTGATCCTTTTGATACTGTTGATACAGTACGAGAACGGATTCATAAGTACGTGAATAAAGCAAGATCAGAAAAAGGAAGTGAAGCAGACTCAGAGATGAATTTCTTTGGAAAACTCCCACGATTATTATTAATGTTAGGAGTAAAAATAATGCGTCTTTTGGATTTCTTTGGAATTATGCCCAAATCCATGATAGAAAGTGATCCGTTGTATACTGGAGCTATGATGGCAAATTTGGGATCGATTGGGTTAAACGCATCTTTACACCATATTTTTGATTGGGGAAACATGAGTTGGTGTTTCATGGTTGGTAACTATCGATATGTGCCAGTAGCCAATGAAAAAGGAGAGGTGTACGCCCGAAAGATGGTAGATATAGGAACAACCGTTGATGAACGAATTGCCACAGGATTATCCTATATCATGGGGATGAAAACATTGCAAAGGTTTATCGAGAATCCAGAAGAACTGCTTACCCCTCCAAAACTTTCGAGGACCCTTTTAGATGAACTTGCTTTGGTTGATTGGGAGATTTTACGAAAAACAGGGAAAAAGAAACCGCGCCAATATCCTAAAGAGTTTGTTATAGACTAATCTTTTTTGAAAACATCTTTTTTCTTCATTCTTGTTAATTAGATATTCAGAATTTAACACTTAGCCAAATTTTGTAGCTTTTTATGAAAAAAAATTAATTTTGAGAAAATAAATAAAAAAAGAAAGAATCTTAACTATTTCCGATTCTTTTTCAGTTGAATAAATATACTGAAGATCGCTAAAATTCCACCAAACAGTAAAAATACAGTTGAATATCCGGGAATATTGGCAAAAATATTTTCAAAGGGGTTATCTCGAACAGTTGACATTGTGTCAGAGGTCTCAGAAGTTTCGGTCGTTTCAGTTGTTGTAGAAGAATCTTGGCCATCACCAGGATAACTACCAGCATCACGGGGATCTTTGCCCATTTTTACTTCATAGCCATCGAAATATCCATCATTATCAGTATCATCGTCCAAAGGATCAGTTCCCAGCTTGATTTCAAAATTATCATTCAAATTATCATTATCTGAATCAAGGCATAAAGGATCTGTATGATAAACCTCAATTTCAGAATAATCGTTCAATCCATCAGAGTCGGAATCCATCACTAAGGGATTTGTTCCATATTGATGCACTTCTGCACCATCCAGTATCCCATCAGTATCAGTATCTGATAAAAGATGATTCGTTCTATAGAGATATGTTTCTTCATAATCGGCCAAAAAATCGTGATCAAAATCTGCGGGAAAGTCGGTAGAATTAGTGGGATCTGATATTTCAACACACCATTCGTCATGAAAACTAGGCAGAATTTCCACCAGATCAGAGTAACCATCTCCATCTGAATCTACATTATATGGATTGGTCCCGTAATAATGTTCATATAACAAGGATAACCCATCCCCGTCGCTATCAACTCCTGGATTACTGGAAATATCATAAGGATTTGTGCCCAAATCTAATTCAAGGGAATCAGAGAATCCATCCCAATCGCTATCAGCCCCTGGAAAATCTAGGGGATCATTTGGATCTGTACCTCCCTTAACTTCATCTCGATCCCAAATTCCATCAAAATCAGAATCTGGATTGGTCGGATCAGTCCCCAATTCGATTTCTTTTTCATACCACAATCCATCATTATCAGCATCAACACGAATTTCTCCTTTCCAAGTCATCTCATAAAATCTAAGAACATTCATAGGATTGCGTTTAGGTTCCGAAATCTCGTTGGCATATGCCCCTTGATAATTAGAAGTATATAAAAATGCCCATGGAGCTAAATCAATGATATCTTGTTGAATTTCGTAATAAAGATTTTCACGCGCAGTAGTATTATCTTCTACTAATCCAGCTTCCATCTTGGCATCAAGAGCTACATCATTAAGGTGTACATGATTTTGGCTTGATCCCCCCATAAATAGAGGGTTGACAAAATTGCTTGGATCATTATAATCGGGGCCCCAGCCAA
The DNA here is from genome assembly GCA_025839675.1 of Candidatus Lokiarchaeum ossiferum. Taxonomy (GTDB): domain Archaea; phylum Asgardarchaeota; class Lokiarchaeia; order Sigyniarchaeales; family Promethearchaeaceae; genus Lokiarchaeum; species Lokiarchaeum ossiferum. Next base: position 626,357 of record CP104013.1, read on the forward strand.
ACATAAAAACGTGACATGATCCATCACCAGCAAAAACTGCATCTAAAAATTCACCCCAGGTTTTTCCTTCGATAACCAAATTAATTCCAATTTTCGCAAAATTTTCTTTAGCTAAGTTCCCAACATTTTCTCGCATCATGTTTCCATCGTTGTACACGTAGTTGTAAGTTACAAGAGTGACCGATTCCCAGTCTTGGTCCGTTGATGATTCGCTTAGACCAAAACCACCTGGGACGATTCCTTGTTCATTTGCAGTGATCGCATCAAGCATGTGCAACCGTGCTGCAGTTAAGTTCATAAACGGAGCAGGAATTGACGGATCATGATACATTACCCCCTTAGGAATTGCAGAAGTCATCTGAGCAAGTTGTCCTTCACCCAAAACGTTGATAATATAGGAATAGTTCAACGCATCTTGCATCGCTTTACGAGTATTTATATCAACGAGGTTGCAATCGAATCCAAGATAAATAATGACAGATCCTTGCATTGGTGCACTGAGATAATGATTTGGACTCTTATCATAGTCCCACAACATATCCATATTAGGGGATTGTATAAAATCAATATCTCCAAAGAGAAAATCTTCATTCATTTTTAATGTATCATCATAACGAACCCATGTCATTTCTTGGATTGTTGGAGCGGGACCATAATAATCTTCGAAATAGGAAAATACTGTTTGGTTTTGAGTATTTGATATTTGTTGGTATGGTCCTGTTCCGATTAAAGTATCAGTTGCTGTATCGTACATATCAGCAGGAGTACTCCCAGGATAAGATGATAAGATTGAGGATCCGGTAAAACAAAGAAGAGCTTCAAATGGAACATATTTATAGTTTAAAGTGAATCGAACCGTATAATCGCCAAGAGCTTCAGTTTTATTAATAAGGAGGGGAGTTGCCCAATAAATTGATTCTAAGGGTTTATATAATTCTGTGATTTGAGTTACTGGATCGTTTGTACAGAAACCGTTCAATCGATCAAAAGTGAATACAACATCTTCAGCAGTCAAATCCGAACCATCATGGAATTTGACACCAGTTCTTAAATCAATGGTATAGTTCCATTGATTAGTATGATAACCCGGATTCCCTTCAACCCATGTTCCCAATCCGGTAGCTAATCGTGGTACAATTGCCATATTCGGATCATCTAAGTCATATGCGAACAAGCCTTCACAGATTTGCCCGATAAAATCACAAGATGCGCTATCCCATGCATATTGAGGCTCCATGTCAATAACCAAACTAGTGGTTCCATAAATTAAGGGACGTAATTCAACCTCCGCACTAGATGGCGCTGTATTATACTGTGTTATATTGGATGTCGTACTAGGAATCAAAATATAACACATTAGGCTAAAAATTATTATTTTCTTTAGTATTTTCATAAAAACTACCCGAATTTGTTTGTTTTTTTTTTTCTCAATTACTTTTTACATCGTATTTCTGATAAATAGAAGTCAAAAATTAAGCTTAAAGTACATTTTTGAGAATAAATAATTTCTGTTTTTTTTTTCCTACGAAAAACGAGTCAAATGAATTCTGAATAAAAAAAATCCCATTTTATTTAAGATTAAAATAAATAGATATATGTCAAGGGAATTAGCGGAAATTATTTGAAAAATTGTTATATTAGTCCATCGTGGGAATTGAAAAAAACTATTGTATTGTGATAAAAGGGGAGTGATTTTTTAAATTAGAAAACAAAGAAGACTATTGACTCTATTTACTAAAAACCAATCTTTTTAATATCCAAAAATTTTAGATTCTTTATGACTTCTTATTCCCAAGATCTTGATCAATTTATGAAAACCTATAATAAATTGGTGTCAATTAACTCATATCATGAAGCAGAAGAAGCAATTGGGAAATTTTTACAAAAGTATCCAAAAAGTATTGAAGCAAGTTTAGAATTAGGATGGATTTATTATATGACGTATAGATATATTGAAGCAGAACAAACCATCCAAAAAATCAGAGCAGAAATACCACCTTCCGATTCGAATATGCTCTGCAATATGTATTTTCTCTCAGCTCAAATTTATTTAGGACAAGATTTGTATCATTCGGCAGAGGAACATGCACTACTCGCGTTGGAATTGGATGAAAAAAATAGCAAGATATTAGCCTTTATATTAAGACTTTTGAAAATTCAAGAGCGTTATTCTGATATTGTGAAGATGGTTAATCAATTTTCATCCACAATTAGCCAATCCATGAACGCTACAGTTTATTTCGCAGAAGCGCTAATATATTTGAACCGTTATTCGGAAGCTGAGCAAGTTATTAAATTTATATTATCCCAACAAGCCGATTTTGTCTTAGGACTTGTTCATTTAGCAAAAATTGAGAGGGAGAGGGGACATTTTGTGCAAGCAGAACAATTACTACTGAAAGCTACCCAATCTCATAATTATGTTGATGAATATGAACCATTTCTTGCGTGGGAACAATTAATTGACTTGTATTTGGAAATGGATGAACTCGACAAACACACAAAGGCCCAATCTGAGTTCAATCAATTAGTGGAGAATTACCGAATACGGTTCCCCAATTCAAATATTTAAAAATTGGAATTTAAATGACCTTGCTTGAATTTTAATACATAAAATCTCAGTTTATTCTGATGAGCACATAAAGATTTAGAGAATGAGGAAAAATAAAAAATGGGAAAGGAAGCCATTTTTAATCTACTGATTTTGCTTCAAATGTGATAGGATACCGAGCAATTCTATAAATGACCAGAATTGGCATCAATATCCACATTAAATTGGCTAAGATAACCACCCACCAATGATCATTACCAGCATAAGCAGGATCCACAAATTCGGTAAATAAAATGATAGACACATTCGTGAGCATTATAGAAGCCCACATAATGCTTGGGATCCGAATCCAGTTTTTGCCTTTAATAAAAGCAAAAATTGCGACTGCATAAAATGGTCCAAAAAGAATAACATCAATCCAAATGGTAGCGCGCCACCAGACTGGTCGTTCTAATAAAGCAGGATCAAAATTTGCCCCAACCCAATGATTGAGATCTACAATGAATTTTGGAGGCCAGGAAGGATATACAAATGCGCTTGTGCCCCATGTTGAATGATCTAAGACTACTAGTTGCTCAATATCAAAAAGATATGAGATAAAAACCAAATTGAAAGCAAAAAAGACGATAAGAATCAAGTCAATAATTTTCATTGGTTTTATCCGATTATGTAGAGGGATATTTTCCGACATATAGACTACCTATTTTACACAAATTTCTTCTCAAAGAAATATATTGATTGGGATTAATGCAAAATTTAGATATAAACTTTATTAAACGAGTAGGAACATATAATACATGATTTTTTCTAAAAATTTATTTGAGAGATAGTCGTAAATGAAACATCAATTTAAAAAACAATACGGACCTTTTGCATTGATTGCCGGAGCATCACAAGGAATAGGCGAAGCTTTTGCTCGAGAAATTGCGAGAAGAGGAGTAAATGTCATATTAATATCACGTCGGAAGAATGAATTAGAAAAAATTGCAAATGAAATCATGGAAGAATTTGCTATTAAAGCACTCCCAATTGTTTTGGATTTAACCCAAGAAAATGTTGAATGTGAGATTAAAAAAATTGTGACTAGCTACGAAATCAATTTGTTGGTCTACAATGCTGCCCTTTCTCCTATTGGATCTTTTTTTAATCCTTCTCTGACAACCCACCGGGAAGTAATTAAACTTAATTGTCGAGGTCCAATGGAATGGAGTTATAGATTGATTCCGGATATGTGCAAACGAGGACACGGAGGAGTGATATTAATGTCTTCTCTAACTGCATTTCAAGGTTCTCCCTTTGTTGCGCATTATGGAGCTACGAAAGCATACAACCTTAGTTTAGCAGAAGCATTATGGGATGAATGTCGGGCATTTAATGTTCATGTAATGGCTGTTACAGCCGGAGCAACATCTACACCTAATTTTATAGCAAGTAAACCAAGAATAAATAACATTATAAAGCCCCCCATTCAATCTCCTCAAGAAGTCGCAGAACAAAGTCTGAATGCCTTACATCGTAATATTCCATTTTTTATTCCGGGCTGGAAAAATCGATTAAGTAGTTTCGTTTTAAGGAAATTATTACCTCGTTCTTGGGCAATTAAACTTATTGGGCAGATGAATCGTAAAATGTATGACCACGAATCTGAAAAAAAAACAATTAGCACAAAAAAAGTGAGGGATCAATTAAACTAAGAATAATAAGGTAAAAGAAAGTTTGCCAAGTTAAGGTAGAAAAAAATTCATTGAAAAAACGAATGAGCACTGTAATTTGTTTAATTTAGGGAAATTCTTTTTTTTTTGCTTACTACACCAATGATTATGAAGATTAACACCAAACCTCCAGCAATCCCACCCAAATATTCTATTGGAAGTGGTAATAATCGTTAAAGAAGTACAATATGTTTAAAATAATCTTACAAAGATTTAAATTGTCAAGTTAGCTTTACATAAATAGCAAGAAATGTAAAGGAACCTTTACATTTAAGCAAAAAATGATCCTACCTTTTCTCCACTCTAGCGAACGCTATCGAAGATAGGATCCAGAAAAACTGTAAACCTCACAGGAAAATTACATAAATGACATATATCCCCATAATTGCCCCTATCCTTACTGGGCAAAGTAACCATCGAGGTAGTAAAGCTCGAACCGCCGGAATCATGATGATTTTCATCATGGGAATCATAGCCTTTTTAGGATTCTATTTGTTTAGAATGAACTCTACAGGAAGAACTTTTTCAATTTCCTTCGAACCCGTAATCATGATCTTACTTTTTGTTATCATGGGAGTTGTAATAGTTACCACAATGATATATAAAGCGGAAATGAATTCAAAGAATTCAGTTAATACACAAAGACCAATGGATACGCATGAAATTCGTCTCTCCAGTCACCCAACATTCCAGCAAAAATCTAATGTGATTTTAAATTGTCCCGCCTGCCAGAATTCCTTGGATGAAATGGCGCTTGAAGGATTACTCGAAAATAAAGTAGTTTATTGTCAATTTTGCGGGGAGAAAATCCACCGATAATTTTTTATTCACTGAAAAGAAAGGAACTGCAGATTTGCGAGATTGCTTCTAACTTCAAAAAATAACAAATCATAATAAATATCAAAAGGAATATAAAATAATGGGACACACATTTGAACCGGTTATTGGCACTTTGGAATCCAGCTATGTGAAGAAACAGCTCATTGCAACAACCTTGGCAATGGCGATAATCAACTTATCGATCATTATTATGGGTTGGGTCATGCAATTAGTATTAGCTGAACAAACCCCTAATGGCTTATGGACAGTAATTCTTCTGATTGTTGCTGCTCTATTTATCATACCGGTATATCTGGCCTATCTTTTTGGAAATATTTATATAAAAAACTTTTCCTATGAAATCTCCGAACAGTTTATCGTGATCAAGCGCGGAGTTTTTGCACGGACGAAGACATCTATTCCATTTAGCAGAGTTCAAAATGTTAATGTTCATCAAAGTTTGTTAGATAGATGGTTAAATTTATTTACAATCAAAATTGAAACGGCAGGAGCGGTTAGCTTGGAATCGAACGCCCTATCGGAAGGATACATCCCTGCTTTAAGTGATCCAACCAAAATTGAAGCCACCATCAATAAATTGATTCATCAATATACGCAAGATGTACCCGAAAAAGTGCAGGATAAAATATTCACAGATAATAACTTAGCATTCGACGAATTTATCGCATATATTTTAGCCAAAATGACGGAGGGAGATGAGATCAAGACTAGAATTAGAGAATTACGCAAAGAAAACAACATGAGTCAAGTTGATCTGGCGGATGCTCTTGGAGTATCTCGTCAAACTATAAGTTCCTTAGAAACTGGAAAGTATATGCCTTCGTTGAAATTGGCAATGAAAATTTCACGAGTGTTTAAGATCCCAATAGAAGAAATTTTTGAAATGGAAGATGAGGAAGAATAATTCAAAATAACAGAAATTATATTCAAAAATTCAAGTTCCATTTCTTTTTTTTAACATTCTAATCAACCACGATTAGATTCCCACCCCCCAAAAAGCAATTGTGAAGAGTTTCACGGTCCATATAACCAAAATTCAAATTTCACAGAAATTTAAGAAAAGACAGTAGTGATTCCGAAGTGATATTTAGGAACCGGGTCAAGCCAGATTCAAACGCTTGATTTCTCACAAGAGATCATTACTGTCTTTTTTCCATTTCAGTGGATTTTGGGTGGAACCATTCCCATTTGTACAAAAAAACCAACTAGGAAAATAAAATCATGGCAAAAATCGAGAATGAATCAATTCAGGTTTTAAATGTTGAGCAGCTTTCAAAAAGCTTTGAAAATGTGCATGCAGTAAACGATGTTTCCTTTCATATTAAGAAAGGTGAAGTATATGGACTTTTAGGTCCAAATGGAGCTGGAAAAACGACTACGATAAAACAAATATTAGGTTTGTTAACACCGGATAATGGAAATATTAACATTTTGGGGTTACATCCCGAACGTGATGAAATCGAGGTGAAAAAACGCATTGGCTATATTGCCGAAGAGCCTTTGATCTATAAATCACTCACTCCCAAAGAATTATTCAACTTCATTGCAAGCATCAGGAGGATTACCGACCCGAAAATTACAGAACGATTGGCCCAATATTTGGACAGTTTAGGAGCAATTGAATATTACGAACGACTTATTTCAACCCTTTCCCGGGGAAATAAACAAAAAATTCAGATAATTGCAGCGTTCTTACATAACCCAGACCTTTTGATTATGGATGAACCCTTAGCAGGATTAGATGCTAAATCTGTAAAAGTGGTTAAAGAAATGGTGGAATTACACACCCAAAGAGGAGGAGCGGTCCTATTCTCAACTCACATCATGGAAGTTGCAGAAGATTTGTGTGATCGAATTGGTATTATTTCCCAAGGTAAACTACTGGCAGAAGGTACAATTCAAGACTTGCGTGATCATACGAATATGATAGATGATACATTAGATCTGGAAGATATTTTCTTAAGGATCACCGAACAAGATGAATCAGTTAATCTCATTATTGACCAATTACGAAAAACGATGCAAGCAGCATAATTTTAAAAACAAAACCAAGATGAAAACAATGAACACACAAGAATTATTTCATTTATCGAAGTATGTTTACCAAGAAGCTTGGATGGAATCACAATTAGCCATGGCAGGTTCGGGACAAGAACGTTTGTTAGAAAAAATGTCTGCAGATAAATCCTATATGAAAGGACAAGGATTTATCTTGAAATTCATGGTAGTTATGTATCTGGCCATTATGATTATTTTTCCGATTATGACATTCAGCAATATTCAAATTGCATTATCCCAAGGAATTTCGGAGACATGGGTGATTTTTGCGGGAAGTATGATACTTGCCTCCTTTCTATTAATGCAAATTTTATTGTTAGTGTCCCTATCACTTATGTTTTCTTCTGGTATTTTAACGGGAGAAGCTTTTCGATGGCTTGCGACCTTGCCATTAGAAAAGAAGCACATGAGTAAAATCAGTATTTTTGCCTTTTTCCGCGGATTGGATTATCAAATTTATACTATGATATTAGTCTTGCCCATTGGAGTAGCTATAGGGACACAAAGCATATTATTGACCTTCTGTGCGTTGATTCTGTCAGTGGTCAATATCATTCTTGCCTTTACCGTTCTGGTACATGTTGGGGAAAAAGTGAGTAATGTACTAACCAACCGAGAAGCCAACACCAAAAAAAATAATTTAATTCGGATTGGAGTTATTTTTGGATATGCTGGAGGATCTTTGATAATTATAATGGCGATTATGCTATCCATAGAGTTAATTCCACAATTTTTCTATCCGACAATTATTCCTTTTGATGCTTCAATGCTCAACACATATTTGGGAATTATCCCTTTTCCATTAAATGGAGGATATGTATTGATACAACTATTCATGCAAAGTACAAATTTAGCTTCAACCCCACTTAGTTCACTTGAAATTGTATTGATTGGAACAGGATTTGTCATTTTGGTACTAATAATTGGAATTTCCTTCAGAAGTGCTTTGATAAAATTAGAGAGAATTGGTAGATATGCATCCAATTCGTTTTCCGGTGAGCAAAGTTCTACTAAAAGGGAAAATATTGAAGTTCAGACGGTATCTCCAATAACCGCCCATTTTAGAAAAGATAAGCAAATGGCATTAAGAGATATTCAAGCAATGACATTTATCATCATACCTCTAATTCTTTCAATTTTTGGTGGTATTTTTGGGATGGATTATATCATAATGTCCACATTTTATATCGTTTTTAGCATATTGCGGACCGATGGTAATGGAGCAACCATCATCGCTTCCTTACCAATAGTACCTCGAGAACAAGCTAAGGCTAAATTGAAGTGGGTATTTACGGTCTTACCTATCTGCACATTAATATTTACGATTTCCGCGTCTCTGTTCAACATTGATGATAGAAGTTCCGTAGATTCCATCTTAATTGGATTGATATCACTTCCTATCGGCCCAGTTTTAGGGACATTGTTGTTTGAATATAAAGTAAGAGTCTTTGGCAAAATGAAATACCGATATTCCTTAGAAGAACGAAATAAAGATTGGATTGTCATCAAATGGGGTATAGTTATTTTGATTGGATTAGTGTTACATTTCATTATTTTAATGGGAATGGATGAACTTCTTTCAAGTCAAGGGACTGGAGGAATAGCGGTGTATTTTCTACCTATTGAAACAATTTGCGGAATTCTTGGATATATAATCTTTAATCGAATGTTTCCAAAGCCAAAAATCTATGATTAATTTTTTTTTTCAGAAAAAAAAAATGGAGCAATTAAAATGAAAACAAAAACCCACTCAATCGGAGATATATCAGCTTATGTCGATTCCTCGACACCAACGACCGAGCAAGATTTGCAAATGCAAAAGAAGCAAAAACAAAAGAAGTTATTTCGAGCCTTTCTGCTAATTATTGTTGCAGGACAATTGGTTTTTTTAATTCTCTTGAAATTTTTCTAAGACAATTAATGCAACACCAAAATTTTTTTATTCCCACATCTTAGTTGAGTATAAGCATGAATCAGAATGAATCGAAAAAGGAAGTTTTAATCGAGTTTAAACACCTCACCAAGAAATTTGGTCATTTTACGGCAGTAAATGATTTATCCCTACAAATATTTCAAGGGGAAGTTCTGGGATTTTTAGGACCGAATGGTGCCGGAAAATCTACCGCTATGAAAATGATGGCAAATCTATTAAATCCTACTTCAGGGGAAGTATGGGTTAATTATAACCACAAACTGGAAAAATTGACCAAATATAATCAGGATTATCTTTTAGATAACATTGGATTTTTAATTGAAAATCCAGCGTTTTACGAGAATAATACCCCCCGACAAGTTTTAACCCTTTTTGCAAAATTAAAGGGATATCCGCGAAATAAAATTCATGAACGCGTAGAAGAGGTGGTGCAAATGATTGGAATGGGACAATGGATCGATAACAAATTAGGAACATTTTCTAAAGGGATGCGTCAAAAAATTGGTATAGTCTCTGCAGTGGTCCACGATCCAGCAATTATTGTCTTAGATGAACCCCATACGGGATTGGATCCAAAAGCACGCCGCGAAGTTCGAGATTTCCTTTTAAAATTAAAAAATTTAAATAAAACGGTGTTTCTCTCAAGTCATCTTCTCTATGAAGTATCGGAAGTCGCAGATCGAATCGCTATAATTTCCCATGGAATACTCGTGGCATGCGATTCTTTGGATAATTTGGAAGAAGAAGCAAAACGCAGTGTCATTGATTTAGAAATGATTGGATGGGAGAATCCAGGGGAGACGATTATAAAGCTGAAAGAAACGGTTGGCCAATTTCTAAGCGGCCCCATCTATTATAATAGGGATCAGAAAATATTTGAATTACAATTCGATGGATCCCAAGAAAAACAATATGAAATGCTCCATAAACTGATTTCTGCTGGCATCAAAGTTATTGAATATAGTGTTCCTAAAGCAGGGTTATTGGAAGATTTATATTTAAAGTATGTTTCTGAAAGCGATAAAACTTTCAAACAATTTCAGAAAAAAGCGGTGAAGGTGGAGTCAATACTTTAGGAGGTCAATAAAAATGAGCACAACAATTGAATCACATAAGACATTGGAACAACAACAAAAAAGATTGGGATTGAAGCGCAGCGTCCAACAAGTGTATGATATTGGAACTTTTGAATTCATCCGGAGTTTTAAGAAAACGCTAATTCTACTTGGAGTTGCATTGGTGATGTTCATAATGTTCTTCATCATCGAAGAGGCTCCATTAAGAAGGGGGGAAGAATTGTCGGAAGATCCTTACCCATATTTTATCAATTTTCTTGGAATGATAAGTATGATTATTTTAATCTGCGCGACTGCCTACGGAGGATCATTATTAGTGATAGATTTTGAAAAACAAACCGGAAACATCCTATTTCCAAAAATTAGCCGCAATAAAATGTTTTTCGGACGATTTCTTGCAAATTACATTATGAATGGGGGAATAGTGATCTTTTATTATTTATTAGTCGCGTTTGCAACGCTCTACCATTATCAATTTGTTCCATCTTCCTTATGGGCAAGTATGGGTTGGGCATTGTTATATACTTTAGCAGTACTATCATTTATTACGTTTTTTAGTTCTTTTATGAAAAGCACAGCAATGGTAGTAGTTTTCTCCTTAATATTCCTCTTAATTCTCTTTTCGATAATAGAATCGATCCTTTCACTCTTTACTACGGTGGAACCTTTGTTTTTATTGACCTACTATTCGCGAATAATCACACAATGTTTCAATATGCCCCTTGAAGATGAACGAGTTTCCACTATCCCGTTAATTACAGGAGAAGAAACAGGATTAGATACTGATTTTGCTATGACTCTCTGGTCTACCCCAAGCCATCAAGGAGCGCTATTTGGAATGTTAATTTATTCGGCAGTATTTATTTTCTTCTCTTTTGTTTTCTTTCGAAGAAGGGAGTTAAAATAAAGGATATCGTTTTTTTCTGAGGTGACCTATTCATCTCACTTCTTTTTTAAAATGATAAAAATTCAAAAAACTTCCATGTAAAAAAAGATCATAAAGGACCGCGATTCAGTTATAATGAAAAAATTTTTAGTGAAATAGTTGGATTGTCAAATAAATTTGTAGTTATTGACAAGGCTACTTCAAAAAATCATACTTTTTTATTTTCTACTAATGAATATCTATAGAGATCCTTTCCAAGAAAAATATACCAGCCGAAATAAAATATGCCTGCTACGATCATAATGTAGCTACTTAAAGTAGGTGTGAAAAGATGCAGTAAATGTTGAATTAAATCAAGGCCGTTTGCCAAAATTCCTAAAATGATAGTCGAATTTGAAAACAATTCATTCTTGTGCATTCTAATATGAAATAATAGAAATCCACCTTGCAGGAAAATTCCTGATACTAACCAAGCAGTCCCATTCCATTCATTCATTGCAAGAACAGCTTCCCCTGCGGCAATATATTTACTTCTGATCATATCGTCAACAGTATTGTTGTACTTATCACTCAAATCTATTAATGATAATGCCCCGTTATTTGTTACGGCTATTACAACTCCCATTAGAATAAGTATTAATAGGAAAAGTGATATTGCGGGGTCTTTTTTTTTCATAACTGCATATATACCAAATGATACTGGTGCCATTAGTAATATGATAATCAAGCTTTGAAAATCTAATCGTAAAATTGCCTCAAATCTATTGGTTTCTAACATTTCAAAGACTTCTTCAATAGTTTCAGGAAGGATTCCAACAACTATTGCAAAAATCATAATGAATATCGCACATAATAGCTGAGAATATACTGAGATTGAAGCAATTTTACAAGTAATCTTCCAATCTTCATCAACAATCTGGGAATTGGTATTAGAACTCATTTTTTTTTACCTTTTTTTTTCTTTGTAATCTTACTTAAAAAAACTGACATATTCGTGTTTTCATAGCGAGCACCTAATTTACTATCTAAAACAGAAATTTGATTCTCGCAGTTCGTTCCTATAAATTGCGGGAAAGCTTAGAATTAATGATCCATTTTCAACCTTATTTTCTTTTCTTCTTAATTCATTCGTTATATGACTTGATTTTCTTTTTAAAGCTTCTTAAATAAATTTTTTATTTTTTTTTGGGGTAATTTTATTTTTTTCACCTTTTTTGAATTATTATCATTCCTTTGTATATTTGCATGAAATCTGTTCAGCGCGATCAGTCTAATCAAATCTAATTCCAATTTCGTAATGTTTTCCCCATATTTCTTAATTATTATTTTATCACATTCATCTTCATAAAAAATTCGATCATTCTGATTTTCATCCAGTTTGTATATTTTTCGATTATATCTTCTTTCTATTTCTATAATTCTATTTAAACTATCAATTAAATAAATAACTTTGTCAAAAAGTGTCGAGATCTTAACTTTCATTACGTATATTTGGCCATCTCTATCCATGATTTGAAATCCTTCGAGGAAAAATTGTTTTTCGATATCAAAAGGTATTGAAGCCCAAGGTATTTGTTCAATACTTAAATCATCTGTTAATATTAGAGAAATTTCATTCATATTTTCCTTCAAATTCTCACGGGAATAATAGGAGAAAAGGAAAGGATTCAAATGTTTTTCAGGGAGCAATGAATTGAAAAAATAATTATATTCATTGATTTCGACGGAAAGATCTTGTTCACTAACTATAATGATAGGACAAGAAAGTAACAAAGCTCTAAAGAATAGAAGAACAATTTGATTGTTGAAATTATCAAGAATTGTTTTGAGAGAAAAAATGTGTTTTTGTGTTCTTGTTTTGTTTAAAACAACTGAATCAAGCTTTTCATAGCCAATTGCTTTATGTTTGTTTGAAACAAATGCGAGAAATCGATGGTTACAGCATATTCCTGATTCGATATGAATTTTTATGGCATTCAAAGTCCCTTTTTTAAAAAGATGATTTGGAATTTTTACCATAGCACCCTTACCACAATCAGGACAGATTATTTCTATGAAATTCATTGAATTTAGCAATTTTCTACTCTTTCTCCTTTAAATTAGTTCTTTAATGGGCATAAATCTCTAATAAAATATTATAGTCTAAAAAACCATATCTGTTTATTTTTCGGAAATAGACAAAAGAGAGAACTGCTTGGATATTATATAGTTTGCTTCCGAACGAAATTTACTAACTATTTTATGTTCACGTTCTAAAACTTTCATCCGAAAATCATCGTAAATTTCCTTCCCTCTCATGCTCTGAGCTTTTTTTGTCTCATGATAAGTTAAATCAATATAAATATTAAAATCACCGGTAAAATGTAGAGAATACAATCCTTCCAAAATTAATACAGAAATACCGCTAAAATCTGTAATAAGTGTATCTACGCGATCATTAATTAAATCGACACATGGTAAATTCCCAACTTTATCTGATTTAAAATCTAAAATATTTTTTATAATTAAATCCCAATCATATTCCGTAAAATTAATTGCAGAAATTCCTTCCTTTTTCCTCCATTCTAATCGATTATTAGGAGGAATTCGATAGTAGTTATCGGTGTGGAGAATTTTTGTAAGAATTCCTTCTTTCTTTAAATATCTACCTACCATGTGAGCGACTTCACTCTTTCCAGAACCAGATTCTCCACCGATTGTGATAATTAATTTTTCCCTTCTTGTTTTAAGATATTTTTGAACTATCTCATGGGCAACATTTTTATGTTTTTCCTCGATTAGTAGAACATCACCTAACATGTATTTCACTCCATTGTTCATTAATTAAAAAATATTCTTTACCCCTAACTCGGATTGCTTGTTCTATTACTGAGTCACTTGAAAATTTAATTCTGACATTTAAATTTGAGAGTTCGAAGGAATAACGACAACCTTTCAAGTTGAATGAAAAATTCAAGCATCGCCAATGTGCAGGTAATCGAGGGTCAATTTCTAAAAAATCCGAGAACAAATTCACACCTGCATAACCAAACAATATCATACAATAAGAACCACCCATAACTCCAGTATGAATTCCTTCTCCAGTTGTTCCATTCTGAATATCAGAATAATCACATGATAGTGTTTTTAAAAAAAAATCGAATGATTCTTTATATCGTCCCAGCAGATTTAAAACATGAGAATGTACTAGATAACTTAAGGTAGAACCATGTGATGTTCTTTTGTAATAATAGTCAAAATTTGTTTCCAAAAACACATTCGGAATTCTATAGCCATTATTAGATAAGATAGATTCAACTTCACATTTGGGTAACATATAAAAGATCATAAGTAAATCCGCTTGTTTGATAGCTTGAAAACTATTGACATCCAAATTTTCAGATTTGAGAATTCGGTCAAGTCGATTAATGCATTCATATTTTTTCCGATATTCATCCAAATTTAGTTCTACTAGATTTAAAAATCCTTCAAACTGAGAAATTATCCCATCGTCAGTAATTTCAATAAAAAGGTTTGTGCTAATTCTATCCCAAAGGTTCAATTCTTTTTCAGTTAATCCTATAGATTTGAATAATGATAATTTATCCAATTTCGGCAATTCTGATAAAATTAAGAGAGTTTTCTTCAAAAGCCAAGAAACCAATATATTGGTATAAGAATTGTTATTGATTCCACGATCTGGCTTATCAGGATAATGTTCATGGAATTCATCTGGACCCATTACATCCTTTATAGAATATCGTCCAGTTTTTGAACTTAAATGTGAGATTGATGCCCAAAATCTACATATTTCTAATATAGTAATCAAACCTTTTTCAAAGAAAAATTGATAGTCCTTAGATACATGGAAATAATTCAAAATGTTATAAGCAATTGATAAATTCACATGACGTTGTTTAATACTATGGTCTTCGCTCCAAATACCTGTCAATGGATTTAAGTGCATCTTTTGTGTTTCTTCTCTGCCATCTAAACCACTTTGCCATGGATATAATGCCCCACTATACCCTTGTTCTTTTGCATTTTTTCTTGCTTGATCTAATCTATCAGTTCGGTAAATAAGGATGCTTTGTGCGATTTCTGGATAATGAAGATTATAAAATGGAAAAAAAAATAATTCATCCCAAAAGAAATGTCCACGATAGGATTCACCATGTAATCCACGAGCAGGAATACTAAGATTTGACTCTACACTGAGAGGAGAACCACTTATTATAAGGTGATATAAATTAATTCGAATTAATTTCTGTACATATCGATCACCTACTATTTTGACATCAACTTTATTCCAAATTTTTTTCCATTCTTCATAGCTACTCTTAGCAATATCATCAAAAGCATCAATTTTTGATAGTTTGGAAGTAGAATCGTCAATTTTTTTTTGAATTTCATTTTTATTATAAAATTTACAAATATATACAATTTTTTCCAAGCTGATTGAATCATATTGGCTAATATTTTCGGATAAGGTTGCCTTAACACAAGTTTTTTCTTTAGTTAAACCAATTAATGGGAAACATTTATCTTCATTTTTTGATAGCATAATTTTTGCTGAAACTAAAATGTGAATATTTGATTGAATTGTTGAAGACACATTCGAGATAATATCACCCTTGGAATATAGAAATACTGTCTTCAAATGCTTTGAATTCAAACCGTTATATCGCTTTACACCCTTATTTTCAATAGAACTATCAATAGAAGTTTGAAATGTAATTTTGCCAGAATAATTCAAAGAAGTAATTCCATATTGAATTGCCCCATAATTAGGATTTTTCATGCTAATAATACGTTTAGAAACAATTTTAGTTCTATTTTTATTCAAATCTTCAACAACGATAAATCGATTTAGCACACCTCTTTTTAAATTCAAGGAGCGTTTAAATTGTAGAATTTTCCAAGAAGTAGGATCGAACCATTCACCAGAATTTATCTTAAATTTAAGGGGAAGCCAATTTGGACAATTTACTAAGTCTAAATTTGATATTATTTTATTTTTAACATTAGATTCAGTTCGGTTATATACTCCTGCAATATAGGTTCCAGGATAATTATTTATTGTTGCGTTTACCTCTTCAAAAGTGCCACGAGTGCAGATTACACCATTTCCAATTGTACAAAGGGATTCTCTCATCATTTCTAGTTCAGGAGCATAGTGATTATATTCAATTTTCCATTGAGATTCATTTAATTCAAAACTAAACCAATTTTTAATTCTTTCAAATGAAATATCTCGTAGATCTTCTACTACAATATCTGCACCATTTATTTTCAATTCATTTTGATTATTTTCACGGGCAACACCAATTATTAGACCAAAATTACCATCTCTTCCTGCTTGAACTCCTGATATTGCATCTTCAACTATTACGGTAAGATCATATGGAACTCCAAGATTGTCTGCAGCCTTGTGGAAAATGTCTGGTTGAGGTTTTCCTCTCAACTCTAATTTTTGTAAGGAATTTCCATCAACAATAGTCTCAAATAGCTGGATAATTCCAACCGATTCTAAAACTAATCGACAATTTTTACTCGAGGAAGCAACACCCAACTTAATGGATTTTTTCTTTAAATCTTTAATTATTTCCAAGGATGATGTAAAAACTTCTACTCCTTGTGTTTTAATTAAATTTTCTAGTATCTGGTTTTTTTTATTACCTAATCCACAAATTGATATCACATCGGGTGAATCGTCTTGACTTCCATATTCGAGACTAATATTTCGAGATAGAAGAAAGGATTCTACTCCTTTATAACGAGGTTTCCCATCTACATATAGTAAATAATCACTCTCATGGGTAAATTCTTTAAAATTTTCACCTAATAAGTTAGAACGTTGTTTTAGATAACTATTAAACATGTTCTTCCAAGCCAAACTATGAAGCTGGGCGGTGTTTGTTATTACACCATCCAAATCAAAAATTACTGCCTTGCAAATCATTATGTTCATAAACCTGCTATTTTGTTTTGCTTGTAAAAAAAATTTAAAGTTGTTGAATCGGATTTTTATGTATTAGATTTAATTCCGATTTTGCATCAAATACATGAATTTTCTCATTTGGGAAACTCACATATGCATGATCTCCCATTTTTGCACTATAAAACCCATTAGCGACAGCTAAAGATGCAAATTTGCCTTTAAACTCGAACTCTATTATTGTATTCGCACCTAAATATTCAACCACATCTATTTTGACCTTAAAAGCATCTTGTCGTTTGTCTGGAGTAATTTGAATATGTTCTGGTCTTATTCCTAGTATCAAATCTGTCGAATTGGCAGTTTTAATTTTTTCTACAATACTTGAATTAATTGAATATTGATTCTGCCCAAAAACGAGATTGGAACCTTGCAATTCACATCTCATGAAATTCATAGATGGAGCGCCAATGAATCCTGCAACAAATATATTTCGAGGAGTATTATATACTTCAGATGGAGTTCCTACTTGTTGTATATACCCCCCATTCAAAATGGTTATCCTATCAGCCATGGACATGGCTTCAACT
Organism: Candidatus Lokiarchaeum ossiferum; assembly: GCA_025839675.1. Lineage (GTDB taxonomy): Archaea > Asgardarchaeota > Lokiarchaeia > Sigyniarchaeales > Promethearchaeaceae > Lokiarchaeum > Lokiarchaeum ossiferum. The sequence continues at coordinate 643,920 of CP104013.1, forward strand.
TGATCATGAGTTACATAAATCAAGGTAGTTTGAAGCTGCTTTTGAAGTTTGATAATTTCACCACGCATTTGAGTTCGAAGTTTTGCATCTAAATTACTTAATGGTTCATCAAAAAGAAAAACTGTTGGATCTCTTACAATACACCTTCCTAATGCAACTCTTTGCCTTTGACCACCACTTAATTCTTTCGGTTTTCGATCTAATAAAGATTCAATCTCCAAAATTTTTGCAGCTTTCACGACATTTCGATTGATGATTTCTTTATCCACTTTTGCAAGCTTCAAAGCAAAACTCATATTTTCGCGAACATTCATATGAGGATAAAGCGCATAGCTCTGAAATACCATAGCAAGGTTTCGTTCCTTTGGAGGTAACTCAGAAACATCTACATCACCAAAAAAAATATTTCCATCAGTTACATATTCAAGCCCAGCAATAATATTTAGACACGTAGATTTTCCACAACCAGATGGACCAACAAGAACCATAAATTCTTTATCTCTTATAGTCAAATCTATTCCTTTTAGTACATGAACATCTGGCTTAAATATCTTATTTACTTTTTTCAATTCTATATTTACCATTTTTTTCACCAATTTTTAATTATCCTTTTACCGCTCCACTAGTAATTCCTTTGATAATGTGTTTTTGAAAAATTAGAACAATAATGACCAGCGGTACTGTAGCAATCGAAGTTGCAGCCATTAAGGCAATATCAGTATCCCAATTTGCAGACAAACTTGCAGGGTTTTGAACAAAACGCAAAATTGCCCGAGGAATTGTATGATTATCATCCGATATTAACCAGATTTGAGCAAACAATAGTTCATTCCAAGCAGCAATGAAAACTAAAATAAAACATGTAAATAAACCTGGAACTGTTAAGGGCATTATCACTTTTCGAAATACTTGAAAATTTGAAGCACCATCAACACGTGCTGCTTTCCATAAATCTTCTGGAATCTCCTCAAAGAAAGATCTCAAAACAAAAGTTGCGAGTGGAAGATTGAATGCAGCATATGGTAAAATTAACCCAAAAAGACTATCTGTTAGATCCAGAAATGGAAATATGTTTGAAATGACTTTTGTTTGAATAAAATATGGAATAATGATTACTAAAGGTGGCAAACTAGTCATTGTAAAGATAATCAGCGATGTTATTTTTTTAAATTTGAAGTCAAATTTCGCTAATGCATAGCCAGTTAAAGAACCTACAATTAAAACAACTAGGGCAGTTAAACCAGATAAAATAAATCCATTAATTAGCGCTCTATCAAAGGTTGCTCCAAAAAATTCTGAATTTTGAAATACTACCTTGAATGCATCTATGGATGGAAATTTGGGCAGAATTTCAAAACTATCTTGAGCAATGTATGGATTACGAAAAGCTCTTAAAACAATCCAAATAAATGGGAAAGCACAGAATAGACACATTAAAAATACAGAGATAACTAATCCTATCTTTTTAATTACACGTTTTCTTCGAAACCATTGAATTTCTTTATTTGAAATTTTCCTCAAAAGAAATGTTGTCTTATCACCATCATGGATTGAGTTCTCATTATCGTCGTTATTATTTTCATTATTATCCAGAATTTCATCAGTGAGAGAAGGTCCTTCTTTGGATTTTCTCATTAGAGAAATCGAAGATAATTTGGTTTTGGGAGATTTTGAGGTTCGATCTACAGACAATATCTTAAAAATGAAAACCGCGAATATAATAATGATAAGAAATTCTAACATTGCAACTGTGGAGGCCTTTCCAAATTCTTGAGATCTAGACCAAAAATTTACTGATTGATATGTCATTGAATATACAGTATCATCCCTAAATATTACAATCGCATCATATACACGAATTGCATCCATAACACGAAATACTAATGCAGTAGCAACACCAGGTCTAATAATTGGCCAAGTAATCTTTGAAAATTTTTGCCAAGGAGTTGCTCCAGCGATATCTGCAGCACCATATAAATCTTCAGAAACAACCTGTAAGGCAGCTAGAATTAGTAAACTGAAGAATGGAGTAGTCTTCCATACATCAATTAGAATTGAAGATAACATTGTTGTTGAAATGGGTACCATCATGAATCCAGGAGAAAATGGAATCAAACATGGTAAATCAAATAGAATTGATACATCAGCACCAAAAAAAGCAATTCCATTTCCACCTAATCCTTGAATTAAAGAATTAAACAAACCATAATCACCTGATGGTGCAAGTATTTCATATCGAAAAATAGTTGCTGAAGCAACAGTTGGCAACGCCCATGGTATTAAAAGTGTTGCTCTAGCTAAGCCTCGACCTTTAAACTCTTTATTCAATAGTAAAGCAAAAATTAAACCAAGTAATAATTCTAAAGTCACAGCAACGATCGCAAAGAAAAGTGTTTGGTAGGTATATTGCCAAAAATGATTGGCATTTATCCCTCCATGAAATAATAATTCATAATAATTAATTAAAGTGATTTTATCACCGAAAAAACCATTTGAAGCAGAACTATTTGTAAAACTAATCAAAATACCTATTATTAGTGGGAAGAAAATTCCAAAAAGAAAAACTAATACCGCTGGAATTAATATCTTATATGCAAATCTTTTTTCTGATTTATTAAGTTCCTTCTTATTTTTCTTACCCAGCGATAAATTTTCATCTGGATTCGGTCTTGATACTGTGTTATATATTTTTTTAGATTCTTCCATTATTTCACCCTGTTCGATTCAATAAAAAAAAAGTGTAAAAATTTTAAGTTCGTCTCTTTCTAACTAAAATAATACTTACGGTTAGACTCAAAGCAACAACTAAAAAGCCTATAGAATAACCCGGAATACCATTTCCAGGAATTTCTATTTTACCACTGATTATTTCAGTAATTGCAGATTCCATCTTTCCTAGACCTTCATTAACTGATTTTACACCACCTAATATATCATTAAAATAATCCGCAATTTCTACTGAAAAAGTAGCATATTTAGGATGTACAGGTCGAGCAAGTGTACGTTCAGCAGCGGATTCGAATTCTGCTACCCACTCATATCCAGCAGGTAAGTTATCAAAAGCAGATTTCAATGCAGGAAAATTAGAGCATTCAGTCAATTCGGCAAGTTGAGCAACTTCATCGCCTAAGAATCGTATTAAATTCATAGCTTCAGTTTTTTGAGTTCCACTCGTTGGAATGGCTAAAACAGCACCACCCACTACAGCCGATTTTTCAGAATCTCCACCTGTTTTAGTTGGCATTGCAGTTACGCCAAACTGGACATAATTACCAGAACCATCTGTAGCATTAAGTCCTGCTTCAGCTTTTGAATTTCCATAAGCAAATGGCCATTGTCGCATAAAAATAGCTTCTCCAGCCGTCCATTTTCCAACAGAAGAACCTTCATCATGAGTTAACCCTTCTCGAGGAACAATGTAATCTGTACCTTGAACACCAGTATATCTAGGAGCGATCAAACCATTCAAAAATGTCATGGCAGATTGAACATCTGTGTTATTCAAATCAACTTCTCCATCTGAATCAAATATACTTGTTTGACCAGCACTCCCCATCCATTCAATGAAATTACAAACCCCACCTTCATATGCATCAAATTGTCCGACGAAGCCAACTAAATCGGGATCTAAGGCTTGTTCTGTTGCGTTTGCAAGAATTGTATTTGCTGCGGCTTTGAATTCATCCCAAGTATCGAAATCATCTACAGAATCGTATCCATTTCTAGCTAAAATATCTGCTCGATAGAAAAGTACACCTAAATTCAAGAAGTATGGATATGCATATGCCTTGCCATTATACATGCTAGAATCGACCATCCCGCTAAAATAATCATCAAATTCCCCTGATTCAAGAGTAAGCTCATCAATCCACCCATTTTCAGCAAATTGAGCTGTCCAAACCGTATCAAGCCCAACAACATCGAATTCAGAACTCCCTGCAGCCATCTGAGTCGTAAGATAAACAAGCTGATCGTCAGCACGGGTTCCAGAAGAAATAACTTCGACTGCATCCACGCCGGTTCCAAGTGTATCAGCCAAAAATTCATCAATAACAGCTTCCACTCCTGGTGCTTGTTGGTCTGTTACTATGATTTTTAAAGTTACACCTTGAGCTTTAACAGGCTGAATTATTCCCAAGCCGAGAGTAAAAACCATCATACCTAAAAGAGTAATAGATACAAATCCATTTTTTGTTTTCATTTTATCACTACCTACATTTTTGTACCAATTACAAATTTCTTGTCGTATTTTATACATACATCATTATTACTACATATCTGAAAGTTTTGACAAGCAAAATTTATACTGGCAATAATATTCTATCAGATTAGTATATAAACATTCGTATTTGGCTGCCACAGAATTGTACTGGAAATACTAATACTGTAATGGGTTAAGGTGGACACATATGTTTTTTATTTCAAAATATGATAGATTTTTATTAAAAATATGTCTCAATAAATGGATAAAAACTTCTCAAAATAAGAAAAACTGTAAGAAATTTAACATCAGATTTTTTTCTGAAGATCAATCTCATTAATTTTTTAAAAAATCGAAAAGCATTAATAAAAATAATTCAAGAATTAAAAAAAAAAAAAATATGTTATTCAGAATTATCCATGTTTCATTCTATCCTTGATTGACTTCACAATCTCTTTGATATTATTATGAACGACATCTAACATATTACGCCATTCACGTCTTTGATCATCTGTTGCACCTGACCATATTCGAGGTAATACAAAAATTTTTGTCGGTATCAGAGAGCGTAAAGGTAGATTGTTATAGACTTCCTCTCCATAGGCCAAAATAAGATCTGGTTTTAAAAAATCAATTTCGCGTTTCAAGTGTTGGTGATAACATTGTTTAACTAAGAAATCTTTCGCCTTTGATTTTTTTAAGTAAGTAAAATTTCTAATAGTTTGACATTTCACTAGGTTAGTATAATTAACATAGTCAAATACTTGATATCGTTCAATAGAAAGTACTTTGGAAATTGCTTCAAGAAGATCACGATGAAAGGATAATTTTCTCCGATTTTCATCATAATCTATTGCATTTCTAAACATCGATCCGGCAATATCGAGATGTTTCCTAACAAATTCTTTGCTTTCTTCTATTGTAATCCTATCATTGGATCTATGAATCTTACTATATTCCTTTGTTTCTTCTTCAGTAAGTTTTCCAGGGTTGGTAGCAATAATTAGAAATTTTTTTGGTAGTGATGTTTTCCAATAAAATGACCTCGGAATAAAACATTTATTTCCATTTGGATCATTTACAGCGCCATGTTCATTACATTCATCACTACAACATCTAATGATTTCAGAATATAAATCTAACATCTTTGATTCAACTTGAAAAGAATTTGAAGTTACCAAAATATATTTCACCGTAATTAAAGTAATATAGTAATTTGTTTATCTAATAAAAAACCTATTTTTCAAAATTAAAAAAATGTGAGTTTTTTGTCAAGTTTATAAAAAAATGTGAGTTTTTTGTCAAGTTTATAAAAAAATGTGAGTTTTTTGTCAAACTAAATCTTTTCTTAAGAAATATCGAAAAATGAAACACATACAATATTCCATGGCAATATTTGAAATTCTGAAGTTGCACCACAATCTATCTCCTCCATATACTGGACCAAACAATCCTTAAACTCCTGTACAAAGAGTAGGAATTAAGACAAAAATCAATAATTGTTTGGATCGATTATGGGGAGCCATTTCATGAAGTTGGCATAGAACATTTTGACTAAAAATCGTTTATTTCTCAAGATTACAGACCACTTTCTTAGATAATGTACAATATTGGGGTGAAATATATTTGATATTAAAAATAGATACCCTATTTGGTTCAAAGCATAAAAGAAAAAGGAATAAATTAAAAAAAAGTGTTATGATTCAGATCCGTTTTTTTCATAAATTTTTTTTATATACTTCGATAACTTCTAAAGAAAAATCAACTAACTTCAATTATGAAGAAAGTTCCAATCTTTGTAAAATGGCCAATATGGGATGAGGAGGATATTGAACTTGTCTCAGAAGTCATTAAATCCGGAAATTGGTGGTGTGGTGCGCCCAATGCCCATGAAGGAGAAAATGTTTGGAAATTTCAGACAGAATTTGCTCAATTTCACCAAGTAAAACATGCTTTTGCTTGTACAAATGGAACCCATGCAATTGAAATATGTTTGATGGCTTTAGGAATTGGTCGAGGGGATGAAGTGATTGTGTCGGATTGGACATTTGTGGCGAGCGCATCAGCAATTGTATCTGTTGGAGCAGTCCCAATTTTTTGTGATGTAAATTCTGACACATTTTTAATAGAACCCACGAAAATCGAAGATTTAATCACACCCCGAACAAAAGCCATTGTTTGTGTCCATTTGGGGGGAATGCCTTGTGATATGGAAGCTCTTTTAAAAATAGCGAAAACTCATGATTTAAAGATTATTGAAGATTGCGCGCATGCCCATGGAAGTTCTCTACAAAATAAAATGGTAGGGACTTGGGGAGATTGTGGAACCTTCTCGTTCCAAGCATCAAAAGTCATAAATGCGGGAGAAGGTGGTGCTATTATTTGCAATGATGATGAACTTGCTTTGAAAATCTACCAAGTTTTGGATAGTGGGAGATTGCCTGGGAGATGGTTTTATGATCATTTTGCTTACGGTTCTGATTTTCGCTTAGGAGAAATGAATGCCGCATTATTACGCACACAATTGAAAAAATATCCCGCTCAATTTCGCCTCCGAAATAAAAATGCTCAATATTTAAATATTAAGCTTAAAGAAATACCCGGGATTTCACCCCAAAAACGGAAAAAAGCAGTCACAGGATGTGCTAATTATGTCTATCCGGTATTTTTCGATCCAGATCATTTTGGAGGTATTGATTATCAAGTAATATATAAAGAATTAGAAGAACGAGGAATTCCCACCGATGCTTGTTATCCACCCTTGCACAAATTAGACCTCTTTGAAAATATGAATCTTCTCCCAAACATCGATTATAGCCAAGCCAATTGGGGAAAAGATAACCCTCACCCGCAAAATTTTCCAGTTGTTGAAAAGCTGCATCGGAATGCATTTCAATTAGATCACCGGGTTTTACTATCCAATCAAGAAGCATTGGATTATATAATAGAGCAAATAAAAATCATTCAAAAAAAATTCTCAAAAGATGATAAAGAATAAAATTCTCTTCATTTCTGGTATAATAAAAACGTAGTTTTTTCTTTCTTTCCATTAAACATCTTCTCATCAACATAGGATTTCAAAAAAGTAAAGCCTAATTCCTTAAGGGTCAAACGCATCCATTCCTGCGAAAAAGATGACCAGTACATGGGGGAGTCTTCAAACCATGTATCGCGCCCTTCATCACTATAGAGCGGGAAATCAAGTAGTAGCACACCATCGTTTGTCAGTATGCGATAAATGTGAGTGAATAATTCAACATGATAAATTCGAGGGAGATGTCGTATAGAAAACATGGAAATAATCCCAGAGTAAGAATTAGAAGTAGATTTCCGGCAAAAATCCACCATTTCAGCCACTTGAAAAAAACTCTTCCATTGGGGAAATTCATGATGAGCAAGCGAAATTTGTTCTGGAGATAAATCTATGCCGAAATATTCTCTTTGAGACTCTAATATCACCTTTGCAATAGGATATCCGCTTGCACACCCAAGCTCAAGAATTCTTCCTTGATTCTTGGGATGATTCAACCATTCGATGAAGATCGGAAGTTCCGATTGAGACATATCCTTCTGATCTCGATAGGATTTCGCTACTAAAGCATAACCCTCTTCAACGTACTTAATATCTTTATCCATAGTCATAAGTAATTAAGAATTTAATTAAGAGTTTTCAGATTATGGTGATTTTTGTGTCTTGATAAAATCACGAAATTGCAGTAGATTCTGGGGATTATCAAATAAAATACCATCCAAACCCCAAGAATATAGTTCTTTTTGTAATTGCAAGGGTTCAAGTTTATCTTTAAAATTCCAAGCAAATGCTTTAACCCCAAGGCTATGACATTTCTGAATAAACTCTTCATTGGTGATTAAATCGCTTTTTAATGAAAACATTGTAAAGGGGATAGGAAAAGATTTGGCTGAAGTAGAATTTAGAAGATTTTCCAAAGTAAATTCCTTGCATTTGGTGATGTTCAAGCAAATAGGGATTTTTGGTAGTAATTTATGAGCGAGAATTAATTCCGACAAATATCTACCGCTAAACACACAATGTTTCTGGAAACCATATTTCTTAATAATTTCACAAGTTGGTCGGGCAGAATTCACTCCTTTTAACTCAATCATTAACTTAGTGATAGAATTTGAATGAGCTTGCATATAGGCAATGATTTCAGACAGAAGTGAAATATTTTGATGACCAATTTTAGTTGAATATTCTTTTAAATCTTCATACTTCGTTTCACGAATAAGAGAATCAACACCATAAATACGAGACAGAGAAGCATCATGAAATACAACAAGTTTTTGATCTTGAGTTAATTGTACATCAATTTCGATAAAATTCATACGGAGATCTAAAGATTTTTGAATTCCTAGTAATGAATTCTCTGGAATTCCTTGACAAAACCCTCGATGGGAAATAAATATCATGGATAAGAATACTCTACCCATCCTAAAAAAGGTGGGTGTGCAATCACTTTCATCTTCTGCGTTTATTCTGCTGACCGATTCCAAAGGATTAAGCAGATTTTAGTGAAATCCTCAAATTTCTTTGAGAAAGATAAGATGTGAAATATACCTTTTAAGGTTTTAATTCCAAAGTATATTATTATGCCAGCCCATAAATTATTTTTATTTGGACTTGATAAAGCCGGAAAAACAACCTTATCGCATTTTATTAAAGAGGCAAAGGAAATTCAACCCCGTCCAACACTTGCGTTCAATTTGGATAAATGGATCATCAAGGATTTGGAATTTCAAATTTGGGATGCTCCAGGACAAGTATCCCTTCGTTATGTCTGGAAAAATGGATTTAATCGGGCAAAAATATTAATGTTCGTTTTAGATTGTTCACATCCAGAACGGTTTGAAGAGGCTTTCACTGAATTTAATCAAGTTATCATGAATGCTGACACACGGGGAATCCCCTTAGTGTTCTGCTTCCATAAGTGGGATATTGACTTAGCTCAAGCAAGCTATAATGATGCCAGAGCAGTTTTTAAACTTCCTCTTATCACTGATCGACCGGTATTTTCATATAGAACAACAGTGAAAAATTTAGAAACATCAAAAATTCCAAGTAATGAGGATATTGGTGGTTTAAAGTTAAAACTTGTAGAATTAATTCAATCAGAACGATGGGGCACCTAATAACTAAGAATAAATAAATAACAATGGAGAATATCAATCATGCAAATAATCACTACAATCTATGAAACTAAACTTATAATCGCTGATTCACTCCCTGAATCAGAAATAACAGATAAAAAGAAAGCACTTATTACAACACTATTCAAGAAAAACCTTGATGAAGTTAAAGCGAAACGATTGCTGATTAAAGAAGAACGAAATTCACTCAATTATTTGTTTTTGTTGCCTGCTCCTCAATCTCAAGAGGAAATCATTGTAATGTTAAGTATTTTTTTGGATGAACATGAAAACACGCTAGTATTCCAACCTATCATTATGAAATATGTTGAAAAAATTATTGCTACCCCAGAAATATATTCCGGTGTTTATTTTACACAAAATAATGATAACGTTTATTATAAAGAATGCGCACATCGTCTCCACACCTTGTTGGAACACTGTCATGATGAAATTCTGAAAAAAGAAAAAAAATCTCAAGTTGGTTTGGCTAATATTATTTTCTTTGGAATTCAAGCAGTTGGGAAAACTTCTATAATTAAACACTTGATTAATGGCCAATTTATCCAAACTCGTCCAACACTCGCACCTCAAATTTTAAAACTCTATTTTGAGCAGGTTGATTTTCGAGTTTTTGATGTAGGAGGACAAAAAAATCTTCGAAAACTGTGGACAACCAAATTGCAAAGACCCCAAGCAATAATTTATGTCCTTGATTGTTCTCATGATATAGAAGCCCTCAATGATTCTGTATTTGAATTTAATCGTATAATGAAACACTATTTTATAGAACATATAGATGCTGATAAGCTAAGAAAGATCCCTGTTTTAATTTTGGCCAATAAAAAAGACATCAATCCAGATCTTACAATAGAAAATATCATAAATGACTACAATATATCAGCGTATGATATTAATTACCGCGTGAATCTTTGCTCTGCTCTTACAGGGGATGGATTGATTGAGAGTTTTCAATGGTTGACAAAAACAATCAAAATTTCAAAATAATTTCACATTTCTATCATTTTTTCAATGTATCCCTTTTTACTCAATTTAAACGGTTTAAAAAAAAAAATTCCAATCTGAATTGAAATGAAAGAAAGAAAAAAGATCTCGTTTAAATTAATGCCCGATTTTCAATGTGACCCTCTTTGGTGGGGTAAAGATTCAGCTAAAGTTGGAAATATCGATCCAAATACCCTCCCCATTTCAAGCTTCTTAAAAAAAAAGTTGTATGATTGGGCAAAACAATTTGACTCAACCCTCAATTTAAAAGAACCAAATCGATCTACCGAATTTGAGGATTTGAATATTGTTCAATTTCAAGAAGAAGGGAAAAATATAAAGTATCTTTTGGAATGCGAGATTGGGCATAAATATCAAATTGAATATTGTTTACCTTCCCTTGAAAAAAAAACAGAACATTAGCGAAATAAACTTATGTTATTGAGAAATAACCAATGACTATAAATTAATTTGATAATAATTGGCTATAGATTTTGATTTTTCCTCAATTTTTCCATTTGAAACCGAATTAATATTAGCGGATTTGTCAAAAAGGATGATTTTTTAATTTAATGTAATAATCTCATCTATTTATAAAATTCTTCTTTCAACAAAATTGATTTGAAATGATAAAAGTACGTAGCAAAAAACGAATATAATGCAATCTATAGGTTTTTCTTTTCTATTTCCAATCTTGTTTTGAGATGAAACTAAAATGTTATTATTTTCAATAAAAAATGTATTTCGAAAAAAAATTATGGCCATTTTATCCAGCTTAGGCATTGGATTCGGCTTAATGCTCATGTTTGTCTTAGGAGCTTTCAGCTCAGGAGTTGAAGCTCAACTTGAGGATAATTTTGCAGAAGTAATTGGAGTTGTAGAAATTCAAGAACAAAATCCAATAAATGGTCGAAGTGAACTTCCTAAAAACACAATGGATATCTTATTTGATGCCCCCTTAGGGGAAGATATTCAAAATTATAATGTCAAAGTATCGCTACCCACAGCATTTACACTCCCTTATATTGGAAATATACGTGAAGATATGGACGGAGATGTCCTTCAATTAACTGGAATAAATCAAACTTTGGATCAGTTATGGAAAGGGCCTACTAGTAAAATTACATTAGGCCGAGATTTCATAGCAGGAGAAAAAGAAATCATATTAGACTCACGTTTGATAGATGTTGATAAATTGGATGTTAGATTAGGAGATTTCTTAACGGTTTATCTTGAAATTAGTCCTTTAAAAAATGTAACCGAATTATTTGAAATCGTTGGTTTTTATTCCCAAGATGATTCAGGAGCACCGGATTTTGTTCCCAGAAGTTATTATGGATATATGGACTTGGAAATCGCGTGGAGCATGTTAGGGAAAGCAGGTTTAAATAATGAGACATTCACATCAATAGATCTATTATTCCCTAGTACGAGTAATGAGCAAACAACAGCTTATATAGATCAAATAATTGATTTATCAGATTCAGGGGAATTTGGAGATATTTTCGTTCAAGCTTTCTCATTGGGTCAATTTCAGGAATCACTATCAGAATCATTTGATATTTTTAATTCCTTTTTCTTGATAATTTCCTTGATCACTGCTTTAGCTGGCGGTATGGCGATTATTGTTAGTCAATTATCGAGTGTGAATGAAAGACGCAAAGAATTTGCAATTTTAAAATCTACAGGATGGAAAAATAGGCATATTTTCACAAATATAATCATAGAATCATTGGTGTTAGGTATTCTGGGAGCAGTAATTGGAATAGGATTAGGACTTGGAATAATTCAATTACTTGGTAGTTTAGAGGGTGCTTTTTCTTCTGCAACTGCAAAAATCTCGCAAGGTTTGGTAATTCAGGTTTTAAGCTTTGCATTAGGAATTGGTGTAATTGGTGGAATGTATCCCGGAATTAAAGCGGCACGTTTACGTCCAGTTGAAGTACTAAAGGGAGAATAGAAGGTGAACAAAATGATAAAAACTGAAACTCAAAACAACTTAGATAAAGATAGGCAAAATCGCGCAGTCATTTCTATGCAGGATATCAGAAAACAATATGGAAAAGGTGATCTAATGATTGAAGCCGTGAAGGGAATTAACTTAGATATTGACTATGGTAATATTGTCACGATCATGGGACCTTCTGGTAGTGGAAAAAGTACTTTCTTAAATATTTTAGGTACAATGGATAAACCAACTACGGGGAGAGTATTTATTGAAGGAATAGATGTAGCTCAAATAAAGGAAAGAAACATCTCTCTGTATCGAAAAAAACTCATTGGATTTGTATTTCAAAATAATTATCTCCTTCAAAATTTGAATGTTATTGATAATGTTTTAAGCCCTTTAATTCCCTATGGAATATCTTCAGAAGATAAGAAACGAGCTCTCATGCTAATTGAAAAATTAGGTTTAAAAGGAAGAGAAAAAAGCACTGTAAAAAAATTATCAGGAGGACAAGCTCAACGAGTTGCAATTGCTCGTGCACTAATAAACCAACCTCGAATATTGCTGGCAGATGAGCCAACGGGAAATTTAGATTCAGAAACGGGGAAAGAGATTATAGAAACGCTGATAAGTCTATCCAAATCAGGAACAACTATTATTATTGTGACGCATGATCCTCGCATCGGTCAAATGATTGAAATGCAAGAAAATGGGAGAAATATTTGGTTAGAAGATGGAAAATTGAGTGATAAACCTTCTTATGATGTATTTTGCTATGATACTGAAAAATAATATTCATTATAAGAATTTTTTTTTTTCATTACGGGAAAATTTATAATCCTAAACTCCATTAATTTCTTAAAATGCAAAATCATGCTTATTCTTCAAATCAATTTAATTCAAATATATTTTTTGAATTTGGTAATTCAATGAAAAATTACGTCAAAGCATCCGTTATCGTAGCAATCATTGGCATTATTGGTTCATTTATTATCCCATTTTTAGGAATTATTCCAATGTTGTATGGATCAGGTTCTTCAGGTCCGTATCAAACGATGGGAGGGATGATGCTAATTTCGAGTCTTTTTGGACTTGCTTCACTTGGATTATCTATTTTTGTTTTGGTAAGGTATATTCAATATTTATCGGCTCTTAAAAGAATTGGACAGACCTTAAATGATTTCAATCTGCAAAAAGCCTATAAAATGGAAATTGGGACAATAATTGGTTCGATTATTTTTCCAATTATTCTCATTGCAACATTCGTTCCAGTTATTATTTCCATGGTTAATGATCCCTATGAAGCTATGATCACGGGATTTTTAGGTTTGATTCTACTCGCCTTGTTGGGAGGCACAATAATATTCGTGCTATCAATCCTTGGAGTGATTGCTCTTGATCGATGGGGGGAACAATTCCGATATAATAATAATTTAATAGGGATTAATATTGCAGAAGGAATAAATTATATGAAGTGGGGAAGAATAATTGCACCATTCACAGGCGGTATTGGGTCAATATTTTATCTTGTCGGAATGTGGAAAGCAGGAACGAATTTAATGATTTATAAAGCAGGAGAAAATCAACCTGGAACATTCCAACCCAGTATGCCATCCTATCAGAGATCCTCCGAAACAAATTTCGACAGTTTTTCAGAGCAAACATATCGCCCAGATTCTACATTAGGAGGAAACACCATAATTCCGTCCGGTTTTTGTTCGAAATGTGGACAAAAAATTCTCAATCTAAATTCTACTTTTTGTGAGAATTGTGGAAATAAACTCAAGTAAAGTTTTAGCCATAAAACACTCTTTTTTCTCTTTAAATTACCTATGAAAAAGATTTTTTAGGGTGTACCCCTATATTTTCCTTGCTATGGAAAATCCCTATGCACCTTCAAATAGACACATTTCTGAACTTTATTTCAACCTAGGACAAGCGATGAAGCAATATGTAATCGCCATATTAGCTAGCTGTGGAATAGGAATAATTGGGCTTTTTTTAACAATATCTATGGGTCCTTACGTAACTTCAGAAGTTTATGCCCTATCAGGAAGTGCGGGGATGCAAATAGTCACATTGGCAGCAATACCGGGAATTTTCAGCTTTTTGTGGATTGGTTTATTTACTTATATTGCAGTACGGTATTTTCAGTATCTTTCAAAATTAAAGGCCTTGGGAAATCAACTAGGCGATGTAAATTTACAAAAAACATATAAAATGGAAATCGGAGCCATAACATCAGGGATATTCTTGGTGATATTTGTTATTATCATTCTTATGCCAATCTCTCGATCACTATTATATAATCCAGCGAGATTCAATGTCTCAGGACTAATTGGTCTAATATTTTTGATTTTTTTTGGTGGAATTGCGGTTTATATATTCCAGATAATGAGCGTAGTGCATTTTGATAGATGGAGTTATTATCTTCAAATTTCTGATCCTAATATTACAACCTATTCAATTAAAGAAGGAATGGGATTCATGAAATTTGGTAGAATACTTAATCCCTTTGTAAGCGGAATTGGAGAAATCTTTTATATGGTGGGAATGTGGAAATCCGGACAAAATTTGATTAAATATTCAGGCATGAATAATACCAGAGTAGAGAATCCATCTATTTATGGCCAATTTTCCGAACCACATACACGAACCTATCGACCACTTCAAATGCATCCAACACCAAGTCGACCACAGCATTTCTTTTGTTCAAATTGTGGAAACAAAATTACCCCTCCAGAATCCAAGTTTTGCCAAAATTGTGGGAATAAATTATTCTGATATTAACAAATGCTTCTTTTTAATTGTTTTTCGATTTAGTGTTAAATTGTCATTTGTGTTGACTAAACTTATCCACTTTTCAATTTTATATTGGAAAACAGAGAAAACAACTAGAAATCCGAGTAAGATAATAGTTTAAGATAAAAATAGGATGTCAACAAAGAATGAACTAATTCTAGAGAATATAAATTATCAACTATTCTTTGTTCAATATATCATCTTTTTTTTGGTTTGGCTGCAGAAAACCAATCAATTGAATTTAAACACTTAGATAATACAGCAAAACAGTTTTCACTCAAATTTATGCCTGAATTCGTTAAATTTTTTCAAAACTTGGAGAAAAATTTCATCCTTGAAAGATAGAGATTTCTTAAATTGAATAATCGGGTTCAAAAATTCTTGAAAGGAATTTGATTCCTTAGGGTTTAATAGAAAAATGACAGTATACTCGTTAATATTGAAAATTAAATAAATATTTTTTGAAGAAATGAGAATTATTCCGAAAAGTGGTTCTTTGTAGATATTTTCCATTATTGTATGAGATGTATTGTATAATGTGAGTGCATTGGCAATGGAATCTTCAGAACTTAGATTATTTGCCGAATCTTTCTTAACTCTCACATTACCAGAATTATCCACAAGAACAAATGGATTTTCAATCTCAAAAAGTAATTTTCCAGGAGATTTAAGTATTTTTTGAACTTTTTTAGGTTTCAATTTTTGATTAAGCGCAATATTTGAATCATTTTCGAGAGTTTCATAAACGATAGTAATATCCTCATAATTTTTATATTCGAGCACGCGGAAATCAGAAGAAATAAGTGTCACCATATCAAGTTTCTCGGTCAACCTTTCTTCCACAATTCGATTTACGGCTTTTATTAGTACCATCGTTTGAAATCCCAGAATTTTTTTATCAAAGTATTCTTTTGCTTTACTATAAAGAACTTCACCATCAATATTGCTCAAATACAAGACACTGCGAATGTTATCCTCCTCATCATAGTTTTTTAAAATATTAATATAGTCAAAATAACCGTGAGATTTCAAAATACTATCTACATTCTTATGAAATGGATTAAAAGTACCAACATCGCCATTAAAATTGGTCACTTTCTCCAAAAATAAATCTAAAAACGTATCTCTGATTTGAATCAGGATTTTTCGGATTATTTTTTCAAATTCTTTATCCTTTGTTAAAATAACAAAAATTAAATCCTTATATCGATCAAAGATGTAAGTGGTTAAATTTAAAGTAATTTCTTCAATAACTTCCCCGCTTTGCCCTTTGGCAAACATATTTAAGGCTGTGAGAAAACCAGAGATCAAATTTGCATCCGAATCATCATCATCACTTGTCCATGTGAAGTAACTAATTCCCGCATCATTCATAACCAAAATTCGATCAATCATTTCTCAATTTAAGTTGATTTACCAAGATAAAAAGTTTGTTGCTTTCAATTAATATGATTTGTTTGAGTTTCCATTATCAATTTTAGCTTTTATAATATTAATCATAGTTTGCAATTTCAAATCAAGATCCAAGTGAAAAGATTTTTTACATGAATAAGTGAATATTATTGAAAGAAATACGGATTTGAAAAACATGGGTTTATGGGTAGAATTATTAATTGTTCAAACAATTATTGGGTATTGCTTTGTTATGGCAAACGATTTGATAGGACTTTATAATATTAGAGATTTAAACAATATGAAGGGTGATATCACATTGGTAAAGGCACACAAGAGAATAGGCTGGATTGAAACAACCTTTTTCTATTGTATAACGATCCAATGTCTAATAATGGTTTTTATGGCTTTAGGAGGATCAGGCACACCTCCTTTTTTATCTATTGGAAATACAAGTGGTATTCATTTTATGATAGGTGGTATAGTAGGAACGATACTTTTTTCGTTTAAATTTATTATCGCACATTTTAAAAAGAATATCATCTATAAATATGGTCAGTTCATCGGACCAATAGGGTTTGTGGGATGGAGTTTAGCACATTGGACAAGCATGGTAAATTATTTCTTTTTTTATTCTGGAGAAACCATTTTTTTACCAAAGACTGCTTTTTCCTTCATAATTGCAGCCTTGATCTCATTTTCGATTGGAACAGCAATATTTTTAGGTGTTCTTGCTAGAAGAGGAGGAAGCACTACAAACAGTCGGTGGTCCGTCCATCAAATTGCATTCATTCTACATGGAATTACTTTTGGTTATGAAGGTGCGGCTAAAGATTTGTTAGGAACCCCAGCTTTATATAAATACGTCATACCGAAGACATATGGCTTTTTAGAGAAGATGTTGAAGGATGTTTTAGGTTTTGACCTGAAAGAATTAGAAGAGATGAATTTGAATAAAGCTTTAGAAGCTTTTACAAAAAAATCCGCCGAAATTGGTATGGCAGAAAAATTGAAGATTAAATGGGAATCCGATCATGTTTTTACCATCGAATCAGTAAATTGTTCCACCGCAAAGGTTCGAAGTGTTATGAAACCCGAGGAATTAACCAATGCAATCTGTCCATGGGCAATAATGGCTGCTGCGATAGTCAATAAAAGCACAGGAAAAGATCTTGAAATCGCTGCATCAGAATTTAATGAAATCGGATCTTTAACTAAAGTTACTCTAAAAGAATAGGAATCCAGTACAGTTTTTTTTTTGAAATCAATTCTTATCATACAAGAGATGCCATTTGAAGATTTGATTAAATTAAGAGAATATTGAAATCATTTGCTACCAAGGTTAAATGTTCCAAATGAGTAATAGATCTTTGAGAATATCTTATTAAGGGGAATATAAATGAATGCAAAAATCTCGTCATCGTCGAATCCAGCAAAAATTTATAGAAGATCGAACCCATATTGACCATCTATTGAAATATGGGTGGACTTTGCTCGATAATACAAGTCAAATGACCCAACACTTTATGGAATTATTACGAGAATCAATTCTCCAACAACATCCAGAGTGGAATGAAGATCAAATAATTCGTGAAATGAGAAAACGCACTTTGAATCAAAAAAAACATTCTAAAAGTGGAAACATTTAGGTTTGTACCTCAGAAATGGCAGAAATGAGGGATATTTTCCAAAAATTAATCGCAACTTTTGATAAAAGTGATTTTTCATATGTAATTGTTGGGGGATTTGCTGCAAAAAAAGTCTCTGAGAAAGGTCTTGCCGATACTTTGACTCGTTTATTGAACGTAGCGAATAATATTTGAAATTAAAATATTTAATTCTCTTTAATAGGTTAAATCTTTTATATTTAAATTCTAAATTTAGATATTACGAGAGATTTTATTATTAAAAAAATATGTTGAATAACTTTGGAATTTGATAAGAAGAAATTTTGAACATTGTAAAGTTAAATTTTTTTAATCGATTTTCTTTGCTTTAGAGAAATTTCTATTGACATCGTACCTAATTTTTAACATAATTAGGAATTTAGTCAGATTTGGATAGAAAATGATACAGAATTAAAAGTCAAAATGACGGAAAGGCTATTTTCCAACAATCACTTTCTAAAAAAGATATTTTCATATGACGCAACTAAAGTTAACATTTAAATACTCATATTACCTTATTTAGTTCAGAGGCCAATAACCCGCAACTAAAATTAACATCTATCACATTTTAGTCATTGATATTCAAGTGATGATTCTATGGTTAATTTCAGTTAGGACAATTGCTCTAAAAAAAAAAAGTGAAAAAAAAAAAATGGAACACTCAAACTCTGAAGAAGAAGATCTTCAAGGAATTGATAAAGCTTACGTTAATCGTGCGATGATTGGAAGTTTAATTGCTACTGTGTTAGTAAGTATTGGAATCTATTTGTTAGGATGGTTTATAGTCTGGGTAAGCTCAGATGAACCAAATCCAGTGGATCAATCTAAAATGTGGCCGATCATATATCTCTCAATGGCAATATTTTTTGTAGTTGTGAATTGTTTGGTATATCTTGTTTCAAATTTATATGTGAACCACTTTTCCTATTCGATATCAGATAAGTTCATTAAAATTCGTTATGGAGTATTCACACGAACAAAAACAACCATCCCATTTTCTCGAATTCAAAATGTAGCAGTTTTTCAAAATATTCGGGATCGCATCTTAAATATCTATACTGTCAAAATAGAAACAGCAGGAGCAAGTATTGCGGGATCTGGAGCACAAGGGGGTACAGTCCATCCTGAAGGATATATTCCAGCAGTTCGAAATCCTGAACACCTAGAATCACTTATTAACAAATTGGTTCACCAATATACTCAAGATATTTCGGGAAATGTAAAAGAAAATGTGTTTACAGATAATAATGTGGCATTTGATGAATTTATTGCATATTTCTTATCTAAAATGCGAGAAAAAAATCAAATTCGAACAAATGTTGAACAGCTAAGAACGCAAAGTGGAATGACCCAAGAAAAATTAGCAGAAATGGCAGGAGTGGCGGAAACAACTATCAAATATTTGGAAGATGGAGAATATGTGCCTTCACTGACTTTAGCTCTACGAATTGCACAAATATTCAAAGTATCAATAGAACAGATATTTCAACTCAACTAATTTCTTTTTTCCTCCAATGTAATTCTGACTTAACACATTTGATAAAATAGTTCACAAGAAAGAAAATTGGATAACTAGCGATACCGAGAAGAATAGCGGAAGGTCAAGAATGAAAAATCAAGTAAAAGAATTACGCATGGAAAAGAACATCACACAACAGGAATTAGCAACAGCAGTCAATGTTTCAAGACAGACCATATCATATATAGAAAACGGCGAAAAAAGTCCCAATATCATTGTAGCTTTGAAAATTGCTGAATATTTCAGAATGCAAGTTGATGAAATATTTGAATTAGAATCATCTGATAGATAGGAAAGAATCTACAAATTGACCTTATGGACCCATAAGTACCCATCATTAAACATAGGAATTTATTTATTTTTTTATTAGTGCTAATAAATTTATTGAAAAGGTATAAGCCGAACCAATTATAAGGGTTTGGTTTATCGCCTACTCACTCAGGTTTTAACAATGAAACAGAAATATCAATATCTTACAATAGTATTCATCACAATGTTCTTATTCGGAATAACGTTCAATCACAGTTCTGAGGATAAAACAATATCTTCTGAACATTCAGATTATATCCCGAATTCTGCCGCGGCTCACCCACCCCGAGATATCAATAACATTTCCCAAATTGAAGAATTTTTAGATGAATTCATCCCAAACCAATTGGAAGAATCAAATATTGCGGGTGTCACCATTTCAATGGTTCATAATGATAGTATTTCCTTAGTAAAAGGTTATGGGTATAGCGATATCAGCAAGGGTAAAAATGTTCAAGCAAATTCAACAATATTTAGAGTTGGATCGATCTCTAAATTATTCATTTGGACAGCAATTATGCAACTTTATGAGGAAGGAAAAGTGGATCTAAATACGGATATAAATAATTATCTCACTGCTTTTCAAATTCCGGATACTTTTGATGAACCCATAACATTAACACACTTAATGACGCATACAGCGGGATTTGAAGAAACACTCGCAAGAATTATTGATCCCGCGGATGTTTTTCCAGTTAGAGAACAATTCCTTCGTGAAAATTTACCTCCTCGATATTTTGAACCGGGAACAGTTCCATCATACTCAAATTTGGGATCTGAGCTAGCAGCATTGATTGTTGAAGAAGTAGCCCAAACACCTTTTGAGGAATATGTTAAAAAAAATATTTTTCAAAAATTGAATATGTCGCGTAGCACCTTTCTTCAGCCACTTCCAGTTAATGTATCTTCCTCAATGTCAAATGGATACTATTTTGAAAATGAACAGTTACAAGAAGGATTCTTTGAATATTTGAGCGTAGCGGCGGCTGGAGGGATGAGTTCGACCGCTGAAGATATGGCTCACTTTCTAATTGCTCAATTAAATAATGGAACCTATGGATCAAGTCAAATTTTAGCCCCAGAAACACTATCCTTAATGCATACACCTCAATTTCAACCACATCCCGAATTTCCTACAATTCGATATGGTTTCTATGATCTTGATTTATTAGGACAAACATCGTTTGGGCATGGTGGAGATACGTATTTTTTCCACAGCCAATTATCAATTTTTCCAGAATATAACTTTGGAATGTTTATTTCATACAATTCTCAGAACTCTACTGGACAAACTATAGCATTTCAAGCCAATTTTATGAAAGAGTTCATGGAAACTACCACAACATATTCTACAAATTTGACCCCTGTTGATAATTACCAAAAAAGAGTAACACGATTTACAGGATACTATGAAACAACTCGAGTGCCTTATTCAACCCCAGATAAACTTTACTACAATTATTATGCTGATAGTGCCTTCAAACTCACATCTAATGATGAAGGTCAGTTGGAAGGTTTTGGATTAACATTTTTAGAAGTTGAGGAAAATGTATTTCAAGATACACGAGGACTTGGAGTAAAACTTCTCTTTGTTGAAGATGCTACTGGAAATATCCGCTATATGTATACAAATGATGCAGTAGTTTCTGCTTCGATGAAATTTCAATGGTTTGAATATTCTTCCTTCCAAATGTTCTTAGTAATAATTATTCCAGTTATCTTTGGTCTCAGTATAATATTTTGGATTGGAGAGGGTATTTGGAAACATGTTAAGAAAAAGAAACACCCAGTTATTGAACCCCAACAAACGACTAGAACCAACGATATATCCATTTCAAATGTATTCAAAGAAAAACCAAAATCAAAATGGGTGATAAATTGGCCCCGTATTATTGTGTTAGCTCAGGTGTTATTGAGTGTTGTGTTTGTTGTCTTGGTAAGAATATTTCATGTGCTCCGTCTTTCATATATACTCCCCTATGATGATTTTTTTGATAGGATTCTGATTATCCCGTATTTCATTTTTCTCTTTATTGCGGCAACGGGGATTAATGCGATTTTGGAATGGTTTGGAAAGAATTTTCAACGACCTTCAGATCAACCCTTGAAAGCTTGGGAGAAAGTGCATTTCAGTTTAGTGGCAGCTACCGGTTTATTATGGTTGTGGGTGCTCAGCTATTGGAACCTTTTAGGATTTAACTCAGGCGGAGTAATGTAAAACTCATCAATTTTAATCACATTTTTTTCTCAATCTCTTTTCTTTTTTATTCCACCTTTTTTGTGATGGAACTATCCCCCCCACTCAACTTAGGATTAACGACCAGGTAAAAAAAAATGAATCTTATGAACGATATTATGTTAAAAGCCGAGAATATTTCCAAATCATTTGAAAATGTTCATGCTGTTAATGATCTCTCTTTTGAAATTAAGAAGGGAGAAATCTACGGATTATTGGGCCCCAATGGGGCTGGAAAAACTACGACAATTAAAATGATTTTAGGTCTTTTAGAACCAGATCAAGGTGAGATTTCAGTGTTAGGTCTTCATCCGGAACGTGATGAAATTGAACTGAAAAATCGAATCGGTTATGTCTCAGAAGAGCCATTGATCTACAAATCCTTAACTCCCAAAGAATTATTTAACTTCATTGCTTCAATACGAAAATTAGATGGTGAGAAGGTAACAAAAAAGTTGGCAGAATACTTAGAAGGATTAAATGCTGTTGAATATTATGAACGGTTGATTTCAACCTTATCGAGGGGAAACAAACAAAAAATCCAAATTATTGCAGCAATATTGCATGATCCACAATTACTAATATTAGATGAACCTTTAGCAGGGTTGGACGCCAAATCGGTCAAGGTGGTGAAAGAAATTTTGGAATTGCACACTCAACGGGGGGGTTCAGTCCTATTTTCAACCCACATTATGGAGGTTGCTGAAGATCTCTGCGATGTTATTGGAATAGTCAATCAAGGAAAATTAGTTGCTGTTGGAACTGTTGATGAATTACGCGAACGCGCCAACACACTTGGTGAAGATATGGACTTGGAAGATATATTCTTGAAACTTACTGATCAAGATGAATCAGTCAATCTGATTATAGAAAAGTTACGAGCATCAATCAATTAAGGAGACAAACACAATGAATCGTCAAGAATTAATGACAATATCTAAATATTCCTATAAAGAAGCGTTCTTACAAGGCCAAATGGAACAAGCAGGAAGCAATTTATATTCGATTATGGAAAAAATGGAAAAAAATACAAAATATCTCCGCAATCAGAATATTGCAATGAAAGTAGTAATGACAATCTACGTCTCTCTATTGATTTTTTCTCCGATTTCCGCATTTCTCAATGCGCGCGCATCCTTTGGTTTAGCATCCTACCAATGGCGATTATTTTCAAGTGGCTTAGTAATGAACCTATTCTTTTTAATGCAATTTTTTTATATTCTGATGTTTGGCTTGTTTTTTGCATCTGGGATGTTGTCTGGTGAGGCATTTCGTTTCTTAAGTACACTCCCGATTCCAAAAAAGGATCTCCGAAAAATTAGTTATATGACTTTTCTTCGTGGAATCGACGCACCTGCAATTGCACTATGTTTAGTCTTTCCATTTGCTGCGGCAATAATTACTCAAGATATATTTATTACTTTAATATGTTTGATTGTATCGATCTTGAATACTATTTTCACTTTCAGTATTTTGATAATTATTGGAACCAAAATGCAAAAAATCCTTGCACCGAGTAATACACGTTCCCGAAAAGCCGATGTGATTCGAATATTATGGTTAATTGGATATTTCATTGCAACAATAACATCAGCGGTCGGATTTCAGATCATATACGAAAATATAGAACCATTTTACTATACTGAGGGATTAACTCTAATAACCACGACCATTTGGAATCAGATTCTACCTTGGATATCCTTTCCACTTAGCGGAGGATATTTAATCATGGAATTATTTATTGGCCCAACTCACTTCTCTTTGCTAACTCTTGTTGCATCGATTGTTGGAGTGATTATTTTTGGAATATTAGATTATATTTTGACTCGTAAAGCCCTCAATATTTTAGATACAATCGTGTATGGGAAAGATGGTGCTTTTGAAGAAGAATCTTATATAACCACTGTGGAGGATATTCAAATTACGATTGTATCACCGAAACAAGCTTATATTCGACGCGATATGAAATTAGTTCCTCGAGATATTCAGGTAATTATCATGAATATAATGCCCATATTATTTCCATTATTTGGGGTGATAATTGGAGCAGGTGTCGTGCGACCAGGAGATCCAGATGCAATCTTTGCAATTTTGGGTTTATCGCTTTTCTATTCAATCTTTGGTTCCATGATGGCTGCCATTGGGATGATGATGGTAGAATCCACGGGAACTACAATTATTCAATCTCTTCCAATTGTGGAGAGAGATCAAGCAAAAGCAAAGCTGCAATGGATTTGTGTAGTATTGCTAGCATCTTTTGTCATCCCAGCAATTTCTATGATAGTGAGTCCGAATATGCGAGATTTGCTTAAATATATGGTCATTTTATGGCCATTGAGTTTCCTATTTGGCATAGCAAATATAGAGTACTCGGCAGTAATCTTTGGAAAACTGAAATACAAGTATGTACTTACTGAAAAACCCAATATTCGCTACAAAACCTTGAAAACCGCAACAATTTTTATACTCAATGCGATTTTTGCTATCGGATTAATTCTCGCTTCGATTGTAACAATTATGCATTTTGTCTACTGGCAATTTGCGTTAATATTCATTGGAGGAGAAATAATTCTTCTATTTCTCTTGCTTCTTGGCTTCAATAAGCTATTTCCAAAGAAGAATTTTTGAGTTTTCTCGTATTTTTTTATCATTTCTATTTAATTTATCTAAAAGATGCGTTGATCTTTTAATCCAATTCATCCAATATCTTTTTTGAGCAATCTGGGCAATAACTATGTGTCAATTTTGCTTGAGAATGTTGGTCAATAAATTGTTCTAAATTATCCCAAGTTCCATCATCATTTCGAATTTTTTTACACGAAGCACACATGGGAAGAAAGCCAGAAAGAACTTTCATACGTTTTACGGTATCTTGGACTTTAACTTCCAAATTTTCAGTATAATCCTTCAACTGAAGTGTTATTTGGAAGCGCTCCGCCACTAAGGCCATTAATAACAAATTTGTAAAAGCAATAATGAACAAATAAAATTGAGATAGAAGAACAGCCTGATCAATATCATTAGATGAGAAAGGAGCATCTCCATTGAGAATACCATAAATCATTGATAAGGACACAAGAACCATATGATTAACAGCAATTTGCGGAGAAAAACGGAATACCGCCCAAATTATTAAAGGAAGAATTAAGTATTCAAAGTGATTAAAATCAATGGAAATTCCTACTCCAACTAAAATGATTAATTGAAAAACTATGCTTAGGCCTAAAAAGACGATCAATTCACCCACTTTGCGATAATTATGCCAATCAATAGAGTTTGGATATGATTTTGTCAGAAATATTGGAGATATTATCAAAATTGCCGCCAGATCAGACAACCACCAACTAAACACTGATGAAAAAAAAGCATCGACTGGTAGATAAGAGCCAAAAATTAATGCAGAACTGCCAATAATTCCTGCTGATAAACAAGAAAGTATAGCAACCAAAAGAAATTTGATAAGAGATGACGGATGTATCAAAAAATCTTCCCTAATCCATTTCTTTTCAAAAGAAGTAGAAATAATAAATGGTTGAAGAGAATTACCGGAGGCAATTAAAGCAACCACAATAATTAGTGAAAAGTTAATATTACCAATCATTGTCTTCATATTAACCAAGGCTTCGATGAACGTTCCAATCCAAATACCTATAAGATGAAATTTGGATTTCTTAAAAAGAAAAAGAAAAGTAAACCCGGCTGGCAAGTATAGTGGAAAAACAACATCGGTAGTGTCTTGAATTAAGATAAAACTAATCCTTCCAAGAAAAATGATGAATAAAGTGATAAAAATATTTGCTAAGACAATCTTCCCTGTTTTTGATAATTTCGTTTGATAAGAAATACGAATTTTGTTTAGCATAACAAGATCCATTGAATGAGGAAGCCTAAGTATATTTTTACTTGATAAAGATTTTTCAAATAGATCTTTTTACCGATGCTGGTATATGAAATACAGTACCATGTGAGTAATACACAATTGGGATGATCAAGAAAGTATGGAGAAATTATAAATCCCTATTTTCAGAACAACATGTCACCCATAATTTTTCATGAAACAACGTATTCTCTTAATGACATCCACATCTTAATAAAAGCAAACATCGATTTTAGAGCGTTAAAAGCTAAATTAATCCCAATTAGTAAATTTAGTAAATATTCCAAAGAATAGGTAGACCCAAAACTCAAACCAAAAGGTATTATTGGGAGGAGCAATCCCTTTAATCCTGCTTTCAAAAGCAGAAATCGTATTTCCAAAGAGATTCCCAAAGGTGATCATTTGGCAACAATTTAATATATCTTGGGCTTTATCTACACCATAAAATTTGATTATTGCATGTAAAGATTTGGAAGATGGATGTTCATGGGATTCAGCATAATGCTGAGCAAAAGCTAAAGCAGGAGCTTCATCTATGGAAACTTCTTCAAAATCAAGACACGAAATTTGCCGTATAGATTCAGGATCAAGCCCCGATTCCAAAGCAACCTTAGAATGGAAATAATTACAGTAAACACACCCATTTACAGCTGTAACAGCCAGCATGATTTTTTCTTTAAATTCATCAGAAAGCCGGTTACCCTTCATTGTATCAAAGATGAGTTTTCTATGAGCAATAAAAGATTTCAAATAGTCCCGAAATGTCAAAAAACTGAAATATCTCTTTGAAAACCTCGCTTTATTAATAATTGAGTTATTTTTCTGCAGAAGTATATTAGGAGGATTCAAACACCCAGGTTTTTGTAAAGGATCTTGAATGAATTTTAGTGATTTCATAGATTTCTCTAATACAAATAACTTTAAGACCATTAAAAAGCAGATCATTTTAAATTAAAAGTACTGTAACATATATGATGTAACATGCTAGGGAAAATTGTGCAGAATATCGGAACGAAAAGATGTAATATCTCCATGACATCGAATGTCGTGAAAGGATGGTTCTGCGACAAAGTAAGTATCGTGGGATATCATCTGGAGACATAAGAAAGAAAGTTTGATGTTCTGATCATATATTTTTGAAAAATTAATGAAAAAAATCTCTCAAAGAATTTGTTGCACTATTCAAGATAGAAAAAAATTATGTCTTTCTACAAATAAATTCGCCTTTACCGATAGGAACGAGAATCGTATCAACTCTTTCATCAGATTCAGCAAATTTTATCATAGGTTCAAGTGTTTCACGGTGATTGATCGCATTATCACAGACGAGTAATCCCCCAGGCACTAACTTCGGCACAATTTTGTTGTACACATCGAAATAGAGGTGTTTTTCGCAGTCTAAAAAGCAAAAAGCGACATTGTCGATAGATTCCAAATTAACTAAAGCATCTCCTTCCCGGAGATCTACCCACTTTTCAATCTTCGCAAGTTGAAACGTTTCTTTAGCCAATTCAATCTTTTCTTCCATTAATTCAAAAGTTATGATCTTTTGGTTTCGGATTTTTGCCGCGAGGGAGAGCCACATGGT
Organism: Candidatus Lokiarchaeum ossiferum; assembly: GCA_025839675.1. GTDB lineage: Archaea > Asgardarchaeota > Lokiarchaeia > Sigyniarchaeales > Promethearchaeaceae > Lokiarchaeum > Lokiarchaeum ossiferum. The sequence goes on from CP104013.1 coordinate 671,612, forward strand.
CGAATATCCTGCACTCGTTCCCACTTCGGTTAAATTTCCTGCCGGTGAACTGCTCGCCATAATTGCCAAAAATTTCCCTGTTTCGGGTGGAATCTGGCGAAGTCGTTGTAATCGTGGAGTTCCATCTTCCCGATCAATGGCATCTTTTTCTTCTAAAACTTTCATTCGTGCCAAAATCTCTTCTGTGATATTGTGAAACATTTAATGACATTTAGATGAAAACGCCTTTATAAATGTTTAAGAAGAACTTAGCAAAATGTTCATGAAAAATTAACTAACCATCTAATAATACGAAAATCAGAACGATACTTCCTTTATGATGAAAATTAAATCAAAAAAATGAGTTTGTGACTAAAAAAAAATGTAAAAATGATAAAAAGAACATTTTCACGGAATTAATAAAAAAAAAAATCTAAATATGATTAAAAAGGGATTTTTTATGATTTTTCGATACGATGGATGGGTGGAGGCATATCGATATTTTCTTCTTGATACTTAATCATTATCCGTTTTACTAATTCATCCTTCAATTTTGAAACTGTTTTAAAATCCTTCGATTTTAAAATAATATTCAAATCAATTGTGAAATCTCCAATATTCTCCCATAATACAGCTGAATCCTTCGAATTATCACTAAAATCACTATTTTTCTGTATATCGTCAGCTAATTCTTTAGTAATTGAATAAACACGATTGATATCTTCATTTTGTGAAATCCCAAGCTTTAAAGAAACAGATTTGGGAAGATTATTTAAACTATAATTGGTAATGGGGGATGATATGAACATTATATTCGGAATGAAAAAATAGTCATTGGAATAGGATCTTAAACGTGTCCCAGTCCATTTTATATCATCTACAAATCCTTTCGACCCTCCAATTTCAATATAATCACCAATCGAAACGGGTTTAGTGGCAATTACGTATAAACCAGATAAAAATGATTCTAATGGGGTTTTTATGGCCAAACCAATTGCAATGCTTGAGATTCCTAATGTTGCGATAAGAGGCGTTATGTCTATGTTGAATGAAGAAAGTAACATCATGATAGCGATAATAAAAATGATGAATTTTCCTAGTTTCAAGAGAATGTTTGGTGTTTTTGATAATTTCTGCTTATATTTCTGATTTCTTATCAAAAAGGTTTCAAAAAGGCTTGAAAAAATAAATGACGACATAACAAATATTAACATCTTACCGATGTTTACCACTGTATTTTTAACGGTTTCATCCTCGAAGCTACTTGCAAAAAAGAGTATCGCAACTATAGAGCTGAGTATAATAATTTGAAATAAAAATTTGCGGAACATTGCAGTTAATTGCGGATTTTCTCCTTTAAAAATGAGCTTTCTACTTATAAGAATTATAACTATGCTTGATAAAACCAGAATTCCTATTTTCATAAGAAATTCAATTTCGAGTAATGTATCCCAATTTATTGTGAGCATATCGTAGTGCACCAAGAAACGAAGTTGATTTTTTACAACTTGTTACATCAGTATGAAAGCACAACTCTTTTAATACTTCTTGTGACATAGACAATAAGAGTGTTTTAAATAGAAAAATTGAATGTGTGCTTCTAATGTGGCTATCAACTTTAATCATATCCCTATGTTTCCTTGCAGTGATAGTACTCTTAGTTCTTGAGAAAGGGAATCGCGTTATACTTGCTATTTCAGGTGCGTTAATTTGTTATCTTTCACTCGTATTTATAGAGAAGGAAACAGATTTCACTCTTTTTGTGGGATTTTTATTCGGAACGAGTGAAGATGGTTTTGTAAATATTCATTCCCTATTATTGATTTTTGGGATGTCATTTATTATCCAAATTGTAAATAAAGCTGGAGTTTTCAAGTTCCTCGCTTTCAAATTGGTATTATTAGTAGCAGATAAACCTAAATACCTGCTTTTCATAATGTGTAGCATAACAATGATCCTTTCAGCAATATTGAATAATATTTTAACTGTTATGATCATTATCCCTCTTACTATTACGATTTCTCGTATTTTAAATATTGATCCTGAGCCTTTTATAATATCACAAGCAATTCTAGTTAATATTGGAGGGACGATGTTTTCAATTTCTTCAATTCCAAATATTTTAATTGCTACCACGGCAGGTATCTCCTTCAATGACTTTTTCCTTAATGTAGGTATCATATCTATTGTAGTTTTCTTCTTCACAGTAGGATTATTCTATTTAATATATGAAAAAAAAATCAGGATCCCTACAGAGAACATAAAAATATTAAAAGAATTTAATCCTTGGAACTTTGTTGCGGATAAAAAACTATTATTCAAATCATCCATAGTCCTAATTATTGTGATAATTTGTTTTATGGCAATTCCATCGACAATCTTGGCACCTGATATTATTTCCTTAATAGGGGCAATGGTTCTGGCAGTTATCTCAAAACTGGATCAAGAAAAATTACTTCAAAGTATTGACATTGAAATAATAATGTACCTTTTAGGCATTTTTATAATAGCAGGCTCGTTAGAATACACCGGTATTTTAAATTACGTAGGGACGTTTATCGGAGCGATTGGACAAGGAAATTCCTTTTTTACAATCCTTTTAATTCTCTGGACATCTGCAATTCTGAGTTCGACTATTGATAACATTCCAATTACAAAAGTACTTATTCCGGTGGTTGGACAAATTGGAGCACAGAATTCTTTGATCATACAAGATAAAATGTTTTATGCTTTATCCTTTGGTGCAAATTGGGGAGATAATTTGACCCCGATGGGCGACAATATCTTAGTTATGAATCTTGCTGCAAAAAATAAACGACCTTTGCGAATGAAAGAATTTTGGAAAGTCGGATTTATTACGACACTTTTTCAGCTTTATCTCTTAACCAGTTATTATGTATTCTTCTTGAATAAATTCATAAGCATCCTAATGCTTATATTATTAATAGTTTTCATATTTCTGGTATATCTAAGAGCATATAATCCAAAACTATTTTTAAAAATTAATATATTCAAGAAAAAGCAAAAAATTGAGGTAAAATAAGCATGGTTTTAAGAAATATGAAAAGTATCAAAGATTTGATCCATGGAGTAATCCATATAATGATGTTTTACAATAATGGAATTGTTTTTCAGACAACTTTTCCTTCTGAGAAGAATATTCCTTTAATTGGAGAGAAATTGTCACTTATAGTCAATCAAATGCAAAATTTGATGAAAATGTATGATGAAAACGAATTATCCTATAAGAAATTAATCTATGAAACTGATAATTATATCATCGCAATAATAAAATTAGGAGAAGAGAGTAATTTAGCATTACTATTGGATAATAGCCCAACAGACTCTTTGGAATTAAAAAAAATCAAAAAATTTATTGATAAGTTAGAAGAACTGATTGACATGGACAAAGAAGAATTGGTTCACGAGAATGCCTAATGCTCTCATCGGTTCCCTCCACTTTTTGTATTCACTTTTATTTTTTTATAACCGCCTCATTTTTGAACATTCTAATATTACTGAGAACAATTTTTCTCTCATATTCTTAAAACTTCACATAATCCTGAGAAGAAATTCAAAATATTTAAATAAAAGTTCAATACAATAGAATTCAAACTCGAGAAACATTTAAAGTGAAGTATTTATTCCTTAATTTGGTTATTTTACATAAAGCCTCAAAATATGAAAAAATATTCATTTTCGCTTAGTAATTGATTTGAAATTAAAATATACATCTTTTTTTTATTATATAGGTTGTAAATTCGCCCTTCCCGATTCTCATTGTTCAATTTTGACTCCCAAATTCCCAATAGGTCAACACTTTGGATAATATTTCGTGGTCGTGGTTAGAATGTTAGTGAAATACTCCCTTGTGGGATTTATATGAAGTTTGATTAATAAACAAAGATGATTAAAAGTTGGAAATCCAAAATAATCGGCATAAAGTGCTTATCCCGAAATGGCTAAGAATTTTTGATATTTTATCTGGGATATTGTATGTGATAGTAGCTTGTCTTAGTATCATAAATTTAGACCATAAGCAAATAGCAAGGGTTTATCTTCTGGCAATTAATCTACTTCTTTTGGGATTTGTAAAAATTATTTCAGGGTTAAATTACAACAAAATTAGCAAAAAAATGTTGGTTCTAAATGCATTTATGGGTATTAGTATTATAGTTTTTGCAATTTACATCATTCTTATTCCAGATATGATTTTTGAATCATTGGTTTTACTAATCTTAATTGCGATAATGGGTCAAGGAATATATCGCACTTTATTTGCAATTTTTAATAAAAAACTAAGTATTTGGGCCACATTTGTAAATTTGAGTATAGGAATTTTAATGATTGCAATTTCCACAATTGTATATCAGACCACAAATTTATCAATTGAGATATTAATAGTACTTTTATCAATCTCCTTTATAATTAATGCTATTGGAAGAATTTTATCGGGCATTTCCGGTTATTATAATAGTAGCAAAATTTTGACAAGATCACAACCTACACGAAAAAATTATAGATTATTTTTATGGATAATGACTTCAGTTATGCTTTTATCGATCGTTTTCGCAATCATATTTTATCCTGAACAATACCTTTGGAACGAAGAATACATTAGCAATTTGGGTCGCATTTCCAGCCGTTCTGGTCTTGAAAACACAACGTCCAGATTAATTTTTACAGTTGGATTCCTGTATGTTAGTGCGAGTATGTTTTTTCTATCTATATTCATATTATTTGATAAAAAACTAAATAAACTTGATGTTTCAAAAAGTATTTTTCTATTCTTATCGGGTGTTGGCTCTTTAGGCACTGCGGTACCAACGGGTTTACCAGAAACATCGTCCATTCACATTTGGGGAACCGCTTTGTTTATCTTTTCATTCATTGTCTTTTTAATTTTATCACATTTTGTAAAATATAAAAAAACCAAACTGAATAAAAGGAAAAAAACAGATGATATTTTTGACAAATCATTTTCGTTTGTTGTAGTTATTTGCACTACACTTTATTTACTTACCTTTCTTTTCAAGATAGAACAGTATGTTTACTTAGCACAGAAAATTGTATTTCTGCTTCTGATAATTTTAGTGCTTTTATTGGATAAAGAAGATTTTAGTGAATCCTTTAAGTAAAATTTAATATTCTATGTTTTTTTCAAATTAGTAATTTAATCATTAGGCGAGTCTGAAATGGTAAAAATATTCATAAGCTTTCGTAAAAACGATGACGAATTTCGGCTAAAAATAAAAGAAGATTTAGAGAATAATCATTTCCATTTCTCTAGTGTATAGAAATACACAGCAGACCATATCAACGAATTTAGTCCACTAAAAATAGAAAAAATAATTAAATCAAAGATGAAATCGTGTCAAATTGTAATTTATTTAGTTGGAAATGCTTCATTTAGAAGTAAATGGCAGGATGCAGAAATGAAGCTTGCTTTAAGGCAAAATTTGCCAATATTCCTAATTCGAATACCAAAAACAACAGGTCCAGTTCCACAACCAGTTAATCATCTACATGCAATAAATTGGGAACCAAAATTAATAATAAGCAAAATTAAAGAAAAAACGAATTCTTTGAATTAATTGGAAATGGGAAAAAAAAACGCTATTGACGAAATAAAAAACAAATAAATTTTCCAATTATCAATTAAAAAAAAATTTTTTTACTTATCTTATTTCTGTTCCTGATCTAGTTTGACATACCCTTGAACACCAGATAGAATTCTTACAACTCCATTTAAGAGAAATATAATTGTAAGGATGACAATGAGAGATAAGAGAGCCAAATCTTGATAGAAAAAGACGAAAATACATATTCCCACTGCGAGTAACCCCACAATCAAATTCATTAAGGTTGCCCAAAATTTTATTTTTTTATTAAAGATAGCAAATAAAATTCTATATAATCCCTGAAGTAACAAACTTGCCCCTACAAGGACTAGTACACCAATTGTTCCCCAATCTGGATAAATAATAGTCAAAATACTTGCAGCAATAAAAATTAGACCTAGGAAGAAATTGAATAACATCCAGCCTTTTGAAACTAGCTTATAATTAATTCCATTCATAATTTTTGCAAAACCCATTAAAAACAAATTTGCGGCTAGAAAATAGACCAAAGTCAGTGTTTCTAATTGCAAATTATAAAATAATGCTCCCGAAATAAGTATATACAGCATACCAATAATTATATTAAATACACGTAGCCAAGGAGGCATTTTAACACCGATTTTCACCATAATTTTCACTCCAAAAATTAGAGTAATTACAATATAGCATTGCAAACTTTATTAATGTGTTAGGAATTTTTTAATTGCAATTTCCAATATTGGCTATTGAAAAATAAGAAATCAAAAGCATAATAAATCAAAATAATGAATTAACTGAGAATTTTGCATTCTTAGATGATTATGTTGTAAAAATATTATTTGAAAGATTTCATCAAGCTGGAAAAAAAGAATAAAAGTTCAATTTAGTAAAAAAGTGTAAAAAACATAGATTTCATGCAAATCGCCTTCAAGCCTCAGAACTCTCAGATTAAGGTCTTAGGATTGAAATAATTGACTTGACACTCCAAAATACCACAATCCTCCTATTTTTGTTCAGAAAAAAAAACTCATTTCGAAAAGAAATTCTTACGCTTAAAATAATATATCATTAAACCTACAACAATAACCATGACGCCGATCAATATTGGATAGGAGGGTTTCCAGTCCAGTTCAGGCATATATTTGAAATTCATACCATAAAAACCAGACATAAAGGACAATGGGATAAAAATGGTTGAAATAATCGTCAAAACTTTCATAATATCATTCATTTTATTACTTACACTGGATAAATAAAGATCAAACATGCCAAAAATAATATCTCGTTGATTATCAATAAGATCGGACAATCTAAATATATGATCATATATATCTCGAAAATAAATTTCTAGTCCAGAGGAAAATAATGGAGATGCTTCTCGTTGAATTTTATTGATTACTTCTCTTAATGGCCATATTGATTTTCGAAAATCATTAACATCTCGTTTCAATCGGTAAATACTTTGTAACAATACCGGTTTAGGGTCATCAATGACAGGATCCTCCAAACTTTCTATGGAGGATTCAATTATATCTATGATGGAAAAGTAAGTATCAATGGTTATATCGATTAAACAATAGAATAAATAATCGGCAAGAGAACTTCGAACTTTACCTTTCGGCAAGGAAATACGCTCTAAAATAGGTAAAAAGAGATTTCCTTCGCGTTCTTCAAATGAGAGAACATAATTTTTTCCCAAGATTAAGCTCACTTGATCATAAGTAATTTCATTCGATGGAGCATCCCAATAAATGTTTTTTAGAACGGTATAAATGTAGGTTCTATAGTCTTCATATTTAGATCTTTGTGAAGTAGCAAAGATATCTTCCATTACAAGGGGGTGTATTTCGAATAAATTTAATACCTGTGAAATTAGATCAATATTTTTTAAACCAATAATTCGAATCCAGCGAACGGATTGTTCAAAATGAGGAGCAACATCACATTTTTCTGTTGTAATTTCTCGGGTTTCAAAATTTTGTTCATTAAATTCGATTATATATGCTTGAGTTTCAAATGCTGCTTTTTCTCCACTATATACAAGAGTTCCAGGAGGTAATCCTTGTTTTTTTCCTTTTTTGTTTCTTTTAATCATTAACCCATTATGGGTAGACAAATCAAATAAATCTTCATACTGATAAATCCAAAATTTAATTGGCTACAATTTCAAGAATGAAAAAAAAAACCGTGAAAAAAAGCAATTTACTGCGCAAAATCCAGTTTCATAAATCATTTTAAATAAAAATGACGAGATATTATATTATGCCAGTCTCTAAAGAAAAATTTCCCAAATATGCAATTCCTTTATTCAACTCTTGGGTTGCATTGTGTAATTTCGCATTAATTATCATTGCTTCAATATGGTATGCAACAAACCCATCAAAACTTGGAAATAATCCAGAATTAGCGTTTGGATTAACAATTGGTATAAATATTCTTAGTTTATTAATGTTAGTCCCATTTCTCAAATTGGATGAAATTCCACGTTTCATTATTGGTGCAATTATCTGGTATATTATAGTTTCTATTGTGTATATAATACTTGGATTATATATTTTTGTCATTTTTGGAACAATTCAACTCATAGCAGATATCTGGCTTGATTTCAAAATCATGAAAGTTGGTTCAAATAGTTAGGATTTTAGATCAATTTCAATGATCTTAGTTTTTTTCTACATTGGTCTTAAAACAGAGGGTTAAATAAATAATCCATACTTCAGATATTTTCTCTTTATGAAGTCCAACTACCAAACAAACTTAGCGATTTACGAACCAAAGTACTATACTTGTCTAATATGGAATACACTTTTTGTTCATTAATTAATTGAACTTGAAGCAAGTTTACTTTTACTAAATTTTGAAGACAATATCGAATGGTAGAAGTAGGGATTTGCTCATTATTAAAACAAATTTCCTTCAATGTTCTAGAATTGTTAGAATTATCTAAATATTCTAAAATTATACGAAAATTTACTCGAAATAAGAAATACCCAACAATGATCTCTTCCCTACTGACACCAAAACATCCAAAGATCTTCATACGTTTCATTTCAAGCGATTTAATAATCTTAAATTCCAAGACTACTTTTTCTATAGTAAAATTAAGATAAAACAATTGATCATTTATTTCTATCGAACATTTTCGTTTCTATGACAGAAGAGTTCAAGTTAGAAAATTCATGATTATAATATCATTTTTTAGAAATGTGAGTTCAAATAAAATGTTTCCTTGATACCGAACAATATTACATGCTTATCAATGATTGAATACACTGTTTGCTCGTTAAGAAGTTCGAAGAAAAAAAAACCCCCTTTGCATTACTCAATTCTTTTTTTTAAATGATATTGGGATTAGAACAGGAGTATTCTTTTTATATTCTTCATAATCATCTTGTCCACCCCATTTCTTATCTGCATAATCTTCTAATAGAGGGAGCCCACTTATCTTTGTTAATAGAAACAAGACAAAAAGTGGTGAAATTAAAGCAAACCATCTCCAACCTTGAAGGGTGGTAATTGAAATTAGTGCAATACCAACCCATAGAGTGATTTCACCAAAGTAGTTAGGATGGCGAGAAATGTCCCACAATCCCCCATGAATAAATTTTCCTTGATTGGCTGAATCTTCTCTAAATTTCTTTTTTTGGTGATCTGCAAGTGCTTCAAAGTAAAAACCAAGAATCCACAACAAAACACCAAGGATCATTGTTATCCAATCCCAGATCCCATAATCCAGTTTTGGAGCAGTTAATGCTGCAAGTGCAGCAGCAGTAGTAAAACTGACCCATAAACCTTGAATATTCCATGCTCTGAAGAATTCAAGACCAGATTTTTTCATTTCTGTAAAGCGTTTATCTTCTCCTGCCTTCACAATTCTTTTAAATAGAAATAAACCAAGGCGTAAAGTCCATATCAGCACCAATATCAAAATTATTATCGATCTAAAGTCAAAAGCTCCCACTAAAATTGTCGATAAAATAATAACTGTGATATATGTAAAAGATCCTGTAAGATCATAATATTTTTCTGTTTTAAAAATGAACGATGGGATAAAAACAATCCATTGGATACCAAAGGCGATGATTACCATCAATCCATAAATAGGAAAACTACCAAAAACAGTCGTACCACCATAACTAACAGCAAATGCTAACCCCACAGCGATTAAACACACAATTAGATTTTGAAAAATTATATTCCAGTTTTTTTTTTCCATTTCAATACTTCCAAAATTCTTAGCGATATCAAATGATAATCTGTATTATGAAGTTAAATTCCTTTACCAAATTTTTTATCAACGCTTTGTTTATACTGCTTTCTTTTTTGTATTTTTCAACAATTTGATTTTATAATATATAATTCTGGAAAGAAAATCAATACTTATCATTTCCAAAAGAAAATTGATTTCTGGTCCATTATGAGAAAAATCCTTTACTATGAATGATTGTTTTCTTTATAGATTACAAAATTTTAGTTGTAATAGATAATTTTGTGTCGAAAAATATTAATAGAAGTGTGAGTATAGTTTTTTTCATGGTTGAAATTCGAAAACAATTTTGCTCATGCATATTATTAATCGTTGGTATTGGATGTTTTATCGGGATATTGTTTAACCAAAATAACAAGTATGATGAAAGTTTTGAATTTTTGGAAAGTGATCTTTCTATGTCTGGAATTTTAGAAATAGAAACTCCAGAAGAAAATAAAACAGAATATCTTATATCCAAACTAGAGATCACTATTAAATCAGAATCTATTGAAGATTTGAAAAATAGGTTTACTTATGATAATATTGAATTCCGTCTTCATACTCTATGGGTTTTTAATAATAATTCCATGGACTGGATTTTTACTCCTAATACACTCATGTTAAATTTTACCAAAGCAAATCTCCCGACACTCAATGATATATGGTACTATAACATTTTTGCTGGAGATTATGAGCTTAGTGATCCTGAAGCGGATAATATTGAATTCAGTATTAGACTAAAAGATACAATTTCACCATATGTTTATACATTTCCGGCAACAATATTGACCCCGATCTTAGTATAGTTCTTCAATTATAAGAATGTAGTTTAAAAAACGTTATCCTAATCATCTTAACAATTTTTTTTTGTATAATTATAATTTGAAATGAATTCTGTAAATAGGATATGAAATATAACTATGAAGCATTATATACCATTTTATCATAGTTACAGTATGTCATCAGTAGAATCACATGAGACAGAAGAAGATGTAATCAAACCATCATCTTTTTCAAAAAAAATCAATTCTGCAACAATTGCGTTAATTGTGGGAATTGTTGTTAGTTTATTGCTTATTTTGGCAATTTGGTTATTAACGCCAAATCTTGCTCGTTTTGAGGACATATTACTCCCAGATCAAGGTGCAGCGTGGTATTTTTGGAAATTACCAGAACGAAATTCATGGATACTGTTATCGGCTTGGTTATTGTATGCTATTCACCAAATTTTCATTTGGGCAACCATCTTTCTTGCTCAGAAGAATAAATATAAAACAACATCCGAACTGAAGAAATTAAACTACTTTTCATTATTTGGAAATCTATTCTTCATTCTATTACATATTATTCACACACAATTATTTTATGATAAAACAGCGCAAGACATGCCAGTATGGACCTCCCAAGGAAGTGTGATTTTGATGCTTTCTATTATTATAGTGATGGAAACCCCTCGAAGAGGATTCATATTGGGTAAAAAATTAAATTTTAAAAAGGAAGTTATAAAATTCTTCCGTAAATATCATGGATATTACATCTCTTGGGCATTAATTTACACCTTTTGGTTCCATCCTGCCACTGGAACTTTGGCTCATATTTGGGGATTCTTCTATATGTTCTTATTATTGCTTCAAGGGTCATTAATGTACACAAAAATTCACACAAATAAGTATTGGACGGTAATTTTGGAATCTTTGGTGGCAATTCATGGGGCTTTAGTAGCCGTCTGGCAAGCTCAAGCAGCAGGTATTGCCCTAAAAGATAGTATGTGGCCAATGTTCTTCTTAGGATTTGCCGCTATGTTCGTGCTTGCCTACATGTATGGTTTAGGATGGCCAAAATATGTTCAAATAATCATTTCCAGCATCTATGTGCTATTTATGGTATGGCTCTATAGTAGCTGGGGATATGGTCGAGATTTTAGTAAATTGATTTCCTTTGAGTTCTTATGGATCCCAATCATATTGTTTGGAATTGCCTTAGCATTTGGATATGGAGGAAATTTAATAGTTAAGTTGAAAAAATCTTCAAAAACGGAGGCTTAACTTTTTTTAATCATTTTATTACTATCAAATTCAACATATTTTTACAACCACATTTCCCTTTTTGTGCCCTTTTTCGACATATTTATGAGCTTCGATTATATCCTCAAACGGATAAGTTCTATCTATGACAGGTTTTAATTTTCCCTCAATAATCAAATCTTTTAGAAAATTTAATTGTTCCACTTTCAGTTTACCTGAAGTTTTATGAATATCCAAATAAACACCTGTTTTTTTAAGAAGTTTTTGTCCAATTTTAGGAGGAAGTTTGCTCACTGCATCAAAGATAACATCATATTGAAGACCTTGTTGGGTCAAATCTTCTTTCGTATAATCAATGACTCTATCTGCTCCCAGAGTTTTTACCAGGTTTAAATTTTTAGTACTACAAACCCCAGTAACTTCCCCACCAAAATACTTCGCTAGCTGCACTGCATATGTTCCAGTACTTCCAGAAGCGCCATAAATTAATACTTTTTGACCTCTTTGAATCTTTGCCTTTCTTATATTGTGTAATGCAGTGAGTCCACCTCCAGGAACCGCAGCTGCTTCTTCAAATGACAATAATCTTGGTTTTATTGCAATAATCCCATTTTCTGAAAAGCACTTATATTCCGAATACCCACCCATATTTTCATCAAATGTTGAAGCAAAAACTTGGTCTCCGATTTTAAATTTTGTCACTTCACTTCCAACAGCTTCAATTTCACCCGCTAATTCCATTCCAAGTATGGGACGCTTGGGTTTTTTGAAACCCAAATACATATGGGCCATCAATCCCATTCCCCGAGGAACTATAAAACTTCGCATCCGGATATCCCCAGAAGTTACAGTGGTAGCATGAATTTTAATTAAAACCTGATGTGCTTTAGGACGAGGTTTCTCAACTTCTTTTATCTCCAGAACTTCGGGAGCCCCAAATTTTGTATATATTATCGCTTTCATGTAAGGTTATCTCTATAAATTAATTTGATTGGAGTTTGATTAAAATATTTCTCTTTTTATAATCCTTTTCCATATATCGATGGATTTCATCGATTATGTTGTATCAATAAGTTCTATTAGCAATAATTTTTATTAGTAATTCCAAATCAAATATCATACCCACCTTTAACATTCTCTGAAAATTGATCCCATCGCAATTTTTCTTTTTCAGAAACAATACTTCCAATTTGCGAAATAACATAATCAATTAACACATTTAATTTATGGAATGAATCCAATCCAGAAAGATCTACTATTTTAGATGAGTTATTTATTCCTTCATCCGCAATTTGTTGAAAATTTGATATTTTAAAAAATTCATCTATAATTTCAGTTAGATAGGCATCATTTCGTTTATGCTCATAACTGTTTTCGATTACAGAATTCATTTTTTTAGAAATTGATTTATAAAAATCATCTATAACCACTAGTTCCGTACATTCATAAGAATCGCGAATTCTTATTGAAAATTTTCTAAATTCTTCCCACACATGGAGATGTTGTAGAAGATACGGATAAAAGATAGAATTAAGAGCGATACTTAATTCCCCATGGAATATCTTACCAGGAGAATCCCAGAATTGAGTACTTAATTTATTGATGGGGGCAGGATTTATAAATTCAATTAAAGATTTTCCGATGATTCCTTGAGGATGTATCAATGCAGGAATGATAGTAGTTCCCGAGATTCTATGAATTCTAATTGCACTTTGAGGGGTAGTAATTAGCATCGAGTATTTTCCCTCGATTAACGGAACCGAAAGATTATGTTTCTTGGAATAATCTTGAAGTATTACAATAACTCCATTTGATTTTAGATGATCAAGCATTTTTACTTTTAATTCACTAAAATTTGAGTGTGCAAGGGGATGTAGATTAGTCAATCCAGGGCGGCTTAAGATATTTTCATACATAATTTGATTTCGAGCGCGATTAATTACCATGACATTATATTTATTTGGATGGTAAACTAGACCTGCAATCAAATGAAAATACATCCCGGTGTGAGTGCCAAGAATTATCGCCCCATTGCCTTTTAATAGAACTTGGTCAAGGTATTCAATATTTTCAAATTCTATAAATTGTGATAACGTATGTGGATAAATATTAGGGGAATATAGCATTGCATCAAACACCATCGATACCATGTATTTTGAATTTGCTAAGCAAATCATTTCCTTGCTTTTTTCAGATATTTTTTCCTGAAATAAACAATCGAGACCCGCTTTCATTATTTTTCTTAATTTTGGTTTATACACAAAAAGATGTCCAAATAAATGGCCAAATCCATATAAAAATGAAGGTGGAATAAAGCGAAATGGTAGAAATAATTTATATCTATGGATAAAACTCATTAATTTAAAAAAACCTTTCAGTTGATCGGCTCTGTTTTTTTTTATAGTTTTTTGCGCTTGATTATCTTTCATCTACAAATATAGTTTTGTGTTAACTAATATAAAATGGTAAGTACTTTTATTTAGAATAAGCCCGAAAGTTCATATAGTTCATATAGTTCAAAAAGTGATATTAATGGTTAATGAAACAAATGTAGAGTGGATAAATGCAACAAATCCCGATATTATTCATAAAGAGGAATATGATTGGTATAAATCTTGGCCTAAAGGGGTTCGGAAGCAGCTTAAATATCCAAAAATGGGACTTAATGAGGTTTTCAAGGAATCCGTTTCTAGAAATGCGGATATGACATATTTAAGTATATTGGGTATTGATTATTCCTATTCTAAAGTGAATGAAATGGCCAATCGGTTTGCCAATGCAATGTTAGCCAAAGGATATGGAATTGGGGACCGAATTGCAATTTTTATGCCAAATCTACCTCAATTTGTATTCGTGTTCTATGGAATTTTGAAGATTGGGGCAACTGTCGTTCCAATCTCACCCTTGTTAGGAAAAGAAGATTTGAAAAAAATTATCAATGATAGCCAAATTTCTGCGCTTGTGGGATTAGATATACTCTTTCCAAATATCGAATCGATTATTTCTGAATCAAATTCTTTGAAGAATGTAATTTTGACATCCTTAGGAGATTTACTGTCGCCAATTGTTCGGGTGATTGCTAAAATCGTAGGGAAAATACCTAAAACCCCAAAAATCAATATACCATTTGAAAATTTGTATACCTTATTTAAGAACAATTCTGATGAAGAAGTTCTTATTAATGTTAAACCAGATAAAGATATCGCAGTAATTGGGTATACTGGTGGAACTACTGGTACTCCCAAGGGAGCAATGTTAACCCATGAAAATTTAGTTTCAAATTTGCATCAAGGAAGAGAATGGGCACGAATTACTCATCCGATTGGGATCCACAAGAAATTTGTTGGAGCAGTTCCCTTTTTCCATATTATAGGACTAAATGCAGTTATGTTGGTTTCAATGTTTTATGATAGCACGGTATATTTGTTCCCAGATCCAAGAAAATTTGAATCTATCTTGCAATCAATTGAAAAATATAAAATAAACTATTTTCACGGCGTTCCAACCCTTCATCAAGCGATAATTAATCATACCAACTTTGATAAATACAACTTAAGCTCCCTTGAACTCATTTTTTCAGGAGCAGCACCTCTCCCTGAAGAATTAGGAAAAGAAATAGAGAAAAAAACGGGTGCAATGGTCATTGAAGCCTATGGAATGACCGAAACTAGCCCAATGGTTGCTGCCAATCCTTTTGAAAAGAATAATCATAGATTTGGAACAATCGGAATTCCATTTCCAGATACATTAATCAAAATTTTTGATGAGTCCAGACAGAACGAAATGCCCGGTGGAGAAATTGGAGAAATTGCAATCAAAGGACCTCAAATTATGAAAGGATACTGGAATAATCCAGATGAAACAAAAAACATGCTTCAAAATGGATATCTGTTCACTGGAGATATGGGTTACTTTGATATAGATGGATATATTCATTTAGTGAATAGGAAAAAGGATATGATTATTGCTTCAGGGTTCAAAGTGTTTCCAAGCGAAATTGAATCAATAGTGCTTCAAAAATTCCCCGAAATTAAAGAAGCAGTAATTACAGGTGCACCAGACGAATATCGAGGTGAAACAGTCAAATTGATAGCAGTCCTACGTGAGAATGTATCTATTTCGAAAGAAAAGATTATTAATTATCTACGAGAGAGTGTGGCACATTACAAAATACCAAAAATCATTGAATTTCGGGAAATCTTGCCAAAAACAGGAATCGGCAAAACAGACAGACTTGCGATTCGAAAACAAGAATTTCATATGAATTCTTGAATTTATCACCTTTTTTTCTTAATTATAGTATCAGAACTATCAAGATTTCACTTAGTATTTCAACATTTTGAACAAAGGAAATGTGATTGGAAAATCTAACAACCTAAGAATAATATTGGTTTAAAAAATTGTAAAAAAAAGAAATAAAAAATCTGGAAAGAAGAAAATCAATCATTATCTTCCTTAGCTCGTTTTATAACAACAATTAACCCAACTACACCTCCGCCAATCGCTATACCAACAATCACTAGAACCCAAGGATTAATTGGATCATTTTCATCAACCCCAGCGGGAATTGAGATCTGGATCGAATTTACCACACTATTACCAAAGGAATCATAAACTGTAATCTGGATAGTATAATTCCCTGCAGGAAGATCAGCGAGAGAGTAATTATAGTATATTAACCCATTGATCCAAGCGGCAGAAGTAATCACAACAGTACCATTGACCGAAATAGAATACACCCCAGGATGTAAATCATCTACAGTCCAGTTTAAAAGAATGCTTGATGTATTAGAGCTTAGGATTAAATCTTGATTCGAATTAATAGTCGGAGCGGTTCCATCAACCACAACCAATGTATCGAATACGCGAGTATTTCCTAAAGAATCATTGACCCAAATCTGATATAAGTAATTCCCATCATCTAAAGAAAGAGCAGGGATTGTGTAAGAAACAGATCCATTTTCCCATGCAACAGGAGAGGTTTGAAGGGATTGATTTTGAGAAACTACAAAATATAAAGGATGGGTATCATTAATGCTCCAATTTAAGGTTAAATTTATTTTTCCAGTAATATTGTAAGTGGAAATAGATGATATTATGGGAGATGTACCATCAACATGCACTGTAGTCTCGGCTGTTTTTTGGTTACCATATTTATCTTCAACTTGTAAAGAATAATTATATGACCCATCTTCTAATGTATTTGCAGGAATGGTGTATTTAATCGCCCCATTCTGCCATTGTTGATCAGAAATTAGAATTTCCCCATCTAAAAGAATGGAATAATCATCTGGATTGAAATCAGTCACATCCCACGAAATTTCATAATTATTCTTCCCTGAAATTAAAATAGAGTCAACGGTGAAAATAACAGGTGCATCCACATCATGAATAGGATAAATATCCATTGTGTTTGCGTCTCCAGCGATTGGATGAGGTTGATCTCCAATTCCATCATGATCATCATCTGTTCCGGTGTAACTATCCCAATAGTTTCCTTTGGAACTAAAATACCACTGATTTCCAATACAGTCATCTTGAGCATGAAGAGAATTATTATAAAACCAATTGTTGAAAATGATATTTTCTCCAGATTCGTCAAACAACCAAATACCAGTACTGCTAGAATTTGAAATGATATTATTATTAATAGTTGATTGATTGGAATACTCTAACGAAACCCCGCTGTATTCGTTTAAAAAGAGAATATTATCTTCAATAATAGAATTTAAGGAGTCATAAATATAAATTCCATCTTCATTTGATTCTACGAGACACTGTTTTATTAAAGTCTGATTACTATAATCAAGATTGATCCCAATCCCAGAATTATTTACGATCTGGTTAAGAGAGATTTGATTTTCGTGAGAATAATCTAAATTAAGACCTCCATTACCGTTATTACAAATTGCAGTATAATTAATGACTGAATTATAAGTATATAAGAAATTCATTCCAAATTCATCATTATTATTAAAAGAATTTTCTTCAAAGAGATTGTAAGCGGAAAGTTCACATTCAAGGCCATAAGCACTATTATCGTTTGCATCATTCTCAATAAATGTGAGATTATGCTGGAGCAACGATAAATCAGGATTAAATTCATCCCAAGTGTTTTTCATACGGGCATCTATACTAATTCCCAAATAATTGTTGTTGAAAACATTCTCACTAACAATACTATTATTAATATTGTTCAAATATAAGCCATAATACTCATTATTGGATAGATTATTATTTTGAATAAGGAGATTATTGCCTCCAACTATCGATAATCCCATAGCTAGACCAGAATGATTAAAATTCTGAATTGTTGTGTTCACAGAATCCACAATGAATAATTGGGAATAAATGGGCATATTTCCTCCATCCAGAACAAGATTATTTTGCTCTTCTAAAACCAAAATAGGGGAACTATTAACCATATTTGATTGGTCAATATCGTTGTTAAAGCAATCTTGAATCATAAGACCTGAACCACCCATATCATTATTTTTTAATTTCCAGAAATCAGAATGTTGAAGATACATGTCACAATATTCACTTCTCGAGATTTGGTTTTCAATGATTGAATTGTTTTCTCCGGGAGCACTTTCAGATCCATCTGATGAAATTCCAACCCTACACCCATCAATGGAATTCAATTTTATAGTCGAATTATCTTGTTCATTAAAATAAAAACCATATTGAATTATATCTAACATAGAATTACCAGTTAAATTATTTTCCCTTCCATTACTGATATAAATTCCATATCTCGAATCTTCTATTATATTATCAACAACATCTATATAACTAGAATCTCGTACGTCAATTGCTCGATATGCCGATTTGAAGACATTGGAATAAATTGAATTATTGTTTGCCATACTTAAATACACTCCACTTTCAACACCCGTATTATTAAAAATCTGGTTTTTCGTGCTGGATATTAAAAGAATGCCCTTTAGATATGTACTAGACATATAATCATTATGGAAAAGTGTATTATTATGGATAATATTTTTTTGGCCAAAAGACACACAAATTCCTCCTTGGTAATTATCCGAGATATTATTGGAAGAAATGTTATTGAAATTTGACCCATCTTCGATGCTTATTTTATTAAGAGTTATTCCATAGCTTATTGCACTTGGACCATTATTTTTTGTAATTGTATTGTTATAAATCACATTGTAATCTCCCGATTCGACTTCAATCCCGGCAGAATTTTCAAAACAGTAGTTCTGATCTAGATAATTAGAATTACAATTATATTCGATATCGATCCCTGTTTCGCTATTTGAACAATTGTTTTGAAATAGATTATTAAAATCCGAATTTCTCATGAAATAAATTCCATCGCCATTAGTAATCGTATCAATGTTATTTCTTACTATTTCATTATAACTGCAAGACCATCCCAATCGTATTCCTGCAGTATAACAATTATAAATTTTATTATTAGTAAAATTATTCCAACTGCAACCAGAGTGAAGATATATCCCATAAGAATTTGTTGAAATATTGCAATCAACAATAGTCCCATTTGTTGTTCGATCGAAACGTATCGCTGGACCAACAGATGAAGATAAAGACGAATGATTGAATGCACAATTCTTAATAGTGAAGTAAATTTCATTAGAATCCATAATATACAACCCCGTTTCCCCAGCGGGAATATTGAATTGTACATCTTCGATTAAATAGGGATTACTTTCCGTGCCTAATCCAGAACACCATGGTTGGGACGCTGCCCAAGTCCAATTTCCAGTATGGGAATCATTATCTGTTGCAAGTGCATTAATAATGATCGATGTATTAGAAAAAGTAGCTAGACTTCTTGGAATGTTATCGAAATTTTCTTCATTCATAATGATGGTCTCTTCAATTGAAGAAAACGAATTGTTGGCAGCTATAACGGAAGAAAATAATAAGCAAATTATTATCACAACATCCTTCCTTTTATGTAATAGATTATACATAATTATTCACATGAACCTCTTTTTATGTTTACATTAATTAAAATGTGATAGCGTTGAATATATTATCACATTTTATGAGAGAGTTTTCGATTATAGACAAATAAATCTTTTGTGGAGAAATTCAGAAAAAAAATGATTTTAATTTAATCCTAGACTATATTTGAAAATAGAATTGATTTATACTAAAATATCAGTTTCGGCCAATGATTCATTATTCAAGTCATCAAGTGATTTTTGATCATTTTTCATTTGTGTAAAATAATCTTTCGTGACGAAGTGTAAAACTACATAACCTAATGCAGCAATAAATGTCAAAAGACCGACAATATACCATAAGATCTTACGATCTAGATTATCCATAATTACCCCAGCACCAATTGGCCCTAGTAACATCGGAACCAACCTCGCAGACATAAAAACGGCACTGTATCTCCCCCGCTTGTCTTCGGGTGCAAAATTAGCAACCATAGTTTGATTGAAGGGCGCTTGAACCATTTCGCCAGTTGTAATAATTATCATTGCTCCAAATGCTAACTGGATAGTGCCAATGAAACCATACATACCAAATCCGATCCCATAGAGAATATTTCCGACAGCAATCATAATCAGTGCAGGAAACATCTTAATTCGCTTGGTCAGCCAAAATTGCAATAAAACTACCATGAGAGCATTCATTGACATTAGTAATCCATATTGCTGATTAGTGAAGGATAAATCTTCGATTAGGAACACGGAAAGAGTGGAATTCATTTGCATATATGCTAAACCCATTAAAGCTGAAACAAAAACAAAAATCATAAATCGCCAATTTTTAAAAATCTCTCCATAACCAGATTTCGTTTTTTCAGCTTTCACTAAAGTTGATGCGACATCTGGTAAAATGTCATTTGTTTCTATCTTTGGAGGACGGGTTTCGGGGACTTTAAGTACAAAAATTATCGCTGTTATGAAACTAGAAACAGCATCACCGATAAATAACCATTTGAAATCAAAGGATGATAATAATCCTCCCAAAGCGGGGCCAATAGCCGCAGATAAGTTGAAAATTACGCGTAAAATGCTAAACCCTTCAGGTCTCTTTTCTACAGTCAGCACATCCGCTAACATTGCCTGCCGAGCAGGACCACCAATTGTACCCAATAAACCCATAATTCCAATTAGAATATAGATCATATTAACATTTGAAATAAATACAAAAGTTAAACTAAATATACCACTGGCCATTAGGCCAAAAAGCGCACATTTTTTTCTTCCTATTTTATCGGCAAGAGAACCTCCAATCATCCCACCAATTAAACTCCCAATTGCCGAGATGATGAAAACTATTCCTACACCTACCATAGAAAGTCCAAAAACTTGACTCATATAGATGTAAATGAAAGGTCCAAGCATATAACTACCAATTTGATCAATAAAAGTGGCGAAGGTAATTACCCAAAAGGATTCGGGAAACTCGTTGTAGGTTTTTTTTATATTAGCAAACATATTTTTATCCTTCATATAATTTTATATAATTATTCGAAAAAAGCAAAACAAATAATAGGATGACTCAGCGTTTTATTTGTTTCTATTACTTCTTAGAGTGATCTAACCCATGCGGGTTTTTTCTTTATTTTGGATAATATCCAAATTTTTCTGAGATTAATCGTTTTGTTAGTCTACATCATAGAATTCTATGTTTTTACAATCTACAAGTGTGGAAAGTAAAACTAATTTAGGGAGAATATTTGGAATTCTTACACCATGACAACCTACTATTTTGTTGATACATTTTTGAAAGGTTTCTTTATCGACATTGGGAGTAAAAGTAAGATTTTGAATACCGACAAAACTGATTTGGTTTTCGGGTTCTTCAAGATCTTCTTTTGAAATAGTTAGATCCACATGACCAACTATGGAAAGAGGCATTTTATTCACAGATCTCAAGGTTCCAGCGGAAATTTCTGGAAAATCTTCATCAAATGAGTAAACTACATCTTGCATTAATTTAGTGATTGCAATTCCAACATTCATATCTAATTTTTTTGTCTTATTTACAAATTGCTCATAGACATCCGCATTAACCCCTCGTATAGAGATAGATTTCAAGTTTTCTTCGTTGAAAAAATCATCTGTAGCAAAGGGTTCTCGAAAATTTTCATTTGAGTTTTCATCTGACATTTTGTTTCACCATTTTATTTGATTTCATGTAAGTGTGATTACATGTTTGCATGTATAACATGTAACCATTGTTAATCATCCTATTTAAATCTTTATTTCCTTCAGAGACACATCATCAAGCTATTTTAGTTTTTAGTTTAGATATACTATATATGACATCCAATTTCTAAAATATCCCGTAATAGATGCGCGATCTCTTAGTATTTGGAATATCCAAGACGTATCGGGAATTACTTGATGATGTTATTTCATTTTTATTATCATTCATTTTACCATCAAATCATTTTTTCTTATTAAGTCGCCATCCCAGCCCTTTTGATTACAGAATATAGACTCATTATGGGAATGATCTTTATTTCGGATAGCACTCATAGATAATGGTTGTTACCAGTATCAAAATAATCTATAGAGGTCTGATAAAATATTCAGAAAAAAAAAATATGAAAAATCAACATTTAAGCTAAAACATCAGTTTCGGCTATAGATTCACAATTCAAGTCATCATTTGATTTTTGATCATTCTTCATTTGTACAAAGTAATCTTTCGTCACAAAATAAAGAATAATGTAGCCAAAGGCAGCAATAAAAGTCAAGCTTGCTCCAAGATACCACAAAATTCTTCGATCCAGAGAATCCATAATATAACCCGCACCTATTGGCCCAATTAGCATAACAACCATCTCTAGAACCATATATACGGCATTATATCTTCCCCGTTCATTTTCTGGGGCAAAATTTGCAGTAACAGTTTGATTGAAAGGTTCAGCAATCATCTCCCCCACGGTAATAACAATCATGGCGATAAAAGCAAGTGGGATAGTTGTTATAAAGCCGTACATCCCAAAGCCAATCCCATATAAAGCACTACCGACCGCCATCATAATTAAGGCTGGAAACATCTTAATTTTTTTCGTTAACCAAAATTGGATCACCACTACAATGAGTGCATTCATGGAAATTAATAATCCAAATTGCTGTTCTGAAAAACTAAGATTTTCAAGAAGAAATATAGAAAGAGTTGAGGTAACTTGCATGTAAGTTAAACTCACTAAAGCAGACACAATGATGAAAAGTAGATAACGCCAATTTTTGAAAACTCTACCATGTCCAGATTTCGATCGGTTTTTTTCATCTGCAACGGAAGGAACTTTTGATGAGATTTTACGAATTTCTTTCTTGATCGGATGAGTCTCGGGAATTTTTATCACAAATATTATTGCCGTAATAAAACTTGTTATAGCATCCCCTATAAATAACCATTTGAAGTTGTAGGAAGATAACAACCCACCCAATGCAGGTCCTATTGTGGCAGCTAAATTGGCAACAATACGCAAGATACTAAATCCTTCAGGTCGTTTTTCTACCGTTAAAATATCTGCAAACATTGCTTGACGGGCAGGTTTTCCAATTGACCCCAAAAATCCCATTATTCCCACCAGTAAATAAACAAGTTTAGCACTAGAAAGGAAAACAAATGTTAAACTGTACATACCACTTACCAATAATCCGAAAAGGGCACATTTCTTTCGTCCAACTTTATCACTAAGAGATCCACCGACAATGCCCCCAAGAATGTTTCCAATTCCCAAAATAATATAAACAAAACCGACTTCTACCATCGATAAGCCAAAATTCCAACTCATGAAAATGTAAATGAAAGGCAATATCATGAAAGTCCCAATACTATCTATAAAACTGGCCAGAGTTATAATCCAAAAAGATTGGGGAAACCGTTGGTAGGTTTCTTTTAATTTTGAAGTCATAAACATATTATCTCCTAACTATATTGAGCATTAAATTTAGTTTAAGTTTTTTTTGTATGGGTAATTTTCCTGTGGTTAACTTCAACTTAAGAACTTGCAACCATGCAATCATATTTCTCTTTAAATGTGAAGGGAAAAAAAAAAATTTTAAGCTAAAACATCAGTTTCGGTTAAAGATTCACTATTCAAGTCATCAAGTGATTTTTGATCATTTTTCATTTGCTTAAAATGATCTTTCGTGACGAAGTGCAAAACAACGTAACCAAAGGCAGCAATAAATGTCAGTAGTCCGGCAATATACCACAATATCTTACGATCCAGATTATCCATAATTGCCCCTGCACCAATTGGCCCTAATAACAATGGAATCATCCCTACAAACATATAAACAGCATTATATCTCCCTCGTTGATCTTCAGGTGCAAAATTGGCAACCATTGTTTGATTGAAAGGCGCAACAACCATTTCTCCAATGGTTATTATCACCATAGCACCAAAAGCTAAGGGGATGGTTCCAATAAAACCATACATACCAAATCCAATTCCATAGAGTATATTTCCTACTGCCATCATTATAAGAGCGGGAAACATTTTTATTCTCTTAGTTAACCAAAATTGGATCATAACTACCATAAGAGCATTCATTGAAATGAGCAGACCATATTGCTGATTTGTAAATGATAAATCTTCAATAAGAAAAACAGAAAGGGTAGAATTCATTTGCATGTAAGTTAGACCCATTAAAGCTGAAACACAAACAAAGATCAAAAATCTCCAATTTTTGAAAACTATTCCATAACCAGTTTTTTTCTTTTCTGTAATCATTTCGTTTGTGGTTACTTCTGGCATAACTTCATTTACTTCCATCTTTGCAGGATGGGTTTCAGGAACTTTGATTACGAAGATGATTGCAGTAATGAAACTCGAGATAGCATCGCCAATAAAGAGCCATTTAAAATCAAAAGATGAGAGCAATCCCCCTAATGCAGGCCCAATTGTAGCTGATAAATTTGCCACAATTCGCAAAATACTAAATCCTTCAGGTCGTTTTTCAACAGTCAAGACATCTGCAAGCATAGCTTGTCGAGCAGGCCCACCTATTGAACCTAGCAGCCCCATTATTCCAACGAGAATGTAGATCGTATTAACATTAGATACAAATACAAAAGTTAAACTAAAACCGCCACTGACCAACAAGCCAAATAGTGCACATTTTTTTCGTCCCAATTTATCGGTAAGAGATCCACCAATCATCCCTCCAATCATGTTCCCGATTCCGACAATTATATAAATTAATCCAACTTCCATCATAGATAACCCAAAAACTTGACTCATATAGATGTAAATGAAAGGTCCAATCATAAAACTTCCAATATTGTCAATAAAACTGGAGAATGTAATCACCCAGAAGGTTTCAGGGAACTCGTGGTATGTTTGTTTCATTTTTGTAAACATATTATTATCCTTCATATTATTTTATTTGAAAAAGAAAAAAAAAACTAATAGAACCATCAATTAGCCAAAACATCAGTATTGATAGGTGATTCGATAGGTATTTCTCTACTATTTTCTTCTGTAGAAGTTTGTTCTTGATTTGACTGACTGAAATATTTTTTGGAGGTAATATAAAGGAAGAGATATCCTATTGCTGCAATAATGGATAAAATACCCGATAGATACCATAAAATCTTACTATCCATATTATCCATAATTGCACCAGAACCTACTATCCCAAACAACATAGGGAAGATACTCGACCAGCCATGAACTGCCATATACCTCCCACGTTTATCTTCAGGCGCGAGATTTGCAGCAATTGATTGAGAATAGGGGGCAACAACCATCTCACCAATTGTTATAATTACCATTGCCAAGAAAGCAAGAGGAATGGTCCCAATAAAGCCATACATCCCGAAACCAATTCCATATAAAATATTACCCGCAGCCATCATAATTAGCGCTTGAAATCCTTTGATTTTGTGAGTTAACCAAAATTGCATCACAACAACCATAAAAGCATTCATGGAAATCAGCAACCCATATATATTGAGGTTAAATCCCAATTCTGCAGTAAGAAATACGGGGAGAGTAGAAATCATTTGCATATAGACTAAGCTCATAATAGCAGAAATAAAAACAAAAATCATAAACCGCCAGTCCATGAATACTTCTTTATAACCCCTATCCGATTTTTTTTCTGGAGGGACTGAAGATTGATTTTCAGAGGTCTCAACATTCTGTTCATCCGAATTCCTTTTAGTTTCAGGAACTTTAAACACAAAGATTACTGCGGTTATGAATGATGTGATTGCATCTGCTAAAAATATGAATTTAAAGTTCGTTGCCGCGAGCAATCCACCTAAAGCAGGACCAATCGTGGCAGAAAGATTAACAATGACACGTAATATTGCAAAACCCTCAGCCCTTTGTTCTTTAGGAAGAATATCTGCAAGCATTGCCTGCCTAGCAGGTCCACCGATTGCCCCTAAAAGACCCATCATACCGACAAGAATGTAGAGTGCTGTCACCGTATGGATAAAAATGAATCCTATTGAAAAGAGTCCGCTAATTAGCAATCCAAATAGTGCACAAATCTTCCTTCCAATTTTATCAGTTAAAGCCCCTCCAATCATCCCTCCAAGCATATTCCCAACTCCAACAATGATAAAAACAAGACCAACTTCCACCATACTAATTCCAAATGCTTGAGTCATATAAATGGCGATAAATGGCATCATCATAAAACCTCCAATTTGATCAATAAAACTGGAGAATGTGATAACCCAAAATGTTTCCGGAAATTCTTGAAAAGTTTGTTTCATTTTTGTAAACATATTTAATTCTACCATATCATTTTTTCCCAAAATCCACTGTTTTGACAATAGAGTAATTGATTTACGAAATAGAAGAGATTTGAAGTAATAACTTCTGACAATTCAATAAATTTTAGTTTATGATATAATTAGGGTGTGTATAATATTTAAACATGTGTAATTCAGTGTGTATTATTTATGTCTTTTTTTAACACAATATAAAGTAAAAGGAGTCCAGTATTTGCCAAGGAAAAAATTCAAATTTCAGTTAGGTTTTTTAAACCTCTCTGAATATTGTTCATTTTTTTTAACCAAATATTCATTTCTCAAGTACTTCAACATTAAAGAAGAATGAATTTTAGCTTAACTGGAAAAGAAAAATGTATGACAAAAATCACTTTTTTTTCTACAAAATGGCTCATTAAACGACAATATTTTAGTTGTTCCGTGGCATAATTTATATTCATCATACACAAATTAATAGCATGGCTTTTGATCCAGTGTACTATAGCTTTATGGAATATTTTACCTTAGTTTTATCCATTATTTTTTTATTTTATACAATCATTCCCTTAGCAAAATATATACAACGCAGAAAAATTATGGCGCTGTATTTTGCGTTATCAAACCTTACTTACGTAATTACTCTTGCAGTCACGTATGTAGGGATAGTTACTTCTTTGGAAATGGATGATAAAAGTCCAAGTTTCATGGCAAGTATGTTTGTAATGAATATATGCATGATTTGTGGAGGGTTTTGTTTATATTTATTCTGTTCAAAACTTGCTTCCATAAACAAGAAAAAAGTTCTCACAGTAGGAATAATTGGGCTAGCATTTCTGGTCTTTTCAAGCTTACCTATTAATAATTGGATGGATCCGACTTCAAAAGGATTTCAGATCAAATACATATCATTCCTCTTGTTGACAATCTACAGTATAGGAGTATATTCTTCCATTATCCGCATTTTCGGTAAAGATCTAAAAAATTTGACCGAAATGAGAGGTCAATATCGTTCAATTGTTTATGGATCAATTTCATCAATGCTTTTCTTTGTTGGAATGTTAGTGAGATCCGCCGCTGCAATCAATTCAATATTATATAACGCAATAATCTGGTGTATTTTGGTTATTGGAGCCGGATTTTACTTCTTTGGGTTCATTCAACCAAGTTTAAAGAAAAAAGTAAAAGAATCAAAGGATGCTGATTTAGAAACAAAAAATATTGAGATAGTGAATTAATTTTTTTGATTAATTTTTTTGATTTCTATTTTTCTATTCATTTTTTGTTAGCCTTTTACTTCTTTAGTAGAATTTGAGACCTATTTAAAAAATTAGCTCTCAGATAATCAAAAAATAATCCAGAATTAAGAAATTAGAAGGTGTTTCATCGAAATAGGAAGATTCAAGACAATTATGTTTAAATTTGAACAGAATTCGTTAAAGAAAAAATACATTTCTCTTTACATATCGGAAGATGTGAACGCATCGAGCATCCTGAACATGGATATACTTTATTTTGATTTATATCTTTTGTGTCTTCGGAATTCATATTAATTCACTTCTATCTTATATATTGATTAAATGTACTTATCCAATTATATTGGAAATAATAATAAAAAAAAGTTAATATTTTTATCAAAATGATTATATCAAGGTAAGTAGGACTATAATCAGAATTTTATATCCTAATACTCATTATGTGATGTTAAACGAATAAATATCTTCTTTATTGGTTCAAAATGATTCAATTCGGATTTAATATGAAACTGTAGATACAAACCTTTTAAATTGAAACTACATTCAAAACTGTATAAACAAAATTATCTGAGGGATAAAAGATGGTATTTTTGAGGTTACAAGAAAATTTAAGTCAATTAATTGAAACACTGGAGAACAAATACACAAAAACAGAAGTTTTTCCAGTATATTCTCACATTAGTGGAGAGAAAGATAATACAGCGGAAATAACTTTTATTTTACATCCTAAAACACAAGAAAGTGTGAAGAACAAGTTAAAAATCAAAGATGTAAACAAATTTTTTAATACATGTGTCCAAAAAAAAAACCTACCAAATTTTGAAGACAAAATGTTCAAGAAGATGGTTAATTTTTTTACACAAAATAGGAAGGAATATGAGTTACCTCGGGAAAAATTATTATACCTTCTAAAGCGTCAAGATGCAGGGTTATCACTGAAAAAGTGGATTACTCAAAACGTGTTATATTCTTTTAATAATTTGGATTATCCAGTTGCAAGTATAATTCAAAACGATACGGAAGAAGCATACTGTGCCATAATTTGCTCCTACGATATGAAGGAAGATGGACTTCTTTTGATGTTAGAGGATAAACTTGCAGAAATTTTACAAGAAAAATATAAAGGAACAGAAGGAATCCCAGAAAAAATTGCTTCAGATGAAACAGAATCTATTTTAGAAAAGGAACCTCCAATTGAAAAAACCGAAAAAAATGTTGAGAAAATTCCAGATATAAAAAAATCGGAAGAAATTGGCGAAGACGTCAAAGAATCCAAAGAAGTTGAAGATGCTAAAAAGAGCCCAGAAGCAAAAATCAACGAAAAAAAGAAACCAGAAGCAAAAATCAGTGAGAAAAAGAAAGTAGTCACAAAAAAAATGGGGTTATTTGGGCCGATCTTGACTACTGTGAAGGATACTGAAGAACAGGAAAACGAAAATAAAACTATCGGGACTAAGGAAAAAGAACAAATTCCAGTTGAGGAACATTTAACTTCAGCAGAAAAACAAAAACTTGCTCGAAAAAGTTTGGCGCAAAGAAGAATGAAGCGAAACAAAAAATAATAGTATTAACTTGGTAGACGGGTCGTTAACACAAAGTAAAAAGAAGTCTTTTTTTTTTCCTATTTCATTAGATGGGACAGGGTTTTTAGCGATAATAATAAATCGAAATACTATGAACGTTTTTACCTAAACGAGATTGAATAAAAAAAAATCCTTTCATATTAAGATATTATTCACTTTTTGTTGAGATTTTGAGCGGACAATATAAAGGACAAAACCCAATTGCAGATGTTACTAACATAATTAATCCAAAGATTCCCAGTACGATAGGTAACCAATTTAGATTACTAATACCTATAATCACTGCAACTACAAGCAAAATCAAACCAAGAACTAATCGAATTAGTCTGTCAGTTTTTCCCATGTTTTTTTTCATGATAGATCACTTATTATATAGACTTAATGAAGCGATTACATATAGAATCCTCGCTTAAAATTTGTTTTCTTTTAATGAAAAAAACATTTCAAATATAACACAAAAGAGGTATTTCAATTATTTTTGTTAGCCTTCCGTTAGAGGTAAATTGATAGGATGTCTAAAAAAGAGAGGAAAAAGAAGAAGAGAGAGATTTATTTAAGTTGAACGATTTTTTTGAAGGTTTGAACAATTTCACGTTCAGAATGGTAAATCGGGATTTTAATTTCTTGAAAAATCTTTTCTGCTTCAATTAATTCATGATATTCACCAAATAACCAAATGAATATAGGTTTTTGGTGTCGAGCCATGATTTCTTTCAAAAGATTCCAATCGACTTTCCATGCAGTTGCATTATGATATGCTGCAACAAACGCAGCATTTATGCGAGGACTTGATAAACCAATATCAATGCAATCTAATAAGATTCGTTGATAATCTCCTTTAGCATTTTCAACGGCAGGCCAATAATCAATAAGAGCATACTTATTAGGGGCCATCCAAGGAGGATATAATTTGGCGAGGTTTGAGTAGGTTTCATCATCTAAAAGTGGAATTTTTACTCCATATTTTTCGCTCCAATCTGCCATAATTGCTCCCGCTGCCCCAGAAATAGTCACAACACATGCAGATGCATCATAGATTGGTTTGATATTGGTATCCTTCATGAATGATAATGTACGTGTGATATTAAACAAATCCCAAAAATCATCCGCTTGGATACAGTGGCTTTGCGCAATAACCGCTTTTATCAACTCGGACTTTTCCGCTAAAGCCCCGGTATGAGAAGTTGTTGCATTTGATCCAATGGATGATAATCCACTTCGTAACAGAACAATTCTTTTTCCATAGTTTTTATACGCTTCATTACAAAGTTTAATAAAACGCCTTACATCTCGGAAGGATTCAATATACATACCGATCGTGGAGAGATCTTTATCATGAATTAAATACTCTAAAATATCATTTTCATCCAAATCCATCTTATTGCCAATAGTTATGACATAGCGAACACCCAAGTTTGGATTTCGGCTTGTAAAATCGGGATAATATGCACCATTAATGAACCCTGATTGAGACACAATTGCCAATGAACCAGCTTTTGTTTTACCCATGGGTATAAAAGAAGAAAAGAAGCCTTCACCATCTTTTTCAACGAATGTGATACCAGTACAGTTCGGCCCTAAAACACGAATCTTTGTAAAATTTTCAGTCAGAGCTATGATTTGTTCTTTGAGTTTTTTCCCTTCTTCTCCAACTTCACCGAATCCAGCAGCCTCAATGATTGCTCCTTTTACCCCTTTTTGAATGCAATCTTTTAGCACTTGAATTGCCTTCGAACTGGGAATATACAATATCGCCAATTCTACAGAACCTTCTACTTCCGTTAAAGAAGTATATAATTTACGTCCAAGAATTTCTCCCCCTTTAGGGTTGATTGGGTAGATTTTTCCCTTGTAGTTATGATCAATTAAATTTTGAACAAGTTTATAGCCGCTTTTATTTGGATTGGTTGATGCTCCAAAAACAGCAACAGATCTTGAATGGAAAAAAACATCCAAGTCGGTTGATTTATTTTGATCGGTCATTATGATCTAGCTTTTTGTTGGCAATTTATAAAGTTTCTTGGAGAGGGATTTCTATCCCATCCATTTCATCGCATTTAATATGATAAGGAAGAAAAAAGGAACCATTTGAAAAAATTAAGATGTAAAAAATCCATTTTTGGTGTCAAACCATTTAGAAACTTGTTTTGGAGGTGAATAATCTTCAAGATAGGTAAAAATCTCCGAAACAGAGCTAACAATATGAAATAGCTCACGATAACTCGGTTTTGCAAAGTTTTTTTCCATAATAGATTGAAATTGAGCAAGCATTGGTCCGTAGAAATTATCTAAATTAAAAATAATGATTGGTTTGGAATGATAATTTAATTGTTTCAAGGTAATCACTTCTAAAAGCTCTTCTAATGTTCCAAAACCCCCAGGAAGAATTAGAAAAGCATCAGCTAAACTTTCCATCTTCGCTTTACGAGAATGCATATCATCAGTTACAAATAACTGGTCTAATTCATCAAAAGCAGGAACATTTTCATGAATAGATTTTGGAATTACTCCAATAACCTTTCCCCCATGATTTTTCACAGTTTGAGCCACTTTCGCCATCATACCGACTTTTCCACCGCCATATACAAGATTATAATCATTTTCAACCATTTTAATACCAATATCTTGCGAGAGAGAATAGTAAAATTGTGATAGGGCATCACTGGAAGAGCAATAAACAGCTATCCATTTTTCCATAAACAAAATAGATTTTGATTTTATTAGAAAATTTGGGTTTATCTCTAAATGGTGGATATCGTGGGATTAAAAAACATGAATATTTTTATAGGAAATTTCCTTTTACGGATTAAGTTAAATCTAAGTATTAGATTTGGGGAAATATATGTCAAATAGAAGTCAATTTTGTCCAGAATGTGGAAGACCACTTGGTATTAATGATGTCTGCGAAAATTGCGGTCATAATATCAATCTACAAGTAGAAACGCAAGAAAATCTTTCGTCTCCAGCTGAAAAGAAAGAGAACGAATCAATCACAAACCAAACCCATATAAATCCGCATAGACATCTGTGGAATCCAATTGAAAAAGTTGTAGTTATTTTGGGAACATATGGATGGATCTTTTCAGCAGCAATCTCATTGTTATTCCTTATACTATCATTTATTGGAGTAATTGCGAGTTTTTCGGCAAATTTTCTGATAGACTTGTTATTTTCGGGTTTTGCATTATTTTTGAGTGTTCAATATGGAAAAAAA
Source organism: Candidatus Lokiarchaeum ossiferum (assembly GCA_025839675.1). Classification (GTDB taxonomy): domain Archaea; phylum Asgardarchaeota; class Lokiarchaeia; order Sigyniarchaeales; family Promethearchaeaceae; genus Lokiarchaeum; species Lokiarchaeum ossiferum. Next base: position 704,220 of record CP104013.1, read on the forward strand.
TTCGCAGAAAGAGTTAAAGCTCGTGATTGGTACTACATCGTAAATAATGTGTGGATTATTGGTAGCTTTCGGATTCCAAAAATGTTGGTAATCGGTTTAATTTTAGTACCTTTGTTAAATTGGTGGGGAGGATGGATTATTTTGCTTCCCGTAATCGCTATTACATTTATCGGACCGGTTCCAACGCAATGGTCCGTAACTAAAAAAAATAATTAATCCCTCTATCAGATAATGGAGAGATTTTTTTTTTTTAATTCTAATTTATGGGTTTTTATCAAATACTTACTTCTTTAAGATAAAAAGACACATGTGACATTAAAATTAAATATTCTATTTACAAATAAAATACAAATTAAAATGAGTAAACATGAGTCAAACAATTCAATTCTGCCCCGAATGCGGAGAACCCATTATTAATGCAGAAAATTGCAAAAAATGTGGATATAATAGCGGTAAATCTAAAACCGATATCTCCTACATTAGTGAGAAACGACTTAATCTGTGGAAAAAAATCAAACCATCAATAAAATGGATTGGCACATATTCTTGGTTTTTTACAAGCATATTTGCTTTTACGTTTTTAATTATTGGATTTATCCGAATCTTCACGAGAAATTCTCTTTGGAGTTTCATTTTCTGGGGTCTCGCCTTCGGATTATCACTATACTTCCTGAAGCCCTACTCAGAAAAGTACAAAGAAGAACAATGGTATTATTTAGTCAATGATGTCTGGGTTTTGGGAAATCTTAGATTACCTAAGCTGTTAATCCTATCTCTATCAATTGATATACTTTTGCTTGGATTTGGAGGGTTGATCACAGTAATCCCGATTGTTTTAGTTATATTTCTTGGTCCGACCCCATATCATTGGTTAACGGACACAATCCAAGGTGCCTCTAAACCTCCAAAAGAACCAAAACTCAAGAAAGAAAAAAAAGTAGTAACAAAAGAGAAACTGGTAAAAGCAGAACAAGAGCAACCTAAAGAAAAGAAGAAGAAACCAGTTGACAAAAAACCAAAAAAAGAACAAGAGATAAAAAAAAAAGTCCAGAAAAATTCATCAGAAAAGAATGATAAACAAGCCCTATATGATAAATTTAATGCGGAAACAGGTAAAAAGGCAATATGGAAAAATGCAGAAACTAAAGCATATATTGCTTGGGAAGAATCCCAAAATAATACAACGAACGAATAGTGGCCTTCTTTTGTTTCAAATTGTGAGTTGTACCAATTTTTTTCAATAATTTTTCAATGACATTAGGAGCATATTGAAAGAATATGGAATTCGAAATATTGCATTGTTCATCATTTAAATGATATATTGAGATATTTATCGAATAACGTAATATTTAGATAAGAGGAAGTTTCAATTTTAGTATAAGATCATATTCAGATATCACAAATTTTTAAGATAGCTTTGAAAAGCCCCTGAAGCATGAAAGTAGGATAAAACTGAAATTTTTTTTAGGTAGAAAGACTTTGTTTAATTATCTAACAATTGATTGGAATTATAATTTCTAACGATTAGGTGAAAATGCATGGCAAAATGTCCAGAATGTGGTGGGGAAATGATATCTAAGTCCAAAAGGAAAATTTGTGAAACTTGCGGATTGAGTTTAACTGGAAGTCAATACGATAGCGCATGGGATAAAATTCGAGATAGCGCCCGAGATGAAGAAGATACCTCAAGAAAACGTAATCGCGAATATCTGAATTGGTATGAAAGTTCGAAAAACTAATTCTTCCCGAAAATGCAATTATGATTCATAAGCACTTATCCTTTTTTTTAATCTATTTCTGTGCCATCAACCCCAACCATAGTATTTAAGAAATTAATTAAATAAGATTAAATATACCCTAAATGTTATTTTATGTAGAGCTTAAGAAGAAAATTGATCAGAACAATCGAATCAATGACATATTTATAAGTTCTATTTGAAAAATTTGCATTATGTGATAGGAATGGATGAGGATATCTTCGATAACATACTAAGAACAGAATCTGTGTTCAAGAATCAAAAATCATTGAACCAAGCATGGGTTCCTGAAAAAGATCAGAAACTTCTTTGTCGAGATGATGAAATTAAAAGGCTTTTGGCAATTCATCGTCCTATAATTGATGCAAAAGGAGAATTTTCTGTAAATACTCTGATTTTGGGTAAAGGGGGCATCGGAAAAACCTTAACAGCTCGATACTTTGGAAGGAATTTTCGTCGAGTTGCTTTAAAACATGAAGTAAAAATTACGGTAGAATATTACGACTGTCTCCAACATCGAACGAAAAGTTCCATTCTCCGAAATATTTCAGAGAGGTTACATTATAGCGCAGGACATGGTTATTCGGATAACGAAATAATGCAACAAATTCTAAAGGAATTAAAAAAACGCAATGAATCGCTACTTATCATTTTAGATGAAGCCCATAACCTTTCTTCCGAAGATATTCTTGCTTTATTGAATGCATCCATAGGATTTGGTGAAAGTAATTCACGATTTTGTATAATATGCGTATCCCGGCCAACAGATTGGTATAAAGTTGATAATGAAAAAATTTCAAGTCGAATGCAAGATAAAATTTCAATGGAACCCTATGCAAAAGAAGAAGCCCAAAAGGTTTTAAAATATCGGAAAAATTTGGCCTTTCGCGAGGGCATTATAGAAGATTTTGTTTTAGAATTAATTGCTGATATTGTAGTCGAAAATAAGAACATGCGCACAGGCATAGATATAATGAGGGCTTGTGGGATTCGTGCAGACGAAAAAAGATTATCCCAAATTGATTCGGATATGATATTGGAATCTCGAAATGATATAAATCCTACTTTCCGAGGGGATATTGTTGATCAATTGAAAATGCATGAAAAATTAACACTATGGGCAATTGCTCGCACTTTACAAATGTCTCAAAATCCATTTACCAAAGTTGAGGCCGCATATGAAAACTATCAGGTTTTATGTGAAGAATTAGAGACTAAAGCTCATGTTCCCATGAGTTTTCGAAAATATATTCGAAATTTAGCAGATGTGAAAGCGATCTACAAAGATTATCTAAATCCAACTAAAGACAAGAAAGGAAGACAATTGCAGATTAAATTAACCGATATTAGTGCTGAAAAATTGATCGAATACTTTGAAAAATCAGTCCCTCGCCCTGATTAGTTTATTGAATTTTTTCTCCTGTGATTTCATTTGTATCTGGATCCATAAAGAATTCGAAATCGAAATGTACATGCTGGATCTGGACTAATTCTTCTAACATTTTTATTACAACTTTCATATCCTTTGGTCGATCTGCGGGCTCATATTGAGACATCTTCTTAACAACTTCATTATATTCAGTCGGAATATACCAATTTATGCTTTTTGGACTTAAAACATAATCATCGTTATTTAAAATCTCAGAATCTTCTCGCATTATCCCGCCGGTGAAAACAAAATACATTAAGTGGGATAAATAATAAATATCTGAGGCGGCAGTAGGCATATATCCAAATTTAATTTCTGGAGGTGCTCCTTTTTGAGTAATGGGAATATCCATAGGCATTTTATCAGTCATGTATGGTTTGGGAGTATGAAAAATCCATTCTTCTCCAACATATTTTGATATTCCCCAATCGATTAAAACGGGCCAAAAATCATGAAGGTCATCTTCATCTTCTTCTTTAATGATGATTATGTTATTCAGAGAAAAATCGCGGTGGACAATAAATTCATGGGAATGACAATAATCTAAATGTTTAGCTAAGGGAATGAAAATATTTCTAACAATACTGGACAAATCAAGATTTTCCAACCCTCGAGATGACTGAATAAATTCGCGATAAAAATCCAAAAATGTAATCCCTTTGATCAAAGAGAGTACCACATAATATTCTGGAGTTTGCAAATCTTCTTTCTTTTCATAGTGCAAGACTTTAACACAATGATTTCCGCAATTGGCTTGAGCAATAGTATTTAAGACTTCATTATCAAAGAACTCAGCACAATCATTTTTTTTTGTATATGGATCATAATATTGCTGATAAACAAATTCTTTTATTGCCACTTCTTCACCTGTTTCGGCATATTCGGCGAGAAATACGGTGGAGAGTCCTCCCTTTCCTAAAATTTTTTTTACATTGAATGTGAATCCATCAATTTCTATAGATTTCCCAATCGTAATCGGCATTTAAATTCTCCATTTAGTTTACTCAGACAGAGTAATCCCACTCAGTGCGGCAAGCTTTGCAATAGTATTTTTTTGCATATTTTTTTACAGGAAAATAGGCGATAACTTTCTTTTTATTTTCTTGTTCAGCAAATTCTTGTTTGTCACATTTCGGACATTTAATTGCGCCATCAGATGGATATTCAATAGTTTGAATTCCATGAGTAGGGGCTTGAGATGAAGATATGGTAGATTTTGGAGATTTTGAATTTTCTGGTTTTGAATCTGAAGTTGAAATGGATTTTTCTTTTGTATCAGAGCGTGATTTCAAAATATCCGATGGTTTTCTGGAGACAACATCTTTAGGTGGTGATTGACGAGAAGAAATTTTTTCTTGAGACTGAGCTAATCCCGGGGAGATATAAGAAGATTTCGTAGTGGATGTGTTCGATCTAGTATCTTTATCTGGTAGTGTTTGCATGGAAATCGATTGTGAAGAAGATAATTGTTCAATTATCTGATCAATTTTAGTTTCGATGGAATGATTCTGTTTGCCCAAAGAAAACATACCATTTTTCAGTTGACCCATCAATTTTTCGGGGGATAAGGGGGCCGCTTTTTCTTTTTCAATTAAGTCATTTAGTTGTTTTTGAAGATCACTATTTTTTTGTTTTTCTTCAGCTAAGGTTAGTTTCATTCCTTCGATATCTGTTGCATAGCTTTTTGAAGATTCCTGCAGATTGGAAGCATTTTGTTGAGAATTCTCAAGTTCCTTTTGAAGCGTGATAATTTTTTGAGACAATTCTTCAATTTTTTGATCTTTTTCGATATTTTGTGAGGTAAGAATATCAATGGTTGTATTTGCTTCCATTTTCCCCGTTTGATCAGATGAAACAGAGGCGTTCTTTAGTTCATCAAGCTCTACTTGTAATGCATTTATTTCCTTTTTTTGCTTTAATACTTGTCCCCTCAATGCATCCTTCATTTTAGCGAGTTTTGCAATTTCATCTTCTTTGATTTTAATTAATTCTTCCATAATTTCTTCCTCAAACTCTTTAATCTTGAATAAAAATCGGTGTGAAAAAATAAATAGTTTTCCTAATCCTTTAATTATTTTGATTTAAATAAATATTGAAAATATTGTATAATTGCCACTCTTCATAAATTTCTTTCAAATTTCTTACCTCCGACAATTTTTGTTTATATCCTTAAGGATTTACAATCTATTGAATTTAATAGTCAAAATTAGATGGGTAAATCATCCCATTAAAAGAGATCTAGATAAGAAAGATTAAAAAGCGTCGAAAAATGCTTATTTCACAAAAAGTAATTTGTGATTCCATGACTAAACCCATAATGTCTGACCATTTTATAGACCGAAAGCCTTCAGATATCAGAGCCGCGCAGATTGAGTTTGCAAAAAGGACTGATAACGTGAAAGCCATTAATGTTGCCATCGGAAATGTAAGTTTACCTATGCATCCTGCATTATTCAAAAGAATGTCGAATTTAGCAGATGATTCTAGCCCATTTAATAAAGGAGTATTAAAATATACTGCTACGGTAGGGATGAAAGAAACAAATCAAGCAATTTTGAATATAATTGCAGCAAGTAATTTCAAAGTTGACAACTTGTATTCTCAAATTACAGATGGTGGGAGCCACGCTATGGAACTTGTAATAATTGGAACATGTGGTGCAGCCGGAACTTCGGAAAAGCCATTGATGTTAATTGATGCAGCCTATACAAACTACTTATCCATGGCAAAACGAACTGGAAGAGCTACAGTTTCCATCTCAAGAAAATTACAAGAAAATGGGAAATTTGCACTCCCCGACATTTCGGAAATCGAAAAAATGATTGAAACAGAAAAACCTGGTGCATTGGTAGTAATCCCTTATGATAATCCTACTGGACACTTCTATGATCACCAAACTATGATAGAACTTGGTAAATTATGTGTGAAATACAATCTTTGGATGATTAGCGATGAAGCATATCGGGAATTATATTACGTTGATACTCAAACTTCAAGTATTTGGGGTTTAACAAATGATAACGTTCCAGGAATAGAAGGAAGAAGAATCAGCATAGAAACTGCGAGTAAGGTTTGGAATGCATGCGGATTGCGCATTGGAGCATTAGTTACGGATAATTATGAATTCCATGAAAAATGTGTTTTTGAGCAAACAGCCAATCTTTGCGCCCCAGCTATTGCTCAATATATAATGGGAGGTTTAGCTCATGAAACAAAGGAAGATTTACAAGCTTGGTTTTTAAAACAGCGAACATATTACAAGGAAATTGGACAAGCTTTAATAGAAGAATTTCATGAATGGGTTCCAAGTGGAATTATTTCCAGCCCAGATGCATCACTTTATTCTGTAATTGATGTTCGAAATATTGCAAAACCAGGATTTGATTCATCCGATTTTGTGAAATATTGTACTAAAACAGGAAAAGTTGAGATTGACGGTACAGAATATACATTATTAGTTGCCCCAATGTCAGGATTTTATAAGGTAAAAGAAGGACAACCAAATCCAGGGAAAACACAAATGCGCGTAGCCTACGTAGAGACATTAGAAAAAATGCGCTTAATCCCAGAACTATTTGCAAATTTGTTTAATCAATTTGAATCACAACGTACTTAGGTTTCGTTTTTTCTTATTTCCTTTTTTTCCTAGAATATTAAGGAATTCTTTTTGGAATTTTTCCAATATATGGTCTATTTACTATTGCACTTTTTCTAATTATTTGAGCAATTTCAATAAAATTATGGATACATTCATATATGAACCAACCAAAAATCGCACTTATGGGTTTAGATAATGCAGGGAAGACATCAATAGTAAGGGTGTTAAGTAGAGAATTTGAAAATATAAGCAATTTATCGCCCACTACTGGTATTGAACGTCATTATTTAGAGTTGTTGGATACGAAAATAATGATCTGGGATTACGGAGGTCAAAAATATTATCGCGAACAATTTCTAAAATCCTCTAAGATTAACCTTTCACAAACAGATGTATTATTGTACGTGATTGATATTTTAGATAGTGAAAGATATGAAGAGTCATTAGATTATTTAAAGCACATTTTTCAAAGACTTTTTGAGAACAACCACCAGTTTCATTTTGGAATTTTATTTCATAAATTTGATAACATTGAAGATACAACTTTTCGTGACTACATGAAGAATTTGCTCCACGAAATAGTTAAAATGTTAGGAAAGTCTCCAATTCCAATCGAATTTCGGAAAACTACCATTAATAATCCTCTATCTATTATCGATTCCATATCAAAAATGATTTTTAAATTTGAAGGATTTACAAACCCAATATCAAATTCATTAACGATTTTTGCAAATAAATGGAATTTGAGCAGCATTCATTTATATGCAAGTAAAAAAATTGAATTGGGATCTTATTCAGTAAAGAAACCCCCTACTTCAGAAGTAAAAAAGGAATTACTTGCGTTTATAAAAAAGTATGATACAATTTTAGATGTCGTTTTTAAGTTAGAAAAAGAAATTAGACAAGAAACTTACCATTTCACCAAATTCTATTTGAATACAGGCAATATCCCTAATCCTATTTATTTAGTTTGGTGTTCAAAAGTTTCTATGTCAAAGAAATTCGAAAATGGATTATTTAGCCTTAAAGAATCGATTAAGACACTTTTATCAAATATTAACATAAATCAACCGATGTTAAATTAACAAATTTTATAATTTTTTTACTTGTAGCATTATTATTTAAAAAAATGACTCTATTTTGAGATATGAAAATTTGAATAGCATTACAAGTAGTATGATCCCTTGATATGATAAATTAATGAAAACACTAAAAACAGCAGAATTTTTTCTTAGATCATCTTAAAGAAAGAAATTTTAAGCTGAAACCAAGTTGCTTATCGAAATATATCTCAGAAAAAATAGCTATAGTGTCCCTTTTTAAATCATTCATTTTTTATTCTTTTTGCTCTATATAAACAAAATCGATTTTTTATACAAAGGTATTTAGAATCAAAAACACTACGTTTTTCATTATTCAAACAAAAAAAAAAAAAGTGATATAAATGAAGTTTAAAAAAATTTCTTCCCTTGCAATGCTTTCTTTAATATTTATACTTCCTGCATTAAATTCAATTACCCAGATCTCACCTCGCACAGAATTTTTTGAACCAGTCAGTATTTTACCAGATGAGAGATCAATTAATAATCCTTTATTAAAATCAGCAGCATCCGCATATCCGTGGTGGAATGACACCTACGAATACCGTATCCCGGTTGTGTTAAACCCTAATGGTGTATCACATGATAATGCACCGATAGAATTTCGTATAGATTTCGCTTCAATTTTAGACGTTTCAGGTAATCCCATCTCAGACGAACATGTTAATACAACAAATATCCAAGTTATAGAGCAGACGACATCAGGAGGTTTCACACAATATGTTAATCAATATGATCCACTACCACTTTCAAATGGTGACGAAGGAGAAATCGCCTGGATTATCGATCAAACAGGATTTAGCACCAATAAAACATTCTTTATTTATTTTTGTTTAGGAGATACTGATAAATATGGTGATCCAGTTTATGATTCGCCCTATTCCCGCAGTTTATCGGATGACCCTATTCGATTGTTCCATAATGGATTTGAAGAAGGAACTGTGGCGCCATTAGATCCATTTATGACATATAGTACGGATTATGGAGCAAGTACAGTAATTTTAAATGATTATACAACAGGAATTCAAGGAGAAGGTGCTTTAGAGATACAAGGTGATATATGGGCAATGCAAGCATTACCTGCATCAATAGATACGACAGATCCAACATATTCAAATCTTTTTTTAACCTATCAAGTTCAAGCTTATGGTTTAATCAATAAATTTGATTATATGGCCATGGGAGTAGCCGCTTCAGAAAATGATTTTTATTGGCGTGGATATCAACATTGGGGAGAAGATTCCCATGTAAATTTGTATTCTGACTCCATTTCAAGTGCTAATGTTTGGAATTATTTTGCTATGGATTTACAAACGACTGTTGATTATCCGGATGGATTGGTAAATTATGTTTTATTTATACTGGAAGATAGTGACATAAAGAGAAACGATGATAATCGATTTTATTTTGATGATATTTCAATCTGGAATCAAGAAGTTGGACAACATCAGACAACTGATGTAGAAGTAGATATTCAAGCACTTGAGATACCATTTGCGAGTATTAACCTTCTTGTTTTAGATTCTGATGGGAATGCGCTTCCAAATGCCAATGTTGAAATGAAAAAAAGCGGTGAAGAAATTTATTATTATGGAACTACTGATGAAAACGGTCAAATTTCATTTACTGATATAGATTCAAGTCAAGATTATGATTTTACTCTAAATTATTCCACCCAAGGCATTGAAGCTGCTGAAATTTTTAATATTGCATCGGAATCTTTCAATAGTGATTTACAAGATATTACTATCTTTGCCGATATATGGACGATGAATTACAGTGTCACGGATTATGATGGTGATATTTTCAATGACGGCTATGTTGTGCTCTACAATAATACTGCAGCTCAAGAACCAGTCGGTAATGTCACTTTAGATGGTAGTGGCAATTCAATAATTCGATACTCCAATAAAACGGACAGCTATAACTATAGCGTCTTTTATGATACGAATTTGTTCGACCAAGGAACCTATGCAACAAATCAACTTGAAATTGCCTCAGATCTCATCAGTTCAACCCAAAATGAATTAGTCAGCGCAAATATATCTACATTGACATTCAATGTATCTGGCTACACTTCAACAGATACAAGTTCCTTGGGATATGCGTCTTTAGAAATTACAAATGGTACTTATGGGGATTCAATTGCAAATATCACAACCGATTCTGCAGGATTTGTTGATTTTTTGTATTTTCGATCAAATAACTCAGTATTAAACAATTATACTATGCATCTTAAATTTTTAGGTGGAAATCAATCAATAAACGCAACAGATACACCTCAACGGTCGCCTAAACTTGGTGGTGAATGGCAAGATTACCTCAATTTTAGTCTTGATACAAAAATGACAAAAGATATTTTAGTTGATTTTCTCGATGATGTTGAATATTCAACGAACATCACAGCCGTATCATTTTCTTCAGGAGCCAATTTCAACCCAGATTGGGGAGAACTCTTAGAATTCCAGGTTAATTATACATCATACGATGGAGATTCTGTAATTTTAACAGATCCCGATACAATAGAATATGAAATGTATGATACAGCCTTGAATTTAGTGAAGAGTGGAACTTTAGTGAAGCATTTAGAAGGTATTTATAATTTAACTTTAGATTCATCCGAATTTATTGCAGGTTTCACATACAGGTTAGATTTTATTGCCTATAAGTCGGGTTATCCATCTCCAACAAATACTCCAAATGCCATTATTAAAATTGAAAAGTTAGGAACTACATTTGAAATATATGACGCATCAACAGGTTTAGCGATAGATGGACAAACAATAAATAAAACATGGGGGGAGATCTTTGATGTGGAAGTAGTTTATAAATTACAAAGTCCTGAAGAAGAATTATCAGGAGCAACTGCAATATTGGATTGGGATTATGATGTGGAAGCATCCATGGTTGAGCAAAACTATGCGGGATTTACCAATTATACATATTCCGTAAATACATCTAAATCTCCAACGACAGGTCTATTTGATTTCGATTTAACTGCAGATTTATTGAACCATACTTCTTTAGCTTCTTGGTTTAGATTAGAAATCCTTGAAATTCCCACTGCAATAAATCGGGATGCCTATACAGATCCGATTACCCTATATTGGGAAGAAAATTTCACGATGTCCTTGAATTATACCGATACTTTCAATAACGTGGGTATTGAGGAAGCTTATCTTTACTACAATATTGTTGGTGACCCAGATTTCAATGAATATCCAATACCGGAAACAGGAACATCAGGAATCTACGAGATAACTTTGAATTCCACATCTTTTGGAGAAGCTGGAACTTATACATTCCAAATTGTTGGGCAGAAAACGAACTATGAAAATCAACAATTATGGATTTCGGCAGTAATAAATATTGTCCCAACGATACTTACAGCAGAATCAATTGAATTAACACCCTATTGGAATCAAAATTTTACTTTGTCCTTGAATTCGACAGACACTTATTTTAATCGAGCGATTAATGATAGTTCAATTACCTATTCTGTTTCTGGTCCAGCGAGCTTTAGTGAATCAGGTGAGATAAATTTTGTAGGGAATGGAATCTATGAAAAAGAATTCAACACAACCCACTTTAACCAAGCGGGATTATATACTTTTCAACTTGAATCAACCAAAAATCAATATGAATCCCAACTACTGACAATCACCGTAGAGATTCAAATTGTTCCCACTACCTTATCTTCAAATCATAATGATGATAAAATAACAAAGCCATTAATTTCCGCACCATTTGACATTTCGGTGCATTTTGAGGATGTATTAAATTCTTTAAATATATCTGATGCCACTGTGTCATATAGTGCAACCGGCCCAGAAAATTTTGCTGATTCAGGAACAATGATACATGTTGGAAATGGAAATTACAATATTTCGGGCATAGATCCTGCTACTGATTATGGTTCAATAGGAACCTACTCATACCAGATAATCGCCACCAAAAATCAATTTGAAACACAATATATTACAATCACAATAAATATAGGGATAATTTCGACAAATCTTACATCCAACCATCAGAATAATGAAATAAGCGTGTATTGGGATGAAGATTTCACACTTAGCATAAATTTTCTGAAATATGATGACAGTACACCTATTAGTGGAGCAACAATCGCCTACGTGATAACAGGCCCGAGTAGTTATAGTAGTACAGGAATTTTAGATTATATTAGTGATGGTATCTATTCTCAAGATTTTGATACCAATGTTGTTTATTCGACCGCAGGTACCTATACATTTGTCATTTCAACGAATATATCAGGATATGAATCTCAGCAAATCACAATTTCCTTGACGATTGAAACAATTCCAATGAATTTATCCACAAGTAACACAGAATTGACTATTTTTTGGGAAGAAGATTTTACTCTTTCGGTAGATCTTGCCGATGGAAGAAATTCAAATGCAATCACATCGGCGTTAGTGAGTTATTCAGCTGCAGGAACAGGAAGTTATTCGGATATAGGAACACTCACTCATGATGTGGGAAATCCGGGCACATATCGAATCACATTTAGTACTCAAACATTTAATCAAGCCGGTATTTACACATTTAGTATTTCAGCAACAAACCAATATCATATTGAACAATCGCTAACGATTACTATCAACATAAATACTCGAGAAACAGCGATTTCAACACCTAGTACTGAAATTGGAATTTCATATGATGATAGTTTTTATTTGAATATTACATTCACAGATGTTTCATATCCAGCAAGTCCGACAGGTATAAGCGGTGCAACAGTTAGTTACAGTGCATCCGGACCAAGTAGTTATACAAGAGTTGGGATATTAACCTACAATATTAATGGAAACTATTTAATCCAATTTAACGCTTCTGAAGATTTCCCACAAGAAGGGACATATAATTTCTTAATTACTGCGACCAAAAATCAATATGAAACTCAACAAGTCTCGATAACAGTAAATATCAATATTATTAATACTACGCTGACGGCCACTGAAGATTATATTAATAAAATTGCAGGAGAATCATTCACACTTTCCGTTTTATACTATAATGTTACGAATGGAGAGACTCCAGTGAATGGCGCCACTGTATCATATACACTATCAGGATATTCTGGTGCATCATTAACTGAAGATGGAGCAACGGGAAATTATTCCATCCAATTGAATGCAGATGATTTCGGAACTGGCACATTCACTTTCCAGATTACAGCCACTAAAAATCAATTTGAAACTCAACAACTCCTGATAACCGTTGATATAGGGTTAAATGCAATGAACTTGACGGTTTCTCTAATTGAGAATCCAGCCCAGATATATTGGAATGACAATTTCACCCTGAGTGCAGAATTGAAAGAAGACGCAGACTTTGTTGATGAAGCTATTGTATCCTATTCGGTTATTAACTATCCAAATATTAATGGAACTTTTATGGAAGGTACCAATATATATACAATTGAGTTCAATTCTTCCTCTTTCCCCGAAGCAGGTTCGTATTCGTTTGAAATTGAAGCAACAAAAACAAATTACGGAACCAGAACAAAAACAATCATAGTCATTATTAAGATTGTTCCAACGAATTTCACCTCATTGCACGTGGAAGATACGATTAATGCCCATTGGGAAGAAGATATCACGATCTTTGTCAATCTGACAGATATTCAAGACACTAACAATGCCATCAACATAACGGATGCAAGCGTTACCTATACGGCAGCAAGTTTAGCCGCCTTTAGTGGCCCGTTGACACATTCGACAGGAGGTTTGTATTACCTTTCCTTTAATGCGAATGATTTTGGTGGAGCGGGATCCTACACAATTAAAATTACTGCCCAAAAAAATCAGTTTGAAACCCAACAACTCACCATTACGGTGATCGTTGAAATTTTGCCCACAATTTTGGTGAATGAAAATAGTGATTCGGTCGGCTATTGGAAAGACGAAGTCACCTTTTCATATAATTTTACCGAAACTTTTACTTCCACACAGATAACTGACGGTGTGATATTATATTCGGTGGAACAGATCCCATCTCTCACAGGGACATTAATACATCAAACAGAAGGTATCTACACCGTTTCATTAAATACAAGCCAATTTTTGAGTGCTGGAACCTATACAATTCACCTTGAAGCCACTAAATTCCAATATCAAACCCAAACTAAATCTCTCACTTTAACGATTTCCATTTTACCCACTAATGTTTCTATTATTGCGGAAAATGTTGTTGTTTATTGGGAAGAGAATTTCAGCCTCTTGGTAGGATATGCTGATACCCATAATGATATTAATGTAACCGATGCGATTGTTTCATCCAACTTAGTAGGAAGTACATTGTATAATAACTTATTAACCTACATTGGAAATGGATTGTACTTGTTAGAATACAACACAACAGAATTCCCAGATGCAGGGAACTATACGTTCCAAATAAATCTTGGAAAAAATCAATATGAATCCCAACAAACATGGATCTATGTGCAAATTAATATTCTTCCTACTCACATTTCCTCTGAAAATGAAAGTATTGTAATTTACTGGGAAGATTCCTTTACATTATCTGTTGACTATGTTGATACACACAATAATAATCGATCGATAAGCGGAGCAACTGTAGCATTCTTACAAAGTGGGGAATCTGTTTATAGAACTATGAATTATCAAGGAGATGGAACTTATACTTTTGTTTTGCAATCAGATATTGATTTTACAGAAGCGGGACCTTATGAATTTTTAATTGAAGCTAAAAAGGATCAATATCAAACGCAAATATTTTGGATCGATGTTGAAATTTTGATTGTCCCAACAAATGCGAGTTCTAACCACAATAATAATAAAATTAACAAAGAACTTGTCGATTCATTCCAAATCTCAATCAATATGGAACAAATAATTGAGGTGCTTAATCCGATAGGGATCCCTGATGCAACAGCGACATTCAGTGTATCAGGACCAGAGGGATATAGTGCTCAAGGATCCTTATCCCATATTGGATCGGGAATTTATAATAGTTCGATAATCCAAGCGAGTGCAGAATATGGCGGAATAAAAGGAACTTATGTCTACCAGATTACAATTACTAAGAATCAATATGAAACTCAATATTTGACAATTACTGTTAATATTGCAGTAACTCAAACAATTTTGACCACGAATCATCAAAATGATGAAATTAATGTGTATTGGGATGAAGATTTTGTCTTGAATGTAACTTTCTCAGTATTAGAAGATACAGTTCCTATTACGGAAGGTACAATATCTTTTACAATGACTGGACCTGGAAGCTATACAAATTCAGGTAGTTTAACCCATATGGGCTCAGGCGTCTATGAAAAGCCCTTTGATACAGATTCAGTATTTACATTAGCAGGTACATATACATTCTATCTCACTGCAACAAGGTTAGATCATGAAACCCAACAAAAATCAATATCTCTAACAATATCAATAATACCTACTAACTTAAGTTCGATTGTAGGTTCTTCCGTTTCCCTATTTTGGGAAGAATCGTTTACGATTGCTGCTAATCTAACAGATGGTAGGGACAATACACCTATCACAAGTGCATTACTGCAATATACTGTCACAGGTACGGGAGATTATTCAGATGTGAATATACTAATTCACCAAACAGATGTTCCAGGAACATATAATCTGACTTTTAACTCGATTAATTTTGGTCAAATTGGAACGTATAATTTTTTGGTGACTTCCACTAAATCCCATTATGTTTCCCATCAATTCACAGTGACTGTACATATTTTAATCCGAGAAACTGATTTTATGGCAGAAGAAACAGACATTGATATCACCTATGATGAAAGTTTCTTGATCAACACAACATATACAGATATTTCCCATCCAACAATTCCTCAAGGAATTTCTGGTGCAACTATAAGTTACACCGCGACGGGAGATAATAGTTATGTCATGGTGGGAGAATTGACTTATATTACAAACGGGCAATATGGATTTACTTTTATTGCAGATGTGGTTTTTCCTCAAGAAGGAACCTATTCATTCCAAATAGTTGCAGAAAAGGACAACTATGAAACAAAACAATTGACAATCACGGTAAATGTCATTGTAGTTTCCGCAAACTTGAGTGCATCTGAAGAATTGATTTCAAAGAGTTGGGAAGAAAACTTCACCTTAAGTATTTTGTATACAAATATCACAACTCCAGGAAGTCCATTGGGGATTGAAGGTGCCACAGTGTCTTATACAATTTCTGGATTGCCTGCATACTCAGGATCCCTTGAAGATGTGGGTTTGGGAAGATATGAACTGGAATTGAATACAAGCGATTTTACAGAATTTTCTGATTCAGGAACATATGTTTTTCAAATTACTGCTGAAAGAAATCAGTTCCAAACAAAACAAATCTTGATCTCCCTTGAAATGGATTTAAAACAAATGAATGTTACAATAACGCTTGTTCAAAATCCAACTCAGATATTTTGGGGGGATAACTTCACTCTAAATGCAGATCTTAAAGAAGAAGAAGGATTTGTTACAGGAGCAACTGTTTTTTACACTGTTTTGGATCATCCTACAATATTCGGAAATTTCTCTGAAGGTGGGAGTTTATATTCAATTCTGCTAAATTCGACTATTTTCCCAAATGTTGGTTCATATACCTTCGAAATTGAAGCATCAAATGACGGCTATGGAACACGGACTAAAACATTTGTTGTTGAAATTAAAATTGTACCAACGGAATTACTTTCTTTACACATAGACGATACAATCGAAGCATATTGGAATGATCCTATTACCATGAGTTTTCAATTCACCGATATTCAAGATGAAATATCTCCCACATTCATTACTGGAGCCAAAATTACATACACTGCTACTAAATTAACACCCTATACTGGCAATTTAACTTATCAGGGTGATGGAATTTATAGCTATTCATTCAATGCAAGTGATTTTGGTAAATCTGGAACCTATTCAATTCAAATTCGGGCAACTAAAAATCAGTATTTATCACAGCAACTTGTTTTAACTGTTGAGGTCAATATCCTTGAAACCAGTTTGGAAACTGATGCTTTGAATTTGGATGCATTTTGGTTAGACGAGGTGAATTTTACGGTTTCCTTCCAAGATGTTACAAACAGTGAAATGATAACAAATGGAAATATAACCTTTTCAGTATCTCAGGTTCAAGGGTTAAATGGAACAGTAACTCATATGAATTCTGGAATCTATTCCATAACATTGGATACAACACAATTTCTTAAAGCAGGGGAATATACCATTGTATTTGAAGCGAAAAAATTCCAATATGAAACCCAAACATTATCCTTCATATTGGACATAGTAATACTTCCAACAGCCTTTACTACTGATCAATACAATATTAATATTTTATGGGAAGAGAACTTTACCATAACAACTCATTATTCAGATACGGAATATGACAATAATATTAATGATGGAGAAGTAAAATTCACAGTGGGTCAAGTTTCAGGCCTTTCAGGAAATCTTACAGTAGAAGGAAATGGAAATTATAATATAGAATTAAGCTCTACGCAATTCCTTGGGGTGGGAACTTATTCCATTTTTATTCAAGCAACAAAATACCAACATCAAACAAGAGATATTTTAATTTATTTAACAATCAGTCGAATTGATACTACTATCAATCAATCGATTTTCTTACAAAGTGATGTTGTTATGAATGTTACTACTTCAAATGTATTCCATTTCAGTTATATTGATCAATATGATCGATTTATCGAGAATGCAACAATCGCTTATTACGAATTACAAAATGGTAATACGATAACTTCTGGCACACTTGAATACCTCGGAAATGGAATCTATGAACTCGATTTGGATCTTGAATTGAAACCGGTGGGGACTTATTTGATAGTTATTCATTTGGGAATTGAAAATTACTACGAACGAGCTGGGTCTATCAGTTTAAAAATCATCAATAAACAAATATCATTATATCTACCAGAAACATTAATTGATAAAAATATCGAACAGCCAGAAGGAGAAGATATTGTTATCGAATTTGAACTCTTTGATCCACTCGCGAATGGACCTCTAACAGGAGCAACGGTTTATATGGTTTACAGAAATCAAACATTTTCACTAGAAGAAATTGATAATACTGGAACATATCGCTATATCATTGATACATCATCAGCTGAATACAATGCATTCTTTGCTGCTGAAAATGACATAGCAACAATTTTTGTGGAGAAAGCCAATTACACAATGCCTTCATTCGATATAGGTATTTCTATTACTCCTCCAGAATACAACTTTGGAAATGTCGGAATTCCTAAGGTTTTTATAATCATTGGGAGTGCTGTAGGATTACTTGCAATAGCAGTTTATGGAACAACCAAATATGTAAAATATCTAACCATTCCTTTGATTGTGAAGCAATTAGCGAGTACACGTAAGGCCATTTCCGGAAATAAAGCAATTGAACGGATAGTAATAACCCATACGGCTGAAGAAGAAATCTATGAACTATTTGCCAAAGATTGGGAAATGTTGGATATAGATTTGAAAGAAGTATTGGAAATAAATAAAAAGGCATCAAATGAGTTAAAAAATCTAACTTCAGAAGATATGCCACAAGGAGGATATTAAAATGCCCTTAGGAATAGAAATCATGCACTGGGATGAACGATTAGGCGCAGAAGTGTACTGTACCTATCCTGATACATTGGATATTCAAGAAAAAACATTAATGCAATTGTATTCACAACATGAATTCACAGGTGATTCGGGGATGGTAAGTATAATGACGGGGTCAACCAATATCGCTTCTTATTATACCGGTCCAGAAACCGCAATTTATATCATTTTAGTTTTGAAAATTGAAGAAGATGGAGATACTTTTGAAGAAGGATTGGTAGAAATATCACGGCAAATAATGTCAAATCTTGATACTGAAACCCTACGATCTATACTTCCCCCGTTATTTCAACGATTATCGGTGTATCCATCTTTAAATCCAGAACAAAAACTCGCGTTAATATATAGTAGCGAAGTAAAACGGATGATTCTGAAACGAATGCATGAAGAAATAATACTGACAAAATCAGAATTAGCCATTTGGCTTAAAGATCAACATAAAGACATGTTTGTTGATTTAGATAATATAATTACGAGTTTGATAAAAGCTAATTTAGTGAAATCATCCTCAGTTAAAGGTATTTCATCAGATGTACTATTTTTAGCAAAGGATACTATGATGATTCGCAAACCTCCAGCTAATTTATTTAAAGATCCAGTTGATCACCACCTCCCAGAATCATTAAAAGCGGCCTATCAAGGAGAAGTAAGAGGATTCTTTCGAAATTACAAGCCTTCTGAGGATGATAACTTACTAATGATCGATAGAATCATCTTGAACCCCCAAATCTATGAAGTTTTGAAATTATTACGAGAAGCATTTGTAACAAAGAATGATATTGAAAAACTCCGGAAAAAAGGTGTGGATGATGTTGATGGAGTTTTACGGGATCTTTGGCAAACAAAAATGATGGGAGTATTTAAAGATGCCCAAGAGACTGAATATTATGGGTTAGTTTCCGATTTTTATATTGGTACTTATTATCCTCGCCATGCCCTTAACACAATTCGACATCAATATTCCCATAACGTTCAAAATCCAAATGCCTTATTGAAAGCTATTGAGATTATGCGAGAAGAATATCGTGCTATTGAAAAAGCAAAGAAGAAAAAAGAAAAGAAAAGTGAAGAAATAGTAATTTAACATTTTTTTTAAATTAACCTTCTATGTTTATTTATTTCCTTGATTCCAAGAATTTGCCATAATTATACAACTGTAGGATTATTTTAGGAATGTTTGTCGGTATTTCAATAACAGGTATTTTCGCTTTAATCATTTGTAATTGGAAATTATACCGAGTTTCATAAGCGTCAACTGTGTTACGATTGGGAGAAGGATTACAAAAAACAGGTTTATCAGTCGTTTGAATAATTTTTGTTAAGCTATCAATAGTCATTTGGCCGGCATCATCAATATCTAGCATTTTAGAGATAATATTGAAGCGTTCGGGTTCACGAACAAAAACAACACTACCAATGTTTCTATCCGCAAGAACGAGTTTAAATGCTTGGGCAAATAGACGAGGATCATAGCCATATTCACCCAGATCAATTGGATTGTTGAAGCTGGTGTTAACAGCAGGAAAAATCTGCCGCAATCCTTCAATAGTCTGAGGTTCAAAATCAGGAATAACTAAACCCATTTTTTCAAACATGTCAGTAAATTCCACTCCGATTCCACCTCCTGCCACTAAGATTGCCACGTTTAAATTTTGGGGAACATTTGGTCGTAATGCTGCAACTTTGACCAAGTCCTGAAAGAATTCAAAATGATCAGCTAACATAATTCCAGATTGTTTGCACATTGCCTTCCAAACATTATAAGATCCTGCTAATCCACCTGTATGAGATAACGTGGCTTGCACACCTCGATTACTTTGCCCCCCTTTCCAAAGAATAATCGGTTTTAAAGGAGTTATTGATTGTGCAATCTGCATGAACTCACGTCCATCCGGAATAGACTCTAGATACAAAGCAATTGTTTTGGTAATCGAATCATGCTGAAAATAAGTTAAAAGATCTGTAATGCTAATATCATAGGCATTTCCGATGGAAACCACATTATGGAACCCAATATTCATGGGGCCCAAAGTTAAATAGAGGCGCGCCATTGTTCCACCCGATTGAGCAACCCAAGAAATATTTCCTTTGCTTTGACACCAGTTAGGATAAATTGCGAGTTTTGAATAAGGATTTAACACACCAAGCCCATTAGGTCCAATAAATCGAGTATTAGATGATGCAATAGCATTTTTTAATTCAGTATCAAGATTTTTATTCCCTGATTCTCCAAAACCAGAAGTATAAATTACAGCAAATCTACAAATCTCATTGCATTGTTTCACTACCGTAGGAACAAACTTAGCACTAACTGCGATTATAGCTAAATCAATAGGTTTTGGAATCCTCGAATCCATTAAATCTGGGTATACAGGGAACCCAAATAATTCATCAAATTTCGGATTGATCAGATAAACATTTCCTCCCCCTTCAATATAACCAGAACTCTGTAAAGCTATTAAAAATTTGCTTCCTCCGAGTTTATTTTTAGAAGCACCTATTATTGCAATGGATTTCGGATAAAATAGTGCCGTAAAATCCTCATGGAGTTGGTCAAAGGTTTTAGAAGAGGTAGTCATTACTAGTACATATATTATCTTTCCATTTTTAAGCTTAATTTTACTAATTTCAAAAAAATTTAGCAAAATATTATAGAATTGTAAGAAAAAGGAATTGTAAATAACTCATTATCGATTCTTGTTAAAGAAAAAACGATAGCAATTTTTTTAATGCACGAAATAGACAAATAAATATGGAAAAAAACGAATTAATTTCAGATTACTTTGATATTGTTGCTGAAATTTCTTCGATATTAAAAGAAGAGAGAAGAAAATATGAACGTGATCCGGAATCATCTTTTTTTGATCCTTTTTCCATTGCAATTCATCACTTTTTAGGACAAATTCTCGCTTTCATGATTATTTATTTTTCATATTTTCCAAAAGGGGAAAAAAATAATGAAATTTTGAAATTAGAAGTTTTTAACCACCTTTTTCTAAAAAATGTCAGTTCGGATTCATATAATTTTAATCTTGAAGCCATGCACGCAATACTTACAAACGAAGTTGGGATAAAACCAACAGATTTACCGAAAATATTTCATGAAAAACAATATTTAATTCCAATCTATCGAATGCAGATATCTTCGAACTTAAAAGATTTAATTTTTAAGAAGATATGGGTAAAAACACAGATTTTTCCTAATGAATCATTTTGTAAAAACCAGCAAGCAAGCTATGAAAAATATCTAACACCAGCATTTTTAGGGGAAATATTTGAGTTACAACAACATAATTTGCAAAGAAAAACGATACAACAAGGAGTATTTTACAGTCCTATTTCAGAAATCCAATTCACGATCCTAAATCTCATTTATAAACATGTATCTCTAAATATCAGCAAGCCTCCAAAATATAATTCGCATGAGATTTCAAGTTGTCTTATAGCCATATTCACAGGGAAATTTGAAAAATCATCTGAAAATGAAGACCTCGTTGAAACATTATTTCAAAACTTCCAGAATATAAAGGTTTTAGATCCTGCATGTGGCTCAGGTTCCTTTTTGGTTCATTTTCAAGATTTTTGGCTTAAAATGTGGCAAGCAAGAAATAAAACAACCTCAAAGAGTATTTTACCCCCAAATTTTGTTGGATTTGATGTAAATCCATTAACCATTCTAATCGCAGACTTTCGGTTATGGATACGGTATTATTCCAATTTTCCCAAATATCTCCAAATTTGTTATCAGAGTATTAATTTTATGTGTGTTGATTTCCTAGTTAATGACTCAAAAACTCTTTTTTTAAATCAAAAATACGATTTCATCTTAGGAAATCCCCCATATATCCGCAATCGCGATATTAAGAATCCAAATTTATCTAAACCCATGAAAAATGAAGAATACCGCAATAAAATTCGTAAATCATTTCTCAATCTTGAATTATCGCACCCAATGGAAATCAATAGGTTTGATTATTACATCTATTTTTATTTACATTCCTTTGAAAAATTGGCCAAAAATGGCATTATTGGATTTATAGTATCAAATTCGTGGATGAGTGTCAAGTTTGGATATACTTTTCAGTCCTTTCTTTGTAAATATATGAAGATTCTAACCATTTCTGAAAATCTCTTTCGTTCTTTTTCTTCAGCCGAAATCAACACTGTTATTACGATTTTGCAGAAAAAACCTAAAGATTATCCTGCGGAATTATTAGAACGAAACCTTGCAGAATTTATTCAATGGAAACAACCTTATCAAACCTTGATTGTTAGTGAAAATATAAAAAAAATGTTTGACATACTTAACCAATCTGAGAAATTCGATCAGGATTATTCAATAGTTGATTCGACCAATTTCTATAAAATCAAAGAAAATTCAATCGGAAAATCATTTATTACCTCCCAAAAGACCCTATTTATAGGACCGGAACGAATTAATCAAAAAAGAATACAAAAGACCTATTTGGGCTACAATTGGACAAATTATTTCTTTAAAGCACCTCCAATTTATTATGAACTACTTTTAGCCTTAGGGAAAAAGACAATTTTTCTACAAGATTTAGTAAAAATTCGACGGGGTATTACCACCAATTGCAATGAGTATTTTATACTAACACATCTTCATGATCACCAGTATATCAATGGTTATGGGGATATTTTTGAATTACCCGATGATGTTATGGACCCCTTCTTAAATTCTCCCAAAGATTTGGTTCTTCCAGAAATTCACCTTCCAGAAATTAAGACATTTTTATTCAACACTCCATTTACAAAAACCCAGTTGAAAGCGAAAAAAATGACACAAGTTTTGAAGTATATCGAGTATGGTGAAACTAAGAAGATAAAAGTCAAACGGGGAGCAAAACGTGGTGAAAAACTTCAAGGAATTCACAATTTAGCATCATTTAAAAGCAAATATGATAAAAATCCGGACTCTTGGTACTCTTTCAAGGCATTTTCTCACAATGAATCTGTCAAATCTGAATTTTCAAAAGAAAAAAGAATAATTATACAAAAAATCTTTAATACCAGCTATAAAATAGCCTTAATAGATTCTGAAATCATTCCAAATAATACATTTTATGAACTTTCAGTCAAAAGGCCTCAAGAAAATAGCATAGATCTCATATTTTCAATTCTATTAAGTTCCTTGACATTTCTATCCATTGAATTACAAGGAAGAACTAATTTTGGAGGAGGTGCATTGGATACAGCAACATTTGACATTGGAAAAATCATAATTATTCATCCAAACCAATATTCAGAATCTGAACAAAGAAGTATCTTGAATGCTGCAAATTTAATTGCTAAAACAAAAATCCAAAATTCCAATATAGAATTCCAAAAACAAGTCCGGAGAAATTTGGATGAGATCATTTTAACCCCATTTAAAAATGAAACCACGATCCCCCAGTTATATGAATTAATTCTTGAGATACAGAATCAAAGAACCCAACGTTCTAAAACATTTAAGTAGGAATCCACCTTTACTCGAAATATAATAAAGAATTATTTTTAACTCAAACAACAAATAGCTATAACATAGTATGTTTTTCATAGATTTGCATTGAAATCTATTAAATAAAGTATTTTCAAAACTTCAAAATTAGTATGAATGGTGACAATATTGAACAAAAATCTTAAATTTCTAATGAAGCACCTGATTAAATACAATTTGTTTGATTATTATTATGTTTATTCGCAGAAATTCATAAAATTTTTCCATATCAAAGAAACAATGGATAGATGCACATATTGGATGGGCTGGAGAATATATCGCTTAATTGTCAAAAAATTATGGAAATGGGAATATCATGGATCAGCTAATTTTCCAAGCACTGGAGCATGCATTCTTATTGCAAATCATCATCATGCAATCGATCCTTACTTTGCGGGGTTGGGAATTTACCGCGAGGTTAATTTTTTAGCAAAAATATCACTTTTTAAAATACCCATAGTTCGTTCCTTAATAACAGCATTTAAAGCGATTCCATTAAGAAGAGGTGTTTCGGATCAAATTGCGATTCGAGTTTTAAAAGAGAAACTTGCTAATGGAGAAGTAATTGGAATGTTTCCTGAAGGATCTAGGACGAAGGATGGAACTTTGCAAAAATTTCACACAGGTACAGCAAGATTATGCTTAGAAATGAATGTTCCTTATTGCCCAGTAGTTATTTTTGGCAGTCAAGATTTGCATATTGGCAAAAAAGTTACAGCATTTGCAGGAAAACCGCGTTATCCCCCAGCAGGAATGTCATGTACGAAAGAAAATTGCAAGGTATTTACAGAAATCATGTATAACGACATGAAAAAACTTTTAGATGAAAAACAACTCATCATCGAAAAACAAAATCGGAATAATAGTCACCGTAAAAATAGAGATATTTTTCAACGAAATCTCTAAAAAATATTTTTATCTTCCCTTTTTGTCCATCACTCTCATCTTCCATGAATTTATATCTAACAGAATTATATCTAAGAGAATTTATTTCTTTTAAAAATCAGCAATTTTTGATTTCTATTAACATTCGTGGATACATTGAAACTTAGAGTGCACTACGAAGAATATCGGATAACCAATTCTAAAAAAAATTTATGGAAAAAAATTAAGATCCTCGCATGATCTTTTTAAGACGTTCGAGTTCTTTCAACATCTCTTCACGTAACCCTCCGAGACCTGCATTTCCTGTTGCTGCCGGAGGTCCACCTGCTGATGGAGCAGGGGGGGTTGCAGGACGGGTCGCAAATGAGGGTGCTTTTACAGCTCCAGGTGGCCCCGCAGGAGGTGCTCCAGGCATTGGAGGCATCTTTGGTGGAGGTGGAAGTGCCATTCCACCCGCAGGAGGAGTAGAAGGAGGTCCCGCTTTTGGTGGTCCCGAAGGTGGTCCTGATGGAGGTCCCGCTTTTGGAGGTCCCGAAGGTGGTCCTGATGGAGGTCCCGCTTTTGGAGGTCCCGAAGGTGGTCCTGCTTTTGGAGGTCCCGAAGGTGGTCCAGCTTTTGGAGGTCCTGATGGTGGCCCCGCTTTTGGAGGTCCTGAAGGTGGAGCTGGTTTTGCTGGAGTCGAAGAAGGTTTCACTTCTATTCCTGAAGCAGCAAAACTAGGCACGGATTCACCATTATCAGCCGTTTCAGTTGGTTTGCTTGTAGAAAGCATATTGAAAAGTAAAGAGGCAGCTTTTTCTCTAGCAGCACCCTTATTTGCAGAAACTGCTACAGGTGCAGCTTCAACAGAAACCGATGAAGTCCCAGTAGCTTCTTTGACTTCCCTCACACGTTTTAAATCTTTCTTAGCCTTGAATATAGATTTTTGAAATGATGTTAATGCTTTATTCGTACTTTCCAAAGTGTCTGAGAGCTCTTCAATTCCTTCTGTGAGAAACGCAATAATCTGAGTCAGTTTATCTTTAACCACATATAACATCTCGCTATTTTTGAAGTATTTTCTTGTAATTAAACGACTTGTTGGGATTCTTCCCAATAAATTCTATTCAAATATCAAAGAAATATTATAATTATGATTTGATTGTTTAAATTTATAAAATTTAGCCTTAGTTATCAATTTGAATTTAAATTTATAAAAATTAGCCTTAGTTATCAATTTATTAACAAATCTTAAATGAGATTTTCATTTTTATTGCTAGGGAAAAACTCATGTCAAACAAAAAAAATCAAGTAATAGTTGTTTCGGGCGCATCATGGGGTGATGAAGGAAAAGGAAAAGCAGTAGATTTCCTCTCATCCAAAGCAGATATTGTTGTTAGATTTCAAGGAGGAAATAATGCCGGACACACGGTGATAGTTGAAGGCAAAAAATATAAATTTCATCTTATCCCAAGTGGAGTTATCCAGAATAAAACAATCGTTATTGGAAACGGTGTAGTAATAGATCCAGAAGTGTTGTTTAAAGAAATTGAGATGTTGGAATCAGAAGGTTTCCATCCAGATTTGAAAGTAGCAGATACAGCACATGTAATATTCCCATTCCATAAGTTATTAGATGGATTAGAGGAAGATTCAAAAGGAAAATACGCCGCAGGAACCACTAAACGGGGAATCGGCCCAACCTATAGTGATAAAGCTTCTCGCTATGGAATTCGTGTCTTTGACATTCTAAATGAAAAAATCTTCCGACCGAAATTTGAAAGATTATATGAATTGAAATTAAAAATGTATAAAGTCCTTTCAGACACACCTAAAGACTGGGAATTAAACAAAGAAGAAATATTTAATCAATATATTGAATTTGGAAAAAGATTAAAACCATATGTTATTCAAACCGCATACTATTTAAACAAAGCCATTGATGAAGAAAAATACGTGCTTTTTGAAGGAGCGCAAGGGGCACTATTAGGAATAGATCATGGAATGTACCCTTATGGGACATCTTCAATCACATGGGCAGGCGGAGTTCCTGGAGGTGCAGGTGTTGGACCAACTCGAATAGATTATATTCTTGGAGTGATTAAAGCATATACATCAAGAGTTGGAACGGGACCAGTGCCTACAGAATTAGACGGGGATCTTGCACACCAAATTCGTGAACAAGGTCATGAATATGGAACAACCACAGGTCGACCGCGTCGGGTAGGATGGATCGATTTATTTAATTTAAAATACACATGTATGTTAAATAATTACGATGGACTAACCCTAACTCTTTTGGATGCATTGGCAGGAGTTGAAACCTTAAAAATTTGTACGGGATATAGACTTAATGGAGAATTACTGGATTCTTGGCCAATTCATTCGGAATTAATTGAAGAATGTGTTCCAGAATATATTGATATGCCAGGATGGGCCCCAAAAAGTGCTGAAGAATGGACAAAGATTGCAGAACAAGGATATGACGCCCTTCCCACGGAAATAAAAAACTATATTCAAAAAATTGAAGACATTTTGGGCCGGAAAATTGTAATTGTTTCAATCGGACCAGATCGAAAGGATACCATAATTCGTGAAGAAATTTGGTAAATAATGCCTTTTCTTCCTTTTTTTCCAATATATATCCATTTTAAATTATCTACTTCCCTTTTATCCCCATTGATCCATTAACAGGATAAAATTCAAATTCACAATCTTATAAGCCCATGCAATATTAGCTTAGATCATGGACACCAAAGAATATCACTTAGAACCATTGCCTTCATTTCGTGGGAGAAAAGGGCCTTTACTAGTGATTATCATGGATGGCGTTGGAATTGGCAAAAAAGATGCAGGAGATGCATTTTATCAGGCCCATCCAACAAATTTAAATACTTGGATGAGTGAAACAAAAGAAAAGGGATTATATACCGAATTACGTGCCCATGGTATTGCAGTAGGGCTACCTACCGATGGAGATATGGGTAATTCCGAAGTGGGACATAATGCATTAGGTGCAGGTCAAGTTTTCAGCCAAGGAGCAAGACTAGTTAATGATTCGTTAGAAACGGGTGAATTTTTTGAAACCGAAAATTGGGATAAAATTGTAGGTGAAACTGCTCGTACAAATCAAACAATTCATCTAATTGGATTACTTTCAGATGGTAATGTACATTCTCATATCGAACAATTATTTAAAATTCTGGACGGAATAGTTAAAACTGGTGTGAAAAAGATCCGGATCCACCCGCTCTTAGACGGAAGGGATGTACCGCCAGATTCTGGTTTACTTTTTATCAATCAATTGGAAGAAAAATTAAAATCTTTAGAAACTGACGGTAAAATTGATGCAAAGATTGGTTCTGGAGGCGGTCGGATGTATGTAACCATGGATCGATATGAATCCAATTGGGATATAGTAAAAAGAGGGTGGAATGCTCATGTCCGAGGTTTTGTTGATTCAATAGATATAACAAAGGATTACCCCGGTTATTTCACTTCAGCAACCAAAGCCATTGAAACTGCTCGAAAGGTCTATCCTGAAAAACAAGATCAATATAATCCGCCTTTTGTGATCGTTAATGATGAAAATAATCCCATTGGAAAGATGAACAATGGCGACGCTGTTATTAACTTCAATTTCCGAGGTGATCGAGCTATTGAAATCTCAAAAGCATTTATTTTTGAAGATTTCGCTTATTTCGACCGAATTTATACTCCCGATGTAAAATATTCCGGATTATTGGAGTATGATGGCGATGCCCATATTCCAACAATTTTCTTGGTCCCTCCCCCCAAAATCACGAACATTTCAGCGAAGTATTTTACAGCGATGAAAATTCCTTCTTTCGCTATTGCTGAAACCCATAAATTTGGCCATGTCACTTATTTCTGGAATGGAAATAACACAGGTTACATTAATTCGGGGTATGAATTGTATGAAGAAATAAAATCCGAACCAAATGAAATGATTGAATCTCATCCAGAAATGCGTGCAGATGAAGTCACGGAACGCTTATTGCAAATAATTCAGTCAAAAAAATATAAGTATATACGCGTCAATTATGCAAACGGAGACATGGTAGGGCATACGGGCAATATCAAGTCATGTATCCGAGCGGTAAAAAAGTTGGATGAATGTTTAAAAAAGGTGGTAGATGCGACATTAAGTGCAGATGGAATAGTTGTTATTACCGCCGATCATGGAAATGTGGAAGAAAAATTGGACAAAAAAGGAAATGTGAAGACGTCCCATACTTTGAATCCAGTTCCATTCTTTATTCTTGATTCAAATTACAAAGGTGAATATCAAGTCGATACATCAAAAATTGAAGAACCAGGTATTTCCAATGTTATTGCGACTGTTATGAATTTAATGGGATATCAGGCCCCAGGGTTTTATGAAAAATCACTAATAAACTTCAATTAATCTTTTATCAATTTTTTGATGAATATTTTTTTAAAGAGGACGGGTCTCAAGAGAAGTGGGTCGTTTTGTCACCCAAAAAGTGACTTTTTTATTTCTTTTGGTCTTTCATTTTTAGTGTTTATAGCTGTATCTTTGATTAAAATAGATTTGTTGGATAATCTACTTCACTATAAAAAAGAGCGGAAAAAAAAATGAATATGAAATTCAAAAAATTTCAGTTCTCTATTCATTTTGATTGGAGTATTTCTAATGTCCTAGTGTCAATCCTTTTGTCATTATAATTCGCATTTTTTTGAAATCGAAGGCTATTATCTATTAATCCAAAATGTAAATTTTTATAATTCCAATACGTGAAATTGATGTCATATTTTTTGATAAGGGTCATGATATCCCCTAACCACCGTGAGCGCACCTCGGGTTTTGCATACCCTATACATCCGAATTCACCGAGTAATACAGGAACTTGATGTTTCCTTTGAAAATCCAATACAGGTTGCCACATTGCTTCTATTCTTTGCAAATCCCATTTTCCCATTTGATTTTTAAAAATGAAGAAATCATGCTCAGATTCCTGTTTTTTCATTTCCCTTAAAATTGGGTCAAGATTAGGGATTTCTCCCGGATATTCTACATAGCCAGGATAATATTCTTGAATTAACCGAAACCATTCTGCTTTTTGATGGGTGACTAAAATTGGTTGATAAAAATGAAAACTATAGATGATTTTATCATCTTTAAATTTCTTTAAATCGGAAAATGTATCTACCTGACCCCACATATTGGATTCAACCACAATATAGTTATTCCTTGCATTCTTACGAATAATTGGGATGGTCTTTTCGACCAATTCATTCCATTGCTCGGGAAAAGGCGCTGTGGGTTCATTCATAACCTCAAACAGAACATTGTCAAATTTTCCAAATCTCTCAGAAAGTTTCTTCCAAATTTCAAAAAATTTTTGCTGTGATTCAGTCTTTGGATCCCATAAATCATTAGCATCGGATTCATTGTGATCAAAGCTATGACCCGGGGCTTTATGCAGGTTAAGAATGAGTTTTAACCCATATTCTTGAGCCCAGATAACACACTTATCCACAATATGGGCTTTTTTTTCAATCATAATTTCGTTTTGGGTGAAATCAAACAATTCAAAATAATCAATAGGAAGCCGAATAGTATTAAACCCCCACCGTTGGACGCGTTTAAAATCTTGCTCCGTTAGAAATGAAGCATAGTGATCTTCGCTCTTTTCTTCGATTTGGGACAAAAATCCCCCAAAATTTACACCATAAAATTTCATCATCATTCATTTAAATAGTTTTTGTATGACATAATGGAGGGTTTAATTTAAAATAATGGAAATTTGTGCCCTTACGGCTATTCCTTCGTTTCCCGATTTTCTATAGATAGATCCAATTTTTGATTCTGATTCGGAAATCCATATCAATGAAATTAAACTTGAAGATATCTCTGATTTAACTAAAAAACACAAAATTCAATGTTCTTATCAAGATAGTTCTCAATATTTAGAAAAATAAGCATCTCTAAATTAAATTATTTTACGGAAAATCAAATTTAACAGGTAATTATTGGCAGAAGAAAAGGGGCAATAGGTAAAAAATCTAAAAATGCTTAATTATTTTTCTCATTTTCCTTTTGAAAATCTTCGATCGTTGAAATAACGATTCCAGAATACATCATCGAAGGCCCTCCACCCATTAAACCAGTCACCATGCAAGCTTCTAACAGTTCATCACGGGTCGCCCCATAATCAAGAGCTTTTCGCGTATGATAAACAATGCACCACTCACATTGTTGAGCAACACTCACTGAAACCATAATGATCTGTTTTATTTTTGCAGATAATGCCCCATCTTTTTCGGCACTATGAATATACTGGGTAAATCCCTTTATTGCTTTGGGATTGAATGCATTTAATTGATTAAAAGTTTGTTTCGCTTCATCGTATAGAATTTTAGTGGACCTCATGAGGAATAAAGGAAAACATAAAAAATAAAACATTAGAAACTTAAGGCATTCTTTTGGCTAATATTGGAAAATCGTGGATAATTGATCACACTCATTGAAAATTAATTGGCTGTAATGTTCAAATCCTTCCAAAAATTTACAATACTTGTTCAAGAAAGATTTTATACGAAGAATCGCCTCTTGATTTGTGGTATCCATAGTCATAGATTCCACTTCTTCTAAAAGAGCGCGAATTTTTGGAAATTGGTTGATTTGAGATTTCATAAAAAATCTAAAATAGCGATGGAAGGAATATAAAATAGACTGCATGATGTATATGTTCTGGCGAGTGGATTTCTGCGCTTTAGGTAATTTGGTTATAAATCCTCTATCAATTAATATTTTCAAGTTTTGGGAAATAATTCCAGAAGAGAATTGAGTCAATTCTTGAAGATTGGCTTGAGTCAAAGATCTTCGAGTGATGAAATAGGCTAAAATTGTAGAATATATAGGCTTATCTTCATCAAGCAAGGTGGAATTTAATTGCATATTAATTATTTCTTGTTCAAGTTCAAGTATTTTAGGTGATAGGTTTTTTTGATGACCATCAAAAACAGGAAGATCTTTAACGGGAATTGTGATATTCTGAATATATTCTTTCCGATCTTTCCTTTTCATGATTTGATATCCAATATAATCATTGAATTCATTTATTCGTGTCAGAAAAACACCTTCATCTTCAGTTTTTTGATTGACTATTTCATTTAAATGTTGGACTAGAGAATCCATTTTTTTTTTAAATGTACTATATTCAGCAAAATAATCTGGAGCTATGTTATAACTTAATCGAAAATTGGGATCTTTTAGAAAATATTCATACGCATGAGTTTTTGGTTTTAATTTTTTTTGAGTGATTCCAATTTCACACAAAAAAGGAAGTAACATAGAAACGGTTCCTTTTGAAAAACCGGTTAACTTTTGGAATTCTAGTTGGGTTAATTTTCCATAAAGAAGAAGATATGTGAAGATTTCGTTAAATTTGACATTTTTCCCTCCAAACTTGGCATTTTTAACCATAATAGAAACTATTTCTTTTTCTATGGTATTCAGCCGTCTTTGTTTGGAGGATGAAGATTTTGACATAAAACTCAATAGTAATAAAAGTAATTCATCCTTAAATATTTTTCAAAACCCAAACTTAATGAAATTTTTTTTGTAAGAATTCAAGAAATGGGGAAAACTATCTCTTATGCTTTAAATATAGCAGTACCTAATAAATACTTAACTAATAAAAAGTGAAAAGTGTTTGCAAACTCATAAAAATCTTGTAATATTTGGAATACTTGGAATAATTGCACTAGGCATAAGTGGACTACTAAATCAGAATTATTTTACAAATTCCGCCTCAATCTTTGAGAAAACTCAATATAATGAAGAAGTAGATTCAGGAGATTTTTTCTATAAAGATGTTGAAGAACCAACATCCATCTTTTCGCAAGAAAATACACCAAATAATACAGGAACGCAAGGAAATGGCAATCCAACAAATTTTACACATGGAAATATGGGGAATCAAATCAATAATACATCAAATTTCCAATTTAAATTTGCAAACAATTTTGCTATAAAGGGAACTGCGAATCAAAATATCAGTTTAACCACCCAATATGATTCAGAACTTTCAAACAGGTTCTTTGGATTCCACCTCAATAATGAAGAATATGTCGATATGTCATTGTATGCTCAATCAAGCTTTCTCTATAGTCAACAATCACAAATAGCTAAACCTTCTATACTCTTCAATTTAGAAATACCTCAAATACCTATGAAAATGGCCCCAGTTCTTTCAGTCTCAGAAGATGAGGCAAAGGAATATAATGTAGATTATTCCTATTCTGCATTTTATTCTCTGGATTTTGATGGGTCATATGAATCAATCCAAATTTATTCTATACTCGATCCAAATCTCGGGATACAACCTGCAGAAAATCAAGATATTTCGTGGGCAATCTTTGATAATTCTACGAATCAATGGAACCTTATCGACACTTCCATATCAGATGGTAATATTTCAGCATTAATTTATGGAAATTCTGTTGAATCAAGCCAATTAATTCTAACATTAGTATATATATCACCAGTATCTATCGCTGAAAATTTCTGGACATCAACTCTGGGATTGATAATTATTGGTTTAGCCATTTTAACAATTGTATTTGGATCCTTAATGTCTCAGCAAGAATATCGAGATTATTTACTGAATAGGTTTCTTCCAATAAACAAGGGGCCACACCGATTGACCATGGAAGAAGTGTTGGAAAATGAAAATCGGAATAATATAATATCTGCAATTTTGGATAAACCGGGAATTCATTTTAACGAGCTTTTAAGAGAAATTAATATATCAGCAGGGACCTTAGCCTGGCATTTGGATATATTAGACACATTCAAAGTTATACGCAAGGAACGTGTGGGGCAATATCTTCTCTATTTTTCATTTCTTGATACAAATCCAATATCCAAATTAGATTCTAAACTCCAAAAAAGCCGAACGACTTTAGAAATTATGCAGATCGTTAAAGACAACCCTGGAATATATCAAAATAAGATTGCTAAAAGGTTGGATTTAGATCATAAAACGGTTAAATATCATCTTGATAAACTTAAAGAAGCAGATATCGTCATCTCTAAAAAATCAGGTCGTAGGAATTTATTTTATCCAACAGATTTTGAAAGTATAATTTCGGAATAAATTCAGAGAAAAAATAAAAAAAAAGGAATTATTCTTCATCCATTAAAGATAGAGCATCATTAACCAAATTTTGATATGTTTTATCCGATAACATCTCAAAATACGCTTGACGGATGTTTCTCGAGATTGTTCGTTTCGTCTTGTTAAAAATAAATTTAATCAACGATAAGCGACTCATGAACAATATTTCCGTCCTTGATATTTGCTTGGGATGTGTCGAATCGAGATAGATTTGATTTCGACGTTTTTTCTTGTCAAATTGCTTGAAATTCGCGATGAATCTCCCCAGATCTTGTTCTTGGATTTCATCTTCCCTACTTTTTTGATAGATTTCCATTTAATCACCACGCGTTAATTTTTTTTTTTTCCCTATCTTTAATAATTCCGTTTTTTTAATCGATAACAAGTGAGAGATTATACTAACAAAAATTTTTAATTTGGTTAAACAAAGAAAGATTAACATTTTTACTATGGAAGCGAAAAAAATAACATCGGGAACTTACATATTATGGATAGATTTGGCTCAATTGAGTCACATAAAAATTGGAAAACTCGGAAATATTAAATTTCAACAAGGAAATTACGTATATATAGGGTCAGCGATGAATTCACAATTAAAAAATCGAGTGCTCCGTCATTTAAAACCCTCCACGATGAAAAAAAACCATTGGCACATTGATTTCTTTTTAGCTTCCAATTTTACCCAAATCAAAAAAATCACGCTGATTCCATCACATCAAAAAGAAGAGTGTAGTGTTTCTCAGCAAATGAGGCAAAAAATGGATTATGAGGTTACTAACTTTGGATCATCGGATTGTAAATGCTCCAGCCATCTATATTTTATGGGAGATCATCTCGAATTCTAACCGTCTGGATGAAAAAGAAAATTCCTATCCTAATAAATGAATCTCGAGGATATTTTGGAGTCAATACACAAAAAAGGACTTTTCGCTAAATGAAAAATTTTTGTTTTACAAACGAAAAATATATTTGAGCTTCCCGCACTAAGTTTAAACGAATTTAATTTTAAAAAGTTGAATGCAAATGGTAAGTTATAAAGAATTAGGCTTAGTGAACACAAAAGATATGTTTGCTAAAGCCATTGCGGGAAAATATGCTATTCCAGGCTATAATTTTAATAATATGGAACAGTTACAAGCCATAATCCGTGCTTGTGTTGAATCGGAATCACCAGTAATCCTTCAAGTTTCAAAAGGAGCGCGCAATTATGCCAACCAAACACTCTTACGCTATATGGCACAAGGTGCCGTTGAATATGCCAAGGAATTAAATAAAGATGGAAAAGCCATCCCTATTGCACTTCACTTGGACCATGGAGCAGATTTTGAAATTTGCAAATCTTGTATTGATATGGGATTCAGTTCTGTCATGTATGATGGCAGCCACCTCCCTTTTGAAGAAAATATTGCCATTTCTAAGAAAGTTGTGGAATATGCTCATTCTCGAGATGATTATATTACAGTAGAATGTGAATTAGGTGTATTAGCAGGAGTTGAAGATGATGTTTCTGCAGAAGTAAGCCATTATACCAAACCCGAAGAAGTAATCGAGTTCAAAGAAAAAACGGGATGTGACAGTTTGGCAATTTCCATCGGAACTTCCCACGGAGCCAATAAGTTCAAACCAGAACAATGCACTAGAAATGATGAGGGTATTTTGGTTCCACCACCCTTAGCTTTTGAAATACTTGAAGAAATCGAGAAGAAACTTCCGGGTTTTCCAATAGTGTTGCATGGTTCTTCTTCCGTCCCACAAGAATATGTTGCAACAATTAATGCCAACGGGGGGGGGTTGAAAGATGCAGTGGGAATTCCAGAAGCCCAATTACGGAAGGCGGCTCAGTATAATGTCTGCAAAATCAATATTGATTCTGATGGTAGACTAGCCATGACAGCAAAAATTAGAGAAGTATTAAAAAACAAACCAGCGGAATTTGATCCAAGAAAATATATTGGACCTGCTCGAGATGAACTCAGTAAAATGTATGCTCGAAAAAATCGAGAAGTCTTAGGATCCGCAAATCACGCTTTTGATTAAATTTTGAGTGTTCTAAATTTTTTTTTTATTTATAGCCAATTTTTAATTACATTATGTAAAATAAGCCCATTTTGGGGGGAAGAATGATGCGATCACTTTCGATCATTTGATTTAATTTTTCAAATATAATCCAGTAAAATATCACGTTAAACAACCATTTAAGTATTGCAAATTCAAGAATTTCTCTATCTTATGAGCTTTAAAAGAATCAGGTTGTGAAGTTATAGTGCAAAACCTTTTACTCAAAATTTCCCTTTGAAGGATTGAAAATCATGTCAGCAAAAAAAGTAATAATTATTGGAGGAGTTGCTGGAGGCGCTTCTTGCGCTGTACGATTACGAAGATTGGACGAACATGCAAACATTGTATTGTTAGAACGCGGTAATCATATTTCATTTGCAAATTGTGGACTTCCCTACTACATTGGAGGTGTTATAAAAGACGAATCCAAATTGTTAGTAGAAACTCCCGAAAAAATGCACGCAAGTTTTAATATTGATGTGCGGATAAAATCTGAAGCATTGAAAATTAATCGAGAAACGAAAACTGTAGAAATCCATGATATATCAAACAACAACATTTATACCGAATCTTATGATAAACTCGTACTATCTCCTGGAGCATCTCCTTTTCGACCTCCAATTCCAGGTATAAATTTATCTAAAATCTTTACATTACGAAATATTCCAGATACTGATGCAATCAAAAATTATGTAGATCAAAATCACCCCCAACATGCCGTAGTTGTGGGAGGAGGATTCATAGGTCTAGAAATGGCTGAAAATCTCGCCGAACGAGGAATAAAAGTCACTGTTAATGAACTGGCAGATCAAGTAATGGCCCCGCTTGACTATGAAATGGCAGCTTATGTCCACCAGCATTTGAAATCCCATGAGATTGAGCTATATCTCAATGATGGAGTAAAATCCTTCGAGGAACTTGATAAGGATATAATCATCGTCACATTAAATAGCGGTACCAAAATTCGCACAAACATGGTGATTTTTGGGATCGGAGTAAAGCCAGAAAACAAACTGGCAAAAGAAGCAGATCTAGATCTTGGAGAACGAGGAGGAATCAAAGTAAATGAAAAATTAGAAACAAACGATCCAGATATCTATGCAATTGGAGATGCCATTGAAGTTATTGATTTTGTTAATAAAAATTCCGTTTTAATTCCATTAGCGGGTCCTGCCAATAAACAAGGAAGAATTGTTGCTAATAATATTGCCGGTAAAGAAGAAAAATTCTTTGGAACTCAAGGAACTTCAATTGCAAAAATCTTTGATCTCACTATTGCAACCACAGGAAACAATGAGAAAACTCTTATCCGCTATGGAATTCCCTATTTAAAATCATTCACTCAAAATTCATCCCATGCAGGTTATTATCCCGGAGCCATTCCTATGGCGATGAAACTGATTTTCACTCCAGATACTGGAAAAATACTTGGTGCCCAAATCGTTGGATATGATGGAGTAGACAAAAGAATTGACGTATTGGCTACAGCTTTAAGAGCAAATATGACAGTATTTGATTTAGAGCAACTTGAATTAGCGTATGCACCACCTTACTCTTCTGCCAAAGATCCAGTCAATATTGCGGGTTTTGTTGCTTCTAATATTCTTAAGGGGGATATGGAAGTAATCTTTTGGGATGAAATCGCAAAAATTGACCCTAAAAAATCAATATTGCTGGATATTCGTACCAATTTGGAGACTAAACTTGGAAAACTACCTAATTCATTGCATATTCCTTTGGATAATCTTCGAGAACGCATTAAAGAGATTCCAATGGGCAAAGAACTCATTGTTTATTGTCAAGCAGGACAACGGGGATATTATGCTGCACGAATTTTAATGCAACATGGATTCAAAGTCAAAAATTTGAGCGGGGGATATAAAGCATATAAAATTGTAACCGAAAAACAATCAAATGAAGATGTGTTTGCCGATTTAGGGATTAAAACCGATGATGTGATTCATGCGGTTCCAACTCAAGAATATTCTGATAACGATATCACCGCAGCAATTGAAATAGATGCGTGTGGTTTAGCATGTCCTGGTCCAATAATGAAAGTCGCAGACGGAATGAATTCTCTTAATGCAGGAGAGGTTTTAAAAATTTCCTCTACTGATCCAGGTTTTTTTTCAGATGTCAAAGTCTGGGCAAAGACGACTAACAATACAATAATGAATATAACTCGAGAAAAACGAGAAATTATCGCGTTGATTAAGAAAAATAAACCCGAGAAAGCTTCCACGGCTAATATTGGTTCTTTACCTACGGGAAAAAATCTTATTGTCTTCAGTGCGGATCTCGATAAAGCCATCGCAGCTTTTATCATTGCAAATGGAGCAGCTGCTATGGGAAGGGAAGTTAATATCTTCTTTACCTTCTGGGGGTTAAATATTCTCCGCAAACCTAAAAAAGTCAAAGTAAAGAAAAATTTCATTGAACGTGTGTTTGGAAAAATGATGCCCCGAGGAGCAGATAAACTTGAGATATCCCAAATGAAAATGCTCGGTATGGGCACAAAAATGATCAAAGGCATCATGAAGAAGCATAATATTTCATCACTTCACGAATTGATGCAATCGGCACTAGCTAATGGAGTAAAATTAGTTGCTTGTCAAATGACAATGGATTTAATGGGAATCAAGGAAGAGGAACTTATCGACGGTGTTTCGCTCGGTGGAGTTGCCACCATGCTAGGGGCTAGCGATGACTCCAATATGAGCCTATTTATTTAAACAAATAGATACGAGTTGTTTCATTTTTTTCTATCATAATGTATTTTTCCCTATCTTTCAATTTTATAGTATCATTTATAAATAAAAAGTATCATATAGTAGCATTTAAATATATAAACTACTAATGTAATAATAAAGTTAATCATTAATTTCTAGCAAGATCAACTTAATTGCAACGTATTCATTTCACTTCAAAACGGAATCACAGTGA
This sequence comes from Candidatus Lokiarchaeum ossiferum, assembly GCA_025839675.1. GTDB lineage: Archaea > Asgardarchaeota > Lokiarchaeia > Sigyniarchaeales > Promethearchaeaceae > Lokiarchaeum > Lokiarchaeum ossiferum. The sequence goes on from CP104013.1 coordinate 743,294, forward strand.
TATTTATGGGAAAATCAAGTAAAGAAAAAATTAATTACGCTGTTGAACTTTTGAAGCAAGGAAAGACCTATCGAGAAATACAAAAGGAATTGAAAACGCAATTTGGCTCCACTATGTCATTTTCAACCTTACAAAAGTTGAATCAAGTCCAAGAAAAAGTAATCGGAGAAAACTCACGAATTCAGGAGTTGGAACAAGAACTGGCACTCTTTAAGCGTTTATACTTTGAATTGCTAAAAAAATATGACAGTTTGCATGAACAGGAGGATAACCAAAATGGAAAATCTAAAAAGACAAAGTAAAATTCATTCTATTAAGCATATTTTGAAGAGAACGATCCTAATTTCGATCCTGGCTATTTGTATTTGTAGTACCAACGAATTTCTTGGAAAGAATGAAATGGTGACGACTAATTGTATACCTCATACAGCTTCCTTAAGATATATTGAAATTGATGATTCAATTCCTGAAAAAAGTTTAGCAAACAACAACTATATTGGAGGTAATGGGACTAAAAAAGACCCTTATGTCCTATCTAATTATAATTTTTATCGCGATGATTGGTATCCAATTATCTCTATCAAGAACACTCGAGCATTTTTGGTCATTGAAAATTGCAAGTTGCGTGCAAATTATGAAAACAGTGGAATATTCATCAAATATGAGAGTAATGGTATCCAAATTGAAAATAGTTCAAACATAGTTATAAATAATTGCACGTTCGAGTCTTCAGGCTATGGATCAGGCTGTTCGTTTTCAAACTCATCGAATATTCTAGTGAAAAATTGTCAGTTCGATTGTCTTACATGGGGGATTTATTGTGAATATTCTTCATTGATCTCAATTACTGACAACGAGATCATTGGGAAAGATTGTGGAGTGGCAATATTGGGATCTTCATCTATCTTTGTAGAAAAAAACACAATTAAAGAAGGATATCATGGAATTTTATCCTCCAATTCCACCATGAATAATTATACTGACAACTTAATTTCAGATAACTATATCGGGATGTCTGTGAAATTTTCTGTTCAAGCTTTAATTACTGCAAATAGGATTTTTTCAAATCAATATGGATTGGATATCGTTAATAGCATCAAAACAACGATTATTGGAAATGTGATTAAAAAAAATAAAGAAGTAGGAATTATTTTGCATTCTTGTTTGCAAAACGATATTCTTGATAATCAAATTTCTTATTCCAAATGGGGAATAATCTTCCAACCTAAGGAAGAAGAGCCAATTTATGCCCATCTTTCAATTAAATATGAAAATATAGATAATTTAGTCAAAAATAACACTTTGACGGAAATATATCGTCGAGGAATAGTAGATTCCTCAGGAAAAAATGAATTAGTTGAAAATTCAGTAATATTATCCTTGTGGTGGTTAATAGGTCTCCCATTAGCAACAATTTTGATAATTGCAAGTTCTATTTTGGCTCTAAGATCGATACGCAAGCACATTGAAGAATTGCAAGAAATTAAACTTTATGAGAAAAATAGTATTCAAAATGAACGGATCAAAGAATTAGAAGAAGAACTTAAGAAATACAAAGAGCTTTATGATACGCTGATCAAATCAGATAAAAAATAAGATCCAAATCAATCAAATGGAAACTGAAGATTTAATAACGACCTTTTTTTTACAGGAGGAGCATAAGATGGCGAAGACAAAATCATCAATAGTAGTCGTGGTAATCATTATTAGCGGAGTTTTCCAGACTTGTTTGTGTTCAGCACAAGATAAACCATTTGAAGAACGTCCTTTTGTGTATGGAGCACAATTAGACAACCTCATACCTTTGAATATTGATCCACATCAAGCTTACGCTTCAAATTCGTTTGATTTCATTGATCAAATTTGTGAAGGTCTTTTCTCATATGATTTGACCAGTCCGAACATGACTATCCAGCCCCAACTGGCTAAAAATTTTGGTAGATGGCAACAAAAAGAAGGAGGTGTTTATGGAAGTCAATGGACTTACACAGTTGAATTGAAAAACAACATCAAATTTCATGATAATACTCCTTTCGATGCCTATGATGTAGAATTTTCTTTCAATCGATTACATTATTTACTACAACAAAACCAATCTTCCGATTTAGAATTCTTCTATTACTTCCGATATGGGTCTACTTCCCCATTGAATTATGAATATCAACCCCTAAAATCGCTATACCCATCAACCCCCTATGTGATAAATGCGACTAAAGCTCTAAATGCAACATGGATTGAATTCACACTAAATTATCAATATAGTCCCTTTGAAGCATTGCTTTGCTGCACGGGCTCATATATTTTACCGAAGCCACTTGAAATATCCCCTGAATTCAAATACTATAATGACTCAACAGATCTTCTTGTTGGAACTGGCCCATATTCTCATGTGAGCACATCTCCATCTCAATTGAAATTGGAATTTTATCCAGATTATTATGGAGAGCTTAATCCCGATATCAAAGAGATTCATTGGAAGTTCTATAAGGATATTATATCAATGAATGAGGGATTTTTAGAAGGAAAAAACGATTATATCAAAAATATTGATTTGTCGTTTATCAAACAATATAATGAAAGTAAATATCATCAGATTGAGGAGCCAATTCAAGGAACAACCATTAACTATTTGGGTTTTGATTGTACGACTATACTTGTTAATACTAGAAAGGCAATGCAGGATGCATTAAATTATACATTTCTTATTGAAGAATTTGGTCAAGATGAAATTACCGAAATGACATCTATTATTCCAAAAGGTATCCTTTTTCATGATAATTCTATTTCACAACCGATTACAAATATATCAACAGCAAGATTGCATGTTTTAGATGCAATCGAAACTGGTGAATTAGTAGCCCCAGATGGATTTGATTTGAATGAGAATTCCTCTGATGAAGCATGGAAATCAATAGTATTGGCTTCTTATACATATGGTTATAATAGCGGCAACCACATAAGAGAGGGAATTGGTGAATTAATAAAAGAAAATTTTGCGAAAATTGGGATACAAATAATAATTAACGGTTTACCGGTGGGTCATCTATATGAAAACATACAAAATGGAATTTATCAAGTTTATTCACTCAGTTGGTCACCCCTTAACCATGATCCCAGCAGTTACACAAATTTTATGATAAACAATTCAATTTTCAATTTTATTAATATAAATGATTCGTGGCTAGAAAAAAAACTGTCTATTGCAGTTCAGGAAAGAAATATAACAATGCGACATTTATACTACGATCAAATTCAACACTACATCTTCAAGGATTTGGTTCCAATTCTTTTCTTATATACCCCCTACAATCGAGATATTTATCCCACTAGTGTTTCTAATATGTACAAAAATTCTATGGGAAAACTATATTTTTATCTCTGGGATTTTGACTATTCCAAAATTCCTTCCAAAATTCCAAGTTTCCCATTATTGAGCATATTTGGGGCTACATTTATAACAGTTTCATTAATAGTAAAAAAAAACAGTTCAATTGTATAAAATCAGTGTAAATCCTGATAATTGAGGAAGAAAAATGAAAAAATATTCAAAAAGAATTATAGTGTTCATATTAATGATGTGGTTACAATATCCAATCAGTTTGGTGCAAGCAGAAGTTTACGCAGAACGCCCTTTTGTATATGGATTTAGATTGGACACCCATTCACCATGGAATATCGATCCCCATCTAGCTTTTGATCACCAATCACATAATTTCATAGATCAGATCTGTGAAGGACTGTTTTCATACGATTTGACCAGCCCCAACATGGCCATCCAACCGCAACTTGCTAAAAATTTTGGAAAATGGCAAGAAAAAGAGGATGGATTTTATGGAAATCAATGGACCTACACAGTTGAATTGAAGAATAATATTAAATTTCATGATAATACTCCTTTCGATGCTTATGATGTAGAATTCTCATTTAATCGACTACGTTATTTTTGTCAACAAGAACCTTCCACACTTTTGAATAAATTTAATCAACCCATCTACACCCAACGTTCAGAAACCCCTTTAAAAGAGATTTATCAGCCTTTAAAAAACCTATATCCAGCAACACCATATTTGATAAACACGACCAAGGCCTTGAATGAAACTTATATTGAATTCACGCTCAATTATCAGTATATTCCTTTAGAAGCTTTGCTTTGTTTTTCTGGATCATATATTTTATCAAATAGTGTTGATAGTACTCCAAAACAAAAGTATTATAATTCATCAACAGATATTTTGGTTGGAACGGGTCCATATTTTCATGTTAGTTCCTCATCATCCCAACTTAATCTGAAATTTTATAAAGACTATTATCAAAATGATGTCCCTGATATTAAAGAAATCCACTGGACATTTTATGATGAAATTGAACTGATGAATGAAGAAATTCTAGAAGGAAAAATTGATTTTATTAAAAATATAGATTTAAATTTCATAGAGCAATTTTTAGAAAGCAATTATCATTATAGGGGTAAAAAAATACCTGGAACAGCAATATTTTATCTCGGATTTGATTGTAATAAAATTGATATCAATACAAGAAAAGCGATGCAAAATGCAATAAACTATACTTATGTGGTTGAAGATTTGGGTCAAAATCAAATGACTTCAAAAATCCCCAAGGGAATTCGTTATCATGATGAGGCTATCTTGGAACCCAAAATGAATTTAACTGCAGCTAGATTATATATGATCCAAGCAATTGAAACTGGAGAACAAGGTCTTTCAAAACCATCTAATTGGGAATTCTTAAAAAAAAGTGATGATGATGAGGATTGGGAGGCAATTACTATTGTTACCTATAATTATAGCTACTTCATAGGAAGAGGAATTCGAGAAAGTGTTTTAGAATTAGCAAAACTTAATTTCAAAAAAATTGGGATCAAAATAGATATAAATCAATGGTATAGTGAGGGTTTTGGAGATATAGAAACGGATATTTTTATGTCTGGTTGGAATGCAAATTATAATGATCCAAGTATCTATATCAATCCTCTATTGTCAAATACATCAATTTCAAATCTAGCTCATGTGAATGATTCCATTTTACAAAATTTGATGATTGAAGGAATAAATGAAGAAAATTTAACCAAGCGACAAGAATTATACTATGAAATGCAACAATATATTATAGATTTGGCCCCATGGGCATTTCTTTATACTTCATATACCCAACATATCTTTTATTCAGGATGTAATGATACTGCTCAAAATCCCATGGGGAAACTTTATTTTTATCTTTGGGAGTTTGACTATTCCACCATTCCTTCTAGAATCCCAAGTTTTCCTATAATAGGTATTTTGAGTATAATGAGCATAACAATCTCATTATTATTAAATAAACAGTTCAAGTCTATGAACGTCGAACAAATTACTAAAAATTGTGGTAAATAAATGAAAAAAACTCCAAAATCTATCATTGCGCTAATTATCATAAATTGCTTTGTAAACCCGTTCAACCTCGTTCAAGGCGAAATATATGAAGAACGCCCAATGATCTACGGAACGACTTCATTAGTTGTGGATATAGATCCCCATTATGCATGGGACAGTGCTTCCATCAATCACATTGACCAGGTGATGGAGGGACTATTCTCCTATAATCTGAAAGATCCGAATATGGCCATTCAACCCCAACTTGCGGCAGATTTTGGCACTTGGGAAGAAGGAAAAGAAGGACTGTATGGAACTCTATGGAATTATACAGTTGAGCTAAAGACAGGAATAAAGTTTCACGATGAGACCACTTTTGGTCCTGAGGATGTGGTCTGGAGTTTTAATCGATTAAACCATTTTGTTGCCAATGAAACACCAACCCAAATTGCAGAATTATATATGCCTTTAGAGAACTTATATCCTGCTACACCTCTATTAATCAACAAAACAATTTCTATAAATTCAACCCATATTAGATTTGTGTGTAACTACATGTATGCAGCCTTGGAAGCCTTACTTTGTTTTTCTGGGTCGGTTATAATGCCTGAAGATAAATATCCTACCGATGAATACATAGATACTGCAACTGATGTTCTCATCGGAACTGGCCCTTATAGGCAGCATTCCAATTCAGATCGTCTAACTGAATTTATATATTGGGAGAATTATTATGGCGGATATGGAATAGAATTCCCATCCATACAGGAAATGCATTGGGTGTTATATGATGATACTACTACCTTAAATCAAGCATTTCTCGCTGGTGATATTGATGTTATTAACGGAATTAGTATGGAATTCATGGACGAATATGAAGAGAGCGACTATCACGATGTAGGCGCCCGGATGCCAGGTACAGTCATCATTTATATTGGTTTTAACTGCGAACAGATAGATCTTAACACAAGGAGAGCGATGCAAGACGCAATTAATTATTCCCACATTATAGATGAATATGGAAAAGGGGAAATCACTCAAATGACTTCAATAGTTCCAAATGGAATCAGGTACCATGATAGATCCATACCCGCTCCAATTATGAATATTACTGCGGCACGCATACATATGATTGAGGCAATTGAAGTAGGGGAACAAGGTCTTGAAAAACCCTCCAATTGGGAGTTTTTAAAAAATAACAGCATAGATGAAGAGTGGGAAGCGGTTTCAATTGCAACTTACACATATACTTATAATTCAGGAGCATATCGCCCAAATCCTGTTGAAGAAGAATTAAAAAAGAACTTTGCAAAAATTGGAATTAATTTAGAACTCAATGGACTGACCTGGGGACAATTTTTAGATTCTTTAGATGATGGAACGTGTCAAGTTTTTATGCTCGGATGGGGACCTGATTTCAATGACCCAAGCAATTTTATAAATCCATTGATGTTTTCAAATTCATCGGACAATCGAGCCCATATAAATGACTCAAAATTAGACACTTATATTATTTCTGGATTAAATGAAATAAACTGGAGTAAACGAGAAGAAATCTATAAAGAATTGCAACATTATATCATAGATTTAGCCCCATGGGCATATTTATATACAAGTAATGCGAGATCGGTCTACTATACAGGATGTGTTAATACAGCTCGTAATCCTATGGGAAAATTGTATTTCTATTTGTGGGATTTTGATTATTCCAAAATCAAAGCGGATTTGTTTTCATTTTCCAATATTCTATATTTTATTGGGGGGGTCGGAATTTTGATCGGAACAATAATGTTATTAAAATCGCAAAAAGAATGGCGAGAGAAACAAAGGGAGAAACGGTTACAAAGAAAAGTTCAACAGTTTTTTGCGGAAAAGAATGATGTCAATAAATTCATTGATGATTTAGATGAAAACTTTACGCACTGGGATAAAAATAAGAAGCTTGAATAATTGAGGAATCCATGTTTGAGAAAATTCACTTCCTTCTGTTAATTAGCTTACTCATTAAAGAGAATAAAAAAAAAATTTTCCCTTGGGGATAATATCTCCAGAATATCAAAATAACAACTCATTTCAATAAGTAAAGTGATCGTAATTTAATTACACACTGAGTTTCACACACTCTACTTTTTTCCCTCAGAAGGAACATCACACACTCCTTCTTTCTTCCCTTCACTTTTGAGATTTTATACATTAATTTAATGCAAGATAATTAAAACCATGTGAAGTAGGTCTTTAATTCATTGACTAAATCCAGAAATCAACTTTATTGCAAATAAGAAGAAAAAATTCTAATCAAAGACAATTTTTTGACCGGACCGGGGATCAATATAAGGCGTTTTTTTATCAAAGAAGACATAAACACCTACATCCACCATTTGTCGCTCTTGATCAATTTTTAATACTTCAACCGAGATGCGTCCACCATAAATAGGAGTAATCGTTGCAGAAATCGCAGCTTCCGTTATCCCCGCAATAATATAATAATGTCCAAATCCATTTTCTTCCACAGGATCACTTGCCACATAACCACCTTCAAATTCCACAATCGCAGCCAAATGAGTTGCAGGATTTGGAAAACCATCGCTAGTTAAATGTGAAATATAGCGTGATTTTTCCACAGTACTCGCTTCCTTTAAGAGTTTTAACAAGTATTTAATAACATCATCTAATTGATGAGGTTGTTCCTTCAATCGCAGAATATTAGGTTCGGGAATTTTCAATTTGGGATAAACATACCTTCCAATCTTCTTGAAATTTTCTTTTCCTTCAGGTTTATCAATATCCCAAATCCCTCCACCAATTTCCTTTAAACCTTGCAAAATTGCTTGGTATTGATAACCAAGAATGGTTTGAGGTTTTAATGGTTCTTTTAACTGCCAGGTTTTATCATTGTTTTTTTGGACTAATCCACTAAGTTGTAGTACTTCGAGGTATCGATAAACAGAATTACGAGAAACATCAAGTAATTTTTGAAGGGATCCAATCCTTAATCCATCAGGATTACGCTCCAATAAATATAGGATTTTTTCTTTGATTTCTTCTCCTTTTTTTGTCACTTACAATAATCTCCTCAATAAAGTACTTTAGAAAAAAGAGACAAATATATTTAAAAATTATGCAAAAAAGTTCTAAAATTAAGTAAAAAGTTCAAAAAAAAGTTCAATTTTTAATTAAGAAAATCTTTTTTTTAAGAGAGATAAGAAGGTCTGAAACAGATTTCTCCAAGGGAATTTGTTTAGAAAATATGAATCCTAAAGACATTCATTATTTTAAATTTGATTCATATAAATAATATAAAAAATATAGAGCTGAAACCCATACTCATTCGAAAACAACATGTTACTAATTTGGAAATGATTTCCTTTGATGTTTATACAAAATAATCAATTGATCAGAAATTGGTATAAATTGATTTATAATATTAGGAAAAAATTTAATTTCCTTTCCTTTCTTCTTGTTAGATGTTGTATTTTGATTTTTACAGATCAGCAATATGGGTTGAAAATTTTTATTAAAATTTCTGAAAAGATATTTTTTTTGATTCATAAACCTCTTCCAACGCATAAATGAAATCGACTTTAAATATTCCTACAAGCGAAGACTGATTATTTTCTCCAAAATTGATATAAAGAAATTAAAAAAATTTTGATATGAAAGCAAAAAAAAAAAAAGGAAAAGTTAAAAACTGGAAAAATCTTCAATGAGTTTTTTCAAGGAGATCAATATCAAATTTCTCAGAAATCAAATAAATAATAAAGGAATCTGCCAAAATTCTAAATATCATACAAAATATGAAGCAAATCGATTCACTTTAAAATTTCTTAGATCATTTTAAATGCAGTTTTTAAATTTAAAATAGTGTCACAATGCTTATAATCTCTCCAAAACCCTTTTATATATTGACACATAACAGTATAGTATATTAAATATCAATTTGTAATAATCCAAATTAAGGCTGAGATTGTACGCAAATTTTCATCAATGAAGATAGATCTAATCTAGTTGAATTTCTCCAATTTTTTTATAGTCTCTAGAATACTTGTTTAAGAAAGAATTGACTTTATATAAAATTGGTTCTACTTGGATAAAATTCCATTGTAGAAAGGTTCCATTAAGAAATGATCAAGTTTGGTTGAAGATAGATGGGATACTTTCAAAGTTTTCGTGAGGTCGACAAATGATGAAAAAAAAAACTCATAACTTGAAATCTGATTTTATTTCTAAGTTTACACATAAAATTGCCTCATTTGGAGGCATCTGTGCAATATTATTATTGATAATAGTTTCTGCACCTCTTGAAAATCCTACTGCATCAGAATCAGTAGTATATAACCCTAGTAGTTCTACCTACCAGTATAATTATGGGGAAAGACCTCCAATTATTGCATGGAATATTACATCTTTAAAAATGGGGGATTTTTCCTACCTTATTCGAAATGAAACATCTGTCCTCCAGACAGGACGACTATCCAAATTAGGAGTTCTTAGATTTCAAACCCCTTCGGTTCCTTGTGGCATCTATAATTATACTTTGGATATTTATGAACATGAGAAAATAATTTCTTCTCACACAATTTGGGTCTCAGTTATAAATGATCTTCCAACATTTGAAAATGTAGTATATGAAGACCAATATGAATTCGGAAGTAAATTTAACATGATTCAATGGAATTTAATTGATCGATTCATCGATAGAGGTTATTATGAAATTTTTGACGGATTTGGCTCGAAATCAACTCGGAAATTGGCTCGATATGATTTAATTTCTCCAAATGCAACAATTAACTACTATTTTCCAGATTTAGAAATTGGTGATCATCTTATTCGATTAGAATATTATGATGGATTAGGCGGGTCAAAAATTTCTCAAATACCGATCTCGATTTTACCTGATTTAGATCCGAGAATTACTGCAAAAATACCTAACGATATTGAACAAGGACATAATTTTACTGCCACATATACCCTCAAAGATTATATTTATGGAGATGGAAGTTACAACCTTTATTTAAACGGAACACTCCAAGAACAGGGAAATTGGAACCAGTCGCTTCATATTACACCCGAAATTAATAGTTCAGACCTTGGGCTAGGCACGACTCAATTAATATTTGAATATACTACCCGTGTGGAAAATCGAACAGATCCATTCAATTTGACTTATTTTACTGAAATTTATTACCACAAATCCTTCATCACGATTCATAATAATCTTTGTCCTGAAATATCAGGTGAAATTGACACCACCAAAGAATCAACTACCTTTGTTTGGACTATTTACGATGCAAAATTTGGACCCTCCGCAAATTATCGAATTACCTACCAAGGAACGGAGATGGCGTGGGGAAATATAACAGATATCAACTTGTTCACTGATAAAGAAGGTTGCATAGTAAAGTATGTATTACCACACTATCTCACAGCCAAAACGAATCTTGGTTTGGAATTAGTGGTTGAAGATGGTTTTGGAAATTCTACATCAAATTACTTGGAAATATTATCAAACTATGAAGAAAAGACACCTATTTATTTATCTTCCTCAATTAAATTGGATAAACCTCCTTCCGATTCGGGGATACCTCTTTTGATTTTGGCAATTGCCATAGGAGCACTTATTTGTTCTGAAATATGGGGTAAAATGCAAAAAAAAACCCGACGCTTGGTCATGTCCATTGCTGCCATGGGTTTATTGGGATTTAACTTAGATTTAATCACAGGAAGTGCTTTTTTTGGAGGAGCTTCTCCCATTTCTTTCTTTGAAATTTCCCCTGGATATTCAGAAGATGCTGCAAGTGGTTGGGACACTAATCAGACCGAATTTACTATCCGAGTATTCGATACTCTTCACTATGAATTTTATTTGCCCGAAGATGCAATTGTAGAACCAATTATCACAAATGAGTTGGGTTACGATATCCCCATTCCTTCTCAGTTTTATGAAGCAGGAATGCAATCAGGCGAAATTTATATGGATCCCAAGCGATATATCAATATAACTTCTGGGTTTGAAAATGTGACTGAAATCCAAAACTCTTTAAATTTCTTACCAAATCATCAATATACAATTACATTAAACACCTATCGTCCAGATGAATTGTACGATGTATTATCGGGATGGTCAGACACCTATACTTTCACAGTAATGAAAGCCAAAAGTGCCATCACTTTTGAAAAAATAGGCGGATATGATAAAGGATTATCGATGGTCGATTATACTAATGATCCGCTAAATAGTCGAGTGCTTTATCGTTATGAATGTACATTGAGCAATGCCTTTTCCAATGATGCTTTATATAATGAACTCGTGCATATATATCAATTAAACCACAATTCAGAATTATATGAATCCCTTGATGAAATCTCCACGAATTTAGAAGGAAAAATCTCCATTGGAGAAACTCGCTATGCAAAGGATATTGACGCAGCCGAATTCTATTACCCAGGGAATGAATTCTATGAATCAGATTTGGAACAAGATTCAATTGATGTGAATCATATTCTGAGTCCGTTCGATTATACCCATCCAGAAGAAGAGTTATTGACCGAAGGAGAATCATCCCATATGTTCGATGATAGCTCCACTTCTACTTCCTATACGGGAGTGAATAAAAAAGTTTCATGGGGGCAAAATATTACCGATACTCAAGGATTTTTACTCACGGAGCCCACATTTCAAGCACCTCAGCCTCAGTTTGGAGTAATTCCGAATGTTGGAATGTATGTTGGAACAGTATCGAACTATTCCGGGAGTTGTATTATAATGTCAAGTAGCATTTATGTATATTCCGATTCCGTTGATTATGCTAACCTCACCCTTCGATTTCAAAATATTTGGCAACGAAATGGTTTAAGTGATGATCTTTCTGAAGGAAATGTTCAACTCAGGGCTATTTTATTTGATGATCTACTCAATATTCAAGAAATTGTTCCCTTATACGATGGTTTTCTGAAATCCTACCAAACTCAGACAATATCTTTTAATCCCGACAATTTTCAAGAAGTAAGTCAGATCTATATCGGAATTTGGGTGGAGATTATCGCCCCAACGTGCCATATTGGATATGATTCCGCCGATGAAGTCTATGTCATTTTCAGTGATTTTGAATTGGATATCCGATACCCACCTGCGATTGGATCCGCAGGTCATCTAACCAACTGGGAGACTTATTATTTAGAAGCGAACACTAAGGGCATGGATGTCTTTGTAGGAGAGCACGATTTGACTTTTACAACCACTTCTGGGAGAGCTGATGAAGGTACATTAGGTCAGTTAGCAGCTATCGGTGAGATGAAATTACAAAACCCTATAGATTTTACATCCACGTCAGTGGAGTCTTCTATCATCCAATTTACCTCGGATGGAGTGATTCGCCAAATGATTTTCGATGGTGATGATGGATCTTCCTCCTATAATTTATATTTGACTCCAGTCTATTCCGACGGTAGTCGAGGGTCAGTTATGTCACTCCAATCCGCCACCATTGAATCTAATTCATCCACAATTTCTGTGATTCTGTCATTAAATGACTATATTGGGGAAGTAATTTCCCATTGGATTTTAACGGGCGAATTTAATATTCCGAGTACTTCTCACGGCCTTCCAGATTTGGTAGAAATCTTTCTTTCTAATCCTCAAATTCAAGTTAATGGGGTTGCAATTAACCTTGTTGATGTATCAGATCCCGACCCTGTTCCAGATTATTACTTGAGTCGCACAGTTGAACCGATTCCTAGTGATCCCCCCCAATATTTGCCCGATTCAGAGGGTTTCTTACGGGATCATTGTGTTGCAGGACCATTTTTTGTCACCACTCAAGTTTGGGAAGAATATGAGACAATTACAGGCGAATTTATCGATCCTACCCGAGATTATCAACCAGGAGAATTCACTGTTCCGAATACTCCAGCATTACCAAATAGTGACCCAAAATTGTGGGAATATGTGCATAGTAATAAAATGCACATGAAATATAATTCCTATTATAATATAAACGATTTTTGTGTCGCTTACAGCTCCTTTTATGTATATATTTCTGAATTTACGCCAAATCTATATATTCGAGGAGGTTCCGATGAATCAAGCCGATATTATTGGGATTCCGAAGAAATATATTATAGTCATGAACGTCGTACCTTAGACATCAAGACATCAGAAGAAGAACATGATATCATCCATTTAACTAATATAACTCAGGGGTACCACAAAGTGTTGATAATGACAGAGGAATATGACTCTTTGTGGCGCTATAGAGTGAGATTTTCATTAACGCCAGGATCTGGAGATGCTACATATACACCTGTTCACAATATACATTTTACCCACGAACGCCCTGAATCGGATCCTCGTTTTACTTCTATTACAATGGATACTCAAATTCAAAAATCCCCCCGAATCACTCCAAATCGTGATAGTCTGATATTTTCTCCTAACCCGCAGCGAGTGAAGGAAGGAACCTATGCAGAAATGACAGTAAAATCATTCATCGCTAATGGAACCGCCCTATCAGGAACTCTTTTTAATGGAAGCTTGGCCATGAATCTTCAAGGATTTGTTGATTTAGCGGAATGGACCGCCGATTCCGTAGGAGTAAATGCTTCTCTTACTTTTGAATTATTTGCGAAAAACGATTTGGGAAATTATGTGCGAGAATTTGATACGCTTTTATGGACCGATCTCCTTTCGGATATAACGGCTCTTTCCCTCACCGTTGAAAATATCACGGTCGAGTTAGCTCCCGTTTTTGCGAATTTTTCCAGCCCCGATAGACTTCTCCAAGAATATTTTATCCGGTTTAAAATGATTATGGTTGCTGAAGATGATGGAACCATTCCTGCTAATTTAGGTGTGGAAATCAGCAAACTTAGTCTTGTTCTAAATGATCTTGAACCGGTGGCCGATTGGATAAATATTAATGATGGTGAGTTATTATCGGGAATCAAAAATCTATCTGTAGTAGGAGTTTCTAGGGATATTGATATGGTTCGATTTTTAGGGTCTTACGATAATGGCCTCACTACTTATCCAATTGGGGAAGTCTATTATAATCCCGCAACCATGGCTGATTGGGTGTTTACCTATGCTTTCGATACCGACCACCATCCTATTTTTCATAACGATACGGAAAATTTCACACTCATTGCTGAATTAATGGACGATTATTATTCTGTGGAACTGACAATGATAACAGGATTGAAAATAGACAACACCCCCCCTGATTTACAGATCCGAAATGTAAATAGCAATGATCTTTTAACTGAACCCGTGTGGATTGAAATTGATACTGAAGCAACGGATATCGAATATATTGATCTTTATTTGGATTCATATAACGATACAGAGTTAATCGAATCACAATTACTTACCACCTTGACCGATGGGACCGGTGGATGGTTGTATTATTTAGATCCTTCATTATACCCATCGAGGGAATATAATATAAAAGCAGTTGCAACAGATCGCACATTTGAGGAATCTTTACAAGGAAATGCCGAATTAACTAATGTGGAATTTGCTCGAGTATCTCCCTTCTTTATTGGAACATCGCCTCTAAATGGATCTGAAATTTCTGATAGCGTTACTTTTGAATTTCAAGCATCTACCACCTTAATTAGTCACATTGACATTGCAGTATCGACCACTGCTACTCAAGATCTTTCCCAAACGGATTTCATGCCTCAAACAACTTTAAATGGAGATGCGAGTGATCTTTATTCTTATATTTTCGATTCGACCACCGTATATGGAGAAGATTGTGAAGCGTGGCATTATCTACAGTTTGATTTTTGGATTGATGCTTACAAAGAGACCTATTACTATTTACTCTTTATTAATAATCAACCACCCCTAATTAGCATGGATTTTGAGCCTTCCACAAATTTCCTCGCCCAAACTTATTCTTACGAATTATTAAATAATGTGGTTGATGGCTTATTGACTCACGAAATTTTGACGATTTTTAACCAATCCACTCTTCAATTGGATATTGATCATAGTTTTACGGAGGATATTGCCGTTTTGGAATATTATGTCAATGTTTTTGATCAAACCTACCAAAATCTCAGCGATCCTTTAGCCAATCAATTGAACTATGATATGATTACAACAGATTTACAATTTTCCCCATCTATCGAAGGATATGGCTTGGAAGATGGCTATTCCTACTTCCGAGATCTCAGTCAAGGGATATTATGGACCCTTACCCAACTTCAAGAAAACATTGAAAATGATACAATCTATGATGCAGGAGATATTTTTGATCGGGCTTCGGAATGTGCGTATTTAGGATATGTCGAGCAATTTACTACCATGATTCCGGCCCATTATATAAAGGATGCCGATCACGCGATTGTTGCTCAATTTGAAGCCCTATTTTCAACGCTCTATAATGATTTAACCTACATTGATACTTTAGCCGCTCTTGTAGATGCGAAAGAGCAAAATATCATAGATAAAGAAATTGAAATCCTATCTGCTGAACTTGCGTTAGCAAATGCCATCGATGATTTATCTATATTAAATAGTGAATTAGCAGCATTGAATGCTCAATTGGCTTCAAATCAAACCCTTCTATCATCAACTCAAGATTATCTCAGTCAAAAACAAGCAGACTTAGTCGCGGCTGAGGTGGCTCGAGATGATCCCTTGACGGGAGTAGATGCCTTATGGGAACTCATTGTCTTAAAGGAATCGTATTACGATTCGAATGCCTCCCGGGCGACGGCTATCACGAACTCCGATTCCACAGGATTACGAGGAATTGCTAAAAATGAGTGGGATAGCGCTGAAGCAATGTTGGCTTTATGGCAAGACTATTATAATTGGAACGATTCGCGCCAGCTTGCGATAAGTGATTCCGATTTCACCGGGTTGCGAGGACTCGCCTATGATGAATGGCAAACCGCTCAAACCACCTTAGATCTGTGGCAAGGCTATTATGCAGCCAATATGTCTCTCCAAACCGAGTTAGGGGATGATCAGGTAGGATTAATTGCCGATGCATTAAATGACTGGAACGCTTTGGAAAATGAACTAACCCTTTGGCAAACATATCAGAGTTGGAATATTTCACGGTTGAATGAAATCGGCAGTGATGATTATCAAGGTGATCGAGGAACAATGTGGTTAATTATTCAGAGTATCGAAGATGATCTTAATTTCTGGATAAGTGAACGGGATAATTATTACGATCGAGCAGTGAACCAAATTACTGATTCTGATTCCTCCGGAGAGCGAGGTGCGGCCAAAGATGTCTGGGATGCTGCCCTTCTTGCCTTGTCAAATAAGGAAGCAGAACTTGTCTCATGGGAAGCAAATCTTGCGACCTATGGCGATAATGAATCTGGACTTATTGGAGATAAAAAAACAGAATGGGATGCAGCCATAGCAGAAGTGATTTATTGGCAAGGAGAAGTCAATGCTCAGGCAATCATTGTGAATACTGAAATTGCTGAGCGAGATCAATTATATGATGATGTGCAAAATCGATTATCAATAGCATCTTCTATTCTTAGCACAATTAATGCATGGGAAGCATCGCTTACGGCCTTGGAAGCCGACTTAGTTGATTTAATCCAAATTTGTGATGATCTACAAGATCTCGCTGATTATTATCTTCAGAGGCGAAATGATTTTACACCTGGTTCCAGCGGATGGAATTACTGGGAAGATATGTGGTTTGACACCCTTTTTGAGTTATATAGGGCCCAGAGAGATGTTACTGATTGTGAAAATTCAATAACTGCTTTAGAAAATGCAATAGGTGTCGATACAGGGTATTATGCCACTTCAACAGCGAAATGGAAGGAATACCGATATTATAAAGGAGACATTAATCTTTTGAATCCTGTTCAAGTCTATGAAGATTATATTTATCAAGCTAATACTGTAGTCCCAAATGTTCAAATCGTCCTATCATCCTATCAAAATTCCTTGGATTCAAGTATAGCAAGTGCAACAATTAAAGAAATGGAATATGATGCATTAGTTGCCTATCGAGATAATACAATCTTAATTAATATTGCTTCAATTCAAGCTGAAATAAATGATACTTCTGAAGGAAGCTTGCAAGATGCGATTAATGACGCAGCTGCGGCCTATAATGCTTTAATTGACGAGTATAACAGTATCATGGATCAACCAGACGGCTTTTATTGGATATGTGTAGCAACTATCGGAGATGAATCAATTGGTCTGGTGAAGGATCTAAATGATGCATATGATTATCGACAGTCGCTAATTGATGAATATGATTACATCTATAATATTGCTTTACCCTTATGCGATGATACTATCAATAATCCTTCAACAGGATTGATAACACTAGCGAGTACCGCTGAAACCTATTATAATTCTTTGAATGCGACTCTTGTAGGGGTGAATGCTGATATTGCATATTGTGTCACCATTATTGGAGGTACCAGTTCAGGTCTTATTCAAGATCGGGATCAAAAGTTTGCCTTCTATAATTCACTCGTGGCCGAATATTTGGCCATTACCGAAAATGGGGGCAATTTGGATATCTGTACGGCTCAAATTGTAGCTTATATTGTCTTGAGCGATCAAGAAGAGCAAAAATATCTCGATTTAATTGCGGAATACAATTTGATTATGACTGTGATACTTCCGACATTAGATGATGAAATCAATAATCCAACTACAGGTCTTTATGCCCTTCGTCAAGCTTTATTCGATACCATTTCGGTATTAAATGGAGAAATAGCAGGGATCTTGGCAGATATTTCAACCCTTGAAGGTATTATTTATAGCATTGAAAATGACATTACAATTAAAACTAGCGAGATTTCTGCCCAAGAAGGTGTGCAAGCTTCCATCGAAGCCGACATCATAGGATTGTATAGTGATTTAGATGTTTTAAATTCGGAATTAAACACTCTCGAGGATCAGTATAAGCAAGAGTCGCTCTTAAAATTGGACCATGCATATAACTTCATGTATTTAGTTCTCCAGCCCAAACTTACAGGCTTAAATTATAACATTTTGGATGATTCGTTAGCTTCATTTACCTCCCAATCGTTACTGACCTATACAGGAGGAACACCTAATTGGAATCCAACTCTCGATATCTCCTCAATTCCCGATGGATTTATTGCAATCGGTATTTATGCCGAAGATACTGCAGGAAACTCGATCAACATAACTACACCGACCTATTTCCTCGATAAAGGATCTCCCGATGTAAGCTTGTTTTATCCAATAAGCGATTCCCAAGTAGAAGTTGAGAAAAATTTAGGAGTTGATGAGTATAATATGTTGACCTTTGCCTTCTGGGTCCAAGATCAAGATGTCAAAAAAATCAATCTACAATCCATGGTGATTTTTAATGAATTTATGGCTCAAGATTTAAGTGATTATATCTGCCGCATCAATCCCGGAGAAATCTCACAAATCACGTTATTTTTCAATCAAAGTGAGTCGAATCTATTATTTGATCAATTTGTTGAATCCCCATGGATTGAAGTTACCGTCGAATGTGAAGATTACTTTGGCAAAAAAACCACCTTTACAACTCAATTCCAAGCAGTAGAACAAGTAGATACAAAAAATCCTGTTATCAATGAAATAATTTTACCCGATTCTCAGAACATTTATACTGGAGGTTTTGACGTTTGGATAAATGCTACGGATCCCAATAATGGTACAGGGGTCAGATTTGTAGATTTGTGGATGGATAAGATGGACTCTGATCTCACTCCCGAAAGTTTGGTCTTTTTAATTGATCAATGGCAGCAAGACCAATTGCCAGAAGATCATATGTTGTTAACCAACTATTTAGGAATGATCACCGATCCAGAAGTGTCAGGGTTATATTATCTGAATCCCTTCGAGATGAGCGGACGATTTGCCAACTTAACCTCAGGCGAACATACCTTCTATATTCGGGTATTCGACTACAATTATAACTATGTGACCTATTCATTTAGCCGCACCATTATTATGCCTGAAATTAATATTTCACCGAATGAAATCATTTGTACCGAAGGGGAAAATAAAGAACTTTCCATTTTTCTCAAGAACTTCGGCAATCAAATCGCCAATGTCACTTTTGAATTAATGTTTGCAGATGCGTTGGATCAAAACCCTGAAAATGGGTTTATCCCCTTGTGGAGTTTGACCGATGTGAATGGCACGGATGGTTGGAATGTCACCTTTGCGCTAATTCCAGAACAAGATTTCTACTTGAATTATCGCATTGTACAGATGGATAACTCCATTATTTCTTCTGTCACCCATCAAGAATTTTTAACTCAAATTGCGCGGGTACTATTTCCAGAATACAGCGGAAATGAAACCTATATTGACTCTGCGTATGCTAAACATCGATTTACCGTCGATGATACCACCCCCCATGATATTACGATAAATTTAGGTGACGATATGATTTTAAATGATGAATGGACGCTCGAATCCTTCTGGTTTGGGAATTACACTACCCAAAAAGTGGAAGTTTTTCTGGATGATGAAATTGTAGGGGAATTTAATGCCACGGAAGATATTTTAGATAAATCGACGCCCTTATATAAAGATACGACACCGATTGACAGTCAAACGGGGGAGACCTTCGTGTTAAACCCATATGATGAAACCACTGGGGAATATCTCATCGACGATGGAGAATATGAAATGGTTGTCAAGGTCACCTTCCTCAACGGAAAATCCGCCACCAGCAACCCCATTTCCATCATCATTGATACCAGCAGTCCCGAGTTCCAAGAAGACGGCATTTATCTCAATGGTGGATCCACAACGGATTATGAATGGGTTGATGATACTTATTTAGTGTTCACCAATGAAACCGTAGATATCGTCATTCATGCTCGAGACGATGTCACCGATATTACTGCCATCAATTTAACTTTGGGAACCAGTTTAGATCCTGCAGATGATGTTGTCACCATGGAAATCTTTGGCACGGATCTCAATCTCTGGTGGGATGGGTCAGTGCAAGAACAATTGCGGGTGAATATGTCCGCCTTGGGATTAGCGGATGGCAAATATTATCTCCGTGTTGAAATTTTCTCCGGTGGGGGAGTACAAATGGATCAATCCTTTGCAATTGCCTATGATACCGATGCACCACTGGGGTATTTTAGTAATCCTGCTCAATATACCATCTATACCCAAGATCATATCGAGCTGTTCTACACGTGTGCTACGGAAAGTCCTTTTGGGACCGCCCACATTCAATCCGTTACCTTTTATATGCAATTGATGGATACACATGAAAATATCACTCTGGGAACCAGTTCCGTTCCAATTCAAATACATACGGATGGAAGTCAGACTTTCGCTACTCTGTTTACCAATCCTCAAGCATATCAAGAAACGATAACCTTTTGGGTTTCGATACACGATGAAGCGGGAAATGCTCAATGGAATATTACCACAACCGAGCATGAAATTTCTACGTATCAGATTATGTTAGATGGATTTACCAATGTTCTCCCAATGATACCAAATGAGGCCATCACAGGGTCCTTAAATGGATACTTCGAGTTTCAAACCGATCCTCAAAAATTGGATGTGTCCATGGAATTATTGGTGAATGATGTCCCAATTGAAGATTTGGTCACTTTTGATCCAAAGGGGCTTGATGAGGATGAAGACTTTGCAATTGAGTGGAATGCTAGATTAATTCCAGAACAATTAAAAGAAGTCAAAATCCCATTTAACTTCCTCGAGTATTCCTCTGCTTCCTTAAATCCAGATCCCTCGACAGATAAGCAAGCTTGGGGATTTTTCAATTCTTCGGATCGACCTTCTGTCGCCTATGTTTCGCAACAGCAACTCCACATCTTTATTCCTGAATTATTGGAAGAATCCGTGAATTTCTTTAACTGGGTTCATCTTTCGCTTCCCATCCCCTTAGATCCAGTTCTTCAAATGGAAGCTTTTGATTGGAATGCGGATGGCCAAGATGAAATAGCCATTTTAACTGCAACCTCATTAATTATGGTCTGGAATGAAGATGAAATATGGGCATATATTCCTCTAGATCTATCCCTCCAAAATGTGGATCAATTTTGCATAGGTGGTGCTAATATCTATTTAGCTAATCAAAATGAGTTGCTTATCTACACCAAGGATACTGATTCATCGTTAAATTTGATAGATACGATTCTCTTAGATGGATCGGCTAAAATAAACGGTCTCACATTTGGATCTATTGCTCCAACAAATCTGTATTATCCGGTAATCACCACCAGCGAGAAACATCTCCAATATTATGATGGAACCAAGTGGCTTACTATGTTTACTTCTGCTTTTCCCTTTACATCTCACCTTTTCTGTGAAAATTTAGACTTGACACCTGCCCATGAACTATTATTTGCTATCGAAATACCTGCAGGAACCATCCCTGAAACGGATGTCATTCGAGCGCAGTGGGATGAGGTTGATCTTAAATGGAGAGTTGTAAGCACGGGTGATTTCTCCGAAATTAAAGAAGTGTTTGATATTCAAACAGGCCATTTAGCTGCCGATAATTATGGACGAGTGATTGTGGCTCGGGGGGATGAACTGGCGATCCAGCGGTTGGGTGAAAAAGATCTTACATTCCTCTATTCGGATTTTTCCTATGACCCGTATACATCAAGTAGTCCATTCCAAGCTGGAACTTTAACGGAAGATGTAGAATTAAGTAGTTCTTCGCTACTTGAAGCAAGGCTGGAAAATTCTAACTCAGATGTAAGCTTCAGTTCGGATTCAAGCTCAGCCTACAATATTGAATTTGACAGTATTGAGGATCCTGTCCCTACAACCGCATATTCTACAGTTAGTGCCAGTGAATTGCTCCAAAATCCTCTCTCATCGCAGCAATTAACCACCGGTAATCAAGACGCTCTTAGTACATCTCGGATTCTCGCTCCTTTTACTGGTGGATTTATTAATGATACGGCCGAGACGAAAGCTACGGGATTAGAGATGACGGATTTCCGGTATGATTTCCGATCGGGATCGAACTATGATCTGGATCCCACCTTAAATCAAATTGGATATGATGTACTAGCGGATGGAGGAGTATCTGAAGGATATACATATTCAGATATTGGAATTGAAAATATCCAATCTTCAGGTATTCTGAAAAATTTCGCATTTTATCAAAATTTTGATATAAATTGTGGTGATTATGAAACAGATATAGATTATGATGCCAATGGCCAATCCTCCTATTCAGTCACTTCTGAGCCCTTTGATGCTCACAGCAGGTTGGACGCTTTCCGGTATACACGATCAAATCCCGATGGTGGGTATATAGGGCATGGAAATAGTTATCCTCTCCATAAGGAAGACTATCCTATATTTGCTTATGACCGCTGCCTCCCTGCATATGGAGAAAAATTACCAGTCGGTAATAATTTTCTTAAAGATGATTTATCAATGACTATCCCCTTGAAATTAAATATTGATGTAAAAAACTTCGATGTAGGAGAAGTTCGATTCCAACTTTCTTTAGCAGCTTATTCACATGTATTCTATTCGATTTACACCACTAATGGAGCAACCGATGGCAGATCAAATATGTATTCGGCAAATTTTGATTTATATTTAGTCTCGGGAGGAAATCGCTTGGAAATCACAGATACGTCATATTGGGCGACTGTGGGACACTATACAGACAGATTAGTCAGTGGGATAGAATGTTTACCCGTCCAATATTGGGATTTTAATTCACCCAATGTTTGGAAGGGTGTGGATGTACATATCCCTATTGGAGTCTGGACTGATTATGGGATTGATCCAAATGATTGTAAATTAGAAATTGTCATGACTGACCCCTATTTAAATCATTGCTATCCTCAATACAGTACTGGAGAAGGGATCTATGATACGAGTTCCTATGAAATTTACAGTATGGTCCGGACATTGATGTATCGGAGTATGATTTTGAAATATTTCCGAGTCTCATACTATCAAAATCCAAAATCTATAATGAATGGATTTATGACAGACTATGAGCAATTTAGTATATCTAATGGCATCCCAATAAATTTTGTTGCAGGTGAAGGTGATGATCCTACTGTCTCAGGAGGTCCGATTCAAATTAAGAAAGGAAATACGCTTCCTGAACCAGAGGAAAACGTGGGAAACTTCCAGACAGAATTGGGTGATTTCGAAAACTTACGGGTGAGTTTGAAAATTAAACCAGTATCTCAACTTTGGTTATCCGATGCGGATACAAGCCCTTTATCAGCACTGCTTAATCCTTTCTCATCTACATCACTTTATTCGAACGACTTTCAAATTTCGAGTATTGTCTCGAGCACCCCTTCGTTAGTATCTTTAACAATTAAGTACTATACACCGAGCGGAGATTCTACTCAAATCCTATATCCCACAGACTGGGAGATGGTTGGAGATTATTTGCAAGGAGATGTTCTCCTTTGGATAGATGATGTATCGACTGAAAAAATTGAGATTGTTCCGACTCTTCAGTGGTCCGTCACGACATCGATTACTCGTTTAGATTTAGGAGATTATTTCTATCCAAAAACACCCTTAGTGGCAATTCAACGTACAATTCCAGCATCCTCAATTCTCGTAGGCACAGCAGGTCAATTGCGAGAAAAAGCACAACTTTCAGATACCCTCATGAGTAAATGGGAATTAGCTCAGGATGATAGCTACACTGCATTCTCCACCTTAGAATTTGCAACCGATATGCTGCTTGAAATTCCAAGTATTTTTCCATTGAATCAGCCTCAACAGTTAGAAGTCGCAATTCCAATAACTCCCGCTTTTAAAGTCTATAATCTTCAAAGTCAGATAATTACTGGAACTACATCCGCTTCAGATATCACCATTAACCCATTTATTGAGTACACATTGAATGGTATAGAATATATACCTCTTGAAGCGTCAACTCCAGCATCCATCAATGAAGGTATATTGTTATTCCGAATTGATACAATTGATTATGGGACTTATTTCGATTTCCGAGAAGGGTATGAGTCACAAGGTTCCACGTTTTTGAATTTCCGGCTAAATATCGATTTAATCTTCCATGATCCTGCTGAAATGACGATTGCAGGATCCACTGAGTCGTCTATAAAAGCATCCATCACTTTCGGTACCCCTCAGACGACTTTGTTGATGTATAATGCCTATCCTCTAGCGACTGCGGGAGAAAATAATCTCATATATTCTCAGACAATCGAGCTGGAATGCGACACGCAAAGTTCTCTCTTTAATTCAGGAGACGGAAGTTATCGAGGAGAAATGATTTCAGAATTTTCTGTCGATGCTTCTGAAATAACCAGTTTTGATGGACAACCTTTGCTTAATTTCCCACTGAAGATGGAAATCTCGCGGATTACAACCGAAATCACTGCTACCACGACCTATGAAGTTATGTATGATAGCAACGGAGATGGGGATTACCTTGACGCCGATGAATTTCTCTTCTCCAATGAGGATGGATCTTTTGATGGATATTATCACTTTGCCTTGAAAGAAGAGCGGGGGCAGACGGATCTTTACCGCACTCAGTTTGAAATCCGTATAACTTCGGTCTATCAAACCTATGTTGAGACTTCCTCTTTTGTGAATGAATTTAAATTGAATTATTATATTGATAATAATGCAATAATTACTCGAGACGATTTGAATTGGATATCGGATCAAGATATCCTAGGAGGAACTTTCCTATTTGATTTTGGTCTCCAAAGTACCTCTCAATCTTTTGAACATATTTTACAGTCTAACAATGCCTTAGAAGATGGAGAAATCGATTTCACCCATTGGGGCGAGTTAGCCTGTGAATTTGCAGTTAATTTACCGATAGATTACACCCAAGAAGATTTGGATGCGATCACCATGCTCAATCTGGAAATTGCACCATCCAGTACCATTGTGGCAGAAATATGGACTCATGATGATCCAACCAATATGGTGGATTTAATGGATAATCCTTGGGAAACATGGGAAAGCGAATTCAATGGAGGTACTCAAATCTTCCAAATTAGGGATAGTGGCCTAACAACATGGACGAATTTAGGTCCCGCAGAAGATCCCGAACTAGACGCTCTCTGTTGGGACGAGATGGTAGAATATTGGCTTTCACCCACCACATCCTTAAGTGAATTTGTCCAAGATGGAGGAGGTGTCGATTACTTAGATTTCAGGGTAATTTTAGATACGACTAACTTTGGAGAAACCCATGTACCAGACCCCTATGACTCAAGTCGATATTCCATAGATCTCTCGGATGTTCGAGTACGGCTATTTACCGAGGATCCCAAAGACGCAATGATTTACACCGCATCGCAAGATCTTGCATGCACTCCAAACGATTATGAGTTTTCCAGCTTAACCGTGGGAATTGATTCATCCTTGGAGATTGCAGGAAAGTTCGGTATTGGAACAGATGTTTTATTAGAGGATCTTCCAGAAGGAGCCATTATATATTCAAACATTCAGGCTTCCTTAGCGATTAAACACGATGGAGTTTATGTTGCCTATGGGGAATATACACTCACCCCATTCACAAACACGCAATCGATATTTGCAAACGCCTTGATAGAAGCAGAAATCCCCTCGATGGCCCAATATAATGCATTTACCAATGATAAAACGACTCCCTTAGAATTTCGAATTACTTGGACTTGGGAATTGGAGAACACCTATCTCTACCCTGTGCAATTTACCAATACTCAAAATTATCAAATTGATGCTGAAGGTTATTCATGGGATCAAAATAGTACTACACTCGCCCTTAGTAGCCACGTGTTAAATGTCCATGATTTAGATTTGGACAATGATTTTGATTTGCTGTTAGATGGCGGAAATGGGCTTTTGTTCCAAGAAAACACGGGATATTATCCTATGACACTTAGGGCTTATGATGGCTATGATGAATTAATTTGTGAGCAATCCTTCTTCGGTACCCTTGATTCAGGAAGTCCGCATCCAGAACTCACGTCTTTGGAAGACCGGATCGGAGATCATTTAATCCCCGAATTCAATACCCTGATGGACTTAGTTATTGTAGATTATTCTCCAGATTTAATGCATTTGGATATCTTCTTTTCGGAAGATGGAACGTTTGTGGATATAGATCATGTGGATTATGAAACATCCCATATATTCGGCAACGGGGATTCACTTCCTGTACCAATTAATGATTATTTCTATCCGATTTCGCTGGATACAAGCAGTTTTGGAGCCGATGGAATGAAATATTTGAAAATAGTCGGAATTGATAGTGTCGGGAATTTTGGAGAATATTTTATGGAATTTTGGTATGATCGTCAAGATCCTCTTACCTCGATTAGTTTTTCGCATTCCGATGCATCCAAAGTCTCTTTACAGACCGAGGTCACCTTACAAATTTCGGATTCAGGCAATGTGGATGAAGCGGGTTCAGTTAAAGAAACCCACTTGAAAATCTGGAATGAAGATCAAACCGTTAGTTATCTCCATGAGATAATTTCAAAGGAAGAGATTGAAGCTGGAAGTCTTTCCCTTTCCCTATATGAGGATATAATCGTCCCATATAATCTGCAGGCGGATCATTTAATGATGGAATATTGGAGTATTGATTTCGCCAGCAATGAAGAAGTGCACCAATGGGAAGATATCATAATTGATGATAGCTACTCTATCCGACTTTACTCGGATGAAACCTATTCCACAATCTTAGAGGGAGAAGTATCAGTCCAATATTTAGATCAACTCTTTGGAAAAATCTTGGATACTTTTGATCAGCCCCTACCGTTCGGATTTGAAGTTGACTTGCACTTAGATGGGTTGAAATATTCAACTATTCACATCTGGAATAATGAAGGGAATTTCAACACCACAATCATCTCAAGTGAAATTCAAGGTGAGGATTTACGAACTCTTCCAGGCACCATTATCAACCATAATGGATGGTCTGAGGATCAATATCATGCAGATCGCATAATTGATTTACCAGTTAGGGGTGAAATCCAAAAAATTGAAACCCAAGGATTATCCCGGTTCTATTATCAAGATGTCAATGATATGGAACTATCCTATTCGAACTTAGATCTTGAAAATCTCGCAGTTGGGCAAAATTACGAAGGAATTCACTTGGATCTCTTTATTCCTTGGCAATTTAATGATAATGTCGGCACCACTTTTGAGAAAATTCAAATAACTTTTATCAATCAATCCGAAGAAGATGATTCCCTTAATATTGAATGGAAATATACCCTTGATCAGAACGATTTAGCAGAGTTGTTTGTTGCGAATCAACAACCCTTGGTATGGGGAAATAACTTAGTGAATTATATTCCCGTTGATATAAACTTTGCAGAATTGATGGCCTATGGAATGTTCTATGAGATACCCTTTGATTTTGCAACAGTGGATGAAATTGTTATAACAGGTTATCGCAACCCTACTCATCCCTCGTTCTCACTCACCGATCCAACTTCCAGTTCGCTTACATTAATTTGTGGAGAAATTCGATTAGTGGATTTACTAAATGATGCAACCACATATTATCAAGAAAATCCCTTAGGGATAGAACGCCCCTATATTTATAACGGGCAAATCGCTGGAAATTTCTTTAATTCCTTAAGTATTTCAAGCCCTAACACTTTACGATTTAACCATAAAGATCTCCCTGTAATGAGTGCCGTGCTTGAAGAAGGAGATGCCATTTACAGTGATTCCATCACCGTCTCAGCAATTTCGTTTGGAGGAGAAAATTTGCCTGAAACAACCCACATGATTAGCGATTACTTGAAATTGACTGCCCGTAATGCTAGTATGGATATGATAGATGTCGGAATGCCGACTCATGATGGAGCACCTTCTAGTTTGGCCTTCACACTCGTTCAAAAACCAGATAATTATACACATCTGACTTTGAACTACAGTGGAAACAGTCTCTTTAACAGTATTGCCAGCCAAATTAACGCATCCTTAGTGCTTCAAAAAGAAAATTTAGTCCTTGATTTTGAAAATGTTCCCCTAACTGACGCCTACACGATGCATATTCTCCGAAATACGACCAGATCCTTTAATGGAATAATTAAAGATGATGATGAAAGCGTTCCGATCTATTTTGTCCCCCATAGTCAACTCATTTCCTATCCGTTATATAGCTTTGATTCTTCCTCATGGGTATGGAAGCAAGACATCACAGTGGAAGATACCTCGATTCGCCTAGGTGCCAAGACGGGAATCAATACCTATCAATGGTTTGATTATCAAGAAGGTAATATTGCTTCGTTTAATTTTACCATGGATAACCAAGAAGGTGGAAACATTCCATTCACTCCCCAGACTATAATCTGTGCGGTAAATTATCCTGGAAACGATTTCTACAAAAATACTACCCGAGAATTCAATATTGAAATTCACCCCTTAGAAGTTCAGCTCGTTCCTAATGCCATTACTTTTGATTTGTCAGAAGAGAAATTATCGATTGATGAAGATGGACGAATAAGCGATGCGACTTGGACTTTCACAGATGATAATCTGTATAGTTTTAGCTTGAAGGACCAATATAGCACACCTCTCCAAGAAAAACCAGTGTGGATGTCCATAGGAGTCTTACCCAAAGGCGCAAGTCTCCCCTATGACTTTACGAATCCAGCGGACAGTTATGTAGCACAATATTTAGGATCAGCCGGCAATCCTTCCCAAGAACTTTTAAACCTCATGATTTACCAAGATTATACCGGAGTGCCTCAAATTTATCCATTTGTCGATGAGCAAGATAATGACGCCATCAAGATGTTTGCTCCCTTATACTATCAAATGGGATTAACAGATGAAAACGGGAGTGTAAGCTTCTTACTGGAAGGAAACATATTTGCACAAGTCTTGGATAATTGGAATCGCTATATTTTTGCAGGGGGTTCCTTGGAAGATGTTAATTTATATATGCGAGTCTTCTATGACAACCAATTTAATAGCGAATCCATGAAAATTGCAACCGAATATATGTTAGATCAAGAATATGAAGTCGTATTCGGCGGCAATGAGGAATTTGTCTATAATCAAAATACGACGCAATGGGGAACCTACGAAATTGAAGGCAATGCTGAATATTTCGATTCAAATTATGCATCCACCTATGCTCATGGTATTGTGAACTTCCGAAAAGAAGATCTGGTCTTAGTGTCGGGGTATTTCGAGCCAAAAAACCCCGATGATTTTACCGTTGGAGTTCAATTAATGGAAGCGGATATTGTGGGATCAGACGACACAGGATTTAGTCTCATACCAGAGGAAGAGGGAAAATCATCGAATTTACTTGATCTAACAGGAATCACTTTTCCAGATGAATTTTCTATCTTGATGGAAATCTTTGATCAAAGTGGCACCTCAAAAGTCATCGATGGGCGTTATCAGTTAGGAGAATATGTGGATAACATTCAGCTCATGGATCCAGAAGGTTCGGCTTTATTTAACGTAAATGAAGATATTTTTGGGCCTCAATTCCAACGACTGGTCCCGAATGTGTACACCATTCAATATTCATTGTCAAGCTTGGAAAGTTATTCAAAAATGTATAACTTACCGAATAGTACGACTTGTCAATTAGTCATAAAATCTCCTTATACCTATACTTTAGATTATCCATCCCATATTTACTCACTGCCTAATATGGTAATGAGCGATACTGAGATGAATGTTGCGTATGGAAACGGGACAGAATATTGGAGTCACATGAACTTTGATCATGGCTATCCGATCATTACCGCAGATTTACTCATTCGAAATACTACGGATTACATTCCCAATTATAATCTCACGGATGTCATTAATGTGCAATTTAATATTAATGGAATGGAATATGAGTATTACTTCAGCTTGAACACATCAGAATATATTGATGAGGAAGGAATCTACCATGCAGGAGATGATTATACTTTTGAGATTCCAGTGAAATTTTTAGATGGAATGCGTCCCAATATTTCCGTCTACACGTCTTTGGAATTTACTCCTGAAAATAATATCAATTGGTCGCAAGTAGAAATGGATTATATTGACCAATACATTGATCAAGAAACGGGAATTGTAGATTGGGCAGAGTGGGAAGAGTGGGAGGAAAGTAACATGACCAAAGCCTATGAAGAATATAGGTTAGGGGCGAGTTATGAAGTGATTATGGAAAATTTTACTCTTCACGAATCCACTTTACGCACCGATGGCCAATCATGGCAATTTTCTCAAGAATTTGCCGATGGTGATAGTAATAATGATCATCAATGGCAATATAATGATGAAACAATGCCCACCTTCGAGACGGACATCAGTACCGATCAATATACCACCACACTGGGAGAACATACCGCTCTCGATTTCGATGAGGACAGTATCCCCGATGAATTTGTGTCTATCGCAGTCAGTGAAAACCAAGTCTGCACTACATTCGATAGTAGTGACACAATCATTGATTGGCAGGAAGATCGCATAGAGTTTATGCAAAACATGACCTTTAATACGACTTTTACCTTGAATAATTTCTTTACGGTGGAACAAAAGACCAAAAATCTCACCCAACCATTCAATTTGCGGAGCGAAACCTATCAAACGTATGAAGGATTTCTCTTCCCTTCGCTTGACGAAGAGTCAGAAATCATTACATGGGACCACAGCCTTCGTTCGGGAGCGTATTGGACAGATGTGGCCCATATTGAGGATA
The DNA here is from genome assembly GCA_025839675.1 of Candidatus Lokiarchaeum ossiferum. Lineage (GTDB taxonomy): Archaea > Asgardarchaeota > Lokiarchaeia > Sigyniarchaeales > Promethearchaeaceae > Lokiarchaeum > Lokiarchaeum ossiferum. The sequence continues at coordinate 774,312 of CP104013.1, forward strand.
AAGATCTCATAAGTGTAGGTCTTCACGAAGGGGAATCCACATGTTTGATTCGAGACAATCTATATATGCCCTATAATGGAGCCGTCGACTGGGATTTCCGAATTCCCAATGTAAATAATTATGATTTAGGATCTTTACCTTCATCGGATCTTGAATTTATAATAAATTTCACCTTGGTTAAAAATATGCAAAATGGACCAATTCAATGGACTCAAATCCTCGAACTTTCCCCCTTAACCGGCATTATTGAAGGAAACAACTTGGCCTTTAAAGAAGTCGGGTTTGATATTCCGGATCTATATTGCAGTGAATGGATAGATCTTGAACTCAATATCACCTTGAAAAATGCACCTTCTACCAACTTGGAAAAAGTGATGCTTCTAAAAGGGATGATTACGGGGGATGAAACCATCTATCGTATCAGTAATGAATTTCCGACCAAATTACGGGCAAAATTATTTAGTGCGAATTTTCTTTACTTCTTTACCCAACGAGCTTTAACAGAAGAAATAGGAGCCACCCGTAATACTTATGAATTTTATTCTGGAGATCCCGAAAATCGACCTGCCGATGATATTTTCTTTTCCTTAGAACAATGTGATGAACCCTATGCCAAAGATTTGGTCTCCATGGTGGAAGTGTGGGATTGGGATATATATCAAGCCAATCCCGATCGCTACATTCAAGTAGAAAATTGGGAATTTGATGAAGAGACTCGAACCTATACGGAAATAGAAGAATTGTTCGCCCCTCAAAGTACAAGCACCTATGCCGAATTCGGATTGGATGATCCGTTTGGGGTTTCTATGTTAAAACTTCGATTAGATGATACCTTTTTGGAGACCTTGACAAGCTTTGAGAAATATTCCATGTTTGTAGATCTTCATAATGTCCCCGGTGATTTATATGCCAGTCGGCCAATTCCCTCAATAATTGTCAATGATCCAGCGAATTTCTTAGCCCGTCAAAAAATTACTTTGTTGGTTCAGCCAAGTACTTGGGATCAAACACCCCAACGTTCGATTTTATCTTCTGAAAACAGCGGAAGTTCCATCTCAACTGATGTTTCAAGTAAAAATATCAATATGTCTGCAGAAGAAAATACTGTATTTGAATCCCAGCTAATATATTACATGGATGAACAATCATCGGACATTGCCATTAATGATTGGAGTCAAACTCATGTAAAGAGCGACAGTACTGTTGATCCTTCGGAATTAACCGATGATTTAGACCGTCTTATGTATGATGATAACGAAACAATTTCCTATGTTGAGGAGATTGACTTTAGCCATGAACCTCTTCTGGTAGATATGCACCCCTATTTCACTTTGGGCGATCGGTTGTATAGTGCGGAAATGCAGGCCCGATTTTCAATGAATATCTCCCAAATCTATCGGGGAAATCCTTGGTTTGATTGGTTGGAAATTCCATTTCTATTAGATTCGGTAGCATTTGTAGACTGGATTGAAGTAAGCTATGTGACTACCAGTGGAACCACCCGTACTTTAATCACCTATAGCGATTTAGAATCAATACAATTTACCGGCGATGATTTAACTTATGCCATTCCCGATGGAGATATTATTGACACAGTTATGTTTAAGTTTCAACTTGCGATGCATCTGGATAAGTCGCTAGTGCCCAATATGACCTTAATGGGATTAGGACTATTCCGAGATTCTTCCGTAGGGGAATTAACTATAGAAGTAGAAGCGGAAGATGAGACCACGGAGATACAACGTATTGATCTTCTTCCAACTTTTTGCTATAGTCCAATGCTTCCAAAAGGAGACAGAATACCCTTTTCCTTTACTGATAATGGTCAAAATAAGATACTGAAGTCGATTTCGATATCCACACCCGTGGTCAGTAATACGGATATGTATTTGTACGGGCTTAATCTCATCAAAATGACCGAGACGGATGATTCATGGGAAGCAGATCCCATTTATACCTATTCATTTGACAAAAGATCCCGTGATTACCAAAATATGATGCTCAGTTTTTATGCCAACGATGTTGGGTTGCCTACGTGGAATGATCCTGCAGGTGCTTTGCGAGTTGAAAACATACCATGGGTTTCTCAAGTAAGTTATGATATCGACGGAGATATGATCTACGATCTCACCATCACACAATCCGATGGAGAAGGCAAGGGAGATGAGCTTGCGGGCTATTATGGACAACAGATCATCTTTGAAAAAATTGTAGATTTAGATGGGTCCATGACTTTGCATCAAACCCTCAGTAGCGGCACCCCCTATACTTACTTTGAAAATGGGGTAAAGGATACCATCACCTACGATTTTGGAGCTGATGGCACCGATGAACTCATGCGAAAATGGGATACCGAAATTGTCACATATAATATCACAGAAGAAAATTCCTATGAGACGCCCTATCATTTTATTTCCCGCACTCAAATTGTCTCTTTTGAAGAATTAATCGACCAGACGGGTGATGGCAAATTTAATTTTCGCCAAAGAGCCTATCAAAGCCGCACATTCCAGCAGTATGATTGGGATGAGATTAATGTCCATACCAGCATTCCAAGTTATGATGAATTCTTTATTGATAAAGATGGGGAAGAGCAAAACTATTTCCTGACTAACACAACCGTCTTCGATTGGAGTGAGTGGACTACGGGTTATACCACGTCCTATGATCAAGAAGGTGATGGAGCATGGGAAAAAGTGATAGATCGTCAAGATCTCTTCCAGAATGATGAATATTACTTGGAAGAGGGATATGACAACTATATTTTCGAAACCTATTCAACCCGATCTGCGAGTTCCTATGATGTCTATAACGTGACAAATCCTTCGGAAATTTTAGAGACGAAACTCAACGTAACAATCGATTATGGGAATACATTGGTCGAAGACGCCACCTTCTATCTCTTAGGGGCTGATTCTCCCGATGAATGGCTGACCACAGGCAAGTGTTTGAATAATATCACCGGATCTTTTGTGGTAGAGTACAATGTGCCGGTCCCAATCGATCCTCGGATTGAAGTGCCAGAATCCATGCGAATTCAAGAAAATGGTCTTATCTATTGGTATAACAGTAATCCCGAAGAAGACAATTACTATGAAACTGCGTTTATTATGACCGAAGAGAGTGCTAAGGATAATATTGCAGTTGCGGTTTATATCAGTCGCAGCGGTCGTCAGCAAGTATTAACCGATCCCCTTGAATATAAATTGAGTGGTGATGACATCATCGCTTCCCATTGGTTGAATGATGAATATGGCTACGAAGATATCATGGATATTGCGTGGGATAATGCCTGGACCAATTATTTAGCCATGCTTGAAACGGAAGAATATATGACCATGAATGTTATTGATACGGCCGCATCCGCAGTACTTCTAGCAGGAACGGCATTCGCAGGCAAGTTCATAGCATCAGCAGTCATACTATCGGGGCCCGTAGGTTTGATGGTTGGATTCGGTTTAGCCATTGGCTATGTTGCGGGAATGTTAATCTATACAAATTATGTTAGACCTGCCATTGAAGATCTTTTAATTGAGCGAGGTGTGATTGGAGATCGTGCCACCGAAATCGGAAAGAATCCCGATGTGCGGTTTTGGCAAGATTTTAAAACATTCATCGGTGATGGAACGGAAAATTTGGTTGAATCCTTCTCTATTTTCGCATTACGGGATCCAACTCCTTACTATACCGAAAAGGCCTACTTCATGGATACCGATCCCTTCACTTTGGATCTGAATCCTGGCATCGCCAATGAAACGTGGAATTATGCTATTGAATATAACGTCCCTCAATTCTGGGCCCCTCGGGCACGAGATGATTATAAAGGACCCCTTCCTTGGTGGGATAATGTAGCAGCAGCCTTAGATTTAGGAGAGGCAATTAAAAATACGGGATTCTTCACCGCTCCGCAATCAACGGAACTTGCCGCCCTTGGAATTAGTCTCGGAGTCGATGATGATGAACGATCCGAAGTTGTGGCCCAACTGTGGGCTCGAGCGGCCACTTACCGATACCAAGCAGATATGGGATCGGGATATATCGTCAATTCTGAAGCCGAAGCGCTAGAATACTGGATGGTCAAGGCTTTAGAATATCAAGCCTATCACCGCCGCACTTTGCATCAGTTCTTTTATCGAGATGCTCCATGGGGTAAGGAAGGACTTTGGGATATTGAAGAACATCCTACATGGAATACTATCAATCATATTGGACATGTTGAATCGACTTTAGCCAGCCATTCATTCTCCAATATGACCCGTCTTGAATATCAAACAGGAGCCTTAGGAGAACCGACATTGGTCGCTCGCAAAGATACCACCCTCAATTATAATGATTCGAATATCTACGAAGTCGATTATCAAATCATGTGTTTGCTGTCCAAGTATCAAACGGGCTATGCATCGGCCGAAAACTATGATCCTCGCATCTTCTGGAATAATTTAAAGACCCGAGCCATACAAGTGGCCATTGGAATTGCTTCGGCTTGGTGTGGAGGTGCCCTCGGATTAGCAGTTGGAACCAAACTTGGTTCAACTATTGCCCTCAATTCTTACGTCCAGCAATATTTCGCCGGAACCGTATCTCAACAGACCTTAGATCGAATGGTTTCTATTACATTTACCGATGCGTTCCGCCAGACCACAGCTACTATGGCTGCAAATAGTATATTCGGTAAATACTGGTTTGCGGAACAGATGATCGAAGAATTGGTCTTAGAAAATATTGTTGCTCAAACTGCTTTATTATTTGGCTGTGGAGAAGGTCTTGCTGAACAATTGGGAGAAATATTTGGCCAAGTTAATATGCTATCATCCTTCTCAGACATATATATGAATGTGAAGCAAGGAATCGGTTTGTTTGGCCAATTAGGTCAGCGTATTTTCAATTCCCAGCAGAATTCACTCATGGCTTACCGTGCCTCCCAATCCATTGGGCATTCCTTGACCAATATTAAAGGATTATTGGGGATTTCGCAAGATTCCCAGGGTCATATTATCATCCAGAAAAATTTGAAAGCCAGTCAAGATGGCGCCATTTCGACCTTGCAAACCGCGCTTCAGGAGAAACTTCTTCAACAACTGCCCTATGCCAGCGGTGATTTGCTGTGTGAAGATATTCTTCTTGCTATTATGGAAAGATCCATCGATGCCGCCATGCAAGGACCAAATATGGCTACCCATTCGCAAATTTTGGACACGGTGCAGGCCAGCATTACGAAGGATTTCCCCCAAGTTCAAATTAGTATGCGTCAATTCACGCAGCTCTTTAAGCTGAAGGTCGTCAATAGTATCTTGAGTGGATCGAATGACTTGATGAATGTATTGAACGATCAAGATCTCTGGGAACTTGGAGGAGTGGATCTAAACCAAGGCACCTATACCAAGATGCGGCTAGCCAACCACGGATCGAACGTAGAATTCCATGTGAAATATGATGGCCAAGTAGACAAATATGTTGATGGAGCGCTCGTGGGCACCTACTTTGTGAACGATCTTACGGGCTTGGGGGTGGATCTGCGGAGCTTAGGGCAGGTCTTCACCGAGTTCGACATTGTGGAGATGATTGATCCAAAGGATAATGGTGATTTGGATCATGTTATTCAAGTTTTAAAACCGTCCAAAATTTTTGCTCGATTTAGTAGAGATCAAGAAACAACTTCTGTTTACAATCAAGAAATCATTCTCGCAGATGGGGCTTCTGATAGGAATGTCCAATTATTTGCAGAAAAAACCATCCATGATGTGATGACCAATAAAGAATTAATCTCTAAAATTTTGTCCGAAGAAGTATCAATAAATCCGGATCAAAGTGTGTTAATTGATGAATTTAATCATATTAAGGTCAAAGAATTGATCGAACGGACTCAAAATGTCTGGCGAAAAATGTTTATAGCTTGTGATCAACTCCTGTTCAAAGAAGGTAAATCGACTCTCGATGCTAGTAATGAACCTATAAATCAAATAGAATTTGCTAAACAATTCTCCGACTTATTTGGAGATAAATTAAAATATGATGCAAATATAATCCAGACATTGCTTGATTTAAGTCAGATTGGAAGAAAAACGATAAGTTCCAATCACATGAAAGCCTATCGGGCTGATGAGTTTGTTCTACTTCATAATGAAATGCTTTCTTTTCTGGGAAATGCAAATCCTGATTCTCCGCTAAAACTGACTCGCGACCGATTAGATTATATTAGACAAAAGGACACTTTTTCGAGTTCCCTTACCATTTTTGAGGCTCTCATGTTGGATCAAATGAATCGCTATCTTGGTAACATGTTTATATCAGAAGGTGCCTTCTATGACTGGATGAGCACAGGTTGGGTGGAGTTAAAAAGTGATTTTAATTATCGGCAATGGAATGCGCGCAGTGCCCCTCTCTTCCTCAACCATTACCAAGAAATGATCTTCTATGATGCTACCAAGGCAAAAACCGCCACCCTGACTCTAACGATCAATGGGCAACCCGTCCCTGTGAAAGTGGAGTGTGATTCCTATTTCGAAAAGAGGTTAGTCGATACTATTGGGGACCTAATGAAGACCTATCCAGCCGCCAATGAACGCTTTTCACGGGTGTTTGGTAGTGAAATTTTCAAGCATTTGCCCCATAACCTTTTGGCGACGGTGCAAAAACAAGTTATTACGCGCGGAGGTATCAGGATGGCACGATATGATCCTGATATAATTGCTGCTTACACGGGTGAATCAGTTTTCGGAATATTGCAATCCATTGGAACACTTGCGTTTACTACCTCCTCAGAATTGAAAGAGGGAAAAATCTATCTGGATTTAGGGCTCGTGTTTGGGGCCGTGGATGAATTTCGGGGAGTAATGATCGAAGCCTTAGGGTATGACGACTATGATCAATATGGGCAGCATTATGGGGAGAAAAAGGATAACTCGGCTCTGGCCTTGTTGGACGCCCACTTCGCCCAGATCTATGTGGCGCGGGAACAGGCCCGTGATGGCGATCCTGAATCACTCTATACATGGTATCAGAAAAATGCGAAATATATTGGGAAGAATGCGCCATTGCTCACCGAAAGCCAATATAAGCTGTTGATGGAACTCATAATGAAGAATCCGAATGTACCCTTTGAAGAGCTGATGTTAAATCTAGCAGATAATTTTGAAGCTTATGGATTTCAGGATATTGAATCTGCCAAAGCATTTCAAAAAATATTTGGAATTGAAAAAGGTCCTCTTGGATATAAGAGTAATGAAAAAATGGATCCATGGTGGACTAATTATCAGAATTCCAAGCAAGGGATGATAGATGGGAGAATTAATTTGATTAATTCCCAATTGCATTACTTTTGGAGGAAATAATTTTTTTTGTATATATAACGGAATGAGAAGACATGAATCAACACAATTTAAAAGGGATTTTACCCCCATATAATGAGGTATCAGAAGAAAAACAAAAATTCCTTGTATCTATTAAGGATATTATCTTAGATGCTTGGGAAATTTCAAAAAATGGACATCTGATGGTCTATATTGATGAGGAAAAAATCATCAGGCAATTGACAATCGAAATGAAAGAATCATCCAAACAAGCGGAAATTGCCACTTTAATTGATAAAATCCCCCATCATTTCAAACATCTTAATAAATTAATCCTAAATGTTGTTGGGATGGAAAAAATTCCCTTATGGCTTTCTGAACTTCACAATCTTCAACTTCTATCAATTGGAAATGAATCCTTAGGAAAAATAGATATCGAGATTTTTTCATCGTTTCCTAACTTAAGAAGTTTATATTTAAAGGGAAGTTTCTTTTTTATACCAGAAACTATAAAAAATCTAACCGGTTTGAAGATATTAAGTATATCTAGTGTCCCAAATCTAAAATTTTTTCCAGAAGCAATAGGCAAATTAAGTACGTTAACCAATTTATATCTTTCAAAAATTCAAGTTAGAAATTTGCCTGATTCTATTGGACAACTCGAAAATCTTTCCCAGTTATCTATTCAAGAAGCTACTCTCAAAAATCTGCCTGAATCTTTTGGATACTTGCAAAATCTCCAAAAACTCACTCTTCATGAAGTTGCTTTAGAAGAACTCCCCGAATCCATTGGAGATTGCTATCGGCTGAAGGAACTAGATATTAAGGATTGTAACAATCTCACCACCTTACCCAATTCCTTAGGAGATCTGCACAATTTGGAAAGCATTCATATCTATGGGTGTTTGAATTTGGAATCTATCCCTGATTGCATTGCAAATCTTCCTCAGCTCAAGTATGTTTATTTAATTGAAAATCACAAGTTGGAAATCCCCGTATGGACGCAAGCTCTTTTACTAAAGAAATTGGAGACTTTCAATGTAGATGGTTGTAAAACCAAGTGGATGAATCCATAAATTTATGTTTTACCTCTTTTTTAACCGTTTGTAAAGAAAGGCTAGGATTAAAGATGATAAGTTGCCACTCCATCTCCGATTTTTATAAAAATTTGGTGGATGAATTTCAGGGAATGATGATCGAAGCCCTCGGGTATGACGACTATGATCAATATGGGCAGCATTATGGGGAGAAAAAGGATAACTCAGCTCTGGCCTTGTTGGACGCCCACTTCGCCCAGATCTATGTGGCGCGGGAACAGGCCCGTGATGGCGATCCCGAATCACTTTATACGTGGTATCAGAAGAATGCGAAGTATATTGGGAAGAATGCGCCGTTGCTCACCGAGACGCAGTATGGGGTGTTAATGGAACTGTTGATGACCAAACCAGGGAAATCTTTTGAGTTAATGATGAAAGATTTAGCGGTAAATTTTGACTTTTATGGGTTCAAAGATAGAAATGATGCAATTAAATTCCAAGAATTATTTGGAATTGAAATAGATAGAAACTACCTATTTACTGGTTATGGTGAAATGACCCAATGGTGGACTAATTATCGCAATTCTAAGTTTGAAATAATTAATGATAAAATCAATCTTTTCAAATCTGAATTAGATTTCTAAAGCAAGACAGTTTTTTTTTTCTATAACAAAAAATGGTGACATCGTGAAAACAGAAGAATTGAAACAAATTACTTTTCCATTTTCAGAAATATCTGAAAATGAAAGAAATTTCCTAATAAAACTAGATGAAATTATAGAAAAAGCATGGAAAATCAAAAAAAAATCTGGTATGATGATACGAATAAATAATTCAGGAATATTACGAACTTTAGAAATTGATGTAGTTGAAAATGTCGATAATGTGAAATTGATTCATCTTATTTATCAAATTCCAACCTTCTTTCCTGATCTTTTTAATTTGGGATTAAATATTTATGGATTAAAAACACTTCCCAAGTCGTTTAATATTTTTCGACAACTGAAACAAATTTATTTGGGAAATGAATATTTAGAAGAAATAAATAAGGATTTTTTTTCTAATTTCTCTCAATTAAAGAGTTTTGCAATCCGAGGGTTAATGAAATCAATACCGGTGTCGATAGGAAGATTATCAAATCTTGAAAGATTGCAAATCTCGAAATCACCCCATCTACATTCATTACCACCTTCAATTGGGAATTTATCTACTCTTTTTAGTATGACAATTAAGGAAGTCTCTTTAAAAAATCTTCCCGAAACGTTGGGTCATTTGCACAATCTTCAAAAACTCACCCTTCATGATGTTTCCCTTGAAGTTCTTCCCGAATCCTTGGGTGATTGTTATCGATTGAAGGAGTTGGATATTCGGAATTGTAATAATCTTACAACCTTGCCTGATTCGATTGGTGATCTCCATAATTTAGAATCCTTAAAAATATATGGCTGTTTGAATTTAGAATCCATTCCAGATTGTATTACCGACCTCCCACAACTCAAATATGTCTATTTTGTAGAAAATCCCAAACTGGACATCCCTGTGCGGACTCAAGCCCTTTTGCTGAAAAAATTGGAGACTTTTAATGTGGATGGCTGCAAAACCAAGTGGATGAATCCATAAATTTATTTTTTTCACTTGAATTTAACTGGGATGAGAAGATCAAATATTAGCAAAAATACATGGTCTCACCCCATCTCATCCCAGATTTAAATATAATCGATGTAAACAATTTTTTTTTGGGTGGTGAGCAAAACCAATAGTTATGATGTGTTGACCAATTTAATAATCGTCAGATAGGGAAAAAAAGGAATGCGCTCAAAATTATCAGTGATACACTTCTAGAGAATTATCGAAATATGTTAAGTAATAAAGAAGGAGAATGATTTCTTTTTCAAAGATAGGTATCTTTTTTATTGATTTTACATCCAATTCAAAAAATGGTAATTTTATCCTCTTTTTCAATGAAAATTGAACGAAATTCACGATATTTCCCGAGAAATGATCTAATAATGATGCAAAAAAAATTTTTAGATACAATTATATTTCAGTGGTTTTTTGTTTTAACACGCGGATAAAGGTAGAAATAGATTCTAATTGCAATTCTTTTTTGTAAATCAATCCAAAATATAATGGTAATTTCGATGAAACTTCATCTAAATAGAATCGGGTACTATAGATATTTAAGCCTTCGAATTGAAGGTTTATCACCGGCATGATGTTATACATCTGTTCAAATTTGGTGAAAAACTTGATGAAAAGATCCCGAATTTCGATCGCATTAAATTTTGGAGATATATGATAACCCAGCCCAAAACCTTCAGGAGTGAAAACAATTGCAGCATCCAAATCATGAGTTTCTGAAAAAACCCCCAATTGAGAAGATATTTCGTCAAAAATCTGAGGATTGTCAAGCATGCTTTTTGAGAATGCTGTAATGACCCAAACTGGAACATCTTTAGAAGTTCGATACGCTTGATAGCCAAAACCTTTGCAATTCAAGATTTTATGAGCCTGTTCTTTGAATTGGGACATATTTTTCTCAATTATGTCTTGATTGGGAAAATCGGGATCAATCTTGTTATAAAGTATTGTAATATTAGCATCTGGACTAAATTTTTTTACAGCCTCGACAACATTTTTAAAATAAGTAAGACTTTTCTCAATCCAATCTGAATTCTGACAATCCACAACATAAAATAATTGAGCAATTTTTTTGAAATAAAGATCGGGGGACTCGAGGTATTTCAATGTGTATCGATCTTGACCTCCAAAATCCCAAAGAGCTAATTTATGATGTAAAAATTCAGTTACTGAACGTTCCACCTTTCGTGTTGGAGTGATATTCAGAACTGCATCAAATTGACGGAACAGAGTCTTTAAAAGCGATGTTTTTCCCGCTGCCATTAAACCTACTACGGCGATTTTTTTGGGATCATCGGGAATATCTTGTGCCTTCTTTTGGATTTCAGTTTTTTTTTTTTCATTCATCCTATGTTCATAAGTCTTAGGGCGGGTGAACCTAATAACTCATTGGCGAGACTTTTTTATACACGATGTGTATAAAAATATAATAATGGGGGAACAAATCCAGATTAATATCGGAAGATTTTCTAAAATCTGTCAATTGACGCCCAAAGCACTCCGAATTTATGAAAAAAAAGGAATTTTAAAACCCAAAATAGTAGATGACTTAACAGGATATCGATATTATTCTAATGATCAGATTCATCGGGGAATAATTCTATCGAAATTAGCATGGGCCAAGTTTTCATTAAAAGAAATGGAAGAATATTTGGATTTTTATCAAGAAGAAGATTTTCAATCTGCAGAATCAATTTTGAAGAAAAAAATCAATGAATTGGAAGAACAACAAGCTCAAATCTCATTAGCTAAACGTTTTTTATCCAAGATAGTCGAAAAAGATTATTTCACAATTCAGGATGAACGAATTCAGATTAAAATGATCCCTGAATTACGAGTTGTGTCAAAACATGCAATCGGAATATATGGGGACACAATTCCTAGATTGATAGGTGAGATCTATAAATATATTTTCCAGCAACCAAATCAAGAACTAATTCGAATCTCGGGACCCACGATTTTTTTGAGCTTTGATGAGGAATTCAAAGAATTTGATGCAGATATTGAAATTGCGATCCCAGTTACAGGTCCAATTAAATCGTCGGATGAAATAAAGGTCAAAAAATTACAGACAGCAATGATGGCAACAATACTGCATACGGGACCTTATGAGGAGGTAAATGAAGCCTATGGAAAAATATTACTTTATATTCAAAAAAAGAAATGGAAAATAGTTGGGCCAAGTCGCGAAGTATATTTAAATAGTCCTCAAACGGCTTCACCGGAAGAATTATTGACGGAAATTCAATTTCCAGTTGAAATAAACCCAAAGGAACAAAAAAAATAGAAAAGATTCAAGAAAGAAGGAGGCTTTTTTTCTAAGAGAGGAATTTATCCACTTCTAAAAACCCGCTCTCTTTAATGGCTTGATAAAAATTACGAATTTCTTCAACCGGTTGAGGTTTCGACCATTTGTCAAAATATAAACTTAGAGCATGATCATATCCTTCCTTAATCCTTTGAGCTTCCGAGACAAACCCTAAATTATTTTTATCATCATCATGTTCAGCAATGATTTCATCCATTTCAGCAGAAGTTAAGCGCGAATAACTTCCATAATGAATTACACCTTTTTTAATCCGCCCTTTTAGGGGTTTTTCTTTTTCCTCTGAATATCCCAAGCATAATGAAAGATAAGGGAAACAATATTTCGTGGGAAAATTTAAGATTTTATAAACCTCTTTCATATCTTCACGATGCAAACTCGTTGTGAAAAGGGATCCAATTCCAAGGGATTGTGCGGCCAAGGCGGCATTTTGAGCCGCTAACATAGCATCCATACTACTAATAGTGAACCCGCGCAATCCATCAATCGAATCAGCTATTTTATATCCCAACTTTTTAGCAAGATGGAGCCAGCGATAAAAATCGATCACAAAAACTAACGCTTTATTCCCCCCATAGAAATATTTTTTTAATAGCTTCGGATCTTCTATAACAATTATTGAGTAGACTTGTCGGTTCCCCGAATTCCCTGCACGTAACGCAGCATTTAAAATCGTATCAAGAATTGCACATGGAATTTCTTTTTTTGCGAATTTACGGGTAGATTTCAGAGTAAATATTGAGTTTAGTGTTCCATTTTCCATTTTCAAATCACCATGATAATTTTACTTTTCTTCGGAATATTTTCGAAGATTCGTGAACAAACGTTCAAGATACGCCTCAAATTCATCAATTTCAGCATTTTTAAAACCTTTATAATACAGAGCATTCATTTCTGCAGATATTTGCTGATATCCCGCTTCAATTTCTTTACTACGTTCCAAAACATAAACTAACTTCTTTCGCTCGTTACCAACAGGATGTTCAATTTTGAGATATCCATCGTTTCGCATGCGTTTTAGCATAGCAGAAAGTGTAGATTTACCGAGAGACGTACGTTTTGCTAAATCTCGAATAGAAATCCCGTCTTGTTCCCACAATGCGAACAAAATTCGCCCTTGTCCGGGATTGATTTCGATATTGTATTCTTTTAACTTTTTTGAGAAAATCCTGCCTGAAATTTGATGTATTCGTGAGATCAAGAACCCACCTTTGCGTACGACCTTCATTTTCCTTTCCAAATAACTGTTCTTTGAAGAATTGTTCTATGTCGAACAATACCATATAACATATAAATACTTTTTCTTATTAAAACTTTAGCCAGTTATAAAAAAATGATTAGAAGATAAAGAAAAAAATATAATTTTTGATAATAGAAAAGAGATTAGACTCGTCCAACAACTAAAATTGATTTATTTTTCTCTAGCACTTTCTTCAATTCTATGCAAATATCTTTAGAATTGCTTATTTTAAATCTTTCCAATCTAGGTGCTAAAAAGTCTGAAAAAATAATAATCCAATCTTCAAACTCCATTTTTTCATGCTTAACACTCTCATGGTAATCCTTGATCGCAAATCTCAATATGCCTTTAGAAGCTAATATGGGTTTATTTATCATATTTGCTAGAACACTTCCAAAGAGGGTTAATGCATCCATTAATTTCCTTCCTCCATCATAGTGTTTAATTCTTCTTCTGAAAGTTCTTTAGTTGGTTTATTATACCTTTTGTCACATAAGAATACCCAAGCATAATAATTCCCAACTGCGAAAAGGACTGCACAAACTATTGAAATGACAGTAAAAATTGCAGTAACTTGTGTACTTAAAAAGTAGGTAATCCCAGATGCAATTCCTTGAATAGAAAAAATAAATGCTGATAGAGTTATAATATTATAGCGCTTCTCGAGCCAACTCTCAATTGCATATTCTTTCAAGGAAAGTAAAGATAGGTGGGAAGAATAAGCAAAGAATAGAGATACTGTGATTTTACCCAAAGAATCCAAGATATTAAATGCAATATGAAGTTCACTCCCATCATCAGACAATCTGAAAACTCCGAGAATAAAAGTAGCGACATAAAGTAGAATTATAGACCCAATAAATATTTTCGATAACATGAGGCTACTTCTATAATAAGTTTTTATAACGAATAATAAAAGAAAAATCGTTCCAATGCCCTCAACAAGAGCAAATAAAACATATACCTGAGAGGCACTAGCCATTCCAACCAATCCAAAGGCTGAAATTGAGACTATAAGATATTTAAGGCTCTGAAGTTGGACTTCTTTTTGTCGAATCAGGAGTTTTACAGCTGTGCCTTCCATTATGAGCAATAGCGTTATTGAAGCTATGATGTAAAAGATAACTATTGGTTCCATAGCTAACCAAATTTGAGAAAACATTAATAGTTCAGGATTAAAAAAGAAACTTACATTGATTCTAAGAAGATTTCCAAAAAAATATTTGTTAGAAGTTAGGTATGAGGAAACTGCAAAAAGAAAAAAAGACAGTAAATTTAAGAATTCATCCAAAAAGTAAAATAAAAAAAATGTTGATTAAAACTAAGAGAAATTTTTTAAATCTCTGCAAAAAAGAATTAAAAATTTATACAACAAGGCAACAGACTCAATATTCACTCGTTCTTCAGGAGTGTGGGGATTTTCCACCGTCGGACCTAGAGATACCATCTGAATTCCGGGAATTTTTGCCCCAATTACACCACATTCCAGCCCAGCGTGTATTGCTTCAACCACAATTTCCTTGTTAAGAATTTCTTGATAATTTTGGGTCACAAATTTTAAGAAAGGATTATTTGGTTCAGGATTCCATCCTGGATAGGATTTTTGAATGTCGACCTGCCAATTTAAAAGATACCCTAATTGAGCCATTGTTCGTCGGAAGGCTATCAAATCTGCATCTACACTACTGCGTGCGGAAATTTGGATTGAAACTTCCGATTCGGTTGTCGAAATTACAGCCAAATTATTGGATGTTTCAACTAGACCATGAATCGAAGGTGAAAACTGTAAGGGTCCACTAGGAATTAAATTCACGAGATGAATTAGATCTGAGCTATCGGAATTGCTTAAGAGAGAAAATGGATCGCTTTCCTTAAAATTTATAACCAATTTGGGTTCATGAGGTAAATAATATTTTAAAATAGCTTCTTTTTCATTATTTAACAATTGCTCCATCTTATCACTTTGATCTTCTGAAATCGCAAAAACAACTTTGGATTCACGTGTGATTGCATTTCTTTTACTTCCACCATTCCAAAGGGCAATATATACATTAAAATAGTCTATAATTGCCGACATACAACGTGCAACTAGTTTATTAGCATTTGCACGTGGAAGTGCAATATCTACACCAGAATGCCCTCCGAAGAGCCCCGCAATTTTTAATTCAAAGAATTTTAAACCTTGAATTTCTTCGGATTGAAATTTCTCAATGTTCTTCCGGAAGATCATATCTCCACCTCCTGCAGAACCAATTGTTATCGCTCCCAGATCTTCCGAATCAATGTTCATAAGCAATTTGCTTGTAATTCCCAAAGCTTCAACATCAAGGTTAAAAGCACCCGTCAATCCTGTTTCTTCATCAACGGTAATTAGCAATTCAAGGGGTCCATGTTCAATATCGGGATTTTTATCAAACATAAAAGCGAGAGCTATTGAAAGGGCAATTCCATTATCAGCTCCAAGAGTAGTATGATCTGCTTCAACCCACTCACCATTACTCTGAATTTGAGCAGTTATTGGCATAGTGTCAAAATCAAACCCTTCGGGTTTATCGGTTTCACAAACCATATCCATATGCCCTTGCATCAGGAGAGCTGGGACATTTTCCATTCCAGAAGTTGCGGACTTTTTAATTAAAATATTTCCAATAGCATCTTCAGTAATTTGGAGATTAACTCCTTCGATTTTGGCACGTTCTGACACCCATTGAACAATTTTTTTTCGAATCTTTCCTTCCTTTTTGGACTCTCTTGGAGTACTGTTAAATACTTCCTCGAAAATTTGCCAAACCAATTTCGGTTCTAGACTTGTTAAAGCCATATCTATCATGAAAAGTAGGAAGACTTCATTAAAAAAGATATATTTGGAGTTAAATATAAGAGTAAACTTAACTTTCCAAGTGTTTTTTTTCTTCCCATTCTGAGATGATAGTGTCCAAAGTAGAATTAAAGAGTGCCAGATTAGTGATATTCAAAAAATTCCCTTGAATTTGCATTGGTAGTCTCATTTTCCAAATTATAATTTTTTGAATTAATTGATCCTCTGTTAAATGCAGTTGATGAGCGATTTCATAAAGAGGGATTTGTTTGATTTCGGCAAAAAGAGCTTTAAATTTCAACAAATAAAGACGTTCAGCATAAATTTTGTTATGAATTTCATTGGTTGAAATAGGATTTGCAGATTCTTTCATAAGACGTTTTGCCATCTTTTTCTCTTTTCGAATAAAGGCATGATCTTTAATACGAGCTAACTTCAGAGCAAAATTCCACCTTATTCTTGAGAATAGACCCACTTTTTCTTGCGATTTAGAGGTATCAGATCTTCTAGACCTTATTTCCAATGGCTTCTTTTGAGATTTCTTTCTCAACCAAAAAGCAATACATAATCCCGTTATAAATCCAAAAATATGAGCCCAATTACTTGGACCTATGAAAAAGGAAGAAATAAGAAAATAAACCATATAAAAAATCACAAAAAGATTATTTTTGGGAATAAACACAATCACAACACCCATAAGCCCATAGATTGCCCCAGAAGCACCCAATCCAATAGAATCAGACGGCAGTAAAAGAAAGGAGAATAGACTTCCAATTAAACCAGAGAAGAAATAAGTAATTAAATACTGACGTTTTGTGAACATTTTTTCCAAGGTAGTTCCAAATATTAGTAAAGCGATCATATTATTCAGTAGATGTTGGGGTCCAGCATGCATAAACATGGAAGTAAAAAGTGTCCAAAGCGTTCTACCTTCCCAAATGAGGTAATTTTTCTGAGCAAAGAAAAGGACTGAATCCATCCCTAAAACAAGATCTAAAAGAATATTTAACAAAAGAAAAAGAAATGTATTGAGACCTATCAACACCAATGTAATCTTAGCATGCTTAAAATCAGTCAAATCTAGTTCAAAGGAAATTTCGCTGCACCTCTAATCAAATAAAATTGTGCGACTTTATAGATTTATGCATTTCAAAAATAAACCTCGCCTAGCTTTTTATGAATAAACTGACTTCTAAGCGTTATGATAAAAAAAGTAGCGATGATTCGATTTGGAAGCTTAGGAATCAATTTTGGAGAGATTCCATCCCATGAATTGTATAAATTCAAAAAACAATTAGGAATCTGCGGAGAATCATCGGTAACACTCCTCCAAACAGATCAAAAAAATATTCTAATTGATACAGGATTTAAAAATGAGGGAATGCTAAGCCCTAAAAACATTGCGATGAATCAACGGGAAATGATACATTTATTGGGCTATCATAGCCTAACACCCGAAAAAATTGATGAAATTTTCATTACACATTGGCATCATGATCATTTCGGAAATCTACCTATATTCCCAAATGCATCATTATTTTTTGCGGGAGTATCAGAAAAATATGTAATGCAAAGATTAGCAAAAATTGGAATGACTATGGATATTTTTCAACTAAAGTCAAATGCCGAGTGGCATGAAGGGATTAGCACTTTGGCCACTCCAGGTCATAACAAATCGCATCATTCCATTATCATAAATTATAATGAGAAATGCCTTATTTCCGCAGGAGATGCGATCGTGGCGAAAGGATACTATGATTTTGATGAGATCTACCCTTATAATGGAGATTTTTATTCAAAAAAGATAGCTCTTCAATCGATGCATGCGATGATCCAACGAGCAGATATAATAATCCCAGGTCACGACCAACCCTTTCAAAATTGGCGAAAAAAGAATATTGATGAAGCGTAGACCTGATTAACATCCCTATGAATATTCAATTTCAAAGCTCGTAGGTTGAAGTACATTGATGTTTTGAATTTTTCTGATTATAAGCATAACTTCTTGTCGTGTTATCACAGGAAAATTGTAATAATCGTTCATATATTTTGTAGGTCCTTTCTTTTCAACTCTATCTGCGATGAAAGATCGATGTTTTTCAATTCTATTTTCAATATATTCATTTATCTGTGAAGCTGAAGATTTGATGGTTTCTTGAATAATTTCACGAAATTTTTCATCGATTTCATAGCCAATAGAGTTTCTTTCTGAAGCAATTGCCGCAAGCATGGTAGTCCCTGTTCCTAAGAATGGATCCAAAATAGTGTCATCTTTTACCGAAAACATGTTGATTAATCGATAAGCGAGTTCAAAAGGATAGGCGGCGCTTCTTTCCCTTGTTTTTGAATTGTTAATACCTTGTGAAATTCCTTTAAAATCCCAAATATCTGAAAACCACACATTACGTTCTTCCCAGAAATAGGCACTTTCTCTTCGGTTTTGCTTTTCCGAATCAGATTTGAATTCCTTTTTATTTCCCTTCCGAAATATAAGAATATACTCGTGTTCTAAAGTCACATATGCCCCAGGGGGAAGCATTCCCGAACCCATGAATTTGTTTGGGGCATTTGTTTGTTTCCGCCATAATATTTCGGGTAATGATTGGAATCCAAGGTTTATAAAACACTCAATAATTTTTGAGTGAGAGGGATATAATTGAAACCGTTTAGCTATGGTTCGGGTAGTATCTCCTATGTTAATACAAACAATTCCACCTGGTGTAAGAATTCTTGATATTTCCATCCAAATTTTATCCAATTCCAAATGCATTAAAGAAAAGGCAAGATTTCCATCTTTTTTTTCTAATGCCTCAGTTATTTTTGGATTCTGATTGGCAAAAATCTCATCCCACATCTCAATCATAGGATACGGGGGAGATGTAATTACAAGATCCACTGATTCAGGGGCAATTTCACTCATATTTTGAGCTGCTTTAAATAAAATTCTATGCTTTGTGTTCATTCTGGGATTTTTCCTCATCTAAGTGTTTTTGTACTCGATCATTTAAGTATTTCAATTCTAAAAACTTAAAATATTGCCCATACTGGAAAAAAGAGTGCCTTATTTGTTCTAAAATATCGACAAGAGCATCTCTTTTATCAGATTGAAGTTCTTCATTAGCTTTTTCTATCAATGATATAATTTTTTGAGATAAATCGTCAGCGTATTTCTTATTAATTCTTAATCTATTTATCATTCTAACATCCCATGATTGATTCATCAAATAATAATTCTTTCTATCATGAGGTTTTTTAATTACTTGAATCATTTTCCAATTCAAAAGAAGAGCTAAGACATCTGAAATTAAACTTCGTGCAAAATGAGTCGATTTTTCAATATCTTCTTGGGTCAATGGTCTATTTTCCAGTAATAGCTCCGTAGCTATCATTCTCCGTGCAGACATGAATTGTGATTCATTTAAAGTTAGATTGGCACTTAGTTGTTGATAAAACCTATTTTTTATACTGAAGAATATTTCAGATAATTCTTCAGAGAGAATAGGATTTTCTGCAATGGAATTTGAAGGTTGAGGAGGTTTCATTATTTCTTGTAAATATTTGAGATTTTCTGGGGAACTCATTAAATTATTATTAAGTAAAGAAGTGCCTTGAATTTGACCTGTATATATTAAATCTTCTAATTCTTTTGAAGTTTCAACAATAAGGTTGATGTACAGTGCTGATGATGCATAGAGTTTTTTTAGGAATACATAAAAATTTCTGAATCTGATGTGTTTATCTACATAGGGTAAAATTTCTTCAATTAAGGGAGGGACAAAATCTGCTCTATTCTGATAGGAATCCATAATCCTTCGCAAAAATTTCAGCATAAATTCACGAGGTGGGGTTTCTATAGAATAAAACTTCTTGCGTATTTTTGGTTTTTTTAGTTTTTCTAATTGAATATTCATTTGGATTAATTTGATGATTTGAGAAATAGTCGTTTTGGAGTATCCAGTCAATTCTTCAATTCGATCTTGAGTTACTGGCTCTTGTTCAATAAATATTGCCATCATGCACCCAAAATAATTTTTTGGAAATAATAATCCTTGATGGGCTTCTTCCATTAATAGAATGAATTCCTTTTTTATTTCCTCTATACCCATTTTTTCTAATCAACCTGAGATATGCTAAACTATATCAAATCAATTTTTTAAATTTTTCAGAAAATTAATGTTAATAATAGCTTCTATAATTGGTAAGGAAAATTAAATATATATAAGTTTCTGAATTTTCTAAAAATATAGAAAATATTTAAATATTCTAATTGTCTTAATTAAATTATAACATAAATATTTTTTGATAACTAAAACCCGCGAGGATTAAAAAAATGAACCACACACAATTAGATCACCATTATACCCGGCCATTAACAAGCTGGGAACGCATGTTAAATTTGTCACCTTATTCTATTGTATCAATGGTTGCACGAATTAATGGAAAAGTTACAGAAGAGATGGTCAACAATGCAGTCAAGAAAGTTCAGCAACGACACACACTTTTGAGAACAAAAATTTTGATTGATAAAAAGAATACTCCATGGTTTTCTTCTAAGGATGTTGAAGATATTCCTATTGAAGTAATTGATCGATCGAATGATGAAACTTGGATTAAAGTTTATGATGATGCCTGTAGATTTCCATTTGATTTTGATAAACGCCCTGCAATTAGATTTTACTTGTTAAAGTCTGAAGATGTGTCGGATTTATTAATATTTTGTCATCATATTATATGTGATGGCATATCTTTAGCATATCTCGCAAGAGATTTAATGGAATGTTTAGGAAATCCAACATCCGATTTATCAATCTTACCAGATCCAATACCTCTCACTAAGGAAAATATCCCAGAAGATCAACAATTGAGTGGGTTTATTCAAAAAATCATGACAAAAATCAACTTGAAATGGGAAGCAGAAAAAATTGGTTTTGATCAAGAAGACTATCTAAATGTCCATAAAGTTTACTGGGAAAACTACCACCACAAATCAATTTCCATTGAACTTGATGAAGCACAGACAGCATTACTCATTAAAAAGTGTAAACAAGAAAACGTATCCGTAAATTCAGCCTTAAGTGCAGCTTTTATTGGAGCTCAAAGTAATTATAAAGAATTAAAATCTGGATTATCTATAACCGGAGTGGGAGTAAATTTGCGAAATAAGCTCACCCCTCCAGAGGGTGAAGGAATGGGCTTTTACGCTGGAGCAGTGAATATCAAATTTAAATATAATTCAAAGAAAAATTTTTGGGAAAATGCTCGTACATTTCATAAAACTGCTAAAAAAATGTATACCACCAAAAATTTCTTTAAAGATCCTAAAACTTTTGCAGTTCTGGAACCAAGTTTGATGGAAGCACGCCATATGAAATTATTAGGAGGATTAGTTCCTGCGGATTTTTCAAGATATGAGAAATTATCAGATTTCCACAAGCGTGAAGACACGCTCCAAAAACTCTTAAAACGGAGTAAAGCGGACACTCTAGACAAGATAGTAATGGGAACAGCAGTCACTAATCTCACTCGATTGAATTTTCCTCAAAAATATGGAGATTTGGAGTTAGATCGTTTAATAATGCAACCAGGTGGGGCTTTCCCTTTAGCAACAGTTAATCTCGTTATTGGAGTTGTAACTTGTTCTAATAAGATGAGTATATTATTGGAATTTGCAGAGGAGCAACTAGCCACAAAAATCGCTCTAGATATTAAAAAAATGGCTTTGAAGAATCTATTAGCATGAAATTTTTTTTTCCAATTTTTGGCTTTGAGGATATGATGATTCCCGAAATTAACAAAGAAATCAAAAAAAATAGCGGAAAAGGCTAAAATTAGTCCATTTTTCCACGTTTCTTATTTATATCTGAGTCTTCTAATTCGAATATCTCTTCAATAATTACACCTAAGATTTTAGCCAGTTGCATCGCTAATGTTAATGAGGGTACATATTTTCCTTGTTCAAGATAAATAATGGTTTGGCGAGTCACATTGCATTTGTCCGCAAGTTCTGCTTGTGTTAAATTTTTTTTTTTCCGTAATTCTTTAATTTTTGATTTCATTTTACCACTTTCCTGCAATTTTGACAGCACGTAGGCAATGAATTGATCAAAAGCGAGATTGTTATTTTCAAAAACAATTCCGCCATATTTGGAGGTGTTCTCCGAGATCTTTTCAACAATATCATGAACAGAAGTTTTCTCTGTTATTGCTCTTACCATTTCTTCAGGATTTTTCAACCCCATTAGCCTTCCTTCTGAAGTTTGAGCGGAAGAGCCAGCAGTTTCGATTTGAATCCTATAAAACCCGAGCATTTTTTCTAAAAACGATTGAACGAGGTTTACATTCTGGATTCTTTCATAATCAATTCGAGCTAAATGACTAGTAAAAACACCTCGCTTGACAAACAATTTTTTTTCTCCTAAAACCCACCAATGATTTTCGACAAATTTTCTATTATACCATTTCATAAATGGGTAAAAGGGAAGGGTAATTCCAATGTAAGTTATTGGTAAACTTAGGATGGTCCATAAAATTGCCCCTTCGGTCAGAGTAAGGAAGAAAATATAGGAAAATACGCAAGCCCATATAAAAAGGGCCCACCATATACTTATAAAAAGCCATTTTTTCATTAAAAAATCAGGATACATTGGATCAGGTCGATTTTTCTGTGTTTCATCTAAAATTGGATTTGTTATCATTTTTTTTTCTCTTTTTTTTCTGAATTTTTGCAAAATGTAAGGTATTTCTTACATCAATCTAATTTAAAAACTTCGATTATAAAAATGTAAGGTATTTCTAACATTTAGTTAAATTTTCAAAAAAGTTCCAGAATACCCAATATGAATAACCACTAAAATTTCACTACTTTAGTTATCAAAGTAATATGATTTTAATTAAAATGGTGATATTATATGTTTTTTCAAGCACTTTTTTAGTTCTAAGAAATTTGAAAAGCTGTTTTCAAAATGGGAATTGAGAAAACTGCTCTTAACAGCAAAAACTACATCTGCTTGCAAAGCTCCTTGTAAATCGGAATTTCCATCTCCAATAAATATCACTTTCTTTTTCTGAGTTTGATAAAATTTAACTTGATCAGCTTTAAAATCTATGGAATCAGGATAATGTAAAGCGGGAAATTCAAGGTTAAATCTTTCATCTACTACTTTCGCGGATACAACAGGTAGATCAAGATTATTTTCCAATAACACTGATTTGATGATGAAATCCAAGCCAGCACTCACAATTACGAATTCAATTCCTTCTGAAAGACTAAAGGAAACAAACTCAGCAAATCCAGATCGAATTGGAACTGATCCTAATGTTCTTAAAATAGTAGAGATATCCGCTCGGATCATTCCAAATTGTTTTCGCATACATTCATGCAAGTCTATCTGCCCCTTACTTAAAAGGTCATCATACAATTCCCAATCCCCATCAGCAAATTGCTCTAAGATAGGGACACACGTATCTTGAAGTGAAATGGTACCATCAAAATCACATAATATAATATAGTCTGACATCAGCGATATTATCAATAATATAACATTAAATTTCAATCATTCAATATCTAAAATGAAGCTAAATCCCTCAGTAACTTTACTGTGATCCTAAAAAACAATGAATTCTTAAGGTAGAATTAAGGAGAAGAAAGTGTTTTATGACAAAACGAAGTATTTTTAATGATGTAATTGGACCCTTAACCCGAGGTCCATCCAGTTCTCATACTGGAGCATCCTATTTTATTGGAACTATTTCTCGATATTTAATCGGGGATGAAATTGACTCCGTGGAGATATTTTTTGATGAGAATGGTTCATTTGGAAAAGTCTATAAATATCAGAATTCCGAATTTGGTTTCATAGCAGGATTACTAAACATTTCGATGGATTCTCACGAATTTCTTGAAGTCAAAAGAATAGCTAGAAGCAAAAATATAGCAGTTCATTTTCAAACTAAACGTTTACCTGAGGCGAATCACCCAAACTACATGGAATTAAAACTTTCTTCAAGACATGGAGAGAAAATCGAGTTAACTGCACGATCTACAGGTGGTGGAACTATTGCCATAGATAGTGTGAATGGATGGAAGACTTCCATTGATGGCCAAACCTATGATCTTCTAATAAGGTTTCCAACTGAACAAGAAGCAGAGATAAGAAATTATCTTGATATCCAATCAAAAAAGCTGGGAATGAACATAATGAATTTTCAAAAGCAAAAAAAATCAGAAATCCAGCAAAATGCACAATTTCTTCAAGTAAAATTAGATTACAAAACCCCTATAACTTGGATCACACACCTAACATCTCTTCCAAATGTAAAAATCTGGACTTCCGAGCCTACATTCAAAGTTATGAAAGGAAGCCAAATATTTAACTCAGCGAAGAAAATGAGAGAATATGCCGAAGCAGAAAGTTTATCACTTGGAGAAGCTGCTCTTGAGTATGAAATGAATTTATTACAAACTTCCAAGGAGAATATATTGAAGGAAATGGAAAAGAGAGTCGTAATTATGTTGAAATCGGTAGAAGCAGGATTAGAATCTAAAATTGCAGGAATGAAGACTTTAGATAGCTCCGCTTCCAAGTTAGCCAACCAAAGTAATAAAAACGCACTCTTCAGTAATTCTCATAACACCTTAGCAGCAATTCGTGCAATGGCAACTATGGAAATTGCATCTTCCGGAGGATATGTTTGTGCAGCTCCAACAGGAGGATCTTCAGGCGTTATTCCCGCAACGTTATACACCCTATACCATGATTTTAATATAAACTTGAAGGACTTGGTATATTGTGCCTTCGCAGCAGGAGGGGTAGGATTAATTCATGCCATTCGATCAACCTTTGCCGCTGAGGTGGCAGGATGTCAAGTGGAAATTGGAATTGCTGGAGCGATGGCAGCTGCAGCAGTAGTTGAAGCCGCAAGTGGATCAGTTAATAATGCTTTGGATGCTGCCGCCATTTGTCTACAAAATACAATGGGCTTAGTGTGCGACTTAGTTGCTGGATTTTGTGAAATACCCTGTCATACCCGAAATGCGGTAGCCGCATCAAATGCATTCGTTTGTTGCGATTTAGTACTAGGGGGGTATTCAAACCATATCACCCTCGATGATTCAATTGATGCTTCCGATAGCTCAGGAAAGATGTTACCCTCCGAATTGCGATGTACCGCATTAGGAGGTATTGCTATCACGCCTTCCGCCCAAAGATTATTTAAGAAAGAACCAGAAGATGATATATAATGGAAGGAAAAAATCTACTCTATCTCTCTCGATCGGACATTGAAAAGATCAACATTCCCATGTCCGAAATCATTTCAACATTGGAAAAAATGTTTTTTGAGAAGGGTCAAGGGAGAGTTGAGATGCCTCCAAAGCCAGGTATTCATTTTTCAGAGGATTCATATATCCATGCAATGCCCGCTTACATTCCAGCTTTCCAATCAGCAGGTATTAAATGGGTCTCAGCTTTCCCAGAAAACCATAAAAAAAACCTCCCCTTCATTTCTGGACTGTTAATTTTAAATGATGCTACAACCGGATTTCCGATAGCTGTGATGGATTGTACGTGGATAACAGCTATGAGAACCGGAGCCGCAACAGCCGTAGCAGCGAAATATTTAGCGAACCCCAACAGTTCTCAAGTCGGAATATTGGCTTGTGGAGTCCAAGGCCGAAGTAATTTAGAAGCCTTATCTTGCGTATTTAATATCAAGAAGGTAAACGTCTATGATATTTTTGCACAATCTGCCCAGAAATATGCCGATGAAATGGGAAAAAAACTCGATCTTCCTATAGAAGTCATGAAAGATCCGCGATCTGCGGTATTAGGCAGTGATATCATAGTCACAAGCGGTCCCATTCTAAAAAATCCTCACCCAACTATAGAAAAAGGATGGATGAAGGAAGGAGCTTTTGGAAGTGCAGTTGATTTTGATTCTTATTGGACAGGAGAAGCATTAGGTGAAGTTGATGGATTATTTACAGACGACACCCATCAAATGGACTATTATCGTTCTTTAGGATATTTTACAAACACTCCCCCCGTCAGTGCTGATTTGGGAGAATTATGTGTAGGAACAAAAAGTGGAAGAACCAATGCATCAGACCGAATAATTACAATGAATTTAGGCTTAGCCCTGGAAGATATGGTCGTGGCATCACTAATTTATAAAAAAGCACAAAAACTTGAAGTCGGACACATTTTACCTCTATAAAACCCGATTATTTTTTGTTTAATTTATGGTAATTTCGCTAAATTTACATTTTTCTTCAAGAGATGTTCTTTGATAGGAAAATGAAGCAAGGAAAATTTCAGAAAAAGATCAATTTTATAATAAAAAAAAAAAAATACAAGTATTTTTTTGCAAACCTTTAAATAAGGGTAAAAACATGTAATAATTGTATTACACGTAAAACATGTATTTTGGTGAAATCAATGTCTGAAGAACAGAATGAAAAATTGAAATCAATTTCAATACGCGGTGTGGATGCTGAAATCTACAATCAGTTTTCCAATAAAATAAAGATGATGGACATTAGCATGGGAGATGCAGTCTCAAAACTAATGCAAGAAGTTGTTGATACATATGATGACAAGTTTCCGGACTTTTCTGCAAAATCACTTCGATTAAGTAGTTTAGCTCAATTAAAAATAAGTCATCAAAACAAATTGATGATTGCAAATGAAGATTTAGAAGAAACAGGTAGAGCTTTCAAGATATCTCATTGTGAAAATGTTGAATTTGCGAGTGATGTTAGCAAAGAAACTTTCTTAGCACATGTTCTAAAAATAACTCATTGTGAAACAGTTAGGTTTCCAAAAACGCTCCCACGTTTGCTAATTCTATCAAAAGTTGCTTTTTGCGAGAATGTTGAATTTTATGATGTGAAAGAGGAGAATTAACATGGAAATTCGAACTTACAATATGGATGAATTAGTGAAATCTGCGAAACAAGAATTGTCCCAGCTCGAATTAAATCAACAATTGGATGAAAATTCCCTGGCACAAATAACAACATTTTTGGAGAGTTATTTGCTAGTCCAAAACACACATCATTATAGCAATCGCCAATCCATGGGCATTGTAATTGATAAAGTTCCTGAAGAATTATTCCAAAAATATTCCCAGATCCTACAAAACTTGCATGTTTCATCTTCTGACATGATTAATATTCTCATGCAGCATGTTATTGAAAACGAAAGTGTAGAGAACATTTCTTCTGAATTGACAAATTACTTTCCCCTCCCTCCTGAAGCAAAGATAAGTCATCTTAACGAAGTAATTGTTTCTGCAGAAGATCTGGAACAAATTTCTGGAAATATTGCTATCTCACATGTCGGACGAGTTGTTATCTCGGATGATGTCAAAGAAATTCCATTTTTACAAAAAATTTATAAAATCACACATTGCGACATGGTCAATCTCCCTGCTAGTTTTTCAAAGATCGGATGCTTGAGCAAAATTCGCTTTTGCAGTCAAATAGAATTCAGTGTCTAACGAAGTATCATTTTACTCACACTTTTTTTACAATTTCCTATCTGGAGAAAAAAAATTATGCAAAAAACA
This sequence comes from Candidatus Lokiarchaeum ossiferum, assembly GCA_025839675.1. GTDB lineage: Archaea > Asgardarchaeota > Lokiarchaeia > Sigyniarchaeales > Promethearchaeaceae > Lokiarchaeum > Lokiarchaeum ossiferum. Next base: position 802,231 of record CP104013.1, read on the forward strand.
GATGACAATAGAAAAAATCAAAAACATTTCTCAAAAGTATTACCTTACATAACAAAACATCGATTCTGGCTTATTTTACTTATATTCTGTGCAATTTTGGGAGGATTCATGGAAGTTATATTCCCATTTTTCCTTCTGAATTTGACAAATACTGCCATCAATAATCAATTCGCTGAATTTCAATCACTTTTGTTATGGGCCGTGTTATTCATGTTCATGAAATTGTTTCACAAATTTTTATACGAACAATCCTCTAATAGATATGAAATTCTCACAATTCGAGATTTTCGCAATTTGATTTCCACACGGATTCAAAAATTGCCTATTTCTTTCATTGAAACATTTCATTCGGGAGATTTAGTATCTCGTTTGAATAATGATGTTGATAAGATAACTGAACTACTAAGAAAGATCTATATTCTTATAATGCAACCAATAGTATTCATTCTGGGATTTATATATATGGCACTCATCTCATGGAAATTACTTCTTGCTACAATCATCCTTATTCCAATTTCAGCAATTTTATTTAACAAAGTAATCAAGCCAATAGGAAAAAATTCGAAAAAAGAGTTGGAAGAAATTGCCAAAGCGAATATAATTACTCAAGATGCAATTCGTGGTAACAATATAATTAAAGCGTTTAACTTAGAAAACACCTTTATAAAAAAATTTAGAAAGACGGTTAAAAAAGCACAAGAAGCGGGATTGGAAATCGAGAAAAGCAACGCAATCTCAGTAGCTCTTTTCATTGGATTAAGGTATATCCCTCAACTGGTTTGTCCACTTTATGGAGGTTATTTGGCGTATACAGGAGAAATCACAGTAGGAGGATTGCTCGCAAGTATGAGTTTAATATGGCTGGTATTCCTCCCAATCGAAAATATATTAGATTCTCTAAAAGTTTTTCGCGAAGTTACTCCTGCTATTAACCGAATCTTTGAAATCCTTGAACACTCTAAGGAAAATTCCCAAGTTCAATCGATAACATTTGATCATTTGCAGCATCCGATTGAAATAAAGAATTTAGTGTTCAATTATAGCAAAGAAAGGATGCTCCTTGATAATTTGAATCTCCAAATTAAGGAAGGAGAAACAACTGCCTTAGTTGGTCCATCCGGTTGTGGTAAAAGTACGATTTTAAAAATTCTTTGCGGTTTTTACGAACCTCAAGAGGGCGAAATAAGAATATATGGAAACAATTTATTTCTATCCAATCTCTCTCAGATTCGATCCAAAATTTCCTTGGTTTCCCAAGAATCCTACTTATTTCCAACAACAATAAAGGAAAATATTGGATATGGCAAAATAGGAGCAACCGATGATGAAATTATATCAGCAGCCAAGTACGCTAATGCCCATAATTTTATAATGCAATTGCCAAATGGTTATGAAACCGAAGTCGGAGAATGGGGATCAAAACTCTCCGGGGGAGAAAAGCAACGGATTGCACTTGCAAGAGCAATTTTAAAGGATGCCCCGATCTTGCTTCTTGATGAACCCACTTCTGCTTTGGATAATGTATCAGAAGCAATTATTCAAAATATCCTCGAAAAATATATGAAAAATAAAACAGTTATTATCGTCGCTCATCGTTTATCGTCATTAAAAAATGTTGATAACATAGTTGTTCTAAATAATGGAAAAATCGTAGAAAAAGGAACACACGATGAACTATTGGGGTCCGACGGACTTTACAAACGGTTATATCTTAAGCAAATGAATGATATGAATTCCAAAAGTAAAAAAATGGAGGGGGCGATCATAAATGCACAATAATCAAAATAAAAGTGAAACCGCTCGCATATTTTCAATGTTAGGATCAAAAATATGGTTTTATGTTATCATAGTGATCATTTACAGCATCAATATCGCTTTTGGGTTCAATATGGTTTTAGCGTTCATTCAAAAAAATGTATTCGATGCTGCCATAACAGGGAATTTCAGTTTTATAAATAAAGCGATTCTATTAGCTGTAGTTACGTTTGTTATTGGTGTTCCATTGTGGATGATCACACAATATACTTTGAGATCTATAAATAAGAAAGTCATTTCTCAAACCAGAATTAATTTATTCCAGAAAATCGTTTGCTTACCAACATCAAATTTTGAAAATAAGCATAGCGGTGATTTGATTTCTCGGAGTACGAATGATATTAAAGTAATTGAACCAATCTTCCGTTTTTGGATTGCTGATCTCGTTGTTGCACTCTTTTTTGGTGTGGGTGCGATTGGAGCCATATTTGTAATGGATTGGCGCTTTGGATTTCTCGCCCTTGGAATTGGGGTTTTGATCGTAATAATTAGCTTCAAGTTTGCAAAACCCCTAAGAAATCGGAGTAATTTAATCCAAAAATCTTTGGGAAATTCCACCGAACGACTTATCGATGTGATACAAGGTATACATGTCACAAAAATGTTTCAGCTTGAACAAAATGCTCACAAGTTTTATGAAAAATCAAATTCTGATTGGGCTGACAATAAAATACAACATACTAACATCATTTCAATATATAATACTTTCCACTCGCTGTTTGAAGGAATACGAACCTTGGGAACTTTAATTTTAGGATTATATTTATTAACTGAAGGACAAATATCGATTGGAATTATTGTTGCTGCAATCCACTTGCAAGAAAATGCCGGATATTTCTTCAGCAATTTGGCAAATAAGGTGACAGGAATTCAAACATCTTTTTCAGGAGCAAAACGAATATTTGAAATAATGGATAAAGACGTTGAAAGAGATGCCATAACTCCATCTGAGTCTCTTGAATTACCTGAATTGACTTCTAATGTGAATGATAATCAAATGATTAGGATTGAAAACGTAAATTTCAGTTACGATAACTCGCATAACTTAATTCAGCACCTCAATATGCAAGTATCAGAAGGGCAGTTGATAGCATTTGTTGGAGAAAGTGGAGGAGGTAAGAGTACATTAATAAAATTGCTGTTAGGGCTATATCCGATTTCTCAAGGCAAGATTTTCATAAATAATAAACCCATAGACAACTTCACAAAAAAACTGCTCCGGGAAATGATTGCATATGTTCCTCAAAATGCTTTCTTATTTAATGGCACTATAGCTGAGAATATTCAATATGGAAATTCAAGCGCAACCACTGAAGAAATAATGGAAGCAGCAAAGGCAGCATACGCTCATAATTTCATAACAAAGCAAAAGGATGGATATAACACATTAGTAGGAGAACGAGGAACACACCTTTCAGGTGGTCAACGCCAACGTATAGCTATCGCACGAGCAATTCTTAAGAATGCCCCTATATTACTTTTAGATGAAGCCACATCTGCACTCGATTCGGAATCTGAACAAGTAGTTCAAAAAGCACTTGACTCTCTTATGAACGGGAGAACCACCCTTGCGGTCGCACATCGTCTTTCAACCATTCAACATGCGGATAAAATTTACGTTATTGGAAATGGAAAAATAGTAGAACAGGGAACTCATGCTGAATTGATAAATCAAGAAGGTATTTATAAAAATCTTCAAAGCTTACAATATGAAGCTTAGTCCATCTCAAATTCACCTTAGATTATGGACTACTTAAGGATTCAAAGCAAATTTAACATTTTTTTTAATTATCCTCTTCATTTACTTAGATATGCCATTTTCAGAAGTTTTTGAGTGGGTTAGAAAATCAGAATCTAAAATTAAGGATTCAAATATTTGTTTTACTTTTTGTGAGAATTTAGATGCAATCGGATTCCACCAGACTGAAAATGTTTGGAATCTATTAGAGCTAATAAATGGTCTTCATCTAAAAACCCTAACACCGTTTTACCTTCTTTAAATATCACCGGATGAAGATAAAGTTGATATTCGTCGATCAAATCCCACCTTATAAAGGATTGAGCAATTCCTGCGCCACCAACAACCGCAATATTTTTACCTGGTGTGTTTTTAAGTTGATGGATTTCGTTAGGGATATCCTTACTGATTATGCGTGAATTTTGCCACGTAGTGGATTGCAATGTAGTTGAAATGGCGATTTTTTGAAGTTCATTAGTGATTTCTGAAAATTTTTTTTGAAAATCGGAGCTGGATGGATCACTAGCCCGCGATGGCCAATAACTTTCCCACATCTGAAAGGTAACACGCCCAATAATTAAAGTATCGACGGATTTAAGAATATTCCAGATATCTTCAACCATCTCATCAAACTGAGATTTTGTATCAAATGGAGGAATCCACCCTCCAGCACTGATACCATTTAATCCCATACCCATTAGTAGGATAATTTTCCGAGTTGAACCATTTGTTGTTTTTTCATTCATGATTTTCACGCCATAAAATACTCAATTTAAAAAAATAATAAGCTTTCTTCTTCAAATAATTAAGAAGTAATATTACTCATTTTTGATCAAAAGACTTTATCGATAAACATCAATTTTTAATAATTTCCAATGTTGTTATCGTGATACTTTAGAAAATTAACAGAAGGTTCATCTTTTATACTGGAATCTTCCTATCATACATATACTCATGGTAAATTACGAACCGAAATATGCTAAGTCTATTTTAAATAAAATGAAATACATCGATTCGTGGTTTTGGTGTCGTTATACGCTTAATGCATATAATGGGTGCGAACATGCTTGTACCTATTGTGATGCTCGGAGTGATCGCTACTATTTACATCAAGATTTTGACAAGAAAATTTATATTAAGACCAATGCTGCGAATTTATTAGATTCAAAGCTCAAAAATGCCCGATCACTTGAAAAAGATGTTATAGCAATGGCAGGGACATCCGATGGATATCAACCTGCGGAAAAGACTGCTGAGAATACAAAAAAAATACTTCAAGTCATTTTAAAACATGGTTTTCCGGTCAATATTTCAACCAAAAATAAATTAATTGTGCGTGATTTAGATATTTTCAGTGAAATTGCCAAAAAATCCTGGGCAAATATTGCATTTACAATTACGAGCGTAGATCAAGATCTCACAAGTTTTTTAGAACCACGCGCATCTACTATAGAAGAACGATTTTCGGCAATTAAGAATATTTCTCATCAATTTCCAGATATCAAGATAGGAATTAATTTAATGCCGATTATTCCCTTGCTCCATGATGATCATAATGATTTGGAAGAATTAATTAAGAAAGGAAAAGAAGCAGGAGCACAATATATCTTATTTGCACCCGGTGTCACCTTACGTGATAATCAAGGAAAATATTTTCTAAAAAGATTGAAGAAATATTTAGAACGCCAGAACAAGATAGATTTATTTCATCAATTTGTTTCGCATTTTGGACCGGAAGGGACACATCCCCAAGCATATTATCATCAAAAGAACATGGAAGTTTGGAACTTGTGTCAGAAATATGATATGAATATTGAAGTACCCCGTTGGATCCCATCAGATTATCGAAAAGAAAATTATAAAGCAGCAGAAATATTGTTAACTAAAGCACGAATTCTTAAATTTGAAAGAAAACCATTTAAGGACATCTATTGGGCTGGGATGAATATCAATAATTTAAAACAACCCCTAGGACAATTACACAAACAAGGTAAGTTGAAAGATATATTGAAGAGCACTTCAAGAGTTTATTCCCTAATTCAACCATACATAAAACCTCCAACATCTTTGGACAAGTTTTTTTAATAAATTAAGAGTATTTTTACGTTCAACTTGATTTAAATTATGTAAAGTGTTCAAATATCCCATATCAAAATCCAAACTTTACCTCTCGTTTGTGTTATTAGTCCTGATTTTTAACTCCTACATAGGATTAAATTGGTTTTCATTGGGATATGGTGCAACTTCTGTCTCCTTAACGCAAGGGACAAAATCAGAGGCCATTTTTATCGAAGGAAATAGGGTGTATATCGTTGATCAAGAAAAAGGGACAGAAATTTATGATATCTCGGATCCACTTAATATTTCTTTAATCTCCCAGTTTTCCCGCTGGGGAAACACTTCCAAGGGGTTATTTGTGAAAGAAGGTATAGGATATATCGCAGATGGATGGGGGCATGGAGTGCGAATAATTAATTTTACAGATAGTTCTTATGCTTATCAAATTTCACAGATTCAACCTAAAAAATGCTTTATCAACGATGTTTATATCCAGAACAATACGTTATTCATAGCTGCGGGGGAATCAGGATTAATGATCTACGATATTGCTGACATTACATATCCGCGATATTTATCTTCTTTCGGTAATGAATATAATTCCACTGACGGAATTTTTATTAAAAATAATTATGCATTTTTGGCAGATGGGAAAGATGGCTTAGAAATTGTAAATATCTCAAACCCATCCGCCCCAGAATTTATTGGAAATTATAGTATCAATACGGAATCTTATGGAATTACCGGAGATAATAACTTAATTTTCCTAGCGGATGGAACTAAAGGATTTAAAATTCTGAATGTTGAAGATACCACTAATATTTCAATGCTCGGAGAATATAAGGAAGAATTTGGCACCCTCTGGAATGTAATAGTCCAAAATGATGTGGCATTTTTAGCATATGGATTATCAGGACTAATTGCGGTCGACTTAACTAATTCTAAAATACCTCAGAAACTTGAGAGTTATTACAGTGGAGGAAATACTGTCGATTTAGCAATTAGTGGCAAAATATTATATTTGGCAGACAATTGGCATGGATTAAAAAGATTGAATATTACAAATGTGAGTCATTTTGAAAAAATAGAAAACTCAAATATTATTGATGACCAAAATGACCAATTTAGGGCACCCTTCTGGTTATTGGGAGGTTTGGGAATAATTGTCCTTTTTGGATCACTATACATTAATCAAACTAAAAAGAGACCACTTCCAGAGAAGCTATGATATTCTACTGATTAAACTCTCTATCAAAATCATTTGCAAGTTTCTTAAAAAAATAGAACCCTACAGCAATGATAATTAGAGAGATGATAAAAATAACAACTTGAACAAATACATGTGCATTCTTTGCATAGATCTGAATTTTAGTTGGTGATATATAATTGATAATGACCGCTAGGGTAGCAATTATTAAAAAGATAATGACAGAAATACCCCAATACAGATTTTTTTGTTTTTTTTCCATGAACTCCACTTTTTTATCCTAAAGAGCAACTTTATGATATTTACTGTAATATTTATCAAAATCCTCCCATGACCACATACCAGCACCGATGGGGTATTGTTTATGAAAATCGGGTTTTTTCATTTGGAAATAATAGAGTAAGGGGATAAATAAAAAGATTAAGTAATGAGATTGTCCATAATTTGTAGTCAATGTAAATAAAATTACGGATAGAATGAAATACTTAATTAAAAACCATTCTTCATAAGAATCAAACCGTTTTGTAAATAGATAAACCACACATATAACACCCAATATGAAAAACATAAATAATCGCGCTTCGGGACCAATTTGAATTGATCTACCGCTAATATTAAATAAAATTCGAGGAATTGAAAAGACTGACCAAGCATCAAAATCATTTCCACAACTAGGGCACTTATTATAAGGCATATTACTGGAATAAGTAAAAAGACTTTCAATAAAACCCCCTGAAGGCCAAAAGATAAAAATTAATCCTATAAAAATCGCTGGAAGCGCGCCAAGAATAAAAAATCCGAAATCTTTTAATCCTTTTTTCATGTGATAGACTGCATAGATTGGAACGAATAAATAGATTAATTGATAAGACATAGCGGCAAGAGTAATACAAAGACTGGATAAAATCGGATTCTTCAATTTATCGAAAGCTAAGACAGTTAATAGAATAGGAGCATAGATAAATACGGTAATACAAGTTGTTCCTACGGGAATGATCCAAAAGAATATCCCCCCATAATATAATAATTGGTTTTCCCTTGGATCTTTCTCAATATGAGAAATTTGAGCATTTTTCTGACATTTTCGATCACAAGATCCGATTTTAGAAACATATTCCCCTATCAGAAAACTATAAACATTAATCATAATAGCCATTCCAATCCAGAGATTATTATACCAAATTGGAATCAACATAGCCGGTAAATAGACAAGCAAAGTAACAGGACCATAATTGAAAGGTTGTGAGAATTGTGAATTTCCCCAAGCAAGGAAATACTCTGATTTAGAATATGGATTTCGACCCCCCAATAATTCTTGGAGTGCTTGGTAGATTATTTCTGAAGCATCATTATAAACTTCATCTTCATTAACGTATATGAAGATTAGAAGCATAAGTAGTCGTACTCCCAATCCAATCAAAAAATAATCTTTGCGCATAATAGATTTCTCGAATAAATTGAATATTTGATCATTAATTAGATTTCTCGTTCAAAATCAAATCTAAAGTTACAAAAGTTTTTTGCTTATCATAAATTTAAGATCTTAGTAATTATACTCATAATCAAATAGTAAGTGGGAAATTGAATGAATAATCCATCAAATCAAGCAAAAATTAAAACAAATGACAATCATACAGAAGAAGACCCTTCGGAAATAATTATAGTAGAAGGGAAATTTAATGATAAAAAAGTCATACTCCCATTTTCCCTTACAAGCCAACAGCTATTTGATAAAAACTATTTTGGGACTCAATTACCAGATAAACAACTCGAATTAGAAATAGTTGAAGCTTTACTCTTGATAGAACGAAGTCGTTTGAAAGTTTTCAATGTTCAAAATCAAGAAATGACAGCCGAACAAATTCTTGCGTTGTATTCAAAACATGATGAAAAAATCTGGGTCAAATATCTCGTATATCGAGATATTCGCCAACGTGGTTATATCGTGCGAACGGGGTATGGTGAAGGGATAGATTTTCGAGTTTATCCACGAGGTTCAAGTCGAACCGTGGGTGTTGCGAAATATTTTATTTTCATCTTAGATGAAGAAAATCCAGTTCATTTACAAAAGTTAGATAAAATAACCCAACAAACACTTAACTCACGGAAAGAACTTATATTAGCAATTGTAGATCGTCTTGGAGACCCTACATATTATCAACTTGAACAATTTCAACTAAAAGAAAATACCAAAAAAGAAAAATTTTGGTAAACGACTCGCTGTAAATATTTTTTCACAAATTACTTTAAACAAAAATAATGGAATGATTTAAAATGCCCTATACCTTTTTACCCGATACATCTGTTATGTATAATCGCCGAATTCTTGAATTTATTGAAGATGGAGTGTTAGATAATTATCATCCTTCAGAATTGGAATCCGTTACTCAAGTAGAAGTCACTACGATTGTTCTCTCTCGTGTGATGTTATCCGAAATCGAAAATCAAGCAAATCAAACAAAAGCTCAAGAAAATGTAGGTTTAGAAGTCCTTCACGAACTTTATAGACTCAAAAAGCAAGGAAAAATTTTAACTACCATCGTTGGAGAACGCCCAAAGTTAGAACAGATCAAACTTAATCCCGGAGGAGAGCTTGATGCATTAATCCGAGAAGATGCTTTAAAATCCAATTCAATTTTAATTACTGCAGATGAAGTTCAGTCTTCAGTTGCATTAGTTCAAGGTATAGACGTTCTATATACAATGAATATGCCAGAATTAGATAATATCCAACCACATGAAGATCATGTTAAACAAATTCAAGATTTCTTTGACGATAAAACAATGAGTGCACATTTACGAGGACACTGCAAACCTATGGCTAAACGGGGTCGTCCTGGTGATTGGAAACTTGAGCCGATCAGCGAAGATATTATGGAACCTTCAGAAGTCGCTGAAATTGCCAATCGTATTATCCGAGATGCAAAAAACGATGAAAAATCCTTTGTTGAACGAAATGAAAACAGTGTTTCAGTTATTCAGTTACGGAAATATCGGATTGTAATTTGTCGACCTCCTTTTTCAAACACCTATGAAATCACAGCAGTAAAACCGTTAGTCCGTTTAACCCTCGCTGATTATGATCTCCCTCGAAAAATGTTTGATCGCTTAGATATCGCAGAAGGAATATTAGTGGCAGGCAATCCTGGAGCAGGAAAAAGCACATTCATCTCAGCGTTAAGTGATTTTTATTTAGAAAAAAATAAACTTGTGAAAACCATGGAAAGTGTGCGAGATTTGGATGTTTCGCCAGAAGTGTCTCAGTATGCACCCTTAAATGGAAGTCTTGAAGGTACATCAGATATTTTGCTATTAATTCGTCCTGATTTTACCATTTTTGATGAAGTGAGAGTAGAATCAGATTTTAAAATATTTGCAGACATGAGGTTGGCAGGAATTGGATTAGTGGGAGTCGTGCACGCATCCAAACCAGTTGATGCAGTTCAACGATTCATTCGAAGAGTAGAACTAGGAGTAATTCCAAACGTGATTGATACAATAATTTTTATTGATTCAGGAGAAGTCGCAGAAATCTTGAGTTTAGAAATGACTGTTAAGAAACCCAGCGGTTTTGCAGATCGAGATTTATCACGCCCAGTTATTGAAGTACGTAATTTTATGAGTAATGAGTTAGTGTATGAAATTTATGCCTTCGGTTCTGATGTTATAGTTGCCCCTATCGGTGGGTCAAAGCGACGCAACCTTTCCAATAAAAAAGGAAGTAAGTACAAAGGAATGAATGCATATGCTGGACATGCAGAACAACAAAATCCATTTGAACGGATTCGTTGTCATGTATATAGAAGAAGTAAAGCCTATATTATATCAGTAGATCCCGCTTTTGCAAATTCAAACTTCAACTTCTATGCAGGAGACAGACTATTATTTAATGGGGCTTTGAATAAAATGGGAGAACTTTCTATCAAAAATAAAAGCCCAATGTATTCTCGTATTCAAAAAGCGCTTCGAGAAGGAAAAAGAATTGAGGCATCTCAATCTTAAATTCATTTATTGATCAAAAATCAAAAATAACAAAAAAAGATCAATCTTCTTTTTTTTTCTCTTTCTTTAAACTATTAGCCGTTTTTATCCCCAAAGTAATGAACCAAATCCAAATCGGCCACAACATTAAAGTCATGATTAGAGTATAAAGAGATGTCTGCACACGGAAGAATGTAACTAAAATAGCTAAAATGGTGACAAAGATCCCTGTGAAAAGGAAAAGAAACTTCATTCCACCAGATTTTTTTCTTATCGTTTTACCAAACTTCAAACGATCAGACACATTGAACCACGCTAAAATAACCATAGCAATGGGAACAAAGTAATGCATAAAATAATTAAACCAATTTGGACCATTTGAAACCAAAGATGAAAGATAATCTGCAAGCATCAACAGGACTAAAATTGTAGCGGTAACTGGTACAGGTACGCCTTCGTAAGAACCCTTATCTTCAGATACATTGAACCATGCTAAACGAACAATGCCTCCAACAATTAAGAGAAAAGTGGGAACCATCATTAACAACGGATGGTGACTTGCGATACCCATATCTGTTGTATCTTTCCCAGCATATGTGACGAATGCGATTATTGAGGGAGCAATTCCAAAAACAATAGCGTCGCTTAAGCTATCAAGCTGGATACCAAATTCATTAAACTCACCAGTTTTTCGTGCAACATATCCATCCAATAAATCTGCAAAACACCCAGCAAAGATCATGAACATAGCCAATCGGGTAGCATCATATCCGATAGCGGCAATAATTGAAAAAACACCGCATAAAGTCCCCAATAAAGTGGCATAATCCTTCTTTTTTAATTCACTTAGCATAGACTTCTCAATGGTAGTAAAACATCCTATCCATTAAAATTCAATTAATTTTGGTTTCTTAAAATGGGAACATAAGTTTTTTTTACCCAAGCAAACAAATGAATAACCAAGTGAAAATTATGGGAGAATCAGAATCCACCATTCATTATGAACCCGCCTCAAACAAGAAAATCTTGTTATATTCATCACCTCGATTTGGAATCAGTATTTTTATGGGCTTAATTGATATGGCCCTTTTATTTCTATATTATGATGTTTATAACTTGGATCCCGAACTAGTTGGAACTGGGTTGATGTTAGGGAAGTTTTCCATTGCAATATTCCAATTTTTCATGGGATGGCTAAGTGATCATACCCGTACAAGATTAGGGAGAAGAAAACCCTATATTATCATTCTTACACCGATATTGGCAGCCTCTTTTATACTTTTACTTATCCCCGGGATATTTTTAGGTTCAACACCTTCGGAACATAATTTATTCATATGGTTCTGTGTGTTCAACTGTCTTGCGCAAGGTGCATATTCTGTAACAACTGTTTACCAATCTTGGACAGCAGAGCAATTTTCCGTAGACCAACGCCCAAAAGTTTCCCAATATCAAAATCTAATGAATTTTGTTGGAACTGCCATAGTAGTTTTATTTTCAATGTTAATATTGACAAACATTGAGGATGAATTTGTTGCAAATCCCGGTAAAATTCCCTCTGTATACTTGGTAAGTATAATCATTTTTACGTCGATTATGTTTCTATTCAATTTTCTAATAGTGATGAAAATACCTAAAGAAACTACCCCAGAGTATAAGACGAAAATGTTAGATGATCTTAAAACAATTCTTAAGAACAAAAATATGATCTTAGTTTGCCTAATGCAAGGGATTTGTTCTTTTACATGGGCTATGTCTCAAGGAATATTACTTTCTTATACAGAAAATGTATTGAAAATTACGGATACACAATATATTATCGTTGCAGTTGCGATGATTTTGACCATGATTGGTGCACTATTTCTTTGGCGTAAATTCATGGCTAAAGTCGGAAAGAAAAAAACACTCTTGTCAATATTTTCAATGGCAATCGTGACTTTACCTTTGTCCCTGTTAGGTTATTTTGAATTTTCTACAACAATATTATTTGGATTGCCCTATATTATTTTACTCGCCATTTCATTAGGAGGATGGTATCTTTTTCCTTATATAATGTATGCAGATCTTGCAGAAGATGATCAAAAGGAGACTGGACAACTTAAAGCAGGAATTTATGCAGGATTTCCTTCCATTCTATTAAATATTTTCCAAGCCTTCTCTTTGAAATTCACAACTTGGATTTTAAGTTTGGATCAACTCGTGCAAAATGCCCCCAATACTCAATATTTCAATGTAGGCTTATTATTGTGGGGTCCAATTGGGGCAATAATTCTGGTAATATCTCTAATTTATGCAAAAATTTTCATAAAATTAGATTTTGAATGGGAAAAAAACTAATTTTTTATTCCTTCCATCCAAGGTAAATGATATCAAAAAACCAATGAACAAAAATGTTAAACCCTCCTAGAAAATCTAAAGGCATTATCTATTATCTCCTAATCGTCCCAATTATAGTTGTTCTCACCATATTGCGCTTGTGGAAATATGTTTTATATGGATTTTTGGGAATTACTATCTTGGGATTCTTCGTATTTCTATATAATCGAAGAAAAGATATCGAATTTCACTTTATCTCATTCATTTTAGGGAAAAAATCTTTTTTTTTTCTTCAAAAAAAAATTATAACCGATAAATTTCATGTTATACAAAAAGGAACTGTAAACCCTCGTATATTAAGTGAAATTAATATTAAATCACAAATATATCTCAAATCAGTTCTACGATTCTTAAATAAATATGACCAATTTTTAATCAATTTGCCTTCTTTTGTTCAAAAATTGATAAAAGATGCCTATGCAGACAATTTTTCAATTATAAAGATGGATAAAATTTACCAATATTATTCATTACCTACTACCCAATTGATTGACAATCTTCTAAATGATCAAAATTTGGAAGAAAATCTTCAAGAACGAATAATTTATGAAATTAATTATGAAGAAATTTTGTTCTTAGAGAAAAATTTGCTCCATAATCATCCAATCTTGGAAAAGATCTACCAACAACATAAAATAAAATTAAATAATGACTTTGAGATTCTCACGTAGTAATTCTAGTAATTAAAATTAATAAGTTAAAATCTGTAACTAGAACATTAAGAATAAAAATACTAAATTGGAGAAAAAAAATGCCTCAAACAATTTATTGCTCCCAATGTGGAGATCCAAGCCCATTAGGCCAAAGGTTTTGTGAAAAATGTGGATCAAGATTACCTACTTCAGATCCTATGGAAAACCTTCAAGAAACGCAGATACATCAAGGTAAAACAATTTATCAACAAAATTCATCCCAAACACCACCTCCAAGTAATAACTCCCGAGGATTGTTTGATCCTAATCATATGTCTTATGTATTGAAAGAAAAATATTGGGATTTTGGAAGTGGTCCAATTTATGACGCAGCAGGAAGACAAATCGGAAGCATGAAACGAAAACTCCTCAGTATCCGATCTCGAATTGAGTTATATGAAGCAAATGGACAACTTGCTGGTGCAATCAATCGAAAACTAATAGCGATTAAACCAACCTATACATTGCATGATGAGTATGACAATAATATTGGACGGTTTGAAAAAACGCTTCTTAGTATTATTCATCCAAAGTTCTATCTAAAGGATACTAGCGGAAATATAGTTATGACGGCTCAAGGTGAATTTATGGGTTTTGATTTCAAAATCCGGAGAGGAACAAGTACTGATGATAGAGATTTAATAGCAGAGATTCGAAAAGCTGACAGATGGAAAGATGTTTTCTTTAGTGGAGCATGGGATTTTGGTGATACATATGGTGTTAGAATTCACAATCCCTCCGTAGACAGAAGATTATTAATCGGTTTCGTAATCGCAATCGATAATGTTTTGCATGATAATTAATTTTTTTATTCCTTTTGTGATCCAAATGATCGTTGAATACCATTTTACCCAGAACAATATCCAACATCAGATTAATCTCTTAGTAGGAGATATAACAGATCAGAAAACCGATGCCATTGTAAATGCTGCAAATGAAGATTTAATATTGGGAGCAGGGGTAGCGGGAGCAATTAGGAGAAAAGGAGGATCTTCCATTCAAAAAGAATGTAATTCTCTCGAAAAAACGGCAACAGGATGCGCAAAAATAACAACTGCTGGTAATCTTAGTGCAAAATATGTAATTCACGCAGTAGGCCCCATTTTCCACGATTATTCTCCTTCTGAAGCAATATATTTACTAAATAGAGCAGTGAATAATAGCTTACAAATAGCAAGAGATTATAATTTGGGATCAATCTCATTTCCTGCAATTTCGACCGGAATTTATGGATTCCCCAAAAAATTGGCTGCAGAGACAATTATTGAATCGATTCTCGATTTCTTGGAGAAATCTTCTACCCGTTTGTTAATTCAAATATGTTTACTTTCCGAAAATGATTTTCACATTTTTCAACATGTTGCAAATAGATTCTTTAAAGATCGAGTTTTAATTTAAAATCAAAAAGAATTTTTAACTTTTAGGTGAATTAAAGAAATATTTTAAGGAATAAAATCGACTTTATAAAATAAGGGTTTGATCTAAACAATGGCAATTGATGAAGATTATAAGGATTTCCGATGTTATCAACTTACGGATGACGGAGAACGCGAAGAATTAGATGTGGAGTTAAAAGATGCTGAAAAACTCTTTAATAGTGAAGGAGTGTACTTATTTGTGCGTTTTGACTTACGACGTATATTTATATGGAAAGGTCCAAAATCACCTGTTCGAAAACGATTTATATCATCACGGGTTGGAAGTAAACTCCAAGAAGAATCATCTCAAGTTGGTATGCATCTAAAAATAGTGAGTGTAGATGCTGGCGATGAACCCATCGAATTTTTAAGGGCATTTAATACAAATCCGTATGAAATCAAAGAAGGAGAAAAGTTAGAGGATATGTATTATATCCGGAACGATGAACGTCGTAAAATGGAAGAAGAGAAATTGGCGAAGGAATTAGAACAAAAATCAGGAAAGAAGAAAGAATACTGGAGCCCAATATTAGAAGAAGAAAAACGAATGAAACAAATGCAAGAAGCCAAAGAAAAAGCAGCCTCAACAGCCCAAGAAATTGCGACATCATTATCGTCTACACCTTCAAAGAAGAAAGATTTCACTCCAAAAGTAATTAAAAAGGCCCCCACTTCCAGAGCACGCGATTCTTTTTCCCCCAATAAAAAAAAATCTGGTCCTAATCGTTCAGAAGAAGAAGAACATGCAATATTAGATTTAATTTTAACTCATGACTGTCCTGAAAATTTGGAACGTTTGAATATTATTATTGGAACCTCATTATTTAGTCCAAATAAAACCATTTCGTCTGTATTTGGGAAAACAGTAGAAGAAATTCAATGGGATAGAGTTGGACAAATTCCCGACGGTAATATTGATATAGACACACATATGCTTCGAGCCTATTGTAAAAATAATCAAGTGGAAGGATTAGAGTTATTTAAAACAAAAACGGACACAAATCAGGAGAGTACTGAAGAAACCCCTGTAAAAGACACAACGGAGAAAAACAAAACAAAGAAAAAAACTTCAAAGAAAAGAACTTTAAAGGCAATCCCAAAGGGAAATTAATCATTTTTTAAATTTCATATTTTTTCGCGTATTCTGGAAGAATCACCATAATTTCATCATCTAGTAACTTCTGAAATAGTTCAGGATGAGTTGTATGAACAGGGAAAACATATTTAGGGTGGATTGTTTGAATAATTGAAATTATTTCGTCCCCCGATGCATGCCCTGAACAATGATACCGTTTAATATGATCTGATCCAATATCATAACGAGCGAGCCATGCTTCCAATTTACTCTGTTCAATTCTTCCTTCATCATCCCAAGGTTCACTTTTTGATAGAATGAAGTAGGAATTCCGTGGTGGTTGAAGATCAAATAAATCTAAGAAATTGTAGTAAGGAAGAAACATCAAAAATTGGTTCGGATTTTGGTGGATTTCTTCAGCACGAATCAAGAAATCTTTCGTAAGATCAATAAAATCCGAAACTCGGGTTCTTTTTTTCTCAAGTTCAATTTCTTCCCGACGGCTAGCAGACACTTCACACAGTTTTTTAATTGGGCTTTTAGAATAATCCAAAGGAGAATAAACCCCCCAATCCTTACGGGGTAAAAATACTCGGACATTAGAAATATCTATTTGAAAATCTATTCCTTTTGCATTCAACTCTTGTAAAATGTAATATGTGTCAGCATTGACAACTAATTTTCTATTAGCAGAGAGAGCTGCCGCATAGAAGCTAGAAAGTCTCCAAAAATCACGATTAGAGCTGGAGAAAAAGACCATTTTATCAGGATCCTTCTTATGAATTTCTTGTAATAAATCAGAAATAGATTTTTGAACTTCAGCTTCACTGTTCAAATTAGGTTCAGAATTGTTATCACTTACTCGGGTACCTTCCATGATTAAAACATCCGGACCAAATTTTTTAGCGGCGGAAATGAAATCTAAAGATTTTTGCCTTTCTGGACCATGCATTCTGATATCTCCTGAATATGCAATTTTAGTTCCAGTGATATTGTCATAGATAAGATATCCAGCAGAACCGGGAATAGAATGATCTGTTTCAAAAATTTGAACTTTAAATCCTCCTTGGGCGCAAGGAATGTAAGCACTGGAAGAAAATCCTCGTAGAGTTCGATTAATTTGAGAACCTTTCACTTTGGTAGGACGTGTGATATCTCCATTTTTATTTGTTCCAGTTATAAAAAATGGTTTATAAGAGTAGATATTGCTTAATAATGAATTAGAAGAATAAAGATCATCAAAAATTTTTAGAAAATCAATAGTTAAAGAAGACCCAATTAATTTTATTTGAGGATCTAAATAGCGAATATCCGAAATGTGATCACTGTGAGCATGAGAAATTAAAACTTCACTGATTTTTGGAGGATCTTCAAGATTCAAAGAAGTAAAATGAGGATGAGATTTTTGATAGTAGGTATAATTGGATTCAATTTGAGATCGGTTGTATTTGCATAATTCTTTGCGATAAATTCCTTTTAGTGAACCTTGAGGCCAGGGAAGCATTCCGATGAGAATTCCATCAATTAAAATCTGCTTTTGTCGGGGTTTCATGAAATCATCAAAATACTTGGTAGCGATTGAAAAATCATACCCAAAATCCAAAAGAATCCCATACCCATTTGCTGCCATGAGGCAAATCTTATTACCACCAATCGTTCCTACCCCTCCAAAAAATTCTAATATTGTTTTCTTTGTTTGCATAGAAAATCCCGATACAATTTTTGTAATTGTCTAAAAAAGTATAATATTTTAAAGTATTATCAAAGGACATTTAAATATTTCATCCTTAGCATTTTTCTTATTTTTCTATAGCGAGTCTTGCTAAATTATTCCCATACCCGTTTATATTCGGGATTTTTAATCTCCGAAATCTCACCAGCAACATCGGTGAGAAATAAATCAGTTATTTCTTGAATAGTCGCTTTCGGAAAATTGCCAAGAATCCACATGAGTTTAGTCAAAGCAGTTTCACTAATCATATCATAACCGGGGATCGAACCAGCCATCATTGCTTTTTTACCTGCTTCATAAATCATCATCCATGAAAATCCTACTGCACATTGAGAACATACAATAATCGGAACGCCTTTTTGTGTTGCAGATTTTATTTCATCGATCAGAGAATTTTCATATATGGGAATGTTCCCACTTCCGAATCCTTCCGTGATAATACCTTTATAGCCGATTTCAATAAGCTTCGGTATGATTTCTGGATTATAACCAGGAGTTATTTTTTGAATACATACTTCAATTTCCATCTTATCAAAGAATAATGGCATTTGGGTTGAGGTTTCAGTCTCTTGGTTGGAGTTATAATGTTCTCCAGTATACCGAATACTTTGTTCAATTAACCCCAATGGAGACATTCCAATACTATGGTAGGCATCAAATTCCAATTCACGAAATTTCTTTGTTCTATTGCCACGCATAATTTTTCCATTAAAAACAATTACAACTTCATGAATACGGGATTCGGTGGCCACACGAAGAGAATCAATGACGTTTCGCTTTGCATCTGTTCCGATTTCTTGAGGGGGGACCATGGCACCAGTTAAAATGACAGGTTTTGTTAATTTTTGGATTAAAAAAGAGAGAGCTGAAGCGGTATAATGCATTGTATCACTGCCATGTATAATGACAAACCCATCGAATAATTTGTAATTTGATTTAATGGTTTCAGCTATTTTAACCCAATATTTAGGTTGCATCCCAACAGAATCAATTTTAAAGAGATTTAAGGTTTTAATTGAGGCAAGCTGTTGAATTTCGGGAATGAAGTTCATCAATTCGTCTTCATTAATTTCTCCCGGTTTCCAAGCACCATCAACCATTTTTGCAGTGATAGTTCCACCTGTTCCAATCAAGAGAATTTTTTTAAAAGATTTTTTCATTGGTTATTGAGATAAATATTTTGCTTAGTTGAAAATTTTAGGTTTTTTTATTTGCATCTAGTTTTTTTTCAAATAAGACAATGCCCGATGGATGTGGGAAATCAACCCAATGGAACCCGAGATTTTGCATACTCGATCTGAGCTGTGGGGGGAAAAATATCTCTGCGCTTTTAACAGATTGATCTTCTTGTTTTTCATTTATTTCAGCTATTAAAAGACTCCTTGCTCCTTCAGGATCACCATACATTATATACCAGTATTCGTATTGAGGGGATTCATTAGATGAAGATGAACTTATCATGCGATGAATTTGAATCAAAGAATTGGTATTTCGTTTCCAAATATAAGAAGAAGAATTTTTATTTAATTGGGCCAGTGTAAATGGTACATAACTCCATCCCATATTTATCTCATCTTTTGGACCATTTTCAATTGTTTTTAGAAATTCATATGCTTCTGTTGCTGATATTGAAATGGAAGGACCAAATTTGTTAGAAGATGGTAGAAAGATAAGCTCTTCTTTTTTTGCGAACATTGTATCATGATAATCTTTACGATAAAACCCATGGGCTTCAGCTAACTTACACGAACCATGATTTTCAGTCCATGTATCATATTGAGCAAATTTGGCTCCATGGGTTTCAGCATAATCAAGAGCATATTTTGACACACTGAACCCGATCCCCTGTTTTTGATATTCAAAGGCAACTCTCCCACCTTGAATCCACACTAAACTATCTGATAACCACTTGATTCGCCCAGTTCCAACTAGTTCAGTCTTTTCAGGATCTAAAAATGCCCCAAAATTATTAGATTTAGGATCATCTAGCCAGAGACCGATGATATTTGGCATATAATCTTCTCCATCCCAAATTTTTTTACACATTTCATTGATGGCAGGAATATCTTCTCGGGTTAATTCTCTATAATAAAGGGTTAGAGCTTTCTTCATAGTTAATATTGTATATTTCCGACTAAATTAAAAAGCTATTTTTTGGAAACTGAAAATTTAAACATAATTCGGTTTTAAGCTAATATACTGATTTAAATGACAACCAAACTAGTCGAACGATTCCTAAAATATGTAAAAATTGACACCAAAAGCCAAGAAGGGGTAGAAACAATCCCAAGTACCGAGAAACAATTTAATTTGGCCAATCTTTTAGTGGAAGAATTGAAAGCAATTGGATTAGAAGATGCTCGGGTAGATGAGCACTGTGTTGTTATAGCCACCCTTCCTTCTAATATCGAAGAAGATATCACTTCAAATATCCCCACAATTTGCTTTAACGCCCACATCGACACAGCTCCAGCAGTCTCAGGAAAAGATGTTAAACCAATTATAACAAAATATACCGGTGATGATATTATTTTACCCCGAGACACTTCTCTACGCATTTCAGTGAAGGAAATTCCAGAATTAAAGGATTATATTGGCACCGATTTAATTCATACAGATGGAACAACCTTATTAGGCGCGGATGATAAAGCAGGAATTGCGGAAATAATGACAGCTATTGACGAATTAGTTCATACACCCGAAAAGAAACATGGAACGATTAAAGTGATGTTTACTCCCGATGAAGAAGTGGGAAAAGGTGCAGATGCTGTAGATATTGAAAAACTTGGGGCAAAATATGCGTATACTATTGACGGTGGTTCTATGGGAGGATATGAAACCGAATGCTTTAATGCAGCGGGAGGAAAAATCATTATTGGAGGATATGGTGTGCATCCAGGATCAGCCTATGGGAAAATGATTAACAGCCTCCGAATTATCCCCGAAGTGTTAAGTATTTTTCCAAACGATCAAGCTCCGGAAACAACTCAAGGGTTTGAAAGTTATTATCACCCTGATGCAATTAGTGGTCAAGTAGATGGAACAACAATTGAATTTATACTTCGTAATTTTGAGAGCCAAGGGTTAGAAGACCAAATTACTTATATCAAAAATGAAATCGCAAAAATCCAAAAAAATCATCCAGAAACCACAATTTCTGTAGAAATTGCAAAATCTTACCGAAATATGAAAGAAATATTAGATTTACAACCAATAGTGGCCCAAATTGCAAGTGAAGCAATAGAACGAGCAGGATTGGAAGTTAGAAAAGATCCTATCCGTGGTGGAACTGACGGAGCACGATTTTCCTTTATGGGATTACCTACACCGAACATCTTTACAGGTGGGTTTAATTATCATAGTAAAAAAGAATTTATCTCAATTCTCGGAATGGAAAAAGCGGTTGAAACCATTCTTAATATTATCGATCTTTACGTTGAAAATTTTCAATAAAAATATTGTGAGATTGGCACTCAAATAGAGGAGTTTATCGTTTTTTTAATTCTTCCTGAATTATTTCAATGTATGGATATAATCGCTCTGGTAACAAGTTTTTTTCTTCATTTTCTTTCAAGTATTCAACCAATTGCATGGATTTTTCCACTTTCCCTCCATAAAAACTGATTTCATCTGCTAAAAACTCCTCGAAAATACCCTCAAAATCATCCATCAAAATAAAAACATGATATTTATGCAGGATGTTGCGTAAAAGTTCTAATTTTTCATGAAATTCAATAGATAAATGATCTTCCATTAAGATAATTTCCGCACATAATTCGGAAATTTCGGAAGGAAAGATTGCTCGATTTTTATATATAATACTGCGTTTGAAAAGAGATGGTGTAATGATGTCACCCGCTTTAACACCTAATGCATCATTGTCTAAAAAAAACCAATATTTTTTGTGCAATTGACGAGCAAACTTCCAAAACGCACCAAAAGAACCTTTTCCGTGTAGATTGATTAATGAGAGATTATTAAGATCTAAATCAAGGCCATAAGCTCGGAAAAAGTAAGGAAATGCCATTTCTTCACTTGGTCCCTCAACAAATATCAATCCATCGGCAAAAATCGAATCCCGGTTTCGAATAGAAAAATTACGTTTTAAGCGATAATAATCCTTTGAACTCCGCGGAAGATCAATTTTTCGAACTTCTGTAATTCCATGACTTAATTCGAATAGTCGAAGATAATACAGATCATCGGGCTGAAAAAAATAAGGAGAATGAGTAATAATGACCACATGATGCTTATTTTTTAGAGAAAATTCTTTAATTAAATTATAAAGATGTCTCTGGGAATGTGGATGGAGTTGAAATTCTGGAAAATCAATCATAATAAATTTTCTTGTTTCAACTATAAAATAATACAAAAAATTCAACATTTCCGTTATACCCACCCCAATCGAGTCAAAATTGGTGATGATTGCATTTGTAGATGTCTGATAATATTTAATATAAGGCCCATCTTTGTCTTGTGCAATCCCAAAGACCAGATCTAAATCTTCAAACATTGCTTGAAAATGTATTTGTAATTCATGATATCGTCCCCAAAATTCGGGAGAATTTAAAGCTTCCATCCTTAAATGATTCAGTTTTTCTGCTAAGATTCGATTTAAAGCAGAAGGCAAATCTGGATGATAAGCTTCCATAGTAAATAGATCAGATTCCATAATTTTAATTCCTTCAGAAAGAACTAAACTATCATTAAAAAAAGAGTAAATCTTCTCAAGAGTTTCTCCTGTAAAAATAAATTTATCCGGTTTTTCAAAAAAATAGTCAAATAGTTGAGAAAGAACAGAACGGATATCCATTTTTGGGGAATTATTTTTTTTTTCTTGAATAAAGTTCCAGATGAATTCATCCCACAATTGAGATTCGCGATAGTGATGAATATCTCGATGCCGTAAGTTTTGGATGAAAGATCGACCATCTGCAGTATTTACTAAAATGATATTATTAAATTGAATGGAATAATTAACTTCTTGCTTTACATCAGAAAATCGAATGAATTCAATTCGCAGAAGACATACTTTATCGGGAAAATATTTATCAAAAATTGATTCGAGGTGCTTATAAGATATATCTGATAATTGAGAAACATCAAAAGGGAAAGAAACATCATCTTTAAAATCCAAATTCAAAATTTCCCGGATGGGTAATAAAAACCATTGATCAAATAGGAAGGCTATTTGTTCCTCATCCAATTTGATATTGATCCGAATTTTTAAAGGACGTTCAACACCCGTTTCATTATTATACCAATTATTTTTTGATAAAATATGATTAGATTCCAAGGGAGAATTGTTAAATTTCAATTCCTCTAAAAGTTTCAATAAATTTGATTTTCCACTATGATTCTTTCCTACAAAGAAAACCACGTTACTATCTAAATCAATAGATTGGGATTTCACCCCAAAGGATCTAAAGTTTTGAACATCAAATCTACGAATTTCCATACTATAACCCAATAATGTTTAAAAAATCCACTGTTTTAAACTTAGAGGTGATCCTATTAATAGAAAAAGCGATTTAAATAGACATTGACAATTAAAAAAATATTATTTTATATCAATGGCTAAGAGAATGAGCGTTGATCTGAAAAAGCGATTTTTTAATCTCATCAAATTGCGATTGAACCCAAGAAAGCATAAGTTCACAATCATTCTTTTCTGCGTTTAATTCTGGAGTGGCTCCAAAGAAATTAATTTGATAGGCAATATTTTCGAGTCGTTTTTCAGTTTCAAGAAGCTCGGTAGAGAGATTGTCAAACATATAACTTAAGTCCTCACGTTTTCCATCCATTGCTTTGAGAACTTTTTTTTTTGTGAAGATAGGCATGATTTTAACTCCTCGATTTCCTAATATCTTAATCGTTTGATTATTTATAAAATATCCTTCTTGGAAAATTTCTAGATTAATTAACAATATGCGAGTTTTATTCAAACAGTTATCTATGTAAAGATTTAAATAAAATCGTTTGATTTGCCGATAATAATCTTAATTCACTTTTTATCTAAGAATATAGACTATTAAATTTATTGCTTTTTTTTGATAAAATGGAATAATTCCAAAATATACATTAATGTAAGGAAGACCTTTATTCCGCTATTAATACCCACTATAGAAATTCAAAAATTTGGGATAAAAAATGAGTATTGAAAGTTTTTAATAATAACAAAATGATGAGTGATTAAATTAGATCAAACAAATGTACTCATGAAATTATTGCATTCTTGGACCATAAAAGATGAATTTTCTTCATTTGGAGTGATTTTATGGACGATTATACTTAAACTTAAAAAGTCAAAATTGCATGGTTGGACATAACATTTCAATAATTAAGATAATTGAAAAATAATACGAATTTGAGAGGCATATGACAAATCTACTAATTTGGGTTGGAAACAATTATTTAGGAGAGGTTGGGATATAGCTTTTCAAACAACTTTTTTTTTTGATAGAGTGGTTAAAATGAAAAAAAAACAAATTTATTCTCTATTTCTAGTTTTTGTGTTTTTAGGTAGTATTTCCTTCGTGCAAGGATTTGAGGGAAGCTCCGATTACTCGACCAGTAGTAGAGAGATCATTGAAGAAATCGAATTATCTGGCTTAAATTTTACCTATCCGTTTAGTGCCGGGGATGAATTTATATTCGATTTCAATTTAGCTGTTGATGTTGGAACAGATGATCCAACTATATACTCTGAGATTGATCAGTGGATTCTAGATAATTCAGATATTTTCAGTTCTTTTGATATTGAAAGTAGAATTGAAGAATTCGAAGATTTAGTATATCAAGATTTTGATATTAAGATTTTGATTGATCAAATGAAAAGTATTTATGAAAATCGAACGAGATTTGACGGAGAGTTTTATTATAACTATACTGAAGGTGATGAAGATCTATTAGTTGGTGAAGAAATTTATGGCCAAAATAGTGATATCAAAGCTTACGATTTAATCATGGGTAATATATCTGTGAGAAATGACACCTACTGGTTTGGTGCTCCAAGTGATTATGCGCTTGATGTGATTAATGAAGCGGGAAATTTGATTTCTAATGTAATTCCTTTTGATCGGGAATTAAATGAAATGCAAGAGCAAATTGATTTCTTATCTTTAATGCTCCCCCAAGTTCCCACAAATAGCCTTCCAATAGAAATGTTGCGTTTCAGGAATCTTACAGATGAATTTAGTTACGAAAAGTGGGATCCGACAGTTCCAACTATGCCTACCTTAGGTGATGATGATTATGATTATAAAATGAATTATTATCATGGCTATCATGACGCGGGATACGATTGGGGTTATGGAGATGGTGTTCATGATGATGAATATCGAGATTGGGATGTTTTCCACCAAGATGAAAAGAAGAATGATGATAAATATGACGATCGAGATCATTGGGAAGAATCATTCTATCCATTTGAAGATAATTTTTATGGTGACGGATATAATGAAGGTTATCGCCATGGATATAACCACGGATATGTAGATGGATATGAAGACTATCAAACTTATTTAAGCACCCATCCTCAACCAGAATTACCATTCCCCGATTATTTTGATGGATTAGAAGGATTCCCATTAATAGCACCTCCAGGAATGAATTTCTCAAAAATATATGACTTAGCTTTTGAAATGATTGATTGGGAAAATGCATATGCCGCCTACTTAGGAGATGAAGGATTACCAATCGATGATATTTGGGGCACGATAGATGATTTAGGCGCCGTTTCTAATTTCTATGTTGATACAAATACAGTTTCACTCGTAATCAATACAGATCATCTTAACTGGAGTTTTATTGAATTTTTGTCTAAAGGAATGATAAATAAAACTATCATTGAAGATATGGTCGGTATAAAGGATTTCACAGGACAAATAAACATAGCTCTTGAAATGAATGAAGATCGGACATTCAAAGGATTCACAATGTATCTCTTTGGAGACATTACTTTAGATTTCACCGACTTACAAGATATGTTACCTGATGACGATGATTTTCCAGATTTTATTCGGAATTTAGCTGATGATACCTTTTATATGGGATTAAATTTCAGTTTAACTTCACATGATTATCTCCCACCTTCCTTAAATGATATGGATCCCGATGAATTTCTAAAAGTCGCCAATCTAGGAGAAGATAGTGATGATTATGATAATGATGGTATTTTAAATTCTGAGGAAATTGCCGCAGGTTCTGATACCTACATAACCAACGAATATTCTGCAGATACTGATGGAGATTTCTTATTGGATGCAGAAGAAATTGCTTTAGGTTTAGATCCAACAGATGCTGATTCTGATGGAGATTCAATGCCTGATGGTTGGGAAGTGTATTACGGAACGGATCCCGAAACGGATGATAGTTCAGTCAATACTGATGGAGATGGATTTACAAATCTTGAAGAATATGACCACATGACTGATCCTGGCTTAGCTGATACCGATGGAGATGGATTGAATGATGATTTGGAAATTCTCTCCGATCCATTGAATCCTGACACCGACGGGGATGATTTAAATGATTATGATGAAATTATTGTTTATTTCACCAATCCATTAAATGAAGATACCGACAATGATAACATGACCGACGGTTGGGAAGTATCCTATGGTTTGAATGCAACATTAACAGCAGATGGCAAGTATAATAACGATACGGATGATCTTCTCAATGATGAAGAATTCGCTCGTGGATGCAGTCCACTCACTAATGACACCGATAATGATGATTTAGATGATAGATTTGAAATTGAATATCCCGATCATGCATTGAGTCCAAGCAATAATGATACAGACTGGGATGGTCTTAGTGATTATGATGAAGTGATGACCTATTTCACAAAACCAAACAGATATGACACAGATAATGATGGTTTAGATGATTATGAAGAACTATTTGTCTACTTCACTAACGCAACTTATTATGATACAGATTACGATGAGATGAATGATTGGGAAGAAGTTCGATTTGGAATTAACCCCAATAATGTTGATTCGGATGGAGATTTGATTCCTGATGGATATGAATGGCGACACTATAATGATGATTGGCATCATTTAGATCCTTCAACAGCAGATGACACATCAGTGGATTGGGATGGTGATGGATTAACCTTACTTCAAGAAATAGTTGGAGATTATTCAGATCCAGAAGATTGGGATACGGATCGTGATGGATTAGACGATTATGAAGAATCCGTTTTAAATACAGATCCACGTGATTGGGATACGGATCATGACGGATTGTCAGATTCAGAAGAACATTACAACGCTTTCACCGATCCAAAAGATTGGGATTCAGAAAATGATTTGATGCCTGATGGATGGGAATGGCACCACGGGTTAGACCCAAATACAGATGATGCAGCAGATGATTTAGATGCTGACGGTCGATCAAATCTTGATGAATATTACGATGATACTTGGCCAAATGATCCAGATACGGATAAAGATGGTTTATCAGATGGTGATGAAGCACTAGAATATACGGATCCACGCGATTGGGATTCAGACAATGATGGACTTTCTGATGGGTTTGAAAATACAACTACTGGATATGAACCACTCACTTGGGATAGTGTTACACCTGGAATTCCAGATTATGAATCAATGTATCATTCTAGTGGATACTCTGAAATTGTGACATTATTTAATACTCACAATATTGACTACTTATACGAAGACGAGTATTTTGGCGATGTGATTAAATTTGAACACCCCGGAAACAATGCCCGATGGTTTGAAATTTATCTTTTTGGTGATGATACAGCCGGCGCCACATTTACTCTCTCAGTATCATATGAAGAAGAAGTTTGGGATGGAGATCACTGGGAACGACACCAAAGAACCGATGAATTATATACTGATGAACCTTGGACAACTGGAACACTTCTCACAATTGATAGTCACAATTATGGTCAAAATTGGTATAACTTCAAATTAATGGTCTTTGATGGGAATCCATCCCATGATGTAGAAGAATACTTTGATTTGAATGTCAAGTCACATGATCCAATGGTGGAAGGTCCAAACGACGAAACCATAGATATATTTGATAGTGATTCTTATGCCTGGTTTGGATGGAATATTCATGACAACATGGATTGGTATGAATATGGAAACTACGTAATAACCCGAGGTACATCAATTGTGAAACGTGGAAACTGGTATGCTGGTGACTTCGTTGGTTTTGATGTTTGTGAAGTCCCTCCAATTGGCGTATGGGAATTTACGATTCATGTAGATGATAATAAAGGAGGACACTCAGTAAGAAATCTAACATTGAATATTGAAGGTGTTGATCCAACTATCAGCCATCCTGCAGATATTACAATTGATTCTACCGTTGCAGCAGCAGATGCCAAAATCCATTGGACAATTGAAGATCCTTCAGTTCAAGACGGTGCCTATTACGAAATATTCGTCGATAGCATTTCTATACGAGAAGTGATGTGGAATGGAGAACAACAATTCCAGTATAATATTACAGAGGATCTTTCTACCCTTTCAGCTGGAGTTTATGAATACAAGATTGTCGCTGATGATGGTCGTGGTGGAATAGTTGATGATATAGTAATAGTTACTGTCAACGCTCCAGCCAATACAACCACTACAGAAACAACCACCACAGAAACAACAACGCCTCCATTTGAAATTCCAGGATATTCCCCTGTTGTTTTTGGATTTGTTTCTTTAATTGCAATTGCTTATATAATTAAGAAACGAAAATAAAGGAGCATTCCAACATTTTTTTAATCTTTTTTTAATATATTTTATGTAAGCAAACGTAGGATTAAATCATGGTTTACCCTAAATTCACATTAAAAATAATTCTCATTGGAACCATCGGGTTATGTTTATTTTCGCTTATTGAATTTCAAGAAGGCCTTAATACGAGTTTTTCACTTAACAATAAAGAAGAAGATAGATTTCAAAATATAATGTTGCCAAGATCAAACAGTGAAGAATTATCACTAGATTATTCCCTAATCTATAATATCACTAAAAATGGTGATGTCCAACATGATATTGTACCGGTTAACTTATCTATTCAAGGAACAAATGGTTTACTTGAAGATGGGAGTATTGAATATTCTATACCTAAAAACATTACAGATCCATCTGTTCTTGAAAGTTTATCCTTAATTTTCTTTGAGGAGCAAATCCAATTCATTCAAGACCACAGTTTTGAAGAAACTTATGAAACCTACTTTTCTTTACGAAAAGAAGCACTGTCAAATGATCCGGCAGATATTGCTGAAAATGGGAGTTATAATTTCTTTTGGATTTGTGACATCAATACTCCTCCGAGTTCATTAAAAAAATATACCAATATTCCATTCACCCGGTTAGCGTACAATATTCCTATTAAGGAGGATGATTTGTTGTTGACTTATCCCACATGGGAAAGTGATACGACTTTATTTCCAAGTCATCAAAAATTAATTGAAGTATTTTACTTAAAATCAAGTCAAGCAGTCTCCGGGGAATATCAATATACCATCCGGCTGTATTATGATAAAACAAATTCCATATTATTGAAGGCTGAATCCTATTATCAAAAAATAAATACAAATGAAGAGTATTATGTGAAAATCATTTTGCGCGATACTTCTTTATCCTTGAATTTAGTTGACAACGGGGGATGGAATGGGGATACAAATGATCAACCTCTTCTCAACCATCCTGAGGATATTTCTTTTGATGATGATTCGCAAAACTCGCATGTGATAACTTGGGAAATCGAAGATGAAATCAATTTTTATGCAAGTTACACGATTTTTACTTTGAATAAACAATTTGGACCCTTTCTTTGGGACAATTCCCCTCTAATTATTTTCAATGTCAGTGATTTTGCCGATGGGGATTGGAACCTATTTATTATTTTTGAAGATGGCTTAGGTCAAGTAGCAATCGATTCCGTCCGTGTATTGATCAGTCCAGTTCCTCCAATAATTTCGACCCCTTCAAATATTGCATATTATAGCAATTCTTCATCAGAATACTGGGCAGAATGGCTAATTTTGGACAATTCCACTTACCACACCCATTATTCAATTACGTTACAAGAAGCTAATCTTATCCTTATGGAAGGGGAGTGGACCAATGGTGATATAATCGCATATAATGTATCTTCATGGCCAATTGGGATTTGGAACTTGGTCATTTTGGTTTCAGATGGAAGTTCAACACCAGTTTTGACAGATAATGTGGAAATACAAGTGTATAATGCAACTACGGATCAAGAAAATAGAGCCCCATATATATTTGCATCAACTGATTTAGAAATCTATTTTGAAAGCCAAGAAAATAATTTCCTCAACTGGTATCCCGTTGATTATAATACTACATCATCGCGCAAAGGTTCTTTGTATTTGAACAATACCTTAATAATGGAAAACATTCAGTGGAATAGCCAAGAATTAATCGAAATTGAATTGCCCTATTTAACAATCGGAAATTATTCTTTTTTAATCAACTTAGACGATGGGAATGGATTAAATTCCACTTCAGAGGTTCAAGTATCCGTTTTGCATGCAATCTCTGATCCTAATAACCCACAATCATCAAATTTAGTAATTATTTCAGGCCCTGATTTGTTCTATTATGATAATTCAACCACATTCCAAGATATAACATGGATCATTATTGATTTTACACGAGACTCAGGTAGTTTCGAAATCACTTTAAATTCAACGAATCTAAATTATTCCCAAAATGCGTGGAACTCGGGTGAATTTATTCACTTCAATGTATCAGATTTAAATAGAGGAAAATATATTTTTGAAATTCATGTAGAGGATCTTTATGGGCAGACACATTCAGATTCGATTAATGTTTGGGTGCTTGCATCTAATGTAAACAAACAGAGCAAATTGTGGTACCTACTCATCGCCATTCCGGTATTATCAGTTGGAGGAGTGGTGTATATATATTTAAAGAAGAAAAAAGACACCAATGCTGGAATATTGGATCAAATTTAATGATTTTTTTAAGGTGTTCTGAAATTCGATCAAGGTGCTTTTTCTTTTAATTTTCCATTTTTTAACACAAATTTATGATCACAAATCTTCTCAACTTCTGGATTGTGGGTCACAATTAATATTGTAGCATTATATTCTTTGCGTAATTTTAACAAATAATTGAGAATAATCTCTGTTGTTTGAGCATCTAGATTACCAGTAGGCTCATCACATAATATTAATGTGGGATCATTCACTAATGCACGAGCAATGGCCACCCTCTGTTGTTCTCCAATGCTTAGATGATGGGGAAATTTATCCGCTTTTGATTCTAATTGCACTTGTTTTAATAAGTCGGTACTCTTCTTTTTTTGTTCTTCTTGATCCTTGTGCAGTAATGCCATCGGTAATTCAATATTCTGGCGAACATTTAAAGTTTGAATTAAATTAAAAGTTTGGAAAATAAAACCAATTTTGGCTAGGCGAATTTCTTGCATTTGCTGTTTGGTCAATTGAGACACATCTAGCCCAGAAATCTCATATGTTCCAGAATCAAATTGATCTAAAAGCCCAATAACATTAAGCAATGTGGATTTTCCACTCCCACTGGGACCCATTATTGAAATTATATCATTTCGTTGAATTTCAAGATTTACACCCTTGAGAACTTGAAGCGATTCAGAACTTGTAAAATAGGATTTCTGGATATTTGATAATTTTATTATAGTTTGACTCAGATCACTCATTATTTTTAACCTGGTTAGTTTCTTTTTTTTATTTCAGATAGAATGTTTACTCTAAACACAATTAGGGCGGGAATGATTGCGATTAAGATTCCCCCAAAAAAAATCAACCCAATGGATTGAAACATTAACTTAAACGGGGCAACTTTCAATGTGTTACTTCCAAATATTTTAAAAGCAGTTGTAAAATTATCACGGGAGCCAATTTGAACTTGTATAAATGCAAATATTGAAATATAGGCAATTAGTGATAAAGGAACTCCAATCACCAACCCAATAATAGTGATAAGTGCAATTTCAATCCATAACAACTTCATCAACATCATTTTCGGTGTTCCCATTAGAAGGAGGACTGCAATATCCTTTTTGCGACTTAAAACGTTCATAGTTTCAATCGCAAATACAAATACTAAAGCAGTGATTATCGCAAAGAATGTGAAAAGTTCAATAATATCCGTGTAAAAATTGCCCATACTCCCCTTTATCTCATCTTGTTCCTCAGTTGTAAGAAAATTCAACTGGGGGAACTGGGTTTCAAATTCTTGTACTTTTTCGCCATTTTGAATTTGATTCGAAATAAAGAATAAAGAGACTCGATCTGTGTAGTTATAGGAGGTTTGTAATGTCAGCAAGTCGCATACAATAATACCATCCATAAAGGAACTGCTGGAACTTAAAATTCCACTTACATGAAAAGTTTTATTCTGTATGTAAACTACATCATCAGAAAACTCAACCGAGGATCCTACCACAACTTCATGTATTGAATTAGGCCATTTTCCCACACTCAAACCAGTATTTTCCCATAATGTGGAAATATCAGATAAGTTTGTGCCTAAAATGTAATTATATTCAAAAGAACTTACCGATTCATCATAAGATACAATCAAGGCCGGAATCGTTTCTTCTTGGAAAAAATCTTCAATCTCAGCTTGATACTCTGCTTCTAAAAATGATCCAGCAGGAAGAAATTGAAAATAATTCGCACCCTTTTCAATTATTTGTGAATATTCATTAAAGGGGGTGAAGAACCCCGAGGCGGTCTGTTGGTACCTTTCAGAAGTCATAGATATTACCATCACAGTCATAGTACTCAAAATAATCCCGAGAATACACATAATAGTTCGACTTCTTTTTTGTTTTAGATTTTGGAATATAAAATCACGTAAATACAGCATTTATCACCCTATTCTTCTTTTCTGAAATTTTCTACAATATTCAATTTTCGCCACTTCAAGATCGGGATCAAAGAAACTAATACCCCAACAAGCATTGTGATGAGAAATGTATTTAGATAAACGGAAGGTGTAATAAAATCATTCATTGAACTCAAAAACTGAATAAAATTTGAATATTCAAGCTTAAAACGGATAACGGCATTATAGGAGTACCAAAAAAATACAATTCCAATTAGGATAGCACCCAAATAGCTTACTAAAGTTAGAAATACGACTTGAATGAAAATGAGGAGGCTAATTTTGTTTGCAGGCATGCCAATTGCGCGCAAAATACCAAATTCTTTTAGATTATCTTTTAAATTTAAAGTCAATAATATTGCTACAAACATGATACTAATAACAAATGGAAAAGATGCTAGAAACGCCTGAATGAGTTTAATTACATCAAAAAAACTCCCCGTTTCCTTTTTCAAAGAATTTGAATCCATAACATGGATCGATGACGACAAGGACTCCACTTGTGAAACAATTGAAGGAGTATCAACAACAGGATCAATAATTTCAGAATCTAGTAATAAATAAAGAATAGAACAATAGTTTTCCATATTGTAAATCTCTTGAATTTTTGAATATTCACAATAGAGAAAAAAATCCATTAAAGGGTTATCTGGCTTCAGCACACCTGACACACTAAAAGTCTCATTTTGTATCAAAATTTCATCACCCGGTTCCAAATTTCCACCTGCTACATTTGATCCCACTAAAACTTCATTTTTATTCTTTTCTGGCCATTCACCAGCACTTAGAGTAGAATCCTGTAAGTATATGACTTTCAGATACTCAAAATCTATTCCAACTAGCGCATCCTTAATTAAATCGGTGGAGGAAACATTGCTGAAATCTTTAAAAATCAAAGGAATAGCGGTACTAACCCCATAAATTTGTGAAACTTCCGTTCTTAATTCTTCTTGAACCTTCGAATTAAATGGGACAAATTGAGCCATAGTTGTCCCTTTTGACATAACCATAACCGAATCAGAATCTACCAAAAAAAACTGATCCATCATTTGATCTAGCATGTTTGTATAACTGTTAATCGTGAAAACCGACCCTAAAGCCATACTAAATCCTAAAATACACCCAATATAGCGTAACCGATTTTTTCTAAACAAAGACCAGAAATATGTAATTAGGTGTATTTTCTAAATCCTCCATTATATAACTATAATTTGTTGACCATATATATAATTTTATTGATTAAATTACGAAGAAGAAGGCCATTCAATTTGGACTAAAAATTTGCGTGCGACAGCTCGATAATATTTCATCTTAATTCCAAATTCATTCGTAAAAAATCGAGATTGAACGGCGAGGTTTTTTTTTACCAAATCATCAAGATGGCGTTTGATAGTTCCTGGATTCATTTTAGTTATGTTTTTAATATCAATGATTGTTTTTTCTTCGGGAATGATAAGAGAAAGCAACATTTGTTTTTTTTCATGGAATAAAATTGGCACTACAGAAGGATCATTAATAATGGCCACTTCAGAAATGTGAAAAGTTGATGCAGCGTGTTGATTATTATTTTTTTCCATATTATGACCTTCTTTTTTCTTTTTTTTTTATTTATCTTGGAACGAGAATTTTATCAATGTTATTCCATTCGTTTGTTATTCCCACTTTCTTTAGTGCTATTGTAGATTCTTGTTGCGATAAGAGTCATTACAGGATATCCGATTACGAACATCCAGAAGAGCATCACGATTATCAAGGTAATAAATATAATTATCGTAATCAATTCTTCAAAAAGTAGATTACTAAGCAAGCTAATGATAAAAATAACTATTGAAGGTATAAATTGAAAGATAATGTAAAATATACCCCAAGTTGCAAGTAATCGTTTAGGATTTTGTTTTAAAATTAAGAAATTTTCTTTGAAACTCGCTTTTAAATTAGAACTAGAAGTTAAACTTGGAAAAATTTCAATGAACAGAACAGTTAAACAGTAAGTTAGAGGTGTATAAAGCATAATTTGAACATTTACTTCGGTTATGAAGAATTTAATCGGCAGATCGAATTGAGTAAAAAAACCCGATAATGTGAAAATGAGAGATAACAACGGATATTGCCACCAGAATCGTTTAAAATATGAAAAAGAACCCTTAAATTCGGCAAACATGTCCCCCGAACTCATAATGTCAAATGCAAGACCATATTGACAGGTTAACATTGCTTGAAAAAGCCAAATGGAAATCA
This sequence comes from Candidatus Lokiarchaeum ossiferum, assembly GCA_025839675.1. Taxonomy (GTDB): domain Archaea; phylum Asgardarchaeota; class Lokiarchaeia; order Sigyniarchaeales; family Promethearchaeaceae; genus Lokiarchaeum; species Lokiarchaeum ossiferum. The sequence goes on from CP104013.1 coordinate 837,473, forward strand.
AAAATCCTGGGAGTAGCATTAGAATTACAAGCGGTTCGGCAATTTCTTCTACTTTCACTTTTAAATAGATTAATGTGATTAATACAGAAATAAGCATCCCTACTACAAAAAATAGAAAAGCAAATAGTTCGGTACCCATAAAGGCTTTTACATTATTTCGAAATGCTTGCAAACTTAGTTTGAAATCCAATTTTACCTCTTCAGAAATAGATAAAGGTATTGATCCAGTCCTTTCACTACTATTTGGATTGATACTTGACATAGCTCTATTTCCTTATTTATTTCATTTCACTTAAGCTTTACAATTTTCATATCTTGCTTTTCTTTTAATAATGGAAAAAAAAAAATCTGAAAAAAACTAAGAATCTTGCCTTTTTTTATATAGGAAATTAGCAACGGTTGTAAATATTATTGTGAACAATAACATTCCCAAAACCGCACCCACTGATGAAGGAGAACTCCATGATGTCATTTCCGAAGTGGTTCCAATTGTTACAGTCACCGATCTTAAATCACCAGCATTAAAACAACCGGTAATTATCTTTCCATAATACGTAGGGATGAAAAGGGGCTCAATAGTTGTAAGAAAAGGCAATAGTAGTAATACAAAATCAAAAAAGACCAGTAGAAATAACATAGATAGTATTACCACAGACGAGTTTTTCTTGAGAAATGAACTAAATAACACAACAAACGATAAATTCATATTCATATATAATAGGGCCCATGCTAAACTAGTCCATAATGAATTTGGAATTTCAGAAAATTTTATAAGAGTTACAAATCCAATTACGGCATAAAATAATATAATCAAGCCGAAACTCATGATCATTCCCGCTATAAAACGTCCTACAAGAATTCTATCTCGTGAAATCTTTGGAAACAGTAGATTTCCAGTATTTCCCTGAAAATCTACTACTAGCATAGATCCTCCAAATGAAATTGCAATAATTACTATTAAAATATTTATCGGAAACATAAAAGTCATGACATACGAAAGAATTGTCGGATTTTCCCCATACATACCATTTTGCTCTTGAATATTGAATAAAAGCGTGGATATCGTATGAAAAATGATTATTACTATCGCTAAAAAGATAAATTTTCTGACGTTTCTTCTTATTTCAAATAGAGCAGTATCTGTTATTTGTTGAATTTTTCGTTGGGAACTAATGCTCTTCCGATTAAAAGGAGACAATTTTGAAGAAGTATTATTAATTAATTTTGTTGTTGACATCATTATCGCTCCTATATTTTACTCTCCACTTTGATGGGACTCATATTGAGTTCTCTATATTTTTGATCTGATTCCGAAACAAACTTTAAATACAAATCTTCTAATAATCCTGCTTTAGGGACTGAAAATTCTAGTACATCAATATTATTGAGAAGTAATTGTTTGAGAATTTCAAGTTGATTTTTAGGAGATCCATCAAATCTAATGTAATAAGTGTTATCATCAGAATCATAACTCACATCCTTTTCTTCAACTATAGAATTGATCGTATCTCGAATTTTTTTAAGAATAATTGTCGATTCAATTGAAGTTTCCAAGATCTCTAATTGAATTACACTATTTCGAGTCATCTGTTCTAAGTTCTCCAAAGTATCACAAGTTACTAACTCTCCATGTGAGATTATAGCAATACGATCCGCAACTTCTGAAATTTCATACAATAAGTGACTGCTCAGAAATACTGTTTTTTTTAATTCTTTCAATTTTAGAATTAAATCACGAACTTCTCTTCTTGCCTTGGGATCTAAGCCTGTATGGGGTTCATCAAAAATAATTATATCTGGATCATGAACAAAAGCGGACACAACACCAATTTTTTGGCGCATTCCTTTTGAAAAAGTACCTAACTTTTTATCAATCCATTCTTCCATATCAACCATTCTAATGACTTTTACTACCCGATCATGTATCAAATTTCGGGGATAACCTTTTAGTTTTGCAAAATAAGTTAATATCTGTCGAGGAGTGCTATTTTTATAAAAATATGGGTTTTCAATTAAGAATCCCAAGTGATCTAGAAGGTAATCTTTATTCAAAGAAGTCATTTTTTCAAGTTCACCATTTGCTCGAATCCAGACTTCCCCACTGGTCGACCGTAATATATTTGCCATTATTTTCATCGTCGTAGATTTTCCTGCACCATTTGGCCCCAAAAACCCAACAATTTCTCCACGATGAATATCCAGAGATAGATTGTTGATTGCTTTAAATGAGCCAAACTGCATAGATAAATTTTTTAATCGGATTAATACATCAGAGCTTGTCATATTCATTGTTGTCACCTTTGCAAAGAATTTGGATTCAAAAATTCACTGATTTGACATATTAATGTATTTAGACAAATATTGTCGCATAAAGTGAATAGTTATCCAATTTGCATCTTTTGCAAATGCTATTATATCTAAATAATTTTACCTATATAAATTTAAGCATTTGCACAACATGCAAAAAGTTCAAAAATCACATTAATACCACAATGAGCAATTTGCGACTTGTGCAAAAAGATAGTGAATTATTCGATATTCTTTTAAGATACTACAAAAGATGAAGACTATGGAAAAAAAATTTATTTTATATTCTTTCAATGGAGAAGGTATGTGTTTTGCCCATGTACTTTTGAATGCTATGGAAATGCACGGCAAAGGCTATGATGTTCTAATTGTTGTGGAAGGTAGTTCAGTGAAAATGATCAAAGAATTTCATGAAGATGAAAAACATCCCTTTAATGATCTCTATTCGAAAGTTAAAAGCGCCAATCTTATACATGGCGTATGTCTTGCTTGTGCAACTAAAATGAAAGTTGTTGAAGCAGTCAAGGCAGAAAAACTTCCGTTAATTGGATCAATGAGCGGTCATCCTCCAATGTCTGAATTTATTGATAAAGGATATCAAATAATCACATTTTAAATTTGTTTAACATACAATAAGTGTTGATTATGCAATCCTTGCAGTTCAGGGGGTTTCAGATTAGAATAATATTTTTTATCTCAATTTTTTATTATGAAAATGTTGCTTTGACTTCTAGTTCGTAATTTTTAGTGATACAAACCTAATATTTTGGAACGATGTAATTTAATGGGGGTCAATGAGATTATTTTACTAAATATTGGTGAAAAATTATGTTAAAAATAGGCGATTTTATTCCCGAGGCTCTTGAGCTGAATGACCAAGACAATAAAACTTGGAAATTATCTCAACTTAAAGGTAAAAGATCAATCTTGTATACCTACCCAAAAGATTCAACCCCCGGATGCACGACGGAAGCAAAAAACTTTAGGGATTCTATAAAGGAATATGAAAATGCAGATATCCAAATATTTGGAATCAGTGCTGATTCGGTGATTTCCCATAAGAAATTCGCTGAAAAACACAATTTACCGTTTACATTGCTTTCAGATCCTGATAAAAAGTTATTGAATGCGCTGGGATCTATGGAAGGAGGTAAAATTAAAAGAAGAACATGGTTAGTGGATGAAAATGGAAAAATTGAAAAAGTATTTGAAAAAGTATCTCCGACGAACCATAATGCAGAATTGTGCGAGTATTACATGCTGAAATAATCCCTATCCTAAATATTTGAGAATATTGATGATAAATTGCACAAATTTTTTTGATTTAAATTTCATCTTGGTAATAGAATTAATTTTATGTCTTTTTTATATATAATTCATATCAGCGTTTCCCAAGATAAACCAATATATTTTATTTAACAATTGAAAAACCAGAGTTATTTATTGAAGGAATTTTGAAATCCAGTTCAAAACCGAAATCTGAAGATTCAATAACTATATTTACATGAGAATCTGTTTGAAAAGTGACTGACTGCCCAAAAAAGAGATAAAATTGAACAGTTTCTTCAGGATCTAAATTTTGATCAGCATTTTGATTGTTTAAGAAGCAAATTCCAAAGGATTTTGAAGACCCTTCTAACATACTCCCGAGATCATTAATTCCTTCATTGTAATTTAATTCACATAACTTTGTCTCATCCGCATAGATTAAAACCTTCAGAGATGCGGATGAAAAAGAAAAAGATTCAATTTGTTTTAGGGAAATCAAATCGAAGAACAGCGCGTCCAAATAATAATTATCCCCTTCAGCATAGGAGTGTATCCCAACCATATTGTTTTTCACAACAAGTTGATCAGGAGCATTAAAAATACTGAGAAACGGAGCAGATTTTGATGCGATAAGAAATGAAAAAGTAAATCCTCCAAATAAACACATACCGATAATGAATATGATGGCAGTATGACGTTCTTGCTTAGAAATCTTCCCATTGCTTTTACTTCGTGTTTTGGTGAATGGGTATCGAGATCTTCGAATCGTCAATACTTGCATACCAACCAAGAATAAAAAAAATATTTGAAGCTGTTTTTTCAAAACATTCCAAAGAACAAGATTTTCTTCATTTTATAGAGAGCAGTGTTTTTTAAAAAGAGTACAACTCTTCCCATTTATAGTTGATAGCTGTAAGCAAAGAAATTACACAGTAGAAAAAATATTATCAAGAAAAACACAAGAGATTAGTTAGAAAAACATCTCTAAATTTGCGATCAAATTGCCAAACATGTGCAAAGCAATCGGAATGCGGATATCCTTTTTAAATACAAATAGTAACCCGAATAAAATACCTGAAACAAAAATTGGTAGTAATACTGATAAATCTCCATAATAATTTACATGCAATAAAGTCCATATTATTGATTGGATAATAATAACATACATTAATTCTCCAAATTTCATATTATATAGGTTAGTTTGAGGCTTGGGTTTCAGGCTAAGATCGATTTGAACCCGTTTTGATCGAAGATTCAAGAAAATACTGATTAAGAATCCCCGGAAGAATAATTCTTCTGAGATAGAGACTAAAATTGCGTACCAAAATAACACCCATTCTTCAGAGTCAAGGTTAAAATTTGAGGGGAGGTGTGATAAAGAAAATAATTTTATCACCAAAAACCCTATACAAAAGACCCAAAATGTGATGGAAAGGACTTGAGAATACATAAGATGTGATGATGAGTCCGGACTTTGAGGGTCATTTTTACTCTGATTACGACTGGAACAGTCCTTTTTCGTAACTTCTTGGAGATAATAATACCCAAGGAGACAAAAAGTCCCTTGAAGAAAACAAAATAGAGTCAATTCATAATTCTGGGGATAAATTATAATTCCGAGTAAAATTAACCCAAATATATCAAGAAATAAGAAAATTAAGGAATTTTTGTGAAAAGATTGGAAATGAAATTTGTTCAAATAGATAGAAAAAATTCTTTTGAATTCCTTCTGTAAATCCTTTTCATTAGAATCCATGTATACCATTATCAAACTTTCTTTTATATATTTGACTTCTTAAAAAAAGATTCAATAGAGAATGAAGTCTATCTAAAAGATTTTAAATATTGAAAATGTAATTTCAATTTCTAATCCATCTTTTGAAACGATTAAATTTATTCAATGTTGCCCCAAGTTTAATTAGGGTAATTTTTTATTACTTTGAAGAGTCATCTGCTAGATTTAAAAGTTTAATTGAGTTACTATAGTATAACAATATCATCAAAACAATTGATCACATTCCAGTTATATAAAATAATCTTGCGACGTTGATTTCTTTTTACATAAGTTACTGATGATATATAGTTGGGTATATATTTAGCAAAAAATGTCATAATTGTATTTAGACATTTTTTTTAAGGAAAAGTGATTAAAATGAAAAGAAAAACCTATGCGATGTTATTTCTACTGCTTTTAGCTTTCCCCGGAATAACTCAATTTGCCGGAGTTAGTTCTATGGAAGCAGTAGAAATCTCGCCAGAAAGTGCTGCTGATCCCGTAATAATTGTATCTGAAGGAGATATACTTTATTATAGTTGGACAGGAGAAAAAATAAATGAAACGGACTCTGAACTCGAAAGAGGTATATGTTATGTAGAAATAACAGAAGTGAATATAGCTGAAAATTACACAACCTATGACAATTACAATGGAGTCTTTAATGAAACAGAACAATCTTGGGAATGGATTTATGCGAATGATGAGTATGTAGGGAACGATAATGAAAGATGGCTGTCAGATAACTTTACATATCCTATCTTTAACCATTCAATATTATTTTCCACGGATATAGTCGACGTAAATGCAGTGAATCTTTCTGAAAATACGGATCAAAGAATTATGGACGCTTTTAGCGCTACATCTATCAATTCGTATTATGAAACATCAGGAGGATGGCATATTGTTAAATTTGACTTAAATCGTTCTGATGATCCATCAGATCTATTCGAAGTGGAAGCATGGGTTAATGCCTCAACGGGAATTCTGACCTATTATGAAGAAACTTCTAATAATTACACAAGTAAAAACGAACTGATAGGATTTGAAATTGCAGCTTTAGACTTTGAATATCCCGATTCCTTTGGATTAGAATTGGGGGATACAATTGATAGATTTATGCCTGATATAATGGATCAAGGGCCAGATGGACCAGATGGGCCAGATTATCAATACATGTATGATAGTGACGATCTCTTAGAAGAAAATGACGATTATACCTCGGCTTATCAGTTATGGGAAGTTGAAACCTATAATGCCACACGATATGGAAGTATGAGGAGTATTGATCCAGATTATTATCGTATAGATATAACAACGGATGTAACTCTTCACGTTCATATGCACGGACATAATCAACAAGTGGGATTTGGATTAGTTCGAATCAATCCTGCCGATGGAACGCAAATGGAAAGTGATTGGGCTTCTGACCCTGATGATTATGATATGCAAATTGATATTGCTGATTTTGATGGGACAGTTGAATTTGCTGTGTTCAGTGATTATGAACATAAAGCCGGATATATTCTTGAAGTAGAACTCGAACATGATATTTATGGACATCCAGACATAATGGACGATTTCTTAGAATATCGAGATGGAGTTCAAGAAAATGATATCTTTACTAATGCAGTATGGTTAGATCAATATCAGAATCCAACATATGAAGATTTAACCCATTGGGATGATGACTATTATAATTTCAGTTTGGGTGAATTTGAGGAACTTTATATTGAAGTCAATAACTGGGGCATGGGTACAGAAGACTTAATTATTGAAGAATTAGACAATTCAGGTACATTAATTCAAAGCTCATCAAGTTCTGATGATGATTTTGGCCTTGTAATTAAAGGAGGCGAAACCAGACGCGATGTAATTTTAAATATCTCAGGTGAAAACATTGGACAAGGTTACCAACTTCAATTTGATCATTTAAACCCTCCATTCCAACAGTGGATTAAAGAAGCAGATTATTTGGAACCAAATAATGATTATGAAAATCCAATAGATATTTCAGCAGGAGAATACAGTGTCCCAGCACAATTTTGGGACTTAAGTACCTTCGATGATCCAGATTATTATAGTTTTTATGTGGAGAGCGGAAAACATGTCGACATCCATGTCCAATTTTATCCTGGAGCAGATGTTGCTCTATCCTTAATTGATCCTAATACAGGGGCAGTTTTAGAAGGACCCTATGGTGGAGATGGTGGAACAGATAAAAACGGTCATATAGGTCTATCCTTTGATACAACTGTGAGTGGTCATCACATGATCAGAGTCGCGGGTAATACAGGATATTATGGGGACACATATAGTTTAGAAGTTCGGATTGACTACGAGATAAATGAATGGTATGGTAATGAAAAAAATGATGGAGACGATAAAGATGAAAATTCACTATGGATGAAAGATACTGTTGACTTTATATATCACAATCCTGCAACTAATGAAGATATTATTATAGTGTCTCAAGAATTCTTTACATCACCAGGAATGGAACCGGAAGAATTAGTTATGATTCGACCATACCATGAAGGCGGCAGAGTGAATCTAAATAATATATCTGGTTCAGTAGGGGAAAATTATTTCCATAAGGATATTGATTTAACTTCTGCTGCATTCAACGATTTGATGATGGAATTGATTGTTGATGATTGGGGCTTAGTTAGTACCACTAATGTATCAACAGCAGAATGGTATGAACTATGGGGTACCACTCCAGAAGGAGACCAAGGATATTTCTTTATCCAATTACTTCCCGATATTGGAACAACGCGATACTTCCATATGAATAGAAAGGAAAACTCAACTGGGAGAGAAGATAATAACTGGAATTTTGTGATTGACTGTTCTGCAGGCGGAATGAATGATACAGATCCAACTTTGGGAGTTGTTGAAGGTGATTGGTGGCAATATTTGGTCCAAGAACAATATCAAAACCGAAAATGGGGTGATGGTCCAGAGCAATATGAAGAAAATGAAAGAGTTCATTTAGCAACATTTGAAGTAACTCACATCTTTGCCCTAAACCGAACTACCATGGGAGTAGTTGGAAAAATGGAAGTGCAAACATTCAAGAATGATGGCTCGCTTAATACTGAAAAGCATATTGAGAGGTTTGAACCTCTTTTAGTCTATGATACAATGCATCCTGAAAATTTCGTAACTATGGGTGGTCATGGTGGTTTGGAAGGACCTCCTGTGTTGTTACCAATGGTTGCCAACTGGTCCCAGCTTGAAGGGGATATGATTGATCTGTTTACTTCAATGGAAGATGGTCCAGGAATGCCTGAGGCATATAATTTTGACGAAAATGCAGTCAGATTCCGATTTGAGTGGGGATCAGACGAACCTGATTATAAAAATGAAGGACGGCAGAATATTGTTCTTGATGTAAATGAATTTGGAATGACAACTCATTTAGATCAAGATAGATATCAACGACGAGAAGAAAACATGGGAACGTATTGGAGAGGAGAAGAACAAAGAGAGAGAATGGTTGCTTTCATGACGAATGGTAGTAAAGGTGATATATATGAGACCAATATCCCTGCTGTTACAGGTGTTAGTCCTTTACATGAATTTGTTTGGGAAAGAAGCGAATACAGACCTGCGGAAGGAGATCAAGAAGCAAAAGATCCTAGTGATAAATCTTACCAAAAATGGCGTATAATCAATGTAATGTCTGCTTGTGATAAATTTATTGTATTCTTAGGTCAGCAATATTGGAAAGGACCTGATGATACTGAATATCAAAGCCAAGAATGGCATATTGAGACACCCGAAGGCCCTGTTGATCTAAATTACTGGTATTTAGGCTCTGTTCGCAACGATGATGTCTGGACATGGTTCCAATCTCAAATTTATGATATCGGCATTTCTGATCTTTCACTATACGAAGATGAAATTGTAGAAATGCTGAATTATGGACTTGAATTGGGCGGAGCAATGCTAACACCAGCAAATGTAGATATTGTAGGTCGTTCATTTACAGTACGAGTTCAAGCGGATGGAAAAGAACATGTCATGCGAATTGCTATAAATGACCAAGGAATTATGCAAGATATGTTCATGGGAACAAAATACATATCGAATGGAACATGGGCAGAGTGGGATCGAACAGTTCTCTCAGAAGCAACTATAGGATATACGACGGGAGAATTCTTTAGTGATGATATTCCAGCTAATTATGTCCAGCTAGATTTAACCGATCCGACAATTATATTGGTCTCGCCAAGTACAGCCGGAGATGTTGAAGTGGGTTCTTCGATTTCTATTACCGCCGCCGATAATGTAGGCGTCGTTGAGTTGAAATACCACTGGGATTCAGAAGCAATGGTCATTGTCACAGGGACTTTGTTCACTACCCCCGTACCAAGTGCTTTGGGAATCCATGAATTACATATTTGGGCAAAGGACGAAGCGGGAAATGAGAAATATGTCATGTTTGCATTCACAACAGTGGAAGCGGGATCATCATCCAATACAACAACGAATTCAACAACTGAAACATCAACAACCGGAACAGATGAGCCACTACCTTTCGACATTCCTGGTTATGGATACACATCCTTTGCAGTGTTCAGTTTGATTGGCTTAGTGATGATTGGTTTGAAACGTAAAAAGCGAACCTAAATAACCGCTCATCAATTGAAAATGATTTGCCGTTAACATATAACGGTATTTTTTTCTTTATTTTTCTTTCAAAGAATGGATGGTTGAAATAGAAGTTTATTTCTGGAAAAAAAAAAGATTATTTCAAAAATCGGGAGAGAAAAACAGCCCAATCCTTGATTGGAATATCGGAATCAAACTTAGAATATTGAACAATTGCTTTTGGAGATGTGGTAATGAAATATTGCACTCCAGTGTCTTGAACCTCATGAAGTCTTTGTTTCCACATTTCTTCCGTAGTAGAATTTTCAACGATATATAACCCTCCAGCATAATCAAAAGCACTTGTTTGGGCAGATTCGAGTTCAATAAGTGTATTTCCGGGAATTTTTCCTAAAATGGAGCGTGGTTCTTCATAATGGTTACCACCTAACCTACCAAGTCGACTGCTATCCTGAAAAGCATATGTGGCTGTAAAGGAATTATCAAAAACCAATTTTTTAACTAAATTTTCGTTAAGCAGATATTCACTTAAATGATATACTTTGAGTCCAAAGGATTTAACGGCCTTAGGATAATCAAATTTCCATGTTCGATATGCTTCTGCTCCTTCCACAATAACGGTTGTAACTCCGGCTTTTTTATAAAGGTCAACGTTGGTTTGAGCAATCTTGCGAAAAGTCGCGATATTTCCCGCCCAAAGATCATCATGACCAGAATCTTTCATATTTAAAACTACGGGAGAAATATTCACTCGATTTAAAATGCCTACAACAGATTGAGGTATTTCAGATAAATTCAACCCAAGATCCTTATTTAAATCTTCTAATCCCGCTAAATTGCCAATAAAATAAGCAATCTCACCTTTTTGGGCGATTTTGAGTTTAGGAGTGTTCTTAAAATATTGTAAACTATCGACCGTTGGAATAGAATCAGATTTTTCAGAATTTTTAGCTAAAGTTGTACAGGACCCAGGGAATTCATTTTTTTCAGGAGATTTCAATTGATTTTCAATAGCATATGCTCTTAAATAGCGAATTAACATCGCTATATTCATACCCACACCGTTTTTACTGGCGGGACAAAAAGTCATACATCGATTGCAAGTTAAACAATTGTAAATCGGTTGATTCGCAATAGCCGTCTCAGGATCATGCATTTGAAGGTCCCGTAATACACCTAAGGGATTAAAAATTCCCGCAATGTGCGTAGGACACACCAAATTGCATTGACCACAATTGATGCATTGAGTCACATGTTGTTGCATTTGGGATGAGGTATTGGTTAACATTGATAGGATTCTCTTTTCTTTCGTTTTTAATTTTTTTCTTTCGGAATTTGATAAAAGCAGAGAAAATGAAGCAAAAAAAAAGACTCAATATACTTTATATAAAATTCGTTCGAGCAAGTATGTAAGTTTTGATACACAAATGTTGCGCAAAATAGAGTAGCGATATTCACTAACTTCAAGATGCACGAAGGAATAATTGATTTCCTTTAAATGTTGTTGAATGCGTTCAAAGGATCTTAATGTAGGAAGGACATCATGAGTATGGGCTTCATCCCAATTAATTTTTAAATGTGACCGATATATTTCAGTAACTTGGCTTATAGCACGCTCATCTTCTTTCTTCTCTTCGCTAGCTTCATTTTCAAGAACATTTAAGACGAGTTCTTTCATCGTCGCCACAGCGTCCGAAAGTTCAGTTATAGCAGACTTAATTTCCTCTCGCTCATATTCATCTTCTTCGGTCTCTTCATAATAAATATCATCTTCATCTTCCTTAATTTCAGCAAGATGCCGAAGATTTTTAAACAACATCGAGCATCACCTAAATTCCCTCGTCTCCTAGGACTAATGAAACAGTATAATCAACATAACTTCGGCCATTTTTGCGATTGATATAGACCATACCCATATTTTCAAGTTCTTTGATATCAGAATAAGCGGTTTTTATTGTAATATTGGTAAGGGTTTTGAATTCCTTCACCTTCACAGTCTTGTTTTCAATTAAACAATATAATATTTTGTATAGTGATTTGGGAGGTAAATCCGGTCTGATGAATTCCATAAATTTAAACAGACCTTCTTTTAAATAATTGATTGTTTTTTCCATCTCAAGGATGCCTTCACCGAGTTCAATATTTTCTTTAAGGAGATCATCCGTATTATCTTCATTCGAATTAACTTGATTTTCAATCATTTTTATTCGGTCATTAATTTGATCATATTCCGCTTGCTTGGCTTCAAGAGCTTGTTCCGATGCAATTAATTTTTCCCCTAAATTAAAAATTTCTTTATCCATTTGATCTTTTTCTCTCTGAAATGCAGCATTATCCGTCATTAACTCGGAAATTTCTTGTGCTAATTCAGAGTTTTTAGTAGTGACCTCTGCAATTTTTGAATCTATTTCAATTGAATTTTTTTTTAATTCCCTCATTTGACTTTGATAATCGCGGATAGTCAGTTCAAATTCTTTTTCTTTATTTTCAAAATCATTTTTCGCTTTAGACATAGAACTAAGCTTGATATTTTGACGTTCAATTTGTTTTCGGGCCACATTAAGAGAATCAGATAATTTTTGAACGTTTTGCTCTAAAATAGCTTTTAATCGGTAAAGTTGTTCATATTCTTCATGGTTTTCTTCGATTTGATCTTTAATGGTATCAATATACTGCAAAACAAATTCACGATACTCATCTGTATCTTGGACAGGCTCATCCAAATTAATTGATCCATCAGAATATTCACTATTTTCTTCACTTAGCATTGATTTAATATTTTGGATTCGCCTGTATAATGCATCCGTGTCTTCATCGAGATCTTTATAGTTTTGCATCTATAATCCTCCAATGAAAATTTGAATATTTTTACTTTCTGTTTTAGAATTTTTAGAAAACAATCTCACTACCCTCTAATTTTTCACGATTTTTTAAAGGAATAATTTCCCTTCTGAATAGATTTCACTGATGAAAACAACATTTATGGTTGCATCAAATTGATAAATTTTTATTAAATCACCTTGAATTTTTTGAGTGACAACTTTTTTTTCTGTAGCCTTTTTTACATACCATTCATCGCCCCGAATCAAGCATTCTGGATAATTACTGCATTGATAGTAGACTTTTTTCTGAGTAACGACTTTAGTCATTTCTGCTTCACATTTCTTGCAAAATACTTTCAATTCCCCTTTAGATTTCTCCCATTCTTTCATAATTTCAGCAATTCGCCTTTGCTTTTCTTCTTCTTGTTGGAGCTTTCGTTTTTCTTCTGCTTCCCTATCTTCATTTCGTCGTGATAAAATGGTTGATAATAAGTCTTCTTCAGATGAAGTTTCATCAATATTTTGAGAGAAATCGGTTTCAGATGAAGATTTTGAGGAAGATTCAGTTGTAATATTTGGAGATGGAGTGTTACTATTCATATCTTGATAGTATTTACAATCAAAGATGTTTTCCATTTGCGCAGAATCTATTCCTCGAGGACAATTCACCATATTGCTACATGAAAAACATAACGGCGGTTTCTCTTCAGGGATTTCTTCTGGAGCATTCATATCACGAAATTCTTTGCACGAAAAAATAGTTTCCATTTGATCCGAATCAATTCCCCTTGGACAATCAATCATATTACTACAGGAAAAACAAAGAGGCATCCCTGATTCTTCTTCCGAATCAGCTTCTCCTGAAGAAGAACCAGACATAGTATCGTACTCATCACATTTCATACAAGATTCCATTTGAGATGAATCTAACCCTTTGGGACAATCCACCATATTTTTACATGAAAAGCAAAGAGGCATTCCATCAGAACTTTCATGCATTATTTTTGGTGAAGATTTTACAGTTGGCTGGGAATCACTTCCAATGTCTATATCCCGAGATAACAATTCTAAGAGATCCATATCCGAATATTCATCATCTACTTCGATATTCAATTCTTCAATTATGGAATTTTCACTTTTTAATTCAATTTTATCCCCTATTGTAGAATTTTTTGCTTCAAGAGCCGATTTTTCTTGTTTCTTGTTATATTCTGATAAAAAAAGTGTTGTATATTTACTTCGATTCAATCTATATTGATCTAATTTTCCAAAACGATTGAGGGCACTTGTTTGTGAATACAAGGATTCAAAGAAGTCATCGGCATAGGGTATTTCAGTGAATTGAAACCCTTCCTCAATTTCAGAAGGAAGATTCTGACAGTCATGAGCGAAAAGATCATCAGTAATCTGAAAACAGTAAGGACATATATGCTTAAATTTATAATGTTTTTTCTTTGCTTTGATGGGAGTTATTTGTTCTGATCCTTCCGAAAGGTCATCGAATTCGGATTTAATTTCTTTCTGGGCAATTTGCTCTGCCAGTTCATCATCATATATTGATTCAAATGTTTCCTTCAAAGATGGATTTTCTTGAGTAATCAGTTTATTATATAACTGAAAAAATAATGGGGTATATTCAGTTCGATTTAACTTATTTTCATCCACAAAGCCCTTTCTCTGCCATGCGTTTATGGAATAATATAAATATAAGAAAAAGTCACTAAAACATGCTCGAATGTCAAATTGAAATGTTTCAGGAACATCTTCAGGTAATTTTGAACATTTATGAAGACTTAAATCTTCTTCCGAGATATAACAATAAGGACAAATTTGCTTAACTCGATAATTTTTTACTTTTAAACTATCTAAAATGTTAAGTTTTTGTTCCACAAAAATTTCTTTGGGAACTCGAGAGGGTAACTCCTCTGTCACTCCTTCTACAAGAACATTTATTTCTTCAGATGTTCTCCTAGATACTATTTCTAAATCATTTGATTGTTTATTACCCGAACCTGAAAGAAATTGAGAATATTCATAAGAAAAGAGAGATGAATACTCAGATCTGTCAAATATAAAAAAATTGAGTATTCCTTTACTTGATAAAGAGCCTATCTTTTGGTAAATTTTTTCAAAAAACTTTGCACTAAATAGCTGAATATCAAATTTAAAACCAGAAGGGATATGATCACAAGAATGACCAAATAGACATTCGTGTAGAGTATAACAATACGGGCAAATCTGAGGTACGGTTGTCTTTTCTACATCTATACCCTTTTCTTCAATGATTTTTTCAATTTTACCCACTTTTTGTTTTAAAGAACTATAGTAACCAGTAAGATCATAAACTACGGGGTTATCTAGAGTTTCATTGTATTCTAAAGTTATATTTGGATCTTCACTCTTTTGAAGACGATTGTGAATGCGAATAAACATTTGAAGATATTTACGCCGATTAAGACGATATTGATCAATATGACCGTGTCGATTCAATCCATTAGAGTTTTTATATAAATCTTTAAAAAATGTAACTTGCGAGAGAAGTGCGGAATAAGAAAAATCAGGAGGAAGCTTTGCACACGTATGATTGACCAAATTAGTGGTGGATTTGTAGCAAAAAGGACAAATTTGATTCAGTTGTTGGAGTTTAAGAAGAGTTTGGCGCTCATCTTCCTTTTGTTTTTGTGCACGCTTTTCTTGAAGTTGTAAATTTTTACGTTTCTTTGCTTCAAGAAGTCGTTTCTGTTCTTCAGCAACTTTATGTCTTTCAATCAGTATTCGCTGTTTATAATCTTTGAATTTTTCCTCCTCCAAATAAGGAGGTTGGAAATATTTGGTAAACAAACGATTATATTTATTATGACTAAATTTATTGAAATCAATTTTTCCATATTTATTCAAAGCACCAATTTCACGGTACAATCGCCTGAAAAATTCATAATCTTCTCCAAGATTTAGAGTGAATTTTATGTCGGGGGGTTTCTTATCACATTCATGGTCGTAAAGGGAATTGAATGATTCAAAACAGAAGGGACAAATTTGTTTTAAATCAGAAATCTTTTGAAAAGACTTGGAATTTCTCCTAGATTTGTCTGATAAAGATGTTTTAGTTGAATTTTTATGAGATGATGGCTTAAGATTTGAACTTATTTCATCTTCTATTTTTTCCATCTCGGTTTTTTTGTGTGGTTCACTTGTAACCTTTTCATCAGGTAGAACTAATAATTTTTCAAGAACTTCTACTGATGGATCTGCAGTTTCTTCCAATGATTTTATTGCTTGCAAAAAATTTGTTCTATATCTCTTGAGATCAAATCGATAGAGGTTTAAAAATCCGCGAGGATCCCAAATTCCTGAAGATTTATACACAAGATCAAAAAATTCATCTGGATGTATTCTACATTGAAAAGTAAAAAATGGATTATCATTACATTTATGAGAAGACAGCCGTCGATATTTCAATCCGCAATAAGGGCATAATTGAACCAATTTCGTTCCTTTTGAAAATGCAAAATCATTTTTTTTTTCAACAAGCTCTATTTTTTGAGCCAATATTTCCTTAATTTGCTTTTCATCATCGAAATTTCCATCGATTATTGCGGTTTCAAAAGAAATTTGAGGATTGTTGATTAAGCGAAGATATAATTTAATAAACGAATATTGATAAGGTGTACGATCAAGCTTAACTACATCAATATGGCCTGATTTCTTATTAAACGCAACAGAATTATGATAAAGATAATAAAAGAACTGATCGTTGCAAATTTCTTTCTTAAACATGAAATTTGGAGGTGCAATTTTGCACTTGTGCCGAGAAATTGCTTTAAAAGATTGAAAACAAAATGGGCACACTGCACTTAACGAATAATTCTGTGTTATTGACGCATTTATTTCAGATATTCGGACCCCCCCCGAATTTACAAATTCTGTCATAGATCAATTAAAGTAAAGGTTTTTCGTGAGCAATAAATACATTCATTTCTATTCCAGATACTTTTTTTTCTAATAATTCTAGGAATTTTTTTTCTAATAACCACAGTTATTGTGAAGATTTTGGAGCTTTCCTAAAAATTTTTACAATGAAAATTCCGATCTAACCACTTATGTCTTCAATAAAAACAATTTGAGAAAAATCAAAATGAACTATTATTCTTAAAAACACATTAGTAATTTAGAGGAACAACTTTCCATCAGAATATATCTCACTAACAGTGACTATATTTTTTAAATCATCGTATTGATAAAGAATTATTAAATCCCCATGCTCTATATGGGATACAATACCTTTTAAGACCGCTTGAGATATATACCAAGGATCAGCTTTGATTTTGCACTCGGGATAGTTTGTACATCGATGAAAAATTTTTCGAGTGGTGACAATTTTGCTCATTTCGGCCTCACAGGAACTGCAAATTACTTTCAATTGTCCTCGATCTTGCTCCCAACGATTCATTATTTCTTTAAGTAAATCTTGTTTTTCTTCATTTGTAATTTTAATTTGAGCTTCTTCATGGATTGAAATGTCAATATTCTCCAGATCTGCAAGATTCTGAAGATCTTCTTCTGCTTTATTTGGGATAATTTCTTCAGTGCGCTTTTTCTGTCGTTTAAATAATCGAAACCTATGGCGTTTTTTTTCAAGTTTCTTTTGAATTTCTTTTTCCAATTCTTCTTCAATTTCTTTTTGGATTGCATTTTCCCGATCTTCTCGATTCGTTTCTGTTTCTTTAAAAGCATGGCATTGAAAGACTTGTTCCATTTGTTCAGAATTTAAATTAAGAGGACAATTATCTATATGGGTGCAAATCCCACAAATTGAAATATCAGATGGAACTATCGAAGATTTATATGAAGTTGTAGAAAAATTCATGTTTTCATATAAATCACAATCAAAAATAGTTTCCATTTGAGATGAATCTACACCTTTTGGACAATCCATCATATGTGTACAGGAGAAACACCATGGCATCCCATCATCAGGGGGTGTTTTTAAGCCTATTTTTTCCTGAGTTGACAGAGCTTTAGCGGTTTTTGCAGGTAACCCGGTGAGATCATAATCTCGAGACATCATATCTAGAACATCCATATTGGACAAATCTTGATTATCCAGCTGTGAAAGATCCATGGTGAGATCAAGATCTTCTTCATCCAAGCCATATAATGAATCGTGGAGTTTCTGCAACTTGAAATTATAAAATTGAAAGAATTCAGTCGAATAAGTCGACTGATTAATTTTTATTAAGTCAGGAGTACCATTTGGAGTAGTGATGCGCAATTTTCGATATAAATCTTCGAAAAACAATTCTTCATTCAAAGCAGATTCAAAAGAAAACTCAGAAGGCATTTTTTCACATTTGTGATCTCTTAAAGAATGAATTACTTGCAAGCAATAGGGACATAAGACTTTTGAGGAAACAAAATTCTTCAGAGTGTCCTTTTTAGCCTTTTCAAGGATTTCCTTTTCGAATTTTTCAAAACGGGATTTCTTGTGGGATGGAGTGGAATAATTTTTCTCCATTCGAGCTTTTTCTAATGAAGGCCCTTCCATCTCCATCATACGATCATAATAAGTGAAAAATAACAACCGATAAGCCGCAGTATTCAATTTATAAAGATCCACATTCTTTGAAGAACTCCAAGCATCAAGCTTTTTATAGAGAAATATGAAGAAATCGTTCGTGCATATTTTTTCTTGAAAATGGAAATCGGGAGATAACTCCTCGGGAAGGGAAGCACAAACATGTTCAGATAAACTCGGAACACCTTCATAACAATATGGGCAGATCTGTTTTATAAAAATAGAAGGAGGAACTGATGAATTACGAGTAACAGAACTAGTTTCAGTTTTAGCAGGATTTTTGATAATCGGATCTGTAATTTTAAAAGAAGTTTCAATAGAAGCATCTATTTCTTTTTGATATGCCCGAAGAAATGCAATTTGGTACTTCACAGGATGAAGTTTATAAATATCAAAAGTTCCTTGATCTGATAATGCATCAGATTCTTTATATATATGCTTGAAAAATGAAGCATCATCGATTTTTTTGGAAAACTGAAAATTTGGAGGAAGATCAAGGCATTGGTGCCCATAAAGAGAAAGAAAAGATTTAAAGCAAAAGGGACAAATTTGACGGTATTTTTTTAATTTTGATTCTTTTGACTCTTCATTTTTATCCATAATTAAAAATTCCTTTGATCAAACGACTTTTCAGTTTCATATTTTTGAAAAAAACCAGTTCTAATTAAATAATTGAAACTCTTAATCTATATTTCTCTGTTTCTAATTATAAAAAAATGGGTTTATAAAAATAATTCTTAAAGGTAAACTTTCTTCTCATTATTATATTTTAGGAAAAATAAAATTACTTGGTTAAAATGATGGAAAAAGAAAAGGGAGTTTCTCAGTTTGAGGTTTCGCAATATTCGAGATATCACTACTATCCACAACGCATCCGGCCTTAACTTCAGTGTTCGGAATGGGTACTGGTGTTATTCCGGACCTATGACCGAGAAACAATATAGATAGTGATATAAGCTTATTAAACTTATCGAAGTGCTCAAGATCCTTCTTAAATTTTATTATTTACATCTGAGGCATGTTCGGTTAAAATTCATTTCAAAGAACGATAGCTTTTTTTATTTGAAAGACATGGTTGATTTAGGTGGAAATTTTTGAGCATAGGACTTATTTTAATTATCATCGTGTCGGTTATTGCAGGAGGATACTTTATATTACTTATAATAATTCAGTTGATAAGTAAACGCCCAAATAATTTAGGAATTTCAGGAGGAAGATTACAAGCGTGTCCTGATATTCCTAATTGCGTGTGTAGTTATAGCAAAGAAAAAAATTCTAAAATAGAGCCATATTCATTTTCAAAATCAATTAAAGAACAAAATTCTATTTTGATTGAAATAATCCAGAAATATCCAAGAACTAGAATAATCAAAAATGAAATAAATTATGTTTATGCAGAATTTCGTTCCCTGGCGTGGCGTTTTATAGACGATGTGGAGTTTTTTCTGGATGAAACTGCCAAATGCATCCATTTTCGCTCTGCATCTAGAATTGGGACAAATGATTTCGGAATGAATCGAAAACGGATGGAAGATATAAGACAATTGTTGAAGGAATCTTAGGGGTATTGAGGCAGAAATTATTGATAATTGGAATGTAAAGTAAGAGATTTACCAATGATCATCTTTCTCTTCTTTTTTTTAGTTAATTTGAAAAATAATAGAGCGTTTTTTTTTTGAGAAACACTAGACCCAATATAAAATTAGCATTACTGGTAATTGGATAAAAAGAAAAGGGAGTTTCTCAGTTTGAGGTTTCGCAATATTCGAGATATCACTACTATCCACAACGCATCCGGCCTTAACTTCAGTGTTCGGAATGGGTACTGGTGTTATTCCGGACCTATGACCGAGAAACAATTTAGATAGTGATATAAGCTTATTAAACTTATCGAAGTGCTCAAGATCCTACTTAAATTTTGTTATAATCTAAAACACAAAAATCAAGAATTAAAAAGAACCAAAAAAAATAATTATAATCGCATCGAATAAGGAATTAGGGCCCGTCGCATTATTTTACTATAAGAATAAAGCACAGAACGCATAGATTTTACAAGACTAAGGATTAATTCTCCTTTAATGCTAGTATAATAGTATTTCAACAAAATCATGTCTGCTTTGTGATCATGTTCCTTAAGGTTTGTATTTATGATGGTTTTTATCTCGGATAACCGTTCTTCCCTAATATCTTCATCAATCAAATCTATTTTATGGAGAAATACATTAAATTGAGCTTTTGGTGCAACCAATGATTTCGAGTTTAATGCTTCTATTAGATCTTCCAAAATTTGATCCTTAAATTTATCAAACTGACTGATATCCATTACAAAGATGATAGAATCAGATTCACCAAAAGCTTGCTCTTGATCTAACCCAAGCCAACGTTCTATTTCTTGACCCGCAGAATCTGCAACCCCTGCTGAAACATCCAACCAATTATAGGTATAATTTTCAATTCCTCGAGTTGGTTCCAAAGGATCATCAATCAAGGTTTGTGGACTTGAGTCTTCGAAAAACACACTCCGTATAGTAGATTTTCCTGCTGCGGGGGGACCAATGAACAATATTCGCCTGATCGATTCATCTTCATTTGCAATTCCGAGCATTCGCATTAAAAAAGCATCGGTAGGCTCCCCTTCTTCCTTATTGGCATCAATTAATTCAGCCACTTTTTTCGAGACTTCAATTGAGACCTTTTCTTCTTCTGTCATAATTCATCCCATTCTTAATCCTAGAATCGTATTAACGATCATTTTGATTTTTAGTGCTTAATATGTATCCGTTTGAATTATTTCTTGTAATATTTTTAAAAAATAGTTGTTATTAAAAATCTTCAATCATGTGGAAACAATCTTCGGAAATTAAACCCAGCACTCAATATTCACAAACACTCAAATATAATATCAGATTTGAACAAAATATGGATAAAAATGCACTTTGGAAATCTTTTCCGGAATTAGAAACACCTAGATTATGGCTAAAAAAAATGAGCCGAAAGCATGCAAACGAACTTATGGAATTTTGGGGTGACGATGAAGTAACCAGATATACAGACTTTAATTCATTTAGGGAAATCCAAAAGATAGAAAAAACAATAAATTGGGTAAACAACCGGTTTAAAGATAAATATGGAATTCGGTGGGGCATTTTTCTCAAAGAAAACTCAAAATTGATTGGAACTTGCGGATTTAATTCATGGATCACAGATCGGGGAAACAAATCCGAAATTGGATACGATTTACATAGAAAATATTGGCGAAAGGGATATATGTTTGAAAGTCTTTATAAAATGATTACCTATGGATTCCAGGAAATGAAATTGCATCGCATTGAAGCAGATGTGGATCCAAATAATATGGGGTCACAAAAATTGTTGGAAAAACTCCATTTCACTAAGGAAGGATGCTTGCGGGATAATGGGTATTGGAAAGGGCAATATTGGACGACTTTGATATATGGTCTTTTAGAAAAAGAATTCTAAACAAGCGATATCCTCATCAAAGTGTTCTTTATATCCATCAAACATCCATAATTCATTTATAACAGAAGAAAAAGAAGTCAAAAAAAAGAGCAGCCGCCCAAACCCTTGAAAAAACTTGGAAAAAAAAAGGGTTGGATTGACACGGCGCCGTTGCCAATACGATCGATTCACATTAAGGATTACCGTAGGAGATTCATTCCTGGTTCTATGCCCGTCGGAGCGACTTTCGACACTTTCATCATTGCGACACTAGAAATTAAAACGATCATCACATTATCATTTCCAGCAATTTCGTGCGTTGTTGCATCAAGCAACACAAAAAATCGCACAATTTCACCAGCATCTAAAATAGTGTTGGAGTGTACTTCATCATAGAATGCCATGCCATATGTATTATTTATGGCTGCACTATTCCAAAAATACGCTTCATCATTTAGAGCAGAATTATATGATAATCTTGACTCATTTAGCGAACCAATGAACACAGAAACTTCAATGGCAGATTCTGACAGATCAACTTCACCCGTACCTAAGACTAAACGCATATTCCATACAAGCCCTTCGAGTTTACTATTTCCATCAGCGTCGTAACCTACGACGAGTCCGCCCTCTACTATCATGAATTTTTCCACAGATTTATTTTTGTGTGTGAATAAAATTTTGCATGGCAGATGAAGCTTGCTGCAGTGCCTGTTGCCCCGTTGCACTGAGTTGTTGTTGTAATGTTGATCCCATAGTGAGGATTACAAATGCAACTCCAGCTGCAGTGATTATAAAGGCAATCAAGATGATTGCGGCGGTCATCCCTTCATTTGCTTTTCGACCTTTTTTGGTACGGCGACGTCTGATCCGGGCGTTGGTTGCTTTATCGGCATTAATCTTGCGGATTTCCTGACGAGAATCGCAAGAACTTGATTGCAATTTGCTGCTCATAACAGATTTCACCTGTTTAATTTTTGGCCACTTGAGTCATCTTACAACTAGCGTAGGATTTGTCCAGTTCCAAATTTTATTCAATTCTTGAGACAAAGGTTAATACTTAAAGACAATTATTAGAAAAATTCTAAAAAAAATGATTTCATCTTAGAGAATTGCAACACCAAAACCACCAATCAACTCACCAGCTACTTGACTGATCACAATAATCTCTAAACCCGCAATAATATAATATTGAGACAAGTATTTGGTAACTTTCATCCAAGTACCTCGTTGAGGAATAATTATGGCCAGACAAGCGTAAATTGGCATAGTTAAATAATAGATGGTGAAATACAAATCAGTAAAAAATGCAGGAGGTGGTTTACCTAACTGTAAATTCATCCCTTGGACATCTTGCAGAGCACCCATTGTGACATTCAATAGGAAAAGAACATCTTTCATAAAGATCATAATCCCAATATTAATAATAGTGAGCATCAGTAAAGTCCCTTTGAAGACCCCAATTACCTGCTGCCTATCCCGACGGAGCTTCAATATTTTTTCAACATTGGTTGAGATAAATTTGGATATTATTTCGGTATTACCTCCTATATCTAAACTAGAAGTAAAAATTCGAAGAAAACGATCAATAATACTGCTGGATGTGCTATCAGAAAACCATTGCCACGCAATAATCGGATCAATCCCAAATTTTGATTGGGTGTATAATAATTTAATATCAGTAGTCAAAGGACCAAATTGTTCCCGAGAGATGATGTTAACAGAATCAAAAATGCTTCCTCCTAATAATGCTGTTGTAGCGCCCAAAGTGCGAATAAAAACGGGGAAATTAGCATCCCGTCGTTTTATAATATCTTCAAATTTTTCAGCAACATAACCAGGATAAAACATGGAGATTCCAAATATGATCATGAAAACTGGGAGAGAGATCACAGAATTACCGTCAGCATCTTTTAGAAAGAAAGTAATGAATGCCAAAATTGGCATGAAAACAAAAACACAGATTAAAAAGGAATAAAGAACTTTTTCGTACTCAGCGGTTTTCCTTTGAATATTCACCAAACCATCTTTGGGGGAGATCGCATAAAAGGCAACCATAAGAGCAATATAAACAAGTTCTATTACCCCCAAAATGAGAAATAAATTCCGAGTATTGGCAGCTTCATCACTTCCAAAAAGAAACATCATCAAAAGAAAGGTAATAGATATAAAACTCAATGAAGTGGAAAGTGCGGTAAACATATCGTTAAGTACCTCAAGGGATTTCAACTTGCGAGTATAATCCGAAATATAACCGTTTAAAACCGATTGCTGTTCTTTTAAGAAATAATCTTCTAAATTTTCACCCGCATCCAAAGCTTGGGAAAAACGGGAGAGAAAATCACCAAATCTGGAACTTGCTGTCGTAGCACTTACTTTTTTAATGCTATCTAAATATCCAAGATTCCACTCTTTCGCCATGGTACGAATTCGTTTTACCTCTAAAGCAATTAGTCCAAAAGATTTTTCCCGACGACTTACATTCTCAAAAAGTTGATCTCGACTAGCTTTTGAGGTAGAAATACCACCCATATAGGTAACAAGCATAGGAAGAGCAGTATCAATTTGTTCTTGACGTAAAGAGCGTTTAAAATAGGGAAAGATAAAAACTATAATGAATCCAAGAAAAAAACATGAAATTGATAAAGGAAAAATTATCCCAGAAATCATAGGGCTCATTTCCAATAAAATTCCGATGATTATTCCGGACCCTAGACCACCCACTGTAATAGGGAGAAGAATTTTAAATAAATATTCACCTATGGATTTCTGTATTCCTGCTTGGATTAGTGTTTGTTGGAACGAATCAACAAGTTTCCGATAAACATCTTGCATTGTTTCTTTGAAACTTTGTTTTTTATTCTCTTCGTCTCGTTTTTCCATCATATATCAGTTTGATTTGGTTATTTGACCATGATTAACTTAGAGTGCGGCATCGTCTTCTTCCTTCATACGCCGTTTCATTGTATCTACTACTTCTTGAGGTAATTTCTTTTTGTTTTTATAAGTGGTTAATATTCGAAAGATAGTATGGTAATTTTGAATTCCAAGTTCTCCAAACGCTTCTAGGATATGTCGTTTCGTGCGTAATTCGTCATAGAGCATTTTAATATCTTTTCGTTTTATTCCCCGTTTGACTGCGATTTTTTGTTCAAATACATAGGATTGATTTCTAAATATATGAGTATCATCCCCTGCATCCCATGCAAAAAGCTCAACATACCTAAATTTATCTTTTTTTGGAAGATAATCAACTAATTCATTGCAAGAAATGCAACGACGTAATAATTTTCCCGTTTTTCCTTGAACTGCCATTTGTATATAGACAAGATCAAGTAAAGCAATAAATGCAGGAGGGACATTAATAGGCTTCCCAGTCATACGATTCACAAATGCTCGTACACTACCAGCGTGGAAAGTAGCAACCATCGGGTGACCAGTTTGCATTGCTTGAAAAGCCATGTTTCCTTCTTCACCACGAATTTCTCCAATAATTATTAAATTTGGACGTTGTCTGAGAGCTGCCTTTACAAGAAGAAAAATATCCACGGGATTTCCAGCTGAAGCAGGACGGGTGACTTCTCGAGTCCAATTTTGGTGAGGCACTTTTACTTCTGGAGTATCTTCAATACTTACGATTTTTGCATTAGGTCCAATAAAAGTGAGTAAGGCATTCAAAGAGGTCGTTTTTCCAGATGCAGTTTCACCAACAACCATCATAGAATGATGAGATTCCAGGGTCATCCATAAATATGCACATAATTGGGAACTAAGAGTGCCCCATCCAATAAGATTGACTACACTGATAACATCTTCACTAAACTTACGGATTGTGAAATTTGATCCATGCATGGACACATCTGTTCCATAGACGATATTAATACGAGAGCCATCGGGTAAAGCAGCATCAACCACAGGATTGGAGTGGCTCGCAGGACGTCCAGAACGTTCGCTAAGATATAGGGCAAACAAATCAAGTTCTTCATCCGTTTCAAATATAATGGTACTTTCAAGAGATTCAAAGATTTTATGTTCTACAAAGAGTGGACCTTTCCCATTACAAGTTATATCTTCAATATATGGATCATTAATTAGTGGTTGGAGTTTTCCTAAACCAATCTTATTACGAATAAAATAATAACGGACCCGTTCAGCGACGACGGGATCGAGCTTCAATTTGGAACTCTGTTTCAATTTGGACAGCAATTTCAAAATTGGATTTGAAGAATCTGTTTTTTCATAGGAAGTTCCTGATCCTCCACCACCGATGGAAGTATCAATTATACGAGCAGCAAACTTGTCATATAATTTAATATGATCTTCTTTATTCTCTGGAATATCATTGTACTTAATCAAAGAGGTTAAGGTGGACATAATTTTTTCTTGAGCATCTGTAGTAGCTTGATTTAATGTAGGTTCTATTGAAGAATATAAGATTCTGGAAGGCCCGGGATAAATATGTATAAATACAGGTCCATCTGCAGGGTATAAAACATTGGGATATTCCAATTTTTTATGCTTGCGCTCTAATTTTTCAATATATACAGGCACCCCAATTTCTTCATTGTAGTTCTGAATTAAATAGTCCAGTACATGAGGGTATTTGGCAGTAATTTGCCTTAATACAACATTTTGATTAATTTTGGCTTCTGCTTGGGCCATTTCTTGCGTGGACATTGTTTCTGTCATGTTTAATTCAGCATTCAACAATTCTCATGGAATTCATATTGAAGATGTAGAAATTGTTTCTAACCATCCAAGTAACCCTTTTTACTATATATTTGGGTTTTTAGAAATTTCTTCACAAAAAAATCAATTTTTTTATCTTAATTGAAAGAAAAAATGAAATAATTTAAGCCGCAGAAATAACTGAAACCGCAATTCCAAAGGCAGAATCAATATTAAAGACAATTAATTGAGATATTTCATCTTGTGCTAACCATTTTAAAACTGAACACGCTTTGAAGGCCGTTCCATCTTCTTCTCGCTGTTCAAATCGAAGAATTAAGTCACATAAATTCATAAAATTTAATTCGATATAGTCATATAACTCGGGGAAGTAAGTTGGAATAGTAATAATGACTGTTTTTCCACCAATGGTTAATCTTTTACACAATTCAAAGAAAAACATTACTTGTTTAGGATCAAAATTCTTTCCGACAAAATAAGTCAGGGAATCAATAATAATCACTTCGCTTTCAATGTTGGATATTAGATCAATTAACTTAAACATTACATCAGGAGTACGTAGAACTTTTCCTGATTGAGACACAACAGGAATAATGTCAAACTGTCCAGTTAAAAAGAAATCTTCTGCTCTTTCCCAAGATAGAGAGAACATATTTTGCACTAAACCTTTGACTGTCATCTCACTTGTGATATAGGAAACGGTCTTTCTACATCGCAAAGCACCATAAGCAATTTGTTGACACCATACAGACTTCCCTGCCCCCATATCCCCAGCAAATACTGCAAGAGATCCACATTTTACTCCACCCCCCAGATTTCGATCCAATTCTTCATTCGTTGTGAGGAAATATTCGGAGAAATCTTTTTCTGGCCCTTTTTTTTCTTCTTTATCTGCAAATGATTCCATAATTCTGTTTCCTCGCATTAATTCGTAATGATCTTATGATAGGGTGTTATAAATAAATGAATCTCCGACCCCATTAGGGGTTGAAATTCGGTAATAATAGTATTGCTCCGCTATTGTTACATTAAACGTAATTGTGATATTTAAAAGCTCATGAGGATCCCAATAAGTGGGATTGTGGGACAAATCACCTAACATAGTAAACGACCAATAACATCCAGCACTGATAATTGCAGCACCTAAATTCGAACTGGGAATCCATCTATCATAGACATATGGCCCACAATCAAGAACTTGAGTGACATTTGTAAAAACATCCATAGAGTCCAATTGATAAATAATTTCTGTTCCAATATTTTCTATCACTAAATTAATAGCCATTTCAGAAGGATCGCGCGAAGCATTAATTAATTGAATGCTTGTATGGATGCGAGAAAATTCCCGATCGTAATTGTTTTCCTGAGCTTCTGTTATCAATTCATTAGAACTTTGAAAAGCTGAATAAAGCATAGATCCCACTAACAGAGTACAAAGAAATAACATTCCAAAGGAAATTGATACTGATTGTCCCATTTTTTTTCAAGTTTTTTTTATGTTCAAAGAAAATTTCAAATTGAAAATTGATAAATTTCACTAATTCCTGATATAGCGATAACTATTTGATGAGAACCAGAATTAATTGACTCACCATCAGGAAAATACATGCGAACTATAATTGTCTCGAGTGGATCCCAAATATTGTTTCCATTGTCGTTCAAGATAGTTGCATTCCATCGAAAAAGACTTGTGTCCGCACTGTCAAGGTAATAATAGTCCCCATCTAAGAAGACATCCATTTCAGAGAAGGACCCCACAGATGCATCCCCAAGATTCTTCACATAACCATATATTGTTGAATTCCCCGCTTCTGTGTTTCCTATAGCAAGTACTTCAAAATCAGTATTAATTTGATTAGCAAAATTTTGACCGCTGTTGTTAATTGATGCACCTATTGCAGCCGCTACAGTAAAAGCCGCTGCGATGACAACTATAGTTGTTACAATCGACGCTGTAGACATTATTCCAGTTGATACTGCATTATCACTCATATAGAATACCTAAAAGGTTGACCTTTAGTTACTAGTTCTTAGTGAATTCCTTGCCAAATATTAAGAGTTTAAAATGATTTTTTGGAAAGATTTTGAAATAATTCTAAGGTCTTTTTTTGAAGGGAGAAATAATAGGGAGAAGATTGCATACTTTCGTTAATAGTCATGACAGAAGCAAAAGATTTATTATTAGTTTGGATCGGTCAAGCGGGAGTAAATATTGCCGAAAGATTTTGGGCATATGCATATGAAACGCTAGGTATTCCAGTACCAATCAAAACGGGAGATATTCCCGCAGACATTGATAAGATGCTCGATAAGAAGTTAGAAATGACAGAATTCTATACAGAATACGAAATTGAAGAAGCACGTCGGATGTTCTTCTACAATCTGCTAGATGATAAAGATCGAGCTAGTAATAAACAAAAAAAATATATCCCGCGATCTATTTTTATTGATTTGGAAGCCCAACCAGTTCGGAGTTTTCATGAACGAAATTCCCATATTTTTCCAAAGGATGATTTTATCTACAATACATTCGGATCTCATTCAATGTGGGCACGGGCCAAGCGTATTGGTACCAATTTAAAACCATACATCCTTGATCGAATTCAATCTCTTATTCAAATGCGTGCGATTCAAAACTTAGAAGGCATAATAATAATTCATGCAACGGGAGGTGGAGCAGGATCTGGACTTCTTGATAGTGTATTTGAAGTTCTGCAAGATAAGTTCCCAAAAGTCCCTACCCTCACTTTTTCAATTTTTCCAAGTCGAAAACTCAGTGGAAATGTTATTGAAGCATATAATACAATTTATGCAGCAAACAGTTTATTAGCAAATGCAAGTGCAACAGTGTTACTTGACAATGATAAAATAATTAATTTGGTAAAAGAAAAATATCAGATTGAATCACCCACTTATGAAGATATTAATATGATAATCTCTCGGTTAATATTCAGTGTGATTATGCAAATTGCAATGCCTGGTGCCATCATTCGGGCGGATTTCAATAAATTATTCACAAATTTAGTACCCTACAAATACATGAAATTTTTGTTAGCAGGTATTGCTCCCTTTAAATTTGATGAATTTTCTCAAAATTCTACAGAAGATCTAGTGAAAGAGCTCACTGATGAGCAGAATTATATGGCCGATGTAAACTTTGGTACAGGTAAATATGTATCTACCATGTATTTCTTCATGGGAAAACTAGGTCCTGAAGTGAAAACTCCTCTCCGAATTGCCAAAGAAAATATGGATTTTATGCCATGGATTCCGACTGGTATGTTCATAGGAATTACTCCACGAGAAAAAATGACCCTTGATGGGATGCCTCTTTTACGTCAAGGAATTGTTTTAGCAAATAATTCGGCAATGCGGTTTATATTTCAAAGAACTATGGCACAATTTCAAGTGATGTTTAATAAAGGTGCATTTATGCACCATTTTAAGAAAGAAAACATAGATGCGGAAAAAGAATTGAAACAAGCCGCAGCCAATATTACACGAATGATGAAATTTTATGAGATTGCAGAAAAATCTACAACTAAAAAACGAACTGTTAAATCCTAATTTTTTCCTTTCATTGTTTTCAATAAAACTAAACATTGTTTAATTTCAGAACTCCATTAGAAATCGCTTTTTTTTCTATATGATTAACAACATTGAAATATATTGTGATTTCATTCTCATTAACGATTTTTTTTAATACTTGAAGTTTAATTTCGGTTCCTGGAAGTACCATACCGGTAAATTGGCAATATATTTCCTTAACATTTGAAGGATTCCCTCCAGATTCTCGGTTGATAATAGAACTTACAGCTATAGCCAGAGTAGCAGTCCCCTGTAAAATATTACCGGGTAATTTAACAGAATGTGCAAATTTTGGAGAAGTATGAATTGGGAAGACTATATTTGTACATCCATCGTAGACATAGGGAAGACATAGATCAATGAATATATCTTCAACCCATTCAGGTTTTCCTTGCCATTTGTTATCCAAATAGGACGGCATAGTGGGAAGGTTACTAATCTCTGCCCCTTCTGGAGAACATTTCACACCTCGCAACATAATGCCTGTGTATTCGGTAAACACTCTATATCCTTTTCTGTCGGTGGCTTTAAATTCTCCAATAAAATGACTTCCCGCACGATGAGGTTTTATCGCTGCAATCTGCCCTTCGATCTGTAGACGATCCTTGGGTTTAATCAACCTATGGACAATAATATGTTCTGAATAATGAACCCCACGGGCTAAAAAATGTTGAGGAAAGTTTTGATCGATGATAAATTCAGAAATATTTTCAATTATTGGCCAATTTACAACAACTGGAAAGAGTGGATGAGCTACGAGCCCACCCTTTTGTTCATCATCGAAATAATAAGGATTGGAATCTTTTATTGATGCAGCATAATTTGTGGTTTGTCGCCAAGTTACTCGCGTTTTATATGGTTTAAGGATAGTTCCAACATATTTTAAATCGAGTTCCATTCTATTCTAAATTGTATTTTCTGTTCATTTTAAACTTTACTTCACTGGAAAGGAGTAATATACCAAAACTACTCGTATCTATTTCAGATTTGTAATAATCGAAGAAATTTTAAACTTCTATATTTGAAAGAAGAATCAATCATAAAAAATGCATTAGGAAACACCTTTCCATTTATAGAAGATTTATGTTTTTCACTAAAATTTTTACAAAATTTTTTTGCAAAATCATCTATATTAGTCGAAGGTGATAAATTTCTAGTAATCCGGAGAATTTTTTTCTATTCGGAACGGTGAATCATATGTCTGTACAAATCGAGGATATTTCTAATACCTATATTATGACAAAATCAGAAACTTTGTTTAAGATTTTGCAAGCGTTGAGCTTTAAGGGTGGTAGTTCAAGCACATCTTCATTAAAAATTGCTGTAATGCTGGATGATAACATTATCGCCGCAGCTTTGAAGGGTGGAGAACTTTTAAAATTCATTGAAAAAGATGAAGATGAATACGCCCTCACAGCTGAAGGTGAACGAATTTTAGAAGTCAGTAAAAAAGAACAACAAGATATGGTGGCTAAAAGCTATTATGCTATTGAGGGCTATCGAGATATTGTTTTTCGCATGAAAATGGCAAGCAATCAGATGCAAATGAAAGAACTTGAAAAAGCATTCTATATATTGGAAAAAGATATGCGTGATGAACTAAGAAAAGTAATTGTTGATAGTTTTATAGATTTTGGTCTTTATGCAAATGTTTTAGAAACTAATAATAATGCAGCCAATCCAGGAGTTTTATTAACCGCTAATGGAGTTTCGCAATTAGATGCAGTATTAGCAGCGAAAAAACGCAAACGTAAGGGAGGTACTGCCCCCACAGCAGCCAGTTCTGGTGGAGGCATTGTAAGTGATTTATCTTGTCAATCTTGTGGAAAAGCGATTATGCCAGACTTTGCCATGTGCCCCTATTGCGGTACTGCGTTAAAACGTTCCTGTAGCAATTGCGGTAAGGAATTACAACCAGGCTGGAAAATGTGTCCCTTCTGTGGAACCGGACAATAATCAATCACATCCTAAGGAATGTTTTGTCTTTATTCTTTTTTCTCTTTTATTAACAGGTCTTGCATTTATTTCCAAAAACAATTCTAAAATCCATATATATATATCTTCCAAACATCTTATTAAGTAGAGGTTTTAGTAGAGGCTTTCCATGAGTATTGGCGCAGATGATAAAGATGATCTTTTGTTTATCTTCATTGGTCAACGAGGACTTCAAATCGGTAGTATCTTCTTTAATTTAATTAAGGACGATTATAAAGGAAAGCGATATGATATTTTGGATTTTTTTTCCAAGGTATTTTTTATTTGTGAAACCGAAAGTCAATTCCGAGAAATTGGAACCATGATAGAAGGATATGTTCCCGAAGAAAATGTGCTTTTAATGGGAGAATTAAATACAAGCGGAGATTTATGGTCAAATATTGAAGAAAATGACGATATATTCGCAAGTAGAGTTTTTGCTCCATTAATGTACGCTGTTGATCAACTCGCAAAGCCAAATATTCTTCTTTTTTATGACCTTTCAAATGGAAAACAAGCAGGAATTTGTGATTATTTATTGATCAATTTTCCTTTAGTAAAACAACAAATGCCAATCTATGTGATTGCCACAACATCTATCGATGAAGGAGCAGGTGCTTTATCTATTTATTGGAGTATTTTAGGGCTAAACTCGATCATTCAAGGATCCACAGCAAAAGCTTGTATTCTATTAGATTATGAAGCAATTGGAAATTCAATTTTTCTAAAACGAATTAAGAAAATGGATGATATTGATTTTGAGAGTTATAACTATGTTGTAGCCCAATTAATTTACTCCATCACATATTATGATAGAGAACCATATTCAAATGCTGTGCCATTTTGTCAAATGATTGATAAACTCGTGATTTTCAATGACATGAAATTCATCATTCCCTTCATGACAATGCCTCGTCGTGAATTGATCGAAGATGAAACGTTTTCGGGCTATTTAAACGAGTTGGTAAATGATTGCAACCTATTTTCAATGAATTATAAACGCCCCATAGATGAAAATGGCGTTGAACAAGATTATCCTAAAATTAGTCTCGCTAATGCATTTATTGCCTTTGGGGAAAAACAAGATACACACTATCTAAACTTAATCCGGAATAATTTACCTCCGATCATGGAATATTTGCCTGGCACTAAAACGTTTTATACATATCCCCGCGGGGACCCTTTCTCCGTTTTTTTAGAGAATAATACAGTTGTTCGTCAATATTTTCAAGACCTTTTGGAGAAATTTGATATTCTTATCTCCCATCATTCTTATCTACATGTTCTTGAGGATTTAGGAATCACCGTAGATTCATTTTCGGATGCCTTAGACAAATTGGTCTCAATAGTGGATGCATACCAAGAAAGTGAGGATCTGCTCTATGATGATGAAGAATTCGATTATGAAGAAGAAATATCCAAGTATGATCAACCTGTTGATGAAGAGGAAGAACTAAAACGAAAGTATGGAGATACTACAGAAGGCACTTTAGAAGGAGAAATATCTGAGAAAATAAAGGGAATAAGCGACGCAAATGATCCTGAAAATAATGAATTTCAAGGAGAAGAAGGAAGCAAACCAGAAATTTCTTCACCAAAAACTGATGCTTCGGAAGATTCAATAAATAAAACACCAAAATTGGATAAAACTCAAATCATTAGAACAAAAGATGATGAAATCAATGATATTGATAAATTATCACAAAATATTGACGCCAAATCAATTTCAAACTTAAATGAACAAGCAATAAAACAAAATCCACGAAGATCCCGTCCAACTCGCACTCTGAAATTACAAAAAGCCGATCCAATTTTAGTCTCAAGGGAAGGAGGTCGAATTGTGAAAGAAGAAAAACCAGATAAAGCGGAAGGAAGCGCTTTAGGTTGGTTAGAAATGCGTGCCAATAAGGAAAAAGAAAAAGTTCAGCAAGAGAAGGCTGAAATCACCAGAGAACGAGAACGCATTGAACTTGAAAAACGCGAATTTGAAGAAGCACAAGAACTCATTCGGTTAGAAGAAGAGAAGAAAACCCAAGAAGAAACGGAAAAAACATTAAAGAAAAAAGAAGAACTGAAAGAATTAGCTAAAATGTTTGAAAATCTATAGGTTTTTTTATCCCTTACTTTTTAATTTTGATCGTTATGATGAAGAGTATTTTGCTTAAATTCTTGAAAAGTTGTCTCTAACCAAGCCATTCGATTTTTCCTCTTCACATATCTTGAATAAAGAAATATCAAGATTAAAGTTAGTGCTATTGTTGGAAGAATAAAGTACATTGCTGATCCCCGCACGATCAAAATATATCCCCATAACAAAATCGTAATCCCAAACCCATACAAAAATATTTTTTTTTCCAATGCCGCATCGGGAATCATAGTGTTCCCTTCTTCATGAGAATCAACCAAATCCTGATCTAATTTTGCACCTTCCATCTCATCTTGGTTGACTTGGATACCAATTTTTTCTGAAATGATTTTCTAACCTCCGAAACTTTTATGAAAATACAAGAAAAACATAGGTATTTGTATGTTTGGAGAAAAGTTTTTCGATTAAATTCTAAAAAAAATGAATAAGGAAAAATTCCATTAAAATATTAATTAATTAAAATCTATTCAGTAAAGAGAGTTTAGAATATATTAACCACTTGTTGAACCTAATTCTAAGAAATAATTGGAATTAAAAGCTATTCGATAAGATTCAACACACTTCTAAGAGAGAAGGATGAAAAATGAATGGTGAGAAAGAAAAATAGTTAAAACTTTAGAAAAAATTAAGAATTCGCTTCGTCTTGAATCAAAGAAGGTAAATTTTCTTTCGCTTTTATCGTTTTATAGAGAAGTAAAACAAAAACAATCCCTATGACTAAGAAAAGCAAAGAAATATATTCAAAATCGCGTGAAAAGGATCGAATAATGATAAAAAAGACATAGGAAATGCCGATTAGTGCGATTAAACCGTATTGGAATTTAATATGGTAATCAATCTCTAAATTAGCGATAACCCAGCCTGCAAACAGAGCAAGATTGAAAATTATGCCAAATTTGACTTCCGATAAGAATCCAGTCATCATCAAACTAATGATCACAACCATTAGAGAATAATAAAATCGATAGAGAAGATATTTTTCATTAGTTTTAGGACGATTAGAATATAAAAGTGAAACTATACAAGTACAGGCAATAACTGCAGTATAAATAAAGAGAAAATTGAATTCAAAATTATCGTCCATTATCCCCACTAACATTCCGAGACCAGAAAGACACGTAATTCCAAGTTGTTGCCACATTTTAGGGTGATATGAGAATAAAAATGTTAACAATATTTGCAATAGAATTATTTGTATCCAGAAATATTCACCAGAGATGAAAGTTTGTTGGATGAAACTACCGTAATAATATATTACTGCGAAGGAAATGACAGAAAATCCAAAATTAAAAATTAAATTCACGAGTAACAATTTTTGATCCTGGTTCGACGTTTTTGATTTTTTTTCTTTATGATTTTGCCGATCAAGAACCGAAAGACTAAGCTCAATAATTAACAAAAGA
This sequence comes from Candidatus Lokiarchaeum ossiferum, assembly GCA_025839675.1. Taxonomy (GTDB): domain Archaea; phylum Asgardarchaeota; class Lokiarchaeia; order Sigyniarchaeales; family Promethearchaeaceae; genus Lokiarchaeum; species Lokiarchaeum ossiferum. The sequence goes on from CP104013.1 coordinate 873,099, forward strand.
ACAAAAACCAAAGGAATAAAGAGTCCAAACTGGGTGAAATCACTCTCAAATATAAAAATAACACAAATAGAATTCATGAGATTTAAAATCAACATGTAAGAAGAAGTTGAAATTGGATTCTCGGAGATTATATTTTTCATCCAGAAAACAAGAGTAGCGCCAAGAATAATGACAATTTTTGTCCAGGTTGCTAATAGATTATTGTAAGAATAATTAATCACTAATATTACAATGATGTTAATCGAATGGGCAAGAAAAGTGTTAATTTTTACATTGATTTGAGTATAAAAAATAATAAGCTGGAAAGCTACCCAAAAAATAGAGATAAATATTATCCAATAACTTGAATACCGAAAGAATTGAATACTCTTTAAAGATAATAAATAAATGGAAGCGAAATATGTTAAGATCCCATACTGCAATACAGATTTTTTGGAAAGATTGGTGTCCTGAGTTAAGAAAAACTTGCCGAATAGACCGGTGATTAATAATCCACCCATAAATATCGAAAATAGCACGAGAGTTTCTTGCATTATTGTCAAAATGAAAAGGACCCCTATGGAGGTTAAGAAAATATGAAGAAGGTTTATTTTAGTTTTTGCATACTCTACGAATTGGTCTTTTTTGGAATCTTGTAATATTTTCATGCCTACGATAAACGGATAAATAAAAAAGCATAAAATTAGAATAAATTCAACAATTTGTGTGGATCCCTCAAGATCTCCCATATATAGTTGAAGGATAAGAAAGTTAGTTAAGGATGTGATGAGAAGTTGAAGTGAAATAGCACTTTTTTCTCCAGAACCATCGATCGTTCTTGAATAATAGAGGGAAAATCCCAAGATTATCATAGTAATAATGAAGAATGCTGGTTTATCGGACGTATTTCTTTCGAAAAGACATATAATGAAACCAATCCTCGCCATCAATAAGTAAAATAAACGGACAAAAACTCGCACTTTGGAATATTCAAATTCCAAAAATTGAGTCATACTTAATGCCACGTAAAAGCTGAGAATGAACCCCAAAATAACAGCGAAATTATCCCAGATTACTCTAGAGAAAAGTGAAAAATTCAATAAGGTTATAAGGTTGATGAAAATTTGAACGGCGTGATTAATAAAAACAAGGAGCAGATAGGGAGTTTTTAGATCATGGCTTAAATCTTGCTTAATAATCCCAATTTGCTCTTTAATCTGAATATAAAACTGAGCTTGAAGAATGATGAATAAAACAACTATTTCTATACTCGAAGAATCTCGGTGATGAATATTGATTACAAGGAAATAATAAGCCGCCATTGGTAAAATTTGATTAATAATGAGAAGGACAAACTTAACTACACTGTTTTTGTAAAATTCATAGTGATCTCCGTATCCCTTTAATAGCAATCTCCCAAATATAATATTTACACAGATAATCAAACTTAGATTCAGGGATATAATTTCAGAAAATTCACCAATAAACGAGAGAATTGAGATGCTAATCATGACTGCAACTAAAGGAGTGAGGGATATTTTTTTAAGAGCTAACCCTGTTGCAACAATGATTAATGCAGCATAGAAGATTGTGTTAAGATTTTGATAATATATTCCTAAAAACTGATTATTAATAAAAGATGGAATTAAAACCAAGATAAGAATGCTCAAAAAGACTTCTCCAATGAAAAAATCATTGCGATACTTTATAAGAAGTATGATAAATACGAAAATGAGTGATATAATAGATAAGCACCATATTATTACGTTTAATACAGAGTCCCCAGATAAAACTGCTGTTGGGAGAATATATGCAAGCGACAGCCCAATTACCCCTAATCCGATAAAACTCCACGGAAAGATAAAAAGTTGTGATTTTTGAGATTTTATGTATTTATTTATCAGATAAAATCCAGCGATTAAGAATCCGGCTGATAAAATATAAATATAGATAAAAATATTTAAAAAGGTCAAAAAACCTTCCTCAAGCCACCTTATTAACATTAGAAAACTAATGTAAATTGTTACAGACAGTAAAATATAAAAGAAAAATAGAAGAAGATAGGGTTTTTTTTGATCGGAAGGAGTATTATACGTATTCCTTTGCGATTTTTTAGTTTGCTGGACCGATTTATTGTCATTTATACCTGGAGATCTTACTCGAGTATATTTCGATAATTCCTTGTGTTGAAGTAAATCTTTGTTTAAAAGTGGTACACTGGCAAGTTTTTTCTGAATAAAATTTTGCTCTTTTTGAATTTTTTGTTGAGAAACTGCATCAAACTTAGATACTTTTGTTGATTCTGTTAGTTTTTTTTTAGAATAAGATAAATCAGAAGGAAGATGAGGGAGAGCACTAACCAAATGATTTTTTTTAACCTCGTTTGTAGGTAGAGTTTTTTTCATCCCCAATCGCATCTGAATGGAATCTAAACTTGTAGCAATAGTATCAACTTTCATTTCTAATGAGGAAATTCGTTGAATCATGTTTTTGAGTTCAGAATTGGAATTGGGATCTGAAGATTTTTCTTTTTGTATTTTATCTTCCATTATTGCTTGATAGATTTTTGAATTTTAAACTTTTTTGGTCAAATTCTTTGTATTTTCCATTAAACCTATCTCCTTTATCATTATAATTTTTTATACTTGAATATGTATTCATCTAAGTTGAAATAAAAATGAATTATCTTAAACACATTAACTTTAAAAGAGAAAAAAATACACATTTTTAATATTTATAGTCAAGGGATTAATAATTTAAATCAGAAAGACCAGTATATGCTCTCGATCAATAGTCTTATTCCCAATACTCATCCTGGCAGTTACAAGACAGTGTGTTTTAGGAATTTCAACAAATTTTAGAATATTGTTCTCTAAACATCCCCATTACCTCGATCAAGGCTTTGTTTGTCCGAAAGTTTAAAATTTGGAAATCTCAATTAAAAAAATAACAAAAATACTCAATATATTTGACATTATAGGCTTCCAATGGTAATTGGATTACTATTGTATTATTGATTCTCTATTTTCCCTACATATTCTAATAATTTACTCTGGAATATATAGGATAAAATAAGAACTTCACTAAAGAGCCACTTTAAGATAATTTTTTGCTTTAATCTTCTTTCCTTCGTGCGTCATCTTTAAAAAAAAAAATTTCCATTGTTCGAAAAATAGGAAAATATATTTGTGAATAAGTATTCAGATAATATGATATAATTTGAATGCATTACAGTTTGAAAAAATGAAAAAAAGCTATTTTTATGATGAATTCATGCAGAAAGCTTTAGAATATGACAATCTCAAAATGGAAGATTATATGCATTTCATGCCCAAGGTTCTCCCTTTGATTTTAGCTCATACAGAAAGAGATCCTGTAGAACTTTTCCAAACCCTAATGGAAGAGTTACGAGAATTATGGGATGCTTCCGAAGAAATTCCTTTTCATGGTCCTTGGCATCATGGAATAATTCCCGCAGTATTGCTGCAAACTTTGCAAAATAATGGAGATAATATTTTAAAAGAAGATATAGTAGAAGCTTATGGGCGAGGTTTGAAAATAACAGCTGGAAGTTGTGGGTTTTGTGGTATATGTGGAGCGGGATCTGGGGTTGGAATAGCCTTGAGTATCGCATTGAAAGCAAATCCATTTCAGAATCATCCCCGAACATCAGTATTCGGTGCAAGTGCTCAAACAATCAAGAAAATTGGGCAGTTAGGTGGCCCTCGCTGTTGTCGATTAAGTTCCTATGTTGCTCTTGAAAAAGGAACGGAATTCCTCTCAAAAGCGGGATTTACGATAGAACCGCGCAAACTTACAGGATATTGCACAATCTTTGAGAGAAATGCAGAATGTCATACTATTCGTTGTCCATATTATTCTAAAAATAAATCTAGGATAGAAGAATGAACTTCACTTTCCCAATCTATCATTTTTTCAGTATTTCATCTTCAATCTGAATACTTCAATCCCAAAATTTAGTCGTAATTAAGAATTTTTTTGCTTAAAGATGGATTAAGAAAGAAAAAAAAATTGATACGAATTATTCTTCGTCTCGTTTATATTCATCGCTGAGTTTCTGAACGTTGTCTCGAGCCCCTGCGAAATCGTCTTTGGACATACCTTCAATTTCATACCAATTCAAGAATGCACCCTTGTCGAACATAAGGTTAAATTGGGCTAAGATCCGATTGAAAATTTCAGCCACACCAGTGTGATTAATTAAAGCAGACCCACTGCGTTCCAAACCTTCAGGAGCGGTGCCAGTCATACCATACTTAATACCGGTAGGAATGAATGAACTAAATTTAATGCGTCCTTTGATGTCTAAGAGAGCATTGGTAATATCTTGAGCAGTGTTTTCACCCCGGAAGAGGAGAGAACAGGCCAAGAATGTGCCTTTGGTGACATCGACTGCAGCCATCATATAATTTTCTTCGAAGAGAGCATTAGCGAGGTTACTGGTGGTCAATTTCGCATATTGGCGATCTTCCGCAGTTGCCATCGGAGCAAAGGAAGCCATGAGAAAATGACTGCGTGGATAAGGAACCAAGTTGACCAAGAATTCCTTCATATCGGTGTTGAGTGAACCTTTGAAGCGAAGGGAGGCAGTAATATCAGATAAAGCCTGAGAGATCACATGGTTCAAATCATCGTAAATAGGATCATCAATACCCATATTCTTCGTGACAATTTGGAACAAAGCATGATTGTCAATAACGACGGTTTCATCAGTATATTGAATCATTTTATCCAAAGACAAGATGGCGTTGTATGGTTCTACGACCGCATCGCTTAATAAGGGGCTTGGTAGGATGGAATAACTCCACAAAATTTTCTTGGGATATTCTTCTTTAATCTTTTCCATGATTAAACATCCCAAACCTCCACCAGATCCACCACCAACAGCATGGGTCATGATAAATCCTTGAAGAGATTCACATTTTGCAACTTCTTTCTTCAGTTGTTCCATGATATTGTCAATCATATCGCGACCTTCACCCAAATAACCTTTTGCAAAACTGTTTGCACCCCCATAGAGTCCATGGATCAGGTTTTTAGGATCGAAGAAACTTGGTAATTGTTCATTGCCAACTTGTCGAACGACCTTTGGTTCTAAATCAATCAAAAGAGCTCGTGGAACATATTTTCCACCACTTGCTTTCATAAAGAAACAATCAGGATCACCTTTAATATCCCCACCAATAGGGGCACCATTATGATCTAAATTGTGCTCAGCACAGATTTGTTTCCAATACATTGCACCAACTTGAATACCAGCTTGTCCAACGTGTAACATAATAACTTCTCGGCCCATTTTATGCGTCCTCCGTTAATTTTCTGTAATCATCGATCACTTTTTGGACCAATGCACGAGCATCATCGAGATCTTTTTCTTCGAAACCAGAATCAGTAAACCAGTGAGCGAATGCTTTTCGAGACCAAAGTCGATCAAAATTAGCGCCAATTCGCTCAAAGACTGAGACAATTTCAGAGTTGTTTCCTAACATAATGACACCTAAAGCACTATCTTTTGGAGAAGTTTCACTCTTTGAAATCTTGAATCCTGTTGGAATCCAGTTTACAAAGGAATTCTGTTCTTTGACAGTAGCCATAGCTTCATTTACATCACTAGTTTTGACAGCACCACGGAATAGTACGGAAGCTGCAAGATATCTCCCAGTGGTAGGTTTGCATGCCGCGCAAATATATTCATCACCAAATACTTGTGCCGATAATTCTTTGGCGGTCATTTTTTCATAACTTTCTTTACCTGCCAACACGAGTGGAGCAGTAGAAGCCATTAAGAAATGTAAGTTAGAGAATGGGACTAAGTTGGTGACTAATTTGCCAAGATCAAGGTTCAAAGTTCCGCTAAATCGTAAGGATGCGGTCACATTGGTCAATACTTGAGCAATGATTAAGTTTAAGTCTTCTAAACTTGGATTTTCCACTTCTAATTTCTTTTCTGCAATGCTAAATAAGGCTTCATTATCTAAAACAATGGAACAGCTAGCATATTTGATTAAATTAGATAATGTCATGATGGCATTATATGGTTCAACCACAGTTTCAGAAATTTTAGGACTTGGGAAGATACTGAAGGTAAAGATTGGGACCTTTGGATATCTTTCACGAATGGTTTTCAAAATTTTTGAACCAAATCCGGATCCGGTTCCACCACCACAGCTGTGGGTTAATATGAAGCCCCCGATCGATTCGGTTTCAGATACACGTTGTTCAACAACTTGCATAACTTTTTCTAATGTCTCAGCTCCGTGTTCATTGAAGCCAATTGCAAAGTTATTTCCGGCACCATCAGCACCTGAGACAATTGATTTAGGATCAAAGAGAGTCCCAAATTTTTCACGAATATTTTCCACTACTGCTGGTTCTAAATCCACAACGACGGCTCGTGGAATATATTTATCCCCAATAGTATTAAAGAAAATATCGGTATCGCCAACTACATCGATGGCTTTACCATTTACAGGATCAATGCCGTGTTCTGCGCAAATTTTTTGCCAAAACGCACCAGCAATTTGGTTTCCGGCTTGACCGACCTGTATACAAACGATTTCTCCTGCCATGTTTATCATACCCACTTGAAATTTTGCATTTCGAATATTATCGTTAAATTATTGGTCTTTATGATGTGAGACTCAATAACTATCGCGAAATATTTAATTCAAGAGTTATGTCAATTTTATGCGATCGAGCTAATAATAATATATTTTAAAAAATAGGGTCGAAAAATGATTGAAAAAAGCATGGAAAAATTTCTAATGTTGAAATATAAAAGAAACCACTAAATATCTATGAAAAATTAGTAGGATTGGAAAAATTTATTTTCTTGAAAAAAGGACGAAATCGGTAAAAAATGTTTTAAATTGGAAGATGGATTACCGACGATCCAAATACCGTGAAATAAAATAATAAATAACTAAAAAGCCAACTTCAGTAATAGAGAAAATAATACTTACAAGGAGCTGTGGAAAGATTCCCATTGCTTCTGTGATCCAATAGAAACTGATGATAATAAAAAGCATAGTAAAGATACGAATGATATCTTTTCGTTTAATAAAGGAATATACTATCAGCCCTAATAAAGCAACCATTAGTAATGCAGGAATGATATATAAATTACTAAAACGTTGCATACAAAAAATGGAAATTGTAAAGGAGAATATAAAATTAATTCCAGACATCACTAAATAGGTCAGCCCGATTTTATCAGTTAAAATTTCCCAATCCTCACTAGTATATAACAAATCTTTTTTTTCTTTTTTAACTTCAGTCATTAAAAATTACCGTCCCAGGATGAGAGTCATAATAATTCATGCAAAGAAGACTAATTTCAAGGAGTGTGATCACTAAAACAGGCCACACCCCCCAAATGTCTAATAATGCTAAAATGGTAAGAAACGTGCAAGCCACGATGATGTACGAAAAGATATTAATCATCAGAGAAAAATAATCTTTACGAACGAAAATCCAAAATAGAAGACCTAAAATACTAATTATTACAATAGGGAGGATCCATAAGTAAACTTTACTTTCTGAAACCAAAAAAATGACCCCTACAATAATAACAAGCAAATTAATAAAGGCATAAACAAGATGTGTGAATGAATTAGTTCTTACCATTTCTCCGGGAGTTTCTTCATTTCGATCAAAAATGCGTTCACTTCCATCACGAATCATAATAGATTAAGCTAATTTTTCCCTTTATTTGAACATTCAGAAATTTAGAGATAGAGATCGATCTACTTTATATGAACTCCTAAAATAGATAATAATCTTAATTTAAGGCTTTATAGCAGGAGCATTATCGAAATATTGGTTATTCATAAAATTAAGGAAAAAACTAAAAGAAGAACGAGAAATAAGAGATGAAAAGGAAAAAAAAAGGAATAGTTTTGAATTGTGACTTGTTTCTTACAATAATTTCATCATTTTCTTCAAATTACCAGACATGATTAATTGCATCACACCACGTGAGCCACCAATAACTTCTTGGATAGAAGAAACACCCCAAGTCCGCATCACACGAGTATTATCTGTCACAGAGACGCCACCCATCAATTGTTGAGTTTCATAAGCCGTTTCTGCAGCTAATTTTGCACAAAGATATTTAATTTGACCGGACCATTGAGCACTGGCTTTAGACATTTCTGGAGTGACTTTTTCACCACGTTGCATTACTTGCAATACATTCTCATCATACATCTTTGCAATATTAAAGGCTGCCATTGTAGCCGAAGAAACACGAATTAGAAGGTCAGAGAATGGATAGGATACAGCTTGATACTTCATGATTGGTTTTCCAAATTGGTTTCGAAGATTGCTATAAATTATACCATTAAGGATCGAACTCCAACAAATACCTAAACTGGAACCTACGATAGAGAGTCGTTCTGGAACTAAGCCATCAAATAAATTATGGTAACCTTGACCGGGTTTACCTGTGATCATTGCTTCAGGAACAACTATACCATTATAATGAGTTTTCCCAATATGTACTCTAGGCACGGCATTAATTTTCAACCGTTCAGTAGTTATCCCCATATCTCGGCTTAACATTGCTTGAACCATAGTACCGCGAGGATTCGCCTCATCTACGCAACCATACCCTAAGAAATAATCGGATTTTGGACCATTAGTGGTAAATATTTTCATTCCTTCAAATTTATATCCACCATCCACGGGGCTAACTTTAGCTTCCATATTGACTGTATCAGATCCATGGTTAGCTTCGGTCATTGCAATACACCCAACTTTGGTCCCTGAAAGTAATTCATCTTGGACTTTATCTAATTCAGGAGTCCCTCCATGTTGGAAAGTAGGATTTCCACACAAAATTCCAGAAGCAAGTCGTGCCAGATCAAATTCAGCATCCATCATAGCAAGGTTCATTCCCAATAACATTTCATATTTACAACCCGCTAATTTAAACTCCTTCCAAGGATTTAGGCGTTGAATGTATCCCTTTTTCCCAAAATCAGGAAACATTCCATAAACATCGGTTTCATAGTTGATCTTTGGATCATAATCAATACAAAATTCTTGTAATTCTTTCACAAACCCACGTTCTTCCTCTGTTAAGAGAAGATTGACTTGATCATTCCATAGTTTATACACATTTTCAAGGCGCATCTGTTCCTCGATATCTTGTGGAATTATTTTTACTTTATCGACCATATTATTCACTTTTTTAGAAAAATCCATACCCATTTTATACTAATTTATAAAAATGGACTATCAGTTTAGATTTAGAATGCAGAAAATAAAAAAGCTTTACCCACAAATATTTACAAATAGCTGATTATGTCGAGAAAATGCTGCAAAATAGTCATTTCTGCGGAAATTATAGGCATGAAAGATCATCATCAGTAATTTTCATGCCCCTTGAAATTAAATAATTCGGATTAGCGATATAAAAAGGTCTAACAAGAATCAAATTTTGGATGGTTAAAAAAAAAGAATAAAGTGTCAGGTTCTTCGGATGTAATGAAAATTGTTGTCAAAAAATTCTTTTTATTCTATTAGCACCATATAGTTACATGACTACCCCATGGATGAAACGATCGCTTTATTTGTAAGTCTTGGATTAATTGTGATTTTTATTTCATATACTGTATTGTACTATCTAATAGTTGTTAAAAAGCGTGAAGATATACAAGAAGGCTCAATAACAAGATCCGCAGTTCAAACATTAGAGGATTTATTTAAAGAACAAGAAATGGAATCGATCCGTTCGAAATTAGCGAATTTACACCAAATCGCGTCAACTAAAGGAATTCAAGAAGCGGGTCCACTTTCTATAAAGAAAGACGAAAAATTGCTTATTGATGAAGGAGAACAATTATGGAAAGAATGGAATGCCGAATTAGGGGAAGCCGAACCAATTTCTGATGAACAGCGTCAAAAAGATATTGAATTATTAAAAACAACCGTTTCTGCTTTAGAACAATTGGATAAAGAGCATTATAACGAATTAGAGAAAGAAGAAGTAGATATGGGGAAAGGAATGTTTTATGATTCGATCTCACGAAAGTTGGGGAGAATTTTAAAAAATAAAAATTGGAAAGAATTACCATTTATTCAAGCGGAAAAATTGGAAAATGAAGCATTAGGAACAGTTAAACACCTCGAACATGATGATTTTAAGGAAACTCTCAAATTGATGAAAGTTGTTGGGATATTTAAAGACATTGTTGAAATTGATCCTCATACTACACTCTTAGTTTTTACTAAAACGCCTTTAAAATTTTCCCTTGTTGAAAAAGTAGTGCTAAGTTTTATTGCCCATTCTGAAAATTCCTCGATCACCGAATTACAAAAGTTAACTGGATGGAAATCTTCATATTTATATCAAGTTATCGAAGATCTGGAACAGAGAAAAATAATTTTAAAACAAGAAAACCAACTCCAAGCAATTGGATTCATGACAAAGGAGGAACGCACAAATCGGCATCAAAAACTCCATGAAATTCAACTGAAAAAGGAAGAAAAAGAAAATAAAGTTAATCAGCTCCAACGTGAACAACAAGCGAAAATGAAAGCGGAACAAAAAGAGAAGGAACTTCAACAGAAATTAGAACTGGAACGGAAGCAGAAGGAATTAGAAGATGCACGATTGAAAGCAGAAATCGAAGCTCAAAGCGAATCTATGAAAATAGATGTTGATGAACCTGTTATGGAATCTTCAACTCCAGAATTGCTTGAAGTTCAAAAACGCGAAGAAATTATTCAAAATATTCAACAAATTTTTACAAACACAATGCCCTTAACGGGAGGAATTATCATCCTCCAAGCTTTACTATACTATATTAATCAAGGACCATATCCAAACATGCAAAAGATTGAATTGCTTCATTACATCGATATTATGAAAGAACGTCAAATCATTTATGAAGAAATTTCCTATTCGGGAGTAGATATCTACATTTTCCAAGATCTTATGATTGATGATGAAATGAAAGTAGCGCTCCGTCATTTTGTCACCCATGGAGAAATGGATATGGAGGATCTTGAAACTGCTACGGACTGGGATACTGAACATGCAAAACGAGTATTAAAACGTTTTTATGATCAAAAAATATTACAACTTAATCAGCGGAATCACTTTTATATACCGGGATTGTTCAATACTAATTAGAAAAATAGGAACCAAAAAAAAATGTTGTTGAACCTTCTCTCCAATGAAGGACAGCCGAAGATTAACGGAATTCTTTTTAAGATTTCATGCCTAAAACAAAATCAGCTAATAATTTTGCGGCGTCCTTGGGATTTAGAGTTCCTTTGGGAGGATTTTTAAATCCATAGCATGAAATTTCATTAATTGACCCGGAAGATCCTTGATGTAGAGCAATTTTCGTTGCACGGATAATGTCAGCTAAAATAGCACCTCCATTAGGTCCATCTTGAGTCTGAATTTTAACATCCATAACAATTTCTGATCCTAAAAAACCATGTCCCACAATCCAAAGCATAGAATTACGAGCATTACCCATGTGGGGAACATAATCAGAAGTACCTGCTACAATTGGTGCATCAATTTTTAGAGAAGAAGCAACAGTTTTACTTTTTATGTCACGTTTCAATTTTCGAGATCGATGAATTGTATTAAGGGATTCTGCTCCACCTCCAACATCTAATGCATAACTTTCTTTTATATGAACCCCTTGTTGAAGCATCTGTTGCAAAATCATTTTATGAACGATGGTTGCACCAAATTGGTCTTGTAAATCATCTCCAATGAGAGGCAACCCCGCATCATGATATTTTCGAGCAAATTCTTTATTTCCCGCAATAGTTGTCGGAGTTGCGTTGATAAAAGCACAACCAGCGCTTAAAGCAATATCTGCATAATATTCTACAGCCTTCGTTGCCCCAGAAGGAAGTAAACACAGGACTATTTCAGCAAGACTTTCTTTTAATTCTTGCACAATATTTACAGGTGTTTCCTCCGATGGATTAATTATTTTACGAGTTTCATCAATTACTCCATCCAAAATTTCACCCATTTGCACTTTAACTTCCGATGTAGGCATTGCCACTTGAAGAACAAATTCATTAGCTGCAATAGCTTCATTTAATGGTTTTCCCACTTTTTTTGCGGATATATCAAAAGCGGAAACAACTTCAATATCTGAAATGTGATATCCTGCCAAAGTCGGGTGTAATAACCCAATATTATTATTTCGGGCTTTATAAAATTCTATACCTTGAATTAAAGCTGAAGCGGCATTTCCGACTCCAATGATTGCTAAATTTATTTTTTGAGGCATTATTTGGACCTTATTTCGTTTTTTTATACGAGAAACCGTCATTCTGGAGATGTTGAAATGCTCCATCGCCTCATTATATGTATGAGATCCGAGGTAGCGAAGAACTTCATCGTCTCGAAATTTGGAATTCATTGATCAAAATATGTTACTATTATTTTTTAATGTTACTTTACAACTCCTAGCGTATTTTGTTTTTTTTGTTCTTATTCTTTTTTAAAAAGCGCATTATTTTCATGATTTTCTCTCAGATTCCAAAATTCTGGAAAATTTTCTTTCAATCAATACTAGTTTTTTGAATCAAATGTCACCACATTTTCCATAGATTTATTTAGGTTAACTGCAACAATATTGTCAGAATGCCAAATACTAAAACAAAAACTAAAACAAAATCTAAAAGTAAAGTGACAAAAAAGAGTTCAAAAAAAAATGTAAAAAGAAAATCCTCAAAAAAATCAAATAAGTCCTCTTTAAAAAAAACCAAAAAAACAAATTCTAAAAACAATCAAAAATCTACTAGTACACAAAGCGATTCTTCTAATCTCAAAAAAGAGGTTAAGTCACAAATGCAATTAAAATCGGAAGTAAAACCAAATAATATCCATAAGAAAGACAATGTGGAACCAAAATCTACAGTTGTTGCACGAAATCTTCTTCGACTTTATCAATACCTTCAAATGGACAAACCTATTGAAGAAACTAAATTGATAGAAGAAATGGAATTGAATACCCCAAATGAAAAATTACGACAAAAATTGATGCAAATTGAATTAGAAAGTCAATCGATTTATGAGGAAAATCATGCATTGAGGCAAAGCGCCCTTCAAACCCAAATTGAAGCTGAAGAAAAGGTTGAAGCTATTGAAATGGAGAATGAAGAATTAAAGGGAAAAATCAAACAATTTAATACACGAATTAAAGTTGAACTTGAAAAAGTGGCTCAGAAATATGAAGCGATTATAAAAAAATTAAAACTTGAATTAAATTCCGCCCAAAGTAAAAATGAAGAAATATCGGTGGTTAGTGACGGAATTGAAGGGTTACAAGCCAAATTCACATTACTATTTCAACAAAATGAAGATCTTCAAACTGAAAATACCGCATTAAAATCCACCATTGAAGATTTAAATGAAAAAATTGTTGAAAGCAACGAAAAACGAGAAAAACAACAAAAGAAAGAACGGGAACTGGAGAAAAAAGTGGAATTGCAGAAAATGGTAATAGATGGGTATAAAAGAAAAGAACAAAAAGAAACCCAATAGTGAATTCTTCAAAAGTTGATTTAATAGTAGTGGATTTCTAATTTGTTTCTATCTCTTAGATACATTTTTTTCCTTATAACAATTAAAGTTCTAATTTCCAATCTTCAATCTTTTCCAACAGTAAACTGGAGACATTTTCATGGATTATATCCATACCCGGTTTTATTTTACGCTCAAAAGTTTTTATATCAAACAATATTTTATGACCACCTGTGATAATGAATAACTCTTCCTTTGAAGCTTTAATGACCGACAATAATTCATGAGCAGTGCTAATGGACCGGACTTTTCTCTCTAAATCATTCAAAACATCCAACGCAGTTTTATTTTCTTGCGGATCTTGTTTTGAAAAGTTTTCTGAATTCATATCAGTAAATTTTAACGACAGTTTAGATAGATGATTCTTAATTTTTTGCGCTTCATTGAGAATTTCTGATCGAGAACGGTTCGTTTCATGCAATTGATATTTCAAATCTCGTAATTCATGAACTTCTTCTTCAATTTTACCAACTTTATCAGATAAGATCGAAAGTTCGTGTTTCATTTCACCTATATTCTGTATAAGATTTAAGCCAAAATTTTGCAAGATTTGACCAAAACCATTAATTTTTTCTTCAAGAGATTTCTTTGATAATTGATCTTGTGGGTTCGCCATACTAAATCACATATTTAGATATTGAAACTATAAAACAAATAATACACTTATAATCCTATTAATTAAGTAATAAGTTAATAAGATTTATATCTAAAGTATTTATTAAGAAAGAAAAAATCACTCAAAGCCGATTAAAAGAATGATACAACATGTCAATATTTTAACTATCGATGGAAAATCGCTACTTTTTCGTGAATATGGTGCAACTAAAGTAGATCAAGACTTACTTGCAGGATTTTTAAGTGCTTTCAGTGGATTTATGATGGAAATTTCCCAATCTGAAATTAAATCAACAATCACTGGCAAGTCAAAATTCATATATAGTAAAGCGAAATCAATAATCGTGGTGATTTGTGCAGATATTGCAGATAAGGATGATGAAATCATCCCAATTTTAGAAACGATTTTAAAAAAATTTATCGATCGGTATTGGGATGTGTTTAGAAATGATAATTGGAATGGGGAACGTTCTCTTTTCAATGATTTTTTTGACGAAATTGATAAACTTATTTTAGGTCCAATTAAAGTATCCATTTTAGGATATGCCGGTGTTGGAAAAACAACGATTACCCGCTTGATAATCGGAAAAGAAGCTAATTTAGAATATATCCCTACAATTACGGCAGATATCGCAAATTATGATAAATTGGGAAGTCGAACAATAGTTCTCTGGGATTTTGCAGGTCAAATTCAATTTACTGATTTATGGAATTCCCTATTAAAAGGAACTCGAATTATTCTTCTAATCACCGATTCAACTTATAAAAATGTGCAAGCTTCAAAAAAAATTATTGAAAAATTTGTAGAAAAACGTTATTCTGATGCCGAAATCATTGGAATTGCCAATAAGCAAGATCTTCCTAACCGATTAACAAGCACATTCGTTGAAAAAATCTTAAACATTCCAACATATGGTATGATTTCTACGAATGCCGACTATCGATTAATGATCCACGAGATTTTAAAAAAATCTATTGATCGAATTAATCAACAAGACAGTTTTCGCGAGATAAAATAGACGTTTTACCAAAAATTTTTTTTAACAAAAATAAATAGGTCTTTATTATGCAGCTACAAGTCGAACCCCTAGCAATTCAAGAATCAGATAAATTTGATGTGGTAAAATTACCCCTACTTTCTGAAGAACAACAGAAGATAATTAACCCTATAGTCCCGCCTACCTCAGGAATTCGAATGGTTATTTTGGACAAAAAGAATGATTTGTTATTGATGCCCGCAAATCGGCAATATATGTTCCTACGCGTATTCAAAGCAATAAGTGAAGTCGCAAAACAAGAAATAGGTAAACCCCAACCGGGAGTTTTGCTTGTTTCCGACGATCGACCTTCGGCAAATCATCTCGTTGGATTATACGCAAAAATATTGGCTTATGATGGATATAAAATTTATTTCCAAAAAACCTATGATCCCCAATCGAAAGCGGAAGCAGATAACGAGCCCTTTTATAGTCGCATGGGCACCCCTCATGGGAGTGCAAGTGTTGCTTTATTTGAGGAAATAGATTTAGTGATCGTATTAACTGCCAGTCATAATGATCTGATCTGGAATGGGGTGAAGTTTTACATTGATTTACCAATGCCTATTAGTGGAAGGGTTATGCAATCTGTTTCACAACGAGCATTAGAAATGTCCGAAATTCGGATGCAAAAGGATTTTTGTGCCCAATACATAGATGCAGATAAACGAAATAATGATTACATAATAGATTTAACCAAAAAAGTCATAGATCTTTCGATATTGAGAAATACGAAGTTACTTTTATGGCCATATATGGGACGTGCGCCAGAATTACGAGATCTATTCGAACGCGTTGGTGTAAATGTCGTTTTAATAGAAAGAGCCATGGAGCCCCCTAATCCAACAGTGAATATTGACTATCCGTATCTTGAATCCAAAATGCAGGAGCATCAAATATCCGTCGCAATTTTATTAGATACAGATCGCGATCGCATTGTCTTGGTAACACGTAATTCTAAAACTTCCAAACTGGAAACATTTTTACCTAATTCCCTGTATGCAGCGATGCATAGCATTCTTGCAAAAGATTTTCACAAAAATATAATTAATGTGCGGACAATCCCAAGCGATCCACGCGGTGATAGCGCTTGTAAATTGAGTTTTGTTACTGGAGTAGGATATAAACACCTTGGCATGATATTATATGGTGCTTTGGGAAAAACCATCGATACAGCCAAATTTGATACAGGGATATTGTACGTTGAACAAAATTCTAAATATGAAAAATTAAAACACATCCACGATATTCAACGAGCAATTCAACAATCTCCCATTCGTGGAGAAGATATCCTAATGGTCTTATGGGAAGAATCGGGAGGGCACACAATCAACCTCCTTGACATCACCGAAGACAACAATCACATGCAAATTTCCTCGAAAATCCCTACCATTGGGGATAAATATCCTGCAGAAGCATTATTAATCATTTGCACTCTATTAGCCAAAGGATATAATTTTAGTGACATACTCTCTAAGGAGATCGCAGGTACGCGAAAAATGATTGAGGCAGATGATGAAAAAAAAGTGAAAATTGTTTCAACTTTTGCCCAAATGGAAGGTCAATCTTTCCAAGTAAAGGAGCAAACATATACAATCAACACGTTTCAACAAGTCAATAACCAAATTGCGATCATTTATCTTAGTTCTTTGCAGACTAAAGTTTATTTCCGCCCCTCTGGAACGGGTCCGGGAGTGCGTGTCTATATTTTTGGTCCGAAAAACACCATTGACCAAGAATTAGATCAAATTATTGGTAGGATCAATACAATGTTTTAACTCTTTTTTCTACTTCTTTCTTTTCTTTAGAGATCTTCTTAGACAAATACAATCAAAAGATTCTTGTAAACTAATTTTACACGAATGAATAACTAATTAAAAGAGAAGTTCAAGTTACTAAAGGTTTAATTTTGAGTAAAAGGGGTAAAACAGTCTTCAAGGTTATAAACGATCCGAATTAAATCGCCTATAACCGTTCCAAGCTGAAAACCGATCAAGTTATAAAAGGGAAAGAAGAAATAATATTGAATCTATATGATATCTTTACAGTCACGGGCGATTCCCCAATCGACCGACTGCTCTTTCCCTAAGGATATCTTTCTTTTGAAAGAATTTAAAGCTTTACTTAATGAGCAGATCAAACTATTGGGGCTGGCCAAACGATTCCGTCCTCGGCTATATACATGGGCTGATTTTGTCTTCCCAAAATTATATGCACTTACTCGACAAATCTCAGTCCATGTTGCTTCTGAAGGTCTAAATGCTTTCCTTGTTAGACATTACAAGTCAAAATATCGCTTACAACCCAAACGATTTCAAGATAAAGTACGTCATCGACGATTTATCCCACATCAGACCGATGTCGACAAATTTTTCCGCCGGTTATCGAAAAAAGAAGTTCAAAATCTCTTCGGAAATATCAATATGGCCCTCTGTCGTAAGATCGCTACTTTCTTTGGTCCTTCTCAAAAATGGCGATTCTTGGTCGATAATACGGAATATCCTTATTATGGTTCAACTCAGACCCCGTATGAACAGAAGACCTTCAAGCGTCACATGGGTACAAAACAGTGCGTATGTTTCAAGGTCATTCAACTCATTGTCAAAATATTACCCTCTTTACCGATTTCTATTTACTGCAGAAAGGGGTGGGACGTTGGCTATCAATCCCAAATTCTGTTGATTGGTTGAAATTCAATAATTTTGGGTTTAATTATGGTCTAATGGATCGGGAATTTTATCGAGTACAACTCGTGAAAATGTTAAAAGATCGTAAAATTCCGATCATAATGCCAGCAAAGAAATACTCACATGTTAAACGCCGAATTAAAAACTACTTGCTAAAAACGGCCCCTTTAGTCTCAACTTACTTATTTAAACAGAAACCAGGTGCAAAACCCTGGCAAAGTTCGGTGAATCTACATATTGTCATTGTAGGACATGATGATCAACCTGCGTGGAAAATCCGTGATCAATTCTGGAAGAAGCAAATCACTTATGATGAGGCGATTCACCAATTATCAGCATTCTTTACAACCTTGGATCCTTGGAAAAATAAACGATCGTGGGCAAAATGGTTGACTAAGACCTATAAAATTCGATGGAATCAGGAAACAGGGTTCAGCTCTTTAAATAGAATTCATGAACAATTCCGATACCGCTATCCAACTGTACATCTGGCGGAATTGTACCTTCGTGTAATGATCCACAATGGATGGCAGTTTTATCGTAATCAAGGTTTAAAACAAGGGATTCATCATCAAGAATTAACTCTTTTTTGGTATAGAAATCGTATGTTAAATCAACTTGAGGAAATCATTGTAAGATCAAGCTATGAAAATGTAAAATATTTACAAAAAAGGAAAAGGAGGCTATACTTTGAAATATAGGTTATAACCTTTAAGACTGGGTAAAAAAAAAAGATGAATAAATTCATCTTGAATACTTAAACAAGTATATGCTTGCTACTTAATGTCGTTTTTTGTAAATTAAAGCGGACATGGTAATAGCGGCAATACCCATTAAAGCAACTACTGAGAAACCAGGAATACCTTTTGGAATTTCAGAATAGTCGAAGTCCCAGAGGTAGAAGTACAATTTACCCATAGCATTTCGAGCGGTGTTCTTACATCCAGTGAAGTATACGGATCGAGCGTTGCTAACGTATAAGTATGCCCAGACACCTTGATCAATAACACGTGCTTGAATGTCTTTGTAAATTTGTTCACGGAGGGTTTCATTGGTTTCAACTAAACCGGCTTCCATTAAGTCATTTAATCCAACAACAGGTGTTGAATCATTTACGTGTGCATGGTTAGAGGTTGAGGTTGGGGATAATAATGGGTTGATAAAGTTGCTAGGATCATTATAGTCTGGACCCCATCCCAACATAAAGATTTGGCATGATCCGTCATCTAATGAGTCTAAGAATTCACCCCAGGTTAATCCACTAACGGTGACTTTGATTCCAATTTTAGCGAAGTTAGCTTTTGCTAATTCTCCAACTCCTTCACGCATGGCGTTTCCAGAGTTATAGGTGTATGTGTAAGAAACAACGGTAGCTGCTTCCCATTGATCATCGGTAGAGCTTGCGGTTAATCCAGTGGTTTGTGATAAGGCTAAATCTCCAGTTCCTTCACCAGCTGCAATAGCGGCTAACATCTTTTCACGTGCCAAAGTAAGGTTTTGGACAGGTGCTTTAATGGTGTCATCATGGTACATAATACCTTTTGGCACAATAGAGGTCATTTGAGCTAATTCACCTTGACCTAATTCTTCAATGATGTAAGTATAGTTCAAAGCGGCTTGCATAGCGTTTCGAGTGTTTTTCTCAATCTTATTGAAATCGAATCCCATGTAAATGATAACGGTTCCTTGCATTCGGTCTCCAACGTCATGATATTCACTTGATTCGTATTCGTCCATGAATTCCATACTGATTCCACCGATTGCATCGATATCTCCAGAGAGGAAAGCTTGGTTCAAAGTGGTTGCATCATCGTATAATACCCAGTGCATTTCTAAAATGTCAGGGGCATCTCCACCATACCAGTCTTCAAAGTATTTGAATACAGTTAAACGGTCGGTGTTAGATTCTTGATAGTATGGACCGGTTCCGATTAAAGTATCGGTTGCGGTTACATAATAATCATCTTCAGGTGTACTTCCTTCGAAGTCGGATAAGATTACGGAACCTGCAAAGCATAATAATGGAATGAAGGCGACGTATTCATAGTTTAATAAGAATTTAACGTGGGTTGCATTAATTGCGGTAGTGCTGTAGATCAACAATGGAGTGTTTGGATATAATGAAGCCAAAGGTTCATATAATTCTGCGATTTGGGTGGCTGATTCGTTTGAACATAAGAAGTTTAATCGATCGAATGTAAAAACAACATCGTCAGCATTAAAATCGGATCCATCATGGAATTTAACTCCAGTTTTTAATTCAACGGTATAACTATATTTAGTTCCGTTTGTTGTACTTTCTTCACCCCAAACACCGAAGGCTTTAGCCAATTGTGGTTGGATGGCGAGGCTTGGATCGGTTAAATCATAAGAGAATAGACCTTCACATACTTGATCAATGTGGTCGATTGATGCACTATCCCATGCAAATTGTGGGTCTAAATCCACAACGAGCGAGGAAGTTCCATAAATCATAGGTCGAGGCTCTAATGCTTCATCAGCTGCTGCAATAGGTAACAGTGCGCTGAGAACCAAAGCTGCCATTACGACAAATACATTTATTTTTTTCATTTTAATCACACAGTTCCCAAATTTTTATTAAAAAACTTGAAAATTTTTAGGAACATTTACTATTTAGAATTTTGACTTTAAAAAAGCTTCCTTTTTGGGCTAAGTTAAGATCCTACCTTTTTATATTGTCAGTAAGATTTTTCGCCCGATCAAAAAATCATTGAATAAATGTGATTTTTATGGTCATCGGAAGAAAATGAGAATGAAAAATTTGATAAAGGAATAAGTTAGAAATATGGCCCAAAATTGCACCAAAATGGACTATTGATCAAATAGTGATCTAATCAATTAATACTATATGATACCATTTAAATTTTTCAACTGAAATCGACGTCGAAAATAATCGCTTGCAAAAAAAAAATTTCTACAGTGGATTATGCTAATGTTGAGCACAGAAAAAACCGAATAAATTACCAAATTTGGAAAATAATTTCACGTGATGAAGAATTTTTGATTATTCACAACTTCATTTTTCAAATTTGAAAAAATCCAATTCAAAGTGATTTTAAACCTGCAAAAAACTAGATTGAAACTAATATTAATATGAAATTTATCAAATACTTCTGTTTTCATATAACAGTAGAATTACAGGAAATGTGCACAATAAGGAACAAATCGGTAGCTTTGTGATGAAGCAAGACAAAACAAATTGGAGGTAATTTCTTTTTATTCAGTAGAAGAAGAAAATGAAAATTATGAACTTTAAACATACAAAAAATAATTTTATTGAAATTATTGAATAATTCTATAGACGCTGAGAATTCAGATCATAAGTTATTATTCCAATTTATAGAACGAGTCTTCCAAGGTATTATCACTGTACAGCGGAAAAAAACTTTTATAAAATGAGAATAAAAATTAATTATCATCAAAAACTTGTTTTAGTAAATTAAATTCAATTGAAATAAAATTTATTTTTGTCCCGCTTTTTTTTCATGCTGGAAAATTTCGATAAGCTTTGCTAGGTGATATTTTCAAATTGGAAGGAAAAGTTAATAAAAAATTGAACTTCGTTTGGTTTCAAAATTATGTAAAAATGAAAAGTTTTTTATTATTATCCTTTTTCATTTTTATTAAGATTTGATTTCTCAAAGCTAGAGTATCAAAATACCTAAAAACAATTACTCAAATGAAAAATCAAACGGTATTTGTTTTTTTATAATTTACATAAAACAATTTTTTTATATAGAGTTGAAAATTATGGTTGAAGAAACAGAAAAAAAAAAATTTTCCATAGATTTTAAGCGAATAACAAAATTTGTTGTAGCATTTTTGTTAATTAACTTCTTATTCTTCGGTTGGATTTGTAATACAGGTTTATATGATTCGATCCAGTTAGATCCAAACTATATTATGAATCTGATGGAAACGGAGTATATCCGAGAACCGAGGTTATTGTTCGTATACACAAATTTATGGGACTTCACAAATACATTCACACCAATGGGGATCCATTTACCTCCTGTAGTCGATTTTGTCGAATATTTACCAGGAGCCTTTTCTATCCTAATTTTGTTTTTTATTGGGATATATCAAGGATATCAAGAAGATTTTATGGTGTATTCCATCAAAAATAATTTCTGGATGGTTCCTTTCATTGTTCTTTTGTCGTGGATCTGGTCCGCAGTAGTGTACGTTGGAACTCGAAATATTTTCCAAATTATTGGAGACTATTTTAGCAGTTATCATGGGTATTTAAACATAATCTTCCTTGTTATCTGGTACACGAGCGCAGGAATTGTGGGAGGCATTTTGAAAAGTTACTTCTATCAGAAGGCCCATGCAGTTGAAGCAGGAGTTCTTGCTGAAGAAGAAGCGAGTGAAGAAATTGCAGCATAATTTTTTTTAGAATAATATAAAATGAAAATGGTTGAAAAATATGAGTTTATTAAAATATACTATTAGAAGGATATTAGCTTTAATTCCTATCCTCTTCGGAGTATTATTCATGTCGTTTGTGCTCACTCGTGCGATGCCCGATAATCCATATAAGGCACTACTTGGAGATGGGGGTTTCAAATCAGACGCGCAAAGACAAGAATATCTCAACAATGTGGAGAGATTGGGGTTAGATAAACCGGTTATCTCACAATTCCTTATTTATGTTGGAGCTTTATTCCGAGGGGATTGGGGAACATCTATATCTATGCAAAACGGGGCGGATGTATGGGATTTATTGATGGCAGCTTTTCCAAAGTCCATTGAAATTACCATTTATTCAATGGTTTTTGCCACAATAATTGGAATTCGTGCAGGAATTATTTCTGCAGTAAATAGAAATCGCCCTAAAGATACAGCCATTCGATTCGTGGCTTTGGCAGGGGTTGCAATCCCAGTTTTCTGGATGGGTTTAATGCTCCAATATATATTAGTTATCAAAGGACAAATTTTACCTTTCGCAACTAACTATAATTCAACGAAGTATGAAATTAGTTACGCTGATGATAAAATTACTGGATTACGTTTGTTGGATTCTTTAATCAACTTAGATTTCGGAATGTTCTGGGATACTTTCTTACACTTGATTTTACCAGTTTTCTGTCTGAGTTTCATTACCATCGCAGGAATCACGCGACAAACCAGATCGAGCATGTTAGAAGTACTGGAATTAGATTATATTCGAACTGCTCGAGCTAAAGGATGCACCGAAAAACAAGTTATCTACAAACACGCTTGGCGAAATGCCATGATCCCTACGATCACAATTGTTGGTCTGAATGTAGCGGGATTAATGGGAGGCGCAGTCTTAACCGAGCACACTTTCAATCTTTCAGGAATGGGAGTCACGACCTTACTTGCCATCAGAGCAGTTGATTATTATGTAATTAATGCAGCGGTTTTCTTAATGACCTTCATCTTTGTTGTGGTGAACTTAATTACCGATTTAATCTATGGGCTCGTAGATCCTAGGATCCGTTATTAAGGAGGAAAAAAATATGTCAGCAGAAGAAAATAATATTGAAGCACCTACCTCCGTCGTAGGAACTATTGATGGAGAAAAAGCCTGGGCGATTCGTCAAAGCAAATTGTACAAACCATCAAGCTACAAAGAACAGTTAAAAGAGGTTAAAGAAAAATACATTAAATTTATCTTAACCCCAAATGCTAAAGATGATGAGCTGATTCGACGAGATTTTGAATTTAATAAATTGAAAAGCAAACGTAAATTTGCATCAAAATTAAATAACTTCTTAACCGTCTTTGGAATATTAATTATCGGAATGATTTTATTATGGGTAGTTTTTGCCCCATGGATAGTATCTCGATTCTCATTTTCAGTTTTATCAGGAGTAAATGAAAGTATTCCCCCATATGCACCTCCAGACGATACTTATTGGTTAGGTACTGCAAAATTTGGGCGTGATGTATATGGCCGATTGATTTGGGGAGCTCGCTCTTCAATCACCATGGGGTTATTCTCAATCGCAATAAGTTCCATTTTTGGAGTGATGTTAGGAATCTACGCAGCCTTCCAAGGAGGTATCATTGATAATATCATTATGAGAATAATGGACATCATTATGGCTTTCCCAGGATTAATCATCATCATCATCATCCTCTCCATTGTTGGAACATCCATGCAAACGATCTTGCTTATTTGGGGATTTTTAGGGATTCCAGGATATGCTCGATTAATTCGTGGATCAGCCTTACAAGAAATTGGAAAAACTTATGTCGAAGCCGCAAAAGTAGCAGGGACAAAAGATGGTCGAATCATGTTCAAACATGTAATGCCTAATTGTATTGCTCCTGTCGTAGTATCAGTCACCTTCAATATTGGAGGAATGATCTTAGGTCTTGCGGGATTAAGTTATCTTGGGTTTAATGACCCCACATTAATTGAATGGGGAAATGATATTAGTTTAGCTCGAGATAAATTGTATAATGCAATCTGGGCCGCTTTAGTACCTGGGTTGGGTATTTTCATCACTGTGTTAGGTTTTATGTTGTTAGGTGACGGATTACGTGATGCAATGGATCCACGCCTTCAAGGGCATAAGATGAAAAAAGTCAAAAAATCAAAAAAGAAAAAAGCGGAATAAATTGAGATGAATATAAAAAATGAGCACAACTAAAAATTACGAAAATCTACTCGAAGTAAAAGATTTGCATACATATTTCTACACCGAAGAGGGAGTTGTTAAGGCCGTTGATGGTGTATCATTTTCAATTAAAGAAGATGAAATTCTTGGATTAGTCGGAGAAACAGGATGTGGCAAGTCAGTTACCGCTTTATCTGTCGTCAGATTAATTCGATCTCCTGGAGAAATTGTTTCTGGTGAAATATTCTTTCAAGGGGAAGATATGACAAAAAAAACTGAAAATGAAATGTTGAAGTATCGAGGAAATTCCATAACAATGATTTTCCAAGATCCAATGAATTCTTTAAATCCAGTGTTAAAATGTGGAGATCAATTATCTGAAGTCTATCTGATTCACCAAAAAGAATTCTTAGAAGCAGAATTGGAAAAAGCAAAACAAGAAAATGCTGTTTTAAAACAGAAATTATCTCAAATGAAACAGAATTTAAAGACAGCTTCTGCTGAAGGGGTTGAAACATTGAAAAAACAAATCAAAGCAATCAAAAGCCGAATTAAAACTCGAATTTCCTTGCAAGATATTGCAAATCGAGAATCAGCGAAGCTTTTAGATCGTATTGGACTTCCCAATGCTGAAACTTTGATTGATCGATACCCACACGAACTTTCAGGAGGGATGCGCCAACGGATCATGATTGCAATGGGTCTAGCTTGTAATGCTAAACTTTTAATTTGTGATGAACCAACTACTGCATTGGATGTAACCATTCAAGCCCAGATTCTGGATATGATTCGGGAGCTCAAAAAGAAACTTCATAATTCCGTACTATTCATTACTCACTCTTTAGGTGTAATATATGAATTGTGCGACAAAGTAGCAGTGATGTATTCGGGAAATATTGTAGAATATGGAACGGTGAAAGATATTTTTGAAAACCCTCAACACCCATACACAAAGGGGTTACTTGCAGCAATACCTCGAGTTACCCGTGAAGATAGAAGTCGAGAATTGGCAATTATTCCTGGAATGGTGCCAAACTTAATTTATCCCCCACGAGCTTGTCGTTTCCATCCTCGATGTGAACATGCAATGACAATTTGCCAAGAAATCGATCCAAAGTTGATCAAAATGCCAAATGATGTTCAAGTTGCATGTCATTTATTTAATGAAGATAAATCGGATCCAGAATTGTATCGAAGATTAACACTATCTGAACGTTTGGAGGATGAATTATAATGACAGAAGAAGTATCTGAAAATATTGAAGAAGTATATGATAAAACTAAAGAAATAATGACCGTAGAAAATCTTCAAGTGAATTATCCAATTCTCGGAGGGATTTTCATGCGAAAAATTGGTGAAGTACGCGCTGTGCGAGATGTTTCTTTTAAATTATATCCAGAACAAACTCTGGGAATTGTCGGAGAAAGTGGATGTGGAAAAACAACCATTGCCAAGGCATTGTTAAACCTTGTTGAATCCTCTGGAGGCGAAGTTTATTACCGGAATACTCGAATCGACAATCGATTGGACAAAGAACGAATGATTCGCCAAAAAGTCCAAATGGTATTCCAAGATCCTGATGCTTCATTAAACCCCCGATGGAAAATAGTTGATATTATTGGGGAACCTCTCCGAAATTTGCGAGGTGTTAAGGATAAAACAAAATTGCGAACAAAAGTTTTGGAACTCCTTCGATTAGTTTCACTCAAGGCAGAACATTTAGATCGATTCCCTCATGAATTTTCTGGAGGTCAAAAACAACGTATCGTAATTGCTCGTGCTTTGGCATGTGATCCTGAGATAATCGTTCTTGACGAACCAACTTCCGCATTAGATGTATCGGTCCAAGCCCAAATTTTGAATTTATTACAAAAAATTCAAAAAGAATTCCACTTAGCATATATTTTTATTACTCATGATTTAAGTGTAATTCATCACATTGGACATCGGATTGGTGTCATGTATCTGGGTAAATTTGTTGAAACAGGGGATATTGAAGATATTTTCTACAATACATCTCATCCCTATACCCGAGCATTACTTTCCGCCCGACCAGCAGTAAGTGAAATTGAAAAACAAGAAAAAATCATTCTTGAAGGAGAAATTCCAAGTCCTGCCAATCCTCCAAATGGATGTTCTTTCCACCCTCGGTGTCAAGAAAAAATGTTGCCTGAATGCAACAAGAAAATTCCGGAAGAAACCATATTAACTGACAGTCACCATGTATGGTGCTGGAAATACGCTAATCGCGACTAGATAGATTACTATCTCCTTTTTTTATTATTTTTAAACTTATTCAAGTGAGATTCAAATGTTTTCCAAAAATCAAAGTAATTCAAGAAAATCAATGTCAAAAATGCCGACAAAAAAAAATGATGGCGCTCCTATGATACCCTTCATAGATATTTTGAAAAGTAAAAATTTTCCTCAACCCATTTTGCCTATGCCTTGCAGGATAGATAAGGTTGTTAATGGAAGTACCTCTTTAACCATGCTACCAAAAAAACCAATCTCGATCGAATATGATTCCAAGATCATCACTTATGATTTTCATAAATTGTATTTATCTTTCTACCAAAATATCATCTATTACGCCAAAATCAAATACAAAGAAATGACTCAACGAGAACTCCCAATTTCATTAGCAAAAAAATGGTGGGTTCAGTCGAAACCTCTTAAAGGTCAGATTAAGAATTATTCTCAAGATATAGATTTTCTTTTAACAAGCTACTTAAAGGCTTACATTAATTATTTACAATCTAATAACCAAGAAGAAGCCTTATTGGAATATTGCAAAGAAATTATTGACTATTGTCAAAAAAAAATTGAAGAAAACTCAATAACCTTCAATTTTAAGGAAAAAGAAATTACAAAAAGAATGTATCGAACCAAAAAGAAGTACCATTTTCCAGATATTTGGGAGTTTGATGTTTTAAGTGAAGAAACACAAAAAACAACAAGAAAAGCTTTCATCCCAGTGATGATTTACGATGATCTACTTGAAAGCTTTCTTTATAATAAAATGAATTTAGAAAAGAAAATGGGGAACCTTCAGGAAGAATATGGGGAAACCGAAGAAAATGAAGATGAGATTGACGTGAATTCTATAGAATTTGTAGGTTTCAAAGAGTTAGAAGATATGAAAATTATAGTTCATATTCCAACGAATCAATACAAAGAAAATGATGTTGATTTAAAAAATATTATTAATAAAATTGAGTTTAGCGATATCTTTATTGATGTAGAGGAAGAAGACGATGATTTCTTCAATATCTAATTTTTTATCTCCTTATTATATATAACATTTTTAATGGAAAATTCATTAGCATGCATAGTAGGAGAGTTTATTAAAATATAATTTTTGACGAACGATTTTAAAGTAGAAATGAGAAAAAATTACAGATTTTGAATTTCCAAAATTTGTTTTTCGATTTTTTGTTTTAGTAATTCTAATCTTCCAACCTTCTGTTCATAATCTTCATCTGAAAGATCTCCAGTAATGTTTTCCATCTCAAGATCTAACATTTTGTTGTTTACATTCGCTAATTTAATTTTTAATTCAGTTACCATTTGTACAGAAGATTTAGTTTCCGTTGAAATTGACTCAGCTTTAACCGGAGGTGAAACATCGTGTTTATTAGAACTTTGGTCGAGATGTGGAATCGGGGGCGGAATAACAGCAGAAACAGATGCATTTGAAGAAGATGGTTCGTTTATGGGAGATAATATACTCGGACTTATACCCAAAGTAGCTTTTGAAAGCGGATTTTCTGGAGATTTGGGGGTTTCTTTTTTTGCTTGTAATTTGTTTAATAACATCCCCAATTGGTCCAGTTGTTGAGGGGGCTGAGATGCACCATCAGGAAGAACGGTTGATTTTGGTGCTGGAGGAACTTGTACAGAAGGCTTCGGAGGCACCTGAACGGGTGGTGCGGGAGGGACTTGCACGGAAGATGCTGGAGGAACTTGTACAGATGGCTTCGGAGGCACCTGAACGGGTGCTGCGGGAGGAACCTGCACGGAAGGTGCTGGAGGAACTTGTACAGATGGCTTCGGAGGCACCTGAACGGGTGCTGCGGGAGGAACCTGCACGGAAGGTGCTGGAGGAACTTGTACAGAAGGTTTCGGAGGCACCTGAACGGGTGCTGCGGGAGGAACCTGCACGGAAGGTGCTGGAGGAACTTGTACAGAAGGTTTCGGAGGCACCTGAACGGGTGCTGCGGGAGGAACCTGCACGGAAGGTGCTGGAGGAACTTGTACAGATGGCTTCGGAGCGTTTTGAATTGGTGTAGATGAAGAATCTTGGCTTGCAGGTGCCATTTGCTTTAGTATGGAGCGTATTTTCTGAGATTTTTCATTAAAATCTTGACTTACTCGATCGTCCCCTAATTCCAAGCTCAAATCAGCAAGCGTTTCAAATAATTTTACAGCAGCAAGAAAGTCTCCCCCTTCAAGAGCTTGTTCAGCTTCTTTTAATTTTCTATCGCGCTCTAATAGAGGTTTTAATAATGGTGAAACTTCCCCAGACATTTCTAAAATGTCAGCAATAATTGTAATCATTTTATCGCGATTATCCGGATCTGTAGCAATCATAGAATAAGCTTTGATATTCAAGTGTCTTTCAATATCTGCAATGGGAAGTGCATCTGGCAAATCTTGTTTGTTTCCAATTGCAGCTGCATGAGCATAAGGAGCTTCTTTTTTAATTAATTCAACAAAATATTTACTCTTTTCACAATTTTCCAGTGAAGAATCAGTGATCAATAACACTGCATCGGAACCTTTAATGAAATTATTCCACAAGAAACTAAATTGTTCCTGTCCTGCAAAATCCCATAAATGGAAATGCAGTTTTCCAATTTTTATTGTTCCAATATCTCCTGTAATCGTAGGTACATGTTCAACAGGAATATCTTCAGCAGTGATCAAACGAGTGATGGTAGTTTTCCCAACTCCTGAAAAACCCACTAAAGAAATTTTCGGCCGAAGATTCTTATGAATTAATTCAATTGTGGGATCAAAAATCTCAAAAGTATCTTCATCGAGTTTTTCATCCATAATTGATCCAAACATATCCATAAATTCTTTTCTGCACCGGGATAATTCTTTTTTCACGTTTGCAAATTTATCAGATAAATCAGAAACGAAGAAGAAAATTACGTTTTGTTCTGGAACGGATAAATAATTAATACGATATTTAAAGAAATCATGAAATTGAGTGTTTTCGGTTGCAATCTTAAAAGCTTCAGAAGATATTTGTTTATAGGCTTGATTGAATCCCTCATCATCTAACCCTTTTCCAAAATCTCGTTTGTAAATAATTTCACTATCTTTTGTTATGTAAACTTGTCGTAGCATGAATTTGATGCCTCACTCGGTATACTGTTTCTTCCTAGTAACAATTAATATATAGTTAATATAAATGATTTTATCCCCTTAATAGTTTCAGAGCGATTATTTTTTTGCGAGATTTTTGATTAAATGTTTGAAAATAGGAAAGCGATCTTCATTGATTTGATCTTGGTTTTCATGGGTTAATTCTAAGAATTCTTCATGCAAATCCAAATTCTCTATTTTAAATGATATAGGATTATTTGTAGATCTATCCAATGTGGAACTAATCCGTGTTATACTGGGCATATATTGAGCTAAATCTACATCTTTTGATACATAACTCATTAAATAAACGTGCTTTGCGAATGTTATTATGATATTGGCATCTTCCGATTCTAAAACTAAGCTACTAATGCTTTTCACCCCTAGTTCATCACCAACTTTATCCCTTTGGAGAATTAGATCCCATAATCGAGGAGAAATTAATTTCCCTTTTTGAAATTTTTGAATTTTTGAAGCTAAAATAATACCGTATTTATTTATAATGGCAGTATTGGTCCCTATCATATCAAAAATTTGCTGGACAACACTTTTCCAATTTATTTCTTCCGTTGTAGCCGATGTTTGCTGAGTCATTTTTTTTCTTGAATCGCTAATTTAATTATTTTAATAAGTAATATTTGGTTTCAGACCATATATATTTTTAACATGTTAATTTAATTATCCCTCAAAAGTCTAATGGGAATGCTTTTTTACTTTTAAAAAACAATTAATTAATTAGAAAGAAAATCAAGAATATATTATAAAAAAAATTGCTTCATTACATATTAGCATGGATTTAGTGACTAAAAATGGGAGATAAAGATTTAGAAAACATTATTTCTTCTATTGGACAAGAAGAAATGGCAGTAGCTCAAAAACAAGCTCAAATAGATCGCCTTAAACAGTTAATTATTAAGCAAAAAACAGAGATGGCGGAACAACAGAAATTGATTCAAGAATTGCAAGGACGAATAAATAATATGTATGATTTGCCTGCAGATATCGAAGAATTAAAACGAATGGTTGGAGAGATGAGGGCTGAAAATAATCATAAAGATCAACAATTACAAATGGCTTATGGAACTATTGCTGAAAAGGATGCTGAATTAAAAACAACCAAAGTCCAGATAGAACCATTATCGCGCAATCTTGATACGTACATCGCACAAGTTGGAGAATTAAAAGCGAAATTAATTGAACAAAATGGACTTATCAATATGAAGCAAAAAGAAATTGATGAACTCCAAATGGCCAACGAGGCTACAAACCAAAATTTAGAAAAAATGGAAATGGAATTTGCCCAACGGGTACAAGCGAGATTGAAACAATTCATGGATACTGAAGATCAGTATCAAAGCCGAATTTCTAAAATGGAAGCAGAATTCGAAGAACGCACCAAGAAAATGCAAGAACAATATAGTGTACAAGTTGATAAAGCTCAAGGATCAGTTCAAGACACGTATGAGCAATTAGCATCATTGAAAAGTGATTTAGCTCAAAAAGATGTTAAGATCACTATTTTGAGTCGAGAGCTTCAGGAAGCGAATACTTCGATTGTCCAAGAAAAATCAACTAACGAAGCTTTACAGAAAGAAATTAATTCAATTAAAGATAATCTTCGAGAAAAAGATATCGTATCTGCAGATTTTAAGAGTAAAATCGAAGCGGAATTAAAAAACGAGTTATTTACCGCAAAATCAGAATTTACTCGAAAAATTAATGAGCTTGAATCTCAATTATTAGATAAAAATCTTAAAATTCAGGAACTCACCCAAAACAGCCAAAGCGCAGATAAACGTGTGATCGAAATCAAAGCCCATTTAGACGAATTAATGGCAAAAAACAATGAAATCTCAACAAAATACCAAGAAATGTTGGAAAAATCTGAAAATCAAGATAAAACAAACGCTGATTTAATCGCATTTAAGAAGAAAAATGAAGGAATTGCAAAAAATATGGAAGGATTAATGCAATTATTCGAAGAAGAACCTCTATTCCGGACTTATTTATTAGTAAGAGATGTTGGTGCAATGGATCCGGGTTTATTAAAGAATGCCTTAGGTGTTCCAAGTATTACGGTGCAAAAATATATTGAGAAGTTTATGAAAGTGGATCTTTTTGAAAAGGTGGGTGAAAAGATTACTCTTAAACATAAACTTGCTAATTAGGGAATTTTTTTTTTATTAATTTGAGTTTTTTTGTAAACTTTTTTTTCGAGAATCAATCTTTTTCCAATTTAACTCTTTATCATGATCATATCAAGTTTTTCATGATATTTGAACCAATTATTTACAAAATCTTAAAAGTTAGTAGAGCTGAGTTATCATTATAGAATTATTGAATCGCAATATACTAAGTGGAGTAAAAAAAAAAATGCCTCAAGGAATTTTAGTATTACGCTGGGATAATGAAATAGGACCAGTTTTAATCGCAAGCTACCCTGAAAACTTAAAGGTTACCAACAATCTTTTAACTCAAGTTTATTCGGCACACAGATATTCATCTTTAACACCGGGTTTCAGTTCCCTGACATTAAAAAATAATAAAGTTGTTTCGTTCTTTTCCGGCTTGGGGGAAAAATATGTCGAAGTAGAAAACTATGTTGTTGCCTTATTATTACGTCGAGATGAAAGTGTGGCAAAATATAGAGGCATTTTGAATAAAATTGCAGCGAATATTTTAGGAAACATTGAAAACAACAAATATAAAAAATTGATTCCAAAACTATATCAAGATCTATCCCGTGTATAGATTTGTTTTACTGAAAATAATCTCGATCCATTTTTTCCAATTTCTTAAAAATCATTCAAGTTGAATAGGAGCTTTTGAATCTACTTTAACATCATAAAATGCAATTCCCTTCACATAATATTGTTTTTTTTTGATCTAAATTGATCCAATTTTGAAGAAAAATTAAGAAATCTTTAGAATTAATCTTCCAACTTTTAAGATTTTCGGTATATGTATATCTAAAAATATCTTAGTTAGAGATAAACTGCTAAAATTGAGAGTGATTGTCATTTCCGAAATGATTACTAAATTTTTTTTATAGTGCATGATTATCATATTTTATATATGACACGTAAAACGTTGAAAAAACTAGTACCTTTGATAATTCTATTTATAGTAATATATTCCATAAATTTTGGACCTATTAAAGAACAAAGATCCCGTAATAATACATCAATTGAACAGCCATCACCTTCAGAAATGGTTGGAACAATCCTTAATCCGCAATATTTTTGGATAGACCATCCTTTCGAAATTTCCTTTCGGATTGGGAATGAATATTTATTAAATTTTACACCTTATTTCGCAGGAGAAACCCCCCTAAGATGGGAAATCCACCACCAATTAAATGGAAGTCGAATATTAAATGGAACCTTCTCAAATGCAACATTAATAAGTCAAAATATCGCACCTAACTTTACGATTGATGGATTTTATTACATTAATTTGTGTTTTTATACTACAAATCACTTGTTCAACTCTTCGATCTCCGTAGATGTGCAAGAACGTCCTTCTGGACAGTATTTTTATACCAATCCACATGAAGTTGAAAATCAAATTCTCATAAATCAACCTTCTCAAATGGAATGGATTCCATATTTTGCAGGATATTCTGCTCAAGGTTGGGAACTTTTTGCAGGACAAATGGTTGAAGGAAATGACCCACAGCATCAATTAATTTACAGCGGTGATTATTATGATGGGGTGCCGTTTGTGTTAGATATTGGAAATATTTTTGACACTCCTGATAATTATGAACTTATATTAATTTTTGATACAGGGGAAGATCAGGTATTTTCATACTATTTCTATTACGAAGTTTTAGCAGAAGAATATTCCACTTACTTTGAAATAACTCATAATTCAAACATTCAGTTTAACTTAGGACAAATTCAGATTTTAGAGTACACACCTCATTTTTCGAACTATACTCCCTGGAGATATGAATTCTCTTATATTGATACTCATTCGGTCCTCGATATGGGAAGCTATGTAAATGCTGGATTTATTCAATATAATATTTCTCAGTGGTTTGAAAATCCTGGAAATTATACATTTAAAATGACTTTCTTGACCAAAGAGCTGAGATCCTTCACTGCAAACACAACGGTTGAGATATTTGAACAGTTAGAAGAAGATTCCACCCCTCCAGAGTGGAATGATCCAATAAACAATATTACAATCTTTGTAGGAACTCCAATTAATATTAATTTAAATTTCAGTGATTCTGGGGGTATTGCGAGCATAAGTACCAATGATTCAAGCCATATTTCAATAAATGAAACTGGTTTTATTCGCAATAGTTCAACTTGGAATGTTGGATCATTTGATATTAACATCTCAATCGAAGATTACAGTGGCAACATTCTAATAATCACCATTTCAGTATTCGTTCTCTCAACAAATGTAACTGAAACAACTTCTACATCAACAACAACTACTACTGAAACGACAGAAGAACCAACAAATTCGACCAGTAGTAAATCAGAGGGGAATGAATCTTCAAGTTTCTCGAATATTCCCGGATTTAAATCCCAAATCCTTGGTTTATCTAGTCTATTCATTCTTTTTAAGATATACAGAAAAAACAAAAAAGATAAATTGCATTAAGGAAGTTTTACTACTTTTTTTTACTTTTGCTTTTTACAGCATGAGAATTTATATTTCCACTTTGGAAGGATGACTACATTGTTTGATATTTCATCCCTTTCTCAAAGGCTTTCAAATTGACTTCATGATATTTTGAGGGAATATTCAATTTGATAGATTCCTTAAGATGATCTTCAGAAAATGGCATGTTGGAATTTCTTGCGAGAGCACCTAATAAAATGACATTCATTGATTGACTTAATCCCAATTCAGTACTATCTTTAAAGGCATCTACAAGAACAACATTTTTTGTCCAATTTTTCAACTCTTGAGTTAATTCTGAGATGGAAGGAGATTTGACTTTTCCATTTGATATCCTCACAGTTAAAGGTTGAAAAATAGTCGAATTGACAACGACAACTCCATCCTTCTTTAACCGTGGTAGGGATCTTACGGATTCCAATGCTTCCAAAGCAATAAGTACGTCTGCTTCCCCATCGGAACAAATGGGTGATTCTGTAGGATCAAAACCAATTGCTAAATCAGACACAACAACCCCCCCTCGTTGAGCTAAGCCATGAGTTTCCATTGTCATCACGGTGA
Source organism: Candidatus Lokiarchaeum ossiferum (assembly GCA_025839675.1). GTDB lineage: Archaea > Asgardarchaeota > Lokiarchaeia > Sigyniarchaeales > Promethearchaeaceae > Lokiarchaeum > Lokiarchaeum ossiferum. Next base: position 908,200 of record CP104013.1, read on the forward strand.
GTCCAGCTAATTGAGCAGCCCGTGCAATTATTCGTGAGGTCGCCCCAATGCCTTGACCCCCCATACCAGTAATGTGTACTTTTAATTGTTTATTCATATCTCTCACCTTAAATTCGAGTAAAATCCTCCATTTGTTTTATCGGTTTCTCTTTCATCGGACAAGTTTGAACACAGCACCCACATCCAATGCATAATGAAGTATTTATTTCTGCTTGACCATTAATTTCTTCTATAGCTGGACAGGCAAATTCAAGCAAGCATTTCTTTATATTTCTACAAATATCATGATCGATATAGTATGGATTTGCTAAAGTCCCCGCTTTTCTCTCGGCCGTGCTCCTCATTAAGGCACAAGGTTCTTCTTGAATAACCACCGCAAGAGTCTTTTCAGTTTTAGCAAAATTAAAAGCATCAACAAGGGCATTTTCAAGCAACTCCTCATTATAAGCCGGCACTCGCTTAATAAATTTCACCCCCCATGCAGATAAAGTATCATCCATACTAATGGTTTTTGCATCAGCATATTTATGAGATAACTTCGCTCCCCGTGACTTTTTCCCAGTGTTTGGATTTGGTTGATGCCCAGTCATCGCAGTAATTCCATTATCCATGATCATCAACACTTGCATGTGCTTATTGAATATTGTATTCACAATCCCAGGCATACCTGCGTGGAAGAAGGTTGAATCACCGAGGAACGACATAATTGGAACATCTTTAAGTGCTAAAGACATCCCAGATGCAGAGGGCACTCCAGAGCCCATACTATAAAGTACTTTTCCTTGTTCATAGGGGGGGAGATAACCTAAAGTATAGCATCCAATATCAGCCATAGAATATCCCTTCAGTTTTTTCATTATTTTAGTCGCGACATGAAATGATGTTCGATGTCCGCACCCTGGGCATAGCTGAGGAGGTCTTTTAGGAACATCCAAAGTTGGCGTATATATTTGGGAAGGATTATCTATGCCTAGAATATCGGCCAGCATTTGAACCAAACGACTGGGGGAATATTCTGAAATCATTAGATCTATAAAATTCTTTTCTTTCATTTTGCCAATAATTTCCACATTGGATATTTGATTGTCAAAAAGAGCAATTTTTATAGCCGATTCGAAAATTGGATCTAATTCTTCAAGTATCTTGATTTTTTTATACTTTTTTATGAAGGCAAGTATTTTTTCAATCGGCAAAGGGTAAACAATCCCAATTTTTAGAATTGCAACACTTACACCTAACAGTCGAAGAGCGCTTTTAAGAGCAGCATAAGCATGACCACTGGTAATAATTCCAATTTGAGGAGATTCATCCCCATAGATTTCTTCAGTTAAAAGTTCTCCAGAGTTTGCCAAAGTTTTCCATTTTTCTAAATTTTCTAATGCTTTTCTTCTTAGAGGAGCTAAAGTAGCAGGCAATGGAATATAGCCACCTTCAAGATTTGGATCAAATTTTCTTGGGATTTCACTTACATGTTTGGGTCCAAACTTTACTACACCAGTCTGATGACAAATTCGAGTCGTAGAACGGATTACAACAGGCATTCTCCATTCTTGAGAATATTTCATGGCAAAACAGAAGAAATCTTTTGCTTCTTGCGCATTAGAGGGTTCCAACATAGGAATTTTTCCCAACTTTGCATAGTGACGATTGTCTTGTTCATTTTGAGATGAATGGGGACCTGGATCATCCCCTAAAATTATCACCAATCCTCCCGGTAAAGTATATTTACTTAATTGAACAAAAGAATCGGATGCAACATTCAATCCCACACTTTTCATGAACATGCACGATGGGGCTCCGCCAATTGAAGCCGTTGCAGCTATTTCTAAAGCGACTTTCTCATTTGTCGAAAATTCAAAATAAATATCACTTTCATCTTGTATTTGTGATAATCGAACCCCCATTTCACTTGTAGGAGATCCAGGATATGCTGTTGCCACTTTAACACCCGCTTCAATCATTCCCCGAACAAAAGCATCATTTCCTAATAGAATTTCTTGATGGGGGGCATCCTTCAGAATTGAGAATTTATAATCAACCATTTTTATTTATCGACCTCATTTTTGTCCACCTTAGATTTAGTTGATAGGGAGTCTATTTAAAAATTTAGCTTAAATTTTAATTGTGAAGTTAAAAAAAACCCTATAAAACGTGAGAATTAAGTGATACATGCCTAATTTTTGATTAAACATAAATATGAAAAAAATATGTTGAAATGACTAATTAAATTCCGTGCCACACAATTGACTGTGAAATCTATCCCCCTTTAAAGTGAAATAAAAACCCAATCATCGATCTGCGAATTTTCTATCTTTACTCAACTTGTTTTGAAAATTCTTGATTCGATGGAGATTTGAAAGAAAATTTCCGATAAATAGCAGGAGTATGTTTTTGATAAATATATATTAAATTGCACCATCCTACTCCAATGAAACCAATCAAATATGGCCAATTCAATTTATTATCTTTAGTTAAGGAAAACACATTTAATGCCAATCCAAAACTATTGATTCCTAAATTCAGGAACAAAATGAGGAGATAAGTGAAATGATTTCGGTAAGGATCCTCCTTCCTGTATTTTTGGTGAAATTTTTTAAATAAATAACCGTGGCTTAACAGCAGAATTCCTATACTAAGGCCAATTGAAATATATACAAGTAAATTCATATTTGCATAGACCCACACTTCATTTCTGTTTTCTTGAGGTGGTTCTTGGGAAAAGGTCCAATTTAAAATAAAGAGTATCAAGAGATACACGGCGGTTGTGAGAAATGTGGTAATGATAATCAAGAAATTCGCAGCTTGATTATATGGTTCTTCTATATTATTGCTATCAAATTGGTTCAATTTATTTTACCCTTGTCATTTTAAGTATTGCTTCAAATTTTAAATTTCTTCAATTTATTTTGTTGTTATATCCTTCTTTAGGAAAAATCCAAGAGTTTAAATCCAAAATAAAAAAACTCAACTTTTTCTCTTTAATTATTTCTAAAATAAAATAACCTATCTTCCAAAATCTCGACCCTTGTTTCCTATATATTATTTCTTCCTCGACAAAAATATCGTATATTTTCGGTTCGACTCTTCACAGTTTGCACCACTTTAGAGGTTCGGTTAAAAACTTTACTTCTTATCCGAAAGTTTTTTATGGTTTCTCTCACTACTGATCATAATCTTCTTCACTTTGTGTTGGTGGAGTCGAGGATGCAATGGTTCAACACATCCGAGATAGCCAAGCCTGGTCAATTTTGGTGTACTGGTAAATTCCTATATTAGATTATGGGTCAGACCTAAGACTATCGGCGCTGGACTTAAGATCCAGTTTCATAGGAATACGTGCGTTCGAAGCGCACTCTCGGAACTATCTTTTTCTTCTATTTAATGACGATAAGCGACTTTTGGGATACATATTCAAATTTCATTTAGTAAGGATGTGTACATTATATTGACATTAATAAATAAACTTGAGAAAGTCGACTGAATCTACCATTAGAAACAAAAAAATTGGTAAAGTTTAGCAATGAGTTCTTTGCTAAAAAGGGAATGAAAAAAAGTTAATTGAGAATAAATTTGCTCAACTTTTCAGATAAAGTTAAAAATAAACTCCCCGCAACCCTCTCTTCTTTAGCGACTAATTCTTTTCGGGAAGCGGAACATAATTTCAATAATTCAGAAACACCATCCATAAGAGAAAGATCAATAAAGGTTTTATGAGGTCGGAGAATCCGATCAGGATTTTGAAGGCTCACCACTATTTTTGGGGCAATTTCATCAATCACAGCATGCAATTGAGCATCTTTTCGATCGGGTTCAAAACTTTTATCCAGAATAGAATGCATTTTTTGCAAAACATCTTCGAGAAATTGTTTCATGGTATGATTTGGAGGGAAATTAATTTTGTCTGCCACTCGGCGTTCGGTAAATTTCATGATTTCTTCCCAAATGTGAGTGTATCGCCGCACTTGATTATAAACAACCTTATTGATTTCGGTGGAAACATGACCATGAAATTCTTTATCGGGTTTATCCATATAGTCATTAGAAGCTTGCATTATTGCAGTATTATCTAAAAACTCAAGAGTCGTGCGACCAATAGGCCCATTTGGATGACATATAGCAGGTAAAATGACAGCCCCTGTTTTTTTATGAAGAGAAATAAAACTTTGAGGAGTGTGAATTAGATAAGGTAGCTTACCATGGAGACAAGGGGTTCGAAGCTGGGAAGAAGAGGCATAATCATGGTAAACAACAATGGAATGATTATTTTTCAAATCTCGGGTTAAATGGGGAGCAAGGAAGGAAAAAGATGTGCTCCCATAAATATAGAAATTATCGTACCGTTCTCGATTGTTGTATTCATACATGGGAATATTCTTGATGCTCCCGATAGTTGACACTTTATAATGATTAGGATGGCAAACTAATCCGAAATTTGCATGAAAAAATTGACCCACATGCGGGGTAGTAATAATAACCCCTTTTCCTTGAGCAATCGCAGCTTCAAAACGCTCAAAATGTTTTAAGGATATATTTTTTCTTCCATTCCTGTGAACGATTAAGGGAAAATTGAAGAAAATATCCATCATTAAGGAACCCATATATTTGGAACTTGCATCACATAATTTTCGGATTGATTTTTCAGAATAATTTGGATGAAGTGCTCGAAGACCCGCTTTTGTTCTTCTTTTTACTTTTCTTGAAGTACCTAAGATAAAATGACCAATAAAATGACCTATGCTATTAAAAAAGTGCAAGGGAGTATAGAGAAACATGCGATAGATCCCTTTCGTGATGTAAAATCTTAAAAATGAATAAGCAGGACCAAGTGAATCGCCCCAACTTTGTCCCTCTTTTTTGTCCCTTATCCCTTTTACTTTTTCCTTTTTAGTTTTAGCCTTAAATTCAGTGCGAGTATGATTAATTTGTTTCGGGATGAAAATTTTTACTCCAACCATTTTTCAAAACTGGTACATTTTTGATTAAATTTATATTTTTTTGCTCAAAATGGAGGTTTCAGATTACCGATTTTTGGTATTTAATTGAAAAAGGGAAGAGAAAAATTCAAGAGAAGCCCTATATCAAATGAGATATTTTGAATTTAAAAATTGGAGGATTCACATCAAAAGGATGATTTATCCGTTTTTTCTTTAAAATAATTGTTCCTAAGATAATACTTTGAATCACAGCAACAAAAAATACACTGTAAGTCAAACGGATTAAATCGTTTGGAAAATTTAATTTGCAAAAGACTCATTTGAAAGCATAAAAAATGTAGTCTGTGAAATTAAAAAAGGTTCCCCATTAAAGAGTTCGATTATTTAAGGGAAATCTTTTATTGATGGAAATCATTGAAAAATATCTTGAAACAACACTTGCACATTTGGTCGTGTATCAGAGTCATGCAAAAATATGGAAATGTCCCCTTTAAAATCGGAATACAAAGTTTCCAACTCATGACCCCATCTAGCTTCAAACCGTACACCAAAGTTTTTAAGAGCATCCATCACAGGGCGCGTAGGACTCACTCCAATAACTAAAACTTCTAAAGAGTACTTCCCAGCCCGCATGATCAAATATTTATTTGAAATTTGGGCATGCCCAATTTGTCCTTCTTTTTGGGGAATGATAATTTGCTTTCGAGCAATGGTTTGGCGGATTTCTTCGACAAGATTTGCATCAAATTCAAGATTTGGGGCGGATTGAAGAAAAATCACATGGAAATTTTCATTATGAAACACCAATAAATATTCATAGGACTGACTTAGGGGCACCATTGATCAGTTAAAATATGAATTGCTACCTTAAATTTTTTAGGGCTCTCAAAAGACTTGAAAGGAAAATTTGAAAGAATGAATGAATAGAAAAAAGGAGAAAAACCTAGAAAACAAGATATTGTATAGGATTGTTAGCTATAGCGCATCATGGTATCAATACTTTTAACCGCTTTTTCGGCGATTTCTGCTGGAACTCGCACTTCAAATTGAGATTCTTGGGGGGTCCCGATAGATTCTAAAACGAGAAGGATTTTCTCAAGAGTGATTTTCTTCATATTTCGGCAAACAGCATCCGATGAAAGAGGAAATAGTTTTTTAGAAGGATATTTATCTTGTAGATGATCACTAAGACCAATTTCAGTCCCCAAAATGAATCCTGCAGGAATATCATGAGTTTCCACATACTGAATCATTCCAGAAGTCGAACCAACATAATCGGCTTGTCTTAGGACTTCAATGGGAGATTCAGGATGGCAAAGTAAATGAGCCCCTGGATGAGCGGCTCGGGCTTCATGAACATGATCAATAGAAAATTGATTATGAACCAAACAATTCCCATTGGGAGGAACGGGAATGACATTCAATCCTGATTCTTGCTTCACCCATGCAGCGAGGTTTTTATCTGGTCCAAATAAGATATTGTCGGTTTTCCAATCTTTGGCCACATTTTTAACAATGGTCAATGCATTGGATGAGGTGCAACATACATCCGCAGCAGCCTTAGTTTGGGCCGTAGTATTGACATAAACGATTAATGGTGCTTTAGGATATTGGCTTTTATACTCTAAAATTACAGAAGGATTAATAAAGTTAGAAAGAGGACAACCTGCCCTTAACTCCGGAGAAAGAACGACTTTATCTTGATTAAGAATTGAGGCTGTTTCTGCCATGAACTTAACAGCAGCAAACAGGATATAGGGAGTATTAATCTCATTTTTCGCAACTTTGGCTAGACCCAAAGAATCGCCCATAACATCGGCTATTTTTTGAACTTCCAAAGGTTGATAATAGTGAGCCAGTATGGTGACCCCTTTTTCGGTTTTAAGACGGCGAATTTTATCACTCAAGGACATTATACTTGGATTAATGCCACAATGAATAATAAGTTAATTTGAATCTTTAAGAAGGAAAACCACTATATCAAATATAACAACTCCAAATTTTTTAGAAGAAAATTTGTAATATATGTGATTAATTAATGCACAACCTTTAAAAGAATGGAGATCTTTAGTAACCCAGAGGAAACGAAACATGACCCTAACATGTGACTTAAGTAAAGATAATTGCTTCCAAGTTTTGATTGTTGGAGGTGGTCCTGCCGCAGTATCGGCCGCGATTTACTGTCATCGATTTGATTTGAAAACTATAATGATTGGTCAAGAATATGGAGGAGCAATCGCACGGACATATCTACTTGAAAATTACCCCGGATTTCCCGAAACTTCGGGTTATGATCTTATGGAATCATTTCAAAAGCATTACGAACACTTCAAAATCCCCTTTGTCTACGAAACAGTATCTAAAATTGAAAAAGATAATATTGATGAATTTACAGTGACGGTGTCAGGGGGAGAACAATATCACGCTTGCTCAGTGATAATTGCTACAGGCACAAAACATCGAAAGATGAATGTCCCGGGAGAAGATGAATTTCATGGAAGGGGAGTATCCTATTGTGGAACTTGTGATGGTCCATTTTTCCGTGACAAGGATATTATCGTCGTTGGAGGCTCGGATAGTGCAGCGGTAGAAGCCCTCTTTCTGTCTAGATTTGGACGAAAGGTGAATATTGTGTATCGAAGGGATAAAATCAGATCAGAACCCATCAATACTGCTCGATGTCATGCAGATGAAAAAATTGAGATAATTAATAATACGATCATCACTAAAATAAATGGTACCGATAAAGTGGAATCGGTTGAATTTCAAGACGGAACCATTTTTCCAACCGATGCGGTTTTTATTGAAATTGGAGCAATTCCTCAAAGCGATCTTGCAAAAGAGTTAGGTGCAAAACTTAATGATCGGGGTGAGATTATTGTAGATAAATACGCCCAGACCAATATTTCAGGATTATTTGCAGCGGGAGATGTCACAGATATTCGGGAAAAGCAAGTAATTACTGCTTGTGGACAAGCTGTTACTGCATCCTATTCTGTTCGCGATTATCTTGACGAAAAAGGTTGCACTGACGAATAATTCGATTCAGGATCCATTTGAGATCGCAATTTTTTTTATTAAGTTCTTCTATACGAAAGCTTTTAGAAACTTCATGAAGGCTTTTTGCAAAATATAATTATAAATAAGAATCTTGTTCTATGAGCCATAGGGCTAATTTTAAGAAGAATAAGAAATATCTTCAGGCAATCTAATATAAAAAATATAAAATAAAATCAAGTTTTGGTGGTTTCACGTAAAAATGGTTTTTAAGAAGATTCATAATAAAAAACACCTATTCATTCTCGGAATACTTGTGTATTTTTCAATCTTGAGCACTTTTAAAATTGGAAACTCAATTCCACCTTTAGAAACTGATTTAGAGTTTTCTGCAGGTGGGGGAGATTATATCATTTATTATTATGAAAATGGATTAGAAACATCCTACGAGACCTTTGAAACTGGGTATCGTAAAATTTTATTCACAGAAATCCAAAACTCGACGGAAAAAGTCGTATTTTCGATTTCAGAATTTACGAATTCATCCACAATTGAGAATTGTTTAGGGGATCAACTGGAGAATTGGACTTTAACTCAGACTTACAAAAAAACCGTGGATAAATCAAGTACCTCCATTTATAATTTAAAATATTTGATGCCGAAAGATATTACGGTTTTACATCATCTTCTCCAGAATGATACTTTTGAACAAAGCCAATTTGGACAAGAACGGGCAGAATATTTTTCCGACAATCGATTTATCGAAACTAACACGTTGTCTATTACTGGTACGAATTACACAGCCCAAATTGCTTGGAAAGTTGAATTCGCAAAAAATGAATACTCAATCATTTCCATCACTCGCCGATATGAATTAGAGGTAAATGTTGAAATGGAATATAATCGAGCAAATTTATTGAAGGAATATTCCGCAATGTGGTCAGAGCAAACAATTGAAGATACAGGCGCCCGAAAACCAGTAATTCATACCGAACGACTCATACTATATACAACCTCGATTATCGAACCCCCTGAACCACGAAAAGGGATTACAGGATTTCCAACTTTAATATTCATAGGAATTTTTATCGGAACCGCCCATATCCTACAAACCTCCCATCGAAAATGCTTATTGAAAAAATAAAATATCTTAGCTGAAAAAATTATAATCTGGATGGTATCGAGGGATTATTGACTTCTTCTTCAATTGCAAACTATTTTGATGAATTTTATCGACCAAGGCATCTATTATAAGATAAAATAAAATGATACCGCACAGAATGGCAAATTGAGGAATAAATACAAATCCGATAACAACACCAAGGGTTGCAAATATGAACAATTCAAATCCATGTAGTTTCAAACAAATCCTCCCCAAACACTTCATAGAGTTGAAATATTTAAAGATGTTGATTTATTTTTTCCAAGTTTTGAATTTTATAAAGGATACACTCAAAATATTGATAGATGATGGTCTTTAGGAATGGAATAACCAATTTTCTGGAATTTTTTGTTCTTTCCAAGAACTTTGGCGTATTTTTTGAAGTTCAAATTAAAGAACTACCACATTTTATCAATGTTTTCTATGTATAATATACAAAAATGGATCTTTTCTCGCCAATTATCATCCAATTTAATTGGTTTTTAAAAACTAAGAAATATATTGTAGCGATTAAAAAAAAGATGACTTTTTGTAATAACATTTTAAAAATCCCTTCATTTTCAAATTTTTTCGGAAAAAAAAGCCTTATTATAGATTCTACATAAACAAGTACATAGTTGGCGACTTAGTCTATTTTTTTAAAAAAATGTGATAGAATTGCCAATTAAAATTCGATTTATTTTGTAGAAAAAGGTTGTAAAAATGTTTGTTAATGTATGGTCTTTATGGCTTGTGTTACTTTCTGCTATCGTTTCACTTGTAGTAGCATTTCTTTTAAAAAAGAAAGTTAGCACAGCTGATCCAGGTAATGAAGAAATGGTTAAGGTTCAAGGGTATATTCGAGATGGTGCTAACGCTTTTGTAAGGCGTCAGTATAAAACCTTAGCAATTTTCGTTGGTGGATTAGCGATTGTAGTCGGAATTATATACTATATTTATCCTATCGAAACTGAAGGTACAAATGTTAAGTGGTGGGTAATGGTATTATCGTTCATTGTAGGATCCTCTGCTTCAGCTTGGGCTGGGTGGTTAGGAATGAAAGTTGGTGTTGATGCTAATGCCAAAACTGCTCAAGCAGCGACCAAAGGATTAACTCCCGCCTTCGATGTTTCCTTCTTTGGAGGGGCAGTTATGGGTCTTATTGTCACTTCTGCTGCATTAGGTGGAGTTTGGTTACTTTATTATATTATTGGAGAACCGATAGTAATTTTAGGATTTTCCTTCGGAGCTTCAACCATTGCACTTTTTGCTAAAGCCGGTGGTGGTATCTTTACCAAAACCGCCGATGTTGCCGCCGATTTAGTCGGTAAAATCGAATATTCCTTACCGGAAGATGATCCCCGCAATCCTGCCGCCGTGGCAGATAATGTTGGGGACAACGTTGGAGATATCGCCGGAATGGGTGCAGATCTCTTTGATTCATATGTGGCTTCCATAATTGGAGCGATGTTGTTAGGTTATAGCGTATCTTATACAGGTCTTTTTGATTTAGCTAACGCAGATATTTTAGCATCTTTTCCTTTAGTTATTAGCGCAGCAGGACTATTTGCATCCATCGTAGGCATTTATGTAATCTCTAAAATGAAGAAAACTAGCCCTGGAAAGGCACTTAATAGTGGCACATATCTTGCAGCAGCATTATTCATAGGCATTGGAGCATTATTTACTTTCCTCCTTACCACATCTAGCGGAATCGATACAAGTGGAAGTGGACGATTTGAAAATATGTCAGATAAATTATGGTTAAATTATGGAGCCGCAGCTTTTGGAGTTATCGCAGGAATTATTATTGGATTAACCACCGACTATTATACCGATGATTCCAAACATCCTACCCAAGCCGTAGCCGAATCTTCCCAACAAGGCCATGCCTTGAATATCTTAACCGGATTTTCCTATGGGTTAATGAGTGTCGCACCTCCAACACTTGGAATTGTGGTCGTAATGGGAATTTCATATGCATTAGATGGAGTTATTGGTGTTGCTAGCGCATCCACAGGTATGCTTGCAATTGTAGGAACGATCGTTGCAAATGATGCTTATGGTCCTATTGTAGACAATGCCCGTGGTATTGCCGAACAAGGTGGGCTTGAAGAAGATGTTATTGCCTTGTGTGATAAATTGGATTCCGCGGGAAATACCGCAAAAGCAGTTACCAAAGGATTTTCCATTGGGGCCGCTGCTTTAACCGTATTAGCCTTATTATATTCTTTCATGGAAGAGGCAAAACTTCTTTTAGTAGATACTGATTTTGTGACAGGACTCGATGTTCTTTCTGTTGATGTTATGATTGGACTTTTATTAGGAGTTATGATTCCGTGTATCTATTCGGCCGTTTTAATCTTTGCAGTGGATAAGAATGCCCAAGTTATGGTCAAAGAAATTCGACGCCAATTTGAAGAACATCCAGGTATTTTGGAAGGTACCGAAGCAGCCGATTTTGAAAAATGTATCGATATTGCAACTGTAGGTTCCCTAAAAGCATTGGTTGTTCCTTCATTATTATCAGTTGTTGCACCAATTGTTGTAGGAGTTTTATTCGGAGTACGTGCTTTAGGAGCTTTCTTGGCAGGAACTATCCTCATCGGATTCATCTTTGGATTACTCTTATCCAACGCAGGTGGAACATGGGACAATGCCAAGAAATACATTGAAGATGGTAACTTAGGTGGTAAAGGCACATTGGCTCACGCCGCTGCCGTGACCGGAGATACTGTCGGAGATCCGTTCAAGGATACCGCCGGACCGGCAATTAATACCTTAATTTGTGTGATGTCCCTTACCGCTAGTATGTTCCTTCGATTATTTGTGGGTATAAACAGTGGAGAAGGCTTAATTCAATTAGGTACATTAATAGCATAATAAAAAATTCATTTCTTTTGATTTTTTTTGTCTTTTTTTTTACAATTTTTAAAAATCCAATTCAAATAATGGAAGTTTTTCAATATAATGAACATTGATTAATTAGAAATCAAAAGACTTGTATTTCTAAAAGAATTTACATTTTTGAATCTGTATCAAAACTCAAAGAAAAAAAAATTATTTCCAATGGTGCAAAGAATAATATTTATCAACCATTTGATCAATATCAACTGTAGAATTCTTGGTCGGGCCTCGAGGTAAAGTTTCCTTAATAAAACGTTCAGGCAGGGTGTCATCCTTACGACTCAATCCAAACTTAGTATTAAGAGTATGTTGCAAATCTACGGATTTAGTCATAATTTCTTCAAGATGTTGAGGAGTATATTTAATTCCAGTACAAAAATTCAATAATTTTGAAGTAGTCTCAAACGTCAACACATCCATACATAACCCAATATTTTTACACATTGTCAAAGAATCTGTTAAAAGAGCGATTTTTTCAGAATAATAGACCAATGCTGCTTTTCCTTCTTCTGAAAGTCTATGAGCTGCTTCAATTGTCCCAAATCGTTTCAAAGATTCGTCTTCACGATTGGTTAATTCAAAAAATGGTTCTGCCCGTAAATGATCCCCACCACGTGATGCAATAGCATAAGTAAGTCCATAAGCTTTGATACCCCGTGGATCGCCGTTGATGATATCCAACCCTTTTACTTGTAAAACTAATTTTTGCGCTTCTTCTGAAAATTGTTTTGAGAATTTGTAAGCTCCCATTGCAAGTTTATCTCCAATTCCTTTCCGAAAAGTGATAAGCTCGATAATATTACGAACGCTATCAATATCTCCCCAGTCGAGAGTTATATCATCAATGTCACTAGGTAGAATTAATTTCTTTTCTTGACATTCCATAATCCAAGCAATAACTTCAGAAGTGGAAACAGAATCTAAACCCATTTGATTTAGGTAAGTATTCATTTCTAAAGCAAATGCAAGATTATTATTTCCAATCTTTGAAGTAAAGCTACATAGCGTTTCATATTCTGGACCTTCTGCTTCAAATTCATTACACACATAATATCGCGAGCAATGTAAGTTACAATTAAAACAAGCCTTATTTTTTACTTTATATTTCTGTGCTAGTTTTTCTCCCGATATTTCATCCAGATAATCACAAATCCCATCTTGAAAATGCTTTGTTGGTAAAATTCCTACCCCATTCAAGTCACTCATCAGCATGGTAGTACCCAGATTATACCTTTTTTGATACTCTCCATGATTTCGAATTAACTTCTTCATTGATTTCACTTCATCATAAAATGCAAGCGAATCAGCATAATCTAAAATACCGCTGCCTTTTACTGCAATAGCCTTAATATTTTTTGATCCCATCACAGCACCCATCCCTGTTCGGCCATTCACCCGATTTCCACTAGAAACAATTGTTGAATAAAGGACTTGATTTTCTCCAGCAGGTCCAATGGCTGCAACTTGAATTGAATAATCTTTTTGAGATTTTCTAATTGAATAGGTAGTATCCACAATAGTATGATGTTTTAATTCAGGGCACTCGATAAATTCAACACCCTTATTAGAAATATTAAGATAAAGAAGAGCAGAACTCTTCCCGGTTATTATGATTTGATCAAAACCAGTCAATTTCATTTCCGCTCCAAACTGGCCTCCTGCTGCAGAATCACCGAGAATCCCAGTCATCGGAGATTTTGCAGTTACAATTACATAACTTGAGGATGGAAGAATTGAACCCGTTAAAGGTCCAACTCCAAATATCAATAGATTTTCGGGTGACAAAGGATCACAATCAGGATCTAATTCTTCAAACAAGCGTTTGGTATTAGCCGCTCTTCCACCAATCACATCTCGAATCCATTTTTTATCAAGTTCTTCAATTTTAAATCTCCGTTCAGTCAAATTAATTCGTAAAATCTTTCCACCATATCCAAATTTAAGCATGTTTTTCCCCCCATTTCTTTCTTATCTCATTTCCTTTGGTGGCTATATATAGAAAACGTCTTTCAGAAACATTCATTCCTTTTGAATTCTCTTTAAAATTTGATAAACTTACCGTTTCGATACAATTTGGTGCAAATTGAATGGCTTGTTCAGTACAAACATCTACACATTGTGGATTACCACCACATAAATCACAAACATAATAAATTCTTTCAAAAACTTCTATTGCACCGATAGGACAGCTTTTTTCGCAGGCCCCACATCGAGTGCAAATTGTTGGACTTATGATAATTTGACCCATTGATCCAACCGTGAGTGCATTGAATGCACAGGATTTGATACAGAATCGTTCTTGGCATTGTTGACATACGATTGGTCCATCAATCCCAGTGGAATATGAGCTCATAATTTTAATTCGGCTAAGATTTCTGCTGCTTTTTCCTGAGCGTAAAAAAGCACATGTAGTTTCACATTGTCGGCAACCTGTACATTTACTAAGATCAATTTTTATCATCTTAACACCTTCAAATTTTAAATTTCTTCTACTTCAATCCGATATTGAACTAATCCATCAGGATCAGGGCAAGAAAACTGTTGAGTTTTTTTTACCCAATGTTTGTCATCAAGTTTATCTTTTATAGCTAAAATTGGAAATACAGGCATCATACTTTGTAATGCCCACAAGCAAATATGTTTCCCATCGGGAACAATAATCTTTGAATCAATAACATGAAAATAATCACCAATTAACATTGGTAAATTACAATATCCATGAATTTTTTCGACTGTTACTTTTATCGTAGTCATAGGAATTCATTTTTATGATTTTTAGAAATATAGATAATGTACTTCAATATTTTATTCTATAAAAACATAAAAATTGGGATATTCTCAAGAGGACTAAAAAATCGTTTATCACAGTATTGATTATAAAAAAGTAGAATTGAAAGAATAAAAAAAAAGTGTGGATAATCCACTAAGATATTCGAGTTAATTTTATAATTGAATTAACCCGGCACCGCCTCCAACAGCAACAAATAATGGTAAGAATATACTTGCTGTTAAAGACATTACACAAATTAAGGTATTGATGGCCGGTCCGGCGGTATCCTTGAACGGATCTCCGACAGTATCTCCGGTCACGGCAGCGGCGTGAGCCAATGTGCCTTTACCACCTAAGTTACCATCTTCAATGTATTTCTTGGCATTGTCCCATGTTCCACCTGCGTTGGATAAAAGTAATCCAAAGATGAAACCGATGAGGATAGTTCCTGCCAAGAAAGCTCCTAAGGAACGAATTCCGAAAATAATTCCAACAACAATAGGTGCTCCAACAGATAATAAGGATGGCACAATTAATGCTTTAAGGGAGCCTTTGGTTGCAATATCGATACATCGTTCAAAATCGGCTGCTTCGGTGCCTTCCAAAATACCAGGATGTTCTTCAAATTGGGTTCGAATCTCTTTGACCATAACTTGGGCATTCTTATCCACTGCAAAGATCAAGACTGCGGAGTAGACACATGGAACCATAACTCCAAGGAGTGCTCCAATCATTACATCAACATCTAACAAATTCAATTCCATTACAATATCAACGGTAGCTTCTTCAGCTTCGACCATGAAAGAGTAAAGGAGTGCGAGTACTGTAAGTGCAGCAGCGCCAATGGAAAATCCTTTGGTAATTGCTTTTGCGGTATTTCCGGCTGAATCTAATTTATCACAGAGGGCGATAACATCTTCTTCCAAGCCACCTTGTTCTGCAATACCTCGAGCATTGTCCACAATTGGACCATAAGCATCATTAGACACGATTGTTCCAACAATAGCAAGCATTCCAACGGAAGCACTGGCAACTCCCCAAACACCATCTAAGGTGAAGGAAATAGCCATAGCAACGACAATTCCAAGGGTTGGAGGGGCGACGCTCAATAAACCGTAAGAGAATCCGGTTAAGATATTCAAGGCATGGCCTTGTTGGGAAGATTCGGCTACGGCTTGGGTAGGATGTTTGGAATCATCGGTATAATAGTCGGTGGTTAATCCAATAACTAATCCAGCAACAACACCAATTGAAGCAGAACCCCAATTTAGCCATAAACGATTTTTCATTTCATCAGTAATTCCAGGAGTTGTGAAGGTTAATAGGGTAAACATAAGTGCAATTACTATGAATAAACCAGTAGCAATCCATGTACCAGAATTAAGCGCTTTTCCAGGACTTTCTTTTTGCATCTTTGAAATTATGATAATTCCAATGATAGAAGCAAATAATCCAGCGGCACTAATAATAATTGGATAAGTAGTAAACACTTGAGCATCAACAATTTCCATATTTCGGAAAACGGAGTAAGCTAATAACATAGCGGCAATTAAAGAAGCAACGTAAGAATCAAAGAGATCTGCACCCATTCCGGCGATATCTCCAACGTTGTCCCCAACATTATCTGCCACGGCGGCAGGATTGCGGGGATCATCTTCCGGTAAGGAATATTCGATTTTACCGACTAAATCGGCGGCAACATCGGCGGTTTTGGTAAAGATACCACCACCGGCTTTAGCAAAAAGAGCAATGGTTGAAGCTCCGAAGGAAAATCCTAAAATAATCAAAGGATCTTCAGCAAAGAAATATAATATGAATACTCCACCTAATGCAGAAGCGGAACAAATTAATCCCATAACTGCTCCTCCAAAGAAGGAAACATCAAAGGCAGGAGTTAATCCTTTGGTCGCTGCTTGAGCGGTTTTAGCGTTAGCATCGACACCAACTTTCATTCCTAACCATCCAGCCCATCCAGAAGCAAAGGAACCCAGGAGATATGAAAGAACCATTAAACTCCAGTGGAAATCAAGTGAACCAGATACACCGTAAAGAATACCAAGTGCAATTGCCAACCCTAATACAAATACTGCAAGGGTAGTATATTGGCGCTTGATAAAGGCTCCAGCTCCATCTCGAATATATCCTTGAACCTTAACCATTTCTTCGTTTCCAGCATCTGCGGTATCCACTTTTTTTTTAAGCAAGAATGCCGCGACAAAAGCGGCAATTGCTGCGACGAGGACCAACCAAATGGTCCAGACACCTGTTACTGCAAAGATCATTTTTATTTACACCATTTCAAATCGTTATTTCAAACAATTTGGTAATGTTCACAATAAAATCCACAAAAGTAAGGTTTTAATTTTTCAAACCAAACATTTCAACAGATTTTTTGTGGTTAGTGTAGGATCATGGTCGATTGTTTTAAAGCTTTATTTTTATTTGACTGAAAAAATTAAAAAATGATGATATATTTATGGTTACAAACCACCAATTTGCTCAGAAGACTGTTTTCGAATACTTTTAGCTCTAAAAAAGCTCGATTAACTGATCAAAAGCTTCTAAAAGAAAAACGATTTTTATTTTCCGCAAAAAATGTTTCATTTTCCATATTTCAATGATCAAAACAAAATATTATTTTAGAAAAATAGTCCACAATAGCAACAAAATGAAAAAAAGATAAATTTCTTATGAGTTTTTTCGTTGTATAATATTGAAATCTATATGGATTCGGTAAAATGTTATAATTGCAAAAAAGTGACGAATCTGATATGTCACAAATGCCAAAAACCAATATGTTCAAAACATTCCTACACAACTCATCACCATTTATATTGCGCAACATGTTTTTTAAGAGAACGCAAAGTAGGTATGGCGAAATCTTGGGGAATGCTTGCAGTTTTGATTGCGATCGGCATTGTAATAGTAATTATTGCAAAAGGATAAAAGAGTTAAAATTTTTTTTTTATTTCTGAATGATTGAGGATAGCTGCATAATTGAAGTTTTTATTAAATCCTTACACAAAACTTGAATTTTTTTCTTAGAGTAGATTTCAGCCAAATAATAAATAAAAATCAGATTATATAATAATGAAATACTTTTATCAACCTTGGAATCGATTCGATTAATTTCATTCAATATTTCTTTTGTAGGAGTTTTCCCTGCCTTCTCTTTATAAAATTCTTGGATCCAATTCCATCCACGAGTTTCAAAAATTTTTTGTCTTAATTGTTCTAAGGTTTTTGTAATCACCAAATAATAAATCATAACATCATCGCTATCAGTATCTTCCATCCCTCGAATATTTAACTCCATATTTTCTTGCAGAGTGGATAAATCCACATGAAATTTTTCTTCAAGGGAGTTCAAATAACCCGCAATATCATGATCATAAATGTGGGAAAAAAATTTATCGAGGTCTGAAATGAAGAAGTGTAACAAGTGTTCTAATCCTTCTACTTTGATATAATTATTCACATTAGTTCCCATTAAGAGATCATCACCTTGTCCCCTAACAACTAGTGCATAAACACCTAATTGCAACATTTCATTTTGAATTTCAGCCATTTTCTTCCTCAAAAATTTTGAATACTCTCACTCGATGTGATAGTTATACATGGATCTTATCGTCTAAATAAATTTTAAGATTTGGCAAACAAAAAATAAATGTATTTAATTTTAGAACGAAATTTGACTTTTAATTGAAGTTACTGCAAATTGCTGGAAACATCAGAAAAGATAACCAAAACGAAGTTAAAATATTCATTTCAGTTTTTCATTGAATGAAAAGCGGATTAAAAGCATAAAATTCCATAAATATGGATTTGAAGAAAGATTCCCAAGGATTCTTCAGCAGAATCAAAAAATTAGAGCAAGATTAAGAAAGAATCACATCAGAAAAAAGTTTTATTGTTAATGGGAAAGTGATCCCATTTAAAAATGCTGTATGAATCTAGTTGGTAAGCAAATGATTACCTTAGAAACACTGCTTGAAGAACAAAAAGCGGTTTTAGTTCTTAGTAATGGAAAAATTTTTCATGGAATCGGTTTTGGAGCCACAACTAAAGCAATTGGTGAATTAGTATTTACAACCTTCACTGCAGCAGGTTACAATTGTGCATTGACAGACCCAAGTAACCATGGGCAACTTTATACTCTAACCTACCCTCTTGTTGGAAATTATGGCGTTCCTCCATGGGAAAAGGATCAAACGGGGATAGAAAAGTGGTTTGAAAGTGATTCTATTAAGTGCTCCGGGTTTATCGTCCATGAAGCATGTAAAAATCCTTCTCATTATGAATCGACAAAGAATTTAGATATGTTTTTGAAAGAACACCATATTCCTGGAATTGAACGCATAGATACTCGTGAATTAACGAAAATCCTCAGGAAGGAAGGAGTTCAGTTAGGGTTGCTTCAAGTATTTGCCAAAGATGAACTCATACCCTCCGATACAGAGTTGTTGCAAGAAGTTAAAAATGCTCTAGATCCAAATCAACGCCATTTGGTCGCTGAAATTTCTAGAGAAAAAGTTCAAGAGTTAAGAATAGCCGAAGAAAGAAGTATTGGAACAGTAATTGTAATTGATTGTGGAGTAAAGAATAACATTTTACGTGAATTAAATAAACGAAACTTAGATGTAGTAATCGTTCCCTACAATACTTCTTATGAAGAAATAATGAAATATGATCCAGATGGAATCTTAATCAGTAATGGTCCTGGAGATCCTAAAAAGTGCATTGAAACGATTGAAGTAGCTAAAAACATCATAAATAACAATATCCCATGCATGGGAATATGTTTAGGAAATCAAATTATAGGGTTAGCTGCCGGGGGAGATACTTATAAAATGAAGTTTGGACATCGAGGCGGAAATAAACCAGTTATTGATTTACGTACAGGAAAGGGATTTATTACAAGTCAAAATCATGGCTATGCACTAAAAATCACCACCTTGCTTAAATCGGGATTTAAACCCCTTTTTACGAATGCTGATGATGGAACTAATGAAGGAATTTATCATCCAGAAAAACCGATCTTTGCGGTCCAATTCCACCCAGAAGCATACCCTGGTCCCGAAGATACAACCTATTTATTTGACGATTTTCTTCAAAACATCGCTTTTCGCGCTTTTACACATCCACGAGATAAAAATCAATCTATTGAGGAGGAGATTTAATGCCATTAGACCTCTCCATAAAAAAATCTTTAGTTTTAGGATCTGGAGCAATTCGTATTGGTCAAGCAGGAGAATTTGACTATTCAGGATCTCAAGTATTAAAAGCCCTCAAAGAAGAAGGCATTTATACAATATTAATCAACCCAAATATTGCAACTATTCAGACTGATCCAAATCTCTCTGATCAAGTCTATTTATTGCCAGTCACTGCAGAATTTGTTGAAGACATTATTAAAAAAGAACACCCTGATAGCATTTTATTATCTTTTGGAGGTCAAACAGCCTTAAATGTAGGAGTAGAACTGTATAAAAAAGGGATTTTAAAAAAATATGGAATTCGAGTTTTAGGAACACCGATTGAATCAATACAAAATACAGAGGATCGTGAATTATTCCGTAAAATAATGATGGAATGCGACGTGGAGATCTGCAAGTCCGCTACTGCAACGAATAAAGAAGAAGCAGAAAAAATAGTCCTTGATATTGGATATCCAGTAATGATTCGGGTGGCCTACACATTAGGTGGAGCAGGATCAGGAATTGCCCACAATAAAGAACAGTTTGATGCCTTAGTTGATAAAGCACTTGCTCAATCAGTAATTTCACAAATACTTGTGGAAGAATATGTAGGTGGGTGGAAAGAAATCGAATATGAAGTTATGCGCGACAAAGAAGATAATACAATCACAGTATGTAATATGGAAAACTTTGATCCTTGCGGTATTCATACAGGTGAATCGATAGTAGTTGCCCCAAGCCAAACTCTCACCAATGAAGAATATCAAATGCTTCGATCGGCATCAATTCGCGCAATTCGACATATTGGTATTATTGGAGAATGTAATATTCAATATGCACTCCACCCAACATCTAAAAAATATATTGCAATTGAAGTCAATGCACGTTTGTCTCGCAGTTCTGCTTTAGCGAGTAAAGCAACAGGCTATCCTTTAGCATACATTGCAGCGAAACTAGCTTTAGGTTATACCCTACTTGAATTGAAAAACAAGGTAACAAATATTACAACAGCTTGTTTTGAACCTGCTCTGGATTATGTCGCATTAAAAATGCCTCGATGGAATTTAGAAAAATTTCAACGCGTTTCTCGTAGAATTGGAACACAAATGAAAAGTGTTGGGGAGGTGATGGGGATAGGAAGAACATTTGAAGAAGCCTATCAAAAATCCATCCGTATGCTTGATATTGGTATGAGAGGGGCGGTTGGAAATGATCTTGAAAAAGAATGGAGTGAATTAAGCAGAGATGCATTAGAACATGAATTAAATTCACCCACAGACATTCGATATTTATTGATTCCTGTTGCCTTGAGAAAGGGTTTATCTGTGGATGAAATTTATGCTTTAACCAAAATTGATAAATGGTTTCTTCATAAAATTGAACATATCCTGCAAATAGAAAAAATGATGCAAAATATGCCTTTAGATACCGAAAATCATATAAAAAGCATGGTCATTGCTTATGCAAAACGATATGGGTTTTCTGATGGGCAAATCTGTCGTTATTTTGATCAAGAATCCTATGAAATTCGTAAATTTCGGCATAAAGCGGGGATTCAACCCGTTGTTAAGCAAATTGACACTTTAGCAGCAGAATGGCCAGCAAACACAAATTATTTGTACATGACGTATGGAGGAACTACTGATGATTTGGATTATTCCAATGCGGAACAAAACAACCTAAACATCAATGGTAAGAAGAAGGTCATAGTTTTGGGTTCTGGAGTTTATCGGATTGGATCTTCAGTCGAATTTGACTGGGGCTGTGTAAACATGGCTTGGGCACTTCGAGAACTTGATGTAGATGAAGTGATAATGATTAACTATAACCCAGAAACAGTTAGTACCGATTATGATGTGAGTGATAAACTGTATTTTGAAGAATTAAGTCCTGAGCGCGTCTTAGACATTTGCCATAAAGAATATGCCCAAGGATTGATTGTGAGTGTAGGAGGACAAATTGGGAATAATCTAGCTCAAGAATTTACCAAATATAAGAAAGCTTTCGATGCAACAGGAATAAAAATTTTGGGAACCTTAGGAAAAGATATTGATAAAGCTGAAAATCGCATGAAATTTGGAAAAATAATGGATTCTTTAGGAATTATTCAACCCCGCTGGGCTCAGCTCTTAGAAATGGAAGATGCCTTAATGTTTGCCAAAAATGTTGAATATCCTGTTTTAGTGCGACCATCATATGTACTCTCTGGAGCAGCCATGCGAGTGGCCACGCGAGAATCAGAACTGAGAGAATATTTAGAACTTGCAGCAGTAGTTTCCAAAGAAAATCCAGTAGTAATAACCAAATTTTTTACTGATGCACGAGAAATTGAATGTGATGGAGTTGCGGATGGAGAGAATGTGTTCATTGCTGGAGTAGTTGAACATATTGAAAATGCAGGTGTACATAGTGGAGACGCCACTATGAGTCTTCCCGCACCATCACTGCCGTATAAAATGTGGGAAAAAATTCAGCATGAGACACGCAGAATTGCATTAGCTATGGGAGTGCAAGGTCCATTCAACATCCAATATTTAGTAAGAGATAAAAAAATCTATGTAATTGAAATGAATCTCCGTAGCTCCCGATCCATGCCATATGTAAGTAAAACAATAGGCATGAATCTAATTAAGTTAGCCGCCGAAGTCATCATGGGAGGCAAAATACCCAAACGGTTAATAAAACATTCAATTCCCCCATATGTTTGTATAAAAACCCCTCAATTTTCTTTTATGCGCTTAGAAGGAGCAGATCCAATCTTAGGAGTTGAAATGATGTCGACCGGAGAAGTAGCATGCATTGGTGAAGATTTTCCTGATGCTTTAATTAAAAGTATGATGGCCGCAGAATTCAAAGTACCACTTGAATGTGGTAATATTTTGATTACAGTTGCCGGGATGGAGTTAAAACAAGCGATTACACCTTTTGCATTACGCTTGGAAGAGTTAGGTTTTAAAATTTTTGCAACCCCCCACACTGCGGATGTATTCATGGATCAAGGTATTAACGTGGGCATCCTCAATAAAGTAAGTCAAGAAGAAATCAAACCAAATATAGTGGATTATATTCTAAAACGCGATTTGGCTTTAGTCATCAATATTCCCCTTGCATCAAACAAAATTCACAGCAATCAGATTTTAGAAGATGAATATCTTATCCGTAGAAAAGCAATTGAATTCAATATTCCGGTGATAACCAACATCCAGCTTGTCGAAGCATTGGTTGAAGCGATTGAGAATTTGCATGATGCAGGCATAACCAGCATAGAAAAATACCATGAAAAAGTATTGATAAAATCTCTTTCTGATTACCATCAATATCTTCGTGAAATATACTGGTAATTTTTTTTTACATTCAATGATTTATTTAGGTTCATAATAACTTATTTGTTTGATTGCATTTGTTGAAAAACGTAACCATCATTGGAGAGAAAAAATCTGTTTATTCCAAGGATATAGCATTCTCTTTTATAACTCCAGATTTTCTCTCAAATTTCATGATTAACATAAATGAAGAAATGACAGCCCGGAAGTATTTCAATCAAGAAACCGTTTTAGATTTACTTTCAGTTAAGATCATCTGCTATAAAATTTTGGAACCTTTTCCTTTATTCTTTGCCTTAACGTACGATGATTCTATTGTCCCAGAGAAATTTTATCCAACATTACATTCTGTGATAGAAAAGACCTTGGATTTCTTAAAAGATAAGAAACCCGAAATTTTACAAAAAGAACCAACAGTTTTTAAAAAGCCCTTTGAGAAACTTGTCGATTTTGCTATGGAAAATAGACCCCCAAAGATATCAATATTGGGATACAATGGTGTTGGCAAAACATCGATCTGTAATTACATTGAAGGAATAAAGCCTGAAAAGTTATTACCAACAATGAATATTGAACGACATTCATTTCGATTATTCAATATTCCAATAATACTATGGGATTTTTCAGATGAAATCCCAGAAAACATGGTCCAAAAGTTTCTTTTAGGTTCTGATGCGGTTATAATTGTTCTTGATTCAACCAAAAAAAATGCTAAAGACAGTTTACATCTTTTAAATTTGACAAAAAAGACCGTCCCACATGCTGAATTAATTATTGTCGGGAATAAACAAGATCAAAAAAAGGCGGAATCAATTGAGAAATTAGAAAAGCTAATGAATCACCGAATTATACCGTTTAATGCAACAAATTTTGCTAATGCGCGATTAATTCAGGAACAAACCGCTGAATTATTAGAAATATGTTGTGAAGAATTAGATTATACTGACGAAAGCTATGTAGTGCAACGAAACGATTAATTTTTTTTATCTTCTTTCCATCTGGCGCCCTATGGATCCATCAGAGTAATGAGGAAATCATATATTTCTTACCCTAAATTAATTTAATTTAGATTTATGAAACTTTTCCTATCCAATCAGTAAGAAAAAAGATTCATAATATTACTAAAGAAAATTCCATTAAAGTTAATTAGGTTAAAATTTATGAGTGAATCAAATATAATGCTTAAAGTTGAACACATATCAAAATCTTTTGAAAATGTGCACGCTGTGAATGATTTGTCTTTCAATATTAAAAAAGGAGAAATCTACGGATTACTTGGACCAAATGGAGCGGGAAAAACAACCACAATTAAAATGATTTTGGGTTTATTAGAACCAAATGAGGGCAATATTGATGTATTAGGACTTCACCCTGAGAGAGATGAGGTAGAATTGAAGAACCGGATTGGTTATGTTTCCGAAGAACCTCTAATTTACAAATCACTCACTCCTAAGGAATTGTTTAATTTCATTGCTTCGATTCGAAAGTTGCAAGGAGAACGAGTTTCAGAAAAATTAGCCCAATATTTGGATAGTTTGGGGGCGGTAGAATATTATGAGAGATTGATATCGACCCTATCTAGAGGAAACAAACAAAAAATCCAAATCATCGCAGCAATTCTACACGATCCGGAATTACTAATCATGGATGAGCCTTTAGCAGGTTTAGATGCAAAATCTGTGAAAGTAGTTAAAGAAATTTTGGAATTACATACCCAACGGGGAGGTTCCGTCTTATTTTCGACGCACATCATGGAAGTTGCAGAAGATCTATGTGATCGAATCGGAATAGTTAATCAAGGAAAACTTGTTGCTGATGGAACAATTGATGAATTGCGCGAAAAGGCACAAAAACTTGGTCCAGATTATGATTTAGAAGATATCTTCTTAAAGTTAACAGATCAAGACGAATCGGTAAATGAGATCATTGAAAAACTTAGAGCAACTATGAATGGAAACCATAAGTAGAGGCATCGAATTCAATGAATAATAAACAATTATACAAAATTTCTAAGTTTGCTTACACGGAGGCATTCACACAATCTCAATTGGACATCGCAGGTTCTCAACAGAGCAAAATTTTGGAGAAAATGGAAAAAAATCGAAAATATATGAAGATGCAAAGTATTACCATGAAAATTGTTGTAGGTGTTTTCATTGCTCTAATGGTGATTATCCCGATTCAAGCATTCATTAGTATTAGAAGTGCTATTGCTGAAAATATTATCCCCGAAAGTTATTTGATTTTTGCGGGAAGCATGACGCTAAGTGCTTCGTTTTTAATTCAGATAATGTATCTGATTATGTTTGGGATGTTCTTTGCCTCAAGTTTACTTTCAGGCGATTATTTGAAATGGCTTTCTACATTACCCATTGAAATGAAAGATATGCGAAAAATTACAATGATGACATTCTTCCGTGGTATGGATGTACAATTTGTTGCTTTGCTACTCGTTCTTCCAATCGGTACCGCCATTATTACTCAAAGTATAGTGCTTACTCTGTTGAGTCTTCTGTTATCGATTATAAATATAGTCTTCTCATTTAGCTTACTTGTAATAATTGGAGAAAAAATCAATAGAATCATGAATAATAACGAAGCAAATTCGAAAAAAGCAACTTTTGCACGAATGTTTGTTATGCTTTCATATTTGATTGGTTCGATGAGTATGTCCTTGGGATTAAATTTTGCAATGAGATTCATTCCAACATTATTTACCGAAGCAACTTTAAGCAGTATTCCTTCATCTACTATTAATACCCTTAATCTTATATTCAGCGCCATACCTCTCCCTTTTACGGCAAGTTATTCTTTAGTTGAAGTATTAATCGTTTTAACAGGAAACGGAGAAATATCTACAACTTTGATTATCACATCTCTTCTCGGATTGCTATTGTTTATTGGATTTACATACATCTTATTAAATAAAGCACTTAAACTTCTTACGAATGTTTTTGTTCAGAAATCCAAATCTTTTGATGAAAATGCAAAAAAAACCACTATTGAGGATGTAAAGTTATGTATAGAAGAACCAGTGAAAGCATTTTTCCTAAAAGATAGACAAATGATTACTCGAGACATGCAAATGATGATGCTTGTTATCATGCCCATCTTACTTCCATTTATAGGAATCGCAACAACGGGATTTGTAGGCGAACAGGGAAATGAAGCCTTATTTGTACTTTTTACTGTGAATATCATCTACTCAGTTCTTTCTGGAGTTATGATTGTTTGGGGATTATTGAATGTGGAATCAACGGGATCAACAATTCATGCTTCCTTACCAATAACAGTAAGAGATCAAGTGAATGCAAAAGTGAGATGGATTTTCTTAGTATTGACAATTTCTTCTTTCCTTCCAACCATTTTTATGATTGGAAAAGAATATTTCATAGATTATTTGATAATAACCACTCTATTCTTCCCAATTGGACCCATCACAGGTATTATTACATTAGAACTAAAAGTTAGATTGTTCGGTAAAATGAAATATAAGTATGTAATAGAAGATGTGAATATTGGTCAGACATTACTAAAATGGATCTTAATTGGAGTGGTTGCATTATTGGTGTATATAGGAACGTTTGCAATGGTCATAATCTACATGTCAGAAATGACCGAAGGATATATTGGAAGGATGGCTACAATCATTCTTCCAATTGAAGCAACAGTCAGTGCATTATTATACTTCATCTATAATAAAATGTTCCCTAAACCTAAGATTTTCTAGCAAGGGTTATTTTTTTTTCATTTTTTCTGAGAAGTTTTAGTTTAATCGATTGAAGCTTCTTACTCAGTAAAATATTTAAATTTAAAAAGTTGTTTATCCTAGTATTGGAGCAATTTCTATGCAAAAATTAATTCTTGTTAATTGGGATATGCAACTTGGACCTCGAACCTTAGTTCAATTTCCTCCCGAAGAAAATTTCCCACCAAAAGAAGTTCTCTTAAAAATTTGGGCCCAACATGAAATTAATCCTAAAAAATACTTTATTTCCTATTATGATAACGAGCAGGATAAGTATTATTGCTCCTATTTAAAGAAACAAATTAGAACCATTAAGACCTATTTCATTGTGTTAGAACTGTCTCCAGAAGATGATGAGCGAATTTTTCAAGAGATCTTGGACAACATTGCGGAAGATTTAATTAACAAGATTGATCATCCTCATTTTAACCACGTATTGTCTGAAACATATCGAATTGTTAAAACCTATTCTGATCTTGACCAAGAACAATTATTTTTAAGATTATTTGAGGATAAAGTGAGATCGGACATTTTTTCAATATTAAGAAATGGGGTTCTCACGAAAAAGCAATTGAAATCTAAGTTAGAAGATTTATATGGTTACTCTGATTTGAATGTAGATCTTCTCTTAACTCCCTTCATACGATTAGGATTAATTCAAATAAATAATATCCCCGGTTCTCCAGATTCCCTTTTCTTGGTAAATGATGTTTATTCTTGTTTCTTACCTCCAAAAGAAAAACCTAATACAGATATAATTCGAGATGTAATAACTCAACGGTATATGTCACCTAAGATCATTCCAAATGAAGATTTACAACCCCTAATGCATTTATATCAAGAACCAGGAGTTAAAGAACTCATTTCATTATTGAATGAAGATATTCACAACGGTATGCCTTATGAAATCGCACTCACGGTTTTAAAGAATAAAGAAGACACAATTGAACAATTGGAAAAGCACAATATTGTTTTTGTTCACAATAAGAAAAGAATTTATCTCATAAGTCAATTGAATTTCATTAAATTCGTACCGACATATTTAATCTCAATTCTAGCTAAAAGATATCAAAAAAGTGAAATATCTTTAGATCAATTAGTTCAACAATTGGATTACATAAAATTAACAGATATGGAAAACACTTTGGGAGCAAATTGGAACCGGATCTATTAGGATTCCTATGATAACAAAATTGATATAAAATTATTTAGCTATGAAATAATTCCCATTTTTTTTTCTAGAATTTACGAAAAATTTTTGAAATGTAAATATATTAGTGCTTCTCTCATTTAAAATACTTGAAATCCACTTGATTAAAAAATAGGATTATTATGGATATTTATCGGTCGTTTGTAGAGAATTTTCATGGAATTGCATTTAGAAGATTACTAAATGACAAAATCGTTCTTTTCGAAGGTATGGTTAAAGAAATTTCTGGTTATGATAAAGAAGAATTCATGAATAAAAAAATTACGTGGAAAAAACTAATGCATCCAGATGATCTAGAAAGATTATCCGAAAATATCCATAGATTACATGTAATTAGAAATTATTCTACAGAACGCGAATATAGGATCAAAACTAAAAATGGAAAAATGAAATGGATTCATGAGAATTTGCGTAGAATTGATGAAAAAAACCAAATATATATTGAAGGAACTATTGTAGATATCTCAAAAATGAAAAATGCGGAACTTCAATTACGAGAGAGTGAAGTAAAGAGAAGCGAAGAGCAAATGCAAAAAGAAAAATTGGAATCGATAGCCCTTTTGGCGGGTGGTATTGCCCATGACTTCAATAATATCTTAACTTCCGTATTAGGAAATTTAGAATTAATGCAGATGGAATCTTTAGAGGGCGAAACCCAATTACTCCTAACTGAAACATTGCAAGCAACTCATAGAGCCACAAATCTTACACAACAACTTTTAACTTTTTCAAAAGGGAAAAAACCAATAAAAAAAACAGAGTCCATAATCCAAATCTTAGATGAAGCATCCTCTTTTGTTCTTCGAGGCTCAAATTGCAAAACTCAATGTATTTTTGAAGATTTAATCCCTCCCATTAATGTAGATGCAAATCAAATTTTACAAGTCATTAATAACTTGTTAATCAATGCAAAACAAGCCATGGAAAAAGGAGGTATTATAACAATAAGCTGCTCAACAATAGATATTAATCGGATTGATACAATTCCCCTTCCTTTTGGTAAATATCTTAAAATTGCAATTAAAGATACTGGAAAAGGCATTCCAAAGGAAATTCAATCAAAAATCTTTCAACCTTATTTTACTACAAAATCTAGAGGATCTGGTTTAGGGCTTGCAACGAGCTACTCGGTGATAAAAAACCACAATGGTCACATTAACTTTCAATCAACAAAAGGAGTTGGGACAGTTTTTAACATATTTTTGCCTGTCTGGGATGAAGCTTTTGTGATAGAAGAAAAACGTAATGAAAATTCTATACTTCCTGAGAATATGAAAGTACTTGTAATGGATGATGATAAAGCCATTCATCGGATGTTGTCACGAATTTTTAAGCGCTACAAATATCGGATGGATTCAACTTATGCTGGGGAAGAAGCAATAGAATTATATAACCAAGCTCTTCTAGAAAACACTCCTTATGATCTGGTAATAATGGATTTAACTATTCCAGCAGGTCTCGGAGGTGAAGCCACTGCAGGAGAAATTCTTAGAATTAATCCCGATGCGAAAATGATTGTTTCTAGTGGTTATTCAAACAATGAAATTTTAGCAAATTATAAAAAATATGGATTCCAAGCAATTCTAAAAAAACCCTACACAGTTGAAGATTTGCGAAAAGTTATAAACATAATAAGTTGATTTGAAATTCTGATGGAAAATCATATTAAAAAGTGCAATTTATTTTAAATTTCAAATTAGATTAATCCGTGCATAGGAAAGAAAATTAGCATTAATCAGCAATTTACGATGCTTTTTTAATCGTTTTAGTTGTTGGGGTACATCAAATTCCAGATTTTCCAAAATTTGCGACCATCTTTCAATTTCATTCTCATAATATTGAACTTCTTTCTCAACCCGCATAAATTGTTTAATACGTCGCTTTTTACGGACAGGATCACTAAGTTGATCTAGATTCTGTCGCTGTCGTTCAGTCGGAAGTTTAAGTTTTTTAGCTCTTAAGGCATTTTCGGTCAGTTTCATTTGGGTTTCTGCAAATTTTTTCTTAAAATTGGCATTTTTTAGCACTCTCATCTTTTGGGAGAGGTATTTTTCTTTATTCAATTTAATCAATCTTTGTGCTTTTTCAGAGATCTGATTTTTTGTTGATTGTTTTGCACTTTCCAAGCACCTTTCCAATTTTTCACGAGATATGGATAAGTGTGCTAGATCCAAAGAAGGAGCATTAAATTGTAATATCTTTGCAAAATTATGAGGTTTAGAAATAAATCGTCCCAAAATAGGTAAAAGTTCCAAATCATCTGTTATAAAGATGGGAATAACACTTTTTTCAATAATAACCCCAAGAAATTCAATTTCGAATAAGAATAAATTTAATCCAACTTCGAACCGTAGCAGACGTTTGAAAATATCCAATTCATCTTTGGGAATCCGGCTCCCATAAGGATAAATAAATAATGAGGCCCATTGTTTTATATCAATTGTCAGCTGGCATGAATTTCCACCAAAATCACTTTTTTGAGACCAATCAATTAAATTCATAACCAATGGATGACCTAATGAAAAGAAGTCAAATTCTTCTTGTTTCCGAGCCAAATCAATATCAAAAACGCCTTCATATCTCCGATGTGGAATACGAAGAGTTCGACGTAAAGCTTCTGAAAATTTAATGAGCCAAACTCCTATATCATGAGGTTTTTGAACAAGATTCAAATCCATCTGAAACTCAGGATATTGAATTCGAAAATTGGGATCATTTGTCACGTATCGGACAAAGATATCTAAAAAAATGTGAATATCAATCCCCGTTAAGAGTTCTTTCTTGGAAAGATCCCGTGAGATATAATCATATTGAAATGATCTTTTATCTAAAATGAGATCTTCTAATTTATCATATACTTCATCAATTTTATTACTGGTTTTGGAGATCACTTCATCTAATCTAAATTTCATTGGTGATTCATCTTCCTTTAAAACCAGAGAAGTTATTTGTCCTTCTAAACTCCCCAAAATAGGCTCTAATGCGCCAATAGACTCTTCGAAGAGATGAATACGTTCTGAAATTGCAGTGATAATGGAAGATTCGACAGTATCTTTGATATAAAAATTAAAAATGAGAATATCTTTTGTTTGCCCAAAACGATCTAATCTTCCAATTCGTTGTTCCAATCTCATAGGATTCCAAGGTAAATCATAATTTACAATGATATGACAGAATTGGAAATTTCTCCCTTCCCCACCAATTTCAGTAGAAAGCAAAATCGGTATATCATGTCGAAAAGAAGAAACTGAAGCCATTTTTTGAGATTCAGTTAAATCTCCATGAAATGGAGCAACTTTTATCCCTTCTTTTTCAATTAAATCTTGAAGATAAAATAGTGTTTTTTTAAATTGGGTAAAAATAATGAATTTTTCTTTAGGATCCGTTTTTATAACTGATTTTACTATCTCAAGCAATCGTGAAGCTTTGGAATCATAGTCTAAAGATTCCAAATCTTGTACAAATTCCTTAAGAATTCGTATATGTTCATTGATATCTAAAGAAGGTCCTTTCTTCTTAGGGATCATTTTTCTTTTCCTTGCTTGAATAACCATCCGATCTTCTACATCCAATTCATCTAGTCCCCAAGCGAGATCCATGCTAGATTCGTCTTCAGTAAATTCTCGTTGAGCTTCTTGTTCCATCCCAAGTTTTAAAAGTGTCTCTTTATTTTCTTCCAAATACAAAATTCTTTTTTTTAAACTTTTTAAAATCGCCGGAACCGAACTAGTCAAGAGTTTCTGTAAAATAACCATAACAAAACCCATCCCCGAGGGTCCCGTTTCGTAATTTTGAGAATAAATTTTGGCGAGATATAGATGAATTTTGTTATATACCTCTAATTCATCTTTAGTGAGATCTACATCAATTATTTGAGGGATTCTCTTAATAGGATTATCAGGAAAAACAACTCTTCTCCTATTTCGGATGACATACCGGCTTAAGAAATGTCTTTTCTCCAATTTTGCAATAATTTCTCTCCGAAAAGATTCAAAACGTAGTTTTTCATTTAATTCCGTTTCTGTGATCTTTATATGGAAGGATTGAATTTGATAAACCAATGCATCTCGTTCATAGGAATTAATACTCGTGAAAAGTTGCAGATTTTTTACAACCAAATTAAGTAAAGAAATTTTCTTCCGTTCTGCTTCAAAGGAATCAAAATTAGGAAATTCATAGGGGTTTAAAAGTTGGATCAAGGAAAATAAGTCAAAGGAATGCAATTGGATGGGAGTAGCAGTCAATAATAATAAACTTCGTGTTTTTGCAGACAAATTTTGTGCCAACTCATAAGCCAAGGTTGTTCGGTATTGTTCAGTTTTTTGATTGGCGAGATATCTTCGAAGATGATGTGCTTCATCAAAAATTACAATATCCCACTCAATACGTGTTAACAACTTGGCACATTGTGGTAGTCGCGCGTATTGTAATGTTACAGTACATAAGGTCAAATCTTGGCCAGTTTGGGAATTAAAAAAATTACCAGATTGATAGTTGATCTTCAAGTTTTTTACAATTTTTGATTTCAATCGAGTAAATTTTATATTAAATTTGTTTTCCAATTCAAACTCCCATTGACCTACAATAGAAGCGGGAGTGATAATCAGTACACGCGTAGCCAAATTTCGTGCAATCATTTCTTTGACATAGATCCCTGCTTCAATAGTTTTTCCCAAACCAACTTCATCAGCTAAAATGTATCGGGCTTGACCAATATCCAATAAATGATGTGCAACAGCGATCTGGTGTGGAAGCAGAGAAAGACGTGAATGAGTAATAATTTTCAAGAGATTGCTTGTATAGAGTGAATATATTTGAGCACCCCAGTACCGTAACAAAAATTGATATGTTCCATCTTGATTTCCCTTTAAAAATTCGTTCAATGGGGATTCAAGCTCACTAATAATATCTATTTCGGCAACAGTTTTTTTTGTTCCATCAGGGAGTAATAATGTATAATGGATTAAACCTGTGGGATGCGCTAAATTTCGACCAATTATAACACCAATTCCATCTTTAAAGCGAATTTCTTTATCCAGATCCCAAAGAAAATGAGAAATATCTTCTCTAAAGAGAGGTTTTTCTAAAAAAGCTGTAAATTCTACCAAAAATTGGTTGAATTTCTTTTTATCAATTAAAGAAAGAAGATCTTTATCGGAATTTCCTTCAAAAGATATAATTTTATTAGATTTTTTATGAGATTGGGCATGGAAAAGAGTTGGATTCGATTCATTAGTAGATTTTGCTTTTATTGGAATAATATCAGTAATTCTACCAATACCAAGTTCGGTTCGCTGTGGACAATGCACTCTGTTGCCTACAATAAAGACATGACTTCTGCAATCTTTATTAGAACACCTTTCTACCTTAAGTCCATAGGTTTTTGCTAACGGTGAATGACAATAGGGACACACATTGAAATTAGATTTGATCAAAATAGCTACCTTTTATAAATTTTATAAATGCAGCAAATTTTAATTAGATTTCGGTTTAAAAAGATGCAAAAAAGTGTGAGTTTATTCATTTGATTGCCAAAGATCATATTCTTTGAAAATATCATCAATTTGATTGATAGCACGATTTATTTTCCTTGCAACCCGCTTATCAAAAGTTTCATTTATAATATCTTGCAGTTTCAAGCCGTACTCATCAGTAATTTCCATAAGATTCATAAGATCATTACGCGAAATTCCTTCTTTCATCACAGCAATAACAATTTCATCCAATTTCTGTTTTAAAAGTTCTGTATTAGATCGAGATTTTTGAGAATTTACTAATAACTGGGAAATACGGAGTTGAAGTGCTTTTTCTTCGTCACTTAATTTTTTAGCCCCTTCTTCTATCAACCTGTCGGAAGCTAAGCGAACAACTCGATTATAGATTTCAATCGATTTTTCCAA
The DNA here is from genome assembly GCA_025839675.1 of Candidatus Lokiarchaeum ossiferum. Taxonomy (GTDB): domain Archaea; phylum Asgardarchaeota; class Lokiarchaeia; order Sigyniarchaeales; family Promethearchaeaceae; genus Lokiarchaeum; species Lokiarchaeum ossiferum. The sequence goes on from CP104013.1 coordinate 942,328, forward strand.
TATTTGACTACACTCAATGGGATTATAAAATCTACGCAACCGAGCTTCACATACTTTTAGATAAGCACTATCGTATAAAATTTCGATATTTCCAAAATCACTTTCTTCCCACAAAGCATCGATTTTCATAAATAATTCTTGCAATTGGGCATAAGGGGCACTAGTTGTTATTTTTCCAAGATCTTCTTGAAATTCTACCGATTTATTCAATAATTTTTGAGCCCTTTTTTCTACTACCAATAAATTTTTTTGATGTGCCTTAGCCATAATCCAAATAAATTTATTTACCGCCCGATCGATAAGTTTTTCTGCTTTTTTAGGCTTTAATACTAAAATATCTTTCGCATCTTGAATAAGCTGAACACCATCATCAAGTGCGAGTTCTACTTCAAAAAAGAAATCAAAAAACGTGATTTGAGCACGTTCTCGGAGAATAAGATCTTTATCATAGCTATCCTTAACCACACTTTTCATAGAGATATACCAAAAAATGGCAGAGGGAATCCAGAAAAGAATACCCATGTATAACATATTTTTATAGGAGCCTAAAAGCTGTAACAACCCAGCAGCAATCAATAAAGTTATACTTTTTCCAATCTGCTCGGTTAATTGAAAAAATGAAGTCGCAGTCCCTCGATGTTCAGGCAAATTCACATCAATCATCACCGCATTTTTGTTTGTAACCATACCTGCAGAAAAAAATGTTCCAAAGAAGGAAAATATCAGATAGGTAATATATTTCGGATAAGTAGTAAATATGGCTTTCATTGTTTCAAACATGAAAAAAACTTGATCTTCAGGAGCAATTGATTCTGGATATGTGATACCAAGTTGTGTTAGGGACACAGGTTCAAGTTGAAAAATCATTAAAAATACTAGTGGAATGGCAATAACATTGGTGATAAATGCAAGTAATGCTCTATATTGCCGCTTTTTTTTATATACAATATCCCCCAGCCAGGATAACACGATGCTACCCAACATATATCCAGCACTCGTCATTCCAGCCATGATTGTTGATACCTGAGTGCGAATATCTCCAGGAAGTTCTCGAAACATACCTTCTGTGGAATGGGAAAAGGTCATAATTAAAGAAAAAATGATAATAGTTCCTGGTACAATCGAAAAAAACCCATTTATGATTAAAGCTTTATTCGTCCGTTTATGAAGCAAGTTAAAAAGTTCTTTCTGATTGATTTTATATCCATATTCCATCTCCTCAAATTCATTAACCCTTGATAAACTTTCTTCTTTGGATCCCATTGCAGGAAGTTTTACAAAGAAAAGCATAATAGTAATGATAATTGCAAGAATTGTTAGAATTAAAAAGGGAAATTGCCACCCATATTGTAATAATCCAAGAGAGACAAATATATTAAGAGGACCCAAAAATGCAGACAAAAATTGACCCAAACCATTACTAATCGCAGAAAATATTGCTAAGAACCCAAATAAACCCGCACGTTCTTCTGAAGGAATTATATCACTTAAAACTGAATAAGCCACAGGTAATGCAAAACCTAAACCCGCTCCAGTTAAAATTCGTGCAAACAATAACTGAAGAAAATTTTGACAAAATGCAGTTCCAATAAAACCTATAACGGCTAAAAAGGCACCCCCAATAATAATTTTATTTCTATCAATTCGATCTGTGTAGTATCCCCATAAAATCATGATGAAAGCTGAGATTAAAACCGATAAAGAATCAGGCAAGTAAATCAAAGAATTTTTTATTCCAAAATCTTCAATAATCGGTGAATAAGAAGGAATAAGTACATTTAATGAACTAGTATATAATAATAAAAGTAATAAAACCAGTATTATGACATTTAACTCATTTTTGGAATATTTTTCACGCAGCGGAGTCATTTTTTTCATAAAGCATCATATTTCACAGAATTGCTAACAGTATAGTTTTGAAGCCAAGGACTTATCCAATTCTTATTTCAATATAATGAAAGAAATGCTTTCTTAAAGCATTTAGGATCGCATGTAGATAATCAAATATTCAAACTAATGAGAGAAAAAAATAATAGAAAAGGGATTTATTTTTATTAGTTAAAATCAACCTTTTTATCCATAACATCGGGATGTTCAGTTTTATAATCTCCAATTTCTTGTAAACATTCTAATGCTTCAATGTCGTCGGTAGTATTTAGCCATCTTGTTCTAAGATTGTCATATTTTTCTTGTGTTGTCATGTTAATCACTAATATTTTTATGGGTTCTTGTTCCCACAAAGATAAGTTGTATATTATATAAAAACTTTAGGAAAAAACGGTGAGACAAGTCGGTTTAAAACCAAAATAGCGTATTATTCTTGATTAAAATGAGAAAATGTAACAATATATCAAATAAATTGCACTTTATGACAGAATTTTCTTATGAATCCATTTTTATGGAGCTTTTGAATTTAATTCTGTATTTAAAATTCAAGAAAAATTTACAAGGATTTCATATAAATATTTTCATTTTTCTTCAAATAAATAACTATAGTCCACTAACCAAAAGTACACTTTTATTAATCCCGTTTTCCCATTTGATATCAAAGAAAATAAATCAGATTTTAAAATTTATCAGAGTAAAAGTTCACAAATTCAAAATTTTCCAAAATTGATGAAAATCCTCTTAAAAATATTCAAATGGTCTGCTTAAAACTTAAAAATAATTTGAAAAATGTATTAAAGTTCTTTTTCAATTTCTTTTAATACATTTTTCAAACTAGTATGGAGCGAACGAATTTTATGATTTCTCAAATCTACATCCACTTCAGTAATTGCTTTTTCAAGAGCAATTTGTGCACTTTTGGATGGAATTGACATCATTTTGTCAAAAAGTTCCTCCGACAGCAATTCATCCGGAACATTTATCACAAAAGGTGCCAGTAAATTAATATATTGCATAATGAAATCGATATCCCCTTTAAAATTATCCCGTACAATAAAATCTATACTTTTTCTTCCCAAATCCTCCAATATATACACTTTTTTTACTGGACCAAGAGGAGATTTCTTTCGGGAGCCTTTTATCATATTCTTTTTTCCTTCAAGTTTGGATAAAATTGGATATATAGTCCCAGATTTTGCCTCCCATGACCCCGCAAATAAAGTATTCAATTGTTGGATCATTTCATAACCATATTGCCCTACAGGATCCCCTTTATTTCGTAACTCCCGCGAGCGAAGTTGAGCTAAAATTAACACTTCAAGAGGACTGAGATTAATAGAATCTTTCTTTTTATCTTTAGAAGGACTAGTAGATATAGATTTGCCAAGCCAAAACATAATTTTATTCTGACCTCCTTTCGTCTGCCGAAATTTTTCTTTGTGTTTTAATCCTTTCTAATTCCTTATCAATCTTCCGATCTAACCAGCTTAAATCTTCAGATTCCCCTCGCTTAGGTACAATGTAATAAACAATGATTAAATGAAGTGCCAATCCAACAGCCCAAAACCCAAATACCCACAAAGACCACCATGGCGAAGTCCAACGGGGAGAAGAAGTAAAGCCATCAATAAACGCGATTAGAATGTTCGTACAGATGAAAATAAAGAGATGATAATAAAAAAGTAACTTCGCAATATTGACAATTCCCTTGGTATAAATCCAATACGAAAAAGAATGGATCAACAATCCTAACCCCCATCCAGATAAAGCCCATAAAAACCAAGGATATGATAAATGATTAACGAGAAAATTGATAATAAATAATAAAATATTAACAAATACATACACCCAACAATGTAAAATTACAACATATCGCCGAACAATCATTTGTTTGGCAATACGTCTTACAGAATCATCATTAAATTCATTTAATTTCTTTTCTTCAGTCATAACAGATTCCCTATCTATATATAATTTTGAATGGCTTTACACTTAAAATTTCTTACGTTCTATATATGCACTGAATAATAATAATTAATTTACCAATATAAATTGTTATATCTACATAGTAGAATTAATTTTTCCTTTTCTTTTTCAATTTCCTTCAGAAAGAAATTCAAAAAACCATCATGGTTTGGGATTTCTTAAGCACAAAATCTAATTGTATCCTATGAATAGTCATGATCATCCCTCCGCAAATGATGAAGAACAAATTCAAATTAATATCTCCTTGGACACTTTCATGCCAACTCCAAGTGTTTTATATACCTATTATGCAATTCTCAAGGAATATGGTATGGTTAAGCAAGTTTCTGCACCATTATCTCCTGAAAAAATGCAAGTTAATAGCAATACAATTAAAAACGATATTGAAAATCAACTTGTAATATAGAACTTAAATATATTAAATATTCTATACAAATTCAAATTTACAAAAAGGAAATACTATCCATTTTTCATAATTTCTTTTGAACTCAACTTATCAGGATGAATTTTAAGTTCAATGAAACCATTTGTAGAAGCAGAACAGATGAGATAACTAAAAAGCGGATTACGGTTCTCAGTTTAATCATACACTAAAATTATAAAAAAAGAGAATGTTTTTTCAAAAATATCAAGAACATAACTTAGCATGTGATTTATAACATTTTGGACAATAAATTCCATTGCATACTTTACATTGCTTTGAACACGGATCGCAAACCATTTTTCCACATTCCTTACATTCGAAAGCACAACTTTCACAAACAAATGATTTACATTTTTTGCACTTCACATATTCTTCAAGGGATTCATTGCAAACGTTACATACTCCAGGACTCATAAATGACCATATTTGAGATTATTTTTAAAGTTGAATATCAAGTTCTCAATAAAAATATAGAAACAGATCAAAATTTGGCATCAGCGGTAAGAAAAATATGAAAAAACAAACCATCTTCACAATAAAAAAAATCTTAAATAGAAATTTCCTTTTTTAACCCCACAAACCTTCTTTGAGTTTAGATAATTTCTGATCCATATCCTCAAGTTCTTTCCGACCTTCTTCATCCAGTATTTTTTGCCTTGGAATTAAAGATTTCAACGATTCTGATAATAAAGCATCATCTTTCCACATTGAAGTATGAGACCGGGCAATAAATTCATTGCGATGAAAAATCATTTCAACTAACTCTTGGGTAAGCCATGGTTGTTTATTCTTTTCTTTGGATAGTTGCTTATAAATTACTTTCGGAGCCTTTGGCATTAAATCTGCAACTAAATCACCGTATCGTTCGAGATGTTTAACCGCGTTGTTAAAAAGGATATAATTTTCAAGTAATTTCCTATCCATCAAAAATGATACACTTTCAGATTCGAACAGTGATACTGGACTATGCAGTAATAATCCATGAGTTACGTTCAAGATGCAATAATTATCAAAATTACCATCTTTAATAAGTTCATCATATTCACTCATTGAATAAATTAAAATCTTCTCTGCAAGTATTGGATGAACAGACGCAAATAGAGAATATAACAACTGAAATCGATCACTTTCCGGCTCATTCTCAATAAAAATTATGGGATACCGCATAAAACAACTTTCAAAGAAGTGTAAAAGATCATGTTTTGAAAAAGAATCCAAAATAAACTCAATATTTGTACGACCGAAATAATTCCGATATTTTGAGAGAGCCTTAGTTTTAATTTGCTCAATTTTCGCGGTCATCGACATAATATTATACTCAAATTGGAGATATCCTCTTACTGCCCCATTTTTATCGATATAAGAGTGAATTTTATGTTCGCAAATGACATTTTCAGGTATCATCACTGGTGTAGTTCCAGTTGTGCTTTTTGCAAAAATATCTACAGGAACTTGAACATATTTAGATTTCCGACACACTGGACAAATAAAAATTATATTTTTTGTTTTCGCCAATAATTTCACCAAAACTAATTATTATTTGATTTGTTTTTCTTATAAATAGATCTAATCGAATTTCACTATCAAATTATATGAGTTAATGGGAATGATAGAAATAATAGACAAACCAATTAGAAAATCTTTGAAAATTACCTACAGAAATTAAAATAAAAGTACCGCCCGAACTATGGATCTATAATGAACCGTCTAATTTTTTCTTTATTTGTAAAAGAAAATAGTTTAATTCTGTAAAATTCAACTACTTTTTGGAGATAAAAATGTTTGCTTTCAAAATTGCTCGAAGATTTCTAACTTCGAATAAATCCCAAACTTTCTTCATTATTTTAGGAATAGCGATAGGTGTGTCTGTACAAGTTTTTGTTGGGAGCTTGATTCAAGGATTACAGGTAGGACTGGTTAATAGAACAGTTGGAGCTCAGCCCCAAATAGTAATTACATCAGAAGCAGAAAATGGCTTAATTTCGGATTGGGAAACAATTAGCCAAACATCGATCCAGAATATTGATGGAATTAATCGGATAATTACGGCTGTAGATTCAGGCGCATTCATCATGGGAATAAATTCTGAATCCATAGAAGAACCTACACCAATATTATTAAGAGGGTTCGATTTAGAATCTGCAGATGGTATTTATAATTATTATGATAAAACCAATTTTGCAGGAAATAAACCGACAAAGGATAATGAGGTAATTATTGGAATAAATTTACAAGAAAATTTGGGAATTGAACAAGGACAAAATATCACAATTCAAGAGAATCCCAATCCAATTTTAGACAAATTCAATTTGACAGTTGTAGGATTTTTTGATTTGGGGGTGGCGAGTTTAAACGAACTGTGGATAATCACTCAAAATACTACAGTTTCGCAAATTTTTGGATATGGAAATAATGTAACTTCAATAAATATTCAAATAGAAGACTTTTTTGAAGCGGATATAATTGCGGATGAAATAGATGGTCTTATTGATAACTCAGATATAATCATAAGTAATTGGAAAGCCGAAAATCAGCAATTATTAGATGGTTTGAATGGACAAACAGCTTCGAGTATTATGATCCAAGTATTTGTCATCGTTTCCGTAGTCATTGGGATTGGATCAGTTTTAGCAATTACTGTCCTCCAAAAATCAAAACAAATAGGTATACTAAAAGCAATGGGTGTTACTGATGGCACAGCAGCCCTTATATTTCTTTTTGAGGGTTTACTCCTTGGAATAGGAGGGGCAATTTTAGGAGTTTCTTTGGGTTTAGGACTGGGATTTGCATTCACAACATTTGCACTAGACAGCACAGGAAAGCCGATTATAGATTTAGTGATTGATCCAAAATTCATGATATTATCAACATTTATTGCCATTATTGCATCGATGGTATCTGCTTTAATACCAGCTAAGAAATCTACAAGTTTAAGTATAATTGAGGTGATTCGTAATGGCTAATTCAATAATTCAATTAAATAAAATAAATAAAATATATGGGACCACGGTGAAGACTCAAGTATTACACGATATTGACCTTAAATTTGAACCAAATTCATTTAATAGCATTATCGGTCAATCTGGCAGTGGAAAATCAACATTATTAAACATCATTGGCACTTTGGATAAACCAACATCAGGCGAAGTATACATCAACCAGAAACGTACAGATAAGATGACAAAAAAAGGACTGGCAACTTTGAGAAATGCTGAAATAGGATTCATTTTCCAATTTCATTACTTACTTCCCGAATTCTCTGTGCTTGAAAATGTTTTAATGCCCTATTGGATTAAAAAAGAAAGAAAAGTACCTAGTGAAATCTTTGAACGAGCAAATTATCTTTTAGATTTTGTTGGACTAAAAGAGGTTAAAAATAATAATGCTTATGCAATTTCAGGAGGACAACAACAAAGAACTGCAATAGCACGTGCACTTATAAACAACCCTAAGCTCATTTTGGCAGATGAACCCACGGGCAATTTAGATTCAGACTCTACTGAGACAGTTTATGAACTATTAAGAAAACTGAACGAAGATTTCGGTACAACTTTCATTGTCATTACACATGATTCACATGTTGCAGAAAGAACAGATAGAATAATTGAAATACTGGATGGGAGAATCAAAATGGATATTCGCACGTAAGTGAGAAAATCAAAAAAGGTGAATAACATGGAAAACACAAAAAATATTAAAGAAAAAATTGCCAATCTTTATGCAGACCAAAGATTTGGTGTATTTGCGACAGTATGGAAGAATCAATCTCATCAAACTCTTGTTTGTTTTCAAGTCTCAGAAGATTTATCAACCATTATCTTTGGGACCCCAAAAAATAGTCGAAAATTTGTAAATTCACGAGTGCATGAAAAAGTTTCTTTCTTTGTTGATTCAGCAAATAATGATCCAAAAGATCTGTCTCAAGCAATGACGCTTTCGGCAGTGGGTCGTGCTTTCATAGGGGATCTTTTACCAAAAGAAAAGTTGGACTCACTTATTCAACGATTTTTAAAGAAACATCCATATCTGGAAAAGTTCATAACAAGCCCTAGCACCGATTTAGTGATTATTGAAATAGATCATTATCAAGTAGTTGAAGATTTCCAGACTGTAATTGATTGGAAACCATCCCCTAGTGAAAAACCAATCCTTTATCGCCAAATAAAAGGAAATTCTGTAGTAAAAGGACTCTTCAGAGGGAAAATTGCGACGATTGCATCGGAAAAAGATTTAGAACAGCACTTAGAGGATAATGCAATTTTCCTCCAAAATGAAGCGTTAATTGAGCAAATTATCAAATATAAATTTAAGGGAGTGATTTGTGAATCCGATGTTTCAAGTAAATTATTGGAAGAATTTTGCAGTAATCAAAAAATCCCCTTTGTGTCTAATCTAAACAATTTGAGCCAGAGTATTGAAGATAAGGATGAAATTACTATTGATGGATATTTAGGATTAATTATCATCCACAAAATCCGATAACCGGATAATTTCTTTTTTTCTTATGGGTTTCTTTAGTTAACACCACACCTCAGTTAACTCAAACAAAAATGTCATTAAATAAAGCATTAAATAGTTCTTTTGAATTAATATGTCTATAGATGAGCCATCAAACAAACCAAATTATCATAAATTTCACCTCTAATTTTCCTCATCTATTTGGTAACATGCAAAAATACCTTCCGCTCATAAATCATCTGTTAAGTGAAGAAACTCAGAATAAATTTTATATTGAAACTACTTTGGATGGATTAGTTTACATATACCAAGATTTCAATACCTTTTTCTTAATGAATAAACCCTATCCACCCGAAAAAATTAAAAAATTTACTGAAAATCATGAATTAGAACTTGATCCAAAGGTGCTTCCTAACAATGTCATTAATCGAGACAATTTTCCTCCTAACGGGGTACATTTTCAATACAAAATCTTCGGAGAAAATAAAGAAAAAATTAGTGATATGATTTTTACTCACTTCAAATCCTTTTTATACGATGACGTTTCAATAGTTAATAATCCAAATTATGATTTAACTTTGAAACTTCACAAATTCGAAAACATCGCTCTTTACAATCAAATGGTGTCCTCAATGTATTCGGGTATTCTGACAGAAGCAGGTCCCGAAATCACAAGAGGAGGAATTTCTAAAAAAATTAAAAATTGAAGTAATTTTGAGCATTATAATAACAAACATCTTGAATCAATTTGCCCAACAGTTCAGGATCATAAGGAATTTCACCTTTGTCGACCCATTTTCCAATTAAGTTACAAAGAATCCTTCGAAAGTACTCATGACGCGGATAAGAAAGAAAGCTCCGTGAATCCGTGAGCATCCCGACAAATTTTGATAATAATCCATGATTTGCTAGAGAAATCAATTGATTTTCAATCCCTAGCTTTTGATCGTTAAACCACCAAGCACACCCCATCTGCATTTTCCCTACAACTTTACCGTCTTGAAAGCTTCCCAACATCGTAGCGATAACATCGTTATCTTTGGGATTGATGGAATATACAATGGTTTTTGGTAAAGAATTTGTTGATTCTAATGCATTTAGAAATTTGCACAAAGATATTGCGATATTAAAATCCCCCATGGAATCATAGCCAGAATCAGGCCCTAATTCTTGGAACTTAAGTGAATTATTATTCCGTATAGCTCCAAAATGCAGCTGCATAACCCAGTTTTTTTCTGAATTCATTTTTCCAAATTCTATCATTAGACCAGTTTTCAACTGATCCTTTTGAAGAGTTGAGAGAGGAGAATGGCTTCGGATTTGCAAAAAGGCATCTTCCAATTCATTTTTGCTAGAAAAAGTGGAATATGGATGTTCCAACCCATGATCCGAAAGCCGGCATCCGAGAGAATGAAAAAAATCATGTCGTTTACGAAGAGCACGAATATAAGTAGAAAAATCATTGATGGTTGATTTGGTAATTACTTCCAATTTGTCAACCCAGGAATTGAAATCTTCGATGTTATCAAAATTTAGAGCTTTATCTGGCCGAAATGCGGGGAAAATTTGAATTTGAAAGGTTTTATCCCTACGTAGCTTTTCATGAAATTCTAAGTTATCTAAGGGATCATCGGTAGTACACACAATTTTAACGTTCATTCGTTCCAATAAACCACGAACACGGAAATGATCTTGTTTCAGAAGTTTTTCGGTTTGATAATATATATCACGACCCGTTTTCTCATTGAGAATACGGTCTTTTATATTAAAATAACGCAATAGCTCCAAATGAGTCCAATGAAAAAGTGGATTACCTAAAGTCGCCGGAACCGTTTGAGCCCAAGCATAAAATTTATCGAAATCAGTACCATCTCCAGTAATCAATTTTTCAGGAATACCGTTGGCTCGCATCGCTCGCCATTTATAATGATCTCCATTGAGCCATAATTGTGTGAGATTTTGAAATTGGGTATTCTCAAAAATATCTTTAACAGAAAGATGACAATGATAATCAATAATAGGTAAATTTTCGGCATATTCATGGTATAAAGTCTCGGCTATTGTCGAATTAAGCAAGAAATTTTGATCTAAGAATTTTTTCATTAGTTTATCACCGTTGAATTGTTTTGAATAAAAAGATCTATTTCGGATCGAGTAGGAGATTTGCCTGTCTTAACTTTTAAAGCAGCAACAATTCGGGCAAATTTTGCACATGCAATCACATTTTTTATTAGAGTATCAAGATCAAGATGATTTAATTCTTCTTTAGAGGAAATGCGTGAATTAAACTCAACCAAAAAAGCCGCCGCAAAAGTATCCCCTGCTCCGGTTCGATTTCTTACTTTTATTGAGATAATGGGAATGTGAACAGGTTGCTTATTAGAAACACATATCCAAACACCTTTTTTTCCGAAAGTGTAGACTCGAATTTTGGCAAAATGCGAGATTTGGAGATCATTTCGGATTACTTGCTGGGAATTCATTGATATATCTGTTTGAGTTTGAGAAAATGAGCAATCTTGTAATATAGTAGCAATATCTTGTAGATTCATAAATAGAATATCACAAGGGTGGTCATTAAGTAATTCTAACTGGGCTAAATTGTGTATTTTCTGAGTCTCAATAGTCACCGCTAGAATTTTATCATGTTTTGGAACCGCCAAATAGATTGGAGCAAATTTTGGAGCAAAAGGAGTGATGAAAACAATGTTATAGGGATAAAATTTATGAGTTGGAAATTGAATATCGGTGAAATTCATCTCCTTTTTGCAATTCGAAGCGAGAAGAATTTTAGTTATGGATGGATCTTCAATAATTGTACTAATTGGAGTCGGCGAAGATTTAATGTAAATGTTAGAAGTGCCTATGCCTAATTCTTGAAGTTCTTGAAGCATCCATTGAGAATTTTCACCAACTACAGACAACAAATCCACATTGGCACCCAAGTGAGCTAAAATTTCAGAGGAATTATTCCCATTCCCCCCTCTTTTTAGATAGGAATTCCCTTGAATCTTTTTATTGGTGGAATTAACAATATGAAGGATTTTGGATTCAATTTCTTCTTCTGATATATAGGATTGTTGATTTTGAAATAAGTTTTGACTTAAAATCTTGGCCAAAGATGAATAAACATCAGCCCGATAGAAGAGATCAATATGCAATTCTCCCACTACAATGATTCGATTCTCCATTAATGTCACTTAATTCAGTAGATTGGATAAAAAAATTAGAGGAGGGATAAATTACCTTCAATTGCGGCTTGAATTATCGGTCCAATTATTTCATCAACTTTTTCAATGGAAACAGGGTTTGGCATAGCTTGAAGTTTCATAGCATTTTGGGAAGCATCTTTTAATGCTTTTTGTTTATACGCAGCCTGCCAACCAGGCATTTCCGTCAATTTGGTTGGAAATCCCATGGATTCATACCAATTCAAAATAGATGTGGCAATAGATACCCCAAGATCACCCTCAACAGGAAGATGCAACATTTGGGCAATTGGACGTAATTTTTCAGCCACAACAGGATTTTTGGCATAATATGCCATATAATAGGGTAACATTATTCCTGTAGAATTACCGTGAGCAATTGTATCTGCCCAAGAAAACGAATTCATATGCGGTCCCCCAGTACCTTTAAATTTCTCGCCGCCGATGACCGTTCCACCTAAAACTGATGCATAAGCCATCATTGTTCGAGCATTACTATCATTTGGATTTTCGACTGCAATTTTTAACCACTTAAAAATTAGTTCGATAGATAATAGAGCATATTCATTGATTGATTCATTTCCTGGATCTTGCACAAGATTTAGGTATCCCTCCATACTATGAGTTAAAGCATCTAGACCGGCGGTTAAAGTTAGAGAAGCAGGACATGATTTTGTTATTTCAGGATCTATAATTGCATAATGTGGGTGAATAGCAATATCAGATATTAATTTTTTTAAGTGGAGGTTTTTGATGGTGACGTTGGAATATCGTGTTACTTCTGAAGAAGTTCCAGAAGTCGTTGGAATACAGATACAGGGAGAAATCCGCTCTAACTTAGGAGAAACAGCCCCAACTCCAAAATAGGGAGAAATATCTGTTTCGTTCAATCCCGTCAAAATAAGTGCAGCTTTTGCAGCATCCATTGCACTTCCTCCCCCTAACGCAATACAAACATCAAAATCATGTTGTAAATATAATTTTGCAATATCTTCCACGGTTTCTTTGGAAGGGTTTGGTTCCACACCTTCGAAAATAATTGCGCTTAAACCAGCATTATCCAAGGAAGTTAGTAAGGTATCTAAGGAACCATTTTTTTTTACGGATCCCCCTCCAATCACAATGAGAGCTTTTTTTCCAAATTCGGCAGCTCGCTTACCTACAGTTTTAAGTAAACCAGAGCCAAATTCAATTTTTGTTCGCGGCCAATGTTCAAAGATGTCATTTGCCCTTTGAATAATTTCTAAATCTCGATCGGTTAATTCTTCCATTTTTTCTTCATCTAAGTTAGGGTTTACTAGTTATTTTCTGTTCAATGGCTAAAAATGTATGGATGGATGTATGGAAAAAAAGAAATTATTCTTCTTTCAAGAGTAAATTTGAAAGATAATCAATATCCCGTCCCCGCTGGGTACGTAAGAATTTAACACTATTTTCGGCAGTCTCATAATCGTGAATTACGTTAGAAACGGCGAGAGTCACTGCTAATGGATCATCGAATCCAGGATACAATAAATTTCGACCAACAAGGGCACCTTTAATATTGGGCCCTGCTCCTAACCCTTTTTCAAAATTTATGATAGTATCCGTGGGATATCCGGTGGAAGCCCCTCCCAATAGCAAAATGGGGTTGCTAGTTGAGCGAGCAACTTGCTCAAAATTATCAACATAAGGTACTTTCAACCAAATTTTACTTGAAGATGACCCTCCAATTGCGGTAGCAACTCCAATTGTTTTGATTAAATCTACATAATTCAATTTTACTCGATACTTATTTTCTATACGTTCTACAGGCAAAGGTTCCACAAAAGCGGGTAAATTATACTTACCACATTCTCGAACCATATCAGCACAAGCAATAATAGTTTTTTGAGAATATCGGGCTTGACTTGATTGCAAATCTAAACGAAACATCATTTTTGCTCCATCTAAATTCATATCAAAAATTTCTTTTATTGTATATGCAGTGATCTGATCATCCATTTCATAATCGGAACCCGACAATCCACCACGATTCGTACACCCAATTAAAATACGCCCATTCAACAGTGATTCACCACTTACTTCTGTAATCATATGATCTAGAGCAAATAAATCGTCAAATATATCTGGAGTCGCCATAATCCCATCAACTTTTGGATCAATCAATGTTCGAACAATCCGACCTAAATATTGTTGACGATCTCCCATGGCCACTTCATTATCGCCAACAGTTGTAACAAATCGTGCAGGATGATCTGCTGCCACGATGATAATATTAGAATCCCAGGGGTAGGAACGTTTCTTTCTTTTCTTAGCATTCTCCAAAATTTGAGTTGAATGTTTGATTTTATATTCAGTTAACCGGTAAAATAACCTTTCGGGAAGAAATTGGCGAGTTTTGAATCGGTAGGCTCCAATGGCATAATTAACCATGATATGAGCTTCAGCATTTTTCATAGCAGCAATTCCAGTATAGATCACCGATTCACTTGATTGATCACCTATAGGCATGACCTCTAGGGCTATTCCCCCTTCAAAATCAATGTCCATTAAAGCAATATAAAATTCTTTTAATACTGTTGGAGTCACCGCCCCATCCGGATGATCCATACTTAGGTGAAGATCCCCATACGCATTCTTTTCTTCTTCTGCAACACAATTTGCCACATGAACCCAATTTAGAAATGGTTTCAAAGATCTAATAGTCTCAACTGTTTCAGGATAACCGCCATCAAAAATGAGAAACATGTGTGAAACATCATAAAGAAGGCCAAATTCATCATAACCTTGATCAATTTTGATTGTTTCAGCCACAGTTCGAGCATCAGAGGAAGGACCTATAAGTTGATTTTTTGTTAAACTATGATCAATCCGGTCAAATAGTTCCAAGGTCATTTTCAGAGGTTTTTTCCCTAATTTTTTCGCACATTTCCTATTGTAGCGACACATTTCTTTAATTGATAGAATTAAAGCGCGGATTGCATGTTTTCGATCTTCAGTACAATTTGTAGTTTCTGGATCTTTTCCGCTTAAGAAACAAAATGCCTTGGCATCAATCTCATAGGCTTCATCAATCAAATTTCTCATTCGATCCACAGCGTTAGAACGCTCAATTTCATTGATGGAAGAAATATCAGTTGGTTCTATCAGGTGATCCTCATTAATCAATTGAACGGGTTGCGCACAAAAAGAGACATAAAAATTCTCTTTCTTGTATAATGCAGCCATTTTCTTACGTAACATCGGATCTTTAATGGTTGTTACTTCAATTCCATTAAAATAATTTGTATTTTTTATCGAGTTAAAAGATTCCACCATAAATTTTTCGGAAGCTTCACCTAATAAGGTGGTTTTTCCATGACGTGGGCCTGGAAAAGCCATAAAATGTACAATACTTTTGATATTTTTTTCAAATGCCATTTTTTTCATCTTTTATTATTGATTTTTTTGATAATTTGAATAAGAATCATTGATTAAATTCCCCCGAACTGCTTGTAAGGGTTAGCATGCCTTGTTATAACCGAAAAATTCCAACAATTAGCATTTTTCATTTCAATCACTTTTAATGCCAAAAACAAATAAAAAAAAGTGTTTTGAATATTTAAAAAAGAGTCAATTTCCATGGACTTCTTGAAAATAATAGGGTAATATTGTACGAATATTCACACAAACCATTATAGAAAATAAGATGAATCAACTGGTAAACGATGAGAAATTCGATTTAACGCATCAATTGTACGAGTTAAAACAAGTAGTGCATCGGCTTTAGATAAATCTTCAGTATTCGTTGTGTGATAAAATCGTTCTAAATATTCAATTACTTCTTCCAATTGAAGATATCTATGTTTTGGATTTCTTCGATGACTTGATAGTTTTAAGGTCGTGTAAGTTTTGGGTTTCTTAGATGTTTTCTTTTTCTTGGAAACAGAATGGGAATTAAAATAAAGATATGGCCGCTCTTGTATATTTTTAATTATTTCCAAAACCGTAGTAGGATTAGAAACAACTTCGCGCAAATTTGATGCATATATTTCTCCCCCGTTAGTTTCTATGTATTCATATACGGAATCAATTATTTCAACCATAGATCTTTTTTTTTTTTCCATATGTAATCTTCTTCCGAATCCCTAAATAGATTTTTTGAGTGGAGTTAAGATCCCCACCATAAAGCTATAAAAAATTTAGTGGTATGTCATATAAATGTGTTTGAAAAAGAGCCCAAACATAAATCCTACATCATATAGTGCCTTTTCTGTCAATTCGTTTAAAATAATCAAACCCGGATTCGAAGAATCAGAAAAAAGGAAATGTTGAGCATTATTTTCTAAGTATGTCGTTTGCTTTGAAAAATCAAGCGTTTTTAATTCCGATGGAATAGAATCTGTATCATAAACATCAGCGAATTCATCCCCAAAATGTTCCAGCATGGTGTGAAATATGGGACTTAGTCGAGTAGCGGATTTTTTTCTATAGTGTTCGATTTTCTTAAATGAAAGATCCTTATTGCTCTCATAACCATCTTGGGATCCAGATACGATTGCTTTTTTGAATGGTAAAAAACCATCCCTTAGCCGTTTCTGAGTGAAAACCTCGTGTCCACTATGGAGTGCGGAGAGAATTTTCATCATTTTTTTTGGTTTCCCTAAATATTTAAAGATCTTCGAGTAAGGAACTGTTTTTGTGTGGAAAGGATGGCCCAAATCCGCTAAATAGTGAGTTGCGCGAGAATTAAAACGCCAATACCAATACTTATTCCGATTTGATTTTGCACGTTCCGCTGCGGAAAGATAATACTGGAAACATTGACTAGTACATCCAAATTTTTTGCCAAACAATGAAAACTCCATATGGCGATATCCATGGCTACCTTTAGTCAATTTTTGGGACCAGTGAAGGTTCAAATCACAATCTAGATGCAAATCAGGCTCGGTACAATATAAAAACAGAATCTTCCAAGGTTCTATCTTCAGTTCTGGATTAGGTTTAGATGAGTACTTTCCATTCCGAATTTCACAATCAAAACATTCATCAGGATTTAATTTAGTTTCAAAATGTGCAGATTTCTTATAGTAATCAATATGTTTGGGACCAATTCGCCAATCTTTAAAATTCGGATTAGGTTGTAAAGTCACTGGTTCAAGATCGTACATCCATTGATGAGGAAGTGTAGCATAATAGGTAAGATATTCATGGGTATAATACGGACCCCAAGCATCTTCGAGACGAGGATCTTCATGTAAAAGATAATCTACAACCATATCAAATGGTAATAGGTATAGATACTGTATAAAGAATTTTCATTGCCTTCCCTAGGAACCTTCGTAATTTTTTCTTTTTTTCAACATTTCTGACCTTTTTTTGTGAGTATACTTAATCTTCTGGTATTTTTCCAGAGTTAATAATTTGAGATATATATGTTTTTTATTAGAACTAATATGTACGAATATTAATGATTCCTAATTTAAGATCCATTCAACTTTTATTTTTATTGAACGAAAAATTAAAACATGCTTCTACAGATCACATTTGGAAAAGTAATAATTGGCATAATGATTGGTTTTCTCTTATTACTTCTTATTCTAGGTATTATATGGTTCTTACTTCCCTATTATTTCAAATATATTCGTATCCTAGATTATGATGGAACTTATGATCCAAAAAAAGATACGATCAAGAAACCTACGCCACTTTCAATCCAAACTACAATAGGAAAATTGCTGTTAGATAAAAAAAACTTAAGTTATTCCATAGATTTTGGAGGAAATCGGAAATTTACCAATGGAACAGTCCAAATATTTTATAAATCAAAATTATATTCATCCTATTCTTCTCAATTGGAGACTCAATTGACTTTTCGAGGGGAAAAACACCAAGAAGGCACGAATGATCTAGGCATTTTTCATAAAACCATTTGGACATGGCAAATCCCTCAAACTGAACTAACATTTCAAACACAGTTTTTAGAATTTCCAGAAAAAGATTACATTATATTCCAATTTCATGTTGAAGACTCTATTTCCAATATCAATATCAAGCAAATGAAGCAACCCAACGTAAAATTTCCGTGTTTTAATAATGAAAGTTATAATCAACGAATATTGACATATCGAGATGCTCAATTTCATCCCGCTCAACGTGATTTTGATTTTGTTACAGCTCCAGTTATGCTTTTTGATGATGCTAAAAATGTCGTCATAATTTCGGCATTGGATCATTTCATTACTAATGGAGTTGGAAAAAAACTCAATAACAAAAATGGAATGCAAATACAATGTGGAACCAATGGTCATGTTGCAATTATCCCTCAAAATCACACCCACCGCTACATTGTCGTTTTTCATCAAGGAATAAACGAGAGTATGCGTTATTGGGGATCCTTATTGAGAAAATTTCATCACGCACCAAAAAAAGAGCGGTATTCTGACGTCGTGTGCAATTCATTAGGGTATTTCACCGATAATGGAGCCTATTACTATTACAATCCTATCAAAGGTAAAAAATTTGATCAAACACTTATAGAAGTCAAAAAGCATGCAGATCAAATGAAAATTCCCTATCAATATTACCAATTGGATAGCTGGTGGTATATTAAATCCCTTAAGAAATGGAAACGTGATATTCAAGGATATTTTGGAAAAATTTTAGGAGGGGGGTTATTTGGAGGTACAAAGGATTGGAGCCCAGATCCTTATGCATTTGATATGAGCCTTGAAGATTTGTATCAAAAATTAGGACAAAAACCCTTTATAGCTCATAACCGATGGTTTTCGGATGATACAATATATGCTGACAAATTCAAATTTGATATCATCGAGAATCGCGCTCTTTCAATTGATCCGGACTTTTGGGACTATTTAATGGCTTATTGCAAAAAAAATCATATCGCTGTTTATGAACAAGACTGGCTTTCAACCCACATGGAAAAGATGCCACGCCTTCATTCAGAAATTGGGTATGCAGAAAAGTGGTTGGAAAATATGGCTATGGCAGCCGAAAAGCATGGAATCGCTATCCAATATTGTATGGCCACCCCTGCAATAATCATGCAATCAATTCACAATAAAGCCATTACAAATTCCCGATCCGCTGAAGATTACAATCCTCGTTGGCCTCATAGATATGATGTTCCGCCGTTCTTTCAATCCTCAATGTTTTCTTCAGCTTTAGGTTTAAATGTCATTAAAGATACCTTCCAAACTACGAGAATATCAAAGATGGCAGGAGAAAAATACCCAGAACTGATGGTTCTCACGGGAGCTCTTGGAGGAGGACCCATCAGTCCGGGTGACGCAATCGGACATATGAATGCAGAATTAATAAATGCAACTTGCCGTAAGGATGGATGGCTATATAAACCATCCCATCCTATGATTCCAGCAGATATCACATTTATCAAGAATTCAACTTACTTTATAGGCCATACATTCTCACAAATTGCGAATTATAAATGGATTTATAGTCTTACTGCGAATTTTTGGCCGAAACGAGTGAAAAATCCTGATTATTCATTAAAAGAGATCGGAATAGATGGAAGATACATTGAGTATGATTGGTTTTCTAAAAAAACACGCCTAGTTGATACAACGAGCAAGTTTGAGGACAAGTTAGAAGAAGAGCAATATATATTTTCTATATATTCCCCCTTAATTAATAAATCCTTTGCGCTACTTGGAGATGTAAACAAAATCATCATGATGAATGATTGTGAGTTTCTCTCTTTTAATGCTGGAGATAAGATATATTCCTTCATAATCTCTAATATTGAACAAGAAAGTATGGTAATCTTATTTTATGCCATCCATAAACCATCGGAGCTGCTAATTGATGAGAAACTCATTGAGGAAAGTGAAAAGAAGACAAATATATCATGGCAATATTCCAGTGAGAATAAATTAGGCAAAATTATGCTTTATTTTGCAAAAACTCGAGAAATAAATATCCAAGTCAAAATGGAAGATTGAGAAAAAGACCAAATCCACTTCAATATCTGATTATATTCTAAGAATAACTATGATGGGGATTATAGAACTATATTTTATGAATAACAGAATTTTTTTATTTTTCTCTACATTTTTTTTTAAACATTAATGATCATAAGATATAATTAAATTTGCATTTCTGCAAGTATTTGGTTGATCTACATGACATTTTCATCCCTCGTTCTATCATTAAAACAAAAATATTACTTACCCGTTTCCATTGGGATAATATTATCAATTAGTTTAAGTTCTGGTCTTTTCTATTTTTATGAAAGTTATCAAAACTATAGTTTTAGTTATACTTTTGAGGATTTTTCGGACATTGAATTAAAGCATGCACACATTATATGGCATGATACAGATGGAATTCGATATTGTAGCCCCAATGTGAATTTTCCCACCCTTTTTGCTGAAACGGATGAAATTGTCAATGAATCACTTCAAAATTCTGGTTTACGATATCAAAACTATATAAAATATGGATTGCTAGCCTTTGACATTGGGTTTGTTTCGACTGAAAATTATTCTCAAATTAAAGAGGTCTATGCTGCATCTACAGAGTTAATTTATAAAAAGGAATGCGTTTCCACAGAATTAATTTTTAATTTTTTTCAGGAGGATTATTACCTTTCGGAGCGATTTACAAATTATTTTACTATTATTGAAGGGAAAGCACCCTCAAGTCCAGATGAAATTTTAATTGACTATGGCATGGCTTCGAAATATGGATTTGGAATTAATTCTCCAGTAAATATTACAACGCGAATTGGATCAATACTAAAGAACCCTATTAGGAACTATCCTGTATTAACGAATTTAATGGATTTTCGCTTAACAAATATTAATGTTTCTGGTATATATGTACCCAGATATTATACTTTCACTTTAGATCAAGAGGATTATCGATACTCTTATAATTACCAAGATTTTCAACAAAATCGCCTTTATTCTGAAAATAATTGGGTAGATAAACCTGCAATCTTTACATACTCAAACTTTACAGAACCTAATTATAGAAATGTTGCTCAAGAACTTTTTTCGACAATACAAAACAGTTCTTTTGCTGGATTTCTGCAAAGAACGATAACTAAATCAGGATATTCTGTATTTTATTCAAGAAATGCAATAAATTATAAAAATATTCATCTTGAGACGAAGCAAATTGATAATCAGATATCTAATTTAATGCAATCTCTCCCAGTGAACATAGGAATCTCCAATATTATTTCACCTATTTTACTTGAGTTTATGCAAGAGAGCACTTCCTCGAATTTCATTCTTCAGCTACTTAACATCCCGATTATTATGTTTTCCTTATATTTTGGGTTGACCTCTCAGAAATCCATTGAAGAGAGGCGAAATAATGAACTATTTCATCTTAAAGTTAAGGGCTTTCCTTCAAAAGCCATTTCTTCCCAAATTCTCAAAGAAAGTGTAATTTTTGGAATTATCGATGGAATTTTGGGAATGATTTTAGGATTGATCATTTTCTTTGGTTATTTTGTGTTCCTTGGACCAATATTCCTTGACACCTTTCCAGTTTTTCTTTTACCCTTCATATCTTTCACTTCAATTATAATTTCACTCGTTTTAGGAATTATTTCACATCTTCTCATCAATATACCCATAATTAGAAAAGTGAAGAAAACGCATTTTGATGAGTTGTACAAAAAATTCAATAAAGATCCAAATATCATCCAAACCAATAACTTGGTTAATATAACAGAAGATGAAAACAAATCTGGAGAATATTTTGAAAAGAAATGGAAAAATGGTTCAAATTCGTTTGCCAAATTTTTGATTGTATTGGGATTATTACCATTTTTCCTACTTTTTCTTCCTCTTGTAGCAATAAAGATTCCGTTACCCGATTTTCTAATCGATATCGTAGAAATATTATCCGAATTGGGTATTTTATTTGATTTATTAGTCATCATATCCATGATTAGTTTTATCACGGGTATTATAACAATACTTTATCAAAAACCACCAAAAATAATCAAAATATGTTTGAATTCTACATCAAAATGGATATTCCAAGGCTACGAACCGTTGATTTATTCAGATATTTTTGGAAATAGAAAAAGAATGCATATTGGCAATAAATTGACCCAAATTTTGGCGATTAATATTTTTATTAATTTTCTATTTTACTCTACCTCTGCATTGAAACTACTTCCGATAGAACTTAATAGTTCCATTCAAGATGGCGTTTTTGACTCAATGATCTCCACAGAATTTTATCATATCATTTTAAATTTTATAGCATTTGCAAGTCTTATATTGGCGATCATTGTAGGTATCTCAGAATCTTTAGTAATGAATGAGAATTTTGAAATTAATAAAATGCTCTATAATCGGGGATTAAAGTCGAAGATCATTCAATCCATTTTCATCTACGAAATTTTGTTCATTTTCATTTTAGGAATGATTTTAGGTACTATTATCGGTTTTATCTACGCATTATTAGTTATAGGATTCAAATATGTAATAATTCAATTACAATTTTCAATTTCATCATATTTGAAATTTAGTGATGTTTTTACCTTCAATTTTCTATCATATTTAATAATTTTAGTCGCAATCTTGCTAATATCCTCATCCATTTCGTTCTTCTTAATTAAACGGCAGAAATTTCGTAATTCAACAAAGGCATTAGAAAGTAAAAAAGATCCCAAAATTGTAAAAGCTTTTCAATTTGATATATAGGATCAAAAAAATCCTTCTGGATTTAAGGTCCCTCCGCATTTTTTTAAGTATAAATGACTATATACCATTATGTTTGTAATCATCCCTGAATTAAAAAATACCTTCATTGGATTAATTTATGAAACGTTTATTATCCTTTTATTCGGTATACTCCTTATATTAATCGGTCGGCGGTTTAAACGGAGAAAAACTGAATACACTCGCAATATGTTCATCATTTTCTTGAGCTTCACAGTTGCAATCATTTTCTCTTGGCTTTCAAAACTGATTCTCTTAATTATGGAAGTTCCGAGTTTTGATTTTGTTGATCCAACCACGTCAGGATTCTTTATAATAGCCCGAATACTTCAATTTCGGGTCAGCTTCATACTAATGGTGGTGGGAGCATACTTTATCTATATTATGAAAGTGAAGATTTTCGAAGAAAAAGCGAACCCAATGGAAAAGTGGATCGTTCGCATCCTATCTTTAATCACATTTGCCTATTCAATGGTTTTTGTTGAACAATCCAATGTGCTACTGGATGTAATTGCATTCTTGTTTGCATTTTTAACCTTGATGGTTGTGTTTATTCCTTTTACAATTGCATCATTCAAAATGAGAAAAAGTATCAAGGGAAAAGTCTATAAAAATGCCGCTTTTTCTCTTGGCATTATGGGAATATGTTTTATTCTTATTTTATTTAATTTTCTCTTGGATCGATTATGGATGATGATTTTTAATGATGATGGATACACCTTTTTCTATTTTACTGCTTGGGCAATGGGGATTTTAGGAGCCATCACGGCATATATTGGTTATATTCGTCCTGAGCAACAACAAAAACTGATTCAAACCATGTCTCAAAATCGAGATGATAAAATTATTGAGGATGAATAGAACTCTCCTACTCTCTTCTTTTTTTAAATTACCTTATTCTTAGTTATTTCAAGATACAAATTTTGAAGTTTTCGTATAATAATTAATATTAAATGACCCTAAATGAGGAAATATTAAAAAATTGTTGAATAAGAAGAGAAAAAAAAGATTCAAAATTAGAGTTTCTTCATTTCATCATATATTTTTCGGTGGCACTATTTATTTCTTCAGTTCCCGCGGTCATTTCTTCCAAAGATAACTTTTGAAGATCATGAAAAAAATGGGTTTGTTTCGATCTACCCTTTTTACTTTCGTACAACTGTAGGCGGAATGGGTCGACGAATTGTTGAAGGTTCAATCCCAGCTCGCATTGCCATGATAAGACCTGCCGCTTCCAAATAATTTTCAACATAAATAAATTTATCATGCTCAGGAATATTAAGGACACTTCGATTTTCTTTAACTACAATAATAGGGATACCCGCTTTTAAGCAAGCTTCGTGAGGAGGGCCGAAACAACCATATGGAGAAACCATACAATCTATATCATCAATACTGAGACCTTTTTTAGCATTTAAACGCGGTGCTTTGTGAAGTCCCTTCAATATACAATGAATAAAATTTTCAGTTATAGTTTCTACTGCAATCCGCGGGTCCACAATTTCTTTTAATTCATTCAAGGCATAATCAACAGGTCCATGGGCAACAGGTTTTCCGATTTTCCGAGCAATTAATTTGGAGGCTTTGGCTTCCACACCTCCAACAGGATTAACTCCACCTGTTTCAAAATATTTTGTCATTGTATCCTTGTCCACAGTTATAGGGGTGGCAATTGCAAGAGCATCAAACTCCAAAGGTAGCACTTGCTCTACTAGCTCTTCCCACCCTTCAACATCTCCAGTGGCAATTTGATTCTCAAATTTCGCAAACATTTTCAAAGGAGTTTTTAATTCTAAGATTTCAGCATTTATTCCCAAGGAAATACGTGCGGCTGAAACAGCATTGATGGATTGATAATCGGCTTTATTTACAACTACCAGAATTTTATTAGAGTGCACTTTTTGCAAATAGGTTTTTCCTTGAAGGAACATATCTAGTTGACTGCCCTCCACATACAAGCTGTTGTGTGGCATTTCATTCAAATCAGAGGCGTTAACCACATTAGGGTGAAGCACTAATGTATCACAACATTGACCGAGAAGACGGGCGGCAACTTGTCCATCCCCACAATGCCCCCCAATTTCACATCCAATTCCAGTTGGGATTATCATAACAATATTCATGTTGATAATACTATGAGTTATATACTTTTAACATTTTATAATTCGAAATTAAGAATCAAGTCGATTCACTTAACACAAGGACCAGATTTTCGCACTCTCAGTAGTCAAAAGATGGGGTAATGTATGCGAAGCAGACATTATGGAAGTTCATTCATGGTTTCGTGCAATTCGGAGTGAATTGCGGATTTCAAACCATAGAGACACATTGACATACTAAAAGTACAGTGAAAATGAATGTTAGGTGTTAAATAGAGTCTAACATGGAGATAGGATTACCAATTATTTTGGAGTCAACTCAGTGAGACAAGATTGTACAGTGGTCATGTCATGTTTCACAGTGAGACTCTCTGGTTGGTCCAGAATTAAAAGTCTTTTATGATGGGGAAATGAAATTGATAAATTATTGTATTATACAAGAATCCAAAATTGTTCGGATATGGTTCAAATCATGTTTTTATTCAATAACTGGATAAAAAGCTTAATTTGTTCTAGGGGAAGTAAAAAAAAAATGAAAAAAATTCTTATCTTATATGGGAGTCCAAAGGGAAAAGGAAATACTTCAAAGATAGCTCAACTGTTTATGCATGCTTTAGATATTCACAGAGAAAATGAATATGTAGAATTTTATTTGAAGGATATGAATATTGGATTATGCAAAGGTTGTATGGCATGTGTTACCAAAGGAATAGAAAAATGTCCATTAAATGATGATGTATCTATGATAATTACGGAAATCTTAAATTCTGATGGTGTCATACTTGCATCCCCGAATTTTACTGGAAATGTTCCATGGTTGGTAAAGAATTTCTTTGATCGGATGTGTTCCTTTGCCCATCGACCAATTTTCTTCAATCAACCACTTGCTATAGTTACAACTTGTGCTGGTATTGGATTGGCAGATTCCTTGAAAAATCATTCTGAACTACCTAAATATATTGGATTTCATCCTATTACTAAACTAGGTGTTAAAACCCCTCCTCATTTCTCATTTAAGAAAATCAATCAAGCCATTCAAAAAAAAATTGAAAAATCAGCAAAATCTTTCCACCAATCTCTAATCTCAAAACAACCAAAATTCAATCTGGATTCTCTGATTTTTTATCAAATTTTTAAGAATATTATTCCTCTCCTTAGAAATTACTTCTCCAAAGATTTTAGCTACTGGAATGAACAAGGCTGGTTTTCCAAAGACAAAACGTTTTTTGTTTCATTCAAAGGAAAGAAATTACAAAAAATCCTCTCTCAATTTATTGGAAAAATGGCAGCAAGAAGTGTGGAAAAAGAACTGGTTCAAATAAAATCCAGTTCTTAGGTGGAAGGAATAAATGCATTTTTCCAAAAATAATTCCAAATTTTTTTAAGATAATCTATCCCAGATTTATCGGTCACATAGAAAGTCGTACCAAAGTCCGGTTTTTGATCAGAAATGGATGGAAACGACAGAAATCCTTCTCCTAAATCAGAAAATGCTACCGATATGGGGATTTTTTCCATAAATTTCACGCATAAGAGTGGTGGTTGAGGGAGTATTTTGGAATATTTCTCCTTTTCAGGTTGCAAATTCTGGGGTATTATTAGATCCACTTTTTTTTTTGATATATCTCCAGGAAATGGACTATCTGACATTATTGAGAATTTTTTTCCATTAATTAGGAAATCTGTCATTTTATGCACAAAATAACCCGTTCCATCAATAATTTCCGCGTTTTTTAATTGAAAAATGTCTCGCGTTAAATTAAATGGTAAATCAGAGATTCTATGGGATGTGAAATAATTTGAATTTACAAAGAGAAAATTCATTGGAGCAAAATTTTGAAGAATCAACATTCCATAATGTGCTAAATTATACTTGCGGGAGATAGGATCTCTCTCAACCAATTCCACATCAACCAAACGTTTTAAATGTCTTGATATCTCCGAATTTGAAATATTTCCTAGTTTAGCTGTTATTTCGGAGGATGAATATTCACAATCCTCAAGTAATAATAGAATTTGAACACGAATTGGATTCGCGAACACATTAAGTAAATCTTTGTATCCCATATAGTAATAACGTATTTTTGGCAGTTTAATTAATTTACACATATGTGAATACATTTAATTCCGTGTAAAATTCCACTGATTTAGCTGCTGTTTCAATTCTAACATTTTATCCTTTCCTTCTTGGAGCTGGCTTTTGAGAGTTTCTAATCGAATTTTTTCATTATTTATCATACTCTTTGTAGCTTTTTCGAGGAAAGAGGGATCCATCATTTTTTCAAGATGAAGTATTTTTTGCATCAATTTTTCATCCTTTGCCTTCAATATTCCTAGTTGACGCTCTAAATCAACAATTTCAGGATCTAAATAATCCCAGTTATTATCTCTTTGTTCCATTAGTGATTCCAATTGAGAGAAAGAAATCATTTGGAAGTGATTAGCATCCACTGACACATTGAATCGCTTTCCCTTGATTTCAGTATTTGTGTTGGAATGATGATGTCCATAAAGTTGCCAAGAGTTATGATGAGAATGAATAAATGAATGCATCGGATAATGACATAAAGTAATAGTTTTATCTAAAATTCGAATTTCTTTCAGAATTGAGACACTTGTGCAATATTTTTTATAATAGGATACCATGTGCTTATCATGGTTTCCTATAATGAAATGAAAATCTACAAGTTCGGTGAGTTGTTTTAGGATGGCAAGAATCTCCACGTGTTTTGATTTAGAAGCAAAACTAAAATCTCCGAGGAAATATACAACGTCTCCTTTGTTCACTGTAGAAAAAAACATTTTCAAAATGGAATTATTCATATCTTGAACATTACTGAAGGGACGTTCGGAATATTTGATAATATTTGAATGAAATAAGTACCAATCTGATGTGAAATATATATTTTGCAAGTTTAGTTCATTCCTTTTTCTTAAATATGAAATATCTCTTG
This sequence comes from Candidatus Lokiarchaeum ossiferum, assembly GCA_025839675.1. GTDB lineage: Archaea > Asgardarchaeota > Lokiarchaeia > Sigyniarchaeales > Promethearchaeaceae > Lokiarchaeum > Lokiarchaeum ossiferum. Next base: position 970,033 of record CP104013.1, read on the forward strand.
AATCTTATTAATTTCTCCATTTATTGGAAAACCGGTCATAAATAAGTAGATGATGAGGCTGAATTAATTCTGTTATGCAGGAGCTCTAATGAAAAGGTGAGAAAAAAAATTAATAGTCTTTGCTATTTATGGATTTACTATGCTTCCTATTTAGTAACCAAATTATTCCTATTGTAAGCAAGAAATTCGCACCAATCCCAACTCCAGAATACCCCGGAATATTATTCTCATTTGTTGAAAATCCAATTGTTGGATCATGTAGTAAAGTGCCATTGAAATGTGAGAAAGAAATATAAGCCATTGGTTGCCCATTTTCTTCACCATCCTTCATTCTAGCTTTAATTGTCTTATTTCCTGCATGAGCGGTAGTTTCACTCTCTAAATATCCATTATCACCAAATTCGATTTTATTTCCATTACGAGATGCACGATTTTTGTTTCCTTGCAAATGAAATCCAAGAACCAACATTGCATTTTCATCCTTACTTATAAACTCATAATTTTCAATAAAAATATCAAATTTCAAACTAGAACCATTTACATTCAGGTGATTTCGAAATTGTAATGTGAAATTCTCTCCTTGACTTGTTAGATTAAAATGATAACCCGCCCCATCCGTTGTTATAGCACTAAAATTCCACGAAAGGGAAGCTAGAGCATCATTAGAAGACGGTACGATTGTTTCATTCCCTTTATCATATTCCCCATTTTGATTCTCATCGACTACTTCAAATATTCTGTTAAATTTTACCTGATATTTGGAATTATTTTGATTGAGTTGCCAAAGTGAATAAGCAGGAGTGTTGGCACCACCTGTGATACTGATGGAAATTTGATCATTTTGAATATAGAAATCATCATTCTTCCCAGCACTAGATCTATTACAAAGGGGCATAATGAAAAGGCATGCTATTATCAGAACTGTGAATCTTGTGAAAGATGTATTTTTCATATTTCCTCACTATTTAAATTAATTTCAACTATAAAAATAATCGGATAAATAACAAATGCAAAAATCATGAGATAAGAAAAAAAAACACAGGCACTGCAAGATAGCAGAAAGATTCCATTTAAGGATGACAAATAAAAACGTTGTATGATCAAAGATACAGACTTGGTACATCTAATGGAAAGCCTTCTTGTGATCTAGTGGGCAATCTATCTACAATGCAAGCAAATCACTATTTTCAGGCCTTTTATGATCCAGATTTGATAAATTATGGAAAGCTAAATTTCCTTTTTTATTCAAAAATCCTTAGGGCTTCTCAAACCCAACCTTCTCATACTACTAGGATCGATGTTCCACCCTTGTTTTTACAAATGGCAAAAAAAATCGGAAATAAAACAATTCAAAGTAATAGCTGTAAGTCCAATCAGTTTCAATCTGAACATGCGGATTTTGTATATGAGCAAAGTAATGATTTACTCACAATAATCCCTCAAATCACAAAAATTCCTTAAACTTGATAAAAGAATATAATCATCTTTAAAACCTTTCAAACGTGTAATAAACTCCAAATCTTGAAAGGCGGTCGTTTTGTAAATAAATGTATAGCTAAAAATCATAAAACTTTTAATATTTGATGAATTGAAATACTTAGACGAATTTAATTGTCTAACTCTTTCTTCATCGGGCCCATGGATTAGCGGTATATCGCTTGCTTGGCATGCAAGAGGTCGGGGGTTCAATTCCCCCTGGGTCCACCATTATTTTTCTTATTTTTTAAAAATGATTTTGGCTTTGAATTAATATCTTGATGCGTAAACGAACTTATTTTGATAATTACTTGTAAAAAAAAATCAAATCAACCATCCAGGTAATTTTTCGGTATAGCCTTTGATCGATGGGTACAAGGATATTTTTTATTGCACAATAATTATATCTTTAATTTGAGGAAAAATTATCTTCGTCTAGCAAAACTGATTGGAGGCAGAGGATTATTACATTCGAGTATAATGCCACTTGTTTCTGTAAAGAAAAGAAGTATTTATTCTCAACAGAATCAATCTTTGAAATCTGAAGAATGGAAGGAGAAAAAAACCTAATAAATAAAGGGACCTATTTTTAATCCTTCCAATAATAGTAAGCAGGGAAATTTGTGTTAGGTGCTTTTTCATTCGATAACAATTTAATTAGGTAAGCAAGTTGTCCTCTATGATAGGTAGCATGATCACAATACATCTGGATGTAAAGATCGCGATCATATAACTTATGTTCTTCATTTTTATTGGTAAATTCTTGATCCTTCAGGTTTTGGAAATACTCTTCTAAATTATTTAATTGCGTTCTCCAAAAAGTCAGAATCTCAGATTTGGACATTTTTGCAACAATATCATATTGTTCCCCAAATTCTTTCATTGTTTTAGTAGAAAGCATAAACCAACACATGGGAATGTGCATAGCGAGATGGCGTATAGAACTATCAATTTTCTTATTTTGCATTGAAAAGGTATCATCAGGGATTTTCTCAATTACACTGATAAATTTCTCTTCGGCCCACCTATAATAATCAATCAGATCACTTCGTGTATATTCAATCTTTTCCATAGTAATCACAATTTTTTTTTGTTTGTTTCTAATGATTCTGTTTTCATTCTCATTAGAACTTATCTCATATCTAGACCTTGTGCATATTTAATATTATTTGGTTATTAATTTAGTAGAATTTTCATTAAAGCAATGGCAATAGCACTCCGCTAAATTATAAGTAGGGAATGGCTGAAAATTCATTTTAAATCTCGACTATAAAGATTAAGGAAATTTTTTCGCTGGAACATCAAAAAAAACCATATTTCCATAGTTTCAATAAGCCAAAAATTTGAAAAGAAAGACACTATTATAGGACTTATCTTCACGATACTTCATTAGAAGAGGGAAAAAAATGCCAATAATAGGTTTAAATCACAATTTATGCACAAGGTGCCTACAATGTGTCAAAGAATGCCCCGCATTCTGTTTTCGTCATAATGAAAAATTAAAAATTATCCAATTTGAAAATAGTAATAATAGCTGTATCCTTTGTGGACACTGCATTGCTTGTTGTCCTGTCGAGGTCATCAACTATGCTGGAATGGGGGAACCAACCAAATTAACTAACTCATCAGAAATGCCGACCTATGATCAGTTACACAGCATGTTTCGTCAAAAACGATCAATACGCCATTATAAACCAGAAGCATTGTCGCCAGAAGATCTGAAAAAAGTCACGGAAGCCATGAAATATGGTCCAACAGGGTCTAATATTCGAGATATGAAGGTGACTATTATCAGTGATTCGGTTAAAATTCGAGAATTATCAAAGGGAGTGGTTGAAACGTTACTAAAAAGTCCTGACACCAGTGACAATTATCGCCAATTACTCAAATACAAGCAATCAATTGGATTGGATCCAATTTTCTTTAAAGCTCCACATGTGGTTATCATTTCAAGTAAAGAGAATTATGATATTGTGAATGCAACGATTGCCACCACCTATGGAATGTTGGCCGCCCACAGTTTACAGTTGGGAACATGTTGGATCGGTTTAGCCTATATGGCATTTCTCGCAAATCAAGAACTGGGAGAAAAAACAGCGCAAATAGAAGGCAAAATATGGAACGTGTTTACTTTGGGCCTCCCCAATATCAAATTTTATCGAAGTCCACCACGCCCACCTATGTTGTGATGTTTTTTTTTAATTTTTATGAACAAGAATAAATTCCTGCAAATCCAGTTTGAATCGCAAAATTCTAGATATACTTCGGAATCATAGGTATGGTCATGGTGTTTTTTAGCTTTTCTTATTTCATAACCCAATATCTTAAATTAACAAAATATAGGGCGGTTCTTCTAATTTAAGAAAGAAATTATCATGATTCAAGTGACAATAATTATACCAATATTATTTTTAACATAATAAATTGTACTCAAACCATATTCATAATCAGAGATTCGATCAAAGGAAGTATTTCGCTGACAAAAATTTACAGATCTTTTAAATTTTGATTAAAAGTTGATATCAATAGCGACAGACCAGCAAGTATAGGATAACATGCAAATACTTGCAAAGTTCCTCTTCCTTTAAAACGAGATTGAGGAAAAAAAATGAGATTCGAGAAATTTAATCGATTAAATAACCGTATGTTCTTTATCATCCTGCTATCGTTGGTGATATTTGGATTAAGTTCATCATTAACTAGCAATAATAAAGACATGTTTCAGAATGATTTCAAAAACACATCTATACAAGCCGCTCATAATAGAATCCCTCAAGTACCAATCACCATCTCAGGGGATAGTGCTATGGACAGTTATTTCACTGCAGAACCTTCAGATGGCCTATCATGGGAATCTGCACATAAAATGACGAATTTGTCAATAATTGGGACAGGTTCTGGAATCGGAATTGAAATTCTATATACTACAAGATTTCTCATTATTTCAGATTGCTTGATACAAAATTTCAGCTCAGGCATATACTTACGTTCCGTAGCAAACATTAGAATTGAAAAATCGGAGTTAATTAGCAATGATTATGCGGTTTACTTAAAAGAGTCATTGAATTGTTCAATAACCGAGAATGACAACATTTCTGAAGGTACAGATTTAATTCGCGTCGATGAATGCAGGAATATATCAATTAGCAACAATATTTTTACGGAATCAATTCAAGCATCAGTTTATATCAATCAGTCCAATGAAACTCACATCATAGATAACAAAATGAGTAACTTTTCGCGGGGAGTTAGCTTATATTTTAGTGACAGAAATGAAATCATGAACAATTCCTTTCATCGTGGATATCAAGGAATATCTTGTACGGAGGGACACGATAATATTTTGATTGGAAATCATATATCGTTTAATGATCACAATGGTATTTGGTTATCTGGAATGAGAAATTTGATAAAAGATAATATCATGGAATATTCATACTTTGGAATGTATATCGCTTATGACTATAACCAAGTAATCAACAATACAGCGAATCATAACATAAATGATGGGATTTTTGCAACAAATGCTCATTCAAACTTATTTGTTAATAATACAGCATATAATAACACTCATAATGGTATTTATATAACAGGAAACAACATGAATGTTTCAAATAATGTAGCTTTTAAAAATGGACAAAGTGGAATGATGATTCAAGGATCATATGGAATAGTATCAAATAACTCTGCATTCAATAATACTGAAAATGGGTTCTATCTACTGGGAAGCTATAATAATTATACAACCAATATCGCCAACAGCAACACTGAATATGGAATTTCGCATTCAGGATCTATGAACAATTTTACTTTTAGCAAATTAAGTGAAAATGAAGATGGTTTTGAATTGAAAGATGGGAGCAATAACAACAACTTCTCAGAAAACATCATATGGAATAACACAAATCGTGCTTTTTCTGTATATAGAGCACCATATAATATGATTTCTCGAAATGAAATATACAATAATACAATAGGAATAGAAATTAAGGAATCTCCACACACAATTACCAACGATAATCTTATTGTCAATAATTCGGCGTATGGAATTTATTTGTATAAAGGTGAAGCGGAACAAATATCAAGAAATACATTCCTCTCAAATTCTTATGGAATATATGTAACTTTGGCAAATGAAAAAAATATATCTGACAATAAATTTATCTCAAATACGTATGGAATTTATCTCTGGTATGGAGAAAATAATAGTATATCAAATAATGACTTTACTAAATCAAAATCATACGGAATTTATATTTACTATGGAACTTTGCATAATATAATCAAGGGAAATATGTTTTCAAACAATTTAAACCATGGATTAGGGTTAATTCAATCGAACCACAACTTAGTTATAAATAATACTTTTAGTAATAATCTCGCGAGTGGAATATATGCATATTTAACAGAATTTAATATAGTCACTCAAAATCTATTTGAAGGAAATGAACAACATGGTGCTTACTTTCGGGGTGATAAAAATACCACCATTTCATTCAATATTTTTAGATTCAATATCCAGAATGGAATTTTTGCGCAAAGCTCCGAAAACAGCCAAATAATTAATAATTTTGCCCATATGAACAATGTAAGTGGAATTTCAATCAGAACTGGAATAAATTATGAAGTCAAGGATAACATCGTGAATAATAATAATAAATCTGGTATTTCGCTATGTTTTTTCCATATAGCTTCATTTTCCAATAATTCTTTGACAGGAAATTCCTACTACTTAGAAGGACAAAGTATTCAACTTGAAACTCTTTCTTTTCTTAGTCCAAGCTATGTCAATAATAAGCCAGTGTATTTTTATAATAATGAAATACAACTATCGCCATCCAATTTTGAAAACGCAGGTCAAATTATTCTATACAATTGTTCGGGAGTAGAAATTTCGAATTTAAATTTAATATCGGGAACGGTGGGTATTGGATTGTACTTTTGTGAAAATATCTTAGTGACAAATAATTCCATTTCATCACAAACTTATGCAGGAATAATGCTCTATTTTTCAAGCAACATTATTATTACCAGGAATATAATGAGAAATAATTTAGGATATGGCCTTTTTCTGAAATCCTCCAATGATAATACAATCTTTTTTAATTCGATATATGCGAATTCATTATATAATGCCTACTCAGATTCAAGCACAAATAGCTGGGATAATGGAACAATAGGGAATTACTGGGGAGATTTTTTAATTCAAAATCCAAGTGCCCAAGAATTTTTTATAATCTGGAATGAAAAATATTTCATCGCAAATACTGATATTCAATTTGACAACTATCCGCTAAATAAACCATTTTCATCAATCTCCTTGGAAGAATTGAAACTTTATTATTTAGAAACACATTTCCTCGATGAAAATTCTACAACAACAACCACAACAACAACAACCACAACAACATCCACAACAACAACCACAACACCATCTACAACAGCAACATCGACTAGTACAAGTACAACAACTGCTTCAACTGAAAGTGAAACGAGTAGTAATCCTTTTGTAGATACTGAATCAATAAAAGGTTACAATTTTGGAATTATAGTTTTATCATTGATTTGTTTCGTTTTTTATATTAAAATGCGTTTTAGGCGATCTATTTAATTAATTCTTTTTTATTTTCAAGTTCAAAATTTATCGGAGTCCCCCACGTCCATCTATGTTTAAGCATTTATGAAGCAAAAAAAAATTTATATCTCTCCAAAATCGGTGTGGGTTTCGATATTCTTGAAGTGTTGCTTGAATCCGATTTTACTTTTTGGAATTTGTTCATTTTCCTTTTGTCTATCAGTCCAATATTTTATAAAGCCATAATTTGCAAGAAGGATGAAAAATTCTGACAGCAAAGCAACATAAGTCTTCGTTTTTATCACATAAATAACTGGGGATATAGTTATTATTACGAAGAAAAATATCCATAAGATCAAGTACGGATGGATTTTATGCCCCATAGGTCAATGGTTGTGATTTTCCTTTATAAATCTTAGGATAAACAGTTACATTAGAGTTCATTCAAATTGGTTGTGCTATTAAAATATAATTTTCAAGCCACACAATCCGTTTTGCGGGATCGTAAAAACATTAAAAAAGATAAAAACGATGTATTTTATATTCGGCCATTAAATTTCAAAGTGAAAATCGAGTTTGGATCAAAAAAATTTAAATTCTTACTAATCGGAGTAATTTTATTCAGTCTTTTTTCAAGAATTCCTTCTTCGGGAGAACCAGAGGGGATTCTAATTTTGGAAAATAAAAATTTACAGAGACCCAACACCCAAAGTGAAGGAATAAATGATCTCTCATATATTGGACTCCTTCCGGGGGATATTGTATTAATTGCGAATCCCAATAAATCTTATGATGAGCTGGTGCCGGGGTTGTATTCTCACGTTTTTGTTTATTGCGGAAGGGTATTAGAAGGACAAGCAGTCTGGGATCGCGATAATGCTAAGTGGATGGACCCAGGTACACCGTATGTGATTCATTCTTCGGCTCACAATAAGAGCCATTTAGGGTTGGGATACTCATCTTGGAAATCAAAAGTAAACCAGTATGGCACATTAGTGAAATCCATAAGAATTACCCATGTAAATCAAATTCAAAGAATTCAAGCATTGAATTGGATGATTGGAAGACTTACGGGAGGAAAACATGGATATCCCGTTGGACCCACCTATGATTGGGGTTGGAGTCATAAACAAATCAGTGGAAGAAATCCGGTATCCCAGATTGATGGATATTATTGTTCCGAAATTGTATGGGCGGCATATGAATATCTTTATGGAATAGATTTAGATCCTGATGGAAATGATTGGGATTTAACCACATACAAAGGAGTGTCACCCACAGAATTATTAGAATCAAGATACTCGTCAGAATTACCAATGTACTTTGGATATACACCCGAAATAGAAATAAATGATCAAATATCATGTAGCTTTTCTATCTGGGCAGATATGAACAAGGATAGGCTTTTTTCACCCAATGAATTGATTAACCAAAATTATACATCAATTGACCTGAATTCATGTGATATGCCGTTAGGTTTTATCCAAAATGTCTTGGGACTGACCATTACCGAAGAAAAAGAATTCATTATTCCAGCGGATGTCGATGAAAATGGTGATGGAATCGATGATCGAACTAATTGCTCCATATTGGGATATAAAACAGGCGAATATGCAAATGCATCTCTTAAATATCGAGTGAATATTTGTGCTATAAACGACACATGCTTAAATGACATTCCTACAAAATCATTGATCTCTCCAGAACCAACAACCCCAACTGATACAACAAATGATTCAGAAAAAGCTGAAAACAGCAAAAATGAGACAGCAGAACAATCGAGAGATGAAAATACAGATAATTCTACATCTAAAGAAACTGGTCAAAAGCTAAATGGATTTCCAGATATTTTAGCAATTTCAAGTCTATCAATAATTTTATTTTTTTACCTGTTTCAGACTCCAAATAAACGAATAAAATTACACTAGAAAACATGAATTTCACAAAATTTTTGAAGTTCTTCCAAGATTGCATTTAATAGATCTAAGCGTTAACCTAGAATCATGACAATTTCATTGGTCCCTTTTAGGATAAAAGATCATCTTCAGCGAACTGGTGAACTCGCCTCCTTTGCATGGCCAACAGTATCCAGCGTGGTGCAAAATGGGAATCCTCAAGCATTAATGGAAGAATATGTGCGATTAGCATATTTAGATAGCACATGGAGTTCCATATTAAAAATGGATAATGAAATTATTGGATGCATATTTGGTACCATCAGACCAAAATTAAAACTGAAGTCCAAATGGCACATTCTAAAACGTATGATGGCTCTTCCCAAGCGGCTAAAAAGAGGAGATTATGGTCATATAAATAACCCTCAAGAATTTTATTTTAAATTTATTGAAACAGAAAAAAAAATCGCAAAACTTGCGAAAAAGGACGAAGCTGAAAGTATGTTGGCAACCATTGATGCCGAAATCCGGTTCTTAGTTGTTGATAAAGAATTCCAAGGTCAAGGTATAGGAAAACAACTCGTAGAAGCCTTTCTAAATGAAACAAGGTTAAACAATTGCCATGCTGTGCAGGTACAACTGGATCTGCAAAGTAACTGGAGATTTTTTGAAGCATTAGGTTTTGGCCGAATCCATGAATTTGAGGATCCCTTGAATTCATTTATAGAAGGAACTCCCACTCAATCTTTCATCTATTATCGAGAGATTTAGTGAAAACTATCTTCAAAATGTAAAATAACGTAATGTCATAAGAAAAATCATCATTAAGAAACCTTTATTATTGAATCGAATGAAATTGGAAAAGATTTGAGTAAGCCATGGAAGAAAACAAAAAGAAAGTGAGATTAGCAAAGCAACGATTATCTCTAACAAAGGCAAAGGCGCAAATCATTTCAATAGTGGAACAATTTCTCAAAGAACGATTTCCAGCAAATTTGGAGGAATTAATGCAACAATTCCTTATTCAATATGATATACTCCTAAAAAAATATGAAGCGGAAGACAATAATGAATTATTACGTTATTACCGAATTACTTCACAGTACAGACTTGCATTAGCCTATGTTTCTGATTTGGAAGAATGTCTTGATGAATTATGCAAACAAGTAGATGCAAGATTCGATGAAGCGCATAAGGAAAAACATAATCAAACTGAGATTGAAGTTCCCAAAAAAAGAGAAGAAGTGGAATTTAAATATTATTGCACCATTTGCCACCAATCTTTTGACATTCCATCCGAAATGAAAGCAAAATTAGAGAATTCTCCCGAAAAAGTGGTGCTTCCAAAGCATCATGAAAAGGAAATGATTTTGAAGATATTTCAGGATGATTCTAAAGACAAAATTCTCTTCATGGGAAAACAACAATCAACAAATCATCATTTCTCAAAGACCGATGGAGGCCGCAAACCACAAAATAACCAAACTGCTGATACACTTCAAATGTTAAGTGTGGGAATAGATATTGGAAGTTCCACATCTCATTTAATTTTTTCACACCTTACACTCCACAGAGAATTTAGTTTTCTAAATAAAACGAACCGCTTCAAGTTGGTGGACAGGAAAATAATCTATGAAGGAGAAATCATATTTACCCCTTTACGTGATGATAAATATATTGATATTGAAAAACTAGTAGAATTTTTCAAGAAGGAATATATAAAAGCCAAAATTACTCCTGAAATGGTTGATACCGGCGCAGTGATAGTAACCGGAGAATCTGCAAAAAAGAAAAATGCAGCAGAAATTGTGGAAAAAATAGCCTCAGAATCGGGGAAATTTGTAAGTGCATCAGCCGGACCGAATTTTGAATCAACTCTCGGAATCATGGGAAGTGGTATGCTGGAAGAATCCAAACGCCTGACCAGCACAATTATGAATGTGGATATTGGGGGAGGTACAAGTAATATTGCGATTGCTTCAAACGGAAATATTTTGAGCACGTCTTGTATTAACGTGGGTGGGAGGTTATTAGGAATAGATAAATATTTTAAAATATGGAGAATCGACGAACCCACTGAATGGATTTTCAAAGAACTTGCGTTAAATTATCAGCTTGGAGATATAATCTCACAAACGGATATTTTAAGGGTTGTGAAAGTATATGCAAATGTTTTGCTAGAAGTAATGCAGGGTCCTGCAAGAAGTTCCATAGCTCGAAAATTGATGATGACCGAAAATATCCAAATTCCAACTCCTGTTCATAAGTATTCGTTTTCAGGTGGAGTTGCCGAATTAATATATAGCACAAAAAATTCACAGTTATCACCCAATATATCAGGAATATTAAATCCCTTCGATGATATCGGCATCTATCTGGCAATTGAAATACGAAATCTATGTGAAGAATTACAGCTTCCAATAATCGAACCAACCAGTAAAATTCGAGCAACGGTTATAGGAGCTGGAGCCTTTTCACTTTCAGTATCAGGGTCGACGTGTTATTGGGATGAAACCATAAAGCTCCCTTTAAACAATATTCCAGTAGTACCCATCGCTGTTGATTATAATAAATTTTTCTTTGAAGGATATCGAGAATATTTGCGACAAAAGGTTGAAATTGCTTTACGCAACTTTAACTTGGTGGAAGGGGAAGATGTATTTGCGCTCTACTTCAAGGACCAAATTTACCAATCAGCGATAGTACCCCTTGCCCAGAGTCTTGAAATAGTATTTTCAAACTCCATTAACAACCATAAATTGATTATAATTGTATTGGGAGAAGATGGAGGAAAAATGCTAGGACTGACTTTGAAAAGAGAGACCCTTATAAAAAACAACTTGCTCTGCTTAGACGAATTGGATTTGGAAGCAGGGGATTGGATCGACATAGGTGCCCCTTTAAATACTGGTGCGAAAAAATCTTTTCCAATCACAAAAAAGAGCCTCATTTTTAATAGCAATAAAAACTAGTTTAGCTAGATAAATAAATTTGGGTAGTTTAGCTAGTTAACTTAGGGATTCCATCATTTTTATCGTATTTGAGATTAAAATGCGGCGATTTACATAGGAGGATTCTTGTTGTTCGATTATTTACGAATGATCAATTGCAAAATTTACATCTGCGGATACATTTTTGTGAGGCATTTAAATAAGAAAAAGATGATATATCAATTAGACCAAAAATGAAGTAAATTTTAGGTGTCAAAAGGCGAAAGAAATGAAACTTAAAATACGTAAAATAACAACACTTCTAATCTTTTTCGCATTAATATGGGAAAGTGTGCCATTAATTAACAATTCCATCCAACGGAATATCAGTGATGGCGAAAACGAAAAATACCCTCCAATTCTTTATGGAACAACCATTTTTCCACAAAACGCCGATCCACATTTGTCTCACGACAACAAATCCTTGTTGTTAATAGAATTGATTTGTGAAGGGCTTTATACCCTGGATAGAACAACAAATTCAACCGAAATTATCCCATGCTTGGCAGCAGGAAACGAGGAAGGAGTATGGTCCGAAAATGGAACCCAATTTACAGTGAACCTTCGAAGAAATGTATATTTTCATGATGGGACAAGTTTGACTGCTTATACAGTCCAAAACTCATTTAAAAGAATGATGAATTCATTTTCAGATGAAAATACTAGAAATCCCTCATTGTATCAAAATTTTACTCCGAAAGCCACCCAAAACCCAGCTATACCAATTGTTTTAAACCGGACTGAAGTTTTAAGCGATTATGAAATTCGCTTTCATCTGAATTATCAGTATGAATCATTCAAGTCTTTACTATGTTTAAGTGGTACAAAAATTGTCGATTCAAGTATTTCCAATAGTACTCTATCCTCAATTGAATTGAATCGCTTGATTGGAACGGGTCCTTATGAGTTAAAGAAAATTGGACCAGAAAAATTGGAGTTTGAGCCATTTGATAATTATCATGGTGAACTCCCTGAAATTCGGAAATTGAATTGGATTCTTATTCCTGATGCAACTTATTTGAACCAAGGAACATTAAGCTGCGATATTGACATAATTGATGAAGTGATTCCTGATTTTCAAGAAGATTTTGAGCAATCAGAGTATCATAGTTACACAAATGGATCTCCAATTGTTTTCTGCAACTGGCTTTCAACCCAAAATCAAAATTTAACCAGTCTCATTGATTTTGTCCATCTTAGCTATGATGGTCCTAAAAAAATATCATTTATGATGATACATTCTTTTCATGATGAGCTAGAATTCATGGTGGCATGCATAATACTGTTACCCATCGTAGGAATCATGTGGGTACCTCTTCTCATTAAAAAGAGAAATGAACGAAATTTGTAGTTGAATACTAAATATCAATTTCAGATTTTAGTCTCCATTTTTTTAATATGCATAGTCAAAATCAATTAATATATAACTTTACAGCCATAAGTTTGGAGTTGCCGAATCATTTCTTCGATATTGGTGTATAGACCAAGATAGGCCATTCCAGAAATATCGAGATACACTAATTTTTCAAGTCGTAAGATAGAATCAGGTAAGTCTTTTAATTTATTCTTTGATAAAAACAGACGTTGAAGGTTTTTCCAGCGATGTATCCAAATAGGGATATCTTCAAGGTTGTTGCTCTTAAAATTTAACACTTTTAGTGAGGTTAAATGCCTAAAAATCGGTGGAATCATGCAAAAAATATTGTTGTTACATTGTAAGAACTCAAGATTTGTTAAATTTTTGATTGATAGGGGTAAACTCTGTAATTGATTATGGGATAAACGCAATTTCTTCAAATTTGACAGAGCCCCTAGCGATTCATTCAAGGATTCAAATTTATTCTGCCGTAAATCAAGATGCGTCAAGGATTTAAGCCCTCCTATTGAATCAGGCAATGTTGAAAGTTGATTTTGAGATAACCGTAATTTCTTTAGCTTAACCAAATGAGCTATTTCACATGGTAGAGTTGAAAGTTGATTCTTGCTTAAATTTAACACTTTTAGCTTGGTTAATTTACCTATAGAGTTAGGAATCGATGTCAAACGATTGGCAGTTAAAATCAGCCGTTGTAAAGAATTCATATCGCATAACCATTCAGGGATACTCTTTATATTCACATTAATCGCATACAATATTCGTAATTTATCAAAATATCGGATAATTTTGGGTATATTCTGTAACTCACAATTGCTTAGTCCCAATAATACAACTCTACCATTTTCTGCAATATAGCCGAAAAAATCAACTTCTACCGTTTCCATGTTACCCTGATGTAATTTTTTTCCCAGTAATTCTTCCAATTCCACTAATATTGTGTGGTCAGGTTCATGTATTTGAGCATAACTATCGATTTTTTCCATTAATATTTCCTCAATCTTCCATTCTTCATAAAAATTCTTGCTTCTCTTCTCTGGCCTTTCTCAACTATTTTGGTCTTTTTTAATGCTTCTCTTTGCAATGAAGCCCAATAAAATTAACTTAGATCTAAATATTGACAATTCCAAGAAAATTCATAATTTAAAATTTAATATTTTCATTCAACGACTAATCGCTCTTCAAATCAATTGGAAGTTTGAAAACTTACTTGTTGACACATTAGGCTTATCTTCTCAGTATATTTGGCAAATTCTTCTCTTCCATATTCAGAGATGTCAACAAATTGGAGAAATCGATCTTGATATTCTTCATCTTTAATAATCCACCCCTTTTTCTGTAGCACTGAAAGATGATAGTCTAAATTTCCTGATGTTAACTGCACTTTATTTTTCAAATCGGTCCAATTCATCCGTCCATAATCATACAAACAATAAAGAATATTGAAACGGTGTGGAGCAGTAATTAAATCATTTTTCTCTAAAATTTCTTGACTAAATTCTTTTTGTTTAATCAAGTTATCAGAATCCTTCACAATTTCGATTACTTTTTTAATACTAAAGGGTAAACCTTTCGATTTTAACAGTTCTTGTAAAAGGACAATATCTTGCGAAAATCTCTGTAAATTTTGCTGCGCTTCATACGTATTTCCTTCCAAAACATAATAAATCGTCTCAGTACCTAGCCGGTTCATAATTACAGTATTGTTGTCAAATTTTATTCGGTCTACAGAGTTGGACTCGAATTTTTCCCGAATTGAATGAATATCTAAATTAATTTCCTTCGCATCATCAATAGTCGAATAGAATTTTAGATTTGAATCGTCATTATCTGACACAATTTCTAACAATTTTGAAGTTTCAATCGAGTTTTCAAAAGAATCAATTTCTTTGGTCTTCAAGGTTAATTGTAAAATATCATCAATTGATGCAAATTTAAGACGATCGGAGATCTCAGATTGATGATTTTGAAAATCGGTCCATTTATCATAGTATTGTAAAAATTTATCATATTCATGGGATATTTTACGTTCTAATCGGACTAAATCATATTTACGTGCAATTCGCTGACCCATTATAAAGTTTTTTTGCGCTCGGTCAAAATTAAATGTAATTAAGTCAAATTTAGCTTGCAATAATTTAATTTCAGCTTTCAATTCTTGCGAATTACATGAATTGGCGATGCTTTCTAATTTTTCGAGCAATATTTTGATCTCATCTAAAATATATTCTTCGTTTGATTTAGCCAATTCTTCAAATAATAACTCACAATATTTTAGATGAAGAGGAGGATCATTTTGAAGGTCTTCGATCTTCATTAGATTGCGGAGAATATCGCCAGCTCTCACGATATTCCGTGAACCGCCTTTACTTTTTAAAAATAAAGCATGGGCAAAATCATATATTAGTTTAACTCGGCGATTATCATCCGTTTTTGCAATCTGTTCTAGCTCTTTAAAATACATTTCTGCTGCTTCGTAATCTTTTTGGAGAGTAAAATTTTCGACAATCTTGAAATAAGCACCTGCAATATTGAGATTATTCCCCAATTTTTTGACAAGCTTATAACCATGTTGAAAATAATCCATGGATTTCGGAAGATTCCCTTTTTGCATATAAATCTCCCCAATCGCATTAGAGAAGGCTCCCAATAAATATTCATTCTTGATTTCTTTAAGGATATCAAGACTTTGCTGGTAGTAATCTAAAGCAATATCTAATTCACCTAGGGTAGAATAAATTTTGCCTGTATTTCCCAAACAATAGGCTAACTGGTTAAAATTTTTTGTTAATTTTGAATGTTCGATCGATTTTTTGTAGTATCGAATTGATTTCAGTAATTCTCCTTTCAAATAATAAGCAACACCCAAATTATGATAAACTTCTCCCAATTCATATTTCAAGCCATACTTTTCACAAATTTCCAACCGCTTTTGATTACTCTCTAAGAGTTTATCTTTATGTAAGTGTTGATAATGATATAAGGATGACAAATAGTAGAAGTGATTATATAATAAGTCTCTCTCTTGCTGTGTACTTTCTATATCGCTCAAAATAACTTTCTTAATTTGTTGAATAGATTCAAAACATTCATCATTTTTCCCAAGACGAAATTCTGCAGTTCCTTTTGCTGTGAGTGATTCAACAAGCATTAATGTACTGTTTCCCTTTATAGCTAAGGTAAGAGCTTTTTCCGCTAAATCTAAGGCTTCAAGGTATTGATTCAACTTGTTAAGGGCCTTACTTTTTAAAATAAAAAACTCACATTGATCAACTGGGGATAATTGATCGAGTTCTTGAATTTTTTCAAGTTTAGTCAAAACAGCTTCATGTCGCTGTTCCATGGAACATTGCCGGGCTGCTTTAAGAAGCTGATTTTCGTTGTTTTTTTCGCCAAAATTCATTATATCATTATTACTTCGTGATTGAAATATTTCAATATTTGGGAACTAATATGGCTCTTTCTCCAAAATTCTCATAAATGAATTATAATTCGAGTAAATTCTGAATAATTATTGAAAAATTGGAAAAATTGGAAAATAACTGTTCGGACAATAAATGAAAAAAATGTTTAATTTAATAAAAAAATTTAACTTTCTATTTCCTCTATAGGAATTTTTCTTGTTTTATCCATTACTTTTTTCAATTTATCGCCTAATTTTTGATAAACTGAGTATCCATAAAGAATTGTAACTAAAAAAAAGAGAGTTCCTTGAATAATATGAATCCGGCAAAAATTTATTAATGCAGTGTTCGGAAAGCTAGGTTTTATACCATAAATTGCGATTCCTTCAAAGATTTTTGTTCTATTTCCTTCATTAAGAAATCTTTGATAATAAGGAACAACAATATGATCATTAAAGATGAATTGGCCCATAATATCTTTTTCAAAACTTGTTATATTGCAATAAAAGATTGAATTCCAACAAAATCTATGTTGAATTGATTTACTTATTTTTCCGAGATTCCCATTATCAATCATATAACCGTAGAAGGATGAAGTAACAGGTTGATGTTTTGAACTATAGCGATGAGCTTCGCCTCCAATAGGGTCAAATGATGTTATTGCCCATAATGTATTGTGGTTATCGAGATGAAAACTACTAGCATTTATTATTTTTTTTGAGGAGATAAAAGAGAAATCGTTTATATTATAACGAACATAAAACGTTGCTTTAGTTTTTTCATAAGAATTTATTCTCATAATCATATTGTAGCTATCATTTCGGATATCCAAATATTGAAATTGAATCAAATTTGCATCCAAAAATGGCATATCGCTTTCGTCAATTAGATTTTCAATCTCTTTGGGAATTGAAATGGATTGATTAAATTTTATTCCTAAAGAATTAATTGCTAGTAAATGAGGGATTCCATCATAGAAATTTATAAAATAATAACTATCGTTAGAATATTCAATTATTGTAGGTGTTGAATAAAAAATCCTTCTAAAGTCTATAGTTAAAACATTCGTATATTCAAGTTGGGTAAGATCTTCATTCAGTTGAAAGTGGTAAATAGATGTTTGATTAGTTTCACGATTGGACACAGTTCCAATTAAGGTTTGATTCTTCAAAATACATTCCCTATCATAGAAATCATCGGAAATATTTTGTCCTATCAATGAGAATTCACTAGAATCCTTATCGGTTTCAAATAAAGCCCCATAATGTGTTTGTTCAAATTCATTCTTTTTGGTAGCAGTATTGAGTGTTAATCCCCCAATCAAAATGAAGGAACCACTAATAACTAGATAAGCTAAAATTATTCCTTTTGCTTCATTTTTTTCAATATTTTTGTTAGATTTCAAAGAATTTTGAGTGTCCTTAATTGTATTCTTAAATAGTGATTTAACACGTCTCGAAAATAGGAAAAATAGAAGCACAAAACAGTTTAAAATAAAATATATTATGTTTAGAATGAAACTCACCGTGGTATTGTTGGAAATACTACTAAAATTTGTGATAATATCGATCATTTGGTTTAAATCATATGAAATGAATAAACCAACCCAAATAAAATTCTGAAAGATTAAAATGAATCGGCCTATCATATTTTTGTTTGAAATAGAAATTCCAAGAATAATGAAGAAAATAAATATCACAGGTAGCATAAAATTGATTTCTAAATAAAGAAAATAATAAAAAAGCTGTTGTTGCGAATATTCTTCAGTTGGTTGCAAAATAGCAAAGAGTAAATTTCCTTGAAAAAGTATAAAACAGAAGATTAATCCAAGAATTCCAATGATTATATAAAATCTGGCAACGATCTTTACGATCATTTCTGTCTCTTTTTTTGACATATAACTTAAACGTAGTATAAACTAAATTTAAATTTTTTTCAATGGCTAACTTATTTTTATAGTTTTTAGAGAAAACTAAACAGAATCAGATAATGAAATTATTAATAAAAAAACAGAAATTATGGAGTTTAATTAATTAGTTTTTGGCGACTCTCGAGGGGAATCTTTCTCTAAGTCTGGCATTGTCAGATAGCCATTCTATATAGATTTTTAATATACTGTCAGCATGGGATTATATTGATATTAAAATTCCTAAATTTAATGTTTTGAAACAATTGAATTACTTTTCAGCTTCAATCAAATCCATGATCACTTGTTATTTGCTACTAAATCACAGATATCAGCTGATTATTTTAGGAAACTTACCGGTACCAATTTCTCAAGGCTTGGAAAAAAAATGATTAAGGTGGATAAAAAATCATGAACAATGAATTGGGTATCTCAATCTTCCATTACATACAATTCCAACTTCATTTACTCCTTCAATATTTGAACGCTGGTTATCTTCACTAGAATTGCTTGCAAGATATTTTCCATCATTTCCAGAAATGTATCATGAATCAATAAAGTGGTTGTGGAATCAGCAAATTAGTCCTGGTTTATGGGATTTTGGGAGAAGATATGTAGGATCTACATCATTTCCTTTATCGACAGATTGGAGAACAAAAAATAGAAAATTTCATGACTGGAGCGCACGAATGCTCTTTCTTTTTGTTTCAATAGCCTAATTAAAGCATAGTTAACGCGAAAATAGCTGTTTTCAAAGTAAATCGATCCTAATTCGAGTAAGGAATAAACGGATTGGGAGACTCATATCCAAGACCCATCTCCTTGGCAATAGCTAAAAGATTTCTTAGCTTCTTTTTTTTTATATATTAGAATATTTTACCTTATTAGCTATATAAATCAGTTTAAATATTTCATCTTGATTCATATGTAATAATTTTTAAAATCAATTCTATTATTATTAAATTATGCAAATGGGATCCGTACCTTTTTCCATCATAATTGCAAAATTTGATGATATCAAAGGTCCAATTTGCCTATTTGCACAAAAAAAAAATTTCTGTAATTTCCTTGGTAAACCATGCGATGAGATAACTAATAATTGGATTATGGATTCGTTTCAAATAAAAAAAGATATCTTCATTTTCGATGATACAGAATATTTTATCCAAGGAATTTCAATACATTCGGAAAATAAAGAAGTTAGAGGATTTAAAGATAGATACGCTATTCTAATTCGATCTGAAAAAAAATTGGGAATTTTAAAAAAAAAAATTATTAACTTAATAAAAAATGACTTTTTGAAGCTAATAGATACAAAAAAAATTGACAAGTTAAATTTATTTGTTGGTTTTGCAAATAAATGGACAGAAAAATTACAAAATATGGGAAGTATTACAGATATATTAGAAAAAGATGAAGAATTAAGAAAAGCTAAACATGAATTGAAAGAAACGAAGCAAATTTTTAAGCAAGCAAGTGAAAAATTTATTATCCAATACTTCGGAGGTCTCTTATCGAAAATGTTAGATAAAGAGGTAAAATCATCCCAAGGATTAATATATTTATGCCTTAAAGAAGCATTTAACAACAATAACAAGATAAAATTAGATTTCGCAAGCCTTAAGGAGATCTTTTTTAATAATTTGGATGAAAAATTAATTTCATTAAATTTCACTAACCATGATTTAATTATTAATTCGCTTATTGATGAATTAAGACAACATCAATCATTATTGATGATGATGAACATATAGAGTGTGAGAAACTATTGACAGATATATTAACTATAGTAGTAATGGGGGCAATTTTCTTAGCAATATTAAGTGCTTTCAGTTTAGGACTTTTTATGACAATAAAAGCACTTCAAACTGAATACTATGATATAATTTATTATGGAATTGGTATTTTCTGTATGGGTTTACTCTATATATTTGAATTAAGTGGTTTGAGATTTTTTCAAGAAACTGTAAAAGTCATTGGATTGTTCTTCTTCTTAATATTTTGCAAGAAAAGCTTTTATAATGAAAAATCACCAACTGTTTTCACTCTCCTATATATATATCATTTCATCCTTCTTTTTATTAATCCAATTTTGAGTTTAAACTATGATAGATTTGCCATTATAATTAATCTCTTTTTTGGTTCCAGTTTAATGTTTATTTTTTTATTAATCTCTATTGGAGCATGGGTCGACTATAAGAAAATAAAAGTACTAAATGTTGAACCTTTTCTTAAGATAAGATATTTATTAGTCAGTATGGCGAGTTTTCTATTTATAATAACTGGTAGTTCAATTATAATTGGGCACATTTTCCGTAAATATGGTAGTGATAACATTTATAATGTGACAGAATTGATAACTATTTTTTCAGCACTTTTGGCTTCTATAGTTTTTTATTTAGCATTTGTAGGACCGAAGAAATTTAGAAAAATCTTTAATCGAACATATAAATCAATAGATATAGATTACAATGGCTTTATCGAGCAGGAAATAATAGGAGATTTATTAGATAAATAGAAAAATCAATTCCATTAATATAATGGAGGGTTTTTTTGCAGTATTAGATTTTTTTGAAAAATGGTGAAAATGCTTGTTTTAAAAATTGAAATGCCTTGGTCAATTGGGACTAAATCCAATACTTTATTTAATATTTGTTGATTTAAAAAGTCGTTTGAGTATTTCTCTTTATCCAACCCAGGATCATATTTATGCAAGAACAAATTCAATTCAATTTTTAATTTATCTACGTGAATATTTTTTAATATAATTTCAAAATAAGATAGAGATTCTTCATAGCGATCAGTATCTTGAATATCTAATACATAGATTATTTTGTCTATGTTTTCTAGGACTTCATCAGGTTTATTTGTGAATAAATCGCGATAAACAACTTGTCCTCCAAATTCATGGTATATTACCTCAGGTCTATATTTGAATTCCATATTAAGATCATAAAGGATAGAAGACATATGCTGTTTTCCTTCAGTGGGTTTTAAATTCTGATTAATAAATGCAAGTAGATTTTTTTTACCTAAAAAAGAAAGCAAAATTGAAGTTTTCCCACTTTTATCTAATCCCATTAGAAGAATGTTTTCTTGGTTTTTAGTTTTTTTTGAAAAAAGAGACTCTTGAGTGGAAATAAACGATTCTAAATTTTCAAAAAGGGAATAAATTTGTTTATTCCTTACCATTATATATTTCCGCGTTCCAGATTTTTTAGAACTAATAATTCCTGCATTTTTTAGGATTTTTATTTGTTTAAAGGTAGTAGATCGACTACGCCCTATTTTTTGCTCAAGTTCTCCAATAGTTAGTGTACCCTTCTGAAGAACCGATAAAATTTCGAACCTTGTCTCATCTCCAATAATTTTGATTAGCTCTAACAGCTGCTGATTGTTGTTCATTTTTCTTAACTTTTTTTTCTATATTATATTAAACTATTTCAATATATATAAATGATTCGGACATTTAATGTTGTGAGATCTCGGACATTTAAAAATATTATTTGATTTCAAACAAAAATTTTCCAAAAAATAATAGAAAATTCATAAATATATAAGGATCTAAATATGTCATATGTTCGAGAGTCCGAAACATTTATATAATCTAATTGATATGAAATATTTATGATTAGAATTTTTTTTAAAAAAAACTGGGATGAAAATGATGAACACAATAGATGTAGAATTAAAACAATCAGAAACAAATGATAAAAACAATCCAATAAAAGGTAAGAAGCTAGATTCAAAAATGAATGTCTGGTCATTCTTTTTGATTACTTATTTAATAAGTTGGATTTTATGGCTTCCTGGGATTCTAAGAACATTTGTCCTTCCTGATATTTCAAGAGGGTTAGTAGAAGGATTAGCTATGTTAAGCACAATTGTTCCCAGTTGTGTTGGATTGGCTTTCATCTTCAAGGAAAATGGAAAAGAGGGACTTGTCCAAGTTTTGAAAAAATCTTTCGATTTTAAACATTACAAATGGTTACTCCCATCCTTACTTATCTACTTGGCACTTATAGTAATAAGTCACTTAATCAATCTCATAAGAAAAGTTCCCTTTCCTGTTGGTTATATATGGCAGGAATGGTGGATGATAATACCTCTCTATATTTTAATGTTAATTATTGGTGGTTCGATTGGAGAAGAATTTGGATGGAGAGGATATGCAGTCCCTGAACTACAAAAACAATTTAATGCCTATACATGTGCTCTTATAGTAGGGTTTCTCTGGGCATTTTGGCATATTCCCACTTTCTTTATTGATGGCGCCAATCAAAGGGATGAAGGATTACCATTTATTCCGTATGTAATAACACTTGTTTGCTTTACGATTATTATGGTATGGCAAATAAATATTTCAAAAAGTAGTTTAGTCCCTGCCTTTACACTACATACTTTGATTAATATTACAAACGAATTTTTTCCAATCCTAAATACTGATACGGGAGATTATAGTGCTTGGATCATTATTGATGTACTTTTAATTTTGTGCTGTATCCTAATTCCACTATTTTATCGAGTTGATAATTTTCAAAAACGAAAAAAAAGTCAATCAGATGACCCCCTTTCTGTCTCAAAAGAACTACAATAACGATATTTACAAATGAAAATGAAAAAAAAATACAAAAAAAAAAAAAAACGGGAAAACAAAAATGAATCAAATATTAGAATCAAAAATGAATGTAAAGGGACAAAGAAACCCAAAAATTGTGGCTATTTGTGGTAGTCCTCGAAAAGGTCTAACGAAAAAAGCTTTAGATCAAATGAGAGATCTTTATCCTGATATTAACTTGAAAATACTCATGCTTAAAGATCTCTCATTAAAACCTTGCCTTGGTTGTTATTCGTGTGTTTTAAAAGGAGAAGATCGTTGTCCCTTAAAGGATGACCGAAAAATCATTTTGCAAGATATGATTGATGCAGATGGAGTTATTTTCGCATCCCCTGTCTTTGTGAATACAATTACTGCCATGATGAAAAATTTCTTTGAAAGATTAGGATATCTTGCCCATAGACCAGTCTTCTTTGAGAAATATGCAATGGTCATGTCTGTCTGTGGAGGATTTGGAACGGAACCAGCTAATAAATATATGCAAGATATTGCCCAATCTTTTGGTTTCAACGTGGTTAATTCTTTGGAATTAAAGTACTCATCAAGATCAGAAAAGGAACATAATTATAATCTACAATTCATCAAAAAAGCGATGGTTGATTTATTAAATGGAATTAACACTCAAATCAAAACCAAACCCACAATAACTCAAGTAGTGATGTTCAATCTCTTTAAGTATATTTCATCTGTGAAAAAAGACTATTTTAGCGCAGACTACGAGTACTATAAGAGTAAATCAGGATTCTTTGATGAGAGAAAAATCAATTTCTTTTATAATTGGATCGCTAAACAACAAATTAAAAAATTTAAGAAAGATTTTGTTCAAAATCGATAAAAATAAAAACTTAAGGAGATTAAAATGAAAAAATCACACTCCACGTCATATACCACCATCCCATGGCCTAAAATTCGAACATTTGTAACCGATTATTTAGAAATGGGGATGAAGAAACACAACGTCCATGGTTACGGAGAAATTAATGTTACGGTTCCAAAATCAATCATTAAAACGATTTATGCCGAAACTAATGAGAAAATTTCATTCACTGCATATTTTGTACATTCTCTAGCAAAAGCAGTTGGAGAACACAAAATGATGCATGCGATGAAACGCAAGAACAAATTAGTAATTTTTGATGATGTTGATGTGGTCACGATTATCGAACGAGATATCAATGGGATGAAGTATCCACAATCTCATATCATTCGAAAAGCTGATAAGAAAACCCTAAGAGAAATTAATGATGAAATTCGTTCCGTTCAACAAAACCCCTCTCCTCAAAATGGATTCAAAAAACTAGACAAATTTGTGCAATTACCTCGCTTTATACGACGAATGCTCTGGAGATATCTCATGAACCATCCGAAGAAACAAAAAGAATCAATGGGAACCGTGGGGGTGTCATCAATTGGAATGTTCTCACGACAAAAAGGTTGGGGAATTCCAATTGCACTCCCTACTCTTAGTTTTACTCTAGGAGGAATATATCAAAAAAAATTTTCATCAAGGGATTCTAAACATAATTCTCAATTTGAAAATCAACTCTGTTATACAATGACAGTGGATCATGATATTATCGATGGTGCTCCTGCTGCGCGCTTTGTAACCCGATTAAGCAATATAATTGAAGACGCAGAAAGTCTTCAAACTATTTCTACCAAGATGATAGTTCCAAATTTTTTTGTAAAATAATTTAACGTGATGAAAATGCAAATTGAATTTAAAAATAATAAATCTGATACACAGAATAAAGTGGTTTTATCCTCGATTTTGTATATTTTTTCAGGAACAGGCAATTCGTTAAATGTTGCCCTGAAAATTAAAGAAAAAATGCCCGAATTCAAAATTATATCAATAGTTGATGCCTATGAAGCCAAAGAATTTGAAATCAAGGCTTCCAAAATCGGATTTGTGTTTCCAGTCTATTTTTTAGACATCCCAAATATTGTAAAGAAATTCTTTAAAAAAATGAATATCATTGGAAACCCCTATATTTTTACCATTGCAACGGCTGGAGGCAAAATTGGAAGAACTTTTAAAACTATCAGCAAAATACTCACCAAAATCGATCGAAAGATGGATGCAGAATATGGTGTAATTACTCCAGGTAATTCGATTGTTATGATAGATGAAACAGATACTAATGAAGAAAAGGAATTGAAATTAACGACTTCACGGCAAAGAATAGAGGAGATCATAAAGTCAATAAGAATCAATGAAAAAATATCTTTTCCAACTAAAAAGCGCACATTTGGGGAATTAATGTTGTCAGTTTCAGGAAAAATATTTCTTTACCGAGTATTTAGCGATAGACTATTTCGGGTCGATAAAGAATTATGTAAACAATGTGGAACTTGTGAATCCGTTTGTCCGATGCATAATATTAAATTGATAAACGGAAATCCGACATGGAATCGAAACTGCGAGTGTTGTGCCGCCTGTCTTCATTGGTGTCCGCATCAAGCCATCAATAATTTGAATACAAAAGGTGTCTCCCGGTATCATCACCCAGAAATATCTCTAAAGAAAATGAAATCGTTTAGTGAGGGCGTGAAACATGAGTAACAATAATAACATCAATAGTAAAGAGACCCTTTTGTTTGTTTTTTCAGGAACGGGAAATTCTTTGTATGTGGCGCAAAAAGTCCAATCTCATCTCACCCATAGTCGCATAATTTCGCTCTCAAAAGCCCTAAGCGAACAGAAATTGGAATGGTCTGCACCTCAAATCGGGTTTATTTTCCCCGTGTACTTCCGAGATATTCCCCATGTGGTGGAAAAATTCTTAAAGAATATTTCTATTAAAGATAATCCCTATCTATTTGCTATCGCCACAAATGGGGGTGAAGGGGGTCATCCCTTCAAGCTTATGAATAAAATTCTTCACAAACAAGAGAAAAAACTTAATGCAGGATTTTTACTTGCAATGCCCCAAAATTCAATTGTGGGTGTTGATAAATTGCATAAACACGAAGAAATAATCCAAATTCTGGATAGCTCAGAAATGGTGATTTCAGATATTATTGAATGTATTCTTCAAAACCAAGAGAATCAAAAGGATTTTGTGAAACCTACACTATCCAATCGCATGATGGCTTGGGGAGGGAAATTCTCTATGTTTCGAGTTCTTAATGATCGGAAATTTCGGGTGGATGAAGAAAAATGCATTGGATGTGGAATATGCCAACGAGTGTGTCCCATGGAAAATATCGAATTAATTGACAAGAAACCAAAATGGAACCATAATTGCGAGTGCTGCACTGCTTGTATTCATTGGTGTCCACGTCAAGCCGTAGTGAATGTAGGGACCGAAGGAAAACCGCGATATCATCATCCTGAAATTTCAGTAAAGCAAATTAGCTCCTATTAAATTTTTGAAATAAGGAACTATTGATTTTTTTTCTTATACATTTTTCAACTAACCGGTCATAATTTTATGGTTTTTAACAATTTACACCCAATCTTAAAATTATAATAGGGTTGGCGGCTCTCGAGGGGAATCGCTCTTCTTGTTAGACAATTGTCAGACAGAACAACATAAACAAAAAAAAAAATAGTGCACATTTTGCTTAGTTTTCATTGAATTATACCTCATTTCAATTCAAAAAAAAAAAATAGGAATTATGTTTGAATAGGTTCTTTGGTTTTATCCACCTTTTTTTCTGCTTGAGGGATTTTCCTAGTCTTCTTCAATATCAAAATGCTCCAAATGAGAATAACTGCTTCAACGAGAAAATTGAATGCTGTCCGACCGTTAAATCCCGCGTGAATGAATTCACTAATTCGAGTTAGAAGAAGTAAACTCATAACTACTGCCACTACGGTTATGAGGATTGGTGCTTTTAATTCTTTCTTTTTACTTATCTTCCGTCCTACAACGAACATGAGGATTAACATAAGCAAGGAGATCACAATTATAACAACTGGAGGGAACTGGGCCACATCCTTCAAAAGATTTGTAGTAATAATTACCTCAGAATATTTAGGCATACTGATAAAAAAACCATCATATCCAATGGCAATCTCACCATCAAAAATTTTAGCAGCATCCCCTATAAATAATCTCTCAGCAATCTGAGATTCGGGGAGTGGTGGAATCATATGAGTATAAACTAAAAATTCAACATTTGCATTTTTAGCTGTTGTTGCTGCATCTTCTGGGGACATATGATAATCTTGGATATCGGTTAAAATAATTTCTCCATTACTTATACTAGAGCCACCTTCACTAGTTGCTTCATTAATCATTTGGACAACTTCAGCATTTAACGCTTCACAAATAAGTAAATCAGCATTCGCTGATTGTGCTTCTAAATTTTCAGAATACACAGAATCACCGCTAATTACAACACTCCGACCCTTGTATTCGAATTTATATCCCACTGCAGGTTCCACGGGATAATGATTTACGTTAAACATGGTGATAACAATACCTGCTTCATTAAAGATCTCCATACCCGCCATAGTGTCATTACTTATTAGAATAGGGTATGCTATACCACCACTTCCATTTATTGACACATTTTCTTCACCGTGATGTGCCGTCCTATAGGTAGCATCTAATTCGAAGGCATCATTAAACCCATCTACTACTGATGTAACTCCAGGTGGACCGTATATATGTAAAGGTGCGCTATTTCCTTCGGTAGCCCATCTTTGTAGCATTAATTCTCCCAAATCGGCAATGTGGTCTGAATGAAAGTGAGTCAAAAATACTGCGTCTATTAAACCAGGAGAAATCCCTGATAGCAAAAGATTTCTAGTTGAACCAGATCCTGAATCGACAATGAAATGTTTATCACCAGCAATTACCAAATTTGATGGACCAACCCGATCTGGATCAGACATTGGGGATCCAGTGCCTAATAACATTACATGAAGCCCTTGATCTATATCAGGATACGATCTTTGGGACCGAGCAGCCGTATTTACAATTTGTCTAGTTAACCAACTTGGAGGATTTGACAAAATGATCCCAATCCCCACAGATAATCCTAAAAGGATAGTTAAACTTATTCCTAGGGTAATTTTCTGATTCTTTTGCATTCAGTCTCAACTCCCATAATACACTAGCTTCATCATTTCATATGCGGTTTCCGCGCCATCATTTTGATTTTGTCCAGTAACAATCTGGTTCGATTCATCAATGGCTACCCAACTTGCAAACATATCCCGGAAGGCAGTCGCACTAACAAAATTGGCCCCTGCTTCTCTCAGTGCGGTTTCTGGATGTAGAGGTGTGTGGGAAATTCCTAACTCTTCAATTTGTTTATCCGTCACAGCAGTCATTGTTCGACCTTCAACTAATGGATTTCCTTCAGTATCATTCGCTTGTAAAAATCCTAATGCTCCATGACACACTGAACCCAAAATAACTCCACTTGCATAGGCTTCAGTAATTTTTTGACCAAGAATAGCAGATTGCCCTAAATCATAGGCAGCACCCCATCCTCCAGCCATATACACTACATCATATTCGGAAAAATTGATATTGTCAATAATTAATGAATTTTCCACTTTATCTAACAGATCAGCATCGTTTAAGAAACGCTTATCTTGCTCTGTCCTGAGAGGCCATTTCGTACTTACTGGTTCAACCGGGATTTCTCCTCCTTGAATACTTGCTACATCTACTGACATGCCTGCATCCAAAAATGAATAATATGGAACAGTCATTTCTGAAGCAAATACACCAGTAGCTTCCCCTGTTGCATCTAAAGTATCATGACTGGTAGTGATAACTAACGCTTTCTTACCACTCATATCAAAAATTTCGTCCCCTTCGAAATGTGGATGAAGACCCATACCTCGTAGTATTGATGGCAGTAATATTGTTGTCGTACTGAGTACCACCAAAAATATTGCACATACGATTAGGGCAGTTCTTTTTCTCTTTGTCATCATTGTTACTTCACCTTTTTTTGTTTGTTGTTTTGGTTTATAAAAAAAATTGCACAAATTACCATCATATCATTTTAAAATTACCATTTTCAAATAAAATGTGTAATGCTTGTCTCAACTCAGCCAACATATTATCTAACTGGGGTTTTTGCTGTGTTAGCAAATACTTGAACTTATATTCAAAACGAATACCTTGAGAGATATGAATAAGCATTTCTGTAGTTTGGTGAGTATCGGGAGAATTAATCTCACCATTTTGTTTAGCATCCTCAAGAACAGATTGAATCATTTCACGTTCTAATTTTAAAATTTTAAAGAGTTTCTCCTTAAGTTCTGGTAAAACTCGTTTTAAATTTAAATCACTTAATTGCTCAGTGATAATATTTTCATGGAAAAAATTTAGTCTCAAGCTAAACAATTCGATTAATTTTTCTTTAATCGGGGACCTTTTAGAAAAAATCTCTTCATATTTAAGTCTAAGCTTACTTAATTCATTTAAAAGGCATTCTACATAAATTTGTTCCTTTCCATTTTTGAAATAATAGTAAATATTTGCCTGACTTTGCCCTATTTCATTCCCAATTTCCACGATAGTTGTTTTTTTATAACCATTTTTTCTGAAAATTCCCCATGCTGCACTAATGATTTCATTTTTCTTGTTTTCAATCCTGGTAGGAGATGGTTTTCGAGGCATTTTTTAACTATTTTTTTATAATAAATATTAATTTATATAATTATTGATTTTATAAAATAATGAAAAATCTCAAGGAGAGAGCCGATCAAGAATAACCATAGGTAACACAAAATCTCGTTCTCATTCAACAAAGAATTTTAATACACCAAGAATTTTTCAGATTCTTCCATATGTCCTTAGAGAAAAATCTTGAAAGATGAAATCCGATACAAATATTATACTCCGGTGTTACATGGGTAATACAACCTTATGTATTACACCTGTGATACGAGTAGAACCGCTCTCGAGGGGAATCGATTTTAAAAGAAATTTTTTTACAACATAGCTTTTATTAATAATCAAATAGATAATTTTGTAGAACATTGAATTTATACTTCAAAATATCTATAATCTCTGATTTATTCAAGGAAATGTGATCTTATGTTAAAAAAAGTTAAAATTACTGTAATTCAACGTAGCGTGAATAAAGAGTTAGCTGAACAGCATCGCAGGGAAATTCCCCCAATTTGTAGTGTATTTGAAGAAGGACAAGAATTTATTGTAGACTCGTTCGAAAAACCTGCAAATTTCTGCGATTGGGCATGGATGGATATCCAGCGGGTTATTATTTCTTTCTTGTTTGACGGGAATTTGAGCCATTTTTCTTCCAATCCGAACGAATTTGTGATGTGTTGTACCGATGCTTATCGGCCAGTGAGCTTTAAAATTGAAAAAATTAATGATTAAAAGCTTTTGCTCATAAGAAAATAGGTCTTAACTCAAGTTTAACTCTAAAGGTGGTTCTCGAAGGGATTCGAAGAAAAAATCACATTTTTTGATTAATCATTCAATTACATCTGAGGCAATACATCTTTCAGGTTGAGAACCATCTAGATCTGTAAAACCATATTCCCTCGCTAAATTTCCAACATACAATACTTTGCTTGTTTTTTCCTTAATATTTGGGTCTGTAAGTAAAGAAACTACTGCTTTACCAATGTATCGGGTTGATTCAGTTTTTTTTAGAATTTCTATTTCTTTATAGTTATAATCATCAACCAGATATTCACGTTTGATTTTTTCAGTTCTCATCCATCCTGGAGATAGTGATAAGACAGCTATGTTATATTTTTTCAATTCCAGAGCCATGCAGTATGCTAACCTATTTACGGCATTTTTAGCGACATTATAGGGGAGAGGTGTAAAAAACCGACCTTCATCCCAAAAAGTAGTATTAATAATCAATCCGTACTTATGTTCCATCATTATTGGTGCAATATATTTGCTTGTTAGAAAATGCGCACGGACTCCACTATTGAACATCTTATCCCATCTCCATAGCGGTTGTTTCCAAAAATTATCATCAAAAGTGTTATCATACCTTTCATATCCTCCCCATACATTATTAACCAAAAGATCTACTTTACCAAATTTTTCTTTTATCATTCGACTTACTTTGATTATATCATCTTCTTTCGTATGATCACACATAATTGGATGACATTTGCCTCCTACTTCTTCAACCAATTGTGCAGTTTCATTCAAAGTTTCTGGATTTTTTTCTGTAAAATTATGATTTAAACTTCTTCCGGTGACTACTACTGTAGCACCCTGTTGCCCTAATTCAAGTGCGATCCCACGTCCAGCACCTCTGGTTCCTCCAGTAACAATACAAATTGCATCCTTTAGATTAGAAATCATTATTTAAATTTGGAACAGTTACTATATAAATTATGAGTAAAAATATTAAAACAAAATAAAGAGAAAGTAGGGTACCAATCTTTATAAAAAAAACACGTGAAATTACAAAAGTGGCAGCTCTCGAGGGGAATCGAACCTATTGTAAGACTTAGGTGAGAATAAATTTCCAATCATAAAGAGAAGTCTTGTTTTTAATCCCAAATAAACTAAATATCAAAATTATCCATAACGAGATTTTTCATCATTACTTTGAATTTCACTATGATTCCGTGCTTGATTTAATAAATCCGGTCAGAAAGAATAGTTCTGTTTAAACCATTCGACTGTTTTTTTAAATGCAGTCTCTTTTGAGATGATCGGTGCATATCCAAAATCAAGAGAAGCTTGTTTGCTTATAAATGTATGATCCAAGCAAGTTTGAACAACTGAGAAACGATTCAATGTTGCTTTGGGATACACTTTTTCAATGAGAGAAGCAAGAAAATAAGCAACTCGATAGGGAACTTTCCGTGTGGGAATGCAAAGGCCAAATTCTTGTAAATATGGTATCATGAAATCAAAAATATTTTCCCCTGGATAATCTGTAATAAAGTAGTGTTTTCCAGCAATATTAGATTCTGGAGAAAGCTTTTGTGCTGCTAAAAAATGAGCATATGCCGCATTTTCAGAATAAAGATGACTAAATTTAGCACACCCATTCCCAAGACGAAATTTATTCTTTTTTTGTGCCATTTTAATAAAATTTGCAAGATGATATTTATCTCCAGGACCATACATTCCAACTGGACGCAATGCACAAGTATTCAAGCCATTTTTTCCGTTGGCTTCAAGAACTAGCTGTTCTGCAATTATTTTGCTGCGAGAATAGTGATCTTTCGGGAGCTTATCAGGATAACTCATTGAATCATCAACATTGCAGTAGGCTTTTTTTTCATCCGAACAGACCACATCCATCGTACTGGTGTAAATTAATCTAGGAATGTGCAGTTCTTGACAAATTTGAACAACATTTTGGTTCCCAGTCACATTCACATCATAATAGGTGGATTTTGGCAATTTTGGGTCCCAAATTGCTGCTGCTGTTTGAAACACAGTATCTATATTTCGACAATTGTCTTCCACTTGCTCAATCTTTGTAATATCACCTAGTTGAAAATTCGGATGATTTGTTGAATTACTGATATCCATGATTTTTACGGAGATATCTTGATTTTCGAGTATTTGGACTAAAGCCCTTCCTAATAAACCGGTCCCACCAATAACAAGACAGTTACCCAAATCTTGCTTTTGATAAGTCTTTTCTGTGGCTTGATTAGTTAAATTATCGGTAAATTTTTCTGATTTCAGGTCATTTAAGGGATTTATAGATGAAATTTCGTTCATTTGTTCTCACTTTTTTAGTTTTGGAAGTATCGATAATCAAATTTTAAAATTATTTAATTTGAATTGCATGTTCTGGGCATTTTTCAACACATTGCATACAGCGGGTACATAACGAAGGATATAAGGGTGTAATCCTCCAATATTGTGGATCAAGGGGATCATCTTTTTGAAATAATTTCAATGATTGATGCAAGAGAAACAATGCAGGAGGGCAAATCTTCATACATATAGCACACTGACGAGGATCAATTTTGTGCCCATCTCCACAGATATCATAATTTATTTGAATTTTTGTTTTTTTCATTCATTGTGGCTTCCATTTAAGAAATAATTAATATCTTCCGCGCACGGCTTCCATTTCATTTCGGGGAATTATTTTAAGGGCATCAAATTTGCAAGCATGCATACAAACCCCACATCCATAACAGAGGTGAGGATCAATTTCGGTTTGCTTTAAGTTTTCATTAAAACTTATTGCTCCAAATTGACACTTCAGAACACATTGTTTGCATCCTTGACAATTATTTTCGTTATGCACCACCACATATTCGCCTTTATAAATAGATTTGATCCCAAAATCCAATCGAGGTCGAAATCCAGCACATTCTGGCGATTTGCAAGCGCAAAGATTGTTGATTAGGGGGTATGCACCATACCAAATCGTTCCAACATATCCTTTTTTATTAAATTCTGTAAATTTCCGAATTGCTTCTTCTTTAGAAATTCGGAATTGACTTTCATCGGGCTCTGGGATAAAGCGGGGAAGTTTATCAATAACATCACTCATAACCCCAAAATTAATACAACACGCTTCTTTCTCTGCTCTACTCATAAATCGGCACATGCAATATTTCATAATAATTGTATTTTCATCAACACACCGATCTAAAATCGCAATCGCATCATCGAGGGGAACTACTTGACCAATGTGCCCCTCGGCTTTGAATGGATTAAAAGTGGTTTTTTTTGTGTGTAACATGCGTTCTGCAAAAGTTTTGATCAAACGCCCCACAAGAGGAATTTGCATTTTATACCCTAAACCAACTGCGCTAAATCCTGCAACTTGTCGAACTTGCATCGCTTCAAAAGTTTTGTATTGCTCAAGCAGAAATTCTTTCAAAAAAGCTTCATCTTTACCCATTTCTTCAAGAACTTCTGCTGTATAGTTTTTTGCATTCAAATACCATTTTCCAGCAGAACCATGTTGCAGACAATGATCACACATACCTTGCTTATTTCTTAAGCAGAATCAAATTTAAACATTGAGGGTGAATCGTAATAAATAGAGCCAATTTTGCGAAATTCTTTTTCAATCTTCTCTATATAGTAGAATAGGTTAGTCTACATGGTTTTTTACATCACTTCTACATATAGATTAATTTTTTTTTTTGCCAATACATGAAAATGCCTAAGTTGGTAAAATCCATGAAAATGATTTTAAGATATATAATTGACCCAATTATAACATTTATTGGTTTTAGCTATTTAAAATTCACCTTCTTGCTATTTTTTGAAGGATTGGAATTAAATATTATTCAGATTATTAGAGATGGATTCTATAGCAATAAAATTTTTTTTAAATCTAAAAAAAAATAACCTTCATTGCATTGTATTTTAGGAAAATTTAATTTGAATTACTGACTAAAAAAGTCAGTTATTCAGATTTTTATATCGTATTTAGAATCATGAATAATCACAATTAAAAAAGTGAGAATAAAATGGACTCAATACAATCATATCAGAAACAAGCACGCGCAAGCGGAATACTTTTCTTAATGGCAATCCTTACGGGAATTATTGGCGCAGTCCTTTTCGGAGGTCTTTCCAATTTTGGAGCCGATATTACCCAGTTTTCGGAAAATCGATTGAAGATACTCTTTGGCAGCTTCATGATACTATTAATGGGGATAGCATGCGCCAGCATTGCAATTCCATTATATCCAATAATGAAAAAACAAAATCAACCAATGGCACTCGCAGCTGTAAGTTTTCGACTTTTAGAAAGTGTGTCTCACATCTTTAATGTTATACTTTTCTTAGTTTTATTAAATCTCAGTTCTGAATATGCTGCTTCCGAGGTATCGAATCAATCCTACTATGTGATTTTAAATTCTACTCTAAGTGATTTAAGTGATTCCCTTTCACTAATCGGAACAATTTGTTTTAACATTGGAGCATTGATGTATAGTTTAATAATTTATCAAACCAAACTTCTTCCAAGATGGATGGCAAGCTTTGCTCTAGTTGGCATCTTTTTAGCCTTGATGAATCAGATTCTCGTGTTCTTCGGTGTATACACAGATTCTAGTATTATTGCAACAATGTTTCATCTTCCGACATTAGTTTATGAATTAATTTTCGGTTTCACAATGGTGATAAAAGGATTTAATGTAGAAGCTATTCAGCAGTTGGATCAAAAGTAAAACCAAATTACAAAATGAAAACACAATTTAACTCCCAAACTTTTTTTTAATAATTCATATAAATTTGCATGGTTTTTGGTAGAGAATGAAGCAAGATAAGCGAAAACTCATTTTAACTGCGGCTGAACAGTGTTTTGCCAAGTATGGTTATAAAAAAACCACTATGGAAGATATTAGTCATATTGTTGGCCTCAGTAAGGCTGCAATGTATTACTATTTTAATAATAAAGGTGAAATTTATATTACTATAGTTACTGATGCTTATAGAACCCTCGTAAGAGAATTAAGGGAAGAAATTGAAAAAGATCTATCTTGTGACAAAAAAATTATCAAATATTTTCAAAAACGGCTTGAATGGCTCTATAAGCAATCGTATATTCTTACTCAAATCACCCAAGATGAATTAATTGCATTTAATAATTTCGGAGGAGGAATAGTTGAAGAAATTGGGATGGAAGAACGAAAAATTTTGATGAAGGTTCTTCAAAAGTGTATAAATGACAGTATTTTCAGAAAATTTGATGTAGAAAAAGTATCAAACTATCTCTTTATTTTAGTAGATGGAATATATAATTTTTATCAACCATCAACGAGTATGGAAATTATGACTCAAGAAAGAAATGAAGTAATCAAAAACGACATATCAACAGCACTTCAACTTTTTATTCGAGGAATGAAACCAGATTGATATACGAAATTTTTATTAAAAATTTGCTATGGATCTAAAGGAAAAACTTGATTATCGTAAATATTATTCAACTAAATAATAGGTTATTGATGTTCAGATATTGATATCATAATCAATTCATATTAAAAAAATAAGTATTAAATGAATTATAAATAAAGTATCAATAACGTGAAAATTCCATGCAAGATAAATTAAATTATAATGCAATAATTATAGGAGGGGGTGCAACTGGGGCAGGAATCGCGAGGGATCTATCATTGCGAGGGCTCAAAGTAATTGTATTTGAAAAAAAGGACATTGCAGAAGGAACTACAGGAAGATGTCATGGTTTATTACATTCAGGTGCTAGATATGTTAAAAGTGATCCAGTTGCGGCAAAAGAATGTTCAAAGGAAAACAAAATTTTAAAGAATATAGCCCCCCATATAATAGATCCTTGCAATGGTTATTTTGTGGGATTTGAAGGCGATGATCCTGATTATATAAAACATTTTCCACAATATTGCCTTGAATCAGGGGTTGAGTGTGAGGAAATTTCATTATCAACATTTAAAACTTTAGAACCAGAATGTAGTGATGAGATTATCAAAGTATATAAAGTTTCAGATGCTTATATCGATCCTTTCTTATTAACGTATTACAATATATTAGATGCTGAAAAACATGGAGCGAAAATTCATCCATACACGAAGGTTATTGATATTGTTAGAGATAAACAGAAAATAATTGGTGTCAAGACCAAAAATATGCAAAATGGGGAAGTCCAAAATTATTATGGGGAGATTATAGTCAATGCTACTGGACCATGGGCCAATGAAATTGAAGAAAAATTACATGTTTCAGAACCTTTACAACTAATTCCCATGATGGGCACCCTTATTATATATGATAAACGATTGGTAAATTCCGTTATTAATCGATTAGTATATCCGAAAGATGGTGATATAATTGTTCCATCACATCAATCCATAATAGTTGGAACAACGTCTATTCAAGTTAAATCAAATGACATTGATTCTGTTAGCCCTACAGATTCGGAAATTCAACAGTTAAAGGATGCGGGAGCTAAATTAATTCCTAAATTAGAAAAATCTCGCATGTTGCGGTACTATTCTGGAGTGCGACCTTTAGTTAAACTAGACCAAACAAAAAAGAAAGAAAGAGAGCGAGAACTTTCAAATATCTCTCGAAAATATGTTATTGTGGATTATGAAGAACAAGGATTTCCGGGTTTGATTACTGTTTTTGGGGGAAAAATGACCACTTACCGATTAATGGCCGAAGAAATTTCAAATTTGGTTTGTTCAAAACTTGGAAATACTTCAAAATGCATTACTCATGAAAAAATACTACCTGGCGGGAAAAATAGTTACTCGAAGATAGAATTGAAAACACTATTAGAAACTGATGACAAAAATGCTTTTGATATAAGTTTAAAATGGGGCTCTTTCATAGAAGAAATGACCGAAATCTGCCAAGAATGTTTGAATGGCAAATGGAAAATTATCAACGATCGTATTATTTGTAAATGTGAATCAGTGTCTGAATCAGAAATCCGCTGGGTTAAAGAAAATCTTCATGTATCGCGAATCGATGACTACAGAAGAAGAACACGGCAAGGAATGGGAAGATGTCAAGGGCAATTTTGTCTTTTTAAAATTGCAGATATCGAAACTCAATTGACTACAAAATCCCATGCTCAAATTATCGAAGAATTAAAAGAGGCACTATTCAAGCGCTGGAAAACGGAACAGTGGTCTGATCAAAATATGAAAAGGCAAATAAAATTATCAAAATTTATGTATCTCTTTGGAGGGGGATTAAATTGAATCAAAATTTAAAACCTTCAAACACCATTGAAAAAGACTGTGATGTTTGTATCATTGGGGATGGATTTGCAGGGTTAAATACGGCACGTTTAATGGTTAAGGGTAACTTCAAAACAAATATTGTATCATTAGGAACGGGAGCATCAAATTTTTGGCTTGGTTCTGTGAATATTTTAAAATCAATTGATAATTCCAAGGGATTTAATTTCAATTCATTTATTAAAAATAACCCAAAACATCCATTTCAATTTACCAATTCTGAATTGATCCAAGAAGCCTTAAAGGAATTCTACTCAGAGATGTCAGAATTGACTCCATTTAGAAATGAAGATTCAAAATTTACAAACAAACATATTTTAAGTCCATTTGGAACAATGAAGCAAACGAATGGAAAATGGAACTCAATATTTAGCGATTTCAAAAATCTGAAAGAAAATGCGGAAGTTTATTTAGTAGATTTCAAAGAATTTGATCTTTCTTCAATGAATTTAGTTGCTAAAGGACTTATGGAAAAATTTAAGGGCGACTATCAAGTGATTGAAGTTTCATTGAAAGAAGTATTTGAAAAAATCAAACCTAATTTCTTCACAAAATCGTATTCGGCCTTTTTATCGCCAAAGATGGTTGCAAATTTTTTCGATTCCAATAAAGAAAATATGGATCCGTTAATTGATATAATTCGGCCGCTCATCTATAAAAAAGAGCCTACAACAATAGATCCTATAAGGATAATCTTATTTCCACCAATAATGGGCTTACTCCATAATGATCTAATATTAAAAAATATTTCATTAAAACTTGATTGCCAGACCTATGAATTAATTTCTTTAACCCCTTCAATAATTGCAGAGCGATTAAATCTATCTTTTAAAAAAAGAATTGATAATAAGAATTCGTTGATTAAGATGGATAAAGGATACGCCTTAAAAACATTAATTAAGACAGATGAGGGATTCAATTGTGTCTTTGAGAACAAAAAGCATGAAAACATGATGATCCATTCAAAATATGTGATTATTGCTTGTGGTTCCATTTTTGCTGAAGGGCAATTCAAACTTTTTATAGAAAACTCACTACCGAATGAAAGCGATGTTCAAGATCTCATTCTATCCAAAAATTTTGAATTAGTTAGCACAGAAGTTTCAAAAGATGCAACTTCTTTTATGGATACCGGAAAAATTTTTGCAGCAGGAAGTTCTATCTTTTTGTTTTCCCCCGAGATCACAGACGACGATGAAATTCTAAATGAAACCGGAATGGGAACGGTAATAATCCCCGCTTATCAAATATTTAAGGAATTGACGAAAATAGAATAAAAGTGACGAATTAGAATTCTATGGTATTTTTTAAAACGCTTATCTTCAATTTCTATTAAGGTGATTTGAGGATTTACGAATGAGCAATCTACCTTTAATTTTTTTTTCGCACATCTTGGAATCGGGATTTTTTATAAGATTGAACAATATTAAAGCAGCTTGATGTCCAATTTCGTACGTAGGTTGTGAAACTGTTGTAAGAGGGATTGGAAGATGTGCGGCGAACACGCGATCATCAAACCCTATTACGGAAAAATCTCTCGGAATTGAAATTCCCCTTTCTAATCCTATTTTTATAACTAATTCCGCGATAGAATCGTTTACTGCAGCAATTGCAGTTGGACGTTTTGATTGTGGTATGTCCAGTAATAGATCAAATAAATAATTAATGGCTCGATGTTCAATATCTAAATCGGGTTTATAATCTGAAGGTATGTTTGCAATATCTTCTTGAAAATATAGATGTTTGTCCAATAATGGTACTTTATGATCGATATGAGCTTTGCAAAAGCCCTCATACCTTTCTAGCTCGGATGAAATTGAATATACAGATGTTCCTACAAAAATTATTTTCGAATGTCCTAATTCTAACAAGTGATTTGTGATCTCATAATATCCCGAATGGTTATCAGTCCAAATAATTGGAAAATCGAGTCCGGAAATTTTCCGATCTATTAAAACTAATGGAAATTTCTGGATGAGTAAACTACTATATAATTCCATGTTGATTGGAGAATCTGAGGGATATAATATAATGCCCTTAGAACCACGTTTAATAAGATCTAAAATTACTTTTTTTTCCGAATCAAGATTTGCGGTGGTTTGGTGAAATGTAACAAAGTAGTTTTGAGTTTTTGCCACATCTTCAATACCCTTCAAGAAATTTTGTTTAAAATTCTCATCATATGGGAGAACTAAGGATATGATATCAGGTGAAGAAGATGCTGTGACGAGGCTTTCACCGTAATTCTTGGCATATGATCCACTTCCTTGTATTTTCTTGATAAATCCATCTTGTTCAAGATCATTCAGCGCCCTAATTACAGTAATTCGACTTACTTTGAACTTTTTTGCAATTTCCATCTCAGTAGGTAATTTTTCCTCAGAGGCAATAATTTTCGCAAGAATTTGTTCCTTATAAAATTCGTAGATTATTTCATATTTAGGTTTCTTGGACATTATTAGCACATCCTTTGAGATTTTAATTTAAAATGCAAATAAAGTAATTTAACAAGCTATATAAATTTGATATATCAAATACGTTTTGAAAAGTCAAAATAATGGACTATAACTGTGCTAAGTGGAACAAAAGAAAAACATATATATGTTGATATAACATATTAATTAATATTTCAGAAGTTGATATATCTAATTTAATCAGTTGAAAAAAATAATGATCAAAAAAGAAATTTATCTCGTTCCATATGCACACTTAGACACCCAGTGGCGTTGGGAATATCCAACTACCATCAAAAAATATATTAAGAACACCATTGAAGAGAATTTGGAGTTATACAATAAATATCCTGAACATAGTTTCAACTTTACTGGTGCTATTCGCTATTCCATGATGAAAGAATATTACCCGGAGAAATTTGCAAAGATCAAGCAACTTATTGCCGACGGACGCTGGCATATAGCTGGAACTTGTCTTGATGAAACCGATGCATTGGTTCCTTCTGTTGAATCCATGATCAGGAATATTCTATATGGTGACCGTTGGGTTAGGAAAGAATTTGGAAAAACAAGTAAAGATTATATGATCCCAGATTGTTTTGGATTTCCTGCGAATATGCCGAGTGTTTTAACCCATTGTGGAATTCAAGGGTTTTCGAGTCAAAAATTGACTTGGAATTCAGCAGTTGGAATACCCTTTGAAATTGGTATTTGGAAAGGTCCAGATGGTGCGGAATTAGTAAGTGCATTAAACCCAAGAGCATATGTATCTCAACTTTTCCGGATGGTTCAACACAATAAGAAACGATTAGCTCATCTCCAAAGATTAGGATTAAAAAACGGGATATGGAAATCCTTTCAATACTATGGTGTTGGCGATATTGGTGGAGCCCCTAAAGAAGCATCTGTCAGAAATGCAATAAAAAGTATGAAAGCATCAACTGATGAATTAACTGTAAGACAAGGAGCAGCAGATCAATTTTTCATTGAGATTACTGAACAAGAAAAGCAAAAAATGGATGAATATACCGGAGATCTCTTACTGATCAATCATAGTGCGGGGACACTTACCTCAGCTGCAATTATGAAACGGTGGAATCGAAAAAACGAACAACTTGCTTTTGCTGCAGAAACTGCTGCAATATCTGGAACTCTCGTAGCGGGAGCAGTTTATCCCGCTGAAAAAATTAGATCTGCATGGCATCGCATGATTGGTAATCAAATGCACGATATTTTACCCGGAACTTGCACCCCAACAGCGTATTTATATTCACAAAACGATGAAGTCGTTGCTTTAAACACTTGGACGTCTGTTTTAGAAGATGCAGCAACTGCAATAGCGCCTTATATTCCAGGAGATGGATCAATTCTGTTATTCAATCCTCTTGGTGAATCCCGAAATGAGGCTGTTGAAGTTGGAATTGACCTTCCTGAACAAATTTCAAGCGTTAATATTTCAATATATGATTCAGAGGGTACTTCCTTTCCTGCTCAGTTCAAAAAGTATGAAAATGGAAAATGTTCTGCCATTTTCTCCCCAAAATTACCTCCTTTCAGCTGGAAAAGATATTCTTTTGATATCAATGAAACTAATTCAAACACCAATAATTATAATTCAATTCGAATTGAGACCACAAAAGAACAATTTTGCTTGGAAAATACATTTTATCGAGTACAAGTCACTCATAAGGGTAAAATTGAATCTATCTTCCATAAAAAGCTGGAAAAAGAACTTTTGAAAAAACCTCTGGCTTATGAATTTCAGAAAGAAAAGCCGAGAGCATTTCCATCTTGGAATATGGATTGGAATGACCGAAAAAAACCCCCTTATCAGAGAATTGAAGCTGGAGACACAGTTTCTATATTAGAGAATGGTCCTATTCGATGTACACTCCAAATTACAACTAATTTTAATAAATCTGTATTTGTAAAAGAAATTTCTCTGAGTCAAGATTCGGAAGTTGTCGAATTTACTGAGCGTATCAAGTGGAGAGAACTGGGTTGTTCTTGTAAATTTGCTCTTACAAGTAATATAGAAAATTCTGAAGTAACCTATAATTGGGAAACATCTCGAATCAAACGAGGTCTCAATAATCCGAAATTATATGAAATGCCTTCTAGGCTATGGGTAGACGTGAGCGATCAAGATTGGGGAATATCCTTAATGGAAGATTCTAAATTTGGGTATGATCATCCTGCGGATGACACATTGCGAATGACGTTGATCTACACCCCAAGCACCCGTCTATTTAATGGATTTCGAGATCAAAAATATCACGATTGGGGAGAACACGTGATAAGATATGGTATTTATGGCCATAAGGGAGATTTTAGATCAACAGACATTATGGCTCGTAGTTTTAACCAGCCAATTCGTTCATTTGCTATAAAAGACGAGATCTCATCTTATAAAAAAGATGAATTTTCTTTATTAGAGGTTTCATCGAAACAAATTGGAATAACTGCTGTAAAAAAATCCGAAGATAGTGATGGGATCATCATTCGCTTGTATGAACGATTTGGAAAAGAAGCGAATGCAACAATAAGTATTACATTCCCAACTTTAAAAATTGCTTCTGTTTGGGAAGTAGATGGTCTTGAAGAAAAGATTCGTAATACCGATCACACAAAAACCTCGTTCAAAGTACAAGTCCCCGCGAATGGTATTCGTTCATATCATCTAATCCTTCAAAATGATCAAAAATCTCCGAAAATATTGCAAAGTGTGGTAAATCTTGACTACAATTATCGAATGATTAGTAAAAATCATGAAGTACAAGGGTTATATCCAAATGAATTAGTTCCATCTCACATCCAGGCGGGAAATATATTATATCAGTTAGTGAAGGAAAAAAACTTAAATTCAGTGCGATGCAAAGGACAGGTAATTTCTCTTCCTCATGAATACAATACCCTTTCAATTTTAATTGCTGCAGAAGAAGAATGCAAAGGAACTTTTACATGGAGAAATTCGAAGGGAGAAGATTTTCAATCAACAATATCTTCAATCCCATCAATGACCAAAAAAGTAGGTTTGTGGGATACCCGGATATGGAAGAACCCTCCAAAACACTCCAAAAAATTCAAACGAGACTATATTTGGTATAATAAATGTATTGGAGTTGAACCGGGTTTTATCAATCGAAATCGCTTGGAATGGTATTCGACTCATACTCACCAAAATGGAGAAGATCAATACTATCAGTACGGTTATATGTATTCTAAAAAACTTGATATACCTACAGATGCTCAACAACTCATTCTTCCAGATGATGGACGCATCTTTATCTTTGCAATCACTGCATCTAATCAAATTGTACGAGTAAATAGCACCCAGAAACTCAATGATTCTTATGATTTTTAGTTTTCTGGTTTTTAAAGATATTTTTTTCTAAAACAAAATAAGTATAAACAAAAACATTAAAAAAGTGAAAAACTATGACATCCAATACAGTAATGGAAATTTCTGAAGTTATTCCAAGGAATAAAGAGTATCGGAAACAAATTTTGAATTATATTACAATAAAGATCCCTTTTGGGCTTATTCCAGGAGTATTTTCTATGATATATATTTATTTCTTCTGGGATTATCTGGGCTTAAATCAAACTCTGTATAACATTGCAATGATTATCTATGCTTTGTTTAATGCTCTAAATGATCCTCTCTTGGGTCAATGGAGTGATCGGATAGATATCAAAAAATGGGGATCCCGAAGATTGATTTTCATCAAATATGGTGGACCATTGTGGGCCATTATTTTCTTTTTTATGTGGTTCCCGTGGAGTTATGATAATCAAATCATTATTTTCCTCCATTTCGTTATTGCTTTGTTCTTTTTTGATAACATGCTCTCCTTAGTAATCATCGTATGGGATGCATTATTGCCAGAAATTGCAGAAACATATGAAGATCGCAACAAAATCTTCTTTTGGGCAGGAATTATTGGGACGATTGCAAGTATTCCGGTTCTTTTTTCAATCACCTTGGTGCAAAATAACCCCATTGGTTTTCGGATATTTACTGGAGTGATTGCTATTCTTTCTATAATTATTTTTTATGTTACTGCGTCAAATTTAAAGGAAAAACCCGAATATCACCAAGAAAATAATACCCCGGGAGTGATTCAATCTTTAATTCAATGTTTCAAATCCCGCGGGTTTGTAATCTTTACCTTGTATAGATTTTTCCGTGTTATTACCGAGACAATGCTTTTTTCATTTATTTTTATCTATTCCCTTCTCTTTCCTACGGGATGGGAAACAATTCTCTTAGTCGCTTTAACAATTGCAGGGATGTTGGGAAGTTGGATCTTTGTGAAATTATCGGAAAAATATGAAATGCAATCTCTAATTATGTGGGGAAGATTTCTGGAAATCTTGATCTCTATAACAGCATTCTTTTTTA
The DNA here is from genome assembly GCA_025839675.1 of Candidatus Lokiarchaeum ossiferum. GTDB lineage: Archaea > Asgardarchaeota > Lokiarchaeia > Sigyniarchaeales > Promethearchaeaceae > Lokiarchaeum > Lokiarchaeum ossiferum. The sequence goes on from CP104013.1 coordinate 1,014,768, forward strand.
GTATTCAGGCAGGATTGGATATTATTTGGTATTCATTATTTTTTATAAAACTCGTGTTGGGAGGCTATATTGTTTTTATGAATCCATATATTTATCTGGTTGCAGATGAAGATGAAATCAAATATGATACTCGGCGTGAAGGAATGTTTCTAGGAACAAATGCAATCTTCAACAAAATTGCTGAAAGTCTGGGTCCAATTATTGCTGTTGGTATTTTGGTGGCTTTTGGTTATTTGAACAATGCTCCTGAAGGCTATATCCCTTCTGAACAAGCGTTCTTTGGTATAAAATTTTTACTTTTAATTATGCCATGCATATTTGACCTCTTAGGTATGATAGTCTTACATTTCTATCCAATCAAAGGAGAAAGACTGAAAGAATTACAAGAAAAAATTCATTTATTGCATGAAAAGAAGAAAAAAGAGTATCTGGTTAAGCAATCAGAGGAAGTTATATAAGCAATTGGAAAGGAGAGAGAGATAAGGACGATGTATATTGTGGGAGTGGATGGAGGGGGTACCAAAACAAGTGTGATAGTGTTTCGTGCAACAGGAGAATGTTGTGGTATGCGAACCAACCCCTTTTCATCCAGTATCGATTCTGCACCCATAGAAATTGTCCATCGACAGATAGAACAAGCAATTATAGACCTTATTCCTCAAACACAAGAAAAAATTTATTTAGCCGCTATTTTTTTAGGAATGGGGGGGATAGTTTCCCCTACTGATGCTGAGCTTGTCCGATCCTTAGTTCAATCATGGTCAATTTGTACCCCTTCCACCATTATTCAAGTCAAGAATGACATATATAATGCACATGCAGCCGCTTTGCTTGGAAAACCGGGAATTTGTTTCATTATCGGCACCGGGAGTGTTGGATTTGGAATTAATGAGAATGGGAATGAACATCGGGTAGGTGGATATTCTTTCAAGGAAGGAGATCCGGGAAGTGCATATCATCTAGGACGATTGGGGCTCAAAAACCTTGCTAAAGCATTAGATAAGCGGATCCCATTCACGCCTGTTTTGAAGGCTATACAAGATCACTTCAACATTCTAGGGTATATTGGGTATGTTAATATCATCAACAGTATCTCGCGAGAAAAAACGGCCCAAGTCGCAAAAATAATAACCAAATATGCCGAGGTAGGAGATGAACTTGCCATACAATTAGTTGATTTAGCAGCAGATGAAATAGTACTAATGTTTAGGGCAATAATCGCAACTCTGAATATACAGAATCAAGAAATCGCTATTGTTGGAAGTTTGGGAACCCGCAATTCTGAGTTTAAGACCAAAATCTTTGAAAAACTTGCTAAAGCGGCACCTCTATATAAAATTTTTTCATCAAAGTGGGAACCAGTGGTAGGTTCTGCCATTCTTGCCTTCCGATCTATCAACAATGAAAATTACCAAGATTATTTGATCTCAAATTCTAAATTAATTCAAGATAGGAGGAAATAGAAGTGAAATATGTGTCCTTCGAAAGTGGCTATGAAAAAATCCCTCGGATAGAAATTGATTACCCGATTTATGAGAATATTGCGGAAATTATTGATAAGATTAAATCTACCCATAGTCAAACCATTGTCATTGAATGTTATCCAGGTATTGACTATCAACAAATCTTAACTCAACTTGTTGAACCGTTGGAATATGAGAAAATTATTAAAATCGATGAATTTTCCTATCCAATCAAGAAAATTAATAAGAAATTTGCCCCATATTTAACAAAAGACCGAATATTCGGTAAAATGTGTCCTTTTTCGATCACAGATTTATATCCGAAATCGATACAAGAAAAACTACAGAAATCGACCCATCAAACACAATCTACCATAATATATGGTTTTGGAGCATCTTTGGTTGATCATTATGATTTATTGATATATATCGACATCTCACGTTGGGAAATTCAGCAAAGGTTTCGGAGAAATGAAATTGGAAATTGGAAACTCAATAATCTGACAGAAGATGTGCTCCGAAAATATAAACGAGGCTATTTCATCGAATGGCGGATTGCAGATAGATTAAAAACAAGTTTGTTTGATAAGATTGACTACTATATCGATGGAAATAAAAATAACCATTTGAAAATGCTGAAAGGATCATTTTTTAATGAAATTTTGAAGGAAATTTCTACTCAACCTTTTCGGTTAACACCCTATTTTGATCCTGGAGTATGGGGAGGACAATGGATGAAGGAAGTATGCAATTTAGATCCTGAAAAAGTAAATTATGCATGGAGCTTTGATGGAGTCCCTGAAGAAAATAGTCTTACCTTTTCTTATCAGGGAATTGATTTAGAAATGCCAGCATTGAATTTAATTATGAAATATCCCCAAAATTTACTCGGAGAATATATATATCACAGATTCGGTGCCGAATTTCCTATCCGTTTTGATTTTTTAGATACTATGGATGGTCAAAATTTAAGCCTACAAGTCCATCCAATGAAAAAATATATCCAAGAACAATTTGGGATAGAGTATACACAAGATGAATCGTACTACATTTTAGATTCTCGAGAAAATAGTTGCGTTTATCTCGGAATGAAGGACGGAATAAATCCCAAGGAATTTATCACTGCTTTGAAAGAAGCCCAGATAAGTAATCAAATGGATGTAGAACGATTTGTCAACAAAATTTCTGTAAAGAAACACGACCATATTTTGATTCCCGCTGGAACAGTTCATGGTAGCGGGAAAGATACAATGGTGTTAGAAATCAGTGCAACCCCCTACATTTTTACGTTCAAACTATGGGATTGGAATCGATTGGATTTAGACGGAAAGCCAAGACCAATCAATATTGATCACGGTTCGAAAGTAATTCAATTTCAGCGAGATACAAAGTGGATCTCCAAAGAATTAGTAAATCGCATTGAAGTTCTGTCGAATGATGGAGGAGTCATCGAAGAACGAACAGGTCTTCATGACCTAGAATTTATTGAAACAAGACGATATTGGTTTGATAAAGTGATTGTCCTTCATACTCGTGATACAGTTCACGTTTCAAATCTTGTAGAGGGACAACAAGCGATTGTGGAAAGTCCAATCCATGCTTTCGATCCTTTTGAGATACATTATGCTGAAACGTTCATTGTTCCTGCTGCAGTTGGTGAATATACAATTCGACCTTTTGGAGTTTCGGAAGGAAAGACCATCGGTCTAATCAATGCCTATGTTAGACCGATTAAAACTACCCCAAAGTAACCTGAGTGAAATATTTATGAAAAATCATCTCAAAAGAAATTGGAAAATAGTATTACTGCACCATACTCATTTAGATATCGGCTATACGCACACTCAAGAAGAAGTATTAAAGATTCAGTTTCAACATTTAGAAACAGCCATGGATCTTATTGATAAACACAAGCATAAACCAGATCATTGTAGATTTCGGTGGAACCCAGAAATTCTATGGGCAATTGAGGAATGGGTGAAACAGGCATCGCCATCAGAAAAAGAGCGATTTGTGAGATTAGTTCAAGAAGGTTATATCGGTTTGGACGGATTGTATGCGAATGTATTAACAGGATTATGCCGACCAGAAGAATTGATGGAAAGTTTTCAAATTAAAACCCAAATGGAACACCTCACTAAGACACCAATAGAATCTGCAATGATTACCGATATTCCGGGATTGAATTGGGGACTGGTTACTGCCTTGGCAGAAAATAATATTCACTATCTCTCCAGTGGACCGAATCGAAGTGATCGTATTGGATATTTTCTTAAAGAGTGGGGCGATAAACCATTTTATTGGAGATCTCCTTCGAATCAAGAAAAGGTGTTAGTTTTTATCCATGGGAAGGGTTACTCATGGTTTCATTCAGGGATGTATGCTAAAAAGAATTTATCACGCAAATTGAATCCACGACGACTTTCTCGGTATCTGAAAAAACTTGAAGAGCAAAACTATCCATATGACACTATTATTATTCGCTACAATATAGGGGCAGATAATGGCCCCCCAGATCCCTTACTAAGTAATATTGTAGTATCTTGGAATCAGAAATACCCACATATGAAACTTGAAATCTCCACTACTGCCAAAGCCCTTGCCGATTTTTCTCGAAAAAATAGCAATCTCATTCCCGAATTTTCGGGAGATTTAACCCCCTACTGGGAAGATGGAGCAGCATCTACAGCGCGAGAGACTGCGATTGCCAGAGAGGCAGGAGAAAGACTCACACAGGCGACAATCTTGTCTGCAATGATGGCTCAGGATGACTTTCAAGATCGCATACTCACGACATGGAAGAAGACATATCTCTTCAATGAACATACTTGGGGTGCGCATAACTCCATTAGTTCGCCTGATCACCCCTTTGTTCAAAGTCAATGGGAGTGGAAAAAGCAAAAGGCATTAAATGCTAACAAAGATGCATTCCACCTTCTTGAGGACATTTCACACTGTAAACTCATCTACCCACCATCATATATAGAAAAGCTTAACTTTTTTGAAAAAAAAATCGATTGCACAGAAATCTCTGTGGTCAACACGCATAATTGGCCAATCACCCAAGTTATTAAAATCAATACGCCATATAACTGCATATCCGACGAACAGAGAAATTTCCTTAAAACTCAACGATTATCTGATGGTAAACTTGCGTTTATCGCCACCGATATACCGGGTTTTGGGAAAAAGAACTATTTCCTAAGCAACATAGAGACTAAGGACCAACGAGAAAAAGGTTTAATTTCTGATCAATTTACTCTCAAAAATGAATTTATCGAGGTTTCCATCGATGAAAAATGGGGTACCGTTAAGAATATCTCATATAAGGGAGAAGAACTTATAATGAAGACAGATACTAAACATTTCAATGGTTTTATTTTTGCCAAATCCAAATGGGGTACGCAACTTGTCCGTGATTCCTCCAAAAATGTGAAAATTGAGATTATTGATAATGGTCCCATTATATCCTCCATCAAAATCACATCTTCTGCTTTTCGAACTAATATGATTTCCTCTATCATCTCGATTGAGTCCATTTCAGCCAAAATCTATATTTCAAATCAGATTAATCGTCCAATTTCAAGAAAGAAAGAAGGCATTTATTTTGAATTTCCCCTCAGTATCAAAAATGGTAGGGTTAAATATGATACGATCTTCGGGTCTGCAGTTGTGGATAAAGATCAATTACTCGGAGCTAATCGAAATTTTATCTCCGCAACTCGTTGGATAGATATTTCCAATCAAAATTATGGAGTTAGCTGCGCTTTGCTGGACGCACCACTCTTCAAATCTGGAATCTTGACCCACGATCCAATTCGTTTTGGTCCTCCAAAACTATGTGGATGGCTTCGTAAAACAGAGTATAATGGCATTTTTTATTCCTATATAATGAATAATTACTGGATGACTAATTATAAGGCAGATCAACCAGGTAACACGTTATTCAGATATGTTTTTAATCCACACCAGAAATTTAATGAAAGTGTAACTACTCGATTTGCCCTCGAAGAGGGACAACCCTTGCTTGTTTTCAACAATACTCAAAATATTAGCAAGAATAGATTCCCTTTAGTAATTTCAAGCAAAAATATTATCATTACAAATGTGAAATTTGATAAAAAATTCATTTTTTATACTGTTAGAGTCTTTAATGCATCAAATTCAATACTAAACTGCAAAATAACCGTGAATACTGACTCGATCGCGGAAATTATAGGTCAAAACAAGCAAAATAGGTTAACCAAGGACATCCTTCAGCTCGAACCTCTTGAAATTATTTCACTAAAAATGCGAGGTGAAATTAAGTTAACGGAATTTAACCCTTGAAAACAAGAGAAATTTTTGCATTTTTCCCAATTATTCTATCAAATTTTAACATACTAGTTAAATGGGTTTGATCTATAAGATCTTGGACGCAATCTACAACTTCAAGATTAAGAGTTTTTTCACAAATATCCATAATTCAAGTCTTTTTTTATTCCTTGATTAAGTATATAATTAATATGGGAAAACTAGTTCTTCGGTCAGCACAACTCATTGGAGGACTTGCATGTCTCTTCTTTGGTGGCACTTTTATTCTCATCGGTGTTTCAAGTTTGTTTTCGGATGATCTTGGTTCATCTGATCCTCAAACATTTTACATTGAGCTTTTACCCAACCTTATTTTAATTTTCAGTGCGATAATTTGTTTTATAATATTCAATATAAAGAAGAAGTATAAAATCGGCGGTATCTTACTTATTAGTTTCGGCATTGCACTCTTCTGCTCAATAATAATAACTAAATTAATCCGAACCCATGATTTAGTAGAAAGCATAAGAGCAGGTTCTTTGGGAGGGATGATTTACGGCCCCCCGTTTATTCTTTCAGGAGTATTCTATCTGGCAGCAGCTAATTCTTATGAATCCATTGATGAGAAATAGCAGTAAAAAGAAAACTCTTATTTGTTAAATTATATTTGTATTTCTATTTATTTTTTAAAACCCTATGACTCATATTTTCGTTGACAATTGGGACATATTCCATGAGTTAGTTTAATTCCATGTTCAGAAGTCAAATATTCCGAAATTCGATCCCAATATCCATCATCTTTTCTTACGCTAGAACACCATGAGCATATGGGTACATATTTCTCAAGAATACTCATTTTCTTATTATTCTCGATTTCAGCTAATTTTCGCGCATGCACATCTACACAACTTCCAATATAACCCTTGAAAAGACCGTTTTCATCAAAAAAAGGAGCACACCGATCAAAAATCCACCGATATTCACCATCATGCCTCTTCAAACGGTATTCCATCTCAAATGCTTCCTTTTTTTCAAAAAACGAAATGTATGTTCCAACACATCCATCAAAATCATCAGGATGTACACCTTCTGTCCATCCATCACCTATTTCTTGATCAAAAGATCTTCCCGTAAATTTAAGCCATGTTTCATTAAAATAATTACATTTTTTACTCAGATCAGATCTCCAAATCAGAATAGGGGATTGTTCAACAATGGTTTCAAGTTCGGAATAAGATAATTTTTCGACCAAATAAAGTTCTCCTAACTACGTAAATTGATGTGAACCTAAATCATTTTGTTGAAAATTTTTCTTATTATATTCACAACCTAACATTTCGACTCACTCAAATTGTAGCAGCAAAAACATTAGGACTAAAGAGGGCAATTTTATTTACAGGTAATCAACAACTATTAGCTATAAAAAATATTTATTTTAGAAAACTTTTACCAATGTACTGCAGAAATTGCGTACGAATGTATGATTTGGAAAAGATAATTATGGATCTTCAAGTAAATGCTATTACAAAAGTATTAAAAGATATTAGTCAAATGTCAAATATTTATGGAGCAGCACTTTTTTCAAACCATGGAATATTGATCACGAGTCATTTACCAAATTCGATTGATAAACGTCAATTTTGTGCGATGTGTGCTACAATGGCGGGAGCAGCACTAACTGCAGGCATTTCAATTGGAAATCATAATGTGGAGCAATTGACCGTTCGTTTTGATGAACATTATTTATTGTGCGAAATTTGCACGGAGGAAATACTTTTAGTAATTGTGATAGATAAACATGAGGAAATGAATATGAGCATCTTAACACCATTTATTTCGGAAATCAAAAAACTTTCCAATAATATTTAGAGATATATTAAAAAAAATATTGCATCCTTTTTCCAAATTTATCCTATATATATTTATCAAAACCTTCAATGAGACATTTTGTAACCTATTAGAAAGGATTTTCAATAAAAATTTAAGCGAGATTTTAAAAAAAAAATTGATTTCTTTGCTAAAACATCATTATTTGCTCTTTGAAGATATATTAATATTATGAGTAATTCGAAAAATAACCTCTTAGGTATTGCCTACATTTATGAGAAGAATCGCTTTCGAATTGCTCGAATTACGTTATTATCTCCATTCTTGGAAAAAAAAAACTCCACACTGCAAGATTGGTTTCGCATGGTGGATGACCAATTTTTATTCGATATAATGGCTTCTATTTCAAATTATGACATTTCAGAATTCACAAAATGCCATTTAATTCAAGTGGAACTCATTCATACTAATAATGGGAGAAAATCATGGAATGTGTTTTTTGTTAATAGGAATTTCTATTTCAAAGAAATATTTGGGGATATAAAGCCAAATGGAGAATATAATTTTAAAAAAATACATTTGGATCAGTTGAATATTGTAACTAAATTTGTTTTGAAGCATTTAAATAAAGAAGAAGAATATTTCAATACATTTTCAGACCTTTTACCCGAATTAAATAAAAAATCAGACCATTTTTATGAAATTAATACCAAACCATTGTATTTTAATAGAAAAATTAATTCCTATCCACAATTGAATCAAAATAAAGATAAAAAGCCTTTAAGTTCCTTGATAGGATCAATAAAATTTATGAATACCATAATTTTGATAAGAAATTTTGTATTTTCAGGCGAATCCACCATTTCCTTTCAAATTAAGGGAAGAGATGCAAGATTATTAAATGAAATTCGTGGTTCATCCGATTTGATCTCATTTAGTTTATATTTTCCAACCAATACAGAAGGAACCCAACAGATTCTGGAACAAAAATTAATGGGAGATTTACTATTTCTCGAAAAAATAAAAGAGAACGAATGGGAAGCAGTAATAAGATACAAAGAGAATTGAATAACTGAATTACTTTTCCTATTGTGGGAAGAAAAGATAAGCCTTTTTTACCAGAGAAAGCTTACTCTTAAATGATTATTATGAAAGAATTTTCATATAAAGATATTAAGATTCAGTGGTTAGGTCATGATTCGTTTATGGTTATGGGAAAGACAAAGAACATTTATTTTGATCCATATCAACTTGAGAAAAAGAAGTATCCCAAAGCAGATATTATTATTTCCAGTCATGAACATATGGATCACTGCCATCCAGAATCAATAAACATCATTTCAAATGAGAAAACCGTTTTAATAGGACCAAAAGTTTGCCAAAATATTTTTAAAAAAGATATACCAATTAAAGGGGAGGTAAAAGAGCTAAATCCTTATGATAAACTTAGTATTGAAGATATAAAAATCACTGCAATACCTGCCTACAACTCGCATCGCTTCCGATCCCCCGGAATGCCATTTCACCCAAAAGAAGCAAACCATATCGGGCCGATAGTAGAAATCGATGGAGTAACCCTATATCACGCAGGTGATGCGGATTTTATCCCCGAAATGAAAGAAATTGATGTAGATATTGCTTTCCTTCCTGTCAGTGGAAAATATGTCATGGATGTGGAAGAGTGTGTCCAAGCTGCAGAAAATATTCAAACCAAAGTTATTATCCCCATGCACGTTGGGAGAGGAATTGGGAACTTAGAAGCTACAAAAGAACTTAAGGAAAAGCTACCGAATCGAGAAGTTATTCTTTTAGATATTGCAGATTAAGAAGCCAATTAATCTTCATCCTCTTTTTTCATCCCTTGTATTTTCTAAAAAGTAGTTCATTTTCAGTCTTCATGAAATCTAATTCTAAAAAAAATGAACACAGTTTGAATTCGCAGTTAAGTTTTTATTAAAATCCTAAAATTAAGAAGCTAAAGCGTTGTTAAGTTGTGAAATTATGAAAATAAACTTGTCTAAACTATCAAAGAAGCATATTGCTATAAGCATAGGGATTTTAGTCATATCCACAGCCACGATTACTGCAATTACGGTTGGTGATCTTCAATCTAAAATAAAAATAACCTATCTTGGACAGTCGGCATTCATGATAGAAGCTGATGGAAAACGTATCTATATTGACCCTTATAATTTGCCTGAAATCTATGCAAATAAGCCTGCAGATGGTGTGATTATCACCCATTCCCATTATGATCATTTTTCTCGAACTGCTCTGAATTTGATCTCTAATAATTTAACTGAACATGTTGGGCCAGATTCAATGGCAACATATAAAAATTTTTTCAATGTATCAGCAATAAATCCATTTGAAAACACAACGATTGCGGGATTTAATTTAGAAGCAATACCGATGTACAATCTTGGAAATTCACCAATGCATGCCAAAACCCAAGGTTGGTGCGGATATATTATTGAAATTCACGAGATTCGTATTTTTCATGCAGGTGATTCAGATAATATACCTGAATATGAAGACTTGAAAGGGAAGATAGATGTGGCATGTCTACCAATTGGCAATCGAAGGCAAACGATGGGTTTTAGTGAAGCTTCAGAGGCAATTGGAGTGATTGAACCAGAATATGTTATTCCAATGCATTATTGGGAGATTAAACCAAAATCGTTCAAAGAATACTGCGCCAAAGATCACCCAGAAACTACTTTCAAAATTATGAAAGAGGGAAATGTCTTTTATATATGAAAGTCTACTAAATATTCTTCTTTTTTCCTATTATCACAAAATTCTTTTTTTATATTTCACAATAATAATAGTCGCAAAATGAAACTCGGTTCGATAGATTTACCAACAGATTTAATCTTAGCACCTATGATGGATACTATGACCCCCAGTTTTAGGAATCTTATCATGCAACAAGGGGGAGTCGGAATGATTGTAACTCCCATGATCTTTGTTCAACAAGTTGCTGCAGCTCCAAAAACCGCTATCCCCCATTTAGAACATATTGAAAAACAAAAACCTTCCAGCGTTCAAATTGTAGCGAGTGGAAGAAATCCAGACCATATCAAAAAAGCATTGGATTTTTTAAGTTCATACAATTTTGATGTCTTAGATATCAACGGAGGTTGTCCTGCTCCCCATACAATGAAATCAGGAGGAGGAGGAGGTCTTCTTCGGGATTTTCATCGAGATAAATCTATTACTCGCTTACAAAATGTAGTTGAGACATGCATGAAATACTCTCATGTTCCAGTATCCTTAAAAACCCGCTTAGGATATGAAAATGAAACGGATATCTTAGAGATCAGTAAAAAATTGGAGGACAGTGGAATTCTTTTTCTCACTCTCCATGGTAGAACTGTCAGTCAAAAATATCGTGGTACTGCAAATCATGAAATAATCCGTCAAGTAAAGGAACAATTAAATATCCCGATTGTCGGAAATGGTGATGTATATGATTATCAATCCTATAAAAAAATGAAAGACCAGACCAATTGTGATGCTGTGATGATAGGAAGAGCTGCAATGTCGGATCCTGCGGTTTTTTCAAAAATTTGGCAAAACCAACAAGCCATTAGCAAGGGTGAAGATGAAATTATGTTTCCTGATTATCACGATTTTGATACGATTCGCCAATATTTGCGCATGGATGACGAATTTATCTCCAATAGTTCCAGATTTTGGAACACAGATCGATTTAAAGTCGCCGAGTTGCGTCGATTAACGATCTGGTTTATCAAAGGGATTCCAGGATACAAGCGAGTTCGTGAGAAAATCTCAAAAATTATGGATATCAATGAAATTCGAGATTATATTTATGGGCAAGCGATTGAAGATGATTTCAAACAAGGACAAATAACCCATCTATAGGCTTTTTTTCAGCTTTTATTTTAATTACGAATTTATACAAAATTTCTGGGAAATTTTCTAAAAGATTCCTTAAAGGATATTTTCATAGGAGTAAGGAAATGTAATTTCATAGGACATCTTTATAAAAAAAAAATGGGAAATTTCACGATGAACAGTAGCTCAGAAAAAACACCGACGGGAATTATTGGATTGGATGATGCCTTAAATGGAGGAATGCCAAAAGGTACAGTGTGCACAATTTCGGGTGGTCCCGGGTGCGGAAAAACAATTCTTGCTGCAGAATTCTTATATGAGGGAATAACAAAATTTGGAGATCCGGGTATTTATGTGTCTTTGGGGGAATCTAAAGACGAATTTTTATCAAACACCAAACCTTTTGGATGGGATTTTGCAAGTTTAGAGCGAGAAGGAAAGTTCAAATTTGTAGACTTTTCTTTTGAACGTTTAGTAAATATTAATGTGTGGTCCAAACAATCGAGTGATTATGATTCACCCAGTTTTCCACTAGATGGTTTAACTTTGGAAGAACAAACTTATATCAATATGATTCAAAATTTTGTGGGGACTATTATCGATTCAATCTCATTAATTGAAGCAAAGCGAATTGTTATAGATCCAATCAGTTCTTTGCGATTATTATTTCCAACCGAATTCATCAGCCGACGAGAATTTTTACGAATTTTCACAATATTACGAGAATCAAAAACCACTGCAATGGTTCTTTCAGAGTTGCCCAAAGAAGAAGGGTTTTCATTAGAAGAATTTGTGGGGAGTGGAGTTATTCGAGTCAATTACCGCAGAGGTGAAAGTGGTTCAATGAATATGGCAAGAACGTTAACGATTTTCAAAATGCGAGGAACAGCATTCAACGAAAAAGCTTTAAGTATGCGGATTACCTCAAGCGGTATTGAAATTTTGGGAGAAAGTTTAGGGTTTTGAACGATATTTTCCTTTTTTTTCAATTTTAAGTAAAATTAAATTTTCTATCTGAAAAAGATAAGTTCCAGAATTTGAAATAATAAATTTCCGCCTAGCGATGTAACCACTACCCCTAGCAGAAAAAGTGTTATCAAAGGAACCATCGGGCTAATCCAAATTTCTTGCAATCCCAATTTATGAAAATCCATGTAAATTTCTTTCATTTCTTCATGAGTATATTCATCTTCATAACTTAGATCAAAAATAGCTTCCCAGGATTCATCATCTTCATTATAATCTTCGAGTAATTTTACAAACTTGTAATCAACAAGATTTTCAACAGAAATTCGTCTCCCTAACAAAAATAAAAGCAATTTCTTTCCTCGTGATAAATGAGAAAATTCTTGAAACCATGTGGTGGAGGATTTTGAATTTTTTAATACTTTTTTATACAAAAAATAATTGGATACTCCAAGATAGCATAGAAAAAGAGCAAAAATGAGAAAAGTATTTGTTAAAACAGCAAAAATGGAGGGTGCAATATATAAATTCACACGAGAATAGTGCACCAAAGGAGAATGAAAAGGAAAAATCAAAGCAATGATAAAAATTCCAATTAAATCTGCAGGTCCCATTAAAAAAGTTCCACCAAAAATTTTTGGGATCATGCAAATGCCAATAAATATTATTGCGACAATCAAATTAATAATAAGAGATAACCAATAATAATTAGGAACGAATATAAAACCAAGAATATGCAATCCGATTCCAATTGTTCCGCCAATATACCAAATCCAATCATAGACCAAACGTTCTTTGATATCTTGATAGGTTGCAACAGTTAACACTAAGAAACACACAGAAAATTGAATCCAATAAAGAATATTCAGAGTTAGCATATCTTCCAACACCATCATATGAAATTATTCGTTTTTATCCATAGCCAGAGAATTTCGCGACTCGAAAGAAAGCCGTTTATCCAACTTCTCAATTAATTCACCTAAAGTTTTGCCGGTGACATTTTGGCTGAGAAAAGCAACCGAAGATACCCCATATTTAAGAATATTGACTGCTTTTACAACTAAAGCCATATTCGTTTTGGTATGTATCACAGAATAATCCATTTCACCAAAACCAGGTGTTTCTTTTAAAATGGACTGTTGATTTTTAACAAGGTTGATAATATGAGAAATATCATCCAAATCCATATCTGCAGTGGCTTTTTGGCTGATTACGACATTATCATCGTTTAGAAGAAAAATGGCACTTTTTGCTTGATCTTTAATTACATCATTGCAAAAATCTTCTATGGAATTACCTACTTTTGATAGATCATTCAAGATAATTTGCATTGATCTAAATAGAGTGTGAATTAGTTCGGGTTGAATCGAAGTGAATATTGTTTTGATCCCATAGTCATTATCCAAGATCTGTTTGATTTCCAAGAATTGTTTTGCCTTCTCTTGATTTGTTCCAGCAAGTAAATCAATCTTATGGCAAAAAGCATAGATTGTTGCATTTGCCGCGGTGGAATTTTTGGCATTTATAATACTATCCAAATTTCCAAGAACCTTTTCTCGCTCTTCTTCCCAATTTTTTACATCAAAAATATATATTACGATATCAGATTCTTCAAAAGCGATCATTCGTTCAAAACTATTCTGAGGAGAAACATATGATTCAAATTCTTGGCCAGAAGAATCCACAATACCTACTTCTGCATCGAGCCATGAATACACAAAATGGGCTAATCCACGAGTCGGTTCTGGTGCAGCTTGTCCAAGTAATATGCTAGGATCTACACCATCAAAGAATGCTTTTTTAATACACGTTTTTCCTGCTGAAGGAAATCCAATAAACAATAATTTTCGAGAAGCTTGTTGTTGATAAAATAGTTTGGCGAATTCTGAAAAAGTCAGAGCCCGATCTCGTTTATTCCGATTATAAAATGATTCTAATTGATCGGCTAATAAACCATAAAATTCTTTCACAGTATTGGTCTCATCAGCAGCTAATATTAACACAATCAATTCAATTTCATTGGTACCATAGATATGTTTTGTATTTACCAAAATAATTTTGTCATTATACTTTAATTCTAATACACCCTCGTCTTCACTATCCGTTCCAGTGATAATATTTACGATCTTTTGGATTAAACCACGTGATATATTGAATTCTTTCGGATAAGAACTATCTAAAAATCCTTTGAACTTGTTCGAGGGAGGTGTTTCTTTTACAGTAATTAATGCAAGACCTAAGGGCATACTAAGGTTGTATCGAAAAATTATAAATATAAAATTATGGTTGGAAAGTTGTTTTAAAGAAATTCCAAGAAAGTTTCCAACAAAACTAAAATAAAACCACGTCAATTCAAAAATTAAATTTTATTTACTGTCATTTTTTCTTGGTAAAATGAAAATAGGAAAAACTGTTAAACTTTTAACCATAAACTAAAATATTAACATAAGTGATTGATTATTTGAATAAATGAATGTCTTCACAAATATCTAAAGCGCAATAGATAGACATCAAGAAATTTCTTATTTTCAATTTTAACTATTTTAAGGGTATTCTCATGAAAAAGAATTATTCGATTATTCCAAAATTATTAGCTAAAGATACAAGATTAGCAAGATATGCCCTATATTCATTTGCAAGACAATATAAAGCCAAAAGAATTGATCGAAGACTATATCGAGGTAATGCAGGGAAGGTGGCATTACTCTATTTTCGAATTACCCCACTTTGCAACTTGCATTGTGTTATGTGTGGTCAAAGAGGAGATAAAGGGATATTAAAAGGTAAGTTTGCGGCAGAAGAAGCAAAAACCATAGTCCCAGTACAACGGTATAAAGAACTCATAGATGAAATTAAAGGACATCATCCAGCATTATATTTTTGGGGAGGAGAACCATTTATGTACCCTGATTTTATGGAATTAATTCAATATGCTGTCAAAAATAAATGTCTTGCATCTGTGAACACAAATGGCACATTCTTAGCCAAACACGCAGAGCAAATCGTTAGAGACGAGTGGCCAGCATTATTTGTATCATTAGATGGCTTTGAAGATATCAATGATGAAATTCGAGGAAAAGGATCGTATAGAAGGGTTGTTGATGGTTTTGCAGCAATCAATGCAGAAAAGAAGAAACAAGGTAAACACCTCCCTCATATGGGCATTGTCACAACGGTTAGTAATAAAAACTATCTTTATTTAGACAAATTAGCAGAAGCAGCCAAAAATTTTGGCTTATCATGGCACATTATTAATTTAGGAACATATACCAATGATAAAATTGTGGAAACCCATAAAAAAGAACTTCGCGAAAAATTGGGTGTTGAGAGTCGCTGCTTGGAGGCCTATAATACGGGATACAACGAAGGTATTGATGGAGATAAATTCAACATAATTCTTGAAAAAATCCATGCAATGAAAAATGGATATCCTATTATTACGGTTCCAGCCATTAATCCGAAGAAAATTACTGAGTACTACGCAAATCCAGAAGTTGTTGTCAGGAAAAATTGCCCCGTACCATGGTCGCAAGCAAACATTGACTATAATGGTAATGTTCATTTTTGCGCAGATTATAATGAATATAAAATAGGAAATATCAAAGAAAACTCGTTCAACGAAATTTTTACAGGAGAAAGGGCAAAAAAATTCAGGAAAGAATTAAAAAACAGCCCTGATGGGATTTTCCGGGGATGTTTAAGATGTTATCAAAACATGCTCTTTGGAGAACGTGTTATAGGATATTAATGCAATAAATTTAATTCTTTTTTCCTAAGGTAGATCCTAACAAATTTACCAAGAAATTTTTTTCACCCTTAATCGAATATAATAAAAGGTGATTTATATTCACAAATCAGATATCTTAATTCTTTATTAAGAGTTTTCATGTTATCTCCCATAATTTTTACAGTACGTCCCATTCCTGCATTTATTTGATCCAACTTGGCATTAATTTCAGCCATCGAAATTGGAGGAATTGTTTGATTTGAAAAATCTACATTAACCGATTCCATAGAAAGAGGTTGTGTAGGAGTTGAAGATGATGAATTTGTAATAGGACGCATCAAAGGGGGTGCAGGCATTGGAGGCCTCATTGTGGTAGATTCTTGAGATAAACGATCTAATTGTAAAGGAGTTACATTTGATGTGGCAGGTGATTGGGATTGTGGAGTTGAAGCAGAAGCAGAAAGATTCGAAATTGGGGTTTGTATGGGTGGTGACACACTTTGAGGGGAAGTATCTTTTTTTGGAGCCATTTGTGCAAGGAGATTCGGACTAATTTGAGCATAGTTTGTCTCTCCATATTTTAGATCATAATCATCTGGATGACGAATTTTCATGTGGCTAACAAGAAAATCTCGCTTATCAAACCCGGTTCCACAAAATTCACAAGTATATTTCTTCTTTTTCTTCGCATACAACTTCTTAACTTTAGATGCAATTCGAGTTTTAATTTCATCATCAGTTAAATCGTTTTCCATAAGTAATCATCTCATTTTCAATCAGAGAAAGATGTATCGCAGATTATAGACTGGAAAATACAAAAGCCATCAGTTCGTTACGCGATGAGCCTTTCCCCATTTTTTCCATGAAGACCATTAATTTAAGTTGGGTATATAGCTTTTCATAATCATCGACAGAATCATTTGTCCCAGAAATCAATGTCATTAACATTGGATCCGTCTTGGATGTATGGGAAAGTATGAATTGTATGCACATTTTTATTTGTTTTAAGACAGATTTTTCCAACTCTGTACATGCCGGTAAGAGATATGAGGTGTCAGGCATATAAGACATCGGTTGTTCAACTCGTACTTGTTCTGGAGGGGGAGTTGGAGGTTCTTGAACGGGAGGTTCATAGGTATCTGGAGGAGGTTGTGCATTTACATCTTTCCATCGATCCAGAATACTATTGAGATTTTGATTATTTTGACGTTTTGTTGTGGTGCGTTTCCTGGTATTTTCTGCTTTAGAACTTAACATACGCAACTTATCTTCGAGGGATTCCAGTTCACTCATCAATAATTGCTTATTTTCCCGTGATTTTTGCAGACCAGTTATTTTTTTTGACATCATAGCACACCGTATAAGAGAGTAGAAGATTTTATCGTTTTTTATTCATCATCATAGACATAAAACCTGCGAGCCATGCAGAATTTCCTTGATCATCGTTTGTCGGTTGCATACCCCCTCCAAACATTTTCGGTTCAAATAAGTATTGCAATAACTCATATTCGTGTTGAAATTTATCAAGTTTTTTAATTAATAAATCTAAGTATTCCTTGGACCCTTTTTCATAAGTAGAAAGTTTTTCTTCGTTTTCATTATCATTTTTCTTCAAAAGATTTGTTAGAAGAAGTGTAGTAACTGCATCTTGTCCACCCGCCATACCTGCAGCATTAGCAGCACTAGCAATCCCACCCATTCCATTAGACTTAGTACCAGCCGAATTACCTGTAGAATCCCCAGTAGGTAAAACAGAACCACTATCTCCACCACTGGCTAAACTTCCTCCACGACGATTGAATAAATCCACAAACATATTCATATTCTTGTTCAAGCTTTCCATAGTAGAATGGACTTCATTGATAGAATCAACTGTTTTTTCAATTTTTGTGAGCATTGGTCCTGTTGCTGCATTTGAATTATTTACTGCTCCAGAGGTTGATTGAGAATTAGTTTGAGCTTGGGCTTGGGCGATCTGTTGTGCCATAGAGTTAGCAGCAGTATTTGTGCTACCTTGTGCTTGGGGCTTGTTTTTCAACAAAGCCGCTTTTACTTGATCCTTTACAGAGCTTCCAGCACCTTGGTCTTTACCTTTCAGCATAGTTTTGAGGCCCTGTACGTTTTGGGATTGCTCAGCCATTGAAATTAACACCGGATGTTATATTTTTTGAGATTATGCAAATCTAAACGATTTATCTATATTACAGCATGTAATATCTCAATAATATATCTTAATCCTTCACTTTTTACTAATAGAGAGGAATAATCTACACTATTTGTATCTGCATTATAAGAAAAATTCCAAAAAAGAATCATATAAGAAACATTATGTGTTTTTACATCAAATCTAACAAAAGATAGTTGGAGTTTATATCCGACGCATACAATCCCATCTATTGCATTCATTAAACAGGTTTACTTTAGAAATATTCGACGATTTTTTCCAAAAATAGTTCTATAAATATGATTGCTTTTTTGGTATACATAAGAACTATCATCGAAGGAAAAAAAAGTGCAGAAATATTCCAAACTTTTCAAGTCGCAGGAAGCGAAGAAACATGATGTCCTTCGCTTAAATGAACTTCTTATGAGATATGAAGAAGCTCCGATTGATTTAATTGAAAAAACTATAAAACGAAAGCTCGTCTAGTATTTTTTTTCATTTCATTATCTTTTTTTTATGCTTGTTTTGCAATATTGTCTTTTTATTCTCAGAAATACAATAATTCATAAAGTCGATTTTTGATCATCCGAGAATTCCGAGATGTAAGAGAAGCGAAACAGTTTTTAACTTCTCAGTAAAATTACTAGTAAAAACCTTTTCAAAGTTGATCAAAAGTGGAAATGCAAAAAGTGAAAATCCTCGCGGAAGGCGAAGGAGAATTAGTAGGGTGGCATGATCCGGACGAAAATCGGGCGTGGATGAAACAAAAATCCCGGGCCATTAAAGATAAGCAAACGACACTGACAGAAGCAGTCGATAAATATGTAAACGACGGAGATGTTATTGCCATGGGAGGATTTGGCCATGTAAGAGTAAGTATGGCAGCAATCTTTGAAATGATCCGCCAAAAAAAACGTAATTTGACTATGCTTGGGAAAACAGGATGTCATGATATTGATGTAATGATAGGCGGCGGAATAATTAGTAAAGTAGAAGTAGCATATTCTTTCGGGCATGAAATGCGTGGATTATCAAAATGTGGAAGACAAGCTGTACAGTCTGGTAAGGTGAAAGTGACTTCTGAAATAAGCAATGCAGGCCACCAATGGCGCTTTTTAGGAGGAATGATGGGTGTTCCATTTATTCCAACCCGAACTATGCTCGGATCTGATACTTTTAGGAAATCTTCCGCAAAAGTCATTGAAGATCCATGGACTAAAAAACCGATTTGCTTAGTACCTTCGGCAAATCCCGATATAGTTATTATCCACGTTCCCCGATGCGATAAATTTGGAAATTGTTTATATGACGGATATATTGTAGAAGACTTTGAGCTCGCCCGATCAGCCCGTCGATTGATCATTACAACCGAAGAAATCATTGACAATGAGGTTATTAGACAAAATCCAGAACGGACGGTAATACCAGGATTCTTCGTCGATGCAGTAGTACAAGTAAAATATGGGGCTCACCCATCAAATCTTCCAGGATATTATTACTCAGACGAAGAAGCAATCAGTGAGTGGTTAGATCTTTCCCCAACTGAAGAAGGATTGACACAATGGTTTGATAAATATGTTTATGGCGTGAAAAATTTTGAAGAATATCTTGAATTAAATGGTGGAATAGAACGAATGAAATTTTTAGAAGAAGTAGAACATTATCGAGCGGAAGTGAAAGCACCGTGGCTAGATCGTAAGCTTGGAAAAACAGGAGGCAAGAAATAATGAGCGAGGAAAACTACTATACTGCAACTCATCTTATGGCAGTAACTGCCGCAAAATTATTGTTAGATGAACGTTCTATTTTTGTAGGTACAGGACTTCCCATGATCGCAGCCATGTTTGCTCAACGAACCCATGCTCCCAATTTACTCATGATTTTTGAAGCAGGATCTATTGGCACACAACTGAAATCCTTGCCTATATCTGTTGGAGATTCTCGAACAGGCCATCGTGCCATTTCCATTAGCACTATGCATGACAATATGTCATTCTGCCAAAATGGATGGGTTGACTATGGGTTCTTGGGGGGAGCAGAGATCGATAAATATGGAAATTTAAACACCACCTTTATCGGCAATACATGGGATAAACCTAAAGTCAGATTACCTGGATCTGGCGGAGGAAATGATGTAGCATCCCTCAGTCAAAATTTCTTTATAGTCATGCGACAATCCAAGCGTAATTTTGTGGATAAAGTATCTTTCATAACGAGCCCAGGATATTTAGATGGCCCGGGAGCCCGAGAAAGGGCAGGACTTCCCGCTAATGGAGGACCAGTCAAAGTTATCACTCAACTAGCAGTTTATGGGTTTGATGAAAAGACTAAAATCATGAAAGTGGAACAAATTCATCCTGGGGTGACCATTGAAGATATCAAGAATAATCTCAGTTTTGAGGTTATCATTCCTGATGAAATCCAAACAACTACACCTCCAACAAAGGAAGAAGTCGCCCTCTTAAGAGAATTGGATCCTCAAGGGATGGCTGTAGGAAAGTAATATTTTTCTTCTCCTTACTTTTTTTTTGGTATTTTAGTGCTATTTAGACTGTTTTAAAATCCCAAGTTTTACATTTGGGCAAGAATTCAATCACTCATGAATACCTCCCCAAAAAAATGCATCCCATGGGATAATGAAGTGAATTTTGCCATCACACTTAGTGATCAAGATGGAAAAATATTGCACATGAATAAAAAATCCGAAAGCACGTTTCTTAAAGGAAAAGAAGACGATTTGATTGGAAAAAATGTTTTGGATTGTCATCCCCCGGCAGCGAAAGCAAAATTAACAGATCTACTAAAATCCCATGAAACAAATGCTTATACAATTGAAAAAAATGGGCAAAAAAAACTCATTTACCAGACCCCATGGTATGAAAATGGAGAATTTCGCGGTTTGGTGGAATTGAGTCTCGTATTACCAAAGAACATGCCACATTATATTCGAAAGAACTAATGGAATTGAAGAAGAAGCGAAAATCAAAAAAAGGAACAAAATTATTTGACCATGAAGTAAAAACGTGTGCCCAATCGGAATGATTTATCAATTTTGGCCATTTTCCGCTCCACCAGGAAATCAAGCGCTTCTTTCACGCGAAATTCAGTCCAACCCAATTTGGTCATGATTTCTTCTTTTGTCAGAACCCCGGTGGTTTGAGCAAATTTCAATAAACGAGAAGGATCTTCAGTCAATTCTAAAGGATGGAATAATACCATATAATATCCCGTTGGAAGCTTTTGTACTTCAGAAATCAGCCCACTTTTGACCATTTTTTTAACAATTTTGACAAATTTTTTCATAGATAAATTCCAATCAGGATAATCTTGGGATATTTCAGTATATAAAGCAGCCATGGGTAATTGGACTTCTGCAACTTCTTTTAGTTCGGCACCCTTCATTAAGACATATGTACGAATTTGATTTTCAATTTCTTTATTCTTCTGCTTCCCTTTAAGACCAGCATGTAACTTACGAATACTAGTTTGTAAATCTTCAGCAAGTTCCTCAGCATGAACACCATTTTCATGATAAACGCGAAGTAGAACGGTTCCATGATCTTTATGACAATTCATTTGATATTCAATTAACTCTTTTGGGACACCTTGATCATGGATAACAAAAGATCGAGACGTAGTAAATCCCTTCTTTTTCTCATCAGTAATTTTCTCATCAAAAAGTTCATAGCTGGTAAATAATCCAACGATGCTTTGATCCAACATCTTGGGATCGGAAGAATCAAAGTTCAAATCCAAACTTTCAGTTGCTTGAACCATGTTGCTACTTTTCACATTAGCAATTAAATTTTGCAATATATTGAGCTTCATTTGTTCTGTTCGATCTATTTTTTGCTGTTCTAAAGCATTTTCCATGTGTTCTAATTCATCATCAGCATATTTTTCAAGAAAAATTTGAGTCGTAGGGCCTATTTCAACAGGCAATAAAGGCTGAGCTTTAATTGCAAACCCTCGAAGAATCATTATACCTTTACCCGCATCAATCGCACTTTTAACTTCTGTCCCAACATCATATATATTACCCAAGAGACCATCCTTGATGCTTGCTGTCCAATTCCCAGGTGTAATCGCCAGATTCTTTTCAGAAATGCCAAATGTGATCTCTTCAGCGTGGGATAAATTATATGGATATAAATCGACTGTATCATTTTGACTGAGAATTCCTGAGAGGTATTTATCAACTTCCAAGAGTGGAATGTCATTATGAGAAGAATCCTCCACAATTTCAAGAATTTTTACAATAAATGAATAGGTTTTCGATCGAATTGTGGAAATTGCAATATAAGTTTGACCAGAAGAAATATTCGGAGTTGATTCAGAGCAATGAAGAATTGCTTGCTTCCGAGTTTGAGGGCTAAGTTTTACTTTCATTTTCATTCACAGCTGTCTTTGTTAAAAAATATAGATTCAGAATTTATAATTTTATTGTTGGATCATTTGGATGATCTGAGAAACTTCATCTCGTTTCTCAAAATTTCCTCGAATGTTGTAAATATCTTGAAGCACATATAAGATTTCACAAGATTCTATGGCTTTTCCAGAAAAGATTAGATATTTTGCGCGCTTAAACATAGATTGCATGATATTGTCATCTTGCTGGAATATTTGATCATGATTTGGAAAATATTCAGCAGCTAACGGTGAAAGTCCATCTAAAGTGTTTTTAAATGCATTGATCTTATCAATAAAAGAAGGAATATGACGATTCATAACATTTAACATCATAGATAATCCTGGATAAGGTAATTGGATAGGAGCAGGAGCAATAATTTCTAAATTACGTGGGGTTTTTCCTTCAAATATACATCTTGATACAGATTGAATCATTAAATCCATAACCTCTGCTTTTATTTTTGCAATCATATCTTCTTGAATTTCTGCTTTCTGAGAATTCAAAATTTGGTGAAAACTAAAATATATATCACCTTGCAATTGAATTTCTTTATTTGAAGACATTTTTTTGGAAATATTAGTATTTGAACAAGAGAGATCTATGAAAATAGAAGATTTTTTTTTAAACATTCGTTTCAAGGTATTTTGGGGCAAATTTCCGAGAGAATGTGAAGATTTAAGCTTAATAACTTCATTTTCAAAGAGTTCCTTTGATGTTTCTAAAGGGGGAATCCCGCGCTTACTTTGATGATCTACATATCGTTTTCGTTTTTTGGTGCTTTCGACAAGAAAACTAAATTGTCCATGGCTCCAAATATGTTCAAAATTTCCCATGAGGTGTTTTAATAAGACTTGATTAATCATACCTGAGATCGGTATCATCAGATCGATAGAAAGGTGACAATAAGTGTTTATACTATTGAAATGTTCAATCGGAGATATTTCTTCGGTCATTTCGATTTCATTCGTGGATTTTTCTTCCGACGATAACTGAAACCATCGAGTTTTATTCTGTTCATCATCTTCCGAGGAATTGCTATTTGTGACTGCACTTATCATCTTTGGATAGTAGCGTGCTAAATTTTGTAAAGTTCTATCATCTACGCTAGAATGGAAGATATCCGCTGGATGAGAGTGATAAATACCAATCATCCCCACCCCATGAGGAAGGGAAGAACTAAGTTCTTGAACTTCTCGAGGATCGGGTGCCGCACCAATATAAGTCTGAAGCTGATATCGTTGACAGGCAACGGCTGTGAGAACGATTAAATCGCCTTCAGGATTTTCTCTCCCGATTAACCACCCATAGATTTCTTTTGGAGAAGATAAAGCATGGTTTTTAATAAAATCAAGTATCCATGGCGCAATAATCTTTTTTGGACCATCCTTACGAGTTATAATCTTTTTTTCCAAGTTTTTTTGGCGGTCCCATTCTTCTTCACCCATAATTTCTCTTTCTGACATTATTTCACCTTATTCTAAATCGGAACATGCAGGACATTTTGGATCTCTCGAAGTAATAAAATTTCGAAATTCACCCGTTAAAGCATTATAGGTTTGATAATCTACCAACGTTCCAAGATTTAACATATATTTTAATGCTTCTTGTACCTGCAACGAAGCAATAATTGCCATTGTTGTAGGTAATGAAGCAGTACATGCTTCTCCCCTCTCCTTTTTTTCATTCGTTCCTTTCAAACGAGCAGTGCACATCATGCAAGCACTTTTACCGGGAAAAATAGGATGAACATTTCCTGAGAGAGCAGAACGTGATACACCTGCATCAATTAATAATTTTTTATGATTGATGCATTTCTGATTACAAAAACTCCGAGCAGGATAATTATCAAGCCCCATTAAAACCAAATCAGATTTACTCACTGCTTCGTCAAATTGGTCATCAATACCCCACATCATAATATCCCCATGAACTGCGATAATATTAACATCAGGATTGATTTCAATTAAACGCTGTTCAACGACTTTGACTTTGGGAACACCTATATCAGCTTCCATGAAACCAACACGATTCAAATTTACTGCTTCTACAATGTCATAATCAAAAATATAAATTGTTCCTATTCCACACCGAGCGAGCATTTCAGAAGAGATGATTCCCAATCCCCCTACCCCAGCAATGGTAACAGATTTTTGTCTTAAGGACTCCCAAGAGATATCGTAACCAAATTGCCTTATTGCTTTTAAGCGAGTATATCTATCTTCTTTTTTATCCGATATTTGAGTTTCCAATATTGTTCAATCCGATTTCTGGTATTTTGGATATTATTTTTCTTGACTAAATATTGGATCAGATGTAATTAAAATTTTCGATAGTTACACTACTTGAGGGAATCTCAAAAAATGATTAAGATAAAATTTTAAATCATAACTGCCATAGATAAAGCAATATAATATCGCTATGTTTACGATAAAAAGATAAGAATTAGAAGATGAAAATTATGAGTGATAATACGATAATGTTCTATTTTACAACTCGGGTTGGTCCAGAGAAACGTCAGATCCCTTTTCCCGCAAGTCCTTCCTTAGATTTTGTAGATGTAATTGAAGAAGTATGTAAAAAATTTGGAGTTTCAATGCAAACTCTAAGTTTGGCCACCCCGACAGGATTAGTTCTAACAAATACAGATTTAATGGAGTCTGTATCAAAAGTTGCGGATAAATATGGATTTGCCTTTGAAATTATTGATCAAGGGGTTGTCGGTGGAAATTAAATGGTAAATGGGGAAGCAAAAGTTTCCGGCTGGAATGCTGGACTTGCAGAACGATATATCCCACCTTTCCAAGATAAATGGGGAAAAGTTGGTCCCAAACATTCAGCATGGCATGAACGAGTTAAACTGGAGATTATTTCTTTATCAAAATATGTAACTTTTTTAAAAAGTGAACTTCCCCGTCCATGGTTCCTATTAAAACCCGATGCAAATCCGCGATATAATTTTAGCCTATGGAAAGGACATCTCCAAATTCCGTCCAGACCAGAAATTCGGTTTGACATGGTAATTTTACTGAACTCAGAATATCCTCGAGTTATTCCCCGCTGCTTATTAGAGAAAAATATTGCCAATTACTGTGGGAAAATTTATCTAAAAAACTCATGGAAAGATCCTCAAACAGGTAAAGAATATGTCATGATTTGCCATGATCATATGGCTGAACTTGCAAATGCATGGGAATCAAATTTAGGCATTGTTCATTTCTTCATTCGCGAAGTTTGGTTCTGGTTTGCAGCGATGCAAAATATAATCATTAAAAATTGGGATAAAACCAATGAAACTTCAACTAGAAAGTAATTTTGAATTAAAAAAAATGATTTTCTCTCTTTTTTTGTGAATTAAGAAACCTCTTGCCGAATATCGAATAAACTAACCCATTGATAATAAACTTGATAACATTCAGGACAGAAAATCACTGCCCTGGTCACCAATTGATTATTCTTCACCTTATAAGACCCATCTTCTTGATCGAAATTCTTGAGAATGTTCTCCGATTTGCAGCGAGGACAAACATTAATATCTTGAAAATCAATGAAACGAAAATCAGGATTGAGAATTTTTTCCACCTTATCCTTTTCTTTCTGCATTTGTACAATTTTGTCCATCTCTTGCATGCCTTCATCATCTGCATGAATAGATTCGGTACTTTCTGAATCAATTTTTCCCAGTTCCCGAATTATCTGCCCATCTTTGATGATTAAAGTCCGATCCGCAATTTTTCGGACTTCTGGGTTGTGAGTGACTATCACAATAGATTTATCCGGATTTTTTTGAATGAACTGTCTAAAAATGTTCATAATTTTTTCTGACGAGATAGAATCAATATTACCCGTAGGTTCATCGGCCAAAATAATAGTGGGATTATTTGCAAATGCCATTGCAATTGCCACTCGCTGTTTTTCCCCACCTGATAGCGTAAAAGGACGATGATGTGCACGATCTTCTAACCCGATTTCTTTAATGAGCTCATGAACTCGAGTTCGTTTATACTCATTGCTCTTCTTCGCAATAGTCATAGGCAATTCTACATTTCCTTCTGCGGTCAAACTGGGAATAAGGTTAAAAAATTGAAAGACTATACCAATTTCATTTTGCAAAATTTGCTGCACTCCTTCATCCTTCATACGAGTAACATCAAACCCACGAATGAACACATGCCCTGCACTGGCTTGATCCATCCCAGATATGACGTTTAAAAGAGTTGTTTTTCCTGATCCTGAAGGACCCATAATCACAACAATCTCTCCAGCGTAAATATTCATATTGACTCCCTTAAGGGCGACTACTTCCAAATTACCTTGTTGGAAGATGCGAAAGACATTTTGACAACTAATGTTCACTTGTCGTTGTTTTAAAGGGAGACTCTTATCATCGGACGCATTTATAAAGCCTTCATCCATTTTAGATGCTTCAGTTTCATTTTTTATCATTTTTTTGCATACCTCAATACTTTAAAATTGATGGAAATAGTCGGTATATTTCCTTTTTGACTCCAAATAATAGAGAAGGAGATATATCAGAAAGGAAAGTAGTGGAATAATCGCAATAATCCCAACTAAATCAATTGCGTTCCAAAAAATAGGGGATCTATATGATGAACCTTCAAAATTGACCAATTTAATTATTTTGGAGAGTACAATTCCAAAAATGGAACCACTGATGATTCCATTAAATATTGGAATGAAGAATATGACAAAAATTTCCATAAATGTCAGCGCTAATAACCCTTTCTTCCCCACACCTCGAGCTAGTAGTGTTCCATGATAATGCTTGTCCATTTTCCGTAAGTAAACCAATAGTATTCCAATTCCAATCGCCATCAGAATTCCAATGATGATGAATTCAAAATAAAAAATTACATATGTTCCTGAGGAAAATTGTATTATATCGAGAGCCATATCATTCCACTGATCTTGATATATACTGACATAAGTATGACCATTAAAATTATCTGTGACTTCACTGATCTTGTTAGATAGTCCACTTTGATCCAAAGTGCAATTTTCATTCAAATTCATTAAAGTAAAAAATTGCAAACTATGCAAATATGAAGAATTCGTATTGACCGAACTTAGATCTATAAGCATGAACTCTTCTTCATTATAATAACTTGAACTTTTAGAAGTGTAAAAACCCGGAAGAGTGTCAATTACATCAAATATAATTGCTACAATCTCGTCCAATTGCATTCGATTTGTTAATGGGTCATAATAATAATGATTAATTGAAGTTTTCTCATAAAGGGATTTTAGATGAGCTTTTTGATATTGTGAATTAACGATTACACCTGGTAATTTTCCAGATGTAAGATTATTATTATACAGAGTCAAATTACGTAATCTATTATAAAGATTCTTTTCTGGTTCAAGTTTTTCTGGTTCTGATATAAGATCTAGATATTTGGAAACATTTGTAATATATTTCGTTGTTTCATGATACACTCTAAAATAAGCGGGACTTCCAGAATCTACAAACGTTGTGACAGCTTTGGTACTCATGTTTTGATTGTCAGTTAATGTCAAATTTAATAACTGATCTTCCATTGAATCAATATCTTCTGCACAGCGGATTTTTGAGGAAGAATCAAGCCCATTTTCTTCGTTAATTGGAATTTGAGCAAAACTAATCTTACAATCAGCTCCAATTTTTAAGTTACTATCAATAATTTCTGTTCTTACGGATGTCTGAAAATAAATATTAGAGAAAGTCAAGAGGGAGACAAAAATGCCTATAAGATACATAGTCATTATATAAGGCTTTTTTTTTATTATATTCAAGGCAACTAATTTTGATTTACTTTTTGAATAAATAGAAACGATTATCTTTGATAACCGTCCTAAACGACTAGGTTTTTCATAAGCGATTAGGTGAATTATTCCAACCACCATTAAAACAGGTGAAAGTATGGATAGTACTGCAAACGGCTGGCTGAAAGGAGAAATTAGTTCAGAAATCCAGATTAATGTATCATTGGTTCCTTTTCTCCCATTATCAACGATTAAGTAAAAGATCAGGGGAAAAAGAGAGAATAATATTAAAATAATGCCAAATCTATGAACTTTCCCCTTTTCATTCGAAGAAACAGTATCTTTGTATAAATTCTGATGTTTTAGAATTCTATCAATTATTAATGGTTTTTCTTTATTGCTTGATAACCTGCGAGCTGTTTCAGCGGGTTTTTTTTTTGATTTTTCAATATCATCAAGAAAATATGGGTTTTTTTCTTCAATATTGCCAGAAAAGAAGGGTAGATCATTTAAAGTAACATTCTTGGTTTTTGAACTGTTAAATAAAGTTATTTCGTCATATGTGATATCAAATGATTCTGAATTTACCTTACTAAGTAGTTCTTTTGTGGATACATTCTTTAGATATACCAATGAAAAAACATTGGCAACTTGGGTTATAATGATTCCGGCG
The DNA here is from genome assembly GCA_025839675.1 of Candidatus Lokiarchaeum ossiferum. Classification (GTDB taxonomy): domain Archaea; phylum Asgardarchaeota; class Lokiarchaeia; order Sigyniarchaeales; family Promethearchaeaceae; genus Lokiarchaeum; species Lokiarchaeum ossiferum. The sequence goes on from CP104013.1 coordinate 1,043,913, forward strand.
AGAAATGTCAAAAGGACACTATTAAATGAAAAAAAAATAGGTAAATTTAGTGAAACTTGATTCCAGCTAACAAGACTTAATAAAGTAGTACGAAATGAATAAAATACGATAATCCCACAGAAACAGGCAAAAATAGATGAAGAAACTCCGATAAAAATTCCTTCAATAATCAATTGAATAGAAAGCATTTTTGTTGAAGCACCTTTACTTTTCAAGAGAAGAAATTCTTCAATCCGATTTTTCTGCTCAACTTTTAAGGCAAATGCTCCAATAAAAATCGCAAAGATAAGAATGGGAAGAACAATTAACTGAAGACTGATCCGGATATCCTTCAATTGAGTTGAAAATTCGCATAAAGCGAGATAGAGAGAATTATCAAAGTCCATATAATCAGGTAAAGTAAGAGAAAATTCGGATCCAGCTTCTCCAATATTGTTTGTGATTGTAGAGAGGAAATTAAAAGAGATAGAACTTCTATCTGAAATTAATGAACACCCTCGAATGGGAAAAAAGTTGATTATTGAAAAATCAACGTTGATTCGAGCTAAAACATCTTCTAATGGATTGGATGAAATGTTTTTTGATGTATTCAAGAATGTAAACAGAGGAGGATTGATTTTTGGATCTTCTAAAGAATTTTCTGATACAGGTGAAATTTTCTGGGTTAGTTCATCGAAGTGATAGCCAAAAAAATAATTGTCTTGTGAAAATTTTAAATGGGCCAATTTAGATGCATAAATACCGACAACTTCAAATTTTGAAAAATTTAGAGTGTGTACCTCATCTCGTAATGTTAATTGATCATCATCACCGTCATAAAGCGATGAATAAGCACAAATTTCAATCATTTGATCTTTTCCAATAGATAAATTCATCTTTTGTGCAAAATTGATATCAATTAAAATTTGATCCATAGAAGTGGGAAAGGTACCATTTAATATTTTAAAATATCGATTGAAGCGCGCAGATTCATAAAAATTTGTCGAATAGGCATTGTATTGCAATTGAGAAGAAAAATATTTATTCAGAACTGGTCTTTGGGAAGTTGGGATTTGGGTATAATTTTTGAAGAAAGCAACTCTACGATAATCTTGGATGATCTCAAAGGAATATTGTTCAATAATATCAATATGCTTGTTAAATTCAGAGAATGAAGGGATAAAATTTTCAATTTTTTCACTTTCCAAGGTATAAGTTGAATTATTATCTAAAGTTCGATAAAAAATGTTAAAATCATCAATTTGTCCAAAGGATTTTTGAAGGGTTTCTTGTTTATATGAATCTGTAAATATATAGATACCAGAAACCATACTTAAGGCGATCCCTAATCCGATAACAATTAACACACTTTTCTTTATACTTTTTCTTCCTTGTTTGAAATAATATTTTAAACGATTGTTCATGTTCTCACCGATTTGCTTATGTTCCGTTAAAACTTGTGGAAAAATGTAGAGATTTTTTTCCTCGCTTCATTTTTATAAATAAAATATGAAATTCCAAACGATAGTCCAATTATTAGACTAATTATTCCAATAATATCAAATAGATTGATAAAAATAGGTAAATCAATTGCGCTTTTTGATGGATCTAACGTTCGATCCATTTTAACAAGAACTGTCGAAAATACAACACCAATTCCCAGTCCAAAAAGAATAGCAATAAAGAATAATACAAAAAGTTCAGTTAAAATCAAACTTAATAATCCTTTTTTACCAAATCCACGGGCCAATAAAACCCCATTAAAATATTTCTTTTCTCGTTCTAGAGCAATTAATACAATTGATAAACCAAATGCAATTAGAATTCCAACAATAATAAAATCAATATATAACACGGTATAGAAACCAAGAATATCTAGGGATGTGTCTAATTCTAGCATCTTAAAATCTTGATCGTAAAAATCCAGTTCCTTATATAAAGTTGAAAAGTCACTTGTACAATTTTCAATATATGCTTCTAAAATTTTGGGATCTGACTCCACGGTGGGGTCAATATCAATCATCTGATAAATATGGCTTGAAGGGAGACAATAATCAGGTATCTCCAGAAACGAAGCATCGAATAGAATGACTTCATCATTTTTAGTTTGATAAACATATTCAGTATATAATCCAGGAAAAATATTGAGGGAACTTAGAATTTTGCATCGTAATTTCGAAAAATAAGGAGTATGAGTATCTAAATCATAAGATCTGTGTTTGACATCCAGTAAATCCCCCACTTTAACACCATTATTCTCTAAGAAAAGATCATTTACAATAATACCAGGGACCTGACAAGATGTTAAAGGAATACTCATAAGTTCTCCTATTGCAGGTTCTCCTTTTGAACTTCGATTATTATCATCTTGATTATCTATTGATGGTTCTTCTTCAATCTTTAGAAAATCATTATTATATTTAATTACTTCTTTAAATGATTGCTTAAAAGCAGAACTAGGATAATTTTTATTATTTTCCCCAATTATTTTGAAATATTTCTCAAATTCAATAACATAAATAGACCAATCCGGATTATTTACATCATAATCTTCTTTGTAATAGCTCAAAACATTATTTATGAGATATTTATCAGTCTCAGGAACTTGATAATTCAATAAAGTGTTTTCAAGATTATGCAACTCTGAAATTTTTGTTATATTTTCTGAATATTTATGAAGCGTTGCAGTGATATCAGCTCCAACAATATAATTTTCACTTAAATAATTATAACGTGCATTTGAATTCAAATAAATATTTGAAAAAGAAAAGAGAGAGGAAAATAGAGCTAATACTAAAATTAATATTTTATATTGTTTTCTTCTGAGCATTTCAATGCCAACTAAAAAACTCCTTTCCTTTATGAATAATTGAGCAATTCTTTGAGATAATTTGGAGAATAGTATTGGGATTTCAACGGTAATTAATCTTATTATTCCCCAAACCAAAAATACTGGAGATATCACAATGATAACGTTTAATGCGATAAACATAGCATCTTGTTGCAAGAATTCGACGACTTCAGTCAATGAATCAGACAAAACTCGAGATTTTGAATAATATATAAAAAGATAAATGCAAGTTGGAATAAAAGAACTAAAAATCAATAGAAATGAGTATTTAATTGGCTTCTTTTTTCTTTTAATTGGCGCGGTCTTTTTTTTATTTGAATCTAAGCCCAATTTTCTTAAATTTTCCTCATTTTTGCTTAAAAGGGCAAAATTTTCTCCATAGACCATTCTTTGTTTGAGTTCTTTGATTTTTTCAAAATCTTTTACTTCTTCTTTATGTTCTTTTTTCTTATCACGTTTTTTCTGTGCTCTTCTTTTTGAATTCCCTTGAGAAATTGTTGATTGATCGTTTAAAATTTTGTTCTCCGAGACAATAAAATCTCTGGTGTATATAGTATTACTATCGTCGGATTTTACTTTATTTTTCCGAGTCAATGTTTTTTCATTGAATTCAGCTTCAAAATCTTCTGATCCAATCTGTCCAAGAACTTTGCCGATATCTATATCAAGAATAGATTTCAAGGCACTTATACTCCCAATCAAAGATAAAATCTGCCCAATTGCAAAAATTTGTAAAATAATTGACAAGTTTACCGTGGGTTTAAGGAATTCGGAATAAATTAATATTCCTGTAAAAAATTGCTTAAATGCATAGAAAAAGAAAACCCCAAAAATTAAACTTAATGTTGAAGAAATTATTCCAATTAAAGAATTTTCATACAAAAATTCAATGAATGTCATCCTTGGGGGCGCCCCTTTACTTTTGAGTAATAAAAATTCTTCAGCACGAGAAGTTACTTCTGTTTTTCGTGCAAAAGATCCAAAAAGAATGGCTGCAATAATCAACGGAATACTTAAGACAATAAGTACTCCTCGAAGGAAAAGGGTATCAAGATATACTTTTTTCATTATTGGATAGAGTATAGAAGTAAGTTCAAACGAATCAGGCAAATTTGTCTCAATCACATTATCTTCAGAATTCAATTGTTTCGAAAAAGCATTATAATTATGAAATCCAACATTATTCCTGTTAATAATTCCAAAAAAACCAAAAAAGGCTTCTGAGACATGAGTTAGGGGATTATTATCAATTGTTTGATCAAACTGATAAATTAGTTCTTGATATGCAAATTTATCATCTTGTGAAGAAAAATTATGGACAGTTAAAATAGGTGCACTTTCAGGAAATTCTTGAGTATATTCAATTACTCCCGTTTCTGGATCATATTGATAATTTACTTCAAAATTTTTTGTGAGAAATCGATATTGTACCTTATTTGAAGCGTAAACACCAACAATAGTGGAGTTAAGGTGCACTCCATTATACTTTTCATTAAAGAAAGTTGATTTCAAAGGATGGATAGTCATAGGATCACCATAACTATCGAAAAATTGTTCAAAACCTTGAAGATTTTTTTCTAAGCATATGCTTAGATCTTGGTATCCATCCAATGTTATATTAAAATATTCCATGTAGGAGATATCAAGAATAATTTCATTAGAAGAGAGTGGTAATCGTCCTTCCAGCAACGTGAAAAAGGAATTAAACCTATCAGACTGATAAAAAGAATTTTCGATCTGAATTACAGAGAAAGGAAGGACGGATAATTGAGATTCTTCTGTAGGATCAAAGGGCAGCGATCTATTTAAAGCGAGTTTTAAAAATTCAGAATGAAAACACCCATAGTCAAATAATTGATCAAGTTCCATATCCCTTTCTTCTATCATTTTTTTTGCGGAAACGATTTTCTCTTGATTTTTGGCAAATGCCGCAGTTCCATTATAAGAATCAGCACTAACATCCACCGTAAAATCAACGACGTTTGTGAGTTTTCGATCAAGTAATTCTCGTTCATAAGAAAGGGAATATATATTTAGACCAAAAATCACACTAATTGTTAAAGAAAATGCAATGATAATTAAAATATTACTTCGTGTACTATGATATGCTCGTTTAATGTAATAGGATATTCGGGATCTAATTTTTACAACACCTTTCACTTTATTTGAAGAGAAAAACTTAATAAATGGTTTTAGAAACCAAAATATGTGATTTTCAGAGATTCTATATAAGTGTTAATTTTTTTGAATATTAAACTATTTTTATACAATTGCATAATCCTTTCAATTCTTTTTTTGTATTTAACGGAAGATCTTCCTTAAAAAATCTTATCCAAACTCACCTATTTCTAAACTATGTTATGGATTTTTGTCGATTAAAAACTACACCCTGGTATCAATCAAACACAGCAAATTATTGTCGGGACAAGAGCAAAAACTTCGACAAAAAATAAAAAATGGATAACAAGTTAACTCAACACTTCTAAAACTTCATTTTAGGAGAAGAAAGAGATTTTTATTCCGACAAAAATTTATTAATATTATAACAAAAAGATTTTTCGCGGATTTTGTCGCCCAAAAAATAAGAACCCTTCGGGTTTAGTGTAAAAACCTTCCAAAAATTAAGTGAACCCCTTAAATAGAGAACTAAACATTGATAATAATATCTATCGCTGCATAATATCTGGGTATATCTAACACAAAATAAATAGCAAAACAGGAAATTAAACAATGAGCATGTACAGAAAATATCTGTTGAAAAACAATTTTTGGCCACAATCTTCTAATAATGGAAGTGAACCAAACTGTTATGTTAAGCATGAAATTCATACAGGAGGAATTTATGCATATATTCAACATCGCGGAGTTAAAATCATTGCTAATAATGAGACACAATTTTTTAATAACTTTAAAATGCTCGATGAATATTTAGATGAATTATCTGTGAAAATGCGAAACGAAACATCAGATCTTATGAAGATTATCAACCGACGTACGACTTCCAATATGTTACGACAAATTCCTCTATAATTGTTTAGTAAAAATCTTCATGCAAAATCCAGAACATAGAAATGGAGAATAAACCCTATCGTCCACAATATCCCCCCGATCATTAGCCACAAACCATCCGGCCAGTCCCGCTTCTTTCCTATCCTTGGATCAACAAAAATAAAAATCCCATATACCATAATTAAAGCAAAAATCATAGATCCGATACCTAAATTTGGAAATATTGCCGATTTCAATCCTTGAGGATACCATATTGATCCAACTACAACAATAGGGATGTGCAATGTTAATCGCTCCAATATAACCCAAAGATCCACTTTTTCGGGTGAAAATTCTCCTCCTCCGGGTAAAACACTTTTATTTTGTTTCAATTTAATGAAAAATGGGATATCAAAAACAAAGATACAAATAACCATCATGGGATAGGTGCAAGCAACCACTAAATTGAAAGCATCATTTTGGAAGCTAAAGATCATCGCAATAAAGAAATATTCTGCTAAAAATCTACTGGTAAAATGGCGCTCATATTTCAATTGCTTCTTTAATTTTATTTCATTTACCCAAATACGAAAAATAAGGCCTAAACATCCAAAAATTACCAAAAATATATTCATTGAGAACAAGAATCACAATGTTTCACCAGATTAAAATACATCCAAAAAAAAAATAATATTAATTATATTTGTAGATTATGAAACCTCTTGCCGAATATCGAATAAACTAACCCATTGATAATAAACTTGATAACATTCAGGACAGAAAATCACTGCCCTGGTCACCAATTGATTATTCTTCACCTTATAAGACCCATCTTCTTGATCGAAATTCTTGAGAATGTTCTCCGATTTGCAGCGAGGACAAACATTAATATCTTGAAAATCAATGAAACGAAAATCAGGATTGAGAATTTTTTCCACCTTATCCTTTTCTTTCTGCATTTGTACAATTTTGTCCATCTCTTGCATGCCTTCATCATCTGCATGAATAGATTCGGTACTTTCTGAATCAATTTTTCCCAGTTCCCGAATTATCTGCCCATCTTTGATGATTAAAGTCCGATCCGCAATTTTTCGGACTTCTGGGTTGTGAGTGACTATCACAATAGATTTATCCGGATTTTTTTGAATGAACTGTCTAAAAATGTTCATAATTTTTTCTGACGAGATAGAATCAATATTACCCGTAGGTTCATCGGCCAAAATAATAGTGGGATTATTTGCAAATGCCATTGCAATTGCCACTCGCTGTTTTTCCCCACCTGATAGCGTAAAAGGACGATGATGTGCACGATCTTCTAACCCGATTTCTTTAATGAGCTCATGAACTCGAGTTCGTTTATACTCATTGCTCTTCTTCGCAATAGTCATAGGCAATTCTACATTTCCTTCTGCGGTCAAACTGGGAATAAGGTTAAAAAATTGAAAGACTATACCAATTTCATTTTGCAAAATTTGCTGCACTCCTTCATCCTTCATACGAGTAACATCAAACCCACGAATGAACACATGCCCTGCACTGGCTTGATCCATCCCAGATATGACGTTTAAAAGAGTTGTTTTTCCTGATCCTGAAGGACCCATAATCACAACAATCTCTCCAGCGTAAATATTCATATTGACTCCCTTAAGGGCGACTACTTCCAAATTACCTTGTTGGAAGATGCGAAAGACATTTTGACAACTAACGTTCACTTGCCTTTGTTTCAAGGGGACTTGTTTGTCTTGCGGTGTTACATTAGCGTCTACATCCGTTTTGGATGATTCATTTTCATTTTCGATCATAGTTTGACATTCCTTTTTTTTTTATTAAAATTGATGGAAATAATCCGTATAATTTTTTTTAGATTCAAAATAGTAGACAAGAAGATATATAATTATTGAGAAAACCGGTATCAATAATCCCACCAATAATATATCCATAAATTTGAAAAAAATGGGTGTTTTTATGTCTTGAAAGTTCAATTCAACAGCCCCTAACAATTTAGTAACAAAAATACCCTCAATTGCTCCGCTAAAAATTCCAGTGAATAAGGAAATCGTAAAAACCATCAGTGTCTCAGTTAATAAAAGCTTTAAAACACCTTTTTTTCCATATCCACGAGCTAAAAGGACACCTTGATTAAATTTATCCGCTTTCCTCAAAAATACTAATAATATTGCAACACCAATAGCAATAATTAATCCAATAGCAATAAAATCCAAATATAGCACGGAATAAATCGTATTGGTTAAAGCACCTTCAAATATATTAACATCATCCAAATTATAAGAATTCCAATCATTATCATAGGTATATATATCAAAATTGTCAAAAGCCCCTATTTTTATTGTTGTATTCATTGTTCCTTCTACGCAAAACTCGAAATTGGGTTCAACTACAAGATTGAAATCAAACATATGAATTATATTTTGACCATACATCATAGAAATATCTAATTCTAAAGCGTCAATATCAACTAGCATGCATGTATAATCAGAATAATAACTTCGGTCATAATACGAAATCCCTGGAATCAGATCTACAACTGAGATAATTTTTGCAAGGTAGGTTTTAGTAAAAGTCCTTATAAAGTTTGGATCATAATATTTGATGTCTATATTAATAATTTCACCAAGTTCTACCGAATTAAGTTCAAGATATTTAGAATTTACTGCTACCCCAAGATCAGAATCCTCAGGATTTCTATTATAATTAACTACTTCTTGAAACGGTGAAAATTTATTTTCGCTAATCAAATCTTTTCCATCTTCAGTAATACAAGTAGTGTATTTAGAGAGATTTAAGTAATATTCCATCTCATTATACCTCCCCGTGTTAAATCCCCGATATATGGTCAATACATCATCTATGTATGTTTCATTATCTTCATTAGTCAATCCTTTGTACGTATTTTCAATATCAACTAAATCTTGACCAGATTTAACTAATCCTCGCGGACCTGGTCTATCAGCATCAAGACGATAATCAATTTCCGGAGAATATGTTATTTTAGCATCCGCCCCAGCTTCAATGTTGTACTCTATTCGTTGATACCTAACTATTGAATTTAACATTATGTTTGAAAAGATGAAAAGTGACATAAATATTCCAATAAGGAACATAGTGGTGATGTATTGCTTTTTTCGAACCATATTTAAAGCCAAAATTTTATTATCCTTTTTCATAATAATTCGGGAGATTTTGCGAGTAAATTTAGCAAAACGGCTAGGTTTCTCAAGTGCAAGGAACCGAATAATTGCAAAAACAAGGAGAAGTGGTGCAAAATAAAATAGAAACATTATACCACTTATCCTATATCGTAAACCATAGAATAACGATTGATAAATATCGCTATCAGAATTCAAACTACCTAAGTAAAGAAAATAGAATATAACCGGAATTAAACTAAGTATTAGTAATAAATAAGAAATTGGCCATATTTTTTTTTCTCTTTGTGAAACACTATCCTTATAGAGACTTCTTCGACGATTAAATAACTTTTTTCGTTTGGATTTTTTTAAATTTTGAACTCTTCCCTTCGATTCAACAAATAAATGAGGAGAACTCTCTTGAACATTCTTAGAATAAAAAGGTGTGTCTTCTAATGCAATTTTTTTTAATTTAGACTTTTTGAAAACAGATTTTTCGTCATATATTGCTTCCATTGAGTCAGAACCTAAGATTTCAAGAAGTTTATTGGTATGTAATTTACCTATATAGATTAGTGAAAGGATACTGGCAATTTGAGTAGTAAAAATTCCTACGATTAGTGAGGTAATAATAGGTCTCTCAGTTAGAACAAAAGATAGAGCTAATTCTATTCCAGATAATCCCAGAAACTGGGTCAACATATTACGGATAACATAAAATACACCTATACCTATAGTTGATCCTGCGAGTGATGCAATTGTTCCAATAGCAAAACCTTCAAAGAGAATTTGATTTCTGATCATTCCAGCAGGAGTTCCCTTGCTTCTTAATAATAAAAATTCTTCAATTCGACTTTTTTGTGCAATTTTTAAGGAAAAAGAACCAATTATTAAAGCAAATATCAAAATCGGAAAATTGATTAATTGGAAAGCAATCCTAATCAAATTCAAGTCCATCCCAACATAACTCATTTGATATACCAAATAATTCATGAAGAACAGACCGTCAGGTAGATTGGATTGAATAATTTCAGTACTAGTTTGCATTTGTGTAATTGTCGAAGAAATATGATTAAAATCTATTTTATTATGATTTGCAATAGCATTTAAAGATTGAACTCGAAACACATCGGAAGAATTCTCATTCCATTTTTGAGATAAAAATTCAGTCAGAATTGAATTTCCATAGAAATTAGATTGATTATAATAAGCAAAGACTGGTGCTTGGATATTATAAACAAAATCACGATCATCTAAATTCGGGGAAGATACATAGGTATTTGTTTTAGTGTCAAATTCGTATTCGGACCTGAAGTTCATATTGGAAAATTGATAACTATATTTTAAACTCCCAAAAATACCCACTATTTTCACGTTTTCGATACAATATTTTGTCCATTTAGAGGGTACGACTTGGTAATCTCCATCAATTCTTTGGAAAATGGAATCACTGGATGGTGAACAGATGGTCAAGTTGTACACATTGTTAAATGAAAAGTTCATGAATTTAGCAAACTGAACATCTACAAGAATTTCTTGTTCATTTTTTGGAAAAGTTCCTTTAATTAGTTTGAAGAATTTATTAAAATTTGGTGTTAAGTAGAAATTCTCTTCAGGTTGTAGTAGATTCATCTTTTGAAAATAATAATCGCCAAATATTGGTTTAGATGTGTTTACATTGGTATAATTCTTGTAAAAATATGAATTCTCAGAAGAGTAAATAGACAGTTGAAAATACTCATCAATATACAATGATTTTTGATTTTCAGCAATATTTTGTATTATTGTTTTGTAATCATCAATTTCATCTGCATCCAAAAATGAATTATTATCATGCTTTTGCATATCGTAATATGAAAATGAGTAATCATTTACCTCGGTAATATTTTCTTCTATAAATCTATTCGAAAATGAATCCGAATAATAGGCTACACCTGCAACCATGCTTATAGCAATACTTAAACAGAATATAATTAAATATGCATTTTTTAAAGTAGATTTCGCCTGAGAGGCATAATATTTTAATCTGCCTTTGCCCATTATATCACCATTTTTGATTGAAAGACAATTCTTCTAATTGTTTCACAATAATCACTTATTTTGAAGGGGTAATTATTTGATATTTTCATATTTTCGTTGTACATGTTTTCATTTGTTAGAATTGATGGAAATAATCCGTATAGTTTTTTTTGGTCTCAAAATAATAAACCAGAAGATATATTGCTATGGATAGAATTGGAATTAGGAGTCCTAAAAGCAATAAATCCAGAGGATTAAAGAAAATGGGAAGTCTAATATCATTAAAATTGAAGGAAACGATCTTATAAAATTGTAAAAGAAGGACACTTTGAAGACCGCCGCTGAACAAACCAGATACAATTGAAATAGAAAAGACAATTGCAATTTCGGTCAATAATAATTTTAAAACGCCTTTTTTTCCATAACCTCGCGCTAAAAGAACTCCTTGATTATATTTATCCGCTTTTCGTAAAAATACCAATAAAATTGCAATACCAATCGCGATTATAATTCCAATGATGATTAAATCTAGATAAAAGATAGAATATACTCCAGAAACTTCAGAAAGGTTTGCGAGATCCAAATTTTTCAATGAAACAGAATCCCAAGAGTTATCATAATATTTAAATTCTCCTATTGGAATATCATAATCTAATGCAACGTTCCATATTTGGTTTTCAATATAAGTTGAATTTAGAGCAATTTCATAATTGAGATCAATCATTTGAAAAACTTGTGAGCCGTAAATAATATTCGAAGATAGATTCAAGCTATCAATATCAATTAAAATACACTGATCTGTGGAATAATAAAAGTAGTCCGGTCTATAGAGAATACCAGGAAATAAATCGCTTACAGCAACAATATTTACGGAAATCCTCTCGTGAACGAAATCTTCATCTTCAGGATTATAATAATCTAAATCCATTAACATAGATTCGCCGACATCAACAGAATTTTGTTCAAGAAAAGTAGGATTTACAATAATTCCAAGGTCAGAATTATCTGGATTGTCATTATAATCTAAAGTTTGTTGAATTTTTTTAAAATGATCTTTGCTAATAGCATCTTTGTGATCTTCCGAAATAATATTGAGGTATTTAGAAAGATTGAGGAAATATCGTTGATCTTCCAAATACCCTCCATATGTATTTTTCCTTTGAACTGTTAAAACATCATTTATGAAGGATTCATTCTCAGAATTATTCAAATTTTTGAGTGCATTTTCAAATGAAGTGAAATCATCCCCCGATTGAATTGGAGAGTCTTTTTCAAGGAATGTATCTGCAGAATCGTAATTGAATAAAAGACTTCCAGGTAACTCCAAGTTGAGATCTGCTCCAGATGCAATATTTGTATTCACACGATCATATCTAATTATAGAATTCAAAGTTACATTTGAAAAAACAAGAACGGATATAAAGACGCCCACAAGAAACATCGTGGTGATATATTGCTTTTTTCTAACCATATTCAGTGCAACTAAGTTACTATCGCGTTTTAGGAATATCTTGGAGATCTTTTTTGAAAATTTCGCAAACCGACTCGGTTTTTCTAGGGCTACAAAACGAATTATGCCAAAAACGAGTAACAAAGGAGCTCCGATGAAAAGTATTATTAGCCCTGCAAATCCACCCATAAAAATCGAAGCGATTATCCAATAAAAATAATCATTGTTTGTCTCCGCTGCACTAATATATAATAAAAATATAATAGCTGGAATCAAAGATAATAGAATGATTAAATATGAAAAGGGGCGTATTTTCTTTTCCTTGCTTTGCATCGTATCTTTGTATAATGATCTTTTTCTACGAAATAATCCCTTCTTCCTTTTTTTCCCACTTGTTTCATTATTTAACGCAGGATCAGAAAGAAAATGAGGAGAACTTTCAACAACATTTCCAGAATAAAATGGAGTATCTTCCAAAGTTATATTGGCATCTTTATGTTTTTTAAAGATCGTTTTTTCATCATACAATGCTTCCATCGAATCTGCCCCTAAAATGGATAACAATTTATTTGTGTGCAATTTGCTAATAAAAACAAGTGAAATAATGCTCGCAACTTGGGTTAAAAGCGTCCCCACTATAAAAGAAGTTAAAACCGATCTACCCGTTAAAATGAAAGGTAAAACAAGTCCAATTTCCCTTGATAAGAAGATTTTGGTTAAAATATTTCGTAAAATGAAGAAAACCCCAATACCTAATATTGCCCCTAATAGAGTTGCAATGGCACCAATGAAGAAACCTTCAACTAAGATTTGGTTTCTAATCATGTTCTGTGGAGTACCTTTACTTCTCAATAACAAAAACTCTTCTATTCGATTTTTTTGTTCAATTTTTAGAGCAAAAGCACCAATAAATAATGCGAATCCGATAATTGGGAGATTCAAAATCTGAAAAACGGTTCGAGTAAACCCAATTTCATAACTAACACTCAATAATTGATTGTAGATATAATTCTCGTACCGCATGGGCAATTGATCAAACAAAATATAATTGCTGATTTGCATTTCATTTATGGTGGAAGATATATGCTGAAAATCAATCTTACTGTAATCTGCACTAGCACATAACATTTGATCTCGATACAGTCGAACGTGGAAATCATTCCACGCGGTTACGAGAAAATTTGCAAATTTCGAATTTCCATATACGTTGGATATATTATAGTAGGTGAAAAATGGAGATTGATCGCGGTCGTAAAACGAGTTATATTGAACCTCAAAGGATTCTGTCTTTGTATCAAGTAGATATCTTGAATCATAATAATCGCCCAAAATTTGATAATTATCATCCTTAAGACAACCATATATCCCTACAACTTTAATATCTGAAATATTATAGAAAATTAAATCAGAATTTAATTCGGGACCATCTTGGGTCCATTCAAATATTCCTGAATTAGTTCCTTCTCCAACAAGATCTATTGTATAAGTTTTACCCAAGGTCAAATTCATTTCTTGTGCAAAAAGAACATCGATTAGTATTTCATTTTCACTGGTTGGATAAGTTCCATCCAATATTGTATAGAAATTTGAAAAACTGTCCGTTTGATAGAAGTTTTCTTGAACTTGATACAAATTAAAAGTGTGGCCATAAAATGAACTCGCCCCATTTGGGTAAATATCCAGATTTTGACTATTATTGGTAAAGAAATAAATTTCACTCGAACGATATACGGACATCTGATAATAACGGTCAATTTTTAATGCTTCTTGAGCGTCTGTAATTTGAGTTATTTGATCTTCAAATCCAAAAATTGTTTCAGCAGAAGTGTTTCTAAATTCATGACTATTACCATAATAACTGAAGGAATAATCAACTAATTCATTGATATTCGCCCTAATTATATAATTAGTATATGTATCTGAAAAATACGCAACGCCTGCAACCATACTTAGGGCAATACCTAAACCAATAATTATCAAATATGCGTTTTTCGTGGTCTTCCTCGCTTGTGAAAGATAATAATTTAAATGTCCGGTTTTCATCATTAGATTCACCCTGGTTTAAAATTTATGGAAGAATTTTGAAATATTCTGCCGGGATTCGATTAAAAAGGCCACATAGGAAATAATTAAAGATAATATCATAATTAACCCGAGTATGCCGAATAGTTCACCTAGATTAGCATAAATTGGAAAATTAGTACTTTGATTTGCCACTTCAAGGTAATTTCCAACTTTTACAAAAATTGCGGAAAAGGAAAACCCGCAAAATAATCCAATGAGAATTCCAATTGTGAATATCACGATTAATTCACTAAGAATCAATTGCAATAACCCCTTTTTACCAAATCCCCTTGAGAGAAGGACCCCATTGAAGAATTTATTTTCTTTTTCTAGAGCCAAAATTAAAACTGCCAGCCCTATAGCAATTAAAATCCCTACAATAATGAAATCAAAATATAAAACACCATATACACCCACTGTCCCTATAGTTGCCTTAAGTGAGACAGAATTCCAATTCTGATCATAAAATTCCATATGGTTGAACCTACGAATGAATCCTTGAGTGATGTTAGCGATATGATCTTCAATTAATGATGAATTAGAAGTCAGTTCGGATGTGATATCAAATAATTGATAAATAGCATCTCCATACATAATTTCAGGGGAACTATTAGCAAATTGTATATCGCAAGCAAGCATCGGTCGAGCAAACTGATTCACTCCAAATTTATGAAAAATTCCGGGTAAAATTTCAATAGTTTTCAATAACTTAACCAATATTGTTGTTGAACGAACTTCTTCGGTTGAACTATTTATGAAACTAAAGGTAAAGTTGAACAAATCCCCTTCATTTTTGAGGTTGTAGGTCAGAAAATCTTGGTTAACTAACACACCGGGAGTATTATTTTCAGGATTTTTATTGTATTTTATAAGGGCTTGCATGTCCCTTCGAAATTGTCCACTAGGTAGCATTTTTTTATCTTCATCAATTATCTTCATATAATTTTCATAGTCAAAAAGGTAGGGTGTATAATTTCGAGAGGTAGAATCAGGATTGTAGCATGTTACCATATTATTGACCATCGGATTCCCATCACTATAATTATAATTAAGGAAAGCATCTTCAAATTCAACAATATCCGACAAATTCTCCATATACAAATTAACCCCTGAGAGTTCAGTTCGAACATCTGCCCCTATCTCAAGATTTGCATAGATATTTTCATATCGAGCGTTTGTATTCAAGTAAACGTTTGTGAAACAAAATAATGCGGTAAAAATTCCAATAATCAGGATAACAGTTTTATATTGCTTCCGTCTCACCATTTCAATGCCCACAAGAAACCCTCGTTCTTTTAAAAACCACTCAGATATTTTTTTAGAGAGATTTGCAAAGAAACTTGGTTTTTCTTTAGTAAAAAGTCGAATTACTCCTAAAGCAAAGAATATCGGGGAAATTATAATGAATATTGTTAATACTGTTAGATTCTTTTTAAGATCAGCACTTAAAATAGCCAATTGATCAGAGGCTGATGGTAAAGATCCAAGATAGATTAGTGCAAACAAAATTAAGGGAATCGTGGACAGAAGTATAAACGCATAGGAGAAATTAATGATTTTTGCTTCCTTCTCCTTTAGAGGATCCACATAAAATGAAGTACCACTATCAGGTTCTCCTGAAGGAGCATTAAGTCCAGGTGAAGGATATGATTTTGTTTCTCGAACAAGTTGTCTTTGTAAATCTCTTTGTGAGTTGAAAAGATTGGTAGAATTCCATAAATTCCATTTCTTTTTTGGTTTTTTTGGTTTATCTTTTTTCTTTCTATCCGAGATTTTGGAGGGATCTTCATCTGTAGAGATTTCCCAAGATTTTTTCCCAAATAGTGATCTTTCATCATAAATAGCATCCATTTCTTGAGAACCAATGGACGATAGCAATTCACTTACAGGCATTTTGATGACAAAACGAATGGCAATAGCGCTCCCTAAGAATGAAAGCAAAATACCAAAGAGGAAAGTATCCAAAATGGAATTCATACTTATTCGTAAAGCAACTAAGGAGGCAGATTTCATATCAAAGATTTCGATAAACAAACTACGAAAAAGGAAGAATCCTCCTGTCCCACATATCAAGCCCAATGCAGTAGAAAAAAAAGCAATAAATAGACTTTCAACGATGAATTGATTTCCTATCATCATTGGAGGTACCCCCTTACTTTTTAGAAGCAAAAACTCTTCCAAGCGGGATTTTACTTCAGTTTTTCGAGCAAATGATCCCAATAATATGGCGGTCAATAAAATAGGAATATTCATTAATAGCAAAGTTGTTCTCACATAGTCAGTTTTTCCATAAAGTATGCGTAGAGCGGATTGTGTATAGTCTATAAATCTGTAATCGTTCGATATTTGATCCAATTGATTTCTGATAATGATATCTTCAGTTCGCATCTTGTTTGCAAGAGAGTTCATATTGCTTAACTTGAAACTACCTCGAGAAATTATCCCTCCAACACAAATTCGAGATTCAATCAATTTTACCAAATCATTTGAATCCCACTCATTTTCAATATTATAAAAAAGATTTCGAAAATAGAACGATTTAGAATCTTTTATATAATTATAGTATGTTAAAATAGGAGCAGAATGAATTTCTGCCGAAGAAAAAACGCCTGTTGTTTCATTAATATATGTTGGAAGAAGATTTGAGCTAAACTCAAAGACTGAAAACCGATAATTTTCCCGATTAGGTTTGAATATCCCAACAACAGTTGCATTTAAATTATACCCAAAAATTTGATCTTCAATAAAATCGGGCTGTTCATTTGGAATTGAATGATTTTCTAGATTGTCATATGCGTGGACACCGATTGCTTTTTCTCGATCAACACGAATATAAACGTTTGTGGTTTTAGATAAATTCATATTTAAATATTGAGCATATGCCGAATCGATCAAAATTTCTCCAGGATTTTCCGGTGATCTTCCCTCAAGGATTGTGAAAAATTCTGAAAAACGATCATAGTGATAAAACTCAGAATCAAAAGCCCCCATGGAAAAGGGCAGTGTGTTTTGTGAGATATTATCAAATAAATCTACACCTTGAGTTGTAAAATAACTAAAATATGGAATATGATCAGGAGAATATTCACTTTCTTCATAGAGATCATGGATGCGTTGCAATGTTCCGGGAATATTGTAAACAAGTGGAAGTTCAAAAGTATTTGAATTAAGCACCACTTCATAATCAATAACATTATTTAATTCAATGTCAAACTTGTAGCGTTGATATGAATCAGAATAGTAACCTAACCCGGAGATCAAACTCAGAGTGATTGAAAATGCGATAATTATTAAAATTGAACTCTTAACATTCCGCGTCCCTTGCGAGAGATAATATGTAAATCGATTTCCCATTAGTATTGTCCTTTGAGTGTTTTCTAATTTTGAATAACAAAAATATACACAATTTGTTATATAAATCTTGTTATCAAGTAAAAGAACAGAATTCATATTTTTTAGAAAAAGAAAGAAATGAAAAAAGGCTGGTGTCTAAAATTATTTGTCTGATTTTGGTTTTAATTCTTTAATTTGAGGGCGATGCTTGAACGTAATATCTTTGGGCTTTTTTTTTGTAAGAGCATCGGGTTTCAAATGAGGTTTCTCAAGTCTGATCGTATTTTCTTCATTTTGAACCAAATCAGAAGAAGGTTTGGGTACATCCGAAGTTTTCGCTAAAACAGGTGATGTTTTGGGAGATTTACTTGTGTCTGGGACCACTTTAGTTATTTTAGGACTTTCATCCGGCGCTTTATAGGGGGCAATAGTATCCCCTGAAGGTAAAACTAAAGAGGTAACGTCCGATTTAGTTGTAAACCCAGATTTTCGATTTCCTTTTGAAATATTGGATTTTAACTGTCCTTGAACCTTCCCAGGTAAAATATCCTTGACAAGATGAATGTAAGACCCCATAAATAAATCCTTCCGTGATTTTGTTGAAATATTGAACGATTTTCCGCGCTTCATTGATCGCTTAAGTTTTTTAATATCACGAACAATCTTTGGATATTTGTAGTACTTTTGATAAGCAATAAAAGAAGAAGTTAACCCCGCTAATGCGATACCCATAGTATAAAAAGCCCAAGACGGAATGGAATCAGTGGGTGGAGAAATAACATTCAAAGTAATTGTAAACTGATCAAACTTATAGTTTAACCCTTTGTACACAGTGATTATGATTTTATGAATTCCTTCGGGTAAATTATTTAAGAGTATAGTATAAACGTGGTTTTCATCTTCCAAAAGCGTTCCCGACCCTAAAGCAGACTGATATTCAACCAAACATCCAGATATCAGGCCCCCATTGTCAAGATCTTCAACAATTACACCTAAATCAAAATCTTCACCTGGCCGTAAAGAATAAGAACTATTATAATGTTGAGAAGTAATATTCGTACTTATAGGTCTTATTTTTATCTGGAAATTCTTTGTAAATTGGGCATAATTAGCTTTTTGAGACAACACAGTTATAAAGTGAACCCCCAATCCCATTTCGGTAGTATTTAATTGAAAATAATAATGGCTCCCCGAGGATCTATCTGAAAATTGACTTGAATTAAGTCCAACCAATGAAAAAGTAACCGCTGAAATAATATTTCCAGATTCCGAATCATATAAAGCCCCAGAAATATTTAAATAATGGGTTATGGGAACTTCAACTTGGGTAAACATAGAATAATCAGAATTATCAACAAAAACACCTAAGTTCACACTACGAGGTGTTATTTGTACTTCAATCAATTCGTTGTATTCTAGATGCTTAGGAGACGAAGCTACGAGGAAAATATAATAAATTCCTATGCTGAAATTAGTTGTATCAACAATGAATTCATGTTTTGTTGAAATCTGTCGATATGAAGAAGAGGCAC
Source organism: Candidatus Lokiarchaeum ossiferum (assembly GCA_025839675.1). Taxonomy (GTDB): domain Archaea; phylum Asgardarchaeota; class Lokiarchaeia; order Sigyniarchaeales; family Promethearchaeaceae; genus Lokiarchaeum; species Lokiarchaeum ossiferum. The sequence continues at coordinate 1,063,278 of CP104013.1, forward strand.
CAGTCAATGTTACCGCTGCATCTAAAACGACATCAAATGTCACAGAATCATAAACTTGTGCAGTTAAATTCAAAGTTGAATTGTATTCGAGGTCAATATGAGGAGATAACGTTGAATTGATCCCATTCAAAAAAATATCAAAATATGAATCTCTCCCTAATACTTTGATCCGGATTTGTTGCGAAGACTGTTCATAATTGGATTTTCCCAGATATACTGTAATTAAATGGGTTCCTAATCCTATTTTGGAAGTATTTAATAGATATTGGTATCTATTCCCAATCTCTGAAAATTCAAAGGTGGAATCATCAATATTATTACCTACTAAAGAAATATTTGCATTGATTAAAGGTTCCTTACTTTCAAAATCATAATACCATGAAGTAATGTTCAATTGTGTATCATAGGGAACTTCTATAATTGGTGATTCAGTTAAATTGATATCATTGGAGAAGAGATCACAATAAGTGGGTCTTCCAATAATATTTATTTCTATTATCAGAGATGGTGTGTTATACCAAGTCCCTTCATTATCCGGAGTAATTTCTAACAAGTAGGACAACCCTGCAGAAACAATAGAAGTATTGATATCAAATTCATACAATCCATCGCCCAGAAAGAGAACAGGACTATGATTATCGACCCAATTTAGAGAAAACGCACTATTATTGATTGAAACAACTGGAGAACTTTCAGAATAATTTAGAGTGATCGTTTTCGTGGTATTCCAAATGACATCATAATTATTTTTGCCATCAAGTGTGTTTAAAGTGGTTTCAATCGGTTCCCGTGACTCTATCACATTATACCATACAATTAAATTAATATTATCAAGGAAAATAGAGACATTATTTACAAGATAGAATTCATCGGCAATATACAATAGAATAGAAATGGATGTGTTTTCACTAAATTTATTTTTATCCAAAAACAATGAAGAAACATCAAATCCATCCCCTTCATTAGTAGATTGAATTTCTGTAGTCATTGAAGATAAGAATATTTGTTCTGAAAGATAATTATCATTTATGCCTATTTGAATTCGAGAATTTGGAGTAAGGTATCCTATTTGTTCGCTTATATTATAGTCAAAACTTAAGGTTGCATTAACAATTTCAATTTCTTTATCTAAATACTCACTATTATTTAATTTATTAGCACTTTGAACAAGATCTAAAGTAGAAAACTGATCTATTCTTTTTTCATAACTAAATTCTAAACTAAAGTTTTTAATTAAAAGAGAATCCCAAATATCTTGATCACTCCACCAATTATCTTCACACCAAATTCTTATTCCCAGCGTTACTGTGAAATGAAAATAATCCTTGCTTAATACTGATGTAAGATAGATAATTAATGCCTCTTCAGATGTTGCATTAAAAACTAAATCAAGTAAATCATTGGAGCCAGTATCAGAGCCTAATTCGACAGTTTGATAAAACGCAACTTCGTAAGTATCATTTTTATCAAGATCAGATAGTAAAACATAAAATCTAGCATAGTCACCCGTCCCAAATTGAGGGGAAATAGGATCGTGATCACTTCTATCACTCGTATCATCCCCTGGGCATTCAATTCCACCCATCCACCCATCAGCAGCATCAGAAACGGAGGCATTAATTGTAGTTCTTACAGAAGCACTAGTAATGCGATATTCAGACATATTAACATCAGTTGTTAAATTTTTTTCCCAGTGAACACTCGGTGATTGATTCGCATCTTCATCCCATGCATGAGAAACCTCCAACATATCTTCTGAATTGAAAAGATGGGAATCAGGAAAAACTGGAAAATTTGGATTACTTTTTTCTAGCCAATCAATATTTGAGAATGATGGATTTATATCCGAGAAAGTATTGGAATTTCCAATTATTGTGGAATTCGAAACTTCGGTGGAAATAGCACCATCTAAATCAAATAGATCTCCGGTTTTTTCATAATTCCATGGACTATCGCCAAAATCTGTAGTAAAAGATGGATCATTAATTAATTGTTTCGAATAAAGCGTGCTATTTTTTAGTATAACAGAGGAGTTTGGATTATTAAATTTATTATCATTGTTATTTCCAGTATTTTTATATTCTTTAATTGTATTCTGTGTAACCACTTGACCAATAATGCAAATCATCAATATTGCCAAGGTGATTTTTTTTTTGGGAGAATTCATTTTTATTTTTCCACCTCTAAAAGCTTGTTTTTCCATATTTTCAACCTCTTGGTTAGTATTTTCTTCTTAAAATCATCCAAAAAAGCATTACGTCTTAAGTCATCCCGCCAAGTGCAAATATCAGATACAGATTTTGAAGAAATGCCACTTTTTTGAGCAATACCATATAATTGTTCCAATCCAAGTATTGTATCATCAATTTTTGTTTCATCGAGAGATTTTAAGATGTTATTAAAAACTATTTTAACCTTTTTCTCATCAACTTTCTCAGTTTTTTTAGGTTGTTCCTTATCGTTAGATACATTGAGCTTTTCTCCTGTTTTTCCTCCAATATTATGATTGTCATTTAACTTATTTTTTTGGTTTTCTGGGTTAATTTTAGAAGCGGGTGAAATATTATCTCCAATCGACATTGAAGGAGTTGTTTGTTTTTCCAATTCTTGCTTTTTTTTATGTTGTTGGAATTTTAACGCTGGAGAAAAGGGATCCACAATTGGCATTGAAGGTTTTGCTGGTTTTTCCAATTCTTCCTTTTTTTTTTGTTGTTGATATTTTAACGCCGGAGAAAAAGGATCCACAACTGGTATCGAAGAAGGGGCTTTTTTAGGAACTTTCTGCTCTGTTTTTACAATTTCTGAAAATTTCTTATAGGGAATAAAGGATTTTTCATTAGATGAAGAATTTTTAGTAATGTTCTGAGGGGGCTTATCTTGACTTATATTTTTAGAACTGGTTGTAGATAGAGATTGATTTTTATCTTCAGGTGTATCCTCAAAAGTTTCTCTCATGGATTTGATAGCTGCAGAGCTTAAAGTTCTTTTATCCGCATCGGATGTAAAAATATGGCTTTCTGGCGGTTCAATACTCAAAACATTATTAACAATTGGAGGTGCTGAAGCACCGGATGAAACGGGCGCTTCCGCCATTATGGGATGATTTGACAAAACCTTCGATTTTATCAATGGATTAGGTTTTTTACCCACAAATTTTGCAATTTCCGTCACTGGAAATCCATCTGGAAGGTTTTTGCTTGAATTACGCCAAGCATCTTCCAAAATAGGAACAAAAATTTTGATATGCTCTGGTAATATACTCCCAATACCTGCAACCTCCAAAGGTGATTGAGTTTGTTTTTCATCCGAATTGACAATACCTAAAATAATCTCCTCATAATCACGATTAATAGCCCACAAGTTCTTCAATTTACGATGTCGATAGTCAATATTATGACGGGAATCAAAATAAGCAAGTTTTTCCTTTTGATTTTTGTCTTGTTTGTTAATATTGCAACAGATTCGCACATTTATATGATTTCGGATTTTTTTAAAGGGTTCAATGTCAATATCGGAAAGCGACGGGGCTAGAATTAATAATCGCATTTTTGCACGTAATATTCCGTCATCTAATTGGGCTATCATACCTTCAGGAGTGCGAACAAACCAAACATCCTTCATTGTGAAATTAATCGATCCTTTGGACACTTCCCAAAATTCTTTGATAGAACTAATATTCATATCAAGCTGATCAACAATTTTCCCTAGAATATCATCAAGCGTAATAACCACTTTTTCAGAAAAAGTGTTTTTAAGCATTCCAAAGGAGCCCATAACTGAATCGGAGATATTAAGTATTTTATCTTGAGTATCAGAAAGAGTATCATCAAATTGAGTTAATACCGTAGAAAAGGAATTTTGAAGACCACTACTTACTTTACCCGCATTTTCAGAAATGAGCCCAATTTCTTTAGTCAATTGATCGAGCAGATATTTGAATTTGGATTCAAAAGTTTTCTGAAAATCGTCTCGAATTTTCTCCATTTGAGTATCAATACTTTTTTGAACAATATCTTCGACTGTTTTCACAATCACACCGAGTTGAAGCTTTTGCAAATTTTTCGATATTTTTTGCTTAAGCAATTCAAATTGATTAAATAATGAGATATAATGCTCATCTACAAGCCCAATACTCTGATCACGTAAAGAATTTATCCCAGTCACAATCTTCTGTTGATTTTGCAAGTGAACTAATGATTCATCAAGTAAATCACGCTGATCAGAAATATCTTTAGATAAGTTCATTTTAATATCAGAGAGATATTTGACAAAATCGAGTAAATTTTGGACACCTTGCGCTTTGTCTTCAAAATTTAAGAAGGAAGTATGTAAATCTGTTGGAGTAGAGATTTGAATCCCGCGGATCATCTGAGTAAATTTTTCAAGTTGATCTATTAAAGCAGCATAGGGAGGTAATGCTTGATAATAAATTGTGGCACCTTGGATTTCTTTAAACAATCCTTTTTGTAAGAAGCGTCCCGCAATATTTTTAGCACGCTCCATGGGAATACTTCCAAGAATTGCGATCTCTCCCAAAGATATGGGTCCCTTGCCTGATGTGTTAAGGAAAATTTCAATTTCTTCTTCAGAAAGATCGATTGAGCGTAATACTTTGCGCGATATATCCTCATTTTTTTTGTTATTTTGATCTATTGATTCCACAATTTCAAAGGATTCCACTTTCAATTTATTATTGATCTGAACTATTAAATTATGGGATGGTGCTCCGTGAATTGAATTCAAAGTGTACGGAAAACTATCTTTCTGGACAGAATCAAGATTCAAATCAAATTCAATATCCTGTAAGCATTTTTTGCATCGAAATATGATTTTTTTGGAATTATTTTTTGCCATTTCACTCACTTTAAAATTCTATCACTTCATTGTATGTAGAAACTAATAAATCCAGAGCAATATTTGCAACTTCTTTGGTGATGGGAGAATATAAAGAAAACTCATCGATAGAACCCATCTTCATGATTGTTCGATCGGAAATCTTATTCAAGATTTCTTCCGGAAAAATTGTAATCGGGGTAATCTGAGCTAACAAGCAAATCCACTCCCTGTTTGCTTTATCAGTTAAAATCTTAATAATCTTGGCTTCTTTCAGTTTTGCTAACACTTTGTCCATCTCAGAAAATTCGGACAAAATATGGGGTATTTTTTTCACAGGAATTGCACGAGTCTGCAATAATGCGAGGAAATCATATATATCGGGATCTAAAAGAAAATCTGCTAATAATTCACTTTCTTCGTTTATTTTTTCAGTAGGATTGTAATTTTGGTAAAATTTATATAGCTCTTGAAGGTATTGCGTCCCCACATACGAGTTATGTTTCATATCTTCAACTAATTGAATTGGAGGAGAGCGAACTAAAGCAATATCTTTGACTAAAAATAAGAATTCACCTTCCCCTCTCAATTTACCCGTCTTTTTGTTAAATTCACCCCGTGCCCAATCCCTTCGGATTAAATTGAGCTCCGTGAATGGTTTTAACAATAAATCGGTATTTATATTTCGCTTAATTTCAAGCATTTTTTGATTAAAAATCACTCGAGAAATTGGACCTTCGCGAAGAATTCTCAAGCACTCCATTCGCTCGAAACTTGAATAAATCAAAGCGGCTTTTTGTTCTTTGGATAAGTTAGATAGACGTTCGATTTGAAAAATCGCAAATTTCATCTCATTAAGAAGTTTATTTTCGATCCCTTCTACCACCCGAAAGTCATTTAAATTAGCAGTTATGAGAGTCTCAAAAACGGGCATCATTCGTTCGGTCATATGATAGAAAATTGGTTCAAACAATTCCACTTCACTTTCACGTTCGAATAAATTGATTATCAAATATTGAGATTCATCGGTTTCTTGGTGATAATAGGATAAACATTTATATGGTGCTTCTTTCAATCGACCTACAATATAATTTTTAATCTGACGACCCTTTTTAGTCATTATTCCTGTAGTATGATTATAGAAAAGGCGAAATTTATCATTATTTGATAGAAGATCTTCGAGATTATCATCTTGATGAAAATTCGATAGTTCAGATACAATTTCTTCAAACTTTGGTTCAATTTCTCCCTCGTCATCTTGATTAATCTTAAATTGATAAACTATAATTCCAACAACCATTTTATTTTCCCCATATTAGTTACAATTTTTTTCACTCTTACTATTCCCATTCTAGCTTCTCATATAACATTAAATTAAATTTGGTTTTATTCTTTTCATGTTTTTCATGTGAAATTGTGGAAATATTGTGATTTGATATTTCTAAAAGGAAATCTAAAATAAATGACATTATAGAGGGAATTCAAAGATTATTAGCTGTTTTCTGAAATTATAGAACTTGTTTTCCACGTTAAAGCCATTTATTAACAGTTTGCTCTAAGTTGGAGTGCCTTCCTAACCACTACATTTTCATCTTCACATTAACATATACGACTATACAATTATGACTATATAAAAGTTGAGATTCAATTTTGTCTGAACATGGAAAATTTTAATTTCACTATGAGTTTATGTGGATTATCTGAATAGCATTTAAATTATATGGAGAGAAAAGAAATTCATGTCAAATCTTGCAGATATTCATTGGAACCGTGATGTTCTGAATATAATTTCCCAATCAGAAGACTTAATACCAGATTTACCCGCAATTCTCATGATCCGCCATTCAGCACGAGAAGAACCAAAGGATCTACTAAATGCAATCAATGCGCCATTAACAGAACTCGGGAAAAAATTAGCTATTGAATTTGGGGATAAACTTAATATTTCAAAACAATATCGTATTTTTCATAGCCCCAAACCTCGATGCAAAAATACAGCACTTAAGATTCAAGAAGGTCTTGATGATAACCAGGTTAAAACCGAATTCAAAGGAGAATTAGATTCATTAATCCGTATAAATAGTGATCGAAACATATTTGCAAAATATTGGAATAGGGATGGGGAACATCGCTTTGTAGATTATTGGTTTAGTGGATTTTATCCAAAATGGGAAATTGAACCTGCAATTGTGGTTGCCCAACGCACAGCCAAGGATATTATGCATAATTTTCAAGAAATCGAATCAAATAAGGTAGATTTGTATATTTCCCACGATTACTCAATTCTTGTTTATTTACGGTATTGGTGTGGAATATTAGCAACCAAAGAATGGATCAATTATTTAGGTGGATTTTGGCTACAATTTCAAAAAAACCACATTTTTCTATTGTTTGGTGGTAATAAATACCACATCCCCTATCCTGCATGGTGGATCTGGAGACCAACACAATAAAATTACGATTCATACCATTTGTCAAATTCTGAATGAAATATATCCCAATCTTCTATAAATTGACGCAAAAATGATTGATTGAGGCAGTAAACAGTTCTTCCCATTTCTTTTTCCGTTATAACTATTTGCCTTTCAGATAAAAAGCGAATTATTTTATAAACAGTGTGCTGAGATTTCCCCAGAATCATTTCCAATTCCAAAATACCAAGTTTTTGATCTTTAAGAGAATCTAAAATCAAAAATCTATCGAAATTTCCCAAGCATTCTGTGAATGATAAGATATATGAAGAAAAATCAATATTCACATCATTCGGGGTTGGTTCTTTATGCACAAATTCAGATTTACGATTAATAATTTTGGAATTTTCAGTGTTTTTGGTTCCTAATGAAGGAGGAAATTCGTTAAAAGATAATAGCTCTGCAATGGAATTTTCAAAAGATATAGTTTTGATTGAAAATAGAATATTTTTGTTGAACCCATGAGAATCTTTGATTGATATCACTTTACTATCAAATTTCCCGAAAAATTTTATATAATCAAATTTTATAGTTTCATTGTCAGAAATCTGTTTGGAAAAAAGTTCATCAATTAATTGGTTTGCCGTCCACTTGAGGATAATTTGCTCTTCAAGACCAACCATAGTTGAAAACACAGAATTAATATATTTAATAATCCCAGTTTGAATTACAACTAATCCAACACGATTTTCATCTGCAATTGTTTGAAAATTGAAAGCCTTCTGCCTTCTTTCTACATTTTTCCTATGTTTATGTAAGGCCATTTCGATTGTTGTAAACAAATCTTTTTCTTTAAAAGGTTTATTCAGATATCCCAGAGGTTCTGCATTTTTAGCGTGGTTTAATGTTTCTTCATCATTGAAAGCGGTTAAAAATATAATTGGAATATTATAGTAAGAGTAAATATATGCCGCAGCATCCGTACCTTTCATCTCACCTTTTAACATAATATCCATGATAACAATATCTGGTTGAAATTCATAAGCCTTTTTGATTGCTTCTTGACCTTCTTTTGCAATTCCAACAACCTCAAATTCATTGTTCTCGAGAGTCATTTTAATATCGAGGGCAGTAATTTGTTCATCTTCAACAATTAATACTTTAGATTTCATTGTAAATACCTATTATTATTTTTCATTGGGGATTTCTATGATATATTTGGTACCATGATTTAGATCTAGAGATAGGCGTCCTTTGATTTGATCCGTCAGTATAGAAATCAATTGCAATCCAAATGTATTTGGATTTGCTAGATCAACAGATTGAGAAATTCCAATTCCATTATCAGCGACAGTTAAAATATTCTTATCACGATGGTTTTTGAATTGAATTGAAATTTTTCCTTGCGATTTCTCTGGAAAGGCATATTTAAGAGAATTTGACACAATTTCATTAATAATCAAAGTGATAGGAACTGATTGATCTAAGGTCAACCAGATATTATCTGCTTCCACATCATTTTGAATTTGAGCGGGGTCCACATGATATGATCGTAGAAGATTACGAAGTAAAGTCTGAATAAAGCGAATGAAGTTGATCGATTCAAAATTTTCTGAGAGATACAACGACTCATATACCACTAAAATAGATTCGATTCGATTTTTACTATTTTTGACAATTCGAGCAAAATTGGGATCTTTATAATAGCCAGATTGCAAATTTAGCATGCTGGTAATAATTTGAAGATTATTTTTCACTCGATGATGAACTTCTTTGAGGAGAATGTTCTTTTCATTTACAATTTGTTTTAATTTTTTTTCTCGATTCTTTATTTCAGTTATATTTCTCAAAGATCCTATAATGTATTGCGACTCTCCAGCATCATTCCTAAAAATGGTGTGATTATCACCTATCCAGAAATATGACCCTTGTTTTGAAAGTGAACGGTATTCAATATTATGAGATATTTGAAGATTTGGATTTGTCTCTAACGAAACTTCAGGAAACCTAAAATTTTTCAAATCTTCAGGATGAATTAATTGATTTATCTCATCGCTTGACATAGATTCGATTTCTTGATGAGAATATCCAAATATTTTTTTAATAACGGGACTCATATAATCATACTTTCCAGAAATACAATTGAATTTGTAGGCAGCATCAGTTGAGTGCTCCAATACTTCCCGGAATTTTTGTTCGCTTTTCTCAAGCATTAGTCTAGCTTTTTGCTGGAATGTTATATCTATACAAAAAGTAACTTCTTCTCCATCCCCGATTTTTAGATCTCTAAATTGTACAATTTTTTCACTATTATCTTTGCAAGTAACAATTCGTTCACGAATCTCACTTAAACCTTCATCCAAATAATTAGCTCTTAACGGGAGACTTTTTCGATAATTCTCATTTGGATAAGCACATTCCATCCATTTTTCTGAGTTTGGAATATCCTCGAGCGTGTACCCAAACATTTCTGTAAACTTCGGATTAATATATTTTAACTCATTTTCGGAACCAGTTACCACAATTGGAAAGGGAAAATGTTCCACTATTTTCTGATATCGTTGTTGTACATGTTGAATTTTTTTTTCAATTTTTTTTTTATCCGAGATATCTTCAAATATAGTGATAAATTCAGATTCGCTAATGCTGATATCTCGAAGAATAACAGATTTTACATCACCATTTTTACATTGAACATTATTAATACGAGGTTCGCTTAATTGATGAGTTACCTCATTTAATTGTGCAAAAATTGAATTTCGATAGGTTTCATCTGGATAAGCCAAATGGGCCCAATCTTCAGTTGTGGAAATTTCGTCTAAAGTATATCCAAAAGTTTCAGTAAATTTGGGATTTACATACAGATTGTGGTCTTGATTATCGCTTATAGCTAAGGGAAAGGGAAAATTCTCAATTATAATCCGATATCGTTCTTCACTTTTTCGATACGCAATATCTAAGAGTTTTGATTCTGTAATGTCTTGAATTGAGCCAATGCTAGCCATGGGATTTCCGTTCCCATCCCGAATAAAAGTCAATGCATCTCTGAACCACTTATATTCCCCATTTTTACAAAGAAACCGAGCATCTTGAACCAAGTTTATTTTCAAAGCAGTTGAATTTGTTAAATGAAAATTCAATTCTGCCATGTTTTTTTTTGCATCATCGGGATGAATATGGGCTAGAACAAAAGGATAAGTTATTTGTTCTTGCTTATATCCAGTAATTTCTTCCATGATGGGACCAACGTATTCATATTCTTCTGTTTTAAGATTGAGATGATAAGAAATAGTTCTTGAACCTTCTAATACTTCTTTGAATCTATCTTCACTTAACCTCAAAGCATCTAATTGTTCAATTGAAGAAGTAATATCTCGTATAGAACCGACAGAATAGAGAGGATTGCCATGTCTATCTTGATAGTAAGTAAATTTGTCACTAAACCACTTTATTTTTCCATTTGAACACTGAAAACGTGCAACATTCTGCATAGAAACAGTGCCATGCTTAGTTTGAGATAATTTTCTTTTTAATTTCTCTTGGTTTCGGAGCATATCCTCTTTATTTATCTTTGTTGAAATAAAATCTCTACTTGCTTCTTTAAGTGAATATCCGGTTACTATTTCAATAACAGGACTTAAATAATCATACAGTCCTGTTTTTAAATTTAAACGATACGATATATCATGGGAATTATCCAAGACTTCTCGAAACTGTTTTTCACTCTTGACTAGCTTATTTTGAATTGTTTTTTGTTTATCAATATTGCGGATTATTCCTAGGATGGAGACGAGTTGTTCATTCTGATTAATATTCTTTGAGAAAGATCCTTGTAACCACAAGCTGTGACCTAAAATATGTTTTCCTCGGAATTTACAAGTAAATTCGGTAAGTTTACCGTTTTGGAACTCATTGTATGAATTATTAAATATATCTATATCATCAACATGGATGATATCATCCAAGAATAATGTGTCAAAATTGCTTAAAGCATATCCTAAGACATGATATAGAGATGGGTTAGCATAAATCAGTTGACATTTCAAATTTACTTCGATTATAATGTCTCCACTTAATTCAACTAATCTTTGATATCGATAAAATTTTGATTTGATATCTTCAGAGTTTGTTATTGATGTGTGAGATTTTTTTGGATCTGTCAATTTTTCAACATCCCTACTGCATTTAAAAAATTTTGTTTACAAGGATTAATCCATTTTGCCATTGTGAGATTCTTGAATCCAATTTTTTAAGAATTGTTTTATTTCTTCCATAACTGGCTTGTTTGGGATATAAAAAGTATATTTTCCATCTTTCTGAGCTACAAGAAGTCGGGATTTTTCGAGAATCTTTACATTACGTGAGATTGTCGGTTGAGATTTACCGATAATATTCACTAATTCAGTAACCGAATAGTTTTCTTTTCCTAAATGATATAATATGTTAAAACGATCTTTATTCCCACCAACATCTCTAAATGCTTGATGAATTAACATTTTGCCTGAATCTTCTAAAAATTTTTTACGTTTCTGGGAAAAATATTCCAATAATTCAACTTCATTGGATTCTGGATGGAATTTTTTCAAATCTCTTAAAACAGAACTTCTTTTTTTTTTCTTTGGCTCATCCATTTTTGTTAATATTTCCTTTTATGTTTGATATATTTATTTAATTTTTACATATATAAATATGTGCAAAAAATTTAAAAGCCATCACAATCTTCATTGTTTAGAAATATGTATTTTGTAAGACATAAACGTCGATATTATTTCTGAAGCAACGAACAATCAAAGATATGTTTTACTATGAAATCTATAGAATCAATAATTTGTAAGCCTTTTGTTGAAATATCTATCATTTCAAAGCAAAAATCCCCTCAAAATGAGAAGGAAATATTGATGCTTTTGATAGAGCGTATTTCGTCAATTGAAGAAATATCCATAGAATGGTTCGGATCCCATGAAAATCCATCAATAAAGGTTACTTTTCCGAGTTATGATTACTTTCACATGTTTTATAGACGCGATTTCAAAATTTTAGAAAGAGCAGCCAAAATCTTACAATCAAATATGTCAAAAAATCGATCTATTTTACAATCCAAAGAGGATATGTGTAAGGATGATATTTTTCTCATATTAAGATATCGAACAAATTTCAAAAAACCCATGCGTGAGTCCTATCGATATAAACAATGGTTTTCTGACATGTTGGGTGAAAAAGTCTGGACTGAAGAGATTGAAGATGGATTCTTACATTTTTTTCAGACTTTAAATGATTTCCAGAGAGTTATTTTAGATTTGACAGAGCCTTCGGGGATTCAAGAATATATTTGCATGAAAGAAGGAATACTGGACAATAAAATTTGCCAACAACTATTGACCTTAGTATCTTAATTAAAACTTAGATTATCCAAAATTTTTGACAATCCCAAAAATTTTTTTTTTGTGTTAGTTATCATCATGCTAATTTATTAGAATTAGTTTCCGTTAAAAATTTGAAAATGAAAAACGACATGAGAACTTCAAGTCAAGTATTTCGGTTTTTAATTCTTACTATGCTAGGTATAATAAATTTTCTTATTTTTTCTTCTCTTGCTATGCATTATTACTCTGGAGGAACTTTAGAAAACCCACAAAATATGGGCTATTCTTTTATTTCAAATAAATTTAGTGATTTAGGGATGACAATATCCTATTCGGGAGTTTCCAATAAAATTTCCTTCTTGTTATTTAATTCTTCTTTGATTCTTGCAGGAATATCACTGATTCCATTTATACTTATAATTACAAGGTTAATAAGTGCCAATATATCCATTGAAAAGAAAAAAATGAAACAGCTTCAGATCTTAGGCATTATTGCTGCGTTAAATTTTAGTTTTGTTGGATTAACACCTAAAAATTTGCCATGGGCAATAGTCTTACACACGCTATTTCAAGATGTTGCATTTGTTGGATTATTTTTCTTCCAAATTTGGATAATTTATCTATTGAAAAAGACAAAGTTATCCAAAATCTTACCTTTTATTTTCCAAATTGTAGTCTTGATACAGGGTGTTTATCTTCTATTCCTTTTTCGAATTATCCCTGCAACGAATGAAATACATTGCATTGCTCAAAAAATTATCGTTTATGCGCAGTTGCTATCATTTTTAATTCAAAGCTTGCTCCTGCTCCTTAAAGAAGAGCAAACCAGAATAAACTTATTGATGAAAAAGAAAAAATGAAATTGCTCTAAAATCCAATTTTCATAAAAACAAATGGGAATTTAGCATGAAATATTTCTTGCTGCTTAATTTTTAAACCCACTTTTTCAATTAGTTTTCTTATATCTGAAAATGTAAATCGCCAGAGTTTTTCCATCAAGCCTATCTTTGCCCCTAAATTCATTAATTTTGACATGAGAGCATATTTAAAGCCCATTTTTTCCCCATGGCAAAAATCGACCACCAATATCTGACCATTTCGTTTTAACATAGATTTTGCTTCCAATAATATTTCTGAAGGTGATTCTACGACATGTAAAAGATTTACTACAATTATTTTATCATATTTCATCGCTAAATCATCTAAAGTAGGGTTTGAAGCATCTGAAACAATAAATTGTGCATCCAAAGAAGGATCGTCCAATAGCTCTAACTTTCGATTTGCAACTTTAATCATCTTTTCATCCAAATCAATCCCAATGAATTTTTTAACAATGGACAGAACAGGGATACTAATTAACCCAGATCCACATCCAAGTTCAATCACGTTATCTTCATAGGATACCGAACCAGTGATAAGAGGAATAATAGATTTGTATAGTGATTTAAATTGCCTATCATACCTCTTTGCCATCAATTTCCACAATAAATTTACCATTTTACTCCCTCATTCAATATGTGAAAAAAAATCAAAGATGCTTTGACAGAAATGGAATGACCCGAGATACAACTTCAGTAGTATTTTCTTGAAAGATGAGATGATCTGCACCTTCTATTACTTGAAATTCGTTTTCTTGATTAGGGAGTCGCTGAAATAAAGCTTTCAGAAAAGTTACGCTGAACAGTTTGTCGTTCTCACCATTTATGAACATTATTGGAATTTGAATTTCTTCTGGAGGACATTTTGGAGCTTCAACTATTTGAGTCTTGAGACTAATGAGAGTATATTTCGATGCTATGAGTGGATCTTGAATTAAATTATCAAATAACTTGGATCCATACTCTGTACTTACAAGTGACTTCTTAGGTAGGTACTTAAACACAGACATTTTTAATTTCGGGAAAATTTTGGCGAAGAAGGGCACTAAGGGAACTATCAGACGTAAAAATGCACCAATTTTTATGATCTCTTTGTGATGACCTTCATTAAAAATAGCTGCATTGTGACAGATAGCAAGATCAATTTTGGAATTTGCAGCAACGGCATAGAGGGAGGAAATGCCACCCAAACTTGAACCCATAATCGCAATTTTCCCAGGATATCTCTCCTTAATATGAGCTGTAATGAATTCTATGGAATCCGTAATTTTTTTCATAGTAAAATGTCCACGAATTCCTGAACTTTGACCATGGCCCGGTAGATCAGGTACAAATACTCGAAATCCATTACTTTTGAGTAAATATGCAAATTCCGCATAAAACCGACTGTAAACAGATGTTCCATGGATCATTATAACATTCCCTTTGGAATTATTTCCCAAATCATGACCGAATATATCCAAATGGATTTTGTCGTGTTTTGTGGAAATAAATTCTTCATGAAGTGCAGCTTCGATTTTTTTTGGATCTTCATGTCGAATATATTGATACCAGTAGTTATTTTGGTTTGAATGATATGTTGCCATATCATTATTACATAAAAGCAGATATTTAAGCACACCAGTGAGAAGATTAGAACTTAGTGTTTTTTTTTACACTAGATTAAATTACAAAATATTAAGGTAATGAATACCCAAATCTCTTATATGATATTTGATAAAACTGAATGGGAACCAATTGAAAAAATCATTATGGATTCCCAAAAAACAATTCGAACCCTCATTGAAAAGCATACTTTAACAAAAGATCATACGGATGAGCGTCAAGAATTGGAAGTACAATGGTTTTTGAATATTTTTCGCTTTATATCCCGAAAATGGAATGTCGATATCCTGTATCAATTGAGACTTCATTCAATGTTAACTTTTAATGATCTCCGCCGACATTTAAATGATTTATCTTCCCGGACACTCTCTGATTGTCTGAAACAATTGCAAGAATATAAATTAATCACGCGAGAATTACAAGATACCCGCCCCCCTACGGTGAACTATTCTCTATCAAAAGAAGGAATGGGATTTATAGAGTTATCAATGCTATTGGTTTTCTATTTAGCCGATATCAAATCAAAATAGAATTGTACAATTGATTGAAAAACAATTTAGTTTTTGCGGGTGGGAGCAAGGAAAATTAACTTATGGACATACTCTTTCCATAATTTCTGGAAAAAAATTGCTTAGTTATTTTAAATAAGGCTTTCATCCATAATCAACGGTATTGCGGAGTAATATTTAGTACGTTTTTCAATATCGTTAAGTATATGCATTAGCTGGACAACAATATAATGATATCCATGATAGACATTCAATTCCGAAGTTTTCTGAGAAAAATCATTAAAATATTGAGAAAATTTGGTCTTGTATTGTTCAAGTTTTTTTAACAAATTACGCTCTGTTTTTCCAAAACTATGAGTTACCGAATGCATCCGATAAGCTTTTGTATGAAGATCATAAGTTATAAGCCCAACATCAATCAATTCATCCAAGCGTCTCAGAATAGTTCTTCGATCATATTGAGTCAATTGTTCAAGTTGTGCTAAACTCAAACATTCACGAGTTAAGAAATAACAATTCAACCAAGTCATTTTTTCATCATTTTCTTGAAAATAATCTATGTCGATCAATTGTTGATGAAATTCAGCTTCGATGGACACAAATTCCGGAGAAAATTCATACTCTTCTACAAGTGGTGAGAGATTAATTTGAATAAAATCCCACTTTTTGTTTTGTTTGTGTAATTCCTCAAAATAATACCAATGAATAAACTCAATATCTTTGATTCGCTTGACCCAATGAGATTTTTCAAATGAATTAGATAGATTCTCTTTCTGGTTGATAGCGTCATTAAAGAATTTTTTCATAAACGAGATATTTTTTACTCGTGGATCTTGATTTCCTAATATTAACCGCCCATAGTCATAATTAATGATATATTCTTTTATTTTATCATGAATACCATCAGTTTTTATAACTTTCAAATCCAGTAACTCGAAAAGAATCGCTGAAATTGTACTTCTAGAAAAACCAGTTAGTTTTTTTAGAACAGGTTGATTCAATCGCTTATGTATCATGAAATAGGCATAAATCTCGACACATTTTTTAGCCCTTCCATAGGAATAATTAATATCAACATAGAAATCGATGAGTTCTTTTTCATATTTTCTAATTTTTTCATGGAAATAATGGATTTCCTCAATCATAATAATCAGTTTTTTTATTTGTACATTTTATTTGGAAAGTAAATACAATTTTATATAAGCATACAATTAAATTAATGTGTTTTAAGTTTATAAATTTAATTACCTTTTGATTAATGCTGTCATAATTTTCTTATTCTCAATTTAAAGAAATATTTAGAGTTTTATAAGATTTATCGTAAATAAAATCAAGAATATCTCATTTCGAATAAAATGCTAAAGTTTAAATTTCGATGTTTCCTTAATTATTTTAGGAATCTGTTATCACCTTTGGTTAAATAGGAGAATATCTTCATGCTTATACAAAAGAATGAATCTTTAGACAATGGAGGCAATGTAAAGTTAAAAGAAATAACGCAATCTTTTGATTTATTAACGACTTCAAAATTGCTAAAAAATAAAAAAAAGAATCTATTTAATCAAGGAATTAATAGGGCATTTTCACTTCATTATGATGAGATACATAATAATGCGATAAAACAACAGATAACCATGAGCTTTAATGAAACTATTTTCGATGTGAAAGAAAATTTATTAGAGGAAACAATCGAGGAAATGATTAAATATTTCTTCTTCTCGCTTCAAATGAAATCTATTATCATAATTAGAAATTCCTTTTCTATCCCACTACAAACTCTGTTAGAAGAATTCGGGGATTTTTTTTCCAAAACAATAGAAATTAAAAAAAAGAGATGGTTGGATTATCAAGGATGCTTTTTTACAAGAAAATCAATATTCGATTCCAATTTTTTCTGAATTTTTTCAATATTTCTTTTCTATCAACTAAATCTTCACTCATCACTCCCCCCTGATATTATCCATCGATATAAAAAAAAATTTGGGGATGAAAATTTAAGGAGAAAAAACGTACGTCTATTTATGCAAGTTAAGATAACCAATGTTTATACAAATAAGGGGCAAAAGGAATTGCACTTAAAGGGAGCATGGGGAAATTCCTTTCTTATTGAATATCCTGATGATAAGATCCTATTTGATCTTGGCTGGAAAGGGAAAATATTCTTGCAAAACTTAACCCACTTGGGCCATTCTCCCAATGAAATTTCTTCGGTCGTTTTTTCCCATGGACATCGAGACCATACAGGAAGTTTACCCCTCTTTCTTAAGAACAGAACAATAACAAAACCTTTATCCATTTATGGGCATCCTAGTATGACTGAACCAAAGAAACAGAAAATTTTGGGACCTATTCAACTCAACATGACATATCCAAACATGGATCAAATCGATCCAAATAAATATCAAGTACATTTAAACACTGATCCAGTGGAAATCCATGATAAATTATGGACAACAGGAGAAATTTTGAAGCGTAAAGAGAAGGATGGTACAAAAAAAGGATTGATACATAAAATAAACAACACTTGGAAGCGAGATCCGTTGTTAGATGATCTATCCTTGATATTAGAAGCGAAGGAGGGATTGATAATAATTGGGGGTTGTATGCATGCAGGATTACTCAATACAATTGAACATGTTCATGATCAATTTAAAGCATCTGGAAAAAAAATCTCAACCATAATTGGAGGAACACATTTATTTACATCTTCACCTGAAGATATCGACGCGATTATGCAAAAAATAGAAAATAAATATCAAATTGAACATTTTTATCTCAATCACTGCACCGGAACCAATGCACAAACAAAATTCAAAGAAAAATTCGGATCAGAAAGAGTTTCATCATGCCCTGTTGGTACACAATTATCTTTTGAAATTTGATTTTTTAATTTTAATTATTAAGGAGAAGAACACAACCAGCAGAACATTTACAACACCCATCTTCTGATAATTGCGAACAAAGTCTACAATTCGGAAATTTACGCCCTTTCATTGCACCAATAGGAAGTTTTTGTATCGCTTTAAGCCTGGAAATTCGAATTGAAAGTGGAGATCCATAATATAAAGATTGAGAACCTTTCATTATATTTTTGGGACTAAATTCTCTTGTTTTAGATTCCATCATTTATCCTAGTATATTTTGAAATTTGACTATATAAAATCCTAAAAAGATCTAGAAAACATCCAGATAACATGAAAATGAAAAAAAGGAATTTTTTGGTTTAAACAGGGATATCACGCTTGGTGAAGTAGATATTCGCGAGCAAACTTAAGATTAATGAATATCCAAATAATATTAAAATATTTCCAAGCGTCCCAGTAAAATCTTGATCGATTAGAACAGATCTGGAGTCAAAATAGGTAAAGAAGCTTAGATATTCAATATTGTCAACGGGAATACTTCCAGAATATGCCGAGAGAAACCATAATCCCATAACTATTGCAAATCCTACTGCTGTTGATTTTTTTCTATCAAAGATGGTTGAAATTAGAACAACCGTGCTTTCAATTGCAAATAGAAGCACCCCTAACCACACAAAACATACAATGAATCCTCCTATATCGACTTCTGCAACAATTATATTTGGATTTATGAGAATTGCGAATAAAGTAAATACTACCGAGAACACTAACACAGTCAGAATTGTCATGAGATGGCGCAATTGCTTTCCCACCACAAATTCCCATCTTTTCACAGGTTTTGAAAGGACTAAATCAATGGTTTTCTTTTCAAGTTCTTCTGGGATATCTTGAGCCACAATTAAAATAATGTAGAGCCCATACCACATCCAAGCAAATTCAAAGATATAAAGGTTGAAAAAGCCTTCAAACGTAGACATATCTACAATACCCCCGATCAATTCAAGAACTTCAGGAGAGATTGTTGACATGATATCATTATATTCAGCGAAAAATGCAGGTTCAAAGATTGAACTCATCAACAATATGAATCCCCCAATAACGCCCGCAAATATTAGAATAGACTTGATATTTCTATGAATTTCAAATTTTAAGACACTAAGAATTTCCATTAATTAGGCCTCCTTTCCTAATTCTTGATCTTTCATGTAATATTTCATGAAAATATCTTCTAATGCAGGGCTTGTGATGTTTAAATCGTCAAACGAAGCATTGGAAAGATTTTGAAGTATGATAGGCAAGTTTGCAGTTGAGCATACAAAACTCAAATGAGAATCTTTAATGCTTAAAGATCGCACAAATTCTACAGGTAATTTATCTGCAATGATTTCTGGGGAATTGGAATATAATTCAATTCGTTTCAGAGCGAGTTTTTTTAATTCTGAAATAGATGCAACTTCTACAAGCCTCCCATCTCGAATAATGCCAACACGATCGGCAACTTTTTCAACTTCTGGGAGAAGGTGAGATGATAAGAATACCGTGGCTCCAGTTTCTTGCTGACGTTCATGAAGGATTTTGTAAAATTCTATTTGCATTAAGGGATCTAAACCACTCGTGGGTTCATCAAGAATATACAGTTCAACATCGGGGGCTAAAACCAAGATATTTCCTATCTTTTGTTTATTTCCTTTACTCAAATCCCTCACTTTTTTATCCATATCAAAATTTAGTCTTTTAGCCAGTTTTTCAATGGTTTCCCATTCCACATCCACATCATACAATGATAATAGATACTTAAGATTTTGACGTCCTGTCATTTCAGTATACAAACCTAATTCCCCGGGAAGATAGGCAATTTTTTTTCGGATCTCAATAGATTCTTTTGTGATATCTAATCCTAGAACAGACCCATCCCCCGAAGTTTTATGCAAAAACCCGAGTAAAACTCGAATCGTGGTTGTTTTTCCTGCACCATTAGGACCTAAGAATCCAAATATTTCCCCTTTTTTTACTTCCAGGTTTAAATTTTCGATTCCTCGCTGCTTTCCATAAAATTTTGAGAGATTTTTACAGTCAATTATACTCATATGTTTTCACCCAACTCCAAATTCAATATTCGTGAAAATTGAAATCTTCAAAATATATTAGATAATATTAATATTTAATACTATTCAAATTTCACGAATATTGAAAACACTTAAATTGTGGTATTTTATATTCTTTATAGGCATGACAGAAAAAAAGGAGCTTATTTTTAGAGATATAGAAAGTAAGCTGATAGAAATCATCACCAAACTGAGCTATCAAAAAGGTCGATCATCAAAATTTTCGATCATTGCTGCGTATGCGTATGTTCGGGAAAACATCACTCAAAAAAAATTGCAAAAAATTACTCATTTTTCTCGAGGTACAATTTCTACCTCTCTAAACAAATTAGTAAACGACAACGTTCTTCAAAAACAATATGATTCTGAATCTCATCAATTTGTTTATCAATTAAAAGGAACTCTCCAATCAATACTCGGGGGATCAACTGCGAATATTGGGAGTTATTTCTCATCTATTTCCGATAAATTGAAAGAAGTAGAAACTCAATTAAATCAAAAAGATATGAAAGATAAAAAGGGATATAAAAACATACAAGATTTCATTCAAAAAATGAAAATAATTTTACCTGCATACGACCATATTATACGAAAATATCAAACATCTATTTCTCCTCCTGAGAAAAAAGTGAATACCAATGAACTCAAATAAGATTGAGCAAGATCCCCATGGATTTGATCCAGAAATTGTCCAAATTGAAAAAGATCTATTGGATTTTCTTGAAGATGGGATGGTCAATGTCAGCGGTCGGGATCCTATAGTATCGAAGGTTATGTCCACTTTTTATACCCGTAAGGAACTAACACAACAAGATTTGCAAAAATTGACTAAATATTCAGCCGGAACTATCTCAAAAACAGTTCGACAGCTAATAGATATGAAAGTAATTGTAAAAGAACTCATTCCAGGGACCCATAAACATATTTATAAAATGGAAAAATTACCTTATGGTTCCCCCGCCTACATTTTGAGCTCTGGCAAAATGATAGAAGGTGTATCCGATGAACTGAAGATGATTTTAGATGAACTAGAAAAAAATAAGGAAAATATGAAAGACCTTGAAGGATTTAATAGAGTTTATTCCATTACATCTCAGTTAGCAACCCTAATGACATCAGTTCCCAAATTTATGGCAATTTTGGAAAATGAATTAAGAGATTTCATGAAAAAACAATAATCAATTAAGAAATCGCCTTCAATTTAAGGTACTTATCACTTTTTTTAAGTAAGGATTAATTTCTTCAAAATCCTTTTTTGAAATTATCTAATATTAGGGATTTGGAAAGAATAGATCTGAATTTAACAGCTATGAATGATCCCCAAATAAGGAGAATAATTTTTCCATATCTGATTAAAGCAAAGGAATAACTTCAATATTTTTCTTGGAGTTCTATATCACCAATAGAAGTAGAGTTTTAAGAGCACTAACAGATGATTTATAACTTATTGGATAAACTTTTCTTAGTAGCATTTCTCAGAGCATTCATATAAATGTATTATTGAAAATTCTTACGCATTCATTTTATATTTCAACAATCATTCCGGATATCTGGTATTCATATTATGAAGAGATTGTTCGACTAATTGGGAGAGTATTTTATTGTCGATATCAGCAAGTTTCTTAATATAAAGACACGATTTTCCAATTTTGAACTTTCCCAGCTTATTTAAAAGCTCTTTATGTGTTTCAAAACCGTCCATAATGTACAATGTTAAATTTTGCTTTCGGGGTGAGAAAGCTATGCGCATCCAATCCCCTTCCCGTCCAGTTTTATATTTATAATGATATTTACCATAACCAATAATGGAATTCCCCCACATTATGGGTTCATTTCCAGATTTTTCTTGCAGTATTTGCATAATTACAAGGCTATCTTGTTTTTTTTGAGGGTTTTGAATAGTATCCAAAAAAGCTTGAACATTTTTATCATTCGCCTTTGTTTTTAATACAGCCATTACATCAATTATCGAATTAAAGCTAAAAAGATGAACGATTTTTGATAATAATGATAATAATTCCTATTCTTTTGAAATAAAAGTTTTAAAGAAGGTTTAATTCTCGACACATTTTTTAAGAATTTAACTTCTTTTTTTTCGAAGATTGTTTTGGTTAAACATTCTAACATATTTACATATTTACAATTCGATAAATTTAAAACTAAGTGAATATGTTTTTTAATAAACACTTTTGATCTTTTGAAAACAAAAAATTTCCAAATTAAGAGTGTTTACATCAAATAATTCAAGGAATTGCAAATAATGAGCATGAATCAATCAAAAGATAATATTCAACTTCATGGTGAATCCCTTTTTTATTCTTCCAAACCTCATCAATACATTTCGTTTGATGAATCCTTAGAAAATCTTGCCCACACTGCGGCAAAATATAAACACAATGAAATTTATCTTGAAATTCAAGACAAAAATTTAAAACAAGATACTTTTCCAAGTCTAAGTGAAGCGGTAAAAGCAATTGATCACTTTCTTAATAATCTTCATAGAACAAATCAATCCCTATACCATCAAATAAAAGGTATTACTTATGAAATCAGCACAACTAATTAAAAAATTACAAAATATTAGAGTACAGATGCTCCTTAACTTTGTAATCCCAGCATTCTTAGTCTTTGCAATAGCCATGACCATAACTTATTTTATTGGCACGTATTCTACAGGAGATATCTTACTTCCCTTAGTAATTGGCAATGGAGTATTGATACCATTAAGTTTGGGATTAATAATATATGCAATTTCCAACAATATTGCTAAACCAGTAAATACACTCACTCAAATGGCGCAAAAAATTGCAGATGGAGAAAGCTCTTCAGAATCAACGCAAGAAATAACTGCAAAAGGAGAATTACTAATCCTTTCACAAAGTCTTAATAAAATGATCACCCGAATCAATTCGGAATTAGAATATAATCGATTACTTGTCAATAATTCATCATCCCCCCTAATAAGCCTTTCTTCGGATTATCAAATTATTCAGGTTGGGACAAATTTAAAAAGCATAACCGGTTTCAATTCAAGCTATTACTTAAACCACCCATTATCAAAATTATTTGCGAATATGGACGATGGGAAGAAAGTTATTTCAGATTTAAACCGTTATAAAAAAGTTGATGGAATTTCATGCACTTTAAACAATTACTCAGGAAATCCCAATTTATTCGCAAAAATTTACATAAATCCATTAATTTCCAAAGATGGACAAAAATTGGGGTACTTAGCTACGATTATTGATGAAAGAAAAAACAGAACTATGACAAACTCTATACAAAAAGTTGCTGAAGAAGTATCATCAATGGCTCAACATATGTCTGCATCTACTGATCAATTATATTCATCTTTAAACACACTATCAATCAATTCAGAAGATTTAGCTAAAGGTGCAAGCACTCAATCATCCACAATGGGAGAAATAGGAACAGCCATCACAAATGTGAAGAATTTAAGTGAAGAAGTGGTTTCTGTTAACCAAGAAGTTGCAGCCATAACAATGGAAACAAAATTACTCGCAGAGCAGAGTAATGAGCAAATTAAAACGGTTTCATCGAAAATCAACACAATAAATGAAAATTCTCAAACATTATCTGCAATCCTTGCAAACCTCTTAGATAAAAGTCAAGGAATAACCAAGATAGTTGAAGTAATTACATCAATTGCAAATGAAACGAATTTATTAGCGTTGAATGCAGCTATAGAGGCAGCTAGGGCAGGTGATGCAGGAAAAGGATTTGCAGTTGTTGCAGAACAAGTCAGAAAGCTAGCGGAAGATTCAAAGGATGCAGGAGAGCAAATCAATCAATTAATATTGGATATTCAGGAAGAAGTTGAAAATGCAGCATTAAGTTCAGAAGCCACACTCGATTCTATATTAACGGGAGAACAGTCACTATCCAAAGCAAATCAAGAATTTATTAGCTTATTTAAAAGTATAGACAAAATCGATGAAAGTGTGAACCAAACTGCTCAAAAAATTTTTACGACAGATCAATTTATTGATGTAATCGCTAATAACTTCACACAAATTAATGCAGTAGTTCAACAAACATCTGGAACTGCTCAAGAATTTTCAACTTCAGCTATAGAAATAAGTTCTGAAATTGAAAAAGTAAATTCAAATACACTCCAATTAGAATCAACAACTAGACACTTGTTTGAGGAAATAACCAATCTCTAAGCTTTTTTTTCAATTTGGGGGAAAAAAAATGCAAATTAATGTGGAAAAAAAAAAACCGATCAGCGCTGAGATTTCAATTCATGGATTCGACAAATTCTCACCTATTTCAACATGTTTCTTTGAATTACTGGGAATACCTGGATGCATTATGAATAGTAAATGTGTGATTCTAGATACAAATCAACCTTTTGAAAAATTGCTCAATTATCCAAAGGAACAATTGATCGGTACTCGTTTGGCAGATTTAACCATAAATTATCAACATGATGGCGTTTCATCTTTAGCGTGGATTGAAAATGAATTGAAACCAAAAATTTTCCAAAAAAAAAATATCGTTGAAGAATTAACACAAAAAAATCATTCAATATTTCTTACAGGAGAGCAAAACTATATTGATTTGACCTTTAACCTGACATGGGTTGTATTCGAAAATCAATATTACGGTATTGCGACATTTGACGAGAAACATACTACAAAATGTTTAGAACCAAACAATCAATTTAAGAAGAAAACCGCATTATTAAACCAAAGCAAGAATAACATATTATCCCATTTAGCTGGAGGAATTGCTCACGATCTTAATAATACTCTCACAACTATTTCAGGCAATGTATCATTAATTCAACTAGAAGAAAATTTAAATTTAACTGTAGACCAACAGAACTTGCTAAAAGATGCAGAACTGGGAATAGAGCAAGCAACAAACTTAACATCGCAGCTTCTAAATTTTGCTAAAACGGGAGATATAATAAAGAATCCCGTTCCAGTTGGAGAAATTTTCAGGAAAATTGCAAAATTCTCCCTTAGTGGAACAGATATCAGCCCAGTTTTTGATATTGATGAATTATTGGAACCAATCAAAGTCAATTTGGCACAAATTGCAAGAGTATTTCAAAATATTACCATCAATGCAATACAAGCAAAACCCCAAGATAAGAAAATTATTTTCACTGCAAAAAATATTTCCTTATTACCTTTGAATAAATGGAATTTACTACCTGGAAAATATGTTTCCTTTTCAATAAGAGATACTGGAGAAGGCATCCCTGCATCAAATCTCTCAAGAATCTTTAATCTCTACTTTTCCACTAAAAATGAAGGAAATGGAATTGGTCTTGCTTTGTGTAAGCAAATTGTTGAAAATTATGATGGAGATATTCGAGTGGAATCAGAAATTAACAAAGGATCTTGTTTTCACATCTTTTTTCCATCTAAATTGATGTAGAACGAAGATAGCTCATTCATACTTAACGATCAGTTATTTGTTCCGCAGTTGGGAGGAATTATTCCGAGAGATGGTTTTCTTTTAACATACTTTTTTTTATTAAGCAAATTATTATAGACCAAAAATAAAATTTATAACATGTTAGAATGGTTAGAGTTCGTTTTTGAGGGAATTGCTATTGTGGCATCCTACCTCAGTGCTATAGTTGTTCTCAGAAAAAATTCAAAATATATTGGAAATCAGTTAATGTTTGTAACTTTCTTTTTATTCGGAACATATATACTTTCACTACTTACTTATGGAATCATTAAAACAGAGATAGTCATACATATTCTTTTTCGGGTTGGAATTAATTGCCTACTTTATGGCATGCTTTTTCTATTCTTTACAATGCAAGTAATGGTTCACTCAAGTGGATGGATCAATAATAAAAACCACATTCTTCCATTTATAATTCCAGCAGGATTATGGTCAATTTGGACGATATTTGCACATTTAGAGATTTTATCAATAGATCCAGTCAATACAAGTATGGCTCTCCCACCATTAATATTTCTAATATTGTCTTCGTTTGGATTGCTAATTAGTTCGATTATCAGTCTTTATAAGTATGGGATTAAAGAGACCAAAGGTGAGAATCGAAAAAAAATGCTAATCTTTATGGTAGGGTTAAGTATCAACTTAATAGCTCTTCTTATTTCTTTAGCGGCCCAACTTGAATCAGAAGGAATTTTAATGGATATAATATTCTTTGTGGTTCTTGCCTGCGGTTTGGTAATTGTCGCTTATGGGTTTACCCGAAATACAAAAATTAAATAGAAGCGAACATAAGAAGAAAAAAGATGATGGATCAAAATGCTCATGCAGCCCATGCATTTTGGCTTTACCAACTAACGCATCTAATTATTTTTTCATCATTACCTCCTACTTACTGGGGAACGCTCATAATAATTTGGGGGAATTTTCCAGATATTGATGCACTATTCCATTTATTACAAAAAAAAGATCCAAATGATATGAATTTTCAACATCACCTCGAATATTGGACACATTGGCCAATCTCGTACATTCCAATATTTTTAATGGCTATAATTAGTTGGATTCTGAATTGGCAAAGTGAGTTTTTTTTATTCCTTGTAGTCGGGATATTATCCCATTTAATAGCAGACAGTGCTTGCTGCGGAGATGGACTAATGTGGAGAAAAATACCATGGAAAAGTAATCAGTTTTCCCCATTTGTTAACTTATTTAGTTCAAAAACTGATGGATATCACGGAGGGTATTGGGTTCCAAGATGGAGACAAACAATTATGTTCAAAATTAGTATTTTTGAAACGATCCTAGGTATTTTTTTTTTGAGTTTACACACTATTTTTATTGAGAGCTCCTTCTGGTCAATTTTCGGAATTTTAATATTCTTAGTAACCCTTAGTTTGAGTTTCTGGCCTATTAACACCAAGTACAAGGAAGAACCCCCTGAAGGGCGATATGCAGATTACCGAAAAAATCCCCAATATTTAGCTTGGATGGAGAGATGTGGTTATTCCTTTAATAAAAAATATCAAGCAAGAAAAAAGAATAAAAAATAATCTCTTAGAAGGAGTAGTTCCAATTTGGAGTAAACATCCCTTGAAATTCTTTTCGCTCCTTGACATCATCAAATATAGCCAAATAATTAAAAACCAAATCAGTAAATTCCATCAAAGCAACCCCAGTAGATGTGATTATGTGAGAATCTTGAAAAGCTCGGGTTGATTGGAAGTTGTCCCATGGAAACGGATCTTCAATTTTATTTTCTTTAAAATGTTCTGGATTAAGGGAAGTAGTATATTTGTATTTTGATAACAAACCCGCTAGAGCAAGGTGGGTTGGTCCAGCACATATTGCCCCAATTAGTTTCTTTTGTGCATCAAAGTTTAAAATCAGATCTTTGAGCTTTGGATCCAAGAAGATATCAACACCACCGGGAAAAATTAGTCCCAGATAATCTTGATTCATATCTATATCATCGATAGAATAATCCGATGTGATATGCCATCCTTCTAAAGTAACAATTTCAGTTTTCTGAAGGGCAAAGGAACGCACTTTCACTTGTTCGCCATGATTAAGAAACCATCCAATAATGGACACTTCCGAAAGACAACATGTGTCATAAAGATAAATCAGTAATTCTTGCATGCAAAGATCAAATTGCCTTCACCTTATATAATTTCTTTTACTGCTTACAAATTTTAATTCATAATGATGGAAAAAATGAACTTCGAGGATTTTTGATAGAGAAACTGTTTGATTCTTTGGGGAAATATTTTTTCCTTCTAAACAATCGATTGTGAAGTTACTTCCCCAGTGATCGCATAATCAATCCGATCTAACCATTCACGAAGATGTGCATGCAAAAGTTTTTCTTGTTCTTGTTGGAGATTATGTCCTGCAGCATCTAAGACAACATAAGATGCCCGTGGGAATTTTGAGAGCAATTTAAAATGATCTTGGAAGCCTACAATATTATCTTGTCTACCTAAAAGAAATAAGGAGGGGCCAGAATAGATAGGAAGTTTTTCATCAACATCAAATGTAAAATTATAATTTCCTGTATCTTGGATATTGGCGAGGAACTCTTCATCTGCTCGTTTTAATCCAGGTGCGATTTCTTTCGCAAATCGATCCACAATTTCTTTAATTTGAACAATTAAAAAACCATCAAGTTCCTTCTGTTGGGAGGGATCCAAAGAATGATAATAAACTTCATCCCTTAGTACAGCATTGAATTCTGGAGTATTTCGTTTTGATTGTATTATTTCTCCCACTGAACAAATTGTACCAAGCCCTAGTATTTGAGAAAATTTCTTTAGCAATATCCCACGGGCTAAATATCCTCCATAAGATTCACCGATTAAAATAAATGAAGTCTTTCCTATTACCTTATCAATAAATTGTAACATGATCTCAAGAAAATCATCGCTTCTGTTGATCCAAGGTTCTCCCTTAGTAAGTCCACATCCGGGTAAATCAGGATATATTCGTTTATAACCAGAATTTCGTTGAAAAAAAGGTTCCAAACAAGATGTCATTAATTCATGGTCTGGCATCCAACCATGGAGTGCCAAGATTGGAATTCCATCCCCCACTATTTCATAATGAATAGTTATTTTTTCAAGTTGACAAGTTCTCATATATAGTTACATTAATGATTATTTTTTAAGAACCCCATTTTCGTCAAAATGGAGTAGAAATCCTGGTTAAAAGAGCTTTTCCCATCCCACCATTCGGTAAAAAACCATTCGAAATAGTTCTTAAACCCTTTCTCATGCAATTTTTCTTCACTAACAAATAACATCATATGGTTTTCATCTCGACTGTAAAAATCGACCTGCCCTTTAATTTCTTCAGGAGTCATTTCTTGATATCTGCCATAATGAACAATTCCCGTTCGGGCTCGCCCTTTTTGAAATGGAGGTTCAGATTTGGCATAGCCAAATGATAACGTTATCAATGGAAACACGTTATGATCGGGTAAATTAAGTATCTCATACACTTTTTCTAAGCCAGTGCGATGGAGCACATTAGTTATTAAGGAATCAACACCTAATGACTTTCCTGCCAGAACTGCTGTTTGGGCGGCTAAAACCGTATCAGTAGAGCAGGTGACAAAATCTACAATATCCCCAGCATACCAATCTTTACCTACATATTTTGCAAAGGCAGCAATACGATTGAGATCAATACAATAAACCAACGCTTTATTTCCTCCATAGAAAAATTTTGTTAGCAAATCATGGTCTTCTATCACAATAATGGAATAGGGCTGTCTCGCTGAAGAAGAAGCGGCTCGAAGACTAGCATCAATAATTGATTCTAATATATCTGGGCTGATGTCTCGATCCGAGAAGGAACGGATAGAACGCAGATTATGGATTGTTTTTAAGGTCTCATTCATAATTATCATCACAAGTTAAATTTACTTTTTATCCCAGAACCCCACCATTCTAGGGAGGAAGGAATAAATTGCATTATTATGTAATCGGGATCATTTACACCAAGTGAATAGTATTGTTCTGAACCTTCAACCCATAAACCCTTTTTAAACTCCATATCTTCAACAATTTTTAGTTTTCCATTCAAAGATAAGCCTAAAAATTCTTCAGTCCGGGTAATTAACACGCAAGCAGTAGGATCTTTTAGAACTTGCTGATATTTACTGGAAGACTGATTGGTAGAAAAGAAGATGGAAAAACCATCTTGATAAGGTTCTAAAGTAGGTTGAATTGTGGGAAAAAAAGATTTTCCCCTTAAATTGAACATAGAACGCGTATGTGGCAAACCATTTTCATCCAGCGTAGTTAAAAAGGCAAACTGAGATTCTTTAATTAGCTGTAGTCCAAGTTTTATTACTTTCTCTCTTTCTTCTTCAAAATTCATAATATCACCATCAATAAATTGAAAATTTTCTTATATAAGATAGTTCTATATAGAACATAAATTTATATAAATTTTACTATATCCAAACATTCTTTTCAAAATCGTGGAAATCAGAGATAGTATAACTTCCATCGAATATTGAACTTATTCTCAAAAATAAATCCCTTTACCAACCTTAATGACATGATCGCCAATTATTACACCTTTTTTTATTGCAGACTCATTTCTTTCTAATCTCTCAATTTTTCTTCCAAAAATCACCTTCTTTTCTTAAAAAAGATCTAATCAGCGGTGAGTTTTTTTATAACGCTTAAATGGATAAAATCGATCAATTATATCATGGCGGGAGGGTTTTTTCAAAAAGATAGTGAAGATGAAAAGAAATCATATGAAATTCCATATATTGGAAGAGCAGATGAATCAGGAAAAAATCTTGGGAAAGAGTTTTATGAAAAATCTTTAGGGATTATGACTTTGGGGTCTCTATTATGCTCTGCCACAACCTTATGGCGTCTCAATTCAGCCATACTTACTTTAAATTCGAATTTAATTCCTCTTTATATTGGGATAGCAGTTTTTTCTTTGTTATGCTGCCATATTTATTGTGCCAAAGGAAGTAATGGCACAAGTCTATGTGGATATCTTGCATTTAATTGGGCGCTTGGAGAATTAATTGGTCGATTACTCTTTTCATTTATTCCAGAATTCGAACTCGCTCCCATAAATAAAATGGTGATCATTATTGGTAGTGTTTTTCTTTCCGTCAATGGGGGAATTTGGCTCAATTCCATCGTAAAAACGCGCTATAATCAATCATCAGGAACAAATATAACAATTCTTTATTTCTTTATCATTCAATTAATCATAGGTTTAATTTGTGGTTTCATTACATATGTATTTTTGGTTGAACTAGTGTTAATGGGTTTGGTTTTGTTGGGCACCGCTCTTGGAGTGGGTGATGCATCCCTAAGTATTGAGGAAGGAAATTGGATGGGCGGAGTGCTAGCGGTTTTCTGGTACTCATTTTACATAATGTTGCGTTTCGGACGCCTTATATTTTATTTACTCTATATCATTCTACGGTGCTTGAAATAAATAGAGAGAAAAAACAGTGTAAATTGCAAAAAACTCTGGTAACTTAACCCCTAAGTTATAAAAATCCCTTTTTATAATACTTGACCATTTGTGAATCTGCTTCTTTCCACTCGTCGGTTGCAGCTTCAAAAATCAATCTGGCTTTTTTGCTCACATCACTTGTGATTTCCTCAACATTAAGTGAAGGAAATTCATTATCTTTGATAATAAAATCCCCATTGATGATTACATTATTAACTTCAGAGCCATTCGTCGAATAAACAAGATTAGGAATAATAGTGTGGAACGGATTGTCAATAACAGGTACTAAATTCAATTTTTTGAGGTTTAAAGTGATTACATCAGCATTTTTTCCAACTTTTAAAGAACCTATCTTCTGATCCAATCCTAAAACCTTGGCACCATTAATTGTCACTAACTTAATTGATTCCCATGGAGGCAAGGCGGTAGGATCTTTTGAAATAATTTTGGTTCCAATGCTGGCCAATTTTAGCTCTAAAAATAAATTGTGATGGCCCGGACCAGGGGCTTGATCTGTACCAATAGCTGCGGTACCACCTAGCTTCAGATAATGACCAATTGGTGGAAGAATTCCATCAATACAAGATATCGAAGACGGACATCCGACCATTTTAACATCTTTTTGAACCATTAACTCTCGTTCCTCAATTGTAGTATCATGAATATGAGCGGCGACCAGATTTTCATCCAAGAAATTCCGATCATTCAGAATGCTTATAGTCGTTGCCCCTTTTCCGTACCGTTTTTCTATTTGGGTGCGTTCTCTATTTCCTTGAGCGATGTGCATGTGAATTTTGCATTTTTTTTCTTTGGCTTTGGCTTGAACAATTTTTAGGGTCTCTTCAGAAACCATATCGAGCGCTTGTGGTCCATACATGGAAGTCACAAGGGGATGATCTTGAAAATCTTTGAATAGAGCATCCGCCCGTTTTAAAGGGTCCTTTCCAAGCTCGGAATCTAGTTCATACAAATCCGTCGGTTTAAGCTTTACTCTATCTGAAGCCATTTCATTTATGGTTTCAATTGCCACAACTCGAGTTTTAAACGGCAAATAAACATTGTTAACAAGAGAACTAACATGCGTTTCATATTCCGCAAATGTAGTGGTACCTGACCGGATTCCTTCAAGAACGCCCAATTGGGCCCCTGCCACCATCCCTTCAATACCTAAATGTTTCTTGAACGGCCCAAATCCTTTATTCATCCATTCACTTTCGGGCAAATCTTGGGCCGCCCCACGTAACAAAGTTTCACTGGTATGAATATGAGAATTAATTAACCCTGGCATTGTCAAAAGATTTGATCCATCAATGATATGATCAGCACTTTGGTATTGAAAATCCGTTGTTTTACCTACAAATGTGATCTTGCCATTTTCAATTGCCAGACCACCATCATTAATTATTCCCAAACCCCTCCCCTCGAAGGTTAACAGTTTGGTATTGATAATTGCGATATCCATAAATTTATGTAAATCATTGGAAAAATTAAATCTATTTGGGTCTTGAAAAAAATGACATTTTTTTCAGTAGCTGGAAAATGATACCATTTTAAAAATAAGCAATATATTTTTTATCGCAATCGGCAAATATGAAATAAGATTGTTACGCAAAATAAAAATGTGAGCGATTTATGAATCAAGATCAAAAAAAAGTAATATTCAAATCATCTGGAGCTTTGGCTATATCCATTTGTATGATGGTGGTGCTATCAATTCCATTTGGTATGATTCCTCCCCTAGGAAAATTTCTTCTTCCAGGTACGGGGATTTGGGATGTCCCTGATAACTATGCATCTTATGAGGAAATTTATGATGAAAACCTAAATGATGAAGTTAAAATATATCGTGATGAATTTGGAGTTCCTCACATCTATGGAAGTAACGAAGAAGATTTAATGTTCGCTCTGGGTTACTGTCATGCCCAAGATCGAATAATTCAAATGGATCTTATTCGGAGAAGTTCACGAGGAACCCTTTCAGAATTGGTGGGACCTTCTGCATTGGAAACAGATAAATTCAATATTCTTAAAATGGAAGCCTATTGGGCCAATTTGACTTACATTGAGATGAAGGCGAGTAATGATCCTCAAATACAAAATATTCGGACCATTATGGAGAAATATGTTGCAGGGGTCAATCTTTACATCTCAACAAGTGACAATGCACGACCTTTTGAATATCAATTTTTAGATGCGGAAATTTCACCGTGGGATGTAATCGATACCCTTGTATATGCAAAATATATTTCGGAATATTTTACATGGGGTTATTCCGATTTTCAGCGGTATTCTGATGTAATGACATTAGGTAAAGAAAATTATACTGAATTGTTTGGATTTCCAGCCCCTTATCAAATTCCTGTCGTTCCAAACTATGGAGAGTTTGATAGTATTTCTGTTCCTCCCAGTCTCCCAAATCCATCAAGTGATTCAACACCAGCATCTTCATATGCACAAGATTCAAAATTATCCCGGTTTTCTAAAGAATTTGCTAATGAATTTTTGAAAGGGATTTCGCAATTTCCTCAAGAAGCAGATAGAATAAATCCAGAATATATCATTGGATCCAATAACTGGGTCATTTCAGGCAATAAAACAGAATCTAGTTTTCCCTTACTATGTAATGATATGCACCTTGGTTGGAGTCTACCAGGTATGTGGCATGAGGCACATTTGATTGAGACAGATTCAGATCTAAACATCTATGCAGTGTTTCTACCGGGAGTACCTCTTCCCGTTGCAGGTCATACCAATTATCTCGGATGGGGTGAAACCATCGCAGCTTTTGATATGCAAGATTGGTATTACTATAATGGGATTAATGAAACCCATTATGAATACAAAGGAGAACCAATTCCTTATGAAGTTCATGAAGTATTAATTCCAGTTAAAGGAAATGAACCTGTCTTATATCGATTTAACGCGACCGTCCATGGACCCGTTTTCACAAATTTGATTTCTGTTCCTGAGTTATTTAAAGATAGTGTTATTGCCTGCAAATGGGTTTCCCAAAACATTACATATGATTATTTGGCTCTTTATGGATATATGCATGCGAAGGACGTTTATGAATTTGATGAAGCATCCCGGTTTTTTGCATGTCTTCCGTTAAACATTGCCTTTGGTGATGTAGATGGGAATATAGGGATGCGCCCCAACGCTAAAGTTCCAATTCGAAATGATAGCAATTTACCAGATTGGCATATCGGAAATGGAAGAATGCCATACAATGGATCAAAGGGGGAGGGAGAATGGATAGGTTATGTCGATTTCGATGATCTTCCAGTTTCAATTAATCCAGAACAAGGATATTTAACCTCAGCCAATCAACAAATTGCAGGACCCGATTTTCCAAATGTAGACTCAATCAATGGGGGAGGTTCTGTAGGATACCGAGCGCGACGTTTAAACACACTCCTCGCTTCAGGAAACGAATTCACAATTAATGATATGAAGGAAATTCAATTGGATTTATACAGTCCTAGAGCCGGAAATTTCACACCGTATTTAATTAATGCTTTAGCGTCAGTCACTGAGAAAACCAAGTTGCAACAGGATGTTTATGATGAATTGGTTAGCTGGGATTATATTATGTTAGGTTCATCCCCAGCAACGACAATATTTAACATCTGGAATGATGCTTATTTACATTCCACATTTTATGATGATATGGATTTGCGAGGAGATTTCAGTACACCATCTTGGGCAGTTCTGGAATACTTAACAAAAGAAGAACCAAATTCAAAGTGGTTTGATAATGTTTCAACATCGATTGTAGAAAATCGGGATAGTACAATTCTCTATGGACTTGAAAAATCTCTGAGTGCTTTGGAAAAATATTACGGAACTGACGACATCTCAGCATGGAAATGGGGTGATATTCACCAATTAACTTTTGATCATCTTCTAGGATTACCTGGATTAGGTGTTGGCCCATTTCCAGGAAACGGCACATCAGTAACTGTGAATCCATCCTATACCCAAAATTTTGTGAATTGGGAAGTCCGATATGGCGCTTCGCGTGGAGGCCCATCAGAGCGTATAATTGTGGATTTTTCTAATATGAATAATTCGCTCTCAGTAATACCATCAGGAGAATCGGCGATCTCGAGTTCAGAACATTATGCCGATCAATTGACACTATTTTTACAAGGAGAATTTCATAACCAGTATTTCAAAGCCGAAGATCCTGACACTCTTGAAAAATGGTGTAATGTTGAATCCATTTTAGTATTGAAAAAGGAGGAGAAATAATTGAAGGGTATAGACTTTACAAATGTCAAAAAGCATTCGTTTACTTTAGGGATCTTAGCTAGCAGTATTACGGGATTTTTATTTACCTTAATACCCATCTGGCAATTAGCCTTCATTCCAGGAATCTTAGGGGGAATATTAAATTCTAATCAAAAAAAGGGAACTTTGAGCGGAATGATTGGAATGCCCATTGCATGGAGCACATCAATTATTTATTATCTTTTGCTGAATAAAACCAATATCTTATTTGATCAATTGGGAGTCCTCATACTTAATCAAACTGGTATGGGCTGGTTATTTATCGTAGTAATCATACTTATTGGAATGATCATTGGAGCACTGGGGGGAATGATCGGTGCGGGAATAAATATATTATTCTTAGGAAACAAAAAGATTAAAGAACTAGATGTTGAGTCAATAGAAAAATGAAATTTTTTTCTTTTTTTTGATTTCTGCAGAAAATTTATAGGAAAAGTCAAGAATTTAAATATAGCAACATTTTAGATGCTTTATAGCAATTTTCTGATCCATTAAAAAAAAAAAGTGAGATTAAATCAACCATTTTCCGGCTTGATAAATAACTTTTCCATCAACAATTACTTTGGATTTTTCACTTTTCATGTCTTTGAGAATATCCCAATGGATGGCACACTCAATATTTTCACTTTTCGAGTCAGGGAATCCTTTCCCTAATGCCATATGGAGAGTACCTCCCATTTTTTCATCAAACAGCATACTTTTAGTGAATTTCTTAATTCCATAATTCGTTCCGATGGCGAATTCACCGATCTTATTTGCATTTTTTATCTTCAAAATCGAATCCAATAAATCTTGACCTTTTTCTGCTGTACCTTTTACTACTTTTCCATCTTTGAATTCAAGATAAATGTTTTTGATTTCCTTGCCCTGGTAAATACCCGGATACGTGAAACGAATGTGTCCATTGATTGAATCTTCAAGTGGACTCGTATACAATTCACCATCAGGCAAATTATTATTGCCACAACAGTTCACCCATGGGCGATCCTTAACTCGAAGTGTTAAATCGGTATCATCCCCTAAAACTTGAATGTTTTCGGCTTTATTCAAGATTTCAACTAATCTATCTTGCTCAGCTTTAATTTTTTGCCAAGTACTTGCAGGATCATCATTATCTAAGTGTAATGCCCCATATACAAATTCTTTGTAGGATATTAAATCCATGTTGGCTTCTTGGGCGAGACTGTCACAAGGATAAGGTACAATAACCCATCCAAGTTCCTTCTTTGCAACTCGTTTTTGGAATTTATTCATCATTTCCATATATTCAGGATTTTCAAAAATCTTAGTTTGTTTTTCAGACGGGATTAGTGACATCTTCTTCACATTATTGTCTGCAAGAATGCTAATAAAATGATCGACTACATCCACCCCAATCTTCATAATTGGGTCAACAAATTTTAGTTGTTCAGCATTTCCAAGGCGATATTTTGCGACGGATAGGTTTTTGATCAATGATTCCACCACAGGATGACCTCCTGCTTTTAAAACTTCGATATAGATTTCTCGAATTAAATCATTCGCAACTTCAGAGCCTTGAATTAAGACTACTTCGCCAGGTTGTACATTTTCCGCATAATTTACGGCCAATTTAGCTAACTTTACATTAAAATCATACATTATTTGTTCTTCCTCTAAATTCTTAAAAAAAAATATAATTTTCAATGAATTCTGTTTCACCAATTTGGACATTTACAATATTCTAACAGCCAACTGGGAAACTTTTCATTGAAATCAGATGTATTTAATTGAGTGAATCGTACTTTTTGTAATTTTCACTTTTTTTAGTAATTTATCACCCATTGGCTTTGAATCCCCCATTTTATACCACATTTAATTTTGTCGAGCAAAAGTGGACACGTTTTTTAGCATTCACAAAATTTCCCGTTTGCTAGGCCAAATTAGTGGATCTTAAATGATCTGATGATGAGCATAAAATCATGCCCAATTTCAAGATTTTAGATAATATAAAAACCAAAACAATTTTATTCTTGTTTTCCTTACACTAATATATTCAATATCTGGGGTGCATCAGCTATTCTAATATTCAAATATCGACGACGGCCTTCAATATATCAAATGCAGTTACATGATTATATCGGTCTGAAATCAACTCAAATACTTGAAATGTGGATTCCAAAGACATATCGCTATGTATATAAAAAATTTAAATGGTTTCCATTCAAGCGTCACGCCCGGAAAGCCCCTTCATTGATAGTTTCTAAATCCCAAACACGATTAGAGCATTATATATACGGAAATATTGCACATATTCTTCCCAAACGGAAGTACTTCATGCGATTTCGCAATCTTGGGCAAACAACTTATGATGATTATGCAAAAGGCATACTTCCGCAGTCAGAGTGGGATATGCTCCACACGCTACCAAAATTTTCAGGATATTTCAATCATATCTTTGAAATGAATGATCTTAGTTACTTTGATAAAATTCAAGATGAATTGGAGATACAGGGAGTTCATTTCAAAGGAATGTTCCTTCATGATATTATCGCATTTGAACTACTTCGTCGCCGCTTGGATTCAAAGATTATTCAGGTTTAGAAAAAATGTCATATTTTATTGGTGATAATCCTTTGAAGGGGATTTTACATGATTCTTACTACTTTCCCTCCGCGGATGATATCAGTTATATTATGAATCGTATCCCTCTTTCCCGAGTCATGGATTATTTTCATAACTTAGTTCGTGAAGCTATTGATCTTAGGATAATCATTCCTAGAATCATGATTTTTGATGGTCAATTTGTCAGAACGAACTGTAACAACAATAAAAATTCAAAAACAACAAAGTATAATGATAGTGATGCTGGATATTATCGTCATTCAGGGAAGAAGCTTGGTGTTGGATTTGTTCATTGGACACTTTATGCGTATTGTGGGAGCTGGAAACGGGCACTTCCAATACATTTTGAGACTTTTCCAGGCAATATGAACGATAAACCAGCATCCCGCAAAACCTTTACCGCTTTTAATAATCTTAAAATTGGAGAGTGGAAGATGGTGATGGGTGATACAGGTACGTATTGTAAGAAAAGTCTGGAATTTTATCAAGATCGGGGCATTTTTCCTTTGCTTCGTGCACCAAAACACCTTAAAACTCATCCAACTCGGGAATTAAAAAAAGGATTTTGGTTTAATTCCGATTATTTTCCACCTGGATGGACAGAGCAAGACATATTATTAATGTATGCTCAACGACCTTTAGTTGAAGCAGGTCAATCTGCAAACCCTACATTTTATAATCAAAAACGATTAAATACTCGTGGATTGAATATGGCCCACCTTCATCGTACCTTAACATATATACTGGATTTAATGCGAGCAATTACAGCATATAAATTAGGTAGAACTGACTTATTGACGAAATTAAGTGCATTTTCAACTGGAAGGGAGTTTAAAACAAACTCTATGTGGATTAAACTAGCACGAGATTCAGGTTTTTGTCAACTTCAAGAGATTGCTTTAAATCCACGACAAAAAGCATTTTGGGATAAACGTCGGAAGTGGGAAGCAGAATTAAGAAAAAAACGAAAAAACGGTAAATTTTAAGTTTTTAAAATTCACTCAATTCAGTTTTAATTTTTTCACATTGCATAAATGGGATTAAGATATATCTAATGATTAAATAAAGTGTGTATGGTTTAAAAACAGTGTGTATTTATCATAAGTTAAAAAACAATATTGTAAAAAGGAAGTTCAATCACTTTTCTCTTTCATTTTATGGGTAGAATTTAAGAGAGAATTGAATTCATCCACCATTTTATTGTAATTTTAGGATTTTTAAGGTAAATTTAGTTTTAGGTAGACATTCTTAGAATTCTAAAAATTTTGAGAATTTGAGGTAATTGTTTAGAGAAAACAAAACAAAAAAACGAAAAAAGATTAAATCAACCATTTTCCGGCTTGATAAATGACTTTTCCATCAGCAATAACTTTAGAATCATCGCTCTTCATTTCTTTCAAAATATCCCAATGGATTGCAGAATCTGCAACGGAACCAGATTCCAACATACCTTTTCCTAATGCCATGTGAAGAGTTCCGCCAATTTTTTCATCAAAGAGCATATTTTTTGTAAATTTGGAAATGTTATAATTTGTTCCAATAGCAAATTCCCCAATTCCATCGGCTCCAGGAATTTCAAGAAGAGTTTTTAAAAGTTCTTCACCTTTGTCAGCAGTTGCTTTAACTACTTTCCCTTCCTTAAATTCGAGGTAGATATTCTCTACTTCTTTTCCCATATAAATACCTGGATAAGTAAAACGAATATGACCATTTAATGAATTTTCGATAGGTCCAGTAAATACTTCTCCATCGGGAAGATTTTTATGCCCACAACAATTAACCCATTTTCTTCCTTTAACACTTAAGGTTAGATCGGTATCTTCTCCGAGTACTTGAATTTTATCGACTTGATCCAAAATTTTAATTAAACGATCCTGCTCTGCTTCAACCTCTTTCCAGTGGGCAACAGGATTTTCCTTAAGAGCAAGAGCAGAAGCAATAAATTCTTTATAGGCACGAATTCCAAAGCCAGCATCTTGAGCTAAAGCATGACATGGATAAGGGACAATCGTCCACGCGAATTCACCCTTCATTTCTCTTTCATCGAGGGTTTTGCGAAAAGCAGTATTTCCTGCAGATCCTTGGGAAATTCGCAATTTAGCTGAATCAATCGTTTCCAATTCTCGAGTATTGAAATCACCTTGCACAGAAATTAACTTATTATAAGTTTCTCCAATAGTAGTTAGAACTGGATCAAAATATTCAAGTTGCTCATCAGAAGCATAGGTATAGAACACTTCATTTAAACCATCAATTCGAGTTCTAACAGATGGATGACCCCCTGCTTTTAGAATTTCAATATATAGTTCTTGTATAAAGCTTTCAGCAAAAGAGGGAGCCATAATTATGACTTTATCCCCCTTCTGAACATTTACAGCGTATTGAACTGCCAATTTTGCGAGTTTATTATCAAAATCAAACATAATTTACCACTTTTTAATCTATGTCTCAAAAAAAGATCTTAAGATTAAAAAATAAACATCCTATTTTAGCTTTTCATTTCGAATATTCCATTCCCAAAATTATTATTTTATCTTATATTTCCCTTATTCAATTCTTAGACGGTGTATGAACGAAATGAAAACAATCGGATTAATTGGCGGGATGTCATGGGAATCATCTATTGAATATTATCGTATTCTTAACGAGCAAATTAAAGAAAAATTGGGAGGATTGCATTCAGCCCAATGTATTTTATCATCGGTGGATTTTGGACCCATTGAGAAATGGATGCGAAATGAAGAATGGGATAAAATAACAGATCACTTATGTGAAGTGGCAATCAATTTGGAGAAGGCCGGAGCAAACTTAATCATTATTTGTACAAACACCATGCATAAATTACTAGATGCAATTCAGTTGAAGATCCAAATTCCGATCTACCATATTGCTGATGCTGCTGCAGATAAAATCAAGGAGCTAGGGCTGACTAAGGTGGGTTTATTAGGGACACGTTTTACTATGGAAGGTGATTTCTATAAGAAAAGACTCTTGGATCAGCATCATATTGAGGTGATTGTTCCGAATCCCGATGAAAGAAGGGAAGTTGATCATATCATCTTCGAAGAATTAGTTCTTGGTAAAATAACAGATCCCGCTCGAGAAGTGTATAAACAAGTTATACGGAAACTCCAGAAAAAAGGGGCTCAAGGTATTATTTTAGGATGCACAGAAATACCCCTATTAATCAAACCACAAGATTCACCAATCCCCGTATTTGATACAACGCAACTTCATGCCGAATTCGCTGTAAAAAAAGCTTTGGAATTGTAAGCTATAAATCTTTAGGGGAAAAAGGTTTGTATAATTTATGAAAATTTTGATGGAAAAGGCATCAGAATCAGTCAGAATTCAATTCAGATTATCCCGATTTCGAAAACTAGTATTTAAATTAGAAGATTTCGAGAATTTTGTTTCCATTTGTGGCAAATTTTTTGAAAAACCTTCGTTAAAAAAAGAATTGAGAAGTACCGAAATCAAATTCCGTAGAAAAAAGTACTTTCTCTATGAAGAAAAACGCAACAACTATCTTTCAGGAGTTATTAAAATCCATAAAAAATTGATTACTTGGGCATTTTTGTGTTACATTAAAGAGCAATTAAACGAATTTAGTAGTTCTGATCAAATTAAAAAAGAAATCGAACAAGATACACATTAAATTTGTTTTCCATTTTTCCATTTGAAGTATCTTCTACGATGTTTCTACTTTTTTTTAAATATTGATTTTTGCATTTCTACTTATATATTTTTGGTGAGAGGATATCAATCAGAATTCCTAATTTATAAGAAAACAAATACCATCAACTTATGGATTTGTAATAATTAGGCACAATCATTATACCTTCCATTTATTAGGATAATCGAGATCATGAATATATGAGTATTTGGAAGAAATTCGGAGGATGTCTCGTTTTAATCCCGATTATTCTTGCAATAATCCTAACTTTGGCAAATATTGGTAAGGATAATAGTGGATTTTGGATATTGGGAGTAGTTTTCTTGTTAATTCTTGCATGTATTCTTTCTATTCCAGCAGGACTATTAGTATGGATAGGAGCTCGAAAGGATAAAAAGAAAAAGGAAAAAGAGACAAACGATGAGAAATTCAAGTTCCAAAGTTTTATTGATTGAAAAATAGAATCAGATCTTCCATTTGCCATCTTGGTAAATAATTTTTCCATCAGCGATAATTTTGGAATTTTCCCCAGACATATCCTTTAATATATCCCAATGAATAGCACATTCTTGATTTTCACTTTTTGTTTCAGGAAACCCCATTCCTAGCGCCATGTGCATCGTTCCACCGATTTTCTCATCAAAAAGCAT
This sequence comes from Candidatus Lokiarchaeum ossiferum, assembly GCA_025839675.1. Taxonomy (GTDB): domain Archaea; phylum Asgardarchaeota; class Lokiarchaeia; order Sigyniarchaeales; family Promethearchaeaceae; genus Lokiarchaeum; species Lokiarchaeum ossiferum. The sequence continues at coordinate 1,105,995 of CP104013.1, forward strand.
ATTTTTGGTGAATTTGGTCACTCCATAATTTGTACCAATGGCAAATTCCCCGAGAATATTAGCATTTTCAATTTTTAAAATAGTATCGAGCAGTTCTTGCCCTTTCTCGGCAGTTGCTTTAATCACTTTACCATCTTTAAACTCCAAATAAATATTTTCGACTTCTTTACCTTGATAAATCCCTGGATATGTGAAACGAATTTTTCCATTAACCGAATTTTCAATAGGACTTGTGAAAATTTCACCATCAGGCAAATTTTCATGACCGCAACAATTTTCCCAAGGTCTTCCTTTGACGGAAAGAGTTATATCGGTATCTTCCCCAAGAACTTGAATGTTTTCAACTTTATTCAAGATCTCTACTTTAAGATCTTGTTCTTTTTCTATTTTTCTCCATTCTTCTGCAGGATCTTCCGCATCTAATTTAAGAGCCTTGTAAACAAATTCCTTATATGATTCAGTATCAGTTTTCGCATCTTGTGCTAAAGCATCACAAGGATATGGAACAACAACCCATTTTAATTCTTTCTTTTCCACACGTTCCATATAAGTTTTCATTAACTCAGGAAATTCAGGATTTCGTTGAAATCTATTTTGTTTATCTGGATCAATATCGGTCATTTTCATCGTATTATAATCCGCCAGAATTTGAATCCGCGCTTGGAATTTTTGTATTAACATTTTCATTCCAGGCCCAATGTATTGTAATTGCTCATCATTTCCATATTTCAATGTGGCAACATTAAGTCCCTTAATTGCTGAAATCGGATATGGGTGTCCCCCTGCTTTAATTACTTCAATGCAAATTGCTTTGATCAAATCATTGGCCACTTCAGACCCTTCAACAGACACATCGTCTCCCGGTTGAACATCAATTGCATACTTGACGGCCAAACGAGCTAGTTTTTCATTAAAATCATTCATTGTTTAGTTTTCCTCTTAGATTTTTTAAAAAAAAAAAATTAGATCTGCCATTGCCCAGCTTCATAAATGACAATATCATCGGCTATTATTTTAGATTCTGAAGACTTCATATCTTTTAAAATATCCCAATGAATTGTACAATTAGTATTGGTACTTCCAGTTTTCGCAAATCCCATACCTAGTGCCATATGCATAGTTCCACCCATTTTTTCATCAAAAAGCATATTCTTTGTAAATTTTGAAATTCCATAGTTGGTTCCAATTGCAAATTCACCTATTAGATCAGCTCCTTCGATAGATAATATTGAATCAAGCAATTCTTGACCTTCTTCAGCAGTTCCTTTTATAACACGCCCATCTTTGAAATCTAAACGGATATTTTTAATTTCTTTTCCTTGATAAATCCCCGGATATGTAAATCTAATATAACCATTAATTGAAGTCTCAACTGGACTGGTGTAAACTTCTCCGTCCGGCAAATTTCTATGACCGCAACAATTTTCCCATTTTCGACCATTTACCGATAGATGAAGATCAGTATCTTCACCAAGAACATGAATTTCTTGGACAGAATTTAAATATTCAATTATTTCATCTTGTTTTTCTTCTGTCATCTTCCAATATTCAGCCGGATCTTCTTCATCGAGCTTTAGAGCACTATAAACAAAGGACTTGTATGCACGAGTATCCATTTTTGCATCTTGAGCATAACTATCACATGGATACGGCACAATTACCCATCTCAATTCCCCATTAGCTACACGTTCAGAAAATATTTTTTGCAATTCTTTCCTTTTAGGCGAATTTTGAGCAAGTTTCATTTTTTCCGGATCAATTAGAGCCATTTTTTGACGGTTGTGATCTGCAAAAATATTAATCATAACATCATAGGTCTTAAAAATAGTTTCACGAACAGGGCTGAGAAATCGTATTTGTTCATCATTCCCATATCTATACTTGTCAACAAAAGCTCCATGATAATAAGGGATAACAAGGGGATGTGCACCTGCTTTATAACATTCAATTGCAAGTTCTCGCATGAGCTCACTTGCAACTATATCACCTTCAATGAGCACTTTATCACCGTGCTTGACATTTACGGCATATCTAATGGCTAATTGGGATACTTTTTCATTGAAATCAGATGTATTCAATTCAGTTTGCATTTTTTTCACATTACTAATTTTTTTAGATATATCTGATGATTATATATAGTGTGTATAATTTAAAAATGATGTGTATTCATAATACCTAAAAAGACATTATTGTGTTTGGTTGTGGTTCAAGTCTGATTATAGGCTCCAAAATTGTTAAGAGCCATTTAAATTAATTTTCTTTAGAAAATAATTTACCATCCTACAATGAAAATGCTTGGTTGTTCAGATGGGATACTAGCAAGTAATAAAACGATCAGTTTCTGCATCTGCACAGGCATTTTTTCTACATCAGTACACGCATTGTTAACTACTGCATTATTGACAGGAAAAGTAATTACATTTTATTTACACCATGGAGAATTCTGAATCTGAAATTTTGAAAAAAATTTATTTTTTTTTTTAACAAATATTTGTTTATATAATTAAACACTTATTATATCCACTTATGAGTTATAATTACAAGCTTGCATTTATTTTTCTGAGAAATAGGAGAATAATGGTAAGTTTTTTTTTCTGACGGGAGAGGTTTTTATAGTTAAATTGTTATTAAATATTTAGGAAATTTTTAATAATTAAACAATCAAAATAATTAAATTAGAGGAGGATAGAATCGATGAGTGAACTCATGAAAAGAACTCGCTTTTGGAACGAATCCGTTCTGAATGTGAAATTAATTCAACCAACTTTGCTATATTTTCAAGATATTCATTCTGATGAAAAATTTAATAGTTATTCTCACCTTGTTGGAACCATTTTAAGTATATTCGGTTCCATTTACTTGATTTTTCGATCTTTCTCTTCATGGAAATTAATGATTTTCTCAGTAATCTATGGAATTTCCACCACATTTCTTTTTTTAGCCAGTACTTTATGGCATTCTCAGAAACAAACTATAGGTAAAGCTTCAATCTGGCAAAAACTAGATCACATAGCAATAGTTTTACTTATTAGCTCTACTCGAAATTGGATCTGGATTATGAACCCAGATCTAAATATTGAAACACTAATTTATCACTGGATAATTACTCTGGTGATAATTGCAATATTTGCTGCTCTAAACCACATTCCTCGTTGGACATACGCAGTAATTTATGTCTTTTTAGGATGGATATCTCTTTACTATCTCGCACCCATTTTTTCTTATCTCCCTATTGAAGCCATTGGGTTAATGATTGGAGGAGGAATATTATATACAATCGGAGCGATATTATTTGTATTAAAAAAACCCACATACTTCCATGAGATATTTCATGTATTAGTATTGATTGCTTCCGGTTTTTTTTATGTTGCGATTGTTCAGGTGGCTTTTTAATATAAAAATAAGCCCTAAAAGACTAAAAATTACTATAGAAATAACGGGACTAGATATAGAAGATGTTTTTGTTTCGGATATCACCAAGTATAGAGGGAAAGACTGCAAGGTTTCAACAGAACCATTTACAGCTGAAATCATAAAAAAATATGTTCCAACAGAATTTAAGGTTAGCGTGTATGATGGTTTTAAAATTCTTTTCGGTGATTTTTCATTCATGTAAAGAAGAAAATGATCATAGGACTCATTGAAATCCCATTCCAAATGGATTTTCCCTGGTTCAATCCGTTGGCTTGAATTAAGCCATATTGGAATTTCTTGGTATACTTCATTACTGAGTTTTGATGTCAATTTCCATTGACCAATCTCCTCCAAAACCGTATCACTCGCAATTTTTTGGATTTTTTGAGCTTCCTTCGGATCAATACTGGCAAAAAAAGATGTAGAACAATTTTCTTGAAATATAGAAACAAATACAACGGCAGCACCCATATATGACCCTAAAGGAGCAGGATGTGCATTATCTGCACCAAATAACTTATTTTTATAAGATTGATCCTGTCCAATTAAGTTTTCCCATGCAACTCCAATAGGCACTATTGCCACTTGCGTGTGAGATGCAATATACATAGTACCAGTCTTGATTTTTGTCATATAATCTGAATAAGAATAATGAACAAATTCTCCATGAATTTCCTGTATAGATACTCCATCTCTAAGTCCCCATACCATGAAATATAATATAGTAGCATAAGGGGATTTGCGAGTAATTTCTTTTTTGAAAGCATTGATCAAATTGATTTCTTTTTCGTATAAATCTGGAAAAGCAGATGTATCATCCGATTGCAGAATAATGAAATCCCATTGTTGAGAATTTATCTTTTGCAAAACTATAGCACTCTGAAGCAATTTAGTAAGACTCGCGCCATATACTAAAGCAGAGTCGACATTCACATTTTTTTCGGCAGAATTTGAGAAGTTTTGGAATAATTGAGGCATATCATGATAACCTGTTAAACTGTTCCCAATAAATAGAATTGAAACATTGTCAGTATTATCCATAGGAATAATTGGTACACATAGGGCAGATGCGAAATGCATGGAAATAATTATGGTTGATAATAGAGGAAAAAAGAGTAAGATGGGTTTTTTCATACTTGATTCTCAGGTATGTACTGAAAATATGATTAATTAAAACTCAGTATTTAATTTGAATTTCATTCAGAAAAAATAGTACTTGTATCGACATTCTATTTAAGAAAAAACCGTGATTTTTTGGAATTAGCCTTTTTTTTTTATTTCACTTTATGGAATGATTAGTGGTGGTTTTCAATATTTTGCGTATAATAGCCTTTTCTTCAGGAGTATGGACTATCTTTACATAGCCAAATATTAATACACCAATTACTAGAATCCCAATTGGTTCTAAATAGGTTAGTTCAAATCTAAAACACAAAAATAATAGAATTGTTTCAAGAGTGCCAAAGGAATACATTATTATTAGACTAATATTATATTTACGGAATATAACTCGGATGAATTCACTATCATATGACTCTAAACTAGATTTTCTTAACACTTGTTGTTCTTTGATAATCGGGACGGATAATAATACAGTGGCAATTATCGTAGGTAATGAAATCATGAGTGCAGATATAAGATTACGTTGACTTCCAATAATTATCAATATGACAATGTATATGATGAGACTTGATAGAAGCAAAAATACTTTCAGTTTTATGCTTTTAATTGTGATCACTTGTTAATTCAACCCGCAAGTTAAGAATTTGATGAAGTAGCTTATCGTTTTAACTTATTTAAATGACTCATTTTCTGAGAAGCTTATATTTTATTTTTTGGAAATTTCTTGATCGAGGAGAATCAAGTAATTTTTGATCATTTCAAAGCTAATATTCAGAGATATGGAATCAAGGTTGGTGAGATCATCCTTTCGCGAATGATAATTCCGCGGTTTGGTTTTGCCTTCATAGAGGATGTAAAAACTTGATGGAATCCCAACATGCGCAAATCGACCGGCATCTGATCCAGCAAAAGGAAGGGCGACAATCGAACATGGCAGGGCTTGAAAATTGGTTTTTTCTTCAGATTGTTGTTGATTATACATTTTATTGGCTTGGAGTAGTCGATTACACACTTCTGGATGATGTTTCGCATTATGCATAAATTCTTTGGAAATAATAAACACCCGGTCTCCTGCACCCACACTTTCAGGAATGACGGCTTGGGAAAAATTTGGATGAATTTCGCCAGATTTTAAATATTTTTTCACAAAAGCATGGGCACCTCGTTCACCACATTCTTCGCTTCCAAAAGATCCGGCCCATAATTCAACATTTTTTAACCGATTTTCTGATTTAGAAAAATAATCCGTCAAAGCAAGGGAAATACCGACACCTGAAAGATTATCATTTGCCCCAATTACGGGATCTCCCGATATTAAGCCATTAAGAAGATAAAGAAAACAGGGCAATCCTATTAAAGAGATTCCAATAAAAATCAGATCAATATATGTAAAAAGCAAAAATGAATTTGAATAGAGAGGATTTTGCACCCATATCAGATTACTTTGGGAAAGAAACAACTTTAAAATGAGAAGGAACAAGCTAATTAAAAGATATCCAACTCCAAGTAGTAGAAAAGTAAAGCCTTTATCCATTACGGACATTTCAAAAGCAGAATCGGTATGACCGCATACAATGACTTGTTTTTTTGTAATAGAACGGGAAACATTTGAATCACGGGGATATATTCGCCCAGTAGCATTCCAACTCTTTGATTTTTTGAATAGAAAATCAAAAGCAAATAATAAATTCATTCGAAATAGGGAAAGATAAATAATAAATAGTCCCAGAAGAAGCAGCCCCAAAGAGAAGAAAAGATACGGAAAGGAAAAGAAAATGGTAAAAAGGGCCCCAATTATCAATATTGAAGCCATTTTGAGAAATCCATGTGGATAAAATCGCGGATACACATCAAATTCGTCAAAATATGTATCATCACAATTTTCTTGGAGATTTTTATAAATATATTGAGATGCCCTATATTCTTCTTCCGACCCAGCGATCCTTGGACCGCATGAATTTACAATATTTTCAATATGCTTCCTTATGATTTTGTCCATTTATTAAATAATCTCCCAAAATTTGCTTCTAAAAATTTTAAACAAAATGATTTCCATCAATTAATTATGACTATCTATCTAAAACATTATTCCATTTCATTTTGTTAAAAAATTTTACATATATTTCAATAGAAATGCAAATTCATTCCAAAAACTAATAATCTGCGAAATTTTAAAAATATATACCCAATTCGTAGATCTAAAAACTGACACACATAAGTGGGTTTTCTTATTAAATTTCGCCCCAATTTTTAATACTCCTACATATTATGTAGGAATAATATGAGAAATTTTATAAAACAAAGAATCAAATAATTATTTATATAAACGGTTTTTTGATCAAATCTTCTTTACGAAAAATAACAACGGGATTCTCATGACAATTAAATCAAAACGTAAGAAATTCGTAAAACATATCATTAAATATAATGTTTTAGATTACTTTATTCCACGATTAAGAAGACTCTACAAACGATTGGGTATTTTAGATGTCATGGACAACTGTTTCTATTGGATTGCATGGAAATTATGCAATTGGGCATTTACAAAGGGTCGATTATGGAGTGGTGATTCCACCCATGAAGCAAATGTACCACAAACAGGCGCAGGAATTTTCATTGCAAATCATAGTCACGCCTTAGATCCATTCATTTCTGCATGTCGTATTAATCGAAAAGTCCACTGGGTTTCTAAAATAGAAAATTACTATCTTCCATTCTTCAGACCAATTCTTCAAAGTTCGGGAAGTATTCCAATCCGGCGGGGTGAATCGGATCAAAATGCTATGCGATTGATCCGCAAAGAACTCTCTCAAGGTGAATTTGTTGGGATGTTTCCTGAAGGAACTCGCACACGAAATGGATATTTGGGACGATTTCACACTGGTGCTGCACGATTATGCCTTGAATTCCAAATTCCTTATATTCCAGTTGGAGTTGTTGGCTCTTACAAAAGTAAAATTGGAGATAAAATTGATGTCCATGTAGGGCGTGCTCGCTATCCTCCAAAGGGTATGAAAGACAATTACGAAAATGCAAAATGGTTTGCAGAACAAATGCGCCAAGATATTCTTCGGTTAAGTGGAGCAGTTCCAGATCCACAGTATGTTAAAGCAAAAGCTGTCAATGCTAAGGTGGAAGAAATTCCAACAGCAGTTTCCACTCCAAGCATCACCAAGATGCATTAATCTTTTTTCTTTCTCATTTCTTTATTGCAATCTTTTTATAATTTCGATTGATTTTTGGATTTTAAGAAAATCTGTGTGGTTTCTTAAAGTAAAACTTCGAGAAAAAATTTACTTAGATTAACGCCAGAAGGTCTTTGATTGCTTTTTCCATCAATTTTCCTTCATGTAAAACCTTATACACTTGAGTTGTCAGAGGCAAATCGATACCATTCTCTTGAGCAAATTGATATATGGATTCTGCCGCCCAGACACCTTCTGCAACCATACCATGCATCTCATCACTAATTTGATCAAGGGTTTTACCTCGCGCTATCTCTTCTCCATAAAAATGGTTTCGCGATAACTTCGAACTACAAGTAGCGATTAAATCCCCAATTCCCGCGATTCCAAAGAAAGTCCCTCGGGTACACCCAAAATGTTTGCCAATCCGATTCATTTCATGCAATCCTAAGGTCATGATGCTTCCTTTTGAGTTATTCCCTAAATTCAATCCATCACAAAATCCTACGGCAATAGCTGTTATATTTTTAACGGCACCGCAAATTTCAATACCTCGTTCATCGGTGATAGCGTAGGGTTTGAAATATTCCGTATGAAAGAGATCCACGAGCTCAGGCAGGATTTCTTCGTGAATAGAAGCAATTACTGTAGCAGTAGGCTGCATATGCGCCACTTCGGATGAGAGATTAGGACCAGATAACGCAGCCACTTTCACATTAGATGGAAGAACTTCCCTTAATACTTCAGACATCAGCTTGAAGGTGGTATATTCCAGCCCTTTGGAGACGGAAACCAATTTATATTTTTGATCATTTTTAAAGAAAGGTGATATTTGCTCCGCAATCTTGCGAACGTGGCTGGAGGGAACCGCAAATACAAGAATTTCCGCGTTTGGAATCACTTCTTCGAATTTTGAAAATGCAACTAAATTTGAAGACAAGTGTATGGAAGGAAGAAATTGCTTGTTTTCGTGAAAATTATTTATATTGTCAACAGTTTCTTGTTCAAATGACCAAATTTTAACAAGAAATCCTTTTGTGGCTAGAAGATTACCAAGTGTTGTTCCCCAACCCCCCGCGCCAATCACCGATATTTCCGGTACCATAAAAATAGGAAAACCCACATTTTATATGAATCTTCAGCTTTAGGTTGAAAATCCTACTTTTGTCCATCGGATTCTTCGGATTGGATTCAAAATTTCGTTTTTCATATTTTTTTTCATGTTAGGTTCACCTTCGATTGAGAATATTATCTCAAACTTCATATTATTAGACTTCTTTTTCACATTCATATGAATGGTATCCTTAGTGCATTTTTAATGGTCATTACCTTTGCGCTCTCATTTATCCTTATTCGGAAAGTTGAACAGACTTATTCAACAGTTTTTATCAATTTCATACGAGCGATTATTGGACTTAGTTGTTTTGCACTCTACACCCTTTTTATCGGCCAAATTCATCATATATTCGATCTAAACTTTCTAATATGGGGAATTTTGGGTGCAAGCATCATTTTTGGAGTCGTGATCGGAGATACTGCTTTCTTTAAATGTCAAAAATTCATTGGACCAACTAATGCGGCCACTTTTGCCATCACATCCCCGATTTTTACAATGATCCTTGCGATTCTAATTCTTGGAGACTCATTTCAATGGATTTTACTTCTCTCATCCATTATCACTGGAGCGGGAGTATATTTATTGGTCCATTTACAACAAAATTCTGATGAAGAGCAAGAAGCAAAGACAACAGATAATCTCTCTGAGACTGAAATGAACAAACTTCGCTTGATTTCAGGAAGTCTCTTTGGTTTACTTGCATCTCTTGCATGGTCCTTTGCAAATATTTATAGTGAAATGGGACTTGGTTTGAGTGAAAATGAGCTGCAAATTGATTCCAACATTTATGTTGTCACTAATATCATCCGTTATCTTGTAGCCAGCACATGTATGGGAAGCTGGTGGATGATAAATCGATCCAAAAAAAAAAAAAATAGTGTTGATTTCCATAATAATGAAAGTCCAGATTCTTCTCGAAAATTGATGAGTATATTAATCCTATCTGCAATTTTGGGTACGTTTTTAGGAGAAATATTCTTTGGTATCACCATTGTGAAAATGGGTTCTACATTTATTGCTATAATGGGATCTTCATTACCTGTGTTTACCATTCCATTGAATTATATTATTAATAAAGAAAAATTAAATATCAAAAGTCTTCCAGGAATAGTGATTACTCTTGGGGGAGTTTTTATATTGATATTTGCCTCAAGCTAGTTGATGAAAAAAAAACTAGGAGTATTTCTTTCTAGATTGAGTGAATGGTATTAAAAGCGAAAAATATAAAAAACAAATAAACAACGTGGGCACGCTCTTTGAATATAATCCAATGGTTTCATTATACTCTACGTTTGATTCATATTTTTTCCAACGAAGCAAATAACTCTAATAAATCCGCATTTTTTGGAATATCGTGCATACTGTCACTATAATATGCATACTGAATAGTCCCTTGTTTGGTTACAATGATCATATCCGGTATCTGTCCCAGCCGCCAAATTTTGATCTCTTGTTTTCAACACAATAGACCAAAGTACTAAAAATTGTGAATAAATTCGTTAATAGTTCTAATTTAGCTGAATAATCATCAAATAGACAACTATTCTCTTTAAATTTTCAATATCCATCATAATTATGAACCTTTTCAAGGTGATATAATGACTAAAAAAAAAAATGCAATTTTATTAATTTTATCCGTTATTTTGCTGGAATTGGGCATGCTTAACTTAATTCCTACAATTCAATGCACTCCGATAAGTGAGGATGCACAAAATTATATCTACTCAACATATTTCGGAGGATCGGGAAAAGATGTAATCACAGATGTCGCTTTTGACTCCCAAGGAAATATAATTATCGCGGGAGGAACATTTTCTAGGGATTTAAACACTTCAAATGGATATCAATCCGAATATGGGGGAGGATCATCAAGTGATATCCATATTAATGGAGGAGATGGATTTGTATTTAAAATGAACCCTCAAGGAAAACGTATATGGGGTACGTATCTTGGGGGAAATAGTTTAGATGTCTGCGATCAACTTGTCATCGACTCTAACGATGAAATCTTTGTCACTGGAGAAACACAATCTTCAAACTTCCCCACTACAGAAGATGCAATTCAACCTACCTACGGAGGGGGCACGTCCGATGTGTTTATTACAAAATTTATGCCAAATGGTTCTGTTCAATATTCGTCCTTTATCGGAGGTTCTGGTGTTGATTCAGGCGGAAAATGTAAGATAGATGGATCAGATCAACTTTATATTTCCTTCTTTAGCGCTTCTTCAAACCTAAATGTTACTTCCAACGCCCACCAAACTTCCTTTGGGGGAGATTATGATGTGTATATTAGTAAATTTGAAAACAATTTAACCAAAATGTTATATGGAAGTTATTTTGGAGGAAGTGATATGGAATTAGTTAGCAATATTGAAGTAGATGAGGATGATTCACTAATTATCATAGGTAATATCATGGGAGGTAACATGCCTACTCTAAATGCGTTCAACGAAGTTTTTAATGGAGGTGATAGGGATATATTTATTTCAAAATTCTCAAATAACTATTCTCTCGAATTTTCGACATATTTGGGAGGAGATCAATTTGAAGATCCATTTGGTTCGACCATAGGTTCTCACAGTGATATTATAATTAGTGGTCGTACAATGTCTACCGATTATCCCACCGCCAATGCTCTTCAAAAGAATTTTGGTGGTGAAGTTGACGGAATCATTTCTGTTCTTTCTTCAGATGGCCAAGAATTAAAATATTCATCTCATTTTGGAGGAATAGGTTGGGATACAATTCATGAAGTAGTGTATGCTGATAATGGGAAAATATATGGATGTGGTGTTGCAAACTCTAATTTTCCGTTAAAAAATGCCTTTCAAGAATCCATTGATTTAACTACAGGCAATTTGGTGTTGCTTCAATTATCTAATGAACATGAATTTGAATTTGGTACCTATTTTGGTGATACAAGTGACCAAACTACTCCCTATGGGATCGATTATCATTCTGGTTACATTGTAGTCGTAGGAAGAACAAGATCTTCTTCATTCTTTAGGAGCGATGATGCTGATCAATTAACAATGAGTGATACTGAGGATGGTTTTATTTGTCGAATTGCCATTGAGGATTATATGGAGGGTAAGGATGTTTCTGGAAAACCAACAAATTTAATTTCTCAAACAATTCCAGGTTATAGCCTAATTTCTCTTGGAATTTGTTTAGCTCTGGCCCCAATGTTATTATCGTTGCATAAAAATAGGAAAAGGAGTAAAATCTTCTAATAACTGTGGTATCCAAGCATTTTTTTTCTTTCTTATTTCTGACCAAATTGATGGAGAAAAACGGGTAGATCTGTCCCAAATCAAGGAACTTACACAATAGGCTTTGGGATATAAACACATCAATCACTCGAAGGAATTAAAAAAAATAAATAAAATAAAAAAACAAACAGCGTGGGCACGCTCTTTGAATATAATCCAATGGTTTACATTATATTCTACGTTTGATTCATTTTTTTTCCAACGAAGCCAATAACTCTAATACATCCGCATTTTTTGGAATATCGTGCATACTGTCGCTATAATATGCATATTGAATAATCCCTTGTTTGTCTACAATGAGCATTCCCGGCATCCGTCCCAACCGCCAAATTTTAATTTCCTGATTTAATTTTTTGGCGACTTGGTTCGTTTCATCATAGAGAATAGGAAATTTTCCCTTCGCATATTTTTCTTCCATTTTTTGGGCATTTGTTAATTTATCGACTAAGATTGGAACTATTTCTGTGTTCAAGGCACGAAATTTCTCGTAAGCCATCGCTAACCGCCCGATGTGTGCCCGACAGAAAGGTCAATGAATATCGCGTAGAAGAACAATGACCAGATTGGATGTTGATCGCATATTCACCGAAGAAAAGGTTGCGCTACGAGAAGTGGGTAGCTCAAAATCCTCCAAGGGAGTTCCGACTATACCAAATTTATCCTTCATAAGTTCTTCAAATGTATATGAGGGAACAAAGTTTAAAATGCTTCTCGTTTCAAATGAAAGAATTCAAAAATAAATGACAATCTTGGAAAATTCTCAATCGGATTTTGAAGGAGCTGATGAAAAATCAAGTCGCATAGTTAAAACGATTCCGGCCTTTTCTGGACTAACTTTAACGATCTTCTCGCTCGTTGGGATATTTTTTTTATTATCCCAGCCCAAGATCAAACAACACTGATTTGTTTTTTGATGGTTTTTTCTTTTTCTTTTTGTTTCCCTTTCTATCCTTCCTACGGTGTTAGAAAAAAATCAAGAAATTTAATATTATGAAGAATACGGCTCCGCCCGTTTATATTGACGGGGAAGAACACAATCGACATTCAGCACTTCTGCAGTTTTCAAAACCCAATAGGGATTTCGCAATAGTTCCCGCCCCAACCATACAAAATCCGCCTCCTTTTTCTCTAAGATGGTTTCTATTTCGGTCGGAGTTGTAATTAACCCCCCCGTTATAACGGGTATATCTACTTGCTTCCGAATGATCGCCGCAAAGGGGACTTGATAACCGGCCACAAAAGCAATTTCGGGAACAGCTGCTGTCACACCTCCACTACTCACATCCAATAAATTCACCTGGGTTTGAGGATCTGCATTTAAAGACTTGATAATTTCCACATGATCCTCCGCATGAAGCCCCTGGGGTTCATATTCATCTCCAGAAATACGAAGAGCTACGGGTCCCACATAAACCTCCTTGATTGCTTTGATAATGGCAGTCAAAAAGGAAAGATTATACCGCGGGTTACATCCATAGGTATCGCTTCTTTTATTCACCAACGGAGACAAAAATTGATTGATCAAATATCCATGGGCTCCATGAATCTCAATAAGATCAAAGCCTGCCTTTTGCGCCCTCTCAGCCGCTTTTTTGAATGCTTGGGTCACGTCTTCAATTTGTGCGCGGGTCATTTCAAATGGTTCCGGATATTTCTCATTAAAAGCGATACTTGAGGATGAGAACCCTTTGCCGGTCCCAGTTTTTCGTCCAGCATGCCCTAATTGAATGGCAATCTTAGCTCCAAAATGATGCACAATATCAACTATCGATTTTAAGCCTTCAATATGGCTATCAGACCAAATTCCCAAATCCGCATTGCTAATCCGCCCTTCTGGTACCACAGCCGTCGCTTCCAAAATAATAAGTCCCACACCTCCCTGGGCTCGGGTTCCATAATGCACCACGTGAAATGGTTTTACCATGCCCGATTCATCCGAACTATACATACACATTGGGGGCATAACCACCCGATTTTTCACCGCTATCGTTCCAATTTTTTTTTCTGTAAAGATCATTTCTTTCCCTCTATTGATATATATTACGATTCTTGCGAAATATGAATTAATCGATTTTTTCCAAAATCTGAGATACCTAGCAATCGAAACTTTGATACGATTCTTCCACTTATCCAATAAACTTTTCATAGGATTCCATCAGAAGGAACATCATCTTTTGAATGTTTCCATTCAATTCTACTTTAAATTTATCAAATGTCATTCCGATGGTTCTTCGAGTAATGAATTTACACAATTCTCCATGGAGATAGCTATGTAGAATATAAGAAATTTCATATGCTGCATTTCTTGGGACTTTTTCTTGCATACTATTGTAAACTAATTCTGCAAATCGTTTTTTTAATTCTTCCGAAAATTGAGTTACTCGTAGCGGGATCGGCTCTTCTATTTTTTCTAACCAGATAAATCTAAAAAGACCTTCATGTTGATGGGCAAAATCGATTTGGGCATCAATAAAGGCAGGAAAATGTTCAAAATTTCGAGCCCGTGTTCCGACTTGCTTTTGGGTGAAAAGGATAATATTTTCCATGGTGTGTATCATAGCCGCATATAAAAAACTGTTAAAATCTCCAAAAAAATTGTAAATGTTTGTGTGCGCACATCCTGCCTTTCTAGCGATCGATCTCAGACTGATATTGTTCAAACCTTTTTTTTCATCAATCATTTGACAACAAATTTCTATGAGTTTTTGTTTTAGATTTCTTGATTGATCTGCTGGTTTTTCCATAATATCTACTTCATTATTTCATTTTTTCAATAATAAATCCATTTATTAAAATACATGGGAGCAACGCCGGGATTGATATTATTAGATAAAAAATAACCGTCTGCAAGGAATAGCCAAAAACCAGAATGAAACTGAAGTTCATAATATAATAGCCCAAAAAGATCAAAATAAAGAAAGAAATAGATTGATTTTTCCAATTTCCTGAAAATGATTCTTTCACTTTGTAATAATAGAGTGGTAATAATCCACCCGTTAGTGCAAAAGGTGAAATAAGTGCAAGATAGTACCATGTTTCCGCCCCACTGGGAACAACATAGTCAAAAAGTAATAGGAATTCCCCTAGAAAATGAAAAATAAGAAATAATAGAGGTAATAAAATAAATCCAATTAAACTTGTTATGATAATGGGTCTTTTAGGCGTTTTTGATGGTTCATTGATCACAATATCAGCTTTAAAAAATTTCGCAAGAATTACGCCTCCAATCAATAGATTCACAACATCAACAAAACAAACGAAATACTGCTCTAATTTATAGGGTGTCCAAAGATTAAATAACCCAGTATGATCAAAAGCGGTCATTCCCAAGACACCAGGAATTAGGACAACAATGGATCCGAAGATCCCATGAGTTAATCCCTTTTGAATAGGATTTCTCCCTGGGATATAATCCTTAGTCATCAAAAAAACAATTGAATAGCCAAATCCCATCAACGTATAAACGATTGCAACACTGATGATAAATCCGAATTCGGGCATTTCTTTCTCAAGCGCTAGTTGACCCTTTATTACTTGCATAATCATTCCCGATATCATCATTAGGACACCGGTAAGAAGGCATTTTATAATATTTTTTGAATTTAATTCTTCGCGTATCGTTACCACTGGTAATCAGTTACCATTGGTAATTAAGCTATATAAATTTTTCATTCCTCATGTCTCGTTAATAAATAGGCACCTCAAAATTCTATACTCCTGTTCAAGGTTTTTAATTATCGTGATTAGTTATTTTTGTTTCTGTTGTTTCTTTCTTCCCCTTCAGAACAAAAAAAAGCATTATTTTGGATTTAAAATTGCAAAAAACACATTTCTAAAATCACGGATGCCTTCGCTTTTGAATCATTTTGTTCCCCATATTATCAGACACAAATCTTCCCATATATATGAAACACCTAATTTTTACTGCTTTAAACCTCCTTTTTCTCACCGATCTTTGAGATCACGATCTATTTTTCTATTTCTTGAAAATGACCCGTTTTCATTATGATGCGGTTTGTGAAAAAATCATCCCTACTTGATCCAACTTTCGAGAATCTTTTTCATCGCGGGAAGGACTCCTTACCCAAAATTTTAGGAAAATCAGTTATCGTGAAAAATATAAGATTTCAGAGATCTTGACAATTTTCACAGATTTTTAAGTTTAGATTCATTTACACCGATATTTCGGATTTATCGAGTCAAAATTTGTAATTCTTCGAAATAAATGCCCAAAAATTCATTGGTCAATGTAGAAAAACTTCCCATAAATTTCTTGGATAATTTTGTCGAATGGCAAGATTTCTGCTCATAAATTCACCAAATTGCAAAACATTTAAATAGCAAACGAAGCTATATTAGAATTAGATTAGATTGATTTGCATGCGATTCCGACAAAAATCGGGACCAACTTGCAAAAAAAAGTCAATCTGATTGGTTGTAAAAAATACTTTCGCGGAGAAAGATTATTATGGCTAAAAAGAAACGATCATTTGCATGGAGCCCAGTTCGTAAGCTCATGAAAAAATCTGGTGCCAACATTGTTGCACGAGATGCTGTTGAATTATTAATTATCGACTTAGAAAAGACCGCAACTGTCTTGACCAAAAAAGCATTAGGGTTCGCCCATCATGCAAAACGCAAGAAGATTTCCAAAGAAGATATGGATTTGGCAATCAAATACCTCTAAAAATTTAACCCCTTTAGAGATATAAAACCCCTTTTTTTTCCCCTTCTTTCTTGTTTTCAGTTAATATCCTTAACATATTTCGATTATTAAGTAATTTGAAATTTATTTAAATAAGTTTAACGGATCTTTGCCTTTCTATATTACGAATTCAAGCGATACGGAAACCTTAGGATTAGATTTGAATACCATTGAGAACTCCTATATATTAAAGAGATAGCATGTTAGAGAACAAAAATGCCAATATGGAAAAAAAAAGAGACATAACAAATCTAGTTCTTTAATCTTCGAATCTGCTGCTAAGATGTTTTTTCCCGAAAAAATGCGTTCCTTATACCGAGATAAAACACATACAAGCCAATCCCAGCGATAATATGAAACCCATCATTCTGAGGTCTAAAAATCGCAGTCCCTTCAGGATTTAAAAAAATACCTTCCTGATCTTCAGGATAGAAAAACATTCCTCCCACAAATTGGAAGATTCCTGAGAGAAGAATGATGGTATTTCCAAGGAGGATGTTTTTACTAATGGGATGATCTTTTTTATATAAAAGAAAGCCCATGAAGTAAATCAAGATACTGCAGATTCCCAGGAGACCTACCCAAATGATAAATTTCCATTCGTAGATAATGGCGATTATAACATAAATAATAACCATAAAGATTGGTAAGAGTAATAACGGCTTATTGTTATCGGGTTTGACATGAAAAATGAGAGCGCTTACAACACACACAAAAGATAAACCGCCAAAAATCATGGTTGGGGGCCAAAAAAAAGCGACTAAGAAACCATCACTGAGAAAATGACTAATGGCTCCGAGAATTGCAAACATCACGATACATCCATAACCTCCAACCCAGAGTTTAAGGGAAGCATCAAAGATGTTGGCTTTTTTAGCTTTAGAAACAATTAAATATATCAAAAAAACAGCTTCAAGGGTCAATAATATGTCCGTCACCGAGGTTATCGGTTGGATGGGAACAAGTTCACTTTGCATTCTGATTTCACACTTCCTTTACTAGCATAAAACAATGTATCATATTTCGTCTATGTGATATAAATAGCTATTTAATATCAGAAAAAAGCCACTTGGTTGCGATATCACACTATTTTTTCTCAGAAATGATTATTAGAAATGATATCAATGACATAAATTGATAAGTTCTATCAAAATGGAGCAATGATGGTATGTAAGATATATTTTTAACTGAGGAATTCTGAATAAAGGATTTTTCACCTTCAATTTCAATTTCAATTTTTTCCAAGGATAGTTATTTTTGTTGATTTGGATCGTTGTATCGTCGTAAGTAGAAAGAAAAAGTCGTTCCTTTATGGACTTCCGATTCCACAGTTATAGCACCCTCATGTTTCTTAATAATAGAATAGCATACGGACAATCCTAATCCCGTACCCGTTGATTTCGTTGTAAAATAGGGGTCAAAGATTTTTTGAAGATTTTGCGGTGGAATCCCAGCTCCTTGATCTCTAATCGAGACTTTCACAAACTCTCCTGCTTTCAATCCCAGTGAGTTGTTAGAGGAAATTACACTATTCTCGGCCAGAATTTCAATAACACTTCCCTTATCAACAGCTTGAATGGCATTCAGCACGATATTTTGTAAGACTTGGCTAATTTGCCCCGCATCCACATATACTGGCCATAAAGAAGGCGAAATTTCATATTTTGCCAACACAGAACTTCCCCGAAGGGTAAAACTGGTTGATTCTCGAATTAATTTTTCAGTATCGTTCACACTTTTTTGAAGAGCCTCCCCCTTTGAAAATGTAAGCAAACGACGCGTTAATTCACTAGCACGATTTGCAGCATTTTCAATCTCCGCAACAATTTCATAATTTTCATTGGTTTCGGGGATTTCTAGCTTCAAAAGGGAGGTATTCCCAAGAATGGAAGTGAGATAATTATTAAAATCATGGGCGATGCCTCCAGCTAATAATCCGAGAGATTCGAGTTTTTGATTGTGAATCTGTTCTTCCTGCAAGTATGTTTCTTGAACTAAAATTTCCCGTTCCATGGAAATGATAATAGGTACGATAAGCAGGAAAAGATTTAAGATTAAGTCTAAGCTTAACATGATTTCATGAGCGTACCTAACATCAAAATCGGAAAGCACTGTATAAATGATGTCAAAGAGGCCAATAATCAATACATACATGAAAAATTTATAGGTAGGACTTTGTTTCTTCTGAGAGATCTTAAATAACGACCAAATTGCGAGAATTAATAGCAGAATAGTTATCAATTCAACAATAATTGAAATAAAAAAACGAAAAACATCAGCAAAACCAATATTTAGACTCAGAGTAAATATAGAGAAATAGCAGATGCTTAAATTCAAACCTTTTGACTTGTTTTTACTTTTTAAATTCATTAATTTGATATCATAAATGTCCATATAATCCCGAACTGAAGAAATGATGAAAATTAGCACTGCTAATCCGGAGAAAATAACATTTAACTCATAAATGTTCATCTCAGGCAATAAATTGTGGACTAAGGCAAACACACGACCAATGGTATGCATATAGTAAGCGACCATCCATAATAGAAGATCCCGTCTCATGGTAAAGACCGCTTTGGTCATTAATATATCCGCAACAACAATAATAATCAAGTTAGTAAGAATAATTCCCGTTCCTTCAACCATCACTTAACATATGGCAATTATACTTTTGGATTTATATAATATTGTTTTAGGAAAATTTTCACGTTCTTTTTATTCTAAAACAGTTTTGTGGTAGATCATTGGAAATAAAGTACGCTAAGGATTTAAGTTCAGTAGAATAGAGGATAAATGGAGTGAGGAATAGGAAAATGAAAGATTCGTTCAATGAATACTTAATTTATGAAAATAAGATGCAAAGACAAGGGTTATTTGAGGTGATATCCCAAAAATTTGAGATAAAAAAAGCAATATATCCTGGGAGTTACATTCATATCTCACCATCCTTCTATTTTGAAGAAGTTGTCTATATTGATATGGATAAAAAAGCGAAGAAATTTTTTACCGATAAAAGTTTTGAAAAAATAATAGAACAGAAAAAAGTGTATTCGAAGGAGTTTTGTTATAGATTCTATCCTTATGATTATAATACGCTAATGCACGAGGAGGTAGGAACATTTGATTTACTCATTTCGCAATATGCCGGATTAATTTCGCGAAGTTGTAAGAAATATCTTAAAAAAGGTGGACTACTTCTGGTAAATAATTCTCATGGAGATGCTCAATTTGCAAATTGGGATGCAGATTTTGAATTCATTGCAGTTATCAATCGCAGAAATAACAAGTTCTATTACTCCTCGGAAAATCTTAAGACCTATTTTAGACCTAAAAAGGAAGGGCTAAACATCAATTTGGAGTATCTTTTGTCAATTAATAAAGGGATTGGATTCAAAAAAGCAGCCGCCCATTACATATTCAGAAAAAAATAGTAGCTTGAAAGATTTTTCAGCGAGACGAACACCTTGCTCTTGTTATTAAGACCCATCTTTCGTGTTCCATTGTGTTAGCAATTTATTTCTTTGGTTTTTTAAATCCTATTCTCAATAACAGTTTTTTTGTAATTTTTTACATTTTTTTTAAGATATATTTCTGAAATGGATTATATTGGGCATGATTTCGGACTTGGTAAGACCAAATCGCATCTTGAGGACATAGATTAACACATCCATTACATCCAACACATCTCCACTCATTAAATCTTGGATATCCACTCGTGCTGATTTGAATCGCTCCAGAAGGACAAATTTGGTGAGCACAGAGAGTGCATTGATTGCATTTTATTTTATTTAAACGTTTGATTCCCACAGTTGCAGCCATCTGCCACCTTCTTGTTAAAAAAATTGACCATAGAGATATAATCCCATTTTTTTTGGGAGATTTTTCAGCAACAACTTGATCAGATTGCTTTGAAAGAATTCGAAAAATGAATTCTTTACACCTGCTTTGGGAAATTGGGGGTAAAAAGGACTGATTGGGGGCGGACAATGTGTTTCGAGGCATCCAAGAACGAAGGTTAGTGGTAATTGACACTTCAAAATAGCCTAAAAAGAGCCCCGCTTTTCGTTCCACTGCTTTATACAAATTCCATAAAGTATTTCCGGGCATCCCTCCGCTTGTACAAAATACAAAAAAAGGGATTTTTTCCAAAGACAAATGTTTGAGGTTCTGGGTTACGAACCTTGGGGCTCGAAATGAATAAGCAGGAGAACCAATACCTATCAGATCGTATGTTTGGAGATCTGGGTGAAAATTCCGCTTAATTCGCAAGTAAGACACAATATGGCCTGCGGATTTCAGCTCAGATCCAAAAATATCTGCAATTTTTGCAGTTCCTCCAGTCCCAGAAAAATAAATGAGCCCAATTCTCATATAAATTACTAAGAAAAGAAAAGATATATCTATTCCCGTCCATTTCCCCGCAATATTTTGAGAGGAAGAAGCCTATCAAATTATATCGACCTCCCATGAGTTGGTATGCAGCATCTTTTTTTTTCCGCAATTATAGAAAAGGAAAATAGCCCCCATTTTACGCAAGATGAAGGAAAATTATTAATCTCTAAAGATTGAACAAATAACGACAAAAGGGGACAAATTAATAAAAAAAGGAAAAAAGCAGAAGTTTAATCTTTTTTATATGTGATAGCTTTGATTATTTGCAATAATGCAACTGCAAAGAAACAATAAGCCCAAAAAGACATGAAACTCCACCATAAGGTTTCAGAATTGCCAAATAGCAACTCATTAAAGCCAAACCCGCTTGTTGCATCACTTAAAAGATCATCAAAAGCTAAACCAAGATCCAGCACTGACACTCCACAAACCGCTATAAATAGGGATTGAATAATGGATAAAATACGATACGCCATTTTTGTAGGGTTAATACGACCTAATTTAAATAGTTATCTGAATAATTCGCCATAGAATTTCCAGTTTTATCATGTAAGTATTGAAATAATATGTTTTTTACATTAAAGTCCAGAATTATGAATCAAAAAAAATAAAAAAGAAAGAACCTAGGAAATACGAATTAATGCCGAGTTTTCAATTTTTGGAAGGATAAGATCGCGATTAGAGAGATTCCAAATATTCCCAATAGGAATTCGAAGGAATATCCGGGAATATTTTCCAAATCAAAACCTAAGCCGTTATCATCGGATTTGGAAAGGTTATCCAAATTTTCACTAAGATCACTGTCAGATAACAACAGTTCCATCTTATATGTTTGAGTAGTTACGTTATTTTCATCAACATCTGTCTGTTCCATCCCCAAATGAGTTAAAAGCCCCTCATCAGAATAATTTGCTATAGTTTTGAAATAATATGCATCGGTGCCATTATATTCAATAACAACAGATTTACCTTCACCACCGATTGTATAGGATGTATCCGGCATTGTGAAGAGTGGATTAAATTCCTTAAACTGAAAATTCGATCCCATAAAGGGAGATGCAAAACCAAAGTAAGGAGGATTCGCCTGATGTTCAGGATTAATATCAAAATGATAGGATGAGGGAAATATTTCACCCGTCTCATTTAATTCGAGATCTTCGGGCATTTCGTCATCTTCTGGCATCATATAGGCATCAGGCATCCCTTCCCATAGCATTTCTGCATCGACGGCAACCGAAAAATCTGTTAAAGATATTGATTGAATAGTACCCCGCAATTTACCTTCAGATTGATTTTCTCCGCCATTTGAATCAATAATTGTGAATTTTGCATCCCATTCTGCCCAAGAGCCTTCGGAAAAAGCAATCCACTCCAAAGATGGTGTCATAGGATTAAAATTATTACCATCTACTATAACATCCATATCATATGAATCATTAGTGGATCCGGAGATTTTAAGATAAGACATAGAAATATCAGAAGTTGCAATAAAAACAAGAGATTTTCCCCATGTTTGTTCGGTCAAATTGTAAACAAAGAGGTTAGAAGCTTCATCAAATAACTCAAGGTTTAATGAAGACGAACTATTATATCGTAAATCGATGGTTAGTCTCTCATGATTGAGGAGCATCCCAAGTTGGTACCAATCATCATTTAAACACACAAAATTGGTATGAAATCCATAGTTTAAGACATAGGCTTCTCCCTGATTATCATTTGGTTCAGCCCAATCATCTTCTAGAGAAGGGCTACCATGCACAAAATACTGTTTTTTTTCGGTCCCACACATTTCTGAGTCAGTAAGTTTCACAACAGAAATAAATAAGATTGAGAAGAAAAACAGAGTTACAATTTTTATTTTTAGTTGATTTGTATCCACACTATACCACTTTTTTTTTGTAAACTCCAAAAGTAGAATAAAACATTCTAAATTATTAAGAAAATTAATGGAGTCTCACAAAATCAAATGATTCCTTGTAATAATAGCTTGATTCCAATATTTTTTCTACTAAAATCTATGGTTTTATTTTCAATGTAAAACAATGAATTTTTTAAAAGCACTATCAAATTTTAAACACAATAAAAAATCTAAAGAAGATTCCACTTCAACGATGTTTTTTAAACCAATCTTTATTAATTGAAGATGGAACAAAAAAAGGAAATAAAATAATCAGAACAAATTTCATGAAGCAATAGGATCAGCTTCGATGGTCATGTCTGTTTTCTTTCGAGTTGGAAATGCAACACACCAAGCTACGCCCCAATCAACAATTCGTTGCACAAAATATGAGCCCAAAAAGATAAATGGAACGAACAACAAAACGATCCACAAATTAGCTTTAGTGAATAGATTAATGTTAAAGATTCTTGTTATAATCTCTGAAAAAAGGATAAGCAAGGGCCTATGAAAAAGATAAACACCAAATGTTGTATATCCGAGAGTGGAAAAGATCTTCTGGACAGATTTTTCTTTAAAAATCCTGAACAACAATCGTTTCACTAAATAGAGGATGGATAAAGAAGACATTATGAACAGTACAGCGATTAAATTCATAAGAATTACTGCAATTGCAATTTCAAAGAATCCTGCTTGTTGCATTACAAGAAAAACAATATGGGGAGTACCATGCTGTGCATTGAGATAAGTATACGCGAGGTTTGCAGTTAAGAAATATACTGGTAGACACACCAAGGCAATAATTAGAGCAAGAAAGATAAATCCATTTTTATTCTTACTAAGTAGTTTTTCCTTCAATTTTTCAAATTCATTCGAAGTGTAAAATTTAGCGATGATGATTCCCAAAATAAAAAAGTTGTAATATTGGAAGAACCGATATTCTACAATCCCGAAGAGTAAATTAAGTGCAACAAAAATGCCCTCAATAATTATTGCAGCAGGAATAATCTTCTTTAATGAATCCAAATAACTCAGAAATATAAAGATCAAGTAATAAAGAACAATTATTCCTATAAACCAAATGGTCCAAATCGGATCTCCTCCAAGGGGAGCAAAGAATATTTGGAGTCCAAAAACATGAGCCACCCCATAAATGAAACTTGTTTCAAAATAAGGAAATATTATAAAATAAATAGTTAAGGCAATCCAGTAGAGAGGAAAAATGCGTAGGAAACGTTTTTTGAGAAATTGTCCAATTTTTGTGGGAGAATTTAAATTTCTATTGTTTTTACTAAGGAATAAACTAAATCCAGAGATAAATACAAAAGCACTCATTGAGTTATTGATTCCTAGAGTATGGAATAGATAACCCGTGTAAGTGCTGAAGTCTACATAAAAAGTATAACCATAATTATTTGGGATATGGATTAATACAACGACAACTAAACAACAGATGATACGAAGGATATCCAATTCAATCAAATTTTTTTTTTTCATTTTTTGAAAACCTCTTATTAACGGTAACGTGAATAGGCGCCCAATGAAAGTATTTCCTGAGGGCTCTTTGATATTCTATTCTATTTAGATGCTTCTGATTATAAAGAATGTTGAACGAGAATGAAATTTTATTCACATAAATTAGCACCATTTTTATGATTCAAACGATTTTATGCAATATTTGGAATCCATGGTTCTAAAAAAGATGACCAAGAAGGAAAAACCTTTATCCACTCTTTAAATGGTGAGTTAAGTTTATAATGGGTAGTATTATTTTATGGAGGTTTTAAAAATGAATATTACACGAAAAAAATTAGCAATAATTTTAATGTCAGTCTTCGGAATAGCATTAATTGGAGGTTTAACTACAGTAATTGCCTTGAATTCAGCAGATATTAAAATAACATTTATGGATTCAGGTGAAGAAGAAGCGATGTCGTCAATTATGATAGAAACAGGCGATACTCGGATCTATGTAGATCCATATGCAATAGATTCAAAGTATGATAAAAAGAAAGCAGATATAATATTTCTTACACATCCTCATGGAGATCATTACGATCAAGATGTTATTGATAGAATTAAGAAAGATTCAACAATAATTGTTGCCCCCACATCATGTACTGATATTTTCACTGCAAATAATGCAACTCATGAAGTAATTGGCGTGGCTCCCAATTATACAGGAACAGCAGGTGGAATAAGTTTTGAAGCCATTCCCGCATATAATATAAATACGGCGAACATGGGACACCTTAAATCATATAATTGGTGTGGGTATATATTTACTATTGGGGAATATACCATTCTTCAGACGGGGGACACCTCTTGCATTCCCGAATATGAAGATATAGCAGGTGAAATTGATATCGCCATTCTTCCTATTGGATGGGGATGCTCAAATATGGGAACGGAAGGTTCTTTAGAAGCTGTTGGAATAATTCAACCTACACATGTCATACCAATTCATTATGGTCCTTACCCCGAAACTTTCGATGAATTTGTTGCAGGGTGTTCTACCCAATATCCAGATCTAAAAATACATAAGACCACACTTTATGTATTCTGAAGTGTATTAAAGAATCTGGAATAATAACATTCTAACCTTTTTTTTCTATTTTTAATAATCAAATCCTTCATAGGTAATTCTGACCAACATAATTATCACAACCAAGAAATACTATCCAATTTATTAGCTATAAATCAAGGTTGGAAGGTATTCTGGGAGATGGGGACATGGGAGAGCGACTTTATAAAAAAGAGGGAAGCAAAAAAAAGTAAAACCGATAAATATGGGGGAGAATTACTTTTTTTTGATTTCACTTATTTTTGAAATTAACACAACTATGGGCAATGCAATTGTTGCCATCCAAACTGAAAAAGGAGCAGTAATTTCGGAGATGGTCTTAATTATAGTCGGAATAATTTGAGGAGAAATCCTTTTTACCAACAAAGAAGTAAATAACCTGTTATAAATTCGAAAAAGTAACCAAAATCTCTATTCTAAGGCAAGTTTGATTTAATATTGCATTTTTGTTATGATAAATTCCTTTTTTTGTAGACAGGGGATTAAAGTAAAAGCTTAGACTGATCATACACACTCTTTTTGAAAAATCGAATTTTACTCAAATATAAAATGACAAACCAACCATGAGGAGAAGCATAAAATTAATCTATGACGATTTATTCCCAAATTATAGGGTTAGGTTGATTTTTTCTTCATTTAAGTGAATTAGAGATATTTTAAACAAAACTAAAAATGTGATACACACTAAAAATACATACCTTTATATATTAGATACACCTTAATATAATTAGAAACACATCTCTAATACATAAAAAATGCGGTGCAAAAAAAATGAAAACTCACACTCAAAAAACGGAAAATGTCTGGAGCTTAGTCTCAACCCGAACCCAATACTACTAAACTTTTTTCACACATACAACCCCTGGAGAACCTAAAAAATGAAAACTCACACTCAAAAAACGGAAAATGTTTGGAGCTTAGTCTCAACCCGAACCCAATACTACTAATCTTTTTTCAAAAATACCCTTGGAGAACATCTAAAATGCGAAAAAATCACACAACACAAAATATCAAAGTCTGGGAATTAGTTGCTCCTAATCCCCGCTTCTATTAAAACCCCTTTTTTCAAAGATACACAAAAAAAAAAACAAAGTGAACTACCGTGAACACAAATTTAAAAACTTCCCGAACCGAAAATGTCTGGAGCTTTGTCTCAAACCGAACTCAATATTTCTGATTTTTTTTAAAAAACTACAACCTATAACACAGGAGATGCCACACTACAATGAAAAAAAATACCCCATCAATCTGGAATCAAATTAGCAATAAACAGTATTTCTAGTTTTTCTCCCCACTTCCTGCAATCCTCATTATTCAAGGAATATATCCTTTTCATCAATCCTTGTGCTGGACACATTTTAACCTACAATAAAAAATAAAACATACACCTTCTTTTTCCCAAAAAAAGTTAGAAATTCAGAATTAAAAAGCATTTTTACTAATTTCTAATGAAACCCATTCATATCATTTTTTGACTTGAAAACGATTGGATGAGTATGCAAGAAATTCCGATTTTTGACTCAACAAATCTTTCCGAAATAACCCAAAATATTGAAATCTTTATTAAAAATGCATTAAAACGATTGAAGAAGGATGGTGCAATAATTGGACTTAGCGGAGGATTAGATTCTGCTGTTACTGCAACCTTACTAGTGAGAAGTTTGGGATTATCGAAAGTAAAATTGTTAAACATGCCAGAAAAAGATAGTAAAAGCATCCATCAACGTCACGCGAAACAATTAGCAAATCATCTGGGAATTAAGTTAATGAAAAGGCGAATAAATGGTCCCTTGAGAGTGAGTGGAACATATCGTTTATTGCCTCTGCGTTTCATTCCGACTCAAAAACTCCGTGCATTGTTAATAAAAGTAGGAAAAAAGCGATTTTTATCAGATGGAGATGCCCATCTATTATTGGATCGCTTTTCCTATAGGCCAAGATCTTGGATGGCTCGAGCAAATGCATATGCAATGACTAAGCATCGAATGAGGATGACTTTCATTTACAAATATGCAGACTTTTTAAATTATGCAGTTGTCGGAGCTGCGAATCGTACAGAATGGTTAACAGGAACTTTTTCAAAATGGGGAATTGATCATTGTGCAGATATCATGCCAATTATTCATGTTTATCGATCTCAATTGGATCCATTAGCGAAATATTTACAAATACCAGACTATATTCGATTTAAAGGAGCAGATCCAGATATAATTCCAGGGGATTTAAATAAAGGGGATTTATTGGGAGGATTTTCTTTAGTAGATCAAATTCTTTTCAACCTTGAAAATGGATTACCTAAGGAGAAGTTGTTTGAGAAATTTGATAAATCGAGGGTCGAGATTATCGATCAGCTATGGAAAAATTCTCAATGTATGAGGGAAATTCCCTACCATCTATAATTACTGTTTTTGACAATAAAAATTGATTATATATAGGAAATGATTAATAATTGTTATTCCCCATAATTGATTTATCACAAATCGTTTAATTTACAAGATGAAAAAATGTCAAATGGATCTAATTTTGCTGGAACTATTATTGCCAGCATTTTAATTACATTAGTCTTAACCAGAACTAGGATGAATTTTGGGTTACCCTTAATACTTCCAAATATGACTAGCCATTTATCGGAGTGTGCACTTACCGATGATCTTACTGATGGTTGTAGACGGAAGGACCCAAAAGTACAAAAAAATAGGAAGATGAACTATTTTGAATTGTGATCATTTGAGTTCGAGTTAGAACTTTTTTTTGTTTTTGTATTCTTAACCGTTTGTTTTGCAGTCTTTACTTGTGTTTTTCTTGAAGTTTTCTTAGAAATTTTCTTTTTAAATGCAGTATCTTCTTTGGTAATTATCCGCTTTTGAGATTTTTTTTCAGTCATCGTTTTGTTTTGCAATTCGGTCTTATTTTCTATCTTGAGGTTTTCAGATTCAGAGGGAATTTTATTCTCAACGAGATTTGTTGTGTTTGCAAGATCCTTTAGATTTTGTTTTGCAGCACTAAGTTCTTCTTTAAAGATCGAATCACTTTTAGAACTATTATTATCTCCTTTCGATTTTTTAGGTATTATCTGTATTTCGTTGTTAGCTTCCATTGTATTTATACCAATTTTCTCTTCTGGATTGGAGAAATCAGCGACTTTATTGGATCGAGGAGGTCGAATAATTTGAGTTTTATCTTCATTTTTTTCAATTTTAGAATCACCAGGCATATCTTTCTGTTTACTCTCCTTAAAAATAGATTTCTTTTTGGTTACTGAAGATTCAGGTCCAATTCCATTTATTTTAGATGGTTTTTCCAAATCTTTGGGAGAATAAAACTTCTTTTGATGAGATTTAGAACTTTGTTTCAATTTTCCTAAACTGAATCTGCTCTTTTTTTCCTGAGATTTTGGCACTTCTTGCCTTCGAGAGACTTCATCAAGAATTTGACGATCGCTATCGGTCATCAAGATCACTTTATTTTCATCTATAGCATTTTTGGAAATATCTTCAGGTGTTATGTTGTCATATAATCCGAAGTTCCGTTGTCTCCAAATGAGAAATACAATAGTAGATATTGAGCCAGCTAGAAGTACAGCTAAAATACTAATAATCCACCAAAGTGCTGCATTCCCTCGATTTTCTGTTCTATCTCCAGTACCAATATCTGCATTTGGATCTTCAACCACAATTAAAACACTATCAGAAACGCTAACTCCGGAAGCAGAAACGAGAATGCACTCAAATAAATAGGTACCTACAGTTAAATTATTCACGTTGATAGCAATTGGTTCGCCACTTTGCCATTCGCCTTCATAGATGATAACCCCATTTTGTTTAATAATTACATTTCCAGGATTAGGAGAATTTCCATACCAAGTAATGGTTGAAGCAGTCTGATTCACATCTAAAACCACATCTTGTGGTTGAGAAATGGTTGGAGCAGGGTCTAAAACGATTACTACAACGGAGTCATATACCATCATTCCACTCGTCGAATTAAGGACGCACTCATAAAGATACGAACCAGCGATTAATCCATCAAGATCGATTGAAATGTCAAGCGAAGAAGTCCAATTATCGAGGAATATTACTTCTCCATCTTTCAAGATTTTAACTTTATCAGGTATTAAAGAGTTTCCCACCCAGGTTATGTTTTGACCAATCTGATTTATAAGAAAAGATTTATCTGGAGGATGGCTTATCTCCATATTTGGTTCTAAGACTGTAAGAATTACCGCATCATAAACAACGTTTCCAGTGGTTGTATTTAGATAACATTCATAAAGATATACACCTGGCATTAAACCATCAATGGGGAGAATGATATTTTCTGAAGAATTCCAAGGATTCTCAAAAATCAGAATATTGTCTTTAAAAATTTTAATATGATCCGGTATTGGGGACGTCCCTACCCAAGTGATATTATTATTTAAACTCAAAACAATATAGGAACGATCCTCAGGATGTGAAATTGTGGGAGGAGGTTCTAATACTGTGATAGTGATGGAGTCATATGCAATTTCATTTGAAGTGGAATTAACATAGAGTTCAAAAGTGTATATTCCTGGATCTAAGTCAGCAATCTCGATAATAAAGGGTTCATCACTATTCCATGATGTATTAGACTCAATTAATAAACCATTCCGATAAATTAACGCAGTATCTTCTAGAGGTGTATTTACCGACCATATAATTGGATTAACAAACTCTGTAACATTGAACACCACATCTTCTGTGGCTGTTATTATAGGATGTGTGCGAATTACTGTAACCAGAACACTATCACTTGAAAAATCACCTTGCGTTGAATTTACAAAGCACGTATACTGATAAATTCCGACTTGTAATGAATCAATATTAATTAGTATCGGAATATTGTTCTCCCATAACCCTGTTGCAATTATACTTCCATTCCGAGTTATATTGTAATAGTTGGGATCAGTAGTATTAGCATTCCAACTGATGCTAAAACCCGTGTACCCAAAATAATAGGATACATCGCCCGTGGATGAAATATTTGGTTTTGGTTGTAAGTTATAACCATCCCACCAAATAGGAAAACGATCTTCCCCATTGGGCAATATATAATATGACATATTACCAATATAATCATCATCCCAATCATTTCCAGCAAAGTCATCCCAGTAATTTCCCATTGTACCATTATCCCATAAATTTAGAAAGCCTTCATCAACTGCATGCAATCCATTAGATGAAAAATTATTGAAATAAATTTCACTAGATATCGCATTTGCATATAATCCAATTCCAATCCCTGTAGTATTCCAAATATAATTAGAAACAATTAAACTGTCTTGACAATCAGTGATTATATAAATTCCAAATGCTGTATTGTTAGAAATGCTACAATTGATAATCTCATTAGAATCACAATTGCTTTCCACTTTAATCCCATATTCTGAGTTAAATGAAATTGAATTATTATAAATTTCATTGGAATCACAGAGATCATGAAGGAAAATTCCATGTTGGTTGTTGTATGAAATATTATTATAAAGAATTTGACAATAATCGCTATCATCATCAATCCAAATTCCATGTAAGTTGTTATAGGATATATTATTCCATTTAATGAAGGATGAATCGCTTCTTTCATTAATATAAATCCCATAGCCATAATCCGCCGCACCATTGAGTCCATTATGTGAAATCGTATTATAATATATGGAGTTATTTATTGAGTCAGTCTCAATATAAATTCCATGATACTGAGTATTGCTTACATTATTGTAAAGAATTTGATTAAAACTACTTTCATCATCATAAAACATACCATAATTTCCTGACACGTTGTTATCTGAAATTTCATTGTATTGACATTCATCAAGAAAATAAATTCCATACCGATTATTTCTCATAAATGAATTACTAATAATATAATTGAAATTACAATAATCTTGGAAATATATCCCATCCCACTTATTATCCGATATGACGTTTTTTTTCAAAATGTTTCCATTACAATGGGATAAAAGTGAAATACCTTGTGAATAAGAACCAATACTTTGCGAAAAAATATTATTTTCAATTAAATTATTATTACAATAATTATCAAGGTAAATTCCATCGCTATAGCTGTTCCTGGCTCTTGAAATATTGTTTCCTTGAAAATTATTGAATGAACAATATTGATTGAGGTGCACAAGATGATTTTTACTGTAAGTTATATTGCACAGAGTGAAATTATTATTGTTTGAATAATAGAGATAAACTCCATTCAAAATTGCTCCAGTAAAATTGCAGTTAGTTATTCCAAGGTAATTTGATTTGTAAAGAAATATTCCATATTGACGATTGGTAATATCAAGATCTTCAATAATAGAATTATTTGTATTAATCAAATATAATTGACCTCCATTTGAAAAATCCTCTGGTAATAATCCATCTTCATCAACATAATAATAAATATATTTATTATCAACTGAATTGTTTAAATTAAAGAAATGGGTGTAATGGTTTTTGTTTGTTAGAGTTCCTTCTATGCCGAAACCAGTTTTAGTAAAATTATTATCCTCAATAAAAAAAAATTCACATGATGAAAGATATAAACCATAATCATTGTTGTCAAAAATTTTGTTATAAGATATATTAACTTCTAAGCAACCTGTATTAAACTTAACTCCATAATATGCATTTCCACCATTTTTAGAAACCAAATTAGAATGAATTGATACATTTTTAGAAGTAGATAATTCGATTCCATGACGAGTATTTTCTGAAATGTTATTGTTGAAGATTGTTAAATTTTCTGCCAAATTATAGGATATAGCAGCTCCTGAGATTCCATATAAATTTTTATTAATTTGATTTCTCGAGATTTCACAGTTATCAAAATATGATAAATGTATTCCTTGGCCTCCGTTGTTACTGATCTCATTTCTTGAAATATTGATATTTTGACAATAAGAAGTAAAGGAAGCTCCATAGTTCGTATTATAATTAATGCTGTTACCAACCACAGTTGTATTTATGCAATATCGATCAACATGCAATCCATCATTTTGACAATATTTCAGATCATTTAATTCAACCGTAATATTTTCACAATAGGTATCTAAATAAATACCATAACCAGGTGACCCATAGCTATTATAATTATATCCTTGGATACCATCGATATTATTACTCGAGATATTGCTATTTATCGTCTTATAAAAGTAAATCCCATCATAGTATGAGTCAGATATAATATTGTCGATAACTGATATATTTTTACATTCAATCGACACAACACCGTAATCAGTATATGAAAAATCTTGATTGGAAATTATCGAATCATTACATGTTATTAAATATATTTGAGCGGCATTTGTATAATTTAGTTCAGTTAAATTTGCGAGATTTTTAAAATAAAATATTTCCTTTCCATCCACAAAATTATCTTCGATGGTGTGGGTGTAGTATTCAATATCAAAAGATGAACCTCTTGCCCCATATATCCCCAAACCTGATTCAGTTAAAGTATTACTTTCAATTATCAAAAAACTCGAACTTGATATTCTGATCCCAAAAATTGTACTTTCACTAATTGAATTGAAAGATATATTATTGTAATTTGAATTACTCCTGATAGATATTCCAGAATATAAGGAAGTTGAGATAGAATTATATGTAATATTATTTTCCAAACAATTAGAAGATAGTATTATTCCATTATTATTTGCATTCGAAATGGTGTTATCTGTTATATTATTGAAATTACTACTTATTAGATGAATTCCATCTCTTTTTGGAGTATCCATCGTGTTTTGAGTAATGTTTGATAATTCACAACCAGTTAGATGGAGTGCATCATAAACATGTTTGAATATATTATCGAAAATGGTAATATTTTTAAAATTTGATGTTGAATAAATCCCATAATAGTTTTGTGTACTTTTACCTGTAATATTATTACTACTAATCGTAATATTTTCACATTTATCATAGAAATTTATTGCTCGGTAGTTGTCATTGAATTTGTTATTAGTTAAGATCCCATTAGTAACATTTGAAAAGAAAATACCACCATCTCTGTAATAATATGTATATTCATATCCGATAATCTCACAATTCTGAATTATGAAATGTGATTTAGAATCATGAATATAGAGCCCTTTATAATCATTTAATGCAAGATCTTCTAAAGTAACATTCTCAATTATATATGGATCGCCTTGAGTACCAGAACCGGAACACCAATCCTGAGATACAGCCCAAGACCAGTTTTTAGCACCAATACCCGTAGCATCTCCATCAATTTCCAAATTGGTAAACTCCCAGTTTATAGAAGATTTAGGTTGAATTTGATTTTTAAATTGTTCAAATCCATGATCAGAACTATCGAAACGAGATTTGAAAGAATTTGCACAAAATCCAAGGATAATAACTATAGTTAGGTAGGATAAAATAAAACAATAGTGCTTTTTTAGTGATAATTTAGTAAATAATTTCATAAAGCAATTTGGATCTTCTTAATATTTTAGTGTTTTTATATTTACAAATTGACAGAATTAACATATTTTAAGAGGAAACTATTCTTAGTGCTAAATTTACTTAGAATTTGAATAAATTGAAAAAAAAATTATATCAGAATTCAGTTTAGAAAGACATCTGGAAAAAGAGAATCTAATTCAAGACACCCTACTGGGAATATTAATATTACATATCCCTACAAAAAATATATGGTAAAAAAAAAACTTGGAAATAAATATAATTTCTATGCAGCCCCTCATCCAGCGATTGTGGCAGGAACTTTTGTGAATCAGAAACCAACCTACACCCCTTTAGGAGATTTTGGCATCCTTTGTGCCTACCCGTTACACGTTTACATCGCTTCTGTACACACTCATTATTTGAATCAAGGAATTATAGACAATTTGACATTTAGTGTTAACATCCCAAATGAAGATAATTTGGAGAAATTGGATTATGTAGGTATGGTATCGGGTCATAAAACAGATAAATCACAGGTTTTCAAATATTTTATCGGGGATCTAGAGACAGCACCCATGATTGAAGAATTTCCAGTCACTATGGAATGTAAAGTCCACAAGATAGAAAGAGTCGGACAAAATGATGTATTCATGGCAAAAGTAGAGAATATCTACGCTGATGAGATCTATATGGAAGAAGAGAAATTAAATATAGACAAAGTCAACCCGATAACGCTATTCATGGATTTAAGTTACAGAACGATAGGAAAGGTGATAGGCAGATCTTATCAAATGGGAAAAAATTACTTAAAAAAGCATCCATAATTACTCAAGTCCTTCGACAGTAAAAAAAAAACTTAAATCATGATGACCTATATTTCACGAGGGTTAAATTGTGAATAACAGAACAAAACAACTTTCTACAGTTATATCAGTATTTTTAATATTCATGGTGAGTTTCTCTTCACTTTCATCAAATGGAATATCAAAAATAGAGCAAGATGATTTATTGCCAAAATCACAAGCTGCAGCAACATTTGATTTTACTTTTCCTGAAATTGGAGGGCATGCAGATTATTCTGGTAAATCTAATGGAGATTATCTCAAGCTTTATGTTATGGTTGCTTCCCCATCAGGATCAATGCCCGATTTAGTTTATGCTATGATGAATAATGAAAAATATGAATTATCACCCATGTTTATTGATCCAGGACGAAATACACTTTCACTTCTTCCAAACGATATAAAATCGGGAATTTATTTTGGAACGGTCTTGGGAAATTTACCAGATAATAATTATACTTGTCAATTTTTTGTAGAACTCGGCACTAATGTCAAATCAACGAATTCTACATTCAATGCAAATGTATCCATCCCACTTCCGGATAATGTATTTGATCCAATAAGTTATTCTACAGGAAGAACTAAGCTGTACACTAACACTTATAGATTCACTTTTACTCATTTAAATCCTTGTGTAGACGTGCAAAGTGTCGCAGTTACAATTAATGGTACATCCGAGGAAATGAATTGGGATAAATATGAAGAAGAATTCTTTTTCATCAAAGATTTTGGATTAGATACTAATAGTACTTATCTCTATAACATGACTATGGTAATTGGAGGCATTTCTAACACAACTCGCAATCGAACTTTTACAATTTTACCAAAACCTTATGAATTTCAGAATATGTGGGGAATGGTGACTGATTATGGATGTGAGGCAGATACAAAATACGTCTATTTTGAGTGCAGTAATTGGGAAGATCAAGAACCTGAAGATATTATACTACAAGTGAATAATGTGAATACCACCTTGAAATGGAAAATCGAGCCCATTTATAAGACCTATGCAGATGGAACATGTTATAAAGAGATAATTGATTGGAGAAAAATCCAATCTCTCGATTTTGAAGACTATCCAATAACATTTCAAAATGGAATGGACTATAATGTTAGCATGTGGGTAGGAAATGAAACAGGTTATCAAGAATGTAAAATATGGGTAAATCGAACATATTATCGGATCGAACCCAATTTTACCATAAGTATTTTGAATCAAACCTTATTTATGGACAGTGAATTCGATTTTTACTTAAATGGAACTTTCAAAGTTCAAAGTACCTATGAAAATTTTACTTGGATCAGCCCATCAATCGGAAAGATAGAAGGTCCCGCTGGAAATAGTAATTTCTTTTGGTTATGGTATCAAGGAGGTGCCAATCTCACATCAGGAGAAATATATGGAAAGGAAGGATATTTATTTACTAATGAAGAAGGTATGTGGGGAAATTTTCAATATTTTATTGAGATCACATATGGATTCTTGTTAAATGGAACCAGAGGTACTGGAACTTGGCGATCTCCGGTATATACAATCAATTTACAAGAATATAATACAACGGAAGGAAAATATGGGGTTGAAGCAGAACAATGGTTCATCTATGATTCAACCGTAACCTATGAGTACGACCGACAAACAGATTGTAAACGTTCCACAGAAAGTTCTTGGCGATATATGTATGAAATTGTGGATATTGGAAGAAATTTAGGATCAGATTTTGTCGATTACAAATATCATTCTTGGGTACCATGTGCAAAACAATGGAGCAACACACAGATGATTTCTTCATGTAAACCACTTGATCGTCCAGGAATTTCTCGAAATTACATTGATCCAATGAATTCCGATACATATTTGAATTTTCTTATTCCAGAAGATAAGTTAGATTTTAGTTTTGATGAATTAATCAATTTAACCGCTGAAGGATACTTCTCTAAAAAAGGTAACACAATCTCGGGGTCGTGGGAAGAAGGAGTTTGGGAAGCAGAATACGAAATTGTGTTTGATCGAAAAGGGGTATTGCAATCAATGATTTTCACTGAAACGATAAACCATATGACTTCAACCTACACAGTTCAACTATTTTCTGAAGGGAAAGGAGACCTTCCTAACGATGATGGAACATGGAAAGAAAATGGACGCACCACGGTTTGGACAATCGTTTTAGTGGGAGGTATCGCGGGAGTAATAATCTTCTTGCGGAAAAAAGGATTTATTACTTCCAGTTCTCCCTAAACAAATTCAATTTACGCTATTATTTTTTATTGTTTTTTTACATAATTTTTTCTTAGATTTTGTCAATTTTGGACAAATTTTTCCAAATATCTGAGGATTAAAGATGAATTTTTATTTTCAAAGAACAAAGGGTCATTAGGGATAGTATGAAACCAACACCAAATAAAAACACCACACAAGATTTTTCAGCGGCAGATTCTAGTTTTCAAAGTCGATTGAAATGGATTGCTAAAATTCAAGCCGAAATTGTCAATAATATTCCGGGATTTTTGGTGGTAATGTTGGATTCAGATAAAAAGGTATGTTTTATGAACACTTTTGCATGTGACATGCTCGGTGTGAATCAAGATGCAATATTGAGCCAAAATTGGTTTAATGAGTTTCTTCCACCTCTTGAAATCAAAATATATGAACAAAAATTTGAAGATTTTCTGGCTGGAAAGACATTTGATTCAGTGATGGAATATTTTTTGGTCGCAAAAGATGGAACCAAATTTATAGTTCGATGGAATTTAGAATTGCTTAAAGATGAGCAAGGAAAAATTGTTGGATTATATTGTATAGGAAAGGATGTGACAGAAAAGCGCATTATGCAGATGGAACTAAAGCATCGTATTGCAATGGAACAACTTATTACAGAAATCTCAACCACCTTCCTAAATATAGATTTGGATCAATTAGATGAAAAAATTCAAGATCTGCTTGCCAATATTGGGGTTTTTACCAATACAAACAGGAGTTATTTATTTCTTTTCCAACCTTCCAATGAACAATTCTCGTTATCCCACGAATGGATCTCAAAGGGATTCAGTTCAATTCAGCCAGATTTAAATACAATTTCTATCAAGGATTTTAATAGGTTTTATAACCTTCTCACCGAAGGAGAAATCATCAATATTCCTACAACGAAGAAAATATCCCAAAAAGCGATAAATGAGAGATTGATTCTCCAAAGATTGAAAATAAACTCATTTTTATGTGCCCCCTTAATACAAAATGACAAAATGTATGGCTTCATTGGGTTAGATTCTCAAATTGAAAACAATATGTGGGAATTACATGATATTCAATTACTTAAAACCATAGCAAATATTTTAGTTAAAGTGTTTCATGAAAAAGAACTTCTTTTTGAAAAAGAAAAACTTGAAAAGATGTTTGAAAAAGCCTTCTATTCAAATCAGAATCTGATGATTATAACCTCCCGCAAGGATTATAAATTTGTCTCGGTTAATCAAAGCTTCCTAAATGCAATTGGGCTTCCCAAAGAGGAAGTTATTGGACATTCTTTACAAGAATTTGGTGTCCCATGGTCTCAAGATCAGATGAAAATTATTTCTAATCAATTGGATGAAAAAGGGAGGATTTCTTACTTGATTCTACCCTTCATAACGGGTGCAGGAGAAAGAAGAATTGGATTATATTCCATGGAAGCCTTTTCTAGCAACGATAGTGAATATGTTTTAACATCTGTAATTGATGTGACCGATCAAAAGCGCATCGAGAATGAATTAGAACTTTATAAACGCTTGATTGATACTTCCGATTTAGGTTTTGTAATGTATGATTTACAAGGAAATATTAAATATCTTAACCCGGCGATTTTGAAAATTTGTGAAATACATACACCCCGAGATTTATTCAAGGGAAATATTCATGAATATTATTCAGAAGAGTATAAACGACTAGTAACGAAAGAAATTATTCCATTAGTAATGCAAGAAGGGCAATGGATGGGCGAGATTACAATAAAAACAGCTTTAAATCATTTTGTTCCTTCAATTCAGAATATCTTTCTACTATCAAGTAATGATAAAAATTCGACCATTGTTGCAAATATAGTTCAAGATATTCGAGAACAAAAGGAAGTTGAACAAATTTTGGTTAAAAAGGAAAAGAGATTTAGGACTCTCGCAGAAAAAATTCCTCTTCCTATAGCGATTTCAGATACTAATGGAAATCACCTATATCTCAATCCTGCTTTTCAAAAACTTTTTGGTTATTCTTTGGAAGAAATACCAAATACAGAAGCTTGGATGAATTTAGCATATCCAAATGAGGAATATCGACAGTCCATTTATGATTATTGGATTGATATTAAGGCAGGGAAGCAAAAATATCAACCTAAGAATATTACATGCAAAGATGGAACGATTAAAAAAATTATTTTTCGTGAATTTCCCCTTGCTGATAATGAATTGGTTTCAATTTGCGAGATATTTGAAGATATCTCCGAGTAAGGATACATTAGACAGTTTTTTTCACAATTCTTGTGGAATTTTAAATAGAAGATTTAAAAATCCTTAGATCATCTTCTAAGATATGGGGACTCAACATAGAATCACAACACAAATGGATTTATTAGATAATAAGGGGCACCTAATAGAACCAGGTTATGCGACAAAACTACTTTGGAAGTACGATAGAACTAAAATCAAAGCGGGTTGGCATCGAATCAAAGAATGGGATTATTATTATATATTGAATGAAGATTATGGCATTACATTTACTATGTCTGATTTGGGATATGCAGGTATGCATGCAGTTGCGTGGTTAGATTTTCAAAATAATACAACAACCCAAGTAGATACACTATCTATTCTTCCGAAAGGAAAAACTAATTTTCCTTCTACATCCACATCTGGAAATGTAAGTTTTAAGGATAAAAAAATAGACATATCCTTTGAAGTTCATGATAATACACGTATACTAAAAATATCGTGCCCTAACTTTGAAAATAAGCGGGGAGAAAAAGGATTAAAAGGAGAACTAAGATTATTGCAAGAACCAGAAATGGATACTATGGTAATTGCGACTTCATGGAAAGATAAGCCTAAAAAATTTTATTATAATCAGAAAATAAACTGTATGCGAGCGGAAGGGACCGTTACCATCGGAGATCATGATTATAAATTTTCACCAGACTCAAGTTTTGCTGGACTGGATTGGGGACGAGGAAACTGGACTTATAAAAATCGATGGTACTGGGGTAGTGCATCAGGTGAATTAAATGGAGAACTTTTTGGCTGGAATATTGGATATGGTTTTAGTGATCGAAGTCCCGCTTCTGAAAATATGATCTTTTACAAGGGAAAAGCCCATAAGTTAGATGAAGTGACATTTGAAATTGACACAACCGACTATATGAAACCGTGGAGGTTCACTAGCAATGATGGAAGGTTTGAATTAAATTTTACACCTGCTGTGGATCGATATAGTAAAACTAATTTATGGCTAATCGTTTCTGAGCAACATCAAACTTTTGGACACTTTTCAGGTCATGTAATCTTGGATGATGGGACTAAACTAGAAATTAAAGATTTTCTTGGATTTGCCGAAGATGTCTTAAATTATTGGTAAAATTATAGGCTAGGATAAATTTCGTTGCCACATTTTAGGAAAAATTTTTATTTTTTGTAATTTTCTCACAAATCATGACTGATATTCTTCAAACGCCCTCGGGATCGACATCTAAACAAAAAAGAATCTCAGAATTACTTCTAGTTACTACAACAATTCTCTGGGGTACAACATTTATCATAACTAACACCGTCACACAAGTTGTACCACCGATGTTTTATATGGGAGTGAGGTATTTAATTGGATTTCTTGCTTTTTTGCCTTTCTTAGCCCATTTAAAACGAATTGACATAAAACAATTAAAAATTGCCTTTATTGCCAGCTTTCTGGTGTGGGCATCTTTCGCACTTCAGACTATTGGGATTAAATTAACCACTGCAACTAAATCGGCATTTATAACGGGATTAAATGTAATCATGGTTCCAATTTTTATTGCTATTTTTTATAAGAAAAAAGTTCCAGTAAAAATATGGATTAGTACTGTACTCGCTCTTTTAGGAGTATCAATCATGACCTTCGGAGGATTCGATTCAATTGAATTAGGAGATATTTTAGTTTTGATTTGTGATGTCTTCTATGCTTTGTACATAATTTACTTGGATAACAACTTAAAGCACGTAGATACAATTGGATTCTCTATTATCTTAGTTTTCTTGCTATCCTTCTGTTCCTTTATAGTTTCTTTTATTTTTGAACCCATTGATCAGATTTTTGGAGATCTATCATCACAAATTTTTACTCTAGGAAATCTTTGGATAATGCTGTACATGGGAGTAGTTGCTACAATGATTGCAACCTTAACTCAAACTTTTGGACAACGTCATGTTAATTCCACCAGAACTGCGATTATTTTTGCTTTGGAACCTCTTTTTGCAACCTTTTTTGCAGTGTTAGGAAATGAGAGTTTAAATTGGCAGACTATCATAGGAGGAATTATTATTATTCTGGGGATTTTTATTTCAATTGAAAGAGCTAAACCAATTGATGGACCAATTGATCTTAATGGACCTCAAATCACCCAAGAAGAGTAAATTTAATCACTTTTTGCTTTTTCTTCTCCTTCTTCTTCACTTTCAAACTAACTTTAAAAGGTTATTTCAACCTAATTACTATTAGGGAAATGCCAAAAATTATCCGCGTGAATTTAAAAACTCATCAAATAAATACAGAGAGTATTTCGAAAGAGCACCCTCTCAATTTATTTGGAGGTCGTAGCCTTACCTCGAAAATCGTATGTGATGAAGTACCTCCCAAAATTGATCCATTAAATTCTGAAAACAAATTGATATTTGCCAATGGACTATTGGGAGGGACATTAGCCCCTTGTTCAGGAAGGATCTCGATAGGAGCTAAAAGCCCATTAACTAATGGTATAAAAGAATCAAATGTTGGCGGTCGAACCCCCGCATTATTGAGCCATCAAGATATTCGAGCAATAATATTGGAAGAACATGCAAAGGAGTGGAGTTATTTATTATGTCATGACTCAAAAATTGAACTAATCATGGATAAATCTCTTGTTGGAATGAACAATTATGCTTTGAATAAACATTTCCAAGAAAAATATGGTGATAGAATCGGTCTATTTTCCATTGGGATTGCAGGAGAACGCCTTTATAAAGCCGCATCCATTGCCTCAACAGATTTGGAAGGATATCCTTCCCGCCATGCAGGTCGAGGAGGATTGGGAGCAGTAATGGGATCAAAGAAAGTGAAAGCAATAGTTGTAATTCCTGCTAAAGCAAATTTAATTTCTTATTCTAATAAGGAAGCATTCAAAAGCGCAGCAAAAGAGTGGGGATCAACACTTTACAAAAGTAAAAGGAACTTTTCCAAGTTCGGTACTCTCATTGGACTAACTTTTATGAACACAATGCATGGTTTACCCACTCAAAATTTTCGAAGAGGTGCATTTGAGGATGTTGATAAAATTTCTGCTGAAGCAGTTTTTGATTTTATTCAAACCAACCATGGAAAAACGGGTATTCCGTGTAGTCCAGGGTGTGTGATCCAATGTTCGAACTTGGTCTGTGATAGCAATGGAAAACATCTAACCTCAAGTTTAGAATATGAAACCGTTGCATTGAATGGATCTAACTTACTCATAAACAATATTGAGCATTTAAGCAAAATCGATCATATCTGCGATGATTATGGGTTGGATACCATTGAAATCGGGAATGCATTTGGTGTTTATATGGAAACAGGCAAAATAAAATGGGGAGATTCTATTTCAGTTATTGAAATCCTGGAAAAACTTGAATTAAAAGATCCCGACAGCATTGTTATAGCAAATGGAGCAGTCGCGGTGGGAGAAAAATACAATATCACACGAGTCGCTCAAGTAAAGGGTCAAGGTATTTCAGGTTATGATC
Organism: Candidatus Lokiarchaeum ossiferum; assembly: GCA_025839675.1. GTDB lineage: Archaea > Asgardarchaeota > Lokiarchaeia > Sigyniarchaeales > Promethearchaeaceae > Lokiarchaeum > Lokiarchaeum ossiferum. Next base: position 1,148,919 of record CP104013.1, read on the forward strand.
CCCGAACTTTCAAAGGAATGGGAGTAACGTATCTAACTTCACCAATGGGTGCCGATCATACAGCAGGGGCCGCCATCGCAGGCCGTAAACCATACCCACAAAAAGAATATGGGGAACTTCATAGTGGAGACCATAAAGTAGAACTTTCTCAAGGCCTTCAAATATTTACAATGTTGCTGGATGCAATGGGACAATGTTATTTCGTGGGACCTACCTTTGAAACAGTTCCAATTTTGGTAAAATTGCTAAATGCTAAATACGGATGGGAGCTTGAAACAACAGATTTGATTTCTATGGGAAAAGAATGGCTGTTAATGGAAGAAAAATATAATATAACTGCAGGACTAAAAAAAACCGAACGATTACCTTCTTTCATGGAAACCGAAAAACTAGAAGAGATAGACACAAGGATATGGGATATCCCACAACCAGAAATTGATCGATTTTGGGATGATTTAGTGGTGGAGAAGGAATAAAATGAATCTACTATTGCAAGGAAAAAACATACTTATTACGGGTGGGAGCAAGGGGCTTGGTTTTGCTTGTGCAAAACTAATTGCAGAGGAAGGAGCTAATATAATATTAGCTTCCCGATCTCTCAAAAACTTAGAATCTGCAGCAAAAGAAATTGAAAAAGATATCGGAATCAAACCGACTATTATTCAAGCGGATTTAGCACAACTTGAATCGATTCAAAACTTGCATGCCGTAATTATGTCGAAATTTGAGAAAATTGATGGAATAATCCTAAACGCAGGAGGACCACCTCCAGGTATGTTATTAGACCATGATGACGAAGTTTGGCAATCTGCTATAAATACAAACCTTTTATCTGTTATCAGAATCTGCAAATTATTTGTTCCATCAATGCAAGGCCAAAATTATGGAAGAATTGTTGCGATTACATCCGTTTCTGCAAAACAACCTCTTGATCGGTTGGGATTATCTAATACAACTCGAATTGGAGTCATAGGATACCTAAAAACACTTTCCAACGAAATTAGTAAAAATAATGTGCTAATTAACACATTATTGCCCGGTCCCACTCGAACTGAACGACTAATAAAATTGAATGAAAATAAGGCTCGTTTAACGGGACGAAGCATTCATGAGGTAGAACAAGATTGGATTCAGAATATCCCAATTGGGAGATTGGGTGAGCCCGAAGAATTTGCTCCCTTAGCAGCATACTTAATTTCTGGTCGAAATACCTATATCACTGGTCAAGAGATCGCTATCGATGGTGGTTTTGTAAAATCCGCTTTGTGATGAAATCTATTTTCCCATATGGTTCATAAAGGAACAATAGGATCTTTTTTTTTACTTCGGTTTTCTTCTAATATAATAGGATATCTTATCCAAAGACTTAAAATGAACGAAATTTATCTCCCTCTAAAAAAATCCGACAGAAAATCTGACGATTCTCAAGAAATTGGTTATTCGTTGATTGCGACTGGTATATTTATTTTCTTGGTAAGTTGGAAATGGTTTAAATTGTTGATTTTAGGACTTATTATCTTTGGAATAATTAAAACAATTCAAAAATTGATTATAAGCAAGAATTATCGTAAAAATTGTCCTCAGAATGAACAAAAATCTTATGTCACTGAAGTTTTCATTGAAAGATTCAAATCTCAACAAACTGCTAAAAAGGATAAAATGGGTGATCCAGTATCGAACAATAATTTGGATAATTTTGAGATTCAAAAATCCCCATCTTCGAGTATTGAAGTGATTACATGTAATCATTGTGGTATCACACTAATTTCAGAATTAAATTCCCAATATATGCAACATGGATATATCTATTGTTATAGTTGTGGGATGAAGATTCAGAGCTGCCAATCTTGTGGACTTAACCTTGAATTTGATATGAAATGGATTTTAATTTCCACCCAATTTGTATACTGTTGTTATTGTGGGTCCAAAAATCAGTTGTAACCATTTTTTTTCTATTTTTCCAAATTTGTTCCATAAACCTTCCTTACTCGTTAAATTCTACTCTACAATTGGTAAGTATATTATAATTTTAAGAAATAAGAAGAGAAAGAGAAAAAATAGATCATTTGGAAAAAAGAAGGGAAAAACTATTTTCTATTCTTCTGAATAATTAGAAGAATAGTTGTGTTTAACACACTCGCTATGAAAACGAAATTCAGGTCCCCTATACCAATAGAACCGCCTCTTGATGGAGAACCGACATTATACATATATAATATTTTTCCAATGATTTCATCTTCATGGGTGATCTGAACTTCAATTTCTCCAGTTGAACCAGTTGCAGCTTGAATATACCATTGTAATGTAACACTTGAATCTGGAGCCATATTAGAAAGTGTTTGAGAACCAGTACCATTTACCAATGAAATATAATCATTTTCAACAAGATTAATATCAAGCTCAATGTCATTCGCTTCATTGTATTTGTTATCCAAAGTTAATTCCAACAGAATTGGTTGATTTGGCGTAATCCAGAGATATTTATAGGCTTCTTCTTGCTGAATTCCAATATTCTCTTCACTACCAGATAATAACGTTGAAACATCAAAATGTGTTCCGAAACTACCATTTCGAGATTCCACATATTCCATGGTAGTAGCCACCGTGGAATACGCATGTTTAATATGATATAGAATGGTTGGCTCATCTGTAAGAGGATTAATTGCAATTCGAGGAGACAATACAGAATAGGGTTGATTTGTCACCCGTTCATCCATCCAGTGTCCAGATTTATTAGTGGAGTACATAATATCCGTTGTATAATAGTGCGAAAATTCGGTTTGAGGATAACCAACGAATACAATATGAACATCTCCTTCAGAATCAACTGCTATGGAAGGATAACTTGTGGTAGCAGTCAAAGTATTTATAATGGCAGCATCTTCTTTGGAAGGGGTGTTATCAAGGCGCATATATTTGATATATGCTTGATGAACATCTTGCCCGTTTACAGAAGCCGCTTCAGTCTCAATGAATACAACATGAAGGTTGTCATTTTCATCACAAATAATTGTTGGTCTTTCAGCATAGTCTTTAGTTGTTTGTACGGTAGTAAGTCTAATGAGATCCGAAAAGTAAGGTTCCTCAACATTAGGATTAAATGTTTGATAAAATATATCACGCACTGCTATCGATCCTATCGCCGTATTATTCCAAGATCCTTCAAAAACAATATGAACTAACCCATTTGAATCAACTGCTATTGAGGGATTTTGTTCAAAACGGGTTATGGAATTATTTGTTTGATGTTGTTCATGGTGAGTGCTATTAATATAAGTAATTCCACCTTCATAACTACTAGATGATGATTCTAGCCAATAATAGACAAAATGTACTGCATTATCAGGGCCAATTGCCATCCGGGGTACAAAAGATTTCAATTGACCTCCACCCATACTTGTTTCAGTCCAAGAATTACCAGAATTATTGATATGAAAGGCACCACCACCATCTGCCCGATAGCTTACTTGACTATCACCTTCAAGATCAATTAAAATTTGAGGATTCATCGCTCCATAAGACGGATCAGCAATAGTTTCAGGCGAACTCCAACTTCCAGTTGCATTAGTAATAAATAACAATTTATCAGAATATTCTTCGGGATCTAAATATACGACTTGCATCGTCCCATCAGGTAAAAAAGCGAATTCAGCATTTCTTCCAAGACCAATTTGAGAAACATTAGGTGCAATCCACTTAATATCGGATATTTCAAGACTAGATGTACTCAAAGATGCTTGAACATTTGTAATTGTTCCAATCATCGAGAAAAAGACGCAAAACACAAATAATCTACGTCTAAATGTTTGTTTGTTCATAAGTTATCCCGTTATTTGTAAAGATATGATATATTTAGAATTTCAACTTAAAAATTTCATGGAGTTTTTATACAGATTTGGTAAAAATTGGAAACCACAAGGTCATTGTTAAACGAAAAAGGAAAATCTAAATGATTTTCTAAACAACTTAAATTAATCAATGAAAGATTACGCCATCATTTATAATCCCACTGCAGCCGCGGGAAAAAAAAAGAAACAATTTGACTATGTTATAAAAACCCTCGAAAATCTAAAAATCTCATTTAAACTATTAAAAACAGAATATTTTGCTCATGCAATCACCCTTGCAGAAGAATGTGCGAAAGATGGTTACCGAATTGTCGGATGGGGTGGCGATGGAACTTGTAATGAAGTTCTTAATGGAGCGATAAAATCAAAAACAAATGCACTTTTGGGATTTATTCCCATGGGAACGGGCATGGACATTCCCGGAGCGGTCGGATATCGTCCAGATAACCTTAAAAGAGCATGTGAAATTATTGCCAAAGCACATACTGGCAAATTGGATGTTGGAATCGCGACAAATGCGCAAAATGAAAAAAGATATTTTTTAGGAATAGGTAGCCAAGGATTTGATGCAGAAGTAACAAAGCGCACAAATGAAGGTAATAAAAACCTTCCTGGTACGTGGAATTATATCGCATCGGTTGTAAAAACAGTTTTCGGATTTAAAAAACACAAAATACGGATCATTCACGACAACGGAATCTATCAAAGCACATGCAATCTTGTTGCTGTCGGAAATGGCCCCACTTACGGAGGTTGGATGTACATGTGCCCCAGAGCACGGTTGGATGATGGCCTATTCCACATTTCCATCATTGAAATGGGACGATTTGAATTATTATATAATTTTAACACAATGTACTCACGTACGCTCCACCCCCACAAACATTTAACAGACTTAATCAGCAAAAAGATTCGTATTGAGATGGTAGAATTGAATGATGAACCATATATAGCTCAAGTTGATGGAGAAATCATTGGAAATTTGCCTATTGAATATAGTTTTCTTCCAGGACAATATGAATTTATCAAACCCGAACAAAATGAAGCAGAACAGTGGTTTCAGGAAAAACATGGAACAAAATTCGCAAAACATCTCTCCAAGCTCCAACGAGAAAAATCAGATTACTATACTAATTCAAAATTTGATTGAAAAATTCTCTTTTCTTTAGGAGATTCTGAATAAAATGAAACAGATAAAACAAGCGGGACAATCCTATCCTTTAATCGAAAAGAAATCAAAATTTATTGCTTCTATTGCTCCAGTTGCAACAGAAAGTGAAGCAAAAGCATTCATCAAAAAAATTTCTGAGCAACATTATAAAGCGAACCACAATTGTTTCGCGTACCGAATTGGGATAGATAAAGAACTTCTAGTTAATGAAAGTGATGAAGGAGAACCCTCAGGAACTGCCGGACAACCGATGATGTACGTCTTGGAAAAACAAGAAATTACAAATACCGTCGTGGTTGTTACTCGCTATTTTGGCGGAATCAAGTTGGGAAAAGGGGGATTGGTGCGAAGTTATTCCAAAGCAGTTAGTCAAATCATCAAAGCCATTGGACTTATCACAATCTAAGGACTATTTTTCTTAGAATAAGGAGATCTACTTTTCTTCTATATAGGGCATCTTTATAATTATTTTCTCGCAATGCGTTTGATTTATCAACCGACGGAAAGAATTTTGAGGTATTTGCAGCGTTTCAGTATTAATATTGGGATGGCAGCAAATTTCAGATGCATTCCAAATAGATTCATCCACAAAAAATATGGTTTTATGTTCATTATCATTGATTAACCCTAAAGGGGATACTGAGCCTGGTGTTAAACCCAAAATGGACAAAAGATCTTCAGCTTCTGCAAAACGAATTTTTGGAGCCTGTACAATTTTACGGAATTGTTTTAAATCTAATCGTTTTTTGCTGGGAATAGTAATTAAATAATAGCGCCCATTTTTCTTGTTTTTTAGGAAAAGATTCTTGCAATGAACCCCAGGAATGTGACCACAATGAATTTCTGCTTCAGGTACAGTAAATACGGCTTGATGCTTAAATAGAAGATACTTAATATTATTCAAATTTAACCATGTTTCAAGAGAAGGGTGCATTGTAGATCTACCTTTATATTCAACTGATTACTTGGCAAATTATTAGTTAACTTGCTCGTTTGATCAATCTAAGATTTAAATTAATTTAAAGAGGGAATTATAATAAATGCTGGTTTTTTTTTAATTATAAGAAGATCAGTTTTATTAGTTTTCAAACATTATATTATATAGTACTAGGTACCGAACTTTTTGCAATTCAAAAATTCCTAAGTGATGTTTAGATTTGGAATATTAAATCCTATTGAAACTTTGATTTCATTGTTAAATGAGTTGCACAAAAATACCGAGTTTAGATTGATAATATAAATAAGTCCTTCGTTAATTTGAAATACATTCAAAGGGAATTCTATCAAAAGGTGAAATTATGGAATATAAATATATACGCACAGAGAGCGGAGAAATCAAAAAAGTAGAAAAAAATAATAAATTGAGAATTAAACACGATAATTCTGCAGAGGAATATTCTTCTTTGAGAACCGATTTAAAGCAAAACCTTGTAGAAGTCAAGGAAGGGCTAGCTCAACTTTTAAGTCCAATTCAAAAAAGAGTTTTAAAAATAAATATTGAAAATATCGCCGGTACAATAAAATATTATTTTAGCTCTCAAGCAAATAGACCGAACGCATATCAAGATCGCTTAAACACCCAAAGTTTCACACAAATCCGTGAACTTGTTCGGAATATGCGAAATAAGACGGATGAAGTAGTCAATCGCGTTAAGAATCAATTAAAATATATAGAAGATACAATCGAAGAACAGCGAACCTACATCCTTGGAATAGAAGAACAAGGATCCGTGTTAAAGCGTAAAAATCAAAATTTTGAAAATTCGTTTTAGTAAAACTTTTGGCGTAAAGAATTTAAAAGAAAAAAATTCTTTATCCCATTATGAGTTTTTTTGAAAATTTGATATTGGGATTTGTTCAAGCTCTCCTTGAGTGGCTCCCTGTATCTTCTTCTGGAATTGTGTCCATTTTAGCATTAAATGCATTTGGAAAGACTGCCAGTGAAGCTTTCAGCTTAAGTATTTTTTTTCACTTAGGCACTGCCATATCGGTTTTAGTAAAATATTGGAAAACCTATTGGGATGCAATTTCGAAAGATCGTTCAATGTTAAGATTCTTAATCATTTCTACCGCATTTACGGGTATAATTGGGATTCCTTTGTATTTATTATTGAGAAATTTTTTCGTTGAATTGACAGGATTAGCTTTAACACTTATTATAGGAATATTATTATTGGTAACGGCGACACTGTTGCGAACAGGAAAAATCAAAGCAACGAACAAATTCGCGATGGAAGAAAGAAAGATTTCCGATGAAATTTTCTTAGGTGCGTGTCAAGGTCTAGCAATATTACCTGGAATTAGCCGGTCAGGTACAACTGTTACATTTCTTTTACTGCGTGGTTTTAAAAAAGAAGATGCATTCAAAATGAGTTTCATCATAAGCCTCCCTGCTATTCTTGGGGCAGTAGCATTTGAATTGCTTTTTCCTAATGAAGAAACTGCTTTTATCTTTGGTATTGAATACATAGTCGTCTTGCTCTTTGTAGCAATAATTGGATTTTTGACCATGGAAGCACTTCTTAGATTTGCCAGAAAAATGCCTTTTGATATAATCTGTTATGTTTTAGGTGGAATCACAATAATTTTGGTTATAATTTTCATGATTGTTGGTTCTTCTTAGGATTTGTAAAAAAAGTCATAATATATCAATTTATTTTATTTTTTTAATACATTCTGTAATTGATTCTTTAGTTATAATTGCCTGTAACACATTTTTGAAATTATTTATAAATTATAATGTATTTTGGATCGATTCAATTAAAAAAATATCGATATATTTTAATTGATAAATTAGTTATAAAACTATGAAAATGGCCTCACGAAGTGATAATTTAACTATTAAATTCGGAAGAGAAGAAGTCGATAGCATCGTACCCTACAATGTCGCCTTAGAACGATTGAAGCAGTTTGCGGCGAAATACACCCGAAATGAAGTTTATGAGACAATTCAAGCGAAAAATTCCAAACGAACCCGCAAGGATTATCCATCAATTGAAGAAGCAGCTAATACGCTTTCAATTTTATCCAACAAAATCCATAACAATATCGAATATTTAGCTAAAATATTGCAAAGCAAAAAATAAAGGAGAAATGAAAACAATGCCAATCGAAATAAATTTCAATAAATACTTACCCTCAGGAGCAACTTTTTATGCCTATTATTCAATTTTAAAAGACTTTGACGTCCCCAATAAACCCATTGACCCAATAGGTTCAAAATCAACCACTTTACTTGACTTTGGAAATTATATTTAATCCGTTTTTTTATTGTGTAATTTTTTTCTGCTTTTAACACTAATTTGATGAACGATCTCTTTTTTCGAGAATTAATGAACCAATAAAAGTTCTGGAAATTGTTCCAAAATACTTATAGCAAGAATTTACTGTAAAAGCAATTCTTACAGTTACCGTATGCTAAACTCAATTGAAGCTTTAAAATAAACAGTTTGTTTTGCAAATTTGAAGTATTTCCTAAGATTTTTTTTTGATAAATGATGAAATTGATTATGGATTTAAGTTGTAGAATTCTTCTAATTAACTTCTGAAACCTATGCTAACTAATAGGAGTTTATTTACTAGCAATACTTAAGATAATAGACAACATAGTAAAAAATGATTAGTAATAGGAAAGAAAGAAATTGACAGAAAAAGTCGAAGAAAAAAAACCAAAATTTGGAAAACAGATTTTTACAGGTTATGTGGCGTCAGAATGTGATCGAAATTTATTTCTCTCAATTTCTCGAAAATTTGAAACAAATTGGATGAAACCAGTAAGAAAGTTAAAGAAAGGAGATCGTCCAATTAGATCCCCTTCTTTTTTAAAAAGACTTGGACATAAATATGAAAAGGATGTGTATGATTTATTATATTCAAATCCAATTTCTTCCACTTCCTTTCGTTTGAGTAAAGAACGACCTGGAAATGAATCCCTTACGAAAGAAATATTTGAGGGTATATATGATAGAATCCAAGATGGCCAATATACCGATAAAATTCTTGCTGAATTTGAATATCAACCCCCTGCAACATTTTTTGAAGATCTTCTCTCTCTTTCACCCGATTTTCGAGGAATTCCTTTGGATTATGGTAATGTAAGACCGGACATTTTGATAATAGGCAACTCGTTGACTAAAACACAGAATTCTATTATGGAGATTCTTCCTAATGGGGAAATTAAGGAAATTTTAAACAAGGATTTAGAAACTCGCTTTGGAATAAATATATTTGATGTTAAAAATATTAATAAAGATAAAATCGGAAAAAAACAATTCATTGAAATTTCCTATTATGCATGGACCTTATCTTATTATCTTTCATCTATTAATATGAACCACAAATTTTTTGTTCAAATTGAAAAGAATGGCATATTTCCTCAATATGATAATCTTGAAGATCTTAAATTCAATAATCTTACAGATTTCTATCTCGCTATGATTCCAATAAAGTGGAATGAAGCAAATAGAATATTTACAAATGTGGCAAAAAAAATTAGGGAACTTTGGAAAAGTGCACCGAATACTATCGAAAATATCAATGTAAACATTCAACCTACTTGTGGGCAATGTAGTTATTTAAAAGACTGTATCTATACTTTAGGAAAAACGGAGATGTCTGAAGCGAAAGATTGGTCTTTAAAATTAATACCTTATACATCTAACTCCATAGCTCAGCAATTGGAAAAATTAGGTTTCGAAACCATCGGAGATGTTGGGAAGAACTTAAATAAAATAATAATTGGAGACATTCCAGAGCCCATCTATCCAGAATTGCCGCAACTAGCCCTAAAGACAGCTTCACTACTTAAAAATGACATAGTAATTCCAAAAGGAGGATCTATATATAATACCAGCATCCCCAAGTATTCTCCAATTAGCATTGTCTTTGTAGCCGAATCAGATCCAAGTAATGAACGGTTATTTGCATTTGGGATTCAATCAACAATGTCTATCCATCCGAAAGCACCATATTGTTTGGCTTTTGACAAGTGGTGGGAAATTTGGAAGGGGGCAATAGCCTCAGATGAACCTTCTGAGTTGATTCGGAAAAAAATTGAAGATGAACTATATCAAGAAATGAGTATTGAAGAGATCGACCAAATTAAGTCGTTGCTAACAAATTTATCAAATTTTAAAATTTATATTCCGGGAGATACTATCAAAAAGAAAAAAATAAATCATGCAAAAATTACATTCCAATTTTCCTATGTTACTGAAGGATTAGAGCCCGATGACGAATTCAAATTAATTTTAGAAGCATTCCCTCGAATTTATGCCCTTTTAACATTATGTAACTATATCGAAAATCACGTAGTCATTAAAGGAATCAAAGAAGGAACATTTTATGGCCCAGATTCTGCAATTTTTTACTGGTCCAAAGAGCAATTAAATAATATTGAGCAAATGATGCAGCGTAATTTAGACAAGATAATTAAGAACAAAAAATTGAAGGCTTATTTAGCAGAATTAGTTTCTTGGTTTGCACCAAGTGATTCTGAGGTAACTCACCCATATCAGCATAAAAAAATGTTCAACTTACAATCTTTTGCAGAAACTTCCATGGGATTTCCGAAAATCATAAACTATACGTGGCATGAAATAGCAAAAGATCTTTCTGGAACGATCAGTAATTCCCTATATTGGATACCTCATTTTAATTACATGGATTTTACAGCATGGCACGAATTTTTAATCAAAAAGGAAGATGATTTGCCAAAAGCATTAGAATTAAAAGAAATATTGCATAGGCAGATAAAACATAAATTGCGGGTCCTAAATTGGTTACGAATGAATTTTCAGTTTAAATCTAATAAAAATATCTCTAATAATTCGCGTCCCATAAAAATGGATTCACTTAAATCAATAAAATTGGATAGAAATTATCATCAAATTGCTTATGTATGGTATCTATTTTCGAAGTTAGAAGGTACTATGGATGAATTGGAGGCGGAGCATTTCAGAACCATCTATCCAGAATTTAGTATTGGAAAATTGGCCGCAGCTCGTGTTTCAAACTTACGAGCTCTTGAAACGGGGGATAAAAAAATTATTCATCGCTTTGAACTTCGAAATCTATCTTCCAATATGAAAATAAAAGAAGGAGATCAAGTTTTCTTAATTCCTGAGGAAAAACGAGATTTGAAGGTGGGACCATGGATCCGCGTCTGGATTATAACCATCGAACGAATGCAATGGAACACCAAAATCTCAGGGTATGAAGTAGAAGCAAAAAAGAAACCGAAAAATTTAATCGAAATTTACAAAGGGGAAGTCGAATTTCCACAAGAAAATCCTCAATGGTATTTGTATCCCTATGCTTTTGATGCATGGTCAACAAAGTTATTTAATCAAAAAGGAGAAGGGCTTTTACAAAATAATCATTTTGGAGATTCTTGGTTGGGAAAGCGATTATCTTTTTTCTGGGATATTCGTGCCAATCCAGAATTATTTTGGCCGAAATCTTGGCAATTTAGCACCCCAGAAGTATATTACTACGACCCATCTCAGCTCCCCGATGAAATTACAAAAGAATCTGAAAGTGAACAAAATATTCTCTACTCGGACATATATCCTTCCCCCGATCCATCTCAAAGTGATGCGATAGATTTCGCGTTAAGAAATGTACTTTATGCGATAAAAGGACCTCCAGGTACCGGCAAATCTCAAACTATAGCAGCGTTAATTGACGAATATATTTTACGATGTCAAAAGAAAGGACAAAAATCAGTAAAAATTTTAGTTACTGCATTTTCTTATTCTGCTATTTTTGTGTTGATTGATAAAATCCAAAAAAGTCGTAATAGCAAGCAAAAACCTACTCTTTCTGCCCAGTTACAAAAAATATTCATCCGTTCAGGTTCCCGTGATCCTATTGCCGATGAAAAGGGATGCCGGCACATTGATGATTTAGTTCGCGAAAATGGGGCATGGAAATGGAATGGTCTTTCACGAACAGTCACAAAAAAGAAAAAACTTGAAGAAGTTTTGGAAGAGAATTATATTATTTTTGCCAACGCACACCAATTATATAGATTAAGGGAGCGAGTTAAGGATTCATTTGAATTTGATCTAATAGTAGTGGATGAAGCCAGTCAATTACCCACAGATCAATTCATGGCAAGCTTACAATATATCCATAAAGAAACATTTCATCTTCAACCAAAATCAATGGAATCTGTTTCTCAAGCATTTGGCACAGAAATTGAGAATTTTGAATCAGTTCAAAAGTTAAAAAACATAAACCCAATCAACATAAATAATTTAACTAAAGTCGTTATAGTCGGTGATTATAATCAATTACCTCCAGTTCAGCGTATTAATCCACCAAAGAATCTTGAAAAAGTATTAGATAGTTTATTTAGTTATTATGTCAGGTATCACAAAATTAAATCGTCTCAATTAAAGGTAAATTATCGATCCCATGAAGAAATTGTTGCCTTTACATCTCAATTGGGGATTTATGAGGATTTAACCGCATTTTCTTTGAATGCAAAACGAAAAATTACCGGAAACGTAAATCAGATTAAAATTCCTTGGATAAAAACAATTTTAGATCCTGAAGTTATTGCTGGAGCAATCATTCACACCACTCAATTTGAAATTGCCATAAGTGCTATTGAGGCATCGATTGTATCTCAGATTGTGATACAATATTTTTTCATGAAAGAAATTCGGGATGAAAATGAAGAGAGAAAATTCTGGCAAGAAGCAATTGGGGTTGTGGCCCCCCATAATGCTCAAGGACGCCTTATCATCTTAAAAATATTTCAAGCCTTGACCGATCCAAAGGATACTTTAACTTTTCTTTCAAACACTGAACTCATGGATTTACTGAAAAGTAGCATTTATTCTGTGGAAAAATTCCAAGGATCGGATAGAGAATTTATTTTAGCCACCTTTGGACTCTCAGATAAGGATCAATTACGAGCTGAAGATGAGTTTATTTATGATTTAAATCGGTTTAATGTGCTTACATCCCGAGCTAAGTCGAAGATAATCGTCTTGTGCAGTCAAGAATTCTTAGATTATATCCCAGATGATAGGGAAATTATGGATCAAGCCGCTCAAACCCGAAATTATGCTTTAGACTTCTGTAACCATGAAACAAGTATGAAAGTCGAAATCGAAAAATCCACCGGAAAATTTGAAATGGAAACAATTCTATTCCGTTGGAAGGGTTAGCGATTTTAAAAGGAAGAAGTGTTAATAAAGAATAGAAAAAAAAAACAATCTGATAAAAATGGTTAAATTTCTTCATATTGCCGATACTCACTTGGGCTATAAACAATATAATCTTCAAACTCGATATAATGATTTCATCCAAGCATTTCAATTTATCTTAAATAAAGCAATTGACGAAAGGGTGGATTTTGTATTAATTGCTGGCGATATGTTTAATGATAGTAAAGTGAATCCGGAAACTCTAAGTAAAGTATATCAAATCCTATCTCAATATCAGGACACAACTAAATTGAAATTGAAGAAAGATATTCCCATTTTGGCAATTGAAGGGAACCATGATAGTCCAATTTTTTCATCTCAATCGTGGATGAAATTTTTGGCAGATTTAGGATTGATTCACCTCCTTTCAGGAGATTATAACACGACATCAAAAACAGTTACTTTCACACCCTATTCACCAGAAACAAATCGGGGAGGATTCATAGAACTAGAAGGGGTTAGAATTTATGGGCTGCCTTATTTTGGAAGTAATACACCTTTATTATTTCCAGCGATCTACGAAGCAATCCAAGAATCAGATGATTATTTTACTATTTTGATGATGCATTTTGGTATTGCTGGAAGAGATAAAAAAAAAGCGGGAATTAATTACACCCCAGAATTGGAAAAACTCCATAAAAAGGTGAATTATCTCGCTTTGGGTCATTTTCATACGATGTACACTTTTCCAATGGAAGATGAATGGATTTATAACCCAGGTAGCAGTGAAATAAATGATATCAAAGAATATGACGTAAATAGGGATCATGGAGCATTTTTAATTGAAATAAATGCAAGTGATACAAAGAATTTTGAAGTTACTAAAATTCTATGTGAAAATGGGGACTCCCAATCAAAAAATCTAATCCCAAATCGCACTTTTTATTCTCCCACTCCAATGAATGTTGGAGCTTCAAAAGCAACTTCCTTTAAAGAGACATTACAAGAAGTCATTAAAAATCTAAAGGCTTTTGGATTTAAATCACGGAAAAATGAAGATAATATAAACAAATCGGATAATTTAAACTATCCAATCTTAGTACTTACCTTATTTGGAACGGTACCTTATTCGCGGTTAGAATTCAATACTCGTCAATTACGGGAACACATTTTAGAGGAACTCGATATTTTGGATGCACGCATTTACAGCACTTCAATTCAGTCCGAATTAGATGGAATAATCATTGAAGGTGATGAAGAACTTTCAATTGATGAAATTGAGAAAAAAGTATTCGAATTTATGATTGATAGTAATAAAAATTATACTCCTGCAAGAACTGATTTATTAAACTTAATTTTCGATATCAAAGCACAATTGCAAGAAATCGATGCAGATCCTAAATTTCTAAAGGATCATATAAAACAATGGTATTCTTCCCATATTTCAGAATTGAAGGGCAAAGAAGGAAAGAAAATTAAAGAAAAAAAAATTCAAAATACTGAAAATGATGCAAATTTAGACGATATGGATGATCTATTGGGCGATTTAACGGAATATGAAGATTCTGGAGAAGAAGAATTTGATTTTGAATTATAGGAGGAATTTTACATATGATAATTGAAAAAATCCAATTACGGAATATTACTACTCATAAAGATACAACAATTTCATTTCAAAATGGTCTTAATGTCTTAGCGGGAGCAAATGGAACAGGTAAATCAACAGTTCTAAAAATGATTGGGCATAATTTATTTGATTTTCTCCCAGCAAAAAGTCAAAATGTCTATGTCAGGGATGCACCCGATGCTGGAAAGTCTGGGCTAGTAAAAATATGGGTTCGAGGAGTAGATGATCATCCCTTTTTAATTGAAAGATCCGTTGCCCGGAAACCGAATACTATCAAGGTAACCGATCTTTTAACAAGTACCATTATTGATAAAATCCATAATAAAGCCAATTTGCAAAAATGGTTAAAAATACAAACTGGAATAAACCAAGAGCATGATCTCTCAAAATTATTTCAAAATGCCATTGGAGTTGAGCAAGGGACATTTACTGAACCATTTTTACGACGTCCAAGTGATAGGAAAGATTTTTTTAACCCTTTGCTTAATGTAGAAATTTATAATAAAATCTACAAAAAATCGGCTAGTATTGTCAAAGAATTTAATGAAGAGATTAATGAGTATAAATTAGAAATTAAAGGGTATAAAACTCAATTAGAACGAAAAGTGGTTTTAGAAAAGAGTCTAAATAGGTTACAAGCTGAAATTCTGGACAATACAACAAAAAAAAAGATCTTATCCCAAGAATTTACTAAAATTCAATCAAAGTATCAAAAATCAAAACAAATTAAAGAGCAAATTGAGAAGCTTCAAAGGAATATTTCAGAATTAACTCAAGAACAAACTAATATCGCTCAGCAAAGTTCAATAATTACATCCCAAAGACAAGAATCAGAAAAAGCGAAAGAAATTTGCCAACAAAACTTATCTCCAGCTCAAGAATTTATTAAAATTAAAAAAATTGAAGAAGAACTCATTACTAAAAAAGAAAAATTTGATAGATTGATGAAAACTCAACATACCCTTGAGAAAAACTTGACAACCATTCAAACTAAAATCGAAGCATTTCAAAAGCAAAAAGAAGAAATCGAAAACTTGAAAGAATCATATCAAAATCTCAAAAAAGATTATGAAACCTACCAGAAAAACTCTCTTAGACTAGAACAAATTCAACAATTAAGTACTCAAACACGAATGAAAAGAGACATTTATGAAAAGCAATCAAAAAACATTCTAACCACTCAGAAATCCATTGATGATATTAAACAGAAAATTGTCAAAATTCCAGAGTTACGCACTTTAGTAGATCAAATGGAAAAAGTTCAAGAGGAACTTACTAAAATAGAAAAACAAATTTCTGTTCTGCTAACTCAAAAAAAGGAGTATGAAAAAAACAAGGAAAGCTCTAAAGATGGAAAATGTCCTTTTTTGGGATCCAAATGTCAAAATATAGAAGGAGAATCCCTAACCACTTATTTTGAAAAACTACTTGCTACCAATTTCCAGGCACTGCAAAAAAGTAATCAACATCGAAAAACGCTAATAAGTCAATTCCAGAAATGTAAAGAAGCTCAACAATCATTAGATCGATTAAAACTATTAGAAGCGCAAGTACAACAAAAATTAGAGTTAGTTAATCAACTCAAACTTGAAAATGTTGCGATTAAAGTATTTTTAGACGAAAATAGAAATGTGAAGACTGAACTTGACTCTCTTCAAAAGAAACAAATTTCATTAAAAAGCAAAGCAGAACAATATCAAATAGTTCATAGCAAAATTACAACAGATTTACCCATTTTGAATAAAAAAATATCTGTAATGCGTGAAAACCGGAAACCTATTGAGGCAAAAATTGCCCCGATTTTAAAATATCTGCAGGAAAATAATTCAATTTCTGAAAAATTAGGGCAAGTTCGAACCACTCTTAAGAAGCTCCTTCCAAGTTATGAGAAATATCAAACAAATCTTCAACAATCGAGAAAATTACCGGCTATTTTAGAACAACTTGACAATTTAAAACAAAAATCTATTGTGAATCAAAAAAAATTAAAGCAAATTCAGGTAACCCACCAAAACTTGAATAAACAATTTGATCTCCACGATTTTGACAAACTAGAGCAAAAAAA
Source organism: Candidatus Lokiarchaeum ossiferum (assembly GCA_025839675.1). GTDB lineage: Archaea > Asgardarchaeota > Lokiarchaeia > Sigyniarchaeales > Promethearchaeaceae > Lokiarchaeum > Lokiarchaeum ossiferum. Next base: position 1,165,789 of record CP104013.1, read on the forward strand.
AGAAAAATTGAATAATGAATTGACTATGATCAAGCAAGATATTCTAAATAAAACCCAACAACAGCATGAACTCGAACGAGAATTTCAAGATTTACTGAAAATTGAAAATAAGCTCTCGGACATCATTAAAGATTTTGAGAATTTGGAAAACGCATTAGCTTTTACTCAAACGATACGCGATTGGTTTAGAGAAGCAGGACCCAAAATAACCGGGGCTTTACTAAATAATATTAATCGTCTTGCCTCAGAATTGTTTAGGGATCTCATGGGACTTGACGGGGTAAAATTAATCTGGCAAGAAGATTTTGATGTTTTAGTCATCTCCAGTCAAAATGAACGCGTATTTTCCCAGCTTTCTGGGGGAGAACAAATGGCTGTCGCCCTTGCCATTCGATTAGCCATATTACGAATTTTAACATCGATTGATTTTGCATTTTTTGACGAACCGACCACGAATTTAGACACGATTAAACGGCAGAATTTGGCCAAATGTATCCAAAATGTGCGCGGTTTTCGCCAACTATTTGTGATTTCACATGATGATACCTTTGAAGAAAATGCAGATCATGTAATCCGCTTTGAAAAAGATGAGAGTGAAACTACAAAGGTGGATTTTTTAAAAGTTTAAGTCTACTTAAACGAAAGTATATTTATGACATCTTTCACAACTCCTACCATATCTGGAGCTTGGAAGCACATGTATAATCCAAATCAATCCAAATTTACTCAACGATTCAATTGGATTAACCGAAATCGGTGGTATACGAATGATCACACCTTAGTAAAAACAAGTGATGGAATCTGGCACGGATATGGAATCATCGGGTTTCGCATTTTTAAGCAAGCTTTTGCATGGATTATTGAGCAAAATTTATTTCATATCTCTTCCCCGACCTTATATTCGGATTCGTGGATTGAACATGATTATGCCCTTGTTGCAAGTCGATCACAAGGAGAAAAATTCCTTTGGGCACCTCATGTGATTAATGTTGAAGATAGATTATATATGTTTTATTCTGTGGGAAATATTCGACCTTTTGCGAAGTTAGTTGCATCCCATGGAAATATTCATTTAGCCACTTCTACAGATGGAATAAATTGGATCCGTGATGAACGTAACCCGCAATTTAGTGGCCCCGGTCATGCAAGAGATACAATGCTATTGCAAATTAATGGAGAATACTACATCTATTATACTCAGACGGTGAATGATAAGGATAAACATTCGTGCATTGCGGTGAGGAAAAGTAAAGATCTCAAACGGTGGTCCGGTCCAAAAATTGTTCAAATTCAACCTTGGAAACGATGGCATTGGGCGGGAAATGCGGAAAGTCCCTTTGTGGTTCAAAAAGGAGAGATATTCTATTTATTTTCTTGTTTAGCCCAAGAATCCTATAATAGAACTGCCGTTTATTGGTCTCAAGATCCAGAAAATTTCCCCCTATCAAATCATGTTTGCGATTTACCCACCCATGCATCAGAAATATTGTTTGATGAGAAAGAAGGGTGGTTTATCACCAATACGGGGTGGGATAAAAAGGGATTATACATTGCTCCACTATTATGGGATTAAAAAAAATTGAGTTACTCTAATAAAATCAAACCAAGATAGTAGAATTCTTTAGGCTGATCTTTCGAGGTCAAAATTTTTTGTTGTAACCCTAATTTTTCTAACGTTCCCAAGATGTCGATGCACAATGAACTAATAGAAGGACGTGCTTGCAAAGGTTTCGCACATTCTTGAGAAATGTGGCACAGATCACATTGATGACAATGTGTTGGAAAAACAGCTAAAGCGAAGCGTAAATTATTTAACATCGCTTTCCGCTCAATTTCGAGCAAAATCGATTGAGCATTAATTGGAGCACCGAAATCCTGATCAGGGACAAATCTTATTAATAGTGCATTAGAATAATCTTTCAAATATTTAATGCATTGTACTGGAGATAAAGTATCATTGGGAGGACATTTTCGCTGAATTCCATAATTTTGGCATCCATACATACATTTCAACCGCACTTTTGGAGTGATAATTAACTTGTCCATTGAAAAGAGGGTATAATCAAAACATTCTTCTGCAATCATTAGATTTTGTAAATACTGAGTTAATTCTGGAGGTAGATTCATGATTACTGTACCTTCTTCACATTATTTGCAATAAAGGCGATAAGTTCTTCTTCCTTCAATGGAACTTTTTCTTGGGGAGTCAGTTTTAAGTTTTCGACGAGTTGATAATAAAGCTTAGATACAATTGGTATTTCTAAATTTGCTTGTTGCAATATTTGAGGTTGTGCATATAAATCTCGTCTTGAACCTTCAAATAATGTTTCACCTTGATTTAAAACAATAGTTTTTGAAAAGAAGAGCGGAATATGATCTATTTCATGACTGATGCATATTATTGTCTTGTTTCTCTTATTTAATTGATGCAATATGGAAATCAAATCTGATTTGCTTTTTGGATCGAGATTTGCAAAGGGTTCATCCAGAAGAAAAATATCAGGATCCATCGCATATATAGAAGCGAAAGCAATTTTCTTTTTCTCACCATAGCTTAAATGAAAAGTTTTCTTTTCCATCAAATTTTCCAGTTTCAATTCGGTAATTGTCTCTTCAATACGATTTTTGACTTGTTTTTCATTATAACCAAGATTAACCAAACCAAATTCTAACTCTTGATGAACAGTAGGGAGAAAGAGCTGGTCATTTGGATTTTGGAACATAATTCCGACCTTCCTGCGAATATATCGTTGATTTTTAGAGTTTACTTCCATATTTTCGACTAATATTTGTCCTTCGAACCGTGCTAATAGATTCAGTATGCATAGTAAAAGTGTGGATTTTCCTGATCCATTCGCCCCCATAACAACCACGCTTTCCCCTTTCTGAATCGATAAAGATAAATTTTTAAGAATAACTTGCCCTGGAATAAAACTGAAGGTTAAATTTTTGATCTCGATTTGAGATGTGTTGGTTATTTCCTTTGAATATGGAGTTTGGGTACGATTTGTCATAGTTTTCACTTTAGATGAATATAATAAATAGAAGTAAGTTTAGAATAACAAAACTTCCAACGTATAAAATGGTTGGGGTTAATTTTGCTTTGTAAGAAATATCAGGAATTTCCCCTGAGTATCCCCGGGCCATCATTGCTCGGTGAATTTTTGTTCCTCGTTGCATTGAGCGTAAAAGCAACATTGAAAAAATAGTCCCGATGTGATTAAACCGCTTTTTAAAGGGAAGTTTGGAAAATCGTCGACAATCATCTGCTCGTAAAATTTTAATAAGGTTTTCAAAAAAAAGGAAGAAATAGCGATAAGTCAGAACCATGATGGTTGTAATGATTTTGGGAAAATGCAATTGATGAAATACATGGATAATATGGATAAAAGGTGTTGAAAGTACAAGAAAAAGAATAACACTGACGTTGCACATGATGCGAAAGAAAAAATCACGTGCTCCAATCAAACCTAACTCTGAAACTGAAATAGTTAGTGAATGAATCTGAAAGCTCCATATAATAGATTCCTTTGTGATGAAAATGAGCGGAATTCCAACAATAATAGGATAAATTACACCTAATCCCAGTAACATCTTCAAATATCTTTTAATATTAATTTGAACCGCGATTGCAGCACTAAACAATAAGAGGATTAATCCAATCCATACTAAATAAGTGGTAATGAACTGATTTATAACAACTATCATGAAAATGGAAATCAATAATTTAAAAAGAGGAAAGACAAAAAATGTGCGGGTGGATTGACTTTGTTCATATTCAGTCAATAAATAATCTTGAAAACTATTATTGACCCGCGCTAAGAGACTCATTATATATAGGTTTAATAAGGGAAGAGATTCCTTAAACTTTTTGAACTATGTTGGTAGTTTGCATAGATGGTGATTTCTTCTTCTTATAGGTAATAATTTTTGTTAAAGTAAAGATAGCTACAAAGGTTAAGACAGAGCCAATTAAACCTACAATCCAAGTATGGAAATATCCATTCTCTGTACCTATAAATTCGTAATCTGGAAGAGGAGCTCCGTCATACTCCATATTCGTGTCTGGTTCCCATTCATCATCTCCAACAATATCAAATAATGACTTTTCTAATCCATCAGGTCCAGCTAAAAAGATTGGGGACCATAAAAACGCTGCAAGTACAACCATGGTTATACCGAAAGTTATTAAGACAAATTTAGATTGTTTTTTCATGGTTATTAACTCCAAATGAGGGTTTCTTCAAAATTAGGTAAGTATTCGGGAGCATATTTGTGGAAAAAGGCAACAATGACTGTGGTTATCAACCCTTCTCCTAAAGCAATCAGTAGATGATATCCCAACATAGTCGGAACAGTATATTTCAATCCAAATGGAAAGGAACTGGACAATCCGACTTCGATACCACAAATCGTTGCAGCTAAAACTACAGAAATATAAGCACCCACAAAAGTGGCAATGAGCAAATTTTGCGTATATTTTTTATCTTCTGTATTAGCTTTTGATTTTTTTCGAATAGACCAATACGCAAAATAACCAGGTAATGTGGCAATGCCCATGTTAAAGATATTGGCGCCAAGAGCAATTATTCCTCCATCAGCAAAAATAAAGGCTTGAATAATAAGAACCACAGAAATCATAATAAAAGCAGCTGATGGTGAAATTAAGATAGCCATCAGAATAAATCCAAGAAAATGGCCACTCGTCCCAGCAGCAATTGGGAAATTGAGCATTTGTAAAGCAAAGACCATTGCGGTGATAACAGAGATAATTGCAATTTGATCTTCCTTAATCGTTTTTTTTATTTTAAATAAGGAAAGCGATCCATACCCAATCGTAACAATCCATAGGGGGATGACAATCCATAAATCCAACAAACCTTCTGGGATGTGCATAATAATCACAATTGATATTTTCAGTTGAGTAATACTGATTTATCAACAAATAATATTTGATCATATTCGTTTTAAAATTTTTCATATTGTAATTATAATTCAATTCCAATGATTCTGCTATTCATGAAAACTTAAGTTCATTATCCTTCTATGCCTCTTCAATTATATCTGAATAGTATTGAAAGACCGAATTATCCACTGAAAAACACTATTGTGGACAATCCAAGATGATAAATTAAATGAAGTTTTTTAAATAAATTACACAAACTATCAAGGGATGACTTTAGATAAAAAAAAAGGAATTTCTGTAGATATTGTTATAATTCTAACAATTATGTTACTACTATTCTTCAGCTTCTTCATAGTGGATTGGGTAATATATTTTAAGGAGTTAGAAAATGTATATTATGCAGGTATAGCTAAGCCTACATTAACATTTCTATGCTTTCTATTGGTTATTTATATCAAACCTATAGCTTTGGATAAAAAGGACTGGTTTCTTTTATTCTTTGCATTTTTATGCATGGTACCAACGGATATTCTGATGAGTATTTATGGATTAAGCCCAAATATAGCTGCAGATTCACCCCTATTTATGATAGGAGGAATTCTTTCTATTGTTGCCCATGGAATATTTGCAATCCGTCATGGGAAAGGTTTTCCTTATTGGAAGAAATCACATGAATTTGTAACATTAGAGCAAAAATCAAGTGCCAAAAAATTTATTGATAAATTTTGGATAGGATTATCAATATTTGGAACAGGTATTATAATAGTAATAATATTGTGGACAGATATAGTTAGGATTGGACACACAATTATTGCTCCAATTTATCTTGCATTTTTCTGTATGTCAACATGGATTTCTTGGGAAGCAGTGCGATATAAATTATATCCTAAAAAAAATGGCATATTACTTGCAATAGGAATGACAGCTTGGTTTTTAACAGAAGTTGTTGGAGAAATTTATAACATTGGAATTGGAAATCCTTCCGAAATTGCATTCCGATTTGTGTGGGTATTTTATAGCACAACGATTATATGTTTGTCATTAAGTGGATTAGATTGGACTAAAAAAAGACAATAATCACATTTTTTTATAATATTCCATCAAATTTCTTCAAAATTGAGATTTTGATATTAGTTAATTGTTCTAATTCATATAACAATATATTAGATGCATGTAAAAATAATTAATGAGAATTCCTATGCAAGAATGGCACAAAAACAACTATTGATATGAAGAAGAATCATCACTCTCAATTTTTAATTTTTTCTGTTAGCTTTTTAAACAACTTATTAACTGACTCTTTACTCTTATATATGGTATTTAAATAAAAAAAAAAAAGTGATTTCTATGTCCGAAGAAGAAAAATTTACGTATAAGATAGAAAACGTTGTAGCGACAGTTGTAGCCGATATTGAAGAAAAAATGGATTTAAATGTGATAGCCCGTAAATATTCGGATGTTGAGTATAACCCTGAACGATTTCCTGGATTAGTCATGCGAATTGTTGAACCTAAGGCAACAATATTAGTCTTCTCAACAGGTAAAATGGTCGTAACGGGAATGAGAAGAGCTGATGAAGCAGAAACTGTAGTAAATGATGTAATTAAACGGATTTCAGATTGTAAAATTAAGATTTCCAATCCAGTGATTATTATTCAAAATATCGTTGCCAGTGGGGACCTCAAATGTTCCATCGATTTAAATATGGCTGCTGTTGTAATGGAAAATAGTATGTATGAGCCAGAAGTATTTCCAGGATTAATATTTCGGATGAAAGAACCCAAAACTGTGTTTTTAATTTTTTCTACGGGAAAAATTGTGTGTACGGGTGGAAAAACTAAAGAAATAGTGAGGGATGCGTGCGAAAAATTGTATTACGCAGTCCGAGAATATGATGTTGCTCGCGAACCTGGCGAGGAACCAGTTTATGAAGAAGAAGAAATGTCATTTCTCTAATAATTTTTTATCCTTTTTTTACTTAAGTTTGTTCCAAATCTTTCATTCCAATTGTAATCTTAAGTAATGATTTTGAGTATGTTGTAGAAATCTTGTGTTAAAATTCTTTGAATAACTTTATGAGAAGATGTAGTAATAGAAATAAAATAATAATTCACTTTAATGAAACGTGAAGTGATAAGGAAGGAAATATATCTGAAAATGTGAGTATCTCCAAAATCTTTATTTATTTCCTTAATAAAATGTTTATCGTGAATAATAATGGGACGATCAAAAGAAATTTTTAGAATTCCCAATATACTCCGTCGAAATGTTCTCACAGGGCATGATTCTCCTGTGGAAGCAATTATTGTGCGAGAAAAATATATTTTCTCTGCTTCTCGGTTTGGGAAAATTATTATTTGGGATTTACATACGGGAGAAATCATAAAATCATTAGAAGGTCATACAAGTAGTGTAAATTGTCTTGATTTTCAAAAAGGGCAGTTAATTTCAGGGAGTAATGATAAAACAATCCGAATTTGGTCATGTGACTCAGGAGAGTGTATAAAAATTCTCCACGGTCATACTGCAGCAATTCTTTCTGTTAGTATACAAGACAATTATATTGCATCTGGATCAGACGATTCAACAATCAAAATTTGGAAATTAGACTCGGGAGAATTAATCCAGACAATAGAGGCACACTCTCGTAGTGTTTCTGGGGTTAAATTTTGTGAAGATAAATTATTTACCGTTTCATGGGATCACTTTTTGAAAATTTGGGATATAAATTCTTGGCAATGTGTAGGATCCTATGAAGAACATTTTGATGCCATTGCTGCCATGGATGTATCCAGTAAATTTATTGTAACTGGGGATCAAACAGGATATTTCAATGTTTGGGATTCAAAAACCTATGAGCTTCTACATCATTTAAAACATCATCGATTATCAGTGATGGGAATAAAAATTGATGGAAATTATCTATATTCAACTTCAAAAGATAAAACTATCTTGATTACCGATCTCTCTACTGGAGTGATGGTAAAAAAACTAGAAGGCCACCAAGATGCAACAGTTGGAATCGATAAACTAGGAAATTTAGTTGTTACATCATCTGCTGATAAAACAATTAGTATTTGGGATGATTTTTCTTTGCACAGTCAATATAGAATCAAAGCTCATGATGGATTGATCTTAGGAACAAAAGCACAAAATAATACATTAGTTACAGCGAGTATTGACAATCTCTTGAAAATTTGGAATGTAAAAAAAGGAGAATTGATCAAAACCATCGCTCTTGAAGAAAATAGTTGGGTGTGGGGGTTGGCTTTTAGTAATAACCAAATTCTCGCTTCATCAGATGAAGGAGTTTATAGATTGTATGATCTGAATACGGGTCAAAAATTACTGGAACTAAAAGGACATGAAGGAAAAGTTTATCGTGCAATGATGCGCAATAATAAAGCGATTACTTCGGGTTGGGATACTACTTCTCGAGTTTGGGATTTAACCACGGGAGAATGCTTACATGTGCTTCGAGGACACACATATGCAGTTTATTCTTCTGTTATTACTGAAGATGGGATGTATGTTACCGGCTCATCGGATGGAACAATAAGAGTATGGGATTCTGATGGTCATTTAAAACATATTATTAACTATCATCAAGATGAAGTATTTCATCTCGAGACTCAAGGGAATTTGGTAGCTTCTGCTTCAGGTGATGGAATATGTGGAGTTTTTAACTATAAAACGGGGGAAACAATTGCCGAATTCGATGATCACACCGATCAAGTCTGGTGTGTTTTAATTCACAACGATATTGTGATTTCTGGATCTGCTGATAATAGTATTAAAGTTTGGAGTCTAAAAACCAAAGAATGTTTGGACACTCTTGAAGGTCATACCGATAATGTTAAGGATTTAGCTTTGAGTGGTAATTTTTTAATCTCAGGCTCATTAGACTCAATCATCCGAATTTGGGATATTAGTAAATATTTTGATGAAAAATTGGAAATCGATGAGACTATTACGCAGGATTTTGATGTTTTGGGAGCACAAATTCAAATGGCGCGCACTTATGATTTAGTGCCTGCAGAATTAGGTTCGCCTGGAATAATTCGGATTCTCTATGGTATGAAACCACTCAGTCCTGATACTTCCTGTGACCATGAGAAATTTGTCTTAGTATTAAAGAAATCTGCAAAAACGTGGTATAATTTAGGAAAATTAGGGTATGCACCATGGTTATCAGATATTCCACGAGGAATTGAAGGAGGGACAATCCCAATTGGAGAAACAGAGACATTGGGTATTGTTCTGGAAGAATTTATGAAAGGATTTCGAGATAATGGAGATCTTTTTTGGATGGGATTACTAAGACGGTTTGGCAACAAAATCGAAACATTGTTACCCGAAAAATGGTCCTTTGATTTGAATTTTTCTGGGCAAGGACCTAATCCAATTGAAGGCTACAAGTGGCATCATTTAGGTCCGCGCATTAATGAAGTGGAGTTAAAAGATCGGGAAGAAACTGCACTCATCTTTCAATTACGGTTAAAAAACATTAATGAATGGATATTACCATTAGTTAAAGCCTTTGAAATTCAAGTTAAAGACGATCGTGGGGATGTGGATTACATTAACTTTAGCAATTTCCGTCCAGATAAAGATGGAAACTGGTGCTCTACAGCAATGTTCAAAATTGATGCAGGTTATAAAATGGAGCCAAAAGCCATCATCTTCTTCACAGATGTGAATGTAATTTATGAAAGTTTATTAGCTCCCAGTTTTCAAGGGACTAATATTTTGAAGCAATTATCACTCCTTCGGCATGATAATGAAGATTTACGGGTGAAAGTTGATACTATACAACAACAATTTTTGCTACTCTCCGAAAAAATATCAACAACTAATACCAGCAAGATTGTTCCAAAGAAAAAGAACGATTTAGTCCCAAAAACCATCCTCCCAGGATATCAGTTGCAAAATTTATATACATGCCCCAAAGGGAAGAAAATTTTCAAGCGAATTGAGAAACAATATCAAGAACCAGCCATTGGAACGTTGAATGTGAATATTGGAGGATACTTCAATAAATTTCTTGAACACATTCAGCCAAAATTTATCCTCTTCACATCTGCTTCAAGTATTACTGCCGCTTTGATTATTATTTTACTCTATATCCAAGGAATATTCCAGATCAATTTCTTAGGAACCTCCATTGAAATTGCTGGTAACGAGATACAGTGGGCTGAAATTATTCTGAATCTTCTAATTTATTTTGTTCTAATATTTGTGTTGGTTATTAGCATCTCCAATTGGATTCGCTTCCAGCATAAAAAGAAAAAACGCAGATCATTTAATTAAATGATGCAAAAATACTGAAAAATCATTTTTTTTTATTTACCAAGCAATAGAAGAAAATTTAATGAAAAATAGCAAAGATGAACATATAATGGAAACGGAATTTTTTCGAACACATAATCCTGAAGATGCAAAATTTATTTATAAGATCGGTCAAAATTTGTTATTTACTCCAAAGATGTACAGCACTGCAATACCAGAAGAACGAAAACGGTATGCAAATTCAGGTTTCGTTATTGGAAATCATGAAATTCAAGTAGTTGAAAACTGGATTAAAGACAAACGCAATGTAATTATTTTAGGTAACTACAAAAATACTCCCACCCAGCCAAATATATTTGCATATAGTTTACTTTTAGGCGATGATAAAATCATTGACCAAGTTCAAAAATACGCTGAGGACATTTCATTTTGTAGTGAAAAAGCCCGAACGGTTATTAATTCTCGAGACTTCATGTATTTAATCCAGATTGGTATTTCTCCTTCTTATCACAACTTAGGATATGGGTCACAACTATTTCAAGCGGGATTTTCTAGTACATCGTGTCCAATTATTTCATTTGTGATTAAATCCCCCATTCATAACTACCCTTCCCTCTATGCCCATTTAAAAAATGGATATGAATATATGGGGGATTATACGGGAAAATATGACCAATTCGACAACTATCGTTCTGTGGGGCTCATATATTATCCAAATTCTACTCTTCCGACAAAAGAGGAACTAAAAATAAAATTTCAAAAAGCCTTACTTTAAAATATACGTTGGATTGATATTCGTCCTTATCGCCCCTAAAACCATAAAAAAAAGTTGAATCTCTATTTAAGGCTTCATCTCATAGAGATCTTTTAATTTAAAGACATGATCCTTCCAAATCTTTTCAAAACGAGGTTTATTCACTTTAGGTTTCTTTAACATTCGCTTACTAAACCATCGTTGTAATCCTGTGGCTTGAGGTTTGGAATAGAGTTGTAATGAGAATTTAGAAAAGTCTCGCACAATAAAATCGAAGATTTGATCTAACAAATCATCTTCAATAGCGTAGATTTTAGCATTCTCAATAATGAGCTGACCATAAACAATGAGTGTGAACATTTCACCCATAATTAATAGAAAATCTATATCTTTCGCTTGTTCTTTAGTTGGACGGGCAGCCATCAACATAAGTTTAAACATTCGAATTTGTTTTTTGAATATTTTGACATTACTGAGGTCCACAGAGCCATACACTTTGCTATAATCATGGAAACGAATTTTACTTAAACCTTTAGTTGAACCTTGGTCAAATAGAAAATCATCATTTTGTGGATCCATTTGTTTGGCGACTTCTGGGAATTCCGCATGTTTGAAGAAATAATTCGCCATAAATTTGATGATTAAAGCCATATTGACGTGAACCGTCCCCTCCAACTTGGGTAAAGCCCGAATATCTCGACCAGCAACAGAAAAGTACATATTTTTCTCAAAACCTTTCGCTGCAATGATATCCCAGAGAAGATTGACCACTTCTTCCCCTTGGGTGGTAACTTTCATTTTGACCATAGGATCGTAAAGAAGGTAACGGCGATCATTTTTAGATGCCGTCCGCATGTAATCCGAACCCCGAAGAGCAAAAAGTTTCATAGCCACCAACCGGCAATAGGAATCCATAAAGAGTTGCCGAATGTGAGGAAAATCGGTCACATAATGATTGAAGAGATTTCGATGGGAAGCGTGATTGATAGCTTCATATAAACAATGGGTACAAATTCCGATGGAAGCCCAGCCTAAATTAAATTTGCCGATGTTCACGGTATTCAAGGTCATATCCCATGCTTCGCGTCCGGTTGCTAAAATGTCCGCGTCGGTTATAGGATAATCATGGAGAGTATATTCGGCCACATAGGAACTAGTAGCAATCAAATTTTGGACACATTCATACTTCTCATGCTGACTGTTTACCGCAAAGAAAACATAATTTCCATATTTTTCATCTTTAGGATCTAAGCTTGGTTCTGTTTTCCCAAAAATGGACACTAAAGCCGCTTTATTCCCATTTCCAATATAATACTTACTTCCCCGTGCAGTATATTTACCCTCTTCAATTTGTTTGAGGATCATATCTGTGGAATAGATATCAGCCCCGTGATCTTGCTCTGACAAACCAAAAGCAAAAATTCCTCCTTCTTCCAAGAGCTTGGCGGTTTTTTTCTTGATTTCTTCATTTTTACTGATCCAAATGGGACCTAAACCTAATATTGACACTTGCCAAGTATACCAGTATTGCAACCCATAGAAACCCAAAATTTCATTGAATTCACAATTTCGATAAGTATCCCAGCGGGTTTTGCCTCCCCCATATTGTGTAGGAGTAAGTAGAGTTGAGAAGATTTTATTTTCTTTGACAAAATCCAGAAAATCTTGATACCAGACTCGATCGAAATCATCTTGTAAAAGCTTGACTTTTCCACGATCTTCAAAAAACTTAATAGTTTTTAACATAATTTCACGGGATTCATCATCTGGATATTCCCGTGTATGATTATTCGGATTTAATAATAACATTTCATTCACCATTTAATTTATTCAAAATCTATTTCTTGGGCTAAATAAATGTTTAGACTTCATTTTCCGAAAAATAAATGGATTTAGGGATCATTTTTTCGGAAATTTGATCAATTCACAATCGTTTTTGTGATATCCATGATCACCGTTAATTTATTAAGTTTAAAGAAAGAAACTCCAACTTAGGGATTAATTATGTTATTGCAAAACTTTCCATGGCCACAAGTTATCAATTATAGCCTTACAGCGTTATATTCACTCATAGCAATACTTATATTCGTAAAGATGTTGAAATATATTCGAAATGAGTTAAAAACTGCACCGAAATATACTTTTCGCCAAAAATTTACCAACTTCAGCTCAGGAGTAATATTTAGCTTAATGACATCTCTTTCGATAATGTTTGTTCTGGCTTTGATCTCATCTGCTATTAGTAAAAATGGTCAAATTATTTTAAATTCGGATCAAATCGATACAGACATTTCCAAAATTTTCTTGAATGAGATATTAGAAGCATTCGCTTTTCCTAGATATTTACCAATTATCCTCATTATCATCGCAATTTTTTCGTTGTTCTATCCACTCTATGAATATTTGAAACTTGCAAGTCCTGGACAACAAGGTGCCACAGAAATACAACGGCATTTGGAATCAAGATATATCGACCGATTTAATCCACCTTGGAGTTATATTGCAGCAATAGTTCTTTTCTTCTTCATTGTTTTACTCGCCCCAATAATCACTTCGATAATTGCAACAAACCAATGGAATATTCCAGAAAATATCACTGATAGTTGGGCGATTCGTCTAATTTTCTTTGTATGGTTATTGTTAGGACCAATGTTTTACTTGAGTTATTACTCAAATATTGGAGCAGTTCAAACATTCTTTAGAGGACGAAGAGTAAATTTAAAAAATGATAAAAAATTGGCAATATTTTATGGGGTAGCAATTCTAACCTTCATTTCTTCGGTCTGGTCCTTTTTCCAATATATTATTCCCATCATAACAAATACTTATCCTAAACCAGGTATAGATTTTTTTGAATCTCAAACTGATTTTGTAAACACATTGTTTGATATCTTTGATTTTTTAAAAATAGTCGATAAAGAAGGGCAAAGACCTAAAATAAGATTATTCTTTGCTGTTTTTCCCATTGATTTTCTTGGATTTATTTTAACCACAGCTGGTTTTGGTCTTATTGGAATATATTCCAAATTTATCAGTAAGGAACCATTAAATTCCCCCAAAATGGTATTATTCGCAGCGTATATTATTTGCGGTATAGCATTTTCCATCTTTGTTACCGCTATGGTAAAATGGCCCTGGATTTTTCCCGATGAAAATCTCCAAAAAATTGGATTAGATTTGATTTTATCTCCCGATGCTCGAAACCCAGAATGGACTGCAGAAAGGATGTGGGCAGATCAGGAAACAGTAGTTCGTTTATTTAGTACCGCAATTTTAGTGCAAAAAATATTGAATCTCATATTTTTAGGCAATTTTCTTTTCCATCGTAAAGAATTACGTCAAGAAGCGGATGAATGGGCACTAAATAAAGCCATATTAGAAAATGATTTTGAAACAATCAACAAATATAAGGTACATGAAAGTGTAGAAATGCGTAAAATTGTGGCTAATTCAGTTATTCGCTATGTTAAAATGAAAGACAATCTCAATGTTGAATCTTCCGAGCAAATCTCAAAAATTATGGAGGAACTTCTTTCCGATGAAAATACAGAGATTACATCTATCATTAAAGCACATCAATATGAAATCATGTTGAAATTAGATGAAGATTCAATCATCGCATCCATAATTAATTTGCTTAAGTCTGAGGATGCAAATAAAACAAAACAAGCCATAAAACTAACCCGACAAGTAGGAAAACGAAATATCGTAAATTTAAGTAAAATTATAGAAGAATTGAAACAAAAACAAATTCCAGATGTTGCTTTGAATAAGATTTTTAATGTAATAGCCGAATTTGATAGAGAAAATCATGAATATCTACGTGATTTGATTATACCACTTCTATCGGATGATTATGAACCTTTCATTCTTGCTTCGTTCCAGATTTTAAATGCCGCAACAAAGAATTTTCAAAAGAATTTGGATGTACTAACACCTTATTTTCATACTCTTCTTCAACATCACAGCTCAAAAATCGTTGCCAGGACCTTAGATACATATTCAACTTTGGCATCTTCAAATCAAAATGCCGTTGCTACTTTGATGACTGAATTTAATCATATTGATCGAACTGAGAATAACATTATTCAGGAAAAAATTGCCACAATCGTGAAATTTTGCATGATTCAAACGAAATGGTTTGAAAACTTATTTGATTACATGGAAATCTATTTGAAAAGCACAGAAAATCAAGTGATTAGTGACGCAGCCATCGGTTTAGGTAGTCTTTCCAGTAATATCAGTCCCGAAGAGTTTTTCAACCGAATTTTTCCCCATTTCAAACAATTAGTTCAACATTCTTCAACAGAAGTGAAGAAAGCAACTTTAGCATCTTTGGTGATTATTGCCCAAACTCGCCCAGAGATCTATAAAGATGAAAGATTTCAACATTTGTTCAGTGTACTAATCATTGATGAGGATGTGGATATTCGTCATCAAGTTTATCGCTTCTTTATTGAGGGCGATCCACACATTTTCATCAACGATATAGTTGCCATTCTTTCAGCACCATTATCAATTCAGATTCGGATCGATTTAATGAACATTTTGGCAATTGTGGCAGAAAAAATAGTTCCCTACATGGACGAAGTGTTATTATTTGAAGTTCTGAAGAAACAAGAGTTTATCCAGTCAAAAACACTATTTGGGTCAGAATTAAAATCACTTCAAGAAGATAACTCAAAAATATTTGGCTTCCACCGAAATTTTGAAGAAATCAACTTGATGGGAGCAACTGTGGCATTAATTTATGATTTATTATATTTTGCTCCGAATAAAATGCCTCAAATCGAAGATTTCTTAAATGAAAATGTTAAACATGGGGGAGATCTGGCCCTTGCTAAAAAATTCGAATTTTATTGCAAACAATCTTTAGATCATCTTGATGGAAAAACATTTATTGGTCAATTTGTTGATGTGAAAGAAACACTTTCCATTTTGGACAAGAACATCTATATAGTCAAACCTTTAGCACAAAAAGTTGTCGTGGAATTTTTATGGCAAGTATTTAAAAAAGATGTAAATTATCATAAGGAAATCCTTGTTTTACTTGTAGCAATTAGCTTGCAAAAAGATATGCCAGATGCTAATACTCGAAAAATGACACTTATATGCATGGCATCCATTTTTGCTCAATTTCCAGATATATATTTTGGGGAGATCCAATTCCAAAATTTAACCAACTTAAAAACTGCAACCGTAAATCCTTTTGAAAAGTATTTCAAACCCTATTTGCTAAAAAATATGGATTCAAATCAAAAAGAAGTACAAGATGGAATCACAACAGCCCTATATAAAATTTTGGAGGCTACAGATCAAGAAAAATTTATTCGGAAGCTTTTAATTGAAGCCATTAATCAATCCAAAGGAATAAATGCGAAAATAACAGCAATGAAAGCTATTGTTTCACTTCCGATCAAAATTGATGATAAAGAAACCACAGCAACATTGCTTCGGCAACAATCCTCTAAAAATATCGAAGTCAGAGCTCAAGCAATACGATCGTTAGGACAAATTATCCGAACGTATCCATCATATACAACCCGAAAACATTCCCGCCAGATTAGATCCTTGAAATCATTGATCTATCGAGTTTTATTCAACCCATATAAACCCAATGCACCGATCGAGATAAAAAAAGCAATATTGGAACATTTAGGGACAATAACTCTCATTCAACCAAATATTCCAGTTTGTTTATCCACAATTGAGGCCATTGGCCTTGATCCTGATCCAAAGATTGCCATACAAGCCGTGGAGATCTTCTTCCAATATGTTGATTTATATCCTGATAAAATGGCAGAAATTATGGTGGTCTTCCGTCGGCTTTCAAATTCACCTTTTGTGGAAATAAATCGGTTAATTGTCCAAAAATTGCTAGATCTTCAGCAATCCGGGATGAAAATGACTGCATTATATTCAAGTTTAATCAAACTGGCCACTTCACCTTCAAAAGAGATCCGAATTATCAGTTTACAAGCATTCTATGATATTTCAATTAAAGTTCCTGAACAGTTTGACTTCTTTATAGGTATTATAATGCAGTTATCAACCAACCGCCAGCCTGAAGTACGCCAAGATGCATGTAACTTCTTATTCAAATTTGCTTATTTGAAAGGAAATGAACTCAAGCCCCTTATCAAGATTTTAGCACGTCTCCAGAATCTTGCTGGGGATCCAGATATAGGTGTGCGAATTCAGCTATCTAAAAATCTTCAACAAATGGTAGACCATCTGCCCCAACAAATTAATGATGTGCTTCAAATCATCTATACTTTGATCCGGGGAAGCGGAAATCACAATGAAATTATTCAAAATTTAGCTTTGACCTTAAAAGGTATATGGAATACCCATCCAGATTTAAATGAAGAAATGTTAGCCAAACTCCAACGGTTTTATAAAAAATCCCAAAATGCTATCTTGTATACTTTAGTTAATGATTTAAAATCTGGAAAAGTCACAATTAAATAATTTTAACTCGATTGATTTTATTTGGTTTTTTTTACTTTTTCTTTTATTCCTATCGCATTAATCCGTTCAGCTTTATCTTATACGAATAGTTTTCAAGTATCATTGGTATTTTTCATAAAAAGTACTTTATTCACAGATAACAGGAACATTGGTATAAATTAGGAAAAAAAAATTAAGAAGAGGAATTAGCATTAGATTCGTTTTATTTCTTCAAACAGACGATTTGAAGCGGCACTAAGTTCTTCGGCAGCAGCGGTCATCTCTTCGAGCGTTGAAGCCATTTCTTCAGTTGACGAGGAGAGTTCTTCGGCAGTACTGGAACTTTCTTCGATCACGCCATTTATGTTTTCTACATTAGTCACAATTTGTGTAATTTGACCATCTTGAGTATTGACATTTACGATGGTGTCACGAATTCCAACATCCGTTTCATTGATCACAGTAAAAAGAGCGTCGAGTTGCAATTTTGTTTGATCAATGGCTTTGAATCCTTGTTTAGTAGATTCGACCGTTAAATCCGTAGCGCTCACTGCATCTTGCACTTCCTTCTGAATCATATTGATTAAATCATTGATTTGATCTGCTGCTTGCTTGGAATCTTCGGCAAGTTTTCGCACTTGTTCTGCTACAACAGCAAAACCTTTTCCAGCATCTCCCGCACGAGCCGCTTCAATTGCTGCATTAAGTGCAAGTAAATTGGTTTCTGTGGCAATCCCAGAGATCACATCTACAATTTTATTAATTTCTTTACTTTTTTGAGATAAAGAACCCATTGTATCAGAGACTCGTTCGGCACCGTTGTTAATTTCTTGAATTCGGAGTAATAAATCATCAGTCAAAGCTTTTCCTTTCTGTGCCATCCCTTGTCCTTCCTTTGATTTCACAGCAATTTCTCCGGTTCTATTCACAATATTATCACTTAAACTTTTGATTTGAGTCACAGCATCAGAAATCTGCATGACCTGCTGACTTTGACTTTGAGCCCCACGGGCGACTTCCTGGGATCCCCCTGTCACTTCTTGAACCGAAATATTGATTTGATTTGAAGATTCAGAGATTTGCTCGGCCATGGAATTCACTTCACTTGCTATTGTTTCCACATTTTCGATTAGACCTCTAATAGTAGTCATATCAACAAAAGTAGTCAGATTTCCAATATGCACTCCATTAGAAGTATAAAGAGATTTAACAAATGTATTCACAATGATTTTTTTATTCTTGGCATTTGTGAGTTCATATTCAAAATCGGAAAATCCACCATCCCGATTGAATATCTGAACAGCTTCGTCACAACGTTTCGGATCTACAAAAAACACATCAGGATTACGACCTAATATATCTTTTTCTTGGAATCCAGTTAATTCGAGGAATGATTTTCCAACCATTGTGATTGTTAAATTTTCATCCATAACCACTAAGGGAGATGAAGAAGAATCGACGATGCTTTTATTCATATCCATAAGAATTTTCGTTTTACTGACCATATCTTGTATATTGGAAGTCAATCCCATAATCTCATCATCATTTGATTTAGCATTAACTTCAATATTATAGTTACCATCTGCAACAACTTTAGCTTGTTTTTGTAATTCTTCAATGGGATTTGTAATGGAACGACTTAAATAGATTCCAATTATTGCAATGGCAACTATAAAACCTAAACTAATCAATACTGATTGTAATATACTGCTATTAATCATCTGCGTAATAGTTTCTTCCCGACTTAGAGCATCAATCACAAAATCCCAGTCATCCAATTGAGAATATGCAACTGTAGATACGCTTACTGTTGAAGAAACGGTTTTTATGCCTGCATTTATCCTTGATGACGTTCCAAAAATAGCAAGAAAATCATCGTTTTGTTTTTCGCCAGCGGGTAAAATATCAGCTAAATTTTCACCAATTAATTCTTCAAGGTTGTGAGAGACAATTAAACCATCCAAATCAGTAATAATTATTTCTATTCCATCGGCAGCCATATCCCCATTAACTATATCTCCCAAAATGGAAAAATCCAAGCCAGCTTTAATCATACCACCAAAGGACCCATTTGCCAAAGTTATGGAATAAACAAAATTCATCAAGAATAAAGATCCATCTAATTCAAAATCGATTGTTGAACCACCCGCAGTTTCTGCTGCAGTCCACCAACCTTCATCAACTTGTTGAAAATCTCCAGGAATCCCTCCTGCACAAGCATAGACATAACCTCGAGCATCGGTAACAAAAATATCAAGGAGTTCATTAGATTCTACAAAAAAATCCAGATATGCAGAAAAAGCAGGGTCTATATCATTGGTAAGGTCCAACGTCTTTTCAGTTTTAATTGTATTTTCGGATTCAGCAACATCATTATCAAAACTTCCACCTTCATAAGCATCCCATAGAGTATCAACAGATACGCCTCCTGCTGTCGCCGCAGATGATTTTGTCGAAGGATTATTTACGAGTTCCTCAATAGCATCTTCAGCTTCCGATAGGAAGGTATTAATGTAAATTCCCACAGAATCACGTTGAGCCGTCAAAGCCTTATTATTTTCACTCCGAATATTAGATGTGGTCTGAATAGTGGAGATGATGCTGAGTGAAGCCATAGGAACTATAGCTATTGCAAGAATAATTACCAGCAATTTAATTTTTAATTTCATTTTTTATACTTCCATCATTAATTTTTTTAAAAATTATATTCATTTTAGTAAATATCAACAACAAGATTAATACTAAATTATCAGAAAACTTAGAAAATTGATCTAGAAAATTTCTTCAAATTGAGGGTATAAAAGGAATTGGAAAATTTCCAAGAGATAAATAACATTTATACGAAAATCATGGACAGATAATATTTTTGGATGGTAATAAATGCAGTATTGTTTGAATCGAAAAAAAAAATTTAGATTCAATAAAATAATGCCATCTTTCTTAATGGTTCAACGCTAGATCGTGTTGGTAAAAATTTGGGTATTGAATATAAGCGATAAAACAATTCAGAAAATGAAATTTTTTTTTTTGATTTAATTTTCAATTAATTTCTCTTTACTTACTTTTTATTTTTTTCCCACAGTATTAAACTGAGGAAAAATTCTCAATTTCATGGCAAAAATTTTAGCGATTTATGGATCAAAATATGGTTCAACTAAGGAAATTGTGGAAACATTAGCAAAAGAATTAGAAAATCTCAAATTGATAACGCCTGCAGAATTTGTTAGAGAAGATAAAGATTATGAATGCGTTCTTATTGCTTCAGGAATTTACGCTGAAGAAATCCACCCTGAAATTGTAAATTTTGTGGATAAAAATGAACGATGGTTGAAGCAAAAAAAAATAATTCTTCTAGGTGTATGTTTAGCGGGGCAACGAGGGATAAGTTATTTGGATAAACTTAAGAAAAAATTGGGATCGTGCATCATTTGGGTAGGAATGGCTAAGGGAAGATTGATTCTTAATCGTTTAGGGGAAGAAGATTTTACAATGATGAAAATATTTGCAAACAAGGTGAAAATGCCATTTATTGATCGAGATTTCATAGATCCTGAAGAATTATTAGATATTTCCAGCCAAATTAACACAATTATGAAAGTTTAAAAATTTTTTTTTCATTCAAGAAATGATATCTTGGTAAGCAAATACTTTTTTTGTATCTATAAAATATTTCAAATTTGAAGACATTGAAAGGAAATTGTCGGCTCAAAGGTAATTTTGAGTAAATTTATTGCCTAAATCAGGACAAATATTATTTTCAGCAAGAGCGAATTATTTAAAAGAATTTGGGGATATTCTATTGGAATCCTTCTAAAAATTAAAAAAATGACCCATCTCAAAAAAAATGGCTTTTTGACCATTTTAGAGCACTTTAATGTATATCATTTGCTTGATATTTATAGAGATTATTGAATTCTGATCCTAAAAAATAATATTTTTTATGATAATTCTTTAGAATTTTTGTCAAAATATGCCTTTTAGTTAGAGTCTTTCTTTTCAAAGAATATAATACGGGGAAAAAAAAAATGCCTAAACAAAGAGTACCGACGCGAAAAGTATCAATTGACCTTCCGATGGATTTATGGGAACGATATCAAGAGCTTGGAGGATCATACGGAATGAAAATCAAAGAATTCGTTCTTGGAGCCTTTGAAGCGGCGGATTTTTTAGATAAATTCTTGTCTGAAACTTTAAATGAAGATCAGCTTCGTAATATTAGCCCACTTCTACGATCCAACTTGGAAAAATATGAAACCTTATATTGTGGAAAAACGCGTTCCAGAAATTTGGATCAACCCCACAAAATCTACTTTGATAAACGTAATGAATTACACCAGGATTCTACCTTAGCAATTCGAACTCACGATATAGTGAAAGAATTCAATAAGCAGGATCAATTTTCATTGGATCTTCTAAATGATAAAAGCCGAAAGTATAATAAGGTCATTGAAGAACTCATTATCCGATAAAAAGAAGAAAAGTTAAAAAAAGATTAGTCTTTAGGTTAGTTTTTAAATGTTTTTTTATGAACACGCGCCCGTAACACTTCATCATATATGTTTTCCAGGAATGATATGTAATTTTCTTTTGATAAATCATCGAGATCAAATTCATTAAGACTCCGATCTCTGAAACGACCCACTTTCACTTTCTCTTTCGACAAAAACACAAGATTATCTGTCATTTCATTTTCACCAACTTACTTAATCCAACTCACCCTTAAAAACATTGGTACCAATATCTTTTTGTTTAATATTCTTTAGCGTAATTTTTGTTAATTGGCAATTTTGTATTTTTTATGATCAAAAATAAACATATTTATTAAAGAGCCCCCTTTTTGATGGAAGAACCAATTACTACAAAAAACAAAGGTAAATTATCAAATAATTTTTATTCTATTACCACTACAAAAACTTATGGCCCATATATTCTACGCTGATAAACGAAATTTACGGTCTGATCAGCAACAAGGAGTGAACAAGGGAAATTTTCGGAAAAAGGAAGAAAACCAAAGTTGGGGATCTAGTATGAAAGGTATTTTTCGGTTTATTGCTTGGATCGGTCGCTATCGGATTTATCGCCCAAATAAGTTTTTGCCTTTATCTAATTTAAATGCGTGGGGACATCTAATAGGCAAGTTTCTTTTTGGGTCTTCTCGTTCGGTTCAAAAAAAAGCAAGAGCCAGCCTTAAAGCACTGTATCCTTCAATTTCAGAAAAAAAACTGACGAAATGGGTTGATGCCTTTGCAAAATATATGGGAATGCTATTTATCGATATCGGGTTTCGGTTACCTCTTACCAGCGATTTACCAATATCAACTTACTATGATTATGAAAATATCGAAAAACTTGATGAAGCACTCGCCTTAGGTAAAGGTGTGATTATTCCAACTTTACATATTGGACAACACCTTCATGTTCCTTCCATGTTATTTCAACATCCTAAGCACTACACAGTTACGAGTGTAATCTCAATCGCAAATATGACTATGTATGAAAATGGGAATCGAAAGGAATTCGATAACTTGTATTGTTATGCAAGTACAAAATTTTCTAAAATATCTCCTTATTTGAAGCGTCATTTAGAATCCAACCATATTTTATTAATGTATCACGATTATTCGACCAAAGGTCAATTAAAAGTGCCATTTATCCAGGGAAAATTTCCTTTTCTAATCAATGCCCCCCAAAGTTATATTAAACTTCACAGATTGACAGGTGCAATTATACTCCCCGCTATAGCAGTCCCCGATCAAACATTTGGCAAATCTCGTTTGATTTTTCTGGATAATTCTTCCATTATGAAAATATCGAAAGATTATCAAAATTCGACAACTCAAGAATTCCATGGAAGATTGTCCACGGAAATAAATAGGGTTTTATACCCCTTCGCTAGGAAATATGCTCATGTTTGGGAAGAATTAATGAGATTACCTACTCGGAGATGTAAAGACGAGTTGCGTTTCGAAAGCAATTCAACAATTGCAAATATAATTGAAAAATCGAAGCAAAAAATGATCTCTATCCTTGAAGATAGTTTTGAACCTGAACGAAATGATAAAGAAATTAAAAAAGTAATCCTAAAATTTTTCAATAAAATTGAATCTGATTTAAGTGATCCACAGAAAAACTTTCGAAATCATAAAACCAAGATCGATCTTAGTATTAGGGATTCATTATCAGAAATGTGTAAAATTTGTCAAGTATTGAACAATGAGCTTTCAAAATTAACAGAATTAAAAGCAGCTACTTCTTTTTCAGAGTTAGAAATAAAATTGAGTAATATTTATTTTCTTAAAGATCCTGAGGAAATACCGTTGCAATTCATTGATGATTTTGAAGAAGCCTATAATCTGTGTGTTAGTCAGCAGAATTTTATATCGGAGTGGAAATCCAAAATATGGAGAGTTATGAAGCGGTATATTTTGGAAAATAGAGTAACACTTCAGATGGAAGCATATAGGACGAATATAATCAACAATATTAAGATTTTGCACAATTGTATCAGTAAAAACACGATGATATCAGAAGATGAACTTTATTTATCACTGAAAGACCAAACCAAGACCGGAAATGCAGTGCAAGTATAAATTCATTTTTAAAAAATTTTTTTTTAATTTTGAAGAATTCTGTCGCAATTAACTAAGAGTTGATCATCACGAAAATTAGGGTGAGAATATTCATTAATCGGTTTTCATTTTATTTATTGTAGCAAAATTACAAGTGGTTTTAGAAAAATGTCCATTGAACGCGAAAACGATTTAACAGAGAAATCTGAAGAACAATCCAATGTTGACAAATCTTCAGATCAGGATACGAATGAAGAAAATTCTATTCCAGATGAGGTTCTTGAAAAACGTATTTTTTTCTACGGTTTTGGAATTACAGCAGCCCTTTGGCTATACATAATAATTTGGGGAGGATCAGCATTATACTTCATCCTTCCTGCGATTTTTATGACACTTGTTGTAGGCTTTCTTTTCATTCGATTTCAAAAGCGCAAAGCGAGTCAAAAATGGGTGGAATATTCATTTAGCGAATATAAAGAATCCCAAAAAAAGAAACGCCCTGAAGTCTAATTTCATGGGGTTTTGAAGCCTTAGTATATTTTTTTTCTAAAGTTTTTAAATTCTATTATCGGAGAACTGCAAACTTATAGGGTTCGGAAATGAGCATTTAAATTCCATAGGTTTATATATCTTAAGTTTATGAAGATGAATGAGGGAGATTGCATGAAACTTAAAGAGCTTATTCTTCTAGGAGTCATTTTAACTGTTATTGTTGGTTTGCTATTTTGGTACAATCCTATTGCTGGGGGATTTTTGGGTTTTTATCTTCTGTTTTTTTTGGGATTCCAATTATTATCTAAACGAAAAACACCTCAAATTCACTCACAAACATTATTTACCAATCAATAACACATTTTTTTTTTATTTCTATAAAATTCCAAAACTTATTTTTCCATACATTTTTTTTCTACATTTTTGTCATTATGTAGAAATGTAAGAAAAAGAAGTCAAAATTGCACTATTTTGAATTTTCGAATTAGTATAAACTACTTATACTCTATTTCCCATAAATAGTTAAGAGCAAAGAAAAATTATCTCGAAGATATTGTTAATATTTTGTTTTTAGATGATAAGATAAAATAATAGAGATTTTTGCAAAAAATTTTTTAAATTATTTCTATTACAAACGGTTCTATCTTGAGGAAAAACTCCAGTACTTCAAGAGCTTATTATAAAATTTATAAGACATTTTTCAATGTCTTCAACCATTTTAAGATTGGAATGATTCGTATTATTTTTTATTATTTTGTATCCCAGATCAATCAATTTTTTTTTTGATCCTTTAGATGAGACGAAAGTGTCAAAATCAAAATAATACGATTTCCTATTTTTTACCCAAAAAGAATACTTCTTAGGGTAGAATAAGATTCGATCCTATAAAGTATTCCGAATTCCTTCAATAATTCTTCTAATCATCGATTCCAAAGGTATAAGTAATTAGAACACTTTATTATTATTAGCCAGCAAGGAAACCTACGTTTGTCAGGTATCATTTGATCTGAAAGGGACTCGCCATCCCGCAACCCCTGGTGTTTTATCGGGGGTTGCATCTTGGCAAGTCCCGGACGGAACAAATTACATAGATCAAACACGAACAATATGGTGGCTCATATTGAAAACATATGGTGGCACATATGGTGGCAAGGACCCTGGCAAGGGCCTGTCAAACGTAGGAAAATCCTTTCGGTAAACACGAAAAGTGATAGCAATGACTGAAACAATTGGAAACTACCACAAAAAGAAACACCTTGGCGCAACCTTCGTCCATGACCCATCAACCGGATCAGATCATATCCCGATGGATTCGATTGATGGGCATGTGACACCTTCTGACACCTGTGAATCAAAACGACAATACAAAAAGAAGGATCGTTCACGACAAATTGGAAAAGTTGAAATTGATAGAATCGATTGCACCGATTGCGGATCTGAAGAACTTATTCAAGATGATGTGACAGGAGATTTAATTTGCACAAGTTGTGGTATGGTCGTAGAATCACATATGTTTTTCACAGATAAATCTGCTATCAGTTTTACCAATTATGATGATGAAATAATTAAAAAAAACTCAGTATCTGCCAAACGCAAAGATCCTATTAGTGAAAAATTATTCCAAAAGCTAAAAAAAGCAGAAAAATGGACTCACACATGGGCAGACATTCATCAAATTATTATGAAGAAAGAAATTAATAGATATATTTACCAATTAGAATTACCTGAATACATTGGAGAAAGTGCTGGAAATCTGTACGCGAAAATTTATCGCAAAAATGCAATTCAAGGAAGAGGAATAAAAGCAATGGTCGCTGCCACGGTGTATACCACTTGTAGACAACACCAAATTCCGGTGTTCTTCCAAGATATTGAGAAAGTTAGCAAACAAGAACATTCAACCATCCGAAAATGCTTTACTTATATCATGGATAATTTCCAAATTACACTTCCTGTTTTAAGTGCGAGACAATTTATTCCGCAATTGGTAGCTAAACTCCAATTTTCGGATTTATTGGAAAAAGTGGCCACAAAAGTCTTAACTCGATTAGAATCAAGCCAAATTGGAGATTCAATTAATAATCCAAAACATTTGGCATCCATATCCATCTTTTTTGCCTACAACATTATGAAAAGGGCAAATAAGCTGAATGTGAGTATCACCCAAAAAGATTTTTCCAATAAAGTCGGCATGAGTGAAACAACTCTCCGAAAATACAAAAGAATATTCCAACAAGCAATCACAGTAAGATAATTACAATTTTATTTTGTTTTTTCCCAATTTTTATTCAGATTTTGTTATACAATAAAATTTCAGCTGATTTTACATTTTTACAGATAATTCTTCCCAATTCATGAAATCATCGATAAATGTTAATATTGGGAGAATAATAAAATATTTTTTAAATTTTCAAGATGAGTAAATAGCATACTTATCACCAAGATGATCAAAGATTAATTAGGATATTTCAATGACCGCAAAATCTAATCCCGTAAAAAATTCTCGAATATCTTTTAGTCAAAAAAAATTGGATGAGGAACTCCAAAAGACATACCATTTACAAATGAAATGGATTCAGGAAGAATCTAACATTCAGTTAAATCATATAATCGATCAATTCACCCAAAAATCTGCTAAGAGGATTGAAAATCTTTCGATTAACTTGCTTCCCTATTTTAAAGAACAATTAAACTCAGATAATGCCCAAATTCGGGAATTAGCGGCCCGTGGTTTAGAAGAAATCAAAAAAAATTCCCCTCATTTAGTTTGAAAGTTGTTTTTACCAAAAATAAAAAAAGAAGATTATTTTAAACACCAGATACTCGTTTTAAAAACTCAAAAAGCAGGGTAAGTTTTTCAGAAAGTGAAACCAACTGTTCACCAAGATAATTGAAATGTTCTTCATTATTTTCAGTGATTTTTAGTAATTTAAAAAGAAATTTATTCATAGTGTCTTGATCAGTCTGAATTTTCAATATTTCATCCCGTTTGGCAAAGTTATTCAAAACTTCCATCACAGCTTCGTGGTTTGAGATCAGAGTATCCTGCTTAGCTGAAGCATTTATACTTGGCTTAAGACTTTCTTCTAAGGGATTTTTGATCTGTGAAACCATAATTTCTGCAAGATTGATTAGATTTTCCTGAGTTGCAGTATTTCCAATGAGATCTTGGACCGTACCTAATTTTGTTTGATTGACGAGTATTTTTTGTTTCATGTCTTCCGATAAACCCAGAAGATCATTATGTTGCCGCTCAAAGTAGTGTTTAAAACTATTTAGAGATTCTTCTTTAGCAAGCCTGTTTAAAGGCATCTTGATTTGATCCAAATACCGATCCCAGGCACCTTCCGATACATTCTCATAGATTGAATTTAAGGATGTGGTTGTGAATTCTGAAAATTTGTCAAATACCTTTGAATATTGTTCAAAATCTTCCCGGTTGGCTTTTGTTGTATCTTGTACAAGAGTCTGAATCGCAAATAATTCTTTCAAGTCCGCACGAACTTCAGCTTTCATTTTATCTAGAGAATCTTCCTTGGCGGTTAAGAGCAAGGCTTCTTCAATGATTTCAGGCAAACGTTCTTTCACAAGTAAATCGATCGATCTTTGAAAACTGGAAAATTCTTCGTGATTGGGTAAATTTGAAACGACTTTGCGAGTGTCTTGAGCCACCGACATCAAATTAGTGTGATTTTCATGTGTTTTTCCAATATTTGCAAGAATTTGATTAATGGAAATAGCAAAATCATGAGATATTGAATCCAAAACTTGTTTTTGTGCTAAAGGTTCGGTACACGAACGAACCACAGGTAATATAGCATTTTTTATTTCACCTAGAAATTCTTTATACCATTCGGGAGAAGTATTCTTTTTAATCTCAACCATGGTACTCTCTAAAGCAACTTTTCCATTCAGATTGTTAAGTGTTTTTTCGATATTTGTTGTATTTTCTAAGGACCGACTGGAAAATTGACTTAAATCTTGCTTTCCTTGATTTACTTGAGCATATAAATCTTTTGTGACGAATTGTACTAATTCAGGAACTTTTTGTGTACTTTTATTCAGATTTCCAAGTTCTTCTTGGGTTTTTGATAGGAGTTGAAAATGTTGTAGATGTTCCTTCTCAAGTTTACCAATTTCCCCCATAATTTCGGTTTTAATAGTAGGAAAACTTTTTTCATAGAGTAGTCGAAATTCATTTAAATTTTGATTTTTAGCAACAGTATTGAGTTGTGTATTAACTTGATTTAGTTTTTCACTCTGTTTAATCAGTAATTCTTTGTTAGCAGAAGAAACGGTGAAATTTTCCTTAGAAGCGCTTAAAACTTGTTTTGTATCTTGTTCCAAGCGGTTAGGTATAATTGTATCGGTATTTTGCCGTATTTTTTCAATTATTCCTTGGTTAGGCAGTTTTGCGACATCTTGACTAATTCTCAAGGTTTTTTCGGAGAGATCTTTTACTTCTTTTTGGGTAGCTAAGGGAGAAATCAATTTTTGAACTTCGGGAATCAAAGTTTTGACAATTGGAGTCGGATCTTGTTTTTGGATAGTCTTTTCCAATTGTTTCAAACTGCTTTCCAGACTTAATTGAGCCACTTGGGAGGATAATTGAGCTAAAGTTTTTTGAATGCTAACAACTTGGGCATCTTTGGGTGCTGTTTCAACATATTTAGCCAAATTTTTCTGTAATTTGTTGATTTCAGGGAGAGCGTTAATCAAATCCAAATCTTTTCGGAGTTTTTCTAAATCAACTGCTTTACTAGTTTTCGATATCTCTGATTGGAGAACACCTAGGCCTTCTCGGATCGAATTAATACTTTTTTCTTTTCCTAAAGCTGCTGTTGTCTGTAATATGGATGTATCAATATACTTCCCCAACTTAGAATTATTTTCTGAAATAGATTTTGTAACTTGAGAAACTAAGGGAGTGAAAAACGCAGGTGATTCGACTTTTCGAATATGATCTTCCATTCTTTGATTCGATTTGAGTAAAGTATTCTTTTCCAAGGAAACAAGCCGTTGATCAACATTTTGAATCATTTGTGGAATCGGAGAATTTTCAATTTTATTTGAAAGAAGTGCAGTATTTTTGTTAAGCTCCTTTCCAAATTCGATTTGTAGTTCACGCACCATATTTGGAACTGGAGATTCATTAATCTTTTGTTCAATTTGACCGACTTTTCGTGTAATATCTGTCCCAATCTGTTTCTGTAAAGATTCTAACATAGTAGGAAGTGGAGAAGATTCTATCTTCCGATAAATAGATTCCAGTTTTTGGACAAGCGATTCATACAAATTTTTTTGAAGATTTTTAACAAGATCTGCTGAGGCTAAGATTTTTTGGCCAGCTAATAATTCTGTGGTACTTAATTCCATTTTATTATGGAGTTTATCAGAGATATCGAGAAGCATCTTATTAAATTCTGCAATAAATTTCGCAAATTGCTCCTTACCTAACAAACTTTGTAAGGGAGCCAAAGAATTTAAAATGGTTTTTGTATCGTTTTCTAAAGTTTTAAGAATTTTCTTTGAACTTTGTTCTATTTCAGATGAATTTAAGTGAGATACATTGGAAGCAAACTTTTGAAGATGGGTTTGAAAATCATCAAAACCTTCACCAACAGTCTTAATTAAATCTCCAAGCACTTCAGTCTGGTTTTTATTCGCATTTTCAACCCCTTTGGAAAATTTGGATATTTCCAGCTTTACATTCTCCAAAACCAGTTTGTTTTCTTTATGGGCGAGGTTTAAATCGTCAAGCTCATCATTAAATTTCTCTTGAGTTTTTAAATATGCTTTTTGTTTTGGGAGTTCTCTAATAATTTCCTCCTTTAATTGTTCCATAATCTTGACTATTTCTGCGGAATCACTTTTTACCCGCCCATTTTCCATCATAATCTACTCCACAATCTGCATTACACTTTTAGAAGAGTTCATATATGTAACTCTTTCTTAAGTATGAAATACCAAATTGATTATATAATCAGTTCGTGTTAGGAAGTTTTTCAGAAGATTTGTGAAGAATCGATGGTTTTTGACTTCCAAATATTAAAAAATTAGATTTTTTTCAATAAAATTTTGCATTTTTTTTAACCATTTAAATATTAATGGCAAAAATGCACTCCTAATACTATAGAAACTATTTTCTTTTGTTCAAATCAAAAAAAATAATCTCGAAGGTAAGCTGACCAATGCAAATCGGAGAAATGGAAATATCGGCGTTACAAGAAATTGGAAATATTGGAGCATCGCACGCAACCACAGCATTGTCAGACATGTTAGATTCGATTGTATTGCCTACCCCGACTAGACCACCTGTGATAACAATGGCTCAAATTCCAGAGATCATTGCTCAGAGAGGAAAAGTCGTAACTATTTATGAGGAAGTATTAGGCACGGTAGAAGCAGGAATTTTAATGGTGATTCCGTATTTCTTTACCAACGTAGTAGTAGATAATGTTCTAGGGATGCCGATAGAACGAGAAGATCCAAATACCATTTCAAAACTCGGAGAAATGGATGAAAGTGCCATGACAGAAATTGGTAGCATTCTCAATGGGCATTACGTCACCAGTATCAGTGATTTTATTTCAGTCTCCATGGTATGCACCCCCCCCAAAATTGGATTTGGCACATTTCAAAATGTTAATCTACGCTCAAAAATTCAATACGCCCTGGTTATTCATAATGAACTAAAAATGGAAGGCGTGGATGCCATCTTGGGTGATTTCTTTTTCTTGCCCGACAAGGCCGCCATCGATTATATGATGAAAGCTTTGGGATTGGATATGATGTTAGCAATGTAATTAATAAAAAAAAGAATATTATTTTTTTAAAGT
The DNA here is from genome assembly GCA_025839675.1 of Candidatus Lokiarchaeum ossiferum. Classification (GTDB taxonomy): domain Archaea; phylum Asgardarchaeota; class Lokiarchaeia; order Sigyniarchaeales; family Promethearchaeaceae; genus Lokiarchaeum; species Lokiarchaeum ossiferum. Next base: position 1,197,088 of record CP104013.1, read on the forward strand.
CTGTAACAATTCAAAATAGAGATGTTTGTATAAGGCAAGATCGTGCTGTGATTTTTCAAGTTTTGCCTGTAAGGTCTCGATTTCTTCTTTTAACTGAGAAACTTCGTCATTTTTTTCCATTATTTTTTGAAAAGTGGTATTCGACATACCAGACCCAAAGGTTTTTTGCAAAATTTTTTGCACATCACGTTGGGGCATGCCAGCTTCCAATAATTTTTTCGCGAGATTAACTTTAGCTTCACTGGATTTTGGCATTAAACCATCACTTTCCTTTATGTTGAGTCAAATTTTGTTGATGAAATCGAGAATTAATTGCATCATTCGAGTTTGTATTTTCTTCTGACATTTTAATTCGTTTACTTTCAACATCCTCCAAAATTTTCCTATGCTCAAAAATTAAAGAATTAAATGATGGTTCTAAAATTTCATTAAGGGATACTTTTTCCCGACAATTAGGACAGAAGAGATACTCTTGTTCCTGCAAAATTTCGATTTCTTTGGCAGTAAATTCTAACATTTCCTTACAAATGGGACACATGTATTCAGCTTTTTCCTTAGGAAAGGAGCTTCCTTTCTGAGGAATACTTGTATTTTGGTCTTGAATCGAATTATAATAAAACTCATTTTGCTCTTGTCTTAGTTTTTCTTGTTGATATTTTAGTTCTTCTTGTTTTAGATCCAATTCTTCTTGCTTTACCTTCAATTTATTTTGTCGGAGAAGACTTCTGTTAATTTTTTTATTGTGCCTTATTTTATCATAGTTTTCTAACCAAAGATTCATTTCTCCAGAAATCGGCTTGAAAAAACCTTCTGAATAAATTTTAATATTAAAATATTGAATTTGGAAAATAACACCAGATAAACTTAATACTATAACTCCAAAAATGATCGATAAGACTTGTAAAAATTCCCAACCTTGCATATTTAATAAGATTGAAAAAAATATAAGACCAAAAGAGATTATAAAGTCAGAAATCAGAAAGTATTTCCCATCATTCCATCCAATTTTTATAAAGAGAAAAGCAGATTGAAGGAGAACGAAAATCAGAAAAGAGATTAGATGCAAAATGAATTGATTGGGATAAATCATTGTGTTGAAGATTATAACGGGCCATATAATTAATCGAATACCATGAATTAAATCAAATAGAGGAGATTCAATTTTCTGTGCTTGCTTTTGTTTCTTTTGTAGTTGAGCACTCATAAATGGATTGATTAAGTAAATTTCAATGATAATTAGAACTATTCCGATTGGTGGAAATATAATAGAAAAAGCGATATTTAAAACAACACTGGATAGAAAAATCAAGAGGCTATAGTCTTTTTTACCATTCTTGAAGTAATCTTTGAGAGAATTCGGATGTGTTGGTATGAACAAGATAATTAGAGTAAAAATGGTAATTAATCCAACTGGAATGTAAGCAAAAGGAAGAATCCCCCAATTGAAGCGATTTAATCCCAAAAAGGTGATATAAAGAAATGACATACTTGCTAAAATAGAGATAGCAAGGGAAGAAAGCCAGGATCCATTGAATAGATAGTGAATATAATTTTTCATATTAATTTCAGCGGTTCCGATTTCTATATTTTGATCGCCTTTCTTACTGGTTTTGTTATCTAAGCTAGAGTCTTCAATAAATGCGGTCTTTGGGAGTGGAATAGAAAATAATTTTGAGATAGATTTAGAATTTTGACTTTTCACAAATCGTTTTTCTTCTTTAATCAATGATTCTTCAATTTTTCGCAATTCTTGATATTTTTGATAATCAGCCCGATCATAACCTGAAAATAAAGTGTAAGGAGGTTTAACAGTACGATCAGACCTCAAGGGAATTTCTTTTTCAGATTTCGATGTTGCATACATCCGCATTGCTTTCTTCTCTAATCTTTTAAGTTTACGATCAAAACGGGAATTAGTGATAACTGCGGGAATTTCGCTTATGATACAACCAATCTGAAGTGTTATCAAAAAGACAAGGCAGATAATCTGAATATAAAACACTTCAGAGAATTGTTTGAAAAAAGCAGAATAGTTAACATATCTTCCATAGGCTGGGTTATGCATAGCAGGAATTTGCAATCCAAAAATTCCAATAAATGTAAATATACATAATTCGATTATGAAATCTAATAAAATAGCTTTTATGAAATGAAAATCCTGAATTAACAACAAAAAAAAAATTATTGAACTTAAAATCAAAATAGTTGACGCTCCATCCTCAAAAATGGTATAACTTTGATCATTAAAGTAATAAACAACACATCCTATCAAAATAGCAGGTGTTAGAATAGAATAAGGTTTATAAATCTGTTTCAATTTAGAAATGAAGGCGTTTTGATCTTCATCATCCATTTTAGCACGAATTCGTTTCTGTGAAGAATAATAAATACCAGTTAAAATTCCGATGAAAATAGAATAGATCATTTCAGGAATAGTTAATCGAAAAACGATGTAGTCTATCAAAAAATGTCTATTTCCAAATTCTGGAATAAAGAAACCAACAATATAGAACAAAGTTATCATAAAAAAACTTGTAATGGAAGAATTATCGATTTTCAAAATGAGATAAGGAAGCACAAACACCCCCCACCATAATGCCCATATAATTCGGGTAGAAATACCGCTTTTAAATAATTGCGAATAAATTTGACCTTCAGCGGAGGTAATACTATAAGTAAGCGTAGTCCCAATTCCAACTAATAATGATTGAAGCATGAATTTTTTTTGTGTCTTTTGAGTCATTTAATTTCACTCCTATGATGGAATAATAGATAACATTGCTATTTAATTGTTATTATTTGCTATCTTTCTTGAAAAAAAAATATACAAATAAGTCATTAACTAAGCAATAATAATTTGATGTGGAAAATTGAAATGGACTTTATAGATTAATTGTCTATTCATTGCAAATACAGATAAAAAGTGAAGATATTAAAATATTGATGCTCAAGTCAAGACAAAATTTCTTACAATTAATCAGAATCTTGAATATTGGATTCCCAAATCGGTTTGAAATTCATCATTTTTTCCATGGAACATTTGGGACATTGAAAGAGATCCGCCGAGGTCTCATAGTACATCGTGGATCGTAAAAAACGCATTTTGGTTCCACATTCACGACATATTTCATGATCTGCTTTCTGATTCTGCACATTAGACTCATTCTCCATAATTGGTGTGGTCATGGGAACAAGTTCATGAGTATCATCAATCACAAAAAAACTATAAGTTGCTGAAGGATTAAGATTCAATTCTAGAGGTACTTCAACGAGCTGACGTTTTTTTTCCAAACCTTGCACTTCAAACGAAAGTTCTTTAACCTGTCCCTTAAACTTTTGATGGAGAGATTGAATAATTTCCATAGGATAAGGTATTTCCTTGGAAAAATAATTGTGGATGAGAAAGTCACGAATTTCTTGCCCTTTGATTAAAACTGAGTGGCATTGATCACAAAGAGAAAAATCAATACTTTTCTCGAGGGTCTGACATGAAGAACAATAACTAAATTGAGACACATCGATTAAATCTAAGACTTCCACCATGTTCTTTTTTATTTCTTGAAAATTTTCTTGTAACTCATTCAATTTAGAAACGGAGGAAATGATTTTTGGGAGATCTTCTTCTCCAAAATCAGTAATTTTATTCAATGAAGAATTAGTCTGGAAGATGGAGGCTTTTATTAGCAAGATTAAATGATTTATATGAGATTCTGCTTGAGAATACGATACATTTTTAGGTTTATTGGAAGTATCTACTTGAGTAAAAATAGGAAATGACGCAGAAATTTGACCTACAATTTGAATAATTTGAGCAACCCAATGATCAATCAAATTTTTCGGTGAAGTTTTTTGCTCAGACATAGAAATTTGACTCTCGGGAAAATCTTCAATGGAATTTATCTGAGTATTTTTTTGGGGTGCCATAGCCTATCACAGGATAATTTAAAAAAAAGAAAAAAATGGGGGAATTTCAACCAAATTCATCCCATCATTAAATTCTTTGGTGAATTCTGACGAATTCACAGCATTTTGGTAATAGTTTGGGGACTAAATATAATATTGTGGTTTTCGTTTGTTTATTTCGATTATTTTTTGTAATCGAACCAATTTTTTAAATTCACGTATTTCTTCTTCCAATAAACTTTCTACGACAAAGTCATCAAGTTCTTCAATTTCATCCCAATGTGAGGATTCATCGTAGCACGTGAGATCATTAGAATTTTGATTATTCTCCTTGCGCAACAGAAGACACATCCTAATAGCTCAATCAATGATTTTGTGAATTCTCATGATTTAACTGCTAAATATGATTGAAGAATTTTTTTACTTATGGGAGATTATTAAGAATAATTCCAAGAAATATTTTCTATCAATTCACCAAAAAGTCAAAAGAAGAGATTACGGATTACAACAACGGAAAACACATTTTCAACGGGCAAAATTTGTAAAAAGAAAATTTAATTCAGAATTTATCAATGTTTTTCCTCAAGGTTAAATTATTTTCTTACATAAAAGGTTGAACGGGTTCCGTAGAGTGTTTTGATAACAAAAATTGCAAAAAGAATAAAAAAACTTTAATGTAGATGACTTTTAATAAAATATGAGAAATTTGGTTGAAATCTATGAATTTTCCGATGATGGTGCTTGGTGTTGGTTTCAAGATCCCAGAGCAATCTTTATTAGAGGCATTTTTACCAAAACCTATGCTCAATGGATGACTCGAAAGGGAAAATTGCAATGTGGATCTTTCAACCATGAAACTAAAGAGATTAAAACTTTCACTTTAAAAAAAAACTGGGATAGAGACGATCATAATGTTGGATCGTTTCTGATTCTTCCTGATAATCGAATTATGGCCTTCTATGCCCGTCATGACAAACCGGGATTATATTCGCGTACTACCGTGAATCCAGAAGATATTTCTCTATGGGAGGAGGAAGTAACTGTCTGCAAACAACGAAAGGTAACCTATTCTCATCCGGTTTATCTTCATTCGGAAAAATTATTTTTTGTATTCTGGCGAGGAGAATCCTGGAAACCCACCTATAGCACCTCAAAGGATGGGAAAATGTGGAATTCCCCACAAGTTTTAATCCAAGACGAAGGAAGAAGTAAAAGATCTATTCGTCCATATACCAAAATATATTCAAATGGAAAGCGAATAATTCATCTTATTTTTACTGACGGGCATCCCCGAAATGAATCACAGAATTCTATTTATTATTTACAATATAAAAACGGTAAATTTCGCAAATTGAATGGAGATGTGATGGAAGTGACCGCAAACAACCCTATCCCCCACAGTAATTGTGACAAATTGTACGATGGATCTTTAACCAACGTACGTGCATGGATATGGGATATAATGACTGATGATAAGGATCACCCTTATGTATTATATACCCGATTACCATCTAAAACCGATCACCGATATCATTTTACCCGTTGGGATGGACATCAATGGTTAGACCAAGAATTGGTGAAAGCAGGTAGATGGTTCCCTCAAAGTTTTATCTCCAAATTTGAACTAGAACCTCATTATTCTGGGGGAATGGTGTTTAATCAACAAAATCCAAACATAATTTATCTCTCCCGACAAATTAAATCTAATTTTGAGATTGAGAAATGGGAAACGAAAAATTTAGGACACACTTGGATTTCGACCCAACTTACAGCAGATTCAAAAAATATGAATGTTAGACCAGTTTTTCCGCGAGGTTATGATCAAAATACCGATCATATCCTGTGGATGCATGGAAAATACCGGTACTTCAAATTCTTTTACAATACCAAAATTAATTTACTGAAAGGTTGAGAATTCAAGATAAAAAATTTTTGCAAAAAATTATACGAAAACATGCGTAATTTAAAACAAATAGGACATCACGTCATTAACAAATTTCACTTCCGATTCTAACCAAGCCGGATATTCTATGGGATGTGTTCCGATCATTTTCTTATTTCGCAAATACACAAATCGAAATGCTTCAATGATGATATTTTTTGCATAAGGGATGTAAGTTTCCACTTTGGCTTTAATACGTTCAGTTAAGGCGATTAAGAGAGAATTCAATACAGAAAATTCAATTTGACTTTTAGATTGTAAGAAAACCCGATTACGCTTTTCATCATAATAGAAATCTTCAGAATTATCCATTTCTACCGAACGAAGAATGTAAGAGATTTGGGTGAGAATTTCTTGACTCAAAGCAGATTCGATGTAGTTTTCTAAATCATCAAAAATTTGAGAATATACTTCGAGTAAAATATTGCGCTGATTCTGGATATCATCCACAGCTAACACACGCTGAATGGTTCGGATAAAATTTTTTTTTTGAACCGGTTTAACCAGATAGTCTTTCGCCCCATTATGCAATGCATTAATTACGGTCTCTTGTTCATCCAAGGCACTTAACATTACGATTTTCGCAGCGGGATCTTTCTTAATAATCGCTTCGATTGCATCTAATCCGTTCATTTCAGGCATAACAACATCGCAGATCATCAAATCTGGTTTTAATTCAAAATATTTTGCAATAGCTTCCTTTCCATTAGCAGCTTCCCCGACGACATCATATTCAAATTCTTTTAATAAGTTTCTAACCAATTGACGCATAAATAAGGCATCATCGACAATTAAGATTTTCGCAGCCATTCATATCACCTTAGATTTTTTTCATATCCTTACCGATTTTTTTAACAATGAGAACCCCATTATCACAATTGAAGAGGATGGTTCTGCCCTTATCACCCAAGCAATCTTCGGCTTTGAGGGGAATTTTATGTTCTTCTAGCATTGCTTTTACCGCTTCAACATTTCGTTTGCCAACATCAAAACGAGAGAAATTAAACATTTGAGCCCCTCCAGCAATTTTTGCAATGATTCGCGTTTTTTTGGCCCCCGCTTTTTCCATATAATCAATCAATAGTGGTACTGCGGTGTTAGCAAATTTCCCTGGATTAAATTTCTTGTGATTTCGAATCGCATTACTGTCAGGCAACATGATGTGACTTAACCCTCCAATTTTAGTTATGGGATCCCATAAAGCAATTCCAACACATGAACCAAGTCCAACAGTTATTAACAATGTATCTGCTTTGCCAAGACTCATTTCAGAAATACCAATGGTGATTCGATTCGATTTTTGAGTTTGAACTGTTGTTGTAGACATTTTTTCCATCCCCGTTTAGAGCCCCATTTCTGATAACATACTTGTAATTGATTCTGGAATTGGTAATATCAAAATATATCCTTCAATTTTCTTTTTCTCCACAATGATATCAGTGTTCAAAATTAAGGCAGTATCAACTTTTTCTTCCAATTCGATTTGGATAAAATCAATGACAGATCCAAGCATATCATAAGCCAAACTTGGAGGGCTAGGAATCATATGCAGCCCGGTAAATTCCGATAGAGCGGTCAAATAATGACTTCCTAAAATATTCGCAATTTCCATCAATGCAGATTCATCCATCTGGCCTAAAGGCTCATTCGTTTCTAATTCCTCTTCAGGACGTTCTTGAAACAATAATTGATCGGATAATCTCAATGCGCTGGATTTCTTAAACACCAGCATCATATACATTGATACATCTCCTTCAACACCCAAATAGATGGCAATGGTCAACTGATCAGAACCCCCAAGTTTTTCTGAGAGAAATTCAGTAGGAACAACATCTACCCGAGGCACTGAGATATCAACCCGTTTATCGATCATGGTGGAAAGGGCCGTTGCCGCATTTCCAGCTCCAATGTTTCCAATTTCTTGAATTAAGCTTCTTTGCATCTCATCTAAATCTTCGAAAGTTGTGTCCCGTTTTGTTGTAATGTTATCATATTGTGCATCCGGCAAGACTAATTTTCCTAAGGGAACTTCTTTTGGAGTTTCCAGAGTGATTTGAGGAGTATCAGTCTTTTTCCGAACGATCACACGTTTTACTTTTCTTTTCTTTGGTTGAACATCCACTTTTGAGTCAGTAGTATTGATTTTTAGTGCTTCAACATTTGAAGAAACAGCAACTTTTGGTGATAAATCCATGGAAATTTTTGGTTGCTCTGATTTTGAATTAAAATTGATATTTAATGTGGAATCTTGACTTTGACGAATTTTTTCGATTATTTCCATTTGGCGTTCCTTAAAGGTATCATCAATTTTAGTTGATTTACTATTTGTTTGAGTAGTGAGCTTTGCCTGGAGGGTCGAGAGAATATCATCTTTCTGTAAATCTTTCATTTTGAGAATTTCTGCTCGTATCTTTTCCCGCTCTTCATTTAACATCGTGGCTTTTCTTTCAACAATGCGCTTTATAATCGATTCTTCCTTTTGTTTGGCGACTAAATTAAGTACTTTGGCAATATCAAGTAACAGAATAAAATCAGAATCTCCATGAGCCTTATTAGCAGAAAAACTTGATTCTTCAAAATTTTGACCTGTTTCGTTAAGTCCCAATCCCACCAAATAATTGGCATCAATATTATTGACAAGATAACGAGGTCTTGGCTCAATATTATGGGAAGAGAGAAGCATTACTTCTGAAACGGAATCAACCACCAAGCCAGAGATTTCATCACCAAACTCAACGATTAATACCCTCCCATCCTCTTTATATTCTGTCACATCAAAACTCAAACGTTTCCGAAGGTTTACAACAGGAATGATTTGACCTCTGAGGTTGATGACGCCCATAATATAATCTGGACAATTTGGAACTCGTGTAATATCATCCAATCGGATGATATCCCGAATCTGATAAACATCGATTCCAAAATTTATATTCTCAATCTGAAATCGGACTATTGGAATTTCCGCCATCATTATTTGCGAATCTTTTATTGACATTTTTATTCGACCTATTTATTTAATTTTTCTTTCTTTGTTCTTTCTTATTCAATTTCCTAATAAACGTTATAATATGTTGTGGAATATCATAGAGGGGAGCCACCATATCGGCGTACGGAGCAGCCATCTTGGGCATACCAAATACAACGGAGGTAGATTCATCTTCGGTAATGACATACCCTCCCACATTCTTGATCAGATTGGATCCTCTTGATCCATCGCGACCCATTCCAGTTAAGACTACTCCCACAATATTGTTTGGGAAAATAGCCGCTGCTGATTCAAATAAATAATCTGCATTGGGTCTGACCCCGAGCATTTTTTCGCGTTCATCTAATTGAATACGAAAAAGGGGAAACTTACTTTTGGGATCTTTGACTATTGTCATATGAAAATCTCCAGGGGCAACATAAACATGGCCATTTTGTATAATTTCATCCTGACGGGCTTCAGAAACGGGTAAAATTGATAATGAATTTAACCTATCTGCAAATGATTTTGTAAAACCTGATTGCATGTGTTGAACGACTAAGATAGGACAGTCAATATTAATAGGTAGATTTGGAATCACTTCTACCAAAGCTCGAGGCCCCCCTGTAGAAGAGGCAATAACTAAGATTTTCTCAATAAATTGATTGGTACTCCTATTGGAGGATGAAGGTTGAAATGATATAGGACCACGAGAAATAGCTTGAATCTTACGTATTTTTGCTTGTACTGCTGATCTTAATTTGTTTAATATCTCCACTCGAATAGAGTTTAAATCTAACGAAATTTCACCGCTTGGCTTGGGAACAAAATCAATCGCACCTAATTCAATAGCTTTAAATGTTGATTGTGCTTCTTTCTGACTGTAGGCACTCAGCATTATGACAGGTCGGGGATATTTGTTCATGATATTATACAATGCTTCCAATCCATTCATAATGGGCATTTCAATATCGAGCGTTACTACATCAGGATTATAGATACGCACTTTGTCAAGCGCTTCATTTCCATTACGTGCTGTTGCAATCACTTTAAACTGAGGATCTGAATTTATTAAATCCGAGATTATTTTCCTCATAAATACCGAATCATCAACAACCAACACGTTATACATTTTCAATCTCCATTTTTTCACAAGTTTTTACTCTAAATTAAAAAAGCGAACTAACATCAATTATAAGAGCCACTTTTCCATCACCCAAAATTGCTCCACCGGAAACACCTTTAACACCTTTTAGCATTCCTCCCAGTGTTTTAATAACAATTTCTTGTTGCCCAATAAGATTATCTACCAATAAACCAACTTCCATTCCACCCCTTTCAATTACAATGATGGTTTTCATCGGAAGTGTGTCTAATTCTTTATCTTTTTCATTTTGGTTTTTGAATTGGACCAATTCACGGAGTCTCACAATGGACACAATTTTACCAAGGATAGTAATAACTTCCTTATTTTTAATCGTCCGAATTTCCTCTTCATGAATTACAATTGTGCGAACGACATTATTAATGGGAATTGCATAGGTTTCTTCATGATCGAACTGTTTAGCACCCAAACTCACCAGAAGAGATTTGATTATTGCAACCGTCAACGGCAATTTCAATCGAAAAGTAGATCCTTTGCCCATTTTGGACTCAACATCTACAATACCACCTAACGCTTCAATTTTTTGCTTGACAACACCTAACCCCACACCCCTGCCACTAATTTCAGATAACTTGTCGGCCGTACTGATCCCCCCCCCTAATAATAAACGTTTGGAGTCGTAATCCGTCATCTTTTCCGCATCTTCAGCGGTAATTAAGTGTTTTTCGAGCGCTTTTTCTTTGATTTTGTTAAAATCAATTCCTTTCCCATCATCAGAAATTTCAATAACAACGTAATTTTTATCCCGATACGCAAGCAATTTCAAGGAAGCGATCTGATTCTTTCCAATCTTTTCACGTTCATCAGGCATTTCAATTCCATGATCAATTGAATTGCGCAGTAAATGAACAATAGGGTCTCCAATTTGATCAATAATTGTTCGATCTAATTCAATATCTCGCCCTTCCATGGAAAAATCAATCAACTTCCCTAAAGACTTGGTTAAATCGCGTACCATGCGAGGAAAACGATCAAAAATATGAGAGACTGGAATCATTCGCATTTGTAGTACTTCTTCCTGCAAATCGAAGGTAATCCTATTGATTAAATTTAAAGTTTCATTTAATTCAGCAATATTATAAGTTTGAGCGACTTTGTCTAATCGGATTTTGGAAATCAATAATTCCCCAGTCATATTCATGAGGTTATCAAGATGTTTGATGGAGACCTTTACATTTTGAACGGAAAAATCTTTATCTTTCGACGTTTTATTGGATTTATTCTTCTTTTCTACAGCCGTTTCCGAAGATAACGATTTCTTCAACAATAATATATCAACTGTCTCAACAGCTGCCACACTTTCAATATCTTGCTGCAAATATTTGATTTTTTTATCATTATCAATGAACACAATAATACTAAATTCCGTCCCAAAGTTTTCTTCCTTGAGATCCGCTTCATCCGGAATCATTCGATAGATTGTGCCAAAATCTTTCACCTTTTTAACACACAAATAGGCTCGAGCATATTTCATCTCTGTTTTTTCAAATAACTTGATCTGAACCAGATAAACTGACTTGTTTTCTTGGGTTATTTTATTAATTGCTACAATATCCTCATCTATCAACATCAATTCATCCGCAAACTGATCGAGCAATTCTTCAGTACTATTAATTTGCGGTATTGTGTCGAGCGCCTCAAAGTTGCTTGATATCTCTTCAACCTCGCCTTCCCCTTTTGATTCGGATATTAATGGTTCATCATCAGTATTTTCATCACCATTTTTTTCAGAATCATGTTTACTCGAAAGCTTGTTGATATAGGCATCGAGTTTGTTTAAAATGCCACTATAATCGACACTCGATTCATCACCATTCTCAATTTCCCCAATCGAATTGTCAAGAACATCCCGACATTCAAACAGCAGACTCGTCGTCTCTAAATCTGCCAGATGCCCTTGATTTTTAATAATATCCATAATATTTTCCATTTGATGGGTAAGGTGTGCAAAATCATTAAAACCCATTGTGGCCGCCATACCTTTCATCGTATGCGCCGTACGGAACATATCTTCTACATATTGCAGGTTCCCAGGATCTTTTTCCAAGGCAAGAATCTGTCTATCCAATTCCTCTAACCGATCCTTACTTTCTTCCAGAAAAAGGTCTTTATATTTGTCCATATTTTGTCCCATATTCGTGCATCCTCTCTTCCATCAATGCCTACCAAAAAATATCCTGAATCTAATGCAAAACTTTATTTACCGCTTCCAACACTCGTGCAGGTTTGAAGGGTTTGATCACAAATTCTTTCGCCCCGGCTTCGATGGCCTCAACCAACAATCCTTGCTGCCCTAAGGCCGAACACATGATTATTTTGGCATCCGGATCATACGCAATTATTTGTTTAACTGCCTCGATCCCATTATCCCCCGGCATCACGACGTCCATGGTAACGAGCGAAGGACTCAATTCTTTATATTTTGCAACGGCTTCGGCTGTATTCTCTGCCTCTCCCGCCACTTCAAAGCCATTAGAGACCAGAATATTTTTAATCATCATTCGCATGAATTTGGCATCATCTACGATTAAGACTGTCTTTCCCATTGTAATTTTCACCATGTCATATATTCGGCAAAGGAGACCAACTGAATGACTCCAATCCCCCCAGTATTTAAAAACACATGAGATCGAGTCGGGTCCAAATTTCCGAAATATAATCAAGTATTAAGGAAGATTAATTCAACGACAGTTTAAGAATGTGGTTTTAGAAAGGTTTTGAAAAGGTTATCAAAAATATTGTAAAAGTTTTGAAAAAAAACTAAATATCAAGTTTATTGAGAATGATCAATAATAATTTCAGGATGGTTTTCTTTGAGATAGTCAAGAATAGTTGAAACCATGGTGGCTTTTTTCATTTTTTTAGTCAAAGAGAGATTCTTATATTCATTGAATTGGGCGATAATTTTAGCTTTGGTTAATGAATTCACATATTTTTCATAATGTCTAACTAATTCATCGGTCAATTCTGGTGAAGGTTGTGTATTTTCGTTTACTTGATTAGCCGAAGCGGCATTCTTCTTAGAGTCAACAGCAGCAATTAGAGCAGCAACATCATCATTGTTGATAGTTGTATCATCTGGAGCATCCAACAGATCAGCAGTCGCATCAACTGCAGATTCGTTATCGCTTTCAGCAGCTGCAATAAGGGCAGCAACATCATCATCAATATCATCTGATGGAGATGTTATATCTCCAGAAGAGTCTAGGAGTTTATCATCGGCAGGCGCTGAAATTTCATTCCCATCTTCATCAACATACACATATTCCACACCGTCTTCTTCCGGTAATTCTTCCCCTTCCTCAAGATAAACAACTTCCTCTTCTTCAGAAGATTTTTGGAGATTTATCCCAAGTTCTTCTTGGATTTCCCGTAGGGCAAGTTTACGGATCATCGCTTTTTCTTTTTCTAAGTATTTTTCTTTCGACATGGTAGTATTAGAAGAATAATTCATAGAAGAAAAAGCAGGATTACCTTCTTCAGCAATTATCGCCTGTGAAGCAGCAAGACGTCGATTTTCAGTTTGTTTCTCTTTGTCACCCCGATTTTTATCGAGAAAGGACTTTATTTCGTGTTCTCTTCCAAAAAGCATCCCTAAATCTTCCAATTCATCCCCGGAAAATATTTTACCGAGATCCAATAAGATGATTAATCGTTCTCCTTCTTCTAAATTTCCTACTCCAAGCAGATATTCTTGCTCAATTTCTAAGGACAGAAGATTATCTGGAACAGGCTCGATCTTCGTGAAGGGTAGGCTTAAAACTTCAGAAACATTATCAACAATCATACCTAGTAAGAAAGGTTGGAAATCTAATACAATGATTCGCATATTTTCTTCATTAACGGTATTAAGCGGTAAGTTAAATCGTTTTCTTAAATCAACTACCACTAACGGTTGCCCTCTATAATTAATAATTCCTTCAATGAATTTAGCAGCATAAGGTATGTTAGTAATATTTTGCATCCTAAGAATCGAATCTATCTTCTTTATATCAATTCCAAACTCTTCGGAGCTTAATTCAAATACAACCAATTTAATTGAATCAGAATATATCGATTGCGCCATCAAAATTTCACATATAAAAAACATTTACGTGCGGTTAATAAACTTGGTTTAAGAAATATTTTCAAAAATAGTGTAATAAAATAAAGATGAAAAATGAAGTAGAAAAAAAAATGGAATCGATTTTTTTTAATAAATAATCAGCACAACACCAATAATTGTGAGAAGAACTCCAAGAAATCCCCACGAAGAGATTTTTTCTTTATTGAAAATATAGGTTAAGGGCAGAGAAAACAATGGATTGGCACTGGCAATTAAAGCCATAGTTGTTGCACCAGCAATTCGTGTAGCTTCCATGTATAAATATGCACCAAGACTCGTTCCAATTAACGCAGCAAGAATTAGCCATACCCAAGATTCACTGGTTTTATTTTTAAGAGGATGCTTATCTTCTTTATATAACATGAAGAGCAAAATGACCAAAACGGCAGGAAATCGAATTGCACTGCCGGCAATGGAACTCATGGAACCAAGGTTTAGTAAGGCATTAATTTCATTGGTTGCATAATTAACCATCACTAAGGCAATAGCCCATCCCAAGGATGCAATTAATCCAAAAAGAACGGCAATATAATGTTTCGAAGAATCTTTTTGGAGGTTTTGATTAAAATCGGAGGTAAATTCCAGATCATCTTCACTTCTATCTTCTACTTTTCCATTAATATCTTCATCAGTGATTTCTTTGACACTATCTTTAATTTCATCCTTAAATTTATATTTTCCAATGATCATTACTCCGATTCCAATCAAAATAAGAGAAAGAACGAATTTAATCTCAAATTCTTGATCTAAAAAGATCATAGATAGGAGGAAGGTAAATAGTGGAAAAGTCATTGACACAGCCATGGCTTTTGTTGCACCTAAATGTTTTTGGGCTGTAAAATACGATGTATCCCCAATTACTTGCCCAAAAATGAAACTTACAATCAAGATAACCCACAATATAGGAGGAATCGCAAAAATATCTGCAAAAATTCCAAATATGAGTGCCATAATGAAAAAAGTGATTGTTCCAAGTAAAGTGCGAAATGTATTAATAAACTTGGGAGAAGCTTCATGTTCTGTTTTTCTAAACAACACATTGGAGATGACAAATGAAAGATTTGCGAGTATTGAAATTAGCACTCCATTCATGATAAGGAAAATATTACAAAGGTAATAAATATCTTCAATTCTTAAAATACAAAGGGATTGAGCTAACCATGCGCCAATGGAAATTTACGGTTGCCTTTGCAAATCACTTTGCAAAACTAAATGAAAAGGAGCCGAGGGAAAAACTAGCAGTTTTCGTGGTAGAAAGTTGTAAAATTGGGTGAACATCGGGAGATTTTTTTCCCTTTGAAGTGGCGATTGCGTCACTTTCGAGGGGAATGGAGGATAATTCATTAGAACAGTTGTCAGATGGAGAAATGCAAAGAAGGATACCATTATTTGTTGAAAAGAACATCATTGACACCCTGCCAGATGTAGTGATCATCGATCATGTCTCAACAGACAAACTTGAATTCTCCTTTATCCCTCCTCTTCCAAAACGACTCAAAGACTACAATTTTATCCAATAAAGGAAATAAATCTAAATTAGGTCTTAAATCAAATGAAAATATGAAAATAAACACTTGAAGAGTGATTTCATAGAAGATGAATATTGCATATAATGACCTTCTTTTCTTTTTTTTTTGTTCCATCAAGATTTTTAGAAGGGAATTCTAATAACAACGTAAGGGAATTCTAATGAAAAAATTACGAGAAAATGATTTTTCAGAAATAATTACACATTATCGGAACATACCCGAGATGCATATGAATCCTTTTGTAAGTGCTCAAGGGATTGTTAAAGATTTTGACTTAGGGGATTATTTAATTCGAGCCATAGATCATTTAGATTTAGAAATTGCCGAACATGAATATGTGGCAATAATTGGAGCTTCTGGAGCAGGAAAAACATCGCTTTTACATATTTTAGGAGGTTTAGATAAACCTACTGATGGTAAGGTCTATCTTAGCCACATTGATATAACTCCAATGGAAGAAGAAACTTTAGCGACCTTCCGTATATTTAGTGTAGGGTTAGTCTTTCAAAATTACAATCTTATTTCTTCTTTAACAGCACAAGAAAATATTATGTTTCCAATGCAATTATGTGGGATTTCCCATGAAGAGTGTGAAAAGCGTGCCTCGGAACTTTTAAAACAAATTGGATTGGAAGAACGAGCAGAACACCTCCCATTCCAACTAAGTGCAGGAGAACAGCAAAGAATTGCAATTGCGCGGGCTTTAGCTAATGATCCCCCAGTAATAATCGCCGATGAACCCACAGCCAATTTGGATAAAAAAAATGCGGAGTTTATAGGTACATTATTTGAACAATTTCGAAAGGAAGGAAAAACCATTATTTTGGCCACCCATGATGAAAAACTTTTCAAACATGCGCACCGTATTTTAGAAATGGATGACGGTAAAATAATTTCAGATAAACGTATCCACGAAATTGACTTTGTTGATAATGATAAGCTCGAGAGTTCATCGATTGAGGATTCCGACGAACAATCAATCCAAAACGAGGAATAAACCATGTCTTTTAACTTTGCAATAAAGGATTTGTATTTTTACAAATCCCAATCCAAATCTTACATGAAGATAAACATCGCAATAATTGCCCTAGCGATCTTTTTTGTAAATATCATTCCCAGTTTAGGTTTATTATTTTTACCCGAACGAATAAACACTTTCACTTACACGATCGTTGAGATTTTTACGCAATACAATTTATTTTTAATAATTCTCACCTTACTCTTAACCATTTTTATCATCATTACCAATAATCATGCCTTAATTCAAACTCGCAAAAAGGATATTGCAGTAATGAAGGCAGTGGGAACTTATCCGAGACAGCTGTATAGTTTCTATCTTTCAGAGCTTTTATTAATTCTGATGTTTACAGTCTTAGTTGGTTTTATAGTGGGTTTTGTTGTTTTTCTTGGTTTTTTCTTGATATTTAATCAAAATTTTCCCACAGCTCTTTGGCTTCCGGATACGTTTTTGGGACCAAGTTTAATCATTGGAATTTTATTCTTTTCTTATTTTATTAATGGATATGAGATCAGAAAAATTGGAAGAAAATCATATAATGCAACCAAAACGGGAAAAATTAGCGAATCCATCCATGCAAAGCTCGGTCCAAACCTAAAAAAATGGTTAAATAATAGATCGATCAATTTAACTATGGCTATCAAAAACCTTATGAGAAAAAAATATTTGGTTCGTGAGTATATTGTGATGATTGCTATAGCAGGAATGGTGATGTTTACTGGGATCATCGGTGTGCTCGTATTAAGCAATTCTGGATCAGCTTACGTTGAAAGTGCACAGGGGAGAAATATCATTATAATTGGAGCAGAACCGGTTGTTGATTCAATTGATCAAGGATACCAAAAATTTACCGATAATTCAATAGAACCCCTCATTATGGGAAATTACACCGATGAAGAATACAATTTAACTGCATACACATCGGAATTTGAGTCTACAATACAAACCTATAATTTGAATAAATGGGAATCAAGGTTATATTCTGTGCAGACCGTTTATGAACATCAAGGTTTTGCCATCGTAAACACGGAAACAACGAATGTATCTCTGCAATATAAATTAATTGGGGATGGAAATCATAGTCTAACCATTCCTGTGCAAGGGGTAGTCTTTGGTTCCACAGTGCAAAATTGGTACCATAATGGGGCGCTAATTAATTTCTTATCGGGAGCAGCAGTAGGCGATTCATTAGCCGGAGAACAATTTGAATCGGCTTTGAATCAAGATATTTCGGTTTACAATAATGAAACTGATATGAAAAGCGTTCATAAAATAAATGCAATTGTGATTGATCCGTTAAATAATGGGAACTCCGCATATTTCAACATCCTTGATTTACAAGAAGATCTTGGGAAAGCAAACTATACTAACTTGCTCTTCTTAGATTATTCAACCATTGCTGATGATAGTGAAAAAGTCAGTGAGCTCATTTCTGATCTGGAAGCAAGTGTTCTTGCCTATTTTGGAGATGGGTTTGTTGTTCGAAATTTTTCCCAACAATTTAGACAAAATTTGGACAACATTCATTCAGCCGAAACGATTACCTTAGGAATTAGTGTCATTATGGGGATTTTGATCTTATATATTCTCCATCACTACCAAAAAGCACGAGTTGAAGAAGATCAAAAGGATTTGATCATAATTAAAGCTCTCGGAGCAAAACGGACAGATATTAGAAATTCCGCATTTTTAGAACAGTGTGGTATGATCATTCTAGGGTTACTACTAGCGTTGATGGGTGCTATGATCATTTTAATATTTTTCCTCATGGAAGAGAGTGAACTTCCATCAATATTAGTGCCTTTAGGGATGTTCTTTGGGATATTATGTGTTTTATTAATTAGTTCATTCATTACAACTCATATAACAATTAAAAAGAACCATAAAAAACTCGCAACTTTGGAATTATAAATTTTTTTTTATTTCATTTTATTTCTTCGTTTTGCGCGGTCCAATCAAGGCAGTTACTAATTGCGGAATATCACGCAATTTCAACATTGTCTGGGGTGGAACTCGAAGTGATTTTCCAATTTTTTGAATTGATAAAAGAGCATAAATAATCCCTTCGAGATAATCGATAATATCGCCAGGAAACATGCGAACTTCATATTCATCTTGAAAAGTATCTACAATTTCAGAGATACTCATCCCAGAAAGGCGATAATCAAAAATAAATCCTTCAACATTACGTTTCCCACAATCACAATAAGGATTATCATCACAGGCACAGTTAAATATATCTTCCGACCAGGCCATGATGACATTATATAACCGGCGATTGATCCTTCCATGTTTTTTCTTTCCCAAGTGATCTGCACTGATCATGGAGAGGACGGAAGTTGAAAAGAAATTGTTGGATCGGGATTGTTTTTCATTTTTCATGCTTAATTCTGCGAGAATTCGGTTGGTAACGTAAACATTATTAAATTTATCAAGATGTTGAGCAATAACTAACATATCGGGAGCAGGTACAGTTTCTGAAACTGGAACAAGTAATTTTTTGCGAATTTCCAAAGCTTGTTCCAATGAAAAAAATGATTCTGCAGTCGCTTGACCAAATCGTGTTGTTCGATATTCCGTATTATTATTGATAGCCTTGATAAATCGATTAGAATGTAAAAATATCAAAGCTTGATGAAGATCAAAGTCACCATTGTACATCATAGCATGAAAATATTGTAAATTCTCTTTTGAAATCCCATGTTCTTGATCTCTTTGGGAGGAATACATTGCGATAATTGCCAAAACTTCCAAAAACATTCTATCTTCATTTGGTTCAAGTTTTAATGGTTCAATTTTGCCCTTAAGTAATTTTAAAGCGAGTTGCTCTTCCGTATCACTTTGATTCCCGGCATTCGTTTTTCCGGGCGATACAAGAAGATATACTGTTCCTTTGTCATGTTTTTTCAACCTACCAGCCCTTCCAGACATTTGTTCAAATTCTGCAACCGTTAGTTGTTGAATTCCCATGATTAGATTAAAGAAAATGACATTACTTGCAGGAAAATCCACCCCCGCAGCAAGAGCGGCCGTAGTAACAACACAAGCAATTTTTTGCATTTCAAAACTTTTTTCGACAAATTTCCGTTGCCCATACTCTAAGCCTCCATGATAGGCGTAAGCGGGAACATGGTTCGCACGCAAAAAATCTGCAAATTTTTCGGTGTTTTTACGAGAGTTTGTGAAAACTATGGTTTGACCTCTGAATCCAAAGGACGAACGGGTTTTATATTCTTCCCGAATAATATTTCGCATATTCTTCATTTTTGCATTTTCATCGATACACATTACTAAATGACGTTCGAGTTCGACCGGTCTGTCTGTATAATGAACTAAAGCAGCCCGTAAATGCTTAGCTAAGCCTTTTGGATCCGAAATTGTTGCACTCAAGTAGAGAAATTGAGCTTTTGGTAAATAAAGACGAAGACGAGCGATCATCCCATCCAGAATAAAACCTCGTTCAGCATCAGCAAGCATTTGAATCTCATCGATAACAATGGTTCTAAAATCCCTAAGAAGATGGGGATGAGAACTCCTTAGAAGAATGTCAATCGCTTCATATGTGGCAATAACAACATCAGCTTTTCCAAATTGACCAAATTCATCTTTGACATTCGATTTCCGAGAAATGTGTGACACCCCTACTTTTAAAGCAGAATTAACCCCATATTTTTTAAATTCTGCATATTCTCTGTGACGCATATTTGCCAAAGCCACAATTGGAACGACATAGAGCATGCGAGTCCGAGTACGGGTATTTTTCAATTTTTCAAGATACGATTCTTGCTCTTTTGTTAATTTTTGTTCGATTTTTGAGTCAAATAAGGTATCCTTGGAGTCAAATGGATTGGAAATCCCTTCTTGTTTTAAAAATTTTATTTTATCTTCCAAAATTTTCGAAATACCTGCAAGTTCTCCAATCATGGTTTTTCCTGAAGAGGTGGCAGAGACCACAAGTTCATCTTGCCGTTCTAATAATCCATTTTCAAGAGCCATGATTTGGGCAGGAAGTAAAGAAGTACGATGTTTTTCTTGATAGTATAATTTTAGGGGAGCAGGTAATGAAAAATCATAAATACTTTGTGGTTTTTGGGGGGATTGTTTAATTTTTTTCTTTTTAACTCCGACGAGCGTTGCTTCTCGATGATCAAGGATATTGAAATTTGGATTAAAGACATTAATCACTTTTACTACATCACGATAATTTAATAATAAATCGCGCAAATAGGTTTTTAAAGAGGAAGATACATCAATCTTCTGCTTTAAACTTGCAATCACTTCTTTTCCTGCACATCGCTTACATACATAAAACGCTTGATTTTTATAGCGTGTTTTTTCATCAATTAATGTATATTTTTTATCTTGCTTGCAAGAATGGCAAAAGAGATAATTGCGAATTTCAGAGTATTGAATTGAACTGCAATAATCATAAATTGGCTGAAGCACTTTCAAATATTCATCCATTTGATGTTGTTGAACTTCATGGGCGTCAGTTTCCACTACTTGATATTTCTCCAAATTATGTCCTTGGGGTTTGTTCAAATGATTCCCTGCAATAATGAAGGTAGCATTTAAAATAAAATTACGAAACTCGGTAGGATCGATTGGTTTTAATTGATTCTCAACATTTCTTGCTTTTAAATTACGTTTCCAAAATTTGAAGGGAATAAGAGTTTCTTTTTCAGGCTCTTTATCAAATAACACAAGTCCTGTGAAAAAAGGGCGATCTAAATAGCGAATTTCTCCATAGAAAATATCATCTTTAATCAGTTCAAAACAAATGACATCGAAGAAGGGTTTTTTAGGATGCTCTTCATCTTTATCAAGAATAATAAAATATTTTTTTCGTTGGAGAATACCAGATAGTGAAGGACTCATATATAAAAAAAACTAATATCCCATGATTTTTCTCTTTTATCATTACTTCTTGGATCAGAGATTGCTTCAATTCAATCAGAATCTTTGCTTCATTCCACACAGTATGGTTTAAACACATCCACATCCAAGGATGTCTCATTGAAAAAGTTAAAATTTTCTTGGAAATAGTGTTTAACACGAAAAAAAACTAACGTTATAAGACATAAACTGTATCAAACTTAAAAAAAAGGGTTTAAAATCCAAACGCAGATTTTATATCACGATATATTTGAGCAATTTGTTGCAATTTAGCATCATCATTCATGGCGGATTCTATCCAGCCAGCACAACCACCATCTTTTACCCAGTTTAAAAATATTTCTGCACTTTGCCGATCTTCACTCATTCAAATCACTATGTAATTAATAGGTTTTTTTCTTAAAAAAGGTTGATTTCTCGTTTTTTTCCTAAAAATAGTCGGAATTTTTTTAATGAAAAATAACGATAGATAAAGTACTGAAAAAGTGTATTAATATGAGTCCAGTAACTATTAAATCAGCGAATCCAGATGATATTTGGGATAGATGGAAAAAGAAGGCCGTAAAATCTCAAAAATTAGAGAAGCATTATGGAGTTAAAGGGGCAGTTTTTAATTTAGATAATATAACGGCTGCAGAATTTGTTAAGGGAGTAACCAAAGCAGCAATTGTATTTTTTGAAAAGAGTTATGAAGTAAAAGTACAAAACATTGCGCCTAAAAAAGAGAAAGGAGACGTTAGAGATATTGAAAAAATGAAATTTTATCAATTTAAGTCCAATCCTGTTAAAACCGAGTGGAAAGGAGATGAAGAAGTTCCTTTTGCAGCAACCTTAACAAAAGAAAATTGTTCTAAATGTACTGGGAAG
Organism: Candidatus Lokiarchaeum ossiferum; assembly: GCA_025839675.1. Taxonomy (GTDB): domain Archaea; phylum Asgardarchaeota; class Lokiarchaeia; order Sigyniarchaeales; family Promethearchaeaceae; genus Lokiarchaeum; species Lokiarchaeum ossiferum. The sequence goes on from CP104013.1 coordinate 1,219,478, forward strand.
GGTGGTGTTGTTTGTAAGAAATGCAATGGTACTAAATTAGTAATATGCCCAGATTGTAACAACAAGGCAAAATCATGCAAATCATGTGAAGGAACAGGAAAATACATGATTGAGGTAAAAGTTTTGGATGAAAAAAATAATAAAACCACCAAAAAAATAGAGGTCAAATGTAATGAGTGTTATGGAACTGGAAAGCTTACTTGCACCCGGTGTGGAGGAATGGGAAAAATAGCTTGCAAAAATTGTAATACAACTGGTTTCAATTCATGCTCAGAGTGTCGTGGACACGGAAGCTTATTTACCTATCAAATAAAGCCTGTACCATTTAAACATGAATCTTCTGCAGAACCTATCTTACTCTCTTCCATTAAATTATCCGGTTTGGAGAAAGAACTCGGAAAAGAGATCCAGAAAACGATAGAGCAAGTAGAAGGTATTCTCATTCGAAATCCTGAGAAAGAATTGGATCAAAAATTCATAGAACCAAATTTAGGGTATTATTCAAAAGAAATTGGAAAAATCAGCAAAGAAGCAGCTAAAGAAATTAAGAATTCAAAAAAAAATAAAGACATCAAAATCAAGATGCCTTTATTCCTTTTCCCTGTATTGGCTTTAGACTGTGAAACTAAAAAAGGAAAGAAATTCCAAGTCTATTCCATCGGTTCTGATAATAAGTTCCAAGTATTTGGCAGAATATAAGCAAATCGAACCATTTTTTTTTGTAATTTTCGGAGTGAACAATATGAAGCAAGGCCTTCAAGACATAAAAGGTAATGGAAGTAAAGATATTAAGGATTGGGTTTTGATTTTGTCCCTTGCTTTTTTGATGGGTATTATTGGAGGTTTTTCGGCAGTATTATTACGATTTCTGATTGAAACAATTACAATATTTTTCTTGGAGATCATTTTACCAATAATTTCTTTCTATATTGGCAGTTTTAACATAGGTTATATGTTTTTACCCGCTATAGGAGGGTTACTAGTTGGAATAATTATTCATTTTCGTGCCAAGGAAACGAAAGGATCTGGAATACCATACTTATTGGGACGAATGGCTTTAAAGGAGGCTCATATAAAACCTCAAACGGGTTTGTATAAAACCATCGTTTCTTCTTTAACCATTGGTTCTGGAGGAAATGCGGGGCGAGAAGGCCCAATCGCATTGATTGCAGCCTCGTTTGGATCATTTTTTGGAAAAAAATTAAAGCTAAAGATACAAGATAAGCGTTTAATTATGACTTGCGGTTTAGCGGCAGGCATTGCGGGATCATTTAATGCACCTCTCGGAGGAGCACTCTTTGGACTCGAAATTCTATATCAAGGAGTCTCAATCATTGGAAGCATTCCGGTTTTTTTAGCCGCTGTAATTGGATCTATTGTAGCAGGAACAATTTATGGTATTGATCCAACTTTTAATATCAATTTTACATTTGAAGCAATAAAGCCAATAGAATATCCATTTCTTTTGATTTTTGCTGTTTTAATTGCATTTCTCGCTTTCTTTCGATTTAAAATCTACCAATTTATAGAAAAGAGTTATCAAAATATTATAATTCCAGATTTTCTAAAACCTGCGTTGGGTGGTTTAATTACTGGAATTATAATCATGTTTTTCCCCTCTTTTGGTTTTTATGGGATTGGGTTTGAGGGAATCCAAATGGCTTTAAGAAATGAATTCACTCTTCTTCTGCTATTACTTTTGGGTAGCCTTAAAATACTCGCCACAGCAAATACAATAGGATCTGGAGGTAGTGGAGGCATTTTTGCACCCCTTCTATACATCGGATGTATGTTTGGAGGGGCTTATGGAATATTTTTGCATTTACTATTTCCAAACCTCATCTCAAACCCATTAATTTATTGTTTACTTGGTTCTGCAGCCCTTTTTGCAGCTTCTGCGCAAGCACCTCTTAATATTAGCATAATGATCGCCGAAATGGCACATAATTTTGTATTATTGCCCCCTTTACTAATCACTTCTGTAATTAGTTTTTTAGTGGGACGAATGCTTTTCAAAGGGGCATCTATTTATACAATGAGTTTAGAACAAGACGGAATTATTCTAAAACCTGATACAATTTACCTACTAGAAAATTTACGAGTGCATGAGGTAATGTCTTCCAATTTAATTACAGTTTCACCCGAGTTGCCAATTCTCGAATTCGCTCAATTGAGTGCTCAGCATAATGATCTTAATCAATTTCCAGTTATGAATTTTGGGAAATTAGAAGGAATAGTATTCTTAGATGCGCTATATACAGTAGCGCATGAAGATTGGGATAAAATATCAGTAAAGGAAATAATGTCAAATGATATTGATGGAATTTCTTCAGATTCAACTTTGCAAACAGCTATTGATTTGATGCACCAAAAAAATGTGAGAGCGTTGCTTGTTACGGAAAAAATGGAGTATGAAAATAAAACAACAGAAATAATTTTAAAAGGACTCTTAACATTAAATGATATTGTTAGAGCTTGGGAACAAAAAAAATCAATAGGCAATACAAAGTAGGACGAAGTTATGGTAAACTTAAAATATGAACTTTTTGAAACTCCGGGGATAGTAAATACAAAAAAAACGCTTGAGCTTGCAGCAGAAAATGCAAAACAATTAGAAATAGATAAGATTATCATTGCTTCAACCATGGGCGATACGATTAAGGAAGAGCTTAATTTTTTTAATCCCAAAAGAACCCAGATCGTCTGTGTGACTCATAATTACGGTTTCAGAGAAGGAATTCATCAAACTTTTCCTGAAGAATTAAAAAAAGAGTTACATGAAAAGGGAGTAGAGGTCGTTTCAGGTACCCTCGCATTATCTGGTGTAGGAAGTGCATTGTTACGAAAATTCCAATATTTTGACATGACAACAATGTTCGCAAAACTCATACGAACTATAATCTGCGATGGATTAAAAGTGGGAATCGAGATTGCATTGATGGCAGTTGATGCAGGCAAAATAAGTATGGGCGAAGACATCCTTACAATTTCAGGAACAGGAAGAGGGGCCGATACTTGTTGTTATCTCCAAGCAGCTTCATCCCGTTTGTTCGAAAAATTGCGAGTGAAAGCAATTTTAGCAAAACCAAAGTAAAAAAGAAACTTGAAAATAGAAATTACTTTTTTTCTCGTCTCATATATGATAAAAACGTGTTTTCCATTAACATTGCAATCGTCATAGGCCCAACACCACCAGGAACGGGAGTAATTGCGCTACATTTAGAGAAAACGGAATCATAATCCACATCACCAACCAATATTCCATCGTCAGTTCTGTTAATCCCAGCATCGAGTAATACTACGCCTTCCTTAATCCTATCTTTCGTTATGAAATTAATTTTCCCAACACCCACTGCAATAATATCTGCACGTTTTAAATGAAAGTCCAAATCCCGCGTATGTGAATGACACACAGTAACTGTTGCACTTCTATTCAGAAACATCATCACAATGGGTTTCCCAATAACATTTGTCCGATTAACAATTACGACTTCTTGGCCATCTATAGGAATATTATTCTCTTCTAAAAGACGAATCATACCTTTTGGGGTGCAAGATCCATAAGTTTCATCCCCGAATGTATTTAGTCCAATACTATTAGGATGAAATCCATCAACATCCTTATCTGAGGCAATCATTTCCATCACTTTGGATTCATATTGTCGTAAGTGTTTTGGCAGAGGCATTTGCACTAAAATTCCATCAACAGTAGGATCTGAATTCAAAGATTCAATATGCTTGTAAAGTTTCTCAATTGAAATGTTTTCTGGAAATATTTTTTTAAAAGATCTAATTCCCACAGCATCACAGGTTTTATTTTTCATATTGACGTAAACTTGAGAAGCTTTATCGTTTCCGACTAAAACAGTTGCCAATCCAGGAGGACGATTGAATTTAGATAGATTTTCGGTGATTTTTTGTTTCAAATCAGCCATTAATTTTTCCTTGAGTTTTCTACCATCCAATATTAACGGTTCCATTAAGATCGAAAATTAAAGATGAAATTATACCTTTTCTATCAAGAGAATCATAAATTAATTTTAAAAATTATTAAAAAAAGTGGAAAAGAAATAGTTATTAGATTCGATTTTTATATTTATAAACTAAAATTCCAACAACTACAATTAATCCAATAGAACCAATCCAGATTGCAGCAATCACCCACCCATTGCTTTCTATTTCCCATTTCTCTTCATTCATAACAGCTGATCGACTATCACTGAATGCTTCAGAATCCAAAATTTGGATGGTGGAAACAGCATAATAGGAGAGTTTGGCAGAAGATGGTAAAGTTGATTGATCAGAGTAATCGGAAAAACCATAATCCAAAGGATTTTGTCGATCTAATACCCAAGATAATGTTTCTGGATGAGTCTCAGATCCAATTAAATCCAAAATACTGACACTGTAGAATGTAGCCATCAAAGAACTTTGCACATTAGTTGTAGTTAAAGAATATCCTCCATAATGACGAAGATTATCACTTTCAGAAATATAATTTGCTTCAACGTATGATGCAATAGCCGTTTTCATGGTATCATCCACCAAATCCATCTGTCCGAGAATATTCAAAGCATCAAGAGCAAAATAGGTATCAATTAAAGATTCAAACCCTGTTGGACTTCCTTTAAAGGCTCCTGTTGATGCATCATAACAACTGATCAAGAAATTTGCGATTTTGGTAGCGTCGGTAGTTGAAGGAAGAGCACTCATAGTATCGGTTAAATTAAAAAATTTAACTGCAAATGCTGTATCTATAACATTGGATTCAATTGACTCTCCCCCTGCAAAACCGTTATCGATGGATGATAGGAAATTCTCAATTTTTCCAAATGCACCATCAGTATTCAAGTCTTCAACTGATCCATTTGTCAATAATGCCCCTTCAAATGCATACACCATCTCAGGAATACGATTATTCCCTTCAATAAACAGATCAACTTTATCAGCGAACCAGTTTTTGGTAAGGGACAGGTCGGTACTTATTTTTTCGAATTCAGGATCAACAATACTCAGAACATACACATTCGAATAAGTGGTAAATTCAGTAATTTCTTCGGCAGTTCCATTAATCGTATCTGTAAATCCACCAGTTGGTGTCTGATTTTGGGCACAAAAATCTGCCAATAGTACTTTTCTAGGAGTTGCAGAAGAGAAATCCAACCCCAAAGCAGAAAGTGTAAAAATTAGCAATAGTAAACTCGTTAACATATTACGTCGTTTCATTTTAATAAAACCTTACTCAATAAAAGCTATATTTGGTCAAAAGAATGCCAAATTTATAAAAAAAATTTTGGGTCACCCGATTGTATTTTTGCTAGAAAACTACATGGATGGAATGATGTCGTGAAATTTGACGATCACTGAATCGGGATTTTTGGTAAATTGTTCATAAGTCACCATAAATTTTTTAAAACTCGGAAGAGCCCCTAAAATTGCAGCTCCCTTGAAAGAGGCATAAAAACGATCCTTTGGAGTAATTATTTTGATATCGTTCATCGTGGTATTTGTTTTTTTTTCTAACAACGTAATTAAATCATTAATTTCATCTTCTGACCCATATTCCCCTTCAACTTCACTAGCGATATTAGCAAGCTCATCATCATCAATTGAAGTTTTTTTTATCAGTTTTTTTTCCTTACGAGATAATTTATGATGAGATTCATCAAGGATTTCAATCTGATTTACTTCCAGACTAAATCCGCAATAAGGACAAAAGGAACTTTCGTTTAAAATAACGATTTCTCCACATTTGGGACAATTATCTTCCGTTTTTTGGTTAAGTATTTCAGATGGTCTCTCAACTTTTTCCTCTGCATCTTCGATTTTCGGTTCATCTTCTTCTGGTGGAAAGGGTCCCAATTGGGGGAGAATTTTTTGAATTTCATCTACTAATCTAGGAACTAAGCCTTGCAGATAGGATGATCCTCCAGAAAAGATTATTTTCTTCAATAAAGGACGCCAATAAAATGGATCTACTGCTCTTAATGAATCAATTACAGCTTGAGGTAATGCTGGTGAATTCAATCCAATTAAACCCGGGTTAAATAATATTTCCCCACTCATAATTACTGATTGAGAATTAATAGTTAAGGGTTCTCCATCTGGTAAAGTAAATATTACATTATTTGCGGGATCGACAGAATCAGAAGTGGGATTGAGGGATATTTTTAAAACTTTTTCTTTAATCTCACGCACAATTTCCTTTTTTATAAAAATACCATATTGTGTTAAAGCCGAAGCAAGTTGCTCTTCAACATCTATTCCCGCCAAATTCAACCTTTTAATGCTGGGAGCATAGATTTGACCATTCATGACTGGAGTTACATGGGTTAATCCACACCCCAATTCTATGGATAAACCAGTTGTTTCTCCTATTGAAAAGACCGCAGTTGTTGCAGAATCGAGCATAGCCACAGATTTGCACTTATGAGTTTCAAATAAGACTCGAGCAAAATATTGTGCAATGTCTGGGAGGGTTAATGGAGGAATCAAATAAATAACATTACAACGTGCAGGCGGAATTCGTAAAACATTATAAAAAATGTGATTTAAAATTGCGAAATACTGATCCCAATCCATCACATTCCCACGTTTTATTGGATAATCTAATTTGAGAACACCACGCATTCGAATAGTATCATTTCCGACATAGATATCTTGAGTTTGGCCGCCTGCCATCTGTTGATATTTGGGTTTGCCGGTCACGGTAGGAAAAATAGAACGAGGGGTTTCTTCACCTGCAAATCCTACTTTTGTCGAACCTTGACCAATATCGATTATTATTGTATATTCATTGCTCTCTTCATGTGTCTCTGTACTCATGTTTTCACACTTATCATTTTTCTTTGTAACGGGCTTTGTGTTAAAAACTTGGTTCTTTTTGGCTATAATATTTTCCTTTTTGTTCTTCTTATTAATTTATACTATCCTCGAATGATTTCTTGGCAATTTCTTGGTTGATGATCTGAGAAAAATGATCCAATCTCTCTTGCACCATGGAGAAAAGTTCCACTAGATAGGTGCCCCAGGGAGTAACTGTGACATTGCCCCCTCCACCATATCCACCTTTATGTGAAATTACAACTGGACGCCCAGTTTTCTTAGTAATTGATCTCAATTTAGACCAGCCATATTTATAGGAGTAACCTAAATCTTCACTTGTTCGAGTCAAGTTTTTGGTTTTTTGTAAAGATTTTATTAAACGAACATCTCCCGGACCGAGGGTAAAGTTTTCAAAGCCCTTCAACCACAGTTTTGTTCCAATCTGAAAAATAGCATCATCTTTTTTTTGGTCTCCCATAACTTCTCCTCAATTGAATTTTAACTTAGAAGCTTAAATTTGTTATCTTTTAGGTGTTTTATGAAGTTAATCATCTTTGAGATGATTATTAAGTAAAGTATGGTTTTTTTCAACAAAATTTTCTCCGAAGCCTTTAATACTTTTGATTTTATCTGGGGAATTTAACAATGATTCAATAATTTCTATTGGATTATCAAAAGATTTTAACAATTTTTGAGCTTTCTTTGAGCCACAAAGGGTTAATCCTTCAATAAAAAATTGTTGGGCATCAGCTAAAAGTTTTTTTCGAGATTTTTGCCTTCCTACGTCGGGTATATGGTCTTTCACTTGTTCTCTAAAGGCGATACGAGTTAAAAATAAAAAAACATCATCCCAATTTCGAGCAGCGATTATTCCCGGAAATGAAAGATCACTAAGCGATAAAAAATCTATGGAGAGAGATTGGAGAAAAAGACGTTTTTTTTCTTTGATTCGATTAAAACCGTTAAAAATAATAACGCCATTAGAATGAATTTCCAAAAATTCGTAAAGAGCTTCTTTAATCCTTTGCATTTTCTTCTCATTATCAATATCTTTTGATCCTAACAGAAAAACCCATCCCAAAGGAGGAATAAAAACCAAATTTGCCCCTAAATTCTCTATTCTTGCCTTTATCACATAGGACTCTAATAAATTTTGGTGAGTTTCAATTTCTTTTTGAAAGGATGTATCAAATGAAATTAAATAAATTTTCTCGGTAATTGAGGATCCCATGACTTTAATAAACTAATGAAAAGTCTTTTATTTATTTACCCCAAATCTAGCTCATGAATCCAATATCTCATTTTGAAATTAATGCAGATGATCCCATTCGAGCGAAATTATTCTATGAAAGTGTGTTTCAATGGAAAATTACTAAATGGGAAGGGCAGATAGAATACTGGAACATTCAAACTAGCGAAATGGAAGGAAAATCTATTGATGGAGGTCTTCAAAAGCGTGAAGATCCCTTAGCAACAATACAAAATTTCATCACAGTTCCATCAATTGATGAATATGTCCAAAAGGTAAAAGAAAATGGAGGTCAGATAACCACACCAAAAATAACAATTCCGAGTGTCGGTTATTGCATATATTTCAAAGATACAGAGGGAAATACGTCAGGAATGATGGAGTGGGATAAAAATGCAGATTAAATCTCTGAAAAGAGTTTGTTGAGGTGAGAACACTTATGTAATTATGATCTCACCCAAATATATATATTGCCAAATGAAGTAGATAATAAACATTAAAGTCTTTTTATATTTGGGAGGAGATTTAAATTAGAAGAAACCAGCGGGTGGGAGTCAAAGGATTAGTTTTGGCATTATTTTTGTTCACAAATTTTTGTTTTTCAAGTTCAATTGAATATAATATGGAATCGGAGCTTGTAGAAAAAGATCAATTTAAAAATGGGAATGAACGTCCAACTACGGGTAATGAAGTATTAATTAAAGATCCGATGGAAATAGATCCAACAATCTACGATCAAGATCCAATCGAAACTTGGATATATATCGAAGGAGAATTGGGAAATAATGACTGGTATATTTCAGAAGTGACTATTCAATTAGAATGTTCTCGTTTAGAAGCCGATGTTTTTTTTTCTGTGGATAATCAAGGATGGGAATATTATGATGGTATGCCGATAATAATTGAAGAAGATGGAGAACACATCTTTTCTTATTATTCAGAAGACATGTCAACAGGCGAGATTGAAACAACTAATGAAGAAATCATAAAAATTGCAACATCAATCCCTGTAACCAGTTTTGAAATTATGGGAGAGTTAAATACTGATGCGACAGCATATGTTTCTGAAGTTTTTTTGACACTAGAGGTTTTAGAATTCTTTACGACAGAATTTGACATATTTTACATTATAAACAGCGGAGATCCCCAATTGTATCAAGGATCTATCATATTAGACGAAATTGGAATATATTTTATTGAATATTATGTAAGTATTGAAGCCAGAGAATATGATGCAGAATTTATCCCTGAATTTGAGATAACTATCGAGGAATATAAAATATTTTGCGATCTTATTGGGACAATTGGAGATGATAATTGGTACATATCAGACATTGAAATCACCATTGATAATTTTCAGATGGAGCCAATTTATTATAGTCTAAACGGTGATCCGGAACAGGAGTATACCAGCCCCATGATCATTTCTGAAGATGGAATGTATGATCTATATTTCTATTCTTCCATAAATGGACAGTTAGTTGAAGGATCTCAAATTTTTAGCATTGATCAAACATCCCCCACAACGGATATCGAAATTATGGGAATTATGGGACAAAATGAATGGTACCTTTCAGAAGTAGAAATTTCATTTGATAGTATTGATCTTAGTTCAGGGGTCAAAGAGACATATTATAGCTATGACCAGATGAATTGGAACGTGTATTCAACAATCATCTCAACCACAATCGAAGGTTCGAACACAATTTACTTTTATTCAACCGATAATGCTGGAAATGTAGGAGAAACATTGTCGCAAATTTTCTATATAGAAACTTCAGAAATTGAGGTAAATGTAGAATTCGATGGTTTAATGGGAGATAACAGCTGGTTTAAATCTGATGTAGAAATATCTATTACAACAAATCAAATTGCATCTGAAATCGCAGCTTTCACTTACAGTACAAATGGAATAGAATTTATTCCATACACAGGAACATTTTACTATACAGAAGAAGGAGTAAACTTTATCTATTTCAATATATCAAGTAATGCAGGACATAATTCATTTGGTTATAGAGAAATTTCTATTGATAAAACAAATCCTTTGACAACACTCAATATTTCTGGAATAATGGGAGAAAATGACTGGTATATAGCAAATATTGATCTCGATTTCATCTCTACTGATCTTGAATCAACAGTTGCATCGATCTATTATAGTTTTGATAATATAACTTGGTCAATTTTCGATGGAACTCCAATTAGCATTGATATAGATGGAATTTATTCATTATTTTACTACTCAAAAGATTTAGCGGGAAATATTGAACAATACAAATCAGAAATAATCAAAATTGATACAAAAGCTCCCGAAATTTATATTGAATATTCAGGTACAATGGGAGCCAATGGTTGGTATACCAGCGATGTTGATATATTAATTTCACTAAATAATAGTACGTCGGGAATTTATGAAATAAGCTGTACTTTGAACGGAAATATAATTTCTCCTTTTATCAACATGATAGAAGTAACTTCTGAAGGAGAAAATATCTTAAATATAGAAGTAACAAGTTTTAGTGGGGCAAAAATCACATATCATGACATAATCAAAATAGATAAGACAAGTCCTACAACCGAAATTTATTTTGATGGAGATGTAGGGTCGAATGGTTGGTATTTATCAGAAGGAAATGTTTCTCTAACAGCATCAGACAATTTGTTAAATCAATTTCAAATATGGTACAAGATTGATGCGAATGATTGGATGATTTATGAATTTCCTTTGGAATTTTTAAGCGACGGCATATATAACATATCCTTCTATTCAACGGATTTTGCTGGAAATAAAGAAAGTGTTAAAGAATTTAAACTTGCACTCGAATTAACTAAACCAGAAGTATTGATAAATATTTCGGGTATTGAAGGGAATAATGGTTGGTATAATTCTATAGTTCAAGTAATTCCGTTTGTAACCAATTCTATTTCTGGTCACACACAGTTTACTTACTCAATAAATAATGAATCATTTCTTCCATATTTTGTTCCATTAAATATTTCTGAAGAAGGATATAACGATATTAAATTTGAATTGTTGAGCATTGCTGGAAATATTGTTTTTCAAAATATTTCTCTTTTAATAGATTATTCTAATCCCACAATTCTGTGCAATATTAGTGGAGTTTTAGATGAATTTGATCAATATAAATCACCAGTAACTGTAAATTTAACTGGAATCGACAAATATTCAGGCATAAATAACATATCTTATAGTTTAGATGGAAATATTTGGAAATTATATACTAGTCCTTTAGAGTTTTCTGAAGATGATTTCTACATGCTATATTTCGTTGCACTAGACAACGCAGGAAATTTTGGAACTATAAACACTTGCAGTTTTATTATAAACAAAACCATTGATGAGCAACCATTGAGACACTGTTATGGTTGGACATTTATGTTTAAAGAACATCATTGGTGGTTTGGATTAGGAGAATTGTGCATCTATGAGACTCGAATTGATCTAACATGTGATAGCCAAATATTTAGCTGGGAAATATATGAATTTTCAGTCAATGGGCGTACAGAAATATATTTTGCTATGGAAAAACAAGAAAAATTAGCAATAATAATTCATTCTGGCAAATGGAATACAATTTGCATGGGATTAGGGTGTAACGTATTCTTTTTGTGTATTGATTAGAATAAAACTTCAAATCTTTTTTTTACACTATTTTTTATGATAAGAATTTTTAATGATAGTAAATGGAGATTATTCCCTCAAAAGCTCCCGACGCGCAACCAACAATCATAATGGATGAACGAGAAAGAGGGAAAATTAAGGAGGAAATGATCAAACTTCCTTGTTCATTACAGATTAAAACTTTAGAAATGGGAGATTATATCCTTTCGGAAAGAATTGCAGTAGAACGAAAACGGGGAGATGATTTTGTGAGTTCTATCTTTGATAGTCGTCTTTTCATCCAATTAGAAAAATTAAAACAGAGTTTTCTTAAACCAATAATAATCCTGGAATCGCCCAATCGACTATTTGAACGGAAATTTATTAATAAAAACTCCATAACAGGAGCAATGATCTACATGATCTATAGAATGGACATTCCATTAATTCCAACGAAAGATGAAAAAGAAACAGCCAATTTTTTGCTTAAACTGGCAAAATCGGAACAAAAACTTGGACATTGGCCAGATCTTTCAAAAATTATGACAAACCAATTTAAAAATGCTAAGATAACACGAGAAGATCAAATTTATTTCTTACAAGGGTTAGTCGATATTGGAAAATCTACCGCGGAAAAATACATTAACATTTTCGGAACCCCATATTTCGCCCTACAAGCATTGTTGCAAACAGATATCATCTTTACAAAAAATGGAAATCCAAAAGGAATCTCTGGTCTAATGGCCAGTATCAAGGGCAGTGGACCTAAAATGGTCAGTCGAAATCATCGAATGTTGAAAATGTCCTATAAAATGACAAAGAAAAGCAAAGAAAAAACCAGACAATAGAGATGATTGCATGAAAGTGGAAAAAACAAAAATTGATTATATTAAAGGCATTCTATTTCCCCTTCTTACTTTGCTGCTATTAACTGTTTTCCTTTTTAATTCTGGTTTAACTTCACTTTTATTTAAAAAACAAGATTTTTCTGGATATTCTCCTGAATCTATACTATTCTTACAAATTATCAGTGGTTTATGTACCATCTTTCTCTTTTTAGGTGGAGAGAGAACCCTCAAATCATTTAAAAAAGATCAATTTGATATTCAAACAATTCCTTTCATAAAAGGAATTCGAAATCGGGATTTATATGCCGTTTTCATCCAATATCCATTAACACTCCTTTTTGAAGAATTGCTTTTTAGGGGAATATTTTATGCACTTTTGTCTAATATCACTCCAATTATTTTCATCGTGTTAATTAATGCGAGTGTTTTTGGACTTTATCATATCCATATTTATATCACATCAAAAAATGTGAGAATTTCATCGATTTTTATCATCTTTAGTTTTCTTCTGGCAGTTCCATTGGGATTGGTTTTTTTATATTATGGGGTTATCGGGTGCTGGATTTTTCACTTAATATCTGTGACATATATATATTTGCGTTGGAATTCAATAAAGTTCAAATAACAATGCGAGAGCCATAGGTTTTTTTTTAAAGAATAATTTTAAATTCTGATCCTTGAGGAGAATTATAAAATGAAAAATGCCAAAGTATTGCCATTTCAGAAACAGAAATCAATTAAAGCGAATAAATCATATAAAACATGGCCGCTTTTTACAATATCATTCGTAAAAACTTTCGCAAATGCGATTTATAGTTTGGCGCTTTCCAATTATCTCATATATGAAAAAGGTATGGCTTCAAGCTTAGTAGGGACTATTTCATCCGCCACTGCAATAGCATATATTATTGGACCTTTCTTTGGAAATAAAATGAAGGACATTATTGGAATTAAAAATAGTATTATATTTTCATCCATTACAACTACTTTATTTATTGTTCTCCAATTGTTGTTTTTTGAACCTTGGATCTTGATATCAACCCGGATTTTGGATGGCATCATTATGGGGATGTTTTGGCCAAATTTATTAGTCCTTGTCAGCTCGTGGCAAAAAGTAAGTACTGAAGGACAATCCGAAACGAACTTTAAAAATTTTAACAAATCATGGAGCTTTGGATTAATTGGAGGGTTCGCTTCAGGTTATGTAATTGTATTCTTTTTAACTGATTATATCGCAATATTAATTTCTTTGGGAATTGGAGCGATAATGATTCCGATCTCATTTCTATGTGAAAATGAGATTAAATATGGAGAAGTTAACGAGAATCAAGACATTTTAATTTCTATCAGTGAAAAAAGTCAGTCAATTTCCCAATCAACATTTCCAGCGACAGTTTTTCCAATTGTTCTCTCATGGATTGGAATCATTTTCATGACATCCAGTAAAGCGATTTTTCAATTCTCTCTTCCATTTTTCTTAAAAGATGCAGGCAAAGATTCAGAATGGGTCTACATAATTACATTAGTGATTCAATTACTTCAAATTATTGCTTTGAATAAAGTTGCAACATTTAAAATTAGAGATAAACAACGTATTTTTCCAATTGGAATCGCAGGTATCAGTTTACTAGCGATTTTCGTGATATTATTCCAAAATATTTACGTAGTAATTCTAACAACAGTTCTTTTAGGATTAATGGTTGGATTAATTCAAGGTGTTTGTATGAAAATTATGTTGGATTGGGGAACTAAAACTGGATCATCGAAATATTCGACACTTAATGAGGTTATTGTTGGTGCTGGTTTTGGAATCACACCAATTATTGCAGGGTATGTGGTGGAAGTGAATATTTATGCCAATTTTGCATTTATAAGCATTTTCAGTATTGTTATCTTGGGATTAACATTTTATATCTATAAAAAGATGGCGCAATCTGAGAAAAGAAAATAATAATAAAAAAAACGATTATTCCCCGAGTTCCGATAGAATCTTGGGAATTAAAATCCTGAAATTCGCAAAATTGGACAAACCATTATTACGATCAGAATCACTAACGATGTTTAAAATCGCTAAATCTGCCCCATTAAAAAAGGCTGTACGAACAGAATTTTCTTCTAAACCTCCAGCAGCACTGATTAAACAATCAAATTTTGATTTTATTTTAGTAATATCTTTATAACGTATCAATTTTTGATTGTTACTTTCTTCATCCCGACCTTTATGAATAATAACAAAGTCGGGTTTCACCCTTAGAGGCATTAATTTCCTCAAGGGATTGATTACACCTAACATATCTACCATAGAATACATTTTGCGTTCTGAACAAGCATTTATAAAATGATTTAGTGTCTCTACTGGAGCAGAGCCCATTACCGTAGCAGCATTAGCACCATTGATTGCCGTCATATAAACTTCATCCGCAGCACCATCAGAACTCTTTAAATCTGCAACAATTACACCTCGCCAATAGCGACGGATCAAACGAATTCCAGCCATGCCCTCCCGTTTTATAAAGGGAGTTCCAGCTTCGATAAAAATTCGTGGATCATATGGGATTTGAGGTAATATTCGTTGAACTTCCGAAACATCTGAATTGAAGGCAATTTGAACATACCGCCGATTTGGTTCTAATCCCATTTTTTCTCCCCCTTTAAGGTTTAATCGTTCTAATTAGATCTGACATACTGCTATCCACATTTCCGGGCATAAAAATGACGATCTTTTCAGAAGGATCTTGTGCAATTTCTCGAATCGTTTGTAAAGCACGAATTTGCATGGCCCCTGGTGAAGAAGCCATCATTGTTGCAGCTTCTGCAAGTTTTTTAGAAGCCAGTAACTCTCCTTCGGCTTTGATAATTGCTGCCCGTTTATCACGTTCAGCTTCAGCTTGTTTCGCAAAAGCTCGTTTCATTTCGGAAGGCAATTCCATTTCTTGGATTTTGATACCCTTGATGTCAATACCCCAATCTTTTGTTTCAGCATCGACAATATTTCGGATATCTTGTGCAATTCGATCTCTTTCACCTAGTACTTCGTCCAATTCCATGGTCCCAAAAACATCTCTTAAAGCGGCTTGAGTATATTGTCGAACTGCATAAACAAAATTTTCGATTTTAATCACAGCATCTTCCGGTTGTTCAACTTTGAAATAAACCACTGTGTTCGCCAATACTGGAATATTATCCCGAGTCATTACTTCCTGTCTTGGAATATCTTGTGTGATAATTCGCAGATCGACTTTCTTTGCAGATTCCAGAAAAGGAATTACAAACACAATTCCTGGTCCAATAGTTCTTTTATATCTCCCTAAGCGAAATATAACTAAACGTTCATATTCTAAAGCAATTTTAATCCCTGGAATTACAAAAACAAATGCAATAAACACAAGGATCCCCACAATTACCCATAAAAATGTTAAATTTACTTGTAAAATCATATTTTTTCAACTCATTTGAGTAACTAACCATTGGTCTTCTCCCTATTTTAATATATAACATATTGGTTGGTTACTTAGATCACACTAAGAAATTGATGCATATATCTTCCATCCATCATACCCATCAAGTATTTATTGGTTTTGAAAAAATGTTTTGTAAACATATGGTTCTGATGGATAAAAATATTTTAAAAAAAAGGTTAAGTAGGAATTTATAAAATTGCGGGTAAATCGGTTATAATTTCCTTTAATAGTTCAAAAATAAATTCCGTACTGGAAATATGAACACGTTCATCAGGAGTGTGACATCCTTCGGTGATAGGAAGCATTGAAACCATTTGAACTCCGAGTATTTTTGTTGAAAAAATACCACATTCCAAACCAGCATGAATTGCCATTTTTTTTACAGGACGACCCAGTTTGCCCTCATATTTTTTGGTCACATACTGCAAAAAGGGAGTGTGAGGTTCCGGTTTCCATCCTGAATAGGCGGGTTTTAAATCAATCTTCCATCCCCCAAATGTTGCAATCTGAACCAATTTAGTACGGATTATCTTAAATTCGCTATCCACACTACTTCGAGCAAAAGATATAACTGTAATTTTTTTGTCAGAGGTCTTAATCACAGCGAGATTATTCGAAGTTTCTACAAGATTTGGGATTGTAGGAGAATATTTCAATACTCCATGAGGAATTAAGTTAATACTGGCAATGATTTTGGAACTAAGTTGCACTTCAAGGGATTTTTGAGGTTGAGTTTCAGTCAAATCGATAATCATATTGGGTTCAAAATGGAGAGACTTATCGTCTCCAGCTTGATAATAGTTAAATATCTCTTGGGCAATATGAATAAAGGATTGTTTTAAAGCCTCTGTGTGATCTTTTGAAACAGCAAATTTCGCAATCGATTCCCGATTGATGGCATTATGCATCGTACCCCCATTTATTGAGCTGAGGTGCAGATCATAGGAAGCATTAAGGTGGGATAAAATGGACATAATTAATACGTTAGCACTCGCTTTGGGGAGATGAATATCCCCTCCAGAATGCCCTCCAAGAAGTCCATGAACATGAAGTTCAAAAAATTGCAATTTTTCTTCAGAACCGGATAATTTTGGATCTATTTCCATTGAAAATTCCGTGTTTCCTCCACCTGCACATCCAATGATCATTGTTCCTAAATTTCCACCATCAAGATTGATAAGATATTTGCTTTGAATATTAAAGACTTGAGGATCTAAGGCCATAGCTCCTCCTAACCCCGTTTCTTCATCCACAGTGAGGAGAACTTCTAAAGGCCCATGTAAAAATTGTTCATCCTTGAGAAACAAGATACCCAAACCGAGTGCAATACCTATTCCGTCATCAGCACCTAAAGTGGTGCCATCAGCATCAACCCATTCCCCATTGTCTTGAATGCGAATTGGTATCGGATTATTATCAAAATCGAATCCTTCAGGTCGATCCGTTTCGCAGACCATATCCATATGAGCTTGCATCATCAAGCTTGGATAGTTTTCACATCCTTTTGAGGCGGATTTCCGAACTAAAATGTTTCCAGCAGTATCTTCGAGTATTTCAAGTTCAAGACCTTCTTGCTCGGCTTTATTTCTCACCCATTCTTTAATCTTTTTTCTAATTTTTTCTTCCTTCTTAGACGGGTGGGGAGTACTGGCCATAACATCTTCAAATATTTCCCACACGATTCGAGGTTTCAAGGATTCGAGGACCATTTTCTTGTTTAACGATAAGAAAAGATAAATAAAAAAGTAATCGAGAAAGGTTCAATTACAACTGTCTTCCAATTTCCTTAATAGAAAATCGACAATGATCTTCTCCCGTAGCATAGCACTCAAGCTCTGACGTTTCAAATTGAGAATTTAAGCGATTTGAAAATAACGTTGATAAAAATCCTTCATCAAGTTTACATACAGTCCTTCCCAAATCTGGAATATGTGAACATTCAAAACAATTATAAACATTAAAAAGTATTTCTCCGGGTTTAAAATCTAGTTCTTCAATTCGACCAAAGCCATTGCGTTTCCAAAATTTTTGTAATTCATAAACCAAATCACTTAATTCCCGAGATACAAAAAATCCCTCGAAATTTTTTCCCAATTTCAATCCAACATCATAATGAATTTTTGAACTTTCAGGAATACGAGCATCAATCACTGTTGTAAAAGTATTAAAAATGGATTGTAAAATGACCCCCGGATCTGAATCTCGTGATAAATTTCGATCTTGAAACATATTTTGAATGATTTCATCAGATAAAGCAATGCTATCACCAAATTCTTTCCCCCGAATATCCAGATTCTTATCAATGTATAGTGTGATACTGTGAGTAGGATTTCCATGGATATAACGAAAAGTAAATGGAAAATGTTTATGATCCTTATGCATTACTTCAGAAGGAATTTCAAAAGTAATATTTTGTTGACAATTCGGACAAAATACTTTCACCTGTCGTTTCTCTTTAGTATATTTAAACATATCAAAACTAAGAAACACGAAGGTAAAAAAGTTTATTTTTAACAAAATTTCTTAAAAATGGGATTTTTGTTCTCAAAAATATTAAATTTTCTACGTTTTTACCTAATGATTCCATTTGTACCATATGTCAAATCTATTTCACCTAAGGAATCATTATGTAAAATTGAATTATGAACAAACCAAAACTTATTTTTCTTTGTACAGGTAATTCCGCTCGCAGCCAAATGGCCGAAGGCCTTATGCGCCACCATAGCGGGGATATTTTCGAAGTTTATAGTGCAGGATTGAAAGCTGAAGGTATAAATCCCCATGCAATTGAAGTTATGAACGAAATAGGAATTGATATCTCAACACAAAAATCCAAAAATATTACAGAATATCTAAACAAAATCAATTTTGATATTTTAATCACTGTCTGTGCAAATGCGGATAGGAATTGTCCTATAATTCCTGGAATTAAAGAAAAAATTCATTGGGGGTTTGAGGATCCAGCAGCATTTCAAGGTTCAGAAGGGATGCAACTCGCAAACTTTCGCGAAGTCCGTGATTTTATTAATACTCGAATTCAAAATTGGCTAAAAATAAATAGACCGCTTTATGAAAAATAAAAAACTAAGATGAAGACTTAATTTCAGCAATTAATTCTTCATTGAACTTTCCAACTCTGTCAATAAATTGATAATTTTGTTTCACATCTTCGGGATCCATAGCAGTACCAAAAATAATTTTCTTGAATCGAGCTTTACAGTATGAAAAAGTATCTTGCATGGACCGAACGGCGTTTATACCTCCAGATTGCACAACATCTTCATCCCCATAAACTAATACCCCAGCCATGATTTTTTCAGACAATTTAAATCCTTCTTTGGTATGAAAAGCATAGAGACGATCCATAAAAAGTTTCGTTTGAGCTGATACAGAAAACCAATAAATGGGTGAAACAAAAATAATGCAAGATGAATCTTGAATATCAGAATAGAGAGGCAACATGTCATCTTTTTGTATACATTTTAGATTTCCAGATCGAATACAACTATCACACGCTTTACAAGGGTTGATAGACAATTTATCTAAAACGAGAATTTTGGAAGTGAAATTTGCTTCATCAAATCCTTGTTTGAGTAATTTGCTTATGTAGGCTGAATTTCCTCTAAGCCGTGGACTTCCATTAATAATTAAGATTTGGGTCATGATACTAGTTAAACAAAATTCTTATAAATTAATTTTCCTCTTAATTAATAAAATCTGCATAACTTTTCCTTATGCAATCATTAATATTTGATTAAAAGAAATAACAATTAGTCATGAGTGCAATTGAATATTTAAATCACATTTTTAACCAAGATAGTCGGAATATGCATCAATTAGCGGATAAATCCATTGATTTAATGATAACCTCGCCACCTTACAACGTCACGAAACAGTATGATGAAAATTTGAATTTAGATGAATATTTAACCTTAATTTTTGAAGTGTTAAGAGAAACTCTACGAGTATTAGCTCCAGGAGGAATTATTGGTTTAAATGTTGCAAATTTGGGAAGGAAACCTTACATCCCGCTTGATTGCTATATTATCGAAATCTTAACTGATTTAAAGTATACAATTTTGAATGAAATCATCTGGAACAAAGCAGCGAGTGCAGGTGGAAGTTGTGCGTGGGGAAGTTGGCTTTCAGCATCAAATCCAACATTACGTGATGTCCATGAATATATAATTATTGCTCAAAAAAAAAAATCCAATTCTGATAAATGCAGAGTCAACCAGTCAAAAGACATTGAATATTTACCTTTCTTGGATGGAAAAAAAAGCACCATGACTGAAAAAGAACTATACTCAAATATTTGGACTTTTGGAGCAGAAAGTGCTAAAAAAGTGAACCATCCCGCCCCCTTTCGAGTAGAACTACCCTATCGCTTGATCCAAATGTATTCAAAGAAGAATGATCTCATACTGGATCCTTTTATGGGTTCAGGATCAACTGCAATTGCAGCGATTATAGCTAAAAGAAATTTTGTGGGGTATGATACTAATTTAGATTACATTCAAGCAGCTAATCGAAGAATTCTTGAATTTGTACAGAAATGGGAGAAAAAATAGAATGGCAAGGAAACGAACAAGAACAAAAGATTTTGGAGTTTCAAAACGGGAAAGTCATGATTCTTCTGCATTTTATGCTTCACGTCTTTATGAAACGATAAATTTCTCTTCAAAACACGACATTGTGGAAAATTCAAAAGAATTTTTAAGATTAAATATTAATCCTATGCAAAAACATTCTTATTCGAATCTGATTAATAAAATTCCTCCATCAAGCATCCATTTGGTAATTCTTGAAGTAAACTTGGGGATGATTGAATCAACAGAATCATTAAATCTCAAATTGGAAAAGTATTCCGAGAGAATTCATGAACTTAATAAAAAATTGATAACCGGAGGGAGAATAGTTATAATCGTTTGCAATATCATCAAAATTGATGAGAAATCACCGTTCTATGTTCCTCTACATGCGAGAATAACTAAATTTTTGTTAAAACAACACTTTTTTCTGCGGGGAAATATTGTTTTAGTTGAAGAACAGGGAATAATGGAACAATCGACAGACCCAATATCCAATAAATACAAGATTGCAATCATTGCTTCTAAAGAAAGGATGAAGCGCGAAAAAAAAAATAAAAACAGGAATTTTGAGAAAACTGATACAATTTCTCGAGATGAGTTTCTGTCAGCAACCAAGTCGATTTGGTATCCAAATCTACCAAAATTTGAAAAATTAGAAAATGAAAAGAGTATTTCTTGTGAATTAGAATATTACAAACAGCTTATTCAATTATATTCTTTTCAGGAAGATGTTGTTTTGATTTTGAAAAATGATATTTGGGACAATTTTTTAAGATCTTGTCATAAAATTCGCAAAAATTGTTTCTGCTTTAACCAATGATAAATGAGTGCAATATTAGCAACAAAAATCTGGCAATCTTCTTATTTATCCCATGGAATTGGAATATTTCTAAAATCTTTAAATTAAATAGCAAATTTTTTCATATTAAATGTTGAAGCACCCATGAGCACAGACCAATCCTTGCAAATAACCCTTCGTCTTGCCGAAATTTTAAACGATTCACAAAAACTTGGTAATTATGAGTGTCTTCCTTCCAATGATCTTATTTCTTATGAGGAACTAGTTTCATTTTCCGAAATGGTACGAGAAATATTTAAGAGCAGCTTCGCAGCTACCATCGTAGTAGATCACCATGGGTTATTGATTCATGAAGATATTGCCCAAGATGGTATTAAAGCTTGGTTAGTAGCACTCTCATTTATTTCTTCCCGAACTTTTATCAAAACAGAACAATTTGCGACTTACACCCATATTTTAAGTTCAAAAATTAAAATTATTGTACTTACTAATGAAAAAGGGACAAATACAGAATTAAATCAAGAATTAAAACTCATTTTAGCACTTTTTCCATCTTTCCATTAAAAAATGATTTTGCCCTAAAAGTAGTGAACTCCAACCATTAAAAATTTGAACATGAATAAAAATATTGAACACATTATTACAAGCATATGAGCACTTCCCCATCCTTGTTTTACAAATATAAAACCATGTCGATTTCACATCTCCCCGAATTACTCGCTTTCATGAATGATTTAAAATCGAGGAATTTGATAAGCGATAATAAAACTTTTCATCGTTATATTGATTATATGGAATTTAATGCACCAAAAGACCTACCAAATGCTAAATCAATAGTTATTATGGCTGTTGCATCCCAATTGGGAACTATTGACATACATCATAATTCAACTGTTAGAAAAGCATTTGTCCCCCAAAATTACTACGATATGGGTCCTCCAATGGAAAAATTAATCGATATAATTCAAAATGATATAATTAAAGAAATAGGATATAATTGTGTTAGAACGAGACTCCATCTTAAAATGTTAGCAGTTCGAAGTGGATTAGCAAAATACGGCCGAAATAATATAACATATGTTGACGAAATGGGAAGTTTCTATAACTTATTTGCATTTTTCACCGATTATGAGTTTGCCGAAGATGATTGGAAGGAAATGGAAATGCTCAAATATTGTAAGACATGTAATATTTGCTTGAATAATTGCCCAACAGGAGCAATTCGACCTCAAGAAATGGTTATTGATGTTAAAAAGTGCTTGCCTCTTTACAATGAAATTCCTGGAGAAATACCAGATTGGATCAACAAAAAGGCTCATAATGCTTTGATGGGGTGTATGAGGTGTCAAGCTCCATGTCCAGGTAACAAAAAAGCAATTCAAAATTTACGGAAGTTTGATGACATATCTGCAAAATCAGTTGATCTTATTTTGAATAGGGCGGACAAAGATGAATTTCAACGAATTTTTGGCCCCATATTTGACATTGTAGACGAGGAAGGGGTAGAGTATTTTTTCCCTGTTTTCAAACGCAATTTGGAAGCGTTTTTACAAATATAAGTTTTTTTTCAAGAAGAAGTTTTTTTTTATTAATTCCGAAAATTGTGCTTCTACGTAAACATTTATTGGGAATGATTGGTCTAAAAAGTTTATCTAATGAACTTTCCATTAACTCCCATCACTGAATATAAACGGTATGAAAAAAAGATACCAACAGATTTACCCACTCATTTCTCAAAACGTATTATATTGATCTCCGATACTCATATTTCAAGCAATCAATCTTCTGCATTTAATAATATGATGTTTCGAAAAGGGATAGAGGAAATCTCCCAAATTCGGGATGTAGATTATATTATTCATTTAGGAGATTTAACTCATGATGGTACCTATTTAGATTATCAAGTTGCAAAGGATTTGATTCGGAAATTTACGGATGAAAATTTTCATATTATCCCCGGAAATCACGATGCTCGTAATGTAGGATACTTATTATTCGAAGAGCTATTCAAATCGCGTACATTTGAAATTCAAGAACCAAACCTTTATGTTTTGGGGGTTGATAGCTCAATCCCAGATCAAGATGCGGGGCATATTGGAGAAAAATTAATTAATATCAGTAAAAATGCCTTCTATAATAATCAGAATAAACTCAAAATCTTTTGTTTTCATCATCAGTTGATTCCAATCCCCTATACGGGTAGGGAACGATCTGCAATTTTTGATGGTGGTGATGTACTAGATATGGCCTTAAAAACCAATGTTGATATAATTCTGAATGGCCATCGACATATTTCAAATACTTACACGTGTACAGACGGAGATAGTGATCTCGTTATTTTCAATTGTGGTACTTTGTCTTCTAATAAAACCCGGTATCGCGAATTATTTAGTTACACAATAATGGATATCAACGATCGAACAGTAAAATTTACCACCAAGCAGCTTTTAGATGGATCATACTCTGAAAGATGGAAATACATCAATTATAAATTTGAAACACCAAAACCGCGTGTAGAACAACCATTTCTAAAAATAATTCATACGGGAAACACCCATTTTGGAAAAATTTCTTATAATAAACAGATTCTTGAAAGCGCACTTCAACAAATACAAGAAGTCCAACCAGATTTATTAATTCACACTGGAAGTGTAACTGCAAACAATCAAGATGAAGATTATGCTATCGCGAAGAATTGTTTTCAAAATTTACACTTACCAAAAATTATACTCCCAGGATTCAAAGATTTAACAAAGTATGGTTGGGATCGTTATGAAAAATGGTTTGGGAATTTGGATCCACATTATGAAGATTCAAAATCCCGAATTATTGGGATTAACACGGTAGATGCTCATATATCAAGTGGACGGGTGGGAAGAAAACATATGCGAGAAACATGTGAAAACTTCATGAATACGAATGATTCTAAGATAAACATTGTGGCTTTTAATCATCGGCTTATTCCCCCTCCTTTATTAAAATTTGATGCTATTTTGACAGATGCAGGAAGTGTGTTAAAAAATTTTACAGATGTCAAAAACAATATTAATCTGATTTGTATGGGCAAAAATAATTCCGCTTTCAGCTTACAATGTGAAGAATCGATCCTATCATATTGTGGCTCCATCTCCTCTAACAACACGGTAAAAGTAGATAATCATTCTTTCAATGAAATCCAATTCTATCCCGATGGAGCAGTTTTTGTATACAAACACTTAGTTGAAAAAAATGAAAGTGAATTGATTGGAGCCTATTGGCAAAAAAGGAATTTGCAATGAAGCAAATAATGCAGGTTTTTTTAAGCGATTGCATCAAAAATAAATCATTTTTGTTTTTTTTGTCTAATTTTGACAAGTATTTTGCGATTCCAAAAGTTATTGTTGAATTATTCTTTTTTTATTTTATATGAAAACGAAACGAGAACCATCAAAATATGCCAAAATTCGACCTCTATGGATGGCAGTATTTAGTGATATCATTGGTTTTTCTATTCTAATTACAGTTTTACCAAGTTTTGCAGATGACTTAGGAATTACACCGTTGGCAGTAAGTGTAATTTCTGCAACGAATGGATTGTTTTCCTTTCTTTCAGCACCTATTTGGGGAAAACTATCAGATAAATATGGTCGTAAAAAACTGTTAAATCTGGCACAAATGGGCACTATTGCGGGTTTTTTGCTCTTAGCCTTCGCGGATAACTATTGGATGCTAATTCTTTCTCGGATAGTTGATGGAATTTTTGGAGGAAATTTCCCAATTGCTAAAGCAGTGATAAATGATGTCGTAGAACCAAAAGATATGGCAAAGCAAATGACGAATATTGGAGTTGCTCACAATGTGGCTAACTTATTTGGTCCCGCTTTAGGAGGATTTTTATATGTCAATTTTGGATTGATGGGCCCTGGATTAGCAGCAGCATTTACATCTGTTTATACGTTAACGATAACATTCCTTAAATTACCCGAAACTGCACCAATAAAAACTAAATCCAATGATCTGTTAGAACCCCCCATAAAATCAAGCTCTGAAAAAAGGCAAGAAAAACCAAATTTGGAGATTGATGAAAAGACACGTGAACCTTGGCATCACAATCAAGCATTGGTTCAATCACTATTAATATTAGCTTTTTCTTCGTTTGGTTTTATGACAATTGTTTCAAATATTGCCATGTTTGCTCTAAAAAAATTGAGTTTAGGACCTCAAACCATGGGTATATATTTAGCTGGAACGGCCGTATTACAAATTTTGATCCGATATACGGTCTATATGCCCGCATTAAAAAAGCTAGGTGAATATCGAATTGCTCTAGTTGGATTTATTATATATCTGATAGAATTTATACTGTTTGCCTTTGTGAAAAATGAAATTCACTTTGTCCTAATGTTAATCTTAAATAGTTTTGCAACTAGTGGCACCCGAGGATCTTTAAGTGCTTTCATCAGTAATTTAGCCAATCCTTGGGAACGTGGAAAAGTTCAAGGCATCGCATCTTCAATAGATACATTTGCTCAAATCATAGGGCCGCTAATTGGAGGTACCTTACTAACATTTTTACCTCTTGAATGGTTTACCTCTGTGAGCTGGGTTTTTATGCTAATTGCATTGTTAATACTGGTGAATTCTAAACAGTTGCATAAATCAATAAACCATGTTCCTAAAAAATGGAAATCTATTTCAGCACGAAACGAATTGAACCCCGAATAATTTTTTATTACTTTTTCCATCAATTCATTTATGGCAAAAAGTCGACAGTTTTATTTTGATTCAAGCTAAAAATTAAACGATGTTCAAATGAAAAACCAACTAAAACGCGTTTTAATCGCTACGGGTATGGGAGCGATTTTAGGAATTTTTTGCATCATAGGTCAATCCCAACGTATGCCACTTAATCCAAATCCCAACGCAACCATTTACCTTTTAGCAGCATGGTATAATCGAGTAATAATGGGGATGTTGATAGGATTTGCGGGGGAATGGTTTCTTCTAAAAAATAAGCCAAGATTAAATTCAGTCGTTCGAGGAGCGATTTTAGGGACAGTTGTGTCCATAAGTTTTGGACTGTTACAACAAAGAATAGAGATCATGTATTTCTTTGCGGGAATTGTTTGGGGATTATTAAATGATCTCATTACCACAACACTAATGAATCGTATTTTGAAAAAATCTCACTTAGAATAATCTAGTTCCCAAAAGAAGAATAAACTTTAAAACTCCCAGAAGCCAAATTTTGGACTCCATTTTTTTGATATTTCATATCTTCTACAATTTATATAATGAGTCTAGATCTAATTACCCAAGAAAATCAAATCAGCAATATCAATATTGACAAAATTACTATTTCTTCCGAAACTATTGACGATAATACCCCAAAATATATGAAGCAAGCAAAAATTCTCTCGATTTCGCTATATTTAACCGGTATCTTTGCGATAGTTGGAGCACTTTACCGATGGGGAGATGGTCCAATATTTAATGCACCAGCAGGAACAGATCTTCAATTATACATAACAGATATGTTGATCACAGCACCAGCAACAATTATTTCTGGATTTGGGTTCCAAAAATTGAAAAAATGGGTGGTTATTTCTGGTATCTTCACATCGGGAATTTTAATTTATGGATCAGCTTTGGTGTACGTTGATGTTATATTAAACGGAGCACCATATCTCTTAAAGTTAATTATCCCTCCCATTTTTGGAATAAGCCTTTCAATTGTAATAATGATTTGGGTTAAAAAATATTACACCCTACTATAAAACCAAGAAAGGAACTAATTTCTCGACAAATCAGTATTTTTTCTCAAAGGTTTTAGGTTCAATATTCATTAGATCATTGAGAAAACCAAAATGTGTCCATTCAAGCAATCAACAGATATTAATGAACTAAAGGAAGTAATTGAAGAACTCGTAGAATCAAGAGAAAAATATCGAAACATTGCTGAGATGGCCGCATTGGGATTAATGATCGTACAAAACAAAAAAATAACCTTTGTTAACCAATGGTTAGCAGATCTTCTAGAATATTCTGTAGAAGAAATTATGACATGGGATTTGGATCGAGCCAACCAGCAAGTTAATCCGGATGATTTAAGTCTAATTCAAATGGACCAAGAAAAAGATTTTCCAAACATGAAATTCCGGTTGATGTCTAAAACAGGTATTAAGTATTGGGTTAGACAATACTCAGAGAAAATTCATATTAATGGAAAAATCGCCGATCAAATCATCATCTTGAATATATCGGATCAGATAAATGCTGAATTGAAGTTAAAACACACAGCAAAAAAATTCCGTGAAATTTTTGAGTTTGCTCCAGTAGGGATTCTTACTTGTGATAATCAAGGGCAAATATTAACATCTAATAATAGACTGTTAAAAATACTTGGTTCCGATTCCCATGAAAAAACAAAACAAATCAATCTTCTTAATTTTCCACCTTTAAAAAAAATTGGTTTTTCCCAGAAATTAGCGGAGTGCATTCAGAAGAAGATTGAAATTAACGCAGAAACAGAATATGTATCAAAATGGGGTATTAAATCCTACGTTCAATACAAATTGGTACCTTTAGTAGATGAAAATGGGAAAACTTATGAAATTCTTTGCAATATCAACGATATCACACATATAAAACAAGCTCAAGATGATTTAAGGGCGAAAGATCTTTTATTTCAAAAGATGTTCAATTTAGCTCCATTTCCAATCATGATCATTTCAGTAATTGGTTCTGTTAAATTTTTAAACCAAAAAATTATGGATATGTTGAAATTAACCGATATTGAAAATTTGGAGATAGATGATTTAATATCTATGAGTGAAATTTTAGTTCAAGATCAATTTTTAACAAGAGAAAATTTCAAAGAACGCTGGAATGAAGTTTTAAGCGTTATCAAATACCAAGATTATAAAACAGAACTAACGTTTCAAGGAAATGACATTTCTCCTATCCAATTATTTTGTACAATTTCTTTAATAGAAAATCAGATATTATTCATATTTGAAGATTTAACAGCTAAAAGACAAATAGAAAAGGAATGGCTCCAAACACAAAAGTTGGAATCCCTTAATATATTGGCAGGAGGAATTGCCCACGATTTCAACAATATATTAGTAGGAATCGTAGGAAATATTAGCTTACTGCAAATGTCCGAAGGATTAGATGAAGAAACAAAATCATGTCTGGCAGATCTTGAGAAAGCAACAAATAGAGCAAGGGGTTTAACAAGTCAATTATTAACATTTTCAAAAGGTGGAAAACCCATAAAGAAGGTGGGAAATTTGGCAGATTTGATGGAACAAACATTGCAACTCGTCACACCCGGGTCAAATTGCAAAATTAAGTATAAAAAACCCGCCAATACTTTTTGGGCAGATATGGATGCAAGCCAAATCCAACAAGTATTCAACAACTTGATCATTAATGCGATGCAAGCGATGCCTCGAGGAGGAAATATTTCAATTACCATAGAAAAATTTGATTCAGCCCCTATAAGTACAATGCCCAGAACAAGTAACGGCTATGCACAAATTTCTATTTCAGATGAAGGACAAGGAATACCGAAGGAATATGCAAATCGAGTTTTTGAACCATACTTTACCACAAAAGATACCGGAAATGGATTAGGGTTGGCATCAAGTTACAGCATAATTCGAAACCATCAAGGATATATTAAATTTGATTCTCAATTAGGACAAGGAACTACATTTTACGTCTACATCCCACTTACGAAAATTAATTTAAATATTCCTTTATCTTCTAATGAAAATTTCAAAAATTATAAAAAGCGCGCTTTAATAATTGATGATGATGTAATTGTTTGTAAAACGATGCAGAAAATGCTCCAAAAATTTGGAATAAAGTCAGATGTTGAACATGATGGGTTTTCTGCAATAAATCGCTATGAACAAGCATTAAAGACGGGTATTCCATATGATTTTACCATCATTGATTTAACAATTCCTGGCAGTATTGGAGGTAAAGAAATTATCCAACGACTAATTGTTTCAGATCCCAATGTCCAAGCTTTAGTTTCAAGTGGATTTTCTCATAATCCTATAATGGCAAATTACCAAGAATATGGTTTTAAAGATGTACTAGTGAAACCTTATAATTTAAGTGAAATTCAGGTAAAATTGAAAAATCTTTTTACAAAATGACAAGTAAGTAGATAATTGATGGCAATTTTCAAAGAAAAGCACCTTAAGGAAATTTGTAAGGATATTCTGATTTCCCAAGAACAAAGAAAAATTGCTTTTCTGTGGTTAGAAAAATTAAACCAAAATAATCGTGATACTATTACATTTCTACAAAATTTTACAAGTTTGATATTAAATAACATATTACAGCTAAATATCTCCTCAAGTTTTGAGAATTTTACAAGTTCAAAATACTATCATGGAACTTTAAAATACCCGTTAGATGTTGAGCTTCTGGTGGAAAATGCATTTTTTAGTGAAAATACACCATCCTATTCAGCCCAATCTCCTTCCCAAATCAAAACAAAACTCACAAATAACCTTTGGAATACTCTAAAAATTTCAGCCTGTCAATTTGGAATAGCAACGGATGGCAGATTTTTTCTTTTAATGGTCTATGGCTTCGGAAAATATAAAACCCAATTTCTGGATTTTACTGATATTGTCCATGACGAAGATAATTTTAAAATATTTATCGGGATTTTCACTCTGACAACTCAATCTGGAAAAAAAAGAATGCAAGTTTTACTTAACAAAGCAATTTTGGAAGAGCAAAAGAAGCAAAGAAAATTTTATCACTTGATTCATGAAACTCGAATTATGTTAAAAGACGAATTTGCAAAGACTTGTGAAATACCGAAAGAAAATGTATCTCGACTGGCGAATACATTTCTAAACCGAATTTTGTTATTTTTTTTTATGGATAATTATGAAAATGTGAATAAGACGAGAAGCAGCGCAGATCTTCAACATCTCATCTCGAAAAAATGGAAACAATCTCAAAACTCCACTTTGTTTTTTCAATCTTTATTAAAAATGTTTAAACTTCAAGATAAACAACACACATTTTTAAAAAATAACCGAGAATTTTCAATACTAAAAATATCATATTCTCTCCCCAAATCGATCAAAGTTTTCGATAATAACCCCCTTATACAGAAATTGGTGTCAATTTCATTATATTTCTATCAAGAAAAAATAACACTTCATCAATTAGGTACCCTATTCGAGCAATCTTTTGAAATATTCACAACAAATATTAAAAAAAATAATCAATTCAGAAAGGATTCAGGTAGTTTTTATACCCCAGAATATGTTACCGACTTTTTAACACGAAAAACGATAGTTCCTTATCTTTCTAAGAAAAATACAGAGACGATTGAACAATTGATTGCTGAACATGAAAACGATATAGAAACACTCCAAAACAAAATAGATTCTATAAAAATTTTGGATAATGCATGCGGGGCGGGAGCATTTCTAATTAAGGCAACAGAAATTTTGGCAATTATTGAGGAACAAATCGAAAAATTCAAGAAATCTCCGAAAAAAGAACAAAGAAAGCAAAATTATGACCAAATAGACACGGATCTCGAATATAATCAACTATCACCCTACTGTTTTTATGAATTAAAAAATTTTTCTCATTTAAATAAATCAAACATCTACTCAAATAACATTTTTGGTGTAGATTTGAATCAGAAAGCGATTGAATTCGCCAAATTATCTATCTTCTTGGACTTAAAAATGACAAGGGGATGTAATTCCGATTGGAATAATAATCTAAAAAGTGGAAATTCCTTATTTGACCAAGATGAAGGATTTATAAAGAGTTCTTTTGATTGGGAACAAAATTTCCCTTCAATTGTAGAATCAGGAGGATTTGATGTGATTATCGGGAATCCTCCCTACATTGATATCAAAAAATTATCGTCAGAAGAAAGCCAATACATTTTTCAAAAATATTCAACGTCTCATAATCGAATGAATCTATATTCTACCTTTATCGAACGGGGACTTCAATTACTAAAATCTACAGGATATTTTGGTTATATTATCCCCAATTCGATTCTATATAATAGTTCATATAAGTTAATTCGTTCAAAACTCTTAGATTCCACTGAAATCTGTAAAATCATTAAAATGCCGGATAATGTTTTTGCTGATGCACGTGTGGAAACCATCCTTCTCATTTTTAACAAATCTCACAAAAAAGATACAGAATGTGAGGTAGTAATTTTTCCACGAGAAATTCCTCTAAACCACATTGCACCATCTTTTGCTAAAAAGCATTTTTTCATGAATACGGAAAGATGGAGTCATAATAAATTAGATACCAACAAAAAATCAAAAGAAAAATCAACATCACATCAAGATACAGCCCCTTTTTTATTGATTGATAATTTAACTCAGACATTGTTGGAAAAAATAGAACGTAATTCCCCGTTATTAGGAATTTCTTCTACAAATTATGATGCAATCTGCGAAATCTCATTAGGTATAACCCCTTATGATAAGTATTGCGGTCATACTAAAGAGCAAATTCAGAAAAAAGTCTTTCACTCACCTACCAAAATAAACGATGAATACAAACCACTTATAAAAGGTGGAGATATTGTTCCCTATGGTGTTTTTTGGAGTGGTGATCAGTTCATCCGCTATGGTCCATGGCTTGGAGCTAAACGAGAAGAAAGGTTTTTTAAATCAAAACATCTTGTCATCCGCCAGATTTTAAGTGGAAACCCCCCTCATATATTAACAGGACTTGTTGAAAACCAAGCTTTGTATAATACTCAAGTAGCGTTTAATCTTATCCTCAAATCCCAAAAGCACTTTCAGTATGAATATTTACTTGGATTATTGAATTCAGACCTTTTGACATTTTATCATAAAAATAAATTCCTAGATACCACAAAAATCTTGTTCCAAAAAATTTTGATTCAAAATGCGAAAAAATTGCCAATAAAAATGACTTCAAAAGTATTGCAAGATAACCTTATACATGTATCGAAAGAGTTAATAAAATGGACCCAGAAAATTTATGAATTAAAACTAGAATATTGGACTTCAATGCAATCCCGAATCCTATTGAAAAGGATTACTCCAAAGATGCTTAAATTTCCCTCAATAACTATTGAAACACTGCTTAAGGAATTAGAAAAGAATGCGATTAAATCTTTAAGTATTCAGCAAGAACAATTATTAATCCAAGATTTGAATAACTTTGGAATTCAATTTAATCTATACTATGATAAAATCTGTCAACTGAGAAAACAAAGCAACGGTATCGTGTATGAAATATATGGACTCACAAAAAAAGAGATAAATCTTATTGAAGAAGATTTATCTGTGATTTAATTATTTCTTAGACTTTATTCACAATAATTTTCCCCGTCACTTAATAAAAAGAAATCACGCATAAGCTTTGAGTTGGGAGTGACAGAATATTGTTCCAGATTGCATATTCCGTTCTTCATTAATACTTCATCATCGATGAAGAAATTTCCAGTTACTTCTCGACTAGATTCAGTAAGAATATAGTAGGCGGCATCCGCTACAATCTCGGGCTTTCGTGACCTTTTTGCAGTAGCTTTTCCTCCAAGAAGATTTCGCACAGCAGCAGTATCAATGGCAGTACGAGGCCATAAAGAATTAACGGCAATACCATCATCCTTTAATTCTTCTGCTAATCCTAGCACACTCATGGACATTCCATATTTTGACATTGTATATGCTAAATTATTCTTGAACCACTGTGGCTCTAAGGATAGAGGTGGAGACAACATTAGAATATGAGGATTCGATCCTTTCTTCAAATGGGGGATACATAATTTCGAAGTCATAAACGTTGCCCGAACATTAACAGAAAACATTAGATCAAAACGCTTCATGGATGTTGCAATCGTTGAAGTGAGACTGATTGCACTAGCATTATTCACTAAAATATCTATCCCACCAAAAACATCAATGGTTTTATCTACTGCATTTTGTACTTGATCCTCAAACCGAACATCGGCAATAATGGGTAAAACTTCCCCTCCAGCATGTTTTATTTCTTCAGCGGCAGTATACACGGTCCCGGGTAATTTGGGATGGGGTTCTTTCGTTTTTCCAATTACCACAATATTGGCTCCATCAGCAGCAGCCTTCATAGCAATTGCTTTTCCAATACCCCGAGAACTTCCTGTGATAAAAATTGTTTTTCCTTTAAGAGATCTCATAGATTACAATTAGTTCATAGATATAAAGGAGTATCCCTTGAGAGAAAAAAGGAAAGTGAAAAAAAATCAAATGCTATGAAAAAAAAAAGTGGAGAAAATTTATATTACAATATTGTGGTAAGAACGGGCTCAATGAAATTATCCAAAAACATCATAATTACAAATCCAAAGATAATTCCAAAAGTTACTTGGCGAGAATGCTCTTTCCCATGGGTTTCAGGGATGATTTCATCCGCCACAACAAAAATCATTGCCCCCGCGGCAAACGCCATTCCAAATCCTAAGAAGAAACGAGCAATATTTACCACAGCCACTCCAATGAAAGCACCAACAGGCTCAACAATCCCCGTAAATGTCGCAATCAAAAATGCCTTCTTTTTAGAGTAACCTTCACGCAATAATGGCATCGCTACGGCAGTTCCTTCAGGAATATTCTGTAATCCAATTGCAATAGCCACAACTAGCCCCATGGCAATCTGAGATACATCTCCACCTCCAAAACTCACCCCTACAGCTAATCCTTCTGGAAAATTATGAATAGTAATTGCTATGATGAACAACCAAGTAGCAGCAAGTCGTTTCGAAACCTTCCCTTCAGGACCTTTAACAAAATGTTCGTGAGGTGCCCAGCGATCGATAATATCTATAAAAAATGCACCCGCTAGGACCCCGATAACAACAATTCCAACAGTCCATAAGTTTTGCAAATTTTCAGAATTGAAATTAGGCGCTCCACCATCTTCTGCAGATAAATTTAAAGCAGGAACCAGTAAACTAAAAGCAGAGGCTGCTAACATCACACCTGCAGCAAACCCGAGCAATAAATCAAGGGCTTTATCGGAAATGTTTTTTTTAAAGAACACTGGAAGAGCCCCCAATCCTGTTGCTAAACCTGCTCCAAGAGAGGCGAGAGTTCCAATCAAAATAATATTCCAATCCATAGAATAAATTTTCTGATAACCTTCATTAATGTTTCCATACAATAAAATTTCTGATAAGTTTCATAATTTTTCTATTTTCTTCCATATTTTTGGATCTTTAGACTCAATAAATCACTTTAAGGAGTCCATTTACAATCGCATCGATTTAGAAAAACAACTGCATTTAATAGATCTAAGAAAGAACACTTTTTTTTATTCCATTATAAGAGATTAGCAAAAACCTAAGCTTTATAAACAACATTCTCACTAAGAAAGATATGAACATCGCAGTTTTAATATTCGCAATATTACTAATGGGAATAGTGTCCTTAAATCTTCATCATTTCATTGAACGGAGACGTGAAAATAAAAAGGATGAACAAATTTATTTCATCACATTATTTGCATTTTTTATGCTTTCAGCGATTAATTATTTATTTATTGGAATAACGGATACAAAATATCTCCCAGTTTCATTTGGAATCTCAATTGGTTTTCTTTTCTTCTTACTCGCGGCAGGGATGGCTTTAATTCAAAAGCTGAAATGGTCGAAACCGATTGGAATAATAGGAATAGTATACAGTCTATTCTATATTGCTTTAAGCCAAGCAGGAGTATTCGAAAATTGGGAAATGACAGAAACAGTTAATCTAATTACTAATGGGATCTCTGGACTTGTTTGCATTATCACTCTAATCATTTTTGGATTTTATTATTTCAAAACGCGAATGTCTCCTCTTTTGGGATTATTTTTAGGGATATTGATTCCAACTATTCAATTCATGACAATTATCATCACCGGAGTGGATATTCCTGAAATCTATAATGTTATTCTTATAATTGTGATTAATTTAATCATGTTTTTAGGGTTTAAGGGAAAACTAGACTTTAAAAAACGAGAATAGTATAGCATTCCCTCATTTTTTTAACTTATTGGAAATTGACGAAAATGAAAATAATATCAATTTTTGGAAGCCCACGAAAGAAATATTCATACGAGTATACTTCACTTGTCAAAAAAATAATGGATGAAGAAAGAAATTCCATCGAATATCAAGACATTTTTCTTCAAAAGATTTTGCAAGATAATTGTAATGGGTGTTATCAATGTATGAAAAAAGGTGAAAAATTCTGCAAGGATTACCAGAAAATTAATCCTATAATTCAATCATTGGATAATGCAGATGGATTAATCATTTCTTGCCCAGTTTATGTGGATAATGTCTCTGGACTAATGAAAAATTTCATCGATCATCTTGCCTATCTTTTACATCGACCGAGATTTTTTGGAAAAAAAGCCATAATAATTGTTTCTACCCTTGAAACCGGAATCAAAAGTGTATCCCATTATCTTTCTAAAACAGTATCGCAATGGGGATTTGATGTAGTGGGGACTATTGGAATTAAGGTAAAGGGGTTTGAACAAAATGAAATTAAAAGAAGCAAATATATGAAAAAAATCAAGAAATTGTCTTTGATCTTTCTCCAATCCATAATTCAAAACAAAAAACATTCTCCAAAATTAGAAAATCTGATTTTCTTTCATTTGTTCAAAGTCTTAGTCAACCATACCCGGGATCTAAGCCCTGAAGATTATAATTATTGGGAAAAAAAAGGGTGGTTTGAAAAAAACTATTTCTATAAAATTTACTTAAATCCAATTACTCTCACAATGGCAAAATTCGTAGCTTTTTTAGTGAAAATCCGTATTGCCAAGAATGAAAAAAGGAAGATGAAATAACGCCATTGGTAAAGTTTCCAGAGAAATCTCTATTAAAACTCAGATAATTGTAGCAAAATTTTCATAAAGGGAATAATTTGAAAGAACAAATGGCAAAAATTCCTGCACCCATCACAGGATTAGGTTTAGGATTCGCAAGTTTGGGATCTTTAACATTAAATTTCAGTTCAATAGCAGGGAATATGCTTGGAATTTTGGCAGCGTTTATTTTATTAATTTACCTTTCAAAAATCATTTTAAATTTTCCAGCGTTTGTCCAAGATTTAAAACACCCGGTATATAGTTCCACTCTTCCCACATATAGCATGGCTTGGATGATATTAGCAACTTATGTTGGGAGAATCAATTTGACGGCAGGAACTATAATATGGATAAGTGCTGTTTCTTTTCATATATTGTTACTGATTAGCTTTCTGTTCAATACCTTTAAAAAATTCAATTTCCAAAATTGGATTCCCAGTTACTTTATTCCTCCTGTAGGGATTATTGTGGCTTGTGTAAGTGGAGGAATGTTTAATTTTCCTCTGATGTGTGAAATTGTCTTTTATTTTGGTTTCATTAATTACCTAATTATTCTTGCTTGTGTACTACTCCGATTAAAGTTAGGGGAGATTCCCACTCCAAAAAAACCAACCATTGCAATTTTAGCTGCACCAGCAAGTCTCTGTTTAACAGGCTATATTTCTCTCACTACGATTATAAACCCTATTTTTATTTACATCTTAGCACCACTCTCTTTTCTAATGATCTTAGTAGTCTATGCCCTACTTTTCAAGCTTCTAAAACTAAAATTTAATCCAGGATTTTCTGCCTACACTTTCCCGCTGGTTATAAGTGCTATTGCAATGTTGAAATTCGCGGAATTTTTAACAAATTCAGGAAATAACTGGGGAGGTTTTGTTTGGGTAATCGGATTGATAGAATACGGAATTACTTCTTTGGTTGTTACATATGTCGGAATTCGATATCTGCTTTATTATTTGATCTTGAGTAAAAACTTCAAACGCGAAGAAATATGCAGACAAATCTAGGAAATTGATTAAAACTCTCATATAAGATGAGGGGCAAAATTGTAAATATAAAGAAAATCTAAAGCTTCATTAAGGTATAAGTGCATTTTAAAATAGGTCTTGCTACAACATTAGTGCCAATAATACACTTCTTCCATCTTGTGAAGTAATTGAAGAGCATGAAATGCCATATTTTGTTCAGAAAACGCGTGATCAACTTCATGGTGTCCAGCTAATTCTCCTTCAAAATTATCAATCACTGTCTGGTTTGAGGCGATCATACAAAAATAAAGAAAATCTGAGCATATATATCTGATAGTTTGTAAATAATTGACAAGTTTATTGGAAAATATACCAAAATCACCCCCCTTTGTCAAAAAAAGTGATTATTTGATTGATTATTTTTTTATTTATTCAAACATTGATTTAGTGTATCTTTTGATAGGTATTATTGTCAAAAAATTTCACTCACTGGTTATTGTATGAAGCGCTTGGTTTAGCAAGTCAAATAAAGGAATGAACATTTCTAATTATATGCCTACAATCTTATCTCTCCCAATTTCATTATCTGAGCCTCTACCATCTGAATTTTCGAGTGATGATGTCCGCTATTCTGAACGTTTTGTGGAGTATTGTCTAAAAACCTTTTCCAAGCAAAACGATATAATTTTTGATCCTTTTGCAGGTTTTGGAACCACGCTACTAATTGCAGAAAAAATGAAGAGAACTTCCTTTGGTGTTGAAATTGACAAACAACGCGTTGATTATATTACTTCAAAACTCAATACAAAGGAATCCATAATCCATGGAGATATCACAAACTTATCTTCGATTGCGATGAAGAACTTCGATCTTTTACTCACATCTCCACCCTATATGAACTCATTTGAACAAGAGAGCCCTTTTGATAACTTTCAATCAAAATCCAATTATTCAGAATACTTAAATAAATTGGAGATGATTTTCCAAGAACTGGAACCTTTTATGAATAAGGGAGGAAATTGTCTTGTTGAGGTGGCTAATTTGTATGCTGAAGGAAAATTAACGACATTAGCATGGGATATTGCGGGTCGATTAAGAAAATTTATGGACCTTCAACGAGAATTTATCATCTGCTGGGAAGGAGAAGAATTAAAAGAGAATCGAGGCATCTATGGATATGGATATGATCATAGCTATTTACTCGTATTCCACAAGAGAGAAGAGAGTAATTCAAAAAAGAACTCACTGTAACAAAATAAAAAAAATAAGCTTTACTGAAGGGTTTGCGCCCACTCTTTGGCTTTTCGATAATTTTCACCCCAGTTTTCTTCATGAGTACCTTGCAAATGGAGTTCACCGACTAAATTACATTCAGGAAGGGCTTTTTTAAATCGTTCAGCAGCTTTTTTCTTTGGTCCCATACTCCCCATCCAAAAGGCAACTTTTTTATTGGTCAAATCATGTTGCTTAAGAAAACTTCGCATGGGAGGAGAAAGCGTCCAGGCCCACACTGGTGATCCAAGGATAATAAAGCCATATTTCTCTACATCAAATTCATAAGGTTCCAAATCGGGAGTTTTATTCATCTTCGCTTGATAGCCTCCCCACACAAATTTCATCGAACTCTTTGAATTGAGACTTTTTATTGGTTTGAGTGCAATGATGTCTGCATCTAGAACTTCTTGAACAATTTCAGCAACAGCTTGGGTATGGCCTGTCAATGAAAAATAAACAACTGCAGTTTTTTTTCCCATAGTAAGAAGCTCTGATTTTTGTCTCCTATGAACATGCGGATTTAGTTGTATAAGAAAAAATACCATTTTTAATTTAAGAATTCTGTTCTAATAATTTTGGATTGGATACTGCCTATTTATGATCAAACACACTGTTTTAAGCCAGCATAGAAAATGAAGGAAAGGTTTTAATGTAAAATAAATAAAATAAAATAAAAAAGAGAAGCGCTTCATGACTTCTTTTTTGCGGTTATCACAACACTCACTCCGCTATATGGTTATTCGTTTCTATATCCCGCGAGGGTTACTTCTTCTGATAGTTCTTCAAATTGATTGAATACAATTTCTTGTCGATGAATGTTAAATTTGCGTTGATCTAAGAAATTATATAATCGACTAACATTGGAAGATAGGGTTAACTCATGCATGGTGACAGCAAGAACTCCACAGGCAAACCCAGCAATAATACAAAATCCAAAAATAAAGAAGATCACATTAAAACGAACGTTCCTTGGAAAGTTTTGGATAGAAGCTAAGATCGGAGATCCTTGAATAAACCGGATATAACTGAAAATGGCTCCAATTCCTAAAAATCCTTTCAAGTAATTTGAAAACCAACCGCCCACAGACTCAACATCTTCGGGTTGGGTGGATTTTAGATCCTTGGTATAAAATAGAATTCCCGCATCATCTAATAACCAAGAAGTAGGAATAAGCCAGAAAAAGAACGGCACCGCTATTAAACCTGGAATTATTAAATATATGAAGAATCCACCAATATATTCAATAAAATTACTATCAGTTAATCCAGTAATTGTAGCAATGTTTCCAACATTAGAATTGAAATATTGATTTGTATAATCAAAAAACATCAATCCAACTGAGAGGATGAGTGCAATAATAGATAAAATACGTGAGATTAATCCCCCAACTCCAGTATTTCTCCCAAAAGGTGGAATAATAATCATTTTATACTTGATATTTTTCGATTCTTCTAAAGCTTGATCGTCCAACGGCACTTTTCGTTTAAAAGCTTTGAAACCCTCCTTTTTGGCATGGAAAATTTGATTTAAAATAATGATCCAACTGGAGATCCTCGGTGCCAGCAAAATATAAAGGCCAGCGCTGATGAATAATGTCGAGAAAAATGTGAATGTGACCAAACCCGAGTTCCGAGTAAAATTGGTGATAGCAATTTGTTCCGGACTTTGTCCGAATTGAATAGATTGATTATTTTCAATGGTTTGAATCATTAAGAGCAATGTAAAATATAGTAAAGCTACTGCTGCAACTGCAAGAAATGCCATGATAATAAATCTTTTTTTGCTTGGTATTGTAAATTTGATCTTTGTTTTTCTGAGTAATATTGTATCTAAAACAAGCACTAATAACCCAAAGAAGAGCATTATTGCACCAGTTATAAAAATGCCTTTTGTAGCAGGATTGGTTGCTTGTTGAAGCAGTTCATTTTGTTCTATTATTTCCATTTCTCGATTGAAGATGACATAGCGATTTTGAAGTAACAGATCCCCAACACCATCACCATCTGCGTCAGAAAGTGGGGAGATTTTGTTATAAATAAACCATTCTGACTCAAAATTCATATATAATGATTGATTTATTACCTCTTTTTGGGTTATGGTAAAATATGGACCATTATTATCATAAAGAAAATCAGAATCTTGAAAAATAATCCCTGGGATCAAAATATCAGTGCTTTTATCCCCATCAATATCATAATCAATATTGAAATTATAACCAACAGAATTTTCATACAATAAGCTACTATAAAATATATCAAACAGATTAGGACATTCAAAGGAAATAGGGGTTATATCGAAAAGGGTCAAAAACGAACTATTTACAACAACTCCCGCATATTCACTTGATAAAAAGAAGAGATCACCAGCAACAACAGGCATTAATTTATCAGAAATGCTTACTATCCGAGGATCTTGTTTAGAGAAAATCAAAGCAAAGGAAGTTGTTTGATCAGATCCACCTTCCAAAATAATAGGAAGGATTCCAACACATACCCCCCATTCATTAGTAGAATTTGGAGGCTCGTGATTATCCGAAAGAACCCCTTCCCTAAAGCTTATGATCTCGAAAGTTTTTTGCTGACTTTGGATATTGAGAGATACAATTTGTGACATTTTTATTGCTTGAAACATCTGGTTCTCATTTATATTTGGATCACCGTCATTAAAGGAAGGATACTGTTCACGATATTTTGAATTTAATCCGAGATCATATTCATCTACTGCCTGAAAAATATGGGTTATTCCCGTGGGATCTCCAGTCGCATTGAATGAAACATACGCATTTCTTTCCCAAATGTTTTCAATTTCTAAAATTTCTGGATCCATGGAATCAAATAGGGTATAATTATAAAAGAGCCATGAATTTGATGTCGCATTCATAGGCCCAGATCGTAATTGAGATAATTTTGTTAAAAAGAATGCTGTAGAGTTAGGTGCATTTCGATCAACATAGTACAT
Organism: Candidatus Lokiarchaeum ossiferum; assembly: GCA_025839675.1. Taxonomy (GTDB): domain Archaea; phylum Asgardarchaeota; class Lokiarchaeia; order Sigyniarchaeales; family Promethearchaeaceae; genus Lokiarchaeum; species Lokiarchaeum ossiferum. The sequence goes on from CP104013.1 coordinate 1,260,957, forward strand.
ATAGTAGTAGGGATATTTCCAATGATTTTGGAGTTCATTTGTAGGCATTCTACAAAAAGCTCCTTTAAATTCATAGTTAATATTTTGTCCGTCAGAAATATTGTAGTAGAATGGACCCACACTATTCCAATTAATTTGAGATATTGGTTCAAGTGTCTCGGGATTGATAAAATCCATAACTTTTATAGAATCATCATCAAGATATTCAAAGGTGTTTTCGATAATTAGCACATCTTCAGAATATGTAGAATTAGGAACATTTTGAGAATTATTTCCTAAATAATTTATATTGAGATTAAATAGATCCCAATTGACTCCCTCTTCACCCAAAGATGAAACATTTAATTTAAAATCAATATCGAGGGTAGCAATATCGATGTGTAACAGATGAAATTGATTTGTAGCTGCAGTATTAATTTCATAATAGTATTCAATGTTATTTTGATCGGATTCATCACCATCTTGATTTTCTGAAAGATGAGGAATTCCAACAGAAGCTAAAGCAATCACATCATTATTTGCAGTACGAATGAGACTTGTCGGCAAGCTTGGGGAAATAGTCCAATTCTGAAAATCGGAATAAGCCCTATACCTAATTAATTCTCCGGTGGCACCATCAATTATAGCAGTTTGGGTTTGGTGTTGAACTTTCCCAGAATTTTCATCCCAGCTATTATAATATGGATTAATCCAATAGAATAAATCGTTTATTCCATCTTGGTTTACATCCTCAATCATGATTGAATCACTTGGAGATGATAATTCGCTAAAGGGATAAACCCATCCGTCCGCAGAACTTGGAGGTACATCTTGATTGATTCCTGCAATACCCCCTAGTAATAACCCCATAGAAATTAAAATCCATGCGATTTTTACACCACTTTTATAAGTAGAACGATCATTTATCATTTTTACAACTCAACATTCAATTGATTTATGAATATATAATCTTTTTGTCAATAAACCTAATAAACTGTGATGATTCAAACAATCGGAAAATCTTAGAATGATCAGCTGACCATAAATTTTGGACAAAATTATTTACCTTTTTCCGTTAGACAGAGAACACCAATTTAAAAAAAAAAATTTTCATAATTCATTAGAAGTTATTTTCGAGGATCGTTTTCACATGAAATGTAAAAAAAAAAATCAACTAAAAAAAAAGCCAATATCACAGTTTTTATTAAATAGGTCTCTTTTTATTTCGATTTACAGTAATTATTACGAATACAGCACCGAAGAGAGTTAGAAGAACAAGCCCTGGACTTCCAAATGATATAGATGGGGACCTACGTCCAGTTGGTGAAGTACCATTTGAAGTATCATGTGCAGTATATGTCTCATCTGGTTCATCATCCCAATCAAAATCAATATAGTAATCAACATAAACATGTTCAATATACACACAATTAGACATTGGACTCAATCCATTAGCATTTTCTGCAACTAGAACAAAATAATTCATTTCTCCTTCGTTAAGATAGAAATAGGTATTATTTGAAAATACAATATCAATAGGAGTTAAATTTTCAATCGTTATAATTTCTACAGAATCCCGATAAACATAATATGTATTTTCAGGATTATAATTCCAAGCAAGTTGAATATAATAATCAGTTGTGTTTTTCGGATCAAACTCATCAAGAATTGGGGCCAAAGGTAAAGAATTAAAGACTTCTACGCATACACAATTCGATAAATTGCTACTCCCAATTCCATTTTCAGCAATAATTGCATAATAATAAATTCCATCGAGTAAATCATAATCATAATAATTACTCCAAGGGCTACTGGTAATAGGAAGTAATCCATCAGTAGTATTGATTTCTTTTGAATCACGATATACCAAGTAAAAATCGCTATCTGGATCATCACCCCAATTTATAAGTACATCACCATCTCTATCGATGCATGGTAAAATTTCATCGACAATGGGAGCATCCGGAGCCGAAAGTAATACCGTCACATTTTGACATTGTGATAATGAACTATAGCCATTTCCATTTACTGCCACGACAACATAATAATAGATGCCATTTGGTAAATTATAGTCATAATAATAGGTCGAATATGGAGACCTAGTTGCAATAGGAGCCATTCCTTCGATGGAAGTAATTAATGTATTTGATCGATAAACGTGATATTCATCAGCTTCATCAATATAATTCCAATCCACTTTAACATCACCATCTTTATCGACAAGGGGATAAAATTCATGGAGATTAGGAGCTTCTGGAGGAACATTGTGAACGATTACAGATTCACAATTTGAGATGGAACTATTTCCATTCTTATTTGCTGCGATGATCACATAATAATATGTACCATCGGGTAAATTTTCATCATAATAATAGCTCGATGTTGTAGTAGCAATTGGAACCTTTCCAGTCACTGACGTGATAAATGAAATTGATCGAAATACATAATAATCTTGGGTATCACTAGCATAATCCCAATCTACTTCGACACGACCATCATGATCAGGGTTGGGATAAAATGAAGAAAGTCGTGGTGCCTCCGGAGGGGTATTTATTACTTGCACACTTTCACAATTCGAAATTGAACTATTTCCATTGTGGTTGCAGGCCACAACAACATAATAATAGGTTCCATCAGGCAAATTATCATCATTAAAATATGTCGATGAGGAGGATCTCTCTGCAATGGGGTCCATCCCTTCAACAGATGCTATAGTTGAGGTTGATCGAAAAATAAAGTATTCATCTGCTTCATCAACAGAATTCCAATCCACTTCAACATTACCATCATGATCAGGATTGGGATAAAATGAGTAAAGTCGTGGCGCCTCTGGAGGGGTATTTATTATTTGCACACTTTCACAATTTGACATTGTACTATTTCCATTTTCATTTACAGCAATGACGACGTAGTGATATATACCGTCGGGTAAATTATTATCATAATAATAGGAATACGATGAAGATCTAATTGCAATGGGGGTCATTCCTTCAATGGATGTGATTACTGAACTTGATCGAAAAACTAAAAATTCGTCAGCTTCATAATCACTACTCCAATCAACTTCCACAGAACCATCATTATCAGGATTTGGATTGAATTCATAGAGAATAGGTGCATTTGGAGGAACATGTGATACAGTTACTCCTTCACAATTTGACATTGTGCTATTTCCATTTTTATTTACTGCTACAACGACGTAGTAGTAAGTTCCATCGGGCAAATTATTATCATAATAATAGGAATAAGATGAGGATCTAATTGCTATTGGAGTCATTCCCTCAAAAGTGGTAATTATTGAGTTTGATCGAAAAATTAAATATTCTTCCACATCACTAACCCCGTTCCAATCGACTTCCACATCTCCATCTTTGTCCAATTGTGGATAAAACTCATAAAGAATAGGAGCATTGGGAGGAATATTTGTGACCGAAACGGCTTCACAATTCGAAATAGAACTATTTCCATTCGCATTGCTTGCCACGATAACATAATAATAGGTATCATCAAGTAAATTATTGTCATAATAATAACTGGATGTAGTAATAGCAACCGGCTCCATCCCGCTAATCGAAATGATTTCTGAAGTGGATCGATATATGTAATACTGTGCTGTATCGTATGAATTACCCCAATCAACTTCCACTTCTCCATCAAAATCGGGATTGGGGGAAAAAGAATTTAGTTCTACAGGTTGGGGTGCGCAATTCTCGACAATGATCATTTCACAATTGGACATTGTGCTATTACCGTTATGATTCACCGCCACAACAACATAATAATAGGTACCATCAGATAAACTATAATCATGAAAAATGCTGGAACTGGTTGTAGAAACAGGGCTCATCCCCTCAATAGAAGTTATATTTGAAAATGATCGAAAAACAAGATATTTGTCAGCATTATTGATAGAATACCAATCAACGGTCACATCACCATCTCTATCAGGTGAATGACTAAATCCAAAGATGATTGGAGCTTCCGGTGGTTCATTTACAATGGAGACCAATTCGCAATTAGAGGGTATACTATTTCCGTTCCCATTTGCGGCCACAATAACATAATAATAAGTTCCATCAGATAAATAATAATCATCGTAATAACTGGAGGTTGTTATTGCAATTGGATTCAACCCGATTAGGGATTCAATTGTTGAAGTTGAACGATATATATAATACTTACTTATTTCAGCAACATCGTTCCAATTAAGATTCACAATCCCATCGTGGTTTGGATTTGGTGAAATTGAACTTAGAGACGGTGCATTCGGGGGAAGTAAAGTTACAAGCACACTTTCACAATTAGATATTGGACTTTTTCCATTCGAATTTTTCGCCACAACTATATAATAATAGGTTCCATTATCCAATCCTTCATCATAATAATAAGTTGAAGAAGTTACCTCGAGGGGCACCTGATCTTCTAAGGACGTGATTAGAGTGGAGTTTCTATAAATTAAATAGGATGTGGCTCTATCAGATCTACTCCAAGAGAGACGAACAATCCCATCAATATCAGGATTTGGGGAAATTGAAGAAAGAATGGGCATATTTGGAACAGAACGAATTATCTGAACTGCTTCCGAATTAGAAAGACTGCTGTTGCCAATTTCATTTGAAGCAATTACAGCATAGTAATAGGTTCCTTCTTGAAGGTTATATTCGTAAAAATAGCTTGATGAGGTCGTTGTCAGGGGTTGCATTCCAGTTGTAGATAATATTTCAGATCCGCTTCTAAATAGATAATATGTTGAAGTCTCAGGGATATCATCCCATTCAACTTGAATATTCCCATCATAATCTGGTTCTAAAGAAAATGAATCCAAGACGGGTGCGGGAAGTATTGATTGAATTACTTGAACATGTTCACAATTGGAAATACCACTACTGCCAAGCTCATTCTCAGCCCTGATAACATAGTAATAATTACCGTTTTCAAGATCATTGTCATAGAAATAGCTCGATGAAGTTGATGAGTAGGGTGCCATTCCGTTAATAGATGTGATAGCAGTGTCATTTCGATAAATATAGTATGTATCAGCCCCCGAAATAGAATTCCAATCAAGATGAACATCTCCATCAGTATCGGGATTAATTGTAAAACTCGATAATACCGGTGTAGCTGGAACAGTGTAGGAAATTTGAATCGATTCACAATTCGAAAGTTCGCTATTGCCATACTCATTTGAGGCAACAACAGCATAATAATACGTGTTTTCAAGTAAATCGTATTCATAATGATAACTACCTATAGTGCTGACATGATAAGTCTGACCTATTAACGATGTAATTTCGGAGGTGTTTCGGTATAAGTAATAAGTATCGACATCACTTACATCATTCCAATTAACATATATATCGCCGTCAAAATCTACTGCAGCTGAAAATGTAGCCATAGTCGGAGTCGAAGGTTCCTCGGGATCTACAATCACGCTTCTACAGGCAGATAGAGTACTATTTCCATTTTCATTTGACGCAATCACCGCATAATAATACAGACCATAGGGTTGATCGAGATCATTATAGCTACTACTTGCCGTGGAAATATAATAGGGGCGTCCTTCAATGGAAGTAATTTCGGAAGAGTCCTTAAAAAGATAATACATATCGGTGTCAGAAGTGCTTCCCCAATCAATCAAAATATCGCCGTCTTTATCGGTGCTAGGAGAAATTGTATAAAGAGAAGGTGTAGTTGGTTCAGAATTAATAATGATGACGCTTTCACAATTTGACATTGAGCTATTTTCTTCTCCATTGGAGGCGATTATGACATAAAAATATTCTCCATCAAGAAGATCAACGTCATTAAAGTAACTTGAAGTAGTAGAAGAAATTGGGACAAGTCCTTCAATAGAGGTAATTTGGGAAGTATTTCGATAAACATAATAAGTTGAAACGCCCGTTACATACACCCAATCCACATAGACATCTCCATCACGATCGATTCTTGTAGGAAATGCATATAATCGTGGAGAATCTACACCAGCGCTTTTTGGAATAATATAATTAGGAGGTAAATTTGAGGACAACACATTACCCGCAATAATATTCAAGGCTAATATCATTAGGAGGTAGAAACATCGGAAGGAGCCTTTTTGCTTCATACATTATTATTAGCGAAATGACTAAATAAATACATAAGATACTTTTGAATCTATGATTTTTGAATCGGACATTCCCAAGGATAGATTTCGCGCATCTATGAACCCATCCGAAGGATTTTTGATTTTTTAAATAACTCCTTAAAAAAAAGGTTCCAGTGATGAGATAAAATTTACCAATAAAGCAAAAAATTATACCAATACTGCAATTAGTAGAATACATAGGGCCACTATCACAATTTTGACGATAGTCCAGCCATGTTTCATAAAAAAATTACTTTTGGTGTCTCGTTTTTTTCGCAAATCTTCTTCATCCATGGGAATTTGGTGCTGATATAAATCGTTGTATCGACCTTCATTATAATTTTCCCGACGCATCATATCGAACTTTGTTAAATCGATCACCATAGTTACCTATTTTAAGCAAAAAAGAGACTAAAAACAATTTCCGCGGGGTTCAGATGAAATCATATGCTACCATCTGTAAATCTGCAAAACTCATTTCTTTTTAATTGATATCATTCCTTTTTTTCTCAACCCATTAATTTTATAGTAAAGAACTTCTAACTAGGTTGTAGGGGCCATGACTAAAGTAAATAAATTCTGGGATAACCAAGCAAAAAATTATGACAAAAGTGAAGAACATTATGACCAAATTCACCTCAAGATTACTAAAAACACACTAAAATATCTCCATGAAGATAATATTGTATTAGATTATGGATGCGGGACTGGGACTAAAACTCTTCTTTTGGCCGATAAAGTCGAAAAAATACACGGAATTGATATCTCATTAAAAATGATTGAAAAAGCAAGAAGTAAAACCATTAAACATAAGATTATGAATGTGAGATTTGAACATTCTCCAATATTAAAAACGGATTTTGAAAATGAAAAATTTGATGTGATCTTAGCGTTCAATGTATTGCATGTTATTGACAATATTCATCAAGTTCTCCCAAGAATCCATCAATTATTAAAACCTGGTGGGTTATTTATTTCGGCAACCCCTTGTTTAAAAGAAAAAATGCAATTTCTAAAAAAATTGCAATTGACTTTTTATTCCATTATGATTAAATTCGGCGTCGTTCCAAATTTTTTAACCAAATTTAAATTCTCAGATATAGAAAGACATATTTCTGATGAAAAATTCCATATTTTGGATTCTGAACACCTATATTATAAGGTTTCGAACTATTTCATTGTCGCTAAGAAACTATAAGGATATAGAAAAGAAGCTCAGGGATTAACACTTTAAAAAAACGAAATTGTTGGCGATAAAACAAATAAATCAAAGGAGTAAGTATTATTGGAATATTGTCATCACTTTTTTAGCATTTTTCTAACACGATCAATTTTTATCATAGGATTTTTCAAAAGTTAGCTTGGTAGTATAAGTGGTGACAGAAATGACTAGTCAAAAAAATAAATTTCGAAGTGATGGAACCGATGGTATTCGGAGGGCGGTTATTAAGTTTTATCGAAATCATGTATACGGAGCATATAATGATATTTTAGAATGGACCCAAGAAAATAAAATACAAATTTTGGACTTACTCCAGCAGGAATTCCAGGATTGTGATAGCAAAACTATAGAATCTATTATGGATTCGTATTATTCCGATTTTTAGCCAAATTACATATTGTAAAATATTAAGCAAAATTAAAACCAAAATAAAATTCAATTACATTAGTATTGTCCAATAATTTCACCGATACATGAATTCAAAAATTTTTTTTTATGAGAATTCATAGAGCATCCTAGGTTCCAATATTTCATTCAAAGATACTTCTCGATGGGATTAAGGTTTTTTATTGTTTGTATTCTGAATATAAAATAAAACAATTGCTTGCATCAATGAAACGTAACCCCATCCAAAATTTGTCAACGTGTAATTTACTCGCACGGGAGAAGTTTCAAAAATCTTCCTTTCCACAACTTGCTGGTTTTCAAGAAAGCGTAATCGATCTGTCAGAATACGGGATCCAATTCCTTGAATTTCTTGTTTTAGGTCATTAAAAAAGGGATTCCCTAAGCGAACTAGAGCATAAATTATCTCTACCATCCATTTTCCAGTAAATATTTCCCCTACTTGTTTGAAAATATCAAGTTCAAGAGATTTTAGTTTATCAGAATGAGGAAATTCATGGATCTCTTGGGAAATTGCTTGCATCATCTCTTTTTGCAAAATACTTATTTGGGATATTGGACTTGCAAAACGTTTTAGAAGGTCATTTTTGGTTTCCTCTAAATTCTCATCCTTCGAATTTTCCTTCATTCTAAATCTAAGTATATAAAACTGCACTTACTAAAAAAAACCACACTTTTTACTTCATATAGAACAACCCTCAATATTAAGTATGAACTATTCAAACCTTAACTTAACGGATGTAAATCATCCGATAGTTCAACATGTTGTACGCAAACTAACTGGAACCTCGAAAAGCAATACAGAAAAAGTTCACAACTTCTTCATGTTTATCAGAGATGAAATTAAATTTGCGTTTCCACTTGAAGGAGACTTTGTCTCCGCTGCCGACATAATTAAAACCAAAAAAGGTCAATGCAACAACAAAGGCACGCTATTCTACACCTTATGCAAAGCCGCTGGAATCCCTGTTCGGATGCATTTCTCTGCAATCGATAAAGTGATCCAACGAGGTCTCTTTAAGGGGTTATTCTATGAAATGTTACCACAGCAACTCTCCCATAGTTGGATCGAAGTCCAGTTAGATGGCAAATGGATTGCCATTGATTCCTATATTAACGACTTTGATTATTATGTCGCAGGAAAAAAGAAATTGCAAGATAATGGATGGAAAACAGGATTTTCAATCTCATGCGAAAAGGAAGAATCTTCAGCAGATTTGAACTTGGAAACGGAAAAATTTGTTCAGATGGATGCTGTCACTGAAGATCATGGCCTTTGGACATCACCGGAGTTATATTATCAATCGGATTGTTATCACAACCGCCCGAGTATACTCAAATTAGCAATATACAAAATTCTAATCCGAAGAGTAAATCGTAGAATTAAAAAAATTAGGCAATCTATGCTAAAGTCGATAGCATAAGTCCTTTGATGAATCGAAATCCATCTCATTCTTCTCTAAAACAATCATTAACATGAGGAGAACATAGATTTTTCTTATTAGTACTAAATCAGGACATAATTCAGTGCTACTACTATATGACTATAGCAAACGAGGAGACCAAAGGTAATCTGCTCATAAAAATCCGAATAATTTCTTTTCGATTTGAAAAAAAAATAGATATCGTTAAGTTCAAATAATGCAAGCTTATCATTTTCAGGAAAAAGCATTAAACCAAAAAACTTGTTTATTTTCTTGCTTATTCATGGTTTTTTAAAATTAATTGTGATAATTCCTTTGTTGCTGTGATGATCTACAATTTCAAATCCAACTTCTTGCAGTTTTCCAATTGTATTTTCTTCGACTATACCCATCTTAGAATGGAAAGGGATCATATCTAACAAACCTTCTTCAAAGATTGTTAAGGGTCTATCCGGTTGCAATAGATCCGTGATTAGTCCCACCCCATTAGATTTTAAAACACGAAACATCTCTGAATATATCCAGCTCGTATCATCTTCATGCAATGTAAAATATACCAGTGCCTTATCAATGGAACTTGTAGGAAGTTCTGTCTCCTTGGATTTGATATGATTTTTAGGTTTTAATTGGAGAACAGTCATTACCGATTCTAGGTCTTCCGATTCTATACGATTTTGTGCCAATTGAAATTCATTAGAGGTATTGCTGGTAATGATATATCGCCCTAGAGGCTTTAGATGGGTTGCCAATCCAAAGCGCACCCATTCAAAGTATGGTTTTGAAAAGTCCATGATAGTGGGAGAAGTGCTTGGGTCTAAAAACACAAGTAAATCTTCGAAGAAAAGCGGATATTTTGCCATCATTTGATATTCAAGAATAATCATTAGATCCTGAAAAATATTAAGAATTATTTGCTTCCCTTTTGAAGTGAGGGTGTACATTTTTCGATTTGCACCCCTTTTTTGGTGGATTCTTTGTGAGAGATAACCTTGAGTAGTAAGAGAGTTCAGAGTGGGATATAGTTGCCCCGGACTGATCTTACTATTTATAATTTCAAGCGATTTCATAATCTCAAGGCCATACATTTCCCGATCCCAGAGCCAAACACAAATTTTCCGTTCTACCCAGTTTAAATCAACTTTTTTTCGTTTCTTCATATATATCACTTTTCTAGAAATATCTGATTCATATTTTACAAATTTATTATATAATTATATCATGAATTTGATATATTATAACCTTATGTTTAACACAGGAAATAGTGAATAAATTGAATTTAATCAAACTGATATTAACAAAAATGCCTGAAAAATGGCAAAAGAAGATTACTGTAAAGCTTATCAGTTCAGGTAAAATCTTTACAACACCGATATGGAAAATGTTATTTCAAACACTATCATTTTATGGGGGCGATGAGATGAAAATCCGAAGGGCTTTAATTCAAGAACATGAAGATATCGAATCCATTGTATGCAAATTGGATCAACTCGCAAAGGAAACACTTCAGACAGCCAATAAGGAGAACGATAACTCGAGTATAGCATCACAAAATAATCCAGAAACACTTTATTTAGAAGCAGCGTTGTATTACGCCGTAACATTCTTTTTCATTTCGGACGAAAAACGAACTCGCCAAATATTTGCTAAGGCATCGGTTTGCTTCGACAAATTCCGAAGTATAACAACCCCCCAAGTTCAAAAATGGGAATTTCCTTACAGAAATGGCAAATTCTTTGCACATACATATATACCAAACGGCGAAGGTCCGTTTGGAGTAATTATTATGTACCCTGGTAATGAGGGGATAAAAGAACACATGGCCACATATGCAACATACGCAAAAGCTCGAAACCTCGCCACTATAGCCATTGATCCTCCAGGTTGGGGTGAAAGTGGTTTTTCGGGATGTAAATTCACAGAATTAGAAGACTATAAAAAATGTACACTTCAAATTTTAGAAAAGATAAAACACCACCCGAAACTGGATTACAATCACGTGGGGAGTTTTGGTGTGAGTGGAGGCTCACTAACATCAATCATTGTTGCAGGATTTTTGAATCAAATTCAAGCCGCTGCGGGAATTGGAGCACCAGATTATAAAACAATGGTTAATGTATGGAAAAATGCCTTAGCAGAACAGAAACGGCAGACCTACACGTGGACAGGTTTAACTAAAAAGAAAGATGCAATTAAATTCCTTCAAAAATATGCTGAGGATACCGATCCTCTGTTAGACCATGTTTCATGTCCAGTATTATTGATTCATGGTGAAAATGACTATATTACTAAAGCGATAAAAGGTAAAGATATAACAGACAGGATCGGCTCTCATGCCACCCATCGTATAATCCCAAATGACGATCACCTCTGTTCCAATTCGATCGGGAAGGGATTAGCTGATGAAATTTTTGATTGGTTTGCAAAAAAATTAGTATAATAAATTCTCTCTTTCTTTTTTTTTTTTGCTCTACAATTTGCCTCCTTCAAGTAGCATCATTTCAAAATTCAAGTAAAAATCCTTACGCAATAGAAATGAGATTGACAATTAGGGTAATTTTGGGTATGAAATAGCAACATCACTTTCATCAATGATATATATCCCTACGCAAAATCGATCAATTAATTAATCACTCGTGAGGGAGAAGTTCTGATAAAATTTCTATATAAAATCTGATGAATTTCCAGAAAACGTAAATTGTCTGTCAAAACACATGATCTAAATCCTTGAATTTCTTATTTCATATCGTGAAAAGAAAGATTTCTTAATCATACTAATGGATAATTTATTTCAACCATCCATTTTCCAGTAATTTTTTACCACAGAAAATTTCCCACAGTTGGATTGAAGTTCATCTAGGGGGTAAATGGATAGCTATTGATTCTTATATCAACGATTTTGATTACTAAGTTGCAAAAAAAAAATAAGGGAGCAAAACTGGAAAACCGGATATTCTATTTCTAACGAAAAGGAAGAGTCTTCGGTAGATTTGAATTTCAAAAGTGTATAATTTGTTCAAATGGATGTAGTTTCAGATAATCATGGCCTTTGAGATTCACCCGAAGCATATTATCAATCAAAATTTGATCAAAACCGTCCGAGCAAAGTCAAATTGGCAATTTATAGAATCTTAATCCGAAAAGTAAATCAGAGAGTTAAAAAAATGCGACAATCTATATTTATATCAATGGTATAATATTCAAGGATGTTCAAATTTCGTTACTTCTTTTTTTGAGTATTTAGAAATAAAAATACGAACATTGAAAGGCTAATTGCAGCCCATGAGTAACCAGAGATCGCGCAAAAATTGTAGCCTCTAACCCTTTTAATATTACAAATTTATCATCTTCTTGTTTTTCTAAGGCAATATCATCATCAACGTCCTTTTTTCAAGATAAGGAGATGTATTTAAAAAGACAGTGTAGATCTTCTTAGGTTATAAGAAATTAAGTGAATTATGAATCCTTCTGATTTCTTCAATACTTCGAAAACATGGAAATCTTATCAGGAGAAAGAAATTGAGACTGCATTATTAGAAGTAAAAAAAGAGACTTCTACCCCCTTGATGAAATTGATTGAAGAATTTTTAATTTTGGATCAAACTATTTACAAAATGCAAAATTATACGCTCGCAAAAGAACTATCTTCAAAATTGTTGGCGAGAGTATCTGAAAAAGAAAATCCGATTCTATTCGCACATACTCTCTTGGTAGATGGAGAAATTGAACGATTTACAGGCCAATTAGTTTCAGCAAAAGAAAAAATAGAAAAATCGAAAACCATTTTTGAAAATCAGAGTGATTCGTACGAGTTTGGAACATTACTTGCGAATAGAAAACTTACAACAGTTTATTATAATCTGGGTGATTATAAAACAGCAAAAAAATATTGCAAAACAGGATTAAACTTAATTTCCAATAAGAAAAAGTATGTTATCATTTACCTCGAATTATTGAATAATCTGGCGATAATTTCTCAAGATCAAGGACACATGCAAAAATCGTTGAAAATTTTGGATGAAGCATTCAATCTAGCGAATCAAGAACAAAAGTTTCGCATTGCAACAATATTGGCAAATAATTTGGCCGATCTTACAATAAAATTAGGAGAATACAAAAAAGCGAAGAAATATCTTGCTATTGGTATGGAAAATGCAAAAAAACGAGATTATAAAGAATCGATATGCTATTTATATGAAAACTCAAGTATCCTATATTCCTATCAAGGAAAATTTAAAGAAGCGGAAAAATATTTTGATCTGGGAATAAGTCTCTCAAAAAAATATGCGAAATTTTTACACCCCATGTTCTTATCGTCACAAGCTATGCATTATCGAAGGAAAGGAAATTATGCGGAAGCAATTAAAATATTTAGAAAATCAATCTCATCATATTGTGAAAATAATATCGAAAACATGTATTATATCCAAACCCTTTGCAGTTTTGCAGATTTATTAGGAATAGTAAAAAAATATGAAGAGGCCTATGCAAATTTAGCTAAGGCGAAATCTTTGGCTCGAAAAAAAGAAGCATTAGGAGATAAATTATTAATTGATTTAGTATTTGCAAGAATTCAATTGATAAAGGGAGATTTTATTAGTGCGAATTATTTGCTTGCTGATGTTATTGACCAATGTAATGAAGAAATTGACTATCACTTCATTGTGGAATGTAAATTATCTCAGGTGGAGGGTCATATTCTGCACTACCAAAATTCCCAAAAGGTAGGTTCAATCCAATCTGCGAAAGAAATTTTAGACGAAATCATTTTAATGGGGGAAAAAAAACATCTGCTCCCCGATTTAATTCACGCCAAATTCCTCCAAGCAGTTTTAATGGCAACTAATCCAGAAAATACAAAAAATGCTGTAAAAGAGTTAAAATCAACAATTTATTCTGCAAAATCTAGTGGAATAACAAAGTATGAACGATTTGGAGAAATAATTGTAGAAGATCTTGAACGAAAAGAATATAATGACAGAGAACTCATGGATCTATTTATGAATCACTTTAATTCTATGAGCTATCGAACAACATTATCTAATGAAGAAAAAAAATTCATCAATCAAATCGGTATGATTCTTATCTCACAATCTGACTATGGTCCAGAAATATCTAAAAGCCATAATAGACCAGAAGAATTTAGATGAAGTAAAAGGGATGAAAGTTGCGATTTCAATTTCAGTTTCTGTCGGACAAGGCCAGGAATATCATAAAGGATTATTTGGCCCACTACCAACAGCATTACCATCCAATTCGCTTGCATTTATCTACTCCCTGATATTAACGGATGACGAAAGTCAAGATAAAAGATTAAATGAAGCCAATTTAGCTCTGGTCACCTTATTAATTCCCGAGGAAATCATTAAATTTTTCAATGACAGAATTCTCCTTGAATCTATGTTTGATCAGCAATTCAGCCATATAAAAAAAATGGCTGAAATCACTGAAAAATTCTTAGAACGCTTTCTAAGCAAAATTAAACAACGAATCATCCCTATTGTGCCAGAATGAAAGCGGAATTTTTTAAATTTATACATAAATATCACTTTTTTCTCTTTTAGCATCAATCTCCTTTGCTTTTCATTGATTTAAAGAATAGGATCGGCAGTTCAATAGATATGAAGGAACAAAGAAGATAACTCCACAAAAGATCTTGCATCATTATCTCCCAACTGTCTTCATTATTGTCGGAGAATTTCATCTTCTCAATAACTATATATGAGTTTTGAAACGCTAGTTTCAAAACTTGTTTCACAAAATCGAGTATTCCTAAAAATATTTATTTAAGACATTATCAACCAATATTTCCTTATAGCTTATAGATGAGAATATACGAATTGGTGGAGAGATATCAATCATATTAATATCATCATTTCGTTTTGGTTAAATCAGGAAAATATGGCCAAAAATAAAAAAAAATCATAACCTTATAGACAAAAAAAAAAAAACCGAGAGATTAGATATACATATATTCATGTTCCCAATTATTCACAGCTTGCTCTACAATAGCATTTCTACAAGAAGAGCAAAGACCATAATATTGATTTGCTAGATCTGAATAATCCATTGAACAGGCGTGAAATACTCCATCAATAGACATATCCTCATCTACATGCCCATTATCTCCCTCTCGTAATTGTCCCAATTCATGGGCTAATTCATGAAGGGTGAGGATATCATCTCGATGATTGGGCCAATCAATCTGTATTCCAAAGTCAATATATTTTCCTGATGGTTTGTAAGAAACAAGACAACCATATGGAGTTGAATCGGTATTTGCAATCCCATTACATTTATATAAACCAGTTGTAAATCCAATCACTACGCTACCGTCCTTAGTTCCATGATCAAGACCCGCTCGATACATATCACCGGTTAAATCATGTATCATATCCCATTTGTCCGTCCTCTTATGATAAGGCATTCCAATCGCAGTCCTTCGAGTTGGTACATCACTTGTATCCCAAGTTCTCCCATGATCCACAACCTTGAACTTAATGCGTTCATAGTAGTTGACATAACCAATTTTACTTTCTAAGTATTGAACCGCTTTTTCTACATTAGGTTTGGCTTTACTGGCATCTTCATTACTTTGAAGGTCAGTATAGATATGAATCGTAGCATAGTACACTTTTATTTTATTCTTCACCATTCCCGGTTCCCTTGCCATTGCAAACATAAATGAATTCAAACAAATAAGCACACAAAAAGATACTATTAGTGTTTTTTTTTGTGACATTTTTTTTTACCTTCTTCTTTCACTTTTTTCTGCCAGACCAATATTCTTATCGAGGATCTATTACTTGACCACTAGTTCCTAAGTAAAAATTACTATCTGAACCGAAGCTAGAACCGACCCATCTTTGCGGGGTTTGAGGAATACTCATAGGATCTACAATTTTTAATAGATCGTCGTCAGCATTTGGATCAAAAACATAATCTACATATTTTTCACGAATAAAATCATCGCTATAATCATGCAGCTCTTTAAGAGAAATTAATCCATTATTGTTTGTATCTACATCATGCCCATCTAAATCAAAATCTAAACCACTATAAATTCCCCATGTCCACAAAGAATGTGAATAATATGAGAAAGCAATTTGATTATACGCGCAAGAAGTATAGATTGCACGGTTTTGATTATCATTAAGATTATCAATGAACGACCCTGAATGACAAGGTCCTAAGAAGATGATCATTTTTTCACAACTAATCGCATCTAAAGCATTATCTAATTGGTTTGCGTAAAGTACTTCTGTATTGACAGCAAACCGATCAATATTTCCATGACCAGCCCAAAAAATAACCACTTGATCATAAGAACGAGTATTTGCAATTGTATTAATCATTGTCAAGATTTTGGCCACGCTGAACCCAGGTGTGGATGGACCAATGGAATAAATGTTACTAAATCCATATTCTTCTCGCAATGTTTTCGACATTTCAAATGTATCCCGTAGAAATCGTTTATCACTGTTACCTTGGACAATCAGTGCAACATTTCTATCGGAAGAACTAGAAGCAGCGCTTGCTTTCGAAATAGCATTGGAAATAACAGATCCGCCGAACATAAGGATCATAAATGCTAGAAAAACAACTCTTTTTGACTTTTTCATTTTTATCACTTGATTTTTTCGAATTATTCCTTGTCATTATTTGGAATAACTCTATATTCTTGGTCTTCATCCAAATATATAAATACATTTGATGAAAACTACACAAAAATGCCAAATGATGTATTATTTTTACCAGAGTGGTATTTTTGGTACATTTTTTCAAATGATATCCTTCAAAAAAGCTAATCTTTTGGAAGGTCAAGATTTCAATGAGTGTGAAGGGTTGTGATAGTGATTCCCTTTATTCTGAATTAGTGGGACATCAACGTTCAGTGTTTAGGCTATCACCATCTTGATTTGGAGATTGTACCATTTCCCACCTTGAAGCGGTTGGATTTTGTCAAAAGAATCAGTCTTGTTTTAACATGTATTAGTAGTGGGTTTTTTCTGCTTACGCTGTTGTAATACTTAAAATTTTCAAATTTCAAATGAAAAAAAATAGATTTTAAAGAACTTATGTGCTATTTATACGATAACTCAAGTATCTTACATTCCTATCAGAGAAATTTTGAAGAAGCAGAAAATAATTTTGATCTGGGAAAGGAACTCTTAAAAAAATATTCTTTATTTTTGCCGAAAGAAAATCATATTTTGGAATTCCAGATGTTCTCCTTGGTCTTGTATAAAAATCGTCTCCCCATCCCACAAGCCCCCAATAATTAAGACTTCTTTGGATGAGAAGGGCACCAATACCGCTTTGAGAAGCGGTATAAAGCAAAACCCATCTCTTTTTTCGATTTTGGTATTTCCGAATTCCTTTGATTCAGTATAAAGAGAACATACTCGATGAAAAAGAGTATAATTCCCAGAAAGATCAAAGTTTTCGAGGGGATAAATGCGTGGACAAAAAATATAGTGAGATTTCTCGAGTGACAATATCATAATCAAATCCGACTCCCCGCTGAATGAACTTCCAGAAATGAATCTAACTTCATAGCCCATTTCACCTAAGAACCAGTGCTTCAATTTAAAGGTAGTCGAATTAATTGGGATCATTCTCATGTTTTGATCCAGATAGTTAATTTTCAGTCCCCTATTTGAAGTTTTAATTGTGGCAATTTGACCATCAATAATGTAAGTTCCAACATATTGTTCTAACTCTGCTTGTGAAATATAAATTTCATCCTTTGAAACAATTTTTTGAGGCGATATTCCCGTTTTGGTTTCTAACATGAGTTCTAATATCTCAAAAATCAAATTTTTGGCCGGTTCTTCGAAATTGTCATGATTCCCAAAGAGAATAACACCTTGTTTTGTTTCTGGAATATAGGCAAAACACGAATGTCGACCTAAATTAACTCCGGTATGAAATACTACCTTTTTTGCCAATTTGTGGGTGTTGATCTGAAATCCCAACCCAGTTTCTTGTGGATCTCTATCTGAACAATATTGAAGATCATACATGGCATTAATTGTATCGAAGCTTAAGATTCGTTCTTCTTCAGAACCAGCATCCTTAACTAAGATTTGGAAAAACTTTTGAAGATCACCCATTTGTGAAAGCATGGCACCTGAACCGAGACTATTAATATCCATATCATGATACGGGACAGTTTCATGACCATTCTGATAATAGCCAACTGAAATTAATGACGGATCTATAAAATCAGATGAAAAATAATGGGTCCCCCTCATATTCCACTTATGAAAGAAATTTTCTTCCATATAATAGACAAAGGATTGATTCCGCAACGATTCTATAACATGGGCTAAAAGGTCATAGCCAATATTCGAATATTTATATCGAGTCCCTGCAGGATATGATAGAGTACTTTCAGCTAAAGATTTCATTTGATCTTTAAGACAATCCGTACCATTATCCCAATGCCATAACTCCAGATTATCATTGCGAGGTAATCCCGCTCGATGACTTAGGATATGACGAATCGTGATTGGTGTTGAATTGAAGTGGGATTTAATGTAGAATTCGGGCAGATAATCCGTAAGCGGGTGATCTAAATCAATCAGTCCGTCTTCTACTAAGTGCATGATTTCAATCGCTGTAAATAATTTTGTTATAGAGCCAATTTTTAACACAGTCGTATTCGAAAAGGAGATCTTTGCATCCTCATTTGCCCATCCATAATACTTTTCCATTATTATCTCTTGTTCATCTAAGAGTGATACAGCTGCACCAGGGACATCATATCTACGGATTATTTGGTTGATTTTGAAATCCACGACTTTCGTCGTAAAGGAATAATCACCAATCGGAATAGATACCGGTTTAATCGGACCTTTTACAAGACGGATTCCCCCGCTGATCCCCCCCATAGTAATCATGAAAAATAGGAGAACAGACATACTTTTTTTATGTGTTATAATCCTTGACATATATCAGTGCCAATAATATGGGACTATAATTAAAGAGGAGTCCATCGGTTATCTGTTCATAAAAATGTGAATAACTCCTTTTCAACTAAAATTTTTTTAAGAAATTTCTTTTTAAGTTCAAGCAATGCATGTTCATTACTCAAACCCTAATTCTTTTTAAAGTTAAATTTAGAATTGACCCTCCCCAAAGATTTTTTATATTAAATCCTCCATAAACAATTTAATGAAAAAGGACGAGGTACCACCAAATGAAATTCTTATTCTATCAAGTGGACGAGGGAGTATAATCCACTATGTATTTCGATGCTTGATAATTTTGGAATTAATCTTCCCAACAATACTCTTATATTATGATATGCCATGGTTTGCAGTTTTAGGAGCAATATCAGCCATTTTGTTTTTAGCGTTTTTTTTACTTGCACCGCTTATGAACAAAAGAATACTCACCAAAAGTAGAATGATATCCCTCGTTATTTCTGGAGTGTTTATTTTTGAAACTTTAGGGCATCTCCTTGTTATGTTTTTTGTATTGTTCCTGCACGGAGGAAGTTCGATGGTTGGCATTAACATCGCTAAATTTAGCTTTGCATGTTTGCTTATTCCGAGTATGCTGTGCAATATTTTAGACGTCAAAGAAGATTTTTCTGGTGTTCGTTTACAAAACTTAATGTCCATAGAAGATGAGAAGATCGCCCACATCAAAAAAGTGAAAATAATTGGCGTTATCACAGGATTTCTGAGTTTTATTAGCCCGCTTTTGTTTTTATTTCGAAAATATTAGAGTAATTTTCAAAAATCTCAATATTTATTCTAAACAAAATTGATCTTATATCATTGTGATTTTTTTGCAATTCAAAAAAAAAATGAAAGGATTAGATCTATTCAATCTATCCTAATTATGTAAAAAGTATTTTTTATACATAAATATCTTCTTTTAATGTATTATTCACACTTGAGATTTATAAAAGAATAGTATCTACTATCACATGTAAAGTAATCGAACTTAAATCGAAGAACTTTATGTTGGGATAAACATGAATTTTAAAGCAAAAAAAATGGAAATCGCGGCATTGTTATTTATTCTAATTACAATCGTTCCAATAATTACAGTATCAGGGGCGCAAGAAATTCCTCCTGAAGACCCACCAGCACCAACGATATATACCGTCACTGGATATCTAAGATCTGATGGCTATGGGTTTATTCGAAATGAAAAATTGAATATTTATGCAGGATCTATCTCTTTAGGAGAAGCATATACAAATGATTTGGGATATTTTTCCATGTCATTCAATTCTTACATGACAATTAATGATATCATTGTTAAAGCAGATATTGCAGGATTTGATTATGCACAGTTAAGTGTTCACTCAACTGGAGTAAATTTTAATTTTGGCCAGTTCTATTTAAATTTACAAGAAGATAATACGTGCCCCACAATTAATCATCCTAGCGATATTTCCTATGAAGCAGGTACTGTTGGAAACATAATCACTTGGATAGGAATAGATGATCATCCTGATCAATATACATTATATAATTCTAATGGAGAAGTTGTGCAAATTGGAATGTGGTCTTCAAGTATTGGAATAACGATTAATTTCGATGGTCTAGTACCCGGTACCCATACATTTTATATCACTTTACAAGATCATCTTCCATATCAAAATGGATTGGCAAGGGATGAAGTAATTGTTAAAGTTTACGATGTTATGACTGTTTTTGGAGTGATTAAAAATGATTGGGATTCGAATCCAATGTCAAATGTCAATGTTCAACTCCACGGCCAACTTGTTGGAGGAAGTACCGAGGAACTCATCGATTCATGCTCAACATCAGGAAGTGGAACATATTCGGTAGAGGCCCCAATAAATGGAGATTATTCATCATTTAAACTCACTTTATCAAAATTGGGTTTTTTCTCGTATACTGAAACATATGGTCCCTATGTTGATGCTCATGACTTAAATGTAATGCTAATACCGGAAGATGACACAATACCTACTGTAACCAATAGGGGAAATATCAACATAATTGATACAACAGGAATTCAACGACCGATGGTTCAATGGGATGTTTCTGATAATTTTCCTACATATTACAGAATCAGTCAAGGTGCAGATATTAGCAATTGGTATTCATGGAATAATGGAGATTTAATTCAGGTGGATCTTAGCGATTATTCCCTTGGAGAATATAACTTTGAGATTACTCTTAAGGATTATGGCAATCATATTGTTACGGATACAGTAAATGTGAAATTACTAAAAGAATTTCGAATGGATGGTATTGTAATCTCGGATCATCGCGATATCCCTCTGAAATCTGCCAACATCCAAATTTTGGGAATGACGGATTATTGGAGGGAGATACACAGATTTGGTACAAATGATAGTGGACAGTTTGAGGAGTCTTTTGGTTATGATCCCAATATTAGCCAACTTCAAGCAAAAATAACATATCCAGGCCATAGTTCACGCACAATTTCATTGAATATGGCACAAAGTCATTTTTCAGGTGAAATTTCCCTAGATCCAAGTGATATTACAGTACCCACTTTAACTCGCACAGGGACAAATTCAGACACAACTCACTTTTACATTGAGGAATTTGGGGATGTGTCTTTTGGTTGGAAGGCAATTGATGATCATCCTTCAGGTTATGCTATTTTTATAAATAATGTATTCACTGAATCAGGAGATTGGAATTCTAATCAAGAATTTAACTTTGAGTTATCAAATTTGGCATTTGGTGAATATAGTTATACTTTAAGAGTTGATGATTATGGAAGCCATTATGTCTCTGATACTGTGTATATCCATGTTGGGAGAGAACTATCCATTTCGGGAATTTTGTATGATGAGTGGATAAATTCCCCGAAGGATGGGAGTCTTATGTCACTTCAATATTACTCAGAAGGATCAGGATGGAAAAGCTTTACGAATGGTGATGCTCATGCTTTATCTGGTGAACAAAACACCCCAGGGTACTATTCATTTTCCGTTCAATATTACAGTCCAATGATACTTGCTCGAATCTTTATTGCAGAATACGCAGGATATGCAGAATTAGCTCATGAATTCAATCTTGGCTCAATCCCTCCAACCAATCTTTACTTACAACGTGTTGAAGAAGATAATGCCCCATGGGTAAATCATCCAGCCGATATGGTGATTTTTTACCAAGAAGAAGCTAACATCTCTTGGATGGCAAATGATGGACATCCTGTCGCAGCATGGATTTCAGAAGATAATACTGATACCTTTCTTCGCCCCCGCTTTCATTGGCTCGGAGAAGATATTGACTTTTGTTTGAAGGTATTGGCTGTGGGATCCTATAATATTACTCTACATCTCGAAGATTCTACAGATAATATAGTAACCGACACCGTCGAAGTTATAGTTAAGAGTAGAAAAACAATAGTGAAAAAGATCGACTATTTTGAAGACGAAGAAATTACACCTGATTGGCAAACTCGAATTTCAACCCCTGGAATAGAACAAACCTTCAGTGAAGGGAATTACAACACCGGAAATTGGGGAACTCGAAATGTACTCCGAATGGATGAGGGAAATACCGGTACGGGACGAAGTCGTTATGATTATTATCAAGACTTAGGGGAATCCTTCTCGGGAGATTTTGAATTATCCGCGATCATTGGATTGTATCAACCGTATTCGGGAGAAATGGCGTTTAACGGATTAACGATTTTAGATGAAAACTGGAATCCAATTGCTTACGGAGGAATGTATGACGCATGGTCAGGTAGTACTAAAAAAGATTGTGCGGGTATAAATGGACAAACTTATTCCACTGGATATATTTTCAATACCCCAAATCGAGCGATCGGAGTTAAAATCCAACGAGTTGGTGATACATGGACAGTCTATCTTGATACGGATCAGGATTCTGATTTTACCGAATTCACTACCCCTCTGTTAACTGAAACCTGCACCACAACTGCCCGATATATTGGTTTTTACTTCTATCAATATAGCACATATAAAAATCCGAATTATTTCGCATGGACCGATGATTTCAATTTCAAAGCCAGTCCTATCTCAAGTGATACATTTGACGATAGTAGCATTAATTCAGTGTGGGATACTCGAATCATCACTGTAGGGATGGAGCAAACCTTTACCGAAGGCTCGGCTAATACAGGAACATGGGGTTCACGAGATATGTTACGTATGGATGAAGGCACTACTGGTACGGGAAGAAGTTATTATGCTGTCTTCCAAGATTTAGGGGATTCCTTCACCGCTGATTTCACAATGTCAGCAATTGTGGGAATGTATCAACCAACCTATGGAGAAATGGCTTTCATTCGTTTAGCCATCTGGGATGAAAACTGGAATGTGATTGCGGAAGGAGGATTGTATGATGCTTGGGCAGGAACGGCTAAAAAGGATTGTGCTTATTTAAATGGTCAAGCGTATTCAACAGGTTATAATTTCATGGCAAATCGAGCCCACGGTGTCAAGATCCAGCGTAGCGGCGATTCATGGTCAGTCTTCCTGGATACTGATCAAGATAGCAACTTTGGCGAATTCTCGACCCCCATTTTAACCGATACATGTACTAGTGTTCCACGCTATGTGGGATTTGAATTCTTCCAATACAGCACGTATAAACAAGCAGGCCAATATTGTTGGGCCGATGATTTTAGCTTTTCCCTATAAATCTGACCTTTTTTTTTTTTTACCAGATAGTTCCATCAAAATGAATTCTGAGTGATTTATAAGATCAGCAAAAATTTTACTCCACCCATAAATTTTATGAATGTGAAGGTTCTGGGATTATTTTTTAAAATAAATTAAAGAATACTAGAATCAGGATAATTTAACCCATATTATTATTGTGATTCATAAATTGGAAAACTTCTTGTCCTAAATTAGAAAAGATGCCAAAATCACTCAAATATTACAAAAAAACGAGGATAGAAGCCTATTCTTTTGATTCTTAAATATCACGATGCCGCTCATTTCTTCCTTTCGTTTTCGATCTCAAATGATGGTTTAGTAATAATGTCGGAAATTTGCGGTTACAAATTCATTTAATCATAGTCCAGCATTTTAGCTAAATATAATTCATAACAATGAAACTAAATTTGAATTTAGGTCATCACTAATCGGTAATTTAAGACATTTCAACTTTTTTGCATAAACTATTAATTTATCACCAAATATTATTCTACTAATCATTAAAAAAGTCGAAAAATATGATAGGACTATCTTGGAAAAAATGTGCATTGCACATACATACCCCTGCATCTCATGATGTCCCCAATGATTTATATACACCCGAAGAACTGATTGAAAAAGCCATTCAATGCAAAGTAGATGTGTTAGGAATAACTGATCATAATAATGTTAAATGGATAGATAAAGTTAGAAATGCAAACCAAAAAAATGGTTCACAACTGACCATATTTCCTGGAGTTGAACTTGATACTAAAGATGGTATTCATGTTTTAGTATATTTCGATCCAAATATAGAAATTTCAAAATTAACTGATTTCTTACATGAATTAGGAATACACGAACAACATTATCATGTTCCAACTCAAACAACTAGCGCAATTTTAAATAAATTCGAAGAATTTTACGAAAAAATTAAAGAATTCTCTGGATTTTTAATTTTTGCCCATATTAAAAGCAATCCTAAATCCCTTTTGATTCGAGCTGGTGGGACGGAATTTTCAAAGAATGAATTGAAGAATTATAATTGTCCCTTCGAAGTAAGAAAAGAAATAAAATCTGAAATAATGAATACACATCCTGGACGAGCGATAATAATAAAAACAGATTTTCATACACTTGAAGAATTTGATAACGGAGACTACACTTGGATCAAATTTGGAAATGAAATCACCTTGGAAAGTCTTAAACAAATATCTTATGATCCATCACTTCGAATCGATTTTGAAGTACCTCAAATCAAACATCCATTTATCTCAAAATTAATATTACCAACGAGTTATTTTCATGATAATGAAATTGATTTCAATCCATTTTTGAATGTGATAATTGGAGGACGAGGAACAGGAAAATCAGTAATAATTGAATCCATAGACTTTGTATTCCAGAATTATTCAAATCCAGCCCTATTTAATGATAAACCACAATATTATGAGAAACTGAATAAAATCTTCATTGGAAACGAAAAAATTTCAATAGAGATAAATTATGATACTCAAAGCTATCGCTTGTCCCGAATATTTAAGAAATTTCCTCTTAATAAGAAATGGAAATCTGATCCAAAAAAGCTTCAAGATGATATTCAAGCTTATGATCATGCAAATATACAGATTTTAGAACAGTACATAGATGATAGTTGGGAAGAAATCCAATTAGAACCAATTTTAACTGACTTATACCCACAACTATTTACTCAATCCTGTGTAAAGAAAATTGGAGATCAATCCGAAAAATTATTATCATTTATTGAACAAAATACTCACTTAAGCACACGTTCGATTAAATATGAGAAAAATAAGATTGATTTCTGCAATTTATTAAAAAAAATAAGTGATATTGAAGATTTGATTTTGGATCTTTATTCGAAATTATCTATTCCAGAAGAAATTGAGCATGATATTCAAAAAACTAAAAATGAAATAGAAGGACTTAACGCCCGGGTGTCTAATATTGAGTTAAAGAATAAACAGAAATTGGATGTTAATCAAGAAAAAATTAAAAATTTTATTAAGAAAGTACCAGAAAAAAAATTTGATAAATCACAACTAGAAGAAATTGAGATAGATTATGTGGGATGTGAGTTAATGAACCAGAACATAACAAACGATACAATCTCAATAAATTCCCACATCGAAACAATAAATACAGACATTAGCAATTTAAATAATTCAATTCTTTCATTTGTTCAAAATTTGGATCAAAACTGGGATTCTTTTTATAAAATAGAAAGGGAAAGGATACGTTCCACAGGAATTGATTGGAATTCTGACGAATCTCAATTAACTCAAAAAATGACTGATCTCGGGATTCTGCTAACAAAATATAGTGAAGAAAAAAATAAAAATGAAACAACTATTGCTAAAATAATGGAACAAGAGACACTGAGGGATGAATTGAAATGCACATTAAATGCAGTAAATAATAAAATAATAAGATTTCAAAAAAGAATCGGGAGAAAAATAGATGGAATGATTCAAATTCCCAACACTTCATTTAAAATAATTGCTGAATCTGATAATGATTTAGTTTATGATATTTTAGATTCAATAATATTAACAAATGCTCATAATAAAGAAGAAAAAATTCAATCCATTTTAAATGAAATTGATCCTAAGGACCTTTTATTGTACATTACATCAGGAAATACTTCAGTAGGAGAAAAATTAGCTGAATTAGGTCTTACAGAAAAAAATATTGAAAATTTCCAAAATAAATTTACATGTAATTTCAAGCAAATAACCAATATTAGAGGAATAAATCACAAAGAATTACTAGAATGGGATAGATTATTAAATCGATCCAAAGTTCAATTTACTCTCCAAAAAGAAGGACTATACAAAGATATCTCTGATCTATCGCCAGGAGAAAAATGCGCTTTAGTTATGGCAATCATTTTAATTAAAAATTCAAGAGTGACTATTATCGATCAACCTGAGGATGAGTTGGATTATAAAACTCGAAAAGATTTGGTCAAGATGATTTCAGATAAGAAGATTACATCCCAAATTATCATTGTTACTCATTATCAGAACATTCCTGTTCTTTCTGATGGCGATAATATTCTTTTACTTGAAGAGAGAGAACATAAATCTAATATTGTAAAACAAGGCTGTTTTGAGGACATGATCGATAACATTATTGACATGGAGGGCGGTCCTGATGCGATTAAAACCAGATTTGCAAAATATAAAGAAAACTTGCCTAAATATTGATTTCCTCCATTTTTCGATTATTGTAATAAGATGCATATTTTGCGAAGAATTTTAGAGAATTATTTCAATTAATTCAAAAAATAAATCGTCTTTAGTAAAAATTCTCAATTTTGTAGGGTCTCGCAAAAAAATACACTTTCTACCACTTTTTGAAGGTAAGGCCGCATTGAAGATATATGTCTACCATGAGAAAAAAATATATGAAAAAAAATTATTTTACTACTGAGAAAAATGAGTGAATCGTCCTTGTATTAATTTTTGATTGGTTGAGCTTAGTTTGTACAGATTCTAAGGAGATTTCACTAATATTAGCACATTTAAAAGCAGAATAGAACATTTTCGCATCCTTCTTAATTTGTTCCAGAATTATTTGATCTATAACATATTCGGTTTCTGCAGGATGTGCTTGAATTGTATAATTTTTTTTTGGATGTATATAAAGAGGGATAACTTCCTTATTTGAATAGATTTTTTTTGTCCATACAACAGAATTAGACATTTGACCAACTTGGCCTTTGTTTATTCCCTGTGATGATATTATGACCTCATTCTTACATTCAATAGCGTAAATTTTATTATTGGGCAAAGCCCATAAATTATCAGGCCCATCCTTTAACTCTTTCTCAGGACGAAACGATGCAAAACCTAACATAGACCCTAATTTTTTTATTGCTTCTTCAAAAGCAGAAGCAGAAACACCAAAATTGAGATCAGCAAATAAAGCAGTAATATCAACCATCATATCGTTGAAAGAATCGTGAGTTCGTATAAATTGATGAATACCTACAGCTTGATCCCGAACTTCTAGTTTTATAATCCGGTTTTTCTTTGAAATAGGAGGAATCGACAAATAGGGATTTAATTCATGAGCAGTCTGTTGAATTAAGAAGGAATCTTCATTGCTTTCACTATACTTGTACGAAGCCATCTGTTCAAAATACCAACCTCGCTCTTCAGATGTTAAATTGGTATCCAGCAAAATCCGATCAATCAAATCATTACAAAGTGAAATATTATTATCCCTATAAGCAATATATGCATTCCTTTCGAGTTCAGCATCGTTAGCAACAGATTCTTCGAAGGGTTGAGGTTCAATCTCTTCCATTTTCTGTTGGTAATATTTTTTCCAGCTTTCATCTCTTTCAATAAACTGATTTATAAATCCTTCTAGATGCAGTAATAATTTTTCTTCTTCAGACTCAGCACTATTTATATTGGAAATTATACTATTACCGATTTCTATTTGTTTTTTCACTTCATTAGATAAGAATGCTTGCTTTTTTCCTTCTAGAAAGAATCTTGATAGCTTTACTCCCAAAATAATTACTAAACAATAATCATTTTTCCCTCTTATCCCCCTCCCAATTCCTTGTTCTATTCTTTGAGCAATATTTTTATACATCAATAAAGAATTTGGCAGAATCATGTGTAAGAACTCATCATAAATAGTTTGATATTCAGGAATCAAATCTAATACTAAAACTCGGCATAAATTATCAGGTAAATCTATTCCATCGTATTGATTTATTAATACATTGGGTTTTTTCAAATCATTTGCCTTAATTTTTTTTTTTATTTTGACAATTTGATTATGAATATCTCTAACAAATAATATTTCTGCACCATTTTCCTCCCAAGATGATTTACTATTTCCAGAAGGAACTATTGAAAATATTCCAAAATCTCCTTTTGAATTTTTTGAGAAATCACAAATCCATTTGACAAGTTTTGAACGATTTATTTCAGAATTGATTAAGCTTGGAATAATAATAGGTCGCTCTCCACTGTATTTGATCTCTTTGTAGGTTAATGGATTTAATACTGCATCCTTATCAATTCCGAAGTCTTTAATTAAGAAAACATCATCAGTTAAAGTAGCCGAAAGATAAATTCTTTGATTAGCATTTTCAAATGAAGGAATCATGTCAAGAGGCAAAATTCTCGGAGTTATTTCAATTCTGTGTCCTGAAATAAAGCAAAGACAATCCTTCAATGTAGTATTTATCAAATCCCAACTAAACTTGATATTATTCAAATTTAAATAATCGCTTAGTATTTCCCGAATTCTCATTACATGAGATTTCCAGGCCCAATACGGAACTTGCATTATTTTATTTGAATCATGACTTATATCGAAGTATAAGCCATCATTTTGGGCGATTAAATCGCTTTCAAATAGTCGTAGTATTTTGTGGTAGATTGGTAGATATTCTTTTCTCTTTGGAATTTGAATAGAAAAAGATTTTCGAATGATTGCTAATGATTTGTGAGCATCATCCATAACAATAGCACCAATTTCCATTATTTCCTTTCTGGGATTATTTTTTATGCCAAATAAGGACATTCCATTAAATAACTTATCAACAGATGTGATTAAAATTGATTTACTATTTATAAAATCCATTGGCAAAGGTTGTCCCTGAACTGCTTTGACTACAGAAATACCAAAATCTTGAGCTTGATCAAAAATTTGATCCACCAAATATTTATTTGGACATAGAAATAAACCGGGTTTATTCAGTTCATTCATTTTTGATTGAATAATTAATAAACCAACAAGTGTTTTACCATGACCAGTATGCAATTTTACAATAACATCATGATTTGACCGATTTTTTAAATTCCACTCTTTTAATATTTCTCTCTGAGAATCTCTAATATATTCTTTTCCTTGAAAAGTATCTAAATTATTAAAAATTTGAATTGGATCTAAAGTTTTCTCAACTTTATTCTCTTTCAACATTTTTGTAAAATCAACCATAAAATGAACTATTTATACTATTTCTTAAACTTATTGAAAATCAGCAATTATTAAGATATTGTCATATTTTTTCTATTTTTGGTAATAATATCTTAGTTTTTTCTCAGCAGGATATCCCACCATTTCACAATTAAAAAGAAACGCGACGATTGAATAGATTTAAATTTTGCGTAATTATTATTAATTTTTAAATTATTTACATATTTCAATTCCCCATCGTTAAAGAGTTTGAAGTCTTGACCCACCAGAGAACCTCACTGTGAAAATGACATGACCATTGTACAATCCTGTCTCACTGGGTTGAATCCACAGTTAGCGGTAATCCAATCTACATGTTTGAGTATATTTAACATCCACGATTCTCTTTTCACTGTACATAATATCATGTCAATGTGTCTTTGTGGTTAAAAATCTTTAATTTACTCGGATTTGCAGGAAACCATGAAAAGACTTCGATAATGTTGTCTTCGCCAACATTTTCCTATCTTTTGGATACTGAAAGTGAAAAAAACCTGTTCATGGTGTTTAGTGAACTGACTTAATCTCTAAAGTATATTTAAAAAAAAAAAAATAAGATATTTGGGAAGAAAAAAGGATTGCAATACTTTCCCTACAATAAATATAATGGACAAGTCACAATTGATTCATTTAACGCTAATTTGGTTTTTTGCATTTTATTCATCTTCAATATCCCATTCTTGCAATTGAAATCCAAATTTTGCTGTGATCTCTGGATTTTGAGTTAAGAAATAAGCATATTCATCCCCAACACCGTCATCATTTAATTTTATTCCATGTTCCTTCCATTCTCTAAAAATTAAAGTGAATTGATGAAATCGTTCAATAAATCATCGATAGTGTTGCAATCACTCGTCGCCATTTGCCTCTAAATATCGAGTAAAATTTTTCCTTAGTCATAAATAACTTATTGCAAGGATTTTAATAAAAAAACAATGAAGTAATTTATCAATTAGATTGTATTTTTTTTGACCTTCATCATATTTATTGAATGGGATAAAACTTTTCCATACAATTCCAGAATCAAATTTGCTATTTTTGAAATCATAATATAGAAGAAAAAGAAGGGTTAGTGCCTTCGGTCGGATTTGAACCAACGATGCCTGGATCTCAATAGATTGGGCGAGATGCCCAATTTTCTTCAGTCCAGTGCCTTCCCGAGCTTAGCCAAAAATATCGAATTGATATTTTTTTAGGCCACGAAGGCACGTTTTCACCCAGATCTACTCAATAAAGAATATGAGCAAGAAGCTTCATATCCTTTTCTTATGAGTATCTCTTGAGATATTCAATATTTCATCTTATTAAAAATTTTGTGTGGGGAGTGTTACAATCATTTTCTCTACATGAAGTGTTTATAAAACATGGCTCTTGGACAAAACAGTATTCACGATTAATTATTAATATAAAAGGGATTTTTCCCACTTTAGCATGTACCCAACACATTATCGAAGTTCATGCAATTATCTTGATTATTCTGAACAATAGATAATAAAAAAGTGCTGTTTTCTGATTCACTAAAATTGATTTCTTTTAAGAACTCCTTTTAGAAAATCCAACATTTCCAACAATTGTCGAAACTTTCCAATTTTCTCCACATATTGCTTTTTTCCTTCAGAGGATCTTAAAATCGATAATAATATCCCAGTAGTCTTTTCTGGAGCAAAATACGTTGCATTATCGAATTTTATACGGATTTTTGTTCCCTTTGCTAAATAGTATCGATAAAAATTAAGATACTCATACCGGAAATCCTTGCGAAAATCTTCATCAGCGATTATTTCATCATTTTCAGCGATCATACTCATATTTTGCCAAAGATATTCTAAGAAATCAAGAAAATCACCATAATATTCCTTTTTTTTATCGAAATAACTAATATTGAGTAAAAATTTCAATGTAATTTTTCCATGGTCTACTATAGAACTATTTTTTTCAATTTCAATTAGTAAAAACTTCAGAATATCAAAAAGGATTTCGTGGATTAATGCTAAATTATAAGTTTGGTCCAAATTAGGAATTGAAGGAAGAATTTGTTTAAATTTCTGATATTTTTCAGGGAGAAACATTGAAGGTTTATTCGAGTATAAAAATTTTGCAAATTTTTTGAAATCTGACAAGGCACTATAATTGATCATAGCAAATGTTTTTTTTCCTATTTCGGATGATATAGCCCCAGAAGTTTTCTTTGAATCTCTCGGTGGTTGATAAATATTTTTCTGTGACATTTTAAGAAATCCGTGTAGTAACCGCTCAATAGTAGATAGGAGAAATTTTGTTCCACTGAATCCAAAACTTTGCTTCTCAGAATTACCTATGATTGTTCCATCCCCATCAAAAGATCCTCGAATATAATCAGGTATTAAATGAGTGGGAACAGTATCTTCTGCCGCAATATCTGAATCCCAAGCATCTTTCAAAATTGTAATTGATTTGGAATAATTTTTAATCTGTTTTTCAAATTCCATTTTTTCTCTTGGAGATGGATTGAAGAGAGATTTTAAAGTATCGTCTGATAGAGGGAAGTTCAAATCCCTTGAAAAAACGGCATATTTCTGTTCTCCAATATCAAATTCAGTCGCGGGAAATTTCAATGCATGTGATTTTAAGCGACCGGGAATCATTCCCTTGTTAATTAAATCATAATAAATGGACTTCTTAAGAATACTCAAGCTCAAATTATATGTTCCGTGTACTTTATTCCAATGAAAATAGATTTTATGATTGCTTCCCATCAAAGCACGAATTTTATAGAGCCAATGAATATCTGAGAAAGAACTAGTGATCTCTAATTGATAATTTCGCTTATTTACTTCAGTTCGAAGGGATCCATCTGCTCCGATGACACCCAAAATATACGCTTTTTCAGGAGTATCAATTACTGCAAAGAAACTTTCATCAATTGAATATTTTCTCCCTCCAGTATAAGTTGGTGGCAGAAAAATCGAATACTTAGAACGATTATTGAATAAAGTTTCCCATTTCTCCCCTTTTTTGATTTTCACAATTTTCTTATAAAATGCATTACCAGAAAATATAATCACGGCACATCCAATTCCTTTTTGTATAATTTTATTCATTTGAGATTCACGATTTATTAAATTTTTTGTCAGATTTCCCCTATTGCACAAAATTTGAATTGAACTCAGTGATATATTATAAATCAAATTGAAATATTACTTATTCAATTTTACCCACCCAAATCACATTTAGATGATTATAATCACATATAATGAAAATATATTTCCATAGTTAGTTAATTTTTCAAATATTATCAACTGAATTTTATTTCATACTTTTTTCGCAAGTATAATCTGATATACCCAAATAACCATAGACATCCCACCTATAAAAAGCTATTTGATCATATTTAAGAATTATTTCCACTCATTCATATCCTATATTTTACTATTCATTCACTTTCAACCCTTAATATCACTAAAATACCCCTTCAATATTTTTACCTTAAGAAGTGTTTTGAATTTTGAATAAAAACTCATTTAGTTTAAGGTCATTTTGCCTAACACAAGTCTAATCTGGAAAATTTTAGCTCTTAAATTGTAAAAATATATAATAAATTTTAACGCATTTTTGAATTGTGCTGTAATATTTACAATTAGGCCTAACGAAAGCATTGCATTAGGAGTCTTTTGATAGAAATTAATTTATCAACATTATCCCACCCGAACGATTGATCATAGGTTTCCATCAAGACTGATTTTCACCTTTAAATACTCAAACTTTAAAAACGACCAAAATCATCCAAAAATCATTTTAATCATATTTGATAAGCGATATACATGTTCTTTGAAGTTTGAATTCTCTAACTTTAAGTTCAATAGACATGTCTTCTAAAGAGTGTAATTTAAAGAAAAAAAAACTAAACCATGAGATTGATAAACTCAAAAATTATGATTTTTAATTGGGTGCTCTCTTTTTTCTGTTCAGTTTTTTTTTATTTCTCATTTATGTTTATAATTCTTGTATCAATTAGATGAGTGTTTGAATCAAGATTTCTTGAATCAATATTTGATTCAAATACTTTGGTATTTGGAACAAATTTTCGAGTGATTGGAAAATGAAAGTTTTTGCATATTACAGGATAAGCCCTAATCCGAGAAAAAATACTCCAGAGAATAATCAGATTAATGAGATTGAAAGTTATTCCTTACAAAAGAACATCGAAATTGTTAAGGAATATAAAGATTTACTTGTTTCTGGTAAAATTATTAATCAAAAGGGGTTTAATGAAATGCTAAGCAATTTATCAAAAGTAGATGGAAATATCATTTATGATGTATCTCGCTTTGGTAGAAATGCTAAAGAAGCGATTCCGTTATTTATCAATATTCTTAGCATGAAGAAGGCTATTAAATTTGTCAAAGATAATAAAACTCTTGATTATTCAGATAGTTCAGATATGTCAATTTGGGAAATGTTAGTTCCAATAATTGAGCTATTTCAAGCAGAAGAATACATCAAAAATCTTCATATTATGTAAAATTGGCATCCCTTCCCTCCATCAAAATCACCATTGAATTAAATAAATTAAGCAATATCCCACATTTTCCTTGATATTTTAACATCTTCATCGACCGAATTCTTTAAATCTTTTAGCCAACTAATAATTTCTTTATTTGTTGCTTCTTGTATCCAATTTTCTATTTGGTTATATTCTCTAGAATATCCAGATTTAATATCCATACCAGAATATGAGCGGACAGTGGATAAAAAACTTCTAAATATGTTATAGTTAAAATCAGTATTATCCTTGAATTTCAAAATTAATCTTTGATATACTGGATTAAATAATTGCTCAGATGATGATTTTTGCAATAACCTTCCTATTAGTTTCCCTAAAGATTTTGGATTAATTCTATATAATTTCACCAATTGTTCAAAATTAAATTTATTTAAAATATCTATATCTCCAGATATTTCAAATTTTATTAGGACACTATGAAGTTTTGTATATTCTTCCAGCATTGATTCTTGAAACATCAGAGTTAATATATTATAGATTTCATCCTTAAATTCCCCCATTGCTGATGTTAGAAATCCAGTAGATTCATACTCTGAAATTGAAAAACCCGTAATTAACCAAGGATTAAATAAATCAGGTTCTTTTTTCCCACATTCAATTAGAAAAGGAAAAGAATAGGTTTTTTTGAGAATATGTTCAGAAAATTTATGAAATTCCTTTAAAAAGGTTTGGGAAAAAAGATTATTTAATATATCTGGATATTTCTTGTATACTTCCTCAATTCTTATTAAATATATATTAAGGTCGTCATCTTCTGAGTACTTTCTCATTTTTGAAAAGTTAAATTCTTGAGAGCTTAGCTTCTTAATACTATTAACTAGAAAATTTCGAATTTCCCCTATTGGTATTTCAAAATTGAAATCTTTTATGACAATTAGAGTTAAACAAGGTTCTATATCAATCTTTTGTGTATTAATCATTAGTTTAAATTTATTCCAAAGATTTAACGAAAAAATCTGAGGGATAAACAGAAATTTTTCCCTATAACTAACCAATTTTGGATTATCCCACAAATCTTCAAAAACTGAATCAAATATTTCCTTGTTTTTCACTTGAAGCGAGTATAAGAGACTTATTAGAAAATCTGAAGTATTTGCCACATTATCTACTTTTTCTATTAAATTGGTAAGAAATGAGATTTGTTGGACTAATTCATGTGGATCATATTTTTTTGCAAAAAACTCTCCGAATTCTCGGCTACCCTTAAAATTTTCTTCTAATATTAATCTATAAATCTGATCCCTATTGATTTTTTCAAGCTCTAATAGTTTTGAATGGACATTTTCATATATTTTAAATAATTCTGCCTTTCTAGTATCCCTGTCCCTATATTTATGAAATAAATCCATTGAATAAAGATCATAATCGAAATATTTCCTAAAATAATCTTCTGTGGAGAGATTTTCTTCTAATTGCTCATCAAAAGTTAAAATTTCTTGAAGAGTGGTTTGATCATAACCATTTCTCCAAGAATCATATGCTTTTAAATTTCTAATGTGATCCCTAAAAATATCTCTATATTTAGATTCATTACTGAATTCCCTACTTAGAAATTCAGATATTGAATGCCAAGGTATATATTTTGTCCAAAAAATTAAATTACTGATTAAATATCTAAAAATTTCTTCTTTATAAGTCATATTACTAATCTCTTTATAAAACTGCATAAGATAGAAGAAATTCTTCTTTCGATAATCCTCTAAATTTTCAATTTCGGGATCGATTCTTGTATGATTAAATCTAATTGAAAAATTATCCATTCTTGAAAATGTATGCCATTGAAGTTCCATAAATGTTTTTAATGCAAGAATTTTCAATTTTATAAATGCATTTTGATATTTCTCAGGCCAACTTTGAGTATTCTTGAGATTTTTAATATAATTCCATCTTGTTTCTAACCTAACGTCTCCAATTAAACAGTGGCAATTCTCTGTAAATTGATCTAACCCAATTCTTGCTGAATATCCATAGGAATGTTCTTCATATTTTTTTATATTTACCAGATATATCATGCTAAATTTTTTTAAGATTTCCATTGATTTCTCAAAAAAAATTTCATACTTTGCAACTTTTGATAAAAACCATAGAATAGGTTCTTCTGGACTTCTAGGTTCGTATATATTGCTTTGAAATGGAAAAAGTTCATTTAAATCATCTAATGATATTCTTTGGAACCAATCGTCAAGAATCTCCATTGATTCTCCTTTAAAGACGTATGATAATTGTGAAAAAATTTCACTTTTCGTTTTATCTCTCAAAATTAAGATGTTTTGAAAAGGGCCATTTTCATCATAAAATAGATGACTGATTATTCCAGAATACGACTGATTTAACATACTCGTATTGCATATTTTTGACATAAACTCTTTTAAGTAAAAATCACTGGGTTGTTCATTCAAATAATTAAAGATATTTGAAAAAAAATCATAATCTTCTTTGATTTCATTAATTGTATCAATTAAAATACTATTGGAACATATAGTGTAAAAATTTCCAAATTTACTTAAGATATTAGTTGTATTTTTAATTAGAATATCGAAATAATTTTGGATCTCTTCATCAGATAATGTCTTATTTATTAAATCTTTAACTATCGGTCCTATATTTTCAAATTTTTCATTTTCATTGAAATAAAATTTAGAAAACAATGAAAACAACATAATAATTTTTTTTAATTCTCCCGATTTGGTTGAAGGAAAATATTGTTCTATGTATTTTAACCTAAATGGTGTAGTGAAACTAAGGAAACTTATAATTTCTTGAATAATCCTATTTAAAACGGAATCAATGTAATAATAGGATTCTTCATCTTTTACTTCATATTCATAAAAAGTAATATCGACTAATTTTGTTATATTTTCTTCTTCTTTTTCATTTTTTTTTGATGATTTTAACGGAGGTTTTAATCCAATTACAATAATATCTAGCATCTTTATGAGTCCTAATAAGTAAGTTAACCAAGGATCCATTGCATCATCTAAAATTAGAACGATGTCTGATTTTCGAAAAATTGTTCTTAAAAATATAGGTTTAATATTCATTCTACTATTGATTGAATAAAACTTGAATCCATTTTGTTTCGCAAAATGTCTTAAATACTTCTCAGTTTCTTGAAAATGTATTTTTTCTTGTTCTTTCTCCAAGGATTCTTGTTTTTCATCAATTTTTATGTTATTAATTACATATAATCGAGATTTTAAGGAATTTTCGTCATTCAAAAGTAAATTTAGAGCTAAAGTAGTCCTAATATGCTGTTTCTGAGTTAAACTTATATTTTCATCAATCTCTAACTCGCATCGACCCTGATCAAAATCCAGTGGTCTATAATTTAGTGTGACATGTTCTATTTCCATTATTTTTTTTTTTGATATAAATGCTATCTTATATTGGGCATTATTTTTTCTCTCCAATATGGTATTTGGAGTATCAAATTTATCCCAATAAAATATCTCGATTCCATTTAGGAAGTTAAATGCTTCTGAGATAATAATTCGGTCGTCAAAGGCATTGATAAAATTATTGTGGATGGGATAGAATAAGATGTCATTTTCTTCAATCTTATCCTTCAGAAATGTTGATTTATTTTTATTTTCGTCTTGAAATTCTTTAATTAATTCGATTAAAATTTCTTTGTTCTTTTCATTCATTTATTCTTGCACCATCCTTCAAATTGTTTTTTAAAGTTGAAATATCCAATCCCATAATTTCAATTCTTTTAATAATATCATCAGTAGGAACCGACCATCTTCTAAATTTATGATTATACACCCATTCTTCCTGATTATTATCCCAAGCTATTAAAGAATATTCTACTGATCTGCCTCGCATGAATTTCAACAAACAGCATTTATTTGGATAATTTTTTTTTGAAAATGTAGAACCAAGTTTGAGATGAAGAGTTTCAGAATCGGGATATATGATAATATTCTCATTGTCTCTGGTTTCATGTTCATGTCCAGTTATTAAAACATGAGTTTTTCTCCTAATTCTGTCAAAATCGTTGTCTTTCTTCCTATTATCAGCAAACCAGCGTTTCGGATGATGAAAAAGAGTAACAACAAATGGTAATTCTTCTCGGTCAATTCTATTTTTGTTTTGGAGAACTGAAAAAAATAAATCTCCTAGCCATAATTTTTTTTTATCTGTAGAAGAATTTTTACTAAACCAACAGGAATTTAAAGATATAAAATAGATCTGTCCAATTTTTCTAAAACCAAATAAGTAATTCTTATGATACTTCCCATGTT
This sequence comes from Candidatus Lokiarchaeum ossiferum, assembly GCA_025839675.1. Taxonomy (GTDB): domain Archaea; phylum Asgardarchaeota; class Lokiarchaeia; order Sigyniarchaeales; family Promethearchaeaceae; genus Lokiarchaeum; species Lokiarchaeum ossiferum. Next base: position 1,299,548 of record CP104013.1, read on the forward strand.
TGTCACCATATTCAAACTCTGGTATTTTTAAGTCTTTACTCATAAAAGAAATGTAATCTTCAAAACCTGAAAAATAATGATCTAGGTTTGTTTCTAACTCGTTTTCTACTTCATCTTTATCATCAATGTAGTCAATAATATGTGATTTACTTCGAAGTCGATCATGATTACCTGGTGTTATTAATAAATTCTCCATTGGAATAGATAATTCACTTAGAAATTTGTCAAGCCAATCTTTTTTAAAATGCAAATAATCATCATTACTTCCATAATAAGCTATATCACCTACAATAACACAGATATCGGGTTTTGATTCATCTGGAAGAGTCTTAATTTGATCAATTAATTTATCTAAGCAAATCATCCTCTTGCTGAAATTTGCATCATTTGGGTCTTTTGACTTATAAGATGTAAAATGAATATCAGAAAGACACAGAACTACATTTTCCATTTTTTTATTTAATAATTTATTTTGACTATATATTAGCTTTCGTCTCGGTAAGAAAAAACATGGAATTCTATTTTTTTTATAATCAATTTTTGGGGAATATAGGAAAAAAGGAACAACTTTTCAACTGTCCCTTTTCTATTCTAATTTACAAACAAATCCTTATAACTATTGTTAAGTAAACTCACCAAAATTGTCAAAATAGAATAAGCAAAAAATAATGTTACAAGATAAAGCGCTGAGGCATTTTTCCAGTAAATTTCTTCAATAGGTTCTCTAAAGGGAGTGAATTTATCATTATTTTAATTATATTACTCTAAATATTGTTTTAACTTAGAAAATGAACCAAATACGGAAGGATACCTTTTAATTCTCTCTTTAAAATTCATCTCTACTTTTATATCACATTTTTCAAAGTATAGTTCAGTATTCAGATCAATCCATTCATAAACAACTATGAAACATTCAATTTCATGATGTGGATATAATTTCTTCAAAGCTTTTTTCTTTTTGATTAGTTGTTTAATAATTTCTTCCTTACTATGCACAAAATATTTACACTCATAGCATGAAAGTACATTTTCATCTTTCAAAATATAAATATCAATTTCTTCGCCATAAATACTTTTTCCCCAAGATATTTCAAAATTGGGATATTTATTTGTATACCATTGATATACAACTGCCTCGAAAGCAAAACCCTTTCTTTTGTCTATATCCATTTCTAATTTTTTTAACTTATCTTTTTGAGAATGTATAATTGAATATTTGGTTTTTCCCTGAAGATATTTAAGCAAGATATCCATTTTTAGATGAATAACATCAAGGGTTATAATCAAAAGGTTTGAATTAATGGTATCCATGATATTTTTATAAAGTGAAGGTCCAAATCCATGATAACCATAGGTAGCTACATTGAAGAAAAATAACCAACCTGAAAAATCAGAACCAATAGTTCCATAGCCTTCCATCAATACTGCAACTGAAATATCACCTGAAGTTCCATCTTCGTGCTTAAAAATTTTTATTTGTAGCTTATTCTCAAAATTTTGATTCTTTCTTCTAAATATCTCACCTCTAATTAGCGATAAGCATGTGTAATAGCCATTGAATAATGTGTCATTTCCTTCCAATACATCCACTTTATACCAAAATAACTTCTGATCCAAAATATGAGATATTTGTTTTTCAGACATACCATCATTGATTTCTTCAATTTCATGTTTCTTTGAAAAAAAGGGCATAACAATCTCTTTTTTAATTGGACATTTCCATTTAACTAGTTCAATTAACGAAAGATAGGAAAGCTGAGATTCGTAATTTTGAATTAATTGCCTTATTCCTTTAAAAGTCCACGATATTAAGGACCAAATCATATTTACCATTATCTGCTTGCTTATTTTTTCGTTTGTAATTTGTTCGTCGTAAGGAGACAAGAACCTACTCCAAAATGAAAAATTAGATTCGAAATCTGTATCAGTAAACTTCTTGATCTGAGAAGTTATAATTTTCAGCCCAGAGTTAATTGTTTTAATATTTTTTTTCTTATTTCTTTTGAAATCTTCTGGAATTCCCATTTCATGTTCTTTATACAAGTTTTCTATGGATTTTGAAATAAAAAAGTTAGATATTTCCCCATAATTTGATTTTAAGATTGAAACGGTGTTTATCAAATTGACTAAATTATTTTTCTTAATTAAATCGCTATATTCAATAATTTTAAATTTATCAATAAGAAATTTGATCGTAATAAGATAACCGGAGATTATTTTGAGAATAAAAATTCCGGTTAGTTTAGTTTGGTTAAACTTATTGAAAAAAATATTAGGTTCTTTGTGATCTACGGTTAAATAATCTAATAGTTCGTAAAATTCAATAATTTTTATTTTTTTACTAATATCTCCATCTAATAGATATCCATTTTCAGATATATAAGCTAATAAAACATCAATAAACTTATTTATCAAAGTGATATGTTCTTTGATTTCATCAAATGATTTAGCTTTTCTTATTTTTCTTCCTAAATTAATTAATCCTTTAATAAATTGAATTCTCTCACAATTTTCGGGGATATCATTCAAATTTACTTTGTTAGAATAGAAACCTCTCAAGAAATTTTTATTATATTCTAAATCTAAGATTTCATCATTATCAATTTCCTTAATAACATTTGACCAAGAAAGATTCAAAATAAATTTATATCCAAAAAAAATTTCCTTCGTTTGGAAAATTTCAAGGTTATGAGTATAATAATTTATATAATTCAAAAACTCATCAACATAACACATTTTTTTAAAAATTTTAACTGCCCCTATAATATTTATTTCTTTTCACCTATTTGATGCTTTATTAGATGAGTACTCATAATTAAGTCTTTATCAAAGCACTTAAATTCGAAACCTAATAATATTGATTCTACATATTGATTATTTTTTTTATGCGTTATGAATATAAAGTCGCCCCCCATGTTCCCATATCCCAGATTTCCAACACATGGTGAATTTTGGCAAACACTTTCGATAAAATTTCTGGGTCGTGGTTATAATACTATTCAGAATTACCTATGTAGGATATAGTAAGGAATGGAAATCAAATTAATTTTTGAAACTCATAAATATGAATCTTATCTCAACACAATTACTAATCAAATATTCTTACATACATTGTACAAATTACGTTATATTATGATTTGCACCGCTTTTAGAGCAATAATTTGGAATGGATATAGTTCCAAATGATTTGAACCGAAATAGATAATTTTTAGAAAAAATGGATTTATTTTTTCGAATTAAATACCCATAATAGAAAATCTTCATCCCCGCGGGTCTTGCCCAAATAAAAACTAGGAATCTTATATTTCACAGAGATTTCCAGCAAACGAATGGTGAGTAATTTCGTCAAGGGAGTCAAATCGAGAATCACATTGGAATCTTTTTGCTCTGACTGGATGAGAGATTCCAAATTTTGAAAAATGGAACTATCATCATTACGATATTCTAAATAAGGATATTCATGGACGACATCAAAAGTCTCGAATTTTTTGGCGTCTTTAAGGTTGGATTTGGGGGTGACAAACGCTACGATCCGAGAAATGACATAGCCTTCTTTTTGGAGAAGGGCTTTAGATTTGAGGGGAATTTCATAGGAGGGGCCAAAAGTAGGGCTATCCAGACCAAATCCGGTGATAAGCGTATAATGATCCTTAGAGATCCCAAGGAGGGAACGAACCCGTTGTATAGCATTGGGATGAATCGCAATTTCATTCAAGGACACATTACCAACGGTTGCCAAAGTTTTTTTTGTGATTAAATCCGCTTCTTCTAACTTATTTAAATTATAGAGAAGACCTGCCCCCGAAATGCCAATAGCCATAGCAAGATCTTTTTGCTGGTAAGGTTTTTTCTCCAAAAGAGCCAGAATATGGAGTTGCTTGTCATTTAAATGGTAGTTAAAAGTGCGGTTAAACATTTGAATCTAATGATAATTGGTCACAGCAAGACTTTAAAGATTTCTTTAATCGCCGTTAAAAAAAAATTAAATAGCCGTTAAAATTATTCTTAAATACCATTAATGAGTTTATTTAATCGTGAAATTTGAGGAATTTAACTTTGAATTCGATCAACTTATCACAAAAAATGGGAGGATGAGAAAATGCAGATCGACTTACATGGATATAACTTGGCCGAAGCCATTGAAGACGTGTGCTGGAGGGCAACCGAAGCGGTACAAAGTGGAGATCATGTTTTGGAAATTGTGCATGGATTCCATCGTGGACAGGTCCTACAAACTCATTTCACTTCGTATGCCTTCAAGCAGGAAATGCAACGAATTGGAATCCAAATTCAGTATGACCCCGCGTCGTCCGACGAGGGGTTCTCAGTGTTTACAATGACCGCGCTAGCCCATCACATACCACATCAAAAGACCTACATAGGGAGGTGAACACACAGACATGGCAAAAAAAGCAATGGATAAAGCCGCCGCTCGACGGATCCAATCCGCTCAAGATAAGAAGGGAGCGAAGGGGGATGCACGATTCAAAAGTGTAGCCCAAAGTAAAGCGGCCAAAAATACCCAAAAGAAATAAACGGGGTTTTTTTTAGGATAGAAGGTTGCTTCTATCCTTTTTTTTGTGTTTGTTAGAGAAGGAGAAAGCGAAATGTATTTACCAGAAAAGAAACGAATTCACGATCCAAACACCGAAGTGGCCATTTTTTGGGATTATGAAAATATTCGGGTGGTCGCAAAAGGCATCAAGGTTCCATTAGCAGAAGCCTTGGATGCCTATACAGCAAAAATCGGATTCTTGCGTATTAAAAAAATCTACTCCGATTGGACCGATATCAATAAGGCAATCATCAAGGCCATGTATATGCTCTTATTGATATTTAACTTGTGGAACATTAGAGGAAAATGTATTTTGCGGAAGAATTTTATATAAAGTTTAAATTTCACAAACAGATTATTATTATAATTTAGAATTCCCAAAAGGTAAACCATCTTGTTAAAAAAAACACAAATCAGAATTATCTCTTCAATATTTTTCTTATTATTCTTATTTTCCTTTGATTCAACATTTATTTTTTTAAACTCATCAAAATTAGAAAAAAAAAGAGGACTCATAATTAAAAAGAATATTGGAGGATGTAAATCTAATAACAAACAACAGGATCTTCCAACAGATGAAGAAAAATTAGGAGGATTGCTGATTTCCACTTATTTTGGAGGAAGCAATATGGAGTCAAGTAAAATGATCGTAGATGAAATGGGATATATATATATTGGAGGCGTAACTAGGAGTAAAGATTTCCCAACAACTCATGGAGCATTAAATAGAACACATGATAGTTTTACAGAAATATTTATCTGCAAATTTAATAATGATTGTTCGAAATTGATTTATTCCACTTTTATTGGAAGTTCTGATGGAGATTATTTATCTGATTTAGCAGTTGATAATTATGGATGTGTTTACATAACAGGTTCAACAAATCAATCAATTTTTCTTAATGATTCAGTAATAATTCCCCCCAGAATAGAGGTTCCAGAAGTTTCAGGTAATTCAGATATTTTTATTTGCAAAATCAATAATAAAGGCACGGATATGGAGTACTCCACACAAATGGGGGGATTAAGAAATGATTACGCCATAAGTATTATCATAGATGATGATAATTGCACATATATTACAGGTACGACTGAGAGTTATAATTTTCCATCCACAAATGGAGCTTATGATGAAAGTCACAATGGTAACAAGGATGCTTTCATATGTAAATTAAATAATAATGGAACCGATTTAGAATATTCAACATTTTTAGGAGGATCTAACACTGATCAAGGATTAGATATAACAATTGATGACTTCAGAAATGTATATATTACTGGTTATACCTTCCACTATGAAGGTACACTTTTTCCAACAACAGATGGAGCTTTTAATCGGGATCATGGAGGTCAATATGATGCTTTCATTTGTAAAATGAATAGCGATGGCACGGATTTAATTTATTCTACATTAATAGGAGGGAGAGGAGAAGAAAAAGGACATGCAATTTGGGTAGATAATGAATATTGCGCATATATAACAGGGTACACAAATTCATGGCAAGATTTTCCTATTACAGATGATTCATATGTTTCAAATTCTTTGGGACAGAATGATGTCTATGTATTCAAGTTAAATCCAGAAGGAAGCCAAATAGTTTATTCTACATTAATTGGAGGATCAGATTGGGAAACGGGATTAGCAATATGTGTAGATTCTTTTGGTTACTCTTATGTAACTGGAAAAACTATGAGCAAAAACTTTCCTACAACTCCAGGCGCAATTGATGGAAAACATAATGGTCGAAGAGATGTCTTCCTATTAAAATTAGACCAAAATGGAACACAAATAGATTATTCCACATATCTCGGTGGATCAGAATATGATGAAGGTAATAGCATTGCAATGTGTAATTCAGGTACAGTCATAATTTCAGGAGAAACAGCATCACATGATTTTCCAACGACTAATGGTTCATTTCAAGAAATACAAAGTGGTAATTATGATATTTTTTTTAGCAGAATTTATGCAAAATCAAATAATGAAAAGAAAATTCAAAGTTTTCGAATTCAGTCCATAAGTATTATTAGTATCATTTCAATATGGGCAATCACTTATATAAAGAGAAAAAAGCTTAAATTTATGAGGACCTAACAAAAAGAGTTTATCGCAGGGCTAAAAATAATTTGCACATTTAAACTAACCAATAGTAGCATCCATTTTTTCATTATATTTTCCCTCAAAATTATTTGGGATTATGAAAACATCCGGGTGGTCGTGAAGGGGATTGAAGTACCTTTAGCGGAGTCCCTAGATGCCTATACAGCAAAAATCGGATTCTTGCGGATTAAAAAAATCAACTCCGATTGGACCAATGTCAATAAAACAATCCTTAAAGCCATGTATAGTCTCGGATTTGAACCAATTCAAGTATCCATGGGCAAAACTAATAGCGTGGATGTCAAAATTGCAGTGGATTGTCTGGACACCGCGCAATTAATCCCCAGCATTAGCACGTATATTATTGTCACGGGAGATAAGGATTTCATCCCGGTCATTAATTGGCTAAAATCCCACAAAAAACGTGTGATTATCATTGGAAAGGCGGATTTGGTGAGCGATCATCTCCTCCTAAGTGCGAATGATTTTATTTCCCTCGAAGAACTCTCGAAACTGGAAAAACAACAGAAATCCTCGAAAGAAAATGGAAAGCAAAAGTTAACCATTTCATTTACGGAAGCAGTGAAATGTTTGGTTCAGAGTATTCACCAATTGCATTCCAAGGGCAAACCAAGTCGTTTTTTAACCTTAGATAAGTACATGCGAAGTTTGGATCAATTCAATTATCGGGGGGCCGCTTCGATAGAAAAACCCAATGGAAAGGGAAATTTTACATCCTTTACCAATTTGGTGAAAATGGCGGAAAGTCAAGGCAAAGTGAAATCCATTACGGTAAATGGGTTCCGAGAAATTCGAGTCAATCCATCCAAAAAAGAGAAGAAAAAAGCATAGAGAGACACCGTCTTATTTTTTGGCGCTTCGAGTTTTTTTGAAAATTTTCGGACGGGAACGACCATCTTTCTTCACCAGAGACCCCATAAAATCTTGAAATTGATTGACCAGATCCGGGATATTTTTCTCGGTGATTTCCTTCGATTTTAATTGCACATTATGGAAAAATTCTTCAATGGGTTTGCCCGTCGCCAGGATTTTTTCAAACTGACCAGTAAATTTAAGATGACCGGAACTCGCCTTGGCATGCTCTTGGTCACGTTTTTCTTGAATGAGGGTATCAACAGGAATTTGAAGAAGTTCCTGCACAACTCGGCTGGACAATAAGGCAAAAGCAGATAGTTTATCGGTCTCAACCGTTAAACCATTCCCGCGGTGATACATGTCGTTGCGAATCGTGTGATAGAATGTTAGCTGCTTAATCGTCGCTTCGGGTAAAATTTGGGGGGAGATTTCCGACACCAATTCGAGTTTACCCGGATACGAATTGCGCACCCGTTTATATTTCTTCCAATTGACTTTTTCATTGGGCACTCGAAAATGAATGAATGCATTCAAGCTGGCTTCAACGGCATTATCAAAACTGATCATCGCTAACCGCTGATCAAAATCTGACTCCTTTCCCATATGATCATAGCCGTGCCACAGTAATTCAATCGGGCCCGAGATCCACGGTTTGTTTTGCATAAGTCAGTATCACATTAGTGTCGAATCCTAATAAGTATTTAGAATAGTTAGCCAAATTTCATACCATTCCTAAAAAAAAAAGCATGAAAAAAATTCGATAGGAACTGGGCTCGATATCATTCTAATGAGAGGCTCCGAAAACAAAGTTGACTTTTACATTAGTTATTTAATTTTAATGCTGATAATTTAAAAAAAAAAAGGTGCTTAAATGAAAATGGAAAAATACTCCTTACAACAAACTGAAATATTTGCCCAGAATCCAGAGGAAAAGCGGAAATTCTTCCAAATTGATTTAATGAAAGCGATTATGATTGCATTAGTCATTATGGATCATAGTTTCACTCATGCTTTCTTACGTCAATATGGATCCTACTTCTGGGAAAGAATAGCTATCCCGATTTTAATGATTATTATGGGATTTAATATGGGAAAATCATATAAAGGAAAGAAATTTGCTACTTTGAAGGAATATTATACTCGATCATATTTTGAATCTAAGTTAAAACGGTATATGATCCCTTATCTTCTATTGTATGTACTTCATGGAATAATTCGATTGATAGTCACAGAGGCAGAAGTTATTGTAAATTCACCAGCGGGATATGATTTACCAAGTTTTCGTTATATTGGGTTTACTTTTTTCTATGGACCGGGGTTATGGTTTATACCCGTCCTGTTTGGATCAATCCTAGTGTTTCCAATCTTATATTATAATTTCAATAAAAATCCCAAGGTTACTTTTGGTTTAACGTTTGCAATAGAATTTTTAACTCATATTGTATTATTAGGAGCAATTCTCATTCACAATATTGGGAGATCTATGGATGAATATGAACCACCGATGCTATTTTTTATCTTACTCTATAGTCTTTTTATATTGATTAGCTCAGTTGGAATTGGACTATGGCTATCCGTAGATCATGATATCACATCAAAGCACAATCGTATCCTTTGGGTGTTGTTTCCTATTAGCGTAGTTTATATGATACTCTATTTTTTGGAGGTTCTCCCGATTCCTTTTCCAATGGGTGATTATCAAATGTTTTTCTTTCCCTATTCAGCAGTTATTTTTATGACTTTGATGAAAATTGTACCTCCAAACCCTAAGGGATCTTTTAGCCATTTCATACGAAAAGTTAGTAGAGCGACTTATCATATTCTTTTAACTCAAATTTTTTATTTCTCTATCATATTCCAATTTTTCTTAATAATAACAGATGGAAATAATTCAACATTGGATGTATTTGATGCAAATCCTTTAAATTATCTATGGTTTTACCCACTCAATCTAATAATTACTTTTGGGATAGGTTTACTTTGGAAAGAATTGGAGGATCGATTTTATGCAAAGAGGGATGAAAAGAAGAGTTTTCAAAGAATTTACCAAGTAACAATTATTTTAGCAGGAATAGCATTTGTAGCTTGGTTAGTAAGCTCAACAATTTATACGATAATAAGTCTTATATCACTCTAATGGATAGTAGGCAATTTTTTCTTTTTTCCGATATACCTTTATTTTTATCACTTTCGCGCACTTGTTTTTAGTGTGCACACTTAACTGACCACTTTTTGAGAAACCAAAGGAGGTTTGAATGGTAAAAAGATCTTTTACTATTTATCTAACAATTTCATTATTGGTTTTCTCTCAAATGTTTTTTTTGTACTTTTCTCTCAAAAATCATTAATTTTTGTCTTCTAAGTTCATGATATTCTGATAAACATAATATTTAACAGTTATCGCATTAATTTCTTTGAAAATAAGTAATCCAGATAACTAATACAATACCTAGAACAATATCGGAAATCCAATCAAAGAACAATGTAGCAGAAATCAATCCAAAATAATCAAAAAAAAATATCGAACATCCTCAGTCAGAGATTTTTATTTTCGTTTCCAAATTACTCGATAATTCATATGTTGAAGAATTATATTTTTGAACACGGATCTCGTTTTCGATTCAACAATATTATGGGGATTAAGAGGAAACAACAAAAAGTTATTGGAAACGAAAAACCATGAAAATTGGGAGATTTTGATGGAATATTTGAAGGATTCGATTGAGTATTACTTGAATTGGTTGAACTTGTAGTAGTAGTTGTAGTAGAAGAAGAAGTGTTTGTCGGTTCAGACACAATTACATAAATGGTATACATTTTTTTTTAAATCTTAAGGATCATGATTACGAATTATGAATTTCTTAAGTAATCCTTTGAGGAAACTTTAGTAAAGGTGAAGTATAAAACTGGAAATCATCAATCATGAAATGCATACTTATATTGGGTCCTCCCGCTGTTGGAAAAATGGCCGTTGGTATGGAACTCGTAGCTCAAAAGAACTTCAAGTAAGTTCATAATCACTCTTTTATGAAAATTCTCAATCGGTTGTTTGACTGAAGTTCGGAAGCATTTTACAGACTTGATAATGAATTTTATTGGCGAGTTTGTGAAGAATTTGTTCTTAGTAATCCCCCTGGAGTTATTCTAACTAAATTACGACTGTTGGATAAAGAAAATGACAATGAATTTGTAGAAAAAACGCTTGACATATTTCGGAAACAAGGAGCGGACATTTTTCAAGTTGAAGTATATGCTACCCTAGAAGTGAGAAAGCAGCGGAATAAAAACCCACTGCGCTTGCAAGAAAAAGTATCTATACGCGATGTGAAGCAATCCGAAAAACATTTACATGTTTATGAGAAGTATCAAATTAATTCAGATCATGAACCTGGTTTAATTTCTCCTGCCTATCTGAAAATTGATTCCACTAACAAATCGGTTTTAGAAACTGTGGATGAAATAATTATTCAATTGAAATTGTAAAGAAAATTTGACTCTTAATTGAGTAAGTATGATTCTTGTTTATCAAGATATCAGAGCAAATGAAAAAAAAGTGAAAATATGATTACTCATTATATTTAACGTGATTGTATATATCGACATACTCACCATCAACATACACTTCTTTTTTCAACGTTGCTTCTACATGATAACCGGCTTTTTTAAAAGCTTTTTGAGATCCAAGATTGGGAGAAAAGATTCCAGCTTTCAATTTCCGCAAATTTAATTCTTGAAAAGCATATTTAGTTAGTAAAATTATCATTTCAGTGCCTAAACCTTTCCCCCAATAGTCTTGTTCTCCAATAAAAGTTCCAAGCTCTGCTGTACGATTTATCCATGATATACAGTGTAGATTACAAGTCCCAATCGGTTTTTTATCTTCTTTATGCCATACCTCAAAAGAGTAATAATTCGTTGATTTCACTGAGGCAGTAAACCAATTTTTGACTTCTTCTGTGGATCGCGGAAAGAAAAAACGACAATAACGACGAAAATCCTCATCATTTCCCCACTTATCGTATAGAGCCAAATGATCAAAATTGAGGGGGACAAGATTAATTCTGTCTCCTTTTATAAAGGCATATTCCTCCTTTTGTGTCATAATATATATGGATGAATACATAATATATAAACGTTCGAAAAAATGAAAAATACAATATGATTTTGGATTCTTTTTTCTTTCACTAAATGGATGTTTATTTTCTTTGACTGCTAAAAATTTTACTTTTTTTGCCATTCTCTTTTCAAGAGAGAATTCATCTGAAGATCCCCTAAATTGCCCTTTTCACACTCATAATCACGGAGAACTCCTTCCATTTGAAAACCTAACCGACGTAAAAACTTTTGTGAGGGCATATTTTTCAGATTCACCAATCCTTCGACCCGATTTAGATTCAGTTCATTGAATAAAAAGTATTTCAGAATTGGAAACAACAGAATATAAAGAAGTTTTGATAGCTCGTTTATTGGAATAGATTATTGAATAACTCACTTTTTCTTTTTGAACAATATTGATGTCTTCTAAAACCTCTAAATTATATAGTGTGGTGATTCGAGCCATTTCGGTATTTTTTAATATAGATTTTTGATCCAAGGGAAAATATAGAATCAATTTATTTAAATTTAACATAGTTGGTAATTTTAGATACACGAGCCCCACAAGAATTGAATTAAATGAAGTACTTTTTTTGCTGAAAACCTCAAGTTGTCCGATTTTGTGCTTTCCCTTAAACGGGGATATAATGGTGTTTATGTTATTATTCCTTGGAGCGATTATAATTGGATCTGGATTAATTATTCAATCAATAAGTGATTGGCGAGTGACGAAATCCATACCAATGTTATTTATAGCCTATTTTTGATACGATCAAATTATATCCATTTGATGGATTTTTTTTTGATGATATAAACAAGGTATGAAAAATGAAAAATATACGAAAAGTGCAGGTATCAATAATTTTTATGCTTGTCCTGGTCTCTTCTACAGGTATTGAGCAGGCTCTGGCATTCGATAGTAACTGCACAAATGAAAGTAGAGAAAACGTTAAAATCTCTATATATTATGATCCGAAAGATGATAATATTGCAGATACAGTTAAGAGGTATGAGCAGATCAATTTTACTCCCGATTTACAAATGACATGGTTTGAAATCAGTACTTTTGCTGATTTGAATCGTATGACTAAAACAGATGATAGTATCAAAATATTTGTTTTTCATGGAATAGAAGAAGGATTCCAGATAAATAACGAAGTGATAGAATGGAATAAATTATCAAATTTGCTTAAAAATGATAATACTCAATATAATATATTGATGCAATGTTTTTCGAGTAAAATTGGAATGATTCCAGATAAGAAAATTCTCAGTTATGAAGAAGAAGTTGATATTGAGATAGCATATATAGATTCACTATTCTTCCTTAGCGATTTTATGAGAGGAAAAAATGATCTGATAGGTGAAAAATTATTCAACTTTGCAATAGAGCAGATAGAAGAATTGGGTTATGAATATTTTGAAAGAATAAATAATCCAAAGGAGTCTTTGGGTCTTTCTTCAACAACAATGAATGGAATTGAAAAAAATTTCTATTATATTTGTTGGTTGAAAATGTTTGAACAATTGAGCTATTCCATAGAAAATACATATTATCCCATTTTAAATGAATTTTCACTTTTGCATGATGTCAATGTTGCAAGTTTGCAAGCAGTTGGATTAATTTTTACAGGATTATTTGGAGCAGCGACATTAGGTATCCCAGGTTCAGCAATATTTTCAATATCCACGGCACTTATATCAGCAAGCTTCACTAAAGTTACTGATTATTCAACTACATCAAAATATGAAGATGCAAAAGATAATTTGTTCAACAGTCAAAGTGTGGAAACAGATGTTGATGCCTTATTATCAATTTTACCTGATGATATTGTCGCCAAAATTGGTAAAGTTGTAGTATCACAGGCAATCAAGAGAGATTATGTAAATCTCATTTATGCAGGAATGTTAGATATAATAATGCTAGAATCATTAGAAACTGAACTTGGGAGCACAACTTCTCCAGGAAGATTAGAAAATGATTATGTATTAAAACATCTTAAAGGTACTTCAGGTTTAATGAGCAAAATGAGGGAATTTGTTGATGCACTAAACAACAACTTCGACAATGTTAAAGCAAAAGCATTAAGTGTTAAAAATATCGTTGAAAACATAAATAACGATGAAAACTATTTAAGACTCCCTTCATTCTTGAGTAAGCCTTGGAAGGCATTCTTTCATAACTTAGAAGAAATGTTAGATAATTTTATAGACAATTCTTATCCTATCATAGACAAATTAGGATCGAGTTTTGCTTATCAAGAATTTTACTACCGAATTCATTCAAATTATTGGGATGATAAAATTTGGGTAAGTTATGAAATAAGAAATCCTGGAGGCAATCAAGTTCCAATTGTTAAATATCATGGTAAGTACACGGAAAGTACTCAAGGAAATGTGCATTATGAGGACATTAATTTCTTCACGACATCACAGAACTATATCACACCTGGAAATTCGTTTGCAGGATCTTTTACGATTAATCGAAGGCGATTTGTGTCTGGAGTTTCTGTTCCCCATGTTTTCGATTTAGAGGTAGTAGATTATGACACTAAAGGTACAACATATCGATATGGATATTTTCGAAATGGAGTCCAATATTTTCCGAAAACAAGTTATGCCAGAATAAACTTCAATTTAGGAACTCCTATTACCCAAGTATTTGTTGCGATATCACAAAGAGCTGATAGTTATAGCCGGTATTTCAGAATTAGGGCAAATGGTGCAATTATATTTGAACGAATTGTAGGATCTGGGACATACTATTTCACTCCTGATGATATCAATTTAAATGGAAAATATACCAGTTTAACATTTGAGATCTACTGGGGCGGATACAAATATCAAGGATGGAGCATAGATAAGTTACTCATCGGATCAAAAGGTTAATTTAGTACATATTTTTTGATTTTTTTTATTCTTATTAGCTTGGGACAACTTTCCAGCTTAACTACTAATTAGAATAAAAACTAATTTGGTTATCAACGAATTTTTTCAAATTTTGGCAATTATCCGATTATTAGTTCGTGACCTTCTTTCCAACTGAGATAAGAAAGCTTTTGAATTTAATATATGGATATAGATCGCATCTTCTATGAAAAGTAGTTCGAAATTAGAAGGAGAATACAAAACTCACAAAATATGCATGAATTCTCCATTCATGCAATGAAATTTCATCTCGTAGTTAAAAAGGTAAAAAAAAGAAATTGATTGTTATATGCAAACCAAAAAAAATGAAAATAGTCAATCAGTTATTTTAGATCCAAGTGACATTGATATTGTTATGTCCCATTTGGAATGCTTTCCAGAATATTTATTAGTACTTTTGCAGATATTCATAATTCAAAGCAATTGAATGAATTATGGATCTGAAACTCTCATTAATAGAGTAGAAAAGAGAACGTTTTTTTTGCTTCTTTCTAACAATTCCAGTATCCTCAAGTATTCGTAAATTATACAGTGTAGTACTTCGAGCCATTTTAGTATATTGGGAAATCAATTTTTGATCTAAGGTGTGATATTCTGTTAAAATCTCCAATATGAACCGAGTTGTCGATTTTAAATACAATACACTAGCTTGAACTAATTTAAATGAAGTATCAGGTTTGAAATATACATAAAATTGGTTAAACTTTTGTTCTTTAATTAATTTGGAATCCTTCAAAACGTTTAAATGCCATAGCAGTTGGTTTGGTCCAACATCAATTTTTTTTCGTAAAAAATTCAGATGTAAACCAGGATATATAGATAATAATTTCATAATTTTTAGTCTGATGGAATTAGATAATACATTTAGGGAGATTTTATTATCTTGCATAAATAGATAACCTGCTCGAATATATTTTTCAAGTAAGTTCCGAACATAGGATAAATGATAACAAAAATGTCTAGCAATTTGATGAATTAGAGCATCAAAATATAAAACTTTTTTTTTTGGAAAAATACGTTGAATATATTGAAAAACGGGATTAGTGCTAATATTTGCACGATATACTAAGTAAGATTCATTTTGAAAGGTCATTCGAATAATCACTTATTTAATAATCAAATCTTTTATCTTTCGATTTAGAAAACATCAGATGTTCTCAATAATTTCAATCGTATATCTGGAATATAAAGACATTGTAGAATAAGTACATGAAACAATTTGATTTGTGTATAATATATACATTCTTTCATGATAATTCAATCCCTTAGCGGGTTTCAACCTATAAAATTTTTTAAAAATAATAAAAATAGCATGGTTTTAGGGTTATCCAATTGATCAATTTGTGGATTAATCGGTTCTCTTTACAATTTGATTAGAAATGAAAACCAAGTAGAAAAATTAAATTAAAAAAGGTAAAGACTTCGTTCTAAAATGATATCTTCTGATATTCATGATGAAGAGGGTTTCCAGGGCTTAGGTAAAAGGCATGTTCTTGGAAATCATAAAACCACGACCAGATAGTGCCGAATTTTATGCCCATAAAATCTCCATCTTCATGAATCCCCCCCTTACTATGGCTAAGAGAGCAAAATTCTTTAATTTTGACCGAATTAATTTTACCTTTCTGTTTTGCTAACCATTTCTGAACATTTTCAAACCGAATTGGGCTTGAAACGGGCATTCTTGATTCATCCTGACGATCAATCATACTATCAACAATGATATGATTAGTTTGAATCACATTTTCATCGTTGAATAGATCAACCACGACTCCATCAGGTGTTCCAAGAATTCGAGCAATATTTCGATCTTGATCTACAACAAAGTAATGAAATGCTCCGGTATGGGGGACAGATTTTATATAATTTGCCGCTTCTTGTGCTGTACTGTAATGGGTAAGAACCCATTGGACTAGTAGGTTCATCATGACTCCTGGTATCCATTCCCCATCATAAGTCGCGGCAGCCGTGATACCAATCAGTAATCCCTTTTGATTAATCCCTCCATAGGCACCGCCCCAAAGATCTGTAAAGGAAATAGATTTATTCCCATTGGTAGGTGATAGTATCATTTTTGCCATAATTTTTTCTGACGAATAATCCCAATCATAATTTCTTAACATAAACGGGTGGCCGGTAGCGGAATACTCAGAAGAAATATAAGAGATTGTACAAGAGGGTTTTGGGGGTTCCCAACCATAATTTAATACCAGAGGTAGGACTTTAATCATATCATAATCATAAGATCCCCCTTCTGCAAATCCTTTTAAGAATTCTATCAAATCAGGCGCATAATTTTTGACTTGTTGCTCACATTTTTCTGCAAATTCATAACGATGCATCATATTTTCATCATAGATGGGTGCTTGGAAAGGAGAATGTTTCATAATCATCCCATATTGCTTACCCATTTCATACCAATTTCCAATTAATTCAATTTCAAACATATTATTCACTCATTTTTATCCATACTTATTATATAATCAAGTTAATCAGCCTCAATTCTTGGAAGTTCAATGATTGCAGATTAACTGTATAAATCATGAAAAAGAATCACTCTATATAAATCAAAAATATGATTTTTTTTATATTCATCATATTTAGGCGTATAAATTTTACCTAATTTTCATGAATAATATTCAATTTTTTTAAATATTTTCGTTCACTTCCAATAATATGGATTCCTGTGATGCATTAGGAGAAATGCAAAAACGACTATTTGATGGTGAAGAATTCATAATTCCTTTAAGTAAAGCCATTTCACACCCATTTCGCTATAAAATCATGATTTTTCTTTATTCCAAAGCGAGATCATTCCAATATTTGGAGCAAAAATTGATTATTGGACGGACCGCCCTTTCAAATCATTTAAAGCATCTACTCGATGCAAAGTTGATTCGAAAACCAGAACGAGGACATTATATTTCTACAGAAAATGGGAAACTTTTTCTAAAAATATTTTTAGATTACTATAATAAAATTAAAGTAAAAGAATTAAATAAAGCGAGAGAAATTCAGCAATTATATAAACCTAAATATCAAAAAGCGGGTGAATTCTTTTCCTTTCACGTTTCAAACCCTGCAATTTATCACCAAAGCTGGTTATCATTTTTAGGAGCCTTTCTGGGAGTTTTGAAGTCCCATAACGGAAAATGGGAATTATATGAACTGGGAGGAATGACAGGTTATTTTTTTATAACAAATGTGGCGAATAATCTCTTATGCCCATCTGGTCCAACCGCATTAAGCAAATACATTTGGGAATCTATGAATAAGCAAGTTGAATCATTAGGAATTCATATCCAGCACTATTTGGATCTTGTTAGTTATCCTTCGAATGAACAATTATCCCCAAAGGATCATTTGCGAGCCTTAAAATTTAAAAACTGGGTAATCGATCAATTGAAAACTACAAAAAATCCCATTATTGCATGGGGAATTCCAATTCCGGAATTTGGAATCATCAATGGAATCCAGAATAACCAATATATTTGTAGTACATTTCGCCACTTAATCAATATGGAAGATGATCCTGTTTTTTTTGAACACCTTCAGGCACCAGGTGGTTTATGGGGATATTCTCTTGAAATTCAAGAACACTTTGGACAAGAAAAATATAAGGAGGAATGGGATTTAAGCAGCTTAAAGTTAGGCCTTAAGTTTAATACAGAAACTCCAGCAACAGAAGGATACACCAATGGTATACAAGCATATTCAGAATGGGCACAAAATTTAGAATCATTAAGCCATACCGAGAGTGATTATCATGGAAATAGCTATGTAGGGGCGTGTTTATGTGAACAAAAAGCGGGATTAAGTAAATATTTGCAAAGTATGAGTGATCGGTATTCTGGTAAACCCCAAGCCGAATATCTACATCTTGCGGCTAAAGAATATCAACAAGTGGCAGATATCCTACAAAAATTCACTCAAATTTTTCCTTTTTCTTTGAGGGGATCATTTTCAAATAGTGATAGAAAAAAGGGTAGCGGATTGTTACGTTCAATTCCACCTTTTGAAGAGGAGGCTTTAAAGTATTTACGAAATGCGATAAAATTCTGGAATTTAGAATAAAACCCATCAAAACATAGGGAGCAATTTCTGTAAAGAATCACACCATTACATGGTAATTGAATCATTAGAAGATGCACTCCATTTTTTCTTCGATTCTCTTAATTCTATTAACCCATTGTTCATTAAGTCGATTCTTTTTTCACCATGACTCGGAAAAAAGGCACACAGTAAAAATCGGACTCAATTTATTTATAATAGAAAGATGTATTAATTTTAATATGAAAATATTGGCTATAATTAGCAGTCCCCGAAAAAAGAATACGTATCAGGCCATAAAAACCATTGAAAGCATGCATAAAAAGAGGTATGATTGCGAATACGAATATCTGTTTTTGCATAAGGTCGATCTAAAAGGATGCATTGGGTGTCATCTCTGCTTAACAGAGGGAGAAGATTCTTGTCCTTTGAAGGATGATAGGGATATGATAATCAGTAAAATTGAAGCCGCCGATGGAGTGATACTGGCCAGCCCCAATCACACGATGAATGTAAATTGGCGAATGAAAAATTTTATCGACCGGTTTTCATATTTAATGCACAGACCTCGCTATTTCAATCAACGGTTCATGATTCTGATTACGAGTGGGAGTTATCAAGGGATTAAAGGAGCATTGAAGGCTCTTGCGCCAATGGTCTCAGGGGGGAAAATCATTAGTAAATTTGCAGTCACGAACTCTCCCGGTATGAATGATAAGAAAAGAAAAAAGCAAGCAAAGAAATTACAAAATGAGGCAAGAAAATTTATAAAAAAAATGAAAAAACCTTTTATTCATAATCCTCCGTTTGGCTACCTGATTTGGTTTTCGGTCTTTAAAGCAATGACCAAAGAAACTGGAAAAGACTCTCCCGCTGATTTTGAATATTATTCTACGAAAGAATACTTTGTCAAAACGGATCTCTCAAAGGGTCAGCGGTTGATTTTAAAAATATCCATAGCAATATTTGGATTTCTAATTCGGATTGGAATGATATAATTCTTTTTTTATTCATTAATTTCCAAGGTATTTTTAAAAAATAATGCACTTGACCGTTTGAAATGTCAGATAATTTGAGAACAAATCACTTGAAATATTCTCCCAAGGGACATTAGGATCGATAAACAGGAGAAAATTGCGGATTAAAAGATGGGCAAGATGATCCAATCCTTCTGCAAAAGTTTATCTCATCTACAAGCGATGATGTCAAAGTTAAAAACCCGATCTTGGGGAAAAGTAAAAAATTTGTCATTCCATTGAGCAATATCGGGCGCTTGAAGTGGATTAGGCATTTCCATCTCCATCATAACAATCCAACAAAAATGAGAGATATAGTTCACACCCTTTAATATAAATTTTTTAATGGAAATCTCTTTATTATACAAAAAATAAATGTAAGGATATGCTCCCGAAATTGATTAATTTGGAGAAAATTCTTCTAGAGGTTATGAACCCCATTAGAATTCAGATTTTACAAATTTTAAATGAAGAAGATCAGAATCTATCCAAGCTAGCTACAAAAATTGGGCTAGTATCTAATTCGGAAATATCAAGACACCTAAGTCGATTGGGAGAACAATCTTTAATACGAAAAGAAAGAGAAACAGGAAGATACTATCAAATAACAGCCTTTGGAAAAGCAATAATGAATTCTTTAGATAATTTTGTATTTCTTTCAATAAATTCAGATTATTTTACTGATCATTCAATTGCAGATATTCCTCTTTCACTACAGAGTCAAATCTCTGTTTTGCAAAATGCCGAAATTATTTCTGGAACAGGGAATGTGATGCACAAAATAAAAGAATTCATGGAATTACCTATAAAAAAATTACGTATCATTGTGGATTCAGGATATCCTTTTCTAAATACTGAGGCAGAAATTTCAGTAATCGTCCCTGAAAGTATGAATACAACGGAAAATCAGGAGGATCCTAGTTTGAAATCATTTAAAATTGGATTATTGCCATCCGTACCAATAACTATGGCACTATGCGATTTGGAAATCGGTATTATCGCTTTCCCAAGAGAAAGTGAAAACAATCCAGATGTGTCAAAATGTTTCTATATTCAAGATCCCCAAGGAATAAAATTTTTGGAGCAAATTTGGGTTTTTTTTTGGGATAAAGCACAAAAAATATCAAATTAGATTTAGTATTTCATAACATCCCGTAATTATTGCTCAAACCAAAAGTATTGGATATGACCGAAATTTTATTTATTAACCCTCCACCAGTCATTCATTTATGCTTAAACATATGCAACGTATGAAGAAATGGTATTTTTTGCAGATTTTGCTTGCAATATTGACACTTTTTGCTTCTCTTGGAGGATTGTTCCTTTCTGATTTATATTCAGATTCTGATTCTATTATTGCTCAAGCAATAGGACAAGATTGGGTCACAGCCTTTTTTGTGATTCCATTGTTTATCCTTGGATTGGTTAAATCCAAGGGTGGGTCAATTCATGGGACAATTATTGTTATAGGATGTCAATTATATTTAGTTTATTCATATTTGTTATACATCTTCATGGGAAATTATAACATGTTCTTTCTATTGTACACCCAAATTGTTGCAATTAGTTTCTACTCCCTATTAAAATTCTGCTACAATCTCGATTTTGAAAAATTAAAATCGAATATAGATCCAAATATGCCATTCAAAATGCTCGGATGGTACCAAATCTTAATTGCGTTGACGTTCTACTTCTTGTGGATGCAAGAGATACTAAATAGTTTGATTTTGAATTATTTTCCAGCGATTGACATGGAAGATCAAAAAACGATAATTGCAATGGATTTGTGTTTTCTTTTACCATTAATCATCTCTTCTGCGATTAAAGTTTTAAAACGAAATATAATTGGAATATTTTTAAGTGGGGTGATTTTAATCAAAGGGATTACCTTAGGATTAGCGGTTATATGTATGGGCATTTTTGAATATACAATGAATCAAGCGACTTTCAACATAACATGGTATATTTTTATAGGGATAACTGCAATCTGTACGATAATGATAGTTTATTACTTCAAACACATTCATCCCATCCCAAAATAGCCCAATAATTTCCTTTTTTCTATTATTGAAAAATTCTAATATTGAGAAGTTACAAAAAAGGGAATTTTGCCCAATTTACATGGAAATTCTCCATTTACGATATTTGGATATAAAAAATTAAGTAACATACATCATTTCATATTTAGATATAACAGAATTTAGAGTAGGTCTGACATTTCGATTAATGGAATAGATTATCGATCGATGAACATCGCAGCCTTAGGAAGAATAGGACGCGGAAGTTATTTGAGTAATCGTAAACCTCGCCTATCTACGAAATATGGGCATCGAATCGTTCGACATCCAGAATATTTAATGTATATATTATTTTTTGTAAGTTTTCCCTTCATCACCTTGAATTTATAGTTTCTTTTACTACTTCCAGGAATTTGGGCGTACTATTATTTTACGAAATCAGAGGAAATCTATTTAATGGAAGAGTTTGGTCAAGAATACATTGATTATAGTAAAAAAGTAGGTAGATTTATTCCAAAAATATGGTTACGTAAGAAACAGTAAATTTGGTCAAAATATTCAAGACATCTGAAGATTGAAAAAAAATATTTCTTACCCACAAGTCAACCTCATCTAAAGAGCCTATTTGAATTGTTCCTACGGCTGAAATTTAAACGCGACAGGATAGTGATTTAAGAAATCATGATTGTTTTCCAAATAAGAGTTAAAAATTGAATAAAAAAAAGATCGGAAAAACCATATTTAATGGAAAGATCGGTTTACTTAATCCCAAATGATATCTTTCTTTTTGGCGGTTTTGATGCCAACAACATGCAAGCCAATTAAGATAAAGGGGGAGGCAGTAATTCCAATGAAGCCAAGGGTGAAAGAAAGCCCAAGAACAATAATTAGGGTTGCGAGCCAGACCCCCAATCCCCAAAAACCCCATTTGAGACAATTTTTTCCACTTTGAGGTCTTTGTAGAATGGCAAACAAAAAGGCAAAACACCAACCTAAGACAGGAATAAGGAAACTGAGGATTATGGTTGCATTTGACGGTTTTCGGAGAGCTATTTGTTCCGGAGTCAATGTTCTTCTTAAGAAATAATCTTCTTCGGCAAAATTGATAACATAATTAACCTTGTTGGATGCAGGATTCAGGACCTTCTTTCGATGGCGCAATTCAAAGTAGGCTAATCCAAAACCCACGGTAAGGACGAACACAATTATTTGATTTAAGTGGGAATAGAAGATATTTCCTGTGTGAAATTGAAAATCAAGGTTGTCAATTGGGAAGGGAGAATTATAGGTTAAGCCAATGGTCAATGTTGGATAATTGTTAGAAACGACTAAACTCGCGGAAGTTTTGTACCAACTGGGAGCTTCAAATCCTAGATCCCCGAATTCCGAATCAAATAAAATCGAATCAGGCATGCTAGTTGAAGCCATATAGTTTTTCGCCCAGGGACCTCGAAAATCGAACCCTCGAAGTTTGTCATACACGATCCCACGCCACATCTCATCCGTCATTCGTGAATCAATACCTACTTGAAATTCATAATAGGAAAAGACGGGTCCCACAACAGCCATAGTTCCTCCGTCCCAACCAGGGACAATAGCAACAATATGCTCAAATAACCCCGTGGCAATTTCTAAAACTTTCTGGGTAGCAGTATCAGTGTGAATATCAGCAATCAACGACACGTGACTGTTAGGTTCTTTACTTAGTGCGTTATACCCATAATCGATATTGGCTAATAAATCCGTTAACCACCCATGGGCAGTATAGCCACTATAGAAATCAAAGGTTCTGAAGAACACCGATTGGAGAAATTCCTGCTGTTCGGCAGACAAACTCCGTTGTTCCAACTCATTTTGCGCAATGGAAGACAACATAATCAATGCATCTATCAATTGGGAAGCCCCTTCGTCAGTTTCGGAATATTGAATTGGAATAGAATTTTCCACAAAGTTTATCCAAGCGCTATATTCGGAAACCATTCTGGCCAATTTTTGATAAAATTCGGGGTAAGGTTCCACATACCCCGCGGGAGTAGAGCACATAATCCCTCCAGAACCTTGTTGAATATACAGGATCATATCATGCTTTAGTTGCGCCCAAGAACCTAAGATGGTGGTCATTTGTTTATCTTGCCATATGGGACTAGCCATAAACTGAGGAATTACAATATTGGACGTGTTCGCCATTTTGGGTTCGGGCGAGGCGATTTCTTGCAAAGAGTCATACCACCGCATAGTAATGGAAGCGTTAGAGGATTCAGTCCAATTTTCCTTCGCTTCTCTCAAATCTAACAATTTATCTTGATAGGGAGAATCTAATCGATTAAGGGCATGATCTGAATCCATTACGATGGCTGCAAATTCTAATCCCGAAGGAAAGGCTTTCCCTTGTATATAGGGATTTACCATTTGGTTGAGAAGATAGGTATCCATTTGTAATCGTTCTCCAATAAAATGAAACGTTTTTGGGTCCATATTAAAGGATTCCATCGCTTTTGCAATTAGGCCAGTCCCCAAGGGATGAGTAATAGATTGATTAGATAGAATTGCTTGGCGTATAGTTTCAAGAGAACCGGTAGAAACATCGGTAATGTTGTTTTGATCTAGAGTCATCCAGTTCTGTGTTTCGCCAAGTAGATCAGGAATAGTCACAGAATAGGATTTTCCCACCACTTTATCTAAAAACTGATTAAAGGTTGTATAGATACCTAAGCTATCTAGGGTAGAACTTTGCTGGTAATATTTACTGTAAGTAATTTCACTATTTTCAACTAACCAAGAAAGAATTAGGGCAGAATGAAACATATCTTCTTCTTCTCGTTTTAATAAGGATTTTGTATTATACTCATCAAAATAGAATGGAATTCGGGCCAACCACTTGAATAATCGAAAGTATTTTTTTAGGGTCTCTGAATGTGTATAATGGCCTCGGGGCATATATTGACTGTAATCATCAATAAATCTACATTCGTAGTCAGAGGATAAGGAAGAAATAACTTGGGCATAAGGAGTATTCCCCATGATCAAATCATAGATCTTCTCCGCTGCAGACTCTACTTCTGGAAGTTGAGAAGAATAATCTTCCCCAATTATTTTCAAAGCTGTAGTCAAATAGATTCGTACATCTTGAATGGCGAGACTTGCTGTAACGGGAAATTCTGTTTTTGAAAAACTTTCACTCATTAGATCATGCATATTCAAAATCATTTTGCTTAAACTTTCAAAGAAGAATTGTTCTTCTAAATCTTCCAAGCGTTCATCAAATAACAAATGCCAGATATGAAGCATCATATCACTGGTGATCATGATTGGAAGGTCTTCTTCCCAATAATAAATAAAGGCATCTAAAATATCATCAGTCGCGAGTTTATTTAATACAACAAATTGATTTTTTTCGAGTAAATTTCTTTCTGCTTCATTCATATCTAAGCTGTTATTAATTAGCTCCATATATTGAGCATTCGATGAAGCGGCGTTCACAGGTAGGAAAAAAAAAGATCCTATTGTAACTCCTATCAGCATAAATACCACGATTTTGTCCTTCTTGAATTGTAACCACATATTTTGAGTCTCCTTTGGGTATAAGAATAAAATGAAATTACAGTCTATATAAATTTTATAGAAAAACCTTCAGCATTTAACATCGTGCTCTAAGTGAGGTAAGAATCTCATAAAAAATGCAAAGAAATGTTTCGATATTTATTTGAGAAAAAATAAAAAAATGGATTACCCAAATCCCCTATTCACTTCGTTTTGATACCGATCGAGCATATATTTAACACAAGTACCAGAAATATTCAAATTATGCAGTCATGATATCTGAATTGTAGTCAGTATTTATTCGTTTCTTAAACCGCGGTGTTGGTAGTGTTAGTGGTTGGAGGATTTGTTACTTCCTGCGAATGCACTTCTTCTGGTTGATTCACAATTTTAATGGTGTGAACTTGTCCGAAGATGCTACTGAGAAAGATCACAATTAGACCGAGCACTCCAGCCCCTAAGTAAGTGGATGAAATACCAATTAAATCACCAAAATAACCTGAAAGTAACACTCCAATCGGGGCACCAATCGCACTTATGGTTGAATCAATGGATATAACTCGCCCATGAGCTTCTTTTGGAGTGGACCGTTGCAGATACGTGAGATAAATAGTATTTATAATTGGAAGGAAGAAAAACATTACAAAGAAGTTCACAGACATTAACCAAAAGGTGCCAAGGGGAATTATTTTCAGCAACACGATACCAAAGAAAATTACAACACATCCCCCAATCATCCAAAAACCACCTTTCTTCCACTCTTTCTTTGCACTCATTACCAAGGCACCACAAAGCATCCCAATTTGTGAAACAATCCCGATAATAGAAAATATCATAGCAGAACCTCCATGATCGTTTCGGATAAACAGGAGAAGTAATACATTGATAGGTTGAAGCGCTACATTCGTAAATAGGGAAATTATCATTAAGGAGAAAAGCACGGGAGTCTGACGAATAATTTGAAAGCTTTCTTTATAATCATCTGTGAATGTTTTCAACCGATGCGTTTTTTTGTCAGGTTCAACTTTGACTTCCCGTACTAGAGTGGGGATCTTAATACCAAACAAAAATATTGTGGCAACGAACCAGGTGGCAACATCGATCCACATAATATTTTGTAATGTCCAAAGTTCTACTATCAATGCAGCCAGTAAAGATCCGATGATTTTCACTCCAAATTCCGTTAAAAATTTGAGACTATTGATTTGACTGAGTTTATTTTTGGGAACGATTTGTGTGGTGGAAGCTTGAAGGGCATTTCGATGAAAAACGCCGCCAATTGATCGAACTGCATTGAGAATGATAATTCCAAGTATGCCAATGCCTCCAAAGTGCATTAAAACTATCATCAGAACTGTGACGATAGCTTGAAAAACATCAGCAATTATCATGATAATTTTGCGATTAAAACGATCGGTAAAAAATCCCGCGAGGGGGCTTAATAGAATCTGCGGAAGCAGTAATAGCAAATATGAGAGAGTAACCATTTGTGTATTCGTATTCAATCCGGTAATCCACCAGATAACAGCAAAAGCTACAATTTCACTACCTAAAATGGAAAGTAATTGCCCGCTCCACATTAACCAAAATTTTCGAACCGAGGTAAGTTTTGAATCGTCAGTATTGATGGGTGTATTCATTATGATCACTTAATATGTAGTTGAAAAAAATAATACACATCAAATATATAAAGCTTTTGCAGTTTCATTTTAGTTAATAATGATATAAGAACTTATTTTCATGAACTCGTTTTCAGTTTCATTTGCAATTATATGAAAAAGAAGAAATCCAGTTTGATTGGAGTTTCTTGATAAACTGAGCAATTATTGCAGACAATTGTGTTTTGTCTTTACTAATATCAATAAAATTTCAATTAAACAACGATTTAGTTAGTAGAATACAATTTTTTTATGAAATTTCGTCAATTTTATACACAATCAATTCAAATCAAGAATAAATATTAAGAATAAAAAAAATTAGAAATGAGAGAGTTTTCGTTTCCATATTATAACTATAATTACACTTGAAAATAGAAGGATCAACGCTCCAGAGAATCCTGGAATAGTTGAGCCAAAAGGATTATCTGAAGAGGATGTAGAATCCGTAGATGTGACTTCGGAAGTCGTTTCAGATACCGTAGAAGTAGTGGTATTCATGGGAGGGTACGAATCAGATAAAACTTCGACATTCAATTGAAAACTCGCTATATCACCGTCATCATCTGTCACAGTTAAGGTAACAAGGAATAATCCAGTTGCACTATAAGAATGGGACGGATTTTGGAGATTCGAGGTTGTTCCATCGCCAAAATTCCACGAATAGATCAACGGTGATATTCCTCCACTCGAAATATCGGTAAAATACACGGTTTCTCCAGTATTGACAGATTGCTTGGAACAGGTAAATTCACTGACCAAATTTGGAGTAAAAATGTTATCATGAATATTATTCCCACTCCCCTCATCAAATATGAAATTTTGCTCATTTTTAAGAAGATGATTCTGAAATACCATATTATTGGAGGATGTTTCACTCAGAAACATACCCCAATTTTTATTTTTAGCAACCAAATTCTTAGAGATACTGTTTTGAGAAGCCATAATCATGATACCACCATAATCATTATGTAATATATTATTTCCCGTAATATTACAATCCCAATTACCCGCTAAAAGAATTCCCATACCCAAATTGAAACTGATATTATTATTTGACACTCTAATGAGGTATTCCGAAGTTAGGCTAATTCCATCAATAGTATTGTGTTTCATCACATTATTGTCCACAATACATCTAGAGGAATAAAACAATTTTATGCCACTATTTGAATTATTCTCAAAAGAATTCCCAATCACGGTACTAAAAGAGGAATTGCCAAGAAAGAGCCCATCTTTTAAATTTAACAAAACCGTATTATCGATCACCGAGCAATTTGGAGAGAGATAAAGACGAATTCCGAAGAAATAGTTGTCGGAAACAATATTTCCAACAATAGTGCAATTAGCAGATTCCAGAATTTCGAAACCATCACCAGAGTTTCCAAATACAGAATTTTCACTTACGGTGCAATTGGGTGATTTTTCTAAATGAATGGCATCAAGATTGTTATTTGAAATTACGTTGTCTATAATTGAGCAATTGGGCGATTGTTCCAAAAAAAGGCCATATACTGAATTATGTGAGATTGTATTATTAATAATATTACAAAAAGGGGCAACACCAAGCTTAATTCCAGATTGTGTATTCTGAAACACTTCATTTTCAGTGAAATTACAATTAGATATCATGGTAAAGGAAATCCCATGACTATTACCAAATAGTTCATTTCTAACAAACGAACAATTGTTTAAGTACCAGCCTTCTAACCCCCCATTAGTATTGTTACCAAGGATATTATTTGAAACAATACAGGTGGATGTTTCATAAAGACGGATACCTGGTAAAAAATTTAGTTGATTGAAATTTTCACTTAAGGTGCAATTTGAAGAATATGATAAATTAATCCCCCATTGGGCATTTTCAGAAACATTATTCTTTAGTATGGAACAATTGGTTGAATAGTAAAGTGAGATACCCGTGTGCGAATTTTCAATTATTGTGTTATTAATTATAGTTATATTAGAAGAATAAGAAAGAGATATTCCAGTGTTCGCATTAGTAATGGTACAATTTCGAATGTTAGCATATTTAATGGAATTAGAGATTTTTATTCCTGTAGTTCCAGCTCCATCAACAGTTAAATTAGCAATAACATATGGATTTGAAAAGGTGCCATCACCAGCTATGTCTGGGATTACGGAAATCCAATTATCATGGTCAATTGAAATGGGACCAATACTACTTTTGGGAGTAATTTTTTGAATGGGAAGCGAATTCAATGAAAAATTTTCTTCATTAGGGAAGGATTCGCGACTACTAGATATTTCTTTTAAAGATAAGCCTTCCAGTCCAATGATTAGAGAGGAAAGAAGAATAAAGCCAAAAAGGAAAGCTGTGGGGTTTTTTTTGTTTTGTGATATCATTAGAATTTAACTCTTTTAACAATGTATGGATATTAGCCGCTTCCTTTTTATATTTCATGAATTAAATTAAAACATATCAGCACTATTAAAGACAATATTGAATGTAATACACATAATCTACATTTGATGAAGATTTCATGATATTTATGAGACTATTTCTCTTGGTTATCATCGCTAAAACTAATCAATTCATTCGATTTTTTAATAAAACAACTAATTTAAGCTAGTTTGATGAAAGAAGAAAAAATTAAAATAAACATTAGTTCTGAACCGGTTATTTATGGATTTACTATTATTCGACAGGATTTCCGTGTTCATCGAAGAATTTATTCTTTGCTTTACTTGCTGTGAGAATTCTGATCATAATCTTGAATGCTGAAAGAAAATAAATGTTTTTTCCGGACCCTTTAACTTTTCGAATCCTCGGAACTAAATAATCTGCAATTGTCTTAGGTTTTTCTGCTAAAACATTTAAACGTTGTTTTGATTTTAGATCGGGAGTGACTTTTAATAGCATGTCTGTTAAAACTATTCCTGGTCTGAGATCATGAATGCCAATTCTTTTAGAAAGGTTTTTGGTCTCCAACAGTAGGGTTTTTTTGATTATGGGAATCGCCGATTTTGAGGTGACATAAGGTAATAAATTGGCAGTGGGCCTTCCATGAGACCCAGCACCTTCCATATTGAATATATGCCCAAATCCTTGATCAATCATAATTTTTAGAACGGCTCTACAGCACAATAGCGTTCCGATAACATTCGTCTCAATAATACTCCTTATTTGGGAAACATCTAAATCAATTAGAGGCGCTCGCTTATTACCAGCGAGTCCTGCATTATTGATCCAAATATCGATTGTTCCGAATTTATTAACTGCAAATGAAATCAATTGCTCTATATCCTCGGCTTGAACAACATCACATGGGATTCCAAAGACATTTTCTGGACCATAAATGTTTTCAAATTCCGCGACTGTAGAGTCGATGGCATCTTGTGATCTTGAAGAGATAATTACCTTATCACCAAAATCCAAGAATTTCTGTGCAAGGGCTTTTCCTATCCCTTTTGAACTTCCCGTAATAACGACATGCATTTTTTTTCACCTAGTTTTTAGTTTTTTTTTTATTTTTCAATACTTTTTTTTATCTCAAGATTTAGTAAAAAACTTGCTAAGTCTCTAACTCATTATTTAAGAATTCTAAAGATGAACTTAAAAATTCCTTAAGATTTAGGAATTGAGTAATAATTTTTACCATACGATTGTACCCACTTCTTGCTTGCAATTGAGGTGCTCTCTCACTTAGTTCTTTCAACCAGTCTTCCATGGTCGGTATCCATTTAAAATAACTCTGGATTGATTCACGTAGAAAATAGAAATGAGAATAGGAAACTGATTCCATTTGATAATAGTATCTTCTTTCATTTGGCTTTTTAAATCGAGAAATTACACCCAATTCAAGAAGGTAATTTAATCCAAGAGAGATCGCCCCAGCGGACATCCCAGTAAAAATTTTGGAATCATGATTTACTGATTCAAAGTGCAATGTAATTTCCCTTAATGATTCTTGGGTAAGTTCTTCATACAAGATGAAAAAAATGAATAATACCCTATAGTCAGATTTCAAATTCATATATTGCAAAGAATTAGCAAGATATTGAATAATTTCAGAAATAAAGGTGCAAAAATCACCACTGAAATGAATATTTTTCCTTTTTTGTTGCTGAACTTTTTTTGGTTTAGAAACAGGAAGTTTCAGGAGAGCACTGATATTTTTTACATCCTGTTTATGACAATCAATCAGTTTTTCTAATCGGGAGAAAGCAAAGGAAGGATTTGGTCTATATGAGGACAATTTTGTCTTTGAAAATGGTGAAATCTCCATAGTTTGAAAACATTCAATTTTTTCTGAAAGGAATGAAATGGTATGACGAGAATTGATTACTGCTAGTTGAAAGGAGTTAAGTACTAACTTCTCAACATCAGAATTAATCTGATAAATAAATTTGTTTTTTGCACCAAGGACTTTTGAGCAAGTGATCCCAATCTTTCTTTCTACTAATTCACTAAGAATTTTTGATATTAGACCACTTGAAATCCCTTTTTTTTTATGATTCTCAAAGTAGAGATTGGAAAGGGTTTTAAAATCAGATTGAGTGAGAGATTCGTGAATTAATAAGTAGGCCAAGATATGGGATAAAACGGAGCTTCTACCTCTTACAATACCCGTATCAACGTAACAATCAATGAATTTTCGTTCGAATAATCGAATTTCGGGATCAAACACAATATTATCTCGAATTTCAGTAGTTTTTTGGTTTTCTTCTTTCAATTTGGAAAATCTCCATTAATTGGTTGACATAAACAGGTGGTGCAATTCTTGTATTGTTTTATACACTATATTCTTAATTTAATTAACTATTTGAGACATATAAAAGTTTGCAATTTTCATGAAATATGAAAGTTTATAATAACTATTTTCTATAGATACTAGAATACATTCAATATTCATGAAATATGAATGTATAGTAATCTTATAAATAGAGTAGATTATCAATGATTGAAAATAAAAAAAACTATGAGTATACACGGGAACTTTTCATGAGGGAACGTGCGTATTATCGGATTCCAGGGGTGAATGTATTTTTTCACCTCAAAATTAGAGGACAAATTCAAGAAAATCAAATGAAACTAGGAATTAAAGCGGTGCAAGCGAGACATGTTTTACTTCGCTGCAAAATTATAGAAGACGAACAATTTAACCCTTATTTTACTACAGAATCATGTGGAGAAATTGAATTAAAAAGTATTATTCTTAAGGAATCCAATGATTGGTTCGGAATTATGGCAAAAGAGTCAATAACTCCGTTTGAATTCGATAAACGACCGCTAATTCGCTTTATTCTTGGAACAAAAAAAGATATTTCTAATGAAACAGAAATTTTGATAGTTTGTCACCACTGCATTTGTGATGGTCTCTCATTAGGATTTCTCACACGGGATCTAATGCAAAGTTTGGCAATTCCACCACATCCTCTTGAAATTCTCGCACCTCCTGCGGGAATCAACATTCATAGTATTCCTGAAGAGATTAAACCTCAACGACTACTCGCTTTACTTATCAAAAAAATGAATAAAAAATGGCAAACACAACGAATCCAGTTTGATCAGGAAGATTTTAGAAACTTATTTGATGGTTTCGCAAGGAAATACAACCCTTCCATAATTTATTGCCAGGTTCCAAAAGATATTACAAAAAAAATAATAAGACGTAGCAAGAAAGAAGGTATTACTATCAATACGGTCATCCTTACAGCAATACAATTTGCTTCATCACAAATTCAGAGAGAACGAAAAAAATCTCTTAGAGAAGTCACGATGGCAGTAGGAGGGCGACACATTCTTCAAGGAAACTTGAAAGAAACATTTGGATTTCATGCGATAAGTCTGAAAGCAAAATTTCGTTATGAAAATAAAAAAGATTTCTGGGATAATGCTCGAATTTTCCATCGGATTCTACAAAAAAAATATGATCCCCAAAATTTACTCTCTGTTATGAAAACTAGCATTAAGATTAACCCAGAGATAGCTGATGCCATGCCCTATAAAATTCTTAGTTCAACGGTCCCTTCTGGATATTCCCGCTATGAAAAATTATCCAGTTTTGGTAAACGAAAAGATTTGTTTTCAAAATTCATTAAAAAATCAATTACAAAGTCTCTGGGTGCTCACTTGATTCTTACTAATATTGGAAATTTGGATTTTCAAGTTCATTATGGAGATTTAGAGCTTGAAGAGATCTCTTTTATACCTCCACCCAGTGATGCATTTGAAAAAATTCTTGGTGTGGTAACCTTCAATGGAAAGATGAATCTTTGTTTACGATTTTCAGAATCCAATGTAAACCGAAGTATCATAAAAGATATCCTGAATCTCGCAGTAGTAAAATTAGCGGAATAGATAACTTTTTTTAGATTTTTCTTTTATTCTATCACGTCTGTTCTATTTAACTACCGTATTACATCTTCTAGGAATAAAAGTCGCAAAAGTTGTCCCTTCAGTCAAAAAAATGCATCCAATCAACCTAAATTGAATTGGTGAAACTTGGGGGATGTTTAGATCCACCTTCACTATGAAATCTAACTGCAAATTGATATTATATAGTCAAAAATAAGATCTTGAAACCCAACCGTTTTGAAATTTTATTCTTGCTTCAAAATTATTTGATATACTCGTTTTACTTAATACGGTAGAACGAATAACAATAATTTGTAGATTCTTTGAGGACAAATCAGTTTAACGATTCTCATCATGGGCATTGGGATAAATAAATTGGAGAAAATTCCGAATTAACAAATATGCAAGGTGATCCAATTCTTCTGGGAAAGTTTCAATTTCTTCTAAAAGACGAGATTTTAATTCACTATCTTGAGGTAAGTCGAGAAATTCATCAGCCCATTGACCAATATTGTGAGCTTGAAGTTCCAAATAAACCTTCAAATGCCAGAAAAGTCAAATCCCTCGATAAAAATTAGGGAGATCGGTTCAAGATCTGGAATCAAAAACATGAGTCAATAAAAGAAGGATACAAAATACTACAGAAGTCCAACCAATGAGAAAGTAAGAATGAAGAACTCCAATATACTCGATTTCAAGGTAAAAAGTGGTAATCAAAGGAGCCAAAATTTTTGCAAGATATTGAGCATTCACCCCCCATCCATTAAGGGTACCTTGTTTTGCAGGAGGAAATTTTTTTGCTAGATTTAGGGCAATGATCGGCTTGATGCTCAATAGAAAAATAATCTGGATCCCCATAAACACAAACATAATCCAAAATTGATTTAAGAATGGAAATAGGAAAAATAACAAAACCATTCCTAAATTAGCGAAGAGAAACACCTTTTTTTCCCCGATTTTGCGAAGCAACGGCTTAAAAATCACGCCAGTGAACACCAACATTTCGATCCCGACTAAAAGATACAAAAAACCGATTTCCTCCGCCCCAACACTAAAACGAAGGTCCAAATATATCGGTAAAGACGAATTAATTGTTGAAAAAGCCAAATTCACCAAAAAAATCTGCAAAAGGATGAGGAAGGTTTGAATGCTTAGCTTTGATTTTTCGGGATACTTGTTATTTTCGGGGTGGGAAAGATGCCCAGCATAAGAAGGAGATAAGGTTTTTTCCCTGAAAGGACGAGTATCAGGCAAAAATTTAAAAGTTAGAATAATGGAGCAAGCCCCCAAAAGGGCTGCCAAGAGACATGGAACCATCCAATTAATCGAACCAAGAAAACCACCCAAAGCAGGTCCAACAATGATTCCCAGAGACACCCCAAAAAATAATTGTCCCATTTTTTGACGCCGTTCTTCGGGGGTGGTGACATCAGCAAATAAGGCTTTAACAATTGGAGCTTGCCCTCCAAAGATACCATCCAAGATACGACTTATAAACAACATTGAAATATTCGTCGATACTGCAAGTAAGGCAAAAGATATCACTGTCCCAACTTGGGATAAAAGTAACGGTTTAATTCGCCCACTCTTATCACTCCATTTTCCCCACAGCGGAGAAAAAATCATCGTCGTAACTGCATTCATGGAAATAATAAGACCTATGGTGAAGGGGGATGCCCCCAGATGTGTGGCAAAACTTGGTAATAAGGGTAAAACCATGGAATATCCGGCTGTATCCACAAATAAACACAAGGATAAAGTAAAAAGAGCCCATTTTTGATTCATCAAAGAGGGAGAAAGGGGAATTTTTGAGATGTTTGATCTAATCCGATCAAAAATCCCTTGGTTTTGGGAAAACTGATCTATTTTTTTCATCTGATTCCATCCAGTCCGGAATTTTAAGTAAATAAAAAAAATCAAGCGCGTGCGATAATCTCCACAATCCCCAAGGTGCCGTTTACCTTGACAAAATCACCTGTATTTAATTCTATTGTTGCATCATTCGTCCCGACAACAGCAGGAATCCCCAGTTCACGAGCTACAATAGAAGCATGGGAGAGAGGTGCACCGATATCAGTTATGATTGCGGCTGCACGGGGAAAAAGCAAAGTCCATCCAATATTGGTCGATTTTGCGACAAGAATTTCTCCAGGTTGGAAAGTATCACCTTCTTCCACACCGTTCAAGACTCGAACACGCCCTTCTCCCACACCCGATGACCCAGAAAAACCAGTTAGGTGAGATCTTTTACTCATATATTCGACACCGTTTGAGATGGATCCAATTTCATCTTCGTCTGAATAGAAATCAGTTCTTCGTTGTGGATTGCTGTGCCATGCTTCAGGATCGAATTTTCCACAAATATACACCGGATAGGGATGAAGAGCATTATACTTGGCATGAGTTTTTTTTCGGGCAGGTATATACTGGAGCGAACTCTCATTGCCAGAAAGGATCTCAAGCATTTCATCAATCGTGAGGTAGAACAGATCTTCTCCCAATCCTGTAATTTCGCCAACTTTCAGTGCAAATTTTCGAAGAACAAATCCAAAACGAACCGATTCAGATCGCATTTTTTCGCGCATTCTACTATTGCTAGCAATTTGGAGGAGATCTTTATGCATTTTTTTTGCTATTTTAGGAAATTCGGTTTGAAATTGCTTTAAAACAGATTGATATCTTTGTTTTTGATCTTCCATCATTTTTTCTACATCTATGTTGGATCTCTTAAATTCGGCAAGTTGCTTGTCTAACCACTTAGGATCTTCAATGGGCCGAGGAGTTGAAATATCACCTTCATGAGCACTTCGATGTCCATAGTTATACAAATATTCTTGACGAGACAACGTCCCCTTGATTACACGCGATAGTCCAACTATAGGACCCATGCTATCTAGCAATTCGGTATCACTACTGAGGTTGGATATTAAAATCGTGGCGTTTTCCTCCCCCACAATTTTTTTCAGTTTGGTCCGCAGTTTAGAAGTATGTTCCATGCTTTTTGAGGACGGTCCAAGCATCATCCATCGTATCTTTAGAGCCCAAGGGAAAAATTCTTCCAACCAAAAATCCTTTAATTTGTCTTTTGTGTCTAGTTGGGGTATTTTCTCAAAGAATCCTGCACAAATTTTTGGTACTAAAGGAAAATTTATA
The DNA here is from genome assembly GCA_025839675.1 of Candidatus Lokiarchaeum ossiferum. Lineage (GTDB taxonomy): Archaea > Asgardarchaeota > Lokiarchaeia > Sigyniarchaeales > Promethearchaeaceae > Lokiarchaeum > Lokiarchaeum ossiferum. The sequence continues at coordinate 1,335,857 of CP104013.1, forward strand.
GAATAGTTTTTGGTAGCCTTCGCTTTATTTTTTTTGATAGATTTCGCATTTTTTGCGAGCATTTTAATTAGGGTAAGTTTAGAATAGGGGAGCGTGGGCATAGACATTCCCTTCGGTACCTTTCCGAGCATTTCGGAAAATTCTTCTGCTGCTTTCTCAGGATCTTTTCCCATGATCTTAAACATTGTCAACATATAACTAATATTGAAATACAATCGTCCACAAATATTTCCAATGGGAGCAATTCCGGGAATAATTCGGACCAAGTCGATAAATGATTTTTGCATGTAAGACCATGAAAAGGGAAGGACTATATCTTCCATGCCTTCTCCAGTATTATTGGAAGTCCACAAATATCTAGCCCCCATCGAGTCATTCCACTCCCCAGTTATTGGATTATAAGATTTTAAAGTGGAAATTGGACGAGATTGGAGGATAAAAAGCGAATTATTTGCCACTGCCCATTCAATATCCTGGGGAAAAGCTAATTGAAGTTCAATTTTCACCGCCAGTTTAAATAGTTTTTTGCCCATTTTGGCCATTTCAGCAGGACCTTTGTACTCACCCTTAGGTTTTGTTAGATGAAAAACATCAGGATTCACATCACCAGAGACCAATTTCTCCCCCAACCCGCGAGTATAATTACCCACCATCAAGGAGCGATCTGCAGAAATGGGATCAGCAGTAAATAAAACCCCTGAAACTTCAGCAGGAACCATCTTTTGAATCACCACCGCAATTTGGTGTTCTTTATCAATTCCCTTTTCTCTACTATAAGTTTGCACCCTTGCACTTAATCGTGAAGTGAATACAACCCCAATGGCATCCCATATTTCTGTAAGTGATTCCACGTTTAACACAGTTTCAAACTCACCCGCAAAGGAAGCCAAATCCGAATCTTCACTCAGGGCAGAAGATCGTACTGCGAAGTTGCTTACACCTTTCAATTTTTTAAAATGTTTGAGTTTAATTTTTACTTCTTCCCAAGCGTCAGGTCTCAATCCATCGGAATTAAAGCTTTCAGGAAAGACGATAAGACCTGGAGGCACAGGATACTTTAATTGATATAACTTTGCTAACATACCGCCTTTTCCCCCAGCGGAAATAAAATCTTGCTCGGATAACTCACTAAATTCTTTACAGAATGATACCATTTTCTTCAAATTATTTACCATATTTTTTACCTTCTCTGATCGATAAAAATATTGTGATTTTTCAAATTTTATAAATTTATGAAATTCAACACATCTAAGAAAATACCCATATTTAAAGTTTCACATAATTATAAAATATGAAAAATTTTAAATTCCCACTTTCTATATATTTATTGAGTCATATGAAACGGATAGAATCCACCGATAACCCATATAATATTTTGGTTGACAAGGACCTAGTATCCTACTATGAGTTCATCTTTAGGTTCTATCAAGAACTTGGAAAAGTGAAAGGAACCCCGAAGAAAATATCCACTTTAACTACTCTTCTTATGATATTTCAAGATCTCACCCAAAAACAGCTCCAAGCTCTTACGGGATATTCACTCACAAGTATTTCCAATACTTTAAATGTTCTTCAGAACGTAAATTTTGTAGAAAAAATTAGAATACCGGGTACGCATACATTCCAATACCATATGCCCCCCCAAATTGAAAATGCAATTAAACAGAGTATAATTCGCACCCATCACCTCCTTAAGGATACAATCACCTATTTTCGTCAGGTTCATGGTGAGTTGACATCCCCACAATTGAATCAGTTGCAAGGAGCATCATATATACAGACTCAACTGAAAGTAAACATTAAACACTTTGAATTTGTCAATCATGTATTGGAAAATTTTCTAGGAACTCTGAATAATCAAGATATCACAGAGATGGGAAACTTAGAAAAACAATATGCTGATGTGTTTAAGCCAAAAAATTTTCCTGAAAAGTATATTTTTAGAGATTTAGATGCCATAATCGCAGGTATTGAGAAGCAAATAATATCACACTTACAAAAATCGATCTTCCAGCCGAAAAAGGGAACATCCAAAGCCTTACTGATGCCCTATTTCATCACACGTGAATTCCTTACTCAAAAAGATTTAAAAAAAATTAGCAAATTATCTGTGGGCCAAATTTCGGGAGGTTTGAAGGAATTAACCCAAAAAAATCTATGCGGATTTAGTACTAACCTATTATCAAATCCAAAATCTAATCGGCCCATTAAGGTGTACTACATAAAATCCCTCCCCTATAGCCTGATATATCGATTAAGACAGATTTTTGACAAAATATTCGAATTTAAACCATCCTTTTTGAAAATGCAGAAGGAATTAAAACAGAAGAAATCTGAATGGAACGATAAGAACGGATTTAACAAAATTTTAAAATATTTTACCGAATTTGTGTCTATTATTACGAAGTATGAAGAATTTAATAATTATATTCAAGAAATAGAGCAGTTTATTTAGTTTATGGCAGTTTTATAGCGAAATTTATATAATATTTGCTTAATAGTATGCACAGGGTAAGTAAAATGTTCTTCCCTTTTGGGAAGGCGACTATAAAAGATTAGGGCTTTTGTCATTAATTGAGCTTGATAACAATTCTACCGAAAATTCTATCAGGAAATATTAAGTGATGATGATTCTTTCAAATCCCGCTCCAATGACAAAAACAGAACAAGTATAATTCGTTTTGGGATTTGAATGTTTTACAACATTCCTTGAAAAATATCAAGGAGTAAAAAAACCGACTGATGAGAGATTCAATCTAATTAAATACGACATGAAAAGAGCTTGGATGCATTTTTCCAGTAAATATCTTCTAAAACTTCAAGGGGAAGATCCAACCCATTGATCACAGTTCCCATCCTGCTATCGGGGTCAGTAAAAGGAAGAGGTAAATTCACAACATTGGTCTCGAAAAGGGCTTGATAGGTCAAATACCGGGTATAGTAATAAAGAGGTTTCTTTTTCTTTCGTTGCCACCCGAAGGAGAGATCTGAACCCCATAAGATTCTATTATGATATTTTTTTAGAAAAGTATTAGAATTCGCGGGATTTCGGGAGAGTTCCCGAGCCATCCATCGTGCCGAGCTGGCATCCACATAAAAATTAGGATAGGTATCAAACCACCGACCAAGGTTTACTAAATTTTCCGGTTGAGCACCAAAATGAGCCCCCAACACCTTCATTTTTGGATATTTTTTTAAAAATTCCTCAAATTCATGAAGATGACTTTCTTTGGAACCATACTTGCTTTCGGGAACATAGACGTTTTGATACCATATATCGGGATCTGAATTATGCACTAAAAAAACTAAGTCCAAATCCTCGATTCGAGAAAACATGGGTTCATACATTGGATTCGATAGTTTGCTAGCGCCTTCTTTTTCTCTACTAAATTTTTTTGTATAAACACTAAATCGAGGGGCAAACCATAATTTAATCACGGAAAAACCTTGAGAATAATATTTATCAATTGATTTGGCAGCTTTACTTGGTTTACCTTGAAGAAATTGCAAACTGGGAAAAAATCGGGCAAATGTAATCATATCATGGAGATCAGGTGATATTTTCTTAATCAAATTAGTATTTACGATTGCGAGCATGCGTTGAATATTAAAATCTTGAGCATATTGGATATTTTTCTCCAACGCTCGTGAGCTCCAAACGTGTGTATGTGCATCAAATTTAGGACCTATATATTTTGAGGGAAGAAGAGAATATTCTGAGTCAAGATTATTGGATGCAAAAGTGCTAAGCGAATTGTTTTTCACCATTTACCAACGAGGGTTTAAATTGTTCTTGAAAAATAAAAATGTTTGTAAAAAAGAAGATGAAGACTAGCTACCATGTTATATGAAATTCACAAGTAGCGTCGCCCTTTGAAGTACATTTGGTCTGTTCTACTTTCCCTGTTTTAATTCCAGCCATCTCAAGGATCCCTAAAAAAACACCTTTATATAGTTTACAACTATAATCTGGTGCTTCCGCCTCAACAATGACATCTCCATCGTCTTTCTTAATGAATTTTCGCGGTTTTAGTCCATTTCCCTTATGATTTGCTTTAAATCCTTCAGCTTCGAACAGAATGTAATCTAAAGGGGTTTTTAAAGTTGGGGGTAATCCAGATGTTTTCTTTATCGTTGGATACACTTTTTGACCTAATGTAACATACGCACGATCGCCTGTTGGGGAAGCCTTTGCATACGCATCCATTGCATGGGCAAAAATTTTAGTATCATACCATCCTTCTTGATCCAATTTATTATAATGCAAATTTGTTTGTTTAAATATATATTCATCCGCTTTAGCCTGTGCATCCTTATACGCACCCATTAAGGAAATAGCCAAGCTTATGAACTTTCCTTTTACCTTAGCCATGATTTAAAATCACTAGACGAAGTATTTATATTTTATTTTTTACATTTTTTTCAAAAAAAAAAATATAATTGATCATACTTCCTATAAAAAAGTCCAAAAAGGGACAACCCAAAATCATTTAAAAAAGAGGAACATAGATCAGATGAGCATAACTGGGGATAAATTAACATCAACAAATTTAAGGTAACAAGGAAAATGGAAATAAGATGGAAAAAATGAATAAGCCCTTTTTAGAGATTTCGGTGGTGTCTACAACAGATGCAAGTTTGGATGTGGTTGAAGTTCTTAAAAAAATTAAAAAAAGCATTATGGAATATCCAGGGAATCCACCTTTATCAGCTAAAATTACTACTAAACCATCGGTTTTATTCACATTTGCATCTTTAAACCATTTTAAGGCAATGTATGAAAAAGATTATCGTATATATTCATATTTATATGAGGAAATAATCCAAAAACAAGTTGACTTATCTGCAAACATTTTCAAAACAGGTGCAGAGAGTCTTGCAACTAACTTGACCCAAGAATCCACAAAAAATAAAGAAAACTATATTGTATTGCGTTATTATTCAAACAATATAGCCCCTATGCGACGTCATTATCAATTAATTTATAAGGTAAACGAGATCTTTGGGTTTCAAATAACCAATGAAGAGGTTCAAGATGGATTTTTACGATTCTTTAAAACCAGGGAAGATTTTGAAGGATTATCAATAGGGTGCGATGAAGTTGCGAAATGGATGGAAGTCTTTCGGATTTTTAAAATTGATGTGGAACATCCGAGTATCAAAGAATTCATTGAGATTATCCAATCCTATTTAGGTTAGAATTTAGAAAAAAAGAAAGAATTAACTCGATATGAATTGAGAAAAACAATCGCCTTTTCTTTAGATATTAAAAATATCCAGTATATCTAAGCGTAACAAACGGGGTAGCATCAACAATTCTGCAGCCCTTGAACCATATAATGCCCCAAAATGTTGATTATGTAGCTTAATTTGATCAATAAATTGACGTTTTTCCGGAGGGAATTGAGATTCATAAGTCAAGATTGCATCAAGCTTCTTTTGTAAGACTGAAGAGATATCGACTAAGAATGAATTGTGGGGAATTTGGCCCGACATCATAGCTCCGACAGGAAAATAGAATAATTGCTTGATTGTATGTACAGGATAAGTGAAGTGTTCATCCCATTTGGTGAGGCGACTATAAAAGACCGCTGCTTCCGTAATCAGCTGGGCTTGGTAGTGATCTGGAGAAGCCATAATAGTTTTTCCTCCCATCGTGATTACTATTTCAGGACGATGTTTGCGAAATACATCCCCTAAGGAAACTCGAGCCTCAAAAGAATCCATCAACCTCCGATTAACACAGCAATCCAATGTCAATCGATCTATCCCTAGAATTTCAGCCGCTGCAGAAGCTTCTTTTATCCGAGTGTCATGATCCCCTAGGGGAGTTGGTTCTCCATCCGTTAAATTTACAAGCAAAACTTTTTTTCCTTTTTTTGCAAGGGTCGCCATTATTCCTCCAATCCCAATTTCAGCATCATCAGGATGGGCAGTCACAACAATAACATCATATTTTTCTTCTTTCCTCGTCTCCTTAAGTTCAGTCATTTTTTATTCACCTTTTTTCATATACTATCCATTTACCAGTAGATATCAGTGAATAAATGCAACTATTAAGAAGTGGAGTTTATAAAAATTCAGTGACAAAGCGCAGGAAATTATAAAAAATAATTAAATGAATAGAAGAACAAAGGGGAATAAAAAAGAATAAGAATCGCACGAATATTCTCTCACCCAATTTTTCATTTTTTTTTATCAATTTCAAAGCCTCAATAAACGATGTAATATATTTTGAATCAAATGAATTCATATACCAATTGGATCTAAAAGTCTAATTATGAAAATGACTTAAAAGGTATTATGGTGTTAAACGAAATTAAAAATCGACGATCAGTGCGAAAATTCAAACCAGAGATGATTCCCGACGAGAAAATAACAGAAATCATCAAAGCAGCACAATTTGCACCTACAGCAATGAACAATCAAGCCATCGAGTACATAATAATTAAGGAACAAACTATCAAGGATCAAATTTTTGAAATAACCGAACCTAAACAAGAGTTTGTAAAAACAGCCCCTATCATCATAGTTCCTTTTACAAATACCGAAAAAACCAACTTGGCAACTCAAGATTTAAGCTTAGCATCAGAAAACATTTTCCTACAAGCAGCAGCTTTTGGATTGGGAAGTGTATGGAAAAATTGTTATCCTCCGGTCGCGAAAAAAGTAAAATTCATCCTCAATATCCCAGAGAAATACACATTGATAAATATAATTCCAATTGGAATTCCAGAAGAAAATCCAAAACCTTATGGTGATTTCAACTTTAAATCTGAAGGAATTCACACTGAAAAGTATGGCACTAAATTTAAAATAAAAAATGATTTAACAAGGAAAAACAAATGAATTCAAAAGATGATTTCTGGGATGATATGGACGCTTTGATTCCGAAAATGCGTAAAGCAGTTCGATCTGCACTTACACAAGATATTGCCACAATTGACCACGATTTAGCCCATCAGAGTAAAGAACGGAAACTAATTCGCACCAGCTTAGACTTTTTACGCAAAAAATGGATTTTAGAACTTATCTATATCATCGATTTATTAAAAACACCCTTTTATACAGACATCCACAATCATCTCCCCGAAGTCAATACAAAAACCCTTATTTCAAGATTAAAGGAGTTAGAAGAACTAGAAATGGTGAATCGTCTTGTAATTAGCACCCAACCTATTCGAGTCCAATATAAACTCACAGATTTTGGAGAAGGCATCTATGAATTAATTTTACCATTACTTTCATTTTATTCAGAAAAAATGAATAGGAAACAGAGATCAGACCAAAAAAAACCAGAGTAAAAATATGAAACGTAAATATATTTTACTGATATGAATTAGTTAAAGATTTCATTACATTTTTGGGATGAATTCCTTTACATGAAATTTTGCTAATTTTAAGGAAAATTAATCTACATCCTTGAATCGTTATTGTGTTTTTTGTGCATTCTATCTTTGATTAAAATTAAAAATACACCTATACTAATTACTATTCCTCCAGTCCATATCATAATGGATGAAAACAAGATTCTATCAAACAACCATCCAAAGAACCATATGATTACTGGTCCTCCAAAAATACTGTTACGCATACTACTCATTGCCGAGAGCACTGAGGCTCTTTGGGAAGATTTTATATAAAGATTTTCAAAGTTTTCAATAACCAAAAAACCCATCTCACGATTCATAACCAATAATCCCACCAATATACTCATCCCCCACCAAGATGTGATCATTCCCATGAAAATAAATATCAGACTTTGTGAAACAATCACTCCATAAAAAGTGGCTCTTTCTCCCAAGAAATCTACCATCTTATGAACAATTGAAGCCCCAAAGGCGCCCAAGAGCAAAAAGAAAGCAAATAAAAAAGGAATATACTGATCCGAAACCCCTAATTCTTGAAAATGGAATTGAGAATAAATATCCCAATATGATTCAATGAAAACACCAAAGAAGAGGGAAAAGAATGTGATCCATAAAATATCACGATTTTTGAACACGATACTCACCGATTTTTTCATTTGAGAATAAATGGATGGAGTGAGTTTCGTTGAAGATTTGAGGGGTGGCTCATGTACAAAAGATAAGAGTAAAATTGCACACCCCATAGTGACAATCTGACAATAATATGGGATGCGAGGATTGATTACAAATAAAAAACCACCTAAAAGCATGCTAAAAGTCGTCGCTAGAAGCCCCAGTGAGGAAAATTGCCCTTTTACTTTTAAAAATGTATCGGATTGACCTTCAGATTGTAAAATGTCATAGATCAAAGCAGAATCTGCGCCTGATCGAAAAGCAAAATCACAACCATTCAAAATTCCAGCACATATTAAGATTATCCAATTGGCAGAAGAAATTGCAAATAAAATCATTAACAAAAACCAAGAAAAGTAACTTAAGAGAATCGAATTTTTCCTTCCTTGACGATCTGCAAAAACACCGCTCGGAATATCAACAAGAAGAATAGTAATAGAGGTAATGGCTTCAAAAACGCCTATCGATTCGAAGGTAAAACCGATATACTGGAAAAATAAAATATATATGGCATTAATAAAACCAATGCGATAAGCGATATGGGAGCATGCAAGTTTCCGTAGATTAGAGTTCATATTTTTGCTTCCTTTGAGGATATGGAAGATTAAATGTTACAAAACATTTGTGAATATGAACCTTTTGAAATCATCCTAAAAAAAATGAACTCAAAACTACCAAACAACTTATACTTTTTTGATTATCGAAAATAAAAAAAAAATATGAAGAAAAATATTCTTGTAATGATTTACCCCAACATGGCAGATTTTGAAATGATCCTTGCATGTACAAGTATTTCCAAGTCAGACAAATATAATATAGTCCCAATTGGGGATGATTTAAACCCTATTGTTGCGGAATCAGGACATACATACATCCCAAAAAGAAAAATAAAGGATATTCCAATGATGCAGAACATTGAAGGTTTAATCATTCCAGGAGGATGTGGAATGATTGCATCTTCTGAATTGATAGAGCTAATTAAAAACCTCCACTCTAAAAATAAAATGCTTGCAGCTATTTGTATAGGACCAGAATATCTTGCTACAGCAGGCATTTTAGATGAATTGAAATACACAACTTCAATGAAACCAGAATATTACATTGAGAATGGTCGATCAGATCCCTTTAACTGGGAAAATAATACAAACACACGCATATGGTTGGAGAAAAATATTATTACTGCTAAAGGTGAAGCTTTTGTAGAATTTGCTTTAAAAATATGGGAGTACTTGGAAATCATGACACATGAAGAACTTCAAACGGAACGGGCAGAATTTACTCCCGAATGGTGTCAATAAGTCACCTTTTTTTATTATTTAAGTAAAAATTTTTGAGAAATATTGAAAAAAATCATTTTTCACTCGCCACACTTTTGAAGAGTAGAATAACCGGTAAAGTGCCAAATACATAGATTCCCATAGTCACCAAAAAGTTTAAGCGAAAATTGTTATTCGGACCAATAAGATATCCCCCAACCACAGCCGAAACATTCCAAAATAAGCCCCACGCAAGGGCTTCTAAAGAATTCCAGAGCCCACGTTTTTCTTTAGGGATAATGTCCATAAGGATGGAACGACTCAAAGGTTGGGCCGCATTCATGAATGATCCCCGCAAAATAAAAATAATAATCAAGAGCCACATCGGAGGGTAGGTAGCAATAATCCCTAAGCAAATTGTAGCAACTGCCTGGACCAGGAAAATCATTTGAGGACGTCCATTTGCTTTCGAATATCTTTGGGCTAAAAGTCCCGAAAATCCAGTTGCAATTGATGTAAGTCCCGAAATAATTTGAACCAAAATTGGAGACATGGTATACTCTTCCATGAAAAATATGGGAAAGAATTTGACTGTCATTCCTGCTCCAAGCCCGATAATAATGTTGCATCCTACTAAGATATAGGGAATGAATTTCGTTGGTATCAATGGGATTTTCGTTTTTGTGCGGGAAGAGTCAAATGCAAACGGTAGATCTCCTTGCGGTTCCTCATTTTCAGTTGTTGTGTCTGGAAGTGGGATTGAATCGCTAAGAGAACCTAAAGATTTCTTATCACTGAATAAAAACATCATTGCTAAGGAAATTAAAGAAAATATTAGTCCTACTCCCATCACCCATTTCAGAATAGACAGATCCCATTCATCACCTAGGATTAAAAAGAGAATAATATTTAGAAAAGGACCGATTGCCATACCAATTTGTCCAAACATTTGTCTCCAAGAATATATAACAGACCGATCCCCTGAGGGAACAGAATCAGCAAACAATGCTTCTAAAGAAGGACGGGTTAATCCTTGATAAAGTCCCCAAATAATTAAAGATATAAAAATCATAGTTAAGGTATTTGCAAAGAATAAAATTCCAGCACTTATTAACCCAAATACAGCAGCGGCTTTTAACATCCAATCTCTTCTAAAGCGATCAGCTAAGAAACCAGAGGGAAAAACCACAATTGTCATAGTTACACCCGTAGCAGCAGAAGTAAGACCAAGTAATTGACTAGAAGAATCCGATAGTAAGTAAATAAAACTACTCAATACATTCCCCATCCATATTCCTCGACCAAGGGATTGCATAAGCGTAAACCACAAAACTAAGCGGACATTATGATTTAAATTACGAAATGATTTGAGTTTTTGAAACATTATGACATCATCAAAGAGAAAGATAGATTGATTAAAGACGCAAATAGTATAAACATTCTGCTTTAACGTTTTTGTTAGAACGTTTTACAAAAGCGTAATTGAAAAGATATGATTTTTGATTTTTAGGATGTTTTATTTCAGATCCAAACATTAATTGAAAAATTTTGATAACAAGTTAACATCTAAGCTTTTAACCAAATAAAAGAATCTATCTACCTATGGGAGGCTTTTTCGGAGTTATTTCTAAAGAAGACTGTGTCAATGACCTGTTCTATGGGACAGATTATCATTCACATCTCGGTACAAAAAGAGGTGGTCTAGTTGTTCAAAATTCAAAGCGGATGAATCGAGTTATTCATGATATTACCACCGCACCTTTTCGACCAAAATTTAAAGATGATATCAAAAAACTACATGGGAACAAAGGGATTGGGATTATCAGTGATTTTGAAGATCAACCGCTAATTATTGGTTCCCATTTAGGAATTTATGCAATTGTGACCGTAGGGAAAATTAACAATTTGGATTCCCTCGCAGGCCATGCTTATAACAAGAAGCATACTCATTTTTCAGAAATGAGTGGTGGAGAAATTAATCCAACCGAATTAGTTTCAACACTTATCAATCAAGAATCAAATTTTGAAATCGGATTACAAAAAGCTCAAGAACTCATAGAAGGGTCTTGTTCAATTCTCCTTCTCACTGAAAATGGTATTTATGCTGCTCGAGATAAACTGGGACGTACTCCAATAATCATCGGAGAAAAAGCAGGTAGTTATGCAATTACGATGGAAACGTGTGCTTTTCCAAACCTTGATTATACAATTAGTAAATATTTGGGTCCGGGGGAAATCGTTTTAGTGACAGAAGATATGGTTGAAATAAAATCTCCAGCTAAAGAAAAATTGCGCATCTGCAGTTTTTTATGGGTGTATTATGGATATCCAGCATCCAATTATGAAGGAATTAATGCAGAAGTGGTTCGAAATAGGTGCGGTGCGATTCTCGCTCAAAATGAAGACATAGATATTGATTTAGCCGCAGGAGTCCCCGATTCGGGAGTAGCACATGGAATTGGATATAGTAATGAAGCCCATGTTCCCTATCAACGACCTTTCGTAAAATATACACCCACATGGCCACGAAGTTTTATGCCTACAAATCAATCTACACGGAACTTGGTTGCCCAAATGAAATTGATTCCCATTCGGGAACTAATTGAAAATAAAAAATTGCTATTTTGTGAAGATTCCATAGTTCGAGGTACTCAATTACAAGATACTGTCCAACGATTATATGACTATGGAGCGAAAGAAATTCATATGCGTCCAGCATGTCCTCCGTTGATCTATGGGTGCAAATACTTGAATTTTTCACGTTCGCGATCAGAAATGGAACTGGCAGGAAGATGGGCGATGAAGGAGATCGAAGGTGAAAATCCTCCAAATTTAGAAGAATATGCAAATGAAGGATCAGAAAAATATCATCAGATGGTAGAGGTTATTCGGAAAAGGATGAATCTCACCACTTTGAAATATCAAAAGTTGGATAATTTGATAAAAGCGATAGGTCTCCCTAAGGAAAAACTCTGTACATACTGCTGGGATGGACGAGAATAAAACCTATATACTTTTTTTCCTTATTATTACGAAATAATGACCCAAAATCCGATAATTATTGAAACTTATTCCTCTGAGTGGGTCAGAGAATTTAATCGGATTCGTGAAATTTTGACGAAAACACTTATGGGAGATTTTTTAACGATTGAGCACGTGGGCAGTACATCAATACAAGGATTATCGGCCAAACCAATATTGGATATCACCATAGTTATTGATTCACGCGACTTGCTACCAAAGATTATCACAAAATTAAAGTCAATAGGTTATATTCATTGTGGAGATAAAGGAATTCCGGGACGGGAAGCTTTTGAAAGATTGTCATCTGATGTACCCTATACAAATCCACCGCACGTCTGGATCCATCAACATTTATACGTATGTGATAAAGAAGCGGAGCAATTGAAACAACATCTTCTGTTTCGAAATTATTTACGAAAACATCCAGATGAAGCTTTACTTTATGGACAATTGAAACTCCATCTTGCTGGAAAATATCGCCATAATCGTGAAGCCTATACTAATGCTAAAACAGATTTCATCTTGGAAATACTTCGTAAGGCAACAAAAGAAAAAACCTATGGAAACATCTAAAAGGAAAATAAAACAAGAGAACTCAATGAAGACTCATACGAAGGGAATTTTAGCAGCAACTTTTAATTATACTTTCATTGGGTTAAGTTTTCTTTTTACAAAAATTTCTGTCGCTGTTGCTCCAGTTTTCATTGTACTTTCCTTACGATTTGTGATTTCATTAATAATACTTCTGCTTTTTAGTATCCTTTCCCATACCCATTTTTCGATCAAGGAATCCTTGAAGAAAGATTGGAAACTAATTGGAATATTTTCTCTCCTTCAACCAATCTTGTTCTTTATTTTTCAAGCCTATGCATTGAATCGAGTTGATAGTACGGAAGTAGGCTTGATTTCCTCGACGTCCCCTGCTTTAGTCGCCTTACTAGGATTCATTATTTTGAAAGAATCCTTATCAACGAGGAAAATAATTGGCTTAATTTGCTCTCTTGGAGGATTACTATTTATTTACATCATGAAGGGGGCGCTCGCTCACCCAACTGATATTTGGGGGATAATGTTTATAATTAGTGCTACCCTCACCGGTGCCTTATATCAAGTTCTGGCCAGGAAATTGTCAAAACATCATGATCCCTATACCCTCACCTTTATTCGTATTTCAATTGGGACAATTATATTCTCGTTAATTTCCTTAACTTCGAGAAATTGGCAAGTTTTTTCTTTCAGTGAATTACAAGAGCCTATTCAATTCTACCTCGGCCTTTTTTACTTAGCATTATTCACAACAGTGGGAACTTCCATTTTAACCATCATAGGACTGAAACATCTCAAAGCGGCAGAGCAAGGAATATTTGCGGGGTTAGCCACCACCATCTCCATTCTTGCAGGAATACTTATTTTATCTGAATCTTTTTACTGGTATCAAATAATAGGGGCTATTTTTACCATCCTCGGTATTTATCTGATGAATTCAGCATCTCAAGAGAAGGAAGTTATTTGCTAAAAATTGGCTATTGAATTGTTTTAATATCCACCAGGGCATAATATTATTATAATTGTAAATGGAGAATAAATCATGAAATTTTGTCATAATTGCGGAGAAGAGATTGAAAATACTTCAGAATTTTGTACCTATTGTGGAGCTAAAATGTCTTCCCATGCTCAATATCAAAGTGTTCCAGTTCAACAACCGGTTGTTCCAGCACAGCAAACAACCCACAATAACGCAATTCCAACCTATTCAGCGTATGGAACAAAATATCGAATCGTTGCGGCCCTTTTAGGCTTTTTCTTCGGAACTTTTGGAATTCATAAATTTTATTTAAATAAAACAAAATCAGGTGTTTTATCGCTAGTTTTCTTTTGGACTGGTGCCCCGACTATAATTGGAATAGTAGAAGCAATCCTCTACCTAACAGACGATGAAGAAATGTTCCAGCAAAGAATGCAATTAACCGATAACATCCCAAAAAATCCTTCCCGAGACAGACTTGTGGCAGCAATCTTAGGATTAATTGGTTTAGGTGGATTTGGAGCTCATCACTTCTTTATGCGAAATCCACGCGCAAAATATTTCCTAATCTTCTGTTGGACTGGTATCCCATTGATTGTTGGTTTTTTTGAAGGATTGATTTATTTACTAGAACCTTTGGAGAATTTTACCCAGCGATATTATTACTAATTTTTTTTTTTGTTTCTTTTGCCAAAGTAATCCATTTATCTTCTTTTTTTTTAGATATCTTGGAAAAGATTTCAATTCCCTTATCAAGTGAGGTTATTGACTCTGAATTTAGTTTTAAATTGTAATTACAAAGACCTACTTTAATAGAGTTTGGTAAATATACCATCCGTTTGGATCGACCTTAATAGCATACTTTAATTCTTTCAAGGCAAGTTTATATTGGCCAGTTTCATACAAAATCTCACCATAAATATCTCGATAATCGCCCCTTTGTGGTTTGAGAGAGACTATTTCCTTTGCCAGACTTAAAACAGATGATAAATCCCCATTGCTAATATAGCAGTAAATTAGGTGGTTTTTTAATGTCGAATTATCGTCAAAGTGGGGTTTAGTCTTTGATGATCTACCAAGCTTACATGAAAATCTATACCCTGTAGGACAAGAAAAGAAGGAAAAAAAAGATCTTAGGTTCAATCAATCAGCTATCGTGAGACTATACGGCGAATAGATGAGATTTAAATCATTTTCGCTTTTTCTTATAAATTATAGAAGCACCTACCACACCTATTAGAACAAGCAGCAGATCAATTGGTCCAAGGGGGGAGGAATCTTCTTCAATATGAAATGTATCACTAATTCCAATGCTTTCCCCATATATATTTACTGCAACAATTTTGTAGTAATAATTCATATGAGGGACCAAATCACCGTCGTCGGTGAATTGCGTAATCGTACTCGTTCCAATAATTTCATATGGGATATTTTCATCACTCGAATATTCAGCCGTATTATTTGCACGGTAAATATTATAATAAAGAATAGGAGCACTTCCATTTGATAATGGTGCATTCCATTCAAGGATGTTATAAGGTACTCCATCAGCAAAATTTGATTCGATCCGCAATCCAGTCGGTGCTGAAGGAGTTTCCTTCAGTCGAGCACTCACTTGGTTGGATTTCTCACTTTCTCCAATAATATTGATTGCTTTCACTACATAAAAATAAATATATCCTTGAGTAACATTTTCATCGATATATGAAGTAGTATTAGTATTTACAATTGCAATATAATCGGTTCCATTAGTGGTAGAACGATATACGGTATAGTTAAAGATCGGTTCCCCTCCATTTGTTGAAGAAATATTCCAATAAAGTTGCACTTCAACAATATTTGTTATTGCTTGCAAATTTAATGGTTTAGAAGGCACTGTTGCGAATAAAGCCGGAATTCCACTCACTTCATTTGATTGAGGGCCAACCGCATAGTTATTGACTGCAACCACATAATAATAATAGGTGATATTGTTTGTTACCGTCGTATCATTATACTCTTCTGAAAAACTCGTTCCGATTTGAGTATAGGATGTGGTATCATTCGTGGAACGATAAATTTCATAGTGAATAATAGGACCAGTTCCAGTGAGCGCGGGAGCGTCCCATTGTAATTCTATTGTACAATTACTTGGTGTAGTTTGTAAATTTTGAGGCGCAGAAGGAGCGATTATGACGAAGATTGCACTCACTTCATTTGATTGAGGGCTAGCCGCATAATTATTGACTGCAACCACATAATAATAATAGGTGATATTGTTTGTTACCGTCGTATCATTATACTCTTCTGAAAAACTCGTTCCGATTTGAGTATAGGCTGTGGTATTATTCGTGGAACGATATATCTCATAATATTTAATTATACTTGCTCCACTGAGCGTTGGAACTTCCCATTGTAAACCTACCGTGCAATTACTTGGTGTGGCCTGCAAATTTTGAGGCGAAGAAGGACCATAACTTGCATAGGGAGTTGCATTGACTATTGAAGAACCTAAACTTTCATCATAATCATTGTATGTAGTAACATAATAATAGTAAGTAGTTCCATTCTCTACACTGGTATCATTATAATAAAATTCGTCATAATAAGAAAGACCGAGAAAATATTCCGGAAATCCTGTGGTGCTCCTTGTAGATCTATAGATATAAAAATATGTTAAGCCCCATGAAGAAGAACCATTACTTAATGGAGCATCCCATTCAAGAAAAACAAACCCTAATCCTGCTTTGGCTGTAATATTTTCTGGAGGTGTTGCTTTGTTTAACACCGATGTATTGTTACTCTCTGCAATAGAGGACGTGTTACTTTCTCCAATGGAGTTTACGGCAGTAATATAATAATAATAAGTTGTTCCATTTTCAATTTCAATATCAAAATACCGGAGCATAGTATTGTATCCAATATACGAGAAACTCTCATTATCTTCAGAACGATAAATTCGATATTCATTGATGAGGGCTCCTCCATTTGAAACTGGTTTGTCCCAGGTTAGTTGGATATAATCATCAGCATCCAAATAATCTTTTCCCGTTGATATCGATGGATTTAATGGGGCAGTAGGTACTGTTGACTGATTGACAGGAATTGCACTTGCGTTGTTTGAAAATTCACTTTCACCTGCAATACTAGCTGCAGAAACCTTGTAATAATATTCGTGTCCATTCGTTAGATTGACATCAATAGCATTCATACTTGATGTATTGAATTGGTAACTAAATGAACCTCCAACATTAGTTGTACGGTAGATATTATACCACAATATTGTACTTCCATTATTCAAAATTGGTGACTCCCAATGTAGTGCTACTGATTCATTCCCAGGGGTTGCTTGGAGGTTTGAAGGAAGTGAAGGAACTCCAATAGGGATCGCAGATACTATATTAGATTGATTACTCTCCTGGAATGTAAATATGGAAACATAATAAAAATATTCTGTCCCACACACCACATCATTATCTTGATAAGACAACTCCCAATTATATGCAGAATCAATAAATGTAAAGATAGAATCATTCGTTAACGATCGGTAGATATTGTAGGAAGATTGAGGAAAAGCCGAAGCACCAGATGGAGCAGTCCAATTTAACTGGACATAGCCAATTTCCCCAGAAGCAGTGAGATTTTGTGGAGGTAGCATTGCAAGTGAGACAGCAGAAACAATATTGGAGGATTCAGACTCTTGCTCTTCCCAAGAAGGATCGATTATCACAATACCTGCTGTAACAAAATAAAAGTATTCTATCCCAGGATCGCCAGTAAAATCTTGATAAGACAACTCCATACTAGATAGAGAAGTAATAAATGTAAAGCTAGAATCATTCGTTATCGATCGGTAGATATTATATGACTCGACATTAATATTTACCCCAAACTCAGAAGCAGTCCAATTTAACTGGACATAGCCAATTTCTCCAGAAGCAGTGAGATTTTGAGGTGGAGTATAAAAATTATCATCGATCGGCTCAGCTGAATCGAATATTTGTTGTTTTTCGAGTTTATTCGTTGTTTCGGACTCAGAAAATGAGATTATTAGTCCAAAAAGATTTACCAAAATGATAAAGTAGATGACTTGTTTTGTTTTCAACTATTTGACCTCCATAAATATTTAGTTATTTTTGCCCAATTTCCACTTTCTGGAAAAAAATGTGAACCTAAAGGCTCATAGGGCTCAAATGTAAAGAAATATCTCATTTATGTTCTAAATCCCTTTCTCCGTTAAAGAAACGACTATAAGATTCTAAGACATAATTAGACTTGTGTTCTTTGTGAAATCCCATTTGATTGTTATAAATAATAATAGAACTCCACGTAATAACCTTATTATTTAAATACTAAAAAAAGGGGAGAAAGTAAACAAGTTTGCTTCATGATATCATCGTAACGATCAATGTTTTTTACAGGGAATTTGAATGACCCTAAAGTTTTAGAAGATTTGTTCTTTGAAGTGTGGTATTATTTAGATTTATAATTTTTCGACAATGAAAATGTAAATAAATGCGAGAATACAACCTTTTTAATCCATTTGTTCATCTAATGCCTTTTTAAGACCCAAGAGCAAACACCTTGATAAAAAACTAGAAAACAGTAAGCAACCTTTATATCTGCCTATTCTTGCTTTCTTGCAAACAATTTTGTATATGATTATTGAAAGGAAGAACCTTTTTAAGTGGATAAGATTATCATATTCACTAATAAAATTCTGATTTATGAAAAAATTCCTTAGAAGGGATGTAAATATGGCCTCAAGAGAAGAAAATGATCTCCCAAAACAAAATATAATAGATCCCAACATTCCTGTTGCCTATTCATTGATTTCTTTACCCCTAATTTATCTTATTGGATATTTTCTCTTTAATTTTCCTCCTTTTAATATATTTTTCGTACTTTTACAAAATCTTACCACGTATTCTGTTGCAATATTATCAAAGATATCTTTAATGCCCGAAGTACAAATAATTCATTCTTTTAATTCAATATTGACTGTTTCAGCTTCTGACCCTGCTTTATTCTATGAAAATATTAACTGGCTGTTTTCAATCAACAAATGGTGCACTGCAATGAATATTGGGGTGTATATCATCGCGCTGGTATTAGTTACACCAATTTTTCATAAAAGACAAGAATCTCATCCCTTAATTCAATCATTAGTCGGAAAAAAGGAATTATTTCTCAAATTAAAGGCTATATCTTTGATGTTACTTCTTCTTTTTATCTTAAACTCTATTAGAGTCTGGTTATTTCTTTATTTATTCGTGATGTATGATATTCCCAAAGAAATCTCCCATGATCTGATTTATAAACCTGTTATCTTTTCACTGGGAATTTTTTTTGTAGCAATGTTTCAGAAACTCGGAATTGATATAGCAGAGTTGATTTTATCTTGGTTTAAATCGATGCTCTTTATTGTTCAATCAGGAAGAGATTTTATCTTGCAGAAGTTTCAAAACAAAAAACCCTCTCGAGATGAAAAAAACTGACTAAATACTTGAAGCTATTGGGTGTAAGCATAGTAATTTGGATCACGCCATATTTTTGGGGACTGATTGTCCCATTAGATGTAGAGTTTCATCCGTTGATCTTACTTTATGAAATAAATGATGGTTATTATGTCAGTCTAATATTGCTATTAGCATTATATCTAATCTTGACCCATGATCTCCAAGAAATCATGTTGAAAGAGTGTTTATTGGAAGGATTGGTGATAATGTGTCTTCAAATTACTTTTGACATCATATTTATGATTATTTTTCCTCCTCTCCCTTCACAGAAAATTCTTCTGTTTGTGGGAATCTCTCATCTTTTGATCCCTTTTTGGCTCCTAATGTTTTATTGGATAATACAGAAAAAAAACGAACTATTCACAAAAAAAGATCATACTTGAATGGGTCTCGACAACCTCTTTGAATTGAAAATCTGCCCATTCTTGGACGAATCCTAATAGTTGAAGAATGATGGGATAGCATCCGAAAAAACTCTTAGAAAAGATTTAATCCCAGATCACTTAGGCTAAAAATACTTAAACCGATAGTAAAAATAATCTGGCAAATAAGAATAAAGGAAGAAATTTGGATCGCTCTCAGATTTATCCTATTTTTTCCTAACTTGCCTTTTTCTTTTTTTGCTAAGGAATAACAAATCATAGGACATAATAAAGGATAAAGTAAAGATAAGGGCAATATTACTTTAAGAACCAATCTTGAATCGTGGGGAAATATTTCTTTAGTTGTTTTCTCTTCTAACAAATCGATCCATTCGATCTGATTTAAAAGAAAATCAGCATCCATCATACCTAATGTATACCATGGACGTTTTTCTTCTTTATCGTTATCCAAAATTAAAAGAGATTTCGCTTTTGGCATTTTTGGAGCTAATATGCTTGCAATCGTTCCAATTGCCCATTCTAAACTTCCAAAATATCCAGTTTTTTCCCATACCAATAGAATTAGATAAATGAAGACAAATGACACCGCGATAATAAACATGGTGGTCCCAAAATCATAGAGATCGGAATCCCCAACTAAAAATTCATTACCTAATGACAAAGAAATTAATCCAATAGGAATAAGGGCGAAAAATCGTTGGAAAGTGTAGATTGATAATGCAGGTATCCCAAAACGACGGATAGGTCTGGAATACTTAGCAAAAGTGTTTGAAGCACCTCGAAATTCTAGGAGTCTAAAGAGCATCGTTATGGCAATGATTTGCCCAGCAAGAACCATCAAGAACCACGGAAGCCAGTGAAGGTACAATCCATTTGATAAAGCCGTTATATCATCATAATCATTATCTAATGGGATTAAAACATCAAAAGGGCCCACATCTTGAGTTACCATGAAGAAAATAGCAATCAAAATTCCTATAACACCGATGAATCCAGCAATTATGGCAGATTTAAAAAGATCTGAGGTTTTTTTCTGCTCTTTTTTTTCCGCTTTGAAAATCACTATCGCAATAATATTTCCCACAAAAGCATAGCTTAAATATGGAAAAATGGGTGTGTTTTGACCAGCAACAATAAGAAAAATAAAGTATTCGAAGTATTTAGTAATAGGCCAGCCCATCAGAGGCTGAGAAATATATTTATTTCCAGTAGGATCTAAATTGCTGGGATAGTCCGCCGTAGGATATCCAGGTATAAGTGATCTAATGGAATTCCAGATTGGTTGTGTTGCAATCAAAATAATTATACTAAGTCCAATGAAAATCAGAATATTGCGATTAAATTTTAAATGCCCATTATTTCTACATAATACCGGGTATATAATTCCATTAATAATCATGCACACACTCAGACACATCAATGGACTCATCACATAAGAATGCCAAATGATCCGAGTAAAATCAACAGGTCCCCAAATCAAAGTTCCCAAAAAACCATACTTTTGCAAGGTCCCTTCCACTATCAGCGCAATCATAAGTAATAAGAACCCAAATAACACTTGTCTTTTCATCACACTTTTCCAATCATTTCCTTTTTCTAAATTTCGCTGCATGGAGAAAATATTTCCCGTAGCACTGATCATTACGAACATACTTCCCCAACATCCAAAATAAACAATGAAGAGTAAAATTATAACTAAAATGATTGGATAATCATTTAATTGTGATTCTAAGCTTTCTTCATCAAGTAAATCAGTAAATAGATGAATAAAACAAACACACATTATGCCAAAGCCGCGTAAAAAGTCAATTGTTATATATCGTCTCATTTTAGTTCACAATATTTCCATTTGATATTCCCATTTGATAGTCTTCAATATTTCCATTTGATTAAATTTAGTCAATCGATTACATGGTCTTTCTCTTTTCTTATTATAAAAAATTACTTATTTTTACAATCTAATCGAGAAACACGAAGTAATTTTAGTAACTTCTAATTACGAGTGATTTTTTCTAGAAAAATCTCAAAATGGAAGAGATTTTTATCAACCAGCCACAAGTATGGAAATTATGACTCAGGAAAAAATTTACATAATAAAAACTCATATATCTACAGCACTTCATATCTTTATTCGAGGATTGGAAGGAGATGCATTACGTTAATATACTTTTGAGTTAGAAAGAAAGGTTTTATGAAAGAACTTAAGGTGAAAGAATTTTAATTCGCGTTTCAATTGAGAAATTGAAAATTAGATACCAATTTAATTAAATTTCTTGTTAATTCATTTGAATCGGAAAACTTGAATTTTAACACTTAAGAAGAAAGCGCTAAATCAGCTGAAAGTAGTGCGAAGTGATTTTTCAGATCAGAACTCATTTTCATAAGGAGTAAGTATATTTAACGGAAATTAAAAAATAGTAAAGATTTAAAATTTCAAAATCCTAAGAATTATTAGAGCACATATGAGTAGTAAATTTGGAATTTCCACTTATCATAATACCCAAGCGATTTATCAAAACCTTGATAAATTGCTTCAACAGCCCATTCTTGGAATAAAAGAAGACGCAATGACTAATTATCTAAATTATTTTGAGACTAAATGTCAAAAATCGAAACATATCATCACTGAAGCCAAGCAATATATTCCGGGAGGCGTACAGCATAATTTAGCTTTCAATTATCCATTTCCGATTGTGGTCACCAAGGCAGAAGGAGCTCACCTATATGATGTTGACGGAAACAAGTATATCGACTTTTTGCAGGGGGGAGGGCCAACAATTCTTGGAAGTAACTATCCTGCTATCCGCGATAAAGCGATTGAAGTTCTTTCAACAGCAGGTCCAGTTACCGGATTATTTCATGAATATGAACTTAAAATTGCAAAACAAATCCATTCCTATATGCCCTCTATAGAAATGTTTCGGATGCTGGGTAGTGGGACTGAATCAGTTATGACAGCACTTCGAATTGCTCGATTAGCCACTAAAAAGAAAAAAATAATTAAAATGGGAGGTGCTTACCACGGATGGAGTGATCAAATGGTATATGGATTACACATCCCCGGCACTCGCAGATTTGAAGCCCACGGGATCCCTGCTGCCTGCAGTCGACATACGCAAGAAGTATATCCAAATAATATAGGCGCATTAGAACGTAAATTACAATGGAATAAATTACGAGGAGGAACAGCTGCGGTTATTTTAGAACCCTTAGGTCCTGAAAGTGGTACTCGTCCGGTCGATCGAGACTATAATCAGAAAGTAAGAGATTTATGTGACAAATATGGCGCATTACTCATATTTGATGAAGTTGTTACTGCATTTCGGGTTGGTTTGGGAGGTGCTCAAGGGTATTTTGGAATCAAACCAGATTTGACTATTTTTGGCAAAATAGTCGCTGGAGGCTATCCTGCAGCCGGTGGAATTGGAGGGAGAAAAGATTTAATTTCCTATCTCGCAGCAGGTTTGGAAAGCGGAAAGAAACGTGCCTATTGTGGTGGAACTATGGCCGCCAATCCATTAAGCGCCGCCATGGGATATTACACATTAAAAGAAATCGAGCGAACCGATGCATGTGTTAAAGCGGGGCAAGCAGGAGATCAAATCACCCAAGGACTTCAAAAATTAATTGAGGATTATGAACTCCCTTATGTTGCATATAATCAAGGCTCTATTAATCACTTAGAAACTGTAGGTGCAATGTTCATTAAACTATTTGGCTTGCAGATATTCAAAGCCTTAAAAGAAATAAAAGCCCGAAAATTCGCCATGGAACAGTATGGAGCAGCTTATATGGCCGAAGGGATGGTCACTCTTGCGGGAAGTCGTCTTTATACAAGTATGGCAGATACTCCAGATGTTATCACAGATGCATTACAACGATTTGAACGGGTGTTTCAAAATATTCAAAAGAAGTGAAAATGATGAACGAAACAGAATTGGAAGTTAAAAAAATTGTTTGCGAAGCAGGAAAACGATTATCTACCAGCGGATTAGTTGCGGGAACATGGGGAAATATCAGTTGTCGAGTAGATGATGATACGATGGTGATAACACCCAGTGGTGTAAATTATGATACTGCTTCAGAAGCAGATATGGTAGTAGTGAATTTACATAACATGGAATATCAAGGTCAACATAAACCATCAACGGAAGTGGGACTACATGCCAAGATTTATTTGACCCGAAAGGAAGTGAATGCAATAATTCACACCCATTCAATGAACGCATCAACAGTCGCAGCAGCGCGTCGTGAAGTTCCCCCAATATTGGATGATATGGCACAAATTGTAGGTCCATCCATTCGAGTTGCAGAATATGCCTTACCTGGGACAAAGAAAATCACCAATAATACGGTCAAAGCCCTCCGAGGTCGAAATGCGGTTTTAATGGCAAATCATGGAGCCTTAGCCGTGGGTCGAGATATTGAAGAAGCCTTTACCACATGTTTAGTTTTAGAGAAAGCATGTAAAGCATTTATCGAAGCAGAATTTATGGGAGGAGCTAAGTCCATTAACAAATTCGAAGCTCACATAATGCATCAGTACTATTTACGTAAGTATTCAAAGAAAAAGCGATAGAATTTGAAGAAAAAAGGAAAAAATCTGATCCACTTTCTATTCATTCCTTGGGAGGAAACTTCCTTTAAGTTTTTTAAACCTTTAATTTTTATATTTTACCTTGAAATCCATGATATTCTAAAGTAGGATCCCAGTAAAAATCAACAATTTTAACAAAATAAATATTAGAAGAAAGGAAAAAAAGGAAAAATTTCCAAAAAAAAACTCAACAATCCAAAAAGTTTTATTCACTCTTTTTAATTTGGACTTTAGGAGTGATTGGAGAAGCACCATTAATATTGGTTATGATTGGGCAATGAGTTAACACTTTTTCCATCATTGCTTCGACTTTCTCTTTTGGAGCGGGGGATTTAATTTTTATTATAGGTTCCAATTTGTCATAACCAGCGAGTAAATTGTCATCTAAACCGAAAACAGCACCTAAATTAATATGACCTCGGCTGAATACCTTCAATTCATCGATTTGGATATCCATAATTTTAGACCAGAATTTGGTGACCGCAACAATACAAGCACCAATAGATCCAAGAATGACTAATAATGGACTAGGACCTTCATTTAACCCATCTAAACCTGGAGGAGCATCAATCGTAAACACAAACGGTTTGGCACCCATTTTGACTTCGGTCTTCATGCCATCAGGTAGCATGGTGCATTCAACATTAAAATTTTTTTCTCCTTTGGAGATATCTGCTTTAATCGCTTCGTATGTTTCTTTAAAACTTGGCATATTGATCATCTATCTAACACATCAATATTCATCGAATTAATGAAAAAGAATGCGTCACGAATATGTATTCATATAGATTAATAAATTTTGGTTTTTTACTTTTGATATCACTTTTTCAACATTTTTGCTGAAAAAAATAATCTTTTTGAAATAAAATTGACATAGTTTTAACAATTTTGATCAATCTATGGAACACTCAAAAATAAATTGAGCAAAAAAAAAGGAGATAGAAAAAATGCCCATCGATTTAGAGCAAAAGTTTATTCTTGTTTAACTAATGTAGTACTGAGCAATAGATCAATTATTTTTTTCTTCTTGCGAATAAAAGGGACCGTTTGCAACACAATAATCATTTCAGAACCAATTTTTAAAGTCACAGTACCAGCACCCATAGAAATCAACTCGAATATATCCGTGAATTCAATATTTAATTGCAAATTAGTGGTTGGAAATCGTTCAGATTTTCCTTGAGCCAGACCTTTGATATAGATCTCATTTTTTTCAATCTTGACAAAATGTACTTGAGCTTGGATAATTGCAGCAATTATTGTAAAGCCTAAAATTCCAAGAACCCATGCATAGAATTTAGAATCTAGAGTAAAATCAAATAATGTACGAATACTTGCAATGAAAGCAAATAAATCAATCGTACCGTTATGATCCAACAAGACTAAACCCATTCCAATTAAAATAACTACAAGAAAAAGCACAAAGAACTTTATACTCGAGAAATCAAAGCCAACAATTACAAGATTTATGAAGAATATAAAAATCCAAATAATAGCAAGTTGCGAAATTGGCTCTCGCCCCAATTTTTCTCCCCCATATTGCACAACCAAGGCAATGAGAGTATAAATAAAAAGGGGATAAAATAAAATAATCTTAGAATAATTCTTTAACACTACGCGATTTTTGGGTTTTGTAGAATTTGCTTTAGTTTTCGAAGTCATATAGATAGGTATGATTTTTCCACCTAAAGCCCTTTATATTCCAAGGGAGATAAAAAAAAGAAGCATTAACGATAGAGATTCATTTTAATTGTTTCTTGAGTTATTCTTGCCTCTTCAGCAGCAAAAGCCATAAAATGGGATTCCATCGCGGTTTCAATATCAGCATAGCCTGCCTTTTCCGGAGATTTTACACCAAGGAGAACAGATGTAAATGCATCCATCATTCCAAAATCACCCCCACCATGCCCCGCCATGTTCATTCCGGTTTTATAAACGGTTATTGGAATGCTATCACTAAAATTAGTCACTACCACTTCTTCGTGCTCTGCACGAAAAACTCCACGAATACTCCCTTTGGTTCCAAAAATTCGAATTTCCCTACCTTCTATATCCGATAATCCATGCACAGTTAAAGTGCCAGTTACTCCAGAGGGAAAATTGAAGGTAGAAACTTGATGATCCACCACATCATTTCCTGTTTTATAGATACATTTTCCATAAGGTCCTTCTCGGAGAGCTTTCATCCGACCTTCGACGGTTAAATCAGTTGTGATGATGCTAGATGGCCAATCCTTCCAGTCTAAGAATGATTTATATTTAGGGGCTAACTTAAATAGATGACCTGCCAGTTTACGGTGCTTTAATACAATTTTGGCTAAAAACTTTAAAAATTTATTAGAACTTGTAAAAATCTCTTGAATAATAGGTTTTCCACGAAGATATAAGGAAGGAGCATACCATGGGCAAGTTGACGCATGACTACACCCATCAGTACATCGATCTGCTGCATTTTCAGGAGCATTTTCAGGACGATAATGGGAGAGGTTCCCCGTAGATTGCACATTGAGCGGTTGTTTTCCAATAAGCCAAAACATAAGATCTAAATCATGACAGCTTTTTGCTAAAATGAGAGGGGAAGAGGTCGCCTTATTTTTCCAATTGCCTCGCACAAAGGAATGGCCAAAATGCCAAAAAGAGACATTTTCAGAATGATCATAATGAATTATACGCCCGATTCTACCAGAATCAACCACATTCTTAATAGATTTCCAAAACTCCGTATAGCGAAGTACATGTCCCACTTGAATATATTGATCCTTTTCTGTTCTTAATTTAACCAACTCTTGACATTCTGCCAAGTGAGGAGAAATGGGTTTTTCTAATAATATATGGTAACCCAATTCAATTGCCATTTTAGTAGGGAAAAAATGCTTATCATCTTGAGTACATATGAAAACAACGTCTGCGATCTTGCCCACTGTTGGATTTAGGATATCTTCCCAGTTTGTATATGCATGAGAGTCGGGAATGTTATGAAGTGATTGATATCGTTTACGTTTTTCAGGTATAGGTTCAGCAACAGCAATCATTTTTAATCTATGAGGTTTTTCAAGGGCGTACAAACCATAGGCATCCACTCCCCGATTTCCAGCACCAATCATTATTCCGGTTACAGGAGTTCTTGTACTATTCATGATTGATTAAATTATTTTTTCTATATATGATCTCGGATTTCCATTTGTCTCTTATGTAAAAAAGACTTTAATTAGTTTAAAAAAAGAACACACAAATAATTCGAAAAAATTTTCAAGCACGATGCATTGACAAAGCTATCATGGCACCTGATGAAGAAGAAATTGAAGAAGAAGAAGAATTTGTTGAAAAAACCTTCACTTGTCGCGATTGTGGCAACACAGTCGAATACGGAGAAGGTGATGATATGATTCACCTTTGCGATGACTGTTTGGAATTATATAAGGAAGATAAAATTTGGAAAGATTTCGATGCTGGAAAAATTGGAGAAGAAGATTTGACCAGTTTTGATCTCACCCCTTATTTGAATCCTAAAGGTAAGAAGAAAAAAGGAAAGTAATTTTTCTTTATTTTTTGTAAACAAATTAATTTAAGGGAAGAATTCTGAGATTATGGAAGACTTCCGAAGAATTTTTCCAATTCTTTTTTTTGATTAAAAATTATTTCTCAATTTTTGGAAGCTAACTTGACGGATTTTTGTCGGAATAGATCAAAGATCCTACATTTTTTGAAAGCGAAGAGATATCCTTCAGATTAATAATAATATATAATAATTCCAACAATTCTACTGAATAATTCTAACACCAACGATTTAATAACCTTAATTTTCTCTATATTATCATGGCAGCTTCCACAGCACAAGTTCGACTGGAAGATTGTTTAATTTCTGAGGAACATCTTCCAAATTCTAAACCAAAGATGCGATGGGCAGACGAACTAGATTTTCCCCAAGATGAAATCTGGTTACGAATCCGATATCAGTGATAGGTCCTTTTTTTATTCCATCATTAAGGAATACGTAAAAAATAAAATGTGTTCTACCAATTTTTATCCCTTATTTAAGAAAGTCCGAAATTACTCATTAATTTCTTGATATAATTCTAAGTGGATTTTTCGAAGAATTTCAGAATCAAATTTCACTACTTTCCGATCATAGGTCACCAACCCATTATACTCAATTTCTACATCGCTAGTTTGGGTGTAGATTATTCCACTCAACCCTTGTTTAATGAGAGGCTTAATTTTTTGCAGAAACAAGTCTTTGAATTTAGATTGCATTTCGGCTATATTTTGAAATTTTTTGTATCCAAATTTTTTCTTAGGATTCCATAGATGATCATCGATCATAAGCGTATAGCCACCAAATTCTGAAAATATAATGACACGTTGACTTTCAAGAGCAGGGAGCTTGATTTTTTGAGAATAATTATGAATACTTTTAAAATCTCCACATCCTTGATCAAACCATCCTGAAGCATGATCCACTAATCGACTAGGATCATGGTTTTTGATCATCGCGGAAATTCGTTCCGAGTCAAATTGGCCCCACGCTTCATTGAAAGGAACCCAAATTGCAATGGAAGGTACATTATATAACCCATCCAACATTTCTATTAATTCTGTCTCAAAATTCGATCGGAGAGCTGGATCTTTATAACCAGAAAATGCATAATGGCGATCATCACGAATCTTTTTCTTTAATAACATACTAATTATACCTTGACGATAGATCACCCCCTTTCCACCGCCATTAGGCATGTCTTGCCACACAAGCATTCCAATTTTATCACAATAGTGGTACCAGCGAGCCATTTCAACTTTGATGTGTTTGCGAACTGAATTAAAACCCATAGCCTTCATCATTTTGATATCATAAAGTAATGCTTCATCACATGGCGCGGTATATAACCCATCGGGCCAGAAACCTTGATCTAACACGCCGCTCATAAAATAGGGGAGATTATTTAAGAAAAATCGTGTTTTACCAGACTTATCCTTATGTAAACAAAATTTTCGCATAGCAAAATAACTATCCACTACATCTATTACTTCTTCATTTTTCATCAGAGTGAACTTTATATCGTATAAATAGGGGGATTCTGGAGACCATAAATGAGGATTGGGAATTTTAATGGATACTTGGGATTTTAAGGGACCAATTTCTTTGATAAGCAACTTATTATCTTCAAAAATTTCAATTTGGCACTCCATTCCTTCTGTTATAGGTGTTGAAAAATCGATAGTTAAACATTCTTTATCAATATCGGGATTATAGCGAATATTTATGAAAGAATTTTTTGAAACTGGCTCTAACCAAACAGTTTGCCAAATTCCAGAAATTGGAGTATAGAAAACCATCGAGGGTTTCAACCATTGTTTCCCAGAAGGTTGGCGTCCTGTTTCAGAAGGATCCCATACTTCTACAACTAATTCGTTTTCTTGATCACGCATTATATAATCAGAGATATTAAAAGAAAAGGGATTATAACCTCCTTTATGTTGACCAACGTTTTTTCCGTTCACATAGACAGTTGTTTTCCAATCAACGGCGCCAAAATGAAGAATTACATCTTTGTGTTCCCATAATTCAGGAATTCGAAAGCTTCTGCGATACCAGATCTTGTTATTGGGCAAGATAGGTTGTTGAACTCCAGATAATGCCGATTCGGGACAAAAGGGAACTAAAATTTGGTGATCATATCGAGTAAGTATGGAAGAAGGTTCAGTTTCAATTCGAAAATCCCATAACCCGTTCAAATTTAGCCATTCACTGCGTTGCATCTGCGGTCTTGGATATTCTTGCCACACATTAGTTTCGGTAATAGAATCAGCCCATGGTGTCATTAATGGAGCTTTTTTTTTAGCCCATGGAATTTGCGCCATATTAAATACTTTCTATGTTTTCCTATTAAAAATCTTTATAGCTTAAGACATAATAGTAACTATGAATTTAATTTTTGATGAACGAAAATGTACCAAATGCATGCAATGTAAGGCAATATGTCCAGCGGGAGTTATTTCACAAAACGAGGAGACAAAGCAACCTTTTGAAAAATATCCTTTAGCTTGTGTTGAATGTGGACATTGTGTCGCAGTATGTCAATATGACGCAATCCAACACAAAATTCTTCCAACTGAAGAATTCACCCTCATAAATCCAACAAATATAAGTTTTAACGATCTTAATGGGTTTATGAAACGTCGCCGAAGTATACGACGATATAAAAAGGAATCAATCCCAAAAGAGCACATTATTACTCTATTGGAATCAGTAAGATATAGTCCAACCGCAGAAAATGCTCAAGAATTAAAATATACCGTAATTACTAATCCAGATAATCTCTGGCAGATCAAATCAAAAATGGCTAAAATCTTCAATTTTGGTTATAGCGCCTCCAAGTTTTTTTTAATCAAAGCTTTGATGCCAAAGCGACTATTGAGTAGTTTAATCTCAATTATGGGCAGATGGAACAAAGGAAGTGAGAATGGAACAGAAGATCCCTTTTTACGTGGAGCACCTTGCTTAATAGTCATTTATTCAAAAAAGAAGGATTTCCTTAAAACGTGGGATGCTGGAATTGCAACCAATCATTTAATGCTTGCAGCACAATCTCTTGGTTTAGGAACAGTATGCAATGGATTTTTCGCAGTACTTGCGAATATATTTCCATCCTTAAAGAAAAAAGCCAAAATCCCACGTAAATTTAAAATTGTTGGAGCTTTGTGCGTTGGATACCCAAAATATGACTATGTAAAAACATGCACTCGTAAAATATTAGATTACAATATTTTTGAGTAATTTTTATTTTTCTAGTTCAAAAGTTTCAAAAAGCTAAACAAATTCGTAACATGTGAGAATAATGGGTGAAGATAGTGTGTTTATGGTAGGATATGGAACCTTTATCACCAACGAGACATATCTCAATTCTAAAAACGTTAAGGTATGTATTGTTCCGAAACATCGACGATTATGGTTGAAAACAACAATATTTCCCTTTATATTACCAGATCCAACTTTTCCAGGCATTCATGCATTAATTTTCTCTATTAATAAAGCCCAATTAAAAAATCTTGATATTTATGAGGGAGTTGAGGCAGGATTATATTCACGCGAGGTTATTTCTGTTCAAGATCTCAAAGGAAATAATTTTGAGGCGTATATTTATATCCCTACCAAAAAATGCATTGCAGAATATGAGTTATCTTTAGATAAAGATCCCACTGACTGTTGGATTGAAGAAATTCAGAAAAATTCTAACATTTACGAAAAATATCCCCAATTAATCAAGAAACTGGACTAATTTTTTCATCATTAAAGGAGCAAAACTTTTCTGCTTTTTTTAATAGAAGAAAAATTCAATCACCCCAAGCAGATTCTGACCAAATCTGTGCAATTCTATTTCCAAAAACTTATGATGAAACAAAGTATAATTTACCAAATTAGATGTGATTTTATGTTCGGTAGATTAATACGCAAGAAAATTTCAAGTATGATGCATTCGGAAAGTGATACTTCATTTGCACTTTCAGGAAAAACAATTCAAGATCCAGATATCAATCCTGAAATAGATAAAAATCTCACCACTGAAGAAAATGTTTGCATGCTTCTGAAGCAAATGACTTTGGAAGAAAAAGTAAACATGTTAGGTGGGGAAGAGAGTATGGCAATTTCGGGAGTACCTCGCCTTAAAATACCTCGTGTTTGGTGTTCGGATGCTACCGCAGGAGTACGATGTTTTGGAAAAGCAACAACTTTTCCTACACCCATTGCTATGGCCGCGACTTGGAATCGAGAACTGATGCAAAATATCGGAAGATCCATAGCAGAAGAATGTCGAGCAAAGGGAGTCTCTGTGCTTTTAGCACCAGGAATAAATCTTTACCGAGTGCCCACTTGCGGTCGAAATTTCGAATATATGGGGGAGGACCCTTTTTTAATTTCGGAATTAGTCGTTCCTTATATCAGAGGAGTTCAAGATAAAGGAGTAATCACAACAGTTAAACATTTTGCATGTAACAACTCAGATTATGATCGCCACCGCATGAATTCTCAAGTAGATGAAAGAGCACTCCATGAATTGTATCTTCCCGGATTTAAAGCAGCTATTACTAAGGCAAAGTCTTACTCCATTATGTGTTCCTACAACCCAATTAATGGAGTTTATGCGAGTGAAAATGAAAAACTACTAACGGATATCTTACGTAAGGAGTGGAAATTTAATGGTTTTGTTATTTCCGATTGGACTTGTGTATACAACACCAAAGAACCCATTCTTGCAGGTCTTGATGTTGAAATGCCGAAAGGAGATTATTTAAACATGCAAAAAATCCAACCATTACTTGATTCTGGTGATATAAAAGAAGAGGATATTGATAGGCATGTAAAAAATATCTTACGAGTATTTATTGAAACAGGAATATATTCAAGATCAATTAAAGATTCCCGTTATGAGGAGTTTAATTCGGATCATTCCGATGTTGCTCTAAAAACCGCACAAGAAGCAATAATTCTTTTAAAAAATGAAAACAGCATTTTACCTCTATCAAAATCAAAGATCAAAAAACTGGTTGTATTAGGAAAAAATGCCCTACGCACAACTACAAGTGGGGGCGGATCGTGCTATTTCCGTACAGATGAAACTATCAATATTTTTGATGGATTGAAACAATATATTGGAGAAGAGATTCAAATCGTCCCTCTAACACTATCTAAAACTAAAATATCTTTAGATGATGAAAGCATACTTAGAGATGCGGATGCCATTATTTATTGCACTGGATTTACGGAGGTAGAAGAAAGTGAATGTTGGGATCGTTCATGGAAATTGACAGATTCTGAGAATACCACTATCACAAACATATCTCAAATTAATCAGAAAATGGTGGTGGTGATAACAGCTGGCGCAGGGTTAGAAACAGAATCATGGATTCACCAAGTTCCGGCAGTTCTTCATAGTTTGTATCTGGGACAAAATGTTGGTAAAGCAATATGTCAAGTTCTTTTTGGTGAAGTGAATCCTTCTGGGAAATTACCATTTACCATGGCGAAAAAATGGGAGGATTTTGAATCCACGAAAAATTATGTAAAGAAACCAGAAAAAGTGAATTTTCTTCGCATTTGGGGACCCCAAGGTAAAAAAGGAGTTCGAAAAATTTGGACTGCAAATTATAAAGAAGGTTTAATGGTTGGTTACCGACATTTTGATACCAATCAAGTCAAACCACAGTTTCCATTTGGATTTGGATTATCTTATACTTCCTTTGAGATGTCAAATCTTCAATTGTCTAAAAAGCAGATAAATCCGAATGAATCGATTTCAGTTTCTTTGGATATAAAAAATATCGGAGAGGTCTCTGGGGCAGAAACTGTGCAATTATATATTCAAGATATGGAAAGTACTTTCTTTAGACCTTTAAAAGAACTAAAGGGCTTTGAAAAAATATTTTTGGCTCCAGATGAATTGAAAGTTATCCATTTTGAGATCACAGAAGATTTACTTCAATTTTATGATGATAAATCAAGAAATTGGAAATCGGAATTAGGTTTATTTAAATTACT
Organism: Candidatus Lokiarchaeum ossiferum; assembly: GCA_025839675.1. GTDB lineage: Archaea > Asgardarchaeota > Lokiarchaeia > Sigyniarchaeales > Promethearchaeaceae > Lokiarchaeum > Lokiarchaeum ossiferum. The sequence goes on from CP104013.1 coordinate 1,369,717, forward strand.
TATTGGGAATTCGTCACAAAACATTATTCTTGAAGATATTTTTGAATTGACTAAAATGTAAGCGGTCATTTCTTTATTTAACTTCTCTTGATTTGATTTTTTTTAGAATATTCTCAAACACATAAATATAATAATTCTACCATTTTTTATTTAATAAGAATGGTTGCTCTCTCAAATCAAAGATGTTTAGTAATTCTAATCCTTTTTACTTCTATATTCATCAATCCAATTTACACAACTTCAGCTTTAAGTTCATTACAAGCAGAAACAATCAAAATTGGTGTTGATCGGGAGGCAGCTCCAATGGAATTTGAAGAACAAGGTCAACCCATGGGATTTAATATAGATATATTTGATCAAGTTTCAGCAAGTTGGGAAACTCAAAATCAATATTTATTCATGGAATGGCCAGATGTTTTGGATTCTGTGAATAATGGCAGTTTAGATGCAATGTTTGCCATAAAAACCGAAGAAAGGAGAGAAATCTATGATTTTAGTGATCCTTTTCTAAATATATCATGGCGAATTTTTATTAGAGAAGAGCAACCTAAATTGAATTCAATCACAGATTTAGAAAACCACACTGTGGCGGTCATTAAAAATTTCGCTGCTGATCAGTATTTGCAAAGTTTAAGTTTTCATTTCCATATTATTGAAGTAGAAGATACTGAAGAAGGATTGTCTTTACTATCAAAAGGAGAAGTATATGCATACTTTGGAAATTATCATTTGGGATTGTATTATGTTCAGCAAGAAGAGTTTAATAATATCATTCCAACAGGCGAAGAAATGGCAAAGCAAGAGATGTGCATTGCTGTCAAGAAAGGGAATTCTGAACTTTTATCAAAAATAAACATTGGACTTCAATTGTTATTTGAAAGTGGAAATTATACTCAACTCTACAATTCATGGTTCGGAGGTGATGTGCTTCCCGAAATAAACCCAACAATCATTCAAATAACATCAATTGTTATTGGAGGTTTATTTGTGGTATTGATACTACTCGCAGCATGGAATTTCGCGTTAACTAAAAAAATTGAGGAAAAAACAGAGGATTTAAAGAAAACTAACAGATTATTGATGAGACAAGATAAAATCGAATCCATTGGAGTTTTAGCAGGAGGTATCGCTCATGATTTCAATAATTTCTTAACCTCTATTTTAGGAAATATTTCTTTAGCTAAACTTGAGATTGGGGCAAGTAACAAAGATCTTTTTGAAATTCTTCAAGAAGCGGAGAACGCTTCAATAAATGCAAAAGATTTAACCCAACAACTACTCACTTTTTCAAAAGGAGGAAAACCAATAAAAAAAGTTATAAATATCGCCCCAATCATTCAGCGTTCAAGTGTTTTTGCGCTCCATGGAACGGATATTTCACTGTCGCTTGATATTGCTGAAGATATTTGGCCAGTTAGCGTAGATGAAGGGCAAATCACACAAGTAATTAATAATATTGTTATTAATGCCAAACAAGCTATGGAAAAAGGTGGAAAAATAAAAATCACAGCTCAAAATAAGGAAGAACCCGTCATTTCTCAGACATTATCCCCAAAAAAGAAATATATTGAAATAAAAATACAAGATCAAGGTATTGGAATCCCAGAAAGAAATATTACAAAAATATTTGACCCCTATTTTACTACAAAACCAACTGGAAATGGTTTAGGGCTTTCTATTTGTTACAACATTATCAAAAATCACAACGGGGAGATTCTGGTTCAATCTGCGCAGATGAAAGGAACGACGTTTACGATTTATCTCCCCGCATCTGATAAACCAATTGAAAATTTGAAGAATACAGAAGGAAAATTAATCAAAGGTTGCGGAAAAATAATAGTTATGGATGATCAACGCGGTATCCGAACTTTGTTAAAACTAATGCTAACTAAATTGGGTTTTGAAGTAGAAACATCTAGCGATGGAGAAGATGCAATTCAAAGATTTGAAAAATCAAAGTTGGAATCAAGTGGACTTCCAATTCTAATCTTAGATATCACTATTCCAGGGGGTATGGGAGGTATTGAAACACTAAAAATTTTAAAAAAAACAAATCCCAAGATTAAAGCAATTATCTCCAGTGGCTATTCTAATATAGCAGTAATGAGTGATTATAAAAAATACGGTTTCTTGGGTGTGCTCCCTAAACCCTTTTCTTTGATGGAATTAAGCAATTTATTGAAAGAAATTCTCGAATAAACAAAATTGTTAATGGAAAAACTATAATTCATTTGAGATTCATTTTTTAAAATGGTTTTTATTTGGTCATATATGATTCGAGATATCTTAGTGATTAGCAAAGCAGGTTTACCATTAGTAGCACTCAACTTTGGAAATTGTCACAGTTTTAAATCGAATCCATCAGAATTTGCAGGTTTGATCTCAATTATACAGCAGTATTGCAAAACTTTCACAGGTCAAGAAATCAACATTGTTGAAATGAATAAATTGAAAATCGGCTTTTATTCCAAAAGAGACTTGCAGTTTTGCATTATTTTTGATGTTGAAGATGATTCTACTAGCGCATTAAACAAAATTGAGATGATAGCTAAATTATTTATGACGTATTACGACGTTCAACTAAAAAATTTCAATGGAAATATCAATTTATTCAAAGATTTCGGAGATTTACTGATAACATCAAATATTGCGCAAAAAAATTGTGGAAATCGTGATGATTGCGTAGATTGTCCAAATAATGATAAAAATCTTGAAATTACAGAAATCCTTTCGATAAATAAAGCAAAGAAAATTTTCCATTCTTTAATTGATGTTTAACTTTAGAAAACTTTGGAAATTGAACTGGTTTTTTTTAAATTCAACTTATGAACTGAAAGTTTTTTAGTAAATATGTTGATGAATTATTCGTTGTAATGTACGAACGGATTCGGATGAACATTGAATAACACACATCATCTTACTAAAGTTATGGATATAACCACTCAAAAACCAAATGAAAAACGTGAATTTTTAAAAAAACTCATTTTAGAACTTCACGAAACTGAAAATATGGATAAAGTGAAGAAACAATTTAAGTCAAAGTTTTCAGATGTTGATTCAACAGAAATCGCATCTATGGAACAAGAGTTAATCGAAAATGGAGAACTTACTGCAGAACAAGTAACAAAACTATGTAATGTTCATGTGGAAGTTTTTAAGGATGAATTAAATAACCAAAAAAGTGCAGAATTAATTCCAGGTCATCCGATTCATACGTATCGCGAAGAAAATAAGATTGCTTTAGATCTGGTTAGAGATTTACGAAAAGCAGTTAAACCACTCAAAATGATTAAACTCTCAAAAATTACCTCCCATTATACCCGACTTGAAAATCAACTATTTCCGATTCTTGAAAAAGTCGGATTTTCCGGACCATCCCAAGTAATGTGGGCAAAACATGATGAAGTACGGAGGATGATCAATGATAAAAAGAAAGAGGAATTTCCCGCTTTACTTGATGAAATTGAGGGTCTTGTGTTTAAGGAAGAAAAAATACTCTTTCCCACGGCTCTTGAAAAACTCACAGAAGAGCAATGGATTGCAGTAAAACGGGGTGAAGAAGAAATAGGATTTGCATGGATAAAACCTGGCACCCAATGGAATCCTGTCACACCAGAGCAAATTCATATAGGGAAAAATGAATCGAAAACTCCAATATCTAGGATGATAAGCAAGATTATTGATTTAAGTACTGGAAAACTGGATCTTGAAGTGCTCGATCTCATTTTAACAATGCTTCCTGTCGATATTTCCGTTGTGAATGAAAAAGATGAAGTAATTTATTATTCAAATAATCCAGATCGTGTCTTCCCCCGAAGTCCAGGTGTGATTGGGCGAAATGTCAAAAATTGTCATCCTCCCAAAAGCCAACATATCGTTAAACGAATCTTAGATGCCTTTAAAAACGGAAGCCAAAATACTGCTGAATTCTGGCTGGAGTTAGGAGGACAATTTATCTATATCCAATATTTTGCGATTCGAGATTCCATGGGAAAATTCAGAGGGACTCTAGAGGTAACCCAAGATGTTACAAAAATTCGAGGATTGAAGGGAACCCAACGGTTATTAAATTGGAATGAACAACACTAACATTAATCATTCCTCTTTTTTTTTTTACATTTCATAACCTTTTCTTCTCAACGGATTATGGTAAAAAATAAATGGAGTTTTATAAGATCCAAATTTTAATTATATCATGTTTAAGAAAGATGATATTACATTAGCTGACATTAAATCAACACCCAATCCTGCAGTAGACTATATTAAATCCCATGACACCTACAAAGGGAATTTTGTGAGTTACACTCCAAAATCTGATGTCTTGAGCAAAATAGCAGATTGGTTGAAAACAAATGATGAAAAATTGACCATCGTTGCATTCGGAGCATCTTGGTGTGGTGATTGTGTGCGAAACATGCCAAAATTAGCAAAAATTGATGAAGTCATGAATAATGAGAAATTTTCAGCAGGAATTTTGGCTGATATCAAAGTAATTCCCCCCTATGAGCGAGAAAAAGGTAAATTAATTTGGAAAGTTCCACCATCCCCTCCAGAAGCCCTCGATGAGAAATTTGATATGTTTCACATCCCAGCGATCTTTATTTTTAATAAAGAAGGTAAATGTTTGGGGAAAATTGATGAAAATCCAGAACACACAGATACAGTGGAAGAAGAGATCTTACACTATCTGAAATAAAATCTTAGAAACATACTATCTTTTTTTTATTATTTCTTATGAATTAACACAAATCTAGCACGTGTAGATGTGATTACAATGAAACTCGAGAACATTCCAAAAATAGGATTAGGTACATATCAAATGACAGGGGAAAAATGTACTAATGCGGTTGTAGAAGCAATTGATATCGGATATCGACTTATTGATACAGCACAATTATACCGAAATGAAGAAGATATTGGAGTTGCACTTCAAAAATCTTCAGTACCTAGAGAAGAGTTAATTTTGGCTTCCAAAGTGTGGGTTACAAATTTAAGCCCGAAGCGTGTCATTTCAAGCACGGAAAAAAGTTTGCAAAAGTTGAAGACAGATTACTTAGACATCATGTATATTCACTGGCCAGCTGTCCGATATAATGTCAAAAAAACTATTGGAGCCTTCCAGCAATTGCTGGATGAAGGGAAAATTAAAGCATTTGGTGTATCAAATTTCACCCCAAAATTAATAGATGATATAGAAAAATTCAATTCCATTAGAATCTGGGGTAATCAAGTAGAGCACCATTTGTTACTACAACAGAAACCAATGAGAAGTTACTTAGAAAAACAAAACATGAAAATGGTTGCATATTCACCATTGGCTCGAGGAAAGGTCTTATCTTTACCGATAATTCAAGAATTAGCACAAAAATATGAAAAATCTCCGAGTCAAATAGCCCTTGCTTGGATAATGGCACATAATGTCATTCCAATTCCTAAGGCTTCAAGTAAAAATCATCTCAAACAAAATTTCAAAGCCCAAGAAATCGTTTTAACTGAAGAAGATATGATTAAACTAGATAATCTTCAGATCCAAAAAAGATTATTTTCACCTCCAATCTTATCTCCGAAATGGTGATTGTTCTTTTTTTTCATAACAATTCTTTTAAATAACTGAGTTTTACTCATATTTGTATGCCAGAGGATAGTGTTCATCCGAAATTTCGTCGAGATCGTCAAGGGAAAATCAACCATATAATCAAAGTTTTTTTTGATTTGGTGAAGGAAAAAGGCTATAAAAAAGTAAGCACTAATTTAGTCGCCAAAGAAGCGGGTGTAAGTATCGGAACAATCTATCGTTATTTTCCCGAAGGAAAACCGGCAATAATTCGAGAACAATTTAATGAAATATCAGAAAACTTCATAGATTTTTCAGATGTAATCAAAATTATTACCAAAAATGATAAAGAAGCAATAACGAGATTTATCAAAAAATACCTGACTTCTCACAGGGACAGTCACACCCTTCATGAAGCCTTTGAATTAGCGCAAATCGAAAGCCGAGAAATTTTTAGCATGAATGGGGATAATTTAAAAAACTACATCAAGCAATTTTTAACCAAGGCAAAGGATTCTTACCCGATATTAAGCAAAATTCCCGTAAAAGATGCACAACTTGCATTTTTGGCAGGAATAGATCTAATCGACCATTCGGTCCACCAACATCTCTTTTATGCCCCAATTTTTGCTTCAGATGAAGAATTAATAGATTACCTTGTTGAACTATTTCAAATGACACTAAATCGGTTTATTTTTAAAAATATGCAAATTAATTAGCTCGTTTTATTCAATTATTCCAAAATTGCGTATAAAGTTTTTGATCAGTTGTTTTTCGATTCAAAATTCATTTTTATCACTTATTGAGAGAGATAGTTTGTGACAATCAATGGGCTCTTCAACTAATATATGAGCACTACTCATTTATTATATTATAACTGAGTCCTACTCATTTATGAAAAAAGTGATTTTAAATGGTAAAAACCCTAAATTATAAATTTAAATTAGACCTAGGACAAATGTCTCAGGTTTGTATACGAGAAACAGATTCAATAATCAAAAATGAAGGATCAAGATTTCAAAAGAAAGATCAAGAAATTCAGGGAGAACACCTAAATGACTAAACGCATTTTATCCATCGATATTCTTCGTGGGTTTGGGATTATTTTTGTAGTTCTACTTCATGCTTTAGCCTTCCGAATATTTGGGCAAGATCGCAGTCAAATTCAACAAATTTGGGAAACAACTCCCCCAATCTTAATCATCTTAGCATTGCCATTTGTAATTATTACATTATGGGGATCAGTATTCACATTTCTTGGTGGTGTCTCAGTCACTTATTCAATTATTCAAACTGAAAATCGAAATAGTGAAGACGTGCCCAACAAGATTCAACATCATTTAGTAAGGAGTCTAATTATTTTGGTGCTTCAATATGTTTTCCTTGCCTTGTTTTCAAACCAAATTTCGGGAAATACATCCCAAATAACGCACTCACTAATCACGGGATTTTTTGAAACATTGAGTTTCGATACACCCAGTTTCTTGCACTATTTTACCGCAGGAACTTTAGAGGCCATTGCTGCAGGAAATATTGTGGTTTCTTTAATTTTATATTTACAATGGAAACGCAATAAGCTCACTAATTTCTCTCACACTTCCAGACGATTTATCATGATTGGGCTAATAATTATAATATTCACATTTATAGCTTTTGAAATTATAGGAGATCAAGCAGCCAACATATCATTACTTCAGCAAAATGAAAAATGGGGTCAACTATTGCTCTTTATCAAAATTTTTGCTGGAAGATATAGTTTATTCCCCACGCTATCCTATGCAATGTTTGGAGCGGTATTTGGGTATGCTATCGCTAGTAATCAATCCTATAACGAAATCAAGAAGTATGGTTTTATTATCGGGGGTATATTTATAGGAATTTTCATGATCTCTCTTCTTCGCGGATTTAATTACATTAAAGACCTCGCAGGTGAAAATTTACCGCTAAATGTGTATTTGTTTAATCTAGGAGGACAAATGGTCACTTTTACCGCTTTACTCAAAATTGATTATAGTTCACCAAAGAAACGAGAAATTCATAAAAAACGAGCAAGAATTTTCTTACTTTTCGGAAATTTAACACTCACAATATATTTCTTTGAAGGTATAAATTCAATTCTTTTATATCGAATATTTGCCAGCATCTTTTCAATCAATTTTGTGTCGAATGCATGGCTTGTCTTTTTATATGAAAATATGATATTTTTGATTTGGGTAATAATATTGACTTTATGGGGTAAATTAAAATTCAATTTCACTATTGAATATTGGATTGGCCTAATCGAGAATAAAGTTAGAAAACTCTTCAATCAAAGATATGTACAAGAAAACGAACCCGAATTAGGTGTTTTTAGTGAAATTAAGAACCCAATAATTGTATTAAAATAGATGAAGTTTGATACAGTATTTTCTTTTTTTTTGATACTTTTAATATCTTTGAAAGTGACATATTTTTCTATGAGTTTACTTTCACAAATTGCTGTTGGAGTCTGTTTTCTAATTATTATTATTGTTCTTTTCTTTGATGAAAATGATTATCTCACCTATTCAGTCTTGCTTATATTAATTGCAGCAGGTATTTCAGCAATAGAACTTGAAGAAGCAAGACATATTGAAACTTACATAAATGCAATAGACTGGGAAGTTGTGTTCTTTCTAATAACAATGTTTACTATCGTTGAAATTCTCAATGAAGCCCGCGTTTTTCATGAGATTGCAAAATGGATTGTATTTCGATATAAAAATAACATTCGGAAAATGTTTTATGTGATCTGCATTATTTCAACTCTAAGTGCTTCAATACTGGAAGATTTAAGTGTAGCGATCATTTTTATTCCAATTATCGTATTAACTTGTAAAGATCTTAATATTAATCCAACACCCTTTTTACTCGGCATGACTATTTGCATCAATTTAGCTGCAACATTAACTCCATTTGGTTCAGCCCAAAATCTTATGATATCAAACTATTTTGGGTTATCCTTCTCTTTCTTTGTCTTAAAATTTGGCCCCTTCTTTTTGGGATCCACCATTATCACCCTAATACTTCTTGATTACTTTGTCTTATCAAAAGAAATTAAAAGAAAATGGAAAAATTCATGTGACGAGCACAAAACAGATTTATCAATCATGGAAAACGAAGAATTAAAACTTGCAGAGGATCTTCGGACTGATTCAAAGATAATTATCATCAATTTGATTGCTTTGATAATATTTATTGTATTATTACTAACAATTCATCAAATTCACGTCGCTGGATTGATTGGGATGTTGATTTTTGTTTTTATTAATCCTCGAATTGGAAAAGCAAAAAAAAAACGCCCAGAACTTTCGCATTTTTTTCGTAAAGTGGATTATAAATTGATTTACTTTTTTATTTGTCTCTTTATTTTAGTAAATCTTATGGAATTAAATGGAACCATCTTGATTATGGAATCTATAATTCAGAATGCAATTTTTGATAATATTTTCATCCTATCTATTTTAATCCTCATAGTCACATCTCTCTTCTCTGGATTTATGGACAATGCTCCAGTAACCATAATTTTTATGCCAATTATTAAAATCTTGGTTGAAACAGCAGGTTTTGAACTAGTTCCTTTAATTATTGCTTTTGTCCTTGGAATTAATTTGGGAGGAAATTTTCTTCCCCAAGGAAGTGCTGCCGATATGATGACGTTGGAATTATCAGAAAAATATTGTGTTCAAGATTTGACTTATAAAAAATTAACTATAGTGGGCGGATCATTTGCTTTTTTACATATAATATTGGGAGTAATATATCTGGCGATTATCATATATCTTTAACAATATTTCTAATAATGTTCCTTTAAGAATTCATTTAAAGTGTAGAAATTGTAAAAAAAATCCCATTTGTGAATAATAAATAAAGAAGATTTGGTTTTTTATGCACTTTCGGTGATTCTTTCAAGGTAACAGATATGTTTTTTTTCTGATGGCTATTCTATTCAGTAGAAGAATCAGGTAAAAATTCCGGATGTTCCAGTAGCCATTTACTCAAATTATGGGCCGATTCTAAATCAGGATCTTCCATGAGCGATTTTTCATATAATAATTGGATCTGACTTTGATAGGGATTCACATTCTCTTTTTTCAAAGGAATTTTTTCATTAGAGTCAATCTCTGACACTTCCAAAATAATCTTATCTTCGGGAACTGCTGAAACCCTCTTTTGCGCCCGTTTTTTAAATAATCTCAATCTTGATCCATCTTTCCTTTTTTACTAAGGTAATAAAAATACAATGAGTATTTAATTTTAGGTGTCAAATAGAGAAATTATCTAATAGTTCATTTTTTACATTTTTTTTATCAAAAATTGATGCCTCTAAAAAATTACCAAGGCCAATAAAAAATAAAAACATTGTCTGATAGAATAACTTGGTGAAAGAAAACTATGAGTGATCATTTTCTCCAGAATAAGCAAGTTTAACACATGTTTTAGAAATAATCCTCCAGGTTCGCCACGAACTTCTGTTTTTACTAAAATCCACTTTGGAATAAATTGTTTTAGAGAATTTTCTCCGCAATGGATATTAGCACAAGATTTTTTTCTCCCTTTTAACCAAATTAAAAACTCAACTTTAGGTGAAACCCGATGGAAAACTATTTAGAACAATTCAGAGCCATTGAACAAAAATGGCAAAGCCGATGGCAAAAAGACGCCGTATTTAACGGAAAAATCGATAAAACCAAACCGAAATGGTTTATCACGGTACCCTATCCCTATACTTCGGGACCACTGCATATTGGACATTGTCGGACGTACAATTTAGGGGATATTTTTGCGAGGTATAAACGACAAACGGGCTTTAATGTTATGTGGCCTATGGCATACCACATTACTGGAACACCCATTTTATCAATATCTTCGCGAATTGAACGTAAAGAACCAAAAGTATGGGATCAATACCGAAAATATGTGGGCATCTATGAGAAAAATCCCCAAAAAGTCGATGAAATCATTTCTTCATTCACTGAACCGATGAATGTGGCCATGTACTTTGCAAAACATCTGATGCAAGATTGGCAATCCATGGGATTTTCCTTAGATACCAGTCGCCAATTTACCACTGGTGATCCCGAATATAAGAAATTCATTGAGTGGCAATATCATCATTTACATAAGAAGGAATATATCACCAAAGGCACCTATCCCATTTTATGGTGTAAACAATGTCAAAATGCGGTGGGTGAAGATGATATATTAGGTGGAGATGAGCAAAAAGTTGAAGTTTCAGAATTTGTGGGCATGAAATACAAATTCGATGCAAAAACCTTCATCGTCGCCGCAACTTTACGCCCAGAAACAATTTATGGAGCGACCAATTTATGGGTGCATCCCGATGCCACTTATTCAAAGATTCATATTGATGGAGAACAGTGGATTGTTGCAGGTGATGTAATACCGAAGTTACGGGAGCAAAATCATGAAATCGCAATCATTGAAGAATTTCCAGGAAGCAAATTAGTAGATCATGAGATTGAGGTACCTTGGACAGAGCAGAAAATTCCAATTTACCCTGCAATTTTTGTTAATACTGCTCATGCTACAGGCGTAGTATATAGTGTCCCAGCCCATGCTCCTTTCGATTATGCCGCGATTAAAGATTTACAAGCGGATGATGCAACAATTGAGAAATATAATATTGATCGTGATCGATTATCAGCAATTATGCCCATTTCCATCATTTCCGTAAAACAATATGGAGAATTTCCAGCCGTGGAAATATATGAACGGATGAGGATAAAAAATCAAGATGATGCAGAACAGTTAGAAAAAGCAACCCAAGAACTGTATCGGGATGAATTTTATTCTGGGATCATGAAAAAAAATACAGGGATCTTTGCCGGAATGAAGGTAGAACACGCCAAGGATCATGCCGCGATAAAATTCTTTGAACAAAAGATCGCTTCAAAGATATATGAAGTATCACGAAAAGTTCAATGTCGGTGTGGTGAAACGGTTTCAGTTGCGATTTTGAAAGATCAATACTTCTTAAATTACGCAAACACGGAATGGAAAATGCAAGCAAAAGAAATGTTGGATCAAATGACAATCACCCCCAAAAAATATCGATCCAGCTTTGAATTTACATTCAATTGGTTAGACAAACGTCCCTGCGTGCGAAAACGAGGCATCGGTACAGAATTTCCGATCACTAAAGGAAAAGGGTGGATCATCGAATCCTTAAGCGATTCGGTGATTTATATGGCCTTTTATACCATCATTCGAACGATTCATGAAGCAAAAATTGAAGATCAGCAATTAACCATTGAATTCTTCGATTATATTTTCAAGGATCAAGGTAACATTGATGATGTATTCCAGCAAACCAATATACCCAAGAATGTTCTAAACCAAATCAAGCAAGAATTTGAATATTGGTATCCCAATGATTTCCGTCATACAGCGATTGCACATATATCCAATCATCTATCCTTCGCAGTATTTCACCATGCAGCCATTTTTGCTAAGAACTATTGGTTGAAATCCTTTTCATTGAATAATATGTTAATACGGGAAGGAAAAAAGATGGGTAAAAGCAAAGGAAATGTCATCCCGATGGCAGAAATTCCCAAAAAATATAGTGTGGATTTGACCCGCTTACATTTAGCCTCAGTAGCGACAGCCGATTCAGTAATTGATTGGAAGGAGCAAGAAGTTATGCATTCATTGAAACGGTTGATAAAATTTTGGGAATTAGTTGAGAAATATCCCCCTAAAAAAAGAAAAATAACACAAAAAATCACTTTTCCTTCGAGATTGTTCCAAGCTAATGTCAAATATAATTTTATAACAGCCCAGCAAGCAATGAATGATCGTAAAGATATACGTGAATATGGTCAAAACTCATTCTTTAATAATATCAGATTAATTGAGGAATTTGAACGGAATGATACCATTACAAACGAAGGGGAACGAAAACAGGTAATTAGTGAATTAATGTTTGAAATGGCTATTTTTAACGCACCTCTAATACCCCATCTGTGTGAAGAAATTTATGAGAAAGCGGGACAGGATGGTTTTGTATCTTTTGCCCAATTTCCAGAAATTAAATTGACCGAAGAAGATCGAATTATCATTAATCAAGGGAAATTTATAGAAGGCGTTCAAGAAGATATTAATAATATCTTGAAAATGATGGAAACTCACCCTAAGCATATTTATGTATATGTAAATGCCAAGTGGAAATCGATCTTATATTCAAAAATTCAAAATTATTTTGATGATCGAAAAGTGACCATCCCAGAGATCATGAAGATTGCCAAAGAAGACCCCATATTACGATCCCACATGAAATTGATTGCTACTGAAGCAAAATTGATTATAAAAAATCCATCAATTTTGAAAATGGAATTATTAAATAATATCCAGCAAATCACAGCGCTGAAGGAACATATTCCGATGTTTAGATCCAAATATCCAGAGATTATCATGGAATTTATCGAGGCCGATGCGCAAAATATATATGATCCAAAAACACGAGCCTCAAAAGCCCGTCCAATGAAACCAGCATTATATATGGAATAAATATTCAGTTAGAATATGAATTAATCATACTTTTTTTTTCTCTTTTATTACCCTTTAATGAAATTTTGAAACATTTTTAAGAATTCACTTCTTAAATGCTATGCTGATAAGATATGAGTATCGAAATCTTAAAAATTGTCGTTATAGTTCTCTATGCTGGAATTATCCTATATGTTGGAATCATTGGTAAGCGTAAAACAAAGTCCACTGAAGATTTATTGTTCGGAGGGGGAAAAATAGGTGCCCTAATGTCTGCTTTCTCCTACGGAACAGCTTATTTTTCTGCCGTATTATTCATAGGATTTGCAGGACAAATTGGATGGAATTATGGACTGTCTGGGTTGTGGATTGCACTTATTAATGCTTTAGTAGGAGTATTTGGAGCATGGATGATAATTGGATGGCGAATGAAATCTGCTTCACTTCAATATAATGCCCAAACACTTGGAGAATTTTTAGAAGGACGATATCAAAACTCACACCTTCGGATTATTTCTACTTTTGCTATTTTCATTTTCTTGATTCCTTATTCTGCGGCTGTATTTATGGGCTTGTCTTATTTGTTCCAATTCAATTTTAATATTCCTTATGAGATTGCAGTTATTGTGATGGGAGTCTTCACCACATTTTATTTGGTTATGGGAGGTTATAAATCCGTAGCGATCATTGATGTTATTTTTGGAAGCATAATGCTAGTCGGAGTTAGTGTACTTCTATATTCAACTTCTTCAACCGCAGGGGGATTTGAAGAAATATTATCTAAATTAAATGCTATAGATCCAAAATTAACCGCTACTGTTGGCCCTCCTGGACTTTGGTCATTATTTTCCCTAATCTTTCTCACTAGCATCGCTCCCTTTGCGATGCCTCAACTTCTGCAAAAATTTGTATCTATAAAAGATAGAAAATCTATAAAGAAAGGAGCAATAGCTTCAACGATATTTGCACTAATTATTGGTGGAGTGGCCTATTTTGTTGGAGCAACAACTAGAATTTTAATAACTCCTGAAGAATTTCCTGAGGCATTTAATCTCGATAGCGGAACACCTATTTATGACCGTCTTATGCCCGAACTATTAGGACATGTTGTACCAGACTTTCTTTCCATACTCCTTCTCTTATTAATTTTAGCCGCTTCAATGTCGAGTCTGGCATCCATGGTTTTGACATCCAGTTCTACATTTGTAAAAGATATCTACTTAAAACTGCAAAAAGAGGAAATTGAGGATAGAAAAGTGAAAAAAATTTCCCGATTAGCTAGTGTTATTTTTGTGATTTTAGCAGTTGTTCTCGCTCTCGGAAATTTTGATTCAATTGTGATGATAATGAGTCTCTCTTGGGGAGCTTTAGGATCTGTATTCTTAGGTCCAGTAATATGGGGACTATATGGAAAACCAAGCATCTTTACCAAATTTGAAGCACTTTTTGCATCCATATTTGGATTAGGGACTTGTTTTTTATTGGCAATAGTTGGTAGACCTACTCCAGAAGCTGGAACTATTGGTATGTTGGTATCTTTTTGTACCCCAATTTTGCTAGCGTGTATTAGAAAAATACAACAGAAACAACAATAAAGGTTTCTCGGTTTTTAACTGTAAAATTTGATTTAATTTAACAACTTTTTTAATTGCATCGGATCTTCAAGCATTTTGCGAGAAATGGATATTTTTTTTGCTTTTTTTTTTAAAGTTTGAATTAAAGAGGATAATATTGCGATTCCTTCCGGAGTATTGAAGAGTAAACATTTTTGATAATCGATTTCATCATTCAAATCAGGGAGAAATATAATCCCCAAGTGATTCACAACTCCAAAATAGAAATTAAGAGGTTTCTCTAAAATAAAGATACTGATTTTCTGACTTCCCACCATTTTAATAAAGGTTGAAAAGTGTTCATGATTCAAAAACTGAGAAAAATTCTCTCGATCAGACAAAATTTCAGTGTTTGCAAACTGAAATTTAAAATCACTGAAATTCATGGCCCTATATTCGAGATCAAGATCAAAACTTCCCCCAATGCAAATGTCTAAATTATGAGGGGTTAAATATTGCTGGAAACTGGACAAGAGAGAAAAAAGATCCGGAATAACCAAGGGTTTTGTCGTCATCAACCTTAAAATCATTAAAGCATCTTTAAAGGGAAAATAGTGATTTTTAAAGTATTCAAGATCATTTTGCGATAGTTTAGTTAATGAGAGAATTCCATGAGCAATTTGTGAGTTTCCGTTTGCCGAATATCCTTCCACAGTATGATTTATGATCCCATTTTCAACCATTTGCTTCACATGATATTCCAAGGAAGACGATTTCATACCGGTTTGTTTCACTAATTCTGAAAATCGAACAAGTCCTTTTTCTTGGAGTAAAATTTCAATAATGCGGCATCTAATAGGGTGAAAAATCGCCGTAAGCATAGAAGACGAATCAGAGGACGGTTCCATTATTAATTAATAGCATGGGTTTATTTAAGTTATCGTGAAATGTACGAAAAAAATCGTACATTATAAACTTCTTTGCGCGAGCCTTTATCTATAAATGCTACTCTCTATTGGTTATACTTCTTGAATTAGAAGTAAAGAAGATGCATAAAAATGTCACTAGCATGGATAAATTTAATTTTATATTATGTTGCATGGATCGGATGGTTCTACTTGTATATGATAAGTCTGCAGCCCATGAAATTTGAATCGAAATTTGGTGAAGAAACATGGAAGAAATGTGCTTCCTATCGAAAAATGGCAATTTACCCTGCAATTTTGCAATTTGTTTGCCTTTTTCTCTGGTTTTTCTTCCCAGTTGAACCTGCTCGATGGTCGATTGCAAGCACTCATCTTCCCAGCATTTTGATAGCCCTTGGAATAACAGCAGTATTCGCGCCAATTATGATTAAAGGAACCATAGACGCAGGAAAAGAAACCTTAGTACCTTCAAAAGAAACGACCATGTATGGAGGAATTTACAAATACTTACGTCATCCACAAGTTTTGGGAGAATGGCCACTATTTTTAGCCATGGCTTTTTGCACCAATTCTTGGTTAATGGTAATCATTTCACTGATAATCGTTGTGATAACAGCACCTCTTATGGTTTATTTGGAAGAAATTGATTTAGTGAAAAGGTTTGGTGAAAGTTATCAAAATTATCAAAAACAAACCCATGCGCTCATTCCAAAATTTTTTTCAAATTAGGGAAATAGGAAGGAAAACTATGAAATTATCCATTGATCCAAGCCTAAAACGCAATAAACCACTCTTGATTGCAGCGTGGGGATTTATAATATATGCAATAATCGAAATAACTGATAGCATCGCCATAATGCTTATTGCTCTAAAAATAATTCCTAATATCTACTCAACATCTATAACGCTAGCTTTCACCCCGATTCAAACAATCGTGGAAACCCAGCCCGTTTTTTTGATTTTTATGTTTATTGCTTTTACGGGGATGCGTATCACAGCAGCAATTGGGCTGATGAAAAATCGATTATGGGGGTTTTGGGTTGCAGCAATGAGCTTAATTTTCACCATATTATTTTGTTTGATTTTGCTCCCTTGGGGATTTATCGAGAGTTTCCTCTGCATGGGATTGTTAACCATATTGATTATTGGAAAAATGGGCTCCAAGTCACTCATCTCCAAATAATCTGTCTTTTTTCTTCGTTTTCAGCCCGAAGGTGTATTAAAAAAGAAAAGAAAATAATTTATTTTATTTCATCAACACAAGTTTTTCCTTCCTTCGAAGAAAGTATTTACGTACTTCTTCCACGATCAAAATTGTGGAACCAATTCCAAGAATAACTACCCAGTCGATGAATAGAAGTGGAGTCGTTTCCAAAATGAGGTTGAAGAAACTTAAGTGGACGGCTAGGATTTGCAAGCCAAAAGATGCAATTAAACCAAATAATATCATACGATTATTACGAAATCCTATCTTGAAAATGGATTCCCGATTTGATCTACTGGCAATCGCATTAAAAATCTGTAATACGGCGAGTACCGTAAAACTTAAAGTTTCTTTTCTAACAATTGAGTCATCTTTAGAGTACACATTGAATATGAAAATAACACCTGCAGCCATCACTGAAGCAACGAGTAAAATATTTGCAATTATCGATCTATCAATCAATGAATCTTCAGGTTTTTTAGGAGGGCGGAGCATAACATCATTTTCACGAGGTTCAGCAGCTAATGCCACGGTCAAACTACCATCAGTCACTAAATTAACCCATAATATCATAATAGGTGTAAAAATTAGCGCCTCCGAGTTAATAAGAAGCATTGAAACCAAGATCGTAATTACTTCACCCATGTTGGTTGTTAGTAAGAATTTAACCCCTTTCTTTATGTTTTCATAGACTACTCGTCCTTCTTCTACAGCATTCACAATACTCGCAAAATTATCATCAGTTAAAATCATTGAAGCAGCATCTTTTGTAACATCAGTTCCAGTTATCCCCATAGCTACTCCAACATCAGCAGTTTTTAGTGCTGGTGCATCATTAGCACCATCCCCCGTCATTGCTACAATCTCTCCTTTAGATTTTAATCCATTGACAATCCGGTACTTATGTTCAGGCGAAACACGAGCAAATACGCGGTTTGTATCCAATTTTTCAATAAATTCACTTTCTGAAGTTGAATCAATTTCTTTGCCATCCATAGCAGTGAATTCGGTTGTTAGAATTCCAATATCCTTACCAATGGAAGAAGCAGTCAATTTATGGTCACCTGTAGCCATAATTACCTTTATTCCAGCATTATGAGCACGTAAAATGGCTTCCTTAACTTCCTCACGGGGGGGATCAATAATGGCAATTAATCCCATGAAAATCATCTCTAATTCTCGACTTTCAAATTTGGCTTTTAAATCATCAGTAGTGATATTCGAGTTAGATTCCTCATGATATGCGATGCCTAATACACGATAACCTTCTGAAGCATAATATTCGGCTTTTTGTTCAATCTGATCCTTCAATTTATCATCAAAGGCAATTTTTTGTCCATCAACAGTAATGGACTTACTTACCTGCATAATTACTTCTGGTGCTCCTTTTACAATTAAAAGAGAATTTGCATCATTTTTATGAATAGTCAACATATACTTATTTGCTGATTCGAAGGGAATTTCATCGATTCGAGGATATTCACCCATCAATTCTAGTTTATTGAACTGTGCTTTTAATGCCGCCACCAACAACGCACCCTCAGTTGGATCTCCTACAATTTCCCAAACAAATTCGTCGTTTTCTAATTCATGTTGACGCAATATGGCATCATTACTTAAGGCCATATTTTGTAAAATAAGAGGAAGTGTGGAATGTTGAGTGATTGAAATAATTTCTCCATCCACAGTAAAATCTCCGATTGGAATATATCCGACACCACCTACTTCAATATCAGTATTATCCACGAAAATGTGTTTGACAGTCATTTGATTTTGTGTTAAAGTGCCAGTTTTATCACTTACTATTGTAGTTACTGCACCTAATGAATCAATTGCATTAAGCTTACGAATGATTGCATTGCGTTTTACCATTCGAGATACACCTATGGCCAGAGTAATGGTAATTGTGGCAGGTAACCCCGAGGGTATGGATGATACCAATGTAGCACTCGCAAAAATTAACATATCAAGAATATCAAATCCTCGGATTATTCCGAGAATAAATGTCAGTGCACTGGCAAAAAAGGCAATAACACCAAGTTTTTTACTTAAAGAGCTGACTCGTTTTTCTAATGGAGATTTCATTTCTTTGGTCTGATTGATAAGTTCTGCAATTTTACCCACTTGAGTTTTCATACCAATTGCATATACTATTGCTTTTCCTCTTCCAGAAACCACAGTGGTTCCCGAAAACACAAGATTTTTGCGATCAGCAACCGAAGCTCCAGACAAGACAGGTGTTGTAATTTTTCTAACTGGAAGTGATTCACCAGTCAAGAGTGCTTCATCTACTTGTAAATTCGCCACTTCAAATAAACGGGCATCAGCTGGAATTTTATCACCCGCTTCTAAATAAATAATATCACCTGGGACAATTTCTCGAGCTTTGATACGATATTGTGTACAATGTAAAACATTCCCACAATCCCTAAGTATTGTGGCTTCAGGGGCAGTCATAGATTTCAAAGAATCTAAGGCATTTTCAGCTTTTACTTCTTGAATAAACCCAATTATACCATTTATCAACACAATTGCAACAATTACAATAAAATTAGTTAATTTTCCTACGAGAAGGGATAAAATTCCCGCTGCAAGTAGTACATATGTGATAGGATTAAGAAACTGTTCTGAAAACATTTTCGCCCGACTTCTCCTATCTTGGGTTTGAATCTCATTCCAACCATATTTTTCTCGAAGGATATCAATATCTTGCTCGGGCAATCCAGTAATTTTAGTTTCAAGAAATTTGAAAGTATCATTTATTTCCATTTCATGAACTAATTTCGTTTGATCTGAAATTAATTCATTATCTCTTATTGTCATCATTATCCATTTTTACAAAATGAGTAATAAAAACATAATCAATTGTAAAAATAAAAGGTGTATTTGAAAAATTTATAGACTAAATAGGATAGTTGAAAAAAACTATTAATAAATTATTATTAGTTTTAATAGAACTTCTTGGAAAAATAATTGGAATCAATTAATATCTTCAAAGGCATTTTTCTTTTCTGAAACCCAATTATCTAAAGCAACATCAGCTCTTAATAAGCGATAATTTAACGTGCCAATGTGAAGCATCAAATGCCGTAGATTATATATAAGCGAACTTAAGATATTGGTTCCATGCCATTCAAAGACAGAAGGTCGATATAAATCTTGAATTTCCAGTCGTGAAAAATATTTTCGAGCTTTTTTAGAACATTTTTCCAAATATTCTTTAACTTGATGAGGTTCCAAAGGAATTTTAGGCGTGTTTCCAACACGATGAGACACATTCCGAAAATACGGTTGGAAACTCTCTCTTTCCTCTGTGGTGAAACATAAATAGAGATCCAAAAAATAGAGGGCATGGTAAGAAATGTGCCAAAAAGGAGGACCATGAGATTTCTCATTCCATATATGCTCTGGGCACTTACAAATTACTTCTTTCATCATAGCGAGTGCAGCACCAAATTGTTCATCAATTGCTATAATCAAATCATTGGGTCGTTCTTCATTGTTCATAATGACAAAGTTGATTGCAAAAAATAAAAAAGATTTGTCAGTCATGTTTTTTTAGGATCTAAAAAAAAAAAAATGCTAAAATCTAAGTATTTAATTAAGATTTCACATAAAATGTTATTTCTGCGCAATTATTAAGTAACGCTGGCTTTCAATATCGAGAAATCCTTTTTTTTGTATTTTTTGATGCAATTCATATAATTTATCCTTATATAATTCAATTGTGAAATTTGGAATTTGCCAAGGTATTGCTTTGAAATAATAGACCATAGCTCCAATGTCGAAAATCCGTGTTATATATTTTAAGGAACGTTTTGTATGGATTTTTAATCCATTATCCGCCAATTGATTGGCTAAAAAATCAACAGTCCAATTTGGATCATAATCCTCTGGATTAGGTGCTCCAAGCATTTGGTTTAACATGATATCATTATCGGGGCCTACTTGTTGGGTGATAAAGCAACCTTGGGGTTGAAGAACTCGAGCAACTTCCGAGGCATTATAATATTCATGGCGATTAATGATCAAATCAAATTGTCCATCAGTAAAAGGAAGCTTATTTTCATCTTCCAATGAAATCACAGATATTCCCCTAGGTTGTAACCGAGATTTTGCAATAGGGATGTTAGGAGCGTAGCACTCTGTGGCAACGGTTTTGGAAGGAAAAGGAAGGATACTTAAAAATTCCCCACCACCAGTTCCCATATCCAAAAGTGATTTAGATTGCAGTAAATAAGGGATAATCAGAGAATGATAGCTCCACTCTTTAACCGACTCAACAAATCGATTATTTATGTAAGAAAAATCCCATCCTTGAAAATTTTGGGAAATTTCCTTTAGATAAAATTCAAAATTTCTTTCCATAATCAATAAACCTACTCAATTCATGGTATTTGATATATTTTAGTAAAAAAAAGTCAAACGATAGAGAAGAATCAAATTTTTCGACTTAGAAGCTTGAAATCAAACTTCCGGAGATATTTTATTTGATTTAACACATACTTCCGTGGATTAGGACTTTTCCCCAAAATATCGTGTGA
This sequence comes from Candidatus Lokiarchaeum ossiferum, assembly GCA_025839675.1. Taxonomy (GTDB): domain Archaea; phylum Asgardarchaeota; class Lokiarchaeia; order Sigyniarchaeales; family Promethearchaeaceae; genus Lokiarchaeum; species Lokiarchaeum ossiferum. Next base: position 1,391,028 of record CP104013.1, read on the forward strand.
ATTGAGAAAAGTATACTTCGCCACTTTATCTTCTTTATATTCACTGTAATTCTGGAAAGCGGAGAGCAACACTGCATCATATTTATTATGAAAGAGTAATACAGTGGAAGAAGAGTTTAAATTATCCACAATTTCAGGTGTTATCGGAGAATTCGGAAGAAAACGGAAATGGTAATAGACTAAAAGATCATAGTCAAGCAATACTAAGTTCGGAATGATTACTTTTCTCATCAAACCTTCACTCAAATAGCGCTCCCGTAATTTTGAAACAGTATGTCTATTCAATTTCACAGTCTCTAACTCTGAAATTTCTTTTATGGATTTATCTGGAAAATCAACTAAAGCAACAAAAACGGCTTTATCATTCTCGGAGAGATTCACCAATTCAGAATTATCGAAGTAAGAAACAGGAGAGTCTTCAATTGCATCGAAATTCAGTTGGTTTATATCAATGTTGAAATTCTTTTGTAATAAATAAGAATAATCGAAGAAATTTAGGACTTTTGAGGAATTTATAGAAAAAGTTACATTTTCTGGTAAAGCTTTGGTTATTAACTTCAATTTTCCCATTATTTCAGTTCTCTCATGAGTATTCGAAATAAACTCGGTATAATTCTTGTTGAAACTAATCGAAAATTCTTTCTCTGCTTCACCTAATCTCAAAAATATATCATTCGATGATTTTATTTTGGCCATAATATTCATTCGTTTAGCAGGAGTCAGTTTCAAATTGTATTCAGCGAAATTAATACTTAAAATCTCAAAACCCAATCGATTGAGGATCGGTACATACACCACTTGAAACATCTTGCGCTTCTCAAGTTGATTGCGACAATAGTTTACAGTAGAATCTTTAATTTTCAGGACTTCCGCCAGCTCTCTATCATTCCGGTTGGGAAATCGGACCATACCATAAAGGACTAATTCTTCATTATGCGAAAGGGTTTTTTGAATGGCAGCCATAATTAAATATCACACTCATTAAGCGGTAAGAAAAAAAAATCAGATAAAATTTGGGATTTATTGAGCAAGTTTTTCATCCACAAGCTTTTCAATTAATCCATCTTCAGGAATTTCGGGTATGGTAATATGACCCCGACTACGAGAGTTCCATTCGGTAGCAGTACTGACAGCATTGGGATTTCTTGCCCAAGCCCGTCGTGCTACACCACAATGCACATCCCAATCAAGCGCCATTTCGATAATTGTGTCCACCCGTTCACTTCCATCGAGAACTAAACCGAAACCACCATTGATAACTTTTCCGGTTCCCACCCCTCCACCATTGGAGAGAACACACATAGTCATCCCACGAGTAGCATCTCCTGCCCAACAATGGTGTGCCATATCTGCCATAATGTTGCTTCCATCTTTAATATTCGAAGTTTCACGGAAGGGACTGTCAGTTCCAGATACGTCATGATGATCACGCCCTAGCATTACGGGCCCAATTTCACCATTTCGAACCATTTCATTAAATTTCAATGCAATTTTCACCCGGCCTTGCCCATCAGCATATAAAATACGTGCTTGGGTCCCAACAACTAACCTATTCTTTTCCGCATCACGAATCCATGTCCAATTATCGCGATCCTGACCTCGACGATTTGGATCAATGCAGCTCATAGCCATCTGATCTGTTTTGATTAGATCTTCATGTTTTCCACTCAAGCAGACCCAGCGGAATGGCCCATAACCAAAATCAAAGCATAATGGCCCCATAATATCTTCCACATAGGAAGGATAAATAAAGCCATTTTTAGGGTCTTCTTTGATGGCAATATCTTTAGCTCCTGCATCATACACGGCTTTCAAGAAAGAATTACCATAATCCCAGAATTTAGTTCCCCGTTCAGACATAATTTTGATCAGTTCATATTGCTTTCTTAGTGATTCATCAACTTTCTGATTAAACAATGATCGGTTAGACTTCAATAATTCTCTTCCCTCTTCAAAGCTAATTCCTGCGGGAGTATAACCTCCTTCATAAACCGCATGGCAACTTGTTTGATCAGAAGCCAATTCAACATTCAGATTCTTGTCTACAACATATTGCCATAAATCTACCACATTTCCATGATAAGCTATTGAAAGACGTTCTTTTTTCTGGCGGTATTCTTCAACCCATGCAAAAATTTCATCTAAATTATCGGACACTTTTGCAACCCAACCTTGTTCATGACGGGTTTGAATTCGTGAATAATCAACTTCAGCCGTGATACTAATAGCCCCTGAAATATCGGCGGCTTTGGGTTGCGCACCACTCATCCCTCCTAATCCACTACTAATATACAACACACCGGATAAATCTTCATCCTGGGCATGTCCTAAATATAATCTCCCAGCATTCAATAATGTTATATAAGTCCCATGAACTATACCTTGCGGTCCAATGTACATCCAACCCCCAGCAGTCATTTGACCATAGTTAGATACACCTAAGGCTTGTGCTCTTTGAAAATCTTCAGGATTATCATACATACCGATCATTAACCCATTAGAAAAAATAACACGAGGGGCATTTCTTTTAGTTGGAAATAATCCTAAGGGATGACCAGACATAACAACTAGTGTCTGATCAGGTTCCATAATTTCAAGATATTTCTTAATCATACAATATTGCATCCAATTTTGGCAAACTTGTCCCGATTCACCATAAGTAACCAATTCGTAGGGGTAAAGAGCAATATCAAAATCGAGATTATTGTCAATCATAACCTGAATGCCTTGAGCTTCTGGAATCCCTTTATATTCAGTAAGAGGTTTGCCCTTCAATGGCCCTTTTGGGCGATAACGATAACCATAAATACGTCCTTTTGTCATTAGCTCTTCTAAGAATTCCGGAGCAAGGGTAGCATGCAATTCTTTTGGAACATAGCGCAAAGCATTTTTCACGGCGATAATGGTCTCATCGTGAGTGAGATTATAGCCCCGATTTGGAGCCCGTCGATATTGGGGATCAAATATCGGATCGGCGGGGAGGACCGAGGGTAATTTTAAATCTGTGATGGTGGTTTTCATAATTGATCAAATAAAGTTGCATTTCGAACCATTTAAAATTTTCTTAAAAATTCCACAAAAAATTCAAAAAATATGCAATAGAAGTAAAAAAAAAGTGACTTTTTTTGAAAGTGTCAAAGAATTATGTGGGAAAAAGGCATCACGAAATTATTTTTTCAATGGAGAAAGGGAAGTTTGAATTGAACTTGATTATAAACTGTTTTTCATAGAATTTTTGATTCAAAATGATGTTCCCTAGTCAATTATTATTTTTATAAGAAAAAAGGTTATGCTGTGAATGCATTAATCCCAAACAAGTAGAAAGCATTTTTAAAAAAAGGAGCCAAGTTTATAAATTGAGATTACTCATCTAGCTCCAAGCTAAAATATGTTTCAATAATCCATTGGATAAAGAAATAAAAGGGGAGATTGAGAAATGGGATTCTTTCATGAAAAAGAAAATGTAGAAAAATATATTAAAATGGCAGAAGGCTTTGATGGAAAAGAATTAATTAAAGAATTAACCGATTTCTTACCAACCCAATCCTCAATACTTGAAATTGGGATAGGTCCTGGAGTCGATTTTCTTATTTTGGAACAATATTTTCAAGTCACAGGATCAGATAACTCGCAAGTATTTGTAGATCGTTTTAAGCAAAGACATCCGAGCGCCAATGTATTGAATTTGGATGCTGTTTCCCTAAAAACAGAGATTAAATATCAAGGGCTTTATTCCAACAAGGTTTTACATCATCTCTCCCGAGATCAACTTAAGCAATCGATTCTAAGGCAAGCGGATATATTGCAAACCAATGGAATAATTTGTCATTCATTCTGGCAAGGAGATAAAGAGGAAAATATGGATGGACTCCTATTTATATACTATACAATGGAACAACTTCAAGCATTGTTTCAAGAGCATTTTCAAATTCTCAAAATGGAACAATATCAAGAGATGGAACCAAATGATTCTATCTATTTAATTGCCAAAAAAAAATAATTACTGCCTCCATTGTTCGGGCAAAAAACTTATGATCCAAATATTTTTTTTAACTCTACCTCCGCTTTTAATCATGAATACTGAACATTCAAAATTTTCTCAAAATTTCCAAGTAAGATATGGGGAAGTTAATCAATCGGGGCAACTGATGATTCACCACTTATTTAATTATATGCAAGAAATTGCATTCAATCATGCAGATGCACTAGCCAATACTATAGAGGGAAAATCACACTTTGATTTTGCAGTTGTATGGACTAGGATGAAGTTAGAAGTGGAAAAAATCCCAAATTGGAAAGAAAATCTAACCATTTCAACATGGATCTCACCTTTAAAAGACCAACAACGTTTTGCGTTTAGAAATTTTGCAATTTTCAATCAATCCGGCCAAAAAATAGGAAAGGGGTATGGTTCGTTACTCTTTTTTGATTTAAAACAAAGAAAAGCCGTAGGAGTACCAAAGGATGTTGAGAATTATCCGACTCATGAAGAACCAGGGGATTCCCATCATTTTTCACAAATTGATATTAATGTTTCCGAGAAGAAGGATACTTCATTTTCTACGAATTTTCAAGATCTTGATATTTATCGTCATGTGAACAATGTCAAATATATTGAGTGGGCATTTAATGAAGTGAAACCAGAAATATATAAATTATATATTCCTTCTTCAGTAGAAATAAACTTTCTAAAAGAACTACGACTCGGAGAGTCAGTCTGTGTCCAAACGGAATATCTTGAGGGAAGCTCTGAATTGTTAATTAAACATTTAATCTATAAAGAAGAAAGTGGAGTCAAAATTGCCCAACTTCAGACATCTTGGAAAAAAAAATAGTCAATAATTAAACCCTTTTTTGTTATTATTCAGCATTTTGTCTCCATTTTGTTGGTTTAGTTTATGATGAAGAGATAATTTCATCCTTAGAAAGGATATATTGATTCGCAATTTGTAAAGAAGCGAGCACAGCTTCCAACTCGATTTTATCAGGGGTATCTTCCATAGTATGATATACTAAATGGTCACGTATCACATGATTTTCCATCCCCAATAATGTTGTAGCTTCAATGCCGTGCCTTCCAAATTCAGCTGCATCTGTGGCTCCTCCGCCCCAAGCAATCTTTCCCTTAGTGGTGGGATAACCTAATTCTTGAGCAATTTTTTGGCAATCTTCTATCATTGAATCCGATAATTTGACAATTTGGTTGAGATCCGATTGTAAAAAGGATAATTCATCTACGTGGTAAATGCTATCCATGTTAAAGAGAAACGTGGGTACTGATCGCAATTCCTTTAGATGATGTTTTACATAAGCGCGTGAACCTCTAATTCCTGCTTCTTCAGAGTCGAAACTAATAAATACCAATTCAGTGTGATTAAGAGGGTTTTTACCGGCTTTTTTGGCAGTTCCATATAATTCCGCCAGTTTGCATGTTATAGCAACAGCAATCATATTATCTCCAGCACCAGGAGAGACTTCCTTACTATTGAAGAAATAGAATTGTAAAACTGCGGGAGACCCTACCAGCAAGATTAGGGGTAAGTAATTAACAAACTGTGGAATAGTTCCAGTAAAAATATCAATTATTGCCCATGCGAGAAGTAATCCATTAATTCCAAAAAATATCAATAGACCCGTAATAATACGAGGGCCGTACCATTTCTGCAACTTTGGGTTGGCCATAAAATTCATCACCTTGGCACTATCATGATGTCCAGCTACAATTACACGTCTTTTTATTTCATTTTTCGGTGATATCTTCCCAATGATATTGGTTCCAGATTTTTTCTTGAAAAGAAAATTGAAGGTTTCTTTATATTGAACGAAATGGAGATAAGCATAAAGAGTTGCAAACGAAAAGCCTAAAGCCGCCAAATAGATCCCAGCTCTCCCAATCAGTAAAAGAGATGAAAAACAAACATATACAATACCAAATATTTTCATGAATGCCATGAAGGAATTTGGACATGTTTCAAATTGTTCTTTGGTTGTTGTATCGCAATATTTTGATAAATTTGCATGAATAGCATCACCTGCTTTTTCACAAGCAGTAGTTCCGGTCAACCGAGGCCCAAAATCATCAATGATGTCAGATGTAAAAGTTAAAGCATCCTTAGCATCTGTTGTGTGAATCATGACAGTTGTATCAAGCAATTTTGGATAAATTGTCCGAATATTTGTTTTCTGGTCTTCAATATGATTATAAATTTCAGTATGAACAAGAGTTTTGTATGTCATTCGAAATATTCACATCCTAGTTTTGTAGATTTTTCAATTATAAATTGTTATATCTACTTAGTAGATCTAACAAACCTTTTTAAATTTTTGTTCTGCCTACATAGCAAAGTAGGAAAAGAGTCTTGATGAGAAAGAGTCTTCTTATTAAGTTTTTGGAAAACACCAAAAATTGCACTTATTGTGCAAAATTGGTTAATTAGAATCTCACTAAACAGATTCCTTCCAATTTATAAAATGCAAATGAACCTTATCTCATTAAAGAAAATAATGATTCAATGGAAATTTTTTTTTGTAATTCCTCAAGATTTTTTGTAATTCCTTGTTTGTTCAATAGAATTTTCATTGTTATTACTCGATCCTCATTTGGATGCAAGCTAAAATAATTATCAGAAACAATAAAATCACAATCTTGCACTTTAAAGTGAACATATAGAGCAATTTTTTTAGCACTGATCTTTATTTGAAAGGAAAAGCGATCTTGTATTTTTTTTTCTTCAGAATTTATTGGAAATAAATCAAAATTAATACCCGGGTTTTGTAAGGGAAATGATTTAGGTTCCTTAAACAATCGGAAGCCAAATGCTCGATCCCTTAGGGATTCAATTCCATTGAATTGTGTAGAATAGAAAATAACATGATTTTTTAATTCACGTCGAGAAATAGAGAGTTGCTTTAGTGTGATTTTGTCTATTAGAATCGAACAGCAAGGGTCCAAATTAACTTCCACTGAATTTTGATACTTGATAACCCCTAAATGATTTTGAATAGACCACTTCACAGAGGATTGCACGGGATATTGCAAATCATTGGTACCCCAAATTTCCACTTTGCTATCGGATTCCTGGATACTAATGAGGAGCGGGGAATAACTACGTTTTACAAAATAATGAGAGGCTTTCCACCGACCATAATAGTCTACCGAAGACCAACTAGCTACAGGCCAACAATCATTCAATTGCCAGTAGAGAGAGCCCATACATTCAAAATTTGTTCGATGACGACGCCAATGTTCAATTCCATATTCCAATGCTTCACCATGAGTTATTTGGGATAAGATCACTTGACTCTCAAAAGAAGAAGGAATTTTAAAACGCCGCTTCATATATTTTAGAATTTTAGCATTTCCAGCCAAATTTTTTTGGTGGTTTTCCATAATTGAAGAGAAAAAATCAAGTTCTGAATCAGGACAAAACGATTTAATAGTCTTCAAAGAAGGAAAAGATTCAAATCCATATTCTGACATAAATCGAGAATTAAATTTTCTGAAAGCAGAAAAAGGAGCACTCTGATGCCAGACTTTCCAAAAATGGGAGTCACCAGTATGAGCTTGATTACTCTTCAATAAATTCAAGAGGGAACCTTTAAACTTCTTTCCTTCGGAAAAACCATTGGAAGGAGAACTGGGCCAATAGGAGCGAGAAGGATCAAACCTTTCGGTGAGAAAAGGGAGTTTTTGCTCAAATAATTTGTGATATCCCACTTTAAATTTACGATGGACTTTTTTACCTAAAAGGCGGGATTCAAATGCGAGTAAAGGCCACAACTGTTCAATTTCATTATTACCACACCATAATGCCAAACTAGGATGATTTCGAATGCGTTTTATATTCTGTATCACCTCAACCTCTACATTCTTTAGGAATTCATCATTGTAAGGATAAATTGCGCAAGCAAAGGGAAAATCTTGCCACACTAAAATCCCTAATTGATCGCATAAATCATAAAACAAGTCATCTTCATAGATCCCACCACCCCAGACCCGTAGAAAATTCATATTAGCATCTATCGCCGCATGGAGATTCATTTCATAAAGACCCATCTTTTTTCCACGGGGAATGCAACTGTCAATCGGAATCCAATTGGCACCTTTTGCAAAAATTGGAACTCGATTTAGTGAAAAATAAAAGCTTTCACCCCATTGATCGGGTTGTCTGATCAATTGCAATTCTCGAATTCCAAATTTCAACTGTCTCTCATCCAATACTAAAGAAGATGAATGAGAACGAATAATTACCTGAAGAGTATACAAAATTTGATCTCCAAGCCCAATAATCCACCATAGTTTTGGATTTTGAATAATTAATTGCTGAGAAGAAGATGAAGTTTCAAGTTTTTGCGAAAATTTAGAAATTATTTGCGAATCTAGAAGAATGCTTGTCTCAATATCCACATCTGCCATATTCTTAAGGGGTATTTTTCCATCAAGTTCAAGATCAATGCAAACTTCAGCTGAATCTACTACCGGTTGTATTGAAGAAATAGATTTTTTCCAATGGACTTTGTGTTTAGAAAAATTGAGTTTTTGCTTTATGTTGACGGAATTAATTTTGACCTTATTCCACGATACGATTTCCACCGGTTGCCAGATACCAATATCTGGAAATTTAGGTCCCCAATCCCAGCCAAAGGAATATTGGCTTTTTCGGAGATAAGGAGCCCCAGGAATCCCAGCATAACCAGTATTTAATTTAATATGTTCTTTTTCAATTTTCTTCGCAACATACTTTGTTGGACTATGAAATTGGACCTTGAGTTCATTTAATCCTTCATGGATGTAATTTTTAATATCGAATTCATATTTACGGAACATATTTTTCGTTGAGCTAACTTCTTTATCATTTAAGTAAATTGTAGTTATTGTATCTAAACCATGAAAAATAAGCTCAATTTGTTCAAACAACAGAATTTCATTAGAAATAAAAAATTTTTTAATGAAAATCCAATCTTCTTCAAAGACCCATGAAATGTGCCCTTCATTATTACCATAAAAAGGATCTGAAATAATATTTCTTTCCTCTAATACTTCTAATACAGTACAAGGAACATCTATATGAATAGGTTTAATGGAAGAGTTCTGAATAGTCCAACCTTTATTTAAGGAGAGATTTTGTGGAGATAATAGGTTCGTTGAAGAAACTGAATTCATCGAATTGATCTTGATGTTTATCAAGATAAATATACTGCTTGCAATTTAAGAGATATCTTAATTGCACAGAAATGTCGCAAACATTCTTAGGTTTCTACCGCCATTTTGAAGTAAACTTAAACGAAAGATTAATATGAGCATAGAAGAAAAACAAATAATTATGCATAATCCCTTAAATTCAACACGACGGATTCAAGCATTTGATTTTTTACGTGGATTTGCAATAATGATCATTATCTTCGTCCACCGAATTCATTATACTTGGACAGGTATGGAAAATGGAGAGAACTTATTTACGGATCAAGGTATTGGAGTAGTATTAATAATTGTAACAATCGTTTTTTTTATGATGGCAGGTATTTTTTATGTTGTCTCTGCTACGGTAAATACATACAATTTCTATCACCGTGTAACCCAAGATCATGAAAAAATTAAACAATACACTAAAATTGGGATCATTTCGGGGTTTTGGTTAATCGGTTTAAATTATATCCAACGGATCTTTTTTATGAATGGATTTACAAGTACTTCATCGGGTTTAGAACCGGAATTTCCCATAGGTATCTTTCCAAGTTTATTGAAATACCAAGGAGAATTCACATGGTTTTGGTCCATCCTTACGCAAACAGGTACCCTTTTTGTATTAGGGATCAATTTAACTATCGTCACAGGAATTCTTTATTTGCTCTTTAAAAATAAGAACAATCAAAATATGAAACAAAAATTGCGCATTTTATACATTTTAGGAGTAATGTTCTTTATCTTATCAATTTTCGTTAAATTTTGGGGACATCCTTTTTATTCTCAGTTGTATTCAGACGAAAATTATTTCGCAGCATTTATTTTGGGGGGGTTTACAACCGAATTTGGTCTCTTTCCGTATCTCAGTTTCGGGTTGTTTGGGAGTTATTTTGGATTGTTAATTGCTTCTGAAGAGAATTTACTCATAATTAAAAAGAAATTTCGCAAATCGATTTTGATTTGGTTAGTGATCGGATTAATTGGAGTCGTCGTTTTTAATACCGATACCGATTTTGGAGATCGTTTGATGACTACTGCAATTAATTGTGTGGGAGTGGCTCTCTTCATGCTTTTCGAATGGATTTGTTTAAAAATTTATGACTATTCAGCCAAGAAAATAGATGAAACTAAAAGTAAGCCATCAAATGGCATTGTTACTTTCGGAAAAATTAGTTTAACCATTTATATTTTAGAACCCTTGCTCGCAGAAATATTGATTCTTCCTATAGATTTGATTTTTGGAATAGAATGGAAAACAAATGTCTGGATGGTGGGATTGTTTGGAATTTTGTGTATAGCTATGTGGATGTTAATAGCCTTTTTCTGGAAAAAGAGCGAATTCATTGGTTCTTTTGAATGGTGTTCCAAAAAACTGTTAAAAAAGAATCGACCTATTCAATATAAGGTATAGAACAAATTAATTTGAATTAGAAAATGAAGAAATTATTGACTTCATTTAGAAAAAATGAATTGAAAAATTAACTTGGTAATATTGATTGTTTTATTTTTTCTTTTTACTCGCCAATTTACTCAGAATCATGAAAATTCGTAGCACCATTCCAACAAAATCGAAGAAAATATCAATAACAGCCATCATCCAATAACCACGTTTTATTTTCCCCGGTAAGGTTGCGGCATCAAAGACCATCACTCCAAATAAATAGCCAAACATTAGTAAATCGACGACAATATTATTTTCTCCTTCTCCAAATATGGCAATTATAACTACTTCTAACACTCCAAATAGAATACCAAATAACAAGAAATACCAACAATAATGTTTAGAAATCTTGTCTTTCAATAAAATGCCCAAGGCCATGGCTCCACCAGTGGCAAAAACACCAATTAATGCACTCGTTATGAAAAGACTTCGGGTTAATTCTTCACCCAAATCTTCCGCTACAAAGGATACAACAAACGACAACAAAACTCCAGATCCCAGTGCAGAAATGAAGAACAATACCATGGCAATTAAATTAACTCGTAAGAAAGTAAAAATCATGAGTAAAATCCAAACACCTACAAACACACATAATGCAATGATTATTTGAGGAATGGAAAAAGTGGTGAGATCTAAAGCAGGAGCACCGAACAATCCACTGAAATAGAGAGTAGATAATAACCAAAGAAGTGCTGCAACAAACATCGTTGGTAAAACTTTAGAATAAAATTCGTTGTCAAGAGCAGGTTGTTTACCTTTTACATGACCAAAATAATAAAAATTTCCCATAATGTGAGCTAATTCTTGGAAAATTTAATTGTTTTGATCGCTGAAAAGAAGGAAAGAATTGAATTCCCCTTATTGGAAAAGAGACATCATTTATGTTTTTTAAACTATAAAAAAAATGGAATAAGAAGACCTTTTCTTAAAATATGCTATAATCCTTTCAAAACACATTTTTTTCCATTAACATACTCAATTGAAAGATAATTTTTATTTTTAGATTAAAGCAAACTTTGAAAAGCTTAATATTAATAATATAAATATCAGAGAAACGATTGATTTTTTTTGGTGTAAATTAACTCATGTTATTTGAAAAATCTACTGTCCATTTTGAAATTACTTCTGAGTGCAACCATCGATGTATTTTTTGTTACAATCAACATCAGGTTTTTGACAATTCAAAAAATAAAGAATACATATCTTTCGATTTTTATAAGCAAATTATCGACAAGTTCGTTGAACTGAAAGTTAAGAATGTTATTATCACCGGTGGAGAACCATTTCTCCACCCTGAAATTCTTCCTTTTATTGAATATGCAAAAAAAAGGAAATTAGATATAAGTATCAATACAAATGGATCGCTTTTAACACCTGAAATTAACCAATTTTTAGCGAACTACAAAATTCGCCTACTTGTTTCTCTCCATGGCACTAATTCTTTATTTGAAAAATTAGTTCAAGTTAAAACCTTTGATCGAGTTCGAAAAAATCTAATTGATGCACGCAAAAATTATAATCTAAATATTTCTCTACAATTTGTTCCAATTAAAATTAATTTCCATCATATCCGAGAAGTTGCACAATTTGCAAAAGAGTTGGGTTGTTATCTACAAGTAGGAAGATACACGGATCCTTGTGGAATATCAGAAAGTACTTCATCCTTTGGATTAACGATTAAAGAATACCATTCTCTTTTCAATGAAATTCTCAAAATAAAAAGAGAATTAAAAGTACCCATTGGACTCGGAAATGGTATCCCATTTTGTATGATTGATGAAGAAAACCTCTCCAATGACATCCTGAATCTATTTAATCGCTGTGGGTGTTCTTTGGGAAAATCAATTTGGGCTTTGAGTCCAGAAGGTAACATTCGGGCTTGTCCGCAATTAAGTAATACAATTGGAAATATATTAACGGATTCTATCAAAATCCTATCTCAAAAAATTGAAGATTTATTTAATTCATCAGTAATCACTCCCGAAATATGTCAAGATTGCGGAATTCGAATACTTTGTTGTGGAGGATGCAGAGCAAGCGGATTGGTAAGAAATGGTGCAATTAATTCATTTGATCCCCTATTTCCTCTTGATGAAGAGAGGCGAAATAAATCAATTGCATTAATTAAGCAAAAAATCAAAATTCTTGGAGAGAAAGAGAACCAATCATTATCAAGTGAATTTGATGAACAAAGCATTTTGACTGCAAATCGAGAGCTATTTCGAAGAAATTTAAATAGTTACGTTATTTTAAGAGGATTTGGAAAAAATGGATTCATATATAAAGAGTTAAATGAATCTGCCTTGGCGATATTGAATGAATTCAAACATCCAAGTTCTGTGAAATCAGTTCTAATAAAATTAAGCAAAGATTTCTCTATTGGAATCGAAGAAATTAGAGGAGACGTTTTCAATTGCATTGAAAATTTTCTTAAAGCAGACATTTTACAATTCTGATCTCAATTTCTTGTCGTAATCCGTAGACACTCAAAAAATAAAAACAATTTTTATATCAAATTGATTTTTCATTTTGTATCAAATAATCCCGATTACCAAGATATGTTAAAAATTCACTCAAATCCGCTTTAACTTCACCCATTTCATTTTCTTCCAAATCAAAAGATTGTTTCAACTGAGTCAAAATATCAGCTAATGACCAGTAATTTAATTCAAGTAAAATTTTAGTAATTTCATATGCAACATCATTAATGAAAAAAGCGGTTTGTTTTTTCTCATCTAAAAAATAATATGAATTTTCATTAACATGTTTTAATAACACATGTTTTGGAAAGGAATATGTTTGCGTTTCTATTAATTTGAAATCTATATTCTCATCAGAGTAATTAATTTCAGATTCACTATTGAATATGGTTTTGGGAATTTGTTGTTTTCCCGATATGATTAAATATACGTCCCGAATAATGTTATTAATATCGCCTCCCGACCAAATTGAAAGAAAAAAGAATGTAGTGCTTATTACTGCGTAATATACCATTGTAAACAAAAATAACTCAAATTTTTCGTTGAAAAGATTTCCACTTCTAACTGAAATAATTGAGAGCACTGTGGGAAATAAAATAACGAGATTACACCACAAGGTACCCATTATAGCGATTTTTATTCTTTCTTTTGGAGTAAAAAGCAAAAGTGGAATTTGAACAGTCTCAACATTAATAAGAGAATTCAACTTTGAAATATAAGACCCAAATCCGCCATACATTTTGGCAGCAATTAAATGACCCCATTCATGAAATATGGAAAGAAATAGAGATAAAAGTAAATAGGTTGAGTAATTAAAAGCATCAGAAAAAATATATGAAATTGAAATTGGATTGTTCGTAAAAAACCAAAAAAATTCCAAAAATGTTGCAGAAAGTAATAATATCCAATAGAGATTCTTAATTTTTTTTTTCCAGAAAAGTTCTGATAAATAATTGAATAGTTTTGTTCTAAAAGTCATTCGAAAATGAATTGCCAGAATAAGGTTTGGAGAAACACCTAAGATATTGAAAGCGGGCCAATCTTTGTTAATTGCGAATTCTATTAATTGATTTAAAATAAACCAGCTATTTCGAGTTATTAAGAAAAGAGATACAAATGATAAGGAAAATATCCGTTTATCAAAAGAATAAATTACATATAAACCAATACCAAGTAAAATTGAAAAGAAATGAAGAAGGAGGACAAGAATTCTTTTATTTTTCTTTAAAAGGATAGAATCAATATGAATAAGAATTTGAGAATAAGATAAAATCGACCAAACTCCATAAATAGAGAATAGGATATTTTTGATTTTAAACGAATTATCCCCAATAGAAAGCACTTTATCCAAAAAGATTTGAGACATTATGAAAAAAACTAAAAATCCAAGCAATGAAAATGCGAATATTCTCCAAAAGGGAGGTTTAATTATCTTCTTAAACTGAAAAAGACCATAAAACCACAACATAATTGGAATTGTGAACGCAAAAGAGGAGAAAATGAAAATACGGAAAATTATATATAATCCAGAATCCATTGTAGTGAAACCGATCTCCCACGTTCATAATATTTTGATAAAATTATAGAAAAAAAGTTATTGATTTCTTGGGTTATTCTCCAGAAACATCCCCAGGAATATCGAAACAATCGCAATCACAATTACAATAACAATCATCACAATTGGCCGAATAACAATCACAATTTGCTGGGTCTTGGCAGTTGCTTGCATAACAAACTCCAGAAACTTTGCCACCTGGGTCATTCATCTGACAATCACATGAAGGATTAAATTCTGAAATTATATTACGAATTACGGGTTTTGTCCACTTCTTCATTTTTTCTTATTCTCCAAGATTTTTCGAATTAAAAATCTGTTTATACTATCAAAATAATGAATTGTCTATATAAAATTTTTCCAACATTAGTACATATTTAGGGCATTTTTATAGCTTCCAAATACATTTTTAATTTTGAAAAATTAATAATAGTGATTTTAAATTGTTAACTGATTTTGATGGACACAAGATTCGTTTTTCAAATGAATTAAAAAAAAAAATTGAACTGAAATATAAAGATATAGTGAATCATGATATCACACACCAATATCGCGAGAAATTTAATATATTATCCGATTTGACACTTCAAAATAAACGAGATGAAACCGAAATTGCATATTTAAAGGCAAAATATGCATATATCTTGTATGAAATGCAGTATTTTGAATCCAATCCGCATTTTAAAAATAGAAAAGTAA
Source organism: Candidatus Lokiarchaeum ossiferum (assembly GCA_025839675.1). Lineage (GTDB taxonomy): Archaea > Asgardarchaeota > Lokiarchaeia > Sigyniarchaeales > Promethearchaeaceae > Lokiarchaeum > Lokiarchaeum ossiferum. The sequence goes on from CP104013.1 coordinate 1,406,387, forward strand.
TCTTCCAAAATGATAATATTGGTGAATTAATTTGGTATCTAACTTATTTATGTTCCAGAAAAATTACTCCAGAGGTAGACGAAATTCATGATTATTTAAAAGAGAAATTGGAACATTCAACAGATAACCTTCTTAATCTTGAATTTCTATATCCTCATTTCTTAATATTAAGTGATCAGCGTAAATTTTCACATGTATTTGATGAATTTTTGAATATCAAGTCGGAAATTCTTCTTCTTTCAGAAGAATTTAGATTAACAAAAGCATTGCTCTATTCTTGTGCAATAAATATTATACCTTATATTGAAAAAGAATCAGAAATAATCGATGAAATTTTTGTTGAAATAGAAAAAGTAATTAATTTTCAAAAAGACCTTTTTGGATATTGTGAGATTCAAAGATATTTAATTAGTACAGAATTATTATCTCCTGAAAAAGAGGAAACTAATCGCAATCAACTCAAAAAATTACTTTCTTATTATTTTGGGATTGGAACTAAGCTCATTCAAATGAAAGTTACAATGAATTTAGGACTTCTTGATTATTATAATGAGAATTATATTTCGAGCGTGAAATATCAACAACAGGCACTTCAATTAGCCAAAGATTTAAAAAGTATTAAATTTCAATCTTATATATCCTATTTGACTGGATTATCACTAGTTAAGTTGGGGAATTATTTGGAAGCTAAGCAACATTTTTTATCAGCTCTGGAAGGAAATCGTCTTCAAGCAAATGAAATTCAAATAATTAATATTTTCGAAGCATTAGGAAATCTGTCAGAAGATATAGGTCAATTTGATAAGGCAGAAGAATTTTATAATTCCGAAATTGAACTTGCTAAAAAACATAATGTTTTATCATCTATTGCTGCAGGGAACTTGAATTTAGCAATATTAAAGCTTTCTCAAGGAAATCTTTTAGAAGTCTTGAATTTATTACAGGAAGCAAATCATTATGCTCAAGATACATCCATGGATAATTTTATTCTTTCCATTATTAGTTATCAAGCTAAACTTTCATTTATGCAGGGAAATTATCAGAAATCATTAACATTATTAGAAAAAGGAAAAGAAAAATTAAACCAAAATTCATCTCCCGATGAATTGGCAAATTTTTACCTTCATGAAGCAGAAATACGATTGGGAATTGGTCAAGTTAATATTTCAAAAAAAATCTTACTCTCAGTTTACAATAAACAAGTTCGGGGGGAATCATTATCAACTTTTAGTGAAATTAATGAAATTCTTGGATCAATTCATTTCTTTGAAAATAAAACAGATGAAGCAAAAAAAATACTCATCGAAACTTATGAAAAATTGGCAGAAAAGGGATCTTTTGGAGGTATTTTCCAATCAGTTTTGGTACATCTCCTCGAATTTTGCATGATTAACAAAGATGAAAAAGAATACAACAATTGGAAAGACATAATGATGAGCCATTTAGGTACCCATAAAATTTCATTGTTATATGGAAATCAAATAAAACTCATATTTTTAGAATTAATGCATAAATACAATTCAAATTCCTTAGATCTCACAGCCTTAAATGATTTTGAGACCACTTTGAAAGAAAAACAATTTCTAAATCTTAAGTATAAAGTGAACTTGCTCAAAATTCGTTTTTTAGTTGACTCAGATCAAATCAAACAAGCGCTTGGTGTTATTCAACAGCTTGAATGCTCAATCGCAGACAATCCTAACTTAATCTTCGAAATTGAAATAAAACTCATTCAAGGATTAATATTAAGTCGAGATTTTGATTTTGAACAAGCACGAGAAAAAATATCTTCATTAACAAGTTTATTACAAAAATATAATCTGAAAAGATATATTGATCGGCAACAAGAAATCACCGATTTAATTCAAAAACATTGTGAATTATTTTCAGATATATATGATTTCTCTGAGCAAAAAGACACTCAAAATAGGCAAAAAGAAAATTTGAAGGTACCATTGAATGTTATTCATCAATATTTAGATGAATCTATTAAGATCTTATCTTAGAGAAATTACCAAGCGTGTTTTTTTTTTATACCCACTTTATTCCAATTTATTATGCTACTTCTGGTTTATTCCAATAAAAATATAAAAAAATGGAGGATAAATAGCAATTTATATTAATATCTAATTTAAGAAAAACAAAAATCAGTTAACTGAGAGATATTTTTTTGAAAGATAGCATTATCCTTCAAAATGTGTTTTCCCTGAGCAATATTGAAAGCGATTTCGTCATAATAATTCATATAAAGAAAATTAGCAATCTTCATTTCCGATGAAAATTTTTTTTCCCAATTCGAAATTAGGCCACCCATTGCATCTACATTTGGAATTTGGTTCCAGAAAACAGCAAATTCTTTTCCTAAAGCAAATGTTTTTTGATAAACATCTTGAACCATCTTTAAAGTACCTTTAAAATTGTTTAATTCTGCTCGTAAAATTAAAACAATTTTATTTGCGATTAAGCCATTATTAATTTGAATAAATCCCCATCCTGGACTGGAATCAATTATACAATAATCAAATTGAGAGGATAGATTTCGTAAGTCACCTAAAAATAATTTCAATCGTTTTCCATGATAAGATTGGTCAACAGAAAAAACTTTATCATTGAGAGAAAAATTATAACCACAACAAATGACTGAAAATCCATGATTAGTTTTTGAGATTGCCTTGGATAAATCACAATTACCTTCATAATAGTCGTTAAAAGTAAATTTTGGGTTTACTTTCAAAATTTCAATAAATGAGGGCATACTAATATCAGTTTCAATTAATAATACCCGCTTATTTTTATTTGCTAAATTCGTTGCAAGGTTAAGTGCTATTAGAGATTTACCAGTTCCCCCGCGAAATGAATGTACTGTTATTCTTTTCATAAATTTATCACCAAAGAATATTTGATGCGGATTATTTTTTTAATGATTATTTAAATGGACACAATTGTATGAAGTTGGAGTCAAAATCGGGTTCATTTATTGAGAAATTAATTTATACCTTTATATTCTTATGGGTATTGATTATGGAATCCAATATATTTTCTCCCCCTTATAATCCATACTCTCAATATATCCATCAGCTATAAGAAGGTCTAAACCAGCGAGAATAATATTTTCTTCCCTCTTTGTATTTTCGATTATGTTCTTTAGGGTTATTTTACCAGAATTATCATCTAATTCGACTAGTATCATTGCAATTTCTCGACAGAAAGGATTTAAATCCGTTAAAATTTCATAAAGATTTTCCCGTAAATTCTTGCGCTCTTTGTCAATTTCATTTAGAAAATTAGAAATGGAAGTATCTACAAATTGCTGTATTGTTTTAATGGAATATTTTTTTCGAAATGAAGGAGAATTGATATTTTTCGTTATAGAATTTGCGAGATCCTTCTCTAAATAAATATTATACACATCATAGAGAGTATTGGTTTTGCGTATTGCATCGCGAATAACGTTAGTATTTTGAATATTTTGGACGCTTGTACTATTTTTCACAGCAATTTTTTCCTTCAAAGATTGAAAGTGCACAAGATCGTCATCCTTCAAATCAATTCGAACAATAATTTTCGAATTTGAGAGGTCTTTATCCACAGGTTTTTTGGCCAATTTTTTCCCTTCCATAAATTATGTAAGTAAAGGTCATATTGATATATAAATATGTTACAATAGTACGATAGATTTTTGATGGAAGCATAATTTGTACTAAGTTCATACCTTTCACCCCATAAGAAAATTACTAAAAAAAAACCAATTAACTAAAAAAGAGAAAATTTGAGGAATAAAAGAAATTATTCATATCGAATTGAATCAATTGGAGATAATCTAGCAGCTTTACGTGCTGGGATAAATCCAAAGAAAACTGAAATACAAAGTCCAAATAAAACAGTTTTAATAATCATTAGAAATGAAAAGATAGGAGAAAATTGGATATCAAGGGGAGAACTATTATTTTCATTACCACTAAGCTGCATATATGCAGAATCCCTATGATTGATGAAATTCGTTGCACCAAATGCGAATAAAATTCCAAGGGCTACACCCAAGATTGAACCTAAAAACCCAATTAATAAAGATTCAAATAGAAAAATACCAAAAATCTCTCGATCTTTAGTACCGAGAGCTTTTAAAATCCCAATTTCATGAGTTCTCTCCAGAACGGAAATCGTCATAACATTCATAATTCCAATTCCAGCAACAAGTAATGAGATTCCCCCAATCGCAGCAAGAAACAAAGTAATTATTGTTGTTGCAGTATCTATAGTTCCACGCATTTCTTGTAAAGTTATAATGCCGACGTTTTCGCCAAATATTTCTTTGATTTCCAATGAAACAGTAGAAATAGTTTCATTGGAATCATCAGTGAGCTTAACTAAAATCATAGAACATTCATCAGTTTTGAAAAGTTTTTCAGCAAAATGAATGTCCATATAAATTGCATCATCAGAGGGAGCACCAAAAGTATCATATGTTCCGATAAATTCTAAGACTCCACTAATTTGTTGTGAAGAACTATAAATTTTTGTTGAGGAAGATGTCCGTTCAGCCCATTGTAACGTCAAATTATCACCAATATTTCCGATCGAACTTTCATTCCCCCAAGGAAAAAAGAAATCATGACCCAAAATAATAGAATCATTCAGCGTTTCAAGTCCAGACCCATTTCTGAATTTAAAAGTATTAGGATAAAGCTGAGAATATTTTTCAAAATCAATCCCATATACAACCGTCAACACATCTGTGCCATTTAAAGACAAATAAACCTGTTTTTGAAGCACCGCCACAGCAGTTTCTACTAAAGTAAGATTTTCAACCAATGAAGAATCGTTGATGTATAGGGAGACTTCAAAATCGGTTCGAGACATAATCGAAGTTTGCTTTGCTATAGTTATGGTATCTGTGGAAAATCCTTTATCAAATTCATCATTTATGGTTTGTTCCAAACCTTCACCTAAAGCGAGTAAGGAAATAATAGCCGCAATACCAACCACAACACCTATAGTAGTAAACATAGCTCTTTTTTTACGGCTAATTAATGTAATTCCAGAATATCCAAGGATATCACGAATTTTCATGTCATCTTCTCTCCATTTTGAGTATCATCTATTATTTGCCCATCTACAAGATGTAAAATTCGTTCACATTTTTGAGCAATTTCTTGATCATGAGTAACCATTATGGTTGTAATACCTTTTGCGTCATGAATTTTGCGAATTAAACTCATTAGTTCATCCCGAGTTGTAGTATCGACATTTCCTGTTGGTTCGTCTAACAATAAAAAAAAAGGTTCTTGACCAAGGGCTCGTGCAATAGCAACGCGTTGTTGTTCGCCTCCACTTAATTCATTATTTTTATGCTTCACCCGATCTGAAAGCCCTACAAAAGATAATAATTCTAAAGCCTTTTGTTTACGTATCCGATGAGAAAAATCACCTTGAACTGTCATAGCAAGTTCAACATTTTGGAGTGCTGTGAAACGAGGAACTAAATTTAAATTTTGAAATACAAATCCTATCCTTTGTCGTAATTTCGCTAATTCATTCCTCCTCATAATTGAAACCGGAATATTATTTATGAAAATTTCGCCTTCAGTTGGGAGGTCTAGGGCACCAATAAGATGAAGAAGAGTTGATTTTCCACTCCCAGAGGGCCCTAAAATTGCGATGAATTCGCCTTCCATGACATTGATCGAAATATTGACCAAGGCATTTACAGACACAGAATTAAGATCATAAGTTTTAGAGACATCTTGTAACCGCAATATACTTTTATTTTCCAGTTTTTAAAACCTTCGATTGTGTTTGATTATAAAGAAAAAAGACAAATAATTAGATAATTTTTTCCATAGGGTGTTCCCATTTATTCAATTCGTTATCAAAGCCTAGATCTCCGACATCTTTATTCATGGATTTAATAACGGCATATTTTTGATATACCACTCCACTTGCCCAAATTATTGCGAACCACGCCAAAGTTGTTCCGATATAAGGAATGAACATCCTTCCTCTTAATGGACGGGCATAAATAAATTCAAAAAGGGCGGGTAAGATCCATTTATATCCATAATGCCATTTTTTGCATGCAAGGGCAAGCAAAATTATATACCCAAAATCCAGTAAAATTGAGAATAGAAATCCTACACCATGATAAAACCAAGTATCTACGATGTCTAGGGTTGTACATACAACACCTAAGAAAAATAAATAAAGAAACTCAGATGACCATTTTGGTTCTATCCATCCAGGTGCTTTTTGATTTGATTTTTGCTCTTTATTTTTTTTTACCCAAATAATTAACCCCACAAAAAGACCAATTAGGACATTAAAAATAACTAAAACATATCTATTCCGCGAAATCTCATAGGAAGTGTCGGTTAATAATATTTGGCACCAGTGTCCATCAATTATCACATCAGCTTGCTCCAAAGCACCACTTGTGGTGTCAAAGATGAAGGATCCATGCTTTTGATGGGTTGAACTATCATAGAGAGTTGCTTCAAAACTTGCTTGAGCTCCTGAAAGATTTCGATGCTGAGCTAAAACAGGATAAAAAACGAACTTATCTATCACTTCATATTGATACAGAGTGGAAGAATTCCCAAAGAATCCGGTGGGATCCATAACTTCATAGAGATCGCCTTCACTTACACCCGCAAATACTACGACATTCGGAACATACACCCACCAAGGCGAATATATATTTTCCATTTTGGTATTATTTTGATAAACCCACCCTTCTGGGCTCATCCAAAAAGTGCCAATAACATTTGAATCCAATGTAATTGTGACTTGTGTGTGGGTGGTATTGATTTTACTCCCATCCAAACGTAGGTGTAAAATATCTTGACTTGTGTAATTGAAAATCTCAAATTCCACGTACTGATCCCCATCAAAGAAATAAGCTTCTCGAAAATTAATTTTATTCTCCAATCGTTGGGATATCGGACTTAAAATTAAAGCAAATAGATAACATGAATAAACTAATACTACCAAAAATGTTCGTTTTTTCCAAGATAAACCCATTAAATATAACATTCAGTATAATGCTTAAAAGTTTTAGAATAGAAGTTCTAATACATTTTATAAAATAGTATAGACCCCATTCTCAGATTGTTTTAAAAATGAAAATACAATATTTGAAAAAATGAATTGAAAATTCGAAAAAAGTGAGCTTCTATTTTTAGACATTATACTTTTCAAGAGATTAAAAAACGATTATTCATTTTTTGTGACATGGAAGATTTTTGTTATGGAATAGATCATCTTACACCTGAAATAGCTCTTCAAATAGCTCGTAATGAAATAAGAGGTATATTAGCAGATAAAGCGAAAGAAAAAGTGCTTCACTGCTATAATGCAGTTCAAAAAATAGCACAAGGTGAACGACCAGTGTATTCTATCAATACAGGTTTTGGTAGTTTGTGTACCACCAAAATATCCAAAGAAGATGCAGGAACCCTTCAAGAAAATTTATTGAAATCTCATAGTGTTGGAATGGGAGATCCTATTGACGCAGAAATTGCCAAACTTATGCTCATCCTTAAAGTACATGCGTTATGTCAAGGTTTCAGTGGTACTTCTTTAAAACTTATTGAACGTATTATTTGGCATATTGACAATAATTATATCCCCAAAGTTCCAGAACAAGGTTCTGTCGGTGCCTCCGGAGATTTATGTCCTTTATCACATTTATTTATCCCTTTAATTGGTTTGGGAGAAGTTACCAATGATAATGGAAAAACATATATTCCAACGCAAACAGTTTTAACACAATATAACCTTACCCATTTTGCCTTAGGAGCCAAAGAAGGCTTAGCTTTAATCAACGGAACTCAATTTATGGCAGCTCATGGAATTAAAATTATCGAACGTTTACAAAACTGCCAAGATCATGCAGAAATAATTGCTGCTTTGAGTTTGGAAGGATATATGGGATCAAAATCACCCTTCGATAAGCGGCTCCATCAAGTTCGACCTCATCCAGGGGCACGGATTTCGGCAAAACGAATGTGGGCATTATTAGAAAATTCTGAAATTCAAGTGGCCCATAAAGATTGTACTCGTGTGCAAGATCCATACAGTTTTCGGTGTATTCCCCAGATACATGGCGCAAGTCGTGATGCTTTAGTCCATCTTAAAGAAATTATCACCCGTGAAATTAATTCAGTAACGGATAACCCTAATGTTTTTACGGAGGGAGATGAATCTATTGCAATTTCTGGAGGAGGTTTTCATGGAGAACCGATTGCACTTCCGATGGATTATGCCGGTTTAGCTGCGTCAGAATTAGGAAATATTGCAGATCGTCGAATTTATCTTCTTATGGGAGAAAAAGGTGAATATGGACTTCCTTTATATCTCATAAAGGGTTCCGGATTGAATTCTGGATTTATGATTACCCAGTACTGCTCAGCAGCATTAGTTAGTGAGAATAAATCTCTGTGTTATCCCGCGAGTGCAGATAGCATCCCCACAAGCAACGGAGTAGAGGATTTAGTCTCGATGGGATCGATTAGTGCCCGAAAAACTTTGAGGATCATCGATAATTTAGAAAAAATTCAAGGTGTGGAATTATTCTGCGCATGTCAAGCAATTGATTTTCGTAGACCCCTTAAATCCAGTCCAACTTTAGAAAAATGTTATCAATATGTCCGATCCAAGATACCTCATATTGCTGATGACGAAGTATTATCTGGATATATGAATTCTGCCACCAAAATTATCCGTAGCAAGAAATTACTTACTTTTTTTAATATCTAAAAAACCTTAGGTAAAATGAAATGACTCAAAAAACTTTGATTGGTCCATTTAAGCAAATATTGACCATGCAAAATCTCCCTGTAAAGGGATCGATTAAAGATGAAGCTTTAGAAATCATTGAAAATGGAGCAATCTTAATAGAAGATGAAAAAATCCATAGTCTTTTGACTGAGGAACAATTCCAAACAGAACGAAAGAATTACAAAAAAAAACGTGGAGATAACATATTCTTTGAAATCACAAAGGATTCAATCTTAATTCCCGGGTTCATTGATTCACATACACATATGTGCTACGCTGGATCGCGAGCTGATGATTACGCTCGAAGAATAGCAGGTGAATCGTATCTTGAAATTGCAAAAAAAGGAGGAGGTATTTTAAGCACCGTTAAATGCACACGGGAAGCGACTAATAAGGAACTAATGCAATTATTGTTTGAACGCGGTTTGCATCATTTAAAACGGGGAATTACAACATGTGAAGTCAAAAGTGGATATGGTCTTGATCTAGAAAATGAATTAAAGATGTTAAGAGTAATCAAACAAGCAAAGGAATCCAGATATCTTATCCCCGATTTAGTATCTACGTGTTTAGCAGCTCATGTGAAACCGAAGGAATTTGAATCCCATGAAGACTATTTAGATTTTATTGTAAAAGAAATCTTACCCAAAATTATAGAAGAGGGGCTTAGTAAACGTGTTGATATTTTCATTGAAGAAGGAGCTTTTGATTCCGAAATGTCATTAAAATTCTTAGAGCAAGCCAAAGCCTTAGGATTTGAAATTACTGTCCATGCAGATCAATTTTCAACAGGAGGCGCAAAAGTAGCTGCAAAAGTAGGGGCAATAAGTGCAGACCATTTGGAAGCCAGTCAAGAAGAGGATATCATCGCAATGAAAGAAGGAAATGTAATTGCCACAGTCTTACCCGGAGCTTCAATGGGATTAGGTGTTGGATATGCTCCCGCCAGAAAAATTTTGGATAATGGTCTTTGTTTAGTAATTGCTTCCGATTGGAATCCCGGCTCAGCACCTATGGGAGATTTATTGATTCAAGCAGCAGTCCTAGGTGCCAATCAAAAATTGTCAATTGCAGAAACACTTTCAGCGATTACGAATCGTGCTGCTCTAGCATTGAATTTGAATGATCGTGGAGAACTTTCAGAAGGAAAACTCGCAGATATGCTAGCATTTCCATGTTCAAAATATCAAGAAATATTCTACAATCAAGGAATTTTACGCCCGAGTTTAATTTGGAAACAAGGAACCCGGATAATTTAAAAAAAAGAGGGAATAATAATGAAACAAGATATTGAGATAGCGCGAGCAGCAGAATCTAGACCCATCACCGAAATTGCTGCGAAGATGGGAATCCCCGAAGAAGCTTTAGAACCTTATGGGAAGGACAAGGCTAAAATTAGCTTAGATTTCTGTTTTAAATGCCAGAAGAAGCACAAACCAGGCAAACTCATTCTAGTCACCGCCACTAGCCCGACACCTGCTGGAGAAGGTAAAACCACAACCGCTATTGGATTAACCGAAGCATTAAATCGATTGAACAAGCAAGCTGCGGTATGCATTCGTGAACCTTCATTAGGTCCTGTTTTTGGAATCAAAGGAGGGGCAGCGGGAGGAGGATATTCACAAGTAATCCCTATGGAAGATATAAATCTCCATTTCACTGGAGATCTCCATGCAATATCATCTGCTCACAATATGTTAGCCGCAATTTTGAACAATGCTATTTATCGCCATAAAATTGATTTAGATCCAAAACGAATTTTGTGGAATCGTGTATTGGATGTAAATGATCGAGCTCTAAGGAATATCATTGTAGGATTAGGAGGACATACTGATGGAGTGTCGCATCAAAGTAGCTTTGATATAACTGCAGCATCTGAAATCATGGCAATTTTATGCCTTTCTAACAATATATCAGAGTTAAAAGAGAAAATTGGAAATATTCTCTTAGGTTTTGATTATGCCGGTAACCCCGTCTATGTGCATGATTTAGGAGTAGAAGGATCAATCACCGTGCTACTTAAAGATGCAATTAAACCAAACTTAGTTCAAACCATGGAAAATAATCCTGCCTTTGTGCATGGAGGACCTTTTGCAAATATTGCCCAAGGATATAATACGATTATTGCCACCCAGATGGCTTTACATTCTAATGATTTCGTTGTGACCGAAGCAGGATTTGGATCCGATTTGGGGGCAGAAAAATTCTTTGATCTCGTATGCCCTTATGGAGGATTCACACCAGATTTAACGGTGATGGTTACTACCATCCGTGCGTTGAAAATGCATGGCGGACAATCACTAGATCGAATCACTTTGAAGAATACCGAAACTTTGGAAAAAGGATTGGTCAACTTAGGACGCCATTTAGAGAATACACGCAAATTTGGAGTCGACTGCGTTGTCGCTTTAAATAAAATCTCTTCGGATACAGACGATGAATTGCGGTTAGTTATCGATTATTGTAAAGAATTAGGTTTTGATGTGGCTCTATCCGAAGTATGGGAAAAGGGAGGAGAAGGTGGCGAAGAATTGGGGAAATTAGTATTAAGCCATATAGAACAAAAAAATACAAGCTACCATAAATTATATGACTGGAATCAGTCGGTAGAAGAAAAAGTCAGGATTATTGCCAAGGAGATATATCGGGCAGATGATGTTGAATTTCTGGAAGAGGCGATAGAAGATATCAAGTTTATTAATAAACTAAATTTAAGTAAACTCCCCATTTGCATTGCAAAAACACAAAAATCTTTCTCTGATAACCCTACACTAATGGGTGCACCAACCGGATTTACATTGAAGGTAAGCCGAGTATTAATTGCATCAGGAGCCGGATTTTTGATTCCAATTACAGGAAAAATGTTACGAATGCCCGGATTACCATTAAATCCTGCAGCCGAATCCATTGACATTGATTACGATGGTGATGTAGTCGGACTATTCTGATAAAATAATTTTATTTTTTTCATGATTTTTCATTTTTTTTCTTGATTATTCTGGTATTTCAACATTGAGAAGAGAATATCTCGACATTTTTATAGAAAAACAAATAAAAATACTTGATCTATTATGCAACGACATCGATATTCCTTTTTTGGACAAAAAGTTGGACTATTATTGGATTCATCGGAATGGACCGATGCCAGTTTATATCTCCGCTTTTTAAAAAAACGACCTGAAGGGTATTGGGAAAAACCCTCAAAAAAGGAAGGCAAAAATATCAAGCTTAATCTTCTTGAAATGATAGCAATACTTGAATTATTATCTGACAACCAAACAACATCAAAAAAATGGAGTACAGTGCATCGATTTGGGCAAGAACAAACCCCTATTACCTTTGAAAAACGCAATGACGCCTTAACAATTTCAGTACCAGGATATCAAAAATACATGAAATTTCCAGAAACGAAACTGCTCACTGATCTCCTTCAACATATTTATAACGAAAAAATTATTTACGCCACCAAAAGTGAAATGGTGAAATCTACTAGTAATCCCCATATGGAAGAGATCAAAGCACCATCACGAGAATCTATCCCCATTCAAGAGAATAAGATATATTCAAACACTGCATCCACTAACTTCTTTGATCAAAAAATGAAATCATCTAAACTTGAATTTAATTCATCAACATCTCAAGATCCAAACGCTTGGATTTCGACTTTGGAACAGAAAAATGATTGTTATTTAGTGCCCGGAGAAATTCAAACCCGAAGTGAAAAAGCGATCGCCTTTCAGATAGCAGGACATAAATCGACTTGGGTACCCCTTTCCTGCATTAGTCAAGTCATAGATCAAGATAATTTAAAGGGATTGTGGATAAAACAATGGTTCATAAATAAAAAAGTGGAAGAGATTTTTGCGAATTAAATTAATGATAGAAATCGAGAGGAAAGGAAAAAAGAAAAAAATGATTGATTTCGCTAATTTTAATTACGTAGAATTGAAAATTGATAGTCAGCGAGACCTTCGGTGCAGCTCACAATCATTAAAGTATGATCACCAGTTGCATAATTTGCTAAGTCTATAGCTTCGAGGGTTTCTTCCGACAAGTCATCAAGAACTAATGTCATGATATTGGAATATAATTCGACTCCATCAACAATATCAACTTTAATCAAGGTTACAATGAAATCAGTATTGGGTTTAGCAGGAGCGGTAAAAATGACAAGATCATCAGCATCATCAATAATTACTCCATTTATTGCAATATTATCTACATACCACCCTTCTTCTTCAGTCCCCCAATCAGTCATATAACGGAAGGCTAGCATAACTTCACCGGAATATGCGGAAAGATCGAATTTCATAGTGATCCATCCATCACTTTCACCATCCAAACCAGGTAGTTCTTCTTTGATTGCGGGATAGCCGTCAGGATGAATTTCATCAGTAGTATAATCATTTGCTAACGAAGTCCAAGTTTCACCGCCATCAGTCGAAATTTGTACAAAACCAAAATCCCATTCATGTTCGATGATGTACATAGTCTCAAAATTCAACACCGGATCTACAAATCCAGTAAGATCAAATTCAGCAGTCAATGCCAAATCATATTCTGGAATAGAAGATGTGGAATACCATTCTAGATCACCGTCACCATCTTGATCCACTTGAATCCATGTTGGTTTATCTGCTACATCATCCCCATTAAATTCAAATGAAGGAAGGAATGATTCTTTCAAATTATTGAATTTTATATAGTCAGAACCATAGGATCCTAATCGAGTGAACCCAGTTCTGTCATTTAAATAAGATTTAGTTTCTCCAAAATCAGATCCGAAATAATCGGTAACTGATGGTTGCATAACATTATAAATTCGTGCAGGATTTTCTTCAAAGTAAGCTCCGATGTCTATAAATATATAATTATATTTTTCATTTCCTGCATAATCAGAATGAAGTAAATTCGCGATCCTCCAGTCATGGTAAATTTCAGTAAAGGTTTCAGTATAGCCAAAATGGTTTAGGGCATTATTTAAACCTAAGATTCCAGGAATACCAGTTTTAACAAAATAACTCAGAAACTCGGCTCCATAATGATCACCTAAATAGATCGACCATAATAAAGAACATCCATAGTCAGCTAATATATTAATATCCCCTTGATCACCCCATTCAGTTAATGAATTATCTGGTGTGGCCAAATAGGCTTCAATATCACCCCATGAAACTCCATACCCACATAAAGGTTCAGCATACATTGAGCATCCTTCATTCATGAAGGTATCATCATCAGGATTCCAGTCATCATGAATTAAATGTTGGTATTCATGAGCTACGGTTCCCATGTACATTTCAGCTCGATTATCCCAATCTGCACTATCAATTGAAATAATGTTGCGATCAAACGCATCTTCAAAGACTCCCCAATAAAATCCAACAATGTAATAAGGATAGCTATCATCATAGTAGGCTTCATCCCTTATATTTGAGATTAAAATAACATCACGCCCAGCGGGATCTACATAGGACTCATTAAGTTCAGCAAGTGTTCCATCATGAAATTCTGGAACTCCAAAATAGCTTGAAACTTTAGGATAGATATTTCCTTCAAATTCATCCATCATATAATCTACATGATCATCGGTGATAATTGGAGTATCCCTATTATCTGGAAAACTCATATCAACTTGGACCCAAATTTCAGTGTGTTCACCAATGGCTCGCAGTTCAAACGCGTCTACAAAAATTCCGTCAGGCACATCAGCACTATAATCATCCAAACAATACCAATTTACAATAGCTCCAATAGGATAATAATCTTCACCATCTAGGGTAGAAATTGCGTCAGCCACATTTATTTCCGGACTTGACACAGAAGGAAGATCAGACATTTTTGTCTCCCGGAGACGTGGTCCAATATCCATAGGTTGTTTCATGATTGTTTCATCAATAGTTGTCGCAGATGAGGTCATCGTTAGTGCCAAGATAAACGAACCTATAAACAACATAGGTAATATCAAGCACATCATAACTTTTCTTTTCATTTTTATCACTAATTTCCTAAATCAATTGTTATTAATGTTTCACACAACTGACGATTCTAGCATATCTCCGTCAATAATATTTAAAAAGTGTCGGATACTTTTCCCCATTACAAACGCGAAAATCAAAAGAATCACCCGTATCAACTTGTTTTTAGAAATTTAATTTTAAAATTAGGAAAAAACATTATAAATTTGACATTTAGTAAACTTCTGTCAAATTATGCTAAAAAACCGGAGTAATCAAGATAGAATTTCAATGCAGTATATGTGAATATTAATCCAGCAATTAGTAATCCCATAGCTATAATGGGGCCAATATACATCTTCATAATTTCAGATTTCGTAGGAGCGATTTCCACTAAACCAGATGATTCCGAAATACCTTGAACAAGAGCCTTATCCCCTTCGATAATGTGTTTTGGAGGCTGGGTTGCAATTGCCACCTCCCGCTTTTTCACATCAGCAGCCGTCCCTAGTAAAGTGATGGCAAATCCCATAAAAGATATAGAGATACTTAGTTTTGATCGTTCTTGATTTAAACCAATGACAATGAATTGTTCTTTATCATCAGTTTTGGTATTGACCATTTGAGAAAACTCAAATAAATCATTTTCTAGTTTTGTGGTTAAATTTTGAATCTCTTTATCGGACGATTGCCAAGCCAATTCAATTTCTTGTAATGATGCATTCCACTGATTATACAATAGTGATCGTAACATATATTCATCGTTACTAATAGTTTCCGTTCGAGAATCGTGTTCTTCCCAAATGGAGGCCCATCGGGCTTCAAAATATAATTCAGCCATGTTCCATAGCTTTGAAATATTAAATTGAAGAATATAGAAATTTCCAAATAATTCTTCAGAGTGATCGGTATAAGTCTTATTGATAATATCAAAAGTATGAGGATACGTGAAATCTAAAGCACTTGGAAATACATCTGTTAAATTTTGTTGTTCTATGATTCCCACAGTTAAATTCTCATAGTTTGAACTATTAGTATAAAAGATTTCTCTAACTTGTGGTGTGGTTCGAATTTCACTAAATTTGTAAAGGGAATTGGCATAGAATAAACTATCATAAATTTCCCTTCGGAGAGTGGCGTTAGCTTCGGTTATATTCATATTATTTGCACTAACCATTTCTTGTAAATATATATCCAATGATCGCACTTCAACTTCTAAAATCTGACGATATTGGCTACTTATATAGTCACAATCACCAATCATTTCCACTACATAATCATTCATTTTATCATATTCATCAATTTCTTCCGAAAGAATTTGTTCCGAATAATCCATTGCATCCTTAGTTTCATCGCTTATCCGATCCTCTTCCTTACTCAACCAAGTTGCCATATTACTTTCTAAAGTCCGAATTTCTTGGGCATTACTGGTCACCAAATCATCAATTTCATTCATATTTGAAATCCGTTTTTGAGAAATATTGAGTTGATCGATAGTGCGTAATTGATATATAGCAGTTTGATTTTCTTCCAATTCATTTGCCATCACGCTGTTCAATGCAGATATACCAGGAAGTATAGCGGAGGAAATAACCATAATTAATATTTTGTTTACCGATTTCATATTCTAACCATCATTACAACTTTGTATATGAATCTATAAATTTGAAACCTAAAGGAATTGTGACTATCTTTCTAGATCTTCGATGCAACAAAACTCCAAAAATTAAGAAATAAAAGCAAAACGTAGAATTAAAGCATTTAAAAACTCTTAAATTCCAGAATTTTACAACTAGAAAATGACTAGGAACTATAAAACTTATTACTAATTTTCACTCAGACAAATTATTTTAAGCCCATATAATCATCAAATAGGCAAGTAAATGCTGAATTCTGCACCCATTCCTTCTTGAGAATCGATGTATATATACCCATCATGTTTTTGAATGATTTCATAGGCAGTAGCTAATCCTAATCCATTCCCATCTGCTTTTGTAGTGAAATATGGCGTAAAAATATCATTCAATATAGATTCGGGAATACCTGGCCCATTATCTTTGAATGTTAACTTTATCCAACGCGTTATGTTAGATTTGGCATTGTGAGGTTTAAAATTATTTAATTCTCTAATTGAAACTTTGATGATACCTGATTCAGTGATTGCTTGACGTGCATTTAGTACGATATTTTGAACGACTTGACTAATCTGGTTTGGATCACATGAAATCTCCGAAATTTTTTGAGGAATTGAGTAAATAACCTTAATTCTGGATCCTGATAGAATAAAATTTGTTGAATCTAAAACGATGTCTTCAATTGAGGCATTTTTCTTGATTGGATCACCTCCCTTTGAAAACTGCAAGAGTTGATTTGTTAATGTTGAAGCTTTATTGGCCGCGAATAAAGCATTTTCGAGATCATTTTTCAAATCTGAAGGTTGATCTAAATCAAGGAGATTCATTGACAAAGTTCCTGTAATCATTGTCAGAATATTATTTAAATCGTGGGCAATTCCACCAACCAGCAGTGAAAGGGATTTATCCGATATATCCCGACTATTATGACATTCAGAAACCATGGGATTCAACATAACCTTCTCTCCTTACTAAAAAAAAAAAATTTTGATTTTTGGGGGAAAAAAAAGGAAAATTAGATTTCTAACAGGTGTGTTATTTGTTTCTTCCTTGACTAAAAATATATTCCACCAACTATTTATTTATTTGGAATTTTCTTTCATACCAACTTCATTGTTTTTTATTCTATCTAAAGCATTATAATGAATATTTTAGAGGTCTTTCATACTCTATATTATTTTTTACAAAATAATCATTATTATTGAAGTGAATTGGGGCCATTGATTGGTATATTAATTTCTTAATTTAATTTAATTAATTCAAAATTGAATTTTTTGTCTGGCATATTATGCAAATTTTTCCAATTTATTTATAAAGATTTAAATTATTCTCCTTCTCTAGATCAATAATCATTTAAGGTTGTTTATTATGATGCAAAAAAAAAACAATATGATAAATCTATGTGCTCTCATTTCAATTGGAATTTTGGCATATTTCACCGTTTTGGCAGGGAAAATCTTATTTTTGAATTCAATCGAAGAAAATACGAACTTATCAACTATTATTATAGATTCTCAATTGAAACACGAAACTTTATTACACGATTTTATAACCATGTTTAATAAAGAAACAGAAAGACCGGGAACACCTCAATTCATCCAGGATTTCATAAATATGTTTAATAAAGATAAAGAAGGACCGGGAACACCTCAGTTCATCCGGGATTTCATAACTATGTTTAATAAAGATAAAGAAGGACCGGGAACACCTCAATTCATCCAAGATTTCATAACCATGTTCAATAAAGATAAAGAAGGACCGGGAACACCTCAGTTCATCCGGGATTTCATAACTATGTTTAATAAAGATAAAGAAGGACCGGGAACACCTCAATTCATCCAAGATTTCATAACCATGTTCAATAAAGATAAAGAAGGACCGGGAACACCTCAATTCATCCACGATTTTATAACCATGTTTAATAAAGGTAAAGAAGGACCGGGAACACCTCAATTCATAAAACTAATAGTTTCTTAATTATATCATTTTTTTTTTATGGGAAAAATATTTAGGAATACAAATAGTTAAACAAAATAGAATTATTGGTTTGAGATCAATGATAAAACGACCAAAATTACGAAATTTGAAACAAGAAGAACTTAAAATACTTATGGAATTTCAGGAAAACCCATTTATCACTTTTGAGGAATTGGCTCAGAAGACTAAAATATCAAAATCAGTGGTCTTTAGGACGATTAAGAAATTCGAAGATCCTTCCTTAAAACCAGCATATCTAACAATTGTAGCTATTCCCAATTTAAGGGCTTTGAATTTTGAAAACTTTGAAGTATTTGTAGAAGCAGAACAAACCCACCAAATAAAGTCAATTATTACATTATGTGAAGAACATCCTTATATTTGGTACTATGCTCGCTGTTATGGAAAAATAAATGGATTTTCAATCCAATATCGTACACCCAAGGGAACGAGGCACCAAATTCAAGAACTTCTTGATATTCTAAAAACAAAAAATCTTATTCAGAATTATTATGTATTAAATTTTGAAGAAAATGTAATTTATACCCACCCTCAAGTAAAAAATTGGGATATGGAAACATTATCTTGGAATTTTGACTGGAATGAATGGTTTTTAAAAAAAATAGAAAAAATCCCAATTCAACAGCAGCAAAAAAATAGAGAAAAACGACTATTAACTAATTTAAAGCAGATAGATTTACTCATATTAAAAGAATTATTAAGAAATTCCCGAAGAAAGAATATAGAAATGATTCAATGTATGAAAACGAATGGTTGGGAAATTTCTCAACAGCAATTTAGTAAAAAAGCTAATTATTTAAAAGAAGTCTTTATTCTTGACTATAGAGCCGAAATTCATCCCGAAACATTAGATATTCTGACTCCTGTTTTGCTATGGGGAAGAGGTGAACAAGAAGAAATCCTAAAATTGGCAGTGAAAATAAAACAATTTCCAATCCCTTTTATTTCAACTTTTAAATATAACAAGACGTTAGTTTATTGGTATTTGCACCTATCTACATTTCAGTTAGCAGAATTATTATTAAACTTACGACCAATTTTAAGTGAAATACACTTTTTCTTTATTGATTTCCCACATTCTGAAAAATTTTCCTTGGAAACATCCAATTTTAATGAAAATCAGCATGATTGGATTCAAACGGACCAGTTTATAATTTATGATGTGTTGGAAAAAATATTAAAATCTCGCTAAAGAGTTTTTTCTTATCTAAAAAGGGCATTCCGATTGAAAATTTACGCTTAATTAGAAAAAATTTCTCAAAACTGCAAAAATGGACAAATTTATAACTTTTTAAGAAGAAATTTTAACTTGTAATTATATTCCATTAACAATATGTTTGGAAAAGAAGGGAAAATGGTGCGCCCACCGGTGATTGAAACCGGATCTCCGGGTTGGAAACCCGAAATGCTAACCGTTACACTATAGGCGCACAAATGATTTGTCTAATAATAACAAGAAGTTAAGTGAATAATGAGTTTTAAAATTTTTGATTCTAACTTTGAATTGACATTTTTAACTTATTATATTGTGGATAGAAAGATGCTTATCAAACTCAAATTACGATGAAGAATCAAAAAAATATGATGGAAACCAACTTTTAAGCTTTTCAAATCAAATCAAAATTCTTTGTTCCAACCATGAAGATATATCTTGAAAAAAGAATATTTGCAAATAATCCCATAAAAGAAAACAATCAAATTGGATCGAGTGAAGTTTGGAGGTTATACAATCATATTGCAACCATTTAAGGGTCTTATTGTGCTCATTGTTTTCAAAAGCCGATTATATTACGCAAAATAATCAGTATATCGCTTTATAAAGAAAGCAAATAAAAAATTCGAAATGAAAAACCTCATTCATGAAACAGTTAGATTAAATAAAATAATCTATTCCGGAGATTCAAAGCCCTTCGATATGTTAATCCACAAAATTTTTCAGAACCTAAAATCTGAGGAGATTTCCTTTCCAATGAAAAATTAATGTTTGATGCCCATCAAGAGCGCCACATTTTTTTGTCTTCACTCAAATATATTTTCCCACACGTATAAGGAAATAAAAATGGAAATTAAAACCAAAGGTTTCAGTATAAGAAGTAAAAATATATTTAAACATGATAAAGGAAAATATTTCACTGAAATTAGTCCACAACTAAGAAAATTTCATTAATCGGCTAAATTATGTCGGTATCGTCACATGACTAGTAATTTATAGGGATCAAAAACAATGTTGGAGTACGGATTATATTAAGGTCTTAAAAATGAAGAATAAAACAAAGAATATCCTAATTATCGTATCTTTTATTGTGGCTTTTGGATTAGCAAATTTCAATGAGATTCATAGTTTTCAAGAGAATATATCAGCAAAAATCTCCGATGGAAAAGAACCACAGACATCTACGACTAACAAACCCCGTTCCAGTTATGTGGTAGTGCCATTAACAATTAATGTTGTGGAAGGTACCAATCTAACTAAGGCAGAAGTAGAAGAACGAGTCAAGAAAATGAATGAGATATATAATTGCGAGGTGGTTATATTCGTGTGGAATGGAACAATCAATACAGTGCCTGATCCAGAGGGAAATGGGGATGGAAAAATTGATTATAATGCGACCCACAGGACCAAGGTGAGGAGTGATGCAGCTAAGAAATCAGGAGGAAAAGGAGTTAGCATTACAGTGACCAATTCCCTAGGTGATAATAATACCAACGGAATGTGTATTGTGGGAGGTGCTCATTCAGCAATTGTAAGGAAAGGGACAGATGGAACCACTTGGGCACATGAAGTTCAACATGCCCTTGGGCAAAGTCACGGACAATCACAACCCGCAGGGGAAGACTTAGACGGTGATGGTGATAAAACCGATGATCGCGGTTGGGATATCGACGGCGATGGGAATGTGACCAAAAAAGATCAAGGGTATAATTTATGGGGTCGGAGAAGTGATCGAACGGGAAACAATATGACAACTGCAGGCCATGATGCAATTTATGGGAATGCTTCTGCACTCCCAGGAGCAAGAGTTAAAACCCGTCCTGCCAAGCCAGCAACTACAAAAACGGACGGAATCACACCCTTGAAAGGAGGAATATCACCGGGTAAACGAAATGAATCATTAACTCCAGAGAAAAAAAGTTCTAATATCATCCAAGGAGGTTTTTCAGTCAATTATACAGATCCAAAAATGACGTTATGCTTACAACTTGCCGATATGCCAGCAGGGATAGTGAGTTTTAATTTAATTATTGATGCGGATCCAAATCATGGTAATCCACTTGATGGAGCAGATATCTGGATAGATTTATTTTGTAATATGGGGGTATTTGAATTGACACCTCACACATGGGGTGAAAGTGATTGGATAGATCTCCCTCCACTACCGTTCCTTCCCAGCCCCGGAATGGATACCATCAATCTGAACAATATCACTGGATCAGGATTGGTTGATTCCTTTTTTGATGTTTTTGTCGAAGTGGACATTCCCGAGCCTGCTATAGTAGATCCATTAAGATTTAGTGAAGAAACAAAATTTTGGTTCGAGTCTTGGTCTGAGATGGATTACTCAGATCGGACCGCAAATTCAACAGTAGACATGCGAGATATTCCGGATGAAACAATTACAGTAAGTAATGAACTTACAACAGCAGGAGGTTATTTAACAGTCAATGGCACAAATTTTAGTCCCGAGTCAACAGTAACTTTATATTTTGATGGGGAATCTATCGGTACCGTGCCTACAGACACTCAAGGATTCTTCACCCATGATATTTTAGTTATTCGGGAATTGTCCAAGGAAAATGTTATTCTCACCGCCATGGATGCGCAAGGAAAAGGAGATGGAATTTACATTGATATCGAAGGATCAGGAACAAAGACAACAAGTAGCACTGACACAACCTCCAGCAGCTCAACATCAACTCAGTCAGATGATACTGCAGACGTCGAGAGATTAATTATTCCAGGATATTCCCTTTTCTGGACTGGTGCAATTTCAATCTTTTCTTGCCTGTTCTTACTGAGAAAACGATCATTTTGGATTCAATTGAAGTAGTTGACATTATTTCCCATTTTTTGCCTTTTTTTTGCTGTTTACTTAATCTTCTAATGATCTTCAAGAAGAGTAAAAAAATTCGAATTTAGCCTTTGAATTAATAATAGAGAAAATATTGGACAGGAACGAGAGTAAACATGATATAAAGCCCAATTATACATAGATAGAATGAAAAAAAAAATAATATAAACCCCCAATTATTTGAATGAATGGAGAAAAGGGATATTTTGCTCTTGGATCTGAGGCGAGGGCAAAAAAAACCAGAGGAAAGATAATAGGCAAGATACTCTTCAGGGAAGAGCCGAAAAAGGATTTTTTCTTCGAGTTTTGAAAAAACCACAGTTGTAAACAAAATAAGAATAAAGGATGCAAGATCTCCGATGCGAATTCCCCAATCGGAAGTCCCAAAATAGTGCAGTATTGAAAATTCTGGAGGAACATATAGGGCAAATGGAAAAATCATCAGAAGAATTCCTAAATTCTGCGGATGACGTATGTATTTATAAATACCTGTCCTTACCAAACCGACTTTTTTCTGTTTTTGAATACTAAAATAGAGTATCGAAAAAACAAAAAGACCGAATCCTATTCCAAATATTAGAAATTCAAAGAAAATAAATTGATTTGTAAACAAACCGCAATCAAGGTACGCATTTAGCCAAGATACAAACAAATTTGTACCAATCAAACTTGGATCAATAAAATACCAAGAAATACGCGTGAAATAACCTAAGGAAAAAATTGGAACAAAAATGAGAAACATGGGCCATAAAATACCGCCAAAAATTACAAGATAGGAGCCAAGTTGGGAAAAAAATTTAGCAATAGGTAAAATTATTCGGATTTTTTTAGAGGAATCAATTTGGGATTTCATTTTTTTCCAAGTCCTTTGCTTAGGTAAAAGAAATCTGGACTTAAAAACATCAATGGAAGAGAATAGTAAATCTTCAAAAATGACCTAAAAAAACTGAACTTTCGATTACTATATAACTTGAAAAGCAAATTTATTTAAGTATTTTTTTAGATTGCTCATAGAAAGTTAAAACTCTGTTGACTACAACCCAGCTATCATAACCCCGATCTGGAAGAGCGATTTTTTGTCCAGGAAGATTTGCAATGGTTGCGGAAAAATGTCCTTTTTGAAATCCACCAATTAAAACAACAGAATCTTCTTCTGAAATAGCAATAGCATCTGATATTTCTTTTAAAGAATAAATTTGACCTGCCGCAGTGAAATGGTAGATATTTTTCTCAGAAAATTTGGCTGTTAACCAATGGGAAAAATTTTCAGTTTCCCGACGAATGAAGTATGGTTTTTTTTTGGGAATATTCCCCACTTCGAGTAATTGGACCATCAAAGCTTTGAATCGGTGATAATCTCGAGGACACCGCATATCAGATGAGACAGAATATAAAGCAGATTTTGTGTGAAAATAAATTTTTATTTCACCAGCGAAATTGGCCGGGCTTCCTAGAGTATCTAAAAGAAAATGATGAAGAATATCAGGACGACCCCGTTTTTCGCTATTTTTTAGTTTAGCCAAAAGATGGTGATGCAATGAAGTATCAAGCAAACGAGCAGCATTATTAAACTTTTGTATCCATTTCTTCACTATTGGATCTTTATCGTATTCGGATGGTATCATTTCGAGGGCAGTTTCAGTAAGAATCATATGCAACATGGGGGGAACCTCATAGATTTAAACAACAGAATTATTTTCGAGATGGTTTAGCGGGAGATGGTCGATTGTCAATAACTTTCCCTTTCACAATGTAGCGAGTAATATGGCCGCACATGTGGCAAGTTACACTCAAGTAAGAGCCATAATGCTTTTTATGATTCATTCGGAAATGCATATTGTTTCCTGGTGATAGTAATTTTTTGCAAGAATGGCAAATATAACGTTTCTTGGATAGGGGAATATTGATTTTCGCACCCATCGCAATTTTTCGGGCGATAAATACATAACGATTTGCAAGCACTGAATTTGTGCTATATATGGCATGGGCACGATCTAGCAAATCATTTACTCGTTCCGTGGCAACATCTTGCATCAAAATATGTTGTTTCATCTGTTTTTTTCGTCTTCTTTTTTGATGACGAAAACGAAAGGGGGATGAATTTCGAGGATGACCTGTCATAATAGAAAAACACCATGTAAATGTGAAAAAATTTAACTCCGTTTTTTAAATTTTGGAGTTCTTTTCGAAGAATGACCCGTTCCTGATCGAGATTTTCCTTTTTTAGGACCAAATTTTGAACTATTCGAACGAGCCCCCGATTTTGAAGCAGTTTTTGGGAATTTTTTATTGTCGCGCAAATTGGGGCGTGGTCGTTTCACTTTCTTTTTGGGTTGCTTGGTTTCAATCGCACCGTAAATTTCTTCACTTTGTTGATCAATGCGATGGAGTAAGTTTTCATCATCATAATCAATAAATTCTGGATTCATATCAACGACTTCACCATTTTCATCAAGCACGACGGTTTCTTCTTCACTTTCTCCATCTGCTTGAGGGGTGATTTCTTCATTATCACCAATTAACTTCCCGTATTTTTTCGGAACATGCAATCCAGTAACTTTCTTCTTTGAAATAATAAACGTATGTCCTCGTGCATCTAAAACAACAATTTTCAAGCCTTTCATAACTGCCGCAATGAAATGATCCATTCCATGTTCTGTGACCATATCGGGCATAACCTTGAGCTTCACGATTTTATTTTTTTTTAAGTGATTCTTAATGTGCTCCAATACACTTGGGGTGACCCCCGTTTTTCCGATAATTACATGGGCACGTTCTTGCCTAACTTGATGAAAGAGTTCTAATGACATTCTACTATTTTTCTTAGTCATGCATTTTCCTTAAATTTAATGCTTTTTAAAGCAACAATAAATGAATTTCATGCCAAAATAGTTTTAATATGAATAAATTGCTAAAATGGCATAGTAGCAAGAGAATCAATAAGGTAATCGAATGAATTTGACAATAACAACGAATAAAGAAGGAGAAAACAAAGAGCCTCCGAGGTTTGGAAGTAAATCATTATTGAGAAAACTAAGTGCTTATTTTTGGCATTTTTCACAAAAATAAGTCGTACGCTGTGCAATAGGTAGACGGGAAAGAAGAGTATTGCAAATCGGGCAGCATCCATCCTTTTTTCGGAAGGAAATAAAGTAGTCCGATGAGAAGGGTTCCCCGTATTCATTACCTTGTTGGACAGCGTGAATCATGATCTTCT
This sequence comes from Candidatus Lokiarchaeum ossiferum, assembly GCA_025839675.1. Classification (GTDB taxonomy): domain Archaea; phylum Asgardarchaeota; class Lokiarchaeia; order Sigyniarchaeales; family Promethearchaeaceae; genus Lokiarchaeum; species Lokiarchaeum ossiferum. Next base: position 1,432,038 of record CP104013.1, read on the forward strand.
TTATTTTTTTTGCTAAACGGATAAGTTCATCAGCGGATAATTCCTTTGTAAGACGATCGGGGCGAATTTGTGCTTGAAATAAAGCTTCGTCAGCATATAAGTTCCCCACTCCCGCTATAATTTTTTGATCTAATAAAGCAGATTTAATTTTTCGATTTCGCCCTTGCAATTGTCTTTGAAGTTCTGAGGGGGTAATACTTAATGCATCAGGACCGAATCTTTGTGATTTAATGTATTCATCTATATTGGCTATATATTCCACCCGTCCAAATTTTCTCTGTGATATATAAGCTAAATAATATCCATTCTTAAAATTAAAGACTAACCGATCATGTTTATGGAGTTTTTCATTAGAGTTACTGTAGCGAAAATCACCAGTCATCCCAAAATGGAATAAAAGACCCCCTTCACTGGATAGCTTGGCAAACATAAACTTTCCTCTCCGCGAAGTTTGAATAAATTTCGCTTGTTGACAAAATTGGAGCAGTTTCTCGGCAGAACTACCTTTAAGAATCTTTTCTTCCACGATATTCACTGAAGTGATGGCCTTATTCAAGGCGTGAATGTTAAAATATTGTCGAAAAGCTTCTACTTCCGGTAATTCGGGCATATTTTATTCAATTCGGAATAGTTTAAAAGGAGAAAGGTAAGGTTATTTTTTTTTGATTTGGATTTGTGTAATCTGAACATAATACATCGTTCTAAATATCGTACAGATTACATTTTCAAGATGTTAAAAACAAAAATGAAAAATTAATAACAAAGAATAAAGCAAATTTACTTAATTCAAATGATTTTCGGGAAATTTAGGAATTCTAAATTTACAACAAAAATCTGAAATCTATTACGAATAAAATACCCATTTATGCCAGTAACAATTGATTCTTTCAATTTGCTCGTTTTATCGTAAAAAATACCTCCACAAAGGATTAAATTTAATCTTATCAAGACATCTTCTCAAGTGGTTGTCTGATAACAGTCTTTAATTTTTCTGGTTTTGTCCTACGAGGATCTGATAAATAAATTTCATGATGATGTCCCCGTAAATGGAAGTTATTTTCTTTGGCATATTGATGGAGCCGTTTAATAGTAGGAGGTTCTTCATCATAAGGTCCAAAATATAAAATTTGCACCACCTTTCTTTCATCAAAAATTTCCACTCGGATATCATCAATTAAGGGTGCTTTATCCCTTTTCTTCAAGGCTACTTGTTCACTCGCATATTGGATGTATTTTTCACCGATAAAATCCGGAATTCGGATCATCATTGTCCAATTCCATAAACGCTTTTCTTCCATCGTCCATTTTTCCATGTCTTTCATATACCACAATCCTTCCAATGGAGGAACCACATAATCTTGTCCTTCCGGTTGCTTTTTGTAATACATTTTTAGAGTAAAGGATACCGCATAAAGTGTACTTATGGCGTTCTTGTAATCTTTTGAAATATTAGGATCTCCTTTACCATCTATCATAAAAAACTTCATTTTTGGAATTTCCAGAATAGTTGGATGTTTGGACGAGGGTTTGTAGAATTCAGGATATTTTAGTTTATAATCAAATTTAGCAGGTGTCATACGATTTATTCCCCTTTTATTGAAAATCAACGGGTAATTATAACAAAATTACAAGAATATTAAAACAAATTGAGTTGGTCTCGGGGTAAGGTTTTAACATCATGGATCTTTGGACATTAGTGAAGCAATATGGAAAAATATGATGTAATTCTCTTCGATTTGGATGGAACGTTAACCGATCCTAAGAAGGGAATAATCAATTCAATCAAATATGCTTTGAAAAAATTAAATATTTCAAATTATGATCCAAAAACTCTTGTCGAATTTATAGGTCCCCCATTAGATGAATCTTTTGAGTATTATTTCCACATGGATCATGATCAAGCCCTTACAGCAATAAATTATTACCGAGAATATTTTAAAGTCAAAGGTTTATTTGAAAATCAAATATATCCGGGAATTCCTGAACTGATGAAGCGAATTCATGATCAAAAACGCAAAATTTATGTTGCTACTTCAAAACCAACACAATTTGCTAAGGATATTTTAAACCATTTCAAAATTGCAGATTATTGTGTGGAAATTGTTGGTTCAAACTTGAATTTGACAAGAGTCAAGAAAGCAGACATTATTGAATACGTGCTACAAAAAATACCACAATGTCCGCGAGAAAGAATTGTAATGGTTGGAGATCGTAAATATGATATTATTGGTGCTAAGGATACAAAAATTGATTCAATCGGGGTAACCTATGGATATGGAAATCTTGAAGAAATTAAACATGCTAATCCAACAATGATTGCACATTCAGTGGCAGAATTATCTCACCTTTTACTTTAGAGCAAATTTACCTATTTTTTGATGGAAATATTAAAAACAGATTAAAATTGAACGTTAGATTTAAATTGTAGGTCAAATCTACATGTAATTAAGAATAAAGTAACAATTCTTCAATTCAATTAAAAAATCAGCAACCAATTTCCAAATCAATCTTCCAAAATCGAAAATTTTTTAATTTTTGTTTGTTTTACATACATGTCGATCAATGATCGGTATTTTCGATCGATTGATATGAATTTAGCGCAAGCTAAAGCGAGGTAATGCAAAATTAACATATATGATATCTATCCGCAGGATTTAATTGCCGCAGTTTCAGAAAAGTTGAAAGAAATTGATACAATTGAAGCCCCGAAAGAAATGATGTTTTGGAAGACTAGCTGGATAAGAGAGTATCCCCCTGTGGATTACGAGAATTTCTGGTATATTCGAGCAGCCAGCCTTTTACGAAAATTATACCGAAAACCAATCGGAATTAATCGATTGAAAAAGGTATATGGTGGAAGAAGTCCAGGATTTGTTCACTATAATCATAGTGCATCTGGTTCTGGTGCAATCATCCGACGTATCTTACAACAATTGGAAAAAGCAGGTTTTGTCAAAAAAACCGAAAAATCTGGACGAGAATTAACTAATGCAGGACGATCTATCTTAGATAAAACCGCGGCAGAAATTTCCCGAACAGAATCAAAAATAACTGCATAATAAAATCTTTTTCAAAGGTTGATACGAATGAGTGAAGATGAAGAATTGCGAAAGTTACGAGAACAACGAATGATTGAGATGCAACAACAGCAGGCACAACAAGCTCAACAATCTCAAGCAGCAGCTCAGCAAAATGCAATGCTTCAAGCCCAAAAACAAGCAATACTTGGAAAAATTCTTTCGTCAGAAGCTCGGGCAAGGTTAGCCAATATCCGATTAGCACGTTCAGATTTTGCAGAAAATCTCGAATTACAGCTGATTCAAGCCTACCAGTCCGGAGCATTAGGAAATCAAATACCCCTTCCTGATGAAAAATTGAAAGCTTTACTGATTCAACTTCAACAATCTCAGAAAAGAGAACGAAAAATCAAATTTAAATAAATATAATAATTAAGTGATAAAAATGGCAAGAAATAAAAGTTTACCAAAAAAGCTTCGCTTAGGCAAAGCCAAGAAGATAAGTGGTAATGTCCCAACATGGGTCGTTCAAAAGACCAAGGGAAAAGTGCGATGGACACCACACAGCCGTCGACATTGGAGATCTCAACGGATAAAGTCTTAATCTTAATTGGGTGATTTAAATGGCAAAAAAGAAAGTAATTACAAAAAAAATAAAGGTCGCTGAAGAAGAAGTTCAAGCTAAACCTATTAAGAAAGAAGAAACCGAAGATGTTGATGCATTTGATGTTGATGAAGTTCCAGAATCTGCGGAAGAAATCAGTGAACTTGAACAAGAAATCAGTGAAGATGAACAAGCAGATTTCGATGAAGAAATTCAAGAAGAACGCTTCTATACAATCCCATTAGCCAAAAAAGGATTTGAATTAACACCTCGATGGAAACGCAGTAAAAAAGCAATTAAAGTAGTGCGTGAATTCCTTGAACGACACATGAAACCGGAAGGAGAAGTGTATATTTCCCAAGATGTTAATGAACGAATCTGGGAAAATGGTATTAAAAATCCTCCACGAAAAGTTCGAGTTCGAGTAACAAAATCTATCGATGGCATTGTAAGAGCCTATCTTGCATAAATAAGTTACTTTTTTTTCTACTTTCATATATTAATATTACAAGAGATGATTTTTTGTGACAATTATAAAAGAAAACGTTTTTGGCGGGTCAGAATTAGGAGTATATCTTTCCTTGAACAATCAATATTTCATTCATCCTCCTAAAATCCAGCCAAAATTATTGGATCAGGTAAAAAAGATCAATTCAGAAATAATAACCATTGAAACTTTTATCGGTGGAGGAGCGATAGTAGGTTCCTTACTTGCAATGAATTCCCATGGAATAATTGTCCCAGCGACAATACAGGATGATGAACTGGAAATTCTCAAGCAAAATATGAAATCTGATTTTCAAATCACAATTATTGATTCGGAACATAATGCATTTGGAAATTTAGTCCTGTGCAACGATCATGGAGCAATAATTTCATCAAGATTAGTTGATGCCCAAGAAGCCATTGCAGCTGCTTTAAAAGTTCCAGTCAAAGTCCTTGATTTTGCAGGAACCGATTTAGCAGGAGCTTGTGGTTTAGCAAATAATAAAGGAGTGATTGTACATCCTATGATTACCGAAGAAGATGCAGAAACAATCGCCGAATTTTTAAAAGTAGAAATTGATGTGAGTACCGTAAATATGGGTATTCCTTATCCAAACGGAGGGGCCTTAGTTAATGATTTTGGCGGTATTTTTGGAAGAAACTGCACTGGTCCTGAAATTCAACGGATTTCTGAAATATTAGAGTTAGAATAAAAATCTCAATTATTTTTTAATTTATTATTGAAATCTACCTCAGATTTCACAATTCCATAAAAATTTAATGGAAATTCAAATTGAAAATGATAAAAAATTAAAATGATGTAGCGTTATTTTCAACTATAATTTAATTAAAATTAAGTGAAAAATTATGCCCGAGACTGAAGTTAAAATTTATAAAATTTCCGGTAAATATGTTATGAAGCACCAAAAATTCTCTTTTACCAAACATGTCCGAGCCTTATCTGAAGATAATGCAATGGAAAAAGTTCTTTCTACTGTCACCGCTTCGAAAATCCTTCGAAGAAAGATTACTATTACAGAATGTAAAGTTATTTCAGCAGAAGAATGTGATGATCTTTATATTAAAACGTTAGCCACTATGTAAGTGATCATAAATTCAATATCGAACGACCTATACCAATCCTGGTGTTGATCCGATTGAATTTTTTTTGTGATTCTCTTTTTATATCAAAATACATTTAATAAATTAAAATTTATAGGAAAATTATTTCAATGAGCACCCCAACTAATCCGCCATCCCAAAAAGATGTTCAACAATTATTTTATGTGTTTCAAGTTTTAGAAGACCAACAAAAGGGATTAATCGAACAGCTAAAAATGCTAGAAGGTCAAATCCGTGGAGTTACCCTCTCAAAAATCACTTTAGAAGGATTTTCAGAAATCACTCCTGACCAAGAAGTATTACTTCCCGTAGGTGCAAATGCATATACAAAAGCAAAACTCATCGACCCCAGTAAAGTGACTGTCTCAATCAGTTCTGATATGTTAATAGAAAAGAATCTGGAAGATGGATTAAATAGTATTTCTAAACTTCTTGAAAATTACAATAGCATAAAAGAACGACTTAATGGTCAATTGGGGGATGTGGAAGGAAAACTGGCTCAAATCCGACCCCAAATTGAAAATTTGTACCGTATGAGTGGAATTGCACCAAAGTAGTTTTGTGGGAATTGTGGTAAAAAATGTTTAAAAAATTAAGTCATGGCTTATCCAGCATTTTCAAGGTCACTTTATCCGAAAAAAATATGGATAAAACCATGGAAAAACTCAAATTAACATTATTAAAAAGTGATGTTGCGGTTCAGGCAGCTGAAGAGATCTGTAAAGCGACAGAAAAACAGCTCACTGGAGAAAAAATCGGAGCTTTTTCTAAAAAAGATACATTACAAAAAGCAATTCAAAATTCGATATATCAAATTTTGAGTGTGGAAAACCAATTTGATCTCATAAATACCATCAAAAACCGCCCAAATAAAAGGAAACCATATGTAATTATGGTATTAGGTGTGAATGGTACGGGAAAAACAACCACAATCGCTAAAATGGTGCATCTCCTAAAGAAAGAAAATATTTCTATGGTTGTAGCAGCAGCAGATACATTTCGTGCGGGTGCAATTGAACAATTAGGAAAACATATGAAAAAACTCGATACTCGACTCATCAAACAAGAGTATAGTTCAGATCCAGCTTCGGTCGCATATGATGCCATTGATCATGCTACAGCAAAAAAACTCGATACTGTAATTATCGATACAAGTGGTCGTCAAGTGACCAATAAGAATTTGTTAACGGAATTGCAGAAAATTAAACGGGTAAATACCCCCGATTTAACATTATTTATTGGAGACTCTCTTGCAGGAAATGATGTTTTAGTCCAAGCAGAAAAGTTTAACGAATCTATTGGGATTGATGCTTCAATTATTACCAAATTGGACGCAGATTCGAAAGGAGGGGCTGCATTATCGATAGCATATATAACCAAAAAGCCAATAATTTATATCGGAGTCGGCCAAAAATATGAAGATTTAATCCATTTCGATCCAAAATGGTTTATATCGAAGCTAATGGGAAATACAAAAAATTAATTTTGTTGGGAAAGATCAAAAACCGAACAACAATTTTTTTAATAAATAGAAAATTCAAAAATGTGAATCGTAATGACTGTAGATAAAGATGCCCCTACTTTAAATAAAATTCAGAAATTTTGGTTGAATACCAAACGGATAATCACCATTTCCACAAAGCCTACTCGAAAAGAATATTTTACCATGATGAAAGTGTGTTTAATTGGGATAGGAATTATCGGCGGTCTTTCTTATATCTTTCAATTGATATTTAACTTTATTCCATTTTAACTCACTTCCAGTGTCTTAGAACTTATTTTCATAAACAATTCTTTTTTTGCTAATTTGTCACTAACCATTTCATTCTTTCAATGACAATTGGGTTGAGAGTTTGTAAATTTCCTTGCGGAGCGGAGCAGGATATCTCTTTGGAAAAAATCCAAATTTGTTATGGACATCTGATTTTATGAAATGACTTTCTGTTTCATTTTAATTAGAAATAGTAAAAGTAAAAGTAAAAAAAAGAAATTAAAGGAAATCTTTAAAATAAAATAATTCAACTTCAGAATTACTTTGAATCTTTAATTGGGGATTGATATTGACCGCTATGATACGTTTAATTCCTTGAGCAATGACTTTATCAACAAAACGTTGGGTGACAACACCGTCAATTACAACTGTATTCATATTGGAATCCATTTTATTGAAAATATTAACATTACTCGTTCTCAATATTTCATCATATGTTTCATTCAAACCAATTGCTTCATTGCTTGAAACTAAAGATTTGATCATAGGTGAGAGTTTTTCTTTAGGTAAATTGAGTAAAGCAGCAGGAATTCGATTATGATCCCGAGAATTTTTTCGATCTCCTTTTTGAAATCGTCCTCCGTCTCTTCGATTATCAAATTTATCTCGTGAGTTGCGAGGATTTCTATCATGGCTATTGCGATCCCGTGGGGAGCGATCTCGAGTATGTCGATCTTTGTCAGTACGTTCATTAACGCGATTTGAGGCAGAACGACTAAAAGAAGAGTTTCGTCGTTTATCTTTTGCATCTTTTAAATCTCGTTCATATCGGGATTTATCATCTTTTGCTTTTCGTTCTTTTAATAAATGTTCAATGGGGCGTTTTTGTTGCAGACACTTAACCAATTCTTTTGGATTAAGTTCTTCAACTTCATGGTTGTTGGGGGCTCGTGCATAAAATTTAATTTTTGAGACCTGTAATAATTCGTTTAAAATCATATCGCCTCCACGATCACCATCTAAAAATGCGATGCACTCTTTTTTATGGGTGAGGTCAATAATTGCTTTGGGAACCGAAGTTCCATTGACAGCGACAGTATTTTTTACTCCAATTTTTAATAATTGTTGGATATCATTTCTACCTTCGACAATAATAACACGATCTGCTGTATTGATATCAGCTCCAGCAGGTAATCCATTCCATGTAATGATTGATTCTTTTTGGAGTTCGAGATTGATTTTATCAGAGATATTCTCTTTATCAGCTCTTCCCGCCTTCCAATCTTTCAATAATTCTTTTGCACGTGCTTCAATTTGCTTCAACTTAGATTCTCGTAAATCCCTAATCTCAGTTAATACTAAAGAAGCTCGACAAGGTCCTACACGATCTACTGTCTCTAAAGTAGCTGCTAAAATAGCTGTTTCTGTCCGATCAAGACTTGAAGGGATGATTATATCCCCGGTGGTTACTCCATTTGCTGAAGTAGCATTTACAACAATACGGCCAATTCGTCCGGATTTTTGCAATTCCCGGAGTTCGAGATCATTTAATAATCCTTCAGTTTGGCCAAAAAGGGCACCAACAACATCTTGCACTTCTACAACACCATGAACACTGAATGTGGCTGAAATGTTATATTTTGCAGATGTTTGGTCTACCGATTCATTTATTCCTTTTGTCATGAATTTTCACTATATTTTATTTATCAGAAATCTTATGAAAATCCCTCATCGAAGATGAAAACAAGAATAACAAATGATTGAGCCAAAACTATCATCCGTCGTTTATAAAATACATATATTACTAATACCTAGTCTTCCAAGTGCGAAGATATCTTCAGATATTAAGACCTACTGTCCTTCACTTTTCTAATTACTTTTCCCCTTGATCAAATGAAGCAAATTCCAATTTACTTCGATGGATTTATCCAATAAAGTCTTGGTTTCCGTTTTTACTTTGGAAATTGAAGTTCTCTTGACCAATGAGCATTGAACTTGATAATGGGTGTTTGGGTTTTATTTATTATGAATTTTTTAAACTTTGAATATGATTTGAATGCGGTTTTGAACCAACATTGTGTTATTTTAGTAGTAGCATCGCCACGATTTCCTCGTGGTAAAATGCTCGTAAATGCGTTTCCCTCTTGATGTGAAATTATCCTACGTGATTGGTGATAATTTTTATTTATATTTGATTTTTGATTTCACCCCACGGTGTGTGGGAATGAATGTATTTCTAACTGTTTGTAATATTTGATAGATTGTACTTGTAATTGGTAATAGAACAGTTTAGTAATTTTTTGACATATTTTCCTATTAACATCGCAATGAATTCTCGATTTTTATATTCTTACAACTCTCTTTAGAATTGATATTGTTTCAAGAATTTTAAGCGAATTACTTAGTTAGTTTGTGAAGAGGAACTTTTCCTCTAAATAAGAATAGGTTTTCGGAGTAAAAAAACATTTCCCTTCAAAAAATATGGTTTTCTCCTTATTTATTAAAAATAAATTAAAAAAATTTTAATTCAACTTATACAAGAATTATCCAGAGGTTAATATGGAAAACCTAATTATTTTTGGAGGGAAAGGAGGAGTTGGAAAATCTTCCATTTCCACCGCGACTGCAGTACATCTTGCCGATCAATTACAAGATCAAAACGTACTTTTAATTTCATTTGATATTGCACATAATTTATCGGATCTCTTTGACAAACACATTGGAAATGATGTAACCCAAATTACTAAGAACCTTTTTGCCATTGAGCCCGATCCCGATAAATATACTAAGGCCTATACAGGAGAATTGACCAAGAAAACTCAAGAATTAATCAATTCATCAAAAATAATTGCCATGATTCCGGATTTAGGCAATATTATTTCTGAAGCTGTAGAAGGAGATAACATTCCTCTCGCCTTGAAAAATTCCCTATTCTTCCAAAGTATTATTGATGCAGAGAACCCCATGGAACAAATTGGGGAAAAACAAATGCGATATAAAGGTATTGATCAAACAGATGAGACCCCATTTGAAGAACGGCAAAATATTCCGGATTTCGATATAATTGTGTGCGATTTTCCCCCAACAGGTAATATGATTGCATTATTTGAAATCCCGACTGATGCAACCCAACAAATGATGCGATTAACCTTAAAGATGTTGTCAAGCATTCAAGGTTCCTTCAATAAACTTAAAAAACTCACTAAATGGGTCAAACCTGCATCATGGATGGCAAATCGGATTGTGGGAGATGAACGCAATGAAGAAGATCAGTTAGATAAAGAAGAACAAAAAAATTTAGCCCAAGAAATTCTTGATATCGTGCTAGATATGGAAGAAAGATCTAAAAGAATTACGCAGTTAATGAACTGGTTAGGCTCACTGCGTCTGGTCAGTATTGCGGAAAAACCATCCTTTGAAGAAGCAAAACGAGCACGTGAGTTATCACTTCCCTATGTTTCAGTCGATGCTATTCATATTAACCGTTTAATTCCAGAATCAGAACGGGGTAATTCACCTTATCTTGATAATATCCTTAACAACCAAGAAATATATCAAAAAGCAATACGGGACAATTTTCTAGATCAAAAGGTATGGGAATCTCAACTTTTAGATCAACCTCCAATTGGAATTGAGGGTTTGCTAAAATTGGCTCATGAAATATATGGTGATACGCCTGTATGGGACATTCTTAATCCCCTACATAGAGTTATTAAAAATCCCAAGAAAACTAAAACAGAACATGTCTTCAAAATTGATGAAATACGAAAAAAATGGGATAACGCGTAATTACCAAGGAAAAATTTTTCAATTTTTTTTTATGAATCCCAAATTTTTTTGCTTTTCATTCATTCATTTTCTCAACATATGAAAAAAACACGTTTTGAAATTAAAAAACAAATGGGATTGACCCGGAAAGGGCGTATTACCTTCGGAGAAAAATCGTTTTCAACACCAAATCTTATCTTCCCTACCAATCAAAACCTTATAAACAAAATTGATCCCTCAACTATTCTACTACCGGATAATATTATTGGTTATCATATCGAAGATCCATTACATATTTTAGATGAAACCACACCAAAGAACTTAAAATCAGATTGCACATTAATAGCACATCAAACAGACCTATTTACAACATCCAATGAAATATTTGGAATTCCTAAAAGTCTAAATGCATTATTTGAAGATCCTCTTCAAGAGCTGGAGAACATTCCAATTTTATCTGAAATTTATCCTAATACGAATACAAATCGTTATTTGAATTATGAGGTAAAAAGTTTGGAGCATCGTTTAAAATTATATAGCGAAGTTCTCTTCTCCAAAGCAAAGGATCAAAAATTTATTATGGAATTTAATTTTAAGCAAGAAAAAGAGTTTTTACCACTTATTATTGAATGGATTAATGAAAATATAACTCATATCTTAGGAATTCAGCTTTCCAATCTATTTAAAAATTTAATGAATGCGACAGATATACTTCATTGGATATTTACATTGAAGCAAAAGATCCCTTCGGACTTAATTTGGATTTTAGGAGGACAGATTTTTCCACAAGACTATGCCTTAGCGCTTTATCTTGGATTTGATTTAATTGATGCCCGTACAATCTTCCAATGGAGCATGAAAGGGATGTATATAGGATCCAATTCCAGACAATGGATCAGAGAATTACAACATCCCCTTTGTAGTTGCAATTTTTGCTCCAACTTGTATCCCCTCATGCCAATTCATGGAGAATTGGCAATTGAAACTCAATCTAACATATTCAACCATAATCTTTTAGAAATGGTAGGTGAATTCCGAAGGATTCACCAATATTTCACCGATGCTACTTTTCGCACCTATCTGGAAGCAAAAATTCATTCGAGCCCCTTAGCAGGATCCCTCCTAAAATTAATTGATGTGAATTATGCAGCTGAGATAAATTCCCGTTATCCCTTAATTAACACCCATCCAGTGATGTGTATTGGTTCCGAATCCTATACTCGCCCAGAAATATCCAATTTCATCAATCGAGTGAAAAAAGAAGTTACCCCGAGTAGAGCATACCCTATGGCAATAATTCTTCCATGTTCGGCAAAAAAACCTTATTCACAATCAAAATCCCATCAACGATTTCAAAAAACAATTAAACGGGCAACTGGGAAATATTATACTGAACTTCATCAAATTATTATCACATCTCCAACCGGAGTTATTCCCCGTGAGTTAGAACGAGTATTTCCAGCAGCACATTATGACATTCCGGTGACTGGAAGTTGGGATGAAACAGAAATTCGATCCACGGGGGAAGCGCTAGCATCATGGATCTTGAAATATCCCGCATTTCAAATACCATCGAGGACTCAACAAGACGAATCTATGAAAATTATTGCCCATCTCTCGGGAGGATACAAATTGGCGTGTCAATATGCGGAAACCCTCATTCAAAAAACTCATCCAAAATTTACTTTTCATTATACCATTGATGGAAATACCCATGGAGGTGCTTCAAGTGATAGCACCCTTTCGATACTGCAGGAATGGTTGCAAAAAAATCGGACTCTATTAGAAAAAAATTATCCACAGTCAAAAGCTGAACGTATGACCCGCTTGACTGAAGATGAAATTATAATTCGTGCTACTTTTGATTATCAATTTGGCAAGGGAGCTGGTGATCTGATTTCTGATCGCGGGGCAGTGATGATAAAGGGAAGATGGCCTCAATTTAATGAAGTCTATGTATACGATGGAGCGGGAAAACTTTTAGTAGGAAGATACTACATGGATTCGGGATTGTTCAAATTGGCCCCATTGGGAGCGGAACTATTACTGGATCACAATCGCAACTTTGTGAAAATAAATGAAGAGGATCTTCGGGGAACCACCGTATTCAAACCCATTTTAGCATCTCTAGATGAAACAGCCCATCCTGATGATGATGTAGTAGTAATCGATAAAAATGGAGAATATTTGGGCGTAGGTGAATTAAATAGTTCTCCGCAAGACATTCTTTCGGCACTCCATGGAAAGGTTTGTAAAATGCGTAAAAAGATAAAACGCAAGAAAAAAGGAACACCCAGTGCTGATCTGGCATTACTTAAAGAAATTGAAGGAGATGACTAAACTTGGCACAAACTCAAAAAATTAACTCCGAAAAACCATTAACTACTGCAATAAACGCTTGGTTAGAAAATCAACCCAAATATGTCAATGAACTGTGGGACGAACTGGTGTATTTGCGTAATCGCCCCTTAAAAAAGAGTAAGTATGAGAAACAAGTGAAGCTCGATCGCCCTGTGGCAGTATTCTCGAAAGAAGAACGACTAAAGGAAGGCATGGGGAAAGAAATTACACTTATATTCAAATCTTCTGCATGCTCATGGGCCCGATCTAAATCTGGAGGGTGCACCATGTGCGGTTATTGGAATGATCGTGCCCCCGAAACAATTACAGAAGAAAATTATTGGAGTCAATTTACCAATGCTTTGAGCCGATATGAAGAGTTATTGGGAAACCCTGAAGAAAAAATTGTATTCAAAATGTTTACTTCCGGATCCTTTTGTGATCCCAAAGAAATTGCTTTGGATCTTCAATACCGGATACTTAAAAAACTTGCTACATACCCCACCATTAAGGAAATTGTCATCGAATCCCGTCCCGAATATATCACAGAAACACTGATGACCAAATATCATGAAATTCTTCCAAAGCAATATTTGGAAATTGGCGTTGGACTTGAAACCACTAATAATTTTGTGCGAACGAATATTATTAATAAAGGATTTGCATGGAAAGCTTTTGTCAAAGCAATGGATATTTTACACAAATTTCACTTTGGAGTGAAAGCATATTTATTATTTAAACCTCCATTTCTCCCCGAATATGCCGCCTTAGTCGACATCCACCATAGTATTCGCCAGTGTGTCGAATATGGGATTGACACAATTTCAGTTAACCCAACTAATATCCAGATGCATACAATTTGCAATGAATTAGAAAAAATCAACCGATTTCGATCCCCCTGGCTTTACTCTCTCCTCTGGGTTCTGAAACACAGCCTCACCAATGAAGATTTAAAACACACCCGAATTATCTGTGATCCTTCTGCAGCCGGAAAAGATCGTGGAGTACATAATTGTCAAGTGTTTGATAAGAGTAATGTTGAATGCTTACAAATCTTACATGAGTTTGTTGTTCAACAAGATGTCACATGCATTCCCGAAACCTTTTCTGGATCATGTTGGAACTCCTATGAAATGGAATTGTTGTTAGGAAATCTCTGAAAATCTTTTAATCTTGCTCTTTTTTTTCCATATGGAACATTTATATCCATTTTTTTGCCCTTTTCTCAATTTTGGAAAATCAAACGCATCTATCTATCCCTTAGTAAGCCCCGCTAGGAAATATCGTCATTTCGACAAAAAATATAGAGTTACGAACTCTCAAAATTTATATTTATATCTCTCTTAGATAGGAATAACCTATGTTTGAACAGGAAATCACCCCGTTTCAAGATGGATTTGTGATATTACGCGAATATGAACTCACTACAGACCCTGATAAATTAGTACTCCATCTTTTTGATAAAATGAATTCACCTGAAGGTATTACGGAATTGCGAGCTTCCGATAAGCGATTTGCAAAGCATAGGGATAAGAATAATCGATTTATTGCCGAATTTAAAGGAAAATTAATAGCGACCTTGACTCTAGTCTCTGAATATTGGAGTAAACAAGGATTTCACATGTACTCCGTCGTTACAGCGAAAGATTACCAAGGGTCAGGTATCACTTCATTACTATTTGATTATGCGTGTCAGTGGGCATCAGCTCAAGGAAAATCAATAATTATTGTAGATACTTACGAAGATAATCTCCCAGCACAAAAATACTTTAAAAAGATAGGCTTTAAGCGAATAGGGATCATCCCCGATGCTATTGAAAATAGCAAAAATGAGAAAGTAGGCCAGATTTTCTATTATTTGCACATCAACCTAAAAAACTAAACAATTGCAAATCTTGTTTGTATCATCATTTTTCTTTGTATTGATTGTAATATGGAAAGAATTAAGGATTTTATTAAGTAAACGAAGAAAAAATAGAATAAAATCTTAGAATGTTCATTTTTTAATGAGTATGTCTTAAAATTCCATTAAATAAACCACTTTTGAACAAATATATACATTATTTTAATCGGTTATTCATTTCTGTCCCATTTTACTCGGACAATAACTTTACAAGTTTTGCTTTAATTTCCATCTATTTTTTTTCACATCCCAATTATTCAAAAAACGCTGTTATTTCGGATTAAATCTAAAAATTCAAATTTTATGCGCCATTTACCAACTTAATTCTATGGATTTTTGGATTCGATTTTTCAACCCCCTAAATCTCACAGAAAAATTACCTATTAGGCGATATATTAATGGTTAAAGTAAGAAATCCCCAAGAAATCGTCGATATGGTGCAAAAAGGAAGCTATGCTAAAAAGCGTGTCTTTTCCATCGTTGCCCACATCGATCATGGTAAAACTACTACCTCTGATTTCCTTTTAAAACGTGCAGGGTTAATGCGCCCTGAAGACGCCGGAGCAATGCAAGCAATGGACTCCGATGATGAAGAACAAGCCCGTGGAATCACTATTTTCACTTCTGTTGTTCTCCTCGCCTTCAATGACAACCGCCAACCCGAAGATGAAGAAGCATACATTTTCCAGATCAACGATACTCCAGGTCACTTGTCCTTTACCGGTGAAGTCTCACGAGCCCTCCGAACCTCGGATGGTGCTATTCTTCTTGTAGACGCCCTTGAAGGTATGATGACTCAAACCGAAACTAACATTCGACTTTCCGTTGGAAACGAAAAATGTAAGCCAGTAGTGTTTATCAATAAAGTCGACCGTCTCATCTCTGAATTACGTCTTGAACCTGCTGAGGTTTATAAGCGTGTTGATGAGATTATCAATGATGTTAATAACCTCATTCGAGAACTCCAACCCGAAGGTTCAAGCTGGACCGTCGATTTCGCTAAAAGCCAAGTCGCTCTCGGTTCGGCTAAACATGGTTGGGGATTTACTATGGAAATTTTGAAACAAAATAATATCAAACCAACTTTCGTGTTTGAAAAGTATAACGAAGGAGACATTGATTTCCTCCGCAAGAATCTTCCATTGGATGAATCCTTACTTCGGATGGTTATCGATCATTTACCAGACCCCATTACCGGCTCCAAACTCCGAATGAAACACATTGTCTCAGGTGTAGATTGGGACACTGATTTTGGGAAATCTATTCTTAATTCCGATCCAAAGGGTGAATTATTAGGAATGATTGCCAAAGTATTTATCGATCCAAAGAGTTTCCGCCCCACATTGATTGGTCGGGTGTTCTCCGGATCCTTACACCAAGGAGATACGATCTATTTAGTCAACCAAAAAAAATCATATAAAGTTAAAAGATTAGGTGTTATGGAAATAACCGATTTATTGGATATGGACATGGTACCCGCTGGAAACTTATTTGCAGTGTTTGGATTCATTTGTCCCTCAGGGGAATCCTTCGTACGCAAGGAATATGCGGAAAGTTATGAGAACAAAGACGATATTCCAAGGTTTGAAAGTATTAAATACTCATGTGAAGCTGTAGTGTCTCGATCTATTACTCCAATCGATCCTCAAGACTTAGGAAAGCTCGGAGAAGTCACATCCAAATGGTTAATGGCAGACAACACCGCCAAGTTCAGTTTAAACAAGGAATCCAAAGAATATGTGCTCAGTGGAATCGATCCCCTTCAAATTGAAATTCTCACAAAGCGGATTAACAAACAAGTAAAAATCAAGATCGGAGAACCAATTATTGTATACCGGGAAATGTGCACCGATAAAGGTGAATTATACTACACTAAATCTCCAAACGGTCATAACCGAATGAAAATGTTTATTGAACCCTTAGATCCGGTAGCCACCAAACTTAGTTTGGATGGTGAAATCAACGAAATGATGGATCGTAAAACCATGGGTAAAATCTTACGGGAAAAAGCTGGCTGGGATGCCAAAGAAGCTCGCAAGATTTGGGATACCTATGAAGGCAACCTTTTAGTCGATGGATCCAAAGGATTACAACGGATGGACCGAATCAAATCAGCGGTAATTGATGCGTTCCGATCCTTCTGTGAACATGGCCCATTAGCCAAAGAACCTGTAATGGGAGTAAAGGCAACCTTTACCGATTGTACAGTCCACTCTGATCCTGCTCACACAGGATTCGGGGAAATTGCTACCATGGTAAACGCCAACTTAGCCCTCGGGTTCCTCTCAGCTAAACCAAAAATGTTTGAACCTATCCAACATGCAGATATCAAAACCCCTAACGGAACCGAAGGGGGTATCATCAAAGTACTGACTCAGCATCGAGGAATTATTGGTGATATTTTACCTGATGGTGCCTACATGCGTGTCACAGGAAAATTACCTGCTTCAGAATTAAGTAAAGGAATTGCCGATGATTTCCGAGGAGCCACCCAAGGACGGGCATTCTTTGGATACCAGTTTGCAGGGTTTGAAGCTATTCCACGCGCAATTATGGAAAAGTATATCATGGAAATTCGCAAGCGCAAAGAAATGTCTGAACAAATGCCAGATGGCAGCAATTTCAAACGATTCATCTATGTCCGCACGTAAAGACCATTGTGGATTTCAATTTTTTTTATTTCTATATTCTTATTACAATTTGTTTTCAAAAATGAAAAACTGGAAACGCTAAACCATTCACAACCGTTTTATTGTCCGATTGTTTTTAGGAAATTATCTAAAATTGCTAGAAAAAAACCAGAAAAAAATCGATACCAACGATTAAGTTGGATCGGAAGAATAGAATAATTCTTTGGCTTCAGGTAAGAGATTTAAGCAAACCAAACATAGTCAGAAAAATCGACAATGATTGGATATTGTCTACGATTTCTTTGTCTAACAGATAAAACTAAATCTTCTGCAAAGTGGAAACTATCAACTGCGTTGTATCCGTCGGCGACATGGTCAAAGAAGGCATCGGAAAATTTACCTTCACCTGGAAGTTCGGCAAGAGCATAGGAATTGTGGTCTTCATCTGAGGTGGACATTGCTAAATATGGAGATGCTTGGAAATCCAATGGGAATCCACCGGAATGGCAAGATTCGATTAAGAAACTAATTCGTTCTGCTTCCAATCGATCAAACATTACTCGAAGTTCGCTAGAATACACTATACTGGTGCCAGGTGCAAAAGCGGTCAATGAATCTTCACCATTGTTGTTTCCATGGCCGAAAAGATAGAAGAAAACGGTATCTTCAACACCTTCATATGCCTCAACTGTGTTGAAATCGGCTTCAAAATCAGCAGTATCTTTGAAGTTATACATAACGGTATAACCTTCGTCTTGTAAGATTGCCCAATATTCATCAACGCATGCTTGAGTTCCAGCATCACTTGCCCAGAAAAAGACGGCGATCTTTTCTGGAATTGCATTAGCTGATCCTAAGCTCAAGGTTTCTAATTCTCGATCGCTTGATTCAGCATCATCTAAAGCAAAGGAAAAGGCACTTGCAGGAGTGTAACTTGAACTGAAGACAGTTACAAAAATTAAACATAACCCAACAAGAGCCAAACTTATAGATTTTCTCTTCATGTTAATCACATTTCAAAATAAGAAAAATATGGGATATTTTTGCTTATTATGTATGAGTGCTTAAAGATCGTTTTGATCCGATTGCAATTCAACCACATAAATGTATTGCAATTAAGCATGTTACCTTTGTTCACATTACATATAAATGAAATGGAAAAATGAATCATAACAGATTAACATCTATTTTCATATTTTTGTAAAACGCTCTCTCTATGCGAATTCGGAAGCTAAGAAGATAAGAGAAATAGCTACGATATCTACTTTTTTATTACTATATAGAACAATTGTTAAAAGTAATAGAATGATTGAACAAATAGCAGATATAATTGGGTTTATTTTTGATAACTCTTACTTTTTTTGAGATTTTTCTCTCTTTTACACTCGTATTATATCTATTAAAAATAAGATGATTTCCAAAGAAAAGAAAAGAGCCATTAAGAGTTCTAACTTCCACATTTTATCTTCCGAGGAATTTTGGATGCTAAGAGAATAGACTTCAGTTAAGTATGCAATTCTCGCCCTAATGGAAGTGATCCAAGATGAAAGATCAAACAAATTGCAAATATGTTTGTATATTTCCCCTAAAAAAAAGTTCCCAATAATTTTTGAAACATTTTCAATATTTTCAAGCATAAATAGAGCATCAATTCTTAATTGTTGTATTCTTTTTGCTTTTAACTTAATTTGCCGATGATTTTTATTTTGAAAAAGAAAAGTAGATTCAATTTCTGCATCTTTCAACCATTTATCAAGAATGAAATCCAAATTTTGTAATTCTAAACTCATATAATTTGATAATTCGACTATAGCGAGAATATCTTCATAATCACGATAAGGATCAAAAATTAAGGCACGTTCTGATTCGAAAAGGAGCAAATCTTTTTCAAAATATGAGAATTTGTTATTCAATATATCCGTAATTTGTGTATGGTGGAGTTTATTGTTTGAATGTTCTCGAGATAAAAATTTAGCGACTAAATCTTTCTGAGTTTCAACAAAATTAGAAGCATTGATATTCTTATCTCGAATACAAAAAACCGAATAAGATTCAGGATCTCTTACATTAAATTTATAAAGCTCCTTCGTGATGAATGGTCTTATTTGTGCATAAATATGTTGAAATTGTTGATTAATCCATTTCTTAAGGGAAATTGGTGCTTTATTTGGGAATTTTACCTTTTGTGTTTTCCGAAATAAGTCAAGCTCCTCTAAAGAAACTTTTTTCACAATGGAACGTGTGATAAACGAGATGACTCCATCTTCATAGAATTGAACAAAAATGGAAATTTTCTCGAATATCTCTACATTCTTTGGAAAATAATCTTCTAAATGAATGTTTAACGGTTCAGGTAATATAATATTCTTTGGAGTTTTTTTACTAATTCGGAATTTTCTCTTTTGAGAAGAAGGAAATAATTTTATAATTTGATTAAGGTCAATTGAAGTCCCTACATCCCATAAATCGAAGAAAACTATTTCACATTCATCAAACATCAATGGTCGTTTCAACTCCCTTAAGAACTTCAAAATTCAAGCAATCAATTTGATGCACCCATTCAAATTTCTCTATCATGAATCTTTTCAAATATAAAATCCATTCAATATCTCCATTCCAATCACAATTAAAACGACTATTTTCACATTTTAAGTTATGATATATAGGCTTTTCTTCAATTTTTTTTTTTATAAAAACACCCCACTTGCTTTGCATATGGGAAGCTATAGATATTAAACCTATTGAGTGATTATAGAGTCCTCCCTAACATTTCTTTTGAGGAAAAAATTGCTAAAAACACAGCCGTTTGAAGCAAAATTAAGTTGTTGCATTATGACCAAAAAAAAAATCTAAACGAGTATAAAATGGACTAGTAAGTATCCTTAAACTTCATTAATGTCAAAATCGCTAGCATTAATAACTTCTAAAACTAACAAAAAGATAGAATAAAATTAGGGACGATCTATTAATATGGAAACACCATCTTTTTCAATTAAACAATTTCTTACGCCCATTCAACCGTTAGTTTTAGAGAATGTTCCAGTTGAAATTATAATATATAGCAATTTTGACCCAAATTCCCCCAAATCGATAGTTCAAGGCATTTTTAGAATAAATATTCAGAAACCAACAGACGAAATCGTTTTACAGACAAAAATTTCATCAGTAACCAGCATGAACAACCCGTTTAGTTTTCTGACTTTAACAAATACAGAAGAGAATTATAGCATTTCATTTTCTTGTCATAGAATTTTATCCATCACATTGGAAGGTAAGGTAGGAGTGATTGTTTTCATGCCCCATGGGACAAATCCTATTAATGGAATACCAGGAGAGATTAATGTTGCCTGGGGGGAAATCAGGATAAGCGGTGATGAAGGACAAAATGCCCAAATTTTACAAAATCAAATTCAGAATCTGTATATAAATAATCAAGTCCCTCGTCCACGGTGTTCTACATGTCAAGGAATGAAAATATTGAAAAAAACAGATCTAATGACGGATTTTAATGAAAATGCAATAGTTGTTGATGAGAATTTAGTCTGTCAAGATTGCTTGAATGGTGCTATTAACTATTATTCGAGCTTAAAAACTCAAATTGAAAACCTCCGCACTCAAGATGGAATAAAAACAAATAAGGAATATTTACTTCAATTAATTGATGGAGGGATCACCCTTGCGGAAAATTTGAACGATGAACCCTTCGTAATGGAATTTATCATATTAAAAATAAAAGTTTTGCAATCCAGCGATGAAGGAGAAGAAAAATATCAAGCCAAGGAGTTATTGGAAGAAGTGCAAATGTTTGCTGAAAATTGGAACCTTTCAGAAATTACAGCCAAAGTAGAAATATTGCAAAAGGCACCAGAATTGAAAGAAATAGATAACATACCTTCAAATAATACCAAATCGTTGGAAAAATTAGATAAAGATCCAACTCTTCTGGATGAGAAAAAAAATGAGCCCATGAAAGCGGTTTCTTTAAAACCAGTTAAATTACCAAAACTCAGCACTCCTATCAAAGACATAATCATTGAAGAAGAAGTTCTTCCTGATGAAGAATCCTTAGAACAAGAAGAACCAAAGAAAAAAAACTTAGAATTCCTTAAACCCGAAGATATCCCTGTCGATGAAGATGCAATGGCCTTAGGTGAAGCTTTGGATTTCACACCATCTCCAGATGATTTACATATACCATTACCAGAAAAACAGCCCGAAAAATCATCTCAAGAAAAAACCTTAGAATTCCTTAAGCCCGAAGATATCCCTGTCGATGAAGATGCAATGGCCTTAGGTGAAGCTTTGGATTTCACACCATCTCCAGATGATTTACATATACCATTACCAGAAAAACAGCCCGGAAATTCATCTCAAGAAAAAACTTTAGAATTCCTTAAACCCGAAGATATCCCTGTCGATGAAGATGCAATGGCCTTAGGTGAAGCTTTGGATTTCACACCATCTCCAGATGATCTACATATACCATTACCAGAAAAACAGCCCGAAAAATCAACTCAAGAAAAAACTTTAGAATTCCTTAAGCCCGAAGATATCCCTGTCGATGAAGATGCAATGGCCTTAGGTGAAGCTTTGGATTTCACTCCCACTCAAGAGGACTTAGATGAGCAAATCCCAAAAAAAATGCCACAGACGAAGCAAATAGAAACAAATATACCCATAGCCCCACCGAAAGTAAATTCAGATGAAAGCACATTTAAATCACCTCCAGAATCGGATTTTGATCCACTTGCACCAATTTTCAAAAAAGGAGATGAAAAACCATCAGAAATCCCAATAAACCCCCTAGAAGTACTTGATCATAAATCAAATACTAAATATGCAGCGGGATATCAGGAATTGAACAAGGGAAATCTTTTCTTTGGAATTGATAGGACGAAGCAAAAATTATCCACTTCTAAAGATAATAGTGAAAAAAAACCAGAAATTTTTTCACTCTTCGGAGGAGCTCCTTCAAAATCGTCCCAAGAATCATCATCAACGAGTCTTGACAAAGAAGCCATTTCTACCGAGAAATTATCCCCCCTCTCTTTAAGGAAAAATGCACGTCAGAGACGCCGTAATAAGGTGGATATTTGTCCGATGTGTGGTAAAATCGCCCCCCAATGTACATGTGGGTATATGAAGGCAAAAGGAAGGAATTAAGTTTATAGAAAGGGTAAGACATTTACATAAAAATTACCCATGCTTTGGGCAGCCATATCTGAAAATGGAGGAGTCGAAGCCGAACCAATGCTAAAAACCTTCAAATTAGAGATAGGGTTATTAGGAATTTCATTTTGAAGATATTCCAAGAATGTTGTAAATTTCCGCTTTACATTAATACATAAAAAACCATCACAATCGTAAGCATCAGGATGAGCACTGACAAAGCGAGAATAATGAGGTTCATCACTTACAGCAGGCCCAGTTCGGATATATTCTTCAGAAATTACTGGTTGAGGTGCATGTAAAGCAATAACATAAATCCCCTTTTTTGCATCAAATATTAATTCTCCTTCAACATTTGGAAACCTATCTTCGAGAGTTGCTTCCTGTTCAGCCTTTCGAATTAATTTCTCCATTAAATGATACAATTTATCCCGATATTTGGTATAGTGATCTTCTTCAGTCTCATGATATTCCACGTAATATAAGCAATTTAATGTCTTTTTATCGGAATGTAGAGACAAAATTGAAGGAATTCTTTCTTTTCGGAAGAAACTTGCATCGGGATTCGCCATAAATTGTTGAATTTTTGACTTCATTAAATAATATGCCCGGGAGGAGATGGAAGATCCTACATTCCTCTTGGCATCGGTGGGATCAATAAGGATTAGAAAATCATTGGGAAAAAACCTTTTTCGTATATCTGCAAAGGATTTATTTTGATATCTTGCAACATATTCGGGTAGCATCTCACTGGAATAAAGAATTTTAGAATTTAATTTATCAAAATTGCAAAAAACACCCCAAATAGAACTATAAAGATGAATCAATAATTCTGCACTGTACCCAATGAACCCACTACGCCCGATCGCACTTTGGTCCCCATAACAATGATGACATTTAAAAAAGTATTTTAATAAGCGCACATCATCCTTTTGTGATTTAGACAAATGATCACGGATGAACCGGCTGTGATGAGGGGAACGATCAACCGCAGTTATTGGACCGTTTTCATGGATATATTGACTTGACAAATCAAAACAGCAAACTAAATCGATTTCCACACCTTCTAATTCTGCTGACACATATGGGTGTTCAGCATAGCTGAGACGAACATTTTGATAGTGATTTTCTTTCAAGGTTGGAATCAACCAGTCCGATACAAGATTTTTGAACAATTTACGGATATAATCTCGACGAACTTTCTTTGAAGAAAACTTTGATTCAAATAAAAAAGTTGGATCTAAACCAATGAAAAGATCAATATCCGCAGCGTTGGTTAATGCAGTTTGTTTGATCCCAGTAGAACCTTGCGGTTCGATAAACATTAGAGATATTTCAGGTGGAATGCGACTAGAATTGATCACTTCAATGGTATCAGAAATTAAATTCTGCATTTTGATCAATTCTGATGATTTAGGAACAATTTGTTTAATTGTCTGGTGGAAAATTGAAGATATTTGTGGAGGAGGAAGAGTTGGAGAAAATTTCATAACAATAAACCTTTAAGAAGAATCTTGAATAGACTTAATCAATTCATCAACAGGAACGGGCTCAGGGATCTGAAAACCTTTCTTTAAATCTTCAATTGAACGTTCTTGAGTTATTCTAGGGATAAATAATACAGGGGCACTTATCTTCCCTAAAGTAGGATCTTGAGATTGAGCATTTTTAACTAAGAATTCCACTGATTGAACGAAACCCCCATGCACCACGATTCGCGAAGAATACCCAGGGTGAAAGAATTTCCCTTCAACCAGCTTACCTAAATGAGAATATTTCAGGGTTTCCTTTCGTTCTTGAAAGAAAGAAATAAGATTTGAAGATTGAGCATACATAGAATTTTGAATTAAAACCATTTCTGTATGATAACCATCAATCTTTTCCAAATTTTGAATGCGATCGAGATTATCTTGAATGTTTGGTTTTCGGAATAGGGGCAATTTTTCGAGAGACAAGCGTTCTCGCCAAGCAACATCTTGATCCAATTGAAGTTTTCCTGTAAGATCTATATCGAAGGTTCCATCTTCCATGCGATGACAATTAGGATTTACAATTTCCAGAATTTTTCCCTCTGTTTTAATGGGCGCCGAACTTATTGAATCAATTGCGCTTTGATCCTTTAATTCTTTTATTTGATAAAACCCTTTCATTGACTTTCGAATGTCTTTTGCAAGGCGCAATGCAATAAAATATAAAACCAAAGAAGATTTTATTCCCCGATAAATAAAAACAGAGCGTGAATCATCATCGGTAATTAAAATTACCTTTGATTGAGATAAAATATCGCCCACAGTCGAACCTTCAAGAATATGAGTTTCTAAAGATCGGGTCACTTCAAACGCTTGCATTTTATTCTTTACCTACTTCTAATTTCATTTTAACCAATTTAATTTTTTGGCAATAATTCAATGACAAATCTCAAAAATTAACTTTTTAGGCTTCGAAGACCATATTTGATCCATGAAACTATGTCCATCCGTCAAAAATGGTTTGCATTTCTCATGTAAACAATGTGGAAAATGTTGTTCAAATGAACAAGATGGATATGTTTTCATTTACCAAGAAGATATTGATAACATTTGTAAAAATCTAAAAATCTCAGAAGAGGATTTGGCAGAAAAATATTTTTCGACAACTGATTATGATTATGACTTATGGGATGAAAACTTAGGTGAAACTAAAAAAACCAAAGTTTACCCCACTTTGATTTTGAATAATGAGAAAAATCAAAATTGTGCATTTTTAATTGAAGCTGAAGGAAAGAAATTGTGTAAAATCTATAAAAGCCGACCCTTACAGTGTAAAATTTTTCCTTTTTGGAATGTTATCATCACTTCGGAAGAATTTTTTTTATCAGCAAGTCATTCTTGTCCTGGAATTAATTGCTCAGAAGATACGAAAGGATTCTTTTCACCTGAGAAAATTAAGGAATTAGTCTATTTAGAACGAAAAATGGAATATGATTATTATACCAAGATGAAAAATTGTGATTTTGAAATGAATGAGGTTTATCCCTTTTTAAAAAAAATCAAACCACTTAGTAAGAAAAAATAGGATGAAAAAAAATTCAGAAATTAAGTTTGAATTGAAGTGTCTTTTTTCACTTTAGCAGAATCGGTCATCTTTTTAGTAGTTGGGGAAGTTTGTTTAGGCGAAGGTTTTTTTTTCGACTTCGCAGTCTTCTTTGAGCCTTTTGATTTCTTTGCACTCTTTTGAGTAGTTTTCTTTGATCTGCTTTTAGCAGATTTCGTCGTACTCTTTTTTGAGGATTTTTTTGAGCTCTTTTTGACGGATTTCTTTGAGCTCTTTTTAGTGGATTTCTTTTTTGGATCCAATACAAGCATTTCTTGGTGTTCCTCACTATCGAGAACCTGACCATTTTGGTTAGCATGATGAAGAACAGGAGCTAAAAATTGCCCTGTGTAAGATTTCTTGACTCTCACAATCTCTTCAGGAGTACCCGATGCAACAATTTCTCCCCCTTCGTCGCCTCCTTCAGGACCAACATCAATTAAATAATCTGCAGATTTAATAATATCCATATTATGTTCAATGATGATTACAGAATTACCTTGATCTACTAATCGCTGAATAACTAAAATTAATTGGTTAGTATCATGAAAATGCAATCCTGTTGTAGGTTCATCTAAGATATACAAGGTTTTTCCTGTACTTCTTTTACTTAACTCCCGAGAAAGTTTAACTCTTTGAGCTTCCCCACCTGATAATGTGGTGGATGACTGTCCAAGTTTTATATACCCTAACCCTACATCAATGAGAGTTTTCAAAATGGCTTGCATGCGCGGATGATTTTCAAAGAATTCATAAGCTTCTTCATGAGACATGTCTAAAACTTCGGCAATATTTTTACCTTTGAATTTAACTTCAAGAGTCTCTGTGTTATAACGTTGACCTTTACAGACATCGCATCGTACAAACACAGATGGAAGGAATTGCATCTCAATTAAATTATACCCGGAACCAGTACACTTTTCACATCGTCCTCCCTTTACATTGAAACTAAATCGGCCCTTCTTATATCCTCGGAGTTTTGCTTCTTGAGTTTTTTCAAACAGATCTCGGATAATATCAAATAGTTTAGTATAAGTTGCTGGAATCGATCGAGGAGTTCGACCAATTGGTGTCTGATCAATATGGATAATTTTATCAATGGCATCACTACCGTCAATACTGTCAAATTCACCCGGAATCATTCGAGATTCTCGATAAATTTCGCGATGTAATCCTTTATAGAGAATCTCCATAATTAAACTCGATTTTCCTGCGCCACTTACACCAGTTACAACAGTTAAAACTCCAAGAGGGATCTTAACATCAATATTTTTTAAGTTATTCGAGCGAGCACCTCTAATTGTTATCCATTGATTGTCATTGGAACGTCGATATTCAGGTGTAGGAATGAATAGTTCACCGCGAAGATATTTCCCTGTCAGCGATTCCTTATGCTTTTCTACAACAGATAATGTATCCGCCACAACCACTTCACCTCCATGAATTCCAGCCCCTGGACCAATATCAACAATGAAATCCGCAGATCGGATAATTCCTTCATCATGTTCAACAACAAGAATGGAATTACCTTTATCGCGAAGTTGTTCCAACATTTTAACTAATTTATAGTTGTCTCGAGGATGTAAACCGATGGAAGGTTCATCTAAAACATATAAAACCCCCACAAGATTCGAACCAATTTGAGTCGCTAACCGAACACGTTCTGATTCCCCACCCGATAATGTTTTACTTTCTCGATCCATTTGAACGTAGTGCAAACCTACATTCAAAAGGAATGTATATCGAGCAAATAATTCTTTAAGTACTTCTTTGACAATATGCATTTGCCGATCTGAAACAAGAGCTTTAACTTCACTTAAGAACTGAAGGGCTTTATCAACGGTCAATGTTGATACATCAGCAATACTCTTTTCATGCAATATGACACCTAAGGCTTCAGGACGAAGACGTTGACCATGACAGACACGACAAATTTGCTGTTCCATCCATTTTTCATAATATTCTCGACTTGAATCAGAGGAAGATTGCATATAGCGTCGTTGTAATGTATTTAATATTCCTTCAAAAGGACGGGAAACGTTGTAAGAAAATTCCCGATCACCATTACCATTAGACTGACTTGAATCAAAGTGGAAGGGGATTTTTTCTGAGCCCGACCCCCATAAAAAGATCTGCCAAAAATCTTCGGGTAAATCCATGATAGGATCCGATAAATTCACATTATAGTGTTCCGCAACGGTTTCTAAGATTCGCCAGCTGTAAGTTTCGAGGGTTCCAAACCCGCCAACACTTCGTAAATTGCTCTCGTATAGATTCCGGTCTTTATCTGGAAATAAACGATGCTCGGTAAATTCATTTGATTTTCCTAAACCATTACAAGCAGGACACATCCCATGAGGTGTATTAAAGGAAAAGAGTTGAGGTCGTAAATCGGGCATCGAAAGACTACAAGTAGGACAAAAGAGGCGTTCAGAATAGATTTTCGGATCTTTTTCTGGAATCCAGATCTTGACTAACCCATCTGTTAATTTTGATGCTTGTTCCACTGCATCAGCTAATCGATTTCGGAATTGATCTGTATCTTTTTTCACTAATCGATCGATTACAACATCAATATCATGAAATTTATTTTTGTCAAGACTGATTTCTTCATCCAGTTCATATTCGATCTCATCAACTATCACCCTTACAAAGCCATCTTTCTTTAATTGCTTGAAAATTGCACTATATTCACCCTTTCTTCGTTGGATTATGGGGGAAAGAACGCGAAACTTGGTATTAACAGGAAGTTCTTTTAATATTGATTCAGTAATTTCTTGTGTGGTTAAAGGAGTGATTTCTTGACCACATGTAGGACAATGCGGGATTCCTATATTAGCGTACAACAATCTTAGATAATCATATATTTCCGTAACCGTACCCACGGTACTGCGGGGATTTTTACTCACACTCTTTTGCTCAATGGCAATGGAGGGAGATAAGCCTTCAATATAATCTAAATCGGGTTTATCCATAGAGCCCAAAAATTGACGGGCATAGGTATTCAAGGATTCTAAATATCTGCGTTGTCCTTCAGCATATATGGTATCAATGGCAAGGGAAGATTTTCCCGACCCACTTAAACCCGTAAAAACTACCAGTTTATCGCGAGGAATTTCAATATTTATATTTTTCAAATTATTTTGACGAGCGCCCTTAACAATAATACTAGATTTAGTCATTTGTTATCATTTCACTTCTGTTTCTTTTTTCGTTTTATTGATGTTTTTTTTTTTCTTATTACGCATACTTTGAATATCTCGTTTCCGGACATGTTCAACAGTTCCCATGAGTTGAAACCCAGACATTTCTTTCATTTGTTTATCCAGAGAAGGAGATTCTGAAGAAGATGATTCTGTAGGAGATTGGGATTCTTTTACATTTACTGTTTCTTTTAATCCCTCGAAGGTCCGTTTTTTATTTTTAACATCAGATATTAGATCTCGAAATCCTGCTGCCTTTTCAAATTCTAAATTTCGTGCAGCCTCCAGCATCGCTTGCTCCAATCCAATGAGTAATTCTTCCTCATTGGCATTCTTTTCGATTGTATCATGCAACACTTGTTCAAAGGATTTACTCATCTCTTCTTCTTCCTCAGCTTCTGACAAGGAATCTTGAACTCGTTTAATAATTGTTTGGGGAGTGATATTATGTTCTTTATTATAGGCAATTTGCTTTGTTCGGCGACGATTAGTTTCTTTCAAGGCTTCAGTAATGGCGGGAGTCATCTTATCCGCAAAAATTAGAGCACGACCATTTGAATTCCGAGAAGCTCGACCAATTGTTTGAATCAAAGAGCGTGTATCACGCAAGAACCCTGATTTATCACCATCGAGTATAGCCACCAATCCAACTTCGGGAATATCAAGACCTTCACGAAGAAGATTGATCCCTATTAAAACATCATATTTGCCTATCCGCAACTCTCGAATCAATTCCATCCGTTGCACTGTATCGATATCAGAATGTAGATATTCAATTTTAATTCCCAGATCTGAATAATAGTCACATATATTCTCAGACATACGCTTTGTTAGTGTGGTTACAAGAACACGATTACCTTTAGCAACTTCTTTTCTTATTTCAGAAAGAAGATCGTCGATCTGATGTTCTACGGGAAGGATTTCCACTTCAGGATCAATCAATCCAGTGGGTCGAATAACTTGATCAACCCAGACACCTCCACTTTGTTCTAATTCATATGGTCCGGGTGTAGCACTAGTACAAATGACATGAGAGATTTTCTGTTCCCATTCATCGAATCGCAGAGGACGATTATCAAGTGCACTGGGTAACCGAAAACCATATTCAACAAGATTTTGTTTTCGCGCTTGATCTCCCTTAATCATTCCACGAATTTGGGGTATTCCAATATGACTTTCATCCATAATAAGCAGAAATTTTTCAGGGAAATAATCATAAAGACAGGCAGGCATTTCCCCCGCTTCACGTTGATCTAAAAATCGAGAATAATTTTCAATACCCTTACAATATCCTACTTCCTTAAGCATCTCCATATCATATCGTACGCGCTCTTCTATCCGTTGGGCTTCCGCCCATTTTTGTTGATCTTTAAATTCAGTTAATCGAACTTCCAATTCTTGCAAGACATCTTCTACTATCTTGTCGATTAACTCTTCTATTGTGACATATTCTCGAGTTGGAAATATCTTTAAATTAGGTACTTGGTTGAGTTTTTCATTGGATACTGCATCCATTAGGAAAATGCGATCAATCTCATCTCCAAACATGCTAACCCGATAGTAATTATCCAAGTAACCTGGAAAAATATCTATTGTATCGCCCCTAACACGAATTTTTCCACGAGTGAAATCAACATCGTTCCGTTCAAAATGAATACCAATCAATTTTCGCATTAAAGCTTGGCGTGAAATTTCCATTCCGGGTTCTAGAACAAAAGATTTTCGTGACCATTCCGTGGGATTACCAATTCCATAGATGCATGAAACAGATGCAACTACAATTACATCTTGACGTGTCATTAATGCATGAGTACTGGCAAGACGATATTTCATGATTTCTTCATTGACTGAAGAATCTTTCTCAATATAAGTTCCGGAAGCGGGCAAATAAGCTTCAGGTTGATAATAATCAAAATAAGAAATGTAATAGTGAACGGAATTGTTCGGGAAGAAATCTTTAAATTCTTGATATAATTGGGCAGCCAGCAATTTATTAGGGGCCATTACTAATGTTGGAATATTAATTTGCGAAATTACATTTGCCATTGTATAAGTTTTACCTGTCCCCGTGGCACCTAATAGGGTTTGAAATCGTTTTCCTTTCATAATTCCTTCAGTAAGCTGTCGAATTGCCTCAGGTTGATCTCCTTTAGGTGAATAGTCCGACACTAAATCAAATTTAACCATATCTTTCGTCTCACAATTTTCCTTTGAAAAAGGGATGTTTTGAATAAAATTCAATAGAAATCCGAAGTTCTCTCTTCCAAAAAAATAAGGATTTCTTCCAAATTATATTGTACGCTTTTGAAAAATACGAAATTAAAATTCAGAGGTTATTGATTTTTTGAGTTATATATATTAAGTTGTTAATATAAAAAATACGAGATTCTTTGTAAATCAAATTAATTCTTCAAAACAGAATACTACTGAAATCCGATTTATCCGAATAAAATCATACTTGATTAAAAATCAATATCCATATGTCAATATTCCAATTAGATTATAAGGAGATTAAGTATTTGAATAACTAAATTGTTCAGATACATATCCAACATAATAAATTTTGGTCTTAACAATTTGATTAATTAAAAACTTTTTGCTTTAGGGAATAAGTCATACATCATAATCTATTGAAAATTGTGTAGATCATAGTGCTATTTTTTAAGAAAGAACCAAAACAGATTAGAAATTTTCCAATAATAAATGTTTTAAGTGATGAAATTCAAAAACTTAAAATCAAATGTAATATTGTTAGTAACTATACAATATTGGTCTTTTTTTAATGAACGAGTTGAATTTTTATCTATGGCCACCAGCATCAAAACAAAATCAGAAAAAAAACTTTTAGGAATTTCCTTGGAATGTGGATCTTGCCAACACGCCAAATCAATAACTGCGATTAATGATAAAGAAATAGAAGTAGATTGTTGGTCTTGTGGACCATTAATCTTCGATATTACCTCTACCGACGTTTCATGCAAAAATAAAGAAATAAAAAATCTATGTCCAAATTTGCTTTTATTGTCCAGAAAATAATTTTTAATTAACAAAAATTTTTTCATCAATGAAAAATTAATAATATCAATATAATGTCATCGAATACGCAAAAATGGAAAAATCGTTATAGATTGTTAGGATTATTGGTTATTTTTCCAATTTACAAGACTTTTGACTTTTTTTTGGATGATGAAATGGAAGATCACCTAGTGTGGGGTTTTGCAATGTTAATCGTTTCTATTGCATTTTTACTAAGTTTAGCTGTTTTAATTTACAAAAGAAATCAATAATTTTTTGGGTCTTTTATACACAGTCAAAAAAGTTTTTTTGGACTTATGAAAGCCTCTCTAAACCAGAAAAATATAGTTTACTCAGATTATTTCAGTCTTTTTAGTGTTAGGGTAAAATTTATTTGATTCTATCCAAGTAAATTTAAATACCCCATGTATTTTCTCAAAAAATGCATTTTCGAGGAGATATGATTCTCTTCAAACATCAATATATTTTATTATTTATCAAGAAATCTTTAAGGATTTTTGTCGAAATTGCCAAAAGCTTTAAATACCCGAAGATATACAAATCAAGTAACAAATCCTTTTGTGGGTAAATTTTCTTTTTATTTGAGAGATGATCTCAATTTTGCAAAAATGTAGCACTTTTCCTTTGAGATTATTGACATTCTGGAAAATATTTTTCCCACATAATGAATTTTGTCGAATTTATTTGCCGATTGTGCAGTACATTTAAATATTTAGATTCAGTAATGTAATTAAGAATCTTATGAAAATTTTGATTCTATGTTCGAATTGAGCATACTCAAGGAAGAAATTACTATGGTATATCAAGCTAAATATGTTCGGGTCTCGAAAATTCGAGATTTGCTAGTTGAAGGAGAAACAAAAATTCGAGTAGCAGGCGACGCCAAAGAAAAAGTAAACGAATATTTGGATAAAGCTATTGAAGCAGCAGTCAAAGAATTAATTGACAAACTTCCTCGCAAGAGCAAAGGGTCCTCTAAAGGCGAATTAAAACGAATCACAATTCAAACTCAAGATTTTGAATAATTTTTTTAATCTTTCCTAGATTGAAGCAACAATTCATGATTTTGAAACTTTTTTATTCTCTTCTAACTTTTCTTCTCCAATGATTAAGGATAATCAACTTGATACTTTGGTCGGTGAATTAGTAACAGCAGGATTTGAAAATATTGCATCAATGAGATTAAGCGATAAAAAAAAGTGGATGCAATCTGGGTGGGCTATGGTAGTGAATAATCCAATCATGGCTAGCACGGTTCACGATTGTTCTTTATTACATTTTACTCCACGTTTATTGTTAAGACCTGTGAACCTTGATCAATTAAAACTGATCGTTCTTAGTTGTGTTAAAAAAAAGATCCCAATATCATTTGCCAGTGGAAAAACAGGACTTTCAGGGGGATTTACCAGTCCATTTGTAGTAGTAGATATGGAATCATTACATACCATACCAAAACCATATTTCATGAATATGAATGAGAAGTTTATTGAAGTTGATCAAAATGTGCTAGTCGCAGAATTAATCCGTAGAGTACAACAAGACACACATACAAAATTTATATTTCCCGCCCAACCAAGTAGTTCTTTCAAGCTTCCCGTCATGATCGGAGGATTAATTGCCACTAATGCAAGTGGAGTCATTGCCGGAAAGCTGGGTCCAATAAAAGAATGGATTATTTCAATAGAGATTCTCACCCCCCAAGGAGAACAAAAAACAATTTTAGCTCAAGATCCTGATATTGGAAAATATATTGGAGGTGAAGGAAGATTTGGAATAATTCTGAATGCTAAAATTCGAATTGCACCCAATGAATCCACAAATGATGCTCGATTACTATTTGGCGATGATTTAGAAACTGCCTTTACTGGGTTGCAATCTGTCCAGGATGAAAAAATTTTTCCATTGTCCAGCGAATTTATATTATCTGAATCAACACTACCCGGCAAATTTGGAGCGTTATTCAAGGATCGTCCTGTTAAGTGGGCAATTTTGTTACGGGGTAATAAAAACGAACTGGAACAATTTGAAAGTTATGTAGCGAAACACACCAAACTACAAAGTGTTCATTTATCTAATGAAGAATATCAAGCTTACTTAGAGGAACGCACAGCATTGGCAACCCAAACAAGGAGTCAAAATTCAGATGATTCTTTTATACTGTATCCTGGATTTGAGGATGTCTTGATGCAGCCACAATTTGCCTTTAAAATATTCAATGAAGTAAATGAAATACTTACTCGAAATGATTTCCCCCAAGTGATGGTGGGATATGGGCACATCAATTTTCGCCAAGGACTAGGAATATTAATGCACTTGAGAGTCCCCGTTTCAATAAATCAATTGATTGAAGATCGACAAACTATGTTTCACAGGATCGCAAAGACTGTTGCTGAA
Source organism: Candidatus Lokiarchaeum ossiferum (assembly GCA_025839675.1). GTDB lineage: Archaea > Asgardarchaeota > Lokiarchaeia > Sigyniarchaeales > Promethearchaeaceae > Lokiarchaeum > Lokiarchaeum ossiferum. The sequence continues at coordinate 1,466,493 of CP104013.1, forward strand.
ATGAATGTAAATTTCATTGAAAAATATGACATTATTCCAAAAGCAGAACATGCAATAGGAATGATCTTCCCATGGCGAAACCGGAATGATATTGCTAACATATTGAACCAAATCAACAAAAAAGAAATGTTTCCATCACCCCATGTAAAAATTTTCCAAGAAGTTTGTGAAAGATTGCAAATCCCTTTAGATAGACCTTTCACAACCAAAAATAGCATCAATTCTCTAACCGAGTATTACTACTGCTATCTTATGGGAAAATTGGACATTATTTACGGAGAATAAATAAAATGAAATATACTAGAGGCTTCTTCTTAGAAGGAAAATATCCCTATGTTAGGTATGGATCAGGATCCCAAAAAATAGTAATTTTTCCACCTACCCAAGAATTAATCTTCAGCATTGCACAAAATCCAGAAAAACAATTAAAAAATTATGTGAAAATGCTTTCCCCTCTAGAAGATTTTTCATTGTACATTTTAGGGTACGACAAGACCATTTCTGAAAAGCAATGGTGTCGCGATGTCGCCAAAGATTTTGCAATTTTTATAAAAGATTTGGGCCCAGTGGTTATTGTCGGAATTTCCTATGGTGGAGCCATTGCTATTCCATTTGCAGAACAAAATCCAGAGTTAACCAAGAAACTATTATTGATTGTTTCAGCCTATGGATTGTCTGATGATGGAGTAGATTTTTGTAAGGATTTTATTCGTTTGGCTAAAACTAAAGGATTTCGTGAAGTACAAAGGAAAATGGATAACTTGAGCAATAAATGGTGGATTCGAACTCTGCTAAATATAACCACAACATTACAATGGCATACCCGAAAACAGTCCATTAACCCAGCAAGCACATTTATTAATGCTTACACTCATATTTCAACCTATCCAGTAGGATTAAAACGACATTTGAAGGGAATTAAAGCGCCCACGTTGATCCTTGGAGGGACCCAAGATCAATTTTTTTCAAAAGAGCGATACCAGGAAACTGCGGCTTTGATTCCTAATGCCACCTTGGAATTGTACGAAGGGCGAAGCCATGTTTTACCCTTAGAATGTTATAAAACGATTCAAAAATGTGCGACAAAATTCCTTATGGAAAAATAGTGTTTTTGATCTAATTCCCCTTTTTTTGTTCAATTTGAGAAATTAGCTTTTTATTATTTTAGGGGAAAGTGAACATAATTTTGATTTAGGTATGAATTTTCTAAATCAGGTGAAAAATATGGTTTTATTAAATCCAAATAAACTAAATACAACAGAATATCAAGATGAAATCACCAAATCGATTATGACCAAGACTATTAATTGGTTTGAAAACAAAGGACGATTACAATTAAAGAAGGATCACCATGAACGTACATGGTATCGTGATTTTTTAGATTTTCTACATGAAGAACAAATTTTTGCAAACTTATTAACCCCTCCTCAATATGGAGATCCAGGTACACGTTGGGATACTTTCCGAAATAATCAAATGAGTGAAATTTTAGGATTTTATGGATTAAGTTTTTGGTATACTTGGCAAGTGTCGATTTTAGGACTGGGTCCAGTATGGATATCTCATAATGAAAAAATAAAGAATCACACCGCAAAATTGTTACAAGATGGCGGTATCTTCGGATTTGGCCTCTCTGAAAAAGAACATGGAGCAGATATCTATTCTAGCGATTTAACACTGACAAAACAAGAAGATGGAACCTATTTCGCCAATGGGAATAAATACTACATTGGAAATGGAAATGAAGGGGCATTGATTTCAATCTTTGGGAAAATGGAGAACATTGGTGAAGTGGAAGACAAACGCTTTGGGAAATATGTCTTCTTCCCAGTAAGCACTCAACATGAGAAATATGAAGTGGTTAAAAATGTGATTGATTCGCAAATGTTTGTCGCAGAATACAAACTAAATGATTATCCTATTTTAGAAGATGAAATTTTAGCGAAGGGACAAGAAGCTTGGAATATGGCCTTGAACACAGTGAATATCGGGAAATTTAACTTGGGATGGGGATCCATTGGAATTTGTACCCATGCATTTTATGAAGCCATTGATCATGCCACCCACCGAATTTTGTATGGACATCCTGTGAGTGATTTCCCCCATATTCAACAATATTTTGTGCAAGCCTATGCACGCTTAGTTGCCATGAAAACCTTTGCCCAACGAGCAACAGATTACATGCGAGCAGCTTCACCAGAAGATCGAAGATATTTGTTGTTCAACCCACTTGTGAAGTGTTATGTTACTTCTCAAGGTGAAGAAGTTATAGATCTCTTGTGGGACATAATAGCTGCTAAGGGATATGAAAAAGATCAATACTTTGAAAACGCCACAAAACACATTCGGATGTTACCTAAATTGGAAGGAACAGTCCATGTCAATATGGCGTTGGTTGTAAAATTTGTGGAGAATTTCTTCTTCAATAAAGCCAATCTTCCCGAAGTTCCCAAAATGGACCAACCTATCAATGATGATTTCTTATTTAATCAACCTGCCGCAAAAGGGTTGAGAAAAATAGTCTTCCATGATTTTAATAAAGCCTTTGAGAATGTTGATATCCCAAATGTTCTTATATTCAAAGAACAAATCTTATTATTTGAAGAATTTTTGAAAACCGCTGCCCCCACAAAACTTCAAAGCAAAGATTTTGATTTTGTTTTGATCTTTGGATTTCTCTTTACGCAGATTGTTTATGGTGAACTAATTTTAGAAAATCAAAGATATTCAGCCTTAAATGAAGATCTCATTAATCAGATCTTTGAATTTATAGTGCAAGACTTTTCGAAATACGCAGTAAAGCTCTATTCCAAACCGACATGCACTGAAACACAAATGAACCTGCTCTTACAAATGGTCAAGAAACCTGCTTTGAATGAGGAAGGATTTGCAAAAGTATGGCAAAATTTCGTGTTTCCATTGAAAAATAGCTATACAATGCAGGAATAAGTCCCTTCCACCTCTTTTTTTAATTACTTTTTCAACCCTTATTCAAAATAACTAACCATTTAAACGAATCATCAAATGATGATTTGATTAATTTACCTTTTTTCAAAAAAAAAAAGAAAGAACCCTTAAAAACTCTCTAAAGAAACATGGGATAATAGTCATTTTCATAGATTTTTCTTTATGAAAATGATCAAAAGTATGGATGTATTAAAAATGCCTTTAAAATTATCAGAAGCAGTATATGGGAATTTACTTGAAAAGAACTACAATAAAGCCTTGAGCTTAGGAAATCGATATTCATTTATCAACTCCAATATCTTTCCTTTGTTAAATAAAGAAGAACAGGATCTCTTTATGGGATTTCAAGATGTTTGTAAAAAATTATTAAAAGAAGTTAACGTCGATGACGCTTATGAAATCTTACCTAAATTAGGGGAACATTATATGCTCCAACGAATGAACACCTACGATGGAGTAGTTGGGTCATGTAAACGACAATTATTATTGAATATGGCCGTAAATGGTATGGCTCCTGAAGTAGACATGGCAATGACCGCTTCTTCTATTTTAGTTGGAAATTCATTGTATCACAACCCAGATCGGAATGACATTCAAGAAAAAGCTCTAAAAGAGATTTATCGGGGAACGAAGGTCGGAGGTATTGGAATCACCGAACCAGAACATGGCAGCGATGCAGTTAACATGAAGACTACGGCCAAAATTGCTGAAAATGGAGATATTACCTACAATGGAACCAAAATATACACCACTAATGGAGCAGTGGCAGATTATTTCAGCACTTATGGAGTAACAGATATTTCAAACCCACGCCGTACTATGATGTTAACCTTATTCAAGCGAGATGATCCGGGATTATCGACCGAAAGGTTACATATCCCAGCAGCTCATGGAGTAGGAATTGCGAAAGTAAACTATGACAATATTACCGTCACCAAAGATCGAATGATTGCACCACCAGGAGAAGGATACAAACGTTTATTCCGTGGTTTGACCCCAGAACGATTTGCCATTACAACTGGAACATTAGGAGGAGTGTGGCACGCGTTAGCTACTGGAACCATTTATACCCAATTACGCCATCAATTTGGTAAGCCTTTATTCAAATATCAAGGTATCAGCCATGTTTTATCCGACACATATTCCGAACTTTCGGCCTATACCGCTTTTGCAATGCAAATCGCAGACTTCTATGATAAAAAAGTGGGTGAAAAGATTCACCGAGGAGAAACACCTAACGCCATGGATGAAGCCACGGTTGCAATTTTGGCAGCTCAAGGAAAATACTTAACCACCCGAATGTCCCATCGTGCCACCTATGAAATCGTACAGCTTATGGGAGGACGTGGAGCAATCGACGAACCTGGTTCCAACAACATCATAAATCGGGGAGAAAATATCTCTAGGTTAATGGAAGTACTCGGAGGACATCGCAATATTCAACGGATGATTATCGAAATGGGTCTTAAAGCATCCACCTCTATGGCTATCGGCAGCAATATCAAGAAAGCCAAACGAGAACAAGGAAAAGTGGAACAAAATATCACTCAACTAGTAATGGCTCGTGCAGAAAAAATGCTCAGTGAAGAAGCACAATTTTTACCTGATGATGAAAAAGCCAATTTGAGCAATGCCGTGAATAAATTAAAAGCCGCAGTCGAAACAAATAATAAAATTGAAATGGCGGCCTATGCTCGAGTATTACCCAAAGTTTTATCAAAAGCAGGAAAAGCAGTCTATAAAGCTAAAAAAGCACAATAATTACCTTTTTTTGATTTTCTTTTTTCTCAAGTTTTTTCCGTTTTTTCCCCCCTTATACTAAAAAAATATTAATTACATCTTAGCTATGATATGTATAAATAAGTAGAAATGATAGGGTGATATTTTTGGAAGAAAATAATGATCATGATCAAGAAAATGGAAATGATAAAGTAATCGACACAGAAGATACACAAATAGACCAAGAAATTAAGCCTTCTGATGTTATTGAGGATGATTCACAAGTCGAAGAAGGAGAATCAACCCCAACAGACGATTCTGATTCACAATGGGAAGCCACTTTAGAAGATAAAATGGGCTCCAAAAAAATGAAAAAAGCGTTAAAGAAGGAAAAACGCCAAGAATTCAAAGAAAAACTCCGCCTGAAGAAGCAAGAATTAAATGCGAAATCTGCTGAAAAAGTGGAAGGAGAATTATTAAAGGTGTTAGATAAAAAAGTTATTATCTATACAATTTTATTTTTGGTTGGTGCGGGACTGATTTTGTTCTTTGGAACAAATCAAAATAAACCTATAACTATCACAATCTCCTTTATTGCGATAATTGGGGTCTCTATGCTCTATTTTCTCTCAAGGTTTCCAAAAATCCATGATTTGATGTTTTCCCAAGGACGTATATTTAGAAAAATTCTACTAAATATTTTCGCTTATGGAATTGGATTTGGAATTTATATGGCATTCATTTATGGATGGGATGAGTTTTGGGGAGAAAAGGCAGAATTTTTAGTTTTTGAATCCCTATTTGGACTACTTTTACCATTAAGTTTTTTCCTATGGAATGCAATTCAAATTTGGTTTGTAAAAAGCACAGTGGAAAATGTTGCAGTTAAATCTGAAGCAAAATTCAGAGTGAAAGCAGAAACTAAGACAGATAAAAAGATCAATGCGAAAATTACACTTAAAAACACCATTTCTTTGGTAGTCCCATTTCTAATTCATATTGTGATAGTTATTCTTCTTCTATTACTTGACCGAGAAAAGACCTTTACTACCTTGTTCCCAAATAGCACAGTGGATTTTACAGGATTTACTGGAAGATTTACAATAAATCCAATAGACCCTTTGGAAGAAACTTTACCTTTTAATTTCAGTCAATGGCTTGCTATTTATCCTAGTGAGAGAAGTAATTTTGGAGCATTTTTAATAGAATATTTCCCCGCTATATGGTGGGATAATGCAAAATTACAAGCATTTTTCTTATGGATAGTTTTAATCTTTATAATATTAATCGCCTTGACAATACGACAAGCAAAATTATTCAAACAAAGTAAAGAAAACAATTCAAAAAATATATTTTCTGGGGTATTTTATTTGATATTCTTTATTTTCTTGTATTTGAAATTCTATTCCGTTTTCAATCTTGTAGTAAGTCTTACGGGTCTTGCCCAAGATGCGGCACCTGATCAAATTCCATTATTTTATCAAATTGTTGATTGGGCTTCAAGTTTCTTCTTAATGATAATAACAATATTAAATTTGATACGAGGCTTTGGAAAAAAAATAAAAGGAGACACTTCAACTATATCGAAATATCGAAGAACCCTTCAAATGTTTATTTTTGTGTTAATCTATTGGGGAGGTCAATTTACATTAATCTCCAGCGGAATGGATCAAGCGAGCCTCAATCTTGCAACTTCACTATTGGTTTCTTGTATATATATAGGGTTTTATTACTGGTATTCAAGCTATGTCTTAGAACGTCGAGGTTTTATTCGCAAAAAATCATTCACTCGAGCGGAAACCAAAGAAATGATGTTGGAATTAAGTCAACGATATAAAAATAGATTGCTCCAAACCATTGAAAATGGAGAGATCATCCAGTCCACACTAAATGAATATTTACTTGAACAGAGGATTGTTTTGGAAGATGGAGAAGAAGAAGATGCTCAAGTTGACACAATGGAAGTGGAAGAAGAAGAAACCACACCGGTTACACGATTAGAGAAAGCTCAAATCCAATACGAAGAAGCCCGAAGTGAACTTGAAGCATTTGAGGCAGCGGTTGCCAAATTGAAGCAATCAAAGGAATATCTTAAAACTTTACAACCTAAAATAACTGCCGCCCAAAAACTTGTTGATGCACTCAAGCCAACCATTGATCGAGATTTTGATTTTGCTGAGGTAACTCATCAAGAGTGGTTAGAAAAATGCCAAGAGCAGGAAGATATTTTCAATAAAAGTGTTGTAAAACTAGATGCTTTCAAAAAACCGATCGAGCCAAAACCCCATAAAACTGCATCAGGTGAGATTGACCATGACGCAACGGAACTACTAATGAAGGAGTATAATGAAAAATTTGCTCAATACCAGGTTTTAGAAAAGGATAAAGAAGTTAAAGAAGCAGCTTACAAAGAATGTAAGGCGAAGATGGAAAAACAGGCTGAAGAATGGACAAAATTACAAAAAGAGTTACAAGATGCCCAAGCTAAACGAGATTCATTGCATAATCTTACAACAACCAAAGACACCTTGGAAGCAGAAATAAAAGCATTAGAAAAAGACATTATCGTCTTGGAAGAACGAAAAAATGATGCTCAACCTTTATTAGATATTGCAGCAGCCTGGCTTGACAGCGCCACTACTGAAAATGAGAAATTTGAAGAATTGGAGGCAAAAATAGCAGAAGAAGAACAAGCCATTGAAAAGTTGCATAATGCCGAAAAAGTTCATCAACAAGCAGAAATGGATCTACAAACTGCTCAAGAGGAACTTGCATTAACAAAATCAATTGAAGAAAATCAAGCAGACATCGAGGCTGCTTTGGAAAAAATAGCCACTTTTGAAGCAAAAATCAAGGGAGCAGAAGCTATCCGATCAGATTGTAAACTCGCTTTTGAAGAAAAAACTGAAGCCCTTAATAATGCAAAGGAAGCCCACAGTGAAGCGAGCAATATTTTAGAAACGGCCCTTAAGCTTATTCAACAACGAGAAAAGGATCTGAAGAATGCCGAAGAGCATCTTCAAAAAGGAAAAACATTGAAAGCGGATTTAAAGCGTGCAAATGCAGAATTGGACACTTTAAAATCTCAACAAAATGAAAAAGCAAGTGTGGAGAATGTGGAATCCACAATAAAGGATCATCAAGCCCAGTTAAAAGAATTTAAGAGCGATTTGAAGCTCGAAAAGAAACGTGATCCGATTAACCAAAGCAAAATTGATGAGTTCATCACCAAAATTAATGATTTAGAATCTCAGATCAAAGATGATAAAGCTCTTCTAAAAGAGGTCAAGGGAATTGCATCGGATGTTTCGAATCAAGCTAAGAAAGTGAGTCAAATTGAAGGAAGTCAGATCAATTTAGAAGAAGCCCAAGAACAAGTTACCAAATGTCAGAAATTAGTTGAGGAAGCTTCTGAAGCAAAAATAGCACCAAGTAAAGTCAAAGAAGAAAAACTGGAAGAAATGCAACAAGCTCAGCATGACTATGATGTCGCTAAATTGAACTTGACTAATGCCGAAAGTGATTTGAAGGATAATGAAAATGGTTTAGCTCAATCCCAAGGAGAGAAAGAGGCGGCGGAAGTTGCATTACAAACTCGTAAAGATGCAGAAGCAAAAGTGAAAGACACAACCCAAGAATTGAAAAACGCGAAGAAATTATTAACTAAAGCTCAAGAAAACCGGGACGTGGAAGAGCAGAATAAAATCGAGGCTCAACATACTTTTGATCTTAAGAAAGAAAATGCCGCTTTAGAGCGAGAAATCTTCAAAGCCCAAAAAGCGTTGAAAGAAGCTCATAAAACCTTTAAATTGGCCGTACGTAAGGCAGAAGCGAATGTTGTTGGGTGTGAACAAATACTACAGGATAAAATTGCTCATAAGAAAGAAGTTTTTGAATCACGGAAAAAGCCTGTGGTGGATTCACCAGCTAAAGAAGTATAAATTTTCTTTTTTTTTGATCTTTTTCATTTTTTCTTTCTTTACTCTAAAAAAGCGTTTCAATTTATCAAGATGCAATTTAATTAAGTTAAAAAATGAAAGATTGACATATACTTCTTGAATATTCATTAGAATTTCATGGGGAAACATTCTATCAAGTTTGAAAATAGATTTATATTCCAAAAAAAATATAAAAATGCCATGGAAGATGGAAAAACCAAGCAGAAAAAAAAAGATTTTGTCGTAAAATTTTCAATGAAAGGGAAATTGTACACAATTACTCTCTTAACAATTGCGATTGTGGTCGGTTCAATAATTAATACTACGACTCTAGCTTCAGATTTACTTACTATTTCCATTTGGATCTGCATCTTGCTACTAGTGATACAATTCATTATGTTAATTATTAACTATTTTTCAAAGAATAATGAAATTCTATTCCAAGAAGTTGAAAATTTAGAATTAAGCTTTCCACCAAAGAATACCGATGATATTATTATTTTCCACGAAGATTTGAAGGAATTAAAAATAAACATATCTACATTAGGTGATCCTGCTGTATGGAAAACTCCAAAAAAATTAACCGAATTAATGTCAAAATTGGAGATCAAATTCAAGAAATTTTTAGATGAGTTCATTACATCAATTCTTTTTGATCCAAAGCTTCAAAATAAGGATAAAATGAGAGAATTACAAAAAATTCTGAAGATTGAACATACAAAATTTACGGAAATTGCAACAAGATATATAGAAGTTGAGAATAATCTGTTTAATTTACTTAAAGAGCACTCATCCAATTTCAAACATATCCATTTAATTGAAATCATTAATTCAATTAATGTCCCAATTGAAGATTTAGAATTTTTTATCCAAATCTTCATAAAGCGTGAGTTAATGGATATTGCATATAATTCTACTAATAAAACAATTATATTTGAGAAACAATTAGATAATGAAATTGCTAATTTAACAAATTTATTTGAAAATTGGAAAAAAAATGAGTATAAAGGAAATAAAATCTTAAAAAAAATTTAATTTTCTTGCCCATTAATTAAAATTTCATGAAGAAGCATTTCTAACCACATCGGTAGCTTCAATGAACTCAAAGATCGTTCGGGATTTTTTTTCTTTCCAGGTTGTTCTGGGAATTTTCGTAAGCGATGTTCAATATATCGCACGATGACATCATGTTTAAGGGCATCGACAAGAGGTTCAATTATCACAATGTTCCGGAACACATCTAAAGCTTCTTGAGCCGCAATAGAGATTTCAGGAGCCCCATGATCCAACATTCCAATTAAAGCAGAAATGGAGGTGGGATCTCGGATTTTCGAAAGACTTTCAATGGCAATTAAGATGAGATCTTCCGTATCGGTTTTTAAGAAGTCACAAAGCTGCGGAACCGCATCTTTGCATTTATATTCGCCAAGCATAAAAGCAGCGGCCCCTTGAACCTCCAATTCTTCATCATCCAATAATTCAATAAGTTTGGCTTTCACTTCAGGATGACGATCATAAAAACCCGCACTAAGAGCAGCATTTTCTCTGACTTTGGGATTTTCATCATTAAATGCTTTCAAAAATGACCCTGCAGCGGCCGGATTTGCAATCATTCCAATGGAATCTATGGCGTAATAACGATCTTGCCAATTATCAGAATCGATACAAGATTCTAAATGGGATGAAGCATTCTTGTCTCCAATATTTGCCAAGCTAGCCATGGCACAATAACGCACATCAGGTTCTTTATCATGCAAACTAGATATTAGTGGGGGGACTGCACGGTTATCTTTAGTCATTCCCAAAATCTCAATTGCTTGTTTGCGGACTTCCATATCTTCATCCCCTAACAGATCTATAATAGGCTGAACAATGGCTTCACCAAAAAATTCAGGTTGCATTAAAATATCTAAAATGGCGAGCTTAATATCTGAGTCAGGCAGAAGCAACCCCCGAAGAATTGCTTCCAGAGCATCCTCTTCAGATGAAAGATTGCCTAATTCATAAACGGCTTGAATTTGTTCAATAGGATTATCACAACCAATTAGTTTTTCATAGATCGGTTGGATTTTGGGAGAAAAAGTTTGATTCACCATATACCTAATTTTTATTAGTTTTACAAATTAATAATACAATTGATATAAATATGCAATGGTGGATAATCGGACTTGCACTAATTATGGTCCTTGGAATGTGCCCCTTAATAGGGCGTTTGATATATAAAATGAATAATAAGGTGGCTTTCTTATTTTATTTGATCCTATCTCTTATCTTATCGGCAATAATATTTATTATAACCGAGCATCCTTCATGGGATTCAATGGTCGAATTATGGGGGGACTATTTTGGATCCATAATTCAACTGAAAATTGTTTACATTTTCTCTTTTCTTACATATATCACAGCGGGAGTTGGAATAATTGGAGGTGTATTAGAATACGTAGGAGAGCATGCGGAATCTGCGGATGCATATAAGAAATATGATAAGAAATCACCGATTAAATTATATATTTACTTCATAATCTATGGATACATTTTCTTATTTGCAATATTTGCTTTCTCTCAGTTTCTCTTTGTCTTTTTCCAATGGGAATTTCCAGGAACTTTATTAAATGAATTCTTCAGAGCTATGTTGTTCCATAATATCATACTTGCTTTAATTGGAAATATTTTGACAGCCATCAAAATATTTCGGTTTGGATTTTTCTCAGTTGAATTCTACCGATCCGAATTTCATCCTTCTGTAGCAGATATCGGTCCAAAATTACGAGGTTTTCGAAAATTTTCAGCTTGTATTGTCGGATCTATGGGAGTGTATATATGTTGCTTCATCTTGGTAATGGAACTTTTTCCAAATACAGCGGGAGAAACGGTTACGTTTGGACGGTCCATTTACTTTTTAGCAGCAACAATCCAATCCATCTTATTTTACCTTCTGAAAGATAGATATGTGGATCAACTTAAACCGCTTTCAAAACAATATGATTTGAAGGTGGGAACTGGATCTTATAATCCTTCTGAAAAAGAAGAAGCACTCAAGGAAAGCGATGAAGATTTGAAATTTATTGATTAATGATTAATTTAGTTACTCCTTGTCAGAAAGGTTTTTTTGGCTTTTTTCTCTAATTATTACATGGATGTTTTAGACTGTATTAAATCCAGAAGAAGCATTAGGAAATTTGAAAATCAATTGATACCCCAGGAAATCATAGAAGAAATTTTAGAATGTGGACGATGGGCCCCTTCTGGTGTGAATTTCCAACCTTGGAAAGTATTTGTTGTGTCAGATCCCAATGTCAAGGAAAAACTGGCAAAATGCACGAAACATAGTTCATTAATATTAAACGCACCCCATACTTTTGCCATCTTCTTAGATCAAACCAAACAATATCATTATACTAAACATGTCCAGTCGATTGGCGCCTTTTTCCAGACCTTATTATTGGCACTTCATGCTAAAGGCTTGGGGGGAGTGTGGTTAGGAGAAATATACAACCAAAAAGACCAAGTAAGTGATGTTTTTGGGATCAACGATCCCCAATTGGAATTCATGGGAGCAATTGCATTTGGAAAACCTGCAGAACAAGGGAAAAGTTCACGCAAGAAGGTATCTGAATTTGTGGTATGGTCCTGAAAAAATTCATCAAAAAATTCTAAATATGGGGTTTGTTTTACCCCACTAAATTTATTTATTCAAAAATATCAGTAATTGAGAAAAATGATTACATGATTGTGGTTCTTTTTATTGATGTCGAAAATTGAGAAATTAGATACCATTTTTTAAAAAAAAAGACCGCAAGTTTGACTTTTTCTGACACAAAATTGGCATACGAAGTAGATTTTTCTTCAAGGAAGTGAGTGAGCTTGTTTGTTTTGTTAAAAATCGTAAATTTTTTTATCGAATTTTCTATTTTTAAAGTATGGCAGAAAGTATTGAAATTTTTGACCTTGCAATAATCGGCAGCGGGCCCGGAGGATACCATTCCGCCCTACGTGCTGCAACATTTGGAGCCAAAGTCGCATTAATTGAGAAGCATGAAAGACTTGGAGGCACTTGTTCAAATTGGGGGTGCATACCAACGAAAGCATTATATTCATCAGCAAAATTAATCGCGGATTTGAAAGAAAAAGCACCAGAATTTGGAATTAACTTCACAAATGGATTCACCACCGATTTTGGAAAAGCAGTTGAACGAAAGGATAAAGTAGTTCATGAACTTACCGATGGTATTCGAGGTCTTTGCAAAGCTAAGAAAGTGCAAGTGTTTCATGGTTTTGGATCTATTCTTGGTGGAAATATTTACACCAATATTAATTTGAAAATCAAAGAACAAGATGGAAATGAGATTTTTATCAAAGCAAAAAGAATTATTGTTGCAACAGGCTCTGCTCCTGCAGAAATTCCCGCATTTAATGTTGATCACCAACGAATTCTTGATAGTGATGATTTATTGGATATTAAACGTGGTTTAAAAATTGCCCCAAAAAGTTTGATTATTATTGGTGGTGGAGTCATTGGGTGTGAATTTGCTAATATATTTGCCCAATATGGCACTGAAGTGACTTTATTAGAATATCTTCCAACCATTTTGGCTAATGAAGAAAAATTAGTTGTAAAAACCATCAAGAAAGAATTCAAAAAATTGAATATAAACATCTTAGAAGGGAAAAACGTTCTTTCTGTGATCAATACAGGGGATCAAGTGAAAGCAACTATTTGTGATGCAAAAATTCCCCGTGATGAAGTTGATTCAGCAGAAAAGCAAGAATTTTTCGCAGAAAAATGTTTGGTAAGTATTGGTCGAATGAAAGTTACTGAAGGGTTAGGATTGGAAAACTTCCAGATTGCTCTACAACGTGGTTCCATCCCAATCAACCATGAAACGATGGAAACATCATTCCCTGGGATTTATGCTATTGGTGATTGCACTGGAATTCTTATGTTAGCACATTTTGCCAGTTATCAAGGAGATATTGCCGTATCGAATGCACTTTCATCAATTGGTGGATTCGAAGGTGTACACCCAGAGAAAGCAGATTTTGCGACTGTCCCAGCAACAACTTTTACCCATCCAAATATTGGAAGTGTCGGCTTACGCCAAAAAGAAGCCAAAGAAAAATATGGAGAAATATTGGTTGGCCGATTCGCATACCAAAGCAGCGGTAAAGCAAAATGTATGGGCGAAGAGACAGGTTTCATGATGGTTATTGCCGACGCGCGCACGGATAAAATTGTCGGAGCATCTTGCGTTGGAGAAGCGGCCCCAGAGTTGATCTCAGAAGTATCAGTTGCAATGCGATTAGGATTGACCACTCATCAAATGGCCAGTGTTATTCACAGTCATCCTACATTATCTGAAATCGCCTTAGAAGCGGTTGAAGATGTGCATGGAATGGCAATTCATAAAGCCGGTCGAAGAAGATAAAACTTCTTTGAATCTATTCCTTTTTTATCTTATTTTCTTTTAATATCTTTGAAAATTCTTCCATTCAAACATTTCTAATAGGGATTGACCTTTTATCCTTCATCCCGTTATATTATGTATGGAATCATCGAAAAATCGAAATAACCGATTTCATAACTGGTTATTTGATAAGATTGCATATTTTTATCAATGGTTCTTCAAAAAGCAAGTAAAATCCTATCAGAAAATACTGATGCGTCACATTGACCAGTTAAACTTAAAACCCAATGCGAAAATATTGGATATTGGATGCGGTACTGGAGCCTTTGGAACAGCATTTCAAAATCTGGGATACGATGTAGTTGGGGTAGATGTTGCTCCAGGTATGGTTAAACGTGCTTTAAGAAATAACTTAAAATGTCAACAAGCCGATGTTTTACAAGGATTGAATTTCTTACCTGAATCCTTCGATTTAGTTATTGCAGCCTTTGTACTCCACGGATTGAAAGAAATTTATAGAAAGAAAATCTATGACGAAGCTTCAAGATTATCCAAAAATCAGATTTTATTTCACGACTACTCTACTACAAGAAAAATACATATTTCCATTATTGAGTGGTTAGAACGAGGAGATTATTTTAATTTTATCAAGCAGATTCCATCAGAATTTAATGTCCACTTCAATTCCGTAAAAATTACTCCGATAAAATCCCACCTGGCATTATATCACTGTAAGAAAGTAAAAAAAGAAATATAATTTAGACAGAGAATTGATTAGTTAAAGTCATCTCATGAAAAGTAGATAAGATATTTGTTGGATCTTTAATCAGTTCACCTAGTTTTGCATCCTTTCCAAGTTTTTCTAACTGCTTTAAATAGAATTCGACAACCTCGCAGGCTTTTTGAATTGATTCTTGAGAGTTTTGGATTAAACCATGGCCAGGAATAAGAACATGATAGGGTAAAGATTTAATCCTGGAAACATTGTCAAAATGAAGTTGAAAAGTAGAATCGGCTCCAACATAGGGAAGATATTGATGACCTTCATAATCAAAAATCAAAAGATCACCGACAATCATATATTTATTATTCAGAATTATGGAAATAGATCCACTACTGTGACCTGGAGTTTCGAGTATTTGCAGTGAATGAGTTCCAAATTGGAAGAGATCGCCATCTTGGTGCAAATTTTGAGGGATAAAAGTGGGATCATTCACGTTATCCGCAAAATTTTCTTTGTAGTTCTTGCCACAATGGATTTGACAATTGGCGAAAAGTGAATTGGCAAAGCAATGGTCAGAATGTAAATGAGAAAAGAAAACATCGGTAACTGTGATTCCTTCGCGCGCAAGATGACGTTTCACTTGCAGAGCTTGTTGTTCATTTCCAATATCGATTAAACATGAATGATTTTCATGAATAAGGGCAACAATATTGACTCCATATCCTTCTTTGAAGGTATATAACAAAATATTGGATTCGAGTTGGGAAACTTCCATCATATCGAGTTAATTAAACCAATTAGGATTTTAAGACTTACTATTTCATTTTGAAAACAACATGAAAAAAAAGGAAAAAGAAATACAATTCAATGGAATAGAAATTTTGAGCAATTTTATATTTAGTAGTTGTAGAAGCAATCCTATTCCATCAAATACTTCAACAAACGAGTATTATCTTGATGGGGGAAAAATTTATCAAATTCAATGAAATACTTTTCAGGCCCATATCCCACAAATGCTTTGTATCTTGATTCTTTCTCTATATGCAGTTCATGATCTTTCAAATCAAAAAGTGAATTTTTTTTAACATATTTAAACCATCCTTCAATATCATCGAGTATAAAACCAACATTGACCGCTTTTTGATCCGTAAATTTATGCATTCCTCGTTTTTCATCAACAATGGCCATAAATCCTGTTTCCGATACTCTGTAAATTTTAGTCCATCCTTGATCTACTACTTCCTCAAACCCATAAACATCTTCATAAAAATGTTGCATAGCTAATACATCCTTATAATAGAGCCAAATTATGGTTGAGTGTATCGATAGTTCTGCTGGAACATCACTTTCGTGCGCAGATTGAACAACAACTTCTTTATTTTGGTTTAAGAGGGGAAAAAATCGTTCATTTTCTTGATGTTGATTAAATCGTTCGAATTCCAACAAATATCCTTCCGGATCTACAACTATAAAACCATCATGTGCACTATTCTCTTTTTCTTTAAAGTCATCTTTGATCTTCACATTTTTGCTTTTTAAGTGTTCATACCACTCTTTTAGCTGATCAGTCAACAAAGCGAGTGCAACTGTTTTCGGTTCTTCAGTAGTATGCATTCCTTTTGCCCCATCAACCAAGATAAGATAGGAATCTTTTGTCATTCGCATTATTTGAGCCATTTTATAATCGGCCATCAACTCAAATCCAAGATTCTTGACATAGAACTCTCCGGCTTTTTTTAGATCGTCATAATAAAGAAATAGATTATTCGCTTTAAGTCCAAAATTAATCATCGTTTTGAAAGGAGTATTCATAGACAAAAGTCCATTAATTTTTTGAGGACTATAACTAAGCATCCTACCGAATCTTTTTGATATCATACGGCGGTTTTTTTCATTATATTGCGCTGTATCTTTTAATAACTTCTGATCTTCTTTTAACATCAGATAGTTATCTTTTGTTGTTCCTTGAAAAAGAAGAAGCACGTCCAATCCCTTCGCAATATCTGCCGGGAATAAATCGGTCACTATAAGATCCGATTCTCTATATACTAATACATTATGTTTTGCGGCTATTTTCTTTGCATCCTCAATGAAATTATCCATTTCATCAGGAGGTAAAGGTGCACTTAATGCTAGCTGTTTAACCCCTGCATTTATTACTTCAGAGAAAGCCCCTACCACGCCAAGATCAAATGATTTTTTATGCAATTTGGGACCCATTTTTCTAATTTCTTCTATGGGATAAAAAATTTAATGTTTTTTATCCTTGGAAATTTTCCAATGATTTCACAGATCAGACATATACATATATCCATTTCGATACCCATTGTATTTTATAAGATCATCTAATGATCGACTTATGTCCATGAAATGTTATTTTTACGATCATACGATGATCATAATGCCATCATTTATGATGATGGTCACTTTACATTTTCATGGTCTTGATATTATGAATAATGAAAAATTTAAAATGACCTTACCGGAGATTATCTTGGTAGCACTCATGAGTGCTTTGAACGCGGGTTTCGATTTATTACTAAGTCCTCCTTTAAAAGTATTATTTGGACATATTGTAGCAGGAATCTTTTTAATGGTACCTATTAATTTCATCTTCATAACTTTTACAAAACTAATGGTAAATAAACATGGTACAGCAACAATTTTCTTGACAATTTTTGCAACGATTTCAATTCCCACAGCAATGTTCGGAGGAGTTCCTGGAGCCTACAAAATTCTCATTGGTGCAGTAATTGGGATAGGTCTGGATTTGATCTTTAGTATTAAAAATAAAATTGCTAAAATTATTGCTGGAGGAATTTTGGGTGCTGTAATCTGGTGGATTACACTTTTTACAATCTGGCAATTGTTCAAATTTCCATTTGTAACGGGATTTAGTAACTTACTAAATGCAGCAAGCCCAAATTTCGCAGAAAGCATCGATCTTTCTAACATCATTCAATTACCAATCACAGGGTTTGGAGGTGCTTTCTTTGCATTTGCAACACTATGTGGACTTTTATCAGCGATTCCTTGTGTGATAGGTGGATTCATAGGCTTCGGGTTATTTAGGACCATCGAAAAAACCGCATTATATGAGAAATTCCAAAATATGCAATAATTATCTCACCTTGCAAAATCGTTTAAGAGCTAGAAGATTTTATTTGGTAACCTTTTTTTTAATCCACTACCCTATAAAGGCCTTGTGAAAAAAACATGGATAATCCCACCCATCGAGTACTACAACCTATAATTCAAGTCAAAGATCTTTCTTTTGCCTATAAGAAGGAAAACTGGATACTTAAGGATGTTTCTTTTTCCATTCAACCAGGAGAAATTGTAGCAATAGCCGGTCAATCGGGAATTGGGAAAACTACGATGGGTTTTATTCTTAAAGGACTTATTCCTCACACGATTAAAGGAAAGTTAAAGGGAAGCATTCAAGTTGCGGGTTGGGATGTAAAAAAAACAAAAATAGTTAAACTAGCGAAAGCCATAGGGATGGTTTTCCAAGACCTAAACTCCCAATTATTCAGCACATCTGTTCAAGAGGAAGTTGAATTTGGCCTACGAAACTTGAAATTAAATCTCGAATGGGGACTTGAAGCAATGGAATTTTTGGGTATTGCAAATCTACGCGAACGAATGCCAATGAATTTATCTGCAGGTCAAAAACAAAGGGTTATATTAGCAGCCATCATTGCAACACACCCAAAAGTATTAATCCTCGATGAACCTTCTGCTCATCTGGATAAAATTTCTAAAATTGGGTTAAAAAACCTACTGATGAAATTAAATCATGAATATGGAACAACTATTCTCATCATAGAACAAGATCCGTGGATATTAGGAGAGATGTGTCAATCAATCCTCCATGTTGAAGATTGCACGATTCGAAGAACTGACAAAAATAGACTTTTAGAGAAAAAACCTCAATGGAGCTGGAAAACATGACTTCAATTTCTAATCTTATGGATGAATCTACAACAATATCTGCTAATTCCCAACATGTTCAATCAAAATCGCAAAAATCAACTCCAATTTGGGCAGATTATAAATTTCATATTCATCCGATAATTAAATTCTTACTATTTGGAATTTTGAATGTAGCAGCCTTTTTACCCAGTTTTCAACAAATAAGGTGGATTTTTCTCATTATCGAAATAATTTTAGCCTTTGGGATTAAATTGGAGATTTATCGTGTTCAAGGATTTTTCAAGTTTCTTTTTATGAATTTCATTGGGATTTATTTTCTCTTTTACTTTGTCGATTTTAGTTGGATAAATGCCTTCATTCTGTTCTATCAATATACACTCTCAATGCTGATTCTCTTTTTAGGAACCTTCATTTTTACACAAACTACACCTCCCCGCGAGTTGCTTACCGCATTAAGGATGTTTCATATTCCGCGAAAATTAGCCTTGGGAATTACAGTAGCAATTACATTTTTACCTTTGTTGACGGAACGAATTCGTCTTACACGAGCCTATCAAGAAGCAAGAGGATATAAAGTACATTTTTGGAATTTAGGACCGATTATAATTCCAAGCTTGCTAAATATTCTGGATTTATCAATGAATTTAGCAATTTCCATGGAATCTAGAGGATATGAAGTTTAGATAATATTTGGAATTTGTGACAAATTCGTGTATAAAATTTGGCCTTACATACATTGTAAAGTATAAACGTTTTATTGTTATTAATGGAAGATCATTTTCATGAAGAAGAAAATACGGAATTGGGAGCGTCCTACTCTCTTACAATTGCAGTTGAGGATTTTAAACAAAGTGTGCAGTTATACCAAAGTAAAAATCTGAAAGCGGCCTACAATCTTCTTCAAAAAGCCTTAAAAAAATTCCAATTGGAAAAACAACATAAATTGGTTATGGAATCAACCTATCTTATTGCAACAATTCTATTTCAGTTTGAGAAGTACTCCAAAGCAATTTCCTATTTCAAGGACTTAAATTTATTAGCAACAGAATTAAAACATCAGAGATATCAAGAATTATCTTCCTTCATGCAAGCATATTGTTATTATAAAAACAAAAAATTTGCTAAAGCGTATGAAATTTTCGAAAGAGAATTAATAGGTTCAACATCCTATGTAAATCGATTACAATTTTTTACCTTCAAAGCACGAACCTGTAGCAAATTAGGATATCGAGATCAAGCAATCCCATATTTTGAAGAAGCAATCATGATTTGCGAAAAAACCTCGGATTTACCAGGAATTAAACCCCAACAAGCACAATTGTTATATGATTTAGGATTGGAATATCATTATCATATACTGGATGAACTACGAGCCGCAGGTTTTTCTCAGTACAATAACTTGCTGAAATGGTCTCAAGAATTTAATCAATCAATTAACAATTTCTCCAAAGCAGTTGATATATGGACAAATACTGGAGAAATAAAAAAAACAATTGCGACTTACCAAATTATGGGGAATATTTATGGTTATTTGAAAAATAACCAAAAACAACAAGATTACTATAATAAGGCCCTTCAGAATGCAGAACAGAGTAACGAATTTACTCAATATATCAAAATCGCAAAAATACTTATTCGATTACTCAATGAACAAAATGCTTTCACCGATCTAATCCCACTTCTTCAAAAAATCATCTCCATTCTCAATCAACATGGTAATAGTGATGTATTGTCCATTGCGGGATTTCATCTTGAAATCGGGAAAGCTTTAAAAAAACTTAATCAAATTGACGAGGCATTGTTGGAATTTATTACGGCATTGAACATATATCAACGCTTAAAAATTCCAGTCCAAGGCCACAAACGAACTTTATTAGCACTTCTTGATATTTACCAGACCAAACAAGAAAATAAGAAAATTTCATATTACTCTGAGCAATTAAACAAATTGAATAGTAAATTTGAAGACTTACAACCCCATACTGAAAATAATTTAGGTGTTCTAAACGATTTCTGGATCATAACTGAAACAGGATTGGAGATCTTTTCCTATTCTCCAGGTATGGAAATAAATCTCACTTTATTTGGAGGATTTGTCTCTGCATTACAAACTTTTTCTCAAGAAGTTACAAAGAAAAGGATGGAATCTTTTGTGATAGGAGATTTGAGGTATTCATTTTACTTTGAAGATGGAAAAAAAATATTCATCTTGGGAAGATCAGAACTTTCAGAATCAGAAAAAACCGTTAATTTTATTTTAAAACAGATTTATCAACGGTTTAACTTAGAATTTGAAAAAAGACTTGAAAAATTTTCAGGAGATGTAACTCCATTCTCCAAATTTGGAGAGATCTTAGCAACTATTGATTTCAACTTAGCTTGATTGGGAGAAAAAATATAGTAAATATTGGTCTATACAAAAAATATATACTAAGAATTATAAAATTCAAAGGAGAGTAATGCTTACGGCAGAAATTTCAAAACAAGATAATGAAGAAAAACAAGCTAAAGAAAAAGCTTTAATTCAAGAAAAAGAGGTTAAACAAAGACGCCTTAAGGAATTACAAGCAAAATTAGCAGAAATAGAAGCCATAGAAGACCTCTCGACAAAAATGAAGACCGAAAAAGAATTATTTTTGGATGAAATTCTCCAGATCTTAGAACAAGAACAAAAAAAAGATCACATTCTTTCAACAATCATAAACTGCCGTAAAATCATTGAGATGACTGAAGATTTGGAAAATGTTGCTTTACATGCCCGAGCTAAATCAATTTTTGTGGATTTTGAACAAAAGTTAAAGGAACACCATCGAATCCAAGATGAGGAAGCAAAAGCTGTTATGCAACAGATCAATGATCTGGAGCAAATTATTAATATTGAAGATACTGTTGCACCAGAAATTGAAGATATCCCGATCTCGTTATTCATTGGAAATATTAATGAGGATTTGTTAAACATGCAAGAATTAGCGGATCAAGTTTTAGTAGATCACGCTGTAGAGATCCAAGAATATGCGGAAAGTAAAGCAATAATAAAACATGTTTCAGGGAAAGCAAGAGAAATCACTCAAGAAATTGATGTGCTTTGGGAATTTGCCGATGATAAACCAAGTTTGCCTGACTATGTAATTACAAATACCATAGAAAATTTCGCCGATGACCCGATTGAAGAAGCATTTATTCAGGATATTATTCCGTACAACTATGAAATATCGGAAGTTACAATTAATGGAAATACTCCGCAAGTAGATCCTCATCAACAACGGATGAAAGATGGATTACAATACTCTTGGTATATCCCAGAAGCAAAG
Source organism: Candidatus Lokiarchaeum ossiferum (assembly GCA_025839675.1). GTDB lineage: Archaea > Asgardarchaeota > Lokiarchaeia > Sigyniarchaeales > Promethearchaeaceae > Lokiarchaeum > Lokiarchaeum ossiferum. Next base: position 1,488,493 of record CP104013.1, read on the forward strand.
AAGGATAATCCAATTGAGTTTAAATATCATTTAAAACCGAGAATTTCCCGAACCGTGGTTTTACCTTTGAAAAATTCTCTCAAAGTAATTAAAACCCATTCTTCTCTAAACAATGAGAAAATTGTTGGAGAAAAGAAAAAGCAAGATGAAGGAATTTTTGATGCCCTACTCAAATTTAAAAATTCGTACGAGAATCAACTTTCAGATATTGTATTAGAAGATGTAATCCCAATTTTTTATACTTATGAAGTAGAAGAACAAAAATCGGGGGATTTTCCTTCAGTCAAAGAATCTTCTGAAAGTTTTGTTAAATGGAAATTGGATGAAATGCCCATTGAACAAACCAGCTTACATGAATATCATCTAATTGAATTGCAAAAAATTGAAGAATTGAAAATTGAAGCTCATAATGTCTTAAAGCAAGATCCAGAAAAAGTAAGTAAGCACAAACGTAAAAATATTCTAAAACGGCAAGAGAGGGCACGTAATTTCCTTCAAAAATTTAATTTGTAATACATTCAAAATTTCAATTTGATTTAATGTTGCTTGGTGTTAATTATAAAAAACATGTTTTTCTACATTTCTTTAGAGCGATATCACCAATTGTCCTTCTTCTTGATACTGTAATATTAATTCAGCAACTTCATTGGAAGGGACCATATCTACTCCATCCATCAACTCCGATTTATCCATACCAATTATACGAGCTGCGAGATGGCAACAAATAAAATTTATACCCAAATCAATGCATTCTATCATTTCTTCTTCATATCTATTCCGTCCTACTTTCCCCCGTTTTCCTAGTAAAATTCCCATCGGACCCCAAAGAACAACAAGAACTTCCAATCCTTTATTTTTGTAATATTTTGCAAAACGAATTATTTCGAGAGGAGAGGTAGACTCATAAATCATGTTTTTGAGAAGGAGCAAAACTTTTGTAACTTTCACCATTATTTTAATTTAATCAAGTATAAAAAAAAAGGCACTGGTTATGTTAAAAAATGAAAACATTGGTTATGCTAAAAATTAAACCGGTGATATAAAATGACAATACAATGATAAAAAAATGAAATTGGTTTTGTGTTTTAAACTCATTTTAATATGAATGCTACGATGTAATATTTGAAAAACAACTTTAAATTATATAAAACAATCATATACTTGATCATAATTTAACATTTTCATTTGCCTTTCACAATCCAAGTTAAAACGGGGAAAGTAAGTTAAATTTTATTCTCTTGCATTTATCATTCAATCAAATGCTTTCCTATTCATCTACTTATCTTAACACTATTTTCAATTAATTTTGTTAATAGAAGAGTTTTTTAAAGAAGTTTCCCTTTATATTCATAGTAATATTGAAGAAAGAATCTGATCATTTTCTGACTAACTATTCACCATAATACCTTTAGCGATGAAAGATGATTAATTCTCATTCATTTTTTAATAACAAATTTGTAAATAAAATTTGAGGGAAGAAAAATGGCTTCAACAGCAAAAAAAATTACAGAAATTCTTCAGCAATTTCCGCCAGAAGATCCTTCTTCATTGATTCCTGTACTTCAAAAAGTACAAGAAGAATTTGGATATTTATCTGAACGAAATGTTTACGCAGTCTCAGAATATCTTGTAGTTCCAGCTTCTAAAATATACGGAGTTGCAACATTTTATGCACAATTTCGTTTAAAACCACTTGGAAGGCATATTATTAATTTATGCAGAGGAACTGCATGTCATGTTAAAGGATCTGAAAGACTTATTCCCGTTTTTGAACAAGAATTAAAATGCAAAGTCGGAGAAACAACCAAAGATGGAAAATTCACATTTTTGGTTGTTGCTTGTCTTGGAGCATGTTCCTTAGCTCCTGTAGTAAATATCGATAATGATTTTTACGGTGATGTTCAAGCGGGTCAAATCAAACGAATTTTACGGAAGTATGAATAAGGAAGGATTAAAATGGCAACAGAAAAAGCAACTCAAATAGGAAGTCAAATCGATCTGACCGCAATAACACTTTCTCCAGAGAAAGTGAAGGAAATAAAACATATTGGAAATTCAGAACCAATTATTTTTATTGGGATGGGAACGTGTGGACTTGCAGCCGGAGCTCAAGATACTTATAACACGTTAATCACTGAAATTCAAAAATATAAAATGAATGTTAAAATTATCCCAGTTGGATGTGTTGGTGCTTGTTTCGCAGAACCAATATTGGATATAAAAATGCCTGGAAAGGCTCGACTAGTTTATGAAAAAATTACAAAAAATAAAGTCGCGGATATCATTTCTAGAACACTTCAAAAGGGAGAAATTATTGATGAGTGGGTATTGGCCCAGTATACATCTATAGAAGATGAAAATTATGCAAATGTGGTAGATATTAATGATTTTCACTATTTCAAAAATCAAAAAAAATTCGTTCTCTCAAGATGTGGTTTGGTCAATCCAGAATCCTATGAAGAATATCTTGCGTATGATGATGGATATAAAGCTTTAGCCAATGTGTTAGAAAATTTAACGCCTAAACAAGTGATTGAAGAAATTAAGATAAGTGGATTACGAGGTCGAGGCGGTGGTGGCTTTCCTACAGGGAAAAAATGGGAATTCGGATATAATGCAAAATCAGAAGATGGGATAAAATATATTATTATGAATGCCGATGAAGGTGATCCAGGTGCTTTTATGGATAGAGCTGTGTTAGAATCTGATCCATATTCTGCCATTGAGGGGATGACTCTCATGGGTTATGCTATCGGTGCCCAAAAAGGATTTATTTATTGTCGAGCAGAATATCCTTTAGCCATTCGCAATCTATCTAAAGCAATGCACACCGCACGGGAAAAAGGACTCCTTGGAACTAATATTTTGGGGTCAGACTTCTCCTTTGACATCGAAATTAAAAAAGGTGCAGGTGCTTTTGTATGCGGTGAAGAAACAGCATTAATCGAGTCAATCGAAGGAAAAAGAGGAAGTCCACGCATTAAACCACCATATCCAGCCGTTTCTGGATTATGGGATCGCCCCACAGTAGTAAATAATGTTGAAACAATTGCTCAATTAGCAAAAATTATTAATATTGGAGGTAAAACTTTTGCAAGTTGGGGTACTGAAGGCTCAAAAGGTACAAAAGTTTTTGCTTTAACAGGAAAAATTCAATATGCAGGATTAGTGGAAGTTCCCATGGGAGTAACAATTAAAGATATTGTTAAAATCGGGGGAGGCATTCCAAACAACAAAAAATTCAAGGCAGCCCAAATTGGGGGACCATCAGGAGGATGTATCCCAAAATCACTCATCAATACACCCATTGATTATGAAAAACTAAAAGAAACTGGTGCAATCATGGGATCTGGTGGTTTAGTCATTATGGATGAATCTACTTGTATGGTTGATACAGCACGCTTTTTCATGAATTTCATTCAAGAAGAGAGCTGTGGTAAATGCATCCCTTGCCGTGAAGGAACGCGACGAATGCTGGAAACCTTAGAAAAATTGGTCATTAAACCAAAAAATGATAAGGAAGTTGTGGATCGAATGAAATCCATGATGTCATTAGAAAGATTATCCCATGTGATTCAAGATACATCCCTTTGTGGGCTCGGTATGACAGCCCCCAATCCCGTATTATCGACATTGCGATATTTCCGCGATGAATATGAAGCACATCTGTATGAAAATACATGCCCCGCGAAATATTGTTTGGGATTACTTGAATTTAAAATTAATGTTGAAAAATGTGTTGGATGCGGCCTTTGTAAGCTTAATTGCCCTAATGATGCAATCTTAGGAGAAAAGAAACAACCACACTACATAGTTGAAGACAAATGTGTAAAATGCGGACTCTGCCAGTCGAATTGCAAATTCGATGCAGTGTTCTTGGAGTAAGAGGTGGAAAAAATGGCAACAAAAACAATTACTATAGATGGACAAACCATTGTCCTTGAAAAAACTAAAACAATCTTAGAAGTTGCAAGAGAGCAAGGAATCTACATTCCCGTCTTATGCTATCTGAAAGAGGTGACTCCAACTGGCTCATGTCGAATGTGTGTGGTTGAAGTAGAAGGAATCCCAAGACCTGTTCCTGCATGTAGTACAGCAGTAAGTGATGGAATGATAATTAAAACAAACACACCTCGAATTCAATTAATTCGGAAAACGATTGTCGAATTGTTAATTGCAAATCATCCCATGGATTGCCTATATTGTGTGCGAAATGGAGATTGTGAATTACAAGAACTTGCAGAAATTTACGAAATTCGTGACCATCAGTTCCAAGGTTCTAAACGGATCAATCCATTAGATCAAACCAGTATGGCCTTAGTTCGTGATCCTAACAAGTGTATTTTATGCCAACGCTGTGTAAAAGTATGTGATGAAATACAATCAGTCCATGCAATTGATCTGACAAAACGTGGATTTGAATCAATCGTCACTAGTGCATTTGATAGAACAATTCATGAATCATCATGTGTGTTATGTGGTCAATGTGTTCGAGTTTGCCCAACTGGAGCTTTGATCGAACGTAGTATTCAGAGTGAAGTAAGAGATAACCTTTTAAATCCAGATGTAATTACAACGGTTCAAGTAGCACCTTCGATTAGTGCGACAATTGGAGAGGAATTTGGTTTTGCTCCAGGAACGGATGTTTCTGGAAAACTGGTGACCGCTTTGAAACGTATGGGCTTTGATGCGGTATTTGATACCGTATTTGGAGCGGATTTAACAATTATGGAAGAAGGGAATGAATTAGTGAAACGGATAACGAGTAATAAAACACTACCAATGATCTCCACTTGCTGTCCGGCATGGATCAAATTCATGGAACAAGAATTTCCAGATTTAATTCCACATATGAGCACTTGTAAATCACCGATGTCCATGCAAGGCGCCATTATTAAAAGTTTCTGGGCAAATAACACAAATGCGGATCCAAAGAAAATTTTCCAAGTAGCAATTATGCCATGTATGGCTAAAAAATTTGAACGGGATAGAACAGATTTAGTTAATGATGGATTGCCAAATACCGATGCAGTTTTGACCACCCGAGAACTTGTGAGATCCATTAAACGTTTCGGAATAGATCTTGCAAAATTACCTGATTCTGACTACGATGATCCTTTGGGTGAATCCACCGGTGCTGGAAAAATCTTTGGTGCTTCAGGTGGAGTCATGGAAGCAGCATTAAGAACTGGATATTGGTTAGTAAATAATAAAAATGTCGAACATGTGGAATTTGAAGCGGTTCGCGGAATGGATTCCATAAAGAAAGCCATAATTGAGATTACACCCGAAATCAAACTCAGTTGTGTTGCCGTTAGTGGTCTTGCCAACGCACGAAAAATTTGTGATGAATTACGAGAAGGAAATCCAAACAATTACCAATTCATTGAAATCATGGCGTGTCCAGGAGGATGTATCAATGGTGGAGGCCAACCCCGAGGATTGGATAGAGAAGTATTAGAACAGCGAGCAAAAGCATTATATTCATTAGATGATAATTATTCAATTCGATTTTCGCATGAGAATACTGCAGTTCAAAGACTCTATTCAAATTTCTTGAAAGAATTAGGTAGTCATGAAGCACATCATTTACTTCATACAAAATATTATAACCGAAAAGTAGGAGGCCAAGAATAAAATGGAAATAGAAGCGACACACAACGCAATATTGCTTGTACATTTTGAAGAAGGACAGTTTGTATCCCGTTTCACCAACGTATTTGAAGAAAAAGGATTTAGTTTATATCACTGTCCCAGCATAGAAGAAGCATATCAAATTCTCGGATCTCAAAGCGTGGAAATCGTTGTATTGGATATGGACGAAAACTATGATGAAGCTTTCAAATTCTGTTATAGAATCAAGCGAAATAAAAATTTAGAGAAAATATTTGTTATCGGATTAAGTGCTGCTCATACCCGATTCGGTATTTACATCGATGCTCACACACGTGAAGAACGGAATTGGCTAAATTGTGATCTTTTTGTGCATAAACCAATAAATGCCCGAAATCTCTACCTCCTTCTTAAGAAGGAAATTGCAATTATGAAAGGCATTGATGCCACAGACCTAGATTCTGAACAAGAATCTTGGCTTTAATTTTTTTCCTTTTATTTCTTTACATATTGAGTGGAAAAAATCAAATGTATGGAACTTCAAGATCTTGTTCTCGAATTCACAAGAGGTTTTGAATAAATTGTGTCATTTCGGGGATATAACTGATAAACTTGACAACTAAAGCAAATTGCGCTTTGGCTCTCTGTAAATTATGAGATTCAAACTGAGTTTTGAAATAACAATCACCATCTAGATAGTCAGACAAGAAACGAAGACCAATCATGAATGCCATCATAGCGGGTGCATCAGGCAACAAGGAAATTTCCTTAGGAGTTAAAAAATCCTTAGCATTGTCAATATATCCCCGAATAAATGATTCTAAGAAGATTGAATTGATTTGGATCAAATCCACATTTTTTTCATCTTCTTTTGCGGTGCTGGCAATAATGCGAAGTGCATCTCCAAAATCGTAATGAACCAACCCCGGCATAACTGTATCTAAATCAATAATAGAAATAGCTTGGTCTTTTTCATTCAGCAAGATATTATTAAATTTCGTGTCATTATGAGTCAACCGAAACGGTATTTCCCTCGATTTTGCAGCGGTATGAATTTGAATTAATTTATTACGATATTCCTGTACAAATAATATTTCTTCCTTAGCGTATTTGTTTCGATCAGATGAATTCGCTTGCACTATTCGGTCATAAATCGCCAAGCGCGATTCAAGATTATGAAAATTAGGAATTGTATCATTTATCTTTGAAATAGGAAAATTAACAAGAGATTTTTGAAATAGTGCGATGATTTTACCCGCTTCCAAAGCTTGAGTGGAATTTTTCACGAGATCGTGGGAATTTGCATTATCAATAAAATTGAAAATTCGCCAATATTCACTATGAGCATCTTGAAACCAATACTTTCCTTCATGAGTTGGAAAAACTTTCAGATTCACGATAGGGCTAGACTTATTTATTATCCCATCCATTTTCTCCATGTATTGTGTTATTTGCACTAAATTTTCTTGCAGTTTCGGGGGATTTGTGAAAACATGATTATTTATTTTTTGTAGGATATAATCTGGTGACGTTTTTTCTTTAGTTTTTATGAGAAAAGTACTGTTAATGTGGCCATTTCCGAAGGGAATTGCTCTGTTAAAAGTTCCAAAAACCTTGAATTGATCAAAAATCGATTTAATTTCTGTTTTTATCTCATCAGTCACCATTTTTTCTAACTAAATAAACCTATATTAATATATATGATTTTCTGGATAAAATTGAAGAAGGAACACTAAAAAAAAGGAAAAATGTAGTTAGGACAGTTCTTTTCCTAATTTTTTGGCCAAAAATTCAAAGTATTCCCTTCCCTTCTTAGTGATACCAGTCCCAGGGAACGCACCCCATTGATCATATTCATTGTAACCATCTTTTATTAAAACCTCAAGAAATTCAGATGTTTGTTTAAATGAAAGATGTTCCATATCACCCAGAAAATCTTCTGCGACTAACTCTCGCAAATAAGGCACACCAGTTCTTCTGATCACGCCAATTTGAAATTTGAGAAACCGATAGATTAAATCTTCTGTGATATTCAATTCTTTTAAAATGGGATGTTGGGAGAGATCTTGGGTTTTTCCCCAAACATGCATTTGAGGGGGCTTTTGTACATATTTTTCTTTAGATTCCGAAGAATCACGGGATTTTGTGGGAGAAGATTTTGAATCAGTAAATATATTCAACATTGAAGGATCAAATTCTTCTGCCAAGATTTTTAAAACACTTTCCCCTTTTTTTGTAATTCTGGTTCCAGGAAAAGCTCCATGTTGATCATAATCCAAAATATTGTTATCTTGGAGCAAATTAAGGTATTTTTCAGCACCTTCATAATTAAAACCTATTGTTGCAGAATCTGTTAAAAAATCGATCGTAGCAAATTCTCGTGCATAGGGCATGCCAGTTCTTTTAACAACTCCATAATGGAATTTTAGAAATTCAAAGGTTTTTTTTTTATAATCATCGCTTAAATCGTCGACAAATTTTTGGGACACAAATATTATAAATGAAAATTTCCCTAAAACGATTGTACTTTTGAAAGTATTTCGACTAATGCGCGCAATTCTGAGAAATCATCATCAGTTAAAATAGTAGAAAACTTACTTTGCATTAAAATCAAATTAGATTTGAATGAATTTGGATATATTTGAATAAATAATGAAGCAAAATCTACAAATTTAAATTCAATTTGATCCGTCATGCCAACTAATTTGGTCTTCACTTCATCTCTTAATTCTTTTTGATCTAGAACATGAGATAAAACACAAATTAAAACAAGAATATAACCCTTCATGTTAAAAGCTGCAATTTTATCAAAGTTATGAAATATCTGCAAATAAAAGGATAGTATTTCCCTGAAATTGTCATCTAATTCCTTTTTACTGAGTAAATTGAGTTTGTGCATATAATTAAGTTTTTCAAGCGAGAGAGAAGCGGCGGAAAAGTAATTTTGGTCAGATTGATCAACTTCTATCTGCATTTCAAGAACTTTAAGTAAGAGATGCAATAAATCGTTGCATTTAAACTTACCAATTTCACACATTTGGTAAGCTGCGATATAATTAATAATGGAGCTTTTTGAATTTCCCGCTTTATAATAAAATTTTCCCGCTTTTTGAAATAATTCTTGCGCTTTCCTATAATTTTTTAAATATTCAAACATTCGAGCAGCATCTTCATAATTAGTGGCGGCGGAAAGATTTTTTTTTGCTTTGTGATAGTAATTTCCAGCAATGAAAAAACAACTAGCGCTATCAAGATAATTATTTAAAGTCTCTCTATAACATAGACCGGCACCTCGATAATAAGAACCAATTTGATTCTTGCTAATATTACCTTTAATGCCAGATTTTGCTAAATTAATATATACGCCAGCTTCTTTTCTGGAATATTGCTGAAAATGAGGAAAATCATTCAATTTTTTATATAAGGTTTTAATTATCTGGTATAATTGAGAAAGATGCAAATTTTGGGATTGTACTTCATGAAATTCTGCAACATCAATAAAATAACTTATTGCTTCCAGTAAAATTTCATGAGATTTTGAAACTCCATGGAGTTTTTCATAAGCATCAGCTATGGTGTGATAAGCATTTGAAATGATGGAATAATCAGAAATGAGTTTCCCAACCTCAATAGCAGATTGTGCTGAGATAACAACATTTGACCAATCCTTTAACTGAGTAAAAAGAATTGAAAGAGTCAGATATCTACCGCATAAGTCTCGAGGGGAGCCAACATTTTGTAGGATTATGATTTGATTCGAAATCAAACCAATCGCTTTTCGTATATAATTTTCTTCATTATTCCTATCTTTTAGCTTATTTCGATAGATATTCGCAATTTTTAAAGCAACATTAGCAGCTTCTTTAACTCCACCTTTAATAACTACTTGGTGAAAATAATTATCATAAAACTTTATGCTCTTAATATAAATTTTACGGGCATTTTTTACATAAAACTCCTCTAAATAATATGCAGCACTATATAAACGACCAGCTGCTTCATAATAATCTCCATCTTGAGCAATATCATTTGATGAAGAGATAAGATAGGCCATTAGATCATATAGTTTTATATCCCGTTCAGATTTGGATTCTGATTGCTGTATCTCATCAAGAGCAAGCTTAGTATAAGTAATAAATTCATCTTGGTTATTATATTGATGCTCTTCTTTCATGATATTCAGCATTTTATTTTTACATCTACAAATTTAAAAAAAAATCTTACTTATGGCAATGCAATGTTTTTGAAAAAGCTTATGGGATTGATAAAAAAAAATGAACTTAATTTTTATAGTATTTTTCTTAGGGAAAAAGTTTTTAACTTCATTTTTTTATTCTACTACTTAGTAGATACTAAAATTAGGTGAAATTAAAATGCAATCTTTACAAGAAATATCAACTACGGGTACATTAAAGACCTATCGTGTTAATACTACACGTAATGTGGCAGATTTATTGAAAGAGTTAAAATTGGAATCAAAGTTCTTCGCAATTTTAGCGGATGGTAAAAAAGTAGATTTAGACGATAAGATCGAAGAAGGATCTGAAATTACAATCCTCCCAAAAATTGCTGGCGGATATTAAAAGCTATTTAGAAGAAGAATATTTTTTTTTCACATTTTCATTTAATCGAATTCATTTACTACTCAGATTTTGCAATAAAATAAGATTTAATTTTGTAATTATAGCAACAATGAGAATTTGGATTTTTTAAAAATAGTGAGAACTAATCCAATTCAAATTCGTCAACTAATTTGGCCATGCAATCTGGACATAATCCATGTGAAAATCGCAAATCATTATGCACCAATAGATAATCTTCGACTTGATTCCAATAACCATCATCACTGCGCACTTTTTTACATGTTGAACAAATCGGTAGAATATTGCGCAAAGTGTTGATCTCATTTTGCGCATTCTGTAATTGATTGACAAGGATTTTTTTCTTCGGTGGCAATAAATACAGTTTAAAGGGTGTTTCTACTGCAGTAAATTCGAATTTTTTCGTTGGAAAAAAGGTTAAGAATATAAATATATTGAGTCCAAATCCGATTCCAAAAATGGATTTTGCAACAATACCATTTAATACAGAAAAAAATTCGCCAGCAAATAAGATGTTTATTCCAATTGGATATAATATTCCATCCAAAATTAAGATAATAATATAGATTGAGGTGATAACAAGATTACTAAGAATTTTCTTTTGAATTAGAGGGATCACTTTTTTAAATAAAAATAAAAGAAGAAAAATCTCGCTAGAAAATAATATAAATGAAAATATCATAGAGATATAAGAAAATTCAAGAAATTCTAATGGAACGTCTAAAATATTAATTACAATTTCAGTAGAAATGATGAATTTTATGAAATAGAACAGTAATACAAGAAACAGACTAAGAATAAAGAAAGTGTAAATTAAATTACGAACAATTTTTGGTTCAGGTTGAGTAAGAAACAAGAAAACTGCGGTAAATAGTAAAGCACTATAAGAAATATCTCCTCCGTTCAAAGAAAAGTGAGAGCTTATTTGAATATTATACAATGTATTAAAAAGTTGGGTTAAACAGAAAAGAACCCCAAGAGTAACATAATAAAGAGTTATTTGGATTTCTTTTGAGAATATTAGAGCAAGAAATGCGGGAATACTATAGATTAGAAAGAGAATAAGAATTATGAAAATCACATGCATTTTTAATACAAAAAAGAATCAAAGCAATTGATGGTATAAACTTTTGTATAGCAAAAAAATTTTGAAGTGAAAATGCGCTTATTAATATGAAAAGAACTATTTCTTTGGTTTTATTTCTATATTCATCAAATCCACAGCTGCAGTTGTATCTTGAAAGAATCTTCTAGCTTCTTCTTCAAGGATCATAACATCGCGATAACGCCCCGAAAAATGAACTAAAAATAAATGACCCACATTAGCATCCCGAGCAACTGTTGCAGCCATTTTCGTTGACATATGAAGTTTTTCAATGGCCAATTTTTCATCTTCAATGATATAGGTAGATTCGCAAATGAAATAATCTGCATTTTTAGCAAGAGTCACCAAATTGGGACACATCATTGTATCACCACTATATGCCACGATATATCCAGGTCGTTTTTCAGTGACGATACCTTCCAAAATAGGATTGATTTCAGTGTCTCCATTAATTTTGATCGTTTCACCTTTTTGCATTCGCTTCCATAGAATCCCAGGTCGAATATTTAATTCTTTGGCCCGTTCAGGATTAAATTTTCCATCATGTGGCTTTTCTTCATACCTATATCCCAATGTAGGCATACTATGTTTCATCCAATACGTTTTAATTACATATGCATCTGCAATTTTAATGATTTTTCCTGAAATTTGGACAAAGGCTCGCTCATATGCAGATGTTAAGAAATTCCGGTATTGAATAGTGTCCATCCCCCCTTTAGGTGTATCATCTTTTGGAAACTGAACTTCTATTAGCGAAAGAGAATAAGATTGCGCTTTTAGACCGATTAATTGAAAATGAAATAGTAAATAAGCTGCAAGGCCTTGCGGTCCAATGATGGTCAAAGGAGCAGTTCGACCATTAAGATGAAAATTAAATAATAACCCAGGCAATCCAATAACATGATCACCATGCAGATGGGAGATCAAAATAGTTGTGGGTACATTAAATTTTAATTTTGCGGCTTCAAACCGTCTTTGAACATCTTCTCCAGCATCAAATAAGATTATTTCACCACTGTCAAGTCTCATTGCTATAGCAGGTAGATTTCGATCCATCGTGGGAGTCGCCCCGCTGGTTCCAAGAAATTTTAATTCCATGTCGATTCAATTATTATTTATTTGAAGGGATATTAGAAGGTTTATTTTTTTTACAATTCGAGCTTATCAATATTTATGATCTACTGTATTTTACTAAATCCTTCAATTGATAAGATTATAGAAATTCAAAACTTTAAATTAGGAGGAACCTATCAATTACCCAACCCACAAGTGTTTCCAGTAGGTAAGGCAATAAGTGTTGCACTAACTTTGAAGGAATTGCATATATCGACACATATAGTAGCTCTAATAGGTCAGCTTGATATAAAATTATATAAAAATTTCTTGGAATCAAAAGAGATAAATCACACTTTGATTGCAGTTGAAGGTAAAACGAGAACTAATATGACATTAATCGATTCAATCAACGATGCTTCAACGCATTTACGATTTTCTGGATTTGATGTCACTGCTAAAAATCTTTCAGAAATCAATTCGTTTCTTCGAATCATGATACAAAAAAATGATATTGTAGTTTTCAGCGGATCATTACCCCCTGGCACACCTTCTGAATATTTTTTAGAACCAAGTGAAATTATTCGAAATAAAAATGCAAAATTGATTATTGACTCCAGCGGTGAACGATTGAAATTAATGAAAATGTACAACCCATATATCATCAAGGCAAATTTACAAGAGATGGCCATTATTGTTAATAAAAAACTATGTACCAAAGAGGATTTTGACCATCAACCAACCGAAGAGGAATTATACACTTTACTTGATTTATGTTCCGAATTAAACGAGTACAAATCAAAATTCAATGTCCTAACATTAGGAAAATATGGGGCTCTAATTTTTAATAGAAAAGAAGCATATTACGGAAAAGTAACCTTAGAAAAATCCGCATATACCATTGGATGCGGAGATGCATTTTTAGGAGGACTAATCTCTGGTTTGATCAATAAATATGAAATGAAAGCAATCTTAAGAATTGCAACGATTTGTGGAGCTGCGAATACTTTGCAGATTGGTCCAGGATGCATTAATCAAACGGACATCACTAACTTAGAAAGTAAATGTCAAATTCAAAAACTTAGGTAGACGCAAAAGAAATTTTCAATTTGGAAGTAAAGAAACTAATAGGGAAGTTTTTTCAATTCCTTAAATAATTTGTAAAAATTTCTTTGAAACGAATATGCAACAGGAATAGCGAGCATATCAGGATGTTTTTTAAAATCCATAGAGTATGTCAAAGGGTGAACCATTTCAGCAAGGGGAGCGTTGTGATCATTAATAAGAGCAGAAGGTGAATTACTTGCCATAAATTTTACAAAAGTATCATGATTAAGGGAATTGGGAGTTTTGTCTGCTGATTTGAGATTATTAATTTCGCTCATAGTGAGTACTCTGTTTTTCTAGTATTTGAGTTTTTTTTTATGATGGATGCAAATTTTTTTAGCAATTAAGGGCAAATATAAATTAGCTGATGTCTTCAAATCCAAAACACTATTTTAAATGTACTAAGTGCAATAGTCTATATATCTTTGAAAATGATAATCCTATTAAATGCAGCAAGTGTAATGATACGAATTTTCAAAAAATGGAAGGGCGGTTCATACTTAGATGCAGAAAATGTGGGTTAACTCAAAATAAAAGTGCATTTAATCAACTCCACGGTCAGGAACCTCTTCAATGCCAATCAACGACTTGTCATGGACTTATAAAAGTAATTGAACTAGGAAGAAGAAAGAAGCAACAAATTGTGAAAGAAACTAGCCCTGAAAATGCATTTGTTTCGAGAAAGAAACAAAATTCTTCAGCAGTGCAACCTTCGGTACCTACCCGGAGAACTTTACCGAGTAAATCGAGTGAAGATACAGGATTACCTTTCCCAAAACCAAAAGAAACTCAAAATGTGCCTGAATCTCATCCAATTATCAAGAAGGATCAATTTTCTCCATTCCCCCAAAAAGAGAAAGATTTAAAGAAACTTGAGAAATCTGCAGGACCTGCAGAAAAAGATCACCCTGGGATTAAGGAGGGAGATAATCTTAGGTTAAAAGATGATTTTTATGAAATAACGACAAAATTGGGTACGGGAGGAATGGGTTCTGTTTGGAGTGCCCGAAATCTAACCACAAACAAGAAAGTTGCAATTAAAGAATTTTATTATAGTAGATTTCATGATCCAGAGTCAGGAAATAATTTTTGTGAGAAATACTGGACCCGAGAAGCAACAATTACTAAAATTCAAAGCGATTCACCCGAAGCAACTATGCATTTTATCGGATCCTTAAAACTCGAGAATTTTAGAAATCCCGAATATTACATCTTTTTGGAATACATCGAAGGAACTGTTTTTGACTCATGGTATAATAATAAATTTAAAGATCTAAAAAATTTAAGCGTAAAAGAACTCAGAATCATAATCAAGGATGTTTTAATGCCAATTGCTCGACATATGTACTTTGTCCACCAAAAAGGAATTGTTCATCGAGATTTGACTGTCCAAAACATCATGATAGTTAAAAAAAGCAGATATTCTGATGAAGAAGTCAAACCCGTTATAATTGATTGGGGTGTTGCTAAAAATGTGGGAGTTAATAATATGTTTCAACCCCGAAAACCTTATTATATATCTTCCGCACCAGAAGCAACAGGAATTCGAAATAGAGGAACCCCTCCCGAAGTAATGGCAGGATTTGAACCGATAGCTGCAACCGACATTTATATGTTGGGACATATTATGTTTTATATCTTCAGTGGAGGACATTATGCAGGAGCCGCTGCAACAAACGAAGATTTTGTACTTCATCCTGGTGATTTCAATCCAGATTTGCCTTCTGACTTTTCAAGATTGGTAGAATTTATGACTCAATACGAACCTGCCGATCGAATGGAAAACATGGTCAAGGTTTATGATGCATTAAATTATTTATATAATTCTTCTGAAACGATTGAAAATCCCAACTTGGCAAAAACAAAACAAAAACAATATTTCCTTTATTGTGATTATAACGAATGTTTTATCCCGTTGCCAGAAGGACAAATCGTACAATTAGGTAGGGACGAAATCATTGCTGCGGGGACCGAACATTCGATGGATGGACATCTATATAATGCTTTAATACCTATTGAAGGGGATAAATTCATGTTTGAGATCTTTATCAATGAGGGATATGCATTCATTCGAGATTTTCATTCGAAATTGGGATCTTTTATATGTCAATTAACAACCACGAATCAACAAGTGTATGATAATATTAGTATAAAGGGATTAGATAACGTCAGTATACAGCTTTCAGAGGCAAATCTCGGAACTACTCGAATCGAAGTCCCTTTTCTGGCACCAGATGGAATAACATATCGGATAGAATTCAAAATTTATGCAAAGGAGGAATCCCAATGAGTACAAATAATGAATTTTCCGAAGAAAATCATTTGCGAGACTTATTATATTCCTTAGCAAAGCAAGAAGTTCCTGAATATGTATTCCAGTGGTTCTTTCGATATTTTGCAAAGGGTACCGAGTTTTTTAAGGCGGAACCTCACGATTTATTAGAAAACTATAGCGCACTTCTTTCCACAGCAAAAATCATGTTAGATCATAGGTACAATAATGGCTCCTACTCAAAAATAATTCACGATACACATACTCCAGACTGGAATTATTACTTCATCGGGGACACACATGGCAGTTTTGATGATACGTATCTAATGATAGATTATTTTATTCGAGTATTTCAAGTAAATCCGAATATAAAGATAATATGGTTAGGTGATTACGTTGATCGAAATCCCTTTGATCTACAAAATTTAGCATTTATTGTTGCATTTTGGATTTTATTTCCAAATAATGTATTTTTACTCAGGGGAAACCACGAAGATGCATCTGTGTGCAGCAGATATGGCTTCTCGCAACATCTCTACGAAAAAGCAGGGTCGAAAGATTACTTTAATCCAATTTGGGATCAAGTAAATCAATTTTTTAGCCATCTTCCATTAGGATTTAGAACTCAAATTGGGGAAAAAAAAATACTTGCAGTCCACGGAGGTATTCCCTTCGATACAAAGGATTATAAACCAATTAAACTCGAACAAGGAGGGAGTAATCTAAATTGTTTTCAAACAGAACATTTTGATATGGATGTGTTTTCCCAAACGATTCTATGGGCGGATCCAGACCCAATAAATTTAACAACCGGAGTTGCCCCCACCCCACGAACAGGAAGACCGAGGTTTAGTTATCAAGCTTTTAATGATTTTATGGAACTTAATCAATTTGATATTTTAATTCGAGGGCATGAAAAATTCTCAAACGGTTACAGTTTATTATGGGATAAACGTCTCATATCACTCTTTAGCACTTCAACATATGATGGGAGAAAGATTGGGGAAGCCAAGTTCCTCCGGATTCAACCAAATACAAAACGAAAAGATATAGAGAATGAAGAATTAAACCAAGGTATCGGAATATTAGCAATAAAAGAATATTTCCTTGAAAATCAATTGGATAAATATTACAATGCAAAAACGGAGTTTTAAATCATGGTAAGTTTTAGTATTACCTATATTTTTCATATTATGACAACGCTTGCAGGATTAACAAGTTCTGTGTTCATTTTAAAGAAAGATTCAAAATATTTAGGAAATCAATTTATGGCTTCAGCCACAGGATTAATGGGGATTTATACCTTTTGCATTTTTATATATGATATTTTGGCCAATGAAGCTCTAACATTGATTTTGTTACCGATTGGAATGGTTTGTGTTTTAATTGGAACCATGTTGATTTATTTTGCAATGCAGTGCATGGTGAATTCAGCAGTTTGGTTTAAAAAGCATAAAGAATGGTTAATTTATGCATTCCTTGTTGGAACAATTGGAATTGTTTTCATTATTTTTGCAGATCGATTTATCACCTTTGAAGCACCCGATGAACTGGGAGGCAATATTAATGTTCATTTAAGTCTTTATGCGCTACTAGTTATAGCAAGTTTAATGCTCTATTTTATGTTCCGGAGCATAATTTACTTAATTCGACATGGTATTAGAAAAACTGATGGAGCTAGAAGGAAAAAAATGATCATTTTTGCTTGTGGTTTAGGAATTTGTATTTTATCTCTATTTATTAATGCTGGGAGTCAGTTTGCATCAGGAGTAATTTTAGATGTTCTAACATATTTAGTTTTGTCCATTGGTGTATCAATTACCAGTTTTGGCTTTTTAAAACGAATCTAAAACAGATTTTAACCCAAACGATTTGATTTTGTGATTTTTTTTCATAATTTTCCATCAACCGAATGATATTTATTCAAAGCGATTTAATTTTAGTATGATAAAAAATGGGATACAAATTTCGATCTACCCTAACAATTGGATTGTTGTATGGGATGCTATTTGTTTTAATACTTGCAGTAGATTTTTTTCTCCCAGATGATATTTATATCTTTTCCCCACTTATGATTGCTATCTTAAGTTGTATAGGAATCTTCTTTCAATACTTGATATCTCCTTTAATTATAGGATGGATATATCGCATTGAGTGGGTAGATTATAATCGACTGGAACAAAATGATCCCCATATCGCCCAATTAATCCAAAATGTTTGTCAAAAGTATAATTTCAAATTGCCTAAATTTGGTGTTATTCATGGGGGAACACCCAATGCATTTACATATGGATGGACTCGCAATTCAGCCCGTTTAGTAATTACGGATGGCATTTTAGAGTTATTAAATGCAGAAGAGCAACGAGCAGTCGTAGCTCATGAACTAGGGCATATTGAACACAATGATTTTATTGTAATGACATTTGTTAGTGCCATTCCGGTAATGTTTTACACCATTTTTCGATTGTTGACTAATTCCTATCGATATAGACGATTTACCAGTGTTAAACCATCTAGAGGATCATCTGATGACAACAAGTATGCGCAATATATTCTGCTTATTAAAATCGGATTAGCCATAGTCAGTTATATCATGTATATCGTAGGATATTTTCTGTCATTATTCATAAGTCGATTACGAGAATATTATGCCGATGAATTTTCAGGAAAAGAAACAGCGGATCCCAATTCCTTAGCGACCGCTTTGGTCAAAATAGCCTATGGAATTTTGCAAGAACCGGAAAAAGGACAAAAAACATTTAATGACAAAAATCAATATGTGAAAGCCCTTGGAATTTTTGACAAAAATTCTGCGAAAAATTTAGCCTATTCCGCCACAAATGGTAGCGGAAAGATAGATAATACCCTACTTGCACGCGCCTGTGCTTGGGATTTATATCAACCATGGGCAAAGTTTGCTGAAATCACTTCAACCCACCCACTTCCTGCAAAACGAATAAAACAATTGAGCTATATGAGTTTTAAAGAATTTAAAAAGCCGCCAAAGGTAGATCTTTCTCAGGCAAAGGTTGAATTTGAAAAACAAATGGGAAAATCTGCATTGGATGAATTTTTCGGTGAATTATTAATTTACATCATGCCTAAATTGATCTTCTGGACATGGTTAATCGTAGGAGGTATCTTATTCATAGCCAATTTTGATATCACAACCTTTTCCCCCCTCTTTAATGGATATTGGTCTTTTATGGTCTTTAGTTTGGTGTTAGCAGGAATTTTCCAACTAATTCAGAATGCATTTAAATATAAAAGTGGTTTTAAAGAACATAAAATTGTTGATTTAATTGGAACAATTAAAGTGAGCCCAATTCGACCTGTTCCAACAATTACAAAAGGTTTTGTTATAGGAAGGGGAGTACCAGGACTTTTTTGGTCGGAGGATGTTGTAGTAAGGGATGAAAAAGGAATCATGTTCATTGATTATGATTTTGGAATAGGGTTTATCAACACATTGTTTGGAATCTTCAAAGCGGAAAAATTAAAAGGGAAAGATGTGGAAATTACCGGATGGTATCGCAGAAATCCAAGTCCTTATATCCAAGTTCATAAAATTAAACTATTGGATGGGTCAGGAAAATCCTTTGGAAATTATAAGCGAGCATTTTGGCAATTTGTGGGGATATTCCTTATCGCTTTAGGTGGAATTCTCTGGTTTTTACTATAAAAGAAACTGTTCTTTTATTTAAAAAATCAATAGTATTTTTACTCATTTTTTTTAAATTTTGTTTGATTTTTATCACATGAATAGATTCCGTTCTTGCATCCCCGCAATAATAAGCTTTTTGTCTTATGGATGTATTTGATTTCTCCATTTTTGGACAATTCGGATGGAACACACATCTCTGATCCAAAATTATCTAAAATAGCAGAAAAGATTTCATCCGTATTTTTCCAATCTGTTAAAAATTTGTAGAGAAATCCTTCAATAAGTTGATTTGATAAAGGATAGTTTTTCTTTGACATAATGTGAATTAATAGTATTCTTGTAATTTAAACGATTTTATCTTTGCAACAGCGGGAAATGATACAAAATTGTTGCTATAAATTTCAATTTAATCTAGTCATATTTTTTATGAACAAATTTCACTTGGTCTCCATGAAATTTAAAATGAAAGTAGGAGATTTATCCCCGTAGGGTTAAAAAAATGCGAAAAATTGATTTTTATTGGAAAAAATCGTGGTCTGACCAAAAAAAAAATTTAGCAATTATCATCTGTGTTAGTTTTGCCTTAGCGATGATATCGGGCTTTTCATTTTTCTATGAATCGGTTCAAAACTATAATTTCGAAAAATCTTTTACTCAGTCAAGCGATTTTTCAATTTATCATGCACCTCAACAAAATGCTGACGGGCAGTTTATTTCCCCATTGAATTTTGCTGAATATTCAAACATTACAAAACCAGGGGTAGAAAAAGCATTTTCCTCTACAGATCTGGATGTCACAGGATATTATAATTTTGCATCCATAACTCATGGTGAAGCTTTTTTTTCAGTAAAAAATATCAGTCGATTTACCTCAAAAGGATATAACTCTGGATTTAATTTCTTAAGTGATACAAATGCTACCGGATTCCAATACATTTTAGCAGAAGATGATTTCTACAAATCTGAACGATTTAACGATTATTTCATCATAATCGAAGGAGAAAGTCCAAATTCTGACAATGAAATATTAGTTGATTACCAATTTGCAAGAAAATTCGACTTACGAGTAAATGAAATCTCCAATATCACAACGATGATAGGGGCTATATGGCCGGGCACACCTTTAAATATCAATTATCAAGAATTTATTATGGAAAATATAACAATTTCGGGCATTTATTTGCCAAAAGATAATTTAATTGGATTTAACAACTTGAATTTCAGATATTCCTATACCTATCAAAATTATGTAGATGAGGTAGTTCCATCAGATGACTTCACTTTTGAATCACCTGGAACATTTTCCTACTACAATTTCTCAGGAACTGATCTAAATCATCCTGTCCAACAACATTTTTCACAGATTGCAGCCGATACCGATGCTTCGAGATATTTAAGATCAACAAATATTGTATCTGGCTATTCCTTATTTTTTAATAGAGCGGCAATCAAATTTGAAACGATAAGCCACCAAAAAACCATAATTTCGCAACATGCCTTTGATTTTTCTTTAAATTTACCTTTAGCAGTTGTGTTTAATGATAATCTAGGATTATTTTTACAAGAACAAGCAAATTCATCAAGGTTAGAAAAATACTTATTTCAAATTTTTAATCTACCCTTTATAATTTTTGCCGGAATGATTAGTAAAAAACAATTAAACAGATATTATGATAACCAAAAAGAAGAAATTTTGATTTTACAAGGAAGAGGAATTTCAAAGTCCATTTTGAATACACAGATTAAATATAGTGCATTTCTAAGGAGTTTTATTACCAGTATAATTGGCACATCCTTTGGATGTGTTTTCTTTTTTGGATATAAAAAAATCTTGGGAAATGTCCTAATTATTGGACAAAACGCACAAATATTACCCTTTATTACAGTATCCGATCTATTCCTCACATTTTTGGTTAGTCTTGCAATAAATTTCGCAGCGACTATTTCAATAATTCAAAAAATAAAAAAACAAGATTTATCTAAAATTGCTGCATCCATGAAAATTGAAGATTTATCATCTGATTTTGATGAAAATAAATTGTTTGGAAAAGAGAAAGAAGGAGAAAAACTAAAAAAATTTGCTCAAAACTTAGAACACGATAAGAACCAGAAGAAATACCATAAAAAAACACAAAAACGAAAGAAAAAACAAAAGAAAAATGAAATTTTTGAAGAAAATGCAGGAGATTTCTTTAACAATCGAATCAAACCCACATCAATTCTTCAGATCTGCGTGGGTTTGCTACCTTTGATATTGCTATTTATTATATTTTTAGGAAACAATATCAGCCTTCCAGACAGTTTAATTGATTTAACTTACAATCTTGAGCAATTAATTCCAGGCATAATATTACTTTGTTTCATCTGTTTAGGACAACTCGTTTCTGGAATAGGAAAAATATTCTTTTTAGAAAGACCAAAAATATTCAGTAAACTCGCTAAAAGAATTTCGAGGGTGTTTTTACAAGATTTGGATATGTTCATATCAACAAATTTAGTAAAAAAGAAACAATGGGGAGAAATTGCGAGTTATCTTAGTATTTTTATTGCATTATTAGTTGCAAGCAATATTAACTATTCTTCTACTCAAACCTACGAATTTTCAATGAACAATTATTTGGTTGGAGCGGATTTGAGATTGGAAATCACAACTCACAATTTTACTTCAATGGAGAATATTCAAGAATTTGAAGAAAATCTAACGAATTTTCGCGTGAGTAATCGAAAATTGGTTAATGAGGTCGTTTCCTGTTTCACTTCAAGTTCACAAATCCAAACGACAGTGGGAGGAGTAAATGTATCTGTCAGTTTGCCTATCTATACACTAGATCTTCAAAAATATGAGAAAATTATTACGGAAATGGGTAAACCTGTTCCATATAGCGACTATAATAACAAAATATCAGAAATTCAAAATTTTAATACTGAAAATGAAGTTATTGGAGCAATAGTTTCCCCTACAACATTGAGCCGTTTCAATAAAAATATTGGAGATCAATTGGAAATCAAAATCCCTATTTATAATAGTTCCACAGATTCTTATTACTATCAGGAATTACAAATAGAATTTATCGAAGTTCTCGATCTGATGCCCGGTCTATTTTATGATGCAAATGATTTTCACACTAATGAACTGGGAGTCATATTGGACTTGAAATCGATTCCCGTTTCTGATAATGATATAATTGGGAATAGCATAATTCAATTGATGGATCTAAAAATCTCTTCAAATAATGACTGGGAATTGATCGAATCAAATCTTATAACAGTTTATGAAAATCAAGCTACTTTTTTGAATATCTGGACATATAACCAAGATTGGGACGATTTCCAAATAGAAATACATTATTTCGATTTTGGTTCGAGGGGATTTTACAAACTTACGTTTTTGATAATTGTTTTGTTAGGAGTATTTATCGGAATTCATTCTGCATTTACAATCCAAAGTGTTTTAGAAGAAGAAAAAACGGAAATCCAGAATTTGTTCAGAGCAGGATTTGAAGATAAAAATCTACTAAAGATCGTGATAATTGAAACTTCAATAATGATATTTTTAGCAATACTGGTCGGAGGATTGGTGGGTACGATCTATGGAACGATACAACATAAACTAACTTTCAATTATGTATTGACAGATCCAGAATTTTTCTATAGTAGCACTGTACACTTTCCAACGAGCATAAATTTATCTTTATTAATTGGAGGAATTCTTCCAGTGGTTTGTGCCATTTTCTTGCTTCAACTACTTCTTCTATCAAATAAATGGATTGGAATGAAACGAAAGAATGGGTTGCAAAACAAAATGAGTGAATTAGCATTAATTAATTGCTTAGCTATAGGTTTAGCCTTACAATTGTTTTTAAAACTTTCAAATGGAATTGCCTTTGGCATGATAATCGGAATTATATGGTTTTCAAGTCAGGCGCAAATTCTAAACAAAAAAAATAAAAAAAATCAAAATCAACTTCCAACAAATGTTGTGAAAATAAAGAGCAAGGCATAATTTTTTAAATTTTTTTATCTAATTTCTTTGTAAAAATTTAAAGTTGTTTTTCTAAAAAGGGAATTAGTTTCATTATTTTCATATTTTGAATATGAATTCTAAACAATAATTAAGTGAAAAAAAATTCCAAAGATTTAATAATTCTCTCGAGAAAAATAAATTAAGTATTAATGTTAAAATTTCATTTTTTTGAAATAGATGAATATTTTAATTTATAAATTAAATCAGGTGAAAATTACAATTCCAAAATATTTTGGTTTTTACTTCAAACACAGTTTATCAAAATTAAAAAATGAATGGCTCGTTATCATTTGCATTAGCCTCTCTTTATCAATGGTCACGGGATTAAGTTATTTCTTTAAAGCCGCTCAAAAGCATCAATTTGAGAATTCATTTTTTACAATGACAGATTTTGAGGTTACTTATTATCCAAAATTTGACAATGGCGGATTAATTCCAAAAATGGATTACTATCAATATTTTCATGACTCAGAAACCAAAATAAAAAATTCAATTAACAATAGTCCATTAGATTTAAATGGCACATATAAATTCGGACTTTTTGGATGGGGAGCAGGATATGTCGTTCCACAATATTGGGATTATCTAAAATTGGAAGACACTTCTGGTATTTTGGATTATGTTAATAAAATAAATGGTTCCAATGTTCAATTTGCATTATTTGAGCAGGATTTTTATCACTCCCAGCGATTTAATGATTATTTTAAAATTATTGCAGGAACTACCCCTGAAGCTGAAAACGAAGTATTAATGGATTACAATTACGCGAAGAAATTCAATTTGAACGTGGGAGATATTACAAATATAACAGTCTTAGTTGGAAGAACTCATGATTTGAATCCACCGGTAGGACACTTAATACCTTTTCAATCGCCTCCAGTAAAACTGGTAGGAACTTACTTACCGATTAAAGAAGATTACCGAATTAGCCTCCAACGTCTCAAATATAGTTACACTTATTTTGATTATCTCGCAAATCGAAGTTTTCCGGAATTTATTGATGAAGTGGACACTCCTGCGATTTTTTCGGCTAAAAATTTTTCAATACCCGGATTTTCACATCCATTCCAATTATTATATCAAAATATTAATGCGACTGATTTCTACAGAAATTACCTCGTGAATGATAACTTACGATGCGGATACATAATAGCTTATAATAGAGATCATATTCAGTTCAATACATTAAATAAGGATAAAACAATAATTGCCCAACAAGCGTGGAACACATCACTTAGTATGCCTTTTGAAGTAAATTTTGTTGATTATTTAGCTTTACAATTGAACAGAGTCTATTTAGATTTGATGGAAAGCCATCTCATTATCCAAGTTTTGAATATTCCAATAATCCTTTTTTCAATTCTTATCACCCAAAACTTTGTGGCGTCGAATAAAAAGCAAATTAATGAAGAACTATTACTTCTCCGACTTCGGAGTGTTCCATTAAAGACAATAAAATGGCAAATAGTGATCAGTGCGTTTATTAAGGGACTAATATGTATGATATTAGGTTTACTTGGGGGATTTATTACGTTTTTTGCTTATGAAAATTTCATTGGAATGATTTTTTTTGATACTGAGAAAGTATTGCTAACCCCTTATTTTGAATGGAATAATGTACTTTCGTCTTTCATTCTTGGAACAATAATGAATGGAATTGCAATTATTCCGAAATTAATTCAGGCACGAAAACCGAAATATGCTGACATTGCTGCATCTCTATCTCAAGATGATTTAGCTGCTAAGTATGATGAGAGATTATTTTTGGGAAAAAAAGAAAGAGAATTAACAGAAAAAAATGAATATGACAGTGATAGTAAAAAATTTTTTAAGCGCTATAACATAAAGAAAAAAACTACCAAGAAGAAGGTCGTTTATTCCGATTTTTATGAAGACGAGAAAAAAAAACGACAATTCTTACCCTATTTACTGATGGGAGTTGGAATAATACCAATAATTTTGAACATACTTATAGTTATTAGGTATTCTACAACAGCTTCAGATAGTTTAGTGGATTTAGTTAATATAATGACCTATTCTCTTCAAGCCTTTCAATTTCTTACATTGTTTGGGATGGCATTTTTTGTTGCTGGATTAGTGAGATTGGTTGTTATTCAAAGACCTTCTCTATTTGCTCGGATATCAAAGCAAATTTCCAAATTATTTGTAAAGAGGTACGATCACATAGTTGGATTAGAATTAGTGCGACAAAAAAAATGGTCTGGGATTATTACCTATCTGGCAATATTTGCCTCGCTCCTTATAACAACAAATATTACATTCAATTCCCAATTTCGTTATGAAACTTTGGAAAGAAACATGTATATTGGCTCCGATTTTCGAGTTGAAATGCAAAATCCATCGTTTGCATCATTAGATCAAATTAATTCATTTGAACAACAAATTCTAAATTATTCAGATGCAGACGCAAATCCATATTTTAAGGATTTAACAACATGTTTTGTAGATATTAATTGCACAAGTTATAATTATTTTAACGATCGGATGATAGAAAATTCATTTAACGCTTATATTTTGAATTCAACCGATTATTTAAATATTTTAGAAAAAAATGAGAAACCTCTTCCCTATCCCGAATTCAAAAATGATATTAAGGAATTGTATTCAGAAAATATGATGTCAAGCAATTCTTCGCTTCCAGCGTTTGTTTCAAGCCGATTTCTTATTGATTCCAATTCAATTATTGGAGATAAGGTAGAAATTCATCACAAATATTCCAATAACAATACAACAGACTTACAAACTCAAATACTACATATCGAGATTATTGGGGTTTTAGATTTTGTGCCAGGATTGTACAATAACTCGGATTTTATTGAGAGTTCAATATTATTGGACATAGGAAATCTGAATCAATCGGAAAATTTAGTTCATGGGAAAAAAATAATTCAAATACTGTCATTTAATAGCAATTTTGATGTTGGATCAGAGACAGAATATGATAATCTCCGCATGAAGTATTCCGCTTTTTGTTCGAATATAAGATACGATATATCAGACCCCGATTGGGATGACACATCAAAAGCTATTTTATCTATTCAATACGGTACAAGTGGATTTTTTGGATTGGAATATTTAAATTTCACACTTATTGGATTTTTGTTAGTCATAGAATTATCTCTAACAATTATCTTAATAAATCGAGAAAACTCACATTTCAATGGTCTTCTGCTTGCGAGGGGAATAGGCAGAAAAAAAATTTTTCAAATGGAATTAACAGAAACATTTATTGTATTTTTAATTGCATTTTTAATTGGTTCCATTATCGGAATAGGTTTTAGTTGGATTTTAATCAAGGTTGGACAAATAATTATTCAAAATATAATGGGCAGCACATTTTCCTCTAGTACAAATCTTCCTATATTTTGTGATATTGGAAATCTTCTTTCTATTTTCAGTTTACTCATTGTATCATCAATTGCAATCCTTGTTATAAATTATCTCGTGTCTAAAACAGAAACAATTGAGCAAACAATGGAGAAAGAAATGATCTAATTTTTTTTTAATTATATTTTCATCTCAATATGTATTTTTACCATTCGAATGAGTATTCAACCCGATAAATCCCATAATGCAACATAGATACCTACCAGGAAAATTTTTCATTCAGAAATGATTTTAGATTAAATTTGGATAGCAAATATGCCCTAAAGCAAAAAAAGGGTATGAAAAATAAAAGAATTAGAGAAAAAAGCAAGGTTTCCGCATCAAAATTTTCCTTAAATTGTCTTACCACAAAAGAAACAGAATTTTTCTTCATTCGTTGGTTGTTTTGCCCCACAACTTTCACATCGATCGATATTTGTTCTTTTAACTGGTCGGTTGATTTGTTGTGAATAACGTTGAAGTTGTTGGCGAACCAATGAAGAACGAGCTTGATTATTCAAATTTTGTTTAACAACGGGCGGTTTATGGATACGAGCTCTTTTCCTTTTAATAATTTTTCGTTTATATTCCCGTTTTTCTTTCATTGTTTTAAATTCAGGTAAAATTTCTGCTTCATCTTCTTCAACTGCAGGAACCATGAAAGTAATAGATGTAGCCGTATTAAGAGAATCGCCAGTAATTTCTTCGGAAATATCATCTGCTTTTACAAACGTCGTTTTAACTTCAGTTAATTTCTGTTTTTCTTTCTTTTTCTTTTGATTCTTATCTTTTTCAGTGGGATCAAATTGAAGATGACAGAGCTTAATTAAATCATCTATTTCTTCAACAGTATCTCCGATTTCCAGATAAATAGCTTTTTCTTTGCACTCTAATAACTCATCATAAATGGATTCTGCTTGTTTTTCTTCAATTATTTCAACGATTTTTGAGATTGAGCTTTTTAATGTTGAAATTTCTGTATCAATTTGATTTTGGATTTGTGAACCGGTGGCAGCAATATAATCTCTCATTGGATTAATTATGATCCCTTTGTATTGAGAAATTGCAGTTTGCAACCCATCCATCATATTTCTCGCTTCAATTACTTTATCTATTTCAATAAACCCTTTCGCTTCTTCTACACTTTCTAACAATTGTTGATGATTTGTGGTTAATTCAATATATTTATTAATTTCAGGAATTATTGATTTTACAACAAGTCCTTTGGCTGTTTCAAGCAATTGTTCTAACGAATTACGAGCATCATTAAAATGAAGAACGTTGATCTCTTTTTTAATAATTGTTTCAAGAGAGTCATTCATTCGACCTTCGCGTTCGCTATTCCCTTGTTTGACTTTCTTATCAAGAGTTTTCAGTACAATTTGAACTTGTTCAAATAATTGTTTATCATCTGCGGAAACATTCATAATTTCTTGAATAGATTTTAATGTTTGAGGAAATTCCGTGATTGAATCATAATTACGCTCCAATTTTTTACACTTGCTTACAACGGATAGATTGTGTTGACATTGGAGGTTCAAGACGTGTAATTCTTGTTTTAAGGTATTTAATCCCAAACGTTGAGCGCGAATTTCATAGTTACTCAGTAAATCAATAATTTCAGTAAATTCAAGACTTTTTTTCAGTTTGGCTAAAATGGCTTTATAATCGGATTCAAGCTTCTCAACTCCATCTTGTAATCCAATTTCAATCTGTCCATGTAAATTGGCAACATTTTCTCGTAAAGATGAACTATAAATCTTTGGATTAGTTTTCAAACCACTATCAATTTTATCGAGTAATTTTTTACATTGTTTAAAGGCGTCTTTTATATCCCCTTCACTAAAGATAAGCTGAACTTTATGTATTTCGTCCAAACCTTCAGAGTTCAGTTTAACTTTTTGAGAAAGGCGTTCAATCCGATCCTGGAATTGCTCTAACCCAGTAAAATTATTTCGAGCAATAATTTCTTGCAAAATAGATGTAGATTGATCAATATCGATCGATTCATCTAAGAGTGCATTTATTTGATCTACTTTTTCTTGAAACTTCGATTCTTCTTGAACGATTTTTTGTTCTAAATCCTTTTCTAACTTCTTGAATTTATCTTCCAAATTGGAATATATTAGAATATCTGATTTTTCAAGCATATTGCTTATTTTTATTTTCCCTTGAAGAATGCTACCAAATTTTTCATGAGCCAATTGGTCTTCAAACTGGAGGACTTGCTGAAATACATCAAAATTTTGGTTAAACTCTTTCAAAAAATGTTTATGTTGATCAAGATATGAATGATATTCTTGTTGTGTTGCAATAATATGTTTCTGTTGAAGAAGAGTATTCACCTCTTCAAAATTCAGTTCAGCCATTAGTTTTGTTTTTATCGCAACTAATTCTGATCTAAGTATCTCTTCTCCTTCATCCCGACACTTATTAATCTCTAGGCTAAACTTATCCACTCTTTCTTTGATATTATCGAGTAAGATTTCTGGTTTTACTTTAGATTCGATTTTTTCAATTAATTGGCGCATTGATTTTTGAGAACTTAAATAATCAGCAGTTTGGAATATTGCTTCAATATCTAGTAACCTATTGTATAATTCCATATTTATATTACATACATTTTGCTCAACACGAATTTGTTCTATTAAAACAGACATTGAATACTGTTCATATTTCTCAACCAATAATTTCATAAGAGAATCCGATTCAACAAATCTGAAATCAGCCATCAATTCTTGAACATAAAGGAGCTGTATTTTAGTTTCATTATTTAATTCTTCAATCAATGACTCGACTTGTTCCTTAATAACTCGAAATTTGTCGATGGAATTGAAAAAAATAAAATCTGGAAATTGTTCAAGGATCTTTTCAGCTTCTTGAATCTTTTTCCAAGCGGCAGGAAGATCTTTCCATTTTTTTGCAGCCGCACATAATCGTTTAAACTTGAAGTTTTGATTTTGAATATTTAGCAATTCTTTGGTATTTCCAATCCAAATTGAAATTTTTTTACTAACATTGAGTTCAGGGAGTTTAATTTGTTTTTCTTGAATATATTCTTCAAACTGGGATTTTATAGCAACCATCTTCTCAAGAATCTCTGGATGAATAAGAAAATGTTTGTTTGAGAGTGCTTGCTTGATCTTTAATTTATTTAGTTGGTGATCAATTGTGAAAAATTTTCGTTCAAGATCAGATTCTGAAATATCGTCGGATATTTTTTCTCCAAACCTTCGTAAAGAACGGATAAGAGAAATGTTCTTCTTTATTTTTAATTTTAATAAATAGTACGGATTAAGTAAATAAACCAATCCATTTTGTGAAATTTTCAAATAGAGAGGTTTCAAATTTTCTTTTGCTTCATCAAATTTTTGGGATTTAAACAAAGTTTCAAGTTTATCTATGTCATTTTTAATTTCTTGAGACATATGCTTAATTTGGGATGATACTAACCTCATTTCGTTTGTTAATATTGACACCCTATCATCTGAATAAACTATGGGGTGTTTATGAATTAACCGTAAATTAGATGTTAACAACAAACGCGATCGAATTAAATCATCGGTTTTTTTTGAATAATTAAAATTTAAACGATAAATGGAATCGAAATAGGAATATTTGACTTTATCTAAAAATGATATTTTTGGTTCTCCTTCAGAAGAATCATCAAGCTCTGTATCGATTGAAGCATTATCTTCCAATGAATCACCTTCAGGAGCAATTTCTTTAACAAGGGATTTAGATTCTTTAGAGAGTGAAAAATTTTCCTTCAGATTTGCACCACACATCGAACAAAATGACTGTGGATCTTCCATTTTAATTGGAGTACCGCAAAACTTACATAGATGAGGATCTGTCATTGCTATATTATTCAGTTAACCATGTGAACTTAAGAAAGTTATCACAAGAAAATCTATCTTCGGAGATTATATGAATTTGAAGAGAAAAATAGGGAAAAAATGAATTTAATAAATATTATTTATTTATCGGTTAAAATCAGTTCAAAGGTTTTCACTTCAAATGGACCAATCGTAAACTTTAGAATATTTTCCATTTTATCCATAATCACTGTTTGCTTTGATATATGTCTTTCTAACAAATCGCATTCCTTAACTTCAAGAATTTTATCGTGCAATTGACCAGGTAAAAATACCGTAGCATGGGTTGAATAGCCTGTGACTTCTGCAAATCGAACAATTATCGATCTTCGCTTTTCCCATTCGTTACGCTTGATTGCAGTTAAATGAACATTATCTTGAACAAGAAATTCAAAATCATTCAGTTGGAGAGAAATATCATGATCCCCACAAATTTTTTTAACTAAAGGAGGAAAATTATATTCTTCTGCGACTTTTTTAATTTCGGGATTAGTTTTCTTATTGGATTTAGTTAGACACCCTCCAGAGTGAGGATAATATGCAAATCGAGCACTTATAGGTCCAATCCCAGAATATACTGGAGGTTTTGATCCATCCAATTTCTTTCGAGCAGCGCGCTCTTTTAAAACCCAAGATTCGGCAGCAGGATTCGGATACCGGACGGCCCTATGTAAGGTTAGTCGAATTCTACCAGCACTCACATCAAAAGCATATTTCCCTTCATTAAGTAATGCAATACCCCATCGATTATCGGTTGTACTCAAATCAGCATACTGATGCATTGTTTTTTCAAATCTGGCTTTATCTGCAAGAGTATCAGGCAGAGTACTCTGGCGAAGTGCACAATACATTTCATCAACTGTGACTTCTTTTGCTTGCGTTTCGGTATCCAAAGTTATTTTTAACATAGTTTTAATTTCTTTCCAATCTGCAGTCCAGAAGCAATAAACAACGGGATCATCCTTAAACAATCTTAAAATTTGTGATATTGGTGATTCACCAAGCATTTTAGAGATTTTGAGAGTACTAAAAATTGGTCCTTCATCCATTACTTCAATTTTTAGTTCTTGAGTTTGTGAATACATTTTCGGTTTGGTCCAATATTTTTTCGAAAGATTCCATGCTGGATAACCATCATAACCCCGATCTTTATAGCCTTCAATTAAAAAACTTTTGTTACCATAAACAAGATTTTCTCCATCATTCACATTCACGGATTTAATTTCTGTTATAGCGCCTGATTTTGGATCCAAACTGAGACTCGTGATCCCATTAGTCATACGAGGAATACCCTCCGATGTGACGAATAGTGAAGGAGATTCAAAATCTTCAAAAGCAATTCTCCCTTTGATAAGTTCATAACCTGAAATTTCCAAAATCATCCACCATCCTTCCGAATTATTCATCATCCCATCTTTAAATTCTGCAGCAACGGGTTGACAAAGGGAACACTCTTCACCAAGATCAGTTAAGTAATAGAATTTTGCTTGCGGAGGTTTTCCATTTGCATCTAATGTTATATTAGGATCCACTTCTGAAATGGGAATGAAAATTCGAGCATTTCTTTTCCAAGATAATGGATTGAATATTCCAATGGGATATTTATCCGAATGAATTTCCTCCATGCAACGATTCAGAATCAAGGCAATATTGGAATCACACATATTCCACAAATCCACAACATCATCATAAACTTCAACAATTGAACTGCCGGGTAAAACATCATGAAATTGATTGAGCAAAATTAATTTCCAAGTCTTTTCCAAAATTTCATAAGGAAATTCAAAAGCTGGATTAGATATTGAGAGTATTGTTGCTAAGGTTTCTGTGGAACGCATTAAAGATTCCAATCGTCGATTATGACGCTTTACTTCCCCATGAACCGAGAAAGTTCCACGATGAGTCTCTAAATATAATTCATCTTCCCAAATAGGCAATTTATCTTTATATTTGGTTAAATTGGAAAAAATTTCCGAAACAGAAGACCAATGAAAATGCATCTCTTCATCTTTTCCAACTTTTTCAAAATTGATTGCTTCAACCATGTTTTGATGACTCGGCCCATGGCCTCCATCCCCCAAACCAAAGAAATACCCCACATCAGGAATAATTTGGTTTAAATCAACGTGATCTTTAAAATTTGTATAATCAATGCCATAATTCCAATTTTTTCGTCCAGTTTCTTTTAGAAGATGATAGCCATAGCGATAATCATTCCAATTTTCAAGAATTTCGGTATTTTGACCAAAATTTGTTGTTAGTAATTCAGATCCATCGGGCGATTTCCAGAGAAAATTAACAAAGGGAAATTTCGTCTGTTGATTCCAAGTAATTTTTGTTGTCCAAAAGGATTTGGCACCACTTTTGGTTAAGATCTGAGGAAGGCCGATATTATAACCAAAAGAATCTAAAAACCATTCAGTTTCAGGTAAAACACCAAATTCATCCCGGTAAAACCGCATTCCATAAAGTCTTTGTCGAATCATCGATTCTTCTCCTGGCATCATACAATCTGGTTCGACCCAAGACCCACCTACAAGTTCAAAATAACCTTTTTTATGATAATCTTTAATTTTAGCAAATAAGGAGGGATTATCTTCTTTAACCCAATCTAACATTTGCGGCGAAGAAGTAGCAAATTTGAAGTTATTCGGAAACCAATCAGCATGGAAAATAGCTTTTTCAAATGTCTTTATTGCTTTTTTCCGAGTTTGGGCATACCGCCACAACCAAGCCATATCAATATGGGATTGACCGACCATATGCCAATGGAGTTTCCCTGGATCTGAAGTTTCTCCAATCACTTTTTTCCATCGAAGCAAATTTGTTCTAACTTCTTGTTGATACTCTGGACTATTGATAGAATCTTCCAACCAAATTTTTCGAGTAGCAGCATTATCTATATCAGGTTCTTCAAATTGATTTGGATCAAGTCTTTCAGACCCACTATATTTTCCCTTTTTTCCCAGTTTTTGAAATTCTTCTGTTTGCATCATAATCAAATAAGTAAAAACATGTTTGGGGAAAAAAAAAGGTTCTCAATCAATTTATTGATCAATTTAAATCGGTCAATATGGTTAATAACTGCCAATTAGAAGTCCAAGGCTTGGAAAAATCGATTTCCAATATTTTCGCGGTTATTTCTTGAGTGCCATATTGAGAACAAGAAAAAATACTAAAAAGACGATCTTGAAAGTATTCACGATGACCATCAAGATAGACTTCATGACCACGCACCACCCGATCAACCTTATTAATTTCACAAAATCGATTGAAAATTTCTTCACCAAAAGTAAATCCCGCACCTCTGGGACTCGGCAGGAAATACATCCCAGGGGGTAATTCTGCCGCAGGGTCACTCCATAAAATTTGTTGTGAAAGAATATCCATCTCATCCATATTTGAATACTTAGAATCAAGTCGATCCAATCCCGCTGTGATATTGGGGATAATGGGTAATTCTTCAAATTCACGATCGTAAAAAGGAATTCCACCATGAACACACATAATTTGTTTAGCATCATGTCGAACTACATGGACAAGTGGAAGCTTCATAAAAACATATCCAAAATCGTTAAAGAGGTAAGAATTAGGGAGATATTTATTAATATTTTCCCAAAACCCATAATTCATTGAAATGGTAACATCTTCATGATTCCCACGTAAAACTCGAACATATTGGGGGAATTTGAGGGCAAAGGAAAAAATATAGAGAATGTTATGGATATCATATGGACTCCGATCTACATAGTCTCCATCAAAAACGATTAATATTTCTTCATTAGTCTCTTGAGCCTTCTGAATCTGTGTTAAAAAGAATTGAATACACTTATGGGTATCTATAATTGAACCATGGGTATCTCCCACATAATAAACTTTTCCTTGATTTATTGATTCTACAAGAGGAATTGATAAATCAAGAAATTCATTGCCAAGATACAGATCACTAAACTCTTCTAATAAACCACGAATCATTTCTGGAGCCTTTTCATCACCAACATATACATCAGAATCAACTTGTAAATCTGAATTTTGATAAAAATCCCAAAATTTGTTTGCAAAAGGAATTTTTTCATCAGAAATATGAATTTCTTTAAAACCTGAAATAATCGGCAAAAGAGGTGAGACAATAGGTTCTACAGTTTCTAGAGATTCTTGAGCATCAGTAATTGGATGGGTTGAAATATCGGAACTGATTTCTTGCCTTAAAGCAGTTAATTTCTTGATATATTCTGCTTCTTCCTGTTGTTGAATAAGTTTGTACTTTGCAAATTTTTCGAATATCTCATCTGTAATCCTCCCAATGTCTTCCTTGATTCCATGAGTTTCTAATGGAGTTTGATCTTTCGGGCAGATAAGCATTCCGAGCTGTAAATCGGGAGCGTTATCAAGAGGTTTATCACTTCGTTTTTCAATCAAATGACTATCATACTGTCTTAAACATGTAGGACACACCACAATCATCCGATCTGCAACAACTAACCCTTCTTTTAAACAATTTCGACACAATTTGCTCGCCGCCTCTTTTTCAGAATAATAAAATGCGTGCTTGCAGTGATGACAAATATGTATTTGCTTGGCCATGTAAATCTATAAATACCTTTTATTTGGCGATCTCTATAAATCGTTTGCTTTTGATTTTAAAAATGATATATAAAAAAATTAGATGATTGTCAGAATTCCGGTAAATCCAAATCCAGTCAAAATTATCTCAATTCCGATCCATAAAAGAATTAATGAGAATATTTTTTGAATTTTAGAGCCATATTTTATAAGTTTGACAATCATTTTAGAAGTAAACTTCCCCATCAATGGACCAATTATGATATAAGGTAAAGTTAACCCTATAGCATACAGCAACATGAGATACATTTGTACTGAAGTCTCATATTGTATTGAAAGGGTCAGGATTGAAGCATACATTGGAGTAACACACGGAATAAAGGCAGAACCCAAACTCAATCCAAGTAAGAACGCCCCACCATAGCCAGAGTATCTTTCAATTATTGAGGGTCGCTCTTGAGTTTTTTTTAATTCTGTTTCGGAATTTTCAACTGATGTTTTAGGAGTAAGGCGATCTTCCACACTCCTCGAATCATTATTGTCTGAAGAATGCAGTTTAGAAAATTTCTTACTCATAAATTGTTTATTAAACAAAAGATATAGGGAAAGAAAAACCATTAAAGATCCGGATATAAGATTGATGTATTTCATTTGAGTGATCAAAGAACTGAATGTGCTCAGCAAAATCCCTATGATAGCAAAAGTTGTAGAATATCCGATTGCAAAGATGAGGCTCATAATGATACTTTGTTTAGTATTTTTTGCAGAGGAACCAATATAGGATATGAATGTAGGTAATAGAGCAGCATTACACGGACTAATAAAGGAAATTAATCCCGCAGATAACGCGAAAGTAAGGATAGATATTTCAACCACTTTTTATTTTCACCATGAAGTTTGAAATAGAAAAAAAAGACTTGTCTTTAATTCTTTTACAATAATTTATCAATTGCCGATCTCATATTAGCAGCAGAATTTAGCCCAACTAATTTCTGACTGTATGATCCATCTTTCCCCAAAAAAACCATTGAGGGAGTCCCAGATACACTGTATTTTGACGCCAATGAATAATCAGTGTCTCGAACATTTGACCATGTGTATTCATTTTCAGATGCCCATTTCTGTATATCAGCAACGCTTTCTGAAATCTGAACATCGATAGCAACTATTAGAACTTCATCACTTGAATATTCTGCCATCACAGTTTTAAGATTCTGCCCATTTTCTTCGCAATAATAGCAAGAAATGTAATGAAAGTATAGAACAACAACCTTCCCAGCATTATCTGCCAACTCAATAACACTTCCATCAATTGTTGATAAGGAAAGCGGGGTTTTATATCCAGAGGGAGAAGATGACACTTCGGTTGAATCTCCTGTGTAAGTATAGGTAATACTATTCACGAGTTCATCATTGTTTTGTGAATCTAATAACTTTCCGACTCCAACAATCCCTAAACCGATAATAACAATGAAACCAATGAAAAATACAAAAGGAGAATTATTTTTTTTCTTTGAAAGTTCTTCGTCATAGTAAGTATGTTTTTTTCCAGACTGCTTTTGCTTAATTTCAGTTTTTGCTTTGATTTGATATTTACTTTTTGCCATGATATTCACTCACATTAAATCTTACATACATTCTTGATGATAGGATCAATATTTTTTACGGAGAGGTGTTTTTTCAGCAAACCTTCCGTTGAAATAATGATATCTTGTGAAAAATCAAAATGATTGAGATATTGATCGGAAAATTCGACCAACAATCCTTGTTGATTGCGGTAACCCTTGTCTTCAGAAATGAAATGAGCTTGATCTTTGACAATAGGGCTAAAAATTTGGGTACAAGGCTCTTCCAGATACTCGACATCAATTAAAACATTAGAAATCTTTTTTTTTTCAATATATTCCAGTGCACGAGTATCAAATTGTACATTAGGTATTAAAGGAAGATCTGTCATTAATAGTATTTAGCAAATGAATGTTAAAAAAGGTTATGCAAATAATATACCCTACTAAATTAATTGGTTTTTTTTTTTTAATAATTTAGGAATCGTCCTTATTTAGTTTAGATTTCAATACTTTTAACATCTCAAAATATAAATTTTTATATACAGCCAATTCTTCTTGAGATTTTTCGAATTTTGCTTTCCAGTTTTCATTCTCTTCATTCACAATCACAATTTTTTTTATTGTTGTATTTGATAAAGCACTTCCAAATTTCAGTTTAAGATTTAGCTGAATATCTCGATAGGACATGCCAACTTTTAAAAGCTTCCGTGCAAATTCGATTTTTTCTTCATTATTGTCAGCCATTCTAATCATTACCTTATCAAAACTGAAACTAAACATTTTTTGATGATTGGATATCATTAAGTATTTTTTCATGTTCTTTACGTAATTCCTCCTCGTTAAAATCCCTAAATTCTTCAATTTGAATCTCTTTACCACAAAAGTTACAAATTATTACATTAGATTCTGAATCTACACTAGCTCTCACAGAGTAAATAGGTTTTTTGCAATATGAGCAGAAATACTCATTTTTTGAAGCTTTCTTGTCTTGATTTATGAGGAAAAATCGAGCTCTTCTTAATTCAAGAAGCAATATAGTAATAAAATTAATAATTGCGGGAATTATCATCAGATCCCAATTATTGATAGAGGAAATAAAATCTATAGTTTCTAAGACGCTTATATTTGTTAAAAGGGAAAAAAGGGATAAAATAAAACACACAATGAATATTCTATCATCTAGTTTTTTTTTTTTAAACTTAAGTTGATAGAATTTGCATATGTAATAATAATAGCCAAGTTCCCACAAGATCCATAGGGCTATAAAATTGAAAATATTATTTCCCGTAAGATCATACAAATATGACTCCACTACGAATTGAATGAAGTTGATATTAACAATAACCCCAAAAAACAATATTCTACCAACAATCTTAATTAAAAACTTTGTTGAATTAAAAAAAATCAATTTTTGACTATTGCTCTGCAATATAACAGGCTTTTCTAAACTCAAAACAAATTTTATTAAAACCAATGAGATAATCATAGCAAAAAAGAAGAGAGTATAGTCAAAATTAGAATAATTATAAGTTAACCAATAAAAAATTCCCATAAATCCAAAAGATATCAATGGAATCATTAAAATTAATAATCTTATATCAATTTTTAATTTAGATTTTACATTAAAAGCAAGAAGAATAAATATAAGTACCACCGTAAATCGAATAGAGGACAATAGGTAGGATCTATAGATTATAACTTCAAAATATAAATAGAAAGTCAAGAAAAAAGAATAAACTGCTGTTTGAATATAATGTTTGATTATATTCCTAACATCATTTTCCAATTTCCAATTAAAACCTATTATCTTCAAAAAGATCATACCAACTATAATAAATACACTCACCAATAGGAAAAGAATTGAAGGAATTATTAATCCAACTACTATTACCATCAGAATAAATAATGATGGAAAGAGAATAATGATGGAAATCCTATTGCCAAGTTTCTCTTTCAAATCCTTAAAACTTTCTTTGATACCACATATGAAAGACTTCACCAACGAATTACTTTCAATGAGAATTCCCGGTATAGATAAAGTGCTCTCCATTTTAAAAAGAATATGGAAAATGAATATTCCAATCAAGAAACTAAATATATAATCATCCATCCTATGCGAGAAAGTTCCCATAACATCGATTCCAAAAAACCAAGCGATTATGTTACAAAAAACTATGAAAAGATAAAAAAAATTTAGTGTCTCCTTTTCATTTAAAATATCATTTCTATTTAAAATATAAATCAATTGAGTTAATGTGAGGAAAATTAGAGAGAAAAATGCCCCATACCCTCTTAATTCAAAGCTAAAATCAATTGCGTTTATATAAGCGAAGACAAAAATTCCGACCAAGAAAATAGTACGAATTATTAATTTGGAGTTCATTTTAAGAGATTCGCGAAGAGCAAGGAAATTGAAGAGTCCATAAGAATCTGGAATATTCAGGCAAGATTTATTTAATAAATCATTCACTACTTCATTCTTAGTTAATCCATCTTTTAAATCATTATTAGATTTTGGACGATATTTCAAAAATAAAAAACTACAAATGATACTTTCGAATACAAGGAATATAAATTTATATATTGATGTGATATATAATTGAATAATTCCAATTGCAGAAAATAATATTACCAAAAACCAAAAAAGGAACATTCTAGTTAATTTTGAAAAAACCAACTTCTCTTTAATATTGAAATAATGACAAAAAGTTCCGAATTCTAACATGAAAAAAGAAATTAAAAACATACTAGAATAAATCCAATGTGAGAAATTTGCGATATCTCTACTTATTATGAAGCTCGTAAATAAATTACAATATATTAAGATTATTACGGAGATACTAGAGAAAATATGCTTAGTGTTGAGGAAATACGTGATTATTTTTTTTTTTAGAAACTCTTTTTCGCTTATAAAAAATAACGCAAGAGAAATCCATATATACGAAAATATGGATATTATAAAGCCGTTGGATCTAAAATGTTCCAAGTGGTTCAATTTAAAGAAATAGAGAAAATAAAGGCAAATTGTTGCACATATAATAAAGGAAATGCAAAGTTTCCTTATCAAAGAATTTGGTGTTTTCAAATCGTTATCCATAGTTTTTCATCTTATCTTCAATTAATTTAGCAAATTCCAAATTAGGTGATATATGTATAAATTAAATCCATATAAATATTTTCAAGTGCTACATTCAAAGTTTGATATAGAACCAAAATCATAATTAATTTGGATTAAGTGAATAACACTCTAAAAACAAATATAAAGATAGAGAAAAAAAAAGGTAGATAAAATTACAGAAAATGAATTTCAATCCACGGAAACCACTTTAATTTTGAAATTTAGAGCTTTTCCAGCCATTGGGTGATTCATATCAATGGTCACGATTTCATCTGTAACCTTAACAACCAATGTTGGAATTCTCTGACCCTTCTCAGTTTCCCCATAAAACATCATTCCTGGTTCTGGAACCGGATCTTTAGGAAATTTATCACGAGGTATTTCATCCAATAAACGATCATCCCTTTCTCCATAAGCATCCTTAGGTTCTAAACGGAAAGTTTTCTCATCGCCAGAATTCATGCCTATTAATGCATCATAAAACCCTTTGATCAAACTTCCAGGTTTCATTTCAAATTTCATGGGAGATTTCCCTTCAGTACTATCAAAAACTACCCCATCATCAAGCGTACCCGTATATTCAAGGCAGATTTTCGAACCTTCTTCAATTGCCATATTTTTCACATTTCAAAAAATTTATTCTTGATTAATTCAAGTTTTTTTCTCGTTAAGGGCTTTGGGAAAATTTCTTCTCAAGAAATTTTTATAAAAGATAGGTGATAATTATGAAATATTTTCTTGTTCTTTCGGAGAATTAATTACAATTAATCTTTTCAAAACATCCACTAAGAACATATTTTGAAAAATAATGATTCCAAAATCAAAAAAATAAGGTTTAACATAAATGTCTGACAAAGAAATTCAAATATATGAGATTGTAAATCGAGAAACTCGTGCTTGGGACACCAAAGATGTTCAATTGCTCATGACCATTTTTCATCCCGATATGGTATGGCCTTGGCCAAAAACACCCGACTCCCACGATCCGATTAACTGGACAATAGAATGGGGGAGATTTAACTACAAGCGATGGAGCGAAAATTGGCAACAATTATTTGATACACACGATTTAGTTCACAATAAGAGAAGTATTAAAAAAATAGAACTCTCAGACGAGGAAGATGGAGCCTTTGCTGTAGTTGATATTGATACATTATGGAGAAACAAAGAAAACAAGGAAGAACAAAATTGGAAAGGTCGCGTATGTAAGGTTTACACAAAACTAGAGAAAGAATGGAAACTGATTATGCACACGGGAGTCTTGAATTATTAAAAAAGAAGAATATCTTCTGAACATAATATTGCAATCACCCACGATTTCCTCGTTTTTTTGAGTATTGATGGCCTAAAATGAAATTGAATACGTTTGAGGAGATAGAAAACTTTCTTAGATCAAGGGTTTCCACAAAATTTTGAAATTGATTGGGGGTTTTCCAGAAATATTGGATATCTTCGGTGATTTCCATTTCAGAGTTACCAACAGCTTTTTCATCCACAATGCATTCCACAATATAGGTTCTTTCATCAGATAATCCAGCACTTTTAGTACACAGGGGACTAATTGAAACAATTTGGCCATCATAGCCAGTTTCTTCTTTCAATTCTCGAAGAGCTGCTTGTTGAGGAGTTTCACCCTTATCTACCAACCCAGCCGGAAAACTAATTTCTATCTGATTAATAGATGCTCGAGGCTGTGAAATAAATAAAAATTTATTATATCTTCGTGAACGGCAAACTACGGACACAATTTGTCTATTTTGATTTCGTGAAACATAATCCCATTCTTGTTTATTTCCCGTTTTATCAAGATAAGTAACTTGCTTTAATTCCAACCATTTGGTAGCATACAAATTCTTCGTGCTTTGTACTTTCATGACTAATAGTTTTTTTGTGTTCTTAAAAATGTACCTAGGAAATGTTATGTTTTAATTCAATGAAAGTTTTTGGTAGTTGAACGAGATGAAGAAAGCGGATTTTAAATACTACGGTTTATTAGTGATCGCAATGTTTTTCTGGGGTTTGAGTTGGCCGCTTGCACAAATCATGGTAGGACAAGCAACTCCATTTCAGGTTGGATTATTCCGCTTCTTAATTGCCAGCTTACTATACATTATCATTTTATTTTGTACTAACTTTAAAATTATCAAGACATATACCTGGAAATCTGTTAGAGATTTTACAATTCTTGGATTATTAGGTATTTTTGGATATGGTTTTTTATTCTTAACTGCTATGCAATTTACTACATCATCGCAAGGAGCAGCAATCGCAGGAATACAACCAAGCTTAATCGCTATCGCATCCTTTCTTATTTTTGGTGAGAAATTATATCCAAAATGGAAGTATTTTGGGATATTATTAAGTTTCTTGGGAGTTTTAACAATTATTGGAATTCAATCCTTCATTGAGTTCAATAAAAATCACCTAATTGGTAATTTTATTGTTTTTATTGCCTTTTTATTCTGGTGCGGGTATACTCTTTATGGCAAAAAAATTATGCAAAAATATTCTTCATTAGAAACCACCACTTGGAGTTCTTTTACAGGTATGCTTATGTTTGGGGGAGCAGCTTTAATTGAAAATAGATGGTCCCAACTGGTAAATGTCCCAGCAAGTTTTTGGTGGAATATTTTAATTTTAGGAGTATTTACAACGGTAGTGGGCTTTTTCTTATATTTTTATGTTATTAATAAAATCGGCGCAGTTCGTTCGGGAGTTTTTATCAACTTAGTTCCCGTCTTTGGAACACTCCTATCAATAATCATTTTGAACCAAGAAATTACATGGACCCTTTGGATTGGTTTAGTTTTAATTTCTGGGGGAATACTTATCATCAATTATCCCAAAGATTTTTCAAATAAAGAACAACTCAAAGAGCAAATGATTTTAGATTAGGATAGAATGGATTTTTTTATTAAAATTTGGTAAATTTCGGATGGATTCTTAACGATATAAGCATCAATACCGATATTTTGAGCACCAATTACATTGTTTGGGACATCATCAAAGAAGAGAGTTCTAGCGGGTTCACAATTAATCTGGTTTAATAATTTTGAATAAATTTTAGATTCTGGTTTGTGACACTTCATTTCATGAGAACAAAAGATTTGTTTAAAAAATCGAGTTATTTGTGTGAAATGAATTTTCCAGTGGGAAGCATGCAAAGCATTTGTATTTGAAAGAATATAAAGAGGATATTTTGATTCTAATTGTTCTAAAATTGGAAGAATACCATTAGGAATTCCAAGATGGATATTATTCCAGCCTAATTTAAATATGGAGAAATCCCATTCTATCCCTAAAACCTCTGTGAGATAGGTAAAATAATCCATGGAAGAGAGTTTCCCTATTTCAAAATCATAAAGTACTGAATCAAATTTATAATTCTTTTGAAAAAAATCAAAGGAATATTCGGTTAAATCAGCCCATTTTTCAAATGTTCGAGTGAAAGTGTAATTTATAAGAACATTTCCCAAATCAAAGACGATAGCATCATAAGGCAAATTGAGAGTACTAGATTTTTGATCCACAAAATAGCTAGGAAGCCTAAATATTTAAATAGATTCGATTATATTATTTTCGAAATTATGAAAATTTGTTTTTTGATGAATAAAAAAAAAATTGGGAGAATACATCTATGTACAAATTAATATACGCCTTTAGAAGCACAAAAATTGATTTTCGCACCATTTTACTTGCTGCAAGTATTCGATCTTTTGCAGGCAAGTTAAATGAATGTCCGATTATTATTGCCTACAATGATGAGCACACTAAAATTTCACATGAACATCAACAAATTCTCAAGACATTAAATGTCTCTCTTATATCTTTCCAACTTTCAAAGGATTTTCATAATGATTTTTTTGCTGATTTTGTCAAAGCTGCTGGAATTATTGAAAAGAAAGTCTATAACGAAACAGAAAATTTAGTCTGGTTAGGCCCTGATACTTTGATCTTCAAAGAACCCACTCATTTTCTTTTACCTGAAGGCATAAAAATTGGATATCGACCTGTTCACCACATCAACATAGGAAGCCTTTTTGGATCCCCAATCGATGACTACTGGAATCTAATTTTTAGATTGTGTGAAGTACCTACGGAACGCTTTTTTCCAATGGAAACTCATGTTGATTTAGATATCATTCGCCCCTATTTCAATGCTGGATCTATTATAACACGCCCAAAAGAAGGTTTATTTCAAATCTGGTGGGAAAAATATCAACAATGGCACCAAAATAAGGAATATCTTGAACTATGTAAAGTTAAACCCGCCAATCGCATTTTTTTCCACCAGGCAATCTTATCGGGATTAATTTTAAACCGATACACAAAGAATTCCTTACTAAAACTTCCAAAAAATTACAATTATCCTCTGCATCTTCACACACAAAATTCCCGAAAAGATAAGCCCAAAGATTTTGAGGATATGATCACAATTCGGTATGAAAACCGTGACATTTTAGAGAATATTGCGCTACCTAATCACATAAAAACATGGATATCAAAAGAATTATCAAAAATCGATTAACGATCATAGAATAATGTGTGCATATGGGGTTTAAAACCCAAAGATTTCCAAAATGATTGGGATACTTCATTTTTTTCCGCTACGGAAAGTTCAATCCGAGAAATTTCCTTATCCTTAAGCCAATCAAGCGCTTTTTTAAATAACTGTTGTCCTATATGATGTCGACGAAATTCATTCAACACAACCGTATCAAATATAGACCCTTTTTTTTTGATTTGATATACAGGAGGATATAATGTTGTTTTCCCCGAAATATATCCAACTATTCTTTTTGAATTAATTTCTTCTGCAACAAATATAAAAGCACTGTCAGTTTCTGAAAAAAAAGAATGTGCAAAAGTACGGTAGTTTTCAGTGGCCTCTTTACAAGGGGTAAAAATAGAATCAAGTTGTGAATGAAAACGAGTAAGTTCTTCCCA
This sequence comes from Candidatus Lokiarchaeum ossiferum, assembly GCA_025839675.1. Lineage (GTDB taxonomy): Archaea > Asgardarchaeota > Lokiarchaeia > Sigyniarchaeales > Promethearchaeaceae > Lokiarchaeum > Lokiarchaeum ossiferum. The sequence goes on from CP104013.1 coordinate 1,533,393, forward strand.
TAAATTAACAATAGAATCAATATCTGTTTCTTGGGCTCGGCGAATAAGAAAGGATTTCATAAGTATTAGATTAAATTAGAAGGAAAAAAAAGTTTCTTCTGATAGCATCTACTCGGTTGATTCTTGTTTTAGAAATTTTGTTAGATCGGCCAAATTCTTTTTAAGTTTTGCAGTTTCGGATCGAAATCCATCAATGGTTTTTAATATCTGAGAGTATTTTTGAACAAGATGCTTATATCCGGTCAATTTTTGTAGTTTTACTTTATTTTTGATTAATTCAGTAAGAGATTCTTGGAATTTATCGACCCAAGAATAAATATAGTTGTCAGAAGCAATGACTGCTTCAAGCATCGCAACCGAGATCGATTCTAAGAAATAAATTCGAGATTTTTGGTAGACTTTAGGATAACTTTGAATGATATTCTGTTCCAATAATTGACTTAATTTTCGAGAAATCGTACTCAGAGATAAAGAACATTGTTGTTCAATCAAATTTTGAGTTACTGTATGTCTGGTTTGGAGATAATTAAAAGTATGATTTAAAACAGTGTCATTGCTAAAGAAAATATTATTTTCAACATTGTAAGATATGAATATTTTTTCAAGTGCAACTAATTCTGGAGGAAATTCGATTATTTCCTTTTCTTTTTTCAAAGATCGGATATTTTCGGAGAAGAAGTCATATTTTTTCTCTTCAGAAATTGTTCTTCGTTGAACTTCAATATAATTGCGAACCCCATTAATTCGTTGAGACAAAAACTGCGATTTTTGCGGATATTGTAAAGAAAATTCAGATATTTGGTTCTGTAAATTTATGAGAAACTCATCCAACACTTCCAAATCACGCACAATTAAAGAGAAATCTTGATACACGAAATTTATAACATCAGATTTTAACTTATAGCAAAATTTATGAGTGCTTGGTATATGACCACGAGTAAGAATATTCCCTTGGATCAGACTTCGCAAGGTGGTGGAAATTGTGCTGGTAGAAAATGCTTTCTGGTTTTTCTTTTGATTTTTTGTATTTTCAACAAATGTGGTTTGTGTTAAATCTCTTAATGATTCTTGAGTAAGTGCATCGTAAATTTGCATATAACCAAAAATTTCCGTGGTAGTATGATCTAAACTTGAAATTCGTGCAATGTTTACGAAAAAACTTAAGAGACGCTGCTCATATTCTTTTAGAGGGCCATCTAAGATTGGATCAATCATTCTTGTCATCTGATTATTATAGTTTTGGTTAAAATTATTTCTAGTTGTGATTCCATTATTCATGAACTTTTTCCCTACTTAATGAAATAAGTTTAAATATTTTAAATTATTCTGTTTTCGAAAAAATGAAAATATGCGAAATCATATTTTCATGACCTTTTTTCGTAGTAGAGTTGATTAATTATGAAACAGAAAACAAAAAACAAAGTTGAATTTCACAATTTTAAAAGAACATTTTTAAAATGTTCCCTGTTCATATTTCTTGCAATCAATATGACACCATTGTTAGAATCCATTTCGCTGAGAAATGTGGAAGCTACAGATTCATCATCGGAAGCTCCATACAAAATTCTATTTATCATGGATGAAAATTATGGAGGTAATTGTAAATATATTATTGAAATCTTTGAGAACTATGGATGGGAAGTTACCACCACAGCCACAAAAAAAACAATTATCGGTTGCAGTTATGTGAGTTTTAAAGAGTTTACAGTCAATAAAACCCTCAGAACGGTAAATTTTCTGGATTATGATTGTATTTCAATCCTGCCAGGTAAAGACCATGAAAATCTAAATAAGAGCGAATCATTTTTAGATAAGATCCAAGATGCCGTTTACAGTGGAATAATCGTTTCTGCATGGTGTCGTGCAGTACTATTACTTGCACGAGCAAATGTTATTAGGGGGCGCACAGTTACAGGTAATGATGCAGATAAGGATATCTTAATCGCCGCGGGCGCCACCTTCAAATCTTACTGCCCTCCAATTCGTGACAACAATGTGATTACTTCTGTTCGTAGCAAATATTATCGACAAGAAACATGCGATCTTATCAAAGATACAGTTGAAAATTACGTTCCTGAGGTTGTTGACTTTTCAACATATTTAGGGGGTACAGGAGATGAACAAGGTGTTTCTTCAAGGTTAAAATATTTGGGAGATACTGAACTCGATTCTCAAGGAAACATCATTGTTTTAGGGAGAAGTGCGTCCGCCGATTTTCCGGTAAAAAATGCATTTCAAGAAAACAAATCTAGGGGTATCGATGTCACAATTACCAAATACTCGCCAGGAGGGAAGATAATCTTCTCAACCTTCTTTGGAGGTTCCGGCGATGAATGGGGTACGGGATTAGCACTTGATTCTGAAGATAATATTATATTCGGCGGGACAACGACATCACCTGATTTTCCTCTCAAGAATGCTTATCAAACAGAATTAAAGGGCGGGTCAGAAGCAGAAAATGACATATTTTTCGCTAAATTAAGCAGTGATGGACAAACACTATTTCATTCATCCTACTTGGGAGGCACAGACAGTGAGTGGTGTTATGCATTAGCAGTGAGTTCCAATGGAGAGATTGCAGTGGCAGGGTTGACCGATTCCACGGATTTTCCAATGATGAATCCAATACAAGAAGAAAAAGCAGGATATCATGATATCTATGTAACAAAATTTGATAGCTCTGGACAAGAAATTCTTTTATCAACCTATATTGGACAAGCAGGAGGAGATTCATGTCGTGGGTTAGGATTTGATTCTCATGGCAACCTATATGCCACAGGAGAATTAACCGGTTCCGATCTTGCAAAGGGAGCAGTATTCCAAAGACAGGCAGGAGGAGGATCCGATGCTTTCTTAGCAAAATTCAGTAAGAAAGGGGATCTCAGCTTCCTTACCTATTTAGGAGGATCCAATGTTGAACGAGCCACAGATTTGACAATCGACAGTCAAGATAATATAATAGTTACAGGATATACCTACTCGACGAATTTTCCAACCAAGAAAGCCTTTCAAGACGAAATTGCGGGGTCCTATGATATCTTCGTGACAAAAATAAGTTCCACCGGAATGCGAAAAATATTTTCAACATTCCTAGGAGGAAATAATATCGATCAAGGACATGCGATAAGTGTTGATAAAGATGATAATATTGTGGTTGTAGGAAGCACAAAGTCCTCTGATTTTCCAATTACAATAGAATCTTTGGCGAATCTTACGGGGAAAACGGAAGCATTTATCGTAAAACTATCAAAATCAGGAAAGGAGATGCTTTATTCAACAACAATTGGAGGTGCCCAAGACGATATTGCAATTGCGACAGTTAGTACTTTAGATTATAGCCAAATAATTGTTGGTTTCACATTCTCAACTAATTTTCCGGTGATCGATGCAACCCAAGACTGTTATGGGGGAAATTGTGATATCTTTATGACCAAATACTATATGCCCTATGAAAGTTCTTTCACAACTCAAAATTCAATTCCTGGACCATCAATGATACTTATAATTTCTCTTGGAATTGTGGCAATTGTGTTTTTAATGATAAGTAAAAGTAAGTAATTGAAACATTTTGTTACCTTTTTTTCCCTTTTTAGAAATGAACTTGATTTACTTTGAAATCATAATTCTTTGTATGTGGTTTTCTATGAGAACTCATGTTTAAATAACGAGAATTCAAAAATTGGTTGTAAATTTGATATTCTATTTCAGGAATTTGAGCATCAGGATGAGTAATTTTATTATTTTCAAATTTCAATAAAGAATTTTTTAAAATCGTTTCAATTTGCGAATTTATATATTCTATACCCATGATAATTAGATCAGAATACAAAGAAAAATATCTTTTGATACAATATTCGTAAGAAATTTAAATATAGAAATTTTTTTCCCAAAAAATGCATTTCTAAACTTCAATCCTAATTGCTAAAATACAGAACCGCTCAAATTATAAAGAACAATATCAAAAAAATAAGCAGTATTTCGAACGTATTCAGCGAATTTACCTCAAATACAAACTTTAATCAGAAAAGTATGAATTGATTAAAAGCAAAGTTTTTAATATTATTGATTCTCTTTTATGAATAAACAGAACATTCTATTAGAATGCAAAGATATCGGGTGCGGAAAAACAAGTGGATTATAATGAAATTTTAGACAAGTTGTTTCAAAAGAGCAATTTTCGAGAAGGAATTGAATTAATCAAGAAGTTAGAATTGGATTCTTCAGTATCTCAAACAATTCAGACGAGAATTCAAGTTAAGAAAATAAAATTTCTTGAAAAATTGGAAAAATATTCTGAAGCATTAATTCTCGCAGAAAATTTATTAAATCTTCCAACCACCGCATCCAATCCTAAATTACGAGCACAAATATTAATTGAACGAGCAAAAGTTTTATTCTCCACTGGAGATATGACCAATTGCCTTATTACCATAAAAATGGCAGAATTAAATCTAATTTCTTACAGAAATGACCGTGATCCTGAAAGTAATGAATTGATGGCAATGTTAATTCTTTTACGTGGTGGATATAATTGGCATCATGGAGAATTAAAAAATGCATTGTATTATTTCAAATTAAATTTGGAATTGCAAGAAGAAATTCAAAACCCGTTAGATCTTGCTCACGCCTATAATAATGTTGGTGTATTGTACAATGCCACAGGAGATTTAACTTCTGCTTTAAAATATTTGAAAACTGCGTATCAAAAATATGACCAAATTGGTTCTACACGTGGCTTGTCCAAAACCGGAAATAATATTGGGGCAATATTGATTCAATTAGGAAAATTAGATGAGGCCTTATATTATATGAAAAAATCACTCGATACAGATATAATCGAAAGTTATATTGATGGTATCAGAGTTGCTTCCCATAATATCGGGGAAGTTTATTGGCATAAGGGAGAATTCCAGATGGCTTTAGCTTACCTAAAACAAAGTTTGGATCTATGCAGTAAAATAAAAGATAATTTTCATATAACTGAGACACTTATTCCCCTAATTGCAGTTTCATTAGAACTAAATTATATTACCAAAGCCGAAGCATATTTAACCCAAATCAAAGAAATTGAAAAACAATCGGAGAATGCAATCATCCATCAACGATTCTTACTAGCGAATTCACTCATTTTAATTCAAAAAAATGATAAAGTACATTTAGAGCAAGCGGAGACATATTTGAAAGAAATTGTTCAAGATAAAATTCGATACCACGACATATCGATGATGGCAGTGATACATCTTTGCAGGATTCAGATTAAGCAAATGGAAAGAACCAACGATTTGTCGATAATGAACGATTTGAATGAAAATCTTGAATTTATAATAAACAACTGTTTAGAAAGTCATTCACATTCGTTACTCATTCAGTCCTATTTGATAAAAGCGCGTTTATCAATGATTAATTTAAATTTTGCTGATTCACAGAAATTATTTCTAGAAGCAAAAAATAAAGCCCACACTTATGGCTTGAATCGCCTAGAACATGAAATCTGCTTAGAATATGATCGATTCTTACTAAATTCAGCCTTTTGGAAATGGAATTCACATGTTGAAATTGAACATTATAAAAAATCACAAATTAATCAAATTAAATTGCAATTGGAATCATTTTTTGCCCCGAAGAATACACAGATCAACGATCTCAATAAAGAAGATCCCTATGCTCTAATATTCTTAAATAAGAAGGGTAATATTTTATTAACGAAAGAATTTAATCCGGAATGGAAAGAAAATTCCCTCGCCTTCGATATTTTCAAATTGAATTTAAATACAAAATTACAACAATTCTTATTCGATTCTATTGATCTGGCAAAATATGAAGAGTTTAATTTAATTTTTCGAGAATTCAAAGAAGTAATTATTTGTTATGTGTTTAAAGGATCGAGCTTTATTGCATCTAGGAAAATGGATAGCTTGATAACAAAATTGAATGAAAAACAAATATTTATTTCGAAGTTATCCAAAGCTTCTTCGGAAAATAAACAAATTTACATGGCTAGAGAACAATTTTTTAGTCAATGGCTACAGAGATTTATCACAACTTCGACATAAGCTAGGTAATGTCTCTTTTTTTCCACAAAAATTTTAACTTTAAACTCCTTTCATTCAAACTTATAATTGAGAAAGCCAAAAAACGTTCTTTTTCATTTTATCCAAAGATTCAATCGTTCCCACATCACACCAAAGTTCATTTTCATGCATTTTTATCAATTTCACCGTGAAGTATTTCTCTTTAATTATTCGAATTATTGGCTCAGTAAGTTCTATTTCTCCCCGAATTGTAGGTTTAGACTCTTTTAGCAAGCCAAATATGATTTGATCGAAGATATAAATTCCAGAATTATTTAAATCTGTTTTCGGAGCCTTCGAATTTGGTTTTTCAATGAAATTTAGTATTGTATCTCCTTCATAATAAATCGCGGCTCCTGCAGAAGGATCTTCCGTGGGATTGCCTACGAGGTAGAACGGATTATGATCTTGCTGATAAGTGTGATATAACCTTAAAAAAACACTTTTACTGACTAAAAGATCTCCATAAGTCAGTAAAAAAGAAGAAAAACCAAGATCTTTAAGAGATTTTTCAACTAAGAGTGTAGCTCCTCCCGTTCCATTGATTTCTTTTTGACGAATAAAGTGGAATGTTAAGGGATCAGTTATTGGGTTAATTTTATTTCCAAAAATTACATAAGCTGCAGATAAGAAATCATGTTGGATCCAATTTTCAACCAGAGTTGCCTTATACCCTGTAACAATGAAGAAATCGCGTATTCCAACTTGAATCAATCCAGAAAGAACATAATCAAGAAGGGGTTTGCCGTGAATCATGACTAATACCTTTGGGATCTTATCAGTATAGGGGCGCAGTCGTTTACCTTGTCCTGCAGCAAGTATTACTGCAGGTAATTTTTGCATTTCTTTCTCCATAAATAGCGATTTCCTTTACGGTTTAAATTAGAAATAATCATGATCTTATCTAAATGACAATATTAAGACATGAAGACCATATTAATCCAACATCACTCAGTTGGGATGATTTTAGATCCTAAGGGAAATAACATGAGGGAAATAATAAGGTTTTTCTAAAAAATCAGGTTGTTTAAACATGGAAACTTTGATCCCGACAGTTTAAGGCGGTTAAATGTCAAAAGGAAAAAAAATGAACTACTGATCTCCAACTTGTCGAATCACTTATAATAACGTTTGTGTATTAATGTGATAGAAAAACGTGAGAGATCCCAATGGAGAATATTCACCCTAAAACTTTTCAAACTCATGCGGGTAAAATCGAATATTATTATCAGAAGAACCCCAACAATGATTTAACTATTCTTTTCATACATGGATTAACAGGAAACAAAGAATGGTTTCCAGATCAATACCAGCGTTTTGACTTGCAACGATATTCTTGGATAACCTATGATTTATTAGGACATGGGAAATCCGATAAACCTCCACACCAGGAATATTATACAATGGAATTTCAGGCATCTATTCTTCGCCAATTACTAGAGACTCTCGATGTAAAGCAAATGATCATATTTGCACATTCCATGGGAGGTCCCATAGCAATTTCTTTACTGGAAAATATTTTAAATCCTTCAACACAATTTAAGATAGATTGTGAAGTACTTGGCTTATTCTATTTAGAAGGAAACTTGGATCGTGGAAATGCAACCTTTTCGGGTATAGTCGCAGATTATTCCCAGGAAGCTTTTGAGGAAAACTTTGAATCTTTCATTCAAGACATAGCCCCCCCTTCAGATCCAGACTCAATAGAGACCTTAGAAGCATTCCGAACAATAGGAGCATTTGCCCTTTGGGCAACTTGTGTTGATTTAGCCCGTACATCTAGACGCGAGGATTTGTTGCCGCGCTTACTGAAAATTGCATCATTTCCTATTTATTTTATATTTGGGGAAAATAATAAAGGGACATATTCTTCTGAATTGCTTCTCCAAAATAATAATCAACCGTTAATCTACATTCCGAAAGCAGGTCATGGATTATACTTAGAAAATCCCCGGGATTTTTGGAAACAAACACTATCCCTTCTTGAATCGAAAATGATGTAGTAAATATCATAAAAAGGTTTTAATTCTTCTACTAGGAAAGTTGTAATTCAAGAGAATTTCAGCATTCACATAATTGTTATTTATTAGCCAAACTGGATCCCAATCAAGACTGATAAGCATCAATTGTCATTTATTTCTCGTTTTTTCAATGTACTATGATGAAGCTAGAAAAAAAGATATGATGAAAAAAAGAGCACTAATATCAAAATGATCGCCTTTATTGTCAATTTTTGGACTCCCAGACTTTTATTTCACATTGAAAAAACATATTATTAGCACTATTAAAAAATTATAAACCACAATGGTAGATATCATATTGAAAACCTCCACAATTCCACAGTCAGAACAAATAGCCTTGGCGATCGAAAACGGATATACGCGCCTAATTAACAAAGAATTAATCAAAACATTTACAGATGCTTTCCGATTTTCATTCAATTCCCCAAAATTTGGCCTTTTCCTTTTGCGAACCATTTTCCACCAGAAAAAAGCCCTCAAAATGCGAAAAAGGTGGAAAAAACAAGAGTTAAATGTACCAGCATTTCTAATATTTAGTGTCACAGGATCGTGCAACCTCCGGTGTAAAGGGTGCTATTCTCACGCTCAACATCGTGATAAAGAAGAAGAACTCTCCTCCCAAAGACTGCAAGAAATTATTCAGGAAGCTAAAACCTTGGGAATTTCGGTTATTTTAATTGCCGGAGGTGAACCTTTCATGCGGAAAGAACTTTTAGACATCACCAAACAACATCCGGAAATCATCTTTCCTATTTTTACAAATGGATTATTAATTGACGATACAATCATCTTGAAATTGAAAACACAAAAAAATGTTGTCCCTGTCATTAGTATTGAAGGACGCTATGAAGAAACCGATCTTCGACGCGGAACTGGTGTTTTTAAGAAAGCACAAGAAGTGATGGAAACGATGGACAAAAATCACATATTTTTTGGGACATCGATTACGGTTACTTCCAAAAACTATGATGTTGTCATGAGTCCCGAATTTGTGGAATCCATAATCGGTTATGGCAGCAGGTTATTTTTCTATGTCGATTACGTCCCGATTCAAGAAGGTACCGAAAATTTGATGCTCTCGATCGAACAAGCTCAACAAATAACAAATATTTCAGCAAGCTACAAAAAAAAATACTCTAAGCTATTTGTGGCCTTCCCGGGAGATGAAGAAAAGTTAGGAGGATGCTTATCGGCAGGGCGGGGATTTCTTCACATCAGTCCCGAGGGTAGAATTGAACCCTGCCCATTTGCTCCATATTCAGATATTAACTTGAAAGATCACTCTTTGCAGGAAGCCCTTCGTTCCAAATTTCTAAAAGAAATTCGCGATAACCATTCCCAATTACTAGAAACTCAAGGAGGTTGCGCATTATGGGAACAACAGGATTGGGTTCGATCTTTATTGGAGTAAAAATTTTCTTTTTTTCTAACTAATCCTCATTTATTGAAATAAAAACTTATACATCAATTCTTTTTCTAAAATCATGAGCCCAAAACCATGGAAGATATTCAATTGACAAAAAAATAACCTCAGTTTTACGGGATAAAGATTTTCTAAAAGGGTTGCTGGGATTTCTTGGAATATATCTTATCGTTGTAGTAATTGCAGTGAGTAATATGCTCATATTTGGAGGATTTTTTTTGCTTATATTCATAGTTTTCTTCTTCTATCTTATTGTATGTTATCCAATTGGGTTCATTTTAATAAAGAAAGCCAAGAAAAAAGCTTTTGGAAATGGTTTAATGGGGGTAATGTCCATTGTTATCTTAATTTCAGTTTTCATTTACTTCATACCACAGATATTTGGTTTCACTCCCGATTAATCCGGTTGGATAGAAATTCATGTATTTGGATAGTCAATGACTTAAATAAATGTCTTACGATTGCATGATTACAGTTTCTTTTTTAGTTGGTGAATACAAGGGAGCAGAAAACATGTGATTTGATTAGAAAAAAGTTAATTTAAGAAAAGTTTAAGAAATTTTCCTTTCATGTATTTTTTGCTATTTACTCAAAGTGCAGTTTGAATTGAATTAAGGGAACCAAAAAGATGTTAAAAAGTAAAATCGTTAAATACTTTTAGCAGAATAGGATTATCTGCATTCCATTACCATAGTATCTTATTGCTAATAGCCAAAATAAAAACTAAAAATGAAATAAAAAGGAGATTAGCGAAAATTTTTTTCGAAAATTTTTTGCTCCTTTGTTACAGTATAGTTTAATTTAGTGTAAAATTTATGCGCGAGTTTCCGTTTACTGTTACAACGCACTCTAACCTTCCTGTTTTCATTAAAGAGCCCTTCTACATGCTTCACTAACAATTTTCCTATTCCATTCCCACGTTCTTTTTCATCTACTACTAATCCACCAATTTCAGTAAAGGGTTTTGAGGTAAGTCTTATAGCCGTGAAGCAATGAATATACCCAACCACTTGATCATTAACAACGGCAACGAAAGCAAAGTGGTCCGGTTTTTTCAATATTGCATGGATTTGGCTCTTCACTACATCAAAACTCACTTTTGATCCCAATTGAATTGCAAGAGAAGTAATAAATTCACTATCATTCAAGGAAACAGGTCTTATCAAAACTTCATTCTTCATCATTCATCACTAATTTTCATTACGTATAATTAATAATTATTATTTTTTCTACATTATATTTTTCCCCTATCGCTTGTTTTCATTCACCTGGTGGTTCAATTCTTTTGTTTGAGGATGGAGAGATTGAATGCAAGATTGGTCACCCATTTTTTCTTATTGTAAATATTGGATTTGCAAGTATGGTTTTTTATTCAGTCTTTCTTTCAATACATCTCGAAGAACACCTTTTTAATCATTATTGAATTATATAACTGCATATTTACAATTTCCAACCATTTTTCTAAAAGAGGAAAATTCAAATATGGATAAACTTGAATTGAGGAAAATTTGTCCCCCATTTTCAGAAATGTCTGAAGAAAAGCAGCAATTATTAATGAAACTACACGTTACAATTAATAGAACCAGAATCAGTTCTAACCAAACTCAATTCATCGTTGAAGTAGATCAAAATAATATTGTGCGATATATTTTGATTGATGCTGGAAAATCATATACTTCACCCAAAATACTTGAATTAGTTGAAGAGATCCCTTTGTTATTTCCTGATCTTCTAAAATTGTACTGTGATATTACAGGAATGTGGAAAATTCCAGTTGTTTGGGGATCTCTCCGAAATCTTATTCTTTTAAGGTGTGGTAATGATTTGGGACCACTCCAATCTTTCCCTTTTTCATCTTTGTGTAATTTAAAATACCTCGAATTGTGGGGTAATTTTTCATTTCTGCCGGAATCGATAGGCGCTCTCCAGTATTTAGAAGAAATTCACATCATTTCTTGTCACAAATTAAAAAACTTACCATTATTTTTTATGCATCTCCCCTCTCTCCAAAACCTACATATCCGAGATTGTCCACAATTAACTATCTCAAAATTGCTTTACGACAACCTTTGCAAGCAGTCTAAGTTCAAGTTTGATTGACAAGGAATAGCAAGGTGTAATTTTTTTTACTACTTTGTAGCCGATATACCATATTTTCAAATTAAAGTGCAAACGAAGTATACATTAATTGAAGACTGAATAATTTATAGGTATGTATAATGATGGAAATTTCCTGGATCATTGAGAATTTGTCGATATGCATACGTTCGATCTTGAATTTATAATTACTCAAGGAAATGGGTCTAAATCAGATCAACATTCTTCATCTTTCATCATTAAACTTTCATTGCTATATCTTTAATAATTATTTTTTTTCCATATTACATTTTTTCCCTATAGTTTGGTTTCATTCACCTAATTGATTCACACGGTTTTTTGATAATATGGAGGAAACCAAATTTGATTTTAAAAGTGATAATAGGACAAAACGGATAGTAAAAAGAAAATGGTGGGAGATAAGGGATTCGAACCCCCGACATCTGGCTCCGAAGGCCAGCGCCATATCCAGGCTAGACTAACCCCCCACGGGAATATTTTAAAAAAACAAGTCGCATTCTTCAATCAAATTAATGATTCCTTCTAGCATAGTAATCATTACAGATTATTTATGTTAAATTCAGCCACCTTTTTTAATTTTTTGATTACACCTAGAAAGAAGTGATATCCACCGAGATTTTGATAAATCAAGGAAGAGGGTATCACATAGTTTAAAAGGAAAGATGTAAGGAAGATGATTGTTTCTTCAGACTGGAAAATCATTGTGAAATGTCTCATTAAGAAATATTTAGGATCACCGATAATTCTTACCGCCCAGATTTGGGAATAAGATAATGGATAGGAATCATACTTGTATTTATAGGAGTAATTTGGCGGAAAAGGACAAAAAAAGCGGAAATTTTAAACCATTATGAATTGAAGTAATCGAATTTGCGCGATGGGTATTTTTTAGGTAAAAAAATTGATACGATTTTACCGTGTTATAATTTTATTTTTCAATAATGTAGGCCATGGATTTTTTCCCCTTTTTTTCAAGTCGGATTAAATTTGCCTCAACTAACTTATCCAAGTGATATTTAATTGTCTTTCGATTCAACTCCATCCGAGTTGCAATGCGATTTTGAATTATGCCGGGGTTTTCTGAAATAATCTCAAAGATTTGCAGTGTTTTCTTACTTTTCGCAATCTTGGGATTAAAATTAGCGAAGGGATTTTTTTCTAAATATGGAAAAAAGACAATATAATTGCCTACTCTTTGTTTGTAAATAATTTTATAGGTTTCAAGGATATCTAAATGCCATGCTAAATTACTTGGGGATGTGTCGATCTGCCGTAATAATTCGCTATAATGAATTCCGGCTTCATCGATGATAAGGTCTATTAATCTACTGCGAAACTCATTTTCTAACACTTCTTCCATCGATAATCGATGGGGAAATGTGTTCATTGGAAGAAATCGGTCTGTTAGGTAATGGCGATATTGTTCCTTAGACATCGCAAACCCAAATATAATAACTATCAACCCAAGTAATGAAAAGATATAAAATAAGGGCTCATTCAACAAAGTAGAAATATTAAAAACAAAGGGATCAATTATAATTCCGATAACACCCATCTTAGGATCATGAAAAATATGGTCTCCTCTAGGATAATTGAGATATAATATCGAATTTTCATCATTAAAACTCACTAAGACATCTCTATGCACATTATCAACAAGAACCGAATTTTCCCAACTGAACATCCCTGAAAAAGAATTATCAGTAGTATGTAATCCATTCTCATTTTGGGAATACCCCTTTTTTTCATCTTCGGTTTCATCTTCATACTCATACTCTTTATCCGATTCTAATGAAGTAGAGAGTGCAATTTGAGAGAAGTTGGATAAGAAAGGAAAATTCGAGATCTCTATGTCAAACTTCATCTGAGTAGGAGTCTGTATAGTTCCACTAATGTTTTCAAATTCTTCAACAAAGTAAAACCTTAAGAGAAAAACATCATCGATTGTGGAAATTGTTAAGATGTGAATCGTTGAATTTGATAAAGTTGTGGAAGTTGAATAATTTATGGGATAAAATTGTGGAAATTCATAAGTTTGAATTATCTCATCGACATTTGGATTATATACATCATTGTTATTGATGTCTATAAATTCAATCAGATTTGAAAAGAATATTTCGAATTTCAATTTGATTTCGTCCGAATTATACTCTGATTCATATTCTAATTCTAATCCCACTCCAATATCGGATATTTTTACGCTGAATTGAATTTTATCTTTCATTGATTCCATTTTTCGAACGGATTGAATTTTAGCTTCTTCAGACGAAACTTCAATCTCCAGTTCTCGTTCATTTTCCTGTTCTTTTTCATCCTTAATCTTATCGTTATCTTTATCTTCTGGATCTTCCGGTTCTTCGGGGTCTTCGGGATCTTCCGGTTCTTCGGGGTCTTCGGGATCTTCCGGTTCTTCGAGGTCTTCGGGATCTTCGAGGTCTTCGGGATCTTCGGGATCTTCGGGATTTTCAGAATTTTTAGTAATATCTGCACCCATTTCATCAGAAGTAGAGGTTTTTTGAAATGAAGTCGCTGCATCCCATAGAAAAATATTTGCAAATAATCCTATAATTAGAATAAACCCAATACTTCTGCGATGTTTTGATACAAGATTCATTTTAAGAACTCACTTTAGGAAGATACTTAAAAAAAGAAAGAGAAATCTTTCTAAAAAAACTATTTATTACTTCTTTTTCTTAAAAACAATTAACGCAATTGAAATTCCTGCAATGCCAAACATAATCCAAAGAGGATATCCAGGAATATTTGCAATCAAATCTGAAATAGCTCCGTCAGTTGGATTGGTTGATACATCGGTTGACATCATAGGTGATTCTGTAAGTAATCCTTGAACACCTATTTTTGGATCATGATATATATTAGTTCCATGAGGGTAATTGAAGAATATTTTCTCATCATTGACATCAATATCATCTGCTGAAACGGGATTGACTAGTACATCTTCACTCATCCCGTCGATATTTGCATATTCTGCCCATGTAAAGGCGGCGGCAAACCCATTCATTACACTTGCAAGTCCTGATTCTTGAACTGCGAATCCATTCACTTCATCTTCTGTATCGTGTTCTACAGCATATTCGGATTCGGATTCTAATTTTGTGTACAGTGCTAAACGAGATGTTGAATTCAAGAATGGAAAGTCGTTTATTTCAATATCAAGTTTCACTTGGGTGGGAGTAATTGTGGTGGAATTCACGTTCATAAATTCTCCTGCCGCAAATAAATGGATAGTAAATACATCATCAGCAGTGCCAATTTTAATGTAATGGAGAACTGAAGAATCATTTTGTGTTATTGCGGTATATTCCGGATCTTTGAATGTATCTATTAGGTATTCTTGCAGAATAGTGTCATTGGATTTATTAAACATTCCATCTCCATCAATATCTACGTATTCAATGATTTTTTTAAACACGGTCTTGAATTCCACTTCCAATTCAGATTCGGTTGTCGCATTTTCGTATTCAGACTCAAACTCGAGCTTAAGCGCAATTCCATCATCCCAATGAATTTTCACTTGAAATTTGTTAGTGACATTTCCGTGTTCCATCTTTGATTCAATTTGAATTTCATTTTCTGATACTTCGATCTGAACTTCACGTTTATTTTCATCTTCATATTCATCATCGATGTCATCATTATCCTCATCAATATCTTCATCTTTAGCAAGATTTTCATCTATGCTATCGTTTGTTTCTTCATCTTCATTGTCATCAGTTTCATTTACCGTATTCAAACTGATTCCAGCATTCCTTTCACTCTCTAGTGAGGTATTATAAATTTGACCATTCACAATACCTAAAGAAAGAAAGAATGCTCCCAATAAAACCAAACCAATTAATTTTTTTTTCATAATAAGCTCTAAACATCACATCTCGTGAAGGATATATAAAGAAATTGGGAGGATTTTGACCCTACAAATTTGTATATGCAAGTTTTTAGAAATTTACCGGTCCCTTGCTTTTTATCTTCTTAGTCAGTCTATCATTATTTATGGTAGTTACTCATCCGTTTAAAGTTGCGTTAGAAAAAGAAATTGCGACTTGGAACAATTATCGTCGGGGGCTTCGGCCAGAGGATCGTCTATATTTTGATGAAGTCATGAATGCAGCTCGAAAACATTGGAAAGAAATAGGGGCTTGTCAACGATTGGTACCGATGGAACCGATTTTTCTTAGCGTGATGGTAGAACAACAAAGAAAATTGGAAGAATTGAAAAAAGAATTGAAACAAATAATGATATGATCTATAAAAGATACCTAAATTCTTAATTTCAATGCATTTTCGGCATAACATAAATAAGATTCATTCCAATTGGTAATAATGAAAGAATAAATAGTATAATTCTAATCATGACATTCTTATTCACCTTATTTCACAGGTACGATTAAATATGTATAAAAATGCTGTGATCAAAGTACTTTCTAATTTAAAGTTACGAATTTTTAATTTATGACAAGAAATTAGAGACAACTCGCTCCTATTATGAAAAATCTGGAACTTTTCTTATTTTAAATAATATAGAAAAAATTTAATGACCTTGAAAAATAACCAAATTATTCTTCCTTAGGTTTCCATTGCCAAGCAATCCATATAGACAATAAATTGAAACATACATAAACAATTGTCAATAAATATCCCCAACCTACATGAACATCGAAGAAATTCATGACATTGAATACGAGAAATATAGGGGGAACAACAAGGTTTAAAATCCTGACCACTTTGCGCTTGCAGAAGAGAGGTAATAAGATCATAACAGTCTGAATGATTGCCAGGGGAGTTGCTACAAATAATAATAGTGAGTCGTCTGCGACTTCCGTGATTTCTTGCATGAGGGATAGCATGTCTCCAAAAGTCCAAAGTAAAAATTGAGATATCCAAATAGCCGAAAGTTTGAGTTTTGTGTCTTCCATAGATTTTCACTTCAATAATAGGTTGAATTGAAAAGTCACATTTCTAATACCATGATGAAACCTTTGGATCACCCTATTAATATATTGATATTATTCAATATGAATATTAAAACTTAGTAAGAATTTAGCTAATTAAGGAGAAATTGAATAAAAACAAAAAATGTCACTTAATATTTTTTGTTTTTGAATAAGTGGTCAATTTTATCATCGACAACTAACTTAATATAGCACGAGAAATAATGAAAATTTAAATAACCGTATTTCAAGCACGCCCATTTGATTGCTATTGATCTTGGATATACATCAGTAGTGTTTTTTAATGAAAGCGAATAAATCAAGGAAGAAAAATATAATAAAAACCTTTGATATATGAATTGAATCCTGCGAATGATGAACTGTTTTGTTAAAATTATTAATTAATTTTGAGTAATCTATGTTCGAAAACTATCCCCTATATTTTAAATATCAAATTGATGGTAACATGATTAGAAGAGGAGTGATTCAAAAATGCAATTTGACTTATTTTACCATGTGGTAAGAAAATTTAACAAAAGAAGAAATATCATTATGTTCGGATGTGGAACATTGATATTATTATCAACGATCATGATTTATTCAGAAAGTGCGATGGGAGATACCCAATTAATAACGCAAAATATGAGTGACACACCAAAATCAGCCACAAATTATGGACATCTTCAGATATCAGAGCAAAATAATTGGTCCACCTATCCAGAAATCGCCCAGGGAAAAGGAACATATGATGAACCATATATTATCGACGGGGTCACTTTTGATGCAAATTACCTGAAATTTTCCTTGAAGATATCAAATACTCAAGATTATATGATATTTCGGAATTGTGTCTTTAATGGGTCCTATAATGGTGATAGTGGTTCGTTCATAATCGATTCATGCTCCAATATTGACATCATCAGCTGTGAAATTATCAATAATGAACAGACGGGATTATTTATTAAAGATTCACAGAATATTACTGTTTTTCAGACGACGATTGAATATAATTCTGACACAGGTATATCATGTTCAAATTCTTCCAATATCACTTTTGAATCGAATATAATTGAGGCTACTGATGGTATAGGAATCCTGATCGAATCAAATTCACACAATATTGAGATTTTAAAAAATGGTATTGGTTATAATGAAATTGGAATAAAAATTATGTCTTCGAGCTCGTATGTCAATGTTACTGAGAATGATTTTGATGGGAACTCAAATTATCATGTGATACTCGTTCAATCATCATTTAACAGTATCATTGGAAATACATTATCTGAAAATGATGGAAATGAAATCATCGATGAAAGCAATGATGAAACAAATACAATAAGGGATAATAGTATTACATATCTTCTTGGGGAATTCTATTTAGAGCAAGATTATATGTTGCTAGTTTATTATGGATTAATTATTGGAATAGTTATAACCGCTGTCATAATAGGGCGGATAAGAAAAAGAAAACGTTCTGCAAATAAACAAAAGATTAACGTAAATCGAATAAAGGATTTTTGTCCCCATTGTGGTGAAATTTTGCCAAAAATTCCACATAAAGAGATCTCTAATCAACCAAGAGTTAATTATTGTGAACATTGTGGAGAAAAAATACTTTAACCCATTTTTACTTACTTTTTCTAATAAAATTGCTTATTTTGGACAATAGGCTATGCCATCGATCTGGCATTTCAATCCTTCCGGACCACCTTTATGAGCAAATTCTGTCGAAAGGGTTTTTCGAGCAGGATAAACACCCTTAAATTTCTCTTTGAAGACAGCTTCCATAATAGGGATGTCCCAAGGATCCCGAAGTAACACATTGACTTGGACCACAGCAGATAAAGTCATGTCAAAGAGGGTTAAACGTCGCTCCATATCTTCGAGAGCACCTTCGACTTGTTCTTTGATGGTTCCCCCAACATTTCCTACACAAAAGGTTAAAAAAATATAATCACCGGCTTTAACAGCACCTGAATATGCATATTCAGAATTAACATCTTTTCGTATTATATCACCCATAAGGAATAACAAAATTAAGAGATAATTTAAAGCTACTCCTCAATGAAAAACTTATTTACGATTAAATTGGTAGAATAAAACCTAAGATAAAAAGCGAGATTTCGAATTTATTCTTAAACTGATGATATTAGTTTGATAAAAAAAGATAAATATTTGCTAGTAGAACTTGGACCCCTATTCTTTTATGTTGTCTTAAAGCTTAAGAAAGGTATAAGTTAAAACAAACAACTAAGGGTGAAAACATGGAAATAATAATAAATGTGAACGAATATATCAAGTATGAAAAATTAGAAGATTCTTTATAGCAATTGAAACAATTCTATGCAAATAACTTTTTTTCCTTTGAAATATCAGTATTTCACTTATGTTCTTAAGATGAAACTTGACCTAAGTTGAATGAAAATATTTTAACCATTAGAAGTAATTATATTAAATGAGAAGATTTGAAAGTATACGTGTGATAAACATGTATTAATTCGCATGTTAGTATTGAAAAAGGTTTAACCTGAAAAAATAGAGAATGATAGGTAATGAAAAAAATACGTTTAGGAAGAACTGATTTAGAAGTATCAAGAATTGGTATGGGAGGAATTCCCTTACAACGTCCTTCTGAAGAAAATGCAGTTAAACTAATTAAATTTGCCTTGGATCAAGGCATAAATCTAATTGATACATCCCGACATTATGGCACAAGCGAAGAACGAATTGGAAAAGCATTGAAAGGCCGGAGGGATGAAGTTATTTTAATTACACGACAAAGTTTAATGGACGGAATGACAGCAAAGAAGAACTTGCAACAAAGTTTAGCCACACTTCAAACGGATTACATTGATGTTTGGGAATTTCATAATGTGGGAAAAGAAAAATATGAGAATTTATTAAAACCTGGGAGCGCCTTCGATGTTGCTAAACAAGCGCAAAAGGAAGGCAAAATCAAACATATAGGTATAACGAGTCATTGTTTTGAAACTATGAAGAAAGCTATTATTTCAGAAAACTTTGATGTGGTGTTATTTCCATTCAATTTTGTCAACAATGAAGCAGCAGATTCCCTAATTCCTTTAGCAAAAAAATTAGACATTGGATTTACTTCGATGAAACCTTTTGCTGGAGGTAGATTGCAAAATGCATCTCTTGTTATGAAGTATCTTATGCAATTTGACGATGTAATCCCTGTTCCAGGATTTGAGAAAATCGAGGAAATTGAAGAAGTAGTTAAAATAGTAGAGGGAAACTACAAACTATCAACCGAAGAAATGCATCAAATTGATCTAATGAAAAAAGATCTCGGAAAAAAATTCTGCCAATGGTGTGGCTATTGCATGCCTAGCTGTCCCCAAGATATTTATATTCCAGGAGTAATCAATCTTAAGGTAAGTTACAATTTATGGCCCCAAGGAGACTTTGTAGCTAATTATCAAAAAGAAGTTAATAAAGCAAAAAAATGTATTGAATGTCGAATTTGTGAGAGTAAATGCCCCTATAGCTTAGAAACCGTCAATTTATTAAAGAAAGGGATTGGTTTTTTTGACAGCATAGCCCAACTTTGAAAAAATTTAGGATTGTAAGAATTTTCAGAAAGGGAATTTATTGATTACCTTATATTTTTCACTTTGAAATTTTTTCCACAATCAACCATCTTAGAGAACAAACGAGTAACAGGTCAAAAACCAGCAATTAGAAGAAAAATAAAAATAAAAATTAACAGAAATTTAGATGTGAAAAAAGATAGGAAATAAGCGGAGTGTATGTTTACTCCTTTAATTCCAAATCATCCAGAGCTTTATTACGACGGGTTTGAATTTCTTTAACTTTTTCCGTATTGAGGGAAAATAAGGACGCAAATACAACCCCGATAATTAATGCACAGGCGGGAAAAATCGACATTAAAAGGCGCAAACCCAGTTGTTGTTTCGGAGTCACAGCAACCAAATCCACTTCTTCCCACCCATTATATGAGGTAAACACGATATTGATGCAAATAATGATCAAAATAGTAGCTAAACGGATGAAGACCGCATGAACTCCAAAAAAGGAAGCTTCCCGTCGCTGATGGGTACGCAACTCATCTTCATCAATAACATTGGAAATATTCCGATCAATAAAATAGGGGCCACCTCCAAAACCTATTCCAATAAAAGCCATGGCGATCATAGCACCTACATATTCAGTAATGAAATACAATGGAATTAAGGAAACAGCCCAAAAGATCATACATACGATAAAAGCTTGACGACTACCAATTTTTTTATCCAACCATGACCAAAATAGCACACCGGGGATGGAACATAGAAACACAGTCACTAATAACAAGGTCGTTTCAAACGCATTTTTACTTAAATCGAATTGAATGGAGGCATAGATCGGTAAAACCATCGGTAAAATCCCAAAGACATACCAATTCATGGTGGAAGCCATTACGATTAAAATAAAATCTTTGTTTTTGAACGTATATTTGAACGAATCAAGCAAGGAAAGGGTTTTTTGTTCTTGAAGTTCTTCCAAAGGACGTTCCCGAATTCCAGTTTTGATATGCCCTAACATTGTTACTAAAATGCACACCCCAAAGATTGCCCCGCAAAGAATATACTGGCGACGAGTTATTGCATCTGTCCCTACTAAATCAGTTATTACTATTCCCGGTAAGGCAAAGGCAACTAGTAATCCAACCACCATTAAAATCCGACGAGAGCGCCCCACTTCTTCACGAGCTCGATCCGATCGAAACATTTCAGGATAAAGGGAAGTATGATTCAATGAGTAGGTTGTATAGAATGTGTCAAATAAGATCATACTGATCGCCATATAAATGGCAATAACAGTATCGCTCCCTTCAATAGGTGTAAAAAGAAACACCATCACAAGCGGTAGAGGAATGATCATAGAAATTATCCAAGGTCGTCGCCGCCCACCACCAAATTTCTTCGTACGGGTTCTATCAGAGAGAGCACCAAGAATTGGATCATTAAAAGCATTGAAGATCGACCAGATTATGAAGACAATGGTTACGGTATCAATTGGGAGGCCTATCACAACGGAATAAAAGGTGAAGATTAAAAAGGAAAATCCTTGATAGGCAATTAAATCGGGTATTTCCCCAAGAGAAAACCCAAGATTCAGTTTTAAGGGAACTTCCCGTCCCGACTTGGGTTCAAGAGTATTACTTTGTGAGTCCATAGTATTATTCAACGGTTGACCTAAAAAAGACTTCATTTTCAAGATCTGAAACAAAATACCCCTAAAAAGTGATTATATCATTCTTCTTTAGAGGGAGAAAAATCGAGTTTTAGGATGGCCAGTTCTGATCCCATTCCTGTATCACGGGTTCCTACGAAAATTTTACTTGGAAGAGGGGAATTTTGATCGGGAGAAAAGATAACAGGGAATGGAAATTTATGGTTATGAAGAGGCAAAAATTTTCCAGCAGAATTTTTTTGTTCCATCATCACCACATCATTGAATTCTTTCAGCTCAACATAATATGGAATAGCCATGCTGGAACATTTTGGGCACCCCGGATAAAACCGAGTTGAGATAAATAAAACAGGTTTGAAGAAGTGTGGGAGATGTTGGAGTAAATATTCTTTTATTTTTCCCATCGCAATAAGTTGCATAATTGATGTGAAAAACCCAAGGGAAAAAAAGATAATGACTTTTAAGGTAGGAAAAGTATTTTGGAGAGAAATGTCATTTCATTTTTGTGGAAAAACCATTTCTTGAGATCTCGGTGGTAAAAACTACAGAAAAAAGATTTCCTCCTGTAGAAATATTGAAACGAATGCAACTTAGTTTTAAAAACCATTTCAACATCACAGGAAACATTCATAATTTGGATAATAATCCTTATCTACGATTCGTTTTTAATTCGAGAAGCGACTTTGAATTTTTATATGATCAAGATTATGAGGCTTATGCATTTTTGTATGACCATATTTTAACCAATGAAATGGACTTCAATTTTATAGAAGAAACAGTGAACCGAAATAAACCATCTGAACCGAAGGATGTAGCTGAAAATTATCTCATTTTTCATTACAAATCTAATACAATTGAACCAATGCGTCGTAATTACCGGTTGACTACAAAAATGAATAATTTAATGGGACAAAATATTGCTTATGAAGAAATAGAGACGGGGTTTCTCCGTTTTATCCACAGTAAAGAAGATTTTGAAAGTATGTTGGTAATGACCACCAAGAAGAAAGGATGGGAGGATTATTTTAAATCCAAGCAAATTTCATTGACACACCCTACAATACAGACGTTTTTTGAAATCGTCGATAGATGGGAACAAAAAGTGAGAGAAAAACATGGAGTTTTACAAAATCCATGATTAGAGATTTCAAAAAATTCATAAGGAATCATTAACCAAAATAATTTGAAAAAAAATGGAACAGCGCCTTCTTCATCCCTATGAATCCATGCTGAGTGGTTCTAACATCACACTTGCAGTTCAAATTCAAGGTCAACTTTCCCAAGGGAATCTTCTCCAAGCTCTTCACCAAACTGCTCTAATACATCCCTATTTACAATATGAAATTTGCATTCACCAACCAGATTCACAGCAAAATACAGCAAAACAATTCTTCCAAAAGAAAAAACCTCTTGAATTCAACATTCATTCAGAAACTGCACCAGTTACCCAAGATTCGTGGCAGGAGCGGATACAAAAAGTGAGTAGTTCTCCTCAAACAAATATGAATGCCCTATCTCAGATTCAACTATATTCCGATCCTAATAACAATAACAATGATCTTATCTTGGTGTTTAACCATGCAGGAATTGATGGATTGGGAGTCTTCCATGTTTTAGACATTTTACTCCAATCTTTGGCAAAACCATCCGAAGTTTTAGGTAAAAAACGTGTTTTCCAAGACATCATTAGTCGAATCCCTAATAGTTCTGGAGAAATTCCATATCCTTCCTTACCAAACGATGCTCATCCACCCTTAATGTTTTCTTCAAATTATCCGCCTAACACTCCAGCTCAAATAAAAGGCGTTTGGGCAGAATTTTCAGAGGATGAAACCAATCAATTACGCCAAATTTGCAGAAAAAATGAGAGCACGATTCAAGCGGTGATTACAACGGTTGAAATGATCGCCCTTTTAAAATATCTCAGGCAAATTTCACCCTTACCACAAACCATAATCCATATGGCCCCAATCAATATGCGCCCCTTTGTAGAACCGCCATTAGAACGTGAAGATTGTGTTTGTGGAAGTTCTGCAGTATTATGGTCTCAAAAAATTACATCTACCATGGGATTGTGGGAATGTATACAGGATTCGACAGTCAAACTCAAACAAGAAATAAATCGAAAAGCAGCCTTACGGTGGTGGTATAATATGGCAAAGGGTGAATTTATCAATCCTTCCACATTTATGGCATCCTCAATTGGAAACACTCCAATTAAAAAAACCTATGGAGAATTCACCGTTTCCGCAGTAAAATTAATAGGAGGAGCATATGATAAAGCAATTACAAGTCAAGCAGGATCAATGGTTCATGCATATACGGTATGCAATCACCTCAATATCACTTTAGCATTTACTAATCCCCCTATATCAAAGGATTGGGGTCAAGGAATATTAGATGATATGGTTTTTATCATAAAGAATATGCTGAAAATTTCTGATAAAGACCTTGAGATAGGACAGATCCTCCAACTTTTATCACTGAAATGAACCCTTTTTTAATTTTTGCATCCCTTTTTGCTACAATGCCCTTATATTTTGAATTCTAACAATTAATTATTTTTAAAAAAAAAATGCTCGCTTAAATATTTAAATTCCTAGCACAAAGAAAAGATATGAAACAAAGTGGCTCTGATCAAGACCCAATCATTCCAAGAAAAGTTCTTATTATCCTCGAGTTAGGGGTGATAATTGTGGGATTTCTCTTATTTCTTCGCTTTCATAATCCAGGAGTGATCCTAATTTCAATTGTATTGATGATTATAATTTGGCTATTAGGCAAACGCCCAAAAAAACAACCCTATGAATATTTATTTGATCAAAAACAACAAGAAGGAACCCTCCCATACGTTCCAGATACTCGATTCGATCAGCCTTATACCCCTCACCTCCCCAGCCCAGAAAAGGCAATGATACTTCCCTTTACGACAGAGGGGACCAAAACACGAATATACAAAAATTTCCAAGAAGCGGCTGAATATAATACAGGTTGGTTAAATGCTGAAACCCAAACCTTAAATTTGGATACCGAGGATGAAGTTATATTAAGTCATTGGACCCCACTACAAGTGTTACTAAAGAAATCCTTTGGAGATTCCCTGAAATCATTTATCATGCTTTGTTTTTATTTCAGTATTTACGCGGTTATTTCCTATTTTGTCACAATGAGAAGTGGAGATGCGAAAGCAGCTCGAGATGCTGCCATGCAAGCTTTGTTCTTCCCATTATTTCCCTATATTTTGATCTCTTATCGAAGTTTGGATAAGTATATCAAAGCTTTGGGTACGGCGTTCTTCTTAATGGTTGCAGTATTCATCCCCTTATCAGCAAATGGATTTATTTCGGGAGAAGGAATTCCCTTTTTAAAATACTTCTTATTTATCGATAAATATTTTGAAGGTCTCTCAGGTTTATTGGCCCAAGCAACAGGCACAGAAACATACATCCAATTTACGAACCGAATGTTAATAATTGTTTTTGCTTTTGAATTCATTCTTATGATTGTGTATGCGTTTATTAAGACACGTCCCTACATCCATACAGTAATTTCAAAAAAAGCCATTTTTATTCGTGCTAAAACGAAGAAATCGGTCTTTGAGATAATCAAACTGGTTTTTTGGATCATATTCAACCCTTTTAACATCAAACAATATAAAGATATTCGAGATCGGGTGAAATATAATCGCATGACTGCTTTGGAAGGACATCATCATGATTTTAGCCGGGTCCCCTATGATTCCATTGAAAAATTGAAAATTCATAAACACAACATAAGAGGCACAGTCTTTTTGCTTATTTTAATGATGGGAGTTGGAATTTTAACACTCAAATTTTTTATCGGTTTTGGCCTCATTGGAATTGCGATCGTTCTGCTACTTCGAACTATGCGTTTTAATAACACCTATCGAATCACCTTAGATGTAAAACGATCAAAAGTGGAAGGATCCTGGATATTAAGCCATCAATCGGATATTTTTGAATTTGACAGGGTACCGGAATCTATCACGCAGTATTTCCGTCAAATATAGCCCAATTAAGATTTTTTCTTATTTTTTTCTATTTTTAGCCCGTAAAATCTTTTTAAGAGAGTTTGTTTATTGAGCTTATGGAAAAAGTGAATCTGACTCAAAAATTCGATCTTTTTTCGGAGTATTTTAATCCTAAAATTGTGGGTGAATTAAACAATCAAGCCGTAAAATTGGTCAAATTCAAAGGCCCTTTTGTATGGCATCATCATGAAGCAGAAGACGAACTATTTCTGGTAATTAAAGGAGAAATGAGCATAGAATTTCGGGAAAAGACGATATTCTTACATGAAGGAGAATTTTTAGTGGTGCCCCATGGCATTGAACATCGCCCCAACGCCACTGAAGAAGTTCATGTCTTAGTATTCGAACCCCTATCAACAATTAATACCGGAAATAAACAAAACAACTTCACAGTGCAATGCGAAAGAATTTAGCCCTGTGTAAAAAACAAATTTTAATGATGTAGATAAAAAATAAGCCTTTTTTGCCTTTTTTATCACCCAAGACAACAAAAACCTTACCAAAATCAATTTTTCACAATGTTGAATAATTCATAAAAGAAGAACCAGGATTTTTTTCTGTAACCATGCGATCCTTGAAATATGAAGCTAACTTTTCTTCCCACTCGGGAGAATAATAGTATCGACCCCATAATCTTTGTTTAGCTCCGGTTGATAGCGATAAAAACCAATCAAAGGTCTGCCGCAGACCATCTATTAACCGATAGCGCGGTTTGAACCCAAGTTCTGTAATTGCCTTGATATTAGAGAAAGTCATGGATATGGGATATTCATACGGCCATAATCGCCTTTCTAAGGACCAATTTAAAGATAACACATCATTAGATGTGAAGAAAGTATATTTGAACGGGATTTTGCACCACCAGCTCACAAGACGCGCAAGCTGAAGACTAGTTATAAATTCTCCTGTCGTGGCATTATATATTTGGCCAATAGAACTCGAGGATTGAGCCGCTAATAAACAGAGATCTGCCATATCTTCAGCATGTATCATATCCAAATAAAGGGATTCGGGTGAAAGTAAATATAGCGGTAGCTGGGAAAGAATACGATGAAAAAAATATGCTTCTTTAAAGGAATAATTATCTGGCCCATAAATATATGTTGGTCGTAAAATGACTACAGGAAATCCAAATTCGTGATAAGCTTTGAGCAAATCTCGTTCACACATCCGCTTTCCTAAGGGATAGGAAGGTTCTGTGTTATTAATCGGTCCAACAGGATCTGTTTCATAAATAGGGTGAGTTATATAACGCTCAATGTGGTTCAAATCATAAACATCGACTGTACTCACATGAATGAACTTTTTTATTCGCCCTTTTAACATACCAAGGAGTTGCTTACTTTCGGTCCCCTTCCAAGCAATAAAATCGAACACCCAATCAAATTCCTTATCGATTAATACTTGCTGTAAAGCATCCACATGATTGCGATCTAGTTTATGGTGGATCACACCAGAAGGATAAATAAAAGGTTGATTCCCGCGATTGATGACCGTAATAGCATGGCCTGCCGCGTGCAATTTGAGCAGTAATTGTTTCCCACTAAAACGAGATCCCCCAATGATTAAAACTTGCATGAGGAAATTAAGGATCGAAAACGTTAAAGATTTCCTTTAGCAAAGAAAAATGACAAAGTAAAATTTTAAATTCGTTTGGCATAGAGCATATAAACACCCATACGACTCCCGAGATCATCTTCCACGAGATACACTGAAAATCCTTTAGAAGTCAAGAATGACTGCATTTCATGATGAAGATTTTTACATCCAACAATATGCGTATGCACTTCCATTGAGATTTGTCGAATTAAGGGCCAATGATCTTCTTGAATTCCCGCGATCACTTCTCGCTCAGCATTTTCTGCGTCAATTTTCAGAAGATCAATCCGTTTAATATCATGTTCTTCTATAAAGGAAGAAAGAGTTCGTACATGGCATCGAATTTTTTCACTTTGATATAATTTTTTGAGACTTCGATTAACAACCCATTTTCGTAAGAATTTCGGAACAATACGGGCCAAGGGATTCGTTTTTACCACCACATCATTATAATTTTCTAAATATTTTTTTAATTTAAAGTCCCAATCCACGGGATGGGCTGTAGAATCAGCACACACTTTAGGAAAGTAATAAAATTCAATATCTTTCTCTTCATTGGAAAGACCAACATTAAAAAGGTGGGTAAAATTAGAATCTGATGTGATATTTGCAGATAACACTTTAAAAATCACAGGTACAGGTTCAAATATATAAATATCTAGATTTTTAGCGCAATTTTGGACAAACCGGGAGAATAAACCAATATTCCCACCAACATCAAAAATGATATCACCATCTGAGATTGAAATTTCATGCTGCAAATATTGTTTTTCAACATAAATCTCATTATAAACATACAAAGCGGTTAATTTATCTATATAATATAAGGATTCTCCATTAGGTAGGATTAAGTTGTTCATTTCTTTTAACCTAAGATTTCCTTGATTTTTCAAAATATAAAGCTATCGATTGAAATTCACTGAAGAGGGGTTATATCAGATTTTTTACTAGGAACCACCATGCGATTTGACTTTCTGCGGTTGCATGCTAAGCAAAGTATTTGAATATTATCCACAGTACTTGTTCCACCTCGAGAATAGGGAATAATATGATCATATTCAATATTTTCTGATGCCCCACAAACTACGCATCGACCTTGATCCCGCTTCCACACACATAGACGAACATAAGCAGGAATATCCCGCCCAGTAGAAATATATTCCTTTTGAGATGTCGATTTTGCAAACTTTAGAGCCAAGTGATAAGCTTTTTGTGAAGATATTTTTTGTAAATGAGTTTTTTTCCGTTTCGAAACCCGATAGTAGGTTTTTGAAATGTTCCGATGATGCTGACCACGAAATTCAACGATTGAACCTACTAAAGCTGAAAATTCAAATGAAATCCAGTAGGTTTTATGTTTCGCATCCCAGAGACGAGGTGAATGTTTAATGAAGAAACGTTTGTAAGTTCGAAGCCATGGATCATATACCAAAAATGCTGCATAAGCATGTTTATTTTGCTTGGGTTGATAGTGTCGATCCGTTTCCAATGAACATACAACCATCGTAATTCCAGATGAACGATGAAAATTTTGAATCCAATTGCGTAACCCCATCTTTTCTCATATCACCTAGAATTCATTCTATCCATGATTAGATGTTCCGAAAGGTCAATAATTGAACATCAAAAAATTGAAATATTAACCTATACAGTTCTGTGATTTTTTAAAATAATTAAATTAATGAAAAAAAGATTTCCCCATGAATTTTACCTATTTCACAGGTAATTTAATTGTGGAACTTATTAACCATAATATAATTCCAAATAAATAACCCCATTCCCAAAAAGGCACAATATTTCCAGAAATTTTTGATTGAATAACAAATATTAGGAAACTCATATTAAAAATGAAATAAATTGCCACTGTAATTACAATTTTCAAGATAGAAGACACTGGTAGTTTTTGAGTTGATAATTTCTGTTGCTTGTAAATTCGAAAACCTTTGATTATCAATATCAAGTTGATATTTGCCATGAAGAAAATTCCGCCAAATGTAATTCCAGCAAATGTAAAATGGGGTACTTTGAAATCTTTGGGGAAAATTCCAATTAAACTCAAGGAGATGGAGGAAATAACACCAAATAATGTCGAAATGCCTGAAAGTAAGTAGGAGATGGACTTCATTATTCGAAACAAGTGAATAAAATGGGGTATCATAGAAATTCCAATGATAATCACTCCTATATTCCATAATTTATGTCCTCGAGGATTTAAAAGAATTGAACCTTGATCGCTGATAGTATTTGTAAAAATAGAATAATTTTCTGGAAAGCGTATTTGTGCAAAAGCACATATAACAATCAAAACCCCAATAAGCCCATAAATATACAACCGATGAATTATGGGTTGGGATTCAAATTTGTGAAAAATTTGGTTCCGTGAAAGAAATTCTGCCGATCGAGTATATTCAAAATTCTCTATTTTAATCTCCTCTTTTTAGAAAATAATTTAAATTTAAATATATAATACAAAAGAAAGTATTACCATATAAATTTACAGTGATCCAGTCTTTAGCATCAAACAAATCTATTTAATCAAACGAATATTGCTTTCATTTAAAGAATCGTTTTATCAAATAAGAAATTTAAAAACTTTAAGGCTGGAAAAATCAACTTAACTTGAACAAAACAAATGAAATATGAACTAACAAAAGCTCCTGTCTTTGGTCGTTATAATGACATACAGTTAGAAGAACTTGATTTCAACTTAATGGTAGAACTTGAAAAAGAATTAGGTAAACCAATTCCCCCCAAGAAGAAACTCGATTGGAATCTCTACGGATATGTTCATCAAAATAGAAAAATCGAGGAACTGGGCTTATATTTAAAAAAAATTATGCTATTGAATGAAAAAATAGGTTTGTTGAAAGAGTTAAAATCCTTATGGTTAGAGGAAAACGATATTGAATTGATCCCACCATCTTTTGAAAACCTTCGAAAATTACGGAATTTATCGTTTAACATGAATAATTTATCAGAATTACCAACTTATTTTCAAAATTTCATAGAATTGGAATCCCTAGAAATTAATCATAACCATCTTTCAACCCTCCCAGACATATTTTCGGGCATGAAAAAATTAGTAAAGTTGGACATAAGCCACAATCAATTGGAGACACTCCCAGATTCAGTAGTAAATTTAAAAGGATTAAAGGAATTTCGACTCAATAACAATATCATCTCTCACCTTCCGGAAGATATTGAACAATTAGAACAACTACAAAAACTTTTTTTGTCATCAAATCGTTTGACAACACTTCCTTCATCAATCATTCAACTAGCTCATTTGGAAAAATTATATATAGATAAAAATCCAAACTTGCAAGTAACAACGGAACAGTTAGAATGGCTTTCGGAAGTTGAAGGAAATGGTTGTTTTATTCGATCAGACTTTGAGAGATTAGAACCGAAGCGCTCTATTCAAGTTTTAAAGCCTCATAAAGATTCAGGAATTAAAATGAAAGAAATTAAAAAGAAGCGAACATGGCTTCAAAAACTCCTGAAGAAGAAGAAATAGTTTTTTCAGGAATTATAGATCTTTTTTAAGATTTCTCATCATTAAATTTTATGGTGATAAGTTCAAGTGCAAGATTTCCTAAGCATCCGGATGCATTGAATCAAAAACTTATTAATACGATTATCAAAGTTCCATTTTACAATTGCTTTTCTCTTATATTTGTAAGTTTTTTACTTCCACTCACGGCCACCCAAATATTTCACGCAACTGGTATCCAAATTGGTTGGATTATTGCTTCACAACTCATTGGATCAGTTGTGATGAATATCAGTCTTATGATGGTACCAAGAAATTGGCAAAAAAAAAACATGATCATTGCTGGTTCCTGGGGAAAAGCAATTTCCTTATTATCCTTATTTATCGCAATAGTTACTCAATCATTTTTCCTTTTAATTTTGAGTCAAGTTTTTTCTGGTTGTTTTGTGACCTTAATACGCACTCCGACGGATTTATTGCTAACTGAGAATAGTTCTATAGCAACACGTACCAGAATTTTTGGAAGGAGAATGAAATATAGTGGCTACGGCTGTCTAGTTGGAACTGGAATTGCTTTTTCTATGTATACACTATTCCAACTTACAGTTGATTCAAATATACTCATTTTTTCTCCCTTAGTCCTTTTTTGTTTTATTTCTTTTTGGGCAGGTTTGGAATTTTGTTTTCAATTTAATGGACTCCAGAGCCGTAATTCTTCGCAAAATTTAGAGTTAGCCGATTTCGGAGAATCAAACGACACCGAGATAAATGAAAAAAAAAAAGGAACGACATCTCGTTATAAACTTGGTTTTGGAGTTTTGGCAGTTACGTTTATTTTTCTTGGATTGAATCAAACGATTTCAAAATCATTTATTCAAATGTTGATTTTAAACCAAATTACCACCAATGAATCAATCATTTTTCTCATATACATTCCGTCTCAAATTATTTCGCTTATTTTAGCACCTTATTTGGCAGATTTATCAGTGAAAATAAGTCCCTACTTATTAATTTCTGTTTTATGCATCTCTGGATGTGTTTTTACATTGTTATTACTTCAAATTACCTCAAGTATAATTTTTACGCTAATTCTAACTACTGATGCTGCCATCGCTTATGCAGGATCAATTATCTTAAAGAATTATATTTCGAAAGCACCAGAAACGGAAAAATTAGGCAAATTATTTTCATTAATAAATTTAGCAAGTATTATTGGGATGATTTCGGGTCCAATTATAGGAGGTTGGTTGTGGGACACCCAAGATATTCAGACACCCTTCATTTATTCGGTAATAATTGAAGGGATATTGATACTCCCTTACTTATTTGCAATCAAATTGATAAATTTACAATCGCCAGGAGTGAAATAAATTTCTTCAAAAAGAATAAAACTGCCAGAAGTTTTGGAAGAAGTTTGGATCATGACCAGTGATGGAATCCCTCTTTATCACACAAATAAAAATTCTAAAATTTGCAACGAATTGTTCACAGGTTTCATTTCAGCCATTACCTCTTTTGCTTCAGAGATATTTGTTGAGAAATGCCAATGCATCCAAATGAAATCTTTCAAATTTACCATTTTATATCATTCGGATCCCAATTTGATTTTCATTTGTCGATCTGATGCTCATGTTTCAGAAATCAAGGTAAAATTTTACCTAAATATCCTAAAAAGGAAATTTTTAGCTGATCATCAGTTTGATTTGGAAAATTTCAAAGGGAAAATGGAGCAATTTAATCATCTCGATTTTTGAAGAATGTGTGAGGGAATATTTTTTACAAACTTCGTCCAATCAAAATTGATGATTAAATTTACCAGAAAACAAATAATGACTTTCACAGCGGGTCCTTTTGGATTTTTATTGGGAATGGTCCCATTTCTAATAGGATTTTTAACTGGATCTGGAATTGAATTTGATAAAGCAAGAGCCACCAATGAATTTGCCCGAGCACTTCAGGAGAAACATCAATTGTATTTTTGGATAACATTTTCTCTATTTCTTATCATTGTAGGTTTGTTTTTGTTTCATTATATCTATAATGTGAAAAAGAACAAATTTAATCCAGAATCAAAAACTAATCAATTTTTTTCCTATATTCGAATAATCACAGCAATTTGTACAGGATATTTAGTCTATGAATTGGTAATCTACCTTCTTATTAATGAGATTTACTACCATGGAGCATTTTTGACAATTCCATACTTAATTGGTCTTGGAATTACGCTAGGTGCATGTATACTTGTTTTCACTGACACGAAATTTATGGCATTTCTCTATCAGAGCGTATTAAAACAAAAAAAGCAAAATATCTTATATTCGATAAACAAATCACTCAATTATGCAAAATTGGGCAAAAATTGTATCGTTTTAATTCTAGGGTTAATTTTTATGATCCCTTCCATTTTTCCAATGGTTGGAATTACTCCAAATCCAGATGTACAACCTGAATCAGGATATGGATCCACAGATCGTCCTTATTCTGTTTCGAAAATCCGCATTGAAAATAAACTCCCTGCTGATATCGCATCCTATGTGTATCCCGATAATGAGAATTCCAGCTGGTATAGTTATATATATTTGCCAAATTTAGCGGAAAAATCCTTGGATGTAGAATCTCAAATCCCTTTGGCGTTTTTCTTGCACGGTTATGGAGGATCGTATCATATGGAGTATGATGCAACTCTCCGCACCCTCGCTTCACGAGGAGTAGCAGTGATTTTTGTGCAATATGCAACGGACCTTAACGTTGAAGTAATCTTAGATAATTTAGAAAATGCATCAACCACCAATAGTGCCGATTATTATGTGCGTTATAACATGACTTGGAATGGAATCGAAAATTCTGTAGATGCTCTAGTAGGTAATAATACTTTGATCGATCAAGAAGACTTGACCGCGATATTGGGAGAGTCGTACCAGATTGATTTATCTCGCATAATGATTATGGGCCATAGCTATGGGGGCGGCATGACATTATTTATTGGACCACAAGTGATTAAACAAGGGTGGGCCACAAAGCAACTCATCATTGACTTAGAAGCCCCCTGGTTTGCCAGTAAATGGACAACTCATGATATTGGACTCTCAAATTTGCCTAATTATACAATTGTGAATGTCGTCGGATATGAAGATGATGCAACCGCTAGCCCATGCATAGGTATGAGCCATTTTGAACGTTTTTATTCTCGAGATGATTCAGATCCTCTAAATTCCAGCCAAGTATCGTACCTTTATATCCAATCTGATCGTTATGGATTTCCACGACAGATTGCCACCCATTATCTCCCCACAGATGCTTTAATCAACACATTGGCACATTTTGGATATTTTCGTCGGTTGGATGCTATGGCAGGATTTTTAACAGCCGATGCATATAATCAAACTTCAGTCGCTATAGAAGCTTTAACTTACTTCACAAATGGAGGCACTCATGTGACTTGGATGGGAGATTGGAGCGATGGTACCCCAATAAAGCCCATTTTGTATTCGATTGATCCCTATGGAAAAAGAGGAGGTACAAACATCGCCGTCTTAGTATTGGATCCTGACCATGAAGAATGTCAGGGGTAATTTTTTTTTTCTAATTCTTACTTCAATTTATTTTTGCACATACTTTTTTACCAATAATGCTGGAAATACGCTGAGACAAGGCATGAGGCGCTATCAAAGCGCTTAACATTGGAAATTTGCTTTTTTAACAACTCTCCATATTGTTCTTCAAAGGACTCTAAAAATTCTTGCATCTTCCTCCGAATTTTTTTAATATCACTTAAAGCAATAGCCACCACTAAAACATCCCGTCCATCCTCAACTAAAATAGTGAAATCTTCCTGTTTCAAGACTTTCAAGGGCATTTTATTTTGAGCCACTTCTTTCATGATGGAATTAACTGCCACGATTGCCCCTCCTAATAAATCTTGGCGATTTTCCGTATCCTTAGTATCGTTTTCTGTGAAATCTTGAGTAAAAATAGTTATTCCAGATTTATACATAATGCTAATGTACTGAAGTGCTCCTTTCCATTCCAACTCACCTTTCGTTGGAAGTGTTTCATTAACTTGGGAAATCAAGATGGCAGCAATTAAAAACAAGAACAATAGAATTATAATAAAATGGGCGGGTTCAGAAGCCATTTTAGGATGTAATAATTCTCCAACTCCAACGGCGAGAAGCATTCCAATACCCATAAGAATATATGCAATCGACATACTATCTCGGATAAACTTCTTTAAAGAAATTTCAATGAGTAATAGAGAATTACTGGTCAAAAACATCGTGATTCCCACCCCCAATATAATCGGAAAGATTGTATAGAGAAATGCCGGATTCGAAGTAAAATATAGTAAAATAAATGCAAAGGCTTGCATCCCCAATCCAAGAAGCATAACAATCCGTCTGCCGATTGTATCTAACAATATTCCATTTGGTATGGATGAAAGTAAAACGGTAACAAATAAAATAAGCATAAATTGAGGATATTTATGAGAAAATTGGCGTGATTCAAGCAACAAAAAAGAAAAATAGAAAGGTAAAGTTAAGAAAAATCCCCAAAATATAGCAATCA
This sequence comes from Candidatus Lokiarchaeum ossiferum, assembly GCA_025839675.1. GTDB lineage: Archaea > Asgardarchaeota > Lokiarchaeia > Sigyniarchaeales > Promethearchaeaceae > Lokiarchaeum > Lokiarchaeum ossiferum. The sequence continues at coordinate 1,568,901 of CP104013.1, forward strand.
ATATCCGCATTATAGATCCTTCTGCTTGAAAGTAAATTCCAAAATTAACCCGAGATTGAAATGAAGAAGTGGATTGAGTCCGTCCTTTAAGAACCAAAAAAATGGTAACAAATCCTAAAATAGCAAGAATCAACACGTTCATCCAGTACAATTCGAGTAGGATAAATATATTAAATGCGATGATGAAGAAATTTATTGTTAAATAGCCCAAAGCATTGGCTCGTCCATTGTATTTTGGATCTGGGAAAGCCACTATCAATTGAGAGAACATCAATCCTGCAAAGGCACTTCCACAAAAACCAGAACCAAATAAAGCCAATTCCAATAGTATTGGGGATTCCACCAGTTGTAAAAGGGAAACAAAAATAATATCAAAGATCACTAATAGGATATAACTCATAAAGAAATTTAATTTTGAGACCACCAACAATGCAAAAATTCCTCCAATCACACATCCCATATATGCAAATAATACATAATGAAGGGGAAGACCCGCTCGGAAGCAGGCAAAATACTCAAAGACAAAATGGCTTGCCCAAAGCAAAGCTGCTACGATATTTGCTCCAAAAATAGAAGCCCATTGGCTTTTTGAAAATACTTTGATTGGTGGGATAATATCCATTACATTAAATTTAGGTAATTTCCTATAAAATTGCTATGGTTCCACAAATAATTTAGTTTAATGAGGTCTATATGTATATGCCTAATTCACAACATATTTTATTAAAAGGGAAAAATGATTTGGATTTAATATCAGATGAATTTCGAAACGGGTCTCTTTTTAAAAAAAATCCCATATGCCAAGGCAGGATCAGGGTCAAAAAAGCTGATTATTTTTCCCCCAACCCATCATTTAATGTGGGATGTAAGAGTTGACGCAGAAGAACAAATTAAGGGATATAGCAGATTTGTCCCTGAAGGATACACCTTTTATATCTTAGGCTATGATCCAAATCTCCCAAAAATGCATTCGAGTGAATCCATTGCAGCAGATTTTGCTGAAATTATCAAAAATAATATTGGGCCAGCAACAATCATGGCAGTTTCATACGGAGGTTCCATCGCATTCCCCTTTGCAGCAACTTATCCCGAATTAGTTGAAAAATTAATATTAATAGTGACCGCCTATGGAACTTCAGGTCCGGGAACCGAATTTGCCGAACAATTAGTGAAATTAGCAAAGGAAGGGAAAATATTCACCTTAGAACGCAAAATTAATGATTTGTATTCTAATACTATCATTCGGAAACTTTTCAAGCTGAAAATGTGGAAAGATTGGGCAAAAAAAGAAAGCACAATGAACCCTATCTCAACATTCATAAATGCTTACGAACATTTACTTGCCACCTCAGAAGATCGAAGAAAATATCTCTCAAAAATATCAGCCCCCACTCTAATCATTGGGGGCACCGCCGATCAATTTGCTTCGGAAGAATATTATAAAACAACTGCCAACCTAATTCTTAATTCTCATTTGGAACTTTTCGAAGGTGAAACACACACCGTCATTGTGGAACAATTTTTCGCTGTAAAAAAACTGATTCGCCAATTTTTAGAGGTGGATCAAAATACAATACGTATAATAAAAAATCTTTCCCAGAAATTAGCAGAAATGATCAAGGAAAATATGAGTATCAGTAAAATTAGCCAAAAACTCAAGCAATTAACATCATAGAAAGGAAAGAAGAAAAAAATAATGTAAAGGGTTTAAATTGGACGTGAATTGGCTTGGAAGATAGGATAAATAAAACTTCCGAAGATTTGTGCATAGCCTTCTTGAACAGAAACGATAGCAATTAAATCCTTTTCATCCTTCGCTTTTGGACAGAGTACGATTTCTTCCCCATCTCGTGAGACAGCATAAAAATCATTCGCATTCTTCAAGTTTCTAAATTGTATATTCCCTAATACTTTCATTTTTTGCACAATTTCTCCGAATGTAGCCATATCCCAACTCGTAGTATATAAAAAGCGAGCAGATTTCTTCATGTAGGCCACTTGAGATAAGGCTTCCAATATTTTAGGTTCCACCGAAGGAGAGACGATAGTAATAGTGCTTTTTGTCCGGTGCATGGCAGCAATGATTGACTCCAATAAAGATTTAGTACCAAATACGTGCCAAGTTGCACTATTTCCAAGAGGTTCTACTTGCATTGCAGCATTTTTTATATCAGTTAAAGCAGTTTCATTTTCTTCTGCATTCTCAAACCCGGTGTCAATCGCATTCATGAAATTTAAGGTAAAATCAGCAATTGCATCTTTAGTATCTTGAATGTTGGTTTGGATTGTTTTAGACAAGTCTTGTTGCAAATGGGTTGCATTCTCTTGATATTCTGCTTTATGCTTCTCTAGCATAGAGTGTAATTTTTCTTCCATGGCACTACATTCAGCGGTGAACAGATCTTTTTGACCGGTTAAATCAACATGCTGTTTATCATCCAAAGATGCGATCAGATCTTTGAAAGTTTGAATGTGAGTATCAATTTCTTGTTGTTGTTTTGTATTAATTTCATCAATTTCTTGGCGGAATAAAGTTATTTGATCATCGAGTTTCTGATGTTGGAACTCATTCATTGCTTGAGTTTCAGTTTTGAAGAGAGAAATTTGCTCATCTACTTTTTGGTGAACAAATTCATCCATATCCTTTATTTCTCCTTTGATTAAATTGATTTCACCATTGATCTTATCGGAAATATTGGTTTTGCAGTTGCGAAAATCATCACTTGTGCTACGAATTAATTCATCAAAAATTCTGCGTTGTTCAGTTTTGACATCTTTTACATCTCGATCGAAATCTGCAGAATGAAGAGAGTTTTTATCAGTAGTTTTCTTCAAGTGATCATTAATATCGCGAATTTGAGTTGCAATTTCATTGGAAGCATCACCTTTGATCCGGAGATGTTCCTTATCCATTGCATCATACCATAATTTAATTTTCTCATTTACGTTGGTATTGCACTCATCGTTATGTCCCAAACCAGTTTGGCGATACTTATTGATTGCAAATTCATATTCTTCATGATGAGTATGTAAAGAATTTTCGAGAGAATCTTTTAATTTTATTGTAGTATCTTGACAATGTTTGATGTTATGTTGTAAATTACCATTAATCTCTCCCGAGAGATCATTGGCTAAGCCTTCCAATTCTGCTTCGAGTTTTTCTTTTTGATCCCCATCTAATGAGTCCGTTTCAGTTTTGAATTCTTGATTTTTCTTTGAAACAAAAGAATCGAGTTCAGATTTGAGTAAATTTGTGGTTTCGCCCGTTTCTTCAATATATTTGGCCGTACTATTTTCAAAATTAGATTTCATATTGCCAGATATACTTCCAATTCGGTCTTGAATCTCAGTATAACGATCCAGGAAGTTTTTATGTTTCCCAAATAACAAAGCTTTCCAAGCACTACCTCGTTTGGCAAGATCTTGAGCCAATTCCGAATATCTATCACTAGTATCCTTTAAATTATCCATTAACTCAACAGTATTCTTTTTGAATTCCAAAACCTGCCCCGCCAAATCAGCGTGACGAGAATCTAACTTTGCATTAATTTGATCACGTAATTTTCCGCTAGTGGCATCAAAATTGGAGACATGGTTACCAAGAAGCGAAGAAAATTCGTTTTTCAAAGCTTCTACCACTTTTTTCATTCGTAAAATATATTTATCCAATATTTCTTCCAAATCTGGTTTTAAACCGTCAGCATGTTCTTTATGATGTTCGACGTGTTCATCTAAATCTTTTTTACATTCAATTTCGAGCTTACTAACACGATCTGCAAAATCTTTCAGAAGATCATCCACAATTTTATTAAGAGTAGTTTTCTGATCTTGAATTCCACCATCATATTTTAATTTGAATCCTTCAGAGATTTCTTTGAGCTGAGAATTTAAGCTATCAACCATGGTATGCAGGTTTTTTTCAAGGGCTTGAGTTTGAGTGACATGTTGAGCGGAGGTATCAGTCAATTGAGCATTTAATGCGGAATTATCAGAAGTAAACTTCTGGGTGTTTGAATCCCAGATTTTTGTGGATTCAGTGTGTCGTGCATTGACCGTGTCTTTAACATTCTTATCATGGGTATCAACATGGGTGTGAAGATCGGACTCAAGAGTTTTAGAAGTAGTTTCATAACGATCTCGTCCTGCAAATAGTTTAGTTTGTAAATGCAATTCTAAATCTTTACCTGTTTTTTCAAAGCGATCCCGTCCTGCAAATAAATTAGTTTGGATGTTATTTTCAACTTCCTTTGCAGTCAATTCAAAACGATCCCGCGATGTATGGGTTTTCGACTTAACCTCATCCGAGAAAGTAGTGCGAGTATTAGTAAACTTATCTCGAGATTCAAATAACTGGTTTTGGACTGTATCCATTAAAGCAATGCTCGTTGTATCCAAACGAGAACGAGCAGATTCTATAACATTCTTTTTATCGACATCATTAGTATCGCTTTCTTTAAAGAATGCATCAATTTGAGTGGAGACGCTTGTATTTATTGCTTGAACGCCAGAATTTTCAATATCATCCAAATTTTCAAAACGAGATGATTGATCTGTGAGCACTGAATCTTTAATTTGACTAATTTCTTCCCGAAAAGTAGCAGATTCTTTATTAAACATCTCCAAATAGGGTTCGAGAGGAATATATCGATCAACAATTCCTGGAATCTTTTTTATGAAATTTAAGCTTTCCAATTTATCAGCTATCGTTTGTATCTCGCTGGGTTCTTCTTTTCCTAAAACACCGGCGACTTCTGAAACTGTGAATTGGGGATAACCCAAAAATATTAGGTAGGCCTTAAATTCTTCATCAGTTAAGCCATAGCGCCCGTATATTTCTTTTGTGTGTTCTTTAAGAGACATAAATTATTACCTCGTACGCGAATAAACATTTCTTGTTTTTCTTCACTTTAAGATTTTTCCTTGCGCCTAAAAAATTTACCCTAGACGTCTATTTAAAATAAAAAACAATCAAAATTTCCCTCATTTTTCTTTCATTTGAATTTTTAAAGAGGTTCAAAATAATCCCAAACAGGATTTAAATCGGGATATAATATATTAAGAATAGGTTTGTACATCTCATATTCTGCATCTTTACCAATTGGAATAATTTCATCAAAGATATCTTCAATTGTCTTATATCCGAAAGTTAAAGCGATCCATTGCTTTTTAGTTAACTGAAATATTGGAAGATTAGTAAAATCAATAGAAGTGGGTGAGAGATCAATTTCATTTACTGAAACTATTTCTCGAGTTATACGAAAGAGAAATCGCGAATTTTCAATTTGAAGTAAGAATTTATCTTGTAGATCAACCATTGTAGAATTTGCTACGCGTTGGCAAAAAGTAGTTTGCATCCATGGTAAAATCACCCCTGGATGAAACAAAATGGCCATATTTTTTGTATCCAAATTTCGTTCTACAGAACATTTAAATTTCTTTCCCAAAGCGAATACTTCTGTATCTGTTGGATATGTTTTTATTTCTAAAACCAACGAGGGCGAATTATATTCTTCCAATAAGGCCTGCCACAATAAAAGAAAATCATCTGGATCATTCATTAAAGAATATTGTTCAAAAATGCGAAGATTATTTCCATCATAACGCGCAAGCGCATATGCTCGAATATCTCGACCCGAATAGATCGTTGCAAGAATTGCATCATTATTTAGATGTTGTAGTAATTTCTGATGGAAATGGATGGGATTTCGAATACACCGGATAGGACGTTTGACAAATTGGGTTGATCGATGGCGAACCCAATACATTTCTTCTGAAACGGATTCGGTGAGTTCATGTTCCATAAAAAATTCAACATACTTTCCGGTTGAGACCTTTTTTTCCATTAATGTCCGTAATGTGGACTTAGCAGAATATGTCCAGCTAATACGTAAATTCCACTCACTAAAGGAAGTTTCATAGCCCAATTTTTGATATAATTCATCTGCTGCGGAATGTAAAACAATTCCATCAAAACCTTCATTTTGAATGGCTGAATGAACATGATTTATTAAGTGTTTAGCAATACCTTGATGGCGATATTTAGGGTCTGTTCCTACCCCTGTCATGCATACTAAATGAAGGGGGCAGTACCAAAGCATTATATGAAAGGGAATTAATAATAATCCTGCAACAGGTTTATTATCCAAGAAGGCCCCCCAAAAAAATTCTTCTCGTTGGCGAGGCACATAATCAAATTGTTGGAAAAAATCTTGGCGACATGGATTATCAGGATCTTTAGAAAAACTCCGATTAATACAAAGTTCCACCGCTTCAATCTCATTTGGTTTTACGGGCCGAATTACCAAATTATTGAGTATCGAATCATTTCCCAGTGTTTTCTCATCCTCTTTTATAATATCTGTTTAAATCAATTCTTTTAAACTTAAAAAAGAGATGTAAATGTAAATTTCATCAAAGAGAAGAGGCATTAGAAAAACTAAAATTAATGAAAGATGGAAAATTCATCAATGTAAGTTACAACCAATTTTCTGGGTGATGGTACTTGGCAAAAAAAGTAATCGCAAAAAAGAATAAAACACCACAACCAAAGGAAACAAAAAAAAAAGACACTCCTTTTGATGAATCTACAAAAAAAATTCGTGCTCCTATTATCACTGTGTTGGGACATATTGATCATGGAAAAACATCTCTTTTAGATTATATTCGAGGAACAGTTGTACAAAAACGAGAAGCGGCAGGAATAACTCAACATATCGGCGCATCCTTCTTTCCTATGGACAGAATTTTAGATTTTTGCAAGGCGCCCCAATCATTGCGAGATAAAATCACACTCCCCGGGTTTTTAGTTATTGACACTCCAGGTCATACTGCATTTATGAATCTTAGGAAACGAGGAGGAGCTGTGGCAGATGCGGCAATATTAGTCATTGAAATGCCTACCGGGCCGCTTCAAACCACATGGGAATCCGTTAGGATCCTCCGTGATCGCAAAGTTCCTTTCATCTTAGCCGCCAACAAAATCGATCGTATTGATGGATGGAAATCCATTAAAGATGCGGATTTTCTTGAGACTTATAATAAACAAAATCCATTCACTAAAGAATTACTTGATAAATACATCTATGAAACCATTGGTTTGTTCTATGAAGAAGGATTCCCCGGAATAGAACGGTATGACCGAATATCCGATTTTACACAAAATTTGGCCATTGTTCCAACCAGTGCACTTACAGGAGAAGGTGTTCCCACCATTTTGATTGTGTTGCTCGGAATTATTCAACAATACCTACAAAAAAAAATAAAGTATACGGATGGTCCCGCCCAAGGGGTTGTTTTGGAAGTGAAAAAGGAAGTTGGGTACGGCATTACCTTAGATACAATTATCTTTGATGGACATCTTCGAAAAGGTCAGAAGATCGTCGTTGGAGGACTAAATGGCCCAATTGTTTCTCATGTTCGGGCATTGTTAACCCCTCGAGATATGGATGAAATTCGGGATCCTTCCAAGAAATTTCTACAAAATGATATCATATATGCGGCATCAGGTGTAAAAATTTTAGCCCCCGATATCGAAGATGTGGTAGCGGGTGCCCCAATTCATGCAGTTGAATCAGATGAAGAATTAGAAGAAGTCATTGAGCGTGTTCGAGAAGAATTGGAAGCTATTAATATTGAAACAGATGATGAAGGAATCATTTTAAAGGCCGACACACTCGGGTCACTTGAAGCGGCAGCAGGATTGTTTCGACAAGATAAGGTTCCAATTCGAAAAGCAGCTGTAGGGCCAATTACGAAAAAAGATGTTTCCGATGCAGTAGCAGCTCGCGAGGTAGATGAATTTTCAGGCCAAATTTGCGGATTCAATGTGAAAATTTTACCCGATGCAGAATTAGAAGCAGCCAATCAAGGAATTCGGGTCTTTTCCAGCCCAGTAGTCTATCGAGTTGTGGAAGAATATAAAGAATATATGGCACAACGTCGTAGTGATGAAGTCGAACATATCATGAAAGAACTGATTATGCCAGGAAAACTCACGATTATGCCTCAATATATTTTTCGACGATCAAACCCTGTAGTTATTGGAGTAACAGTAGAAGGAGGAAAGATTATCCCTAAAATGCGATTGATCAACCAAAATGGAAAGGTTATAGGAACCCTCCACTCAATCACAAAGAATAATAAACCTGTTCATGATGCAACGAAGGGAGATGAAGTAGCAATTTCAATCAATGGAGCAGTTTTAGGACGAAATTTGCTCGAAACAGACACGTTATATATCAAATCTCCCGAAGCACATATTCGACAGCTCCGCACCCGGTTTCGAGATGATATTACCCCCGATACATTAGAAATTCTAATCGAATACGTCAAAATTATGCGGAAAGTGGAAAATAATTCCTACTGGGCCGCTTAAGCGCAATAATTTAAGATTCATTTTTTAAAAACATAAATTTTTTTTAATTTGTTGTATTTTAACACCTACTCTTGTTCGAAAAGTCTTGAAAAAGACTAACCCAAATTTGAGAATTAAATTTGCGGTGAACTTGGTCCGGGTACATTGTTAAACAATGACCTGACTGCTGGAGTATGATTTATTATGGCCGATGAAGGACAATTTAAAATTAATGTGTCTGCTGGTAAAGACGCACCCGAAGAATTTCGGGGACAAACAAAAGTCATCACCTTAGAAGAAAACAAGTTTACACTTGTTGGCAAGATAGTAGGCGAAACATTTAATGGAGCTTTAATTGGATTACCGGGTTATGAATTAAAAATAACCGGGGGAAGCGATCGAGGCGGAATTCCAATTCGAAAAGATGTACACGGTCCTACTAAAAAGCGAATTTTACTTTCCAAAGGTCCATGTTACGTGCCGAAAAAGCATGGAGAAAAACGCCGAAAAATTGTGCGTGGAAATGAAATTACCGATGATATGACTCAAGTCAATACGATTGTTGTGAAATATGGTAAAGAAAAACTCTTCAAAGCGAAAGGCGAAGAAGAGAAAGCAGAGTAAGGTGAATAACAAATGGTCAAAGTCTTAAAATGCTCATATTGTGGCGAAGAAATTCCTCCTGGTACAGGAACCACATTTGTCAAAAACGATGGGTCAATCTTCCAATTTTGCACCCCTAAATGTCGAAAAATGAAATTGAAATTCAAAAAACCTGCCCGAAAAGTCCGTTGGACAAAATATTTCGGACAAAAATAAGATTTTCAAAAATATCTTTTCTTTTTTTCTCTATCTTGTGATATTCTCTAATTGAACTAACACAATTTAATTTCCAAAATCAGACTTTTCAGATCAAAGTACTGCACAGAAGCGAGTTAAAAAAAAAAGAAATTAATTCTAAAGATAAACTTATCTTCGAATTCGTTTTGCTTCACGTTCTGTTTCACGTAAAACAATTGTATCGTTCTTGCGAACGGGACCTTTAATATTTCGAGTGACAATACGGTTTTTATCTTTACCATCTAGTACTCGGACTTTACATTGTAAAATTTCACCAGTTAAGCCAGTTCGACCCACAATTTGGATCACTTGGGCATAACATTGAAATCGATCATCATTCTGCTGTTTATCTTTTTTAGCCATTTTTCACTCTCACCTTATTTTCGGAGTGCGCTAACATCTTTTACTATGGCTTTTAAATCTGCTTCTGCTTCTTTAGGAATATCTAAAACAGCGAGAGCAGAACAAGGGATGGTGATACCGGCGGACTTTCCGAGTTCAGCTTTTGTATTAACAAATGTATAGGGTACTTTCTTTTCTTGAGCAATCTTTGGGAGGTGCATCACAATTTCGGCAGGAGAGATATCCCCAGCAATGATGACGATTTTAGCAATACCGCGTTCAATAGCTTTGGTGCTTTCATTCATTCCCTTTCGAACTTTACCATTCTTATCGGTAACTTTCTTGACAAAATCAAGAGTTTTATTCTTAAGCTCATCAGGAGCTTCAAAATCTATGTAGGACATTTTTTGTTAAACCTCAATCAAAGCGCAAAACACGCTTATCATTTTATCATTGGTTTTTGAAACGAACCAACATGATCCTAAAATTAGCATATAAAAAAAATTTTTCTTTTTTCGTCGACCCAACTGGTAGAAAATGCGAAATAAAACCTTCATGGAAAGCAAGTCGCACGAAAACCACAAATTTTTTTTTAAATGCAGTATTGAAAACCTTATGATTATTCCCGTTCGATGCTTTTCGTGTGGCAAACCTATTTCGGATAAATACGAACCCTATATGCAAATGCGTGCTGAAGGAATTCCCATCAATGAAATCTGGGAAAAATTGGGCATTCGACGATTCTGTTGCAAACGTATGTTAACATCTCATGTAGAAATTGTTGATGACTTACTTAATTTTAACCGACTCCAATAATATTTTTTCATCATTTGTTTTTATTCTTTATATTGATCCTACGTAAATATTTTAATCGTATCTAAATCTTCATCCGATGCAAAAATTATTTATTACAAAATCTATACTCCAGAAGGTTTATCGAACCTGTTGCTACCAGAGATTGTATCGAATAATTTAGAAAAAAAAGGTTAGAGAATTTGAAAGTTAATAATTTTGATTAAAAGTTAAAATCGAAATCGTCGCCACCTTTCTTCTTCTTCTTTTTCTTTTTACCAGAACTACCCCCAAGTGCATATGCATCATCTTCGGGCACATAACTGGCAAAGGCACTCCCTCCACTCACAGAATAAGCATCATCCATAGATCCTCCTTCTCCTTGTAACCACGATTTTTTCTTCGTGAAAAAGAACACAAAGGAATGAATGAAAAAGACCGCATATAAACCTACGAGAGAGAGCATATGTCCAATTACAAAGGATTCATTTATTCCTCCTGCCATCGCACCTGCGATAAATCCAAAATAGATGTGTGAAACAATTGATCCTAAGAACAGAAGAAGAGCGGTTATCAAAGCAAGTTTATTCTTCTTTCGTAACCCAATACATCCAATAAAATTTAAGAGTGCAGCAATCACGTACAGAATAGTGGATAACCAATAAGGAGGCCCATAAACATATGCAGTATTTGAAGGGTCCACCATGATAAATGTAGCAAGACAACCCAAACTTGCCAATATCCCAAAAATCCCACTTACAACCAACATTTTATTTGTTTTTATAAATCCCGAAATGAACACCAAAATCATCCCAAGATACACAACAATTTGTGCGATTGCCACCATCCCAAAGGAATTTATTGAGGCGCTCTCAAAAAATGCTTGAATTGATGCGTCCCCAGCCATCAAAATGCTTGTAAAATTAAAGAAAAGCACCGCCCCTGCAGCAGTTAATAATCCTCCGATCAAAGATAATATTTTTACCATTTTTTTCTACTCCATTTCTGATGTTAATTTATTATCAGTACTAATTTAGTCATTTATACATATATGCTTTCTTTCGTAAATAGATTTAGGTTAGTCAAAGTCATACCAGAAATTTCTTGTTGTTCAATTTGATCGACCTTGGGTCCAAGATGAATTAAATTATTTCAGAATGTATAAAAAGTGGATAGAATTCGAAATTTTTTATGTAAAATTAACAATTAAAGCAAATTTATAAAAAACTATTACAGTGCAAATACAATTTCTACAAAAGATTGAGTTTTGAATGATTTTTGATTAGCCTGATAATTAATTGGTGCAAGTCAATTTGATTAAGGTTGGTTCTTTTGCTAGTAATTTCAGAGTTCTATTGAAAAAAAAAATGTGAAATATGGACCCTATATAAAGTTTTGAGAAAAACTTCAGTTAGCAATGATGTTTTTGAATAATTTAATTACACAAAGCTTAACCCATACCCGTTCCATACGATTTTGTTTTAAATAGGGATTAAAAATGTGTTCTTGAATTGTCTTGGGAATACCACATTCCACATCTTGTATTGAAATCTGAATGTAATAATTTTGAAAAAAAAATTAAAAAATACGAAGAAATGAAAAGAAATCTAAAAATTTTGGATTTCATTATAAAGACGGGAAGATCCCGTGTTTAGCTCATCAGCAACTGTACTTAATTCTTCTAAAGTAGCAGCCATTTCTTCTATTGAAGATGATAATTCTTGAGCCGTACCTGAAGATTGTTCAATAATTCCATTAATTTGTTCTATTTCCTGAACAATTTGCACGATATCTGAATCTTGCTCTTCGATATTTTTTATTACTTCACCTATCCCAAAATCAGTTTTTTGGATTATTTCAAATAGATTTTCCAATTGAAGAGCAGTCTCATCTAAAGCAACTTTACCATTGTTGATTGCTGATTCAGTAGATGTGGTTTCCTTGACAGCGACACTAACTTCATTTTTAATTTCTGAAATTAGATCATTTATTTGATCAGCAGCTTGTTTTGAATCTTCAGCAAGTTTACGAACTTGTTCAGCAACTACAGCAAATCCTTTACCTGCATCTCCTGCCCGTGCTGCTTCAATAGCTGCATTTAAGGCGAGTAAATTTGTTTCTGTTGCAATACCTGCGATAACATCAACAATTTTATTTATCTCTTTACTTTTAGTATCAAGAGAAGACATAACTGCTGAGACTTGCGTGGCACCATTAGACATCTCATCCATCCGAGATAACAAATCGTCAATAAGATGTTTTCCAGTTTGAGCAAGATTACCTCCATTTTTTGAATTATGGGCAATGGTTTCTGTTTTCTTAACAATATTCTCACTCACTTGTTTGACCCTAGAAACGGCTTCAACTATCTCAATTGCAGATTTATTTTGATCTTGAGCCCCTTTTGCCATTTCTTGAGTTCCATTAGAAACATCTTGGACAGAAAAATTAATTTGGTTTGAAGACTCGGAGACTTGCTTGGCCATAGTTTTTACTTCATCAGCGGTAAATCTTACTTCTTTTACTAACTCACGAAAATCCGAAACATCAATAAATGTAATTAATTCTCCAATAAACTTATTATTTTTATCATGCATCTTGATTACATTCAAGGTGGCAACGATTTTTTTTCCAAGAACATTCTTAAGCGAAAAATTGAAATTTTTTATATAACCTTGTTTTAGATATTTTTCATGTGATAATTCGTATTCTTTTAGATCTTCAAATAAGATTTTTATATTTTTACCTTCAATATCATCTCGCTTCATTCCAGTTAATTCAAGTAAAGAATTTCCCACTTCTTTAATTTTATTTTCAGGATCTATAAAACATAGAGGTGTGACTGTTGAATCAAAAATCAATTTATTTATTTCAGTTTGACTTGAGACGTTATTAATGATTTTTTTAAAATTTCGAACAATTTCAGTGGTTTCATCGTTATTTTCACTTAATTCTTCGATTTTGTGAAGATCACCTTTTGAATATGCATGAACGGATTTTTCTACATGTTCTAATGATTGCATGAATTGCCTAATTAAAATAACTGCAGAAACAAGCACAATAACGGATAAAATCGTTGCAGCAATCAAAGCAGGGGCGGAAAGCGAAATTAGACTTGGAACAAAATCTTCTTCAGGAACCAAAAGAATTACTTTTAGATCTGTAGGAGCCAATACTTCTTCAACAACAATATAATGTTTTCCATCTTCAATATATTCGAGTTGATCCTCAAACCCCGCAACATCTGAAGACACAATATCTTTATTCTTGAAATATTCGCTTCGTTCTATCCCCGAAATATTGTTTGATGAGACTTGAATTACATCCCGACTATCGATTAGCATCAAAATGCTATTTTCTGAAGGGTTGCTTGCAACAAAACTCTTGACTAGATCAGTCAGTTCAATTCCAATACCTGCAACACCAATAGGATCATTTTCATCCCCCATAAGGACATTAATCCACAAGGAAGTAGTTTGCAATTGATCATTTGAGTCAACATTTGTAGATGCTTTTATTCCCGAAGTTAAGGAATCATAAAACCAGGAATCATCAGGTGTGTTTTCGCTAAGTGTTTGAATTAGGTTTTCGCCTATCCAAAATTCATTAGTTTCTTTACTCGCCGCAAAAGCGGTCAAATTATTCTCTAGTAGTAATTTCATTTTTTCAATGTATAAATTTTTTACAAGATTGGTATCATTTTCACCCAAAGTGCCCTCAAACCATGCAACTCCGCTTGGATCATCAGCTAAGGCTAAGGATTCATAATAAGCTCTTTGGATCTCATTTTGTATTCCCGAAGCATAATAATGGAGGTTTTTCGAGATATCGGTTCGAAAACTTTGCTGAATATAATTTCGAGAATATTTTTGTCCAATCATAGTTCCAGTAAAGGATGTAATCAAAATTGAACAAATTAAAAGTAGTAACATTTTAACCCGTATTTTCATGGAAAATCATTCTTTTTATTTTGGAGTTTTCAATAGAATTGATATACAGTTCTGATTATTTAATCACATCCAATCTATCGAAAACCACACTATTTTTTCCAAATCGGGAAGGTATTAATTAATTTATTTTAGAAAAAGTATACAATTTATTGTTGTAATATTTATTGTTTTGAAGATGAATTTCGAAAATGTAAAACGCAGAACCGATCCATCAATAATCCATTAAAATTAAAGAATTGAATGAATTCAATAAAATAGGAATTAATTCCTTTTTCAATTATTATTTTTCACTGGGATAGGTTTCACTTTTAGAATTTATCTCATGTTTGAAATAGATGGATAACTCATTTCACATCGAACTAACAAACATCTATGATAAAACAATATGAATAAATGTAAGCCTTCTTGAGATCAATTAATGAAAATTTTGTCCATAATTGGATCGGGAAGAAAAAATGGGAATACCGCGTTAGTTTCTCAACTTATTGAACAACAATTAAGCCAAGATCCAACTTTTGACTTTGATTACGAACATTTATATATTAATGACTACCGCATTTTACCCTGTATTGGATGCAGAACATGTTTCAATAAAATAGAAATGTTCTGTCCCCTCAAGGATGATTTTCTTCAAATTAAATCAAAAATTGACAAAGCAACCTTGATTATTTTTGCAACTCCGGTCTATGTTAATGATGTAAGTGCTCTTATGAAATTATTGATTGATCGTCTTGCTTTTGCGACTCATCGACCCCAGTATTTTGCAAAATATGCTTTCGTTGTAGCTACTACAGCACTCTCAAATCCACGTAATGCAATCAGATCTTTAGCAAGTGCCATTAATGTGTGGGGATTTCACTTGATTGGAACACAAGGTTTAAAATTGAAAGTATTACCGGATGAAGAAAAGATTCAAGCCAAATATAATAAAACAATCCAAAAAATTACCGCAAAAATAACCAAAATAATAAAATCAAATAGAATTTCATCTCCCACCATTCTCAAACTCGCTATTTTTAAAGTTCAGCAAAATTACTGGAAATCGCAACAAAAGATGCTATATGAATATAATTACTGGAAATCTAATGGCTTTTTCGATTCTGATCGTGTGTATTTTAGTGAGGTCTCTCCTCCAAAGTGGAAAAAAGGAATGGCCGGATTACTCGCTTGGATAATCAATAGTGTTTTCATGTAAAGGAAATTGTTTAAAAAAAGATTCATTGTTATAGTATCCCTACTTAGAACTTGAATCTTTTTCTATTCAGTCAATATCGGCAAAAAAATATGAAATGCAGTTCCTTTATTTATTATGGATTTAAATTTTAGATATCCATGATGTTTTTGAATAATGGAATTACATAGAGCTAAACCCAACCCAGTTCCATTTGTTTTTGTTGTAAAAAATGGATCAAAAATATGATCTTGAATTGATTCTGGAATACCTTTCCCTTCATCTTGGATGGAAATATGGATAAAATTGCCTCCTTCCAAGTTAAAATCTGGAAATTGAGAAGTATTTATGGTTTGCATTGAAACTGTAATTATACCTCCTTTCTCCATTGCTTGATCGGAGTTAATTACGAGATTTTGTATAACCTGAATTATTTCTTCTTCATTTATCATAATGGATGGTATATTTGGGGAAATGTTTAGGTTAACTTTCGATTTTCTCCCTCGAATCGAAAAATCTATTACTTCTGGAAGAATTTTGGAAAGATCAGTTTTTCTGGTTTCTGAAGAAACATTTCCTTTTGAGAATGTTAGGAGCGTATTGGTCAAATTTTTAGCTTGATTTGATGCATTAATCATATCTTGTACAATTTCTTTACTCTCAGGCTCCATTTTCTCATCCATTTTCAATAACTCCGCCCCACCAATTAAAGAAGTCAAAATATTATTGAAATCATGAGCTACACCTCCAGCGAGAATTTGGATTGACTCAATTTTCTTTTGATGGATTAAAGACGCTTGGGTTTTTAAAAGTAAGCGATTTTGCTGTTCTTTTTGTTGAATTAAATTGATCAAAATGTGATAAATTATCTGGGATATTCCAAAAGATATTATCAAAGTTGGAATCAATACTGAAATATTGTCCACAGTGGCTATCTGTGTTGCAGGATGAAAAGTTTGTTGAGAAGAAAAAATACCAAAAATGCAGTAAATGATTACAACGACTATATCGAGTAAAAAAACTCCCCATGCAACTTTATTCGAAGACAATATTGTGCTACAGATTAGGATAAGCCCAAGTAAAGTCGCAAGATAAGCAGATCGCGTAATCATGGCTTGGATTAAGATGGCAATATTTGTAAAAAAAATTTGGATTATTACACTTAAGTTATACTTACCACGCTTTAAAATGATCAAAATAACCAGAGATGCAAGAGAAACTATCAATGAAAAGATCCAATAATTAGAACGAGTTATAATACCATAGATAAACATGATTGTACTCGATAGAATTATAGAATATAAATACCATTTTAAAATCATATTCCGATAATAATTCAAATTGATATCCTTTGATAGATTTTCAACCATACAATAAATATGATCTTTATTCCTAAAAACTTCAAAATTTCTCAAAATAACTACTACTCACTTCAATGATATTTTATAGAACTAATTTGTGTTAAAATTTCAAATCTATATACTCGTGGGACAGAATTGCGTATATATATAAGGATTCAAATTTTCCCGAATGGGCCTTTGAGCACTCCCGCAGACACCCTTCACGAATAAAGCCATGTTTCTCATACACATGAATAGCCCGTGCATTGGTGGTCAATACATCTAACCACAACCGATGAAATCTGCATTCTTGAAAAGTGAAATTTTGAAGAAAATGTAGAAACTGGGACCCATAGCCCCTACTGTGAGCGTTTAAGGCAATTCGGTACAATTCCATGCATTTATATGGATTAGTGTTCCCTTTTAAGATCCCGAATCCGACTTTATTCTTCGCTGCATTCGGAGTCATTTGTTTTACTTCTTGAATTTCAGCAATCCAATATCTGCAATCTGGATCGCTTAAACAACTTCGATGTTTTTCTAAAGAGTCGTGCCCTACAAACACGCTATTTTCGGGCAATAATTCCACTTCACAAATAAAATTCAGATCTTCTTGAGTTGCGGGTCGAAAATTAAGCTTCTGTTTCTGCTTTACCATCAATTGATCTTGAAAGCAGTTTGCTTCTTTTTTAACTTTTCGGAATTATCTGCTTTCTTAAGTAATTGATCTAGGCAAATTGCAAAAATTTTTATTTTCTACTAGTTTTAGTTCTTTATACCACTTTTTTCTTTTCTGGCCTGATATGATAGTGGTAGACGGACGGGTTGTGGTCCCGTTTGCGGTGGTTCAATTCCGCCTCAGGCCACCATACTTATCAAAACATCAACCAAAGTAATTTTTAGTCATTTATTTGTATTTCATTTCTTGAGTTTTGAACCATTTTGATTAAATTATAAGAAAAAAAATACTTTTATATTGAAAAGTTTAGGGAAATGCAAAAATGGTCGGAGAAGTAAAAAAATTTTACATGATCGTCTTTCTCTTAGACAATTTTTGGGAATGCTATGCTATCTAACAGACATCGACGCAGAGAATTACTAGGCATTTCCTGAGTTGGTGGTGATCTATTTTTGTCTTCCAAGTTCACTACAGGAACATATTCTTCTTATCGCTTGCCTAATACAGCGCTATAAACTCATTCCTGGAAGGGTTTGCTCATTTTCTCGCTTTTTGGCCGTGAAATATAAATTTGTTTCGCCAAAGGTTTTTTCTTGGACTTCGATTTACGTATATTTGATCACCCTTGATGTTGCTCTACTATCCGATCTAAGTATATCAGATGAGAGTTGCTTCAACGAATATATTCGGAAAGAAGACGAACTATTGGAAGGTTTGGGAAAAATTATTGAATCTTTACTCAGAATTGAGAAAAAAGTTCAAACACTTCAAAAACATCTATACAGGGATTTTATATTTTGTGCGCGGGCGATACCCAAAAGCGGATTGCAACTTGTGAGTTTGGACGACTCCCCGAAGCCCTTCCAGAAAGTAAAGGATAAATATAAATTTCTAAACTGTGATGATGGGATTATGAATATTCAACCCGACCAACAGGAAAACCAGATCCACCATTGTAAAAAATGTAACGAATTAACCCCCCATTCATTATGTGAAAACTGTAGTTCATGGGTATGTGATTATTGTGCATTTGGGTGTTCCCATTGCAAGAAAGTAATTTGTGTGGATTGTCTGAAAGTAGTGCTGGGAGAAGAATATGAGGTTGTGGGATATCCTTGTACCTACTGTGAAGGACAGGGTAAAATTGAGAAAATTCAAACTCGCATTTATCACCACCCTTGCAAAAACTTATTTAAAAAGAAATTTATCCAATATCGAATCGAAAAATTACTTGTTGTGCTATTTTGGTTCGTAAGTGTGGGAATTATGGGACTTTTCACATATATTTTCTTTATACTTATATTACCAACAGAACATCTCGGGCCAAAGATATTTGCGGGAATTGTTATTGGACTTTTGGATCTAGAAGTTATATACTTCCTTCCAGCTGTTATAAAGGGAAAAGTCACAATTTCTTTTGGCGCGAGTGATGAGTGATAGCAACTGGAAATGAAACTGGATCAAAAACTTAGAAATATATTTTTTGATTGAAACAAATGAAAATTTCCAGCCTATAATTCCATCTAAAAGAGTTATTACATATATCAGACAAACGCATAAATTTCCAAAAAAACATCTGCTGAAAATTGCTTCAACGAATATATTCGGAAAGAAGACGAAATATTGGAAGGTTTAGGAAATATTATTGAATTTTTACTCATAATTGAGAAAAAAGTTCAAACACTTCAATAACATCTATACCAGATCTTCGAGAGATATGAGGACGCGGACGGAAAACGGCTCCAATATTTTCTCGATAGATTCTTGTTTAACAGAAATGATGGGCGTAAACTAATTTTTAAGCAAAAAAAACATCCCCACATTTCCATGGACTGATCCCTGCCTTTTAATTTCAGAGATTATTTGTGAATATTCTCTATTTCTTTTCTTTTTCAAGGCTTTCAAAATACAATCTTTTAAAAAATGACAATTCACGCTCTAAATCTTTAATTTTTGATTCTAACTCGCTAATTTTGTCTTTTTTTTTATTCAAATTTTTGATTGTAGTGTTAGACATTCCACTTCCAAATTTATCAAATAACTTTTTCTGAATTTCGTCATAGGATAAACCTTCTTCAGTTAATTTCTTTGCAAATTCGATTTTTTCTCTGCTAGAACGAGGCATTTTGATCTCTCCAATCCACCTTGGATTTATTTTGATAAAAAAAAAAAATTCTACACCGAAGTATCAGTATTGTGCGCTTGACCCGTAAAATCATTCGAATGCTGTTTAATTATATGGTCTTCGAATTTTTCCTGAAAAACTTGATTAAATTTAGACTTCATTTGCAGAAGGAGAGTGAAACAATATCCTATTGCAATTCCATGTCCAAATCTAAACGGTATCATTAACCAAAGTGAATAATATTCGAAAATATACCCGGAAAAGCTTGGAACGGAGCGAGAAACAATACCAAAGGGTGAGAAGAAATTCACTATGATCAACCATATGATAATTATCAATATTCCACCTGTAAACCAAAGTAGGGCTTTTTTTCTTTTATCTGAAAAGAAGTCAAAATCCTGAGAGATAATATCCTTCTTGTTACAACTTCTAAAAAAGTGCAGCTTCTGTTTTATCAAAATCATGTTCATAGGACGGGTGAACAAAATTCTTTTTTTTTCGTTGGTATTGTCCCTAATTTCATGTTTAACTTTCTGAGCGACTCGAATTTCCCTTCGCATAATAATCCAGGATTTAATTGATATGACTAAAATCATCACTATGAGTAGTATACTTAAGAATAGTGAGAAATATGATAAAAGATTCTTCACGTAGAAATATACCATCAAAGGAGTTACTTCAATTGCAGATCCCCCAATTGCCCCAAATTGACCCGAATTTTCAACTAATGAGATCCAATCTATGTTCAGTGAAAAAATAATTCCAGGTGTACAATTGAAAAGGAAATGAATTGTTTCAATAAAAACCAATGAAATACTAAGAAAACTGAAGAAAATTTTCCAAAATACGGATGATTCTGCCTTAATCATGCCAATTAAGTATAGTATAACAAAAAATATTACAGCTGGTGCTAAATAAAAAAGAAAACTATTATAGTAATATATTAACAGCACCCCAGATGGATTAATTCCTCTAATAGGAATAATTCCAAATAAATCTCCGGAGGGATAAATGAGAAAGATCTCATAGAGTACTAAAAAAAAAAGAATTCCAGTTAGTTGTTTAGTTTTTACCATTTATGTTCAATGAATATAAAGTAACTCTAGTATTTAAATGATTACTATAAATTATCATAGTTATGATAAATATCTTTTATTAATCTCATAAATATCCTTTTTAACAAAGCGCTGATGGAGAATATTTTATAAATTACTATAGTTAAATATGGAAATATCATAACTCAAAAATATGTTCAAAAAAGATTTCAAAAGGACAACAAGATAAAATAAACATTTCATTTTCCAAATAATACCATTGAAAAGATCAAAAACTTAGAAATGATATTTTGATTGAATTAAATGAAAATTTACGGTCTATAACTCCATCTAATAGAATTATTACATATCATGGACAAACGAATAATTTCTAAAAAAACGATTTTTTAATAGTATCAAAAAGAAATCCCGCCAATCTTGCACCCATTTTTCTCTAAATTTTTTAACCAAACAACTTGTTCTTCCGATAATTGGAGATCTAAACCATCGAAGGCAATTGTCTTCAGATTGCCCAATTTTACAATTCGGGCCGGTAGAGTTGTTAATGCATTATGGGATAGATCCATATCTTCGAGGTTTCTCAATTCACAAAAACTACTGGGAATTTGCGGAATCTTATTTCCTTTGAACGAGATTGCTTTAAGATTCAAGAGATTTTTGATCCTTGAATCAATTTCATCGATCTTATTGTCATTTAAAATGAGAGAGGTCAGGTTGGGAAGATGAAATACTTCTTCAGGAATATTTTCAAATAAATTACCCCCTAGATCTAATTTTTTGAGAGTAGTTAGGAGCAGAACACTTTTGGAAAGCGATTTTAATTGGTTATGATGGAGATCAAGTTCTTCTAAATTTTCCAACCATCCAATCGTTTTAGGTAAACTAGTTAAATTATTTCGCCGTAACCCCAAAATTCTAAGGTTTTTTAATTGGAAAATATCCTCAGGCACGTTTTTTAGGCCACATTCATCTAAATCAAGGTTTGTTACACTTTTGTTCTCAATTGTGCGGATGCTAATGAGGGCTCTATTCGATTTTCCGATTTTATCCTCAAGAGTTTGAAGAAATTCAACTTCATTCTCCCAAAGTTCGGTTGTATTATAAAAAGAAGTTTTCTCGGGTGAGATTAGGATCCGGTTTGGATCAAGACTCGCTGATTTAGTAGATGCGATATTTTTTTTGTCTCTTTCTTCTCCCTTATCCATTTTTTTTAAAGGATCTTTCCTTTTCATGGGAGCATTTTGCTTTTTATCACCGTGGGTATGGTCATCCGTTTCGGAGGAAAATGCAGAGAGAAGATTGTTCAAAGAATCATTTGGTAACGAATTTTCTTTTTCCTTCTTTTTACGTAAGAATTTACTCATATGTATATGAGAGAAACCAAAATTGTTTTTAAATGTTTAGCGATGTGAGAATTTTGAATAAAGAATCAAATTAAGGGGAGTTTTTGTATCTTTCAAGAATCGAATTGCAATTGCAGTTTAGCCCTTTCAATAACGTTTTAATTAAGAAAAGACATTTTTGATGTACTTTAATTGAACTAACCGAAAATTTAATCGAGTATATGAAGGTTTTATTTCTATGTTTTACATTAACTATGATAGTTTCATTTTAGTTTTTTTATCAGCATTTTTGACAATAATTAGAACGAGGAAAAAAAATTACGCAAAAATAAGCGAAAGTATCCCTATATTAATCCCATAACAGAGAAAAGCAAGGAATAGTCCAGCTACAACGATAATTAGCATCTCATTAATGAATCGTTTTTGTGGTTCCAAGCTGGGGGTTTCCACAGCATAATTAGGACATTGAGTTATATTCAGTTTCATTCCCAAATACATTAGAATCGTTCCAGTGATTATTTCAATGATACAAAGACTAAAGAGCACGATCAAAGGGTTTACCCCATAGGATCCAAAATTAGTTTCAAATAATATGGTGATCATTGCACCGAAATTGAGCATCAACCCCCCTAAAAATCGAAAATAACTGATTTTTGTTGGTTCTATCCACCATGCCTTAAGATTGGTCTGACAAATTGGACAAGGGTGAGCCTTACCAAGTTCATTAGCAGATTTGGGTCGAAATTTAACACTTTTAGCACATTGAGGGCACCAATAGGCCATGCGAGGAATTCCATGAACCCATCCGGAAGTTGCGGGATAGATCCCGTTGGCATTTTCTAATGACTTGTTGGGAACATTAACGGCGAAGGGTTTTGTTTGTTCAATAGGACTTTCAGTTAAGTCCGGAATTCCAAGAAGGAACCATATTGCGATGGAGATTAGAACAGCCAGAACTATTAATACGAGGAAACGAGAAATAAAGTATCCTACCGAGCTGCCACCAACAAAACTTAAAATAACAGAAACAAATATTCGCAACCCTTGCAAAATCGACAAAATTTTGGGCATAATTCCATGTTTCCAATATAAAAGGAATAATGCAAAGGATGGACCCTGTCGAATCAAAGTTTCTATGAAATTTGCATAGCCGAGATTAATCAGGAGGAAAAGGTCCAAAATTCGGTACACTCCAGCCAGGAATAAAGCAAAACTGATCAATATGGCATGGTTTTTGGGAAGCAATTTTATATAATTCAAGTAACTAAATAATAATCCAAGAATTATGATCGATTGAATCGGGAGTAACACATCCATTATCTGCAGGAATACAGAAAAATCCATCTTGGTTTGAAAAAAACCGATAAAAATTTGGAATAGTAATAAAAATCCACATGCTGCCAATCCTAGATAGGTGATGCCATTATATTTTTTAGTGATATAATTCGTCATAATTAGACAATACTTGTCTAAATAATTATATAAAAGTATTGAACCATACTAAATCGTCTGAAGCGATTAATAATTTTAACAAATACTTAACTCAGTGGATTATGCAACTCAAGTTGATGAAGAAGAAAAATTTGAGATATTTGCACAAATCAAGAGTAAGCAAACAAACATTGTAGTGAGCTCGATTTCTGCATTCTCAACAAGAAAAAAATCCTAGTAACTTTTAAAATAACCCCCAACCTAACAGCTATAATTTGATAGAAGTAACTGAAAACTTAACCAACTTAATTCCGAATTTCAAGGAATTACTGCAATATAACTACGTAATCTATGCGATTTTAGACAAATCCTTGAAGGGGAGAGTATTTGTAGATCAATTACCGAACCCTAGAGTGGTTGTAGCTTGGGATAATACAGATGACTCTGGATTATATCTGGAAGGGCCTTATAGTTCCACGATAGCCAAAAAAATTAATCAGTTAATTGTAAGTGATATCATACCAACAGCAGTAAAGCTGGATGAGAGTAAAGATATGACCTGCTGCTTCGCCCCTCATGATGTATGGATTGATCACGTGGAAGGAGAAATATTCAAGGACGTTCCTGTTCGTCATGATACACGTAAATTCTTTCATTTTGAAAAGGGAAAAAATACCATTTTAAATTGGAAATATGAATTTCCACATCATTTTTCGGTGATTTATTACGATGGACTTCAGAAAGAAGCAAAATCTTGGTCTGGTGAATCCATTAACTTGTTCGATTTTGAAGGTTTTGATAAAATAGAACCCCTACTCTCCAACTCAAAAGATCCATTTGCATGTTGCATCATAGATAAAAAGCAAAAAAAAATAATAACACGAGTGTTTACGGATTGGAATAGCACAAATTTTGTGGAAACAGGCATTCAAACCACGGAGGAATATCGTAAGCAAGGATTAGGATCAAGATGTGCCGCAGCGATGTTGGAATTCGCATGTTCCCGCGGATATAAACATATTGGCTGGCATTGTTGGAGTGAAAACGTAGGATCAGCTAAAACGGCCTTACGAGCAGGATTTGAGTTTGAACGAAGTCATTCAGTATTCCATTTGTGGTATAATCAGTTTGATAATCTGATGCTTCACTTAGATCACTTGAATGATGGGGAAGATGGAAGAAACACGATTGATGTTTATCGGATTTTAGAAAACCATATTAGCTCTAACTCCCATGCATATCAAACATCATATTTCCAGTCACAACCGTATTATAGGCGGTGGATCACCCATATGAAAGTGGTGAGTTGTGGAAATGCAGGTGAAGAAGAAGCGGCAATAGAGGCACTGAACCAACTGAAGACAATGAAAGTAGATAATCTACAGGGAGTTATTGACGACTTAGGAAAAAAAATATTGAACAAACGATTGTGGGAAAATCCAATGTGGAAAGAAATAATTACTTCTATTGAATCCATTGAAAATTAAAGGACTTTACAATATTTTTTTTACTGTTTAAATTGAAAATCTAACTTTCTTAGAAATTTTCTAAAATAATAACTTTTAAACCTCAAATTTGTCATAAATTTCATAGCGAATGGACTTATTATTGAAAGAAAATCGGAAATTTAATGCATTTCTGTTATTGCTTTGTATTGCAATAGTGGGAATTTCATCCATCTATTTTTCTCAAGACGAGGAACAACATAAATTATGTAATTGTGTTAACATTCCACCAAGTATGGCCAGTGTGAGTTATCAAGTGGAGGATGAAGCGATCTATTTCTTTACAAATCCAAATGACACGAGTAACATTAATTATATCCAATTTTTTCTGTCATATAACGAAACAATCTTCTCTGATCTTAGATCTTATGTGACTTTCAACAATTCTCTTAGATTTAACGCAGGATTTTATGTGGATATTCGATCCAATAATAAGGATACCAATTTTCACATCCAGCAGAGAATAACTCCACAATATGTGAACTTGAATAAAAATTGGTATCGATCGGAAAGTATTGCTTGGATCCAATGGGTTAATAAAACGAACTCCGACGTGTATCTGGATCCTTTCGAAGGGGTGAAGATTCATGTTCTTTTTGGATCTCAGGAGTTGATAACTTGGGGAGATTCTTTCACCATATATTTAGCTTCAAGCCGTGAAAATGTCGATCAGATGCTTGAATTTAGGGTCGATTTACCTCTGGAAATGCCAACCGCATCCAACCAAATTATGGGACAATATTCCAAGGCTGAAACCCGAATGTATTGAAGGATATAAACTAAAATAAAAAAAAATGTTAACTCGAATTTTTTACTCTTCTTTAACAAAAAGCGCTTTAACATCCTTTTCAAATAGGAAAAAGGCAATTCCAAGCGGAAAAGCAAAAATCAAGAAGTAAGTGGAACTAAAGATGACCATATAGCGACAAATGCGATTTTTAAAGAAAAGGCCTATGGAACCAATCACAAGAATGAGAGAAATCGATCCATAATAGATCCCCAAAATCTCTAATTGAGTGCCAGTAACATCCATGGAATCACCGATTAAATCTACGAGAACATCGCTCATGGTTAAAGCAACCACCCCATAAGCAAGCATGATAACACCCAACAACAGTGAAATACTCGAAATAATGTTCAAGCGTGTTTTTGCCGGCATTTTCGATGGGATTGCAGCTTCTACAGGATGGTCTAACACATCCCGGGCGGCATAGAACAGAAGAAACATAGGTATTAAGAAATAAATAACACAGCAGAAAATGACTGCATATTCCCGTTCCCCTCCATAAATTTCAGTGGAAATTAACATTAACACAATTGATAAAACGGTACCAATTCCAAAAACAATAAATGTCTCTTTATATCCCTTTCGCAAGTAAAACAATGAGAATATAATCATCCCCACCACAATCGCTTCCCCAATCACCATTATAGGATTCATAGTGTGATAAAGGTCACCACTCCACTCCATGATATCCTGTAATTGGAGATCGATTCCAGGAAAAACATGCATTTCCAGCTCACGATGGAACATTTGATCGATAAAAAAGTGTGAAATTCCCCCTGCTGCGCTAGCACAGAACGCATTTTTCCAGGAGATTTCCTTAATCCCTTCATCCATAATAGTTAAGGGAAATCCCTTCGAGGAACGCTCCATTTTAAATCGTGAGATATAAGAAAATACAAGAGCCAATGGGATAGAAACAATGATATATCCAATAATATAATGGACCCCAGTTTCAATAAACCCAAAAAGAAAAGTAATATCGGGGCCAAAAATGTTCGTCATTAAGAAAATAAAAGCAAGTTTATAGCTGAATCGTTCTCGCGCGAAATAGAGAATAGGGATCAGCACACATAATCCATATACAATATGTCCAAAAGTTGGCATGATTAAATCACTTGAAAAGTTGTGTTGAAATTCTTCAATTAGTATTATTCTGCTGGAAAGAGTTTTAAAGCCATTGCCTCACTATTCCAAAAAAATAAAAAAAGTTGATAATTAAAATTCCCTTTTGAAAGACTATAGAAAGAAAAAACTCAAAAATTTTGCCGCTTTAGATAGCTAGAGTACGTAATGAAAAATGAAAACCAAGCGATTAAAAAGCTGAACTTGCAAAAACCATCGGGCACTATCGATTTTCTCCCTGAAGATATGGAAAAACGAAGATGGTTAACGCGTAAAATCGAAGATTCCTTTGCTAAATTTGGAATTCAGCAGATCGACATCCCTATGTATGATTTCTTTGATTTATATCGGATTCGATCTGGAGAGAAAATTATTAATGACATTTTTACCTTCCACGATCCTCCTAAACACCGCGCAACGGAAAATCCACCTTTATATGCCCTCCGTCCAGAATTTACCGCACCTTTTGTGCGTTTTTATATTACTAGCGAATTAATGTATCGACCTAAACCTCAGAAATATTTCTATATAGGCCCCTGTTTCCGTTATGATGAACCGACCCGTGGAAGATATCGCCAATTCACCCAAGCAGGCTTTGAAGTGTTTGGGGCCGATACACCAGCAGCTGATGCGGAAATGCTTATTGTAGCGATGAACTTGATGAAAGAATTGCAAATTCAAGAGTATCTTCTCCGGATAAATGATCTTACATTCCTTCGCACTTTCCTCCAGGAACAAAATCTATCCATGGCTATGCAAAACAAGGTTTTTGGGGTAATCGATAATATCGCGAGTTACTTACGAAAATTGGAAATTGGCGCATTAGAAGATCGAACTCAAGAAGATCTCATCGGAGATTATTACGCTATGATGAATGACTTGGAAATAGATCGAGACTTGACGGTTATTTTAGAAAATTTACTCTTACTCGTAGGGACAGCATCTGAAGTCATCGAGCAATTAAAAACCATTTTCACCGACTTTCCAGCCACTTTGGAAGCAATTAACAAATCAAATATTCCTGAAGTGTGCACCTTATTGGAAGCAGCAAATATAAATAACTATGTTGTAGACTGCGGTATTGCTCGAGGATTGGATTATTATACGAATACGGTATTTGAGATTGATGTTCCCGCACTCGGGAATGAAAAACAAGTCTGTGGAGGAGGGCGCTATAACGCCATGGTAGAAGAATTTGGAGGTGAATCTACCCCAGGTTTAGGTTTTTCTTTTGGATTTGAACGGCTAATTATCACCTTGGAAGAACAAGGTTTATTCAACCCCAAGGAAAACCGATCGGATCTTCTGATTGGAACCAAACCAGAAACTCGGGCTTATGGGATAACCATTGCCCAACAATTACGGGCGGCTGGTTTGAGTGTAGAGACGGATATAATGAATCGTTCCTTCAAAGCAACAGGGAAGTTTGTTAATCGAATGAAAATCCCATTTATGATGTTCTTAGGACCGCGTGAAATGGAAAACAAAAAATTTTCATTAAAAAACTTCACTACCCAAAATCAATTGAATGATTTAGATTTGGAAGCAGTAATTAAAGAGATTGAGACTTTTAAAAAAACTCAATAACCATTTTTTTTCTTATTTGACATATTCCCGTAAATGAGTGATTTTTAATAATTCAACGTTAACATCACGAGGATCTTTCCTATCATAAGTTAATCGAGCCACTCGGGCTTGGATAGAAGTATTTACATAGTCCCGTGCTGAAAAAATGGAAAGAAAACGATTTTTAAAATAATAGCGAAAACCTTGTTCAAACACTTGATGTCCCCGAATCACCATGTCCACACGATTGGTTTTGATAAAATTAGAAAAAATTTTAGGCCCAAACACGTAGAAGGATCCCCCTCGTTCAAAATTCGGACCATATAATAGGTTTTTTGAAAGATTTTCAATAGGATCATTCCATAAGATCTGTTGGGAAATCGGATCAATTAATTGGATATCAGCAAATTTATTTTGAAGATCTGTCTTCCTTAAATTGATAGCTTGTTTGGGATATTCAAGATTAATAGGAATACCCCCATGTAAAGCAAGAATATTAAAGCCATCGGAGTCAATAAATGCCGCTATAGGTAAAAGCTCAAAAAGACGAGCAAAATCAAGATAGAGATTTGTTCGAAAACGAGATTTCACATTTTTTT
The DNA here is from genome assembly GCA_025839675.1 of Candidatus Lokiarchaeum ossiferum. GTDB lineage: Archaea > Asgardarchaeota > Lokiarchaeia > Sigyniarchaeales > Promethearchaeaceae > Lokiarchaeum > Lokiarchaeum ossiferum. The sequence goes on from CP104013.1 coordinate 1,597,901, forward strand.
TAAAACCATAACTCGTGTTGACTCTTTGTTCCTCATGATTGCCTCGAAGTAAAATCACATCTTTGGGATGACGAAGATTGAAAGAAATTAAGTACAACAACGTATGAATATCCATTTCATTGCGATCAACATAATCCCCTAAAAACACGCATTTCATTCTTTTACCTTGTTGTTGGGCTTCTCTAAACATCGCTTCAAAATAATGAATTATGATATTCAAATCAAAAAAAGCTCCATGAATATCCCCAATAAAATAAAGAATCGTATCTTTTGGATTATAAACATCGATAAGGAGAGGTTTTTTTATATTCTTCTTGGAATATAATTGGATTATTTTTTCCAACAAGGCAGATATTTTCTGGGGAGCTGTTTCATCACCGTAATAACGTGTAAAGGAGATGGCTCGATTTTTTTGATTAAAATAATAATCCCAGAATTCCTGTTCCATTTTTATCCCTACAAAGATGAATCAAAAGTGTCCCGATTTGTTGTAAGTAGAAATAAGTGAAAAGATCCTTTGAATTTATGGATTATTGCTTTGGTGAAAATTTGGGAATGACATCAGGAAATCCAAAGGCCTTCAAGGGTTTTACACGGGAATAAGAAGAAGATGGAGCAATATGATCCCCCATTTTAAGTTCGGATTGTGAGACCGAATCGATTCGTTGCAAAATCGCCAGAATATCCTGATCCCCGGAAGAATTCTCAGAAACATTGGGTTTTTTAACTCTCTCCATAGTAAAATCTTCCCATTCATTTTCTGATTTTGACCTTTTAGTTTTTGAATCAATATCATTGGGAGATGAATCCTCGACTGTTGCTTTATAAATTTCAACTAAATCAGGATATTTTCCGATTTCCTCAATAATATTATCCTTTGAAGAGTGGGAATTCGGTGATCTCACTTCAGAGGGGTGGATTGAAGTATCTATAATAAATTCCTTTGACTCTGAATGATGGGACACAACATCTATTTCAGATGATGATGAGGGATGAATGGTATTGATTTCTGTTGGTGAGAATTCTTCTGATGGCACTGTGGAATTAGTAGCATCTAAAGAAGAATTTTCTGACATTAGACGGAGAGAATCGATATCAATTTTCTTGTTGAAAATTCGTTCTAATTGTTCAATTAAACCTTTTAAATACAATACTATTTCGGTTTTAGAAAGATCAAACTCGGATCTTGGTGAAGTATTGAATTTTTCAAGATAGTATAAATATTCATCTGCATTTACATTAAACTGCTTCACTATTGCGACATAAGCTTCAGAAAGGAGAAAAATGGATTGATGTGCCTTTTCTTTTTTAAGTTGTCTCAAATAGCCACTAAAATCTTGGTTTAACTTATCAAAAGAATTCTCATCGGCACTCATTGTTTAATATATCTTTTATTCTTAAGCTTAAAAAAATTTGTTTAAGCAATTTCAGAATTTCTCAACGATTAGTGATTTAACAGTCCAATTATTCAAATTGTTTCCATGGTTTTGTTAAGTGACCTTCAATGCTTAAAAAAAAAGATCTCTTTATTTTTGATATGGATGGTGTGCTCTACCGAACTTCGGAGCCTATCCCATCTGGAATTGCATGTGTGAAAAAATTACGGGATTTAGGGAAAATAGTGGTATTTCTGACAAATAATTCTTCAAAAACTCCTGAAAATTTTGCCCAAAAATTATATGACATGGGGTTACAAGTCGAATCGGAATTGATTTATACCTCAGCCACAATTACAGCAATGCAATTATCTTCTCAATATCGAAATGCCCAAGTATATGTGATTGGAGAACATGGATTATATCAAGCGTTGAAAGATCAAGGGTTTACTGTTTTAAATGAGATTTACCCAAATATTGAGGATTTAACAATCATCCCGGAAGATTTAACGGCAGATTTAGTAGTTGTAGGGTGGGATACTCATGTCAATTATAATAAATTTCGCGTTGCGATGATGTTAATATTAAAGGGAGCTCAATTCTATGCTACAAATGATGACGCTTCTTTTCCAGCCCCTGGAACATTTTGGCCCGGCTCGGGAGCAAACGTCGCTTTTCTTTCCACAGCCTTAGGAAAAGCCCCAGAAAAAATATTTGGAAAACCTTTTCCAGATGGAATTCAAACAATTTTACAACATTATCATAAGGATCCCGATTCGGCAGTTTTGGTAGGTGATCGTCTTTCTACAGATATTTTAGGAGGAAATCATGCAAAAATAACAACCGTTTTTGTAGAAACAGGCATTAATTCTCACGATGATGTATCACGAGTCTCGGAGGAACAAAAACCAACCTATACCTTCCCTCTTCTTTCTGATATGATAGACAAATATTTTTCATGAAAAGTTCATTTTTTTTTAGTTAGATGATGAAAAGTTCGGTATTTTAGGTTGCATTTTTATTATAGGTTGCATTTTTTGAAATTAGCAAGAAATTTTTTCGAAATTTTTTTGTGGAGTTGAATCCTTTTTTGAGTACAGATATCCAAGATTTAATCCAGAAGTTGGGCGATCGCAATACAAAGGCCCGTTTAGACGCAGCGAACGCATTAGCTCGCAAAGGAAATGAAGCTTTAGATGAAGTGACTAAACTTCTTAACCACGATGATTATACTTTTCGTCGAATCGCAGCATATGTGTTAGGTAAAATAGGAAACCCAGATTCCGTTGAAATTTTAGTCGAAGCTTTAGGCGATGATAACTCAGATGTCCGAAAGAGTGCAGCCCAAGCTTTGAATCGAATTGGAAAACCCGCAATTCCTCTGTTAATTCGAGCTTTGGGTAATATTTCCAAAGATGTTAGAGCAAGTGCAGTGTGGTCCTTAAGTAAGATGGGATCTATGGTTGTTGACCCCTTAATTGAAGCCTTAGCAAGTGAAGTTAAAGACGTTCGTGCAAGTGCTGTTTGGGCACTATCCAAAGTTGGTACACCTTCAATTGCACCATTAGTTCAATTGATTGACAATGATGAAAAAAATGTTCGTGAATCAGCCATTTGGGGTTTAGCGAAAATTGGTACTCCAGCGATTGAAAAACTAGCAGAACATTGGAACGTTCGTATTGGTGAAGATGCCCGTGAAGGGGAATCAGAAACCGATAGTGTCGATATTTCCGATTTGATTGCTGGCGGCGAGAATGCTATCAAGCAATGGATTAAATTTATGATTGATAATCGGCACAAACCAGAAGGGCTTGAATCAACCCCTGAATCTGAAGTTCCAAAAGAAGAATAATTAAATTAATCATATAATAATCATTATTTTTTTTTTAATTTTTAATGCAGTTCCTTTCTTCGCTTATCCTTCGCAATATATCTTCCACGTAATTCAATGTGATCAACTCGGGAGAGTATGAGTTCCATTTTATCTGATAACTGCGTACAATTTTGATAACCTTCAATAAATGCAGGATAGGTCCGATCAAATAAAGCACCATGAGTGCTTTGCAAAACTCGTTTGAAAAGATGTATATCCATGGCCATTTCTTCTATTCCAATATCTCGTTTGGCCAAACCAAAATCAATAAAAAATAATTCATTTTGATCAGTATAAAGAATATTTGAAGTTGTAAGATCTCCATGCATATGATCTGCAAGATGTAACGTAGCAACTAACCGTCCAATTTTTTGAAAGACTATTTTGATTTGAGAAGAATTAAAAGAATTCATCCGATCTTTCAAGCGATCTGCTTGAAGAAATTTCATGACAATTATTCCTTCAGAAGGCATTACCTCATAGACTGGTGGAACCGGAAAACCCATTTTTGCTAATGATAGTAATGCGCGCCCTTCAATTAATGTACGTTGTTTTCGGATTTGAATATCGAGTTTTTCTACTCGATAGGGTTTTTTTGATCGAAATTTCACCACAACATCTCTTTCAAACCATCTTCCTTGAAATAAAGTTGCTTCCGCTCCCTTTCGGAGAATTTTATTAACATGGGAAAAATTTAGATTTTTTATTTCGGCTAATAATGTATCTGAAATGACAGGAAAATTTTGACCAGACTGTTTGAGGTAAATACGATTTTCTACCTCCTTTTTCCAAGGAATAGGTACTTGATCCATCCGCCATTTTGGTTTTATTTTAGTGGCATCGATCAAATCAGCACCTCCTGAATGAAATTGTTGGATCCCAGCCCATGCGATCATTGCCCCATTATCACCTGCAACTTTGAGCGGTACGACATGAAATTCAGCATCATGATTTTTGGCGATAATGGAAATCATTTCTTGCAAACGTTGGTTCGCTGCCACACCACCGGTAAGTAATACAGATTTTTTCTCAGTATGTGCAATAGCTCGCTCAAATACTTCAGTTAACATCGCAAAAGAGGTTTCTTGCAGCGAATAGATGAGATCTTCTTGAGTATATTCCTTTTGCCATAAGTTTGGATTTCTTAGAAGAGATCGAATCTTGGAATAAAGACCCGAAAAGGATAAATCCATCCCTTTTACTATGTATGGAAGAGGAAAATATTTTTTTCCCAATTTTGAGAGAGATTCCATACGTGGCCCTCCAGGATGAGGAATTCCTATTTCACGGGCTACCATATCCAACATGTTTCCAATAGGTAGATCAAGGGTTTCTCCAAATACTTGATAATGGTCAGAATCAAAGGCGCTTATGATGGTATTACCCCCAGACACGTAAAGAGTGACTGGATCTTCAACCCCACACATTTCTCGCCCTATTTCGATATGAGCAATACAATGATTGACACCTACAAGAGGGATATTGAGTTTTAAAGATAAAGCACGAGCTACAGCGGCCCCAACACGTAAACAAGGACCAAGTCCTGGACCTTGGGAAAACGCAATTAAGCCAACCTCCTTCAACCGAATTTTTGCTTTTATTAAAGCGGATTTAAGTAGTGAATCGTAACAATTATAATGATGTTCAACAACATCTATAGGTTTTAATCCGCCTTCCGAAGGCATATATGTGTCTGATGATAACCCCAAAAGTTTACCCGTATCAGTAATAAGACCAACACTAAATGTATGTGCAGTACTTTCAATTCCTAAACAAATCACAAAGAAACCTCCAATTAAATGAAACGGACACCAAATAAAAATAATGTGAGGAAAAAAAAAAGAAATAAATCGTTTTTAATTATTGGATGCTTTCACTTTACGTTTAGCAGGGACTACTTTCCCAGATCGTTTAAATAAGGTATAACCACATTTGCCACAATGCATTCGATCATAATGATCAGCTAAGAAATTGCCCGGTCCACATTTTGGACAGGATTTTCGTGCTCGGACCACTTTATCCCCTTCAATAGTCCACATTGGACCTTTATTTTTATTTCGTGGGGGTTTCTGGGTCTTTTCTTTCGTTTTTACTTTACGTTTAGCTCCTCTTGCCATTGTTCATTCACTCCTAATTTTTCTTCTTCTTTTTCTTCTTGGATTTAATTTCTTTCCAAGCCGCGTCTCTTTCGCCCTTAGGCAGATTACGGATTTTTGAATAATTCGGTTCCAACTTAGAGGCCACATCTTCATTATCGTAAATGAGTGCGAGACCGTGGACATGAGGCATTCCAAACACAGGTTGCATCGTTTTGATAAAAGTTAATTCCGTTTTTGCGGTCTGCATAGCGGCTAATTTATCGCGAACTTCAATTCGATTTGGAGATCCAGCGCCGAGATGAGCAATCTCAAAAGAGATTTCTTTTCGGTGAAGGATACTGTTTTCTTTCACTTCGGTTATTTGAATATCGACCAAATATATCACCTGCTAGATCCAGTAGCATACGTTTTCCATGAGGGGACTATATGAGACCTTCTTTTCTAGCTTAAATTGTAAAAGGGAAGATTTGTAAAAAATTTATGGGTTTTCTTTCGAGAAACGGTCAAAACGGCATCAAACGGAAGGTAAAAGAATTTTAGATTTTTTCAATAGGTTCCATTTGATCAAAAATTTCTTGAAAGTGAGCTTTTACAACATCATCGTTAAAAATTCCTACACAACCGGAAGGTATATTTGTTCCTAAATCAGTCAAAGGTGGCTGTCCATAAAAGATAAAACAATTTGAAGTTTCTAATACAGCAGGAACAACAAGCAAATCTTCTTCACCATTGATTTTTATTATATATTGGTTAGAATTTGAAATTGTTTTACGGATAAAGGCAAAGATATCCTCCGCAATCATCCCACGCGGATTTAAAAATGAGATATATTTAAATTCTGATAGCGATGGAATTTTGATATCACCTCCACGTTGGGTCTCTCCGTCAATAAAACAATATTTTACAAAAGAACATAACTCTGGATGGGAAAGTAATGCTTGAGATACTACATCCCCCACACAAATGAGAACGGGATTATTTTTAGGGGATATTTCTTTACCTTGCCTTAAAAATTTCCCCTCATCAATGGATCTTATCCAATTAATTGCTTTAGGTATTGAAATCTCAGGAGAGCCTTCAAATAAATTTCCCATAAGATCTTCCGGGGAGGTAAATTTACGCATATCGCGTGTTAGTCGGTAGTACATCTATTCATAATAGAATAAGAAGGATTCAAAAAAAAAGTATGGAAAAGTGATTTTTCCCAACTTCATGAATTCTACATATTAAACGAATTTATGGTTTGATATACATGTTCTCTAAGGATCTGGTTGCGATGTTGACGGATCGATTTATTATTTTTCTTGAGTTCAAAATTGGTTCAAGATAACTCCGAAAATAGGTTCCAATCTTATCAATTTCCTTAATTCGTCTCCCAGCTTTGAATGAAAAAAGAACTGATATTTCCTGCCCAGATGACATTTCCCAATCAAAGAAGGCACGTTCAGTACAATTTTTTATAATTTCGGTAGTTAATTTAGCATACTTGCTTATTTCGTCAAACATTTTTTCAAACTTCACTTTCTGATACGCTTCAGGTACAAACCGGACCACTTCTCCTCCCAACTTTTAATCCCCTCCTCCATCTTAATAAAAAAGTCACATAATTCTATATCTTATAAATATCCTCCAAAGCGATGGAGGCATCGATTAAAGCATGATCCAAATGTTTTTCAGAATTAATTAGAGGTTTGATATAAGTTCGCAGATAATCGAGCATTTTGGAAATTTGTTCAGTACGAGCTTCAACATTTTCATTCACCAGAGTATTTACACTACGTTTTTCTGAAGACTCCCAAGCGCAAATTGCAAGTTCAGTATATTTTTGAGCGAGTGTATAACTAATCTGAGCATCTTTGCTAATATTTTGAATCATTTTATCAAACTCTACTTGACGACGTTGATTTGAAACAAAGCGAGTTGTATTGCTCATTTTTACTTTCCTCCTTCAAATTGAAAAAAAAAAAACAGCAGATAAGGATAAAGATGAAAAAGATTATTCTATTTAAAAAGAAAATAAATCAGAAGCTTCAGAATATTTTATACATAGTTTCCAAAGCCTTTGAAGCAATTTCAATGGATCGATCCAATTTTTTTCGTGAAAAGATGATTGGGCGCAATTTATCGCGCAATTTATCTAACATTTTGTCAATTTCAATGGATCGATAATCCGGACGTGCGGTAAAAAGAGTCAAAACGTCCTTTCCACCTTTGTTTTCCCATTCAGTTAATGCACTTTCAGAGCATTTTCGTACTAATTCGGGACTGATTCTCGCCTTAGCACTAATTTCTTGAATCATTTTCTCAAATGAGTCCGATCTATATTCGTGACTTACAAATCTGGTAATTTCATTCCCCAAGGTTTTCACCCACATACCATTCTAAGAAACATCAACGTAATAAATCGTACTATTTTGGAAATACATCTACATTTAAATTAGCTGAATTAAAGTTGAGTGGAAATGATAATCAGCGAGAAAAACACTTTTCTTTCAGATATACACCGAAAAGTACAATCTCCAATAAACAGAATGAATATCTAAGATTTGAATATCTAAAATTTGATAAGATTAAATAATTTTAATATACTGAGAAAAATCATGTTTACTAAAGCAATTGTTAGGACTCCATGCAAAAAAATGGTGGAAGGAATAACCACATCTCATTTAGGAAAACCAATATATGATATAGCTTTGAAACAACATCAAGCCTATATTCAAGCATTAAAATCCTGCGGCTTGGAAGTGATCATACTCCCAGCAGATGAACGATTTCCAGATTCCTGTTTTGTGGAAGATACTGCAGTTGTCAATGAAAAATTTGCAATAGTTGATCGCCCGGGAGCAATTACCAGACAGGGAGAACAAAATTCTATTCATGCCGAATTAAAAAAACATTATTCAGATATAAAGATCATAACGGCTCCAGGTACCCTAGAAGGTGGTGATGTGATGAGAATCGGATCAAAATACTATGTTGGGCTTTCAGATCGCACAAATCACAATGGTTTTAACCAATTTCGAGAAATCTGTTCACAGTTCAATTTTGAAGCCAATGCAATTGAAATGAATGAAATGTTGCACTTAAAAACAGGTGTAAATTACTTAGGAGATAATACTATTCTGGTAGCAGGTGAATTTATAGAAAAAGAAGAATTTAAATCGTTTACCAAAATAATTGTTGACCCAACCGAAAGTTATGCGGCCAATTGTATAAGAATTAATGCAAATATTATCATGCCGAAAGGTTTTCCCATTTTGAAAGCGAAACTGCAAAAAATTGGAGTATCCATTCTGGAATTAGAAATGAGCGAATTTCAAAAATTGGATGGAGGACTTTCCTGCCTTTCACTTCGCTTTTAGACAACCTTTTAGTTCAATTGGTCTAACAATCCGATTGGAAAAAAATTTTTAATAATTTTATCATTTTTAGTTATAGAACGTTAAATTTTCTTATTTTCGCATTTATGATTCATTTTTTTCATTTTTGTCAATTATCTTTAAGTAGATGGAATTTCTAAAGCTATTATCAAAAATGTGTTAGATGAAGGAATTCCTATGCCACCTATTATATCATCGCGCTCCCAAGAAATTATTCTAATATTCCATATTGAGTCGACAGAAACAAAAAATTTCCCGAAAAAAGCCATTGTAATGTTGATGCAAGATGTAACAGCACAGATGGGAGTTTCTTTGAATTTAGATCTAAAAACTCATTCACTAATAATAAAATGCAAGAACATTGATAGCTTTAAAATATTTTTTGAAATGGCCTGCATAAAAATCCCCTTATCATCTATACCTTCAGAGAAACCATTTGAAATTCAATTTACTTTCAATGCTATCCCCCCAACAATCCATGAAGTTGAGCTAATTGATTTCTTAGAGGAAAGATTCCAAGTGATGAATATCGGATTAAACCCAATAATAGGAACAGGAATCTATAAAATCATCTTTCCTTGCCAAGAAATGTATAAAATCGCCGTTATTGGAATGTTAGAACGAATGCATCAATTATCTATACCGTAACAGTTCAAGAATTAAGAATTAAATAAAAAAAGTATTATCGTACTCTAAGGGCATATTTACCGGGAGTATCAAAATTTAATCGTTTCGCTAAAACCGAGTGTTTTGGTTGCAGTACAACAACTGCACCCGAAAAATCTTCGGATAGTGTATGAGTTTTACACTTCGGACAATATTCTTTATGCGTAATTAAGTGGCACGTTTTGCAAGCACGTTCTTTTGTAATTATAATCACCTGATGTTAAATTTAATAAAAAATGGAACTAATCTTCCACTTCGAGGTTATCATCCACGATTTCCCCGCCTTCGCCTTCAATTTCTTCAGCAATCCATTCAATTTTCCCAAGAAATGGTTGACGCATGGTTAAACCTAATTTTCCAGATCGCCCAGTTCCCATTGAGACTGCAATAATTCGGCCTCGAACCATATCATCGACGGTCAAAATCTTGTTGGATTCCTTTCCTATAAAACGCTGATTCATATTTTCATAGGAAATAAAATCATCGCAAATTTGAGAGACATGACATAACCCATCTGAAGGACCTAAGCGAATAAAAGCCCCGAATTCTACGACTTCCACAACTGTTCCTTCAATTATTTCATGCAATTCAGGCATATAACAGAGAACAGTAAATGTACAAGAATGATATGTACTAGGGTCACCGTGAAGCAATTTTCCGTTCCCAAGTTCTAAAACATCAATACAGACAATAACGAAGCCGATATTTTCAAAAATTTGTCCATTAAATTGTTCTGAAAGGATTTCAAACGCGGCATCTTTAATATCGCCACCAAATTTAGTCGGAGGGATTTTCACGACATGCTGGAGAGTTAATTCTTTATACAAAGTATTTCGATCCTTGACACGCTAATGGGAGGAAAAATGCAGCATTTCTAAAAAAATTTTGCATAATGTAATCTAAAAGATTTGAATGGAATTGCGAGGAAAAGAAAAAAAGATATAAATTAGCTTTTAATTCGTTATTTAATCTGCTTACCACATATAAATTAGCTTTAAATCCGTTATTTAATCTGGCTTAATCTTAAACCAGAATTTATTTGGCTTAAGATGGATAAGAGGCGATCTTCAAAAGATTGCACTACATCTTTATTCTTATTTAGAGTTTTTTGAACAATTGGGAACATTTCCGCAGCAACGATGCAGCTTTTTTTGATCTTCTTGCGATGCCGGCGAGAAAGGGATTGAAATTGCATACCAAATTTTTGCTCTATAAGCGATTGAAAATTTTTTCTATTGTAAATAAAACCGTTGGGAAGATGTAAAAAAAGAGACATTAACTCCCAAAGAAGATGAGTATTATTCATCCCAAAGAAGTCTAGAATAAAGGCTCTTTGAAATTTATTCATATCAACAGATTGAGAATTCCAATAAGAAACAGCATAGAAAGCCAAATCAAAGATAGGACATAACCAATTATAGTGAGATTCAGCATTTCCAGAGTTGTGAGATGATTTTAGCGTGATTTCAGCAAATTCCATTTCAGAAAACAGATCTTGAATGTCTTGAGAAATCTTATTGTCAGCGACGAATACAAAATTATACTTATAACGTCTAGCATAAGTTAGCCACCGAATAATTTCGGCCTTTTGGGTGAATTCAGGTAATTTTGCAGGAATGGAACAAATCCGCTTTTGAGAACTGGGATAATCAAAAAGTTGAAGAGATTGGATGACCCAGAAATGTTGGTTAAAATGAATCAATTGGGAAAGAGAAGATAAGGCATAGAATAATCCGATTTTACTAAATGCCTCAATTAAAATAGAGCGATTTTCAACCACAATAGAATAACATTGATGCAATATTTCGGGCGAAAGAAATTCATTATGAATAGAATGATGTTTATGAAAAATTTGAGGGATTTGTTCAGGATCCAAATATGAAGCGGGGATGGGAGGGGAGTTTTCAATAAATTTGAGAATTGTGGATGTGCTAATTGAGATTTCTTTTTCGAACTGATTTTTTAATTGAGATGTGAGGGCGATATTCTCGAGAGTAATAGTGAGTTCATCTGAAAGAAGTAAAAAATGGGGATTAAAATGCAAAAACTTGGGATAAGGCAAGATTGGAATGTTGAGATCAATGAGTTGAAAATTCAAGGGAGGCTCATTCAATCCTTGAATGAAAACTTTAATTTTTCCCATAAGGTTACACAATTAATTGTTCCCAAAAAACTATAGCATCCTCGCAAAGACTCCGACTGTATAGGATCTACGATTTACGAGATGTATGATGATGATCTAGCTATCAATTAATGAAAATATATTGACTTAATGCATTGTATTAAACGAATTCCGAAGATGATTAATCGGAATTCTCGGAATTCCGAATGTGAAAGATAGTAATTATTGGATTTCCGAGGGTTAGTTTTAGGATTTTCTTTAAATGTAATTCTATTTGATCAAATAATTATTGATATAAAAGAAAGTAAATAATTATCACTAAATTATTTACAGCTTCTTAAAGTGATTCGATAATGAATTTTGAAAATAAAGTATGCTTAGTAGCCGGTAATCTTGGTAAATTGAAGAAAGATAAATTTACCTGTGGCTTAGGTGGATTAATAGCTCAACAATTGGTTGCCGATGGAGCTCAAGTGGTTGCCATTGATTTAGATTATGAAGTTGCAAAAGCATGTGCAGCAAGTATAGGCGGAAAGATCAAAGCATATGAATGCGATCTATTAAAAGATCGAACCTCTGAAGAAACAGATTATATTGACGATAGAGGAAAGGCAAAAACAACTGTAAAATGGACAGATAATCCTGCGCTTGAAATGGTGGAAAAAATTATAGCTTCTTTTGGAAAAATTGATGCAGTTATTTCAAATTTTGATTATTTTGAACAAGCTCGTGTCGATAATTCAAGTGAAGAATTCTATGAAAAAATGAAACAAATGAATGTTTCCCCAACATTTCATCTTTTAGCCGCTGTCCGAGAACAATTATCATTACAAAGAAAAACTCAAGGCACTTATGCTAAAATTGTAATCATCACAAATATCATGGGAAAAGCAGGAATGTCATTAGGATCTATTTATTCTGCTTTCAAAGGGTCCATGGTAGGGTTAACCAAATCTCTTGCACGGGAATTTGCCCGATTTGCAAATGTGAATGGTGTTGCCCACGGTCCTCTTTCTGAAAAGAAAATGCAAGGACCAAAAGATCGGGTAAAGAAGAATTATATGGCGACTCAAACAGAGATGTCGAATTTACCCCTTACAATCAAGAATATCGCACCCTTGGCGAGATTTTTAGCATCCGACGATGCAGCAGGAATTACTGGCCAAGTAATGAATGTGGACGGCGGATTGTGGTTAAAGTTAGAATCATAAAAAAACTGAGGTAAAAAACAATGGCATCTACAATTGATAATAAAACAAATTTCATAGCAAAAAATGATGTAAAATCCCCAAAAAATTTGCTGGATGGAAAAGTAGCAATTATTACGGGAAGCAGCCGAGGAATTGGAAAAGGAACAGCAATAGTCTTTGCTCAACAAGGAGCTAAAGTTGTGATAAATGGACGAGATGTAAAAGCTTGTGAAGAAACAGCCCAAGAAATTCGAGATATGGGTGGGGAAGCCATTGCATGTCCAGCAAGCATTACTAATAAGGAAGAAGTTGACAATTTGGTTCAAAAAACAATTGATACTTATGGAAAAATTGATATTCTTGTAAATAATGCCGGTACTAGCAGAGATGCTCTTATTCACAAAATGGATGATAAATTATTTAATTTTATTGTTGATTTAAACCTGAAAGGTACCCATATGATGACCCAAGCCGTGTTGCCACACTTCAGACAAGCCAATCGAAATAATGAATTTAAAAAAATTGTAAATGTTGCGAGTATTACTGGAGTAACAGGCAATTTTGGACAATCAAATTATGCAATCGCAAAAAGTGGAGTGATTGCATATTCCAAAGCCATAGCGAGAGAATTAGCAATGGATAGAATCAACGTGAATGTAGTTGCGCCGGGATTTTGTGAAACTCGAATGACTGCTTTGAAAAAGGAAGGGGATGAATTAGGCATGCCGGGTCCATTAAGAAATATTGCCATCTCAGCCACACCTTTTGCTCGAGAAGGGAAAGCAGGACAACCAGAACATACTGGGAATACAATACTCTTCTTCTCAAGTGAATTAAGCGATTGGTTATCAGGACAAGTCGTTACCGTTGATGGTGGGATGTATATTTAAAAAAATTTTTTCCAAAAAAAAAAAAGTGAAAAATCATGGTCGAAGTATTAAACAAGCATAATGTTGGGAATACAACCCCAAAATCTGAAATTATTTTAACTTACAAGAAATTGAAATATTTACGCCGCAAAGGATTGAAATGGGGCGGAGAAAAGTTGACAAATGAAAGCATTGCAGCATGGCGTAGTTTAATTGATGAAGATGCAGAAGCAATGCAAATGGATTACCTGGCAGGACTTTATTTCAAGAATGATAAATATGAAGAAGAATCAGTTTCTACTCCAAAAAAATCCTTGAAAAACACAATGTGTGAAATGAAATCCAACAGTTCTGCCATGGAACGATTACAATTTCTTAGAATTTTTGGATTCTTACCAGGGAATAAAAAAATCTCTTCAGACGAATTGAATTCTTGGGAAAACCTTGTAGAATTAGATGTTGAGGCCGCTCAACTTGATAAATACGCCGATCAAAAAATTCGGGAATTTAAATAAATGATAAAATACATTACATTTTTTTTAATAACTTTTGGTGAAATTAGAAATGCAAAATTTTGAAGAAGTCTACTTGACAGATTATGTAAGAACCCCATTCTCCCGTTCTCGACCTCCGAATGCGGAAAGAAGTGCGTTTAGCGAAGTACGTGGAGACCATCTTGTGGGTTTCACATTAAGAAATATGTTTGAAGAACGATTGAAGGGAAAAGTGAAACCAGAAGAAGTTTCAGAATTCCTTTTAGGATGTTCTCTTCCCGTCGGTACCCAATGGGCATATGCGGGGAGAAATGCATGGTTTGCAGGAAATATGCCCGCGAGTGTTCCAAGTGTAGTATTTGATCGCGCTTGTGGAAGTGCAATGACAGCTATGCACCATGGAATTATGTCCATTCAAACAGGTAATAATGATATTGTGGTTGCTTCTGGATTTGAGAACATGTTTATTGAAACTATGAACCCAACCCTCCAAAAAAGCATTGTTTTACCCCAAGATTTAGTAGCTGAAGCACCCGGAAATATTTGGTATCGCGATGATATAGATATAATGACGGGTTTTCAGATGGTCCAAACTGCGCAAAAATTGTTTGAAGAAGAAGCAGATAAAATAACCATTGAAGAAATGGATCATTGGGGAGTACGAAGCCATAATTTGGCGGAAAAAGCTTTGAATGAAGGATATTTTAAGGGAGAAATAATTCCAGTCATGGGGCATAAAGAAGGAGATCTCAATGAACCGATGCTGGTAGAACATGATCTTTCAATCAGAAAGGGTACAACCTATGAAAAAACCGCTCAGCTTCCACCAGTTAGTACCCCTGGATTTCGAGGCGGATATAAAAATGCGATTATTAAACGAAAGAACTATAAAGAGAGATTTGGTACCAATAAGGGAGCAATCAAAGCTGGAAGTTCTTCCCCACTAAATGCTGGAGCAGCAACATGTATGTTAATGTCAAAAACTGCAATGGAAGCACATAATATCACTCCAATGGCGAAAATTATTTCCATGGGATGGGCAGGAGTTGATCCTTCTGTAATGGGGCGGGGTCCCGTACCTGCAACAGAAAAAGCATTAAAAATGGCAAATTTAAAGGCTGAAGAGATTGATTATTGGGAAATTAACGAAGCCTTTTCAGTAGTAGCATTGAATGCAATTAAATCAATGAACATTAATCCTGATCGTGTGAATGTAAAAGGGGGTGCCATTGCTATAGGACATCCTTTAGCAGCTAGTGGGGTAAGATTACCTGCCACATTGGCGCGCATTCTTAATGAAAAGAAAGCTCGATATGGATGTGCAAACTTGTGCTGTGGTAGTGGCCAAGGAGTTGCCTTAGTTATCGAGAATACCAATCTTTAATTTTTTTTTCCAAAACTAAAATTAACATAATAGGAGAAACATCAAAATGAAAATTACAAAATGGTTAACCGAAGACGAATGCAAAGCCGCAATAAATCAATATTTAGAAAAATACGACAATAATACCTTAGTAGCAGATGATGCACATCTCTTCTTTAAAACATTGTTTGGTGGGATCTACTCTTCCAAAGTGGAAGAAGAAGACGAAGATAAGCAAGAACTATGGGAAA
Source organism: Candidatus Lokiarchaeum ossiferum (assembly GCA_025839675.1). GTDB lineage: Archaea > Asgardarchaeota > Lokiarchaeia > Sigyniarchaeales > Promethearchaeaceae > Lokiarchaeum > Lokiarchaeum ossiferum. The sequence continues at coordinate 1,613,584 of CP104013.1, forward strand.
ATATGTCAGATGATATTGAAGAATTTGAATCCTTAGGATATTTCATTGAAGTGCGCGATATTAACCAAAATTATGTATTCAAGCTTACAGATACAGAACAAAAAATCGGAATTTATGAAGGAGAATACAATGTTGATGAAGCAAATGAATTATTGGGCACAAAACATGTGGTATGGATGGATTGGACCCCCGCCTGTCAATTGAAGATTATGAAAGGAAATCCAAATACTGATCCGGAATTTTTTGCTGGGGATTGTACTGTGAAAGGGTCTTTAAAACTAGGCTCCAAACCACGCCAATGGATTTATGATCTTTTTGTTTTTATTGATCGTGAAGTAGAGTAATTTCTTAATCAATTTTTTCTATTTTTTCAATACTATAAAATCGTGATTATCTTATGTTCAATCGATGCAGAAAAATGCGGGAATGGATCAACATCTCAGAAGTAGAGAGTGATCCCGAGTGTCATATAAGTCGGGAAATTCCATTCCAAGAGAAAATAACTAAAAATACTTTAAAAAAGAATGAAGAAAATATTCTAGATCAATGGTTTGTGCAATTAATGAAAGAATACAACCCCTATTTTGCCCAAACTCGACCAAAAACAACATCCCAAAATTAAATATAAATTATTTGTATCTATGATTTCACGAATCCATTTTTTTTAGTTCTTATTAGTACATTCAAAAATGAAAGTTTAATTGGGTTTAATCTAAAATAATTTGATATTGTCAATCATTTTTCATTGCCAATATAATTTTTCATAATTCAAATATTGAAAAATTTTAAAACATCTCAATTTATTGTTACTACTGATATCTATGAAAAACTATTTCAAATTCTACTGGCGCCAATCTCTCAAGAATATTCGAAAGGAGGTATTAAGTATTATAATCATCTCAATTTCGATTTCTATGGTATCAGGTTTGAGTTATTACTTTGAAGCAACTCAAAAAAATAAATTTGATGAGGGATTTAATTTTCTACCCGACTTTGAAATAGTGCATGAACAATTTTTTACCGAGGATTTGGGAGTAACTCCCCGTTTAAATTATTCCCTTAATTTTCAACCAACAAATAATAAAATTCTCAAATTACTCAATGAATCTCGTCTGGATATTGTTGGCACGTATCAATACGCTCTTCTAACCATGGAAAGTGCTTTTTTCTATAATCCAGAATTAGATCATTTAGATTTAAATGATATGCGTTCCCTTTTTCAGTATTATACCTTGTTAAATGCTAGTCGCATTGAATTTGGATTTTTCAATAATTCTTTTTATCAATCTTCCCGATTCCAAAATTATTTCAAAATTCTTGAAGGGGAATATCCAAAAACTCAAAAGGACATTCTCATCGATTTTAATTTTGCCCAGAAAATGAATTATCAGGTTGGGGATATTGTAAATATTAGTCTTAAAATAGGCCGAATTCATGAAATGTCCTTAGGAATTGGAATGCCAATTTTTAATTTATTTGATTTTCAACTTCTTAATGTTAGTGTTTCGGGATTTTATCTTCCCAAAATGAATTCATACAATATCGATAATGAAGATTTTTACTATTCTTACACCTATGAAGATTATCTTCTGGGACATAAATATGAAGAAAAAGAAAATATTGACAGCCCCATAATGTTTTCATGGTATAATTTCACAGAAATAGATGGAACCCACCCGGCTCAACAACTTTACTATGAAATAGACCACCATGTTGAAGCTTATAAATATTTACGTAACGCATTTACACGCTCTGGTTATATTGTTTTTTATAATCGGGAGGCCATAAACTATGCATCAATCCGAAGCATTAATGTTAAAACTTCTCAACAAGCAGACGATTTAAGCATTCAAATTCCCTTAGGCCTATTTTTTCATAATAAACTAAATCTTCAATTAGATGAAAACTATCGAAATCTAATGGAAAATCGTCTTACTATTCAATTACTCAATCTTCCAATCCTTTTCTTTTCATTTTTAATTAGTCAAAATATAGGGATTCATCGCAATAAGAAAAAGGATAAGGAAAACCTACTTCTAAGATTGCGTGGAATTCCTGTAAGAAAAATACAGAATCAAATAATTGTGGAAAGTATTATAGGAGGAATGATTTGTACCGTTGTAGGTATTGGCGGAGGGCTTTTGACTTTTTATGGGTATGATTATTGGTTTGATGAAATTTTCCAATTTTCGGAAATAGTGCAATTGAAACCCCTAATAAACCTAACATCAATAATTCAACCTGTTATTTTAGGAATAATAGTCAACCTATTAACGAAAATTCCAAAAATATATGAAATTCGGAAGTCAAAATATGAGAATATCAGTAATGTCTTGAATAACTCAAGTGGAATTTCCAAAAACGATGAAAATGCAATCCCAAATGAATATTATCAAAATACCGCCGATCAAGTTCAACTTAGAATTAATAGTCAAGAATTGCTAGGCAATAAGCTCCTAAAGAAAATTGAGAAAAGAGAAAAACGACAAGAGAAGATCTCCAATGGAAACTCTCTTAAATTTAAGTATTCTCTGATATTGGTGGCAATTGGGGCACTCCCATTATTGGCCTACGCAATACTTTTTATAACAAACACTTGGATCGTCCCAGATAGAATTCTAAACGCATCGATTTTTCTATACGAATCTGTTATTGAAATGAAGCTATTAGTTATGCTGTGCATTGGAATTTTTGTGGCAGGATGTATTCGTCTGGCTTTAGTAATGCAACCTTATAACTTAACAATTTTGTTAAAGAAGATTTCAAAAATATTTGTCGGTGATTTAGATGAAATGATCAGCTTAGAATACATTCGTCAAAAAATTTGGTCTAGAATCATCATCTATATCGGAATTTTTGCAGCATTACTTGTGGTATCTAATATTTCTTATGTTTCTGAGTATCATTACAACATTGTTGACCAAAATATCGATATAGGGTCGGATCTCCAAATAACGACACCATTGTCACCCCAAGATGAAGAGTTAATCCACGATCATATTAATAATCTAAAAGATCAACAAAATGAAGAGATTGTAAATGATATCGTGTCTTTCTATTATTCTTCAAATAATTCTTTAAATTTATCCTACTCATATTCAAATGAAAAATTGATATTTAAACTATATACGGGAGACATTGATCATTATCGCGATTTTAGTTCAAATAACGACAAAATTCAACCTAATGGACAGATTCTCAGGCGACTTAAGCGATTAAATGATCACAATACAAAATATCTCACAAATGATAAAGAATATGCAGGAGCCATTGTAAATGACATGTACCTGTACGAATCAGGCTTAAAAATAGGTGATGTTGCCCAAGTTGAGACATCAAATTTTGATTTAGAAACAAATACTACAATATCTTCCTTTATTGATGTTCAAATAATCCAATCACTAAATTTTATTCCAGGGATATATAATTTTTCTAATTCCTATGAATCTGCGATGATAGTAGATGTTAGAACAGTGAGTGAGATAATTCAGGATGGATTTCTATTAAATTCAATTCATCTTGTAGATTTCAATCCAAAATTCACAGTAAATAATACAATTCAAAACTCAATGACAACCCAATTACTCCATGATTTCCCAAATTGTCAAATAAGACTCTATAATCCATTATGGGATCAATATCAGAATGCAAAACCATCTTTAGAATTTAGTAACAGTGGATATTTTAAACTCCTCTTTGTCGATTTATCTATCATTGGTTTAATAATCGCTGTTGAATTAGCACTTTTAATTACCCTTATTTCAAATGAGGATTATGATTTCAATTTCCGTCTCTTGATCCGTGGGACTGGAAAAAAAGGATTGCTAAGAATATTACTCACTGAAACAACAATTGCCATTAGCATCGCTTTGGTCTTTGGATCTTTCGTGGGATTTGGATTTGGTTGGATTATGAACAAAGTGAATCAAATAACAAATGCTAATTCAAAAGGATATCCATTTCCGATTCGCCCAAATTATCCCATTTTTGCCGATATTGGAAAAATTATTCAAATTTTTGCGTCAATATTTGGTTTAGCACTTCTAATCATATTCATGGGCTATTTAAGAAACCAACGTAAATCAATTGCGGAAGTAAATTTACAAAAGTAAATCTTTTTTTTCCACTTAAACATGTATCTTTTGATGGTAAAAGGAAAAAAACCGTTAAAATATGTAAAAAAAACAAGTGGGTTACAAAGACGACATCAATCCGAAGTTAAACATAAACTTCGTCATTTTGCAGAGGCAGAATATCGTGCGAAACGACCTTTAGAGTTACGGCTATTACAATTGAAACCTCAGATTGTTTTTAAAAAAGGAACGGTTCTTCCAAATTTATTGATAAAAGCACTTCAACAAACTGCCTATGTGATTTATCTAGATTATGGGGAAGAAATTCGATTCTATTTCTATACTTCTGATGGCATTTCCATGGGAGCATCTAATTTTCCAAAAACAGAGAAATTGCTTAGTGAAATGCATGGAAAAGCAAATACTCTGATATCATTACCCAAAAAAGATCCAAATGCAGATATTGATATAGATAGTATTCAATTCCAACAATACTTCAAAAAAATGGTTAAGAAAATTAGCCAAAAATATGCAGTATCATTTAAAACACTACCAACATTTGCAGTAAAAAATAAAATCCCACAAACCATACAAAACCGTAGCGGTATTCAAGTCCAAGATCAAATTCTCCATATTTTACGCGAATTTATTTCAAAAGAAATTAAAGATATAATTATTCTACGGGAAATTTTCTTATTATTAACCCCAAAAAATGAAACGAGCAATTTTTTACCTATCTTTGGGACAATGTGGGCATTTACAGAAATTAATTTGACTTCAAAATTGAATTTAGATACTTTATTACCAATTTGGAAGTACAGAAGTCCGTTGGTAATTAAATTCAAAAGCTGGTTGTCCCAGCGATTTCTTCCAAATCTACATGAAAATACAGAAAATATTCAGAACTACAGTTTATTTTTATTTGAAATGATTCAACTTTTAGAAAAAAATAAAATAATTCAACCCACACTTCTTTACGATGTAATTCTTTTATGGTTAATGAAATATGGTATTCAGAAAATCCCAATTTATCCAAAGAAAGTAAAAAAATGGAGGAAAACAAATTGGATACTTTATCAATTACTCGATTTTATTGATCGAGAATCGCTTTTACTGAGTAAATATCAAATCAACTGTGAAGGTTTTAGAACGGAAACGATTTCATTTCTGCTTTTAATTACTCAATTCACCCTATTTTTGGAACAGAAAAACTCAAAGAATTTAAAAGAACGATCATCTACAACTACCCTATCCAGCTTTCCGCACTACAAACAAAATTCGAAATTACTGGAAGAGTTGAACTTACGTGAGTTTATTGAATTTTTACCAGCGTCCATTAACAATAATTATGATATGATGATATTAATCCATCAAATGATAGATGAACTATTTGTTCAAAATGGGTGTGTACTTATTTCACCTACCGAAATCCAATTACACAAAAATGCACAAACGGAATATGAATTTATTTTACAAAATCGGAGTGATTGGATTCTTTATAATCCAACTTTTTACCTTGAAATTGCATCGAACTCGTATATTACCACAAAAATTGTAAAACATCCAAATATTGTTGTATTTGATAATCAAATCAAATTGCCCATCAAAATCACTTCATCAAATCGATCAAAACCAGCACATATCGAAATAATATGTGAATTTGATGATTATATTGTAAAAAACGAGCGGAGAATTTTAAAATTGGCTCAAATCTGGATTGAAATAGAAGAATAAAAAAAATTAATTATACACTTGTTCTAATTTATGACCACAATATTCACAGAACACTGCATTATTTTGATTTAACAATCCCATCATTTCGGGAGTGAATTGCTCTCCACACATCGGACAATGTAAAACATCCACAACTGGAGGGACGGAAGAAGGAGCACGAGGTGCTGTTGGAGGTCGAGGTGCTGTTGGAGGTCGAGGTGCTCTTGGAGGTCGAGGTGCTCTTGGAGGTCGAGGTGGTCGAGGCACTTGCGGAGGTCTAACATAAGTTCTTGATTGATGAGAAATACCATGGAAAATAGAACGGATTAAATTGATTACTGCCTTCACAATTTCGATCGCAAGTTTGATTGCATATTTTGTTATATAATAGGCTAGGGAAATACAGGCCACAGTTAAAGCCACTAACCCGGCCATAATTAATACTTGATAGAGCGTAGAAAGATTCTGAAACCATCCTCGAAAAGCGAAAAAGGAATCAAATTCAAACCATAAAAATTGTATTTGAGTAAGATGGGACATTTTTATTTTCATTTCCTAGTTTATTGATTAATATTGCTTATGATAATTTAGTTTCATTACCTACCTAAATGATCTAGAAACCAATTTTTATCACGTTCTTTACTAGAGAAATAATTTACCATCCGAAAATATCTCGCTAACCTTTACAATATTTTTATCTTTATCATATTTAAACAAAATTAGCAAATCTCCATGCTCTTTATGGGAAAAAATCCCCGATTCAACAGCTCTTTTAATATACCACGGATCTGCTGTAATATTACACTCTGGATAATTGTTGCATCGATAAAATTCTTTGGTTGAAGTGATAATCTTTTTCATTTCTGTTTCGCATTTGGTGCAATAAACATCTAATTTTCCCCGTGTGGCTTCCCATTTTTTCATGATTTCTAGAATTAGGGCATTAGTTTCTTCTTTCGATTGAGATTTCGAAGATTTTTCCGATTGTCTTTTTATAGGAGGTTCATCTTGCGATTTTTTTATGGGAGAAATTTCTTGAGAAATGAAGAGATCACACTCAAAAATAGTTTCCATTTGCTGAGAATCAACACCTTTCGGACAATCCATCATATTTTTACACATGAAACACCAAGGAATTCCTGGTTCCATCTCAATCTCTTGCTTTTGTTTTTTTGGTCTTGAAGGAGTTATATCAATATCTTTGGATAGAAGTTCCAAGACATCCAAGTCTTCAAATTCCTCATCAACATCGAGATCTAAACCGGAAATAACTTCAGATACATCATCCCCGCCAATAAATTGTTGTTGTTTTTGTTGATCGTGAGATAATTTTTCAAAATATTTCTCATAAGCATAAAAAAATTCATCTTGATATTTTTGTCGATTGATGCGGTATAGATCTATTTGATTTGTTTTGGTGAGACCATCCGTTTTGTAATAAAGTTGAATAAAGAAATCATCAGAATTAATATCTTGAAACTCAAACTGAGGAGGAAAATTAAGAGGGCGATCAACACACTGATGGAGATCCAAAGATGGAAAAAGAGAAAAACACCATGGACAAAGTTGTTGGATAACAGTTCCGCGCTTTTTAGGCTTTTTTTTAAGTTTCGACTCTATTTTTTCTTGAACGAGAGCAAGTTGTTCTTCTTTTTCTTGTTGCAAAATTTGGGCTTCATATCGTTTCGTAATTAGATATTTTAAACTGGGTGGATTTGCTTTATTTAATAAGTTAAAACATTCTTCGAATAGGGATTTGTATAAAGAACCATTCAATTTGAACACATCAATTTTCCCAGATCGATTCCAAATCCCAATATTCTGATATAAATAAACAAAAATCCAATCCGTACACAGATATTTAGGAACATGAAAATCAGTAGGATAGGAATCGGGTAAATTTTTACAGAGATGTTTACTCAGATCGTTATATTGGGAAATACAGAACGGACATACTTGTTTTACATTTTTTCGGTTAATATAGAGTTTTTCATAAAAATTGAGTTTTTCTTGAACTTTTATGTCAAATTGATTATCGGGAAGAGAAAATTCGGCAGTATCTAGATATGTTTCTTCTGAATCTGAATGAGACGCGGGAATTTGTTTAGGGAAAAAGATTCTTGTATAATATTTCAGAAAAATTTGGAGATAAAGAGTCCGGTTCAATAAATATATATCAAATTGGCCAGAAGAGTCAATTGCATCCAATAAAGAAAATGATACGGCACAAAACATCTGATTTGCCACCAAATCTGATGAAAATTCAAAGTTATAAGGTTTAAACTTACACGAATGGTCCCGGAAATCAGTTATTTGATGCATACAAAAAGGACAAAGCAAAATCAAACCCAATGTCTCATTATTGAGAGATGCAAGTTCATATTTGTGAGAAAATTGATCCCAATCGGGGAATTCTCTTATAGAAGATAACTTGGATGGAATTTTTGATGAATCAGATCTATCAGTATCCCTTTTTGCTTTTAAACGTTGCTGAGCAATCAACCGAATCAAAATACCTTCGGCATTTATATAAACGTCGGAGTTTGCACCATTTAGGGCAGACAGAATTGCAGTACAATATTCAGTATATTTCTTTCTATTTAATTTAGATTTGAGTAAAAAGCCCCTATCATCCCACCCTTCGGTTTCCTGGTATAGATGTTTGTAAAAAGCATCATCTCCGAGAAATTTTCGAAAATTCGATCCTAAAGGTGATTTTTTGCACTTGTGGAAGTCTAAACGAATAAATTCATCGAAACAGTAGGGGCAAACTTTGGGAATTTTTGATGATGTGTAAGACTTTTTAATAATTTTGGGAGCAGGATGGCGAATTGAAGCCTCAAATTGAACAATGGCTTCTTGATCAGAAAAAGCTTTATCATCCCATATCTGATCAATTGATAATTCGAGGTTATTCGATAATCTCAAATACATTTTAATAAAAAAACGTTGATATTTTTTTCGATCTAATTTTGTTCCATCAATGTAATGAGTTTTTGAGTTAAAAATCCCTAATTTTTGATATAGTCTAAGATAATGGACAGAAGAATGCATTTTTTTATTTCTAAATGAAAAATTCATGGGAGCAATTTGACAACGATGGCGAAAAATTTGTTTAAACTTACGATAACAAAAAGGACAAATTTGACGTACTTCTACTGGATCATTCATTGATTGCGCGGGGGATTTTATTTTCTTCATCTCCTGTAACTTGACAAAACAATAACTTGATTAATTTTGATGGATGGTTCCAAAATAGGATGAAAAATCAAAATTAGAATCAAAGAAAAAAAAATCTTTGAACCTAAATTTTTAATCATTGGAAAAAATAATAGAAATATTGTGGAGAAATGGACAGAAAAAATTCAACTATATCAAAACATTGTTGAAACGACACAAATTCATGGACCGATTTCAAAACTGATTGGGATGAAATTTGTTCATGTTGAAAAAGGGAAAACGAAATTTGAACTAACTCCTAACGAAAATCATTACAATCGAGGTGGATCCGTTCAAGGCGGAGTATTATGTACTATGGCGGATGCTTCCATGGGATTTGCTTTTGGCTCAACAGTAGATATTGATCAAGAATTCACAACCATTGAAATGAAAATCAATTTCATTCGACCAGTATTCATTAATCAAACATTACTTGCAATTGGTAAAGTTGTTCATAGAGGAAAAAGAACTGGTGTAGGAGAAAGCACGATTTATTTTAAAAAAGAATTCGAATTAACTGGAGACGCAGCCAAACCGGTAGCTAAGGCTTCGTGTAGTTTGATAATTCTTTAATTTACATCGATTTAAGATTTTTATGCTTCCACTTTGAAACTTCATCGGAATTGATAAGAAAATGTAATTCTTGCAAAATATATTCTTTATCTTGTCCAAAATTTTCGGATTCAGTGGTTGTATAGTTACTGATATGATCATTTCTAAATTGTGAAGTTATTTTTGATTCTATTTTTGAAAGAAGTAGAAATTCTTCTTCTAAAACTTCTCGAGGAGTTAAAATCTCAAATTTTTTCATCTTGATTTCTTGTTCTAAAGGAGAACCAGGTAACACATTAAGTGTCCTGAATCTAAATATAGTCGGATTTACAGCATTAATTACCTTAGCAGTTTCTTTTGCATGCATTTTAGACCATTTCCTTCCGCCTAAACCCAAAATAATATAAAGCGAAGCCTTGATTCCGCAGCTCATTAATTTTTGAATTGCTCGGATCTCCATTTTTTGAGTCTGACCTTTATGCATATATTTTAGCAAAATATTATAGCCGGACTCAATCCCAATATAACAAATTGATAAACCCAAATTTTGGAGCGTTTTCAACTCTTCTTCGGATTTTTGAAGAATATCAAGTACCTTCGCATAACAACTAACCCTCCTAACATGATGAAAGTTGTGTTTTATTCTTTTAAGAATTGATGCTAATTGAGCAGTCGGAACAGAAAGTGCATTTCCTCCACCAAGAAAAACGGATTGTGCTTGTGGAACTTCCTTGGACCAAATATCAATATCTATATAAATTTGTTCCAATTCTCTTATTTCATATTTTTGAATCAGCACATTTTGATTGTTGAAAGAATTTCGATATGTATTACAAAATCGACACCGATTCCAACTACATCCACCTGTGATTGGAATTAAAACTGAAAAAGCTTCAACAGGGGGACGAATGATAATATAAGAAGCAGGAATCATTGTTAGTACTTCTAGGAGACAACCTATAAGAATCCTTATTAAAATGTGTTTTTGATTATTAGAACTGAGGACATTTAGTCTATTTAGTTCACCAAAAAAAACGAGAAAACTTTTTATATTGGAATTTTGATCAAATATTTAGTATTTTGAAAAAAAATACTCTGAATTTTGAAGAAAAAAAATCTAGATGAGAAAGTTATGTCGGACGAGTACTACGATTTTAACCAATTTTCGAAGTCCACTAAATCCAAAAGGAGAAATAGAGGACCAGTTGAACGAGAGAACCGCAAAATTAAAACAAAACCTCGGCAAAAGGATTATCATTTAATTGCCAAGCAAGTAAAACAACGGGAAAGGTACGATTGGATTCCAGAGGAAATTTATGAGCGATATAGTGAATTAGACTGAATAGAAATCGGAAATAAAGATTTTTTTAGGTTTTTTCTTTACTCAACATAATGAGAAAATTTCTAGTTTTTGATCTAGGGGAAACATTGATCGATTTTAATATGACTGGGGTCTGGCGTGAGCAGATGCGGTTAGATGTCATTCCAAAAATGTTCACAAATTTAAAATCATTTCACTCCACAATCACGAATTTTCCTCAATACTCAACCTTCTTAGACACTGCATATGCATCGATTGCGAGAGGAGGATATCCCGTGAGTATGATTAATAGAATAAAAAACGCTTTAACAACACTTAAAATCCCCTTCTCTCAGAAGATCATCAATAGTCTACTTCAACCCTTTGATCAAGTCTTCGCCACCAAAGCGAAAATCTATCCACAAGTCAAATCCACTCTAGAGGAGTTAAAGAATTTAGGGTATATTTTAGGACTATGGTCTAATACCCCATGGCAAAGTCCGGGATATATGAGTGAACGAGTGATGAATCGATTTAACATTCGAGAGTATTTTTCCGCAGTCCATTTTTCTGGTGATTATGAAATTAGAAAACCTAATGCGAAAGCACTGGAAATTGTGCAAAAATCGTCTCAATTCAAGAAAGATGACATGATATACATTGGTAATGCGGAAGTGGATATTCAAACAGGGAGTAATTTTGGAATTCCGACGGTATGGATAAAAAGAAATGGAGATATACTCTCGGAAAAATGTCCTCGTCCAACCTATGAATTGAATTCTATATCGGAATTAGGATCGATATTACCCATTCAATGATCAATAATCGGCAGGAGAAATTCCAAAAGTATCATCCAAATCTGAAACTAATCCGTCTTTGGCATCAATTATTGTTGGGCTTTGACCTGGAACCAATCGAACGATTTTTGGCAGGTAATTTGCTGATTCGGCAGAAGGGTGAGACTTAATATTTGAGGCAGAAAAAATCGTGCAACAGAGATCATTTGTAAAATCAAACCTTATACCCGTTTTAAGATATTCATTCGATCGAACCATGTAATGACATTTGTTCGCTTGTAAAAAATGATTAAAAGCTTCTTGAGAAAAGCCAGATGATTCATCCATAGATGATAACGTTTCAGGTTTTGATGTATAAATTCTTTGAAGATCAATACCCAATTCGTTAAATTTTATCTTTCCAAGGGGTAATAGTGAATCCATCTCATTTAAAATAAAAGGTTTATTTGGATTTGTTGAATTGATCGGGATTCCAGTGTTTTGGGCAAGAATGTTGATTTGCCCTTGATTCATTGAAGCGATATGAAAATAAGGCATTCGTGAAAGAACGTGCATAATCAGACGATAAATTTGCTGAAATTTAGGGGGTGTTAACGATTCACTAGTTATTTGTAACGAGAGGGGAGAAATCATTTCATGAAAATCTTTTGCACCTCGCAAAAGTACCACATTTTCTGGATATTTCAGAGTAAATAAACTAAGTAGAGCAAACATTTCAATCCCAGAGTGATCATCATTGAAATAATTACCTAAGAATATAATCTTCACAGCGGGGAAATTTTCAATGATTGGGATGAAATAGTTGCATAAATTCTGTAGTTGCTGGAAATCCCCACAAATATCTCCAACATAATACACATAATTCACAGGCTCGCGAATAAGGGGAACTTTACTTTCTTCTAGATGAAAAATCATCGAAGAAAAAAGATGAATATAATCATTGGAATTTAAAGGTATTTCATCAAAATAGCAGAGCTTCAGAGAAAGAAGATATTGATTGATGATCTGATTTGTTAGAGAGGGGGATAAAGTTGCGAAATCTAAGGAAAAATCGAAATTAGAAAATATTTCTGCAAAGGGATCCAGAGATGAGACATCTTCTGTTGATGATTTCACATTGGAATTGGGCGCATTATGTAAAGCAATTTCTTCAATTTGTTCACCAATTAATTTGTCTGAAGGCAGTGGAGAAACATTGCTAATCACTTCGGCATCCTCAAAGGCATTTTTTTGCATCACTAATTGGGCAGGCATCCCATCCCAACGTTTTCGGATTGTCAGTAACCCATCACACTGATATTGATTCAAGCATTCACAAATACCTTCATGAACAGCCATCCTAACAACTCGTTTTGGCCAATATTCTAAACATTTTGGACAATGGATTAAAAATCTCTTTTCTGCCTTAAAGAAGATCTTATTATTACAATGGGAACACTGATAGTGTTTTATATCGCTAGATGTGGATAAATGAAGAGTTTTACACGATGAACATTCGAAAAAATGGATCTTTTCTGGATTGCTATCAGACAATTTGGGTACTCCAATGTGAGAATTTGATAATTAATCATTAACGCTCCCATTTTTATTTTTTTGGCTACGATCCTTAAGAAAAAAAAAACTTTTTTAAAAAAACTGAAATTGAATCCTACAACATTTTCAATATTTTGTCGAAGGATATATTAACTCATTAATATAAGTCACTTAATCTACCTATACGAGTGTACTAACCAATGAAAAATTCAATTATCGTTGTTTGGATTGATTCCAGAAGAAATGGAATCATCATCGCTGGATCGAAACGCATAAGCCATCCGTGGAGTATTAAAAGAGAACCCGATGCCTTTCTCATTCAGAATAATGATACCACCCAACCCATTAACTTTTTCTCCGAGCAGTGTAATTGCCAAATCTGCAGCTTCTTGCGGAGAATATCCCTTCCGGATAAAATCTATTGATTGACGGGAAATCATTACTCGCATTAGATCTTCACCATACCCGGTAGCTGCCACGCCACCAATAGATTCAACATACCCACCAGATCCCCATAACGGAGTATCCCCCACTCTTCCAGGTCGTTTAAATGGGGTTCCCCCAGTTGATACAGCAATTGCGATATTATGAGACTTATCCAAACAAACACATCCTACGGTTCCCATTCCGTTAGTTTTTTGATAGCTTCCAAAAGCCTCCTTTGGTTCAAAATGCTTCATTTCCTTTATTGCATGATAACGTTGCAATTCCCTACCCACCAATAAATCTTCAGGATTGCATTCAGGGATTTGTTGTTCCCGTGCAAAAATATTAGCACCTTCCCCCACCAACATGACATGCTTTGTTGTGTCCATTATTTTACGAGCAACAGAAATAGGGTGAAAAACATTTTGGATTCCACAAACAGACCCAATGCGATACTCATCTGTCGCGATAATTGCATCCATCTCCACTTCACCTAGCTGGTTGACAAAGGACCCTTTCCCAGCATCAAATGTTGGATCTTGTTCCATTAACCTTACACATGCTTCTGCAGCATCAATAGCGGAAGTTCCATCTTCCAAAAAATCATATGCTAACTTACAAGCAGCACGAACTCCACATAAATGATTTTCTACAGCATCATCTGGGATATCCCATGCACCTCCGTGAACAATTACACCAAATTCCATAAATTATTTCTCCTTAAATAGTCCAAGATCGCTCAATATTAATTTTTTTTTACAAATGAAAAAGCTTCTAATCCAAAAGAATTTTTCTTAACCCTTTTATAATCCAAATACCTAAGTTTTTTTTTCCAAGGGAAGTTAGAATATCCTAGTGAAAATTATGGAATCTACAAAATATAATGAGGATCTTTGGGATGAAATTCCCGCTTATGCGTTTATGGCTTTAGGAAGAAGAGGAAGAGAAGAAATCAGTCTGACCCAATGTTTTATTCCCAATTGCAGCTGCAATGGAGATGATAAACTTCATCCCTTAGTTAAAAAGATGGAAACAATACCAGCTTCAGATCAGAAGTTTTCCATTCAGAAATCGAAATATTTAATCCATTGTGATTGTTGCAACCAACAATTTCATTTAGTTTTCGAAAAACATCTTTCTAATGAACCTAAAAAAGAAGATTTGAATGAGGAAGCGATTCTCTTGGAACGTGTATATGCATCCGATGCAGATGATCAAGTAGATTATGGAGAAATCGGATTTGTTCAACCAAAATAATATTAAATAAGTGGATAAGAAGATTGTGGAAGGCATTACTTGTGTTTTATTTGATTTAGACAATACCTTGATAGAAATTCCCAATACTTGGATCTATTTTGACACTCTCATACAAGATGTGATGGAACAGATCTTCAACTTACCCATCCCCCCTAAAGAACAACGAGATACATTATGGCGGTCGGGAAAAGAATATATCAAGATATTACAATCTTGGGGAGTAAAGGATCCTGATGAATTTTGGTATCATTTTGATCAATTCGATGCCAAGAAAAGACGAGTATTGATTCAACAACAAAAACTTTTCTTATATGAAGACACCCTTCCTACCCTAAATAGACTCAATAAAATACCTGAACTTAAAATAGGTATTGTAACCAACACTCCCACATTTCTAGCGATAGAAGAATTAGAGGCGTATAATCTAACTCATTTTTTTAATGAAATTATCGGATTAGGGGAAGATCAATCTATTTGCAAACCAGAACCCACTGGGATTAATCAAATTTTACGAAGGATGGATAAAAACCATAAAAATACCCTTTTTATTGGAGACTCATTAGTAGATATCCAAGCTGGAATAAACGCTCATGTCACCCCCATTTTGATAGATAGACATAGAAGAAAAAGCAAAGGATTGAAAGGAATTCATCCTTCAAAGTATCTCTACTGCAATTCGTTGCAAGAAATTTTTAATTTAGTCCAATTTTAGCAGAAATCATGTTTCTTCCATATAATTGCGTGTGATTGTTATGGGGTATAAGTTTAAAAAATCACAAAACAAGTTCAACCTATGGCCGTAACATTGGAAACAAAAGTTAAACATGTATCAGTCTATCAATCAGGTGCCAGATTAACACATATTGGAGAGTTGGAATTAAAACCAGGCAAGAATACGCTAGTTATCAAAAAACTCACCAAAAGACTGGATAAAGAATCGGTTCGAGTCAAAGGCACCGGACATGGACAAATTATAAATGTGAATATTGAACGTCACACCCAAAAAGAAAGTAAACTGCCAGAATTGAATGAAATACGGAAAAAAACAGACCAATTACAGCGAGAACTACACTACACTCAAGATAATCTGAAGATGTTGGAAGAACGGTATCAAAATCATATCGATTTTTCCAAAATTTTTTTTAAAAGAGCTCCAACCTATTTCAATAAAAATGAAATAAACCTCGAAAAAATTTCAGCAATGGAACAACATATTGAGAAAAAGGATGAGCTTTATCTATCAAAACGCCACGAATATGAAAGTAAATTAGAAAAACTAAATGATGAACTCCACGAACTTCAAAAGGAAGCAAATAATATCGGAACAGCCCAAAAAATCGAAGAATTCTATGAGATTTCCATTAATTTAGAGGTTCTTCAAGAAGGGAAATTTGAGATTGAGGTACAATTTCAAATTCCTGATGCCTATTGGATTCCATTTTATGATGTAAATTTAAGCGAAAAAAATGCACATCTGAAATTATTAGGAAACGTGTTTAATAACTCAGGTGAGGATTGGAAAGAGGTACAATTAGAAATTTCAAGTGCAAACTTGCGACCAGTAAGAATCATTAAACCCAGGCCGATGATCGTAAAAGAACTGCAACCTCTTCCCCCACCAAGGCCAGTGAGCGCTTCTCTTAAAAAGAGGGGAAAGATGAAAGCAATGAGCGGTAACATTATGAAAGGTGGGAGAGATATGGAAGAATCTATCGGATTTGCAGCTGAAGCAGAGCCATTAGCTAGATCAGTTCCAAGAATGCAACAACGAATGGCAAAAATCGATGAAAGTTTAGGTGTTCAATCTTACCAATTACCCACACCCTTAAATATTCCTTCAGATCGACATCCACATCCAGTAACTTTAGTTGAAACGATTTTAGATACGAAGAAAGGATATTTTTGGAGTGTAGCTGCCCCAGATATGATAATCATTAAAGATACTATCACAAATGGAGATTTATTATTATTGCCTGGTAATGCCAAGGTTTATTATGAGGGAGAATTTATTGGAGAATCTCAAATACCTTTAATTGCCCCAAAAGAATCTCTTGAACTCGGAACTCGACGGACATATGATCTCAAGGTAATTAAACGGTTAAAAAACAGATCTTCCAATAAAGAAGGGATCTTGAAAGGGAAAATTGGTAAGGCTTACCAATATGAAATTGAAATTTCGGTGCTAAAGCCTAATAAATATAAATTAAAACTGATGGATCGAATGGTGCATTCCGACTCTGAAAAAATAAAAGTTGGGAAATCTAATTTCAATATCGAACCAGAATCAAAAGATCTCGGCATTTTGACATGGAATTTAGATTTAACAGGAAAAGAAAAAATAGTGATTTCGTATGATTACGAGGTCATCTGGGAAAAAGAAATCCGAATCACCCCCGCTCTACCTTAATAATTCCAAACTTTTTTTTAGCTTTTTAACTAATTATAGCTCAATTTCATGGAAAACCAAATTCGTTCTTTATCTAAAGCAATTGTTGCTAAATCGCACAAGGCAAAAATTATCGAATGGTTTGATCTCCATGTAGATGAAACAGGTAAGAAATTTGGTTTTAATTTTGATTTATGTAATCTGAATTTGAATAATAAAGACAATGAAAAATCAATTAACGATAATCGATTAATTGTGGGAATAGATTGGAAAATGAGTTCAGAGGATTTTGTCAAAAATCTTGGAAAAATATTTTCAATTTGCGTCAATCAACGATCTTTAGACTCAAAAACAACTTTGGGACAAGAATTTACACCGATGGACACAGTTTCATCTATTTTCAATGGAATTGTAGATTTGAAAAACATTTGTGAAACCACAAATATCCTTGATTTTGCTTGTGGAACAGGAAATTTTATCGGATGGTGCCTTAGATATCAATTAGAAGCGTTTTTCAAAGATCAAAATGAAAAAAGAACACAAAATATGACTAAAAATTTCAATAACAGATTAGAAACATTATCCCATCACTTGATTGCGGTGGATATTGATCCCCTGTCTTGTTTTACTACGGCGATATATACATCTTTAATAATTTTACATTTCATTCTACGATTTAATTTAACATTTGATAAAAAAATACAAAAAATGTGTTTTCCAGTTTGGATTATTCATGAGAATTTCTTCGATTTTGGAATGAAATATCCGACAATCTCTCCAGAGATTATTTTAGGCAACCCACCCTATTTATTTTCACGAAATCTTCCTGTTGATACACTTAAATTTTTGAAATCGAGAAAATTTCAATCCGCACGTGGACAATTTGATCTTTCAGATGTGTTTTTGGAACACTCTATGAATTTATTGCAATCTGGGGGAATTTTAGGGGTGATTATTCCAGAAACAATAACCATTTTAGAAAATCGACAGAAAATCAGAAAATATCTCATTAAAAATTCGGATGTCCTAAAAATTCAACATGTTTCAGGTACTTTCACAAATATTTCTGTTGAAAATATTCTTTTGTTTGCTCAAAAAAGTCAAAAGATACATAATGAGATGCTGACGATTTCTTGGGAAAATTTCCAATCTCAAATTATCAAAAGAAGCGATTTGCTTGAAAAAACACATTTTCCGCTAATATATTCCACCAATATTACTAAAGAAATCATTGCATGGGTTGAAAAGAATTTCATCTCAATAGATGAATGGAATGAAATACATCCGGAAGTTGCAATTAAAGTGTTTAGAGGGGTGGAACTCTCAAAAAAGGGAGAAATCATGCAATGCCCAAAATGTGATAAATGGATGCCCTATTCCCAAAAAAGAAAGACATGTTCCCATTGCAATTCAGAATTAAATAGAAATGGAAAAATTAAGAAAATAATCAAGAAAATGGAGAAACTTGGCGAGGCAGAAAAATTTCGCCCTTTCATTCCGCATTTTACTACTAATCAACCTTGCGTTATACCAAGTGCAAGAATTGAACTTGGATATTCCGGGATCAAATACAAAAAACTGCATGATTTTTGCCCGCAACGCATATTAGTTCGACAATTACTTGCAAAAAAACGGTTATGCGCAACTACTGTGAATGACCATTCTCTCACTTCCCAAAGTATTTACAATATTATCTTACCCCAACCATTGCAAGCAGATATTCAGAAACTTCGTAATATTTTGGCATCTGATTTGATATCCTATTATAATTATACCACATTCAGTAAGGGAAAACGGCTTTTTTCTCGAATTCTTTTACAAAAACTCAAAAATCTTCCGTGGATCCCACGCAACCAAAAATACTCTATTATAAACCAACTCCCAAACCATTTCATCCCTGAAATTACCACACGACTTGGGGAAAAAGATACCTTAATATAATGCATCAATCTTCTATTATTGCAAAATAACGCTTTAATGCTTTTTCAATTATTTGTTCATCAGAAATTTTTTCTTTATAAGACTGTTCTCGTAATTCTTGGATGCTTTTGATATAATCTTCAGCATCTTTGGTTAAAGCGATAACGGG
The DNA here is from genome assembly GCA_025839675.1 of Candidatus Lokiarchaeum ossiferum. Lineage (GTDB taxonomy): Archaea > Asgardarchaeota > Lokiarchaeia > Sigyniarchaeales > Promethearchaeaceae > Lokiarchaeum > Lokiarchaeum ossiferum. Next base: position 1,632,929 of record CP104013.1, read on the forward strand.
TTTATCTACTTTCTCGATTAACATCTTGTAAATTCGAAACAGTGCATCATTTGAAGAACGTGAAGATTGTTCCGCATCTTTAAACAGTTCAGAGTGTACCAAAATTGCTAATTCTTCTTCTAACTTTTCAATTTTGCGAAAAACTCGATGAAGAATCACTTTCTCATAATTAGCAGAAGATAAATGTTCATCCGACATAAAAAATAATCGTTCTGCTTTGGAGAGTAGCATATGAAGATCATAAATTTCAGAAATATATATGTTTCCCCCAAGAATTATTACGAAAAATGGTAATCATTCTATTTAAGGACCCTATTTAAATAAAATTGAAAAAACTTTCGGGATCATTCTATAATATTTAAACCCCAAATAGAAAATATAGCGGATAAATGTCCCTTCTTGGAACAATTTCTTAATTACTTTCAAAGGAAAATCCATATCAGCATACTCTCGTATAACATTCTGTAATGATGTTGTGGTATAAAGATGGAAAAAGTGATTGAATTCATGGGGAGCAAGTGCTTCCAAAAGAATACGAATAATATAATGAAGTTTCAATTCGCGACCAATAGATTTTCGTACTTTTCTTTCGTAATGATGATATAAAAAGTTATGTGAAAAATTCTTTTGGGAGATGGCAAGAGAAATAGCGGGGGCAAGAATTTTTGCGGCAGAAACCAGCATGATAATCCCACCCCCAGTTGTTGCTTTTACCATACATGCCGAATCACCAATTAAAACAGTATTTTGAAAAACCATAGGAGCTAATAATCCCACTGGGAGTGCTCCCCCTTGTCGATCAATTTGATTTACTGAAGAGAGATTTAATTTTTTTAAAAATAGCTGAAACGCTTTATTAGGATGGTTTTTTGTGGCTAATCCCACCCGACAAACACTTCCTTCTTTTTCAGGAACGACATAGCCAAACAATTCCTTCCAGCGCGGATTAAAATACATAGATGTCTGATCGATCGGATATTTCATTTCAAATCTTGCTTGTACGGCTGGAATGACATAATTTTTTTGATTGAAATGAGCTGCCACTTTAGAAAAAGGGCCATCAGCACCCACCACCATGCGAGCCTTAATAATTCGTTTTGAAGTTTTAATTATTACATCGGTTTTCGACAAAGCCCAATGCTTTAGATATTTCTCTCCAAGATAATATTTCACCCCTAAACCTTGTGCTTTACATCCAAAATACGCATCAAAGCGAACTCTATCAATAATCACAGGTGATTCTGATCCTGACATTTTAATTGATACTAAATTCGGAGCCACAATTTCCGCTATATGAACACGATTTAAAATAATATCGTCGGGGAAATCAAGTAAAGTTAAAATTTTTTGGGAAATTATTCCTGCACATTGAAAAGGTTTCCCGAGTTCGTAGTGTTCCTCGATAACTATACAATTTACGTTTTTTTCTGCGAGTAAACAGGCGAGATAATTTCCAGCAATGGAACCTCCAATGATACACACATCCACATCCACATCAAAGTTAACCTTGGATTTTTCCACAATTAACTATATGAATCTAAGTATTTCATTTTTTCATAAAGCAATAGTTCAAAAATACCCTTTCCTTTCATTTCACCATGCTATTTGTGGGCGATGAATTGAAGCGACAAAATTCAAAAGCAAAAACTTCCACCGAACCAACTCTATTCAAACCCATTTTTCTTCCTAAAGAAGAACCAAAAGAAACACTGATCATCGAGGGACGAGGAAAATATTCAATCCGGAATAGTCTCAACAATCTTACGGGGACAGAATGGATTAAATTCACACGCTCATGGTTTGAGCACCATCCCCCACCACGAAATAAAAAACAACAAGAACATCTCCACCCCGCTAAATTTCCCGAAGATTTAATCGGAAAATTTATCCAGTACTTTACCAAAGAAGGAATGTGGGTATTGGATCCTTTCTTAGGCACGGGATCAACTTTAGTTGCTTGCGATGCGACACGTCGAAATGGAATTGGAACGGAATTAACGGAAAAATGGGCAAATATCGCAGCTAATCGTACCCAACAGTATGTGATCCAAGGAGATTGTCGAGAACTAAAAAATTATGCGCTTCCCCCCCTCGATTTTTGCATCTCTAGCCCTCCCTATTGGGATATGCTTCACCACTCCCGCGGTGGTTCTGCAAGTACCCAAAAAGCACGGATCAGGGAAGGGTTTGATGCTACTTTTTCGGATGATGAGCGAGACATGGGGAATGTGGAAGATTATGATGATTTCATTGAGATGTTGCTTCAGCTATACAAAGAAATTTTTGATTTAATGCGTCCTGGGGCTTATTGTGCAGTTGTGATGCAAAATTTACTAAAAAAAAATCAGGAATTTTATCCGATTGCGTGGGAATTCGCTTTAAAGATGCGAAACTTTGGGTGGCAATTATGTCAAGAATTTTTGTGGTGCCAACGAGATAAAAAACTAGGTATCTGGGGCTATCCCAACACATACATTTCCAATGTCCATCACCATTATTTTTTGATTTTTCGAAAGCCACTGCCTAAAAAGAAAAAAAAAAGTCGACGAAAGAAAGAAAATAATAATTAGTAATTTGTATTCATTGGAAGTAAGAAAATGGATTTAAAAAAAATTATTGATGATATAGACAAGCAAATTATTGATATGCTCCAAGAAGATCCTACACTCACCCACAGTAAAATTGCGAAGGAATTAAAAAGATCCCAACCGGCTATTGGCGCTCGGGTCAAAAAACTCACAGAAAAAGGGATTCTAGCCACCCAAATCGGAGTTAATTTCAATCAACTTCAAGAACTAAACTTGGTGAAGGTTGAATTAAAAACGACAAGAGTTGAAGATGTTTTAGAGTTGTGCCAACATTGTCCTTATGTCTTGAATGCCTTAAAAACATCAGGTAATTACAATATAACCATCTTTTTGGCATCTGCAAGTTTGAAAAAATTGGATAATGTCCTCGACCGCCATTTTCGAGAAAAAGACTATGTCTCCCAGTTAAAAATGGATTTAGTCACCGATTTTGCCAAAAAATTTGTTTTACCCATGAATTTTCAAGCAGAAATGAGCGACGATGGAGATGATCCATGTGCTAACCACCCTCTTTGTGCCTTAGCACGTAAAAAAGCAGGTATGCGAAGTCCTGCAGAACTAAATTTAGTATAAGAAATCATTATTCATTTGTTTTTTTTTCGTGTTGTTATTCCGGTTTCTGCCTTGTTTCACATGCAAACGAATTAAATATAATATCTTTTTGCGGCAACTATGAAAAAAAAGACAATTTACCGCGAAAAAATTATGGACAATTTGTGAAAAATTAAAAAATCGTTGAAGCTTTTAAAGATTACTAGGAGATTTTTAAAAATGGTTAAAGAAGTAATGCAAGCAGAGCTCGAAGAGCTTATCAAATGCAAAAAAATAGTAATTGTTGATTTTTCAGCAACTTGGTGTGGCCCTTGCAAGTCTATTGCAAAAGTATTGGAATCAAAAGTGACCCCCCAATTAGAAAATGATGACGATGTCGCTCTTGTTAAACTTGATATCGACAAAAATAAAGAACTGGCCACAGCCCTTCAAGTTATGTCTGTTCCTACGATGATGTTCTTCTTCTGCGGTCAACGCATCGTATTTCAAGGTGAAAATGGAAAACAAGAAGATCGTATTGTTGGTTTTGATCCTAATATTGATAAAATGATTTTAGGATTAGTCGACCAATTGAAAAAAACACCCGAACCTGCTGCTGGTGGATGCGGATGTGGTTGTACCGGTTGTGGCACTGAAGGTGGCCATGATAGCGATCCCGATAAAGGCTGTGGATGCTAGTTATCTTTTTTTTATAAATCTTTAATTTTGGAATATTGAAATATTATAAAAAATCCTTTCTGAAAGGATTCTGTCCCATTTTTGGTGGTAAATTAAACTAAGTAGATTTTTTGAATTATTTTTCGATCAATCTCACTTTCTATAATTGTAAAATCAAACTTTAAAGCATGATATCATTCTAAGCTTTATTAGCAAAAAGGTAACTTTTATGATTCAATTCCAAATAATCTCAAAGAGGAAAGCGAATAGACGGGATTTTTATTTCTTAATTATCATTATTGGATTCATTACTTCATATTGCTTAAACTATGATTCAAAATTGTTGAAGACTAAAACTTCAGAACACTCGTCTTTTTCTAAATTGGATAATTTAACAAGAGCCCCTAAAAGCAGTACAACTCATGATCCAATCTATATTAAAGAAGATAATTGGTCATCATTTGATGTGGTTACTGGAAACGGTACTGCTTTAGATCCTTATGTGATATCCGATCTAATAATTGATGCCAGAAATAATGATGAAAATTGCATTGAGATTGAAGAATCTGAAGCATATAGTATCATTCGAAATTGCACATTTATTAATGGAAGAAATGGTTTAGTTTTACGAGATGCTTCTTTTTGTTCAATCGTTGAGAATAATGTAGTCAATAATACTAATAGTGGAATTTTATTATCTAATTTGAAAAATTGTTCATTTACAGGAAATACAATTATTTGTATGAAAAAGAATTCTGGATACTTCTGGAGCATTGGCACCGGTATTAATATTATCAATTTGAAAAACTGTTCTTTCAACCAGAATTTAGTATTAAATTGTCCATTGAATGGAATTTATCTTAAAGATTCGGAAAACTGTATTGTAACGGAGAATTCTATTGAAAACAGCACGCTATATGGTATCAACTTGCAAAATTCGGAAAACTGTATTTTATTACAGAATTCTATAGGGGAAGGATCAAAACGTGGAATTTATGTCTCTGAATCGAATAATTGTACTTTGAACGGTAATATAATTAACATAACAACACGTGATGGAATTATATTTTCAAAATCTAACAATTGCAAATTGTTCCAAAATCAAATCTATGGTTCCGGAATTTCTTTATATAGTAGTTTTAATAATCAAATTGACACCAGCAATAAAGCAAATAGTAAAATAATTCACCTCTACGAAAATATTCAAGGAATTTCCCTAATACGGGAACCGAATGTTGCTCAAGTTATTCTAATCAATTGCTCAAACTCACAAATAATGAATCTTAAAATTTCTGAAACTTCTATGGGAATTTCAGTTCAAAATTCTCAAAATTGTACAATCAAAAATAATGAAATAGCTGATTCCAATTATGGAATTGATTTCAAATATTCTCAAAATTGTACAATCAAAAATAATGAAATTACTGATTCCGATTATGGAATTGATTTCAAATATTCTCAGAATTGTTTTGTTAATGGAAATATTGTGAAAAATATTGCAAGTACTGGAATTTTTTTTTTAAGTACAGAAAATTGTACAATTGATACAAACTCAGTTGAAAATATTTCAGATTGCGGTATTGGGATTCAATTTTCGGAGAATTGTACAATATTGGGAAATTCTATTCTCAACACGGAAGATACCGGAATAATGTTATTATTTTCAAAGAATTGTACTCTGACAAGAAATTTTATTACCAATAGTTCAAAATTTGGTATAAGGTTATATTTTTCATGCAATTGTTCAATTACGGAAAATTTAATCACCCACAATAAGTACGGTATTTATTTGGCGATAGGTTCTTGTGATAATTTAGTGTGGAATAATACTCTCTCAAATAATTCAGAGAAGGATATTCTAGATGACGGAGTCAATAATTTGATCATTGGAATAGGATTACCCTTGATTTTAAGTTTAATCCTTATCATTTTAATTAGTTTTCTTGGAATAGGGGGCATTATTACAGGAATTTTTCTTTTATTAAAAAAAAAGATGGATTAACTTCATTAAAAAGAGAAAAAGAAGAAATTTATTAACCAAAACGATAAAAAACGTTATAAAATCGCATACTTATCTTTTTTTATATTTATATATTTAGTTGTTTAAATAGCATCATCCTTTAATTTTTTAATAAAATTGCTATCGATCCAGTATATTTCTGATTCTCTAACAAAGAAAAACGCTTTTCCATCGGGCGTTAATCCTGGAAATCGTTCACTTCCTTTAGAGTTAATCGTAGGTCCGAGGTTCATGGGTTTAGTCCATTGATCATCTTCGGTATGGAATGAAATAAAAAGATCAAAATCCCCAATACTTCCTGGCCGATCAGAAGAAAAAATCAAATAACTTTCATCGGGAGAAATAAAAGGTATCCAATCATGATGGGAACTATTGATTTGTGGGGGAAGTAATTCTGGAGAACTGAATATTCCCTTTGATTGCCGAATTCTATAAATTCCCATATTGTTTTTCACACCATCCAAAATACTCGTGAAGTAAAATGTTCCTGACTTACTTATACTGGGAGTGGATGTAAAAATATGTGCGAATTTATCGCCAAAAGTTAAATAAGGCACGCTCCATCCATCTTCGGTCCGATCCACTTGCCATACTCGAAGAGTATTCGCTTCCGAAGTGGAATCTAAAGGTCGCTTTGAATAAAAGTATAAATGTTGATTATCAAAAGAAAAAACCGGCCCTCCATCGACAAAATCACTTGAAAACGAAGCGAGTTGGGCAGGATTCCATTTTCCATTTTCAAACCGAGAAAAATAGATCTTTTGGGGTGTTTCTCCTAAAGGGAAAGTTATCATGGACCAGTAACATTCTTTATGGTCGGCTGAAAGAGCTGGACTACTATGGTTATGTTGATCAGTTGAAATAATACACGGAACAAATTCTTGCGGGATATTTGTTGGAAAGGATTGTCCGTAATACTGCATATCTTTATTCATAAAAAATGAATGGTAGGGTTTAATATAAATTTATTTATTTGATTTCCTACAATTAATTGATTCACACATAGAATAATCACTTGATCAACATAATTATTAAACAAATTATGGCTAATTTCCTTGATTCCTCCAAATTTATTCAATGTATGCTCGAAAAAACCCATTTTCTGAGATCTCACATACTTGTGTAAAAGACAACACAGAGAAACTTCACAAATTCTTTTTGAGTCAATTGAAGAAAATATCGCACCTTTGGATACGACTGATACACTTCATGTCAAGGTTTAATTGTGATTTTTGGGATACTCAAAAATAGGATCAATTTGATATTATTCCCTTTGGTATGATTCCAAGCGATAATCTAAATCATTTAACGTTCTATTATTTGACCTCATCGCTTAAATAAAAGTAAATTTCTGATTATTTTAGGGATTTGATTTCGGAAGAATTTTGTATGAGACACAAGAAAAAAATTTTCGGGTTAATATTAGGTCTGACATTGGTGGGAAGTTGGTGCTTTTCAATTGAAGGGATGTCATATCTCGGACATCTCCCCAATGAAAGGTTTGCTTGTATCATCACGCACTTAGAATATCCACCAGATTTATTTGAAGGTCAACAGGTGGAATTCCGGATTTCGGCAACTTCTCTATCCTGTTTTTCAGATCAAGAATTATATCTCCGCAAATACAAGATCTTTCGATTAATTGAAGGTCATTTTTACTACTATCAAGACCCCAAGTTGTTTTATTGTGAAGCAGAATTACCAGTTAGTATGAATTTCACATATATATTTCCGTTTGCGGGAAATTGGAAAATAAAAATTAATGATTTTCCCATCATAGTTTCAGTTCAAAGAAATTAGTCATCAAATTGAATGTTTTTTTATCAATAAATCATAGAGGATAATTATTTCTCCTAATATTGGTAAGATATCAAGTTATAGCATAATGGATGATATATTTAGGGATTATTTTCTTCATAAAGCCGATGTCGAATAGAAATTACAATAGGATGATCGATCAATAGTAGAGATTTTTCTAACAGTGATAACTCAACAGCAGTACCTTCCCATGCTAAACGTTCAAATTGGTGAGAAATGGCACTTATAAATAATATATGGAGCAGAAAAAATTAGATTTGAGCGTTGTTAAATTAATAGAATGGCATTAAGATTTAAATGTAAAATTTAACATAAGATAATCGGAAATAAGTCAATTTTTTATTCCCAAAAAGAGAAAAAATTAATTTTTACGCCAACAATATAGCTGATGGAATTAATAAAGCTTGTTATCCATTTGATTTGGATGGAAATTGTTTCTCTATGATTATAATTCTATTCAGCCTAATGGAGCGACATCAAATTAATGATGGAATGCAGCAGATTTTAGATTTCTTAAGAGAATCCCTTTGAAATCCTTCAAATATTCAATTAATGAACTTAAAATCAATCCAGCTGAGATAAAATCGAAAAAATCGTTTGAAATAATCGTTTTTACTACAAGGAAAGAAAATTCCTAAAATTTGATTTAATGTCCTCCGGAGGACATTCTTTTATAAATAATTTGGAGATAGAATTATAACGTGCTTAATTTAGCGAAAATACAGCCAAAACTAGATTGGAATTATCATCGATAAGAAATCATAATGAAATATGACATGACAGAGTAAGAAAATAAAAATAGAGCGGAATATTGAATGCAGATATTATGGAGAAATGATCCCGATCATACGAAAATGAGAATAAAAAAAGAAAGACCAAAAAATTAAGCCGATAAATCTTTGACCATAGTACGAAGTTCTTGATTTTCCTTCTCCAATTTATTTATCTGATTTTCCAATTGCTCCATTCGCTTAACTATGTCCTTGATGATAGTAGAATCAAAGATAGAATCTCGAATTTTATTAAGTTTGGCTTCAACTTGAGATTCCACCTGAGTTTCAATTCTGTGGAAATTCGATTCCATTTTGGTATCCAAGTGATGCTCAATGTTAGCTTCTAAACGAGAGGCAACTTTGGTAGAGATAACGGGTTTGGAAACAGCAGCTTTTCCTGCTTGAAGTTTAAAAGGTTGAGGTGTGAATCCTTCGCCCATTGGAATCTTTGCAAATGTACGTTTTCCGACAGCCATTACATGATCTTCTCGACTGGTTGCGGTTTGGTTGGATGCAGCGAGAGCAGGAGATAATTCGGCAGCAATTTTTTTATCCGCTTCAGAAATAGTTTTTTTTTCTTTAACAAAACCCGAAGCTTGGTGTCGTTTGACTTGAACATTTTCTGGAACTTTCTCCAATTTTACCGAAGTACGTTCTGATTTTCCTGCGGTTTTTTTTGCTAATTTCTGTTCTTCTAAATTACGCAAAGCCTTTTGTCTCAAGAAACCAATAGTTTTTTGAATCTGATAAGTGTTGATGTTAGGAATTGCCAGTACACTGAGAACCCATCCCGTAAGATGATTGCCTAAAGGAAGTTCCTCGGGGTTCGGAGTATCCTTATACACTTTACTTGCTAAAACATCTCGTGCTTTAACTAGCCGGATCGCCCAAAAATTATTTACTTTGCCCATTTCAAGCTGATATGATGATCCAGCAATCCCAAGTTGAGGGGTTAAGGGTTGAAAATTTTGATTATTACTCATATAACATCTATCTCTCTAATTATTCCTTTTTTATTTACCTATAAGTGATATTTCTTTTTAGGAGTATTTATTTCCTTCTTTTTTGTGATTTAGGAATCCAACAATGTTTGCAAGAAACCAAGATCCGATCGGTCATGGAAACCCAAAAGGTATAAGGAAAGCAAACGAAATAATAATAAAAGAAATTTTACTGGTGAGAGAAATGGTTCAAAGTCGGGGTACTGTTAAACTTAATTTGGAAATATATAAAACAATTATTGCAACTACGACACGCTATGCGAATGCGCGGATACCTGAGGAAGAATGGGCAGAAGTGTACGGATTATTATATGGGTACAATGATGGGGACAATGTAATAATTACAGAAGCGATTCCCTTTACCCATACAAAAAAACAGCGTCATATTTTGAAAGTAGAATTTGATGAAGAAGATTATGCTTTAGCGGCATCAATTGAAAGCGATTTTTATATGAAAGACCCTCCCCAATATATCGTAGGGTGGTATCATTCTCATCCTGGAATTAAACTAATGTTATCTCAAGATGATATTAAAAACCAGTTAGCTTGGCAGTCCAATAATCCCTTAGCAATTGCCCTCGTGTTTAACCCGGTCCGTTTACTCAAGCAAATGGAAGTACCTGCCAGAAAGGGAGATCCTGTGACTCAGTTACATTTGGATTCGGGTTTTGAGATTTATCGGTTGGATGACCCCAATCGTGGGATTGAGGCGGCTTTTCATGCAATTCCTTTTGAATTCACAGATTATACTTTTGATGAAAACTTGTTATCCAATGCCCAAGAGTTTGTACAATGGGTAACAAAAGCGTTTCCACGAGGGGATGCAATCCTTGCAGACTATCAGCGATTTATTGATAATACATGGCAAAAATTAATTGAAACCTATGAAGGAACAGTCAGTTATGTCCAAAGACTGAAACGAAAAGGCGAAACAACGCGTATTTCAGGTATTATTACATCGCAAAGTCAAGAAGCTGCAAAAATTTTGGATCAAGGAAATGCAATGATCAATGTGTTTAAAATGATGAAGATTTATCTGGAATACAAAGAGCGCGAACGCTTAGTTCCACAGATTGATTCATTATTATCCGATTGGGATCAAAAATCAAATGGGTTTTTGGATAAATTCAAAACCATTTCTACGCTTTAAAGGTTTAGCAGCGGGAATTTTTACATGTGGCGCCCACAAATTTTTTTGATTTCTTTGTAACGCGTTCTTAAAGTAATATCTGAAATTTTCGCATATTGAGCAATAATCTGTTGACTGCGAGGAATTCGTTCGCGTAAACAAGCAAAATAAATCACACCTGCAACAATACCTACCGAATTTAGGCCACTTGTATTTTCATGTTTAAGATAAATTGATAAAATCAAATTAGCTTGTTGAACAACAAATTCATCAAGACCTAAACTCGCACAAAGTTTTGGAATTAATGGAGCGGGATTACTTTCTGGTTTAACAAGGTGTAATTGGCTCATTAATAAGTAATAATATCGATATGCGAGTCGAGAAGAAAAGTTATGATCTTCAATTACTTCTTCTATGGATAAAGGATGTTTATTCAGTTTTGCTGAATAAAAGAAACAGACTTGTGAAGTGAGAATTACATTATGAATTTTAAAATTCGGGCATTGGATTGCTTTTTGGAAAAGATAAATACTACGAGTAACAATGTATTCCCCCAATCCAAAACGAGCGCAAAGTCGTTTAATTTCATTAATTCCAATGGTTAGCTTTCGATCATCCCAACTTTTATTCCGATTTAACTTCAAAGCCCGTTTTAGGTTTGGGTTAATATTCATGAGTGATTTTTTAGAGATCGAAATGGTAGTTTCATCAGAATATGGCACTCCATCCCAACTGGAAACAATTATGTTAGTTTCTTTTACAAGACCACACAGATTGCATACAATTTGCCCAGAAGGCATATCAGTAATAAAATTGTGAGAATGTGTCTCAAAATCGATCGATGCAGAACTATCATTGGGATGATAGTTTGAGATGGTTAAAATTTCCCCCATAAAAAGATAAAGGGATCGCGCCTATATGGAATACTTCAAGTTAGCATTTTTTCCAAATATAATGGGAAAAGAATGAACGTAAAAAACGCAAGAAGAAATAAAAAGATTTATACTAACTTTGAGATTTTTGCGCAAGTACGCTGAGTATCTAAGAAAACTAACCCCAATTTAATATCTTTTGTTGTAGAAATAGTAAGAACAGAATTAGGTCCTGCGGACATTGTTATTATATATCCATTGACTCCTCGAACAAACACCATTTCAAGAGTGCCCTTACCAAGTTCTTGAGCAGCACGCTCCCCTAACGACAAGATAGCAGCAGTCATAGCAGCAATCCGAGTTTCATCAGCATTTGAAGGTAAGGCGGATGCAATGGGTAACCCTTCCACCGATACAATTGCCGCAGCTTGAACCTCGGGAATTGAAGCAAGTAAATTTTTTAGGATATCATCAAGTGTTTCGTCATTACTCATGTATTTTACAGCCCTTATTGGAGATATTTTTAACTTTTTTTTATTGATGGTATTTTTCCTTAGACTAAGGTAATACCGCAGCTACTTACTTATCTATGTTTTTAATATGTTTAATATGTTTTTTAATTTATGTAGTGCAATCAAAACACCATTTTTATGGGGATCAATTTTTTTCACATTTCTGTAGTAGGCTTATTTATGGTAATTTTTAAATGCTCCTATCGTACCTTCCTTTTTTAAAAATCACCCTAATTACTAAACATTAAGGTAAGACCCCTTCTTATACATTCTTTTTTACATTAAAAGATATAAATGTTTGCATATAGGAAAAATAGAACCATCTACAAGAAAATTTATAAATTTAACAGACATAATATATTTACGGCACGATCTTACAAATGAATTAGAAGATTTCATAAATCGCTTCATACTTCTTCCCAATTCATCATAACCCTAAGAAGGTAATTAAATGGTCATAGAACGTCAAAAGATGAAAAATATTACAATTGCACTACCTGAAATCTATGTTGAAAATATTGAGAAAATTCAACAAATTGGATTGGTGCCCAGTAGATCGGAAGCAATTCGATTAGCTATTCGTGAATTTCTCAAAAAGGAGATCCATACCTGTCAGCTTTTAGGTTACGACCTCAAAGTGGAATAATTTTTATTCCTTTTTCTTTTTATTACTCCTTTTTCTAATTTTTGACTTGTTTTCACATTTTATTTAAACTAAATCGCATTAAATCCATTATGGAATTTTCTTCTGAAAAAATCACCCTTTTTCACAGCGAGATCACTACATTTAATTTTCTTGAACATCCTCATGGAGGATTTTTAATCAGTTATTTACCTGAAAACTCTTCCAATATTGTTATGATGCAACAAGATCAAAGATATTCGGAATGGAGTCATGAAATCCCCCAAAATAAATCGAATTTTCAACAACTAACCGAAAAATGGAATAGGATTGAGGGTTTTTCATCTTGTTTTGATAATAAGGGAGATTTATTGAGATTTTTCAACGTAAAAACTAACGAGGGACAAGTAAAGTTATATTCCACAGCATCTTATTCATATGGGAAACATTGGGATTCGCTTAAAGAGATGACGGATGAATTTCAATCTTGGAAAATTGTAACCCAACCACTCAAGATTAAAACGGGAATTAATATAGGACAAATAGTATTATCTATTGAAGATCCTCGAGTTAATAGAGCGATGACTGTGTTTACAAAAGATAATGGAAGATCGTGGAATTTCTCGTTATTTGTTGAACCTCCAGAAATTGAGGAAGAACCAGAAAATTTTCATAAAAATGGAACTTTATCACCAGTTACAATCGAACTTAAAAATAATCAACTCAAAATGTATTGTAGAACACTTGATCCATCAAGACTCACAGAATCTATGTCATTTGACATGGGATCAACATGGACAACACTAGTTTCGACTTCAGTACCAGATTTTTCAAAAAAAGATGCCTTTACTGCTTATTGTGTACCGAATATCGAGGGGACTAAAAAAAACATTTTAATCTTAGGAGCAACAGGGCGAGAAAACCAACTAACACCTACTTTATGGTATTCAAAAGATGAGGGAAAAACTTTTGAAGTTGTTTGGAAATCCCATAGCTTAGAATCCAACCCGATAAAGCATAGTATTATTTATTTAGATAAAGAAAAAATTATACACTGGTTATTTGTAATTTCAGATAATATGATTTACCATTATTGGACATCTTTATCAAGTATTTGATCATTTAATTCCCAACTCATTTAAAAGAGCGAAAAAATCATGAAAAAAAAATATACTACAAAAATCTTAGGAGCAAAAGGATTACTGGACAAGGAGATAAAAGAATATTATGGGAGACTTAAGGATCTACGAAGTTCAATTAATAGTGATTCACAATCAACCCAAGCTCAAGAAAATTTGTTTGAATTAACCGGAGGTTTGCGTTTTTTTTACCAAGAATGGATTTCAAATGTTAAACCCTATAATGTAACACCTAAGAAACTAATCTTTGTATTTCATGAGGCATACGGAAGCTCAGATATCTTCTTCCCCCTTGCGGATATTTTAGGAAAAGAAGGGTTTTTAATAATAGGATTAGATTATCGGGGTCATGGAAGAACGGGAGGACAAGCAGGAGGACATCTCGGAGATATTGATAATTTCGATAATATTATCGATGATTATAGATCTTTAATTTCTTCCTATGAGGAAAAATATGATTTACCAATTATATTCATAGGATATGATATAGGTGCCCTAATTGCTTTGAAATTAGCAGCTAAACACCCTCCAAAAAACTTTGAAGGATTGATCTTTATTTCCCCCATCATTCAGTTAAAAGATCGGTTAAAACATGCTTTTCTATATCCAGCACTCACAATCGGAAAATTATTTTCAAAAGGAAATCCAGTACAACCAATTATTCCAGAAAAAATGGAAAAAACTTACTATCGTGAATATCAAGAATATGCGCAAAACAATCCACTTCGGCTCAAAGAAATGTCTTTGAGAATGTTCAAAGCCATTCTTCAATTGATAAGACAGTCTAAAAGATTAAATAAAAAAATTAATTCTCCATGTATGATTTTGCAAGGTACGAAGGATACTTTGGTTGATGTGTTCGCAGTTCACAATTTTTATAATAATTGGTCGCATCCAAATAAAAAAATTAGATTATATGAAAATGCAGGCCATAATCTGCTAATGGATAAGTTTACCAATGAAATTTATGAAGAAATACGTTTATTTATCAATTCAATCTAAGGTGAAAAAAAATAACAGATTTTACAACAGAAAAGGAAGCTTTTGAGTATATCGAGCATGTCGGAATAATGTGGAAATTCAAGTTTTATGGGTTTTTTAAAAATCTCCAATTTTTTGAACCCTACTTACTTCTTATTTTCATTAATTGGGGATACTCTTTCTTCCAAATTGGTATTTTCGTGATGATTCGCGAAATATTTACGTACTTGTTTGAAATCCCTTCAGGTATAATGGCGGACAAATATGGCAAAAAAAATGAACTCTTATTATGTTTTCTCTTCTATATCTTATCCTTCTTTCTATATTTCTTAGGACCGGGATGGTTTGCGGTCATTTTCGCATCAATTTTGTATGGTTTGGGGGAAGCTTTTCGATCGGGGACCCATAAAGCGATGGAATTGCAATGGATGGAAAAAAAGGGTTTGTTAAAATATAAGGCATATATTTATGGAAAGACTAGATCTTGGTCATTGTATGGCTCTACTTTAAATTCGGTACTCGCAATTGTCATAGTATTTTTTATTCCCGCAGAAAAATGGATCTTTTTGTTAGCAACAATTCCATTTATCTTGGATTTTCTTTTAATTAGTTCTTATCCCTCTTATATGAATATTAAATTAGAAAAATCCAAGTTAAAATGGCACCAACAGCTAAAACAAGATTTTCTGGATTTATTTACTGTATTCAAAAATCGAAGATTGCGTAAGGGAGTTTTCACTTCAGCGACCTTTGATTCAATTTTCAAATCCTTGAAGGATTATATTCAACCAATCATAAAAATTTTCATAGTAGCGATATTAATCAATTATAGTTTAGATGAGACCCAGGAAGATTTCTATATTAAATTAATATTAGGTATCATTTATGCCATATTTTACCTCGTCTCATCTTTTTCATCCAAAAATGCATATAATGTCATACAACGAATCAAAAATACTAAACGCACCATTGATCTTCTCTTTGATTTCTTTGCAATTTTACTTCTTTTAGAAGCAATTTTCATGTGGTTGAAAGTCCCGATATTGATCATTCTAATCTATATGGTAATTTATGGAGTATATAACCTACGTCGTCCTATGTTGGTTGGATATATTGGAGAATTAGCCCCAAAAAATCAAAGAGCAACAGTTTTAAGTGTGGAATCTCAAATAAAATCCTTTTTAACATTTCTTTTAGCTCCGATCTTAGGGATCATTGTAGATTACACATCAATTCAAGTATTGTTTATTATTTTAGCAGCAGTGATAATTGGGGTTAATTTCTTGTTTTTGCGCGGAGAATGTTCCACTCAAGAGATTAACTGTGATTCTGCTGATTCAATCAATTGAAAGTAAATCTCCATCATGTGCTACAGAAATATTTGAAAATTTTTTTTTTGCTTCCTTTAGAAAACCTTCTTCTTCAATTTCTGTAAGATCTGGCAAATGGGTTAAAATTAATTGAGAGGCTTTTGAAATTGATGCGAGCATTGCCGCATCTTGGGGCGTACTATGCATTAATTTATGAGCTAAAGATTTTTGAGAATCATCAAATGATGCTTCATGAATGATAACAGTACCTGCTGGAATAAAATTATGGAATTCTTTATTTGGTGCAGAATCTCCAGAATAAAATAATCGACCATTAAATAGAAAAGAATAACATTTAGGGTGATGAATCGATTCTATCCAGTCAATGGAATACTTATCGGTATTAAAATTAAGAGATAAAGGATTTTCATGAATATAAGGTAATTCAATGAGGCGAATTTGATAATTTACATTTTCAAATGGACAAAAAGTAACTTGAATAATTTGTTCAATAGCTGATTTATACCCTTCAGGTACATAAATTTTGGGAGACATCCGGATTTCCTTAAAATTTTTATTTTTTGTATAAAAAGCCCACTTAAATAATAAAGAAATCAAACCAAGAATATGATCAGGATGAACATGGGAAACAAAAATTGCTTGAATTTGATCAAGAGGATAATCAAATTTAAAGAGAGATTTTAAACAACCTTCACCACAGTCGATTAAAATTTTCCCATCTATTATTATTGATGGTAAATTTCTTGTTAGAGTTATTCCATATCCACTAGTACCCAGAAAGCGAAGTTTCATATTTTACAATCTCCAAGCGAGGAGCAAAAAAATTGAAAGGAATTTCTAAAAATTAAAGGAAGAACCTTCATAGGAAGTAATAATTTCTTTTATTCGGGCCAAGTATTGTCCAATATTTGATTTTTCATGTTCAGGAATTGATATGGCGAGAATTCGTTCAGAATCAAATTGTACAATTAGTATATTTGCCCCTTTACCTTGTAAAATCGTATAATCCATGGGAGTTTTCATCATCACTTGTGTCAAATTACTTAAAGCGGAGACTTGAGATCCAACCATCGGTCCTTGAACTTTTCCATTATCGATTATTTTGATAGGTAACCCTTCTTTTGAAATTATTGCGAGAAATGTTGCGGAAGGAATCGCTCTCATTATTTTCACCATAGGATCTTCAGTAATATAATCACTCGTTTCAACAAAAGCAGCAATTTTAAGCAATAAATTATCAAGAACTTTTTGATATTTTATAATACCTTCTAATTCTGCGAGTTTTCGATTTAAAATTGCGGCAGCAGACACATCTTTAACAATAGCCATTAAAATAACATGATTTTCAACAGTTAAATAAGAAGAATTCAAATCATTTTTTGCAATATGAGCAAAGAGACCTTTAGAGATATATTGAAAACTTGTAGCCGAGGCAATCAACTCATTCTCATTAAAATCTGTTAGTTCAGGTTTGAATTTAGTATAAATATTAGTAGCTATATCAGTTCCAACAGAAAATCCTTGAATTGCAACATTCTCCTTCATTGCCTCTTCGATTATTTTGGATATAGATTTAATTAATTCCTCATCATTATTGCTCATAAATTTAAAAAAGCTTTCATACCCTAAAATGATTTCAGAAGAAAATTTAAAATTGCAAAAAAACGAAGATAAATTACAAAGAACATTTTGGTGAAATTGTATCGACGACCAAGAAAAAATCAAAAATCTGGAAAAGACCCTTCAAGCTTTGAATGAAGAAATGAATTTTTTGAAAGCAGATCTTGATGATGCGGATGAAGAAGTAGAACGATTAGAGGAACGTTTGTTAGAATATGAAGCCAAGGATGGAATATTTCTATCCAAAGAGAAAGTGATGATAAAAATAAAAAAAATGCTTTCCCAAAGCCTTCACAGCATTAATATAACCACTCCCTCTATAATGGATTTGGAGAAATTGGATTTATTTGAAGTTTCTTCATCCATCAGTATCAAAGCATCTTGTGAAGTCGATTTTTCCAATATCCAACACCAAGAAATTTTAGAAGATTTGGAAAACCTTGATAATATATCTATTCGATTATATTCAGATCAAGATCGATTCTGTGCATTAAGAGATGGGGAAGAATTACTTTTAGCTTCAGTTGGGGATGAATACGATCAACTTCTGTTTTTCCGCACAAGGGATGTGAAGCAAATTAAAATGTTTACTACTCTTGTAATGGAAGCGTGGGTAAAAGGGAAAAAAATCAATAAGTAACAAATTAAGAAATTTCTTTTTTTTTATGGAAAAGACGTTGAACTAATTTGGCTCGTTTTGTGTCAATATTAAAATCGATAAGATTCGCCTTTTTTAATTCATGGCAAGCACGTAAGATCATGGCCCCTCCAATACCAGATGCAGATTTCAAATGATCTACAGTCATTTCTTCAGCATCCCCATGCAATAAATAAAGAACTTTGAAATGAGGTTGACTGGCATAAATTTCTTCGAATAAAGCTCTATAGATAGATAATGTTGCACGCATGTCGTCTAGAGAGATTTCTTCACTATCACTTGCGATTTTAGTAAATTTCTCCAATTCTTCTTTCACTTGGGCATATTCTAAAAGCAATTTATGTTGTTCATTGGTTAACCCAGATATTTCTTGTTCTTGTTTATTTGTTTTTTCCTGCAAAACACGTTTCTGGGATTCAAGATATTCTTTTTGAACTTCAAGTTCGATAAAATCATCGCGTGTTGCTGATATAATTCTATTTAATCCAGATAACAATCCAGTTATATTGGATTCCGCAGAATGTAAGATATCTAATGCAGCATCTAATTTTTCAATTCGATCTTCTTTTGGACTATCTAATGGTATTTCCATCTTCTTAGATAATACTTCTCAATTAAAATATTTAAATTCTATCCAAATATGATGAAAGATTGACAAAAATGATGAAGTCAATTGCTAAAAAATTCGGAATATTTTTTATTCTGAAATGATGTTGCAGGGCAACCAAGGCATGTACCATCTTTATACATCCCACAAAACAAACAATTCATCCCACAAGGAGTGTTTTTGTTTTCTTTCTGTTCTAAACTTAATTGCGGTATCGGGATAAAGCCCGGCTTTACATTAGATATTGAATTATAAACCTTATAGCTGCGAATCTGATCATCAGATTTAATCACACTAGAAATAAAACAATTTACGTCACCGATCGACGGACAAATGATTTGGATAAGTATATTGTATTTACCTGATAATCGATCAACAAGACTAACACGAGGGCACAAGCGTGATTTTTCAATCAAGCGTCTTTCAGTTTCATAATCTTTGGTTTCAATCATAGCGTAAGCTGAAATCATTTTTAAAGCATTAATATGACAATTAGCTTGAATTTTAATCATTTTTTCTTGAAGTTTTACGAGTCTTTTTTGAACACTAACATGAGACATGGATGGTTTCTTATTTTTAACTTGGGATTCAGAAGGTTTTTTAACAAATTGTAACATTTCTGCAAGTTTGGTTAATTTTTCTCTTCCATTTTGAAATAGAAAAGCAATGAGTTCTTCATCTACTTCATCAAGTTGCTCGTTTTTCATAATTCAGTCTTACACTTTTTTATATTATTTCAAATTGTAACTGCAGTTCAATCTTAAAAAAATTTGAGATTCTTTTTTTTTGAATAATTTGGTTACAAAACGTAACTTATTTTTGATGAGTATAACAAATTGAAGTCAAAATTGATAAACAGTTATTATTTGTAGATTTTGTTAGCGGTTTTTGGGAGATTTAAGGTAATTTAAATAGGATTTTTATTTTCAAAGATATATAACACTTTTTTTAAGTGAGGTATGTATCAATGCAGTATAATCAAGATAAAAAACAAAAAATTGCGGAAATTTTAAAGTCTGTTAAAGAAAAAAAAATTAAATTTTGTTTGTTACAATTTGTAGATATTGAAGGAACGCTAAAATCTATTGGTATTAATTCCAATCGGTTAGAAGACGTCTTATATTTTGGAGAAGGTTTTGATGGATCTTCAATATCAGGATATGGTCGATTAGAAGAATCAGATATGGTAGCAGTTCCTGATCCTCAAACTTTTTCAATAATACCATGGAGAGAAAATGAACCCGATGGAAGGTTTATTTGTGATATTTATAATCCAGATGGAACCCGTTATGAAGGAGATCCGAGATATATTTTACAAAGAGCTGCAGAAAAGGCGGAAGAGATGGGTTTTCAGATGAAAGCAGCACCAGAACTTGAGTTCTTTTTACTTAAGAAAGAAAAAAATGGTTTTGGATCAGAAGTCCTAGCAACTGATTATCGTGGTTATTTTTCCGCGGATGGTTCCCATGAAGATCACTATATCCGAAGAGAAATTGCATTGATTGCAGATCAATTTCCTTTTGTCGGATGTGAAACGGTTCATCACGAAGTCGCTCAATCACAACACGAAATCTCAATTCGATACGATGATGTCCGGAAAATTGCTGATGCAACGATGACTATGAAGATGGTAGTAAAAGCAGTAGCTGCAAAGCATGGATATATTGCGACTTTTATGCCTAAACCATGGAAAGGTCATAATGGGTCTGGAATGCATGTTCACCAAAGTCTATGGGATTTAAAAGGCAATAACGTATTTTATGATGAAAATGATCCAAACGGGAAAATAAGCAACATTCTGCGATATTTCATAGGTGGTCAACTAAAACACGCTCATTCCATGACAGCAATCTTAAATTCATGGCCCAATAGTTTCAAACGATTAATTCCAGGATTTGAAGCACCCACATTAATCTCTTGGGGATTTAAAAATCGGTCAATGCTCATTCGAGTTCCAAATTTCTTCAATAAAGGAAAAGCAGCACGATGTGAAATTCGAAGTCCAGATGGTGCGGGAAATATCTATTTACAATTAGCAGCCTTGTTAAATGCGGGGTTAGATGGAATTAAATATAAAATTGATCCACCTGCACCGGTTGAAATCAACTTGTTTCATACAACAAAAGAAGAACGAGAAAAATTGGGGATCAAAGAGCTTCCTGAAAGTTTAGGTGAAGCGTTAAGTCATATGACTCATTCGACTTTTACAAGAGAAATGTTGGGTGAAATTGCATATGAAGCATTTTATGATTCCAAACGCAAAGAAAATGATCTCTACAACCAAATTGTCTCAAATTGGGAATTACTTAGATATTCTGACAAATTATAGTTTATCAATCTATATAATTGCTTTGATTTATTCCATATCTTTTTTATTTCTTTCTTTAAGCACTTTACAAGGTTTTTCTGCCGCAAAAACATCGGAGGGATGTTTCTAACCACAACAGAACCAGCGCCAATAACAAAATTATCACCTATGGAAACTCCATAACAGATGATTACACTTCCTTCAATCCAAACATTATTTCCAATATTAATTGGATGAACTGCTTCTTTCCCAGTTAATGTTTCATGTGGATCAATTGAATGTGTGGCAGCATATATTTGAACATTTGGCACCATTAACACATTTTTACCTGTAGTTACCTTATTCACATCCAAGATAATACAACTATGATTACATTATTCAAAATTTTTAATAAAATCTGGGAAATCGAGAATATCAAACAGAGCGTGATAAAAAACACAATACTGGAGATTTCTATAGAAAAATCCCTAAATCTTTTTAGGTTGAGTTATCAATTATGATTTAGGCTAAAATGAGAATCTTGTTAATTGACAATGATTTAGAATTATTAGATGAAATGAGCCAGATAATTCTAAATATGGATCCCATGCACGATATCACGATTTGCCATTCAAGTTTCGAAGCACTTCAAAAATTTCGTAAGAATAAATACGATATCGTTATCACTGAGGTTTACCTCCAAGGTGGAATTCCTGGAAATGAATTAATTGAATCAGCACCCAAAAAAAGTTTTAAAGTAGGAATGGCCGAAGTTTTGGAAAATCCTCAAATTCGCGGACCTTTTAATCGTTTCCTTCTTAAGCCTATTAAAGAAAAAGCTTTGAAGGAAACACTCGTGAATGCAAAGTATAATAAACAGTATGTAATCTAAATTTTTTAACTTAAATTCTTTTTTTTCCTTAAGCGACAAATAATTGCTTTTTTATTGAAACATGATTTAGTTTATTTTTATGTTTTGATGTGAATTTAATGCAAAAAAAAGGATTTGACAATAAGAAATACTTGGAAGAACAATCAGAAGCAATTCTTAAACGAGCGAAAAAATTTGGTAACAAACTCTATTTAGAGTTTGGAGGGAAACTATCAAATGATTTACACGCAGCAAGAGTTCTTCCTGGTTTTGATCCGAATGTTAAAATTAAATTACTCCAAAAATTAGCGGACAAATGTGAAATAATTATATGCATTTACAGTGGAGACATTGAACGTAAAAAGATCAGACAAGATTTTGGTTTGGCTTATGACACCCAAATTTTGCGAGATATTGATGATCTTCATGCATACGGATTAACAGTCCGAGGAGTAGTGATAACTCGATATAAAGATCAACCAGTTGTGGATATCTTTAAAACCAAATTACAAAGAAGAGGAATTAAAGTATTCACCCACCATCCAATTCCAGGATATCCCAATGATGTAGACATAATAACGAGCCAAAAAGGTTATGGGAAAAATGAATTTATACAAACTGAAAGACCAATTGTTGTTGTCACGGCTCCAGGAGGAGGATCAGGTAAATTAGGAACTTGTTTATCTCAAGTGTATCATGAAAATCTGAATGGGAGTCAAGCTGGTTATGCAAAATTTGAAACATTTCCAATTTGGAATCTGCCATTAAATCACCCAGTCAATATTGCATATGAAGCAAGCACAGCAGATCTTGGAGATATTAATGAAATTGATTATTTCCATTTAGAAACTTACAAAAAAACAGCAATTAATTACAATAGAGATATTGAAATCTTCCCAGTAGTTAAGAAAATTTTGGTAAAAATAATGGGAAATGACAAAGTCTATCAGTCTCCAACAGATATGGGTGTTAATCGAGCAGGATTTGCAATTATTGATGATATAATTTGCCAAGAAGCAGCAATTCAAGAAGTAATTAGGAGATATTTTAAATACTCATGTGAGTATGTAGTAGGAAACGCAAATAAAAAAACTATGAAACGCATTGAACAAATAATGCTCGGAAAACTTGATTTACACGCCCATGATCGTAAAGTGGTAACCCCAGCAAGGAATACAGCTAAATTATCAGAAGAACAACACAAAGGACATGATGGAATCTATGTAGGTGCAGCATTGGAACTTAAAGATGGAAATATAATTTGTGGGAATAATTCGTCTTTAATGCATGCTTCTTCTGCAATAATATTAAATGCCATTAAATTTTTATCAGATATCCCCATGAAAATTGATCTAATATCTAGAAATGTATTAGATTCAATTAGGAAAATGAAAATTGATATCTTGAATACAGATAAAGTAAGTCTAAATTTAGAAGAAACACTAATCGCCCTCAGCATTAGTGCAACTGCAAATCCAACTGCTGAGATTGCAATGGATTCTTTGAAACAATTACGAGGATGCGAAATGCATATGACCCACATAGCATCACCAGGAGATGAGATAGGACTAAGAAGATTAGGAATTAATTTAACGAGTGATCCTCAATTTGCAAGCAAAAATCTATTTGTTAGTTGAAAATAACATATCATTATTAATAATAAATTGACAAAAGCTCTTCTAAGGAAGTTTATTTGTCATAAAAATTCTTCTTAACAATGAAATTTTTTTGCGATGGTGCGTACATAGTTACATGCCCAAGTTTGTTTTCGTAACTGGCGGAGTAATGAGCGGAATTGGAAAAGGTGTCACCACAGCATCCATTGGGAAGTTGTGTCAATTTCGTGGTTTTAAAGTATCTGCCTTGAAGATAGATCCTTATTTAAATGTAGATCCCGGAACTTTAAACCCTGTTGAACATGGAGAATGTTTTATCACTGATCAAGTGTGGAAATATAATCCAATTGGAGATACTACGAATAATCCATTTACATCAACCAAAATTGCAGAATTAGACCAAGATTTTGGAACTTATGAACGATTTTTAGGTGATCCAATTCATCCAAGCCACAATATCACTTCTGGTCAAATATATTTTGAAACAATTTTAAAAGAACGTAAAGGTGATTATTTAGGAAAAACAGTACAAATTATTCCCCATTGTACTAATATGATTAAAGAAAGAATACAAAATATTGCGAAAGATGAAAATTTGGATGTTTTGATTATAGAATGTGGAGGAACTGTAGGAGATGTGGAATCAGTCATATTTTTAGAAGCGTTTCGTCAACTTCGTTTAGAACTCCCTGAAGAAGATACTGCATTAGTTCATGTAACGCTAGTACCCTATTCAAAGGCCGTTGGAGAATTAAAAAGTAAACCAACTCAACATTCAGTTAAAGAGCTACAAAGTGCTGGTTTACAACCTGATTTCTTAATCTGTCGATCTGAAATTAATATGTACGAGGCAATCAAAGCAAAAATTTCTTTGTTTTCAAATGTTAAAAAAGAACATGTTATTGCAAACCCTGACTTAAAAAGTATTTATCAACTGCCGTTAATTTTTGAGCAACAAGGATTTGGAGATCTCCTCGGAGAAAATTTAGACCTTAAGACAAGATTAGTTGAAAATAATACTTATTCAGAATGGGTTGAGATGACCAATTTATTTGTGAATAAATATACAAAAACTTTGAGAATAGCAATGCCAGGTAAATACGTGGACAATAAAGATTCGTACGTATCAATTAATCATGCCCTTGCCCATTCTTGTGCTCACGAAAAAGTTAATTTGGAAATAGTTTTTGTTGATACCGAAAAAGATAATTTCGATGATGATTTGAATTCTTGCGATGGGATTTTGTTAACTCCGGGTTTCGGGACGCGAGGAGTTGAAGGAATGATTCACTCGGCAGAATTTGCAATGGATAACAAAATTCCTTATTTGGGAATTTGTTTTGGAGCCCAGCTATTTTATGTTGCATTTATGCGATCCAGAATGGGAATTGAAAGTGCCCAGTCAACAGAAATTGATCCAAATGCAATTGAACCTGTTGTTTCTATGATGGATGAACAACAAAAAATAGTGAACATTGGCGGAACTATGCGATTGGGAGGTCATTCAATAATCATTGATAAAGATACCAAATTGTATGAAGCCTATCAACAAACAAAAATTACAGAAAGATTTCGACATCGATATCATATTAATGAAAAATATGCGACAGCTGAGGCAAAAAACAAAGGGATTCGTATTTCAGCATATGATGAAACAAGAAAAATTGTGAATGCAATAGAACTAACAGGAGATCATTGGATGGTTGGAGTACAATGCCATCCCGAATACACTTCTCGCCCCTTTAAGCCTTCACCAATTTATCATGCTTTTATAAAAGCAATTTTAAAAAATAAAGCATAAGTGTTATCATTTTTTTTATTTTATATTCTTCACCCATTTTAGAGTATCTGTTGCATCCTCTTCTTTTTCAAAGAAATTTATCAATTTTCCCACTTCAATGGCAAAATCCGTAAAAGCTTGACCTTGAGCAGTCAAAATATTACCGTCTCGAATGAGATCTACTTCTTCAAATAGCGTATTTTTAAAAAAAACTTTTTCATCTTCTTGAATACTTCCAGTGCATTTTTTTCCATCTAATATACCAGAATTAGCTAAAAAGGTGGGACCACCACAAATAGCTGCAATTTTTTTCTTTTTTTGATTGAGTGTAGTCAAAATATGATTTAGTGCTTTCACATATTCTCTTTGTTCAGGATCTTTAATCAATAACTTCGGTTCTCCTCCAGGAATAATAAAAAGATCACAAAGATCAGGATTTAATTCCGACAACAATTTATCGGCTTTAACTTTAAGCTTGGTTTCACTTTCAAATTCAAGTTTATTGAAGCCGAAATAAACCAAATTTTCTCTTTTGAGTAAAAGCGTGGCAAGAACAATTTCAAAATCCGCAAAACGATCATAAAGTAATACATAAATATTACGTTTTTCCATAAATATCAGAAAAATAGTTTATTTTTCAAGTTTTTTTATTTCATGAGTGATTTCAATTGATCAATAGTTGTATTGGGATCATATCCATCAAATTCAAATATCTTTGCAGAAGAGTATTTGATAAAATTGTTTTCAATTCGTTGAACAGATAATTGATCAACCCCCAAAAAGCGAGTTGCGAAAGATTTCTTAGGTTTCATAATCACTAATTGATATCCTCGATTTCCAATTTTTTTGGCTATTTTTTCAAGTTCATCAGCAATCTGTGTAAAATCTGCACGACTTGAAGCATTTAAAGCAGGTTTTTCCAAGGAAATATTTGCTCCTAAATCACTTAGTATTAATATAATCGGGATAGAAAGTCCTTTAATTTGTTCTTGCCGAATTAAAGTTGTAGCTATATTCAGCGCAGATGCAAGTGGAGTGTACGATGTCGCTTTAAGATTGTTTAGCCTTTTCATCCCCACTGAAAATGAAACAGATGGTCGTTGAAGGATGCGAGCTTCTTTTCCTTGAAATGAAATTACACTAATTTTATCTTTCTTTGTATAACCCTCAGCATGAACACTTTGAATCACTTTTATCGTTTGTTTTAAAATCCGACGCATGGATGCACTTGCATCTACAATAAAATAGAGTGAAAGAGGAGCATGCAGTTCATTTACCTTTTCTAGAATGTATTCATATTTCAAATTCACGGCCAAATTTGAAGGATTGGGCAAATTTGAAGAATAAACAGCATCTCTAACTTTTTGCATTGAAGAAGGATACGAAATGAAGTGATTTTTAATAGTAGCATTGAAAGCTATGGAATTTGGATGTTTTTTTGGCTTTTGAGCAAAAACGTATCGCCCTCCGCTCCGAGTTAAAATTTTTAATCTAGAACCTCTCCCATTGAATTTCACTATCCTTCTATTTTTTTTTATCAAACTTAAAATAGGAGAAACATCGATATTTAGAGGTCTTTCAACAATATAGGTGGGGATTTCATTTAAGTCACTCAGTTCAATTTTTTTAAATGAGTTGAGATCTCCAACTTTAAGTCCGTTTGAAAATTTTTCTTCCAAATTCAAATTAGAATATTGATCTTTAGAATTTCGATCACCACTTTGCAATTCCGGAAGATCTTTGCTTCTATGCTCCAAAGGATTTTCACGAAATTCTCCACCAACTTTCATTGAAGATTTGTAGATGGAAGATTTTTCTGAAAAATCGGATTTTTTGTCATTTTGTGAAAATTCAGGAAATGAAGTGATATTTTGCCAAATTTTTTCAAAGGTTGATTCTAGAAGAAGATTTGTTTCAACATCATTTTTTGATGATAATTTACCCTGCAAGGTTAAATGCATTCCTTTTTTCAGGTGATTTTTAGTAATATGAAGATTTCCATGATATGCTGCAATAGCCCGACTAACTTTTAATAAAGTAAATTCGACACGAGGTGATAATTGCGGAAATGAAGACACAAGTTTTGAAACAAAAAAATGGTCTCTTTTTAGGAATTGGATATCTTTCAATAAATTTTGGGCATATAAAATTCTCTTACGAAGTGAGTTTTGAGAGAGCTTGTATTTTTCAATAAATTTTTTAGGATTATCATCAAATTCTATTGCATTATGTGTGATTTGAGATCTAATTGAGACATCATTTGGAGCTTTAATATCTACAATCAATCCAAAACGATCTAAGATCTGAGGGCGTAGAATTCCTTCTTCTGGATTCATAGAACCTATAAAAATAAAATCAGATTTATGAGATAAAGATAAGCTTTCTCTTTCAATATAATTAATCTTGGAACTAACAACATCCAAGAGAAGATCGAGAAGATTATCAGGTAACAAATTAATCTCATCGATATATAATACACCTCGATGAGCTTTAGCTAGGAGACCCGGTTGGACTCTAATTTTACCTTTTGCAATTAAATTTTCTAAGTCAACAGAACCAACCATCATATCACTAGTTGCTCCGAGAGGGATAGTTATAAATTCTCTTTTCTTTGTCATTCTAATTAAGTTATTAGAATTTTCTTGACAGAAAAAACAATAATTTTCATTATCTTCTGGATCACAGTGAAATGGACAATATTGATTCACATCAATATTTGATAGAAGGGGTCTTAGAGAACGTGCAACAATGCTCTTTCCAGTTCCTTGTTGACCAATCAAAAGAACTCCGCCAATATGTGGATCAATCATATTTAAAATCAATGCCAATTTCATCCGATTTTGGCCTAAAAAGGCAGAGAAGGGAAAAGAAATTCTATTCACTATAAGTGAATTAATTGAAAATAATATATGAAAATTTCTCAAAAATAGAATAAAAAAGAGATTGATAAATCTCAATCAAATTTCTTGATAGTAACAGAATTGGCACAATAAAACATATCGGTAATCCCAATATTACTGGAACTAGGAGGTACGATAGGATTGGCAGGTTGTTGAACATTCCAAGGCAAAGGATCTTCCCCTTTCTTTGTGATATTCAAAATTTTGATATAATAGCGAATTGCAGTATTATAATAAGGTGAACTCGGTTTACCATAGCTTTGTGTTTTTAACCCTGTATTATCATCAATTCCATCACCATTATCATCAATATTGGCTTCTAAGACAAAACGCTTGGTTTGTCCTTGTTCCATCCCCACCATCGCCCCATAAAACCCATATGGTTCGGCAGATGTAGAAATAGTTGGATACACTTCACCACCCATAGCAGGGGTGATTTCGTTGTTTTCATCATCGTGGTATTCATCCCAGTCGACTAAGCCATCACCATTGGTATCAACCCACATTTTGAATTCAAGAATCGCACTATCTCCATATTCTATAACACGAGTTTCTTCTTCTCCCCCGTTTGCTGGATTGAGATTGTCAATATTAATTACGAGAATTACAACAGCAACCACTATTATAACAAACCCAATTCCCATAAAAATAAGTCTTGGATTTATACTATTTGCAGATAAATTTTGCTTCTTGACGTATTGTTGTTTACGAGCATTATGTTTAGGATTTTTTGAAGGAATGTTCATTCACTCCGGATTTTTTATTCAAGTTTTTAACTCTATGAAGAAATATTTAAAAGTAATTAAAAAATTTTTTAGCACGTTTTTTATATATAGAGATTGTTTTCTGAATTCTTAAACGTATCCTTCTCCACTGTTGATTTCAGCTGCATTTGTAATTTCGGACTGATATTTTTCATAAAATAGTCAATAGCAAAAACTATACTAAAATAATTGAGTTTAAATGTTTCAAAATCCGCAGAAATTGGTACATCTGCTTGTGCCCAGATACTTTTATTTTCTGGATCCAGCGAATAAACAACACTGTTTAAAATAAAATTTCCTTTAAGGATTTCAGCATAGAGATGCGTAGTTGAATTACTGGATAGTTTATCAATTTCGAATATGGATGTTTTAATCAGAATCCACTCTGGACTTAAAACAATATGACTTAGAAATGTGAAATCTTCATAATCAAAGGGAACTGCAATGATAAGCTTCTTCCGATCAATCTTAAGATCCACGATTCCTATATCCTCAAGGTAACAAACAACCAAGTCGAGATTTTCTTCCATTTTTTCCCGTTCTTCATCAGTCAACAATTTTTGAAGGTTTTCATCTAAAGGAGTTAAAGGAAGATCGAGTGTATTGGAGGAAACTATATCTGTATCTTCAAGTTCAGAAATTTTCTTTTTTGAAGGTTTTTTGGATGTTTTCTTTTGAATTTTATCTCCATTCTTAGTGGATTTTTTGGATTTCTTTGTAGATTTCTTAGAAGTTTTTTTTGAAGCTTTTTTTGAAGCTTTTTTTTTGGATTTTTTAGAGGATTCTGCATTAGATGTCTTAGATAAATTATTTTTTGCCTCTGAAGTTTTCTTCTTTGTCTTCTTCGTTTTTTTGGTTTTATTCGCAGTATTCTCAGAATCCTCCTGAGATGATTTAATTTCCTTTGTTTTTTTTTTCCCCATATATCAAATACCAATTTTTTTTTTATTAGTTAATATTTTTAATTTAACAACCGAACTTTAAAAGAATTCGATTCAATGTAAATTAGAGATATTAAGATCAAACAAGTGTCAGATAAAGTGTCAGAAAAATCATCCTACTTTCAAGAAAAAGTCTGGTATATTATGAATTCGATTCAAGCAAACCAACTTTTTGTCCACTCTTCTAATTTGGAGATTTTGGTCCCCCAAATAAAAATAAACAAAAAAAGTAAAACCAACCCCACCAAATCGATCCAAAAATCAAAGAAATTAATTGCAAAGCAATTACCGGAAATATTAACTATTTGTATCTTGAATGCGCTATCCCCAAATTCTGCAATGTTACTTGTAGGAGGGCATGGAGGAGGAAAAACATCAATAGTAAAATATCTTGGACGGATGTTTACGGGAATGAGCCTTGCAGAAGCAGAAGAATGTATTTTACGGGGGCATCCTCAACTCACAGAAGAAAAAATAATTGCAACTTTAAATATCAAGAAATTAATGAAGGAAGGAGAAGAAGAAGTTATTTGGCGACGTTTTTCTTCAAATTTTTGGAAAATCATTGACGAAGTGAATCGATGTTCCCCCTATACTCAAAATATCCTTCTTTCACTTTTAGCGGAAGGTAAAATTAAGTATTATGATTCGGTGCTTAATATTTCAAAATATTGTGTTTATGCGACATTGAATCCAAATGATGTGGGCACATTTGAAATGGCTGCACCATTTCTTGACCGTTTTGGAATATCGGTTCCAATTTCAATGCCAAAATCTCAGGATTTGGCAATTATTCTTAGTAGTCATGATGAAAAATTGGGAGGATATGACGAATTGATTCAAGTACCCCAAGTATTAACGGTGGAACAATTATTGAACATCTGGTACGAGGTAGAAAATATCTCTTGTTCTCAAGAAGCATTAGATTTCATTCATGCAATCATTAGAGAATTTACATTATGTGAAAGAATTGATAAAGGAAACTCAGACTATCTAAAACCTTCGACAGGCTTATGTGCCGGATGCCATTATAATATACCAAACAAAATCCCTTGCTGTAATTCCGATTCAATTTTATCGGTTCGAGTAGCAAAAGATCTTCTTCGTTACTCAAAAGCACTATCGTGGCTATTAAATCAACCAGAAATTTCAATAAACACAATCATAACGCTTGCACCATACGTAATTAGCCATCGAGTCACATATATTGAACGATTAATAAATACAAGTCCATATTGGGGGAATAAATACAAGTATACCCAAAAAATGCTTGAAATTATTCAAAAACGATTTTTAGTTCGCAAAAAAGCATATCAGATAATTCAAAATTTGCAAGCAGGTACAAGTTCAGATGAGGAAATGAATACAATTAAAATGATGGCTAAATCTGACCTAATTATAATCCAAGATCTACTTCCTCTGGCACAAAGTTTATTTACCAAACCTTATCAAGAAAAAGTCCAAATTATGGAAAAAGCGCATCAACTAAAGGATATTAACACAATTTCCCAAATTAGAAGAGAATTGTTAAGAGATATAGATTTTCCAAATCGAGGCGCATTAATTTCTCGGTTAAATGGGATTTTAAGAGAATTGACACTTCGGAATTACAATTGTTCTATGGAATTATGGAATTCTATCCGATTTACAATTGATGGACTGTTACCAGATTTTTCTCAAAAATTACGAGAAACAACTAAGCAAAGAGGAACATATAGACTAAAGAATGAAGATTTGGAATTAGAAATTAATGTTACAGGAATTCAAAAGACTGATATCGTAAATTTTAGTTTTTTTGGCGGAGAAACTGCCACGATTTTAAAAGAACGGATTCAAGAAAACCATAAAAATTCATTTAAGAAAATGGAAGAATTGATTGAAGAAGCGGAAAATAGTCAAAAAGATCTTGAAAATAAATATATTGCTGAAAATCCTTCAAAAATTTCGGAACCACCATCCAAATCAGAATCCACGGATGATCTATTTGATGAAGAGTTTTTTCAGTTGTAGAGGATGAATTATATTGAGTCCCCAATATCCCGAAAAATCCCAAAAAAACCTCATAAAAAAAAAAAAAAGAAAGCCGAAAAGATCCATCAAAATCAAACCAATTAAGGGACGAATTTTAGAACTAAAGGACAATTATAAAAAAAATGGAAAGAAACGAATATCAAAAGTATATCATTCTTTTTCAGATCAAGAAGAAAAGATACTGGAAATCGGAAAACGAGCTTATTATAAGGCTCTTGCTTACTATTATTATCCTAGCCTTCCCGATCCGGAATTCATTTTTGATTATTCAAAAAAGATTGGATTTTTCATCAACTTAGATACCTACGGCATTACATTAAATCTTGCAAATACACCAAATATCTATTTAGAAAATGAATTGGAAGATTATTTTTTCTCTCTATCTCTACATGAAATATCCCATTACATTTTTTGTCCTTATGATACTCTCACTAATTTCAGATTATTAGCAGCAGCGATTAGGGGGGGGGTAAATAAATACTATTCCCCGATGGTTGTTAATATTTTTGCAGATTTAATCATTGATCAAAAAAATCATGCTGACTTTCCAGATTTAATGAATTGGGAATTATTAAAAACTACAGAATCCCTTTTTGATAAATCAGCTAACGAAACTTGTAGTAATCTGACCAAAGTTTTAATCGAATGTTATGAAATATTATGGGGAATACAAATTATTCCAAATTCCCAGAGAGATGAAATTAGATCTAATGCTTCAAAAAATATTTGTCAAATAATATTAAAAAATTTTTCAAACGAAAATTTATGGGAAAAAAAGGTAAAAGCGATAGGGAAACAATTAGTGGAAATATTAAAGAAAGAAGTACAATTAAATAACAATTTTCAACAAGAAAATATAAAACAAAAACAATCCCCCTTTATTTTACCAGATGATGTTCTTAATATATTTGGAGATCTTACAGAATTAAAAAACCCTGATTTGATTAAACAAAAATCTCCAGATTTAAACGCTCCAGTTGAAGACAAGGAAGAAAAAAATATCCAAAATTTGATGGAAGAATTAGCGCCAGAATTAAGTTTCAATACAATGCGAGATCTTCTATCTTTACATGGTTATACGGATTCAACTCAGAATCTTGCATTGTGGTATAGAGGACAAGCAAAAGGGTTGATTCAGATAGAATATTTTCAAAGAAAAAAAGGAGGTTCAATCCCCCTATATCCAGAAACTTGGAGAATAGGAGATGCAATTGAATCCTTTGATCCTATTCAATCGCTTTTAGTTAGTCCTGTGATCATTCCAAATATGACAACTCGAAAATGGAAATATGATTATGGGATAGGGCAAGAAAAATTATCAAAAATCCAAGATATTATGATTGTTTTGGATTCTTCTGGTTCCATGGATTGGAATTTTAATAAGAAAAGCATTTCTGGTCGTTACCATATTTCTCTACTAGCAGCATTTTCTGCAATGCAATATTCCCTTCAACGAGGAAGCTATATCTCAGCAATAAATTTTTCAGAACAAATTATCGCTCAACCATGGACTAATGATTTAACCAAGATTGAACGAGTGTTGTTATCTTATCAAGGTTTTGGAACAAGATTACCAACTAAAAAAATTGAAGAATTTGCTCAAAAAGCTGAAAATCCATCTTTAATTTTAGTTATTTCAGATTTAGAAATTGAAAACTGGGCACCATCGAAGAAACTTATCAAAAAATTGCTAGCAATGGGACATAAAATAATTTCTTTCTTCATTGACGGCGATCAATCCATATTATTGACAAAAAATTTTCAAGAGTTAATGGAAAGAGGTGCTAAATTTTATTGCATTGACAATATTGATGATCTTATAGGATTGGTCCTTTCTGAAGTAAAAGTTTTGCATCAATAATAATTTTTCACTGCGAATCTATGAAGTCTTGGATTTTTTTTTTTATTAAATTCTTTTCATTTGGAATCCCAAGATAATCTGCAAAGATTTTAGTTGTTGAAATTACTTTAGTTTTAATTTTTACTTCTTCTCCCGCTTCATTTAATGCATTATAGGAATTTATTGATATATTTACAAATCCTTCCTTTTTCAATGAATTTACGGATTTTTTAGCCGCTTTTCCAATAAAATCAACAACATCTTGCAATTCAATTGGCTGATTATACGCGATAAAGGCTAAAGTTTTAATTTCGTTAGGTTTAAATTTTTGTTGTTCGGTAAATTTGATTACTCCAACTTCATGCATAATGGTTGTTTTTACTTGCATACCAAAAGAATTGGAACTAAATTGATATATTTCTATGGCAGAATCATATGAATTGTAATCTGAAATCAATTCATTTATGATTTTAATAATTATTTTCTTCGGAATAGTTTTTAAACCAATGGAGAGTTCTTCTATTGAAATTTCCTTGCCAGCTTTAAATAAGGCTGCTTCAATAAGTAGCTTCCACTCAAAATATTGATTTTTACCAAACTGATTACTAATATTGCTCATTGAAATACCTTTAATTGAAGTCATTTGATCCATTTTAAATATAATTTGATGAAAAAAATATATCAATATTATCCATATACTACGTAGATATTTCTTTGATTAACTTCTACCAAATTTTAAATTTAAGTTCATTACCTAATGAATCATATACACCCATGCAATTCGAATTATACGGTGCACCCACGATTATATTTACAGGGTTTAATCGAAATGATTTTAAATCTTGTACACTTGGCTTGAATACCCCACTCGGGTGATTATGAAAAGAAGCGATAATTGATCTATCCCTTCCAATGCGGTGAGGAAAAAACACTGCAGATTTTTCAGAAGATACCGTTTGTGGGGAAAGAATATATTCTTGTAAGAATCCATTTTTCAACCTTAAGACACAAAAAATTTCCCGCGGATGATTTTCTCTAGCAATTACCATTAATTCTTCAAATAGACTATTAGAGATGTGGACTAACTTTCCTGTGATTGATTCCAAAGTTTGCATTATAGAACGAATTATATCACTCATTTGGGGAGGTGCCAATTTGTTCCAATTTCTTAACTCAGGAATGAATTGCTCAATATCAGGAATATTTTTTGTTATTTTTTTTGGTAACTCGATTTTTGGCTTGTTTGGATATCGCCGAAAATTTATTTTTAAAATAATTTCGGGATATATGGAAATTTCAAATTGGTTTTGTTTTGACTCAACTGCGGTGCTTGAGAAATCAAATATCATCTGTTTTTGGGTCTCTAATGAAATCATTTGAATCAAATGTTTATAAGAACTTTGAGTATAAAAACATTTATTACAGTATTGTGTGCAAATCATATTATGACTGAAGAAAATGCCGAAAATATTTGGCTTGATGTTCAAAAAATACAGCAATTTCTGGCAAAAATTACACCTCCAAATTTACCAATATTAATTATAGATGATGATCCATCAATTGGAAAATTGATAACAGGGCTACTGAAAAGATTAGAGTTTGAAAATAGCACATTCGTTGATAATGGAATAGATGCAGTTGAAATATGCCAAAAACAAGAATTTAGTGTTATTTTCCTAGATCTACAACTTCCACATTTGAACGGATTAGAAATACTTAAAGAAATTAAAACGAATCCATCAAGTAAATGTAAAGATGCAAGAGTGATTATTTTGACGGGTTTACCATCCCTTGAATCTGCAATAGAAGCGATGCAAGTAGGAGCATTTAATTATATCGGAAAGCCTATGAGTATCGAAAAATTTGATGAGGCTTTCGAACAAGCCCTAAATGATTTTTACAATCAAAGACGCGAGGATCTAATTTCAAAATACATGCAGCATCACCAAAGTGAAGATATTTATCAATTAAAACAAGAAATTGCCGAGAAAAATGAAAAAATCAAACGATTGGAAGCTCAAATAAAAATACTTCAAAAAAGCCTCTAAACTGATTCTTCGAGAGGTGTTTCACCTTTTATTAATTCTTGCAATACTTTTTTGATAGACAAGTTTATTACTGAAGTGACTCCCTCAATGTTGGAAACACCAAGAAGATGATCCACTCTTGCCATTGTGACATCTCTATGAGTAATTATTATAAATTGAGATTTTTCAGATAATTCTTTTATCATATCGGCAACTAAGGCAGCATTAACATCATCCAAGGCTGCATCAATTTCATCCAATATATAATATGGACTCGGTACATGCATTTGAATCCCTAAAATTAGGGCAATTATTGTTAGAGTTCTTTCTCCACCAGAAAGTGCCATGACATTACACTTTTCTTTTTCACCGGGACGAGCAACAATTTGGACTCCACCTGCAAATGGATCTTCAAGATTTTCCAATTCTAATCGCGCTTCACCATTTGGTGACAAGCGTGAAAAAATATATCCGAAATTAGCATTAATAGCATTAAATGTATTCATAAAAACTTTTAATTTTTCACTTTCCAAAGCCTCAATAAATTGTAAAATTGCTTCTCTTTCTTGAATAACTTGCTCATTTTTTTGCTCCAACTCGGTAAATCTCGCTTGAATTTCGGAATATTTCTCAATTGCTCTTAGATTGACTGCCCCAAGAGAATTTTTTTGATCCAGCAATTTTTCGATCTCAAGTTGATGTTTTGACTCTGACAAAGAAAGAAATTCTTGAGGAATTAATATTTCAGGAAGAATATGACACTTCCACTCTTGAATTTTCATGTCCAATTCAGATGATTTTATTTCAAAAGTATTTAATTTAACTTTCAAGGGATAGCGGTCATTATTAAGTTGTCCAATTGAAGTTTTCTTTTCAGACACTTCAAATTGTAAATTTTTCTTGTTATTAAGTAAGTTAGCAACAACTGCACTTTTTTGTACTATTTTTTCATCAAGAGCACTGGCTTCAATTTCTGTTTTCTTGAGATCACTTTCAAATGTGGAAATAGAAAGATTTGTTTCAGAGATTGATATTGATCTCACATTTAACTGCTGTTGTGCCTCTTTTCGACCGTTACTTATTGTTTCTGTTAAAGTCGACATCTTTTTTGTATACTCAATCTCTATTTGACTGGCAATTTTTGTTAATTTCTTCAATTCTTTTTCCGCGTTTCTCAGCTGTTGTTTTAGTACAGATTCTTCAGAGGAATCAAGTTTTTCTTGAATTGAATGTTCTTTCTCATTTAATGAAAATAATTTTTGTTCAACTTCCGAAAGAGAAGCATTTAAAGTCTCCAATTTGCACTCCAATTCCTTAATAGAAATTAAAATGTCTTCAATTTCTACTTCTAAAGTTTTTATGCTCGCTTGAAGGGTTTGAATATTAGATTTACAAATCGCAATTTTTTCATTGATTTCCTTTGTTTTATTTGCACCAGAAATTTTCAGTTGATATAACCGGCTAATTTCACCAGCATTGGATTTAAATTTTAATTCTAAAGCATCGATTTCATTTTTGAATTTATTATAATTATATTCTAAGTCCACCACTTTAGTTTCTTCATCATTTGTCCCTTTAAATCCAATACCTTTTGGTTTATTTTTTTGACCACCGCTCATTAAATTTGAACCATCAATTACATCACCATCCAAAGTAACTCGCTTGGCAGAAACTTTTAAATGCCTTGCAGTAGGAAGATCTTCCACAATAATTGTTCTTCCAAAGACATATTCAAAAGCATGAAAGTACTTTTGATCAAAAGTAATTAAATCAACTGCCCTTCCATAGATTTTTGGATCTCGAGATATTGATAGATTAAAAGAAGAATACCTAATCTCATCCAAAGGAATAAAGGAAGCACGACCGATTTTATTTTGTTTCAAGTAGTTAATACATTGTTCCCCAATTTCTTGGTTATCCACTACTACAAAGTTGAATCGACTTCCTGCAGCCATTTCCATAGCAATTGCAAATTTGGGATCAATAGATCCAAGTTCAGCAATGGTCCCATGAATTCCCGTTATTTTTCCAGAATTCTGTAATTTTTTTATAGCTTTTAACGCACGATTACCTGAATTCATCTGCTTGACAACTTTTATTCGAGATTTAATTTCGAAAATCGATTTTTGTGTTTCGGTGGCAAGAGGTTTTATTTTTTTTAATTTTTCTTGAATATGAATATTTTCTTGATTCAATTGGCTGATTTTCTTTTCCATTCCACTTTTAGATACATCATCGAAGTCAGTTAATCCAAGTTTGACTTTTTCCTCGTGTTCCAATTCCTTTAAATGAACCTTCATTTTGCCAAGATGCTCATGGTTTTCAAAAATTTTTTTTTCATTTTTGATTTTATCATTTTTCATAGTAGAAATCTGATTTTCAAGCACTTTGATTGACGTACTAATTTCAGCTTTGTCTTCTTTTACATTATTAATTTGAATCCGTATGTTTTTTGATTCTTCTTTGATTTGTGTATATTCAACATCAATTTTTTGTAAATTATCTTCAAAATCTGATATTTCTGCATTTTTTGAATCAATTTTTTCTTGGATCGTTTGTTTATTTTTTTCAATATCAATTATTTCTATTTTTAGGGATTCTTCTTGCTTTTGTAGGTCTACTAACCGGAGTTGTAGATCTTTTTGTTCCTTTTCATACGTTAACAAATTTTTATTTGCATATTTTAATGATGTTCTAAACTCAGTAATTTTATTTTTTAGTTCTTTCATTCGATAGGTCATTTGTAATAATTCTTCATCTTGCAATGCTTGAATTTTTGGATTTAGATCTTCGATTTGCATTTCTAGCTGGGAAATTTGTTCGTTTAGATCTTGTTCAAGGCAATTAATGTCCCCAATTTGAGCTTCAATATCTTGCTTCTGCAAAGCCATATCAGAGATATTTTTAACTGCAGAATTAATTTTAACTTGATAAAGAGCATTATTCCTAATTTTTTCTTGCTCTACAACGGCGAGATATTTTTCGGCATCTTCTTTTTCTTTTTTTAATTGTTCTAATTGGATGTAGACCTCATTCAACAATAAAGAGATTTGTCCTAAATTGGTTTGAACTTTAACTAATTCATCTTCAGCAGATAATTTTCGCTCGTTATAAGAAGAGATTCCAGCAATATCTTCAACTAATTCCCGCCTTTGAGTAGAATTCATATTAATCAGTCGGAAAAGTTCACCTTGCATAATCATATTCGACGAATTAGGGATGATTCCAGCAAGATCAAGAAGACTTACTATTTCTTTTCTGGTAGAACGCTTATCATTTAATCTATAGATTCCATTCCCTTTTCGATCAATTTTTCTTAAAATTCGAATTTCTGATTCACCTAAACCAAAGGCGCCGTCTTTATTATCAAAAACGATTTCTACAGAAGCAGTTTGAGCAGGTCCAAGTCCATTACCCCCATTAGAAATTAAATCTTTAATGTTGGTGGCGCGAAGAGTTTTTGCAGAAAGTGCACCTAAAACAAAAACAAAAGCATCGATAATATTCGATTTACCTGAACCATTAGCTCCAACAATAGCGCTAAAACCTTTATCAAAATTTATGACAGTTTTCTTCCGAAAACTTTTGAAACCGATACAAATCATTTTGTTTATGTGAACCATGCCGTATTTCATCCAAATTTAATTAAACTCTCTAAAATGCAAGAATTGAGTGTGTTGATATCGTGATAAGATCGTGATATGTTTAGTTCTTGGATTTAAAAAAACGAAAAAACATAAAAAAACCACATAACATCCAGACATATATCCAAGTAATATTGATGAAAAGAAAAAAAATTTTTATAGATTTTCTTTTTTATTGACACGTTTTTGTAATTAGAAGTTAATTTTTTAATCTAGAAGAGATAAAGATAAAATTATAGAAATATCGCATTATTATTATCTTAATACAGTAAATCAAACAATTTATATTCATATTTCAAGAAATTTGAGGAATACAAATGAGTGCTAAAAGACTAGTAAATATACAATGCCCTACATGCCAAACAATTAAAGATATTGACGTTCCCGAAGATCTATTCATGGGAAAAAAAATGGGTTTAATTAAAATCCATATTGAAAAAGGTATTTGTTGTGATCATCAATTTATTGCTTTTTTCAGTAAATCTGGGAAAAATTGCGGGTACGAAAAACTTGATGTAGCTTTTGAATTAACAGAAAAAGACGAAATTCAAGAGTTATCCTTACGAGATCTCCTAAAGAAGTATGGGGATTATACGATGACTTTAATGTTTCATTCGATTATCATCAATGTTCCAATCATCATTTTACATACAAAATACGAACTGGAAAATAAAGCTCCCGCTATGAATATGTTTGTAAATGAATTTTTGCCTGAAAAATATTATAGCCCTTTACTTTTTACTTCAGAATATGATTTAGATTTTCATAAAAATCCTAGAACAGATGCTTTAGTCATTTCTGCTCAAAATGATGTAGAAAATACTCCATGGCCAACTATCCCATTTGATTATGAGAAAGAGATTATCGCCAAGGCACTTGACATTCTCGATGATAAAATGCAACCTCTTATCGTTCAAGAAGAATTGAACATTCTTTTTAATAAAGCAGAATATTTCAATAATCTTTTAGATAAATGGGCAGCTATTTATGAAGAAGATGTAAGAGCAGAACTCGATAAAGAGTTTCCAGACGAAATCGATGATTACATGTATCGTTTGTTGTTACAGATTCTTGAACGAAGGTTTAAAGCTGATATGTCAAAAATTAAAAACCCTACCCAACCGAAAGGTCGAAGATTGCGTTAGGAGCATTTTTCTTTTTTTTTTATTTATTAGTTTACAGGTTATTTTATGACAAAAATTCTTTACACCGATAATATGCAACGGACAGAATTCTTTGCACAAATTATTTCTCTTGAAGACGGTATTTATTTAGAACTTGATCAGACTGCTTTTTATCCCAAATCCGGAGGAGTTGATTGTGATCTTGGAAAAATAGAACTTCTTGTTGATAACCATATTTTCCAAGTTATTCAAGTTAAAAAAAAAGGATCAAAAATTATTCACCAAGTTGATGCCCCAGGATTAAAAGAAGGAGATAAAATAAAAGGAACGATAAATTGGCCTCGAAGATTGGAATTAATGCGATATCACACAGCAGCACATGTTTTAAGTGGAGTTTTTTTTAAAGAAGGAAATGTGAAAGTGACGGGAAATGATTTAATATTAGGACAGGGACGTATTGACTTCAATTTTCCTGATTTTGATAGAAACAAAATCGAAAAATTCGTCGCACGAGCAAATGAATTGATTCAAAAAGATTTACGGGTTGAAACATTCTATATGAAACGGGAAGAGTTGGATAGTGATCCGAGTTTAACCAAATTAGTTATGGGGTTACCTAGTTCGATAAAAAACGTGCGAATTGTTGACATTAAAGGGTTTGATAAGCAACCAGACGGTGGATGTCATGTTTCCCATTTAAATCTAATCGGGAAAATTGAAATTTCGAAAATTAAAAACAAAGGTAAAAACAATCGTCGATTGTATTTCGTTCTAAAATAGATGGTTTTATCTAATTTTTTTTCTTAAATAATATATGCAACCTTTGAGTGAACTAAAATCTACTGATTTGGCAAAAATTGAAGTGATCTTCTCCGATATTGATGACACAATAAGCACAGAAGGTAAAATTCTTCCCCAAGCATATTCCGCTTTATGGGATCTTTATCATGCAGGGATCAAAATTGTTCCCATTACAGGGCGATGTGCAGGATGGGTAGATCATATCACCCGCATGTGGCCAGTTACAGGAGTAGTGGGCGAAAATGGTGCATTTTACACATATATGGATTATTCAAATATTCCAGTTAAGTTAAGAAAGAGAAATTATCTTAGTCCAAATCAAATTCACAATAATTCTGAAAAGTTTGAAGAGATAAAAGCAGAAATATTTCAACAATTTCCCACGTGTAAGGTTGCCTCTGACCAGCCGTACAGAGAATTTGATCTTGCAATTGATTTTTGTGAAGATGTCCCCCCTCTTTCTATGGATGAAGTAAAAAAAATTGTTCGAATATATAATAAACATGGAGCAACCACGAAAATTAGCAGCATTCATGTAAACGGATGGTTTGGAGATTTTGATAAATTAAAAATGACCAAAATCTTTGCTCGCGAAGTATTAAACTTCTGTTTAGACGATTATCCAGGAAGAGCAATATTCATTGGAGATTCCCCAAACGATGAACCAATGTTCGATTACTTCCCATTTTCTATAGGAGTTCAAAATGTTAACAAATTTACAAATCTAATTAAAAAAAAGCCGAAATTCATTACAAAAAAGCCATCAGGTTTAGGATTTGCCGAAATGGTTAAATTTATTTTGAAAAATCGATCCTAATCTTTTAATAATTTTCTTTTTTCAACAATTTCAAAGAATTGAAGGGCAAATCGTGAGTTTAAAGAAATTCCTTTGAGTTGAAACCATTTTTCCCATCCTTTTCGTGATAAATTATCAAGTTTACTATCTTCAAAATCCTCTCTTCTTCTATAAAACTTTAAAAAACCATCTTCAACTTCTTCAATAGCCGATTGAATTCCAAATAATTTATCAACACGGGTAGTCAATTGATAATTTCTTCGCATAGGATCTTTCCAATTTGATGTATATTTTAAAACAATGTAATTTTTATCAAATGCAAAAGAATTTTCTTGTTTTGGTTTTTGAATTAAAGTTGCTTCTTTGAAATAATCTTCAAGATCTAAATATCCACTATTCACATTTTCAAGAATACAAGTGTATATGGACATATCTCGTTCATAAGCAGTCAGGTATAAATTTTTAGAAGAAAATTGAATAGTTAACGAATGACCATCAATGGTTTCGTTTAGATTTACAGAAATACCATAAGTATTCTCGAGATCCTTTCTAAATTCCTCCAAAATATCAAATTTAGAACGTGTGGTATCAGTAGTTGTAACAATTTGAATTTTTAAAAAGGGAAGATCTTTCTCCATCGGATAAAGTATGATTACTATATGAAAAAAAGGTATTGTTTCTAATTTGAATTTACTATGAGAATTCTTCAAATATTTTTAAGATCGAAGAATAAATATATCACTGTCATTTAATAATTATAAGATTATTAGGATTGATTGAAATTTCTGCATCAAAAATACCAGAAAGAGAGAAAAAGGACCATTTTTCTACAAATAGTGACAATTGTGAAATAAATATTGACAATAATTCAAAAAAATACTTGATTACACCAGATTTTGAACCAATGATCAAAATAATTTATTGGAATAGTTTAGGTTTTTTCTTTTTTGGATTCATCATTCCATGGGTAACTGCTCAATTAATGGACGCTAGTGGTACAGAACTGGGATTTGTTGTTGCAAGCCAAACTGTGGGGGGTTTAATAAGTTCTCCAATAGTTGGATATTTAACGGATAAAATTTCAAAAAAAAAATTAGTTTTAATTGGATCAACAGGTCGAGGATTTGCTTATGTCATAATGTATTTTGGAATATGTTTTACATCAATCTATGTGTTTGCAATTGGTATATTTATCCAAGGACTTACTGTAGGTTATTTTTGGACACCATTAAATGCCCTAATTGCTCAAAAATCCCATAAAACCTATCGAGCCTCAGCATTTGGAAAACAAGGAGGAATGATTGGAAAGGGGAATTTAGTAGGATCTATTATTACCTTTAGTTATTTTGGACTCATGAATTTTTTGGTACCTAATCAAATTTGGTTGATTTACATCCCGCTCTTATTCTATATGTGTTTTAATGTGTTTGCAGGTTTGAAATTTTATCATGAAGTTGATGAAAAGCTTACTTTTGACAATTATATTAAATCACTCAAAGATTCGAGCTTAGCACATTTGATTGATAGCACAGAAGAAATAATGGTTAGAGGTGATAAAAATCAAGCAGAAATACAACCATCTGTTGCGAGGAAAGGGTTAATAATTGGTTTAACTTTTCTAATGTTTGCCTTTTTTGTTGCGGCGATTAATCAATCGCTAACTAGACCCTTCTTACAGGTATTTTTGACCGAAACCATGCAAATTCAAAATGGCTTTATTGTTATGCTAATATATTTTCCTAGTGAAGTTTTAAGTCAACTTTTAGCACCCAAATTGGGAGAACAAGCAGATAAATTAAACGCATCAATCGGAGTTGTTATTATCAGCGGATTTGGAGCATTGATTACGTGGTTTTTAATAAGTACAAATTCACCTATCATTTTTGGTTTAATCTTAATTTTCGATACTACTTTTGCGTGGGGAGGAAATTTAATCTTTCAAAATCTTCTAAGTCGAGTTTCTAAAAACAATAGAGGTAAAGTTTTTGGTTTGCAAAATTGGATAACCCTTTTAGGTGCAGTAGCAGGTCCAATTCTAGGAGGTTTGCTCTGGGATAACTTCACACATAAAACACCATTTTTAATGTCAATATTCATAGAACTTCTACTTATCCCTTTATTCTTGTTAGCGATTTACAAACTAAATCCATTCATCGAAGAGAAAATTGACAAAAAAAAAACGAGAGATCTAATAAAATAATTCAATTTATAGGACTTTAAGAAGTGCTAAACAATTTTTTTGAATTTGTGCTTCAATTTTGGAAGTAACTTTGTTCTCTTTAATTGCTATTATAGGTTCAATAAAA
Organism: Candidatus Lokiarchaeum ossiferum; assembly: GCA_025839675.1. GTDB lineage: Archaea > Asgardarchaeota > Lokiarchaeia > Sigyniarchaeales > Promethearchaeaceae > Lokiarchaeum > Lokiarchaeum ossiferum. The sequence goes on from CP104013.1 coordinate 1,677,537, forward strand.
TTAAATTTCAAGGAACGGCACAACTCAGCAAGTTTTTTTCCCGCTTTTCCTCCTCCACCATGGGAAACAAAACCAAATGCAGGACGACCTTCCAACTTAGACCTCATTTCGTATAATTCATCAAAGAACAATTTAATATATCCGGACATATATCCAAAAAATTCTGGTGTTCCTATAATAAAAGCAGAAGCATCCATAATTGAGTGAAAATTCATTTGAATTGCATCATAAAGTTCAATAGATACATTTTCAGGAATAAATTCACGAAATATATCCATAATGCGTTTTGCTAACATCTTCGTGTTTCCACTTTTAGAATAATACAAAATGACAATTTTTTTTCCCATATTTTTTGTTTCCTTACTCCACTAATTAAATATTTGGTTAAGAAAATTGATTGATTAAATAATTACGCAACTTTTGAACTCCTATTTCCAATGGACCTTCATTTTTAACGATGAAATCTGCTGTAAGAAAATCCTGATTTTTTCGAGCCCGTTCAACCCGATCTCTAAAAACAGGATCATTTTCGGACTCTCTCCCCCGATTTTTTATTCGTTCAAGAGTTATAGCAAAAGGAACTTTTACAAAAATAACTTTTAAATACGGAAATCTTTTACGTGCGTGGTCTATAATTGACCTACTTACATTGATCACTACGATATGACCTCTATTTAACCAATCTAAGATCTCACAAGACACTCCATAATCAAGACCATAGATGTGCCACGATAAGCAAAATTTATTATCTCTTTGTAATTGATCAAATGTTTCTTTTGTTACTGAATGAAATGGTTCTGTTTCATGAGGAGGTCGAGTAATATATCTGTGGGGAATCCGGATTTGTGGCAAATTTGAAGGCCAAGTTTTAACCACTTCGTTAATTAAAGAATCTTTGCCACTTCCGCTATTTCCCACTAGAAGGAAGAGTTTTTTATTCAAAGTCATACCATCACTAGTTTAAGGTTTTAAGAAATTATTTTGCCTTTTTCTTCTTTAATGAAGATGATTTTAATCCATGAGCATTTATTGACGCTTGAATTATTTTTCGCATCATATATTGCATTTTTCGGGATTGATATTGCTGTTCTCGAATTTTCACCATTAAAGGATAATTAATTCTAAAATATTCCATTAGGTTTGCAAACCATCGGGAACGATAAGAACGTCGGGCTTCTTCTTCTTCATCTTCATAAATAAGGGGCGGGAGAAGTTCTAATTCAGTTCTTTCATGGAGGATATTGCGATAAAACCATGTTTGCATTAATACGACGATCTCTCGTGTGCTTTCAGGACGATATTTCATCAAAGCAGAGGATAATGCAAAATCTGAAATTGGTAAAAATTCTACCCAACGATCTTCTGTTTCTTCAGTATCATCCATCCCATAACGGGAAAGATTAAAATTCCAATTTTCCACAGCCAATTCTTTAAGTAAAGGATACAACCTTCCTGGTGTTATTCGAGTATATTTTTCAATTGATGGTGCAATTTCAGAAATTTTAAAGCGAAAATCATCAGGATAATCAGCCACTTGTTTAATTCGTCTTATATATTCTTGTTTAATAATCTCGTAGACTAAATCGAGAGTATCCTCATCAACCGCTCGATCTATTATTAACTGTTCTTCTTCATGAGATTTTTTAATAGCTTCTTCATCTTTAATTTTTCTCCCATATTGGATTGAAAGTGCTTGAATAAAAGTATCATTTTGTTTGGATGAAGATACAGGACCTTTTGTTAACTTCAAACGTTTTCTTTGATCCTTTTGTATATTGGTCGAAAATTGATCTTGTAGATATTTTTTAGCTCGTTCATCCGCTTCTTTGCTTTTTTGATATTTCTGAGTAATAGGGATAAAATCAAAATAGAGAACTTGACTACCAGGAAGATTTTCTTCTTCATAAATCTGTACATCAATAAATTGTTTATCCAATCGATGAATTAGGGACATCACAATTCCCTTTCCCAAACCAGTTAATTGCATCAGTGATTGCACTATTTCATCACTAATAGCTAGACGTTCTCCACGACGAATGAACTCTCGTTTTAAAAAGGATAAAATTACGTCCATGCTTTTATCCTCTTTGCGGATTGCAGCTTCATTCATATGCATGAACATGGAAAATTGTTGTGGTTTAATCCAATAGATTAAAATCGACAGGCCCAAAAAACCCAAAATAAGGTAAGGTAAGACCACATAATCATATTGAATATATTTTGCCAAGGAAGTGATTTGACCTGCATGATTGGTGATCAATCCCAAGCGAGCGGTTGTTTGAGATAAAATCATCCCCATCAGAAATAGAACCAAACCATCTGATGTAAAGAATAAAACACCTTTTTTAAACTGTTTGCGGATATCCAACACGATCCAGGAAAGAAACAGAATAGCCAATAAAAACTCAATAATAAAGAAAAAGGAAGAAGATGAATCATCCCCCAGCAAAATACTAAGAGCTTCGATAAATTCTGGATCCAGATATAAATATAAAGTAATATTATAGATAGAATATAAAAGCATGACAAAGCTAATTAACCCAAATGTAAAGAAATCAAAAACACCAGCCCTTTTTGTTGAACCTTTTTTTCGACTTAAAATTATTTGTATAATTAGAAAAACGGATACCAAAAATAATCCCAAGTATAGAAGAGGAAAAATTTTATCCATTTCCTTATTATAAATTGAAAAAGCTTGAACAGGGTAATATTTTCCAAGAACATCTAATGTAAAAGTGACTGTTCCATAACGGATGAACCAAGCTACAAAAAAGAGTGCGCCAATGATGACGAAGGGGATAATAAAGGCCAAAAAATATAGAAAAGGAGAATAATTTTCTGAAAATCGCTTTTCTACCTTCGTAGCACCAGATCTCGCAGCAGTATATATCCGAACGGACTGAAAAATTAACCAAATCATAGCCAAGATTAAAAGAAATGAATACAATTCGAATGAACTATCATTTAAAAATTGTGCCAAAAAATAATTTCCAAAAGTCAGAAGAAGGACCGAAAGAAGATGTTTTAAAAGATATAATTTCCCAAAAAACCAAGTAAGAAACTTCTCATTGCAACAAGCGAGGCTTAACATCACAAAAGTGAACGTAACAGCAGTCGCTAAAGTGTAGAGATGTGCACCCCCAAAAGATAAAATAGTAAGCAAAGTATCAAGGAAGGACCCAGATTCTATATCTGAGTTCATTCGAGCAAAAAATACGAATGAATAAAGCAAGAAAAAGAAAATTAGACCCAACATACGCTTTCCTAAATAAGAGTGTTTTTCTCCTTGAGTTTGTTTTTTTGTCCTTCCAAGAAATAATTCACGAAAATAAATGAGTTTTTGCTGAACCTTGGTTAAAAAAGCGTTTTTTTTTTGGGAAGAGGGATCTTGGGCAATAATTCGACTATATTTGTTTCCCAATGCGTTTTTTGAACCATCTACTGAAGGTTCAGATCTCTTTTCTTCGTTTTTTTTATTATTTGAAGATGGCTCATCTACATTCATTGTATATCCATATATTTGTTACTTCAACTAAAAAAAATTCCCATTGGTAAAATTCTATTATATCCCAAGTTTTTATAATAATAACCATTTTTTTGGAGATATTATGAATATGGATTGTGATCGATGTGGAAGGTGCTGCTATGAATTCTCACATCAAATCCATTTTCTTTCCGATGAAAAGTTTATATTAAAGCCTATTGAGTTTCAAGATAGTTTTGTTGAAGAAAAAGTTCAGTTATATCATAAATACATGGATAAGTTCAAAAAAAAAACTCAAAATAAAATGAGGTTCTTTATCCCCACAAAAAAGCAAATATTTCCATATCTTAATTCCCAATCTCAGAAATATTTAATAGATGAAATGGTGCACCCTAATGAATGTATGTTTTTAAGTTGGCAAGAAAGATTAGCTTCTTGTGAAATTCATCAATACAATCCTCAAATGTGTAAAGATTATCCCACTGCTAAAGGAGGAGTGTGCAAAGGACATCCTGAAAAAAAATATACAAAACATTTTTATTATTATCAAAAACAGAAAATTGGGTTTGCAATACAAGCTTTGGAACAAATCTATTCTGAAAGAATTAATAGGCCTATAGCTTTTGAAATATTAACGATTTTGATGGATTTTGGAGATTTTAATCTAGATCAACTAATGGTTTTTTTTGAAAAAGACTTTTTCTACTCAAAATCAGAAATAGTGAAAGCTATGGATGATTTAAAAGATCTTGGTTTAATATTTCAAGAACAAAATCGCATTCAAGGGATATCGTTAAAAGAAGTAGAAGCTCAAATAGATGAGGTTATGAAGAGGAGAGGATGGCAATATCCTCATTAAAACATAAAAATTAAAAGCATTTATCGATGAGGTTACTTAGAGAATATGATAGAAAATTCCCAATATGAGAATGTTCCAAAAGAAAAAGTTTCAGAATTTGTATTACGTGCCATTGGAATGTTGATGGAAGGACAAGTTTCGGAAACGATTATCTTATCCAGTCATAAAATTAATTCTATCCTCCAAGAAAAATTGGGAAAAAGTTTGAAAGTGGATCGAATCGGAAGAGCTTTAGCTCGAATTGCACGCAAGAATGAATTGAAGAAAATGAGCACCAGAGTTCCAAAATATATTCTTAAAAAATCCCAATTTAATAAACTGTCGGTTCCAGAATAAATTGTTCCTTACTTTTTCTTAAAACATATTGTAAATCATTAAATAACCAGAGAATTTTAATGTGAGAAATTATGAGTAAATCTTCAACATCGGGTTTAACATCAACTGAGAGACAATTCAATCATTTAATTCAAGATGGAATATCAAGTTATAAACGTGCCATTGAAGCAAAAACAGTCAAAAACACAGTCAAACTTGCTCAATCATGTATAGATAAATTAGAAAAGGCAGTCCAACTAACTAAAATTATTGGCAATGAAGAACGTAACCCTTATATCTACGAATATATCACATTATCTAGCGCTTTAATTGGGAATACTTATATCACCAATAAGGATCTTCTTAATGCGATTGAGCAATTTCAATCTGCCTTAGAAAACAATAAAAAAACACTAGGTAATGAAGAAACAAATATAAGAGAGTTATATTTTTTATCAAAATTGATGAATATTGCAGAACTTCAAGAAAATTGGAGAATTGCCGACAAATATGCAATTCGAATGTATCCAATTGCAAAAAAATTAGAAGATTCGGAAAAAGCGATGGATTATTTTACAGAAATTAAGGATGTGTTCATTAAAAGTAAAAATTTGGATATGATCAACAATTCATACACTCAACTACTTAAAATTTGTAAGAAATCTAAGGGATTTGAAAAACTTAAACTTTCGATCGCTGAAATCTATAGTGATTATGCAAATTATTTGGAAGTAGTCTTAAATAAAAAGAAGAAAGCAAAATCATATTTTAGACAGGCAAAAGATTTGTTTAGCGAAATTTCATTAAGTGAAAAAGCTCAAGAAATGAGTACACGAATCGAAAAGTTGCAATAAACTACTTTTTTATTTATACATATTGCTTTTTAAATGATAGTTTTTCACCTTCTATATATTTGCCAACCAAAAGTTGTCAATTCCGAAAATTTTAAATGTCTAGATTTCTTCATTAATATTAGATAAAAATTGATGACTCAAAGTTGTCAAAAATTAAGTGATAAACATGTCTGAAACAAAAAACACAAAAAAAGAAAAAATCATCGGTATCGATTTAGGTACCTCTAACAGTGCCGCAGCTGTTATGATCGGTGGTAAGTCAGAAATTATTCCTGCAGCAGAAGGCGTTTCCATTGGTGGAAAAGCTTTTCCAAGTTATGTTGCATTCATGAAAGACGGAACACGTTTAGTTGGAGAACCTGCTCGAAGACAAGCAGTGTCCAATCCTGAACGTACTATTCGAAAAATTAAAAGAAAAATGGGTACCAGTCATAAAATTAGTATTGATGGAAAAAATTACACCCCAGAAGATATCAGTTCTATGATTTTATCCAAAATCAAAGCAGATGCAGAAGACTATCTTGGTGAAAAAATCGAGAAAGCAGTCATTACAGTTCCTGCATATTTCAACGACTCTCAACGAACCGCAACTAAAGATGCTGGACGAATTGCGGGTTTAGATGTCGTACGTATCATTAACGAACCTACTGCAGCATGTTTAGCCTATGGAATTGATAAAGCAGACGGGAAAGGTGAAAAAATTGCCATTCTTGATTTAGGTGGTGGAACTTTTGATGTTACGCTCATGGACTTCGAATCTGGAGTGTTTGAAGTGTTATCCACATCTGGAGATACCGCTTTAGGTGGTACTGATATGGATGAGGAAATCAAAAAATGGATTCTCTCCGAATTCAAACGCCAAACAGATGTCGATTTAAGCGCTGATCCACAAGCAATGATGCGAATTATTGAAGGAGCAGAAAAAGCAAAAATAGATCTTTCTTCGACCTTTTCAACCCGAATAAACTTACCGTTTATTGCTATGGGAAAAGATGGACAACCTTTAAGTCTTGATTTGGAATTAACTCGAGCTAAATTAGAAGAATTGATTAGTCATATTTTAGATCGATTGAAACCCCCAATGGAAAAAGCACTACGTGATTCAAAATTATCCAAAAGTGCAATCAACCGAATTATTATGGTTGGGGGTCCTTCCAGAATGCCTTCGGTACAAAAAGCATATTCCGACTTCTTTGGACGAAAAGTCGAAAAAGGTGTTGATCCAATGGAATGTGTTGCCCAAGGTGCTGCAATTCAAGGAGGAGTACTCTCTGGAGAAGTTGAGGATTTATTGCTCTTAGATGTTACCCCATTGTCCTTAAGTATCGAAACCCTCGGAGGTGTTGCAACACCTTTAATCGAACGAAATACAACAATTCCAGTGGAACGAGCCAAAGTATTCTCTACTGCAGCCAATAACCAACCATCTGTAGAAATTCATGTATTACAAGGAGAGAGACCGATGGCACAAGACAATATTACTCTTGGAAAATTCCATTTAGACGGAATCCCTCCAGCCCCACGTGGAACACCTCAAATTGAAGTGAAATTTTCCATCGATGCTAATGGAATTGTAAATGTCACCGCCAAGGATTTAGGAACTCAAAGAGAACAATCTATCACCATCACAGGCCAATCGAAACTTTCTGAAGAAGAAATTCAGAAAAAGATTCGAGATGCAGAATTACATGCTGATGAAGATAAAGTTGTCCGTGAAAAAATAGAAGCCAAAAACACTGCCGATGGAATGGCTTTCCAAGCAGAAAAAATGATGGCCGATAATGCGGATAAAATGGATGAAGACTTAAAGAATGATCTTATCAAAGCCATTCAAGATGTTAAAGATGCAGTAGCAGCCGATGAATTGAATCGAATCAATGAAACCAAAGATGCTTTGGAAAAACTATTGCACAAGTTGGCAGAAAAAATATACGCACAAGGTGGAGCCCCAGGTGGTCCCGGTGGAATGGGAGGAATGACCCCAGAACAAGCCGCAGCTTTTGCACAACAAGCAGCTCAACAAGGCGGAGCCCCCGGAGGACCTGGATTTGGAAACATGGGTGGAGCCACTTACGATAACCCTAACGATAACGACAAGAAAAAGAAGAAAAAAGTCGTTGACGTTGACTGGGAAGATGATTAAGTCCCAAAAAAAAGATTGGGCCGAAATTCCATCCCCCCTTTTTTTTAAAAATTCTATTTATAGAAAATTTCAATTACATAGAAAGATTCATATCAATTATTCATTCTCAGAAATAGCCAAACGGTAGACGATTCACAAATGTCCAGCAATAAAAATAAACGCGATTATTATGAAGTTCTTGGTATTGATAAAAGTGCTTCAGATGCAGATATCAAACGAGCCTTTCGTAAATTAGCAATGAAATGGCATCCTGACAAAAATAAAGCCCCTGAAGCTCAAGAAAAATTTAAAGAAATTAATGAAGCCTATATGGTCCTTTCCGATGGAGATAAGCGAGCAAAATATGATCGATTTGGATTTAATGGATTGGATTTTGGCGAGGGAGGTTTCTCCGGGGGAGGATTTTCTTCTTTTTCGGACATTATGGATATGTTTTTTGGCGGTATGGGAGGCATGGGCGGATTCGGAGGCCGACAATCTGGAGGAAGACGTCGACGCCAAGTACACGGTGAAGATATTGAGACGACCGTTTCCATTGATTTTATGGAAGCTGTTTTTGGTGTTAAAAAGGAAATTGAATACTCCCGTTATGAGCCTTGTGGAACTTGCGATGGAAAAGGTGGAAAAAATGTACAAAAGTGTACCACTTGTAATGGAAGTGGGCAAGAGACGCGTACAACTCGTTCATTATTAGGTTTAATGCAGCAAGTAGTCACATGCTCTCGTTGTAATGGATCAGGAGAAATTGTGAAAACTCCGTGTAAAGTATGCAAAGGAAGAAAAGTTGTTTCAAAGAAAAATAAAACTTCCATCGACATTCCTGCAGGAGTAGATAATGACATGCATTTGAAAGTTCAAGGTCATGGACAAATTCCCACTAAAGATGCGATTCCAGGAGATCTTTATATTCGTATCAGAGTTAAAAAAGATGGTCGATTTAATCGGGAAGGAAGCGATCTCTTCAGTGATGTTAACATTTCGTTTATTGAAGCCATCAAAGGATGTGAAACTACCATTGAAACGGTAGATGGTCCTAAAAAAATTAAAATACCCGCAGGAACCCAACCTGAAACTACGATGCGCTTACGCAACAAAGGTATTCCAGATTTAAACACGCGTGGAAAAACCCGAGGTAATCATTTCATTAATATTAAGATTACAATTCCAAAATATAGTGATCTTTCCAAAGATCAAAAACATCTCATTGACAATTATGAAAAATCAATTTAACCCAATAAGTAAAAAAATTTTTTTCTTTCCTTTCATCTAACAACGGAAGCGGTTCCAATTCATAACAATAAAATGATGTGACTTTATCCCTTTTTCCCATTAAGCAAACTCAATAAAAACTTGCCCATTAATGATCTTCTGCAACTTAATCAATAAATCATCGTTCACTGTATAATACTTATGTTTACCATTATTAGTCAATTCTGTTAAAACAAGACTCCGTTCCTCCAAAATCTGTAAATGTTTTTGGACGGTACTATAATGCATATCCAATGTTTTAGCGACTTGACTCAAAGTTGCATTATGATCCTTTAAGAAGTCAATAATGAGCTTAATTTTGTCATTTTGTAATAAAAATAAGTCAAATTCATGATTCATGTAGGTTTTATTTTCAAAATAGCCAAAACTTCGATTGTACTGAATTTTCTTGGTAAAACCAAATTTTTCTAACATTCCCATGTGCCAATTGAATTCATTGGAGCCCAAATTTAATTCTCGGCGAATCAATCGATTATAAGCTCCAGGATTTCTTTGAATAAAATGTAAAATCTTTTGACGTACTCGATTTGAAGAAATTTCATCTTTAGTGAGTGAAGTCCCCTGAATAAAATATCGTTTTTGAATCAGAGTATTAACCGCTTTAGTAATCTCAGTTTCAGAATATTTGCTGCCCAGAATCCTATAACATATTGGTAGAATCGTATTTAGATCGAAATGCTTCAATTTTTTCATATATTTTTGCATGACCTTATAGGCATTGATTTCAATTTCTGACAGGGGTTCAAATTTCATAAAAATTCCACACGATCCTACTATAATGTAACTATAAAACCTCTATTATTAAAAATTTATAGAAAATTTCTTAACTCATTTTTTCAAGATGAGGTAATGAATTTGATATCTGAAGTTCTAAAAAAAATCGTCATCATCGGAAATATCTTCAAAATCATCTTCATCTGTACTCATGAAATTCTGTATGAACTCAAACCGTTCAGCGGGAGATAACGCCACCATTTCCCGAATAAATTCTTCTTGCTGCAGGGAATCCATCTTAAATTTCGTCAATAACATACGGATTTCATCTAAATCGACTATTTGCATGGGAGAAGTTAAAATTTCTTCCACATCAGGAGGAATTGCACCTTGGACTTGCAAATTATTTGCATTCAATTGAGAAAATTCTAAGAGACGATGTGATTTAACAGCATCGATTGGAGGAAGGACAACATCCAATAACTCTGGATCAAGAGTTTGCAAATCTTTTTCAAGAGGATTATGGCGTTTCCATAACCGATCATAAATCGGAGAATAAAGAAAAGTAAACACAATAGTAATTACAATAATACCTAATAAAACTAAAAAAGCAATGAAATAGTTAAGTTGAGCAGATAGAGATGCAATTCGAGTGATTTTCAAAGTAAAAGAACCAATATTCCCGGCTCGATCTTCCAATTCGATGCGAAGTAGTAAATCGTTGAATTTCATCGCTTCCCATATTTGATCTGGAAATACCACATAAAATTCTCCCTTAGAACGTTGAATGGGGATTAATGAAATATAATCAATTGTTGGATCCTCCATATCTACAAAATCGGAATGAATGCTTCGGTGATTCCGCGTCAAATTTACGTATATTTTAAAATTTGAAATATCGTCATCCTTAAAGCTGAAATATAATGTTGGCTGTTCATCAAATTCATAAGCATCATATATCGGATTATAAACGGATTTAAGTGAAACATTACCGTTTTGTGCCCAAAATGTATTTGGATCACCGCTTTCAAACGCAGGTGGAATAGTATCTTTGATAAAAGTAATTTCATAGGAAGATGTTGGATTGCCTGCTGTATCATTTACGTAAATATAGATGACATTTTGACCTTCTGGCATATTTTGGAAATCTTGGAGAATAATGGAAGACATTGTCCCATTGAAAAAATATGTCGTTGGATTGTTTGCGTACCCAAAATCACTATACTTTCGATTATTTACTGTAAAATAGACTTCAACATCATTAGCAACGTTATCTGTAATCCACAAATAGACTAATGGGCTTTCAGTAAAATAAAAGGGGTTATCATGATATTTAATAAGTTGTCCATTCTGAGTGAGTTGAAATCCCAAATCAAATGTCGGAGCATGAAGATCTTTTGTTATATTAAGGGAATAAGTATAATTAACAGAACTATTGATTTTAATAAAAAATTGGACAAAAATGGGAATTGTTTCATTTGTTTGATCCCATTTCTCTTTTAGCGTGATATTGAATAATGTTGAGACCATATTTGAATTCAAGGGATTAAAGGGATCTAATGAATCCAAATCCACTTCATCAGAAATGTTGGAGATTCTCCACCAGTAACCCTCATTTGATTCGATCACTGTCGTATTTAAAATTTCCAATTGGAGGGATGGAAATGACCGGAAAAATGTTTTATTATTTGGAGTAAGGACCCGAAATCCCACGGTATTATTTTCTATAAGGTCAAAATTTGCATCAGAAGTCTCATTTTCATTAGAATAAATTTTTTTCGGATTAATATTCAAGATTGTTTTGGACGATTCCGCATCTACAGTTTCAAGATCATAATTTGTTTTGGGCACATAGAAATTGATCTGCCCTATTATAAACACAATCCACAAAAATCGTTTCCACGTGATTTTCTGGTCCATATGGATCTTCACACAATCGCCTAACAAATTTCCAACATATAAATTCAACACACTTATCCAAATAAATTTAGCCCAATATTTTTGGGCCATCCATACACCTTCCCTTCTTTTTCAAAGAAAACATTTTGGATAAATACTAATTTTTACCATGGAACTTCAAAAAATTCAAAATTGTTTTTATCACAATACTCAAAGAAAATTTCTTTGCGAAAAATGTGGAAAAAATCTTTGTCATGATTGTGTGAAAGTGATTAAGGACCCAGAATTTCGAGACAAGACCTATTGTTATCCTTGCTATTATCAATATCTTAAAAATAAGGAGATGGATTTGTTTAAATTAATACCCATTCCATGTGTTTGCCTTTTAGGATCAATATTTCTTTTTCTAAATGGGAACATTTTGGAAGGGATTCTAGTATTAATTAATTTTATTGGGATCCCTTTATTCTTAATTAAATTTTTAAGACCCAAGCGACTCGAAGAAGCGCGAAAAGTCGCCATGAAGTATGACTCTGGATCATATCAATTAGATGAGAATATAAAGAAAAAATAAAAAGGAAAATTTAGCCTGTTGGTGGATCCTTCATTTTGTTATTAATGGATGTGAAAATATTAAATAAATATATTACCAGTAAACCGAAGTTGATGGGAAATTTAATACTTGAACAATTAATTATCAATACATCTTTAATAGAACCATACTTTAGTTTGATTTTGATAATTTTGACATTCAATAATTTAGAAGAACAAATTTAGAAAAATGACTCACACGGGAAATTAAAATGGTGCACTCGCCGGGATTTGAACCCGGCTCCCCAACGTGGCAGGCTGAGATACTAACCGCTATACAACGAGTGCATATTTTTGCCTAATGTAAATATCATTCCATAATATAAAAAATTTATTGAACAATTCAATTAAAAAAATGAACTATCTGATACCAATTTCAACATAAGAAAAAAAAAATCGAGAGAAGTATGATTGTTTTTATTTTTTTGAATATTGACTAAAATTGACATTATCACTAATCTCAGAAAGCCTTTATTTGATATAGAAATCATTTTTTGGTCCAATTCATTTTAAATTTGCCAGTTATTGATAATCTATCAAAAATCACTAATATATTTTCTCTAAAACAACATTAACATTCTAATACACGCGAATTTTCAAATTTTGATCAATAGTTTAATCACAGTATAAAAAAATCAAAATCTCACATTATCCAAATTATCATAAAATGATAATATATTTAAAGGTGTTATCATTAAAATGTAATAATGGAAATTCAAAAACAAAATTTAAGTTGGAACATTATGGGGATGATTCTTTATTTATTCATTTCCATCACACCAATTTTCAACTCATATTCTCCCCTATATTACATTTTTCGAATATTGTGGGGATATCTTTTGATTTCAACCTTTCAAATTCTGTCTCACACACCTCAAAAACAAAAACGTTTTTTAGCTTATTCATTTTTCTTTTTGGGTCTAATTGCGGATTGTTTTATGTATTTTACCCTTCAAAAAAAATATTATACTCAATTTGTTGTTAAAACGACATATTTTTATTTAGTTTTTGCTCTTTTAGTCTTTTTAACAATCATCTTAAGTGTGATTGAAATTCATAATTTGTTCCAAACTTTCAAAACGAGATCCCGAGTTCGCGATGAGATATTCTCAGCCTTCAAATTTTCTCCAAATCTGATAAATAATGCAAGTTTATCGGTTCATTTTAAACGAATCACTCAAAAATGGAAATACAGCTTAAATAGATTAGGTTCTAAAAAAACAACAGAACAAAAAAAAAATATTAAAACCATGGCCGTTATACATCTCATACTGATTTATTTGGGCATATCAATAATATTGAGAACTATTACACTTTATGGACTTACAAATGGTGAACAAGGGGTGGATTATTATTTTTGGTTAAGAACACTCGCAGCTTCAACTAGAAACACATCCTCAATATTTCTTAATTTAAGTTTTTATTTTTTACTAACTTTGATTGGAGGAGGTTCAATTTTTGCCATTATTCAAGCAAAGATGAAAACTAATCATGAATACAATGATTATCGAGAAGCGTCATTACTTTCTACTCATAACAACACAATTTTTCAAATTAAGTCACAAAATAATCCTAACCAAACGGAGATTGATGAATAAATGCCCAAATCAAGCCTAGAAAAACTACAATTTGCGCAATTATTACTCGATAAAAACATACCCTATAATGAAATTCAAGAAAAATTGAAACTCAAATTTGGCTCTGGTATGTCAAATACTACTCTAGTAAAGATGCAAAACTTTGCAGAGTCTGAAGATTTGAAAGATCGACGAATAGCGGAGCTAGAACGAGAATTAAGATTTTTTAAAAAACTATATTTTGATTTGCTCGAAACAACTCAAATTTCGCTAAAACACAAAGAAGACAGTTAAATATACAAATTTTTAAAGATGCTTTTTTAAAAAGTATCGTTAGAACTCTTTTTATCCTTTTTTTTAAATGCAAACTCAAAATTTAGAAATGACTAATCTGGCAATCATAGATTTTGGGGTGAAAATTATATATTTCTGTTCGATTCTCTTTTTGTTAATAATTATTAACTCGTAAAAATCATGATATCAGCTATTCTAAAACGACATCGACCTTCTGATAACCGCGAACTTTTAAATTTTGATCCACAAAGGCTTGAAAGTGATGATCACAAACCAATTGTGCGGGGATCGAAATAGTATTCAGAGGTTTGGATTTATTAATGAGATTTATTGGAAAGCCAATTTTTTTTGTCATCTGACAGGTTGGACACTTCACAGTAATGATTATTTCCCTGACGTCAGGTTTATTATCACCAGATGTGAAGAATTCTTGAATTTTATTCTTTATCAATCCTTTTCGTTTGAGAGCATCTTTTAGATTAATATTAGTGTAAAGAGGATTGTTTAGTGAATGAAGAATTTGTTTTAAGGCTTTGATATTGTTAGATTGGCAGTAATGAATAATCAAATTATATTGCATCTTGTAATTATCTTCTAATCCAACTAAATCAGCAAAGAGATTATGTCTAATGATTCTGATATTTTCAGGAAATTCGATTTGATTGTCTTGGGGAAGGGAAATAAATTGCTCAGATTGAAGGGGCCAGGATAAACCGACAATAAACAGCATTACATCCATTCTTTGATATTTTAGACTTATTTCTATCAATTTTTCCCAAGATAGATCAGTTGTATAGATAAATTGGAGGGCTTTGACATGTGCTATTTTTCCAGCATCAATATCGAATTGCGCAGCCAGGTTTTTACCATCACCTTGACTTGTTAATCGATATTGTAAAAATTGTGTATCGTTTAAAATCAAACCATCAGCAACAATAGTTTCATCTTGATAAATTTTGGGATTCGTGTAGTAGATGAGTCCAGATTTATGACCGAATTCCGTAATTAAGGAGCTGAGGTGAGAACTAAATAAATTATGAGGGTCTTCATAACTTACGAGGGCTTCAGACTGAATACTGGCATAGTTTTGAGTATTTTCAGCATCGTCATCCAAATTTAATTCACTTGTATTATTAGAGGTAAGTATCATGTACTTGTTTCACGCAAATTATTTGATATAGTGAGAAGACCCCATTCATTTATTATTTAGTTCGAGAAGATTTCTAAGGCCAGAGGTAATTATTGGAATGTTTCTAACTAAATTGACAATTTTGCAAATATAAATATAATATATAAAAATCGAGGGATTTTGGTCGATATCCATGTGTAAAATAACGTTGAGAGAGAAGTTGGAATTTTTATCTTTTTTTCCTAACCAGTTATACAGAAGTGTGTTTTTTTAAAAACCAGCAGAATTAAAATTAATTGAATTGAGACTCAGTTTCCCGATGTACCATTGATATGAAAAATGGATTATTTTTATTTATTTTTCCAAAAAAACTTCAATAGGGTTCCCAATCATCATTTTATGAAATTTGGAAGTTTTCTGATCTAAATTCCCAAAAAAAAATGAAATATTCTGATGTTGATTTCCAAAAACATTTTTATAAATAACGAATAATGATTTGATAATTCTTCCTTTCCAGTGGAAATTAGTTAATTACAACGACTTCATAACGATGTATACTTACACATAAGCAAGGATCTCAAATAATTCAAGTAGATTTTTATCAGTAGAGTAACATAAATGTGTTATGCAAGCCATTTCCTATATGAATAAAACTGATTTGCTTCTCAATGCGAGAAAACACTATTTTTCACTGGGTGTGGATGATGGAGCAGCAAGCCTATGTCGGGCCAATTTTACTTATGGATTGGCAAAGATACACTATGCACAGCACAAGTTAGGTATATCCCCGAATGCAACATTTATATCGACTCCCGATGAAACGATTTCTCGTAATTCCAGGAGGTGGTCTTCGGGATATGGTTATGGAGGTAAATTAACGACTGGAGATCCAAATGACCCATTGATTTTCGTCGATACGAAACCCAACGCGTGTGGAATGCTGGTGGGTGGTTTGGAAAACCTTCCAAAACCCGATCAAATAATTAAAAATATCAATAAAGTGTTGGATTCAGAGATATATCTGGATAATATAAAGCTCGAATGGGACTATAAGAAAAGCAACCATTTCATCGATGTGTTTGAGACAAAGCTTGCAATCAAAAGTGATTTACATCTACCCCCCTATATGTTCATTATTCACGGTTCTGTCCCCGAATTGCGAAAAGCTACGGAAAAAGGACCAGGATTATATTACGATCAATCACCCGAATTACGTGATATGTCCCAATCAATCAAGACACCTTTTGGTAACATTTTCTACCTAGAAGGGAGAAATGCAAAACAATATTACCACTTTTATCAGTACGCAAAGGAACTAGCCGCCAAAAAACGAGTGATGGCAGCGGAGATTCTTTTTGGAAAATTTGAAACTCTTTCGAACCCAGTTCATCAAGGACTCCTGTCCTATGGAGAAATACTATTGGGTGCTCAACATATCACAGAAGAAAAAAGTAAATTGTTTCCAGTCGCCCTTCGATCTGATCTACCTTCGTATTTAATAACTGCTCTCCCTAATTTAACCGATGAACAAATTGATGATCTTGGATTTGAAAATCGAGCTAAAAAATTAGGCGTTCTCAAAAATTTAAAGAACTTAAATGTCCTTCCGCATGGAGGAGGATACAAACTACCCCATATTAATCAGGTTAGGGAAGTTCTTGAAATTGATGGAGAAAGATTCTTTGTATGTGAACAGGAGGTAGAAGATGGAACATATATCTTTTCCGATGTGACAGCCACTCAGTTTCTCTATCGAGGCAAAAAAATTATCAAACGAATCGAAGATCTGAACTTAGGAACGATTGAAGCCAAACTTTGGCCCAAATTCGTCTTGAAAATTTAAATAAACGAATTTGGATGGAATCAATTTTTAGAAGTGTTCAAAAAGAAAAAATGACCGAGAAAAAATATCGCGATTATAACGCTTCAACTGATTCGCTTTTGTTTTTTTTTACGGGTTTTGGGGCCGCTTCAATCACAACGACATTTTGGGCCACTAGTCCTTTATCTCCATCGACAATCTCAAAAGTTACTTTATCTTCTTGATGTAACGTTTTGAATTGATCTGATTCTCCAACTATTGCAGAAAAATGGACAAATACATCTTTTGCGTTCTCAGAATCATCAATAAGAGAAATAAACCCATAACCTTTCTTATAATTAAACCATTTTACAATTCCTGTTGCCATCCCTCGCACCATACAAATACTTTACAATTATATTGCAATTTATCAAAGAATTGTTAGAATTTAAATTTCCTATTACAATTTTCTTCAATTAGAGGTTTTGAAAGTATTGAATCACCAATTTTTTGTAAACCATGGCAATTTTGGGAAATCGATCAAAGATTTGTTTTATTTGCTTTATATTCAAACAATAAATCTTAAACACCAACGCATCAATTTGTGCTAAATCGGCCCAATATTGTTGTTCAAGTAGATTTTTTTGGCGATAATCGCGACCAAGCTGAACCATCTGATCGGCCCATCTTGCTGATTTATTTTGAAATTGGGTGACTTGAAAAATCAATTCTTCATGCAGAGGATTCGAAGACTCGTAAAAGGGAAGAGGAATACTTTTCACAAGATATTGATTGACATTATTATTAGTACTAAAAAGACGGATCCAATACTCGGCGACGAGAGAACCAAGCAAGCCTAATAAATAGAACATTTCGGATCGAGATATGATTTTTTTTTCTTCAGAATGACCATTGCGCAGAATTCGATATGGAGTTATATAATTCAGAGAATTCACCGTGGCTATCCCAGAAGGGATGATAGCAAAAAACAATCGCCTTCGCAATTGAATATTTGAGACATTCCGCCAAACTATCCGTTCATATTGAAAAATAGGCTTATATTCTTTATAATCAATTTTAGGAGCAATAAAATATTTCACAGCACTTATAGAATAGCCATAATGTACAAGATATTTTCCTTCCAAAACAGGAATAAGAGAAGGTTCCTGTTGGATGACTCCATTTTTTTCATCATCGGTTCGATTGAGTTCCCTTTTGGTATCGAACCCCCATCCCTTAGCAAGAGTGGGATATTGGTGAAGAAGCATAATGAGATCTTTCTCATCATGATGAGTTATGAGAGGAATGGCGAATGAATTTTCAAGAAACTTCTGGGTATTGTGAAAATTGGGAGATATTTGTTGCAGAAACTTGAGGGAAAGTGATACATGATCATCATTATGAAGATTCCTTGCATTGAAAAATGCAAATTTGAGATTAGTAGTGGGACCAGAATTGTGGAAAGTGAGGACAATCAAGGGCATTCCAGCAGCAATATTTGGGAAAAAATCTTTTCCTGTATAGCTTAAAGTGATATGTAAGATTTGAGTTCGTTCCACCAATTCAATACGTAACCGATTTGCACGTTCTTCACCCAATAACCCAGCAGGAATAATGATAGAACAATATCCAGAGGAATTACCTAAAGAGAGGATCCGTTCCAGAAACAGTTTGTAGAGATTTAGTTTGTTCTCCCCTTGAAGATGAAAAAAATGTTTCCAATAATCATTCTTTGATTTGATGAGCTGGATATATTGAAAATAATTTTTCGAGATAAGTTCATTATTTAATAATTGAAGCTTCTTTTTCTTTTTTTGAACTACCGCTAAATCAGCAAAATTAGGATAATATGAATTAAAAAACTCATTGTCATTGATTTGATTCATTTCCCATGGTGGATTATTTAGAATGATATCAAATCCATTATGTTTTTCAGTAATATCAAATAGGGTTCGGCTAAAAATTTCAGGAAACTCTAATATCCATGAAAACGAATTTTGCATATAAATATCATGATAGGGAGTTGGCATTTCTGCATAATATTGAGCCAAGATTTGCTCTTTGAGGAGAGAAAGTTGCTTTAATGCAGACATGATTTGTTTTGAGTTGGTACTTAACCGAGATTTCTCCCGTAGAATAACTAACTGTTCTATATCAAATTTGAATGGTTGGATAGAAGAAATGAAAGCAGGAGAAATTGTGGGAGAAATTACCGCATCTCCATAACGGAAATTTAAATTTAAAGGAGTAAAATCCCGTAATAAATCAGGATAAAATTGTTTGGAAGAGAGAACAAGAATTTTTGAGGCAAGCTGTTGAGCAAACCCATCTAAATCAACCCCATAAAGCATGTGAGTAAGAATATGCCGTTCCCACTTTTTATAACTTAGTTGCGTATCAAAAAACATCGTTAAAGAAGAATTATCAGATAAATTGCTAGTAAGATTCAAATTTTTATCAAGAAGTGTACAAAACTCATGTCTACGATTGCAAAGATAGGTAAAACTCGCCCGTAAAAAAGCACCTGTACCCATAGAAGGATCACAGATTGTGATTGAAGAAACATCATCCAACAATGAAGATATTGCATTTATTGGAGGTGAATTGGATACAAGAGGGGAAATTCCTTTAGTTTTTGATAAAATATTAGAAAGACGTCGCAATTTATCATCCAAAAATGTTCCTAAAGTTTCATTAACCATTTTTTCACAGAGGGAATCAGCTGTATAAAAAATACCTTTTTCTTTATGTTTGCGATTAGTTTTGTGAGGATTCACTGTGAAGTTTTGCTCACTAAAATTCCATTTTAAACGAAATTGATATTTAAGTTGATAATGATAATAATTTTGAATCAATTGCAGATTTAGTCCTTCAATTTCCCGCGCATCACCTAAAAATGAAACATAATTTTCAGAATTTTCGAGGAGAACCATTATAAAAGATACTAAAGGATCAGTAGTCCCTATTTTTAACGGATCTGCCAACTGAAATTTTGACAAGCTAAATGCTTTGAGGGCATTTTCAAATAACCCAAGATTTGCTGCCTGTAAGATTTTACTTTCGAGATGGGATAGGGAATATTCATCAGTAAAATCAAATTCAAACTTCAATTCTTCAGGGAAACAAAAATTTTTTGCATTTAGGAGGGAAAGAATCTCACCGATTATATGTTCCTTCAAAAGATTAAGGCTATCAAAATTCACTAGTTTTAAATGACATTTTTCGCTTGAAAAGATTTATGATTTTTGATTAAATGAAGGACAAAATGGTAAACAAGAAAAAGAAAATTGAAATTGAAAAAAAAGAAAATTAGAGAAAAGACATTTCTTCTTCTTCTTCAAAAGTTGGTTCCTCACCAGGTTCTCGAGCAACATCGTATTCGCGGACTGCATAATATAATTTTTCACATGCTTCCCGAACAATTTCTTTGGTTTTTCCTCCAGTACACACAATTCGTCCTGTGGAAAAGATAAGAAACACTGTTTTTGGTTGTTGCATCCGATAAATTAAGCCCGGAAAAACTTCTGGTTCATACATGCTGTATTCCATAACTACGGCAGCCATGTTTAAATCAATAGAACATTTAAGATCTCCACTAGCTACGATGTTTTGAATAATAATTTCAGGATTGGAAATATTGATTTTGCATTTAGAAATTCTCTTAATTACATCATTTACAACGGTTTCTGCTTCATCGGCTCGTCTCATACCAGTAACGACCATTTTTCCAGTAGAAAAGACCAAAATGGTTGCTTTAGGTTCCATGATTCGCATGACTAACCCAGGGAATCGTTCTGGATTATATTCGACATCAGAGTACTTTCGGGCAATAATATTTAAGTCCATTTTTTCGTCAATATCAACAGTTACAGTTGCAACAACGTTTTCTATCTTATATGTAAATTTTTCTTCTTCTGACATTATAAAAATCACTTTTTCGCTTTTTTTTATTTAAATACTATTCTTTAAAAGTGGTGAGTTATTTATAAATCCTTTTATAGAGACGGGCACCACAACACGATTGTTATAAAAAAAAATATAAGGGGTGAATATCATACGATCGTTTTACAATCAAACATGGATTAACCAGCTTTCAATGAAGCTCCACAAAAAATTTTCAAGGATTATCAAACAAACTGAAATCAATGAGCCCAGATTTCCCAGTAAAATACCGTATTGATGAAATTTTTGATTATTCGGTCCATGATCTTCTCGATTAAAAATACTTTTGTAGAGAAAAACACATTGCGTAATCCAGACTCCAAGGGATAGAAAAGCAACCACTATAACATTAATATAAAGCATAAATGGAGTGTTTATGGATGAAATCATGCGGACTAGAAAAGGGAACCACAAAACAACACTCGAAACTACAAAATAAATTCCCAAGGGTGAAATACTTGCAACAATTGCCCACAACACCATAACATAAGAATATTTCACAACTAAATTCGCCCGAATATTAGCATCTAAGACAGTTCCCGATCCATTATCTAAAAAATAAGTAATAAAATAGCCCAAAGACACCAAACCGATGGAAAAAATAAGGAGACCCTGATTTCCTCGATTAAAATGCCAAATAGGGTGAGCTTCGTGCTCATTGAAACGAGTTAAGCCACAAATAAAGAAATGAAAGAGGAGAAAACTTAGCATAAGAAGAGGAGTCAAGCGATTCAAAGAAGACAGAAAAAAAACACCGGCAGCAAGCATAAATAATATTCCGTAATTGCCCCATTCTGGAAGAATTTTCCTAAAAAGGGCTTTTTTTTGATTCGAATTGAAATAATTTTCAAACTGATCTTCCATTGGATTATTTAATTGCAGATATCAAATAAATAAATTTACCCCGAATCCAAATTTTAATTTAGCATTAAAACAAAGTAAGGTATATCAATGGGAATCCGAAGAAATCTTACCCGAAAAAGTTATCGGAAGAAACACGCCATTTTAGGGGAGAATATCATCTTAAAAAAAACGGGGATCGAACATACACGGGGATTATATGAACAAGTAGTTTCACCAGGAGTAATGGATAATCTAACTATCAATATAGATGACATCGAAGAATTTCGCCGATACATTATTTTCATAACAAATCAATGGAAAATGAATCAAGATTTTACGTATACAATTATAGAAAACAAAACTCAAATGATTGTAGGACAAATAAGCATCTATAATATATCATTTTCCCACAAACGGGGAGAAATTGGGATTTGGATAGGAAATTCTTATTGGAAACGTGGATATGGAAGCGAAGCACTTCATCTAATCACTGATCACGCGTTTGGAGATTTGTTCATTAATCGATTACAATGTCATATTTTTACTACTAATCAACGATCTATAGCCCTTTTTGAAAAAATGGATTTCCAACGTGAAGGGTTAAATCGACAATTTGTTCTAAAGGAAGAAAAGTTTCGAGATGTCTTTTGTTACAGCTTGTTGGCGGAACAGTGGGAGAAGAAGAAAAAAAAATCTAGCTAAACACAAAATTTTTTGATTCCCATTCATTAAATAAGGTAATGAAATTTGCCAAAGAAATGTGGTTTTGGATAACCCCGTGCATTATTGCAGATATAGCATGGCATATTTATTCTCTTCCAACAAAATATAATCCTTGGGCATATTTTTTTGTGATTACCTTTCCAACAGTTTCTGGAATACTATTATTGGCTTCTTTTTTCCGTGATCCAGAAAGAACCCCCCATCCAAACCATGTTCCAGGAAAAACCATTTTATGTCCTGCAGATGGGAATTTAATTGCTATAGAAGAAGAAGCAGGAGATACAGCGATTTATGTTGAAATGCATTATAATAATGTGCATGTAACTCGAGCCCATCTTTCGGGGATGGTTACAAAAGTGATTCGCAAAGGAGGACGTCATCATTGGGTATATTTTTTTAAAAAGACAGTTGGATCTGAATCCCAAGCAATTCGAAAAAATGCTCGAGCAATTATCCAGATGCGTGATCTGGAGGGAAATTATTTTGAATACTACTTAATATGTGGTGCTTTTTTTCGACGGGCCAAACCCTTTGTTAAGCCCGGCGATCAGATAACAGAAGGACAACGAATAGGAGTTATTGCCTTCGGTAGTACTGTAAGAATCACTTTACCAGGTACCCACTATGAAATAATGTCCCAAATAGGGGATAAAGTAAAAGCGGGCCATACTATTATTTGCAAACGAATACTTTAAGAGGATAAAAATGAGTTTATCGGAAAACGAAGAAATTAGGGACTATTTTAATGGATGGCTTGATGCCATGATGGCAGTATATGGAGAAGTTTTGGAAGAATGGGAAGAAAATAACTATGTGCAACCATTTCCGGATGCTCAGGTGACCTTTAAATGTAATGATTGCGGAAAATGTTGCAATTTTGAACAACATGATGTATGGGTGTACCCCTCCGATATGGTAAAATGGTTAAATGAATATGAAACAGAAAAATGGATACCTTTATATTTATGTGCCTTATTACCAGTTCAAGATCTGGATGGAATAACAGGGTTAGGATTACCCTCCCAAAAAAATTTAACGAACCAATATCGAGAAATAATGAAAAAGATTAAGGATAAAACAATCGTTCAGACTTTACAAGCAATCCTAGATCAATTGAAAGTTCTTAATCCATCTTTCGATGAAAAATCGGATTTTTGTGTCTATTATAATACCAATCCAAAACAAGGAACTGGACATTGTTCAATTTACAAACAGCGCCCAATTCAATGCCGTTCTTACCCTTATGATTTTCCACAATTCACAAAATTTGTTATCCCTGGACAAACGGAAGAAATAGATCTAGAAGATTTACCTCGCTGCCCTCCTAAGACATACACACACGGAGATCCAAAACAAGGTGTACTCACCAATGCAGACCAAAGAGAAAATGTCACATTTGAAAAAGCTAATTACCGTACTTCGAGTATCATTCACGATTGGGCGGAAGAATCACTAGATTGGAAAGGGCTTGTTGAAGAAGACATTGGCGATATCATTTTGGAGATTTTTCATAAAGGCATTTTAAACTTATGGCGAAAATCCAAAGTGTTTCCGAAGCCAGGAGGATCTAACAAAGGAGCGGGTAAACGATATGTTGCTGGAAAACGACCACAAAAAAGTACTTCCTTTAAAGGAAAGAAGAAATATTCCAAAAATTAGACTCAAATAAATCAGACGCTTTTTTTTAATCCCTCATCCTTTTTGTTTGTCAAAATTATTTTTAAACAATAACTACAAATACAAAAATAATTTTTTTTACTTGAAATATTATGGAAATTGATTTTTTAAAACAGGATATGGTTGAGATAACTTTATCTTTCTTTGATTTGATAATTGGGCCTCGTGTTATAACTGGTCTTCCTTGGTACAATGAAGGTCGATTGAATCAATTTATCTCCGAATACTTCGATTTCCATAAACCAGGAGACTTTTTTTGTCATATTTTTGCGAATTCACTTTCTTTCAATCGATTATTTCAGATAAATAACCCAGACAACGTTCGAGGAGGAAAGCGATTATTTATGCTGACCACTTCAATTCCTTTTACATTACTAAAGCGCAAAGATCTTCTCCAATATTTTCCCTCCATTGAGCAACTTTTTATTGATTGGGAAAAAGACTTGGCTCATTTATCTCATTTAAATCAAATAATTCAAGATGGAAAACGGGAGAACGAAAATAGTTTGCATCCAATTTTATATAAACTGAGCCAATATTTGGGAGAATTACAATTTATAATTCATGTCACCCCAGATACAATTACTATTCCCATGAATTCAATGTCAATTAAGGATTTAGAATAAATGGCTGAATTCTGGTGCAATTGTAAAAATCTTTTTCTTTTTTTCAAAATGAGAAGTAATAACTCCTCGTTTTTTTAATATTGATAGATATTTAGACACTGTAGGTTGAGATATTTTTTCTTTATGCTTCCATGATTGACCCGTTTGAATTTTTCGGGAGACATAGGCACATTGAATTGCTGGAATGGTTTGATATCCCAAGGCAATAAGACGAGCAAACGATTTCGCAGCGGGTTCTAAGATAAATAGCGGAATTTTTTGAGGTTTAGTTATCGTTCGATTCCAAACTATGGCTGTTATCCCAGAATTTTTTGAATTCAATAACATGTAGTACAAGAAAGGGGAGATTTCAGATGGGCAATCCGATAAATCTATTATCAAAGGATTATTAATCCCATGAAGATCTACTAACATTTGACAAAATGTAAGAATTGATCCGTCTTTTACAATATCTTGCTTTATTTTCTGCAAATATACAGAATTTGAGCCATTATCAATTTCAGAATTATGTTGAAATGATTCTGCAATCTGTGTAAGACTTTTATATCCTCCATGCGATTCAAAAAAAGATAAAATACTATAAGGAATAAGATCTGGACTGTGAAGGAAAAAACAACTCTTGATATCAAAAAATTCATAATCCTTCTGCATATAATCACTTGACTTAGTATAAATATAAAGTAGGTTTGGCATTTGTAATCAATAAACTTTTTTTCAAACAAGTAGCTCTTTTAGCTATATTGAAAGAAATCATCAAGTTCCTAAATTTATTATGAGATTCTTCATGAAATTTATTTAATGGCTAGTAACTCTTCCGCATCAAAACCTTTATTGTCGGTAGTAGATGAAATTCAAAATCAAGTTCTTGCAAATTATGCAGATAAAATTTTTGAAACAGAATTTTGGAAACCATTAATTCCCATCAAAGCAAAAATGTTTGAAAAACTAAACACTACAGGTTTTCAATTTGAAATTGATGATGATATCATTTTGGACTCTTCAGGGCTACTAAAACGACACTTTTTTGCAAAAGGAACCATCCATGTGGAGGAAAAAGAGAATATCGTATCAAATGGAAAGATTTGGGATGTAGAGATTTCATTAAATGAACCTTTGGCAATAGTTAAAGTTCGAATTCGGGCACGTGATATTGTCGAAAAGAAGAAGTTAAAAATCGGAATATTCATCCAAACCATGGATTTTGATAATAATTTGCTTGATGGAGTTGGAAGAGATGCAATTCTTTTTGCCATCAGATTTTATATTAGAAAAGCCATTCAAATCGCAGCAAAAATTAATTAATTGAGATTGATCACGTTTTTATCAGCTGTTAGATCCATACTTTTTTTTATTTATTAGACACTTTAGACCCTCATGGTTTTGAAACTTCAATGGAACAGAGGCAAATCTTTTGGATTGGCCTTAATTTATCTCGGGATTATGGGACTTCTCCAAATCATATTTATTGCAATTGGACAATATGGGATGCACATTGGATCTCGCCCAATTGTTATTCTGATTCCAATTGGAATCATTTTAGCGACCTTTTACTCATTAATAGTTTTATTCGAATCCACCACATCGGTGGTAGATTTTCGGAAAATCCATCAAAGTGTATCTAAGAAAAGCAAGAAAAAAACTACTCAAAAACCAGGTTTTAAGGGATTTATTAACAATATTTACGTAAAGCCCGTTTTAATGATAATTGTGGTCTTTAGTGTCTTATTTGGAATTGCCTACTTAATTTCATTTTCATGGACTGAACAAGCATCCACTTTTGCTATTGCAGACAATGTGGCTGGCTTTGGTGTAATTATTTTTGCTAATTATATGGAAGTATCAACAAAAAGAAAAGCACGATAATTTTCCTTTTTCGTTTTTTCTATCTTTATTTCTCTTTTTCCTTTTACTCATTAATTTTTGAGCAAGAATAAATTTTTTAGGATGATTTAACACTAATTAGATTAGGAAGGAAAAAAGGAAAATATTTTGAAAATGGAAATCTCAATTTCATGTCCCTATTGTGGTAAACAAATGCAAATAAGTTTGTCCAGAACCAAAGCAAAAGATGTTATTTGTGAACTCTGTGGAAGTCCTCTGAGTGAAGAAGCATTTAAAGCGATCAAAGATTATAAACCCCCAAGCCGAACAGGCACAAAATCATCAAATTCTGAACATGTAACTCAATCTACGACATTTCCATCAAGTAATGAAACTCCCGCTTTTCCTTCTCCGACACACACACCGGAACCTGCAAAAATTCAACCAGTTAGAAATTTCCCCTTTCAAGTTGGAGAAGCGCGATCTCCCATTTCTGCTCCGTCCATCTCCAATGAAGCATTTCTTATATTCCCTCAAATAAATCAAAAAATTAAAATCCCAACAACCAGTTCCTATTTCCATTTTGGGAGAAATGTAATTTTACCGTTGGTTTCACCTTCTCAATTTGATGTTGAATGGCTGAATTCCATATCCAGAGTTCAAAAACAACACGCACGAGTAATTAAGGAACATTTTAAGATTAGACGAGATTCAGCAGGCAAATTTTATCTGGAAGATAACCAAAGTCGATGGGGAACATGGATTAATCGTCAACAAATCAAGAACAAAGGGGAAATTCCTCTTATGAATGGCGATAAAATTGAATTAATGCTTTCCAAACCGAATACAAAAAAAGTATTTCCTTTTGAGATCATTTTTCAGTGTTAGAGTTTTTATTTGAGTTTTTTACACCCTTATCAAAATGCCTTTATGCTGAAAAATCCAAAATATAGTCAATGGTAAAATATTTTTTAGATGGATTTGAAACCATAGGTCATATTTATGCCAAAATTTTGAAGGATCAATTAAATATAACAACTATTGATGAACTCACGGCCATCCCACTAGAATATATTGTAGATAAAACAAATATTGAAGAAGAAAGAATAGAACAATGGTTAGAAATCGCAGATTTATTGAGAATTCCAACAATGTCCATAAAAAATGCTGAACTTTTACTTTTTGCAAAGATTAATTCAGTTACAGAGCTTTCTCACCGACAATCAATTCGTATTCTTTACAAATTTCAAAACCTCGATAAAAACACTTATCACATAATAATAAAACAGCCATCGTTACATCAAATTGAATCGTGGATAAACTACGCAAAAATGATGACCCAGAGGATAAAAAGTGGTGATAACATTCCATTAGTTTGCTTCCCCATGATTACCTTAGATCACTCTTCGAATTTTCAAAAGCATCAAATTGTTACATTGCGTGATTTAAAAGAATTTCCCCACTTAGATTTACAAAAAAATATTGGACTTTCAGAAAACAAGCTAAAAGAATTTATTCAATTGCGAAAGCTCTTGGATATCGATGGAATTGATATATACATTGGCAATCTCTTACTTCAAGCAAACATCACATCTACCAAACAAATAATTGAAATGAACGAAAATGATTTACTAATTCGAGTTCAATCCATTCAAGTGAATGAGATGAATCCCTTAGAAATACTATCTATGGAAAAAATCAAAGAGATAAAAGCCCAAACCGTGATTCAAAAAGGAGGAACGAACTAAGTGACCTGGCTCACTATTTTAATCAATATCCTATATTTAATTTTGGGAGGTCTAATCTTATATTTTGCATCTGCATATGCTCATAATAATTTGGTACAAGTTAATCGCATTAGAGGTAGTACCTTTAATATTAAAAATTGGAGTGTCTGTTTATTCTTCGGCATAATGGTAAGTATGTCTTCGATTTTTGGATTGAATTTACTTGTTAATTTTTTTAGTCCCACTCCTATCTATTCAATTGCGAGTTATTTATTAATTTTAGAACTTTTAATTCTGATCATTTATCCTATTTGGGAGATCTTTTTCTTAGGACGACCAACATCTGACGCTATCACCGACTATCATAAATTTTTAGAACGGAAATTTATTGACAAAGCTCAAGGGAAGAAAGCATATTTTGTATCGTTTTTAATTTTTGTTTTGACCTATATTACCCCAATTGTATTAATAACTCTCATTTTCCAACTTGAAATTTTGCCTGTGGCATTTTTATGGAGTTTATCCTTCCCCTTGTTTTTTATAGCATATTATGCCGCTTCAGGTTTGATGGTAAATGTCCTTGGAAATGCATACAAAGATGTTTCAGAGTTTGATATGTCGAGCAATTCTCTCATCCAACCTAAAAAATCAACCAAAATGTCTAAAACTATGAATAAAATCCAACCTATTCTTGCGTGGTTTCCGTTCTTACTCGAGATTTGGAATATTATCTTACCAATGATGCTTTTAATCAGATCGGGTCAAATTCAACGCAATGGAGTAATTTATATTGGAACTATTCCTATTGACATCGGACTTGTCTCATTAATTGCAGTTATATTTGTAATTCGTGGATTTGTGACCCGATTTTGGGTAAAGAAAAGCAAAACTAAAGCTCTTGATTTTGTTTTTACGGGATATATTGTAATCGCCATTAGCTTGAATATTATGATTCATTTCATCACGCTAAATCCAACTATTATTGAAAGGATTTTTATTGTAGATATAGGGGGAACTCATCCACTTCAAAGCTTACAAACGCTTCTTGAAAAGACATATATTATGCTACCGATACTCATAATACAACATACAGTCACTCTAATATATGCAATTAAGAATGTTGTCAAGAAAAACGCACAATACCAAGCAGATATTCGATTAACCGCCGTGCATAACGCAGCAGGAGATTTACCAAATTTAATTTTTGGATTAGAAACTATCTCGAATAATAACCAAGATAAATCAAAAAATATGAAGAAAAAGATCAATTTTCCCATACTGATCAAATCCATCATGCTGGAACCGGAATATAGTCATATAGATATTGACATTAATGAACAAATTCGAGAAAAAGCCAGTCAATATGTGATCCTAGCATGTAAGAAGAAGAATCAAGCCATAGAATTAGTTACCTTTTTCATTAGCCAAATCAAAATCAGTGTAGCCAAACACCGAGATATGACCATCAATCGCCATTCAATTGATATATTGGGGCGAATTGGTCAATTATATCCAAAAGAAGTAATAATTCCTCTTTTCAAGATACTAATAGAAGCACCATTAAATATTAAGCGAGAAATCTTGAAAGCTATTGCCCACATTGGGAAATTTAAAGCGAATACAAAAAAAGTTTTAGATATGCTCCTCCCATTTTTGAATAGTCCTGATCATGAAATAAAAACGATTTCTATTCAAGCAATTTCAGAATTATACTTTGGTTTTGAAGATTCTCTCTCGGTATTAGACTATTTCTATCAAATTTTAGAAAATGATAGAGAAGATCCATATCTTATTGAAAAAGTTTTGACTGCTATGATAAAATTGTGCTGCAGGCATGCTGATAAAATTGAAGTCAATAGGATCCTTCCTTTTCTAAATTATCAGAAAGAAGGAACAGACACACAGATCTTAAATTATGTTTTACAAAATTCAATTGTTATTTTAGGACATATTGCCCATATCGCTCCAGAAAAAATCCCAAAAAAAGCAATAGAACCATTCCTTGAAGATTCAAGAAATTTCATTCGGTATGTGACGACTGATACAATGGGTAATTATATGCTAGCAACCAAAGATCTTGAAATTTTACAAAACTTGTTTGTTATATCAATCCAAGACCCAGATGAAGATGTCCGAGATATGGCAATTGAATCAATACAAGAATTTTTGATGATAGAACCTGCCAGTGAAATAATATATAAGAAACCAGAAAAAAAACCCTTGTTTGATCTTTACTTGGAGGTGCTGCTATCTTCGAATAGAAAAAAAGCAGAAAATGCAAGTGAAGCTCTAAAATCAATCGCCCCATTGTATAAAAGAGATATTTTTGCAGAGATTGAGCCGTTATTACACGGAAAAAACGATGAAATTATTAGAGATTGCTTGAATATTATACCTTACATCCCATATCAAGAATCAATCAATTTGGAAACGATTTATTCTTTAATGAAGCACCATCTTTCATCAATACGAGAAGAAGCAATTAATGCGTTAGGTTTGCTCGCAGAAAAAGGATATGATATTGATGAATTTCGAGTTATCTGGATGCTAGAAGATGATGACCCTCAATGCCGATTTCGAGCAATTTTTGCTTTAGGAAAAATTGGAATCCAAAATCCACGCGATGTAGTTACCCATTTAATACGTCACTTTTACCGGATTGATCACATCTCCCAAACTCAAGAATTAATGCTTATTTTTGAATCTCTTGGCTTAATTGGAATTGAACACCCTTCACGTATCGCGATTGCTTTACTTCAACAAGCATTAATGGGAGATACTAATCCTCTATGTAAAGATGTGGCAGCACGAGCATTATTTGAAATTGGAAGGTCAATGATTCAGAAAGGAAAAGCAATTCAGTTACTCCAACACCATCACTTAGATCCTAAAGATTTCTCAAAATTACTTGATTTCTTTAAAATTGCCGAGCGCCAAGAATATGATTTGGGTGATGTTATTATGATCTTAATTGAAGCATTGCAATTAAAGGGAATCCCGGATCAAGCCATGTTCATTATAGGTGATTCATTGCAAGATTTATTGCCAGCATTTCTGTTTTATGAGAAATCATCTGAGTCCGAAACCTATCTAGAAACCCTAAAAGAGTTAATAAAACAAATTTATCACGCAAATTACTCCAAAGACATCTTAATTCTTGTTGATAGGATCACATCTTTGCAATTTTTCAAGAAGTATGTTGAAGAAAAAGATAAAGATATTCAAAAAGAATATTTATTTTACACAAAAAATTATACTCCAGACGCCGAACAATTTTTTGGACAAGGAGAATTGTTCATGGGCATGCATATTCCAAATTATCAAAAATATGCTGAAAAATCCTTTGAAATAGCTATTGAACTTGGACCAAATGAGATTTTCATGCCTTTGTGTTATTTATATTTGGGAACTATCGCTATCAATTCAGGTGATAAAATAAAGGCAAAAAATCTATTAGAACAAGCCATTTTTGGATTTGCAGCCTTTGATGATGTTAAAAACATGAAACGAGCGAAATTAAAATTGAGGGAAATAGCATAATAAATTTAAAATTTAAAAAATTTTTGTAATTTCATCTTGGGTAGAAAAACATAATGGGAAAGGTTCATCTTCCCCTTTTTTTACTAAATATTCTCCTTTATTTTTAGTAACTACACCTATAGAAGTTGTTTGAATATGATTTTTGGCCATAAATGCAATAACTTCAGATTGATATTTTGGATCAATTGTAAACAGTAAAGCACCCGAAGCAATCGTGCGTAACGGATCCAAATCAAAAGCATTGCACAAAATTTGAGTGCAAGGTAGAATAGGTAATTGCTCAAATTCAATAGTTACCCCACATTGTGAATTTCCAATCATTTCGGCAACACCCATGGCAAACCCTCCTTCAGTTGGTCCATGCATAGCCGTAATTGGAAATTTTTTGTGGAGGAGGCGTGCATCTTGCACAATGGAAATTCCAGGATTATGTAAAAATGTTTTCCCTTCATCTATTATGCGTTGCTGAATTCCTTTTTGCTGAAGTGCCATTTCTTTTTCTCTTGCAATAATAGCCGTACCTTCAATAGCGATTCCTTTTGTAATCATAAGAACATCTCCAGGTTGGGCACCCTTTGTTGTTACTAAGGAAGATTTATTTACCATTCCAAGCATATTTCCAGCAATAATTGGTCGATCCAAACCAAAAGTCACTTCCGTATGTCCACCAATTATGGATATTCCCCATTTTTGACATTCATGTGCTATATCTTGGAAAATTTGCAGACAAAAGGCCTCATCTGTCGTCTTTTCCGGCAGAAAAATTGTTGAACTAAACCATTTGGGTATTGCTCCAGAAGTTGCCACATCGTTTGCGTTCAAGGTTACTGCATAGTAACCGATTTCATCAGATGCAAAAGTCACCGGATTTGTCTTCGAAATCAAATAACTATCCCCCATATCGATGGCAGCAAAATCTTGCCCCAATTGAGGCCCTACCACCACTCCATTCATAGAGACGGAAGAATTGCATATTTTCAATAATTTTTTCATAAATTCCGTAGGTAATTTCCCGGGTGAAAATGGCATATTTAACTATAGAAGGTTGACAAAAAAAAACATTACAGATTGGATTGAAGAGGAATTATTACCTATCATATAAACTATTTTCATTTGAATCTATGGTTACAACTAATGGTCCAAATTTTGATACTTCTAAAAACCAAGCCGCTTCAGGTGATCCTAAATCGAGCCATTCAACAGATTTTACCTTAGTGATAAATTTAGAGACAAGCGCTCCAGCTCCACCAGGATATTGCAAATAAATCGCAGGTATTTTGGACCATTCCACATCTGTCATTCCTCCTTTACCTATTACAATATTACACGAAAGAAGTCGACAAACATCTGTTTGAAAAGGATTCATGCGAGCACTAGTTGTGGGTCCACCCGAGATGATAGAATAGCCACCATTTTCATTTTCTTTAACAATCGGCCCCATATGATAGATTGCTCCCCCTTTAAGATCAGAAAAGGAAGCGGGAAAATCCTTCCCATGTTTATGATATTCTAAAAGTCTTTTATGAAAATGATCCCTTCCAGTACAAATTATCCCCGAGATGTAAACTAAGTCCCCTGTTTTAACCTCCTTGATTTGTTGAGGAGAGACTGGCAAATTGAGGTTGTGAATTTGAGTCATTTATTGATCCTCCTCAAATTTAAATTGAGAATTCAACTTTCCAAATGTAATTTTACCCAAAGAAGTAATTCGGCAAGATTCGGTTCGATGACAATAGCATTCAACAATCAATCCAACAGGAAAAGTCGCTGGATGACGCATACCTATTTCAATTCGCACATCTAAGCAATTTGAATGCCCACCTAAGCCCATTATGCCTATATCGAGGTCGTTGATTTGTTGTAAT
This sequence comes from Candidatus Lokiarchaeum ossiferum, assembly GCA_025839675.1. Classification (GTDB taxonomy): domain Archaea; phylum Asgardarchaeota; class Lokiarchaeia; order Sigyniarchaeales; family Promethearchaeaceae; genus Lokiarchaeum; species Lokiarchaeum ossiferum. The sequence goes on from CP104013.1 coordinate 1,711,230, forward strand.
AAACTTAATTCCAATGCTGCCACATCTTTACGGATATGATGAACACCAAGGGGGCGTAACAATGCTTTTTTCGCCAAGGACATGCATTTTGAGGCATCACCACCTAATCCGATACCCAGTATTGTTGGTGGACACGGTTTTCCCCCTGCAAATTTCATTTGCTCAACTATCTTAGGAATAAAATCATGAATACCTGTAGCAGCAGGAAGCATAAACAATTTAGACATGTTTTCGGACCCTCCCCCTTTATTCATTGCAGTAATCACAAGATCAGACGATTTAGGAATGATATCGAGATAAATAGGAGGCATATTTTCACCCCCATTAAACCCTTCATTAATTTGAGTAATAGGATCAACACTATTGGGGCGAATCAAAGATTCTGCAGTTAATTTTTTTAAAACTCGTAAAGAAATCTCTTTAAAATTAGAGACCAGAGGAAAATTCGAACCAATTTGAAAAAAGAGATTAATGTGACCGGTATCTTGACATAGGGGGATCTGATTAGAATGCCCATATTCAATATTATCCAACATTAAATCAATTTGTGATAATTGAATGGGGTTTTCTTTTTCAATTTCTCGAATTTCCTTCAGTTTCTGGATAGTATCTTCACAAACACTAGTTGAAGACTTAAGAATCAAATCATAAATTGCGAGTTCTACGGATGCTAAAAGCGCGGAAGTGTGCACAAAAGATACAATGCATTCATTTATTATTAATCATATTAATTAGATTTTTATCCAAGACCGAATTAAAAAAATAACATATATAAATATATTCAATACGAAGTAAGATCAATGATGAGAGTTAAAATAAAAAATGCATGATCAAAATTTGAATATTTCTCATTTGGATCTCTTATCACTCAAGCAAACACAATCAAATATTTCATAATCCATCAATAAACCAGAATAACACCCAAAAAATCAGAGTAAAAAAAAAAAAGATGACCGAGATATGACAAATCACCTTAATTCATTTCTCAATAGAATTGGACGGAATTATATTAAGGATTGGTATTCAATTAGAGATATTCAGGATTGGATGTTGGAAGAAATATATCGAAAGCGGAAAACTTTTCCAATTTGGAGAAAAAAAGTGCTTTTCTCCTTTACATCATGGATAAAAAATAAAACTAAAAAAGGACCTTCGAATGATATCGCTGGCTTTTCTGAGTACTTTTATAGAAAAATGGATTGGCTTTTCCGATATTATTTCCAAAAAATGTTTAACGGTTTTAATGAAAACCAACTTCAGCTGGTGGGCATCGAAGGGCATGCTAAATCACAATTTTCCGATTTATTTTTCGAATATAAATATCACTTGACCGAGATGGAAATAGCTTCCTTTAAACATTTTAAAGAAGAATTTGAGCACCCTGATCACTACCATCGGATAATTTCTTATATTTTCAATTTGGTTATTATGGTTTTTGGCAAATTGATAAAAGACATTCTTAAGAAAGATATCCAAATTACCATGTTATGTGCAGAAGTGAAGATTACCTATACGGGGGAAGAATATATTCATTTCATTATCGTTTCCCGAAAATTGGATGTCGCTTTCTTAAAAACTTATTTATATTCCTTAATCTACCATTTTGCTGAAGTGTTTCCAAATGTTAATAAAGGTCTTTTAGCTCAATTAAAAAAAAAAAACGACGAGATCTACCCCATTGCACTGGCAGAGTATCCAAAAAGTCGCAGAACCATTTCAACTGTCTTATTCACGCTTCAAAAAAAATGTCAACTCCTTGAAGAGATTACACCTGTACTTGATATTTTGAATTTTATCGCATCCCGAGTGGAAGATTCCATTTATGATACGATTCCAATCGTCCAGGAGATTATCGAGGAAAAAATCATACTCAATAAAGATCCAGAACTAATTGATGACATCGTTGAAATTTTTGAATTTTTAAACTCCAATGCATCGCTTTTTTCCACATTTCAAGCTAACAATCGAGCCAATATGCAACGTCAGTATCAACTTTTTTTCTTCTATGCACAATATTTTTGTTTTGGAGGCTTGGAAAATATGGAAAATAGTACCACTTTCAATTTTCCCGCGATTATTCAACAAACAATCGAAATTGAGCAATTTTCCGAACGTTTTCCAAACATCACTATGGAAACATTTACCAATTTCATTTTCCAAGGTCTTTCTCTTCCCACCAGTAAAGCCATGGATATAGTGTTTCATTATATTTATGGGCAATCAGTGAAAGAAGTGAATGAAACATTTTTTGAATGTTTCTTACATTCATTAAACATCAAATTTCATTCAAAACTTCAAGAAATACGGGATAGAAATCCACGGTTCCAGATTGATTTCGATGAGATTGTCCATATAATTCTTGTTATTCTTTTCAATTTAACCGATAAAATCTTTTTAGCTAAAAAACCGGAAGATGTGCAGGATAATTTTCGAGATAAAATCTCCCGATATACTCCCCAAAAAATTACATTGAGAGTCTTAGAATTAAACATTTTTAAGGATATTCCTCTATCAGATAATAACTGGCAAGATTATTTTCTTAGCCGTAATAAAAAATTTGTTCGCCATTTTTTCCAAAGATACTTCGAAATTCCTGATAGTTATTTCTTCTCTAATAAACGATTACTTAAAATCAATATCATGTATGAGCGAGGGTTACTCCCTTCAGCGAAATTTTTAGAAGAATGGATTATAGCGTTCTTATTGCAAAAGTTTTATATTTTCCAAAAAGAAGTAACAGATTCATTACCTAAACACTATGAAACTCAAGATATTACGGAAAAATTGCATAGATTATTTTTAAAAGACATAAAAGATGAACAAATCCAGAAAGATTTAAAAGAAATTGTAGAATTTTTCGCAAAAATATGGTAAAAAATACCTTAACACCCAAATTTCAATTTAGAGATCATAAATCCTCATAATTTTCTCAGGATTGGTTAAGAAATTAATAACCGGCAAATTATAATTAGTTTCAATGGATTCTACTTCTGAAGGCGTTGAACTAACCGCACCCGCCACAGCTACAACTTGTGGATCTAATTGCTCCGGAATTTCCTTAGAGGATTGGACACAAAGAATTTTTTTTTCATCTAAATCACGAAAGCCTTCAAACAATAAAACGATTGATTTTGGGTTAGAAGCATCTTCAGATTGTGAAATAGCTTCTACTATTTTAATTAATGTATTTGTTGAAACATCCCAATTCAAAATAAATGCCGATTCATTTTTGCTTTTCGAACAGACAATTCGAGCACCTGCTTGGGAATATTTCCAAGTATTTTTTCCTGGTATGTCAATTGAAAAATCATCTCGATGAATATGCTTGAAAGCCATGCACCGAATCTTTTTAACCGAAAGAAATTTGATGATAGCTTCGATACTTGCAGTTTTTCCCGATTTTGAATACCCAATAAAGGAGATTTTTGGAATTGAAGTAACTTGGGATGCATCCATATTGATTAAGAAATTCAAATGAAGATGAATATTCAACTTTTTCGAATTTCATTTTTGAAATATAATTTCAAATAATATTGCAACCAAATACAATCAAGTAAAAAAAAAAGTAATTTTGAGAGATTCTACATGAGTACAAGTCCTAACCAAAAACAACAGACCATCTTCATTTTCGATGCTAATTTTTTCATTTCTTTAAAAGAAATCAAAGCAAATTTACCCTATCAACATCTTGCTGTAGCAAAATCAGCATTGAAAGTTGAATTTTACGTAAGCGGTCCAGTCTTTAATGAATGTCCATTTATTGTCGGGACGATTCAACAACAATTTTATAAAGCAGTAAAGGTTGAAAAAGTGAAAGAAGCAGAACTAACCCGTGTGAAAGATGATCTAAAAAGGAAAGGAGTTAGACTACTCGCTCAAGATCCAGATTTATCCTTGGTTGCATTGGGAAAACGGTTGAAAACGAAGAGTTCAGAAGTCTTTATCGTAAGTGATGACTTTAAATTGAGTCAAAATATTGATACTTTGGGTTATCGAATGAAATGTCTTCCCCTTCCAGCATTTCTGCAAATATTGGGAAAAAATTTAACGGGAAAACATCGCACTTATTGGAAACTAATTCGGAAGAAAGTATTGACACTCAACTTAGATTTCATGATGAAAAGGAGCGATATCTACGCACCCCAAGCCAAAATTGCATGGTTAATTGAAAATGCAGTCTCGGTTGCGGGAGAAGGAATTCATTTGAACGATAGCAATATTGATCCAAAGGAGAAAGAGCCTGAAAACCTAGATGATATAGTCAAATTGCGAAGAATTTGTGATGATTTTATCCGCGGTAAAAATATTCCCCCCTCAGATATGAAACAGATTAAAATTTATCAAAAAGCATTGGACACAATTAAAGAAGGAAGGGTAATAATTAAAGAAGCGAAAGAGGCTTTAATGAAGAGCAATCACAAACTAGCCTTACGTCAACTTCGAAAAGTAAATGAACAGCTGATCCAAACCTTCCAGATCATGGGAGCTACTTTATCGGAAAATGCCTATCACTTTTTTGAGCGCCTTATGGCGTCAGAAATTTCAAAAGTCGTCTTTCTTCGATCTTTTGTCCTGATTGAAAACAATCGGATTACAAGTGCCCTATCAGCCTTAGATCAAACCGCTTTCTTTGCAACGATGGCTCAAATTCCCGAAACAGTTTTAACAATAAACTATTTGAAAGGATTATTATATATTTATAATTCATTTTACAAGAGAGCTATTAATCAATTTCAATTTAATTTTAAATTAGCAGATTCGCTCAAGGTAAGAGAAACCTTAGCAAATACATTAAAGTTAAAGGCAATTATCGGAGAATCAATCACGAGTTTTCTTATCGATCAACAAGAAGAAGCTGTAAAGCAAGTTCAAACAGCAGTTAGTCATTTATCACCCAAGATGCTACCAAGTTTGATGACTGCCCTCACAGATTCAGGAGATTACTTTCTTGCTTTGGGATTTCCTGAAATTGCGTCCAACTTATATTCTGAAGCCTTAGAGTGCGCAATAGACTCTGGAAGGAAATGGAGATACAACATTCTTATAAGCAAAATGAAGAAAGCCTATATGGCATCTTCTCTGATTGGAACAGAAACACGTCCGAGCGGAGATATTTCAGTTTTAATTGATAAATTCCATGATATCAAAGATGTTGATACCTATAACGAAATTATGACAGAACTGGCATTGTTTACCAATAAATTTTACGAACCCTTTAAATTCTTTTCTGAAGGTACCCGAAAGTTGACTAAATATGCCGACCTACCGAAAGAATTCCATGATGAATGGGAATGTGTCAAGATCCAAGAAAATAAAAAAACTGGAAGAACTTTATTGATCGGGCTAAATGAAGAAATTGGGTTGGTGGCTTTTGATGTGCTTTTAGACACAAATTTAGATGGTGTTCCCGAAAATTATACCATTAAAATTCGCGAGACTGCCAAAATTCGAATCGATCCACCTGATGAAATCAAAGAATCTCTATTCCTCATCCGAGCAATCGTTAAAACAAATAATGAAGATCGTGATATTGAAATTGTGCGCAAGATCCCGATTTTCTTCAAACAAATGGCATAATAATTATTTTTTAATCTCTATTATGTTCTTTTTAAGGATAATTATGCAAGATTGTTATCCTTTTTATTTTCCAACCCTATTAGTATATTTGGCTTAAATTTACAAAAATGGAAGGAAAAAAAATGACCTCCAATGTCTTTTCAAAAAAAAATGAAATTGAAGATCTCCTTGATAACTTAATTCTTCAACGAAATATCTTTGTAAGCGAAGTGGATTTGGACATGTGGAAATCGGCTTATGTAAGTATTTTTGGGATTTCAAATGTGCTGGATAATCAATTAAAGCACGGCGTTTGGAAACATAGTCAGTTTGAAAAACCTTTGAAAGAGCTGAAACGAAAAACTAATAAATTTGTGAAGTTAATACGTCGCAAAGGAATCAATCATGGCAAATGGGAAGGAGCATGTGCGGAATGTACAGATATCCTCCGCGAATATCAGGATCTTTGTCTCCCTCAAATCGAAATTATTACTCAAGAACTTGATGAATCCAATCCAATCCGGATTGAAATTGAAAATCAATTAGGATTAAATATAAAGGAAACACATCATTAGGAAAAAAAATGTGAACCTTTGTTCCAATTCACAATAAAAGACCTTCGCCGAAAAACACATCCGATTCTGAATGTCAAAAAAAAAATAGAGCAAGCACTGATCCATCTCCAATCAAAAATAGTCGGATTAAGGTAATTTTGGGATTAGTAGGTTATTTTCTCATATTATTAGCAGCCTTCATCACCCTTTTAAACTTATTTTCGGACTTATGGTTGGTTTGGCTGGAATGATTACTAGGAATTATCGCTTTTACACTTGTTCTACTTGTTAAGTGGCATTGACAGAATTATGTCTATAAATGTGATTTCTGTGAAAAGGAATTTAAAATTTCATTTTTAGTAGATCTTTTGAGCCCCCATGGAGCAAACAGAACCGGAGGTCGGATATATTTAAAATGTCCGAATTGTAATAAGAGATCTAAAATTGGAGTAATCAAGAAATCAACAAATACAGTTCAATCAAAAATTTTATAAGATTATAGACTAAATCTGCATAATGATAACAGAATTATTTTGTACTTACCATCCTACTCGTATCGTTAACACAAGATATGAGTAATGTGGAAAAATTATTTGTTTAGAGTGTAAATCTGTTTATCTTTAGACCTATAACAACGGCGTTGGTGATTCCAGCTCTTCTTTTCATATTAGAAAAGAATTTTATGCTCAATGTCATAAGATATTACTCGAAAAAACGCAAAGTCTTCCAAATATCTTGTTCTCAAGTATGTACCTGAAATCTCTCAGTAATTAAGTAGAAAACATCAATTGAAAAATCAGTTAATGATATATTACAAAATATTGACGACAATCTACCTAATTCAATTTTCCAAAAGAATAAAAAAATTAGTTACAGCATTAGGATTAAAAAAAAAGATTGTGAAAATAATATTACCCGAATACGTATTATCTTATTTTAGTGTGTTTACGTCGGTCGTCATCAGGACGTATATTTACCTTATGAGTATGTACGGCGCAGCTAACACAATACCATTCAGTAACTTGTCTTCTTGGAACGATAGCACCCGCTTCTCGTAATTCTTTACCGATGGCAAAATCAGTAAGGGTAACATAATGAGTAACTCGTTTGGCTTTCCCTCGTGGGACTAATCGACCGCATTTATTACAGTGGATAGAACCTTGGCGTCCGCCTGAGGATCCGGTTTTGCCACCGCTTTTTCTTTTTTTAGGAATAGTAATTCACCATATTGATCAGTTTTTAAATTTTTTTTTAGAAGTGAATGTGGTAAAAAGGGGGACATCTAAAAAAAATTTTATTATTTCCTCGAAGAAATGTGGAATTTTGGAAAGGAAAAAGAGCACAAAAAAGGGGAACTATTTCGCAAGGGTTTCTTGTTTGGCTAGAATTTTTGCCACTTTTTCGGGCATTTTATTATTTAACCACTTGAAGGCCCAAGAAACCCGCGACCATAAGGTTTGAAAACATAAGACAGTATAAAGGATATGGAGATAAGGGAAAATGTGGAAGACATTTGCCGGATCAATATCCATAAATTGAACTTGAATGGCGAAAGCAATCCACTCAATGATGATGGAAAAGAGAATAAAGAACCACCGTTCGGCGCGTTCCATAAACCCAATCCCTTTCATAACCACACCCTCAAGTTCAGCGCGGGATCGAGTATAAGAAATCATCAAAACAATAATCAAAGTAGTAAAACCAAGCATATTATTGACAAGAGTATTTTCAGGCCAAAGCATTCCAGAAAGCATGAAGCCCAGAACAACCACAGCATCGGAAATACGATCCAAAGTACTATCCAAAAAGGCCCCAAAGTTCGATGATTTTCCAATTTTACGAGCTACAGCCCCATCGATCACGTCAATATATCCTGTAAAGAAAAATAGCCATCCAGGAATACAAGCCCACCACCAATTAAAATTAGCTGTGATTGGAGAATAATTATACATAAAAATTGTGGGTAATGCCAAAGCAACAGCCGCAGCAACAGAATCTAAAAATCCGAGAAAGCTTATCATATTTGGAGTTATTTTGTGTTTGGCACAAAAATTAACTGGTCCATTGATAAACTTGGGTAAAAGATGACGATAATTATTGAGAACCATTTTGTATTATGCTCTTTTATTGTATGTACATAAATGATATTTAGCAATCATATTAAATTTTAACGAAATCAAAGACTTTGTTTAGTTTTCAATTAACAATGAACTATGAAGAAAACCCAAAAGAAAAATATAGAAATAGGACAAAAGGCATGATCCTGAATCCGTTCATTAACCTCTTCGGTCATTGCTGGGTATTACCGAATACTCCCGAAACCTCTTCTCATAAGATCGGACTTCAAATGAAACGAACCATGCAGGGCAGATATTCCTGTTTCGGAAAAGGGTTGCTGACATTCTCTCATAGCTAGCACAAGGCAGTCTCAAGAAAGGGCCTAGGATCCGAAGGTATTAGAATAAACAAACTCCAAGCTGTCGTCAATAATTTATGCGCGAATTCTTCATTCCCAAAGGGTTGGATTCGCCCTCGGTTACATGACTTTAGTGCTTATCATCGTTTCCCCAAAATAATTAAACGGTGAAGGAATAAATTTTTTGTGATCCTAAGCGATTTTTTGGGGGTAATATTATCACGATATGTTTTCACATGATAATCACCTCCAAAAACATTTTTTACCGTAGACTACTTATGGCTTCGGAAGAACTTTTAATAACATCTGTCAATGAACCGATATTACAATCTGATCCAAATCTAGTTGATGAACAGATGTTAGATCTATTTTCTTCAAAAATTAAAGCGTGTTTCCCAACTTTCGTAGCATCCGTTGTCACCGATATGGACGGATTCCCACTTCATGCAGATGTGGGTAACTCCATGGATGAGAATTTATTGGCATTAAGTGCCGTAGTGAGCAAACGCCGTATTATAGATGTTTCAAGTTATCACAGATTAGTTCGTCCCCTAAATAAAAATACACGTCTTTTAGTTCTGTTGGAAAAGTCAAGGGAGAACTATGCTAATGTAGGGATATTCGAAGAAATAGTTAAAAATGAAAATCCTCTTGAGTAAAAGAGAAAAAAAATCTTTGCTCTTCTGTATTACTTTCGTTTAACAGGTAAATCGAGATTTAAGCGAGTAATTAATTCTTTAAACCGATTTCTGACAGTTACTTCAGTCACTTGAGACACTCGAGCGATATCTCTTTGTGTTCGTCTTTCTCTAAAATAGATACTAGCAACATAAATTGCAGCGGCTGCCACACCAGTTGGACCTCTTCCACTAGTTAAACCTTTCCGTTCAGCTAAGCAAATGATTTCGTTTGCTTTTCGAGCTACATCAGAACTCAATTTCAGTTCAGAAGTAAATCGATTTACATAATCTGTTGCTTTGGTCGGATTAGAAGATAAATTCAATTTGGAAGCCACAAACCGATAGCTCCGACCAATTTCTTTTTTATCCACACGGGCACATTCAGAAATTTCCTGCAATGTCCGAGGGATTTTACACATTCTACATGCAGCATACAAACTAGCAGCTGCAACACCTTCAATCGATCTGCCCCGAATCAAATGATTTTTGACAGCCGAACGATATATTTTAGCTGCTGATTCGCGTAGATTTTTAGGTAAACCGAGAACACTTGCCATTCGATCTAATTCACTTAATGCAAAAGTTAGATTTCGTTCGGTTGCATCAGATACTCGTATACGACTTTGCCAGCGACGCAATCGATAAATTTGACTTCGCAATCGACTGGGAATTTCACGGCCACTAAAATCTTTGTTTTTCCAATCGATGATAGTACTTAATCCTTGATCATGGATCGTAAATGTCATTGGAGCCCCAACCCGAGTTCTCTTTTCACGTTGATCACTATCAAAGGCACGCCATTCTGCGCCAGGATTAATAATTCTATCACGTAAGACCATACCACATTGACTACATATAATTTCTCCCCGATGCGAATCGTAGATAGTATCAATTCCACGACAATTCGGGCAGAGAGATTCCGAGTCCTTTTCATTTAATTGCATGCTATTTGCCATTTGTTACAAGACCTCATTTTTTTTTCTTGAACTTGGAACTTTGACTATAAGGAACTTTCTTGGGTGGAAAACGTTTTATTTGGCGAGTTTTGGAACCAGATTTTGATTTAATGTTCGTTTTCGTTTTCGACGGTAATGTAAATAACGATGATCCATGTAATGAATCGTAGATTTTAATATTTTGACTTGAACCCCTTCGCATCAATTGTACAGATATAAATGGTTTGGTGACCGGACCAAAAATATCTGCAATATTACCAACCCTTTTCTTTTCTGCATCAAATACAGCATCCCCAATTTCAGGTAATGCCTTTTTATCCAACCAATCCGTGCAGCGCAAGATTATGTGTTGTGAACTCGCAACACCAAGTATTTTCCCAATATTCAATTTGTATTACTCCGTTTTTTTTTTACGTGCTTGGAAAAAAAACGTATTAAACTATAAAAATGTACCATCCCGCATCACATGGGGAAAAAAATGGGATTTAAAATATTATCGCAATAACGAAGTTACAGTTTTTTTATATTTAAAACTTTGCAATATTTCGCGCTTTTATTCAAATAACTATTAGAATAAACCAAAAACAGTGGAAATTTTTAAAGAATTTCGACAAAATAAATCTAAATTCAATAGAATTTCAAAAAGGGTCATTTTGCACTTAATACAAAAGTGGAATGTATATCAAATGTATGTCATCCAATTTTTTAGAAGACGAAATGAATAATTTTTGTAATAAGAAGTGATATATAAATGTTTCTTCACCTCGTATTCTCCATACTTGATTGAATGGGATAAATTTTTCTGAAGGAAAAAAAAAGTAACAATATTATTTGCGAAAAGTTTTCTTTTTTTTGCCTTTTACGGAAGGTTTTCGCTTTTTTGGATATTTAGAATATCCAGATCTCTTTTTTTGGGATTTTTTGGATAGTTTCTTGGATTTTGAACTTTTTCTAGGAGTTCTAGAAGTGGCTTCCTTTTTTGAAAGTTTTTCTGTTTTGGTCGAATTCTCACTGCTTCCTTCTTTGGAACTATCATTTTGAAGTTTTAATTTCTTCTTTTTTACATTAATCGGTGGCTGATCAAGTAAAGTGTTTCGATCATCATAATCTTGCATTTGCAATTGTTGTGAATGTTGGAAAACTACTCCCTTCAATTCTTTAATCCCAATTTCTTGTGAGGCAGATGTTTCTAAAATCCCTAAAAATCCAGAAGTAGCTTCAAAACCTTGAATTTCAATTTCAAAATCAGAAAATACTTGTAGAAGTTTTTCTTTTAGGGCTTTTAGATGATAAGAATTTAGTTTATCAATTTTATTTAAAACTAACACCGTAGGAATATTATTATTTAGCATAAATTGAATAAACTCAATGGTTAAGGGCACAGTTTCTTCATTTTGGAAATACCATTTATCTAATTCTTCTCCAAGGCGATCCGCACTTGATACCATTAACATTAAGAAAATATTATTTCTATCGATCTCAATATATTTTAGGATTTGTTCTTGGACGAAGGCTTCTGAAGATCGATCTAAGCGAGTCATACGCCCAAATCCTGGAAGATCTATAACATGATAATTCAAAGCAGGATCATTTATAATGGTTAATCGCACTGTAGATCCTGCGGTTTTTCCGATTTTTCCCTTATACCACTGCGGATGGGAGAGAAGATTTTTAGTTAAACTTGATTTTCCAACATTAGAATTACCAATTAAACAAAGTCGAGGAAAATTACCACGGGGATAGGAAAATTTAATTTTGGGCATAAAGAAAGAAAAGCTGCCATGATTCTTTATTTTTTGGATAAAACTAAAAATGCAAAAAGAAGTATTAAAATGGGATCATTTCTAAATATCCAAAAAATCATCCTTCAAAAAATCTGAAAACATAGCTTCTTTTTCATTGGAGGTTAAAATTGGACGTTCAGAAATAGGATCTCCCACCACGTTCAAAATTTCTTTCAAGTTCTCAATATTGATCATGACTTTGAGCTTACCTCCCTTAAACTGTACTACTTTTTGATCGTATAGCTTTAATCGAAGAATGAACCCTAACCCAAAATAAAACTTATGTTCTTCCAAAGGTTCTACAGGATTTTTGCTTGTGACCTCTTTCAAAGCATCATAGATAATAGCTTTTGAAGCTTCATGATCTTCGTTATCGAAGGTCAAATACCATAAAGCATGATAAACAATTTTTGTTTTCCGTTCACTGAGATATTGAATGAAATCTTCTTTGGTAATGGTTTTAATTCCTTGAGCTTTGCGTTTTTTGGCAAGTTCTTCTTCCATTTTAGCTTCCAAATCATCTCCAATTTCCGGTTTGAACTCTTCCTTTTCAATTTCTAATTCTTCTTCGGAAAGAGTATCATCAGGAGACAATGATTCAGATTCTTGAACATTTTCTGCAATGGCTTCCTCCATATCCCTAAGATCTTCTTCAGAAAGATCATCTAGTCCTTCTAGATCCGCAAATTCCAAAAGTTTTTTTTGTAAATCTTCAGAATAATCACCCCCTTCTAAAGCATCTGAAAGATTTTCATCCGATTCGTTTGTTTCTTCATTAATTTCGAGAGACTTTTCTTGAATTTCTTCAGAATTTGTATCTACCTCAATATTTCCATTATCTTGAGAATCATTATCTTCTTTTTGTTCTGGATCGTTTGAAGTCATTATGCTCAAGTATATATCAAACAATTTATCTAATAACTTTTTTTTTCCGTATTTACTTAGTAAATCGTAGTATAAAATGGATATTCTTAAAGAAAAAAATATAAAACTCATCATTTTTGATTATGATGGAGTCATTTACAATATGATCGAGCCCCTTCGGCAAACTGTAGAAGAAGGAATAAAGAAATTTAATTTGAAATCAAATGGAATTCAAGAAGATATGCGAGAAATATTCCATGTCCTAGAGCAAGCACTGACGCGAACAGTAGCAGATCAAATTCTTGATTCTAAAGAAATGCTTGATATAAAATTGCTTGATGGAGTACCCCATTTACAACGATTACGGATCAGTGCTCATTTTTATGGAGAATTTCGAGCCCGTACTAAAGAACCAGTATTATTTGATGGAATTGTTAAGTTAATTAAAAAACTACATAAGCGGGGAATAAAATTAACTATCCTTTCTAATAGTGCCAAAAATTATATTGTAGACACAATGAAACAATACGAACTGGATCAATATTTCAATACGATTTTGGGAGCCGCTGAAGTTGTAGAAGTAAAACCAAATCCTGAAGGACTGAATAAAATTCTAAACATAGAAAATATTGAGGCAAAAAATACCATTTTCATAGGAGATATGATATCCGATTTGGATGCAGGAAAGAGGGCAGGAATCAAAACAATAGCTGTGGCCAGTGGTATAGTCCCCTATGAAAAATTGGCCAACGAAAATCCTTTTGCGATCGTACGAGATATTTTTGAATTAGAGAAGTTTTTTGGAATTAATTAGATGATACAAAAATTAAAGCATTAAAAATATAAGAAATCCAAGAATCACACATTTAATAGTATAGATACGTTGAACCAACATAAAGGTGAATGAAAAATTAAACTCTTAATGATTCATAGTAATGGCGCGAGTATGAAGAAACGCGCACCAGCCACATCAAAACCCCAAGAATTTGAGGGAACAGAAATTCACTTAGACGGAAAAGTATTAGTTTGTTTTATTTCTGTAGAAGATCAAGATACTTTCGACATCAAAATTATCTCTAAACAAGCAACGGATGAAATTTTAAAAGGAATTAACTTAATTGAAGAATTTCCACAAGATATTGCTGAAAAAAACAAAGAAGTAGAAAAATTCAATACAGGATTAAAAAGAGCGCAAGAAAAAGGCTTTCGACAAAGTGACAATCCGCGAAAACTAAAAGAATTGATATTAGATCCTTCGGAATATAAAGTGGATCGAATCTTAGTATATCCATGGGCCCATCTCAGCAACTATTTAAGCCAAGAAAAAGTAGCTTCGGAAGTATGTCCTGTCATCGCCAAGATGTTAGAAGATAAAGGGTTAGAAGCACATTTTTCACCATTCGGATGGTATAAGGCGTTTACTTTAGATTGTTTAGGGCACGAAGTTGCCGAAATGTACCGAAATATACCTTTAGCATTATTATCTACTGAAGTGCGAGCAAAATCAAAAGTATATATAGTAAATAGTGATAAATCAGTTGACTTTTTCTGTGATTCTTCGGAAGAAGGCAAAAAGAATGCGAAAATTCCAAAACATTATTCCAAAGATTTTCGGGATTTTATTAAAGCTGAAGTACTTTCGACTCGTGAAAAGGGCAAACAAGAACCAGCTCACATTAAAATGATGCAGAAATTCGAATTGGCGGATTTTGAAGATGCTTCGGATGCTGGAAATCTCCGATGGTATACAAAAGGAGTTTTGATGAAAAACTTAATTCGGGATTATACCGAACAAACGGTTGTGAATAACGGTGCAATCTATGTAGACACACCAGTGATGTATACAGTAAAAAATAAAAAACTTACAGCACAAACCGCTCGCTTTCCTGCAAAAACCTATTGGGTCCATAGTGGAAATAATCGATTCCTTTTACGATTTGCGAGTGATTTCTTATTATTTAACATGTTTTCTCAAATGCATATTCGCTCAGAACAACTTCCAATTAGATTTTATGAATATGAACAATATGCCTTTAGACGAGAACAAGCAGGAGAATTAGCGGGTTTACGGCGATTACGCACATTTACAATGCCCGACATGCACTCATTGTGTAAAGATGTACCTCAAGCAGTAGAAGAATTTAAAAAGCAATTTCTTATGTCCAATGAAGTCCTCAATTCTTTTGGTCTAAAATCTTTTATTGTAATTCGCACCACCGAAGAATTTTGGGAGAAACATAAGGATTGGATTATCGATATTATGGCATCCCAAAACCAACCAGGATTAATTGAACTTTGGCCAGAACGGTATTATTACTTCATCTTAAAATATGAACGTCCTGTTCTTTCTGCTCAAGGACATACTGCTTGTTTATGCACAAATCAAATTGATGTCGAATCCGCCCAAGATATAATTGAACAATATGGCGAAAAACGTCAAAAATATAACATATCTTGGCATTCGAAAGATGGAGAAACCGACCATCCAATAATATTGCACAATTCTCCTTCAGGTGCAGTCGAACGTGTTATTTGGGGGCTATTAGAATCCAATGCAAGATATGAGAAAGATAAAGTATCCGGGTTTAAAACGTGGTTATCTCCTGTGCAAGTTCGGGTAATGGCCATTACAGATAAAGAAGCAGAAATTGCGGAAAAAATAATGGAACAACTAAATGCAGAAAATATCCGCTGTGATTATGATGATAGGGATGAAAAAATTGGGAAGAAAATCCGCAGTGCAGAAGTTGAATGGATTCCCTATACCGTTGTGATTGGTTCCCAAGAAGTTGAAAATAATACAGTTTCAGTTAGAAAACGTTTAGTGGGAGAACCTTTAGTGGAAGGAAAAACAAATGAGCAAATCAACGATATCCCGCTACCAAAACTTTTTGAAATTATAAAGCAGGACTTGAAGGGATATCCTCATAGAACTTTGCCTATACCATTCAGAAAATTTTCAACACGTATTAATTTTAGATAAAAAAAAAAATTCTATCTTTTTTTTTCTTACTCCATTTTAATCAGAGTTTTTATTATATCAGGATTGTTATAAGCATCCAAAGCCGTTTGGATCTGTTCTAAGGGATATATTTTTGAGATCATTGAGTTAACTTTGATTTCTCCTGATTGTAACCCTTGAATTGCCATTGGAAACGGTCCGCAGCGACTAGTATATATTTGAATTTCCCTCACAACCAAATCAGTAATATTTACAGGAGTTTGTAAACCATGGGTTGATTTAATATGTATTTTACCACAAGTCCGACAGGAAGCAATAATATCGTTTAAAACACTCGGATTTCCACTGGTATCAACACAAATATCAGCTCCAATCCCTCCAGTTAATTTTTTGATTTCGGATGATAAATTTTGTATCTTATGGCGGTTAAGTGTGTGAACTTCCCCATAACTTTTCACGAGGGTAAGTTTTTTTTCAGAACCATCGACTGCAATAACTTTCAATTTCTTTTGTAAAGCAATTTGTATGATAAGTAAACCTAACTTTCCTAGACCAAAAATCACAATATTGCGATCCTTTTCTTCAATCGGCATTTTTTCGAAAGTCTGATAGGCGGCAGCCAAGGGTTCAATGAATGAAGCATCTTCAAAGGATAAAACTGAAGGAATTTCATGTAATAAATATGATTCAACAGCAATATACTGGGCAAAACCACCATCAATATCAATTCCTAAAGCTTTTCGAGAAATGCATTGAGTATAATTTTGATTTTCACAAAAATAGCAATTATTATCGATATTACTATTAATTTCACAAGTAACCCGTTTTCCTTGCCAAATTGGATCGACATTAGATCCTAAATCTTGGACAATTCCGACGATTTCATGCCCTGGAATAAGGGGTATTTTAGGAACAGGCAAATCACCAGAAATAATCGCACGATCAGTGCCACAAACACCGGCAACCATAACTTTAATTAATACTTGAGACGCTGAAATGATTGGTGGATTAATTTCTTTAATTTCAAGATTGGTTCCATTAAAAATAGCGGCTTTCATAATATAACATCAATTTTGTTACCTATAGAATTTTATGAATTGTATCGAGATTTTTTTTTTCATGAAGCTCCAATTGTTTGAGTGGGAAAAAACACCCAATTGTAAAATTATGGAGAGTTTGATGGGAGTTTTTTCCCAGAACGTGTGTTTTAGATTAAAAGCAACAATGATTTAAAGGATCTTACATTTTGGTAATTAGTAATTTATTATCTTTGGATGCTTGAAATGCCTGAAATAAAAATTGATTTTAATTTATTCTTTCCATCTGAAAGAATATGCCAAACTTATTACGAAATTCTCAAAGAACACAACTTAATTTCACCAAAAGATCCAGTAAGTGAAAAAAAACCTAAGCGGTCCTTGGAGATCGATCACTTTATTTGTTGAAATGCATTCCGCCATATTTTTTAAATAATTCTATCTCGTTAATTCCTAAAATTTTAGAAAAAATTAAACTTTTGAAAAATCTATCTTAATTGACTTATCTTTAGGCCAAGAGCCACGAAGCAAAATATCTCGAGAGGGTTCATGAGTTTCAATAATCTCAAATCCACCTTGACGTTCTAATTCTTGAGCAAATTCCAATAGATCATCATATGTTGGAGCATAATCACGCAGTTCACGATTCTCACCAAGATGACCTAAACGATTCTGAAGTTCTAAAGCATGAGCTTCTACAGTGAATCCTTTTATATCAATGAAATTAGGTGTAGCACCTTTCAAAATTTTAACATATTCTGGAACCATATCAAGGTTTATATTCAAATATTTTACAGCGGTGATTCTTACAACCGTCCTACAAGGTAGTTCAGGTAAGAGTTGAAGAGTTTCTAAAAGATTTTCCCACGCATGTTTTGTCATAGGGCGCGAAATTTGATTAAATGACTTTCTATTGGAAGCAGGGAGTGTGATGTACAATTGGGTGGGAAGATGATTTTCATTATATAATTTCCTAATAACAGAGGGATGAGTCCCATTTGATACAATGAACGTGCACATGTTTCGTTTTCGAAATTCTTCAATAAATTCTCCAATGCGAGGATACAAGGTAGGTTCTCCAGCTAAGGAAATAGCTGCATGTTTGGGAGTTTTAGCCCGTTCAAAAACAGCTATGATCTCTTCTTTTGTTGTCACTTCTTTGAGGATTGCAGCATCAACATCATTGTGAGATTTCAAATCAGCTTTCCATTTCTGAGTTAATACATATTTATCATCTTCAGGATTGAGTAAAATTTTACAATTTTTTAATAGCAACATAGCACGATGAATTTTTGCACGAGTCGTTGAAAAAAGATTGGCAATTTCCATCTCCCCAAAATTTAAATTATTAGAATTAATTTTCTGAGCATGATCTACATAATGATAGAGAATTTTATGCATGAGATCGAAATTTTCCAAGGATTTTTTAAGAGTGATATGTTCAAAAATAAGATTTTGAGAATGACGAATCATTTCCCTTGCGAGTAACTTTGGTTCATCAACATCACCTTTCCATTCTGCACCAAAGGAAGAATTTTCAATATCACGCCAACAAAATACACATTGATGATTACAAAATGGCAAAGCGGGAGTATTTTGAATACATCCCTCGGATTCTATGCCAAAATAACCTTTATAACAGTTCCGATTGGATCTTCCGGTTAGCATTTTTTGTTCTTGCCAATGGCAAGGTTTTACTGCAGAATGTTTGAGTGGACCAATGATCCGATAATTAGATTTCATATAGGACTTAATTAACTTATCTTTATCAAATCCCGCGATTTTTATCGATTTCTTGGGATTTTTTTTTGTTTTCTGAGATAAATCCATTTTAATAGGGAAAAGAAAGGAAAAGAAAAAAAATTTGTGATTAAAATCAATTAATCTGTATCTTCGAGGAATTCACAAATTTCGAGCTTGGATTGATTGAAGAAACCGACGATCATAAACGCAAAGGTTAGCCCAAGCACCATCCCTAATACTAAAACAAATTCTAAGTAGTTGAAGAATATAGGCATATTCAAGAAACCTCCCCCGAGGGTTAAGGAATACATTTTACAAAATGCCATGGAAGTAAGAGTACCTCCGAGGATCCCAACGACAACAGATATTAAAAATGCAATTAACATCTGAACGGAGAGCATGGAATAGATCCCTTTTCGACCAAATCCTCTAGCAAGCAATTCCCCATACATACTTTTGTTTTGATCCTGGGCAGAAAAGATCAAAATTGCGACCCCAACAGCAAGAACTGCCCCAATTACGATCAAATTGAAGTAAAAAAGTCCTAGATAAGGAATTTCAATAGTATTATAGGATGAACTGTCAACAGTTTTCCAATTATAATTGTATGATTCAAATTCGACCGCATATGTATTATAGGTCGAGGAATCACGAATTAGATTAATAATTGGGGTATAATCATTAGTTCCTTCAGTGTCCAAATTATTGACATCGATTAATTCTATTACTCGATTTGTGGGAATAACTTCCTTTGAATAATTGAAGACATGCGTATCTATAATCATGAAATCCTCAAGATCATCTTGGCTAAAATACAAACCAGGCATAACATCAAGAACCATGAAAATTCGAGCAGTAATCAATTTATTCACCCGAGCTCCAGTAACATAATTGGTCGAAGTATGTGTTAAAACGACCGTTTCTCCAATCCTAAAATCATTATTAGCAAGATAAGTACTGCTAACAATAATTCCAGCATTATCTTCTGATAGATCAGCATTGTAATCAATTACACTTTGAATATCGGAAGCAAAGTTTTGATTAGGTAGATTTTTATCACTTTCCTTAACAATGTCTAAGTATTCTGTCAGATTTACAAAAAATTGATTATTTTTAACCTGACCACGATGCTCAAACTTTGTATAGACTAGTGTCATGTCGTTTACAACCGAATTATTTGTATCATCCCGTAGATTCCGAATTTCGTCGCTAAAATTGTCCAAGTCTTCATGATCTTCAAATATTTGACCAGCTACTAAAAATTCCATCTTTAAATCGGCACCAACAGCTAAATTTGTTCGAATTTGGGATTGTCTGACAAGGGAGTTGGTACTCATGTTTCCAAAGACCAATAAAGACACGAAAATTCCAATTAAAAATACAATTCTTGTATACTGTTTTTGTCGTGTCATTTCAATACCTACTAAATAATCCCGTTTACGAATGAATAAATGGCTGATTTTTTTTGCTATTTTGGCAAAACGCGGGGGCGATTCTACAATTAGAAATCTTAACAAACCAGCCACAAGCACAAAGGGGCTTGCTATTGTCAAAATTGTAATAAAAGTAATCTGAGATTGAAGAACTAATGCAATTTCGATTAAACTATCTGATGCTCCAGGTCGTTGACCAAGAAGAACCATGAAGAATAATATTGGAGGTAAAAGAGCAGCAAAAGAAATTGCCACACCCCATTTTGGAATTAATTCTTCCTTACGTTTGATGAAATTCTGAATATCTAATTCTTCTTGTTTAGCAGCTTCGTTAATTTGAGACTTATATTCCTTTATATAGAGAGAAGTTTCATCATAATCCGTATCCCCTTCTTTTTGAGTTAAAGCTGATGAGATTTCAGAGGTTTTAAGCTTATTGATAAATCGGATCGCACTAATAGAGGCTAATAGAGTCATAACGGTTCCAAACAAAAAAGTTTCCCCAATGGTTGTAATAGTCACACTAGGCGATAAAAGAAATCCTTCTACGTTAAAATCATTCAAGAATATAGGATTCAACCAATATTGACCTAAAAAGAAGATACCAAATCCAAAAAGGATTCCCAGGATCGAAATAAAGAAACTATTTACAATTGATTCAGTTATTAATTGATTTTGAACCATTCTCTTAGGAAAACCACGCATGCGCATCGAAAAGAACTCAAAATATCGCTTTCTTATATTTGACTTGTTAGCAATCGAACCTAAGTAAATTGCAAACAAATATAATGGTAAATTTGTAAATTGAATCGACAATCGAATATCGGTTTGAAAATCAAATTGTTCCAAAAACACTGGAGAAATGATATTATATGCCTGATATGTTGAAGGAAAGTTGTAAATTGTTCGTTGGAATTCATCTTCAATTATTTCAGAGGATGCACTAAGCCAAGCAATATTTACAGAATCTCGATCGTAATCTACGCCTAATAATGTTTTAATCGTAAATCCAAAATTTTTTCGATTTTGAATATATGAATCGTTTTCAAAAGCATTTATAATGGATTCCGTTGGATAAATCTGTGACTCATTAGAAAAATCATTATAGGTAAAAATCCTAAATTGATTAAAGTCAAAATCTGATTCACCTACTTGAGCTAAAACACGTTTAGTAGAATATAACCCAACGATATTAATATCATCAAGAGTTAAATTGTATTTTCCTATAGTATTCACTTGAATTGTCAAGTTTTCTTTAGATGAGACACTTAAATTGTATTCGTCAGCAAATTCCGAAGCAACAAGACATTCTCCAGGATTAGTTGGTACCTTACCTTCATCAATATTAATATAATTTTGAAATCTTGAGGAGCTGTAGAGATTATTTGCAGAAATCCACACTAAATCTTGTTGTTCAATTACACCGAAGATATCTTGATTAATATAGAGAAGTTCCGAAGAAATTTCCCTATAGTAGTAGGAGTCAAGAATATCAAGTGAAGAATCTGAGAATATATCTTGAATATAGGTCTCATTTTCCCCAATGGTCCAATCCATTGCATCATTATCTATATCTACACAAAAATCGAACATATTTGTATACCCTTGTTGAAGAGTAAATTCCTGTGCAGAATCAAAATAATAACCAAAACCAGCAACCATTGATACTGCCAAACCAAGTGCCAAGATCGTTAATTTTGATTGTTTGGTATATTTTATTCCTTGTTTCCAATAAAAGGATATTTTATTTCCCAATTTACCACATCCATATTCTATTTTTACTTACGAAAAAAAATTGAGAAATCAATCAAGGGACTCCATTTCATTTATTTTAACTTTATTCAAATCATGCGCTGTAACAGCCACAAAAGATAATTCATTACATTCTTTACAAAATATAGCCGCTTTTTGAACAATCTTAAAATCATGTATTGCACAATAAACATCGTTTTTATCGATTTTCTTCACAATATTTGTTGAATGGCAGTGTGGACACAATTTAACCTCATTCAACTTTGGAAAATTTTTTGGTTGAATAAGTTTATTCGTGGCATCATTTGATCGGGATAAAGACATGTCTGTTAACATATCTGATCCATTTGATTCATATTCAATTTCAGCATCATCAGACTTCCCATCGATTCTACGAACAAATTGACCATCACGAATAACTAAGGTATAATCAGCAATCTTTCTAACTGCAGGATCATGAGTTACAATTAATAATGCTTTATCGGGATTAGATTGCATAAATTCTTTAAATACTGTCAGAATGTTTTCAGCAGAAACAGAATCAACACTTGCTGTAGGCTCGTCTGCAATAACTAAAGCAGGATCGTTAGCAAAAGCCATCGCAATGGACAATCGTTGTTTTTCCCCACCTGACATGGTTGAAGGGCGATGATTCATTCGATGATCAAGACTAACTGCTTGCAATAATGATTTAACTCGTTCTTTTCGAGATTTTTTATCAATTTTATCTGCAACAATCATAGGCAATTCGACATTACCAGAAGCAGTTAAACTGGGAATCAAATTAAATGATTGAAAAATGATTCCAATTTCATCTTGTAGTAATTTTTGAATTCCTTCATCTCGTAACTTGGTGATCTCTAAACCCTTGATTTTAACAGAACCAGCATTTGGTTTTTCAATCCCGCATAAACAGTTGAGCAAAGTGGTTTTTCCAGAGCCAGAAGGACCCATAATAACCACTAATTCACCAGGATAAATCTTAAGATCTATCCCACGAACAGCCATAACTTCAATTTTCTTTTGTTTGAAAATTTTATAAATACCCGTCATTTCCACAACAGGGATTTTATGTTTTTTTTCGATGCTGACTTCGCTAACAGCAGTAACAGTTTCAATTTTTCCTTCCATAATTATCATCAAAAATTTATTTTTTTTATTTTATTTATCTTTCAAATCCATTTAAATTTTTTCGTATTTTTGAATTTTGAAAAAATGAATTTTTCACTTTTTTTGCAATTTTCAAATTATCAACCAAATAAGTTTATTTTCATGATTTAGACACATTAAATTTCCAACACATTTGAAATTCAAATTTTGAATTGTTTGAAAAAAGTATTGGTACTTTATATACATTAATTCTTCTTTATTAAATTTTCACATAATTTGGGATTTGCAAAAAAAAAATTATTATAAAGTAAGCTCTAAAAAGAATTGTTGAATAAAAAATAAAACATCTTTAGGAAAATGCTAAGTCTAAAAAAATTGAACAAATGGATTTTAAGAAATTTTCAAAATTCAAAAATACGAAAATTTTAAATCCACAGTTTTTTTTATTTACTAATGAGTGAATTGAATGAACACATTTTTGATCCCCAACTTCGAGATTATGAAAGCCAAATTATAGACTTTTTTATCAAAGAAGGAGAGATTAGAAATCGAGGGAAAAAGGCACAGTTAATTTATGCCTATTTGCTAATCCATCGCCAATTAACTCAAAATCAACTAGCGGAATTAAGTAATCTTAGCAAAGGATACATATCATCAGCATTATCTTCAATGCAAAATATACAACTAATCAATCGAAAAATGATACCTGGAACACACACATACAAATATTCTTTTGTTAATGATAATAATTTCTTCGGATTTCGGGAATCATCGAAATTAGTCCAATATTACAACAATTTTGAACGAGTTGTTTGGAGTGAAATAAAAAAACTGGAAAATCTGAAATGTGAAGAAAAATCTCAAAAGAGATTCCTAATAACGAGAATGAAAGATTTAATTCGCTGGACTCAAGCTGTGACAAAGATAATTTGTGAGCAAGAAGGATACAAAAATCCAAATGCAGATAAGTATCCAAATTTATTAAATACTCAATTATACAACTCAAATAATGAATTAGAATTTTTCGATTATGAACCCAACTTAGTAGAATTTGAAAAAAACTTCATAGATATCATTTTGTCAATGGATAATACCTTTAGAAAAGACCCCATTCTCATATTAGAAGGATTTTTTCTCACAAGGAAAATTTTGAGTCAACAAAAAATTGAAGAACTCAGTCAATATTCTCGAGCAACTATTTCAAAAAGTATTTCAAAAATGCTCAAAATGGGGGAAATTCAAAAAATTCCAAAATCAAATGCCTTAATTTCTGGATATAAAGCGTATATTATGCCAAATGTGACCGAAGTTCAGCTATTAATGCAGATATCCACCCACGAACAAATTTTGACCTTCCAACCAGCAATAAAAAAAATAATTGTCGAATTGAAAACAAATAAGAAGAAGTTAGATAGATTAAATGGTTATACTGAAATTCAAGATATAACAAGCAAATTGGAAGAATATTTTTCGCATCACGAACAAAAATTAAAAATCACCAGAAAGATTTGCCATGAAATAAAAGATATTCAAATTTTGACTCATTAAGCTTCGTTTAACGGAGTTTTTTTTAATTTTGCAAAAATTCTAAAATTCATAATTTGGAAAAATTTTTAAAATTTAAAACTATGAAAAATTTAGATATAATTTTTAAGAAAAACTTGAGGATAAAAGAAGTGGCCAAATATTGGAAATATTATTGGAATGAATCATTGATTAATTTGAAAAAACACTGGATCATTATTTTGTGCATTGGATTTTCTATATCAATGATTAGCGGTATGGCATATTTTAATATAGCAAATCAACAAATACAGTTTCAAAATGCAATTAATTCGGTTTCAGATTTTGACGTCATGCATGAACAATTCTGGACAAGTGACCTCGGATGGGAAGTTAAACTCGATTTTTATGAAAATTTCAATCATTCTGATTCAAAAATGGAGGAAATAATTAATTCTACCTCTTTGGACCTTGAAATGACTGTCAAGTATGGTATGTTGCATGTTGAAGAAGGATTTATTGTAAACAAAGATTGGGAATCATTTGAAATCAACAAATATAGTGATCAAATGAAATATCTGACCGATATTAATGCATCTAAAATAAATCTTGGTATGTTTGATAACAATTTTTACTCTTCTTCTCGATTTAGTCAATTTTTCAAAATAATCGAAGGGAAAGCACCTGAAAATCCGAATGAAATACTAATAGATTACTCTGTGGCCCAAAAATATTCCTATAAATTGAATGAAACAATCAATATTACTACAGTAATAGGTTCAACTCGAGCAGGAATCCCAATTATTATCAATCTTCATGAATTTCTTTTAGAAAACTTGACCATTTCTGGAATTTATCTACCAACGAAGAACGATTTTCAATTGGATTTAAATGAATTTCAGTACAGTTATACAGTCGACGATTACACCGCAAATCAAACCTATCAAATTTCAAAAAATTATATAGAGAGTCCTTTGTTCTTCTTATTTAATAACTTTGAAGTAGAACAGCGAGAACATATTTTACTCAATATGTATCAAGAAGTAGCCGAAAGCGATGGCTATAATTTTATGAGAGCTTTTCGCACATTTTCAGGTTATATGTTTTTCTTTAACCGCGCAGAGTTAAGATTTGATCAGATAAGGACGATGAAAACCCAAATTTCTCAAAAATCCTTTGAACTTTACCAATCTCTTCCTTTTGGGCTTGATTATTATGACAAATTATCAAACATTTTAGATAATGTCTATCGAGAATATCAACAGACCGGTTTTTTTCTTCAATTCCTTAATTTCCCAGTAATTTTATTTGCAATCTTAATATCTCGTAACTTAGTTCTTGAGGATGAAGAAAAATTTAGAAAGAAAATCTTAAATCTAAAAGGAAAAGGAATGCCAATCCAGAAAATTGTAAGACAAATACAATTCAACACTTTAATTACAGGATCAATTACATCTCTATTAGGGATCTTATTCGGAGGTTTGACCTTTTATGGGTATTCAGCATTTTTGGGAAGAATTTATGGAGAAGTTCAAGAATTGGCTGAGATTCCAGCAATTAGATCAAACACAATCATATTCTGCTTCTTCTTAGGAATTGGAATCACATATTTAACAAACGTTGAGCTTATTCACAAAATTAAGAAGTTGAAATTCTCTGATTTAGCAGAATCGATAGGCAATGGATCTATGAACAACATTAATGAGTCAAGCCCATTAAATAAAATAACTGATGATTATAGAGCATCGGTTTCAAAATGGGCTTGGATTCAAATTATATCGAGTTTAATTCCGGTAGTTGCATACTTACTTTTATTTATTAGCAAAAAATCAGTGATTCCAGATAGTTTAGTCGATATTGTTCGAGTATTTTTAGCAGGTGAAAATTATATTTTATTATTGAGTTATGTAGGAATGGGTTTAATCATTTCAGCAATAATTCGAATTATATCACGAGATGTTCCCAAAATATTTACCAATTACTCAAAAAATGTATCTAAGGTATTTGTGAGGGATCTAAATCCCATGGTTTCTTATGAATTAACCGAAAATTACAAGTGGAGCCATATTTTAACCTACCTCGCAATTTATGTTGCAAGTATGACAATTTTAAACATTTCATTCTATTCAATATTAAATTATGAGATGAATTTAGAGACATTTATAAATACTGGAACATTTATGAGTGAAAATCTGGATGCTTCTTTTGTATCCTTGAGGGGGGATTTTGCATTAATTTTTGGAAGTAGTGGATTTTATAAAATGATTTATATCAATTTCATTATAGTTGGAATATTTTTAGGGATTGAATTGGGTTTAACAATTATTATCATCATAAAAGAAAATTCTATGATAATGAATACATTGAAAAACCGTGGTTTAAAACGTAAAAAAATGATAAAAATAATAATGACTCAAGTATTTATCGTTTTTTCACTTGCCATTATTATTGGTGTTGGTATTGGTCTGTTGGTGGGCGTGGGTCAAATTAAAATGGGATTGTTCCTACTTACACATAATTCAGACAGTATTATACCGATGAATTCAGAATTTCCAATTATAATGGAGTTTTGGTCCCAAACAATTATATTTACAACAATATTTTTGATTGTTTGCTTAATTTTACTAGTTTACTTTTTTTACCAAAAACAAACCCACTTGAAGCAACAAAAAGTGTCTGAAGATATCAAATCAGTTGTTTACGCTTTGAAATAAACAAATGACTGTTTTTTTTTCTCTATATTTACGATATTGTATGAAAAAAAAAAATTATTCAAAAATTAAGCAATATTATATAAAATTAAGTGAAATCATTTTGGTTAAATATTGGCTATTTTATTGGAACGAATCGATTAGTTCAATAAAGAAAAATTGGATCCTTCTATTATGTATGGCATTATCTATATCCATGTTTAGTGGATTATCCTATTTCAATGAATCAAATCAAAGCAATAATTTTCTGAATTCATTGATCTATGTTAACGACATTGAAATTGTTCATGATCAATCTTTTAACCCAGATAATGGATGGACAACGCGCGTCAATTTTGTTGAATATTTCTCAGAAACCGATACACAAGTATTCAAAGCCTACAATGAATCTTCATTGGAACTAACAAACATCATGAAGTATGGAATGATGAGGATGGATGAAGGGAATATCGTGTCCCCTCAATGGAATATCATTGATCCGAGCGAATATTCAGACGGTTTTAAATATCGAAAGGACGTAAATGCAACAGAAATAAATATAGGTTTATTTGATGCTAATTTTTATAATTCTGAACGATTTGACCAATATTTTAAAATCCTTGACGGAAATGTACCAACCACCAATGATGAAATATTAGTAGATTATTCATTTGCACACACATACTCTGTCAAAATAGGTGAAACAATAAATATAACAACACTTATTGGAAGGACCATGAATATGTACCCTCTAATTTACAATATGCATGAAGTTCTGATTGCAAATCAAACAATTTCCGGAATATATTTGCCCACCCAATATGAATATGATTTAGATTTGAATCACTTTCGTTATTCGTATAATTATCAAGATTGGGTTGAAAATCGTACTTATAGCCAACCCCTAGATTTTATTGAGAGTCCCATGATTTTTACATATAATGATTTTTCCGTGAATCAATCAAATCACGTAATTAAAAAACTGTTTGATTATATTCGGGATTACCACTTGACCACCAATTTTATTCGATCATTCCGTACTTTTTCCGGATATGCCATAACTCTTGATAGAAGTATGCTTGAATATCAAAAAATTCGGACTTGGCGTACTTATATTTCTGCAAAATCCTATGATATGTATATTGATTTGCCTTTTCAAGTTGGGTATATTGATCGGATTTCCAATAATTTAAAAGAACTATCATTAGAATACTCACAAAATCGATTTTTCTTACAGTTTTTAAATTATCCAATTATTCTTTTTGCAATCCTTATAAATCAAAATTTAATTGAAAAAAATGAATTTGAATTTAATCAGAATTTGCTCCATTTAAGAAGCAAAGGTATGCCAATTAAAAAAATAATGATCCAAAAAGGCTTTCAAACCATAATGAATGGTCTAATTGCATCTATAATTGGCCTAACTGCAGGATTACTAACATTTTTTGGATATAATCAATTTTTGGGGAATTTGTATTCGATTTCTGGGGATGTTGCGAAAATACCATTGATATCAACAACTACCATCCTTGAAAGCGTGATCTTAGGCTTATTAATGTCAATATTCTCATACTATGCAATAATTCGAAAAATCAAGAAATCAAATTATTCCGAACTAGCGGAAATAATAGGAGAAAATCAATGGAACAATTCTCCAAAGACAACAAATTCCTTAACAAAATCATTCAAACCAATTTCAGTGTTTACTATTATTCAACTTTTTATTGGTATCATTCCTATATTTCTATTCATTTTGATATATATTCACAGTGTCGCACAATTACCTGATAGTCTAGTAGATGTTGCAATCACTTTAACCGAAAATACCGCTTTTCTACTAATCTATTCATTTGTTGGTTTAGGATTACTTGTTTCTGCATTTGTTCAAATATTTGCGATACAAAATACAAGAATTTATCAAATTCTATCCCAAAAAGTAGCTCATCTCTTCGTTAAAGATTTAAACCCAATTGTTGCGGAAAATCTTGTTTTAAATCGAAAATGGGGAAAAATTATTTCCTATCTATCAATTTTCATAGCTTTCTTAACGAGTTTAAATTTAAGTTTTTATTCGCATCTTAATTTTGAGAATTTGTTATTGACTTATTCACCAGAGAATGAAATTGCATATTCTTTCTTGGGAGCAAATTTAATTTTTTTGAAAGGTACCTTCTCAAAGGAATTTGCAAGTAGTGGTTTTTTTAAAATGATGTATATTGATTTTATCACAATAGGTCTATTTTTAGCAATAGAACTTGTTTTAACCATCATCACCATTGCTCAAGAAAATAAAAGAGAGAGCCAAAATTTGATTGGACGCGGAATTCCAAAAACTAAAATTTTAAAAATGCTACTAACACAGATATTCATCGTTTTTTTGATTGCAATAATGGTCGGAATTCTTTTTGGTTTCCTATTTGGTCTGGGATTAAATAAAATCACAATTTATCTCCTAATGCTTGAAAATCAGATAAACATTTCAGAGATTCCAATACCGATATTTTATGAATTTTGGACAATTGCTGGCATTATTTTCATTATTTTCATGTTGGTTTGCATATTATTAACAATTCATTTTGCTCATCAAAAACATGGGGAAAATAACAACCACCCATATCAAATTTCTCCTATTCTAAAGCATCAATAATTTGGATTAAATTTTTTTTTCCTGTCCCTTAATTGTAGTTTATTTGATAAAAAGCAAGAAAAGAAAAAAGAAGGGATCCAAGGTTTTTAATTATTTTTAAATAAAGCAACCAAAGTTATAATGGCACCTTCAAGAACCAAGATAATCCCAGATAAGAAGTGGAAACATGCCATTACCCCAAAAACTAGCTTCAAAATCCCCAGCCATAATGGGATATCTTGCATTCTCCGGTTCTTAGCAATTGATCGAAGAATAACGAGATCAATAGAAAGTGCACCCAAAGCGATAAAGAAATAAATAAGTCCAATTTCATCCAGTGAAATGAAATAAGGATTAGTAAAGCCGAGGATTATAAATCCCAAGAGCGAAGCAAAAATATTCGTTAAGGAAAGAATAACATCCCCAAAACTTCGCTTATATTTCCAAGAAAATACCGCACTATCAGTAATTGCAATAAACATTACAATAAATCCTTTGAATGCCAGATATATTCCCACACCTTTGCCAAAAATGGACCCTAAAATTCCGATTATAATAAAATCAATTCCATAATTTTGAAGATCGCGAGATTCAATTTTTTTCCTTACCCATACGACGTCATACAAGAAAATTATAATTCCTACACCGACCGGTATCAAAGCTCTAAGCAGATCGGATTGATAAGTTGATGAATCACCCGATTGGAGATCAGGAATTGTAGACATAAGAATAATAATGCCATAAATTAAAAGATGAATCATGGTAAGCGTTGAAGTAATGAGATTCATTCGACGGAAATACGAATATTTTTGCGACAGTGGCGGAGCATCCATATCATTATGAAATATTGACATTCGAGGTCGACGATATTCATTTCGATAATTTGAATCAGATCTTGAATTATATGGAGATTTTCGGGGAGAAGAAGCGGTCGTTGCTCGAGGTGAAGAATTTTGATTTGAAGATTTTTTATTTGGTGATGCTTCACTGTGTCCGGATGGAGAAGATAATTTAGAATCTTGAATTTTCTTCTTTATTCCCGAACCAATACGTTTCGTCCCTTTCCATATTTTTTTTGTACCTTCACCAAGTTTTTTAGACCCTTTTTTTAGATTTAGTCCAAGGTCAGAGAAAACTTGTTCTTTATTGGAATTATTCGAAGAAGAAATATGGATTGTTTGCATTTGGAATTTTTTACCACATTTCTCGCAATAAACAGATTTACCATTCATTAAATTGGTATATTGTTCCGATGTTAGTTGATTTCCGCAGTCTGTGCAAAATAATGGTTGTGTAGGTTGGCTCATAATATTAAACTCGAGAAGTTTTTAAAAAAATGATTGATTAAAAATATAAATGAAATGGCGGAACCTTATACAAGGAATTGTATTCTTTTAGGAGATCTACATTAACGCTCAGAGATTTTCCATCCTTGAAAATTAAATTTAAAGAAATTAAATTCTTAATATGATACTGAATTGCTCCATGATACACTCCTAACCTGCGGGCAATTTCAGATAAACCAATACTTTCCTGCATTAGTAATATCATAATTTGCACCACCAAAGGGTTTGAAAATAACACAACAAACTCATCAAATGTTTCTGGAACATCGATTAGAAAATAGTTTTGAGTGCGACCAATTTTTTTAGTACGAATTAATCCAAAAGCGTCTAAGACCATTACATGTTTAATAAAAGGATTTCTGGTGATCCCAAGTTCTTCAGTGATTGCTGGATCACGAGCATGAGTACCAGGATGTTCATGAATAAATTTGATTACATTTTTTAAAATGGGTGAATTTAATATTTCGTATCGAGTCCTTCTTTGTTCGGTGACCAACCAATATTCATTTTTTAAATTTTGAATCGCAGCGAATATTTCTTCTCGAGTAAAACCTTTAGTATAAGTCAACTTTGCAACACATTTGGAATGTAGCTGCTCTACCAAAGGACTCATCATCTCAATTCGATCAGCAGTCAATTCTGCAGAATACTTTTTTTTCTTCAAAATGGTTTTGGCAATTTCAAGAATGCTTTTTTCTAATTCAGAGAGTTTTTCATACTGAGAAGCAAGTTTAGCCAAAGGATCTTTTTTGGCTTTTTTTAATTGAGCGATAGTCTTTTGGACATCTCTGCTTAGATTTGGAGATGATTTTTGTTCAGATTGGACTTTAGAAATAGAGTTTGTTTGTTTTTCCTCTGAATTGGTAGAAATGGATGCATTTACGGAATTGATTTGAGTTTCTTCTAAATTTTTATGGGAAGGGAGAGATTCTGCAGTAGAAGGAAAAGGGGATAAAGGTGTTTCTTCAATATGCACCTTTTCTAAAACAATTTCTTGAACCGAATCAGATTCAGATAATTGTGATTCAATTTCAGAACTTTTCTTCTTTTGTTTTGGTCTAACTTTCTCTGCCATCAGTAATTTCCCAGTATTTTTTTTTGTTATTTTTATTATTATTTTCTATTCCTTAAATAATTTAGACTCCGGTTTCACTTTACTGTCTGCTCAAGGAAAGAAACAAATTCTTCTTGCTTTTCAAATGGGAGATATTCTAATTGCTCCACTAAGAACCGACGTTGTTGAGGTTCAATTGGAAGCACATGTATACGTTTGATATATTGTTCAAACACGACTTCTGGATCTTGATTAATATTCTGGAGTTCATCCATATATCTCAATTGATGTTCTTTTTCGAGATAAATCAGAGCTTTGGAAATTAAATCCCGTTCTTCATCGGTTACTGATAATTTAACAAATTTTTCGCGAACTGTAGGATCTAAAACGGAATAAATTTCTTTTGCAATATCACCAGGCAAAAAAATAGACTTATCTGAAAGTTTAGTCTCTCTCAAAGGAAGAACTGGAAGAACTACATTGTTTTCAATAGGATTCTTTGAGGATTGTGCATTTTTATTCTCCAAATTTTGATAGGAAGTGTCGAATAATGGTCGACCTGTAGCGGGATCAAACCTAGCTTTTAAGTGACCATTTTGTCCACGTTCACCATACGAATAATCATTTTTCTTGGTGGCCACGATCTTTGGGCGAATTTGACTGATTTCCAATGTGGATGGAAGTGGATGGATCAATTCTTGTTCTTTTTTTTGATAAACTAGCATTAATATTGCAAAAATAAGAACAGGAACACCAATGCAACCATTAGTTGATGTGAATACACCAAGAATTAACATTGTAATTATTTCTTTATTTGGAATATCTTCAACGGGTGTTTTGACAAGGAGAGGATTAATTTTGGATTTTAGAATACTCAAAGAAATGGAACTAAATACCAAGATCCAGACAAGATTAAATACAGATGCACCCGATCTAGATCCTTTAACAAATTCATTGATGCTAAAGAGGATTCCAGAAAAGAAAAACATAAATATCAAGTTTTGAAAAACTGAAATGAATGATAAAATCACTTCCCGAAACCACAAAACTCCTGAAAGATCGCCACTTCCCTTAACGGCAATATGATTTGGACTTTTTATTTTTAGTTCTTGGATGAAATTCACTAAATATAAAATACCCCGAGTTAAAAGGAAAATTCCTGCGCCAAAGGCATGTAAACTGAAAACACCCATTATTATAAGTGAAATTCCCGCATGAGGTACATTTTGGGCTCTAATACTGGGACTTGCAATTTTTAAATCATATGAAACCACGATCGCTAAAATCACTACCGCTCCCGAAAAATACAAGGGTGTAACACCGCGATCGACTAAATTGAAAATTGCCATAGCAAAAATAATTGCATAATAAACGGGAGCCAATTGAGTCAATAATTCAATAGCTGTGGTTATACCATTTTTATTTGGTACCCTGTTTTGCGAATGTTCAGGAAATGTTGATGATGATGTTGTTAATGGAATTTCGGGTTTAGAGACATCGAATGTATGTGATGAATTCCCAGATTCTTTTTTTTTTTGTTTCCGAGCTTTATATTGTTTCCACTCAGTTTGAAAAGAATTTTTAATATTATTCCACTCTTTCTTCCACTCTATCCACTGAATTTCTTTTTTATTTAAATTTGGAGTATTTTCATCTTGTTCAGGTGATTTTTCCAAAGGCTTTACATCACCATCTTGAGAAATACCAGTAAACGCAAACCCACACATCTCACAATATACTGTTTGACCATCAAGCAAGTAAGAAATTAACTCGCCATTAAGTCGGGTATTGCACTCCGGACATTTAATATCCGGGTTTTTTTTAGAATCGTGGAATTGATGTGACATATTTTTTTCACAAAATTGTTTGGTCTAATATCAGATAGAATTTACAGACTTAATTATTATTTCGAGGCCGATTTCTATCAAAAGTTTCATGTGAAGAGCGTTGTTTTTTTTTATTCTATTTAAAATTTGAATATATTGGATTATATTTTTTTGGGTTTTTTGATATTTATTATTGATTTTTAAAAGCTCATTTTTTAATCCAAAAATTTACTTTGTCATAATAACTATGAATAATCAATTTTTTTGGAACCATTACTAATATTTGTAAAAAATTTCAGAGAATTACAGTTTTCGGTAATATAAAAGATTTCTATTTAAAGTTGTTGTTGGATTTTTTCTAAGTTTCCATTTATTCTAACAAAAGATAGGAATGATAAAAATCAAACCTATTTGAATCAGCAAAGAGAAATATTTTGTAAAAAATTTTAGAAGGATGAATCAAATATGGTAGTTGAATTACTCAAGATAGTCGATTTTTCGGAATTTGGAGATCGAATAGAAAAATATTAAGCTTGAAACGCAACGAAAAATCGGAACTATAAATTAATTCACAGGAAATGTCTTATAGACGAAAAAAAAATCTGATTCTACCCGATGGACAGATGGTTTTACCCCCCAAAAAATCATTTGTCCATCATCCTCTTTCTATTACCAAATTAACGACTCATTAACAATCTTTATGAAGAAACCCTTTTTCATTTTCAATATGAACTTTGAAAACCATTCCCTCAGAATTGGACCCACTGGCGCAAAAAAAGAACTATTCTTTATGCCGGGAAGAGGAGGAAAATTGAGAAAAGGAAAACGGGAAGAACTACCAGAATATTTTGCAAAATTAGGGTTAAATGCCTACGAATTTCCAGCAGGAAGAATGTCGCATCTCAATGATGGTCCAGCTTATCAAAAGTTACGCGAAAACTCTACAATTTATGATGTAGCGATTTCTCTTCATGCACCGTACTATATCTCTTTAACTAGTGATAATGAAGAAACTTTCAAAGCTTCAATTGAACGGATTGCTCATGCTTACGCTTGGGCAACTTATCTTAATGCTCATAGAATAGTCTTACACCCTGGAACTTTTGGAGATTTGGCAAGGAAATTGAGCCCAAATCAATTAATTAAAGGAGAATTTCACCCCCAATCTCAAAAAAAAATTCATAAAATAATCCAAGGAATATCCGCAGGGATAGAGCGATCTGGAGATTTATATCCAAACCTAAAAGAAAAGTTTAGAAAAATTTGTATCTGTCCAGAAACAATGGGCAAACATGGACAAATCGGTCCTACTCCGATGATTATTCAAATATGCAAAGACATCGGTGTGGATAAAGTTCGACCTTGTATTGATTTTGGACACTTATACGCCCGAAATGTAGGTAAACTACAAGGTCGTAAATTATATGAGACAGTATTCCAGAAAATTGAAGAAGAACTTGGTTCTCATGTATTACAACATCTCCATATCCATTATTCAAAAATTGAATACACCCAAAAAGGGGAAAAAAAACATGTTGGAAATACTGATTCTTTATGGGGTCCAGAAATTAAACCGTTGCTTGAAATCATTCAAGAACAATCACTTACACCTACGATAATCAATGAAAGTCCAGAATTAGAACCGGATGCAGTTCAAATTATGAAGGAATGGAAAAATCTGAGAAAATGATATTATAGCTTCAAATTTTTTTTTAACAAGGCTTCATTAATCTCCATGAAAAATAATGCCTTTTTGCAATGCTTGCGCGGTTTTTGAACCAAAATTGGATGAAAATGGTTTTTGTAATGAATGCTCTATGAAATATGTACAAGGTGAGATTTCCGAGCAAACTATTAAAAATCAAATACGAATAATTGAAAATCAATTAGATCTCAATTCCCTAACTTATACAAAAAATTTAGATTATGTTCCATTGCTTTCCACATCTCAGATCTCTTCATCAACTTCATTACTTAACACTCTTATTAATGAAGAGGAAACCATACGAGATAATGAAAATAATATTCAAGGTGCAAGAGACATGCAAAATCACGACTTTCGTCGTTCTTCCATTGCTCTAACCACTTCAATATTAGGATTCATTCTTCTCTTCATTCCAAGCACTCAAATTATTGGATTTGTCTTACTTACTTCTGGAATGATCATGGCTATCGGTGCTCGTCGGTTAGAAGGGAGAAATTGGCGTCAATTAGCAGCGACAGGAATTTCTTTCATATTTTGGATCTTAATTATTATTACTATCATTATGTTAATGAACGATCCTACACTGCTCGATCAACTTGCTACGATGTAAAGATCGCAATCTTTTTTACACACAAAAGAAAATGTAATTCATGGATTCTCAAAATTTATCGAAAGAAGAACAATTCATCCTTCAAGCGATTCAAGAACATGGGCAAAGTGGAAAATCGATGGGATACAAAGAATTACAAAACATTTGTGCGGATGAATTTGAAGGAGTACGTTTGATTTTAAAAAAAATGAAAGCAAAAAAAATAGTTGATTTCGAAGGGATGATTCCTGGTTTTGCAGCAATAATTACTCTTCTTTAAGTCAATTAATTAAAGAAAAAATTAATTCTTATTCTCTTATCAAATAGTCATCTATATTATCTGAAAGATTCAAGACTTCCCGAACAATATTGGGAAATTCAGATTTTTTTTCTTCAGGTTTATCAATAAAAATTTTCGCAATTGAACGATAATAATCATATAATTTTGTGTTCCCTATATTTTTTAGTTTTGTAGAAAAGGAATACAAATTGGTATAGGCTGTTTGATAATTGAGTTCAAACAGAGATTTTCCATGGCCAGTTTCGACAGTTTTTGATAATGAAGCTTTTGCTTTTGACAAGAAATAAGCCATTTTTTCTTTTGTAGATTTTAATTCAGCCATCAATTTTCTGCGTTTTTCTTGAAGTTCCTTAATTTTTTCTTTGTTTTTTAATTTATGAAGCACAACTTCCATCGAATTTACAATTTCAAGTTTTTTAAAGATATTAGTAGATTGCTTTAGTCTTTCATCTAAAAAGGTAAGTTCATTATTGTATTGAGTTTTTTGATCATCCTTTAATTCAGGAAGATTTTTCATAATCTCGTTTAAGAACTCATTTTTATTATCTATGATAGACTTATTTCCCGAGAGATTTTTGAAATTTGACATAATCTGAAGAATTTCGAGATCTAAAACACTAAATCGAGAACGATCACCATCCCAATCCTTAAATAATTCTTTCCGGTGTTTTAATATGTTAAGCACTTTTGTTCCAAATTTTTTTAAAGATTTTTCATCGGCTTTATCCGCTAAAATGACGAGTTCTGCATTTACATCTTTAATTTTAAAAATCTTTACTACAAAATTTCCCATATCAATTCCGGCCAGACTTTTTTTATCTTGATCTTGGGTACCTTGCAAAATCATTTCACGTAGAAAACTTTGTATGGCAGAAAAGAAGGAAGAAAACAATTCAGACTTGAGATCTATATCCCTGTCAAATGATTTCTCCCAAAGTAATAATCCCGATTTAATTTGATAAATAAACATCCTATACAACATTTATAAATACCTTTCTTATATTTGCTCTTCTCTTGTTTTGTATTATTTAAAAATATGTTGAGCGAATATTTAATTGTTGCTACAGAATTGTGTAATATAACTCAGATTAATGTACATCAAATTATTTCTATATGATAAACGAACTAACCAAATTTAACTTGGAATTGCCCGAATTATTTCACTAGGAGTGATGATAATATCAACAGGGACATCTTTAGAGTGAACAGCCAAGGGAAAGTCCATTACAGTAAATTCGAAGGCAAACGCGATTTTAATCCCTTGAAATTTTTGTAGCAAAGAATCATAATATCCTGCTCCATATCCGTACCTTCTTCCCGATCGATCAAATACAGACCCTGGAACAAAAATTAAATCAATATTTGTTAGAGGAACACGATGTTCAATTCGAATTTTGGGTTCCATAATACCATAAGCCCCTTTTTCAATATCATCAGTTAAATTTT
Source organism: Candidatus Lokiarchaeum ossiferum (assembly GCA_025839675.1). Lineage (GTDB taxonomy): Archaea > Asgardarchaeota > Lokiarchaeia > Sigyniarchaeales > Promethearchaeaceae > Lokiarchaeum > Lokiarchaeum ossiferum. Next base: position 1,749,163 of record CP104013.1, read on the forward strand.
GAATGAAATAAAGATCTAATGCAATTTTTTCTGAATCGCAACGAGGCAAAAATAGTCTTTTATTTTTCATGGAAATAATTTCTGCCAACAAGGAAGATGTATCAAATTCACCAGAAGAACTCTTTCCATAATAACCCAAAATTGATGAAGCGTTCTGAAATTCAGGTAAGTCAAGTAAATAAAACTTGATGGTACTAAAAGCGAGATTTCGATCTAAAAGAGAAGTTTGATTTCTTTTCTGAAGAATGGCTTTTCGTAATAACTGAGGTTCCCTTGGCAATTCCATATGTCAATTATCTATCAACCATTATTTTTTAAAACTTTGAAAAAATGATTAGGAAGCAAAAAAAATCTCATGAAAAAATGTCGACTAGTTTAGCCGATTAATTCTTCAATTTCTTCCATTTTTTGAAGAACTTCTTTGCCCTTGTCGGTTAAATATATTACTTTTTCGTTGTTGTCATTTAATTTAAATTTGATTAGCTGAGATTCGAGTAAATTCTTCTTCACACGAAGGTATGCATTGTAGTAACTCTCAGATTCTTCAAATTTTTCAAAGAACTTGCTTTGGACGGCTTCTTGTTTATCGAAGGCACCCAATACCTTTAATGTTTCGCTAAATCCACGTTTCTTCATCATCTGGTAGAATTTGTTGCTCATATTTTTCATTCCATTTTGTTTTGGGAGGTTGAACCCTCCTGCATTAAATGAGTGTTTTCAAGTTATAAGTGAAAAGACTATAATATTATTAAAGATAGTTTGAAGTTTTAATATTATGACAATTTTGGTTTTTTTATGGATTGCTTCAAAATAGTTTGACAAAAATGGTTTAAATAGATATGATTTAGTTGGATTTTGTCGAGGAGAAAACCAAAATAATAGATGATAACGAGAAAATTCCATATAAGTTAATAAAATCCGAAGTTTTAATAGACGATATGACCAACTGGAATAACAATATTCCTTTTGATCTAAAAAAGAACTGGGAAAAAAGTTGAATATTATATTCAAAAACATCTATTTATATCTAACTAATGAAAATTTTGGTCATTTGACAAAGGATTTTCTATGAGTCATTCTGTTTTTCTATGAAATTAGTTAAAATTTTTCATTACTGGATTGAAAGAGAAAGAGAAAAAAAGAAAATTTAGTGTCGAAAGACGCGTTTTCCACAAAAGGCGAGTGATATTTTTAATTCATTCGCTTTTTCAATGACTAAATTATCTCGCATAGAACCACCGGGGTTCAAAATTGCTTTACAGCCAACTTCAGCAGCAGCAACCAAACCATCAGGGAATGGAAAGAAACTATCGGTTCCCATGACACTATCTTTTAAATCATGACCAAATTCTTCAGCTTTTGAAATCGCAAGTTTAACTACATGAACTCTGCTTTGTTGACCCGCCCCAATGCCCAAAGTATAGACACCTGTATCATATTCACGAGCAAATACAGCCGAATTTGATTTCGCCCATTTACAAGCCCGATATGCAAATATTAATGCTTCTTTCTCACGATCTGTGACATTCCTTTCGGTTTTCGTTTCCCATTGTTTAATTATTGGCAGCCAATCGTAATCTTGGACTAGTACTCCTCCAACAACACTGCGAATTTCTGGAAGATCATAACATTCTTCTCGTTTCTTGAGTAAATCGTCAAATTGAACAACCCGTAAGTTATCCTTAGTTTTCAAAATTTCCAAAGCATCTGCATCAAAACTTGGAGCGAGTAACACCTCCACAAACACTTTTTTCTCCAAAATAACGTATTCGGCAACTTCCTTAGTTAATCGTTGATTAAATCCCCAAATACCCCCAAAAGCTGAAAGTGGATCACAAGAAAACGCACGTTTAGTCGCTTCAAGTTGGGATTGATAGTCCACAGCCAACCCATTAGGTGTTGTGTGTTTAAATATTGAACACACATAGTGTTTTGAATGATCTTGATCAAAATCCAAGAGTACTTGAATACAAGAGTCGATATCTAACCAATTATTGAATGAAATAGCTTTTCCATGGAGTTGAGTTAAATTTTGTAAACCTGCAGTAGCGGTCGTATCGCGATAATAATATCCTTTTTGTTCCCAGTTTTCGCCGTAACGACATTTTTGGACTTTTTGATAGAGTTTGACTAGCAATTCTGGGAATTGTGTTTCGTCAACGCTTGGATCCATAGAATTATATTTTTCAGAATAGGTTCGACCAAGATAATTAGCGATAGTCGCATCATACAATGCCATGGTTGCGAAAACTTGTTGAGCTAATTCCATACGAGTTTTATCCGACACAGCCCCTTTATTTGCATGCATTTCTTGCAAAACTATATCGTATTTTGAGGGATCACTGATCACAGTTACAGATGGAAAAGATTTAGCAGCGGCTCGAATTTGGGTAGGTCCACCAATGTCGATCATCTCAATTGCTTCTTCCAAACTGGTTTCTGCTTTGGCAATTACTTCATTAAAAGGATACAAATTACACACGACTAAATCAATTGGCTGAACATTGAATTTTTCCGCATCCGATACATCCTTCGGATTATCACGCCTCATTAATAACCCTCCATGAATCCGTGGATGTAACGTTTTTACCCGTCCATCAAACATCTCAGGTGATCCAGTATAATCAGAAACTTTTGTATAAGGTATGCCCGCTTCTTCAAGTTTTCGAGCAGTTCCCCCAGTCGATAAGAGTTCGATGTGAAAATCTTCTACTAATTGACGTGCAAAATCAACAAGTCCAGTTTTATCAAACACACTAACTAATGCACGATTAATTGGTTGCATGAGTAATTAAATACAAAAAATAAGAAAAATTTTATGGAAGTATACCAAAAAATGGGAAAAAATGAAAGGAATTTGCAATTTAAGATTATATTTTTAGCGAATCAAATCATGAGGTCGTGCTTCAACAGCCCCTGCGGGTGTAACACGCCCAATTTCAATTTTATAGGCATCAGCAATACTTTTTGCCCCACCATAAATTAGTCCATTCTTTAATCCATCTTCTAATTGATCAAGGACTCCTTTCAAAGGACCAACAAAGGGAATATAACCACTAACGCCTTCGGCCAATTTTTTGGATTCTTTAATATAGCGATCATCAGCATAAGATCCAACGGCACGAGCTTCTGCACTTCCCATTCCTCGATAGACTTTTACCTTTCTACCTTGTATATTATCAAGCACCCCAGGTGATTCTGTGCAACCAGCAAAGAAATGCCCAGACATAACCATATCAGCTCCAACAGCGAATGCTTTAGTTAAATCACCAGGATATTTGAATCCACCATCAGCTACGAGTCCAATTTTTGGATTATAATCTTTGATCGCATCAGCAACTTCTGCTGCAGCAAAGAAAGTTGGAGCTCCAACACCCGTTTGAATTGCTGTAGTGCAAATTGACCCGGAACCCATTCCAACTTTTAACCCAATAAGTTTATCTTCAGGATATCCATAAGTCAGGATTGCTTCAGCGGCTTTATAAGTCCCAATATTACCAAGGACAAAAGTGGAATCAAGTTCTTTCATCATTTCCATTGCACCTTCCAGATCTGCTTTTTTATAAAACTCTGCAACATCAGTCATCATAATATCAACAAGATGGGCCGCTTCTTTCAAATATGCTAAATCTTGACTATTTTTGGGTAGGAATGGACTGCAACCAAGAGCACAAACGAGCCTACCTTTAGAATCTTTAGATGTGTAGGGATAATAAGGTTTTAAATCTTTTTTTGTGATTAATCCAGCGAGAATTCCATTAGAATCAACCAAAGGAATCTTTTCTTTACGAATTTCATATAATTTGGCAAGTCCTTCTTCCCGAGTAATATGTGGGTGTAAACAGATAGGATTTTTAGTCATGATAGAATCAACCGTTCCTTCAATATCATCATTGAATGGAATATCTCTTTGAGTAATTATACCCAAAACTTTTCGATCCCCATCCACAACGGGAAATCCACTAATACCTTTTTGTTTCATCAATAATTGTACTTCACCAATTGTAGTCTTAGGAGAAACGGTCGCAACATCTTCAATTATAAAATTACGCGCACGTTTTACTCGTTTGACCATCTCCAACTGCTTTTTATAACTGCAATTTCGATGAATTACTCCTAAACCACCATAAAGAGCCATTGCAATAGCCATTTCAGATTCAGTCACAGTATCCATTGCTGCAGTGCAAATTGGACTATTAAAATGAAAAGGGCCTAAATTAGTAGAAATATCGCATTCCGCGGGTGAAAAACCAGTATATCCAGGTTTACAGAGAACATCGTCAAAAGTCAATATCATATTCTGTTCAGTGATAAAGGCTTTTTTTCGAAAATCAATATTTTTTTTAGTAGTCTCCATAGTAGTACAGATATAGGATCTCTCATAAATCTTGCGGTTTGATTGTTTCATGCCTATCTTATCTTGACCATTACTCGATATTTAGATGATCAATTAGCTAAATATTTGATCCTAAATTGAACTCAACAAAACATTAATTACTTAAACAACATAACAAATTAATATATCACAACAAGTTACGATCTTACATTCGAAAAATCAAAAGGGATTTTATGAGTAAATTTCTATTCAAATTAATTATTGCGGGATCTGGGGGTTCGGGAAAGACCACACTACTCCAACGGTATACCACCGGATTATTTAGTGGAGGTACCAAGATGACCATTGGCGTGGATTTCAGCGTCACAAGTTGCAAGACGTCAAAGGGAGAATCTGTAACCCTTCAAATTTGGGATTTCGGAGGCGAAGAACGCTTCAGAACGATGTTGCCAAGTTTTTGTTTAGGAGCTTCAGGTTGTTTAATGATGTTTGATCCATTAAGACCGGCCACATTCCACGAATTAGAGGAATGGATCAAAATTGTACGAGACAACACAACAAATGTACCGATCATCCTCTTATCAAGTAAACAAGATTTGATTGATGAAGGACACACGTTTGCGATTCCAAAAATGGATGTGGATGATTTTGTTGCAAAATATAAATTGAAAGGATATTTACCTGTGTCTTCAAAAAATGGAGTAAATGTTGTTGAATCATTTACCTCAATCGCTGAAATGATGATTGAGAAAAATATAAAATAATTATTGGATTTACAAAAATAATTTTTTTTCCATTCTTACTTCTTTTAAACCATAAACATAGCAACCTTAAATTTTCTGAATCTTAATATAATATAGATATCAAGCAACTGATCAAGGGAAAAAATCTATGGATAATATCACAAATGATTCAGAAAAATTGCCATCACGAGAAGAAGCAATTCGCATCATGAATCATTTTGGATTGTCTCATAATATTATTAACCACGAATTGGCCGTAATGAGAAAAGCCCGAGATATAGCGCATAACATAACAAAAATAAGTGTAGATATAGAATTGGTTAAAATTGGAGCCATAATGCATGACATTGGACGTTGTAAAACGCATGGAATGCAGCACGGGCCCGTGGGAGGCGACATCATTCGAAGTTTGGGACTTTCCGAAAAACTTGCTCGAATAGCAGAACGTCATTCCATGGCTGGAATTACACCTCAAGAAGCGGAAATGTTTGATCTACCGGATCGATGTTTGATGCCGGAATCGATTGAGGAAAAAATTGTGTGCTTAGCGGATAAATATCATACCGGGACAATTAAAGTAACAATTGAGCAAAGATTTCAGCGTTGGATTGATAAATTCGGAGAAAATGAATTCCTTCTCACACAAATAAAACGAGCGAAAGAATTAGAAGAAGAAATTTTAGCATTAATTTTTTAATGATGAGTTGGTTAACTTGTTTGATGATCACTTAATATGAGCGAATATTTTCAAAATTCATATTGGAAAAGAACGGCTCAACAAGAGTTACCTTATTTACCGACGCCAATGGATGCAATCACTTTCACTTTTGATTATTTAGATGATCTAAAAATATTAAACCCCAATATCAGGTTAATTGATTTGGGAGCCGGAGATGGAAGAATTATTTTATATGCTGCGGAAAAATATCGCTTGCATGCTCTTGGTTTGGAAGTAAACATAGAGTTAATAGAAAGCACAAATGAGAAGATAATTCAAAAGAAATTAGATTCTTTATGTGAAATGAGAGAAGGAGATTTCTATGATTTCAATCTATCCAGCTACGATATCATTTTTTGTTTCCTCTTGCCTACTAATCACGTTTATTTCAAACACGTATTAAAAACAATCAAATCAGGGGCTCATATTATAACCAGTAAATGGTCTCTGGACACTTACAAAAAAGAATTCAAAAAAAGTTACATCTTGCACCCATTGAAAGATTATACAATGTTTGTATATGAAAAAGGTTAGTTAAATCAGATTTTCAACGATTTTTACCATTATTTTGCAACTTTCCAAAAGCACCACCTTGATCAAGCATTTCACGCAAAAATTCGGGGAAAGCACTAAAATTCCATGATTTTTCTTGAGTGATATTAGTGATTTTCCCATCATTAAGATCGATTTCTAAAATATCACCATGGTTTCCAAGTTCATGAGAATTTGCAATGGAAATGGGAGGAAGACCTAAATTGATGGAGTTGCGATAAAAAATTCGAGCAAACGATTCTGCGATAAGGCAGCTAATTCCAAGTTCTTTCAAGACAAAGACAGCTTCTTCTCTACTAGAACCACATCCAAAATTTCTCCCAGCAACAATAATATCTCCAGATTGTACATCTTTAACAAAATCGGGAAAAATAAGTTCTAATGTTGCCGATAATAGTTTTTGAGAATCTTGTTCAGTTAACACCCGACTTGGAACAATTAAATCTGTATCAATAGAATCTCCCAATTTCCAGATCTTACCAGAAAAAATTAATTTATTTGACTGTTTCATTTTTTATTCCCCCATATTTTTGTATCGGGAACAGTAATATATCCATGAAGTGCAGATGCAGCAACAACAGCGGGAGAAGCTAAATACGATTGTGAATCGGGATGTCCCATTCTCCCTTTGAAATTCCGGTTGGAAGTGCTTACGCATACTTCATTAGGACCTAGTACACCCATATGCCCTCCAATACAAGGTCCACAAGAGGGATATTCAACAACACCCCCTGCTCGAATAAAAATTTCGATTAACCCTTCTTGCAACGCATCTAAATATATTTGGCGAGAAGCAGGAATAATTATGAACTTTACTGAAGATTTCACGGTTTTTCCTTTCACAATCTGAGCTGCAATGCGTAAGTCTTCCAACCTTCCATTTGTACAAGAACCGATAAAGGCTTCATCAATCTCAATTTGCCCCAATTCTTCCACAGGAATCACATTGTCAGGAGAATAGGGTTTGGCAACTAAGGGAGGAATATCCACCAAGTTTATTGAAATATTATCACAATAATTAGAATCTTCTTCAGGATTGATAACTCTAGAATTGGGAGAAGTGTAAGAAGGATGAGTGTGAGCCATCAGCCATTGTTGTAGCAAAGCATCAGATTCGAAAATTCCACATTTAGCACCCATTTCAACCACCATATTTGAAATAGACATGCGCCCTGCGATAGAAATATTCTTTAAACCAGAACCACCAAATTCAAAACCCCTATAAATTGCACCATCTGTTCGATATTTGCCTAAAAGAGATAAGGCTACATCCTTTCCCATAGATTTTGGCCCCAAAGAACCTTCAAAAGAAATTCGAATCGTTTCAGGCACTTTAAACCAGAGATGGCCAGTAGAAAAGATAACTGAAACATCTGTAGCACCTATTCCCGTTGAAAGGCAATTGAAGGCACCATAAGTGGTAGTATGAGAATCTGATCCCACAATAAGATTTCCAGGTTGAGCAAAACCTAACTCGGGGAGTACTTGATGACAGATACCTAAGTTTTGACCCATATTCCATTTAAATTTATATTTTTGGGCAAATTCATTGGCGACTTGATGCATTTTTGCAGCTCTTACATCGGGAGGAGGTACCCAATGATCTAAAATGTAGAATACTTTCGCAGGATCCCAGATTTTTGATTGATTTAACTTCATATATTCCGGAGCAATTCTTCCCCCTAATTGCTCATGCACCATAACTAAATCAATATCACATTCGATAAATTCTCCGGATTCCACTCGTGTTTTCCCCGCATGTTGTGCAAAAATCTGGTCACTTATTGACAATTTTCATTTTTCTCCAATTTTTCTCTTAATGTTAATTACATCAAACAAATTTAAGAAATTTTTTTTAACAAATCAAGAATATATGAAACTTACCATTAAAAATTTTAATTTATTGGAAGAAAATTTTTAGGAATGAGATTAAAATGCCAAACTTCGTATTATTCGGTGCACCTGGTGCAGGAAAAGGAACTTTAGCCGGAAAAATAAAAAAATTTAGCCCCATTGCTCATATTAGCACAGGGGACTTGTTTCGATACAATATTAAAGAAGGAACTCCAATAGGTAAAGAAGCGAAAAGCTACATTGATGCAGGAAAATTAGTCCCAGATAGTGTAGTTATTGGAATGGTTAAAGACCGAATCGCTTTAGATGATGTGAAAGAACACGGATTCATGTTAGATGGATTTCCACGCACATTAGATCAAGCTAAAGCCCTAAATGAAATTGCTAAATTGGATGTTGTTGTTGTTTTAGACATTGCCAAGGAAGATTTAAAAAAACGAATTTTGGGTCGCTGGAGTTGTCCAAAATGTGGTGAAATCTATAATATTTACAATGACGAGTTAAAACCTAAGGTAGAAGGTAAATGTGACAAATGTGAAGATACTAATCTAACGCACCGTTCTGACGACAATGAAGAAACCTTTGAAAAACGGTGGAACACATATCTTTCCCAATCTGAAGAAGTAATAAATTACTACGATAAGACGGAAGGATTAGTAGGAAGAGTTGATGGTACCCGTACAATGTCATATACAGAAGATGAATTACGTAAAATATTGAAATTGTAGGGATTTTACCATTCTTTTTTATTTTTTCTTGACCTTTTGAAGGAACAACTTATGGGAAAAGTTTTTATCACTGGAGCAACCGGACAAGTTGGAAGTCATTTAGTAGAGTACTTGTTGGAGAATAAAGCAATGGGCATTGAAAAACCTGAAGATATCCTGTGTTTAGTTAGGACCCCTCAGAAAGCACTGCATTTAAAATCCTTACGAGTTACAATCATTCAAGGAGATCTAAATGATAAATCTAAAATAATGAAGGAATTTCAAGATCCCACAATTTCTACCATATTTCATGTAGCTGCTAATGTATATGTTTATGCATCCTATGAAGAGATGTATGAAGCAAATGTTCTCGGAACACGTACCCTTCTGAATTGCTTTATAAAATCTGAAATTCCAACATTTATACACACAAGCTCTATTATAGTATATAATGCTTCTGCTGCTTCAAGCATTCCAGAAAAAAAGAATTATTTTGAGTTTATTGAAACTTCTCCAATAGGGACATTAAATCCAGATACAGAGGTTCCATACGCTATCTCAAAAAGAATTGCAGAACTGGAAGTTAAGAAATTTGCAAGGAAATATCCTCACAAAAAATTCATAATAACCCGACTGGGACCTATAGTCGGCAGAGGGGATCGCCAAATAGTCCCTTCTCTAGTCAAAGCAAATTCTATAAAAGTTCCAAAATTAATTAATCATGGTCAAGGAAAACTTTCATTAACAGCGCCAGATGATGTTGCTCGAGCCCAAATATTTCTCGCAAATTTAGAGCATAAGAACAACCCAGAAATATTCAATATTGCGAATACGCATTTATCATTTAATACATTGTTTTCAATAGTTGCAAAATTCTATGGTAAAAACCCTCCATCAGTTTCAATACCTCTTTGGATTTTTAAACCCATAAAACCATTATTGCGATTACTTCAAAAATGTTTCCCAAAAAATGAATTGATGAGAACTTTCTTTTCAGCTTCAGCCTTAGAATATTTAGAAAAAACATACCACTATAATTCGGATAAATTACTCGAACTAGGGTTTAAATTTCAAAAACCAATAGATCAAGCGATTTTAGAAGCGATTCAGGAAATTGAGCAAGAAAAAAAATAAAATAAATATAGAGAATTTTATAATCAAGAGAAGGAGAAAACAAAGGATGGAGTATCATTTAGCACCATTAAAAAATATAACTTGCTGGGCTTTTAGGGCAACATGCAAAGGAGCAACAGATAGTTATACTGAAATGGTGAACATCCATCAATTACTAAATTTAAATTCTGTTAAGTGGGATCTTATTGACACTTATCATATTCCAAACCAGAAACAATGGGTCCAGGTTTTAGCCCACACTTACTCCGATTTTGAGAAACTTCCATCAAAATTACACGATTTTTCATCTCAAAATCCTGACCGAAATCATATTTTTGGAATAAATATTAATGCTGGATGTCCAGATCAGAATATCATTGGAGCAGGAGAAGGAGCAGCATTACTTCACAACCCAAATAAAATAAAGGCTATGATAAAAACATTTCTTGGCAAACCAGAATCTCATCCTTATGCCATTAGTGTCAAAATGCGATTGGGTCTTTCTGTTGAAGATTTAACAAGTAATATATTTGTAGAAATATTAGAAAATATAAAATCTCTGGATGATCCCAGAATCAAACCCACTGTAATTCATTTCAAACATGCAACTCAAAAATCAATAGAATTACCACGATGGGATTTGCTCGAAGTCGCATTGGATACACAAAATCCTATAATTATCAACGGAAATATCAGTTCAAAGATGGATATTCATACAATCAAGCAAATTTTACCCCATCGATATCAAAAGGAGTGGAAAACAAAGATCAAAGGGATTATGATAGGAAGAGGAGCAATTAAGAATCCAGATTGTTTTCTCCAATTTTTATCAAAAGGGCAACACATCTCCCAAAAAGAATGGAAATTACGTTTAAAAGATAATTTATCTAAACATTTACCCGCTAAGAAGTTTTCAACAACCCTTTCAAGTCATTATAAAATCTGAAAAAAAAAACCATATCCTAGAAAGAGATACGTTTACTCTTCATTTTGTAACTTGTTCAATCCAACCGAAAATGTCTTCTTTTTCACCATATTGGATTCCAGTTAATTCCGAATATAGGCGTGTGGCAACTGGACCCACTTCAAAATTATTGATTGTATAAGTGATATTTTTGTAGGTTATAGATCCAACAGGTGCAATAATCGCAGCAGTTCCCATACCGAAGGCTTCTGTAAGTGAACCAGACTTAATCCCTTCAATGACTTCATCAATAGTAATTTTTCGCTCGGCAGCAGGTAAATCAAAATGTTTACAGATCTCTAAAATACTCTTTCGTGTGATTCCAGCAAGAATAGACCCTTCCAAAGGAGGAGTTATCACTTCCCCGTTCATTACAAACGCCATATTCATTGCACCCACTTCTTCAATGTATTTACGCTCTTTTCCATCTAACCATAAAGTTTGGGAAAACCCTTTTTGAATTGCTTCATCCGTGGATTTTAATGAAGCAGCGTAATTTCCAGCCGTTTTTGCTTCACCAGTTCCTCCAACCGATGCTCGAACGTATTTATCTTCTACTAAAATTTTCACGGGTTTAAAACCCTCTTTAAAATATGGGCCAGATGGACTAAGGATAATAAATAATATATATTTCCGAGCCTTGTGAAGGCCTAAAAAGGGTTCATTTGCCACCATACATGGACGGATATATAAAGAAGTCCCTAAAGATGCAGGAACCCACGCTTCTTCTAAAATAAGAAGTTCTTTTAAGGAGGCAAGTAAGTAATCTACATCTATTTCCGGCATGCACATACGAACAGCGCTTCGATTTAAGCGTTTAAAATTTTCCTTAGGTCGGAATAATCGCAACCCCATCTTTGTACGATAACATTTGAGCCCTTCCCAGACAATTTGTCCGTAATGAAGGCAGGCAGATGCAGGTTCCAAACCTAATATCCCGTATGGTTTAATTTCAGCTGGACCCCACCCACCTTTTGCTTCATCATATTCCATATAAAGCATATGGTTTGTAAAAGTGTTCCCAAATCCAAGTTTTGTCTCATCGGTTGGGGGAGAACGCAGTAAATTTGCTTTTGTAATTTTTAAATTCATCTAATCAAATCCTAAGATATAAAAAAAATTTAACTCTATACTTTTTCAACCCACCCAAAAGTATCTTCCAAATCACCTGTTTGAATGCCAGTTAATTCGTCATATAATTCTTGAGTGATTTTTCCAATTTTATTATTATTAATTTCATAGGTTTGATCTTTATATGTGATTGACCCCACAGGAGAAATCACAGCAGCAGTTCCTGTTCCAAAAGCTTCTGACAATTTTCCATCCTTAGCGCCAGCAATTACTTCATCAATCGATAGTTTTCGCTCTTCGACAGGAATTCCCTTTTTCTTCAATAATTGAATCACGCTATCTCGGGTTATACCAGGTAATATGGATCCTTCATCCAATGCAGCAGTTATAACTTTACCATCAAGAACAAACATCATATTCATTGCACCAACTTCCTCAACATATTTTCGTTCTTTTCCATCCAACCATAATACTTGAGAAAAGCCCTTTTTTGCAGCTTCCAATCCTGATTTCATAGAAGCTGCATAATTACCTGCAGTTTTCGCATTTCCAACACCACCAGCAACAGCTCGAACATATTTATCCTCAACCATAATTTTAATTGGAGCAAAACCTTCTGCATAATATGCACCAACAGGTCCCACAATAATATAAAAGATATATTCATTTGAAGGATGAACACCCAAGAAGGCTTCACTACCTATCATAGTTGGACGAATATATAAAGCGGTTCCTTTGGAAGTTGGAACCCAATCTTTTTCAATTCGCAATAATTCTTTTAAGCCCTCCATTACAATATCAATATCTATTTGAGCCATGACCATGCGTTCAGCGCTCCGGTTCATGCGTTTAAAATTTTCACGAGGACGGAACAATTGAAGACCTTCTTTTGTAGAATAACATTTCATTCCTTCAAAAATCAATTGTCCATAGTGCAAACTACAACATGCAGGATCTAATTCCAAATTACCATAAGGTTTTATTTCTACTGGACCCCATTGTCCATCTTTATAATGCATAATTAGCATATGATCTGAGAATATTTTCCCAAATCCTAAGGTCGATTCGTCTACAGGTTTTTTTTTTAGAGTATGTGATTTTGTAATTTTTATTGCCATGATTGACCACTTTTATTATACTTTTAAAATATTGTAATTTAATTTATGAATCGCAAAAAAACAATTCTTGTTACTAAAAGATTTGTTTTTGTATAAAAATGCGACAAAAAATTAATATTAGCGTTTTTCTGACCTCTTTTTTCCATCATTAATTTCTTGACCAGAAGATATAATTTTTGATCAAGAAATTGAACTAATGGAAAACAAGTAAATCAAATATCAATCGATTTTTTCTTCCTTTTTTCAAAATTTATGGCCATTTTTAGATAAATTCCAAAAGATAGTTTTCTATCTTTGTTTGCAGAAATAAATTTCGCATGAAAATCATTCTTGGAATTGTCTCAAAAAAATCGAATAAATAGGATGGATTGTGTTTCTCATATAATCAAAGATTCTTTTTTTTTTGAAAAAATTCAAGGTTTAGAATATCATGATAACATCAAATGTGGAACCATTAAAGTACCAAGAAGAAGAAATATTTACATGTATTACTTTTTCAAGCACTAAACTGGGTCCGCGGCTGGTAGGAAATGCATCTGATTGGGGATTAAAGCATTTTTCCAAGGAAACATTATTTTCTGTCATTCATGATAGTCTTTTGATTCGTTCTCCTAAAGCATTGCTCTTTATTAATAATGTTTTTGGTGAATCCTTTAGGATTTATGTATTGAAATACAATAGGAGATTTTATGACTATCGTTATCAAGGAGATTCATTTTCAATTTGTGTTTTTGTACCATCATCATTCAAAGGAATCGTTCAATTAGATAAATCAATAGAATCATTCGATTGGACCCAATTCATTAGTTCATCAGGCTCAATTGAGAAATTGGTTGAAGAATTACACAAAAAGATGCATATGAAATGATGGTATTCTTTTTAGAATAAGTAATTTCTTACCCTATCACTTGGTGTATAGCATTCATCAGAAAATACATCATCAATCGTGCCTAAGAATTGTTGATATCTGTCCACTACCATTATATTAGATGGAAAAGAAGCAGGATATCTTAATTCAAATTTATGGAATAATTCATCTAAAAGAGAACTAATTATGTCTTTTGAAGATTTTCTATCGTCGATGGCATATAAAAAAATATTAGACCTGCTTTTTGGAGAAGGAATTTGAAAAATGATACGATAATTATCGTTATCCAGCATCTCCACCTCCCCTTTCAGAACAACTTTTGACATTTTTTGAATGCTATTGATAATATGAGACCTTTTTTGAATATTAAGAGTTTTCTGCGCCTTTTTAAGAGGATAAAAAGATTTAGATAAAACCAATAATGAATTCTCAAAAATGCCCACTTCCAAAACAGTCATAAAATCCTCATTTCCACTAAATTAGACAAGTGATAATAATAGTATAGTTTATTGTAACAAAAAGTCTTGCAAAATCCAAATTTTGCGATAGAGCGATCAAATTCTTTTAAATTTACTGATTGCTTAAATATGATGAATTTAAAAAAAAGTTCCCAAAATAATTAGCATTTCTATTTAATTAAAAAAGAAACATACAAAACCATATGAAATCTCATACGAAAGATATTTACGTAATAAGGAAAATTTAATATTAATAATGAGTTCTTCAAAAAAAATATTGATTATTGATGATGAATTAAGCTTGTTAAAGATCATGGGTAAATTTCTACAAAAAATGGGGCACTCTTCGATTACTGCAGAAAATGGACGAAAAGGAATTTCATTATTTGGAGATGATCCTTCTTCTTTTGATGCAGTTTTCATTGATTATAATTTACCTGAACTTTCAAGCCATGAAATCGTTAAAGAATTACGAAGTTTAAACTCAGAGATAAAAGTGATCTTATCTACGGGATTTGCTGTTGATGATATTAGTAAAGAATTCGATCAAATAGGCATTAATGGGACTCTTCAAAAACCATTTGCATTTAATGATTTCAAACAAATTATCGAACAACTTTAAAAAATGGCAAGCAAAATTATTTTTTATGTGCTATCTTAATAGTAATTATGAAGATTGACATCACTGAAATAGAAGATGGTTTAGAAGGAAATTGGTGGCATTATATAAAGAGTTCCGATTTCTCATTCCAAACTCGAATTCCTCAATTGAATAGTTTAGAGGCAAATGAAGACGATATTTTGATCCATAAACAAATTTTAGAAGGTGAATCTTTTCCCACAAAAAGATTTCATTTAATTATGGATGGAGAAGCATTTCAAGTTGAAGGTAATGAAATTAGAGAAACCTTAGCAAGAAAACTGGCCATTTTTATTCAACAAAATAAAAAATTACCTTTTGGATGTACGTATAAAAAAATTCAAAAAAATAACACTATCATTATTCAATACAATCCAAATGGGTTTGATAGTTTTCAGCTGAAAATTAAACCTGAGGATATGGAACTAGAAGATTCAGATATTGAAAAATTATTTAGCTCTATGGAAACTGAAAAAGTAAATGCATTGGCGACATCTGAAGATGCCACATTTACCATTGATCCGATTACAGAAGATCCGTTGTTAGAACAAGTGTCAATGGAAAGTGGAAAAAGTAAGGTTTTTGTAGTAGAAGGAAAAATAATTGCTATTGATTTGCGAAAATCTTTCTTTCAAGGGAATGAGACAATATTTTACCTTCTTCAGCTAGAAGGAGGAAAAATTGCTCCAGATAATAAGAAAAATACTTTGCAAAGAGATTTTTCATTGATTAATGCGAAATGTAGTGAAAATGCAATGAAAAAATTTGAATTACAAACAGGAAATATAGTATCTTTTAATGGAAAAGTAAAAATGGATAAGAAATTAAAATTAATAGTTCAAAACATCCGCAAGTTTGATGAAAAAACATAGAAACTTGATGGAAAGCATTGCCGGGGATATTTCTTGGAAATTAAATCTTCACTTTGAAACCAGAATAAGATTCTTTTTTTTGTAAGAATTTATGATCAACCTTACTAACATGAGAATATTTCGGACCTTGCTGGAGCCAATCCAATAAAGCATTCAATTTTGATTTTTCTCCTTGAGCAAGAACTTCCACATTCCCATCTTGTAAATTTCTAACCCACCCAGTTATTTCGAGCGAATTTGCCACGTTACAAGTGCTTGCACGGAAAAATACACCTTGAACTCGGCCATGAACAATAGCATGTAATTGAATAAAATAACCTCCTACAAAAGGATCGGTAAATCGTTTTTCCTTTCTATCTTTGTTAAATATTGAATATCTGTAAAAATTTTTCTTAAGGTTGCCTTTTGATCTTCGTTTGATTCAGAATGAATCAAATTTTCGATTTCCACAAGAATTTGAGGTATTCGACTAAGAACGATCAATTTGATCGAATCAATTTGTGTTTGGTCTGAACCTTGTAAAGTTAATTTTTGATAACATTTGATAATTTCTATATCGGAAATTTGATAATATTTTTCAATAATTATAGAATTGAAATGATTTTTATCCCATATTCGCCGAATGAATGAATCAAAAGGTCGATTTGGCATAATTTTCAATAAAGTAAGAGGTTCTAGTGATAGCAATATTTCTTGGGGGATACTATTAGAATATAACCCAGGCATTATTTTAGCAAGAGATTCAGTTGCAAGATAATGAATTTCCTTAAATTCATCAAGTAAAAGTTGATATAGAAGATGAACTGATTTTTCAGAATGAATAAAGCCCAAGGAGATTGAGAGGATTTTTCGAATTTCAATATCTGGATCTTCGATATACGATTCGAGAACTTCTAATGAAGAAATACTGTCCAAAGAACCTAATTTTATTATTGCATCTTCTTTAAGGTGCCAAGCAAGATCTGGAATTTTTAAGCGAGATTTTAAAATTTGAAATAATTTTTCCTTCTGAAAACGGGGTAATTTTGGAAGGATTTCTAAAATTTTATCAGATTCATAAACATGTGGTTCAATCTCATTTAATATTCTTCCTGCATTTATTGCTAAAGCATCATTTTCATGCACCAACAATTCGATCAGAAAAGGTTTGAATAGTCCGAAATACCTATGAATTTCTTTTTTAAGAGTTGAATATAACTTAAAATCCGTTGAAATTAGATAAAAGAGGGAAAATTCAAAAAATTTCGTTTGTTCATTAGAAGAAAGAAATTTATTAATATTAGAAAGGAAGTTTAAAGGAATCTTTCGACCCAAATCACGCTCTATTAAGAATAAAACCTTTTTTTTCAATTCTCGTGAAGGAAATCCTAGAAGAAATAATAGATCTGCAGTTTGGAATAAAAAATTAAGACTTTGTTTCAATTGATCAAAATTAGTTTTTTTAAATGTTTTTGAGTTTTTAATGTCAATACAGATGTTGTGGTATAGTTTAAATTCCTCAAGATGCAAGTAAAATCACCGATTTTTAATCCCGTAAAGAAATTCCAATAGCATTTCCAATTCCTAAAATAATGATGTTATCTTGTGGTTCTGTTTGAGAGCGAATGATTTGTTTTAATAACCTAACAATTTTGGGGACTGCACCTAAAATTTCTTCGGTCATTGGTTGGACAGCCTCTACAATAGATTCCCTGCATACAATAGCTTCCAAAGGTATTGAAGGATTTTGTTTTAAGGCGATAGATTCGATTTGAAATTTATCGATATTAGTATTTTTGCCAGCACCAATTGCTACACCCAACCCTTGAGCGACTGTACCAGATTTTTCACCTTCCAATCGAAGAAAAGCATCTATCGTTATAATTAAAGCAATTTGCCTATTCTCTGAATTCAATTTGTTAAGAAGAGATTCCAATGCATCCCCTGGTTTTCCAACACGACTTTCAGGACCAATTGGTCTACCACAGATACAATTTCGAGATTTGAACATTATTTCTTCAAAAATAATGTCATTAAATTTAAAATCTTGTTCAAGTTCATCTCCAGAAGGATTTTTTTTTGTAATGTTATCTAAGACGAAATTTTTTACAGCTAGGGGCCCAATTGAATCACCAATAGGAGATGTCCCCATAAATGAATCTAAAGCTCTTACATATGCTTTTGCTGTCAACATCGTTTGAGAGATTTCTGAAGCGGTTTGTAATAAAAAAAGGTATGATTTGGTTTTTTCACCCACGATTAGATTATGACGTACATTTTTGCAGAGAGAATCCAATTCGATCGTTGTGTTTAATAAAGAAGTAATTTTAGTCAAAGATAAATCATCAATATTAGGTAGAAATTTTTTTATTAATTGATGAAAACGTTCTTCTCGTCGTGACATTAAGAAGTGCATTTTTTGATATATATGTGGTTCAATAGTGGAAGGTGAAAGTACAAAAAAATCGAGCATCTCACGTATGAAAACTTCAATTTCACGGTTAGTGATGGATTCCGATCTATATGGATCAATAGATTTTTTAATCAATTCGATCCCATAATCCCGCCAAACAGCAAGATCATTTACTGCTCGTTTGATCTGCTTAGAAGCATACCATCCTTGCCAATTTTGACCATAGAAGAACACCAGTAATAAAAGTATCACAAAGAAACTGATCAGAAAATCTGCAATAGAACCTAAAATATCAACCATCAAATAAACCTCTTTACTAATTAGTTTGTTATTGTCATAAAAAAATTCATGCAAAAATTTAATGCTTTTAAAATAGAAGAAAATTATTGAAGATGGAATATAAAATATCGTATCCATACAAATATGTTGGTCTTGGGGGAAGTTTTGATCATCTGCATGAAGGTCATCATGAATTATTAAAAACAGCATTTAAAATGGGTGAAAAGGTAGGCATTGCTCTTACTACCAATGAACTGCATTTTGGCAAAGAAATTGAAGAGCTGATTGAACCATATAATATCCGAAAAGAACATTTAGAAGATTTTATAATAAACAAATTAGGGAAAAAAAAAGAAGAGTTTGTTATTATGCCATTGAAAGATCCCTTTGGTGTTGCTATAACTGATGAAAACTTGCAAGCACATGTAAGTTCTTTAGAAACGTATAAAATGGCCTTGAAAATTAATGATTTACGAGTGGAAAGAGGATTAGCACCTTTAGTATTAATTGTGATTCCATTAGTTCAAAATGAAGTAGGAAAAAAAATTAGTTCTAGTGATATTAGAAAAAAAATCGCCAAAAAATAGAATAAACGCTTCCTCTAAATTGCTAAAAGGTTTTTAATATAATTGATTAATTCCCGATTTCCTTTTTCAGCCAAATCGAGTAATTGATTTAATTCCGCTCTGGAAAAATTCTTCCCTTCACTGGTACCTTGAACTTCAACCAATTTATTATCTTCATCCATAATTACATTCATATCAACTTCTGCATTGCTATCTTCAATATAGCAAAGATCGAGTTTTGGAACATCTTTTATAATTCCAACCGAAATTGCAGAAAGTATTTTATATTTAGGCATACTTGGAATGAGTTCTTTTTTCACAGCCATTTGAAGGGCATCATAAACAGCAACAAAAGCTCCTGTTATGGAGGCACAACGTGTTCCACCATCAGCTTGAATGACATCAGCATCAATTTTGATAGTTATTTCACCGAGATTATCAATATCAACTGCCGCACGAATTCCGCGTCCAATCAATCGTTGAATTTCCATACTTCGACCAGGGATTTTTCGAGTACGATCTCGATTTCTCCGTCTATCGGTAGCTCGAGGGAGCATATCATATTCAGCAGTAATCCATCCTTTTCCAGAATCACGTAAAAAGCGTGGTACAGAATTTTCAACAGAAGCGGTAACTATAACTTTTGTCTCCCCCATTTCTATTAACACTGAGCCTTCAGGCCATTTTAAATAGTCCCGAGTTATCTTAATAGGCCGCAGTTCATCATTTTTTCGTCCATTTAATCTTTCGTCCCTCTCGTTATTGTTTTCACTCATGTAAATCACTTTTTTATAATTACTGAAAAAAAAACAGCATTTGTTAAGAAAGATGTGTTTCATGGAAATCTTCAAGAAAATAATTTTAACTACAATGAATAAGGTAAGAACATGGAAAAAAATCAAGTTTTATTGAATTTAATAAAAATTGTAAGAGAAGATCCATCCGTTTCTTACTTACAGGAACTGGACCCAAGAACTGAGATATATGTTCACGAAATGAATAAAACTGATTTAATCTACCTTAACCAAGAATATCCAAATTTTTTACCCGCCGAGAATTCAACTATTTTTTCTATTAATGTGATTTCAAGTAAAATGATGGAAGGGAGTGGATACAAAAAATTTAGATTTTATCTTGATCCCTCGGGTAAAATTCTGAAAAGAATTGAATCTTAATTACTTTCTCATTTGAAGTAATATTGATAAGCTATTTTCCAAAAAAATATAAAAGTGATACATTTGGAACCGAAGCTTTAAATTAATCTTATTCTAAATGAACAGTGAAGAAAAGCAATGAAATAGGTTTTTAAGTTTGATCAACCGAATTAATAACAAGTATTACGAGTGAAAATTTTATGCCAAAGACACCATATTGTTCTACCATCGATGAGTTATTTACAGAATTACATTCACAAAAAGGAGGATTGTCAACTGGAGAAGCGCAAACAATTAAAGCGCAAGTGGGAGATAATGAAATACCAAAAAAGAAAGTAGGATTATTTCAAAAATATATCAAACCTTCAATTAATTTCATGACGATCATTCTATTACTCGCTGCACTCCTACAATTATATTTTGTTTTTTATTTTGAAGGTAGTCCTGTTTCTCCTATCACAATAATCGTGATTGTATTGTTTAATGTAATTGTTGCCATTAGTCAACAATTTCGAGCAGAAAAAACGATTGAAGCCTTAGAAAAACTGACGGCTTATAAAGCCACCATTCTTCGAGATGGATTCACAACAGAGGTAGAAACAAATGATTTAGTTCCTGGAGATATTATGATTTTAAATCAAGGTGCCTATATATCTGCAGATGCACGAGTTATAGAATCAAATGAACTAAGTATTGATGAATCGAATCTAACGGGAGAGTCCGCACCAGTATTAAAGAAAACTGCTTCTTTAGAATCAGAAAATGTACAAATTCAAGAACAAAATAATATGTTATTTAATTCGACTTTTGTTAATTCTGGAAGTGGAAAAGCCATTGTCACTGCAATTGGAGTCGAAACAGAGATAGGTAAAATTGCAAAAGGTATTGCTCAAAATGACCAGAGAGATATACCGTTAACAAAAATGATGAATAAACTTGCAATGGGTTTAGGAATATTTGTTATTTTTGTTATTTCTCTATTATTTATCGTAAAATCTATAAATGGAATTGAAAATATTCAAGAAGAAATAAGTTGGTTGATTTTTATTGCTATTGCTGCAATTCCAATTAATTTTCCATTGATAACAGCCTTAGTGTTATTATCCGGAGTTATCAAACTTTCTCGAAATCAAGCAATTGTTCGGAATTTAAGTGCAGTAGAAACAATGGGTCGATTGAATATAATTTGTTCAGATAAAACTGGAACTTTAACACAAAATGAAATGACTGTGCAAAAAATATTCTATAACAATATGAATTATGAAGTATCAGGCCAAGGATATGATCCGAAAGGATTTATTACCTTAGAAGGTAAAAAAGTCAATGTATTGCAAGATATATATCTTTGGAAGATGTTAATAAATGGTGTTGTAAATAATAATGCAAATTTAATCGAAGAAGAAGTTGCGATTAAAAATGGAACAATAAAGAAATTCAAAGTTTTAGGAACTCCAACTGAAGGGAGTTTACTCACTTTAGCGAAAAAAGGGAACATAAATCCACAAATTGAAAGGGCTAATTATGATGTTCTCAAAGAATTGAGTTTTTCTTCTGAAAGAAAACGCATGTCTAAGATAGTAAAACGTGAAGGAAACATTCATTGTTTATCGAAGGGAGCCCCCGAACAACTATTGAGTATTTGTTCAAAAATTGTTTTAAATGGTTCGATTGTAGCTTTAACAGAAGAAATTTCCAGTAGAATAATCTTCCAAATGGAAAAATATGCAGAAAATGGTTATCGCAATTTAGGGTTTGCATTTTCTCCACTTGATGAAACACTCGATATGGATGAGGTAACACCAGAACTAGTCGAAAAAGATTTAATCTTTTTAGGATTAGTTGCATTATCCGATCCTCCACGTAAAGGTGTAAAAAAATCAGTGGATTTATGTAATCAAGCAGGAATGAAAGTCGTAATGATTACAGGCGACCACCCAATAACCGCAAAATCGATAGCCAAGGAAGTTGGAATATACCAGGATGGAGATAAAGTCTATTCTGGAGCAGAGATTTCACAATTAGCAGAGAATGAAATTTCTAACGCAAGTGTATTTGCACGAGTTGCACCCGAAGACAAGAATGAAATTGTTTTAAAATTACAAAATCAAGGCTTCATCGTTGCGATGACTGGTGATGGGGTCAATGACGCTATTGCATTGGAAAATGCAGATGTAGGAATATCTATGGGAATTACGGGAACAGATGTTGCAAAGAGTGCCTCCGATATAATTCTCACTGATGATTCCTTTAACACAATTGAAAGGGCAATTTATCATGGTAGGGGTTTGTTTAACAACATAAGATCAAATACAGTATTTCTATTGGTCTGCAATATTATGGAAATTTTAATTTTGTCTTCAATTTACCTTATATATCAAGAAAGGCTTTTTTCAGAATGGCAACTCTACTTTCTATATGTTTTACCACATTTCTTCCCCCCTTGGGGACTCATTTTCGATAAGTATAATGAAGAGATTATGAAAGATCCACCTAAGAAGAAAAGTGAATCTTTAATTAATAAAAAATACTTATCCATGATGGTAATCCAGATTTTAATTATTGGCGGGGTGGTTTTTGTATTGTGGATCATGATTCAGCAAGATATCTATGGTATCAATCCAACCAATGAAATTGATGTTCATGTATTTAATATTTTTTCAGGAAATGAGTACGATGGGTGGTTTGCTAGTGAAGGAAACACCATTAAAATTGAAGATTTAACTGATCTTGAGTTATTGACAAAGAAAGCTCAAACAATGTGTTTTATTGTCGTAGTATTCTCAGAAATTTGGATCGCTTTTGAAGCCCGTTCAGTTAAAAAAAGTATGTTCAAAGGAGAAAAAAATATTGCATTGATACTTTTAGTCTCTTTCGTAATTGTTGTGCTCCTTTTGGTACTTAATTGGGGATTGGCTCAATCTTATATTGGTTTTATTAATTTATCTGCTTTTGATTGGATTTTGGCGATTTTCTTATCACTTCTAGTTGTAATTATTTCTGAAATCTTCAAAATAATTCAAAAGTAACCCTTTTTTCTGACTTTTCAGTAATGTTTTTTTAATTAATTTCTATTATATTCTCAATGACTGAAATCGCAGCTGCAGATGATCTTAAGAGATTACGAGAAACCACAAATATCATCGAAAAGCTCATAATCATCCAAAGATTTGGATATTTAGACTCTTCTACAGTAATCTATCCAATATTAGAAGCAGTTTCTTTAGGTGAACAGGAGGTCATTGCACAAGCCACAGAATCACTTTTTAAATTAAAAAAATATCTTCTTCCATCCTTGAAATCAGAAATTACAAATCCCAATGCATTTATTAGATGGACTTTAACTCTAGTGATAAAAAAAATGAATGAACCTCGTTTTTTACCAATTCTGATTCCTGCATTGGGTTGTGGATATCGGCCAGTGGTAGAAATCATTTTGGAAACATTGAATCAATTAAATGCTGAAAGATTTCCGACAAAAAATCTCAAATCTGTTTTTCAAAACCTTTTACCAGATGAAAAAGAATCAGTTACACACTATGCAATTAGACAACTAGGAATTCTTGCATTGGACACAACAGAAACACTTTATGCTTTACAAAATTTGCATGATTTACGGTTTCCCAATGCGATTGTTCCCCTATTCAAAGTATTACATCATTCGGATTATAGAGTGAGAGATCAAGCAAGGAAAATACTAAATTCTTTTTCCAATGAAGAAAAATTGAAAATTTGTTTACAAACTATTAAGAACAAAGAGTTTTACAATGAAAACTATGATTTCCAACTTATCTCAGGAAGTAATTATCCTTTACATCTCTATGCAATTCAGGGGCTTGGATCTATTGGAAATGATACGGTAAATACGCGAAAAATATTATGGTCAATTTTGAGAGATGGAAATAAAGCAGAAAAAATCTTTGCACTGAAAGCTTTAGAACAACTACAAAAGAGTTCTAAAAACAAAATTCAAATCACCACTGAAATAAAAAATGAAATCACATCATTTCTGAACACACTTGAGGGCAAAAATAAGTTGATTGCAATTAAAACACTTGGAAGACTAGGAGAAGAATGGGCCACAACTACAATATCTTCACATTTAGACGATAAAGATCCTAAAATTCGTTTATCTGTAATAAATGCTTTAACAAATTCAAAACACCAAAACATAGTAGATAAAGTTGCGTATTTATTAATTGACAAAGACCGTCAGATTCGGCGGGCTACGGTACGCTTGTTTGAAGATTTAGACCGAGATTATTTTCAAATGCAAACAAGTGAAGGCAATGTTATTGACAAATTGCCAGAACCTATTAGAACGGAACTGTTAAACAAACTTCTTGAAAAAATGCAGCATGAATCGGAAGATTACCAATGTTTTGCAACATTTTGGTTAGGTACATTAGGATACAAACCAGCGTATGATATTTTAATAGGCAATCTTAAGAGTTCGTCAGAAAAATTGGTGTTAACCACCATTAATGCCTTGGGAATGCTTGGTTTAGCAAAAGCAATCCGTGAACTTATTCCATTTATATATTATATTAAAAATAACCAGATTCGGAAAAAAGCAATTGAAGTTATTGGTATGCTGGGAGAAGACAAGGAAGGACTTCACGCGTTAATCCATCAACTTTTTTTACAAAAAGAAATCAATCCTCCATATTTAGAAGAACATATAATATCCTATGGAGCAGGAGTTATTCCCCTTCTTACTTTAGAAATTGAAAATGAATCTTCCATCCAGAGAAAAATTTTGCTCGAAAATTATTGTTCCAAAGTTAATGGTATGTATGAAGTTAAAAATAAACAAGATTTCAATATCTTATTATAAAAATTGATCGGTCGAAAAACCATGATGGTAAATTTGGAACGCTATTTTTTTCCTAGTTGGATGTTTATCTTCATTTCAGGAGTTTTGATTGCGTTCGATAATATATCATCATTTTTTTTTATGATTTGTGTGCAATTATACTTAATTTCATTTGGATTTATTAACATTCATTATGCTTTTAATTCTCGGAAAAATGTAGAAAAGTCCCAATTTGAAGAATATTTTATCAATGAAATAATTACAGGAATATTATTTTTCTGCTTAGCAGTGTACTATCCATTTTTATTCACAGGTATTCCGTCAGAAATTAAATCACAATTTTATTTTCATCTGTGGGATTCACTAACAGTTCACCTTCTTTGTTGGAAAATATATTTATATTTTTCAAAAAAAAATAATATCAAAAAGAATCGTGGATTCCCGTATTCAATTTGGAAAATGATAATAATTGGGATGCACAATGAAGAGGATGATAGCAGACTCGATTTAAAAAGAAAAATAATGCATTTTTTGACATCTGCTGGTGTAGTGGGGGCATATTTATTATCAGCTAAAGTAAATTCTTGGTTGTTGGGATTTGGACTAACTGGGGAATATATTACAAGGTATATATGGGTTGTTTTCGGAATTCATTTAATCTGGATCATGAATATTCAAGATTTGATTCGTTTAACTCAATTTAATCGTTTAGGAAGATTTGCTACGCGATGGTTGGAAAATTCCATCCGACCAAAAGAATTGAATACTTTCACTTCTGCAGCGATAATGTTACTATCATGGCTTCCTTTTGTCTTAGCGCCATTCCAGGTAATGATGGCAGCAGCATTAATTGGAGCCAACTCTGATGCTATGGCCAGTATTTTGGGGAAGAGATTTGGTAAAAAAAAAATCAATTCATCAAAAAAAACATATGTTGGTTTAATTGCGGGAGGTTTATCGACTATTTTAATAATAAATATAACCCACATTATTCTTCCATTTCAAAATTTAAATATAATTCAAATCCAAATACTTTCCTTAATTACAGCAATTGCTTTTATGGGAATTGATTATTTTGTCAAAAATATTTCTGATAATTTTTTAAACCCGATCATTTGTGGTGGTATCATTTGGTTTTTCATGTCAATTTTTTAATTTTATTTTTCATTGGCGGATAAACTTTCTAAAATGCTTAAATAATTCCTACCTATAGAGCTATTGAATAAATTTTTCAAATTTACATTATTTGGAGGAATCATTTTAGTCTATGTCAGTGGATTTTGAGCAGCAAATATACGGGGAAATAATGGATGCTTATTCCAAAAATGACCCCGAAACACTTTTCGAATATAAAGAGTTGATCAAATTAATGAGAATGAAAGGCGAATTTGATGGGTGTAAGGAAAATCAATTCAACTCAATAATTACAAATTCAATTATTTTACTCATGGTACTATTTTTTCAAAAAAATACCTCAAATTTAGCGTATGAACAAAAATTGAATAACCACGAAAGAAAAAAAATAATACAGATTTTTGAAAAATTGATATAAAATGCTCAATAACTGGTTTTAATTTAATTTTTAAATAAGAACTTTATATCATAAATATTGAAATGACTGAATTAATTTTGTGTGAAAAATGTGGAGAAGAAGCCCACTTCAATGATACATACTGTGCATATTGTGGTGCGAATTTAAAAATCCAAAAAAATGCATGGAAAGCAATAAATGAGCCAAATAATACAACAAATTTAATATTAGATGGCCAGTTTTTAGAAGTGTATTATGATTTAACTGCTAAATTAAAAAATCTAGAAAATATAGATCTTGGTTTTGACCAACATCAACAATATTTCAAACAGTTATCTATTGAATTACAAGCATCTCAGGAAAAATTGAATACATTCCACAATTTTACTGAAAAAGAATTAAAAGATGTGGAAGATCTTAAAAAAATTACTTGGAAAAGCATCAAAGCAGGAGTTAAAGGTAATAAAGATGACTTGTTAAAGAAAGAAGAAGCAGAATATTTAAACGCCTTAAATAGAGAAGAATCTTTAAAACAAGATATTCTTGAACTTCAAAAAAGGTATTCAATTGCAAAAACAGAAATGGAACACCTTTCTAGGCTGAAAAAGCAAAAGTATGATTATAACATCCAATTAATACGCTTGATCGATCAGGTATGCGAAGGAGTTCCAGATCCTATTGAAGATAAAATTGAAGCAGATTTGTTGCAGTTAAAAAATCAATTACAACCCATTTCAGCCGAACGTATAAATCTGAAGAATGCTCTGGGCCATATTAGTAATGCTCAACAACATTTTCAATTCACATTGAATAAGCTTGGAAGTGCTAAAGGATTAAGTGATTGGGACACTTTTTTTGGAGGAGGATTTCTCGCCGATTCAATGAAGCACTCTCGAATGGCGGAAGCTCGAAATGGAGTCCAACAAGCCCAAAGAAGTTTGAATCGCGCCTATCAACTGGTTCCATCTCTACCCAAAATTCGCGGAGCACAAGTAGAAGAAATGAATATGTTCTGGGACACATTTTTTGATAACATTTTTAGTGATCTCAATGCCCGAGAAAAAATTATTAGATCTCGCCATTCTGTAGAACAAGCATTTTATGAAACTCAGCAAGCATCCCAATGGTTAAACTCCCGAATAGTTGAGAAACAACAGATATTCCAAGGTATAAATTCCAAAATTCAAAGCAAAAGGCAAGATCTTATCAGAGAAAGAAAACGAATGATAGAAAACGCATTGAAACAACAATAATTTTTTTGTCCAATGAAGATCCAGAGGGATCGGCCGGAATCCGACCGATCCGATGTCAGGATCAAACGAGATTTGACTCGCCAGTCAAATTCTCAAACAATTGGTGGCATGTTAATTACAGTCGGCTTTGTATTAATATTTGAGTAATTGGAATTATTTTAAGTTTAATTTCTTGCCGTGATTTTTTCTATTTATAGTTGATTTTTGGAAAATTTCTCTAATTTTACAACAACTTTGAAAATATCATCCATCTTATTAATAACAATCAAAAATTAAACTAGCACAACAGCTAAATTATTCAATAGGATGAATTATATCGCATGCACCCAAATATTTTTCATTTTGTTGAAGTAATTTTATTTTAAACAGATAAAAAACGAATATTTTACTTTTCTATGATTTATCTAAGAAAGGCAAGATAAAATGTATTAAACAAACGAGAAAATATAATTTACTGGTGGAAAGGATCAATAACAAGAAAATTATTGATCCTTTTTGTCAGGATTTTGTAAAAACAGAGTTTCTACAAGAACAAATGGTGGCAAGATAATGAAGTTTCTCTTCGTATTTATTTCTGGGTTTTTCCAAAAATTCCAAGTTAATTTCTTACCCCGAAAAGAAACATATTAATAATTGGGGTTTAAAAAAGTATCTCAAATTTATTAGTTCATTAAAAAGCGGACTAACGCTAAAAAATAGTCTTGAATAATACTTATTAGGAAAAAAGACCACCATATAATTAATAAAAAATTGCTCAATCAATCACAGCAATTCTTAAAAAGGGCAAAAAATAAATGCATTTGAATAGTATATTTTCGATTAACAAATAAAAATTGGAGATTTTAAAATTTGATCTTAGCAGTTCCATGGGCGTCTGGGGGATTTTTCTTTATTATTTGGACAGGTTTCTTTTTAGGGGTTTTACATACAATTATGCCCTGTGAAGATAAGTTTGTATTTTGTTTCTATGCTTTTGGAGTTGCCAGAGATTGGAAACAAGCATTTCGCATAGTAAATTTTTATGGAGCGGGACTGTTTATAATGAATTTAATATTGGGAACCATCATTACATGGTTTTCAAAAATTCTTGTTGAAACTTTTTCGAATATAGAACCTGCAATTTGGAATTACTTGGTGGCATTCAGTTTAACGTTAAGTGGAATCATTATGATGTATCAAATTCGAAAGAAAACTTATTGGCCTCATTCCGATCAATTCCAAGAATTAACTGAAAGTATTAGTACCTTAAGAGCCAAAAAAAGAACAGCATTGTTATTGGGATTATTAGCAGGTATTCCACCATGCATCTTTGAATTAGGTGTCTATTTTGAAGCAGCTTTCTTAGCTGGAAATTATGGATGGGGAAATGGAGTATGGATTATCTTTTTCTTTGGAATTGGGACATGGTTAGGGTTATATCCACTGGTTTTCATAGGAACAATGAGTGGAAAATTGTCAAAATCAATGAAAAGCTCATCTATTCAACGATTGCAGCAAAAAATTAAAAATAAGATTCGAAGACAAAAAAAAGTCGTTGATGAAGAACCTGAAGATATTCTTGAAAAAGATGAAATATCAAGTTACTCAAAGTTAGAATATTTCAGTGCTTGGAGCTTAATTGGTATTGGGGGAGTTTTTCTGCTTTTTGGAATTTTCAAGGTGGAATTAGTACCCGCTGAAGATGTAACCCATGTTCCATGGCCTTTTAATGATGATACTTTGAATATTTTCTGGATTATTTTTTTCTCCCTTATAGGATTGATCATCGTGTTAATTTTTCTAACCCTATGGTCCAAAAATAAAAAATATGTCAAAAGTATTGAAACTAATAACAAATGAGGATTCTACCAATTTTTTTTTATTTTATTCCAATATTGAGTCTATCGCAATTCCTATGACAAAAATTTTAACCCTAAGGATGCTAAATTAAATTAGGTGTTATATCTTGGGAATTCGTGAAATTGAAGATCGAGCAAAAATGCGGGATTTGATGAAAAAAAAAGCCGCAGAATTGAGAATGCATCGTTTAGCAACTCAAACGGCAACAACGAAGATGACTAAAGAAAAACTCGCAGAAATCGCCAAAAAACATGGTGTAATTGTTGCGTTAGATCCTGAGATGAAGGAAATCATCGAAGAAATTCGGAAAAAATATAATATTCCAAAAGAACGAATTATTCGGGAAGAAATTACTGAAGAATCTGTTTTGAAAAAGGGCAAAAAAGTTGACATTAAAAAATTAGCGATGCTGTCCTATCAACGTGTAATGTTGGAAAAACAAGAAACAGGAGGATTATTGACTCTACCTGATGTTTTTGACATGATTAATACGGGAAGTCTTAAAAATAGAATCACCATGGATGATACAGAAAAAGCAGTAAAAATATTGAAGAAAGATAAGGTGATCCCTGAAATTAAAAAACTCCCAAGTGGAATACTAGCTATTTCATTTTTCCCTGTTCAATATACAAAGGATCAGACTTCAATCTTAGAACTAGTCACAGAAGATGGAGTTATCACCACAGGGGATGTTTGTAAGGCACTTAATTGGACAGTTGAAAGAGCAGAACGCGCTTTGCAAAATTTGGTTGACACTCGAGTAGCTCGAATTACCGAAACTTTTAGAACTGGAAAGAAATATTTCTTCCCAAGTTTGAAAACGAAATAAAAAAAAGACATTATTACAAACTTCTTGAGATTTTTTTAAACAATTTTAAATTTTATTCCAAATTGGTTATCGTCAAGTTCGACCACAGTTCCTTTATGGTTTTGCTCAATTTTACCAAAAATAATCTTAAGATCTTCTTCTGGTAAGTTGGAAAATTCTGTTTCTGAATTGCGAATATCTGGAACCATAACCATATCAAAAATTGCATTATTTTTTGCCCAATCTTCGATTAAAGTGGTCCACTCTTCAATAGATTTCCAA
The DNA here is from genome assembly GCA_025839675.1 of Candidatus Lokiarchaeum ossiferum. GTDB lineage: Archaea > Asgardarchaeota > Lokiarchaeia > Sigyniarchaeales > Promethearchaeaceae > Lokiarchaeum > Lokiarchaeum ossiferum. Next base: position 1,780,094 of record CP104013.1, read on the forward strand.
TAGACTCGAAGTTCTTCTTTTTTCTTTGGTTTATCGCCAACCCACTTTGCTAAATCTTTATCTATTAGAGCTTCCGCTAGGATAGAAATGGCTTTCTTTCTATCAATGAATTTATTAAAGGGTTTTTCGGTTAATAAGCGTTTAGGATAAATGATATGGATAAGTCCAACATGAGCATAATCAAGTAATACTTGTGACCACTCTTCTCGCCATGATTCAAAATCCTGCTTGTTTTTCTTCTTATTAGGTGTTGAATACATAAATCCATATTGAGGTGCTTCAATCCAATCATGTATTTCTAACAATTTTTCATAAGGAGATTTAACCTTCACCTTTGCTTCTACCGCAACTTCTTGTTCAAGAGCAGCCATTTCGGCTGCAATTGAAGCATCATTGGTGGAAACTTCTAAAAGAATTTCTCCTTTGGTAGCCCCTTTAATCCCCTGTTGAATGGAAGATTCTAAATCATCAAGACCATCCACTTCAGAACCAGAATCTATTGATTCAGATTCTAAAGAATTCAATTGTGATTGAAGAGCTTCTAATTTCTGAAGTTTTTCGAGTTTAGCTAATTTCTCTTTCTTTTTTTTTTCTTCATTTATAGATTTAGATTTCTGTGATGCCTTCGGGCGTTGTTGTTCCGCGATATTTATCACCCTCCGAATTCTTCAGTCCATTCTGCAAATTTTTGGAGCTCTTCTTCTGACACAACCGGTTTTATCTTTTGAATTACATTCAAGAAATCCTGTTGAGAAATGGGGCGAACTTTTAGCGAATCATCCCCTTCACCTAATTGACCTGCTACATCTAATTCTCGAACAGGTAACATTACGACTTCACGGCATATGGTGGCGATATCTGATCCAGAATAGGTATCAGTTAATTCTCCTAAAGCATCGAAATCTACTGTTTCATCCATTTCAATTTCTTTGGTGCATAATTGGAAAATTTTTGCTCGTCCTTCTTGCGTTGGAGGACCTACATAGATTTTTTTTTCAAATCGACGTAATACAGCACTATCAATAGACCAAGGAAGGTTCGTTGCCGCCATAAGGGTAACAATTTTATCTCCCGTACTTTTTACCCCTTGCATTTCTTGTAATATCTGGGTTTTCAAACGTCGTTCTCCGCCCCCTTCATTACCAGTTCCCCGTTTTCCTGCAATACTATCAATTTCATCCATGAAAATTAAGGAAGGAGCGTCCAAACGAGCAACTTTAAAAAGCGTTTTTAATAGTTTTTCCGATTCCCCTAACCACTTGCTTACTAAGCTAGCCGAATCTGCAGCAAAAAATTGAACACCACATTCATTCGCCGCGGCTTTTGCCAATAATGTTTTTCCACATCCGGGTGGACCAAATAATAATATCCCACGCCAAGGTTTTCGAGCACCCCTAAACAATTCAGGATGTGCCATTGGTAATACAACCGCTTCTCGGATCGCCTGTTTTGGATCCTCCATACCAGCCACATCACCCCAAGTCACTGTGGGTCTCTCAGTAACGATTGTTCCTTCAATGGTTTTTCGTAATTCTTTTTCATCATCAGACATCTCGCTCTCTTCTTCTGAATCTTCAGAATCATCTTTTTTAGAATGATGACTATCTTTCTTTGGAGATCTGCCAGTGGGAACTTTTTCCTTCTTTTTGCGGTTAGTTAACTGATCCGCACGTTTAAAATATTGTAAGGCTTTTTCTTGTGCAAGAGCTTTAAGTTTAGAATTTTTACAAAATTTAGCGAAATCATTCAACGTTTCGCTGGCTTGCAAATATTTATCTGCAGCTGCATCATATTGTTTGCCTTGATCAAGCTGAATTGCTTCATTCGCAAGCTTAATAGCGGCATTGAAAATTGCGTTATCATTAGCCATGGGTTTAAACTCCAAGGGATCATTAGGATCCATTTCTTGGTATATATGTGTTATAGTTTTTTTAGTCTTTAAAATGCTTTTTAGTCTTATGATCTCCAATTTTTAGCATTCTGATTTCCATCCATTATATCAAGAATCGGGTTATAATTTGAAAAGTTACTTTTTTCTCGGTAAAAGGGTATAAAATTCTTTTAAGGGATAAATTCCGACCAAAATTATGAAGTATTTTTTAGATTCAGCGAAAATTGATGAAATAAAGTATGCCTATGAAAACTGGGGTATTGATGGAGTCACCAGTAATCCGAAACACATCCAAAATTCGGGAAAACCTTTTTTCACAGTTGTAAAGGAATTAGCCGAATTTGCCAAAGAAGTAAGAGTTCAACAAGAAGATTTTTCAATTTCAGTTGAAATTAATCCACATTTGGAAAAAGCGGAAGAAATGATTGAGGAAGCGCAAAAGATTTTCAACATTTGTCCAGAAACCTTTGCAATAAAAATTCCTTGTAATGAACAAGGATTAATTGCTGCAAAAAAACTTACAGAAGCGGAGGTAAGAGTTAATGTCACGTTAGTATTTTCAGCATCCCAAGCGTTACAAGTAGGAAGAATCGGAGCAGCCTTTTGCTCTCCCTTCATAGGTTGGCAAGAATCTGCAGGAGTGGATTGTGAAGATTTCATGGAAAGAATTGTTCAAATGTATAATAATTTTGGCATCCAAACAGAAATCATTACCGCAGCAGTTAGAAATGGTAAACAAATTTCGGATGCTGCTTGTTTAGGTGCAGATATTGTCACCGCGGGTTTTGCTGTATATCAAACAAGTTTCGAACATCCCTTTACCAATAAGGGGCTAAAGATTTTCCAAGATTCGTGGGATGCAACGGAAATAGGTAAATTTGAAGATTGAATTATAAAATGTGAAGAACAATGACACAATTTAAGATAGGGTTTATCGGATTGGGAGTTATGGGAGAATCAATGTGTGAAAATATAATTAAACGAACTTCCCAAACAGTGTTCGTATATGATATACTTCCTCAACAGGTTAATAAACTCGTACAATTAGGTGCAACAGCGTGCCAAAATATACCACAACTTGCGGATCAGACAAACCTCATATTCATTATGGTCCCAAATAATGAACATGTCAATTCAGTAATAGATACACTTCTTCCATCTCTTAAAAAGGGAACAATTGTATGCAATATGAGTTCCATTTCTCCAGCAGTTCAACAAGATTGTGCTAAAAAAATTGAAGCAGCAGGAAGCATTTCTTTAGAAGCACCCGTCGTAAAGAGTAAGGGGGCTGCAATTAGTGGAACATTAGGTATTTTAGCCGCCGGAAATGGAGAAGCACTAAAAAAAATTGAACCGATATTGCTTCATATGGGTGAACAAGTCATTGATTATGGAGAACATGGAAAAGCCATGGCAATGAAAATTCTCCATAACATGCTAGTTGGTAATATACAAAATGGTGTGAATGAAATGTTTACAATGGCTGAGGCAATTGGCATAGATTTTGATTTAGCGATCAAAGGATGTAAAGCAGGAGGGGGACAAAATTTCTACCTCGATGGAAAAGGCCCTTCAATAATTAAACAAGACTATTCACCAAAATTTTCAGTGAAAAATATGGCCAAAGATACTAAATTGCATGGCATGTTGGCAAAAGACTTAGGTTTATCTTTACCTGGATCGGATCGAGTGAGACAAGTATATGATGAAGCTTTGAAATCTTTCCCCACTCAGGATTTTTCAGCGACGTACAAAATAGTTGCCAAGTTGAGCAAATTATAGAATTTATTGCCCGACTCACCTTTTTTTTCATATTCATGTTTATAGTTATAATTTAACCTTAAACTCATTTCATCGAATAATTTTATTATGAACCGCTAAAGTGAAAATATCTGCGGTGACTTTTTCTATAAATTTTTAATATTGAATTATGCTTTATTTTATTATACATATTTGGGATAAATTTCTCAAGTAAAAATAATTAGAGGGGTATATTTGGAAACCGTATTCAAACAGAGCTCTTTAGATCATTCAATCTTAATTAAACGAAGAAATCAAATTCAAACCGTGATGAAGCAAGTAGACGGACACTACATCTACAAAGATGGGTTAAATTTCAATTTCCTATATTCACTTTATTCGCAGAAATTAGAATACCTACTAAATGGAATCGATAAAATCGCAGACAATGAGTTTCAAGAAAAGGTATCCATGTTAAACCGATCTGTGAAAGAAATACATAAGTATGTTATTAAATAATCGATTAATCTCCATTGTTGCAGATGATTATTTCAAATTCAGTATCAATTCTTTTAACTTCGGTTTTTTTTTCTTCGATTATACTAATCACTTTTTATTTTGTATTGCGTTTATATAAATAGCGAAGGGAATTCTATGGGAAAGAGTAAGTTTCAAGTTAAAGCGCAAGATAGTATAAAAAAAAAAGCGACCAGTCCAAAGGGCCGCGCTCAATATTATGATGAAGACCTTCCTAAGAAGAGCAAATCAAATATTGGATTTGGAGTTTTTATAATTCTAATGGTTGTCGTTGCAGGGGGATTTATTGGTAATTCCATTAATCAAGATAATAAAGCAAAAGAAGCAGCCGAACAAGAAGCTCGTGATTTTTTGAATCCAGGAGTGACGTATTCTCCTTCAAATGATGGAAGTACCACAACTACCACTTCAACACCAGGCTCCGGAATTCAAGTAGGGGATGATGTTGAATTAGAGTATACGCTATGGATCGCAACACCTCAAAGCGGAAATGGAGGTGTAATTGATACAAGTAGTCCATATCAAGGACCTGCAACTTTTCCTACAACAGTTCAAAAGGGAGGGTTAATTAATGGATTCTATTATGCAATCTTAGGAATGGAAGAAGGGGAATCTAAAACATTCGAATTACCAGCGAATATCGATGCTAACGGTGATGGGATAGATGATAATTCAGGATTAGAAGTAGAAAGCTATGGTGCACCTTCCCATGATTTGTACAATACAAAGTTGAAATTCACTGTCAGAGTTATCTCAATAAGTTAACCCAAGTAACTCTTTTTTTTACTAAATTTTAGCCTTCCTAATTTGCCTGCATGATTTTCACGTAGAAAACATCCTATCTGCAATTCCATAAAAGGGATAAATTCGCATACACAAATCTTATGGCATATTGGTAATTAAGAGATTACTAAGCAATGCAATTGTTTGGATTAAAAAATAAAAAACTTCAAAAGAAAAATTTTTGAACAAGGTCGATTTCTTTTTGAGAAAGACTAATTTAAAAAAAAAGTCCGTTAAATATTAATTCGATAAATCTTTTTAAAAAAAGGAAATAATTGAGAACTATCTGTTCCCGATTCGAAAAAGACTTGATTTCGAGAAGTTAATATTAAACACAACCATGGCTTTGTCTATAAAATAAATGAACATTTTTAATCATTTTTTATCAAGAACTCCATTTCAATAAATATAATATGTAGAAATCATAGATCATACACTTTTTTTAATCAAATCTATACATTATCTTTTTATTGGATGTCCACAATATTACTATTAACTTATTGTTATTTGATCAAATATTTGTTTAATTAAAGAAGATTGATTTGATGGACCAAATAATATACAAGAGTCTAGAAATCCGAAATCTCTTACAAAATGGTGAACTCTATGACAGAATCTAATGTAATTCAACCAGATAACGCTCAATTAAGCACGAAAAATAGGATAAAACCATCCCCTCGTGTTAATATGGCACATTTAGCTAAAGATATGGGCATTTATCCATATTTTATCCCTAATTATGGTCAAATTGGACCTCGTACCATAATTAATGGTAAAGAAACTATCATGCTTGGAAGCAATAACTACATGGGACTCGCAAATCATCCTGAAATGATCCGAGTCGCAATGGAAGCCGTACAAAAATATGGAACGGGATGCACCGGATCTCGCTATCTTAACGGAACTTTAGATCTTCATATAGAATTGGAAGAAAAATTGGCCAAATTTACCGAAAAGGATGCAGGAATTTGTTTTTCAACAGGTATGCAAGCAAATTTAGGAGTTATCTCGGGATTAGCACAAAAAGGTGATTACATAATCTCCGACGCTAAAAATCATGCTTCCATTGTAGATGGTTGCCGATTATCTTATGCTGAAACTAAAGTTTTTGATCATGATAATATGGAAGATTTAGAACGAGTTCTCCGCACTTTACCACGGGATGCAAATAAACTTGTCATTTCCGATGGAGTATTTTCGATGGAAGGTAATTTAGCCAACGTTCCTGACCTCTCAGAACTTTCGGAACAATATAATGCCCGTTTGATGATAGATGACGCTCATGGAGTAGGGTATTTAGGTAAACATGGTGAAGGAACAGGAGGTTACTATAATATGATGGATAAAATAGACCTTTTGGTTGGTACTTTTTCTAAATCCTTCGCTTCTATCGGTGGATTTGTGACCGCTCGAGAGGATATCATTGATCACTTACAACATCATGCACGGAGTCTAATCTATAGTGCATCTCTCCCCCCTGCATCTGTAGCAGCCGCTTCAAAGGCGATCGATTTATTCTATGAAGGGGATGAAAGACGTGAGCAAGTAATGAAAAATGCTAAAATGTTCCGCGATGGTTTAGACGAATTAGGATTTACTACAATTCAAGGAAAAACCCCTGTTGTTCCAATCATTATAGGTGATGTCATGAAAATGCTCAAATTCAATCACAAATTGATTGAAGCAGGTGTTTATACAAATCCTGTTCCACCACCCGCTGCGGTGAAAGCTATGTTACGAACCAGCATGATTGCTACTCATACAGAACAAGATGTCCAAGAAGCCTTAGAAATTTTTGAAAAAGTGGGAAGAAAAACTCGAATTCTTAAAAAGAAAAAATAATTTTTTTATCACCGATTTATTTTTTTACACATACTCTTTTTTTACTAGCATTAGATAAAGATTTGAACGAAATTTCTTTAAATCATTTATTACGATTTATTGTTGAACATTATGGCAAGTGTCAATTTTACCTTCTTCTTATCTTTCTCCATTATAATGCTGGGATTTTTCCTCCGGCAAGTGAAAATTTTTCGAATTGAGGATGGGAGAACTCTTTCAAAAATCATCATTAACATTACTCTTCCAGCCGTTATTTTGAATACCATATCCAAGATTCAAATTGATTTTTCTCTCGGTATCATGCCCCTAATTTGTTTAATTTATACAATTATAGTCTTAGGGTTTAATATGATTGTTTCTCGAAATTTAGTTCCACAGGATAAAGGTGTTCTATTGATGACAGTTATTACCTTTAATGTCGGAAATTTCGCTTATCCTATTTTTGAAGGAATTTGGGGTGAAATAGGTCTAGCTTATGCTGCAATGTTTGATATTGGAAATGCTTTTGTAATTTTCGCGTTGTGTTATATTATTGCTGCAATAAATTCCCCTAAAAATTTGGTAGAAGAAAAAAAGCCTGAAATCAAGGTGATCCTCAAGAAAGCTTTGACATCACCCCCCCTTGTAAGTTATTTTCTAGCCCTATTATTAAATATTCTTCATTTGACCATACATCCCTCAATAACAGCGTTTTTGGATGTTTTTGCTAAAGCAAATATGGGCATTGTTTTATTATGTCTTGGAATATTACTCGATTTTCACTTTAATAAACAGCAATGGCACTCCATCTTACAAATCTTTTTAATTCGGTATTCCTTTGGGATAGGTTTTGGTCTTCTTTGTTATTTCTTCTTACCCTTTTCCGAGTTAGTACGAACGTTAATCTTTATTTTACTAATTTTACCAGTTGGGATGTCTATCATTCCTTATGGGGTAGAATTTGGATTTGATGAGCAAAAAATTGCAACGATATGTAATTTAACGATCATCATTAGTTTCTTGCTAATGTGGCTAATTATTGGGATATTCGGGACGGGGCTCTAACACTATTCGTTTTTCAATTTATTTTAATAACTTAATTCATTGAAGAAAATGGATTTAATTTATACCTAAGTTCACCTTCATGTAATTATGGCTCAAAAACATCAAATAAAAGTCGGAATAGCTTGTATAGCACGAAAGACTTTTGATTTTAAAGCAGCTTTAGATATTTTTCACAGTATTCAAACTTCTAAGCTTCAAAAAATTTCCAATATTGAGTGGGTTATCATTCCAAACTTAGTAATCGAAATTCAAGATGCCCAAATCGCCGCTCATCATTTAGCTAGCAAGGAGATTGATGCGTTTATTTGTTTATCCGGTACTTTTGCCTTGGGACATTTAATTTTGGAATTTAATAAAGTTTTAAAGAAACCTATTCTCCTTTGGGGGTTGGATGAACTCCCCTATAATGGAGGAAAAATTCGACTAAATTCGGTATGTGGAATAAATTTGAATGCATCAAATTTATATAAGGCAGGAGTTAAAGATTTTCATGCTATCGTAGGAGAGGAATTAGTCGAATTAGAAAACTGGCTTGATGCAATTCGAATTATGGCCGCATTTCAAACGGCTCATATAGGGATAATTGGGTATCGTGCTCAAGGTTTTTTTAATCTTGATGTGGATGAGTTGGATCTCTATAACCAAACGGGAGTGTTGATCGATCATTATGAACTGTCCCAAGTGTTTCAAATGCCAGTTGAAGACAGTGAGATTAATATTAGGAAACAACAAATCATAAAATTGTTCGATATTTCCCAAATTTCGGAAGATCAAATTGAAAAAGTGGCATTATTGACCACCAAATTTGATCAATTTATGAAAACAAATAATTTAACCACTTGTGCTATCCGCTGTTGGCCAGAATTTGCAGGTTCATTTGGAATATCCCCATGCGCGGCTATGTCTATCCTCCAATCGGAAGGAAAAATAATGGCATGTGAAGGAGACATTCTGGCAAGCATGAGTATGTTAGCTCATCAAGCCATTGGAGCTGAAACCCCCTTTTTAGCAGATTTTTCCCAAGTCAATTTCAAAGAAGATTTTGCTCTTCTCTGGCATTGTGGTGTCGCCCCATGCAATTTATGGGATGAAAAATGTACGCGTTCTTTAGACGGGTATTTTGCAGGAGGCAAGGGAGTGACCGCTGATTTTGTCATGAGACCAGGAGAAATTTCTTTGGCGCGTATTGATTATGCTCCAGGTGAATATCGAATATTATTGCAAAAAGGATTAGGTATTCCAATGAAAAAAGAATTGAAAGGAACTTATTTGAAGGCAACTTTTTCGAGTGGAGTAAGAACTTTAATGGATAAAATCGTTTATAATGGGATCGCTCACCACCTATCGGTAGTTTATGGTGATTATATTAAACCTTTTGAGATCTTTGCCAAATTAAAACATTGGAAAAAAATTTAATGATTTTTTTTCATAAAGAATTTTTTTTTAAAAAAATGTGGTTTTTTATTGAAAAAGTCTAAAGGGATTCTTTTAATTAAAAGGTTCGATCTAAAATCTATTTCTGGAAGGAACTAGAATTTTTGATATCGTAGATTCAGAAAAATAGAAGAAAAATAAAAAAAATAATCAAAAAGATCTTATATAATTTTAAGAACGTTTAGATTTTCGAATTAACAACGCTGCTGCACCTAAAGAGGCAAAGATAAGTGCCCCCACAGCAAAGCCTGGAACACCACCTTCTTCTTCAGTGGTTGTTGTTTCAGTTTCAGTTTCGGTGCATGTTTCAGTAATGGTCACAGTAGGTGGAGTATAATCACGATGAAGATACACTAGATCAATTTCATCCCCTTTTGGAACCATTCCATATACACCATCAAAGCAAACTGTCAAATAGAACTGAATTTCAGATGTTCCACCATAACCATCAATAACTTCAATTCTAATTGTATAATTCCCATCAGCTAAGCCTAAAGAACTATCTCCATAGATGGTTAGAGCAACATCTCCAACAACCCAATCTCCACTTCCAACTTCAATATCATTTGCATAGATTGTATAATTTGCGTCTGCGATGCTTAAATCTGCAACATTGAATACTGCAGAAATATTTGTTGTAGATGCAATGAGTTCAAATCCACTTAATACAGGTGCATAATTGACCACATCAATATCTACTGTTTCTGAAGCAGAATATCCAAATTCATCATCAGCAATAAGTTCAAATTCATATGTTCCAATGGCAGTTCCTGTGAAATCATAGGATACTAAATCTTCGAAATCACCAGTATCTACTTCAACACCATCTTGGAGTAAAGTATAATTACCACTTTTACATGTATCTGAAACATCAAACAATAAAGAGATTGTATCAGTTTGTTCTACTTCGGAATCTCCAATAAATTCAATAACAGGAGCAGAAGTATCATATAAGAACTTAGTAGATACAGTATGATCGAAGTTCCATCCAGCAGTTGAAGTGGTTACTAAATAGGTTCCTTCAGATACACCAGCAGCTTCAAGATCAAAATTCATGAGATCTCCTGGATCTACATTTGCAGTATATACTACATCTCCTAATACTGAGAAGGAAAGATAATACTCTACATCTGCTGGACCACTAGGATTATCAAACCATTCTATAACAATTTCATATAATCCAGTTGATGGAATAACTCCTTCAAAGTGTTCCGGTTTAGCACCAGTAGCAGATTGTCCAAATATATCAGAATCGAAATCATAAGGATCGCCCGCTCTGATAATTAATAGGTCAAAATCAGAATCATCTGACCAATCGAGTTCACCAACTGCATAGTCACCTTCATTTAGGAAAACAGTATAAGATGCTTCAATGGTCATTCCTCCAGCATACGCAACCAAATCTTCAGCCAACAATAATTCAGATTCTTCAAGAACAACTGCAGATGTAATTTGCATAGTGTTGTTGTATGCATCATTTCCAAAGGCTGGAATTGCATTATCATCAACTACACTCCAATTCGCTGTGAAGTTGCTATTTGTGATCATTACTCCCATAGGAGTCTCTACCATACCTGGAGTTGAGAAATCAACAGTTGGAACTGCAAAATCAGAAACAGATTCATTAGTCCAAGCAACCTTCAATGAGAAGTTTTCCAAAGGTAATGTTTCAGCAACAGGGTCTAAATCTGTGGCATGAACAATTAGAGTAAACTGATCAAATCCATAACCCGTTGTTACATTTTCAGCCCATCCACCATAGAAGTAATTGCTTGAAGCATTTTCATAGTAATTATAAATATCTATGAGTAATCTTTGTTTAGTCTCTCCAGCATTTTCTGTTGAAATATAATGCCCACCAGCTGTGAAATAGTCGGTTTCACCAATAACATAACCTTCATGGTCTACAACCCACATATTCATCTCAGAACCAGCATTAACCCACTCTAATTCGAGTAACATGGATTTAACATCTGAACGATTTGTGTATCCATCTAAAACAATATCATAGAATCGCCAATCTCCAGTTTCTGGACGCCAATCGTAATCAGCACATCCATACAATCCATTGTCATTTGGTCTACCAGTTAATTGTCCATCACTTACAATTGTCCATCCATCTGCTTCGTATCCAGTTACATTTGCAGCGATAGTATAACCATAAGGAACAAGCATTTGATTATAATCTGTTGTGTTGAATATAACATATCCTTCATACATCCCAGGTACTGCATCTGTTTCAATATCAATGGTCACTTCATACTCACCGCCAGATGTTTCTACTACGGAAACACGACTATCATCAGTACGAGTAAAAGCTCGGACACTTAATGAGAAGTTTTGACCACTCCAAGGATAATACAATCCATGATCACACATATGATTGAAACCAGGATCTCTGATTCTTACAAACGCAGGATCTTCAGAAGCCTGAAGGAAATCAGTAGGTAAGAATAAATCTTGGAAATTATTGTTGTCATATGCATAGTTCACAAATGCAAAATCTTCTTCGCCAGAAATATTTGATTCTAAAGCCCCGACGTACATAATCGGAGGACGACCACCAAAAGTATCTCGGTAAAACTCTCCAACTTCATAGGGTACTGAAAATTCTAATTGGAAGTAATCAGCAGATCGTAATTGAGCAATATCAAATAGAGCTTCTATTGAGAAAGCAGAATAATAGTCATACGTCCTCAAATTTTCAACTACAGCAGTATAAGTGGTATCAAATGTAACATCTGCAAAATCAGCACCAGTTACGCCACCATCTAAGGTGACCGTTGAGGTGTAGGATTCTTCAGGGAATAAAGTACCACCGTAGATTGCGGTATCCTTCATTGTATAAGGTCCAAATAAAGGATGTTCATCAGTATCACTAGTTGTATTTATTATGTCTGCACGGCTATCCCAATAATAGAGTCCACCATCTATATCTCGTCTAAACCAAGATGATGAATTAAAGTATCGGTGATAAGGAACTTCATAACGTTGGGCAGCAGTGGCGGTTGCATCAGTAGTATAGGCAACTAATATATCACTACTAGTTCCATCTGCATATTGAACTCCAGCAGAAACATTAATTCGTCCGGTCCCTTGCATATATGGATCATATCCAAAATCGTCAGCAGTACTTTTCATAATAGCCTTAGCCATGTCTGGATCTAAAGATTCTCCAGGATGCGCTGAAGCCCATGCTTGATAAATCAAAGCCATTCCACCTGCAAGGGCAGGACATGATGCGGAAGTTCCACCGAAAACATGATAGAAATATGGATTACCTACTGTAATTGGATTCAAACTCCAATCGAAGGCTCCAGGTGCGAGAATATCAATTTTAGGATATCCTATATTTGATGGACCGTTATCACTCCATCCAATGACTTGATCAGCTATACCATAGCTTGCATTCCATTCTGTTGAAGTATTTCTCCACCAATTTACGGTTGAAGCACCAACTGCAACAGCTGCGGTAGATTGACTTGGTTGTTTGCTTGTACCCATACCAGAACCTCCATTACCGGTTGAAGTTAAGTAGAGTACTCCAGGATAATCCGGATGCAAGAAGCCAGGAACAGATAGTAAATCAATAAACAAGGTTTCAAAATCCCAACCCATAGCAACATCATTTACTTCAACAGCACTGGTTCCCCAACTGTTTGAACTTATGTTAGCAATATGAGTGCTTTGAGGATTGAATGCCCAAATTCCATTAGCATCAGGTTCAAATCCTGCTGCCCATAACCATCCAAAAGTAGTTGCAGAATCGGAAAATCCAGCAGTAGCTAAAATTTTAGCTTCAGTTGACATTCCACCTATTGTGAACGTTTCATCAGATGGTAAATCTTCATTTTCTAATAAAGTGTAATTAATTGGAGCACTTGCAGCTAATCCTGCACAACCTGTTCCATGACCACCAGTATCCCACAAGTGAGCAAGGGTTTTTCCATCTGCTGGGATACCAGTTACAATACCTCCACCAGTGTAATTATTTGTATCTAAAACGTTTGCAATTGATCCTAAAGAGATATCTGTATATCCATCTAAAACACCATAATCTGTTGTATTCCATACGTCTTTGGATAATGCAAGATTTGCATTGTTTTTATGGGCAACTTGGCCAGTGAAATTAAACGGAGCGAGATCATACCATGAAGAATCACCAGTCAAGAACCCTTGTGTAATACAAAATCCGGATTCATAATCAACGTACAATGTGTCATAATCTCCATCATCGTCATCATCAGCTTCGATAAATGGTGTTATAGAAATAGTCCCGTCATTGTGAATTACACTCATTCCGAATGCAAAGCCAGTTACATTTCCATTGATTCCAGTTCCTACTGTATAAGTAGCAGGCATATTGAATCCAGTTCCATCAAATAATTGCCAGATTGGATTATAAAAACCGATATCTGGTGCATTTACAGGTAAGTTGTTGTATCCAGCTAAATAAATTGTTCCATTTTCGTCTGTATGTTTTGGTGAAAACCATCCATCCAATAACTCATAGGTACCATCACCAGGAGTAAAAATATCACCCCAAAAGTCCATAGCATTCAATGCAGTGAAAGACATACGACCGCTTGGTTCCAATGAAAGAGGATAACCATTTTCATCGACAGCCATTTGATTGCGTAAAGCAGTATGACCAAAATCAACGCCAGTATCATGAATTTGGATAACAATACCATCTCCATCATATCCAAGATCTTCAGCATCATCTACACTCATTACTTCACGTGTTTCCACCGAATGAGGTTGAACAATGCCAGACTCATAATTTTCCATTGGTAGGAATTCGTCTGCTACATCAACATTTATATATTTCAAATCCTGAATATCTGCGTTTTTATCATAGGATGGCCCATAAAATTGGTCCGCTTCAATTTTTAAAACAGCAGGATTTGCTTGTAATTCTTCCATTTCCCGTAAATTATCGACTGTAGTATGTACAAAACTATAGCCAGGGGATAATGGAACTATACCCAAAGGTTCGATTGTGCCACCTAAAGTGAAATCATCACCATAGACCATAAGCATAAGACTTATTTCATCATTGATGATGTTCATAGATGCAGGTAGCTCATTTGTCTCTTTCCACTCAGAAAGAAAACCATCCAATTTTACATTAGATCGATCGAATTTTGGAGTGTCATTAAATAACTCCGGTTGAGTTATACTCGATTTTTCAGTATCATTAGTTGTCATATTCAAAGAGATGACCATTGGCAATATAAATAATGTCAATGCGAAAACAACCAATGCTGGATTTCGAGCATTAGAGAATGAGAAATTTTTTACCTTCATATTTATTCTCCTAATTTAATATATTGCGTTGAATTTCCATTTAAGCCTTGCCAAAAAAGAGATAGTATTAAATAACCTATGGCCCAGAATTGAAAAACATCTTGGGGAAGAGTATGGGAAAAAACAGAAATGGTGTTTATCAAGGGAATGCATCAAAATTAAAAAATATCAACCGTTCAAGATAAAACTATTTTTTACAGAAACGATGGAAAAAAAAAGCAATATAGATTATCAATTTTGGAAAAATTTCCGACGTTCTGACCGTCGAAAGATAGATGTAATTATTAAAACTTTTAAAATCCGAATAACATCAATATATTTAAGATCTTTAATCTGCCAGACAATTTGCTGAAAATCATAGGATAGATTCATATTTTTAATTCTTTCATAGACCAGAAGGGCTTGATCCGTCAAATCTTTAAGATTCTCCAATTGGGTAATCTGTAAATGAGGTTGATAAAATTTTACATCTTGAATATATGTCGTGATCAACTTATTTATTCCAGTTTCAATTATGGATTTTAATTGATTCCCAACTTCTTTTGTATTTATCTGATGCAAACTGGATCCTTGGATTCGACTAAATTGCATTTGCATAGACATGCCCAGCGATTCAATCTCTAAAGAAAGTCGTTCGATTAAATTCCCGTGAAGATAATCTTTAGCAACCTTATCCCCAGAATTAGCTCGTTTTTTCAAAAAAATCTCTGAGATATCGGTTGGGCTCATTGCAAGTTTAAAAAAGAAATAGAAAATTAAAAAAATTTGGATTTCCCCGATAATAACGCTTTTTCGGCGAGTCCACCACATTCATGTGATACTAATGGATATCTCAGTCATCTTGCCTATAAGCTTCTTGATATTCTTTCAAAGTATCAACACTTATATCTTCATCCCCAGATTTTACTTTCAAAAATAACATAAGGGCAATAAAACTGCTTACGAGGAAGAAGGGAAACATGGCCAAATATCTTCTATCACCAAGGAAGTTAAAAATATCCAAAATGGCTCCGGTTAAAATTGGACTTAATGTATAAGCCGCTTGGTTGAACATATAATAATAACCCGTATATGTTCCAATTTCTCCTTCAGGAGATATTGCCCATAATACTGCGAATGTTTGAATAATTACACCCATCCAAGGGATACTTACACAAGCAAGGAGAAGCATTGCTAGAATAAGATTAGGATTCTGATAAGATAGGGGGACATAAATGAAACTCCAAACACCAATGGCTACCATTTGTAAAATTAAATTGCCGATAAGTGCCTTTTTTCGCCCAATTTTTTGCCCAATAATCCCATGAAGAGGAGCAGAAAGAATCATCGGACCAGAATATGCTAATAAAACAGTACCAGCTTGCCCTTCAGTAAATCCAATATACTGAATGGCAAAACTACTAAAGAAGGTTTCTAAAGAAGCAAAACCGAGATACATAAAAGTTACACTCAACAACATAAATGCCATATCTTTATTTTCTTTAAAGATTGTTTTAATTTCCAAATAGACATTCTTTTTTGATTGTTTTTCTTCCGTTGACAATTCTCTTTCATGAACTGTGAAATCATTTGGGTTTATTTCAATTTCATGATCTGCGAGTTTAAAGATTTTATCACCTGTAGGCGTCTCTTTAATGTAGAGCAATTGTAAAACTAGCATCGTTATCATCAGCACACCAATGATGAGAAAACCCAAATAACGGTCAAGAGACTCAGGAGGATTAGGGATCATGCTGATGAGAGGTGCAATAACAAATGCAATCACCCCACCCATATTTGACACAAATTGCTGGATACCACTCGCTTTTGATCTCACTTCATCCCGGGTATAATCTGGGAGAATAGCAATAGCAACAGATCTGAAGGAACACATAAAAATATCAAAAAGCAGGATGATTAAAATTAATCCGAATAATATCTGAATAAAAGGGATTAAAATATAACAAATTGCTGAAAGCACAGTTCCGAAGAAAATATAGGGCATCCTTCTTCCAAACTTACTTTGAGTTTTATCCGACATATTTCCAAATAAAGGTTGCAATAGGACAGCCACAATATTGTCCAAAGCCATGATTAATCCTCTTATTGTATCTTTACCTGGAAAATTGGGAAGTGCTTCATCTAGAAGTAAAGGAACTTTGAAATTGAAATAAGTCCAAGCAAGCAAAACAGTAAAAAAAGAGAACGAAATCAAGATTGTGCGGCCCATATTTAGCTTATTGGGTTGATTTGGTTTCATACGTGGTTTATAATTAGAGTAATTATTTTCCATACCCATAGGAAATTCTTGATCTATAAAAGAATATTTTAACTTTAGAAAGTGAGAATACTGGATTTTTAGGATGGTAAAAAAAAAAAGGCAAATTATTGGATCGATTTTTAATTTTTTCGACTTTCTTTGAGTTTCTTAATTTCTTCTTCAAGATCTTCTATTTGTGCTTCAGGTTCATCAGAAATAGGAACGGAAGGTAATGCCATCACTGAATCCATACTCATTTCGGTGTCAATTTCGGCTAAAGCATTTTCCACTTCTGAATCGGACACTTCAGTCTCCGATGTCGCCCCTTCACTTTGCTCTAACTGAGAAGTAGTGGTATCCATCATCGCATCCATGCTTCCAAATCCAAGATCCATTTCTTTTAACATTTTGACCATTTCAGGCATTTTAACATTTAATTGAAGACCTTGCAAAGTGCCCACAATATCTTCTGCGACTTCATTAAATTGCCCCATTACCTTCGCTTGTTGCAATCGAAACTGAATGTTTTCAATTTTCATTCGAAAATGTTCTGTAGAATGACCCCATTTTCGGTATTGTAAGGAATTTTTCATATGAAGCTTGGAGCCAGCTATATCACCCGATTTACGAGCATCTATAGCCCGTTTTTTGGCCATTTTTTCTTGAACTTCGATTTTCCTGATTTGACGGGCAAGACGTTTATTAAAAACTTTTATTTTAATTAGGGGGGAGGTAGTCTGTTCTTCATCACTAAACCCTCCGGAGAGCCATTCGGCAAATTTTTTCATTGAACCCAAAAATTTTCACATTCCGTTATTACGTTATTTAATAAAGAAGTTGTTGGCTCCCTATTAAAGTATTTGTAGTCTTTTTGTTACTAAAATTTGGCCTCACAATCAATTATTAAGGATTGAAGCTATGTAACAGTTATATAGGATTTTAAATAAAATACTGGAAGCATGAAAAACCCATGGGTAGTATGAAAAAATTCGCTAAATGGCTATCAGGTGACCGAAATAAGCGTGGAGTAGATCCTGTGCGTTCTACCATCACCAGCCTAAAAATATTTAATAAACGATTACAACGACAAATACGTAAAATGGAACAGCAACAGAAACTTGCTCGAAAAAAAGCCATTGAACGGCGACAAGCAGGAGATATTCCTGGTAGTAAATTACATATGAAAAGTTCCCTTCAATTTCAAAAATGGACCCATAATACAGAAAATTTCCGTGTACGATTGGATGGAGTTCAATTCCGATTAGAACAAGCCAAAGCGATGGGAGATTTTAGTAATGTTGCTCAAGATATAGTTTCAGCTTTAGGAGGCTTACAAATGCAAGTTAAAGCACCTCAAATTTCACAAATGTTAAGCCAATTGGATCTTGGTTTCGGGAATATGGAAGCCATGTTTTCCGAAACAAGTGAAGAGTTGGAAATGCAGGATGATGCAAGTGCAAGTGGTGTATCTGAAGATGAAGTGGAAAATGCACTTGCCGAAGTGGACGCTGAGCTCTCAATTGGTACCCGTGAAGCCCTACCTTCAGTTCCAGGCATGGCCCCTGGTGAAGAAATCAGTGATCTTGAAAAGGAAATTCAACGTTTAAAAAATTCCCGAAATCAATAGTTTTTATTTTTTTTGCTCTAATTTCTCTAAAGGATAAAATTCTAATCATTTCAAATTTTTATAAAGATAGGTTTACGATGGAAAAATATCTTTTTATTTTGGGAAGAAATTGGCGGTTATCTCTCGCGGAAATTGATAGCTTTTTACAACAAGAAGCTTATTTAGGAAGGATAACAGATTTTTCAGCAAATGTCGCTATCGTTGAATTCGATCACCCAAAATTTAGCAATCCAGAAAAATCTTTAGAAATAATTTCGGAACTGATGATAAAATTAGGATCTGTTCAAAAAATTGGAAAATGTCTTGATTTTATTGAACGGGAAGTATTTGAAAATGGATTTCCCTTAAATGCCGACATCGCAGATCAACGTGCCTTAGTTTATTCAGGGCGAAGATACGTTGATAACACTTTGAAGGATATTGTTTTCGAGTTATTTCCAAAAATTAAAAATCAAAAATTTTTTATTGCCAATTCAATCTATCCTGAAGCCTTTAATGACTCCTATTACAAAGAAGTATTGGTTTCCTATTTTCTACACTATGTCAATAAATTTTTCAACACCCATTTACGGGAAGAAGGGGCAAAGCAAGCAATTTATTATAAATACCCCCAAAAAAATATTGAATCAGGGAACCTAAATCCACTCTTTCCCCACCATTTCTTACGATATCGTCTTTACGAACCAAATCGAGTCGAAATTCTTTATTGCATGACAGAAGAAGGAATGTATGTTGGCAAAACACTCACTGTAGTAGATAGTAATTTCCAAAAAGAAATGGACGAAGAACGTCCTTTTAAACAATTTCGGCAATCAATACCCCCAAAATTTGCAAAAACATTAATCTCCTATCTTGGAATAAAGCATCCATACAAAGGTAAAAAAATCTATGATCCATTTTGTGGATCTGGAACAATCCTCCAATTCGGTCAAATGTTGGGTCTTCAAGTGTATGGATCCGATATCATAGAGGAACAAGTTAAGGGAACACGTCAAAATATTCAATTTGCGGCAAATTTAATGGAAACGAATCTTTCTAAGAAAAATTTGGAAGAAAATATTCAAGTCGCTGATATTGCGAATGTTCAAGATATTTTTCCAGATAATTACTTTGATGGGATTCCAACTGAACCAGTGCTCCTTCCCTATTACAGGGAAGCTCCAAGTTATGAAGAATTGCGAGAAATTTTAGACAACGAATCAATCCCCCTTTATAACCAACTATTAAAAAAAGCGTTTCGATTATTGAAGCCTGGAGCCCGATTAGCACTTGTGGCTCCTATTATTCAAACCAAGGAAGGACAAAAAATTGGATTTCCTATTACCCAACTTGCGATGAAAATCGGATTTAAATCAATTCAATTACTCGATACATCTCGAATTGATGAAAAAGAAAATCCCCGCTTCAAACTCCAAGGTCAAAATCAAAAAAGCATTTTTGATGCGGGATCCAAACATATTTCCCGAGAATTCTTTGTGTTTGTCAAACCACGAAAATCCAAAAAATAAATTTTTTATCTTAAATTTAAAAGCAAAGCGGTCGGAATCAACCGTTCTTTCCCTTGAACTTGGGAATCCAGAGGATGGGGTTCTGATCGAAAAGCAAAACGGGGTTCATTAATTAATTTATTCTCCACAATAAGTGTACAAGAACCGCCACCATCGAGATTAATAGCTTCGGTCATTCCACATTTCTGAGCAAGAAGAGCCGTCTCTTCTAAGAATAGTCCATGACTCCGATCCGATCTTCCTTCCACAACTAAAAGGAAATAGTGTTTGGAGTCATATCCAAAAACAGATCGAGGATTTCGGTCAACGGTAATATCAGTATCAAAATCATATGCTTTTTCTTGAAAATCCGAGTAATCAGTTTGAATAATGTTATTATGTACTAATAATGGCCCCGCTTGTAGTACGGAATGGAATTGATCTTGATTTGATGGAGAAGCAATATATGCACCTCCATCAAAAATAAAAACACATGGACGCGATTGATTCCGAAGGGATTGAATCTCGAACTTATTAACTATTAACCAATCTAAAGGAGTTCGATTTCTCTCAGTAAGTTTATAAAACCCCCCGTTTATCGCGGCAATATTTTTAGGGTAAGAACAAACCATTTCTGAAACTTTTTGTGGAGGATTTGAGTGATGAATGCGACACACAATACTTAATTTCTCCACTTTGAAGAAAAATGCTTCAAATGGATATTTCTTTTCAACTTCCCCTCGAATTTTTACTAGTTGATAGTTTGGGGTGTGTAAAAGAACAGACTCGGAATATAACATCTTATCTCATAAATCCTATATGCGGATGGTTTACAATATACTCCCTTGAACCAGAATTTTCTGTCGTTGATTTACAATGGAATCCAAAAGAATGATTAATTCCGATGAAACATTCTTTTCTAAAATTAATTTAACATCTTTGATAATTGATATTTGATGTGATTCTGGTTTGATTTTAGAAAATGAATCACCATTTTGGTGATTAAGCACAATATCTGCCACAGTAAATTCATCATTCTGAGTTTGAGATGAAGTCATGTTTAATCGTATCTGCACATCTTGTATCATTTCATTGGATAATCCTATGATTGGCATAAAATGTGGAATGGTGAGATTCTGTCCTAACGCACAATAAAGAGAATCGGTTAAACGAAAAGAAGTAAGAATTCCCTTTATCCAAAGATCTTTACTATTGAAACGCAATTCCCGATTGAAATTCACTTCTTTTCCCAAATTGTCTAATAAATACATTGTAGAATAGGCGAGTAGAATATTTTTCACAGCTTCGTCAGAAATTTGATTTAGATATTCTCCCAATGAATGAAGATCCAGTTGTAGAACGGTGATTGGTTCTGGAAGATATTTGGCGATTAACTTTATCTCTTCAATTGCACTGCTCATTGTTTTGTGTGAATTAAAAAGCTGATTCTTTTCATCAAAAAATATGATTGGGAATATGATCGACCCTCTACGCAACATCAATTGAGCAGCAACGGTATCATTAAAATCTCCTCTCCATAAAGCGATAACAGGCTTGTCAATTTCAATTGGATTTCCCCCCCAGATAGTATTAATTTTCTTTGAAAAGAAATAAGTTGCAGCTTCTCTGACTTCAATATAGATAGTTTTTGTTGGATTTTTCATTTTGACAAAAATTTCTCGCCCTAATTTAGCAGCAGTATCTAAAACCACTTCACCCATCTCCCGTTCTATTTCAAGAGATGTTTTTGGATGTGATTTCACTCTTCGAGCTCTAATCACAAAGGAATCCCCAGATTTAATATCAGCAGTGGCGAAATCTTTAACTTTTTCAATGATAGAAGAATTTGAACAATCCACAGAAATTGCTGGTGAGAAAGAATGTAATCCAATGATATATTTGAAAATTTTTAGTGCTTTGGGCATATTTTCCAAAGAAAATTCAAAAATGAATCGCCCCCATTCCCTTTGCGCATGCACAATAGATAAGTTCTCCCGCTGACATATTTTTTTAATATGACTAACTAATCTCTGCTCCATTCGGGAACGCACCTTACGAGATTTTAATCCAATTTCATTATATCGACAAATAATTAAATTATACTGTATAGGAGAGGCGGCTTCATTCATACTTCTGATCATTTTATTCAGTGAATCATTGGCAAAAAACATTAAGGCTATAAAAGAAAAATGAAAACTAAAGAATGAATATGTATTGATATTGATTACGCGTGATAAAATATGGAGACTTTCACTAAAAAATATGATGTAATCGGTTTAGGATCCTGTACGATGGATCTTATTTTCGCTGTTGACGATATAATGCGAATCGAAATGATTGATCGAAATAATGTTGATAAGAAATATGTTGCAATTGAAAATTCCAGTAAACTAAATGTTAAGTCAGTAAAATCATTTCCAGGAGGCTCAGCAGCAAATATAGCCTGTGATTTAGCAAATATTGGATTGAAAACAGCATATATCGGAGGAATTGGCAATGATTCAGCAGGTGATGCTTGTTTAGTAGATATGCAAAACCATCATGTTGATACATCAGGAGTGAAAGTTTTTTCGGATGATGCCACGGCCCACTCAGTTATAATCATGAATTCAAACTACAAAGATAGATCAATCTTAGCATACAAAGGTGCCAATGATCTGTTTTCTGCATCCCATGTCCCCGAAGAAATGCTTAGAAATACAAGATGTTTTGCGTGGACAAGTTTAACTTCAAAAAATGGCATAGGAGCAATTAAGAAATGTATTGAAATAACCAAAAATGCAGGTGGTTTTATTGCAGCAGCACCTTCAATTTCAATTATAAAAAATAATCGTGAAGAGGCCATTGATTTGATCAAATCGGCAGACATTACTAGTTTAAATGATGAAGAAATCGAAGCTTTAACGGAAATTAGGGGAGATCTCCATAAAGCGATGGAAAAACTTTTTAGCTGGGGAATTAAAATAGTAAATCTAACCCAAGGGAAACTTGGGCAGTGGATTAGTGATGGAAAAACCCTAGTAAAAACACAACCCCCTAAAATTCATGTTTCCGATACAACCGGAGCAGGTGATGCTACAATGAGTGGGATAATTTATGGTTATCTCAACGGAAAATCACTCCATGAAACATCTATGATTGCCGCATCAATGAGTGCTATGGAAATTGAAGCTACAGGTGTGCGAGTTGGATTACCGGCCAAATTTTCTGAGCTTCAAGCATTCATGGATGCTCATGAATTTCAGCAAGAAACCAGTAATTTTTAATTAAAGCAAATTTCATTTATTTATTTTTTATTTCCTTTGAATGATGTGTCATGAATATTATATACCGGAATTATCAACCTGGGGATGAAGTTCAACTTGCTGAACTCTTTAATCTTTGCTTTCACCAATCTGGAGTAGGATTTTTGAGAACCCCGAGAGGATTAAAATATAGGTATGTCAAACGTCCAAATTTTAATCCGAATGAAATTCAAATCGCAGAAGACACACATAAAAAATTAATAGTCGGAGCAGTATTTTCTACACTCGAAGAAATATTTTTAGATGGAAAACAACTTCTTTCAGGTTCCATCAATGACGTAGCAGTTCATCCCAACTATATAAAAATTGGAATTGCGAAAACACTCATGATTCAAGCATTAACCTTTTTAAAACAACAAAAGTGTGAGTTATCTACTCTTGCTGCAGATCCAAAAGGCCACGCTCGGTTGAAATTATATATCCCCCTTGGATGGAGGGATTATTCGTCTATTAGGGTTTGGATTTCTCCAAATATAAATTTCTTTCGTTATTTACCCTTATTATCCCCACTTCTATTTCTATTTATCCCCTTCTATTTTTATTCAAAATTGAAAATGAGAAAAATTAAAAAAAAAATGAAGGATCATGGGATACATGGCTCAATTATTCACCCCAGTACAGTTGGATTTAATCATTCTTCTTCTCATAACAGTTTTAGAAATTTTTATAATAAGATCGGGAAACAACAAAGAAATGGAAAAATTTTGATTAGTGACCAAGAATGGAAACATTTCCGCAAACAAAATATACGTTCTGGGCTGAAACCAACCTTTATAGCACTTTATAAGAAAGAGAGAATAATTGGGTTCGCTAGTTTTCTCTGTCAATGGATTTATTTTGATAAACTTGGTTTTAAATTTCCATTAGCCACTATTCGAGAATGGGGTGTAGACCATTCTATAACATCTAACGCACAAGAAAATTCTCAAATTTACAATTTTTTGCTAGATTTAATCCGAGAAGCAGCGTTGCAACGTAAATGTGTAACTGTTCTGTTTGGTCTCACAGATCAATTTCCATATTTCTCAAGGATTCTCAAAAAAAAAAAATTCATCTCCACATCTGGTGGGGTATTCATGATCAACAATATTAACCCAAGAAACAAACAATCTGGAAAGATTTTTAAACCTTTTATAATGGATATTGGAGAAATGTTCCTTCATCCTTAAAATAACCTGTATGCTTACACTCTTTCTTTATTTTTAAAACCGAAAAAATATTGTAGTATGATTCCTTCAATATATTAATAATGAAGAAAGTTTTTTTGATTGATTATGATCTGTGCTCCCCTCGTTCTTGTAACCGACTCTGTGTTGCCAAGTGTCCTATTACCTTAAGCAACGATCGCAAAAAATCTCACATTAAAAAGGATGAGGTACCAATAAAATATAAAAAATCAACGGATAAGATGATAATCATCAATGAATTATGCCTAAGTTGCGGGATTTGTTTAAACGTCTGCCCGCGCAATGCCATTTATTCAATTTTTTTATTGGATGAACCAGAAGATGAGCTAATAACCCATGAATATACTCTGGATCAATCAACCACAACAAATGAAACTCAGAAAATTGATTTATCCACCCATGGATTTCGACTATATGGTCTCCCCACTCTTCTTCCAGGACGTGTGACTGGACTATGCGGCCCAAATGGAATTGGAAAATCAACAGTTTTAAATATCTTGAATGGTACCCTAAAACCAAATTTCGGTAATACCTCGTATGGTCCCAATGGATTAAAGTGGCAAGAATTAATCAAACATGTGAAAGAAAACGAAATGCGTATGCATTTTAAAGAAACTTACAAAGGGGATCGACATATCGCTTATAAGCAGCAAGTTTTAAAAGTATTATTTGAAAGTTATAAAGGAAAAACAGTCAGTGAAATTTTAATGGCACATTCCACCATTGAAGAACAGTTTTTAACGCGTATTTTTGATGATTTGGATATTCATGCAATCTCAGATCGCCTATTAAAACAATGTTCCGGAGGAGAACTTCAAAGATTTGCTATTGCATTCATTTTATGTCAGGAAGCAGATTGCTACTTAGTTGATGAACCTTGTACTTTTTTGGATGTAAAAAAACGAATCAAATTAGCGGAATTGTTGCGAGACCGATCTTTAGGTTTTGGTGGAATCAAAAATTACCCTGTTTTAGTGGTTGATCACGATTTAGCGGTATTAGATTATATGAGCGATGTAACGCATCTTTTTTATGGAAAACCACATCAATTTGGAGTTATGACAAAAGTTCAAACTACAAAAGGTGGAATTAATGCATATCTTAATGGGTTTTTAAAAACAGAAAATACCCAATTTCGAAAAAAGAAGATAACATTTCGTCGAAGTGTTGCAGATCATAATTGGGAAAATGCCCGAATTTTTATGAAATATGGAAAAGTATCCAAAACATTTGAAGGATTTCGATTGGATGTAGATCCTGGAATAATATATGAAGGAGAAATTCTTGGAATTGTTGGAGAAAACGGAACGGGAAAGTCAACTTTCGCTAAAATCTTAACAGGCCAATTGAAACCAGATTTAGACAGTGATTTCTTAACAATAGATCGTTATGTATCATATAAACCACAATACATCACAGGAAATCATCCTGGAACAGTCAAAGAATTCATCATGAAATATTCACAAAACTACGATTTTTCAGAAGGGATGACCCAAATCCTTTATGGTCCTCTTGGAGTTGATCAGATATACGAGACACCAGTAAAATCTTTGTCAGGTGGACAACTTCAACGAGTTTTCATATGTACTTGCTTAGCAAAAAGAGCGGAACTCTATATTTTAGATGAACCTAGTGCCTATCTTGATGTTGAAGAGCGATTGCATATTAGTTCGGTAATTCGTGCAGTCACGAAACGAAATTCTGCAACAGCAATAGTAATTGAGCACGATATTGCAATAATAGATGCTCTTTCTGACCGCTTGTTTCTATTCACTGGAACACCAGGAGTTCAAGGAAGAACAATAGGTCCATTAACAAAGGGAGAAGGAATGAATGAATTTTTAAAGATCTTGGACATTACGTTTCGAAGGGATGACGATACAGGGCGAGCTCGAATTAATAAAAAAGGGAGCTCTATTGATCGGCGTCAGCGTGCAAATGATGAATACTTTTATGCTCCCCGTAAGTAAATCTCAAATTCAATTAGCAACTATATGTGCTTATTTGTATTTTTTTCTCTCTGCGATAAACGCAACTGATGATCCAGATAGAATCA
Organism: Candidatus Lokiarchaeum ossiferum; assembly: GCA_025839675.1. Taxonomy (GTDB): domain Archaea; phylum Asgardarchaeota; class Lokiarchaeia; order Sigyniarchaeales; family Promethearchaeaceae; genus Lokiarchaeum; species Lokiarchaeum ossiferum. Next base: position 1,806,576 of record CP104013.1, read on the forward strand.
ACAATAAATGTAATGGAAAGGATGCAATTGACCCATCTTCATCAAATGTTCCGGTATTTTGTTGACGATTAGAATTTGTTTCCCCTTCTTTCAATATTGTATCAGCATAATAAGAAAATGAAACATCACGTTTAGTTTGATTTGAAAAAATTACCAAATCATACCCTTGCGAATGTTCTATGCTGTAAAGATGCGAAACGGTACTAACATTATAAAAATGGAGCATTGGAACCAAATCATAACCTTTAGTGCGCCATTGTGCGAAGTTTGCTCCATTTACGAGATACATGTTTAATCCATCCATTGGAAAAACACATTTAAATTCAAGATCGATCAGAAATGTATCTTCAAGATAATTGAAAAACACAATTTCACTTTCACCCGGTTTTAAAATTACCCCATTTTTAACAAATTCATGAAATCGATCATATTTTGGGAGTTTTTTACCATTGACACCAAAAGCACAATCGAATGAGAGAGAACTATTGGAATTATTTCTATTAGAAAATATATAATAATATAATCCTGATTCCAAGCAAGAATAATCCACTTTTAGTGAATGAAAATCATGATTAGCTTGGAAAAATTGATTAGAATTATTTTGATCAATCCAAAATTGAAATTGAGTCATATTTCCAACAAAAAAATCCATTAATTGAGAGGCGTTTTCTGTGGTTAAATAACCTTCAAAAGTGTCGCCTTTGGTTAAATTAACTGTACCATATTTCCAAGAATTTATTCCTAAAATGCAATTTGTTTCAACTAATGAGCCATCCTCAACTTCAAAATCTGGGCTCGATTCAGCAAGAGGAAGTAAAACAGAAAGTGAACTCAACCAAAAGAGAGTAATAAATTTGATTAAACGAGTCTTAGAATTATTTTTCATGTTATCGTCAAATGATATTATAGTATTTTAATAATATAAATTTTCACATTATTTGGGAATTAAAAATATAGCAATCAAAATTGAGAACATTATTTCTTAATATTTCTTTCAAGACAAAAAGACATATGAAAATTTTCAAATCCCAAATATAGTGAAAGTTTATATTATAGAAATTCATGATTATATTAATAAAAAAATGAGTGATTAAACCATGTTTAAATATACATCATTCCAATTCAATCAGATTCGTAGCAATTTTAAACGAGATTATATCATTTTATTTTGTATTTCTCTGTCAATTTCAATGATAGTTGGTTTGGGATACTTTTATGAGGCTAGCCAAAAAGAGATCTTCTCTTCCAAATTTACGAACATTAGCGATTTTGAAATTCCTCATTATCAATTACAAAAAAATGAATTTGGAACCCTTATTTCTATTCCCCGAGTCAAATTCTCCGAGAATTTTCATCAAGATGATCAGAAAATCCTTAATGAAATTGAGAAAAGCTCTCTTTTAATAGAAAATGTTGGGAGGTATGGTATTATAAATATGAAGGAAGCTTTTTTTTGTCTACCGACATATCCAAATCATAAATCAAACGCTACTACTCCATACGCATACAAGAAGGAATTAAATGGTACCGAAGTTCAATTGATGGTATTTGATGATGATTTCTATACGTCATCCCGATTTTCAGAATATATCAAAATTATTTCAGGAAAAGCACCAGAAACAGAAAATGAAGTAATGATTGATTATTGTACAGCCTTAAAATATAATTTGACTGTAGGAAAGATTAGTACACTTCATTTAAAAACAGGCTCGTTTTTTTCCGATCCAAATCTACAATTGCCAGTCACAACTCATCTTCATGACTTTGAAATTTCAAACATAAACATATCTGGAATCTATTTACCCAGCGTCTATAACTTCACAATCGATTTAACAACTTTTCATCACTCTTATAACTATGAAGATTATCTTACAAAGAAGAATTATATCGAAAATAATGAGATAGATAGCCCCGCTATACTTTCGTGGTACAATTTTACAGGTCCAGATTGGAAACATCCTTTTCAGAAACTATATACACGCATAGATGTCCATCCAGAAGCATTTAAATATTTACGGAGTACTTGGACACATTCAGGGTACATTTTAAGTTATCAGCGAGATTTATTAAATTATGATCAATTATCAAATCAATTAAATTTGATAGGAGTTCAAGCTTACAATTTATCTATCAATATTCCTCCAGACGAAAGCATGGTCAATTATTTGGGGCACCAGCTAGACTTGATTCATAAAGATATTCAAAAAACAAAATTTGCAATCCAAATCTTAAATATTCCGACCATTATATTCGCAATTGTTTTAGGATTAAATTTCACACAATCTAATACTAAAAAAAAAATAGAGGAAATCTTGTATTTAAAAAATAAAGGCGTATCTATGACTCTTATCAAAAAGCAGTTGATAATGTATGTTGTGAGTTCAAGTTTATTCTGCTCAATCGCGGCGGATCTGATAGGAATATCCACATTTTTCATATACAGAGCCTTTTTAAGTCCAATTTTGTTAAATAATACTAATTCACAACTCTTCCCATATATTTCATCATTCACATTATTCTTTTCTTTACTATTAAGCATTATTTTGAACTTAGTAATCACAATCCCCTTTATGATGAAAATTAAGCAATTCAAATTTCTAAATGAAAAAAACAGAATAGGAGAAGGAGAATTGAATGAAAATATATTATTAAACAGACTTGAGAACCCACAAAAAAAAGCAAAGCACATAGACTTGAAGAAATTCTCCAAAAAATTTAGCCAGAAGGAAAAAAAATATCTTTCAGAATATGATTCAAAAAAAAAAAGTAAGGTGTCTCTCCGAACAAAGCTGTTACTCTTTTTTGGACACTTCCCCATACTTCTCCTTCTATTATTGTGGATAGGAATAAGTATTCGACTCCCTGATTCATTAATCGACATTGTTAATAACATCGTTAATTATTATATCCTCATTGAAATCCTTTCCATCTTAGGGATTGCTATGATAGTGGCAGGAATTGTAAGAATTTTTACAATAGATCGTCCTAATCTATTTTATGCGATTTCCCGCAGATTTTCCCGAATATTTGTAAAAGATTATGATAAATTCGTGGGATTCGAAATCATTCGAGAAAAAAAATGGTCCAAAATATTCTTAGTATTCAGTATTTTCGCAGCATTGTTAGTAAGTTCTAATATTCTCTATCACGGAAAATATCAAAATCAAAAAATCGTTCAAAATTTTGTTATTGGAGCGGATTTAAAGATAACAAATCATGAGTTAAACTATCAAAATTTATCTAAAGTGAACGATCTCGAACAATTACTACTCTCCTATAAGTTAAGTGAAACGGGAGAAAATTTGATTTCAGATGTGAGTACTGTGCTAATGGAACCCCAAGTAGATATAAAGTTAATTTCAGAATCAGAGCAATTAATAATATCAAGCACATTAATTTCTTTAGATATTCCAAAATATCTCTCAATAATAAAGGATAATGGAAAAATGATGCCTTATCCGCTTTTCTCTCAGCAAATAAGGAAAATCGATCAAAAAAATACACAGAACTCGGGTCTTTGTGATGTTATTGTATCAAAAACATTATTAGAATCATCAAAATTACAAATTGGCCAGGAAATTTCAATTTCACAGAATCTTTTTAATTCCACAACCAACCAATTCGATAGGTTTTATTTTTCTGCAGTAATCATTGATGCGATAGATTTATTACCAGGAGTTTCAAATATCCAATCTTCAAATTTTGTTCTGATTGATGTAGATGGTTTACAATCACTTGAATCTAATGTTCAAATCAAAGAAATGATCCATCTTTGCACACTTAACAATGTGGGAAATAATTTAGAATCTACAATAAATGATTTAATCGGAGTTTGCTTTAAGAATGAAAAATCTAATATTGCTTATCAAAGTTATGCTGAAAATTGGAATAATTTGGATACAACTCTGATGACATTTGACTATGGAAGCTATGGATTTTATGGAATTATTTTCACAGATTTAATTCTTATTGGTTTTATGTTAACCGTTGAAATTATTTTTATGGAGTATCTCATCTATAAGAAAAACCATAAAATTGAAGCAAATCTCATTGGGCGGGGAATTTCACATAATAAGTTTAATCAGATCATATTAACAGAGTCCACTGTTATTTTTAGCCTTGCAATATTCATGGGTTGCGCTTTAAGCTTGTGCTATACGGGTTTACTCAACCATATTGGATTACAATATAGTAATTCAGAGCAAAATTATCCCATTAATCTTTTCTTATTTCCCCCCTACTTAGACGTTGGCACTATTGCATTGATTTTAACTCTGATATTTATATCGATAGAATTGATCCTGTTAATTTCTGTCATAAGCAATAATAGAACTGCCCGAAAACCGAACATTAAAAACCAAGATAAACTTATAAAAATAAATCTTTCTCAAGTATAATTTTTTTATTCTACATTAAAACTCTTAGGAGAGAAATCCATTCAACTAAGAACATAAAAGATGCAAAAAAATATGAAATTTTTTGATTTTTTGGTAGTTTCAGAAAAATTTAGGACTAAATTGTTCAAACTGAGAATTAATCTCGGGAATAATGCTCTCAATGTCTTGTTCAGTTGGAATTGGATTATCTGATAAGATAGGATGTGCAATATTTAAAGTATAATGGATATCATTAACCTCCCCTTTGATAATTGAAAAGCGATAGCCTTCAAATAAGTAAGAACGAATATTATTATCAATTTCAAGTGTAAAGAAATTTTTATAAAACGCCATTGAGGCATCCAAAAATTCCTGATTCGCTGTTCGTAATCGAAACGATCCAATTTCCAACAAATCTTCTACAAGTAAAGACATATATTCAATGGATTTATTTAGCGAGAAATTGGCGAAAAGAACAGATAAGGAATTATATATCGGTTGATCTCCGAGTATTGGTAGAGATATTGCATTCAAAACGGATAAAGGATCAAAAGCGGTAGTTTCGAAAAAGGCTAGTTCCACATCATCGGTTATCCGATGAATTTCTTTTTTCAATGTGTCAATCCGTTTTCTAACCGTCTCATCTTCTTGAAGAGCCGGATCTGTTTTGTGGAATAATATTGAAGCCATTATATTCGGATTATGGCTGGAAGAGAACTCATACACGCGTTTAAAATATTGTAACGCTTCAGGGAAGCGATCAGTATCTTGAATATCAATCACGTAAAATAGATATTGAATTCCCGATAGAAATCGATCAGGATGTTTAAGATACGAGTCACGATAGATAGACTGACCCCCAAAATCCCAAACTGTGCCCTTTTCGCCAAACATAGAAAAAAAACTGCGATCTATATTCTTCGTAGGGGATAAAGGGTCACCAATATGATAAGTTTTATGTAAAGTGCGGATAAGAGATGTTTTACCAGCATTTTCGAGACCGAGAATACCGATTTTCATAGTAGGAGCTTGTGTCATGGACTTTACCCAATTCAATTTTTTAGATTGATTGCTATACGATAATTTGTTTTTCTGCAATTATAATTTTAACTGTTTAGTTCAGATTATTAAAAAAAAAAGAACACCTCAAAGTCTTATTCATATTTTTGAAATTTTAAGTAAATATTCTTTCTCGAGTAAAATAGCATAAATATTGTTTAGTACATTTAGATCAGTTATAGTATATTTATTCAAGATATGGTGGAATTTAAACATCATATCAGCCATTATAGTCATCATTAACTTAATTCAATTAGTTTATTGATATAATATAGTAGAAATAAAATTTGAAATAAATGAAAACTTTAAATTAAAAAAAAAATAGTAATAACCTTATGGAAATATTGACTGAAAAAACTCAAACTAAAGTGAAGAAAGAATATCCTCTGATCCATTTTGATATGATTGCCTTAGTTTGGATTATTTTTATATACTTCATCATAACATACAATGTTCAATCTAGTACAATTACCATCATGGCAATACTTTCCGTACTATACTTGCTGATTGTTTTCAATCCTAACTCAAAATTTTCAAATAAACTTAATGATTTCATTTTCAGAATTAATCTACGAACTTTACCTTGGGCAACCAAAAATTCAAAAATTATTAAATGGGGATGTTTAGTAGTACTCGTATGCATGATTATGATGTTAGGTATCTTCTTAAGTATAGAAAGCGCCACGATTTTATCATTAATCTACATTATTTCTCCATTTTTGATAGTTATGGCTTTTAGCAAAAGAAAAAGCAAAGATAGCTATGAATAAAATATTCACCCATTTTTTTTCTATCACTTAGTTCTTCTTCATAGGATCGAAAAGCTTTTAGTTATAAAGGTTGTTCTAGATCTTGAAAACAATATATGTCACCGCACCCTTTTGATGAACGTCAATTACAGTTGAGAAATGAATTAGAGTCTCGCTTAGAATGGTACTGGCAAATTCGGGACAAAACCCGGAAACAATTACTATTCGCTCCAAAATCAACAAAAGGTGTAATGACGGACCTAATATTTTACTTGGATAATACTGCTATGCCCTTGGTCCGAAAACTTCTTGAAACGATAGGATATTGGGAACGAGCAGCTGCTCAAGAATTTTATCAAGCGAATCAAGAAGTATGTCGACTAACAGACATAATTAACGCTGATGCTCAAGATGAAGATAGAGTGACATGGCAAAATCCAAGAAAGTTTTAAAAAAAGGAATAAAAAATTAACGCTTGTGAAATTTCTTCGATTTCATTATATAGGCAATAATTCCAATTCCAAAAATAAGTAAGCTAGAGAAAGCATAGCCTGAAATTTTCAAAGTACCATCTCCCAAGGTAGTCGATACTACAACAGGATCGGCGATAGCCGTAAATGTCGGATCTTGATTAATAGATTTACCTTCCCATTGGGGGAAACAAATTGCATAGAATACGTTTCTGCGGTTAATATCAATTGAAATTTCCTGATCTGCTAAATCGTATTTCTCTTTAGTAAATTCAATACGTGCTTGAACCATAGATCGTGTGATAGAATTGAGAAATAGATGCGATAAATGATCCACAGCGTTTAAGGATCCATCTTTCAACCGAATTTGGGGATATAATTTTACTGGTGCAGGCATAGGATTTCCACCATTTAAAGTGTAATTAGGTTTACTTGCAAAATCAATATTGAATGCAGGTTTATTTGCTGTCCGGAGATCTAAGGAGGACACATTAACATCTGAATTATCACCATCAACATTAAACCCATTTCCATCAATTACATCCACATCATCCTGCCCATTAATATTTGCAGAGATAACTGTCATCCGAGCATAGTTAGTTATGGCAAGACTAAATCCGGGCACACTTTCATCCCCATTTAATCGATCTTCAATAGATGCTGTTGTGTTATATCTTGACACTGTTTTATCAGTAATTATATTGGAAGGATCTAAATCATAATAAATTCCATCCCAAAGTTCAGTTTTCGACTGTTCATCGTTGACAACCCACAAATCGGATAAAGGTCCGATGTCATATTCAGTAGTAGTAGTAACATTGATGGGCTGATCTTCAACCAAAGTTCCCGATATCTTATAAGTAAAGTTTAAGTAATCCATAGAACTAAACGCAACAATTTTATCTAACAATCCTTCAGCAGTAATAGTATTGTTGATATCCTCTTCTACGTGCATCGAATGCCAAACAATAAATATATTCTCATAATCAATCCCAAAAGTATATTCTACTTCATCTCCATTAGTTGTTTTTTCGAGTAATTTAGGAGTAGCAGTAGGAAGGTCTGCCATATTAAGTGGTTCAAATCCTAAAGATCGGAAAAATCGGTGGTTTAAAAGATGTTTGTTGAATTGACTATTTAAACTATTACCATAAAATAAATTATCATCCTTATTTGGCACTCCATTAGATTCATTGATCTCTTGATAAGCAACCAATCCAGCAAAGGAATTTTGCACAATCACATGTTTTCCAGCAGGCGTTCTAAAATGTTGTTGCATAATTTGATAAGGAGCAATTCCTATCCGAGTAGTGTTACGATTATCATTGGAATATTCTGTAAACGCCATATAGAGTGTTTGAACAGGACCAAGATTTATATAAGATATATAGAAATTAGCATCCCGATAAGGGGCTCGATCTGGAAAAGTGTCATTCATCTCTTCGGCGAAATCTCCAGGAATTAAATCTTCTACTAATTTTCCACTTAAAACATCGTATTCAATTGCCCAATATTCTTCAGTAAATTTATGACCAGTTTTTGTCACTATAATATTAGAATTATAGCCGGATGTTTGAAATACCCCCATAAATCCAATCGCAACCAAAAGAATGCCTGCGAATATTATTTTTAGATTTTTTTTTCTCATTTTTCATTCCCATTATTATTTTTCTGACCAAGAAAATGGTTCTGTTTTGGATATGATGAAAAATGAATTTAAATCGTGGTGTACCAAAGGTCGGATGCTGAACTACCTTTTGTAGGTCAGTTTTTAGAAAAAAGTATCTTCAATGAAAAATGTTTAAATCACGTTGAATCTTTTCGCCAATTACTCGCCCAAAAGCCAAATACTCATTGATATACCGAAGTTTATCAATTCCATCAAATTCTGGACCAATATCTACGTTGTAATACTTAAAATCAAATAAGGGGTTCGAATTCGCAATAATTTCCATCCGGCTAACTTTATTAATTGTACTCTGTATACGAGCTAAACCACCTTCCTTAGGTTGCATAAATCGATATAATTGCATAATCTGCCCATCTTTTTTTGCATGCTCAAAAGGGATTGATAAATCACACGAACCAGTTCCTATTACTGTCATTTCAACATGTTCTTGAGTCCAACCTAAATCAAAAATTTCAGCGAAGGCAATATCAATTGGAGTATTGGATTCCCCCATTCCCCCATCCACCCAAACACTTTGATTTTTGTAATCGACTAAATGACCAAAATAATGGGGAGCGGCAAAGGATTTTGCAATCTGAAATTGAAGTTTTTCTTTCCCGTCCTTTTTTTCCCATGATTTAAAAAAGTGAGTCTTAAAATCACATATGTTTACCGCTGTACACAAGAAACGAGTTTTGCAATCGCGCATGTGGACTGCATAGTCAAACAAGCGATCCCACATAGCATAAAAATATTTCCGACTATATAATGCTCCAAACATCTTCCGCCACCAGAAGGTTTTGAATAAAAAAGGGATATATTTGATAAAAATATCCATAAATTGATTCATAGTATATTTCCCCGTAGCCAAAATTCCCCCCGTGAGGGCACCTACACTTGTTCCAACAATTAGATCGAAAATTTCACAAATTTTCTTTCCATAGTATTTCTCGAGCACACGAAGACCATCTAATTGAATCAATCCCCGTACGCCGCCACCCTTCAAAACTAAAACTCGTTTCATAGTTGCTTTTCTCTCAGAACTTAGTAGTTAATGAAATGGGATCTTAGAATCCTCCAAATATCGTTCAACTTGTTCAGCAATTACCCGTCCAAAGGACATATATTGCTGCACATATTGAATTTTATCTGTTCCACTAAAAATTTTTCCTATATCAGTATCAAAATATTTCACTGTAATTAGAGGATTGGCTTTTGTAATAATTTCCATTCGTCGGATTTTATTTAAAGTACTTTGAATACGAGCAAGTCCACCTTCCACAGGACTCATAAATTTCAACATTTGCTGGAGTTGCCCTTGTTTTTTTGCCTTCTCAAAAGGAATAGAAAGATCGACATATCCAGTTCCAAGAATTATAATTTCTGTTCGTTCCTTGTACCAACCTTGATTAATAACTTCAGCATAAGCCCGATCAACAGGAGTATTAGTGGTACCCGCACCTCCATCAACCCATACGGCCTTATTTTTTTCATCTACAAATTGACCAAAGAAATAAGGTGCAGCAAACGATTTTGCAATTTGGTTTGCTAATAACTCATCTTTGTCTTCATCTTCCCAACTTTTAAAAAAATGGGTTCGATTTGTGCATAAATTTACCGCCGTACACATAAATTTAGTTTTGCAATCCCGCATGTATATCGGATTTTCACCCAAAATTGCATCCCACATGGAATAGAAATGCTTACGTTGGTAAACAGGTTTAAATATGCCAGACCACCAATGCTTTTTGAAAATTGATGGGAAATAGCGAAGAAATGAATCAATATAAGATTCCATGGAAATTTGACCCAGAGCACAGACACCTCCTGTAATCGCTCCCACTGATGTCCCTGTAATTAAATCAAATATTCTACAAATTGGTTCATCATAATGATTTTCTAAAATCCTTAGTGAATCTAATTGTAATAGGCCTCTAATCCCTCCCCCCTTCAAAACTAATACTCTTCTGATAATTATCACATTCCATTAGCATTTGAAAATATGTAGTGTAAAAAAAATGATTTTCTAGGATTTTAAATTTATCTTCGACTTAATTTAAAAGTAACAGATTGTAAAAAGGTATTATTCATGACAGAAAAAGAAGCAATTATGGGTGGTGCACCCTTCAGTGCAGGAATGAAAGCAGGAAATACAATTTATGTATCAGGGCAAGTTCCCATTGAAGATGGAAAAACTCCAGTTGATGTTGGAGAACAAACTAGAATATGTCTGGACAAAATTAAAGGAATTTTGGAAAAAGGAAATGCAAAACTAACCGATATTGTAAAAATTACAGTATTCTTGACGGATATCGCTGATTTCGGAGTTTTCAATGAAGCATACAAGAAATATTTCATTAATCATGGAATAGAAACGAATTTTCCCGCTCGAGCCGCTATGGCAATATCTGCTTTAGTTAAACCGGAATGGAAAGTTGAAATTGATTGTTTTGCCATCATATAAATTTTAATCATTCTTTTTTTTGTTTCCTTCTGTACCAAAGGTTCCTTAGCTATTAAATAAAAAGAATCGTTTCTTAATCTAGAACGAATCAAAAATGCCTTCTTCCCCAACAAAACGATATCGATCTGCTCTGGTAATAATTCAGTGCATTTTGGAAGAATTGATGAAACAAGGACAAGTTGGGGCGGTAAAATCACAAGTATACAAAGATCTTGGTTTGAAAACACCCGTTGGGGATAAGTATATTGAACAATTAGTGGCAGCCAAATACATCACTTTAATTGAAGAAGCTTGGGGAAAGCAGCGGGTTCGTCATAAAATATACATTACAAAACGAGGAATCCACCGGTTCAAATGGTTCATGCAATTATCTAAAGAATTGGAAATATAGAGAGTGTAAATATGGAAGAAAGACGTAAGAATGCAAATCTTGATGAAGAAAATGAGAAAAAAACCTATATAGAGGGAAATCAAGATACTTTCAATGATCCCGAAAAAAAACAAATCGATCCAACCTATTTAGCAATGCAGGCCACTTACCGACATAATGCAAAAAAAGAAAATATTATTCAAATAATAGGTTTTCTTTTCATTACAATAATGACAATTATCGAAATGATAGTTCTGGGGATGGTTCGAAGAATTGCGAATCGGAATGATAATTTTCGTATATTTAGATTTATTTCAATCTATCTGTTATTAGCAGTAATAACAATATTTGCATGCTATCAATTTCTTGTTATATACCATTGGAATCGAAAAATATTAAATGCATCTCAATCAATTGCCGCATCGAATTATATTCTAATTGATAAAATGCGTAAAATTCGAACGATTATAATCTGTATTCTTATCTTTAGTGCGATTTTCCTATGGATTTTCCAAGATTATTTAATAACAGTACGAGTAATTCCTCAATTAACTCCTTTGGCAGAAAAGTATAACTTCTATTTACATCGTTCTAGATTTTTTGTTGCGATTTATGCTCTATTTGAGATATGGCAATTAGTTCGTTGGTCTAAAAGAATTTTATCCATCAATACTATTGAAAAGTTAATGGTAAATGATTTCCCAGATATTGAGGAATTAGATAAACTAGCAAATTTACCAAGAGATTCTTTTTGATTGGAACCCATCATTTAAAAGAGATCCTTCTATCTTCTACTTAATATGACAGAAGAACTTATAACTAATATTGTGGAAATTCAGCGAAAGTTGACTTCATTAATAGGAGTGAGTGGTAGGGAAGATTTGGTCAGAGATTTTATCTATTCTGCAATGAAAAATTTTGCTGATAAAGTTTGGATCGATCCCATGGGAAACGTTCTTGCGGAAAAGAATGGTTCCAAAGAAAATGGACTTCGAATAATGCTTGACGCTCATATGGACGAGGTGGGTTTTATGATCCGTTATATTGATGAAAAGGGTTTCCTTCGATTCTCTCCTCTAGGAGGTATTGACAAACGACTATATCCTGGCAGCAGAGTTTTAATTAAAACAACTGATAATAAATCAGTTTCGGGAATTATTGGGATGCCACCACCCCATATTACTTCTGCAGCCGAACGGGAAAAATCCCCCGACCATTTTGGGTTATTTATTGATATTGGAGCCAAAAATAAAGATGAAGTGGAAATTTTGGGCATTGATATTGGAAGTACCGGAGTTTTAGATTATCCCTTTGAATATATACCGGAGAGAGGTATCATGCGTGGAAGAGGTTTTGACGATCGCACCGGATGCAATGTCTTGTTACAAATAGCCAAACTTTTATCCCAACAAGCTCAATTGGAAAATACAATTGTTTTTAGTTTCTCTACTACTGAAGAAGTTGGTGCTCGAGGAACTCAAGCAGCCACCCATAATCTCAACCCAGACATAGGATTTGCCATTGAAAATACCATAGCAGCCGATGTCCCAGGAGTCCCCGCGGATAAAAATCCAACATCGTGCGGATCTGGCCCCGCTTTTACAGCAGCAGATCATGGAACAATTTATGATCACCGATTGTTAAAATTACTTCAAGAAACCGCAAAGGAACTCAATATTCCTTGGCAATACAAGTTACCCACATTTGGGGGAACAAATGCAGGAGTTTTCCATAAAATGATTGGAGGAATTCCAGCAGCAGGAGTATCTGTACCCTGCCGATATATTCACTCACCTCTAGCTCAAAATTTGGTCGCAGATGTGCAAAAAACGATTGAAGTTTTATTGGTCACAATTTCGAAGCCAATTGAATTAAAATATTAAAAAAAAATTTGAATTTTCCTATTCTTCAGTATCTAAAGGAGGAGTTGGTCTTCTCATGCATTTTTTTACCAATTTTTTAACTTCTTCTACATTGAAAGATTCGAGATCTTCTAATTGATGGATTAATTCATCCAATTCTTTCTTATCTTCTGCAATAAAGGTCAATCGTTGGTTCATATGTCGAATATGACGATTTAATTGATGGCGCATTCCACGAAAATAATCTAAAGTATCCTCTTTCGATGTGAAAGTAGCAATTTGATCATGCATTAATCGTCGTGGTCCACGTCCTCTCATCGGAAAACCATATTTTCCAATGGGTGCAATTTCTTCTAATAAAATATTTCGTTCGGCAGCGCGTTCTTTAAGAACTTCGAGATAATTTTTTCCTTCTTTTGTAAGTTGATATAGATTTGATTTTTTACCTTCCAAACTTGGATTAGCTAATTCAACAAATTTTTGATCTTCCAAAATTTTTAATCCACGTAGCATATTTCCTCGTGGCATACCGTGCATTTTTTGAAGCTCCATACCAGATAAACCAGATGGTGCATCCTCCAGAGCGGAAAGAATAAATAATTCTTTCAAATCACGATAGACTTCATCACGCTTCATCATTCGAGGATTTCCCATGGGGCCAAATCTTCGAAGAAAACGCCGTTGAAGTGGATGAGTACCCTTTCTATGATGATGGGGAGAAGGATTTCTCCTTTGATCATCATCATGGTACATACGATCATCTCTTTTTCTAGAACCATTTTTAGTTTTGGGATCACTCATTAGAATTCACTCTGTCTGGCTGATGATTTGATTTATTTTTTGGCGCTTTGGCGATTTTCTGCTTCCATCTCGGAAGATGGGAAAGATCTCTATCCTTTTTAGGATGATCTGGATCGATTTTTTGATGGTTTGATTTAGTTTTTTTTACATTCATGTTTTTCACTTTGTGACCACAATGGTCAGTTAAGATTATGATCATAATGGTCACACAAGTATTTAAATGTGTCCATTGTGGTCACGGGTAACAAAAAGATATAGAAAAAAAAAATCAAATCTAACAGTGTAAGTAACGATCTATTTCCCATTCTTGCTCGTAATGGTTATTAACTGCAACCAAGTGTTCAATAAGCTCAGCACGTTTCTTTTCAAGATATATATCTTTAAATTGTTGACCGAATACCTTCGTAATGAACTCACTCTCTTCAAATGCATCAAGCGAATCTTTTAAACTAGAAGGTAATTGACTAATCCCTAAACTTGCTCGCTCTTCATCAGTTAAATGATCAATATTCTTTCGAGTGGGAATATTTGGCTGAATTTTATTACGGATTCCATCTAAACCTGCCGCTAAAAGTGCAGCACAACCGAGATAAATATTCATTGTCCCATCACCCGCCCGAAATTCCATATGAGCCTTCGATTCATATCCAGGAACACGCATTAATGCAGTCCTATTTCCAATACCCCATGCTTTGTGCACAGGAGCTTCGTGATTTGGAACCAAACGCTTGTATGAATTGGTTGAAGGGTTTAATAATGCTGAAATCGCATCAGCATGTTTTATAGTTCCCCCAATGAAATACTTCAATTCATCACTAATTCCACCTTCAGTAGCAAAAATATTATTGCCCTCTTTATCTTCTAAGTATTCATGAATATGTAATCCACTACCTGCTTTTCCCGCAAAAGGTTTTGGCATAAAAGTACTAACTAAACCGTTGAATAATGCTTCTGATTTAACAATGAGCTTACCTGTTTGAACATTATCTGCTTGGGCTAAACCATCCAGTTTTGAAAGTTCAATTTCATGTTGGGCAGGACCTACTTCATGATGAACTGTATGCGGGCTTCCTTTGGAAAACATACTTAGCATATCATCTGTGATTTGTCTTCGAACTTCATGTAAATGGTCTTTTGGGACAGTACACATATAATCTCCTTCATCAGCAGGATCTAAATCATCGTCTAAGAAATACCATTCCAATTCTGGTCTCGTTTTAAAAACATACCCCATTGAATCAGCTTCAGCCAATACTTTAATTAAAATTCCCCTCGGGCATGTAGGATAAGGTAAACCATCATTACCAACCATATTGCAAATAAACCGTCCCACTCGGGGGCTCCAAGGTAAAATTGCAAACGTTTCTAAATCAGGAATTGCACGCATATCAGATTGTTCTGTGGACAAAAATCCTAAACTTGATCCATCAACACCAGTACCTTCTTTCATGCTTTCCCAGTTTTGAGCGGGAAATTCAACTTCTTTCAAATCGCCCATTAAGGTGGTAAATTGGTATTGAATATAATCAATTCCTTTTTCTTTAAAATACTCAACAGTAAATTCAGTCATTGTCAAAACTCCAGATTGTATTTTTTTTAAATCGGCGATATTTAAATAGTTTCGGTTTTTCTATTGCCCCAACTTGCTTTTTTCCCAATAAATTGGGACGCTAATCAAAAAAAATAAAATTTGAACAGAAGATAGATGAGTTAGGTCAAAAATTGAAGTTTTTTTATACATTTCTACAAAGACTCTATTTATTGCTTGTTTTTTTATATCTATTTGAATTTGGTTTCTTGAAAACTTTCTAAGGATTATGTTTTAATCATTATTTTTTGCCCTAAAATCAGATAAAACTTCAAATTATACGTTAAAAAATTATAAAGGGGATAATCGTGAAAAATGGCAGTCTCAAATAAAAATATTGATCCAAATTTTAACTTAGAAACAGTAGATGTAAGCATACTTGATGCAGAATATGAAAAGGAAATCAAAATAATTGTTATGGGAGAAATGGATGCAGGAAAAAGTTCGCTGATTAAGATTTTTTTTGGTGACAAAACCCCACAAAGCATTTTATCTAATAAACTGGAGCCTACAATTGGCGTAGAAATAAATATCTTCGAAAAAAATCATGCTAAAATCGGAGTATTTGATTTAGCTGGGCAAGAGATGGCTCGATGGTTATCCCCAAATAATGAAGAAATGTTTTATGAAACCGATGGAATTTTATTATTTTTTACGTTATCAAATAATCTAAAAAAGAAAGAGATCGAACGAACTTCAAAAAAATTGAAATACTTTCTGAATGAAAAAGCGCCAAAATGTCAAGTTACTGTGATTTTAAACAAATATGATGACTATATTAATTCAAAAAGTGGAAACTTGAAAAAAGCAAATCGAATAAAAATGATGGTAGAAGAAGCCTCACAATTCCCAACATATATTAGTGCATTAACCCCAAATTATTATCCTTTATTGCGATTGAAACTAGATCGTATGTTAGGAACTATGCCGGTAGAACCACCCTCCATCGCAGAATCCCCTGCAACTGATTTGGCTCAACCTTCAGAAAATTTTTTCAAACAAGATGGACATATTGTTAAAGGACTATATTTGAGCGACGCAACTCAAGCTTTTGAAGAAGATTACGATGTTAAAATATCGAGACAAGAAATAATGAGCTCGGAATTTAGTTTAGGTCGTTAATTCACTATTTTTTTTCATAACTTTTCATTTTCTAGCATCTGATAGTACCCAATAATATTTTCTATTACGTTAGACGCATTTAGATAACCTTGAGTTGCTGCCCGACTCACAGTTTCCTCCAAAAATTCACAACAGGCATAATTTTCGGGGATAGGCATATCTAATGACCGAAGATTATAGAGACTTCGCCATATGCCAATAATCCATTCAATCAAATTTCTAATTTTCTTATTAAAAATCACTTCACTATTCCCCGATAAAGTAAAATCTTTAATAAATCGATACAACATCTCTGGTGAATCAGAACCTCCACATTGTTCAACATAATTATGAGCAATCAATATCGATAAAATCGAATGTATCTCATCGATCGAAACATCAAAATTCGATCGGTTCATATTTCTTCTAATACGTTCAGCAGAGAGGGGTTTAATTTTCATTAATTCTTTATTCTTTGCGACCACAATATAGCCCATAGGAACGTTTGTTAGATCTAACATGAAATATTGTAATAAAGAACCAATGAGAATCTCATTGGTTAAAAATACAACAGAAAAAAAATCACTTTCTGGAAAATCGACCCTCATTTGTTCTGGAAATAAATAGTGTTCGTAAAAATTATCAATCAAAGTTTTAATTACAATAAGAGTATCATTCATAGCTTGATGTAGAGTTTGTAATACTTGAATTCGGTAGGAAAGATTTTCTAAAAAATCAGTAGGATCTACTTTCATATTTTTAATTTTTAGGAGCGAAGGATTGAAATTAGGCCAATTAGTATTTAAAATGGATTGAAGCCGAAATAATTGTGTTTTTATGGTACTGAATTGTTCTAATACGGTTTCAAGCAAAACTTTTAAAAATTTATCTGGGATCATTGATAACTTCCATTTCCAATTCAATTACTTTTTTTTGGGGGCAGTTCATTTTATTATTCCATTCTAGGCGATATGCTCGCATACCGCGAACGGTTGTGGGATCTTGTATTTGATGTGGATTAATTACAATAGCAGTCCAATTAGGATTTTGAGTTTGAGCAGGATAATGATAAGTTACATCAGTATGTGACATATAAATATGATCTCCTCCCTTGAATGGATGGGAATGGAACCACCCTAACCAATCAAGATCTCTACTCTCGGCATTTTTAATAAGAGGAACAACTTTTACGTAATCTTCATCAGTAAAATGAACATCTTGCCGATTTCCAACTCGAAAAGGGTAAGATTCTTCAATAAATAGTTCTGCAGCTTCATTTTTAGTTCCAAAAAAAACCCCAATTACTTCCCGATTTGGATGAGCTAAAGCATATTCCATCATGATTTGATATGCGGAATGATCTAAATATACTTTGGATGTAGGAGTTAATTTCAATTAAATCAAGTCTTTTTTAAAATTTCATAGGTAAAAGTTTTTGGGTTTAAAAATTTGATATTGTTATGACTCTACGAATTAAGGATATCTTTCCTGATCATGGGATTAAAGCAGAAAAAAAATGCACACAGTCTACATTAGCTTTTGCCCCATTGGAACCATATTCTGCAAATCCCTTAATTCGAGAGCTTATGGGACTAAATGGTGCACAATTATTATTTCGACCAAAGATTTTACCTCAACATTTATTGAAAGCGAAAGAATGGCAATTTTGGGAAAAAATAAAGCATATCACTAAAATTAAAACTCCATCAGGAAAAAAAGTTTATGATGGAATTCAATTAATAGCACGCCCTGATGATCCCATCAGACCTGCAGTAGAATTCATTAATGCTAATGCAAAAAAGATGGAAATCAGTTTTATTGATCTTAACTTCTGCTGTCCAGGCTATAAAGTTCTTCCTCAAAAACGCGGAGGAGAATTACTAAAAACACCTGATTTGGTGATCAAGGTTATTTCTCGAGTCTTAAAATATTCTGATTTGCCAATATCTATGAAAATTAGGAAAGGTTATAACCAAGATGATAATCCAATAGAATTATGTCGAAGAATTAGAAAAGAATTTGGGAAAAATATTGGATGGATTAGTCTAAATCGAGCTCCAGTGAAAATGGCCGGAGTTAATATGCAACACATCCAAAATGATTTATCAAGTTTTCAAGAAGCTTATAAAGCTGTTGAAGGAGTAATACCAATCTTAGCAAACGGAGGAATAAGTGATGTTTGTCAATTACAGAACATTGTTCAAAATACAAATGTTTCAGGAATTATGATTGGCAGAGCAGCTATGGGAAATTCGAGAATTTTTTATAAAGCATCTCAATTTTTCCAGCCAAATTTACTTGCAAAAGATTGGACAATTGAGCAAGAATTACAAAATCTATTCCTTCTTGTTAATAAATATAAACGAGGTCCTTCAGGTCGATGGGTTTCAATAGGTAATTTAAAAAGAATATTGTTTTTTTATATTAAGGCATTTTATGAACGCCGTTCTCAACAAATTCCCAAGGGATATGGTTTTTCCAAATGGAATCAAACTAGTTTTTCTAAAGAGAGTCTCATTGCAACACTTATAAATATTTTTCCTTCAATACCAAAACTAACATGGCAACATTGGTTAGCCTTCTTATAGTTTTACCGATTTTTATTCAAAGCCAATTGTTTAACAAGCCAAAAGATTTAAAGTTCGCTTATCTATTTCATCATTATGTTTCAAATTAGTGATGATGAACGCAAGATTGCATATTTTTCTATGGAAATTGCAATGGAAAGTGATATACCCACATACAGTGGAGGATTAGGCGTACTTGCGGGAGATACGCTTCGATCAGCAGCAGATCTTGAAATACCACTAGTAGCAATAACGTTATGTTATGATTCGGGATATTTCTTTCAGGAAGTTGTCCAAGGGCGACAAATAGAAAGAGAAGTACAATGGGAATTCAGTTCAGAGTTTGAAAGATTACCCAATATCATTGAACTCGACATCCAAGATAAAAAATTTAAAGTAGGAGGATGGTTGTATAAAATGCAAGGAGAAACAGGATTTGAAATTCCCATTATCCTCCTTGATTCAAATATTGAAGGCAATGAACACTGGCAGAAGAAATTTACCCATATTCTCTACGATGCAACACCATTTCAAAGAGTTGTTCAGGAAATGATTTTAGGAATGGGTGGAGTGAAGATGTTACAATCTTTGGGATTGCATAATATTCAAACCCACCATATGAATGAAGGCCACGCTGCATTTGGAATTTTTGAACTTTTAAAAAAGTATAAAAATGACTTAGAAGAAGTAAAGAAGCGATGTATTTTTACTACACATACACCCGTTCCAGCAGGACATGATCACTTTAATCATGACTTAATCCGAGATGTTTTCCGAGATAGATTACCTGAGAATTATAAAGAACTAGGAGGAGAATATGATTTGAATATGTCACTTTTAGCGCTAAATGGTAGTCGATATTGTAATGGAGTTGCACAAAAACACGCAGTTGTTTCCAGAAAAATGTTTCCCGGTTATGAAATAGACGGAATTACTAATGGAATTCATAATCGATTCTGGGTCAACCCATATTTACAACATGTATTAGACGACCGTATACCTGGATGGACTATGAATTATCAGTTACTTCAAAATGTTTGGGATATCGGAAATTATGAGTTATGGCAAACTCACCAAAGAGCGAAGAAGAAATTAATGGATTATGAAAAATCGCATTCTTGGGTATTATTAGATGAAAATAAATTGACAATTGGCTTCGCTCGAAGAATAACCGAATATAAACGGCCGACTCTTATTTTTGATCAAGTAGAACGTTTAGGAAAAATTTGTAAAAAACGAGTTCAATTTATTTTTGCTGGGAAATCTCATCCTCGAGATGAACAAGGAAAAGGCTACATTAAACAAATTAGCGATATGTCGGATTATTTGTATGATTCATATGATATTGGAGTAGTATTTTTAGGAGCGTATGATATGGATCTTGCAAAATTATTGGTTAGTGGTGTGGATGTTTGGCTCAATAATCCCCGAAGATATATGGAAGCTTCTGGTACCAGCGGTATGAAAGCAACATTAAACGGAGTATTAAATTTTAGTGTGTTAGATGGATGGTGGATTGAAGGATATCAAAAAGATCCCATGGCAGGTTGGGCAATTGGATGCGGTCCCGAAGATCCGAAAGCCACTCAACATCCAGATTCATGGGATGCTTCAGATCTTTATACAAAACTTGAACGAGAAATTATTCCATTATATTATAATAATCGCGATGGTTGGTCAGAAAGGATGAAACATGCTATTAGATTATCATCATATTTCAATACTCATAGAATGGTTGAAGAATATGCACTACGAGGATGGCAATTGACACCTCAAACAAGATGGAAAACGAATCTAGATTATTAAAAGTCTTTTTTTTTCATAAAAATTCACTTTTTTTTTGCTCACTTGTGAATCAGTGTGAAATTCTACAACTTTTCAACCTATAAGGACCACACTCCAAAGGATTGACATAATAACCCATAGTCTTGTTTCGCAAGCGAAACATAACTTAGGATAATCAACTCAATAAACTTTCAGTTAGAAAAAGTTTAGTCAAAAAGGAGTAAAAAATACGCCCAATTTTACTGCTTTGAGCAGTAGCAGTTAGGAGGATTAAAAAAACAAAAAATTTTTCTAATCTACGTCGGCGATTCCGCCTTCTGTAAGTGTAAATATTGCTTCTCCTTCTGGTAAATTAGGAGCATCGATCATTTTTGCAACTCTCTGTTCACCTTTCCCTTTTCGTAGATAAATTCTAACTGTTGCTCCATGCGCAATTACATTTCCTCCTGCAGCACGAGTTGGATCTCCAAAAAATGTATCGGGTTTACTTTGGACTTGGTTTGTCACTACTACTGCCAATTCAGGATACATTTCAGACAATCGTAATAAATCATGAATATGTAGGTTCAATAATTGTTGTCGATTTGCCAATGTACCCCGTCCGATAAATTCCGCCCTAAAATGTGAAATAAGAGAATCAACAATAATTAATTTAATATTTTTTTCACCGATAATTTTCATGCAGTCTTTAACTAGCATGATTTGATGGTCACTTGAATAGGCTCGAGCATAAACGATATTTTTTAATACTTCCCGATAATCCAATCCTTTTGCCTCAGACATTTGAATGATTCGCTCAGGTCGAAAAGTACCTTCTGAATCAATATAGAGTGCTTTACCTTCAATACCACCTTGATTTCTTGGAAGTTGAACATTTACACATAATTGATGCATAATTTGTGTCTTTCCGGTGCGATATTCTCCAAAAAACTCTGTTAATCCACCAGTCTCAATTCCTTCCCCTCCCAATAAATCGTCGATCGATTTACTATTAGAACTAATGCGAGCAAGATTTTTTCGTCGTTCCCACACAGAATCAGCAGTTTTAAAACCAATGTTGAGCGATTCGCGTGCCGCAGCAATTATTTTTAGGGCAGTTTTATCCCCTAATCCCGCTTGTTCCATAATTACACTCTTGGGGGTAATCGCGATGCTGTTTACAGTTCCAAAACCCGAATCTTTCAATTTTTTTGCAATAGTCGCACCCACACCAGGTAAATCTTTGATATCATAATGAATAGCTGATAATCCGTGGTAAGTTTCAAGATCTCTAATTTCTTGATCAGGAGATAATTCTTCATCTGAAGATAGTTCTTCATTAATATCAGAATCATCCTCCATGAGATCATTCAATAATTCATCGACGTTATCTTCTTCTACAGCAATTTTTGGTGAAGATTTTGTAGTTTTTTTTGAAGTAGTTTTCTTTTTACTCGCTGTAGCTTTTGCTTTAGAAGTTGTTTTTTTTTTTTTTGCGGCCATGTTTTTTCCCTTTTTGATCTCTTCGATTAATTGAATGGAAAGCTGTCCATTCCAAAAAGAAGAGTGAATAGAAATTATACTTACTTAACTACTATTATTGTGTTATATAAAAGGAAGCCTATTGAAGAATTATTAAAATATTCTCCAATTATATTTTGTATAATTTTAAGAATTTAAAGACCTTTTTTTTTGTTAAAATAAGGGTCAATTTTAAAAAATAGGGATAAAATTTTGAAAAAAAGACTTAATCTTCAAGAATATCCATAATACGGTTCGTTGTACTACGCATATTAACAAATGCTAAATCCATACGGGCGTCTTCATCTAAAACACCAACGATGATGTAATCTGCACCGCACTGCATTACGAGAAATTTACCTTCAGATCCTTGAATAATGCAAATATCCAATTCACCCTTTCTTAACTCCATAAGAACACGTTCACAAGTACTTAAAATAATTGCACTCATTGCAGCAATATGCATATCAGAGATACCTTCTTCTAAAACAGCAGAAACAATTAAGCCTTCTCTTGATACTAAGGCAGTACTCTCCAATCCTTCAATCTTTTGCATCAATTCACGTAATAAATAGTTTAACTGGGCTTCTTCTTCCAAATTTTTGCACCAACATATCAAAGGTCTAATCGTATCTAATAATAATTAGAGATAAATAACTTGAACTTTTATAACTCTACAATTATATTTTACCAAAATTCCTTAAAAATTTGGTGTATAGTTCTTGTAGAAAAAAAAAAGAATATACCAAAACATCAGTTTTGTAATCTCATATCCAACAAACAATTTCAAATTTTTTAATACTAAGAAAAAAAATAATCGAAATTGAGTGAATCGTACTTTTTGTAATTTTCACTTTTTTTAGTAATTTATCACCCATTGGCTTTGAATCCCCCATTTTATACCACATTTAATTTTGTCGAGCAAAAGTGGACACGTTTTTTAGCATTCACAAAATTTCCCGTTTGCTAGGCCAAATTAGTGGATCTTAAATGATCTGATGATGAGCATAAAATCATGCCCAATTTCAAGATTTTAGATAATATAAAAACCAAAACAATTTTATTCTTGTTTTCCTTACACTAATATATTCAATATCTGGGGTGCATCAGCTATTCTAATATTCAAATATCGACGACGGCCTTCAATATATCAAATGCAGTTACATGATTATATCGGTCTGAAATCAACTCAAATACTTGAAATGTGGATTCCAAAGACATATCGCTATGTATATAAAAAATTTAAATGGTTTCCATTCAAGCGTCACGCCCGGAAAGCCCCTTCATTGATAGTTTCTAAATCCCAAACACGATTAGAGCATTATATATACGGAAATATTGCACATATTCTTCCCAAACGGAAGTACTTCATGCGATTTCGCAATCTTGGGCAAACAACTTATGATGATTATGCAAAAGGCATACTTCCGCAGTCAGAGTGGGATATGCTCCACACGCTACCAAAATTTTCAGGATATTTCAATCATATCTTTGAAATGAATGATCTTAGTTACTTTGATAAAATTCAAGATGAATTGGAGATACAGGGAGTTCATTTCAAAGGAATGTTCCTTCATGATATTATCGCATTTGAACTACTTCGTCGCCGCTTGGATTCAAAGATTATTCAGGTTTAGAAAAAATGTCATATTTTATTGGTGATAATCCTTTGAAGGGGATTTTACATGATTCTTACTACTTTCCCTCCGCGGATGATATCAGTTATATTATGAATCGTATCCCTCTTTCCCGAGTCATGGATTATTTTCATAACTTAGTTCGTGAAGCTATTGATCTTAGGATAATCATTCCTAGAATCATGATTTTTGATGGTCAATTTGTCAGAACGAACTGTAACAACAATAAAAATTCAAAAACAACAAAGTATAATGATAGTGATGCTGGATATTATCGTCATTCAGGGAAGAAGCTTGGTGTTGGATTTGTTCATTGGACACTTTATGCGTATTGTGGGAGCTGGAAACGGGCACTTCCAATACATTTTGAGACTTTTCCAGGCAATATGAACGATAAACCAGCATCCCGCAAAACCTTTACCGCTTTTAATAATCTTAAAATTGGAGAGTGGAAGATGGTGATGGGTGATACAGGTACGTATTGTAAGAAAAGTCTGGAATTTTATCAAGATCGGGGCATTTTTCCTTTGCTTCGTGCACCAAAACACCTTAAAACTCATCCAACTCGGGAATTAAAAAAAGGATTTTGGTTTAATTCCGATTATTTTCCACCTGGATGGACAGAGCAAGACATATTATTAATGTATGCTCAACGACCTTTAGTTGAAGCAGGTCAATCTGCAAACCCTACATTTTATAATCAAAAACGATTAAATACTCGTGGATTGAATATGGCCCACCTTCATCGTACCTTAACATATATACTGGATTTAATGCGAGCAATTACAGCATATAAATTAGGTAGAACTGACTTATTGACGAAATTAAGTGCATTTTCAACTGGAAGGGAGTTTAAAACAAACTCTATGTGGATTAAACTAGCACGAGATTCAGGTTTTTGTCAACTTCAAGAGATTGCTTTAAATCCACGACAAAAAGCATTTTGGGATAAACGTCGGAAGTGGGAAGCAGAATTAAGAAAAAAACGAAAAAACGGTAAATTTTAAGTTTTTAAAATTCACTCAATTAAACTATTTTTTTTGAGATTTATTCCTCTGTGCTTGTTTTTTCATCTCTTTTTTGACAAACTGCATCAACTCATTTGCATACGAATTTTCTTCGAAGTGCGTACGAACTGGTTTTATGAGTTTCTCTAAATGTTCTATTACTGCCAATTTTAAATCCACAGGAGATAATTTTTCTTGGCTATAAGCATCTTCTAAAGCCGAGTAAGACTCAAAGATAATATTTCCCCCATATTTTTCAGGTCTTTTTATCTCAAAATCATCGAAACGTTCAAATATTATAAAATTACAATATTCCAAAATTGGATTATCCTTAATCTCTCCAGGAGGACACCATGCTTTGTTAATTTTCCGCTTAATATCAGCATAAGTATCATCCATGAAAATTGCGGAATCAGGATTGGACTTACTCATTTTTCGAGCAATTTTTTTATCCATTTCATCCATTTCCGATTCTGGAGGTTTTACAAGCCCCATTAGCATATGATGATGTATAGCGGAAGGTTTATGTCTGTATCCAACAGAGCGAGCAACTTCCCTAGCAAGCATATTCACTTTTCTTTGATCCAATCCGAGTTGACAAATGTCTGCTTTTAATGTGAATATGTCTGCGCACTGCATTAAAGGATATAATATTTGCGAGGATTGCAGAGAGTCTTCTGAAGTACGTCCCATTATTTGGGTGCAGCGAAGAACACGCTTCAAGCTTGAATTCATTGATATTTTAAGAACAAGTTCCCAATAAGCAGGATCTTTAACTAAATCTGAAGCATAAATGAATTCCACGCGTTCTAAATCAATTCCACAAGCTTTCCATACTTCAACAAAATAATCTCCCACTTTTTTAATTACATCTAAATTTCCACCAAATTTCTGATTTGCAGCAGCATGCCAATCAGCAACAAACATAATAAATTTAACCCCTGCTTTTGTAAATTTATTGATGTTAATGGCTCGTAATAATCCTTGTGCAATATGGATTCTACCGGATGGCTCAAACCCATCATAAGCGATAATTTGTCCAGGTTTCCTATTTTCCAATAACCATTCAAGATGTCCTTCATCTGCTACAATTTCTCCCCCGCGACCCACGCTTAGCAATAAATTTAACTTTTCTTCATTACTTAACTCATTATTTCTAATACTCATAAAAAATTACAATGTAAAATGAAAAAAGAATTTAATCAATATTTCTATTCTTGATAAAAAGAAAAACAACATTAATGTGTTGCATAATCTCAAAAAAATAAAATTAAATAGGTGTAAGTTTTTAGAAAAAACGAGGATGAAAAAATCAACTCAGAAACCAGTCATTTTATTACTAATAATTTCAATTTTAGTACAAAATCAAGGGAATATGAGTTTTTGTCAAGGAAGCCAAAGCGATTACAATGTATCTAATGGTGATGTTTTTATTTGGGAATTTAATGATGTAGATTTTGTAGACAACAACTATTACATTAAATTTATTATACAGGAGATTTATACAAATAATTCTATTATCGGAGAAATTGAACGGTATTATCCATTTTTGAACGTTTCAATAAGCGAAACTGCATCAGATACTTCAATAATCAATCCCAAAGAAGAAATATATTTATTACCCGATTTTGGTTTTTTTGGATTAGAATTCAATCAATCAATTTTTGTCAATACATCCCAACTTCAATATTATGAAGAAAGTGGAGTCCAAACTGATTTTATTAAAATTGTTGACCAAGAAATTGAGTGTTTTGCACTTTCTGTTAACGGAAAAGAAATCTGGATTGAAAAGACTATGGGTGTTGTTGTTAAAGTTGATTATGTCAAAGTGTACACGCTTGAATTAGTATCTTGGGAAAATGTAAATTTAATTGAATTTGCTCAAGCGAGGCATTTTGAGGATTCAAAAAATTCAATATATTATATCTTAGTTTCCGTAGCAATTGCAGGATTGTTTATTGCTTCTCATTTAATGATTAGAAATTATAAAAAAAGAAAATTCTTAAAAAAAAAAGATTTGTAGTTTTTTAATTATTAATTAAAAAACGTATTATAGTTTACCTTGTTCATCTAAAATTGCTGCATGAGCAGCTGCAACTCTAGCAACAGGTACTCGGAAAGGACTACAACTAACGTAGTTTAAACCATATTTGTGATATAACAAAATTGAATCGGGATCTCCACCAGTTTCACCACAAACACCCACCTTCAAATTAGGTCGGGTAGATCGGCCATCTTTTACGGAAATAGCAACCAATTTTCCGACTCCATTAGGATCTAAGTGTTCGAAAGGATTGTCTTTCATAATTGGTGGCTCAATTTCATCGATATATTTCATCAAAAATTTGCTTTCAACGTCATCACGGCTAAATCCGTAAGTCATTTGAGTGAGATCGTTTGTTCCAAAGGAGAAGAATTCAGCGTGCTTTGCAATTTCATTAGATGTTAAAGCCGCTCGAGGAATTTCAATCATAGTTCCCCATTTAATCGTATTCTTTGGAGTGAAGTTTGCGCTTGCCATAATTTCAGATGCAAGTGGTTTCAAAATTGAGACTAAACGAGTGAATTCATTGACATGAGAGACTAATGGTAACATTATTTCTAAATGAACATCAATTCCATCGTTTTGAGATTCAATCAGAGCTTCAATTAGAGCACGAGCTTGCATTTTATAAATTTCAGGGTTGGTATTACCTAAACGAACCCCACGATGTCCAAGCATAGCATTTTCTTCTTTTAACTCTTCATATTTCCGAATCATGAATTCCAATTCCTTGAAACGATCGCCATGATCTCCTTTTACTCGTAATTCGGTAAACTCAATCAACATTGTTTTATAATCAGGTAAAAATTCATGCAATGGAGGATCTAATAATCGCACAGTGACTGGCTTCCCGTTCATAGTTTTGAAAATTCCCTTAAAGTCACCTTTCTGGAGGGGTAAGAGAACATTTAAAGCCTTTTCACGTTCTTCTAAGGATTCGGCAACAATCATATCGACAACTTTAGGTAAGCGCTCTTCAGCATTGAACATTCGCTCAGTTCGACAGAGTCCGATACCTTCAGCACCATTTTTAATAGCATCGCTAGCCATTTGTGGAGTATCTGCATTCGTTCGTACACCTAATTTACGGTATTTATCACATAATTCTAAATAACGTTGGAATTCGGCAGTTATTTCAGGATCAACAACATCAACTTCTCCAACATAAACATTACCAGCCAATCCGTCGATGGATATAATCGAACCTTCTTTGAAAACCACTTCACCACTAACTTTGGCAATACCAGCTTCTTCATCAATTTCCAAATCACCCGCTCCAACAATTGCAGGTAATCCAATCCCACGAGCAACCACTGCAGCATGACAGGTTTTTCCACCACGAGAAGTTAAAATTCCTATGGAAGCAATCATACCGGGGAAATCTTCAGGTTTGGTTTCTTTACGAACTAAAATAACTTTTTCTCCTGCCTTTTTCATCTCAATTGCTCTACCACAATCAAATACAGCCTTTCCAAATACTGCGCCAGGGGAAGCATTGAATCCTTTTACAATAGGAGATTTACGTTCAGTAGGAGAAATACGTTTATGCAATAATTCTTCAATTTTTTCAGGGGCCACTCGGAGAACTGCGGTTTTTTCATCGATATATTGTTCATCCATCATATCAATGGCAATTTTCACTGCAGCACTTGCGGTTCGTTTGCCCACTCGAGTTTGCAAGAAGAAGAGTTTTTTATTTTCAACCGTAAATTCACAATCTTGCATATCCTTATAATGATCTTCTAATTTATTAGCCAATCCAAAAATTTCTTCAACAATCTCAGGTCTTTCTTTTTGTAAATCATCCATACTCATTGGAGTACGAACCCCTGCAACAACATCTTCACCTTGAGCGTTTATTAAAAATTCACCCATAATTTTCTTTTCTCCATCCATTGGAGATCGGGTGAACAAGACACCTGTTCCAGAATCATCATTTAAATTTCCAAAAACCATTCTCATAACATTAACTGCAGTCCCATAGTTTGGAATTTTATTCATTTTCCGGTAGGCTACCGCACGTTCACTATCCCATGAAACAAACACAGCATTAATTGCACCAAAAAGTTGAACCCATGGATCTTCTGGAAATTCTGTACTTAATAATTTTTTATATTCAATTAAATATAAATCGCCTAATTCTTTCATTTCTGCAGCGCTTAATTCGATATCAAGTTTCTTACCTTTCTTTTCTTTATAATCTTCCATGATTTCATCATAAGGTTCTCGACCCGTCTCTTTTACGATATCAGAATAAGACATAATAAATCGGCGCCAAGAATCCCAAGCGAAACGTTCATTGGATTCAGCCATTTTTTCTGCAATTGCTTTGGACATTCCTAAGTTTAATACAGTATCCATCATTCCAGGCATGGAAACGGGTGCCCCAGATCGAACAGATAATAGTAAAGGTTTGTTAATATCACCAAAGACATACCCACTTTTCTTTTCAAGTTTCGCTATACTCTCTTTTACTTGATCTTTTAAAGCACTTGGCATCTCGTGATGCTCTGCATAGTGTAAACTATGTTTGCAAGGAATTACAAAACCATATGGAATTGGAAGCCCTAAAGAGGTCATATTTGCTAATCCGGCACCTTTTCCGCCGAAAAATTCTTTCAATTCGGAAGTAGTCTTGAATTTGGATGGATCTACTTCATCGAACATGTATACAATTCTTTCTTCTGACATATTGATATCATCTAATTTTGTGAGTCTCAAACTAAAAAAAAACGCTTCTAGCTGAGATATTCTGAGTTTTTAAAAGGAAGGAAAAGATTAAAGATTTACGATTTAGAATAAGCCAATGTTGATTTCCAACATTTCTTTTCAAAAAGAGATCATATTTTTGCATATAGTAGTTGTAGGACTACGATTTTGAACATAATTTATCATTTTTTTTCTTAATAAACACCTTCCTTATTTCAGTTGAAATGACCTTAATTCGAGTTTACTAAATCATAAAGGTCGTTTATAATAAATATATTAACTCTCATTATACCTTGTGGTATCTTCATTTCAAAAAACTTTGACAAATGAAGTAATTAGGAAAGAAATAAAAAAAAAAAAGATAAAAAACAGTAACTTAAAGGAAAAATCTAAAATTAGAATCCCAAATTTTGCAACAAAGTTAAACAGAAAATTGGATTTTTATGATCCCATCTTAAAATTGAAAAAACAAGTCGATTCTGGAATAATGATTCAAAATAAAGAAACAATTTTGATAAAATCAATATTAGACCAAAAAAAAGAAGTCGCTAGTCTTAAAGATGAAATCAAAAAATTGCAACAAAAAAACAAGGAAGATAATGAATTTCTTAAAGAATTATTGTTGAAGGCATTAGAAGTACCTAAAATCCCTCAAATGATACCCATGAATTATTCTCAATTTATACCTCCTATAAATGCCAATCCATCTTATTCCACAACACAATCTTCATTTTCACCTCCACCGCCACCACCAAGTAAACAAAGTAAACCCCCACAAAGCTATCAAGCACCAAATACTGGAAATCTAAAAAAGGATTATATTCAAGAAATCCAACAAATTTTTACAGGAGATATTTTAAAACCGTCTCAAATAGTTCAAACAACCAAACCCAGACATTTAGAGCATGAAGTTGAAGAAATAAGTGACAATTTTGAAATTCCACCGATTGATATCATTTCAACAGCCAAAAATTTTATTTCTTCCTCAGAAAATATGATCCAAGCTTGAAGAATCCAAAAAAGTATTTTTTTCGGATTTTTTTAATCCTGCCCTAAAGAACTAATTATGTATAAAAAAATTTGTAAAATTGTCATCGCAGGTGATGGTGGAACAGGAAAAACAACCTTGATCAATTCAATGAAAACAAATTGTTTTTCTTACGCATCAAAAATTACGATTGGAGTCGATTTTGCATGTTTTCCAGTTCAAATTAAATCTTCTCCCGACCAAGAAATTACTTTTCTTATTTATGATCTTGGGGGTCAAAAACGTTTTCATTTCATGCATTCTTCCTACATTATCGGATCAAAAGCCGCAATAATTCTTTATGATTTAAATCGACCAAAAACTTTTGAAAATCTGGAGTATTGGATTACTATTTTGCAAAAGGAAAATCCCTACATGCCCATCCTCATAGGAGGTGCTAAAAAGGACTTAACTCAGCCAACAGACATAAAGTATTATCGAAAAAAATGGCAGATATTATTTCAACAAATAGAAAATTCACAATATATCATTGATCACATAGTAATTTCTTCCAAGACTCGAGAAGGAATTGAAAACATTTTTCAAAAAATTGGTCAAGCAGTTCTTCAACCAGAAATTATTTTAAAACAACATAATTACGCCAAATTTAAAAATATTTAGACATCTGCTATGATTTTTTTCTGTAATAAAGATTTCAGATACATCTCTTGAATATTTTCAGAATATTGATACCATTTTTCGGAATTTTCCTTTAAAATTAATTTAATCAAATTCACCTGTTCAAAATTATAGTCTTTCAATATAAATTTGTATTTTTCTATTAATTTTTCTATTTCATCGGAGATATTTTTGTGATCAATGAGATTTTGATTTTTTTTTTTCGTTTGTTTAAAAAATCGTATGTACTTGTAAAGCGAAAGGCTGAAAGCAACACCAATATTTGGGAAAACAATAAGATTATAAAAATTTTCGAGTCTAAAGATGATAACAAAGGTAAGATGCACAAAAAGACAAAATAGCTGAATAATAACTGAAAAGAACTTATTATCACTCTTTGAATCTTTTTGAACATAACAAAATAAGGATATATATACTGAAAATGTCCCAATTTCATACAATTCTATATTATCTACCAAAATTAGTCCAACTAATGGAAACATTGAGAAAATCAGAAAAAGATATAATATTCGATTAGTTTTTGTATTATTTTGCCTCGTTCTTGTGAAAATCAAGACCCAGAAAAAAAAGAAGATTGAATAAATACTGGTAAACAAAATAGTTTCGAGCAGATTCATTCGTTATTATATTCAAGTTCCACTATACATAAATAATTTTGCGGATCAATGAAATAAAGGAGTTAATAAGTAGGCCCGGGGGGATTTGAACCCTCGAAAACTGGGTTCGCAACCCAGCGCCCTTCCAGGCTAGACAACGGGCCTTTCCTTAGAAAGTGAAAAAAACAAATCCGACTAAATTCAATATCGAAATCTTTTTCCTTCCAATCAAATGAATTTCTAATGGATAAAAAATTTTTCGGCTCGAATGAACATATCAAAGATCATCTTAAATAGAACTTCTTATCCACATACTAGATAGTGGAATCCAATAACAATAATATTTTGCCCTCATCAGTTGGAAAATCATCGAGCACTTCGTGTATGATCTGCCACATGCCCATTGAACTGACAAATTTTGGTATGGGAGAAAATATTTTAGAGCAAAATTACGTTGGATGTCCTAATGCTCATTTAGTTCATCGAGAATGTTTAAAACGATGGATTATTCATAGTCAAAACTGCCCAGTTTGTCATGAAAAGTATGATATTAAAATCATTCAAATTTTTGAAGAGTATGTTGCCCAAAAAGAAGCAGATAAGGAAAGATCAAAGCAACAAAAACAAGATTCACAACGAAAAACACTCGATCAACCAGAACAGATCGATCCAGAATTTGAAGAAAAGTTTAATCGTGCAGAAAATTTAGCCAAACAGCAAAACTTTGAAGCGGCAATGAATATTTATTGGGATATCTTGGAACAGAATAAATATCCAAAAGATGATGGAAAAACTCTCCGGGTTGTTTTACACTTGGGATTAGCTTATTATAAAATGGGCAAATATGCTCAATGTATTCGCCAATTAATGAAAATAATAAAAATTGATTATAATTATCCATTGGTATTTTACTTCCTAGGCTTAACTTATGAACAACTGGAAATGGCTGATAAAACAAAATGGGCAATGGAGAGAGCAAAAATTAATGCTGAAAAACTGTCCAGTAAAAATGATAAATACACCAAATATTTGGCTGATATTAAAAAAAGGTTAAAATAAATATTGTAATTACAAAAAAAAATGAAATTAATTCTTTTTATTTATTTCTTATTCATTTCCAACGAAGGCACCAATGAAAGCTAATAGTCCCCCGACAAAGGATCCCATAAGTCCATAACCTACATGACCGGAAGAACCCCAGAAAAATCCAAAATCACCAGCATCCAAGTAAAGAGTTACTAAAAAGAAAATAACACCAGCTAGAATTAAGAATCCACCTATAGCGCATGTGGCTTTTTTTGGAATAAAACATAAAATTCCTCCGAGAACAACTAAAACGCCTGGAATTAAACCAAGAATATCCAATGGAGAGGGAATAATTGTTCCAGCACTACCACCAATTGACGAAGTAAAAGTAGTACCGACATTATACCATCCAAGGAGACCTAGGAATAGGCTTCCAATAGCTCCAGCAAGGGCGAGTAAACCTCCCAATAACGAAAGTATCTTTGCCATGTTTTCTAATATAAAGATTGACAAATAAAAAGCTTTAGGCACCCGACAATTTTTTAGTCTGCATTCAAGCTTTATTTTAAAAACTTACCCGATTGATGCATAATTATTATAAAAAGATAATGTCGGTGATTAAAATTGACACGTTTATTTTCTGATCTATGGAAAATGAATCCATTTTATCAGAAGAAGGACAGAAAATTTTTAAATAGAATGGTTTTGGCTCAAAAATTTCAACGATGAGATTAATTGACTCATTTGATCCAAATTGAAGAGATGTAATCTTCCCTTGGTGTTGAAATGATAAAGAGGATGGTATATCTGAGGATGGAGCATCAAATCCGATCTGGTGAATATGTAATAAGTGAGGAGGAAGCTGAATTCCAGTAATGGTGGAAGGAATAGGTATGGAAAATTCAATAGAACCTATGTCTGTGAAAATTTTAGAGATGTTCTCTAAAGTAGTGAAGGATGATACAGAAAATAAATTATCTAAACCCAAAATTTTCCCGATTACATAGTTTTTTGGATATTTTCTCAGCGATAAATAATCATCCACTTGTTGAATAGTTCCTCCATGAATAATCCCAATTTGATCAGCAATTAAACGAGCTTCTTCTTGGCTGTGGGTAACGTATAAAATGGTAGTTTTGGTAGTTCTCTGAACGCGTTGAATCATCAATGCTAAAGATTCACGATTAGAAGCATCGATACTGGATAAGGGTTCATCAAGTAACAAAATTTTTGGGGATACAACAAGGGCTCGCGCTAAAGCAACGCGTTGCTTCTGTCCTCCGCTTATCTCATGAGGATATCTGTTCAATATAGACTCAATTTGAGTAAGGTTGACAACATTGGAGATTAATTCAGGGATAACTTTTTTTGAAAATTTTTGAGCTAATAATCCAAATTCAATATTTTTCTTAATTGACATATGAGGAAAGAGCACTTGAGATTGAGGTACATATCCAATTTTCCGCTGTTGAGGATTTAAACTCGTTATATCTACATCATCAACGAAAATCCTTCCCTTTTCAGGTTCAATTATCCCACATATAATCTTCAGCAAAGTTGTTTTTCCACAGCCAGATTCCCCCAATAGAACTAAAATCTGTCCATTTTCTACAATAAGATCTAAATGATCTAGGATAAATTTATCATTGTATTTCATTTTTATATTTCTAAGTTCTAATTTTGCCATAAGTTTAAACCTTGAAATCGATGTCTCCAATTTTGTGAATAAAAAAAAAGCAAAGAACAGTAATAATAATTAGAATAGTTGCCATTGAAGCTGGTAATTGCAATGTTCTGGAAAACAAAAGTTTCGAAATTCCAATTGACAGAGTCCCATACTCAGATCGAGCTAAAAAATTAGTTGCCCCAAATTCTCCAAGACTAATGGCAAAGGAAAAGATGGCCCCCACAATCAAACCGTTTTTTATTAAAGGCAACTCAATTTTGCGAAAAATTTGTATACGCGAAGATCCTAAGGTTGCAGCAATATTCAACAAATCTAAATCGATGCGATTATAACTTGCTAGGATCGATCGAGTTGTAAATGGAATACTAATTAATACATGAGCGAGAATAATTATGATCCAAACACTTCCGGCAAATAAAATAGAAGTTTGGAATTGTAAAAACAATCCAATAGCCAGAGTAATAGAAGATGTAGCCATTGGAATAATAATAAGAAACGAAATGAGACTGTCAGCCCGTGAAACTTGAAAATTATTTATTTTTTGGTAACGATTTCTTAACAAAAATACGATCATCAATGAAAAGAACAAAGTTGCGATCATCGTTAGACTCGCAAACCAAAAAGTATTCAATATTATCCGCATGGGGGAAGTTCCAAGTAATGAATTTGGAGAAAATGAAAATAATTGGCCATAACCCCAAAAAATAGAGATACCGGATTTAAACGGAATAAATGAAGCAATAATTACAGCTAATATCGGTAGAATTGAAAACAATGCAACCAGTATGACATGAATAATAAATAATGCTAAAAAAAGATTATTTTTCCAATGCTTCCTTGAAAATTGGATAGCAATTTTCGAAAAGGAGATATTCTTCCCCCTTGCCATTTGCCGAGTTTTCTTTTCAAAAAATAAATAGAGAATTATGACTAAGCTATTGATAAGTAATTGAAGTAAAGCTAATGATGCACCACCAGAAAAGTCAAACGATGAAGTCATTAAACGATAAACACGCACTTCAATTGTTTGAAACCGAGCTTCTCCCAAATATAACACTATAGCAAAGCTATTGAAACAATATGTAAAAATGAGTAAAAATGATGACAAAATGTAATTAAATATCTGGGGAAGAATTATTTTGAAGAAACATACAAACCTATTGGCACCTAAAGATCGTGCAATCTCAATTTGTTCATAATCGATATTTTCCCAAGCAGGAATTAGCATTCTAATAACAACCGAGATATTATAAAACACATGAGCTAATAAAATTCCTTGAAAAGAACCAAATAGTTTGATTAAGGGAAAATCGTTCTCTGTAATAATATTCCACAAAGTATTAATCCAACCATTCTCCCCATAAACGACAATAAAACCAAGGAGAACCACAATGGAGGGAAGAACAAATGGAACAGTCATGATATTTAAAAGCAATTTTTTTCCTGGAAATGTATATTTTGCCATGAAAAAACTGATGGGAAACCCTAAAAGGAAACAAATCAAACTGGATAGAAGAGCTTGAAATATTGAAAAGCTTATCGCCGAAAGATTTAGAGAAGATGTAAAGATTTCTGAGAATTCGGAAAAAGAAAAGGTCTGATCTTTCACAAAAGCATATCGCATGATTTTTGATAGTGGAATATAAAAAAAGGCAAGCAAAAACGAACCAATTGCCAAAAAAGCAAAAATCACTAAAAAACGATTATAAATAAGATTATAATCAGCCTTTTTTTTGGTGGATCCCTGATTTTTACCCAAAATTTGAGTTTTCATTGCTAAATTCCTATGTACGTTTTTTGAAAATTGTACTCATACCAATTCCAATCAATGAAGCAATCATGAAAAATCCACTTGAATAACCTGGAACAGACTTAGCAACAATCAATTCTTCCCAACCGACTTTCCAAGATTCGAGATTATCATTTAACATCTTAGGAGTGATTAAGTCATTGAGAATGGTGACATCAGCAGGACTAATTACAGCATCTGCGAATGTAGAAGAGACATTGACGTTGCTATTAGCCGGATACATCCAATTATGTTCTGCAATATTATTTTGTAATTCATCACTCAAAAACCAATCAATAAAATCCTTGGCTTGGTCTTCATGAGGCGCATCCTTAACTAAACCTAACCCTTCAATTTGTAACCAAGCATTTTCTTGATTTTTTTCATGGGAAACAATCGCTTTTTGAGAAGGATCGTTATATAAGCAAGCACTGTATGCTGGACTTGTTCCATATGAAACCATCATAGATCGATTAGATCCTTCTTCATACCACTCAGTGAAGGCTGCCCCCCAACTTGGAGTAATTCGAATATCACTAGATGCTTTATTCCACCAATCACGCCAATCTTGGTTTAAGAGACCTTCAAATCCAATTGAAGGATCTCCAAAAACTGCAATAGTCCACAATAAAAAACCCAAACCGGGTGAACTTAAGGTAGGATTCTCAACTATCAATTGTTTATCCAAATCATAATCGAGGATATCTTGTAAAGTCAATTCTTTAAGTTCTGGATTTGAAGTACTATTGATATTCATAGTATTATAATACAACGCAATTATTCCGTAATCATATGGCAAAACATAAAAATCGGAGTCTAAATATTGAACTAAATCAGTAGAAATGTTTGATAAAGTAGGAGACTCATAAGGAGCTAAAATCTGCTGTGACTTAGCAGTGTGGATCAAAACATTATCAATTCCAATAATAACATCCGCCACAGGATTTTCTTTCTCCAAAACAGCCCTAGAAACAATTGTATTTGCATCCTCTAAGTATTCTATCTGAATACTGTCCTTCGAAATTCCACTATAGTTTGCATAGGCATCAATGAAATCATATTCTGGATCTGCTAAAAGTGATTCATATGTGTAAATTGTTAATAATGTATCAGAACTCGACTCAAAATTGTTGTTAATACTTGCTGCAACAGAAATATTCCATCGGGATCCCACAAGAGGAACTAATATAAGGGCAAAAAGAAAGAATTTTGCACCATAATTCATTTTTTTTTTCATCTGAGTAACGCACGCCTTTCAATTAATTATTTACCTTGTTTAAGAGAGACAATCACTACCAGTACAGCATAAGAAAGTAGCTTATATTTCTCCTTCCTATAAAAAAAATGTGACGCATAAAGAAACAGAGCACATTTTTATAGTAAAGTTGTTTCCTTACGCTGGTATTATCCAGAACAAGTTCAAGGGTATTTTCTCAGCCTGATTATGTGAAATATCAAGCACCCCTAACATATATGTGATAATAAGTAAGTTCCTAAAAAGTAGAGATCTATTTTAAGTTATTCAATTGACTGATTAAAATCTTCCACTACGATGAAATTTTTTTGTTTACCTTATAAGTATGATTTATAAAACCACATTCATTAAACAGCTGAATGAAGTCAAAAATACTAGATTGGATCGATTCCCATAGGCAGACGATAATTGCCATTGGGCAAAAAATTTGGAAGACACCCGAAGTAGGGCTTTTAGAAACAAAATCATCCAAAGTTTTAGTTGAAGCATTAAAAACAGCAGGTTTCACAGTTAGAGAAAACCTTGCCAAAATGCCTACTGCATTTATTGCATCGTACGGAATTGGATTACCTATAATCGCAATAGTAGGGGAATTTGATGCCTTACCCAACTTAAATCAAGATACTACACCATTCAAAAACCCAATAAATGAGGGAACGCCCGGACATGGATGCGGACATAATCTACTAGGTGCAGCAGGAGTTGGAGCATGTTTGGCAATAAAACAATTGATTGAAGCAGGAGAAATTCAAGGAACAATCAGATTTTATGGTACACCAGCAGAAGAAATGTTTAATGCCAAAGGATACATGATCAAAGAAGGATTATTTGATGACGTAGATGTTGCATTAACATGGCACCCTGCAGATATTAATTCGGTCACTTATATTACATCAAATGCCATGAATTCAGTGATCTTTAAATTCAAAGGAATCACCGCCCATGCTGCTGGAGATCCCTATAATGGAAGAAGTGCATTAGATGCTGTGGAACTAATGAATGTAGGTTGCAATTACTTACGTGAACACATGATTTCCGAAGCAAAAATCCATTATTGTATTCTCAAAGGAGGGGATGCTCCAAATATCGTTCCTGCGAATGCTGAAGTCTGGTATTTTGTCCGATCTCCAAAACGTCATCAAGTGGATGAGCTTTATGAACGAGTGATAAAAGTAGCAAAAGGGGCTGCCATGATGACCGAAACTGAATTGGAGATCGATGTTTTAAGTGGAACTTTTAATACGCGATATACCCCTTCGGTCCAAGAAATTATCGATCAAAATCTCACATTTGTCGGTCCCCCTAAATTTGATGTTGAAGACGTGCAATTTGCTTTAGAACTACAAAAAACCTTTCCTAAGGGTTCCGCGGAAGGACATCTTAAATACATCCCTAACAATCAATTAGAACAGATGAAAAATCTCATCAAAAAACCACTCTGTGATGAAATAATATATAATTTTGGAAAGGGCAGTGTAATGGGTGGATCGACCGATGTAGGTGATTTATGCTGGAAAATGCCAACTGCAGAATTTATGGCATCTTGTATGCCCATAGGAACACCAGGCCACTCATGGCAAATTACAGCATCTTCTGGAATGAGTATTGGCCATAAAGGAATGATTCTCGCGGCTAAAGTACTAGCATTATCAGCACTTGATTTCATGACAAATTCTGATCTGGTTCATAAAGCCAAAGAAGATTTTAAGCAATGGACTGAAAATCGCCCTTATAAAGCGCCATTTCCCGAGGATTTAATCCCTCCCTTTCGTCAGTATAATTAATAGAAAAATGAATTCATAACTTTTTTTTACATATTTTTATCTCAAATTGTTTCTATTAAAATTGTGAGATAAGTGGTTGAAAATAGATTATTCATGATTTGTGGTTCTCCTCAAATGGACTTAAACTTTATTGAAAGAATTATGGGTAAAAATTTAACGAATTTTGACGTATTTGCAGTGGATAAAGGATTAGAAATATGCAGTACATTAAATCTCCCTGTAAAAAAGATCATTGGAGATTTTGATTCAGTTGATCCGAAAATTCTTGATAGATATTCTTCTTCTTTAAAATGTAATTATCCTAAAGATAAGGATCAATCTGATACCGAAATTGCTATTTCAATTGCCCTAAAAGAAAATTATCAAGAGATTTTTCTATTAAATGCTGATGGGGCAAGGATGGATCACTTTTTATTTAATACCTTGCTCTTATTCATGGCCCCAATGCGGATCAAAATGATTACTTCTTCAGGTACTTTAATAGCTTTAAAAGAAAGAAAGATAAATCAGTTCCATTTACAATCAAATTCAACATTTTCATTAATTCCATTAGAAAAATGTTCGGGGGTGTCGATTACAGGATGTAAATTCCCATTAAATGGCACTCAATTAAATTTAACTTCACTCACACTAAGTAACATAGCACTTGAAGTTGTAACCGTCCAACATGACAAAGGAAAATTATTATTCTTTTCGGAGGATCGCTTAATATGACCAATCCATTCTTAGATCCAGAAATTGCTAACGATTATGACACGATTTATCGTACCCGGGAAGGGAAATACATAGATTATTTTGAAAAAGCTTCAATGGATAAACTACTAAGAAATCTTCCGCGAGGTAAATTGCTTGAAGTTGGATGCGGTACAGGACGTTGGAGCAATTTTTTTTCTTCGTTAGGCTTTGATGTTACTGGAATCGATAGTTCCCTCCCAATGCTAGAGATTGCGCGAAAGAAAAAACTTCCCTTTACCAACTTCATTCATACGAGCGGTGAGTCTTATTTTCTCCCAAAACCTCAAAATATTAAGTTAATCCGGAAAAAGGAAGGAATACTATCTCGGAAAAAATATGAAGATGAAAGTTGGAAATTCGATTCTTTGGCTTTGATGTTTTCATTGGAATTTATTGAAAATCTGGAACGAGTTTTTGAAAACTGCCTTCAATTTATAAATTCAAACGGTTTTATCATTATCGGCCTTTTTAATTCAAAATCTGATCAGGTTTCTCGAATTTTGAGTAAAAAAACCTTCCCCTATGCCCATCTTAGATCTTTAACAGAAATTTCGCAATTTTTATCGAAATATGGGAAAGTTTCGGTTGAGAAATGTATTTTTCCCACTTTTCAAGATTATTCATCATCATCTCTTTTTGATTTAATAGAACAGGAGCATTTGATGAAAGAAAACCGTGAAAGATCTAACTTAATTTACTTCATTTTAATCAAAATCTCACACGAACAAAGTTAGGGCAAAAAAAAAATTTAATTTCTTTTAAAAAATATCTTGCTAAATTATGGGCTCAATTTGTTTTTTGATGGAATCCGACCTTTCTATAGTAAATCGATACAATCGCATATAAAAAATTACTGAACGATTGGAGAAAGGATTTATGATTTCAAACAATGAAAAAGTGATCAATCTACAAGGATTATCTAAGATTTACAAAGAAACGGCTGCTTTGAAACCTTTGGATTTAACAGTCGATAAAAATTCTATTTTTGGTTTCTTGGGCCCTAACGGAGCAGGAAAAACCACAACTATGAAATTGATGCTTGGTTTAATTAAACCAACTGCTGGAAATGGAACGATATTTGGAAAAGATATTGCGAAAGAGAATATTCAAATTCGAGAACGAATTGGATATTTGCCTCAAGAAGTGAAAATGTATGAATACATGACCGCAAGAGAGGCACTCGCTTTTACTGCACGTTTTTATTTTAAAGGCCCAAAAATTGAA
This sequence comes from Candidatus Lokiarchaeum ossiferum, assembly GCA_025839675.1. Taxonomy (GTDB): domain Archaea; phylum Asgardarchaeota; class Lokiarchaeia; order Sigyniarchaeales; family Promethearchaeaceae; genus Lokiarchaeum; species Lokiarchaeum ossiferum. Next base: position 1,848,096 of record CP104013.1, read on the forward strand.
ATTCAGAAACGGGTCACAGAAATGCTTGAGTTGGTTAGACTGGAAGATAAAGCTGATCGCCCTATAAAAACATTTTCAGGTGGAGAAAAACAACGATTAGGAATAGCTCAAGCCCAAATAAACTATCCAGATCTATTGATTTTAGATGAACCTGCAGCATCCTTAGATCCCTTAGGACGACGTGATGTCTTGGATGTTCTTGAACGTCTACGAGAAATAACAACAGTTTTTTACTCAACTCATATTCTGGATGATGTTGAACGCGTTTCAGATACAGTTGCAATTTTAGATCATGGTGAATTAATAGCTCAAGGACCTATTACAGAAATTATGGCAGGAAATGAAGGCACGATTTACGATATATCCACAAAAGGAGTTTCAAATGGACTAGAAAAAAAATTGAAAAAACAATCATGGATAAACGATGTCAATATTACCCATAAAAATAGTCAAATTGAATGGAGTATCGCTGTAAATGATAATTTGCAAGCAGAACAACAACTTTTGAGACTTATATTAGAGAATAAACAACTGAATGTTATACATTATGGACAAAAGCAATATGATTTAGAAGATATTTTTATGAATTTAGTAGAAAATGGGAATGGAGAGAAAAATAATGGCAACAAATGAAGTATTAACACGGGTAAATGATCCAGAATGGTTACGAGGTTTTGATAATTTAGTTAAAAGTGATATTCCAAGCTGGTTTCGAACGATGAAATGGTGGGCACAATTTCTATGGGTCTTTTTTATGACGAATGTAATTATTTCCTTCACCTTTATCGGTGGGGAATTCGATATCGCAGTTATGCTATTTACAGTCTTTCAAGGATTATACCCCGTTTTTGGTATCTTAATAGCAATGCAAGGTACTATGATTGGAGAGAAAAATAGTGGAACCGCTGCATGGGTGTTGTCAAAACCGGTATCTCGTACAGGGTTCATTTTAGCGAAATTTGTAAATAATACTTTAGCCAGTACACTATTTATTATCATACTACCAGGAATAATTGGATATCTCGAAATTACCTTAATGGCAGGTCTGGAAATCTCATTCTTTGGATTTATTCTCGGTAATTGTCTTCTTTGGTTACACATGATGTTTTTCTTGACCATGTCTTTATTAGTTGGAACGATATTTAATAATCGGAGAGCCGTTTTAATTGTGGGAATCACATTTTTTGTAATAGAAATGTTATTGCAAGGAATGGTTCCTGCCGATTTAATGGTTTCAACACTTGCATTTCCTTCTCCAAATATTTCACTTGCAGAAGCTTTAATAACTGGTCAATCAGTTTTTTCGATATGGCCAATTTTAATTGCAATTGTTTCATGTGTAGTATTTGTAATCTTAGCAATTTGGCGCTTTAAACAAGAAGAATTCTGATCAATTAAAGAGGCTTTTTTTTCAACTTTTTTTCCTTTCTCTTCCTATGGATAAAAACTGGTCCCGAAATTTTTCTTATATTCAGATTAATTCAGTTATATTACTAATTACTGTTTATAACTCCCAAGTGAAAAAAATGGAAAATAATAATAATCAATCAACCCAGTATATTCAATTTGAATACAAGGCTCAAGAAGCCAAGAAAAAAACCAAAATTCAGCAATCTTCGATTGAAGAACAATATTACAACCTCCCATTAAAGGAGCGAATAAAAATTCGAAATAAACGCATAAAGCAGAAATTAAAAGAGAAATCACAAGAAATAGGAGAGAAAGCCAAAATCAAGAGTAAGCAATTAAAGATAAAAAGCCAAGAAATTAGTGAAAAGGTGCGAGAAAAAAATAGGCAACTCAATCATAAAATTCAGAAAAAAATTGATGAACATAAATCACACCAAAATCAACGAAATAATCGGGCAAGAGTTCAACCAAATGCACAAGTAAATATTCCTAATTCAATTCCCACCAAATTTTGTCCTGAATGCGGTCACAAAGTAAGTTTTTCTGGAAAATTTTGTCCTTCTTGTGGATCCACCCAATAATTTTTTACTCATTTAAAAAGGGAGATATATAACTCTCAGGTAAGATCTGCAGATCCTTAAATAATTGAATGACCGTTTTTGTTAAATTATATTTGTTTAGTTCATTAAATGGCACAAATATTGCATCCAAAACGTCAGATTTAGCTTGAGGTTTTGGAGGATCATCTATTGTATATGTTCCATTAATTTTCATCCAATAATCACACAGAACGTAATGGTATTCCACTTTGCCTTCCAAATCATGATCTATTTTATCAATCACGCTAGCTAATTCACCCAAGGATAAATCCAAACCAGTCTCTTCAACACATTCGCGTAATGCACCTGGTCCGGCTTGTTCTCCCAACTTTAAATGCCCTCCTGGAATCGCCCATAACCCCGCATTTGGCATATATTTTCGTTTAATAATTAAAACTTGCTTATTCCAAACAATTACACCACCCACTCCTATGTGAGGTCTAACAGGATAATGCCGGAGATCATAATGCAATTTTTGCTCTTGGGAGAAGTTAGATTCTTTCATCGTTATCTAAAATATTCTAAAAAAAAAAAGGTTGAGCAAAAATCACTTAAAAATTTACCTCGATATTCTCAAATAAAGGAGAAAAACATTTTAACGAAATAAAAAAAAAGAGGAAAAAAAACTATTTCTTCTCCTTATTATTAATTAAAACTCCACCTATTGCTATAAAAGAAATAGGGAGGATTGATGCGAAACCTGGAATTTTACTTGAAGAGTCAATGACTGAGGAATCGTAGGAAATTGAAGTAACAAAATAATCATTGCTTCCTCTACATTCGCTTTGTGCTGCAGCTATGCAACTTATATCGGTAGATTTTGTATATCCCACGATTGAAATCCTTCCAAGAGGAGACACAGCTACGCTTTGACCTACATCGTATGCATTACCACCAAAATATGAAGACTTCTGCAAATTTTCACCAGATCCTCCAAAAATGGCATAAAACGCATCATTTGATCCTCCCTTAAAATCTGATTGAGTCGCATTAACAATAGGAAAATCACGCGAAGATGTTTTTCCAGTTAAAACAATATTTCCATTAGGATCAGCGGCAATTCCAGAACAAGAATCCATATTTGAACCGCCAAAATAGGTCGAAAAGCGTACAGTACGTCCATTTGAAGACAATTTCATTATGAAAGCATCCTCGATTCCAGCAAGGCTATTTTGATAAGCATTTTTCACAGGAAAGTCCTCTGATTGAGTTGAACCACCAATGATAATGTTTCCAGAGTCATCTATAGCAACACAATTTGATAGGTCACTATTGCCACCACCTATGAAAGTTGAAAAGACTAAACTTCCAGTTGAGCTAAATTTAGCACATATTACATCAATCATCCCTTGTAGACTTCCCTTATAGGCACTTTTTGTAGGAAAATCTTCAGACATCGATCCTCCAACAATGATTGCATTATCTTCAGAATCAAAAACCAAATCCTTTGCCCAGTCATTCATCAAATCCCCAAGATATGAGGAAAATTGAAGAGAACGCTCTTCAATATTAATACTGGCAATATATGCATCAACTGCGGTTGTACTACCAATAGATTCTTGATAGGCATTTACCAATTGTAAATCGTCCGAATAAGTGCTTCCACAGATCCCAACATTATTTTGAGAGTCAACATCTATCCCATAGCCCCAATCATCACCAGATCCCCCAAAATAACTACAATAGAGCAAATCTTGACCATCAGGACTTAATTTTACGATAAAAGCATCAGTATGATAGACTCGTCCACCAGCAAACTCAGATTGAAAAGCATTACTTGAAGTTGGTAAATCATCCGAAACAGTTGTTCCAACAACATATATATTATTGTCGCTATCTGTAACGACATTAGCTGCCCAATCATCACTTGAACCACCAAAGTAAGTTGAAAACATCAACGAACCATTTTGAGAAAATTTGGCAATAATAATATCTTTGGATCCCCCACTATGATTCGCTTGAAAAGCATTTTTTATTGAAAAATTTGTTGATCCAGTTCTACCTACAATAATTGTGCTTCCATCTGAATCTACTACAATACCAGCCACAGAGAGTGCAGCATTTGTTTCCGCCAGTTCATCTGAAGTTCCTCCGAGATAGGTAGAAAAAACAACGTTTTCATTAAACGTGGAATTTTCACTGGTTTGCCCAAAATGTAGAGGATACATCCCAACGATAAAAAATGAGACCAAAATTACATTATAAAAAAATTTTTTCATAATAACTTCAATAATATGGTTTGGTTATAAAGCATTAGTTAATAAAAAAAATGTAAAGTGCCTATTTTTTAGTACTTTCAAAATTCGGTAAAAAAAAAGACCTTTGAAATAATACATTCGATCCATAAATTAATTTCCAAATATAAAAGTTTAAATGTTTTAGTTGTTTAAAAATGATTATAATTAATCACACATTTTTTTTATGACCTTTCGAAATACTGAAAAGGAAGAATCTGTATGATAGATCAAGCTTCATGCTGCAACGAACTGTTGAAAAATAACTTACGTTTTCAAATGTGGAATCTCTTTTCCATATACCCAGAATTATCCCTTTCTGATTTAAGTCAAAAATTAAACAAATGCAAATCCACTCTTCATCCACATGTAAAAACACTTTTAGAGTTCGGTTTAATTGAAGAAGTCAGAGAAGAACATAAACGCGGAAACATTAAAGCCAAAATATATGCCCGAACTCCAAAAAGTACAGATCAACAATTTGTACGGGAAAAATTAGAAATTAATTCCAAAATAGTTTCTTTGGATAAAGAATCAGGAAGAAAATATTTAGTACAACTATTGGCGAGAACAAAATTACTCAAAAAATCGATAGATTCACAATTATCTTTTATTGAGAAATTATTAAATTCTGGAAGGAATGGTCCAGATGAACATGCACTTCAATTATTAAATGAGATGTTAATTAAGAATACAATGGATAATAATTCTGGATCACCAGGCCCAGATATTTTTGAGTATTGCACTTATTTAAGCAAGAATGCCTACTGCAGCTATCGAAAGAAACTTGAACAAATCAATAGGGAATTAAAGGAAGTTATCAAAAAAGAAGAAACTCTTAATCCTACGATAGAAAAACCCTTTTATTTCTTTGGTATTGGATTACCTCTTAAAAAAATGTGTTCTTACATGAATCCCCCAAAAAATTATTAATTCGACGATGCTATCTTTTTCAAAAATTGATAAATTTATTTTTATGAGAGTTAGGAGGTTTTCTCACATTTGGGTAAGAAAATCCAACTATTTTTCTTTTTATGGTAATAAATCTGCATTATGAAAATTTCAATTTAATGAAAAAGATTTATTTAGGTAGACTTCCCACATTAGATATAAGAATTATTTTTTCATAAAACTAGATAGATGACAAAGATATGAATTATCAAGAAGAAAATACGGTTCAACGGATTTTGGAAACTGAAATCGATAGAATGTCCTCTTTGTTAAAATCTATTGCAAATCCGAAACGATTACAAATATTACTTTCCCTTTTAACTCAAGAAACAATGACTGCTGCAGATCTAATTGAACGGACAAAACTTAGCAAAACAGCCCTCCAAAATCATTTGTCCTATCTTGAAGATGCCAAATTAATTACTCATCCTTCCCGAGGAATTTATTTAATTAATGAAATTGGAAAAAAATTAATTTCAGGAAATTTACGAGCATACCAAGAATATCAAGATGTGCAAAACTTCATAACAAATGTTCACGAAAAACAATTTGCTCAATATAACCGAGGAATATCTAATTTACCAGAAGAATTCGACCTTTCTTCAGAAATTAAGTGGGTAAATTGTTGGGACTCATATATTAGTTCAATTACGGGAATTTTGCAGGCAAAAGGAAAACAAGTTGATCTAGTTGATGTTGCTGGTTATTCAGGCCAATGTTTTATAATTAACGCTCGAAAGGACGAATTAGCAATCCAAGATGCCTATTTTCACAAAGCATGGAACCATGTGCACTTGGGGACCGAACGATTAGGATACAAATTAGAAGTATATACTGACCCAAAGACTTATCCTTCCGATTTGATGAATCCAACAAAAGAAGATATTAAAAGAGCGACTTATCTGTTTCAAAAAGTCAAATTCGAATTAAGTCAATTCAACAGACCGATCATATTGTGGGGATTTCTCTTGCCGTTATATGGAATAGTTACAGGCTTTACTCAACAGAATTACAAAACAGCTCCCTTTACAATTAATCAAAAAATTCAAAGAACAATTTATCAATTTAATGAATTAAACGCACCTCGATATTTGCAAGCGATTTTTATTCGAGAAGATACAGAAGCATTATCAAAAGTGGATGATTTAAAAGCAATCGAACGAGCAATCATTTTAATTGAGAATTCAAATTTTGCATTAACAGATCATGTATATGGTCCTGAAGCGTATGATGAATGGGCTTCCATAATAGAAAAGACACTTTCCACAGCGAAACAGAATCAGAAAATATCTTGTGGATATTTTGGGGAATTATATTTAGAAAGAAAAGAATTTTCAATCCAATTTTTACAAAGAATTGCACTTCGGGCGCGCGATAAACCTCAATCAATATTTCTAACTAAAGCGGCGGAAGAATATAAAAAAATTAAAGCACTCCTTACTCAATTCACATTGATATTTCCAATGTATGAGTTTGAAGATATTTCTAACTTAAAATACCAACAAGGAGCAGATATCTTAAGAGAATGCAAACATTTTGAATATAAAGCACTAAAATTTCTAAAAGATGCAAGAGATTTGTGGCAATAACCCCCTTTTTAATTAATTTAATTTTTCCATAGAGATTGCTTAATAATACAATTTTCGGATTGATATTTTGATTAGAAAAAGTCAGGTAAGGAACAAATTTGAAGGTAAAAGGTTTTCTCAAGACCTGATTTTCTATTTGCCCCTCAATCAAGTAAATTTTTCAATCTATTTAAAGAAATTTGTGCAATAGATCATCTTGTTCATGAAATCATGTCCTAAAGAAATATTAAAATGAAAAAGAAAAACAAATTGGGATCAAAAATATATGTCCCAGTTTACTCTCTCCATTAAATAAAATCATAAAATGAGTTTTCAACGAGATCATGATCCTTACTAAAAGGAATTGTATCCCCATTCCAATTTTTTAATCTTTGATAATGGCGTTTCTGGAAAGCTTGAAGAAATTCCTTGAGAGAACTCCGAATTGTAGCAATTTCCCTATCTGCAAAAACTGCAGCAAAGATATCCAACCGATCTAAATATTCAAGTAAGACAACTTTATCCCCACAGTCAATAGAGCGAAGTAAATCCTTACTCCGGGTAGTCTCCTTAACAAAAGATGTTATGGCAGAAAACATCCCACTTACTAAAAAGGGGGAAACAGGCTCAACGCCACCCATATTTTCTTGAAAATTATGAAAAAATAAATTCCGACCATCAGGCGATAAAACATAAAGAGAATCTAAACGAGCTTGTTCAAAAAGACAAGAAAATTCTGGGATCCATGAAGAAATTGCATTTTCTTTATGTAATGTTATTAAAAAATCTTTCAGTTTGGAATAATTTCCATCTGCAGATAAAACAAGTTCATGAATGTACACTTCTGGACAACTGAAAATGTGATCAAATAATTTTTGAAAGCGAGAAGATCGATTCATTAAGATATTCACTGGATTAAAACGTACTAATAATTGACCTTTTGATTGAATGTTTCGAATAAGATGAAGATTATCACATTTTGAGAAAGAAATTCGTTCAATTTGAGTTTTAGAAGTTTGGAAGGATTTTACCATAAAATTGGTTTGGAATAATCGAATAAAATACCCCCATAGAAAAAGAACCGCAAATGGTCTTATAAGAATGAAAGGGGAAGAAATTGTTCGCAGAAGAATTTGTGTAGGATCAGAAAAATCAGCGTACAAGAACGCCGTTCTTATCGAAGTAAGATTTATCCCAAGGTATTTTGTTATAACTGGCGTGCTGGTCATCCAAACATGATCATACTGAATAAATAGCGGTGATATGAACGACCCTCCAAAAACGATAGAACCGAGCCAAGTAAATATTAAAGCAATAATTGAAAAAATAAGAATCACCCACTTTTGATGAATAGAATTTCGACTGGCTACAGCGAAGAAATAACCAAATACTAAAATACGTAAAACTTTCTCAATAGACCACAATGAAAATATAGAATCAATAGTAACCATAATGGATAGGGAGGGATGAGATGAAATTAAAGCGAGATCATAGAAATCCAAAGAATCGGGGAGTTTTGATAGCAGAGGATTTGTAATTATGGTTAGTAAAAGAAAACTTAGGAAGGAAAAAGAACACGCAATTATAGCACAATAAGTAATTTGCCATAAATTTTCATTTTTTAAGCGATTTGATTTGATTTCTCTTTCATTTGTACGATCTTTCTTATTTAACATCCATTTTATTGAATTTATTAATTTTAAAAGGAGAAAAATACTGATCGGTTCAAAAATCCTTAAATTGAGAATAAAAATGACCACACCCATTAAAAAATAACATGAAAAATAAAAGATCATTACAAGGCTATCGGGCTGGTTTAAAATGAACAATAATATAGATAAAATAGAAATTGGAGTTCCAACTTGCTTTATGCTTGAAAAAAAACTCTGTTGCATCGATTCTCCAAAAAATCGCCCTTTGAAGGAGAGGCGACTCGATCGTACTAATATAAAACCAAAAAGCAGAGTTGAAAGATAAATGAAGTATATCTCTAAAAACCACCCTAATCCAGTCGAATTTTCGGATAAATTGAGAACATCAACAGTAGTTAAATTGAGAATCATGGTCAAAATAAATAACGAGAAAGGTAATAGAATTAGAAATGACCTCAATATCACCCATTCTTTCTTCCAAGTGGAGTCTTTGAAGCCAGACACAATCATTTCTTTGGGAGAACTGCTAAATTCATAATTTAAATGTAGAAAAATTTGTTTCAAAGATAATTTGGACTCCGATTTTAGCCTGAAAGACAAAATGATTAAAGAAACAATCGGAGAAATGATAAAAATAAAGGGAAGAAGATCAAAAGAATATTGAGCATAACTAAATAATAAAGTAATTGCACGGATTATTAGGTAAGAAAAACCTTTCAAACCTTCATGACTCTCATCAGAATCAAATCCCATAGGATATGATTTCACTCCCAAAATACTTGGTAAAATCCAATAGATGGCAAAAAATAAAACTAATCCAATGTAGAACCGTTTATACATCATCTGGAAAAATTTTCTCTTTCTAAATAAAAGAATAGGTATGAAAAACAATCCTAAGGGAATTAAATTAAAGACAATTGAAAACGCAATATTTTGAAAACCCACATTACAGATATATGAATTATTAATATAATAAGTCGTTTCATCTCCAATTAGAAAATGTAACTTGAAATGAATTTAAGAAAAAAAATGGAAACTAAAGAAATTAATCGGCTGCAACTTCTTCCTTCTTTTTCGCCGCCGCTTTCTTCAATTTCACTTGGGCATAATACTCGTCCTTCATCATATCCAAGGCTTTTAACAGCGCATTCGGATTTTGAGAGCGGGTACGATACTGTTGACGAATGTTGTCAATATTATAACGCGGATAAAAACGTTCAATGAAGAAATCCGAGGTCAAACAGAAATATTCATTGTTCTTATCATCTTGGAAGACCGCAATCATCTTGGTTTCCCACATGGCTTTCAAAACCCGATCCACATCATCCACCCCTTTCTTCCGAAGTTTTTCCAAATCGTTGCGAGTCACCATGGCTTCCCGCATCAATTTAATCACTTCATAGCAGGCCGGATCCAAGAGTACTTTATCGATGATCGCCAAATTATCCGCTTCACTGGGGACATACAGTTCAAAGAAATTGCGTACTTCCTTGATGTAAGAATCCTTCAAGGATGCCGGTAGATGATGATCCACGGGATCTTTGACCAACTCCACCGGAGGAGTACGTAAAACCATGATATCCTCGGTTAAAAAGACCAAATCAGAAGATAACCCCTTCACGGAAGCGATTTTCACAAGCCCAAGTTTCACCATCCCCGCCAAGAGGTTTTCCACATCCACAAAACCTTCGCGGTATTGATCCTTCATCCAAATCGAGATTTCGGATTTCGAAATGGCTGTTTCTTCCCGTAAACGATTTAATAACATCCGTTTGACATCACTATTTAATAACATCCCATAGCGTTGTTCTTCGGTTAACGTTGGATAGACCGACAAACGTTGGAACAAGGGAGGCAAAATCGAATTTAAGGAATCCGACTCCAAATTCATCAGAATTTGGCGCGTAATTTCCGCCAACCCTTCTTCATACACATCCCCATCTTCTTCAGCGGTGAGAATCAAGATCACATACACTGCCGATTCGGGTCCGGTATAATAGGAAGCGAGATTGACCGCCCCTGCCGTCAATGACACCATTCCAGCTTCACCGGTAAATTCATGTTGGGAATAAAGTTGCATCAAGGTTTTCTCTTGAATGACCACTTCTTCAGGGTAGGCCCCTAACACTTCGACCCCCACCCGTTCATCCCAATGCATTATGACTAATCCAGTTGGCATTTTAAAGCCCTCCTACTTCTTCATCGCCTGCAGCAATGACAGAATCTGATGCAGTTTTTGCATCATTTACACCCAAAATCGAAGCAAGATCTAAATCTAAGATTTGCCAACGTTCTGCCAGAACTTCAACAATTTCATCTTTTGCAGTTAAACTGATTAATCCATCGGGTAGATCATGCTTTTTCTCCATATCTTTCTTCGTCGCATCAATTTGTTTAATAATCAAAGGAATTCGAGCACGTTTGATACCTTGTTGCACCATTATTATCACAACTACAGCCCCCAAAGTAGATCCGATTATAATCCAATTTTGGAATGTGACCCCTAAATAGGGATCCACAGGAAGTGTGATGGCAAATGTTACAGTTTCTTCTACCGTTGTATAGTTTTCTTTACTTATGGCCAGTGTTAATAAATAGGAATTTACATTATGAGTTTTCAACTCTGCAGGAGTAAAAACGTATGAATAAACTCCTGCATCTCCTTCAACTAAGACATATTCCCGATTATTAAAACTTAAAACTACATTCGCACCTTGAATTCCAAGTTCTACGGAAAAAGTGATTCCTTGATTCTGAGGGGTATCAATTACCCCTTCGATCGCAATTTCATCGAATATTGATACCACATCAATAGTTTTTGTTCCAACGATGATATCAAAAGTAGTTTCTGCATTTGAGTAATTCATAATACTGGACACAATTTTTATTCTATAAGATCCCAAAGTGTTTCCATTGAAATGATAAAGATAGAATCCATTCGAATCAAAAGTCAAATCACCATCTTCAATTTCAATCGTTTTATTGTTTGCAAGGTCATAGATATAATATACAACCCCAGCATTGTTAATTACATTATTTTCCAAATGGCTTTCATCATCAGACACAAATAATTTCACACCCATATCTACCATTTCATCCAATTCAATGTTAATGGTTTCCACTATTGAGGAAGCAGTCGAATTCATTAAAGGTATTAAAGTGGTTTTTAGAGGTTCAATCAATAAGTGTTCATGGGTCCAAGCTTCTGCATAAACGCTCACATTGATAATTGGAATAGCATAAAATACCGTTTGTTTCGCTACTGAGACAATGCCAGTGTTAAACCACACATCATAATAACCAGCACCTAAGTCATTATTCGCATTCCAACCCCAAAGAGATCCCATAGTACTAGCACCTAAAGAATGAATCAAGTTTTCCTTTTCTCCTTGGATAGAAGTAATGTTCAACCCAGAAATATCAGCCCCAGATAACGCAAGACCATTACGCGGAGATTCTGAACAATAATATTTCATTGTAAAAGTTGAATTCTCACCCCATGGATATATTATCGGAGGATTAATTACTTCTATTTCAGTCTCCCAATATTCAATTATTTCTAAATCGAGATTAACTGTTTTTGTTGCAGTATTCTCTTTTTGGGCACTTAGAGTTAAGGTGTATTGTCCTGCCGGGAAATTAATAAGCGATTTATTACAAATATATTCTCCTGTACTTACCTCATAGACATCTAAATCCAATCCGATTGAATCTATCCTTCCGGATAACGTCGGATAAATTTCGAGGAAACTCAAAAATTGAACTCCCAAGCTTAACACTTCATTTTGTGCAATTTTTATCGCATTCGAAGATATTTTAAAATCTTTACCAATTGAATAAACGAAATCCACTGATCTTCGAAGAACTAAAATATTCACAGAAGATTTTTCGGAAAGTGAATAATTGGTTAATTCCATTGTGAATTCAAGCAAGAATGATCCCACTTTACTCGCAAGGAAAGTAAAATTATATTCACCATTTTCTGTAAAGTCCAGATACCCTCTTTCAATAGAATTACTTCCGGGTTGAGAAACGTTGTACAAATTATACTCTATTAATGCCCCATCGATCCTTTTTCCTAAAATACTGCTGGAAGATTCAGTGACATTCATTATGACGTTTATGTCGATTGAATCATCGAAATAAAGTTCTACTTCTTGGATCTCCGATTCACTATCAAATGGTGTAAGAGAAGTATCCACAGGACGAATTGAAACCCATGGTTTTACAGTTGCTATAGAATATTGAGATTGTTCAATGGTTGGAATGATATAGAATAATTTCTCACTTGCTACTTCTAAAACACTCGTATTTACCTCAATTCGATAATAACCATCGCCATAAGCACCATCATCTTTTAGATTTTCCCAAGTCCAATTTGCAGGATCACTCGAAGAAAGCAAAATTTCTTCAACTTCAGTAGCACCTTCCATATAAGTAATCGAGAGTTGAGAAATTTCGGCATCACTCAGCGGATCGCTTAATCGAGGTTCGGATGTGCATTCATAATAAACATAGAATGTGACATTATTACTCCAAGAAGTTGATAATGGAGGATTAACGATTTCTAATTTGGAACTCCAGGTAGATAAGATTTCCACATTTATTTTGATAGTTGAATTTTCGTGGTTCATTTTTTCAGTGATAATGTAAAATTCGTGGAAACCTAAACTAAAACCAGAAGCACTTACCGTACAGTTATATTGCCATTCTCCAAGCCCATAATTATAATTCATTATAGGATTGGCAAGAGTATCTAAATATACCGTAATACTTGCATCATTGACTTGGCTGGAATTACTCACATAGGTATAATTCAAAAATGTCGTGATATTTTCCGTGATTGATGTTCGTAGTGAAGTATCACTTATTTTGAAGTCGGATTCAATAAAAGTATCTGTTTGAGTATCTACAGGTAAAATAGTAATCACTACAGTCAAGGATTGCGCCGTAAGGTTTCTTGCAGCAGCACTCAAACTGATTGTGTAAACCCCAACATTCAAACTATATTTTGAAACAGTGAGTAAATACACACTACTGCTCGCATCTAAACTCGCTAATGTTCCCGAAAATACAGTATCTTGAATGGTATATTCAATGGTTGAAATCGAATCAGAAATGTTCATAATTTCAGGAAGAACTGTTGTATAGTTGAAAGAAATAACAATATCTTGATCCCATTGTTTAGTAAGTTCAGATGTAGATGTTATTCGTTGGAATTTTGTGGTGTGATTCAATATTCGAATTTCACAAACAAAAGTAGAACTTTGCAAATCTTCAGTACCAGCATTTTGACCTCCTACTACAAATGTAAACACATAAGTTCCTGCCCCATACTGTGTTGAGAATAAACTAATATTGTATAAACCGGTCCCCACAGATAAATCATTGAAATCATCTGAGGATGAATCATTTATACTGTTTCCATTTTTAGTTAATTCCCAACTTCCTGTAGTTAGCCCTACTCCATGAGTTACAGCAGCATCATTGAAGAGATCATAAAAATATAGTTCTATTTCTACTGAATCCCCATAATACATTGTGAGATAAAATTGTGAACTTGAATCACTTGTTTGATTGTTATCATGAACACTGTCCCATCCTGTAATTCCAGATTTTCCAAAATATAAATCAGTATTTGATAAACTGGTTTTATGTTCTGTTAAGGAAACATACACAATTTTCGATTGGATTGTGTCTGCAGTAATAGTCCAATTATAGATCCCATAATTTCCATTTGTTGGAGAAATAGATATTGGCCTGTATTTATTCTGATAGTTAACAGTAATATTATAAATAGAACGAGGACAACGTATTGTGAGATTACCTTGGGCATTACTTTGGAAATAAGTAATATTTAACCCAGTATAGAAATTTTTAAGAGTAATATTTGCGTTGTATAAACCTCTGTAAGCAATTGGAATATTATCATCAGCATCCCAAACCATTAAGTTTATTGTTGTCAAATTACAATCCAATAAAGATCCGGTTAAAACATAATCTTGATCTTGTGGATCGATTGCTATGTAATTTGGGTTTTCATAAATAATATAATCTGTGGTTAACCCAGAAGATTCTTCTCCAACAGTATATTTTACCCATACATCCCAAGATGCACTATAAATGTTTTGTAATCGAATTTTACCACTCCCATCCGAAACAATCTCGAATGTTTTGGAAGAATCTGCGTTGTCAGTAAAATTAACAACCGCATTGGGAATAATATTACCATCATGATCATAGACTGTTAATTCATATGTTGTTAAGTTTGCATTAATCTCTTCAAAGATATAATCATTTGCTGTAGCAATTTCTAAGGAAAAGTTTAAGATGATTTCCCTTCCACTACCAGCAGCAACATCCACAACTAAATTCCAAGAATCACTCTCAGTACTATTATATATTCCTAGAAATTCAATAACTCCATCATCCAAATTCCCACTAAAACTCGTACCATCCTTATTAGTCAATTGGATCGAAGGTGATACTGAGTTTGATAATGGTGTTCCCGAATAATCATTGATAGTAAATTGCACATTTGTTAAATTAGCTATAATTGTATCGAAGATCAATTCTTCATTATCTTCAAATGTTGAATTTCTGACTTGATATACATTATCATAAATCACGTGATCATCAGATGAGGTAACAGTCAATTGCCAATTGCTGGAAGTTTCATATACTTCCGTTAAAGTGACGTTTCCATTGACATCCGTTATACCAGATTTGATAATAGATGGATCATTTAGATTAGTTAGCGCTACCGTGGCACCAGAGATATCATTCAATGAAGGATCTAAGAAATTCAACCTAGTATTTGTCAAATTTCTGTTTAATGTCAATTCAGAAGAATTTAATGATAAATAAAATATTTCCCAATTAAAAACAGGACTATATAGAGGTTCAATTGTTTTAGTATAATTGGCAACTATGAAACCACTTTCAGTTTGTAACTTAATCCTATAATCACCAAAGGGGATTTGAGTAAACAAAGCTTCCTCACTTGTAACCAAAGATGAAAAACTGACAGATGGATTATCAATATATTCCATTAAAACTTGCCCATTTACTAAATTTGGTATATAGAATTTAACATTTGTTAAATTACATATAATTTCATAGTTTGATGTTGATATGGCACTATCTAACACATAGGTACTATTAAAAATTGTATAATAAGTTGGGGCACCATATTTTACTTTTACAATCAACCTCCAAGTTTCATTATACATTCCTGTAACAGATAATGACCCATCTGTCAAATCCGCTAAATCATACGATGAAAATAGAGATTGATCACTTTCTTTATAGATTGAAAAATTCAGATTTGCTATTGGATTTCCATCTTCAGTTTGATCAATTAATCTCCCCAGATCATCTTTAATAGTAAAAACCGCATCAATAAACACTTCCGTCTGCACTGTAAAATCTATATTGCTGAAGTATACTTTGCTTTGACTATCAGTAAAATAACTTAATTCCACTCCAGAATCAATTTCAATTCCAACAGTCCAACGTAATCTGCCCGAATTATCTAAAGCATCACGTTGAGTAGAATTTAAGATCCACCCGAACTGATCACAACCTGTCCCATATCCAAGAGAAGCACCCCGAACATCAGCAAAGGAATTTAGAGAATAATTAGTAAATGTGTAGTCTGCATTAAATGTACCAGAAGAAGATTCATCAATTTCCAAGATAGCAAATACACGAGCTTTTTCTAAAGTTTCTGATAAATTTGCAGCATTAGCACTTCTAATTGCAGTTGGAATTTGATATCCGAACGTCAGTTCAGCGGGAGATTCGGGTATTATTGATCGTTTAGATCCCCAAGCAACAGGATCTGAAGTAATTAAAATTTGCTCCGGAGAAGATGGTAAATCATAAGGAGTTGATTCAGTGACCTCTACATAAGGTTCCACAATTTCTACAGAAACACCATTATCTTGTTCAAAATATTCATATATTGCATTATCAATGTGATTAGGATCATTACGAATACCTCGAAAATACCCATATTGATGATGAGTTAAATCAACAGTCATCTGTAAGAAATACCAACCTGTACTATCTAATTCTGATCCAAAGTCACCACTTTGAGTAATGGAAACATCATCGTCAAATGCACCAGTTCCAGAATCTTCTGAGAAGGATTTAATTGATTGTGTATTGGGTACCATAACAGGTGATCCCCCATTATATTCCCAAATATCATAAGTCAATTCGCCCGTAATATCAGTTTGATAAAATGTTTCATTTGCAATCTCATATCCTTGATAATTTGAATTAATTACGACTTTATCCAAAGGATGATATTCAAGTTCACCGATTTCATATAGATTAACATCAGCCCCATAATAGGCATTTGTTGAATCGGTAGTTTGATCATAGTAAAAATACATTCGAATTTCAGTTGAATAATCAAATGAAGTATCCCAGTACGCGTTCACATATTGAGTATTGTCAATCGTACCATCTTGACCTGTACTTTGAATATAAAGGTGCCACCAAGTAGTCCTTGCTGCTTCAATGCTGATTGTGTCTTGATCATAATCTACACTATAGCTCCTTTGAGGTGCGATTTTAGAATCAGCATAGTCACCATATGTACCGCTAGGTGTTGTAGTTGAAGATTGTAAAACAGCAGGTCCCAAAATAGTTCCAGATTCGTAAGTATTTGCAGGGTACGTGTAACTGTAGGATCGAGGATTATCTTGAAAAGTCCAATCTTCAGTATACATCATCACATTTGATAAGCTGTTTCCATATACACTCCGACCTGTACTATTAAATTCTTCACCACTTGCTAAATAACCCACACTTGAAGGAGTTGACTCATCAATGTGCAATAACCCAGTAGATTCATTCATATCCGTATTATTCAGAGAAAAGAGTTTTGTTCTTCGAGCACTATCAAGTTGGATGGCCCCAACACCCAAATCCTCGAAATCAGTACTTCCAGCAACATAAGAATTAGAATCATATACATAATCATTAAAAGGATTCCAATTTTGAGTATTAGTCTTTGTTTGGGTTGTTAGACCAGAAGTGATGGATCCATCCCCCCAATATGTATCAACGTAACTATTAGCACCATCATAAGTCCATACTGAAGGATTAAATTTTTCACTATATACTCCCTCGGGTATGAAGTTCTTTTCTTCATATAAACCATCAAGAGCACTATTTATATCTTGATTCGGTCCAAGTTCATCTCCCGTCGTTAAGTTTTCTTCAAAGTTATAAAAAGGATTATCAAACCCGACAGAAAAGATCTGGAGACAAAAGATAAAAACTAACACGATAGAATTTAGGTTATTTTTCTTTGTTTTCATTTAATTACCTCAAATTTTTTGGTATTTAGTTATATTACTTACTCTAAAGGTCAAATAAGTTTTATGGATAAATTTTCACAATTTACAAGCAAAATTTATTTAGCTAAAAGACTAAAACAAAACACTTTTTTTAAATTTAAGGAATTAAAAATAAAACAATCAAGAAAAAATGAAAATTGAAAGCAGAAAGTCCAAATAAGAATGTCAAATTAAAAAATGAAACCTTACTTGGACCATATTTACAATAAATAAAGAAATATTTAAAAAATCAAAAAAGACTAAGTGAAGAATCAATCAGCTGCGACTTCTTCCTTCTTTTTCGCCACCGCTTTCTTCAATTTCGCTTGAGCATAATATTCGTCTTTCATCATATCCAAGGCTTTTAACAGCGCATTCGGATTTTGAGAGCGGGTACGATACTGTTGACGAATGTTGTCAATATTATAGCGCGGATAAAAGCGTTCAATGAAGAAATCCGAGGTCAAACAGAAATATTCATTGTTCTTATCGTCTTGGAAGACCGCAATCATCTTGGTTTCCCACATGGCTTTCAGAACCCGATCCACATCATCCACCCCTTTCTTCCGAAGTTTTTCCAAGTCATTGCGGGTCACCATCGCTTCCCGCATCAATTTGATCACTTCGTAGCAAGCTGGATCCAACAGAACTTTATCAATGATCGCCAAATTATCTGCTTCGCTGGGGACATACAGTTCAAAGAAATTCCGCACTTCCTTGATGTAAGAATCCTTCAAGGATGCAGGCAAGTGATGATCCACCGGATCTTTAACCAGCTCCACCGGAGGGGTGCGTAAGACCATGATATCTTCAGTTAAAAAGACCAAATCAGAAGATAACCCCTTCACGGAAGCGATTTTCACGAGCCCAAGTTTCACCATCCCCGCCAAGAGGTTTTCCACATCCACAAAACCCTCGCGGTATTGATCCTTCATCCAAATCGAGATTTCAGATTTCGAAATGGCAGTTTCTTCCCGTAACCGATTCAGCAACATCCGTTTTACATCACTATTTAATAACATCCCATAGCGTTGTTCTTCGGTTAACGTTGGATAGACCGACAGACGTTGGAACAAGGGAGGCAAAATCGAATTTAAGGAATCCGACTCCAAATTCATCAGAATCTGGCGTGTAATTTCCGCTAAGCCCTCTTCATACACATCCCCATCTTCTTCAGCGGTGAGTATCAAGATCACATACACTGCCGATTCGGGTCCAGTATAATAGGAAGCGAGGTTGACCGCCCCTGCCGTCAATGACACCATTCCCGCTTCACCGGTAAATTCATGCTGAGAATACAGCTGCATCAAGGTTTTCTCTTGAATTACCACTTCTTCAGGGTAGGCACCTAACACTTCGACCCCTACCCGTTCATCCCAATGCATAATGACTAATCCGGTTGGCATTTTAAAGCCCTCCTACTTTTTCATCACCTGAAGTGACATTTGCATCCTTATTAGATTTAACTTCATCGAGATTTAAAACTGCTGCTAAATCTAAATCGATTAAAGACCATCGATTTTTTAACCTTTCTAATATTTCGTTCTTAGCAGACACTGTAATTAACTCATCTCCAATGGAACGCTTCTTTTCTATGTCCTTCTTAGTGGCGTCAATTTGCTTGATTATTAATGGAATATTGGCATACTTGATATAACTGTATGTTGCAAGTATTACTGCCATAGCTCCAATTGTAGCTCCAATTATCATCCAGGATCGATAAGTGACTCCTATTAGTGGATCTATAGGTAATCCAACTTGAAAAGCAATAGGAATAGAAGTTGTTGTATAATTTTCCCTTGTAATAATTATATTAAATTGATAGGGTTGATTTCTTGCTTCTAATAAAGCTAATTCATCTAAACTTAAGGTAATGGAATACACTCCAGCTGTGGCAGAATCTTCAATCAAATTGTACGTTTTTCCATTCAATTCAAAAGAGACGGATACATCAGACAAACTGATTCCACTAATTTTATCAGCAATATTAATACTAAAACTAATTTCCCTATTTTTCGGTGTAAATATAGTATTATTATCGATATTTAATCCAGTTTGCAAGGAGAATTCTTTTCGTAAACAATTGAAAAATGCAGAAATTGTTGTAGATGTATAATTTTCAAGAAAACTAGTGACATAAATTTTGTATTCACCAATTTTAATTGCATTTAATGAGAATTGATACAATCCATTACTTAGATCATCGAGAATTCCACTTTGAAGTATTTGAGACTCATCTTCTCTACTCACAATTTGATAATTCAATTGTGCACCTTCTATGTTTTTCCCATAAATCGCACTACTTTCATCAGTTACATTTAATTTAACGGAAAACTTTGTAGATTGATCTAAGATCAATTCAAAAGACTCTACATTTTGGATTTCAGTAGTTGAAGGAGTCAGACCAGTTCGAAGGGCTGTGATCCATATATATGGGCGAATCGATGCATTTTGGTATAATGAATAGTCTAGAGTTGGAATAGCATAAAATACCCCCGACGATTCGACAGATACAACACTAGTATTAAACCAAATTAAATAGTACCCACTTCCATAATTCGGATTATTTTTCAAATTTTCCCAATCCCATAATAACCCTCGCTGATTTTCACCTAAGCTTAATAATTGTAATTCAATCCCTTCCACTTTATGAGTAATATTTAATGAAAGGACATCAGCAGCATCTAATGCCACATCAGAACGTGTTGGATCGACACTTTCATATCTTACAACGAAGGATGAGATATTATTCCAAGGGTATACTGTTGGAGGAGTAATGATCTCCAGATTTGTATCCCAATAATCTAAAATCTCAAGATCGAGATAAATTGATTTGCTTTCATAGTAGAGCTTGGAAGCTTGAATCTTAACATCGTATTTCCCAATGTCATATAAATCAACATCAATGGAACAATTATAAACACCATTTCCATTGTTGAATAATGGAATTTCTGCATTATCTTCAACACCTTCAATGAATGCAGATACTGACGCACTCAAACCGAGATAGTTTTCAGATAAATCTGTATAATTGATTTGGAAGGTAATAATTTCTCCTTTAGCACCTTTCATATAAGTAGATGTGTAAGCAAATAAGTTATCGATAGACACATCTAATACTGTCGGATTTGCTATAATTTGAAGGGCGTATGTTTGATCAACTTCCTTATAGTTGGTTTGATTTCCAAAAATTCTTAGAGTATAAATTCCAACAGGTAAATTCAAATTCACAATTGAAAGATTGTATGTACACCAGTTATCATCCATATCTTGATTCAAAACATATTGTTCAAGTACCCCCGAAACACTTCTACCTACTACTTCATAATTTAAAATGGCGTTAGAAATGTTTCTCATTTCAGGATAAACACTATAATAATCTACTTGAAGGGAAAGTGCACTATTCCATTGAATAACAAAATCTTCACCCTCATTTTTCATTTCGAGATAAGAATTGAAGTTCAATATTTCTATTTCAATCTCTAAAAACGAATCTTGAAGATCCGTTTTATTCAATAATAAACTAAAGATATAAGTGCCAGCAAATAATGATTCTGTGTAAAATGAAAGATTATAAAAACCAGAACCAACATCAAGATCTCCAATATTAGTTGAAGAATTCACAATTTGATTCGAATCTTTCCGTAAAAGTGACCAAACACCTCCTGCACCTATAATAGGGACACCATCTTGAATATCTTCAAAATATAATTCTAATGAAAATATTTCTCCATAATAAACTTCTATAGAATAAGGTTCAATTGTGGTAATATTTTGTGAAGACCAATACTGAGAGCTAAACGAAGAGATAGTCAACTTAGTCTTATGTTCTTGAATAGAAACGTTGAATACTACAGAAGTTAAGCTAGTTAGTACAATAGTGTTTGTTAAGTTCTCATCTTGTCCGATATCATTTCCAATGATAAAACTACGCAATTTGTTTTTCACAGATACAGAAAAGTTCCATTGTGTTGCTGGTAATCTAAAAGTAACTATTCCATCACTGTTGGTTAAACTTGAGGTGATGTTAACATTCACACCAGAAGTTGCATTCATTAACGTGACATTTGCCGACCGTAAAATTTGATCATCATAATCTGAATAATAAATATCAGCAACAAAAATATTCAAGGTTGTTAGATTACAATTAAATATATCATAATAACGCCTACCATCAGAACCAATAGAAAACGTAATATCTTTGGTAAATATAGTATAGTTAACAGCATCATTCACAGAATATTTTACAGAAAATGACCATATATCATCATATAGTCCTTTAAAGGACACATTTCCAAATGAATTGCTTTGTTTTATAGTAATATCTTCGCCGCTGCTATTTGATATTTGAATAAATGCCCCTTCAATGATTTTTTGGTCAATATCTTTTAAATTAACCATAATTCTGGCATCATAATTTTCGACAGCAGTTCCTTTAATAACCCTAGGATCATTCTGTAACCCTTTGGCTCGAATTTTTGTTATACCACCATCATAATTATCAAAAACTTGACCGTACATCGTGAATGTCATCGTATCTCCTGCAGGTACCGCTTGAGCACGAATTTGAAAAGAATTTGAAAGACCCCCTACCCCTAATGTCGCTCGATAAAGATAAGAATAAGATGTAGTTGGAGCAATATCCCAGACAGTTCCAACTCCAACCATATCATTTTCATCCCACATTGTATGCCAAGCTTCCTTACGGAATAGATAAGTTGCTGTAGTATCAATTGAACTATAACTATCATCTGTACAAAATTCCTTTGATCCATCGATTCCTAAATCTGCATCGTCATCAAAATTCATCCCTCCAAATCCATAAGCTGTATCTTCGTCAACTGGTTGAGACCAATCATTTGTAAAAGTCCAGTATCCAGCACCTACTGCCGTTTTTGCATAGATTTGGTGATCAATTTTTATTGTATCATCAAGATAATTCAGAGTATAAAATCGTTCGTAGATAAAATCTGACGAATCAAAAACCATCTTCATAACTACTCGGATTGGACCACTTGAAACAATTTGTAAACTTGATAGACCATAAAAACAATTGTATGGCTCAGTATCATATCGCTGAGTTATTCCACCATATTGCCAATCTTTCAAAGCCCAGCCTCGACTTGTCCCTGGATTAGTTAAAGTTTTACCGGATCTAAGATCGGTCACCTCATAAATATGATCATGATATTGACCAACAGGAGGCAAACCTTCAGCCAAGGATATTTGAATCTTAGAGTTTCTAATTGTAAAATCATCGTTATCATTCATGATATAATCGAGAGCACTCGAACTTGTATAATTAACAGCGTCTTTATAATCAAATTCAGTATTGTCAAAATATATGAAATAAAATCGAGAACGTGATGAAGTAGTTTTCCCATCTGCCACCCAACAAAGAGTCCCTTTTGCGTTATTCTCTGCAATGAAATATTCATCTTTATCAAATTGATAAGGAATTTCTCGAGATTCTCCCGAAAATTCATCCCATTCAATAATTCGAATTGAATTTTCGTCAAATGTGGAAAACACCCCTAAATCAGTGAATATTTCAGTAAAATCCAATTCTTCTTCTATTAAATAATTACTGTAATAATGGTTTCCTTTTGGGGACGATAAATTCAAATTCAATCGATAGCTCCATTGGGCATCCCACCATGGAGCTTCAGAAATCATAGCTAAATTTGATTGATATTCACGATACGTTGGAGGATTCACATATATTTCAGGCATTCCCATAAATGAAGAAGTTTGATTTAAATAAGCATAACCACCAAAATAATTGTTATTAATAATTGATTCTACTTCTCCAGTTGTATTGAAATATACGTAGTATTTTCTTACTTCACGAGTGTAGGTAGTTGATAAGGCAAGATCTGGGATTTCCGTTAAAACATTATTACTACTTGAAAAACCAGTCGTAAAACCCCAATTCGAATCACCATCCCTATTTCTGTAACGTACCAATAAGGAATGCCACCCTTTAGTCACCTTAGCCAAATTATATCGTATATATTGAGTTAAATCCGCGGTTGAATCATTATAATTATAACCTCGATTTACACCGTCCCAATAAAGCCACATATCATCAAGTCGTTCAGCAGTAAACCAAGTATATGTTGAATCAACAGTTTCAGGAAAATATATATAGGTTTGCGCCCAAGCATAATGATTTGTACCTCCTGGTACACCCAAAGGCACGCTAAAATCAATATAATTACCATTACTTAGGTATTCATCCCATTGATATCCAAAAGTAATATCATCTGGACTATAATAGTTTTCTAAATTTATCACTCGAGTTTCCGTACCAACCACGGCCCAATTTCGAATAAAGCCTCCATAAGTATTATTACAAGATATTGTATCGGATCCATTTTTTATCCAAGAAATTGTAGCAGTTGCATTTAATTGTGAATCAAACCCAATAACTTCATCATCCCAATCAATAGTCATTGTACGCTCGCCGTTCAAACTAGAAGTAGAATTATATTCAACTAAAATTGCAGAATCTAAGTCAATATCTGCAGATAATCGCATATTCGAAAGCTGGTCAGTAAAATTTATTTTTTGAGAGAGAGTTTTATCTGTTTCCAAATTCATTTCATCAGTTACATCAATGGAAAATCTATATTGATATTCATTACCGTCAGAATACCATGGATCTTTTTGATCGCCATTATATATATCCACAATTTCTTCATCTGTTAGTTCCACATCATAGATACGTATGTCGTCGAGATAATCTGCAAAACGATAGTTATTTGATCGATAATTTCCAAGAATATACACTTCTGACATTGTTTTTCGGTTAGCACTCCCCAAAAATTCCCCATCTATATAGAAATCAGTTTGAGAATCATGACCTGTTGCGACTAAATGATGCCATCCGGTATAAGAACTCAAGTCATGACCTATTCCAGACCAACCCGCATCATAAGTTCCTAAATCATAAGTGTTAGGATAACCCCCAACCCAAAATTGTCCTTGACCACATACTAACATTTGCCACCTACCAACTTGGACAATATCTTTGAACCAAGCAGATATGGTCCATTGTTCATCAAGATCCACATCATTTATTAAACGAATACGTGAATTGGATTCTGGAATATCCAACACATTTCCTCTTTCGGGATCTAAATATTGACTCACGACTTCAGGAGTTCCGTCATGACCATTATTTGTGACATCGCGCCCCAAATCTTCGGAATCTTCAAAATCATAATGAGCAACTAAATGATCTGAGGCAATAATACCACTTGATCTAATAGATGCAGTATTTTCAGACTCATCGCCAACCAGATTTTCAAATGCGTCTGATGCGATATTAGAATCTAAAAAACTACTCATTTGAAGACTACTACTACACACGATAAATAGTATGCTTATAATTTTTACTTTATTTTTGAGAGATTTCAACATATTTTCATTCTCCTTTTTAAAAATCTTAATCTGCATTTATAGTTTGTATAAGTCGTATATTTATTTTTCGCTCATCCCCATAGATTTTGGAATTCCAATACAATAATGGAAATTGAAGTTTTATCAATTTCTTTCACATTAGAACCATTCCTTATAATAATGGATTTTTCTTTTGTTATAATCGAATTAAGGAATCAAAATGCTAAGGAAATTTGATAGATTAATTCACATTTAAGAGTTAGAAGAGGTTATTCCATATCCAGAAAT
The DNA here is from genome assembly GCA_025839675.1 of Candidatus Lokiarchaeum ossiferum. Taxonomy (GTDB): domain Archaea; phylum Asgardarchaeota; class Lokiarchaeia; order Sigyniarchaeales; family Promethearchaeaceae; genus Lokiarchaeum; species Lokiarchaeum ossiferum. The sequence goes on from CP104013.1 coordinate 1,873,555, forward strand.
GAGAAATGGTAAAAATCAAAAAAAATGTTGAAGAAGTAAAATTGGTTAAATTGTTTTTAGGAAGTAAAAAAAATTAAAAAATTACGCCACGAATTATTCTACTGCGACTTCTTCCTTCTTTTTCGCCGCCGCTTTCTTCAATTTCACTTGGGCATAATACTCGTCCTTCATCATATCCAAGGCTTTTAACAGCGCATTCGGATTTTGAGAGCGGGTACGATACTGTTGACGAATGTTGTCAATATTATAACGCGGATAAAAACGTTCAATGAAGAAATCCGAGGTCAAACAGAAATATTCATTGTTCTTATCATCTTGGAAGACCGCAATCATCTTGGTTTCCCACATGGCTTTCAAAACCCGATCCACATCATCCACCCCTTTCTTCCGAAGTTTTTCCAAATCGTTGCGAGTCACCATGGCTTCCCGCATCAATTTAATCACTTCATAGCAGGCCGGATCCAAGAGTACTTTATCGATGATCGCCAAATTATCCGCTTCACTGGGGACATACAGTTCAAAGAAATTGCGTACTTCCTTGATGTAAGAATCCTTCAAAGATGCCGGTAGATGATGATCCACGGGATCTTTGACCAACTCCACCGGAGGAGTACGTAAAACCATGATATCCTCGGTTAAAAAGACCAAATCAGAAGATAACCCCTTCACGGAAGCGATTTTCACAAGCCCAAGTTTCACCATCCCCGCCAAGAGGTTTTCCACATCCACAAAACCTTCGCGGTATTGATCCTTCATCCAAATCGAGATTTCGGATTTCGAGATGGCGGTTTCTTCCCGTAACCGATTCAATAACATCCGTTTGACATCACTATTTAATAACATCCCATAGCGTTGTTCTTCGGTTAACGTTGGATAGACTGATAGACGTTGGAACAAGGGAGGCAAAATCGAATTTAAGGAATCCGACTCCAAATTCATCAGAATCTGACGCGTAATTTCCGCCAATCCTTCTTCATACACATCCCCATCTTCTTCAGCGGTGAGAATCAAGATCACATACACTGCCGATTCGGGTCCGGTATAATAGGAAGCGAGATTGACCGCCCCTGCCGTCAATGACACCATTCCAGCTTCACCGGTAAATTCATGTTGGGAATAGAGTTGCATCAAGGTTTTCTCTTGAATGACCACTTCTTCAGGGTAGGCCCCTAACACTTCGACACCCACCCGTTCATCCCAATGCATAATGACTAATCCGGTGGGCATTTTAAAGCCCTCCTACTTCTTCATCACCAGTGGTAATGACAGAATCTGATGCAGTTTTAACATCATTCACCCCTAAAATCGAAGCAAGATCTAAATCTAAAATATCCCATCGATCTTTAAGACGTTCAACAATTTCTTCTTTGGAGCTTATTGAGATATTGGATTCACCGATCTCATTGTTCTTTTCAATATCTTTTTTCGTTGCATTAATCTTTTTGATAATCATCGGAATATTTGCATATTGGACATACTTGGTCACTCCTGCAATAACTATTGCCAATAATCCCACTGCACCACCAATAAATACAAAGATCTTTGGAACACCTACATTTCCTACAGTAAATTCTGGAGGTGTTACTGAAATAGTAATTGTAAATGGCTCAATGGTATAATTTGCTTTATCTACTGAAACGATTGCAATTTCGGTTTTTGCTGCAAGTAGTGCGTTATAATCGATGGAAGCAGTATCTATCACATATCGATATGTTCCAAGAGTATCAGTTTCTTCGACAGTCCAATTACTACCTCGATAGTTCATTGAAACTGCTGCCCCCGTTAAAGGTGCTTGAGCGACGGGATCATATAAAGAAAATTCGATCACAATATTTTCACCTTCAGGCATTTCAACAATTTTATCCGCCAATTCAGCGCTCAATGTTAGAGATATTGGTTTTTCTTTAATATTCAAAGTAATTGACGCAGATCGTTCAATATAATTTGCTTGACCCAAATGAACAACAAAGAAATACATTCCAACTTGACGTGTAGCAGTATTGAAATCAAGGAGATATTTTCCATCCCCAATATCAACCAATTGGCCTTCATGAGTTATGCCTTGGAATTCCCATTCGTAGTAAGCAACAATTGCATTTGAAATGCCAACGTATTCACTATCCTCATAAGCGAAAATCATCTGATATCCTGTGGTCACATTAATTGAAGTATCCAAATTTACAAATATGGAATTATTAATACTCGTTTGAATCCGATTGATTTTTACATTTATCACTAAGTTTTGAGTTTGATATTGATATTTTGTGGCTTCAAGATGCATAGTATAAGACCCAACACTTAAAAACTCAGTAGAATTTAGTTCGATCTCATATACTCCTCCACCAATCGGAGTCAAATACCCTGTAAAACCAGAAACTTGTCCAACATAATAAGAAATTTCCCCATCCGTTATTGGTCCGTCATTATGAGTATCGAAGAAAGAGACTGAAACGGTGAAATTTTCCTTCCATGTTTTATCAAATGACGTTGCTTCTGCACTTATAGATGTGGAAATACCATTAACATAGACGGTGATATATATTTGATTCGTTTCATATTGCGACTTGGTGAATTTAACTCGGAATGTGTAAGTTCCTTGTTTACCAAAATCAATCGTATTGAGTTCAAGAGTATATAACCCCATTCCAGAGTCTGTGAAGATCCCATTACCATATCCAACAGCGGAATAGGTTACTGGACCTCCAATTATGGCGGCAGGAACACTGAGGTTTCTAATATCCATAAGGTTTACAGAAATATTAAAAATATCTCCCCAATATGCCACTTTTTCATCATCTATATGATTAGAGGACAAAGAAGTTGGAATTATCTTGATGGTCAAAACAATTAAAGCTTGGCGACTTCCATATGTTTCTGCGAAGGCATCCAATTGAATGGTATAGGTACCGTTTTGACCAAACTGTGTTGTATTAAATTCCAAACGGAATTCATTAGAACCTATATAATTCAAAAATCCTGTAATTTCAGATAAAGAAGAGACATTATACGAGATTTGACCACCAATTACTTCTTGAATATCTTGAGGATCTACAACATCTTCATAATATGCACCAATTGTAAAATTCTCTCCCCAGAAATATTCAATTTCATCTGAATAGATTAAAGTTAGATTTGTTTTGATTAAATTAATATCTACAATAACTGTTAACTGTCGAGATTGATATTCATCCTTACTCGCTACAACGATGAAAGTATAAGTTCCAGCTCCAGGAAAATCGTCATCAGTATTAAATGTGATATTGTAGGTACCACCACCAACATGGGAAATAGTCCCAGACGCAGAATACCCACTTGGTCCAGAAACCACATAAGAAATGGATCCATCGGTAATTGCTATAGGATTCTGTGAATCAGAGTTATCCAAGTAACTTACAGATATGTTAAAATTCTGATTCAATTGTTTTGAAATAGTTAATTCATCTGCTGTCAAAATTGTAGAAATAATTGAAACATCAACGGTTAACACTACCTGTTGAGTCAAATATTGATTTTTCGTTGCAGTCATGGTTATGGTATAAGTTCCATTACCTCCAATATCGGTTTCAGAATTTAATGATAAATAATAAATTCCTGAGCCTTGAGGAGTAAGAAAACCAGAAGCAATTACACCTACAGGACTTATGGTAAAAGAGACGGTTCCATCATTTATCGGAATAGAAGACGCAAGTTGTTCATCCGTAAAAGTAACCGAAAGAACAAAATTTTCACCCCAGATCACTTCAATAACGGAATCACCATTAAGAACTAAATCTGTAGGTACAATGGAAATAGTTAACACTATACTCATTTGAACGGTTTCATATTGGTTCTTTGTTGCAGTGATTGTAAAAGTATAAGTTCCTGCGTGATCAAAATTAATTGAATTGAAATCAAAGGAATACACACCTGGATTGCTCGATTGATGATTAAGGATACCTAAATCTGAATATCCTGAACCCGAGACACTAAAATCGACATTGCTATCAAGAATAGGAGAATCATCTCTAGAATCAGTTAAAGTAACAGAAACAGTAAACCCTTCACCCCAAAATACATCAATTTCATCATTCCCGACCAAATTAACGGGAATCTTGGAAATATTCAAGAGAATGGATAACGATCTAGTTCCATAATTTACTTTACTCGCTTCAATTTGGATCGTATATGTTCCAGCACTAGTAAACACAGTTGAATTTAATTCCATTTGGTAATTTCCATTTGCAATATGAATCAGATCTCCAAAAATTGCACTCTTTCCAACTACAGAATAAGAAACACTTCCATCTGTAATGCCAATCGGCGATGCTGGAATTGTTAAATCTTCATACGTCAATGAAAGGGTGAAATTCTGATTCCAAAATACATCAATTTGAGATTCAAGGGAAGTTAAATCAGTTGGTCGAATATCAATATCAACGGAAATAACAATTACTTTCTGCTGAAATTCTTCCTTAGTTGCTGTAATAGTATAATAAAACGTCCCACCGCTTTCAGGGAAGTCATCCGTATAAAATACGGTAGAATTATAAATCCCAGATGATGTATGAGTTAAAGTTCCAGAACCTGTATAACCATCGGGACCACTAACTGAATAAGAAACAAGATCTGCATTTGTAATTGGGAGAGAACTGCTGTTATGTTCATCATAATAATTAATAGACAACACAAAAGATTCTCCAAAATTTCGGGATATTTGTGTACTTGCTGTGCTGATGGACGTTGGGATAATATTTACATTTATAGAGACCCACATCTGCTGACTTTGATAGTTATCTTTTTGAGCCACAACCTGTAGGGTATAGGATCCTGTCGTACCGAAACTTGTAGAATTCAGGGTAATATTATAAATTCCAGCTTCATTTGATTCAGAAATATAATAAGCATTGAATTCAGGATCACCAACCAAGTTATAATAAACTGTTGCCCCTGAGACAGGTAAATTATTAATTGTATCAGTAAAGTTTACTGAAAGTGTTAAGTTTTCATTCCAATATTTCTCAAGCGCACTAGCGTAATCATCACGATTAATATCGGTTGCGATAGGAAGTATTATCAAATCGATCCAAGTATTTTGACTTGTATAGTTTTGCAGAGTAACAACTATCTCCAGGCGATATTGTCCAATTTCCAAGGCTTTCAACGTATCTATCTCATAAGTATAGTTAGAAAATTCACCTGAAGATTGCTCCGAAAATAATGCATTCGTTTCATAATCCCAGTTCAATAATACACTTGCTCCCGAAAGATCTTGTGAATTATGCTGATAAACTAAAGTGACATCAAATTGTTCACCCCAAATTTTTGATATCACCACTTTATTAATTTGAGCTTGATTAGACTCGTCAATAATAGAGACCGAAGTATCTAAATTGAAGACTTGAAGAGGAATTGTGGTTTTATTATGTACGGGGTATCCAGCTTTAGTTGCAACCGCTTCAAGAGTATAATAATTGCCACCCACAAGATTGGAAGAATTGAGAGTAAATTGATATATTCCTTGAGATATCCGTTGCATAGAACTAGTTAAGACCAGCACCAACTCTTGATCGTATACAAAATAGTTGATGTTATCAGCATCCAGCAATGCAAACGGATCTTCACCATCGGAACTTGAGAAATTCACTGCAAAGGATTGAGATTCTCCCCAATAAAGATTCACTCCTGTGGAATTAATTTCAACTTTTGTTTGATAACTAGATAAATCCAGAAAATCCACCAGTACATCTTTTGTTTCTGCAGTGTCCATTGAAAAATCGAGACTAGGACTCCAACTTCCAACAGCCAGGGGATCAAAAACCCAAGAAGTTTTATTCAAACTTTGAGGTTCCCCAACAAATTCGATTCCAAGAGAGTAATTACCGTAGGATGATGGTGTATATCTAAAATAAGTATAATCTATTTGCCCATCGGTTGGAGTAGTTATATTTGCTATAGACTCCGACGAAGAAGCATTTGAAAACATACAGATTGCATTGGACAAAGGTTGATTTGATCCATCTTCTTGAGTAAGGGCGCTAACATTGAATGAAATTGTGGTCAAATTGGCCGTGATAAATTCAGTGCTTCTTTCATAATAGCTGACATTGATTTTCCCACTCTGTGCCGAAGATGTATCGCTTATTTGGAATCTAAGATCTTTTACATCAATCCCATTTGTCGAGACTGTTATATTTGAGTTTTGAATACTTGCATTGTGCAATAATTCGACTTCAATATCTTGATAATTTGTTCCATAAACATAATATTCAGTAATGTTGGTATCAAAATTAATAAAATCAGCGGTTACATACCCGATTCGCTTTGAATTAAATAAAGAAGCATCCAATGAAATAATAAAAAGAGTTCCACTAGTAAAGTTTCCAGAACCTGCATCAAAATTGGATTGATCAATCAAATCCAGGGTAATCAAATCAGATGATTCAGTGGAAGTTCGAGTCATCGTTCCATTATAGATACTAAAAATGGGATCATTGTAAACATAAGTTGCTGGCAAGAAAGTAGTATCATAAAAGACTTCGTAATCAAATTGATTAGAATAATTCTGACATCGAATTGTGGTATAGCCATTTGAATCCACTGTGCTATTTGCAAGAATTTCTTGACTTATTGAATCATTATACACCACCACCCTCGCATTTGAGATCGGTAAATCATCAAAATCATTAACATGAAAATCCATGGACCAAATGTTAGACTGGATCAAAATGCTATAATCAAATTCATCTAAAAGGACTTCATCAATAAACGCTGCAATGAATGTTTCAGTCCTTCCTTCAGAAAGATATTCAATAGTAATATTGTATCGTTGATTAATTAAAACATTGGTAAAAACCGTATAACCATTTTCATCTGTTGATTGAATTTGCTCAAATACACTATCAGTTTTATTGATCGTAACCACAGCATTAGGCACCGGAAACCCATCAATATCCAATACTTGAACTTCAAGGTTTGAAGAGACAGACTCGATAGCACCTAATGTTGGAATAACATCATTCGTTTTGTGTTGATTAACAGTAACGTTCCAAATTGACATATCATCGAATAAGACATAGTTGTTGAGGGAACGACTGGAATCATCATCAAAAATGTAGACCAAATATTCAATATCAGTTGCAAAACTACTCAAATCAACATTAAAATTATTCCACTCACCCAATGCGTCAACATAATCGCCTTGTTCCAAATAAGCCCAAGTTTGCGAACCAGAATTTTGTATACCTAAAAATTCATTTGTATAACTAGTTCTTACATTGGATACAGCACATCCGACAATTTCTGCCGTCCCATATGCTTCCCACGCAAAAGTACTGTAAGTTAACCAAGTTTCCCCTATAACTGGTATTGGTGCACCCACATCTTGAGCTCTCCAATCATTATACTCAATTCTCATAGAAGAAGCTCCACGATGGACTTCATCAGAGTATAAATAATAATCATCATAGCCATCATCGTTCCCGTCATAAAAATCCAAAATTACTCCACTCAGAGTACTTCTTTCAAACCCTTCATGAAAAAGCCGAAGTGGGCCATAATTCAAGCCCCGTGTATCAGGATGTCTTATAATAGGGTCATTCAACGCGTTAGTATTACCTAAGCAGAAATAGAGGAAATATGTTTTGGATATTGAGGGTCCAAAACTTCCCTCAATGATCCAAGCAAGCTCTCCATTATCAGAAGTATCGGATATAGCAGGATCATATTGCATTGGAATAGAATTTGCTGAACCAGAAGTAGTTTGTTCAATCAACCTTAAACTACTTGCATTAACTCTATTATTTAAATCAAACTCGTTAAAATATTCTGTAAAATTCAAATAGAGTTGAACAGGCGCATCAGTTTGAGAAACCCCATTTGGTGAGACTTCAATTTCTATCCTATATTCATATGATTCATCCCACCATCGGAAACTACTTGCTGCTGATGAAATAGGATTTGCAATCATTTCATCCAGATGTGTTTCCTTTTTTTCCAACATATTTTTTTCGTGTAGAACATTACCTTGACTAGATTCACTAAATATATTTGAAATTATTGAATCATTGCAAAGAAAAATACTGAAAATTACAATAACTGTGATTGTTTTTTTAAATTTCATACCTTCATTTTCATTCCTTTAAATTTTTGTTCCTTATCTAACATCTTACATAGGATCATATTTTAAAATAATCTTTTTTGTGATTTAACTAGGTGATCTTTATCATTTTGTCAAATTAATTGACTTTCATGAATGATAATTGGACCAATACAAATAGAATCAAGTTAATTTTAGTAAAAATACATTTTAATTTCCCGTTTTTTAGGGATTAATCTGGTTTCTTTAAAGAATGATGAAAATCTGACTGTAATCAAGGAGCGATCAAGACCTTCATACTAAGCAAATGATTTTTAAGGTAGAACTACATCAATGACATGTATGAGACAATTTAGGATCAATTTTGAATGTGAGATATGTGGTCTTGATACGAAGAGTTATTCCACTCAAATTCATAGATGTGTTGAATGTGGAAGGATCAAGTGCGCAAATTGTCGTCAGGGAGACTTTTGTATCAATTGTTATGAAAAATTAACTTTTAATCTCAAAAAAGAATTTGAACAAAAAAGAATTATTTGGCGATTATTATACACCCTATTCGCTTTTGGAACAATAATATTCACAATTTTCTTATTCATGAACAAATTATTTTCCCATCCTAAGGCGAACTTGGGAATTGGAGGTTTATTTCTTGTTATGATAGGTTTCATCGGATTAAATAAATATTATGGATGGATCCATGGTCCCCTTTATCACGTAGCAGAGCATCTTGCGGCGCAAAATTTTTCATTTTTGCGAGAAAAAGAAAAAGCTCAATCAAATCAAGTCAAGGAAGAAATCATCGATATGCACAATGCCACAAATTGAACTTAGAAAATAAGGAAACTAACTCATACGATTTTATTCAGTTAATCAAAAATGGTCAATATTCCTCTTTCAAAAAAGAAGTTTTGAACACACTCACCCAATAAAACCATATTTTTTTTTCCCAGCTTTTGAAAAAATGGGATTTTAATAGCAAAATACAAGTTTAGATAACAAATTTTGGATATGAGAGCGTAAGAACTATAAGTAGAAGTATAGAGAAGTCCAATGATATTTTCAAGGATAATTTTGCATATTGTTAACAGAATGTTGTCAAAAAACACTTCGAATGCGAAGCTTTAAATTAACGTTTTGTTATTATTATTTTAGAGTTCGAAAACGAATACTTCGAAATCGAATAATTCGTACAAGAGGAAATCGGAAAAAAATGTTCCCGCGTAAAGCTTTGGATCTAATCATACTATCAATTCTAAATGACAACACCGAAGGATTATCTGGTTATTCATTAGTGATGAAAATTAAAGAATTCTTTCCGATAACAAATGTATCCCCCGGCACAATCTACCCAAAACTCAAGAAACTTAGTGATGCAAATGATATCAAAGAACTGGAGAAAATATACAAAATCACAGATCAAGGAAAACAACGATTACAAGAGAGTACACCAAAGATTATCGACGATACCCTTAGCTTTATGCCCAAACTCTATAAAATATTGATTGGCACTTTACCTTTCAATAAAAGAATGAATTATATGTCAGACATTCCTTCTTGTTTCCATTTTGGAGCCGGTCACGAGTATGATGAAACAATATTTTCAAAAGAATCTGTTTGTTCATCCAATATCTCCGGTTCTTTAAAACACTTGACAGCTATGAAGGAAAAACTCGAAGAATCCAAAATTCGAATTCAACAACAAGCAGACCAGCGATTGCAACATATCGAGAAACGTTTAAAAGCAATACAACAGAAAATCGATGAATGTAATAAGGAAAAAGAACAATGGACCAAGATTCCAATCGTGGAAGATGATTGATTCATACCTTTAACATTCAGCTTTTGCAATTATGAATTTCATAAATTCACACCATTTTTTAAAACACCAACCCAAACCCCAACTACAAGACCAAACAAAAAAAAAACCCAACCAAAACCCAACCATAAGACCAACCCTACCCCAAACCATCAACCAACAGACCTGGAGATGATGTCAAAAAACACGAAACCATCCACCTAAACAACTGAATAAAATCATTTTTTTATGAACTATCTGATACTATGGAGACCTAGCGATGTCCGAAGGACTTACAATTGACCAACTACAGAATCCGGCATGGGAAGCCATCTTTGATCAACAGATTTTCATGCCACAAGATCTCATGGAGATAAATATCCAAACACCAAACGAACTATCCGTAAAGGAACAAGTGGCCAGTAGAACTGGTAAAATTGAACAGAAAGATTGGAAATATTTTAATCAGAGTAACAAGCAACTTAAAACTTTACAGAAACGATACCCCTATCTCTATTAAATTTTTTTAGAAACACACCATTAACACACAGGAGACACACGACACATGCACTACACACACGGATGCCACGGACCAAACCCCCAAATGTTTCAATTCTACATGAATAAATATGCGGGGTATATGCCCTACGATTTAGAAGAAGACGAAGGGACATACTATGTCACTATGCCCTTACCTGGATTTGATGTCAAAGATATCGAAGTTTCTGTCAAAGGAGATGCAATTCTGATAGAAGCAAAGAAACCACAAGAAAACACCGAAAAAGACCCTCCAAAACGGAAAAAAATTATAAACATTGGAGATGCAATATGGAAACGGCCGATTAGCGTAAAAATTCCGGTTCATGATGAAATCGATCCGGCAAAAGTAAAAGCTAAATTAAAACGCGGAATTTTAGAAGTAAATTTTTCTAAAAAACCAGGGATGAAAGTTCCTATCGCTGAAGAGGAATAAAATTCCATTCTAATTTTTTTCTAGTTTATCTAACAAAAAAGAAGTATGAAAATGACCCCGCCCACTAATTCTCCGAAAATTCAAGTCAATGAAAACCGCTTAATCTTACTGAAGAAAACGCGGAGCGAGACTCATAAACTAAAAATTGACAACCATCAGCCAATAAAGCAAATGTGGGGACCCACTAAACAATATTTTGCATCCCTCGAAAATATTTATAACGAAGTGTTACAACCAAAAGTTGAAAGAGACTGAGATAGAGAGTAGTTCACCAAAAAATACTTGCAAATTTCGATATTATTCGTCAAACATTTCACTTCTCAATTCAATTAACAATTATGCTGTTTTTTCCCACTTTTTCAGCCATAAATGGTTTCAAGAAGAAGATAGATACCCAGTATAATGGGACTAAGAATATTTCAACGAAAATCGAGATAATGAATGGAGCCCTATGATCAACACGATCCCAGACTAAACCTCCAATATTAGGCCCAAAAAATCCACCCAAAAGTTTCATCCATTCAGCCATTCCGAAGATTTTCCCTCGATGTAATTGAGAAGTCCGGCTAAGGACATTTTCCATTAAAAGTAGATTAGCTCGTGCGAAAGTGAAATCAAAGGTGAGCAAAAGACTGAAAACAACGGGAGAAGAAGTCTGAATGAGAAACCAAGTCATTGCCCCACCGATACAACTTAAGAATAAAATACCCACACGTGGATTGATGCGATCACAAATTTTCCCCATGTAGGGCGCCATCAATAAGGAGGTAATTTGGGCGGGAAAATATATGAGCATGACGAGAGTAGGATTTTGGATGATATTTTCAATCAGATAGACTTGCAAAAAGGGTTCAGCCAAAGTATCGTTCATCCGGCTTGCCATCAGAGCAAGAGTTAACAAAAAAAATGCCCCTAAAAATTTCTTGGACATTTTGTTTGATTCCATTTGAGTGGGTAGACCTTCAGAGGAATTTTTGATTACAAGTTCAGATTGCTCGTTACGATCACTATTATAAGAGAAGATTTTTTCTTTTTTAAACTCCGCAAACGAGTAATGCTCATCCACATTTCGGTAAAAATACAGCCCTGCAAAGATATTAATAACTGCAAAAATTAGAAAGGGGGAATAGACGATTAATAACTTATCCGGAATAAAATGGTGAGCTAAAGTGAAAACAGAAAAGCTGAAAGCTGAACCAGCCAAACTCCCCCATCCAATCATGCTACTCCTTTTTCCGTAGGCTTCTGATCGAAAGTATTTATTCGATTTTTCCGCAACGAGTGAATTGAAGGGGGGCCAAAAAAATCCCACTAAAACACCTTGGGTAAAAATTCCCGCTCCAAAGAGAGGTATGGAGTGCAACACAATGGATAAATAATACATAATATAAGAAATACAACGACCTAAAGCCCCCACCATGACAAGTTTCTTTTTAGAGACCCGATCTGTCAGATAACCGATTAAGGGAGTGCTAAGAAGTCTTCCAAAAGCTTGAAGAGAGACGATTAAGCCCATCTCAGATCCACTAGCTCCAAATAATTGAATCGGTACATAAGAAACAATAAAGCCAAAAAAGAGAAATCCAAGACTATTCCAAAACACAATTTGAATCATCGGTTTAAAATCAGGGGTAACGATAGGATCATTAATCGATTGTGCTCGCTTTTTTATTTGAAATGGTATGATTTATCCCCAGATCAAATGAATGGAGGATGAAATAAGTAAGTTATCAATTTTCACAAACGACAAATAGGATGATTACTTTACCTTAACCAGAAAGTGATTGTCTGTTATGACCTCAAAAATTCCTTCCCCAGAACTCTTAGCTCCGTTGAGTAATTGGAAATCCCTCGAACCTCAAACGAATATTTTAAGAAATGCTGACGCCTTTTACTTTGGTTTAGATACAAATTTTTCCATGCGAGCCAGAGCAGACAATTTTTCAATAGATGATTTGACCAAACTTGTCACTACTATCCACGAAGCCCACCGAAAATGCTATCTCACCACCAATATCTTGATATATAATACTGAACTTGTTGAATTACACCAAACAATCAAATTGGCAAAAGACGCAGGTGTGGATGCTCTAATATGTCATGATCTTGCAACAATAATGATAGCAAAACAGGTAGGAATCCCCTTTCATATCTCTACTCAAGCGAACATTTCAAACAAAATTGCGGCAAAATTTTATGAATCACTTGGAGCAGAACGCCTTATTCTCGCACGAGAAGTTAATTTGGAAGATATTAAGGATATAGTTTCAGAAGTTTCTATCCCGGTAGAGTGTTTTGTGCACGGAGCAATGTGTACTGCGGTTAGTGGCCGATGTTATCTCTCTGCCGACTTGATGCAACACAATTCTGAATTTTCAGCAAATCGCGGAAAATGCGTCCAACCTTGCCGTCGGTATTTTACTTTCCAAGGAGAAGAAGGGGAATTATTAGATTATGATCAATTTTCTGGTATGTTCTTTAATGCTAAAGACTTATGTATGATCGGCCATATTCCGGAATTAATTGAAGCGGGAATTGCGAGTTTCAAAATTGAGGGCCGAATGCGCGATCCACTATATCTTACAGAAGTTGTTGGGTGCTATCGCGAAGCTATTTCAAGTTATTATGAAAATACATACACCCAAGAGAAAGTGGACAAATGGTTGAATAAATTAACTCATGTATTTAATCGTGGCTTTCATACAGGGTATTATTTTAATCGTCCAAACATTGAAGATATAGAAAAAAATGTACGAGGCAACATATCAACTTGGCAAAAAAAACAAATTGGAAAAGTAACCAATTACTATCGCAAGGCAATGGCCATCGAAATAGATCTCTTTGATGAATATTTGCACGAAGGACAAGAAATTGTGATTGAAAACCGATCTTCTTTTTTTCATAAGCAAATAATTACCTCACTTCAATTGGAAGGCGCATTAGTTGAGGAAACACCAATGGCGAATCGCGAAAATCATATTATTGTAGGCATCAAAGTAGATCGTCCTGTGCCAATAAATGCCCTCGTGTATATCATGGAAAATCGTTCTAAACCAAAAATATTTCCCAAGAAGGATCATATATAAGCAATCTTAACAAAATAACTAGTGACATGTTTCGTGTTAAAATGAATAAGTATCTTGCACAGTTTGCTGAAGTATCAATTCTGCGATCCACCGGAAGTTGCAATTTTTTCGGATTAGAATCGAAAGGCCGAAAGCAGATACGAGGGAATGGAGTCTTAGTACTCACAACCCAAGAACTTTGTTTTCAAATGTATCTGCCCACAAGAGAATGGCGCATCCCTTTGTCATCTATTACATCAATAGAAACCCCAAAAAGTCACTTAGGTAAAACCAAATTTCGTCCTTTATTAATGGTCAAATTTATCAACAATGAAGGACTACCCGACTCGATAGCATGGTGGATTTTAGAATTAGACAAATGGGTTAAAGATATCCAGCAAGCAAGGGAGAAGGCCAAATCTAGTTTTTAACAATTCTAAGGAAAATTACCAATCTTTTTCTAATACTAACGCATGGCTAATCCCCCATTGTTTGTCTCTTATATATCTTTAGATTAGAGAACCGCTACCAAATTTATGAGTGAAATTAAGAAAATTTAATCTATCTTTTTTTGTCGTCATTTTATTGCAATTTTTCCAATATGAATATTATTAGTACTCACCTTCCTACTTTCATTGTATAACGATGGCTAGACGAGTTGTTCTACGATGTCCAATTTGTGGAAAGGCCTCCCTCCATAAGTTAAGTAATGATCTCATAACTAAAAGAGAACAAAATTCATTGGGGATAGTGCCAATATTGGTTGATCATGTGGTATGTGAGCACCTCTTTTTGATTTATGTAGATGCTCACATGGCTATAAGAAACTATATGCCTGTTTCAAATTTCAATGACCATCCTTATGAATTAAAAATTGAAGAAAAAAAGATTTTGGGGTTTAATTCAGCCCCATTAAAAGAAAAAGAACAAGTTACTGCATATTAAACAAGAATTCTGTCTTTCTGCTCAATTATTGGTAATTCAAAGATTTTATCTTTGTTTGGATTTCGTTCCATTCTTATCTCTATCCTATCTTCAATGAAATGCATAATGTTATTGGGATCCATTAGTTTTGCGATATTAGTCATATTTTACAACCCTCCATTATATTGCGAAGCCCAATTATAAAAAAGTCTATAAAAAAATGGACAATTGGTAATAATTTATTCGAAAAAATTATGAATCTATTTTAATTAAACAATTTACGCTAAAATGGCTAAACTCACAGAAAATAGCAATAGTTTCTCAGAAAAAGTTACCCCTGATTTTAATTCTATGATAAAAATCTTGTTTTGGAACAGTATGGGCTTTTTTTTCTTCAATTTCATGGTCCCCTATGTAACTGGACAATTGATGGATGCTTCTGGAACACAATTAGGATTTATGTTTTCAGCTTTCACAATTGGGGCGATAATTTCCACACCTCTTGTTGGTTATTTTACCGATAGAAGTTCGAAGAAAAATTTAGTGCTTTTTGGTTCTATCGGTAGAGGAATATCCTATATTTGGATGTACATAACAATCTTATTTCGATCTTTAATTGGATTTACAGGCTCAATGCTCTTTTTAGGTATGTCTGTAGGCGTTTTTTGGCCTCCCTTCAATGCTTTGGTTTCGGAAAAATCCAATAAAGAAAATAGGTCCACAGCATTCGGTAAAAGTTATGGTAAAATGGGAATTGGAAATTTAGTAGGGGCTTGTATCGGTGTTCCAATTTTTGTTGTTATTGACAATTTTTTCCCAGGACTCGAATTTATCCAATATTCACCTTTACTTCTTTATGCTATTTCAAATTTTTACGCTGGGATCTACTTCTCTAAAAATGTTGATGAAGATCTGACTTATGATCGCTTCCTGAATTCAGAAGTTGAATCGCTTCCACAGCAAAATATGGAAAAATTATCTAATAATGAAGAGGATGTCAAGGAATTTTTAAAATCTGAACCTTCAAAAGAACCATTTTTTAAAAATATGCCGAAGGGGTTAGCTTTTGGGCTTTTACTTATGATTTTGGGAATGTTTTTTGCCAATATGAATGAATCCATGGCTTACCCATTTTTACAAGCATATTTAACGGCCAACATCCAAGATAATGCGACAATTATTATGCTCATTTATTTTCCATCAGGCATATTAACACTGATTATTTCCCCCAAGATTGGTGAACTCTGTGATAAGATTAACCTCCCTTTGGGTGTAGCCCTTTCATCTTTTTTAGGTGCCCTTACTACGTTTTTCTTGATTCGAACGGATTCAGAAATTCTGTTTTCTCTTTTATTAATTATTGATTCCACATTAGCAACTGCAGGAGGTCTAATATTGCAAAATGTGATGTCCCGAGTGAATAAAACTAACCGTGGGAAACTTTTCGGATTACAAGGATGGTTAGGTCGTTTAGGAGGAGTTTTGGGCCCAATTATTGGAGGCTTGGCTTGGGATAAATTTGGAACTCAATCTCCTTTCATTATTAGTATTTTTGTTGAATTGGCTTTAATTCCCATATTTATTCTGACCCTGAAAACTTTGGAACCAGTTATGGAGGAAAAAATTTCTAAAAAATAAAAAAAAACGAAAAATAAACCTGTGAAGTTATAGAGGACCATTGTTACCTCACCATTTAATAAGAGGGTTTACCAAATTACAATAACAAACAAATTTTTTGTGGATCAACAATGGGAAAATTGAATCAATTTTTATTAGTCATAGAGAATCGGTTATTTGACATTGAACTGGACGAAGAAATCCAAACCCTTGAAAACGAAGTTATTCCCTACATCCGAAACAATCCAAACTGGTTATATCACAGTTGATGTGACTTTTTTCACAGTTTTTATAATTTAAATATTCTAAAATAGCAGATCTTGTTAAATAAGAATAAAAATGAAGAAAAAGAATTAATATTTCGTTTTAACTTCCTTGGTCACGAAGCAGGTTTCTTTGATCGAGACTCCGGAAATTTTCGAGATTTGATCTTCTATTAAAGGATCCAAATGTTCGAGAGAAGGCAATTCAACTCTTACAAAAACACCACAATCGCCACTAAGTCGCCAAATGTCTGTTATAGCATCAATTTTAAGCAATTCTTCAGTAATGCTTTTTATTTTATTTAAGTCAGGTTGTATTTTAATTGTTGCTTTGGTTGGATTATCAAGGCGTTTTTCATCTAGAACGATAGTAAATTTTCGGATAATTTGATCCCGAATCATTCGATTGACTCTTCTTCTGACAGTCGCTTCAGTTTTCCCAATTTCATCAGCAATTTGACGATAGGAAGTGCGAGCATCATTCTTTAAAATGGAAATAATATTACGATCGATAAGATCAATATGGGGTTTTTCTTCATGCTCCATATTACCACCACTATTATAATTAGAAATCATTGAAATGTCCTCACTTGATTTAATTTAAAATGAATTAAAAAATTATTGGTTTTGATCATTATAAGGCTTTTTCCCGAAATTTAGTGATAAAAGTCAATGATAAAATTCAATTAACAAAATTGAGTGATATATTTTTGAAACTTACATTTTTGAAAAATAGGAAGTTCCCTAATTCAATGCACTTTTTTCTAAATTTGATATAAATTATGGATGATATTGATGAATTTTCTACAAAAAAGAATCAATAAATTGATATTATCAACACTCTATTTTGAATTTGATTTTTAAATGATCCAAGGCATTGCGACAAAATTATACATTGAATGAATCACAAACCCAAGTATCAATGATTCTCCCCACTCATTTCGCAAGAAACACAAAAATAAACCGACAAAAAAAGCGGAATAGAAAATCATGAAACTGAAAACATGCCAAAAAGCAAATAATACAGCAGAACAAAATGCTTCAATCAAGATGAAATAATTCCGATTTAATTTTTTTGCAAATTGATTCCATTCTTTAACTCTAGAATAAAAAAATCCGCGAAAATATAATTCTTCGACTAAAGGGGCTTGAATACAGGAATAAAAAATATAAGCCCATGTTGATTTTTCGGGAAACCTCACAACTAAAGGATTAAAATCAATTAAAACATTCAAAATACTTAAAATCAAGATAAAAATTAATGCAATGGTTAAAATTTGCACCCAACGATGTTCTTGAACAGGTTTTTTTGGTAAATGGAGTATGATCTTTGAAAATTCTTCTTTTAGAACACCTTTCTGAAATATCGAAAGCCAAAGTAACAAAAGAGGATAGGAGAGAAACAATTTCCATGTTATTGGAAAATATTCAACTCCCATGATTATAATAGCCGTACCCGTAATAAATATAATAATTTCCAAACCCATTTGATGCAATTTTAAAGGTTTATCATTAAATAATTCGATTTTCTCCCACTCAAAAAAATCAGAATCAGTCCCTTCTGCAAAAGTGAACCATCGTAAAATCGCTTTTTCGGGATTTTGCTTATTTTTAAATAATCCAACGAGCACACTGATGATTGCAGCCGCTAACAAAATCCCCAAGGCAGCTGCTAAGAAATTAAAATCCACTGCAGCCATCATATTAAAAGCTTCAATTTTGTTTAATAAGATCATGTTTTTACGAAATTTCTAACAAGAAATATATTGAAAAACAAAGTTGTTCACACATTACAAAATACCAAAAATTCATAATTTAAGGTTCATTATTTGAAGTATGTTAAACCGAAACCCCTTCCCAACTCCCGGTGAAGTTGTTGTTTGTCGTGTTACCAACGTGCAAAGAGGTTATGTGCAAGTTGAACTAGAAGATTATACTGGACTCGCTCATGAACAACGCGCTCAAGGAATGATTCATATTAGCGAATTAAGCAACCGCTGGGTTAAAAATATTAATAGCATTATTGCAAATGGCCAGCGAGTGGTGTTATCGGTTCTTAGAGTCAATGAAGATCGAGGATACTTAGATTTAAGCCTCAGAAGAGTCAATAAAGTCCAAAAACAGAACATTATGAACTCGTGGCGCTATGAAAATAAATTGGAAGGTTTGTTAAAATTCTTTGCCGAACAAAATAAAATTGAAATGTCTGAATTATTTGATAAGGCTATCTGGCCTCTGGTTGATAAATATGGTGATTTACATACCGCATTTGAAGAGATCAAAGAAGAAGGTAAAGATGAACTCTTAAAAGTCGAAGAAATAGACATTCCAGAAGATCTCATGGAATCACTCTACCAATTAATTGTTGATAATGTAACAATTTCAAAAGTGAATATGACCGTAGAATATGATGTTCGATCCCAAGATGGAAATGGAATTGAATTAATAAAAGAAGCCTTCAGAGGGGCGGGAAAACTCCGAAAAGCTAAAGGGATTGAAACAGAGTTCACTTATATTGGTGCACCGATTTATCGATTGGAATTAGAAGCCAAAGATTACCAATCCGCTGAAAAACATCTCGCAAAAATTACCGCAAAAATCGAAAATGTTATCGGTTCTAATGGATCTGTTGAAGTAATGCGAGACAATTTATCCAATAAGCAATAAATTTTTTTCTTCCTTAACTAAATTATCGTGATTATCATGCCCACACATCTAAAACGTTGCACGAAATGTATGAATTACACAATTTCTGAAGCAAATTGTAAAAATTGCAATTCACCAGTTGAAAATGTGTATCCTCCCCGTTTTTCTTTGCAAGATAAATATCAAGATTATCGTATGGAACATTTCCGAAAGAAGATGCATGAGAAATTTCCCGACCTAAAGAAAAAATAAAGTTCCAATAATCCCTTAAATCTCAAGCATACTTGCAAGATTTTCTTCGATTAGGATATCAGCATTTTTTTGTGGTAAAAAAATAACATCTTCTTTATTCAAAGGCCCATAAATTTCGAGATCTACGCCTACGATGGGTGAAATATCGCTTAAAATGCGTACCGTAGTATATTGAATGGATTTATATTCTTGAGGGGACACTCGCGCTACTGAATGATCATTTTTCCTCGAGAGAACCAAATCCAATTCATCCAATATTTCAGCAGGAGGCGTATCTTCATCGAGAAGCTCATCTTCAAGATTTAAATCATAGGGAAATTCTTCCGGTATGTCCATTTTCTCCTCTCCAGAATTACCCAATGAAGAATTTGGGGCGATTAATTTAGATGAAGATTCCATATTTGAAAGTACTACTTCTTCTTGAACATTATCATCGGAATTTTGAGTTACACTAGATATTTTTTGATTTAATTCAACCAACGTAGAATCGGATAAAGAAAGGTCATCGGATGAAGAGAAATTTTTTGGAAATGCCTTATTTTGGGGAGTGAGTAAATCATCTAAGACCATATTTCGAGAAGCTTTATAGCCTCGAAAGGATGTAAAAAGACCACGATAAAAATCAATTTCTTCAGGAAGTAAAAATTCTTCTTTGATTTTTTTCTGTCGACGACATCGTAAAATAATTCGATCCAATCGCGCATCTAATAAATCTTTGACCATAAAATTGATGTTCTCGAGAGTTTTAAAAAAGATTTCTTGTATTAATTTATCCGATGAATTTTCAAGTTGATTTTTAATGGACACCACAAGAGCCCGAATATTGGGAATAAATTTATCATTGTTTGGGATTTGAATAATATTCTGAGATCGATATGATAAGCGCCAATATTTAACCAAGTTAACGTAAATTTTATCTTGAGTTTGTGAATCCATTTTTATCCCACATTCTTATGTTACAAAGCTAAATAAGATCAGAATGTTTTTTTAATTTCGTACTAGCAACGCAACATCTTTACACAATAAAAATAACCCTGCATTTAACGGAAGAGTAATTTTTTCTCCCAAAATATAAGGCCCGTATTCCGAATCCCCTATTCGAATCTTTGGAGCTAATGGAGCGGTAATTTGAATAGTTATTGTATTTTCGGAATTATCTGGAAAAGCCAAGCCGTCCACGAGAGGATCATAATCTTTTAAAGTTTCATAGGGGACACTCATGACTTTAAAACCGGCCTTTCCATGAAGTGATCCATTCAAACGTATCAAACGGTGAAGATCAATACTAACTACAACATCAATATCAGCTTTAATATGATCCCGTAAAATGTAGAAGATTCTGTGCCATGAACTGTCATGTAAAGTCGGGATGTCCCAAATTCGACTTTTTTTTTCAATAGCTGTAATCAATTTCAACCGATAGTTAAGAATTTTTTCTATGACAGGTTTATTGAGTGCTCTTCCATAAATGGGGTTCTTAAAATAATGCCAAATATTATTTTCGCCACTCTTTAATACCCGATAAAACTCCCTAGTAATCTTGGATGGCCATCCCGGTTGATCCAGAGTAAAACCTTGCATCACATTCTGGGTTTTTTTAAAGTTCCAAAGTTTAAAGGAGAATCCTTCTCCCGTTACATAATCCGCAATTTCACGACGAGCATCTTGATCAAGATGTAACCAAGCATCTCCATCAAGATGGATGTGATAACCTCGATGACCTGAAAAATTAAGCTGAATCGCCTCCAAGGGAATAGCAAATTCACGAACCAGAAAGTTTTCCACTAAATTAAATGCTTGCTGTTTGGAAACATTTAAGCACTCATCGCAAAGCCAAAGAATCTTGGTAAACTTCGTACCATCACATTTGGAACATTTTTCTGGTTTTTCTCCCTTTTCTTTATTGCCACAAGCCTTGCAAATAGTATAATTATGATCACTTCGGCAAGCCGTGGGTATATGATCGGCATCTATATCGGTCACAAAATCACAGCCAAGATAGCCTTTATCTTCCATTTTTTCGGCACTTGGTCGTTCATAATAAGTAGCACTGTGATAACTATGGCGCGGTCCATGGGAGATCAGATATTGTAATAAGAAATCTTTTGAAGGATATCCAAGGTGACGCACCATTCCAGGATGATCCCATCTTAAAAACGCAAATTCCCTCTGTGGAAGTGAAGCAGTATCGGGAAATTCGCGAATATGGGCCCGGTAATAGGCACTGAAAAGCTTCTTGATATAGGCTTGTGTGAGATTCATTTTATTTCCTCGAAGTTTGGGGGGGGATTTTCGATTGTTTTTCATTAATTTCAGTTTTCGAAGTAATGGTTTGTTCCCCTATTGCAATTTGTGTTCGATGAAGTCTATTTAATTCGATTTTCTTCCAAAATATGAAATCCTTCGCCGGATTTTGCATTTGAACGATTTCGCCGTTTCGTTTTTTAGCCCCTTTTATACACAGTTTGTCTCCAAAATCTTTATGGTCTGCATAGCATAAATGCAAGGATTTTAATTTGGAACATTTGAACATACTATATTTTTTCCCTTTTCCTCCAGATCCAGCTGCAAATTCCACTTGATATCGAGCAATACTTTCATCAAAATCTGGAGATGTCCGAAAAAGATCCACAGTTTCTTCTATGGTGTGATTGGTATTTAAGTAAAAAAAACAAATGGCCAATCGCTCATTATGAGATAAATTTTCACCTTGAAGCATTCGGTACAAAATTGCTTGAATACATGGAGCAAAAAGATCTGATCCTATCTTTTCACCATCAGATATCAAAGAAGATTGGAAACGAGACATATTTTCTTGAATTAATTTTTCAACTTCTACTAGAATTTCTTTAATTTTTGGAATTTGTTCCATTTCTTCCGCTAATTCTGGGGTCATATCTTTAAAATCGGGTTGAACTTTTTTTCGAACAAATTCACGAAGTAACATTACAACATCAGGTCGAATCAAGAAAATCTTTCCATCTTGAAATCGTTGATTCACCAATTTCCACTTACTATCACTCAATCGGGCTGCGGACATTAAATAGGAAGCAAAATCCATTTCAAAAGAATATTGGATTTTTTCAATGAACTCAAACCCCAAATTACAATCGATGCCTACATTTTTACAAATTTGCTGAATTAACTTATTAGGATAAGTCCTTACTGCCCCTGTCTGCGCTAACACCCTTTTACAATGTTTTGCATAGATATTCGAAAGTGCATTAGCCAGTACTCGATTTTTTAACATACTAATTAAAATTTGTAAAATGGGATACATCGCTAAATGAACGATATCATCTGTTGGTGTCTGAAAACGTTCTTCATTTTTCACGGCACTTTCAAAAAAGAGTAAAATTCGATCTTTCAAATCAGGATATTCCCTTAACAGTCTCTGAATAATATCAACAATTGATAAAGAATTAAGTTCATCCACTGTGATTCCCGCCCGATTAAATAAAACGTCACTGCTTCCATTGAGCCATGGAAACTGATAGTAATATTTCTCCGGAATTCCATCCATCCTTCATCATTCATCCTTTTATGTATTCTGCTTTCCAATTTCTTTACTTATATTATGAAAGCGAAATCAATAAGATATTCCATTTGATTTTAGTGAAAATAAAAAAATAACAATAAAAAGAAAAAGAATGAAGAATCTAATCCTCATACATCGAATCATCATCTTCTTCTACACGTGGAGCGAGGAAATACATGATTCGACTGGAATTAAGGATATCAAAAACCATTTTTAACGGAGCCTCAGACTTGAGCTCCATTTCGACCTTATCCGCAATTGCAGATACCTTTAAAATATTTTTCAAAAAGGAAATCGCAAAAATCCCCGTGCTCTCGGCCGAAAATTCAGAAGATTCTAATTCTTCCTTCTCAAGAACATATTCCATATCGCCAATATTTCCAGTGGTTGAGAAAATAAGATTCTCTTTGGCTTGAACTTGCAACACTTCTGCAAAAATTTCAGCATCTTTGATAGCTTCATCAAGATTTTTAAGCCCCATCCGAACTTTATTGTCAAATTCCATGGCTTCTAGAGATTCCAAATTAATTTCTTCTCCTTCAATATCGATGAGAGATATGGTAAATTTGCGTGCTTTTTTAGCGGATTCAGGTTTCATTTCAATGATTAATTTTTTATCCTTAGGATCATGAATAAAGGAAATTTCATCATTGCTTCCACTCCTTTTGATAATCTTTACTAAATCCTCGAGATTAATCCCCAATTCATAATTTTGATCCGCTTCAAATTCATCTAAATCTTCTTTAACTAGGGATAATGATACAAGACAAATATGGGATAAATCCATCGCAGTTAATGTAATTCCTTTATCTGGATCTACCTTTAAGAGAGTCTCACTAATGATGGCAGAGACTGCTTCAAACATTCCTTTCACAATCCGGGCATCTTTTATTTTAGCTTTAAACATTTTCTTTATTCCTCATAATATTTCAATCTATATTACTTTCCTCTGTTTTTAAAATCAAATAAAACCTCATGTTAATCTATAAATAACTCTCAAAATTACCTCTCCAATAACGGATTTTAAATTGGAAGATGGTATTAATTTATTATAATAATGGCATTCGAATATGAAAATGAAGTACAAAGTAAGGATTTTTTCCAAAAACGATTGGTTAAAGATATCCAAGCAACAGATAATCAAGTAACTCTTACAGGATACGCCCGGAATCTTAATGCTAGTGATGAATTTAATTTAGATGACACAACGGGCCAAATCAATATTCGTGATATCCCAGATGAAACAGTCGCAATTAAAGAAGGAAAAATTTTTACGGTGTTAGGAAATGTATCCCTTGATGGGGCAGGAACCAAATTTATCTCGGCTCAGTTTATTCGAGATGCTGAAGGCATCAATTTTGAGTTATATCTTAAATCTATGGAGCTTTTCAAAAAGATTATCTAAAAATAAAAAAAAATAGAAAAAGACGAAAGGGTTTCATCTATTGAGAAATTGTTGTTTGAGGTATAGCAATCTCTTTTTTCTTCTTTGCAAATCTTGAAGTTTCAGTTAGGAAGGTTTCTACCCGACGGATGATGTCCTCAATAGAAAAGGCAAAATTTTTACGTTCCCATAACTTTAAGATGAAAAACCATTCGATAAACACAATAAACTCAAAAATGGCAATCATCCAACCCGTAGTATAAAAGGCACCTCCATTATACCAATAAAAGAGTTTATACCACAAGATAGAATTAATCCCTTCTAAGAAATATAAAGATAAGGACACTTTGCCATATCTGCGCAACATTTTACTATTACGAGCATGAATTCGGGTCATTTTAGGAGAAGAATAATCCATCTTGATCAACGTGGTGGTGACTATCATTTGACCCCCTAAATTGAAACAATATACATTTATTGGAATGTGTTCACCAGCCAAATCCGCTACATAGTCAAATCCAGCAAAAATAGTGTAAAGAAATATGCCTAAGAATATTAATCCAAATCCATATCCAAATTTCGCAATTGATTTATAGGATTCTTTGTTAGCCAATGCAACCCCAATAACTGCTCCAAAAACGCCATAAGCAACTTGAGGGAAGAAACTGTGGCGACCACCTATGAATTTGATAAAAAGCAATTGTTCTGCATATCTTCCTTGATTTCCTAAATTTTCTATAACTACTTGTTGATCACCAACAATTTGGAAAAGAATTGCAGCAACCACGAAAATTCCAATCCCTATTCCAATAAGCCATCCATAAGTTTGTTTGATGGATTTATTCTTTCGTTTCCACAAAACATAAAATATTGTACAAATTACCCAATTTGAAATGACAATGGATTCCAAAGTCCCCACAGTGAAGAAATGAAAGATGCTTGGCAACGCCCAGATATCAGTCTCCAGGGAGCCAGTAATTAAAGAGTGAGTTATTTCACTGGTTGTACCCGACAATTGGTTTGAAAATAAAAAGAAGAACAGATATTGAGCAAGAAGGATCATAATTCCTCTAATTATTTGTCGTTTGTATTTCAGAGCCATAAGAGTTTCATCTTGCTCACGTTGAACCGTCAAGGAGTAGGCGACTGAAATTCCGCTTAAAAAAGTAAATAATGCACCCCAAATCATAATGATGATGAAGGGGATGAATATAATAACAAGAAATGTGGGAGTTTGATCCCACAATCTAACAATGTGACTTCGATCTTGTTCAAAGACACGCATCACCAAAGCGTGCAAAAGAACAACATAAAATATTGCAAAGCCACGAAATGTATCTATAGACATTAGACGTTTAGCCATTTTTTATCAATCCATTCAACCCATTTTTGTAGTTTTAATTCAATACCTATCTATTTATATAAATTTTAATTTGACTAATAATAAATCATGTTATTTCTACATAGTTTTGTGCAAATAAGTACAAAAAAGCTCAAATTATTAACTTATAATAAACCATAATTGTGGCGAGAGTTATCATTATTCCCGAGACCAAATCTTAGCAAATTAAAAAAAAATGATTCACTCTAACTAGCAATTATTGGGGGATTTCGGAAGATTTTTTTCTCCGAACTCACCCTTTTTAACCATTTTAAGTAGGGACGTTCCCACACTAACCAGTTCCGATTTAATTTGTTGGCATATAACCCTACTATAAGTCCTATCAAACTCCCCCTAAATAATCGCCGAAACACATGAGTTAATTTATAAAATTGGGCATGGGCAGAGATTTGGGCTTGTTGCAATTCCCACATAGTGAAATGTTCAGGTTTAGGGGTGAATTTAACATGATGAGTATCAAATTCATCCCATTTTGTATCAATAAACCGATTTTCTTCAATAACTTCTTGATAAAACACCGTTCCAGGAAGCGGAGTTAGAATTAGGAATTGAGCGGTTTCAATTTTGGATTTGATTGCAAAATCAACGGTTGCTTGAGTGGTTGCTTTTGTATCACTATCAAAACCAAACACAAACATTCCATGAATATGAATTTTACGTTTGCGAATTTCTTTGATCCCCCACCTTATATCCTCCACCGATTGGGCTTTCTTCATTTCTTTTAATGATTCCGGATTGATAGATTCTATACCAATATACACGGTTACACATCCTGCTTTCTTCATTAAATCTAAAAGTTCAGGATCCTTGGCAATATCGACTCGTACTTGGGTACTCCACCTGAA
Organism: Candidatus Lokiarchaeum ossiferum; assembly: GCA_025839675.1. Classification (GTDB taxonomy): domain Archaea; phylum Asgardarchaeota; class Lokiarchaeia; order Sigyniarchaeales; family Promethearchaeaceae; genus Lokiarchaeum; species Lokiarchaeum ossiferum. The sequence goes on from CP104013.1 coordinate 1,900,336, forward strand.
AGTTCCCCCAAATTCTTTTTTATGGGCAATCATCTCTCTTAGTAAATGCTTTGTGCGTTCTTTATTTGCCGAAAAGTTGTCATCATAGAAAAATATCACATGTTTTTTTGGATGATACTGTTTCATTTCTTCAATGATACTTGCGACTGAACGAAAGCGGAATTTTTTCCCAAACATCGATGTAACGGAACAAAATTTACAATTAAAGGGACATCCTCTGCTTGCTTGCATTGGAATGGTAGGTTTCATTGTAATACCATTCATCTTTTTTCCACCGGTATCCATTAGAGAAAAATCAGGGAAAGGAAGACTATCTAAATCTTCTATGGGTCGACACAACTCGGTGTTTCGAATTTTACCATTTTCCATCCAAGTAAGGGAAGGAACGTTTTCAAGAGGGGTCCCATCATTTAAAGCAGCGACTAATTTTGGAAGGGGAATTTCACCTTCACCTCGTATACAATAATCCGCATGACGCATCGCTTCTTCAGGAAGAGCTGTCACGTGTGGTCCTCCAATAACGACCGGGATACCTTGTTCCCGATAATAATCAGCGATTCGGAAAGCTGCAGGGGCAGTAGTTGATATAGTTGAAATTGCAACGAGATCCGCTTGGATCCGTTCTTCAATAATTTCATTAGTTTTTCGAAAGTAAACTCGTGTGTCATAACCAGCTTGTTTCATTATTGTGGCTAATAATACTGAACCCAAACGCGGTAATTCAAATTTGGAATATATATGGAGTTTTTCAGTTTTTGGTTCAAGGAAAATAATTTTTTGTATAGTCATAGGAAATCACTTAAATAACTATGTTGAATTAACAAGTTTAGTAAGTAGAAATAACAAACACAAATATTTAAAGTTGTTGGATCTACATAGTAAAGATCAATAATTCAATCCATCAGAATTCGGTTTCAAGTCTCCCTATATATGGATAAATTGGAAAAAAACGCCATATCTCTTAAAATTGATTTTATTTTTGATTTTTCAAATCCCAATCTTTTCGGTAATAGGAGTAATATAAATCGGCAAAGTAAACGCCTCCAGAATAGCCGGCATCCCCAATTGTAGCTTCCAAAGTAAATCCAACACGTTCAACACACTTCTGAGATGCTTTGTTGGGTTCATAAATGAGGGAGGCAATTTTATTCAAATTCAATTCCCCAAAACAATAATCCACAATTAATTTGGTGACTTCTGTTGCCAAACCTTTCCCCCAATATTCAACTTCACCAATTAATGCTCCAATTGAGGCTTTACGACGCATCCAATTTATGCCATCGACATGAACATACCCAATTGGTTTTTTATCAGCTTTATGCCACACTTCAAAACCAACATAATTTGTTTTGGGATTCCCAATGGATTTTTTTATCTCTTCCAAGGGAATTGGAATCACATTCCCTAAATATTTGCGTACCCGTGAATCATTATTCCATTTGAAATAGAGATCTACATGATTTGAATTCAATGGAACCAAATTTACCTTTTGGCCAGTTATAAACCCAAAATCTTCTGCATTGTCCATAATTAGAAATAGAAAAAATAGCGTAAAAAAGTTTGGATACTTTCAGAGAAAAAGGAACATTTATTTACCATTCATCGATTTCGCAATCGCTTTTTCTTCCTGCTGGATCATTTTCTGCAAATTTTTAATTTCCTTCATCTGAAGTTTTGTTTCCCGGTTCAATTCGGAGTCGATGTTCTTAAGCAAATTTTGAGCATTTTTTTCTTGCGTCGTTAACGCTTTTATATAATTATTTTTGACTTCCTTATGGACTTGCTTCTTTTCCTTGAATGCTTCCTTTGCCGCAATATACGTCTCTTCAGCAGTAAGAAGATGGGTTTTTTTTGCATTTAGATCATTTTCAATGTTTTCAACTTCTACCCCTTTGGTAGTTTTGATCTCATTGATTTTTGCTTCTTTATCCTTAATAGCAAGGTCATGTTTTTGGGAATATTGCACCTTTAAGGATTCAATTTGTTGCTGAATTTTGGCGATATCAGCTTTATACCGATTGATGTTATCTTCACTCATAAGCATCTACACTTTTATAGATCGTAAGACATTTATAAATGTTCTCTTCGCAAAACGTTGGAATAAAGACGTCTTTTTCCCATCTTTATTCATTAATTTTTTGTTTTGAATTGAGATAAGCAAGAATAATCGTTTCAAACTCATCTATCCACTGATTTCGAGCAATTAAAAGGGATTTTAATTCTGTCAAACTGCGAAATTCCACTTGACCTGCCATAAAATCCTCCAAGGTGTCATAAAACCATAAAAAACCATCGCTAACTTCTTCGACCATCATCTTTACACCAAATAGATTTGATACTTTTGATCCAAATTCATAATATTTGCGTAAGGGTTGTTTATAATTTGTAGAATATTTCAATATTAGATAAAGCTCCGTCTTAGATTTATTTTCTTGGACTTTTTCTTTTATTGGGATGGTTATTTCTCCCGTAGATATTTTTTCTAAAAGGGGATCAAATAAATCATAGCCTCGAGAATATTCTGTGATCAAAGAATCCATAGAATCGAAATCAATTCGAATATAGGGAGTTTCAGAATGGTTGATAATTTGACTATGGGCGCCAGGATTTTTTTGGAAGCGATTAATGATATTTTGGAGCAAAGTAAGTATAGGCTCTTGAGCGAATGCAGAATAATGTTGTATTGAAATCTCAAGAAAAGGGTTTTCCTTTTGCATATATATTAGATATTTCTTGATTTTCTATTTAAAACTTGCCTATTGAATGAGGATATATTCTTTTTATTGAAAACACATAAATGTATTGAATAATTTGTTAATAATCTCATTTTCAAATAGGATCTTTCTAATAATGACCCATAAACGAGTATAAAAAATCATTTACTCATGCCTTTATCAGAAAAATGGCACCTCATTCTATTCACCTTATTTTTTCTTAAGAATTTAACTTTATTTTCAAAGATCGCCAGAAATTGCAAAATTATTCCAACAGAAAGTCAAATCTTTGGAAGAAGTGAGGGAAAAATTTCAAAACAAAATGAGAACAATGCGAATGCAAGTCATACGAAAAAAAATGGACTATTTATTTAAAACGGAAATGCTGACACCATTTTTTGCAGGTATAAAGATAAATGGAAAAAAATTAATACTCGCGCCATCGATGTTTACATTTTGTACAGGAATAAAATGTTGTTGCTGGTTCATCTGCAGATCTAGTTTGAAATTGTTCGTAAAACGCCTCATCATGACCGCATTCGGGACATTCCACTTCCGTTCGAGGTTTTAAATCTAAATCAGGCTCTTCTCCAACGACCCGTGTTTTATTGTCCAATATTTTTTTTTCTAAGACTTTACTAACTGCTTTTTTTTTCCCCGCCCGAATATAGGGTTCTTCATGCCCGCATCCAATGCATTTTAGAATAAAGGATCCATCAGCTGCTTTCTTTTTACGGAGAATTTTTTCACATGTAGGACAAAAGTTTACCATAGGTTAAACAGCCAAGGAAAATAAAAAAATCTTTGGAAATCGAGATTATTAATACTCTAAAAATGATTTTTAATCAAGATTTAATATCAAACAATGAGAGAATTTCAAAAAACAAATAAATATCGAAAAGATAGAAAAAAAATTTTCTTAAGAGAGAACTTCGCTGATTTTAGTTAAAATTCGGGCTTTCCCACCAGTTGATTGGACCAATTGCTTTTCACAAACGAAGCATTTGACTTCAATCGTTGCGCAACCGAACACAATTTGCTCGGCTCCGCAATTCAAACATTTTATGCGGAGAAATCGGCTTTTTGGTTTAGGAACTAATTCTTTTTGAGTTTTGTTTGCCATATAATTACACCTTTAATTTGATTACTGATTGACTAACTCGAACTTCTTCAAGCGGAGTCCGGCCCCATAGGTCCCATGTCCACATTCTTTACATTTGAAGAGAGGAGTAGTCTTCTTGTTAACTTTACATTGGTTATGTTGAATAGGCTTTGGCTGTGAACCATAACCTGCTTTCTTGCGATCATATCGGCGTTTGCTTACAGCCATTTTTCGGTCTTTACCCTTTTTGTAAATGGAGACTTTATGATCCGTATGTTTTTTGCATCGGGCACAATATTTTTTTGCTGCTTTAGGCATTTTCATTAATGTTCAACTCACGCATGACACAAGATGCAATTTCTTCAACTCCATGAAAAACCTTTTTTTCCGAAGTTTTCGAGTGGATTACATTCCCATGACACTAATTGAATTCTAATGTTTTGTAAAATATTTCATGTATTTTTAATTTTTTGATCTTGGGAAGTAAAAGTCTCCCCCTATTGACATAAATTAAAAAAAGCATTAAATTTTGCGAATATCGAAGTAAAACAACAAAGTTTAATTAGATTCCTTGCTCGATGGAGAATTGATTACCGCAACAAATAAATATTTCGAGTAATGTCGGTATATTAGTGCTGTAATCAAAATGGTTAAAAAAAAATGTAACCTATATACTTTGGTTCACATGGAATTTTATAATCAAGATATAATTTCTGCAAAGCAATTTGATCGGGAAAAGGTCGAGAAATTTATCAAATTGGCTAAGAAAATTGAAGCAAACAAGGAAAAATATTCCACACTTCTTAAAGGAAAAGTGATGGCAGCATTATTCTTTGAACCGAGCACCCGGACACGATTGTCCTTTGAAAGTGCATTTTCATATTTAGGTGGAAAAGTGATCGGATTTTCATCAGCAGGATCCTCTTCGGTGAAAAAAGGAGAAACTTTAGCCGATACAATCAGAACAGTGGCTAATTATGCAGATATTATTGTTATTCGACATTCGAAAGAAGGAGCTGCCAAATTAGCTCAACAATTTTCTGATGTTCCAATTATCAATGCAGGAAATGGGTCACAGGAACATCCAACCCAAGGATTACTCGATTGTTTGGCCATTCATGATTTAAAGGGCACTTTGGATGGATTAAATGTAGGATTAATTGGTGATTTGAAATATGGTCGAACCGTGCATTCATTAGCTCACTTACTTTCTAATTTCAATAGTAACCTTTATTTCATCAGCCCTGATCTTTTACAAATGCAATATCGAGTAAAAGATTCATTGCGATTGAAGAATAACAATTTTAAAGAAACAACTCAGTTTAAAGAAACACTTCCATTATTAGATGTCATATATATGACTCGGATTCAAAAAGAACGCTTTGGAGATTTGGAAGAATATGATAAAGTGAAAAATGCCTTCATTTTAACACCAAAAGAAATGAAATTAGTAAAAGATGATGCCATTATTTTACACCCACTCCCCCGAGTAAATGAAATTTCCCCCGAAATTGATAGCGATCCTCGAGCGAAGTATTTTGAACAAACTTACCATGGATTAATGATGCGAAAAGCTCTCTTGGCTTCAATTTTACTAAAAGAAATTGAATAACCTTTTTTTCTTTACGGATAAATAACACATAGGTTATTCCCAATGGTAAAGGAAAATGAATCTCCTACAAGCGCACTTGGAAAACACTTGGCCGTATTAAGCTCAGATATCCGATTGCAAATATTGCGAATTCTCTATGAAACCCAATATCCTGTGGAATTTAATGAGATTCATAAAACCCTCCAATCCCATTTTTCAGAATTTGTTAATACATCCTATCATCTTAAGCGTTTAAAAAATATGGATCTAATTATCGGAGATGACAGAGGTTATCAATTAACAGATATCGGCTCACGTGCTTTCAGAAAGTTAGTAGATCTAGAAGACATCATATCAACTGATCGAGTCATATATGTCCGTACTTCAAAATATTCTTTGGAACCTTTTGATGAGTCCATTATTGAATCAAACTTACAATTAGAAGCAAATATGACGGCAAAACAAGCTCAAACTATTGCCCAAGAAGCCCGAAAAAGATTGAAGAAAGCGAACATCACATATTTGACCACCCCTCTTATTCGGGAATATATTAATGCAATCTTAATTGAAAACCAATATGAAGACTATCGTCACAAACTAACCCGTTTAGGATTGCCTCCTTATGATATTAATCAAATAATCTTCTCAGAACAAAAAATGGATCCTGAAATATTGCGTTTGGATTTTGGCACGACAATTTTAGAGCAATATGTACTCTTAAACCAAATGCGACAGAAATTTGCAGATGATTTACTATCTGGACGATTTGTTCTCACAGATTTAGAACACTATGGGATATCACCACTAGAACTATTACTCCCGGGAACTCAGTTCACACATATTTTATATGCTTATTATCTAACTACATTCACAGAAAATGAAATACAATCCATCTTCGATCTCCCTTTTCAAGATTTTTTATTTAACCTTACACGGTTTTTAGAGCAAATTTCACCCTTTTTTCCAAAAGGACTGACAATAATCCGATTTGATGAATTTGTATCACAATTTTTGAATTATTACACTCCGCAAGAATTGACCTATCTTATTAAATTTGGATTTTTCGTTAAACAAAATATCTCTAAGTGGCCAATAATGTTAGGTATATCCTTAAAAGCCAATTTGATAGAAGTGGAAGCATTATTGCAAGCATATAGCGAAATTTCAAAGATACAGCAGAATAATCCTTTCCCTAAAATCCAAATTCATCACGGACATACGAAGTTTAAAGCCTTAACAAACACTTCTGATTTTACAGATCTTAAACCCGTTTATCAACAAATAATTCAGCTCATGCAAAAACAGTCTTTAATCTTAAATCAATTTTCGCAATGGGGAAAACCGAATACAGAACATATTTTTACGAATTTAAAAATTCCAATCAGCTTTGAATCGATGGAGGGGTTAAAACCTTCAATTGTTTTGGAAAAAATATCCATTAATGTCCTTAAAATCTATTTAGAACATGGTACCGATGAAAAACAGTTCTTTTCAGAATTAGAAAAATCCGTCTTTCATATTTTTGATTACTTTGAACTTAAATCCAAAATATTAAAAAAAAACTTAGTTCACTTTCCAGGATGGCAAAGTATCAATACTTGGATATTCAACCAAAAAGATCCCTTTGTGGGATGGAAGGATCATCAAAAATATGCAAGCCACACCCCTTTAATATGTGGAGTATCATGTCATGGGTTAGACGAGTTAATATATCTGAAAACGGGATTATTTATCCGAGAACAGAGTCAAAATCGAAAAATTGCATCGGATATTATTCAATTTATAAATTCTCTCCTCGAAAAACAAAATGACCACCTAAATTGCGAGATAAGATATGTTTTTAGTCAACTCCATTGTCAAAAGGAACTAGAACGTCCAACCAATCATATCTTAGATCAATATAAAGAAAAATTATCGGACCAACCTGAAGAAATCAAAGATGGATATCGCTATGGGTACTGTGATACTCAAAAAATAATCTCCAATGATAATTTTAATCAAATTTATGCTGATTTGGTTGAATTAAAGAATCAGTTCATTTTAATCCAGAAATCTAATCAATTTTTATCAAAAGAACAAACTGATAAAGAATTTTATTTAACCCTTAAAAATATACTTTCAACTGGAATATGTGGAATAGATGGCTCAGATATTCAAAAAATGGGATTACAATGAATTTCATGTGAATTTCGTTACAAATATGTTTTCTTCTAATCTTAAAATTGCTTAAAATGAAAAGTATAAGTGAAGAATGAAAGAAAAAAAGTAATGAAATTAATTTATCTTGCAGAAATAGCCACACGTTCCATTTCGTCTTTACGCTTAATGGATCGGGAATTGGCATCATTACGTGCACCTAAAATTAACTCGTTAGCCAATAATTCATCAATAGTTTTGATGTTATTATAAGCTAATCCAACTGTACCTTGCACAATTAATTTAATAGCAAGATCTACGCGACGTTGTGGAGCAATATCAACAGCTTGTTGGTAACTAATTCCACCTAAAGAAATTCGAGTAGTTTCTTCACGAGGTGCGGCATTCTCAATTGCTGAAACTAAAACTTGGATTGGATTTTCTCCCGTTTTATATTCAACTAATGCAAATGCGTTGTATACCATCTTGATAATTTTTTGTTTTTTACCCATATTATGGGAAGAACCACGACCTTTAATCCGTTTTCCAACGAGACCAGGGGTCATAATTTTGTTAATGAACCGTTCCACGACAGAAATATGTTCAGTTTTCCAAAATTTCTTGTGTTGGTGTTTTCCACCAGAATGAGGAATGATAACAGGATCTAAATTGATATAATTTTTTAAACTGAGATCTTTTACTTCGACTCCTTCAAAAGACCATCGATTGAAGAGCAAAATCCCATGTGTAGCAAGTTTTTTTAATTTTTGTTCTTCGGTATCCTCTACAACTACCATATCAATTTTTTCTTCTTTGGATTCAATATCTTCGTCGTTTTCTTCTTCTTCGACAATTTCTTCCTCAGGTTTTTCTTTTTTCTTTTTTGCCATATTTCATTCACCTTATCGAACTGCCCGTTCTTTCTTTCCTTTGATTAAAGCATCTAAACTGACACCATTAACTTTAACCACTTTCCATCGGATTCCAGGAAGATCCCCGACAGCACCACCCATAGCACCACCAATTCCAACAACTTGGACGGCATCGTGCTCTTCAACAAAAGTTAAAGCGGCATCACCAGGAAGGAATGCACTGACTTGTTTTCCATTTTTACGTAATTGAACTCGGACGCATTTTCGAATAGCACTGTTTGGCTGTTTGGATTCGACTCCAATTTTTTCTAATACGATTCCTTCTGCCATAGGAGCGGCTTGAAGGGGATCGGTCTTTTCTTTAATACGAAGAACTCTGCGTTTATAATTAACATCGCTCCAGCGGAATTTTTTCCGTTTATTCGCGAGGGCACGAGCTGCGTATTCGCCTTTTGGACTTTTTGTTCTTGCCATGTTTTAATCTCCAATTATTTAGTTTCCAAAAAATTACTCAACAGCTTTTAAAATAGAAGAATCTCCTTCTTCTAAAATTCCGATGGTTGAAACCCAAAAGGGTTTTCCACATGATGCCCCTAATTCCCAGGAGCTGTTCTTTGAAATGAAAACGGGAACAGGATTTTCTAAGCATCCATTAAGGAGGCTTATTTGATCTTTTACTTTTGTAGGTGTATTATTGGCGAGAACTAATAATTTTAATTCTCCCATCGATAATTCACGAATCACCGATTTTGCACCTAACAAAGTCTTCCCAGTCTTCACTGCAACATTAATCTCTTTGTTCTCATCGAACGAAGATTTTGCACTGGTTCGCTTTCTGCGCTTGAGTTTCTGCTGACCACGTTTGTAACTCATTTTTCAAACAACTCAATAAATTTTATATTCCAAATTCACAAGAATCTAGAACTACGATAGATAACATAGCATTGATAAAAAATTTTGTCAAAACGTTAGGAAAAAGTTAAATAAGGCCAAGTTCCGAGAGGTTCCACTTACCCATCATTCATTGGAAGGTAAAAAGTAAAAAAATTGGAAAAGATTAATCTTCGATCTCTTCAGCTTTTCGATTTTGAAGTAAACGCATGGTTTCTGCAAAATCCATGGTTAATTCAATAGATCCAGTTCCAATTGTAGGAACGAGTTGCCCCACAATTACATTCTCTGGAATACCCATTAATTTTTCTTCTTCTCCACTAATGGATGCGTTAATAAGTTGTTTAATTGTTACTTCGAAGGCGGCTCGAGCTAACACGGATTCTTTGGTTCCACTAATACCATGGCGCCCAATTTGTTGAATTTGTCCAGAAACACACATTAAATCAGCCATACTATTCAAATGGCGAATGTTCACATCAAGAGATTGATCTTCTAACACTGATACTGCTTCTTGAATGATGGTCTGGCGAGATGCTTCAATTCCGAGATGTTTCTCTATTTCATGAATATGATTAGAAAAAGTGCGGGTTGCATCTACTCCATCAATTTTGGTCAGTACATCACCCAAATTAGTGCCTTCGGTTTGAATAACCCATTCATCTTCATCTTTCTTAATCATTCCACGGTTTATTCCACGAACTCCACGAATTAATGTCTTGACGATCTTTTCCCGTAATTTTTGCAATTTTTGAAGATCTTCCGTTTCAGGGTTGATTATGACCATATTCATTTCTTCATCATATTCGATGGTCCCTTTCTTCTTGAATTTCTTCAATTTTTTCATAATATCATCAATAGTTATATTCTTATCTTCTAACAAATCATCAATGAATGACAAATTTAGAGAATATTCGGTTAAATCAATTTCAATTTCACTGGTAATAGTTTCAAACTTGATTTGTTCAATCTGAGAATGGACTTCTCTAGCCTTTTTCACATCATGACGATGTTTTTCATCTAAATAGATGGTCATAATTGGGGTACTTGGATTTCTACGAGCATCAACAATTTCGATCAATCGAGGTAATCCTTGAGTAACACTAAAATCAGACACCCCTGCATAATGGAACGTTCGAAGTGTCATCTGAGTTCCAGGCTCCCCGATAGATTGAGCTGCAACAGTTCCAACAGGTTCTCCAGGAACGACTAAAGCACGTTTATAATTCGTATAAATCTCTTTGATAAAATAATCAATTTCATCACCTTGAAATCCTTCAGTGATGACATGTTCTTGAACTTTATCAAGATAAAAATCATTTAGACCATGGGATCGAAGAAAATCTAGCCCATCTTGTAATCGAGGATCGAGTTTGTCCGCTTTTTTTGTACTGGTTTTTGCTTTTTTCTTTGCCATCGTTTACACCTTTATCTATTCTAACTTAGTAAGCTCCCAATTTTTATATATTTTGGTTGTTCGACCCCGAACAATAGCTTTTTTACCCGTTTCAATATTATAAAGTTCATATTTCTCTTCAATGGTGAGACTGGAAAATGGTTTAGTTGTAAGATCTACCGCTTTAACTTCTTCAGCAGGTTTCTTTTCTTCCTTAACGGATTTTACTTCCTTTTTCTTTGGTTTTTCTACTGGATCGTCTTTCTTTTTTGATTTTTTCTTCGCAGTAGTTTTCTTCTTAGAGATCTTTTTCTTCGATTCTGCAGCAGCCTTGGGTGTAGAAGGGATTTCTTCCTTCGATTTTTTATCTGAAACTTCTTCCTTCTTTGAGGCAACTTCCTTTGATTTTATTCTCGGTGAATCTTTTAATACATAATCAACTGGAAATTCCGGATGCTGTTTGCCATCGAGAACTTCAGCAATGCCTTTTTCTTTGGCGAGTAAATCTTTGTATCGTCGAGTTTTAAGAATAACTTGATCAAAATTAATAATATCTCCAGAGTCAGAATTAGCCGGATCGATTCCATCATCCCCATACTTGAACTGAATAATGCTTTTTTCTGAGGTACGAACAGTTAAATCATTTTCAACAACCATATCTTGCAAAGCGTTGACAAGTCGACGTTGCATATACCCAGAAGAACTGGTTCGGACAGCAGTATCAACTAATCCTTCACGACCTCCCATTGCATGGAAAAAGAATTCGGCTGGGCTGAGTCCCGTTCGGTAAGAGTTTAAAACAAACCCCCGGGCTTCAGGAGAGAGATCATTAACTTTGAAATGAGGCAATGTTCGATCTATAAAACCCCGATGAATTCGATCTTGTCGCACGGATTGTTGACCAACACAAGCAGCCATTTGGGCTAAGTTCAAAGGATTTCCACGAGCACCTGATTTGGTCATAATAACCGAATGGGCTGTATCCCCTAAGAAATCAGATGCAATTGATCCAGCATCTCCACGTACCTTATTTAAAAGACTCATTAGGTTTAATTCTAAGGTTTCTTTTAAGGTTCGGCCGGGAGCACAAGGAAGAACTTCTTCATCTTCATCATAATAGGCTTTGATTAACCGATTTGCATCAGCATAAGATTGATAAATAGTTGCATGAATGTCTTTACGAGCGCTTCTAACATCAACTTCATCAATTCCCATTGTAAGCCCAGTTAAGGTAATTACCCAAACCATCATACTTACGAAATCATCTAAAAATTGACGCCCTCGATTTTGACCATAATCTTTGATAATTCGATGGAGAATACTAGTGGCTTTCCCATCACCCATGATATTTTTATCTATTACACCTGATACCATTTGACCATTTATGATTTGATCGTAACCATCGCTTCCCTCAACTAAACCTTCTTCTTTTCGATAAAACTTGGATTTCAAATCCATATTTAAATCATGAGGTAAAATACAGCTGAAAATTGATTTTCCGGAGTACTTCCAATCATTTTTTGGATCTTTAGGATTCACCGGTATCAAGTCTTTATCAATATCAAAACCGGGATTGCGCTTAAACACTTTTCCCCAATACAGTAAAGAAAAAGTATCTTTTCGATCGAAAACATTAGGAACTCCGGGAGATTTTTCATTACGAGTAAACATATACCCAACTGAAATGAAATCTTGGATTCCTCCAATAATTGGAGCACCCATACGAGGAGAGATCATATGTTCTTGAACTTTAAGTAAGTATTCCGCTTCAGTACGAGCTTCTTCACTTTGGGGGACGTGAAGATTCATTTCATCCCCATCAAAATCTGCGTTATAAGGAGGACAAACAACTAAGGCTAAGCGAAAGGTTTGACCTTGCATAACCTTCACCTCATGAGCCATGATGGACATCCGATGGAGAGAAGGTTGACGGTTAAAGAGAACTAAATCCCCATCCCGTAAATGACGTTCAATCACAAAACCTGGTTTTATAGTGGAAGCTACAATTTCTCTAGCCTTAACAAAGCGTAAGTCAATACGTCGGCCATCTTCACGAATAATATAGTTCGCACCAGGATGTTTTTTTGGACCATTCATTACCGTTTGTTTCATGTCCTCAATATTAAATTCGGTAACAAAAGTAGGAACCGTCAAAATTTTCGCAATTTTTTCGGGAACTCCCACTTGATTTAAAGAAATATGTGGATTTGGAGAGATGACGGTTCGAGCAGAAAAATCCACCCGTTTTCCGGATAAATTACTTCGAAATCGCCCTTCTTTTCCTTTTAGACGTTGAGTTAAGGTTCGTAAAGCTCGACCAGAACGATGGCGAGCCGGAGGAATTCCACTAACTTCGTTGTTAAAATAAGTAGTAATATGATATTGGAGCAACTCCCATAAATCTTCAACAATTAATTGTGGAGCGCCAGCATCAATGTTTTCACGTAACCGTTGGTTAATCCGAATAACATCGACCAATTTGTGGGTTAAATCATCTTCAGAACGAATTCCACTATCGAGTGTGATTGAAGGACGCACACAAACAGGAGGTATGGGAAGTACGGTCAAAATAACCCATTCTGGGCGAGCAGTCTCGGGATTAATCCCTAATAATTCACAATCCTTTTCCGCCATGTCACCAAGACGTTCCCGAATATCTACAGGAGTTAGACGTTCGCCATCTTCATAAAAAGTAGTGGGCTTTTCGATGGTGATCTTCTTTTTCGGGGCCCCACAATAAGGACATTCTTTCGATTTACGTGCTGTTTTAAAAATCTCAGCAAATAATGTGTCATCAGGCTTTTCAAAGACTTCTATATACCTTTCGTGTCGTTCTTTAAAAGAAAGAATTTGATCTTCCGTTAAAAGCACACGTTTACATTCGGTACAGACTCCCCGTAAAATTTTTAATAATAATTTGGCATGACCAACATGAACCACAGGTCGTGCTAATTCAATATGTCCAAAGTGGCCTGGACATGCCCCAACACGATTTCCACACGTAGAACATTTTTGTCCCGGTTCAATGGTTCCCAACTTTGGATCCATTAATCCCGATTTAATCGGTAAACCATCTTCATCATATGTATCTGCAGTGATGATTCGACCAACGGACATTTTTCGGATTTCTTCTGGGGAAAGTAGACCAAAGCGGATTCTATCGATTACTTTTAGAGTTTCGAGATTTATTGAGATTTTTTAACACCTTTGATACAGTTTATATAATTATATAATGAGAATTAGTTGAGATAGAAACTCGTTCCTCGTTCATGAACAAAGGTATAAATACGGCATATGTAAAAAATTTTTTGATTAAAAAGGACTTTTCTGCCGTCTAGGGCTTTTTTTTCCCTTGAAAGATAGATCAACCAAAAAAAATAGCCCAAAAAAAAAATTAATCCCGATAAAATATGGCATCTTTCAATAAATTAGCATTATCCAAACAAATTTCAGCCATGTTCGCATCTTTGGATTCATTTCTATGACGATCACATTCTTGGGAGAAATAGGTAATGGAATCATGCAAATCCGGAATTTTTTGGATAAGAATATCAATTTTTGTCCGTAAATTCAAAGCATTATCGGCATCCCCAATTTTACAATAAATATCTAAGATTTTCTGATAAGTAATTAAAGCATTAATCCAATCTTCCACTTTTTCAAAAGAAATGGCTTCTTCCATTAAAATTTCTTTGGACTGAATAAATCCGGCCCGCACTCCATCCATGGCCGTTTTCATTTCTCCATCTAGTTCATTCATTTTTTTGAGTAGATTATCAATATCGGAGTGATATTTCTTGATATTGGAATTTTCAGCGCCGATCCCGAACTTAAACAGAATATTCGAAATGAGTAATAACTTTGTATTAAGTTCAGTTTGCATGAATAAATCCTTCGCTTTGGTGGCCGTTTTCAATTCTTTCAACAAAAATTTCCGATATTCTATTAATGTCTCCTTGGTATAATATTCCTTATCACAAACGGAATCCTCACAATATTTTAATGCTTCTCCAGAGCGCTTAACCAAATCTTTAATATTATCCTCTACTTCAATATACCCCATCTTAAATAAACTGTGGGCCGCTTCAAGAGCAAGTTTAAACGCATTAAAAGCACTTTGAAATTCCTTTGCTTTCATGAATTTTTGCCCTTCTTTGGTCTTTTGTTTTAAGGTGGTTTTATATTTTGTCACCGTGTTGGATAGGACTAAATTTCCATAGGTCTTTCCGAGATTTTCCATATTCCATTGATAGGCAATTACTTCAGCAATTTCATAATTCCGAATAGCTTCATCAAATTCATGAGACTTAAGGGCTTTTTTCGCTAATTTATTCAATTCTTTAATTTCCTTGCGTGCATCACCCTCAGTTTCAAAGATTTTAGATTTGATGACTTCCCCAGTTGTTTCAGAAGTAATTGTTAGGGTTTGCGATAAGGATTGGATCGCCACATCTCGCTCCGCTTCAGATAGTTGTGTAACATCTGTTAAAATTTGCTGTTTTTCGTCCTCTGATTTATTCGGGATCGCCCAAACGCGTTCTCGAAGAGTACGCAGTTCTTGATCAGTCAACGCCTGTTCTTCGAGAACATCCAACTTGATTGGAGTGAGGATTTTTGCATCTAAAAGTTCAGTAATAGATAAAATAATCTCTCCGGGTTGTTTTTTGGTCTGATCAATCGCGACTGAGAGAAGTTGAGCTAAGAACATGAAATTGCGTTCTTCGGTGATCAATGTCTTGGATATTTCCAAAATTTGTTTTGTTAGCGCCCGAGAAATTCCTTTCAACAATTTTGAATCAGCATTATACTGATGGGGTAAAATAACCGATGTATTCAAGATATCATCAATTAAATCGCCTGCATCTGCAAAAGTATTAAGTTGACCACGCCATTTTTCTAATTTTGTATGATAATCGGCTTCAAACCTTCCAACAAATTTCGCTAAATTGCGCTTCATATAAGGTGAAGCAGATTTTCCTAGCACTAAAGTGACCCGAATAAACACACCATCGGAGAACAGTAAAATCTTATCACCATAAGATAGCTCATTTAACGATTTTTGAGATTTAATTTCTTTTCCAAAGGATTGCACAGCGGAGAGAAAACCTGAAATTAGATCTGGATCGAGTTCTTCTTCGGCAAAGGACTTGAAGAACAATGAAACCCCTGTCGCCTTATGAATGATCATAATATGATGTAAATTAATCGCATCATCAAAGATCGTGGAGGAAGACATCACTAAATCAGTATAATGCATTTTTCTAGGAGCAATCACTTTCTTTTGCACAACTATTGCCAATGAAACACTCCCTACAAGAATCAACAATGCTGGAAGGAACCACGAAGGTAATATAGTCGGACTAACAATTTTCGCACTAAAGGCTGATGCTTGATCACTTACTCCGTATAATTCACCTCCATATTCTATAGTTAAAACCAAATTCTGATAATCCCCTTGTGGAGCAATAAAAGTAAATACAACATGTCCGGTAGCATTTGTTACCCCTACAAGTACCGAGATTTCAGTTTTATTGGTCAGTAACCTTACATCCCCATCAATTATTGGGTAACTAGTTGAACCATTCGTATAGGATAACTTGAATATGATATCATAGGATTCTCCTTGCACTAAAGTATCGGGCATGTATATTTTTTCAATTAGCACCGCATACTCTCCAATAACCGTGATATTAAACGAATATGAAACAGTTTGACAGCTGGAGAGAGATAATTGGATTGTTATTGGCCCAGTTCCAATAACAAGTTCAGAAGATGAGATGAACCACCCATAGTTCCCACTGTTGCTTGAATTGAGAGCAATTAGTTCTCCATTATAATAACATGTAGCTATTGCACCACTAAGAAAGTTATCCGTCACACCATCAATATAAGTTATATTAAACTGAATCCCAAAAGGCGAAAAAACAACATAGGAGTTCTCACTATTTATTGAAATTAATCCAGTTTCTTGTTCAGGCTGAGAAATTCCGTAGAAATCGGATTTAGTTGGCAGTATTGTTAATGTGATATTAAAGGATACTGATTGATTAACATAATTCTTTAATCCGATAAGGATGGATATATTGTAGGTACCTACTTCAAAATTAGCTGCATTAATTGTCCAACTATAAACGCCATTCTCAATTAATGGTGAAAGATAATTTTCTCCATCAAAGGTTAAATTGGTCAACTCTGCATTGGATATTCTCAGATTATTAGTTGAATCGAGGTATTCATAGGCAATAACTAAATCATAAGGCATATAGACCGTATATCCCATAGTTTCTCCATTATAATCCAATCCTTGAGAGTGATGAGAAGGTTGGGAGATACTAATAAAATCAAAAGTGGTTTCTAAATAGAACAAAGTCATATTAAACTGAATAGTTGCTGTTTCATATTCATTCAATGAAAATTGAATAGTAACATTAATCCATCCTAATCCGAATGATGATAAATTTGCAGAAGGAATAAACCATCCATATAAATTATTTGCGAAATAATTGGATGAAAATTGAGTACCATTTAGATATATATTGGAGGTTGCTCCAGCAATGTAAACATTGTCAGCATCGTTGTAATAAGAAGCATTTATATGTAGCCCATATTGCATAAATACTCGATAACCAGCATTTGGATTTATTAATGCTAATGGAAAAGAATTTCTTGTCGGTTGATATATATCTTCATCAAAATCTCCGTATGTTTCTAATAAAATTATATTCAAATTTGTTGAAACAGAAGCGTTGGTTAAAATGTCGTGTCCAAAATGAAATTCAATGGGATGAACTCCAAGACCAATACTGGTTAAATTTGAGACAGACAGCTTAAAACCAAATGTATGAGCAGAGGGATTAAACCAATAAATTGAATAATTTGTATTTAAAAATTCTATAAATACCATCGATGGATCATCAATATATTGTAAATTCCCGAAATCATAGTACGATACATTGATATTCATTTCATAATGCATATATACATCGTACGAACCACTTGTTGGACTAATGTTATTTGAACTTCGTGGAATTTGTTGTACCAATTCAACTTGGATATCTGTGGATAATTCATTAACAGTAATGTTAAACGAATATTCAAAGTAATCATAATCGGTCGCATTGAATTGAAAAGTCAAATTGTATGTATTTTTTAATAATAGAATTTTGCTAATATTCCATGAATAAATTCCATTTTGAGTTGAAGTTCGAAAGAAATTTTGACCATTGAAAGTTAAATTAGCAGTATGAGCATCAATTATATTTATACCATCTAAAGCATCAAAATAAGTGATGTTGATTAACAAATAATAATTATTATATACAATATATCCCTTAGCTGGATCAAGTAGATCAAAGTAATCGCAAGTATTACCATTGCGATCTGGTTGAGTAATTTCATCATTTAAATCCGCGCTAGTTGGAATGTTGGTGATTGTTATATTGAAAGAATATGTAACAGGATTATAATCACTCAAGAAAAAAGTAATTGAGATATTTGATGTACCGAGTGGTAAATCAAGATTATCGATCACCCAAGTATATTGATCATTTGCATTAAATGACGGAGTATTGCTATAAAATACGCTATCAATGTATAAAGTTCCAGTAGCACCTGAAGGTACAAACACAGAATTATTCGTGTCAAAATATGTAACATTTACCAAAACATCATAATGAGTATAGGTAGTGAAGCCCAATTCGGGGCTTTGAAAAATGAGTAGATCATCATTTCGTTCTGGCTGAGATATGTGGTCAAATACAACAGATGTAGTTAAATTTCGCACATCAAGAGTAATGGTTATTGAAGTAGCATTTTCAAAATCTATTAGACCATAATAAAGAGTTATTGTATGTATTCCTATCGTTAACCATGATGATGGAACAG
The DNA here is from genome assembly GCA_025839675.1 of Candidatus Lokiarchaeum ossiferum. Classification (GTDB taxonomy): domain Archaea; phylum Asgardarchaeota; class Lokiarchaeia; order Sigyniarchaeales; family Promethearchaeaceae; genus Lokiarchaeum; species Lokiarchaeum ossiferum. The sequence goes on from CP104013.1 coordinate 1,918,922, forward strand.
TATATAAATATGTGCCATCCCCATGATTGGTCATTGTATAATTATCCGAGCCATCCCATTCTAAATTGCGTAAACTAGCATCTGCAACACCTGATGCAGTAAGGGTAGCGAGATAAGATCCTTCAATTTGAAGATCGTAATGTGCATATACAACATATTGCCCAGTCTCTTGATGCAATTGATTTGCGGTATGATCTGTCTGTGTTATACTCGTATAAGTGGCAATAGTCTCTAAATCGAGAACTGTGATATTAAATGAAGTACTTGCATTTTGATAATTATCAAAACTTACATCAATTGTAATATTATATTCTCCAGATGAATATCCCGTAAAATCAAGTGTACCTTCATTTCTAGTTCTTATTTGAACATAGCTAAATGTAGCAGAAGCAATTGAGTTTGGAACACCATTAATATAAACAAAATAAGTGAAATCATCAAATTGAATAGCAGGTATATTAAGGCTTCCAGAATCTAGATCAATATACTGAAAATTAACAGCTACACTACGATCTTGTTGAAATATTGAAAAATCATTTCCAGATCCAGTTAAAGTTGGTTCAGATAATCCAAGAGAGCCAATAGATGTAGCATTTCCTGATATATTGAATCCAACAAAAAGAATGCTAGTTAAATAATTTGGACTATAAGTTAAATTAATTCTAAGTAGATATTCACCAACATTAATTCTGGAAATTCCGCTTGAGCCCAATGAAACATTAACTAAGTAAGCACCATTACCTAAAGACCATAATCTGTAGGCTGACGTTTCATCCGTAGTCCAATTTGTATTACTTGTCCCTTCATATACATATAATGCACTATTAGGAACATCATTTAAACCTGAACTGATAGAAATATCATCCACATTTATGATTATTGATAGATTTTTGTTGCTCGGACGTGAAATAACGGTATTATTTAAAGATACCAAAGATATTGCAGTTGACGCAGGAGTAGTTGTAATATTGAAAATAAAATCTTGTGGTTGGTAATTACTTGCACTGATTGAAAAATTAAACAAGTATTCATTCACAATTGGAACGCTTGTATTTAATTCAATAGTATAATGGCCATTTGCAGACTCAACATAACTCCATTCAAATGAATCAATTTCATTCACGGAAATAAATGCATTTGAAATACCTTCTGTTGGCTGTGAAATATTGTAATATTGCATTTCATAAGTAGCATTAATCCCTCTAATTGCATTGAAATCATTTGATGTAATATCTTGAACTTGGGTTGGATATTCTACTGTTAATTCATAAGTAAATGTATGATTCATATATTTAGAATTGTTTATCATAATTGTGAGTACGTGATCACCTGCGGGATATGTTGAAGGATCGATAGTTACATTGTAGGTATTATCTGCATTATTTTGAGCCGTATTTTCAACCCAACCCGAAATATCTGAAAATCCAATTGTTGCACCAGCAATATGGACAGGAGAATTAGTTATATCTTCATATGATACAGAAATATTGAATGGAATGTCATTTGTATGAACAATAGAACCATTAGCGTGGGGACTACTAGTAGAATATTGTGAGACACCTGCAATGAAAACACTAGTATCGTAAACTGAAACATCTGTTTCATTACTCCAAACCAATTGAACGCGAAAATCACCATACCCAGCAAGTGAACCCGCAGAAATATCCCAATCATCGAAGGTATTAACGGAAGTACTACTTCCTACCGATATTACTGGATTTGTTGTATACACCATTTCATCATTTACATCACTAGGATGATAAATAGTTAAATTTACGATTCCGTTCAGATTTTCTATAAAAGTGGAATTTAATTCAAGAGTGCTATCAGAATAAGCAAAATAGGGTTCTGACAGTTCAACACCTCCTATACCAATTTTAATATCGGAAATAAAATTTGTAGAACTGCAAGTCAGTGTCCATTCTCCATTAACAGCACTAGCTCCATCTACAGTTATAATTTGGGACGTAGAATTCGACCATATAGGTGTGTTCCATAAAACAGCACCACTTTTATCTAGGGATGTTGCAGTCCAACTTATGGGAATAGTAAAATTGATTGTTTCATATGAAAGATCTGAATCTGCACTAAGACTAGAAAAAGTTGAAGTGGAAGTCCAAGTGACATCATTACCATGATCAACCAAATATGATGTTGGAGCTTTAAATGATTGAGTATAATTAACTGAAGTAAAATTAATATCTGCGGAATAATTCCCCCAATCAGAAGATACAATAAATTCAATATTACTAGAAGAGCAATATTCACCAATTGTATCCCAATAACCTGAATTGTGACTTGGGGAAGAAGTATTATTATTAACTGCAGTCCCATTTATAGTCAATCCAATAGATTCTGGGTCAGGAGCAGTCACACCTCCAAGATCTAATGTCACCTTAGTTAAAAAATCAACAGTATATGATTCAAATTCTGGAACGAATAAAATTCTTGGAACATCTAATTTAAAAGAGTCAGCTTCATCCCCTTCAGTATCTTCAGATCCTCCTGAATCAGCACAATAGCGCCACCCCACAGCGAAACTATCATTATATGCCATTCGTATTCCAATAAACCATACGTTATTAACAGTATTAGAGCTAAGTAATTCTTGATTAAGATTTGTAAAATCAGCCCAGTAAGTTCCAGCTGCAGCATTTAAAGTAATACTATAATCAGAAGAAGTTAAAGCAGATTCTTTTGGAACATATCTTCCCAAGAGAGAATTCCATTCCCCACCATAAATGTGTAAATATAAATCTCCCATGTCGGTACCCGATTTAGAGATATAGAAGGATGCATCATCCAAATAGCAATCACCAGTAGTGTTGAAATTTATAACATATGTAGGAGCCAACCCAATAGGAACTACACTAAGAGGTGAAGAATCTTCAATATCATTCTGAATATCGTAAGCTTGAATATTATCAAAAGTAATATTTGTTTTTGAAGTGGTAAAACCTTGAGGAGCAGGACGACTAAAAGATGTATTAGTTTGATTAACTTCAAATAATGTAGTATTTTCGGTAGCTTGATGGAGAGTCACATTAACATTATTATAATCTCCTGAAAGAGAAGGAGAATAATCTTGAGCAATCGGATTTGCAATTACTTCATTTTCAATTTCCTCAATAATTTTCACATTTGAATTACTCGGAATACTGCCCAAAACAATGATAAGGAATATGATGCAAGAATAGGAATTTTTTTTCATTCGATTTTCGCTCGGAAGAAATTCTATAATGTAACATGCTTGCATTTTCTACTTAACTTTTTTGAATTTTATATTGAACTAACAAAAACGTCAAAGAATGGGGCTAGCGAAGGAATACTGATATGTCAAAAGTCGGTTTAAACTGGAGTCATTTAATTAATTTCAAATAAAAAAAGTCATTTTTTCTATGAAGAAGTAAAAAATATTTATTCTATATTTTCTAAAATCTATACTATTCAATTCATTTAATTCAGCGGAAAAAATAGAAAATCCCAAAACCTTGGGGCAAAATCACACAAAAACATTGTAAAAAAAAACGAAAGTGAATTACTCATCTTTTAAAATAATGCGTCCATCTACAGCCACAATGCCATCCTTATAGGTGAACAAAGGATTCAAGTCCATTTCAGCTATTTCAGGATAATCGTAGGCGAGTTGGGCAACTTTTTTCAAGGTATCTTTAATGGCTTCAAAATCGGCTTTGTCGTTTCCCCGATACCCATCCAAAATCTTAAAGCCCTTTATTTCGTGCAACATCTCATCAGCATCAAAATCGGAGATGGGGGCAATGCGGAACGAGACATCCTTCATCACCTCGACTAAAACTCCTCCAATACCGAACATAACGGTAGCCCCAAATTGAGGATCTTGCAGAGATCCGATAATAATTTCAGCAATAGGTTTAGGAGCCATCTCTTGCACAGAAATTGCTTTGGTCTCATCCACACATTCTATAGCCATGAGCCCATCATAGGCGATGCGAGCCTCAGCCGCATCTTTGATACCCAACTTTACGGCCCCAGAATCGGATTTATGAACGATTTTATCACTCATTAATTTCATAACTAACGGATAACCAATTGCGTCGCAGGTTTTAATTACCTCATCCGCGCCATTGGAAGCTAAAACAAGGGCTTGTTTAGGAATGGAAATACCGATGGTTTGTAATAATTCTTTGGATTCAAACTCGGTGAGAATTTTGCGATTTTCACTTCGCACTTTTGCAATGATTTCATCCACAGTTGCCATGGGTAAAATAAACTAGGTTAAAATTAAACTATTTCGATTCTGTGAAGATTCTTGGGAAAAAGTTGGGCAGATCCTTATTGCAAGATAAATCAAAGAAAAGCATGTAGGTAATTAAATTAAGGTAGTAAAAAAAAATAAAAAGATGAGCCTCAATTATAAGCCCATATCTTTTCGGAATTTATATTTCAAAGCTTCCACACTAGCAACGACCACTATGATAAAGAGCAAGATCCACAACCATTCAATGGTGAGTGGAATGACTTTAAAGATTGCCCCCAATGGACTTCCGGGAATATAAAGCACAATTGTCAAGACGGAAGAAATTGCAACTGCCCAGAGCATCATCTTATTGGTTAGTACTCCGATGGTCTTAATGCTATTGTATTCGGATCGACAATTAAATGCATTTGCCATCTCACCGAACATCATTGCAAGGAAGGTAACCGATCGAGCTTTCCAAAGGTTGAAGGCTAAGAGGAGTTCCTCGCCCGAGAGAGATTTATTCTCATAATGTTCAGTTTGAACTAATGCAGCTAAACTGTCAGGAATATCATCGACACTATTCAAGGCAAAAGGTCCGTGGAAGAAACCACCGCTATAATAGAGCAAGTAGATACCGAGGATTAAGATAGTCATAACCACACCACGGAAAATCATGGTTTCGATAAAGCGTTTGGTCAAGATGGGTTCATCTTCAGGCCGCGGCATCTGTTTCATGAGAGTAGGATCATATGGATCGAATCCTAAAGCAAGAGCTGGTGCACCATCAGTAACAAGATTAATCCAGAGTAATTGGATGGCAACTAAGGGAGGTTCAACTCCGATCAAAGCAGCACCCAACAATACTAAAACTTCCATAATGTTTGAAGAGAGGAGATATTGAATGAATTTTTTAATGTTATCATAAATACCTCGTCCTTCTTCGACAGCCATCACAATGGTGGCAAAATTATCATCCGCTAAAACCATAACTGCCGCTTCTTTGGAAACATCGGTTCCAGTAATTCCCATGGCTACACCGACATTTGCATTTTTTAGAGCAGGTGCATCATTGACTCCATCACCAGTCATTGCTACAACTTGACCTTCTGCTTGAAGAGCTTTGACAATGTTTTGTTTATGTTCAGGTGAGACACGAGCAAAAACATGACAATCTCGAATATCTTGATTACTCATGGAAGGAATATCTTTTCCTTCATGAGTTACTTCCCCTTCAGAAATCATACCTAATTCTTTAGCAATGGCAGTTGCAGTAATCAAATTATCTCCGGTGATCATTTTCACACCAATTCCTGCGTCCTTACATTCTTCAATGGCTTTTTTGACTTCATCCCTTGGAGGATCAATCATGAATTGCATTCCAACGAAAGTCAAATCCTTTTCAATAGATTCCACTTCAACAGGAATTCCATCAGCAACACGATAGGCGAAACCTAATCCACGTAAAGCTTCACTCGCTTTTTGTTCGTAGGCTTTTAAGATGGTTTTTTTATCATCATCTGTAATAGGACGTTCTTTACCATCCCAAAGGATAGATTTACAATAGTCTAAAATTATTTCGGTAGCACCCTTGATATATGCGATTTTTTTCCCATCAACCATATTAATGGTTGTCATTCGTTTGCGAGTAGAATCGAAAGGAATTTCATCAACACGAGGGTATTTTTCGTCGATCGCTTTTCGAGGACCATAGGCTTTTTCAGCAGCAGAAATTAAACATCCTTCTGTTGGATCTCCGAAACACATCCACTTCTCTTCTTTGGCTAAGCGAGCATTATTACATAGTAATCCTGTGCGTAATACCATTTCAAGATCAGGAATTGTTTTCCCATCAACAAGATCTTCACCAAGTTTAATTTCACCAGTAGGTTCATATCCTGCTCCAAAGACGTTATAGATTTTTCCGCCAGCCCAAATAGCTCGAACGGTCATTTCGTTCTTGGTTAAAGTTCCAGTTTTATCGGAACAAATAACAGTTGTACATCCGAGGGTTTCGACTGAATGTAATTTTTTAATAATTGCGTTTCGTTCAGACATCCGAGTAACACCGATAGCTAAACAAGTGGTGACTACTGCAGGTAAGCCTTCAGGAATTGCAGCAACAGCTAAAGCAACACCCGCGAGTAAGGAAGCAATAACTTTGGACAACCAAGCTTCAGGAGTCAATTGTCCGTGGATACCAGCCCAAATAACGTAGATAACTGAGACCAACCCACAAATGATTAAAATAATCTTTCCAAGCCAAGCACCAAATTCTTCAAGGGATTTTTGCAAGGGGGTCATCATTGTTTCAGCTTCGCTGATCATGGTGGCGATTTTTCCGACTTCGGTTTTCATTCCGGTTTCAGTGGCAATTACCTTGCCCCGACCATAAGTAGCTAAAGTGGAAGAAAAGACCATGTTCTTGCGGTCGGCTAAAGCGCATTCTTCATTTTCAATGATTTTAATATCTTTTTTCACTGCAACGCTTTCGCCAGTTAAGGCTGCTTCTTCAATTTTAAAATTGGATTCTTCGAATAATCGACCATCGGCAGGAATTTTATCTCCTTCATTGAGAATTAATAGATCTCCTGGAACGATTTCTCGAGCTTTTATCATAACTTCTTTTCCATCACGTACGACTTGAGCATCTGGCGCAGACATACTACGTAAAGCTTCAATGGCATCATCCGCTTTTCCTTCTTGAATGAATCCAATAACTGCATTCAAAATAACAATAATTGCAATTACCAGCCAATCCCATCCAAAAGAAGCTTCACCATGTGAACTGGTTTCGATATATTCCATAATTGCTGAAATTAACGCAGCGGCAATTAAGATGTAAATTAACACATCGTTAAATTGTTGTAAAAAGACTTTCCAACGAGGAATCTTTTCCGTTGCGGTCAATTCATTTGGACCATATTTTGCCAATCGAGCTTTAGCATCTGCACTGGATAACCCTGCCGTAATACTGGTAGATAATTTCTTTTCTACTTGTTCAGTTGAAAAGGTGAACCATTTTTCTTGTGGTTCTTCAATAACGGGTTGAGTTTCCATTGTAGTTTACCTATAACACTTATTTCTTCGTTTCTTGAAACCAAAATAAATTTCAAGATATGAAACAAGGAAATTTAATTATGGATTTTTAAAAAAGTTATTTAGTAGTCTTGGGAAAAAAATGGCAAATTTCTACTAATAAATTGATCCATTTATTTGAAAAGGAAACATCTGAATTGAAATAATGTTAAATCTTCAATATTGCATGATCATTCCATCATAGCATTTCCGAAAATTAGTGATGAATCCTTCAAAAAAATATATTCTTTGATCATATCTTGCTGTGATTTGAACACTTCATGATCGATTTGGAAGGTTTTCACTTACTATGATCCCATGAGCCTGGATCACATGCTGTTTTAATAGAGAATATACTTCTTTTAACTTGTCAAATATATCTGATTCACCACTGGTTGCAGTTATATGTAATTCCAATTCCCAATGACCTAGTTCAGATTTTCGTGGGTGAGTTTTGATCCATAAGGAGGGATATTGATCTTTAAGCTCGTAAACCTTCTGAGTGAATTTAGATTCACCAATGTTTTGAAAAACAAATCCTCCTTGATAAAAATGCTGATCGGAGGAGATCTGTCGCAATTCGGGTAAAATATGTACAGAAAAGATAGAATGGAGTTCTTTTGGAATCCCGGGCATTGCAATAATTGTAGTATGCCCATTTGTAATTGAAGGAGGAAATCGAACCCCTGGAGCAGTGCCCTCTGAATTTGATAACGAAATACATCCTTCAGGCATCATTGCCATTTTTAATAAGTAAGGACGTTCTTGAATCAATTTGTCAAATGAAAGGTCAGGATATCGTGTTTCATATCTCTCTTTCATCATTAAAACTGATTGTTTATTCTCTATAAGATTTAAAGGAGGATATAACACATTTGATATACCAAGAATAGTCATATCATCAAAAGTAGGCCCCAAACCACCTGAAACAAAAATATAATTAGGTTTTCGATCAAGAGCACTTCGAAAAGTAGATGAAATGATCTCCAAATTATCTGGAATGATAGTGATCTGTGATACTTGAATCCCCAAAGGAACAATTTGATCAATAATCCATTTTCCATTAGTATCAGCAATTTTCCCAACAAGTAATTCATTTCCCGTCAAGATTATTTCACACTGAATCATTTCACTTCCTATAAAGAGAAGTTCTTTAAAAGTATTTATGATAAAAAAGTCTGTCAAAAAAATGTAATGAAACCCTTATTTCCGATTTTGAGTTTTTTGACGTATACTTATGACCATAGAAATTGATGATAGCGGCACGGGAGATTTGATTGGATCTGCCTTTATTTTATTTTGGAGACGCGAAACCAACGAACTTGTTAAGAAAGAAGTGCCCCTTGAATTATATCAATCGTCTGATTTCAATACCACCACAAAGAATTACATTCGCCAGCTTTTCATTGATACTTTTGAGGAAATGAAAATTCCCAAAACTGAAGATATTTACCTTTGTACCGGCCCTTGTTTTGATGAAGCACGAGTTTTCTTAAAAGAAGAAGAATATAATTATCAAGATGCGAAAATTGAAGGATATTTGCAAGATATGGTCGAACAAACGTATTTAGATCACATCATCGAAGAATTTGGGGTCCCGCAACATAAAGTCTCCGTCGAGAGTGGAAAAAAGCGATTCTTTGCGATTTTTCATTGGATCACTAAGGATTTTCCACGTCGAAAAGTGTACGTGAAATCAGGTTTCGAAAAATGGCATACCAAATGGGAACAAGAAGCGGAACAAGAATGGATTGGACGCATGATTAAGACCGAAATGGAACCCTTGGAACAAAAAAGAGGCCGATATAGTCGAAGAACGCCATATCAAAAGAGAAATCCAAGGAAAACTTCCAAAGGAAAGCCTTACAAGGCAAAAAAGAGTTCAAAAACAAAGAAACCGAGATCGTATTTTGGGAAACGAAAAAAGAAATCCAGTGCCCCTAAATAGCCCTCAACATCATGATGGTCTATGACCAATTTTATTTAATTTCTAATTTTCAAAATAACTTCTGCCGTCTTTCCAGAAATCATTTTTTTTGATATCTTATTCTGGTTGGAGAGAGCTTTTTTCTTTCAAAATGACTTATCAAAAACGATGAAGGAATATCCAAATTTAAAACCAATTTTCGCTTCTTCCACCATGCATGTTTGGTTTGATAATAAAAAAGTTCAATTTAGCAACAATATCATTTACGATTATCTCGATTTGAGAAACAATTCTTCATGGAAAAGCTTTAAACATTTCTTAGCGGAACCAAAAAATTATGAGCAAGAAATTACCACAAATTGGAACAATTTACAGATGTTTTTGGATCAAGAAAAAAATATGATAAATGCAATCGATGTCAATCTGAACGTGCAACATTGTGGAATTCAGTTTAGAGATCCATTTCATCCTTTTGTGAATTGGATTGTGGAATTTGAAGGTCCAGGACATTTTGGAGCCAATTATTATGAGAATATAATTGAACAAGAGATTTTGGAATACCCCATATACTCACAATACATTTTCGATAAATCTACCCGCGTAATGGAGGTCACTAGTTCGATATCCTATGAAATCAACCCAAATAGACGCATCATCGAATATTTTGGACAAAAAGGAGATATTTTGAATGGATATGAAAAAATTTCATTCTCAAAAGGTCACTAAATCGTTTTCTCCTATCGTTTCAGGGATTTGGGTTTGATCTGCCAAAAGGTACACGTGAAAACATGCAAATTGATTTTCTTCCGATTCAAATTTTAGAAATCCTTCATAAACATCTAAAATCGTTTGGCAATACGATAATCCCAAGCCTAAACCTTGATATTTCTCATCTTCCGGGAGAATTTCTTTAGTTTTTTTGGTAGTAAAGAACGGATTAAATATCTGATCACTTATTTTAGCAGATACACCTAATCCATCATCATGAAAATCAATCACTACGTACGTTTTTTCCATGGATCCATGGGAAATAACTTCATTTCTAATCTTAATTTTCACAAGTTTCTTGTCTTCATTATATTGCGTATCTGTATATTTCTTTCGAAGAGAATAAATGGCATTATCTAAAATATTCATAAATACTTGCTGAATTTCATCGCGTCTTACGAAGGAATGTGAAAATTTGGCTTCAGATTCCATTCGAATTTGAATTTGAGATTTGATAATGATCGGGTCCATTAACTTCAAAACACCCAATAAGATCTCTTCTAAATTACAACTTTTTGGAGTCTTAGAACTGGGGCGTGAAAAATCAAGAAGATTTTTAGTAATTTTCGCCACCCGTTGGCATTCCGAGAGAATTTCTTGCAGACTATCATAATGTTCAGAAGCAGATGTTAAGGTAAGAGACCCATGTTCTTGAATATCCTCTAATATCAACGAAATATAGTTTTGTATAATCATTACAGGATTATTAATTTCGTGGGCGACTCCCGAAGCCATTTTACCCAATAAAATAAATTTTTCCGAATCAAGAACTTTTTGAACTATTTCATGATTAGCCTTTGTTTCATTCATCCGATATCTACATAAGTTGGGGATACTAAAAAATAATTTCCATTTAGAACTAACAAGAAAAATAAAAAAAAGGGGAATTAAAGGCGTTCTAAATACACAGCTTCTGAAACACCACCGCCACCACAAAGTGTGGCCAATCCTTTGGTATTACCAGAATGAATTAATTCATATAGAAGAGTAACCATAATTCTTGCCCCTGTACAACCTACAGGATGACCTAACCCTATTCCAGATCCATGAACATTAGTTACTTCCCGATTCAATCCTAATTCTCGTTCACAAGCTAAATATTGAGAAGCGAAGGCTTCATTGATTTCGATTCGTTCAAAATCGCTTAAATTCATGCCGGTGCGTGCTAACAAATTCTTTGTTGCCGGAACTGGACTCAATCCCATGTGTTCAGGCTCACAACCTCCCATTCCAAAACCACCAAATCGAGCCAAAGGTTTTAGTCCAAGTTCTTTTGCTTTATCCGCTGCCATAATGACCATTGCAGCAGCCCCATCATTGATTCCAGAAGCATTGCCAGCAGTAACCGTGCCCGTTTTTGGAATAAAAGCAGGACGCAGTTTGGCGAGTTTTTCCATGGTTAGTCTAGGTTGGAAATGTTCATCCTTGCTAACAATAATTTCACCTTTCCGTCTATCTTTAACAGTAATAGGCACCATTTCATCATCAAAGATACCTTCTACATTTGCTCTTTCAGCTTCATTGTGTGAACGAAGAGCTACTTCATCTTGTTCTTCTCGAGTAAAATTGAATTTTTGAGCGAGAAATTCGGCGGTTAATCCCATAATATATGGTTTTCCACGAGCCCATTCAATGGCACCGTCATTAGGATATTTTACAAAATGACTTCCTGCATGTAATCCATGGATCAACCCATCCTTAAATGTTTTATCTTGTAGTCGGCAACCCCATCGAGCTTCTTCAACAACATATGGAACGTTAGACATAGATTCCATCCCACCCACCAAAACAACATCAGAAACACCAGATTGAATTTGCCAAACACCAGACATCGTTGCTTCCATTCCACTTATACATACACGATTGATTGTCACCGCAGGAATAGTATTGGGAATTCCCGCTAATAAAGCCGATACTCTAGCAACATTCAATGCATCAACAGGCTCTAAACAACATCCAAACCGTACGTCTTGCAAAATATTCGGATCAATTTCTGCCCGTTTAATAGCTTCGGTCATCACTGCGGCCCCAAGATGAGGTGTTTGCACTTTTTTTAACGACCCACCAAAAGCTCCAATAGGAGTTCGACAGGCACTAACAATTACTACTTCACGTGTCATTAAAATCACTTTATTTCTTATTTTTCTAAAAAAACTAAAGAAACTATATTTTGACTCTGAGTATTCCTTAAAAATAGTTTTTTTAAGTTTTTCGCGTAATTTAGGGAAATTCGTGCTCAAATAAAAACCAATCTCAAGAAGTAATACTATTCCGAGTATTACTACCCGATTAGTTAGGATTAGATAAATATGTATCCTTTCCATGGAGAAAAGGATGGATTAGAATTTTTTACTTCTAAAAATCGCAAGTCTATAGCTTGGGTTAATACCTTCCGAATTCTTTTAGTATATCCAAGAAACAGAAAAAAACGCGCCAATCAAGATTTTATTGATTAAAAGTGGACTAATCTTGATGAAACTGAAGATTAATCTTGGTCAAAATACATTTTGAATGATTTATTAATCTAACACTACGAGGGAATTTAATTCATTATAATCAAACACATGTACTTAGTAGAAAAAATAGGTCGATTTTATGCCCAGTGATCCAAAAAAAAAAAAAAAAACCCCACCGAAAGGATTTACCAATTTGAATCAATTTATGACTCCTTCTTCAGGTTCAAAAAAAAAAAAATCTTCACAAAAAATAACCCATTTAACTAAAAATGATAAATCAAATTCAAACAAACCAGTATCTAAATCCACTTCTTCAATTACAGAACAAAAAAAAGATAATCCGGCATCTACCAAGGATTTTAAAAATGCTACGAAGAGCAAAAAAAAACCCCACCTTCAAGAAAAATCCATCGTACGTGATAAGGTAATAAAAGAAGAAGATATGCTTCAAAAAGTCTTTTTTGAACCGAATTCAGCCCCGATAGGAGATTCTCAATATGATTTTGAATTAGAAAGAGAGAGTCGAGAAGCACAAAAATCATGGCATCTTCGGATCTTGCAGAAAGCGGATGAAATAATTCAAGATATGGAAAAAGGCATCCTCCTAACCGTGGATTACGACGGAGGTCAGAATAAGGCGTTTGCAAAATTTTATGACACTAAAGATCAAAAAATTAAAATCTGGATTGATACTACCAAGCATCAATCATATTGTTATCACAAAGATTCTGAAGATGAACTATCCCAGAATCTAGATCTGATTGATTTAGAGGGATTTGACCATCTCGAAACTGTGAAAAAATATGATTTATTAGAAGATAAAGAAATTGAGTTAACAAAAATCTATGGAGATGCACCATCCCATATTGGGGGTGCTAATGGTATTCGGGAAATACTTGGGGGTGCATGGGAATCCAGAATTCGATACCATCACAATTTTATTTATGACAATGAATTAATTCCAGGAATGCCGTATAAAATCGAGAAAGGGATAGTATCACCATTAGAACCTGAAATTGATCCAATCCTACAACAAGAACTCTTTGAGGTATTTAAAACCGCTCCTGAAGAAATTCAAGAAATGGCAAAGGTCTACCAACCGGTTTTTTCTGCACCTCCAGGCGAAGTTAAACGTTTAGCATACGACATTGAGGTAGAAGAAACCCCTGACGGAACCCTACCCGATCCGATGCTCGCAAAATTCAAAGTTATTAGTGTATCCTTTGCTGCTACAGATGGACTTAAACAAGTTTATTGTTTGGATCGGGATGATGTTGAAATTGGAACTGTTCCAGAAGATTTTCCCCAAGATGCAGTAGTCAAATTTTTTAAAGATGAAAGAGAATTGCTAAAAGAAACCTTCCGCTTATTCTGGGATTATCCCATAATTCTAACTTTCAATGGAGATAATTTTGATAATACTTATCTATATCACCGCGCCCGACGCATGAAAATTAGTGAAAAAATAAACCCCATTTATGTTTCACGCGGTGGTGGAATGGTTACACATAATACCGATTATAAGCATGCAATCCACATTGATATTTTCCAATTTTTTGCAAATCGAAGTATTAAAGGATACGCTTTTGGAGGCGCTTATCTTAAAAATTCACTTGAAGCAGTAGCTTCTGCGTTACTTGGTGAGGGAAAGGTGAAACATGAAGGGGTACTAATTGGAAAAATGACTCTCGCCGATTTGATCCATTATAACTTGATGGATTCCATGCTAACTTTAGAACTCACAACATTTAATAATAATTTGATGTGGAATTTGTTGATAGTTATTATGCGGATCACTCGATTACCCATGCAAGATACGTTCAGGTTGCAAATTTCTGCATGGATCCGTTCTCTGATATATTCTGAACACAAGCGAAAAAATTACTTAATTCCACGGATGAGTGAATTAGAACGACGAGGAAAATTTTCACGTAATAAAACAGAAAAATTTCAGGGAGCCTATGTAATAGATCCAGTTCCGGGGGCCCATTATAATGTAGGAGTATTGGATTTTTCGAGTTTGTATCCTTCGATAATTAAAACGCGAAATCTGTCATATGAGACAATTAATTGCCACCATCCAGAATGTGAAGATAATTTTCTTCCCGATTCTCCATATTATACATGTACTAAACGAATGGGTATTTTTGCATACGTTGTTGGTTTCCTTCGGGATGTACGAGTAAAATGGTTTAAATCCCTCTCAAACAACAAAAATGTTGCAGAAAATGAACGCCATACTGCAAAAGTAATGGCTGCTGCACTAAAGGTGTTTATAAACGGATCTTACGGTGTGTTTGGGAGTCCAGTGTTTCCTTTTTACTACCTTCCGGTTGCCGAATCAACCACAAACATTGGACGGTATTCCATTCAAAAAACCATAGATAAATCGGAAGAAATGGGAGTCAAAGTATTGTATGGTGATACAGATTCTGTTTTTCTTTTGCAACCGACAGAAAAACAAATAAAAGAATTAGTAAAGTGGTCAGAAGAAAAACTCGATTTAGATTTGGAATTGGAAAAAACCTATCAATTTCTGGCTCTATCTGGAAGGAAAAAAAACTACATAGGAGTGCGTCAGGGGGGTAAACAAGTCGATTTAAAAGGACTCATGGCAAAGAAGCACAATACTCCCGAATTTATAAAAAAACGCTTCAATGATGTTCAAACAGTTTTAACCAAAATCACAGATGATGAATCCTTTAAAGCCAATCGTGAAGAAATAATTCAAATCATTAAACAAACAAATCGATTAATTGGTAAAACAAAAGAAAAGGGCGGATTTGACATAAAAGATTATGGAATTATGACTGCACTGAAAAAAGGGATCTCTGCATACACGAAAGCGATCCCCCAACATGTAAAAGCGGCACAAATGCTTCCCGAACAGGAACAAAAGAAACTCGAACGAGGAACCTTCATCACATATGTAAAAACGAGAAGTCAAGCAGGAGTAAAACCCGTTTCCTTAGCAACATTAGCTGATATCGATTATAAAAAGTATAAAGAAATGGTAAGGAGCACTTTCGAACAAGTTCTAGACGCTTTGGGCATTAATTACGAGGAAATTCAAGGAATTAAGAAATTGTCAAGTTTTTTTTAATTCGTGGAAAATCCTTTCAATCTTTTTTTTAGAGATTTTTCTTAAATTCGGGTAATTCTCGGAGTTTTGTAATAACTTTTTCAACTTCTTGGCGTGAGTTGAACGGAATAGTTGCCACAAGCGATTTTATTAGGGGTTGAAAATTGGGAGTAGTTTGCTGAGAAATCGGAATCATTTTTTTTAAAATGGTAACTATGAGATTTTCGTTTAGAAATAGATAATATGGTTTAATATAAATCACCATGGGACCATATTGCCACGTTTTAGATAAACTGTACATTGCTTTATGGAGTTTTTGTTCAGACCAATCAATATTTTTGATGATTTCTTCTTCGCGAGCAATTTGAAATTTCAACAAAATTTTCATTAAAGGATTATATTTCAAACGATTTATTGACCCCGGACTCGAGACCAGATAATAGAAAAGCATAATTAGTAACATTCCACCAATGGTAAGTATACCAACCAATTCCGACACTAAAGTGTACAACAGAATGCTAATAGCAATAATAATTATAAAAATAAACATTTCCAAAAATTGCGGAAGATATTTTCGTAGTCGATATAACATGAAATTTCACTAATCCCTAATGCACAATCATTAATTAATACTAATCACTTTGATTTTAATCGTTCCTAGAGAAATTTTTGACCACTTCTTCAAATTGATCAGAAAGAATATCATCAAATGAAAGTTCTAATGTTAATTCAGTTAATTTTTTCTTTTTTCTGAAAAGATTAATAGAAACAAAAGCCGCAATTCCCATTGCAACAACACTAAAATTCAAAATAGATAATATATAGAATTGTAAGGGGGTTTTAATTTTAAAATTGTACTCTTGAAGAGAATAAAATGTAGTATTTCCATGATTCATATAATCGTATGCAATTATCCCATACTGATACGTGCCATAGTCAAGTAATGGTAATTCTATACCAAAATTGCGGGAAAAATTAATGGATTCCATTTCATAGAGCGTATAGTTAGCAAACTCAGAATTACTAAACACTAAATATCCCCTACAAACCCCCACCCCGCTATCATCCAAGGTAGCAGTAATTGTTATTTTATCTGATACGGTAGGATTTTGAGGAAAAATCTCAATAGAACTAATTTTAGGAGTGATATCATCTAAAAGCACATCAAAAGATCCAAACACAGGAATAAAATTATGGGCAAAAATGGAATAGTTTAATGAAAATTGGCCATGAGGTAAGAAGAAGGAAACAACTCCATCTTTCCCTCCCTTTACTTGAAAATATTTATTGTCAGAAAATAATGTTAAGGTGGCGTTGGGGACGATATCTCCATTCTGGTCAGTAAGCTGGAATGAATATTTTCCTCCTTCATAGACTTGATCTCCAAGAGCCAAGAGGGGTGAAATTGCGGTTGGGGAGGACGTGTAAATATCCACACTCGGATCTCCAACTAATGCATACGTAAGTAAAGATTTTCGTTCCATTTCAAAATAGGAAAAATTATAATTGCTTTCTGCATCTAAAAACCATTCACTGTTTGCGTACGCCCATTTTGATTCATATAACGCTTTTCCTTGTTGATAATGCCCATTTTCAAACATCTCTCGCATAAAAAGTTTAAATAGAGCCCGATTATCATACTCTAAATCCACATCTCCAGGATAGTACCATGATAGACGAAGTGCTCCAATATAACCGATCCCAGCATTACCCTGTGAAAGGACAAATTCTTCACCTAATGTATCCCCATCAAATCTATTTGTGGAACATGCATCGGCATATATCATTGAATACCTGCCATAATTTGTGAGACTTGAAACATCGCTTGAGCTTAAAGCATATTTCGCAGAAAATGCAGACGCACTCCCATGACCAGCATAAGCTAGGATTGAAGCCCCATTATTAATGGCAGTTAAAGCTTTGGTCTTGGTCAAAATACTGACCCTCGAATCCTCAATAGGAGTATAATAAGAATTTTCATAATAATGAACCCAATCCATGTTTCCTTCAATTAGATTATCAATAATATATTGACTGACCACACCCTCGTGTTCCCCATCAGGATCACCTTCTTCAGGATTTGGTCCATTGGAAAGGCCGGAAATACTCACATATCTCCCCATCCAATCTCCTGCATTCGATCCATTCTCATAAAAGATTGTTTTGTCAATGATACTATTCAATTCACTTATAGTGTTGGCGGGGAATCGCCCTACATACACTTCAGGATCATAATCTAACTCTTTTTCCCCTACTTTCGTGCTGCCATTCCATTCCCAATGTTCACCCCAATATTCATCCCCATCGATATTCCAATTACCCGTTAAATCGGCGTAATAGAAATCTGTGGGTTTTAAATACTCTGAACCAAAGTTCTCATTATCTTTTACAAGGGGCGTATCGGGATTATAAACATAGCGGATTGGAATTAAATCTGTATCACCCATCAACAGGATCCATTCAATGGGATAGATTTCATAATAGGAAATTATAGCATTTCGAATCTTTTCGGGAATATCACGCCCTTCATACGCAGAAAAATTAGATACTACCAGAGAAGGAATCCCTCGAGAAGATTTCCATGCTGCAAATTCTTCAGCCGCAACAATATAATCAGAAATATTGGGAGTAATCAATAGCATTGTATAATTAACATCATACCACGATTCACTTATCTCAGATTTAACCTTGGTTGCAACTTCTCCCATCATCTCATCAATTATAGTTGAATCTATGGCAGATACAAATGCAACATTCGAATTTTCAGCATTAAAAAGAAAACTTACACATAAAAGTGATAGAACTAATGCAAGAGATGCTTTTTTTGATCGAATTATAATATTTGACATGGAGAATTAACTCAAGGTGAAATGGGAATATCAGTAATGCTTTTTTACTTAATCAAAACATGAATTCGCAACTTATATATCAATTGCTTTGGAAGTAAAATAAGGAAATTTTTAATTGGTACACTCACTGACCGATTTGGTTTCCTATTTGAAAAATCGAAAATTTTTAATCTTAAGTGAAACTAAAAATATTGTTCTTCATCAATTATGGTTGATTAATACATCTCTACAATAAATGATGCAGAAATCAAGAAAAAACTAAAAAAATTGCCAGTGTGGCTTAGTGGTTATAGCGCCTGACTTGTAATCAGGTGGCCGTGAGTTCAACTCTCACCATTGGCTCCATTCTTTTCTTTTATGATTCTTCCGACTTTGGCTTTTCAAGCTTGAAGATGGATTGATTTTAATTCAGTTAAAAGAATTTTGTTTAAAAAATCATCCATGGAAAAATTCATAGGAATCCCAGAATATTTATGATTTCTTATTTCGATTTGAGGAAAAATACGAATAATTTCCAAGTAATGGGCAGTTAAAGCACCAAATAGAAATTTATTCACTCGAAACTCAAATTCAGGACTTTCTTCATTGGAAATATTTTCGTTAAAATAGAGATTAATAAATTCTTGTTGGGATTTTTCCACCTCAGAACTTGCTTCGCAAATGAGATTGTTGAAATCGGGAAGATTTTTATCTTCTCGCGGATGATTCTCGAGAAGATTGATAAGAGATTGCTTAATACTTACATTTATATTGAAGGTTCTACTAATCGGAAAAAATATCAATTGAATTGTCCTTGAGGGAACGGAATGAAAATGGTTTTCTCGATCTAAAAGACCTAAAACTTCCCTATTATCAAGGGAAGTAAGATGCCACGCCATTTGCAATGAATGTTCATTTAAAAAAGAACCAAATAAACGTAACGATGGGATATTAGAAAGGGAAATAGGAGGGTTTTTCTGGAGAGCAAACCATTCGGGAAGCAATAGGACCTCATAATCAAGCATAACCATTTTTTAGATCATATCTAATAAGGATCTTTTTTTTTTTGAAGTCGACGAGTAAAATGATTTTTTAGATTTTTGTCGGAAGATGAAAAAATTACCGAAAATCAAACACCACTTTAATTGCTTGATTCTTTCCTTTAGTACGAGCTACCGCGATTGCTTTCTTATAATCGGCTATTTTATAAAAATGTGTCACTAAACCTGTAAATTTTTGCGTATAAAGTGATAATAGATCGATTGCCCATTCAAATGCTGGTTTTGTCTCATTTTGGAAAGCTTCAATACCATGCACAAAAGCACCTCTTATAATAATTTCTTTATGAATTTGAAGAGACCAATCAATGTGCTTTGTAACTGTAAAACCCATTCCAATGAAGACAATTGTACCATGATGCTTGATCATGGACAAAGACTCATTTACAGTTTTCTCGCTGGCAACACAATCATAGATCATATCAGGACCTTTTTCACCATAGAGAACTGCAGGGGAAAGCGTAGGCTTAAATATTGTCCCTTGGGTAATATTGGCGATTTGTTTTTTTCTCTTAGAAAGATCTCGTTCTTGGATGACATGAGATGCACCCATCAATCGAGCTTTTTCTGCTTGAAATGCATATCTAGCGAGAGAGATAATGGCGACCTTTGGAAAAAAATGTTTTAAAACAAGAATAATCATTAAACCAATGATACCGGCACCGATTACAACAGCAGTATCACTTCTTTGTGGAGGTGAATCTAATACAGCATGTATAGCAACAGCCAGTGGTTCAACCAAAACAGCATGCTCATCAGGAATGATTTGCGGAATTTTGAACATTTGTTCTTGAAATCCCAAAAAAAATTCACTAAATCCACCTCCCCCAAATCCTCCAAAGGAATGAGTTTTTCGATAAGGAAGCGAGATTTCATGATCCATGCTATTACCAGCTATGCATAAACAAGCTTGAGGATTATTATTTTGACAACTTGGGCAAAGAGGTAAACCATAGGAATTGCACGAGGCGATTGGAGTATAAACAACTCTATCACCAAGAGAAAAAGAAGTGACTTCTTTGCCAATTTCATCGATAACTCCTACTACTTCATGACCCAGAGGAAAAGGATTTTGAGGAGACGCAAGAATGCTCTCGTAAAGTGAAACATTTAGATCAATCTGATGCAAATCAGAAGTACATATCCCTCCTAAAAGGGATTTGACTCGAATTTGAGTCGGATGACTTATTTCAGGAACTTTCCAAGCACGAGAATACTTGGTTAAAAGAAATGAAGAACCTAAATGGATTTTTTTCAAAATAACTTTCCACATCTTAAAATCAAACATGAGAGCTTGCATACATTGCTTTGTGGGAAATGTATTTTTATAATTTTCGCAATCTAAGAAGAATTGCTTAATTGACGATTAAATCTATCTACAGTGTTGTTTTCAAATTTCATTAGTAGAATTTTGGTGAGTTCAGATATTCTAACAAATCTGGATCTAAGCGAGTTTTGGCATGATTTCGGACATCTACTGCCAAAAAAGACAACATATCATCATCAATCCCCGTAGCATCTAACCAAACATAACGAACCCATTCATTTAACATATCATCGGTAACCGTTGAGTCTTTCAACAATTGTCGAACAGCGTCAATTTTCATGGTAAACGGAGTTTCGGTATGTTCTAGCATAAGTGCTATCGCCCAGAGGTTTAAAATACCTTCTAATATGTCTTCATGTTCCACAAGATGAAACGCAGAGGCAAATAAATCTCGCTTTTTTTCAAGGGGGAAAGTTGAGGCAATGATATTTTTTGCCAATTCATCGATCCACTCAGATGTTAAATGAGTAGATATTGAATCCATCTTCTGAGCGAGGGCTGCATCTTCAATGATAAATTGCTTAATCATAAAAATATAACTGTACTTTTCCGCTAAATATTTTTCATAAAATAAATTTTGAATTTAAAGGAAAGATTTCATTCGAGATCAGCATCTGAAGGAATAGAAGGACTTAAACCATCATTCGGACCAAAATTCTCAGGAAGTGAAACGTTTTCTTCTGATACCTGTTCTGCTTTAATTTGCGGGTTTAAAAATTTGGTATGAAAATATTGTTCTAATAATTGATTGAAATCCACCTGAATGGGCATTGTAGCGGCCAAAATTTCTTCAGTGATATATTTTTCTTTAAAGGAATTAATAAATTTTAGAATGGTTGACTCAATGAAACGTGGATGCATCCGTGAAAGTAAAATGAGCCAAAACCCATTTTCTTTGGTAATATTGAGATAACCCCCATCGATTTCAATAACTCGAGTATGCGATCCCGTTATCTCTTTTATAATGGATAAAATTCCCGTAAATGCCGCAGAAACGAGAATTATATCCTCCTGTACAATCATTTCGGAAAATTGATGAGCTAAAGGCATCCCATTGTCATGCAACGTAATTACTCCAAGAACTGATTTTTTCACCTTTTCGCAATAGAAGAAGAATGAAAAACCACCAACAGATACAGCACCGGCCACCACAAATAGATAAAGATACCATGGAAGTGGTTCGATGGTTTGAAAAGCATTTGAAAAAGTTTTGGCGCCTTGATAATAATCACTAATAACCTCAACAGTTATAGAATAGTGATTTTCTTGAAGATCAGTGGGACTGGTCCAATTTAGATTCAAAGAAGAAATAAGACCATCAAAATTCTCATCATAAACGGTTTGCAAAGCACCCATTTCATTTAGAGCATGCATTTGAACTTTAATCGATATCGGACGGCGTAAAGTGTTTTGAGTCAAATTTTCTTGCATCAAAATGGAGTATAGTAAAGTATCCCCCGGTTTCAATTTAGAATTGGTCAATACTATGTCTATATTCACATCATTTTTCAAAATTTGAAGGTTTCTTAGATATTCTATTGAAGAAAATCCATCTTTAGTTGCTTCTATTTTTAAGGAATGATTTCCAGGGAGAAATCCATATTTATTTAGATCCAGATTAAAACTATACCAACCATCCCCGATATCAACCATCTGAGCTTGAACTTCGTTAATGGTTAGAACTACTTCTGCATTTTCTATGGGAATTTTTGAATAATAATCTTGGTATAGACATACGATTTCTAGGGTTTCAAACGCAGGTGTGAAGTAATTTTGTGCGATAAGATTGCCTTTTAGGAGTAAAGATAGAGGTAAACTCAAAATACCAAGTTCATTCTCTCCATAGTACACTATATCGATAGAAAGAACATCATTCACTTCGTATGGATCTATATACCAATCATACTCACAACTTTGAACGTCTTGAAAAGATTGTAAAGGCTGTAAAAAATTAAGATTATTTAAAAATAACGAGATATCCCCTACTGCATAGCAGTCCACTACAATTTTCACTACTTCTCCTAGAATGATAGAACTTGGAACTGATGCTTGAGCAATATAGTTTGGACTTAAAAAATTCAAATTCTGACTTGGAAAATCCGAAACTAGAAGATTTGATGATGAAATTTCATAGGCAACGGAAGAATTTCCATCCCACAGCTCAATATTTGTATAATCACTTTGCATTCCATAAATTAGCTTTCTATATGATTGAATTGAAAAACCGGCGGGTAATTCTGAAAATGACAAATTCCATTGAAAATCATTTACTCGCTGAGTGATTTCGTATTCTATTGGCTCTATTCGAGAATAATTCACATCCATCATGTAATTAATCAAGATATTACTCGAAGAGTTATCTGTTATAATAAGATCATTTGGGATATCATCTAAATTAAACGCTAAATCAACTTTTCCATAATTCGAGAGATAGTTGACAATCTTGTGAGAACCGAGATGTAAATCAATATCTTCGGGTGACAAAAATTGCGTTAAATTGATTCTCATGGAAATATCATAACCACATGAAATCCAGTTTGCCCCATCATTATACCAGGTTTCAGATTCATTATTTCCACCACCACAAGACTTCAAATAACTTTCTCCCATTGTGGAGTGATACTCTAAATAATATTTACCTGGATTTAGAAAGATGGGTACTGAAGGAGTAAAGGTGTTCCACCCTTTTGATGTAAATATAGTACTTTCACTGAATACTACCGTACCTGTTTTGCTACCCTCACGGATATTAAATAGAAATTCTGAATCGGCTTTATCTTTCTCCATATACAAAGAAAAGTCAAGTATGGAAGAAGCGTAGTCAGTTTGCCATGCTTGCGAATACTTATAATTGTTAGTTAAAGCATTCTCATCTCCCTCATAAAAAACGGGAGGTATAATAGACTTATTCTGACATTCAAAAATCACAGTTCCATCAAAATGATCAAACTCTTCAGGAATAGGAAAAATTAATTCTGAGTTATATTTTTGCCATGGATATTGATTTAAGATATGCTCTTCAGCAGAAAAATTAAATTTATTAGAATAATCAAAATCATAACTACTTGCCGAAAAAATTTTTTGAGGAGTTTCCTCACCTTGAATTCGGGTTGAATTAACGGTTACCAATGAAAAACACGCGAAACTTGTAATATAGATACTAAAAATGAGGAAAAGTCGTTTAGTATTTTTCATAAGTATCCAACCTCAGAAACCCACTTTCTATATGTATCTATATGAGCTCTGATATTTATTTAAATTTGGGTTTATTTTTTAAAAATAATTCTTCAAAGGTGGATTCTTGAATTTCTTCACTCTTTTCAATTTTAGCACGATTAGCAGTTACTAGATTATCCAAACGTTGCCGAATAAAACCAATATGCTCATGAAATTTCGCTGAATGTTCAGCATGAGCGGATTTTAAGAGAGAGAGAATATTCTTTTCTTCATTCTTCAATTGGATTTGAGATTGAATGGTAATTGGAATAGGATAACTAACTAATTTTCCTTCTTTAAATTCTAAATGTAACTTCTCTT
This sequence comes from Candidatus Lokiarchaeum ossiferum, assembly GCA_025839675.1. Taxonomy (GTDB): domain Archaea; phylum Asgardarchaeota; class Lokiarchaeia; order Sigyniarchaeales; family Promethearchaeaceae; genus Lokiarchaeum; species Lokiarchaeum ossiferum. The sequence continues at coordinate 1,943,202 of CP104013.1, forward strand.
CAATCATAGATTTAAGCTGTTTAATTTGGGTAAGCGAATTTTCAAGGATCGCAATTTGTACATCAGTCTTATTTAGCAATTCCTCAGAGAGTGCTTTAGCAATTTCATCGTCCACCGATTGGAGAATTCTATTTTGTATTTTTAAAATTTCAGTTTCGAATTTTTGATATAAAATTAAATTCTTGTGACGATGAGCCAATATCGCTCCATCAAGTAATTCCGGAAAAATTGTGAGATAATCGGGAGAATTTCCATCCCTATAACGTTCTGGTAATGTGTGGGATAACGGATCTAAGTCCAACTCGTGGTTCACCATCAAAAAATTCTTCCAACTTTGTTTTGAATACTACAATTTTATTATAGTAATTTTGCAATAAAAAACATCATAATTTGAATTATTTGACTCAGTTCAAAACAATATCTCTGAATTTTTTATTTTAATAGATTCGGTTTTAAATTTCATTTTTTTTCATATTCTTTGCTTATTTATCTAATATTAAAAATATGTTAATGAAAAAAATCGAATTTCAAAAATTATATTCATTTTTCATAGGTTTCCAGAGAAATCATAGTTTTAGAAGCTTGTATCCCAGGAATATTTCGCAAATCATCAATTATAAAACGATCAAGTTCATGGATGGAATGAACTCGAAACTTAACGATTATATCTGTATCGCCCGTAATTATTGATGCTTCTTCAACTTCAGGGCGTTTTAATAAGTGATGTACGATATCCCGCTGATTTGCTTGAAATACTTTAATCAAAATATAGGCAATGATATTTCCTGAAATTTGATCTTTATCCAAATTCACGGTATAATTTTTGATAATCTTATGTTCTCGTAACTTTTTGATACGATTATGTACCGTAGTTGAAGGTAAATTAGTCCTTTCTGCAATTTTTGCAATAGAAAGGCTAGCATCTTGTTGGAGGACAGCAATTATATCAATATCCTTTGTATCAAGCTTATAATTCATATTTTATACTTATATTCGGTAAAATTTAAAAAAATGGATATTTTTTCCATATTTCATAAAAAAAGGGTTAAAAACAAATTTAGCTTATTGCTGTAGGTAAAAAAGAAGAACTTTATTTCGAATTTTTTAACTTTAGAGCACATTATGCAGGCTTTTAATTTATTCTAAACAATTATGTTAATTATAAACTTCAATTTACGAATATTTATCATTTTCATTTATGAAATAAAAATCGGAATGGAATATTCATCCCAATTTATTATGAATTATTTGAAATTATGAACAACTGTTCCACAATTATTGGGATGATTAATCTTAATACAATGACTTTCTAGGAATATCATATAACCAAGAAAGGTTAACCCCATGTTAGAAATAGAAACTACAAGAAGTTCATTTACATATGATGATACCCGTTTAATGGCATTGCTGAAAATTCAGACAGAAATGCTAAAATCAATCCATGATTTTCTCTATGAGAAGAAATTGGTTCAACTCATGCCAGTTATCTTATCTCCAATAACAGATCCCTTGAATCATTCAGTCTATGATGCGAGCATCACTTACGGAGAACAAAAATTTCAATTAACAAAGAGTATGATTTTTCATAAACAACTCGCCATTGGTGCCACATCAGGTCCTGGTATTTATATAATGTCACCAAATGTCAGGTTGGAAAAAGAAACGATGCAACAATCTGGACGACATCTCTTTGAATTCTCTCAAGTAGATATTGAATTGCGGGGAGCTTCCACCCAAGATTTTATGGATTTCATGGAAGATCTTATCATCGCTACCTTAATTCACATTAAACAAAAATGTTCTGACGAAGTCGCAATTTTTGAGTCAAGATTAAAAATACCCTCCAAACCATTTCGAGTGTATAACAGTTTTAACTTAAGGGAACAATTTGGGGATGATTTTGAACAAATAATGTCTTCCACTTCAACAGATTTTTTCTGGATTATGGACTATACTCGTGAATTTTATGATAAAGAAGATCCTGAACGTAAAGGACATTACATCAACTATGATTTATTTTATCCTTACGGTTTCAATGAAGCCCTTTCGGGAGGAGAACGGGATTATGAATATAAGATCCTTCTAAGAAAAATTAAGGAACGCAACCAAGATCCCCAGATTTTTGACTTCTACTTAAAAGCAGCAAAAGAAGGGAAACTGACCTCTAGCGCGGGAGGAGGTCTAGGATTAGAACGATTTTTACGATATATACTTAAAAAATCAAATATAGGAGATATTTGCCTTTTTCCAAAAATTCCAGGCCAAAAAGTGCGAATTTAGTCCAAACTAATTAATAGTTTTTGTTTTTTTTATGACTTAATTTTCATCATACGCTAGTTGCATCCATTCCAGAAATTCTGCATCCAGCTCTTTTTGAGATCTGATACTTAGTTGATAATAAAATCTTCCATCCTTTTGATGGGATGATGCTGTAAAACGGGAACTGAATAGCTGGGTAAATAGCCGAAAGATTATTTTCAACGCTTTTTTTTGAATTTTAATGGAGCAAAATTGTGACTGTTTTTTTAAAGCAATTATATTTTTTAAAGACTCAACCGAAATCGGTCCGAATTTCTGTACTTGGGAAACAAAATCTCTAAATAATCGCGCAGTTTCCACAGGAATATTATTTAGATGATGATCTTCAATCGAGTATAACTCACAACTATGACTTTGATTCTTTCGGGTGAAAGTTCTTCTACAATTCGGACATATCCAAAGTGATTTGTGCATTTTTGGCATAATTTAATTCTCTCAATATTATCGTTTTTATTCAAAACACATAAAGTAAGATAATTTGAAAACATAATTGATGTGTTCCATCGAAAGCACTTATTTAATGGATCAATTCTGGTGAAAATACAATTAACGAACGGGCAATTGCGCTAATAGGAAACGGTTTTTTAAAAACTCTCCTTACAAACACCATTTTTTTGATTCTTTCACTCAGCCCATCCAGATCACTAGTCATTACAAACACGGGTATCTCCGGAAAATTCTGTTCAACAAAATTTACGATTTCTCCCCCATCCATCCCAGGCATATGAAAATCCGTTAAAATAAAGTTGATTTTAGTTGAAAGCAAAATATCAACCGCTTCGACACCATTTTGGGCAGTTATTACATTAACTCCAAGTTTTTTACATAAACGGGTTAACATTGTTAGAATATCGGTGTCATCATCCACAATCAACCCTTTTCCACCTAGCATGATCATTCTCTCCGTGTGATTATTGGTATTATCTTTTATCAGAATATAAAAACAACACAATATTGTGATAACATCCCCCATTTGGTAAGCATGGATTAAAAATTAAAATTATGGTAGGTAAAAAAGATTAAACTGTTGGATCTGCGAAAACATCTGCCCAAGGGAGTTTGAAGGAAAAAACTATAAACTCAATACACAAAATAATAGTCAAAATCCAAAGGATGACCTTCAAACTTCGATTATATTCCATTTGTTTACACGCTCGTTCGATATAACTCACTGCTATAATTGATAAAAAGCAGGCAATTATTGAATATGCTATATCAATCCACAGAATAGAAATTGGACCGATTAATGGCACTGTATACCAGAAAATGAAAGTTATCCATGGGAAGATTAGAGCTCCAATTACATGAGCATACAGAAATCCCGTTTTATTTTCCAGCTGTTTCCGTAAAAATAGATATTCAATCCCGGTAAAAATCCAATAACTAAAGAAGCCAATCTTCCAATGTTGAAAATTAGATTCATCAATTCCGCTGAAAAGATGAAATACAATATTTTGAGACCAATCATAGGTATAATGTAAAATTATGAAAACTCCTAAAATACCCACACTCCGAAGAAGCAAATATCGACTGTTATCTGTATCCATAATTCTATTGAAACATCATCTTATATATAATCCTTTATTCACTAATCAAATGGAAAAATCTATAATTTTTTCTTCAAATTGAAAAAAATCAATCCAATCGAGATTCTTAAAATGAAAAAGAAGTCTTACATCACTTTAATTCCAAATCAAAGTAATTTATAATTTTCCTAGGATTTTTCATCAGACTCATCCAACCGAAATAATTATTAAATTAAATTTTAATTTCACTAATCTGCTCCAATAGATATCGGTAGATCAAAATATGTATCCAAAAGAAGGATCGAAAAACAGTTTATCCCCTTAAAATTTTTCTGATTCTCTCTGAGATTTGTATTATATTGGCAGACTGTTTTGCAGTTCTCAACAATCGTGCTAAAGTTCCCGAAAAATGGCCCACTTGCAATGGAATCGTGTGAGAATCTGAAATTATTATATCAAAAAAGAAAGACTCACAAAATTCACACACCACGATGTATAGTCCACATGTGATCTATCAATATAATGTATCTGGAATAGGGTACAATTCTTCCTAAATATACCGAACGGAAGGTGAGATATCATCTTCAAATTGTGATTCAATTGAACAAATAGTGAATCAATTCAAAATTGGGAAAAAAATTGATGTATATTATAATCTTGCTAATCCCAAAGATTTTGCCTTAATCCCTGACCCACCCTCGTCCTTCTTTATCTTTATAACTGCATTTAGCGTCTTAGCAATTGGATTTTTCTTATGTGCTTTCATCTTAGATTATTAGCTAAAGAAAAACGATCCATTTCATAATATCCCTTAATTTCATGGGAGAGGAAATTTCTAAAAATAATTAAGTCGGGAAGAAATAGATTAATTTAGAATTACCCATAAGTAAAGAGTTGAACCTCAGTGCCCTTCTTTGATATTAGAAATTTTCTTATAAAATTGCAATGGACCGACTATCCCACCAAAGACCAAATAAAGATTGTTTATCGCGCACGAGGTGCCCCCAATGATGAAAATACGGTTACTTGGAATCAAATCACTAAAGTTGAAAAAATGGGTATGGATCTCATGGATGAAACCTACATCCCTTTTCATCGTATATTACGTATTACTAATGGGGAAGAAATACTTTACGTTAAACAAAGATTTTAGCATTTTTAGAAGTAAATACAATTTAATGGTCAAATTGGTAGGAAATTTTTCCTTTCTCTCTGAATACAAAAAATCAATTAGATTTCCTACTCGAATTTTTTAAGTATTTAAATAATCTAATTCCTTAAAACTCGCAGAATATAAAGTTAAATTGGATTCAGATTACTAACTGCAAAACTGTCACCATCAATGAAACCAATAATTTTTTAATCATTGAAGAACTTCTTTTGTTACAAACCAACCGTGGGGAATTAGTCTAGCTTGGTATGATACTTGGTTTGGGATTTTAGCTCGTTTCGTGCTAATACAAAACACCAAGAGGTCTGGAGTTCAAATCTCTGATTCCCCACCATTTTTCTCTTTTTAAAACATTTTTCTTAAATTCTATCTTGGTTTTGAGATTAAAAAATGACATATTAGATTGATTCCCAAAAAATCATTCGCAATTATGTAACGGTGATTTAAATAGATTAACCAATACATCAATTAATTTGCTAGATTTAGCATCAAGAAGCCTTCAACTCTCCTTTCGACAATTATAGCAATAATCAGGCACATTTAAAGGAGCCCCACAATGAGAACAATATTTATTTTTTTTCTTTTTTTCTTTTAAAAGTCTTTTTTGCTGAATATTGTTAGGCTGTGAAAATTTTTTCCGGATAATGTTTCTAGCATAAAAGGTGAGAAATATAATTACGGGAGACAAAAAGAACAATGTCGCCAGTATATTCATGAGAGGTGTATTTCGAAAACTTCCCGGAATTTTTTCATAAGTAAAATCCCATAAATAGAAGTACACTTTATTCAGAGAATTTCGGGCGAGATTCTCGCAACTAAAAGAATATACAGAATGTTTATTACTTGTAAATAAGAAAGAACAAGGTGCTAACTCAACAATCATATTTTGGAGTTCATGATAAATTTCTTCGCGTAAGGAGGGATTAGATTCAAATAATCCTTCATTCAATTTAGTATCAATAACGGAGTTATTGATAGAAACATAATTATAATTAGATGTACTCAAGAATAAAGCGTTGAGAATATTACTTGGATCGTTGTAATTTGGTTCCCATTCCAACATAAATATTTGAAATTTATGATCTGACAAACTACCCGGGAATTCTTTCCAAGTCATTCCATTTAATTCGAGCCTAATCCCTATTTTGGCGAAGGTTGCTTGACATAATTCTCCGATTTCTTCATGTAATTTGTTATTTGAATTGTATCCATATTGATAAGTTTCAATAGTGATTGTCTCCCAATCTTCATCGGATGAACTATGTTGTATATGGGCCCAATTTTCAGGAGTATCCATGCCTTGTTCATTCATAGTCACTGCTTGTATCAAGTGCATTCGAGCTTCGGTTAAATTCATGGCTGGAGCAAAAATAGATGGATCATGATATAATATTCCTTTTGGTATAGCAGAAGTCATCCTGGCCAACTCATTTCTACCCAAGTTCTTAATTATATAAGAATAATTGATGGCACTTTGTAAAGCTTTACGCGTGTGAACATCTAATCTGGTATTGTCAAAGCCTAAAAAACTAATATCAGTACTTGCCATCCTTTCTCTTACATTGTGATATTCACTGGCTTCATATTCATCCATAAATTCTGTGGAAACATAATCTACAAAATCAAGATTTCCATTGAAAAAGTCCTGATTCTTATGGAGTTCATTATCATATAAAATCCAGTGCATTTCCAAAATATCAGGTGCCTCAACATAATAATTTCCACCCCAGTATTCTGTAAAGTATTCTAATTTGATTAATCGATCTTGATGGGAAACTTGTTGGTATGGTCCAGTTCCAATTAATGTGTCCTTCATAGGCTGTATAATATTATCCAGAGAAAAATAGTTGCCTTCTGGTAAAATAACCGACCCCGTGTGGCACAATAAGGCTTCAAATGCAGTAAATTTGTAGTTTAAAACAAATCTTACATGAGTAGAATTTAATACTTCCGTGCGATTAATTAAAAGAGGAGTAACAGGAAAATTGGCTTTCAAGGGCATATATAATCTCGCAATTGGCGTGGGAGTCTGGTTTAAACAGAAAAGAGTTAATCTATCAAAAGAAAATACCACATCCTCAGGACCAAATGAAGAATCATCATGGAATGATATATTTTGTTTTAACTCAAGAGTGTAATTCCATTGTGAATTGTAATATCCAAGATTAGATTTGACCCATTGCCCAAAATCTACAGCCAGCAGGGGCATAATTGAACACTCTGGATCAGTTAAATTATAAGAAAAAAGCCCTTCCATTATTTGATCGATCATTTCAAAGGAAGCACGGTCATTGGCCAAATGAGGATCTAGATCTACTGCAAGCAAAGATTTACCGTAAATCATGGGTCGATCTTCTAAATTAGATTCTCCAGAAGCTAGGAGGGGGTAGAATAAACATCCAGTTAGGAACATAAATAGAAGTATGAATGAATTTGTTTTCATAAAACTTTCCTTTCGTATATTTGGGGATCTATAATAGAAAATAGTGGCAAGCTTATTTTAAAGTAGTGGAAAAAGTCTCCACCAATCCTTATGTTAAGAACAAAATTAGTAATCCTCAAATTAAAGATTGTAGATCAAATTGTATTTCTGAGTATTCCATGTGAACACCTGAGGTTTTGTAGGAGTGGATTTATTTACGAAATTTCGAATAGTAACAATACTAAGACTTTTTTTTTAACTATAAAAAGTCAATGAGAAATAAGTGAAAATAATGGTTGATACATCGAATGTAATTAGAAACGGTCCAAAAGTGACCCGTCCGAACATGACAAATGCCACTTCGGAGAAACAAATTGACGCATACTTTGATATGGCAAACCCAGAAGCAAAATGGCGGAATATAATAATTATTGTAGTGGGTTTGATGAATCTGATATTAATAGGAATAATGTTTGCCTACATTGAAGATGAATTTTGGTTAGTGGTGGCGATAATAGTTGCCGTGATAACAATTTTCCCTGCAATTTTATTGGTATTTAAAAAAAAATCAGAATATCGTTTCTTTACTTATTGCATCAATGTGTACGGGATAGTGGCAGCGATATCCATTTTTAGTGCTATCATGATACTTCCAATTATAATTACTTTAGTTTTCATGGTTGATGTAATTTCTACGGATTTTGCGCTGCAACCTCAAGGAATAGCAAGTAAGAACATGGAAACGGATGAAAGATTGGATTAAACGAAACACAAACCAAAGAATATGAAGGATATGGCACTTGCAGTGAGAACTACGTGTGAAAATAAACTCGCTGTAAGGATATTTTTTATCATCTTTTTTTTCACCCTGTAAGCATGGATACATAACTTGTCTTAAATAAAATTATGGATCTTTCTAAAGCAAAATCTTTAAACTAAGTAAAGAAGAGACGAGAAACGTATTCAATATTCTTCCATTAATAAAAATATGGAACGAATAAGAGAATATATTTTAAGCGATTATTTTCCGAATATGCAAAATATTTTCCGTAGTTTTTTATACTACATTTACCAATAAATTGTTAATGAACTTACATAACAGTAATATTACTGCCACATTAGGAACAACAACAAAAACAAATTCTCTGTCGATATATCTTCCAAAAGGAGTCATACGTTTCATTAATCACTTGAAAAATACGTGGAAAGTATATCTTATTACCTCAATAACAGCCCTTATCTTTTTCATCTTATTTCAATTGGAGATTGCAATGCAACCGGAAGGATGGCGCGCCTATCAATTTCCCTAATAACAATTTTAAAAAAGTGGTAGGGGTAAAAGAGAAAAATTAAGATCTGCTAGAATCCTTCTTGATTCTATTGAGTAAGCTAAGCGAAGTACCCATGGAAACCAGAACAATTAATATAGGAATGAAAGAAACTACACTTTGTTTTTCTAGGTAATGGGCAACAAAGTCGATTTCCGGCATCGATGCTAAGGGAAAGTAATCCATCTCAGTTTTTAAAGATCCGCCTTTGTATATCGAATACGGGATGCTCCAAAATTCACCATCATTTGTTGCATCAGGATAACGTTGAGAATAATTTCCCCAGTAGTTCCCAGAAGTACCATCATCCCATAGATTATAACCGGGAGTATCATCAAAAGCTTCATAGAAACTATTGTTCGCAATAATATTCCCATAAATCATATTATTACGGGTATTACGAAGCACTTTCACACCAATAGAATTATTGACAATTATGTTGTTCCGAACTGTGTTATTATAATTTTGACCTGCATAAAGTTCAACTCCGGTTTCCAAGTTGAACCGAATAATATTGTTGTAAACATCACAATAGGAAGAAAACATGATTGAGCACCCCATTTGAGGATTATTTTCAATTATGTTATAATATGCTTCAGCATATTTAGAGACATCAAGATCTAATCCGATCTGGCCATTATAAGTGATTTTATTCCCTACATATCTATTATAATCATCCATAAATGTATAAATACCTACTTCAGAATTATTTGTGATCAAACATTCAATCACTTCAATTTCATCACATTCCTTCGAAAACATTCCCACAAAACTATTAGCAGCAATACAATTTTCAAATTTAACATTACTGCATCGATAAAGTGTAAAAGCAGATTTAGATTCTCGGGTACCAGCATTGAATCCAGTACAATTTCGAAATACAACATGTTCATCAGAATTTTCAATTCGAAAAGCGCATCCTTCACCACCAGCATCAATAATTAAATTCTCAAATAAATAAGGAGATAAGCGAGTTCCTCGTCCGGTGACATAAGGGCAATCTTTCCAATCTTGACCCTCAATTAAAGGATCAATATAGACTTTTTCATGAGTACCTACCAAAGTAAGAGGTAGTATGAGGCTTTCAGACAAAGAATTATCCAATACAGAAATACTCGGAAGCGAAGGACGAGCAGGAACAAGAGGAAAGGAACAATACATCAAACCAATGCAAAAAAAACCGAAAAATAATACCGAATGATATTTTTTGGTGGTGTTGAACCAATGCAGATGATTTTTTATCATTATGATTTTCTAAGTAAATACGAGCATAAAAATTTTTTGAAATATGAAAAATTAAAAATACTTGGTTAAATGAACATTAACTCAATTAATTTGAAATAAATCCGAATTTGAAAGAAATTCAATTTTCATAGAATTTTTAGACCATTTAAATTCCTTCCAGATTTAGAGCAGAATTTCTTGAGAATAAACTCATTTACTCGAAATGAATAACAAATTTTAATAATACTTAATCCCAAAAGCACATTTAATACAAAAGAAAGAATTATTTGAGATATTTTAAGAAATATTACACTTTTAGTAAATTTCATTTCAACTCAAAATTAATTAGAACCAACTTCATATGACTTACCATGAGCTTGAAAGGTAAGATTGCATTGATAACAGGTGCCAGCAGAGGAGCGGGACGTGGAATTGCAATTGAACTGGCACAAGAAAGAGTTAAAGTTTATATCACTGGGAGAAGTCGAAGAGGGAAAAAGGAAACAACTCAACATAAGAAGCTCACCTTAGATGACACAACCGACATCATTACAAAAATGGGAGGTCGTGCTATACCAATCACCTGCGATCATACCCAAGAAAAAGAAATTAGAAATGTTTTTAATCAGATTAACCGTGATGAAGGAAAATTGGATATCCTAGTGAATAATGTCTGGGGAGGTTATATGGGAGAATATGGAAAATTGGACATAGAGACCGCATCATTTTCAGCCCCCTTTTGGGAACAACCACTTTGGCGATTTGATAAGATGTTCAATACTGCTTTGCGAGCTCATTATATAGCATCCCAACTCGCAGCACCACTCATGATGGCTCAAAACGAAGGATTAATTATCACCACATCTTTTTGGGATCAAGATAAATATATCTCGAATTTGCCCTATGATCTAGTTAAAATGGCTAAAAAACGTCTCAGCTATGGCATGGCTATTGAATTACAACCCTACAACATCACCGCCATAACTATTGGATTAGGTTGGATTCGGACCGAACATTTGAAGAATGAAAATGACTTAGATGATGAAAACTATAAGCATCGTGAGGGATTTGAACTAACTGAATCTACGAGATATGTCGGAAGAGCAATAGTCGCTTTAGCATCAGATCCCAATAGGATAAAGTACACCGGAAAAGTACTTACAACAAGCGAACTGGCTCGAATATATCAATTTACAGATCTTGATGGAACTCAACCCAAATATTTTTCGATACCTGATAAATCCAATGGAATAACTCAGAGACAGAGTCAAAAGTGATGGCACTCCTTTTCTTTCAAAATCAGAAATTTCTTCAAAAGCGAAAGAAGAAGGAAAATATGGAAAAATGATTATTTTTTTTATCTTTTCAATATTTCAAGTAAATTTTCATAATAAAGTATTCAATTTAAACTCTTAACGATGAACGGAACCCTCTAACACCGTAATAGGAAGGAGCGCTGTTATGATACACGAAGACCTTGTTGTAACGACGATCAGCGAAGAGAGCCCCTCCAAGTTTCCTAATATCAGCAGGTGTTTTTATCCAACTTGATGTTTTAGTATCGAATTTTCCAAGTTTCTGTAACTCCCGATAATCATCCTCAGATAAAAGCTCAACACCCATGTTAGCGGCCATATCTATAGCATTATTTTCGGGTTTGTTTTTCTTTCTTGCTTCTAACCCCTTCCGATCATAACAGACACTTCTACGACCTTTAGGACTTTCAGTCGAACAATCAAAAAAAATATATTCATCCATTTTTTTGTCATAACCAATTACATCCGGTTCTCCACCAGTCTTTTCCATTTCATTTAGAGACCACATTTTTTCGGGTTTTGCAAGTAATTTTACTGCAATTTTGCCCCATTCAAAACCTTTATGGCGCTTAGAATTTTTCTCAAAACGAACTTTCAATATTCTGAGTAAGACTTCACTTCTTTCTGAAATCAATTTTTTATTGATTTTTGACATAGTCACAATACTCTTCTCGTGTTTAAAAAGTGATCGTATTAAAGAAAAACAACATATCACATCATGTTTATATGGCAGAACAAGAAGTTAAGTATATGAAAAAATCCTCATTACGAAACATAATTGCAATTATTGTAATGCTTGTGTGCAATGCGATTATATTAATTACCCAACAAAGTCGTTTTGCATCCATTGGAGATGAAATAGGTGCTTTTGCGGCAATTATCGCCGCATCGACGATCATATCTGGATTCTTGGGAGGTTTAATTGCCCCTTATACATTTAAAAAAGTGATTCTTTATATTGAGATAATTTTAGTGATATGTGTTCTTGTAGGGGGAATAATTTTAATTTCACTCGGACAGGAAATTGGAAGCTCCGGAAACCCGTTCGCCGATTTGGCAATAATCCTAATAGTCGTCATCTTGACTGTGGCAATTCTCATTTTTGGAGTAGTCTCAAGTATTGGGTTCTTTTTAGGGGCATTTATTGGGAGCAAAGTTGGAAAATCCTTTACATCTAATTATACAGAGGAAAATCAGGCAACCACAAATTTTGGAGATTCTCCTTTTCAGAGTCAGATGTAATTCATTTCAAAATAGACTTTTTTAATGTTTTATCTATATTTTCTTTTATTTATTTCCTTGATCTTGAAAAAAAACAAGCATTTTTCACCAAAATAAAATTAAAAAAACCTACTTAAAGATCTACGTTTATAATATCGACAAAATGAAGAAAAAGGACACTTATTGCAATCAGGATTAGGTAATTTACATAATACAGCCCCAAAATCCATAATACCTTGATTAAATTCCCAATAATCTTCTTGAGGCAACAATTGTTCTGCAATTAACCAAAAAATTTTATTTTTTTCTGCTGAAGAGAGAGGCAGTTTAATATCTTGTAATAAAAGACGACCATAAACGCGTTCTACGTTGGTGTCCACTAAGGGAGATCGCATATTCAGAGCAAAACTCATTACTGCCCCAGCAGTATATTCCCCAATACCCGGTAATGCCAAAATATCAGAACTATTGGTTGGAAATTGTCCATTGTAATCATTAATTATAATTTGGGCCGTTTTTTGAAGGTTACGGGCACGATTATAATATCCCAATCCTCCCCATAATTCAATAACTGTTTCTTCTTTCGTGATTGCAAGGGTTGCAAAATCAGGGATCTGTTCAATAAATCGATGAAAAAACCCAATAACTCTATCCACTTGGGTTTGTTGAAGCATGATCTCTGAAAGTAAGATTTTATAAGGATCGCGGGTGTGTCTCCATGGTAAATCCCGACCATATTTTTTGAACCAGCGCACTAAACGCGCTCCAAAAAATTCTTGAATTGCTTTAAATTCTGGAGTGAGAATAAATTCATTCCACTTCTCTAAAGTATTAATTTTTGTTGGAACGGGGCTAATGGTATGAGCGGCCATCTAGATACACAAAATTAAAGAAAAGAAAAAAACATTGAGATCATAAATCATAACTACAAATTTATTACGTACGACTAAAGCGTTTAAACGCAAGTACACCGAGAAGAAATACAAATGTACTAATTCCGGATAAAATTCCGATATTTCCCCATACAATACTACTAAAGGGATTTGCATTCCTTAAAAAGAGCGCTTTGAAGGTTTCTGTAACATAAAAGGAAGGCATCAACCGATTAGCAATGGTAGGCTCCCCCAGAGACACAAAAGTCCCTAAGAACATCATTGGCATTATAAATATAAAGGACATACCAGTTGCCATCCCCGAATTTTTGGAAAGAACTCCCGTAATCAACCCAAAACCCACACAAGTAAGTGAAAAGATCAAGCTTGCAATAAACCCAACGAAGAGATTCCCGAAGGTAATTTCCGGCGAATACCCGACAATTAATGCCATAATGAAAACTACAATTGTCTGAGCCATCGCAGCCGTCATGTTGGAAATGGTTAAGCCAGTCATAATTTCATTGGATTTCGTTGGAGTTAGATAAATTCGTTTCATCATGCCTTGTTCTTTTTCTTTCGCTAATCCTTCTGCAATGGTCATAATCAAGAAAATCGTTGCAAAGGCAAAAAGTCCTGGCGCAAAATAATCGAAGGTTGTGTTTTTCTCAACTTCTACAAGATTTGGAACCCCAATTGATACCGGGTTTTTAATACTGCTGGTCTCCGGACCATAGATGGTTTCAGTTAAAGCCTGTTGAATTACAGGAGGGATAAGATCTTTCACTACCATGGAACCTTGATCAAGCTGTAAAGAAAGACTCGAATTTACCCATGTAGATCCATTTAATGGATTTAACCAATAAGAATAGATACTTACCCCAAATCCTTCAGGAATAACAACTAAGCCTGAAAGTTGACCTTCTTGAAGTTGATCTTCCGCATCATCTTGTGATAATTCGGTTTGGACTACCAGAATTTCATGACTGGAGAGATTCCCAATAAAATAATCAGCCCATTCGGAATAATCTCCATTCACATCTTCATTAATAACTGCAATCTTATAAGTTGTATCTTCAGTTGCACCAATGGCACCAAATGAAAATCCAAATGCAATAGTCAATAAAACCGGAAATATTATTATGAGAAAAATTAAGGCCGGATCTTTTGTCATTCGAGTAAATTCTTTTGAAATAATACCCTTAATTCGCTGCCACTTCATTTAAATGGCCTCCTGTAATCGTCGACCTGTGATTTGAATAAAAACATCTTCCAAAGTCTTGGCATCATATTTTTTCTTCAATCCTTTTGGAGTCCCTAATTCAATTAATTTTCCTTGATCAATTATACCAACACGATCGCATAAAGCTTCGGCTTCTTCAATGTAATGGGTTGTTAAAATAATAGTCTTTCCTTTTTCCCTTAACTCATCGATAAACGCCCAGACTGCACGTCGAGATTGAGGATCCATCGCCACAGTAGGTTCATCGAGAAACACAATTTCTGGTTCACTTATCAACGCAATAGCGGTATTAATCCTTCGGATCATACCTCCACTATATGTTTTGACTGTACGATCCGCATCTTCCGTTAAGTTTAGAGCATCAAGTAAGGTCTGAGTGCGTTCTTTCAATATTTTTTTTGGAACACAATGCAGATTACCAAAAAATTCAATATTCTTTCGGCCAGATAAAAAGCCATATGTTGCCGGTTCTTGAGGACATACCCCAATAATTGCTTTAATCTCATCAGCTTGTTTTGATACATCATACCCTCCTATAATGGCAACACCACTCGTGGGTTTTAGTAACCCACATAAAATATTTAGAGTTGTTGTTTTTCCAGCCCCATTTGGACCTAAAAAACCATACAGTTCACCTTTTTTCACTTCCAAATTCAATCCATCAACAGCAGTGACATTATCATCAAATATTTTCACCATGTCTGTTACAGAGATACAAATTTCTTCTTTCGTTTCAATAGTCATAAAATTACCACTTTTTATATATTAAGAAATTAAATTGAACTCTTGAATAAAAAGAAAATTTTCTCTGAACATGGAAAAAAGACCTAATTTAGTTATTTTTAGTTCCGATCTTTATGTATGATGGGTGAAGAAAAAGAATACCCTCTTTCTTGCAAAACTGTATCGTGAGTGTTTAGATCCCCCATATCCAAAATTCAAACCAAATTCATTATATCATAATAAATTCATGCAAATATCCATAATTCTGTTTTAAAAATAGATTTTCGAGCCATATGAGTAAATGGAAATAATGCAAGCATTTGGTATTTTTCTTACTAATTTAAACTTGAAAAATAGATTTCACAATTTTATTGAGTCATGAAGGAATTTATCTCGCCATGTTTCCAAAATAACTCCATCATACATCATATTTATTTCAATTTGTTTAATCCCATTAATGCTTTGAATAGATTCTCGCAATTTAGATAATTTCTCAAATGAATCCACCCACCACACACTGAATAAGAAATTAGGTAGATTGGAAAATTGCATACAATACACATTATTTTCTCCATAACTGGCATTAATTTGAGATTCAATTTGGGCGGGTGTATAATCGTCCTCAATGGTTAGATGCAGATAGGCCAAAATATCGCTTTTTTTGTTCGGAATCCAATCAATTGTAAAATGCACCAGATACTTCTCACTCAGAATTGAAATACGTTTGTTAATTGTTTTTGCTGAAATCCCGATTATCGAAGAAATTTCGGATGCTTTTTTCCGGGAATCATATTGCAGTTCTCGAATTATTTGCAAATCGGTTTTATCTAAGTCATTTATTTTTCCAGGTATTGGAAAAGATGGCCCAATTCCCACAATCACCTCAGACAGATCTGCAGCATTTTTTGCAAAAGCAACAACTTCTGACAATTCATCAATAGAATGAAGATAAGCACCAATATAAACTAGATTTCCTGCACCAAATGTCACCCAATAGTACCTATTGTCCCGCACTAAATTCCTTTTTAGAATATTGAGCGAAAACAAACTTGTTTTCCCAAAAATTATGACTTGAATTCCAGAAAATGCACCTAAGGAAATATTTGTCCGAAATTTTTGAATTATTCCCGAATCAATCAAATTTTGAACACGTTTGTGGACAGAATTGATAGAAATTCCTAGACTCTCAGCCATTTCTCGATAGGATTGGCGAGAATTAATCAAAAGTAACTTTGATAATTGTAAATCAGAAGCGTCCACAATATAAGAATGCTTTTCTAGCAAAAAAGGTTGTTTTGATTAAAATAAATTTATGAATTTGATGCGAATTCGTCCAATGGTTTTGGTTCATCATCGGGAATAACTGAAGATTCAAATGCCAACCTCAGCAAGGGCGTAAATAATGTCAATAATACCATAAAGATTAAAAATATTACAGGAGAAAGCTAATAGATCGTGTGAATTGAAAAAGCATCTGCCAAAACTCCCCACAATATTAAATCAATCAGAGATGATTAATAGATTCTTTGGAGTATAAATTATTCAACCAATGTAGTAATACATCAATATATTCCTTCGAAATTATTCCTGTATCATTTCGTAATCCAGATTTCGTAATTGATCTCATAAAATGGTTTGCCCCTTTTATCTGCTGAATGTTTAGATCTTTTGGACCATAATTTTTCCAAATTTCAATACTTTTCTGTATTGGCACCCAAGGATCTTTTTCCCCATACAATAGTAAAACCGGAATACAAATTTTTTTAATAACTGGGATTGGAGTAAAATCAAGTTCTTGAAACCATTTAGTCTCCGAAGGATTTTTAGGAAGTTCGCCATCTAAGTACGCAAACTTAAACCAATCTTCGTTTCTTACCAATTCGACTTCATTTAGAACCTCAAAATTGTCTTTCTCTCCCCGAAAATATTGATTCACAAATTTTCTGATGTTTAACATCAATTTAACTTTTTTTTCTGAGAATCCATGATCTCTCAGTTCAAATTCAGCGCTATAATCCATTTGTTCGGCAGGTGATACACCCGAAGACGATATAGGAATTATAAACGACACATCCTCTGATTCGGAAGCCACCAAAGGTGCTATCCACCCCCCTTGACTTAAGCCCCAAATCCCTATTTTGTTGGAATCAATATTATTCCTTCGTTTAAGCAGATCTATTGAGGCAATTATATCAGACGCTAAATCTAAAAAGGTGGCATTCTCAAAATTTCCAGTTGATTCCCCCGAACCTCGTCGGTCAAAAATAAATACCGCAAACCCATTTTTTGGCAATATATCAATTAAATGTTGATAAACTTCAGAATCTTTAGTTGCGGAACCGGAGGTATGAGCAACGATAATTAGAGGGTTCCGTTTCTCATTAATTGGCATAGCAAGTTTTCCCGCTAAACTAATTTCATCATTTTTAAATTGAATTTTTTCAAGTTTCATTCTATTTACCTTTTCTAAATTTGATTTTAGTAAAAAAAAAATTATGAATTTGATGCGAGTTCTTCCATTGGTTTTGGTTCATCATCGGGAATAGCTGAAGATTCAAACTTTAACTTCAACAATGGCGTAAATAATGTCAATAATACCATAAGAATTAAAGATATCACAGGAGAAAGCAAATAGATGGAGTGAATTGAAAGACTATCTGCCACAACCCCCCATAATATCAAAGCTAAGGGAAGTAAACTTTTTATTAATGTGAAGAACGTGGAAAATATTCGACCTTGCATTTCTTTAGGAATTACCACCTGCAATAAACTCATAAACTGGACATCTACGAGGGCAATGAAAAATCCAACTAAGGCTCCAAGGGGATAAAATAACCATTTTCCGTTTGAAGGTATGAAATATAAGAGTAAAGTTGTGATAGATAGACCGAAGCAATTGACAACTATACTTTTAATCGTAGGAATGTAATTTTTTTTCTGCATGATTAAAATTGTGGCGACAATATAACCCACATGCACGATTATCATTAGAAAACTGTAAAAATATGCTGATGCTTGATAAAAATCTGATATTAATTTTGGTAAGAGACTGAAAAGGGGATTAATAAAGATATTTGCCAGTGCAAAGAAAAGGATCAACCAGAATAATTTCTTTTCCATCAAATATATAAGTGATTCCTTGATATCGCCGATAAAATTGATCTTTGATTTTTCATTTAATGATTTAGGTAAAGAAGGAATACTAACTTTTAGTAAAACTATGGCAGCTGGAATGAAAGTGAATACATCCAACCAATATATTGTTGCAATATCAAAATTAGAAACAGCTATCGCACCAAATGCAGGTGATAAAAGATACGAAAGTGCTTGCAACATGGAATTCAGAGAATTAAATTTTGTTATTTTATCGCTTGGAACCATTGACGACATCACGGATATTCCCGCAGGCATCTGTAAGCCTTGCATTAAACCACGAATTCCCAATAGAATATAGATATGATATAATTCAACAACATTGAACCAAAATAACAAGATAAGAGCAAGAGTCGACAGTGCTTGAAATGAATCAGTCAAAAGTAGAATTTTTTTGCGATTCCAACGATCACAGATAACTCCTGCAAAGGGTGCGATTAATATAGTGGGAAGTAAACCCGCCATTGTAGCTAGGGATAATACGAGGGTTTCAGTATAGGCAGTAGAAAGCCACCAAATTAAGGCAAATTGAACAATAGCACTACCAAAGATAGAGAATTGTTGGGAAGTAAAGATACTAATATAACCTTTCAAGTTATACTGATTGGAATCTAAATCAGGACTATTTTTTATCATTTGAGTCACCAATATTTTTTCGAATACAATTTGGATTTGATGATAAAATCCAAATCATAATAGAATTAAGAAAAAATTAATATTTAAATATTTGGATTTACTTTCTATATCCAAATCGCATTTGATATTTTGCAAAAAATCAAAACCATATTAAAGGAGTCCATAAAAAAATGTCTGAAAGAACTAAAAAAAAATCAATTCATCAATTATTTACGAGTAAAATCAAATTCCGCATATATAACTTATTTGAAATATATCGAAAATTAACCTTACAAGAAATTGCAGATAAATTATCCCGAAATAAATCAAGCATTCACCCTCATATTCGTGATTTAATTGATCTCGGTATTTTGAAAGAACCCAAAATTGTCGATGAAAAACGAAATTTCATTTTAGAATTGACCGAGGATTATCAAAGCAAAATCGACACCATTGATAGTGAGATAGATCTTTCCAAAGGATTGACTTCTGATGCAATATCCCAAATTTCTCAAATGGGAGTGAAATGGATGAAAATAGAGAAGTCGCTCTTAGATGAACATATAGAGTTCACTAAAAAAATTCAAAAAATGAATCAAATTCCCAAAAATTTCGAGGAAGTTCACGACTTATGTCAAGATATCTTCAAATTTGAACAAGATTCCAAAGGACAAATTAAAACCAACGAAAATGGACTGCCATTGAATTCCTCAATTTCCAATAATTCCATCTATTACTTCGATGAAGAAACATACAAGGATTATCGAAAGGAATTATATAAGTTAGGTGCGAAATATGGAAAAATAATGGACCAAAAAAACGAAAGTGATCCGGATTTGCGACGTTCTGTATGTTTTATCGCCCACTCTATGCCGATTGAGAAAATCATTGAAGTGAATAATAGAAAAGATATCGATTAAATTTCAAAATATTCTAAGAAAGGAACATGCATTCCATCTTTTCCACCAATTACTTGGATTGCTGGTCCGACCGCTTTTTTAATCTTCTTAATTTGGTCATCAACCCGATCTCCAGAAATAGGGTTGATCATTTGAGCCCCAAAATGGATTAAAATGCATAATTTAGGGGAAATTTCTTTGAGTAAAGGGATAAACTCCTCTACACATAGGTGACCTCGACAAAAAGAATTGTCGGGACGCAGAACATTTGCAACTAAAACATCCACTCCTCTGTATAAGGAAGTATAACCTGGAAAATTGGCAGTATCTGAAGTAAATGCGATTTTAAAATCACGCTGAGGATATTTTAGAGAAAAAATAAATCCAACATTTTGTAGTTTTCCATGATTTGTTGGGACAGTCTTAATCGAAAAATCTTCCGTGATTAGATACTCATTACTATTATTAACTGAGATTATTGTTTGAAGTAAATTTTTGTAGTATGAATTTAATTCACCAGATTCAAGATATTCTGTTGGGGCTATAAGGCAACCCCTTGGTTCATGATATGCAAAATCCTTTTGAAGAGCTTCGATTATGATAGGAATGCTCATAGAATGATCAGTATGGGCATGTGTTAAGAAAATGTGAGTAGTTAACCTAGAATTAATTTTGTAATCCCGTAGGTCACGGATGGCTCCAGGTCCGGGGTCTAGATGGCATTGATATTTCCCATTAAATAATTTTAAAATGATCCCTCCAGTCGATCGAAGCTGGGTTGCTGCATGAAATCGCCCTCCAGCTGATCCCAAGATGATGATTTCATCCGAAATGCTTGTCATTGGATAAAAAATGAAGATCATTTTATTTAAATATGAGGAAAATCTGAATGGGATATGGATTTAAAAAAATATACTGAGATGAATAAGGAAGCTTGGAATGAAGTGCAACCCATTCACCAGGAAGGACGAAAAATAGATTTAAAGGTCGCCGTGAAAGATCCTAATTTCAACACTCTCGCTAAAGAGGAATTAGAGGGATTCACAAAAATTGGATTCAAGGGTAAAGAAATTGTGCACGTTTGTTGCAATAATGGAATTGAATTACTCTCCTTGGTGAAACTTGGGGCGAAAAGAGGTGTCGGTTACGATATTTCCGACAAATTCATTGCGGAAGCTAATCAATATGCCAACATTGCACAAGTGGATTGCAAGTATGTTCAAGCAGATGCTTATGATCTAACACCAAAAGAACACGGATTATTCGATATATTATATCTTTCCGTAGGGGCTTTATGCTGGATGCCAGATCTGAAGTTATTTTTTGAAAAATGTGCGTCTTTAATCAAACCAAGTGGACATATCTTTATTTTTGATTCTCATCCAGTTACGAGCATGATCGGTTTTGAAGGAGAAGAAGGATACAATCCAGAATATCCATTGAATCCAATCAATTCATACTTTAAAGATGATCCATGGATCGAAACTGATGGAATAGATTATATTGGAGGCACTGAATATAAATCTAAACCTATGGCGAGTTTTGCTTATAAAATGGGAGATATTATAAACAATCTTATAAATGCAGATATCGAAATCATGGAATTAAACGAATATGCAGAAGATATTGCAACAGTTTATGGCCACGTAAAAGATTTTAAAATATATCCTTTATGCTTCTCACTTATTGGCAAGAAGAAAGAGTAAAAAAAAACCAGATTTAGTTAATTTTTTTTAAAATTGAATTCCTTATAACAGGAGATATTTTTTATTACTTAACAATTAATATTTATGAGAACAGCTAAGAAACATGGTGTCATGATGAAGAACTTTGAACAGATAGATCCTTCGGAAATTGAAGATCCAGCGAGGAATCTTTTGAAAAAATTGGGAAAACAAATCGAATGTATTTCATTTTTAGGTAGAGGAGAATGTTCAGCAGTTTTTAAAATAGAAACTAAAGAAAAAGTCTACTGTTTGAAAACTGCCCTCTTTCCAGAACGAAAAAGAAAGGTGCTTAACGAAGCTAAAATTCGTGAAGATTTTATTTCAAAGGGATTGAAGTTTGTTCCTGCACCAGTATATAATGATGATACATTTTTTCCAAAAGGAGCAGTGTTATTTGATTTCATTGAAGGTGAGAATTCAAAATTTACATCTCCCCACCTAATTCAGCAGATGGCGAGACATTTAGCTTCAATTCACCAATTGCAATATGAAATAATACCCGATGGCATGGCACAAATGATGAATAACTACCAGAATTTAATAATAACATTTCATCACATTGAAACAGATTACCCATTTTTAATTAATCCCGATATAACACAAGCCTTTACTCAAGCTTTACAAGAATATAAAGAACTTCTTGTTAAAAATGGTAAATCCTTTCCTATCGGTCTCTCCGGGATCCTCCATGGAGATTTGAGCAACAATTTCATTACCGATCCCCAAGAAAAAATATGGTTAATTGATTGGGAAAATTCGGAATACGGGGATATCTTGGAAGAAATTAGTATGTTTTTATTCGATAATGAAATAGATGAACAGTTGCAAGAAATTTTCCTCGAAACCTATGCAAAAGCATTTCCTCCAGCATTGCAAGTAAATATGAAAATCCTCGCCCAATTTTATATTCAATTGGTTCCTGCCTTTAATGTATGTTATGGAATGGATCAATTAGCTACAAATTTAAAATATAATATGGAACCGGAACGAAAATTACGCGACATTGCACAATCAGCTAAGAATTGGGAATCGTTCTTTTCTCATTCCACTTGCAATTTGATAAAAAAAGGAATTTCCCAACTCATTCGAAAATTGGAAAAGGATTACCATCTCAATGTTCCACTTCAGGATTCTTTCTGGAAAAAATAATCAAGAAACCCATATTTATACGGTTGGTCAATATTTAATCGAGTAATATATTTTTGCTGTTTTTCTAATATTTTGACCCCAGAAAGCATAGCTTCGCATTCGTCTTCAGATAAAAGTGTATGGATTATATCATACCCATCCCCAGAAGAAACATACTCACCCGGTTCATCTTCAGTATCGGTCTTATGAATATCATCCTTAATATCAATGAAATTAATAAAACCTATCCCACCAGGTTTTAAAATTCGAATTATTTCATCTACAGCTTTTTTTATTTCGATTTTTTTCATATGAAAAATTGTATTATATGAATAAACTACATCAAAATGATTATCGGGATATGGAATTGACCGAATATCGGCTTTCTTAAAGTTTATTTCAATTTGATTCTTTTGAGCAAACTGGTGAGCTGATTGTAAAGCCTCGTCATCAGAATCGATTCCATATAATTCATAATCTTTATCACCAAAAAAGGCCAGTTTGGGGTAAGACCCTCCCGCCCCACAATCCAATACTTTTTTTCCCGCAGAATATTGCTCACAAAAATATAAAAGATCGATTAACTCAGTTGTGTATTGCTTACGATTCATGGTAGTCTCTCCAATTAGAATGTAATAATAATTCATTTAAAAAAGATCTTTTTGAATTGCTCATTCTAGATATGATAGACCCTCTTTTCATGAATAGAAACACTATTCAGAAATTAATTAAAAAAAATAAGGGGATATGAGAAAGTTAGGATTTCTTAATACCCTTTTGTCGGAGTTAAATTCCTGAATTCACATAGATTGAACAATATGACCAGTATTATGAAATATTTTTTAAACTAGCTATTCTTATGAGGGCATTTGATGATCGGAAAATGCACTATCCACCATTTAGTGCAATATATAGTCATAAAAGGCAAAATAAAAAAAAACAGAAGATTATGCATTAAAATCATAATTTTGAATCCTTTCGATGGCACATTGAGTATCTTTTTGACTACCAAATGCAGTTAAACGAAAATAACCTTCACCATTGGGTCCAAATCCAGAACCAGGAGTCCCAATAATATGCATTTGATGAAGAAAAAGATCAAATAACTCCCACGAACTTTTATCCTGAGGAGATTTCACCCATATATAAGGAGAGTTAATCCCACCATAAAACTCCAAACCAGCTTT
This sequence comes from Candidatus Lokiarchaeum ossiferum, assembly GCA_025839675.1. Lineage (GTDB taxonomy): Archaea > Asgardarchaeota > Lokiarchaeia > Sigyniarchaeales > Promethearchaeaceae > Lokiarchaeum > Lokiarchaeum ossiferum. The sequence continues at coordinate 1,967,276 of CP104013.1, forward strand.
ATTTAAACCATCTCTAATTATCTGAGCATTGTGTTGATAATATTGGATATTGCGGAGTATTTCTTCAGAACCTTTTTGAGAATAAATGGCAGCGATCGCTTTTTGGACAGGATATGACACGCCATTGAATTTTGTGCAATGTCGTCGATTCCAAAGAGCATGGATAGAAAAATTCTTCTGATTGGAATCAAATCCCAGTAAATCCTTTGGAACAACTGTGAAAGCACATCGGGTACCAGTAAATCCCGCAGTTTTTGAAAAACTCCGAAATTCGATAGCCACTTTTTGGGCCTCTGGGATTTCATAGATCGAATGAGGAATTTGATCTTCGGTAATAAAACGTTCATATGCAGCATCAAATAATATAATAGCATTTTCCCGTAAGGCATAATCCACCCAACTTTTCATTTCTCCGTAATTCAATGCAGTTCCTGTCGGATTATTGGGAGAACAGAGATAAATTAGATCCACATGAAAAGCGGGTATTTCAGGCTTAAAAAGATTGGATTCATTGCAAGGGAGATATACAATATTTGAGTATTGTCCATGATTTGTGGGATCTCCAGCATTTCCCGCCATGACATTGGTGTCAACATAGACGGGATAACTTGGATCCGATATGGCTATTGTGTTTCTCCCGAAGATATCAAGAATATTACCAGTGTCACATTTTGATCCGTCCGATATAAAAATCTCATCAATTTGGATAGAAACTCCACGAGTGCGATATTCATGTTCCACAATTAACTCTCTGAGAAAAGCATATCCTTGTTCCGGCCCATACCCACGAAAAGTTGTCGCATCTGCCATTTCATCCACAGCATCATGAAAAGCTTTGATGACTGTAGGAGGGAGAGGAAGAGTTGTATCCCCAATCCCTAATTTGATAATAGGAGCTTTGGGATTTGCAGCAATAAAATCCCGCGTTTTTCGGGCGATATCAGAAAATAAATAATTTTTTTGCAATTTTAAATAGTTTTCATTTACTAAGACCATCTCATCTCATCTCCTCAATTTATCGAAATTCTCCGAAACTCTTCATTGATCGCATTAGCGACAATTTGAGTCTTTTCTGAAGGAACCACAAGGGATAAATTTATTCCGTCACTACTTTGAGCCACTGCCAATGCATGAACCCCAACTTTCTCTAGAGCTTGAAAAATGAGAATTTTATTTTTGGATAAATTGATATCTGTACCAATCACTGCAATCATACCAACAAGAGATTTTTCGAAGGTAAACCAATGGGAAAACCAAGAATCTTCTTCAAATAGGTGAAGGGATTTATCACCATCTTTAGATTCTACAATAAACGTCGTATTCACCTCTGATGACGACTGAGTGACCATAGACACATTGATATTATTTTGCCCCATTAAAGTAAAAATACGTCCTAAGACTCCAGGCACATCAACAAGTAGACCAGATGAAACGGTGACCATGGCCATCTCTTTAATGGCACTAACACCGGTAATTACTTGATCATTCGCCACATTTGAGATAGTAGAAAATTCCTGTTTGATAAATGGTCGTGTAAAATTACGGATTTGAATTTCGATTTTTTGATCTTCGATCAACGATAAACATTTGGGATGTAAAACTTTTGCTCCAAAGAAGGCCATCTCCTTGGCTTCCGAATAGCTCATTTGCTTGATAAGGTGAGGATTTTCAACTTGGTTGGGGTCCGCTGAGAGAATGCCTTGAACATCTTTCCATAAAATAATGGTGAGAGGAGTTTTCAGTAATTCAAATAGAGACCGAGCCACAATTGTTGCAGTAAAATCACTCCCCCCTCTACCTAAAGTGGTGGTATATCCATTTTTATTTCTTCCAATAAACCCAGTTATACAAATAATGGAATTTTGATCACTTTGCGAAATTAGGGGCAGAATTCGTTTTTGAAATCGTGGGATTGTACATTTTAAGTCTGGAAGCGCATTAGAATAATTATCATTGGTGATGATCAATTCTTCTCCTGAAAAGAAATGAGAAATTAACCCTTCTTTTTGAAGATAGAGGTGCAAAATGAAGGTACTGATTCTTTCCCCGAATGAGATTACATAATCTGAGAAATAAGGTTCCATCCCAAATTCAAGGATTTTTTCAAGCGTTTTATTCAATTCAGCGATTAAGCTGTTTAAGCACTCAATTGCTTCTTGTTCATATACAGGAAAATCATTAAAAAGTTCAAAGATTATTGATACATGAGATTCTTTCAGTTCATTCAAAATTTCTTGAACTGCACTTTGATCTTTTGATTTTGCATATAACGTTAGTTGAACCAGTTTTTCAGTAACCCCATTGAAGGCTGAAGCAATATAAAATTTCTGACTGGTGCTATAAAGCAATGAAATTTCACTGATTTTTCGAAAAGCATGACTATCGAGTAGGCAAGATCCCCCAAATTTCATTACAATGAGGGGAGATCTACTGCCAATTTCTGACATTTCTGATACATTTTGGGTTTCTAACATGTGATTTGTTCTCCTTTTTGAGTATTTTGAGACGGTAAGTCTGATGAATTATAATAAAAAAAGCCTGTGGAAACCATCGAATAAGGACCAGTTTTCCACACGCGATCTAAAGATTCAGTTGTTTCTAAGATTAAATCCCCCCCTTTGAGATGAATGAGGACTTTTTTGTCAAGTAAACCAAGAAGATTTCCCGCTGTGATTGCAGCAGCAGCACCGGTTCCACATGCCCATGTTTCTCCCGCACCTCTCTCCCAGACACGCAAGTTTATTTCTTCGGGTGAGATTATTTCAATGAATTCCGAATTAATTCGGTTAGGAAAATAGGCATGGGTTTCCAAGGCTGGTCCAATTAGTTCTAAATTTAGGGAATTAACATCCGTTACGACATAAACGGCATGTGGATTTCCCATTGATACCGCAGTGAATCGACCTTTAAAATGGGAAGTAGAAATGGGATGATCCACCACAGTTTCAGAATCAATATGAACAGGAATATTAATTGATTCTAATATTGGGCAGCCCATATCAACCCGTACCATTGTATTTTCAAACATCTCAATGCCTATGATCCCAGCAAGAGTCTCGATATTGAATTTTCTCTGTGATACAAGATTGTTTTCAAAAGCATATCCAGCAACGCATCTAACGGCATTTCCACACATTTCCGCTTCACTTCCATCACTATTAAACATCCGCATTTTTATTTCTACTTTGATGCTGGGACAAATGAGAACTAAACCATCCCCACCAATCCCATAATGACGGTGGCTAATTTTTTGAGCCAAGTCTGGTAGGTCAATTTTATTAACAGAAAAATCGAAAGTGTTTATATATACATAATCATTTCCAATTCCATGCATTTTAATGAACGGTATAGGCTGGCTAGTCATGATTTTCAACACCTCCTGCAATTTTTAATCGATCAGGAATAATTTGATGGAGAAGTAGATCATCAAAAGATTCCCGTTCGCGAATGAGAATATTCGCATGCCCTCGTGAGATTAAAACTTCAGCGGATCTAGGTCTAGAGTTATATGTGGAACTCATAGAAAAACCGTAAGCTCCTGCATCCAAAATCGCCAAATAATCACGTTCCTCTAAATGAGAAAATTTACGATCTTTTCCCAATACATCCCCCGATTCACATAGTTGCCCTACAACATCTGCGATTATTGACTCATCTGACTCTGTTTTCAATAGGGAAACTATTTCATGATAGGATCCGTAGAGAACAGGTCGAATCAGAGTATTAAATCCAGCATCAATACCGATAAAATGACGAAATCCATTATTTTTGATAGTATTGACTTGGGAAAGAAGAATTGAGGCTTCGGAAGAAATATACCTCCCAGGTTCGATTGCGAGATAAGGAGTGCCCAAATTCATAGTTTCACACTCATATTGAAGCTTGCTGATTAGTAAATCGGCATATTTTTCTATGGATAAGGGATTCTCAGAATCCCGATAAGGAATCCCAATTCCCCCACCAAAGTCCAGAAATTCAAAAGTGATGTCTAGTTCTTCAACTACACTACGGATAATTTGGAAATATTTATCTAATGCTTTTTTAAAAGATGTGATGTTCAAAATACCAGATCCTATATGCATATGGGCCCCAAATTGCGTAAATCCACATTCTTTCGCGATTTTAAAAGCTTCAATTACTTGAGGTTCAAAAATTCCGAATTTTATCGTTTTTCCAGCGGTAATACAATGATCATGATGGCCATCTCCAAATTCAGGATTAATTCGAAATGAGAGAATGGGAAGTTGTTGATTGCTATTTCCACAGAGTTTTTTCAAGCGATGTATATGCGAAATAGCATCAAGATTAATCATTATATTATTATCTAAGGCATATTGCATTTCCTCATCGGTCCAATTATTTCCAGTTTGCATGATCCTATCTGAAGTAAAACCAGATTTTTTTGTAAGAAAAACTTCTCCAGAAGATACAGCATCCACATATGCCCCTTCTTCTTCTAAAATCCGCAACACTGAAAGATTTGAATTTGATTTAACAGCATAATGTATCCGAACTTTTGAATAACGATTACTAAAAATGTTATGTATTGTGCGATACCTTTTTCGAATTAAATCTTCATTCACAACATAGAGAGGAGTCCCATAAGTTTGTGCTAATTCGGTAAGGGACTGATCTCCACAGTATAATTGTTGATTACGATATTCTAAATCTTTTAATTTAAGCCAGTTGTCATTTACCATTTCTATCATCCTAGATTTGTTTTAGACCAAGTACATCATCCATTGAAAAAATAACACCCTCAGATCGATGTGCGTTTAAAAAAGTGGCAGCAACTAAAGATCCTTTTGCATATCCTTCACGATTATGGGCACGATGAGTGAGTTCTATCCGTTCACCCGGACCAGCAAAAAGAACTGTGTGTTCCCCAATGATATCTCCAGCTCGAATAGAATGAAAACCGATTTCTGCATTACTAGATTTGCGTAAAGTTTTTCCTTCTCTCCCATAAATAGCAGCGGAATTAAATTCCGCATCAATTTTTTCAGCAATTTTATTCCCTAAAGTCAAAGCAGTCCCACTTGGCGAATCCACTTTATTACGGTGATGGGTTTCAAGAATTTCAACATCCCAAGATTTTGTAAAGGACGCAATCAATTCAGCAACGTGAAAAAAAACATTAACTCCACGCAACATGTTGGAAGCAATTACGCAAGAGCACAGTTGGTGTTCACTTAATGATTTCAAACGATCGATATTTTGAGCAGATATCCCAGTAGTACCAATCACGCATGGAATACCTCTATTTAAAGCCATGGAACAATTCTTAATCGTCGCTTCCGGAGAAGAAAAATCAATGACAATATCTACAGGATGTTCATGCAACCATGCTTCCACAACCGCAGCATCTTGTAATATTACCCCGATTTTGCCTTTTCCAATTAAGAATCCAATATCAACATTCAAATTTACGGATGAAGAGGCCGCAAAAGATCCAACGAGTTGAAATTGTGGATCATTAATAATTTGATTTGATATTAACAACCCCATCCTCCCATCTCCTCCAAAAATAGCCACTTTTAATTGAGTCATATTTATTTCCTCTGAGATCATTTTTGGTTTATTTGCAATGACAAATTCTCTAAAGTGCTTCGCATGATCGTTTTCGAAGAAGGTTCAAGCCCCACTAAAGGTAAACGCACCCTTGAAGACATTAAATTTAAAATTTCCGCACCGTATTTTGCGGGAGCAGGATTGGTCTCAATAAAGAGATTATGGAACAAATCTTGGAGCAAATTATGTTCAATTCTCGCTTCAGACCATTGATTATTTGTCATGAGTTGAACAAATTGGACCATTCTTTCTGGAATTAAGTTCGATGCTACACTTATTACCCCTTTACCCCCAGATTTCATGATCTCGTAGGTTAAGCTATCATCTCCACTTAATACTACAAAATTATCATGAGTAAGGTTGATCACTTTTTGAATTTGAGCCAAATTACCACTGGCGGCTTTATAACCAATAATGTTTGCATAATCTTCACTGAGTGATTGAACTGTTTGGGGAAGAATATTCCCACCAGTTCTCCCGGGACAATTATAAACCACTATTGGAATATTAATCTCACTTGCAATTGCAGCATAATGAGCATACAGACCTTTTTGGGTGGGTTTGTTATAATAGGGTGTAATCAATAAAACACCATCGACACCCATTCGTTCAGCATGCCGGCTTAAGCTAATAGCTTCTTTTGTATTATTACTACCAGCTCCTGCTAAGACGAAAGGTTTTTCATTGGATCTTTGAGCTTCTTCAACACACCAACGAATTACATTTTCATGTTCCTGATGAGACATCGTTGCTGATTCACCAGTTGTTCCACATGGAACTAGTCCGCAGCCTGCTCGAATCTGTCTTCGGATAAAATTTCTGTAAGTAGATTTGCATAAATCCCCATCGTCATCCATAGGACTAATTAGAGCGGAAAAGGCTCCATTTAATTTAGATATGTTTAAATTCATTTTTTTCACCTATTTCATATATAATTTTTAGCTGTGAGATATTCAGCACTTAAAACTCCCCCTCGTCCAGCACCAAGCTCTGTGTTATGAGAGAGAACAGTAAATTTGAAACCATTTTCAAAAACAGTTTGTTCAATTCCTCCAACGAATGTAATCATTCCATTTGTTGATGAATTTTTCAAATCAATACGAGGTTGGGGACGATATGGGCTATTGTCTGTAAAAACTTTAATTGGAAATTCTGGAGCGTTGGGAAGGTTTAAACCGTCCGTTTGTCCACGATAGTTTTGCAATAAGTGGGTTATTTCTTCAACTGTTGTTTGTTGTTCAGTTTGAATGAAGACAGATTCAAGATGACCATCTACAACAGGAACTCGATTACATTTTGCATCTAGCGGAAAAGATGGTTCTTCAAGATTTCCAGCAGATAAATTGGCAAATATTTTTTTTACTTCTCGGATAACTTTTCCTTCCTCATTGGGAATATGTGGAACTACATTACCCAGAATGTCATAGGACGGTACCCCCGGATATCCTCCTCCACTGATTGCTTGCATCGACACAGCATGCATCGATTTCAGTCCAAAATTTTCAAAAATAGGGTAGGAAGAAATTGCGAGACCCACTGTAGTGCAATTAGGTCCTGGGCATACAAAACCATTCCAGTTTCTTTGTTTTTTCTGTTCATCAAATATACGGAAGTGTTCCCCATTGACGAAAGGAAGGAAGATTGGAACATCAGGTTGATATCGATAAAAGGATGCAGTAGATATAACAGGGATATGCAGAGCTATTTTACCTTCAATTGATTCGGCTACATCCCCCGGCACTGCAGAAAATACAACGTCAATATTTTCATAATCAATATCTTCAATGGGTTTAATTTTCATGTTTAAAATCTTCTCACTCGTTCGATAGGAAGAAAAACCTCGACGTTTTTCCCTATAAGTAAAACCGGCACTACTAAAGCCATGCAAGGATTCAATTGAAAACCACGGATGGTTATCTAAAGCTTCGACAAACTGTTGTCCGGCCATTCCGGTACAAGCAACAATAGCAACTTTTTTTTGTGGAATAGTTATCATCTCTTTTATGAAATTTCTTCCTGAGAATCAAACCAAGTCTGCTCGCATGATTAATCTATTGCGTATATCGCACCAAAAAGAAGTCCTGTAAAAATTTTATTAATCTCTGATTAATTTCTCATCTCTGATGCGATACCGAATTTTCTATGCTAATCGGCACTTCTTCTTTTGCATAGTAACCTTCATAGACTTAACCATAGCAAAAGTGCCCATTTGTGACCCATTTGGGGTCCATAGATTATTTTCGATAGACATCATCAGACTCAGCTAATAAATTCTTATTACAGGTAGTAATTTGCAATTTGATCTAAACTTAGATCATTATGTATTAATAGGGAGACCGCAGTATTTAAATCACTTCATTCCTCTGTGGAATAAGAATATTCATACACCAAACAATAGTTTATGAAAATATCTGAATTTATAATTGAAGATAACCGCTGTTAATTTGAGATTGTCTGAAATATACTTACCACTAGAAAAATTTCATTCTTAAAATTGGATATGATCGCCCAGCAATATTCAGAGCGATAAAATGAGTTGCGAGATATTCTGTTGCGAATTGTCCAATACTTTAGAATGAAAAAGACATCTTAGTCTTCTTCAGCCCCTTCTTCATTGGCTTCTTCTTAGTAAGTAAAGAACAGAGAGAATAATAGATAACTCGCATGATACTGAACTAAAAAAAATCTGCTTTGCATATATAATTTTTGTCATATTTGAGATATCAATGGGAATAATAGGAGAAATAAAATTGAGATTAAAAAATAATTAAGGAAAAAATCAATTACTTTGTTGCAATTAACATTCCAGATTTGCCAGTAAATGTGAATTTTCCACGACTGTCAATAATATCTACGATTTCTTGCTTGATTTTGGGCTCAAACAAAGGATATTGGGGATAATATTCTGGAGACATCGTACTTCTAATATAAGCCATTAAAGAATCTAAATTATCTTCTGTAATAATGACTTTATTTGAATAGTTTTCAATTTTGACCGACTCAAATTTCGATTTCAGCTTAAATAATCCAGATCGCATCAGAAAATCGCTGAAATTTTTGCTAAATCGGTCTACTTTGAGATTGAATTCTGTTAGAATTTTATATAGATCGTTTAAATGATCTTCGTAAATCGTTGTAGCATACAGTTTTCCATTTGGTTTCAACGTCCGATAAATTTCATCAATAGCCCCATCAAGATCTGGAACATGATAAAGCATATGAAAAGCAAGGATATTATCGAAAGTCTCATCAGGAAATGGAATGGATTGTGCATTAATTTGTTGGAATGAAAATAAATCACTTTTATTTCTCAAATTTTGTTTGAGCACATCTAACATACCCCCAGAAAAATCGGATAGTATGATTGAATCTACTTGAGGTAAGTTACTTAAATTTTCAAGCCATAGTTTTCCCGTTCCAGATCCTAATTCCAATATTTTTCCTTTTAGAGGAAATTTGATATTAGAAAAAATCCATTTTGAAATTGGAGTTTTATTGAGACCATAGTCCCAGATATTTATTCGGGTTTGAAGATTAGTATCATTACCATATTGATCATGCGCATAATTTTCTATTTCTGTTGGGTTTTTCATTTTAATTATTCCTTATATGAGTTTTTTCTATAAATATTTTACTTGATTTCTATTTCTCAGAAAATAGTTAAAAAAAATTTGAAGTAAATTTAATAGTTAAAATTAATTTTAACTATTTATGCCGTTATCATCACAAGTTGCGGATTTTTTTGCAACATTGGGAGATCACACTAGAATCAAAATTTTAGGAATGGTTTATGCTTATCCATTAACAGTAAATGAAATAAGTGAACGTTTAGGTGATATGAGCCTCCCGGCACTTTCATATCAATTACGAAAATTAGAAGAACAGCATCTAATAAAATTTGAAAAAGATCCAAAAGATGGTCGTCGAAAATTAGTTTATTTAGCCGATAAACACGTAACGCACATACTGAATGATGCTATCGTTCATTTAAAGGGCGGAAAAGAATGTGAAGGAAATCTAGAATGCGACGATACAGATAATTTAAAATTATTGATGGTGACACAATGAAAAATACAGCCAATACAAATACATTCATGGTAGAAACAGCAAAAGATGATATTATTCATGTTATTCAGGCTTGCGATGATGATGATGATCAGTGCAGTTGTACTTCGGGATGTGCATGTAGCCAAGTTTCTTTGCAAATCGAAGCACCAGAAAAATATAATTGGAAGAAAAGGATGGTGCCCTTCACAATCTCTTTCATTCTGGCAATTCTCGGGTTCATTCTTGAAAAATTATCTTCCAATCAAAATTTAAATATTGTTTATTACACAATTTTTACAGTTAGCTATGGTTTCGCCGCGTATAATGTATTTATTAACGTATTTAAAAATTTAAGAATAAAAACAATTTTTGATGAAAATTTTTTGATGATTATCGCATCTGTTGGAGCTATTTTCACCAATAATTTCTTAGAAGCCATTGCAGTAATGTTATTTTATAAACTAGGAGAAATTGTGGAAGGATACGGAGTATTTAAATCTAAGAAATCCATCCAATCACTCCTAGAAAATCAACCGGAAATTGCTCATGTTAAAATAGGTGATAAAATTATTGATAAATCACCTAAGGAAGTCCATATTGGTGATATCTTATTAGTAAAACCTGGAGAAAAAGTACCATTGGATGGGCTTATGAAATCAAAATATTCCAGGTTTGACACATCAGTTCTTACGGGAGAATCTATTCCACGAAAAATTATGGAAAATGAACCAATTTTATCTGGAATGGTCAACCTTAGCAATCTTGTTGAAATTGAAGTCAATAAGTCTTTTGAAAACTCAACCATTGCCCGTATTATGGATTTAGTCCAGAATGCAGAATCAAATAAATCCCAAACTGAAAAATTTACCAAAAAATTTGCGAAGTACTATACACCAATTGTGGTTATTGCAGCCGTCTTACTTGCAATAATACCACCACTCGTTATTTCATCAGCAATATTTAGCGAATGGCTATATCGAGCAATGATATTTTTAGTCATCTCTTGCCCATGTGCTTTAGTAATTTCGGTTCCATTAACTTATTTTGGAGGAATTGGAGGTGCTTCTCGACATGGAATCCTTATCAAAGGCACTCAACATCTGGAAACCTTAGTTAAATTAGATACAATTGTGTTTGACAAAACAGGAACAATTACAAAGGGAAATTTCACAGTCTCGGATATAGTTCCGCTAGATGGCTTCGGATCTGAAGCTTTTCTCGAGTTAGTTGCATCGATTGAAGCATACTCCAATCATCCAATTGCTTCTTCCATCATCAATTTTTATGGAAAAGAAAATTTAACAAATTCGCCTTATAAAATTGAAAATTTCAAAGAAATTCCAGCCTTAGGTATTGTTGCAACAATTGATGGGAAAAAAATTATTGCTGGAAATGATAAAATTTTGCATGAATTTAATACTCCACACCATCATGATTATTGCAAAATCACAGGAACAATAGTGCATGTTAGCTTTGACAATAAATATCTAGGGTATTTAAGAATATCTGATGAAATCAAAGATGATTCGGTTGTAGCATTTTCAAACTTGCGAAAATTGGGCATCCAAAAAATGGTAATTCTTTCGGGGGATGAAGAAACAATTGTACGAGAATTGGCTCAAGAATTAAAGTTGGATGGATATTTCGCAGGATTAATGCCGGATGAAAAAGTAGAACAATTTGAACGGTTAAAAACAAGCAAGAACAAAGTCGCATATGTTGGTGATGGGATAAATGATGCTCCAGTAATTGCACGAGCCGATGTGGGATTCGCAATGGGAGGTTTTGGATCAGATGCCGCGATTGAATCTGCAGATGTGGTCTTGATGACAGATGCTATGACCAAAATAGGTGAGACCATTCAAATTGCGAAACGAACCCGCATCATCAATTGGCAGAACATTTTCTTAATCTTCTTGGTGAAGGGAGTCTTCTTATTACTTGGAGCCTTGGGATTAATGACCATGTGGGGAGCAGTGTTTGCTGATGTCGGAATGGCTCTTATTGCCATCATCAATTCACGACGAATGTTGAAATTCAATCCCATCCCATATAAGAAATAACAATCACCTTTTTTTTTCTATTTTCATTTAGCAAATTGATCGTAGTGAATGCAAATATCGAAAATATTGAATTTAGTAAAGAAATATTAGCCAACTTAAAAACAATCTCTGCCAAATTTCCTCGAAAAGTCACTATCATGCATGTCTGCGGGACCCATGAGTATACTATTGCAAAAAATGGGATCCGATCCTTACTCCCCGACAATATTGAAGTCATTTCGGGCCCAGGTTGCCCCGTATGCGTTTGCCCAACAGTTGATTTGGATTTAGCCATTGAACTTAGCAAGCGGAAAGATACCATTATCACGAGTTTTGGTGATATGATGCGAGTACCTTCTTCCACAATTTCTCTCCACGAAGCAAAAGCGATGGGATATGATGTTCGAGTAGTATATGGCCCACACGATGCAATTGAATTAGCAAAAAGTAATCCAGATAAAGAAGTAATTTTCTTCGCAATAGGATTTGAAACAACAGCCCCCTTAATTGCGTTTGAAATATCTGAAAAACCACCTACAAACTTTAGTATAATTACAGCATATAAAACGGTCCCTCCAGCAATGGATGTACTTTTAGGTCTCGAGGATATAGCAATCGATGGATTTATCCTACCTGGACACGTATGTGCAATAATAGGTTCAGACCCTTTTATTCCTTATGCAGAAAAATATCACTCTCCGATGATTGTGAGCGGTTTTGAAGTAAACGACATGCTCATCTCAATTTTAGGAATACTTCAACAATTGTTAGAACATCGTGCTGAAGTAGAAAATACATACACGAGGATAGTAAAAGCAGAAGGAAATTTGGCCGCTAAAAAATTTATGAAGCAAATTTTTGAGGAATGCGATTCTGTTTGGCGTGGTATTGGCATGATCCCTAAAAGTGGATTGCAATTGCGAGAAGAGTTTCAACAATATGATGCGGTTCGGAAATTCGGAATTAAGCTTCCTGGAGATGCTAAAATGCCTCCTGGATGTTCTTGCCATTTAGTGTTAATTGGAAAAATCCCTCCTAAGAAATGTCCTTTATTTGGAAAATCTTGTACCCCTCAAAAACCAGTCGGTCCATGTATGGTTTCGCATGAGGGAAGTTGTAAGATTGCATACACATTTCGAGATATTTAAGAAAAAAAACAGCCGTATTTTTTTTTTGATATTTTCCTTTTACCCATAAAAGCGATTAATTTAGTAAACGCGTGAATAGAATTGTGAAAAAAAAAAACCCTAAAAGAAAATGTGTGCTCATTTTTTTTTAGAAGGAAATTTCTAAGCTTCAACTTTTTTAGATTTCTTTTTCTTCTTAATCTTTTTCTGCTTATGACCTTGAATACGGGGATCCATAGCATCCCGTAACCCATCACCAAAAAGCATGAAACCTAGAACGGTTATAAAAATACCAACCCCAGGCACAAGTGCTGCCCAAATAGCATTATACAATCGATCTCGAGCAATATTGATATCATTTCCCCATTCGATCAAAGTAGGATCATTAAATCCGAGGAAAGCTAAACCAGCCAACCCAAGAATCATACCTCCAATGTTAAAAGTTACTGCGACAACAACAGGAGCAATGCAATTTGGCAAAACATGTTTAAACATGATCCGACCACTCTTTGTTCCCGCGACTTTAGCCGCTTCAACATAAGTTTTTCCAATTTCTTGAAGTGCCGAACCTCGTATCAAACGAGCATATCCAGGAATACCCAGAAATCCGAAAATTATTAATATTGTCTGCATGGAAGTCCCCACAATTGAAAGAATGATGATAACAATAATTAAACCGGGAAACGCCATAATAATGTCCATCACTCGCATTATAATATTATCTACAATTCCTCCTTGATAGGCAGCATAGATCCCTAACATCACTCCAAAAACAGAGCTAATAGTTAAGGAAAATAATCCCATTGTGATCGAAGATCTTGCGCCCCAAATAAGCCTTCCATAAACATCCCGACCAAATTTGGATGTTCCTAATATATATGTTGAATTAGGTTCAGCCCATGGAGGTATTTCTTCATTTACTCCAACCAATTGGGAAAAAGGAAATTCTGATACTATCCAAGGAGCAAAAACAACCCATATTAAAATTGTTGTAATGATCAAAATACCAAAAATCGTGAGGGGATTATTCAATTTGGAAGCAAATTTACGTTTGCTTTTAAGCTTATTAAATTCAAAATCTCGCCTGACCAATTCTTCATTATGTGCATTTGGTGTTAGGATGAATTTTAAAAAATCAGCCTTTATTTCACGAAGTTGCTCCTTATATCCATCTGGCTTATACAACTTACTTTGTCGAATAGCCCACGCTTTTTCCCCATCAATAGATTCAGAAGTTAAACCAGTTGATCGGGATTCATAATCGATTTTACTTGACATTTTTTTTCCTCCTAGTACCTTATTCGGGGATCAACCATCCCATAAATTAAATCAGTGATCAAATTGACGACAACAAAAATGAAGGTCATTAGAAACACCGAAGCATTGATAACATAGTAATCCACCGCTCGAATAGCCAATAATGTGGTAACACCCATTCCTGCTAAGTTGAAAGTCGATTCGGTTAAAATCGCTCCACCCATCAACCCCGCCACATTTAGTCCAACTATTGTGATGGTAGGAATCATAGCATTACGCCAAGCATGCTTATAGATAACTTGTTTTTCGGTACACCCCTTAGCCCGAGCAGTTCGAATATAATCAAGTTCTAATACTTCCAACATACTGGAACGCGTTTGGCGAGTAATACCCGCAATTGTTATAAAGCTTAAACAAAATATGGGTAATAATAGATGCAATGCAGTATCGAAGAACATGGGAAAATTGAGATTTAGTAATGAGTCCAATAACCGCAATCCAGTTATTTTCTCATTAATATAAGTTATTTCAAAGGCTGTTGTATTATAGTTTGTGGCAAACGGTAAAATTTTTCCCTTAATAACCAATAAATATTGCAACATTAGTCCCATCCAAAATACTGGAATGGCAACACCTGCAAGTGCAATAAATCGGATAACAGTATCTTTACCTTGATTTCGATTAACTGCAGATATAATTCCTGCACGAATTCCAATAATGGTGGCAACGACCATTGAGATAATTGTAATTTCAATTGACTTTGGAAAAGCATCCATTAATATATCCCAAACATCAGCACCATTATTCATTGAAATAGATGTTCCCCAATCACCTCGGAAGAGTGCGCCTACATATATCAGAAATTGAGTAATCACGGGTTTATTTAACCCCAATCGTTCAACATTATTTAAATATTCTTGTCGTTGTGTATCAGACCGAAATCCACCTTCACCTATTAAAAATTTATAGGGATTATCAGGCATTGCCCGTGTTAACACAAAAGACATGAATAATACACCAAATAATATCGGAATCAGGGCTAAAATCCGTCTAATTGTATATTTGAGTAAACTCATTTTTTTTCAACCATTTTTATTTATTTTCAAAAAAAAAAAAAAATAAAAAATAAAGCTAGAGTTTCATAATGATTTATTGAAGTGGTAATTAATCACAGAGAGTGCATTTTTTGTGATACTTAATATAATAGAAATCACGAAGAATAGAAATATAAAGATTTTCATAAATATGTAATTTTGAAAGGTAAAAAAGTTCATTTTTTTTACACCTTCACACAAATTAAGCGCGCTTATTTCGAGTAAGACCACATTAAAATGAACTTTTCTAAATTTCATGAAGTTGATAAAAAAATTTAATAAATTGAAAAAACAAACAAAAGCCAAAAAGAGTAATAATTTGAAAAAAAAGTGAAAAATTAAGCCTATTAATCTTCTAAACTTGGAATTAAACCCCATTTTTGTCCTGCCGGATCACCTAGACCGAAGAAATCGTTAGTGAAAAAAGCTAAGGTACGAGATTCAAAAGGATTCTTTGGCGTTCGGCAAATAATTGGTTTATAAGATAATAACTCCTTAAAATCACTTTTCTTCATTCCTAAAGCATATTTTAATCCTAAAGAATGATGAGCAAACTCTTGTCGCTTTTTTGAATAATTTGGTTCCAAAAGATATTGTTGGTATTCTGGAGATACAAATGTATTAGAACTTGCATAATAAGTGGAGATATCCCTACGGATATGATCGGTGGGAATCGTTTCACAAGACAAAATTTTTGATTTATCAGCCATCATGATATTATAAGCATTTGGATTAGGTTGTGCGTAAGTAGTCTTATATGCTTCTTCTATATTATGCGAATTTGTTAAGACCATTCGAGATAAAATTCCAGTTGGAATTGTATATTCTCCGGGAATAGTGCATTTTATAATATTTATGCAACATTTCAAACCCCACCCATTCTTTCCGGTCGGCAAGGAAAGCATACCCCCTAAACGGAGCGAAAAAACTTTTGGAGAATTCCCCACTTTATGTAAAACATAACATAGACTTGGTTTAAATGAAAGGTTGAAATCAAAATTTTGGCCAATATACGGCATTTCAATTGATTCGGAATGATTTAGATTATTATTTTTAACCATCGCACCAAAACTTGTACAACCAAACTCGTATTCATTTGGAATTCCCGCTTGAAATGGAAGCAATTCACCATATACAACATCAATAAAACAATTTTGTAAAAAAACCTCTTCAAAAGAGATTCCAGATATTCCATCAGCGATACCTTGGATCTCATCAATAATGTTTCCAAAAGAACCTTGTTTTAAATATGAATCGGGAATGGAATCTTCATATGAACGAGCCATTTCGAGAAATCTCGCATATTCATACCCCTTTTTTCGTGTTGTAGTTGCAATTGCTTTAATTAGAAGTCTTTGTGATCGAATTTTTTTCAATAAATATTTTCCTTCCAATAACCCCAAATTGTAATAGTCAGAAGCACTAATTTCGAGATACTTCTGATTGTTATTTTCCTGCCATGATGCTTCATCAAGATTTAATTTGTTCTTGTCAATTTCACGATTGCGTTCTCTATGAATATCTTCAATTTGTTGTGAAATATTGCGAATGCTTTTTTTTACCTTTGATTTTCGAATTTTAACTTTTTTTGTCGATTCAGAATTTTTCATATTGAAATTTGAATCTTCCATGAGAGACATAAGGAAAAATATGGCAATAAATATTAAGGAAAAAAGAATATAATGCAAAAAAGTAATTTATTTCAATTGTTGACCGCAAGATTCACAAAAGAGATGATTACTTCTGTTTTTTACACCACAAGCGGGGCAAAAAATAGATTCTTGGCTATTATCAGTTGTTTTCACAATTGTAGGTGTGACATAAGAAGGTTCTGAATAGTTTGGTACTGGTCGAATCATTGGCCTAATATGATAGGTATTCTTTTGAACTCCATTAACAATTAAATATGTTAATCCCATGATGGGAATTGAGGGGATCCAGAACCATAAGAAATAACCCCCTGTGACCAGATCAACAAAAAGTAGAAATATACACACCACAGCAGAATACCACACAGCATGTAAGGGATGGACAGGCAATCCTTTTTCCAGATTGGAAATACGTTTGTATGCAACAAAATGTTCCCCTATAGCAACACCTAACACAGAAATAGGCCACATGAACCAAGGATATCCAAACCCTGTTACAATATATAAGAATAGAAAGAAGCCCGAAAGAGTTAGAAATACAGAAAAATGAATATAGAAGCCTCGATCCGAAATAGAGTGATATCGCTGTAAAACATATAAAACTGCAGTATGGATTGAAATTCCAATGCCCCAAGATGCGAGGGGGAATAAATGCCAAGGATAGTAATACCCTGTGAAAATATTAACTAAGAAAAGAAAAGCATTTACCAATAAATATACAACCCAATGAATTTTTAACCCTTGTTGTTCATGATAAGGAAGCGCATTCACAAAAGAACTCACAAAATTTGAAGATCCTTGTGTGCGCTTTGAATAATAGTTATTTTCAGTCATAATCAATCTCTCATAAATATGATTAAGTAGTATTTAACTCGAAAAATATAAGAAAAATGTGGACACCAATTTTTAGCAATAATAAAATCTGTTTATACACGGAGAAAAAAAGTTTTAAGACGAGTAAAAATGAAATATTCTTATATGTAAGCATTTTCCTTGAAAATTTGCACAAATAAAGCCACAATTTCATCACTGAGAGATTTCATTTTAGGATCCATATTAAAATCATAAAATGGTATATTCGGATCAGCTTCTTTTGCATCTAAATCATATTCATCTTCTTTATACAGCTTATAAGATTCCAGAAATTGCAAAGAATAAGGACATATCCCGAGCAATATCATTTGTAAATTTGGCACACCTATTTTACACCGATCCACAAAAACTGGTAAGGGCATACTATGGCTCGAAATGGGTAAATAATTGAGCATCTGTTTTTCTTCGAACAAACCGACGGATCCGGGAAGATTATCAGTGCCTACAACATCAATTACAATCATCAAATTTGGTTGGAAATCCAATATTTCAGAAAGTCGTTCTTCGGGAGTAATCCCCCCATTAATAATACAGATTTCAGGAGAAGTAATTTGTTTGTCAAGATTGAATGAAATCCATTGCCCCGCCCCATCATCACCCATTCGATTCTCTCCAATCCCTAATATTAAAACTTTTGGATGAGAGTTAAAAAGAGTCTGGAGCTGTCGTTGAATTTCTGCATACTTTGCCAAATAACCCATGATTTTATTAAAAGCACGACGTTATTAAAAGATGAGGATCAGAAAATGGAAGAAACACCCGAGAAAAAAATTGTGCAATTGGGTCATGGAGGGGGAGGAATAATGCAAGGCGAACTTATTCGCTTTATTACCGAAAATATCCCCATCAAACAGATTTCAAACGGTATTGGTGTTGATGCATATGATGACGGTGCAACAATTCCTTTAGAGAATTATGATTCAGAAATCGTTGTCACTGCAGACGGGCATACTGTTGACCCCTTGATTTTCCCGGGTGGAGATTTAGGAAAATTATCCGTTTGTGGGACTGTAAATGATATTATTATGATGGGAGCCAAACCTCTTGCTTTAACCTCGATAGTTCTCATTGAGGAAGGACAAACATTTGAATTTGTTGGTAAAATAATGGATTCATTTAATAAAACAGCAGGAGAAGCAGGAATTGCCATATTAGCGGGTGATACAAAAGTTATGCCCCGAGGAACTCTAAAAGAAATGGTAATTAGTACCAGTGGTATCGGAATTAAACCTAAAAATCTTATTATTCGTGATTCTAATTGCCAACCCGGAGCAAAAATCATTTTAACAGGCAGTATTGGAGATCATGGCGCAGCCTTAATCGCTCGACGTGAAGGAATTGACTTACAAACAGAATTGAAATCCGATGTCGCCATGCTTTTACCTCTGTATAATATTATAAAGGATCAAGAAGGAATATTAGCAATGAAAGATCCCACTCGGGGGGGGCTTGCATCTGCTTTAAATGAATGGGCAGAAAAATCAAAGGTTAGTATTTGGATCAAAGAAGAGCAAATCATAATTAAAAAAGAAGTCAAAGCCATTTGCGATATATTGGGATTAGATCCCTTAGAAATTGCAAATGAAGGAAAAGCCATTATTTGTGTGGAAGCAACCTTTGCAGACCACCTTTTAGAAAAAATTCAAACCACATCCATCGGTCATGATGCACGCATTATTGCAGAAGTGAAAGAAGAAAAATCGGGATTGGTTGTAGTGCAAACACCATTAGGTGGAAAACGAATCGTTGAAAAACCCATGGGTGAATTAATTCCACGTATATGTTAACAAAACGATTATGAAATCTTGGGATCAGGATGAAACAACAACAAATTATCATAACAGGAATTGTTCAAGGTGTTGGGTTTCGTCCTTTTTTATTTAATTTGTTAGATAGCCACCATTTAACTGGAACGATTAAAAACACCGGTAATTTGGGAGTTACATTGGATCTTCAATCAACCAATCCAAAATTCAATTTTGAACGTCTTGCTCTCGAAATTCGCGCAAAAATCCCCGCTATGGCTTTAATTGAAGATATTACAGTTTCATCCCCGAAGGAAGTTATGACAAGTGAATTTAAAGAATTAAAAATAATTCCAAGTAATGATGGAATCGGGAAAGGACTAACACTTCCACCCGATATTGCAATGTGCGATGAATGCTTTAAGGATTTCACAAATCCAGATCAAAAACGCTTTTTTCACTACCCATTTATCGCATGTGCTCAATGTGGTCCCAGATACACTATCATGAAAGCATTACCGTACGATAGACCTAATAGCACAGTGAAAGATTTCCCCTTTTGTGAAGGATGCGAACAAGATTATTCTGATAGGTCTAATCGCAGGTTTCATGCGCAAACATTTAATTGTAATCATTGCGGACCGTTCTATTTTCTTGCTACATTGGAAAGCCCCAATCCAAGGTTTCCCGAACCTAATGCATTGAATGAACTGATAATTGCCATAAAGGAAGGAAAAATTGTAGCAATTAAAGGAATTGGAGGCGTGAATTTAGTGTGTCGAGCGGATGACGAAAAAGTAATCCAAAAACTTCGTAATCGCAAACGCGAGCGCAAAAATAAGCCCTTTGCAATTATGGTCGCTGATCAACAAGCAGTTCTTAACTACTGCCACGTGACACCAAAACAAATGGAAATCATTTCTTCCTTTAGAAGGCCCATTCTCCTTCTACCTAAAAAAGAGAAGTCCTTCCCAGAGAATCTTGCTCCAGGATTGCACAACATCGGAATTCTACTGCCTTATATGGGATTACATCACTTACTCTTTCAGAACCTCCCCAATATTCCCTTAGTTTTCACCAGTGGAAATATTTCATCATTGCCAATGGCAGTAGATAATATTGAAATATTAACTCATTTGGACGGAATCGCCGATCTCTTTTTTTTACACAATCGTGAGATATTCCAGCGTTGCGATGATAGTGTTATTAGACCTATTTTGAATAATCGGGCAATCATTCGTCGTTCCCGAGGCTTTATTCCGGAATATATAAAACTGCCCTTCGAACCCAAATGTGATGCGATTATTGCCGTCGGCGCCGAATTAAACAGTACAGGAGCAATTTCAAGGGGCCCCCGCATATTTCCAACGCAACACATCGGAAATGTGCGCAATTTGGAAACGTATGAATTCCTTGAATCCGCCCTTCACCATTTACAAACTCTTTTAAAAATTGACGACTGTGAAATTGGATGTATCGCTCGAGATCTTCACCCCAGTTTTCAATCGACCCGTTTAGCTCAAAAAATTGCAAAAGAACTCCGATCTCAGTCAGATGAACGGCAAATTATTCCGATACAAACCATTCAACATCATCATGCACATTTAGCATCATTGATGGTGGATCATCAACTTCCCTTAGAAGAAAAAATTCTGGTTCTCACATTAGATGGGGTAGGATATGGAAAGGATCACCAACCCTGGGGGGGAGAAATTCTCTTAGGAGGTTACTATTCTTTTACTCGTATTGCACATTTAAACCCTATTGTGATGATTGGAGGTGATTTATGTGCGAAAAATCCCGCTAGAATGTTGTTATGTGAGCTCTATTCTGCAGCAACATCAGATATAGATAGGGAATTAATCGAAGCGCTCATCCAGAAACTCGATTTAGTCTCCTATTTTCCCCATAAAACCACCGAGTTAAAAGTTTTAAAAACCCAAATCACCAATCTTCCCCAAACAACTACAATATATCCGTTTACATCAAGTCTTGGTCGATTGTTAGATGCGGCAGCGAGTCTTTTTAACGTCTGTCATCAACGAACATATCGAGGGGAACCCGCAATGCGTTTAGAAGGGTTTGCATGGGGTAGTAAGTATGAAAAACGATTCGACCTTACCAAATTTCACACTAAGGAGATTATTTACGGAGAGAAATTGCTCTTTGAATATGCCAAGCTTCTCTTTCAGGCCACCAAATCACACACTCGTGAAACCATGAAAAACCTTGCTTACGGTTTCCATTGTGATATTGCTGAACTATTTACAAATATTGCCATCTCAACTGCTAAAACCCACAAGATCCAAAAAATAGGAGTGTCGGGTGGCGTTGCCTATAATGAAATAATTATGCAAACCATCAAAAAATTAGTCGAAGACGCTAATCTGACCTTTTTACAACATAACCGGATCCCACCTGGAGATGCAGGTATTAGCGTAGGACAAATCGCTATTGCTGCGGCTCAAACAACAAATGAAACCTAAACCGATTCTTGGATTTTATTTAAAATATCAGGTAAATTTTCGGGAATTTTTGTCACATCTTGAAAAATGAAATCCGGATTCGCTTCCTTCATCGTTTCAAGAGTACAAAACCCAGAAAGAACTCCAATGGTGGTAGTTCCTGCATTTTTCCCCGCTTCTACATCTGCACTAAAATCCCCAACCATAACCAAACGGTTTGGCGGGATCCCCCACTTTTTACTTAGCTTCAAAATCCCTTCCGGAGCCGGTTTAGGATTTTTAACGGTATCACGACCAATGAGCGCTCCATTAAACTGATCTAAAAATTCAGGTCTATTCTGGAAACGGAGTTTGATTTCTTCTTCACTACTCGTCGTACAAATACCAATAGGAAAATTATTTTTTTGAGTCAAAACGTTCAGCATATCTTCTGCACCGGGTATCAGAGACATGTTGGTAATTCCTTTTTTATAGACTTGATAATTAACTTTTAAAAACTGAAGTCTCTTATACCAAGGGATGTTGTATAATTTGGCAGTTTTTAAGATTGCCCGAAGAATCGGTGTTTTTCCTTTAAGTTTCGATCCTCCAAATGCCTCAAACATCATCGATTTCACAAATGTTTCCATTTCTGGAGTAAATTCGGAACCATAAAATTGAGCCACTTGTCTAGGCATATCTCGAAGGAAAAAATCCATGTTATCAAGCAAAGTACCATCCAAATCGAATATGAAACCAATCTTTCCCGATTCTAAATTCATATAGAGTCAATTATGTTTTATTCTATTTAACTCATTTCCGAAAAAATTTAGAAAAAAACATTTCACACATAATCGGCTTTATCAACCAAGTTTTTCTCTAACATTTCGCGCCATAAAGTTAAGGTTTCTTGAGCAGCTTTTTCATCAACAATTTCAATTGCCATTCCAGCATGCACAATCGCATATTGTCCGACTGTAATACTAGGAACTAAAGCCACAATTATTTTTTTCTGGGTACCATCAAAATCAGCTAAGGCTTGATTGCCTTCGATGGATAAAATTCTTGCAGGAATTGCTAAGCACACATACATAAAAAAAGAGGGAATATTCAAAAAGATGATCATTATTTTCTAAAATAGCACTTTGCATAGCGCCAACTTTACTAAACAAAGATATCTGATGAGGGAAACAAATAAAGTTCCATATTCGAGGTAAAAAACAATGAAAAAAAAGGATGTTAAACTAGTTTAATTAATTTTCCACTCAAAAGGAGTATAATATTCAGCCGCAAGTTTAAATAGCACATTTTGCAGCGGATCAGTAGATGAAGTATTAAATTCCTTAATAGGGACTAAACAAAGATTTATTTCCAAGCCTTGTTCACTTTCAATTAAATTTTTACCATCGATAATTACGGTTGTTTCTCCGTCTGGATTTCGTTGGGAAGAATAAATACCTTTGTCAGTGAATACACCTAACCCATGATCTTGCTTTTCATCCCAAAGACAGAGCACTTTATCGTGGGCTACCACATCACATTTCAATGAAGTGGGATAAATAAAGGATACATTGTGTGAAGTTAATTCTTTTGGTAAACAGGAGTGAATTCGAATGACTGGTTTCTCACCCTTTTGAATATCAATAAAGGTGGTGATTGGGAATTTTGCTCCACTTTTTGCCATTAACGTCGCTTTAACTTGAATTTTGCCGCCAAAATCACTGGCTTCCATTAAATCATACTTAACATCCTCCATGGAGAGAATTTCGGAATCAACTTGAATTTGATGCAATTTAGGATAATAATAAAAAGAATCCCCTGCCCAAATTGATCCATTCCCCAACTCTTCCCCCATGATAATTAATTTTTGGTCTTCAGGAGTCTCTTCTTCTTCATCTTTATCCATGATAGTCAAAGACCCATCGACTTCAACAATAATACGCAATAAATCATTTTCTAAATAATACTCATTACCATCTAACAAACCTTCTTCTGGAAGATGTAAATCAGCAGTGGTATCCCGTGCCTTGATGAAGAATTTTTTTTTTCCACTCGCTGGAATATTCTCTGCCACAAATCGAACTTGACACCAGCCATCGACTTCAGGATCCATTTGGGATAATAACTCACAATTTGCATCATCATAGACTTGTAATCCTGAAATATGCAAAGTATTTTCAAAGGAGACTGACACCAACGAAGTTCTGTCCCATGGATGAGGATTTGAAATAGTTATCGGAATCATATTAATTATAGAATTATTCATACTTGTTTAAATATCGCATAGTTCTTAAAAAAATTCTTCAGCATATGTATGAAACTTACTGATAGTTCACTATCCAAAAATGTTAATTTTCATCGAATATCCATTCATATCCAAAACCTTAATTTTCTTCCCGCCAATATTTTTACAGAGATGACACCCAAGGCGAATACAAAAAAATATACAATTTTACTAGAACGATTAGATGGGTGCTGTGACAATGGGCAAGCAAGTTATGACGAATTGGTTAAATTTCGTGAACAATTCTTAGCGGATGAGAAAAAGCAACAAATTATTGCGTTTTTAGAAGCTATCGGAAATCAAGAACGATATTTAATTATGGAAAGTTTAAGGGACCAAGCCCGATGTGTGTGTGAATTAGAAGCTCTTTTACAAAAATCCCAACCCACAATATCGCACCACTTGCGCGTATTAGAAAAACAAGGGCTGATTTTAGGAATGAAAAAAGGCAAGTTTACTTTCTACTCTTTAGTGAGACGACCATATGAAAAAATGTCGAATGAATTTTCAAATTGGGTAAAGCAAGTATCTGCATGGTTTGGAGAAAATCTTTAATCATTCCTTCTAATTTTTATTCATTTATTGCACTTAAAATAGCTTGCAAAGTCGCCCCTGCACTTTCATGGAAACATAGATCTGCTTCAGAATCATACATAGTTTCTTGATGATTTATAATGATTAATTTGGAGCCATTTTCTTTGGCAATCAAGGGAAAGGATGCCGCAGGCATTACTGCCAGTGAAGATCCAATAACAATTAACACATCTGCAGCCATTGAATGGTGTTGAGCAAGATCCATTTCTTTTTGAGGCATAGGATCCCCAAAATTGACAACAGAACTAATAAGTCGTCCCCCACATGCTGGACATCCCGGTTGATTATCGCGTATTGGTGATGTGCGGTAGCCATTACCCCACTTCGTAGAATCCCACAAATAATCTTTTGGATGTTGACGATCACATGTTAAGCATCGCATAAGGTGACGATTACCGTGCAATTCTGCTATGATCTCGGAAGAAATTCCCGACCGAAGATGTAGTCCATCCACATTTTGTGAAATCAGAAATTTTAATAGCCCTCGGTTTTGCAACTCTACTATCGCTTCATGTCCAGAATTGGGTTGAACTTGATCCATAGTCATTTTCATTTTCAGGGGAGGTAATCCTTTATCCCGACGTGTCCAAACACCATCAGGACCACGATAATCGGGAATACCAGACTCGGTACTGATCCCAGCGCCTGTAAAAACCACGAGATGCTGCGAATTTTGAATCCATTTTACCGCTAATTGAATCCGTTCTTCATAGGATAGATCTTGTTTTGTAGGAGACATCAATTATGCTTACGATCCAAACACACTAATTTAAAATTGCACTAATACTTACCCATGAAATATATTGGAGTTGATGGATGTCGATCTGGTTGGATGTGCGCCATTATTGAAGAACAAACGAAATTTTCGATTTCAATTTATCCAACTTTAACCTCCCTATGGAAGAACCATTCGGACGCAACCCGAATTTTTATAGATATTCCGATTGGGTTGCGAGATTCAGGCTCAACCCCTCGAAAATGTGATCACCTTGCAAGAAAAATTCTTACCCGAGCACGTTCATCCAGCATATTTCCACCACCTTGCCGTAAGGCACTATATGCGACAACTTATATGGATGCAAATCGAATAAATCGTGAACGAACCACCAAAGGGCTTTCCAAACAAGCATGGAATATTTGTGATAAAATACGAGAAATGGATCAATTATTAATCTCTGATACTTCTGCGCGCCCCATTTTCTATGAAAGTCATCCTGAAGTGTGTTTTTGGGCATTTAATCAAGGAAAACCTATGGAACATTATAAAAAAACACAAGAAGGAATCCAAGAACGAAAAGAGGTATTACAAAATCTAACTTCTGCTTCCTTTGACCTATTCTCAATACAAAACCACAACATAAAAAATGGGAAATTTGAGTCAGATGATATTTTAGATGCATGGGTTCTTGCTTTTGCCTCCTCGAAATCAGCAAGTCAAATCAAATCCTTGCCAAATCCACCAGAATATGATAGATTAGATCATCCAATGCGAATTGTTTACGCTATGAGATAAAAAAAAAGAGTGCTTCTCAACTTTTCTAAATCGCTCTAAAATATTTTTTGACTAATCTAACAAAATGATCATCCTAAAATCAACAATTTTGAGTCATCTTAGATTCTTTTTACAATTTTCATTGGTAATCAATTTTGAATATCTTTGATCTCGAACGATTTATTAAGAAAAATGAAATACGTTAGAACAGAATAAAAAAAGATGAAAAAGGTGAGCATCCCCGGACAGGGGTCTCCAGTTTCTCCAGAGTTTGTGAGAAACGTTCATCGAACTCAACCCATGAAGTTTAACCGCAGTCAACTTCTAACTTGCGAACAATGCGCTCAGTACCATCAGGTTCCACAACGGTTATATGAGCAGCACACGATAATCAGCAATCATAACAGCGGATTACCATTTCGAGCAAGTTTAAGATACCTTCATTTACTTCTACCATATTAGGTCACATTTTAGGTTGTTCGATTATTTTATCCAAGGTTCAGGTAATTTAAGTTTTGATAAGGCATCTTGCTCAAAGATTTGTTGAGCGGCATGCTTTACACTTTTCTCAATTCCTGCAATATTATGGTTGGTTGCAACAATGATATTTAATTTACGACAAATCCCATCGGCATCGGTAGCCATATCATAAATTAAATTACCCCGAGGCGCATCAACCATTCCCACACCACGTCCTTCCTTAGGTTTAACATCAAGAGTTTTGATATCAGTACTTAGGATTTGAGGATCTTTGAGAAGAGTTACAATATTTTCAAAGGCTTCAACAGTTTCGATAATTCGAGCCCAATGGTAAGCGAAAGTATTGTGAATTACGCCACAATCCGCACCACAGACTTTTTGATACATTTCTTTTCGAGCAGCTTCTGCCAATGGAGTGGACATTTCATCACAAGCATTCAACATAGCAAGGGAATTGGTTCGATAAATTCCATCGGGATATCCTGCGGGTTTGAAGTAAGTGTGGCTTGCATAATTATGATCAACCACTTTCTCTCCAATTGCTTCAAGATAGTCTGCTGGTTTATAAATGTGCTTTTTACCTTCAGGAGATACGAAAATGATATCACCATCATAAATATCGTGCACAATCTTGCCATTGACTTGTTTACCCACACCACAATAATAAGTTTCGGTGGCTGCAACATTTGCAATAACATCCCAATAATCAGATACCACTTTCTTTGCAATATCTACGGTTTTCTTCACAAATTCTAATTGTTCTGGAATTTGAGCGATATTGGCATCACGAACTGCAGATGACAAGGGATTTCGCATCCCACCGA
Source organism: Candidatus Lokiarchaeum ossiferum (assembly GCA_025839675.1). Lineage (GTDB taxonomy): Archaea > Asgardarchaeota > Lokiarchaeia > Sigyniarchaeales > Promethearchaeaceae > Lokiarchaeum > Lokiarchaeum ossiferum. The sequence goes on from CP104013.1 coordinate 1,994,799, forward strand.
CAATTCCTGCAATAGGACCAACAGATTTACCACCAATAGCAGTACAAATGTTTTGGCCAAAATCCATCATTTTTAATGCCATTGCCCCAACTTCAGGCATATCCTTGATGATATTCACAACATTACGTTTTCCAGCAGGAGCAAACGGACCATAAATAAAATCAGGAGCAGCCAATGCAAAGAAGTGCAATAAATGAGAACTGTATTGCTTTGCATTAATAAACAACTGACGCAATTTATAAGCGGCTTCTGGAATTTCTACCCCCCATGCAGCTTCCACAGATTTAGTAGCTGCTAAATGGTGGGGAATTGGACAAATTCCACAAATTCGATTCGTGATTCGAGGTACATGCTCTGCATATCGCCCTTCACACAATTTTTCAAAGAATCTGGTAGTGGTGATGTTGAATTGGACATCCTTTACGGTTTTCCCATCTTCACCCAATACCAGTCGTAATCCACCATGTCCTTCTAATCGAGTGACAGGTTCTATTTCATATACTTTATCTGGAGACATTTTAAAGATTCACCTTAGCTAATGCTTCTTTCCCTTTATTACGGTGGAAGTTCAATCCAAGAGATTTTGGATCTTTACCCATGGCTAATGCCAATAATTCGGTAATATAGAAGATTGGAAATTTATATTCTTCCCCTTCTGCAGCCAGGGCTTTTAATTTCGGTTGTTCACTATCAAATTGCTGGAAACATGAAGGACAGTTCACAGTCAAACAATCTGCATCTGCTCGTTTGGCTCCATCAATTTTTGATTTTAACATGATGTTGGCAGTGTTCACATCAGAATTTCGCACTACATTCCCGCAACACAAGTTTTCTTCTGCAAAGGAAACAGCAGTAGCACCAGTAACTTCTACAAGTTGATGCAAATACTTCAAATCCATCGGATCCTCTTCAACCTTTAAAATATGTGAAGGTCGAGCATAATGACATCCTGGATGACAAGCCACTTTCAACCCGGTTAAGGGATGAGTGATTTTTGCTTTAATCGCTTCCAAACCAACTTCTTCTACTAATACACGCACGAAGTGCTTTATATTAATTGTTCCATTGTATTCTTTACCAACTTTGGCAAGGATTTCATTTACGCCTTTTTTCAAGACAGCATCATGTTTCATTTCATGATCCGCCACAATCATCGATTGAGCACATCCATTACATAAAGACATAATGTCTTTATTTTCTTTTTCAGCTACTGAGATGTTTCGAGCAGCTAAAGAAGCCCATGTTTTTTGATCCACAAAGCGCAATCCAACAGGATTAGGACAACATGAAAATTCTCCAGGAGAAGTTACTAAGCCTAATTCATCGAACACTACTTTTGCGGAAGCTTCTAAGAACGGTAGACGATTGGTCATTAAACAACCAGGAAATAATTTGTATTCTGCCATTACGCGGAACCCTCCTCTTTTTCTTTAATTGTATTTTCAATACCGGTCGCAGCCATAATTGCTTTCACTTCATCAACGGGAATCGCTGGAGGCAATCCAATACCCAACTTTTCACGTCGTTTATTTATTGCGGGTTGCACAGGAATTGCCATCCCATTATCGCGAATAGTTCGACACGATTGAGGATAGAATTCAGGTGTTGCTCCTGCAGCACAAGCTGCGTTTTTTAATACACAAATAATCTCCGTAATTGGAATTTCGGCAGGGCACATTTCATCACATGTTTCACATGCGGTGCAGCCCCATAATGCAAATGGGTCTCGTCCCACTGCAGCAAATAGTGCTTCCTTATACCCTAAGGCAGAGAAAAGCACCAAATCACGTGGATTATAGCGTGAACCATGTTGTTGACTAATGGGACATACGTCATTACAAACTCCACACTGCATACAGTATGATAATTTGTCTCCACCCATCATCAAATCCAAAACGGCTCGTTTTAAGTTTAAATCTGCTTTTACCATTTTTATTCCTCCTTATTTTTCCTCCAATTTATGCCCAAGGGTGCTAGTAGGCACACAAAATCGGGCAAATAATCCCGCAGGATCAGAGAAGAATTTCTTAATATTTTCAGGGGAATCCCGACAAATTGAAGGGAACAAGCTCATAGCTTTGGCTGCGTAATCATCAACATTTACTGCAGGACCATAACAACCTAAACAGGGAGAATTGGCGCGCGGACAGGTTGCTCCACAACCACCTTTGGTGATCGGCCCCATACACACATACCCTTGAATTAAGAGACATTTATCTTGATCTGGGAAACCTTCATAATCACGTTTATATCGGACTACTTCTTTATTTTCCACATTCCGTTCACAAGCAGAACACACAGTCTTGGCAGAATCATCATAATCAGGATTATCTTTTAAATTGGCCATAGAAGCACCAATAATATGATTCACCATCTCAGGATAACCTTCGGCGGTGTAATCTACAATTTCTTTATTGTTAAAAGTTTTCATCTTGATTGACTCTGGATCTAATTTCACGGCACGAATTGGATCTGCTTTACCAACCAAATAACCTAAAGGTACAGATGAAAGAGTCATCATTAAAGCAGTGACAGTTTGACTTACTTCGTCTTTGGTCAATGGTTTTTCAGTTAGTTTTGCAAACAATTTATTGGCATTTCCTTCGTGGATTGCTTTGGTTAATCCGAATTCACCACTCACGGGATAACCTGCAGCAAGTTTTCCAATTGGATCTCCAGCAGCAGTAATAGGGCCATAACAGAGCGTTCCAGCATCCAATAAACAGTTTTCTAATGGGCAAACATCACACATACTTTTACTTGCATCAACCTTAGTATCTGGAGCACCTAATACATGAGCGATTAGTCCAACAATGTTTCCTGGTTTTGGTGGACATCCCGGTAAATCAACATCAACTTTCACTTGAGTGTGGAGATCTGGAATAGCATCCATAAACTTAGGAACATGTTGATCAGGCACTTTGGCACCTGCATCAACGAATTCAGTATCTAAAAATTTTCGTTGGGTTAATTCTTCGATCGTATAGAGGTTAGCCAATCCAGGACATCCCCCTAATACAGCACAAGACCCCATTGCGACAATTATTTTGCATTTTTGACGCATTAATTTTGCATTCGCAAGATCACCTTCGGTTCGAATAAACCCTTCTAAAAACCCAACGTCGACTGACCCATCTTCATAGCCTTCTAAATCTTTAATTTTGAAATCTACTACGGCTGGCCAATAGACAAACTCGAGTTCCGGTAATACATGCAAAAGCGTTAAATGCGAGTCAAGTAGGGATTGATGGCAACCCCAACAACTTGAAAGTTGCATAAAGCTACATTTTACCATACATTTTTACCTCTTACCAATTATGATTTAAATAGATAGTCAAATAACCCCATTAGTATCAGAAATTCGAATACATATCAAATCTCCAATTTTCATATCTAATTTAAATAATTTTATTAGTTAAACCTCACAAAATCCCATAATTAGATTTTCTAAGGCAATACTATGATATAGTGTAGGACAAGACTCCTTTTAAGATTAATTTCGAGCTTTTTTTGAATAAAAAAGAAAAAACAATTGATCCAAATAGCGAATTCCATGCAGAAAAAAAAAAATACAATGCTAAATTTCGATAAAATCACTGAGAATCATGAATAAATGAGGTAATTTTAATATTTTCTATAGATTTTATCTGAATGAGTATTCAAATAAACGCTAATTCGCTGTTACAATAGATTGAAAATAAAAATTGAAAATAAGTCCAGATATATTCAAAAAACATTATTCAATCTTCAAAGCTCGGAAACTTAAGTAAGCATAATAATTAGTTTTTTAATTTTTCAAAAACCCCACCGCTATAAGTAATCATTTAAAGAAGATTCTACGAATTCTTCGATACACCCAACTTTATATCCGAGAAGTGTATTTATTATCGGAAGATATAATTCCCACATACTTTTAGAAATTAGATCTTTAAATAGATCCAGATATTCAGTTTTAATGCAGTTTCTTATTTCTATTTTAATAAAATTCTAATTGGGTTGCGACATCCCTAATAACTTGCTTTCTAAAAATTCTCTAATTTCTTACAATAATTGAAAGGATGTTTTACATATTTTTTAAAAACAACTTGAGCCGAATGATTTGATAAGCATCAGAAAAAGAGAATGGAATGAATTTACCAAAATATTTTTATAGATACAATTCAGTCACATATAATACATGCGTGTGATTGTATCGATTTAATTCAGTTTCTCAATTCACACCATGTTGAATAGTATGGGGAAATTTTATGAGAAGAAATAAAAAAATATTATTTTTGTTGGTTGTTGTGGGACTATCGCCATTTTTGGTATTAAATGCAATTTCAACTGCTAGCGCGAATCCAGGGGAGGTTTCCAAAACGTTCACTTTCAATGCAGATTTCGAAGAAGGTGAAATGGTTGGAGTAGAATGTGAATCGATTCCAGATCAATTACAGTTATCCGAAGAAACGTCAACATTTTCCTATTTATGGATAGCCAATGCAGGAGAGGATACATTATCAAAATGGGATACCGAAACGAATACCGAAGTTGCTCGTTACAATACATGGTTTAGCACATATCCAGACCATGATGCATGGACAGGAGCATCACCGTCTCGCACATGTGTGGATGGTGAGGGAAATTGTTACGTTGCCAACAGGCATTTTGATGGTAGACCCACGGATGTCATGAAAGTATTGGTCGATGAATGGATAGATCGTAACGGAAACGGGATTTTGGATACTTCTTTTGATGCAAATTTTAACGGAGAAATCACTCCCGATGAAATGCAACCTATGTTAGATGGAAATGGCAATGGAATTATCGAGGATTCTGAAATTCAAGATGAACGAATAGCTTGGATAGTGAGAGTTGGAAATCCAAATGGTATTGGCAGATCTTTATCAATTGATCCTGAGGGAAATATCTGGGTAGGATTATATTCTTCCCGACAATATTATAAATTAGATTCCATTTCAGGAGACATTCTAGGAGGTCCATATACTACATTAGGTAGCACACCCTATGGATCATTAGTCGATAAATATGGTATTTTATGGAGCGCATCGCTTTCTAACAGACTATTCTGGTTAAATACATCGGATCCATCGCAGTGTGGAATGTTCACAGAACCATATTGTAGTACATATGGGATGGCATTGAACTATGATATATTTGGAAACACAATAGTTTATTTAGCAGATTCATCAACCGGTAAGGGATATATTCAGTTTAATTCGAGTTCAAAAATATTTTCTATCGGACCAGTAGTAAAACCAAATATGCGAGTGACTGGGATAGCTACCGATTCCTATGGAAATATAATTATCGCAAGTTATACGCAAGGATATCCAATCAAATATTCCCCTGAAGGAATTGAACTCTGGAGGAATTACTCTACACCAGTAACAGAAAGTCGAGGTGTGATCGTTGATGGAGAAAATAATATATGGTTGTGCCACAGAGCAATCAGTAAACTTTCTAAACACTTAGGAGAGAACGGTAACTATGTAGGATCATATGAAACTGGTCTATTTCCATACACGTACAGTGACGCAACAGGACTTTCGTACCAACAAAGTATTAGCCAAAATGGATATTGGAGAATTATTTTTGATTCTGAAGAAGATAATTCTAAATGGGGAAGAGTATCTTGGACGGATTATATCCCAGTAGGGGGAAATCTTGAAGTTCGGGTAAGAAGTTCCAATGATGGATTAAGTTGGACAGGTTGGGAATACGTATCGAATAATATCTTCTTTGATTATATTCCAGATGGACGATATTTGCAGATCGATGTCAAATTTGAAATTGGAGATGAGGATCTCTCTCCAATCCTCTATGATTTAACAGTTCAAATCGGAGATCCGAAATCATTGAAAATGGAAGCTAAAAATATTTTGGAGGATCTTCACACAGGAATCCGTTGCATAGATGTAAACACACGAAATATAATTCATCAAATAGAATTAAGCTTATGTGGTAGATTATGGAAAGATGAGTCTCATTTAGATTTCAAGCACGGAGACCAAGTATTTGTCCATGAACGAAATGCAGTTAATCACATGGAAAAGATGATTGCCAAATATCAACGAATTATTGATGCCTATGAGGAACCATTACCTACGATCATGTTGGAGAAGTCACTTTCAAAAATTGACCCAACAATACTAATTCCTCTTTTAGAAAATGTCATCATCACCTATGAAAAAGTGTGTAAATATTTGACTATGGCAGATATGATTTTAGCTCAAATTGCCTCTGAAGAATCGGCAGCATTGCCAATTACTTCAGGAAAATGGGAAACCAGAGTGGAAATGTATTTAGAAAAGAGTACAAATTCACTGTTCACTGGAAATGAACAGTTTGAGCAAGGAGAATGGGAAAAAGCTGTAAGTGAATATCGCGATGCATGGCGGTATGCAATGGATGTTGAATTCTGGGCATTGAAGAAATAAAATATTGCTATTTTTTTCAATTTTTTCTTTCTACATAAATAATCGAAGATAGTTTAAAATTCAGTATCAAAAGCAATAACTAAGCATTGATATTACTAAAATTGAAAAATCCAGTTACCCACCTAGGAAAAATAGATTACTTTCTCACGATTAGATTCCATACCTTTTGAACCCCAATTTTTTGCAAGATTCCGACTTATTCCACTTATTAGCGAAAAGGTGGAAATTGATATCAAGATACTATTCACCACCAGTAATTCAATCCAATCGATGCTTATGTACGGTCCCGAGTTCCTAGGGATATTGGGGATGCTCATATATTTTAGTTGGAAAGCGACGCTGTTTATTATCCAAGCAAATAGTAATCCACTTACGATTCCTATTATTAGTGCAAAGGATAATATGATGAAAGATTTTGCGAGTTCTATTCGAATAATACGCTTTTTTCTTATCCCACGTCCGAGTAAATTGTTTGTAATGCGAGCGTTATTTTTGAAAATTAGGAGTTGAATAATGATGATTTCTATAATAGTAATCATACCAATTAGCAAGAAATCTTTATATACTAAAGCATAAAACCCGGATTCCCCTAATTCGAAAGATAAATTGGCATCTTGGGAAGATAATAATGGATTATCGATTGAAATTCCTTCTTCACTTTCAAGATTGCTGAAAAAATTATTCGAATAGAGTTGAGAATTGAATGTCAAATTCGAAGCAACTAAAATAGATGCAAATATTGCAAAAATGGCGCAGATTTTTGACCAATTTCTCTCACGTAATAATTCTAAGTGTGTTAAAAGATGATATTCTTTAGAACAGATAAAAGCCATTTTTTGTGAGAATTTTGTGAATAGCTTGACTTCATATTGAGAAAAATACTTTACTAAACCGTTGACGAAAAAACCCAATCCAAAGAATACTAATAAAATGAAGAGAGGCAATTCTTCAACCATAAAGTGGATGACATCGATAAGAGAATCAGGGAAAGCAACTTTCAAACTTATATATATTAATCCAAATGGAACAATGGTAAGTAACCCGAATAGGATGCTAAGGCGAGTCCACCAAGAGAGCTTTTTCTTGGTATAAATCTCCAGATCACTTGTTGATTTCTTCTTTTTTTGAGAGAACAGTCGTGTATTTTTCACTTTCTCCTTCTTTTCCACTTTTTTCTTCTTTTTCACTTTTTCCTTCTTTTTCTTTTTATCTTTAGAATCAAGATATTCTTCAGAGAAGCGATCATCCGGGTCAAAATCATCATTTTCAATATTAAAATTTTCGGTATTAATCCGTAAAAATTCAAATTTCTTCAAATTCTTTATCGAAGGAACAAGCATAAGAATGTTAATTCCAAAACTTAACATCACCGCAAAAATAAGTGAGAAGGATGATATTTTGGGTAATAAACGAGTGCTATCCAAATTGAAGAAAAAGGGACCAATAATTTCTTGAAACCCAAAGAAAGGCAATATTCCAAACACAATACCGAGAAAGGCACAGATTGCACCATATAGTAAATGTTTTTGAATATTTAATCGGATTAAAACTATTGCCGGGATTCCTTTTGCCCTTAGAGTTAGAATTTCATTTTGTTTCTGTTTAAAATTGAAATTTGTGAACATTTTACTAAACAAAATAGCGAAAAGAAGCAGAGGTAGGTTTAATAATTGTATTATGAAGCGAGTTTTGCTAAGATCTCGTTGAAAATTTGCAATTTGAAGCCCTAAGTAATCAACTAATGATTCATCCGGAGGAATAGATAGAGTGAGTTTCGCAATCTTGGTTGAAAGAACCGTATATTGAGAAGTTAATTCATCATAATCCAAGGAACTTCGGTCATATATCAATATATATCCCGAATGGGTCCAAGTACTGCGGTGATATCGGTAAGCCATATAATGTTGATCTATATCATAGTATAACCTTTGAAATGGGTGCTCCCAATCAGGTCCAGAGAAATTGTACCAAGAGAATACTGCAGGTTTATCAATTTCAGTAGATTCGACGAATTCTTTTTTGAGTAAGTAATCATTATACACGTAAGAATAAGTAAAATCAGTTTGATCTACAGAAAAATGGGGGTAAATCGGAAGATATATTGCAGAAATACAGACATTCTCAATTTTGAAATCATAAAGGGTGGTTTGAACAGGTTTCTGATAATTCGGATCCTCAAAAAAGATTCCAGTTTTGACAGAAATATTTGTGATTTGACCAACAGATACATTTAGTTTCAAAGCAGTCCCATAATCAAGCATAATATCCGTATTTTGCTTGGGAACTTCACCGTCAACAATTATAAAGAATTCTGAAAATCGAGAAGAATTATAGAAATTATCTTCAAAGACAGCCAGTTGCATTTCAGTTGCATTAATTTTTTTTTTGTATTCCGATTGATAGATAGATTTTGCAGCGAAATCGGAATTTTCATCATTACAAATAAATGATTCTTCCAGATTCACGATCCCATACCGACATATTTCCTGAAAGTCTATCTCACTATCATCCAGCACATCTAATATAGCATCATCATCATCCGCGAAAACTTTGGAATATTCTATCCGAGGTAAGGAAATAATGCTTTGAGTCACAGTTACCCACCATTCTTGTGGATGAATGATTTCGAAATCACTTAAACTCTGAAAATTCTGATCAAAATTATATTCTTGGCTTGCCTCATAAAAATAGCCCAATCCCGATACCATCGAGATTGAAATTGAAATAGATAACAATAGGATCCAATCCCGCTTCGCATCAGATATAATTTGATTCCGATAGAATTTTCTCAGTTTAAACATTTTTATATTGTGTTACATTTCTGTCATGTTTAAATAATTTTGTAAAAAAAAGAATTTCTAAAATGATGAAAAACCATATTTTCATGAACAATTTTGATTTATTTTTGCAAGGAAGTCGAATCAATTTTGTGAAAAAAAAGAACACAATTGTCTCTAGAATATATATTTTCAAACTTGTTGCTGGAGTAAATTCATGATCATTATTATTTCTTAATATTGGGAACGGAATACTGATCATTTCACTATTTATGCACCATATCACTAGCATTCAATTCGTTTTGCTGCCTTGAGAAACTCAAAGGTAGAAAAATATAGAAGATCAGTGAAAATAAGAAAAAAATTAAAAATTACATCAGTAGTAAATGTTCAATCAAAATTTTAATCCCTAGCCCGATAAGGACAATCCCACCGAAAATTTCAGCACGACTTTGAAACAAAGTTCCTAATTTATTACCAAACGAGTATCCAAATAATGAAAATCCCAAGGTTGCCCCAAAAATAATAATAATAGTCCAAAGTATAGGAAGATCGGTTGCAATTAAACTAATTCCGGCCGCTAAAGCATCGATACTAGTAGCAATACCCATGGTAAATAGAACCAGCAAAGTAAGATCTTTTTCTTCACATTCTCCACCATTATTGTGGACAATTCCTTCTTTTAGCATATGTCCACCAATGAACCCAAGTAATCCGAAAGCAATCCAATGATCGATAAAGGCAATCTGTTCGGCAAAAAAACTCCCCAAAAAATAACCTAATAGCGGGGTAGAAGCTTGCACGAACGCAAAAATAAATCCTACTTTCAATGCCATTTGCTTTTTATTCTCGGTAGCCTGAAGTCCGCAAGAAACAGATAAGGCAAGGCTATCCATACTTAATCCTATGCCAAGCATGAGCATTGATATGATAGTTGTAAAAGTGATCATTATAACAAGATATGGAATTAGAAGATTACCAATAAATTTTTCCATTCCAAATTGGGAGGATTTTCCCAATATTTGAAGAGAAATCAGTTATGTTAACGATTTTTATAAATTTGGACATGGATATTATTTGTATACTCCCCATACAAGTGGAACATCAATGATTAAATATTTTGGGAAAAAAAGGAAAATTCAAAATAAGGGAATTTATGCTAAGATATTATTTTTATCAACTGTTTCATCTTGGTCTAAGCAATTCAGAGATTTTGAGATTTCTTTTGCATTTTTAATCGAAGGAACTCCAAAATAAGTGAAGAGTGTAATGGCCAGATAAATGAGGTAAGCAAGGGTTTCAATTAGACTTGGATTTCCATTATATCCAAATATAGCATTTAGTAAAGATCCAAGAGTCCCTTTCTCATAAATCAATGGGTTAATATCGTAAATATGCTCAATAATTGTTGGGATAATATTTGCTTCTTGTAATTCGTGTATTCCATAGGATAATAATCCAGCAGCGACAATTATTAAGAAAAGGGATGTTATATTAAAAAATGCTCTCAAATTAATACTGATAGTCCCTTTGTAGACCAACATTCCAACAAAAATGGCAACGACTATTCCAGCTATAGATCCAAACAGTGAAAAGGATTCTTGGGAAAGTGTTGATGCACTCAAAAATATGACTGTTTCAATCCCTTCTCGCAAAACAGAAATAAACGCGAGAAAGAATATGCCATAGGATTGAGATTTATCTAAGGATCGATTTATCGTAGTTTCTATGTATTTAAAGGATTTTGATTGACGATGTAACCAAACTACCATAGTTGTAATCATGGTCGCACCAATGATCATCATAAACCCTTCAAAAACTTCTTCTACTTGACCTTCAAATCCACCTAAAATCGATTGAAATATTATGGCTCCGAGAATACTAAAAATAATTCCAAGAAAAGTACCCATAAAAACATATTTCCTCTTCTCAAATTGGTCAATTTTTCTCAAATAGGAGAATATGATACCAATTATCAAGGCTGCTTCGAAAGTTTCTCTAAATGTGATTAAGAATTCAATAAACATTTTGTGTTCTCCCTAACTCAATAGATAAGTTAGAATATATATATGTTAGACATACCTAATAAATGAATACTGACATTATGTCTTATAATTTAAAATAAGTAATCAGTTATATTCAACTTTCATGGAACAGATCAGATAACGATACACTCATTTTTGCAATTATAACTCAATTCTTAATAAACATTAGATGATTTGAAATAGATGCAATACAACAGAAAAAACCAAATCTTATTCTTCCTATCCAAACTAAATCTCAAGAATTCAAATATTTAATCAAATTGAGCAATCCATAGATAATTCGACCCAAGTACAGAAAACGAATAAGAATAGAAAAAAGTTTTGAATAATTCTCTTGAATACCAAGAAATCGTGATGTAAGTAAAAACTTTTATTTATACTTGATCTCGACAAAAAGTCACTTACATATCAAGCCCTTAACATGAAATAATACGAATCATTCTTAGAAAAATCAAAAAAATCTCTGACTGTGACATTTAATAACAAAAATTTTCCCTTACAAGATAATTGCCATGCCAAGATCAAAAGCCACACAATACGTAGACAATGATAAATTGTCCACTTTCGAGCCCAATCAACTCACAGAAGAAATCCGTCGCCTCCGACAAATGGAAAAGCTCATCCTTCGCAAAAAACTCGCTATGGAAATGAAATTACAGAACGTCCTGGCAGATCGAGATATGTATAAGCGAAAATTTTTAGAAGCACAGACAAAATTGGAACAATTAAATTTAAATCCTCTTCCAGTAGCGGTTGTTGAGAAATTAATCACAGAAGATGAAAATCGAGCCGTAGTTCGCTTGATTTCAGGCCAAATGTTTGTGTGCCATTATGACCCAAATTTGGCGATTCATGAAGGAGATAATGTCGCTTTACATCAAAGATCGATGAGTATAATGGAAGTGCTTCCGAGTTTCATCGATCCTAACGTAGTAGCTATGGAATTAATGACACTACCAGATACAACGTATGAGGAAATTGGAGGATTGTCACAAGAGATTATGGAGATGCGAGAAGTGATAGAACTTTCTCTTAGTCAACCGGAAGTGTTTAAGGAATTTAACATAAGCCCACCTCGTGGAGTGTTGTTATATGGTCCACCAGGGACTGGAAAAACGCTTTTAGCAAAAGCCACCGCGAATGGAGCTCAAGCCAAATTTTTAAAGCTCGCTGCCCCAGAACTTGTACAAAAATTCATTGGCGAAGGAGCTCGTTTGGTGAGGGAAATTTTTAAGAAAGCTCGGGATGAAAAAGGACCTGTGATCGTGTTTGTTGATGAGATCGATGCCATCGCAGCACATCGAACAGCCGAAAATCAATCAGGTGAGCGAGAAGTAAATCGAACTTTAATGCAATTATTAGCAGAAATGGACGGATTTGAAAATAATGATAATATTCGATTAATTGCGGCAACAAATCGCATCGATATTTTAGATCCAGCAATTCTGCGACCAGGAAGATTTGATCGCATCATTGAACTCCCCCTCCCAAATGAAGCGAGTCGCCAAGCAATTTTTAAAATACATCTCAAAAAAACACCCAAATATGGCATTCATCTTGAAGAACTTGCCCAACGGAGCGATGAGTTAAGCGGAGCAGATATTAAAGCCGTGTGCATGGAGGCTTCAATGATAGCTCTGCGTGATCATTTAAACAATACAAAAAAAGCCCGGAAACGGGTTTTACAAAAGGATCTTTTAAAAGCTATCGAAAATTTTAAAACTAAACGCAAAATTCAATCAAATCCGCCAACTCAATCCGTTGGATTGTATGCTTAACCACAATTCTTTTTTTTCATAAAAAACGAGGAATCTTAAAAAAAAACTCAAAAAACATCCCCATTTTTTCATTTACTTTGAATACAACATCTATCTTTTGGGTTTTCAAAGCTTCTAAGTCGGAATGTTATATTTCTGGAAGTTCTAAAAAGATTTGCGCTATATACCGATTGTAATTACGAGTTTGGATGGCAAATACTTTTTCTGCTTATAACTATAGGAAAAAGACAATCCGATTTGATTCTAATAATTTAAGATTTTTAAATCTCAGGAGTTTGGATTGAGATCTGTTTTCGGTGGGGAACTTGAAACATTTTTTGAGCTGCATACGCAAAATGCTTAGCGAAACTATAATATAGAGTATCTTCAATCACTAACATGAAACTAACCACATACACCCGTGAAACAATATATTCGAGATCCTTCAGTGTTAATCCCCAGATGACGGCATACTTGGGACGAATTGCAAGCATCTTATTAATAAAATCTTCTAAGGCAATTTCTTCAGGAATTTCTACCACCGAAGGAGCAAAATATTTTATTGGCTTAAAACGTCTTCCTGCAGGGAGTTCTTGTTCCCATTGATAATCAGATTCAATATGAACAATGTTTTCCAAATTATAAAGCACTTTGGCTCGGGTTGCATAATGACGGCTTTGCGAATAATAGACAGTATCTCCTACTATTGCGACATATTGACATACCCAAACGCGTTTATGAAATTCTTGCATATCTTTTCCATGAACATCCCAAACAATAACATATTCTGGTCGTTTTTTAAGTATCAAGCGAAGAAAAGTACTTTTGTCAGTTTCTTCAGGATTATCCATTAAAGCAGGTGCAAAGAATCTCATGATTTTAACCTTAGATTTTAAACAATCCTACGCACTTTAAAAATTCACCCATCCATATTCGAGCGCTTTTTTTAGGAGTGATTTTGATCTTTGAAAACTTGAGAAATAAGAAGTTCTAAAGAAAGGCATCTCCCGGGGTTGATAACAGTTCCATTTTGGGCAGAAAAATATAAGCATTCCCAAGCAGATTTATTTTTGCGTAAAAACTTGGTAAATTGACGCATTTTTTGTTTTGCTAAGAAAGATTTTCCCTGAAAGACATAACAGATAATAATTGGATCTTCGTGTTTCAAAAGAATATTATATTTTCCAAATTTTGCCCGATCAAAAGATTCTGAAAAAAATTCTCCACTAAAAGATTGAAACGCGGATAGTAAAGCCCCAAATAATTGATCATCATATTGCCAATCCTTAAGGAATTTGTAAGTAAAGATATTTGGACCGTTCTCACTCATGATATTAAGTAAAAGAGGGGTCTCTGGTTCAATTTTAGAATTATTTACGACGCCATCCCGCAACATCCGTTCCATTTGCGATTCAATTTGCGCCATATCAACTCTTTTGGAAAGGGAAACATCATTATCAGCCATTTTTTCCCACATTGATTGTTTTTCCACAAGTGTATCATGTTCGTTGGATATTTTGATGGCAAATTGTTTTAAACCCTGATTTTCAGCTAAAAGTTGAGCATTTTGATATAAGTGACGAGCTCGTTTATAATCCCATTGAATTAAAGCTAATTTCGCTTGAAGTGAATATATTTCGGCCCAAAGAATATAGGATTTTTGCATTTGAGCAATTTTTAATAATTTTTCAATAATTTGGTCAATTTCATCTATGATTCTTACATCATCCGAAGTTCGGAGTTCAACTAACAATAAGTCACTTAAATTTAACATAGCGATAACGGTAAATTCGTGTCGAATCACTGGATGAGCAATAATTTTTTGGAAGATGGTGGAGGCAATAAAAATATTCCGGGAGCGTAAATTCTGCCTAGTTATCAAAGCACGTGCGAGTTGATATTGAATTTTAATGCGAGGATTATTGAGAGAAGCACCAATTTTTTTTATTTTTGTGAAACAAGAATCCGCTGCAGCAAAATCCTTTTTATCTAACATTACAAGCAATTTATAGTATAAAATATCAACTAATATGATTGGATTACCAACTTCATTTACCAAGGAGAGAGATTTATTTAAATAATACAAGCTGGTGTCCAAATCACCTTTTTGACGATATATTATTCCAATATTTGCAAGTATATCATGTAAATCCTTTTTAATTCCAATTTTTCTTAATAGAAGTTGGGCATCTTTTAAATATTTGAGAGCTACATCCAGATTCCCAAGCAGTTTATGAATCCATGCGATATTATTTAATATTTTTGCAAGAGCTTTCTGATTATTTGTTTCAGTATAGATGGTCAATGCTTCTTCAAGGTAGATTAACCCACTTGATAGGTCGCCTTGTTCACAATAAACAACACCAATTTTTCCGAGGGATTCAGCAATTGAATTTTGATCTCCATAAACTTCTCGAATTTGAAGTGATTTCTGCACATTTAATAAAGCCTTATCCAATTCTCCTTGAAACCAAAAAATATCACTGTGAATGGAACAAATATCTGCAAAAAATAATTTATATTGCTTTTTGTTAAGTGCCGAAGTTTTAATCAATACTTCTAGCTCATCTAAGAAGCTTCGAGATTCAGATAGTTTTCCCAAGCATTTTAATGATCTTGCATGAATACATCCAAATTGAACTTTTTCAACTAATTCAGATGAATTTGATAAATTTTGAAATCCATCATAAGAGTACTTCAAAGCAAGATTATAATCATCTAACTCGTATAACGTTTGGCAATGTAGAAGCTTGTATTGATTTCTTTCTTGAAATGATAGTGTTGAATTATTAGATAACGTTAAGATTAAATCCAAGGCCTCTAAATTAGATCCATCTTGGATAAGAGAATCAATTTTTTTGATCTGATTTAAAGCCATATCACGTACTCTGCTTAATGTATTTTTTCCCATCTAAATAAATGTATTTCTTTGCAGAAACGGAAGCAACCCAACAATATTGGTGAAGAAAGAGATAAATTGTGGAAAAAAAATGTATTTTTTGCCAAGAAAATAGAAAAAATTATTTAACTTGAAGATGAAATGCATCATCAAGGGGATTTTTTACTTTCCCTGAAATATATAAGAGCCCATTTTCATACTTTCCACTTACCGAATCTATATCAATTTCCCATGGAAAATGTCCATGAAGCGAATATTGCGCTTGATCTCGGATGGCTTCCAAATCAAATAGAGTTGGGAGAACTCGAAATTTCACCTTTGATTTATCCACACCGGGAAGATGAACTTCAAGATTCCATTCTTTCTTTACATTTTCGTAATTAAAATGGCTAGTGGGGGTAATTTGATATTTAATTTCTGGCTTATCAGTTGATTTTTCACTCATCGTTATTCCTCCTAAAAATTAATTTCTTTTGCTCCATCAAAAGGGTCAGGAATTTTGGCCCATATGGTTAATAATCCATTCTCATATTTTGCAGTGGTTTTTTCGGGAATAATTTTCTTTCCAAAATTTTGGTTAGCACTGTACATAAGCTGTCCTCTCTTAGCATTAAGATGGAACCAGTTTGGTAAGGATTTAAGGCTTATATCTTCTTTTTTGACTCCAGGTAAACTTACTTCAAAAGTAATTTCCCGTTTATCATAATTTATATTTCTACGCATGTCTGGATAGACTTTGTATAATGTTTCTTGTTCTTCTTTTTTGGATTCTGATTCAGTTAAATTTTCTTTTATATCACGTTGTACGATTGCCATTTTTTTTCATCTCCAATAATTTAAAAAATTATTATTCAATTTTTACCTCATAAGCATGTTCTAAAGGATTGTATCGTTTCAATTCGATTTTCAATAACCCTTCTTCATATTCAGCTTTACTCACTTCTGGCTCTACTTTGATCATTTCAAGATCCAGAGTGTACATGACTTCCCCTCGAGGTGCTCGTAGTGTAAAATAATTAGGTAGGACTTTCATTTCAATATCGGCTTTTTTGACACCTGGAAGTGCGACTTGCACAGTAATTTTATCATCTTTACTCCACACTCCATAGCGAGGAGTCACTTTGTATTTAGGTTCAATTTTATGTTCGGCCATATCAGTACTTTCATTTTTTGTTTCAGTAATTGACATCTTTTTTTTCTCCGTTGTTAGACAACTATTTGTTGTCGTAATATAATAATATATAATAAATATGACTATTTAAAGGTTTTGAAAAATTTCATCTTATGACAACAAAAAGTTAATTTATTGTTAATATTACTAAACTAAAAAAAAATTTATTGGTTAAAAACACTTCATAAATTCATGGGATTTTATACAACCTCGATAAGTGGTAAACTTATTTCACAGCAACAAGGATCAGGAACATTATCCGAGGGACCGGAATATTATTTAATTCCCTCTGGAAAATATGCCCATTGGAAAAAAATCTTAATTCGAAAAAAAACACATCTCTGGCAAGAAGATCCAATTTTGCATCCATTTGTAAATCGCCAAATAAAAATAAAAGCAGACATTACTGAAACTAAGGATACGATAACAATTGATTATATTTCAGTGATTTTGTTAGAAAATTAAGACTAATAATATCTATTCGAGGTCACTTCCATACAAAAAACCTTAATTACTTTCAATTACACCCACATTTATGCTTAGTAACGAAGAAAAGTCAGCTCTTTACAAAGTGATAATAGAAAAGATAACAAAAACACTTCAAAACCTAACAACGAAACAGGAAAAATTTGATATAGTAATTAAAGAATTAAGTAACCTCCCCCATTTTCAATGGACAGGGATTTATGAATACGATGAACCAAAAGCAATGCTTACACTTTACCCGGTTTACATTGGACTTCCAACAGATCATATTAAAATCCAGAAAGGTCAAGGTGTATGCGGAACAGCGGTTGAAACCGGTGAAGATATCATCGTTAAAGATGTTACCAAATTAGATAACTATCTGGCATGTTCCACTCAAACTAAATCGGAAATTGTGGTATTACTAAAGGACAAGCAAAAAATTTTGGGGCAGATAGATGTGGATTCGGATGTTGCAGGAGCATTTTCTGAGATAGATCGTCAATACCTTAATCAAATTGCTGATCTGTTAGTTCGTAACCTAAACTAACAGATTTGAAAGTTATTCATTTGTGAAATTTTCTAAAAAAAAAAGGAATGAAATCCAGCATCACAATCAGCAAAAACCCTACATAAGCCTAATATTAAATGTCTTTAATGTTGAAAATTTATCGGATATTTTATAACGAGACCATTTTTTCTCTATATATTTAGAGTCCTTTGTGAGAATTTCTACAATATGGAAATAATTCTACTTATTTTTATCAATTTAGATTAATAGTGAAGATACAAAAAAATAAATAGGGCACGTTAGATGAATCCTAATGGAATAAAAATCGCTAAAAGTATGATATTCAACCCCCATATCGAACTCAAGACAATTTTCTGAGTTTTTGGCTCCCAATAATAGGCGTACGTGGCTCCCAAAAAGAAGGGGATGTAAACAAACAAAAAGACCGTGAGAGCCCCCCACCATGGATAAACCCAAACAAACGCGGGAGTAGTCACCAGGAATATTTCAATAATAGATGCTAAAGCCGCATTGAAAACACCATAAAAGATTCGGACATTAACCCCCAACACTTTTTCCGTTTTATCTTCTGGTAATAAACGAGTTGTAGCAAGCCCCGCAATTGAAAACATCAAACTCAGCTCAATACCAACCCCAACCAAAATTAAGTATGCAGTCCCGGTGGGAACAGTCCACAATGCATGGTCAGACCAATGTTGAATCAGGGCATTCACAATTTCTACAAACCAATGAATTCCATATAGCATCATTCCCCCTGCAATACCCTTCCAATTTTTCTTGCCCATTTCCGTAAAGTAAATAAACATTACAATTACTAACAATGGAATAACATACCATTGAAAATACGAAGGATCACGTAAAATAGCGAGAGCCTGTGCTGTCGCTTCTGGTTTATTTAGTTCAAAAATCATTTTGCAAATCACATCAAGCTATTAATTTATGCTTTTCCTTTATCCATTTAAAAATTTACTTCCATTTATTTAGAGGTAAAAAAAAAAGCAAAAAAAAAGGCACATTTTCCTCATTTTTTATGGAAAATTCTGTACTTTAAATAGAGAATTTTATCAGTCAATAACTATTTTAAGGAATAAGTTCACTAGTTATTTGAAAATAATGGGAAACAAATCAATTTACATAAAAGTCACTTCAAATATACCTCTATTTACGAAAATAGTGAAGTACATTGATTTATTTAACCATCACTTAAGCGAGCAAATCCAAGGAGGATTCTATTTAGAAGTAGTTGAAGGAGGATTAATCTACATCTATGATGGGATTACGGCTTTCAAAAAAATTAACCGCCAATTTTCTCCCCAACTAATAAAATCCTTTTTAGAAACACATGATCCAATTTTACCTCCAGAAGCGCTTCTAAATGGAGTTTTGGATCGAGCTAATTTCCCAAAAGATGGGGTCATTGTAAATTTTATTGCTCAAACTGAACCAAAAGACCAATATTTATTTCTCAAAGAAGCTCACTTTAGAAGTTATTTAACTACAGGTGTTTCTATTGACACTAAATCTCCAGATGATTTAATTCTTACTTTCCATACCTATGAAGCCCTTTTAAACTACAGTAAATTCTTAGTAGCACTTATCAGTGGATTATTACCATATCAAAAAATATTCACTGATCAAAAGCAAAATGTTCATGAAATTTAGATTCTTTTTTCAAATATTCGAGAATGGAAATTTTATTCGAACGTTTTAAATTTAAGTTTTGATAGTATAATACCATGTCAAAAGCAATTGAATTTGATTCCCCGTATTTTACAATCCATAAATTGCATGAGGGAATCTATGCGACTTTAGGTCTTAAAGACGATTCATATGAATCTAACGCTGGATTTTTTGATTTAGGCAATCATGTTATTGTATTTGATACTTTTCTCAACTACTCTGCCGCTAAAGATTTAAAAAGAGCTGCGGAAGAAATTACGGGAAAACAAGTTTCCATGGTGATCAACTCCCATTACCATACAGACCATGTTATTGGAAATAATTTATTTGACCAATCCGTACCCTTGATTAGTACTCAAGCGACTTATGATATTACAAAAGAGCAAGCAATGAAAAGTGTGCGGGAAATTAAAGCTTTGGATCAAAAAGAAGTAGATGATTTGGAAGCCCAACTGGAAACAGAAACAGATGAAACCAAACGGAAAAATATTAAAAATGAATTGAATTTTATCACCCGAATGCGTAATCCAGAATTTGAAGTAAGACTCCCAGATACGATTATAAAAAAAGAATTAATAATTTATGGAACAAAGCGCACCGTTCATCTCACCAATGTAGGTGAAGCTCATACCGATGGTGACTTAGTTGCATATTTTCCAAAGGAAAAAATCTGTTTTATGGGTGATCTCCTCTTCTCAGACTGTTTTGCTTGGATCGGATCTGGAAAACCTGAGTTACTCAATGAAGTTTTGAAAACCTATATGGATAAAGATATTGACATTTACGTATCTGGACACGGTCCTTTATCAACCAAAGATGATTTAACTATCCAAGTAGACTATGTCACTGAGTTAATTGAAATTATCAAAAAACGCATTGAAACAAAAACAGAAGATACCCCAATATCCAAGTCGGAATTTAAAACAAAAATTCAAAATTGGGATGGAGTATGCTATGAATGGAATATTAATTTTCTCAAAGAATACCTCAAACAATAAGCATTTACATCCTTTATCTGCCATATTAAGCAGATAAGGTAAGAGTTTATTTCTCCTTTTTTCCAATTTCTTACCATGGTAATTGTTATTGAACCGTATTTTGAACGGCTTCAAATCACAGAATCTGACTGGGATAAGGAGGTTATTTTCCAAAGAATTGAATTAGCAGCACGAACATGTTATAAATCGGAAGATCTGATTCAACTTGGATCGGGTGAACGGTTAGTTCGAGGTTTAGTGTCACGAGGGCACTGGGCAATGATTGAATTTGGAGGAATGTTCACGGTGCGTTTTTTCTGTGATAGAGGTTTTTCCCATGAAATTGTTCGACATCGAATGTGCAGTTTTGCACAGGAAAGCACACGATATTGTGATTATACGAAAGGAAAATTTGGAAAAGAAATTACAGTAATCGCTCCACCAGGTCACCTAAAACACAGTCAAGCCTACCAAGATTGGTTGGACGGCATGAAACGAGCAGAAACTGCATATATTGCACTTCGTGACCAAAAATTCAAACCACAAATCGCCCGAGCAAATCTCCCGATTAGTATTAAAACAGAAATATGTGTGGCAACTAACTTACGTGAATGGTTCCACATTTTTGAATTACGTTGTGCGCCAACAGCTCACCCTTCCATGCGTCAGTTAATGATCCCTCTTTTAGATGAATTTCATGAGGTTATTCCTTTTATCTTTGATACTCTCTGGGAAAAATATTGTAAAAAATAGACAAATAAAAGTAAAAAAGGGCGAATTTATACGTATTTATATCCCGCACGAACCCAAGCGATCATTCCACCTTGAACCGAACGAATGTATTCAAATCCTGCCCTTTGAAGTAATCGACCGGCCATATACGAACGAGAACCACTATGACAGATTGTAATTATTTCTTGTTGTTTATATTGTTCCAATTTTTTCATCTCTCCTTGTAGTTTTCCCAATGGGATGAGAGTAGCTTCCTTCAAATGACCTTGATTCCATTCTGATTTTTCACGAGTATCAATGATAATTGGAGGTGGATTATCAGAATGCAATTCTGCATACAAATCTTCCGCAGTAATTTCAGATAAAATTGGAAGACCTACAGGCCGAATCGATTTATCTTTTTTCTTAGTTTCTTCAGATTCTGAAATTGTAGGTGTTGCATCCACATATGCCTTCTTCTTGAAAACTGTGGCCAATAGGATATCACCCTTCTTCTTTAGAGAAATCAAATCAATCCCATCATTCAGCTCTACATAGGTTTTGATCGTGGATGCAAAACTAGGATCAGTAGCTTGCACTTGTAAAAATTGTTCTTCTGGAAGATCTTTCAAGCCTACAATCATAGAATTTAAGGGTCCAGGGCAAGAAAGACCACATGCATTTACAACTTTTAATTCTTTTTGACCAGATATATCATCCCCCGGCCTCCCTAATCGTTGTTCTAAAATCTTTACACGTGGATCCACAGCCATAGGTGCAAATTCTTCAGGTCTCATTTGAGCATATTCAAAGGTCTTATATCCACCAGTTAAATTATAAACTTCTGAAAATCCGAGTTGAATGAGAGTACGGTAAGCAAGATATCCCCGAAATCCAACTTGGCAATTAATATAGATAGGCTTATCTCGAGGAATCAAATCAATTTTTTTACGTAATTCTAAATCCGAAATATTAAGAGCCCCTTCGAAATGTGCAATATCAAATTCTTCTTTAGTCCTCACATCTAAGAATACCCCACCTTGTTCTCGAATTTGGTCAACATCATGCCAATGCCAGATTTTCATTGTCCTGCGAAGAATATTGGAACCTATAAAACCGAGCATGTTTACCGGATCTTTGGCAGATCCAAATGGAGGAGCATAAGAAAGTTCTAATCGTTCTAAATCAAATACAGTGCCCCCAAATTTCATTGCCGTTGCAATGACATCAATTCGTTTTTCAGTACCACTCCCCCCAATTGCTTGAACCCCAAGAATTCTTCCAGTAGGTATCTCAAATAATAGTTTTAAAGAAATCGAAGAGGCACCAGGATAGTATCCAGCATGATTATTAGGATGAGCGTAAATTTTTTCATATGAAATACTTTTAGTTTTTAAAGTTCTCTCATTCATACCCGTGGCAGCTGCAATCATTCCAAAGATTTTAAGGACGGAAGTGCCCAATACACCTTCACAATGCGTTTCAACACCTGCAATATTGTCAGCTGCAACCCTCCCTTGTCGATTGGCGATCCCTGCCAATGGAACAGCCCAGGGTTCATCTAAAACCATATTATGGACTTGAATTGCATCCCCTACAGCAAAAATATTAGGATCTGATGTATGCATGGTATGATCTACAACAATATGTCCCCTTGCAGAAAGATCTAATCCAGCATTTCGAGCTAAACTAGTATCCGGCATCACTCCAACGGCCATGATCAGCAAATCCGTTTCTATAGAATCACCACTTTCCAATTTTACAATGGTTTTTTCTCCAGGTTTAGTAAATCCAACGGCCCGTTCATTCAAGTGTAATTTTACGCCATTAAAGCCCATTTCTTGATGTGCAATTTGAGCCATTTCAAAATCAAACGGCATTAAAATTTGAGGTGCCATTTCTACGATTTCGACATCGAAGCCTCGCTCACGCAAATTCTCAGCAATTTCAATTCCAATATATCCCCCTCCAATTACTGTTGAATGATTTACTTTATTATATTCAATGAATTTAGTAATTTTCTCCACGTCTGGAATATCTCGAATAACAAAGTGAGGCACTTCATTTAGACCAGGAATAGGAGGAACAATGGGTTTGGCTCCAGGTGATAGAACTAACACATCATAGGATAGCACGTACTCGTCATCATTTTCCAGTTTTTTGACTGTAACTGTTTTTTCTTCTCGATTGATAGAAATTACCTCGTGCTTTACCCGCACATCAAAATTAAATCGTTCATTGAAGAGTTCCGGAGTCATTAATTCTAGTGCATCACGCTCTTTAATTACATTCCCTACATAGTAAGGGAGACCGCAATTAGCGAATGAGACATAAGGACCACGTTCGAGCATAATTATGTTAACATCTTCACTTAAACGACGTAATCGAGC
This sequence comes from Candidatus Lokiarchaeum ossiferum, assembly GCA_025839675.1. Lineage (GTDB taxonomy): Archaea > Asgardarchaeota > Lokiarchaeia > Sigyniarchaeales > Promethearchaeaceae > Lokiarchaeum > Lokiarchaeum ossiferum. The sequence goes on from CP104013.1 coordinate 2,018,643, forward strand.
TGCTGTACTTGCACCACCAGCAACTCCACCGACAATTACAACATTTTTGATAGACATATTCTTACTAGGAACTAGGTTTCCTAAGAATAAATAGTTTGTGAATATTATTTGCACATCCTTAATTTTTAGATATTATGGAATATAAATCGAGGAAAAGCATAGAACAATAACATCAGAACGATCTATATATAAAAATTTCCACTAATGAATGAAAAAGTGTAGATTTTGGATGAACATACCTTAAAAATCAGATAGTATATGGAAAAAAATACTTGAAATTACTAGCAACATTGAACCTTGATGCAATCAAAGTTGGTCGATAGTAAATCTTTCCGATTAATATTACAGTGATTCTGTCTAAAATCTACACTTTAGCAATAGAACCGAAAAAAATGAGACATTTGACAAACATGCAAGTTACAAACAGGTCAAAGCATCATTTAAAGCATCCATTAACAACTGTGGATTTTCTAATCCGATATGAATTCGGATCAACGAGATACGATCTTCAGGTATATTCTCAACATAGGAGATAGCATTCGCATATATTAAACTCTCATAACCCCCCCAACTTACCGCTCTTTTAAACACTTTAATGGAATTTACAAACTGCTTAATTTTTTCTACATTGTGAGATTTCACTCGAAAAGAGAAGAGCCCAGCTCCACCGGTCATTTGGGACTTAGCTAAATTATTCTGTGGGAACGAGGAAAGAAAGGGATAACAAACGCTTTCAACTTTCGGATGTTTTTCCAAAAATTCAGCGATTAATTGAGCACCTGCATTATGCTGTCTTAAACGGACTTGTAGGGTCCGCATCCCTCGCAAGATTAGCCATGCCATGAAGGGATCTGGCACATGACCGATATTAAGGAATTCTTGTTTATAAATCTGAAGCATATCAGATTTGTTACCGATTATCACTCCAGCCACCAAGTCTGAATGACCCCCAAAATATTTTGATGCGGAATGTACAACGATATCTATCGCATGATCTATGGGATTTTGATAAAGAGGCGTTGCCCATGTATTATCAATAATCGTTTTGATTCCATTATCTTTTGCAATCTTAGCAATGGCAGTGAGATCTTGGATCTTAAAAGTCAAGGAGGTAGGACTTTCAAGGTAGATAATTTTCGTATTCGGTTTAATTGCTTTGGCAAAATCTTGAGGATCCACCCCATCCACAAAATCATGTTCGACACCAAATCGCCCCAAATAGGTTGTGAATAATGTTTTAGCCCATGTGTAACAATCTCGGATGGAGATAATATGATCTCCCGTTTTAACAAAAGCCATCACAGCCGCAGATATGGCGGCCACCCCAGAAGACATTAATTTCGCTTGCTCACCATGTTCTAACGCAGCAATTTTCTGTTCAACGAGATTAACGGTTGGATTATTTCCACGAGAATATAGAAAACTATGCGTTTCGTCAGCCAAAGCAGCTTGATAATCTTCATAGGAATCAAACGAGAAGATGGATGTTTGAAATATGGGAGGAGACATAGCGTTGAAAGGGAGGTTTTCTTCTCCTAGATGATGAAGAATCTCGCTAATATCCCGTTTTTGTTTCAAATTCTGCATGATCATTCAGTGAATTTATAAAATGATCACTAAATTTAAAATCATCAGCTAGCAGTTTTTATGGAAATTTGATCTTTATATTCCTTAGCATTTTAGTAAAATAAACAAATATTGCCAATAATCCAACAATTAATATAGTTTCAGAATGATATCCGGGAACTGAATGTAATCTTTGAATAGATACCACTTCAATTTTAAAGTTTTGGATGGAAAAATCACCATTACAATCCCAAATTGTCAAATTACCCGCGTATGTCCCTGTAGCATTAAAGAGGTGAATATCTGAGGCAGTTGTTGAGTTAAAACCATCTCCAAATTGCCAAAGATAATTGATAATCGGATCTTCAGATTCTGAAATGCTGTAGAATTCCACTTCATTTTTTGATTGTATCACTGAAACATTTGCAACGGGTAGATTATTTCCAGGAATAGTCCCCGATTTAATAGAATGAATTTCAAAATCAAGCATTCCAGAGATATTATCAGGCAATCTAATATCTAAGTAGTCAATTGCACCTAAAACGGGGTTGATTGTAAAATTTAATAAATAATCATAAGTGGAATCAATTATTTCTGTAAAAAATGAATAATCTGTGAAATTAATATTCATCATCTCTTCTGAGAAAAATTCTTGCATATCATAAAGAGCCCCCAAATTTTCACCTAACATTTGGGTTATGGTTGTATTACACGGAAAAACTAATGGAAACTCAGGGAGATTTAGAATAATTTCACCTGTTTCTTTGGTATTTCCAATTAAAGTAGAATCATCAGTCTTACTACGGAAATCATCATCAGCAAGCCAATGACCGACAGTGCCATTATAATCCCAAACATAAAAATCAGCCATAACTGAATAGAATGAATTTTCTGGAGAATCGCCGCAAAGATTCGGAATACAGGCTTCGGATATCACATATTTAAAATATGTATACTCACATTCCGATTGAGGTTCAAGAAACTCATAAATGAGAGAGTCTCCAACATTAATTCCCCAAGACCAAGAGTTATCAGAGGTTCCTACAATTTCTTCAATTGAAGAAGATATTGGAAAGACTCGAGTGTTATAAGATAAAGTGCCCTCTAAATGAGTACAATTTGTAAAAATTACCCAGATCAATAGACTTGAGAAAATTTTTAGATTTACTTTGTTAATTAACCTCAACAACCTCTTCAATGTGGAATCAACCTGTGATTTTATGCTTTTTGATAAGAAATGAAAGGGACACAATGCAAAATAGCAAGCTCCCAAAGAAACTTATACTCATAGTTAAATAATCTACACTGATTAAAAAAGGAATCTCCGAAATTTTAGCAACATTTTGGAAAACTAAAATTGAGAGAGATGTACCTATGAACCCTCCAATAATACTCGCAGAAAGGAATTTTATGCTCATTTCTTGAAACAGCATTCGAGATTTTTCTTTGGCACTTACCCCTATAGCGCTAAGAATTTTCAATTGGTGTTTTCTTTGATCCATCAATGAATTAAATGCAAAACTGATACCAATCAAATTCACAAAAACTGAGAATCCTATTATCAAATAATTATAAGTTCGGGTCAGTTGTTCATTATTTTGAAAAAATTCACGTTTTTGAATAGGATCAGAAATAACATAGTTAAGATTATTATAAAACTGAGCATTGAAAGATTTTACAAAACTATCACGACATTCTAGAGTTGATTCTTCTAACTTGAGCAAAATTTTATCTATTTTTTGGTTGAAAGCATTAAAATCACCAGATTGATTTAGAAGATCAAAGTACAGGGATGGGGACACGATTATAGCTTCATTGGAAGAGAGTGAAACTTGATTTGTATGAATATTGGTAAATCCAGGTAACATGGAAACTATCCCAGCAACCTGAAGAATTCTTTTTTCAGCTAATTCAGGAAAAGTTTCCCAAATCGATAAAGAAACATAGTCTCCGACTTGATCAATACCAAGAAAAAGTGCACACGCCTCGGTAATTATACATGAATTGTTCATATTGTACAAATCATCAAAAGAATGGAGGGTACTGTTGCTTCCTTCCATCCATCCGATATTTTCAAGAGGAATGATAGAAGAATAATTGCAATCGACAGCCATCAATCCACAAGGAATTTCTTGAAGTTGACCTAAATTGCTGAGAGAATTGCGAAATGTCGGATCTTTTCCTTTAGAAGACATTTGTAGATTAATATTATTGGATTGAGATTGAAAATTGATTTCCGTCTCGAAAGAAAAAGTTGCATACATAGCTGAAACTTGAGCAACTGACGTCATAGATAAAATTTGATCCAAGACAATTCCCGAGATAAAATTATTTTCCTGAAGATTCCCCCCATTTATAATGTGAAGATCGGTTCCATATTCATATTGAATCGTTGTAATATACCCAAACATGCGAAGCTGTTGCGATGTAGCGATAAACTGGTTAAACGTAAATATGATTAGGACCATATAAACGTAAGGAGGATGATTAATATGTTTAGTTGCGAACCACATCTTTATTTGATGAAATGAACGCCGATCTCTTTTTCTCCATTTTAAGAGTTGCATTAATAATATATTGAAGTATTTCAACAAATTTAGGGCGATTATGATAAAACCGCTTAAGATTATAATTAGTAATAGTAAGAAAAATCTTCGAATGAGGAGTGAATCGTTGGAAATTGCAATTTTTGGTAAGAAAAAGAAGATTATTTCTCCCATAAGAAGAATAAAACCTCCAATGAAAAGGGACTTGTAATTGACATTACCAAATTTTTTCGAAGTAAAAAATTGAATACCACCATCACGGTTTGGTTGCAATATCTGAATTAAATTCTTATTCCTCATAAAAAACAAGGGAAGAATACAAAGAAGGATACTAAGCCCAATCGTAAAAATATTAAAAGAATTACGGAAAATTGCCTCAAAATTGATCCCAAATAGAAGAAAAGCGAGTAAATGCCCTCCTAAAATCCCCAAAACAAGGCTGGGACCCATATAGATGATATTTTGAATTAATTGAAACTGTGCAATTTTTTGTGGTGAAGCACCAATAACTTGAAATAATCCATGATCACGAATGGAATAGACAAAAATTGAATGAAGAATGGAATATATGACAAATGCAAAGAGAATGACCATTAAAATCTTCATTAAATCATAAATTATACCTGAAAAAAAAGTAAATTCATGAACTTCTTTAAGTTGGATTAAGCGCGGTTCTAAGATAAGATAGGTTTCATCCAGAAAATTAATTATTTTTTGATTGATAGCATTAATACGTAGTTGAGTTCCATCTAAATCACCTAAATCATAAATAATTTCAGGATGCTCAAATTGACCAACTAAGAAATTAATGCGATTTTCGAGCTGGCAGAATTCTTGAGTAAAATATAGATTGGTGAGTATCAAAGCGGATTCATAAATGGCGAAGCGACCATCATTTTCAACAATGGCATCAATCATAAGAGATTCTTCTCCCGTTGCAACCTGTACTAAAATTTGATCGTTAATGCTTGAATTTAATAAAATAGCCGCATTTTTGGTAAGAACGCAATGTCCCGGAAGTATTTCATTTTCATATAGCAAATGGGTATTCTGAAGCTGTTCATCGCATAGCCATAATGATCCCAATGTTGGATTTGAAAATTCTTGTTGTGAATCTATCCCACAAATTAATATTTCTTGCTGAGGAAAAACAGAATCTACAATATCTTTAGTTGTAAAAGAAGGAATATATAGACGAGGAATTAAGCATTCGATGGATTCTATCTGATTGGGTATTTCTTTAGCAAGAGATTCATTAAAATATATATTATAACCTACGGTCTCCATCTTTTTAGATATAATTATATCTTGATTACCAAAATATGTCGATGAATTTTGAAAGTAAACATAATTCAAAGAGGATGTTAAAGAACCTATAAGAGTAAGAAATATAATGGTTATTGTTAAACAAGTGATATATAATCCGGTCTTTTTTTTATGTTTACTGAAAGATTTACTCAAGAAAAACAATATTTTCATCATAGGTGAACTTTACTCCTTCTTTTTATGTGGATTATGAAAAACATTAGAGACACACCAATGACCATACTTGATGAGAGTCCAAAAATAAGATTAAATGTTGATCTAACTTGCAGAGTTTTGATTTCACTTGTGATTTTTATCTGAGAAACGTAAAGATATCTAACTTGAGCTCCCAATAATTCAAAATTACCTAGTTGCTCAAGATTTAGGGAATAGTTGAATGAAAAAGACTCACCCACACCTAAAATGAAAATAGATTTCTGCAGAACACCTTGGTCTAAAGACATAGATTGAATAGGAAAACCATAGTAATCATCAATTACCAGATTTTGAATGGGAATATCCCCGAAATTTGTAATTTTTATAGAAACCACAACATTTTGACCCGTCCATCCTTGAATTCGATTCAAAATTTTGGAAATCGTGATGTTTGGAGACCCAAGTGGATGAGAAATACATGAAGAGAAATGATACAAGTAAGAATCCAATCCATTCATCCAAATCAAGGGGGATAATATAGCGTAGGGAAATATTATCTCAAAAATAAATACAGTTGTATAAGTTTCTAAAGGAGTTAGAAGGGAAATGTTTGAGTTTTGAGTGATATTTGTTAAAATATAGGAATCACTTGGAAATAATGGAAGAAGATTCACATTTGTAATATTTGAATCTCCGACATTCATCATGGTACAATTCACAAGAAGTATGGATTTATTATGAATAGAAATAGAAGTATCAAGACTTAATTGAGGAATAAAAGGCAAGTGCAATTTATCATCAAAATATGGCTCGACGAACATTTCAACTTCATTTGATAACAAAATTCTTTGGTATGATTCATCTTCCCACCAAACTTTGGTAGAGCGTATTATTAGCGAATTTGGAGAAAAAAAGGTATAACTGAATTCTGTTTGAAGTGTAGAGGCATTAAAATATGGGATATTTAATGACAATATCTTCCCATTCCGATCAAAATCACCAGAATCAATTAAAATTCCAACAATAGAAACATTTATCTTAATATTCGTAAAATTTTTATTTCCAGAATGATGAAGAGAAACGATATAACTATTCTGATACCCAGAACGTGTAAAATTTTGAACGAGTCGAGCGGTGGCTTTGATAGATGTTGATGAATTTAAAAAAATTGCTAGAGAATTAGATCGGATATCATGAAATTCATAGCCATGTTCAGATCCATAACGGAATGTAGCAGGATCATTAGTTAGAAAAGTAGAATTTCCTGTATCTAAAGTGATTTGTGAGAAAAAGTTCAAAGTTGAATTTGGTTGAATCACCCAGTTGAGAGGATTATACATACTATAAGAATAATTGAAGGACTGAGCATATTCTACCAGTTGTGATTCATTATAGGAAGTATGAACTGTTAAATCCGCTAAATTATCAAGAATGGATGCAGTAAAGGCAGGAGAATAACGAGAACGAACAGATTCATTTAAAATGTTTGGAAAAATCTGGGAAAAATAGCCTTGTCCTAAAAGATCAATAGAAAAAAAGCGCGGGATATCGCTTGAAAACATTGATTTAGTATTATAGCCCAAAACTTCCAAACGATTTGAAATGGAGTTATCAGGAGAAAGGTTATTTATCCCAAATGAAGATAAATCGGGCATAGGAAGCCCCCAAACATCAGAATTACATAAGTTCTTTACTTTTAGGGTAAAATTAACCGTTTGATTGTCAAAAAAAAAGGGTTCCGAATGGTTCAAGGATATCATTTCTTTTTGAATTTTAATTAACGTGGGATTTTCTTTTAATTTGTACTTCATATAAAAATCTGGAACTGAATCAAAGAACAGGCAAGGAAGAAAAGATAAAGCAAATGGAGAGAATAAATCAAAAAAATCTTCCAAATTGGGTGCCAAATTTTGAACTTTCTTAGGAAGAGTTTTTAACTGCGAAATACTCCCTTGAGATTCAAATAGCACATTCCATTGATAATCCCTAAAGTTCAATGAAATATCAGCACCATTACTTGCTAAATAAAGAAAATGTTGGAGAGGCACAATGTTTTCAGAAGAAATATTAAACTTTTGAGGCGAAACTTCAAGAATATCGGAATGTGCACATACAATCGATATACCAGAAAAAAGACCAAATAAAGAATTCAAACATTCAGTACTTAATTCTATTGGAAAATTATCAGGTAACCCTAAAGCTTTCCGGAAATTGAATATATATTCGCCATTTTTCGTTTTAATTCCTTCCGAATTACCAGTATAACTCACTTGCAAGATATGAAAAGGAAAATTTATCAAATCATCAATATTCTGATCCAGGATTAAATTATCAACCTCTGCGGAAACCAGAGCTCTATCTGCGGAGTTACCCTCCATTTCGGAAAAATCATTGACTAAAGAGAGCAAGGGGATTCGATTTAGCGGAGTATAAATATCAAAATTTAAAGATTCATAATGTTTTTCCCAAAAATGAGTAATAACATTTATGGTTGTCGGGGAATGAAAATAAAATAAGGATTCTTGAACAAAATTAGATGAAGAAATAGAAGTATTTAATGGTTGATTTAAAAAACTAGGATTAAAATAACCTTCAGTTGATATAGAACCGAGAACATTTTCAGTAAACTGCGAAAAGTTAGAAATAAGACCGTAAAATGGAAAAAAGTAAATGTTCTCGTCGGTCACATTTTGAAGCTCAATAATGTTTAGTTCAAATTTGGTTTCAAATAGTTTAACCACCCTATCCCTTAAAGATGCGACCACATTTGCAGAATAAGATGTCTCATAAACTAAAAAACCCAAAAAACCAAATTTAGAAACAGAAGGAGCATTTTTCCCATATGAAAATGTGGAGAGAGGAATAGGATTCTGCAATTCATTTGTAAAGGAGAGATAAAATGAAGCATTTGAAAAACATGGTTCTAAAAGATCTAAACCAAACATATTTCGACTATTTGAAACACGAGAATGATGAATGACAGAAGTATCTTGGGAAATTTCAGCTAAAATATTTTCGACATATAAGTTATCCCCTAACGATTGTGATTCCAATGGATTACCAACTTTATCAGAAGATTTTTGTGTAGAGGTAAGAAAATCATTTTGAATCATATTTCTATTTTCAAAAATATTCCCCCAACTTAACGAAGACAATGAAATAAGATATATCAAGAATAATATTTTCTGGTGTTTCAATTAATTTGACCCCTTAAGTAATTTTAAGATTCAATATATTTCTTTAAGATTAATGTATTATTTTTGATTGTATAGAGCAACTGATTCTTTTGGATCATTTCGCTAAGGAGTATTTCAAATGGTATGGGAAGATTTTTGAGAATATTTGCTTCAATATTTTGTTTTATCGATTCAAAGCTCAATTCAGTTTGAGAATGCATTAAAGCTTGATTTATTAAGAAATATATCCTATTTTGGCATATGAGAACATAATCTAAAGGATTTTTTGTTGATAAAGGAATTTGAGTGGATGACTCAGAAGAAATAGAAGAAGTAAGCATTTCATTGGAATCATCAATTTTTCCATCCTTAATATGAATAATTCGACTACAATATGAGGCAACCAGGGGATCATGAGTCGCAACGATAAAGGTTGCACCTTTTTGGTTAAGTTGACGCAAAAGTTCCAATATTTCATGAGCAGATTTAGAATCTAAATCCCCTGTGGGTTCATCTAACAAAACAATTGTAGGATCATTTGCAAATGCGCGAGCAATGGCAACTCTTTGCTGTTGCCCTCCAGAAAGTTCAGAAGGAGCATGATCTGCTCGATCTTTCAATCCCACATCATCAAGTAACGTTAAAGCTTTTGTTCGAGCTTCATTCTTTGACAATCCTTGAAATAGCATTGGGGACATAACATTTTCTACCGCTGATAATAGAGGGAAAAGATTATAAAATTGAAATACGACCCCAATTTTATCCCGACGTAGGTGTGCTTTTTCTGTTTCGGTCAACTTTGATAAATCATCTCCCTCAAGATAAACAGTACCCCTTGAAGGATCATCTAGCCCCCCAATGATATTTAGGAGAGTTGTTTTTCCACAACCAGAAGGTCCCATAATACCGACAAATTCGTGTTCTTTAAATTCAAGATCAATTCCTCGTAAGGCAGGAACAGCATTGGTTCCTAATAAGAACGTTTTATGCAAATTTTCAACGATTATTTTGGTTTCATTTAATTGGGTAGTAGTCATTGTGATTTTCCTTTAAATAGTTAAATTTGGAGCAATTTTGGTTTCAATCTTCTGTCGGAAGATACGATGATAGGTAAATTTGAGATATAAGCCTGAAATTATAAACAGAGCAATTATAAGATCAAAAGAAAGGGAAAAAGGAGTTTGGACGCGATAAGCAACTTCCCCTAAAGAAGAAAAGGTATAAGCCATAAAACTGCCTCCCAAAACACCCACAATTCCATTAGCAAATAATAAAATTAATAATTCGACAGAGAATACTTTTTCAATATCCTTGATACTAAGGCCTATTCCTCGTAAAGCGCGAATTTCATTTTGGCGTTCTACAAAAATAGAATAAGCAGAAACACTCAAATTGGAAACAGCCGTAAAAATGAAAATAAATAATAAGATCGACACGCCATACTTGATATTTGAAAATAATTTTTGATCTTGAAAGATCCATTGAGTGGTTGTAATTATTTCAAGGTTGTAATTGGTTAAAAGGGTATATATATCTGAACGTACAAGATCTTCGTCAGCATTGGCACTTACCTTTACTAAAATTCGCGATGCATATCCTTGATTACCAGTATCAGAGGTCATTCCAAAGCCTTGATTAAATAAAGAACGTGAAAATAATATTCCATTTTCATTCAGATAATCAAACGATTGCTTATCGAGATTGGTAAATTCTTCAAAACTTCTTACTCCGGGAATTTGTGTAAAGATCCCAGCAACATTAACAATTTCCTCTTGGATTGTATTATTATTTTTAAATTTTAACCGAAGAGAATCATTTATCGTAATTTCCAAAGTAGCTGCGAGTTTTGCAAATATAATTACCGATGTGTGTGAGAATAATTGTTCAAAGGCACCCTCAAAAGTCCCCATATCCATCCGGATTATATCTTGATAGATCGTTCTGGCAAAATCTTGATCAACTGCAACTGAAAACACATTCGTGGAGATAACTCCTCCAATCTCACTGATGGATAGCGATAAATCTTGATAAACGTGTGGATTTCCGGGAAAATTGTGATTTTGCAAATCACCAGTTCTTAAAACAGCAGTTGAACTTTCAACACCTTCGACTTCTCGCACTTTATCTCTAAGATCCATTGGAAGTAATGTTTGGTCAGAGCTATGAATAAACATGTCCGAACCCGTTTTAAGTTGTTTTTGTAAGATCATTTGATTCGTGACATTCGTCATAAATGAACTTGTAAAAATTATCATGCAAAAACTAAAGAGAAGCATGAAATTAATCAAATTATTCCTTCGATTATGCCGAAAAATGGACATTTTAAGAAAATTTCGGATATTTGATAAGACTGGGGAGAAAACGGCCAAAAATCCCCGTATAAGGAGAGGTAAAATACCCAAACCAAGAAGAATAAATCCTATCATGACACAAAATAGCGTAATACTCATCAAATTTAAAAAAAAGTCTATTTTTCCTGAGATCATAATATTTGGTAAAGACATAAAAACAAACAATCCCACCAGACATAACACAAAACCAACAAAAGTCAAATAGAGAAGAGTTTTTTTACCATTGGTTTTGAATGATATCTTACTTTCAATAAATCTATCTGGATAAATGCTTCTAATTAAGGGCATATTATACGCATAACGAGCTGGAACAAAGGAAACCAAAGTGGATATAATAATCCCTAGACTACAGCCATAGAACACATTTAGAGGTCGAATTCTTATCGAAGTGAGATCAAATTTCTGCAAGAGGGGGCTTAATATCAAGAAAAAGAGAACAGAAGCAAGACTACCTATCAGAGATCCCACGATACCCAATTTAAATCCTTGGAAAGTTATTTTCTTTAAAATGTGATCTTTAGAGGCCCCAATCGTTCGTTCAATTCCAAATTCTCTAATTCTATCATTTAATGAAGTCGTCAATGTGCTATAAATAAAAGTGGTACTCAAAAATACCGCAGATAACCCCATAAAAAACGTTAAGGCAGTGACCAATAATTGAAAAGTTTTTGAATTACGAGCATTAGCTAATTGTTTATATTCTAAAGTCAAATCTTGAAGACTAGGCATATAATTTTGTGCAGCTACTATGATTTGAGCCCCTTGATTCTGAAGAAAATCGTTGGTTTCCTCCATAGTTCCAAAGGTGTATAAATCTGTTTCAGGCACTAAATCTATGAGCATAGTATTTACTTTGTGATTCCACGAGATCCCATTTGATAAAGGAATTTTGGTGTTAAGTAAGTCCCAAAATGTTGGTAAATTTACAATTAACTCAAAATTAGGATTTTTTCCTAAACCAGCATTCTCATCCTTTTCAAATATCCCTACAACAAATAAACTATGGGTAAAATTTAATTGGGGGAATGTGATCTCGAGAACAGTGCCAATTGAAACCTGATTTTGTTCACTATATCGATCGGATATGATACAATTGTCAGAGGATAACCCTTGAAAAATAGACTGAGTCCAATTTTCACTCCGAAATAGGAGGGATTCTTCATTGAATCCAAAATTCTGATTATGTTCGCCAGAAAAATCTACCGCAAGCATAGTAGCAGAGTCGAAGTTTGAGTCACCATTCTTTTTAAGAAAATCCATTTTTATTCGCGAGAATGATCTACTGAACTCAGATATTGACGAAGAAAGAGAATCAACCATCAGATCAGAATTGAAAAACATAGAAGGTGAATAAATATCAATATCGACATCATTTGAAGATGTTAAATATTCGGTTAGGGAAGCATCAATTGAATCACCCATAAAAAGTACCGAAGTAAAGAAAAAAATGGCCAAACTCAACCCTACAATTGCAATTCTTCCATCCTTCAATTGTTTTGAGTTAAATTTTGGAAATTTTTGCGTTTTTTCTTTTAATTTCCCATTCAATTTCAGTTACATCACATCTACAAATTCCAAGAGACCCTTGGTTATATTTTTACTTTTAATTCCTAATAAAAATTGTTGTCAAACAATCATTATTCAAAAAGAAAGGAAAAAATTGAGTCAATTACGTATCCCACAAAAGATGCGTAATTTTCAGTCAATTTACAAACCTATCAAATCCAATTGCAGAAGTGTCAAAGATCCCAATTTTTGAATCATTTCGGGATGCGGACGAAAAAATGACAAATGAAGACTAAAAACAACCTCACACAATTCGATCCGCTTTTTGTTCTTTCAATATCTTCCGATCAAAAAAATTTTAGATCATTACTTGGAAAAAACCAAGGAGAAGTAAATCCTTTTTTTGTTCATAGCTGCTATTTATAACATGGGTTATGATATTATGGGAATTGGAGAAGTGGTTGTGGACTGGGTTGCCACAGTGGATCATTTTCCCGAACCTGACGAAAAAATTGATTCCAAGACTCAAAATCTATTTAGTGGAGGAGTTACTGCCAATTATTGTGTAGCTGCAGCACGATTAGGCGCAAAGGTGTCATTTTTTGGAGCAATCGGAAGTGATGACCATGGAAATTTTTTAAAGGCAGATTTCATTTCTGAGAAAATTGACTGTCAAAACCTGCTAGTTAAGGCAAATTGTCCCACTCCGGTCAATTTTATATTTGTAGTTGAAAAAACTGGCGAAAAGGTTATAATTCAAAGCCCATATATGCATACAACGGTACCTTCAATAGAAAGTTTTCAAGAAAAGATCTTATCGGGAGTTAAACTTGTCCATTCCACGGGTATATACCCCGAAATTACATTACGTGCATTTAGATATGCCCGAAAACATAATATTATAACTTCATTTGATCTAGAAAAACAGATTGCTGTTTGGGGAGTAGCCAAGCTTAAACCAATTCTTGAAAATGTAGATATTCTCTTACCAAATAAAATGGGAGCAATGGAACTCACCAATACAAATTCACCGTTAGACGCGGCCAAAATTTTCATCCAGTGGGGAATTAAAACGATAGTTATAACACTTGGTGAAGAAGGAGCTTTGGCTGTTACTAAAGATCGCATTTTACGCTTCCCCGCCAAAAAAATTAAACCTGTTGATACCACAGGAGCGGGAGATACTTTTTGTGCGGCCTTTGGTTATGCTTACGGTATTCTATCAATGCCTTTAGATAAAGCGGTTCAATACGCAAATGCAGCAGCATTTCTCAAAATTCAACATTTAGGTGCTCGAAGCGGAATGCCCAGTTCTAGTCAAGTCGAACAACTTTTGATCAAAGAAAAACTAAACTGAAAGTTTTATCTTGATTTACCATTGGTTATTCTGAAATAACTAATGTTGAATTTTCTAACAATCTCGCACCTTATTTATTAGAAGCTTTTTTGCAGCGGGTATTCATCTTATTCAGTCGGATATGAACCAAGACTTCTTTTTTTGTATTCGTTTTAAAAACCAACAAATAATATAGTCTTTGATTGTATATGATAAGTATGGATGATGAACAAGATTCTAAATCGCGACGATTATGCAAAGAGTATCAAGCGGACATTTTGGAAGTCATCCAAGCTTTAGGAAATCTCCATCGATATAAAATTCTTATGACATTGGTAGATCATAATTCCGACTTTCAAGAATTGCTTGCTATATTAAATCTCGGAAAAACTGCTACATCTCATCATTTAAGGAAATTAGGAGATCTCAACCTTATTGTAAAGACCCATCGAGGAAAATATGCAATTTCCCATGATGGAAAATCATTTCTCCATGCTATTGCCAAGGGATATTCAGAAACTTATCTCAAAAGACGATTTGATCAACAGCTCCAAACACTATACAATCAAAATAGAACAAAATTTAGGAAAAAATATAAAATGAACAAATTTCCAGTAAAAATTGTATCACTACCTCCAATGAAGGTCGCGAGTGTTAGAGCCATCAGTCCAACCCCAGAAAATGATGCTTGGACGAAATTAGAAAAATATGCAATGAAGCATAATCTGTTGGAAAATCATGAATTACATCCAATATATGGCTTCAATAATCCAGATCCAACACAAGGTCAAAAAGAATATGGCTATGAATTTTGGATCCGAGTGGATTCCTTTACCCAATCGGAAAAAGATGTCATTATCAAAGAAATCCCTAGCGCTCTATATGCTGTTAAGGAATGTAATCTCTTTGAAGAAAGTCAATCAGATTTTTTCAAAAAGAATGGAATTTTAGAATCCTGGTCCCAATTATTTCATTGGGTTGAAGAAAGTGAGTATCAACGAGGAACACATCAATATTTAGAAAAATCACTTAATCCAGGACATGATATTGAAGAATTAATTTTGGAATTGCATATGCCAATTATTAATAGCAGGAAGGGAGTTGGAAATTGATATGTCAATCCAGTTAGAAACAGATAAGATGGAAATTCTTCCAATCAATCTCACAGAAGATCTCCCAAAATTAACTGAAGTTATGAAACGAGCATTCAATGACGATGCACGCAGATTTAATAATAAACCAGAAGGAGATGGCCCTCCAGGATATGATGATGGCAATTTTTATCGTAAATGGAGTCCCCAATCTAAAGGGTTTAAAATTGTATTTCAAAATAAGATTGTAGGCGCAATTTTAGTTTTTCCTAATTCGAAAGGAAAGAGCTATCTTGGAAATATCAATATAGATCCCCAATATCAAAATCTTGGCATCGGTACCAAATTAATTCAATTTATCGAACGAAAATTTCCTTTATCAAAACTCTGGGTTCTGGATACTCCCTCTTGGGCTACCCGAAATCATCATTTTTATCAAAAAAATGGATATTCTAAAACCAAAGAAGTTGTGCATAATAAATCAATGAAGAGTTTTGTTTTTGAGAAGAGAATTGAATGATCCTAATAATGAGAGTGAATCAAATTCACTCATCTTTTTTTGCATAGGTTTTTCCAATAATCCCACCTGGATGGCGGACTTTGAACCACACATCATTAAACCCTAACTTTTCTGCAGCAGTTATCGCTAAAATATCAGCGATAATTAGCATTAGAGTAGTGGAAGTCGAAGGTACTTTGGAAACCAAACAAGATTCTTGAATTTGTCCGTATGAAATCAAAACATCTACGTCAAATTGTGGTGTGGAAGTTCCAGAAACAAGGATTGTTGGATTGGTTTGCTGATGAAATTTATGAAGGGATGCAATCATTTCTTTCACCTCCGATGTGGCACCAGAATGTGAAAAAATAATCAGGAGATCATTCTCTCGAACCTTTCCTAAATCACCATGTAAAGATTCCGCCGGATTTAGATAGAAAGAGGGGATGCCAATACTTGCCATTGTCGCACTCATTTTTTGTGCGATAATCCCCGCTTTTCCCATCCCAGTAGTAATCACAATGGAACCTTCTTTTTGGGCATTATATATACGATCCACAGCATCTTTATAATGGCTATCAATTGAAAGTGCCATAATTGCCTTTTGCTGAATTTGAAGTATTTCCCCCATACGGTCAACAATGTTCACTTTTCTTCTCCCTATTGTTCTGAGAGCTGGGACCCCTTAAAAATTCATCCAACAAGGTTTGATAAAAAAACTTTATATCGGAAAAATAACTTTCAATCTTGTTTCTGGTATTCATAGCACAACTATTTTTACATAATTGTGTGGAAACCGAATCATCTTTGGGACGTTCGTCTAGTGGCTAGGATGGTGGGCTCCAGACCCACTGATCGCGGGTTCAATTCCCACACGTCCCACCATTTCTTCACTTTTAACAAAATGTGACATCTTTTTAGGAAGTAATCCATCCATTGACAAGTGTATGGATTCATTAAACATGGGATGATTACTCATCACTGAAAACGGGTATAGCAGTTGTTATATATCCCTTGATAAGTAGATTCATATAAACTCGCTTCTATAGGCAATTTAACTATGAAATCGAGATGAACCGATAAGTCATCACAACCAGAACCAATGTTAAACGTTAATGTGTCACCCCACTTGATGACATCATTGCTTCCAATAATGATGTAAACACGAACTTGTTCATGCAAATCAAGATACATGTCAGAGATTATCTCCTTACGCCATTCCATCCACGAGACTGAAACAGTACTCTTCATTTTTAAACGTTGAGTTAAATTCTGTTCCATTGGATAACGAAATTGATCAAACCAGCGATCATCCGATTTCAGATGACAGAAAAAACCATTATTATCACGCCAAGAGGATTCAAAGGAAGTGAAATATCTTAAGTTAGGAAGAAGAGAGGAATTTACGGATAAATCAAACCATAAATATCGAATTTCCGACGAATTCATAGGGTGTGTAAGGATATGGAGCTTCCTATCATCCACTTCAATTCCAGAATAGAGACTATCATATGGGCCAGGCTTATTACAAGGACAAATTTCCCTTTCTGGGAAATTATTAAAAATTAAAATCCCAAAAAAAGCGATATTCAAACAAATTACTAAGCAAATTCCCAAAACAAAGCGTTTATGGTTCTTATGATAGCCGTGCTTCATTAGTTTTGAAAACAAATTTAAGTATATATACTTAATATTCAAAAAAAATTCTACAAAACTAACATCCATGAAATTCATGATTTGGATCAATTCCGGCTATCGAAATTTGGATTAAACATTTGCCTAATCTGATCATTTAATGTGATTTCAAGTTAATATTCAATCAAGTTTTTAATTATTTTATTTCGAATTGATTTCATTTTTTCCTTATCTATCTGGGATGCTTCAGTCAAGGTATTCATTTCTTCAATGAAAATGGATTCAATTTTTTGCCTATCAGTAAAAATTTGCTTCAATTCTTCTGGAAAAATTAAAGTAAAGAGAATATATGCCTTTCCATGCTGCCTTTCACTCGTTTGGGTGCAATCGTTGATTATAGTTGCATATATAAGCGCACGTAAGTTTCCTCCTCCAAATGGAAGTAGTCCAAATAATCCTTGATGATATTTATGTCCTTGACCTAAAGCAGATGTATACAACGAGCCACTCAAGATTAAATCTTTATACCAATTGCTATCATTTGGATCTAAATTATCAGCCAACATCACATCTGGACCCATAATTTCATCAACTTTGAAAAGAACGAGATAGATTTGATTTTGATCCCCTTTCTTCAATTTCTTTTGATTGAAAGTGGATGTTGCACTATTAATTTCATCAATGGCAAATTGAATAAAAAATGAATTGGTATCTTTACTATCTACCGATATTCCTTCTCCATTTATCTGATTTAAAGTAAAAGTATAAGTATTTTGTGAAGTGAGAATTAGGTTTGGAATTTCGCATTTTTCCGCCAATTCAATTGCTTCTCCAAAGATTTTTTTTACATTCTCAACTTGCTTTTTAATTCCAAGTAAAATTCCCTGAATTATTAGAGAAGTAATCAATTTTGGAATCAAATTTTTTTCACGAGTAAAGTTAATTGCTTTCTGAATATAATCGAATGCATGATTAAAATCACTTTGATCCATTGTTTTTTTATATTTGAGGAGATAAGCAAGAGTAAGTAATAATAAGGCATTGTTATGTAAAATGAGATTATGTTTCTCTTCTGAAATATAGCTTGCTCGAATTAGATCAATTTCAGCAAGATCATATTGCTGTAATCTTAACTCAATTCGAGCTTTTTGGATTAATACTTTAATATATTCACTTTCCGATTTCTTCAACCGCGCTATTCTGTCTGCTTCCTTTAGATAATGAAAAACCAAAGGAAAATTTTTAAATCCTAAACTTATTTCCGAGAGCGAAATACAAATATCTACTGCAAAAACCGTAACTTTGAATTCTATGACAATATCATAAGCTTCTTTTAAAAGTTCATGAGCTTTAATAGCATTTCCTTTTAACATCCAGAAAAAAGAATATTTATACAGAGTTTCTATTTTTATTTGAGGACTATCGGAATCCTTAAAAAATTGCATAGCCTTTTCAAAAAAAAGTTGAGATTTTTTAAGTTTTCCAATATTAGCAAAAAAATAGGCATAGGAAGTTAACATTCCTCCTTCAAGAGAAGATTCTGATTCATTTGTAGCGATAGTCAATCCTTCCTTCAGACAATCTTCTGCTTTTTTTATCCTACCAGTTAGGAAATAAATATCAGCAAGATTTAATAAGGAAATACCAACAGCATTATGATATGAAATTTCTCGAAACAATTCAAGAGCTTTCTCATAATTTGATATAGTATGTTCTAAAGCCCCCTCAGACTCATATAAAATTCCAATGTTATTAAAAACTCGTGCTTTTTCTAAATTACTTATTTTATTGCTTTGAGAATTTTTAATATTGATAGAAAAAAGATGTTTTGCTTCAGAAATTTTCCCATTCAAATAAAGCATATAAGCTAAATCGGTTCTAACACCAAAAGCGGATTCAAATTTCCCCAATTTTTCATATATTGATAAAGCCATCTGATCGGACCGAATTGCATCATCAAATAATCCTAAATCACGATAGACTTTTCCATATAAGAAGAAGATTTCTGCGAGCTCAAATTGATATCCTGCTTTTTCAGCAATTATTTTAGCTTTTAGTAAATATTCCTTAGATTTATTCAACTCATTGCTAAAAATGAAGAGATGGCTTAACTTAGTTAAACATTTAACTTTCTGTATAGAGTTTAGATTTTTCAAGAGTAATTGATCAAGGATTTTTTTTGCAGATTGAGGTTCAGAGAGTTTTAGCTTCAATGCTTTTTGGTATAAATGAGAAAATTCATCATTTGAAATGACCATCACCTTTACTAGGGAAATCCAAAATATATGTCATATTTTTATAAAAAGCTTAAAAAGTTTCACAATAATTTATACAACTAACAATTTTCGATTATTTACTGATTATTAATTCGAGATTTTACCCGAGCAAATGAAGGACATAAAATTTCTTGTGTAATATTAAATTAAAACCAGTAGTGTTCGAGTTATATGAATACTTAGATTGATAGGATACAAAGATACCGTTTTTATGGAAAAGGAAAGAAAAATGAAATGCGATCTATGAGAAAATATTGGGAATAACTTTGGTTAAATATGTACTAAAAATCCGTCCTTATTCTGGTAGATTTATATACCAAATTTGCGATAAATTAAATGATGCCAATATTCAAAAATTCAAAAACCAAATGGGCGCGAATCCATGATGGATTTCGCCTTATAGTATCGTTTCACCTAATTGCCTTCTTGATTTACGTCAATATTTCTGTCGCTAGAGGACCTGAATATAGTTGGGGTTATTTAGTTATCTCAATCCTAATACTTCTCTCGGCTACATTCTGGACATATATTCATTATAAACCCCCCAAAAGTCTTCAAAATCAAAAAATTGCTAAAATTGGGTTAAATATTGTAGCATTAGAATACATTTTCTGTTTTGTAATACTAATAGCAGGATTTATGGGTTTATTTAATGAGATATTATCAATTATCTTTGTATTACCTTCTATTATTCACTCACTCTTAAATTTAACGGACATAAATACTAATATGAATGGAATTCATGATCCAGACCAACATGAGATGATTTCTGATGTAAAACTAAGGAGGATTAAGAACATTAAAGTAGGAGGGTATTATTTAGGCATAGTAAGTGGTATTATATTTACAATAATACTTGTTTCTGAATTAATTAATCTTATGAGAGAAGTTAGTATTTGAGGATCATTTAAATTCATTAAAATTGAACAACTTAGTCCTTTCTTCTTCAATTAGAGAGATTATTAAAAAATGATTGACATGGAATTTAACAAAGTATCTAGAAATTTACACTTTTTTTTATTTTCTGATTCTTAACATAGATTCCAATTTTCAACCGCCATATGGTTCAATAGGACGAAACCTTTAAGTGTAGAACATATTCTTATCTTAGACAAAAATGGTAAAAAAAATAAATTTCGCACGCCCGATGCGAAGTGCTCATAATGATTGGGGAAAGTATAACGAATATGAGAATCATCTTCTACCTATTGATGAAGAAGAATTACGAAAAATGCGAAGTACACAATTTCGCAACAGAGAAAGAAGGGAGCGTAGAACAGGAATATTGATTATTGGTACTTTATGTTCGATCATCCTGGCGATTTATTTCTATGCTAAATTAAATTATTAAGAGAGCAAAAAGTTGCTGATATCTGAAGTAAGGCATAAAGATAAGGAAAATAGGAAATTTTTACTTCTTATTTCATTAATAATAGAATTCAATGAAGAAAGAAATTCAGAACGAAGCCATAACCCACCCTTTTCTTCCTGTTTTCTATGAAGGATAGCATTTTATAAATAAAAGCTATTTCTTTTGAAATATAGAATTCAATTGAGAACGAAAATCGGAATTCTCAATAAAAAGCTTAAAAATAGCAGTTATGCTAAACATTTCTTTAAGATGCCAAACAGAAAGGGGAGACGCTAAATCCGCTAAGGTTTTATCAGACTCGATGGCTTCAAATTGATCTTGAATATTTTTGCTTTCACCACTTAAGTATGTTTCAATGAGCTGTGTAAGAGGTTCAATTGAAGATTTTTCAACTTGGAAAAACCTTTGCATATACTCAGGGACAATTTTCATAAAATCTGCTCCAGAAGATGAATCCCACCAATTTTTTTTATCAAGATTTTCTTCAAAAAGAAATACCACAGCAGTTCGACAGTATAATTTCTCAGCCATGCGACTTTTTTGAGCCATTCTATGGCCCGAAACTTGTATAAGAGATGATTTTTCAAGAAATTCCATATAGCGATAGATAGTTTTCAATGCTTTAGAATATTTTTGGGTTTGGGGGTTATAATATAAATGATGAATTTCCTTGACGGTCATATGTCCATATTTCGTCAAACTTTTCATAATAAGTACGTGTTCCCTTAAAAGTTCTTCTTGTTTTAGGGAAATACGCCGAATTAGTTGAGGTTTTTTGGTTACAAAATCTTCATAATTCTTAGCGCTAATTTCATCAACCATGTGAATGCAAGTTATTCAAGATATGAAAACTTTTTAAACTTGTGAATCATTGTCATGACATGACAACCATTTGTCGATATGCAAGAATTGGATGAAAAAATATGTCAATCGAAAAAGCAGAAATTATTGAAGTTACCGATAAAATATACTTACATCGTTATACTGGAACCAGGTTCAATGAAGGAAACATTTCCTGCATTAATATGAAGTGGGGATTAATTTTTATAGATGCGGGAGCACGAATGGATAAAGCCGCAGAATTTCGAAAACAGATGGAACAAAAATTTCAAAAATCCTCGAAAATATTAGTTTTAACCCATACCGATGGGGATCACATTCAGGGAATGGATGCTTTTGCAGATCTTCAAGTAATTGTCTCTGAATCTGGAATGCAAAAGATGGTTGAAGACGAAAGGGAAGGTGCCTTCAAGAAAGAATTTCGTCAAAATCAAATTGACAAAATAATCAAAGGAGCGGAAGAACGAAAGGACCCTTTACCAGATGCATGGATGAATGACTTTGCACCTCGCTTCATTAAAGCAAAGTTTTTTCTTCCCAATATATCCTTTAAGAATCAGATGTATATCAGAGATAATACTCAAACATTAACACTAACTTTGATTCAAGGGCATACTCCTTGTTCCATTCTAATTGAGTATCGTTCAAGTGAAGATAATTCACAAAAAATTTTGTTTACGGGAGATAATCTGAATGCAGAGCATGCTGATAATTCCGGTTGTATGTTAGGGCGATCTATGGAAAGTTTGAAGCAAATTAAACATATAATTGATTCAGATTTTAATGTTTTTGTACCTGGACATGGACCTGTGGTTGATAAAGAATATGCAATTAAAACATTAGCTTATTTAACAGAAATGAAATCAAGAATAAACCAATTGATAGCAGAAAATTTATCAAAGGAAGCAATCATAACACATCCAAGTCTCCCCGTCTTCTATGAAACCAAGGTCCCAGATTTTCTCCCAAGAGTTATTTCATTATGGTATGACTATTTCAATTCAGATCCAAAATCAGTTTAATAGGACTCCCTTATTTTTTTCCCCATATGATTTTCTAGTTACCATATGGATCCATTGGAACTCTTTGGTGAATTCATATTAGACTAAGAGACTATTATATAATTAGAATCTTAGTGATTCGGGTGAAATATTATATCAATATATGAAAGCGCAAAAATGGATTTTATGAGACGGGAACACTACAATGTTGGGCGATATGATGATGTTCAAAAGGATTATGTTCAACACGATAAGAAGAATAGCATTATGAAAATGGTAGACAAATTAGTACCTTTCATCCTATTCGGTGGAATTTTTCTGATGTGGATTCTCGTTTTTAATAGAGCTTGAAGGGTAATCAACCTATCTATTTATTTTTTCAATCAACTGACCTAAAATACTTACAATTATTTAGAACTTTTCGATTTTTTCGAAAATACTTAAACTTTTAATCAATTAACAATGTATTTGGCGGATAACAAGGTTATTTTTGGGATATCTACCAGTTCGTTAAAGACTACACTTTCGTACATATCCACATTCTTCTGTTTCTTCCGAAAGGATATATAAACTGTTGTCTGTTAAATACAATTTTTTTTATTACTCCAACTTCAAGATCTATCAATGAGTTTTCATACTGCAGAATCGAACCTCATCTTGGATTGTGTATCGGAAAATCAAAAAATAATTCGTGGGGGCAAAGATCTGGACATTCAACGAGCTATTCATTATGCTTTTCCCAATGCTACAGACTATGAGACCTTCGGTTTCAAGCAAATCGGTAATGATTTGCAAATCAAAAAAATAAATTATTTTTAATTCTACAAATTTTGACTTAACCATCCATAAAACACAATACACCCTGAAATTCATTTTTCATAAATTCTTGTTCGGATAATTGAATTTAATTCGAGAAATTGGAGAAAGAAAGTAAAAAAAAGGGGACTATTTTTCTTATTCAGTATAGTTTGATAAAGCCAGGTCTGGAGAACCCTTATTTTCTTCGTCGTTTGAAGATTTAAAATTGGAGGATAAAGAGAATCCATGGGAAATCAGCATGAAACTCAAACAAACCAAAAATATTCCGAGAGCAGGCCAAAAAACAGCATGGAATGCAAATTGCATATTATTTCTCGCCAAAGCCACCCAATTTCCTAAATCGATGCTCGAAGGATCACTATATCCATAGTAAGATACTGTTGATTTCATAATAGCAATAAATGTACTATAGAAGAGAATTAAGCTAATTAATTGAGGAAGCATCTCTTTGAACAACAAATTTAACTCTTTGGCTCTTCCAGAGCGATTAATATGTTTCAATACCAGATTACGGGTCAATTGACCCAGGAATATGGCACTAAGCAATGAAAACGTAATAAATCCTAAAATATTACTAGTGCCCATTACACTAGATAGAACGATAAATAACACTGCTTGGGGTAGTAACATTATAACATTACCACAAACCATAAAGAAAGTTCCAATTTTCCCCCCTTTTGCACCCGAAATAAAACCAATCGGAATCCCAATTGTTGCTCCAACGAACGCAACTCCGAGGGAGTATGAGATTAAGGAACCAATCCCAAACATCAACCCACCCAGTACATCCCTTCCAAATCTTGTAGTTCCCAATAAGTGTTCTGAACTTGGAGGCATATAATCACCACCCATTGAGACACCACTAATATCGACCTTATTGAAGAAGATTGGGGCTAAAATAGCTAAAAGAATTAAAACGGCAAATAAACTAAGCCCAACAATTATGGAGGGAACTTTGAAATACGATTTAATGTCATCCGATGAGAGCGAGTCACCATCATCATTCTCAACTTGTGGAGATTTTTGAAAATTTGGTCCTTCATCTTTACGATGAAATGCAGCTAACTCTCCATTATCTTTATCACGTATTACGTGAATCACATTCAAGATAAAATTAGGAAGAAGAAAACTTAGGAGAAGGAGAAATACTATAGCATTCACTACATAGTAATCCACAGCATTTATCGCCATAATTAGAAGACTTGATATTCCAGAAAGATTAAAAATGCTTTCTACGGAGATAAGTGCCATAAAAATTACACTAAAATTGAATGCATATAATGAAGTTTGATCTATATAAGGTTCTGCTATATTCTTAATTTTTTTTAAGCGATTTGCACGAACTACAGGAATTAATAAACTTCCAAACAAAAAACTCATCGTTAAACAAGGTAATAGAAGATGCAATAGTACATCGCCAAACATTGGAAGATTCAAATTCAAAAGTGAATCGAGTAAAGGAAAACCAGTAATCATTTCACTAATATAAGTTATTTCATACGTAGTAGACATGTAATTTGAATAAAATGGAAAAATTTGGCTTTCTAATGCAAGCAAAAATTGAAAGAGCAGAGCTACGAACACCAAAGGCACTCCAAAATAAATTTTTGAGAAACACAAAATTCCACGATCACTCGTTTGTGTTTCTTTTTTTGCAGCAAGTCTTCCTAGAGGAATTGCTAAAATAAGGGTAATTAACAATGTAACTCCACAAATTTCAATAGATCTTGGGAAATTTCGTATTATTAATTCCCAAACAGGTGTTCCAGAACTAATTGATATCGAGGTCCCCCAATCACCACTGAGTAAAACTCCAATATATTTGAAAAATTGAACAATTACATGTTGATCCAACCCTAATCGTTCCACATTCTCAAGATATGCTTGTCTTTGAGCATCTGAAGTAAAACCTCCATTTGCAAGCAACATTTTATAAGGATTATCGGGCATCATACGAGTAAGTATAAAAGTTGCGAGTATTCCAATAAATAAATAGGCGATAAAACAGATTCCTTGATATAATATCCGTTTGGCAATGAGATTAGGAGAAGAATCGGAATCTACAGTTAAATTAGGTTCTTTGTCTAATTGGTATGACATTTTTTTATTCAGCTTTTTTTTTATCATCGAACAAATTAATGAACATTTTGTTAATCTAATTAGGAGATGTTATGGTATAAAAATCTAAGGGTCATTTTCAGATTCAACCTAAAATTCATCCAAAATCTATGAACTACGAGGGTGAAGAAAAATAAGGCAGCATATGGTTCTTATGGTGTTGGAATATAAATATAAAAAAAAAATATAAATCGTGCATTTATATGGGATTTTTCTTTTTGTAGACCACTACCCCACCAATGATTGCAATAATGGCAACCCCTCCTCCAATGGATACAGGAAGTACCCATGAAGGTACCTTTGTAACATCATCTTGAGTAGAGGAAAGTGTTAAATTTGGAGTTAGGAGCTGAACACCATAACTTGCTATATTTAACCGATATTGAACATATTCGGAGGTATTCACATCAGCGGCAACAAATATAAATTTGAAGCTAGATGGAGCAATCCCTAATTCTATAGAATCATTCACATTTCCTGAAAATAGAGGATAAACATTTGACATAACGGGGCCAGTATTATCTAACCATATATTATCAAAAATTAATCCAGCAGAGATCGGGTTTTGAGTATTGGTACTTTGGAAAACAAATTGGTACCAATCATAGAGATTTCCTTCAACGGAAACAATTACCCCATCATGGTGAGATTCATTATAAGAACCGGAAAATCCATAGGTGTTATAATCTTCAAAATCCAATTCACTGAGATCAATTGGACTAGAACCAATGGAAGGATATGTTTCAGTTTCATAACGTGCTACATCATCGAATGTAACTATTCTAAACTTAACCTCTTTGGTGATAGGTACATTTGTATAGGTGCTTGTACTTTCATCATAAGTTCGATCGTAGACTTGATAAGGCCAAATAGACCAGAGAGCATCACCAGATCCAAAAAGACCATTATCGGATAATTCAAGATAGATATAATCCTGAGAATCAAATTCATCAAATCCGTCGAGGTTGAGAGTATAATCTTTAGTTTCTTTTTGAAGCTTAGTCATATTATCAAATTTTGAAATTAAATTAATCTCAGAGTTAACTTTCACATATAAATTTGTATAGGGATACATTTGCACTTTAGGGGAAGCAGAATTATGTGGAGCAAGAGCAGGAATTGAACTGGGAGAAGGAACCAAACACCTCAATCGATACCAATACATAGATTTATTGACATCGGGCATAGCACCTCCCCAATCAGGATCACTCACTTTATTAAACTCAGTAAAAACTTGAGGATAATCAAAATTGATCTTTCCACTTTGTCCTAAAGTTCCCCCTGTAGTATTAGTCCCATCGGATAAAATATTCATATTCGTCCAATCGTTATCCGAATCGTTATCCAACCATTGCCAAGTATAATTACCCGTAGAAGAACTGACATTCACTAAATTAAAAGCCATGCTATCAACTTGTTGATCACACCCGAAATAGACATAATGACTTGTTGCACTTCCATTAACAAATAAGTCCAACGCAGATCCACTAGTTGTTTGATTTAAGTACTCAGTTCCATTCCAAATCCACACTTGAGTATCAGATACATCCATAACTCTATCGAAGATGAGTGGATTATCAGCGGGATAGATGCTGACATTATAACCAAATCGAATGGAATCATCATACTCGAACGACCGAGTTGATGGATAATTAACAGTATAAGTTGAAGTATCATAAAAAGGAGCACTCGTTAATTGACTCATGTCTGATTTCAAAATGTAATCGTTAATTTTAGTATGATGTTTGCTAGTGATTTCATCTCGATCTAAAATGTATGATTGGAATTCTACCACATCTGTCTGTAATTTCGAAGTACTATGAATAAATAATCGATAAATGCCTGGAACCAAATCATAATAATAATCTGACACACTTCCACTTGCAATAGGGGCGTTTATTTTTAAATAGCCAGTTTCATCGCTTAAATAAAAGAAATCATTAGCTGGGTCATATACACCAGCTCCACCTTGATGAATAGTATAGTTCAAAAGAACTGAGGTTGGTTCAGTTCCAGTGACATTGAATTGGATGATTGCTCTCTGAAAAGTGGGATCTACACTATAAAGACTTGTATTGCCCAATTCATACTGGTATGTCGGAATTTCATCATTGTAAACAGCGAAATTATAATAAAGAGGGATGTTCCAAAGTGTATTGAAATATTGATTGTGTAAAACTGCAAAATAGGCAGTACCGTCTTCACTTATAGGAATGAACGTATCTGTTCCATCAGTTGCAATAGTATCCATTTGATACCCAGAAATACTTGGAAGGAGTAAGAAACTCATGGGGGATCCCCATATTTCAGCATAATTAAATCGAAGGTATTGTCCGGTGGAAACGGGGAATGAATATAATTGAATTGGGAAATATGCACTCTCTGACATCAATGTGGATGGATCAATTTCCTCAGAATTACTATCTTGGTATATAACACGATCTCCAATATCTAAATCTGTGATATCAGTGATTCCCACTAGTTCAAAAGTGACATAACGTGTAGTGGTTTTAAAGAAAAGAGTATAACTTCCAGCATAATCTGCCCAGAAATATGCAAATTTCCGAATGGTTGTCCCACCTCCCATTCCATCAGCGAGTAAAGGAAGTAAATTTTCCGCAGTAAACCCAATTTCTGTTCCATTTTTGTTTATTAAATGGGGACTATTCAAAGTAGTATCAGCTTCATAGTAGAAAATATACAAACCTGGTGCTCCAACAATTAATTCCAATTCTCGATAATCAGACATAATAAATGTATCAAATCCAGTTTTGGCACCAACATTTAAAGATCCCAATTGTACTGATGAAAGTGAGAGATTATATGATGCAGTTTCTCCACTCTCAATATCATTATTCGAAATATCAAGCCATTCAACAGCCCAAGGATTTTCCAAAGGATCAACACCCCATGTTTCTTCTAATGTTCCAAGTGATGTAGGATATCCTTTTTCATTTGTTGTTGAAAATGTTTTTGTTCCTATTTGATTATCTTCAAAATCAACATAGGTGAACACACCCGGTTGATCCCCTGCTACATGAACATTGAAAGGATAATTTTTAGCAGGAAGCATAGCAATTTTTGTATTAGTTGGAAACTCACTGTCAATGGACACAGATTCAGTGCTATTTATAATACTAGACTGAGTTTCAGCAGGTAAAGCTGTACCAGGACCCATCAACATGGAAATGACACACAATACAAAAGCGTATGTTATTATTTTTTTTGTTTTCATAGATTTTCACTTTTTTTTGAAGTTTTTTGTTTTGATTGATGAGTCACATTCGTTTTTGGAAATATAAATATTGTGGCCTTAATCAAATCCATTTGCTCAAATATAATTAGATTGATTTGAAATCATTCTGAAATAAACTAATTTTTGAAGAATTCAAACAAAAAAGCAAAAAAAATTAATAATTCTTATCATCCTTGGAACCAAAAATCTGCCTCTGAATTCGTTTTCCCGTCGGTGAAGCTGCAAGTCCACCATTCCCAGTCTCTCGTAAGTCTTCAGGTAATTTACGCCCAACTTTCATCATAGCTTCGATAACTTCATCAGCGGGAATTATAGAAGTCACTCCGGAAAGCGCCATTTCGGCAGCGAGAAATGCATTCATGACACCAATTGCATTACGTTTGATACAAGGAGAAATTACTAAACCCGCTACGGGATCACAAACCAAACCCAAAAGATTTTTTAATGTCAAGGCAACGACTTGCCCAATTTGGTCGGGAGAACCACCTGCCATATATGCGATAGCAGAACCCGCCATTGCTGATGCCACCCCCACTTCAGCTTGGCATCCCGCTTCACTTCCAGACAAAGACGCTAAATTTCCAATAATAGCTCCAACAGTTGCACCGACTAAAAACGCATTTAAAACATCTTCATTGGATTTATCTAGCATCTGTTGAGCCTTAAAAATGACTGCAGGAAAAATACCCGAAGATCCAGCAGTTGGACAAGCGCAAATTACACCCATTCCATTACTATATTCCATAATTGACATCGCCCAATATATTGCTTCTTTTAAATCTTTCCCGATAAAGATTGGGGCACCCATCATATGTTGCGATTGCTCAATAACTTCTTTGATTGGGAGATCGATGTCCAAAGTGTTTCCTTTTTCAAGAGATTGTAACATTATATCAAGTGAATGTTGCGCTCTATCAAGAATTTCCTTATGAGACCTTCCAGTAGT
The DNA here is from genome assembly GCA_025839675.1 of Candidatus Lokiarchaeum ossiferum. Classification (GTDB taxonomy): domain Archaea; phylum Asgardarchaeota; class Lokiarchaeia; order Sigyniarchaeales; family Promethearchaeaceae; genus Lokiarchaeum; species Lokiarchaeum ossiferum. The sequence continues at coordinate 2,048,438 of CP104013.1, forward strand.
TAAAGATTCTTCATTTAAAATAATCTCATGCATTGGGAGATTTTCTTTTTTCACTATGGAAATTAAATCAGCCATATCCTCAAACATTTATAGCCCTCACCTCTTTCATTTCTGGAATCTTTCTTAAAGCAGATATTAGTTCATCTGGAATTTGTTTTGTTAATTCAATCCAACTCATTGCAATTTTTTTCCGAATATTGCGGGAAAGGTGCATTTCGCTAATATTTATATCAAATATCGAAACAACACTAGCGATATTTGCCAATACTCCAGGAATATCATCGTGAACTTCAACAATAGTAGGAGAATCCGCATCAAAGCCCGCTTCTAATCCATCTATTTCTTTGATTCGTATATTGCCACCTCCAATGGAAGAACCCACAATTGAAAGCTGTTTTTTATCCGTTTTCATAACAATTTTGATGGAATTTGGATGATAATCAGGACCCAAATCAGCCATTTCAAATTTAAATTTCATAGACTTTTCTTGAGCATGCTGAAAACTAAATGGAATTCGTTCATCGTCAGGTTTATAGCCAAGTAATCCCCCAACTATGGCTACATCGGATCGATGGCCTCGATATGTTTCAGCAAACGACCCGTGCAAATATATCTTAGCCTCAAGAGGCATCCCCCCAAAGATAATATGGGACACATATCCAATCCGACAGGCCCCAGCTGTGTGAGAAGAACTCGGCCCTACCATGATGCGACCAACCACATCAAAAATGGAATCATATTTCACAATGATCAATTAATGCTATTTTCCAATAAAACTTTAGGCGTGCTAGTTAAGATTATATTAAGAAAAATGAATCGTTGTGAATTTATCTATAATGCCGCCATGACTATAGATGGAAAAATTGCCACTCGGGAAGGAGACTCGCAACTTTCCGATGAGTTGGATTGGAAGGAAGTCCATGCCATCAGGAGGGATGTAGATGCAATTATGGTCGGAATCACGACAGTCCAACAAGATGATCCCAAATTAACAGTCAAGTTTTACGGGCCTTTAAAAAAATATCCCACTCGTATTATTATTGATAGCCGAGGGAAAATACCTATAAATGCGAGAGTGATTAACTTTGAAAAGGATAAATATCCCACATTAATTGCGACCACCACCCATATAGACCCAAAAAAGAAGGAACAGTTGATTCAGAAAGGAGTGACTGTCATCGAAGCGGGAATAAATCAACACGTTGATCTCTTGTTATTAGCCAAAAAGTTATGGGAATTAGGCATCAAGAAAGTACTCTTAGAAGGAGGGGGAACTTTGGCTTGGGGATTATTGGAACAAGATCTCATTGATGAAATTAGATTATTTGTAGCTCCATTTTTAACCGGTGGAAAAAAAGCCACGAGCTTGATTATGGGGGAAGGATTTCCAAAAATACTTTCCTCCCGAAAATTCAATTTGGTAGACCTCAAGAGCCGAAATTCGAATGTTATAGTAAAATATTCTCGTAAATAGAAAAGAAATAAAAAAACTTATGAACGTTTCAAGTGATGATCCCAGAGACCATCTTTTTTCCCTTGTAATTCATATGTCGCTAAGAGATCATTTGCTGCATCTTCTTCTTCTACTTGCTCTTTGACATACCAATTTAGAAATTCGATAGAAGGGTAATCTTTAGTTGATTGGGCGAGATCCATCAATTCATGAATTTTGCTTGTAATAAATTGCTCATGACCAATAGACAACTTAATGGTTTCTTCGGTGTTTTCAAATTCCGATTTTACTGCTTCCAAGGTACCTAATTCCACGTGTCCACCGCGTTCGGTAATGAATTTCATAAATTTCTCTGCATGCGCAAATTCTTCTTTGGCTTGCAGATGCATCCAGCTTGCATAGTGATGCATTGAACGTTCTTCCGCCCACCGGGAAATACCTAAATAGATGTAAGCAGAATGTAATTCTTCCACGATCTGCTTATTCATTGCAGATTCCATTTCTTTACTTAATTTTGACATAATATCACTTCTAATCCAATGATTAGATATACTTCAATTAAAAACTTACAATTACGTAAAGAAAGAAATTTGGTTAGAATTCTTATTTTTTGTTAGGAAATTGGATCAAAAAATGATAAGACTTATTTTAGACAATTAAAACGGAGAATTTTTTGATGTCTTAAAAGCTAAAATTTCAAAAAAAAAGGAAGGTTAATAGAGTTATATAATTTTATCTTTAAAAATTCTGTGAGTAATTATGTATTCTGACAAAGTTATGGATCATTTCCGAAAACCCCGTAATGCAGGTGTGATTGAAAATCCGGATGCTGTAGGAGAAGTTGGTAACCCTGCATGCGGTGATGTTATGAAGATTTATTTAAAAATTAACAAGGACGAAATTATTAATGAAATTAAATTTCAAACCTTTGGTTGTGCCTCAGCTATTGCATGTTCATCAATGGTGACGGAACTTGCTATAAATAAGCATATTGATGTTGCCGAAAAGATATCTCGCAAAGATATTGCAGATGCATTGGATGGTTTACCTGCACCAAAAATGCATTGTTCTAATTTGGGAGCTGATGCACTTCAAGAAGCTATCAAAAACTATCGTTCAAGCAAACAATCTTGATATTTTCTCTTTTTATTACTTATTCTCATCAAATAAAAATTCAAAGAACCAACCGCTTTCTTCTGCAGTAACCTTCACACTGTAACCACAATTTTTTATGATATGTTCCATGGCTTTATTTTCCCACATTATTTCTCCATTAAAACCAGCCAATTCTTTTTCTTTGGCAATTCTAATCAATTGCTGCAGCATATAAGTGGTGAGACCTTTGTTTCTCCATTCATTATGAACAGTAAAAGCAATTTCAGCAAGATTCTTGGTAGAATTCTTTTCATAACTGCATAAAGCCACCGCCTTCTCGTGCCCAACTTCCCCAACTACACCAATTAGACCTAATATATTTTCATAATCCATTAAGATATCCATTTGAACATCTGGACGTTCAAAATATTTCTTTTTCCTAAAAAATCGATAGATACGACTTTCTTCATCCAGTGAATAATAGAGATCTTGTACCAGTCGTTCATCAGTGGGGAGAATCGGGCGAAAATGGACTTCGAGGATGTCATCAATCATGAAGACAGAGCGATATTTTTCAGGATAAATGATCACGTGCCCTGTTGCATCAGTGGCTAACTGTTGGTCAGAGTAACAATAATTAAGTTTCTTCGCTTCATCCAACAACCACTTCCTAAATTTAGGATGAGCAATAGATATTAAAGCAAGAGCCCTTTCCCGAATATTTTTTCCATATAACTGGGCAATACCATATTCAGTCACAACATAATGAACATCTGCCATTGTTAAGGAAACATGAGATCCAGAAATAAGTGTTGGAACAATCCGAGATAAACTACCCCCAATAGCTGTAGAAGGAAAACAAATAATGGGCATCCCACGCTTTGAGTATGAAGCACCTCGACTAAAATCAACTAAACCCCCAATTCCAGAATAAAATATTGGCCCAATCGAATCCGCATTGATCTGTCCCATCAAATCTACGCTGATTGCTCCATTGATTGTTGTCATCTGATGATTCTTTGCAATCAACAGGGGATTATTCGTATAATTGGCGGGTTGAAATTCGATCCCCAAATTGTCATCCACATAATCAAACAGTTTTTTTGTCCCTAAACCGAAACAAGCCACAGATCTCCCAGGGGAAACGGTTTTCAATTTATTAGTCACAGCACCTTGCTCAATTAAATCCACGAAACCATCAAAAAAACTGTCGGAATGAATCCCCAAATTTTTATGATCTATTAACTCGTTCAATACGGCATGAGGAACATCACCCAACCCCACTTGAATTGTGGAACCATTGCGAATTAACGAGGCCACATTTTTAGCTATTTTGCAAGTGGTCTCATCTGGTGTTTTATGCTTATATTCTAAAAGTGGTTTTTCATTATAGACAAAATGATCGATCTTGCTCATATGAACAAATGAGTTGCCGTGCACTCTGGGAACAAAGGGATTCACCTCTGCAATCACTAATTCGGCTTCTTCCATGATAGGTTTAGCAACATCAACATTCACACCCAAGGAACAATAATCATTCTTATCTGGGGGTGAAACTTGAATTAAAGCCACATCAATTGATTTTCGACCGGAATGAAATAAAGCAGGGATATCAGATAATCCCATTGGAGTGTAATCCGCTTGCCCTGAATTTACAGCATCCCGAATAGATTGTTCTCCCAAAAAAAAGGCATTATATCGAAACAAATCTTGAGGTTTATGTTTTAGTATTTTTTGATTATTGGAATAAATGGATAAAAAGTGATGAATCTCAATATCTTTCAAATATTGATGTTGGCGATACAATTCCGAGGTCAACTTTTGAGGTTGAGAACATCCAGAATGGATAAATAATTTATTGCCAGGTTTTAATAACTTAATGGCATCTTGAGGAGTAATTTCTTTGTGACCGAAGTTATTATACCATCGGGCAAGATTTTGCCACACTTCACTTTTCTTATTTTCCATTCTTGCATAGAATTAGTTTTTTTTAGATAAAAATTTTCTTTTAAGTGAATAGCAATGAACTGGTTTTATTTACCATAACTAATTCATTGAAAATCCTTATTTAGAAAAAGAAAAAAGGTTAATTTGGGTCCGAATAGATCTTATTCGTTGAATTTTACATGGAAGATAAGATTTATTTAGACAATGCAGCGACTACACGTTGCCATGAAGATGTACTGAAAGAAATGATACCTTATTTTACAGATATATATGGAAATGCTTCTTCACTTCATACAATGGGCCAAGAAGCCAGAAAAATCATCGAAAATGCCCGTGCTAGAATTGCAAAATACTTGAATGCTAATCCAAACGAGATCATTTTTACTGGAAGTGGTACAGAATCAGACAATATAGCCATCTTAGGAACTGCCCGCAAACTTAAATCACGCGGAAATCATTTAATTACTTCAAATATCGAACACCCAGCAGTTCGAAATACGTTCCACCATTTACAAAGAGAAGGGTTCGAAATAACTGAAGTTCCAATATCCCCAAATGGGACAGTCTCAGTTAAAGATGTAGAAGATGCAATCCGTCCAGAAACAATTTTCATTTCAATTATGTATGCGAATAATGAAATAGGGTCAATCCAACCTATTGAAGAAATCGCAAAACTTGCAGATGACCGTGATATCATTTTTCACACTGATGCAGTCCAAGCTCTGGGAAAATTAAGATTGGATCTGAAAAATTCTCACATTCATTTATTAAGTGCATCAGCTCATAAAATAATGGGTCCGAAAGGTGTTGGGCTATTGTATTTTAAAAATAAATGTCGGCATCCAAAGTTAGGTAAATTTTTAGAACCAATTACTTATGGAGGAGGGCATGAAGGAGGATACCGGTCTGCAACAGAAAATGTTCCAGGTATAGTAGGATTTGCTAAAGCCATTGAAATCGCCTACAATGATTTGGAAGCGGAACAAACCCGAGAAAAAAAAATTCGCGATGATTTTATAACTTGGGTACTCACAAACATCCCAGAATCCTATCTGAATGGATCCCAAGAAAACCGATTAGCAAATAATATTAACCTCGGTTTTAGATATATTGAAGGCGAATCCCTTCTATTATATCTTAATGATGAAGGTTTTGAAGTTTCCACAGGATCAGCATGCTCTTCACATTCATTAGAACCTTCCCATGTACTATTAGCTTTAGGGTTGGAAAAGGCAGAGGCTCATGGATCATTGCGAATCACCCTTGGAAGAGATGTAAATCAAGCAGATATGAACAATTTAAAGCCAGTTCTCAAACAAGTCGTTGAAAACTTGCGAAAACTTTCTCCTTTAGCACCACATTAATTGATTGGTAAGCTGAATTTTTTTCTAGTTTCATTTCCTCAAGGAGAATATTTTTTTAGTCATGTTTTAACGATCGTTATAGGATTAAATATCCTTTTGATTCTAATTGGAACTTATATTCCTTTTATGAAGAATACACGCTCGATGATGAATTCAAATGATAACCAACGAATTAATAATCAAAAAAGGAAGATTTTTCTGAAAATTGGAATGAAATATATAGATATTGTAGGAATTTTCCCTTTAATGTTGATCCCGTTTATTTTCTTCAATGATGTAGAATCCATTGGGATTTTTTTGGGAATCGCAGCAATTTTCGCAACATGTTCCATAGGTAGTGACATATATCAATATCGAGGCAAGATAGAAAAAGAAACAATTGTTAAATCCTAATGGATTCTTTGAATACTTCATCAAATTTCTTATTTTTTATTTGTTTTTTATATTTTAATTGTGCATAATTAGTGCACAAACTTTATATATCATTTTCACTGATCAATACTTAGTGATACCCTTGAAAGTAACAAAGAAAGCTCAAGAATATATGCAAGAACAATCGAAGCAATTTGAAAATCCGGCTTTGGTAGTGTTCGAACGTGTCTATCGTGGATGATGTGGCACGGAAAAAGTCAATACAGTCGTTATTGCAGATCAAAAACAAATCGGAGATAAAAATGCTTTTGAAGAGAAAAAAATGGAAAATCTTGAATTTCCATTATTCTTGGATAAGAATCTCATCGGTTTATGGGATCGAACCAAAGTCGATCTCGTTGGTTGGTCTAGCTTCAAACGATTAGCATTAGTATAGACTCTAAAACTCAGAGGAATGACACAAATTCGTAAACCTTGGAATTTGTTGACACCTATGCCATAGGATTCTGAGCACAATCCCCTTTTTTATAGCATTTCATGCATGGAACCACTTTTAAATCCATGTAAATCAATTGTGACGTACGTAAACCCAAATTTTTTTAGTTGAGATACGATTTTTTGTTGAAATCCCCTCTTTATAATTTGTTGATGAATCTCATTTTCACATTCAATGCGACCTAACAAATTAGTTGTTGGATGGAGTACATGAAGCCTTACACGAAGAGGACTATGATCATTTTTCAGAAGAGTCCGTATAAATTGCTCACTTTGATCAATTTGAGCAAGAATCTGTGGAGTTAGGGGAACGTTGAAGGGTACCCGTGATGCCAGACATGCTTGAGAAGGGATATCCTTTGATGGTAAATTAAGAATTTGACTAATTTGAATGATTTCTGCTTTTGAGAGTTCGGCTTCAGCTAGAGGAGACCGCACAGGAGTTTCCTTTAATGCTTTCAATCCAGCGCGTGTAGTCGATAAATCGGAGAAATTCGTACCATCAACAACCAGATCAAATTGACGTTGTTCAGCCAAAGTTAAGAGAATTTTTAATATTTGCTGCTTACAGAAATAGCATCTTGCTTCTGAATTCTGGGCAATATCAGGAATTGCCAAGGTATTCACCTCAATTATTTCAAGCGTTAATGATAATTCTTTACTAAATTTCTGGGCTTGTAAAAACTCTTGTTGAGGAGTGGTGGGAGCTTTAATTAATACTACTAAAACTTTTTGTGCAAATTCCTTTGCAAGAAAAGCAAGAAAAGTACTATCGATTCCACCAGAGAAAGCAACAATAACCTTTTGATCCTTAAACATGGCTTGTATAATATCAATTTTTTTCCATAAATCTTTTGTAAATTTATTACGATCTAATTGTGAGCTAACCATTATCCCTACTTCCATTGAACAATTGGTGCTAAAAAAGCGCATCGAATATATTTCATAAATTCATAAGTTATCATGAACCAATATTGTTGAATCAAAAATCAAAAGAAGAACTTTTTCCTATTTTTCGTCATGCTTGGGAAGCGATACTTGTCCTCCTAGTCCTTTATTTTCTAGTGATGTTCATTCCAGCGGGATTAGTCTATCTTATTCCTTTAGAAGAATTGACTAACCCCGAACTGATTACTTTTAGTATCAGGTTTGTTTTCCTAAGTCTCTATTTCTTTGTTTTGTGGCCAAAATTTCGTTACCCTAAAAACTATAGCCAAATATCTGAATATTTAGAAAAAATTCTTCTAAAAAAACCTAATCATTCGTGGGAATTGAGATTAGGTCTCATGACTGCAGGAATAACCCTTTGTTGTTCCTTCATCGCTGTCTTGTTGACTGGAGCTTTTATTTTAGATTTTTCTACAATATTACCGCCAACATCATGGTATATTTTAACTTCCTTAATCCCGGGAATTTTTGAAGAGATTTGTTTTCGAGGAATCCTTCTATCAATATTTCTAAAAACACCGCGAGGAAATCCTAAAAACGCAATTATTGCATCATCAATTATATTTGGCTTATTTCATTTCACAAATTTGCTCACAGCCCTTTCTGTTTATACAATTATTCAAGCAATTATTTCAATCTTCGGTGGAATTATGTTTGCATATCTAACAATCAAAACCAATAGTATTTTTCCCGCAATGATAAGTCATTATCTTATTGATGTGTTCGCCCCTCTTGTTTTTAATGCACCTGAAGCTAATTTGATTCTATACGGAGGGCTCTTAGTAATTATCGGTTTTCTACTGAGCACCATTCTAAATATTAAAATAATTGATTATTTTATAAATAAAAGAGATCAAAATTCTTCCATCAACACCCATTTTGAAACATCTGATGAGAAAAGTGGAATTTAAAATAGCAAAAAGCTATGAAAATTTAATTAATGGAACTGCTACAACCGAGATAAAACTTCCAAAAAAGATTATCAGCATTCAAGCACCTGAATTTCAATCTATTACCCTAAAAAAGTTAGATTCTTTCCTTAAAGAGCGGGACGTGCAATTTACGGAGCGGATGAAGGAATTGGGAGTAAAATAAAAAATTAATAGTTATTTTCTTTTTAAATTTCGACCATTTTCATTTTAAAATCACACTTCCATATCGTAACTCGTTTTTTATCTTTATCAATGGAGTTTTTGGGAGATAAGTGGTACAAACAAATGATTTTAATAGGGCGCAGATCATTTCTTTGTTGAAGAACAATGGGTAACGAAAAAAAAAACTATCATATCCGAGATTTGATCATAGATGACGAATATGGTACAATTTCAAATGAAGCAACTGTTGAAGAAGTTGCCAAAAAAATGAAAGAATTGGACGTTCCAGACTTGGTAGTCTTGGAAAAAGGTTCAGATAAAGTATTAGGTGTTGTAGCAGATTTTGATATAGTTCAAAATATTGTTGCCGATGGTTTAGATCCAAAGACAACTAAAGCAACCGCAGCGATGTACACCATAGAACCAGTCACTTTAAACACCAAAGTTGAAGAAGCCTTTTCAAAAATGCAAGAATTGCATGTTAATGTGGTTCCTGTGATTGAAAAGAAAAAATTAATTGGAGTAGTCACCCTTCAAGATTGTTGGGGATTTATTCCTGATGAAACAGTGGATGAAATAGGATTAATCCCCGTCCCAGATCCAAAGACGGCGGAATTTTGGTTTGCTGGTTTAGCAGCAATTTTAGCTCTTATCCTTGGAATGGTTTTTCCGCTTGCAGGAATCACCGGATTCTATAAGGGAGATTTTCTCGGAAATCCGATATCATACTATCTTTTTGAAGCACATAGTTCAGATTATCGAACAGCCTATATGAACATGAACGGCGCAATGTGGATAGTTACTGTCATCTGCAGTTTCTTAGTAATCTTTTCAAGTATTTTCGGAGTTTTTGCCTTATTATATGTGAGCTATTCAGATTCAAAAACGATTAAAACCGCACCTGTATTGCGATATATTATTCCTGCATTACCAATTGTGTTCTTGGTATTCGAATGGATTTTTATAAAAATCGCCCTAAATGTGAGTTCAATAGGGACTAATGTTAAGATAGATGCTTTAGGATTAATTATGACCATTTTTGCGATACTCTTCTATTTAGGTGCAATTTTTCGGGACTATGCATTCCGACAAACTGGCGGAACCCCTGCATCAACAAATCAGGTGAATAATTAAAAATGCCCAGAGGAGGAGGAGGTTTTAGCGGGGGCGGTGGAGGATTTCGAGGAGGCGGATTTCGCTCCAGCGGGGGAAGTTTTAGATCCAGTTCCTTCCGCTCCAGTAGCCCAAGTTTTAGATCCCGTTCCAGTTCACGCCCTTATGGAAGAACTGGTGCTCGAAGGACAACATCTTCATCATATCATAGAAGTCGATCAAGCCCTTATCGCCATAACACGTATCATCGACCATACTATCATCGACGTCACTACCACCGACCCTATTATTACCGAAGCTGGTGGTATCGTCCATACTTCTGGGGTCGGCATTATCGCCCATGGTATTATTCTCCCGTGTATGTAGGCGGGGGTTTAGTGTTAGCAGTAGTATTAATGATGGTATTTATCCCCTTAATGGGAATTGCTCTCTCTTTTCCATTTTCAAGTAGTAGTTCATCCGGATTAGTAAATTACAGAGCAACCGAGCAATTAAATTTTAATGAATATTGGTATGAATATGAATCACTTGAAGCAGGGAATGAAATCAAATTCGACATTCAAGCAACAACACCAATTAGTTTCGCCATTGCAGATCACCCCTTTGCAGATTTCCCAACAACTACAGAATCAGGGCAAGATACAGGAAGTTTATCATTAGGTGCAGATGAATATGGATACCAAGGATACTATGTCAGTGCGGGTTCAAATTTAGTTTACAATTATTCCGCTACAGACGGGATTGAATTCAAAGTTATGAATAGCGATGAATTTAATTCTTGGTTATATTATGGTATTCCAGACACATTTGATGAAAGCATGGCGAGTTCATATAGTGGCAGTAGTGCATTCTTTGGCTCAGAAGATGTTTATCTGGTGTGGTATAATGAAGTTGGAGCCATTGTTGATGTCGATTATACGATAGACTATACTATTACAGGAGTCTATGATTTAAGTGGAGCAGAGTTTTCCGAAATAGCAACACAAAATGTTGATGGAACTATCACTGTGCCAGAAGATGGAACATGGTATTTCTTCGTGTTTTTCGATCCTATGTACTCAAATGCTGAATCTACATCAATCACATTCGATGTTACATATGATAAACAACTCGATACTCAAACACAATGGGCAAATATTAGACCAACCTTGATTTGGGTAGCAATAATCTCCGGAGCACTAATTTTAATTGCGAGATCTGCCCGTAAGAAACAGAAGGCTAAAGGAATAACGGCAAATGGAACCAGCGTTGCTCAAACGGGCAGCACCACATCTAAGGTCGCCAGTTCAACCCTTAGAACAACCAGTAATTCCAAATCATCGGTTTATGGAAAATCAGAACAAAAACAAACACCTTCTGCATCCGTTAAAACCACGCTTCAACCTCAAATTGATCCATCTAAATGTACCCGATGCGGTTGTTCTTTGGAAGCAAAAGATATCTTTTGTCCCGCCTGTGGAAAGAAAAAGGAAGGGAGGAAAGTGGGAGGAACTACGGTTTCCAAGGAACTTAAATCCCAAGTTTGTTCTTATTGTGGTAAGCAAATTCAAAAAGATGCCCAATTCTGTATTGGTTGTGGATCAAAGATTCAACGATAACACTTTTTTTAATTTCGTTTTCTTATTCTTTTTTCTATGTTTCATCGATTCGAAATTTTATTTTTTTTATATCAAATTTAAACAGTTAAATGAATAATGATAATCAAGAGAATTTTAACCCTTCATTTCCCACCTTTTTGTTCATCAGTTTTAGGTATTCAAAATTTTATTTCGATGAAAAACTTTTTATCTCTTTCTTTGTCTTGTATCTATTACAGCTTAAATTTTACATAGGTCATTTCATGAAAAAACGGTTTGATTCGTATTGTGGACTTTATTGTGGTGCTTGTGAGATAATGAAAATTAACTTGACAAACAATTTTATTCAAGCTGCTAAAGATCGCAATGAGGAATTGGAAAATCTTGTATGCGACGGATGCAAGAGTTCCCAACACTGTGCAGAGTGTTCGATATGCGATATTCGAAAGTGTGCTCAAGATAAAGGTTTGGAATTTTGTAGCGAATGTGCATCATACCCGTGTAAAATGCTCCTTCGCTTTAAGAGTAATAATAAACCCCATCATTCTGCAATTATTGCGAATTTAGAAGAGATTAAAAATTTTGGTGTAGAAGAATGGTTAATAAGACAAGAAACACGATGGGCGTGCCCTAAGTGTAATACACCATTTTCTTGGTATGAAAAAACATGTGAAGAATGTGGAGAATCTCTTTATCATTGTAAAAAAGAACAAAAAGAAATTTTATTGGACGAATTATCAAAACTACCTTTATTTTTTGCCCTATAACGAAAACAAAACCCTAAAATTTGAACCAAATTAATATTCCTTACTGGTAATCTCTATGAAATCTAATACACCACGAAATTTAATTATAATTTCCTTATTGTTATTAAGTACTAGTTTATTTTCATCTGTTCCTTCAGCTCATGCCCAATCATCTACCTTTGAATCCATTGATGCTTTTATTCAAGAACAAATGAAAGATATGTTAATCCCAGGAATTGCTTATGGATTAGTGATGGATAACGAAACTGTTTACACCAATGCTTTCGGAAAAGCGGATAATGATGGAGCATCCATGACATCAGAAACACCAATGCATCTTGGAGCAATGGGAAAGACTTTCATTTCAACTTTAATGATGAAGTTAACAGAAACTAACAATATAACGTTAAATCAGACAGTTCAATCCATCTTTCCTTGGTTCACCACATCTAATTCCCTTGAATCGTCAAAAATAACACTTGAGCAATGCCTATACCATTTTACAGGGATTCCAACGAGTTTAGATATTTCTATTTTATTAAATAACTCCCTTGAAGAAATAGTTCGAAAATTTGATACCATCCAACTTTCTTCCACACCGGGTTCAGAATTCATCTATAGCAACTATAATTATATTATCCTCGGAGCGATCATTGAAAAAGTTTCCAATATGACCCTTAACGATAGTTTTCACATTTTTATTGCAGATCCACTCGAAATGAACAACGTCTATACTTCGATTGATGAAGCAAAGGCAAATGGGTTATCTCATGGCTATCAACCATGGTTTGGATTACAACAAATATCAAACAAAGAGTATTCTAAATCTAATATAGTCACGGAGCAATTTATTGCTTCAGCGGATGATATGACACATTTCATAGTGGCTCATTTGAATTCAGGAAATTATGAAAATACCACTATCTTGAACAAAACAAATATTCAAATGATTCATAGTATCCCTGAGAAATTTCAAGATAAATCCTATTATGCAATGGGATGGGCAAATCATACTTTAGATGAATATGAAGTAATCAGTCATTTAGGTAATTTGGACGATACATTTGCGGATATGATGCTTATTCCGAGTGAAGGAATTGGAGCAGTGATTTTAATAAATACGAACAATTTCCTTGGTCAAACCGCATATTATCAAGAATTAGTGCCAAGTATTCTTAAGATGTTATTGGATCAGGAACCAACAGTGCGAAATATGACGTACATCTTCCTATATATGATCATTGATCTTCTAATTATACTTTCTATTGTTTTTGAAGGCCGTCGTTATATAAAATTTGAAGACCGATTAAAAAACTTCTTAGCGGATTTTAAAGATCCAAAGGAACGACGTTCTCAAGCAATCGGCAAATCTATCGCAGATTTTATGATTGTCCCATTCATACTTCTCGGAGTTCCCGGAATAGTCTCACTTATGATGGGCATTCCAGGTTTTAATTTAAGAATGTTGATGAGTTTACAACAAGATCTTGGACTTTGGATCTTTTTCTTTGGCGCTTCAGCACTTATTCAAGCAATTTTACGAGTAGCTTATTTTAAGAAGAAAAAAATATACTAAAAAAGTTCAACAATCTTGAATTTATACCCATTTTTCATTTTTATTCAATTTTAGCATCATAGGAAAATTGCTTTTTTAATTTATTGCAAGAAAATATAAAGAAAAACTGCTCTAAAAAACGGAGATCACAGCATAAAGTTAAATATTTGAAAGATATAAAAAGCAAAAAAGTTTGAAGATCTATTCTTGAACTTTTGCTAATTGCTTGCGTGCCCATTGAAGCATAGTGGCTTCTAATTGAGCGATATCGTCGTCAGTAATCATTGTATCTATCTCCTTATCAGTTAATTGCGAATGAAATCAGTGTGGCTATATATTCCGACATTATTTCTTAATTCACGTACACTAATGTATCATCCCAAAAAAACCTTTTGACTGCAAATTAATGCAAATTTTCACCCTATTTCATGAAAAAGCGGAACAAATGAAACCCATTAAAATGGACGACTCATGAAATTTGATGAGATTTCCACCGAAAATCATGGCTAATTTTTGCATAATGGCGATTTAATTGATCCAATTCTTCAAAATTATAAACTTGAATCACAATATACGACAGATCAGGATGAAAAATGGATGCATCTAAAATAACAATGAATCTATGGCCATCGTCTAATGAAAAGGTGAAATAGTCGCCTTTTTCTCCAAAAATTCGTTTATGATCCATCAATAACTTGAGAATATAGGATTTCAGTGAATTAATCTCATCTAAAACCTTGTTATCAGTGGTGAAGAGTGATGCGATATCAAAATCTTTATCTAATAAAAATAATGGTTGAATCATGGAAGTATCGGCAAGCATTTGAAATAATTCTGAAAAGAAATTGAAAAACAGGGAGAATTTATCCAGAATCAACTGAGTCCCAATAATTAAATCTTGATTTCCTTGATATTGGAGACTGGTGAAGAAAATCGGAATATTATTTTTAAATGCGAATTCTTGAAGAGATATTTGATCAAAATCAGGAAAATCAGCAACTAAATCAAATTTATGACAAAAAATGACAATCTGAGGGCATATTTTTTCTTCACTTTGATTAATACGGATTAAACGCGATAAAGTATCTAACAATTTCTCGGAACTGAGGGTCCAGTCTTCGACAGAAATGAAAAAAATAATGAGATCCGAATATTGCAAAAGATTTTCATCTGGATCCAGCCATCGTTCAATTTCTTGGCCCGAAGTATCAAACACTGATAGTTGCAAATCAATGAGATCATAATGCGACGTTTCAAATGCTTCCGTGGGGGAAAGGGAAGTATTTAATAAATCTTCGCTGGTAATTTTATCAAAAATGAACTGTTTCGTTGAAGTCTTTCCTGAATTCGGATACCCCATGAACACTATCTTTCTGATTTTAGGTTCTATAATATTTTTTGCAAATTTGTAGAAACATTGATTTCTTTGATCTTTAGCCATTTGGAGTATAGAATCACCTTGAATTTTGAGTTCCATTTGAAGTTTATTTATCAAAACTGTATCGGTTTCATCTAATACTGCGACAATAAAATCGTAATTCATGATCCCATCTCTCACTGGAAATCCATAAATTAAAACAATTTGATTTTCATCCTTGATTTCTAACGTTGGAGATGTACCCAAAGCTTGCAATGTCGCCAAATATTGCGAAATTTTATTCTTATCGATTTGAGAATTGTCCGGATATTGAGCTTCGATTATTGAACCCAACATATTATCCCAACCAACTAAGAATATCCCTTTTAGCATTTTTGATTACCCATTTCGAGATTAATTATATTGTTTATATGAGCCCAGATGTTTAATAGTTGTGAAAAAAGGAAAAAACTGGAATTTATTCCCCAATTTCAGTAGAATTTTTAAAAAACTTTGAAGAATAATATCCTTGGATCCAAAATGTAACAATTTCAGCATAAACTACAATCTTTTGGCCAACAACTTGAATAAACCGTCCCGTTTCAGTATTTGAATCAGGGCCAAAAAATAAAAGATAAAGATATACAATCAAAATACACCCCATTGCAATATATACAACGGATAAAATTTTTGGAGTAGATTTGTTCCGTAAAAATGTTATAACATAACATAGAACAACAGGTAAGGTGGTTGGAAAGGCTAAATAAACAAAAAAGAGATGTAATTCTAAAGTTGTATCCCAAGGAGTAAAACCTATTCCAATGTAGCCAAAAGCGGCAACAAATCCGATTAAGCTTCCAATAACCATCAGAACGAAATCAAGTTTATTCGTTTTAAATAGAGAAGGAATAGTTGCAAAGTAAGGCAGCATGAATCCTCCACAAAATATGGTAGCGAGTAAAAAGAGCGTTGATGAGAGCATATTTGATTCTCCACTATAACTCGTTGTCATTCCCAAATCGCTAAAAAAATTGTTGAAGAAAGAATATCCCAAGTTTTCTTGATTAAAAGCAGTCCCACCAGTAAATGTAAACATTGCGATTATGGTTAAAATGAAGAAAAGAGAACTACCGATAACTGGTGCGAAAAGAGCCCATTGTTTCAGTTTATTTTTATCCATAAAATTTGTTTAGCTGTTTTTTTTTTTAAGCTTGCTGTAATTTTATTATAGAAATATTTATTTTTGTTTAATTAATTCCAAAAAAATTAACTTGATAGTGCCAATAAATTATACTCTTCCCATTTTTTGTCAAACTGAATTATTTTGAAACCAAGACTAAAGAAAAAGTTTAGAGCTCTAAAATTTTCAATTTTTACTTCAGTATAAACCGGGAAATTTAATTTTTGCGCTTCTCTCTTAGCAAAACTAATTAATTTCTTTCCAAAGCCTTGGTTTTGAAAATTGCTTGCAAGTGCAGTCATTTTTATAATTAGTTTATCTAATTCATATTTTAAAATCATAAATCCACAAAGATAATTTTTTTTAAAAATTCCATAATATTTATGATTCCCGATAGATCTATTTTGAAACCATTCTAAAAGGGATTTTTTTGTATGTTTTCGATTGGTAGAAGATAATACATGAGCATTTGGATTCCAAATCTCCACCATAGTAGGAATATTTTCTTCAGTAATGAGGGTAATATTTACATTAACAGAATTTTGACTCATTATGACTCTTTATTTTTATTTGCATAAAAAGATTTAAAAAGTCACAGAAAATGACATTGATATAGTGCCTCAACCTTTAAAATCTCAAATCAAAGAAATTCAACTGATTATAGACAAGGATGATGTAATTGTCAAACATTTTGTTGCGGGGATCTGGAAAGGATCACAAACTTTTACGGGATTTTCTTTCTCCACATCATTGAAATTAGATGCAGTTTATGCCTATGAACGAGATAAAATTCCAGCAAGAGCAACCTTGCGAGATGATCACCATACCATTGATGTCCAATTTACTACTGCCATTCAACCTAATTCAAAATATGTGTATGAAATTCAACTTCTTTTAAATCCCAAGGACATCATTCAGAAATTAGGGAGTTTAAACATCATAGAATGGCCCAAAGAAGATTTAACAGAAATAATCTTTCTTCGCAATGCAGGAGAGATATTCTTTAGCTCTGCATTAGCCAAAATTAAGATTGATCAAAAAAATCACACTCGAAACATTGTTCCGGGAAAATTTTCAAAGAATTTAACTTCCCATGCTCGGAATGCATCGGCAATAAGAATTGAATGGGGAAAAAGTCCCCAATTTAGATTGCATTTTGATTATATTATAAAAAATGTTGACAACCAAACTGCAAGGAATCTCATTCTGGAAACTTATATTCCCCCTTCCACTAAATTTCAAAATTCTAGACTATTATCGCTCAATAATTCTAAAATCGATATTGATGAAGATGGAAATTCTCTGTTAACCATAAAAGTTGATGAAATCCCAGCTCATCAAACAAAAGCACTTCAATTTGATTTAATTATTACTCCAAAGGGGAATTCCGATATTGTCTTACCTATATTTGGAAAGTGGGAAGAATATCGTAAACTTACACTCCCAGGGTCAACTGGATCGGCCATGCTTCTAGCTTCGCAATACTGGCCAATTTCAGATTCAATAATCCAAGAATTAGTCAGGATTTTAAAAAAAAATGCCAAGAATGCTTCCGAATTTATCACTCTCGCCTTTGAATTTGTGAACCAAAAAATATCATATGAAATGAATGGAATTCGAGAGGATGCAGTCAAAACGATGAATGATCGTCGCGGAGACTGTTCAGAAATGTCCGATTTATTTGTATGCATACTTCGAGCGGGAGGAATTCCAGCCAGAATTGTTCACGGATGGTCTGTTGATTTAGATAACTTATCTCTAGGACCTCATGCATGGTGTGAATTTTTCTCTCCAGATGCTGGAGGATGGAGGAGTGCAGATCCAACATGGGGTTTTCTTACCGGCACAGGTGTGCAACATATCTGCCGACAACGCGAAGGGTTAGTGACAGATCAACACACTTATAGTTGGAAATATCAAGGTCAGACAAAAATCGAAGTACAAGAAACGACTACACTATCAATAGAGTGATAATATGAAAAAACAAGAAATTGTAAAAAGGATGGAAGTTCCAGTTGCGAATATTTTTGATATGCAATATAAGTGGACAATTTTAGCTGGAGCAGGTATTTCTATGGATGCTCCATCAAATCTACCTTCTGCTCGTCAAATCACACGTTCTTTATTGGAATTTTGTGCTCCAGAGGAAGAAGTCGAAGAATTAGCAAATTTAGAGGCTCTTCGCTATGAACTTCTTGTGGAAATGATTCAACAGGTCAGAGATACCGAATTAGTGTTTATGGACTATTTTGATCTGGTCAAGGATCCAAACTTGGTTCACCTTTTCATTGCTCAAGCAATTCTAACGGGAAATCATGCAATAACTACAAATTTTGACTATCTTATTGAATTTGCCCTTCAATCACTCCTTTCTCAAGAAAAACACCACAATATTCATCCCATTATAACTAAAGCAGATTTTCTTCAATATAAAAATCCAGAGGAATTGATGGCACAAGGGAGATTTCCACTGTACAAAATTCATGGCGCAAAAAGTAATATAATAACTCAAGAATCTACCATCGATTCCTTGGTAACCACAATTAGCGATCTGGGAAAAGATCGCGAGGTAGGAGAAACTTTTGCGATTGAACCTTATAAAAAACCCGCGGTGAACAACATGATGCGAGATAGATCTCTGCTCATTATGGGTTACTCGGGAAGTGATGATTTTGATATCGGACCAGTGTTAAAAGAATTGCCTCATTTAAAACAATTGGTTTGGATAGAACATGCACCAGTGGATCGTCCAGAAATCTACCAAATTCAAAAAATAACAGATCTTTCTACTATTTCTTCTCTTTCTAAACCGGATTCTCTTTTAGCAGAAATTCGATCCGATGTAGATTTTGAAGTCTTTCTAATAAAAACCAATACAAGAACACTTATACAAGACTCTTTGTGGTCACAATTCTTTCCTTCAATTACTTTACCGAAAATTGCATCCCAACCTACTCAAAGACCTGATTTTAAATCATGGGCACAAAATATATATGCAAATACGGGAATCTTAGATAAATATATCTTAGCAAGTAAAATATACTTGGAAGTCAATCAAAATCAATCTACTTTGCGAACAGCCCGAAAAGGATTAGATTTAGCATCCAAAATGGAAGATCAATATGAATTTATGAAACAAGGGAATTTTAACAATATTCTTGGTCATGTGTATAAAGACATTGGTGAACCTGAAAAAGCTTTGGAGGCCTATTCCGCAAATTTGGAGACAGATTTAAAATTAGGTGATGTTGATGGAATAACAGCAGCTTATAGCGGAATTGGTTACATTTATTATAGTCAAAGTAATTTTCAGACAGCTTTGGAATATTATAACAAAGCATTGGATCTAGCAATAGAGAATGATTTACTTGAAAAACAAGGGCATTATCTCAATAGCCTCGGAATGATCTATAAAGATCAAGGAAAATTTGACCAAGCAATGAATTACTTGCAAAAAGCGCTAGCAATAGCAGAAAATGTAGGCAATTTGACCAGTAAAGCACGTCTTTATAGCAATATAGGACAGATGCACAAATCCCGAATGGAATATGACAAGGCGATCCAATACTATCAAGATGCTTATAAGATAAATTCTGAATTAGGACAAATTAGGAGCATGGCTGTCAGATTAGGCCATATTGGACAAGTATACTATATGCAAGAAAAATTTGATCTCGCTAAACAACATTATGAGGATTCATTAAAGATTTATAAAGAACTAGGCGATATTTCGAGTCAAGCACGTACCATGGGAAATTTAGCGTTAATTAACGTTCAAAATAAAGAATATGACATTGCCTTGAAAATTTTCAAGGAAACAGTGCAAATTGCAGATAAATTGGGAGAATTACGTGGAAAGGCAATCCGGTTGAATAATATTGGTACAATTTATCAAGCTCAAGATGAGGATGAACAAGCTTTGAAATATTTCTTTGAAGCCGTAGATATTGATCAATCCACGGGAAATCAAGCGAACCTAATCACGGATTTCAATAACATTGGGCTGTCATATGGGAAGCTTAAGAATTATGATCAAGCATTTGATTATTACAATAAAACTATTAACATTGCAAAAGAAATTCAACAAGAAGAAATTCGAATGATTGGGTTAAGAAATCTCCGAGATCTTTATGTGCAAAGAGGAGATGAACTCAAATCGGAGAGAAATTATCTTCAAGCCATTGAGGATTATCAACAAGCTTTTGAATTACACAACACACTTAAAAATCCCGAAGAAAATGCATATTATTTGAATAAATTAGGTGTTGCAAATTACTATGCAGATCAAAATGAGACAGCTATGCAATATTTTGAAGAAGCATTTCTTCTCGATGAACAGTTTGATGATCGAAAGGGAAAATCGGATCGACTTTATTATATGGCCTTAATTTATCAGGAAGCACAAAATCTTGAGAAAGCAGTTGATTTATTCGCTCAATCATTGAAATATGCAGATGAATTAGCTTTAGTAGACGATCAACTATTATTATTAGAAAAAATTTATAAGATTCATCGGGAACTTGCTTTACCAGAAAAAACAGTTTCATTCTTTGACCGATATTTAACACTCCATTCTCATATTTATGCTGAAAACGCGGAAGAACTTCAGGAAAGTGTGATTAAATATCTTGAACTAGCGAAATTAAGTAATTCTCTAAAAATGCATGAGGAAGCATATGAAATTTTGTTAAGAGGAGCAAAAATTGCCGAACAAACACAGATGTTTTATGAATTATGTGCAATATATTATACTGCAGGATATACACAATCTCAAAATCTGAAGAATTATTCAAAGGCAAACAAACTATACAAGCAAGCAGATCAAATTGCAAGTTCACATCACTTTGAGGATCTTCAAAATCAGCTTTTAAATCAATGGGCCTTAAGTTTAAAGTATTTGGGGCAATTTGATGAAGCAATAAATAAATTATTAATGGCTATTCCTTTAGCGGAAAAAATAGCAGATCCAAATGCATTAGGCCATCGATACAATAATTTGGCTGGAATTTATTTTCGGAAGAAAGCTTATCAACAATCTCTCGAATATTATACATTAGCATTAGCACAATTTTCTGCTTTAGGCAAAACGAAAAGTGTTGCGACCATTCAAAAAAATATTGAAAATGTCCAAAAACGGATTTAATTAAACAGGAATACATTTCTGTTTTTTCTTATGGGGAAAAGTATCAGCGAAAGATTAAATATATCATAACAATTTGGCGAATCAGACCAAAGGTCCGAGACATTGGGCACCATTGGTGCGAAATGCTTTATATATCCTTTTGGACTTAACTATCATAGCACTCAACCAGTGTGAAAAACCATGAAACGCTCTCAAAAATTAATGTTATATAGTATTGTCGGAATGTTAGCAGTTGGCATCTTTATTGCTGCTGCTAATGCCTCAGCGGAAGAATTAACCTCAGATTTGACTAATGAAACATGTGATGGAACTGGAACACAACAACAAAAACGCCAAGGAAATGGAACTGGAGATCATCCTCAAGATGGGACAGGAAACGGTTATAAACACCAATATAATGCAACCTTAGATGAAAATGGTGTCTGCATCTATGCAACAGAAGCATAATTGACCTTTTTTTCTTTGTATTTTTCATTAATATTCTTGTAAATCAGCTTGGATTAAAAGTTGGAAAAAATGAAAATGAAAAAAAATTTGTACTTCACGCTCTCATTTACAAGAATATTGGAGCAATTAAAGCCCCAACAGAAAA
Source organism: Candidatus Lokiarchaeum ossiferum (assembly GCA_025839675.1). GTDB lineage: Archaea > Asgardarchaeota > Lokiarchaeia > Sigyniarchaeales > Promethearchaeaceae > Lokiarchaeum > Lokiarchaeum ossiferum. The sequence continues at coordinate 2,070,469 of CP104013.1, forward strand.
TATAAAAGTGAGCCAGAGCCATGCGTTAATTTCTTTTATCTTCCCTAAAACAATTTTAATTAACACAAAAGAAATAACTCCAAAAACAATTCCATTTGTAATACTATAAGTAAATGGAATCATCACCATAGATAGGAACGCAGGAATAGCATCTTCCAAATTAGTCCAATCAATATTTGCAAGAGGTTTAAACATCAAAACACCTAAAAGAACTAAGACAGGAGCGGTTGCATATAATGGAACGGCAGCTAATAAGGGACTTAAAAACATAAATGGAAGGAAGCATAATCCAGTAACAACTGCAGTTAAACCAGTTCTACCACCTTCTTCCACACCAGCGGCACTTTCAATATATGTTGTTGCATCAGAAGTTCCAAAAAAGCCAGATACAAAAGTAGTTAAACTATCAGCAACAAGAGTTCTCTTGAAATTCTTTGGATCACCATTTTCATCGAGTAATCCTCCCACTTCAGAGACACCAAGAAAAGTTGAAACACTGTCAAAAAGATCAGTAAAGGCTAAAGTAAAAATTGGAATAATCAAAGCAGGTTTTAAAATAACCCCAAGATCAAATTTGAAGAAAGTTCCTGTATCGGGTAAGGCAGCAATTTCGGTTATCGCAATTGATTGAAAATTTTCATCAATAACGTTAGTACCCCATCCACCTATGGAAAAAATTACTCCTAAGATCGCTGTGGTAACAATACCAATTAAAAATGCACCATTGACCTTCTTAAGCATCAATACAGCCGTAAAAATTAACCCAAATAGAAATAATGCAAAAGTTAAACCAAAATTATTCATACCTACTAATGTGGCGTCATTATTGATTACCACACCTGCATCTTGTAATCCAATGAACACTAAAAATAATCCAATTCCGGCCGCAAGACCAAATCTAAGGCTTTTTGGAATTGCTTTTAACACCCCACTACTAATTGGAGTTAAGGACATGATAGTTAATAATGCACCAGCAATGATTATTGCCCCCATCATTTCTTCCCAAGTTATTGTTCCACCCCCAACTAATGCAAAAGAAATATAAGCATTTAAACCCATACCAGGGGCCACAGCATAAGGATTATTTGACATTAATCCCATTACGATGGTCATTACCGCAGAGATTAAAACTGTTGAGAATAAAATTGCATTGAAATCTTGGTTCGCCCCGTATTCATTAGAAAGAATTCCTGGATTGACCACGATTATATATGCCATTGTCATAAAACTGGTAATTCCTGCGAGAACCTCAGTTTTGACAGTAGTTTTATTCTCTGAAAGTTTGAATGTTTTTTCGAGGAATTCTCCAAATCCACCTGTAGAATTCTCTTTCGTTTCTGTTTCAGCAGACATATTTTTTACCTTGTATTTTTTTAATAAAACAAATTTTGTCCAACCTTTTCTGTAACACAACTACAAAATCTGTTTCGTTCTTCTCAAAAGCTTCTATTTGAAGTTTATCAAAGAATTGATTCTTACTTAGCTTTGAAATATAAAAGGAGTAAGTACTAGTAGGTTAATATGTCTCGCAAGATTTCTTGAATTTTTGAATTGGAATCAAATCAAATCGATATATTGCAGAAATACCATTAAATTTTCGTGATAATATGTCAATTGTGAAATTTTTCTTCAATAAATCGTTCAATATTCAGCATTTGAACTTAATTTATATTAAACCAAAGTTTTTTTTTTGGAAATTTAATCATCCAGTACCAAAAAATGATCATTTATGTGCTCCGACTTGAATATGGGGACAACATCCCATGATCATTTTGGCATTTGTTTAGATCAAAACCGATAATTTTAAGGTCATTCGATCTTTACATCTCCTTGTAGTATTAATTATTAATAATTACGAACTTTCCGAGGAATTAAACACATGCCTTCTAAAACAGTAGAAGAATTACAACCTATGTTTCACCCAAAATCGGTGGCAGTTATAGGCGCGAGTAACAAACCCGGAAAAATTGGAAATTCAGTCTTGAAAAATATGGCTGAATCCGGGTACTCTGGAATAATATATCCAATTAATCCAAAAGCGGATGAAATTTTAGGACATAAAGCATTTAAATCAATAACTGATGTCCCTGGACCCATTGACTTAGCTGTTGTTTGTATTCCATCAAAATTTTGTGTTCCCGTCGTCGAAGATTGTGGAAAAAAAGGGATAAAAACGATGGTGATCATTACCGCCGGTTTCAAGGAAATTGGTGGAGCCGGAATTGAACGTGAGCATCAAATTGTTTCTATTGCAAAAAAATATAATATGCGGATTCTCGGTCCTAATTGCTTAGGCTTGATTACATCAGGGAACTTTTCATTTTCATCTTTATCTCCTAAAAAGGGCCATATTGGGATGCTTTCACAAAGTGGAGCCATGATGACTGGCCTTCTTGACTGGGCTGTAGAAAATGATATTGGTTTTTCAAGTTTTATCAGTTTAGGAAATAAATGTGATGCTGATGAAGTGGATTATATTGAATATTTAGCTCAAGACGAAAATACCAAAGTTATTGCAGCATATATTGAATCCGTTCAAGATGGAGAAAAATTTTTCAAAGTCGTATCGGAAGCCACTAAGAAAAAACCCGTAATTTTATTGAAATCAGGTCGAAGCGCTGCAGGTGCCAAAGCCGCATCTTCCCACACAGGAGCATTAGCAGGTTCAGATATTGCATTTGATCTTGCCTTTAAAAAAGCCGGAGTTATACGCGCAGAAACTATTAGTGATCTTTTTAATTATTGTTTAACATTTATTATTGCCCCTATTCCAAAGGGAAATAAATTTGCAATAATCACTAATGCTGGCGGTCCAGGTATTATCACCACCGATGCCATGGAAGCGAGTAATTTAGGTTTCGCTCAATTTACGGAAGATACTGTAAATAAATTGCAAGCTGTTTTACCTGCAGAATCTAACTTTTATAATCCCGTCGATATTATTGGAGATGCACCTCCTGAGAGATATGAAGCAGCCATTGATATCCTCTTTCAATGTCCAGATTCAGAAGTCGCAGGAGGAATAGTCCTTTTAACACCTCAATCCCAAACCGAACCCTTACGAGTAGCGAAACTAGTGAGTGCCTTACATCAAAAATATCCCAATAAGACACTAGTGGCATCCTTTATTGGTGGTGTGAGTGTTAATGAAGCAGCCAAAGTGCTAACTAAAGGGGGAGTACCTACCTATGCATTTCCTGAAGAAGCCGTGAAGGTCTTAAAAGGGTTAGAATATTATGGTAGAATTCAAAAATCACCCATCATCACCCAAAAAAAAGTTCCGCACGTAGATGTAAATACTACTCGAGTTCGAGAAATTTTTGATATTGTTCGGAAAGACAATCGAGCAGTATTATTAAGCTATGAAACATCTGAAATTTTTGATATCTACGGAATCAAAAATCCAAAATCACGACTCGCACAAACAGCACGAGATGCTGCAGAACTTGCAGAAGAGATTGGTTTTCCAGTAGTTATGAAAATTGTTTCCCCCCAAATAATTCATAAATGGGATTGTGGCGGAGTCGTTTTGAATATAGACACCCAGCAAAAAGCAAAAGATGCTTTTATATCGATTATGTCAAATGCCAAGGCGAAGGGGCCATCCAATGCAGATTTGAGGGGAGTTGAAGTTCAACAAATGATTACCACAAAAGATAAGAAAAAGGTAAATGAATTGATCTTTGGAATTAACAGAGATCCCCAATGGGGACCGATGATTATGGTGGGAAGTGGAGGAATCTATGCCAATTATGTTAAAGATGTAAAATTTGATTTAGCCTTCCATTATGATCGCGATGATGCACTCAAACAATTAAAACAGACCAACATTTCTAAAATCCTAGAAGGAGTCCGTGGGGAACCTCGAAGTGATATCGAAGGCGTAGTAAGCATTTTAGTGAAATTGTCGCAATTAGTTAATGATTTTAAGGACATTGTCGAATTAGATATCAACCCATGCCTGGTTTTCGATGCAGAATCAGGATACAGTGCAGTCGATATTAAAATAACCATTTCTCACTAATTTTTTGTGTATACCAGGTGATAACCATGACAAAAACAATTATGCTCACATCAACACATTCTGGGGCGGGAAAAAGCATTGTAGCCATTGGAATGTTTTTGAAGATGAAAGAAAATGGAAAAAATCCGGGATATTTCAAACCCATTGGAGATGCAATGACCCGTCAAGAAAAAAGTCGCACAGATAAAGATGTTTCTGTAATTTCTGCGGTAGTTGCACGTAAATATTCCAAGGAGGAAATATGCCCTCATTTTTTAAATCCCGAATATTATTTGGATGAAATCTTACCAGAAGAAGTGGATGAAGTATTTCATAAAATAAAAGATGCATATACCAACATCTCCGCAAAATGCGATTTAGTACTCATTGAAGGCAATCACTTCGTGAGCCAATATTCACCAATAGGATTAGATGATTTAAGATTTGCAAAAGAATTCAACGCATCAATGATCATCTGCGCCCCAATCACCGATGATGATGATTTAAACTCAGTAATTGCGACTTATGAATATATTAAATCACAAAATCTAGAAATCGCGGGAGTCATTTTGAATGCCAGAACAAAAACCGCCGAAGCCCGAATTAAGCGATATCACATACCCCTTTTAGAAAAACGAGGAATCATAGTGATAGGTGCATTAACAAACTCTCGAGAACTTGAAAAACCCACCATTTCAGAAATAATGGATGCAACTGGGGCTAAATTATATTCAGGTGAATTTATTAAAGTGAAAAATACCCTGATCAATTCTTTTGTAATCGGAGCTATGGGTGCAGAGCCAGCATTAAAAATTTTTAGGGGCGGTATTGATAAGTGTGTCATTACTGGAGGAGATAGGACAGATATTGCCTTAGCTGCTTTAGACACGAGCACAAAATTAATTATTTTCACTGGAAATTTAGATCCAATTCAACGTGTGGTAAGTGTTGCAGAAGAAAAAGGAGTTCCCCTTTTAACTACTAGTTCGGATACTTATTCAGTAGCGGAACAAATCCGAAAGATTCAAACACACATTCAAGCCAACGAGATTCAGATTTGTCGCGATCAAGTAGAAAATCTTGATTGGGAAAAGATCCCACAATAAATAAGAGTTAAGTTTGTTTTTTTTCTTACATTTTTTATTTTAAAGTATTTATATAACCACCCCTCAGATCCTTACCACAAATTTTGACACTAATTACCGAATTGGTTAGTTTTTCAGAATTTATTTGAAGTTTTGTTCCAAAAATCACTCTGAATTACCTATACAGGATTTGTGTTAAAGCAATGAATGAAAAAAAAAAAAAGTTATTCTCTTAATTTGCGATTAAAAGTTATGGTTGAAAATATGGACCATGCAATCAATCCAGAAATAAATAATAAACTGATGTATACAAGCCAATCACCTAAGAAACTATAGCCAGTTTTTATACCATTTGTGGGTAAATCGGTGAACATCAAACATTCATTGGTTTTAAAGAAGTCTTGATATGATAAAATATTACCATAGTAATCAATTCCCATTGATACTCCAGTATTCGATTGACGAATAACAGACATTCCATTTTCTACACCCCGGATCATTGATGATTTTGTATGATAATCTTTTATTACTTCAGTGTCAAAAGCAGGGACAAGAAGTATATCTACATTATTTTTTCCAGCTTGCCTTATAAAATTTGGAAAATCATTATCAAAGCAAATAGTAATTGAGATACGTCCGTATATGGTATCAATGTAATCTATAATTCCATCAGATGTTGTTTCATACCAGGAAATAGTCTTAATATAATCAAAAGCAATCTCTCCTTCAGGAGTAATCATGTATGCCATATTATCACTCACGTATGATCCATAGTATAGCTTCAATACTGCTGGGATAAAATATATTTGATTGGTGGCAGCAAATTGCTTGCATCGATTTAGAAATGAATCTTCTTGATCCTCATAAAAAACATCATTTCCTTCACTCCAAAATACTATTTTGGCACCAGCATCTACAGCTTTTTGTGAGAGATTAAAAAGTTGTTCTTCTATTTGAACAAATTCTGTTTTAAATGACGTGGAAGTCTCTGTTGGTGTTTTTTGATCAACAATTTCCCCCCAATAATTCTGTTTATGAGGTACTGAAATTGAGGCAATTCTGACGGTCTCGGATCTAGGCTCAAATAGAGCTAATCGAAAAGTACCGAAAGTTAGGATCACTACTACAACCACAGAATAAACTTTTATTAATTTCTTTCTTACTTTTAATGGAGAATGAGCCAAGAGCAGTTTTGAGGAATTTTTTTCATTTATTTGTTCCCATAGCTTGTTGATGATACTTGCAGTCCAGCTTATTAAAAATGATAGCCCCCAAATCCCTGTTAAAGAGGTAACTTGTAAAATGGCCTGATGATCAAATTGGGTAGCACCCAATGACATCCCTGTTCCAAGTGGGGTTAATGTTAGCAAAAATTCTGTAAGTACAACCATGCTAGGAAAAATAAATGACGAAATTATCATTGAAAAACGTCGTTCTAAAATCTTATCAACTATTAGAGGAATGAACACTAATATAACCACAGCAAGAATCGCAATTGTAATGGCCAGATATAATTCCATATCCCACCCATTCACCATTTTAAGAAAACCAGGAACAGATAGTACTGGAACAATTAGTAATTGATTTAAAAATCGATCTTGTGAACGAAAATAGCACATGATTAAAGGTATTGAGATCCATGCAGCCAGCGAGATATTCCAATGCCAACCAACGAATGTATAGACGAATGCACCTGCAAGTAGACAAATAACATTCTTAGTTTGTTTATTATTGTTTGTTATTTTTGACATATATAATCAACTTTTTTTTTAATTGAGATTTATAATAAATGAGCACAACTCAATTATTTAGAATAAATGAGCATTGCTCATTAAAACATATGACCCTCAATTTTTAGCAAAAAAAGATGTCAAAAACTATTACCCAGAATTCAAATTTATCCTTATATTTCAAAAAAAACTAGTTAACCTGAAATTTAATATTGAAAATAGTATAAGAGTAGATATTTTTGAAGTATGTAGGACCTTTGTTCTCATAAGAAGAACCAATGGTTTGAAAGCTATTTTAAATGATTACTTAAAATTAAAATCATGGTTCAAAACAATACATTTTTGCAGGGTATATTAGATATTGAAAGTGTGCTTTCAATTATTCAACTATTTGTAATAGGTATCATTATAGTCTATGTGATCAGGTATTCTATGAAATATAAGCATAGAAACATGAAGTATTACATTTTAAGTATGGTGGCGTTTTTTGTTGGAAATTTGGTTCCAAAGATTCTTCAATTTTCTATAGATAGTTTTAAACTTCAGTTTATCTTTTCAAGTTCAAGTTTTCTAATTCTTTTGATAAGCAGCTTGTTTTTAATCCTATTTTTTGAATCCTTTAAATATGAGCATGTTTTAACAAAGAAAAATCAATTATTCGTTAGTTCAGTAATAGTGATTCTTTCTGCCATGGTTACATTTTTGATTGTGTTTTTCAGCATTTTAGATTTTTCTACTATGGAAATAAATTTTGGCCCAGGTGGAATTCAAGACGCTCAATTTATTCAAGGAATGCAAATATTCAAAAGTTTAGCGTATGTAGTTATCGCATTAACAACTTGTGAATTAATTAGCTTACTACTCTTCATTCGACAAAGCATAAAGAGATCTACCAACGATATTCTAATTAAAAAGTACAAAATCATTGCATTTAGTATCATCTTTAGTATCTTGCTTAGTATTTTAAGTGCAATTCTCACCTCAGATCCTACAGTAGCGATAGTTAGAGCATGGAATTTAGTCGTACAATTTTTCTTGCTACTCAATTACATTATAATCTGTATAACTGTTTTCAGAGGGGGGATTTTTATGTTTCAAGAAAATTCTCTTAGGAAACTTTTAATTATTGATAATAATGGAATATCTTATTATTCCTTTGATTTCCAACGATTAGAATCTAAAAACACGGATGATAACAGCGATTTATTATTTTCAGGAGCTTTAAATGCCGTTGGAAAAATTTTTGGAGAATTAACTGGGAATTTACAAAATCATCTTGAAGAAATGGTTTTTAACAATATTCATCTTCTGATTGAACAAATTCCTGATACAGATCTTTCTGTAATATTATTAATGGAGAAATCAACAGTATTTTATAAGGAAGCCATTAGAAATTTCGCTTTAAACTTTAAGCATATCGGAGAAATTGAATCAAATTTAAGATTAGATAAAGATCAAACTAAAGAAGCAAATCGAAAAGTAAGGGAATTTTTTGGTTTTAATCAAATTTCGGTTTGAAATTGCTGATTTTGGTTTTTTTTTTTTTTAAAAAGTTCATTCTAAACAAAAATGCTTATAGCTTTTTTTGATCAAATCTTAATAAGAGAGTTTAACCTAATTTTAATTATGGCCACGAGATCAATTTTACTCACCTCAACTAAGGGAGGTTCTGGGAAATCGGTTATTGCGATTGGTGCCTTTTTAAAATTAAAAGAAACTGGACATAAACCCGGTTACTTTAAACCCATTGGGGATTCATTGTCCATGACTCCCAAAAATCGCACGGATAAGGATGTATCGGTTATATCGGCAGTAGTCGCCCGTCAATTTTCAAAAGAACTGATTTGCCCTCAATTTTATAATCCCGAATACTTTCTCGATGAAGTTTTACTTGAAGAAGCTCCAGATGTGATGGAAAAAATTAAAGATGCATATCAAATCATCAGCGCAAAAACAGATATTATTTTAATTGAAGGAAATCACAACTTCAATCAATACTGTGTTGTTGGATTAGATGATCTCCAAATGGCAAAGGAATTCAAATCCGAAGTAATCATTTGTGCACCAATTGCTGATGATGATGACTTAAATCTTGTAGTTGGGACATACAATTATATAAAATCTCAAAATGTGCCCATTGCAGGGGTAATTTTAAGTGGCACAACACAAAATGCTGACACAAGAATTGAAAAATATCACAAACCCCTTTTAGAAAGACTCCAAATTAACGTAATTGGGGGATTGAAAAATTCCAAACAGCTTGAAAAACCAACTATTGCAGAAATTATGGAAGCTGTCCATGGGAATCTAATTTCAGGGGAATATATCAAAATTAAGAATAATTTTATTGATGGATTTACAATTGGAGCAATGGGTGCAAATGCAGCCATTAGTTTCATGAGAAAACAAAAAAACCAATGTATTATAACGGGGGGAGATCGGAGCGATGTAGCTTTGGGAGCAATTGAAATAGGAGCAGGGCTGATTATATTCTCAGGAAATATTGATCCCAATCAACGGGTCATAAGTGCTGCTGAAGAAAAAGGAATCCCATTGATCAAATCTCCTTCTGATACTTACACGATAACAGAACAAATTAAGAAGATTCACACCCACATTCAACCTAATGAGATTCAATTGTGTCGAGATCAAGTAGAAGAACATGTTGATTGGGATAATTTCCCACATTAAATTTTTTTTATCATTAACTTGGGTTTTTTTTTGCACTCTTTCTTAAAACAAAATATTTTGTTCTATGATTCAAATGGAATCTTACTACTATTTGGATTTAGTATTGGAGCTGCTTGCATGGGAGAAAAAGATGATGGTCAAATGGAGTTAAATTCAGAAAATTTTGACTTGAGTCAACTGGAACAACAATTCTTACAAGAAGAACAATCGGAATCACTAGTTCAACAGCTTCAAAAGACAATTAGGGACTTAAACCAACAAATAGAACTCCAACAGAAACATATAGAAGAATTAACCAATTATGATCAAGTTTTGGTAGAGAAAAATGTTCAAATTAAATCCCTTGAAGATAAATTGCACCCATTAAAGACAAAATTGAATAAGCAAAAGAAACAAATTTCTCAGATAAATGAATTGAAAAAAAAAGTTGAAGAGTTAACAAAAAAAAATTCCAAATTAGTTGCTGAATTACGACTATACTCCACACCACAAGCTACTTTACAAGATAGATATAAATCCTTACAAATTGAACACTCTAAAAGAGAAGTTAAAATAAATTCGTTAGAAGAACAACTTGAAAAGTATAAAAAAGAATCAAAAAATAGTTTTGAATTACAAAAACAAATCAAAATACTGACGACTGAGATTCAAACTCTCGAAAATGACACAGAGTTGAAGAAACTTCATGAAAAATCTCATGTTTTATCCCTAGATTTAGAAAAATTAAGAGCAGATAATCTCCAATTGCAACAAAAATATGACCATCTATGGAAGGAACATGTTGAACTAAAAAATAATTTAGAAACACGAACTTCTTTGAAAACTACAGAAAATGCAAATATAGTTTCAGAATTAGAAAATCAAATTAAATCTATGCAGATATCTTGTGAGAAGAATATTAAGGAAAATGATAAATTAAAAGCGGATAAATTATCATTGAAACAGAAAAATTCAAAGTTAGAACAATCAATTTTTGAGAAAGAGCAAGAATTCAAGGCAATTCAAACTGAAAGTGCATCTCAAATAGAGCAACTTAAAAGAGAAATTGAAGAAAACCACAGTTCACGCTTTCATTTGGATGCTCAAATTCAACTTAGTAAAGAAGAAATTAAAAATCTAACCCAAAAGATAGATGAAAATAGAGAAAAATTTGAAAGCGATCAACAGGAGCAGAGTAGATTTTCCCAAAAGATGCAAGAAAAAGTTCAAGAGCAAGAAGAAAAAATTCATCAATTACAAAGCAATCTCTTGTTAACTATGCGGAAATATGATTCGGAAATTGAAAAATATCATATTAATATTTCAAACTTGGAATTAGAGAAAAAATCTTGCATTGAAAATGCAAAAAACAAATTTGAGCATGAAATTCATGTAATGAACGAGAGTTTGGAATCTAAAAAGAGAGAAATAGAAAAAAATTTTAGAGAGCATAAAATAAATATTGAAAAAATCAATCAAAATCATGAAAGAGAGAAGAAAAAATTAACAAAATCAATTTCAGAAAAAGATAGACAGATCTTAGAACTTCAAAACAAATCTCAAGAAAAGCAAGCATTATTACCCCAATTCAAAGAAAAAATAAGTATATATGAGGAAGAAATTCAGAAATTAAAAGATTACCAAACAAGAAGTGCAGATGAATCAAAAGAGATCCTTCAAAATCTAAATCGTCAACTTATGGAAGAAAAAGAAACAAATAATAAATTAAATCAAACGATACTCGAAATCCAGACACATTTTGCATCACAATCTCAGTCTTTTGATATTAAAAGGGAAAAAGAAATAAAGAAGATAGAAAAACAAATTCTTACCCTCAAAAATGAACGAAAAATCGATCAAAATAAAATATTAGAAGGAAAACAAGAGAATTCGAAATTGAAAGAAAAAAATTCAGATTATGGTAAAACGATTGAGAAGTTGAAAACGGATTTGGAAGACTCTCAAGCAAAATTTAATAATTTTAAGAAAAAATATGAGCCTGCAATAAAGAAATATCAATTAATCACGGAAATTTCACAAACCCATGAGAAAAAACATGCAGTTAATGAATCATTTTTTTCAGAAAAAATTTCAAAATTGAAAGACGAACTTATAAAACTCAAGAAAATTCAACATTCTTTACAATCTTCACAAGATATGGAAGAAATGAATTTGGAAATTCAAAAGTTGAATAAAAAAATCACCAACCTTCAGAATTTTTTATCTAGATAGTGCTTGCTTTTGTATTGAAATAAATATTTAACATTGGGAATTAACATATATCATAAGAATAAGAATTACAAAGCGGGAAATGGGTAAAAAAGATGGAAGAAGAACAGAACAATCAGTACAATAATCCGGTAGAGGAACAGAATCAACAAGAAGAAGAAGCAAATAAACCCTCTGAAATAAATTCAGAAGATAATACATCAATTGATACCATAAACGAAGAAGTAACAATTTCCCCAGACAAGTCTCCTTTTAACACCCCATTACAAGATAATGCATCAGAAATGCAAGAATTAAAAGAACGAGTGGAACGTAGAAATACAAAGATCAAAGAACTTGAAAATGAAATCAAGGATCTAATATTAGAGATAGAAAAACATAAGAACGAAGTTGACCGATTTTCCGAATTAGAACAAAACAATAAAGAAATTACAGAAACAAATTCTACTCTACGTCAGCAGATTTTGGAAAATGAATCGGAGCTTTCAATCAATCAAAATGAATTAAAATTATTGCAATCAAGAGTTAGTTCTCTTCAAGAAGAACTGGAGAATAATCAACATATCTTGAATGATTTTCGGGAAAAAGCTGAAACATATCAAGATTTGGAAGAAGAAAATCTAAAATTGGCCACTGATATGGAGAAAATTTTAGAAGAAAAGCATGAACTCCAATCTAAAGTGTCTCAAATAACTGAAGATTACGATATGTTGCAAAATTTTCTTACTCAATCAAAAGAAAATTTATTGGGAATTGAAAAAGAAAATGAAGAATTACGGCACAATAAAGAGCAATTAAATTCTCGAATTTTGGAATTACAAGAAGAATTAGATTTAAAAAAGCAAGAATGCATCAACATTCGAGAAGAATCATCTAAAAATGGGGAAGATGTGGATTTAGTTTCCCAATCCTTCAATGAAAAACTTAATGAAAAAGAAGTTTTAATTGACGATTTACGACAGGAAATTCGAGATTATAAAGATAAGATCGCATCCATGGTACATAAAGAAGAACTTGAAAAAATTCAAGCGGATCTATCAGCTAAGGATAAACAGTTAAGTGCTTGGGAAGAAAAATATTCAGAAAAGTCACGCAATTTAGAGAAATTACACCTTGATGTTGAAACTGAAAAAACAAAACTTCGCGATAAAATTGAAGAGTTACAGACTCAATTATTAGACACTCAAGAATTAAAAGAAAATATGAGTGAAAAGGAAGAGGTAATTAAGGATTTTGAGAAACGGGAAGAAGAATTTCATGAAGCACTAATGGATAATCTCAGGATCCAAGCGGAAAAAGAAGATTTAAATGATAAAATAACGGAATTAATCGATCAAAAAAGTGTTTTATTTGAACGCATCAATGAGTTGAAAAATCATGATCGAGGCCATATTGCGATCATCCGACGACTGGAAGCAAAAGTGGCTGATTTTGAGAAAGAAAAACAACAAGAAAACAAGTCTGAAGAAGAAATACTCAAAGAAAACATTGAAAATGATTTATTAAAACAAAGAATTGAAGAATTAAATACCGAAATAAGCGATCAAATAGTAAAAGCTTCGGAAGCCGTGGGCAGATACGAAGTAACCAAAGACCAAATTGAACAATTGAAGCATCAAGTCAAAGAGGTTACAGATAAATACGATTTGATTAAGCAAGACATGGAACGATTGGCACGAAAAGCGAGAGAAGAAAAAGAAGAACTCACAGTTAAATTGCAAGAAACAGAACAAAAACTCAAAGATACAGCTGAAAAGATGTCACAATTGGAAGACGAGCTGGAACAAGCAAAATCAGGAGGACAATTAAAAGAACAAGTTGAAACTCTAAAACGTGATTTAGAAGAACAATCTGGTATTGCAGAAAGCTTGGCAGATGATATGTCCAAATCAAATATTGAATTGCTGATGGCTAAGAAAGAAACTACCCGTTTAAATGAAGAAATTGTTGGATTAAAACGACGGATTAAATTACTTAGAAGGGATCTCTCCCAAAGATAATAATTATTCTTTTTTCTATTTCGTTTTAATTTTACATGACCGAACAAAAAATTTTTGAAAAAAGATTTAAAGGAGAGTAGTTGCGATATCTGCTGCAAGCCAAAACAATTTTTCATGGAATCCCATGGATTTCATAAGATTGCGATGATCCCATTCCAAGCCACTTACATCATCCCCCGCACCTAAAATATAACCTAATGAAACACCTCGAAAATCGGCAACAGCCGCCAATGCAGCCGCCTCCATTTCAACGGCAACAGCCCCTTCTTCTCGCCGAAATTTTACCTTTTCAGGTGTTTCACGATAAAAAGCATCGGTAGTCCATGTTTTTCCTTGAAGATATTTAATATTCTTTTTGTCCAAATAAGATTTTATGACTGTTTGCATGTTCGGATTAATTGCAATTTCACGACTGGGAGGAAAATAGTGGTAGGATGTCCCGTCTTCCCGAATAGCAGAACTAGGGACAATCAAATGATCTGCTGGAATTGATGGATCCAACACACCACAAGATCCCACAGCAATTATCTTTCTACAACCCATTCCAATTGCAAATTCGAGCATACTTGCCGCAAAAGGTGCCCCTAAACCTGGAGTAACCACAGCAAGAGATTTTCCTTTATGAGACATTTTATATAGAGGCAGCGGATCAAGTACCAATGATTTTTCATGACCAATTTCATGTAAAATGTTCTGATCAACCAAATTATTTATAACTTTCTTATAAAAGGGAAAAATACAGACTTCGGGAGTTTCAACACCTTTAAAAAAATGGTCAGGATTGATTATCGCTTTTTTTTCTGGATCAAATTCCAATATGGGAAATTCTTTAGGCTCCATTATAATTAAATTACCAAATCGTTTCTAATTCATAAATTTTTCAAAGAAATTAAAAAAAAAAAAAAGTATGTTATTTTAACAAAGGTTCTATGGCTTTACGAACTTCTTCGACCGATGCTCCATCTTCAATAGTGGAAATATCTCCGATATTTTTTCCCTCTGCAATAGATTTTATAATTCGACGCATAACTTTTCCAGATCTCGTTTTAGGCAATCTACTGACATTCAAGATCTCTTTTGGGGTAGCTATTGGCCCTATACCTTCCCTAATTAACAACCTCATTTCCTTTTTCAATTCATCGTTGAATACAATGTCTTCTTTTAATACAACTAAAACTAAGGGCGCTTGTCCTTTTACTTCATCAATAATACCGATAACCATATTTTCGGCAACCGCAGGATGGGAATTTAGTAATTCTTCAATTTCACGAGTTCCTAAGCGATGAGAAGCAACCTTGATAACTTCATCGGCCCGACCTAATACATAATAATAACCATCAGGATCTACGATGGCATAATCCCCTGTATAATACATATCTTTCCCAGGAATTACTTTCCAGTAGGTATCTATGAAACGTTGATCATCACCATAAACCGTCATCATGAACCCAGGTGGAGTGGGTGGATGAGCAACCAAAAATCCTTTAACATCAGGATTAACACGATTACCTTCTTCATCTACAACTTCAAGATTCCATGTCCAAGTAGGGAAAGATGGAGAACCCGCTTTGATTGGAAGATTATCAACACCAACAGGATTACATAAAACGGGCCAGCCAGTTTCGGTTTGCCAATAATTATCCACAATATCGATCCCCTTTAAAACATCCTTAACCCAATTATAGGTAGGTGGATCTAAAGGTTCACCCGCTAAGAAAAGATAACGTAGTTTGCTTAAATCATGCTTGGTAATATTTTCCTCAGGATATTTTCGGAGTACTCGAAATGCCGTAGGGGAACTGAAAACAACGTCCGCCTTAACTTTCGCCATGGTTTCAAACCAAATACCTGTGTTCTGTTCACCGCCTTTCCCATGAATCGGCGTTCCATCGTAAATAATACTTGTGAGTCCGGCAATAAGGGGCCCATATATGGTATAACTATGACCTACAACCCACCCAATGTCCGAAGTCGCGAAGTAGACAGAATCATCCTTACATCCATAAAGTGAAAAGATCGAATAATAGAGAGCAACCATGTAACCGGCAGTATCTCGAAGAGCACCCTTAGGCTTGCCCGTCGTTCCCGAAGTATATAAAATATATGATGGATCATCGGATTTTAAGGATGTACAATCAACCTTCTTGATTGGACAAGAAGCTAATTCTGTTTTCCAATCCAGATCTCTATCATTAATAGGTATATAACTTTTTATTTTAAAATCTACCACCAACACTTTTGGCACTTTAAAACTTGCGATATCCACGGCATCATTAATAATAGATTTCAGATCTGTAACTTTTCCAGCACGCTTGCTTCCATCAGCACAGATGATCAGTTTAGGTTTAGCATCATCAATTCGCACAGCAATAGATTCTTTACTAAATCCTGCAAAGATGATAGAATGTATTAACCCAATTCGTGTGCACGCAAGAGCTGCCACACAGGCTTCAATCGACATGGGAAGATAGATTATAACCCGATCTCCTTTTTTTAAGCCCAAATGTTGGTACAATCCCGCCACTTCATTCACTTGTTTGAAAAGATCTTCATAAGAAACTGAAGTTGAAACTTCGTCAACAGGATTTTCGTAAATAAAAGCGGATCGTTTCGCGTGATCACCGGTAGCCCATCGATCTACAGCGTTGTAACAGATATTAGTTTCTGCTCCAGCAAACCATCTATAAAATGGTGGATTTGATGAATCTAAGACTTTATCCCATTTTTTAAACCAATGAAGATTTTCGGCAATTTCACCCCAGAAAACCTCTGGTTCTTCTATGGATTTCTTATACAATTCTGAATAACCCATGGTATATTCCTTTGTTAAATAGTTTTTTAAAGTTACTTACCTAATGTAGAAAATAACTATCAAAAATCAATATTTTCTTGGAAATTATTGCCAAAAAAAGCTAAATTTACCAAAAAAATCGATGGTGAAACAAGATTATGGATGAAAATCAATTACAAGCCAAAAAAATTCAAAATAGGTGGCTAGTTGTTATTGCAGCAGTTATTCTCGAATTAGCACTTGGTGCGATATATGCTTGGTCAACATTTGCGAGTTATCTAAAAACGGAAGAAAGTTGGACCAGCTCAGAAACACAATGGGTATTTTCTGCTGGGACATTAGCTTTGGCTATTGCTGTTATTTTTGCTGGTAAATTAAATGAAAAATTTGGACCCCAAAAACTGATTATTTTAAGTGCTATCGTTACTGGATCGGGATACATTTTGGGAGGGATATTACCCTTACGCCCCATTTCGATAATTTTAACTGTAGGACTGATTGGTGGAGCAGGTATTGGAATTGCTTATGCTTTACCAATAAGTGTTTGTTCAAAATGGTTTCCTGACAAAAAAGGTTTGGTAACAGGTCTCGGAATGGCAGGTTTTGGCACAGGATCATTAATTTGGCAATATTTATTACAAGGTGTGTTTTATGACGCAGTAGGAATCTCATGGACTTTTATCATCTATGGAATCTGTTTTATAATAATGATTATGTTTTCTTACTTCTTCATCTATAATCCTCCTGAAGGATACACGGTGGCTGGTTATGACCCAAGTTTAGCAAAAAATGCGAGTGATACCATGGAAGAAGTCAATTACGAAAGAAAAGAAATGCTTAAAATGCCCCAATTTTATTTTTTGTTTTATACCCTTATGGTAGGCTCAGGCGCAGGACTAATGGTAATTGGAATTTCTAAAATATGGTCTCAACAAGTATTAATTAGATTAGAATACGAAAATGCTGCCGCTATTGCAACATTTGCGGCAGCCGTCATCTATCCCCTCTTTAATGGGCTGGGAAGAATAGTTATGGGATGGTTCTCCGATAAAATCGGCTGGAAGTTATCCATCATCATCATGGATAGTGTACAAGCCATAACTTTTTTCCTAATGGCCATTTTAGTTCGGTCACCCGCGACCTTATATATTGGAATGGCAATCATTGCTTTTAATTATGGTGCGAATTTTACAGTATTTCCAATGGCCACCGGAGGTGTTTTCGGACGAAAATATCTTTCTGCCAATTATGGATGGGTATTCTTTTCCTTTGGGATTGGGGCTATTTTCGGCCCTCCTTTGGGGGGATATTTTAATGATATAAACCTACAAGTGACTGCTTTTATTATATCAGGAATCAGTTTGGTGATTGGCGTGCTATTAACATTTCTGATTAAACAACCCAAGAAACCATCTTCAAACTAAGGTTATTTTATCCAATTCACCAAATAAACAACTTTTTTTATTTCAAAGTATAAGTACTTTTTCTTTTCTTCCCTTTTCCTCGGGGTGCTTGGTAAGTCTCTTCGGTAAATTTATAGATAGCATCAATATTTTTATCGTTAGTGGGGCCATCTAATTTTGTGGTAATAAGAATCGGTTTATTTTTGGTAGCTTTAAGTGTTTGTTGGATAGATTTCCCATTCATCTGAATATCCTGGATTTTTTGTGTAAAATAAGTCTCATAGCCTTTTTCTGTACTCATAATGATAACTTCATCCCCAACTGATAAGGTTCCATTTTCCAATTTAATTTTTGCGACATGACTCCGAAAAGACTCTTGAATCCTTCCCATTTCAATATAACGGAAATGGGAAACATTTGCAGGACTATTTAGCTGAGAATCCTTGGCAGTAGCCATATTAAAATAGAACCCAGTAGTAAAGCCACGATTATACACACGTTTTAATTGGGTAATCCAGCGATTTTTTTTTTGCATTTCTTTGAAATCTCCTGCGAAATAAGCATCTATGGCTTCCCGATAGCACCGTGTAACCGTTTCTACATAATGTGGATGCCGCATTCTGCCTTCAATTTTAAAACTTTTTAAGCCCGATTCTATCAGCTGTGGAACATAATTAATCATGCAGAGATCCCGGGAATTGAAAATACGTTTTCCATTATAAATAAATTCATGACCACTTTGAGAAGTTAACTTCCATTCGCCACGGCATGGCTGAGTACAAAGGCCACGATTAGCCGATTGCTTGTTAGAACAAGCGATCGTTTGCGAAAGATAACAGCGTCCTGAAATAGAACTACACATGGCTCCATGCATAAAGGCTTCAATTTCAGCAGTTTTCATTTTAGGGACAATTTCTTTAATTTGATTTAAAGAACATTCCCGTGCGAGTATAATTCGCTCTGCCCCCAAATCTTCATAAAATAGAGCTGCTTCAGAATTGGAGACATTACATTGTGTAGAAATATGAAAAGGGATCCCTACTTTTTTGGCGATTTGAATGGCAGCGAAATCATGGACAATAACTGCATCTATTCCAGCATTTTTTGCCGCTTGAATTACTTTCTTCAACTGACTAAGTTCATTCTCATAAACAACTATATTAACAGTCATATATGCCTTTCGAATTCGATGATTTTTGTCGATGGGATTATGACATAATTGAGCTATGCGAGGTAAAGAATCGAGAGTAAAATTATCTGCTTTCATTCGCATATTGAAGCTTTCAATTCCAAAATAGACCGCATCCGCATACGGTCCTGAAGCTTTTAGCGCCATAAAATTTTTCGCGGGAGCCAATAATTCCACATTAGAAGGAGGAGAATGATTCTTAATTGACATTATGCTCGATATTAAAAATATTTGGTTAAACTTAATGGTTTGGATTAAGATTGATTTTCAAATCTCCAATGAGAATAAATTTATTAATAAAAAAGATCAAGGAAATGGTTATACATTGATTTCTTTTGGTTTTTCAGAAAAAAAGGAATCTTTGGATTGATAAATATGAAAAAATACAATTTACTCTTTATCAGCACTATTATGCTACTAATTCTAAGCGCAATAATGCAACCGACATTGATTACTGCAACATCCGCAGTAAACGCAGATAATGTTTCCACAACACAAGTGTCTTTGATAGATACTGGCAAAAATGATTCATATTCTCGCTTAGCCATCATCACTCAAAATAATGCACTTAATGAAATATGGGTAGAAGGGAGCATTCCTGCAGAATTTACCTTTACAACCAAACAAAATGCAACTATAGGAACACCATCCACAGTAACAGACACCAGAGCTTATCCCTACGCAATAGGTTATGCAGGAGGTTCATCAATGAGCAGTCTTACGGATCCTTGGAACAATGTTGACTGGTTGCACATTGATAATATTGAAGACATTCCAGATGATGAAGCTTCCTTCAATATTTCAGTTTCTAAAAATGTTCTTGGAACGATTTCACCAGGTTCTTCAGGAATGTTTCAAATAGACAATCCAGATATACAAATGCTCGAACTTTATCTTTCTGTTAATAAACCTGGAAATTACATTTTATATTTTGATGAAGATGCAATTTCAACAATCTCCCCAATCCTATCCTATTTAGTCGATCCACAAGGAAATGCAATTGGAGAATTTGGAGGTTCCTTACCCACAGTTGCACCAAGTGGTGAAGTCGCCAGGGATTATTTTATTTTTACCACAGAAGAAACTGGGGAGTTTATTTTCCATTTTGCAGGAGCAAAGAATCAAATCTCTTTTGATTTCCAAATGATTTCTCCGATGAATAAAATTAAATTCGGGGATCAATATTCATATAAAGATGCTGAAGTTACCGAAGTAGGACCAGATGTCATCCAAGGTGCAATTTCTGAAGAATTTGTGCATGTATACAATTTAGATGTATCAGCAGGACAATATTTACACCACAATTTTGATCTTCTCTGGGGTTCAAGTGGCAGTCCAACAATATTTTTGGCAACTCCAACACCTTATGGATATTCGTACAATACCATAGATACGACCGGAGACGATGATTACACATTTATCCCCTTCGATGGAACTGCTTATTTAATAGTTATAAATCAAAATTACTATGAATGGAATGCTGCAGGACCTATCCGAAACTTACTATATTATGTTACAACTTTTGATGAAGTTACCCAATTTGAAGATTATTCTTTGGGAGAACAAAAAGTGATCAAAATTTCACCATCACCAGGTCGGACTTTTATTAAAATTGAAGTCAATAAATCTGAAATGATCCATTTCTCAGCAGAAGATGTTGATGGAACACCACTCTTTGGAATTCTAAATGGAAATCCCGATCTAACATTTTTATATAACGATCCAAAAGAAGGAACAAAGTATGTTCCAGCTCTCGCAACTGCAAATTCTCACTCTGTTTACATGTTCCATCCAGGAACATATTATGCACACATTGATCACCCCGGAAACTCTTTAAATTCAGTATTTCTAGAATTGACCTCTCAAGAATTTACTATTAGCAGTTCAGTTGATCATACTGAGAAAACAGTTGCTGATCCAGATCAAATCATTTCAGATCTTTCCAATGTGGAGTTCAATGCACTAGATTTTGACATTGAAAGTGGTGCAGAAATGCAACCAGTTATATTTCCACTTTCCTTTTCAGATTTTGTGTATGATTTGGAATACAACATTACACTTCAACGGTCGGACAATAGCAACATTGCGGGTAAAAACTTACGTTTCGAATTATTCGCTGGAATTATACAAAAATCACAGTTTAATAATTTAACTTTCACTAGTTTAGCCCCTATTGTAGACCAGGGAACAATCACATTATCTTCCGTAGAAGATAGCATTAATCCAATAAGTGATGTAGCCACCATGGATAGTAATTTATTTTTGATGGGAGATATGGAAGGTTACTTTTTTATGTGGCCTTATGATGTAGAATTACATAATGGTTCCGAATTTTTACCCTATGATGAAACAGATCTAACATTCAGAGTAGGTACTAGTGACGAAAATGATTTTATCAAGCAAGAGACATTTACAGGAGCTGAATTGGTAGACACCCAATTAAATGATATAGATTACACTACATTGAATTACAATCTGCAAGGAGAATTGGATACAACAAATTATGATAAAGTTTTAATATTTATCAATGAGACCAGGATGTACGATTGGTGGCAATTTGCATTTAATTATGAGAACGCTTTCCTAATTGGAGATGCTTTAATCTATGATAATATTTGGTTGGATAATTCCGGACCAAATACAATAAACACGGATGTAAAGTATATAGGTTTTTCAAACCACTCATATGAATGTGGAATTGTTCCTTCAACATATTGGATTTTAATTGAAGCGACTCCTCTCGTGGGAGATGTGATCAATTATAACATCAATATTGCCCGATATAATATAACCGCGTTTCATACACCAATAATCGAATATGATAACAAACAGACCATCGGTCAATTTTTCGCAAATCTTCCAAGTTGGGCGACCTATGCGGGTATTGGAGGCGGAGTTCTTATAATTGGAGTAGTTGTAATTACTGTGATAAAGAAGAAGAAGGCCATTTAAACAATCTTTAAGAAAAGAAGTTCGATAATTCTTTTTATCTTTTTTCCCTCTTTTTTTATTTTTTGTTTTGTTAATCGATATGTTTCCTCTAACAACAGAGAGTTTTCAATAAAACTTAAACAATTAAAGATTTTTCCGACATTTTTGAGATTTTAGGGTCAATAGATAAAATAAATAAATGGATAAAATAAATAGTTAAAATAGTATGACTTTAGATTGGACTTTTTCTTTTATTGAACTCGTGGACAACCGTCCAAAACTGCAAATGGTGAGTTCATTTCGGAATGGGAAAGCCCAATTGTTAGCAACACGCAAGAATTTCCCAGAAGTTATTCATCAGATGGAATCTGTGATCACTCTTCTCACTTACATCGCTTATTTTCCAAATAAAGATTTTACTAAAATTAAGCTCGATACTTCAGGTAATCATTATGCTGTTCATTTTTTGGACAAACGATACATTGACAAAGGTTTTTTAGGAATTATCTCAGTTAGCGAATATGACACTCCTCTAACCTATGATTTCTGGGGAATCGAAGAAATGATGGCAGAATTTGTTTTCGATTATTATATGGATCTTAAACAGTCCTTTGAAAATGAATCATTTAACATTTCGGAGTTTCAATCATGGCTCTCCACAGAAATCAAAGAATTTTTTGTTGAATGGTATGATGCAAAGAAAGAGTTTCGAAATGCTCAGTCAGATCCTGAGAAGCAAACATATTTTGAATCAAATAAACATAAAAAAGCAAAGTCGTTTGAACAATGGTGGGATTTGCAGTTAATAAATGAATATGGTGCCCCACTCACCGACATGATCTCTTTCATTGACGATTCATCCTTTTTTGTAGCAGAAGAAGCGGAACAAACCAACCAATCATTGGAATCAATGTCTTTATCTGCTTTAAAAATATTGATTGACCAACAAGGCGGATGGAACATAAAATACCTAAAAAATCGTCTCAATAATGAAATGGGATATTCATACACATTTTTCTGTAAATTCACCGTCCGTGACATCAGATACTTATTAATTATGAATTCAGCCATCTACGATTTACAATCTGAAACTTGTTTACAAGCTTTTCGAGGAAATGAATTCGAGTTATTAGATCTAATTGCAAGTAAAATGGAACACCACACCATGTTTTTTACGGAAAATGGCCAGTTAAATGTGGAAAATAAAGAGCTCATTCAACAAATAATTTTAAATTATGTTGGGAAAGTTTACAAGTGATACATTTTTTGGATTGATAACTATTTCTAATTATGGGAAGTACGAAAAGTAATCATTAATCTCCATTTTTCGGTATTTTTGGCGCAATTTTGAATCATTTAATAAAAATTTATGGAATTCTTAATAAAATTTAAAAATAAGAAAAACATCATCTATGTATATAGGCTAGCAAAAAAAACATCGGAAAGATATCCAACTTAATTCAAGAAAATAGCATCCGACAAATTAGAGACTTTGGGTTTTCTAATTGAGGTCGAACTTGCTACATTCAAACAAGAGGGGTTAATGGGGACACTTCGCTTTCTGCATGGAAAGGTTTGCTTTCCTACCTTTATTTTTCTTTTTGAAATATATTTTCCGAACAATGGTAGAGACATTTTACAATATTTCTTTACTGATATGTGTTGAGTAATGTTTTTCTTTGAACTAACTCTACATATCTTATATTTGAGAAATATGATCAAAAACGTGTACTTCATCTTAATTTCCACGCAAATATGATCAGTTTTTAGGTGAAAAATATGACATCTCAGGACTCTGACAGTGACACACAACTTAAAACCTCTGCAACATCGCAAAAACGCGCTCACAAGGAATTAAATTCCACCACAGAAATGCACTTTACCGATCCACGAGGATATAAGGTTCAAAAGATCTCAAAAATGGCTCGACTAATAGATGAGTACACTACCTTATCCAAACAAAAGAATTTGATATGGTCTACGACTGAATGTGATATTACCGAGGCTCGTCAAAAAATTAAAGCTTACAAAGATCGTACCGGGGAATCGATTAGTTTTACTGCATTTTTGATCACAGTATTTGCTCGGGTTGTAGCTAATCATAAAAATCCAATGAATGCGATTCGAAAAAAGAAGAAAGAATTATATATTTTCGAAGATGTCGATGTTTTAACCAATATTGAACGAAAACTTCCTGATGGTACAAAAAAACCAGTCAATTACACTATTCGGAAAGCGCAAACCAAAACATTGAAAGAAATCAGTGCAGAATTACGGGAAGCCCAAAAATCAAAAGTAATCTCTGCAACGAGTGGAAAACAGTCTTCACTAATGAAAAAAATATCAAAGAACATCCATAAATTCCCAAAATTTATCCGTAAAATGATTTTAAACTTCTTGTTTTCATCTCCAACATTTAAAAAGAATTCCATGGGAACGGTAGGTGTAACCGCCGTAGGAATGTTTGGATCTGGTTTAGGTCACATGATTCACTTAACACCTCATACGATCAGTTTGGGGGTTGGAGGTATGGATGTACTCCCCTTTAATGTCAACGGAGAAATCGTTAATCGCGATTTAATTGCGTTAACCATTGCAATGGATCATGCAATCATAGATGGTGCACCAGCAGCCCGATTTTTCCACGATTTACGACAAATGATTATGTATTTCTGTCATGACGCCGAATGGTGTTTTAAATCGTTGGAATAAAGGATTTTTTTATTTTTTTGTCGGTATGATTTAATATGTAGATCATGATCGTTGTCTATATATTAGATACAAGGCTCGATTCTCTAAAAAGATCATCTATTTAATTCGATAGGTATTGTTCATAAAAAAAAGGAAAGAAGTTAATAAAAAAGGAGTTATTGGGACACTTCAATTAAATTAACGTTTTTCGCCTTAAAAAACCTTTTTATTGGAATAATTTTGAAATATATTCAAACACTTCATAATTTATAAGCAAACTTGATTTAAAACAAAAAATAACGTTTTTGGAGACCATCTCTAAAATTGTTTAAGAATAAGACAATGCAATATTATTTTCAAATCCAAAATTGAAGAAAAAAAATTGTAAGGTAAGGCGCCCCACGTGCCAGAAAGCCGAAGTGTCCCGGAAACCCCTCTTTTATAGTTTAACTTAGAAGACCGCACATTTTCATGATTTTTTCTTGCTAAACTGAAAGTTTCACCGAAATTTCCATTCTGTTGTGTTGTCCTACCTTAATACAGAAATGTGTTGTCATCCTTTAAAAGTCTTTTTTTGGCCCACGGATGAATGAAATTGGAAAAGTGAGCTAGATTTTATTTCTTCACGATTTACTATTGAATGTGGAAGAAAAATCACTCAAATCATCGATACTTTCCTTAATTTCAGAAGAATATAACCCTTCCAATGTTATTTCAACGCAAATCTCTTCGCCGAAATATATGTCAAGAAGTGAGATTTGTGATGTTTTACAGAGGATAGCACCTCTTGAAAAAGATACAGTGATAATAATTAATGATCATGATCGATCCACACCCACAGCAACAATAATCCATTATTTAAGAGAACTCCAAAAAATCCCATTCCCCGTAACTTTCTTTGTAGCAACAGGAACTCATTCCCCAACGCCTTTAACAGCTGCCCAAAAATTATCTGATTGGAAAGAAGGAGATAAATTAGTTGTTCACAACTGTGATAATTATAACCAGCATACTTTCGTTGGGATTACCTCCCGAAAGACCGAGGTTTGGGTGGAAAATTTAGTTGTAACTGCAAAAAACATCCTCACAATTAATAGTGTTGAACCCCATTATTTTGCTGGATTTACGGGGGGCATCAAATCGATAATACCAGGATTAGCCGCCAGAAAAACAGTAGAACAAAATCATCGTTGGGCAATGAAACAAGAATCACAAATTTTAGTTACCGAAGGTAATCCTTTATTCGAAGATTTATGGGAAGCAGGGAATTTGTGTCGAGATCTATCTCAAATTCAAACAATTCAAATGATAAATCATGGAGAACAAATCAAGTATTTAGCGGTCGGTTCTTTAAAATCTGCATTCAATTATGCAAAATTGGCAGCTTTAGAATTTTTTGGATTCTCGATGACGGAAAAAGTAGATCATATAATTTCGTTTGTTGCACCTCCATTAGATAGAACCCTATATCAGGCCCAAAAATCTATGGAAAATGTAAAGAAGGTTTTGAAAGACGGGGGAACTTTTCTATTAATTGCAGTATGCGATGACGGTATCGGAAACTCTAATTTCTTCCAACGGTTCTTGAGTTATGATTCTCCCCAATCTTTGATTAAGAAACTTTCCTTTAAACAGTATAAATTCGGGGATCATAAAGCCTTTTATTGGGGAAAGTTGGCCGATCGAGCGCAAATTTATTATATGGGGGATTTATCCGATGAACAAATCCAGACCGCATTTATGAAAAAAATTTCTTTAGATTATTTAACAAACCTTTTAGAGAAATGGAATAAAAAAAAAGAAACACTTCTTGTCGATGTAGCAGGTGGATTTACATCGTGTTATGTGAAAAAAGATTAAGGAACCATTTTTTTATCTTTCGAGATATTTGGAACTACTTTTTTAGAATCTGGAGAACTCCATTTTTTCAAATAGTCTTCATAAGTAGCCATAATTCCATCAATATCAAGATCTTTTCCTTCTTTGATACTTTGTAATCCCATCAAAAGCATTTTTGTTTGAGTTAAAGCAAATTGCTGACCTTTCATATCGCTAGTCAATAAAAAACGATGAGTCATTTCATTACTTTTCCGCTGATCTTGGGTCGATATATTCCATTTATCTAATAAATATCCCGCAAATATTGTAATTAACACGAGTAGCGGAACAAATGCAATAATATATTCGATTTGGATTTCATATTCAGCCTTGACTAACATTAAGGCAGTAATGCTCGTCATAGCGAGTGTGAGATAAGACATGGCTAATTTAAAACGAGAGATCTGTTTTCCAATAAAATTAGATGTGATTTTTTTTTGTTGTTTAACCATAAGCTAGAAGCGAAATGAGGCTTTTTAAATTCCTTGATACACTGAAAGAAATCCATTAATACACGCTATAAAAAGGAAGACTCTTGGCCCAAAAGATCTGAACTTGTCTTTTTTTTGCAATAGCTGAATTAATTAATTTCCAACCCTTAATTTAGTGTAATAATGGCTGAAATACCTACAGATGATACGAATAATTCCCCAGAACAACAAACAAATGATGCCTTTTCCTTAGTGTTTCGTAAACCTATTGATTCAAAAATAGCAGAGCAGCTAATTTCAGACCTTCTAATTGAAGATCTACCAAGATACCAGATAAAACATCCAACCATGACAATAAACCCAATTTATCATGCTAATGGAGATTTATTGGCTATTGATTTTGGTATTCCTTTAACGAAAGCACTGAAAAGACAAATTGGAGAAGTTATCAAGTTAAAATACTACAAAATCACAGGAATTGATCCATCTACAGAAAAAGAGAGACCAATGACCTTCACAGATCTCTTAGGTACATATCGGATAAAATTGACCCGAATATACATTCCAATATTAATTTGCATTGGAATATCCACATTTTTAGCGTGGTTAACATCATTTCCCGCTGATGTAGAAATAAATGGAGCTACTTTTCCAGATGAAAATAATGCAGCAGAAATACTTCTCAATGGGCTTATTCCCGTCATATTAAGTGCAGTTTTCATAACAGTGTTGTGGTTACTAATCAAAAAATTTGGAATAATCGTGTTTAAAGTAATAATGGGCATATTAGTAGTCTTCTATACATGGTATGGAATTTTGTTTTTCGCAACTATTCTTGGAGGAGTTTTGCAAAAGAGCCTTCCCGTAAACCTCGGATTGGTCATATATATTGCCTATCTCGTAATAATTATTGGTTCAGCCATAGTATTACTTATTATGGGATATCTATTTTTCAAGAATCGCTTAGGAGTAAAGCAAAAGAACATTCTTGTCTTACTTTATGGTATTTTTATGGGAGGATTAATTGGTCTTTATTTTCCAATGTGGACTACATTTTCCTTTGCTATTTTTCTATCAATTTGGGATTTAATCACCGTGTTTAAAGGACCCTTAGGAAAAATTGCAGGAATGTTACAAGAAGGACAAGCCCAAGCCAAAGAAAACCTCGATAATCAAGTCGCCAGAGGTGAATATACCAAAGAGGAAGCTCAAGAAATTAGTCAATTTTCTTCTTTACAAAATCAAGATATCCCCGATGAAGAACTCAAAGATCATTATAAAGAAATGGAAATCGAATTGGGATCAGGTGACTTGATATTATATTCAGCACTTGTGGCAAATGTTTTTGTAAACACCCTCAAAGCAACAGAATCACTCTTCCATACATGGATATCCACCATTTTTGTTATTGTGGGAGTATTAAGTGGGGCAGCATTAACCATTTATCTCTTAATAACAAAACGGAGAATGTTACCGGCTCTACCTTTTAGCATGTTCTTTGGAATAGCGATGTTCTTTATTTCAAAATTATTTTTACTTCTCTTCTAATCTTTTTTTACGACTCTTTTGATGTTTTTTTAGGATAATATTTTTATTATTAACGGCGAAAGTTCTTTCTATGAACATTTTGTTGAATTTTCATCTGCAAAATTTATATCCCTACGAAAATCAATCCATTCGAGAAGAATTTGCCTTTAATCAAACATTTGGTGAAATATTAGAGATCATTTTGAATAAATACTGCCCTAAATTAACTCTTGATCAGATTGCCGTTCTTTCTGATAAAAATTACATTTTTACTTTCGGAGATCTTTCAAAAACTTTAGGGGAGATTATGGGAACACATCTGACTGATTACATTCTGAAACCTCGGCAAGAAGTAAATGGTCCAAATTTAATGGGATTATCGGATATTCGACTTAAAAATGCGATTTCAGATGAAATTTCATTAGATCAGAATGAAACATTATCAATTGCTGAAGAGCTCGAGGCGGATAATATACTTTCTATGGAGGATCGAAAGGATTCTATCCAAAAAGAAAAAATTAGCTCAAAACCTTCAACATCCCCCTCTTTAGAACCGATTGAAAAGGAGAGCGATAAACTTATGCCTCCAAGTCCACCTGGTGCACCTTCTGAAATACTCTCAGAATTTGGATCAGCAGGAGCCGTACCTACACCTCCATCTGCAC
Organism: Candidatus Lokiarchaeum ossiferum; assembly: GCA_025839675.1. Lineage (GTDB taxonomy): Archaea > Asgardarchaeota > Lokiarchaeia > Sigyniarchaeales > Promethearchaeaceae > Lokiarchaeum > Lokiarchaeum ossiferum. The sequence continues at coordinate 2,099,692 of CP104013.1, forward strand.
CTAAACCAGCCCCAAAATCGGAAGCTCCTTTACCCCCACCACCTCCAACAATTGCTGCACCAATTCAAGAATATGAATCATCCTTAGACTTAGATAGAGATTCGACTCCAAAATTTCGATCTAAGAAGAAGCAAGCAAAGAGAGCAAAATCTTCAAGTAAATCGTTAACAAATCGTGAAGAATCTAAAAGGGAATCAATAGATTTCCTCGATGATTCTGAATTTCCCGAGAAAGTAGAAAGCGAAGAAGAATTGAACGAAGAATTTGCAAAATATGATGAACTTTTAGAACAACCAATGGAGAAGAAAAAAGATCCAACAGTTTTTCATAAAAATATCGCAATAGACTATTTCAGTGTCATGAATCCGGAAAAATATTATCCCATGGTTATTAATATTGCTGATCTTGAACAGATGGTCAAACAAGATCAAGAAAATATATTAACAGGAGAACGAAAAACTCAAAAGAAAGATGCAATGGAAGTGGCACTATTGAGTCCGATTGTTACGGTTGTTCCTATATTTCCTGGCTGCAATGTGACACCTCCCTCAATTCAAACAAACTTTGAAAACCCTGAAGATGAAATTACATTCTATATTACTCCTTTAGTTAACGACGATTTGGATGAATGCAAGATCAACTTTGTGAATAGTGAGAATCAAATTGTTCATTCTGTTCCAACTCCATCTAAGGTTCAAGACCCGAGATATGCACGGACGGTAGCCCTCTACGGAACATTGGCGAGTGTTATCCCCAAAATACTTATTATCTTCGGAATAGAAGTTGATAACCTTATTAATGCCTCCACTATCAAACCTTTATTAGAAAGTTTGGTAGGTGCCATGTCTTTTACGAATCTTATTGGATATTTTGGAATTGGTTTGGCCCTTGTTATCAGTGCGATTATTTATTTCACACGCAAACCAAAATCGGTCTTGAGACGTTATAAACTACAAGACTTGAGACGGAAGGCAAAAATTTGAAACAAAAAGACTCAAATACCCGAATTTTAGTATTTTTTTTAATATTTATTTTGAACATAGAGAAGATATTCATTTGGTTTCAGTGACCGGTTTAAACAGGGTTCTGTAACCAGCATTTTTGCCCCAAGGAGAGTAAGTTGATAAATAGGAGTATTAAAATCGAGGTAATATTTCAAATCGGGAATATAAATTGGATTTGAGATTTCCCAATCCTTGTTATAAATCAAGAACATTTTTTGATCTTCCATCATCGAAGATTTCTGGAGAAGTAAGATTCCTTGATTGTTATATTCAAATTGTTTTATTGGTCCATCTTCATTTAAACATCCCCATTGCTTTTTGAACTCATTTATTAAAGCAATATCTTGTGAAATATCAAATTTCTTGGGACCCCAATCTTCGGGAGTGGTATTAACAACATCAGTTTTCTTTTGAAATCCAAATTCATATCCGCTAGTTATCATCACACCTGCGGAAAAAAATGCGGAGAATAAATAACAAAAAATCTGAGTATCCTTTCTTCCACCAGTTTCCCATGCAAATCGAGGAGTATCATGATTTTCGGGAAAACTTACTGAAGGAGCAAATTTTCGGAAAGCATTATACTGCTCTAAACACCATGGAGCGGTAAAATCCCACCATTTCACACTGGTCGTAATAAAATCCATGCCTGCTTTTTCAACCTCCAAGTATTGATCCATGGTTGCACCTAAAGTCTCAGCCCAAAATACAGCATTAGGATAATTATTTTTCACATAAGAAATGAACTTTCGCCAGATTGGAGTGGGAACTTGGTAGGCAGCATCACAACGAAACCCATCAACACCCATTTTTAAATTGAAATCAAGAAAACGACAGAAATAGGACTCAATTTCAGAATAATCCGGAGAATTAAAATCAATTTCAGCTAAATCACCCCAAATTTGGAGCTCCTTCGTGTTATCTGGATTCACAGCATAAGCGTTAGCAACATCCCAAACAATTCTGAATTCGTCTTCTGGATATTTCTTAGAACTAGGTTTTTCATCTTTATCATAAAACATAACAATTGCATCGGATTGCTTTTTTTTCACAATCCACTTCATCTTGTACCATGTTGGATGCTCTTGGACCATATCAACAGCAGTATGGTTTATTACCAAATCTACCATGACTTTAATACCATTCTCGTGACATTGTTCAATAAAAGTCTGAAAAGATGTCCAAGTTTTTTGATCTTCAACTGATTGAGCAAAAATGGGATTCATAGTAAAATAATCTTTAATGGAATAAAGGGATCCAGAAAATCCAACGTTATTTAAAGGATTAACATAAATCCAGTTAAATCCCATTTCTTTAATGTGAGTTAAGTGATCCTTCCATTTAGAAATTTGACCAAAAAGGCGAGGAAATAAATTATAGATACGCGGCCCCTCAAGATTTAGGGTAGTTTTTTGTCGTTGAGCCTTCTCATAGAGATCCAAAGCTAAGTTCATTGATTTGACGGCCCACACTGCACAATGATGATTTGCTTTAGGAAATTTTCCCAATGCGAGTAATACATCTTGAGCATTAATTTGTCGGGCATCTTGAACTGAAATCCCATCGATCATCTTCGCCGTCTGGGACGCAGCAATCCCCGAAGTAGCACAACCTTGAAGATCATAAAAAGCTTGTGTAATTCTCCCTTCAGAAATATCCAAATACCATGTAATATCATCATCACATGAACTCTTCATGGAACTTGTAAAAACGGTCTTGCTCTCGGGCAAAACTCCAAGATGAAAGGGATTTTTCGATAACGAGAGAGAATATTCGGAAAAATCCTCCAAATCTTTAGCATCAACATACTGTTGTAGATCCGCAACAAGATCATCAAAATCTTCATGGTTCATTAATTAAGTAAAAGAAAAAAACGTTCTATGTAAATTTTCGTTTCAACATCAAGACATTTGTTTCAATTGAACATATTTCTTTTCATGCATCTGCAATACTTTATCATTTACATCTTCCAAGTATTTTCCTCTAAGGGGATAAAATTGTAAAATTATGGCTTCTAAAAGCATACAAATCCCCGGTATCAACCCTATGAAAATTCGAATGTTTGTAATCGCTTGGAAAGGTTGAAATTGAGAAACACCATCCACTTGTTTCACAAAGTTAGCCATACTTAATAGACCCGTAACAATAACTACTGCAATGGATTGAGCCGGTTTGGTCAACAAGGCATTTACACCAAAGAACATAGCCTCACGTCTTACCCCACATTTCATCTCATCTTCATCCGACACTTGAGCAAAAAGGATATTGGTTAAAACTTGTGGACCAGCTAATCCAAACCCGGCAATAAACAAACACGGATACATAATTATATTTGGTACAAAGGTGAGTAAAATTAAGGGAATTCCCGCAATAAGGGCGAAAACTTGCTGAGTCTGAACATATCCTAATTTTTTAGCAATTGGATTGATCACAATCACCCCAATTATAATTCCTACAAAGAGAGGAACTAAAGTTAAAGTATGATCTGCACCCAAAACATAGACTGATAAATAAATTAACGAACCCAGTAATAAGGATGACATTAGTATCGACATGAAATTACCCGCAACTAAGATTAAGAAGGATTTACTCTTAAATGTCAGTTTAATAGATTCCAAAAGAGGAACAGGTGCATCTATTTTTGTAAATTCAGGCCTTTCCTTAATCGCATACGTTGTGATCATCGTGAAAAAAGCACCAAACACAGCGATGACAATTACAAATAAATAGAAGGATTGAGGATCTCCTTGTTCCATTTTCGTTGCAAAAATTCCCGGAATTAGAGATCCAATAATCGTTCCTAAAAGCCCGAACAGTGAGGAAATAGTTGAAAGTTGTCCTCGTATATTATTATCTTCAGTTATTTCAGGTAATAATGCAGAATAAACTAACCCAATAATAGTATACGCCGAATCATACAATAGGATTCCAATTAACATCCAAATAAAAACACCCACTTCACTCAAACTACTTGGAACTAGCCACAACGCAATAAATGTCAAAGCAAGAAATGGAGCAGTATAGCGCATAAAAGGAATGCGCCGTCCTTTTTTGGAACGGGAATTATCGGATAAGAAACCAAAAAGGGGATCATTAAATGCATTCCAAATTGCATAAATTAATTGCCCCCAGTACATGAAATTTTCACCTAAACCCATATAATCCTGATAAAAAAACAGATATAATCCCGCATAGGTATTAGAAATAATGGCAGTCCCCAAAGAAGCGATTCCCCATCCAATTTTTTTCATTGGAGTAAAAATTTGACGAGATGAATCAGTCTCTAAATCATTGTTTGTTGAGTGGCTCATTTTTTTAGTCAAATCAATATCTTTTGAAGTTATAAATAAAGTTTTAACAAAAAATAAGTGAAATGTGTCGTTATAAAGAACACTAATGAGTATTCCAAATACCGAATTATATAGTCAAATTAAGAAAAAACTAACCAAATTTAAACCTAAAATCATATCACTTCCAGAGTTTAAACAATCTGCAGTTTTAATGTTATTAATACCTGTAAAAAATAGTTTTCATCTCGTTTTCACAACTCGCTCAAGACATATTCATTCTCATCAAGGGCAGATGAGCTTTCCAGGAGGAAGATTTGATTCTAGCTATGATGATGATCTGCAAGAGACGGCTTTACGGGAAACTGGGGAAGAAATTGGGGTAAATTCTAATCATATCGAAATTATTGGGCAGTTAAATGATCTTCCTATCACCTCAGGGTATATTATTTCTCCCTTTGTGGGGCTATATCAAGGAGAAATTCCAGTCACCTATTCTCTGAATCCAGTAGAAGTAGCAGATTTAGTTGAAATACCAATTGATTTTTTCCTTCAACAACCATTGTTTCAAGATAAAATAGATTTTGAATTTACGTATCAAGGATTTAAAGCAATGTCCATTTTTGTTGATTATATAAATCCAAAAAACAAAAAAACCTACCATATTTGGGGTGCTACTGCACATATTACTGCAGAGTTTTTTAAAATATGCTTCGATCACCACTTAACAAAACCAGAATATTCCCGCCCCCCCTTGGATTTGATCATAGAATATCTAAGCAATCGATCAAAACATTAAGCGAAAATAAAAAAAATTCAGAAAAATGGAGATTACTGATAATTATGAACTAATTGGGGTAAAATTAGGATTTTTCCCCATTTTTGGCCATTAACCTTCCTATTTTCATTCCATTGCTGCCCTAAAAACAATAAAGATGCACTGGTTAAAAATAATAACACTTCAGCCAGAGTGACAATTAACGCTAAGGGTAATTCTTCGTATAAAGGACTAAATTCCATGCTATAATTCATTTCAATGGAAAATTGTACCGTTTCAATATCTCCATCTATCACAAAATATGCATTCACAGTACCTTTCACAGAAAGATGTTCACCCGGTTCAATTTTAACATCTTCAATCAAATCTTGGTAGAAATATCCATAAATGGGTTTTTTTTGAGAAAAAACTTGTAACCCATCTATCGAAAAGGTCAAATCATAATCGATTAAACCTATAACATAAACATCCTCAGTTGAACGCATTTCAATCCCAATTCGGGCATACCGATAATCTTCTTCGGAATTTTCTAAGTAATTTTCAAGAACAAGATTAGCTTCTCCATAATCGAATTCTTTGGTAAATACTTGGATATCATCAGCCCGTGAAACCATATTCACTTGCGATTGCCCAAACATGGCCAAATTAAGAAGAGTCAAAACCACTAAAACCCCCAGACTGCTGCTGATCAAAAACTTACTAAATCTACGCGATTTCTCATTCATTTTTTTTTCACAAATCTTAAACTCTTTTTCAATACTTTTCGATCAAAAGCTTTCTATTTATAGATGCTATTGTAGTAAAAATTCTTGAATCAAAAACAAGTTCTCTGAAACTCGACCCCTTAATTCGATTAATTTAAGGAAAATAAAGTGTCGGCATTTTTTGGAAGCTATTTCAAAATTTAAATTCAATCCTTCATAGATATTCTTATGGGTAAGAAGACTATACTCAGACTTGTTTTAGACATATTAAAAGCATATGATCCTGAAATAAATTTGGTTTGCGAAGAGCTAATTGAGAAGTGTGTTGAAAGTCATATCAGCGGAGTGAACATCACCGTTACAGCGATGGATCGTCTCACTCAAGGCGTGAAAATTGTCATTGAAGGTAGCAGTTTAGATTACGATGAAATTAATGATGTGCTCGTTTCAATGAATTGCGTGGTTCACAGTTTAGATCAATGTGTTGCTGGTGAACGCCTTGTTGAAGAAATAGACACCCCACAAGATTAGTTCGGAACATTTTTGAACATACATTTTTTTTTAGCAACATTTCTTTTTCCCTTCTTTATAGTACGACGATAATATTAGAATATTAAATCCTTTTAGATGGGGATTTTAAAATAAGATCTTTGATATAGATGAATTTTAAAATCTCGCATATTTTAAGGAAAGATAAAAACCAGACAATAATGAATAATTCAAACGTTGAAGACTTGTTTCAAAAACAAAATAAAAGACTTAATGAAGAAATTGCATCCGCACTTCTAGGAAAAGATTCCATGAAAATCCGAACGATTGCAAAGGAAATAACCAACATCTGGATTCGACAATCAAATCGAAACTAAACGAACTTTTTTCAATTTACTTTTACTTCAAATTTGACGTTTTTGTAATTTTTCTGATGAAATTTGTTCAAATTTTTTCAACTATTGATGAAAATCTTCGTAATTTGCTACGTTGAAATGTGAATCTATAAATATGTAGGCTCGATTTTATATAAAAGGGGTGTTTTTACATGAAAAATCAAGATGAAATTCGGAAAAACCAAACACGATTTTCACTAAAATCTACGTCTTTATTCAAAAATAATGAGATTAGAATTGAATCCAGTCATCAATCTGATAAGGATCAAGATCAAATTAATACCGAAATAGATGAAGCAATTCAAAATCAGGATAGAAAATCATTAAGAAGTCTTTCTAATGAATTGACTAAGCAGGCCCTAAAAAAAATGCGATCTTTCAATAAAAATTAAATAGACAATCAAATTTGACTTATTCTTCAATAAAAGATTGTAAAATTGATATTATAGAAGGTGAGGGATTTTCTTGGGGAGCTGAATGAAGAGTTTTAAATTCTTTTAGAGGATGCTTTTCTGAGATTATTGCTATTGAACGAGAGTTGACTTTGTTTGCAGTCTCTATGTCACTTGGATGATCACCAATCAAACATACATCTGAGGGTGCCAATTTCATCCGATCTAATAAAGTATGAGCATGTGCAACATGGGGTTTAGGTCTGGAAGTTCGATCCCGTCCAATAATTAAGTCCGAACTTTGAAAATAGGGAGCTAATCCCGCATTTTTTAAAGATAAAAGAGCATTAGAAGTGGTATTCAAGGTAATAATGCCAAGTTTTAATTCACTTTTTTTTGCAAATTCTAACATCTTTTCAATCCCATTAAGTGGTCTGGCTAAAAAAGATGCTTCGCGCTCAATTTCAGCAACTGAATCATCAACTTTCTTCTTGATCATCTGAATTTTTTCCGCAGAGTAGTTCAAAGAAGACTGAAAAAATTTTCCTGCTATTTCAACCATTTCTAATACAAAATTTTTTTCTGTAAATTTGGGAGGATAGCCATAACGTTCTAAGATTTCGCGTGCCCGTGCTCGAGCCAGGCTATAATCAATCTGAAAATGGATAAGAGTACCATCCATATCTAACATTAATCCTTTAAGCCCCATGAGTTTTCTTCCTTATTTGTTAACAAAATCTTCAATAATGCGCGTGTAGTAAGTAACAGCTAAATGCAATTGTGCAATAGAAATGTATTCGGGTGTTTTATGAGCTTGGTTAATGTCACCCGGCCCCAAAATTATGGTGGGAATATGATATTTCCGAAAGTACAGATCTGCTTCGGTATACGCCGGTAGATGGCCCCAAGGAGCATTATCCAATAATAATGATAACTTCAAGACTAACGGATTTTTCTCCCCATCCGGTAAATAATAAGGCCATCCAACCACCGACGACTCAAATATCACATGTGGATCAATCAATTTAGCCATCGATTTGAATCTCATCTCATCTTCCACAGGATTTTCACCAGGAACATAACGACGATCAATCGATAAAACACACTGAGCGGGTACTACGTTGGTAGCAGACCCCCCTTTGATAGTCCCAACAGAAAGTTTTGGATTTCCAATAGGTGAAGAAATTTCTTGAAGTTCTTGGAAATAATCCCGTAAATTGTGGATATATTCGGTCGCCATATATATCGCATTAATTCCTTGCTCGGGAACGCTGGAATGTGCAGCTTTTCCATTGAAGGTAACTTCATAGCGATTTATTCCTTTATGGCCAATATGTAATTGCATCATGGAAGGTTCTGCTAAAATACAATAAGAAACCCTTTTGAAGAGTTGCAAAATCTCCGGTAATTCTTCAAGGTGATCTACTCCTTGACATCCATCCTCTTCATCAACTGTGAATCCAAGAAGAATTCCTTTCTGGTTTTCTTGAAGAATTTCTTGATTTTGTTGAAGAAATTGTAAAGAAGCAACAACATATGCCGCAATACCCCCTTTCATATCACACGTACCACGCCCATAGACACGATCGTCTTTCAATTCCGCCAGATCTGAAATATTTTCATTGTATCCAGGAACAGTATCCATATGTCCAGAAAACAAAATTAATTTCGCCAATGAAGTAGGTTCCCACAATGCAAATAAATTTGTTCTTCCCGGGGAGAGTTCATGCTTTAAAAATTGAAACCCAAAAGGTTTAAGTAAATCTTCAATCACATGTCCCATTCGATCTTCATGGTTGTTTTCAGTTTCAAGTCGAACGAATTGCTGTGTTAGGGATACCACATCGGGTAAAGACAGTTCAGATCTTAAATTCATAATTAACACCATTTTTGAACCCTTATAAGAATTGATGAAATGCTTGCGACATTAGATATTACTAGAAAGTTTTATTTTTTATTAGGGCAAAATACATTCAGAGAGAAAATATCATGTGGCAAATATCACGGATTCCCTTTGTAAAAAATTATCGTCCCTTGGTTATGGCCCACCGGGGAGATAGTGCCAATGTCCCTGAAAATACCTTAGCGTCTTTTGAAGATGCCTATAAATTGAATGTCGATTGTATTGAATCCGACACCCATTTAACTAAAGATGGGCAATTTGTTTTATTCCATGATGATAAATTGGATCGCACTACCGATGGAACAGGGTTGATTGCAGATTATACGGTTGAAGAATTAAAAAAACTCGATACAGGATTTCATTTCTCGGGCACTCCCGACAATCCGCATCCATTTCGAGGAAAAGGTTATCACATCCATACAATCGATGAAATTCTCCCGACATTTCCAGATGTTCGATTCAATTTAGATATAAAGAGCAAAAATCCAAAAGCTCCAGAGTTACTCGCAAAAAAACTAGCTGATTTAGAGGTAGAAGAGCGAGTGATGGTTGGTTCATTTCATCAAGGACAGATCCGTCTCTTCCGGAAAAATTCAAAAATCCCTACTGGGGCAGGATCTCGGGAAGTTCTATCTTTTTGGCGAAAATCAAAATCTTGGATTCGTAAACACCCCGAGATAATTCAAAATAATAATCCCGTAAACCCAGATGATATTGATCGTAATCAAAAGGAGGTATTTGGGAAACTGCTTCCCTATTATGCTCTTCAAATTCCAGAAGGATACCTTTTTCTACAAATCGTGAAGCCCGAATTTGTTATCTTTGCCCATCATATGGGTATCGCAGTCCACATTTGGACAATTAATGAAGCAAAAGCTATGAAACGCTTGCTTGAGTGGGGAGTGGATGGCATTTTTACCGATCATCCTAGGATCTTGCTAGAAGTAGTTGGTTCTATTAATAAATAGCCCGATAATAAAATAAAAATAAATAAAGATGTAAAAAAACTCTACCAATTTTTTCTATATTTACTATTCAGCACCTAATTTCCAAACTACAATAATCGCTAAGAGTGTTATGCAAAAAATCGAAGCAGATATAAGTGCAAATGAGGATTCACTAATTAACCACATAAACAACATGATTCCTGACATCAAGCTAAAGGCCGCTATGAAATTTTGTTTTTTGACAATTTGGGTTTCAACAGGATATAATTTGTAGTAAATTCGATACAATGGCTTATATATTACGGTTAAAAAAATGGTTAGCAATGTAGCTGAGATTAATTGTCCTTTTCTTTCCCCTAATCGATTTTCATCAAATATTGATGCATAGATCGTTGTCAAGGAAAAATAGAATACCATCCCTGGCAGAAAAATTAATGAAATTTTTAAAATGGAATCAGTTTTCGAAACTCCAACTAGCGGTAAGATCAAAGAAAGCAAAACACATCCAATGATTACGCTAAGCAAACTAATGGAAAATAAGAATACCGGTGATATACCAGTTAAACTTAAAATCATCCCACCATCTGTTTGTGCCCCCCAAGGACTATCACGATCAATCACATCCATCAAGATTCCGATACCTTGTCCCATAAAGGATAAACCATTCCACATTAAAAAGGGAAGGTATTTCTGTTTATATGTCCGCCACATAGGAAATGCAATTAAGGTTGAACAGATAATGTCAAATAACGGCCCCATTGCATAGATTAATGTTTGCTGAGTAATGGAGAGGGATGAATAATCATCCCGAGTTTCGACAGCAGATTTTCCAAATGGGCTATAAAATAAAGTAAATTCAGTCTTCCCAAACATTTGATTCAGCAATGCATGACCATACTCATGAAAAATGATGGTTAAACAGTAACCAAATATAAAAGATATACTAAAAAAAAGAAAGGACTTCAATAAGGCGTTTTGAGTGTGTGTGTCTTTATTCATCTTTAAATTCTCCTTGATTTTGTAGATTACGAGTTTTTTGTAAGTATAAAGCTAGAATTTGATAGAGCAAGTTAACTATATTCAAAAAAAAGCACCCAAGGATCAGAATTAATACCGATTGGATATTCTGATCAGTTAACGAATTCAGATGTTCAAAATTAAGAGGGTAATAATAAAGAACTCCAGTCAAACACACCAATTTAATAATTAAATTTGCTAAACTAAAATATTGAATTGGAATGGTCCCCTTAAACCATAATGATTTGATATTGAACAGAACCATGCTAGCACTCATAATAAGAAGAGCGATAAAGCAAATAATCATATTCTCTGCAATGAAATATTGATAATTACAGCTAAAATTTGTCATGCGATCTAAAATTATTACTACAATGACAAAAAGTAAAAACATACTTGCAAGGATAAAACGAATGGTCTTCATCAATTGATTATATCCAATTGGGATCATTCTTTTACCAATATGGATATAAGCATCTTCTTTGTTTTTACTAAATATTCGTCGAATTCTTTGTTTTTGATGCTTAATTGCCTGATCATCTATAAGATAAATTAACCCAATAACAGAAATCGCAATAAGAAAAACTATAAAAGAGTTTCTTAGGATAAATCCAGGTTGAAATGCAGCAAAATTTGCAATTCGGATCAAAATATAAACAAAAGCAAGTGTGAAGACAGAAAATATCCCCCATTTTTTCTTGCTAATTTTCTTTTGTACAATAAGGGGAGAATAATCAAGTGAGGAAAGGAGATTTTCTTGTTTAAATTGGGTAACCAGATTTATAGGATCTTCCAGATCCTTCAGAGCTAATTTAAAACATTCCGAATGATCTTTTCCTGAAGATAGGCCAATATCATTTGCAAGATCCCAAATATAATCCCTTAATTCTTGGACTATCAATTTCTTATCTGAAAATTCATGCAGACCTTCTTCAATTATCTTTAAGTATTCTTTTACAGTTGTAATTTCATGGCTCATTGTAATTCCTCCGTATTTTTATTCACTTTTTGGATTATTTCATAGAAATAATCCCAATTTAGCTTCAAAATATTATAAGCGGTAAATCCTAATTCAGTTAGGAAGTAATGTTTCCTTATTGGACCTTCTTTACTTTCCCCTAACTCTGAAAAAATTAGTTTATCTTGTTCCATCCTTCGTAAAATGGCATAGAAGGTAGCATTTGAAGCATCAATTTCACCTTGAGTCTGTTCAAGGATTGATTTAGCAATCCCATATCCATAAATTCCACCAGAATTTTGAGATTGTTTGATTATATTGAGAAGAATGAATCGAAGGGAACCATTTTCAAGTTGTTTTATCTCCTTTTTGATCCAGTTCGGATAATCTTCTTTTGTTCCTAACCTAATATACTATCACCACTATTATCAATTTGATAGTAGCTAAAATAGTATAAAAACATTTGGAAAAATTAAATTTTTATAGTTTTATTAGAAAAATATGTCCAGCATAAAGACTTAAAATACACTTCCAAAAAGTAACAATGTGTTTAGATTCCGCAATATAGTCTACCCTATTTCAATTTCCACAGGTTTTCAAAGAATTTTTCTTAGTCTTTACTTATTTTTGGTGTAGCACGTATTTATTTCCTTCAATTGATTTATATCAAAACACATCGCATTGAAAAATCCATCCCCCTATAATTATTGAAAATTTCGATATTCCAAAAGATTATTATGGCTACAGTCGCCCCTATAGCGATCATAATCTGGTAGTTGCCCAAATTCTTGTTATTTAAGGCAAAATTTGAAATAAGCTAAAAGGGAAAAGTAGGGGAAATGAAGGCTTCATTATCAAATTACAAAACTTAAATCATATAAATCTTGCTCTGCTTCATTAAACGGCAAAGAAAGTTGTAGCTGTATATCCATCCCTTCTAAATCACCCAGAATTCGATAGATTTCATAATTTTCTCGAATCTGCAAAAGGAAGCAATTTTTTATTGAAAAAACGTATTTTTTAAAGAAATCTTGCAGGATAGATGCAATTTTTTGGAATTTCACAGGATTGGGCGTATACATTTCTTGTAAAGTTGTGATCTAAAATCCCTCATTTTTTTTATTTCTTACACATAATATAAAGATGGCATTCCAAATTAATTATTTCCACATCTTCCATATGTATCCTAGCGATTAAAAATCATCCCGCCATGACTTTTCTAAATTCTTCAAATTCATATTTTTTATAATCTTTAAGAGCGATAGTAAACACAGGGAAGGATTACAATGAAACTGAAGGATTTCTTAGGGGGAAATTTCGATCATGCTTTTTGGAAAAACCGCTTATGCCCTGTTTTGATTGGTCAATTTTTAGGGACACTTTTAATAGCGTGGGCACTCCGACCAATATGGGTTGATGATAGCTGGCGTTACATTCCATTTCAAAATTATATTAGTGGATTGGGAGGGGGACGCATGGAAGGGAATATTGGAGCATGGGTCTTTTTATTTGGATTTTGTGCCTTTCCCATAATAGGAACAGGCTGGAACTCGTATCTTTATCGACAATTTTCGAAAGTTTCGAAAATTTATGCGGCAATTCTCTGGGTTACTTTTGAATTGAGCATGATTTGTGTTGCTTTCGTAGGTATTTTTGATGGTGTATGGCCGAATCCCAATATATCAGGATTCATGCATTTTATTGGAGCAACATTTTCGTTTATGGGACATACTATTTCAGCAGTTCTCGTGTTTATCGCAATCTCCATTATTTATTGGAAAACTCCAAGTGAATCCCGACATATGCATCACCCATTGAAATTTGCACTCGTAATTGTGGAACTTGTTGGCGTTTATCTTTTATTCAGCGCTTTTGGAGGCCCTACGTGGCAATGGTTAATTATGCTCTCCCTTAATGTATTTTTACTTGCCATTAGTCGCCTTTTTCCAGAAGATTTGTCCTTCCCCACTCAAAAAATAATTGCTGAAGAATCATGATCTCATAAAAACTTATTTTTTTTTTACTTTGATGCGAACCTAATTCCCAATCTAGAAAATGAGCATCAAGATCGGATAAATAATCATTCATGCGATTTAACGAGATGGTTTCACCTCTCATCTCAAATGATACTTTTTCTTTCCAAATTTCGAGATTATTTTGTAGTTGTTTTTCGGTTATTCCAAGGCTTTCTGCGACCAATTCAACGTCAATATTATGAGATAACACCAAAATGGAACAAAATTTTTGAAATACAACAGGATCGTGAGGATCTATCTTCTTTTTTTGATTTTGATTCTCCTTATCACGTTTTTTTCCATTCGTTCTTACTTGAGATTTCTTAAAAAACCTTTTTCCTTTAACAGAAATAACAAGCAAGGCAACAATAATTCCAACAATGATCGGTACACTGCTTTCATTAAAAAAAGGTAACGATTCAACTATTTCTGAAGAATTTGAAGGTATAACAATATCAGATAATTCTGTAAATTCACTGGAGAAGAAAGTTTTTTGAATATTACTGAGTCTAAATTCATCATAGTCACCGAATGCTGTTGGTGGATCAAAATCCTTTTTTATAACACCAAGCCCGTAATACCGAGCAGTAGTAAGCAAAATTGATGTAATTTTTTCATCTAATATTAATTGATTTCCATTTACCCAAATTCCAATACCGTTTGATCCCCACGAACATGCAATATGATAAATTTTATCATCTTCCAAAATAATTGGCGCAATGACCTTTTTATAAACATTTCCACTATAATATCCCACAACTAAAGCACCTTCTGGTCGATAAAATAGAGAAAGGGCTATTTCGGATTCAGTCAAAATTTGGAAAATGTAAGTATTAGAATAAGGTGAAAGCCCTGTTGGTCGAAATAAACATTCTATTGTTCCTTCCGGAATTGATTTTTCAAGATCCCAATATAGAGTAGCATCCCAATTTAGACTAAGAGAAGTAGTCCCACTTAGTGCAAGTGGTGTCATATAGGACCAAGTCCCTCTTATAACGCCATTTTTATCCATAGAGTCAAAATTATCATTTTCCATGTTACAATATAGGATCGTGTTGTTATCTGCAGATTGAGGTGGATTAAAGACCGATGTTGGATACGAAGCATCATTATTTGTTGGAAAAAGGGAGATATTGTTTAAATAGCTTATTCCAAAGATCAAAAATAGGAGAATTTTCTCTTTTCTTTTTGATTTTGAAAAAATCATTATGATACAATTGAAGCAAGATGCATTTATTTATTTTTGGAGATAATAAAGAAAGCGTATTAAACACAGGATTCTTTCAGAAAGCGGTAATTTTTTGCCTTTTTGAAGAAATTTTTTTAAGTAAAGAAAGAAAAAAAAGAAATGTCTCCGAAGAGACACTCCAACCTTGACAGAAGTCTCAGTTTTGTGGGTTTTTGGGTTGGGTTGTATATATAGGGTTGAGATATGGGTCTTTTTTTAGTTGAGTGATTAAAATGGTTGGTTGAAAGGATTAGGAAGGAGGAGATTTCTGAAAGATATAACCATGCAATTTATAATTTCCTTCGGTATATACAGTGACAAAATCCCAGCCTTGGGCTTGAAATTGGGAGATAGTTGCAATAATAGCAGTTCTATCAGCAGTTGCAGTCATGAAATGACAAAGAGTTCGGATCATGGTGGTTTCCTCAGATTTGATAAAAAAAACTATTGAGAGACAATTTTGGGTTTTGTAAAAACGTATCCAACTGTATTTTTGAGATGTTCTGGTACAATGCATTGTTGAAATTTCCAGCCCATAGTTTCTATGTTTTGAATGATTGTGGATTTTTTCTGATCCTTTTGTAATGAATACTCATAATAAATGAATTTGGATTGATCGGAAGCGTTCTTAGTCATCTTGTTTTAAACGGCTCCGATTTTTTTCAATGAATCCATAATAGGCTTTTTATTTGATTTTGCTCCTTCATTCAGCTGTTTGTTAAATTCAGGAAGAATTTGTAATAAAGGAAGAACGGATTGGATGATGCCATTGAACCCTTGGTTTCCTTCCCCCATTACAATCATTTTATCTGGGCTAAGATGCGAGAAGACTTCAGGTAATTGTTCAATAAGTTTCAAAGACATAAATTGTTCTCCGGCAGAACTTAAAGCATCGACTTGCTTTTGAATTCCCTCAGCTTCGGCAGCCATTTTTATACGAATTCCTTCAGCATCAGCTTGAAATTCCGCTAAACGCCTAAGTTTAATTGCCTCGGCATCGGCTTCAGCTCGGATTAAGATGGACTTCTTATAACTTTCGGCTTCAATTTCTGCCCTTCGCATTTCACGTTCTTGGATTTGAATAGCTAACTCTTTATTAGCTAGATCCGCTTGGCGTTGAACATCAATTTCTTTTAACTTGTAAATTTCTGCCGAGGTGGCAGCAGACATTTTGGCTTTTTGCTTTTCCTGCACTTTTTTGACTGCTTCCATGTTGTCCTTTAGATCCGCATCCAAGACTTGAGCTTCAATAATTTCTAAACTTTCAATCACAATACCCCAATCTTTGGTTAAGTTGAGAAGTTGGTCAGAAATCATTTTAATAATTTCAGTACGATCACACAAGATTTTTTCAATAGTGAGGCTTGCACAAGTCGTTCTGATAATTGCTTCAGTTGCAGTGCTCAAAACGCGCTCAACATAATCGTTTGAATTGCGATCCCAGACAACAGCATTAAAGGCAATTGAAGGATCTGAAACTCGCCAATATAAAATTGCAGAAATTTTTACATCTTGATACTCACGGGATAAGATTTTTTCCGAAGAATTCAAGAGAGTTTTGCGTGTTGTGGTGGGGATTACAATGATTTCATCAATTAAAGGAGCCTTGATGATTTTTCCCCCACGACCTGCTGACTTAACAA
This sequence comes from Candidatus Lokiarchaeum ossiferum, assembly GCA_025839675.1. GTDB lineage: Archaea > Asgardarchaeota > Lokiarchaeia > Sigyniarchaeales > Promethearchaeaceae > Lokiarchaeum > Lokiarchaeum ossiferum. The sequence goes on from CP104013.1 coordinate 2,116,452, forward strand.
CCCCATTTCGTAGATGGATTACATATTCGTTTGTCTTAAACTTACGGTATCGACTTGCTATAAATAACGCAAAGACGACAATTGTCGCAACAATTCCAGCCACAATTGCGACTATTCCAGGATTTAATGCCATAATTTTGATTTTTCTCCGATTAGAGTAATTTATTTTTTATTTCTAATATATTAATTTGATTTATTAAAAAAAAATCAGCGTTGGCGTGAAATCGTCGCTTGATGAAAATTGCTGATTTTTGAGATAGATGATTTGTTTTCATTTTTTTTTCCTTTCTTAGCATAAGAGAGTTTTACATTTTGAGCATTGGAATCAACATAATACATTCCATTTTCGTAAGCACAAATATACACGGTGTCACCAGGATAAAAATATGATAAAGGAAAAAGCGATTGGGCACCAATTTGTTGAACTGATTCAGTTGTTCTTAGCGAAATAACCCCCCCATTTTGATCCACAGCAATCTTTACCAATGCTTCTCGACCCAAAAGTTCATTTTGTACGCGAACCCGGTATGTACGATTTTTTGCAAGACTTTCATACCCTTTACTCACGATCTTGGTTATACCCACAGGTACGAGTAAAACAACAATGAGCCAGATTATCTTTAGAGAAATTAGATTATAGGTAAAAGTTCCCATAGTTCCAAACCAAAGTAGATATAAGGAAAAGACCAAGGAAGTTGGGGTGTTGGTAGAATAATTCACCATATCAGACACTGAACCAGCTGACCCTACATCCATATCCAAACCTAACTCTGAATCAGAGTTAAAACCATCATCATTCTCAAGATGAGTATCATGATCAACATCCGAGCCATGATCAAAACTATCGTGATCAATATCCGAGCCATGATCAAAACTATCGTGATCAATATCCGAGCCATGATCAAAACTATCGTGATCAATATCTGAGCCATGATCAAAACTATCGTGATCAATATCTGAGCCATGATCAAAACTATCGTGATCAATATCTGAGCCATGATCAAAACTATCGTGATCTATATCAGAATCGTGATCAAGATGGGTCCCGTGATCTGTTTCAACACTTGAATCTACTTCAGAATCCATCTCAGAATGTTCTATTGAATCCGAAGAAGAATTTGATAAATTAGATGCAGACAGAATCATCAGCAGGAGAGTCAAGATTACACCCATAATGAGCGCCCCCACACAAATTGAATAGATTATTTCATGCCATATCATATAGTTTTTACCTAAATACCACTGTATTTTTATTTACGCTGATTTTTGTCTCCTACGACGAAAACCCATGTAAGATAGAGAGAATTTCTCTCTAATTGATATATAGCACACCGATGAAATAAACGATATCCTATGTAATAATATGATTACAAAGGCATCCATATGATTGAAAATTGATCTGATGGTTCATTTGGTGAAATTCAGAAACATTCAATTCCTTCAGAATTCTAAACATTTTATTACATCTCTTTCTATTAAGTATGTGATTATGAAATTTTGGACATCCTTTTTTGAACTGAGTGTTCTTCTTTACTTTTCAATTGAGGTAATTTTGCTAATTCAAAAAAAAAAATATCTACAATTTTCTACTTTGATTACAGGAGCTATTTTTGGTGTAGTTCTTGAATTTGTAAATGTATTTTTAACTCAAGCTTACACTTACAGCCAAGAATTTATTTTACAAGTCGGAATATTTCCTAATAATATCCCTCTTGTGATTGGATTAGCTTGGGGAATTTTACTTGAAACATCCCATCAAATCAGTGAATGCTTCAACTTGCCTATTTTCATTCGCACTCTTTTTGAAAGTGTATTTGTTGTTTCAGTAGATCTATTTTTAGATGTTGTTGCAATACGGTTGGATGGAGGATTTTGGATATGGACGGATGAACCCATCGTTTCAACTATAACTACAACATCTCTCTTAGGAATAGGTTATGGTAATTTTTATGGATGGTTTTGTGTGATATTCTTTAGCTCTATCATTCTGCATCTTTTTGATAAGATCTATGCAAAAATAAGTGGGAATAAGGATCAAAACAGTAAAAAATCAAGTCCTTGGAAATATCTTCTTTTACGAATAACAATTACGGTGATACTTGCAGAAGGATTACTATTTGTGTTTTTAAATATCTTGAGATTTGCACCGTCCTTTATATGGTTATTTTTTGTCCTTCAATACTTTGGTTCGATTTTAATATTAATATTTTATATGGTAAAGAATAATAAACGTGCTACTTCAAAACTTCCAAACGTTTATTCTCTAGCGTATTATATGTTTTCCTACTTCTTTTGCATTATCACAATGATAGTGCTAGGATTAATCCGAGAAATACCTGTATTTTTTGCACTAAACGTAGTATATGGCATTGGAATGATCATCTTTTTAGGTCGGTTATCATCTTTGCAATGGAAACAAACCACATAATTTCTACAACTTGTTTCTAATTCAATCTTTTTTTGGTGATTTTAACTTGTTATAACTCTAACCGCCAAATCACCCCATTCAGATGCTTCTAAGAAGCGATTTAAATAATATGCTAACATATCCGTTTGAAGCAATTCAGTAAAATCGGAATTACTGAAGAGTATATTATGCTGGTTGAATAAGTTCTGGCTGAGTTTCGTTGCTTTTATTAAGGTTAACAACGAAATTGCATGAATTGATGAGGATTGGATGGATGAATTGATTTCTTGAAGTGTGTCATAAATTTCAGACATAATGCTTGATTGAGTTAGGGAAAATTGCAATTCCTTAAAAATTAGCAATCGTTTTTTCTCTATTTTTTTAATAAAACCGTGTTCAACTAATCGATTTATCAATTGTGGGAAAAAATCAGAATGATATTTATTCAGCAGCTCAACAATTTTGTAGACTTTTTTCTTTTTGGGATAATCTATGATAATTTGCAAAACTTGGGCAAGTAAAGGATCAGTGGGAGGTGAATCCTCAATAATTTCAATCATAATATCATTTTTTTTATTCACACCAAACCGGATTTTACCGAGCAGTTCTAAGTCCTTTAATAAAGCTCCAGTAACTGCATACTTGAAGTGCGGGATTTCATCTTTATTGAGAGTTCCTTTTGTGCCATCTATTGCAATTAGAATGATTTCTTCACCTATTAACATAGAGAAAAAGACTCCTTATTCACATAAAAGTCTTATCATTCAAAGTTATTTGATGGAAGAAAACCTAAAAAAAGCAGATTTCTTTAATGAATTGAACTTGTTGCAGCCGTACTGGAAGTGATGACCGCTATAGCAACAGCAGCATGGATCGATTGAATGATCGATTTCAAATGAGAACCTATAAGGTCTGAATCGATGATGGCACGGATTTTTTTCTTAGCCCTCTTTCGATATTCCTTTGCAAATACAGTTCCAATCATCTCAGTAGCGCCAATGATCGCCAATAAACCCACAATACGATCCGAAGGATGCTTATCATCTACAATAAAATCTTGAATGTCAACCAAAATAGCATCTTTGGGAGAAGGATTAATAACGGGATGTCGAACATATTTGAATATCTTTAAACGTAGTTTCTCAACCCGTTCCAAAATACCTTGTTCGACTAATCGTGAAAAAAGCCCTTCACGAAATTCAGAATATTTCCGGATTAAAAGATGAACAATTTTATCTATTTTGCGCTCTTTTGAATATTCTTGTATGATAATCAAAGCTTTATCGAGAAGGGGATCTTGGGTTAATTGATCATCGATAATTTGGACAACAATTTTATCTTTTTTCATCGTTTCAAAGGCTATTCTCCCCATTAAGGCTAAATCGGTTAACAAACTTCCGGCAATGGCATAATTAATGTAAGGAGCAGAAGTTCCACTCAGTTTACCACTTTCATCATCCAAAGCAAGAAGGAGGACTTCTTCGGCTAAAATCATAATATCCATAATTATGTATTTTTCTATTAAAAAATTAGCTATAAGATAAATGAAGTTAGATAAAAAAATGGAAAAAAGATTTAATTAGAGAGTAATCGAGGTTTATAGTTTGTTGATTTGCTTTTGATTTGTTTGAAAATGAGATGAGTTTTAATTTTCTTCACAATCAATACTACAAAAAATATTTCCAAGGGAATTAATATTATGAAGAGAGATAATTCAAAAGGATCTTGTAACCTGTAATTTACTTTGATATGATGGACAATTCTTGTAATATCATCACCTATACTTAAAAGCACAACAATTTCGCCTTCGAATGATATAGATTGTGTCATTATTTTCAAAATTCCATCTTCATTGGGTAAATTTACTATAAAATGCACAGACGAGGGAAGAGTCGAAAATTCGTCAGTATAATTTTGTGAGAATTCATTGAAAGCAGAATTTAATTTTACGTCTTTAACTCTACCTTGCATTTCACCTTCAGTTCGCACCATTATTCGAAATACTATAGCTGATTGATTTGCCCATTCTTGTTGATTACTTACCATTAATGTCCCTTTTAGACCATCTATCTCCGTAGAATATTCTTTGTATCCATTTTCAAAAACTATCATAGTTTCTGCTGTAAGTATTCCCGTTGAAAGCAATAAAAGCGCTAAAATAGAGCCTGCGATTTTCCAAATATTTTCCGTTTTCATGTTAACAATGTTTTTTGCTTCAATAAAAGATTTTCCCCCGCTTTTCCATCCTAAATATTGATTACCTATTTTGGTTTCATGGAAATACTTGATAGATTTGTCGATTATTAAATCAATTACAATTGTCACAAATGGAAATATAAGATACAACAATATTCCCCAATCACCTATTGTATAAGGATAATTTGCAAAAACTTCAAGAATAAAAATCATAATTCCAAATTGAATACTCCAAATTACAATTGACAAGCCGATCCAAAAAATTGTCTTTTTAAAGATTTTAAGGGAATTGGATTTCTTAGATTCTCTTTCGGGTCTTACAAGAAATATAAAAGGGATTAGTATGCACATACCATATAGGAATTTATTTAACATTGCAGCGATATACAATACCGCTAATAGAAAAAGTAAAAAGAGAATAGATAGCATTTTATTAAAATTCCGTTTTGGAATCGCTAATGGATCTTCTTGAATTTTATGGTTTGCCTTTGAGTGGTTTTCCATAGTTTAATTTAGGGTTTTATACACAAAAACGTTTGCCAATATTTTCATAGGCGACTATATGTAATCATAAGAATTATTCAATACCATATGGTTGGAGTTTTTATGCAATTGATTTTTTTTTTGGAAGACTTCAAACACTTTTTCAGTTTAGGAACATGTTTCACATATTAGAACACTTTTTTTTGAGTGTATCAATGCTTGGTATATTTAGTAAAGATCCATATTATCATTTTAAAACTCATGATAGAGTGATTAAAAAAAAATTGATGATAAAATGATCTTCAACTACTTACGGCACAGTCTTGGCCGAAATAAAACCCGTTCCTTATTAATCAGTTCGGGAATCATTATTTCAATCATGTTGATCTCAGGGGTGATGGTAGCATCTAATTCTATGGCCACCTATATGATTGAAGAAAAACTTGATCAAATCAAAGTGGATTTTGCAGTTTCCAGTAGGAATAAGAATTACACAGAAGTTTTACAAGTTTTGAATGGACTTAATGACAGTGAACAAGGAATCAAAGAATTTCAAGCCGCTTTCGCTCAATCACAATTTAATTATTATCAGACGTACTTGCAACCGGGTAATTCTACTATCGATTGGAATCCTATTTTGAATTCTCACAGTGAATGGGGTGGAATGGATTATTCATTTTTTAATAATACCTATTTTTGTGGAATTTCATCTAATATTTTCCAAGATGTGACAATTTCTCAACGATTTGAGAATGTTATTGGATTCAATGATACTTTTGATTTTTCACAACAAGGAATTTATTTAGACTCGAAAACGGCTAAAAAATATAATTTAAAAGCTAATGATTCACTTTCGTTAGGATTTTTCTATCAAAGCTGGAATTATGAGGAGGAGAAGCAAACTTCTACCAATCATACTGCAGAAGTGCAAGGAATACCAATAATTGGGATTTATACCGTTCCAGATAGGGATGCTTTTGGATATTTATTTGGTAATCAATGGGGTCGAACATATATCGGGGATGATGATGTCATACTTCTTGGAAACCTTACCTACTTGAAAGATGATCTTGCGAATTACCTAATTTCAGAGATAAAAACTTCAGTGGAAAACGCTGGAGACAATTACTATCAGGAACAAGAAGCATCTGTTCGTTATGGTATTTTGATTGATCACAGTGTGCTTGCAAAAATTAATCCCAATTTACTCGAATCCTATATTACTAAGATGGAAACACGGATATCTGTTATAGGGGAATCGGTAATTCAATCATTATCCAATCAGATTGGAGAGTCCATTTCAAGTGTGATGCGAAGTATTTTGATATTTCAGGGTATTTTCTTGATCATATCTCTACCTGTTTTACTTCTTGGTTGGTATTTAAGCAAAACTAATTGGGTGCTCAGTTATCAGCAACGTAGACGGGAGTTAGCACTCTTGAAGGTAAAAGGAGGATTATCCCGCCAATTAACCTTTATGTTCTACATGGAGGCAATTATTATTGGAATATTTGGAGGATTTTTAGGGATCATAGGTGGTAATTTGACCTCTTCTTTGGTATTGAATCAAATTTTTCCAGATGCTCTCGCTGGAAAATTATTTGGAATGTTACTAACTGATACACTTCTAGGAAGATCAATTTCATGGACAACTTGGCTAGTTGGTTTAGGAGGCGCCATTACTATTTCCCTTCTCTCAGTTCGAAAACCTTTAAAAGATTTTTCAACCATGAAACCAATAGATGGGCTTCAAAAATATCATGAATCTAGCCAAAATGAATTACCAAAGAAAAAGCGCGATGTTGCCGTATTATTACTCGGAATTATCCCGATTTTAGTTGCCCTCTTTACCCAAGGAATTATCAACCCCGAACCACCCATTTATGAATATGGAGTAATGCCATCTATTTCGTCTTACAACCCATTCGTCTCCTTATTCCTTACAATATCGACAATATTGCTTCCTTTAGCACCATTTGCTTTAATTTATGGAACTGTTAAGTTGCTATGTCGAAATGTCAAAGTATTTGGGAATTTAATTTCCAGAATAAGCAGAGTATTCAATAAGCAAATATCTGTCTTCACATCAAAAAGTATTATTCGCAACCAAGCTCGTTCATTCCGTCTTGTCTTCATTGTTGCTATGTCCTTGAGTTTTATGGTAATGGCATCCACAATTGAAAGTACCGAGTTGGAATATCAAGATCAAATGCATACAATTGATACTGCAGATGGATTTCGGATGTACTTTTGGTCTCAAGAATTTCAATCCAAATCACCATCTGAACTGTTCGATCTTCTTTGGAGTGAATCAGAAAGCCTTGATTTTAGTGGATTTAACTATCAATTTAACTTGAGGAATGGGAGAATTGGATCCAAAGATGATGATGGAGGGGGGGGAATTCTCGAAGCTTCAGAAAAACAACCATCCTATGATGTTAGTGAACCTTATTTCGGATCCACTCAGTTGAAAATGATTGATGCTAAAAATTTTAGCAAGTTTGTGAATCTCCGGGATGATTGGTTTGCAGACTTATCAGCTTCGGAGGCTATGCAACAATTAGAAATACCTGGAAACGCCCTGATCCCCCAATCTTTAATAGATCAAGGATACATTATTGGAGATAATGTCACCATTAGCTACGAACTAGCAAATGGAACTATGGTCGACTCCAGTATTATAATTGCAGGCGTTTACAATGCTTTCCCGATTATTTCATCAGGATATAACTGGGCTCAAAGTATTATTTTGGATAATTCTTCAATCAGTGATGGAAGAGTTCAAGACGAAATGCAATTTATTTTCTATAAGGAAGACTCAACCAATACTTCTTTTGATGCTAATCTCTTTAAGGAAGTTCTTGAACAATTTGATCCACATGGATATGCTGGTGAGCCTTGGATATCGTCGTCAGATGAATTAGTCACTATAGAAAATTCACTTATCCGCTTTTTGAATTTGGAAAGTATTTATCTTCTAACCATTGTTACCTTTGGTATAGCAATCATCATGTTTATTTCAATTAGTGAGAAGAGTCACGATATGGGATTGTTAAGGGCACGAGGAGTGGAGAAAAAAGTATTATACAAGATTCAAATCGCGGAAGGAAGTACTTTGATTTTCTTAGGTTCGCTTTTTACCGGTATTGGCATTGTGGGAGGTGCTGCAATGATTTTGCAATTAAATAACATGTTTATGCTCAATACAGGCACCGTAATCACTAGAAATCTTATCATACCTTGGATCAAAATTTTAGGGCAATTAGCGATTTCAATGATAGCTTTCATCATTGCCATATCAATATCTGTGTTCCTTGAAACAAAGAAGTCCAATGTTTCAAAAATTGGAGAATTATTACGGGTGGATGCTTGAAACCCTTTTTTTTAATTATAAATTTACTAATGGAGAAAAACTCAAATGGCAACTACAACATTAAAATCGAGTACCACACGATTAAACGAAAGTCAAACAGAAAAAATCCTAATAGATGACGCAATCAAAATCTATAAACGGGGAAAAATTGAAGTGGTGGCCCTCCGGGGCCTATCATGTGAATTTAGACCTGGAGAAATAACTGTAATCATGGGACCCAGCGGATGTGGTAAAACTACATTGCTAAATATGATAGGGGGATTAGATCGCCTAAATTCAGGAAAAATTTTCGTTGACGGGGAAGATATTGCTCAATTTTCAGATACTGAAGTTGAAAAATATCGACGTCAGAAAATCGGCTTTGTGTTTCAATTCATGAACCTGATTCCGGAATTAAACGCTCTTGAAAACATTACATTACCTTTGGAACTATCCGGAACCCTCACCAAAGAACGAAAAAATTTCATCAATGAATTACTCCAGATCGTTGGTTTAGAAGATCGGAAAAATCATCGCCCCGATGAACTGAGTGGAGGAGAACAACAACGCATTAGCATTGCTGCAGCCTTAGCGAATGATCCTGAAATTGTTCTCTGTGATGAACCGACTGGAGAATTAGATTCCCAATCAAAGAAAGTCATTATGGATCTCCTCCGATCGGTGATTGAGAAGTTTCCTGAGAAAACAATGATAATCGTAAGCCATGATCCCGAACTCAAAGCAATTGCGGACAATATGCTCTATATTCGCGATGGAAATATATCCCATACTTTCACTAAAGAGGAAATAATAGCATCTCAACAATCCAAGGATAGTGAATCTTCTTCAAAAACTTATTTCCCAAGTAATCCAAATGAAGCAAATGAGAAAGTTCTCTTGGAGTTACGAGAATTAAATCATATAATCTTGGATAGAATCAACCAAATTGAAAAAAAAATGCACCCCATATGAATTGTTCTAATATAAACCCCTTGCCTTTTTTTAGATATTGATTTCCTCATGATCAATATCCTTTTTTTTTTTTATTTCACTAATTTTTGGCTCAATGGATTTTTATATCAATTATTCAGTATTAAAAATGAAAATCTTGATCCCTACAAAAAGATAATAAAAAAATTTTCTGAGGGATTAGAGGCTTTAAAAAAATAGGAGAGAATGAAAAATTATCTTCCATTATTTGCGAAAAAGTTTAGTGCGAAATAAAACACGCACATTTTTGGTAAGTGTGGGCATTATTGTTAGCATTATGCTTATTTCTGGAGTAGATGTTGCTGCAAATTCTATGGCCAAATACATGACGGTTCAAGTTCTGGATGAGGTCAAAATTGATTATGATGTTAGTAGCAATGAAAAAAACTATACTCTAGTACTTGATACATTGAATCAACTAAATCAATCAAATCAAGGATTCGATGAATTCCAACTTGCATTTGCAACATCAGGGGCAGATTGGGAGTATTCTTTTATAACACCAAGTACAATACCAGTAAACTGGTCAACAATATATGACCCTACCAATCATTCGAGCAAGATTGAGTATGAATTATTAAACAACACCCATGTTTTTGGAGTTTCAGATGATTATTTCACAGATCCTGCTGTGGGAGATCGATTTAGAGATGTCTTAACTACCAATGAAACATTTGATTTCACCCAAGATGGCGTATATATCGACCTCACAACAGCGAATTTTTATAACTTGTCCAAAGGTGATAATTTGACTGTAGGATTTCTCTTCAATGTCTACGATTGGGAAAAATCTGAGAAAAATGATGAAAGTTATTATTATTTTGCAGACACTACCGTTACAAATATCCCAATATTGGGAATCTTCAATTTACCCGATTCATTTACGTTCGGAAGAATGTTTAAAACAACACGTTGGGGAGATGGAGCACGAGTATATGAGGATGATACGGTTCTACTCGGTAACATTGATTATGTGGAAAATACAATAAATATTCCGTCCATGCAAACGATCGTTGATCAATTAGGTGAAAACCTTCAATATTTAGAATCTTATTACAACAATCCTGCAGATTATGACTCCAACTTTAATTTTGGAGTTTTGGTTGATCACGAATCCTTAGCTGTTTCTAGCCCCGATACTCTCAGCTCACTTATTAAGAAGCAAAAAACACGTATTGAACAGGTGGATCCAATAATGATTGATAGAGTAACTAGTAATTTAGAAGATTTAATTTTGGAAGTCCGTCTTTCGATAATGCTCTTTCAAGGAATCTTCATGATCATTTCCTTACCCGTCATTATTTTAGGTTGGTATCTATGTAAAACAAATTGGGTATTGAGTTACCAACAAAGACGCCGAGAACTTGCATTATTGAAGGTTAAAGGAGGTATCTCACATCAATTAAAAGCAATGTTTTACTTAGAAGCAATTATCGTTGGAGCTCTTGGAGGTCTATTAGGAATCATCGGAGGAAACATAACATCACCTCTTGTACTAAACCAAGTCTTTCCAGAAGTCGTGGAAACACTAATAAAAACAACAATGTGGGGAGATATTTTATCAGGACGATCAATAACGCGATCAACTTGGCTTATTGGAGGAATTGGTGGAATAGCACTCTCCCTAATTGCAGTGAGAAAACCTTTACGAGATTTTGCAGCGATGGCTCCTATTGATGGCCTTGCAAAGTACCATGAAACCAGTCAAAATCAACTCCCAAAAAAGAAAAAAGATGTTGTACTTTTAATACTTGGGATTCTGCCAATAGCCTATGCAATTATTGTAAATTCAGCATTTAAAGATCAAATTTCATTCTACAATCCCTTCTTATCATTATTTACGGGATTGGCAACCATATTACTGCCGATTGCACCATTTGTACTTATTTATTCATCGGTGAGATTGCTTTGTGGCAATCTCCAAATCTTCCAGAAAGTTGTCACAACTATAAGCGGAGTGTTCGATAAAACGATCGCAGTTTTTACTTCAAAAAGTATCATTCGAAATCAAGCCCGATCTTTTCGGTTGGTCTTTATAGTTGCAATGGCACTCAGTTTTACAGTAATGGCGTCAACGATCAAACAATCAGAATTAGCTTACGAAACTCAAATGAAAACTATTGAAACCGCTGATGGATTCGGAATGCAATTTTATTTATCTGATAAAGGTGATGATGGAATAGAGCCTTTCTTAGAACATCTTTACAACAATCAAGAAAAAGGGCATTTTGAAGCGTTTAATTATAATTATCGCCTCGCTGGAGGCACTTTGGAAGGGCAAGCAGATAATTATGACTATAATTATGATGATCCTTCTGATCGTCCCGTTGCAATCAATGTTATCTCCTCAGCCAATTTTTCTGAGTATATTAAGTTAAATGATAAATGGTTCATAGATATAACAGCCAAAGAAGCGATGGAAGCTCTACAATCTCCCAATACAACTTTAATTCCAGAAACACTTACAGGTAAAGGTTTAGGAGTCGGTGACACAATCAAAGTGGAATATACCGAACATGTGAATCATACAACTTTAATAAAAAATTTAGCGATCGTAGGAGTCTATAAAGCCATTCCCTTAGTATCTACCGGATATTCATGGGAACAGCAATTAGTGGTTGATCAAGTTTCAGTACCCTACGGATATTCGTGGGACACTCTAAGATTTGCTTTTTATGGAATCGATGGGAATCAAACTGCTTTGAATGAAGATGAATTTGAGAATATCGTGCTTGAATATGACGAATATGCCCATGCTCATGCACCTTATAATTACAATGATGAATTTGAGACGATGGGATCTTCTTTAATTCGTTTCTTAAACTTGGAAAGCCTTTACCTGGTGACAATTGTCACTTTTGGAATTGCAATTATAATGTATATTTCCATCAACGAAAAAAGTCACGATATGGGATTATTGCGAGCACGGGGCGTGGAGCGGAAAGTACTTTATAAAATCCAAATTGCAGAAGGGGGTACCCTCATTTTCATGGGTTCATTATTTACTTTCATGGGAATAATTGGAGGTGCAGCAATGATATTACAGCTGAATAACCTTTTCATGATGGAGGGAGGTTCCGCACTTGAACGGACATTACAAGTCCCTTGGTTAACAATACTTTGGCAACTAGGTCTTTCATTAGTGTTATTTGTTATAAGTATAGCAGTCGCAGTTGCGATTGAAACAAGGAAATCTGATGTCACAAAAATCGGAGAACTACTCCGGGTAGATGGTTAATCTACTTTTTTTATTTTAGACAAATTATTAGGATTTATGAGGAAAGTAAAATGGAAATGAACAACACAAAAATAGTGATTGATGATTCAATTAAAATTTACAAACGGGGATCTATAGAAGTCGTGGCTCTCCGCGGATTAAGCTGTACCTTCCATAAAGGAGAAATTGCAGTCATTATGGGTCCAAGTGGCTGTGGTAAAACAACATTGCTAAACATGATAGGTGGCCTAGACCGCTTAAATTCAGGCAAAATAATTGTAGATGGCCAAGATATTGCCCAATTCACTGATAAAGAAGTCGAAAAATATCGTAGAGCAAAAATTGGGTTTGTTTTCCAGTTCATGAATTTAATCCCCGAATTGAATGCGGTAGAAAACATCACCTTACCACTGGAATTATCAGGTACATTAACCAAGGAACGAAAAGAATTTATCCAAGAACTTTTGAAAATTGTTGGATTAGAAGATCGTCAAAATCATCGCCCTGACGAATTAAGTGGAGGAGAACAACAACGAATTAGTATTGCGGCAGCTTTAGCAAATGATCCCGAAATAATTCTCTGTGATGAACCTACGGGAGAATTGGATTCACTCTCGAAAAAAGTAGTAATGGACCTCTTACGATCGGTTATTGAGAAATTCCCAGAAAAGACCATGATTATTGTAAGTCATGATCCCGAGCTCAAAGCGATCGCCGACCAAATGTTCTATATTCGGGATGGTAACATCTCCCACACCTTTACTAAAAGTGAATTGCAAGCCAAACAACAGGCAACCCTAACACCGGGGGATGTCCAGACTTACATGCCCAGTAATCCAGATGAAACGAATAAAGCTATATTGACGGAATTGCGACATATAGATCATTTCGTAAAAGATAAGATCAATAGCATTGAGAAGAAAATGCACCCAGTATAAATATCAAAACCATCAGTAAAATTTCTTTAAATTGCATCTTTACTTTTTTTTCTTTATTAATTCCAAATCACCAATGACTTTAAAAAGAATTAATAGATATGTTTTTTATGCCAGAATTTCAAGATACTAGCTTTATATTTTCTAAGCTAGGATTTAATGTAAAGACCAAATCAGGAATTACATGGTCTATTTGCTTAATAATTGTTTTTTCTATTTTTACAATGGTTAACTATCTTCCAGTACAGGCAAGAATCCAAGCAGATGAACTAGATCCAATCGGAGTTGACCATGATGATATCGATTCAAATCCATATATTACAGGAAGTGGAACAGCTAACTCACCATACATCTTGGAAAATTTGGCAGTCAATGCCAACGATATAGGAACATGTCTATGGATTTCGGGAGTTAATAGCTATTTAATTATTCGTAATTGTACTTTAAAAAATGGAGGGGATGTTCCCTCGGATGCAGCAGGAATTTCGTTACAAGCATGTAAACGAGTTACTATAACAAATTGTACTGTAAAAAATTCAAATTACGGAATTTTTTTACGAAACTGTGATGATATATTCATTTCCAACAATACGATCCAAGATAACCGTATAGGAATTGAAATTGATTTCACAACGCAAGTAAATATCACTCAAAACACAATATCTTCCAGTTCAAAATATGGAATAATAATTAGTGACCAACATTGCACAGAGATATCAATATATGAAAATATATATGAAGATAATAGCCTAAAAAACATCAAGGATAATGGTGTTAACAATCAAATTTTAGATAGCAATCCTTCAGATATCTTTTCTTTAGAAAATTTGTTTTTAATTTTAAATGTAGGTATTATAATAATCTTTTTTGCTATTTTACTTCAATATTTAATGAAATATGCTTATTTCAATTCTTCTTCAATTAAAATAGAATCTAATGAAGGAGAGGTTATGCGTTCAAATTGGACTCAAAATGGAAAAAAAAAGATAACATTTGAAATCAAAATCATTGTCGAGCGCATAAAGCGAAATCCATCTGAGATATTATTATTGATTCTTATCCTTTTCATTTCTACCTTTTTCGTCATTACATCGGCGGATCTGATTTTATCTTCGACTATTAATAATACTGGAAATCAATGGGAGACATATCGAATAATTAAAATAATTATTCTACCATTATTATTCCTAATACTCATTTTAACTGGATTAGATAATTGCGTTAAGAGAAGGCCAAATTGTGCAATATCTTCAAATAAAAATAAGACAAATAATTTTCAAAGATTAAAAAACTATCTGATAAAACTAGATCGATTCAGTATTTTTTGGATCTCTTTGGGTATTCTATATAGTATTTTAGGTGCTATGGAAGGGACCGAGGTTCTTGCGGAATTATATCTGTTTTCATTCAATCGAGGAATCTTAATAGGCATGTTGACATCTCCAATAGAATATGAAATAATGAAAGTACTATTTGGAATATTTTGGTGTATTTTTGCCCTCATATTCATACCAAGTTTTATTTATGTCTCTAAATTAAAGGGAAAACAAAGAGTGCCTTTTTTTAAAATGCTAGTTAGAATTCAAAGAGGCAGTATAACTGAAAAGATCAAAATACTCATCATGATAATTGGAGTAATATTTCATTTATTCTTACTTTACACAATTATTCTATTGTTCTATATGGCTATTCATAATATCTAATTGAAATTTCCCTCAACATATAATAAAAAAGTCCATAGTTTGGAAATCTATTTTTTTTTAGGTTTTTTGTTCATCTTTTAAATAACGAAGAGACACTTATCTCGAAAATATGTCTACTTTATACACTCTACAGTTCAATCTATTTGGTTAAACGACTCAGACTTAAATACGAAATAAAAATAATAAAAAACCTTCAAACTATGACAAATTATCTTTATATCCTATTTTTTCGCAAAATACTTAAAAGCTCGCAGTATATTAAAAGCAATCATGGGCATTGATATCAAGATAAGTGGTTTTGGCGATCTCCATCTAAAATATTTAATAACCGATTTAAATGGAACTCTTTCCATGTATGGTGAACTTCAACCAGAGATACACGCATTACTATCGCAACTAAAAGAAAAAATGGAAATTTATATCCTTACTGCTGATACATTAAACACTGGGGAACGTATAGCATCCGAATTGGGAGTAAATTGGCATAAACTCACCAAACAAAAATCTCAAGCAACAGAAAAGGCAAAATTTGTTTATAAATTAGGCTCAAAACACGTCGTAGTAATGGGAAACGGGCGTAATGATGTTTTGATGTTTCAAGCGGCTGCATTGGCTATTGGTATAATGGGAGAAGAAGGTATTTCACCACAAACCTTAGAAAAGGCAGATCTCATTGTAAAATCACCTCTTGACGCTTTAAAGTTATTAATAAATCCACTTGTTTTAAAAGCGGGATTACGAAATTAAAGTTTTTGAAAAAAAGAAATGAAGATGATTATTCGGTTTTCTTTTCGTGATCCAGCATAAGGAAGGAAGATGTTATAATAATAACTGCAATCAACAAAATAAAGAAGAACACTACATCAAAAATCGGCCCGATTACGGGGTCGGAGATAATTTGGCCAGGGATGTTCACAAAAAGTGCCACGATATTTGCCAAAAGACCATATGCAAATCGTTTCATCCTATCATGAGAAATGCCTTTACTTCTCTGAATGCCATACTTATTGAGTTTAAAAATAGAATAAAACAAGACTGCCATTACACTCCCAATAAGAACAGCCAATGGAATTAAATCCATCTGAGTATTTACAATTTCGTCAGATTCCAATACTGTAATAAACCCACGATCGATAATCATATAAAGTGTAAATCCGGCCCACCACCCAACATATGGAATCCAATTCATTTTGAGATTGAACCATTTCGTGGAATCTACCAAGACTTTCATAGAAAAGAATAATCCGATAACACCAGCTAAAATCATGGAAAGAGCAATCCGATAAAAAATTTGAATTGCCCATGAAGTTGCAATGATATCATATAAAAGAATAAACAAAGAATAAAATGCTAACCCGAATGTTGCGCTTGACATAATGATATTTCCCAGATATCGAGGGTTTTTCTTGAGTGTCAAATATGATGCAATTATGCCAAATACAAAAATTAAGATCTCTAGGATATATCCCACTACTGTTAAAAATGCCATCTCGAGATTACTTTGTTTTTGTCGTGTTAAATATATTCCCTTTCTAAAATATGTTTTTTTTTTTGGCTTCGTTAATAAATATAAGGAAGATTGATACTATATAGAATTGACAAACTTTATTACTGACCAACCAATTTGAAGTTTGAAGCAAGCTACTATTTCATACCTCGCAAAAAAATGGTTCATCATGGTCCGACCTTCAGATTTTGATAATACTCCACAAACGAGTAATAAAACACCTCATTTTCAATTTAGAATTTCCAAAAATCCAGAAGAACGATTCAACACTTTATCCCATCTTCTTGCCGCAGTTATTTCCTTTATTGGATGTCTCATTTTACTTTACAAATCCAGATCTAATCTCCAAATATTTTTGATCTATATCGTGTATGGATTTTCAAATACCCTGCTCTTTATTTCCAGTAGCATTTGCCATTCCCAAAAAATTGAAGATGATGTAAAAACATTCTGGAGAACTATTGATCAAATAGCAATTTTTATTATGATAGCCGGTACTTATACTCCTATTGCATATATATATCTTACAGGGGGTTGGAAAATAGGGATTTTACTGGCTCAATGGACATTTACACTAGTTGGCATACTGGTAAAAATATTTCTCCCCGACACACCCCGATGGATTACCGCAGTTATATATTTGATTCAAGGTTGGATGATTGTACCAGTTATAAATCCCCTATACCGTGCTATGGACCTGTTTCCATTTATCACGATTTTTATTGGAGGTATGATGTATACAGTAGGGGTTCTGTTTTATACAACTAAGAAACAAATTCTTTTCCCTGGGAAATTTGGTGCTCATGAATTATGGCACATTTTTGTCATATTGGGAGCAGTTTCCTTCTATTATGTAGTTTTTCAATCAATATAACACTTCTCCAAAATTTGAAAAAACAAGGTTTTAATCTCACATATCTAAACAATAATTAATGGTTGATCAAAAAGCGAACCCGCATTTTTTAAACTCCTTCATTAATCCAGCATCCATTGCCTTTTTTGGCGCAAATGAACAAATCCCTGACAATATGGGCGCCTTACAAGCACTCACATTAATTGACAATGGATACCTTGGTCAAATTTATCCAATTCATCCCCGCTTAGACACAGTCTTTGGATATAAAGCCTATAAATCTATCAAGGACATCCCTAATAAAGTGGATCTGGCCAAATTAATCTTACCGAAACGGTATGTGCCTCAAATTTTGGAAGAATGTGGACAGTGCGGCGTAAAACATATCATCATTGTCACGGCAGGCTATCGTGAAGTCAACGATAAAGATAGCCAAGATGAAATTATGGCCATCATAAACAAGTATGATCTGAAAGTTCTCGGTCCGAACTGTATTGGTATGTTAAATACTCATGGATATCTTCTTGATTCTTCAGCAGAATTCGTAATTAATACAACGGTTCAAATGTACAATGAACCCCCAGGCACAGTTTCAATTGCATCGCAAAGCGGAACCTTCGTTTCACATAGTTTTATGTTATTAGCCGAACGGGATTTGCACCTTAGTCGCGGGTTTTCCTTAGGAAATGAACTAATTATAGATTTGTGCGATTGTTTAGAATTTTTTGAACAAGATCAACAAACTGAAGTAATTCTCCTATATATAGAAGAAATTAAGCGCGGGAGACGATTTTATGAACTTGCTAAAAGAATTTCCTCAAAAAAACCAATTGTGGTGTTATATCCTGGCGGCACTTCAGGAGGAAGCAAAGCGATTTCATCCCATACAGGGTCAATGGCCGGAAATGATGAGATCCACAATGCAGTGTTTAATCAATCTGGAATAATAAGAGCCGATTCTGTGGAAGAACTTTTCGATATTGCCTCCATTCTAGCAAAATTAATTCCAACAGATTCTATCCCAAAAGGAGACCGAATTGCAATTATGACTAATTCTGGAGGTCCCGGTGCAATGATGGCCGATGCTACATCACGAGCAAAACTAACATTGCCTCCCCTGGGGGAGAAATTGAAATTAAAACTTGGAAAATTACTCCCTCCTACTGCACAGGCAACTAACCCTCTAGATTTAACCTTCAGTTTAAATCCTGCCCAATTTCACTATACGATTCCCCGAATGTATGCAAAATCATCAGATTTTGATGTTTTAATTTGTTATGGCGCTTTTGGCCCTTCTTTTTTCCGTTTTAATGAGTTTGGAACGAGTTTTATGAATCAAGAAAAAAGCAAGGAAAAACTGTCGCAATGGTTGGAATTAGTCGAGTCGAGTATTGAAAGTGCCAAACGTATTGTAGCGAAATTTAAATTTCCAATAATTAATGTGATTTTCATGGGATTAGATGAACCCGTCTTTTCCTTACTAAATAAAAGCGATTTTCCAACATTTAAGATGCCCCACCAAGCAATAGCCGCTATAAAGAAGGTAATAGGTTATGGAAAATATCGCCACAAGATCCTTAATTTACAAAATTTGACTAAAAAAGAGATTAAGACGGATTAATTATCATCAAAAATGATGGGATGCTCGACTGGTTTTGTTTTTGGAACAGAAAAATGAGTAATTACGCCAATAATAACGGACAAGATGCCTAAACCAAAAAGAAAATCAGAAATGATTGCTTCATGCAACAAACATCCAAATAAAGTACATATTACCCCTCCAAACAACGTTATTTTTACTATGAACGAAATAGAGATTGTTCTTCTTGCCATAGGATTCACATTTTGGTTTTTTTTTCTTAATATACCTACATGCATAGGTTATTTAAATGATTCTTATTCATTATTTTGGGAGAAGGATGAATTTTTTCAATTTTTAAAAAATGAAGACTGGAATAAGAGGCTTAGTTCATTTTCTACGTTTTTTAATAGATTCTACTTTGCCAGAGCGTGTTGTAATTTAAAAGCTTGTTTCCAATTGTTATATTGTGCAGGCTCAGGGTTTTGTATCAACAATTTGTGTAATAATGAGTTACTAAAACGATATGTTCGATTCATCCCAATTGAATACGATAATTCCGAATTATGTCCTGTGATATCGTATGCCATACGCGAAATCGTTCCATATTCAAAAAACCCCGTTGAAGTAGTTAATTTTTCTACTTTGACGTTTCGAGTTGTTGAGAAGACTTCAAACTTCTGAATATTGTAATATTTTTCCATATAATTCATCCCATACATTGCAAGGAGTGACCCTAATCCATTTTCTCTAAAAATTTGTGGTAATAATAGGGCTGTTCGGAGAGTGAGTGGAGATTCATTGCTAATTTTCCCAAAGGCTAATCCTGCAAATAGTGTTCTATTTTGGAATTCCATGGTCATTACTCCAGCAAAATCACCCACTAATTCATCAATAAAAACATCTGTCAAAATAGAGGGATTTACACACCCATTTGGTAAAATTAGATTTGAAAAGGAAGAGCCTTCAGTAGTGAGGCATTCTACCAATGTAAGTATTAATTGGATCTTAAATCTATCTCGCAACGCATTCCATTCTCGAGATTTGGTGGATACAATGGCGATTTTAAACCCCATTCGATTTAGTAATCGTAAATCCTGTCTATAACTGCGACCAAAGGTGGTCGAATGGAAGAATGTGTCCTTGCTAAGAAGAGTTTTTGCCCATATCATTTTTTTCCGTTGTTTATATTTTGTCAAGGTTTTTTTAATTTGTTTTTTATGAAGTGCGATAAATGAAGCATAATCAATCAGTTCTTCACCAAAATTTTCGTTAATCTCCTTGCAAAAATTAACAAGTTTGGATGTTTGGTCCACAATTCGAATAGCACCATCCATCTGCGAAATCAAGTTAGCTGTCAACCCTTTTTGTTCTTCAAAGGATGGATTTTGCCAAAATAAATGAAAACTTGAACAAACACGATTATTCTCCACATTATCAGCAAAATTTGAATGAAGAGCCCAAGGATGAGAAATTTCACAATTTAGCAAGAATTTTTGCTGTGATTTTCGGGGGATGACAATTAATATGTAGCTAATTACTTGTTCATCTATGGAAGTGAAGTCACAATAATCATCTACAAGATCTTTAATCAGATTACTTTTGAAAAAATCGTCCATTCGAGTAATATTTTCTTTTTTAAATAAAATATACATCCGGATCCAAGGCAGAAATATCCCCTTTGCAGGAACATGCTGGAATCCAACCATCATCCAAGTTTCATTCGTCTCTTCCTCAAAAACACGATATTTTTTTTTTGTATTAGCGAGAAATTTTAAACTTGGGAAATCTTGCATAAAATCTTGGGGATTGATTGTTGCATTTCCTCCCAATACATTATATTTTAAAATAACCATAAGTTTCCTTTATCTCAATATTTTTAATATTCGAGAATTTTTCATTCGGTTGCTAAGATATATTTATTTTTTAATTAGAAAGAGAGAATATAGTGTTCCCTTAAAAAGGGAAAGATAAATTATTTAATGTTTTGAGTTAAAATAATTCTACCGATTTTAAGACAATTTGAAGCTTGAGGGAATTATGCCGACTAATCCATATTTAGTCCCAGAAGGAAGACCGTTCCATACAGGCCAATATTGGCCCGAAGGAGTCCCACATCAAATAGAATACGACTATACCTTGACTTTAAATGATATGTTTGAAAATTCAGTAAAGAAATATCTAAAGGATCCCGTTATTTGGTTTTTAGATGGATGGATCACCTATGCAGAATTAAAAGATTCTGTTGATCGCTTTGCTACCGCCCTTCATTCATTTGGAGTTTCAAAAGGAGATGTTGTCGCAATTCACCTGCCAAATTCCCCACAATACGTTGTCGCCTATTATGCAATCGTTCAATTAGGGGCAATTGTTACTGGGATAAATCCTCAATATAAACCTACGGAGATTCTTCATCAATTAAAAATTACCGGTGCGACTTATCTCGTGGTATTGGATGCGCTTTATACCAATTTTGTAGCACCCATAATGGATAAATGGGAACTAAAAAAAGTTATCCATACTAACATGTTAGATATGGCTGTAGGATTATCAGGAGTTAAAAAATTCTTGGCAAAGAAACTAAAAAAAGTGCCGGTAACCAAAGTTATTCATCCCAATGCAATATCCTTCAAAGAATGTTTAAAATTTGAACGAAAAGCACCCAAAATCGCAGTATCAGCTTCCGATCCTGCAGTATATATGATGACTGGCGGAACCACGGGAATTCCAAAAGCCGCAATCCTAACCCACTTGAACTGCGTTGCAAATTCTTTTCAAAGTGAAGAAACTTTGACGAATCAACCAATCCCTAATCGAAAGCAAGTATTGGGAAATAAAACTGCTTTAATCGGAGTTTTACCTCTCTATCATTCCTTTGCCATGACTTCGGTCATGAATTTTGGTATAAAAGCAGGGTGTTGGATGAAATTATACCCCAAACCCCCTCCCACCGAAGAATTATTGAAAGATTTTCATGAAATGCCTGATCTGAATGGGTGCATTTATTGTGGAGCAGAAATCTTATTTCAACGCATAGCGGAATTACCAAGTTCTGTGTTGGACCAATATGACATTAAGGGAAAACTAACTCTTTGTATTAGCGGAGCCGGTCCCCTTCATGAATATGTACGTATTCCCTATGAAGAAAAAACCGGATCTAAAATTCGGGAAGGATATGGATTAGCAGAAGCATGTCCAATCGTTTCTACGAACAATTTCTTTGGAAAATCAGATCCCGGTACGATTGGTGTACCCTTTCCAGGCACTGATTGGAGAATATTTCCAACCGACGACTTTGATGAAGGCCCCATTGAAACTATTGGGGAAGAAGGGACAGGGGAAATCTGTATTTGTGGACCCCAAGTTATGAATGGATATCTGAACGAACCGGAACAAACTGCTGATACCATCAAAGAGTGGGATGGACGCAAGTGGTTGTTAACGGGAGATATTGGATTCATGGATAAGGATGGAAGGGTCGTTATTCGAGATCGTAAAAAGCAACTCATAAAATTAGCAGGTCATTCTGTATTTCCAGCCGAAGTGGAAAGTTTGTTGGGCAATCACCCTCAAGTATTGGAAGCAGCAGTTGCAGGAGTTCCCGATCAAAAAACGGGAGAAGCCATCAAAGCGTGGGTGGCTTTAAAACCAAGCGAAATCGGGAAATTGACCACCGATGAATTACTCAGTTGGGCGAACGAAAACCTAACTCGATGGAAAGTGCCGAAATATATTGAAATTGTAAATGAATTACCCAAATCGGCCGTCGGAAAAGTAATTCGACGCACCTTGCAAGAAGCTGACCCATTGTGGCAAGCAAAAAATCAGTAATTGGAATGTTGTAGACTTACATTAAAAGTCCTTTTTTTTCATGTAGAGTATTGATCTTTTCTGAAAGTTCTTTATGCGCTTTTTTATAAATTGGAATAAATTGAAAAATTCCATTAAGAAAATGGGACATTTTATTAAAAGTAGGGTTATTTAAGAAAATTTCAGCCCTGTTTTCAAGATTTCTTTGGATTTCAGCTAATCTCTCTTGCCAGGAAAGTAATTTTTCTGTTGATTCACATAAAAGATGGATATTTGCCTCCAATATTGAGGGCATAACATAATGATATGGTCGTTTGCGGGGGATTATTTTACGAATATAATGAAAATTTTCTAATTCTTTAAATGTTTGAGAGATTCTCCCATTTGAGAAGGATGTGAGTTCCTTAATTTTCTGTTGAGTAATTTTTCCCCTTAAATAGAAGTAGGCTAAGATTTCTGCAGTAATTTCGCTATGATGGCGCAGTATTTGATGATTAGTCAGATGATTAATCAAATTACTCTCCACTTGAAGAAGTGATGGATCCAGATCAATCTGTTTGTCAAACTTGCTTTGTACAAGTATAATTTCCTTGGTTATTAGAGGAGGGAATCTTTTATCGGAATACTTTAAACATTCATTAGTCCAAGCAGAAAAATTTAAGAGAAATTCATAGGTATGGATCAATTGATCCAACCTATCAATCAAAAATGAGCATCCAGATGTCGAGGGTTCAAATTTCTGTAAGATTTCACTTCGCTTTTTTTGGAAAAATATAATTTCTTTGGTTAGGGAATCTTCACCTTGAGCAAAAGCTAAAGATGTTTTAGAATAACTAGAATTTAAAGAATACTCGTATTTTTTAGTCGATTTATTTAGTTCTACATTAATTTCTTTTTTTTTTGTCAATTCCTTTAAGGTTTCAGAAATTGTCCCACAGGATATTTTAGTCAATTTCTTAAATTGATCTTGTGTTAAAACCGGATTAAATATGAGATAGGCCTTAATTTGTGATTCTTTGGAATTTTGTGAACGATAATTGCTAATATCTTGAATGAACTCAACAATTTGTTGCTGACTTGAGAAAAGAAGGGTTGAAACATCATTTTCATGTGAATTAGATTTTGATATTTGATCTGTTTTAGTCACGTTTGTTTCTAAAATAACTAAGGAATTTTTGATATTTAACGATTTTGAAAATCGTGAATTTCACTGAATTCGAAATGCTTAAATATAAAATTCACTATAAATAGATCAGAGATTTCATTATGTGTGAATTTCACATTAAATGAAATTTTAATTTCAAGAAGGTAAAAATATGATTAACTCAAATCTCGAAACTTTTCAAATGAACTTAACTTTTGAGCGTTCTTTTCTTCCGGCGAGATCCTCAAATATTAAAATCGTAGCAGCGGTCAAAGGGCAGATAACACCAGAAGCATTTCATAATGCAGTGACAAAATTGGCGTTAAAACATCCATTATTAAGATCGAGAGTAATTGTACGTAGTGATGGAAGTGCCTATCTCACTACTGAAGGAGGATGTTGTCCTAAAGTAATTATTAAAGAAGAACGAACAACCGAAGATATTTTTGAAGCAATCTATCAAGAAGATTTACAACCAGCAAATTGGGAAAATGATCCTACCAGTCGCTTCTTCCTCTTCGGCAAAACAGGAAATCAACACATAATTGTAGCATATATTCATCATACAGTTGCAGATGGGAGATCGGTGGCTTTTGTGATGCAACATCTACTAAGTTTAATTGCAAATCCCTCACAAGAAGTGAAAATTCTTCCTCCTATTTCCATGCTCGATGCAGTTCCTTCTGATATCAAGATCTCTAAGATGTTAACCAAACTATTAGGAATGATCAATAAAAAATGGGGAAAAGAAAAAATTACTTTCACTATGAAAGATTTTCTACAGGTTGCTCAAGAAAAATATACCCAAGGCCCAGAAATTTATGTTGATAAATCATTAACACGTGAAGAAACAAATCAACTTCGACAAAAAGCACGAAATCACGGAGTTTCAGTCAATGCGATGATCTTAGCTGCATCAATACTGGCAAAAGAAATAGAAGAAAAAGCTTCTTCTCCAAATAAGGTAGGATTTGCAGTTGATGTTCGTAAAAAACTCACTAAAAATACAGGTGAAGCATGCAATTTACTTGCTTCGGGGTTAATGGTAAATCCAAAATATAAACGAGGAATGACATTTTGGGAGTTAGCTCGAAATATACATATAAAAACCCTAAAAAACATAAAATCAAATAAGAAACTATTCATGAAGCGTGTTATGGCCCCACTAATGGATCCTACCTTCAATGATGCAATGTATATGATGCAGCAAAGTAGTTGGGAAGGTACTCCAATGTTGAAAAAAATGGGAAATAAGAAATCCCCAGTTGGAGCAGTACTTACGAATTTAGGGGGCCTAAGTCTTCCTTTGGATTACCTTGGACAAACACCTATAAAACTTCAAGATGCAATCTTCTTCCCCCCTATTGGTGTGGATTCTGTTATTGAAATTGGAGCAAGTAGCTTAGCAGGAAAACTCCATTTAGTGACTCAATCCAAGCAGGATGCACAAAACCAATTAGTGAAGGAAAAAATATTGGTGAAAATAATTGAGATTCTTCAAAAAAATACACAACAATAAGAAAATTAAGTCCTATCTCTAGTATTTTTTTTTTTATTATTTACTATTTTTCACTTTCCTTTGAAGAAAAAAACATCGATATTCTTTGCTATCTGCTTCGCAATCCCATAAGGAACCCCCAATTGTAAGAAATTTACATGAAACCACGTATTACCTGAGGGATCGGTAGATCCTAAAATAATTCGTTGTTCTAGACTATTTTTAGTGAGAATTGTTGAATAAGAAATGAATGAATCATAGTAAAGATCCCCGGGAAATTGAACTTTCAAGGAGCTTTCGGATTGAAAATAGAATAAGGAGTAAAAATTTCTAATCAGTTCAGCTTTTCCAAAAAATAAAACTGAACGGATTTTTTGATTACCTACAACTTCATCACTATTATTTTCGGAATCAAATTTTTGAGGAACAATTTTTTTCCCAAAGGGTTCACTTCACCCAGAGATTTTAACCTTTGCCGTACTAATTCGGGAGTGGCAAGTAAATGTTCTGACTTCCCATTTCGAATATCTTCTCTACTTGTTGAAAGAAAAATTGTAAATAGAGCCTAAATTCATTGTAACCCAACTATCCTTGTCCAATCGGGCAACTTTTTCGGTTTTCATCTTGTTCAATAATGATTGCATGAATTTAGGGAGCATCTACTAATTCAAAGATGGTTTTGTCAATGCATGACTAATTTTTGAAATGTACTTCTTTGGAAGGAATTTCATCGGAAATATAGATTAATAGAGGAGTTTTCTTCAGATGTATTGCCATTATGAGTTTTTCTATAACTTGCCATTTATTCAATTCCATCAATAATTCATTTATTTTTTTAACTTCTTTCCAAATTTAATCAAGTTAAAACCAACCGCAATATGCCAAATCATAATAAATATGGCTGCAAGAGTATAAGGAAGAAAGAGTAAAGCGGGAAAAAAGAATAGGGGGATGATAAAAGTTAGTAAAAAACCATGTCCAATTATTCCTATCATTCCAACCCATTTCTTAAAATCGGTTGACTTTAGGAATAAAATTGAATAAATTAGCCCTGCAATTGCAAAACAGATTTGACTAAAATACACAATCATCCCTTGCCATGTAAGTTGAATAAGGGCAAAGGGCAATAGTTGTTCGCCTTTTAATAGTAAAGTATTCATTTCACTATTGGTTGTAGCGTTATAATATTGATTGCTTAATCGCATCATGGCAAGTGCAGGATTCGTGATTATAACAATAAGAACTGCAGTAATTCCGAATAGTAACGCCACTTTCGCTTGAGTTGGTTTTGTGTTTTTGAAATAGAAAAACAATCCAAGAAATATGAAACTGACGAGGATATAATTAATTACATCTAAGAATTGGAGATAAATTAGCCCTAATAAGGGATAGGTGTGAAACATTGAAAACCACTCTAAAACAGATGTCGGTTGAAGCAGATTTTCATTGATAAGTCCAAATTCTTGTAAAAGTGTGATTTCAGCGCTCCAATTTTTGCGTATGAATACCCCCGCAATGATTCCAGCAATCCCAGCGATAATATAAAATGACTTCTTCCATAGTAAAAATTTTTTTTGAGATTCTTGGTCAATTTGATCTGAAGAATTCACAGATAATTATCAACATTGATTATTTTTATTTTCTTCTAATATCTTCGATCGATCACTTAACAACTCTTGAACTCTCTTTCTATCCCCTTTAATCGTTTTGAATGTTAAAAACCACATTAATAAGCCAGGAAGTAGCAACCAAGCCATACTAAAAATAACTGCTTGATAATTTTGTTCATATCTGGTTAAGAGAATACCGGCTAAGAGAGGTCCAAAACCATAACTCGCAATTTCTACCATTTGTCCCCAAGAACGAATGGAACCTTGCGCTTCGGGTAAATTTATTTCTTGAATTATGGCAGGTTGATTTACCATAAAGAGACTGAAATCAATACGCGCCAGGAAAATTACAATCCCATATAGAACAAATCCATTGAAAGACCATAAAACAGAAATATTTTCTCCTTCTGCTGGAGATAAATGGGGGAGATCAACTAAGAAGAAGCAAGATACCAAGAGAAATCCCCCGATGAGAGAAAATATGATCATTTTAATGCGATTTTTAATATTTTTCTTCCCAAATTTGTCCGATAGTTGCCCGAACACTAATGGTCCGATCAGAGCAGCAGGTAATCCAAAGGTAAGAGAAAGCACGGCGGAATTTGTAGGGGATAAATTTCGAGGAGCATCTTGGATATAGGGTAATAGCAGAAGATCCAATATTCCAAAGAACACATTCGTGAAGATCCCTTCAAAAAGAATAAGAAGATTGGTTTTACTTAGCATGGTGGATTTAAGCGTGTCTTTTGATATCTTAAATTTATATTCAACATCAGTATTGGACAAGACATTCGTCAAAACTTGTTCAGTAATGCCCCGTTTAGGCTCTATAAAACGTAAAAGCATGTAGGCAGAATAGAATATATAAAGGAGACCGATGCTGAAGTAATAATACCGCCAGTATCCAAGTTGAAAGACAACAGCACTGGCTAAGGAGAATAAGCTCGGAAATAATCCCCAGATCAGTGATCCTAATCCAAAATACTTGGATCGATTTTCTTTTTGTAAAATGTCACTCACAAATGAATGAATTATGGGCCCGCCAGCACTCATGAACATTCCGGTGAAACCCCGAACAATAATCCACCAAATGTAATTGGAATTACCGCCACCTACAGGTAAGAATCCATTTAGGAAGATCATGATCCCTGTCATAGAACTTGTAAAGGAAAGCATAGTTTTGCGTTTAATTCGATCAGCTAAATAACCCCACAATAAAGCGCAAACACCATCAACCCACAACCGAACAGTTATTAAAGCCCCCATTTGTAGTGCATGAAACGATTCTCCTGGCCAAAGTAAATTTGATAAATAAATTAAATTGATATAATCTGCCGAGATAAAAATACCAACTAAAGCTTCATAGGCAAGTAAAGGCCATACTTTTTTAATAACATACCCATAACTACGTGATGTTTCATCTGAGGAGACCATTTATTTAAAGATAAATGAGAGATATCACTTATTTTTTTCCTTTTGGATGTCGGAAAAACTCAAATTTGATCACTTATTTCAAGCCATCACTAAATAAATTTACCAACACAATATTTGGGATTAAGTTCGCTCATATTTGCCAACAATTTTTAGTTAGCTGAATATTATTAAAGTGTATATAAGGAATTCTTTAAATTGATGCATCTTAGGAAAGATCCACAAAAAATCTTCAGTTAGACTCAGCACTATCATTCGATAAAGGTCAATATAAATTAGAAAAAATTAAATAATATTTTTGGCTTTCTTTTCTGCATAAAGACGCAAAGCATTTTCCATGCTATCCATAATGAGTTTTCGTTCAGATAATTCCAGTTTGGTGGCATATTGAGTTATTTCATCAATAACCATCTGGGCATCTTCACTCAAACGATCTAAATGGACAAATTGCTCAATCACTTGAGCGGTTATTAAGCTAGAAAAGGTAGACCCCGATTGTTCCTTAAGCATTTCTCGCACATCATAAATTGGAATCCCTAACCGCGTATATTGACAACGATACTCATGTAAACCTTGGGAGGTAAGTTCACCACAGATCAATTCCCGAAGATGAGGTGCAGCAATGAAATCCAGTCCTAAAGTGCTTAATCGGCGAAGAACATTGGTTGTAATTTCAATTGCTCTTTTTTGCTCCAAGCCTGTTTCCCGTATCAAGGATTCAACAATATTTTGAGGATTAAACGCAGAAATCTTCCCATCAGTTGTCTCAACACGCTTAGGAAGCAAATCTTCTGGATTAATGATTTTTTTCTTCAGTTCTTTTTTCGGATCAAAGTTTATTTTGAACATTCCAATTCCCTCTGCTATAAGCACATCTATTCCGTTATCCATAAAAAGTAATTTATTGGTATAATAATATGGGGTATAAGAACAGATAAAATCCGACTTATTTTTTTCGCGAAGAAATATAAGTATAAACACTTTGAGTAAGAAATAGGGACCACAAATGAAAGTACATATGGCTTACGGAACGGAAGGAATAGAATTTGAGATTGATGATAATATCACAGCAGAGGTCGTAAAAGCAGCAATGGAAACACCCTTAGATGACCCAAAACAAGCTATTGTGGAAGCTTGTGAAAAACCCCTTTTTTGTCCCCCCTTACGGAATCTCTTGGCCAAACGAAAAGATGGCAAAATTTGTATTGTAATATCGGATAGTACACGGCCTGTTCCGAGTAAACTTATCATTGAAGCTCTCATCGAAATTTTTGCAGAATATAAGATCCTGGATGAAGATATCCAGATACTCATTGCTACCGGTTTACATCGGAAATCCACACCCAAAGAAATGAAACAAATGCTCGGCAATGATATTCGATTTAGATTTGATATAATAAATCACGTAGCCAAAGATATGGATACTCTAGAATATCTCGGAGAAAATAAATTTGGAAATCCGATCTATATCAACAAAACATATCTAGAAGCCGAAATTAAAATCATTACAGGATATGTAGAACCCCATTTCTTTGCAGGTTTTTCAGGAGGAAGGAAAGCCATTGTACCTGGAATTGCGGGTAGTGAAACTATAGCCCACAATCATTGTAAAGAAAATATTGGATCGGAGAAAGCGCGGTTTGGAATTCTTAAAGACAACCCAATCTATGAAGATGCAATCGATATCGCCAAGAAAACCGAAATTAAACCTGATTTCATGATCAATGTGTGTATTAATCCAGCACACCAAATCACAAAAGTGATTGCGGGAGCACTTCAGAGCCATCAAGAATTAGTGATGTATCAAGAACGTTTATGTTTTCATCGCATTACCGAACGATATGATGTCGTAATTTGTGGAAATGGGGGATTTCCTCTTGATTTAGATTTATATCAAGCGGTGAAAAGCATGGCCATTGGAGAATTAGGAGTCAAACAAGGGGGCACTATTATTACGGTGAATGAATGCCGCGATGGCGTAGGGCATCCAAAATTTGAGGAAATGATCAACTTGGGATTAACCCCCACGGAATTTTTAGATCAATTAAACTCGGGAAAAATTACATGTTTAGATCAATGGGAAAGCCAGGTGTTAGCCCGAGTTTTAGAACAATTTCAAGTTTTTATCATTTCATCCATAACAAAAGCCAAATTGGGAAACATGGGACTGAAATATGCCGCTTCGGTGGAAGAAGCCTTGGATCTTTGTCAACAACACTATGGCCCCCAAATGCGGGTATTAATTCTTCCCGATGGACCGATGATGTTGCCAAAAGTTCAATAAATTTTGATCCCTAAAATCCTCTTTACTCTTTTATTTTCTCTTTTACCGCATCTAATAATTCATAATACATTTTTTTGTACATTTTCAGTTCCAGAGAGAGCTCCTTGACATGATCTTCTAATTCATGAATTCGATCTGATTCCCCAATTAACCGTTGAAGGGTGGAGTTGGACATACCTGTTCCATACCGATTTTTTAAATCTTGCTGAATTTGAGAGTACGAGATGCCTTGATCTAAGAGAGCACGAGCATGATCTTGTTTTTCTTTGGATGATTTTGGCATTGGAAAGGCACCTCAGTGTTTTTCTTCCATTGAATGTAATGTTGTTGGAGATTGTTGAACCTTTTTAAGAATTTTCTGATGATCCGATAATATTTTTTCCTTTGGAAGTGGATAAATTTCTTGAAAACGTATTTTTTCCCCACATTGAACACAATAGATGGGAGTATCTTCGGATAATTCTGTCAGTAATTGGGATTCGACCACATTTCCACAAGTAAGGCATTTTATTCCTTCAGTTGAATTAATACTATTCGATTTTGCACCATTTAATCGTTTAGGGATTGTAATTTTTAGTGTTTTGGATATGTTTTGCTGAAAGAAATATTGTAGAAGTAATAATCCATTAAGATTAACAAATCCAAAAACTTGAAAAGTAGGATTAGATTCCACAATTAAGAACCCAAATCCAATTATCGCAATCCAAAACCAGGTAATATAGAAAATGAACTGTTTTATAATAGTTGAAGGAATTATTTTAGATATAGGATCCACCCTTTTGTGGAAAAATAAATTAAAAATAAAAGGAATAAAAAGAAATCCAATATAAAAAACCAGAGAGCCTATTCCAAGAAAGTTAGCATCTATTACAAATATAAGCAAATAGGATAGATTGATCATTATAGCAATAGAATAATGCTTATTTTTTTTTAAGTCTAGAATAATATTGGATTTTTCTATATAGTGATAATTTTTTTCCTTCTTTTTGAAGAAAATATAAGTATATAATGGGACAAGGAAAATAATGTGAGTTACTAAGCATAAATAATGGATCCAATAAATATCTGAAGTCGAATAACCGGATTTAAAAAGTGGAATTAATATTATTGCACTTGTAGTAAGAATAATAATTTCTAACACAATTTCAATAATAATAGGCCATGTTTTATGTAACAAATATTGAAAATCAATTGAATGGGGATCTTTATCAACTGGGAGAAGCAAGAGTAATTGAAAAATAATGAAAGCCAAAAGCCCAGTAATTGGAATTATAATTGAATCTAAATCGATAAAATTCACTAAAATGGTTATAGATGTTGCTTGCAGGAAGGATAGTGCACCAATTTTTAGCATATCAAAAAATGTTAATTTACCAAAGATGTGATCCGCCATACCATTCTCATATCGATACGCCTTATTAAATCTTACTTTTCATTATCATTTCTTATCATTTACTAACAAAAATTTATTTTAGGGGTTTAAAAGATTTTTCAGGTATTAATTATGTCTTTGAGTAAATAGATAAGATTTTTCTACAAAATTTGTCTCTTCGTGATCAATTGGGGGAACAATGGGTCAACATTCTCTTATCGTCCAAATTTGGGGAATACTTTTATATGCCAATAGAACGATAATAAGTATCATATCTCTTAATGCAGATATTACTGGTGAAAAGAAAAAATGAATTATCCTCTATTTATTAATTTCAAGAAAGTCGCTTTTGCCCCTCAATTTAAGGTGACGGATGCGAATGGCGATATGGTATGTTACGTGCGCCAAAAATTGTTTAAATTAAAAGAAGACATTAAAGTTTATAAGGAACGGGAGCGACAAACGCTCCTCTATAGTATCCGCGCAGATCGGATCATAGATTTTTCCGCAAAATATACGTTTTATGATGCTCATGATGTACCTTTTGGTGCTATTAAACGCAAAGGGATGAAATCTCTCTGGAGAGCGAACTACTTGATTGATGGAGAAAACAATCAAGAGTTAGAATTAAGAGAAGAAAGTGTTTTAATTCGCCTTTTAGATCGATATGTAGGATGGCTTTGTGGTAGCTTCCTTTTCCACCCAGTTTACATCATTTCTCGGGCAGATGGAACTCCGGTAATGCGAGTCAAAAAAATGCCTGCTCTCTTTGAAGGTAAGTTTAAAATTGAATTACTCGCCCCGATGAGTGAAATCGAAGAAATGCGCAATTTACTCGGAAGTATGATGATGTTATTACTCGAACGAATGCGAGGGTAATTGTATACTTAGTTCCTTTTTTCATTTTTTTCCTTAGTTTGCGGAACAGCAATTTTTTCCCTCAATGAAAGATTTTACTTATTAGTTTTATCGGGAGCATCAGCAAAACACACGTCTGTAGGGCACAGAGCGGATTTCCATTTATCGCTACATTGATTACAAACTTCCTTTGACTTTTTCATATGTAAGACTTGAAGTGGAATGTACCCGCCGACAGAAACTGCCATTAAAAGAAAGATCTTAACAATTATGGACGCATTTATTAATAAATAAGCGGAGTGTAAAATTAAACCCGCTCCAAAACCAATGAATGCTTTTTGGAATATTTTGAGGACTTTCATTTCTGTTATTGGTGATAAACTTAGCAGCTGAAAAGATACCATTCCCAATCCAAGAAAAAAGAGAATATCCGCCCTTAAAACACTGTACGTTGCGAAAAAATACGAAATAACGATTGCAAAAATCATGGATGGATAGCCGATAAAACACCCGATGCAAAATTGGAGGGAAAAGAGTCCAAAAGTATGATTTTTAAACTGTTCACATGGAGGATGATGAGACAGGAGCATTTTCCAATGACCTAGATTTTGCATTGATCGCGCCACACTTGTTCTAATTATAACCACTATATATTTCCTTCTCTTTTAAAAGGATAAATTCAAAAGAAGAGAAGATAAAAATGGAAAGGGAAAAAATTGCAATTTATAAATGTTAAAAAAACTTAATCAAAAAAAAGATCGACTTCTTCCCCACAGGACTGGCAGAAAACTGCTTTTTTGTCCCGAAATAATTGAATCATTTGCGGTGTGAAAACGCTGCCACAATTGGGACAAAATTTCTGCGGAGGTATCGCGGGCGGTGTATTCATTCTTCCATGATAGCCATTTGGATTCCAGGATTCCCACGGTTTAGTCCGTTTTATGGGTGGAGGTGTATCCATCCTTCCAATATAAGAGGATTGAGAAGAATGAGGCACTTCAACAAACTGTTCCGAAGATTTTTGGTATGAATGTGGATTGCGATTTCGTGAAACTGCCCAAACAATGATGATAATCACAATTATGATTCCAACAAGAACGAGTGCAAAAATAACAAGTGCAATTAAGCCAAAACCGAAAAGAACATCTTCAAATGGATAATCATAATGGTCGTATTGAGTTTCGGAATAAGTCTCGGTCCAAGTGGTTTCTGGGACAGGGAAAAGATCATTACCTTGATGTAATAAGGTTCTGGTCCCATTTCCAAATTCCCAGAATTGAGTTACTACTTCAGAAGTGGAAATTTGAATTACTGTTGCATTGAAATAATATTCCCATGAAGCATTTGCAAAAATGAGACGATCAGTGAGAGAATTATTTTGAATCAACCCCATTTCAATCGAAATATCTAATCCCGAGGTTGAATTGCCATGAAGATTCCAACTCGCATTATAAAACCCAGCAAGATCGGAAAAATAATCAACATTACAAGTAAAATCATTCAGAAACCATGAATCGTCAATCAAATCATAAAAATAACCAAAATTAATGGCTTCAATGGGGGAATATTGGGCCCAATCTTCCAATAAGGCGCTATTGTTTTGTTGGTAATCTGAGATATTAAGATCAGACGGGATAATATTTAAGGAAAAAATATTTTCATAGGTGGTATTTTTCTGCTCGTTCAAGCTGTATCCATAGTCCCAGGAATCAGGATTTTCAAAATTTAATGGAAAATGTTCCGAATAAAAAGTGTCAACGTGAATATTAGTAGAATTATCATCCGAAATATCTATATGAAGATTATTGAAAATCCCAAGATCAATATGATAAGAATCGTTTGTATTCAATTCTGAGTTTGATACAGAGTTAAACATGTAACTATTGTTGCTGGATAAGGAATAACCCAAGCTAATTGCGTCATCAATGGCATATTCTAAATTAGTGTCCAAAGTATGTTCAAGTAAGGACCGATTATAAGCATTAGATTTAGGAATGAACATTTTTTGTTGAGCTTGATCACTCTCCACAAGATTTGGAAAAGTTGCGCTAAGACATCCAAGCATACAAGCTAGGAGTAAAATGGATGATAACCAAACATATTTTTTCATTTTTGCATAAACATAATAGTAGTTTATATTAAAAAATCTGTGGGAAGAATTCTCTGCTAAAGTGAAGTTAATATGAATAATGAGGAACAATTAATAGCGAGTAGTCACCAATATAATGTAAAGAAGGAATGCCCAATGCCCAGCCCCCGGGAACTATTTAAACTCGCCTATGAAGCGGATCGCAATCGCAAATTTGATGAAGCGGAAAACTTTTACCGTCAAGCCCTTAAATTGAATCCAAAATATAGCATGGCGTGGAATAATTTGGGCTGGATCTTGTTTGATCAATTCCAACAATATAAAGAAGCGGAAAAATGTTATAAAAAAGCACTCAAATATGATAACAGGAATTTTTATGCTTGGAATAACTGGGGGATCTTATATTATCGTCAAAAAATGAACTTTTCCAAAGCCCAAGAATGTTGGGAAAAGGCGATCACTTTTAATCCAGAATTTGGGAATGCGTGGAATAATTTGAGCGTATTGTACAAATTTCAGCACGGAAATCCAACCAAAGCTCGTGAATTTGAAGAAAAAGCAATAAAATATCAAAATTCAGAACAAAAACAAACGCCCACTTCTAATCTCACCTATAATTTTTGTTCAGAATGCGGTAGTACTTTAGAAGCAAGCCAGAAGATATGTGATGTCTGCGGATTAGAACGATAACCCTTAGGTTTTTTGGTCAAAAGCCCATATTTTGATTTTAGGGGGAAAAACTTGAAAGGGGGCCACAGCTAAAAGAGACCAATCTTGAGAGATCCCCACAGTGAGCATCTTCCCTTCTTCAATATGGTGATTATGACAAATCAATCCATCATGCGTTCGATATATTGTTAGATCATTGTCGAGATCCACAGCTAAAAAATGACTTCCCTCGGGATTAAAACTTAATTTCGTGATTTCTGCAGATGTTTGAATGGAGTATTGCAATTCATGGGTTTGATAGTTCCACATTTTAATCGTTTTATCCCGCCCTCCAGAAAGAAGCAAGGACAAAGTGGGATGGAAATCAAGCGTATATATTTCTTTGCGATGACCTTTGAGAGAAGGGAGATAATGACAGGAAGGAAATTCCCACAGGTGAATATCTGCTTCATCACCAATCGCCGCAAAAAGAGAATTGGAAGGATTTAGTTTTACCACATGCACCGAAGCTTGGGGTTGGTTTAAAATCTCTTCACATGCAAAGGAGAGATTATGCAAAGATTTTTTTCCAGCAAGCGGATAAGCCACCTTCCATACCCTCACAGTTGCATCTTCCCCTCCAGAAAGGATATAATTATACGAATTATCACAAGTAACGGAAAAAACCTTCATTTTATGTCCCAATAAGGTATTTAAACATTGACCTGATTGAGGATCCCAAATTTTTATGGTCCCATCCTTGGACCCAGAAATTAGTGCTTGTTTATTCTGGCTTAAACATAAAGAGGTTATACTCGAATCATGTGCATCGAGAGAAAATTCTGGAGAGAGAGTCGTAGAATCTGAATTTGAAGCAGCACCCTTGTGTGATATGCGATAAATGTTAATCCGTTTATCCCAGCTACCTGAAAACATCCATTGATTATCGGTTGAAAAACCAATCACACGGATCTCATCTTGATGCCCCAAATATTGACCTAAATCCGAATCAATTTTGGTTTTAATTTCCATGGGATGTGCAACCGTCCTATCTTATTCAAAATGAGGATTTTTGAAAACTAGCTCTTCCAACCCATCTTTTTTCTGTTGGAGATCCAATAAAAATTCATTGGGAAGTGAATTTTCGATTTGAGCCTGATGATCTACAAACACAGAAATAGGATAATCCTTATATCCTTTCGGAAATAGCTCGTCAAAAGCACTCCGTTGTTCCGTAAACATGAAACTTCGTGATTGGATTTCCGGAACAATTAACCCACCAACAACATGGAGATCAGCTAAGATTACGACCACTTCTTCATTCGGAAAATTTTTTTGTTGATAAGTAGCGATAAATTGCAAGGCTGGAGGGGTTATGGTTAAATCATATTTCATGTCCATTTCACAAGTCCAATGAGAGGCTGTTTCTTAAAAAAAGTTGCTCTTATGTTTTGATGGAAAAAATGACAAAACTCATTAAATATTTGATAATTTTTTGATTATCAGTTCCTGATAATTTATCAATATTTTGCATTAATCTTTAAATATTTTCCAACATCCATGGTTCCACTCGCGGATGTTTTTTCAGAATGGTGCAGCATTTTTTCCTAAAATTGGAAACCCGCTTGTCAGTAATTTCTGAAAGTTGAGAAATTAGAAATGAGAGTTTCTCTGCGTTTTGATATTTAATAACATTTAAAATTTCTTCCTGTGGGCTAGCAAAAAAAGCATCAAATTCTTCTTGAAAAAACATTAGATAATGCAAAATGGCATCATTGCGCGTTTCTAAGGGTTTTTCTACATCATGAATCAATGAAAGATATTCTACAGGGGTTTGAGCATAGTCACTTGCAAGGGGAGCTTTCACCTTGCGCCCAATGAACACCCCGTTTTCATATACGGCTTCCAAATTAGAGGGCATTTTTTGGTGTGGGTTTTTACGTAAATGTTCGCTTTTTTGGAGATCTCTGCCTTGCTTCGGTTCTTTTGTGACGCCTTTTTTTTTACTCATTTGACTCAGTTCCAATTTGCAATTTATTCTTACTGTAATTGACTCCCTATTTTAAAGTTGTGATTTATGAAAAAAAGTGCAAAAAAAAAAAAGATAGTTCTACAGAAAAATTTCACATCAAAGAAATCCTCAATTAGCACGATATCAAACCATATAAATGCCCATTAAAACAGCAAATGTGAAATAAACACGTTCCCATGACTTTTGATGGTTCATTCTGAGATAATTTTACCTTGCCTATTCTAAAATGATATCAGTAGGCATTAATACTACACACAACAGCATGAGATTCTTCTCTTTGATAAAAACCAGAATTCAATCTCAGATAAAATTTTTCGGGAGAAATCAAACAAAAATAAGGAATAATTATGAAAAAAAGATAAAAATTTACTCGGTAGTTGATTTTGCTTCCAACTCTTCAATACGTGCCAGCAATTTCTTCACTTGGGATTTCAGATCATCCATATCCTTACTAAATTTCTTTTCAATCTTCTCAGGATCTTGACGCTCTTTAATTTTTTTCACAATGCGTTCCACCATAGGATGACTTTGGGAAGCAATTTTAGCTTTCGCTTCATTAAATCCACCTGTTAAGCTCATCTCAGTCGATTGTGAAAAACTTCGGATCATATTCTGAACCATCGCCTCGCTTTGTTCTTGCTTTAAGTGAGATAAAAGCGTTGCAATGGTACGTTGTTTAATCGATTTTTCTTGCCAAGTTAAACACTCCGCAATGCTACTATATATCGCCCGACGAGCTCTTTCTGAAACCTTTCCATAAGGTAATTTGGCCAAAAGATAGTCCAAGGCTTCGGGTGTACGAGTATTGCCGATAGCCATATATAAACTGGACTCAATCAAACTTTTAAACCCATCACCAATCTGATATTGGAGCAAGAAATCATAGGCTTCTTTTGTGTGTTGAGAGCCAATCACTTTCAAAGCAGCACCTGTGGCCCAATAAAGCGTTTCTGGTCGTTGTAAAAACTTCTTCATTGCATCGAATACTATTGGGTATTGCATCCCGCTTAAATTGGGGATGAAATCTTGGAGGACCATGGGATCGGTTTCACTTTCTAACAAAGATACAAGTCCTTCAATAGCTGCAAAAGTTGGAGATTTAGCCAATTCTTTTGCCATTTCGATTCGCACACCCCAGAATTTTTCTTTGCGATATGCTGCAAGAACGGCTTCTAAATTTTTCTTTTTCCCCTTCTTTAATAATTCTCGTGCTGCTAAAATACGCAAAATCACCGACTTATGAGTTAACTGACGGATGAGAAGCTCATCTCCAGGATTAAACTCTAAAGAAAACAAAGTTTTGCATTCAGGATCTAAAACAACTTGTAACGGTTTTTTATCCACTTTGAAGTAAAGGGTTTGTTCTTTTTCCTTGATTTCAAACACGCGTTGATCTATCTGCCCATCAGCAGATTCCCATTGCACTTCTAAGGGGAAGTTGAACAATCCTATTTCCTTATCCTTATCTTCTTGAGTTTGTGTCACTTTCAAGGATGCCAATTCAGATTTCTCGTTGTAGGAGAATTCCGCTTTCAATTTGGGATACCCAGGTTTATATAACCATTGTTCAAAGAAGGCTTCCAAACTTAATCCAGAATGTTCTTCCATTTTTCGTTGGAAATCAATGGTTTCTACCACTTTGCCTTTAAATGTATTTAGATAATCAGAAGTGGCAGTCCAAAAAATGTCTTCACCGAGTTTGGATCGGAGCATATGGAGCCGCCAAGCACCGCCTGGATAGAGATGCATATCATACATATCCCAACTAGAACTATATTTGTTTGTTACAATTGGACGAGCATATTTAGAATCAGATTCTTTCATATAGCTCCGGGCATCGCAAAAAAGCCCATAAAGGTTCTCATCGTGACCGTAAAAATCTTCAAAGTACACTGTTTCCATATACGTGGCCCAACCTTCTTTTAACCAAGCATGACTAAATTCTTTGCAAACGATCATGTCCCCAAACCAACTATGGCTCATTTCATGGGCATTAACATCATCAACAATCCACAACATCTCAAGAGCTTCTTTTTCGTTTAAAATCGCAAAATCACCCCAGGTTACAAAACTGATGTTTTCCATAGCCCCTCCGTGATGAAAAGTCGCAATTTGATAATATTTATCCCATTCTAAGGGACATTTCAACTTTTTGGCCATCCATTCCAAGAATTTAGGTGTTGCTTCAAAACTGGTTTTCAATTGTGCCGAGGTATAGCCTTTGGGAGCATAGTAAGCAACAGGAATTTGGCCTTTTCCAGCATCTGCAGCGCGATCTTGGTAGGAGACAAATTCACCGACAGCCAATGTGATCAAATAACTTGGACAAGGGAATGTTTGGGACCAATGAGATGTCTTTGTTCCATCCCCATTCTTTACCTCATCTATGAATTTTCCATTGGCGAGCATAGTATGAGATTCATCAGAAGTCAGATAAAAATCAATTGAACACCGAACGGAAAGATGATCAATACATGGGAGCCAATAACGAGTACGAATCGATTCAGTGTCAGTAATTGCATAACTTGCACGATCGGGATATGCTGCATCAGGATGGCAGAAATATAACCCCGATATAGGGTGATCAATTATATACTGAATAGTAAAGGATCGTTCTTCGCCTTTTTCATAATTTTTATTCCAAAAGAAAGAAAGGGACTCATCATTTTTCTGCCAATGATCAACACCATCAACAGCAATAATCTCTAAATCAATTGCATCAAAAGTAATTTTATTCGCTCCAAGAACATTGGCTTTCACTTTCGTTGTCACGGAACCAACCACTCTAAAATTAGGAATATCAAATTTAAGTTTAATAGTTTGATGAATTGGTTCCAATTGCAAATCGCGTGGATAGTTTCCTTCCACATCTGGAGTTGCAAAATCTTTTACATACTGTAAAATCGTCATTATCGAGATCAAAGATGGGCTAAAATAAAAAGTTTGGAATCATCCTTGATAAAATAACCAAAAATATGGACACAAAAATACTAATAAGATTTAAGAAATATTATCCGCCAAAGTACTTTATCCGACAAAGTTTAAATAAAACATCAAATTATTATTTTTATGGACATACCAAAAAATCCTAGATCTGAATCTGATCAAATAACTCAACCTACCATCAAACATAAACCGATTTTACGTATTCAATTTGCACTGATAATTCTTTCAAGTATTATTGTCACAGTAATTTTCCTACTTCTGCGCATGATTTTAGACTTAGATATATCGAAAAGTTATCTTCCCTTACTGGCATATCCTCTCAATTTCCTACTGCTATATATTGTCTTTTATCAAAAAGCGCACGTACCCATCCATGCAGATTCCTTCCGAATTTTTACTCAAGAGATCGGTTTGAAAATTGACAAGAATACTTGGAAATTAGTCTTCCTTGGAGTCCTTTTAGGGATTCTTTCTTTAAGCGGGATGTTGTTGGGATCCATATTATCAAATAATTATACCTTCGATTGGGCCCAACTTGAGTTAGAACAAGTTTTATTCGCAACTGTGCCAGGAATTTGGGAAGAAATTTTCTTCCGTGGATTATTAATGCTTGTCTTCTTGAAAATCTTCAAAAAGACGAAGAAGACCATGATTATTCAGTCAATCGTCTTTGGATTGCTCCACTTTCAAGGATTTCATCTTTGGGAAATTGTTGATATGATTTCAGTCATGGTAATCGGATTTGCGTTCACCTATGTAGCATATCAGACCAATTCAATCATCCCCGGAATGATTTTCCACTATATCCATGATGCATTTATTTTCTTAGTGCAGGTTCCTGAAACCACGGTATCAACTAATCTGGATAACGTTTATTTTTACCTAAGTCTGTGGATAGCTCAAGCCATCATCTGTGGTATTTCCTATCTATTTCAAAAGCTGGTACTAAATTCCCCTAAGAAATGGAAGTATGATTATAATCATCTTCTCCCTCTGATTCCACAAAAATTGAATAAAAT
Organism: Candidatus Lokiarchaeum ossiferum; assembly: GCA_025839675.1. GTDB lineage: Archaea > Asgardarchaeota > Lokiarchaeia > Sigyniarchaeales > Promethearchaeaceae > Lokiarchaeum > Lokiarchaeum ossiferum. Next base: position 2,158,415 of record CP104013.1, read on the forward strand.
AACTCATATGAATAGTGATATCAAGCAAGAATAATTATTTGTTCGAATTAGAAACATTTTTCTTTTTTATTTCACAAAACCAATTAGATCATGGTCAAATCCAAACCGAGGGAACTCTCTTTGCTTCAAAAAAAAATTTTTTATAGCACAATTCGGTATGGAATTCGTGAATTAGTGCAAGCAGTTCTATTATTTTTTGCTACCTTCTTGTTTATCAACAATTACACCCCACTCATATTTGCAGCAGTGATCTTTTTGGGAGTGTTCTTGAGTCCAAAAATAGATAAATATATAAAAATGGAATTGATTTACCCTCGCGTAGGATTTATAGAACTGCTTCCATCGCATAAAAGGATCCTCAAAAATTACAAGAAAATAGGGGTCATTGTTTTCATAATCACCTACATCTTGTTCTTCCTGATAGTTTTTTTACAAAACTGGACAATTGAGACAATGCTGAAATACCTTCCAATATTCATTTGTATTATTTTTATTGGTCGTGCAATTTATACATATTTTCTAACCAAGAGGTGGCAATCCCTTCTGGTAGGGGCTTTGAGTGGAATCTTCACAATTAGTTTATATTTAATTCCGCTCTCAGAAGGACGGTTCTTTCCGATGGTGTTTAGTTTATCCCATGCACTATTGTTTTTAATCGTTGGAGGGTGGAAATTCTGGAATTTTCTGAAAGCAAACCCTATAAGCGTGGAAGAAGAGGAAATCGACAATGAATCCGAGTAACCCAGAATCAAGCGGAAATATTAAGGTAGGCAAGGTTGATCCCAAAAAAAATCGTGAAAACTATTTTTTTTCAGATGACGACAAATTTATTCATGAACCTATCCGTTTGCTCATCATGGCCTATTTATATTCAGTTGATAAAGCCGATATGAAATATTTACAAAAAGAATTACAAGTTTCTTGGGGGAATTTGTCCTTCCATTCTACGAAATTGGAAGAAAGACATTATATTTCCATTGAAAAACAATTTATTAAAAAAAAATCATACACTATCTTATCTCTTACAGGTATCGGTCGTAAAGCTTTTCAAAAATACCGTAAAAACCTAAAAAAGATTGTTTTTTGATTCAGAAATTCATAAAAATTCTTTTAGGTTAGGTAACCATGTAAGTTTTAGTTTTTAAAGACTCTATAATGCGAAACCCGGCTTTAGTATATAAACCCACGGCTTTCTCATTCTCAACATCAGCCGTTAATATAATTTTTTTACTTTCTTTTTCTGTAAAGTGTTCTATTGCCTTTAAGAGCATATAACTCCCTATCTTTTGATGTTGGAATTTAGGAATGACTGCAAGTCCTGAAATATAACCGAATTGTTTTCCAGGTTCATAGGCCAAATTGCACGAACCAATGAGGATCCCATCAGCAAACACTTGTCCGATTGCAAAGTCAAAATGCTTTTTTTGGGAATCGATAAGGGATTGTGAATTTTCAAGAGTCCATTCTTGAAAATCAAAACTGCCTCGGAAAGCAGCATTATATACCTCCACATATTGCTCAAGGTTGACCGGTTCAAGAGATTTTTGATAGGTTAGACCTTGGGGGAGTTGAGGCAGAAATGAAGGATTCAAATCTACAAGATGTAATTCAAGGGCATAATGAAAGGGATGAAAACCGAATTTTTCCAAGGCCCGATCAAAGGGTGCTGAAAGAGTCCCAGTTGTTTCTATTTCTAGACCTTGAATATTTTGGGATTTTCCAAGAGAAATCCCTGCTTCGATGACTTGTTGCGGAAGGCGGGTATCAAAATATTCCGGAAGTATTGCATAAAATAAAAAATGGGATTTAAAAAGTCCAGAGAGATTACTCATAGCAACATATCCAACAAATTTTCCATTATCATCCTCAAATCGTATTACATCACGGGAGAGATCAAATCCTTTTCCAAACCACAAATCCAGAATGTCATCCTTAAATTCGATGTTATAATCCGGGTAGAGGTAGTTTCCCATAGTGTTATGCAAAGTTAATAGATTGGAAAGTGAAATGTCTTTTTCCCATGATTTTTTCTGGAAATGATCATTTGAAGTTTTTTGGATCATATGATAGAAAAAATATATACATGAATTTAAGTACATCGGGGAAATTCATACATTAAATTGTTCCATTCAAAAAATTTTATAGGTTTTAATTTTCAACGAATCAATCACACAAAATCCAACACGAGTATATAACTTCACGGCATTTTCATTGGAAACATCAGTATTCAATCTGATTTTGACACAGCCTTTCTCTTTGAAATGTTCAATTGCGAGTGAAAGCAAGAAGCTACCAACACCTTGATGTTGATTAGCGGGCAATACGGCAAATCCTGACACAAGACCAACATTTTCCAGGGGATCAAACGAGAGGTTGCAAAAACCGATGAGGCGATCATCAATAGAAGCTTGCCAGATTGCAAAATCATACTGGTGATTTTGGAAGGTAATAAATTTCCTACAATTTTCAGTAGTCCATTCAATGAAATCAAAACTATTTTGAAATGCTTGGTTATAAACTTCAACAAATTGCTCATAGTCTACGGGCTCTGAAAGTTTCCGTAAAGTGATGCCTTCTGGAGGGTGAGAACGTAAAAAATCTTTGAAATCTAATAGTTGCAATTCCAAGGAGGATTTAACGGGATGATATCCCATTTCTTCCAACACTCTATCAAAAGGAGCGGCTCGAGTGCCATTTGTGGAGATTTTAAGATTTTGTAAATTTAGAGATTCCCCCAAGGATATGCCACTTTCAATAACGAGCTGTGGAAGTGAAGTCTCGAAATATTCAGGAAGAATGGCATAGAATAGCATGTGTGATTTTAATTGTCCAGACAAATTTGTAATGGCCACATATCCAATTAAGGTGCCTTCTGGTGTCTCAAAGCGAATAACATCCCGAGAAATGTTACCGTCTTTTCCAAACCAAACTTTCAGAATGTCTTCATTAAATTCATGATAGTTTTCTGCCATAAGATATTTACCCATGGTATTTTGCAAAGTAACTAAATATTTGGGTGAATGGTGCTTTTCCCATGGTTTTTTAAGAAAGAAATTTGGTGCATCATTTGCATTTACCATATAATATTTTGTAGAAAAAACGACATTTAAGAATTATGAAATTATGCATGCATTCAAAGGATTATGGTCCTTAAAAGAGAAGAAGCAGTATTTTTTATTAAAAATCGATCTCACGTATTGTTATTTAATGACGACCTTTCCGTTATCTTTTTGGGTATATTGATGGTCTCATTTTTATAGATTAATTCCCAATTGTTAATCAAACATTATTTATGTCTTTACTGGGATCATCATGTCTAATAAACCAAACACCCTAGGAATTATCATTGCAAGCGTGTTAATCACCCTTGTAGTTACAGGAACCGGAATGTATTTCGGTTTACCTCTTCTTTTTCCAAATCTCACCGCCGACTTATCGGAATACGATCAATCGGAAGAAATTGAAAATATAACAACTAAAGGGATTCTCCTTCAAACCCAATATGCTGAATTTACTCAATATTTATCAATATATGATAGCGATTTAGTTCCCGAGATAATGACCGGTACAAATCTTACTATTACCACCCAAGGCAGTTCCAAATTACATGTCATATTTACAGAAAATTTCGTGGCAAGATTTGGTCCGTCTTTTTCTGGAGACGCAATATTTAACGTGACCTTATCGATCGTGGGCATCCAGAATAAAACATTAAGCATTCTTGAATCAAGAATGAGTGCCACAGGAACCCAAGAACAGCAAAATCGGTTTGCCCAGATTACTCTTGAAACAGCAACCCTTCCTGCAGCCACATATTCCATTATCATGTATTGGTATTCCACACAGGATCCAACAGGTTCAGCCTATTTATTTACCTATGATTCCCGTGCCTTATATGCTCAAGAAATTGCAGTATAAAAAAGATTGAGACTATATTTGGGATTCGAGTTTTTTTTTATTAATATCTTTTATTTTTCGTTTTCCAACGACTCCGCCACTGATAGATAAAGCAGCTCCGATAAAAGGAGTAAACATTCCAATATGTACGTTGTAGATTCTCCAAAAGTTATGAACAGCGTAATTAATTCGCAGTGCAAATAAATTCCATCCTATCAACATTGCAATGACGTAGAAAACCGCGATTCCGATTTCAAAAAGTCCCACTATTTTCCATATTTTTTCTGCTTTGCCTTGGATTGCTTTTCCTGTCGCAACCAACAAGGCAAAAATGATAACTACAATAGAGGATAATAAGATTAATATTGCTGCGATTAAACCAGGAATAAATAATTCTGAGGGCAAAATCTCAAACACATCACCCCCTGTAATATGGTGGATCATCCCCCACATCCACAAAGTTTCCCTAAATCCGGTGCTACTATACCAAACCGGAATAAAAAGACCGATAATTGAAAGAATTCCTCCATTCAGAGGCAATACCCAATATTTGGTTATGCTCAATTTCATTTTTTTTTCTCCGAATTTAGTAGTTTAATTTTTGAGCTTATAAGATTTTTGCCTCCTACCAGTCCAAACCAGCAAGTTATTCATGAAAACCGAAGCTTTTTGTATCAGCAAAATCGAAAATCGGAAATGCTAAGAGCCACGATAATCAACAGTTATGTTTTTTGTAATTTCATCTAGGTTATACCTATTGAACATTTTCTAATCTGCATGTAACTATGATTGAAAGGAGGTTTTTGGATAGAATGTTTGGCTGGGAAAAATAATGTGGCAAACAGGAACTCTTACCCAAGTATTATTAGTCGCGTTTGGAGGCTTTATCTATATCATTTTTATAGACAATCTCCCAATGTGTATTTAAACTATGGTCACGCAAAAATGTTACTATCACAACAATTTCTCTGCTGCCGCAATATGTTGTAAATGTGGAAAACCAGTTTGTGCTGAGTGCCGGAAAGAAAAACGAACTGTTAATTATTACAAATCGAGAAATATAAAAAAAAGTAGAACAACAATAAAAAAATATTGTCCAGTTTGTAAATATCAAGAAGACGAAAAAATCCATTGGGGAGCCCTAATTGGATTAAATAGTTTTATGTTATTAATATTATACTTGGGTATTGTTTCAGTTTCAAATAATATCTTCATTGGCCTCATAATAATCTTGTTGGCAATTTCATTAATTTCTCTTAATATTTACTATTATATTTTTAAGTTAAATGAAAATCGACAAGAAGCAACTCGAAAGAAACTTAATTTTATGAAAAAAATGGAATTAAGTGAAATCCCATATGAAAAAAACCAATTAAATAAAAAATAGACTAAAAATTACTCGGAATCCCATTTACCTTGTTCACGTAGATCTTGGGTCTCTTTTTCCGCCATATCATGGAGTATTTTATAATCCATTTTGGCAACTCGATTGAGAGGAAGAGTACCTTCATCTAAGATAACTACATGACTGGGACGTTTATAGGCAGCCATTTCCTTGGCAGCAGCATAGATATCTTCTTCAGACACATTTACTCCAGGTTTTCGTTCCACATAACAAACCACTCCTTCAGTAAAGACCTCATGTTGAGCCCCAACTATTGCCACAGCACTAATTTTATCCTTAAGTTTGGACATGAGGAATTCTTCTACTGCCGGAGGAAATACTTGATATCCTTTTGGTTTGATGACAAATTTAGCACGTCCAGCAAAATGCAAGCCTGTTTCCTCATAAGTCCCGAGATCTCCCGTATAAATGAAGCCATCTTTAGATAATGTTTTAGCGGTCATCTCAGGATTATTGAGATACCCAGAAAAATTCTGAATCCCAGTGAAACAAATTTCACCTACTTCACCTGGAGCTTTTTCTGATCCAGCAGTTCCATCAGGATTCATAGGATCACGAATTGAAACCGGATAGAGAGGAGAATCGAAACCTACACTTGCACAAATTTCCTCAACGGTTCCATCTAAGGGACTATAAGTCACAAATCCTGCAGTTTCTGTCAGACCTAAGCCCGTACCCGCTAAAGGTGCCATAGATTTGAGTTGCTCTAAGAATTTTGTCGACACCGACTGACCACCATACAACGCAAAGCGTAATGATGAAAGATCATAATCATTATAATTGGGAAGGCGCCATTCCATAGAAAATAATGCGGGAATTTGGCCAATAGCAGTACACTTATATTTTTGAACGGCTTTCAAAGAATCTTCAGCAGTAAACATATGTAAAATAACGGCCACCCCTCCACCATAGATTGTTGTCGCGAGCTGTTCAGTCGTACATCCAACATGGCTTGGAGGAAGATTGATGAGCATTCGATCCGACTCTTGGAGATCAAAACCCACACTAAGACTAATATTTTGGGCGATGATAGCTTGATGAGAGAGTAAAGCGGGCTTGGGCTTCCCAGTGCTTCCAGTAGTAAAAATAATCAAACAAGAATCTGTTTTAGCGACTTTCTTCTGAGCTTTTCTTACCTTGCCTAATATCAAGCCCTGTATAACAAATATTTTCTTAATATCAGCAGCAAAATCTTTGACTAATTGAGCCCCGTCAATAGCTTTTTCACCAGTAAATTGAATCCAATGTTTACAATAGGTAGAGTGTTTCTTCATTAATTCAACCGCTATGAGACTGAAATCAGTGACAGGGGTTGGTCCAAGGAAGAAATACGCTTTTGGCTTCATTTGAGAAAAGCAATAATCAACTTCACTTACTTTTAATCGGGGATCCAAGGGGGCAATGATTGCGCCGATACGAAAACAGGCATACATTAAATATATATGTTCTTTCAATAAAACTAATGTTGTTGCAACTACATCCCCCTTCCCAATTCCCATTGAGAGTAATTTTGCGGCAAATGCTTTACTTTTTGTAGCAAAGTCTTTCCATGTGATTTCTGATTCGGTATTATACTCAATAATTGAAATGTCCTCCGGCTTTTTTGAAGCCCAATAATCAACCCAATCGAACATACGATCTTTCCCATTTTGCATCTCTGCATATTTTCGCAAAATTTCTGCATCCATTTCTTTATTTTTCATGATATTCGTATCCAAAATCTTTATTGAATTTCTATTACTTAATTTTCATATACTTCATTATAAAAAAAAATTCGTTTCCGATATTGAGTGTATTGAATAGAAATAGAAAAAAAAACCATTTTCAGATTTTTCTCCATTTAATTCATATGGATGCTACTTTACAATATGAAAAAAGTTTTATATCGCAAAAATTTTATATTTTTGTGCTACCATTATTTTCAAAAAAAGGTCTATTAAATTCCTTAATTCTTTTTATATTACGACATAAAGGTCCTTCCCACGGATATGCTCTTTCACAATGTTTAGAAGAGAAATTTGGGTGGAAAACCAGCCAAACTTCAATTTATAATACTTTGAAAGATATGGAGAGCAACAATCTGGTTTCATGTGAAGAACAAATTAAAAATGGTCGAAATCAGAAGATATATTCGATTTCTGACACCGGTCTTCAATTTATGAGGAAAACCAAAAACCAACAAAAACATGAGTTCAAGAAAACCATCTCAAAATTGTTAGTTTTAACACAACAATACGGAGAAAATGAATTCGATGTCGAATCGAATATGTTGGAAGACCTTATGCTAAAGTTGCGTCAAATTAATGATCATTCTTTAACTCTAATGAGTAATGCACCAATCGAAACTCAAGAGATCTTATTGGGTACTATTAACTCATTGGAAGAATTAGCAAATCAAAATGATATCAAATTAAGTTAGAAATTTCTTTTCTCTTTTTTTAGACAACAGGTGACGAATAAACAATGAAAAAAATCTTGAAATACGCGAAACCCCACATCCCCTTGATATTGGTGGCCATTGTTCTTCTATTTGGACAAGCTAATGCAGATTTAGCATTGCCAGACTATCTTTCCAAAATAGTGAACACTGGAATTCAACAAGGAGGTGTGGAGGACCCAGCACCGATCGCCATTAGCAACAGTACAATGGAACGTTGCAAATTATTTATGAATGAAACAGAAAAGGATCTGGTTCTTAGTAAATATACCGCAATAACAAATATTTCAAACGAGTATGAGGATTATCTTGAAGATTATCCCTTACTGGAAAATGAGTCAGTTTTTATTCAAAATAAACTGAAATCCTCAGAATTAGATGAATTAAACCCAATTATGGCGAAAACTATTATGACTGTTTCGATAATTGAGAATTTATTAAACAATGCGAGCCTCGCAGGTAACATTACTTTTGGATTAGGATTCAATGTTTCTGCAATACCGGAGGGAATGGATGTTTTCACAATCTTGGGTAATTTACCTCAGGCGAATAGAACAGAAATTGTCGACATGGTCACATCTGAATTTAATGCGATTGGAGAAATGGTTTTATTCCAAGCAGCCATTAATTCTGTTCGTCAAGAATATACTAAATTGGGAATGGATACAGATCAAATTCAAACAAGATATGTTATCATAGCAGGAGTATGGATGTTATTATTAACATTAGCTTCTGTGACATGTACCATTTCAGTAGCATTGATAGCATCCAGAACGGCTGCTACTATGGGTAAAGAGATTCGGCATGATTTATTTGAAAGAGTAGAATCATTTGCAAGTGCAGAATTTGATCAGTTTTCCACTTCTTCCTTAATTACGCGAACAACCAATGATATAACCCAAGTCCAAATGGTCACAGTATTGGTAATCCGAATGGTCTTTTATGCACCCATTATGGGAATCGGAGGTGTAATTCGAGCCCAAGGCAAAGCCCCATCACTCTCATGGATCATTGGTTTAGCTGTGTTAGTATTGATATGTGTAATTATAACAGTATTTATTATTTCGGTACCGAAATTTAAAATTAATCAAAAATTGATTGATCGACTTAATCTGGTAGCACGGGAAAATCTCTCGGGTATGATGGTAATTCGTGCATTTAACATGCAGGAGTTTGAAGAAAACCGTTTTGACAAGGCAAATGTAGATTTAACAGCAGTTAGTTTGTTTATCAACCGTGTGATGGTAGTTTTAATGCCTGTAATGATGCTCGTAATGAATGGATTAGTAATTGCAATTATTTGGCAAGGAGCTCATGAAGTCGCAGATTTTAATATGCAAGTGGGAGATATGATGGCTTTCATGCAATACGCAATGCAAATAGTTATGTCCTTCTTAATGCTTACAATGTTATTTATCTTCTTACCTCGATCATCTGTCTCTATTGGGCGCATTGAAGAAGTTTTGAAAACTAAACCGACAATTATTGACAAAGAAACTCCAGAAGAACTCCCCTCTCCATTAGAAGGAGTTATTGAATTTCGAGATGTTTCATTTAAATATCCTGGAGCAGAACAAGAAGTATTGCAAAATATTTCATTTACCGCAAAACCAGGGGAAACTACCGCATTTATCGGATCAACTGGTTCTGGAAAATCGACCGTTGTGAATTTAATTCCCCGCTTTTATGATGTTACCTCGGGAAAAATTTTAGTGGATCGCAAAAATATTCGGGATGTGGATCAACATGCTTTACGTGATAATATCGGGTATGTGCCTCAAAAAAGTCTCCTCTTTTCGGGGACGATTGAATCGAACTTGCGTTATGCTGACGAAAATGCGAGCACAGAAACAATTCAAATAGCAATTGAAGTTGCTCAAGCAAAAGAATTTGTCTCATCTAAACCCGAGGGAATTGCAAGTACAATTTCACAAGGTGGTTCAAATGTATCCGGTGGGCAAAAACAGAGATTGTCCATTGCGCGTGCTTTAGTTAAAGGATCTCAAATATTGATCTTAGATGATAGTGTTTCCGCACTGGATTTCAAAACCGATGCAGCCCTCCGCAGAGCTTTGAAAGAGACAACTAAGAATACCACCCTCCTAATAGTTACTCAACGGATTTCTACAGTGATGAATGCAGAACAGATAATTGTAATGGATGAAGGGCGGATTGTTGGAAAAGGAACACATAAAGATCTTCTAAAGACGTGTAGCACATATCAAGAAATTGCGCAATCTCAATTAGCCTTGGAGGAATTAGCATGAGCACCCACAATAGTAATAATAATCATGAATCAAATCAAAATTCTCGCCCCAGATCTGAAATGAAAATGCGTGGCCCTCGTCGAGGACCAATGGGCAGAGGACACGGGATGAGTGCAGGTGACAAGCCTAAGGATTTCAAGAAAGCACTAAGAAGTTTGCTCGTATATTTACGGGAATATCGAATTCTGATAATAATTTCGATTCTTTTTGCGATTGGTTCTACGATTGCTTCCATTGTAGGTCCCAAAATTTTAGGACGAGCCACAACTCTTCTCTTTGAAGGGGTGATGGATAATATTCGAGGAATAGGAGAAGTGGATTTTGAAGGAATTGGAAAAATAATCCTCACTGTTTTAAGTTTGTATTTAGGTTCTGCAATCTTTGCCTATGTTCAAGGATGGTTGATGGCGAACGTGTCAACCAAATTGTCCTATCGACTTCGTCAAGATCTTTCGAGAAAATTAAATCGAATGCCGTTGAAATATTTTGATGGGACAACTCAAGGGGAGGTCCTTTCAAGATTCACCAATGATGTTGATACAGTTAATCAATCAATGTCACAGAATTTAAGTCAATTAATCACATCCGTTGCAACAGTAATTGGAGTGGCGATAATGATGTTATCGATCAGCTGGCAAATGACTTTAGTCGCATTAATAGTAGTTCCACTCTCGATGGTATTTCTTAAATTAGTCTTAGGAAAATCCCAAAAGTATTTTGCTAAACAGCAGAAATATCTCGGTGATGTAAATGGCCATGTTGAGGAAATGTATGGCGGTCATGTTGTTATGAAAGCTTTCAACGGTGAAAAGAAAAGCATTGAGACTTTTAGTAAACATAATAAAAATTTGTATGAAGTAGGGTGGAAAGCACAATTTCTCTCTGGATTGATGATGCCCATAATGATGTTTATTGGAAATTTGGGATATGTTGCAGTCGCCATTACAGGTGGATATTTATCAATTAATGGCGGCATAGAAGTGGGAGATATTCAAGCATTTATTCAATATGTGCGCAACTTCACTAGACCAATGTCTCAGTTGGCAAGCAGTTCCAATGCATTACAGCAAACAGCCGCAGCGGCCGAGCGAGTCTTTGAATTTTTAAATGAAGAGGAAGAATCGTTAGATGCAACGGAGAGTATTGCGATTGAAAATGTCAAAGGTTCCGTGGAGTTCAAAAATATTCATTTTGGATATAACCCTGATAAGATAGTCATCAAGGATTTCTCTGCAATTGCTCAACCAGGTCAAAAAATTGCAATTGTTGGTCCAACGGGAGCAGGAAAAACAACAATTGTAAAATTATTAATGCGATTTTATGAACTCAACGCCGGAGAAATTCTTGTTGATAATCAAAAAATAACTGAAATGAGCCGAAATGATTTAAGGAAAATATTTGGCATGGTTTTACAAGATACGTGGTTGTATAATGAATCAATCATGGAGAATATTAGATATGGGAATCCTAATGCATCTGATGAAGATGTTGTTAAAGCGGCCAAAGCCGCCCACGTTGATCATTTTATCCATACTCTCCCCGATGGGTATAATATGGTGATTAACGAGGAAATTACGAATTTATCCCAAGGACAAAAGCAACTGCTAACTATCGCGCGGGTAATATTAGCCGATCCAGCAATTTTAATTTTGGATGAAGCCACCAGTTCTGTGGATACGCGAACAGAGGTCTATATTCAAAAAGCTATGGATGCTTTGATGGAAAATCGAACCAGCTTTGTAATCGCCCACCGATTATCTACAATCCGAGATGCGGATCTTATATTAGTGATGAATGAAGGAGATATTGTCGAACAAGGTAATCATGAAACCTTGATCTGTGCAAACGGGTTTTATGCGGATCTCTATAATAGCCAATTTGAACCCGAAGAAACCGTATCGTGTAATTAAATTCTGGTTTACTTTTTTTTTATTCTTTCCTTATATTTTTAATTTAAATGACCCGTAGAGTCCCAAGAAATAGAACAACAAAATTAATTTGAAACTTACCCTCTTAAAACCTATGGAGAAGAAGAGTTTATAGTATTAGTTGCACCTCTATGTAAAATTCCGAAAAACTTAATCGACCAATATTATTTTAACGTAAATCTTTTATCTTAAAGCCTTCCCCTGGACCATGAAATCGCCGATATTTTTCAGGATCAGCAGTTCGATTAAAAATTTGAATCGCAGAAGAAGGGCATCGATTATAACACCGCATGCATGCAGTGCAGGATTTGTGAAAAATAAATTTGTCATCGAAATATTCTATGGAATTAGTTGGACAATCTTTCACACATAATAAACATTGAGTGCATTTAGATCGATCGACACTCCAATATTTGCTTATTAATGATATTTCTTTTTCTCCAAATATACGCTGTAACCATCCAACGAAAATTAAGAGCGGATTACGCCCTTCCATACATTTTTTTCCTTTACTTAAGCGTAATATTAGTTTTCTCATCTTCTTACGATTTCGGTTTTTTCGGCTTTCTAATTTCTCCATACTCACTGGATTATAACGGAAGAAAGGAACACTTAAATTGGAAGTCATTTGGAAATTCATGGCACCCTGAAGTTGCAATCCAAGTATTTTCATCTTTTTTCGGGGAACAAGCGCACCATCACCACTGAACAATGCCACAGAAGTTAGAGTATAACCCACCTTGCAAGCATTAGACAGTTTTGAAAAATCTAACTGCCCCAATTCATCCAAAAATTGCCACATTATTTTTGGTAGTGTTGATCCATAAATTGGATATGCGATTCCTATTGCATCCGATTCATTAAAAACAGTCTTTAGAAACTCAGAATCATGAATAGCTTTGTTTTCTAAAGAATAATATTGTGCTTCGTGGCCCAACTCTTGAACTAGGCGAGAAAATTCTCGAGTCACCCACCATGTATTACCAGTGCCTGAAAAGAAAAAAGTGGTAAAACGCATACTCTTCTGTATTTACATTAATTAAAAGGATTTATAATAATTTCTATCAGATTCTCAGAGATATAGTAGAAGAGAAAAAAACGAATGAAATAATTCCATATTAGGTTAATTTAACAATGAGAATTAATTAGATTCATTCAGCACTGGAATCACTTCAAGCAATAGACTAGCTTCTCGGTAAAGAGAAGCGAGATTTTTTGAATTTTTGGACTTCTGAGTAATTTTAACTAAACTGGAATGAGCATCATTATATTTCATGTCTCGAAAATCTTTTCGGGCTTGTAAAAAGTCTTCTAAAAGAGATTTGACATTCCGCATTTTCCGGACACTTGAAGAAACTTTCACAGCCCCTCCTTTATAGCAAATTGATGCAACATTATCTTTGATCAGTGGTGGAAAAGTTGAAAATTGAGACACAACCGCTTGAACTAAAGCCCGTTGGGTATCAAAACGAACTTCCTTGATTGCTTTATCGGTAGGAACATCGTTCGTTCGTCGCTGTTTGATTCTATTAATGATAAATTGGGAAAGAAGAGACAAACAAAATGCTCCAATAATGCTGATGAAAATAGACCAGAAAATACTCTGAATGGGAGAAGTAATCCAGATGAGTAATAAGGTTTGAATTATATATACTCCCAATTTCAATAATATTTCAAAACGATTCACTTTTATTTTCTGACCTAAAGTTTGTTCCATTCGATCAATTTCCTCAATGTTATCAACATGGATTTGCTGCAAGCGTTTAATAGCATCCTTATCAAGTTCAGTATCGGGAGAATTTCGAATTAAACGTGTCTTTTCAGAATCATTCTCGGATTTTTCTTTGGAATTTTTGTTAATTGCCATTTATTTCTCCTCCTCATCTTGTTCAATCAATTCATCTGAATTAATTTCGTCTTCTCCTGTGTCCTCAATCTTATCATCTATGTCATTTTCAGAGTCTTGCGATTTTAATTCGTCGGCTGTTTTTTGGGCTTCGTGAGATAAATTCTCAAATTCTGCTTCCTTTGCATCTTCAGAGATCTTCTGTAATGTGCTAATGCTTTCTGATTTACTCCCTTCCCGAAAAGCCATGAAAGTAGATAAATAACTTAAAGCTAAAGCGTGATGAGTATTTAGCAATATGAGTTCAGCCTGATCCTTGAATTTCAAGTAATTATCAACCGCCTTTAGGACTAAATTACGAGTATTCTTGGGAATCTGGGCCCAATGATGTTTTAAGGCTGCAGCAAGATCTGTAGGAGACAAATTAGGAATGGACGCAATTGAGATTGGTGTCCCATTTGGCATTTCTAACAGTTTGAAACTTGGATCAGATTGCATTTGGGGAGGAGAATCATTTTTTATTATCCCTTTTTTATCACCCGTTGTCTCGATGCCAGTGGAATCGTTTTTTGGAGCAATATCAGAAGGAGTTGTGGATTTCGAAACTCTATTTTTGATTGTTGTGACAATTTTGTCAACTGGAGTGACATTTGCTGCGGTGATTCCGATGGCTGTCCCTCCAACACTCATAAAGACTAAAACAACTGGGAGAATTGGAGGATCATTTGATTTATTTTCTTCAATTTCCACATCAACGGAAATTACATTTGAAATGGTGCTCGTACTACTCGAGTTCACTGCAACAATGGTAAAATAATAAGACCCATTTGTTAAGCCAGATATAAAGTACGATGTCTGGGTAGTATTACCAATTGGATTTAATGATCCAATTGAAGAAATGGGTTGCGTAGACAGATAGACTTTATAGAATTCTGCTCCAGGAACCGCATTCCAGTGTAGAGTAATATTTCCATCAGTATCATAACCTATTTCATCCAGATCCGCAGGAAGCAATTCTGGAGGTGATAAAGGAGGATTTTCAACAGGTTCTATTGCGACTACAACTTGGATAGAATTAGAAGGTAGACTTTCACCAGATGCATTGAAAGCAGTAACCGCAAAGAAATAGGTCCCATTTGGATAATTAACAATATTAAATGAAAGTAATATTGTGTCGTGGAAGTTAGTTAAATTACCAACATCATCGATAGATGAATTAGATACATATAAATTGTATCCACTTACTAGGGGAACAGAAGACCAAGAAAGTGTGAAATTACCATCTGTATCGGGTGAGGTTATATCATCTAGGATTGGAGGGGCAGGATCAAATTGAGGTTCAAAGAAATTAGTGAGATTCACAAAATATTCAGATGTGATTGGAAGATTATCAAAATTCAATCCATAGGATATTTCTTCAGAAGAATTTAGTATACGTTGATATGGAGTATTGTACACACCATTTACCGCAATAGCTTCAGAATAGAAATCCAAGTAATTTGCCCAACAATTTCCAATGTTCGTATTATTCCAATAATTTGTTTCTTGATTGTCATAAGTAATATTTCCCAAATAATTTCCAAAAATATGACTCCTTTGAGCCCCCATTAGATTAAGATCATAATTTTTTGACATATTCACATAATTGAACGTAATATTGCAATCTTGGGTACTAAAAAACACAATATTAGAAAATTGTGGTTTTTCAAAATAATTCTTTGATATCAAATTATCATTTGTCCTACTTAAATACAGATTATTGGTATTTTCTGAAAATATATTAGATTCAATGGTTATATTGCTTCCATATAATACTTCAAATCCATTTTGAGAATTTTGTGTAACATTGTTAAGTGAAAATATTCCATTTGTTAAGGCATAGCTCCATATTCCACGCGAATTGAATTTGATTGAATTATCTTCAACCGTAAAATTTTCAGATGTAAATATATATAAACCTTGAGTAGAATGATTAGAGATTATGTTTCCAGTAATTTGACAATAAGAAGAGTAGAATAAAAGAATTCCATTGAAGCTATTATTGCATATTTTATTATTTCTTATTTCAATTTCAGTATTATCATTAATGTAAATTCCATCAGAAAAATGATTTTCAATTCTATTATTTTCAACAATAATTCCTTCAACTGAGACTGCTTTTATTCCTTCTAATCCACCATTGGTGATATTATTCCCACAAATTGAGATGTTAAAGGATCTATCTATATCTATTCCACTAATTCCAGATTTATCATAGCCATCATGATAATAGAAATTATTCAAATTAAAGTCATTATCTTCAATAGACAAATCAAAAGCCGAGATTATATTTAAACCATATTTATAATTCAATGTAAAATTATTTGATATACAAGTTGTCTGATTTGAATTAAGAAGCCTCAAACCCTCTCCTTCAATAACTTCACCATCCCACTTGAACAATGAATTATTAAAAACGGTATTCGTATGAATACTAAGATCTTGACAATGGCTTGCGAGAATTCCTATAGGTTTGTTAAAAGAAATGGTATTATTTTGAATTTGAGTATCATTGCAAGAATATAAATTTATTCCAGTTTGATTATTGGAAGTTATAATATTGGAATCAATAAGTATTTGTGAAGAGTTAATTATTTCGAGACCACCATCAATTAAATCACCCTCTATCCAATCTTCACCATTATTTCCAAATTCACATTCAGTAATATTCACATTTGAACAATTATCTAAAAAAATACCTGAATGAAGAGCAGATTGAAAATTGCAGTTAAATATTTGGACATTTTGGACATTGGTTAGATTAAGATTACTTTGGTCAGCACTATGGATATATAAATTTTGAATTAACAGATATTTGGTAGTGTTTTGAATCAGAAGGCCTACTGGGGATTTAGAAGCATTTATTTCATCAAAGGGCAATATATATGGATCTTCAAACGTTCCAATACCACCGCTAGAAATTTCATCCAAATCTACATCTCCTGTTATTATGTAGGATGCTGAGGCAATAGGAAAAGGAATCTCATCATTTAGACAATTCATTTTTTGGTTTTCTTTAGTGATTTCAAAATTAGAGTAATTTACAAAGCTCGAAAAAACTAAGTTAAAGCCAATAAGCACATAACAGAAATATAACATTTTTCTATATTTTGACATGTTTATCCCAATATTCTCATTAGGATCCTTTCAATTTATTAGTGTTTTGTTGCAAAGAATTAGTCAAATAAGTGTTTGAATAATTAGATAGATTGCTAAATTAATTACAGAATCAATTAATAAAGGAAAAAGCATGAAATCCCGAGGGTTTTGGATATTAAAAGCAGGATAAATAATCAAAAAAAAGTATTCAGTTTGCAGAAAAGAAAATTAAAAATACTTCTCAAACAATCAGATTTGGAATAACGGAAACCATATTAGTCTTATATAGTATTTTTAATCACATCCAGAGTACTTTTGGCATCTGGAACCATTTTATGGAATGCTTCTAATTTTTGACAAGTATATTCTCCACAATAAGCACAATTGTTGATATTTCGGGGTAATCCACATTTTCGCATTTCACAGACAGAACAATGGCTAAAAAGAACGCCGTTTTTTGAATTACATCCTTCGCAATTAATATCCTCAGGCTTTATTTGCTCATTAAATTCCTTACTCCACATTTCTGCAGCCTTAATTCGAGCTTCATCATCATTCACCATTGTTGCAATATATGCAGGACAATCCGAGCATACTATCCCGCAGTAACCAATTATTTTTTCCATATTTATCTACCGCTTTCTATAAAGAATGGTATTTTTATCAAATACATAGACGAATTTAAAAGAAAAGGGGTTCACATTTTTTCAATTTCTAATAATTGCTTGAATTGAGCTTTCGTTCAATGAAAAAAATGATGATCACAACCACCATCCAGATGATGCCGATGGATAGATGAGTAAATTTGAACCCAATCCAATCCCCTAAGGCAGAAATCGCCATCTGCCCTAACGCAGCCATCATAAACCCAACGGATTGGATAATCCCACTACCAAACCCACGGATATCATTTGGAATTAAATTGGTTATGAAAGTAGTATTAATCGGATCTTGAAGGGCAATAAATACCGCAAACACAATGTTCACCACAAAATAGATCCAGAATGTATGAAAATAGGCAGTAAAAATCAAAGTAAATGCTAAAATAGCCGAGGAAAATATCATCAGTTTGAAATAATCCCATTTTTTTTCTATGCGCGGTGCGAGCATTAAACCAATAATATAGCAAAGTGTTAATGGGATCAATATTAAAGAGGTTTGAATACCGGTAATGGAATAATAATTTCGATAATTCCAAATCTGGTAGGTTAAGAAACCACTAAAGACAAACTGTCGCAATCCATGCATGAATAATCCAAATTTAAAAGGCAGTGACCACATTTCCTTTGTTTGACTTCGACTTATTTTCTTTTTTTCTTCAACAATTCTAATACGGTGTTTTTTTGGATTAGTTTCAGGTAAAATGACTATTAGTAAGATAAACGCAATTAAGTTAAACCCAGCAGCCCAAAAGAAAAGAGCCCGAACACCAATTAAATCTGTGACAATTCCACCAATAATGTTTCCTAAAATGTATCCGATTGTGAGAGAAACCGAATAGAGAGACACAGCGTGAGTTCGTTCTGTCTCATCATAAAGATCAGTTACTGTTGCAAAAATAACCGATGAAAATGCACCCGCCCCTTGAACTGCCCGAAAAATAATCAGTTGAGTAATAGTTTGGGCAAATCCGGAAAGAAACAATCCTACGATATAAATGAACATCCCTAAAGCAATGAGTTTCTTCCGACCAAAACGATCTGATAAAGAAGCATTAGGAATTTGAAAAAAAGTTTGGACGAATTGGAAAATTCCGATGGTCACTCCATAAAGAGCGAGTGTCCCCGCTAATTCTAAGATAAAATCGGGTAACCCGATTGTGAGCGAAGATCCTCCCATAGATCTTAAAATATTAACAAAGATCAAGAATCCAAAAATGGTTTTTCGTTTGGATGCCGAAAATAATTTTTGAGGAAGTTCTACATTACTCATTAGCTGCTCTAATTAGATGCTTGATTTAAATTTTCCGAATCCAAGCTCCGATTGAAACTGAAATTATTTTTTTGAGCAAATTGGTTCGTTTTCCAATTACCAATTTCAAGGTTCAATTATAAATTCTTATTTTCGAGTTCTTGAAACTATTTTTTTGAGCAAATTGGTTCGTTTTCCAATTACCATTTTCAAAGCTCAATTATTTGTTCTTATTTTCGTCTTCTTGAACATTTAGCCATTTTTTAAACCAATTTGGCATGATCCATCCTAAATAGTAACAAATTATGGCGATCATTGGGAAAATCCAAGTAAGGTACAATAATAATGCATATACATTAATTTGAGCAATAAAAATACTTGCTAGTGTATCTGCAACAAATGTTAAAAGAATCATGGATTGTCCAAGAGCGATTATTCTGAATCCAAGACTAAATTCACCTACTTCAGTTCTACTTGCAATTTTTAGGGAAGATATAATTATACCAAGAATGGTAGGCAAAATAAAAATCACAACTAAGATACTAAATGCGAGGGAAATTGTTAATAAGGGATAACCGCTACCATCCATAAACTCCGCAACATTCACAGAATTAAGTATCAAAGTGAATAAAATTATAATAACCCCAATAATCCAATAGAAATAAATTACATTCTTCTTCAAAGAAAAGAAGATTTCTTGTGAGAATTGAAATGAGAACATAATTCCAAGAAATACTCCACAATAGACGATCTTTTGACACCATATCACCATTTCGAGGTTGATTTCAGAGAAAAAATAAATAATGGTCGCAGCTAAAAATGCAAGATCCCAACAGAGAACAGAACAAGCGAGATATAAAGTATTTTTCTTCTTTCGAGTAAAATATTTTTGTAATATCAATGTGAAAATGAATATGGTGATGATTGTTGCAACTGAACTTAAGCAACCAGCAATTATTGCAATTGAAGATTGGGCCATATATTTGATAACATTGCGATTTATCGTTATAAAACTTCAGAAAAAAGAAGTTAGAATAGACACTTTTGTTTTATGCCCAAAATCGTCTTTTAGGGGTTGAAAGTCGAACCCCAGATTTGGCTTGAGCATAAACGTCATCTTCAATGCGAACACCAAATTTACCTGGTAGATATATCCCTGGTTCAACAGTGTATACATTGTTTAATAGTAGGGGATTTTCATTTGTTGCCAGCATATATGGCGATTCATGAATATCCAAACCAATACCATGGCCAGTCCGGTGGGTGAAAAATTCACCATAACCACTTTCTTGAATGACTTGACGGGCAGCAGCATCGACTTCTTGGCCAGTTTTCCCTATTTTTCCCATTAACACTGCTGCTTGATTTGCTCGTTCAACAATATCGTAAATTTTAAGAAATTCTTCTGTAGGAGTCCCAAAGAAAGTAGTATTGGTAATATCTCCCCAATAACCATTTAAAGTCGTCCCAGCATCAATTAGAACCACATCACCCTTCTTCAATTTACGTGATGTAGGCCCTGCATGAGGATTTGAGGAATTTTCTCCAAATTGAACAATAACAAAAGAATCTTCTCCATTTGATCGCTCGGCATAGTAATCCTTGATAAATTTAGCAACTTCCAATTCTGTCATTCCTTCCGATAATATCTTAAAAGCAGCTTCAATTCCTTCTGCGGATAAATTGCTCGCCTTTTTCAACATTTCAATCTCAAGATCTGTTTTTGATATTCGAGCTTCTTCAAAAATCGATAAACCATCACAAAATTGTGCTTTAGGTAATTTTTCTTGAATACGGCTGAACATCGTATAGGGCATTTGTGGAGAAATGGCGATCTTCCCTTCTTCAACATGAAGTTGTGCCAACTTTTCAGCAACGAGGGCAAAAGGATCTTCAATTTCTTCCCATCCAATAAGTTGATTTTCTAGAAGGAAAGTTCCTTGAGCAACATTACCAATTTCAAAACAAGGTAAAATGATGAGAGGTTCGGAGAGAGGTGAAATTAAAGCAACAATCAATCGTTCAGAAGGATGAGCATTTAAGCCAAACACATAGCGAAAATTTTGCCCTAATGTACAAAGCATTGCATCGATCGTATGATTTTTGAGTAGAACTTGAATTCGTTTCAGATTTTGTTGGAGAGATTCCATTGTTATTTCTAAAGATGCATAAAATTAAAATTATATACTAAGTAAAAAGATAGAAAAATCTAGAAAACAATTAGCGGAACAAACATCTCATCTTCACTCAAGCCACCATGATTACCAATGTGCAAATTTCGTTCTTCCCCTTCCAGTCTATCATTAAAAATGTAGTTATCACGCATCAAAAACACATAATCCCCAATTCGTTCTTCAAATTTAGGATGGCTTGGGAATAATCCAAAATAATTTGCAGCGATTAAATCCTCTCCTTTTTTAAGATCTCCAGCAAAGGAAAGATTTTTTTGAATATACGCTTCAAATTGAGCAACTTTTGCAGGTCGTACATAGAAAAATGGTGCACGTGGCTCCCCACTCAAAGGTAGAGTCAAACACTTATAAAGTTCAGGATGATCTTCCAAGAATAGCATTCTCTCAGGAGGAGTATCTATTAACCCATGGTCTGCTGTAATAAGTATTTTAGTTTGAGGGGATATTTGCTTAATTGAATGAATAAATTTTTCCAAATGATTCAAGAGGAGTGTAAAATGGTTTTGTGTATCCGGATGGGCAACACCCTTGCTATGGCAGGAGCTATCAAAATTTGGCCAATAACCTAATAGAAAATTGGATGATTGGGATTTATTATTTTTTTTAAGGACTTTTAACATGGTTTTAAAGAATGACTTCAGACTGCCATATTTATAGCTGCATTGACTGGTCTGACTTAAAACAACATTTCCATAAGGATTCCCGGCAATTTCTTTGGGGAGGAAAACAAATTGATTTCCATCACATTGGTTAAAAAGAGACTCAATTTTTAAGATATTTTGAGCGCTAACAGTTTTAGTTTGAAGAGAATATCCCGTAGCACGATTATGGAAAGGAAGAATGGTTGAAATTAAGCCCAATTCCCGAAGATAAGTAAACCAAGAAGGAATAGCATGATCTTGAGGTGCTAAGCCCGTATAAAAAGTAGTCATCGCTGCTGCTGTAGTGGATGGAAATATGGAAGTCATTTTTGTTTTAACATTTTGAAATAAGAAGGATTTCGGAAAATATTTTGATAAGAAGTTGTAGCCCATGCCATCAACGACAAGTAATAACACATTTTTTGCCTCTGTTAGCTTTTCAGATGAAAAATTTTCTAACTCGCGATATGGCGAGTGTCCACCCATATGCGTTAAAATGGTGCTCATTAAGTTTACAATTGATTGATTTTCGTAGTTGGGCTTGATCATAAAAATTTCAACACTATATTTCTTTTTCGGGGTAACGTTTTTTTAAAATTTCAGAAACTCGTTGGCGCAAAGCGAAATCGGAGAGGGGAATCTTATTGCGTTTTCGACCTAATTTTTCAACACAGCGCCAAGCTGTTTCGTCAATATTTGTTTCAGACCCCCATTTTGAGACAATTTTCTCAAATTTCCCTTTCACCAATTTTTCGGTAAAAATTTTATGAATCAAGTTTTCAGCTTCCGTTTCATGCATTTTTTCCTTCAATTGAGAAAGATATCGAATTTTATCATCAATGAATTCAATGAGAACTTGTTCTTTAACATAATTTCCATCATAAAACATTCGGGCGGAAGATAAATGCTCAATTTTATTATCTAATTTTGATACAGATAAAGAATTCATTTCAAGGATACCCATTCGAAGAGATTTTTGAGCATCAGTAGACATTCGGTTTAGAAGATAAGATGAAAAAGCTGGAATCCTATCTAGGATATCCTCCACACTTTCATTTTTATTTTCTTTAGAGGATTCTTGAGGATAAACTTTCTCAACGGTGGAACCTTCTTCTTTTAAAGCTAGTTCATTATTTTTTTCCACTTTTTGGGATGACGAGGCAATTACTTCGTCAATTAGATCAGTATGTGATGGTTTATGGAGCTGGATCAATTCTGCAAGTCGGTTTTCATCTAAAACATAACCTGCTGGTTTTGTTCGAACATAATAAATTACATGGTTTTTTGTTAATTCCGCTTTGATTGTATTCACAGTCCATTTTTGAGGCAGTTGCGTCTCTTTTAATTTATCTAAAAGCGCTTTTGCGGGAGAAATTTTTGGATTACTTTGGAAAATTGCTTTAAGTTCAGCGATAAAAGGTTCAGAAATATACAATGGTGACTTTGATTTATGATTTGAATTGTTTTGAGTCTTCGACATGTTTTAAGCCATCGTAAATTTTTTTTTTTTTTCACAGAACAAATTTTGCTTGAGTTTAATAATCCACAAAATCAAAAAAATTTTCTTAAAAAGCAATATGGAATATTTCTTAAAAGGACACTATTTGACATTCAGAACATAGAAAAAATTAGAGGAAAAAGAACTTTTTTTCAAATCTTGGTGAAATATTTGGGAGAACAACATCAGAAAGAAGAAATCGAAGCCGTGTATATTTCGATATTGTCTAATAATACACATCCATTTGAACAAGCAGTCAGTCGAAGTGATGTACGCTCCCAAAGCGATAGTTATGATATTGCTCGCCCTCATCAAGGAGCAGATCGCCGAATTGAACGAGCATTAAAATCGATCCAACGGAACCATCTTCCAAAATTATTGCCTTTATTAGGAGAAGCGGGAGCGGGGAAAACTCATTATTATTGGATCTTAAAGGATCAGGAAACGCCTTCATATGAAGTTTTAGAATCAGATGAAAACCCTTGGGCAATCATTTATGTTCCTTCACCCCCAATGGCTCTTAATATACCCCTTCATATATTAACATGTCTAATTGACGATCAAGGAGAAGATTTGATTGTTTCCACTGCCTTAAATCTTTTCAAGAAATTTAAAACTGATATTAACTCTTCTTTTGAAAATGTGAAAAACCAAATTGTAAATTACTATGGAGGGCTACATTCCGATGTAATACGAGTATTACTACAATTCATTTGGCCAGGAATAACCCAAGAAGAAAAAATATTATCAAAACGATGGTTATTTGCAGATAACTTAACTAAGGAAGAACTGACAAAGCTAAAGGTTAAAAATAATATTGAAAATGATGATGTCGTCTTAAATTTACTCCATATCATTGATGAATACTCTGGAAGAACTTTAATTTACTTCTTTGATGAGATGGAATTAATATACCGAATGTTTGGAGCAGAAAGTGAAATAAAACTGTGGGAGATAATTAAAAAACTATTTAATGAATCCCGTAACTCTCTCTTTCTCACCACATGTTTGTTAGATGTTTGGGAGAGAGTAACAAATAATTTAGACTCAAGCGTGATTTCACGATTTGAACCTGAAATACAGCTTCAATCCTTCAATCAAGAGGAATGTCACTTACTTTTTGCATCTCTAATGGAACATTTTTGGAAGCAATATTATTTGGCAAATCCTCCCAATCCATATTTCCCTCTTTCTGAAAATATAATCAACTTCATCTATACTAAATCAAAAGGCAATCCACGCCAAATTATCAAGCTTATTTCTAAAATTTTAGATCAAATTATATTGGAAGAAATTGAATATGCTGGGATAGATGAAGGAGCAGATCCTCAAGAAGTATTACAATTTGTTGCCAAATATTCTGAACAAGAAGAATCAAACAAGTTTTCAGAACCCACTCCGGAAGATTTTCGAGTTTCTCAACAAAATACTCGAGATGAGGTCATTGAGATTAATCAACTACTTCCTCAAGTGCTCCAACCCAAAAATCGTAAAGCGAAATTGAGTGTAAATGATGAAGAATATTTTGTTGAGATTAATCCAACATCTATTATATCGGCTTTAATGTCTTTATTAAATAAAATTGATGAAAAATTGTTCAAAAATGTATCTAATTTTCTCAAATTAACAATTAATTCATCCTATGACCTCCAAGGTGTGAGAAAAAATTTAGCGATACTTTTAGAGCTCCCCCAGAAAAACAAAAAAATTGGAATAGATATTCCTGCCATAAATAAATTGGGAAACTTATCTAAAGCAAAGGCATATTATTCTGTTTTAGACTGCACAAATGCAATTAATCGAGGAAAATTCGATCGCATGATTTTGCTTCTCCCAGATGGGTTAATTGATAGAACAGGACAAATTATATCAACCCTACAAGATTATAGTGATGATTTTCTTCTTATAGAATTTTCTGAGGATGATGCGCTGAAATTAATTGAAGCTACTGCTCCTATTAATGTGTCTACCTTAAACGAAATAGAACAATTGAAAATTTTTCTAAATTTTTGCTTCCCAAACCAACGGATACTTTCTTCATTGGAAAATCTTCTAAAAAATGAAAGAAAACAAAAATCATCCCCCCCGGATGATTTAGATGAAAAAATTGACGATTTAAGAAATTTTCTATTGAAATTAAATAAATAGCTCCTTAATTGGGATGTAAATATTTAATTAATCGATATGTTTTTTTACCTTGGCATTCAGGACATACCACTTTTGATCCCTTAGGCTTAGTCTTCTTCCCAACATCTGTAATAATGGAAGCCCATTCAAAACCACAATCTTGACAACCGAATCCTGAGAATTTAGTTTTGCTATCAACATCAGTAAGTTCTGGAACCAGTTTTGAATTTTTTTTTATAGTGTTCTCTTGATTTTTTTTAGATTTGGTTGATGAAGGGACATTATCTAAGGGATGAGATTGAATTGAAATAGCATAACCTTCAATAAAGGCTTTTGCGAGCTTTTCATATGCCCGACTTACAATCCGAGAGTATGTAGTTTGACTGATGGCCATTTCTTCAGCAGCATCAGTTTGTTTTTTGTGATCATAATTTCTTAAACGTAAAGCTTCAAATTCTTCGGCTGTAAGAAAAATTTTTTCAGCATTCTTTATTCCTTCGGGCCGATAATTGCTCGATTTAGGACGAATACTAGAAATATTTCTATATTTGTGCGGTCTACCCATTAGTTTTCCCTCTATATTAATCTACAAAAATGAATATTTATGATAAATTGTAGATATACAAAAAGTGGTTTTTCGTATATAAGAATCTTTCGACTATATATACAAATTTATCGTTTGAATCGATCATCCCAAATAAATTAGGTTCAAATCTAAAAAAAAAAGGAAAAATATTCACTCCATTTTTAATTTACCCGTTTCACAACCATATTGGTTTTCTTAAATATAATAAATATTTTTTGTAGCTATAAAATTGTTTTTTTTTGAATTATAAATCGAAAAATTTGAAATTGAGTTATAGAAAACTTTATACAGTGGGATTACCTTTATGTGAATAGGTATTCGTATAGGTTTGAAAAAAAAATGGAAAATCAAATTATTGCAATTCCAAGTCAAATACCTGGAGGCTTAGACGCTCAGGTAGACACACGATTTGGACGATGCAGAGTATTCACAATCGTCAATATAGTGAATAATGCCATCGGAACAGTTAAAATTGTTCAAAATGGAGGAAACAACGCTATGGGTGGCGCAGGGCCTGTTGCAGCCCAAACTATAGCCCAAGAAAAAGCAAAATGTGTTATAGGTGG
This sequence comes from Candidatus Lokiarchaeum ossiferum, assembly GCA_025839675.1. Lineage (GTDB taxonomy): Archaea > Asgardarchaeota > Lokiarchaeia > Sigyniarchaeales > Promethearchaeaceae > Lokiarchaeum > Lokiarchaeum ossiferum. The sequence continues at coordinate 2,184,854 of CP104013.1, forward strand.
AAATTATGGTCCAAATGCTGCAAATGCATTGTCACAAGCGGGAATTGCAACTTATGGAACAAAAAATGGCACTGTTAAAGAAATTATTGATCTTTTTCTCGCAAATTCACTACCTTTGATCTCTGGATCGAATGTTGGATCCCATAATGGTATGAATTAGTCTTTTTTAATGGAAATTTTCAATCAGGTAGAACAATGACAAAGACAATAGCCATCACAGGCGGAAAAGGGGGAACTGGTAAAACCCTCATTGCAACAAATCTTGCGATAAATTTAGCTAATAATGGATATAAAACACTTTTTATTGATTGTGATGTCGAAAATCCAAACTCTAATATTCTTTTGGGTAAGTCTCTTACGACTCCAGATGTAGAAAAGGAATCGATCGCGATATATAAACCGAGTTTTTTACAAGAATCATGCACTAAATGTGGAATATGCCGTAGTGCATGCTATCGCCATGCAATTTTGCAATTTCCGGACCATTTCCCTTCAGTTCTGGAACATATGTGTTCAGGATGCAAAACATGTCAAAAAGTATGCCCAAACGGTGCCATCATTACTGATTCACGTATCATAGGAAGTCAATATTTTCTTAAGCAAGCATATTCAAACTTAGATCTTCTCGTAGGCGAGTTAAATCCCTCTGAAGCAATATCAGTAAAGATAGTGGAAGCTCTTTTCCACTACTCGGAGAAATTAAGTGAAAAAGCGAACTATGACTTCATAATAATTGATACTGCACCAGGAGCACATTGCGATGTAGAGAAATCTATTAGTGATGCCGATCTAGTTATAGCAGTCACTGAACCAACTCCCTTTGGGGAACACGATTTAAACAGAATTTTAGATCTATTGGATGTAGTTGGACAAAAAGCAGATATTATCCTAAATAGATCTAACCTAACCCACTATCAAGAACCTCTCCGTTCTCTCGCAAAAACTAGGAACTGCAACATAATTGGGGAAATTCCCGTAGATAGTGTAGTGATTGAAGATTATGCTAAAGGATTACCATTTGTTTTAGATACTCGTAATTTCCCAGCAAAATCTGCGTTTAATTTGATTTATTCCAAAATATTGGAAGGAATAACAATGGAGTTGTAATTATGCCAGAGAATTATTACAAATTAGGAATTGTTTCAGGAAAGGGAGGAGTTGGAAAAACTTCTATTACAGCATCGCTTGCTTGTTCATTAAGTGATCAAGGTATAAATCTTATTGCAGCCGATACGGATGTGGATGCTCCAAACCTCCAAATTCTTTTTCAAACTAATGGAGTACCAAAGAAATCCTTTACTCTGCAGACTACAGAAAAGGCGACTTTTATTGCTTCATCATGTTCTCATTGTAAAAGATGCATTTCAGAAGAATTTTGTTCTTTCGGAGCACTATCATGGGACGAAAAATGTTTAGAACCAATTATTGACGTTGTAGCATGTGAAGGTTGCCGTGCTTGCTCACTACTTTGCCCAGAAAAAAGTTTTGAAATAAATCCAGTAGATAGTGGAAATGTAGTTCATTTAGAAGGAGAATTTGGATTTGATGTAATTACAGGCCAAACAATCTTGGGATCCCAAACTTCTGGAAAGCTAGTCACGGAATTAAAGAAATATGCGGGAAAAATTGCAGATTTAGAAGAAAAAGATCTCTTAATCATCGATGGCCCCCCTGGGATAGGATGCCCTGTAATTGCAGCAGTAGCTAATTTAGACTACTGCATCGTTGTCATTGAACCAAGTTCCGCGGCATTACATGATGCAAAGCGTGTGATAGAAGTCATTTCACAGTTTAAAATACCTATTGGTATTATCATTAACAAATCAGATATGTTTCCTGATGGCTATCAATTAATATCTCAATACATTAAGGATTATCAACTTGAATTGCTAGGGGATATTCCTTTAGACGATAATTGGCCTCAATCGATAGCTCAAGGATTACCAATTATTAAATTTGATCCAAAGGGGATACCGGCAGAAAGACTGCGGGTGATCTCAACTAAATTATTGAAAAAAATTAAATTAAAAACAAAAATAATAGGAGTAGAAAAAAATGAAAAGATATAGTATAGCCACGGATAATGGACAAGTTTCGCAACATTTTGGAAGATGCCCAACTTATACTTTTATCGATGTGGAAAATAGCACAGTTGTAAAAAAAACGACGGTTCAAAACCCAGGCCATCAAGTTGGAACTATTCCAAAATTTCTCCATGAAAATTCTGTAAATGTCATTATTGCAGGAGGGATGGGGAGAAGAGCCATAGATTTTTTTAATCAATACAATATTCAACCTATATTGGGCGCATCGGGCACTATTGAAAATATAGTCGACGTAATTTTATCCGGCGAATTGAAAAGTGGAGATAGTACTTGTGTTCCCAGAAAAGGGAAGGATTACGGTCTCCCTAAAGAAGAATGCGATGAATCTCACCACGAACATTAACTTCAATATTTTTTATTTTATTCTTCCTTTTTCCCTTTTTCCATCTTGTTAATTACATTCAAATGATATTCTATAATCGTAATCTTCTTATTTTGCCAATTGTTTGAATAGATATTCAGAAAAGTGATTACTATGAGTTTATTAAAAGTAGCATTTCCATCCACAGTTGAAGGATTAACTGGGGAACTAGTCCCTCATTTTGGCCACACCCCAGCCTTCACTATTTTAGAATATGATGAAGAATCCAAGGAGGTATCGAATGTTGAAGTACTTCAGAACGCACCACATCAACAGGGAGGCTGCATGCAGCCCGTAATGTTCTTGAAAAATGCAGGTGTTAATTCCGTCGTTTTAGGTGGGATTGGACAAAGGCCTTTGATGGGATTCTTACAAGTTGGTGTCGAACCTTATGCAGGAATTCAAGGAACAGTTAAAGAGAATTTTGAAGCCTTTGTGGCTGAAAAACTGCAAAAAATGGCTAAAGCTTCATGTAATCATTAAGCTAAAATTTTTTTTTTTATTCTTTGATATTATCTTTGAAAAATAAGCTTCTTCGCAAGGTTTATTATTTTAATATTTAAAAAAGTTAATAAATTTCTGAATCCAGATTTAATCATTGAGTGGATTGTATATATCTGGTGAAAATTGGAATTGCCAAAAAAGAAATTAAGGGAAAGTTATGATAAAGACCTTTTCCAAAAACAAAACTTGTTTTATAGAAATGTCCGTAATGAAAACGATGTTGATCAGCCAATCACGATAACCTTGGAAGAATACAGCGCTTTAAGATTAAATAGCTATATACATAAGGATGTAAAAAAGGGAAGGCAAGCACTATGTGCAAAAGAGTTCAACGTAAGTCAGCCTACTTTTAGCCGAATATTAAAAAGTGGAACCGAAAAAATAGTTCAAGCGTTAGTGGAAGAAAGGAACTTTCAAATAGCTGGAGGTAATATTGGATATAAATTAAATGGGTGGGGTTGCTGGAATTGTAATTGGGAAAGTGAAGTTGAAGAGCAGGATGAGTCCCTCCCAAAACCTGATAAATGTCCAAAATGTAGCTCCAAAAAATTATTCCAATTGAAAAAAATTGTTACCAAATGGAGTACTTAAAATAATACAGAAGGAATTGGGATGAAAAATTGCCCCCCACACTTTTTTCGAATCCACCCAAGCAGTTTAATTGCATTTCTAATCATTTTCATTAATGCTGGATTGAATTTATTTTATCGAGGATATAACTTAAGTTTTTTTACAATATTACTTGTAGCTTCGATTTCAACAGTGCTAGCAATTTTGAGTTTAATTTTACATGAGCTAATTCACGCAAGTATAGGAAAAGCTCGTTCAATCCCAGTTCAAAATATCATAGTTAACTTTTTGGGAGGATTTACTGTCTTTCAAGAAGAGACCATTGAAGCAAAAGATGAATTCTGGATAACATTAGGAGGACCCTTATCCAATGCAATACTCGGAATACTACTATATTTACCAAATTGGTTAGAAGAGTCGACCACAATGTCATTATACTTTCAATTTATGTTGAGCTATTGTGCACTCATCAACTTTCTTTATGCAGGATTTAATCTTCTTCCCATATACCCCTATGATGGTGGCCGAATTTTGCGTTCAATTCTTTGGATGAGAAAGAAAGAATACAATAATGCTACAATTAAGTCAATATATGTTGGATATTATACCGGAATTGTCGTAGTTGCATTAGGATTCTATTTTTTGATTGAAAAGTTTTTTCCATTCTATAATTTCGGAATAATAATAATTGGATTTTACTTCATATCCGTTTCTCGCACTTATATCAAACAAATTAATGAATTCAATTCAACTAAAACATAAAGTACGCTAAAATAATCAAACCTGCTTGAAAAATTGAAAAAAAATCAACTTGTAAATGGTTTCTTATCTGATTTGAAAAATGTCTCTTTATCTAAACCATCCATGTTTAATAAAAGAGAAAAATTGGCTTTGGAAAGTTCTTCTACACCTAAATCTTGAATATTTTTTTGACCTTTACTCAATTTCTCTTTAACGGTTTTTTTCTTAGAATCATCTTTACTAACCATGTTGTTTTTTGCTTGTTCTGTCATACAACTCCCTCTAACTAAAATATCGTTTTTAAGATATTTATGTGTTGTCATAAACAATAAAAATAAAAAATTATAGAAAAATATTATTTTGTGAAGGGTACCTTTCTAGACCACAAAGGTCCTTCGTTTTCACAGCCATGATGTTCCATTAAACGGGCAAAATTTTTTCTTTCTGGTTCACTATTCCCATCTATTGTATCTTCTAACCTATATCCACGTTCACTAGTCGGTTTTTTGCCCACTTTATCAATTTTAAAGTGTGTTTTTTCCGACATTAAATTCCCCATAATCCTTATCGTCTTAGCCTTTAAAATATTACTCAAAACTCGATAAATTTCAAATATTTAAAATTTTAGAAATTAATTGAAAGAAAAAATGGATTAAAATCCCATCGACTTGGGTTTAGCAGAAAAAAAACCATAGTGGAAAGTTCCCAGAAAATCGATCCCACATAATTCCCACACATCTACATTAGATTTTGGATCACTTAGCATGTCACCGATTAATTTTAGATTTTCTTTTGCACAATACATGTTTTTCAATTTTAAATGAATATACTTGGAATAGAATGGAAGCTGCACCCACTTAAAATTTTTGGGATTATTAGATAATTCAGGAACTTTAAACTTATGAGGACGAAAACCCCAGAATGCCAATTTATCAACACTTAAGGGCAGTTTTTTTCCATTTTTAAAATTGAAATATGAAAAGCTAAATTTGCGAGTAGAAGGATTATAAGAAATGTCTCCAAGTATCTTGATACTCTCTTTATGGTTACTAAATTCTAATCCATCAACAACTAAATCGGAATGTGAAATGGCGAACAATACACAGAATTTAGACTTTAAGTGCTGATTTGTGGAGGAACCATTCATTAACTTTGAAGTTAGTTTGTAGATGAAATCGGGCAAAATAGAATGAGAAATGATTATAATATTCTTAATTTTAATTAATAGATGTAAGATTGCTTGTATTTTCGAGATGGAATTCTCTTCAATCAGATCCAAGGATGGAGAAAGCATCAAAACAAAATGAGAAATATTATTAATATCTCCTTGCATTAACCGAATTTTTTTTGATAGTTTGAAATCTTGGAAAGCAATTTCAGAAGAACTACCATCGAAATCAGTGATATCTTCAAGATTGGTGATTTTTACATTATCTCCATCAGATAAGAAAAATCCATTTTGGTTTAAAATTTGATGAATGTGCTCATCCCACCTATCAATGCTCTTGAAATTTACCTCTTCTACCGAAAACGGAGACACAACCCTATCTTTTTTTTTATGTTGAAGAGGCAATTCATATCGAACTTGATCTTTCGATTTTCGTTCATGGGCCAGATCACTTAAACTAATTTTATTTACTGGGGTATAATGAAAGTCATTTGATTCAATATTCCATTTAAAACAGGGAAAAATAGTACCAATTAACCAATTACAAGTCGATAGAATGGCCGTCGGACTTGTATCGAAAACAATCCACTTTCTTTCCAATTTTTCAGCGACCATCGCTGTCGTTCCAGAACCACTTGTAGGATCAAGCACTAAATCCCCCGGACGTGTGGTCATAGCCATACATCTTTGAATCACTTTTGGGTTAGTATGTACGGTGTAATGTTTTTTAGCTGCAAAAGTACTTGTAGATGTATCAGTCCATAGATTTGTTAATATCATTGCAGGAAAATCAGATTCATAACGTTTTCCATATAGTTTATTGTTAATTATTTGCACTCGATCCAGCTCAATCAACTTTTGAATAGCTGTTTTCTCCCAGCGCCATTCAAATCCATTTGGAGAAGCGATTTTTTTACCTTGATATTCAATTATGAATTGTCTTTCAAAACGATTTGGCTTCAGAGGATTGATGCGTTTAACTAATTCTTGAGGTTTAAAGCGGATAATTTCTCCATTTTTGGGATTTTTAGAAGAATAAGTGAATGTTTTGGCGATTTTATCCATAGGACGCTCAGTGAAAAGATTTCGTCGAAAAACTTGTTTTTTATCTTTCGCATACCATAGAAGATAATCTGCGATGCCTTGAACCTTATTGGTACTTATAGCCGTTCTAAATGTTATTTGACTGACGCAATTTTCGATGCCAAAAATTTCATCAAGTAAACAGCGAACATAATGTAAGTTTTTTTCTCCAATTTGAACAAAAATCGAACCACTACTGGTTAATAATTCCCGAAAAAGAACGAATCTTACTCTGAGATAGGCTAAGTAAGAACTTAGACCATTTTTCCAAGTATCCAGATAACCTTCAGATTGAGATGACCCTGAAGTGTGTTTTGCATCAAAATTTATTCCAAAAGGAGGATCCATATAAATCATCTGAACTTTAGAACCATATCCCGCCTTTAAAAGAGCATTCATCCCAATTAATGAATCTCCGTGAATTATTCGATTATGCCAAACTTCATCTTCATCTCCCAAAAATTTGATGTATTTAGTGGTTTCGAATTCATTTTCAAATTTCTCCTTTCCAAGAATCATCTTTAAATTGCTTAAAATTTTCTTTGAATCGAAAAAATTAATCGAATTTAATTTGGCTTCGGGGACAGAAAAAGAAGTTTGAGGTTTATCCTGCCAAGAAATAACGGGTGTTTCGGGATCAATCTTTGGAAAAGAAAAATTCATATATTTAAATATAAATGCTAATATAACTTAAGCATTTTTTGTCAAATTACTTCAGATTAAGAGAAAAATTAAGATGATAAATCGAAGATCCATCCGAAAAATGAAGGAAAAAATCAATGGTCAAATTCAAGATACTTTAATGAAGGATTCTGATAATTATGTCTTGAATAAAGATTTTATCCAAAATTATCTAGTCATTCTAGTATTCTTATCAAAATCCGAGTTGTTTACTCATTTTTCCAAATCTCAGCAATCCAAATTGAAGAAAACCTTATTTAACATTTTTAAAAAAGAATTCTCTCCTTCTATAACCAATTTTCAAGAAATTCAAAAATTTGTGTCTGTCTTACCCCCAAACATGACTTTTTTCAGGGACAATCAATTATCTTCGGACCAATTAAAATGGAACAATAATAAAAATGAAGTGAGCATGTATTCTAACATTTTTTTAGGTCAAAACTCAAAATTAGCAGACATATTTGAGTTTCATGCAATATTACAGACACTAAGATATGATTCAACAAATAAAAAAAGCCAAATTCAAAAAAATCGAGGTGCTTTTTTTACTCCGCTCAATGTAATTAATTTCATTTTGGAATCCCTAAACCAAAAACTTCTTGATTCGTTTAAAACACGAAAAAAAGTACGAATTTTAGATTATTCATGCGGTATGGGAGGATTTATCATCTGTACTTTAGTGTATATCTCAAATTTACTTTCAGATTCTACAATTTTGCATGGGGATATAGAAATTGAATTTTGGGGAATTGATATAGATATTTTTGCATTAGATATTGCCCAATTTTCACTCAAATTACTAAATAATAATGATAATTTTAATGCAAGTCAAATATCTGTAAGTTTTTTTCATCAAGATTCATTAAAACCCATTGATGATAAGAATATTATTTCAAATGATCTCAACTTAAAATTTAGACACCAATTATGTCCCTTCAATGAAAAATTTTCAGATTTTATCCTTAGTAATCCCCCATACGTCAGTTGGGGGTTGGGAAGAGTAGGAAAGTTAGGAAAAGACCAAACTCAAATGCTCCGTCAAAATTTCTCACATTCAGCAGAATATAAGATTAGTTACTATGCCATATTCATAGAACGGGCAATTCAATTATTAAAGAATCACGGTTTTGCCGCATTGGTCGTTCCAGATAGTTTTCTAATGGGAAAATACTTTCATAAGCTTAGAAATTATATATTACACACCACAAGGATTCAAGAAATTAATTTATTTCAAAGGAATTTTTGGTCTGGAGTCGATAGTGGTCTTCCGGTGATAATTATTTTTCAAAAGGATGCAATGAAAATTAAAAAGCAACAAATGATATCACGTATGTTAAGTTTTTCACCCCAACATATCAAAATACTACACGAGTATCAAATGGATCAACAATATTTTGCGAAAATATCAAGATCTCGATTTCGGCTTCTTTTTTCAGAAGAATCTCTGTTGTATATTAACCGTTTAGAACAAAATTCAATTCCTTTAGATCAACTATTCGAAATTCATCATGGGATTCGATCCAAAAAAGGAATAGGAAAAAAAGAAATTACATCAAAATTACGATTAGGATCATCTTGGATGCCTGGTTTGGTATCAGGAAATGATGTAGAACCTTATAAACTATCCTATCGAGGATTTTATATAAATACTAAACCAGAAAATTTGTATTCAGGTGGATATCAGAGATATCACATAGAACAAAATAAAATTATACTACGTCGAACAAGTGATAGACTTATTGCAGCGGTAGATGAAAAAGGATACTATCATACAAACACACTTCTCTACATCATCCCAAAAGAAGGAGTTAAATCCCCAATCTCACTCTATGAGCTATGTGCATTACTGAATTCCAATTTATTGAACAAATATTATGCCTTGATATCCCTAAAATCCAAACGAACGTTGCCTCAAGTAGAAATAGATATGTTGAATAAGATACCTCTTAAAATTCAGAAAGAATCCGCTGAGATTATCCAGTTGGTAAAAAAAATCCATACATTAAAGACAAAAAATACAAGGACCAATGAAGAAGAACAAGAAATCACAAATTTTTTCGATTTAATTGAAAAAAATCTTGAAAATTTGTACTTAAAATTGAGAATATAATTTTTTTACTGGTTTTCTAAATAACAGGATTACAAGTAAAAGACCAGCAGAAGCTAAACCGAATACCAGCAGTTTCTCTTCAAAATAATTAAATAAAATATTTGTAAAGAGTAAGAAGGTAAACAACAGTGCTAGCAAAGTCATGTACATAAGAATTACTTTAAAAATGCTCATATTAAGCATATTGACATGTTTAGGTTCCTTTCGCTTGCAAGTCGTACCAATTTTTTCAAAACATTCTAATCTATCTTCATCACTTAATTTTACTGTACAAAATTTGCATTTTTTGGGTAAAATAGCATCAATAATATCAATGGAAGTATTATTGTTCAAATGCATTATATCTTGTTGAATTGTATAGATCTCTTTTTCTTGCTCTAAAATGAGTTTTTCCGCACCTAACTGCTTCAACAGTTGTAACTTTTGCATACTCTCTTGCAATTCATGTAATTTTTCGTTAACATCAGACATAAGGGTTCACTAAGATAGCAGATTCACAATTACGAAAATCAATGTATTACTATGTTTAATTAAAGGAATTAACGACCGAATTTAAATGATAGACATTGGGGAGTTTCTAATATTTTTGTAAAAAAAATTCAACTTTTGTAGTAAAGTTTAAAAAAACTTTATTTAGTGATTAAAATGTTTATTTCTTGAAATTAAAAATACAATAGCAAGCCCAAATATTGTTATCAACGGGAATAGTGAATATCCAGGGATCACTGCATCATTTACACTATTTGACCACTCATCAACAAGAAATGCATCAATTCCAAACCCATAAAGTCCAAGATCATATAGTTTAAACTCATAAATATTTTCCCCAGCTAATTTGTATTGCTCATTAATTGTATTTCCATAATTATCTACGTAAGATTCATTTGAATATACATGCCAAGTATTAAATTCAGCAGTATCTTCATAATCAGATTTCCAGTGCATGAATTGAAGAGGAGGTTCTCCGAAAAGTAGGTTAGGTGATATTTCATCAGGATAAGTCAACCTTAAAGTTATAGGAAATGTGACTGCTGATTTATTGGCAGCATTAATCCAAAAAACCACACCACCTCCCTCATAATAGGTATTATCAATTTCAACGTTCCCAAAAACACCATTATATTCACTTCGTGAATACATATCCATCCTATAATATCCTTCTTGCAGATTTCTTTCCCATTCAGATGCAGTAGAAGCTGCAAAGAACATATTTGTTGAAGTGGTTAATGTTGTTGATATAGTTAATTTGAATTTAACATCGGAATTGTATTCGAATGAAGGATCTAAAGATGAAATATACTTACCAGATTTCGCATTTCCAGAATGAATGTTTTCTGTTTTTAAAAATTCTTGGCGGAGATAACCACCCAAATTTATTTCCATGCTATAATACGATGAACGTCCACTATTATCTACTGCAATAGCCATAAACCGTAAATTAGTAAAACGTGTTGAATATTGAGCTTCTAACTCAGATAATCGAATTGTTGTTAAAGGTACTTCATAAATTTGGTTAGATGAAACATTTTCAATAATACGATAAGGGTAAGGTTGGCCATAATCACCAAAAATAATGATATAAATTTTATCTAAATCATCATAAAGTGGAGAACTATCGGAATCAATTGCAGATGTAACAATCATTGCATTTTGAGTCTCATACATGACAAAATCACCATATTGAGATGTTTTAGTTGCCATGTTGACGATTTGTGGAATATAATTCCCCGCTTTTGTTAGATTGAAGCAATCATAGGTCGATTTCCCATTTTCGTCTATAACAAAAAGTTCTATTTTAGACGTAGATCCAACTTTATCATTAATAGCAAAAATGGTTTCTAGATTTAAGTTAACATTTGTTCCAGAATATTCGTCATATCCATCGGAAATGCTATTATTATCAACTATAACTGTATAATTAAACTTCAGATTATCAGTAGTGTAAACAGTCCATGAAAATGGTTGATAATTATCTGGATAGTAATAAAAATCATCATAATACATGCCTAAAACGGGATTATCCTCCGTAATATTTACAATCATTTCATGCGCATATATTTGCTGAGTTATTGAATGAAAAATTTCAAAGGTTACGTTGTGGATGCCGATGTTATTCATCACAGTATTTTGTAGAGAATAATCAACAGTGAATTCCCAAGTGTTATAAATTTCCTGATAATCCTTTTGTTGACCATCAACGAAAATTCTATACCATTCAAATGTTCCTCTACATTCCCTATAATTTTCATCGTAAGGTAAGTAAAAATGAATTTGATTTTCAACTTGGTTTTGATATCGTTCTACATAAGTAGGGGCAAAAATAAATTGATCAAATGGATATTTTCCCCCTAGATGATTATAATCATACATCTTGTAGGATGACTGAGAATCTAATGGTTGTTCAGAAGGTAGTTCTCTCAATCCATTATTAGAAATATCTCGCCCATTATCAATTTTGGTGAAACTACTATTGAATATACATCCAAACATGAAAAGAACTATCAATGTTCTATACAAATAAGCACGCTTCATTATCATTTTCTTGAACCTCTCAATTATTAAAAAAATTAAACAATGTTTTGCTCTTCTCTAAGAGTAGAAATCCCAGCAAGTTGTTTTGAAATTAAATCTTTTAACCATTTCTTAATTTGAAGAAAATTTTTAACTAAACCCATTGTACTTTCTTCAGGAAAGGGTAGATCTTGCCCTTGTTTTAAAGCGAAATCCATCCATTTATGTAATGCGAGTTGAACCAAATCAGCACCTTTGGAATTTTGAAATATAGGAATAAGTGCAGCTCTTTCCCGACATTCACCAATTGCAAAATAAACTCTACGACTTAATTCTTTTGATAAAGCAAAATGCATTGCTTCATCTACTTTTCTTTCAACTAAAATACATTTGGAAATTTGATTTCGTAAATCGGAATTGATCGATTGCAGCTGTGATTTGTATTTTTGAAGGTTATCTGCGAGATTTTTGATATTTTCATCAATAGTTTCTTCATTACTCTCAAATAGAGTAAGAAAAATTTCGTCTTCTTTGTTTAAAATACTGATAAATTGCTTTGATTGCGCATTATATAATAAAGCAACATCTTGAATATGATCTTTTCCAGGATTAATTTTGATGGAGAAACATCGAAAGGGAACATCACTTGCGGTAAAATATGCCAATTCAAATAATTCTAACCTTCCCAGTGGATCATAGGCAATCTTGACAGATCTATTCCGCCAAATTTTGTTTATCTTTGCAAATTCTTGTAAAAGTCCCATTTTTTTCCCTTAAATTGTGTTGATCTTTTGAAAATAAAAAAATTTCGTTTAGGTTCATTTATCTTGGATCTGTATGAAGGCTTTTTTTAACATTTGGATTGCAAGTAAAATATGTTTTTTCTCAACCCCTATTGCGGCATTCATGACTACATAAGAGAAAGGTATTTCTGTTTTATTTGTACAAGACCCAAATTCAGACTTATTTAGATCAATGATCCTTGGACCGGTAACGCGTAAATTATATAGAAATCCACCTAATTTTGAGATTTGATCTTGAGAAAATTTGGAAAGTGTTAATGCACACGATACTTTGTTTCCACAATCTATTAGCTTTTCCCCAAGATTTTCGGCAAGATTCTTCAGTTCAGATTGAAGTATGAAAAGATTTTCTTTTTGTTGTTTCATTTTGGATAAGTATCCGTTTTTTCCCATGCTTAGAAGAGACGTTAATAAATGCATCGCAGGAGCAGCACTCGCTCTTCCAGCGTACGATTTGCTGATAGTTTGAATTAACTCTGAATTTGGGGATGCAATAATCGCCCCTCCGACTGGAGTTAAGAAACATTTATCAGTACTCTGTATTATTGCATCCACCTTCCCTGCATCTATTGCCCCACGAATTATTTTCAAGATATCGCTAGATTGAACACCATATGCGTTGTTAATTATATGAATGAGTTCATTTTTTTTGGCAAACTTTGAGATTTCTTTTATATTATCTGGAACCCTCGGGGCAAAAAATGCACAGTTTGTAATAATTGCACACACAGAATCGGAGTTTTTTTGAAAAATGGATTCAATTTCAGCCATATCAGTGTAAACACCTTCAGAAGCATAATAATTTTTTCCAAAATGACCCGGTATTGTGATTATCTCGGCTCCAATATATTTAATACCTTTGATGGGTGAATTGTGATCAATTTGAGTCATTAATACCATGTTTTTTTTTGTAGAGTTTATTTGAAAATGTGCTAAAGCACCTCGTAAAGCTAACCCAAGACTCATACCTGTACCCATGGGTACGACTAGAGAGCTTTTGATATTAGATAACCCCAGAGACTTTAAAAGGGAAAAGGAAACTTTGTTTGACAAATTTTGCATTAAAGAGGCACCAGCAGCTTTTGGTTGGGGAGCCGCCAGCTCCCCACTTCTACCGACACCATGGCAAAAACCACCAATTTGATTAGACAGTAATTGAGTAGAAATTCTCCCTTCTCTTTCTCCAATCCGGATTGATTGTGGATCTTTATCAGAATCTAAATGACTAAGAACATAAAGTAATTGAGTTATCTGATCATCATTCCAGCCCTCATCAGGGATAGATCTCTGTTCAAATAGTTGAATAATTGGCTTTGTATGAGCCCGTAATCCAATCGATGATCGATCCAACATATGAAGTGGAATACCGAGATTTTCAAGCTTCTTTGTAATAGATTTTTCCCACATCAATTCTCATTTAAAAATGTAGTGAACAAGCGTAAAAAGTCTTCCTCTCCAACTTTTATGAATTCATCTTTTCCTTAACATTGTTAAGAAAAAATAGGCCTCGTCTTTAAATTGGGTATTTTCTTTATATTATTAAAGAGGAAGGAACTTGAGCGAACGAACTGGTACGAATAATAATAGATTTTGGAAAAAGCGTTTAAATAAACGCACTCGAAAAAAGGATCACGAAAAATTTCATGCTTCAATAGATAAAGACACATCCCTTACATTATATCGAAGAGAAGGAGGGCTTTATCTAATAATCAAAAAAGAATTAGTAGAATATGATTTAACAATTAAACCTTCAGAAGCACCAGTCATTAACCAATATCTTAAAGTCCCGGACCCTTTTGAATCCATGTTGGCAGATATTAAGATATTTGAGAATGAAATCGAACCCTTAAATCTTGGAGTTCAGACCACCTTTGGAGAATCAAAAGATATTAACTTGATTTCAGTCAAACTAGCTATAGGATCAGGAGAAGATGATTATGTCACCATAGACGAATCAGATCTATTTGCTATGGATGTGGAACCCACAATGACTGGGTTATTAGATTTCATTCAAGCCAATGATAGCATAATCGGAATTTGTGATAGAATATTTGATCATGAAAAAGGAAATATTGTTCTTTTAGAAGCCAAATTAAGAGATCCGCACATTGGAATTTCATCCATAGAATTTAAAATTTTAAGCAGTCTCCATCAACGAGGGTTATATTTACAAAAAAATATGCGATATGCAGGATTACAACTTTATACGATAATTAAAGCAGAAAGTCTAACTCCAGAATTACTCTCCTATTTGAAAGCTATAGATATAGACTGGGAAATAGTTTTCTTGCGCAGAGATTTAGCCATTGGTGATTGGTTGGAAGTAGAATGTGAAAAAAGTTCAATAAGTTTGAAAGGATATCTTGCTTCGAAATATGAATCCTTAGGTTTCTTTGATGTTAATAATATCACCAGAATTGCTATCGTAAATCAACTCAGTTTTAAAATTGTGGTGAGAATGAGTGAACTCCTTAATCGCGTTAAATTTAACAAAGAAGAATTAACTGGAGGTTCTCCAGACCAAGATCCATTGAAAAAAGCAGAAATTATTGCAGCTGCAAATTTAGCTTGTGCCTATCATGGAATAAAAGTCGATATCAAAATTGATAAAGAAATTGATCCTCTCGAAATCCAACGATTTGAAGAAGAACTGATTCGACTTTAGTTTTTTTTACCCAATTTGTTCTTTCACAAATTCATTTACTTTCTCAATAAAATCTTTCAAATGGGCCGTTTTTATCTTTGCACCCGCTGCCGGAGGGTGCCCACCAGCAGGATTTTGAATTTTTAGTTGTTGACAGGCTTTACGCATTACAATACCAAGATCTAAGCCTTTATCCAACAATTCTCGATTTGCTCTAGAAGACACTTTTAAAAAATGATTGTCAGAATCGGCAAACGCGATCAAAGGTTTATCATGTTGTAAATCTGAGTGAATTAGAATAGAACAAATAGTTCCTATAATTCGTTCATCTATAGTATTATCATAAACAGTTCGAATATATTCATATTCACGAATTTGTTTCTTTGCAGATTGAATGGCCCGAGATAATTCTTTTTTATAGTCTTTTTTTTCACTCATGGCATCTGTTAGTGCCTCAGCATTCCCTAAAAGAGCCGCAATCCCAACACCTTGTTTCCCACGCCTCCCACATGCATTCAATAAACTTGACATTTCTCTAGCATCTGAAACAGAGATTTTTGGGTCAAAATCTGTTAAAATATAGAAAGTGGTCACTAATTTTTTGATATCATCGGTAGAAATACCTTTTTCTACTAAAGCATATTGAATCAATGCGTTTGTAAGTGTCTTTTTTTCCATCTCACTTAGATCTATCAAAGTTCGCGAATGGTTCAATTCGTCAGTCGCTTGAATATTTATCCGATTCAAAAATTGGACCACTCCATCATAACTACCAGATAAACCTTCAATCTCTAAAGGGAGGGAATAAATTAACGATTGAATTAAAGGACGAGTCCTTGAAATGGCAATATTTTTCTCCAAAATTATTTTTCTATCATTCATTGCTTCTTGCAAAATTTTCTGATTAATCCCTTTAAATTCACTTTTGTCGTTGTTATTTTGCATGTCACCAATAGCACCTACAATAGCGAGGGCAGCCAAATCTTGATTTTTTTCATTCATTATTTTAGAAAAGAGATAACATATTCCAGCCCCAGAAATTTCATCCTCACCCCGAATATCGTAAAAATAAGGATTAATATGATTAATTTCAGGAGGATTATCAATTTTCTCTGGCTTGTGATGATCCAATATTAAAAAATCAGTTGTTTTTAATTTTTCTTTCAAAATCTCATATTGACCGGATCCAAAATCGGTTAAGACAATAAAACGATTATATTTTGATATCTCTTCAGCAATTGTTGCAATATACTGAGATTCTAATTGATTTAAAATTGTAATTTGAAATCCAATATTCTCACGAGTGAACATTTTTGCCATAATTGCCGCAGCACTTAACCCATCAGCATCGAGATGACTATAAATGTGAATGTTTTTTTGGAAACGAGAAGAATCAAAATGTTGGAGACTAACCTTTTTTTGAAGATTAGGAGCGATTTCATCTTGATTTTTTGATGCTCCTTTCTCAATCTGAGCAAATAGAAAATCTTTAGCCTTTTGCATAGCATTTAGTAGTTCATTTAATGGTATCATACTCACCTAAAGGAGACAATCTTACTTGTTTTCCTTTCTTTATTTGTCTTTATATCAAAGCTGTTTAACTAAATCAATTAAAAATATAGAGCAAAAAAAGAAATAAACTTATTTTTGCTCTTCCCTATGATATATTACAATTTTTTCCCATTCTTCGGGATCAGAAAAAATGGAACTCACTCGATCAAAAATAAATTCAGCAATTTTATCTTTTCCATGAGTTTCAACACTTTTTTTCATTCTTAATCCACTTGATATCTCAATACCCCATACAACTTGATTCAAAATTAATAGATTAAGCTGTTTTCGAGAATTTTTTATGGCTCTAATTAAATACCAAGGGGATTTTCCACTTTGATTAATAGTTATATCATTAGAATTGGGACCTTTTACAAAAATATTCTTGCCTGATAAAATCTGACATTTTTTAGGATTCTCTTCTTTAAAGGTCTGAACTTTGCGAAGGAAATTTTTATCATGGTCTATAAGTCGTATATGTTTCCCACAGATTTGTTCACAGCTCAAAATTCGGATTTCTTTCTTACGATGAAGTTCTTCTGACTCATAAATAACTTCCAAAAATGACATTGAAATTCCCCTTATATCACAATTTGTTGTCAGATCATTTAACACTTTGTGCTTCTTGAAAAATTAAAAAAAACCAATAACAAAAAAAATCAAGCATTTAGAACAAGAAAATCAATTATTTTTTTGGAAATCGATCGCTTACTTGCAAGTTCTAGCTTAGTGGTGGCTTTTTGTGAATCAATAATAAACACTTCATTTGTGTCTGATCCAAATCCTTTTCCAGAAATGGAACTACCAGCATGATTTGCGACGATTAAATTAGCTTTAGATGTTGTTAGACGGTCATAAGCCTTTTCAATAATTTCTGAATCGGATAAATTTGATTCTGCTTTGAACGCAATAATGTAAAGATTTGGAGATTTTTCTCGGGCTAAAGAGATCAGTTTTGGTGTGGATATTAGATGCAGATCTAAAAATTGTTGATTGCTTGAGATCTTTTTATCTTGTCGCTTCTCTGGAGTAAAATCCGCTAATGCTGCGGTTGAGATTAAATAATCATATTTCTTGAGATCCAACTCTTTTAACATCGCATCTACAAAATTTTGAGTGGATTCTACATGGACGACTTTTGCACCAAGGGGGTCTTTGATGATACTCTTCCCTTTTAATAAAGTCACTTCACCACCTCGTGATAAAATTTCTTCGGATAATGCAATACCCATCTTTCCCGTTGAAGGATTTGAAAGAAAGCGAACATCATCAACCCACTCTATGCTAGGTCCTGCAGTGATCAAGAACTTTTTTTTGATTAAATCTTTGTTTGGAGAGAAAAAATTAATGACAAAATTAACAACTTCATCTACTGCAGCAATTTTAGCTTTGTTTTCTTCTAATCTAGGTCCAAGCACTTGTACACCTAAATTTTTTAGTTTTTGAATATTTTCTTGAACAATAGGATTTCGAAACATGGAATCGTGCATAGCTGGGACAATGGCCATTGGGGTTTTACTACCTAACGCAACCATTGAGATGGCGGTGACAGGATTATCACTTATCCCATGGGAGATCTTTCCAATAGAATTACCTGTTGCAGGACAAATCAGAATCATGTCTGCGATACCTTTCGTATTTTCACGTTCTCCAGCAGTAGCGATGTGTTCAATTTTTCCAGTAATTTCAGTAATAACTGGATTACCCGTCGCCCATTCTATTAAAGTTGGCTGAATTAGTTTAATTGCCTCTTCTGACATCACAGTAATAACTTCAGCACCATGTCGCATTAATTCCCGCGCTATTGAAGGAGCATTTAAAATAGCCACACTTCCAGTTAAACACATACAAATGGTTTTACCTTGTAAATTTTCGCTTTTAATCCCAATTATATCTTTAGTAGGATGAATATGGCGAATCTGATTTTCCATGAGACTAGTTAAAGCACAATTCAAAAAAATATTTCTTATGCCTCAGTATATATCTTTGTGATTACAAGGAATGATAGAATTTTAGAATTTCCAAAAAGTTTAAATATGTCAAAAAAAGATAACAATCTTTAATACGGAGCGTTTTATTTATTGAACTTGAAAATTGAATTGGAGTTTTGATTCCTAAGCGAATATATTCATAATCCGACAAAAATAATTCCAACAGCCCACTAAGGCAATTGATCTACAATGGCAAAGAAAGAAACTAAATCTCAAGAAAGCGGAACAATTAAGCAAGGTAGCGTAGCAGAATTTTTTAGAAAACGAACTCAATTAGTCGGATTTGATTTTGGTCTAAATAAGTTTACTCAGTATTGTATTGAGTTTGTAGATAACTCTCTCGACGCTTTGGAGAATTTCCATTGGAAAGAAAGTAAGAAACATCAAGATTATGCATTCAAATTGAAAGATGACTTGATTTTAGAGAATTTTAGCTATTTTATTCCCGTCTTTGAAGAAGATATTCAAGAAATGGAAAGTAAGCTTGAATCCGAAATGGTTGATGATGAGGGTAATAAATTATCAGAAGATGGAGAATTAATTATCGAGCTTGAAGATGAAGAGGAAAACGATGAATCCCTTGTAATTGATGAAGAAGAAAAACTTCAAACTGAGGAAACTGCCGATTCAGATGAAGATGATGAAGAAGCGAAAAATATTCGAAAGTTGCAAAAAAAAGCCGATGAACTTGAATCCGAAGTTCAAAACATCATGTATGGTATTGATGGATTTCTATATCCTATCAAAGCGATGGTAGAAAGAGAACCATTTGTAATATTTCAATTAACTGAAAGAGAAGCACAAGACGTATATGCAGATGCAAGTTCAGATTCAAAAGAAGTTTTTGAATATACATTGGATGTATTTGATAATGGAACAGGAATGAGTCCTGGAGATTTGGAAAAATTTGGAAGATATCTTGCATCTAGCAAAAGTCAAAAACTTAAACAAACCCGAGGATCCCAAGGGTTTGGATCTCCAAGTGCATTTAGTGATGCACAAAATACCACCGGACAACCTGTAACAGTCGTTTCTAAAGATATAAATCACATCTATGCAACTTGTTCCCAATTTTACACAACTTCGAAAAATTCAAAGGAATATATTGTTCCACCTACAGAAGTAACTTCCATTTTTGAACATGGGACATTTATTTCGCTCAATTTTCTTAATGTTAAATATCGAAAAGGATATATTGATTCCTACATCCAACAAACCGCTCTTACCAATCCACACATTACAATAATCTTTCTTGATCCAAATGGTGAAGAAGAAATTTATCCTCGGAGGGTTAAAAACTTCCCCCGAGAACCAACCTACGCTTTACCACACCCATCATCAGTAAATATTGGCGATTTCCAAGATCAATTACGATCTTCTGAGAATTTAACAGTTAGTGCTTTTTTACAAGATAATTATGTAAGAATGAGTTCAACCATAGCGAAAAAAATTGTGAAGGAATCTGAAGAAGAACTTGAGCAAATTCTTTCGCTTTTAAATCTCGAATCTGGATATCTTACTTGGAGAAAAAATCCAGGGCCAATTTATTTTGCGCATAATGAACAACGAATTCATGGTAGATCAAAAAAACCTCGAGATACTTTAGTTATATATGAAGTTAAAGATGAAGAGGACTTAGCTCAATATTGGGGAATCCTTAAAGTTTACAACAAAAAATTGGATTCCATTAATAAAAAGAGTAACAAGATCCGTAAACTCCAAAAATCAATTATGCGTGAAGTAGATAAAAAACAAATTAAAACTTATAAAAAGGAAATCAGCGGATTAGAAAAAGAAATTGCATCTATTGAAAAAGAAAATCAAAATCTTAAAAAAACTCTTAGTAAAGCTGTAAAAACATTTAAATTTCTTCCTCAAAATGAAGTGAAGGATTCTAAAATCACCGATAAACTGGAAGATGATGTAAAAGAGGTTATGACTTCAAAAGCCCACCCATATTCTTTAACCCAAAAACAGACCGAATCATTATATAAGGCATTCAAAGCCCAGAAATACATGGCACCTCCATCAGATCCTGCAGTTCCTATTGGCGGTAATATTCTGGAAACAACGATGCTTAAAGAATTTAATTTAAACCCCGCCCATCGGACGGATTTGTTCATACAATATGAAGCCAAACTCGAAAAACTTACATCAAAAGAATCCGAAATATTTCCCCAAAAAATTTTATCACGATTTATAGTTCCGCCCTACTTGGATCCCGAATTTTCTTCAGAACAAATGTATAAGGCCAATGAGGAATTAAATCATAAATCATATGCCGATATGTTCCTAAAATATGACATGGTTCATACTCAAGATGATGATTTTATAATGGGCTATACACGTTCTCCAACAAGCGGTAAGGGATTAGCTTTCGTAGTAGAAGCCGTTATAGCAATCAGCCCCAAAATACCAAGTTCTAAACAAGCTCAGCAAGTCCTTATGCGTTATGTGAATAGAACACCAAAGATGCGAGATAATTCAGATTGTGCAATTTGGAAAGGTGTTCAATCAGTTAATTGGAAAAATTATAAATTGGATACTTTTGACAACGGCATTCCGAAAGGAAATATTCGCATGTTAGTTAATGTTTCTGGACCTTATGTCCACCTTATGTTCAAATCTCAATCAAAGAATGCTTTAGCAGAAGATGAAGTATTATTAAAAGAAATTAAATATTGTTTGGAAGCAATTGGTCGGAAGATTCGACAATATCAAAATAAAAGAACCAATCGAGAAAATAGTCGTAAACGCTCCAAAGTTATTGAAAAATTTGTGCCTATCTTTGTAAGTTCATTACTTGAAGTTGCTACAACAATAGACGCCTATAAAGATTTGAAGGCTGCCAAAATTGAACAACGTATCCTAGATCGACTTGAAGGAAAAATAAAAAAAACACCTGAAGAAATTGAAGAAGAAAATTCAAGAAAAGAACAAGAAGATAAAGATCGTATTATTTTGGAAAAGATTCGAAAGCAACAACAGGCTAGAAAGAGAGAAGTGGATAAAGAAATATCTTCACAAAAGAAAGATGAAAACTCCGATGATGAAGTTGAGGTAAGTGATGAGAGTGAAAGTCCAAGAAAGGAAGTTAAAATAACACTTTCTGAGAAAATTGCGATGAAACCAAGATCCGCTGATGGCCCAAAACCTGTTCGCACTATCGATGATATCCTATCTAAAGCAAAAACACATTCAAAGTCAAAAGTTTCTTCCAAAACAAAATCTTCCACAAGAAAATCAACCAAAAAAGTTCTTAAAGTAAAAGGAACAAAAGCGAAAAAACTTGAGAGTAAATCACCAACATCAGACAAAACAATTCCGAAAGAACCTATTAAAGTTAAAAAATCACCTCCTGCACCGTCCGCGAAAAAATTGGTCAAACCACAATCAAAAATAAATATTATTTCAGCTGATGGAATTCTTAAAAAATTACCTGAAGATGAGTGGTTGAATATCAAAGATCTCATTAGAATATTGGAAATTAAAGATCTAAAAGATGCTCGCTTCTTGCAGCTCAAACTTAAACAATTAACCCGTGAAAAACGGCTCCTTATTTCCATTAAAGGAGGTAAAACCTTTTGGAAGTTAAATAAAAAATAAGGAAGAGAAAACCATGGCGAAAAAGAGTACGCGGAAAACTACCCGAAAAACGACCAGAAGATCAAGCACCAGTAAGAACTCACAAAAAGAAGTCACGGCCAGCAGAAACCTACGTTCGGGCTTAACAATGAACCAATTAGTTGCAGTCCGGAACTATTTAACTGAGAGACAGAAAGAAGCCGATCGTGGCGATTTTGTTGCCCCAGAAGGAACGGTTCAGATCGATGAACTAACCATGGATAAAACTTTGGAGCGGATTGATACAGAAATTCGCAAATTGGTATTTCAAATTGAAAATTCTGGCAATCCCAGCTTTTCAATTCCTAAACGTTCTGCTTCCAATATTATTTATGATGAAGAACAAGATATCTTATTACTTGGGAATCAACAAACTAATAAAGCACTTCTAACCTTGACATCCGCTCAAGATACTACTCGAGTTATGGAAGTCATTAAAATAATTCATGAATTGCTCACTAAACGAAAGCATATGACGAAAAGGGAAGTATTTTACGGAAATGTAAATCTCTTCAAAGATCAAAAATTCAGTGATGCTTGCATAGAAGATGTCTCGGCACTATTGCATACAACCCGAAATTCAACCGGAATTGTTGCTAAAGCCCGAGGATCTGCAGTTGGGCGATTAAGATTAAAGGATGGAAATGAAATCATTGATCTGGATCGTCAAGGCTCGGGTTCGTGGAGTATAACACCCATGATTGACAAGGTCGATGTTATCGAATCGGACGCCGAATTTATTCTTGTTCTGGAAAAAGACGCCGCCATGATGCGGATTATTGAAGAAAAATGGTGGAAAAAATTCCCCTGTATCACCCTCACTGCTGAAGGAGTCGGTAACGTAGCCACCCGTATGTTTCTCAAGAAAATCAACTCGGTTCTTAAACTTCCAACATTCTGTCTCGTCGATGCAGATCCATATGGGCACTACATCTATTCAGTTTATATCCGAGGAAGCAAACGATTGAGTTACGAATCTCCGTTCTTAGCGACTCCAGACATGCACCTTTTAGGGGTTTTATCTCGCGATCTCGACGAATACGGGGTTGATTACAGCTGTCGAATCCCTATGGATAAAGTCGATATAAAACGCCTAGACGATATGTTAAGCGAGCCTTATGTCCGTGCGAATCGTCGCTGGCGGGAAGATTTAGAACTCATGAAGAAGATGAAGATGAAAGCAGAAATACAAGCACTCTCATCACATGGGATCGAATATTTAACTGATACCTATTTACCTAACAAATTATATTCAGGAGATTGGATTTAAAATGAAGGTATTTCGATTAGACGATGGGCGAATTTTACAATTAGCAGATAAAAAAAAGATGGATCATTGGGATGCTGAAATGCCATTGCTCTTCATTGGTGATACTCGAGAAAAACAACTGCCCGAATATAAAAAAATCTATCCAAAAGCAGTAGTTCAGGAAATTGAGGATTATTTAGAAGATATTTTAGAATCTGTTGCAATTCCAAAATTGATTAATGCTTTAACGAGTAAAGTTCTTGAAACACGTTTAAAAGTTGCGGAAAATATTGCTAAATTAAGTGAATCAAATCCAGATCAACTCAAAATTGCACTTCCTCATGTGGAAAAAGCGTTGCAAGATCCAAATAAGCAGATACAGAAACTCATGGAAACAACTTTAAAAAATTATAAGCGGGCACAAAAGCGAAAGGAAACTGCCAAAAAACGAAAAATTTTAACAAAATTGCGGAAACAAATGGATATCGTTGATAATGATTTTGCTGATGGAAAGATCAATGATGAGCAATATATGATTGAACAAAAAAAATACTTGGTATTAAAACGCGAAATTGAATTAGCGGAACAAGTGGATTGAAAGTAAGATGGCTGTTGTAAAAAAATATGAACATCTGGAAGAATTCATTCATTGTGTAGACATTGGCATCGATACAAATACCGATTTAGTTCGGTGGACCCGTCCTCAAACAAATATTTTTAGATTGGAGATGTTACATGCCAGAGAAATGGCAAAACCAGGAATTTATCTTCATATTGAGAAATCGAATCGAAGAACTGTATTTATCCGAAAAGAAAAAATTGTTTTTATTATTGTAGCAGACGATTCGGTGCAATATCAATTGTTGGAAGCAATTTTAGAAGTGACTATGAAAGCCTTTTTTGATTCCTATGAGGATCTTCTAAGTGGGTTTTTAACTGGGATGACAAACATGTTTGGTGGATTTCAAAGCTTGATCACTCCGTTATTTATTAAAGCATTGAAAGAAAATGTAAGATGGATTTCAGCTCACTGCAACGTTTGCAATGCTAATCACTCCGTTTGCGTTAAAAAATCATTTATTAATAATGCGCCACGGTACCCAGCATCAATCGTATTCAAACATGAAGGGCATGGTCTTTTAATATATATTGATGGAGATTTCAAGATAAGGGGTCAAGAAGTAGTTGAAATTACAGGTTAAAGGTTAAAAAAAATTTTAAAAAAACCCGAAATTTTATTTAATGCTAAGTGCAGGTTTTCCAGGAAGGGCTTGGTCTTTCTTTTTATTATCTGAGTTTGTTTCTTTTACAATAATTATTTTGGTACCAAGATCATTTTCGAGTAATGCTAAATTTTCAGTAAAGAATGCATATTCTTCCTCTTGATTAGGGAAAGGCACTGAAAATTTTCCTGGATTTTTAGAAATTCGCCCCAAAAACCCTTTGATTTGCTTTCCATAACGCTTCAAATCTGGTTTTGACATGGCATTTTTCATTAAATCCCCAAAATTTTTCCCATCCTTAATCATGGAAAGAGTTTCTTCAGTAAATTGATTTTTCCAAGAATCAGCAATAATGATTTGAATTTCCTTTGGAACTTCAATTTTTATCAATTTCTGAATATTTTTGACATCATCTAATACATTTTCATAACATTGCCAACGTAATTCGATGGATTCATTTATATACTGAGAATCGAATGCAGGCCATTTACAAAGAGAAACATAGGGATCATGTCCCTTGAGATGCCATAATTCTTCACACATATGGGGGACGATAGGGGCAAGCATCAATATTAATGTTTCCTGACATTGCCCAAAAAGTTGTTTATTAGGCACCATTTCACAATATTTTCGAAGCACATCAGCGAAACCAATGATTTCATTTAAAGCATCTCGAATTAACATTGTTTGATAAAGTTCCGTCACATTTCTAATCATACGATGCAAGCGATATTGGATATAACCATCGTAAACATCAACTGAATCCCTGGTTGAAATTGGGATATCATTAACTAGATCCCAGATTTTTAACATAATACGATTGTCGGCACTACAACCTGCATCTGACCAATCCATTTCCTTTACAGGATTTGCGGCATGCATAATGAAGAAACGAGCAGTATCTGCACCAAATTCCTCGACAATTCTTTGGGGAGATATCGTATTTCCCAAGCTTTTGGACATTTTGGCAGATTTTAGAATATATTTTGACCCACATGTATTACAAGTTTCGGTTTCCATATTATATTCTCCCGTCCAATTTCCTTCTTTGTTATAAGATTTGGGCAAGAATTTGTTACAAGATTCGCAATAAGGATGAGGAAGATTAACCATCCCTTGGGTCAAGAGTGCTTTAAAAGGCTCATTAAAACTATGCAAACCAAAATCGCGAGTTATTTTAGTGAAAAATCGTGCGTAGAGTAAATGTAAGATTGCATGTTCGATCCCTCCAATATATTGATCAACCGGCCCCCAATATTCCACATCTTCCTTATTGAATGGAACATCACCTAATTTAGGACTAGTGTATTTTAGGAAATACCAAGAAGAATCCACGAAAGTATCCATCGTATCCGATTCTCTTCGAGCAGCTTTTCCACATTTAGGACATGAAACATTCATGAAAGATTCACTATGTTCCAAAGGATTACCAGTCTTACCAAAAACAGCATCTTGAGGCAATTCAACAGGTAATTGATCAATTGGAACGGGAACTACCCCACATTCATCACAAAATATCATTGGTATTGGTGTACCCCAATAACGCTGGCGAGATACAAGCCAATCTCGAATTTTATAATTTGTTGTTTTTCCGCCTTTACCAATTTCTTTTAACTTCTCTGCAATACGATCAATAGCTACTCGATTCTCAACGCCAGAAAAATCTTCAGATTTATCTAATACACCATCTTCAATAAATGCCCGAGACATTTTCTCCCCTTCAAGAACAAATCCATCAAAGGGTTGAATAACGACTTTAATGGGAATGCCATATTTTTTAGCAAATTCAAAATCTCGTTGATCATGAGCTGGAACGGCCATAACTGCCCCGGCACCATAACCATATATAACAAAATTCCCTGCATAAATGGGTATTTTATCTCCATTCAAAGGATTAATTGCATATTTACCCAAGAAAACTCCTTTCTTTTCAGTTTCATCAGCCATGCGTTTATATCGATCTTGCTCCATCACTTCTTCATAAAATTCTAGATATTCTGCTTCATATTCAGTATCCTTAACAAATTCTTTGCACCAAGGATGTTCTGCGGCCATGGTCATAAAAGTGACACCAAAAATGGTATCAACTCGGGTAGTAAAAATACTTAGTGTTTTGTCAGTTCCTTCAACAGCAAAATCTGCTACAGTTCCCTCACTTCGTCCAATCCAATTTCGCTGCATAGTTTTTACTTTTTCAGGCCATTCAAGATCATCCAACCCTTGAAGCAATTCATCAGCATATTCACGGATTTTGTAAAACCATTGGGATAAAAATTTAGGATTCACATCAGAACTACACCGCCAGCATTTTCCATTTATGACTTGTTCATTGGCTAACACTGAAGTACAGCCAGGGCACCAATTCACGAGTGATTCTTTCCGATAAGCCAACCCTTTTTCATACATTTTAAGAAAGATCCATTGATTCCAACGATAATAATCTTTTTCAATGGATGACACTTCTCTTCGCCAATCGTAGCTATAACCGATTCGTTTTTGATTTTCTTTAATACTTGCAATATTTTTACGAGTTGTTATTTCTGGATGAGTTCCTTGCTTAATTGCAGCAATTTCTGCAGGTAATCCAAAAGAATCATAACCCATAGGATAAAGAACATTAAACCCATTCATCCGTTTAAAACGAGCGAGAGTATCACCAATCGTATAATTGCGGAGATGTCCCATGTGCATTTTACCGCTTGGATATGGATACATTTCGAGGCAATAGAATTTTTTTTTGGAAGGATCCTTTTCCACTTCAAAGATTTTGGCTTCTTCCCATTTTTTCTGCCATCCAAGTTCAATTTCTTGGGGCTTGTATTCAACCATAAGAGTGTAAGTAAGGAGAAATAAAAAAACTTCTCGAAACGTTTTTTTTAAAGAGGTTCGGAGTTTTTATGAGAAAATAATCATTTAACTCTGATGAATATCATTAAGAATAAGATATCGAATAATTCAGCAGATGAATTTTTCCAATCAATAAACAATGTAATTTCAAATTTTTTTAGCCAGCCGAATAAATTTGTGGTGTATTTAATTTGGAGTCTTATTTTCTTGGGGGTTTTTGGAGTATTCTGGGCATTTTTTCTGAAAGTAAACAATAACATTAAAACTGGAGAACTGATTTCTCGCCTATTTATCTGTGGGATTCTTTTTTATATCTTGGTGCTTCTAACAAACATACTTGATTTTTCCCTAAGAGTAGAATAAAATAAAAAAATATTAGTATCTTCTTCTTATTTAACAGTCACGCTTTTTGCAAGATTTTTTGGTTTATCTGGATCAAAGCCTTTATAATCCGAAACAAAGTAAGCAAGCATCTGTAATGGTAATACAAAAGGAACGATAGACATCGCAATTGCATACTTGTTATTTTTGATTGGAACTCGAATAGTATGATGAGAGATTTCGGAAATATTTACATCGTAATCCGCAACGACAGATATGATCATAGCACCGCGACTTTTCATCTCCATCACATTTCCAATAATTTTGGGGTAAGTTTGATCTGGTGGAGTGATGAAAACACATGGAAATCCCTCTTCAATTAGAGCAATTGGCCCATGTTTAGATTCTCCCGCAGCATATGCTTCAGTGTGAATGTAGGCAATTTCTTTCAACTTTAAAGCTCCTTCAAAAGCAGCCGAAGTTGAAATTCCCCGAGCTAAGAAATATAAATTAGATTTATAGGCAATTTTATGGGCTAAATTAATTAGAGATTTTTCATCTTTAAGAATCAAAGCACAAGCTTCGGCAGTATCTAATAGTGCAGATTCATATTTTTCGATTTCATCTGTTGTTAATGTATTCGTGAGTGTTGCGATTTTTAAAGCAACCATAGATAGAGCAGTCACTTGTGTGCAATATGCTTTTTGGGATGCTACTGCAATTTCAGGACCCGCCGTTGTTATTATAACATGGTCTGAATATCGGGTGAGGGAAGATCCAACAACATTTACCACAGAACAGATCTTTACACCGAATTGTTCTTTAGCATATCTCACTGCTTCGATAGTATCGGCAGTTTCTCCAGATTGGGAAACGGCAATCAATACAGAATTCGGAGGAATAGTTGGTAATGCATCAACTAACTCGGAACACAAAATTCCTTGAATATAAGGACCTCCAAATTTAGTAATTTGATATTTTCCCGCTATTGCCGCATAATAAGCTGTTCCCGCTGCAGTGATAAATACATGATCAGCATTGAGAATTGCTTGAGCAAACTCATCAAGATGTTCTTGGGGCATTCTGACTTGATCAATAATTTTCCGAGGGATTTCATGCATTTCCTTATGCATGAACCATTTGTACTCTTTTCCATCAAGTACTTTTTGAGCAGCATCCATGGAATAATCAACAGTAAAAATTTCTCGTTTGGCTTTTTCTCCATCATCTACGTGGAAAATCTCACATTTTCCAGGATATAAAACTGCAACTTCATTATCATCGAGGATTATTGCATTCCTTGTTAAGGGAAGAAATGCTGGAATGTCAGATCCACAATAGGTTGTTTCATCTTCTGTAATTCCAATAACAAGAGGTGATTCTTTTCTTGCAACGACCATATATTCGGGATTATCAGCATCACAAACCACAACTCCATAAGCCCCTTTACATAATTTTACTGTTTCAATTACAGAATCTTTAAGATCCAAACCAGTTTTGCGAAATTCTTCAATCAAATGAGGAAAAACTTCCGTATCGGTTTCTGATACTAGTTTATGTCCACGTTCAGTCAATTTTCTTCGCAAATCTTGATAATTTTCAATAATACCATTATGAACAAGCGCAATTTTTCCTGTGCAATCCATATGTGGATGAGAGTTATTTGCAATTGGAGGTCCATGAGTTGCCCATCGAGTATGCCCCACACCGAACTGACCAGGCATTTTGTCAAACCAGCCATCAGCGTTGATATCAGCAATTCGTCCGGCTTTTTTTCTAAGTTCAATTTTACCATTATTTACAAGAGCAATCCCGGCTGAATCATAACCGCGATATTCCATACGTTCAAGACCTTCACGTATAAGTTGCGCAACGTTTATGTCTTTTCGTTTACTAATTAATCCAAAAATTCCACACATGTTTTACACCGTGTTGAGACAAGTTTCATTAACAATCCGAAAGGAAATGCTTTTTTTCATTTATTTTATATGAGTAACCAGCACGACTGCACAAAAATTGAAATTTCTCAATATCTGTTTGTTTGCAGTTAGATCAATTAAATGAAAAATATATCTTTCAGTTGAATTTACGTATCTACACAACAAAATATGCGTAATATTTTTAAAAATTTATGGGATCAAACATGAGATCATTAATAACTCTCAATATTTGACATATTCTTACAAATAATTTTTCCTTTCAATAAAAGAAAAGAAAAATGAAATATTTCTAAGATTTATTTTTGAACCTTTTTAAAAAAAGGTGTCTAGAAATGAACCTATATGATCGTGTTGGTTTTTGAGTTTTAATGGTTCTTCAATCAAAACAAAATTCTTTCTATGAATCCCAGAATTCAACTAAAGATTCATCCCAGCTCCTAACAGAACTAAGATTTCTATTAGAGCATTCGGTTGAAGCCAGAAAAGTAACATTACGTGAATATTTTTCTCTTTTACTTAAATTTAATCAACAAGGTTCAGCAAAAAAATTAAAGGATCATTTTCATGAAGATAACTTCAAAGAATCATGTAAAACATCTCACAATCAAGCCTTGTTAGAAATTATTATGAGAGTTTTTTCTGAATATGAATCTATGTACTTGGATACGAGTGAAGAGATTCTTTGGCATATAATTGAATATTTAATAGTCAAGTTAAGTGATTATCAATATTGTACTGAATGTTTCAATTGGCAAATAAGTGAAATTCCGCGAATGTCAAAAAAAAATGAGAAAGAAAAGCAGAAAAAGTGGTTCTGTTCTTCATGTCAGAATCGGGTTACTATTTTTCCAAAATTTGAGTTATTTCCAGATTTTCTTGAATATTTCATAAGATTGAATAGTGATGTCTCTAGATTTAAGAGAATAAAAAAGAAACTCTTTAAAAAATGGAGTAAGGGTCTATCATTTAATTCTAAAAAACACCAACATCTAATAATATTATTTTATGAGTTGTTTGAGGATCTTTATTCCTATGCTAAAAAACAATCGGATATAAAAGGAATTTACAAAATATGGTCAATTGGTCAAAAATTTAACTTCATATCACTCTTTAAAGAAGATCCCGCTTATGTGTTTGTTGCTGATCATTTAGTGAAACAAATAGAAAGAGCGGATTTTTCAGATTATTCGATGTGTTTGGATTATGTTGGGAAAATGGCCCCACCGGGAAAATATTCGATTCAAGATTTTCTTTTGAAAGGTGGGATTGAAAAAAATATTGTACGAGCAGTAAGTACTTGTGAACTCGATAAATTTCAGCACAGTTTTAATTTTGGGGTGAACAATGGATTAATTCAACATGAAGAATTTCTTTCATCACCACATTTCAATGCTGCATGCTCTCGTGGATTGTTCTTTGCCTTGAAGAATTCCCATTTTGATAAATTTGAAGATTTAGTTGATTTAATTCATTTTTATGGTATTAATACACCTGCATCAGGAATATCAAACAGATATCGCCTAATGGGGGAGATCTTTATTAATTCAATTAGAATGCAGCGATTAGATCGTACCTTTTCAATTCTTAAGTTTGGGCTAAAACACAAATTATATAATCACCCTTCTTCAAAAGAACGTTTACAGCAGATTAAATCTTTGAAAAGGAATAAACAACTTATACAGTGTCTAAAAAATTTAATGGATATTAAAAATGGAGTAAATTTGAATGAAATGCTTAACTTCATTTATTACTATTTACCACCGAAAATATTTGAATATTTCACAGATTTATTTGAATTCATAACCGATGAAGATGAATTAATCAATTATATGAATGATTTTGTCGATAATTTTACCCTATATGGACTTTCTTTAAAAAAAATTGGAACCACTTCTCATTTTATGAAGAATATTAAAAAAATTCTTTCTACAAAAATACTCTATCAAGATGAAGTAGAAATATTATATTCAAAACGTACGATTCTTCTTTCCCGTTCCAATTTATATGAATTAAGGAGACGCATCCATTCAAAACAACGGAATTATGAGTTTCTCATGTTGGGAATGGTAATGAAAGGAGGGTTGGGCCCACAAGGTTTTGGTTTTGTCTACTTAACACCTCGTGGCGAAATGGTAGAAATTTGTTCAGATTCTAAAGCAAATGATGCATATATTGTCCATTTTAAACAATTCCTTAAAACAGACTTTATTAATGAGCTAGAAGCTAAAATTCGCACGCTCTCTCTGACTATATATCAACGAGAACGCCTTTTGGAAATCTTAGAAGGAAAGTTGGGATATTCTCAATTAATAGGATATAAAAAGGAACAGTTTATTTTACACCAAGTCAAGGATTTTTTGGAAGATGAATTCGACTTTAAACGAATTACATCTGATGAAATATCCAAACTATTTCATTCTCTAGAAAATAAAATTCATGCCATTCTATCACCAGTATCACTCGTTGATCAATATAGATGCAGATTAGATTTAGTAACACAAGGAAAAGTCAGTCCAGGTGACATTGCTAAGCTTACCAGTTTGGGAGAAAAATCTCATTTTGACCTATTGCAAGAACGGTACTTTTATCAATCTATTCTACAAGTATATAAAAAAAAATTCCAGAATGATGATAGCTTTAGCGATCCGAATGTATATGGTGATATTGATTTAATCTAAATATGGTTATTAAAAAAAAAGAATCAATGGATTTCTATTTTCTACAGTGCCAATAGCCTTCACCTTTTCTATTTTGAAGGACTTTGATTAAGTGCATGGTAGCGGAGTATTCCAAAGAATTTTCATTCAAGTTTTGATTTGAGTTTGCTTGCATATTAGAGATTGCTTCCTTACTTATCATAAATATCAACTATTTTGCTAAATTATTATTAATAAAGTGCGAGAATTCTCAAGTAAAATAGTTATTAATTGCTCAAAAACCTTTAGTTTTAGGAAAAGTATTTATTTGATGAAAGAAAGAATAAATTTCGCCAGAAATTAAAGAGATTTTATCATATGAAAGTGGAAGCAAAACTTATAAATTTTTTTTTCTTTTAAATTTTAAATTAGAATAAAGGTGAGGTTCTATTTGGCGATTGAATAAAAAAAAATTTATCAAATGTATTTTTATCTAGGTAGATCATCATTGCCCAAATCATGTAAATTTTTCAGTGAATGCAAGAGTCCTGCCGTATACCAGATACCACATTCTCGATTATCCCTTTGTCGACAGCATTATTTAAAAAATGTTGAGAAACGTGTGAAAGAATTGATTGAAAAAAAGCATATGTTTCATCCTGATCGCGATGAAAAACTTTTAGTTGCTGCAAGCGGTGGAAAAGACTCTCAAGTTTTATTGTCGATAATCAAAAAATTATATCCGGTAGGATTGGATGTTGAGGCACTGTATATTGAACTCGGAATTTCCCAAGAAAACTATTCTCAAGATTCCGGTATAGTAGCAAGAAAATTTTGTGAAGAATTGAATATCCCATTTCATCAACTCAACGTCAAAGATACCTATGGATTCAATATAGACGATATCCATCAGCTCAACGCAGAAGTTGAAGATCGAAAGTGGAAATTTGATAAAGATCCCATGCGGGGGGAATGCTCCTATTGTGGTACTTTGAAACGGTATATGATCAATAAATTTGCATTTGAAAATGGTTTTACTTGCGTGGCCACAGGCCATAACTTAACTGATGAAACAACTCAATTAATGAACAACTTCTTTAATATGGATTTGAACTTCTTGGCAAAATCGGGTCCTGTTGCAGATGTCCATATTCCCAAGCTTGTTCCTAGAGTAAAACCACTATTCTTCATCAGCGAAGAAGAAATTGCAATGTATGCATATTTTGCAGATATTGCCCATTTAGGGACAGAATGTGCATATTCCACCCATGTACCGAATATTCAATTAAAAAAAGCCCTAAAAGAAATTGAGGATTATCGAAGAGGGAATAATTTAAGTTTAGCGAGAAGATATCATAAAATTATGCAACCAGTTATTGAAAAAGCAGTCCATTCTGATAAATCAAATGATAAATTATGTAGTGTCTGTGGATTTCCAACTTTTGGCAAAAAATGCAAGTTTTGCAAAACGATTGCAGTTCTAACTGACAGATTTCAACAATTGAAAATCGAGTTATAATCCTTCAAGGCGACAAATCAGAAATTTTTTATTTTTGGATGAATTTTTAGTATTATTCCTTTTGGATTTTTATTTTTGGGCCTATGGCTTAGTTGGTAGAGCACCTGGTTCGCAATCAGGGGGTCGGGGATTCAAATTCCCCTAGGTCCACCACTTTCTCACTTAAGAAATTTCTGAAGTATCGTTAAAAAGATTTTTTTATCTATGAAATTTTTGAATCATTTTTTCGATGATTTTAAGAAATTTTTGGATGGTTGGATGGGTAAGATCAATGTTTTTTGTTTTAAAATACATCTCCCAATCACTAAGCTCAATAAAATTCTTCATTAATGAAAGATAGTCTTCCTTTGAGTGAACAAATCGAATAAATCCATTAGAAATTTCTTCATAGGAAACATGACATCCAATCAACTGATTAAAAGCTGAAGCGAGACGGTAATTTTTCCGTATGGGGTCGATAAGGTCAGTTCGATAAAGAGTTACTAAATAATTCTGTTTTTCTGAATTAGGGGAAAAATTATAATTGGAAATTTCTGCAATATCATCGAAATTTAAGCCCATTTTCTGAACTTCCTCAAAAATATAACTGTATATTTGGAAACCATCATCATAAATCTTTTTAAATTGATCTTCTGATTCAAAAATCACTTTTAAATAGGGTTTTGATTCCCGTTCTTCAGTAATACACTTTACTCGATCATGTTCCTTGAAAGATCGACTAATTTCATTTAAAAATTGGAGATGGGTTATGTTTTGCTCGGTAGTAGAGACTATTGATACTTCCAAAACAGGGAGGACCATATAATTTTATCAATGAGCCATTATAAAAAAACTTTAAATGTCAAAATTCTTTCATGGAGGTATGAATGATCGAGCCATTAGCCCAGCCTACCGGATAGAAACGGACCGGATGGTGATTCGATGTTATAACCCTTCGGATGCCCGTTTATTGGCAAAAGCAGTTCAAGAGAGTAAAGAACATTTACTTCCTTGGATGCCATGGGCGGGAGCAGAACCTGAAGATCTACAAAAAAAAATTGAACGCTTAAGGGGAATGCGAGCAAATTTCGATTTAGGGAAGGAATATGTTTTTGGAATATTCAACAAATCTGAAACTGAATTGATAGGGGGAAGTGGACTTCATCGACGCGTTGGAGATAAGGCACTCGAAATTGGTTACTGGATTGATGTAAATTATATTAATCAAGGATTTGCTACCGAGATGGCCAAAGCTTTAACAAAAGTTGCTTTTGAGATTGAAAAAGTAAAACGTGTAGAAATCCATTGTGATCCTAAAAACCTCGCAAGTGCTGCAATCCCAAAAAAGTTGGGTTTTGTACATGAAGCGACTTTACGCCATCGAAACGTAACATTTGCGGGAGAATCTCGTGGAACAATGGTATGGTCGATGTTATCAGAGGAATATCAGAATTCTTTCATCCCTCAATTAAATATATCTGTTTTGGATGCGATAGGGCGGAAATTTGAGATTTAGATATTCTTCAAGTTATTTTGTTGGTTTTTTTAGTATCTTAACCCCAAATTTTTTTTGAAATCCTTGTTTTATCGTTCTTATTAGAAGTACCCATAACTTAGAAATGTGACTTTAATGAAAGAAGAATTATCAAAAGTATATGATCATCACGCCATTGAAAAGGAATTGTATGATTGGTGGGAAAAAGAGGGTTATTTCCGACCCGAAAAAGCTAAAGAATTGGGATTGATTAACCCTGATGAACCCAGTTATTGTATCACACTCCCTCTTCCAAATGTAACAGGTCAACTTCATTTAGGACATGCCATCACGATTTCCTTAGAAGATTTGATGACACGTTTTAATCGTATGTGCTATAAAGAAACTTTATTTATTCCGGGCACAGATCATGCTGGGATCGCCACTCAGAATGTTGTTGAGCGAGAATTATTAAAACAAGGTATTAAACGGAAGGATTTGGGAAGAGAGAAGTTTATTGAAAAAGTATGGGAATGGAAAGATCAATACCATGCCCGTATTACCAAACAATCAAAAAGCTTAGGAATTAGTTCCGATTGGAGCCGTGAACATTTTACCTTAGATGAAGATCTTTCTAGAGCTGTCCGAGAAGCTTTTTATCGCTTATATCAAAAGGGATTAATTTATCGTGGGGAATATATGGTTAATTGGTGCCCTGGCCGATGTGAATCCGCAATTTCGGATCTTGAAACCGAAGCTGTTGATGAACATGGCCATTTATGGTATATCAAATATCCTATCCAAACCGACAAGTGGAATGGACCTACGGATAAATGGGGGAGTGGAAATTGGGCAAAGGGAGCAGAGCAATTTATAATGGTCGCAACTAGCCGCCCTGAAACGCTTTTAGGAGATA
The DNA here is from genome assembly GCA_025839675.1 of Candidatus Lokiarchaeum ossiferum. Lineage (GTDB taxonomy): Archaea > Asgardarchaeota > Lokiarchaeia > Sigyniarchaeales > Promethearchaeaceae > Lokiarchaeum > Lokiarchaeum ossiferum. Next base: position 2,221,405 of record CP104013.1, read on the forward strand.
GTGCGATTGCTACCCATTCCAAACATCCCGAATATGGCACACTCATCGGTAAACATGCAATTTTACCCGCAGTAGGAAGAAAAGTTGCAATCATTACAGACGAACATGTTGATCCCGAATTTGGAACAGGAGCAGTTAAAATTACCCCATCACATGATCCGAATGATTTTGAAGTAGGACAAAGGCATTCATTAGAATTCATCACAGTAATGGATCATAAATCCCGAATGCTTCCAAATTTCTGTGAATTGTATACGGGTATGGATCGTTATGAATGCCGCGAAGCGATAGTTGCCGATTTGGAAAAGGAAGGATTACTTGTTAAGGTAGAACCCCACGTTCATGCCGTAGGTCATTGTTCACGCTGTCATACAACCATAGAACCTCGAGTTTCGATTCAATGGTTTGTCAAAACTAAAACTCTTGCTGAAGCAGCCATCGAGAAAGTGAAAGCTAAAGAAACAATCATAATGCCTGAACGGGAAGAACATCGATTTTATCATTGGATGGGCAATATTCGCGATTGGTGTATCAGTCGCCAACTATGGTGGGGACATCAAATTCCTGTATGGTACTGTAAAGATTGTGGAGAAAAAATTTGTCCAGAACCCCATATCAATGAGGTTACGGAATGTCCCAAGTGTAAAAGCCACACAATTGAACGCGATCCAGATGTATTGGATACCTGGTTTTCAAGTGGATTGTGGCCTTTTTCCACCTTAGGATGGCCAAATACTGAATCTCCCGATTTCAAGCGATTTTATCCCACGACGACGAGAGAAACAGGCTATGATATTCTCTTTTTCTGGGTTGCTCGTGAAATGATGATGGGGATCGAATTAACTGGAAAATCACCATACAAGTATGTCTACCTTCATGGGCTAATTCGGGATGAAAAAGGGAAAAAAATCAGTAAATCCATGGAAGATGTGGATAAATATGATCCATTGCTCATCATTGATAAACAGGGAGCAGATTCACTCCGTTATGTGTTGATTTCCAACAGTGTTCCAGGGATGGATACGAATTTAGACCCACGCAATTTAGATGCCGCCCATAGATTCTGCAACAAAATCTGGCAGGCTTCGCGATATGTGCTAAGTAATATTCATGAAGAAGACACTATCCCACTTCTCGCAGATATTAAGTACGACCAATTACAATTTTCTGATAAATGGATTTTATCCCGTTTAAACAACCTCATTGGAGATATCAGCAGATATATGGAGGAATTTGACTTCCTACGGGCTTCTCGGGAATTGAAGTCTTTCTTCTGGAGTGAATTCTGTGATTGGTATATCGAACTCAGCAAAATTCATCTATATGACGAACAAAATACAAATACGGGCATTCAAAAATCAGTATTGTTACATGTTCTAAATACAGTCTATCGTTTAATGCACCCCATCATGCCATATCTTACCGAAAAATTATGGCAAGCCCTTCCCGATCAATACCATAAAGTACCAACCATCATGTATGCGAAATGGCCAGAAGTTGAAAATCAATATATCAAGGAAGATATTGAACAAAGTTTCACTGTTATTTCAGAATTTATTCGAGAAATTCGCAGAGTAAAACATGATTTTGGTGTCAGTCTTGGAATGCAAGTTCCTTTACAGATCGAATTGGGAGAGACCCCAGACGTGTTTGCCCTAGGACGACGCGAATTCGTTGAAATGGCAAAAATTGATCCTGCTCAACTCCTAATTGCTAAAAAAATTGATGCTCCAAAACAATCTGCGAAAATTGTATTGCATAATATTGCGGGATACATCCCTTTGGCCGGTATGATTGATTTGGAGAAAGAAAAAGAACGGGTAACCAAGCAGTTGGAAAAAATTGAAAAATTTATCCAAAAAATCAACAAAAAACTCAATAGTGATTTTGCCAAACGAGCCCCGAAAGAGTTAATTGACAAAGAAAACGAAAAACTTGAAGAATATAAGCATAAAAAAGCAGAAATGGAAGAGCAACTTGCTATTTTTCAATAATATTCTTTATTTAAAAACACTGAAGTATTTTTTCCTTTTTATTCTCTAGAGTTTTGAAATATCTTTATTTAAGGCGGCAAATAAACTATAATTGATGAAAACTCGTAAAGAAATTGTGATATTTGGTCTGGTATTTGTTATATTTCTTAGCTTTTTTGGGATATTTTCCATTTTTCCAGCAAATATTCGTCGAACTTACAATCAAACAACGGTGACTTCAGATGGTGTATCAATTGTTTATGATATCTTTGAACCAAATTCAGATACACCTTCATTAAGAACTGGTGTTATTCTGGGACATGGAGTGATGGTGAATAAAAATTTCATGCGAACTATTGCCCTCGATCTTGCTTCCCAAGGGTTTGTGGCAATAGCTTTAGATTTTCGGGGACATGGAAGGAGTGGTGGAACTCTTGAGGAAGGTGATATCACTACTGATATTCTCGCCATTAAGGAAGTAATGGCTCAACGGGGAGATATTAATATGACCAATCTTGGCTATATAGGCTATTCTATGGGAGGTGGAGCGGGATTTCGATTATTGGATACCGATCCAGATTTTAAAGCCATGGTAAGTCTGGCAGCAGGGGGAAGAACTCAATATAATACCCCAAATTTGTTAATTCTTCAAGGTAAATGGGATGAAGCATTTAGTTTAACGGGAGTTTTGGAATACATGACAGATAAAACAGGTCTTTCGGAAGAAGAAATTGAAACGGATCGTTTGTATGGATCTTTTCAGAATGGAACGGCATTGAAACTGTGTATCGCCAATACTGATCATCTTCTGGCACCTTACAATTATAATAACGTCCGAGAAACGAGATTTTGGTTTTTACAAGCCTTGAATGGAGAAACATCCCCGAATTCCACCTTCACAAATTATTTTCTGCTTCTTTCTAGTGTGATCTTAGCAACTTTATCTGGGATTTATTTATTTCTCTTAGGAACAGATCTGGTTTTATCGAAAATTTACCCTTCATTGCAACCGAAGGAACTAACTGAAGCAAATTTAGTATTAGATCAATCTGAATTGAAAGTAGTGATGCGCAAGTATTGGATATTTGTCCTCCCCCTATCAATCCCTTGTATGGTTCTGGCTTTACCTTTGCTACCCGTCCCAATCTTTAATATGGTTCTCTTTTCAGCATTATTATTGGGACCTTCCACTGCAATATTACTTTTTCAGTTTTATATCCTGAAGAAAAATGGGATGAAATTGAAGGAGTATTATTCTCAATTTTGGACTAAATCCACCATCAAAAATTGTTTTACGGGGCTCCTTTTTGGTATGCTTTTTTATATCATCCTTAATTTGACAATAGGATATATTTTTGGAATTGTTCCAAGCACTACCAAATGGGGATGGGCAATATTATTCTTTGTGGTTATGCTTTTCATCCAATTTAATCTTGCACAATTTTTCCAACCCGTTGTGCTTCAAGGAAACGGCTTTAATACATTAAAACAAAAATTTCGGGGACAATGGTCGGTTTTTATTTTATTTTTTAGCCCGATAGTGATGCTGGTTTTGATATCCCTTTTGATCTTCCAAAGTTGGTTCAATATACAATTTCTTCTCCCGCTACTTCCATTGATTATAATCATAAATCTCATTTCTGGGAGGTTTTACCAAAGAAGTCATGATGTGATGATAGCTGTATTTACAAATAGTTTGTACTTAACGCTTCTCTTGATTACTCTCGCAAATTACTAGGGAGAATTTTCTTTTTTCTTATTCCAGATTTCCTTAACTGATGTAGAATCATTGAATCTTAGCGATCTTCTGTTGAGAGCATTGATTTCTTATACAAACAACTAAATCGCTGCGGAAATCTAGTTGATTTAAATTAAAAAGCTTGATGAAAATCAAAAAAAAAATAATGTTTAACTTCTTAGAAAAGCCATCTTTTCTTCCAAGTTTAATTCTTTAAAATTCCCAGTTTTTCCATCGATGGTATCTACAATAATATTCTCTAAATCGTCATTATCCACAACGGTAGATCTAATCGCAAGCTGAATTGATTCATCCAATGACATTTCATCAGAAAATTTTGTCAAAATTTCTTTAGTTATTTTTTCACGCTCATTTCCTATAGCTACAACTCTAGTTTCATGAATAGAACCCGATGGATCAAGTAGGAAGAGTTTTGGGCGATTAGTTAAATCAAATCCGCCAATAATAAAACAAGCACCCAATACTCGCAAGTCTTTGTTTAAGGTGAATTTGTGGAGAAAAAAAGAAAGATCTTCAACTAAAGCGTAAATATCCACAGATTCATTCTTTGTATTCTGATTCATTATCTCTTTCGCTTTTTTCATTACTAATTTCCCGTCGGCCATGATTCCAGTCATAGAGATCTCAATTTTTTTTGAAAGTTTTTGCAGTGGTCTCGTATATTCATTATATCGTAAAGCTGAAAGATCTGGATGGCAAGCAGGGGATTTTCTTTTTAAAAGCACTAATCCATTTTTAGTTTGAATTCCTAAAGATAATAATCCCTTTTCTGAAGCAATTGTTGCATATTCCACTTGTAAAATTCTTCCATCGGGAGAAAATACTGATTCGAGATCATAGTCTTTAGACCATGCAGTTGGAACACTAGACAAATACTGTGTTATTGCACTTCTAACAATCTCTGCTTTATTACCAGCAATTCCGGCACGAATTAAAGAATCTAAGGTTTTTTCCATATTTTCTGGAATAATTATTCGTAATTCAGGCATATTTTTCACATACTCAAAATTTTTATAGTTATATATCCATCTATAATACATTAAATGGTTAATATAATGGAGTCAAAATACTTATTTAAAATTGATTGGTAAAAATCCCATCCAGAGGGAATAAAAATGAAAATAATTGATATTCTAAGAAATTCAATAAAAACAACAATTGATGAGAGAGGAAGAATTTACATTCCTAAAATGGTTCGTGAGCAATATAATTTAGTAAGCAATGATGAATTGTTTATTTTACTTCACAAAGATTGTTTTTATATCTATTCAAGCCAAAATCTTGAAAAATTATTTAAAAACATAAAACATTGAAAAACTAAATTCTTTTCAACAAATTAATGTAAAATTCCTCCTTTGCGCAAAAGTCATACTGAACAGAACCATTTGGTGATTGATTACCACTTGTATCATTTTATAATGCTTTTATTATGTATTTCTTTCTGTTTTACATTCAATGTTTTTTTGATTTTTGAGTAGAATCCAATACTCATTTTAATGCAAATTTTCCACAAATTTTAAGAATTACACATAGAAAAAAATCGTGTTTTGAAATATGCTTGATTTTGTCAAATAAACGTAGCACATTTATAATCTCGATCTTACATGTATGTTGTTATGAGACATATTTTTTTCCATGGGCCCAAACCTCATCCCGTAAAAGCGCCTGTTAAATTACCTCTTATCTTTTTAGTGTCTCTTTTACTTCTAAATTCCATACTCGGTTTATGTTATAATCAGAAGACTCAGATTTACTCCCAAGGTTTAATAAATAGTGAAGAAATTGAATTTAATTCCAAAGATGGAACCTTAATATCAGGGGATCTGTACTTTCCACCATTATTCAGCGAGGATCTCGCACCCTCTTCATTAAATCTGATCATAATATTACATGGATATCAATCCCATAGAGGAACTTTGACGAATGAAGCATTAAATTTGGCTATGGATGGATATGTTGTTTACACTCCCGATTTGCGGGGACATCAAAAATCAGAAGGAATTTTCACATTTGGTCTACAAGAACCTCAAGATATCTTAGAAGGGCTTCAGATCATTTGCGATGAGTTCGAGTCTATTGACCCAAATAATGTCGGTCTTCTTGGAAAATCATTTGGGGGCACGATTGCTTTATTGCTTTGCAACCAAAGTAGTATTTTTAAATCTTGCGTAGCAATGGCCCCAGCAAGTAACCTCTCTAAACTATTACAAAATAATCCAGGATGTCCATCATTGTTTGGGCTTTCTTATAATTATCGTTCAACCCAAGAAAATATGATTAGGAATCCATCTAATCCCAACAATAACTATGATCAATGTTCAATTCTTTTAATCCATGGCGAACAAGACTCCTTAATCGATGTTTCATATTCAATCGAGTTCTATGAATCTTTTTTGAATCCATCCAAAGACAATCTTACCATTTTATCTGATTGTAATCACCGGAATGTGGATGGAGTTGAAGCTCAACACTTAAGTTGTTCTTGGTTTGATCAAAAATTCCATGTAACCACTACTCAAAATCAGATTGTAATGTTACCATTGCTGATTTTAGATTTCTACTGGATTCGACTTCTCTTATTTCTTATTAGTGCCGTTATTTTTGGAAATATTAGTAAAAAACTATTTTTTTCACACCTAAGCGAACAAAAACCAAATTTATCTAAAAATAATTCAGAAATGTTTCAGAACCTTGAACAAAAACATTATTTATCGGATAATAACACTCCGATATTATTAGAAGGCATTTTTTTTATTTTGGGTGGAAATTTTTGTAATTTTCTAGGTCTTAGTGCATTTTTAGGATTTTTAATTTGCCTTTGCTTCTGTGATTTTATTGCTCTAGGATTTTATCTTGGATTTAAAAAGAAAAAACAACAATTACATATAGAATGGCGAACCCTATTAAAAACACTCATATTTTCTTTAGTTTTCCCTATGATTTTGATCCCCTATAATCAAATTGGATACATTTGGAATTTTCCTCAAGTCAATGCACCGGTGTGGAGCTTCTTACTATTATATTCCCTTCTTCTATTAACAACTACTTTTGAATTGAAGCATTATAATTTGTTAAAAAATAATTCAAAGGTACCATTCCACCAATATGATCAAACAACTATATTCCGATATATTATTTTTCTGATTTGCTTCTTTTCCCAATTTCAACAAAAATTCGCCATTTCGGTGGATTTAATCTCAAACTTAACGATCATCGGACCTGCTATAATTCTTTTCTTCATTGCACTATTTTATCTGGGAATCATCACTTTACAAAATATCGGGGAAATTAAATTGTTTTATACGAGTGCGCCAGTGTGTTTGTTTTTTACAGCGATCTATTTTCTATTTTCAACGCGAATATTCTAAATTATGACTTTAAAATTTGCAAAACATTTAATTTTTGAAATATCGAAAGGTGCATCTATCATAACCTTTTGCAATTGTTTCAAACTGTGAAAAATTCGCCCATTTTTGAAAATTATCACTGAAAATCGAATGAAATTTACAAATAATCGGTGTTAATTCAGGATGATCATTATGTAGTAAAATTTTATGCACTAAACATTGATGAAAATCAAATCCAAACCGTGACCGTTCATTATAGGTGTATTGAAGCTGGTAATAATCGTTATCATACATTTCGAGATTATTTTTCTGTAATAAACTCAAAAAATCTTCCCAAGGATTTTCGCTGACTTCTAATGGTGCAGCTAGGGATTTAATTTGGAGATTCATAATATCACAATAGACATTGAGAGAAATTTTTTGTAAATCATCAAAAGAAACATTTTGCTTCTCAAGAGTTATGAATAAACTCAATACAAATATAGCACTTGCACCTAAACGTTGACTGATTTCATCGGGCATTAAAAATGAATTTGATTTGTCGAGAGTTTCGAAGTTAATTCTAAATTTATCAAAGAGGATGCTCCCTTTAGCGTCCCCAAAAAAGGTTTTTAACTGAGAATTAGTTGTAATCAAGTAAAAATTTTTGGTAGAAGGATGAAAAGCCATAGAATGAAAAAATAATGGAGATACAATTTTTAAATTTTGCCTTGGTCTAATAAAAAAAGTTATTTCATAAGAAGGGCAGGAGTAATATCTTGCAAACTTCGTACCCCTGTCATCAACATTGCTTTTGCAAGATCCTTCTGGAGATATTCCATTTGTAATTGAACCCCTCTTGATCCACCTCCAATCGCAGCACGAACAACATCCCTTCCAATTAGCACGGCTTCCGCCCCTAAGGCGAGCATTTTCAATACATCAAAACCTGTCCGGACGCCTCCATCCACCAAAATTTTGATTTTTCCATCAACGGCTTTAACAATTTCAGCTAAAACGGAGGCAGTACCAGGAGTGCAATCTAGTACTCTCCCTCCATGATTGGACACCATAATGGCCGAAGCTCCTGTCTTCACAGCCATTAAAGCATCTTCCACGGTCATAATCCCCTTGAGTATAATGGAGATACAATTTTTAAATTTTAACTAAGTATTCCAAAAAAAAAAAGTCTAGAAATATCGTAGGAGAAATTAATTTCAAATTCCGCATCCCAGTCATGAGCAAGGCTTTGCGAAGTTTTTTTGAAGATATTCCATCTTGAGTCGAACTCCAAGAGAACCCCATCCAATTGCAGCCCGAACAACATACATCCCAATTAACACATATTCAGCATCAATTACGAGTATTTTAAGCACATCAAACCATATACATAACGAGTTTTGAAAGTTGAGATTGTTGAGAAAAAAACACAAAAAATTTTGGAGAAAAAAAAACCCTTTTAAAAGAAAAGCATATTTACTAATTCATCCTAAATTACAATATGATTAAGATAAAAAGATCAAAAAAATATAACTCATTTATTTTTCAATTTTCTCTTTTATCGATTATCTTTCTTTTTCTATTGCTTCATTTTAGGACCGAAATGGTAAATAACGCAGAAAATCCGCCGAAAAATCACAATTCAGAAGATTTCCCCGCTCCTTCCAGTGATGATTCAACAGCGTTTCTCTCAGTGTGGAATTCTCAGAAATCAAGTTATGGATCAAGTGCTCAAAATCAAATTCATCTCCCCTTAATCTCAAATGGTAACTATAATTTCTTAGTACAGTGGGGAGATGGGAAAAAGGATAACATTACATCCTATTCGGATAGCAATATTACCCATACATATTCAAAACCAGGGATTTATAATGTGATTATCACTGGAAAATTGGTGGGATGGAGCTTCAATTTTACGGGTGATAAAGATAAGATAGTAGAAATATCACAATGGGGGACGTTGAATTTAGGAAATGAAGGAAGTAATTTCGCGGGTTGTACAAACTTAAATCTCACTGCTACCGATGCATTAAACTTAACGGAGACAACAACATTATATCGTGCTTTTTATGGGTGCGATAATTTAGGTAATATGGGAAATATGAGCAAGTGGGATGTTTCGAGAGTATTAAACATGGGCTCTATGTTCCTCGGCGCAGATAGCTTCAATCAAGACATTTGCAATTGGAATGTCTCAAGTGTTCTAAATATGAATAGAATGTTTTGTTATTCATCTATGTTCAATCAAGATATCGGAAATTGGAATGTCTCGAAAGTTACGGATATGAGAGATATGTTCTATAGGACGCTTGCCTTCAATCAAAATATTGGTATTTGGAATGTCTCGAAAGTTTTGAAAATGGATTTTATGTTTTGCGGCGTAGATACATTCAACCAAGACATCGGAAATTGGGATGTATCTAATGTTATTAATATGAAATATATGTTTAATGGCGCATCTCTCTTCAATCAAGACATTGGAAGATGGAATGTTTCCAATGTTGTCAATATGGAGCACATGTTTAGTGATACATCAGCCTTCAATCAAGATATTGGAAGATGGAATGTATCCAATGTTGTCAATATGGAGCATATGTTTAGTGATACATCAGCCTTCAATCAAGATATCGGAGGTTGGGATGTTTCGAGTACCGAAAATATGAATGGATTGTTTTATTATGCATCTGTTTTTAATCAAGATATCGGAGGTTGGGATGTTTCGAGTGCAACATCTATGGCATCAGTTTTCAAAGGATCATCTGTTTTCAACCAAAATATTGGAGAATGGAATGTCTCAAATGTCAAAGAAATGGGACATATGTTTAATGGCGCATCTGCTTTCAATCAAGACCTCGGAAATTGGGATACTTCGAGTGTCTTGAATATGGATTCGATTTTTTGTTATGCATCTGCCTTCAATCAAGATATCGGAAGATGGAATGTTTCAAGAGTTACAGATATGAGGTCAATGTTCTACCGAGCAACATCTTTCAACCAAGATATCGGAAGCTGGGATATCTCAAGAGTCACAAATATGGAAGATATGTTCTTTGGGATTAAATTATCTACAGAAAATTACGACTCCTTGTTAACTAGTTGGGCACAACTTTCATTACAACATGGAGTGAAATTTAATGCAGGAAACTCTCAATACAGCTCAGGAGAAGCGGCAATAAAACGAGATTATATTATAAATACTTTTGGATGGGAAATAATTGATAATGGAGAAATTGAGAACAATCGCCATATTTTTGGTTTTTCTTTAGAAATTTTAATTGGTTGCATTGGGATCACATCCTTAGGGTTATTCAAAAAAAAAGATCGATTTAGATTCTAAATAGGCTACTAAACAACAATTTTTTTTTTACTTTACTCTTATTATGAACTTAATTAAAAAAAACATTAGATAAGAATCTCGGTTGAAATCTCTTTCAAATCCCAAACACTTGTCATTAGCATGGCTTTTGTGAGATTTTTCTGGAGATATTCCATCTGTAATTGAACTCCTTTAAATCCTCCTCAAATGGCAGCTCGAACAATATTTGAATAATCGATATGAATCAATAATTCTTCTCTTCTTTAAAAGAAAATATAATAAAAATTATTGAAATAAAACAAAATTGGCGAATAAAGCGGTTCAATGGGTCAAATCTCGTGCAGAATGAAAGATCATGGGAAAAAAATTAGTATTCCAATGACTTATTATAAAATCTATTTTGATCAATTGGGAGAACTGTGAATTTACTTCATTGTACTGATCTTAATCCAATTTGCCTATTTCATAATACTAAGTGTCAACTCCAGTCAAAAAATTGAGGATGATGCAGTAAATACGCATTATTATCACCGCTAACAATTTTTTCGTTGATTTTTTTTTAAGATATGGATTATAACTCCAAAAATTTCTAACAATACTTTCTTTGAGTGAAAGATTCTAATCTCATAGAGAATTAATTCCAATAATTGGAATTTAGGCGATCTCTTTGACTAAACTAATCATCATTCAACACTGTCAATCTGAACATCACATCAATAATATGTCCGGAGGATGGACGGATACACCACTGACATCTTTGGGAAGAAAACAAGCAGATCTCATCGGAAAAAGACTCAGAGTAGATATTTTGAACGAAAAATATGTACTGTATGCTTCGGATTTGAAACGAGCTTATCAGACTGCTGAAGTTATTGGAAAACACTTGAATTTAGAAATTAAGATAGATAAGGATCTTCGAGAAATTAATACGGGCATTGCTGCAGGAAAAACGAAAGATTGGGCGAATGCCCATCGGAATCCTCGAACAGAAAAGGGATTCAATTTGGACTATCGAGAATTTCCACAAGGAGAAACATGGAAACAATTCTATTTTCGAGTGTGTGATTGTATGGAGCGGATTACTAAATCCGAAAATCACAACTATATCATAGTAACCCATGGATGCACTTTAGCTTTTATTGTTGCTTGGTGGTTAAAATATGATGTCCAAATGTTGGTTTCGTCTTACTTCTCAGCTTCCCCAGCGAGTATTTCAATTCTACAATATAAAGAGAATTATCAACAAAATGTTTTGAAATCATTCAATGACACCTCACATTTGAAAGATTTTGGCAAATAAATAAAGATTTTTTAGAAAGTGAAGAATTTTTTTTTTGGTTTTATGGATTCAACGATAATCTAAAAAATAGAAAAGATCGTGGGAAAGGAGGGCTTCGAACCCTCGATATCTGGCTATCTCAGCGAATATGGGCAATGTGAATATGTGCGCCCATATCTCATATAAGACCAGCGCATTGACCAGGCTATGCTACTCTCCCACAGTAAGACTTTCGTCTTATCTTAATTATTGCAACGAAAATTAAAAATTTTTTGGAAAGGTGCTTGAACGATTTCTTCTTGATCGATTTGATTATAAAGGAAAGCAAAAGTGGAAAGGGTTTCCAAATAAAAATGGAACAAAAAAGAATTAAATTTTCTTCTAAAAAAGAAATTATTTTTCATGATTAGAAAGAATAGTAAAATCAATACCATTTCATAAAAGATCGATTAATAGGCTTGTAAAAGAATTTAAACCCCGCACAATCCCACCTAAGAAACATATTCCTAGATTTTCCTTTGAGATTTGTAGTTAATCTCGATTCGTGAAATTAATATTTTTTCAAGTTTAAGAATCATTTGAAGAACTCTCATGTTCTTCTTTTACTAAATTCGACAGTACTTGTAAGGTCATTTTCTCAAATAATTTCCTTTGATCTGGTGCAAAATCCTTAAAGTAAACCGTTATCATTTCTTCGAGCACATTTTTATAAGTTAAGAAATATTGATCAAATAAGGAAGTTTTCACGATGTGAACTTTCCGTCGATCTTCGGTATTTCTAACTCTTGAAATAATTCCTTTTTTTTCTAATGAATCCAGAAGTTGACTCAATGTTGAATTGCTTAAAGAAGCCAGTTGAGATAGTTTATGAACCGTTATTTTCTCATGGGATTCAAGCAAAAATAGAACCCTTCCTTGAGAAGCACTCAATTTTTGAAGGGAAGCCTCCCGTAATTTGCGTTCAAATACTCTATCTGATGTTTGATGAATTTGTGCGATTAACAATCCAATTGATGAAAAGTCTCTCATTACACAAAGTAGTTTTTTTTCTCATATAATACTTCGGACAAGAATAATTCGGAAAGGAATATTTCGGAAACGAATTAATTTATATTTTAAAAAACCTTATTCAGAGTATTATGGTAAAAATTTTAGTAACGGGAGTTCTCGGAAATGTTGGTCGAGAAGTGTTCAAATATCTACAACAATATTCTGATCCTAACACAGAAATCATCGTAGCAGATTATGATGAGAAAAAGGTACGTAGTGAGTTTGGTAAGGAGATCAATTTTCGAAAACTAGATTATTATGATCCCAGTTCCTTTCTTACTTGTACTCAAGGAATTACAAAACTATTTCTCATGCGACCCCCTGCAATTGCAAATATTCGCAAATTGATGGCTCCATTCATCAAACATGCAAAAAATGCGGGAGTTAAGCATGTAGTATTTCTCTCAATTATCGGTGTAAACCCGCTGGTACCACACTGGCATGTTGAAAAATATATAAAGCGATACAAAATTCCCTTCACAATGTTACGTTGTGGCTTTTTTATGCAAAATTTGAATACAACTCATCAACTTGTCATTCAAAAGGAACATGATCTGTTAATACCGGCAGGAAACGGAAAGACTGCATTTATTGATGCGAGAGATATCGGAGAAACAGCCGCGATAGTTCTAACTAAGGACAAATATATCGCTCAGACTCCAAACTTAACAGGATCTGTTGCACTTGATTATTATGAAGTTGCAAAGAAGATGACTAATATACTTGGATTTCCAATAAAGTATTCAGAACCATCTCCCAAAGTATTCAATAAAAAAATGCTTACATATGGATTTGATCAAAAATTTATCAGGATTGTGAAACTTCTTTATTGGAATGTAAGAGCAGGGCATGCGAAGGATGTATATATAGATTTAGCTCAAATATTGAATCGCAATCCACGCACAATGGACGATTATATTAATGAATATCGCAACTACTGGATATGAAGAAAGTAGAAAGGCAAAAAAAAAAGATTAGAGTTTATTTCTCTTCCAAGAAGGGAGTTGTTTTTTTAATAGCAAGGAAGAAGAGCGGAATCAAGGCCACTTCAACAACGATCGAGATAATAAACGGCATTTTAATACCATAAACCCGCCACACAATTCCACCTAAAATCGGTCCCAAAGCAGCGCCAATATTCGCAAAGAATAGGCGACTTCCAAAGAGTTTTCCCCGATGTTCCTTTGAGATTCGAGAGACGAACTTATCCAAGATCAAACTTTGACTAATCGCAACGGCGGTATCAAAAATGAGCAAGAAGGAGAAGAGGATCATATTTTGGACATTTATCAAAAACAAGGTGAGAAGAGCCCCGAGCAAAGCAGCAGCAATCAAACCCCAATAAATATTGATTCGTTCCACAAGAGAACCCAATTTAGGGGCGAGTAACATAGGAAGAATACTGGAGGGCATGAATATAAGAATAATGAGGGTTGGATCATCCGTGACGGTTCGCATAATGAATGTCTGCAAAAAGGGTTTACTAATTTCCGAATTGATACTCCCAATAAAATACGAAAGCATGATAAAAATTAACCCAATCAACAACATCTTTGGAATGGGAGATTTCCCTTTTATAGTTTCTTTTTCTGTAGTATTAATTAATATAGGATTACTATCGACTTCCGCAGAATGGAGAGTTAAATCCTCATCAACAGCCCTAAGAAATAGGTATCCGGCATAAAAATTCGCCCCAGCAAATAATATGATCGAACTATAGAGCAGATAGATAGGAAACTGAAATCGTTGCCCTACAATGAACAATCCAAAACCAATAATCCCCCCAACTAAACCTCCTTTTCCAACGGCGGAAGCTCGCTGAGAATAGGCAAAACTCCGGTGATCATGATGAGATTTTTGCGCAATCAATTGATTAAAGGGAATCCAAAAGAAACTTACAACAAAACCTAAAATTATACACGAAAGGACAAATAAAACATAAGATCGCAATAAGATCGCCAAATACATAACAAAATACGAAAGCCCTCTTCCAAAAACGCCAAAAGATCCAAGAACTTTCTTAGATATTTTATCTGCCAAGAAACCGACTATGGGAGCAGAAATAATGTTGCCCATAGTAATGAAAGAATAAATTAGACCTAGCTGAACATCCTGCACCCCAATCATTTCAGCAAATTGAGGAATAACAAAACCTAGAAAATAAAACCCAGTGGTGCTCCAGAAAATAGATTTCACCATAGGTTGAAAATCGGAAGTAAATAAATCCGAATCTTGAAGAAGCTCAGAAGCAGGTCTTCGCTTCGGATTTTTCGCTTTTTTTACGAGTATTTCCGCCACAATACAAATAGTTGATCATTGCTAAAAAATATTTAGAAATTACATATTTGGAAATACATTCGTATTCGATGATATATTTCAAATATTTATGAACCAAAAATGCTCATTTCTGACAAAGATTTTATGCTATAGCTGGGTTAAAAGAAAAAATATTTATGAGCAAAAACCAAATATAAAAGTAGTTATAAAAAAAAGAAATTCTCATGTAGAATGCTTTGGAATGGGAAAAATCATGTCAGAAATGCTAACTGACCTCTTACAGAACATATATTCACGTATCGCCACATTGGGTAAATCAATCCAAACCCTTCAAGGAAGTGTTGAGTCCCTAAATACGAATTTAGGAGAGAAGGTTCAATCGTTGGTAGATTCAATCAAATCAATGACGGAATCAGTTGAAAAAGAAGGAGAAACCCAGAATCTGGTGTTTAAACAAATTGGTGAAGAAGCAGTTCAAGAAATCCAACTTTTGCAAGAACGAGTTGGCCTTAAAGATCTTGATGAATTAACTGGCAGGCTTAACCAATTTGTGGATCTCTCACAAGAGGCACTAAAACCAGAAACGGTGGATATTTTACTCCGCGAAGTGCTTGACTCTATCCGAGAAGTAAAGGAAGGGCCAAGTAGTAAAGAAACAACAGGGTCCAGCGAAGATCTTTTACAACGAGTGGATGATTCTTTATCAGGAAAATCAAATCCTTCCCCTCAACCGACTCCTTCGGCATCAGTACCTCCACCAACAAGCCCTTCACCTCCAACCCCTCCACCTGCTGCACCAGATAAGAAAAAAAACTTAAAGGATTTAGGTCCTCCACCCGGGACAATCCCCCCCCCAAACTAAATACATTAAAAGGAGAATAAAAAATGTCACAAAATTACTTGCAGGATATTGCCACATCGATTAACAGCATAACCCAATCTTTAGATGGAACAATTGCTCAAATTGAAAATTTGAATCGAGCTCTTGAAGATAATTCCAAGAATTTAATGGAATCACTGACTGCAGTCAATGAAAATATGCGGTTAATTATTGAGGTTATTAAAAAAGGGCGCTCGAATACTAAAGAATCATTGGATGAAATTAAAAAACATATCGACGATGAGATCCAATCCCTCTGGAATGAAAAATCCCTCGAAAATATTGGAAAGGATCAAATCGAAGCGGTGAAAAAACTCAAAAATATTAATTATGCCATTGGTGAAAATTTGTATATGACTCAAATGCTCTCTATCATTACGTCACTCCGTCAAATTTTGGGCCAAGCCAAAGCAATCAAGTTAACCAAACAAACAACTGCAGCTTCCGCCCAAAAATAATATCTTTTTTTTTACATTCTTCAATTACACCAATAAAAAAGGTGGATTCTTTATAGGAGAAAAATCTTTAAGATCGAGGATCATTATCTATGATGAGTGAAAAAAATGGCCCTTGGTAGCTTCTTCTTCGTAGTTGATGATGCAAAAATTGCACGTAAAGCAGTGTATTTATCCCCAGAATCACCCCAAATTGAAATTGGTGACAATGAATTTTTACGGATTCGAACAGGACATTCAGATAAATCGTATGTTCTCACCTTACTCGCCGATGCCCAACTTTTTACATATAAAAAGGAATTAGATGTCAAAAGAAAAATCGTGGAATTAATTGGAGGAGTCATTTTAGAACGTGATATAAACACAGAAATTCATAAAGATGCATTAAAAATGTTTGTGGAAAAAATGGCCGAATTTAAAGATAAGCCCAATGGGGATTTAATTATCCTAATTGAGCAACGCCATGCCCAACATTTTGACAAACCTCAATTTATTTTGGATCAAAAAGAAATTGAAAAGCGGTTAACTGACAAGGTCAAATCCTTAAATAAGCGTGGAAAGTTTGATGAAGCCAATATTCTATTAGATAAAATTAAAAAAATCCCAAAAAAACTTTATGCAGCCCATAATACCGCCGAGAAAGCATATAAGAACCGAGACTTTGATAAAGCGGAGCGTGAATATGCAACTGCAAAGAAACATGCTGAAAATTTAGGGGAAAAAGATTTAGTTTCCATGTATAAATCCAAAATTAACTTAGCTCGGAAAACACCATCCTTATTGAAAAAACGGGATGATTTTGTAGATAAAGCCCTTAGTAGTTTAAAAGCTGGCGATTTCACTAAAGCCCAACGTTTTTTCAAGAAAGCATCTGAAGCATCAGAGGACCTGATGGATTCAACCCGTTCTGAAGAATATGCACTAAAAGCGAAAGCACTCGCAGAATATGTCAGGGTTGATAAAAAATTCAATAGATAAGAAGTATTTTTTTTTACTACATTTCATTTAATGAACAATTTAAGGTAATCAACATGACCATAATTGGTATACTTACAGATTTTGGAATGCGTGGCCAACATTATGTCGCAGAAATGAAGGGAGTCGCATTAAAAATTAATCAAAATGTACGTTTTATTGATGTCTCCCACACAATAACTCCTTTTTCAATAATGGAAGCGGCTTACACATTGTATACCGTCTACGATACATTTCCAGCAGAATCTATCTTTGTATGCGTGATAGATCCAGGAGTCGGCTCGGATCGCGATATTGTAGCCATCCAAACCATAGATAATTATATATTAATAGGTCCAGATAATGGAATATTTTCCTATTTTGCCCAGAAAAACTTGATTAGCATGATAATAAAGATTACTGAACCTGATTTCTATAATCCGAGGTACGCTGAAGCATTAAAAATCGTTGAAAAACGTCAAGAATTTCAAAAGGATGTCTACACGCAAGATCAAGGGATCAATCCTTTAGAAAATTCAAACCGATTGAAGATTGATTCGGATGAAATCCCAAGATCGATTCCAGATACCACTTCAATTGCCCCTACTCAATTGACCCCAATTACAAGCACCTTTCATGGAAGGGATATAATGATGCCTGTTGGAGCTCATTTATCAAATGGTCTTGATTTGTTTAGCATAGGGGAACCAAAGGATGAATTGGATGTTATATTGAATATTGAACCCGAAATATCAGAGGATAAGCAATTTATTACAGCTAAAATTCAATATATTGATGATTTTGGGAATATAATAACAACAATTCCAATCGTAGAATTCCAGATGTTTACTTTTAACAAAAAATGTTCCTATCATTTGCATCATAGGGAAAAAAATCACCCTATAATTGCCACCCCTACCTTTGCAGGGCATGATTCAGATCAATTATTGCTGATTGAAGGATCCAGCGGATTTTTGGAGATTTGTTGCAATAAGGCTCGAGCTGATGAGGTAATTGATGCAGCCTTGGAAGATTCATTCAAGTTAGAAATAATGGGGGCATTATTTAGCGAATTTACAGAATTCCCCTTTAGCCAATAAAACCTTTTTTTTCCTAAAAATACAAGAATGAGGGATAATTTATGAAGGTATCATCTAAAACCGAGATTGTTGCATGTTTTCATGAGACAGACTTACCCAAATTTCATACGGGCAAGTTATCCTCAATAGTTTATCCAGCAACACGGGAAGAAAAAAACCAGAAAAATCTTTCATTCATCATCTGCAGAGTATATGCTTTTACGCTTGATGGAAAATATCTTGTTCAAAGGCGTTCAGTGACTCGAAAAGTTTTACCATTAAAATATTGCGATTCCGCTTCAGGACATGTCCAATTTCATGAAAATTTCTCTTTTGAACACATTCAAACAGAAGCATGGCGAGAATTGACTGAAGAAATGGGTGCAAAAGTAATCTATGGTCGATTTTTGGATATGAAAATAGAACATAATCGGGAAAAAGCATGTGAATTGGCCTATAATTTTATTGCTCTTATTGAGGATGCCATCCACATTGATTTAAAAGAAGTAGCACCTGAATCGGGGTTTTACACTCAGGAAGAAATGACCATCCTGCTAAATCAAGAAAACTTTGTTCACATAACTCACGAATATTGGAAAAGAATTATTACCCAAAATCTCCAATCAATATTAATTACTGAATATGAAGAGAACCAAAAGTCAAAACAATCTTTAACCCCCATTTCTGCCACCAATCAAGACGATGCGAACCGATTTTCAGTAGGAGCGATAGTAGGGCGATTCCAACCTTTTCATAATGGACATCTTCAATTAATTCTTGAAATCTTCCAAGAGGTAAAATTTATAAAAATTGGTATAGGCTCCTCGCAATATTCTCACACAGCAGATAATCCATTTTCTTTTGACGAACGAAGAAAGATGATAGAGGCCGCTTTAAAAGAACAAGATATTGCAGCAAGTTATTTTCAAATTTATCCTATTCCTGATTTACATAATATCTCTAAATGGACCACAACAATGCTAGAGATTTTGGGGAATTTTGAGATTTTTTATTCAAATAGCGAATGGATCCGTCAATATTTATCAAATCATGGCAAAAAAATTGGCGCTTTAAAAAAAATTAATTTTCAACGATTCAATGGAACATTTATCCGTTCCGAAATCATGGCAGATCGAGAAACTGCCGGACTGATACCTTTAGCAGTTATCAATGTTCTGAAAGAAATTAAAGGATTTGAGCGAATAAAATCTCTTTAATTTTCACTTTATTTTATAATTGCTCGAAAAAACTGTTTTAATTATGAATGTCTTTTTTGATACTATGGCTGACTATGATGCCGATGCAGAGTTGATGGACTTAGCTAATCAATTGTTAGCTCAACTCAAAATGAAAAATCTTACTTTGGCGACAGCCGAAAGTGCCACAGGAGGGTTTATCAGCCACCTACTCACCAATATTGATGGTAGCTCTAAAGCCTTTATAGGAGGTGTTATTGCTTATTCAGCACATCTCAAAAATTTTACACTAAAAGTCGATTATGACCTCATTAATGATTATGGGACCATTTCTCCAGAAGTAACTGAGGCGCTATTAGATGGCTTAAAACAAATAATGCTGTCGGACATAGGAATCGCAATCACGGGAGTAGCAGGATCCTATATTTTGGAGGGCAAACCACGCGGATTAATGTATATTGGAATTGGCACACACGCTTGTAATAAAGTAAAAGAATTTCGATTTCATGGCACAAGAATGGAAATCAAACGCCAATGCGCAAAAGCCACTTTTGAATTCTTACTCGCAGAATTAGAAAATATGTAAGAACCGTTTTTATTTTCTGTCCAAATTCTTTAAAGGTTTTTTTGCTTATCACTTGTTATCAATGGAACCAATCGTCATCGATGGATCATTTGGAGAGGGAGGGGGTTCGATTCTCCGCATTTCAGCAGGATTGGCTTGCGTTATAAATAAACCGATTCGAATAATTAATATTCGCAAAAATCGCACCAAACCGGGATTAAGATTACAACATTTAGTTGGATTACAAGCCCTTGCATCGTTAACAGGAGGAAAAACCAGCACCATCGAAGTTGGGTCCACAGAAATCGAATTATTTCCTGGAGAGAAGTGGAGTAATAAGATAGATGTTTCAATAGCGACTGCAGGAAATATTGGATTACTAACACAGACCTTACAAAATGCTTTGTTTCTGGCACCACCACCAAATTGCGAATATAAGATCAATGTACAAGGAGGAGGAACATACGGAAAATATGCTCCCGGCCCAGATTATTTGAATAATGTTACGTATACACTTTTCAAACAAATGGGATATAATGTCAACATTGAAGTTATACAACATGGGTTTTTCCCAAAGGGTGGTGGAGAAGCTTGTATTACAATCCAGCCTAAGACAACTCTAGCAGAATATCAACCAATTTGGTTTGAGGAACGAGGAGAATTGCTCGGAATAAAGGGAGTTATCCATGTAGAAGAACGATTATGGAAGCCAAAAGTTGCCGAAAGGATACTTGCCAGTATCAAACAGCACCTCTCTGCTCCTTTTGCTAAGAGTATTGAAGTAGAAATCACCCCTCAATATCATAAATCGCTTTCTACAGGGGTAGGGGTTGATGTATGGAGTGAATTTTCTAACGGAGAAGTATTGGGAGCAGGTACAATTTTAGGAGAACGAGGAGTCTCGTCAGAAAAAGTCGGAAAGAAAGTTGCAGTAGAATTAAACAAAATTTTGAATGGAACAGCAACTGTTGATGAATTTGCTTCCGATCAAATTCTACCCTTATTGTGTCTAATCGAACAACCTTCAAAATTCAGACTGGCCTCAATTTCTTCCCATTTTAAGACTAATTTGGATCTTTTAGAATTTTTCTTCCATCGAAAATGGGAACTAACCAAAACTACGGGCGGATTTTTCGTGGAATATCAATAACGAACTAAAAATATTTGAAAAAATTTCATAATTGGTCCAAGAGATTTTTTTTCTTTATATACATTCATTGAGAACTATTTGAACTTTTTGACCGATACAATCTTTTTTAGGAAAAAACGCCATTAAGTAATATATTAACAAGGATTTCATCTATGAATTTGGATGATCTTACTCCCGTGAAGTGAAATCCCGAAATCTGTGAAAAATTATGGCAAGATGTCCAAGCTGTGGTCATGAATCTGACCTTGATACCTATATCTGTGATAACTGCGAATATAAACTCAAAGAAGAACGCATTGAGGCAATTCCGATTTTTACTCGACCAAATATCAGATTATATAAGCCCGATAACAGATTTAAGCGCATTTATAAAGTAATCAATCCAATAAAAACCCCCATTGCTTTCCGTGACATTAATAAAAAGAAAGATGGAGGAGGACCTCGATTTATTACGTGGTTCAATGGTTTTCTCATTGGATTATGTGCGCTTGCAGTAAGTTGGCACTTAGATATTCAACTTTATCAAGGTGTAGAATTAACTCCGATGTCCATCTCATTCAGCCCATTTGCAATCACATGGGGGTATAAATGGGTTGCATTCTTAAATAGTTTTATTATCTTCCTATGTTTCTTCATTTTCGGAATTATTTATTATGTCATTATTTTCAAACTGTATAATTTTGCCTTTGGACTGGCAGCCAATTTTTCAGTCCAGCTGGATGGGTTACTGGCCATTCGGTATAACGTCAAATTGAAAAAGAGCAAACTTAATGACATGATCTCAGGAAAGAGCCGTTTGGAGAAAAAATCAGGAATCGAGGGCGAAACATCCTTCCAAACATCTCAGAAGAAAGATTTTATGACAAAACTATCCCAAACAGGCAAAAATAAAATTATGACTTACGCCTACGCCCCATTAATAATAATTAACTTCATATCATTTTTACTAATTGCAATCGCGCTCCCTACCACAACTCTCGCAAACACGAGTGGAGTTACCTTCTCGAGTATTAGTAATACGATGAGTGATATCTGGTCATCTAAACTCTGGATGGTCTTAGATGGACTGCAATTATTAGGAATCATCTGGGTTGCGTGTACGATGAGTGTTGCACAACGAGAAATTGGCAATACCAGCACCACCCGTCTCTTAATAGGAAATATGATTATGGCGCTTATAATCGGATTTACCACAATCATGCTACGTCCTACTTTCGGGGCCAATAATTGGAATATTATTGAATCTTTTACTAGTTGATCACATATCATCCACATAATATCCCTTTTTTTCTTCTTTTCACCCTTTATTCTTATTGGTTCCTATGAATTTTTCGCCTGAATCTCCTCAACCCAAATCAATTATTACATCTCCTCAAAAGAGAACCGTAGTGGATATTAAGGCGGATTTATATTCCATTTTTCAAACAGCTGCTTTTCTAAAAGATCGTTTTGAATCGGGAATGGTGGATGCTCTATTTTATTATCGTCGTTTGAAACACTCCCATTCTGAATTAGTAGGACTTCAAAATGAACTCTCTCTCTGGAACCGTTCTTTATTGGAGATCATTGATGATTTCAAAATTGATCAAAATTTCACTTCCATTCTTTCAGTAATATCTTCGATTCAAGATTTTAAATTCAATGAAATTGCTCAAACATGGCAACTTGATCCTTATTTATTGGCTTCAGTGGCAACGGAATGTACATCCAATTTCATTACTATTATTGATTATTTGCATTTAATTGAAGCCTTTGAGGAAGAATTTTTCCAGCAATTGATGGGGGATCTCGAAAAAAGCTTAAGTCAAATTAATACTTTTCAGCCCTTTTTAATCCAAATTGCCCAATTAAATCAAAATCTCCCACTTTATCTCCAACAATCAGGACTTTACCAAGCTACAGACCCAACCCACATTAAAGCAATTCTCCAAAAAATCGAACAAAGTATCTATACTCTCTTTCAAGAATTTAAACAATATTTGCACATTCAATGAAAATCCTTTCCTTCTTTTCAAAATATTTTTTTGCTATTTTGACCTATTTCATTCAAGAATCTTCTTTTTAAGCCAACGTGGAGTTTTCCCTATTAAATGTTTAGTTTTCTTCCCCCGAAGCGAAAATTTAATATTTTATGCTAATTTCTCTTCCATATTATAATTGCAAAATTTTGCAATGTTAAGGTGTTAAATAATGCGAGGAAATCGAAGATCCCATGCTATGCGACGCTTGATGCGACGCTTGCCAGGTAATACTACCACCACCCATTTTGTACGAAGAAGACCAAAATACGCTCACTGTCCAATAACGGGTCAAGTACTCCACGGAGTTCCCCGATTACGACCTGCTCAAGTTCGAAAATTAACCAAAACCGAACGAAGACCAAGTCGGCCATATGGTGGAAAAATCTCCCACACTGCTTTAGCAAATGCAATTCGGGCTAAAGTTTTAGAAGATCGCAATTAAAATCAGCGATTACAGAATTAAGTTCTCTTTTTTTTCATCCTTCTTACTTAACTACGAAAAATTTTGCTTTAGAAAATCAGCAAGGTTTTGAAAATCTTTAAACAAATGAGATTTTAAACCTATTCGACTGGCGGCCGCACTATGAGTGTGAGAATCATCTATATACACAGCTTCTGAGGGTTTTATACCCAATGTTTTCAAGGCAAAGTGAAAAATTCCAGGATTAGGTTTTATCAAACCAATGCTGGATGAATTGATAATATAATCAAAAGTATTAGAAATCGAGAGAGTCGAAAGATCTTCAGTTAGTTTATTGGTTGCATTGGTTAATAATGCCAAAGTTGCACCTTTATTACGGTATGAAGTATACAAATCCAATATTTCATAATTAATTATACCTGGAAATGAAGACCAATCCCTTATTAATTTCATACTATCTTGGGCAGGTAAAAATTCCTGAATCCGAGAGGTAATATTTCTTCTCCACTCACTATCTGAGATTTCTCCCACCATCGCTTGATTCAAATCAGGATACCCAAAGGTAGTGTGCAAAAGAGTTCCTTGGGGAAGACCATAACGCGTTTCAAACCCGGAATTCCTCTGGGCAGGAAAAAATCTAAGCACCCCATCTAAATCGGTAATAATTGCCTTCATGAAGATCAAAATGTTAAAAAGTTAATATTGTATCCTAAATTGAATTAAAATATGAATTTTTCCTTTGCGGGATTACATGGAACCGGAAAAAGCACAATTGCGAAAAAAGTTGCGGACCATCTAAACTATACTTTTTATTCCACCGGCATGGCTTTTCGAGAGTTAGCCAAAGAAAAAAACATGTCTTTAGAAGATTTCTCTCTATACGCTGAAGATCATTTTGAAATTGATAAAGAATTAGATGGAAAAATCCTAAAATTAGCCCAAACGGGTGAAAATTATGTATTTGAAGGACAACTTCCAACATATATGTTAGGAGAACTCAAAGATTTTGCGATCTTATTAGTATGTGATGAAAAAGTACGTATTGAACGGATGATGGACCGTGATGTCCGTACTTTTGAAGCTCAACGGCACGAGACACTAGTACGGGAAGAAAGTGAACGCCAACGGTTCATTGACATTTACCAAATCGATGTTTTAGATCCTGCCACCATGCACAACACTTTCGATTTAATCATTAATACGACACATTTGGGGATAAATGCAATCTTCAACATCTGTATTACAGCGCTCACGGAATTTATTCATGGTCAGCGTTAAGAAAAAAAACGAAAAATCAAAAATTTTTTAATTTTTGCTGTATTGATCAAAATATTCTCAGCGGTTTTGTTTTTACAAAATGCTTAGAAACATTAAGATATCACCTTGGTTGAAATCTGAACTGCGGTGAGATCTTGTGTAAACTCCGTTTATGGTGACATAAATGAGGTGTTTCATACCATGCCAGTATTCGAAGTAGGTCGTGTTGCATATAAAACTCTCGGAAGAGAGGCAGGTCTTGCCTGCGTAATTGTAGAAGTAATCGACAAATCATATGTGTTAGTCGATGGAATCAAAGTTCGACGACGACGTGCCAATGTTCGTCATCTTGCTCCAACCCCTGAAAAAATTGACATCAAAAAAGGTGCAAAAACCGCCGCTGTCAAAAAAGCAGTAATTGCTGCTAAAATGGAAGAGAAATTTTCCAATCGAATGAAATTAGATTTGTAAGCTTCATTCTCTTTTACTTTTTTCCTCCCAAGCACTCGTCGCCTAGTCGTATGACGCTGGACTGGAAATCCAGTGCGGTCCTCCGCCCGTGGGTTCAAATCCCATCGAGTGCGCCATCATTTTCCTGCATTCTAAATGCGATTTGAAATTAATTTTTAATCAAATCAATTATGACTCTTTTGATTACATGATTATATCTTACAAATGTTATGATTTTCAATCCAAGATTAATTTCAGGCATTTTAAAAGAATAAAAAAAATTATAATGAAATCCAGGTACTTGCATCTTTAATTATGTTTGGATTTTGGTCTGAATCTGTTTGGAAAATCTCAATTGAAGTGAATATTCCGTTCTTATCAGAACTAAATTCAATCTTAGCAACATTCTCATCAATGAAGTAGACCATATTTTCAAGAAGAAGATCATCAATTGTTAAGTTTGCAGAATTATTAAAGTATCCAACAAAAAAACCATGGACTATTTCGTTTGTTTGATTGATAGGAATAGTATAATTTGGATTACTTGAAGCAAAATCAGTATGCCATATGGAAGGAAACAATGAAATGTCGACGATTCCATCCTTAATATGAATATAATTGTCGGAAAAGTTATAATTACGAGTAGTAGTTCCTGAACTAACTCCACCGGATTGCATTGAACTCATTAAAGAGCAAGTATATATAATAGAATCATTTGAAAGTACAATTTTTCTGTAAAATAATTTTGCTATAGTATTGAATTGATTACTATAATTTCTAGTATTTTGATTATATCTATGGGAAAAAGTAAGATCTTGTTCAGAAGAATTCCAATAAATTTCACTTGATGTATTAAAAAAAAACATCTCCCCAGGAGATTGTATTTCATCTTCAGAATTAATATCATCCTTAATATGAAGATTATTTCCAAAATAAATTATAGAAAATGTGCTTAAATTAGTAATGATTAACATAAGACCAATGCATAAAATTGATTTCCTGGTAGTTAAGAAATACCACTCAAATTTATTGTTTTTTTGAACCATAATAAAGATTAGATTCACTTTTTATTTAAGTTCAATTGTCAATTAACTTCAAAATAACCAAGTGATCTTTAGAATTTTGTATGCACTTGTTTAACTCGTTTTTGAACTTCCTATATAAGGAGTGCATGAATCCTAGAGAGTGCACATACGTAAGAATCGACTACACTCCATCGAGTGCGCCATCATTTTTCTACCCACATTACTCAATTTGAGAATATTTTATATCCAAAACAAGAGTTTATCACCATTATATGTTATTATCTGGTGAAAACGTTATCTTAGTCGAACAACGATCTATTTTAGGTGCTTTAATGAGTGAGAAATAAGTAACTAATCGGAATTTGATGCAAAGACCTTATATGCATTTTTAAATTTTATATAGATATAATTATTCTTATTAGAGGCAGAATAGTTGGAGAAAAAAAAATATGGATTCTTTGTACTATTTGGGTTGATTATAGGTGCCACTCTTTCTGGTTTTATTATCAATGAAAAAATCAAAAGTAAATTAGCTAAAGATCAAAACAAAATTTTTTTTCAAAGTTTACCGGAAAATTTTTTTGTACATTAATTTGAAAGTACTTTGAAATATGATTACGGTCGATTCAATTTTGATGTTCTAAGAATAATCGGAAATAATACTCAAAGTAGTATAACGATTGGCAATGAAGATAAAAATTTAAATCTGTCTTGTGATATCAATAGTAATTATTTAGATCTTCGAAATTGAAATCAAATTAGAGCCTAAAACTAAAACAATTGATGAAAATCAAATATTCAATATACCAGGATATATTTCTGGATATGTTCCTCTCTCTCTAATCATTGGGATTCTTATTGTCTATTTTGCTAATCTTCAGAAGAAAAAAATTCAAAAATTGACCTGTAATCTCATAAGTTCCCCTTTTCTTCAAATTAGTTTTTTTCATGAACTTCAAAAGTAATCTAAGTTTTTTTTATTCTCTTAAATTACCCCGTTTCATTGTTGTTTCCAATTGAAATAATAATATTTCCTTTTTTATGGCCAATTTCAACATATTTATGGGCTTCAGCAATTTTTTCTAAAGGATAACTTTTATCTACAACAGATTTTAGTTTTCCTAAATGCATAAGATCTGCTAGGAAGAGTAAATCCTCATTACTTTTTTTCATTACTCCTTGACTAACTGTCAGGAAACTGCCATTTGGATATAAAAGTTCTCGACATTTTGAAAAAGAAGTTTTTCCAACAGCATCAAAAATATAATCATAAAGAGTTCCACTTTTTGTATAATCATCCTTAGTGTAATCTATCACAACATCTGCGCCCAAATTTTTTACTAAAACTAAATTCGTAGTACTACATACACCAGTAACTTCTGCCCCAAAGTATTTCGCAAGCTGAACCGCAAAAGTACCTACAGATCCTGAAGCACCATAGATTAGCATTTTTTGTCCTTTTTGGATGTTAACTTTTCTTAGATAAAATAATGCAGTCAACCCACCAATTGGAAGTGCGGCTGCTTCTTCATACGATAGATTATCGGGTTTGAGTACCATTATATTAGGCCCTAGAAGAAAATGGGAAGTTGGTTCTTCTGTTAAGCAGATATATTCACCATAGGCACCAAAACTAGGAGAGGCAATAACTTTATCGCCTATTTTGAATCTGGTAACATTTTTACCTATTGCCTCAATTTCCCCCGCCAACTCGCGCCCTTGAATAGTTTTCCTTGGCTTGCGGATACCAAATATTAATCGAGCGATGAATCGTACCATTGGGGGGAATTTCGACATTCCACTTCGAAGTACAACATCGGCTTGGGTGACTGTTGTAGCATGAATTCTAATCATGACTTCTTTGTTCTTTGGGAGTTGTTGCTTAACATCTTCTACCTTCAAAACTTCAGGATGACCATATTGTTTACAAACTGCTGCCTTCATTTCAATCCTCTTTATTTTAATCCTCGTAAAAAAATCTCCAATCCTGTTCGAACATCTTTTAGCACATTCTCATATTCTTTGGAAGAAATAGATTTGTTTTTATCCATGCCCATATAATTTTCTTTTATTCCATCGGCTAAAACAAACATGAAATCGCTCATTTTCTCCACATCACATTCTTGTATCTGATTTTTTTGAATGCAACCTTTTAATAGGTTGGCTACGAATAATCTCTCATCCTGTTCAATTTTGTAAAATGTTGCTAATCCCGAGCTCATTAAGTGCTGCAATTTCTCAGGTTCAATTTCGGTAATTTGGGGAAGAAGAATTGCCTTTTTCATCCAAAAATTGAGTTTTTCTTCAAAATACACAAGGATTTTCTTTTCACAAACCATATCCTCTTCTATTTTCTCATGTAATTTAGTAATAAATTCTTGAAATTCATTGAGTACCAATGTTGTGAAAATTTCTTCTTTACTTTTGAAGTAATGATAAATGGAGGTCTTGTCAAACCCCACTATTTTACCAATATCGCCAAGTGTTGTTTTCTTGTATCCGAATTTTGCGAAACATTCACCTGCAGCGATCAAAATTTGTTCTTTTTTATTTTGAGGCATAACTATCATTTTCCAAATATTCAAACGATATAATGGAACATTGGATTGATAGGTTATTAAATTTTTCATTTTTTTGGATTATAAAATTCTGAGATATTATTTACCCTGAATAAAATTTGTAGCTCAGAAACATCTTGAGAAGCTGTATAATAGTAAAGGATTACTTCAATCCTCATTTCAATAGATAATAGTAAAATCGAGTATTTTAAAAATTGATTCAGATGCAATATAAAAAAAAAGGAATATTCGCTACTACAAAAGTTTTTTGGGAAAACAAAACCAGATATCACAATCGATACAAACACTTGAAATTATTAGATACTTGTTTAACAACAGAATCTAACTTCTTTCCTGTTTTTTCACAATATAAGTGATAATTTGAAATAACATCCTCTGGAGAGCTCTTTCCTTTTTCATTTTGAACAGAATAAGCATAAGGAGAATCAGTCTCAAATAACAAGCGGTCAAAGGGAATACTATCAATCCAAAATACCATTTCGGGTTCATCAAAATGATGATAATAGGAAAGTGAGAAATAACACCCTAAATCAATAAAATCTTGCATGAAAGTCTGAGTTATTTGGGTGCCATGGATATGGACACGCATTTCTTCAGCATGATGCTTCCTTAAAATAGCGAGTAAATCAGCATCAGAATATAATGAATGAATTACAAGCGGTAAATCAAATTCTTTGGCCAGAAGAATTTCTTGTTCAAGGATGTACTGTTGTGCTTTGGGTGCATAATTGGGAGTTATTTCTGCATAATAATCAAGACCCACCTCCCCAATAGCTTCTGGGTTATTTTTTTCCACATTGGTTCGCAATAATTTTAGATATTCTTGGTGCTTAGATCTATCCTTGGCAAGGTTGCGATTAATAGCGATTGCACTCAAAATTTTAGGATATTTTTTTTCATGTTCAATTAAATGAAAATAGTCCGGTGTGCTTGTATTACTCACAATATAATCCAAATTATTTTCTTGCATCAATTTGTTAATTGCAGCAAGATGTTCTGGAATATTTTGGGAAGATTCCTTGTATATTAAATGACAATGGGCGTCAATAAACATCTTAATCTAATTATATAATGAGTGAGACGAATATATATTTTTAACAAAGTTATCACGTCAGTTTGATTAAATCTTTTCAATAAGCCATTGCTTGCTTTTAGGAAAGATTCATTCAATCAATAATTTGAACATTATCAACACTTTCTATTCTCTTAAATGATAGGCGGAGTTTTATTAAGGGATTTTAAATTTGATTAGATATGCCTCCCTTAACCAACAACAAATTAAAAAAAATTCTTAAAAGAATTAATGCCAATACTAATCTTTCGAAAAAATACAAATCACAATGGAAAACCCTCGTGAACTTCTTGGGAAACACTTTTGGGATCAAAATCGAGGCTGTAATTAAGGTAGGCACAATATCTAAAGAATCCAATAATGAAATGTGTGATTATGAAATCATTTTTACTCCTGATCCATATAAGGAATGTCAGGAACTCTACCCCTTGATTATAACCCGATTTCAAGAAATGAATCCGGATGATAATATCTCCTCGATTGAAAATAAGTTAAAATTGCGGTATAAAAATGGAACTAAGATTGATTTACTTTCTGTTCCAAAAGATGAGTTTGAAACAGAATATTCCCAATATCTCAACACTCGAGATATCTCACAAATTAATTTAAATGCTGTGAAATTGGTTAAAAATGCAGTTGAATCAGCAGGATTTGGAAGCAAAATACGTGGATCCCATGTAGAAGCTATTGCAGTAAATGTGGCTTCCCAGGAATTATCTATTTGTGTTGAAACGATTCTCAATCAACTCCGAAAGAAAAAATTAGCCACCCTCAAAACATTCAAACACATACGAGGACTTTTGGAGTAAATTTGTAAATCTATTTCTTATTAAATTATCATTATGGTGCAGATTTCATGACAAAAAAAAAAATTTATCAAAAATCATTCAGTGACAACCCATATGGGTTCCAATTCGAAATTAATTCCCGAAAACAACTGATAATTTTGCACGAAATTTGGAAAAATTATCTTATAATTAAAAAAAAAGTTCCTAAAGAAGAACAGCAGCAGAAATTTGAAGAATTAAATAAATTAACCTTTTTAATTTTAGATCCTCGATCATCGGTGATATTACCCTACCTTAACCCACGGAACTCTGTTCAATCACCTATGGAGGGAATTGAACTCTCGGTGATGAAATTTCCGAAGATGGGAAATTTTCGATTAAAGAATTATTTCAAAGAATTTGAAGCGCTGATCATACAAACATCTGCAAAGAATAAAGAAAAAACCTCGCAATTAACCCAAATCTTTATTCAAAAACTATGGGATTCAGTACTTTTTTCCTCAAAAAACGATCCATATTTCATCATAAATTCTTTTGGACATTATTTTAAAACTCATGATTTTGAACACAAAATGAAGGCCTTGGATACACAAGAAAAATTTGACTGCTTTATCACTTCACAAGAAGAGTCGATAAACGAAATTCAAGAGTTTATCATCGCTCAAATTCATTCATTTTCTCCAAACTCTGAAAAACCCCGTAAATCTTTTCGAATGATTCATAAAGAAGTTAAACTGTTATTTGAGTTATATGGATATTTGATTGGGTTTATTCGGGGATTATTCGATATTATTGGAGAAAATTTTGATTCTAAGCTTGAAAACTATATGGATCGCAAATATAACATTGTTTATGGAATGCCCAATAAGAATTCACGCAAATCGGAACAACGAGCGACCGCTTTTACCAGAGAGTTACGAAAAAGTGTGTCAAATCCTACAATCCGATATCTTATTGATAAAATGGTATTTGGGAAATTACGTCCTTTGCAGAATTCAGTATCTCCACCACCACCTCGGGAAGAAATGAGCTCAGAACATATTTATACTGTGGAAAACAAAAAACAGGAATATGTACAAAATTTTACTTTGAGTGAGTTTTGGGTGTTAAAAAGTAACCTCGCCATTTTTCTTCACCTTTGTTTTAATTATTTCTTCTATTACTGTCCCGATAACCAGACAGGAAAATTGATTAAGACCCATTTAGTATCTCATGATGCTCTAGAGTAGTAATAACTCAATCAGAAAATTCAGTCGTTTTTTTAACAACCTTTTTTATATAGCAAACATTTCGTTGTTTGTGAATACATCAGCGAGTAATGCGTTTATCAATGGGGATTTAATCGATTTACTTCCAATTAACTTAAATCACGTGGACCTATATGATAAATGGGGAAATGATCAAGAAGTTCGCCATTTGCGCCATTACGAGTTTCCACGCTCAATGGATGAGATCAAAGAGAGATACTTGAACTCAATCAAGGCAACAGACAAGTATTCATTTGAAGTAGTGCTTAAGGAAGATGATGTACCGATTGGGACATGTAACTTGCATGAAATCAATTGGGTGAGCCGCACAGCAGAAATTGGTTTTTTTATCGGGGAAAAAAAATACTGGGGGAAGGGATTGGGAACTGAAATTGCATCATTGATTACTAAGTATGCTTTCCAAGAATTAAATCTCCGTAAACTGAAAGCTGTCATTTATAGTCCGAATCTTGGGTCACAAAAAGTTTTTACTAAACTCGATTTCCATCTTGAAGCCACTTTAAAAGGAGAAGAGTATATTGATGGTAAATATATTGACATCTTATTCTATGTAAAATATCGAAATGAGAACGAGAAATGAGATGAAAATTAATTCATTCTTTCTGGTTGAAGATGAGTTTTTTCTTTCTTCCATCTTGGACAAAATAAATGATCTCTTTTGCAATAAGCTTATCAACATGATATTTCACAGTATTTCTCCCCAATTTTAGCATTTTAGCAATTTGGCTTGCAGTTATTTCAGAATTATCTTGAATAAGATGTAAAATGTTGATGGTAGTTCTGGATTTTAAGAGATGTAGGTCTGAATCTGAAACAAAATTCTCCATGATGGTGGGGAAATATGCAACAAATTGCCCAATCTTCCGGAAATGGATTACTCCATAAGATTCTAACATGTTAATATGCCAGGCTAATTGTCCCCCCTGTAACCCACATTTACGTTTAAGATCATTAAAATGAATACCTGGTTCCATGAGAATAAAATCGATTATTTTTTTGCGATTTTCATTCTCAAATAAATCCTCCATGTTTAATCTATGCATTCCATAGTTAGGATTTAAGTTCCGGAGTACTAAATGACGATATTCGGAAGAACTCATCGCAAAAATTCCGGCCCCAACGACGATTATAACCCCTAAAACTAGAAGAATTGACATTAAGTTGAAAATTGAAAAACCACTATCATTAGAATCGATTGAAGATACAGGATGTTTGTTCAAAATAGTAAAATATTGGCAATTTGAGTCTTCTTGATTGGCAAGAGAAGCACTTTCACCAGATAAAGGGATGGCAATTTGATTGTTAATAATTCCGAAGTCCAATTGAGTCCATTTTAAATCAATTGGATCCCATACTATGAGAATAAAGTCTGAAGGAATCAAAGATCGATCTAATTTGAAGAGACTCTCAAAAGGAATAAATAACATCGAATGATCATCACTTACAGCGTGTAAATCGGGAATTTCTACTTGAATAATCGTTTGAAATAACCACTGAACTGGATAATCGATCTCTGTGGGGGAATTAATTTGAGAAAAATCAATAGTATTGTCTTCAAAAGCCAAATCTATGGAAATGTTCGTAATTTCATCTAATTCAATTGATAAATTTGAGTTGATCACCCCATAATTGAAATGATATTTTATATCCGCCTCTAATGTGGAGTTGATTTTAAGTGAATTATTTTGAGGAAAATAGAATTGGTTTACAGAATGTTCTTCAACAGATGTTAAAAAACCATTAGAAGAAATGTAGTCCCCATTTTCATAAATTTCAGGAATTGGTTGAGACGCATGGAAATTGGGAAGAAATTGAGAAGATGTAGGACCAGAAAAATAATCCTTCTCAGTTATCGTGTTCTGAAAAAATAAATCCGGATTATTCACCGGAATCTGAATATCACTAAAAAAAAGGGCAACTTGCCCACAAATCATGAAAAAGACACATAGCAATATGATTTTTTTTCGTATTTTCCAGTTACGAATCATTTAATCACTTCTTTAGTTGGAAAAAAAGGATTTCGATGTTTTTCCCGCAAATAAAGCACAATTCCAATTGAAACCATTACGAATAAAAGATTAAATCCTGGAATTGCATCACCTCCTGAAAAATTGTCCACTTCCCAATATGGAGTATCATCTATTTCCCCATACTGAATATTTAATTGAAAATCAATAGAATTAATTCGTTCATCAATCAAAGCGATCAGTATATAATAGACCCCAGATTCTTTCGGAGTCACAGAAATTTTATCAAAGACATGAGATTTGA
Organism: Candidatus Lokiarchaeum ossiferum; assembly: GCA_025839675.1. GTDB lineage: Archaea > Asgardarchaeota > Lokiarchaeia > Sigyniarchaeales > Promethearchaeaceae > Lokiarchaeum > Lokiarchaeum ossiferum. Next base: position 2,255,816 of record CP104013.1, read on the forward strand.
GGATTTCACTTTGATTAAAAACCATGAGTTGGAGAAACTCGAATTCATTATCTGAAGTCAATTCGACAAAGAATCCCGGATCAACTGATAAATCTACGTCAACTTGAAATATCACAACAGGACTTGTCTTTTGTATAGACACCGGAGTAATATTGGCTTTGTCTTTACCTATTGTTGCATTTTGGGAAGAACATAAAGCAATTTTAATCGTTACCTCGCTAAATTCGTCTAGATTTGTCAAGCTCAGAAAAATGGTATTGTCTGATGGATGAAAAAGAAACGAAGCAAAGGGATTCTGTCGATCTAAACTAATATTCGCAGATAAGCTTATATTGTTGCTAATAATTTCTCCAATAACTTCCGAATCACTGACAACAAGAAGATGAGTATCTGCTTCAAGCAGCGAAAGATCAAGTTCATATTGTATTCCCTCATGGGAATTCAAAACTATCTCTACATAAGCTGGTGACTCCAATTCTGAGAGTTCATATTTCGCTTCAAATTCAACAATATCTGTTTCAACAAAATTCCCCAATATATCACTCGCAGAAAAATAATATTTTACTATGGAGTTTTCAGGAATCGCAGGCAAAAGATAAGAAAAGATCCCCCATGATGAATTCTCCATGGAGACTGCGATGTAGGAGGAAGAATTAAATTTGTAGTGGAGAATCACTTCATTTACGCCTGAAGCATCAAATACTTTACAGATAACTTTGAATCTATGTTGAGGGGGGGACTGTAAAGTGTCAAAAATGGTAATTATGCTACCTTTAAGCCCTGGTGGTTGATTATCTACAATTATCCATTTTTCTTGTTCATTAAAAATGTATTCCCCATCAAGTTTGGCTCCAAAAGAAACTATAAGTTTTTGTCCAGATTCACTTAACGCTTGATAACACATGGAAAGAGCAGTATCCATTAGAGAACAGGAAGATGAATTTAACTTCACGTAAATCCCACTAGTTACTTCTGCGATTTTGTCTAATTGGTTTTGAAGATCTTCCCCTCCCCCGTAACACTGCATTGTGCTAACGATGATATTAATTTCACTTAATTCTTCTGCAAGAGCATATAGCTCAGGTCCATCATAATATTCCATAGAAGATTCGCTATCACCGATATAAATTCCACTATTGCACGGTTCATCTGTAATTAATATGGCTAAACGTGCTGAAGACTGCCAATCGAGTTGCTTTAAGTATCGCAAAGCATCACCCCACGGTTCCCAACCCCCTCCGGCGGCCCAAGGATCTATAAAACTTTGGATCGAGTCAACATCAGATGTTAAATCAAGCACATTGCGATCATCATTATAGGGATTTTCATCATATCGAGTATTCCCAAAGAAAATAATCCCAATACGAACACTGGATACATTGAAATAAAGAGTATTAACCATATCTTTTACTTTGGATTTAACTTCATTGATTTCATCCGTCATTGATCCACTCCCATCAATTAGGAAGACAACATCCAAAGATTCAGCATTAGCAGGAAGCTGACAGATGATATCTTGTGAAAATGTTTCATTAACACCCAAAATTCCTAACTCATGATTCATCGATCCAGTAGTCAAACTCAGATCTGAGAGCGAAGAGATATTCATGGATAAAGATTGAAGGGAAGAAGAGAAACCGTTGTGAATTTTTAACGTGATTCGGGCATATGAATCTGGTAGATATGCAGATTGATTCAAATCAATTGATGTATTTAAGAGGGGACTTTGAGCACTCCTTGGAAGCTCGGGAGAAGAAATAATTGAAGGAAGTGAATTTGTAGAAACATATATCCCTACTTCATTAAACTTGGGAATTGTCTCAGCTTTAAATAACGATGGAATTAAAAATAATAACCCTACCACTAGAATCCAAAGGGGAGACACTTTGTTGACCGTTTTTTTTTTTATTTTTTGGGTGGTTTTTGTCATTCAAATCATCCTGGTGCTTTAGTATCTAATCGTAAATTTGCTATTTAAGGCATAAGGGATGGATTTCGAACATAATAAGTTACCTTTTTATTTTTGGGGGTAAATAAAAATCATATCGCTTCCGAAGGATCTTAGTTTTCAAAAACCGATCAAATTTTCGGAGCTGTTGAAACAGAACCCAAATGAATTTATCATGTTTATAATATTTTTTAACTTCATCCAGAGAGAGAGGAGCGATGTTATGGGAAGCAGCATCATTAGCAAAAAAATGATTCACTTCTGTAAGAATCGCGGGAATTCGATCAGCTAATTGTTCTTTATAGAAATTCGCCACCATATCAATAACCACATCCCGCCAATTGTAATATCTATCCAAAACCTCTTGTAAAAGAGGTTTTAAAACCCACCGTAAGAAAGAAGGGGCACTTTTTAGAAATAATTTGCCTTCCATGGCATCTTCTCCATTAATCCGATACATGGGAGTGCTTGTGTCAATGTATAGCAATTGAGTCTCAAGCGTTATGGTAGGATTGGTGGAATCATAACCTATGACAGACCAATTAGAAATTTGCCCATCCAACCCTATTTGTAATTTCTCCATCGGAGAAGATTGATTATAGTCCCAAACTTTCTTCATTTGAGTTAGCACAATCCGAATGAATTGGATTAAATCTGTTTCAGGCAAATTATGAATGACTTTACTTCCAATTGAAGAAGGATCTACCTTATCTTGAATGCAATAAAGAGAAATTTTAGTTTTCTTCTCATCAGAAAAAACCCATGTGGTATCGCTTGAAGGGACTTGAATACCGAGAGATTCTTGCAAGATACGATTATATTCATTATATGCATTAATGTGTTGAGTTATTTGGTCTTTCGATTCAAAAATGGGTAATCGTTTAAAAGCCAAATTACTTAGATTACCATGAAGCACTTCAAAAACTAAACTGATTTCTCCAAATCCCAAAATTTTAATTGGAACTTCTCCTTGTTCGGGATGCGAAACATCCAAAGTTTTTTCCAGCAATTGTAATATTTCAAATTCTCCACTTTCATTTTGAATTTTGCTTAAATATATTCCCAGTTTTCCTTTCAATTCACCCATTTTTTTCTTCTCCTTTCGTAGTAAATCATGTATTTTTTGGTAAGGGCAAACCCAATAGTGCTTCATTTAATCGTCGAATGATTTCCTTCATCTCCTCTGTATTTGTGATCAAAGGAGGCATTAATTTGATAGTTTGTTCATTATTCCCACAATAATCCGCAAAAATGCCATTTTTTATCATCTGTAGAGTATATCCCACACCATATCGTTCATTTATGAACTCCATACCCCACATTAGGCCGCGTCCTCGTACTTCAGTTATTAAAGAAGGATATTGTGTCTTGAATACTTGCAAACTTTCCCCGAGTTGAGTACCCATTTTTTGCACATTTTGAAGAAAAGTAGGTTTGGAGATTATTTCCAACATTTTCCGGGTCACATAGCATCCCAATTCAGATCCTCCCGTTGTGCTGATGTGTATAAAGGGATCTTGTTCAAACACCTCTCCAATAAAAGGTTTATAACTACATGTTGCCAGTGGGTAATATCCAGCACTCATTCCTTTAGCCAAGACCATTATATCCGGAACTATTTTTTCTTCGGGATAGATCCCCCCATAGATCCCCCACATTTCACCTGTACGACCAAGTCCACTTTGTACTTCGTCAGCAATTAAAAGAACACCATGCTTATCGCAGAGCTCCCGAACTTGTGTAAAATAGCTCGGGGGAGCAATCAATATCCCTCCAGTGGCGGGGATTGTTTCTAGAATCAGACAGGCAAAAGTATCATTTATAATGGATATTAATGATTCAATATTACCAAATTCCACTTGAACAAAATCCGGTGAATTGGCTAAGAAAGGTGCGCTAAATTTTGAATCCCCTGCAGCAACGGCCAATCCCGTTACCCCATGATAACCCAATTTTGCTGACAACACCTTTTTACGTTTTGTGGTACTTCGAGCCAACTTAATCGCTAAATCGATAGCTTCCCCTCCTCCAACACAGAATTGAGTTTGTGATATGTCACCTGGAAGAAGATCAGCCAATTCTTTTGCTAAAAGCGCCCGTTGTTCGCTAATTAAATGGTGATCTCCAATATCAAGTCCTGCATTGATGCCATCCACCATTGCTTTGATTATAGCAGGATGTCGATGGCCGAGATTAAATACTCCCCCGCTGGTTCGACAATCTAATAATTGGATGGGAGGTTTATTTGGCTTTTTTCCTTCCAACATTGAAATGGTTAATCTCTCCCGTTTTCCTTGAATTACTCCAAGCCCTATACTTTTAAAGAAATCTGCTTTGGGCTTTGAGACGTATTTGGAATAAAGCTTATATAGCTCTTTTTGAGGAAGCCTCCCCATTACTTTGTCTTTGGATGGTATATTATCAGATTCTTTCAATGTAGAATTATTTTCTTTTGCAGTCATTTTTTCACCAGAAACAATCAGAATTGATATTAAATCTGTTAATGATTCTTATAAAAATTATAAAATTCTTTGACATTTGATTTTATTACATCGATTGAAAATACTCAAATTGGCTCACAAAAATTAAAGAATGCTGCAAAAAATAAGAAAATGAGTCGAATAAAAAAAAACACCATTTACTTCTTAAGATTGTGAATCCCTTACATTTTGACATAGAATGATATTTCATCATTAGAATAGTGGATATTACACATCTGGTACCAATATATCAATATTGGGAGATATAATCACTCGTAATTGGTTGGAAAGTGACAAATAATTTTTAAATGACAAAATAAAAGTCATTATATGCAAACAACTAGGATAAATAAAGCAAGGTCAGTGCTTTTAATCGGTTTGTGCTTATTTCTTGCATCATCGATAATTGATTCAATAAAATTTGTATCCGATCTCACAGATACAACTATTGATGGGTCAAACCCACCGGTTTCTGCAACACCTGTTTCTCTTCTTTCTTTTGAGATTTATGACTTGAATTCTTTTGACCCTTCGCCCCACTATCAGGCCCCTTTTATTAGTAATATGAATGAATCTATGTGGGAAAATGATTTTCATTCATTATACTATAATTATTATGGGGATGATGACAATGTAACAATTGATTGTGATTCCCCTTTCTATTTGCGATGGGTTTTCTTGACTAATAATTATCTATCACACGGTACTTATACTGTTTACATCGCGTATGACTATCTTGTAGGTGGATCAGATGATTGTCATTTTGTGCCTGTTGAAACAAAACCGTGGAATGCGGATGATTCAACCGTGTATTATTATAATCATTTGAATTTGAATCAGGGGTATTATCGCATCAAGGTGGTCACGTCTAGTCATGATTTTCTCTATGATATGACTTTTGAATTCGGACTTTGGGCGATAAATCCTGATGCAATTGACTTTTCCATCATAGATGAATCCATTGGTGATGGGGAAAAAAAAACCGTCCCCAATGGATCAGATCAATCATGTGAATCCCTAACTCCGGTCCATCCAAATCGAACTTCGGGTGATTATGTTTACCAATGTCCTCAAATAGGTTTTTATTCAGAGGGAACGTGGACAAATAATACAGCCTTGATGCTAGATATCATACCACAAAATGGAGGCACGTATTATTATGAGGTAATATTTAGTGATAGTTTTGGAAATGAAGTAAATCATGAATTTTCGTATCAGTTTGAAGATTATTCACCAACCATAGATGTATGCTACTATACAACCGTAACAATCAATCCCGGTGATATTCTCACAGTGCGACCGGGTGAAACGATTGATATTATGTTTGCAATTTTTGGAGAAGAATCATCTTTAAACTCATATCAAACCCGTATAGATGGGGAATTTGAGACTCAATCATCATGGATAAATAATTATTACTATGATTGGACCCAATCCTTTTCTGAACCGGGGCTTCATGAGATGGAGGTACAAGCAGCATGGTATAATGTAACATTGGATGGTGTTTTTGCCTTTTATAGTGATCCTTACACGTTTTATGTTGAAGTTGATAGTTCTCCCGTCTTAGATTCCGCTGATTGGAATAAAGACGAAGGAGGCACCCAAGATCTTCTTTCGGATGATACAATTACCCGAAATCTCTTTCGTAAAGAAAAAATTGATTTCGTTGTGAAGGATCCATTATACATGACAGGAAGCTATCGCTTATTTGAAAACGGTCTTTCTATAAAAGAAAAATCCGGAAAATGGGATAATGACACGCAATTTTCCATTTATTTAGGATCTAACGAGGAATGTGTTACGGAATATATTCTAGAGGTGTCCAACCAAGATGGGAAATCACAATTATCGTGGGAAGTAACATATACGCATAGTGGACCGAATATTGTAGATTGTAATGTTCCCCATAATCAGACTTTTTATGTTCATACAGCAACAGATTTAGTCGTTACGTACAGTGCTTATGGATTGAGAGGGATTCCTACCCCTACAGGATATCAATTTTATATGCAACTTCCCGTCTCAGGCCCACCAACTGTAGAAGCCATTACTTCGGGATCTAATAGTTTTACCATAGAATATCCCGGAGAAGGTTCTTATGAATATTTATTTGGAATTAAAGATAGTGATGATTCCCATGAAAGCATGCCATATTACTTAAATATCACTTGGGATTTGGATTGGCATCCGGTTTTTCAATCACCAAGTGAAGAAAATGATACCACAATTTATTTAGAGAAAGATAGTGAAAACTATCAAGGCAGCATGATAATATATGATCATGATGGGACAACATTGAATGTTACTGAATACATTGATGGAGTTCTAATTAAAAAAACTAATAGAACACGTGGATGGACTCTTTCTTGGGGTTTTTCTCCCGATACGTATGGAATTTTCACTCGAGCATTTGTACTTACCGATGAGGATGGCATCAATTCAACTACTCATTTCGTCACCTTTTATGTCACCGAATTTGGTCCTCAATGGGGTCAATCAGGAGCTTTCCTTATCCCTAATGGCGAAGTTCATAACAATACCGATATTGATGTCATGCCCTATGAACCATTCGACATCTATTGTGAATTGGACCACCCTTTTGTCACCAATCCTAATGGACAGATTGGTTGGATTGAATGGTGGATCGAGGGAGACCGAAGGGGAAATACAATATTATTAGATAGTGGTCCCGCTCCAAAATTACTTGCGCCAGCTTTAGAACCCGGAAATTACAATGTACTCCTTCACCCGTATGATATGGAATCGGGTTATTATGGAGATTGGTGGAATTTTACCATTCACGTTTATGATATTCCTGAAATTCGCTGTGCGATCGGCAATGAAACGGTCCGAAATGGTGAATTGGGTAAAAGTGTATCCTTTTCTTTGGGCATCATGGATGACGATGAAACACAAGATCACAAAGCTATGATTGTATTGAATCACTCCCAACCTGGAGAAGAAGTGTTATTTTACGATTCAATTACAAATAATCAATGGTTTTATCAGACTTATTACCCAACGGCACCAGGAACATATAATTTTTCCATCTTCGCATGGGATAATAAGCATAATGCATCCCTTCACACTTTTAACTATGTAATTACTGAAAACATAGCTCCAGAAATATCGATTAATGGTTCCATAATAGAAGGATCAATAGTTAATGTCTCTGTTGGAGAAAATTTTCAAATCGATGCGAGTTTCACAGATGCAGATGATGCTTCCTTGGAAATGTGGATTAGGCAAGGAGAACTAAACTTGAAGTATGCAAAAGAAATGCTTCCTCAAACACTTTCAGCATCTCTAAATACCAGTGTACCAGGAAGTTATGTTATTTTTGTGGGAGGTTCAGATCATACCGATATGGAAGTATTAACCTTCACCCTTCAAGTAAAAGCACCCCTTGTAGCATCATTTACAACAAATGCCACTACCATCAAGGTAGGGGAATCTCTTAATTTAACAGATACCTCGATAGGGGGTTGGGGTGTCCGGACCTATGATTGGAATTTTGGGGATGGAACCGCTCATGGAAATGATCCGCAAGAAATTCATTCCTATGCAACTTCGGGCAATTATGTGGTTAATTTATCGATAACTGATGGGGATGGGGCAACCAGTCACCATTCCATTAATATTCAAGTCGAACAAGATTCAACATCGAATACTACAACCGACACATCCACAAGCAGTTCCACAGAAACGAATTCAAGCAGTACAAATACAAATTCAGACGATGAAGACGATACAAGTAAGGGTATTGGAATTAATTCGATACCCATTATAATTATGAGTTCAATTTTTGGAATTGGGTTCATATTATTCTCGAAAAAACATCGCATAAAATTTTGGTGATGGACCTTTTTTTTTAGTAAACTTTACAAAATTTGATTTTTTTTCCATTCCTTTTACTTTTACTCCAACTTTTATCCTCCATCCCAACTTAAGTAAAAATAGCGAAACAGCGCATGGTGTCTTAGATGAACCATTAAAAATGCATACGATCTAAAGGATTTGATACTCAAATTGAATTTCTTAAATTCAGAAATACTGAAAAAAAACGAATATTTATCGAATAAAAAAAAAATGAGTTAGGCTCTGATCTTACTGTTCTTCTTTAATAACAAAATCGTCATAAATAAAGCACCCACCATTATGGAAATTAAAGGAAAACTTGACACAGATGAACTTCCAATTTTTTCTATCGCTCCTCCTATTAAAGCATCAATTGAGAAAATGCACACAAATCCATCAATTTCCTGGCCTTCTTCCAAACTGGATACTTCATTCAATCTTGGAAAATCAAGTGAATTTGATGACCCTGGAAGGATTATTTCATTTGATTCTGAACAGATACACAAATTCCAAAAGTTATCTTGATTTATTCCCCCAAAAAATGTTGAAAATTCAATCATCCCATTTAAATTGACAATAGCAATAAACCCATCGTTTTCTCCATTAAGAGTTGATTGAATTGCCGATTCAGTAGTAGGAAAATCTTCGGAAGCTGTAGATCCATATATAATTACTAAGTTATCTTTGGTAATCTTCAAACCAGATATTTGATCTTCCCCGTTCCCTCCATAATAGGATGAATATTTTAACCCATAGAGATTTGCGGAGAAAATGCTTAAAAATACGTCGAATTCTCCATTATTTGTTGAATCCTGAGCATTCATTGTTGGAAAATTACTTGAATAGGTATTTCCACTAACTACCAACTCATTATCCTTAGAAAATGCAATCCCATAGCCAAAATCTCCCCCATTCCCTCCGAAATAAGTACAAAATTCAACCTTTCTTGCTGAGACATTTAGAACACTTATCAGCACATCATTTCCTCCCCCCAGGTGTGTTTGATAAGCGTTTGATGTTAAATTCACATCGGTTGATCGAGTATACCCAATGATTCCAATCAACCCATCCGCATTTACAGCAATTGCAGGTTCAGCTTCCGTGTCAGAGCCACCAAAGTAAGTTATATATTCAAATGAATGGCTTAATCGAGAATAGTTGCAGATAAATAAATCATTTTCCCCCTTCAATTCTTGTTGAATTGAATCCTTGGATGTTGGAAGATCTTTTGAATCTGTATCCCCAATTAAAATGATATTCCCATTACTATCCATTGTAGATCTATGCACATTGTCAAAGCCACTTCCTCCAAAAAATGAAATGTTACTGATTTGCATTGTTTCAAAATCCATCACTAACACAAAATTATTTTCATTGGCTGTTTTCTCAGGAAAACTGGAATCTAGGTAAGGTATGTCGGAAGATGTTGAACTACCCACAATCAACAATTCATTATAAGAATTGAAATAAACATCCCCCAAATTGTCTAATCTATTTCCCCCAAAATAGGAAGAATACAATAGCTGGTTCTGAGAAGATATTTTCATAACAAAACCATCCCAATCACCACCACCATAATTCACCTGGGATGCATTAGCAGTTACAGTAAAATTAACAGAAGTTGTTAACCCACAGATATAAGTGTTATTGAAGATATCTTTTGTGGCTCCATATGCTCGATCTGTTCCATCACCTCCAAATTTAATAATCATGGAATTCAGATCCGTGGCAGATTTTGGAACATTTTTTATGGGCACGAGTGAAGAAAACTCATCATTTTGTCCCATATCTGCAGAAATTGGAATTATCTCGAGAATATTTAAAGGAAAAACGAGAAAAATAAATGCACACATCGCTGCATTGGTTTTCTTTTTTAATAGAAGTGTTAGAAATCTCATCAATTATCAAAATCCATTCCAATTTAAAAGAAAATAATTTTATCGGGACAAAAATTCATATTTTTTAGCTCCAAAGGCATAAAGGGTAAAAAAGAGCAATATATAATGTTTGAAAAAAAAGATGTTTAACATAGTTCAAAACTAAATTTGAGCACAATTGACAACAGTATGATTTCTTTTCATTATCTTCATTATATTCCATCTTGAAATAGCGGAAAAAACCCCCACAACAGCAACAAAAGTAATTATAGGCACGATTAATGAGGGAAGAATTCCCGCTTCGAGTAAGAAGAACATTATAATTACTAACATCGCGATAAAACTTAATAATAGCCCAACTAAGAGCAAGAATAATTGTTCAATCATAATGATATTCTGAAGTAATGAACGTTTGCCTCCTAGCGTTTTTATGATGATTAAATCTTTTTGCTCTTCTAAAATTCGACCCCGTTGATATTGATAGAGCAAATAAAGGATAACAACACTGATAACAAGACTGATGACTAGAAAAATATTTTGAAATATTCCTACAATTTGCAAATTTTGTTTGAAGGTGGGAGTTAAATCCAGCAATCGAAAGTTCTCCCCCAATTCATTCGAGATCAAATTTTCCACATCCTTCAAAAATAGGGAAATATTATTTGAAGTCTGAAGAAGGGAATTGAAGTCAATAAGGAGGAGATTAACAAAATTAGGCCGATCAAATATGTTCTGCAAAATTTTTAAAGATAAATACGCCGAATTTCCATTATTTAAAGAATCTGCGACAATCGAATTTATCGGATAGTTCATATCAATCCCCAATTTAGATGAGTTTAAACGAATTTTTTGAGATAAAGGATAATCAAAAATCGCATTAGCCAAGGTATCTCCAATGGCAACCCCTGATCCGTTGAATTGATCCCCAGCAATCGATTTCCAATTTTGAGATGTACAGGTTGAATCTATCCCTTGCAGAGGAATTAGTTTTTCATATTTCTTGGAAGAACAATCTTTAAAACTATTTTCTAGAAAAGGATTAGTTGCAATTAAACTACTTTTAATTGCACTATCCATAATTGGATTTACCGTTAATTGGGAATACAATCGATGATCAATATTATCAATAGAATAATTACTCAGTAAATTCAACAGTTGTGGTTCAAAATCGGTTAAATTATATAATAGATTTTCACATTCAATATCAACGGTAATATCTGTGGTGGGATCATTGAATTTGTTGTAATAAGCTTCCATAGAAGAAATAATTGGATCTGCAGCAATTATCAGGATATTCTTACTTTGAGCATCCCGTATATTTTGCTTATTATTCAATCCAATAGTCAGCGCTCCAATGATGCTAACGAATAAAACGAGCCCAGCAATGGAAATAATAATTAAAAATTGCTGCACGTGGTATTTCTTGCGTTTTAAATTTTTAATGGCAATAATCATACTAACAGGTTTATTTGCCAACCACTTTTTCCAAAATTTGCCCAATTTTGCTCGCATTTGATCTTGAATATGACCCGTTTTCGTCTGATTATAGGTTTTATTTCCAATTTTTCGAATTTCTGCCCCATTTAAGAAGAAAGTAACTAAAATCAAGATTACTAATAATAAAGCCCCATATTTCAAGTCTAAGACCCACTTGAAACTTGGAATTCCAGAAGATATGATATAATAACTTATGATGTAGAAGAAAACGCTTCCCAACGCACCTACGGCAAAATTTATGATAACGAGAAATAATAATTCAAAGAGATAATAACTATATAGGAGGTTTGGCAGACAACCCGTGGATTTCATTGATGCTATATCTTTTTTTCGAGATAAAATTATCGCATGATTATTGCCAATCACGAGAACCACGGTTAAAATGTAAATTAATTTAATTAAAAGGGATGAATATTGATAAAAAAAGGATATAACAGAAAAAGAGGCAATGGTCATTTTAATTACATCTGCATCTGCACCAAACCCCGCATTTAAACATTGAAAATAAATCAACATCCCAATTAGGGTAGAGTTTGTCCAAAAAGTCGATTTAGTTTGATGAGAATGAAAATATAAATCTTTCACTGCAAAATTCACTGACATAATCAATTTATCCCTTAAGGTCAATTTGTTTTATTTCTTTTTAAATTAAATTGGATCGTATCTATAAGTACGATTTAGAATTCCTCCTGCTATAATATTTAGCCAACAACTTTTAGTAGGATGACAAATTATCAAGGATAACCCTCAAAATGGTGTGCCTGTCCTTCTCAACTGTTCGTGTTTGTGATAGACGTTGAAATAAGGGCAAGTCAGAAATTTCCCGGTGGCTAAATATCCACAGGTAGGTTAGATTATTATGAATTATTTTATTATTATATTCTGGATCTTGTCGCTCGTGATTTCGACAAGCTTTATCGCCTTTTACGTTCGGAAATATCAAAAATCGGAAGTAATTATTGCTATTTATGTATTATATATTGCCCTTTCTCAAATCCTCGCTGCAAAACTCGCAGATTTCTGGGGTTTTACGGCACCTGCAGCAGTCATCATCTTCCCATTCACATTCCAATTGACTGATACCATGAATGAACACTTCGGTCAAAAAGAAACGCATAGAATGATTTTCATCGCTTTCATTACTCAAATATTGTTTATCATTTTCATTTGGTTTGGTAATTCTTTGGAACCCGCAGGAATTTGGGGGATAGATAATGCTCAATGGTTAATGATTTTTCAACAATCGATTGGAATTACGGTTGCCAGCTGGATTTCCTACCTTCTAACCGAAAACATGGATGCTTGGTTATATCAAAAAATTATGAAGTGGACGAAGGGAAAAATGCTGTGGGTACGCAGTTGTTTAAGTGATATACCCATGTTGGCATTAGATTCCGTGATCTTCGTGACTTTAGCCTTTGGAGTCTTTGGCGGAAATTGGGCCATTGTTCCCGCAACGATGTTAGGGCAAATGGTTACTAAATGGATCTTTGGAGTGATTGATACACCGTTTATGTACTTGGATCGTTTCATAGTCAATTATAAAAAGAATTCTCCACTCGCTGAAACCGTAGAATAAGCAATATCATGAATTGCACTTAATGGAATGGTTTTAGTAATTTTTTCTCTTTTTAGATCATATTTTTGGTTCTGATCTCTTAATGGATTTCATTTAATTATCACTCGAGAATAGCATTCCCCTTTTTCCCATTTGCTCGAGAAAAAAGTAACATTTCATTTTTATATCCCTAAATCCCTATTAAGGCAAACGTTAGGATTTGTATCTAAATACAAAGTGAGCGCTTTCCCTTCAAGAAAAATTGCTAATTAAATCTTCAAAAACCCTTGGTGCATTTTCAAGCTTTTCAGAATTTTGCAAATCAAACTTTGAAGTGATTATTTCTTAAACGTGAAACTTAATATCCTGAGCCGAGTAATTCCAACAACTTCTCATGTTCCAACATTTCTTTTTCATAGCGCGGTAAAAACACAGTAATAATTTTATCTACGATTGTATAAATAGGATAATAGCCATCTTGTAAGAGATATTCATTTGAAAAAGCATTCATCTCATTCTTGATTTCTCGAAACTCCGGAAGATATCGTAACATTTCCTTATATACCGATAAATGGTGAGAGAATAGAGTCAATGAAATGGAGTGCATCGAATAAAATTTTTCACTGGTACTACGGTCTTTACTTTTCACTAAATCAATCTTTTTCGTATCCAAAAACCGTTTTAAGCTTTGTGAAATGGTTCCAGCTGAAAAATCAGTAAGATCTTGTAACTTTTTTTGAGTAAGCTTCCCTCGTGAAATAAAAAAGGCAAGAATATGTTCTAAAGAAGGTTTTTCTTTCTTAAAAACACCCCTTTCCAGAAATTTATGGAAATTTTCTTCAATTTCCCGTACTTGGGGTGAAAATTCTAAAATCACTGATCCTACGGATACATCATTGGTCAAATAAGCTTCCATTTTTTGACGAAATTCAACCGTAAAAATACTCGGATCTTCCTCGAACGCCGGAACTTGAAAATCTTCAATACCACTCTCATCTTTATTTTCTTCGATAATGGCCGAACAAACTTGGGCATACTTGGAGAAATCATTAATTCTCCATAAAAGTAAATCCCTACCTGGATGCTCATCAGCATTCAATTCACGAAGATCTTCAATGAGAGAATTAAAAAAGGAGATCATAGTCTGAAAACCGCTGAGAATAATACTGGCAGGAATTTCATTTAGATCATTGGGATGATCAATCAAAAAGTATTCGTTAGTATGGGTTCCAGGGATGGTTTTCTTTGTGAAAATTTTATTTTTAACCAAGAGGGAAGTTATTTTGGATATTTTACTTTTCGGAAACCCTGTGAGTTCAGAGAGCTGTTGTTGAGTCAATTTACGATGCAACAAAATATAAGTATACACTTGCGTAGTATTGGGGTTTCCACCATTTATCACAGTATCTTCCACCATAAAATCCACGATTTTTAATTCAAAGTCGCGCATTTTGCCCTCAAAGAAAAAGTCCCTCGTTTCCATTGTCGCTAAGTATAAGTAGTACTTTCAACCATAAAAAATTTAGTAAAAATTTAAAAATATGAAACTGCTGAAAACTCAAAAAGGGAGGAAAAAAATTCAAAAAGGGAAAAAATGAATCCTCAAAAATTCTGGGACGGGCAATTATAAGAGAAGGGTAGGATCTTCCCGTGAATCACCATCACTATGTGAATGAGGGGATGTTGTGATAAATCCAAGAATTTCTTCGTCTTTTTATCATTCTCTCCTAAGGAATTGCATTTTCGGATATGAAGAGTGACACCTCCACCTATTATAATGGAGCGAGGTATACAACAATGGATTTACACGCGGACTATTATTTGTCCACATTTAATACAAATTGGTATGTTCAAGGTAATATATGGTGTAAATTGTAGAGTTTCTTTTTCACATTTAGATGATTTGATTCGGATGTTTCCTAATCTCGGTGAAAAATGTTGTTGTTTGGATTTGAAGAGGAAAAATGGAAGAATTTGAATTTCTCTTTAAGATGCTTTTCTCCATGTTATTCCAATAGATGTGAATTCCCAAAAAATAAATATCAAGTTCATGTATAAACTTATCAGAGGGGACAAACTGTGGAACTTTCTTTAAGAAAAACTACTAATTTTAGAAAAATAAGACTCTTTTATTATGGCTTAATCTTGATTCTAATGCCGAATTTCGCCTTTAGTAATACAGAACCAATAGATTTTGAGAAACGCCCATTAATTTATGCAACTTGTTCTTCCGCTCCTTATATAGATCCGCATTTAGCCCTTGATCAAAATTCTATTAATTTAATCAGCCAAATTTGCGAAGGATTGATTTCCTATGATCTTAATAGACAAGATATGAAAATGCAACCTCAATTAGCTGCAGATTTTGGTCAGTGGAATGAAAATTTAACAGAATATACAATTAAATTGAAAGAGGATATATTATTCCACGATGGGACATTTTTATCATCTAAGCAAGTCATTTTCTCATTCGATCGTTTGTATTCCTTATCCTATGATAATAATTTGCACAAAAATTTGGTCCAATCGGATCATATATTAGGTTATCAGAATCAGATCCACCTACAATCAATTTATAATCCTCTAGCAAATTTGTATCCTGAAGTTGACTGGTTAATAAATCAGACAATTGCAATTGATGATACCACTGTTAAATTTTGTCTAAATTATCCCTATTCTCCATTTGAATCTTTGCTGTGTTTTACTGGATCATTTATTCTGTCCAATAATCCAAAATACACGCCTTCCCACGAATTTTTAAACATTTCTCGAGATTCTCTAATTGGAACGGGCCCCTATACCTTGGATTCATATACGAATGACATAAATGGTGTAGATTCGGGTTCTGAGATTCATTTAAAGTATTTCACCGATTACTACGAAGTTTCTATTCCAGATATTCAAGAAATTCTGTGGAAAACAAGATATGGCTCAACTGAATTAAACGACGATTTTTTACAAGGGAAAATCGATTTCCTTACCTCCATTAACCCTGATTTTATTGAAGAATATGAAGATTCTGAATATTTTGAAATAAAAGCTCCACTTCCTGATGTATCTATGTCATATTTAGGAATGAACTGCCAAACACTCAAAGAAAACACCAGAAAAGCAATTATTAATGCCTTTAACTATTCCATCATTTCTTCCAATGAAGATACAAGCAGAAATATTCATCAATTAACTTCAATAATTCCCTTTGGTGTGAAGTATCATACTACTAACCTGACAATACCTAAAATGGATTTAATCATGGCACGTAAATATATTTTTGATGCGATCGATCACGGAGAATTTGGGAATATCTCTTCTTTTGCACTTAATGAACTATCATCGGACGAAGAATGGCTTTTTTTGACCGAAACATCTCCATTGCAAAACTTGGTATATCCATGGGTTGGAGGTATTTATCATGACTTTTTTTTTGAAGATCTCCAGACCAATCTGGCATTAATCGGATTGAATCTCAGTATTAAGTATGGGACCATGGTAGGAGCTTATGAAATAGCAATGTACGAAGAAACGGACATTTTTTATATTCGCCAACGGGCTGAATATAATCATCCATCAAGCATTTTAGCATCTTTTTTTAGTAAGAGCTGTATTCAATCTTTCCTGAACATAAATGATTCCAATTTTACGGAAATGACAAAAAACGCCTTACAAGATACATCCAATGCAATTCCTATCCATTTGTTTTTTGAACTCCAACGGTATTTCGTTGAAGATTTGGCCGTCGTGTTGTTATTAACTACAGAAACTTTTGAAGTTGTGCAGTATTCCGGAATATCTGAGTGCATGATGAATTCCTTTCGATTATTGAGGTTTTACAATTATTCTTTCGACTATAGTAGCCATACAAAAACCATCAGTGGAGGAAATATAATGGTTACTTTAGGAATAGCAATAATTTCAATAATCATTAGGAAAAAAAAACTAGATAAAGACAATATCGAATGGAATAATAAATAATTGGCATAAATATCTTTTTATCATCTGAATTTTACTGTTTTTTGCTGATTTAAAATAACTTTAGGGGCTATTGGGGCCCTTTTGCCCTATTTTAGGCAAAGTTCATGTTAAATCTTCTGGTAGCACATTAATTAGTAGAAATGTACCCCTTTAAGCCCATTAACATACAATATAATCTTTAAGCCCATTAACATACAATATAATCTTCTGGGACGGGCAATTATAAGAGAAGGGTAGGATCTTCCCGCGAATCACTATCACTATGTGAATGAGGGGATGTTGTGATAAATCCAAGAGTTTTTTCGACAGCCTTTATCATTATCACCGAAGTAATCGCATTTTGGGATGATAAATTTGACACAACAGCCTGTTATAGTAGAGTGATGCATGCAACAATGGATTTATAGCAAAGCAATGGGGTGAAGTTCAAGAAAAATATTTAAAGAGAATCTTTTTAATAACACGTAATCTGCACAAAATAATCTCTCCAATCTAATTTGGAATCAAAAAATTTGATAGGCAAGGAGTAACATTTGTCTCGAGGGACAATTGAACGTGTGTATAATGATGAAATTAGAAACGCAAATCTAAGTTCAATCATCTATTGGCAGGACAGGAATAAATATGCGAATTCAAGCGATATGGAAACTACTCAAGGGAAAACATGAGTTATGGGCAATTGTAATACTCATCACATTTAGTTTAACCCTCCTCAACACGGTTTCTTACATGACCAGACTCACCCAAGCAACAGCAATCAATGAAGGGATTGCCGACATTGGGACAGACATTCATGTATTTTTAAAATCTGGCTAAGATCCAACCGACAGTTTTCATCAACATCTTGATAAATATCCAACCAAACTTAAATTTGAAGCAAAATATTATTCATCAATTATTGAAATCGAAAATGTTATAGCAAATTTGCAATATGCTAATGAATCAGTGGATATTAGTAAGGAATGGAGATATCCCAATACTAACACAGACTTTTTAATAATTGGAATAGATGAGGCAACTTACAACATCTTTCAAAATCAAAGTTATGGAAAAATTCTCAACTTAACAGCTTCTTATGAAGAGTTGGCCCAGAATTTTGTCATAACTAATTTTGGGGGAGATCTAAAATCAATTTTGTCGGAACTTCGTTTAGAAATCTATACGGACGCCGAAAGCAGTACAGATCAAAGTGCATCGGTTTATTTGGACTTTTTTAATTCTGAAACAAACCGAACTTCACCTTCTCCTAATACTTGGATTGCCAAGGAAGACGCTAATTTGACCATATTCTCTCAATTTAATATTCTTAATATTCCTTTATTTTATTCTATGATAGGCATGAACAATCCCCGAGATAGTTCACCGATCTTATTATGTGGCACATCATTGTTGGAAAGATTTGAAGCGGTGCCTGATGAAGAGATTTATCCCTATAAAAAGCGAATCAGCTTGAATCTTCGCATTGATCGGACATTGCTTCTATCACAGACTCCTTCGAAAACGATGTCCCAGCTCCAGGACACCTTTAAACCCCAAGCGTTGTTATATCGAAATGATTTAGATATAAATTTTACTCGATTCGAAATGACAAGCTTGGAAATAATTTTAACTACTCTTGAAAATGATATTTTTAATGCAAGATTTTATAATTTTTTAATCTTCATCCCAATTTTTATCTTTGGGGGGCTTTTTGTTAACTTAACTTTTTCTCTTTTCATAGAACGTCGACGGGAAGAATTTCGTTTATATCTAATCAATGGACTGGACCAGCAGACGTTAAAAAAGATCCTCTGGGGGACAAGCACAGGATTGGGGATCATTGGTGGGATACTTAGCTCACAGTGCGGCTTATTACTGAGCAAGATCCTTGGGACATATTTCTTCCCAGAAGTGACCTTTATTTTACTGACTTTAAAAACGAGTTTTTGGAGTTTTTTTGTCCAAAATATTTTCTTTTACGCTCTGCTCGGAGGATGCTTTGGGTTCGTGGCTATAGGAAATTCGATTAAACATCTAAAATTAGAGAATTTAACAAGTTTTCTTGGTAATTCAGCATCTCAAAACACAAAATGGGTCCAAAGGTGGAATAAGGGAAAAATAATCATACTCTGGACAATATTCAGTCTGATTCTCTTCGCTTGGGTACTCCAAATTACAGGATTCCCAATTAATGTGGATCTCATTCAAGAAACAAACTTCCAATTTGTTTCGTATATACTCCTTTGGCTTGGACCCGTACTGGGAATAGCACCCTTTTGTTTCCCGTTATTACTTACGAACTCTGTATTAGATAAAATGTCTCAATGGATTATAAAGCAAAAAACCAAAATTTCATCCCAAAACCATTCAGATATTGCAAAAACCCAAGAAGAAGGTCCCAAAAAACACCTCAAATCTCCAACCAACTTCCATCCTAAAAGGATCCAAACTAAGAAAAATCCGATGAAAAAGCTCTTGATTTGGAATATGGACCACAATTGGTCAAAAAACACAAAGATAATTAAGATCTACACATTTGCACTAGTTTTAATCACCCTTTCATCCAACTTAGTAACTTCCTACCAATATTCGAAGAATATTCACTTCAGTTTATATACTGCTCAAAGTGAAGTGATAGAAATGGAACTTTTTGAAGATGTATCCCTCTCGACCCTCCCAAACATCTCTCAAGCATTAACTTATGAAACTAATTTTGGAAGTGTTGATCATATCAACATGGTTTACCATTCACAAATAAATGATGAGCGATATTCAACAGAAAATTACGAGGGATGGGAAGTTAAGATCCACAGCTTGGATACATCTGATTTAGAACCCTATCGGTTTTCATTTTTAAATTATGCTCAACTGATGCATGATACCACGATTTTAGACGAATGGTTTATTGGAGGGACTTTCGCAGAAATATGTTCTCAGATGGAACAACCAGATTCAGTTCTTGTACCCACCTACATGTTTGATCAAGGATTAAATATAAATGATATATTTAGCTTTTCAATTAAACTAGAAAATGGAACCATGATAAGGAAAAATGGAAGAATTATTGGAGCTTATGATAAATTTCCAGCATCATTTTTAGATCGAGATTTCATGGGCGTGAAGAATGTGGAGATCTTTATGAGTTATGATCTTCTAAAAGATGGATGTGTTAAATCAGTTCAGATGTTTCTATATGGTGAAAAACCATTAGAAAATCAAGAAAAACAAAATTTTATTGAATTCTTAGCCAATGTTGTTAAAATAGATTGTAATATTGAAGAAAAAGAACCACCCTACGATATTTTTGAATTCCAGACCTTTCGGTTATTTCAATTAGAAAGTTACTTTTTTATCGGATTCGCACTCATTGGATTTTTATTATTCTACAAGGTTGAGAAAATTCAAACAGGAAAGAATATGGCCATTCTTCGATCAAAGGGTATTCTGGAACGAGAAATGTGGAAAATTCACCTTCAGGAGTCAGGATTAGTATTTTGTACAATCATCTTCCTCTCATTAATTGGATTAGCCAGTTCACCGACATTATTAGTTTTCTTAAATTATTATCGAAGCGAAACTGCGAGTTATCGACATTTTGAATTACTCTTTCAAACAAATTGGGCACTCTATCCCTTAATTTTATTTTTAGGAGGATTCTTCTTCTTTCTGTTGAATTCAGGATTTTTTTATAAGCAAATAAAATCCACCCGGCAAAATTCTCGCCTTGATCAATATCTTCGCGCATCGTGAGATACAATACATCCCCCCTTTTTTCATTGTGGTTATTTTTTCCTCTTTTCATCCAATTCAGTAATCAATTTTCGTTTGATGAACATATATCATCATAAAAGTTATGCAAAAAAGATGATCGTAAAGATAATTCCACTGAGAATAATTACCCCAAGTAACCCAATTAAAATACCAATGGCCATTTTTTCGAATTTCTGCAAGGGAGGGCGCTTTTTCTTAGTCTTAGAAGCATTATATTTGCGTTCAACCGCCTTAGCTTTTTTAATATAAACTACGGAGAAAATACCCACGGATCCGAAGGTCCCGACTAATAGAATAGATAACCCCACAAAGGTTCCCACAGTGCTCATTAAAACGGAACCCAAAATCGCGAAAAACACAATGGGAAAAATGATTAAAATCGGTTTTAAATTACCGCGCACAACACGCCAATATCGTTGTTTTTGGGCGCGTTGTTCCGCAGAAGGTTGAGATTCCCAACAAGGTGCACAGGTACCACATTTGCCACTACAACAAGAACTATAAGATAGATGACAATAATAGCAAATACGACCGGACCGTATCGACTGTACATACTCACGATTGCATTTGGTACAGGTAAAATCCGTTCTGATGATAGCCCCCAATTTCAATTGTTGGACATCGTTATTGGTTCGCACTGCCAGTCATGATAATAATTTTCAAAGTCCAAACTATTATTTCATGCAGTGCGTTTTTAACTGTTGCACTTCTTATCCCAATCAAAATAAGTTTCATTATTTACTTCTTTGAAAATATTTCAGTCGAACAGACAGTTAAAAAAAGAAAACTTCTCGATTATAGATCCCGTCCACATTTGGGGCAAAATAAGGCACCGAAATCGGCTCGAGCATTACACTTAGAGCAAACAGGTTGGGATGTTTCGTTTATAGAATTAACAGGGGAGAAAAGGGAGATTTGATTTGCTGTTGAAGAAACCTTATGTTGGTTGCTGTCAAGTGTAGGAGATTTTAAAAGATCGACTTTTTGTTTGATTGAGTTAGAAGTATGAATAATTTTTGGGTTTCCGAATTGATACTGTGCAGCTTGTATACTAACTTGAAGATAATTCAAATCTTGATGTTTCACACCAAAAATGCTTCGCTGCTTGGAATTATCTAAAGGAAGATGGCAGGTCATAATCGCACCATAACCGATAAAAATCATGCTAAGCGCGAAAATGAAAGGAGTAAAACGTTTTAGAAAGAAAAAAAGTTCTATTTCGCTATAATATCGACCTGCAAAGATGTAATATAGGGGTTTCCCTTCAAAACGAAAATTAAGAAATTGAAATCCAATGTTTGCTAACGCATATAATAATAAGCCAAAGCTGAGAGATCTGGAATAAATTCGTATTTTTGGACTTAATTTCCGACAGCGACGCAATTTGAACAAGATAATGATGATGGTTATTGAAGAGAGTATCCCTAGATTTGGAATTAAAGAAATTTTACCAAAGGAGTAAATTGCCAGAGCAATCCAGATCCATAGAGCAAGTTTTCCGCTTGTTTGACTATAAAGAAGAGTATTTTCCAATTTGGTAAAGAAAAATGAGGAGGCAAACATGCTAAAAAGACTCAAAATGAGATTTATTTCTTCAAAAGATTCATGTAATGAAAAATCAATGGATTCATAACTTTGATCAATAATATATGTGGAGATAACGAACCAATTTATGACTTTGGCTAAATACCAAATGAATTCCATGACAAAAAAAATTAAGTAGTATTTCAAAAAGGTTTTTTCACAATTCCATCCAAGTTTGAAGATCTGATAACCCTTAAGCAGATAAATTAAAAATAATAATAATCCAATGAGAACGAAAATATCAATTAAGATGGTTGGATACATAATTTCACCTTTTTGCAATTTTTTGACAACAGCTCTGTCTCTATAACCTTATTCCAATTCATATATAAAAAGATTCTGATCAACATGCTTCAATAAATAGTCTAAAAAATGTGAACACCCTTCCCCTTCATTAAAATGGACTGTGATAGTAAGCATGACCATTATGGGAAGAACATTACCCTCTTTTCGCCCCGCCTTAGATATGGAAATCCAGTCATGGATCAATTTCAAACGAGAACTCAGCTCAGAAGATCGTCCCCTATTTGATCAAATTATGCGCTATGCTAAAATGCATGGAGATGCAGGATCATTAGCGGCGCGATTTTTGATTTCAGAAAACGTTTGGCTATCAGCCTTAATTGAACAACAGAAACTTATTGACAAATTAAGTGAAAAAATTGAACAGCTTAGAGCTCCAACAAAAGTAGGGTTTCTGGTTTAACAAGTTGTTTTAACATTGAGAATCAATAGCAGAAAATCAAAATTATTTATTTCTAAATAAAACAGCAAATAGCAAAGCAGAAAACAAGAAAAATTTGTTTGTATTTTTTGGCATAAGAATTATCTATGAAGTAACTAATTTTTGAATTTGTGGTGTTGAAATAACAATAACAACAAAAATTTTTTGCCTCTCATGGAATCAAATCATTTTTAGGAAATAAGTACCACCATTATATTGAACTTAGATATACCAATAAAACAAATTCATATATAACGAGAAAAAAAAAGATGGATTAACCATGGATGAATTGGATGAACTCTGGATACTAAATGAATCAGGTGCCTGTATGTTTAATTATGCAGTAGATAGTAAAATGGATCCATTGTTATTTGGGAGTTTTTTTACTGCGATCAATCAATTTGGAAAACAATGTTCCGATACAGCCATTGATGATATCACCATGGGTAAGAATTTTTTAATGAGCATGTTTTTGCCGGACTATCATACCACCATTGTTGCTCGGAGTACCCACACGAAAAAGCGCAAGAATATGAAAAAAATGTTAAAGGAAATCTCAATCCAATTTATTCAACATTTTCAGCCATATCAAATAATCGACTGGGATGGAAATCTGGACCTTTTTGAAGATTTTGAACAATTCATTGTATCCTATTTCAACCGCTCAGAAAAGATAATCCAAAATATGAAAATGATATTCTAATTGAAGAGAAAATTTTCACCTCTTTCAAAGAAAAATCATCATTTTACCTGATTTCTACAAAATATCTGGTATATTGAAGAATACCGATTTTATAAAATCGACTGAAAATCAATGTACCGGAAATTCTCACTAATCATAACTTCCTTTTCAAAATCACAATTGGTGCAATATTCAATTACTACAATGTGATCTTGGACTTCTTTATCGATGCGATAAATATTTCCTGTAGAACATGTGGGACAAGATTGAAACGAATAATAACAAACAGGACAGTGTTTCAGATAACCCAATAATTGAGTTTGCGGGTGAGTAATCTCCAATTCAGCCTTTTTACAAACAGGACACTTTTCCGAAGGAAAAGGATAATCAACAGGATACTTCATCGCTTTACGGTATGGATTATTTAAGTTAATGGCTTCTAAAGTGAAGGCTGATAGGGCATCTGGTAAGGACCTATACTCCCCTTGATCAACCAAAGATTGCATATATTCAATTGTTTGATCTGGTAAAGAAAATTTAAGTTCAGTCCCATCTTTAGGAAAGGAAATGTTAACTATTTTTGGCAAATTATTGATCCCCAGAATTCATCGATATCTTTCATCGAGATGATATTATGGGTAATACCCAACAGACTAAAAATGGTCATTTTAAGAAATATTCTAAAACTATTGAATAAAAAAAAACTGTATTTGACTTATTATTTTTTTGAAATGCGCACGGAATCAGCTTTCAATTGAAGATTTGTAAATTCAACATCATAAGTGCTTCCATCTGAAGAAGTTAAAGTAATCGTTGCATTTTTGAAATGGAGAGGGGTTTTTTTTTGTAGGAGAAGATCTTGGATCATTTGTATATCCAATGTATCAATATTTTCAACATTATTTTTTTCAGAACCCGTGTAATTTGAATCTAATTCAACCAATGGTTTTAAACCAGGAAGTTCATTAATGGACTTGGTCTGAATTTCGGTTAAAATAGGAGATAAATCTACTTGTTCTAATTCAGCTTTGAGAACATCCAAAAGTGTAGAGTTCATCCAAACAATCTTCGATAGAAGCAAATCAGGAGATTGGCTGAGACGAGTCTGTAATTCTACTTGTGATAAGACTTGAAATTGTGGATATTGATGACCTTCGGCATATTGTTCTTTCAATTTAGGATAAGAGAGCTTTTGGAAAATTTTGTTAATATAAGACGAATTGAGAACCCCCAACCCATGATGTTCTGGAATAGGGAAGATTATTACATCCGAATTAATACTCCCCGGTAATGGATATTCAAGACCAAACAATTCTACTCGCAGTATGGATTGAAAAGATAATTGGGCAAAATAAGAATTAATCCCTCTAAATTCACCAGTAACCGAATTAAGCAATTCTCCTAATGGATGAAATATGATTCCGTACTTGGTAAGCAAATCTTTAGGAAAATGTGTGGGTGAAAAATCAGAATAAAAGAGATAGCCGGCAGGATCACAAGTCCAAGGAGTAAGAATTATGGCTGCATAGGGTGCAATAGATTGATCAAATGTGAATGCAAGAAAGTGAGAGCCTTTATCAGTACTTGGAGAATAGGGTATAACTTTTTGGGTAGCACTCTTTCGTTTTTCCACTATAACGGATTCTGCCTCTTGTCTCGTTTTTTGTACAGAAAATGACCCAACTTTTAATACAATATCAATGTGATCTATCTCTGAGAATTTGGATTTCATTGAAATTATTAAATGTTGAAAAAGGTGAGTTAATTTGGACGAGAGAGAGTCCATAGATAATTGACTATGAAGACGAAGAGTGGGAAGATAATTGTAAGATTGAAATTCCACTCCTTCAATTTGATTTAAAATTGAAATTACATGCCGATATAGCCACCCTTCTTGAAAAGAGCTGAATCGGGTGGAACTAATCTTGCATTGGAATCCAAATTCAATACTTTTTTTTTTGGATTGTAGGATAGAAATTTGTTCTTGATCCGTTAGGGATGGATCAAGAGTGATACTAATATTATCTTCTGGGATTGAATCTTTAGGAGTAATTTCAAGGAAAGAATAGCTAAGGTGGGTACTAATGTATGCATCTGGTGATTCATCTTTGGATTTTGGCCCATTTAGCAGAAATGAATCTATTTTGTAAATATCACTTCTTACACCCCCCAGTTCAACCCAAAGGTCTTTGGATTCTATTTTTTGAGCAGAATATTGATGGCCACTTCTGACTGAAGTATGATTTAGCATCGTTCTTATATTGGAAAATGTATAATCATTATTTATGTTTCGGAAAAATACAACGAAAGGCTTTGGAGTTGGCCATCGACTAGATATTATCCATTCAATATATAGGACGATCGGAGATCTTAAAATGTTACGCCACATTGGATTGAGAGATATGATAACATCAATGGTTCTCCCCTTAAATCCATCTAGTGCGAAATCTTATCGAGATTTTTTTGAATGGAATATTCAAGATGTGAAACGATGTGCTAAATTCAATATTAATTTACACGTTGTCATTGGAATTCCAGCTGTTGCGAAAATTAATCCAAAAGTCTTAGATGAGGCTTTGATGTTTATGGAAGACTATATTCGAGAGAAGAAGGTAGTTGGAATTGGTGAAATTGGAATGGGAAAAGGAACAAAGGATGAATATACAACGATGAAACGTCAGTTGGCACTTGCGAGCAAATATAACTTACCAGTGATTATTGCAGCGCCAAAACGAGATAAGGTCGCGAATACATCCATAATTTTAAAAGAACTGAAAAAAGCGAATATTTCAAGGGCTATAATTGATCATTGTGATGAGGAAACTTTGCAACTCGTTTTACGGTCGCATGATGATGATATTAAAGCAGGAATTACAGTAGGACAACAAGCTGTAGCACCTGAAAAAGCACTACGAATATATAAGAACTATTCATACGCTGATCGAATCATCTTCGACAGCGGGTTGGGATTACAAGAAAGTTCCTTATTCGGATTAAGTAATACTTTTGAATTATTCGAAGAAGAAATGAACGAAGATGTCCTCCGAAAAATGTTTTATAGTAATTTTGTTGATGTATTTCCAACGATCTCATCAGAAATTAAATTAACATTATAATTTACAACTGCAGCTTCAAAAGAGAAAGAACCGCTGCAAAAACGGAGAGATTGGCTTTTTGAGGGGTATTTCCACCTCCAATGAGTACCAAATCATTTTTTTTTATGCCTTTAATATTTAGTCCTTGAATATTGGGAGAAAAATGATCTTTTCCAGGAAATATAAGTTTTTTACCGTCAAAAGTTAAACATGTGGCACCAGTGCCACCAATCTTAATAGCTTCATCTCTTTGTTGAATTCCTATAGAATAGTCTTCTTTTAAATAGGCACATTTAATAATTGTATAACTTGCACACTTCCCAACAACATAATTATTATCACGATTTTCAAGTGGTTCGGGAAAATGAAACATTGAATTTAGTCGATTAGAAAGAATGCGACCAGAATCAGTCAAAACATGCCCTTTTTGGCGTTGAACTTCAACCTTAATGACCGTTTCATCCCTTAATCGATTAAGCAGAGTTTTCATTGCCCCTTCACCCAACCCTACTTCATCTTTTATACGATAACGCCCAATACCCTTTTCTTGATTTCCCAGAAACATGATTGTATATATTATATGTGAGGTTTTGTATGATGGAGCAATCGTTTTACTTTCATACAGTTTTTTTATCACTTTGGTTAAATTAATTTCATTTTCCTCTGCCATTATAGCAATATAAATCATTTATCAATAAAACATTGTTTATTTAAGGGAATTGATGATATATATAGATTAGAGAAAATAATTACGTTTTTGTCGAGCTTAAGAGAGGGAAAATATGGACAATTTTGGAGATTTATCCATTGCAGCGTATATCGCAAAATATATGTTGAGTCACAAACGATTGAGTTTGGAAATTTTGAAGGACGAATTTAAACTTGATGATCAACAAGTTAGACAAGCAATAATCCGGTTATATTATCAAGGAAAAATCTTCGGGTTTCTAAAAGCGAGTGAAACCGGCTCAATTTTTCTGAACTTTAGTAGTTCTGATAATGAAATAAATCTTCAAGATTGTTCAATTCAAGAAATTATGGATTGGGATGTTTCCAAATTTAACTTAGACGAATTACGGAAAAGTGCTGAATCCGCTCTGGAAAATGATAATGATTTTCAAGATACTGATAGTAATCCCGCCTATTCACGAGTTAAAGAAACAAATCAAAAAGATTTGATTTCAGTGGAAATGTATTTTGATATTGCTTGTGAAAAAGTAGCACTTCACGTCCATATTAACAATATTTCCCCTGAATTAATAGAAGCAGTTATATTACGTATCAATTTCGAGAATTATTTTCATATCTCCGGAATTCAACCAGATATTCCATTAAAAATTGAAGAAAATTATTGTGAAGTGGAATTAGGGACAATTAAAAAAGCACTTCAAAAAAAAATCATTATCTTTTTTGATTTTGGTAAGAGGATGAATGAATTGAGTGTTAATGGTTATATGCGTTATAAGAATTTTGAAGGATATGCTCGATTTATTCGCCTGGAGAACATCAATGTAGATCAAACATTACCAGTTTTCACTCCCGAGAAATGTGATCCAAAAATGGTAAAGACATTTATGAAATCCAAACATGTGAATCGACGAATTCAATCGTTTGGAATCACCAATTTTGCTGATACTAATCTTGCTTTCCAAAATATGATCGAGGTGTCTAAAGAAATGGGATTCGAGCTCATTTCAAAAGTGGAGAAGGACCAGTCTCAAATGGTATTTTTCTTTGCTAAATTTCACAATCCATCCCAAGAAGCATATAGAATTTTGTTAGTTCCGCAGTGTAAAAATAATGTCTTGGCATTCTATTGTTGTGCCATATATGAAACCATTGTTGCCAATTTAATTCGAAAATTATGTTTTAATTTGGTCGGCAAATTGCGCTCTAAACGTTTAATCACGGATCAGGACCAACTCATCGACATGAATTGTATACGCTGTAAAAAAATGATGAATATTTTTCCTCCAAAGGGAGATGTTATTGCTTGTAGTTCATGTCAATTATTACAAACTCCTTGGAAATGATGAAAATGATCATATTTCAAAAAACGGTTGGAAGGATTTTTATTACAGATCCAACTAACTAATGTATATTATTTTTACTATTGATACAAGGTAAAGGATAAGTTTCAAATGACTCCACCCGTAGCAGCACATGATCCAATTTCCACTTTGGGAAAATCGCTTGGAAAAACAATTTTAATTAAGTGTAAACGCCAAAAGGTATTCAAAGGACAATTAAAATCCTATGATTCCCATCTCAACGTTCTTCTTGAAAAAGTTCACTATACATATAACGTTAGATTAGATGATGAAGAAAAAACTTTAGAGGAAAAAAGTGAAGATTTAGACCGGATTATCCTTCGGGGAGACTCCATTGTTTTTATCGGCTTATCTGCTTAAAACACTAAACTTAAGCCTTTTTTTGATGTATTTTTACACCTTATGAAGAAAAGGAAAAAACAACTGTTATTTTACTTTTCGTATGAATTTTTGCATTTCACGCAACCGGTTGCGTAAAGTAACTTCAGTTATTCCCACTGTGCGCGAAATCTTTGTTTGGCTGACTTTAATTTTATTGTGTTGAGCAGCGACGTATAATGCGGCTGCCACTAACCCCTTTGGATCTTTCCCACTTAATGAATAGACTTTTTCATATTTGATCAAAATTTTTTGGGCAAGTACTTCCACTTGATGATTCAATTCTAATTCAGCGATGTATTTGCTAACCAATAAACCCGGTTTAATTGTTGGACTCTGTAAATTAAGTTCTTTGATTAAAGATTGATAACACTTTGTAATTTGATGGAAAGTCGAATCACTGCAATTCACAATATTTTGCAAAGTGCGAGGGACTTGTTCAGCTCCACAAGCGTAATAAATCGATGCAGCAACCATGGCACGAATACTTCGCCCTTTTAGCAATCCAAGTTGAAAAGCTTTCCGATAAAGTTGAATAGCATATACCTTCACATGATTTGGTAAATTTAATAACTCTCCAATTCGTTTGATTTCACTGGTTGCTTGTATCATATTTCTTTGTTTCCAAGAATAACGACTATCCCACTTAACCGCTTTTCGGAGTACTTCCGGCATCGGAGCTTTTTTGTCAATCATTGTCGCCATTTGTAGATCAGGAATCAAAGGATTCACGGGCGAACCATGTGTTTGACGTTTATCTTGTTCAGATTTGGAAAACGCACGAGAACCACTATAGGCCATGGAAATAATTCTCTCTTGAACAATTAGTCCACACTTCGAACATAAGCGTTCACTTCGTTCTTGATCAAAAATTATTTCGTGGAGAGTTCCATCAACACAATAATCTTCAGCATTATTAACCAAAGTACCAGCTTCATTTAATATGATATCATCTGGTCGAGTTGTTATAGGTACGGTAATTCGAATGATAGTAGATTTTATATAATTTTGTTCTTCAAAAGGAAAGGGATGTTCAATATTATTTCGCAAAACGTAGAATGATATTCCTGAATGCTCCACCCAAAAATATTGGGAACCATCAGCAGTCAACCAATTTTCTCGCCCATAGATTTTAAAAACATCATCCATGGTGCTTCTATTTAATATTATTCCATCTTCTGTTTTTCCTTGAAAAGGATGAACAAAACCAAGAGTTATTATTGGAGGATCATCAACTTCGGCATTTTCTTGATAGTAGAAACATTTCCCTAAAGAAGTATACTTCATTTGAGTGGAGTAATTTTTGTGAAGGATTAATTCATCGGGTTCTCCATATCTTTGTATTACTATGTTTTTGGTGAGTTTACTTTCACGAAATTCACCTAAGCCGTATGCTGGAAAGATTGTTTTCATATTTGATTATTCCTAGTTTGAAGTTTTACAAGTTCAAGAAATGCTTTATCCTTTATCTATTTAAAAGAAATTGAAATCATAAGAACTGATTTAGCTTTCGATAAACAAATTAGGCAATATTATTGTTTTTAAGGTTTTTTCTTATAAGGTTATTGTTTTGGAAAAAATAGATTCGATTAAGTTTCTTGATTCTTTTTATCTGATCCATTTTCTTGGGGATCTGCCCAAGTACCTTTTAAATAATCTCCAGCACGGTTTTGAGCGATTTTAAAGAATTCTGTATCACTAATTCCCGCCCGTATTTTTTCAACCAATACTTTTGTTTGGTGAAATAGCTCCCGTTTTTCTTCCTTGGAAGAATCTTCTTGCAGATTTTTGACATCTCTTAGGATTGCACTAATAATTTCCTTAGGAAGGTGGATATCACTCATTTTAAGCTTTGTTTCAAGCGCATTCACAATAGAACTGGAACCAGAAAATTTCCCAAGATAAATACGTCGTTGTTGACCAACCCATTTTGGATTAATTGGTTCGTAAGAAGCAGGATGGGCTAACATAGCATTGATATGTAACCCACTTTCATGACTAAAAGCATTGCTTCCTACTATGGCCTTATGAGCACTTAAAGGCAACACAAACTTTTCTTCGACTAATTTTGATAATTCAGTGAGTTTTTCAATTTTTATACCAGTATCTATCCCCATTCCCTCGAGATTCATAACAACTTCTTCGAAAGCAGCATTTCCAGCCCGTTCACCATATCCATTCACACAAACATGAGGTAATGTGGCTCCATGATAAACAGCAGTTAAAGTGTTGGAAACGGCTTGTCCAAAATCATTGTGAGTGTGAATACCAAGTTCAGTTGTATCAAAGGGCCACCCTAAATCTTTTTTCAACCATTCAATTAAATATCTTGTAGTGTCGGGTTGTAAAATACCTACTGTATCTCCAATAATTATGGATTCTGCATTATTTAATAATGCTAACTGTCCTATTTTAAGTAAGTGATGAGGTTGGGCCCGTGTCCCATCTTCTGAAACCCAATTGAATTTCAACCCATGATCTCTAGCATAATCGAAAGCCTCTTGGATAAGATAAATTTGCTCCTTCTGGGTCAACTTGAAAATTTTTAGATGTAAATCACTGATGGGCATGAAAATAACAATTTCTTCTAAATCACACCGCATACATGCATCAATATCAGAATTTTTTGGACGGGCAATTCCTAAAACGGTTGAAGTTGAAAACCCTTGAGCATTTATATTCTTTACAATATTTTCTTCGGATTTTGAAACTGCAGGAAAACCCACAGCCATTTTGGCCGTCCCAATCTCATCTAATGCTTGCGCAATAGCTATTTTTTCATCCAGGGTTAGAAATACCCCTGGAGTTTGTTCCCCATCCCGTAAAGTCTCATCCCAAATGGAAACTTTTTTTGGACAACTATCAGGAAGAGCTCCCGGTTGTTTATTATAATCGAAAAGAAGCTCATCGAGTTCTTCTTTTGAAAATTGATATTTATTGCTTTTTAAAGTCATGATCGGGATCGCTCAACATTCTAGTGGTGTTCAAATATATCTTTTCATCTCATTTCATTTATACCTTTTTTTCGATTTCACTCGAAAAGATGGAAAAGACATATTGAGATATCTATTATGGAAAAGAAATGTTAAATATTTGTGAGGAAAGAAAAATTCAAAATTTATCACTTGAAAATTTTAAAAATCGTGATATGGGTGAAATTCAAGAAGCAAGAGTGAATTTGGATATGGTTCTTTAAATTTCAATCATATAAAGGGTCTCCTACAAATTGCTAAATTTCTTTTAAATTATCGAGGCTTCAAAACTTGAAGAATTAAAACAAAAAATTATTTGGAAATGTATCACATGATTATGTATGCTGATACAATATATCATTGGTCCAGCAGGATCTGGTAAAACCACCCTTACTAAAGGTTTAATTGACTATTTGCAGAATTACAATAAAGAAATCTCTGTTATTTCCATGAATCTTGATCCAGCGGTTCAAAAGTTACCCTACACCCCAGATATTGACATTCAAGACTATATCACCGTCGATGAAGTGGTTCAAGAAACAGGTTTAGGTCCAAATGGAGCCATGATTGAAGCAACAGATCGAATGACCAAATATATCGCGGACTTAAAATATGAAATCAACCAGTACAATGACCCTGAAATCATTCTGATTGATACTCCAGGACAAATGGAATTATTCTCATTTCGAAATACTGGCCCTATGATCGCAAATGCTTTGGGTTTTGGAGAAGCAAAGCGTAATATATTATTTTGTTATGATAGTAACCTCTGTCAACGACCAAATGGGTTTATTTCAACCGTTTTACTAGCTGCTTCAGTCCAATATCGGTTTTCCAATTTAAGTCAAATTAATTTACTCACTAAAAAAGATCTCCTCAGCCAAGAACGCTTAGATATGATTTTAGATTGGACTCAAGACGATTACTCCTTAGCAATGGCAACAGAACAAATGGAGAAAGGGATGCTTCGTGAATTTTCGTTGGCCATCAACCGAGTATTTCAAGAATTTGAAGTGATTTCCAACATGATCCCAGTCTCCGCTAAATATAATGAGGGAGTCGATGATGTTTGGGGAGCCATTCAAAAAGCATCCAATGATGATACTTCTCCCTATTATTAATTGGATATTTCAAAGGACAAATTGAAATCCTTAGAAAAGATATTTAAGATTTTTTTTCTAAGATCTCCGAGCCATTTTTCATCAATCAAATTAATATCACCGACATTTTCTATCTCTTCTTGAAAAATGGATTCAAGTTTCTGACGATCTTGGAAAAATGGTTTTAATTTCTCCGAAAAAATTAATGTAAAGAGAAAATATGCTTTTTTATGCTGTCTTTCTTGTTTTTGGGAAGAATCATTTAATGTTATCGCAAAAATTAAGGATCGAAGGTTTCGTTGACCAAAGGGCAAAATCCCAAATAATCCTTGATGGTACGTTTGTCCTTGACCCAATGCAGATGTATAAAGACTCCCACATAAGATTAAATCTTTAAACCAAAGGGGATCTTCTGGATCAAGATTATTTGCTTTCAATACCATCGGTCCCATCACTTCATCAACCTTAAACAAAACCATAAAGGTATCTTGTAAATCTTTGAGCGTTATGCTAGATGAATAATGGGAATCAGTAGTTTTCTTGATCTCATCAACAGCTAATGCTAAAAAAAGTTGATCAGATTCATCTTTCAGACTATTTTCTTGAGTATATTGTCCTGAAGTTAATGCTAAAAATTCTTCACTAATTCGTTTTAAATTTTCAAGTGAACTCTCCGAAGAGATTTTTATTGCTTCAGTGAAATTTTGAATCGCTTGTTCCGTTTGCATATTTATATTGTAGAGTGCACCTTGAATAATTAATAATGTAACATATTTTGGAACTAATCCTTTTGATTTCGAGAAAAATAACGATTCCTCAATATTTTTAGATGCTTTTTGGAGCAATAATTTTTCCTTTGTCTTCTTATATTGGATTAAATAATTCTGAGCCAGTAATATTTTGGCATTTAATTGGAGACCGTTATGGTGAGTTTTCTCAGATATCCAAAAGGCTCTATTTAGAGCTAATTCAGCCTCATAATATTGATGCTTTTCAATATTTATTTTTCCTTTCTCTATCAACACCTGAGCAGCACCAACTTCGGAATTACGCCCCCACGCATATTTATCTGCTTCAATCAAATATTCAAATGATTTCTTAGAATCCATTAGACCCTGATATACTTGAGCCAAAGAAATTAGAATATTTATACGCTGCTCCGTCAATTCTGATTTATCAATAGTATCTAAAGCGAGCTTAAGTTGTTTTTTAGCTTCCTCAAAATTTCCACGTAAGATCCAGAAATTTGCAAATTGAGAATATAGATCAATTTTTTGTATTTGATATTTAGTCATAGAAAATGTTTTTTCTAACTTCTCAAAAATTTCATGAGCTTCTGCAAATTTACCTTGCTCCGTCAAATATCCAGCATAGGTTATTTCAATTGAAACATCATGAATATCATTATCATGAGCAACTTGGATACCTTCTAAGAAATAATCTTTAGCTTGATTATGTTTTCCGAGTAAAATAAGTGATTCGGCAAGATTATTGGAAACAACAACAATTCCCTTATTGAATTTTAATTTTTTGCAAATATCATAGGCAATTTTAAAATATTTTGCAGCTTCTTCTATTTTCCCAAGTGAAACGTAGGACATCGAGATATTATTTGAAATCCGTGCTTTTTCATAATCATATTTATCATAACCTTCGAGAATTTTTTGATTATCTAAATAATAAGTTAACGATTTTTCAATAGAACCTTTGTTATAGAAAGCATGCGCCAAAGAATTGTTTGCACGAACTTTTAATAAAATTTCGTCTTTATTTGTTAATTTTTCGAGAGCGTCATTGCATAAGTTGATACCCGCATCGTTTTCTCCTTGAAAAATCAATATTATTGCTTTCCCAATTAAGGCTTCAACTAATTCAAGACGATAATTATGATCTTGACAAATCTGAATACTTTTCTCATATTTTTCAGAAGCGAGTTCACTCAAACCTTTATCCCAATCAATTTTTGCTAATCCATTCAAACATCTTGATTTGACCAATTGTGATCCAGTTTTACTTAAAATTTCTTCAAATATTAGTTTAGAATTGTCTGGATCTTCCAAAATTTTACTTTGAGCGAGTTCGATCTTTGTTTGAGTTTCGAAATCTGTCACATCAGAAACATGTAGTTTTATTCCTAAATAGTTTATCCTTATAAAGAAATTAGTATTTGGATAGACATATAATTAAATATAACTTATTCTTTGATCAGATTAGAAAGATCCGAATTTATCTGGAATTTTTCTTCTGAATGCATGTATTGGTGTTTGATGCTACAAGTGATGGGTTTTTACATAACAACGGTGAAAAGATGAATGGGTGAAGAACATAGAGATACTCGACAACACGATCGAGATAGAATAGCGCACAGACGGGAGGATAATGATTGTAGTGTGTATATAGGAAAGCGTCCGACCATGAACTACGTTATGGCGGCGATGGTAATCTTAAACAAGAACGAAGATTGTACAATTAAAGCACGCGGCAGAGCAATTTCCCATGCAGTCGATGTGGCAGAAATTCTCATCAATAAATTTTATCCGAGTGCTTTTTATAAAGACATAAAGATTTCAACGGAACACTTACAGAATGATGACCATAAAGTTTCTAATGTCAGTTCAATGGAAATTGTTTTAGGACCACGCAAACCACAAGAACCAGAACAAAATTAGACAATCCTTTTTGAATACCAAAAAAAACTCTTTTTTAAATTCTCTTCTTAAATAACTTTAAAATCCTTCAGTTTAAAAAAAACCTCCTTCTTTTCTTATGATCACTTTTATTACCACCTTTGAAAATAAAAGATACATGGGCGATTTAGATGAAAAACTCGATCAATATTCCCAATATGAAAATTATGCAATCATTTCCTCAAAGAATAATCGCTTAATTACTGATCAAAATAAGGTTTTTATCCCATTCCGAGCAGTCTATGAAATTGAAATGTTAGTTTCACTCTATTTAATCAATTATTCCTATGATTCAATTGAAAAAGGAGCGTTTTCAATGATGGATGTCAACGAATTAAGCAATCTTTTAGGAATCGCTGAAAAAAGCCTTTATCGAAATATTGTTGAAAGATTTTTTGTATCCTTTGAAAAAATTAAGCCCATAAGATTAAATGCACGAGATAACAGCGATCGAAAACGAATGGGAAATGTAAATGCCTATTCTGAATCTCGAATACCTGCTTTTTTTGCTGTAGATCGGCTGAAGGTCAAATTCCTGATCTTAAAGAAAATTCTCACAAAACTGAAAGAAAATGATTTTATTCTTCAAAAAATGACTTTATTGCAAATAGAACCAGATACAACCTTGGAAACTGTGGTATTCGAAGAATATTATAAATACCTAACGGAATATTTTAATATTATAACCCCAAAAAAGGAGTTTTCTCATTCCAAACATAACGTTCTATATAGTATTGGCACTGAAAAGCTAGAAGAAATCCGCGGATATCTGAGTCTTGCCAAAAATTCACCATTAAATTATATTATGAGAAGTTTAAAATCTTCTCTTTTTGTGTGTAATTTAATCTTTACTCAAATGGATGTTCCAGATCCATTTTACCACACTGATGAAACAATCATCGATATTCGCGAAACCATTGCGGATCCCCAATTAATTCCGAGTTTGGTTCAGGAATTAGATGTCGCCTTAAGAAATAAAAATATCACAATGGCAGAAGAATTGCATGATAAGTTCGAATTATTAGTTAAACGTATTTTGAAAGCCCTTAGCAATGCAATCACAACTGCATCCAACGGACAGATTCATTTACGAGTAGAAGAGACTCTATATTCCACAGGAAGTATCTTTGAAAATGAAAAAAAGAGGGAAAAATTGGACAAGAAGTAATTATTGCAACTTTTTTCGGTAATTCTTGATAAACCTTTCAGATTCATCAGTTTTTACATTTAATATAAAATATTCTTTCCCCCCTGGAGGATGATATTCAACTTGACTAAGATCCAATTGATAGAGCACAAAATTAGGATCAGTTGATACCGACCAATAATCTTGGAAAAAAGGAATCTCAATCGAGAGATCTTCTCTTATTGCGGGGTCGTGAATTTCAAGTGCTTTACCAATAGCACGAATATTGTGAAAACCATCTTCATTTTCGGCAACCAAACTAAATTCTACTTTGTTATTTTTCCGGAGTTGTTCACATTTTGGCCGACCATTGACACTACAAAACCACAACTGTTCTTGATAAGAAATTAATGAAACCATACGTACATGGGGTTGATCGCCCTCACAATTTGCAAGATAAATCAAGGGGAAAGATGTAAAAAAGGGTCTAATATTTGAATAGTTCATAGTCGAATTATAGTGATATTAACTTAAGAAAATTTATATAAAAAAGGGACATTTTCAAAATACATATACTTAAAACCAAAATTTCACACTCAATTTAGAGTGTCAGTAGCAAGATCATGCAAAGACTTATGAAAAGATTTAACATTCAAAAGAAACTCGTCAACACTCCCTTCAAGATTAATTTTTTCTAAAAAGATTTGCTTAAATAAAAGAATTCCTTGCGACAAGAAGTTTTCTCTCTTAGCTTGAGTCAAGTCATAAAATTCTTGATAATTTTTATAACCCAACTCTTTAAAATATCCCGGATCCCCATTCATTGTTCTAGCCCATTCAAATTGATAGCGTCTTCCATCTTTCCAACAAATTGAAAGTAGAGGAGTAGATTCCAAGGAACTATCTTGATATAAATTTAAGTGATCAAAAATACGTTGAAGAATTTTTAGGTGATAAAGAACCTCATATTGGGTTGAATAGATAGATTGCCATAAATTGAAAGTTTCTTCGATGGTAGGAAAGGTTGAAATATTTCTCGCATGTAGTAAAGTTTCCAAGGTCATTAAAATTTCACTTCAAATCTATGTAAGAATTCCTATCTATATAAGAAAATTGTCATATTATATGCCCCAAAGGCATTTTTTGGAATTAATAGGAATAATTGCCCACAGATTATATTCATAATAGGAATAATTTTTTAAAGCTTTTTTCTTTTAGTAAATTATGGAAGTTCCGAAGTTAAGCAATGTAAGAATCATACGAGAAAAGCTTAAATGGACCCAAAAGCAACTTGCCGATGCAGTTGGGATTGGACAATCCTATATCGCCAAAATTGAATCAAATAAACAGATACCCTCCTATGAAATCGCCTCCTTAATCTTTCATGTTTTAAATGAAGAATTGTTGAAACAAGACAAAAATCCACCTATTATTCGAAATATTGCCACTAAAAAAAGTAAGTTACGTTCCTTGCATCCTTTAGATACATTGAGCACAGCGTTTAGACAAATAGGAGATGTAGATCAGCTTCCTGTCATTGAAGACGACCGTTGTGTAGGAGTAATCACTTCACAAATATTGCTCCGGATGGAAAATACTAAAAAATCAAAAGACACAATGGTAAAAGAAATCATGGAAGGGCCATTACCTGCCTTTTCTGAAACCACCCCCATAAGTCAGATGCGAGATCTCATGCGTCATTTTTCTGCCGCAATGGTTTTAGATATGAATGGAAAAGTTTCAGGTATTATTACACGGTCAGATTTCTTCTAAACAACCCTTTTTTTCTCATTACAAAAAGACCGATAGAAAGACAAGCAAATCCTCCAAGAATAATATAGAGAATTGGAGATTTCCTTTCAGGTTCTGGATTATCATAATTCGCTAAGAAAAATAATCCCCGATAAATCAATGCAGAATTATCAATAACCTTATCAGCTGCAGGATTAAAGAAATCCCAAATACCTGTATCGCTATAAATTCCAGTGCTTTCATTGAAGGAAGAACGGTATGCTGATTCATTTCCATAAGTTTCTAAACAATATGCTAAACGATTTTCGGAATGTTTCCAATACATCCACGGAGCAAATAAACCTGCAGGATTTCTCATAGCTCCAGAATGAAAACCTAGTTTAATCTCCAAAGATCGAGTTACATTAAAGTAATTGGATAGATCAAATTTTTCTTTTCCCTTTTGATTTTTAATGTATGGGTAGTATATCGCTTGAATGCCAGAATGCAGTGAAACAGCAGTTTTGAAAGAGTGTTTAGAAATGAAATTCTTTAAATTTTTTGTGCAATCTTCGGAAAAGGCATATTCGCCAGAATAGATAAATGAATTTTGATCTTTTGAGGAAAAAGAAAGATCTCCAAAACCGTAATTATAATTTCGATTTGGATCCGTTCCTTTCATCACAATATCACCGACAATGGAGTCATTATTCATATCTATACCTTCATAACCAGTAATTGATCCTTCAATTTGATCAGTCTTTGTATAATAGGCTTCAATATACCCATTATTGTTCAAATCTGTTAATTCAAGGTTGGAAAATTCGTACACATCTTTTGGTAAATTCATCCCACTGGTTGTTTTCCGTTGCCAAGGATTGATACTTATGAGCATCGCTCCATCAATATTTAATGACGGGATTATATAAATCTCTCGGGAACTTAAGGTGTGCAACGCATCAAAATCTTGTTGTTGTGCATCAAAAATCAATCTATCCATGAAATACAGGGCGTTTTCAACAGTGATTTGTTCCCGAGCATGATGTTGAGCCACGATAAGAATTTCTTCTTTGGAATTTACAGACATCTTATCTGTGAGTTTAATCCCATAGATTTCATGATTTAGATGAGTTTTACCTATAGTAAATACCTCACAATAGTTTGGAAATGAAGATTCAAGATCCGTTAATTTTTCAATAATTTCTGTATAATTGTGAAATTTCCCGAAGGAAGGTCCAAATTGGAGAATATCATCCCCAGCAATATCACCCGGAGCATCACTAAATTCATCCCAAATATATTCATAGTCCGCAGCTTGATGAAGATGAGCCGTTAGAGGAATAGTTGAAAAAGTAGAACTAGATAAGTTTAAAGAAAGAAAACTGGGAGATGATAATGAAATTATCAAAAATGTCATGAAGAAGTGATATTTAATGATATGTTGATTCACACTAAATAAATAATCTGGTAATATTAAAGGAACACACCTATATTTGGAAAATTGTTCATGAAAAAATGTATAGACATTGGATATATAGCTTCGATTCGAATTGCACATTGTAATTTTTTCATTATTTTGATATAAATATTCCAAACCAATTGCATTAATGATCCCCAATATTTTTAGAAATAAGAACATCCTTTCAGAGATAGCAAATTAAAAATTCATGCGATTTTTTTTTTATTTATCATTAAATGAATTAGAACCTATCAATCCGTTGAAATTATATAGATTATACCATTTAATTTATCTAAGCAATTCAATGTATAATTGATGTGACAGTTATGGGTTTTAAAGATAAGTTAAAAAATTCCTTTGAATCGGTTTCCGATAAACTTCAAACTATGAGTTCAAGTTTGACAAAAGTTATAAAAAGTGCTAAAGATTCAAGTAAATCTCACGAAAAATTAAGTGAAGATAAAAAAGAAGAAGCAACAGCACTGAAAATCCTGATGGAAGAATCCTCAGAGAAATTTAAGGAAATTTCCAAACCATTTAATGAGATTTTTGCGAACATAGAGGCAAAACGGTTAGAAATGACTCAAGAATTGAATGCTCAATTCATTCAACCATTAGAAGGATTAGTACAAGATTGGTTAGCTTTACAAGATGTTATTAAAGAGGAAGAAAAGGCTCAAAAAAACCATCTGAAGGCAAAAAACTCTCTCGAGAAAAAACATCAAAAATTTGAAAAAACACCTGAGAAAATGAAACCAGGTGAGATTGATAATGCAGCAACAGAAGTAGCAAATTGTTTTGATCAATTAAAAATAAAACAAGAAGAAAAAGAAAAAGTGGCTGCAGAATACGAAAAGAAGAAAAGTACGATTTTATCGCAAGCTCTATCAGATTCCATAAAAATTCAAGGCAAATTCCATCAAAATGTTGTAGATAACCTTGTTGATGCAAATGAAATTTTGGAAACCTTAAATTCTTAGAAAATAATTTTTAAAATCTTTTTTTGTCGTTATTTTTTCCCCGCTTTTTCAAGTAATCTAAAAAATAACAAAAGTCCTTGGTGTTTTTAGTGATTTCTCGTTGTTTATATCTATAGATTACAAAATATGGTTTATCATAAAAGTGAAAAAAATGTTCCTAAAACACGCACCCTATTATTCCATGCAATTTCCTCGCCGAAATACAACCATCATCCCTCAAAATGAAGAAGAAATGCAAAAAATTGTCCAAATTCTTTCAAGATCAAACATTTCATACGATTCATCGACCAAAGGTCGGATTATTATCAAAATGAAACCAATTGATACTTTATTAAAAATTGATCATTATTTAAAAGAAAATAAAGCAAATGAACTTTTTAATAGTAAATTAGCTAATATTATCAAAAATGATTTCAAAACCATCTCGTTACTAAAAGCTTTGTAATATTTTTTAGTTATAAGCCACCTCCGCCTTTTTTATCTTTTTTTTTTAACAAATAAAATTCATAAGGATCATCGTTCTAGTTAATTTGCAGTTTATGAAATTCCCTACCAAAAAAATGTTTCATAATTTTTCCTACAAAACGAATCTAATAGTCGCATTTATTTTAGTTCTTATGCCCGTTTTTGTAGCTACTTCAATTTTTGTATATTCCAATAGCAAAAATAGGGCGGAGGC
Organism: Candidatus Lokiarchaeum ossiferum; assembly: GCA_025839675.1. Taxonomy (GTDB): domain Archaea; phylum Asgardarchaeota; class Lokiarchaeia; order Sigyniarchaeales; family Promethearchaeaceae; genus Lokiarchaeum; species Lokiarchaeum ossiferum. The sequence continues at coordinate 2,298,004 of CP104013.1, forward strand.
AGATTTTGAACAGTCGAAAATAAGATGTGAGTATGAAATCACTAGTACAATAAAATTGGTAGATGAAGGTTGGAAAATTTTTGAAAAATCTTTAGAACAAAACATGATTGATGCATTTGAAGTGTTTGAAGCTGCATATAATGCATCGGGTTCAAATCCAGCCGAAATGAATTTAACAGCACTCCGGTCGGAAATTGGATTTAAATACGATTTATATATTATTAATGCTTCGGGAGTTATTATAGCTACAACCTATAAAACAGATCTATATTTGGATTTCTCCAATTTAACCACATTTTTTGCGATATTAACAGAAATTCGACAAGGTGATCAGTTTGTGTCTGATCGAATCACCACAGAAACACTAACTGGGATATTACGAAAATTTGCTTATATGCCTACACCGGATCATCAGTATTTATTGGAATTAGGGTTAGTTTCGGATGAATTCTCTTCTACAATTGATGAATTGAATTATTTAAACATTGCAGATAAATTAATTCCCTTAGATCCCTACTTAGAAAATATCCGGATCTTCGACCGTTTGGCGTATCAAGAAGGACTTTCGGATTTTCAACCATCTCCAGAATTATTTGATATCGTAAGATCTGTCTATGAAACTGGAAACAAATATGAATTTAAAAATGAGACCACAGGTCAATTGATCAAATATATTTTTGTTGACTTGAGTGATCCGAATTATCCGAGTAATATATCAAAAATCGTAGAAATTACATATAATAACAATTTGATTGAAGAAGAATTATTAGAATTACGGATTCAATTTATTTTCGCCAATTTGCTTATAGTAAGTGTGATTTTAATCATAGTAATAGTCATCACAAAAATTTTCACAGCTCCCATTAATGAAATTGTTCAAGGTGTGAATGAAATAGCCAAGGGAGATCTAAATTATGTTATTGCCACCAAAACTCAAACAGATCTTCAGTCCATAGTAGAAAGTATCAATCTTATGGTTCGAGAACGGAAACGGATTGATGACGAGTTATTGCAGGAAGGAATAAATTTAAAAAAATCGTTAGAAGACAAGGAAATACTCCTAAAAGAAATTCATCATCGTGTTAAAAATAATTTACAAATAATTTCAAGCTTAGCAAGATTGCAAAAAAATAGCGATATATCGACAGATATTATTCAGGCAAACAAAGATTTCCAAAATAGAATTCAAATAATGGCAATGATCCACGAAATATTATATGGTTCAAACGATATGGAATTTATTAATCTGGATCAGTATGTTACTCAATTAGTTGATTTTCTCTTTCGATCTTTCCAAATTTCTAAATCAGAAATTCTTGTTGAAATTGAAATTGATGAAATACGATTAAATTTAGATCAAGGGGTATTATGTGGAATAATTATCAATGAAATTATCACAAATGCCTTGAAGTATGCTTTTCCCAAGAAGTCTCTCTCCAATACTATTCATATCAATATCGAAGAACAAAATAACGGAACGATCACAATGGTTTTTAGCGATAATGGTGTGGGATTACCTTTAGACTTTGATCATGTCACAAGTAAGACTTTGGGAATGCAACTTATATATGGCTTGTCAAAACAGTTAGGAGGATCAATATCAGTATACCGAGATAGTGGTCTAAGATATGAAATTAGCTTCAAAAAAATATAATTTATCGTGATTGATCGAATAGATTATATACGATATTCGCCCATCATTTGTTATGCATAATATTCCTTCCCCGAAACTACCACCATCCCCTCCAACGACAAAAGCGATAAAGAAAGAAAATTTTTGTATGATTCATAAAGGACCTATCCAAGGGGAAACTTATACATGTAAATGCGGTGCACAAATGTGTAGAAATTGTGCAACAGAACGGAAGAATAATTCTCAAAACCGATTATGCCCTGTCTGTTCCTCAGTCATTTTTCTGAAGTCTTGAATGAAAAGCTTAAATTCCTAATTTCTTCTTAAGAGCGTTTGCTTTGGTGATCATTTCTAGGATTTGAGATTTATTGAGTGTTTCAGTCTCCATGAGGACCTCATGGCAATTAAACTGATCGTAATCTGTATTGATCACGGTAATGCCATATTTTTCAGGATGTAATACTAGATCAGACCCTGGATAAGGTGTAGTTACGAAGAAATTGACATGATCAATCCCTTTTTCAAATGGTAGCTTCTCGGCAAATTCTAATGTTTGTTGAAATCGTTCTGGAGTATCCCCGGGCAACCCTATCACAAAATAAGCTTGAATTGCAATTCCAGCGTTTTTCATGATATGAATACCCTCGGCGACTTTATCGGGGTTTTGAAACTTAAAATTGGTTCGAAGCACTTCAGGAGAAGCAGATTCAATACCCGTAGCAATCAATTTACCATTAGATTGTCTCACTTTATGAGCCTCTTCAGTAGTAATCACATCCGCTCGGAGTTCAGCCCCCCATGGAAGCATTTTTTCTCGAGTAATTAGCTCATCCAAAAAATAATTAAAGTATTTGTGGTTAATATTGATGTTGTCGTAAAAATTAATGAAACGATAGGTGGATCCCGAGAGAATATAATCTACTTCTTGCATAACTTGTTCTACTGATCGAATTCGCATTTTAGGAAAAAGTTTGGTGCGGGAACAGAAAGAACACTGGTTTGGACATCCACGATTAACGATAATATCGGCAACGGAATATACTCGTGAGATTAGATGTCGAGCGGGAAGAGGCAATTGATCTAAATTTGTCGGTTCAGGAAACCCAGAATAGATCACTTGCCTTACTCCGTCATCTGTTGGGGATTGATCTAAGAAAGTAATCCCTTTTGGTTTGGATGGAGTTTGGTTAATCCTTTGAAAAAGCAGTTCTTTTGAATTTAATGATTGTGAGAGCAAATGTGTTTCATTATCATAAACAAAATCAATATAAGGTTTAATTAAAAGCTGATCTACAACCCAAGGTAAAGAATTTTCAGCTTCTCCCACAAAAATCATATCTACAAATGGATACTTAATAAGAATTCGCTGATATTCAAAAGATACATGTGGTCCCCCTAAGGTCAAAAATAAATTAGGGTTAGTATTTTTCATTATAGAGGCTAATTCCATAACTGCAGAGAAAGTATTTGTAAGAGCAGTCAACCCTACAAATCGATATTTCAGTGCTTGATACTTTAAATAGCCAATTGGATCTTCCAAAATAGTACAATCAATTATTTCGACCGAATATCCTTTTTTTTCGAGTATTTGAGCTAAGAGCATTAATCCAGTAGGGGGTTCTCGAAGAAATTGATCTACATATTCTAAAATTCCACCCCTATATCGAGCGGACTGTTCAAAATTTCTTTGAGCTGAATCTTCTGAAAATTCTGTTTTCCAATTAATCAAAGCAATATCGATCATAGAACTTAAGTAAAAAAAACAAACCAAAAAATAAGGATTTTACTTAAGTTAAAAAACAAATCAAAAATAAGAATTTCGCGATATTTTTTTTGCAAAATTTTTGATTTCTATTAAAAGAGACATTTTTGGAAAATTTCTATTTTGGTTCATCTCAAATCGGATAACCTAAAAGCAAAATTAGAACACACATTTCTGACACTCGAATCCCATTTATGAAATGATCTTGGAAGAATTCCAATAGAGGACCATATATTGCGATTTATGTTTATTTGATACGATACTTAAAGTGAACAATTATGAAATTAAAAATCAATATTAATAGCTTTCGAGTTAAAATGCTGCTGATAGCAATAGTAATGCCCGCAATTTTTATGTTAGGTATGAATATTATCAGCGGTTTAACCGTAAGGAATAATATTACAGCTTTTGTTGAGAATGAAATTCAATTAAACTCAGAACAGGTGGCTTTATTAGTCGAAGAAGGAGATAAAAATCTGGAGAGAGCGTATTTTAATGCAAACGAAAGTTTCGATACTCAAATTCGAGATCAAGTCTATTCACTCTACTCAGACATTGAATTCTATTACAATGAGGTCCAAGAAGGAAGACTGAACACATCAGAAGCACAAATATTGGCTAAAAATTTAACTAATAATAAGCGATATGGGGAAGATCTGTCTCAATATTTTTGGATTTATAACAGCACTCACCATTCAATTGCCCATGGAACACATCCAGAACGATATGGATTATCCTATTCGACAAGCCAAACTGCTATCGATTTTGTGGACATGGCTTTAAATTCTAATGATAATGAGGGATATGTATTTTATGCCCAAGTAGGAACCGATATCTTGAAAAAAGCATTTGTGAAAGGTTTTGAACCTTGGGGATGGGCAGTTTGTACAGGTACAACATTAGCGAATATTGAAAATGAATTTGCTGCTTTAAAAAATGAAACTGTTTCAGATCTTAAAACAAATCTAGCTTCCATGGAAGTACTGGACGGAGGATATATTGCAATTTTAGATAGTAATGAATCCGTAATATATCATCCAGATAAATCGGTTGAGGGAACAACATTTACCGCTTTGGATGAAATCTCAGGGGATCGACTTTCCAGTAAAATGTTTACAACCGACACCGGTTTTTTGGAATACGGATATCAAGGAGATGTGAAATTGATGTATGTCGCCCACGTAGAAGGAGACTATTTAGATTACTATGTATTTTCTGCTGTAACTAAAGATGCAATTACTTCCTCCGTTCGAGCGACCACAAATATTCAATATATTGTTATGGGTGCAGGAATTGCAATTATGATTGTCATCGGATTGTTTTTTGCCCAGAGTATGAGTAATCCAATCATTGATTTAACTTCAAAATCAAAAATGATAGCCAACCAAGAATATGTCGAAAATGTCCAAAACGATCGGAAAGATGAAATAGGCGAACTTTCTGTAGCTTTAGGAGAAATGGTAAAGAATATACAAAATCAAATAGAATATAACCGAGCAATCATCGATACATCTCCTAATCCACAAATATTATTGGATGAAGCTTATAATATTGTTGATGTAAATGTAGAAACAACAAAAATTTTAGGTATTTCAAAAGATCAGATCATTGGAGAACCAATTAGAATTGTATTTGGAAATTCAGCGGAATATGAAGAAGCAATTGATAAAATTCGAAAAGAAAATAAGCTAAAAGATTATCAAATGACTCCAAAATCAAAACAAGGCACGCAATATCGCATGCTATCAGATCTTGATATCATGAATGATAAAAAGGGAAATTTTCTAGGTTATTTAATGACTTTTTCAGACATAACAAGCATAATCACCTTGATTGATAATGTGAAAGGAGTTGCAAATGAAGTTTCTGCCATGGCTCAACAATTAAGTGAATCCTCCAATCAAATAAATATTTCAATTCAAGAGATCACATCTGGGTCCCAAGATGTAGCCCGAGGGGCCCAACATCAAACACAGTCAGTGAATCAAATTTCTAACGCAGTCTCCGATGTGCAAAATGAAAGTCAAGTTTTAGTTTCCCGAACATTGAAAATTGCAACAGAATCTAAAGAAGGACAGGAAATGGCCCAAGAAGGAAAAACTTTGACAAATTCATTAGCAAATCAAATTGAAGAAATTAACAAAGGTGCGGGTTATGTGGCAGAAGTAATGGGATCTTTATCAAAGAAGAGCAGTGCAATAAATAAAATCGTTGATGTCATTTCAGGTATTGCAACCGAAACGAATTTGTTAGCTTTGAACGCAGCCATTGAAGCTGCACGAGCAGGAGATGCGGGGAAAGGATTTGCCGTAGTTGCAGAACAAGTCCGAAAACTGGCTGAAGATTCCAAGCAAGCAGCAGATCAGATCAACGAATTGATAAGTGCCATCCAAACTGAAGTCTCACTTGCGGTTAGTGCAACTGATGAAACAGTTTTACAGGTCAAAAATGGAAAAAATGCCTTAGAGGGAACTTCCACAAAATTGGATGCCCTTTTTGAAATAATAAATAAAACCGATTTAGGTATTCAAGATGCGATTCAGTCTATTAAAGCAAGTGATGAAAACATTAATGAAATTGCATCCAATGTCCAAAATATTAACGCTGTAATTGAGCAATCATCAGGCACAGCCCAAGAACTGTCATCCTCAACAGAAGAAATGGCATCAACGCTCGAAGAAATGAGTGCTGCAGCAGAAGAATTAAATGCCGCCGCTGAACGACTATTTATTGAAGTTGATAAAATTTAACCTACCTTTTTTTTTTTAATCAATTTTGCACTGTTGACACTTCATCTTCAACAACCGTTACAGAAACGTATGATTGGTAATAATGCTTTTATAGGTTATTATTTATAGTAATGTTATGAATTTCTTTGTCGTTATTACAGGAAAAATTTTGTTAATCAAGACAACTTATCCTTTCTGGACAAAGATTTGCCCCTTTTTTACCCATTACTAATTCAAATTGAAGTTATTATTGACATTTTCACCCAAGTAACCATAAGCGAAGGAACAATTGAATGAAAGTTACATTATATTACTTTTCAGGCACAGGAAATACGCAATTAATCTGTAATTCTATGAAGGAAGAATTTAAAAAAGCAAATTACTCCGTCAACTTGATCCCGATTGAGAATGCTAAACCCAATCTATTACCTCAAGCAGATATATACGGAATAGCCTTCCCGATCGCAATTCATACAACTTATCCCTTTGTACGGAGATTTATTGAAGCGCTTCCATTGAATGAAGCACACAGCATTTTTGCACTATCAACAATGGCAGGTACTCGTACAGGGTTATTTAATTATTTTCTAAATCTCCAGAAAAAGAGAAATTTTCAGATTTTAGGGTTGAAAAATATTAGGATGCCAAACAATTATTTTCCAAAACAGATAATTGTTGAAGAAAATGAGAAAAGAATTGAGCGAGGAATAGAATCGGCTGAAAAATTTGCTCAAGATATCATTACCAGAGAAATTTTTAAATACAAAAAAGATTTTCTTTCAAGACTTTTTAATCCCGTTGGAAATTCGAAATGGTTATGGACATTAATTAAAAAAATGTATAACTTCAAAATTATTGAAGATAAGTGTCAAATCTGTCAAATCTGTATAAAGGAATGCCCCACCAAGAATTTCGAGTTAATCGAAAACCAGGTTTTGCGAAAAAACAATTGCGAATTGTGTCTCCGGTGTCTCGCCTTGTGTCCAAATAATGCAATCCAAGTTAATAAAAAATCATATGTAATCTACAAACGAAATCGTGAACAATTGATGGCAAATTTTAAAGAGAAGGTAATCCTTACATCTTCTGTTATAGATTATGAACATAGATGAAGCAGTCTTTCAAAAGATAGGTACCCTTTTTTCTTCCTACCAATCTCTACAAGTTCCCGGATTTGCAATAGGAATATTGAATGACGTTGGAGAATTAATTCATCATGCAGGTTTTGGTCAAGCAAATTTGGAACTTTTATCCCCAATCACAAAAAACACAGTATTTGATATCGGCTCCATGGCCAAGCAATTTGTAGGATTTCTTATCGCCATACTAATTGATGAAGGAAAGTTGTCCCCGACTCAGAAACTCTCATCCGTTTTTCCTTCTTGGCCAAAATTTTATGACAATATTGAAATCCAACATTTACTTTACCATACCAGCGGATTATGGAATTACACTACTTTATGTTATTATATAATAGGTTATCATGAAACAGATGCTCCAACCAAAGAGGAAATAATTCAAATTCTACAACGCCAGCCTAAATATAAGTTTCATCCAGGTTCTCAATTTGAATATAACGATTCAAACTATTTCTTATTAGCCCTATTGCTGGAAAGAATTCTCCACAAACCTATTGATTTAATTGCCAAGGAACGGATTTTTGACCCCCTTCAAATGCACCAAACTCTATTTCGGACAACCCATGCTCAAGTAATTCCTAATCGAGCGGCAAGTTATGTATCTTATCCGATAAAATTCACAAGCCCATATACATACGATCGTACTCTAGTTAAGGAAAAAAAATTCTTTACAAAAATCTCTAATTATGAACATGTAGGTGCAGAAGGAGTCTTTAGTTCAGTCAATGATCTAGCAATTTGGCAAAGAAATCTTCTTAATAACATATTAGGTAAAAATCCAAGCCATGTTTTAGAATTATTTATCTCTCCGGGAGAACTCAATTCTAGGGAATTAATATCCTATGGATATGGAATAGAAATACACGAATCCCAAGGAAAATCATTTATTGGACATTGTGGAGCGTTTCAAGGCTATACTTCATGCCTTTTAAATTATTCAACCGAATTTTTTTCAATAATTGTCTTAGGTAATCATCTCATTGAAAATGCATGGAATGTTCGAGATAAAATCGCTTCAATTCTACGTAGTAATGAGAATTCAACACAAAAAGAACCTAAATTAAATAATCACGAAAAAATTATCCCAAATTCTCTATCAAGAGGATTTATTGGACGATATCAAAATCCAGACACTTCCTCAATTATTTCAATTGAAGAAATTTGCAATAAATTGTGTATGAAAATAAATAGTGAAGTAAGTAAACCATTCCAATATCAAAAAGATGGAAATTTATATTTCAATTCAGAAAACTGGGTACAATTTTCTAAATTCGTCAAGAAAATCCCAAAAATTTTGAAATATCATTTGGGATCGAAAATATTATGTTTTGAAAGATTTGTGAATGAATCATTGTTGCCAGAAAAATTAACAGAATATTTAGGGGAATACCATTGTGAAATTCTGAATACTAGTTTCCAAGTTAGAAATTATGAAGGAAAATTACTTCTGAAAAACAAAAATCCACATTTTTGTTCTCTTGATTTGCTTTATACCCCTACGATACCAGATTCTTTTGAAAGCTATGATCCCCATCCTTATGCTATGTTCATAACTTTTCAAAGAGAAAAATCTATTGAAAAATCCGATAGAAGAAAAATCATAAGTTTTACATATCGAGATTATGATGGAGATAAAAGAGAAGAATTTGAATTCAAAAAATTATAGTTGTTTGGTTTTTATTCCACCAGAATTATTAACATTGCTTTGTTCTTTCCATTTGATAGCCAGTTTTTTTATTTCTCCAAAGACATCAATACAATCCTTTTCATGTTTTGCTGAAATAGTCATGTGTCCTATAATATTAGCAGATTTGGGTAAAGTTTCTTTTAGAACTTCCCATTCACTGATATTGGTTCGAAGCATGTCATCATTAACCAAATCTTTTTTAGAACCCACAATTAAAATAGGAATGGATGGATATTCTGTTTGTAATAGAGAAATCCAACTGGGTATATGATATAAAGTACTAATACGGGTCAAATCATACAAAATTATTGCAGCTTTAGCGCCCAATATGAATGCCTTATGGATAAATTGAAAACGTTCTTGTCCTCCCAAATCATAAACAAGAATAGAAACATCTTTAGGCTCTGATACGATGTTATAACAATCAAAATCAATACCAATGGTTAACTTTTCTTCGGGAGTAAATTTGCCCGCCAATTTGGATTTCAGTAACGACGTTTTTCCAACACCACCATCACCAGCCAAAATTGTCTTATAAATGGGTTTTAAGGATTTGATCATCATCTTCACTCTACTATTATTAGTAAATCTATAAGAAAAAAGCTTTTTATTTCCTTGTTATGGAATGTTTCCAATGAACTCTATAATATCTTTGGATATTTCTCATTTATAAAAGAAATAGGAAAACGGTATCTTTTTTTTGAAATTTGCTTTCATTGTGAAATATGGAATCATCTATTAGTAAATTACGGTTGGATTATCTGAATACCTTCAATTTTCTGGTCAAATACAAGAGTTTTTCAGAAACGGCTCGAATTTTGAATAAAACCCAAGGCACTATCTCAATGCACATAAAAGAATTGGAACATGCCTTTGGAGGGACAAACCACAAACAATTACTGATAGATAGAAATTCCAAAAACTTCCAATTAACACCTGAAGGATTTCTGCTGTACTCTGCAACACAAAAAGTTGAAGAAATAATTAATAATGTGTCCAAAAAAATTGATGAATCCATTGGTAAAAAGCAAAAAATAATCGAAATACAATCTTCTTCAATCCCGGGGGAATATATCCTTCCCGCCTACATTTTGAAATATAACAGTAAACATACTAACGTTATGATTGAAGCGCTTATTTCAAACTCACAAGAAGCATTGAGAAGAATGCGAGAATCTAAATCGACTTTTTGCGCGATTGGAGGATGGTTTGGAGAATTCGAGGCAGATTATGACGTAAAAGTGATTGGGAAGGATACAATTGTCATAATTGGGAGAGAAAAACACCCGATTTTTGATAAGTTGAAAAAAAGGGGAATAAATTACTCACGAGATGATATGATTAATGATTTGAAAGAATATAATTGGATATTCAGAGAATCGGGTTCAGCAACTCTTGATTGGTTTATGAAACATTTTCCAAGATCCCAAGAAATTCAAATCGGATTGAAATTTCATAATAATTCTTCAATTTTGCACGCATTGGAAAATAGCGACGCTCTAACAGCTCTAAGTTCGTTTGTTGTTCCATCTACTGTGAAAAATTGGGCTTTGAAAGTCATTAAACATAAAACACTACCCATAATAGAGCGAAACTTGTATTTAATTAAAAGAAAAGGAATTAAACTTCAAGATTTCGAACAGAAATTCTGGGATCTTTTTAACCATTAACTATTAGAATTTCAAATAATTAACTTAATAATTATAGATGCTATTGGAAAAGGCGATAACTTCAACTAATTCTTCATAATTTTTATAAAGATTGAGAAAGTTATCAAATTATGGTGTCAGAGGATTCTACATCTAAGTTAAAAAAAATTATCCGAAACCCCATCTTTTTGGGATGTATAATTGGATTTTTAGCTGCGGTGACTCAAGCATTGCTAATTGGTGCAGGAGGGCCCGAAGCTTATGGATTTTGTGTTGCGTGTCACACACGAGATTTGGTGAATGACATAATAAACCTAATTGTTGGAGAACCTGTATTAGGAGTAGCCCCTATTTCACAAAATGCAATTTTTGCAGTATTAACCATTATTGGAGTGATGATCGGAGCGTTTATTTCTGCCAAGGTGAATAAAGAATTTAAAATCAAAAAATCTTCCCTAGGATCTTATCTGATCTATCTACTTGGAGGAATATTAGTATTGATTTTTGCTTTACTTTTAGGAGCATGTCCATATCGAGCAGCACTTCGTTTTGGTTATGGAGATATGGTTGCATTAATAGGAATATTGGCAATGGCATTGGGTGTTTTTGTAGGAGTAAAAATAATTTTGAAACGAATGGAAAACCAAATGGAGGAAGAGGCATAAAATGGCAGGATGGTTATCAGCTGAAGCAGCATATATCGCGGTACCAATTGTAACTTTATTCTTAGGAATACTCATTGGATATTTAGCACAACAATCTGGATTTTGTTCTATTGGAGGAATACGAGATCTATTCTTATTTAAACATACACGACTTTTCTTTGGATATCTTGCACTTATTGTATCTTCTTTTGTGAGTTATTTGATATTTTCTTTAATATGGTCCGGAGAATTTCCAAATTTCTTCTGGGCAATTAAGAATGGAATTACAACACCTATTCCAGGAGCACCGGGCGGTTTAGCAAATTGGGCATATATAATCCTTGCAATAATTGGAGGATTGGGACTGGGAATACTAGGAGTTTTCTTAGGAGGATGTCCGTTACGTCAAACAGTCATGGGTTTTGAAGGAAATATCAAATCAATATTCTTCATAGTTGGGATGTTGATAGGAGCAGTCGTTTTTCACTTGTGGATAGCAAGTTGGGTAGTAAGCTTATTTGGGGGTTAATTCTTTTTTTATTTGAAAGGTGAGACTAATGACAGAACACAAGATTGATATCACTGGGAAAATTTGTCCGTTTTGCTTATTGTTAATTAAGAAAAAATTGGCTAAAATAGATGAAGGAGATAATTTGATTGTTACATGTGACCACCCTCCTGCTGCAATCGATACTATCCCTTATGCAATGAAAAAAATTGGGTATCCCGTCGAATCAAAGAAGATTGAATCGGGAGTATGGGAACTGAAAATCACTAAATCATAGAGATTATTATGTCGAATTCTCTCTTTTTTTTATTTTCGGAAAAAATATCTCCAGAACGATTGGAGTGGATCTCTTTAATTCAAAATTTCTCCAAAAATACACTGACTATTGGAATTACGGGGGATGCCCTATATTCTTTTACAGATCAAAGCTTATTTCCAGAATGGGAATCTATAATACGTAACCAAAGATGCAATATTCATCTGGATCAATGGGAGGCAGAAATCCGGGGAATCACGATAAAATCGCTAACAAAAAACTACAAAATTTCTTCCCTTACAAATATTAAATTATCAAAGAATATCAAAATAGGATTTTGGGATGCCATTCTCCAACTTGAAGAATTTAGAAATTTTAAAGATAATTATATGGGATTTCTCCAAATGAAAGGTCCCTATATGAGCCGTAATTCAGTTTATGCAGTTAATTTCTTAGAATCCTCATTAAAGAATAAAAAAAAAGCTCAATTGTTGTGCTATTTAGATGGAGTTCACACAGGACATATAAATCAAGCACCTTCAGAATTTGAGAATATTGGTAGACTAATTTCCATGTATACAGATCCTCAAACGCATAACAATCAGATAATGGAAACTCTGGCATGTTCTCGTTGTTGTATCGCTCGAGGTTATGGAGAAATAAACCAGAATAATGAGGAATACAAAGCAAAATCAGTAATTGATGGGTTTCGAATTTGCAATTTAAATGAAATTGTGGATCAATTCGAGCGAAGTTCTCCCATTTTTGCACCGAATGTGGGGATGTGGATCAATTCCACTGAAAAAAAATTTATTTCTTCCCCCGAAATCTTGTTGATGATGACCCACACCCCATATCAAGAAGAATTTACCTTTGGAGGGTTGTCATTTGCGATGGCTTGTGCAAATCATGGCATTCATGTCTCTATTTTATTTGTTGAAGATGGAATTTATAATCTTGTTGGAGAACACAAAATCCATTCTCAAGATCACGTATTCAACATTCAAGAAATCGTAGATGTCACATGGGAAATGGACAAAATCGACTATTACATATACACACCTTCAATATTGAGGAGAAATGTATCAATTAATGGATATTTGAATTTTGTAAACCCACTCTCAACTGAGGAATTACAGTTGTTGATTTCGAAACATACAAACCAAGAAAATTCAAATATGGGGAGAATAATATTTTTTTAAAGGCATTTTCATAAAGGGAAAGAAAAATGGATAAACCTAAAGAAGTTCAAGATTTCACACACTTCACTTGCACAAATCTAATGCTGAAACTGAAAATCTTATTAAAAAAATTAAGATCAGGGGAGAATCTACATTTCTTTTCAACTCGAGAACAATATGCTAACATTGAAAAACCGTTCTCCAAAGCTCCTTATTCCTTTGATGCACAAAAAGTGGAAGATAATACATATCTGATCAAAATTTTTAAGGATTGAAAGAAAAATTACAATTAACAATACTGATAAAATAAAAATCCACAAGATTCACTCGGTTTTTTTCCATCACAATCAAGAATACATCTTGTTTTCTTTGAAAAACTCCATTAAAGACTTTTTATACTTTCAAAATATGGACAAAACTATTCAAGCGCTCTTTTTTGGAGACAATTTCCAGGAAAAAATTCCCCAAATCATGAAAACACCCGATGAAAATTGCATTGAATGTAATCTCGGACGCAATATAATTGGAGGAATCTCAAAGGATGGTAATGATCAAGTCGATTTTGGTCTACAACCAGAAGATGCAAATCAAATTCTTCATCTTTTAAAGAAGCATCCTGCCTTAATTAATTTCAAACCAGACAATTTTGATTTAATATCTGAGGATCAATAAAGATTAAAAAAACCTCCTGCTGATAGACAAATGTGAACAATCAAGAAGATTCAACTCAATTTCTTCAAGGTTTTTTAAAAGTTAGTGGTATTCTCGAGATATTCTTTGGGATTGTTATCATTTTTATTGGTCGAATTATGCACCAGCTCAATCTTCCTTTCCTTCCTTTCTGGCACTTGTCTTTTGGGTTATCACTGGCAACCATGGGAATCTTACTATACATTTCGGGAAGAGATTTACAAAGATATCAGATTATTCCTTACATCTCTTGTGGATACCGATTAATTCTTGCAGGTTTCCAAACTTATACCGCAATCACAGTTGTTGAGATTAGAATTTTCATGATTTTGGGGGCCATTTTTGACATTGTGTCACCGTTATTTATTTTATATCTACTGGGCAAAAACAATTTCTTGCAAAATGAACAGGAAAAAAGAAAGAAAAAGTAAAAAGAAAAATGTATTTACACGTACTTTTGACCACATGTGGAACAAAAGGTCGCATTTTTATCAATTTTGGGGGCACCACAGAAAGAACAATGGTCTTCTGACCCACCTAACCCAGAAATTCGGGAAGGATCTACGGCATTTGTTGAAGGTCTAAGCGTCGGAGAATTATTCATACCAGGTTGTTCTTGCCCATATCTTTGGTGAGAAGGAGAAGAAGTCGTAGCATAGGATGAGAATTGGGGTTGTCCATAAGCCATCGAAGGTTGAGAAAATACTGTTTCTAAAGGATATGAGGCTTTTATCAACTTGCCTAATTTCCAAAAACCAAATATGAAAAGAACCTCTCCGAGATTTAATAAAATTAGTCCCCAAATACCAGAAATAGTAAAAATATAACTCATAATTTCGAGAACCAATGAATAAATTAAACCAATTTTCATTATCAAGAATACTGATTTAGTCGCATCCCCAAGAAAAGGTTTTTCCGCTTGATTAGGTAAAATCCGAACCCATTTTTCAAGAAATATTATAGAAATAATGGCTAGAGAATTTAAAACCATTGAAAGAATAATTAATACGACATAATTGGTCACAAATAGAAAAACAATAATATTCAAGAAGATTGTAGAAAGTTCCAACCGGAAGACATTTCGGAGATTAATATCACCAGTTACTTTGGACACATCGTTCAATTTGACCAAATATCTAACATAAAACACAAACGATATCAAAAGCCCAATAAATGACAGAAAGCCATACAGGAGAATTTTACCCGCTATAGGTCCTAAGGCTTCCGCAACTGCTTCTTGATCGTTAATATTAGTGGGAATTTCTTCCATTAAAGGAAGCAATTCATTAATGACAATTATACCAAGAACAAGCATAATGATACGTGCAATCGCCAACCTTGTTATTGCTATTGCATATTTCGCAATGTTTCTTGGAACTACATCGAGTTGATTTGAAAATGACATTTTATTTTTCCTTACGAGATTAGAAGAAGAGGACTTATAATATTTTTTGGATTGATTTTTTTTTGAATCGAAAGCGGTTGGTTATTATTAAGGAAAAGCATTTTTAGAACGAAGAACAGCATTTCATATCAAAAAATAGTAAAAATGTAAGAAATATAGGGTATCCAAGAAAAAAGAGATTAAATTTCTTCAATTTTCTTCCCATTGTTCCAAAAATAATCCCACAACTGGCAAATAAACAGAAAAGCAGGATTTTGAGAAGAAGACACATAAAAGCAAGACTCAAAATCAGGATTAGTTTCATTTTTTGGCAAAAATAATAATGCTTCACCATTATCAGTGATACAGATAGAATATCGAACAAAATCATAGAGACGGGCATCAATAGTTAAACTACTTTTTTCAATCTTATCCCGCATCGCTACCAAGCTAGGAGGAACAATAAATTCAACAGATATCCCAGCTTTTCCAAAAGGAAAAGGCTGATCAACCATCATCTTTAGCGATTTTTGGGCTCTTTCAGTAATTTCTTGCATTTTGAACATAACTGGTCCAGTGCCCTTGATGAATACTGCATTTTTTAAAAGAGGGAGATCTGCAAGAAGAAATTCTGGTAAATCAAGTATGTCATGGAGGGTAAAAATATGCTTAAACTCACAGAAGAAATGTAAAGGTTGAAGGGAATGATGAATAAGTGCCCCATATTTGGTTAAAGAAATTTGTCGCGATTTAGCATCCTTTTCCAACACGCCTTGATCAAATAACCGGTTAAGATGGCGAGATACTTCAGAATTTGACAGAGCAACTTGAGTTGCAATATTTGAAAAGTTCGAAGGAGATTTTTGGACGATTGACAATATTTGTAATCGGGTAGGATGACAAATATCTGCCAATACTTGCTTCCATGTGTCTTGCATCATTTTCTCATGTATGGAAGGATTTACCAAAATTAATGGTTTTTGATCTTTCTTACTTAGTAGGAATATTCATACTTTGTTGGGAATTGCCATGAGTGAAAGGTTTTTTCTTCAATTGTATTTATATTTGAAGTTTAAACTTAATTAAATTAGAATTACTATGAATCAAACTCAAATTCCTCGCTCCACCCAATCTTCGGAATCCGTTCTGGATCGTCTGTTCATTGGACTTTTAGCCATTCTCTGTGGGATCATTTTAGCATATCTCTCCATCATGGGACCACTTGGATTCTCCATAATGGAACATCATACATCTCCTTCCGCAATTTATCAAACCATTGGCCAAGATCTTGCCAATTTAATCGTTTTAGTTCCACTTCTCATTATAGGTGGAATAACTCATATCATGCACAAACCATGTTCCAAGTATTTGCTAATATTGACGCCAATTTACTTGCTCTATATGGCAATTTCTTATACTATTGGGCAAGAATGGAATCGAGTAGAGTATACTGGAAACATCGAACAATATTTCTATCAATTCCTAATTTTGATCATCGGAGGATTAATACTCTTAATATATACCTTGTCAAATTTTGATTTCAATGAATCACCCGATTTCAATCCCAAATCATTGCGAATTTATGTTCTCATATTTTGCTTAGCGCTAACATTTTTTGCTATAATGTGGATTGGAGAAGTTAATGAAGTATTACTTACAGGCGATACGGTTTCAAATTCTTATAGTTCAGCACCCACAGTATTTTGGGTAATCAGAATTTTTGATCTGGGAATCTCAATTCCATTAGGGTTCATTAGTGTATTTTTGCTGTTAAGAAATGTAAAGAAATTTTATCCATTGATTTTACTATCCTACGGATTTTTTATTACTATGATCACCGCAGTCAACTGTATGGGTTTTGTGATGTTAGCGAACAATGATCCCGAATTACAACCTGGAGGTTTAGTTATCTTCCTTGTTATGGCAATTTTAGCCTACTCCGGATTTTTCTATTTGATCAAAGATAAAATATATAAAAAAAAACGGATTAGTCAATTGCTGATAGCAATTGACGGCTAATAGGCATTCAATAACTACAATGATGATCGAAAAAGCTAGTGATACTATTGGGTAACGAATTATTTTTTTTTTTTGGGCGATAACATTGATACTATGCTATTAGTAAATTTTCGGAGTTATTGATATCTATTCAGTATAGAATGTCGGCTAGACTGATTGACATCCACATGTGCCACACACCCATTGAATTAACAGAAGTTTAAACTTAAACTCAGAAAAATGAGTCATATAATGAAAGATGGACAGAAAAGATCTATATTGGCAATTGTACTGAGAAACGGAATAATTGTTAAAATTTTTTAAATTTCAACAATGCTTTGCTCATCTGATTATCCATATTTCGATAAAGCGGAAGAAATAGTCGAAAGTCGAATCTACATGATTAAAAAGAAAAGAAGTGCCAATTCATCAAGTAATTTTACTTATAGGGGTAATTAGGACGTTTGCCAGACCATAGGGATAACTTAAACTGATAATAGAGAATACTTATTAGTTAATAAAGTAAAAAATGATATGATACTATCATGCAAAAACAATTTTTAGAAGATATGATTCAAGCGATGAGCGGGGTATGCACTCATATTTCACCAGATGATGCTCTCGTTAATCTTTCCCCTCAAGAATCTAAGATAAAACCAGAAAATAAGCTCCATTCTTGCTGGGATCTATTACACCATCTCATTGCTTGGCAAAATATCATAATTCAAAATTTAGAAGGAAAATTTAGAGATTGGTCGAATATCCCCGTAGAGGAGAATTGGCCCACTGAAGAAGATCTCAGCGATGAACAAAATTTCATCAAATTAAAAAACAAATTAAAAACTAATGTTGAAAAAATTAAGCAATTATTAGATACAATGGATTTAATGGAATTTGTGAAAATAATAAGTGGAGAGAAAAAAAAACCAGTCACAAAATTCAGGTTAATATTAGTTTTTCTTCAACATACATCTTATCATATTGGCCAAATTATAACTACACGCAAACTATTAGGAATTTGGGATGAAGACTGACTTGATTGACGCATTGATTTCTCTTTCATCATAAAGAAAAATTGGGTTAAGGAAATAAATTAAAACTGTTTGTGGAATTGCAATAAAAAAAAGAATTTAAAATTTTTTCTGAAGGAGAAACGTACTATTCATTTTTAAGAGAATATCTTCAATTTTTTCACAAAGATGCGTTCTATCATCTAATAAATGGTTTTTATAAAAAGATGTTGAATAAAATCCTTCATTGTTAATTCCAAATTTAACCAATAGATGAAAACTATGGAAAAATATTCGACTGTTGAGAAATCCATTCCGGGATGCAATTTTTCCACTATAACTAATCCATCTGTTCGGATATACGTCCCTCACACTTTGAATCCAAGAACTCATTTCATCCATGGCGAGAATCTTTCGCATAAAAATGATATAAACAGTCACAGCGATCCGAAAATCTTCATTACAAGTATAGATCTCCTCAATAGGTTCGGTAATTTTGAATTTTATCAACTCTAAGATCTGATTTAATTCTTGTTTGTCCATGAACCGATGGCGAGCGAAACCTCCAAATAGATCAGCACCATGAGCAATAGAATGAGCCCATCCCTTATCTACAACGGATCCACGAGTGTCTTTTTCATCGTGATAATATTGAATGCTGGTTTTTAAATAAGCTAGCAATTGATCTTTTGATAAAAAGGGGATTCGACCTTCAATTTCTTTTAATGCGCATTTACTATCAAAATCAATAATAGATTCTAAGATTAATGCTGAAAATGCGCGTAAAAATACAGTATCAGTATTTTGTTCTCCAATTCCGACCAATAAATTTTTGGCTAAGCGATCCCCCATAATTAGTAATTCTTCATTAGAATAATTCCCTTTCATAATCCATTCATACAGAATCTCTAATGCACCTTCTCGAAGGTCAGAAACGGGAGAACCCAAGTAATCCATTAAAATTTCAGTTTGCTCTGTAAGCGTTGAATTAGGAAAAACTGCAAATGAGTTTTCCATAATCCATTTTATATCTTCAAGTTTCATTGGACAATCTTGTATGTTAATTCTCAAAAATATTTAAGTTTTTTAAATTTAGAAGAAAAATATTGTAGATGACAATCGAAGGGTCATTTTTTCATGAACTTTTGTTAATAAGGAAAAAGAAATGATAACTATTGAGATGGAATGACATAATAGAAAAAAATTTGATCAATTCTCTGATCATTTCCTCCTTCTATAATTTCAGGGATTAACCCAAATTGACGAAATCTGATTTTACTGAAAAATCTTTGGGCTCTCAAATTATCCGCAGATGTATCAACCGTAATCAATTTTTTTCCTTGCTGAGAAACCCACTTGCAAACATATTGAAAAAGCTACTGACTTATTCCAGATCCCCGATTTTGAGGTGCAGTGACTACCGCATACATATGGTAACCTTTTTTATTCCAATATTCAGTATTTAGAGTCAATGAAGCAATCAACTCTTGTTTGAACTCAGCTACAAAACGAACTTCTAAATTCCCTCGGGATTTAAAACGAGCATCAGAACTCTGGAGAGCTTTTATTCCTTCTTCATTGTTCATTTTGTCAAAGATGTATTTAACTATCTTTTCAGGATCCGAATTGCAATCATACGGTCTTAAAATAACTTTATCATCTTGAAATGGTTGCATATCGGATTTTTGGAATTTCATTCTAAGTTGTGGAAATACATAACTGTTTATAAAGTGAGCAGTTCAGTTTGGATTTTAATTAGAAAGAAATTAAAAAATTTGTTTTCAGTAATTTCTTGGAACTTCATTATAAGATTCTTCTTGTTCACGAATGATGTTTTTTTCCGGTAAGATTTCTCTTTTGGATCTATTTGCCAATTGAAGCAAAATTAAATATGAAAAAGCGCCGATTAATGCAATTACACCGCCAAAATACCACACCAACTTAGAATCCATATTATCCATTATCAAGCCTGCTAATAGAACACCAAATATTGTAGGAAAAATATGAGCATAGCCAAAAATGGCCATATATCGCCCCCTTTTATCTTCAGGTGCAAAACTCGCTGCCAAAGTTTGAGAGAATGCAGCAATAATAATTTCACCCGAAGTAATTACAAACATCGCAATAAAGAACATAGGAACGGTAGAAACAAATCCATACATTGCAAAACCAATTGCATAGAGCACAGTCCCTAACGCGATCATTTTTAGGGGTTCAAATTTAGAAATCAAACGAGTAACAGGAAATTGTAAAATTACTACCATTAATGCATTCATACTGATTAATAACCCAAAACTGCTTATCGGAAATGCGTATTCTTGTAAAAGAAAGACGGACAACGAACTATTCATTTGCATGTAAACAAAACTTACCAAAGTGGTTATTGCAACATAAAACATGAATATCCAATCTTTAAACACTTCCTTATACCCTCCAACAGTTTCCATTACAGTTTTAACGGGCTCATCTTCAGATAATTGTGGTTTTGTTTCGGGTATTACCAAAAATACTATAATAGCAGTAATCGAACTTGCCACAGCATCAGCTATAAATAATAACAAATACGATCTTGATGCAAGCAACCCTCCTATGGCGGGACCGATAGTCACAGCTAAATTGGCCATAACTCTCAGAATCCCAAAACCTTCCGGTTGATTCTTCGGAGGTAAGAGATCGGCCACCATTGCTTGTTGAGCAGGTCCACCAGCATTTCCAACCAAACCCATAAATCCAGCCACAATATAAAACCAATTTATATCATTAATTACCCCCATTAAGATACTACTTAATCCGCTTACAACCAAACCAAAAAGGAGCATTTTTTTTCTTCCAAACTTGTCAGTTAATGCTCCCCCAATAAAATTGCCAAAAAATGAACCAATACCAAAAAGCGAGAATAAAAATCCTACTTCAGTCATCCCAACCTTGAATTTATCAGTTATATAAATGGCAAAGAAAGGAAATAAAAGGGCACCTCCCACTTGATCAATAAAAGTGGCGAATATTAGCACCCAAAATGTTTTGGGAAATTTCTGATAGGTATTTTCTAAATTTTTGAACATGTTACTTATTACTTCCAAATTTTGATTGTTTATTAAGTGCTCTTAAGATTTACTCTTGAAATTTTTCTGGTTTTTCATAAAATTATTCTAAGAGAAAAAAAAACTTAGTTACCAGCTTTGACTGGAACTGGATGGAGATTTGTGTCAGAATCGTCCGCTGGTATAGATAAGTCACACGATGCGCGTGATGTTTTCCATCGATATAATGCTGTATACCCGAACACAGCAACCATTGATGTAATTCCACAAATATACCAAACCCAATTTGAATTATATTTTTCCATGATCGTCCCAGTAATCACTACCCCCATGAGGTTTGGAATAAACCACGAAAATCCAAAAACGGCCATATACCTGCCACGTTTATCTTCTGGAGCCAATCGAGCAACAATTGCTTCACTCACAGGAGCATTAATCATTTCTCCGACCGTAATTATCACCATTGCAACGAAGAACATGAAAGTTGAACTCACAAACCCATACATCCCAAATCCAATCGCATAGAGCAAGGTGCCCTCAGCAATAACTTTCAGAGGAGGATATTTAGAGACTTTGCGAGTTAGCCAGAATTGTGTACAAACCACAATTAGGGCATTCATACTAATTAAATATCCATACATTTGATAGGAGAATCCATGCTCATTTAGGAGAAATATTGACAAAGTGCTACTCATTTGCATGTATACGAAACCCACGAGACAGGATATAAGCAAAAATATCATATATGGACTATCTTTAAAAACATATTTATAGCCTTTCAAAGTCTCTATTAAGGATTCAGTTTGTTTTTCTTCCTTTACAGGAGGTTTTGTTTCAGGAATGACCATCAACACCAATATAGCAGTTAGAATACTCGAAATTGCATCCCCTCCGAATAAATACATGTAAGATGAGGAAGCTAATAGGCCACCTAAAGCAGGTCCAATTGTTGCAGAAATGTTCATGGAAATCCTAAGAATTCCAAAACCTTCCATCTGTTGCTTTTCTGGCAGAAGATCAGCAACCATCGCTTGTTGTGCAGGCATTCCAATATCTCCAAGAGCACCGAGAAGTAATGAAATGATATAAAATATGGTAAGATCGTTGATGAAACCCATCAATAAACTTCCTAAACCACTTATTACTAAGCCAAACAACATAATTGAACGTCGACCATATTTATCTGTTAGCATCCCTCCAAGAAATCCTCCAAAGAGAGCTCCGATAGCGTACATTGAAAACAGTAGCCCTACTTCAATCATAGTAACTTCAAAATGCTCCATAACGTAGATAGAATAAAAGGGGAAGAGCATAAATCCCCCTAATTGATCGATGAATGTCCCTAAAACCAATACCCAGAATGGTTTCGGAAATTCTCGATAGGTTTGCTTCACTTTATTAAACATAGTAATCACTTTATTTTTTTTATGAACTTACATCAATTGATGGACATTTTTGTGAGAAAAATAAGGATTAATATCTCCATTACTCAGAAAATTACCCACTCAAGATCTATAGATTCACGAATTGAGTGGTGTAGAAGAAGTCAGAAAATTAAATGGAAATTTCACATTTATTCGAATTCTAATAACATTCACAATTCAGATCTAGCTTGAAATGCAAATTCGATTCATACTGTTTCTAACGAACGTTTTTTTTTAAATGTTTTGTTTTTTTGATGTCCCCATTTCCTCAATTGCCAATCTTTGGTCTCTATAAAATTCATTTATTTTTTCACGTAGGTTTAATTCAATGTTAGATATTGGTATTGAAACAGTGAATCTTACGAAGACGTATGGGGAACGTTGTGTTGTCGATGAGATCAACTTGAATATAAATAAAGGGCAATTATTTGGTTTTTTAGGACCTAATGGGGCAGGAAAGAGCACAACCATCAAAATGCTATCGACAATTCTACCTTCTACCAATGGCACTGCAAAGATTTTAGGCTATGATCTAAACAAAGAACGGAAGAAAATTCGTCAAGTGATTGGGGTATGCCCTCAAGAATTGGTTCTTTATGAATTACTTTCAGCCCGAGAAAATATTGAATTAATCGCTAAAATGTATGGCATTCCTCGTAGTGTGTATAAAGAGCGAATAGACGATTATCTGGGAAAAATGAATCTTCTCGATAGAGCAGATGATTTGGTCCGCAAATTTTCAGGAGGAATGAAGCGTCGTGTCAATGTCCTTATGGCCGTAGTCCATGATCCCGAAGTTGTTTTTTTTGATGAACCAAGTGCTGGTTTAGACCCTCAAAGTCGCCGAGTTGTTTGGGATTTCATTAAGGATTTTGAAAAGCAAAATAAAACGATTATATTAACAACTCATAATATGGAAGAGGCCGATGACCTTTCTGAAGAATTAGCTATAATTGATCATGGAAAAATAATTGCTTCAGGTACCCCTCAAAATTTGAAGGGTAAAGCAGGAAATGGGGATATTATTGAATTTCGGTTGAATAGTGATGATTTTCATATTAAAGATGAGATAGTTTCAACATTAAATGAGATGGAGGATGTGCTTTGGGCAAAATCCTTGGGAAAAGAACGCATCGCATTTTGCTCTTTAGATGGATTAAAGAAGATTTCGACTTATTATGGATCTCTTCAACTCAAATATAATATAAAAATGAATGACTTAGTTATTCGCCAAAATTCCCTTGAGGATGTATTCTTAGATTTAACAGGGAGAGATTTACGAAATTAGAAAGGAGAATGCAAAAGATGATAAATACAATTAAATTAAAAACAAAATTAATCCAATTTGGAACTTTAATAGCAAAAAACTTGAAAATCACCCTACGAGATAAACAATCACTTATTTGGCTATTTGGCTATCCCCTTTTATGTATGGCAATTTACTCCGTTGCTTTTGGAGCATCCGGAAGTCGGGCAAGTTATAATATCATTATTATCAACTATGATGTGAGTGATTCAGCCAATCCAAGTACCGATTTTGGAGCGAACGTTT
The DNA here is from genome assembly GCA_025839675.1 of Candidatus Lokiarchaeum ossiferum. Lineage (GTDB taxonomy): Archaea > Asgardarchaeota > Lokiarchaeia > Sigyniarchaeales > Promethearchaeaceae > Lokiarchaeum > Lokiarchaeum ossiferum. The sequence continues at coordinate 2,322,291 of CP104013.1, forward strand.
CACTTATAATTACGGATGAATTTCGGGATAACGCAAATCTTTCCCAATCGTTCACTCTTCACGAATCTTGGAAAAATGGCTCTTTGATCACTGAAGAACAAGCCCGAATTATGGTGTTAGAAGAATCTATGGATGGTGTTATAATTATTCCCGCGAATTTTTCAGAAGTGATTATAGGAAGTACTTCTTGGTATTCAATGGCCCAACAAGGTTATTTGGGTGATGGATATGAAAGTTTAGTCAACACCACATTTCCATCAGGCTCTCCAAAATTGGAAATTATCACAACTGCAGATCCCATTACCTCTCAAATCATCCCCAGTTTATTTGATGGGATGGTAAATAATATTCTGTTGGGGATGAATAATATTTCAGCATTGGAAACGACTCTGGAAATAGGCCCAAAAGGGCAATCAGTCTCCTTTTTCGATTATTCAGCCCCAGGTTTTGCAATTCTTGGAGTATTGGTGTCTATTTCAAGTTTAACTGCAATAATTTGTACGGAAAAATTTGAAGGTATGTTGGATCGTTTGGATACAACACCAGTTAGTCGTTCTATTCTTTTAGGAAGCGCTGGTGCAGCCCAATTCCTATTCTCAGCAATCCAGATTGTTGTATTATTTGGAAGTATGTTCATCTTTGGGGTGAATATGTCACCCAAGGTAAATTGGTTACTAGCATTCTTGCTGGCTTTACTCTTTGCTTTTGTTTGTATAGGTTTGGGATTGATCATTTCAAGTTTCGCCAAAAATGCTCAAGCAGCAGGAAATTTGGCCTGGTTTGTTATCCTACCCATGCAATTTTTAGGCGGAACGTTCTTTGTGGTAGATGCTGAATTCACTAAAATTATTCCTTCCAAATATGTAAACCAAGCTCTTCGCCAAGTAATTACCTATGGAGCATCTTGGGTGACGGTTTGGCAAGATCTAGTTATATTACTCGGATTTGGAGTAGTTTTCAACTTACTTGGAATCGTCATCTTCATGAAAAAGAAGAAAATTTAATTTTTTTTTTTTTTTAAAGGTTTCTCAAGAATTCTTGTGGGTTTTGATACCATGACGGGATATGATTTTGGAAACCATCATAGAATTTTACGATGTCTTTAATATTCTTCAACATGACTTTTACTTCTTGTTCACCAAAGGGTAAAGCCCACGAGAGAGAGCCAATCGCATTGGTGGCAATGTACACAGCCATTAACTGAAAAAATAACTCCGGAACACAGTTGTTGAAATACCCGTGAATTTGACCTATAGCAAAGGGAACACTGATTCGCCAAGAAAAAATAATGCGATTAAACTCTTCCCACGGATCCCCATAATCCATCCGATTAAAATCAATCAATCCCAATTGGTTTGCTTGAGAAATAACCATATTACCTGCATGAAAATCTCCGTGTTGAAGGACTTGGGCACGATTAGATAATAAAGAAATATTTTTTTGCAAAAAAGTGATGATTTCGGTATCATGTTCAATTTTTATCCCACATTGTTGATATTCATCAATTTTTAGTTGAATTTTCTGAGAATAATATTGCTCCCAACTTGGATGAGATTCGGGAGCTGTGTGAGAATGGATTTTACGAAGGATTTTCCCCGCTTCAATCCCAAATTCATATTGTTGCGATTTGCTAAGAAGGGGAAGAATTTTTTCAGCATCTTCACCTTCAATCCAAGAAAATAAAGAGTAAACATGAGTATTATCATTGGATTTCCCAAAATCCAATGGATTAGGAAATGGTAAGTTTAGTTTACTGAGAATGTTCATATTTTCGTATTCCTCACGCTTAGATTGATACTGACACGCGTCAGCGATACGTAATAGCATCGGTGATCCAGTCTCATTTTCGATGTAAAATTTCTTATCCAGCGACCATCCTTTTGAAATGGGTTGGATGTTCATCCATTTAATTTTTCGAGGGATAGTTTCAAGTAAATCTGAATGAAGCATAATATGAACCTTAAAATAATAATAACATGCGCTAAATTGAACTTTTTGCTTTAATCACAAAATTTATATCACCAGGAGAATACCCATTATGATTTTTTTTATGATTGTTGATATGACAAAAGAACTATTGCAGTTTTACATCTCCAATTTACTACCACTAAAAATCATTTTTACTACATTATTCACATTTTTTAGCACATCATCCAGCTAAACTCAAATTAACTTATTAACTTTCAAAAAGATTTTACACCCAATGAAGATAACTTTGAATAAATGCCAATCCATGAATTCATCCATGAATTTAGGTTCGAAATTTCAATTTATCTTGCATGAAATCTGAGTGAAAATTTATGGAATTAAAACATAAAAAAATTCTAATTGGGATATTAATTGGTGCCCTGATTGGCAGTGCGAGCATTTTAACAATATCATTATTGAATTCACAAGGAAAAATAGGGTCTTTCACTGAAATTGGGCAAATTGATACCAATGGAGAAACAATGAACGTCCAAATTCGAGATAATATCGCTTATGTGATTGATACACAAGATGATAATCCAGGAGGACTAATGCTGATTGATATTAGTGATCCAGAATCACCAGAATTACTTGGCTCATATATTGACGGAGGAATGATTTGGGATTTTGAGCTTCAAGGTGACCTCGCATACTTAGCAAATCGTTATGATGGTCTTGAAATTGTGAACATCAGCAATCCGAGTTCAATTCATCGCATCGGTCATTACCGTCCAGGACATGAAATTTATGATGTTGCAGTTCAAGGAGATTTAGCATACGTTGCAGCATGGGAATTAGGTTTTGAGATATTAAATATAAGTAATCCTACAACACCTACAAGAATAAGTAGGCAATCCCTAACCGGAACGTGCATCAATGTTTTCCTGGAAGGGGATGTACTCTATGTGACAGATCATTTGAATACTTATACCAATATAGAGGCATATAACGTAAGTATTTCCACCACTCCAGCTAAATTAGGAGAATTTATGTTAGAAGCGCATGATTTCTTCTTCCCAATTGTCCATGGAGATTATTTATATGTGGCCGATCATGGTTCAACAGGAGATTTGGTAATCCTAAATATTAGCGATCCGACAAGTATTGCTGAAATTGGGAGGTTTAAAGCAAGATCAGAGAGCTATCCCAACCGAATGTGTTTCAAAGACAACATTTTATATATGAGCGAGTATGAAAAGGGCTTAGTGCTAATCGATGTAACTGATCCGACAGAGCCTACGATATTGAACACATACTTCAATGGTGGAGCCGGATATGGTGTAGCTGTGGCAGGTGATTATATTTATTTTGCAGCTCGACATGGAGGATTACAAATTTTGCAATACACACCATAATTATAATCACCTTTTTGCTTTTTTTCTTTGGTTTCAAGGTTTCCCTCTTATTGCTCAATTATCTAGGCATTTTATACAGCTATAATTCATTTTTATCGCAAAGTTTTAGAGAAATAAATATAGAAATTTAAGAAATCTACGAAAAATGAGGTTAAGAAGTTTATGAAAATATTACCAAACCCCTTGAAAGATAAAAACCAGATTGTATTTTTGAATGATCAGTTTTATTGAACAATTCTGTTATTTTGAACACATTCTTAGAAAATTCTCATAAAAAATCAATAAATATCTTTGTCACTCACACAAATTTAGGGGAGAATCCCAGAAAAAATGTCTGTACAAGTAAATATTCAATGCCCAAGTTGTGGTTTTCAAAAAAAAATTCCTGTCTCTGAAGATTATGTTAAAAATAAGGATTCAGGAACCGCAATTATAAAAATACCTATGAATGTGGTCTGTCAACATAAATTCTTTGCCTACATTGATAAAAATTTTGTTGTTCGAGATTATTTGCTCCCACAATTTGAATTTAATAATTATATGGTCCGGGTAAAAGAAATCCATGACAATAATCTACTGGATATTACCAAAACAAACCTCGATTTTGAATATTTACTTAGTATTATATCTGGAACAGATCTCCGATCATTAATATATGCATGCTTTATTGAATCACCCATTATTTTGATTGAAAATGACTTCAATCATCAACGGTTTAAACTCCTCGCTTCTATATTAACTTGGGTTTTTCCAAAAATTATTGAAACTTGTTTATTCTTAACTCCTGAGGAATTTCTAACTTACTCTCAGGAACATCCAGAGAAACTTACCCATTGTACCACCTACAATCTTCCATATAAACTCAGTGTACAAAAACCGTTCTTAGATCATCAATCGGAAATGTTGCAAGATCGTCTCGAAGAAATCTGTGTGATAAAATCAAAATCACATTTAATTAAATGCAAGAATAAATTCGACTATCTTTCCAAATATGCAGAATTTGTTGTTGATTATCCTGAATTTAATGTGGCAAAGCTTGTAAAAATGATGAAGAAAAAATTTCCCGAGCAAAAAGATCTGTTTATTCCAGAAAATATTCAGCTAATGAGAGATAAAATAAATTTCACTCACATTGTGTCCTTTCCAGATCTTGATCCTTCTGCAAGTATTGGACCGATCTTTATTTGGAATGATGATATTGGGATTGATCAAATAGAAAATGTCTCCAATATTATTGAAAAATTATGTTTAACTGCGATTTATGAAGCTCACAAAATTTCCTTACATAACTTATTGGAAGGATTACAAAAATTCGCCGTAGTGAAGATTGCAAAATTAACCTCAAACTCCTTAATAAAAATTATGGAAAAGTATATAAAAAAGGAGAAGTGGCTTTTAAAACAGTAATAGAGTTGTTATAAAAATTCTATGGAGAAAATATCAAAATGGATCCAATTCCTCTCTTATCTCTAGTTTGTTCATCAATTGGAGCAGTTTTATTTGCTATAGCGGTCGTATTTGAATTCAAAATTATTAAGAAATTGAAACAAATTAAAAAGCCTATTTCATGGGCCTTCCTAACCTTCTTTACTCTCTTCTTTATTTTAGGATATATAGTCAATATTATCAGCATTATTTGGGAACTTGAGATATTGCAACAAGTATTTGGCGCACTCGTCTTCATCTTTGGCGCCATCTTCCTTTTAATAGTAATTATTGTTAGTTTTCATACATATGGGATGATTTTTGAAGCTGCAGAATCTACTTAACTTCTGAGAGTGTATTGTTTTTTTAAAATGGGCTGAAAGTTGTTTCAATAGCATAAATGGGTGGAAATCAAAAATAAAAAAAAAAAGACCTTCTAAGATTATTTCTTAATTGGTGCTGTACAAGGATCAATATCTAAGACCACACCGATAGATACAGTTCGGACCACATCATGAACTGTGACAGCTAAATTAGTAGAATTTATTTTAGAAGCTTATGATTTCATTTTCCCAATTGTCCATGGAGATTATTTATTAGTGGTCGATCATGGTTCAACAGGAGATTTAACAATCCCAGATATTAGTGATTTGACCAATATTGTTGAAATTGGAAGATTTAAAGTAAGATTAGATAGCCATCCCAACCGAATGTGCATCAAAGACATCACCTTAAATATGGGCTAGTATGAAAAGGGCTTAGTGCTAATCGAGAAAACCAATCCGACAGATCCAACGTTATTGAACTTGTACTTCAATGGTTGAACCGGATATAGTGTAGCTGTGGGAGGAGATTATTTTAATTCTGCATCTCGAAACAGAGGATTACAGATTTTAAATGCACTCCAAATAAAATTCCATTTTGCGTTTTTTTCTTTGGTTTCAAGGATTTCAAACTTATTTCCGATAAAGTCTATTTTTTCTTTTCCTTATCTTTTTAGGATATTTTTGACTTACTGAACTAATGGAATCTTCGACTTTCTTTGAAATTAAAGCAATTTCAGATAAAGAAGATCCTATACTTTTAAAACAAGTTGAAGAAAACCATCCACGTTTTTCATCCCTCTCTGAACCTTTAAAACAATTTATTATTATAAAACAACTTCATATCGATAGCAGATATAAAGAAGCCATTAAACATCTTGAAGGGTATTTTTCTTCAACAATTCCAGTTGATTTTGAAGAGTACGCATTATTTTTATGTTGGATAGATGAACTAATAAGTGCAAATCAAATAAACGTGCTTAAAATTAAATTAAAAGAATTTGAACAATATTTCCATGATTTTAAAGGTTCAGAAAAAGAACAAGATTATTTACGCTGTACATTACTTATTTTCAAAGCATATCTTCAAGTTTTCCAAGGTAATCTTATCGATGCTAAGAATATCTTGCTATCCATTAAAAAAGACCTTAAAAAACAAAATTTTTTAGTTGAACAAGCCCAAATTTATAATATATTAGCCAGAATAAACTTTTCCCAAGACAAGGTGCCTGAAGCAATTTCGATGTTAGAGAAAACTCGAAAAATATATTCAGAATTATCAATTGATAAAGGAATAGCACGCACATTGAATAATATGGCAGTTATTCAACAGAAAAATGAAGAATATGATCTTGCAATAACAAGTTTGGAAGAATCTACTCGAATTGCAAGAAAAAGCGCCAATTACAGTTTGATTGCGAGCAATAAAATAAATTTGGGCAATATTTATTCGAATATCGGCCGGTATCACATAGCGAAGAAAAATTATGAAGACGCATTGAAATTTTTTGATAAGAAAGATGATTTACTCCGCATTGCAGCAATTTGCACAAATTTAGGCCAGTTATTTATGCGCACAAAGAAGTTTAAAGAAGCAAAACTCTATCTACAAAAGGCGATTTTACTTTTCAATCAATTAGAGGTTGATTTCCTACAGATAGAACCTTTATACATTTCTTTTTTAATTTCATTAGACTGTAGTAATGAACCGAAAGCGATGGAAATATATTCAAAAATGATGGATTTGTGGAATAAATATCCACAAAAAGTTGATCAAACCTATTTAAAGTTAGGTAATTTACTTATGGTGGTACAATTCCAAGAAAAAGCATCAGTCACAGAATTATTAGAACTTGTTCTTGAAATGTTTGTAAAAAACAGAATGAAAATCGAATTTCAAATAAATATTTCATCCAGTTTAATCAAAATTATCCGAATGAGGATAAATAATAATTTAAATTCACCTCGGATTCTAGAATTAAAACCCTATGTTTCACGCTTAACTCATTTAGCTAATAAAACACCGTCATGTTTCATATCTATCAATAAATGCCTCTTAGATTGTTATGTCACATATTTTGAGAGAGATCATAAAGGATTAGAAGAAAAAATTCACGAATTGAAAAAATTAAATGCTAAACTCCATCTCGATTTTGTGACAAGTGAAATTGAGATACTTGAAAAATCTCTCAATCTTATTTGACGCTATGAATATACTTGAAGCAAATCTTTAATAAATTACTCATCTCAATAAGTTTCAAAAGGTTGAGTACCACCAAAATACTCGTTTTATCCCTATTAATGAAATTGAAATTCATTTTGGTATAAAGTACGTTTTCTTATTTATAATGCCATGTTAGAAGAGTTTTCTTCCTTTTCTTATCTACTTTCAAAATCTCTCTTTGACTTTTTTAAAATGGTCCAAAAAGCATTCGGCTACATTAAATTATTGGAAATAATAAAGAAAAATAAAAAAAAGAAGGGCAGTTTATGCCTTTTTCTTAGTTGGAGCACTACCAGGATCGATATCTAAGACCACACCGACAGATACGGTTCGGCCCATATCACGGACTGCAACACGACCTAATTCTGGATATTCTTTGAATTTTTCTAATGGAAATTTCTTAATAGGTTGTAATCGAACCATAGCAACATCTCCTTTCTTCAAGAATTGAGGATTGTCTTCTATGACTTGACCAGTTCGTGGGTCGATTTTCTTAATAAGTTCAACGAACTTGCATGCAATTTGTGCGGTGTGAGAGTGCACAACTGGACAGTATCCAATAGCTAATGCGGTTGGGTGCCAAATAACAATGACTTGAGCCATAATGGATCCATTTGGTCGAACGGTACAACATGGTCGAGCGGCATCTGCAACAACAGCACCTCGGAAAATGTCTCGCATGGTCACACCACGGATGTTAAATCCAACATTATCACCAGGACCTGCTTCTTGCATGGCTTCGTGGTGCATTTCAATGGATCGTAATTCTCCTACGAATTCACTTGGGGCAACTTGGACTTTCATTCCAACTTTCATCATACCAGTTTCGATACGGCCGACTGGGACAACTCCTGCACCCTTGATTTTGTAAACATCTTGGATTGGGATTCGAAGACCTTTGTCGGTTGGTTTAGATGGGATAGGCAAGTCGTCTAAAATACCTAAGAGAGTCTTTCCTTTCCACCATTTCATGTTTGGGGATGGTTCAACTAAGTTATCTCCAACGTATGCAGAGACAGGAACGAAGTGGACATCTGCTTCAGTGTTGTAACCAACAATTTTAAGGAGTCGGGTAACTTCATCCTTAACTTCATTGAAACGTTCTTCAGAATAGTTGACGGAAGCGTCATCCATTTTGTTAATAGCCAAAATGATTTTCTTAACACCTAAGGTTTTAGCAAGGAAAGCGTGTTCTCGACCTTGTCCGTTGTCAGCAATAGCTGCACCAAATTCGGATGTTTTGGCAGAGAATACGAGGATAGCTGCATCAGCTTGACTAGCACCGGTAATCATGTTTTTGACGAAATCGGCGTGGCCAGGAGCGTCAATGATGGTGAAGTATTTGCTTTTAGTTTCGAATTTTCGGAATGCCAAATCGATGGTAATACCACGTTTTCGTTCTTCTGCGAGTCGATCCATGAAATAAGCGAATTTCCAGGATTCTCGATCTAAATCTTGAGCCATTTTTTCCATTTCACGGGCTTCTCGATCAGAGACAGCACCAGATGCAATGAGAACGTGGCCCATAAGGGTAGATTTACCGTTATCAATGTGTCCGATAACGACTAAGTTCATATGTTCTTTATCTTTTGCCATAATATAACACCTATAGCGTATCTTATTAGTGAACCCAACAATACCAAAACCGCTAAATTCAGAATAAGAATTAAAGTCAAAAGTTTTTTATGAAATATATATTCTTGTATTACTTGTGATACACGATTGGATGGCCTAATTAATTTCTAAAAGTGATAAACAGCCTTAATTACATCTTAAATTCAATTTAACATCCCAATTATGGTTGTTCCGAAAATTTAAAACCAATATTCTAAAGAAGCCTTGGAGATAGTAAGTAATCTTTATTTACATATAAAAAAATTTATAAAGGAAAATGACGATTCTATCTCATGGTAAGCCCAAAAAAAACCACTGTGGTAGGTATCAAGTTAATGGAACAGGAATTTTTTCTTTGGGATTTACTTCGTAATGAATATCAAAAATCATTTTCAGAAATAATTACTTCTACGGTTGCCCGATATTTAGAATTAAAAATGGCTACACCAATCACAGATTCAGGACTAATTTTTAAATTAAAGCAGCTTTTTGAAAAAGTAAAATTTAAGAAAGAAAGCCGAACATTGACTTTTCGAATTAAATCTACCGTCCTAAAAGAATGGGATCGCTTTTGTGAACAAAGATTCATCAGTCGAACAGCATTAGTAAAACAAGCTATGAACGGGCGGATTGATCCTGTAATCGGAAGATTTTTAAAATATTCAGACCCCTACATTATTCGTCTTCAGAAAATTCTGAATAACATGATTTCGCGGATAGGATTGATGGAATATGAAGACATTGCAGCCATTTTTGAGGGTATAGATAGGACCGTACTAAACCACATGTTAAATACACTGGAAGAAAAAGGAATCATAGGGAGAAAGGGATGGAACACTTATGTTCCAGCCAACTCTACAGCAGGTATGACGGATGCATTACTTATAGCGGGGAATTTAGGTCGATTTGTGGAAAGTATGAATGAAGTTTCAGATGATTTCGAGATGTCTGATCATGATAGTTTACTAAATGTAGTGTTTCAATATTTTGAGGCCATTTTTGCGCGAAAAGGAACAACCCAATTTAATTTTGATGTGCAAAATTTAAGAGAGACTAAAGAACGAATGATTGAATTACTAAAATAAGTCATTTTTCTGGAGTATATTTTAAAGGACAAACTGACTATTGAAAGCATATGTCGGATGTATCACCCATTACCGAAAAAATAAGAAACATTTTGAAAATCAAGAAAACTAATCCAAATCAAGCACTTAGTCAATTTGAGCAATTATTATCTTCGTCAGTGAATGAAATGGACGAGATTACTATCAAAGTTGAAATGGGACATATTTATTTTGAAAATGAGCAAGAAAATACAGCCAAAAAACAATTTTTAGAAATATATAATTCACCAAATATAAATAATTATGGAAGAATCCGAGCGGATGTCGCCACTACCTTGGGGAAAATCTTTTTCAATCAAGGCAAAATTATTCAAGCAGAAAATTTTCATAAAGAAGCTTTAGCAATTTGTGAATCAATACAAGATGAAATTAAAAAAAATGAAATTTTATCGAATTATGCGACAATGCAGATGTTTAGTGGAAAAATGGTTGAGGCGTTTGAAAAAAGTAAACAAATTTTAAATGATTATAGCATTAATTCACAAATTGATCCGATTGAAGCGTTCAATATCTCAGGAATATATTATAAATATCATGATGATATCCAAAAATCACTCACTTGCTTTAAACGAGCTGCAAAGTATGCTTTAGGAGTCAATAAAGTAAGTAAATATTGTTTGATGCAAAATAATTATGCTTATACTTTGATGCATTTAGGAAAATTGCAAGAATCGAAAAAAATTTTAGAGGAATCCATAAAAATTGCAGTTGACAATAAGGTGATTACCCGTTATCTACTAATGATTTCCTATTGTGAAGTTTTAATACATTTAGGTGAATTATCATCTGCAAACAAAATATTTGAAGAAATTTTGGAGAAAATCAATATAATTCCAATATCAACTCGCATTGATTTTTTCTTAACCTATGCAAAATTACTTGCAATGAAAGGAAATTATGTCGCAGCTATCAAAGAATTGAAAAAAGGGCTGGATTTCATAAATACTAATAAAGTTGAGTTGGATAAATCAGATCTTGAAATATTATTAGCAGAAATGTATTTTTATTTGGATGATATGGAAAATGCATACGAATATTTAAAAATGGCGGATTCATATGCTTGGAAAAAGAATTACCACGCAAATCAAGCCAAAATTGCACTTCTTCGAGCACGAATAACTCAATCTCAGCTTAATTTCAACGAAGGAGAAATGCATCTAATCCATGCTAAAAGATTAGCAGAGAAATCTAAGGAATTAGAACCCCAATTTACAGCCTTATTACTTTTAGCTCAAAACAATTTACTAAAATCACTAAATTCAAATAAGGAAAAAACAGAAAAATATCATTCAACGGCCATTGAACTTATCAATATCGCATCAAATTTAGCCAAAAATAACCAAATGATGCCCAACTATATTAAAACACTCATGGTAAAAGGAATTATTATTTCAAATACTAACCCTGAAGCAGCAAAAGAAGCATTACAAAAATCTATTGAACTTGCGAAAGAATGTGGGATTCTTCGGCAAGCTCGATACGCTCAAGATAAACTAACATACCTTACTTCTCAATATAAGCAATTTAGTTCTGAGGAAAAAACGAAAAACAAAGAAGTGTCATTAAATTTAGTTTTAGAGGAGATTGATCGGGTAGTTTCATTAAAAGCAGGAAAATCAATCTCCGAAGATGACATAAACAATAGTTTTATGTTAGTTTATAAAATTGATGAAATTATGGGACCTACTCTTCATAAGTCGTTCAATATAGATCAAGATGACCCCCAATACATGAAAGAAATTTATATGAGTGGGATGCTGTATTCTTCGACCTTAGGACAAGGTCAGCATTACCATGAGGGATTATTTGGTCCATTTCCTTTTGGTGAAGGAAATTTACGTTCAATTGTATTTAGTAAAACTATATTTGATCCAAGTCAAAAGCAGAAACGAAATGCAGAATCAACATATGTACTACTTTGTTTGGTATTTCGTCAAAATATGAGCCCAATTTTTTATGATCGGGATAAAGTAGAAGGAATATTTCAGAAAAACATTAAGAATGTAGCATATATTGATGATATCAATGCAAAATTTTTAACATCTCTCTCCAATGATATTATGCACGATCTAACAACAGATTGGATTAAAAATCAAGAATTTTTCTAAGTTTTTTATTTGTAAATCACATAATTTCTACAATCAACCCTAATAGCGTTAATCGTAGTTTAATTCTAAACGATAAGGAATTATTTGTTTCAAAATCATAACCTCAAAGTTAAGGAAAGGTGATAATTTAGACATAATTTTCCAGAAATAGAACGGAATAGATTTTAATTTTCTCCCCATTAGTTCAACTAACAATCTTTATCTGTCGTGATTATTCTCTTTGCTTTTATCTTTTCATAAATAATACAAAGCAATCCGATACCAACAAGAGAATACTCTATAACCACCACAACCCACTTCATTTTTTCTGTTATATTGAGTAAGGGAATAAGAAAAGTAGAGTATGTCCCAGGATTACTGTATATCAATATTGCCCATAGATCTTCAAGAGAATCTAATAAACGAGAAATAATAGTCGCCAGAAATCCTATCAACGGAACATATCGAATTTTGGGGATTTCATGAAGAGATATGAGAATGAGGCAATTAATTGAAATGAATAAAATAAAACCTGATACGATAAAAAGATAATCAAGAAAAGACAAGCGAATCACAGCACTCATAACGGGTTCCCATGCGGTAAGGATTTTATCCACATCAACCCGAGTTTTGGCAGCTTGTAAGTCAGAGGTAGAATAGAAACTCGTTTCAATAATCTTGGTGGTAGGAACAAATCCAAAAATAATGATGCCCGAATAAACAAAAAAACTTAAAAAGATAAGAATAACAAATATTTTCTTAGGTTTTGATTTAAGAAAGAGTATGAGTTGATTGCTGAGATTTTTCACATCTAATATAAGATCAAGTGAGAATATAGTCTTTTGTGGAATTCAATATTTCATCAATGCATTTCTCTTAATTTTTTTTAATAAGGACCATGTATTCTAAATGGGAACATAAAGGAGAAGGGATTTTATGTCCACCTACAAATTACATGAGAATTTTCTTTTTGTCGAAATTATTGCTCATAAGAAATCAGAATGGAGATTATTAAGGACCTAATATTGTGGGAAAAACTTCAAGAAGAAAATTTATCGAAATTAATTTAAGGATTCTGGAAATCCTTTTTGTTAACCTAAGATTTTTTTTTTGACAAGCTTTTTTCAGATTTTGTGGGAACAAAATTTGTTGATCAGCCTCATACCATGCATATTTTTGTCGCTTTCGATGTAAAGATTTAAATATGGAGGAGGTGATTAGGAAAATAAGGGTAACTTAACAAAGATTGAGATCGAGTTTTGTTATCTTTGCGGAGAACTACCAATTTAGAAAGTAAGTGATTATTATGGCTAAAAAGAAAGCACCAGCAAAAAAAAAAAAAGCAGCTCCTAAAAAAGCTGCAAGTGGAGCCCGAAGCACATATATTGCTAAAGCCCCCATAAGACGATTAATGAAAGAAGAAGGCGCCGGATTAGTTGCGGAAGAGGCAGTCGTTCTATTAATTGAAGAATTGACAAAAGTTGCCAAAAATTTAACAAAAAAAGCAGTGAAAGTTGTCAAGGACGACAAACGCAAACGTGTTACTGCTGCTGATGTAATTGCAGCAGAATAAACCTGAAACGCACTTTTTCGGAATTATTCCTTTTTTCATTTCTTGTATTTTTTTCTTTGATCAATTTCAGTTTTTATTCAAGAAAATGGTTTTCTTATTATTGAATCCTTAGAAAATAGTGTAAATCTTGCAATATATAGAATGGACTAAGTGAATTATCAAGAACTTTAAAAAAATACCAGGATACCCATGGAGGGTGAGATGGGGGTTCACCATCCCACCCAGGGGGAAAAGGGATTATAGGTAGAACGGGTCGTGATATTATGGCTGGAATAATCTGAATTGCGAAAAATTTCTATTTTTCTAAATGATCTAGCTCTTCCACAAAAGTCTCGAGAAATAGATCAAAGATTTCTTGGTTAGTTTCTAAATTTTCTATGAAATTATGCGATTTTAAGAGTTCGAAGTATGCCAAATAAACGGATGGAGCCGGTAAGTAGTTCTTGTAATCAATGTCAATAGTTACCATAGGAAAATCGTCTTCGATTGTATTGTTGATTATTATAAATGGGAGTAATTTTTATTATATAATATATAATATCTCAATTCATCCTTATAAATGTTTATTAAAATTTGCCTTTTTTTTTAATAAAACCGCTTTTTTTGAGGAAAATTCAGATTCAATGAAAAGCAAGGGGGGGTTGGTGGGATCTTTTTTCCGCCAATCCCACCGAGGGGCTAAGGGGCGGCACCTTAGATATGAAGGGTTTTGTTCGGGTTTTAATGATAAGGATTAAATGAGAATTTCTGATTCATCAGCTATCACATCTAAAAACAAGTCCAACACTTCCTGAGATACTTCCGGATCATCAACAAATTGGTGAGATTTGAGTACTTCAAAGTAGCTAAGGTATGTGGAGGGTGTCGGTAAATAGATATTGTAGTCAATAGTTATCTCAGGCATAGTTGATCATGTTTTTAGAGTGAATTGGGTGTGTGTGTGATTAAAATTTCTTTTAACTAAGTATTATATAGTTTTCAACTATATAAATACTTTCATTTTTTTATTATTTTCTTCAATGCATATTAGTACTAGTTTTTTAGTACTAAATATGTTTAACGACCATCTAACGTGTTTTAATCAGTTTTAATCACTAAAAAAAGAAATTTGCAAATTTATGAATTTATGAAAATCATTTGTATTACTTTTATTATTTACAATTCAAAAAGCTGAAAATTCAAAAATGAACTATTACTTGTGAGAATGTAAAATAATTATTTATCAATAGAATGCAACAATAGGAGATTGATGACCCAATTTTTCTCTCCCTTTGCTTCTAATGTTATTTTTCCTAAAGATGACTAACTTCCACATGCCAAACCAGAATGATTCCACATAAAAACCTACCAAAGAATTCAATCATATTATGCCTCCTTAGTTTCACAGTAACATGTTATGAAGCTTCCCCCGTAGCCCAAAAAAAATTGAAACAGGTATGGATGCAGTCACCCTTCTTTTCCCATCTCATGGAATCAGATCATTACCCAAAGCCAAGAAAATGATGACTCGTATGAATATCCATGAACTACTGCGAGCAATCCGTTCAAAAATACAAAAGCCCGTACAATATACAAACACGTTTATATTTATGAACAATCAATGAAAGGTGTAGTTCCCATTCGGATGGCCGAAGAAGAGTTGGTTGATGGATGTACAACGACTGTTCCTACGATAAAATTCCCTTTTAAAGAGATTTTTGCAGCTAAATTTTTAGGATGGTGGGATATCAATCAAAAAAGAATGAGAAACTCTCTTTCTTTAATTAATCTTATTCCTTTGTTATACAAAATCAGTTCGTCAACTCTACCGCTTGGCAAAATTAGTTGCAAGAGATCTCGATAAAATTCAATTTCCGATCTTAGAATCTCATTCTCAAAAGGACCATGATATCGATCCCATAATTACACAATGGATTTCAGATGCAACAAGAGGAACAGTTGAAATTTGGTGGTTCAATGAATCAGGTCACACCATGCCTTTAGATGTACAAGGTGCCGAAATTTGTGAAGCAATTGCTCCATTTCTGAAGAAATTTGCAATGGGTTAAATCTTCGTTTTTAAAACAGAATATAGTGGATACGAATTAGAAAACTTCCATCTCTTCTATTGCTATAATTATTAACAAAATCTTTTTTAATTTACAAGATCTATGATTTATAATGCTCTTTCAATTGGAATTTAATCCCTTATTCTACGTAATTCTTGAATTAGGGATTTTTCTATTAAGTTTTGGGTTCGCTATTGTTGGGGCATTGAAAGTCAAAAAACAAAAGCAAATTTTTAAACTAATTGCGCTGTTATTTTTACTAACTTATAGTGCTTCGATATTTGTTAGCACCATGATGCGCTACATCCGATACTCAATTGCGATTAATCCATCTTCTATCTATGCCACTAATACTAATTATATTTATTTATTGTTAAAAGAAGCCCGATTAAAATATATACTTATTCTATCAGCCAATTTACTCTATTTCATATTTTTCCATTACTATTTATCCCGCCCTCAATCGTTTGTCTTTCATTTTGGAATAAATATTAGTTCCATTACAATAGTCCTCCATTTTATTCCTTTATTCAGCGAATATTACAAACTATTCCTCAGAATACTTATGTTCATACAAACTGCTTCCTTAATTCTTCCCATTCTAATAACATCGGTGAAGCTGAAATCAAAAATGCATAACAAACCAAAAAAAGTAGTTCAATCGATTTTTCTAATTTCTTTATCTTTAATTTCACTTTTAGGGGTAGGTTTACTTGATGCCATCGTGAGTATCATTTTTTCTTGGGAATTTTCCGTATTTTATTATATTGCTTGGTTACTCGTGTTATTTGCGGAGTTTTTCTTTTTATTCCAGTTTATATTAACCGATTGGAACGAAACTTACACAAACATCTCAAAACAAAATTTATATTTGAATTTTTCGACCAATAAAAATGATCAAATCTTGATGGATTCAAGTTCTCCAATTTCAAAGTATATTTGGATAACGTGTCCAAAATGCAAGGAAATGACATTATACCCAATATCAATGTCAACTCGAAAGATAATTAAAACAAATCCATCCGGAATTTCTTCGCTAATGATTCCTCGAGAATATACTTGCGAGCACGAATATTTAATTTATATCGATCGGGAGTTCCAAGTCCGATCATATCACGTTCCAAATATCACATTTGACAAAAAGAAGGAGTGAAAAAAATTTAGGGGACTATTTTTTCAACCCCATATTGGGATAGCCAAGATCTTAACTCCTGTAATTTCAATCTTTTAATATACCGATCCACAGGATCTACAACGGCGCTAAATTTTTGGAGTAAAGTATCAAATTCACGATTTTTTTCATCAATTTGTGATGTAAATTTGGTTTTTTTTTCATTTTCCATATTTAAAATACCCTCCGAAATGTATCTTAGTTGATAAAAATGGAGTGTAATTATGATAGAAAACTCTAGCTATATAAATTCGAATGGAAGTCTTAGTCAGAAAAAACCAAATGAAGTCGTAAAAATCATGGCAAGGAAAAGAGGATGCTTAATTGAAAAAACAATTAAAAGGTATAAATTGAAATTAAATTATGGAAGAATCTACCTCAATTAATATAAAACGCATTAAATATTTGATTTACGCTATCAACATCACGTTTTCACTAACCATTATTTTAGCTTGGATCTTTTATCCGGATACTTATCGCTTTTTTTTTCACTACATTAGTGAACTTGGGTCCACTACCACAAAATTGGGGACTCCGAATCGCACATCGCAAATCATTTTCACTATAGGAACGATTGTGTCTGGTACAATGGCAATATTGATGGCAGAAGAATACTTGAAACTAAAAAATCGAAATCCTTTAAACATTCTTAAGGGTATTTCGCTAATTATTGTCTATTTGGGTGCATTAACAACCATTTTTTCCTATGATGTCCCCGCTTTCGAATATGTTCACCGCTTTGGGGCAGGCTTTTTTGTCCTAATGTTATTTATTTATAATGCCCTTTGTCAATTTCTGAGGTATCAAAATGGAACAAATAAAATTAGTGTAGATACTCAAGAGAGTCGAAATATGACAGGGGATAAAATCTTTCTATTATTTATTCTCTTGTGTTTCGTGGCCTATTTCCTTGTGGCAATCATCGGATTGGAAGATTACCAACCAATGATTCAAAAAATTGTTTTGATCGTGATTCTCATCAGTAATTTCATTCTCGATGATGAGGATTATTAAAACAAATACATCATTTTTTATTTTTAAATATTATCTGGTTCTTAAAATGGAAAAAAAATTTAGATGTAGAGACTTTTTGATGGAGTATCCAATTCTTTGATTAGTTCCTCTAAGTATTGTGCTTCTTCTTCGGTTAAAGCGAGGTCGTCTGTTTCATTTCTAAATTCTTTTTCTTCATTTAAGTTCAATTCGCCATGCATGAGATCGATGTAAGTTTCGATAGTATGCATTGAAGGAACAAATTTATCGAAATCAACAACAATTGTGGGTTTAGGATTAACCATTGGTTTTCAAAATAATAGAGTAAATGCAACTATGTAAAAAAAATCGAGCCCATTATTTGTCATTAATTTCTCCGCAGATGATCATTTATATAGACCACCTTTAAATTTGAAGTTCCAAATACCGAACAAATAAGATGAAAAGGCTAAAAACAGAAAATCCTAAGAGGAAATAAAATGGTTTACCTTTTTCTTTTTCGGGAATAACTTCTCTGACAATTGTATATAAAATAACCCCTGAGATAAAGGAAAAAAGGATGTATAGAAATTCTAAATTTAGTGAAAAAGCCAGATCAATGACAATACCTGAGACTACACCCGTTATTGCTGAGGAAGCTAAAATATATTTACGTTTTCCACTTTGTCCCACAATAATTTCGATATCCAAATCTGAAAAAATGACTTGTTTTCCCTCCCGTTTAGAAACTACGGCCATAAAAAAGGCAAACAGGAAAAATAGTATTCCAGATAGAAGATCTACCAACAATAATCCGATTATAATGAGCCCTATTAAGAAATGATAAAAATATCCTGTAAAAAACTGCAACTCATCCCAATCTTTGTTAATATGATCATGAATTTTTATTTTAGTTGTTTGAATTTCTGAGCGGATTTGATTTTCTTGAATTTTCAAAGCTTTAGTTGTTTTAGCTAACTCACGCAAAGCATCTGTATGTAGTTCTTCTTCATTTAGTTCATTATTAATGATGTCATGAATATTATCTTCAACTAATTCCAAAGATTTTTCCTTTTGTACTAATTCCCGAACACGATGTTGGGACTTATATTCAACCCGTTGAAGAATTAACTTTTCAGAGATATGAATGAAGGTGAACCCAAGTAACACGAAGAAGTATTCAAACGCGGTTAAATGCAATGGATATACTGGAAGACCTGCCGAAATTTCTGGAAGAACGACTTGGAAGAAATATGCAATGGAAATACCTGCAATAAGAGATTTATGAATCCGAACATGATGATGATAAAAATCAACTAAATAAAACAACACTCCAAATACTACCGCTAATATCGTAGGAACAATCCATTCTGTAGCCATGTTTCTCAAAGCTAATAGACCTTTTTAGGCTAAAAAATCAATGGTTACTCGAAGGTGTTTTCCTTGGAATTCAACATTGAAACGTTTTTGAATGATTCACATAATTCGTCTTTTATTTTCTATCCACAAAAAATCAAAAAACCAACGGAATTAGACCCAGATTGTTCCATTTTAGAGATAACAATGAAGGATGGAATTTCTATTGGTGGATTATTTTATTTAGGAGAGTCTTCACAACCCACACTCTTGATGTTCCATGGAAATGGAGAAATTGCAATGGAATATGAGGATATTATAGATCGGTATTTAAAATGTGGAGTTAACTGCGCCATCATGGATTTTCGAGGTTATGGATTTAGCGATGGAAGGCCAACTTATCTGAAATTAATCCAAGATTCATTACCAATTTATAAAAATATTTCTCAATGGCTTCAGAACCATAAATATTCTCAAAGAATAATCCTCTTTGGAAGATCCTTGGGAAGCGTGTGTGCTGTAGAAATAGCCTCACATAATCCCCCACACTTAGAAGGAATTGTATTAGAAAGTGGGTTTTGTGATACATATACCCTTATGCGAAATTTATTTATGTTTAATGTACCAGAATTAACCCCAGAAGTAATAAAACCATGGTCAAATAAGATTCGAATTCAAAAAATTCAAGTTCCAGCACTCATCCTTCATGGTGCTCAAGATTGGATCATTCCTGTCACCCAAGCCAATGATATTAAAGTAAATTTAGTGAAATCTTCGAAAATCAGCATCAAATTAATTGAACATGCGGGGCATAATGATATTCAAGGATTTCGAGATCAATATTTCTCAACACTTAAACAGTTTATTATCTCGGTATCGAAATAGCCAGATAAAGTTAAAATTGATTGAATCTGAGAACAAATTTCAGAGATCGAGTAAACTCTGGAAAAAATATTCTTCTTTAGGACCCTTGTTTTTTATGAATTGACGAAGGGCAGGAACGAAATCACTAATTAAAAGATTGATGACTTGATCACAAACGCCGGAACATTGTTCATAGATGGTATCACATCCATGTATATTGCAGAAATCCATCAATGAAAAGGAGATTTTAGATTTAACCAGGGGATGAAATTCATCAAAAATTTCTTTCACACCAAACAGGTGTTTAGGAGGAATATCCCTCAATTCAGATATGAATGAAATATTGAATTTTTGAGATATTTTATCTTCTGATTCTAAAAATAGTGCTTCTTCCCGAGCTAAATCAATATATCTGTCTGTTGTTTCTTTAAGTTCCATTTTATCTGCAGTTTCAATAAAAAATTCTTTCTGCATGCGGCATTGATGCTTAGTTTTATCAAATTGAATAGGAAATACACAACATTGAGCGGGACGAAGATTGGAATGAAAAATTTTACATCCATTTAGATTGGGATCAAAAAAAATGCATCGTTTTGTCTCTGGAGATAAACGAATTCGGAATGCCAATGTATCACTACGAATAAAATCGGATTTCTGAGCAAGATTTGCTTCAATTAGTGCTTTAGCACCAGCAAAGGAGATCTCTTGGCTGGAATAACAACAGGCACCTTGACATACCTCGGAATCTAAACAATTCGTCCCCGAAATAGAACTAGTACATTTTTTATTGATGTTCAAAATAAGGGAGAGTAGAGGTTCCGAAAAACGTTCCATATATGAAATAATCAAGATTTCCTTAAATTACTTGCTTAGAAATACATTTGAAAAACTGATGTGAATTCTTTTGGTTATTCATATTTGTAAACACTTTTATATCAATCGAGATTTTTATAAATAACCATGAACAAGAAATTAAAAATCGTTTCCATTTTTTCAATTATCACGCTGATTTTTTGCAATTTTTGCATGAGCACCCAAGAATCTGTTTCTATAAGTGAAAAAGATGCAAATTATCAAATAGATTATTTAATTGTTACCCCTCAAGATTTTATAGAATCAGTGATTCCATTGGCTTTATGGAAAACTCAAAGAGGTATTACATCAGCCATCATTTCAACAGAATCACTATTAAAAAATTTTAAGGGATCAGATGATGCTGAAAAAATTCGAAATGGCATTGCTTATTACCAAGAGTTACACAATATTTCTTGGATCTTATTGGCGGGAAACAATGAATTTATCCCAGTAAACATAATAAAAATTTCATCTTATCAAGATCCGGTTTTTAATTTCATCGCATCGGATCAGTACTATTCTAATTTGGATCAAGCAATTTGGAAAACAATAGAAAATGAATTAGGAGAAGATTATTTCACGCGTCAAAGTATATACAATAGTTACAAAGGATGGGAATCAGAAGTATTTTTAGGTCGTTTTCCCGCCGAAAACAGAAGTGAAGTAGCAAATTGGGTTCAACAACAGATCAAATACGAGCAAGCACCTCCGATTGGACCATGGATGAATCATGCAATATTAGCGGGAGGATTTATTACCTTCGAGGAAGATCGAAATAATGATGGCCTGTGCTTATACTCAAATCGTGAACGTCCGGAATGTGATAGTAATGCATATCATAATTGGCTAAATTCAACAGTGATTCCAGAAAATTGGACGCGATTATTATTAGCAGAGGCCAGTGGTGTCCATCCAACACAAAATAATTATGACGTCGCTCTAAATTCAATCAACTTGGTTAAAGAATTGAATAAAGGCGCCACACTTATAAATATTGGAGCCCATGGATGGGAAGCTAAAACCCTCCATCGAACCATATTTCAAAAGGATATTGATCAAGATTCGATGCAAGATATTGGAGTTGATGCAGTTACCACTCGAGAAACGTTATCAGCAACATCAGATTTAAATAGTGAGGAACGAGAGGGTTTCTATTTTATAGAAAGTTGTACGATTGGAGAATTCTATCATAAAGGTGATCTCTTGATTGATAAACTATTAAATCAAAATGCCATTGGAATTATTGCCTCCGCTGGAGTTAGTAATGCAGATTTAGATTGGGATAACAATAGTAGAACTAGACCTGGAGGCTGGAATCAAGGGCTTTCTTCCAGATTCTGGGAACAAATTTTAATTCATGGAATTAATCAACCGGGAAAGGCATTAGAAGTTGCCAAACGAGATTACATGGCATCATTTCAAGGAACGCTTTCTAAAATTACTAGTGCTGATTACCGCACTATCCATCAATTCAACTTATTCGGAGATCCGGAGGTCCCCTTATGGATGGGGATCCCAAATCGGATGAATGTTACTTTTTCAAATAATTCTGGAAAACTCCAATGCCAAGTTCTTAGTAATTCTTTTCCGCTCGATTCGGCCACAATCACGTTGATAAATTCTACTTTTTATTGGAAAGGGCAAATAGATAATAATGGAATGGCAACTCTCCCAATTTCAAGTGAAAATCTTCAAGATGTCACAATCACAATTTCAAAAAACAAGTACATACCGTATCAAAAAACAATGCAAGAAACGATAACAACGTATCCTTGTATGTTGCTTGATTCAAGAGACGACGTAAATATCAATTCAATAGCTACACCAATTTTAACAATATTAATATTTGGCTTTTTTGGAGTGGTGTTTGTACTGAATAAAGGCTTTAAAAACAAATCGACCATTACTACAAAATAAAATATTTCATCATTACGAATTAATTCATTTTTTTTTAAATTTGACAAATTGGTGCATTAATTTTATAAAGATGAATAAACCGTGATTTGACGCCCTAATTCTTCTTAACAGTGTTTAAACCATTCTTAATAAAAAAATCCAAAATTCTTACTAACTTTTAAATACGTGCATTTTCTAATAATAGTTAGGTTTAGCTCCACAATCAAGATTGATTGTCGGCGTAAACCTCTCTCCAAAAAGCGCATTATGAACAACTTAACGAGAGAACTTGAAAAAAGACAAGGACGATGAAAATGGAAGCCCTAAAAGAAATTATGAAAAATGCAAATCTAATCATGGATGAAATTTATTGGAAGAACATTGATTCAGAGGCAATGCTCCATCTAAAAAATGCTGCAGGGGAATCTCTAACATCTATTAACCTTCATCTTCTCACATTATTAAAAGTGGTTCAAAATGTTGTTGGAAAGGTCCCGAGTGAAGATGATATTTTAGATGACTTGGATCTTATCTTAGATCACAATCTTCATTTACGCAAGAAAAAAAAAGGACGGTTGTGGAAGTCCAAAACTTAACATCAAGATGATTCCATATTTTCCCTTGTTAAAATTGAAAGAAATACCAGAATTGTGTGATTAATCTTGTGGGTAGGGAGGGTGGGTAGAGAACAATAGATTTTCGTAAATATTGATCGAATTACACAAGAGATTATCCCTTTCTTTTTTTAAAAAAGATTCTTTTTTTACTTTTCTATCATATTCGGCAATATTTCAAGTACAACCACCCATTTAGTCTCAGAATATTTTTCTAAACACACGATGCCCGCATTTTGGAAATCAATAGAGGTTTTTTCACCTTCTTGCCCCAATAAAAGCTGTGCAAATCGATTTAAGTGGGGTAGATGCCCAACAATCATAATATTGTCGTCCACACCAATTAGTTTTTGAAACCAAATTTGGGGATCATCGGACGGGTTTAATCCAGTTGTACTCCGAACCTCAGTTGCAGGATGCAAGATCTTTGCAATAATCTCTGCTGTTTGTTGAGCCCGTTTTTTTCCACTATGGAATATACAAGATATCTGAGGGTTTAATTGTTTTTTAGTAAAATGAACGATTTTTTCCAACGATTCTATCCCTATTGGGGTGAGAGAACGTTCGGGATCATCTTGTTTACTATAAGCTAAAGCATGTTGTACAAGAAATAGTTTCATAGATAATGTTTTAATAAGTCAGCAATAAAAAACTATGGTTTCTAATTCTCGAAGCAAAGACGCATTTCTACAAACGGATAAACACCTGCATTGGTTTTTTGGCTAAAATTTCGATATTTCTTAAACCCTAATTTTTCATAGGTTTTAATAGCTCGATGATTTTCTGTCCAAACGCTCAATGTAAATTGAGAGATACCAAATTTTTGTCGAGCAAAGGTTAATCCCGCTTTGATAAATGGAAAACCTAAACCAAGTCCGGTTAATGAAGGTTTTAAGCCTAATCCGATTGAAATCCAGCCTTCTTTTTTCTCGAAATAGAAATATCCTATGCCTTGTTCTTCGGTACTATGTACAATAAAAAAGTGATTAGGCCAGCTGAGAGGATCTAAAATTTCCTTCAAATCTTCTGGATCAGCACGGAAATCATAAAAGGCATATTTTCCTGAATAATGCCACTTCGCTATTTCATGCGCATATTGTATTTTCATCGGTTCAATGAGAAATTCCATGGGTGTATAGTCAATCAAGAAAAACTTGCACTTGAAGTTTTCCCTCAAATAAATTAGATTACTTAAAGAAGTATCAAAAACTTTTATGATCAATAAAAATTATTCGAGAGATTACCTATGTTTGACGATGAAAAAGCCGAATGGGACAAATTCTTCGATTTCTTCAAAGAAAAATTCAATGAAGAAGTTGGATTGATGCCGGGAGTGTTTGAAAACGATGATTATGAGATTGATTTAATAGTCGGGGAAGAAACGGGAGATATCCTAGGAGTAAGAGTCATGCAATCGATAGCCTATGAAGATGATGAAGAAGACGAAGAAGGCGACGCAGAAATTGATGAAATTGCAACTGACGAAGAAGATGAAGAAGAAGATGAATCTGACATGGTGGAAATGATCCAATATGATTTCGTAAAAATGCCCATTGCAGAAACTGAAATTGAAGGAAAACCATATTTCCAACTCCAATTTGGAAGTCCAGAAGAAGAAAGCGAGGAAGAAGAAAAACAAGATAAAGAAACTTCAACTGAAGACAAAGAAGAAAAGGAAGACAATGAATGGTTCAAATTAGTAATTTATTCAAAGAAGAACGAAAATGAAGAAGAAGAAATAACGGGAGCGGTCATGGTTAATGAGAAAAATCCCGAAGAAATTACCGTCTTTGTTGAACATCCAGAATTGGAAGTTTTATAAAGAAAAAAATTTTCAACCATTTTTTTAACTTTTACCCACAGTTCCGTCTTTCATAAATGAAAAGAATCAAAAATGGCTTCATCCCGATCGCGCGGGAAGATTTTTACTTCTATTTCATCAGTAATTTTAAAGAGAGTCGTATTCATGGTCATGTGAACGACATTATGAGGCTCTAACTTACCCTTAATAAAAACGTGATCGTCCCATAAGAGTTTCAACATATCTGAATGAGTAGGTGATACTTGAGAAAGCAACTCACATCCTCGTTCATACCGGATGCGAGTGGTTGAAATTTCATCCGAAGGAATGGCAATAAATGAGAGTTTTTCAGAGATATAATGATTAGTTCGATAATAAACATCGTGAATTTCCGTGAGAGCATGATCGTTACCAGTTATTTCCAAATTAACTGCCCGATGTTCTTTCAGTGATATTATATTGTAACTAACACCACCTGATCTGGGAGAAAACTTAACCGCCCGATCGATAGCATCTTGGATAGATGTAGATTCTAACATCCATCTTCCTAAAATAGTCCGAGGAATCCCAATCGCTTTCACAGGATCAGGAACATAGTTACATGTGATTACAATTCCATGGGAGTTAAATCCGTGAGAAAATCCAGGAACACATCCAGGATACGCATGAGTAAAAATCTGGCATCCATCTTGTAAATTTATAGTCACATAATAAGAATTATCCACTAAAATTTTGTGTAAGTCTTCATTGTGGCCAATTAAAATGCGATCTGGGGTTTTTATCACCAAGGTAGAACAATTTTCATCGTCATAAAGATGCATCAAATTCATTAAAAGAATGGAACGAAAATTTTGGGAAGCACCATCGGCGATCCCCTTGATTTCTTGCAGATATTGGGGGAAATGTTCTTCAATTAATCTTAACGCTTGATCAGCGATAGCAGGATTTTTTTGATCCTGAGACCAAAGGTGTTGAAATCGTGCACTTTGAAGTAAGGTTTGGGTAATGTTATTCAAAAAATGTTCTCCGATTGCAAATCCAATGTCATAATTCGATCCTTCTGCTATGAAATGAGGAAAATGGGTAAAAGTCATTATTTCTTGTTAAGCAATAATGATATTTCAAAGATCACTCACCATGGAGAAAAAATGAAAAATTTTCTAAAGAAAAATGCAAACATTAACCATAAAAAAACTCTCCATTTTAAATTATTAAGAAGCTAAAAACATATTTTTGGATAGTGATTTTCAGCACATGGCCAAATTCAAGAAAAAAACAATTAATTTAAATGGAAACATCTATGTCGCTGAGAAAATAATTGGAAAAGGCCAATTTGGAGTAATATACTTAGCCCGTTCTAAACAAAAAGAAATTCGAGGAAAAAAAATTGGTAAATATGTGGCGATCAAGGAATATTTTGTATCCCGTTTCTATGATCCAGCCTTAAAGGCCAACAAATGTGATCATTATTGGAAACGGGAAATAAATAATACAAAAATTCAGGGAAAATATGGCCCGACTTTGCTGAAATATTTAGATTCTGGTGTGATCCCATATGAAAATCGAGCAGAATACTATATAGTTCTATCCTACATTGAAGGGATGCCACTATCGAAATGGTTTTCTCAATTCCAAGCACACCATCCACTATTTAGAAAAGAAGAAATATCTTACCTTACTTACTCAATTTTAATTCCTTTAGCAAAACATCTAGAATTTTGTCATAGGAGACAATTAATTCACCGAGATCTGTCCGTGGAAAATATCTTCATTGATACTTCACAAAAAGATCTTGTTCGACCTGTAATTATGGATTGGGGAGCATCGAAATTATTAAAAAATGCAGCTAAAGATCCCCAATCAAAAAAATATACAGCCTTCATGAATAAAGGAACACCTCCTGAAATAGTAGTAGGGGCTAGACCAATAGCCGGGTCAGATGTCTACATGTTTGGTCATCTAATGTACTTTTTATTAACAGGGGGTAAAACCGCTCGAACCCCAGCTACCAAAGAAGATTATGTGTTAAAACCTTATATTGATAATCCCCAAATTCCAAAAGAATATGATTTCTTAGTGCAAAAATGTACCCAATATGATCTAAAAGATCGCTTCCAAGATATCAGCATGGTAATTCATGCGTTGGAACAATTAGATAAAGATATTTCTGTTTCAAAAATAACTCATTTTGGAAAATCAAGTCCTAATCAAAAAATTCAATCCCCTCAACAGATGAAAAAAGTTACGGCTACATCTACATCCAGTAATCCATTTATTGCCTCATCCCCTATATTAAAACAAACAGATTCTCCAATTAAATCCTTAAAAGAAACTCTCCCCATTCCAGCCGTCGAAGGTATTCGACCCAAGCCGATATCAACAAATAATGTAAAAATTCAACCAGATTTACAATATTTGAAAAATTTTGAATTGCAAATTAGTCAAAAAGGATTTCAATTTGCCCAAGCATTCATGACATATTTTAAAAATCCTAGTTGGATGTATTTACGCCAAGATACTTTTCAGATTTATCAAGAATTTCTCATGGAGATAAGTGCAGCTCTTTCGAATAAAGAAAATCTAATCCGATACGAAAAAATTGACAAAATTGCATATTTTGTTGGACAAATCACAGGGTCACTACATGATCTGCAAGAAATTATTAAATATTTTGAATTGGTCTTTCAAAAGGCCCCATCCACAAAAGTAATATTCTTAGGGAACTACATTAATAATAATTCTCACGATATTGAATCATTTACCCTTCTTCTTAGTTTTTACTGTCTCTATCCTAACAATGTCATTCTTCTACGAGGAAAAAATGAAGTATTACATGCAATGGAAACCAAGGGATTTGGAAAACATCTCAAATTGAAATTTGGGGCCTTTAGTTCACAAATAAAACACTTATTTCTACAGATTGTACAATCCTTAGATTTGCTTTGCATTACAGACTTCAACCCGAACATGAAATGTTTAGCAAGTTCAGGAGGTATTCCCTTTGATCCCAGTTTACCAGAGGAAATCTGCATTTTGAAGGCTCATTTAAAAGAATTGAATTTAATAACGCCATCTCGAAAAGAAATGTATGTTTATATGCAATCAATTTTGTGGGGAGAACCGAATGAATTTGAAGATATAGTTCGTTCTACTGAGAAAGGAGTCTTTCAATTTAGTTGGAGTTATCTATCAAATTTTTTTAGGCAAAATCATATTCATTATATGTTCCGAAGTGCAACTGAACCATTAGGAAATCGGGTGATCTGGAATTTAGTGAATTCACTAAATTCTTGCGCATATTCGCGAAATAAACAAAAAAGGATCTCTAAAATCATCCGAGTGACGGAAAAGGGCCTTTCTACCCTAGTGATCAAAGATCTCCAAACGTACTATGCGCGAGATTACGCATGAAGGTATTTTTAATTATAAAAAAAAAATTTTGAATTAAACTTAGGATAATACCCATCAATTTAAAACCATAAGAAATAGGACACTTTTCACTGCAGAATCCAAATAATACAGCAATTTTTAGAAAAAATAAGAATTTTTTTCCACTTTAATAGAAATCCAACTTCATGTAGATAGATTAATAAATAAACAAAACAGTCTATAATATACAAATAAGGTGAGGAACAACTAATGTTAGTAAAAAAAAGAATGGTTAGGTTAAGTATCTTCTTTTTAATGGTTTCATCTTTTTATATTGGTACGGACTTATTGCTCGGGGGAAAAACAAGTTCAACTGCCCCTTTAAGTTCAAATGATGATAGCTTTGAAGAGAATGATAGTTATGATCAAGCGTATCCAATAGAAAAAGCCCAAGATTTAGAAGGAGAAGATGGGTGGTATGAAGCAATTTTGCAAGATGAAGATTGGTATATATTTGATCTTGTGGAAGGGGAAAACGTAAGTATATTAATCCTTTTTTATGAAGAAGAAATCCAAGATTATTCAGAAAATGTTGAAGCTGCATGCTATTCTGCCGATCATGTAACTCAAGTTGGAAACATAGACATTGGTCCAGGAATCATTCAGATAAGTATGGAAAGCGCTCCTTCAACAGGAGAATATTTTATTTACTTGAATCCAAATGAATTACAATCTGTTGAATATCAAATAATAATCTGGCCTTATATGGAAGATGAGTATGAGGAAAATGATGAAATATCTTCAGCAAGTGAAATTTATGAAAATTATCGAGGATATGAACTTTATCTTTATGCATTGGATGATGATTGGTATAAAGTCTATCTTGAACCTGGATGGGAATTGTCGGGATATATGTGGTATTTATCATGTGCTGATATTAGCATTGAATTTTATGCTCCCGATGAAACGACTCTATTAAATGCAGGAATTGAAAATGAAGAATATCTCTTCCAAGTGGAAGTTCAATTTGATATTCCGGTGGAATTAATTGATTCAGCAGGATTTTATTACATCCATATTGATTTACTTCAAGGTGTCTCCCTCTATGATCTTGAAATTGATATTGTAGGAAATCCATTACAAGCCCCACAACTCTACCCCATCACACCTAATCCAAGTGATAGCGGATATGTGCAATTGCATTGGAGTTATGATAATGAAGCTAGTTTTTATACAATATATCGGGAGAGTTTTGAAATTGTCGATGTTACTTCCTTGACACCTATTGCGGATTTTATTCAAAACAACTACTATAATGATTTGATAACGGAAAATGGGACGTACTTTTATGCAATAACATCGAATGCTGGAGGAGAATCAACCACCCCTTCCAATAGTGAAAGTGTAGATATTACAATCTTACCATTTACTGAGAGACGTCCCATTTTAAGGAATATATATAACGACGGTTATGGGAGGGTAGAAATATATTGGGATGCAATATACGGTGCAGACTACTATTTAGTGTATCAAGATACCATTGAAATTATTGACTATTCTCATTTGACATCCATCGCTTTGGTTCAACCACATGATGAAGACCAAACAAATTTTTACTGGTCTGGTACAATTGAAGAAAATGGGACCTATTATTATGCCATTGTTGGAGTACAAGGTGAAGATTTCAGCATTGTTTCTAATTCTGAGAGTGTTGACATAGCCATACCCCCATTTAGCGAGCGATCTACAAGATATTTCAATGTATATACATCCTATACGGAGGATGGATTTGTAGAGATGGCATGGGGCAATGTTGAGGGTGCTCAAAGTTACTATCTTTATCGAGATACTACCACAAATTTTGATATTTCTGGATTAGTTCCTATTTCTATACTATCGGGAACTTGGTTTGATGAAGAACTAACCGAAAATGGAACATATTATTACTGCGTGGTACCATTCAATGGAGTGGACTTCGGAATACAATCCGCATGGGAGAGCGTCGAAGTCAATTTGGTTCCTTTCACAGAACGAATTCCGCAGTTGAATCCCATTTCCTGGCATGAATCCTATTATGAAGAAGTCCATTTAAATTGGAACTCATTCCGAGATGCAAATCAATATCTCATCTATCGAGATACGAGTGAAATCACATCTATTGCAGGGATGGAACCAGTGGGACTTTCAGAGTATTCGAGCTTTTCCGACTATGTGTCCACCAATGGAACATATTATTATACCATTTTAGCAACAAATGGATTTGAAACCAGCAAAATATCGAACTGTGAATCGGTAACCGTTAATATCACCCCATTTTCCGAACGGATTATTCCTTATATCTATGTTTATCCAAGAATTTCCGATACTGGGCAGATTGAAATAGAGTGGGAGTCTCTTCATGGAGCAACATCTTATGCGATTTATCGGGAGTCTAGCGAAATCGTTGACATTTCATCTTTAACTCCAGTTTATACAACGTACGAGGAAACCAATTGGCGCGATCAAATTTCCGTGAACGGTACTTATTGGTACACTGTAATAGCAAACAATGGTACGGTTAATTGTACTCTTTCAGCAGCAAAAAGTGTGGAAGTGGCGATTATTCCCTTTTCAGAACGAGAAATGGCTTACATCCACGGATATACCGAACAAAATCGTGAATGGGTATATTTAAACTGGAATGAAGTCTATAGTGCAACTATTTATGAAATCTATCGAAGTAATTCTACAATTACTGATATTTCTGGGTTAAATATTTACGATACTACGACCAGTACTGATTGGCAAGACAATATCCCATATAATGGTACTTTCTACTATGTTGTAAGAGCTTATAATGGGAGTATTTATACACCGATATCTGCATGTATAATGATAGAGCAAATTTTCTTGCCCTTTTATGAATTAGAAACTTACTTCTACGACGTGCAAAGTTACGACGACGGAAGGGTTCATCTTCGTTGGAATGAGATGGTAGACACAGACATCTATGAAATCTATCGAGATACATCAGAAATTACCGATATCTCGGAAATGTTACCTGTCCACATATCTTATGATCGTTGGGATACATCATATGATGATTATGTGGAAGAAAATGGTTTATATTACTATGCTGTGGTAGGTAATAATGGAACATCATATAGCAAGTTATCACCAATTAGATCAGTATATGTAAACATTATTCCCTTCAATGAAAGAATGCCTTCTCTTCAGTGCGATTATGAAACCTCTACTGGTGAAGTTGAACTGGGATGGGATGTATTTAAGGAAGCAGATGTCTATTATATTTATCGGCTTGATTTCCAACCAGACGGAATAGATGGGTTATCACCCATCGCTATGACACCTAATAATTATTATGAAGAAACCTTGACGGTTAATGATACATATTATTATGTAGTAGTTGGTTATGATGGGAATCAATTAAGCCATGTTTCAAATTGTCAGAGAGTTTCCTTACAGATTCTTCCTTTCTCGCAGAGAAAGCCATATTTGAACTCTATTTATTTTGAACCTTCAGATGGAAGGGTGGAAATGTATTGGAAGCAAATGTCGGGTGCAGTAGGTTACTATATTTATCGGGAACAAAACCCTATTACTTCTATTGAAGGATTGGAACCCGTTGGATTTCAAATTGGTAACGGGCTGGATACGCACATATGGTATAGTGATTATCCAGAAGTAAGCAATCATTACTATTATGCTGTAGTAGCGTATGATGGTACCCAAATGAGTTTACCTTCCAATTCTCGGGAAGTATATATGTTTGAATATGAATTTGGTGATAGAAAACCTTATTTCTATTTTGAAAATGTCTGGAACAGCCAAGGGAAAGTATCCTTGGAAATTGAAGATGTAGATGGTGCAATATCCTTCTTCATATTCAGAGACACTTCTTCGATAAGTAGTACTGATGGCTTGGAACCCATTGCAAGGATAGATGCAAACCCAAATAATTGGATAACATATCTTGATATTGTTCCGAACAACGGTGAATATTACTATGCGATAATTGCAAACAATGGAACGACCAATTCATCCCTATCCAATTATCGAGATACTTTTATAGATGGGATTCAAGATGTTGAGACACCTGAAATCAATAATTATAATAAATATGATTCAGGAGAAGTATATATTGAATGGGATTATCAAACTTCTGCAGCAGAATACCTTATTTACCGAGAGATGAGTAATATTACAGACCTAGATGGATTGACCCCATTTGCAAGATGCCATAGTTCTTCATTTCATGATTATTCCATTGCCACAAATGATTCCTACTACTACGTTGTAGTGGCAAGAAATGGCATATATACAAGTGAAATGTCGAATTGTGTCAATATAACAGTCAATATGTATGTAGTTGAAGAAGCACCATTTTTATCGGCAGTATATAGATCCAGTGATTACCAGATATATTTAGATTGGGATTATGTTTCCAACGCTAATGTCTATTATATATATCGAGATTTAACTGAAATCACCGATATTTCTGGTAAGGTCCCCATATCTATTAGAACGGACTCAACTTATTACTATGATAACAAGATTTTCGAGGAAGGCATCTATCATTACGTTGTAGTGGCAGGAAATGGGGCAGGTAATTCTTCTTGGTCAAATTGTTTAAATGCTACGATTGAATTTCTTCCCCCAACCACGCCAATTTTAGCGAGTATAAACCCTTCAATTGATCTTGATGGAGAAATTTACCTCGATTGGGACAATATACCATATGCAGACGGATACTATATCTATCGATGTGATACGGAGGTTTATAATGCAGCGAACTTGATTTTAATTGGAAATACTGGAAGTAGCTCGTATTCTGATTGGGTTTCAGAGAATCAGATCTATCATTATGCCATTGTTGCGAGTAACGAACTTGGAGTTAGTGAATTGTCTAACATAGAATCAGTCGAAAATCAACGTCCAGCGATCCCGAATCATGCATATGTTCCTTCAGGTTATGAATGGATTGATACGACAAGTAATGTTATAATGGATCAATACGAAAGCGAATCTTACTTAGAAATTGATCTACCCTTCAGTTTTGATTTCTACGGGATTTCCTATTCGACTGTATATGTATGTAAAAATGGATATTTGACCTTTGCTGATTCCGCATACAAATATTGTGGAGGAATTTATAACGATTTTCCAAACTCTGTTGATAATTTGAAATATGTTATTTCACCATTCATGGAATATCTGTACCTAGGTACCATGAGTACCATAAGTGTAACCAATGGATCAGGATATTGTGCCATTTCATGGGAGAATATGGAGTATAATGAAGGATACTCGACAAGCTTCCAAGTTATCTTGTATGACGACGGTTCAATCAAATTTCAATATGATTATGTCGAAGATGTTGATTCATATACTACGGTAGGGCTGAATTTGGGTGATGGTATCCACGGTGAGTTTTATCTTGGATTAACTACCCAAACCGATGATTTTGCCTTTATGTATGTCCCCTATTTAGAAAATACTAATCCATCGATGACCCTTCCCAATGATCTAAGTTATTATAGTAACGATGTAAAAACATATTCATTGAGTTGGACCATCACGGATCCAGATGTTTATCAACCAATTTATCGAATAATGGTTGATGGGGAAATGATTGTAGATGATACCGTATGGACATCTGGGACTATGATTAACTTCGATGTGACAGGATGGGAGGTAGGCCAACATTTAGTCATGATTTTCATTGAAGATGGGTTTGGAGGAATCGTTGTGGATTATGTTTGGATTTTCGTAGAAGAAATACCCATAATTTTGACTGCAGGAGATCTCTTCTACGAAGAAGGGGAAAGCCAACCTCAAATTCTAACATGGACGATTATCGACAATACCTACAAAGCACCAACTTATAATATAACGATGGATGGAGTAGTGATGGTTGAAAATGAACCATGGCCGGGAAATAAATCCAT
Source organism: Candidatus Lokiarchaeum ossiferum (assembly GCA_025839675.1). Lineage (GTDB taxonomy): Archaea > Asgardarchaeota > Lokiarchaeia > Sigyniarchaeales > Promethearchaeaceae > Lokiarchaeum > Lokiarchaeum ossiferum. The sequence continues at coordinate 2,356,878 of CP104013.1, forward strand.
TAGTTATGATGTGTCAGCACTTGCTGCAGGAAATTATGTCATTGAATTGATAGTGAGTGATGGGATGGGAAACACAGCTCGTGATGCTGTAATTGTTTCCGTTTACGCTCTATCAGATAACTCCCCCCACATAACATCTCCTGAAGATCTAACCTACTATGCAGGGTCGACCGAATCCTACATTCTCAGTTGGACGATTACAGATGCAACAGTAAACAATCCCACATACTCCATTGAAGTCGATGGAACAATGGTTATTGAGAATGAATCTTGGGTAAGTGGGGATACAATTGAATTTGATGTGTCAAATTGGGAAGAAGGAATCTACACCGTCAAAATCACCGTGAAGGATGGATACAATGGCGAAGCTATCGATGTAGTTGTAGTCACAGTTACCGGAACACCTGATGGAAGTCCATTTAATTTGGAATCAATTCCAGGCTTCAACATAATATACCTATTAGGTATTTCAGCGATCGCAATTAATATACTCAAGAAACGGAAAAAGTATCACTTATAAGCGGATCTAGAACTTTTTTTTCATTTTCATTTTTTTCTCTTTCTCTTCCCTTTCTATGCAAGATTTTGTTTTTCCCTTCACTTCACTTTTTGGTAATTCTAAGGGAGAATAGTACCCACATATTCTACTAATGATAAGCTTGTATTATTCCATTTCATATTGACAAATTGGTTCTTCTTCCTCAAGTGTAAGCTCTAGCAAAAGAGAGAGTGAAAATTATGAGTGCATTCAAAACGTGTTTAATAGGAGAATCAGGTGTAGGAAAATCTACCCTTTCGAAAATGTTGCGGCAACAATCCGTAACAGATCCACGAAAACCGACAATTGGAGTAAATATTGAAAAAATACCTACAAAGGAAGGCAATATGTGCCTATGGGATCTGGCGGGACAAAGACGTTTCCGTTTAATGTGGAATGAATTTATGCGAGGATCGGAATTGACCATCGTCGTGACTGATTCCTCCACCAAAAATGTGATGTTAACCAAAGATTTAATCGAACGCCATTTGAATAACTCCGCGGCCAAGATCATTGCAATTGCAAACAAGCAAGATCTCGAAAATCGGATGAATCCAGGTGAAATAGAAGCAGCCTTAGGTATACCCACTTTTGGGATGGTTGGAATTCAGAGTGAAAACAGTGAAAAATTACAACAAATAATTGAACGTAATATTCGAAAATAACATTTTTTAACTTACTAGCAATATCTGACGCCCCCTTTTTTAAACAAGAAAGAAAAATGAGAAAAATGAGCACAAGAACAGAAGTTAAAGCAATATTTTATACTTGTTCCCGATGCCATAAAAAGCATTTTGGACACCAACGTAAGTTTGACCGCCATATTGAACATGCGGATTTGTCACGAGTATTAATCCACTTCGACATCCAAAAATTTGAGCCCTAAATCATTTTTTCCTCCTTTATTTTGAATCTGAAACACCTTCATAATAGGTTGACTTCATTCACCAAACTCAATTCTCGATTCAGAAGCGATAATATGAGCCAAACGTAAAGGTTCAGGAATAGCTGAAAACTCTGAAAGATGATGGAATAAGGGAATAAGTTGATGTTTCTCAATACCTATCGCATGAAAATATATAATGCGCGAGATCCCGGGATTATGGTTTATTTCGACTTTTAAACTCTCTAAGCCAGGAAGCTGTTCTAAATATGCAATTTGGTCAGCTTTGCTTGGAAAAACTTCTTGAAAAACCTCACCAATTTTGCTTTTAGGACGCCTATCGGGCAACAATATGACAGGTATATGAGTTTGCTCATAAATAGTAAATGCATTGGGCAGATTAAACCCTCCCATTGTAGGAGAATCAATGAAGATTAATTGAATCTCGTTTAAATAGGGGTTTTGCTGGATCACTTCAAGAATTTTCTCCGTGGCATCTGTCCCATCCACAGTGATTTGGGATCGAGTAGTATGCAATAATTGTAAACCGCGACACGTCACCCCAACTAACGGAACTTTCGTTGGATTGACTGTTAAATTAGGATTCAGAATGCGATTATGTGCCAAATCCATTTTAGAATGCGGAGCATCATCAAAAGCTATCGTGACGATGTTTTTTTTCATAAATGACCTTAAGCAAATTTGGGTAATAAATGGTCTTTAATTTTGAGTAATAAATGTAAAAAGGCTTGAGTTGCTCCTTGTGATTCAGTTTTAAAATCATTGAGATCATAGAGTGACAATTTTTCCATCAAGATTAGCGAAATTTGTTCAATACTCCATCCTTCAGAACAGTAAATATAGCCAATAAAGGCTTCTGTTGTATCAGCTAAAGCATGAGCATCCGATCGGACTTTTGCAAAGGGTTTCATCCCTGCTTCCTTTAAAGCATGGGATAATATTGTACGGTTAACTTTTCGAGCATCTAATCTCCCAATAACTAAAGATTTCGCTAACGAATATGAGGTATTTGTAATACTATCCCCAAATTTAGCTAACCCTTTATTGATTCCAATTTCTTTCATGGAATGGATTCGAGGTAGAATTTTTTGTAATTCTGGATGAAGATCTTTCATTGAAATCAGCCCACAACGCTCTATGTAAGTAAGGAAAAAAGATAGTTAAGAAAATTGTTATTAAATGGTTTATGTGAATATTCTAAATTTTCATGGCTGCAACTGCATTACCCATCCCTTTCCATTCAGTACGCATGAGTTTCACAGCTTCTTTCAAAATTAATCTTATATCTCGGGTTCCATCGGTACGAATGTAGATATTGGCTGGAGATAAACTAGTATTTTTGTATGCGGCAAATGAAACCCCGTTACATTTCAAGACTTTGGAGACGAGATAATTCATAAATCCATGGGATTGATGATTGACATGTAAATAATAATTATTAGTATTTTCTTGTTCTAGACTTAATTTGAGATATTTCCAATCTTTAACCATTTCTTCATCTTCAAGTTGATCAGCCAATGTGTCTGCCAAATCAAGCTCAGAAGAAGGTTCTTCTGATTTTTTTTTAATATCTTCGGACTTATCAGCCATCAGCTCATCGTCCAACTCATCTTCAAGATTATTTTTAGCCATTAATTATCGCCACTATGTGTTTATATATACCATTAAAAAAAAAATTTGTGATTTACCAATTTATTCTTCATCTTCACTCGGGATTTTTTCAATAAATTCTCGAATTTGATGTTCAAAAAGATTAAGTTTATCTTTTGGTCCAGCGATGTTTAACTTTAACCCGGTATCATGCGCATAATCCACACTCATACGAATCCCACTAGAATTTGCTTTATGCTCCGCAAAGTTGATTGTGTCTTCCAAATCATATGCATTAGTGATATTGAGTAGGATTGTTTTTCTTCCTGATTTTGCCATAAAAATCTCCTGATTTTTGCAATAATTGCAGCCGTTTTCATTAATTAAGAAAAAAGTTAAATTATTTGTGATTTATTAAAAAAAAGTGTTAAAACTTTAACACTTCGACAGGATCTCCAAAATCATTAGCCATGATTTTCCGATCATAATGATTGCAAAATGGACAAATTGATTGACCCTTCCCTTTTCTTTGCATTTCTTTTCCACAGTATTTACAAGTTGAGGTGATTACGCCCAAATTTGGAGCATTAGTAGCGATGCTATATTCTTTTCCTCTTTGAGCGATAATTTTTGCTCGTATCATATCGGTTTTCTGAAAAACATTGTCCAGCTTATCAACATAACTTCGCGATACATTGGCCACATGAATATTTCCAATTAGACCTAGATCCATAACGAGTTTTTGATTCAAAGTTTGAATTCGCACCCCCACGGAACTTTTCCGGATCATATACACTTCCCCAGTAATAATATCTCCATGTTTTGGGACAATTTCATTTGTACTCGTAGTGTTTTCAATAGTAATTGTTCGTTCACTTTCATTCACTTTTAATATACCAGAGATCGCGGCACAAACCTTTCCGTCTTCTACATAGGTGGAGTCATTTTTCCCTAAATATTGTTCCTCCATTCTGAGAGGATCACCAATATTTACAAAGGTTCCCGATTGAATTTCGTTCATCATTATCGTTCTCACGTTTTTTTTCCGTTGCATATTTAATAAAGTACCATCACTTTAAAAATATTGGAGCAGATCGAAAATTGGGAATGAAGAAATCAGAGTTGATCAATATTATTCAAGGTTTGAAAGTGTTCTCAAATCCGAAGTTGAAATATGAACAATACATCACCGACGCCATATCCACGGCGGATCTTATGTTCCATTTAACCTTTACTAAAGGTGATTTACAGAATAATATCATTGTAGATCTTGGATGTGGATCGGGAAATTTAACGGTTGCTGCAGCAATATTGGGAGCAAAAAAAATTATTTCAGTGGATATTGATTCCGACGCAATTAAAATATTGAAGGAAAATCTTACAACATACGATTTACAATCAAAAGTAGAAATTATCCAAGCAGATTTGCAAAAAGAATCTATTCTCCCCCAAATTCAAAATATCACAAAGAAAGATTTTTTGGAAAACTCCAAAGCTAAAATAGTGGTTATTTCAAATCCACCTTTTGGAGTAAGAAATAAAGGCGTGGATGTCGCCTTTCTCAAGCAAGCTCTTCAATTTGCTGATGTTATTTATAGTATTCATCTTGCTAATACGAAAACCCAAGTGTACCTTGAAGAAAAAATCCCCAAGCTTGGAGGTTTTATACTAGAACGGTCGACGTTATATTTAACATTGAAACATACCTACAAACATCATAATAAAGCGCAAAAATCGGTTCAAACAGATATCTATCGTATTATACCCAGAAAATAAGATCTTTGAAAAAAAAATAAAAAAGTAGATTACTGATAAAGTTTGTAATCTTCATATTTATCTGGGAAGAATGCTTTTTCACCTAATTCTTCTTCAATACGCAAAATTTGATTGTATTTAGCATTCCGATCTGATCGACAAGGAGCACCAGATTTAATTTGCCCCGTGCATAAACCAACTACAATATCTGCAATGGTATTATCAGAGGTTTCACCAGAGCGATGGGACACCATCACAGTAAAATCATTAGCATACGCTAATTTACAAGCAGCAATGGATTCACTGATGGAGCCAATTTGATTAATTTTTAATAATAAAGAGTTGCCTGCACCAGTATCAATAGCTTTTTGCAATCTTTTCACATTTGTTACTGTAAGATCATCGGTAACTACTTGACATTTACCTTTAACGCGAGTGGTTAAATCGGCAAATTCTTTCCAACCTTCTTCGTCAAATGGATCTTCCATAGAAGTAATTGGATATTCGTCAATTAATGTGGCCCAATAATCAACCAACTCACTGGGAGTCAAATGCTTACCATCAATGAAATATGTATTCTTTTCCTTATCGAAAAATTCAGAAGCAGCAGGATCCATAGCTAAAACAAAATCTTCACCAGGTTTGTACCCACGATTCTTGATCGCTTCCATGATAATATTCAAAGCATCGCGAGTCATTTCCAAGGCAGGAGCAAATCCACCTTCATCTCCCACATTACAGCTACTCGCACCATATTTCTTCTTAATCACCTTTTTCATTTCATGATAGACTTCAGTGGTCATTCGAAGTCCTTCCGAAAATGATTTGGCTCCAATTGCTTGAATCATAAATTCTTGAGGTGATAAACTCCCTCCTGCATGTTTTCCACCATTTAACACATTTGAAGAGGGAATTGGTAATAAATATTTATCAGTTTTCTTTCCATGGGCCAATTCATAAACATGCTCATATAATGGAATCCCCTTGATAATAGCAGCAGCCTTTAAGGCACACATTGAAACAGATAAAATCGCATTGGCACCAAACTTACCTTTATTGGGAGTACCATCCGCAACAATCATAGCTTGGTCAATTTTTTCTATATCATCGCAATTCATTCCAATAACAATTTTACTAATTTCTTCATTGACATTTCGCACGGCTTTTGAAACACCCTTTCCTCCAAACGCATCTCCACCATCACGTAGTTCAACAGCTTCTGCTTCCCCGGTGGATGCACCGGATGGAACAGCAGAACGTACAAAGGTATTATCCCCCACCCACATATCACATTCGACTGTAGGGTTACCGCGAGAATCCAAGATCCATCGGGCTTTAATCTTCTTGATTTCAAAATTCATTTTATTTTCACCAAAAAATAGGTTCAAATTAAAGAAAACGTTCTCCCCTAAGAATTTTGGGAAAAAAATATGAAGGATGAATAGAGAATAAAGGATTCACGTTTTATAGTTAGAACTTCGCCAAATAAATCAGAACAAATAATCACTTTTACTCTTTTTCCACAATTTTGAATATAAATTTCATGAAACTGCTAGAAAACATAATGAAATTTTAGTTTCTTGAAGATGAAAGATCAAAATCTAAAATAGATAGTTACTCATCAAATCTAAAATTATTGAAAGTTCTTTTATTATTGTTGTAAACTCCGCAAAAAATCGATAGGGATTTCATAAATTAAAAATTAAGACGATGTCAAACAATAAATCTTGCTATCTTCTTATTGCATTAAAGATACGGAAGATAATAGCTATTTAACATTTAATAAATCAAATATGATTTGTAAGCATTCGATTTCGATTTGAAATATTGGATATATTCCAACGAAGATTCTTAGAACTTGTTCAGCGATGATTTTTTGAGAGAATGAATAAGAATTCATATAATCAATTCAAATATATAATCACGAATATGAATAGTTGCACATCAATATTGAATGGATAAATTGGATATTTTCCAAAGAATCTTGCTAAAATCCGTTCATCGATATAAAAACATATTATTGTACGAAGATAGCAAAGAAAAATGAGTTTTATTTTCAAAATTAAATATAAAATAGTCTTCTCTACTCCAAAAAAATAGAACTACAAATTATTAAGGGGAGTTTTATTATGAAAAAAAATCGAATAAAAAACAATGCTACACGAAAATTTGGACTAAAACAAAAACTAATTGTTTACATGCTCATTATGGGAATTGTTCCAGTTCTCGTTGCAAGTATTACAGGATATATCCAAACATCCAGGGGAGATAATGAAGTTTGGGAGGATAACCTTAAATCCATTGGAAAGACTAAAGCAGAAGAAATTACCACTTGGTTTGAAGCTCGGGAATCAGATTCCCGTTTTTTGGCAAAAACTCCCACTGTGCATACATATACAGGAGCATTAACTGATGGAGTTGTTGCAGCAGAAGATAGCACAGCTTTGACCGAAATTATGGAGGTTTTTGAATACGTTCTTGAGGAATATAAAGTTTATAACGAAATTTTCCTATTAGATTTAGACGGAGAAATACAAGCTCAAAAATCAAATGCAGGGTGGGAAGATGGACATTCCATTGGGGATGATCAAGCAGGAAAAGAATATTTAACAACTTGCATAACGAATAAGGATGTTGAAAATTATTGTTATCTTTCTGACTTTCGACTTTCAGGAAATGGAGAATATATCCAAATCACTACATCCGCCCCAATCCATGATCCGGATGGCAATTTCGTTGGCGTACTTGTTTTTTTTATTGACACACATTTTCTTACAGATTTAATGGCAGAAACTACCGGATTAAAGACAACAGGAGAAACCTACTTAGTAAATTATGAAGGATATTGGGTCACGGCGAGCAAATTTGACAGTACGGTGGAAGGAGAAGGATGGTATTGCACATCCGATGGAGGAAGTTATTCCGATATTCATGATATTGTTCTGGTGGAACAAATTACCACAGTAGGATTTCAAGCCGCGATAGATGGGGAAACAGATATTTTCGAGAAATCAAACTTGGATTATCGGGGAATTCCTGTAATGGGTAGCTATACATATTTGGATCTTAACGGAGCGAATCAACCATGGGTCTTAGTGACCGAAATAGATGCTTCTGAAGCTTTAGAGGTTAGTAGGTCCATGTTGGTTATTACAATCATTGTGATATCTGTTTCAGTCGCACTTATCGGCGTGTTAGCATGGTTTATCGGAGGACGAACAGCCGAGCCAATCAAGCAATTAGCTGCCACCAGTCAGATTATAGCGAAGGGAAACTATGATGCAGAGGTTGATGTCAAAGCAAATGATGAAGTTAAGGAATTAGTTGAAAATTTTACCGTAATGGTGGATAATATCAAGGCTTCTATGCAATATACAGAAAATATCTTAGAAGGACTCCCCGTAGGGGTCATGGCAGTGGATAATGATTTTAATGTGGAGAAAGTCAATGATGCTTTACTTAATATCACGGGATTTAAGCGTGACATTGTGGGCAAAAAATGCTATGATTACTTCAAAACTGAAGTCTGTAATACGAAAAATTGCCCTATTGCAATGGCCAAAAGCAAAAAAGGAACAACTGAAATGATTGATATTCCTTCGGGGAATAAAATTATGGAAGTGGGAGGTGCGCCGATCTTTAGAGAGGGCAATGAAGTCATTGGAGGAATAGAAGTTATCACCGATGTAACAGCTATACGAGGTTTGGTAAAAAGTGTTCAACAAATTGCTGGGGAAGTATCCTCGATGTCCTCACAGATCGCAGAATCAAGTAATCAAATTAACTTATCGGTTCAAGAAGTAACTGGGGGAACTCAAGAAGTTGCCAAAGGAGCGCAGCATCAAACTCAATCGGTGAATCAAATTTCAAATGCAGTGTTGAAGGTTCAAGATGTAAGTAGTAAGATTGTGGAAAATTCCGCCGAACTGGCCCAACAAGGCGCGGAAGGACAAAATATGGCTCAAAAAGGCAAAGATTTAACCGATGATTTAGTGATTCAGATCAATGAGATTACCACCGGAGCCGACAAAGTCGCTACAACTATGGGTTCTTTGGAAGTCAAGAGTAAAGAAATCAATAAAATTGTGGAAGTAATTGCAGGAATTGCCACAGAAACAAATCTTCTAGCATTAAATGCAGCCATTGAAGCAGCACGAGCGGGTGATGCGGGCAAAGGGTTTGCGGTGGTGGCTGAACAAGTCCGCAAATTAGCCGAAGATTCGAAACAAGCGGCCGATCAAATCAATGATTTAATCAAAGCCATTCAAATAGAAGTAAGTGATGCGGTGTCTGCCACGAATGATACGGTGAAATCCATTGAAAAAGGGGACACCGCGTTGAACGGTACGAAAGTCCAGCTTGATAAGCTCTTTCAAGTTATTAATCAGACCAACGTGGGTATCAAAAAGACGATCGATCAAGTTTCGGGACAAGATCAAGATATCGCAGATATTGTAAATAATGTTGAAAAGATCAATGTAGTGATAGAACAAAGTTCGGGAACCGCTCAAGAATTATCTTCATCTACAGAAGAAATGGCTTCAACTTTAGAAGAGATGAGTGCGGCAGCCGAAGAACTCAATGCCGCAGCAGATAAATTGTTTGATGAAATTAAACGAATATAATTTTTTTTTTCTGTTATGAAAATTATTTATTCTTATTTACAACATCATAAATTTCAATTGGATTAAAGAAAAAATGCACAGATTCAGGAAAAAGAAGCTTAAAAGACAAATTGATCGCTAGTAGAGAGAAAAGAACATATATGAATAATTTACGTTTGTCAATTTTATTTTTGCACCAGTTAGAACGGCAAATCTTACAGAAATATTGTTATTTACCATATACCAGCATTCTACAGTAGATATGCCGCGAGAATCAAAGTAGTAATACACCTTAATTTTTTTTTAAAATTTTTGTGAACTGAAGCACATTTTGAAGTAGAATAATAGACTAAGTAATCAACGCGCAAATCGAAAAAAAAGAATAAAATATATATTTCTCGATTCAAACCTTAAATGTTTATTGAATTACTATAATATCTATTGAAAAATTTCCAATTCTATTTATAGATGCATTTCTGTAGCTTTCATCACAATTAGTCTCAAAATCGATCATAAGTATCCAATATGAATTCATAAACTTAAGTTCATTTTGAAAAGAATGAATATCAATAAAAAAGTAAAATAATTAAGGGAATAACATGGGAAAAAAACTTAATATTAATTTTGGCTTCAAACAGAAGTTAATTCTTTATATGATCATATTGGGTGTTCTTCCAATCATTGTGGGAAGTATGATCAATTATACCCAATTTTCACAGGAAGTTGAAAGTAATTGGGAAAATAATTTAGAAGCAATTGGACAGCAGAAAGCAAGTGTATTCAAGGATTGGACTATGGCTCGGAAAAGTGATGCAGAATTTTTAGCTTCAACATACGTGTTTGAAAAATTTGCACCCATATTAACTGGAGATGAGGCAGGTAACATTACTCTAGCAAAAGCAGAGTTGATGCATGCCATGAATAATATGATAGAAACTTCTGGATTCTATGAATCAATTTATATTTGTGATACAGATGGAATTGTTGATGCAATATCACTGGCAGAAGGAAATGTTGCTATCTCAGAAGAAGGTTCAGATGAATCAGCAGAAACTGAAGTATCGTATGTTATTGATAATGCAGCAGTTCCAGGATATGTATTTTTATCCGATTTCCATTCTCAAGATGGGGACATTCAACTTGCCGTATCTGCACCGTTACATTGTGAAATGGGGGAATTTGTAGGAATTGTAGTATTTCAAGTGGATTTAACGAGTTTCTCTGACTTAATGGCCGATTCTCACGGATTGGGTCTTTCAGGAGAGACCTATCTGGTAAATCAACAATTAGAATGGGTATCCCAATCTAAATTTAGTACTGTTGCCTTATTGGAAGATAAAATTACTCAACCAGGCGCAACCCAAGCTTTAGCTGATAATACAGATGTTATTATTGAAAACGAAGATTATCGTGGAGTTCAAGTCTTCGGAGCCTATATATACATTGATGCCGTTGCCGATGCCGGATGCTCAATCGCAGGAACGGAGTGGATATTAGTTGCAGAAATTGATAGTACAGGAGAAGCATTAGTACCTGTCAAGCAACAATTACTATATACAGTCATTATTATTGCTGTTTCAATTGTTGCCATCGCAGTGATCGCTTGGTTTGTGGGATCGAGTACTGCAAACCCAATTAAAAATTTAGCAGTAGTGAGCCAAAAAATCGCAAAGGGAGAATATAGTACGGAAATCGATATTAAAGCGAATGATGAAGTCGGTGAATTGGTGGAAAATTTCTCGGTCATGGTCCAAAATGTGATGTATCAAATGGAATACAATCGGAACATTATTGATTCAACCACCAATCCCTTGCTATTGATAAATGAAGACCGAGTGGTCCAAGATGTGAATCAAGCCTATTGTGACTTAACGGGATTTTCGATAGAAGATGTAAAAGGAAAATCGGTTCGAAATATATATGCCCGGGAAGAGGATTTTATCGGAGTCGGAAACGAACTGAAAAATACGGGGAAAGTAAGTAAATATGAAATGCACCTGCAAAATAAGAAAGCCGAAGAACAAATCATGCTGTTAGATGATTCAGAGATGAAAGATAAAACGGGAACTTTCATGGGGTATTTGGTTACCTTAAATGATATCACCAATATCAAGATTTTAATACAAGCAGTCTCTCAAATAGCGGAAGAGGTCTCTTCGATGTCATCACAAATTGCCGAATCGAGTAGTCAAATCAACATGTCGGTGCAAGAAGTCACAGGAGGAACGCAAGAAGTCGCCCGAGGTGCTCAACATCAGACTCAAAGCGTAAACATAATTTCCGATGCAGTAATGCGCGTACAAGAAGTGAGTAAAAACATAGTGGCGAATTCCGATGAACTTGCTCAAGATGGTGCCGCGGGTCAAGATATGGCTCAGAAAGGAAAGGATTTGACCGATGACTTAGTCATCCGGATCAACGAAATTACCCAGGGTGCGAATAAAGTATCCATTGTAATGGGATCTTTAGAAGATAAAAGCAAGGCAATTAATAAAATTGTAGAAGTGATTTCTGGAATAGCTACGGAAACTAACTTACTTGCCTTAAATGCAGCCATAGAAGCCGCACGAGCCGGTGATGCAGGAAAAGGGTTTGCAGTGGTTGCAGAACAAGTTCGCAAATTGGCCGAAGATTCCAAACAAGCAGCGGATCAAATCAATGATCTGATTAAAGCCATTCAAGTGGAAGTCGTGGATGCTGTTAAAGCCACCGATACCACGGTTGTGGCAATCAATGAAGGACAAACGGCATTGGATGGCACAAAAGTCCAGCTAGATGCGCTATTCGGAGTAATCAACAAAACAAACGTCGGAATCAAGGAAACCATAGACAAAGTCACTACCCAAGATGGCCATATTGCCGATATCGTGGATAATGTCGAGAAAATTAACGTTGTGATTGAGCAAAGTTCTGGTACAGCCCAAGAACTGTCATCTTCCACCGAAGAAATGGCTTCCACATTAGAAGAAATGAGCGCTGCTGCGGAAGAACTCAATGCCGCAGCCACGAAACTCTTTGATGAAATTAAACGATTATAAATTACTGATTAAAAACCTTTTTTTCTTATTCATTTTTTCTTTCCTTATTAAATCCAACATCGGTTATTAAGCGCCAATAAATATCCACACACCACAGTTTCAACAGACTATACTGCCCTAATTGGCAGTTGAAGTAATAGAAAAGTCGATGAGAGAATGATTTTCTAAGATTTTTATTAATCCAAATTAGAATTTTGATTGCTAAAACCAAAAATAATATTCCAAAAATAATATTCCAAAAAAAAGGAACAGAAATACTACACACGTCACAAATTTGTCAAAAAGATCATTGAATTAAGAATAGGCGATACAAAAGTAAAAGGGAATAATTAGACGATTCATTGAAATTTTTCCATTTGTATTTATAGTTCCATTTTAAAATAATTTCATACTAAAATTCTCGAAATATGAATAGAAATGGTAGTTTTGTAACCACTAATTTGAATCTATTTTGAAATTATTTAACATATAATTCAAAATGGTGTTAATTGAATAGAAGTGATGAAAGCATGATTAAAAAACTCAAAGTTGGCAAAAATTTTGGTTTTAAACAGAAATTGATTCTCTATATGATTGTACTAGGGATTCTTCCAATCATCATAGGAAGTGTAATCAATTATACCCAGTTTTCGCAAGAAGTTGAATCTTCTTGGCTGAATAATTTGGAAGCCATAGGAAAACAAAAATCTGGAGTGTTCACAACGTGGGCAACAGAAAGAAAAGGGGATGTGGAATTTATTTCCCATACTAATGCATTCCAAACCAATACACCTATAATCACTGGAGTTGCAAGCAGCGGAGATCAAGTAGCAGCCAAAGCAGAACTCATAAGAATAATGGATGAAATGATAGAAATCTACGGATGTTACAAATCTATGTACATCTTAGATACAGAGGGACTTATTGTAGCCTTGACTACTGCTGATGGCGTCGAATCGGTGTCGGAAGAAGGGGATGATGAATCTTCTGAGTTTGAAGTATCTTATATCATTGACAATAAAGATGTTACAGGATACGTATTTATGTCCGATTTTCATTTACAAGAGGGAGATGTTCAACTCGCAGTTTCTTCTCCAATTTATGATGTATCCGGTACTTTTAGTGGAATAATTGTTTTTCAAGTAGATTTGGTGTCATTCAATGCATTAATGCAAGATACAGAAGGATTGGGTGAATCGGGCGAAACCTATGTAGTAAATAAAGATTTAGAATGGATATCACAATCTAAATTTTCCACCATGAAACTCCTTGAAGACAGTATCACTCAACCAGGAGCCATTTCTGCATTGGAAGATAATCTGGATGTCATCATTGAAAATGATGATTATCGTGGTATTCCTGTTTTTGGAGCTTATATCTATATTAATGCTGTTGAAGATGCAGGATGTTCGATTGCAGGAACCGAATGGATTTTGGTAGCGGAAATTGATAGTAAGGGGGAGGCATTGGTCCCGGTTCAAACTCAACTAATTTCGACATTGATCATAATTGGAGTATCCATTATTGCAATTGGAATAATTGCTTGGTTTATTGGATCGAGTACAGCAAACCCAATAAAGGAATTAGCCGGTGTGAGTCAAATCATCGCAAAGGGAAATTATAATACCGAAATCGAGGTAAAAGCCAATGATGAAGTTGGTGAATTGGTGGAAAATTTCTCCGTTATGGTTGGAAATATTCGCCAAAATCAAGAATTTGTTCGATTATTGGTTGATTCTTCAGCATCACCTTTAGTCCATTTGGATAAAGATTTAGTAATTCAAGATGTTGGCGAATCTTTCACCGATCTCACGGGATTTCCACGAACACATTATATCGGAAAACCGGTTTCCGTTTATTTTGAGGATGCAAATGAACTCGATCAAGCCGTTGCACTGTTCAATAAAAATGGAGGATTAACCCAATTTGAATTCAAACTAGCAAATAATAAAAACAAATCCATAATTGCCCAAATAACAGCGAAGAAACTAATATCTAAAGCGGGGGAAAATTTAGGAAATCTTACTACATTAGTTGATGTTACAATTATCAAAGAGTTAATCAAAAATGTGTCACAAATTGCTGAGGAAGTTTCTTCCATGTCATCTCAAATTGCCGAATCGAGCAGTCAAATCAATATGTCTGTGCAAGAAGTCACAGGAGGAACTCAAGAAGTTGCCCGAGGTGCACAACATCAAACTCAAAGCGTGAATATTATTTCCGATGCTGTAATGCGCGTACAAGAAGTAAGTAAAAACATAGTGTCGAATTCAGATGAACTTGCCCAAGATGGTGCCGCAGGTCAAGATATGGCCCAGAAGGGAAAGGATTTAACCGATGACTTAGTCATCCGGATCAACGAAATTACAACCGGAGCAAATAAAGTATCCATTGTAATGGGATCTCTAGAAGATAAAAGCAAAGCAATTAATAAAATTGTGGATGTAATTTCTGGAATTGCCACGGAAACCAATTTACTCGCGTTGAATGCAGCCATTGAGGCCGCTCGAGCAGGAGATGCAGGTAAAGGGTTTGCAGTTGTAGCAGAACAGGTCCGGAAATTAGCTGAAGATTCCAAACAAGCGGCGGATCAAATCAATGATTTGATTAAAGCCATTCAAGTGGAAGTGGTAGATGCAGTTAAAGCCACTGATACAACTGTAGTCGCGATCAATGAAGGTCAAACGGCTTTAGATGGCACGAAAGTCCAGTTAGATGCGCTGTTTGGAGTAATCAACAAAACAAATATCGGAATCAAGGAAACTATCGATAAAGTCACCACACAAGATGGCCATATTGCTAATATTGTGGATAATGTCGAGAAAATTAATGTAGTCATTGAGCAAAGTTCAGGGACCGCTCAAGAACTTTCCTCATCCACAGAAGAAATGGCTTCGACCTTGGAAGAAATGAGTGCCGCTGCAGAAGAACTCAATGCAGCAGCAACCAAGTTATTCGATGAGATCAAACAATTATAATTTATTTCTCACTTTTTTTTCTTCCTTTTAGTTAAGGGTGACATAATTTTATATAATATAATCTGATATTTTTCCATCAAATAAAAAGGTCGAATTTCATATACATTGAGTTGCTTCAACTATATATATAAAGAAAGGAGATGAATGGAAATGGAAATTAAGGAAAATGCCCAGAAATATATTTCTTCGTTGGGATCTAAGTTGAAAACACCTTCCGTCATGATCTATGAAAAAACATATAAAAGTTGATGTGGAACATCCAGTTATCTTAAAATCCGTGTTATGAACAGTGAAGAAATCTTCGATCCAGAATCATATGTTATTCATAAATTGGATAAGGTTCCATTTCCAATCTATGTTGAAGCAAAACTTCAGGATCTATGGAATTCTTTGGTTATTTACGTGGATGGAAAATATAGCTACAAACAATTAATGATCATGAAAGATTGAAAATCCGTTGGAATGAAATAAGTCGACAAACTTCGCGATCTATGGACCCCGTGCCCTCGGATGATGGATAGTTATGGAATTAAAAAAAAAGAGACTGATTTTTTGCAATTTACTTCTTTTTGTTTTTCACGGCACTTGGAACCATTTTTGGGCCCAATTTACCCGCTTTTAGCATATCAGTAAGAGTATCACGTAATTTATACTTTTGAATCTTTCCTCTACCACTCAAGGGTAATTCAACATCAAAATTTACAAATCTTGGCACACTAGGGCTGTTAATTTTCCCATAGCAATAATCGACTACATCTTGCTCAGTTAATTTCGATTCTGGAGGACGATGAACAACAGCAGCAACTAATTCACCATATTCTTTATCGGGAACGCCCACAACAGCCACCTCCATAATATCTGGATGTTGGATCAGGAAATTTTCAACCACTTTTGGATAGACATTGAATCCGCCATAGATGACCATATCTTTCTTTCTTCCGACGATTTTGAAATAGCCATTCTCATCCACTGTAGCTAAATCCCCAGTGTGAAGATAACCTTTATCATCGATTGGTTGAAATTCAGATTTTAAATATCCTTTCATAACGTTGTATCCTTTAACTACGAGTTCTCCTTTTTCACCAATCGCAACTTCTTCATTATCATCATCAAAAATGCGCACATCAATATCAGGTATGGCTTGTCCCACAGATTCAACTCTGTTTTCAAAAGAATCATCAGGTTTGGTCAAAGTAATGATAGGACTTGCTTCAGTTAATCCATAACCAATAATGATATCTTGCATTTGCATTTCATTAATAATCCCTTTCAATGTATCAGGAGGACAAGGGGCACCTGCGATAATCCCAGTTCGAAGATGAGAAACATCGATTTCAGGATGATCTTTTAAATATCTTAAGTATCGCATGAAATGAGTTGGAGTTCCATGAGCCACAGTCACACCTTCATCCATAACCTTTTTCATTGCAATTGAAGGTGTTTGATCCAACAGTGGGATCATGGTTGATCCGGTCAAACAAGCCGTTGTAATTCCCAAAGTATTCCCAAAACAATGAGAAAAGGGCACAGGAATTAAATATTTATCAGAGGGGCCACATTCCATTACATTGGCAGTATCAACCGTATTCCGAATAATGTTATAATGAGTTAATTGTGCACCTTTTGGTGTTCCAGTGGTCCCTGAGGTATATAGAATGAAGGTGACATCATCTTTATTGATGGAATCTTGCACTTCATGTAAGGCTTTTAAATTTGCTTCATCCAATGGAACATTCATCACGTCTTTCATGTTCACGATGCCTTCCATCTCAGATTCAACTTTCTCAGGATTATCCATCAACACAATGTTGCGAAGATCAGGCACCTCAGAGCGAAATGATTCCACCATTGGAATGTAGTCAGAGGTACAAATGATGGCAACAGACTCAGAATGGTGCATAATGAATTTTGCTTCGTGAGGTTTATACCACGAATCCATTGGAATTAAGGTAACTCCAATTTTAGGTAAAGCAAACCAAGCAACAATCCACTCATAAATATTGAGGGCCCACACTCCGGCTCGCTCTCCTTTTTTCAAACCTAATTTTTGTAATCCAATTGCAAGTTTTTCGATATCTTCATGGAGTTCTTTCCAAGTTTTTCGTAAATTGTCAAAGACTGCCGCTTCAATAGTAGGATAAAGACCAGCTACAATATCGATCAATCCACCAATTGTGAGGTTTTTTTCCATTTCAGTAAGAATTTTATTATCAATAGCCATGTTTACTAACCCATTTTATTCCCATTTTCATAAATAGGATAAATTGTGATTAATTTATTCTCATTCAAATTTAAAAGCTGTTCTACCCTCACTGAAATGAATTCCAAAATTGTTACAATATTTGAATTATTGGGAAATTTCATATGGTATTTTTTACATTATGCAAATTTTCATCAGTTTGATGAATGAAAATCGAAGGGACTAGATTAGATCACGTATGAAATCATGCTTTTTCATTGTACATGTTAAGTTTATTTTTCAAAATAGCATACTATTTTTTATAGATAAACCATGCAAAATAATACTGAAAAAAATGATAGTAAGTACCATCAATTCTTTGAAACAATTGAAGATCCGATTGTAGTTTTCCAGATTGATAATGATGGTTTACCATCCTTTTTTTCCGAGGTAAATGAAGCCGCTTGTAACTTGCTGGAATATTCTCGAGACGAATTACTCTGCAAAAAACCCCAAGAATTAGATGAAAAATTCAAAATCAATACTGAATGGTTTGTGAAAGAATTACTTGAGACCAAATATTTACGGTATGAAGGGAATCTAATACCAAAGGGGAATAAAAGCATTCCTGTAGAAATTCATGCCAAATTAATTAATAATTATGACCCTCCATTGATACTTTCTGTTATTCGAGATATTTCGGATAAAATTCAATTTGAAACAGCCCAAATGGAATTATTTGGAGCTTTTTCATCAAAATTGAAGGGAATCTTTCAAGCCTTTCCAGATCTATATTTAAAAGTGGATTATGAGGGCAAAATTTGCGATTCTTATGCAGAAGATTATTCAAAATATCAATTAGAAAATGCAGACAATTTAAACAAACGAATTTCAGAGATTTTACCCAAAGAATCAATTTTCCAGATATTACAGGGTTTGAAAGAAGTTAAAAGAACAAACCACCTAGTAACAGTCGAATTTCAGTTAAATAAAACAAAGGAAGACCAATTTTTTGAAGCACGAATGGTTCCTTATGATCAACATCATGCAATAGTATTATTACGTGATATCTCAAAAAGAATTCAAGCTGTGCGTGCACTTGAGTTGGAACATGAAAAAAAAAGAAGGCTGGAATCCCAACTTCTCCAGCGTCAGAAGATGGAAGCCATTGGACAACTCACGGGAGGCATTGCCCATGATTTTAATAATATTCTGATGTCTATAGAAATGAACGCAGATCTCGCGACATCCATCTTAGAACAACAAAATCAAAAAATAGATGCGATTAATGACCTAAATGAGGCAGTAAAGCGAGGGAAAGATTTAACTAATCGGTTACTTACTTTTAGTCGAAAAAAGCCTATTAAAGCAGAATTAATGAACTTGAATAGAGGTATAGAAGATATACAAAAAATGCTAAAGTGGCTCATTCCTAATGAAATAAAACTTGTTTTGGATTTAGATCCAAGAATAGGACTTATCAGGACGGATCGGATCCAATTCGATCAGATAATTATGAATCTTGCTGTCAATGCACGAGATGCAATAGTGGAGGCAAATTCACATCGAGAAAAGCGACAAATCCTTATATCTACTACCATAATTACTCTCGATCACGCAATTGAAACCAAAATATCTTTCATCCCTCCAGGAAAATATTATGTAATGAATGTCCAAGATACAGGCATAGGTATGACTACAGCTACCCTTGACCGAATTTTCGAACCCTTTTTCACGACTAAAGAGGAGGGAAAAGGAACCGGAATTGGATTAGCAACAGTATATGGAATTGTAAAGCAAAATAATGCTTTTATTCATGTAGAAAGCAAATTCGGCCAAGGAACAAATTTTCAAATATATTGGCAAGTTGAACAAGACCCGAAAACAAGAAAAAATGGAAAGGATAATGAATCTGTTGTTTTTTAATTGTTATAATTTAAAATCAGAAAAAATTTGCCGCATTGTTTTCATCAGTTGATTGAGACTAACATCATTAAAGAAATAACCCCAATATTTCGAAATTTGCAATAGAAGATGGATATATTGATCAGCATATTGTGGTTGCTGGAAATCAGCTAATAAAAGATATCCAATACATTCATAATTCAATTTGATCTGTAGGATTACCATTGTTTGTGTTGTATCCCAAAGAAAAAGTTGTTTGGAAGAAGGTAAATTGCGAGGAAGAACTGATTTAGAATGTGAAAACTCGAAATCTTCAAACATATAGCAGGTGATTTGACTTTTATCTATTATATCGTAGTATTTGATTTTTTTAGGAGAAGTTAGGGTAAAAAAGAATTCTAAACTTTTTTGAATCATAATATTCCGATTAGTTAGAGTTGATATCTGCCTCATGAAATCTAAAATGATTTCCTTATCAGCATTTTTTTTTAGATTCTGAACCTCATTACTGATTATATTATTTTCCTTCTCAGAGGTTTGAATAGTCATTTGTTTTATTTCTCCTAGATAAATTAGGAATTGTAAACTAAATAAAACTTTCAATGATCAAAATAAGCATTTCTACTAACTGAACATTTATGATTAAATTCAAAAATGCTATTTTTTTATTTGTTTAAACCATAGTTTATTTCATGGGTGTTCAAGAAACAAGTAATTTATTGCTTATTGATGATAAGGTGTCCATTAAAACAAAGATTGCCTTTGGTCTATCTGGAGCTTCATCTTCGGTCATGGAAGGAATGGTTTTCGGCTCTATTACATATTTCTACAATGTTAAATTGCTCCTTGATGGCGGTCTTATTGGAATTGCATGGATCATTTTTGGATTTTGGAATGCTTTAAATGATCCTATACTAGGGATCATGCAAGAAAAAACACAAAGCAAGTTGGGAAGAAGAATTCCCTATATTCGATACGGATCATTGTTTTTTGGAGCATTATTTATTCTTAGCTGGATCCCTCTCTTTGGAAGAAGTGAGACAGCATTGTTTATTAATTTTATTTTAGTTCTATTTTTATTTGACACGATATTCACGTTAGTTGGACTTGTTAATTATTCGTTGCCTGCCGAAATGGCGATGACTGCCAAGTCACGTGCGAGTATAAGCGCATATACCACAATTTTAGGCGCCATAGGCGTTTTAATCTCAATGGTAGTCCCAATGATACTATTCACAGAAGGGCGAGACTTACCACCATCATTCTATCCAACTATTATCATTATTGGACTAGCAAGTACCTTAATAATGTTTGTTTCCAGTTTCTTTTTGAAAGAAAATCAATATGCCCAACAAGAAGAAACTCTCGGGTTCTTTGAATCTATAAAATGGTGTTTGAAAAACAAGCCTTTTTTAATTAATGAAGTGAATTTTTTCTTTTTCCAGATAGCTTACACAATCTTAACGAGCGCAATTTTTTACTATGTGGATTTCGTTTTAGAATTGGGAGGAGATCAATCATTTTATCCGGTAATCGCGGTTTTTATCACCATTTTTATAGCTGCGGGATTCATTAGCACGAAAGTTGAAAAATGGGGGTTAAAAAAAATATATATCGGTTGTCTCCTATTTTCTGGAGTGATGTTTTTCATTGCATATTTTGTAGGATCCTATTTCATACCCGGAGTAATTATGATGGCACTGATTGGGTTTGGGATCGGTGGACGAATGGTGACTGAAGGAGTTATCATGGCCGATATTATTGATTTTGATGAAACTCAAACCGGCAAAAGAAGAGAGACCACCTATGCGGGAGTAAATGCATTATTTATTAAACCAGCCATATCGATTGGGAACTGGTTATATTTAAAAATATTCGGAATCTATGGATTTAATCCTGAATCCGCAGTGCAAGGTCCAGATGTAAAAGACGGAATTTTACTCGGATTTTTCTTGATTCCAGGGATAATTATGCTCATTAGTGCGTTAGCAATGAAATTTTATCCATTAGATGGACCAGAATGGAAGAAAAAGAAAATTGAAATGCAATTGATCCATCAACAAAAAGAAAAAGATTTTTTGAGCATTTTAAAAAAAAAGTAAATTCTACCTATAGATTTATAGGTGTTTTTTTCACTCTTTATATAGATTAATCCATACGAGGAAATTATTCTAAATCAGTAGATATAAATAGAAGAAATGATATGTAGAATAATATATAGATTTGTTAAATCTACCTACCCTACAAAAATGGTGACTCATATGAAAATTTTACTTACAGGTGCGTTTGGAAATGTTGGTTTAAGTACTTTGGACGAACTCCTTTCTCGGGGATATTATGTGTCTGTATTTGAATTGGATACACCCAAAAATCGAAAATTGGCTCATCACTATGGAGATCAAATTGATATGATATGGGGAGATCTAAGAGAATTTACCCAAGTTGAAAAAGCGGTGCGTGATGTAGATATAATTCTTCATGTAGGTGCAATAATTCCTCCATTAGCCGATAAATTTCCCGAATTAGCCGAAGCAGTAAATGTAGGGGGAACTAAAAACATTTTACAAGCGATGGCTCAACAACCAATCCCCCCCAAAATAGTTTACACTTCTTCAATTTCAGTGTATGGCGATAGAAGACAAAATCCCTTAATAAAAACCGAAGATCCACTAAAACCAAGCAAACATGATCTCTATGGACAGCAAAAATTGAAAGCCGAACGGCTTGTACGCCATTCAGGCTTAAGCTGGTGCATCTTTCGATTAACTTATATTACTTCTATGGATAAATTGGACTTAGATCCCTTGATGTTCGAAATGCCTCTTGAAACGTGTATTGAGATAGCCGATACCAAAGATGTAGGGCTTGCTTTAGCCAATGCTGTTGAATCGGAAGATATTTGGGGTGAGATATTAAATATTGCAGGAGGACAAGCATGTCGTACAACATTTGGAGAATATTTAATAAAAATGCTGGATCTGTTTGGTTTAGGATATGATCGATTCCCTGCAAATGCCTTCTCCAATGAAGAATTTCATTGTGGATTTATGGATACTCAGAAATCACAAGAATTATTACATTTTCAACGTCAAACTCTTAATGACTATTACAAGGAAGTGGCTAAAAAAGCTAAACCCACCAGATGGTTAGCTAAATTATTCCAACCCATTGTCAGAGCAGTTATCGTAGGTAGGAGCCCATATTACAAAATAAAACGAAGAAAATCTCCAGCTCGAATGACCATTGGCCAGTATTTGAAACAAATCAAACGCACCTATTTGATTATGAAGCGTTCAATTGAAATTGAAGATACAATTACAGTTTAGATTCCTTTTTTTTCGGTTTTTTCCATATTTCAAACGTGAATCTTCAAAATATGTTTAAACGCGGGATGCGTAAGACACAAATCCTTATCAATTATTTTTTGCTTCAATTCATGAAATTGCTCTGTTAAATCTGCCGCAATAAGATCCAATTCACAATGATCACATACATTAAATTGTTCTCCTAAGAGATTTGTATATATTGTTGTTCCATTTCGGTTACAAAATTCACACGTCATTTTTATATTTCCCCAAAGTAGTACTATGAACAATTTTTCCATCAAACTAATCAAAGATAGACAGTCTTATGATTTATTGAATTTGTAAAACAGATCTCGAGCACTCAAAAAATACATGATCATTTAAAATCCAATGATAATCCAGCGATTACATCATTAAAAGCAATAGGATAAGTTGCTTGGAATTAAATACGGATCATAGATATCAAAACTCACAAAAAATTTCCAGATTCTATACAAGTTATCTTAGTTTAAATGACATTTCTTTATACAAAAATCAAGATCTTTTGACAATAGTAATTTTTAATAATCAAATCATTTAAAATTGTAATTTCAGATATATTTATAACAGCAAGCAAAGGTCATTTCTAATGAATTTGGGATTAATTTATTATAAATTTGGATTTAGAGGGCAAAAATTTATAAAAATGAGTGTTTTGATAATAATCTGCAGTCTTTTTCTATCGAAATACACAAATTTACCTTTGATTTCGCAGCATGACGACTCAGACGATTCACCGCAAATACATATAGTCAATGAATTACCCAACCAAGATACAATCGAACCCTCTGCATCGTTATTGTCATACACATCCAATAATGTTTCCCTTTTTAACGTCAGCGAGTCAATTTTTAGTATAGCGCCGCAAACGTCCTTAGATATTGATTCCGAAAATCTCACCCTCGAAATTCCTTCTGGCTGGGACTTTGAAAATGCGAGAATGAATATTTCGGATCTATACAAATCATGGGAAGTAATACAAAATCAGAATATTACCGGTTCGGGAGAATTTTGGGATTTTGATACTAATATACCCTTCGTAGATCCTAATACTTTATATTTTATTGGAGACTCCACAACGGGAAATCTTAAACTTAATGGAAGAAGTAATAAATACTCTTCATATTTTGATGGAGATTATGCTTCTTGGTCCCAGACAGTTACCAATCCAGAAAATGATCTTCAAATCTATGAAAGTGAGTTGATTAGAGAGAATTCTAATCAGACACTGCTTCAAAATGATTTTTCAGTCAATCCTTTCTGGCAACCCTTACTTAATTTTCCTTATGGGGGAACTAATGGAACATCTATTTATGAAGCAGAATATGACCCATCGTCAGAATATTTATCTACTTATATTAAGGCAGGAAGTAATGAACTTTCCCTAGGAAATCCATCCGTAGGGTGGCAAACTAATTTTACTAATCCTAATTCACTGTCTTTTAAAGCAAATCGTTTTGAATTAACTGTTTCTTGGAACTTAGAAAGTATAGACCTTGAAGCCGAGGATAACTTATCAATAATCATTCGTATTGATGATCAATATGTGGATGGTAGGATTGATGTGGACGGGAATACCTATTTAGATAATGCAACTGAAATCACCATTGAAAATTCCGTAGTAAGTGGTGTACTTGATCATGATACTATCACCCGGACTTTTGATATTACAGAGATGATTGATTCATCAAAAGAGTTTCACACTATTGATTTTGGAATTTGGTTAGAAAATATTGATGAAACTAATGATGAAGTTCGAGTCAATTTTGCTGCGCTTGAGATCAAGGCAATTGAAGAAGACCAATATAAAACAGGGGAATTATCTTTTACTTGTGAAATTGATATGGATAAATATATTAATTTTGTAGATGACTGGCAATTATTCTACTCTTTTTCTAATTCAACATCTGTTGATTTTCATCGAATAGGTTATGTATCAGACTATTTTTCTTCATTAATAGGGACTCAGCGGATAAATGTGAATTTGTCATCCCATTCACGATCTTTTCTAAATCAGCAAGAGTATCGCTTTTCACTTGGTTTAGTAGGGGCAAATAATAATACAACTCTAGAAAAAGATACCCTTTTTGTATATTTTGATGATATTTCACTATGTCCTATTTATAGATCCACCAATTTTTCAAAAGCTCAACTTCAAATATTCAACGGTACAGGATATGAACAAGTTGTAGAATCTTCCTTTGATTTTTTAGAATCTGTCCATAACAATTACATAAATGCAAGCTTTCTTATTAACAATCCCGACTATGCAAATTCACAATTAAATTTTATTAGTTCCTTGTCAGTGAATAATTTTCAAGAAAATTTAGCACAGGCAGATTTTTTTATTGATGTTAATGATTTAACCAATGGAAATGAAATCAAATGGAATGTATCTTATAATAATTCAGATACCTTCACGCATTTTTCCTTGAATAATTATGAAAATTTTAAGATATCTTATTACAACTTCACGATTATTGATCTCCCAGCCTTAGATTCCTTAGGAAAAGATTCTATTGATTGGGACTTTCGAGACTATTATGACCCTTCCAATACAACCCCAAATTATGCAACGGCAGTTCATACGAATGGTACCCTAAGTAGTGGTACACATCAGAATGTAACAATTGTTAATGCAACGAAATTGGAGGATTTTTATATTAATGGAACATGGATATTGAAATTTCTATCGCAGAATTATATTGAGGATTTAAAATTGAAATCTTCAACGGGTTCAATTATACTGCCAAAAGTGTATTTCGGAAATGAAACCAAAATTAAAATCAATCAAATTTTTCCATCAGATTTGACGGGAAATTATAGAACTGAAATCAGGAATGCAAGCGATATAATAATCTCTTCTTTTCCAAAATTTAATTCAAGCATTGTAGGCAATCTTTCGTTGGATTGGAGTGTTCCGAATTTGTTACCAGGCGAATATAAAATAGTTGCATACTGGAATGATTCAACGACGGAAAATCAACAATTTTCAAGAGTGGGATTTCTTACCTATGATTTTGAAATATGGGGTCAAACCAAGGCAAATTTACTTAGAAGCCCAGATGTTCTGAGCCCATCAGACAAGGGAACGTTCTACTTTAATTTTACTAATTATTTTGGGAATACCTTATCCGGTATCGAGCCGTATGTTACTCTTTATTGTTTGAATACGAGTAATAATTGGGGATTGGAATGGTCACCTTACCAATACTTGGTGACTGGGGTTATAGAGAATCAAACAGATGGATCTTACGGAAATTATTCACTCGAGTTTCAAACTCGCTATGTGCCAGATGGAGCCTACAATGTATCAATTATTATCGAAAAACCATTTTATGATAGCCAATCTCTTCTTTCATTAATCAATATTACAGGATCCGAGATGTTAATTGATGTTATTTCAGGAGGTTTTAATTTAAACGCCACCCATGCTCTATTGGATTCCAATAATATTCCATATTTGAATGATACAAGTCATACTTCAATAGTCCTATATTTATATGACACTTGGAATTATCCTTTGGAAAATGGGTTAATTTCAGGAACATATAATGGATCTGACAGGTCATTTTATGCAATCGATTTGTATAAAAATTCTCAAAATGATCAAGATCTTGGAAAATATGAATTAACTTTTGATACAACGGGATTAAACGCAACAAATCCTGCCATCGGAAATTATAATTATTCCTTAACCCTATCTATCTCAGCTGAAGGATATAGTTCAATAAATCTTGAGATTTCCAGCAATATACTACCAATTCCAACAGAATTAGC
This sequence comes from Candidatus Lokiarchaeum ossiferum, assembly GCA_025839675.1. Classification (GTDB taxonomy): domain Archaea; phylum Asgardarchaeota; class Lokiarchaeia; order Sigyniarchaeales; family Promethearchaeaceae; genus Lokiarchaeum; species Lokiarchaeum ossiferum. Next base: position 2,383,472 of record CP104013.1, read on the forward strand.
ATTATCAACAATTAATTCGGTATATGAAGGAGAGTTACTGGAATTGTTTGCAACTTATTCTAACATACTCAACCCGAGTTCCCCAATTTTATTGAACAATGCAATTTTAACATGGATTTTACAAAATTCGACTCATTCAAATTTAATGAGTGGATTTTTTGAGAATGTTTTCTCGGGAATGTATGAAATAGAACAGAATCTCTCCCCAACTTTACAACCTGGAACATATGAACTAATTATTAATGGTAGTCAAGAAAATTGTGCTTTTGCTTCAAAGACAATTTCTAATTTCAAAATTTTATCTAAAAACAAGACCTATCTTAATATTGGTGGATATGAAGGGTTGCAAATTGGGACTACGATGACTATCACTGCAGTATTAGGAATAATAAATGGAACAGTTTTACCAAGTCAAGAAGTGACTTTTAATTTAAAAAATGGTGAAGATTATTTAATTAATATCATCGAATATACGAATGAATTTGGGATTGCGTCAGTATCACAACCACTTTACCCCTATTACGCAGATTTAAATTTGACATTAGAAGCCGTTTATGAAGGAGGTCCTACTATGAGAGGTATTTCAGATTCAATAGAGAATATTCATATTAAAGGAAAAAATGAAGTAAATCTGACAATTTCTTCAATATCCCCAATACGAGTGGGATATTCCCCCATTATATCACTATCACTGTCAATTGAGAATGTAGAAGATTACTCTGAATATTTTATTACTCTTTCAGGATGGTATGAAAATAATTCTCAAACTTATATTGTCAATCAACAATTACTCGTGAATTCTCACGGGTTAACGTCTTATGAAATCCCTCAAATAGACGCAGGTTATGATAATTTGACTTTCTTTGTCTATTTTACAGAAACTGAGATTATCTCGTATGCATCCAAATTTGAAACATTCGGAATTATTGCAAAATGGGAAACAAATCTGACGATATCACATTATCCCGAGCAAATTCGACCCGGATATTATTTTGAATACGATATCGAAGCAAAATTTTTAGATCAATCATGTCCTGAATCATTTTTCCAACTCCCTGTTGAAATAAACTATTATTATTCACAAACACATATCACCCAAATACTATATTTTGATGAAAATGGGAATATTTCAGTTCAAATTTTAGTTCTTGATGAATTTCAAGGTGGTTTCAATATTTCACTTTCGTTTTCGGGTTCAGAAAAAATTGATCTCGCAGAATTTCAATTCAACTATTCAAGGGTTCTTCCAAAGTGGCAATTAGAGTTTGAATTTGAAATAGTTTCTGATTATTTTCAAATAGGGTATGAAGCTGAAATTCTCATTTCTGCAGCCTTTGAAAATGCATCTTGTACAGAAAATATCTATGGAAAATCCATTTTCGTTCAAATATCCTACCACAATCACTCAGATCTCCAAGAAATTTATTTTAACCTTCAAAATCAAACATATCTTAACTTTCTAATACCCCAAGTTGAAAAAAACACGCTCAACTTATCGGTAAGCTTCTTGGGTACAAGTAAAATTAATCCAAGCCAAAAAAATGAATCATTTGAAATTAATGAAAAGTGGAAACCATTACTGAGAATTTCTCCAGAAAAACCAAATTTGCGTATGGGAGAAACAATAAATATCTTGATTTCTGCCTCAATATTTGATTCTCAGTTTTCTGGAGATTTTGAATTAAATTTCCCAATAATATTTTCCATGGTGTACGATCAAAATACGATCACTTCTGAAATAACCCTTGATTCAGACGGGCAATATTCGGTAGATATTCAAGTTCCAATAATGAACAGTCCAATATTAAATATCACAGCAATTTTTTTGGGATCAGCTAAACTGCAACAAGCAATCATTTTTACATCATTTGATATTCTTCCTCAGTTATTAACAAAATTAACATTACTATCTCCTCCAACGATTTCTGAGCTCCAAGGAAGATTTTTGAACTTTAAAATTCAACTATTTTCATTGCCCAATAATGAAACACTGGAAGATCAGCAAGTTGTTTTTATCTTAAAACAAAATTCAATTATTTTAGACAATTTTACACGAGTTACTGATGAGGAGGGAATTGTGGAATTGAGTTTAACAATTGAAGAAGCGGGAAGTTATACTTTAGAGTATTCCTATTTAGGTCATTCCATTTTTATCCCATTAATGGATCAAATTCCAATTGAGATCAAAATTGAAGACCCCTTTGAGTATTATATTTTAGATAATCTAATCCCCATTTTAATTAGCCTTTCCTTGACATCAATAATCATTGTAAGTTCATATAAATTTGTTTATATCCCAAGAAAACGTAAAAGAGTTAAAGATCTAGTTGATATTAGAACAAAATTTAATGATTTAGAGAATTTGCAACATCTTTTTATTATTAGCAAGGAAAATGGATTAACTTTATTTTCCCATTCCTTTTCTGATAAACGCATTGAAGAAAATTTAATAAGTGGATTTATTTCCGCAATATCTTCCTTTGGCGTTGAGTTAGGAGGGCGAGTTAAACAAAATGCAACTGAATCAGATGAAGTATCAAAGTTGAAAGAACTTTCTTACAACCAATTTAAAATAATAATTGTAGAGGGGAGTCTTATGCGGATTGCATTATTATTATTAAAATCTCCAAGTCCCTCGTTGCAAACTAACGTTAAGACTTTTCTTACATCCTTTGAAACTACGCATACAGAATTTCTTTCAAAATGGCATGGAGCAATACCGGATAAAGAACCAATTCAGAGAGCTTTGGAAAAGTATCTCTTTGTCCATTTCATTTATAATTACAAATTGATACTTACTCGCTTGCCAGACTACGAGAGAAAATTAAAAAGTAACTCAAATACTATAAAAATTCTCTCAGTTTGCAGAACATATTTTGGAAACTTATTCACAATGAAAGACGTTATTGAACATATGTTGACCTACGAGATAGGAGAAGTTGAAACGTTTAACATTCTATTGAAATTGATGAAAGATAATCTATTTATACCTCTAAATACCCAAAACCAAGAGCTGGTTTTAGAATATTTACCATCCATAGAGGATTTGACTTTAGAGGAGCAAATAGTATTAAAATATATCTATGATGGACACACAGACATTTTAAAACTTTCGGATTTAACCCACATCCCCGTGATTATTGAACCGATACATCAACTTCAAAAAAAAGGGTTGGTAACAGAGTTAAATGAATTAACTGAACTCGGAAAGAAAATTGCGATTGTTCTAAATTTAGTCAACAAGTGAATTATTTGAAGTATTATTGGAACTATATTCAAACTTCACTTTCTTCACGAATAGTACCGCGATAATAAACATCAAACTCGCGAGAGGAAGGAACACTACTATAATTTGAGGATTTTCTGTATTTCCTTCAAAAATCAGCCCCGTGAAGAAATCACCGACAGCATACGCAATACTTAAGGCAAAAAGAAAACTTCCAAAATATGCCCCCGATTGATTTTCATTTTCATTTTGTTTCAAATATAATTGTTGCTTATCAACAAAATTACTAATGATTGGATTTGGTAAAATAAAACCGGGTACGATGCTAGCAATTATTCCACCAAGAACGAAAACAGCAATGGCAGAACGAATAATTTTAACCATAGGTATCAAAAATAACAAGCCAAGTATTAAAAATATAGCTGCGGCAGTAGAGGAAATTAAATAAGTCTTTTTTAATCCTTGCTTCTTAATGGTTTTTGACCAAAGGATAAAACCGATTCCAGCAAAAGGGGTTAAATATAAAGCAGCAAGAAAGAAATCTTCAGATTCTAACTCCAAAACATAGGTGAAAATGAAAAACATGATCTTTAAGATAATTTGTAACGAAACATTCCAAAAGAAAGAACTTAACAAATATCTTCGGTAGCCTAAATCTTTAAAAGGTGAAAGAAGTTGTAAGACAGTTTCTTGAATAGTCAAATATTCTGTTGAAGCAATTTGCGTATTACTTTCAAGTTCAAAGTGAAATTTTTCATCGACGGAATAAAATGTAACAATCGTTAATACTCCAGATAGGAAGGCAAAGCCTATGGCCATCCAAGGAACGATTTTTAAAATGCGTTGACCATCAGGAGTAGTATGAAATATCGCAGTAGGATCTTCTAAAGTTCCTAAAAGAACAATAGGAAGGAGAAAAGCAACGACCGAAGCAATAATGCTAAAAATTCCCTGAATTTTTGAGATTTGTACACGATTATGCACGGTTTGACTTTGTTCTGGAAGCATGCTCAAATAGGTGCTCCGAATAAGAGCATAAGAAAAATAAAAGATCAATAAAAACATCCACATTTGAATAGCAATATTGAAATCTTTAGATCCAGGAGCGTCAGCTTTGGGAGAATACCAAAGAAGAATGAAGGAAAAAACATATGCAGGTAGCCCTAACAGAAGTAATGAACGACGTTTGCCCAGACGATCAACCTTTTTTCGGTCAGCAATTAATCCAGTAAGAGGGCAAGCGATCGCATTGATAATGAAACCTGAAGATGTTCCGATAGACACTAATATAGGGCTTAACCCAATTGTATATACAAAATAAATCATAATCAAAGCCCCACAAAACGAAAAAGGCAAAATTTGACCTAAAATTCCTGCAGAATAGCCATATAATCGCGCTCCGTGCAATTCTCGCAAAGGTTTTTCTTTCGTATTTTTTGAAACTTCAACTTGATCTAACACAAAATAGGTAAAGTCAAAACTCATTTAATCTCTAGGATTGCCAATTTTTAGCGTCGCTAGAACAAATAATCTCACAGTAAAAATTAGGCATCATTTCAGAATTACTATGCGGAACAATAGTTTTTTGCCTAAGAAATCGCTTGATTATTTGATTAATTAGTAAAAAGTTAGAATATTGCAGCCTTTTGACTTTTTTGAGATTGGGAACAAATGAAAATCTATCGATTATTCTTAATAGGAATATTCTATGACAGTGAATTTATATCCAAGGGAATAATGATCTTACTATTGAGGAAAACTATGTTGAGTAATTCATCCACCACCGTAAATTTAGATATTCAAGCAAAAAAGATCGCAGTTATGAAATTTGGAGGCTCGTGTTTCAAAAATGCAGAAGCATTCCAACAAATAGTTAAAATCACAAATCTTTATGATCAAGAAAAAAAAATATATGTTGCTTCAGCCCTTCATGGAGTTACAGATCAACTCATTCAAGTTACTGAATATGCAAGCAGTAAAAATACAAGAAAATTGGAAGAAATACTTGAGTCAATAAAACAAAGGCATCTTTCAACAATCCAAATGATTTTTAAATCTAACTTAGAACACCAGTTAGAAGCTTATAACGGTATAAAGAATTATTTGGCAGAATTAAGTAAAGTTTTAAATGAAGTAAATGAATTTGGAATAATCCCCTATTTTATCGATTATATTGTTGCATTTGGGGAAAAAATGAGTACTTTTCTACTGCATTTATATCTGAAAATGAATGGCTTTCCTACCTCGCTGTTTATGGGAGAAGATCTTATAATTACTAATGATGAATTCAATAATGCATTCCCAGATTTACGATTTACCATTCACAGAGTGAATCAAAACTTACTTCCAATCTTAAACGATGCAAATACAAATCGGATTGCATGTATCACAGGATTTATTGGACGAAATAAAATTGGATATACGACCACTTTAGGAAGAGGAGGAAGTGATTTTACAGCAACTATTATTGCAAGGGCTATTTATGCATGCAACCAGGAACACAAAATCAAGGTAATTTTGTGGAAAGATGTGGATGGCATGTTGTCAGCCAACCCAGAATTTGTTGATAATCCTACACTGGTCAAAAAATTAAATTATGCAGAAGCTAAGGAATTAGCATTTTTTGGGGCTAAAGTACTGCACCCAAAGTGCTTAGCTGTTATAGAAAATCAAAATATTCCTGTAGAAATCCGCCGATTTTCTTCTCCATCAAAAAAAGAAGATTTCTCGACAATATCAGAACTTTCGGATAATACAGATATGAAAGGTATTGGTTCTATTAAGATTGCTTCCATGATTACACTCTCCTCCGCGGTAATGGTTAAAGAATCAGGATTTGTTGGGAAAATATTCTCAATTTTAGGGAAAAATAACATTAACATCAATTTTATAGCTCAAAGTAGTAGTGAAATAGCAATAACCTTTGTTGTTGATAAAAATGATGGAGAAAGAGCGCTAAATCTCTTAACCACGAGTAAAGATCTTCCAATTAAATGGATGGATGTAAAAAAAGACGACATCGGAATTATTGCGGTAGTTGGGGAACATATTCACAAATCTTCCAATAAATGTCGTATTTTCCGTGCTTTAAGTGAAATTGATTTAGATGCAATTTCAATCTCCCAATGTAGCAATGGATTGAATATTTCTATCATAGTGCCAATAAAAAGAGTTCAAGAAGCGGCTAATGCAATTAATAATGAATTTTCTACCCCAAATTAGGTTTTTTTCTCTAACAGGTGATTCATATGACTAACAAAAAAACAGATAAAAAGTATAATTTTGAAACTACGGCGATTCATGGAGGTTATTTTGAAGTAGAACCAACTTCCCGATCTCGGACGGTTCCTTTATATCAAACTTCTTCCTTCACATTTCGTGACGACGAACATGCTGCAAACCTCTTTGCCTTAAATGAACCTGGAAATATTTATACACGTATTGGTAACCCCACAAACGAAGTTTTGGAACAACGAATTGCGCAATTGGAAGGAGGAATTGGAGCACTCGTTACAAGTTCTGGACAAGCAGCAGAGACTCTCGCACTACTAACTTTATTGAAACAGGGAGATGAAATTGTTTCCAGTTCAGAAATTTATGGAGGTACATATACACTTCTTAACTACACATTGGCTAATTTTGGAATAAAAACAATTTTTGTGGATCCGAATTCACCAGAAAATTTCTTGAAGGCTATTACAAGCAAAACCAAAGCAGTTTATTTAGAATCCTTAAGCAATCCCAAACTAAATGTCCCTGATTTGGAACAAATTGCAAATATTGCACATAATCATGAAATACCTTTAATTGTTGATAATACAATTCCATCACCTTATTTGTGTAATCCAATAAAATGGGGAGCGGATATTGTTTTGCATTCAACTACTAAATATATTTCAGGCCACGGCTATGCCATTGGGGGTGTTATTGTCGACTCGGGTAATTTTGATTGGAGTCAATCTAATCACTATTCCTATTTTAATGACCCCGATCCATCATACCATGGATTAAATTTCCATAAACATTTTGGTAATTCAGCATTCATCGCAAAGTGTCGTGTGCAATCACTTCGAGATCTGGGCAGTGCACCAAGCCCATTTAATTCGTGGTTAACCTTGGTTGGATTAGAAACCCTTGCACTACGAATGGAGCGAACTTGTGAAAATGCAGAGAAAATAGCAAAATTTCTATTATCCCATCCAAAAGTCTCATGGGTTAATTATCCTTCGCTATATTCAGCGGAAAAACTCACTCACTTTAATAAATATCTTCCCAGAGGATATAGTGGATTGATGGGATTCGGTGTTAAGGGAGGATATGAAAGTGGCAAGAAATTAATCAATAACGTCTCATTAATCTCCCATTTAGCAAATATTGGAGATGCTAAAACACTAATCATACATCCAGCGAGTACTACCCATCAACAATTGACACCTGAAGAACAATTGAATGCAGGAGTTAGTCCAGATTTTTTACGTTTATCCGTTGGAATTGAAAATATTGATGATCTCATCCAAGATCTCAACGAAGCATTAAATTCGATATAATAATTTTTACCAACTTAAGGAAGAGGAAAACTAATGCTCGGAACGAGATCAAAACATATCCAATATGCAACTATTGCTACTCCAATGAATCCTTTAAAACTGGATTGCGGAAAGGAGCTAACAGAAGTAAGGTTAGCCTATGAAACCTTTGGAACATTGAATCCAGTAAAAGATAATTGCATTCTTATAACACATGCACTTACTGGGGATTCTCATGTAGGAACACATGCAGATGAGGAAGAATTGAAAGGCTGGTGGCATGATTTTTTAGGGCCGGATTTAATATTTGACACAAATAAATATTTTATTATTTGTTCCAATATTCTTGGAGGATGCATGGGTAGTACAGGTCCAACATCCATCAATAAAGAAACAAATAGGCGATATGGAACAGAATTTCCTTTGGTTTCAATTCGAGATATGGTAAATGCTCAAAAAAGATTAGTCGATTCACTTAACATTTCTTGTTTGCATGCAGTATGTGGGGGATCATTAGGAGGAATGCAGGTAATGCAATGGGCAATAAGTTACCCAGATATGGTTAGAGCAGCAATTCCAATTGCAACCACACCTCGATTATCACCTCAAGGAATTGCTTTTAATGAGGTAGGAAGAAGAGCCATAATTAATGATCCTGCTTGGAATCGTGGAAATTATTCAACAGATTCATTTCCGAGTCAGGGATTAGCCTTAGCCCGCATGATAGCTCACATTACCTATCTTTCTGATGAATCCATGAGAAATAAATTTGGACGAATGCTTCGTAATACTGATGAATACCAATACTCCTTTGCACCAGAGTTTGAGGTTGAATCCTATTTGAACTATCAAGGAAATAAATTTATCAAGCGTTTTGATGCGAATAGTTATCTTTACATAACAAAAGCCGTGGATTATTTTGACTTAGAAAAAACCTATGGAAGTCTTACTAAAGCATTCAGTGAAACCAACGCAAAATTTTTAGTGATGGGATTTTCAACGGACTGGTTATACCCAATTTATCAAAGTAAAACCATTGTTTCAGCATTACAAAAAGCAGGAAAGGATGTTTCCTACTGTGAAATTGACACAAAATTTGGACATGATGCATTTCTCTTAGAATATGAGAAAATGGCCCCCTTTCTGATTAATTTTTTGCAGAATATTTGATTTCACTAAAAGGAAGAAAAGCAACATGAATAGCGAATACAGAAGTATTGCAGATATTATACCAGAGAGCTCAAAAGTGTTAGATTTAGGATGTGGGGATGGAACCTTATTAGAGTGTCTCCGTAGAGAAAAGAAAATTGTAGGCACTGGAATTGAGATATCTCCAAAAGGTGTTCAAAACTCCATTTCTAAAGGATTATCAGTTATCCAGGGCGATCTTGAAGAAATCATCCCAAATTATTCAAATAATTTGTTTGATTTTTGCATTTTGGCTCAAACATTGCAAGAACTCAGAAATTCAGATCGTGTTATCCAGGAAATGTTGCGTATCAGTAAATTTACGATTATTGCTTTTAATAATATTGTTCACTTTCGTAACCGATTAAAAATTCTATTTCAAGGAAAGCTCCCTCAAACGAAAGAGTTACAGTATGATTGGATGAATACTAATATCATGTTTCTTAGTGTAAAAGATTTTGAAGAGTATTGTTTTAAAAAAAAAATAATAATAGCATCTAAGAAATTCTTTTCAAAGGATAAAATTATCAAAAAATGGCCTAATTTGCGAGCTAAATCATGTATTTTTGTCATTAACAATATCGTAGATTAAAATTTCTTAAAGTTCAAAAAACCTATTAAACCAGCCATAAATAGTTTTTTAATTCCTCTCAAGTAATTTTACTTGTGTCTTTAGATCAGCAACCTTGGGTGGAAAAATATCGCCCACGTCATTTATCAGATGTTGTGGGACAAACGGAAATAGTAAAACGCTTGAAAGCCTTTGTTAATGATAAAGCCATGCCTCATCTAATGTTTGCAGGTCCAGCGGGAACTGGAAAAACCACGTGCGCATTGGCTTTAATCCGTGATATGTTCCAAAAAAATATGAAACGAAATCAATCTTATTTGGAACTTAATGCCAGTGATGCTCGAGGAATAGATGTGATTCGAACAGATGTCAAAGATTTTGCCAAAACTCAGCCTCCCACAGGAGTTCCTTTCAAAATTTTAGTTCTTGATGAAGCAGATAGTACAACAGCGGCAGCACAACAAGCCTTAAGGCGAACCATGGAAAAATTTACCCATAATTGTCGATTCATATTAATCTGTAACTATTCAAATAAAATTATCCTTCCCATTCAAAGTCGAACGAGCATGTTCCGTTTTTCTCCTTTAAGCAAAGAAGAATTAATTGATCGGATTAATCATGTGGCCAAGAATGAAAAATTAAAAATTCGACCAGATGGAGTAGACGCATTAATTTATGTGTGTGGAGGAGATATGCGTCGAGCGGTAAATTATTTACAAGCATGTTCCACTATTGGCGATGAAATTACAGAAGATGTTGTATATCGCATTACGGGTAAAATTAACCCTCTCGAAATTCAGAGTTTACTTAAAGCGGCCATAGCCCGAGAATTCATGGTAGCAAAGCGAAAATTAGATGAGCTTTTCAATTCATATGGTCTTTCTGGCCGGAACATTGTCAAACAATGCCATTCCGAAGTCTTTAATCTTGATGTTTCGGAGAAAGTCAAAATGGATATTATTAAAATGTTGGCTGAAATTGAGTTTCGATTGTCCCAAGGTGCCACCGAAGAAATTCAGTTAAATGCAATGTTAGCAAAAATAGCAATAATGGACCTTTAGCTTCATTGCCACCCCAGTTGTAATAAACTGAATGCTTTTTGCTGTAATTTTTGTATATTTTTTTCACAATATTCTTTCTGTCGCTTATTACCTTTCAAATTTGTGTGAAATTGCAGTTCCTTTGAAAAATTCAAGGAAATTAGGGTTAAACCTTCCGGATTGCATGCCTTCTCTCTTTTTTCCATAGGATCTTGGATCCTTACAGGATCAAATTTATGAAGAAGATCTTCTTTTGATAAATCGTCCCGACCTATCTTGATCAGGAAAGCGACAGTTCGTCGTATTTGTTCCCATAAAAAAGCGCGGCAGCGAAATTCAAACACAAAATATTCCGGATATTCTATGACTTGAGATTTTTCCATAGTAAGAATTGTATTTTGCTCGGGTTTCGAAGCATCTGTTTTTGAAAATAATCGAAAATCATGAGTTCCTTCCAAGAGATGAATCGCTTCTTCCATCAAGGAAAAATTTAGAGGAGTATGAGGATTTTTAGGATAAATATACCGATATTCTTTGCTAGATGCTTCAAAACGAGGATGAAAATCCAAAGGAACCTCAGCCCATTGAGTAATACCCATATCGCGGGGCAAATAGGTTTCAAGACGATTAACATAAAAAATTTCAGCAGTATTAAAACAGAATGCTGCATCTTGAGCATGCACACCCGCGTCAGTTCTTGCTGCGGTTCGAAAAATCGCATCTTGTCGATTAGTGATATATTTGGATTTGATCAAACCTCGAAGTAGTTCTCCTTCTACTGTTCGTTTTTCTCTTTGTTCCTGAGATCCAGAAAAAAAAGTTCCATAATACCATACTTTGAGTAAAATTCGTTTCATAAATTGCGAACGCCTAGTTTTTCACTTGATATTCTATCTTGACTGGGCTATGAGGAAAAGACTCCAGCAATCCATTTAAACTCGATATGAATCCAAGAAGGGTTTTCATAATTAAATCTTGAACAAATGGTTTTATCTCGACAAGGAATTCTCCACATTTCATAATAACTTGTTTACCTTGGGGTTCTTTGGAAAATATTTCAAGTAAAATAACACGATCTTCAGTCACTTCATTTAATTCTGTAAAAAATCCATGACAGACATTTCCAAGGGTATTTAAAATAAAAGGTTTGGTAGCAATGCGCTTTCCATCGATATAGAGCTTTAATCCATATTTAAGGGCTTTTTTTTCCATATTTAGAATAAATATAGAAAACTTATTAATTATTTGGGCAACAAACCTAAAGCGAAGTATAAAGATCCTTCAACTTCAAATTCTGGGGCAACTCGGGAACAATCAATGATGATTTTTTCATATTTATTATATTGAGATAAATATAAAGCACCATAAGAACGACCGTTTCCCAAATGTACGAGGGTCCGATAAATTAAATTTCCAGCAATCCCTTCTGGAGCAATAAGTAAATTTACTTGCTCCATCATTGCTTGTTCAATCAATACTTGGTAATGTTTTATGGAGTAAAGAGGATACATCTGTTGAAGTTGAGAGCATAATTTCTCAGCATCTGCTATTGTCTGATCAATCCATGAATCTCTGCCAATGTCACCTAATCTTCCTCCACTTAATATACCAATTTTTGGTTTAATTCCTAGAGACTTAAACAAAAGAATTGCTTGTTGAATCATATGAAACTTGTCCAAATAGGAATTCACTTCATCAATACCAACTCCACCATAAAAAAATTGGTGTCCCTTGGATGTTTCAAGTAGAGCAAGGCGATAGGTTCTTCCATTTGTTATTTGGGTAGATGAAGATTCACCTTCGAAAGTGGATCTTTCTTCATCCAGCAAACAAGCTCGCAATTTTGTAAGAAAAGGTGTAGAACTTAATCCTCCCCGAACAATTGCATTAAATTGGACAAAATCTGGATCAGATGAAGGTAAAGTTTGATCAATGAATAAGTGATCAATTAAAAAAGAACACGGATCATGTATCGCAACACATTTAACACGATTATTTTCAATAAATCCATTATTACGATAACTTTGAATGGTGTTTGAAGTTCCCACCACCACAACTTTGCTTGAAGTTTTTTTAACAATTTTTTCTATAGCAGAATGAATATTTTGCTGAGCAAATCGATCATCATTTATTCCAATACCAATAGTCTTATTTGTATGTAGCGAATTTGCAATAAATTTTTGTAGGATATTCATAGAAGTCCAATCCAATTATTGAAAAAAATTTAGAGAAAAATGAAATAGATAATTATTGTTTGTATACAATTGTAGATAATATGGGCTGAACCTGCTGCAATGAGATCTTTCCGCCAATTTCGCACCAGACCCAAAAAAATCGAAATCCCAAGATAAACTATTAAAAAGAAGAGAAATATCGGAGGCATTACAATATATACATAAATATGAAATAATCCAAAAAATACTGCCGTAAGTAATAACGAGGCGGGTTTATTCATTTTACTTTCAAAGCTCCGTTGCACAAATCCTCGAAACATAACTTCTTCGGAGTAACCGACAAAAAGAGCCATTTGAAGAACAAAAAGCAGTAATTCCCAGAATTGACCCGGACTTGTTAGATCAAAATCATCGAACTCAATCCCTTCCATAAAAGTGATCACGTCTACCCCATAGAACGCTTTAACAATAATAGAACCGATAATTTGGAATCCTAATGCAAGAAATACCATTATGAGCCCCAGAAAGATACCAAGTAATATTTCTCGAACTAATTCAGGCTTGGTATATTTATCAAAAGGTAATCCTAACACATCTAGACGTTGCCGGAGAGTTAATTTTCCTGGATAATAGCGATTAACCCACCAAATTGGAACGATCAAGAAAAATAATGAAAAACTCCCAACAATAAACACGAAAACTGAGTTCATTCCATTGCCAGAAAATACTGTTAAAGCAGCGGGAATAATGGTAAGGATGATAATACCAATATAAGTGATCAAAGGAACCAGAAATCCTGCGAGTACATTCCACTTTCGTTGTTTGTGAATCGGAGAATATCCCATTTGGGGATACATTTGAGGATAACTAGCAGGATATCTTAGTGTGGGTGAAATGGAAGATTGAGACTGCCCAATCGCATTATTATTTAAGGGAGCAATAGAAGTGGAAGACATTGGGGGTGTATCAGAAGTGAAGACAGCATAATTTTGATGATCAATTAAAATTTCTTTATTACGACCCACTGGAAAAGCGTATCCACAGACGTGACAAAACAACGGATTATTTGATAGTAGACTCGTCGAATGGCAACGAGGACAATAAAATTCATCAGGATTTGGAGAAAGATCGGCGGGTTTGGGATCAGAATTTCGAGTATCTTTATTGGGATTTTCTTCCATTAACTTACCTCTTCTATGTAATATGAAAAGAAACAATTAAATAAATTTTCCACTCTTGAAATAAAATCAATTCAACAAAAATGCTACTAAAGAGCAAGTGAAAAAGAAAAAAGAAATTCAAAAATGAAAAATGTGCCTATTGTAATCGGCGTTTTTCATGGACGTCAGTGTCTTCAATTAAAAAGCTTAAAATTCCACCAATTAAGAACAATCCTGCGACAACATACATCAAGAAGTCAACTGGAACAATTAGTAGTAATAATCCGCCAATCTGACCTAATACCATCAATAATCCATTCGAAGTTTCTTCTGGTGCAGGATAAGTAATTTCTGCAGCATAAGTTAAACCAACAGGTAAACAAGAAACTAAAAGGAACCCAAAGATAAATCCTATGGCACAAACAATCCAAAATGTATTAATTATTGCCAACAAAATACATAAAGGAACCGCAGACATCATCGCAATATTTATGAAAATTTTTCTTTTGTGTTTTGCATCTGAAATGCCAGATAAAATAATGGCACCAAATATTCCTCCAATTATCATAAACCCACCAATCAATCCTGAATCCCACGTTGGATCAAAAATAAGATCAATCTTTGTGGTAATTGCATTAAATGCACCTAACCCGAAGAATAACATCAATAAAAGCAGATTAAAATCCTTAATTTTGAATAAATCTTTTGTGCCCTTAGTGGCTAATGCTTTTGTTTTATCGGCGTATGGATTTGGGGCGAATTCTGGTTTTTCTTTTGCAAAAATTAAAAATAAACCCATGCTTACAAACGAAATAATCCCGTACCACAGTAATAACTTTCCAATGTCAAACCCTTCACCGAGCATCCCAGGCACCAACATCGCAACAATAGCACCGATTAAGGTAGCAATCGTTCCTAATCCCGATGCTGTGGCCTTCTCTTTTTCAGGAAACCATGTGGATGCAAGTTTTGTGAAAGAATTCAACAAAAATGGCTGACCAATAGCACACATAATTTGTGAAATAACAACAATTACAAAATTTGCTGCAAAAATTCCACGGATTAGTCCAAATAAGCCGGTTAAAATAACACCAACTCCAACACCCCATTTCAACCCATATTTATCAATCATCCAACATGCTGGAAAATTTACAGGAATATAGGCAACCATATAACTTGCAGCCAGAAAAACAATCCAAAACTCTGAAACACCATAAAATGCTTTAGATTCTACAACAATTGGTGAAAATGATACCCAAATAACTTGATTCATCAAACCAATGAACATAAATAAAATTAATTCCACAAACCGAAACTTCGTTGTTTTGTATTCAGTAGGTGAACTGGAAACGATTTTTTCTCCCATAGCAATAGTTCAACTTCAAGCTAAATATAGTTATAGAAGTAATTTCTGCACAATTTTGGTCAAATTTCTACTGACTATTTTTTCTACGTATCATTGAAAACTTTGAGATTTCCATTTTTTGTAATAAGAAAATTTTTTTCAATTGTTGCATTTGAATGTTTATAAAGGTTCGGAGATCTCATAGATGAATGAAGTAGAAAAAATAATCTGGCTCGAAGGGTTAAAAAATGCCGTCAAATTTAAAGGAAAGGCTAACGCAAAAGCAGTCATGGGTAAATTGATGCGAGATATGCCTGAATTACGTACACAGGGAAAAGAAGTTAAGATAAAAATTTTTACAATTATTAAAGAAATAAATCAATTGGATCAGGAAACCCAAGCGAAAAAAGCGTTGGAAATGGATCCTCATGCATTGGATGAGAAAGAAAAGGCAGGTCCTGAAGAAAAAGTATTACCCGAATTACCTGGGGCAGAAAATGGAAAAGTGATAATGCGTTTAGCACCTTACCCATCTGGAGCATTACATGTCGGAAATGCCCGAATGTGTGTATTAAATGATGAATATGTGAAGCGGTATAATGGTAAATTATTATTAGTTTTTGATGATACCATTGGCACCACGCTGGAAAAAATTAATGAACCTAATGCAAAATATGTAATCCCTGAAGCCTATGATCTTATTCCTGAGGGGTTAGATTGGTTAGGGGTTAAATATCACGAGACTCATTACAAAAGCGATCGCGTTGAACATCACCAAAAAGAAGCAGGAAATTTGATTGATAGGGGAGAAGCGTATGTGTGTACCTGTGAAGCCCAAGTTTTTCGAGATGAATTTAAACGTCCTGGCAAAAATTGTCCATGTCGCTCCAAAGATCTTGAACATCATCAAGAATTATATGATCAAATGAAAAGTGGAAAAATTGGGGAAGGCGATGCGGTTGTTCGTTTAAAAACAGGCATGGATCAAAAAGATCCGGCCATGCGTGATCACATTATTATGCGAATTTCCGATGCGCCCCATCCACGAATTGGAACGAAAGTCCGTTTGTGGCCTGTCTTAGAATGGTCATGGGGTTTAGATGATCATTTCTTAGGAATCACTCACATCATTCGCGGAATTGACTTGAAAAAAGAAGGTGAGGTAGAGAAGTATATTTGGGACTTATATGGGTGGAAACATAGTCATATTTCTCTCTATGGTCGTTTAAAATTTGGCGATGAATTTAAATTTAGTAAAACTCAAGCTCGCCAAAATGTTAGAGCAGGAATATATGATGGCTTTGGCGATCCGCGTACTTGGAGCCTTCAATCGTTAGAAGCTCGAGGTATCCATCCTGATTCAGTTCGACAATCCTTAATTGATTTAGGAATGTCGAATCGAGGGATAGAATTTGATAAAAACTGGATTTATTCTTACAATACGAAAATAATTGATGCTAACTCCAATCGTTATTGGTTTGTTGAAAATCCAAAAGCCGTGAAAATTTTGGATATTCCTATGGATAAATATGTTGCAAATCCTCTATTAAACCCTCAATTCCCCGAGAAAGGTACGCGCAACGTTCCAATGGGAATTAACAATCACCAATGTGATGTATTCATGGCTAGTGCAGATTTAGATGCAGTTATAAACCACAAAGGGAAGGTGTTATATCCAGCCATCACAGAAGGACAAGATATTCGATTTAAAGATATGTTTAATGTTAAAATTGAGTCCATCGATGAAAATATTACTGCACGGTATCTTTCTTCCGATAAAATCCAAGGAATTCGAAAAATCCAAGTCGTTCCAGAGTTGAATAACATCCCGATCAAAATTTTACAACCGGATGGGATTGTGACTGAAGGCTTTGGGGAGTCAAATCTCCGCACATTAAAACCAGGAACCAGTGTTCAATTCGAACGGTATGGGTACGTAAAGTTACGGGACATCTCACCAAATAGTATTTATGGATATTTCACAAACTAATATTTTTTTTTCTTATGAATATTTTATTTTTTGTGTTATGCATCATATCAGCATTTAAATGGATTTTTTTACTCATTTACTTGGTATTAAAGATGGCAACAGCTCAAGAAATTAGCTATGATGATTTAGAATTATCTGGATATAATGAATTACTTCCCGTCATTCCTCCCGAAATTGAGCACAATTGTATTGCTTGTTCTCCCACCAATCCTTATGGAATAAAAATGCGATTTTTTGGAAATAAAGCCAAAGGAGAAATTATTTCGCGCCTCATATTAAAGAAGAATTATTGTGGATTTCCCAACTTTACCCATGGGGGGATTATCACATTGATTCTTGACGAATTGATGGCTCATTTACTATATTTATTATATGGTCGTTATGGAGTTACAAAATCAATAAAAGTTGAATTTTTACGACCTGTATTGATAGGAAAACCCTTTTATGTACGGGCAGTCCTTGCAAAACCTATGGAAACGGAATTAACTCCCGATGGTCTTTCTGAAGTGGAAGTAAAATCATCCATTCATGCAGGTTTAAATGAAATGGGTAAAATTTGTGCATCAGCCCAAGCATCCATGGTGATTCTTCCCGATGAACGGTTTGAATTGCTTTGGAAATCACAACAATAACACTTAAAGAACTCGAATGAAGAATCGAACATCATATTGCGCAGCAATTTTTTCATTATTGCTCTGGGGAACAACATTTGCTCTTGCAAAAATGGTCACTCCTGATCCTTTAAACCCCTTTACCTTCATTGCTCTTCGCTCGTTCTTTGGGTTAATAGTATTGTTTTCCTTCCTAATTCTTGCGAAACAAGTAGGTGAATGGTTTCGGGTATTTAAACGACATATCAAATCATTTCTCTTAATCGGCACATTGTTTTTTGCTGTAGCCTATCTATTACAATTTTGGGCGTTGTCTATGACAACTGCATCCAATCAATCAATAATTTCAAATACTCAAGCCTTTTGGGTTGTTATATTCAATATCCTTTTCTTCAAACAAAAGCCTTCGAAACGATTTATAATGGGACTGATGTTGGCGATGAGTGGCGTATTACTTATAATCATGAATACGGATATAAATATCTCTGGAAATACGATCATTGGAGATTTACTCTCACTTCTTTCTTTCATATTCTGGGGTGGATATACGGCTTTCATAAAACCTATCACCACAGAAGAAAAACCGATTTATGTAACCACCTCGATAATTTTTGTCGGAGCACTCATTATCATTCCCGCGTCATTATTTTATGGCGCTCCCGCAGAAATGGCACAATTATCCTTGTCTCAATGGGGAATTGTGAGCTTTTTAGGGATATTTTGTGTGGGAGTCACTTATCTTTTATGGAATTATGCATTATCCAACAAAGAAATACGTTCTGAAAATATAGCCATCCTAACAGCTTTAAATCCCGTAATTGGAATCATAACCAGTGTTTTATGGTTGGGAGAAGTATTTTCCCTTCGGATGTTTATCGGATTCGTGTTAATCGTGATTGCACTCTTTGTATCAGAATATAATCCAAAAAAAGAAATCAAAAAAGGAAATGAAATTTAACTCACACCCAGTACATGTGTTATTTTTTTGCTTTATTCTTTCGTTTAATGTCGGATCTATTCGATTTAATTAACCAATGTAACTTTATATCCGCTTGCTCATCAAACATTACTTGATCTCCCAATACAGTATAACGTAGTGACACATTATCAATTTCTTGGGCTTTAGCAGGATATTTTTTCCGATAATTTGAAAAGTAATCATTTGTCAAAATCAACCCCTTTGTTCGCAAAGCAAAATCGATGATAAACCAATCATCATCAGTGCGTTTTGGAGCTTGTTGGAAATTTTTTCGTCTTAAAACCTGTTCATATTTTTCAGGAGAGCAATCTATTAAATTATGACGTAAACTCGCACTAAAAATCACGAAAATTTTATTTTCTGGAACTCCACTTTGAACTAAGGCATCAAATACGTTTAATACATCAGAAATTTTTGCTTTCTTTGATTGAGTGGTGGTACGCGCAATATTGCTTCCATCTAATACGATCGACTCATATTTCGCATATTTCATTGATTTGAAATCACTGGTAGATTTAATTGCATTCAATTTTCGTTTTGTTTTACGCTTCTTTTTTCCATCAATCGGAGATGGAAAATCACCCTTCTGATGATGATGTTTATGATTATTTGAAGATACTTGATTTTGAGAAGAGTTAAGACCAACTTTATCACTTTCTGAGATAAATTTTGGTTGAGATAATTCTTCCAATCTCTCCAGTTCCGATGAATCCAATAGCAATATATTGTCGGAGAAGATCGAGAAAACCAAATTCTGAACCACCATTGAGTTTTGAATTAAAATTGGAATGCTAATGATATCTCCAGATTTTATACGTTTTCCTTGAGCTGAAACTTCATGATTGTTCACAAAAGTAAGACAATGTTCATTTCGATCATAAATATAATATTTAACACTCTCATCGAGCAAAACTTTTCGCTCTATGATGAAATGCTCACGTAAACTGTGATTCTCATCTTGCATCTCAACTTCAGTTATGCAGCTGTAGTAGGATTCATTGGTTGTACCGTAGGCGTCTTCGCACAAATGTTTGATCTGTTCTCGACCTATGAAAATATAATGGTTTTGCGGTAAAGGGATAAAAGAAAGTCGTTCATATTTTTCATTAACTAAAAAGAGAAACACATTCATCCGATCACTCACCTATACCCCCAGTGAGAATAATTTTATTTTTACTCCATATAGAACTTTTTGTTTTTTTTTACCTTAGCAAGGGTACAATACTTGATCTTTTTTTTGTAAATCAAAAGGTTTGCTTGAGTTATTCAATTTCACGGGAAAAAATTTAAGGGAAAGTTTATTTCCAAATAATAAGTGATATTGAACATGAATGCTAATCCCCAAATGCCACAGATGAATCAACTGACAGATACGCAAAAAATTGAGATGCTGAAGACTGGAACAACCACTATCGGAATTGTTTGTGATGGTGCTGTGATCCTCGCCACTGAAAGTCAAGCCACCGCCGGGTTTTTTGTTGCTACTAAGGAAGCTCAAAAATTATATCCAATAAACGAGTATGTAGGAGCAACTATGGCCGGAGGAGTTGCAGATTGTCAATATGTTATCGGTCAAGTCCAAGCGATCAGCCGTTTGGAACATATTCAGACCGGAAAGATCCCCAAAGTAAAGAAAATTGCGAATATAATGCGAAACATCCTCTTCAATGGTAGAAGTTTCTTTTATGCATGGCACATTGTTGGGGGAGTAGAGGAAGAAGAAGGAAAATGGGTTGGTAAAATCTATCCGATCGATTTTATTGGTTATATGTCGGAAGGTGAACAATTTGCAAGCTTAGGATCAGGAAGTTCTTTTGCTTTAGGTGTGTTAGAAAATGGATATGAAGAAGGAATGTCAGAAGAAGAAGCCATTGCATTAGCGCGTAAAGCTTTAGATGCGTCACGTGCCCGTGATGCTGGATCGGGATATGCAGTTCAAATTGTGGTCATTAACAAAGATGGATTAAAAGCCATTGCTGGACCTTTAGCTGAGAAATAACTCGTTTTTCCATGTTTTTTCCACTTTTTCTGTAATTTTTACTTTTTATCATATTCTCGGAAACAAATTCTAAAGCCCAACTTTGCATATTTACGGGATATTGATTCTTCAAAGGAATTCAAAGGAATCATATTATGAATTCAATGAAGATGGAGACTATCTGGATCCTGTAGCAATCATTAGATGTATTTGTGATGAGGGAACGACACCCTACAATTCTGTAATTACAAATTCCAAGGGAATTTCCTATTGGTCTGGAGAAACGGCTCATTTAGGGGGAAGTAATTTAGTGGGAATTATTTCAAAATTTGCTAATGTATTCATTGCGCTTGATGAAGTAGAACCTTCTGAAACGGATGAAGCATCCGCAGGAGATCTTTTTCAAAGGCTATTGAACCAAATTTGGACTGTTTCTGGCATTATGGCATTAATTGGATTTCTTCTCGGAAGTCTGGTAGTGCTTATTGCAAAATCCAAAAAAAAGTAAAATCTCTTGACACCAGATTCATTTTTTGATTTTGGTTAGTTTTTTCCATTTTCTTTTTTCCAAGTTATAAACACTCTTTCGTTAATGGAAATTGTACAAAAAGATTAGAGAAAAAAGAACTTTTTACTCCTTGATTGAAGTATCGTGATAAATTTTCCTAACAGTTACTTTCTTTTGTCGGAAATCTTTTGCAAAATCACTAAGAGCTTGCCACCAAATTTCACCGTAACGATCAACTATAACGTATTTCATCGATTCAATGATTTGAGGCATACCTAGTTCTTTTTTATGCTTTTCATCCGAACTAATGCAATCAACGTCAGCAAAAGTAAAAGTATCAAATTCATCCATGAAAGCCAGGGTTTTATCTTGAGGACGAATATCGATGGGAAAAGTAGTGCAAATGTTGAATTTCTTTTTGACCCAATCCATCCCATGTTCTACATAATACTTGTGGGTAGCACATAAACCATCTTTTGTAAGGAAAATGCAATGATTACTCGGAGGAAATTCAATTTCATTTTCTTCTTCGTAATCCTCACCATTTTCTTCTTCGTCATCCTCATCCTCACCATCCTCGTCATCCTCCTCCTCACCATCCTCGTCATCATCATCCCCACCATTTTCTTCCTCGTCATCTTCATCATCATAAATCCATTCTTCGGGGGAACATCGAGTTTTATACAAATCTTCTTCCTTGTCATAATCATCAGGAACAAAAATTTGATCTTTGGTCTTTTTCAAGAGATTAATGGCATCTTTTTGTAAAAATGATTTTATTTCAGGTAAGATTTTTTGCACTTCTTTGATTTCCTTGGGAGTAACATAACAGCCGGTATAGCAGCAAAATTGAGAACAATAGGCTTCTTTACCATCTTGGGAAATTATTTTTGGGATACAATCATAATGATAATCCATTAAACGTAGTTCAACATCAATTGTTTGTCCATCGGACGATTCAATGATGACCCAATCTTGACTATCTGAGGGTTTCGCAGTATACTTATCAGTACTTATTATTGCCATTACTTAGATGTAAAAAATTTTTCATCGTTATTAAGATGGATCTTTGTTGGAACTTTGGTATCATTTTTTTGTTATCCGTTCCTTTTCTAAACAGCATTATGAATTTTAAGATGAAAGCGGGATTCTTTGTATTAATTCATTTCATTGGGTTTTCTATCTTACTTCTTTTGTTTAACCTCTACTATCCAAATGTTGTATTTTTAAATGCAGATCTAACTTCATTGGATAAAGTTATTATCCGAACACTCGCAAGCTATTGCAATAATGAACTCAGAAAAGGGTTTTGGATTCAAATCATTAGTTGTTCCCTCTTTTTAGCTTGTCTCCTTTTGATTATTATTCTAAAATATCCAAACCAGCTTAAAAAATGTCTTTTTCAATGGGTTGGTGTTTATAGTATTCTTTTCTATTTATTCTGGGTTTTTTCTGTAAATCGCAGAGGAGAAACACATATCACCAATTTTCAAATCTCAAATCAATATCTCTTGCATGCATTAATATTTTTTGGGATTAATCTCGGAATATTTCTCCTATTTTTTGGGTTGCATATCATTCGAAGAAAATCGAAACAATTACCTGTCGAGAATACACATCTTCCCTCCACAGTCTTTAAATGTCCCTATTGCCATACGGAATATCTCTCAAATATCCAATTCTGTTCTGTATGTAATAAACTAATCCAACAGGAAAAGTAACTTAAAATTTCACTTGGATTTACAAATTGAAACCCAAAAGTTTTTAAGTCGTCAATCCGAAATATCATTGCTAAAGCGAAGTAAGTAAACAACTCAATTGAAATTTGAGAAGTTTCTCGGCTCAATTTCCGAGAATATTACGCAGATATATATAAAATATATGTTTGAACTGAACCTTTACAAAAGGTATTGAATTGGGACAATTTCAGTCCCAATTTTTTTCTTTATTTTTTACTAAATTTCCGCTCTATCTGCTTTATAATGGACATTATTTTTAACTTAATTAATGCAAAATTCCAGTAAATCCTATTCTAGCCACAAAAAACTGCTGGATTCTACAAGAAAATCTCTAAAATTGAATAAAATATCAAAAACTTCTTCATCACTGAACA
The DNA here is from genome assembly GCA_025839675.1 of Candidatus Lokiarchaeum ossiferum. Lineage (GTDB taxonomy): Archaea > Asgardarchaeota > Lokiarchaeia > Sigyniarchaeales > Promethearchaeaceae > Lokiarchaeum > Lokiarchaeum ossiferum. Next base: position 2,406,881 of record CP104013.1, read on the forward strand.
GACCAGAAATAAACCAAGAAAAAAACAAGCCAGATTTTCAGATTCCGCAATTTTTTTCTAAAGAATCTCTTCTTACCTTGAATATGGCGGTCCATGTCGAATCCATTTTTCAATATGCCCAAAATCAGGAAGAATTCCTCGAAATTTTATCCTCCGAATTTTGCCGAAATTCAAAATTGGATCTTTCAACTTTCTCGAGTGCTGGATCTCAGCCATTTTTAGAAAACAGGTGTATTCTCCCAATCACACCTTATACCCTTCCAAGTCTTAATGGAATTCGAATAGCTGCAGTTGATGGAGGCTTAGGGTTCCGTCAATTCATGGGATTACAAATCACTTTAATCAAAGTAGCTGTAGTAATGTATGAATTCAAATCTTCCCAAAAAACAACAATTTATAACTTTCCCCCCCTTCACCGTGAAGAAAACTATTGTTTTTATTCTGATCAAGGAGCTTTTGAAGAAAATTCGGGTAAAATATTAGCCGGTTTAAGACGAACTATTTCAGAAAACTCGATGCTTTTGTCTTTTCTTAAAACCAACCCAGAAAAACCAGATATTGTTATTTTAGATGGAAGTTTAAATTTTCCTCCCTTACCTATCTCGGCTCATAATAAAAAAACTATTTCCGAACACTATCAAACATGTGTCGAAAGTTTTATCCGATTATATCAATATTGCAATCAAAAGCGCATTAATCTTATCGGATCTATTAAAGATACTCATTCCATAGCATTTCGTGATCTAATAAAGCGTTCCTTACCATTTTTTCTTTCAAAAATGAATTCAGCCCAACAATTAAAAAAAATTAGCTATCGAAAATATCTTGACCAATTTTTCGATTCAACCCTCTTCTTCAAAATTCTCCAGCCTTTTGAACGGACAAGCATAATTGCAGCAGAGAGTACAACAATTCCAAAAAGTATTTCTAAAGCAACACCACTGAAATTTCCCTTGATGGCTTCCTATGTCCAATTATCATCTTTTGATATCCCATTACGCTTAGAATTTTTAGGATCTGAAGATCCTGCATCTTCCATTCAGAAATTTTCTAACCTTATACGAATTCTATATCCCCTCTCAAATATTAATCCTCAATGTACCTTACCCATTCCTCAATTAGAAGCCCATTTGCGAGCTCATTTACGCGAAGAAGAAATGGAAGTCATAGTACGACAGCTTAAAACACAATATCAGGTCAAAAAAAGCCAGTCGCTTTCAAAACAGTGGATCAATGAGAAATTTAGTCAAAAAAAGGCACATTTTTCAACCTTTTTAGATTCTCGTCATGATAGAATGGACAATTTGTTTTAATTAGAGATTAAAATAATAAGTTTTCCTAAAAAAATGCAGAAACAAAGAATTTTATAGGCAATTTTGTTTTTTTGTACTTGCCAAGAGGTTGTTATAGTTTTGTTTGAAGCGTATGGTTTTCATGGGATTCTCCCTAGCAATGACAAACAAGCTCTCTCTCTTGGTTCATAAACATTTAAGAATCAATGAACTTCATATTTTTTCATGTATAAACGTATGTCTAGCTATAGAAATTTTTTAAAGGTTTAATAGCTAACTAAGATCAAATACAAAGATGTAATTACTTTGTGTTCATAAAAAAATAGACGTATAAAACCATGAGTTCTGCTCCAGATTTTACCTATAAACTGCTAATGCTTGGTGATGCTTCCGTCGGCAAAACTTCGTTAACTCATCGCTACATTACAGGTGTTTTTGTCGATTCCCCCCGTTTGACAATAGGAGTGGATTTCTTTTCTAAAAAAATCAAATTAGCCAATGATAAAAAAGTGAAGTTGCAAATTTGGGATTTTGGGGGAGAAGAACGTTTCAGATTCTTATTACCAACCTATAGCAAAGGGAGCAATGCAGCCTTGTTTTTATATGATATAACATCGCAAAAAACATTAGAAAGCCTGCCTCTTTGGATAGATATTGTTAGGAAAAATGCAGGAAATATTCCAATATTTCTTATCGGGAGTAAAAGCGATTTAGAGGATCACCGCGTAGTTACCAAGGAAGCGGCTTTAGAATATTCCAACAAACATTTATGCACCAAGCACTTAGAATTGTCAGCTAAAACAGGTGCAAATGTAGAAGAATCGTTCGAGTATATCACAGAATTACTTATGGACGAATCAAAAAAATTGGCAGACACCCAATAATCTTCTTCTTTTTCATTGTTTTTTCCAAAAATTGTTTCAATTCCTCAAACTACGGATTATGAATATTTTAATTCAATTATTAGAATTCAAGAGAGTGAGTTTAATATTTCATAAAATGGAAGAAAATAATTATAAAAGAAGAAATAAGGGAGTTTCTCAGTTTGAGGTTTCGCAATATTCGAGATATCACTACTATCCACAACGCATCCGGCCTTAACTTCAGTGTTCGGAATGGGTACTGGTGTTATTCCGGACCTATGACCGAGAAACAATTATAATAGTTGTGAGTCCTTAATAAAGATATTGATTTCCTCTTCCCGATATTTAAATTTTACGCCCCATTTAGAATTCCTCGCAAATTGGTAATATTTAGTTAGGAATTCTTTACGCAAAATTTTTTTTTATATAAAGCAAAACTCTTTACATAAAGTTATTTAAGTTACTTATAAAATATAAGAATTGAAGAAGTATTGTAAGATCGTGCTTGGTGAAGACTCTTTATGAAAATAACAAAACTTGATGAAATAGACAAACAATTAATACAAATGTTGCAAGCTGATTCAAATATAACCCATAGCGAAATAGCGAAGAAATTGGACAGAAGTCAGCCAGCAATTGGTGCACGAATCAAAAAATTAACAGAACAAGGCATTCTCGCAACTCAAATAGGCGTAGATTTCTCAAAAACGGAAATCAGTTCAATGTTAAATTTAGTAAAAGTTGAAATGACCACTTCCAAACCAGAAGTCGTTTTTGACATAGCTCAACACTGTCCTTATATTATAAATGCATTGAAAATGAGTGGTGAATATAATGTATTGCTTTTCATGGCTTGCAGTCGTTTAAAGCGGTTAGATATAATTTTAGATCGCCATTTTCGCAATCAACCCTATGTAAAAAAAATTCGGATGGACATTATTACCAGTTATGCAAAAGAATTTGTTTTACCGGTAGATTTTGAGTCAGAAAATTTTGATTCTCCTGATGATCAATGTCATGTCTCTAACTGTCCGTACTGTACCAATTTGGAAGATGAAAAGCAATAAAAACATCCCATTTGTTTTTGTCTCAGAAAATTTTCCATTTATATCCAATTAAGTCCAACTTTTTCTTACTTTTTGAAATTGATTTGTTGAAAAACCCTTTCTTTTATGAAAAATAAAGCTTATGCTCAAAAATATTCCCCAAAATAAGAAATAGAGTTAAATGAAAAAAAATTATAAATTAGTTAAGGGCGATTAAAAATGAAATACAATGAAATGCTTGATATTGATGAAACGGATAAAAAAATAATTTCAATATTACAGGAAGATCCCGAAACTACCCATTCTGCAATAGCTGAAAAAGTTCATAAATCACAACCCGCAGTTGGTGCTCGAATAATTAAATTACGACGCAAACACTTAATTACAGAAGCCGTCGGGGCCGAATTCAACCAACTAGACTTAAAATTTGCTCGAATCGAATTATCTACTAAAAATGTTTCTAAAATTTGGGAACGCTTTAGAAGTTGTCCGCATGTGGTGAACTGTTTTAAAATGACAGGCGAGTTTAATTTAATGTTGGAAATTATTGCCCCCAACGTGAAAACAATTGAGCATTTTGTAGATTCATGTTTACGAAAAGATCCCCTTATACTTGATATTAGAACAAACTTTGTAATTGATAGTTTACGGAAATATGTAGTACCCTTGTATTTTGAAATAGAAAAATATGAAGAATCCGGATGTTCTTATGAATGTGGGGGACCCATCACAAAAGCAGATTTGAAAGTACTCATGGATTCTTAACCAAAAACGATTAAATGTCGATTTCTTCTTCTTTTTTATATAATTCTACAGCCAATTGTTTAAAAGCTTCATTCACTCCACGTCCTGTTTTTGCGGAACACTCCACATAAAGAAAACCATTTTGCTTAGCATATCTACGAGCTTCCTCTAGAGGAACCTTTCGCTCGAGGTCCGTTTTATTACCTATCAATAGCGTGGGAACTCTTAACCCTAGATGTTCTTCTAATTCATCAACCCACACTTGCAAATTTTTAAAAGAAATTGGATTGTTCACATCGTAACAAAGCAGAGCACCTTTAGCATCCCGATAATAAATCCCTCGAATTTTTTCATAGTGAGCTTGTCCAGCAGCATCCCAGACATTGAGAGTCGCTTTAAAAGTCCGTGAACCATTAATGAATACATCGTCATCACTTAAATACTCACACGTAATTTCTTTAGATCCGAAATCAACCCCTAAAGTGGTTTTTAAGTCCTTTTTAAAATAATTATCGGTGAATCTTACTTTAATGGCCGTTTTTCCAACAGCAGAATCACCAATTTCCACTATTTTAAAAGAATAATGGTTATGAAGTAAGGATTGCACTTCTTTTTTAGCCCACGGCCCGATGGTATCCCCAGAAATTAAATCTTCACGAATTTCAGTTATTTCTTCAAATTCAAGGAGAAAGCCTTTAGTATAAGTATCAACTTCCATGTATTCCAAGGCTTTTGTATTAATTGTTTTAATTTTTCCAGAACAAGGCGAATTTAGAGTAGTAATTCCTTTTTCAGTGACGATACTGGCAAACGGTTCATTTATTTTGATTTCATTTTCTACCAAAATTGTCACAATTTGTGGAGACGCTAAAAATGCAAACCCAATTTGGTCCAAACCGATAAGTTTCTTATTTAAATCTAAATATACATGATGATTTTTAGAATAACTCAGATTTTCGGGAATATAATATCGACCATTAGCTAGATAGACCATATACAAAATCAATATACACAACATAGTTTAATAAAACATCTTATTGATGAAAAAATTCCATAAATATAAGAATTGGCGAGTATTTCTTTATTGAGAACAGTGAAACCCTTAGCGTTAAAAAAATGTCTTGATATTCTCCAGAATTATTTAGAATATCCCGCTTATTCCTTGGAATCCAGACTTCATCATCGGGATGAAAAACAATTCATTGATCAGAATACATACTCGGAGATTCTAAACGACCTACGAGAGATTATGCGATGGTTAAATAAAATTCATTTCATCACTCAAAAAACCTTACGTGCTTTGAATTTGGATGCAATTACTTATCTACAGAGAGCAGAACTATACTATTCAGTATACTGCGTACATTGGAAGCAAATCAAGGGTTTCACTCTGCAAAAAGAATTTGATGAATTTCATAAAACTATCCCAGACTATACGCATCCTAAATGGATTCCCCTTTTAACTCAGTTTTTAGAGAAAATTAGTCATTTTTCTTGGGAAATTGCCTTGAAAAATAAACCCTTGCCAGAAAAAATCAGCATATTGCAAGCAGTTCCTTCCTTTTTTGTAGAGCATTTGTTGCCAGTAATGTCAGAAAAGAAAATTCAAGCCAATGCCAAAGCGATGAATCCTTTTAAAGATCAAAACTATATCGCACTTAGAATAGTACTTGATAAGGGAAAGGATGAAACAGCGCTGAATGTGATCAGGGATGAATGTCTTCAATTTTTGCATCGAAGTAGGATTAAGACCAAACTTGATCCCGATATACCTTTTCTAATCCATATTCCACTGATTCAACGAAAACTTGTGTCAAAATCAAAATTCTATGAATCAAAAAAAGTAATTTTTCAAGATAAATCCGCGATAATCGCATGCATACTTGTTGATCCGCAACCCTTGGAATTAATATTAGATGTTTCGGCATCTCCAGGGATGAAAACAAGATTAATCCAAGAATTGACCCAGTTTCAAAGTGTAATCATTGGCGGAGATATCCGTCGAGATCGGCTTAAAGCAACGGAAAAATTGTTAAATCAGATGGAAACACCAAATACCCATCTCATCCAATGGGATGGAGCAAATTTACCTTTACGCATAGGTGACAATTTTCAACAACCAATATTTGATAAAATCTTGTTTGATGCACCATGCTCGGGTTCAGGTACATTTTTAAACGACCCTGAAATGAAGTGGCATCAAAATAAACATATTTTATTAAAAAATGTCATTATTCAAGAAAAAATTTTGAAACAACTGAAAAAATATATACAATCGGGAACGACTTTGATCTATACAACTTGCAGTTTATATCCCGAAGAAGGAGAATATCAAATAAATAAATTAATAAATAAGCCATGGTTCAAAGAAATGAAACCTCAACCCTTAATGAAAGGCATTTCTCCTTCGTATTCGATTAATGATTCGCTAACAGCCATTTTATCATCTCCAGAAAAACAAATTATTGGATTAGGTCGAATTTTTCCAGCTAAACAACGTTCCCAAGGGTTTTTTTATGCTAAATTTAAGAAATAAGATTAAAAAAGAAAAAAGATCAAATGGAACCTCAAATTTTATTTCACACATTCGAAAAAGAGTTCCCAACCTTCATCATCATCTAAAATTTCAGTACCCAAAAATTTATGTTTAGTTTTGGCCAAATCTCGGGGAACGGATTGACTAGCAGGTTTGTAATCGGTGATTACTTTTAAAATTTGTCCCGGTTGCATACTTCGCAATCGTTTTTTCGTCTTTAAAGCGGGGACTGGGCAAACCAATCCACATGTGTCTAATTCTGCATCGAATTTCATAGGTTATCACTTATTTATTTGTTTTTGAGAAATAAAAAAAAACCGATTATTCATCGGCTAAGGAAAAGATAGGCTCATCATCTTCAACAGCCATGACCAACTGACCTTTTTGTACTAAACGCAATGCGTTAAAGCGGACATCTTTCACTTTCATATCCAATTTCTCTCCTAAAGTACTTATTGATCCCGAGCCGTTGAGTTTTAGCCAATTATAGATTTTTTCACGGGGAGTATGAGAATGTTCAAGGATTCGACGTTTCATTTTCTTATCAATCGCCAGATCAACGGCTTCTTTGGATACAACGCCAGTCACTAATAGATCTGCTTTGAGCATTTCTTGAACAATTCTTTGAGCTCGCTTGGTCCAAATCACAACGGTTGTGAAATCTTTCTCAGAACCAATCTCACCAGCTGTAATATCAGCATGAATAGCAGCAAAATCTTGACAATGAGAACAAAATCGGTTACAATTAAAACAGCGGTTTGCTTCTTTAATTGCCATCGATTCATCAAAGATTCCATCAATTTCTTCAAAATTTCGCCAGATTGTTTGGATTTCTTCAGTAGGAGGTTTTTTCGATTTGTCCTTTGGTGGTAAAATTGGGTGGAAGAACATTTTCGATCGATTAATTCTCCCTTCTTTAAGATCTTGACCTCTCAAATATCGATCAATCGATGTTGCAGCTTCTCTTCCATGAGCAATTGCTGCAACCGCCACATTTTTCCCACGCACAATAATATCTCCTCCGGCAAAGATTCCGGGAAGATTCGTTTCAAAGGTTATCTCATCCACTTTGATTTTACTTCGATCTTTCTCTAATTTTGACCCGCTTGCTTGGTCAATTAAATCTAGATCTCCAGTTTGTCCAATCGCGATGACAATTGCATCGACATCAAAACTATATTCTGAACCTTCAATTTTTTCAAAATTAGTGCGCCCATTTTCCCCAGGTTGTTGGGAAACTTTATGACAATTAAATACTAAGCGACCATCGTCGGTTTGTGAGAATTTTTTAGTTGATGTATCATACTTATATTCAATAAATGGCATTTCTGCAGCAGGAATCTCTTCACGAGCCATTTTTAATTGCTCTTCACTTCGGATTTCGACCATGATGGCCTTTTTAGCACCTAAACGAATTGCAGTTTGAGCAACATCAATGGCAACAGGACCCCCACCCAGAATTCCAACGGTTTTATCCTTGAATTCTTCGAGATTTTCCCAATAGCGATATTTTCTATCCACCAAAAATTCAACAGCAGTATGAACATTGGGAAGATCTTCACCTTCCAATTTTAAGGTTAGAGGTTGATATTGACCTACAGCCAAGAAAATTGCTTCATAACCTTGATTTTTTAAATCTTCGAAGGTCAGGTCAGGTCCAATCGGACTGTTGAGTTTTACATCAACACCTGCTTGTTTTACGAACTCTACATCATAATCTAAGACCTCATCTGGCAAACGGAATTTAGGAACCCCAAAGCGAAGCATTCCTCCAGTTTTATCAGATTTTTCAAAAATTGTAGGTTTATATCCCAATTGTGCTAAATAATAACTGGCTGTGAGTCCTGCTGGGCCTGAACCAATGATGGCCACTTTTTTATTGCCAGATTTTCCAGACTCAATAGGTATTTTACGCCCATGTTCCATTTCCCAATCAGTAATATACTTCTTTAATTCCCGAATGGCAATCGGATGATTAGTTCCAATTAAAGTACAATTGTATTCACATTCATGAGTGCATACCCGTCCGCAAATTGATGGTAGAGGATTCATTTCACGAATCAAGTCAACAGCTTCTTGGAAATTGCCTTGGCGAATTTCGTTAATATATCCAGAAGCATCCACTCCAGCGGGGCAACTTCGTCGGCACGGTGAATAAATTTCGCCTTCTTCCGATTCACCTCCCCGAATATTTGCATTGCAAAATAGTCCAATTTTGAAAATTTCGGTGTTCATTTCGTCTTCAATACCTTTTGCACCTCGAATTTCGCATGGAACTCCAACAATACCAACGGGTCCATGATCAGCATCGCCCAATACTTCGACCATTTTTTCTAAAACACCGGAGCGTCCATAGGAGACTCCAGAATATTTTCGAACATCATTTGGATCAGAGGTTATTACTGAAACAGGGCGACCATTCATACTTTGAACTTCCACCAATTTCTTCACTTTTCCTGATTCCAAAAGATATTTATTTAAAGTAGTGACAAATCCACCACTTACGGCATTTCTATGAATATCTTCATCCGTAGATTTAAGCGCTAAAATATCTAGAGGTGTTTCCTTAGAGACTTTAGTCAAGCGTATTTGAGGACATTTACTATAGCATTTACCGCAAGCTTCCCCATCTCGTTCCATAATACAGAAATCATCAAGAGTTGGTTTGAGATCTTCCATGATCAAATGTTTACATGATCCAGTGCACAATCCACAACCTTGACAAAGTCCTGGATTGATAATTTCTTGTTTTAATAATCGAAAACTCATTTTTTTAAGCCTCCATTTTAAATTCTGTAATAATTCCTTTCTGATCTAAAGAATATTGGATCTTTCCATGCTGAAAAGTTCCCGCTTGGGGTTCAAACACTTGATATTTATATGAATCAAAGTCATCTTCTCCCTTTATTGGAGTTTTAAATCCTCCAAAGAAGATATTTGAAAGATTCATATTTCCAGCAATTGATCGAATGGAATCACAAACACTTGAATAAGCGCTTCCATCTTGAGATTCAATAGCTTTGATCAAATCTTGTTCCAAAGATCGAAGTTTAATTCTGACTTCAGTAGTTTTGGGTTGGATTTCCATTTCAATTCCCTTTTCTAATGCTTCAATTGAATCAAGTGTAAGTGAAATTGCAGATTTTCCTCCACAACATCCCATAATTAAAGGTAATTCTTCAATTGGTCTTCCAAGATATATGTCCGTATTTAAATTACCCGAAGACTTTAAACGTCCAATCGGCATTTGAGAATCGGCCAGTGTGAAACGGAAGTAATTTCCGGTGACATCAGGATTTGCTTCGGTGATATCATCATCAGCATCGGCTAACTTATCAGTTCCGCCTTTACCTGTTGCTTCGGTTGCAACTTCAATATTGCCCATCAGAGTTGCAAATAATGCCATCTGTCGCCAACCAGATCTTTCAACGGATGGCTTACAGGCACGACAAGGGGCACCAAAATCAATACATCGTTCTTTACATTCCTTTGCAACATATCCAGCACACATAAATCCTAAATCATTGAAACATTGTTCTTCACCGTCTCCGAATTCTATTTGGCGATGGACTTCTTCTAAATAATCACAAGTTGATTTACGATTACAGGTTTCACAGAGATTTTTTACTCGAGTGGATAACTTATTTTCTATTGTTTCTTCCAATGTATCGATCTCGCCCAAACATCCTGCGACCTCAGTTATTGAAGAATGAAGTAGTTTGAGAGGCATTACTTTAACCCCGCGCTGATAATTCAATCCAAAAATACCTCCTGTGGTTGTGCACGATCCAAAAGCAATTACCCTATCTGAATTTGCACTAATCTTTTCAATTATGTTTTTATCATCTTCGAGAAGATACCCTGTTATAATTGCAACATTGAATTTTTCTTCTTTCCAAGTAGCGGGTTCTGGTATGCGAACGATTTCATATTTGTTGAGAAGTAAAGTCTCATCGAAGCATTTTGAACATCCTCGAAATTGAAAGATACCGAGTTTAAGGCTCATTAGAAAGTTCCTCCAATTTCTTCTGCTTTTCCTAAGCGTTCCATTATATCTTCAAAATCTCCAGTAGCCGTGTCTCCTTCTGCGGCTCGAGCGGTGTAATGATTAATCATTTGATCACTATATCCCATTTCTTTGAAGAATTTTTTCATCAGCTTGATACGATGCATGGAGAGAAAATTGCCATTAAAAAAATGACAAGCGCCAAAACAACAACCAATCACCCCAACAGCATCTGCCCCATTGTTTAAGGCATCCATGATTTGAATAGGCCCCACTTGTCCGCTACATTTCACTCGAACAATTCGAATTGCGGGATCATAGGCAAGACGAGCCACACCAGCAGTATTCGCAGCACCTTGGCCACATTCATCACACATGAAACATACAACATTTTTATTCTTAGTATCCATTTTAATTTCCTCCAGTTAAAGCGATGATTTCATCATATAATTCATCTTCACGAGAATTTTTTACTTGAATAGCTCCCGTTGGGCACACTGGCTGACACATTCCGCAACCTTTACAAGCCACATCTTTGATAACAACCTTTCCATCTTCGCGAGCAATTGCAACAGGACTACACACAGTAATACAAAGTCCGCAATTGACACATTTTGAATAATCAATGGTTGGAATAATCATTTCTTTCTCAACATAACCGCGCACGAGTGGTTGAGCTGCCAATGCAGCAGCACTTCCTGCTTGAGCTACAGTGGTAGTAATATCTTTTGGTCCTTGGATAGCTCCAGCCACAAAAATACCATCCTTCGATGACATGGTTGGATTCATTTTAATGTGCTTTTCTTTGAAGAAACCTTCCTTCGTTCGTAGTACATGCAATTTTGAACTCAATATTCCAACACCTTTTGGAGGCACCATAGCTGCAGATAACACAACCATATCAGTAGGTATCTGCATAGGAGTTCGAGAGAGAGTATCTTCCACGAAAACTGATAACTTACCCGTTTTTGGATCTTTTGCAATTTCAGAAGGTCTTCCACGGATAAATTTCACGCCCATTTTTTGAGAATCTTTATAAAATTCTTCATAATTTAATCCAGGAGTTCGCATGTCAATGTAACAGATAATCACATCCGTATCGGGGAGCATATCTTTAATGATTTGTGCATTTTTATTGGCAAACATACAACATACCCCAGTACAATATTCAAAACCGACTTGCTCATTTCGACTGCCAACACATTGAATCATAACTACACGTTTTGGAACCTTACCATCTGAAGGACGGAGGATTTCACTTCCAGTTAAAGATACGGGATTCATCATCCGTTCCAATTGGAGTTGAGTGATAACATCATCATACCCTTCTTGCTTGTAATGATATGGTGCGATTTCGGAAGGATCATACTCATCATAACCAGTTGCTACAACGATTGAACCAACTTTCACCTTTGTGATCTTTTTCTTCATGGAGAAATCGACAGCACCAACTGGACATATATTCACACAAGTTTGGCATTGAATACAATTTTTTTCATCACGCACGTAAGTGGAAGGAATTGCTTGTGGATAGAGTTTATATATTGCATTTCTTACAGCCATACCAGCATCCCATTCTGCAGGAACTTCAACAGGACAATTAGCAGCACATTCCCCACAAGAAGTACAATTATCATGCACATATCGTGGATTCGTTTTAATTTTGGCAGTAAAATTTCCTAAGGATCCTTCAACTTCACCAACTAAAACACTATTTGTGTAAAGAGTTACAAGGGGATGATTCGCAACACCATTAGTAAGGGGTGAAATACTACATTGAGGACATTCATTTGTTGGAAAAGTTTTATTCAATTGAGTCATATGACCCCCAATACTAGATTGCCGTTCTACTAAATGAACAGGAACACCCAACTCAGCCAAATCACTAGCTGCACGCAATCCTGCAATTCCCGCACCAAGTACTAAAGCAGCTTTTGTCGTAGGAATTTGTTTGGTTTCAATACCCTCCAATTTTCGTGATCGGTTGATACCAGCTTTCATTATCTTGATAGCTTTATCGGTTGCTTTCTTCTTTTCCTTTTTATGAACCCAGCTGCAAAATTCACGAACATTGACTTGAAAATGAACATGTTTATTCAATCCTTCTTCTTCAATAGCTTTTGCAAAAGTTCGCCCATGTTGCATTTTTGAACAAGATGCTACTACCGTCCTATCGCATCCCATCTCATTCACAGCGTCCTTCACCATTTGAACTCCAGCTTTGGAGCACATAAACATATAATCTTGAGCGACTACCACATTGGGTAAATCTTTAACTTCTTCAATTACTTTTTTCACATCTACTGTGCCAGCAATATTGTGGCCGCAATGGCAAATGAAGACTCCGATCTTTGGATCTTTTTTAGTATCCATGGTTTGGGCAATATTTGAAATAGTTGTATCATCACTCACTGGATTCGACCTCCACTGAATTTAATTTGTACTCTTTCCCCATTTGTTGATATTGTAATCCAACAAATTTTTCATCCATACCCATACAATAGGCGGTGATTTGGGAGAGATGTAATACAGGATAATCATAGTTTGTCTCATGATTTTTATTTAAATAATCTTGTCCAGTTTCAAATTGAAGATGACAGAAGGGACAAATATCTAAGATAAAATCAGGTTTGACTTCATCAATATTCTCCATTTTGGCACCAAAGACAGTCATACTAGTTTCAGCATAGGCGGCTTTAATACCTCCACCAGCACCACAACAGGTAAGTTTATCCCTAAAATCTAAAGATTTTAAGCCGAGAGCTTCGATGAAATCTTCCAAAATAACAGGATTTTCAGGATCATCGATTTCTCGCACCTCTGGAGGTTTAAGAAAATGACACCCATAATGAATGGCAACATTTCCATGAATTTTCCGAACTAAATAATCCTCAATTTCATAAGGTCCAATTTCCACAGCTAAAAATTCAGCGATATGGCGTACATTAATCGTGCCTTGGAATTCATAATCCCCGAGTAGCTTTAATTTTTCATTCACTTCTGCCCGTGCGGCTTCATCCTTTTTTAAATGTTTATTAATATCAATTAAAGTGCCAAAACATCCATTACAGACAGTAATTAGGTCTACTCCTTGTTTTTCTGCAATACAGATGTTGCGAGCTCCTGCCACCATCCAATCAAATTTATTGAAAGAACGTAAAACGCCTGGTGCAGGACAACAAGCAGCACGTTCCATTTCAGCAATACGATATCCCATTTTTTCGAGTAAGAATCTCGTAGCCTTTTCAATTTGAGGATAACGATGGGGTGCTAAACATCCTAAATATAGCGCAAATGCTTTTTGTTCTGCCATTCTATTTTACCTCTGTTAATTTCTTTGCTTTTTTTTCATCTACGGGAACTAAATTAAATAAATTATCCGCATATTTCTTGAGTTCACTGTCTTCTTCGTTTTTATATTTAAATAGGGTAGGAGGAAGTTCATCTAATCCTAACTCAATCCGTTGAGCACGTATTTGATCATTAATTGGGACTGCATGTCCGGTTCCTTTTAAATAACCTACCACGGCCCGATGAACGGGATGCAAGTTTCCAGCTTTCGCTGCATAATTTCGTAATTCCATAATCACATCGGTGGGACGCACATCTCGAGGACATCGTATATAACACTGATAACATGTGGTACATAACCAGATATCTGGATCTTCGAGGACTGTAAGATCACCAAAGGCGGCTTTTCTAACGATTTCTCGAGTTTTCATTGCGGTCCATCGTCCACTTTCGCAGCTAGACGAACAAGTCCCACATTGAATACATGAAAAGATATTTGCTTTTCGAGCAATATCCTCAAATCGTTTGGGATCAAATTCGTCATAGTTGACCAATTTTGTTTTCTTTGCGAGTTCTTTACTGAATACCATTAAAACACCATTATTTTTCAATTTATTAAAGGAATGTATTATTATTTTGTTTGATTTGTTGTTGATTTGTTGAAAGCAAAAAACTAGTGAGGTGTCGGGATCGAAACCCGCATGTCTTCTTTAACTTTCTGGAGTACAACTTGGGTGGTTATCTCTTCAATCCCCTCAATTTTCTTCACTTTTTCGAGCAGATCGATTTGATTTTCTTTCTCGACACACTTGGCCATGCAAAAAATCGGTTGGTTACCCGACACTTGATAAATCGCATTGATTGCATCGATTGTTTGCAATTGACAGAGTGTATCTTTAATGCTCACGGAAGAGTTCACTTTGATAAAAAGTAAGAGCATTTCCCGATATCCAATTTTGCAACAATCCAATACAGCAATATAATCTTTGATAACGCCTTGATTCGTTAGGCGTTCAATATGATTTTTTATAGCGGAAATACTCGATTTAATCCCATATTTTTGTTCCAAGTGTTTCTCGATTTTCCGAAGAGAAGCTTTTCCATCTTCTTGTAAATAGGATAAAATCTTTCGATCTAATTCATCTAAATCAATTTTTTCATGGGAAATTGCTTTTCCCGATTGAGCCGAAGTCTTTGACATCATAGCACCTTTTTATGCGGTTATTAAAAAAAGAAGTGAAAATAGATCGCACGAGCCTATTTCACTGATAACAAGATTTATTCTTACAAGCTGATGATACCATCTGCACCGTCGCACATTTCCATAAAGGCTGCGGCACCGACTGCAGGTTCAACAAAATCGAAAAGTTGTTCTTTCTTGATTGGGGGTATCATAAGATCCATAGTCATTGAACATGGGTAGAGTTTAATTTTTCCATCTTCAACCCCGTCTTTGACCATGTCCCACATATCATCATATCCAAAAGATTTCAATTTCTTTTTGAACATAGCTGCCGCCATTGATTTCATTGGAAAGGGCATTCCAGCTACTTTTGGATTGAAACTTTTCTTTAACAAATGAAGACCCCAAAAGGTAAAGAAAAAGTTCATTTCTGTTTCCATTGCTGCTCCTGTTGTACCGAGGATAACCATCATTCCGAATTTTTCAAAAGAATTTTCGGAGACAATAAAATTTAATTTTTTAGGCATTTTTTTTACTCAACCACGTTTTTTTTTTTTTGGATTGGAATCGAGTCCTTTATCCGGTAATGCATTTTATTATATTTAAAAAAAATATTGATTATAACCAAGAGATAACTCGTTCGGCTGCATCGATTTTATCGATCAATTCGGAATAAGTAATACTTTGAATACTAGCAATAACATTTTCAGAAATACCACCACGAGCTTCAACATCTTCCAACAAGTAAAATATCGGAATGTTTTGTTGAATTAAACTATGATAAGGAGCATTTTCTTTGGTCATTTCGGCCCCCGTTGGTTTCATTAATCCATTTACACCATCTTCCATCAGAATTACTGCACACTCTTCTAAACCAATAACAAATTCAGCAAGATTTAGAGTAGGGCCTGATTCGAAACCACTTTGTCCATATAATATTAGATTTTTAACCATTTTCGACACATCCTATATATGAAAAACCGAGGCAAATTCCATCATAATTTTTGAAATTTCGCTCCGGCTGATTACTTGAATTGGAATTTCTTCAAATTCAAATAACTCTTCTTTATTCATTCCTCGACGATTCATGTCTTCTTGGGTTACAATGATAGGTAATTCACTCAAATCAGCCATTTCCAACCCTTCTTCCATCGAATCCATACCAATTTTTTCAACCATAAGATTATTTTTGACAGTTAACACAGCATCTCCATAAAGAAGAACCTTGCAATCAATATCTTCTCCTAATCCTAGATATCCTGCACCTAATCGAATTGCTTCATAAGCAGAATTGCTTCCAAAAGGACTTTTATTACATAATATCAAAACTGAATCCATTCCATTGCACCTCTATGCATGAGCTCCGAATGTAATGAGCTTATCTGCTTCTTTAGTCATATTTGACAGTTCCCCCAATCCAGCAATTTCTGCACCATCGATGATATTATCTGGATATACAGCATAATTATCCGCCCATGTTTGACAAGCCCACATCGGAACATCTTTTAAGGCTTCCAATGCTAAAGGAATGTTGCGTGTCGTTTTTCCAAGGATAATATTTTTTTGAATGTTCAAAACACCAGTGCCGAAAAAGAAAATTCCAACTACAGTATGACCTTTTGCTTTAGCAGTCTCGATTAGCTTCAGCAAAGTATAGATTTGTTCATACTTTAGGAATTCAGTCATCACGGTAAATCCGATTTTCATTTTTTTTTCCCTTCGAGTAGAATAGTAAAAAAAATTAGTCTTTCTTTATCAGAAAAGTAAATACACCGTTATCTTCTTTGATATCCCCAACTAAACTACAACCCGTCTTGTTCAATAATGGTGGGACATCAGCCTTGGCTCCGCCATCATCGGCGATTAACTCAAACGTTTGTCCGGGTTCCATTTTCTTGATTACTTTTTTCGCTTTCAAGATTGGCATTGGACATTTTAACCCTTTTGCATCTAATGTAAAATCTGCCATATTTTTCACTTTTTTTTTTTTACCGAAAGTTTGATTTGCCCATGCGAAAAAAGACAAAACCATTTTTCGATCAGATAATATGAAACACTTTTGATCTTATATATTTAAAGATCAAAACATTTGATCTTACTTATACAATTTAACTATATAAAATTTTGTTTCGAAATGCATAAGTAAAAAGAAAATTTGTTTGGAAAAATGCCATTAAACTGAACTTTTGTGAGTAAAATCGTCAAAAAATGAGACACAAAAAAGTGTACATTTGTATGGAATCATGATCACTTTCACAAAAAAAACTGACCGAGATTTCCGAATATGATCAATCGGATAAAAAAAGTGATCAACAACTATCACTATTGAAAGTGAAATTAGATTTAATAACTGAAAATATTTGATTATCAAGAAAAGAGAAGAATCATTAAATCAAATTTGGGCACTATTCATTTCATCTACTAAAAATATATCCTAAAAATGCAAACCACATTTTGAGCAGAATTTACTATCTGGAAAATTATCCCCTCCACAAATGGGACAGAACTTAGACATCGGAGAAATATTTGTAGGATTCTTATGTGAATAAACAATTTTACGATTGGGATCGACCTGAACAGAATTATTAGGGTAAATATGATTTGGAACATAATACCGAGGTACTTGGGGAGTTTGTTGGGGTTGAGGCTGTATGTAAGCTTTGTTGTTCGGTGGAGAAGAATAATTAGGACGAAGAGGAAAACTTGTGATAGGAGCAGGATATGACACTGGTGGAGAAATTGAACTATCAAAACCATATTCCAATGTTTTAGCAGTTTGAAAAAACCCAATTAAGATAACTATGAATCCAGCTAAAACTATCAAAGGTTGGAAACCAAAAAACGGAATGACCACTAAAAAGATAGATCCATATTGACAAATACTCCCGATGAATATAAGATTAGTCGTCTTGTTAGGATCTTTCAAATATCTCTGATAGGAATATTTAGAAGTCACCATACCAATCCAAGTATGGAACTTAAAATACCCTATGACTTCAAAAATCGGAGGAAATATAGAAAAAATATTAGATCCAGATCCTATGGAAGAAATTTGTGAGAGCAATGCAGAAAGTTCTGCAAAGGTAGCATTTACAAAATCAAAATTTTGGATAATAACAACTAAACGTATATAATTTATGACCCCAATTATTAAAACTATGATGGACAAGATGATTTTTATCACAAATAGCTTATAAATGTTCTTCAATATTTCTGATCCTACGGGACTAATCATGGACAGATTTTTGAATTCAGAAACAAATTTATAGAAAAAGGCAAAGGAAATAAGACTAACAAGAGTATTGACTATAATTAAAGTAGTGGCAAGGTTAGTTGCCATAGAAATGAAATTGAGATGAGAATAACTTAGTAAGGTTGATAGATTTGATAACCCAATGAGAAATGTGACAATATATACTATTATCGGAAGAAATAAACTAACTAGAGCATAGGATCGAAGCCTATTTGCGAGTGCTGATGTGTCTATTGAATTTTCAGAAGTGGAAATCGGACTAGATTGCAATTAAATTCACCTAATTGTTAATAAAATATAATTTTCAAGACTTTTCAATGTATCTTCTATGCGATTTCATTAAGTTTATTTGATTTTTTTTTAAATGGATCACAAATTTGGCTGGAAATCAAGGTTTTCAATCCCATGTAAATACATTGTTTTTTTTTGATAACAAATGGGATACTAAATAATATTAAGCAGTAAAAGAAATTTGTATTTACTGAATAGAAGAGAATACTATGAATATTTTACTACTAAATGGAAGTGCTTCGACTACTCAAACGGAGTTTGATCTATTTCTTCAGAGCTTTGAAGGGAAACTTGAAGAACTTGGACATCAAATTTCGCTTTTGACAATCAAAGACATGCAAATCAATTTTTGTATAGGATGTTTCGGATGTTGGGTGAAGCATCCAGGGAAATGTGTATTTAACGATGAACAGGAAAAAATATACCGAGCTGTCCTCAAGTCAGATCTTGTTATATTAGGGTCACCCTTAATAATGGGATTTATCAATTCCAATATTAAAAAGGTATGTGATCGCTTAATTCCATTATTAAGGCCGTATGTTGAGGTATTTAAAGGAGAAATTCGACATGTCCGAAGATATAAAAAATTTCCCAAGTTTGCACTCTTAGTTGAGAAGGAACTTGATACTGATGAAGAGGATTTAATACTATTGAAAGAAATTTTTGAGAGAACAACCCGAAATTTTCATACTCAATTGATTTATTTAAAAACAACACAAAATTCGATGGAGGAGATTGTTTATGCAACTATTGGCCATTAATGGATCACCAAGAGGGAAAAAATCCAACTCCCGTATAATATTGAAATCAATTACAAGTGGAGCAGAGAGTGTAGAAAATTGGAGGACGGACACGATTTATTTAAATCAAGTGAGTTCCTATGAAGAGAGAATAGCTTCGATTACAATAGCTGATGTGATTTTACTGATTTTTCCCCTTTATACAGATTCAATGCCAGGTATTGTGATGAAATTTATCGAAGTATTACAAAATAATCGTGAATGTATTGCACAAAAAAAAATTGGATTCATTATTCAATCAGGATTTCCTGAAAGGCACCACAGTGTCTTCATTCAGAAATATTTCATAAAACTGGCCCAGAAGTTAGATTGTTGTTATATAGGATCTGCTATTCTAGGAGGCATCGAAGGCATTCAGAACAGTTCTAAGGAAGAATTCGAAGAATATGATATTTTATTCACAGAAATAGGTAGAATGATCGTATCTGAAGGGAAAATTGAAGAAGAAATGTTTGATTCTATCAAAGGACCATATAAATTTCCACGATGGGTCGCATTTCTTTTCAAATACATCATGAAACTGAAAAAAGGACAATCTTTTTGGGATAATCAGCTGAAAACGAATAATGCCTATGAGCAACGATTTGAGCGCCCTTATGAATAATGTATGGGAAACAGAGAAAAAGTAACTCTGGATTTTTAGAACAATTTAAATAAAAATTTACCCAAGTTAGCCATCAATGGAGGGATTGCATTCAAAGGTACCCAATACAATTGCAGTCGAATTCCACCATATTTTTTTATTTCTATAATATCATCAGGTAATAACCCAGAAGGATGGGGATCTTTTTCCAACCAATTCCAAGATGTTTTTGGTTGTTCTTCTACACAAATATGAAAGAAAAAGAAATTCAATTTAACGGGCTCTTCGATTTTTGGATATGAAATAAGCATTTCATCCTTTCCTAAATATTCCTTGATGAAAATTTTCGTTAATCCAGTTTCTTCTTGAACCTCTCTTAAAACTGCATCTTTCAAATCTTCTTTCGGTCCCACTGTTCCTTTTGGAACTTGAATCCCAGCTTCTGGAAAATTAACATGAGAAAACACTAAAAGTTGCGAATTATATGTGATATAAGCAACTACTTTTTGTTGAATTCGCACAAGATCAACTAATCCCCTATAGATAAAAAAAATTTTGAAATAACTTTGTTCAAAATCGATAAAATTTAATTCAAAAATAGGAAGGGTCGAATTAAATGTGAAATTGATGAAAATTAGCCCAATAATACCTAATAAGAGACATAAGATTGATGTTACCATTTTATTATCAAAGAAAGTTGAAATTTTTCCGAATATTCATATGAACTTTGCATCAAATTGTTCGTTATATCTCAAATGTGAATAGAATTAAATTTTCTTGCCTTAATAAGAAAAAAAGAACTATTCGCAATTTTCACCCATAGAATGGAATATAAACAAGAAGACCATGAAACACTTACAATACTGTAATACCAGAAACATGTTTAGGATGCAAAAAATTGATGTAATACATAAAGGTTTTCTATGGGGAGTCAAGTTAGGATGCAAAATAATTCGATCGTAGAAGAAATTGATAAACTTCGAAAAGAGAATAAAAATTTGAGGAACCAACTCAACTCACTTCCAATATTAAATCTAAGCTTTTTGGATTTAGTAGATAACATCATAATTGCTTTAGATGCGCAAGCTGAGGTCAAGTTCATCAATAAAGCTGGTGTAGAGTTGCTAGGTTATCCAAAAAATGAAATTTTAGGAGAAAATTGGTTTGAAAAATTTCTTCCCCCAGCGATGAAAAAGGCAGTAATAGAAGTTTTTAATAAAATAATGAATAAAGAAATGGAATTTGTTGAATATTTTGAAAATTCAGTACTTGATAGGAATGGAAATGAACATTTGATCGGCTGGCACAATTCGTTCAATGTTGATCAGAATGGAAAAATTATACGTATTATTAGTGCAGGCGTGGATATTACCAAACGAACAAAAGCAGAAAAAGAGCTTAAGAAAGAAGGTGATTTTTTAACCACAGTATTAAATGCACAGCGCGATACCTTTTTTTTATTTGATCCAATAACAAGAAGAGCCATTCGATGGAACAAAGCATTCCAAGAAATTAGCGGTTATTCTGACAAGGAAATCGCAATATTAAAAGCCCCAGATTCATATTATGATGAGGAAACATTACAGAAAATAGCAAAATATCTGGATATAATAATTAATACAGGAAGTGGGCAAATCGAAGCAGATTTAATAGTCAAAGACGGCAACATAATTCCATTTGAATACCAAGTCTCCACAATCAAAGATGAAAATGGAAATGTAAAATATTTTGTTTCAATTGGACGGGACATTGCAGAGTGGAAGATTGCACAACAGCAATTAGCCTCAGAAAAAGAGAACTTGGCGGTCACTCTTCGAAATATAGGAGAAGGAGTCATCACGATCAATCGCTATGGAAAAATATTAATATTTAATGAGATGGCTGAAGAAATCACAAATCATTCCTATGAAGAAGCAATTGGAAAAAATATTTTGGATATATTACCTTTGAATTTGGCAACTCAAAAGGGTACAGCAATGAATTTATTAACAAAAGCTTTATCACTCCATTCCAGAGAGAAATATCAAGGAACTTCCATTTTAAAAATGTCTGGCGGGAGTCAAAAAATAATCGATTATAGCATCGCCCCTATAAATAATGGAGAGCAAGGAAATATTGGTTATGTCATCGCATTTAGAGATATTTCGATTCAACGACGATTAGAAGAAGAACTTAATCGAAATCAAAGTATCGAATCCATTGGATTGTTAGCCGGGGGAATTGCCCATGATTTCAACAATATCTTGACTGCAATTCTTGGGAATATTACTTTAGCTAAAATGGAAGCAGAAGAGAATACAGATCTTCTAGAAAGCTTACAAGATGCAGAAAAGGGAGCCAACCAAGCCCAACGTTTAACAAATCAGTTACTCACTTTTTCAAAGGGAGGGGCTCCAATCAAAGAAGTTGCATCAACAGAGAATTTAATCAAAGAAGCAGCACGATTTTCCCTCCATGGATCAAGTATTGGGGTCGAGTTTGATATAGAAAATGAAATATGGAACATCAATGTAGATAAAGGACAATTTGGACAGGTTATGCAAAATATAGTTCTAAATGCTGTTCAAGCCATGGATGGAAAAGGCATTATCAAAATATCTGCGACTAATTATGAAATTATACAGGACCAAAAGTTTTTGCATGAAGGGAAATATGTTAATATTCGAATACAAGATACGGGTATAGGTATTTCCGCAGAAAATTTACCAAAAATATTTGATCTCTATTTTTCAACAAAGAAGGGACAAAATTTTCATGCTGGAAATGGGCTGGGATTACCAGTCTCTCGCTCAATAATCAAAAAGCATGGAGGTACTATTGATGTAGAATCGGAGGAAGGAATGGGGACCACTTTTTCTTTCTTCTTTCCTGCCATCGAGCCGAATGGGAAATCAATTAAAAAGCAAAAGCAAGATTTAACTGTTAAAAATCAGAATTCAAACCAAAGAAAAATCCTTGTTTTAGAAGATGAACCCTTGGTGACGAAAGTTCTTGCAACAATGCTCCGGAAATTGAACTATGTGAGTGATTTTACAACCGAAGGAGATATTACCATTAAAAAATATTTTCAAAAACTCAAAGAAAATGATCCCTATGATGTTTTGATCCTTGATTTAACAATTCCAGGTGCTTTGGGAGGATTAGACACATTTAATGCGTTGAAGAAAATCGATCCTAATTTGAAAGCCATCGTCTCTAGTGGATACGCCACAGGTAATATTATGAGTCATTATGAAGAGTTTGGATTCAAAGGGATGTTAGTCAAACCTTACACCATTGGTGAGCTGAAAGAAGTCTTGTTAAATGTGCTATAAAATAAAAAAAATTTTGATGAAAGTTATTTTCGCATTTCGTCTTTGTGATACACGTTTGGTTCATATCCCCACGGCCATTGTGGGGAGTTGTTCAAGACATTCTCAATTAAAAGTAAAATTTCGGAAGTCAACTCAATAGAAGAAGCTTCAACATTCTCAATCACCTGTTCTGGTCTGGTTGCCCCAATTATTGCGGCCGAAATTTCAGGACGGCGGAGAATCCATGCTAATGCTAGTTGACTTGTTTTTATATTTAATGATTTTGCAATTTCACCAAGCTTTCGAACTTGTGCAAGTTTTTCTTCGGTGATTTGAGATTTCATATTTTCAGAGCTGGAGGCTCGACTACCTTCTGGAATACCATTATTGTACTTCCCCGTTAATAATCCTTGCGCTAACGGGCTCCAGACTGTAAATCCCATACCATGAGTTTTTGCAACTTTCATGATTTCAAGTTCTATATGACGAGTAAACATATTATAGGCTGGTTGTTCCACAATGGGTTTATATTGTTTATTTTCTTTAGCAATGGCATTCACCCGTTCTAATTGGGCTGCAGTCCACATGGAGGTTCCCCAATATCGAATTTTTCCTTCATGAATTAGATCATTAATTACATCCACGGTTTCATGCAATGGAGTGGTATAATCATACCGATGCATATAGTATAAGTCCACATAATCAGTATTCAAGCGATCCAAGCTTTCTTCTATAGCAGTTAGGATATTCTTCCGACCCAAGCCCCATCGATTGATATCCTCATTCATTGGCCAAAACACTTTACTCGAAATTACAAGATGTTTCCGATCCACAGTTTCACGAGCTAAAAATTCTCCAATGAGTTGTTCAGCTTTTCCTTTAGCATAGATCTCTGCACTGTCAATAAAATTAATGCCATGATCTAAAGCGGTTTCCATGCATTTGAAAGTTTGCTCTTTATCAACATTGTGGCCATAGGTCAGCCACGAACCCAAAGCAATTTCGCTAATTCGTAACCCAGATTTTCCTACTCTTCGATATTTCATTTTTCCTCATCTTTTGAAGACAATTACAATAATTTGGGGTTATTCCTATAAAAGGAAATCTCTTACAATTTGTAATTTGTCGAGATAAATTACTTTCAATTTAGAAATTTTCTTCTCAGAAATCAACCAAATAGGAAGTATAACCTTCAAAATCCCATGGTATATAATTTAATCAGAAAACATATGACAAATTCACCAGAAATAACATTTGATATGGTCACAACAAAAGGCGGAGATAAGGGAAATACTTCCCTCTATGATGGGACTCGTGTTCCTAAAAATGATAATTTAATCCACTTTCTTGGGACCATGGATACCTTCACATCCTTTCTTGGATTAGCGAAAGCAAAAACCAACCAAATCCAGTTTTTAAGATCTGAGGAAGTGGCACTTTTCATAGAGAATGTGCAGCAACGAATTATTTATTTAAATGGAATGGCAGCATCCCCTCATGATAAGAAACCAGGAAATCCGATTGTGGAAGAGGATATCCATTTCTTAGAAGAATTTGAAAAATCTTTAATGGAAAAGCTCCAATTGAATCCCCAGTTTATAATTCAAGGTATGTCCGAATTATCTGCCACTTATGATGTCGCACGGACTTTTTGCCGAGAGGCAGAACGACGAATAGTTGAATTAATTTTTGACCAGAATCGGAGGGATTTACAAACACCTCAGAAATTTCTGAATCGATTGGCCGATGTGATTTATATTATCGCCCGATTTATTGACCAAAATTATCTAGAAAAATAAGATATATGAAAAAGGAGGTTTTAATTTGGAGCGAATGGAACTATACAGTTCAAAAAGTGAAAAAAATTAAAGACGACGCTTTATCCACCAACCAATGGCAGACAACCCAAGAATAGCACCACCTGTACCACCAAAGATGATCCATCGACGTATATTTCGGGAAGTTATCCAAGGATCTTCTCGTGTTGGGATGATTTCAATAACTTGCTTAGGTGGATCATTAGATCCATCTTCAAAATATAATTCTGTATCACCAAAAGATTCAATTATGACATTTAAATCAATGGGATAAAATTCAGTGCCCCCTTTCACCCACAATGAATATCTATGACCTCCGAGACAATTAAACCAAAATCCGGTAGAATCATTTACAATTGTGAAGAAAGTTTGATCGGTCGTTTCTCCCTCATCATAATTTTCCCAGTCTTGAAGATATCCCGTAATTTGAGGTGTCGAATCCAAATAACTACCTTCTCCCACAAAACCTAAAAAAACTAAGGAATCTTCACCAGTGTTTTCAATCAGAAAATAATGTTCATATAATGGAACATATTGATATTGTGCATAAGGAATATCAACAACTATACGGGAAGTGCCATCTCCAAGTAAGGCATAGAGTGAAGGGTCAGCATCCCCAAAGTATGTAATGGTTGTCAGATCTTCCTCATCCAGATCACCACCGGATATATCATATTTATCCGTATAAACAAAGTTTATTGGAGCTGGGGTCCAAAAAGTGAGGTTATAGGTGCAATCATCTACTGGATCCAAATTCGTTACGGCCAACACATACCGACTCTCCGCTTCACAGGTGAATTGGCACCGCACATAATAATCGAAATTTGTTTCATTTTTGTTAATGCTTGCCATCCCCCCTTTAAAGTCATCCCAATTCCACAATTCGAGTTTTAATTCTGGCCACCCCGTTGAACCTACAAATTCGAGTACTGTCGCATTGATTTGTAATGGATAAGAATTCGAACCTTGGTTCCAAATTGTAAAATATTCCGTATAATCGGCAGGTATTCCATCTGCATAGTAATCTAAAATATTTAGTTGAGAATTACTAGAGCCAATAAAAATATTTCCAAAAACTGAAGAGAGAACAAGAAAAAAACCTATATAAATTCGATTTCGTTGTTTGTTTTGATGTGAAAAATCACTCATAAAAAAAATATGGGAAAAACTCCTAACAATGTTTCGAGTTCAAATCAAAATTGTTCATGATTTGCTTTCATCCAATCCCGCTTAAATATGGAATATATGTGAGTATCCACATATTCTCCATCAATATACCAATCTTCTTTCCGAGTTGCCTCTAAATGCATTCCTGCTTTAACAGCTGATCTCTCAGAGCCGATATTCCAAGCAGAGATCCCTGCAAATATCTTATGAAGATTGACTTCTTCAAAGGCATATTTTAAAATTAATTTAATTGCTTCGGTAGCATACCCTTGTCCCCAATATTCTTTCTCTCCAATAAGTAAACCATATTCAGCGTTTCGATCATGATATTCAATATCACTCAGACCAATATCCCCGATTGGCTTTTGATCAACCTTATGCCAGATTTCAAATTTAATTCGGGAATCTGAGGCATTTACATTTTCAATTGCCTTTTGCATTCTTCCAATTGTGGTGGGTTTGATCATCCGAGATAGACGCCGAATCTCTAGATCATTATACCAATCTACATATATTTCAGCATGTGCAACTTTCAAGGGATGCAATTCTATTCTATCCCCATTTATGAACGCAGGATGTGTTTTGCTTGTCATATGTATTCTTCAATTAAGGGAACAATAAATTATTTTTGGCTTATTTCACGCAATATGGGTATTTCAAGCGTGCAGTTAACACATTCTAATATCCCGATTCGAACGAGGTAATTCTGGATCATTAAGCACATTTCTCTATCAAACGATTCATAAAGCACCCGATTGGTCTTATTTTGATCAAGATTATCTTTAAACAAAGCATAGAAGCGATCTAAACCTTTTTCAGCTTCTTCATCCAAATAATCTTGTACCATATGAGGTTTAAACAAGACTACAAAAAGAAGATCATTTTTTGTGGTGATACTCATCTCGATTTCCAACCCTTTCAAAGTAATGCGTTCAATTTTTCCCAAGTTTTCTTCTCCAAACATGGACAGAGCTGCAATGAATTGTGCAATTAGTTCGAGATTTATAGATTTATCAATTTGAACATAGTACAACAGATCTCCTCCAGATCGGCATATCCCCAAAGCTAAAATATATTCTTTCAACAATTTTTCTACCAGTTCATTTCGACAAAGACGAGGTAAGCTAATTTCCTTTTCAGATTTTGAGGATTTAGTCTCAATTTCTAAGACTTGATTAAGAAAATGACCTCTGATCCCATCTATACCAAAAAGATGCTTGTGAAAATATTGATGGGTCTTAGTAATATAAAGGAATGGCAAGTAAAACTTACAATCATCTTCAATGCAGAATTCTGCAAGAAAATTTGGATCTTCCAATAAATTTTGATAAACAGCGGAATTTTCAATGGATTTTTCAGTATAGGAAATGTGATTTTGATTAAACCAATCTTTCAGCTGAAAACAGCGATTACAATCGGATTTAGTTATAATGTAGAAATCTTTCACCTTTTTTCCCCCAAAGACTCAAATACGAAGTAAATAGATAATATCAACCTTAAAAACTAAATTATATTGTTTGTGCATAATATATACACAACCTTTAAATATTTGATTCGCTCTATTAATTCGTAGTATTCATTTTTTGAAAAACAAAAATGAGATGAGTTATGATGTTACAAAACTGCACTTCTTGTACGCACTTCCATAATTGTTCTATGGATGGAATTGACGCCCATTCCTACTGCGCCACAGATCCAGAGGCTGTCGGAGTATGTGATCTATGGGATGGAATACGAAAAACAATAAAAGCATGTTCAGGTTGGGAAAACCCATCAATTTCAATTTCTTGAATTCCTACACATTTTTTTATCAAAAATTTTTTGCATTGTTTCTTAAACTCAATCTATAAACCAAATTTTTCATGAGATAACTTAGATTACCATGAAAGATCGGATGCTCCAAATTTTTTTAAACTCCGTAATGAAGACGCTAGACTCCCAACTCAATGCGATACTGATCATGAATCGTGACGATAAGGTAGTTCTTCGAGTATTCAACAGTAATCTTCCTAAAAAAAAACAAGAAGAAATTGAATCCCTACTCTCATCCAACTTGACAAAAATTTCTTCTGAATTTGATGGGGATAAGGTTGGTACTTTTGCATTTGCAACGGAAAGTTATCGACTTGTATTTTGTGAAGCCGGATCAGAAGCAATTCTTGTCTTTATTTCTCCTAAAATTACGACTCTGGAATATCTATTTTCCTATATTTACCTATGCGCCGAAAAAGTGGTTCGGATTAACTTGGGTAATACTACGAGTTTCGTTCTTCCTCATCTCGAAGATTCTGAAGGTGAACATTCAAGTTCAAGTGAAATACAGAAAATTTCTCTTGATTCTGGAACGTTTATTATGAAAGTTATTTTGGGGGGAGATTCGAGGGTAGGAAAAACAACTTTGGTTGAAAAATTCGTTAGTGACACATTTAAAGAAGATTTTAAAAGTACCATAGGAGTTAATCTAATGAAAAAAACCATATCCTATCGGAATTGGAACATCGATGTCACTTTCTCGGTATTTGACATGGGTGGTCAAGATCAATTTGCTCAAGTGAGACAATCATATTATCAAGGAGCACGTGCAGGATTCATTGTATTTGATGTTACAAGATACGATACATTCCAAAATATCGAAAAATGGTATAAAGAAATACGAGAAAACGAGCCCAATATCATGTTGTTGCTAGTTGGTAATAAAGTTGACTTGGTAAAGGAACGGAAGGTTTCGAAGACAGAAGGAAAAATTCTATCGAAAAAATTAGGTATGAAATACCTCGAAACATCCGCTCTAAACAAAGATTTTGTAGAAGAGGCATTTCGAACCTTAGGATTTTTCTATATTTTAAAAAATCGAGTGGTAAAAATCATCAATAAATAATGTTTCTTTCATTATTTTTTTACGTAATTACTTATCTGCTATTATTTTATTACTTTTACTATTGAAATTTCGAGTTAGGGGTACATACATTTTATCTTTCCAAATAAGAACTATAGCAATTATAACGTAAAATGAAAGCCTAACAAACTCGAAATTTAGGCCGAAGTTAAATACTTCACCACTCACATTGATCATCCAATGAAATAGAATAGCAGATAAGATACTTTGATCCGTTTTTTTATTCAGCCAAGTCATTATAATGGTGGGAAAAATTATATACCCATTAAAAATCCAAAATAAGGGAGATCCAAATATTACTTCTGTATTTTGATAAGAATCGGGGATGAAATATAAAGGGAAATGCCAAATTGCCCAAAATGTTCCCAATATTAGACTGGATAGAAGGGAATTATATTTTATCTGGATTATCGGCAATGCACATCCTCGCCAACCGGGTTCTTCCATGCTCGCAGCAAGAAAATTAAAAAGGAGGATAAATAAAACTTGGACAGGCAGAATAATGATTGAACCGAAATTAGAAAAACCTATGGGATTGGTGGAAAATAATAGTTCTATAATGCCTACACAAATAGAAATCAAAAAATTGAAGAAGATACTGAAAAATAACCATTGCCATTTCTTTCCCTTGCATTGATAGCACCTTTTCCAGAAAGAGAGTCTCGTTTCTTTTGATTCTAATTTGAACAAACAAAATATTGCC
The DNA here is from genome assembly GCA_025839675.1 of Candidatus Lokiarchaeum ossiferum. Classification (GTDB taxonomy): domain Archaea; phylum Asgardarchaeota; class Lokiarchaeia; order Sigyniarchaeales; family Promethearchaeaceae; genus Lokiarchaeum; species Lokiarchaeum ossiferum. Next base: position 2,436,645 of record CP104013.1, read on the forward strand.
CCAAATAATGGCCCTAAACCACCAATGCTATGAAAAATGATACCAAAGGGAGTAGAATAGCTTACTTGAAAGATTATTAAGATACCCCAGAACAACCATGAAAACCCAAACGTAAAAGCAAAAAAAATGAGATTTGGATGGGATTTTTGGATGAAAGCCATATAATTAGTACATACTATAACTTTGTTCTTATTTTAAAATTGCGTCTAAAAAGTAGAATAATTAGAGATGTTAAAGTAAAAAAATGGAAAAAAAAAATAAGCCACTAACAATCTGTTTTCTAGACCAATTGACCACTCACAGCCATAATCCACGCAGAAAGCAGAGTTGCTGTAAATGCCCCTAAATAAATTTTTCCCGTTTTCCGATAAAAAGCGGTGGTCACAAAGAATATGACTGCGAACTGGGGTAATGTTTGCATGAGGAAAATTCCGAACAATCCAAAGAAAAAGAGAAGAATTCCCGCGCTTAGACCTGGACCGGTGCCAAACACAAACATTGGAACATATTGAATTAAAAAGACCAAGAATAATCCCGCTTCCATGGCAAAAAGATATTTTAACCACCAAACAATCTGGGTTTTGATCTCCGAATCATATTTCTGGAGCTTTAATTGTCCATACATGAATTTTCCACCATTAATCTTGAAGAATAAATATACCGGTAATAAATAAACCAAGAAGATTAGAAATCGTGTAGGAGTGAAGGTCTTTAAAATAGGCCACATATACCGCATTTCCACATTCAAGTATTTTTGAATTATCAAAACAATCGAATACAGATAACCAAAGAAAATGAGCACCATCATAAGGGTTTTAACTAAATATTGCTCTTTTTCTTGAATGGCTTCCACTTTGAAAATGCCAATATCTTCTTCAGTAAGCCCTTTTTCTTCCTTCGCCTTCAGGAACCATTTTTTAAACAAAAGACTGCAAATCAAGGCATTAATTAACAACCAAAAGAGTGAACCATTTCCAGTAAGCAATCTGAAGAAAGGCAATATAACAGTGGTTGCACTTAGTGCAATCATCCCAATGGCAGGTAGGAAAATGAAACTGAATCCACCAATCAGAGTATTAATCGTGGCGGATTTCCACCATTCTTTTTTAGTAGTTGGAATTATCTCAGTTGGAGTAGTTTTTAGTCCCACAAATCGTTCTTTAGTCATTAAAATTGAGGATAAAGGTAAAAGTGAGAGTACAAGAAGTATTACTGCAAACAACATCAAACCTTCTTTAATAAAATAAGTTTGGCGTCCCGCTTCCAATAAGGCAGCATCTCCATCAGTTTCACCTTGAAGGGCTTGTGTCATCCAAGCAACAGATTCCTGGATACTTTTTTGATTCCAGGTTACTCCTGGATGGGTGCATTTACATAATGCATATCGTTGTGCTGTCCCATTGGCAAAAACACCATAGGTTTCATCTACACATTCTCCCCGCGGGGTTTCACCTATCAGATCTAAATTACTTTCAATCATCGATTTTCCCCGAGCGAGAAAATCAGCGCGGGATTCCATAGGGTTAATAAATAATTCTTCATAAAGTGGCCAGATATCAAGATAATTATTCATTCCTAAGACTTCGGTAAGGTCATCAGGCCCACCAGCTTGAATAATCACAGCGCGATGATCTGGATTCAACAATGCCAGTTTTCGAGCAGTACTTCCCCCCATTGAATGTCCAACAATCCCCATCTGAGTCCCATCAACAAATTCAGCCGATTTTAAATATTGATACATTGCATTGGCACCGATAGTATCATCCTCACGTGTGTCAGAAGTTCCAAGAAAATCACCCAGAACATCCGAGCCAATGTCAGAATCCCCATGATTTTGCTGATCCACTGCAATGACAACAAATCCCCGTTTCGCTAATTCCATTGCAAGGGGACCTTCCGTGTCTTTATCATTATTCATCCCATGACATAATATTATACCCGGTGCTGGATTATTATAGGTTGCAGTCGTAGGACGGTATAATTTCCCTGTGATGGCATTTCCGTATTCATCTGCAACCTGAATATATTCAATATGAGTATTGCCAAAATTGGATTGGAGGAGCGAGGAAAAGATAGAACTCACAAAAATCACAGTGATCATCACCATTAAAGTGATTTCATCTTTACTCGGTTTCCATTGCTTGATTTTTACAAGCCAATATTTAAATAAATTGCCCTTATTGCGAGCTAGTTTCCTTTTCTTCTGTTTTTCAATCTGAGGTTCATCATCAACCATTTAAATCACCACTTATCCTTTACTAAAGTCTAGTTCAAGTAAATAAAAATTCTAAAAGTTGATTATATTTTATCGAAGATCTATTTGATTGTTTCTTTGTAGTTGGATGAAAATAAAAAAAAAAACGAACACTAACAATTACAAGGGTTCTTCAAAGTGCTTCTTTAACTTATTCATTATTTGAGGGGTAGTTTTTCTTGTTTTAATTGCCCATATTAAAATTGAACATTCAATTCCAAGAATAAGAATAGATATGGGATAAATAATCCAAGGTGTTTGAGGATCCAACATAGTGATTATGAGTATTGTGGAAGAAATAATCATGGTGAATAAGATGGTCCCAATGATTATATTCATCCCTTGTACTGCAAGCGATGTTTTATAGGTCTTTTGGCCTTGGTAAGCTTCTTTCAACAAAGGTTGGTCTTCGGGAGATAAATCTTTTTTGATGGAATCTAAAACATTTAAAGCCCGTTTTCCTAAAGCCGTGATAATATAAAATTGATTCACATCTTTTTCGATGAAACCCTGAATATGTTTGAGATGATAGGTGAGTTTGCTGGAACTAATATCAAAAAAGTTTAAAAGATCAGTAAAAGATTTCGGAGATTCCAACAAAATTCGAAGGATGTTGCGGCGGATTTCATGAGATATAGCTTGAATAAAGATTTCTTCTGTAGGGAGCGACATTTTTCTTCAAGATCCTAAAGCCAACTCATGATTATAAGGTTTTTTGACAAAAAAAGTTGTTTCAAGGGGTCAATTTGATTTGACATAGGAGATATCCTAAATGACCAATTAGTAAAATGATGTTTACTATCAATTTATGAGGCAATTTTTTGTTTTTTAAGTCGAAAATACAGAAAATTGGGCTTAGAAGTTAATTTTTCATAGGTTTTTAGATCGATCTTCTTTACTTCAGGGAGTGGAAATGGTTCTTTCAGTTCATCAACATAGAATCCATTTTTTTTGAAAATTTCAAACATTTCCATCAAAGTACGGTGATAATATTGGACCAGATAAGGATGCCCAGCAACAGTCCAAGTTTCTTCATATATTTCCTTGGTAAAATAATTCTCTTTTTCACACCATATCCAATCTGCATGGGGATGATGAGTTGAAAACACAATCGAACCAGATGAACGTAAAACTCGTTTAAGTTCCTTAAAAAGGGGATCCCAATCCTCAATGTAATGAAACACTAAGGATGAAACAATTAAATCAACACTGTTAGATGAGATCATTGTCAAGGGTTTGGTAGCATCAGCAACGAATAATTTTGCTTTAGCCCCTACTTTACCTTGCGCAATTTTTAAAAGATTGGGACTGATATCAAAGGCAGATACGTGATATTCTTGGTTCACGAGCCATTTGGTTAATCCACCAGAACCACAACCCACTTCCAAAACATCTAAAACATTGGCTTCAGGAATTAGAGCGATTACATTTGGTCGATCATACATCTCATTCCATACACCTGTGGAGGTTTTTTCATCGTAAGCTTTTGACATCGCATCATAGAATGCTTTTGGATCATAACTTGCCATCAAGATTAATTTTTTTTAGCATCCAATAAGTTTTGAGTAAGAAAAAAGTAAATTGAAAAAGAATGAAGTTTAGATATTATTTCTTTGTTTGAATTCGGAGAAGAATTGAATTCCAAAATGCATTCGTGAATTCAGGATCACTCAATTCTACTTTCCCAATTTTAACACGTGCTATTTTAGGGAGAATTCCTTTTTGTGACAATTGAAGCTGCCTAATTGGTATTTCTTGACTATCCAATTTCATAGAGAGAGCCTCAAAGGGACATAATGCCATACATACCCCACAAAAGACACATTTTGATTGATCTGGCATGATGGGCATCCGCGCAACTAAAGGCACTTTCATTCCTTTGGCAATCACGGGCATCTCCAAGGCATTTTTAGGACAAGCTTTCACACATTGTTTACAGGTTTTGCATTTATCCAGATGGAGAATTAAATCGGTTTTTCGGGTGAGATATTCCGAAGAAAAGGTCCGTGTCTTTATTTTTTCAGTAGTAGTAAGGATCGGCCATTTCATGCTTGAATTTCCTCCATGTGATTTAATCGGGCGACTTCTTTTAAGGGATTCGGCCCGAGTGCTTTTAATTCATGGACATATTCTTTGATCCGTTCAGTAAATTCAGCTCCTTCACTAGCACTAATATGCCAGAGTTGTACTCGTTTCGGATTAATACCATATTGTTCAATGAATTTTTGGATCAAGGCGAATCGCCTAACGGTTTTAAAATTTCCTTCAACGTAATGACAATCGCCTAAATGACATGCGCCAATAATAACACCATCGGCTCCTTGTTTCAAAGCTTTAAGGGCGTAATCAGGATCCATTCTACCGGAACACATTAGTCGAATGATACGGACGTTTGCGGGACGTTGCATACGACTTCGTCCAGCTTGATCGCTTCCTGTATATGTGCACCAATTACAGAAGAATCCCACAATGTATGGTTCAAAGTTATCGTTTTCCATGATGACCAACTCCTAATTCGCCCCTCCTTCTCCGTGCACTTCCCACGGTTTAAGGGATTCCAATTCACTAAGGACTTGAGTTTTAGTAAAATGATTTTGGTCAATGGCACTACTAGGACAGGTGATCATACAGACACCGCACCCTTTACAGCGGAGGGTATCTATCACCGATACATTTTTCTCTTCGTCAAATGAAATTGCATCAAAAGAACACACCGATAAACATGAACGACACCCGGAACATATTTCAGACCGCACTTCAGCATAGTAGGGTTCAATTTCCACCTCTCCCGCAGCCATGAAATTGTCTGCACTGCTCGCAGCAGCTTTTGCTTGAGCGACAGCATCCGGAATATCACGAGGAGCTTGACAAGTACCACCTATGAAAACACCTTGGGAAAGCGAATCAACGGGGAATAATTTAGGATGGGCTTCCATAAACATCCCATCATCGGTTAATTGGACTCCAAACTTACGGCCCACATCACTGGCATCTTTCCGGGCTTCAATGGCTGTGGATAAAATAAGCATATCGACTTCGATTTCAAATTTTTCTCCCAAGAGAGTTTCACTACCCTCCAAGATCAAACTTCCATCTACTTTTTCAAACACGGATCCGATTCTTCCTCGAACAAAGTTAATGCCGTATTCACGAGCAGCAATTTCATAAAACTCTTCATATCCTTTCCCAAAAGCTCGGATATCCATATAAAAAATGTAAACTTGGGAATCAGGATATTTTTCTTTATATTGACGGGCTTGTTTCATAGCATACATACAACATACTCGACTGCAATATTTGTGACACCCCTCATGAAAATCACGCGAACCAACACATTGTAAGAATCCCACACTTTTTGGGGTCTGGTGATCTGAAGGTTTGATAACTTTCCCGAGAGTAGGCCCAGTGCTACTAAGGATCCGTTCAAATTCGATGGCAGTCAGAACATTTTTATATTTCTTGTAACCTAACCGCGCAATTCCACTGGGATCAAAAATATCATTCCCGGTAGTTAAAATAATGGAACCAACTGTGAGATCGATTAATTCATCTTTTCGACTTAAATCAATAGCCCCAACTTCACAAGCTTGAACACAAAGCCCGCATTCAATACAGTTTTGGGAATCAATCGTGTATTGTTCTGGGACTGCCTGAGGAAATGGAATATACGCCGCGGCCCTATGACCCAAATTGAGATCAAATTCATTAGGAATTGTGAGAGGACATGCTTGAGCACAAGCTCCGCAGCCCGTACAAATATTGCCATCAATTTTCGACGCTTTTCTTCTCACAGTTACTTTAAAATTGCCCACATTTAGATCCACGTCTTCAACTTCAGAATACGTTAGTAAATTGATATTTGGATGGCGACCAACTTCGACCATTTTTGGAGTAATAATACACGCAGAACAATCCATGGTTGGAAATGTTTTATCCAGTTGGGCCATATGTCCTCCAATAGTGGGACTCCGCTCAACGAGATGTACTTTGTATTTATTGGTTAAATCTAAAGCTGCAAACATGCCCGAAATGCCTCCTCCCACAACCAAAGCTTCTTGAACCACAGGAAATTTTTGGCGTTCAAGGGGTTTGTTATGGGAGACTTTTGCAATCGCCATTTTTAAATGATCCTTGGCGATGTCTAAAGCACCTGGATGATCATGCATATTTACCCAAGAAGCATGTTCACGAATATTCGCTTGTTCAAAGAAAAACTCATTGAATCCGTTTTTTTTCATCACGGTTCGATAAGTATCTTCATGCATTAAAGGACTACAAGCAGCCACAACCACCCTATTTACTTTTCCAGAGTTTAAATCATCGGCAATCATTTCTTGGCCGGCTGTACTGCACATAAATTTGTATTCTTTCACGAGAGATACATTTGCAAGTTGCGAAGCATATTCACATAGCGCATCAATATCCACGACATCGGAAATATTTTTTCCACAATGACACACATAAACTCCCACTTTGACATCATCTGAGTTGGACAAATTTAATTACCTCCTTCAGTCAAGGGCATATTCTTGACTTTTTCTAATATTGGGTCTTGTGATGTGAAGGGTGAAATACCTTTCATGTCCGCAGGTTTTATCATCCCTAAACGTTCTGGTTCAATTCCCATGGCTAAACCAAGAAGTTGAGTAATATAGATTACAGGAATTTGGAATGGTACTTCTCCTTCATCCATTAAATTCGCTACTTCCAATTGTCCTAAATCATACTGCAATTGGCAAAATGGACAACATACCACAATGCAATCTGCCCCTGCCTTTCGAATTTCCCGTAATTTTTCCAAAGTTAAGTGGGAACTCACGGATTTATTGGCTGTCCGCACAGCTCCACCTGCCCCACAACACATCATCTTCTTACGATAAATGATGGAAGTAGCTCCAGTTGCTTCAACAATTTCATCAAAGAATGTGGGATCATCAGGATCTTGCCCAAAAACTTGAATTGCGGCGGGTTTTAAAATGTGACAGCCATAATGGACCGCAACATTCAGATTAAGCTTACGTTTTACCAAGGATTTGATTTTTTCAACACCGATATCATAATATAGGACATCCATGATGTGGCGAACTTTTGAAGTTCCGGTATAAGTGCGACCCACAGATGATAGCACTTCATTAACGCGTCCTTTAAGTTCTTCATTATGCTTAAGTTGATGATCTACCTCATTTAAAGTTCCATTGCATCCATTACAAAGGGTGAGGAGATCATTATGATTTTGTTCAGCAATGTTAATATTCCGAGCCCCCACGGTGAGCCACATAGCTTTATCCACAGACCGAAAAACGCCTGGAGCAGGGCAACAACTCGCACCTTCCATTTCATCTACTTTAATATTCAACTCATCAAACAAGGTGCGTGATGCGCGTTCAATCATAGGATACCTATTAGGAATCACACAGCCCAAAAAGAGGGAATAATTCAATTCCTTTGAAGATTTATCTGATATTTTTTCACTTTCCATTTTTAGGTCACCTTAAAGTTGATAGGGAATCCTGCCGTTAAACTTGATTTTGTTGATTAGAGTATAGAGCTCATCCATTGCTTCTGGATAACTATGGACTGTTGGAGGTAGGGGGGGAAGATCCATTTTGATACGTAATTTGGCCCAAGTAGACAGTTCACCACCCAATGGTACAGCGTGACCATGCTGCACCAAATTTTTAATCACACCTTTCAATGGATCGGGAATATGACCTTCACGAACAGCCATATTGCGCAATTTTAGAATGATTTCGGTCACTGGAATCGTTCGTGGACAGCGTTCATAGCAATTAAAGCAGGTTGAACAAAGCCAAATATCATTACTTGACAGAACTGATTCTAAGCCAACGAGCGCTTGCCGCATAATTTTTCGTGTTTTCATAGCGGTCCAGTTACCTGAAGGGCAACCTGCAGAACACTCCCCACACTGGATGCATGCCCGAATTTTACTATGGGATTCTTCAATGGATAATTCTGTGAGAATATCAGGATTAAATTGTATTAAATTTTTATTTCGGCTCATTTCCTTCCCTTCATTATTAAACACCTTCGACGTAGGAAAGTTAGGGAAAACTTCAAATTCAAGTCACCCATTTTCACACGTGAAAACTGATAATTTGCTTTGGATGAACACCTTCTTAAATAAGTCACCCAACTGACAATATTATCACTAAACTTAGTATTTACAACTTAAGTTTATTGTTATTAGATCATTAAATAAGAATTGATTAATAAAATTTGTTCTGCACATTAATAAATACTCCAAACAATAGTAGGATTTGTAGGTAAAAAAAAAGACAAATTGATCCAAAATTCCACTAATTCAGAACATTTATCAATTCTTTTTGAATTAATTAGATATATAAAAAAATACTTTAGGTTGAGTTATCGTAGATGATACCTAAAGTATAATTTTTGAGATGCGAAATTATGGTCACAATTGCAGATGGACGGTTTAGTCTACCGGATAATCTTCTATATACGAAAAATCAACATGTATATTTGAATAATGATAAAAAAACACTCGGATTAGATGAGATTGGTTATGCCTTCTTGCACAATCCAAATGAATTGAAAATTTTAGTTGAGGATGAAGTGAAAATAGGGATTCCTTTCGCAGCAATTACCACAGATTCAGGAATGACAACATTGAATTCTCCATGCTCAGGAAAAATTAAGCAATTAAATCCTAACGCACTTGCCTCAATGAAAGATCATACCTATGAAACAGGATTTATCATTGAATTGGAAGAGATCACCGAAGTCCAACCAAATTTGGTAACGGGGTCTGAATTGCAAGAATGGGGAAATAATGAAGTCAAAACTTTAGTCCGAAACAATTATTCCTTCAAGATCATTGAAATTGGCGATTCGGCAGTAGGAAAAACCGCAATAAAAGTGCGTTTTACTGATAACTATTTTAAAAAGGATCTAAAAACAACCTTAGGAGTGGATTTTGGTTCCAAAGAAATCAAGGGAGAGTATATTAGCAGCGATATTTTGTTCTCGGGCACTTATCGTTTCACGGCCAAAATGAATGTTTGGGATGCAGCCGGACAGGCCATGTATGACAAAATTCGAGGTATGTACTATCGAGATGCAAAGGGTGCACTTATGTGTTATGATGTACACAATCATTTATCCTTTGAACATTTAGAGAAGTGGCGAGAAGAGCTAGAAGAGAGTTTGGGAAAAGTACCTGTCCTTCTCGTTGGAAATAAGATTGATCTGGAACGAAAGGTCACCCGTCAAGAAGGTTTAGCTTATGCGATGAAGCATAATTACCTTTTTGTTGAGTGTTCTGCCAAAACAGGTGAAGGTGTTGATGACATGTTTAAACAGCTCGCCGTAGAGATATTCAAGCGGGAAGAAAAATTAGAGTAATCGGAGAAATAGGTGAAAAATTGTGGTGAACGAGCTAATTTTTGAGCGATTTAAATCGAATAATTTAACCGACAGTCAGTGCCAGCTTGTTCAAAAAATTTTAAAGCACTATATTTTAGGAATTTTCATTTCTCGTTCTGGGGGGGATATTCTATATGATTTTCAGCTTGATGAAAGCATCAAGATTGATCTTATCTCCCACTTTATCGCAGCTCTTTCTATGTTCGGGGAAGAAAATGTAGGAAAAATCAAACGAATTTTCATTGAAGGACTAGATATTGAGATGAGTATTGTTCAGAAACACGATCTGGTAAGTGTTACTTTTTTCCGTCCCAATATGGTCAAGGATTACCTAGAAGCGGAATCAAGTAAAGGATTAGATCTGTTTTACAATATGTTCGAAGAATCTATCAAAGCAGGCAAAAATAATAAAGCCATTTATGAAGGATTTGACGATCCTATGTGCCATTTGATTCAAGAATATTTGCAAAGATTAGGTATTTTAAAGGATAAAGAAAAATAATATATTTTTTTGCTAACCATTAGAACCATTGCTCTTTTATAATTGGTTTCAGGGGGAAGCTGAATATATTTGGAAAAATTTAGCGTGTTTGCATGTATGAAATAAATTTGAATTGATCAGCTTTTTGCTCAAATTTGTGGTGTTTAACATGTTCGTCTTGATCATGACACAACAGACCAAAACACTTATTAATTGAAGATCTGTAATTGGATTACATGATTAAAACAACCTATCGATTTAGTAATAGAACAAAAAAACGTAAATTTTCAGTATGGAGAAGTATATGTGCTCTTGGAATTTTGATAGGTTTAGGATTGGTTCTATTGTATGTGTCTAAATGGACTAATTTTAGTATCACTCTTGATGAGGAAAAATATGAACCTTATCGCACCGAAGGAGTGAATAATGAAACGATTGAAGAATTGAAAGAAAATTATGAAAACTATTGGAGACCAATCATCAATATTACTTTACCAGTAGGTATCGTCTTATTTTTCGGGTGTTTCTTTGTTGGTAATTATGTTCTTGTTAAAATTTTTGTTTCTGACAAATCAAAATCTTTTGCCTAAGATATTTTTTCAATTAAAATTTTGAATTTTCATGTAAAAATTTGTAATTTTTTTCAAAATCTTTGTAAAAACATAATATGAAGGTCTCGAAATTCCAAATTTGGTTCATGGATCATCTCGAACGTTTGCAGAATCAACATGTAGAAATTCGACAATTAATAGTGGAGTTACTTTCCTTAACAAAAAAAGCAAATACAAATAAAAATGCAGAGGAAATTGCACTTATTTTAGGAAGAATTTCGGGACGATTCAAATTGAACCATACTATGGAAAGCAAGAGTGTTTACCAATACCTAATGGATTCTCATGACACGCAAAAAATGAAAATTGCGAAGACATTTTTAAGTGAAATGGAGAATTTAATGACCGAATTTGCCCAATATCGAAAAAATTATCGATTAAGTTATGATATTAAAGCCAATATGCCACAATTTAAGAAAATCAGCGAAATTATTTTTCGGAAGATTGAAATCCGATTAAATCAAGAAGATAATACTTTATATCCCTTGGTTGATGAAGAGAAACTTGATATGAAAATACATAATGCAATCCAATCAACAAAAAGGATTGGACAACATGGAACACCTAAACGGGAGATTTTTCCCGAAAATGAAGAAGACTATCAAAAGATAGAACTCACTCAAGAACAACTAAAACTCGAGCAACCCATTCGTATTTCATTAGTAAATTCAAAGATTTCGTCAAATCCAATAAAAAAAAACGCAGTGAATGAATTTATGGAAGAATTGAAAGAAATTGACAGAAAAGATTCCGAAAAAACAAAAACAAATAAGTAAATATAAATTTGAAATAAAATTGATGTTTTCTCGAATTTTTCCAAACTATCGGTAAAATAGAATTAGTTGAGCCTTTTTTAGACAACTATTGAGAATATTAGATTTGATTCTGAGAGAATTTAAAGAATTATTAATCGTTAGTAGCAGAAAAATTTTCTTTAAATGATCATTTATATAAATAATCAAACACCTATTTATATGTATGATGTTTAGAAATTTCATTAAGGCTGCTCCCGATTATCTATCCCTTAAATTGAGTGATTTTATAGGCCATTTCATAAATTTAAAAACAACAGATACTTTTAAAAATTGGATTCAATATGCTGATTATTCAAAATTGATGGGGTATTCATGTAGATCCCTTTTTGAAACATGCATGAGGTTTTTAGAGAAAAAAGACCTCGTAGTCGCAACCACACCCCTTCATCATACCTCATTTCGAAATATTATAGAATTACATGTTCAACCCGAAAATCTTCACATCATACCGTTTAATGATACTTATAATGGATTAGGAACTCTTCCCAAATTGGACCGGTGCGATATAATCGTAGTAACACATCTCTTTGGACAAGACTTAAATCTCACTTCCTTATTGGAATTCAAGAAAAAACATAATTGCATCATCATAGAAGACCGAGTACAAGGGGGAACCTTGGATTTAAAATTCAGTCATGATGTAGTAGATATTGCGCTCTATTCCATGGCAATGGATAAACGACCTATTGCTTTGGGAGGAGGAATCATGCACATTAGAAATAATTTTCGGGAAATCATCAAATATGTGCGGGAATCAGTCATGGATCTCCCCCTCGAACAGGTTGCAAGTAGAAAGAAAGAATTACTAAAAAAAATCCCCACATATCTTCTCTATAACAGCAGACCTTTTCTTTATTTATTTATTAATATCGTAAACTTACTCAATCGGTTCAATAATGACATTAACTTGTTAAATATCACTCAATCTTATCGCAAATCAAATCCAGGATTCAGCCATAACGATTTTATGTTGCAACCATCCAATTCTCTTTTGAAATCGATGCATGAAAATCTTGGTAATTACTCCTTTATGGAAGAAAATTACGCAAAAAAATCGTTATACTTTATGAACTGTCTACCCGCAGAAGTCCGAAAGTTCTTTTTCCCTTGGTTCAAAGGTAATGCCAGTTTAACACCCTATAATACCATCCAAGTTCCAGAATCTTCAATTAAACATTTTCTTCAATACTTTAATGATCACAATATGTCTGTAATTACCAATCCTACATACAAACTTTTTAACTTTCCAAATAAGTTTAGCCAAAAGGATGAACAATTCAATAATGGAATTATATATCTCCCTTCAGTAGCGAATATGAAGAAATTTGAAATTCGATATTTAGCGAGTTATATCGTTAATTTTTATATGACATATATTTCCGCCCCTTCAAAAAGTAAAACCGAAAAAATAACTCCAATTCAAGTGATTTCGTGAATTTTACTTAACCCTTCACACTTTTAAAATACCGATAAAACAGTAAATGATAACTATGGATCACCTTGAACGACTTGAAAATAAAAGTATACACATAATGCGAGAAGCCTATAATCAATTTAAAAATCTGGGAATGCTCTGGTCAATTGGTAAAGATTCGACAGTTCTTCTCTGGTTAGCCCGAAAGGCCTTCTTTGGACATGTCCCTTTCCCGCTTGTACACATTGATACAGGTTATAAAATTCCTGAAATGATCGAGCATCGGGATCGATTAGCAAAAGAGTGGAATCTCGATATGGTCTATGGACAAAACCGAACAGCATTAAATGAAAAGCAAACCTTTCCAGATGGGACAACAACCCATTTAGATTGTTGTAAACTCCTAAAAACCCAAGCATTAGAAAATACTTTGAATGGAAAATGGCCCAGATACCGCATGAACCATAAGAAATCTCAATATGAAATCGATTCAAACAATGAAGCCTTCGAGGGAATCATTGTAGGAGTGAGAGCCGATGAAGAAGGCAGCCGCTCCAAAGAACGGTATTTCTCCCCACGGAATACACACAATGACTGGATCATTGAAGATCAACCTCCAGAATTTTGGAACCAATATAAAACAGACTTCCACCCGGGAACTCATATCAGAGTCCATCCTCTTTTAGATTGGACCGAGTTAGACATATGGGAATATATAGAACGAGAGAATATACCAATGGTTTCCCTTTATTTTGACAAGGGGGAAGGGAAAAGATATCGATCCTTGGGTTGTTGGCCATGTACTAAGCCTGTAGATTCCCACGCAGCCAACGTTCATCAAATTATTGCTGAATTGAAAACAGGTAAGTTTGTAAATATTGCTGAAAGGGACGGTCGGGCCCAAGATAAAGAAGATGGCGGCGGTTTGGAAGTTTTACGCCGCGATGGGTATATGTAACTGAGGAATAGAAATGACACAACCATATATTGACACTAATTACACCGAAAATACAAAGGATCTAGAAGAAGAAATAAGTGATCGCATGAATATTGCGATTGTAGGTCATGTAGATCATGGAAAAAGTACAATCATTGGTAGATTGCTCGCAGATACCAAATCATTACCTCAAGGAAAGCTAGAACAAATAAAGGAGCGATGTAAAAGGAATTCTAAGCCGTTTGAATATTCATTCTTACTGGATGCTTTAAAGGACGAACAAGCGCAAGGTATCACAATAGATACAGCACGGGTTTTTTTCAATAGTGAAAAAAGAAAATACATCATTTTAGACACCCCTGGACATATAGAATTCCTTCGAAATGTCGTAACGGGTGCATCTCGCGCCGAAGCAGCATTGCTAATTATAGATGCCCATGAAGGAATTCAAGAAAACTCCAAACGTTATTGCTACATGATTTCTCTCTTAGGAATTAAAAAGATTTCCATAGTTGTTAACAAAATGGATCTGATTGATTACTCTGAAACAAAGTTCCTTAATATTGTTCACGAATATCAACAATTCTTAGATAAAATTCAAGTCACTCCTTTAAGTTTCATACCAGTAAGTGGAAAATTGGGTGACAATGTTGCATCTAATTCTGAGAATATTCCATGGTACAAAGGACCTTCCATCCTATCCCAATTAGATATGTTTATAGGGGAAAAAATTCCTGAAGATCAAAATTTCCGAATGTCTGTGCAAGATGTGTACAAATTTACAGAAAATAATGATAAACGAAGAATTGTTGCAGGAACTATCGAATCAGGAGCTATTTCAGTAGGTGAGGAGGTAGTGTTTCTTCCCTCAGGAAAAACGAGTAAAATTCAAAGTATTGAGGGATTCAACACTTCTACAAAAAAAACTATAACAGCCGGTTATGCTACAGGTTTTACGATTGCCGATCATCTTTATATTAAAAGAGGTCAAATTATGGCTCGATCGGATCAAAATCAACCCCATGTAGCAAATAATATTGTTGTTGATCTATTTTGGTTAGGAAAATTACCGCTCCAGTATGAAAAAGAATACTTTATAAAGATAGGTGCTCAAAAAGTGCCTTTTACCCTCCAAAAAATTCGTAGAGTTATAGATGCAACCAATTTGAATTTTGAAGAAAAGCCAGAAATTCATAGAAATGAAGTTGCAGAGTGTGAATTTTTGTTAAAAGAACCGATCGCATTTGATTTAACTCATGAATTGTTATTAACCAGTCGTTTCGTTATCGTGGATGATTTCGAAATAGCAGGTGGAGGGATAATCTCCGACATCATTAACAATTCAACAGAAAAAACCAAAAAAACGAATGAAAATCTAAGTTTTGCATGGGAACGAAGTAGGATTGGTATGGATGATCGTGCAGAGCGATATAATCAAAAATCAAGCTTGATATTAATAACTGGAGGCAAAGAAAGCCGAAAGAAGGAGATAGCCAAAGCACTTGAAAAAGAACTGTTTTCTCAAGGCAAATTTGTTTATCATATGGGAATAGGACATTTGCTTTATGGATTAGATGAAAGTGTTAGATTGAATACAATTAATAATACTGACAACCACATCAGCAGACTTGCGGAAATTGCCAATATTATGTTAGATTCTGGCTGTATTTTAATTGTTACTGCAAGATCATTGAACCAATCAGACCTAGAACTCTTAAGAAAAACACTAATTGTGCCCGAAAAATTGATTAGTGTGTGGATAGGTAATGTGGTTTTTACTGATATCAAGGTAGATTACCATCTATTTAACTTCCAGCGGATTAAACGGGGAGTAAAAAGGTTAAAACAAATCTTGCAAGACAAAGGAATTATTTTCAAAATATAAGTCTTTTTTTTTTGATAAAATAGGATGCAACCAAATATGTCAACAGAAAAAACTCAATACGCTCTAAATTTATTAGAATCAGCATTTATTAATACAAAACCACGAGGTGTAGGATGTTCTTTTGGGAAAGATAGTGTTACCGCTGTTCATTTAGCACGACGAATCGATCCAAATATTCCTGTATTTTCGATTATGACAATTTTCAAACCTAAAGAGACTTTTGAATATTTAGTGGAAATCAACCGTCTTCTGAATTTAGATGTCTTGGTATATATGGTAGCCGAACGGGTTCCACAAATATTAATTGATAATGGAATAAAAGTGGAATTATTATCTCCAGATAATTTTCGAGAAGCTCAAGGAACTCATGAGAATTTCTTACATACTGAAGATGTTGACCGATGTTGTCATCTCCTCAAAGTGGTTCCGATTCAAAAAGCAGTGGCGAATTATGACGTATTGATCGATGGACTTCGAAGTTCAGAAGGAATCACTCGTCAAAATTTGCAAGAAATTGAAATAACTGGAGACCTAACAAAAATTCATCCAATTCTCCACTTTACAGAAGAAGATATATTTGAATATCTCAAAAAAAATGACATCCCTATTCATCCATGGTATTTGAAAACGTTTCCAGATGGGAAACGTTATCGATCTTTAGGTTGTGCCCCTTGTACACGACCAATTTTTGATCATGAATCAGAACGCGATGGGCGGTGGCAAGGAAGTAAAAAAGAAGGCGGTGAATGCGGAATACACACAAATCAAATTAAACCTTCAAAACAGAATATCCCCCTTCAAAAAACTTTTGTGATGGAAAAACAGGATTATAATTGCTAGTTTCTTTATAACCCCTTTATGTCATCATGATTGATCAATTTTTCCAAATGTTGAATTTAATGAGAAAAGCTAAGTAAAATGATGCTATCGCTTGCAGAATTGTCAACCATGACATTTATGGGTATTCTATTAATGATTTTTTTAGGATTTTTCATAGGTATTATTACTTCAATAAGTGGAATTGGCGGAGGGGCCATAATTATGCCGTTTCTTCTTTTAATTTTAAATATGGATCATAATTATGCAAAAGGAACAAGTTTATTTTTAATCCTACTTAGTTCCGGAATCGCGACATTATATAACATAAAACAAAAAAAGATATCAATTTCCATTATCCTATTCACATCATTCTTTGGAATTTTAGGCAGTATTTCTTGTTTTATCTTCCAAAAATACTTGATTATTGAAGAACGGATTTTTTTTATTTTATTTGGACTTTTTGAAGTAATTATGGCATTCCGAATGATTTTCAAAGCCAAATTAGAGTTAAAAAACATTTCCAAAAGTAGTATTACTCTAGATCCATCAATTGACAAGTCCATTTCACCATCCAATTCCATCTTAAAGATTGAACATAACTCATTCTGGACAAATAAGAGAGTTTTTCGCGCATCGCCATTCTTTTTTGTAACGGGATTTCTCACCACGTTTTTTGGAATAGGAGGAGGTCCAATAACAACCCCTGTATTTCATGAAATACTACATATGCCAATTACAAGTGCGATTGCTTCTTCAAGTGCAATGATTTTCGTCAATTCGATAATTAATGTCATCTATTATGGAATTCAGGGAGAAATTCAATGGGTATTTGGAGTAATAATTGGGATAGGAATGATGGTAGGCTCTTATACAGGGGTTTTCCTATCAAATCATATTTCAAAATCTATGGTCTATTTTCTAATTGGGATCTTGCTAGGAATTCTGGGCACGGTTATGATCATTGGTTTCTTTGTTTAAAATTTTGGAAAGGATTTCTCGTAATTTCTGAAGGCTATAGGGTTTAGGTAATATGTCAAGAAAGTGGTGTTCCTTATAATTCGCCAGTGTAACATCCTCAGAAAATCCGCTGGATACGATTGCTTTAACTGTTGGATCCAACCGATATATTTCTTCCATTGCTTCTCTACCCCCCATGCTTCCTGGAACAGTTAGATCCATGATGAGAAGATCATACTTTCCATTTTCGCTCATTTTCTCTTGAAATTTGGCGATTGCTTCGTATCCATTGTCTACGATATCAAAGTTCATATCAAGTTTGGTTAACATTCTATTCAAGACTCTTTGAATATCTTTATTATCATCCATAATGAGAATATTCGCTTTTGGGATGAAAGAGTGAAGATCATTTTTATCATTATTGTCCATCTTAGCATCGATTATAGGAAGATAAAGAAAAAAAGTTGTTCCTTGATGGATTTTGGAAGTGAAAGTAATCAGACCTCCATGTTTTTTCAAAATAGAATAACAAGTGGCTAATCCTAACCCACTACCCTTTTCTTTAGTTGTAAAATAGGGTTCAAATAGGCGATTCTGTAATTCAAGAGGAATGCCCATACCGGTATCAGATATAGACAACACCAAATATTCCCCACAAGCCAATTCAAGACCTTCATTTTTCTGTACTAACTTTTCTATAGAAAGATTAATAGTTCCCCCATCTGGCATTGCTTGCACAGCATTAATAAAAATATTGTTTAAGACACGGCTTATTTGGTTAGTATCGATATTAACTTGAGGAATTGGTTCGTACGTTGATGTAAATTTCCAATTACAATTTGATCCACTTAAAACAAATGAAGCTGAATCTTGAATGACATCGTAAATAGAGGTTGGACTTAAAATTGGGGTACCACCTTTGGAAAATGTTAACAATTGATTAGTCAGGCTACTTGCATGCATAGTGGCACTTTCCAAATCATGCAGAAGAACTTCAGCATCGGCTGTTAAATTAGATTGCAATTGTAGCAGATTAATATTCCCCAAAATAGAAGCTAAAATATTATTATAATCATGAGCTATCCCTCCAGCAAGGAGAGCAATTGATTCCAATTTCTGGGTGTTCATTCGTTGTTTTTCGATTTCCTTACGCCCCGTTATATCTCGAGTAATCGAATTTACAAAGGTCAGATTTCCATTAACATAATTAAAAGTAAAATTGTTTTCAACTGTAATTTTCATTCCATTTTTTTTTATTAAATCCAATTCATCGATTAGTTCAATTCTTTCTTGTTCTATAGCAATGTTCCACTGTTCGATTAAACGTTTCCGGTCACTTGGTGCAATAATTTCCGCAATGTCATGCCCAATCAATTCATATTTGGCATAACCAAGTATATCAAGAACAGCAGGATTTGTTTCAACAATTAGACCATTACAATCGAGTTGAACGATCATATCATTCGTATTAAGAAATAATTTCTGAAATTTTTTCTCACTTTCTTCAATAAGTAGAGCTAATTGCTTTTGTTCGGTGATATCTATGATAACTGATTGTATAATTTGAACATTTTTTAAATTAAATACATTTACTGCTTGTTGCACCCACTTTGATTTATTTTGATTAGTATTGATCTGGTATGTGATGAAATTTTTAAGCATGTGATCTGGTTGTAGATTAGAAAAGAATTCTTTAACACGATTTTTATCATTTATGTGGATCTGATCAAAAAATTCAGACATTTTCCAATTCTCAATGGTTTCTTTTGAATAGCCAAACAATTCAGACAATTTCGGATTTGCATAAATGATATTTAAGTCTTTAAAAATTAAAAATCCAAGAAAAGAATTGTCAATAAACTCGCGTAACTTATGCATTCCAATCCGCTTGAAATCATCATCTTCTGGATTCAATTCTTCTATAGGAAAGCGAATTCCGATAATAATAAAGATTGGTGAGGCTATCCAAAAAGAATGGCCTATTAAATGGATCAAAAAACGGATGATATCTGATTCAAAAAAACTAGGAAAAGCAAGTTTAAACATCCCCATAATAAAAAGAAAAAGAAATCCAAAACCTATGCAAAAAATACCTAACTGAAGAAATTTAATTTGATGTTTATACGAACCCGTTATAAAATTAGAAGATGAAGAGTTTAGAATCACAGCAAACCGAATAGAGCTAATCATGTAAAGTATTATAAAAAGAAATATAGACGCACCACTAATTTCTCCCCATGTTGCATCAAGAACAATGCCTTTTTCTGATATTATAGCGGATAAATTCTCTCCTAAAATTAAAATAATGGAGAAGAATAAAAATAATATTAGCATTCCTTTATTTTGGGTGATTTTTTCAGTAGTCCATTTTTCCCCATAGCTTAAATTAAAGGGTATGATAAAATAACAGATTAATAAAACCAACAAACCAAAACCACACACATCTCTTAATATATTTGCAATAAATAGGGAAGGATAATCAAAATCATATCCTGTATACACACCAAAGGGAGTATATGCATTAAATGAAATTCCAGCAAAAAGAAAAATGAAGAGATCCAGAGAAATGAAAACGACCCATCCGATAAGCCCATAGACAAGTAATTTATGCGTTAATGGCCTTTCCACCCATTTTGTATCTTGGAATTGATGAGAAACAGTCGAAATTGCAATGAGAAACAAAATTAGTTCAATTAATTTTGGAATAATTAAATAAATGTGTACAAGTTCTATCATTGCCATTAGATTCCAATAACAAATATGAGGCGTATCCTTAAAACAAGTTCATAAAAAAAAAAAGAGAAAATGGTTTAGCAAATTTCTGCTTTTAAAAGATCAATTCCAGTCCATGCCCCAAAACTATGTCCAGAATCAATGTAGACATAATCTAAATATTTAGAAGATTGTAGGGATAAAGAATTTGGATTTCCCGAAGGAATTAAAATAAACTTACTCGAATATGTTCCATCGGTGTAATAGGCTTTAACAGTAACAGAATTGATACTCGAAATTTCAAAATATAAAGTATCACATTTTTGATTGGTAAACTCAAATTTCACTTTTATATCATCCCATAATGTCAAATATTCAAGTAAAAATTGACCATCTCCTGCATAAAAAGTCGAAGAAATACTGCCTAAAGTTAACTGCCCCGAATCAATTCGATAACTATGAGCATAAGCAAAACCATCTCCGGGGTCAGGGTATATGACTTTCAAAACGTGATCAGCATTGACAATTGGCAAGCAAGCGAAAAGCACCAACCAAATGAAAAGAGTCTGCAATGATTTTTTTGTAATTTTCATTTTAAGCACCAACTATCAGAAGATAAAAATCAATCAAAAGATAGTTAATGTGAATTTTCGATTAAAGCATAAAAAGTAGTATAAAAAAAACAAGATAATAAACTCTTACTTTCCAAGAGCTTTCTTATTAACGCAATCAATATATTTGCCGTCATTTAACAATTGTCCTATTTGATCAGCAGCTAGCGCGGCTACATTAACTTGGGCTTCAGCACTACTAGCACCAAGATGAGGGCAAACGACAACATTATCTAAAGTTACAAATGGAAAATCTTCTTTATTGGCTGGCTCCTTAGAATAGACATCAATGCATGCACCGGCAATTTTTTTATCAACCAGTGCATTATAAAGTTCTGCTTCATTTATAACAGCACCACGCGCACAGTTTACAATTACAGCGGTTTCCTTCATAATTTCAAATTGCTCTTTCCCGATCATACCACGGGTTGAATCAGTCACTGGAACATGTAAAGAAAGATAATCCACTTTTCCTAAAAATTCATTGAGATCTTCATAAAGTGTGACACCTAAATCTGCAGCGTATTCTTTGGTAACGAATTTATCGTATGCAATCGTTTCCATACCAAATGCTTGACATACCTTAGCTACACCTCCACCAATGCGTCCAATTCCCAGAACTCCAAGTGTTTTACCTTTAAGTTCTGATCCTTTCAATTGTTTTTTATTCCATTGACCTGCTTTCATTGAGGAATCAGCCTGAGGAATATGTCGAGCCCATGCAAGCATTAATCCCAAGGAAAGTTCTATAACTGCATTCGTGTTTCCAGTTGGAGTTATTAATACAGCCACCCCTTTTTTGTTTGCTGCTTCGACATCGATGTTATTATATCCAGCACCAGCACGAGCAATAACTTTAAGTTTGGTCCCAGCAGCAATTACATCAGCATCTGCTTTTGTAGCACTTCTTACAATCATTGCATCATATTCTGGCATCATTGCAATGAGTTCATCTTTAGTATGTTTTGTTTTGACATCAAATGAAATGTTAGAATATTTGTCAAAAGTTTTCAATCCTTCAGCAGAACAATTATCTGCCACTAAACACTTATACTGTTCAACCATGAGTATCACTTCTAAATATTAGATGGAAATTAGTAGAAATAAAAAAAGGATATATAACAATTTATTTTAAAGCATCTTGGACTGCCAAGGTGGCGGCATCCAACATTTGTTGAGTTTCTTCAGTTGTAACCCATCCCATTGGAGCAATGCGAAAATTACGACCTTTTAATTGTTTTCCATATCCATTGACAATTTTAAATCCACGTTCAAACATAGCATCGACAAATTTTGCCACTAAAGCAGGATCTCCTTTGAAGGGCCCATTTTCATTATTTTTTATTGCAACCACAGTTTGAGAATGATATCCTTCTGGACTATAAATTTCAAATCCTTCTTTCACAGCCCAATCTCGAATTAATTGGGTCCGTTCAGAATGATCTTTGGCGTATTGTTCGACTCCTCTCTCAATAATGTGCTCTAAATCAACTTTCAAAGCACGGATTTGAGGAATTGGAGGAGTTATCGGATGTTCATCATTTTTACCTTTTTTTTGAAGGGAGAGAAAATCTAAATAGAAACCCCGATTCTCGACAGTTTTAGCTTTCTCAAAAGCACGGTCTGAAATTGCAGAAACAGCGATTCCTGGAGGAAGGGCAAAACATTTTTGGACAGAAGCAAGAGCGACATCAATACCCCAATCATCCATTTTTATTAAAGTTCCAGCCATCCCAGACACAGTATCAACGCATAACAAAGCACCATAGTCCCTCACAATCGGACCTATTTTATCTAAAGGATTTAGCACACCAGTACTGGTTTCATTGAAAGTTATGAAAACCACAGAATATTTTTTGTCTGCTTTATCCAAAGTTTCCTTTACTAATTCAGGGGATACACCTAATCCCCATTCCACCTTAATTACATCTGCTTTTTTACCATTCGATTTTGCCATGCTGGCCCAACGATCTCCAAAAGCACCACAGGTAAAGAAAAGAGCATATTCGTCATCTTTAACTAAATTTCGTACACAAGCTTCCATGATTCCCGAACCAGAATTAGCCCAAATGAGAATTTCATTTTTAGTTGAGAGTAATTTTTGCATGTTGGTTCGAATGCTTTGATGCATTTCTCGGTATGCAAGAGAGCGGTGAGTATCATTAGCTTTACCCATTTCGTTTAAAATCCACTCTGGGACTTCAACAGGACCAGGAGTAAAGAGTTTATAATCAATCCCTTCCGGATTAAGATGTTTATTTGGCATGTTTTTTGCACCATTGAAAAGGCGATCAAAAATGTGATCATGGTCAATTAAACTCGAAATCCTAATAAATCTCTAGGTAAACAAGAAAAAAGGGCTAAAAGTGGGAAGAAAAATGACCAAAATTTCAGTGAATGTGCAAAAAAAATTTTGTCGAAAAATACCTAAAAATTGGCATCCCCAACTTTAAAATGCCAATACGACTAATCACAACATATGAGTAGTCAAGAAATATATAGTCAGTTCCTTCTCCCCACACCAGTCTCGATCTCAAAGGGTTCAGTAGATCAATCCGTTTCACTCTCAGGGAATTGGACTATTTCAACAAATTGTCCATCTGATAGGTTAAAAAATCATGTCTATACATTACCCAAAAAAGTATCCACTTCCAACCCCAATGATCAATTCGATTTTGCTTGGAATTCAACATTTGAAGGTCAAATAGATGAATTCTATAACAGAAAAAATATTGGTGTATTTCAGCCTCGAGATCCCCTTTTTCTATTAATCTTACCTGATGGACTTGAGATCAAACCAGAATTAATAATAAAAAATATTCAATGGCAAACGGACTGGAATATAAACGATTATTGCTCTACCGATGAATATCATCTTTTAATAGGCAAATTTATCCAAATTAGCTCTAGAACAGAGCGAGGATTATTTTATGGCCTTCAATCCTTAAAATCACTGATTAAATTTTCCAAAAATAACATCCCTTTACAAACAATCCAGGATTCCCCAAAAACGAGTCAACGAACCATTTTATTAAGTATTCAAACGGATCCGATTAATGATGAATTTTTTGAGGATGTAATGCATAAAATGGCCAGTTATAAGATTAATTCAATTATTCTTCAAGGTGGAAAGCTCACAGAAAATCACTTTAGCTTGTTGAACAATCTTTATATTGAACAAATTCAACGACCAGAAAAACCATTGTTATCCTCGAGGTTCTCCCAGTGGGCCATAAAAAATAAAGCTTGGCCAATTCTCATCCATAATTTCGCATCTCAAGCGGAAACAACATGGACAGGCAAATCACCATCTGATGATTTTTCTATGAAATTTTGGCAAAATTTCTTTTTTGCAACTTCAATAAAAGAAAATATCGATGAAATTCAAAATTTAAAACCATTTTTTGATATAGTTGGTTATTTGAAGGCAAATTTTGAAGAATTGCAGCAAAAATTCCAAGAAAATCAAAATATCAGGAGTAATATCACGATTGAAGGGATGCATGTGGAAGATCTTCAAACGAAGCTACTGCTTTTAGAACGATCTTTGTATAATTTAGAATCCAAAGTGAGATGGAATAAAGATTATTTTGAATCTTTCCAGATGCTCCTTTCTTATCAAATTATTTTACTGAAAACTATTAGTGTTATTCCAACAATAGAACAAATCGGTAGTAGCCTTACAGAAGACACTGAAATCCACCTTCCTTCCATTAATTCTCTTTCAAAAGAACAAGAAAGCTTGCAATACTTGAAACAAAGTCTAGATCTCTTACAACTCCGGATTTTTAAGTATAATGAATGGGCTTCTGGAACTCCGAATTTCCAGAGCATTTTTCAAACTGAACTAAATCATGTTAAAAATCAAGCTGAAACTTCCATAACAAAGTTTTCTACCCTAATTCAAGCTTTACGCGATTTTATCTCAGGTGTAAAATAGACGCATTTTGCTTTTTTTTTACTTTTAGGACATGGAATTATTTCTTCTCCAACTAAAGTTTACAGACAGATAACTTCTGCCTATAATGGACTAGAACACTATGATTTATTTTCTTTAATGATATATTATAAAAAAACAAGAATTATAAGGACAAAAAATACAAGAATTATAATACACTATTTGTAGATTAAAAGGAATAGAAAAACATCATAATCAAACTAAAAAAAATGATGATTTCATAAAATGAATCAACCCAAGGCTTTAGTCCAAGATCTCTCTGAGAATGAAAAATTCTATCATTCAAACAAAGAGAAATTTGAATATTTATTTAAAAACATGTCAACTGGAGTAGTATATCATGCTGCAAATGGAAAAATTGTTTCTGCAAATCGATCCGCAGCAAGAATATTGGGATTGACAATGGATCAATTGCTTGGAAAAACAACTATGGATCCACGTTGGAAAATGATTCATGAAGATGGAACTCTAGTGGATGGGACTATGCATCCATCAATGATAGCTTTAAAAACAGGAAAAAAGATAGGTCCTGTAGTTAGAGGTGTTTTCCATCCAGAGAAAGATACGTACTTATGGTTACAAATCTCAGCAACTCCATTATTTAAAACTGGTACCACTTCTCCCTATCAAGTATTTGTCACTTTTGATGATATATCGGATCGTGTTAAAGCTGAAAAAAGATACCAATCCTTATTTACAAACGCGCAGGTTGCTCTTTTTCGAACTGGAATCACTGATGGAAAGTTATATGAAATTAATAAACAATATGCTGAGATGGCAGGGTATTCAAGTATTGAGGAATGCATGGCAAATTTCAATGCCAGTGAAGCATGGGTCGTTCCAGACGAACGACTAAAACTAATTCAAGAATTGCGAGAAAAAGGGCATGTATCTGACTTTGAGACCCAAATTGTTCGTAAAGATGGTTCTGTGATCTATATTTTATTTTCAGCAACAATATACCCGAATAAAGGGTTCATAGAAGGATCAATTGTAGATATTACTAAGCGAAAAGCTGCTGAAGATGAGATTACAGTGGCCCATCAAAGATTAAGAACTATTCTTGATAAAATGGATGCTTTAGTGTATGTTGCAGATATGGAAACATACGAAATACTGTTTGCCAATCATCCTTTAAAAAATCAAGTTGGAGAAGTGGAAGGAAAAATATGTTGGAAAGCCTTACATCCAGAGCAAGATGGACCATGCGATTTTTGTACAAATCAGAAGTTATTTGATGAAAATGGGAACCTTAGTGGAGTATACCGTTGGGAACACTTTAATTCATCAGTCGGAAAATGGTATGCTTGTCAGGATATGGGGATTACATGGACAGACGATAGGATTGTCAAGTTAGAAATTGCGACAGATATCAATGAACGCAAAAATTCGGAAGCTGCAATTCTAAAAAATCAAGTGTTAAGTGCAATGGGCGAGATCGCTTATGGAGTTGCACATGACTTCAATAACTCATTACAAGGAATATTTGGAAATTTGGAACTTGCTTCAATGGAAAATTTATCCGATGATGCGTTAAAATATATTAAAACTGCGAAATCTTTGGCAAGTGATGCTGCATCAAGGGTTAAACAACTACAATTTTATGGCAAGAAGTCGAATGATCCTACTAATTATATTTCAATCAATATTTGTGATGTGGTCAATGAATCTATAGAACAAACCAGACATCTATGGAAAGATGAATCTGAGAAATTAGGAATAACTATAAAAGTTACCGCAAGTTTAATTGAAGATCGATTTATTTTGGGAAATCAAGCAGAATTAAGAAGTGTATTTTATAACATAATTAAAAATAGTATTCAAGCGATGCCTGATGGAGGAATTATAGATATTAAAGCAAAAGATGATGGTAATTTCATATCTCTTACTTTTTCAGATACGGGTATAGGAATGAAGGAATACGTAAAACAACATGTTTTCCGACCCTTTTTTTCAACAAAAGGGTTTGAACAAGGAAAGGGGTTAGGATTGAGTATTGCCTACTCTATAATTCGAGATCATAAAGGAGAATTAAATATAATTAGTACTGCAGTTGGGAAAGGCTCTACGTTTGAAATTCGACTACCTTTATCAACACACCAGAAACCTCCTTTAAATAAAGTGACAACAAAATTAAATGCTAATCTCAATATATTGTGGGTTGACGACGAAAAATCGATTCTCAATTATGGTAAAGTTATGCTTTCTCAGCTAGGTAATCGAGTAGAAGTGGCACTTTCTGCCGAAAGGGCTTTGAAATTGTTAGAAGATCATTCGTATGATCTGCTAATTACTGATATTGGAATGCCGGGTATGAATGGATGGCAACTTGCAGATCAAGTAAAAGGAAAATATCCCAAAATGAAAATTGCGGTAGTTACGGGATGGGGAGATTATATTTCAAATGAACAGAAAATTAAAAGTGGGGTTAGTTATTTGCTTGGAAAACCAATTTCAAAGGATGAGATTCAGGATATAATCAATTCAGTTATAACAATGAAAGGTAATACACTAAATATATAGAAATCTTCTTGATCCGTAAAGATTCAAGATAAAATGAAGAGAAAACTATTCAGATAATTGTAAAGAAAATACAATTTTTTTAGAATAATTATTCATACTTAAGGTTCTTAATATGAAATTTCCTATTTTGAGTAGGAATTTAGGGATAGAAGAATATCTTATAACGATGCATTTTCGATTATCAAAAGTTGGGTTAAAATCTAAAATTTTAGTTTATATTGTTTTTGTGTCAATCATTCCTATGGTAGCTGTCTCCATTGAATCGAGTCAAAATCTTCAAAATATAATTTTTGAAGAAAAAAGAACAGCTCTGAAAGCACATGCAGATATTTGTTTGTCCCAATTAAACTACACCTATTCCCAATTTTTAAATGGTGCATTTGATAATGAATCAGAAGCCCAAAAAAGTGCCTTAAGCGCTATACGTGAATTTCGATATGGAAAAGACTTCCAAGATTATTTCTGGATCCAAGGTGAACGGAATGAAACAGCATTTATGATAATGCATCCCTATTTTCCAGGACTTGCTGATGACCTCGAAACTGAAATGAGCGAGGAAGCAAACTTAGTTATGAGTATTGCGTTGAATGAAGTTAACGAGGTTGATGAAGATCCTAATGAAGGATTCATTGAATATGACTGGCCTCTATATAATGATTCCACTGTTCTTGTCCCTAAACTAAGCTTCATAAAACATTTTCTTCCTTGGAATTGGGTGGTAGGAACTGGCGTTTATATTGATGATGTGGATATAATAGTTCGTTCAAATTTAATTGATAGGTTAATTTTTATTTTTTCAATCTATGTGGTAATAGGAACTGTCATAGTCGTGTTAATTTGGCGTGATTTGCATGAACGAGATCTTGCTCAAAAATCGAAATTGCGACTTACCAAAATATTGGAAACAACCAGCGATCTTGTTGCAATGGCGACGACGGATTTAAAAATATCTTTTATTAATAAAGCAGGGCGAAATTTGATTGGATTAGCTGAAGATGAAGATATATCCTCACTAGTAATCCCTAATTTTCATCCTCCTGAAGTATCCAATTATATCAAAGAAACACTTATTCCTATAGCAATTCAAAAAGGCATGTCAGTGGGAGAAACACGATTATTAACCAAAAAAATGCAAGAAATCCCAGTTTCACAAGTTATCATGGCCCATAAAAATCCAAAAGGAAAATTAGAATATCTGTCGACGATTATTCGGGATATTTCCGACCTAAAAAATTCAGAAACAACTTTAAAACAAGCACTTCATGACAAGGATGTTCTTTTACGTGAAATCCACCATCGGGTAAAAAATAATCTCCAAATTATTTCCAGTTTGATCCGATTACAAAAACCTGCAGTAGACCTTACCAATGTGAAGCAATTCAATCAAGATTTTCAAAATCGAATTCGCACTATGTCCCTACTTCACGAAATACTTTATAACTCGTCAGATTTTGAAATTATTTATTTGGATGAATACGTAAACTTGCTAGTTAAATATTTGCAGGACTCCTATCCCGAAAATTCACAAAATGTCACTTTTCAAACTATAATTGATCCAATTGAAATTGATTTAAGCCAGGCAATCAGCTGCGGACTTATTATCAATGAAATCATTTCAAATTCTATAAAATACGCTTTTCCTAATGGAGAAAAGGGCGTAATTGAAATTAAAATTTGGCTGGAAAATAAAAATGAAATTTATATGGAGATACGAGATTATGGGAAAGGAATAAACCCAAAAATAAATTTCCCAAATGATTCTACACTTGGATTACAATTAATTGCAGGATTAACAAATCAATTAAATGGAACGGTAAGTTTAGATAGAGAAAATGGAACTTGCTATAAGATTGAGTTTAAAAAAAGTATTTAACATACAACTCTACACTTAACATGATGACTGATAAATCAGAAAATCTTGGTGATTGGTACGAACAAAATAAAAAACGAGAAATTCAATTAGACCAACTTCATAAAATAATTCAACCGGGCTCCCGAATTTTTATTGGATCGGGATGCTCTGAGCCCCAAATTCTCACAACTCAGTTAGTCAAAAAGAAATGGCGATATGCAGATTGTGAAATCATCCATTTTCTAACTTTATCAGACAATAAATTTTTCGATGATCGGGACCCAAGTTTATTCCGTCACCATGCTCTTTTTATCGGACCCAGTATTCGAGATGCGGTTAATCAAGGTAAAGCGGATTATATTCCAATTTCCTTATCAGATATCCCCCGTCTTTTTAAATTAGGTCGGATGCATGTTGATGTTGCACTCATTCAAGTAAGCCCCCCCGATAGGTTCGGCTTTTGTTCTCTAGGTGTTAATGTAGATATCAATCGTACGGTGACTGATGTAGCCCACACTGTTATTGCTCAAATAAATCCCCAGATGCCGAGAACCATGGGTGATTCTTTTATTTTTATCCGAGATATAGATTATTTTATTTATCATGAAGCCCCCCTTATTGAATTCAAATATCCACCTATGGACGCGCGATCTGATCGCATTGGTCAACACATTGCTCAGATTATTGAAAATGGATCCACGATCCAATTTGGCATTGGAAGCATTCCAAACGCGGTGTTAAGTCACTTAAAATCGAAAAAAAATCTCGCAATTTATTCTGAAGTACTATCCGATTCTGCGATGGATCTTATTCAATCGGATGTGGTTAACTGCTCTAAAAATCAGTATCCCCATGTAATGACATCTTTTGTCATGGGGTCCCGCAAGTTGTATGATTTTGTGGATCAAAATCCCTTTATCGAATTTCATTCGACAGAATACATAAATAATCTGTTCAATATCTCCCGCAATACGAAACAAGTTTCAATAAATGCCGCTTTATCGGTATCGTTGACAGGACAAGTTAATTCAGACAGTATCGGGTATGAGTTTTATAGTGGAATTGGAGGGCAAGCAGATTTCACAAAAGGCGCATCATTATCTTTAGGGGGAAAACCGATAATTTGCCTCCCAAGTACTTCACGGGATGGAAAAACTTCCCGTATCGTAGCAACCTTGGATCCAGGAGCAGGAGTTGTTATCACCAGAGGAGATGTCCATTATGTCGTCACAGAATATGGAGTAGCCTATCTTCATGGCAAATCAATTCGTGATCGTGTTTTACAGATGATTGGAATCGCCCATCCCAAATTTCGGCAAGAATTACTTCAGAAGGCAAAAGAAGTTCACTATGTTTACGAAGACCAGTTATTACCTACAACTCAAGACGGAGTTGTTATTATCTATCCAGACCAATATGAATCCACCTATCAAACAAAATCTAAAGGGGATGTCTTTTTCCGGCCCATCAAACCAACCGATGAACGGATGATGCAGGATCTTTATTATAAATTAAGCGATTCAGACCGAGTGCTTCGCTTCTTTGCCCCACGTACGGCTTTTCCCCATAAAGAAACTCAACCTAAAGTAGTGGTTGATTATGAAACCACTTTTGTTTTAGTAGGGATCATCGGTGATGAAGAAAATAAAGAAATGATTGGAGCAGGCAGTTATTTCTTAGATCGGAGCACGAACTTAGCCGAAATCGCTTTTACTGTTACAAAAGAATACAGAGGACAAGGTCTTACGCGCTTCATGGTAAATAAATTGATCATAGTAGCACAAGAAAAAGGAGTCAAAGGGTTTGTGGGTGAAATTCTTTCCAATAACCAACCGATGCTGCACATTATTAAAACCCTCCCATATAAGGTTGAATTTCATAATTATGGCGATTCGTTAGAATTTTCCTTCAAATTTCAGAATATCCGAAATATGTCTGATGAAAAAAAAGACAAGACAGACTCACAGTAATTCTTTTTTCTGTAAATTAAATGTAAAACTCATCCCCTCCAGGAAGAGATTCCTGTTGAAGCTTCACAATTAATCCTGCAAAATTTTCAAGGGAAGGATCGAGTTTAACTTCACTATCAATTAATGTTGCAAGGGAAATGAGCATTTTCTGGGTGTTAGTTGCGGTAAATCGATTCTTCTTATGATAATCAGGCCCATAAAGTACAGTAAAAAAGTCCTTTATAGTTTGTTGGGTGTGTGTCAAGGTCACCTTTTGAGAAATTAATTCATCATAAATTACAATTATTTTTTCAAGTAACCCTTTTTGCTTGTTGGGTTTGATATAGATGTCGTTTGCAAATAAAGCTTGGATCTGGTCTTCAAGCCATTTCTTAATTATTTGATGAGTGTCTTCAACTGGAATTTGTAAATAATTTTTGATGAGTTTTGATCGCTTCTGCAAGGAACGTTTACAATATTCCAGAATATCGTGCCAATTGTTCTTATTATTTGCTAGACAGATAAGGAAACTCAAAATAAGATTTTCAATAATATCTATCGAATAGGACAACTTAAAGTTTAATCTGAGATTTTCAAAGAACAATAAAAATTCATTATATTTCTTAGTGGCAAAGAGAAATTCACGAAACATTTCAAGTAAATTGACGCGCATTTCATATATTTGGGCAAAAGAAAGATGTTCCGATGAAAGAAGAATTTTAAATGTTCCAGCAAGAATAAAATGATCAAAATAGTTTACTAAAACATATTCTTCTATGAGATGTTCTAAATATTGCATGTACCTTTGATTTAATATAACCTCAGAATCTTTAAACTGAACAATATTCGCAAGTTCCGCACTCATATTAGAAATTGAATTGATCACCATTTCTTGCAAAAAAAAAGGCAGCTTTAGAGATGCGGATAAGAATTCGCTAATCATTTGTTGGATATTTTGAATCATTTTGGGATTTTGAAGATCTTGGGTTTTTCCCTCCAACATTTCTCTCCAAAAATGTAGGTATACCGTACGAACTTCAGTTAAGGTTGTAATTACATCAAAATCTAAAGCAGTTTCTCCGAATATTCCCTTTAAATAATCCCCAATAATAAAATCAAAAAAATCTTGAAATAGAAGATTTATTTTAGACCAAAGAGAAGTTTTGATCATCGAGATTTTAGAGGTTTGCTTACTTTCAGCAGTTTTAGGGGACATAGAATTCACCAACAACATTTTTTTTGCTTGTTATTAGTTGAATAGAGAAATATATAAAGATGATATCATAATAATTCGATAATTATCCAAAATCATTTAAGGAAAACAGAGAAAAAAAATTGCACCAGTTATTGCAAGAAAGATTATCGGCGGAAATCTGTGTCTTTAAAAAAGGATAATAAAGAGGAAACAACAGAATCCACATTTTCCCCACCTTTTGCATTGGTAAGGATTACTTCATCCCGGTTCATTTTCAATTCTGCCAATAAGGAGGAAATCTCTTCTTCAGTTGCAAAATCGATTTTGTTGATGACAATTTTAATCGGAATATCTAATCCTGCAGCAAAATTTGCTTCAATTTCCCTCAATAAGGCAATTTGACTCGATACATCATATCCTGATGCTACAGTAGGATCAAAAACGAACAAAACAATGGTAGCAATGGTATTCAGAGCAAGAATGGCTTGTTTTTCAATATTGTTGCGTTTTATCATAGGTCGATCTAAAATGCCTGGTGTATCGATAACTTGAAAATATTTTGAGCCGTATTGATCCACAAAGGTGCCTAAATAAATCTGTTTAGTTGTGAAGGGATAATCAGAAACTTGAGGTTGAGCAGTAGATAATTGGCCCACAATTGTAGATTTCCCCACGTTTGGATACCCTGCGACAACTACGCTCGGTAAAGTAAGATTTACGGTAGGAACTTCTCGCAACTTTATACGACATTCTTCTAAAAAGGTTAAAATACTATTTTGCTTGCGCACAATGGAGGAACATCGCCCAAAAAACTGGGTTCGGGAATAGGCACATTGTTTTGCAGTTTCTTGTGATCCTATTTTTCGACGGTATTCTTTTTCTAATCGTTTGATTACCGGAATAATTCCATTAATTCGTCCGAGACTTTTCCGTAAATCATCATTATTGACGAGTAAATGACTTAAGCGCCGATAAAAATCGGGAAGTTCATCTAAATTTGGGACAGATTTTACAATTTTTTCTAATTTTTCATTTAAAATTTTGACGGAATTTTCAATACGTTTGATTTCTTTCCGCTTTACCTTCTCAAGATTAGGCAAGAGTTTGGGTAAGGAGGCGGTTTTAGAGGAAGCTTTGGAAAAGGCAAAATCAAGTAACTCTTGGGCACTCCAGACACGGTAAAATTCTTCGAAGGGGTTTGAATTCTGCATCGGTTAGGACGATAAATATTGCATCCCAAAAATCTTTTTCGATTTAAAAATAAAAATGGTAAAAAAAAGGACAAAAAAAATTAATTCATAAATGAGCCTAAATTGATACTAGCGCCACCACTTCCACCACTACTGGATGATGGAGACATACGAAACAGCCATTGTGCAAATTCTTTAGGGTTACGACTTTGTAATATCACCTTCCCAGGCCCAGTTAATTGACAAATTACCCCTTCACCACTCATCATGGTAGATTTCCAGCCACCAACTCGTTTAATATCCATATGCACTGAAGCCTCCATTGCCACTAAATGACCATTATCGCAATTCAATATTTGGCCCGCTTCTAAGGTCCATTCAATGAATGCCCCGTTAGCACCTACAAATAAATCCCCTGGACCTTCATTTGCTGTTATAGTTAGCACAAAAGCATTTTCACCACTAAAAAAACTCTTTTTGATGCCTTGAAACCCAGTGGCTTGCAATAAGTTAGTAGAACTTGCAATATACCCTCCAGAAAATACTATCCAAGATTGTCCTTGATTCATTGGAACATGCATTAGATCTCCCGCAAATGGTGGAGCAAGCAATAACCAACCGTTATGATTAGCATGAAAATAATTCATCAAAAAAGTCTCACCAGCAAATGTACGCTTGAGAGATTTAAAGAAGCCTTTCTCTGCTTTTTTTGTTTGGATTTCCAAGGTAGGTTCAAAAGCAAGCATATTTCCTCGCTCAGTTTTAATTTGTTGCCCCTGTTTTAGCAAAACTTTTAGATAAGAAAAAGTTGGAGAAGCCTTTATTTCAAATTCGAATTCGTTTCCTTGTACAGTCATAATTACACCGTGTTAAAAATTATAGCTTTATTCCTTAAAAAATATGATCTAGGTGAAATTGCTGGAATCTTTTAGAAAAATCAGTAATGTAGAGAAAAAAAAGCAGAGTGATTTCTAGAAATTACAATAGACTAAATTTTTCTCAGAATTCAGTAGGGAAACGATTTTTAAAATCGATCTTCAACAGATTTCTCTTTTTCAACTTTAACTTCATCCGATTTCTCATTTTCATCTTTAACTTCATCAGATGTTGTGTTAGTTGTTTCATTATTTACTGTATTTACAGCACTTTGAGCTTTCATGATGCTGGCTTTTAGTAAATCTTCTTTTTCTTTTCGCTGTTCTTGAAGTTTTTGACGTTTAACAGGATCTTCTTCTACCTTTCGCCTTTGAGCTTCTTGTATTTCAGCGATTAAATTAGATTTATCGATTTCATTTACATTATCATCATTTTCTTTTTTAGCTCCCCCCCTCCCATCTGAGGGAGATTGAATTGATGAGGTTCTCGCGGAACTAGAGGTACTAAAAGCACCATATTCTATACCAGTAATCGTTAAATTCTTTTCTACTTTTGCTATTTTCTCTTCAAGAGCATCAATACGCTTCATTATTTTAACCAGAACTTCTCCAAGTTTAACCATTTTTATTATTCTCCAATAATTAGAACATTTCTTATATATCTGAAGTTTAATAATTTTGATTTTTTTTACCCTATATATGTTTGGTTTAACACGATTTTTGAAGCATCAATTCATATACTATATTAAAAATTAGAACGTATCCTCTTTTTAGTTATGGAAAACCCACATTTCAGCGAAATTACATCATTATTTTTTGTCCAATATTGCAAAAAGCACTAATTCTTTCAAATTCTTTTTTATCTAGGCACTATCCCAATGATAAAACATTTATTCCCAACTTGAAAAATTTTACATTTTCAAGGCAAACCTTTTACATTTTCAAGATATGATATTAGATTGTGATTACTCGTCAATTAATGGAAAACCTTAAGGATGCAAAAGCGGTCTCAAAAATAGTTATTCGGTGCTTAAAAGAAATTAATAGCCAATATTATCCCCCTAATGTAATCAATAGCATGATAGAAAATTACACACCGGAGAATATTATTAAGAGCGCAAAGGAGCAACTAGTTTTAGTTGCGGAAAATATTGCAGAGGAAATCGTTGGAATGGCCACATTTAGTAATGACATTTTTGGATCAGTTTTTGTAAATCCCGACTACCATGGACAAAAAATTGGTGCCAAATTGATGAAAGCTTTAGAAAAATTGGCAAAGAAACAAGGTTCTTCCACTGTCACCCTCAATAGTAGTATTAATGCGGTGAATTTTTATATTAAACAAGGGTATACTAAAGGCAAAGAAGTTCAAGATGGAAAATTTGGCAAATCAATTCAAATGACGAAAACTCTGTAAATAATAAATTCTCTGCATTTTTACAGACGTTTTTGTAAATTGAGTTGTATTTTTGCCGTTTATTTCCCTCAAAATGGAATAATTCTATTTTTTTTTCTACTCTTTATGGAATTTTTCCAAGTTTTCATTTGGAGTTTGGAAATATTTGATTCGGTTCATTTTTCATGTATAAAGAGCATAATATTCACCAATTTCTTACTTAGGGGGAAAAATTAATTAAAAATCGATTAGCTTTATTTCAACGATTGGTTCTATAATGAATAAGGATATTTATCATCCCTTTTTTTGGGAGGGATAGATCAAATATGCAGGGATCCATATGTGCTACTATGAAAAAATCGTTCAGGAATTTCAATCGCAGTGTTTAGAACAAATGACTGGGGATTATGTGAAATTTGTTTCTGAGCAAATTATTACCTTGATGAAAGAATTGAAAGAGGCAGAGCAAAACAATCTTCCTAATCTAACGATGATTCGAGAAGATATTACCCATAATTTGGTTTTGCTAAATATTATGCTCAAATCAACAGAAGATCCCGATTATTACAAACAATCAAACCAATTATCCAATTGTGAACGTGATTTTCTCCGAAATGAGTTTATTCCCCTTATTTTTAATAGTTGAACATTTTTTAGATGAAATCTTTTTTAGCTTGAAGTAGAAGGAAATTTCAGATGGTTCAGTATTAATTCGAAGAATTTTCTTGATCTATTTCAGAATATGCTTTGTCATGTCATTTATACATTATTAGATGAGAATACGCAAATGTGTTTGACTTTCTATGTCATTTCAACCCAACACTTCCAATATCCCACAAATATTTCTTAATTCTAAAACATTGAGAAAAAGACACAAACGAAAGGAAAAAAATATCCTCTTCTTGTATCTATGACATAATATGATTAGATATGATGAATATACCTTTTTTTTGGAAATAGAAAGATTTATTCATATTTTTAGTCAAA
Organism: Candidatus Lokiarchaeum ossiferum; assembly: GCA_025839675.1. Lineage (GTDB taxonomy): Archaea > Asgardarchaeota > Lokiarchaeia > Sigyniarchaeales > Promethearchaeaceae > Lokiarchaeum > Lokiarchaeum ossiferum. The sequence continues at coordinate 2,473,470 of CP104013.1, forward strand.
AAAGATTACTTAGTGTTAGAAAGCTAAAAAAGTGTAATTCACTGATTTTCCAGAATTTTCCAGAATTTATGGGAAATCCGAATAGAGAACATTTGGAGGAGAAAAAAAGAAAATAAATTTTTGAAATGACCGGATATTGTGTTTGCCATCCCAATTTATGGAAAAAGGATATACTTGAAAGGATAATTAATAATTAAGCGTTTTCAGAATGATTACATTGTACACAATTGATCGTCTTTTTGGAATATTCTTGTTTTTTTTTCGAATTATTTCTAGAAAAATTCCAATAGTTTTCAATATTTGAAAAAAAAAAGAAAAGAACTGAGATAAAAATTTCAATTTTGTATGAAACTAAAATTTTATTGCGTGATTTTAAAGAACTCGTGAGATTTTGTTTAGAAAAAATGTAATATTTCAATTTCTATACCAGATAAAAATAAATTATGCCTATCTAATTTCAAAATCAATGTAAATACTTAAGTTGAAACGATTCAAGAGAAAGGGGGAAAAAAGATGCTTTTTACAGATTAGAAAAGAGAAATTTCAAGTTTGCCAACTGCTAAACTGCATACTTTTCGAACACCATGACCACCTGGCTGATAATTGCAAGTAACCAAACCAGCCTTATGAAGTATCGCAATTTGTGCAGAGATGTTTGCTTCTGTTTGTTCTAAATGAGCTGCAATTCGTGATACATCCATAGATTCTTGATTTAAAATTTTTAAAATCTTCTGCCGTGTTGCACTAGATAATGCCTTGGCAATTTTCGTTAATTCAGGCGTGAGTAAGTTGAGGATCGCCCCATCGTTACTAACTGTTCCAATATCTTGAACTATTTCCATTTTTTTTCCCTCTTTTCTTTGCTTTGCAATTATGAAAAATATTATTTTTATTTAATATGTTAAAGGTTACTTGCCTATATAAGTCTGTGGATGTTTATCGTGAATATTCATTGACATTCTTTGACGATCAATGAACACTTTTAGAAAAATTGATTTTATGTTCAATGATCGTATGAATTCAATTTCTTAATTTTTTATTAAAAATTTTATAAAATCTTAATAATTTGCTTAATTGAGTGTTTGATCAAACAACAATATACTTGATTATAAAGTATCACATAGAATATTTATTTATACTTTGTGGACATTGTATTACATCTTTTTATCTCCATTTCAGCACAGTTTTGCGCATTTAATACTAGGAAAAATTTACTTCTAAAAGCGGTCATAATTTTTAGCAAAACTGTCCTTAAGATACAGTTTTCAGAATTTCACAAAATTTATAAGCATAATCCTTTGAAAAAAGTATGAATTAGGTGAAAAGTTAAGTAGTTATATGGAAATGCAAAATAGTTATATATAAAAAAAATCAGTTTGAAAAACAGTTCAGTAAAGGGTGGTCTTACAACTAAGGTGATCTAAAAAAAACTCCGATGAATTGGATATAAAACATATTTTAATGAAGATTATTGAAGATTACAAAAGCTTTGCAAAAAATAAAGACATTAAATTTTTTAATCAGCATTTAACAAGCTATATGAAGTGATAGAACCCCAATTGGGAACTTTACTTGGAAACATTTCGCATGGAAAATGGAAGGAAAAGTAAAAAAAACTAGCAAACATTTCTTGTGATCTTGAAAATCACCCACAACGGATCAATTTATCTTTGTAAAAATCGATTTGTGGTGGTCTGAATAGTTTTTACTAATGGATTACTGCCCAATAGATAAGAAGACCATATGGAAAGCAAAGAAAGCTTTAAATTTTGAGAAAATCATTGTATCGTCAGAATCACTAGTGATTCATCGTAGTTGAAAAGGTATTTCATTATGGTATATACAGCAAAATATGTAAGAATTTCAAAAATTAAGGAACTTCTCATTCATAACGACCAAAAAATCAGAGTTTCTGGTGATGCAAAAGAGAAGCTGGCAGAATTTTTAGATAAGGCAATTGAAAAAGCAGCTGAGGAAATGATTAATAAACTCCCAAGAAAAACTAAAGGGGAAGGAAAAGGACAATTAAAGAGAATCACATTTCAGCTTGAAGATTTTAAGTAGTTAAAATGTGGACCCAAGTATTTTCCGGATAACAAAATTTTTTTTCTTATTAAACTAGCTTCACAGGCTTGGAACATAGACTTTTGCTCAAATTGTATGGATTCTATAGGAAAGAAAATAAATGATTACTCTATATCTATCAAAAATTGAGAGGTTAATTTCTTTTTTTTTTGATTGAAAGCGCCTTTTCAATTTTCATTGGAAAGTATTAAATATCCAAATTCATTAAAAAATGAAGAGAAAACGAAAACTTTCTTTTGCTCCATAAAGCCTTCACGCTAATATTCTGAACGAATAAACGGGTTTGAAGAATATTTTAATTTGTATCAGTCAGAACAATACTATAGCATTTAATTATATTTAAGTTCGCGAAGGAATGATGTATTTTATGCAAAAATCTATTTTGCAAGATCGTGAGGAAATATTAAAAAATTCCAAGAAACACTACTTTTCTTTAGGTGTTGATGATGGGGCAGCCAGTTTGTGTAAGAACAATTTTCAATATGGCTTGGCTAAGATGCATTATGTCCAAAATCAACTTGGTGGTGTTTCTGATGCAACATTTATTTCTACTCCTGATGAAACGATATCCCGAAATCGAAAGCGTTGGGAATCAGGCTATGGATATGGTGGAAAATTGACATATGGGGATAAAAAAGATCCCTTTATTTTCATCGATACCAAACCTAATGCATGCGGAATGCTTGTAGGCGGTTTAGACAAACTTCCAAAACCAGATGAAATAATAAAACAAATCAATACAATCATCACACAAGACAGTTATATTGATGATATCAAACTACAATGGGATTTCAAGAAGGGAAATCATTTTATTGATGTATTCCAGACAGATCAAGAATTCGGAGATCCCAGTAAATTCCCAAAATATATGTTTGTTATCCATGGTTCGGTTCCCGAGTTACGAAATGAAACCAGTAAAGGTCCTGGACTATATTATGATAGCTCGAAAACTCTTTACGATATGTGCAATAAAATAGAAACACCTTTTGGTCCAAGTTATTATTTGGATGGTACAAATGCAAGAGAATATTTTGAGTTTTTCAAATATGCTAAAAAATTTGCAGCCGAGAAACGAGAAAAGGTAGCAGAACTACTTTTTGGTAAATTCGATGTTATTTCCAACCCAATGCATCAAGGTTTACTATCTTATGGGGAGATATTGCTTGGAGCTCAACATATTACCGATGATTCAAGGAAACTTTTTCCTGTGGCATTACGATCAGATTTACCACTATATATTGTGTCTGCACTTCCTAATTTATCAGATGAACAGATAGATGATCTTGGGTTTGAAAATCGAGCGAAAAAATTGGGAGTCCTGCCACATTTACAAAATCTTAATGTTCTCCCACATGGGGGAGGTTATGCTTTGCCCCACATAAATTGTGTGAAGAAGGTTTTGGAAATTGATGGAGAACGATTCTTTGTTTGTGAGCAAGAAATGGAAGATGGAATAACAATCTTCTCCGATGTAGCAGAAACACAATTCTTGTATCGCGGAAAGAAAATCATTAATAAAATTGAATCCCTTTCACTAGGTACTATAGAAGCGAAGTTACACCCAAAATTTGTTTTAAAAATATAATTTTTTTTTACTAACAGGAGATTGAATAAATGATACCAAAATTTTTGTTTTTCACTAGAGGAGTTGGACGAAATAAAAAAGAACTCCAATCGTTTGAATCAGCATTGAGAGATGCAGGAATATCATTTTTGAATTTGGTTACAGTATCTTCGATATTTCCACCAAATTGCAAAGAAATTTCACGGGAAGAAGGGATGAAAAGGATAAAGCCAGGACAAATAACATTTTGTGTAATGGCTCGACATTCTTCAAATGAAAAAAATCGGCTCGTGTCTGCTTCGATTGGAGTCGCAAAACCAAGAGACGAAAATCACTATGGATACCTAAGTGAACATCATTCTTTCGGGCAAGATGAAGATACAGCAGGTAATTTTGCGGAAGACTTAGCAGCATCCATGTTAGCAAGCACTTTGGGAATTCCTTTTGATATTGATGCGAATTATGATGATAAACGGGAGATTTTTCACTTGAGTGACAAAATCATCGAAACCAAAAGCACAACCGCAACAGCAATTGTTGAAAAAGATGGTGAATACACCACCGTTATTGCTGCAGCAGTTTTTATCCTAGAATAATCAATAAAGATTAATAAATTGGAGAAAAAAATGACGAAACACCTGTTACGGTCAAAAGTAGAACCATTCGATCCTAAAAAAGTTAAAACTGTACAAGACGCGTTCGAAGCTTTATCACATACGTCTTTCCAAGGGCGAAATCTCGGAAAAGCATTGGATGTGATGTTCCAAATGGTGCAAGAAGAGTCATGTCTAAAAGTTCTGACTCTTTCGGGAGCAATGGTTCCAGCTGGAATGGAAGAAATTGTCTGCCAATTGATTGAACATCACATTATTGATGCTGTTGTCACAACAGGTGCAAACATTATTCATTCAATAGTAAATTCCTTTGATCCAACACCCGAACATCAAGCCCATTATATCGGAGCTGAAGGTGTTGATGATGCTGAATTGTATAAACACCGGATAAATCGAATTTATGATATTTTTTTACCCGAAGAGGGATATGGATATGCTGAAGATGGATTACTGCAAATAATTTCAGAAAAATTTAGTCCATCGATAAAACATGTTCTTACTCCTTCTGAACTCTTCGAATTTTTAGGGGAAAAACTACCCGGAAGAGGATTATTACAAGTAGCTTATCAAAATAAGACGCCAATATTTTGTGGAGCAACTTCCGATTCGGAGCTAGGTTTAAACTTGATGAAATACCGAAAACGCAACGATATTAATATCACCCTGGATGAGCTTAAGGATATCGAATATTTTGCAAACTTGATCAGGAAGCACGAACACTATGGCACAATAATTATAGGCGGAGGAGTTCCCCGCAATTGGGCACAACAAGTTTTCCCATATTTGGATCAAATGGATCAAGGTACGGGGGGAAAACAATACAATGGCTATCATTATAGTATAAGATTTCATACAGCAACACAATACGATGGTGGCCTCTCCGGATGTACGATTTCGGAAAGTATTTCATGGGGTAAATATGCAAAGAACGCGACACATCAAAGTGTTTGGGTTGATGCCACAATTGGATTTCCCTTAATTGTGACAGCACTTTTTCAGAAATTGGGATTGATTTGAAAAACGTGATGTGAGGTGAGAAGTTGCCAAAAAAATCAAGAAAAAATTGGGACTATGAAGCAAAAAAAAGAAGAATTAACCCCAAACATGTTCAAAAAAGAAAGGTTGATGACGATTTTGAAGATGGGGACGATCTATTTATAGATTATGATCATGATTGAATTTTTTGGAGTTTTTTTATATAATTTTTAAATGGAAGAACCCATTTACGGATTCAGAAGATAATGCATACCTTAGGATGATGTATTGAAATATTTTCAACTCAAAAAGACAATTCAGCAGAACAATTCGAGAATTGATTCAAGCATTCAAATAATCCCTACATTTTCAAAGAAATTTTTTGATGACAAAATATTTAAGGTCATTCTTTGTATATATCATAGCAACATTGAAAGCAAAAAAGGGGAAGGAAACATGGTAGCCGATAAATCAAAAAAAAATAGGGATGGTTCCAAGAATGATAAGGTGGATTTAAAAAAAGCCTTCACTATTCGTATCGAACAAAGCATTCTAGATAATTTGAAAAAAGCAAGCGATAATACTCGGTTACGTCAAGCGACTCAAGCACGGACTTATTTGCAGATGAGTCAATTTGTGGTCACCCAATCGAATTTAGGAATAGAAGCGTATGATAGATCTCCAATGGGATTATACCCCAAAAAAATCTGGGGAAACTTATTAGAAAGTCTGCCAGAGAATAAACAATTTGAAGTGGGAGATTCTTTGGGCATGATGATTTTGACCAACTGTGGAATTATGCAAATTGAAAGTTTAGAATCAAAAATGGATTTTCTAGCGGGATTGGGATGGTTTGATATTCGGATGTTTCCAGAGAGAGAAGAGACAAATCTCGTAAATTATTATGGAATTTTAGCCCACGATTGGCCAATTAATGTAGTTCATGCCCTTTTATTTCGGATTCTCACGCAACATGAGTTTCCTTCGAAACTAACAGTAAAAACAATCAAAAATTATTATGGAAAAACTGTTGAACAAATTCGATCCTTAAGCCGTCAAAAAAAAAATGCGGATATCTACAATACTCCAGAACCATTAATCCAGTATATCGAAACTTTAGATGGACGGGAGCAAAATTATTCACCCGATTGCAGTTTTTACATTTTTAATAAGCTAAAAACTGAAGGTTAAACTTCTTTACTAATTAATTGTTTTCATCAAATATTAGAGAAAAAAAATTAGTTCCAATATCGGCTGGCACGCTCATCTCGAATATGATATGGACTAGCGTGAAATAATTTTCCTTTAATAATCATATAAGTGATCCAAATTATAAATATGGTACACAGCGCCGAGAAAAATCCAGCAATAAGTCTTGCTACTAGCCCAGTTAGATCATTTATGATTAAACTAAATATCGTCGCATCGATTCCAATAAGGGTAACAATAAGAATAATTTTGAAATAAGGCGTTATTTTCTCCCTATTTTGCTCTCTAACCTTAGCATAATATCCAGTTCTAGATCGAATACGACTTTGCACTGGTTTCAAATCAGTTTCTTCAGTAGTTTTTCTTTTTGTCATTCCAAAAGTGGAATCTTTAGTTCTGATAAACTCATAACTATCCCTTACTTCATCTAATGCAATGTGCTTGATTCCATAAAATGCTAACAAATTCCATCCAATTGAAAAGGTTATTAAAAAGATCCGGACAGTTATATTGAGGGATATTGTTAATACAAAAATCATAAGTGCATCAAATGCAACAATTATCCACAGGAAAAATAAAGTGGCATCCATTATAGAATAAAAATGAATTTTTGTTTTCGGAGGAAATTTATGTTTTAATATGGGGCGAAGGATTGCATAAAGCCAAGTAATATTCCATAATATAATACAACTCAATATTATATAGTTAGGATCCTCAAATCCCCAAATTATATTCACCAATAACAACACTAAACCAAGCCCAAATAAAATCAAAGTACCTTGATCAGGAACAACTTTAAACAAGGTAATTCCATCATTTTGCTCAACTGGGAAAACAATCTCAAGAGATTTTTCTTTATGGCAATAAGGACAAGATGCTGATAAGAATTCTTCTTCTTTTCTAAAAACTTTTGGAACACATTCATAGCACACAAGTTTTTTGCACGTGTTACACAAAACAGATTTTGTTTCAAAGAGATCATCTGAACATGTTCCACATTTTGGAATTTCTCCATGTGCATAAAATTCAATGGGAACTTGGTGAGTATAGGTAATAAATTCTTCAATTCGATGAATTTTACTTTTTTCTGCTTTTTCTTCAGACGATTCTTCTTCAGATTTCTTTTTTGTGTCAAATAAACCACTCAAAAATGGATGAATCAAACCCCCCACGATGTTGAAGACAAAACCAAATAGAATTCCTTGATCCCAATCATTATTTAAATATAACATATATCCAATAATTGCTAAGCATCCTGCGTAAATCAAACCTAAAACTAAAGTTTTCAATATAAGTTTTGCGGGAGTGCCAGATTTCGTGTAAAATTTTTGTGCTTTGGTTTCCTCACTTGAAGGATCCTTATAAATTGTCATTTCTCCAGTGAGAAATCCTTTAAAATCCCGATATATGGACCATATTAAACCAAACCCCCAAATTGCCCCAATGATATAAGAATTACGGACACTAGCTTTAAATATAATTGCATATGCTAAAAATACAAAAACAATTAACCAAAGAACTGCAAAAAATAAATGCTTCACTCTCTCAGTTTCTGATAAGTTTTTTTTACCTTTTGATCGTTTAAAAAATTGAGATGCAGTTAAATTTTCTTCCTCTTCATGGTTTTCAAGAGTCATTTCATTTTTAAATTGAATTTTTATTATTTTAAATCTACTGTATTTATTTTCCACCAGATTTGTCTTTTATCTAAAAAAAACTCTCAGCATCCAGCAGTAAAGATTTTTAACAACAAGAGAGCAGATTATACCACTCAATTCTCTGATTATTAGAAAATGGCAAAAATATGAAAGTAAGAGTAATAAAATAAAAAATGAAAAGAATAAGAAGAGAGTTAACACTTAATTTGCTTCGGGCTCGATAAATAACACATTATTTCCACGGACAAATAGTTCTTCGAATTTTCCGGATTCTTCGTTATTGGTAAATTCAACAGCATTGGTTACGATGATATTCATAAAATTATCATATTCTTTTAAATTCCCAACATATCGGGTGCCATCTTTTAACCGAACAACAATTTCTTGACCGATACGTTTTTGCAAAGCACGCAATGGATTTCGTGAGTTATTATAAGCCATTATTAATTCTTCTCCCCTAGGGGTTGATATGGTCTAAATAAATGCTTCCATCCTTAAAACGTTTATAGGAAGAAAGTTTGTTTTTAATGGAAAGGAAGGTTCAAAAAAAATATAATCAGGGAAAAAAATTGGAGAAAACAAAAAAGCAAAAGATGAAAGAACGGTATAATTCGCTCAGTTATGTAGAAACTTATGATCGTCGGTATTATAATTTGCAATTTGAAAAATTTAACAATCTTACACAGGAATATCCCATAATAGGTGAAAACATATTAGACTTTGGAGCAGGAACTGGATTACTCTGGGATTTTCTTCAAAAAAACAACTATCAACAACACCATATATCACAATCGCCAGATCCTATTCGTATTGTAGGAATAGATCTTTCTCGAAGTATGCTAAACCGATTTTACCATAAGATAGAAAATCACCTTACATCATCCGAGGCAATAGTAAAGGGTACCCATTTAATTTGTTGTGATGGAGAAAACTTACCCTTTAGATCAGCTTGCTTTTCGAATGTGTTCGCTCTTACAACTTTACAAAACTTACCCCATCTTGCTCAAGGGTTAAAAGAAATGCAACGAATTAGTAAAAATAACGGAATTCAAAGAATTAGCTATCTTCGAAAATCAATCGAAAAAGAAGAATTAGAGCGCCATTTATCTGCAAAATTTGAGGAAGTCCAAGAAATTAAACCACATTCACCAGAAAAAATAGAATATTCTGAAGATTGGCTATTCATTGCCAAGAAGAAAGAGTAGATTTAGATATAACGCAAAATTTTGATTTAATATTTTTCTAACTGTGATCGTTCAGAACCAAACATTCTATCAAGAAATTCATCTACATCAAAGGTAACTTCATAATTTTTCAAGAAAAAGTGCTGAATATTTTGCAGATCTCGCGCCAGATAAGAGAGAGCATTTGGATGGGTAGACTCTTCCCATTGAGGAAAATCGATCAATTGAACTTGTTCATCGGCAGCCATTACAATATTGAATTCACCTAAATCACAATGAATTAAGTGGGCTTCGGTAAATAAAGCTTCAACAATGCGCAAAATTTGATTGACTACATCCATAGGGTCCGTTAACGGAGGGATCAAGCTTAAATCATTGCCATCGATCAATTCCATAACCACGATATGCCGGTTTTGGCCAAGAGCTTTTGGAACATTCAAATTTAAAGGTTCAATTCGTTTCAATGCTTCATATTCGCTTTCAGCAGATAGGCGACTTACGTATAACCAAGAAATATGACGACGATTTTTCACATAATTGCGAAGTTTCCTTACTTTACGAAAACTTGTTTGACCAATACGATGAATTTTTAGAGCCACATCGTTTCCATCGGGAGTTTTTCCAAAAAAAACATCCGATTCTTTTCCCCGCCCGATAGCGTCACCTACGGCAACTACAATATTTTTTTCAACGAGTGCATTTAGTGCCAAAACATCGTAAGATTCAGAAATTAGTTGATAACCGATATATCCCAACTGAGAACTTCTTTGTAAAATACCAATTTGATGAATTTTATCCAATCTAAATTGAGTTTCAGAACGATTAATTCGGGCATAAAAACTAATTTGTTCCACAGGGACAAATTGGAATCGGCGCATCCCCAATTCAATTCCAGTTAAAATACGAAGGTCTTCTTTATCCAATTCTCTTACAAGATTAGCAGCACGGAAAATTTGAGGCATTTTAAGAATAACTCCTTAGAATTTTAGAATTTGGTTTGGTTGTTTGAAGAAAAGTACAAAAAAGATAGAAATCAATGGGATCATTCAATTTGGGTGACTTTGGTCATTCGGTCGCCTTGTTTAATGGAAGTTATCAAATCAAGTCCTTCAACAACCTGTCCGAAAACTGTATGTTTACCGTCTAAATGGGCAGTGTGTTCGCGAGTTAAGACGATGAAAAATTGACTTCCACCTGTATCCTTGCCTGCATGCGCCATACTTAAAGCACCAGGTTTGTGGATCAGCGGATTTCCATCAGTTTCACATTTAATCTTCCAACCGGGACCACCAGTACCAGTTCCATTTGGACATCCTCCTTGAATTACAAATTGAGGAATTACTCGATGAAAAGTAAGACCATCATAAAATCCCTTATTGATCAACTTCAAAAAGTTTGCGACAGTTCCAGGGGCATGTTCTGGGTACAATTCTATCATTAATGTGCCCTTATTTGTTTCCATTTTAACTTTAGGATTAACCATTTTTAACACCTACCCAAATGAATGGAAGATCACCAAAAAAACTTCTGACCATGAAATTAAATTGTTATATCATAGGGTTATGAAAAGGGAAGAAAAAAGTAAAGGCATGATATGATTTATTAAGAAGTATGAAAAAAGAAATTACATTCCACCCGAGTGACTGGTCACTAAATCCAATTCTGCAACCACCACATTCTGATCTCCAACAGATTGAGACGTTTGAGCCAAATCTTTGAACAGATCCCCTTTTCGAATGGTTTTCCCCGAATTAAAAATTTGGTGCTGATCATACAGCTGTGAAAGTTGTTGACTCTCTAATGGTCGACCCGTATTCGTTAAAGTTTGAATCGCTTCAGAAAAAATTCTATCAATGCTCATATCAGGGTTACTGATTTTAACAAAGAACGGTTTGTTTGATAAAGCTGTATTAATCTTGACTACATAATTTTCTTCTGACATTTTAAATCCCTAATTAGTAATTAGTAAGAATTGCTATATATTATCTTTTGAAATTGCACCTTTAAAAAGTCAATGAAAAAATGAACTAATGGATTTAAGTTCATCGAAATTAGAAATTTATTGTATTTCTTCTTCCTTTTTATAAAAAAACTCTGAACTTTTGGGCATAAGACTAAGGGGTTACAAAAAATCATAAATTGTCTATTCTTATATATCTTAAGATGAAAAAGATTTTTTACATTAGAATGATTTTCTTTGCATGCATTTTACTCCCATTCTTTATAGTAACAAATAGTCCATCAATCTTTGATGAACAACAAGAATTGACACCGTTATCACATTCAGAATCAAACGAATGGACTTATCTCATATACCTTTGTGGTGATAATGATCTCGATCCTGAAGCGGTAGAAGATCTAAATGAAATGGAGAAGGGTTTCGTGAATGGTGCAAAAATAAACATTTTAGTTTTATGGGATCGTTATGAACAACCCGCAAATTTATATCTTATATCTAATGATTATGATCAATTTCATTTTACAACTGTCGCCTTAAATTACCCTACAGAATGGAAATCTGAGCCTAATATGGGAGATAATACCACATTGCAACAATTTATTCAATATGCGGAGATTAACTATCCAGCAAATCATTGGGGGTTCAATTTTTGGGATCATGGAGCAGGTCAATATGGTGTCTGTTTTGATGATTCTACCATAAATGAAACCGATGATACAAGTGAAGCTGATGGTTTGGAAATTGAAGAAATTCTCCCAGTATTCGAAAATTCAGGAATTCAAAAATGGGATTTGATTTCATTTGATTGTTGTTTAATGAATTTAGTAGAATGGGTTAATGAGTTTAAAGAATTTTGTGATTATTTTGTTGCATCTCAAGAAAGTATTCCAGGGCAAGGATTTGATTATGTTCAAATAGTACAAGGGTTAACTAATGGTTCCGTTCTCACAGGCTTGGATTTAGGACATTTAATTGTAAATAGTTACTATTCTTATTATACTTCCTTAAGCTCTCAAGTAGGCTACAATTTTCCAACAACAATTACTTTAATCTCTATGGCAGAAATTCAAAACTTGACTCAAGCTTTTGGAACCTTTACAACAGGATTATTGAATGGTTTAACACCTAAAAGCAGAATTGAGTTGCAACAACTGCGAGAAATTGCTTTAGAAATGGATTATCCATTTTTGATTGATTTAGGACATTTCCTCACATTGATTCAAGAGACATCTTCAAACTCCACTTGGAGAAATAATGCTAAAAATGTATTAATTGCCTACGATCAGATGATTATTTCTTTCAAACAGACTAATATGAATAGCGCAACGGGCATGTCAATCTTCTTTCCGGGAACATATTCAGCGAGTATGATAGATTATTATGAACAGCGCTATGATTTCGCATTTATGACAAATTGGACTTCTTTCTTAAAAGAATATCACAGTATGGCACATTTAGGGATCCAGTGGAGTGGTTTAAAGATCATTGAAACTCAAAGTAGTAATGGCGATGGTAATTTGGATAGCGGAGAATCAGGTGATTTGATGGTTAATTTTACAAATATCGGGGATTTAACAATCATAAATCCTTGCTTTAAATTATATATTAAAAATACATCATTAGCGTCAAGTAATTCAGAATGTATGATTGATGGGGTTTTTAGTCCAGATTTAACCATTAACTTGTCATTTTCAGTCGATCTGTTTGAAATCGAATCAAATACAGAAATTGTATGTATTGTAGAAATTAATTTCGATTTAGTGAACTATACTGATATCGATTACAATACATCAATTTTTTTCCTTAGTGATTTTAATGGGACATATTTAACCGGAGAAACAACTCTAAATACCGCGTATAAATTTACCCAAAATACAACATTTGCAGGAATGATGACCAATATCGTATCAAGTTTCATTGTGGAGGTGAATTTAGCCGAATATAACTTTGTACTGAACACATTAAATCATTTCGATTCAAGTGATTTTGATCTTTTCTTATATGGAGAAACAGAAGAAGGTGATGTAGAATTAATAGATTCCATGGAAACCTTCAATAACCCCGAAGTATTAGGGTATGATGCATATTCAAATGAAACCGTTTGGATACAAATTAAATCTTATGCTGGAGAAGGATTATTTATTTTAGAGGTATTATCTGGAGATGGCTTTGAGTTCCATAAAGAACCAGGCAGTTGGTTGGGTTATCCAATCGAAGTTAGTTCCAGCACCATTTTCACAGATTCAATTAACGGTCCCGGTTTTGGAGGAGTAACGTATTATCTAATCTCTTTAAATGCTATTGCTGATATGCAAGCAGTCTTTGATTTACATGATAGTACTTCAGAAACAGGAGGAATGGCAGTATTTTATGGATATGCTGATGATTTTTTAGAATCTGAAAGTGAAACCTACCCTTTAACCCTCTATTATCAAAATGTTGGTATAAGAAAAGAATATGTTGTTTTAGTTGTTATGCCAATAAAGGGAGAAACTAAATACACCCTAAATATAACAATTTCAAAACAATTAATCGCTCCAATTGGTCAAATATCAATAGCAACCATCGCAATAAGCATTCTAATTCTGAAATTACGAAATCGTTCCAAAAAACAAGAACAACCTTGTTAGATTGAATACTTTTATTATTTTTCTTTAAGTATAATAACTTGAAATGAAGGAGAAGCCATAAAAAAGAAATGTTATTCTATTTTTTTAATTCTGACGTAATTGCACAACCGTATCTTTGAGATGTTTAACTTTTTCAACATTTCTATCTTCTTCCAAGATTCCGCCAGCACACTCAGGACATTGAAAATTTAATTCCATCGCATCAATGAAGATATAACGTTGGGAACATCCATTATTACAATGGAAGAAATAATTTTGATCTTCATATTTCATTCGGATTTCAAGTTTTTCAATCACTTCATTACCACGCTCTTTAATTAAGATAGGAAGATAATCAAAATTTTCATTCCAATAATAGACAAACCACCCACTTCGTTTATCTCTGACCCGACGGAATATAGTCAATTTATTTTCATTTAAAATATAAAGAATTTTTCGCACTATATTTAATTTAATTTTGGTCAATTCTGCAATTTTTTCGTCAGTAGTTTCATCATCAGCGGTGAGCAAAACCTTGGCAATTTTGATAGCTTCTTGATTTCCAAAATCTTTTAGTACTTGTTTGAGTGTAGAACTGAGTTCTTTTTTTTCTGTGGGAATTCTATGGACACCTCAATAAAAAATAGTAAGTATTTAAAGATCACATTCGTAAAAAATTTTATTATAATTTGCTTTTTTCACCACTTTTTGCTATTTAAATTTTATTAAACTAAATCTTTAAGCACTCAACAATTACGTAAGATATATAGGAATTCCTACGCTTCCAAGATTATAGGTGTAATATAACAATGACTCATTACTTAATGAAAATAGTTGAAAATCCAAAACCAAAGGATCCAGTGAAAGATGCCCCCGATGTACATAAGCATTTTACTCGTTATTCAAAAGGAATGTTTGACGGCCCCGTATTTAAAGTATCTCAAACAAAAACAAAAATTTCTATTTGGTGTTCATATGAATATGAAGATGTAGCAACCAAAATTGCGTTAAAATTAATTCCTGAAGATGAAATAATGGTGAAGGGAAATATCATTGGGGCCATGGATTTTAAACCTTTGATAGAAAAAATAGGATTTTCAAAAGCTTGGTATCCAGTGAAGAGTAAAGGGAAAGCTGTGAACTATTCCGCCATAAATAAAACAAACGTTCCAGTTGCCAAAGAGATGTTAGTGGCTTTAGAAGAAAAAGGAACACCGTATGTTTATAATTTATTATCCTTTGCATCGAAAGATAAAACGGTAGATCTTAAAACGAAAATGAAGCCTCCACGGCCATCAAGTAAAAATCCCGACGAAACTAGTCCCGGAGGTAAAATAAAGTTCTGCACATTAAAAATTCCAAACACTCCAGAGAATTTAGATTTAGTTCTTGATATGGTGGCTAAAGATTTCAAGGATGAAATCCCCCCAAAGTGGAAATCAATAACTATTTCAAATAGTTATGAAATTACAGATCTTGAATTTCCTCCAAAGGATAAAAACCTAAATTCACGATTATTCCGCTTACATACTCTTCGAAAAGGAAAATTAAACCGCATCGCTGAAATCGATAAAAATAGTGTTACTAATACAATTGAATTCACTGCTTAAGCAATAAAGTTCAATTTTTTATTTTTTTAACAAATTTATGCTGTCATTGAAGAATCCAAAGTCACTATTTGTAATTTCTCGAATAATTCGTTAAGCCCTTTCCCTGATTTTGCTGAAACAAATAAATGATCAATAAAACAATCATTATTCAAAAATTGAGATTTTATCTCTTCCCAATATGATTGGAATTCCAAAATAGTATCACTTTCTACTAAATCTGCTTTAGTTCCAGCAATTATAATCGGTATTCGAGGATTTTCATTCTGTAATAATTTATGCCAAGTAGTAATATTGTCGAAGGTTTGAAAACGACTTAAATCATATAAAATGATAGCAGCTTTAGTTCCTTTTATATATGCATCATGAATAAAATGAAATCTTTGCTGACCCCCTAAATCAAAAGCTAAAAAAGCAGAATTATCTTCATCCTCTTCATTTTCCTCAAAGGGGACACACGCAAAGTCTACACCAATTGTCATTTCTGATGAATCATCAAAATTTTTATGACATTTTGCCCGAATGAGTGATGTCTTTCCTACACCCCCATCCCCGAGGATTGCAATTTTGAATGTTCGAGTCTTCATATGGAGCCAAGTTAAATTGATTTATTGAAAAAACAAGTACTTCTAATTAAATTTCGATTTTTCTGTAAATAATTGTTTCTGTTCAATCGATTGGTGACAGATTTGTTACATATGGGATGTATTCAAGAAAAAATGAATGAAAAAAGGAACAGCTTAAGATTATTTAAATAAGATTTTTATCAGAATAAAAGCATGGGTAGAATAAAAATTAAGAAAGTGATTATTTTGTCCTTGACAATAACGTTATTTTTGAATTTTAATTTTGCTGGGGCAGAATCTCAAGCCGATGATAAGGAAAATATAGAGTATCCAGAATATTCCGCACTAATTCTTCTTGGAACGGGCTATGGTTGGAATTTTTATGATATAAAAGATATTTTAGAATCTTGGAATTGGAGTATAACTACGGCGAGTTTTTCAACAACTGTAAGCGGATGCTTTAACAGGGAAAGTCGGAGTGAAACATGTAATTTAACTATACCAAGTATTTCAAAAAGTTCTCTCAGACAATATGATTGTTTAATCGTACCAAGTGGAGGACATTGGGAAGGATTATCAAGCTCATCAACAGTTCAAGATTTAATTCGCGCAGCAGATAATCGCGGATTAGTTCTTATGACAATTTGCATAGGTCAAGCAGTTTTAGCAAATGCGCATAATGTACTACGAGGGAAGGATGTGGCACTATTTGGAGGCAGTTATGCAATGGTTACAGAAGCAGGCGCAGACACAGTCACAGAACGAGTAGTGACCGATGGACGCATTGTTACTGGAGGGGGAGGAGGAGGACGGAACGGAGGAGGCTATACTCGAGCGCCAACCAATGAAACGTGTCTAGCAATGAGAGAGGCTATTTATAATTATAAATTAACCATGAAACGAATAACTATAGGTAGTGCAATTGGAATTCCAATTTTGCTATCTGGACTTGGATATTTCATTTATTTGATTAAGTCCAACAAAATTTCTTTGAAGAAATAACTGAATTTTTTTTTTATTGTTTTTAAAACCAAAAATGGTAAATGGGTTTTCAATTTCTTATTATTAAGGATTCGAAAACGGAATATGTCGCGAGAATCGAAAAAAAACCGCATTAATCATTTTGGAAAAATCATTAAGGATCCCGATTTCATCATCTTTCGCCCAAATAATCATTATCGAATTAATTCTAACGTGATCTTAATCAAAACGGATGATGAAATGGCGTTATTGGAAAGTGGAAAAAAAGATAACCCCTCAATCCATAAATTAATTCATACTCTGAATAAAGAGCGAATACCATTAAAAACAGTTAAATATCTCTTGATTTCACACGCCCATCAAGATCATTATGCAAACATTCGCCAAGTTCAACAAAATTTTCACCATATCAACACTTATTGCCATGAAAAAGATGCCCGAGTAATTCGTCTTCCATTTTTGCTCCCAAAAACATGGAAGGAAGGATTGCACTACAACAACTGTAAAAAATCGACAATTAATCTATACGCTTTTTACTATTCAGTATTCAGTAATGTATATTTTCAAAGTATTCAATTTCCTAATCGAATCGATGGCACTTTTAAGCACGATATAAGATTGAGGTTGGGAAATGAGAAAATAAATATTTTACACACTCCTGGACATACTGAAGGTCATATTTCAGTTTTAGATAGTAGAAAGAATCTCTATTTGGCAGATTTTGTTCCAAATACCCCATGGATCGATCCCAATCCTTTTTCTCTTAATGCGATGATTCATTCAATTAAAAAAATAATATCTTTCGATTCTACCCAAATTCATCGAGCAATTCGAGGACATGGAGATATTCGGAGAGAACAACCAAATGAATGGGAAATTTCTAATTGGTGGGATGAAAAAGCCAGATTTAGAAAATTTTTAGAAACGATCAATTCTACCTTGGATTTAATCCCAACAAAACTTCAAGGAAAAAATATGAATGTGTATCAAATTACAAACTTATTTAATGAAAAATTTCATCGATATAGCGCAATAATGCGTCGATTTTTTATCCCACCTGCAGTTACATGGGGTATAGCGTACACTTTGAAGCTTCACCAAGAAGGAAAAGTAAGTTTAGTAAAACAAAAGAGCAAATTTTTGTGGACTGCTTAAACGTTCGATATTATGAATGATTATGAAATGTTTATAAAATCAGATTCATTTAGGATATTATGGATTTTCGCACTTTAGATACTATATCTGTAGAACAAATTTTAGAAGCCCATAATGATGCTTTCTCAGAATATGAGGTTCCAATGGAATTTCCGATTGAAAGATTTGAACAAATTAATAAATTGCGTGGTGTAAACTACAATTTATCAATTGGTGCTTTTGAGGATCAAAAACTTGTCGGGTTCATTCTTAATGGCGTTGGAGAATGGAATGGAGTTCTTACTGCATATGATTGTGGAACTGGAGTAATTCAAGGAAAACAAGGAAAAGGAATAGGAGGAGAGATGTTTAAACATTTAACACCTATCTTGATCCAAAATAAAGTACGTCAATATCTTTTGGAAGTTATGAAAGGCAATGAACCTGCAATTAGACTATACAAAGGTAAAGGATTTGAAGTGATTCGACATTTTGATTGTATTATTGCAGAAAAGGAAAAAATAAAATTCAACATCCCGGATTCAGACTTTTTAAAGAAATTAAATTTCTCAATTATAACAAATCCTGATTGGAAATTATTAAAAACTTTCTGGGATGTCACTCCTTCATGGCAAAATTCTATAGACTCAATAGAGAGACTTCCAAATAGTTTCAAAATTATGACAGTTTCCCTTTCAACTGAAATTATTGGTTATGGAGTTATTGAACCCCGATCAGGTGGCATTCTTCAAATAGCAATAGCACCAACCCATCGGAAGAAGAAAGTTGGATCAAAATTATTACAGAAATTGATTGAACTTTCCCCCAACACTCCTCGAATCCATTTAATTAACCTCGATGAAAGTTCAAAATGCTCAAAATACTTCTTCACTCAAATGGGTTTTGAAAGTTTTTCCCCTCAATTTGAAATGTCACTTAATTTTTAAACAAACCTCGATTTATATTTTTTCATCTGTTTTTTAGAAAAAACTTCCGACTGAATAATACGAAATATATTTAGGATTTCAGATTAATACATTAATCTGAGAAGGGGAATTGAGGAGAAGGATCAATATGCTTTCTAAGAAAAAATTTTCTGATTTTATTGAAAAAGCTAAAAATTTGCATGAAACAGAACCCATTGATGAAGTAAAATTTCTTCAAGAAATTCTACAACAAAAGAGCCTTTCTCCTGAACAAAAAATCATTTGTAATTTACAACTTGCATACGGTTTTTTGGTATTATCTCGAGTAAAAGAATCTGATTTATTATATAGAAAGATGTTACAGGAAACTTTGACTATTAACAATAAAGAACTTTATGCTGATGCGTTAGAAGGTGTAGGAAATGTCTGTATAGATACAGGCCATTTAGATGAAGGAAAAAAAAAATTAAAAGAAGCAATTGGAATATACCAAAATCTGAAATTAGCTGAAAAAGAATCGAAAGCCTCCAACACTTTAGCTGTTTTATACTATCAAAAAAGTGAATATGAGAAAGCGATTCACTGGTACAATAGATCATTGGATTTAACGGAAAATAAAGAGTCAGCAAGATACGTTAATGCCTTAGGAAATTCTGGATTAATTTACCATTCTCGTGGAGATATGGCCAAAGCAATTGAGGTCTACGAACAAGCCGTAGCAATTTCCAAAAAAAATGATTATTATTTTGCCAGAATGATTTTTCAAGAGAATTTAGGGGATTCATATCGTGAAATGGGAAAGTTTGAAAAAGCTAAAGAAAATTTCGAAGAAGCCTTACACTTTGCCGTAGAGCATAATGATGAAAAACACATTGGAACGATTTCAAGTGATTTCGCCAACTATTGGGTGGAACTTGGTCAATTTGAGACCGCTTTCACATATTTAAAATCAGCTTTAAAAAATCTTAAAAAAGTTAATTACCCTTTCGGTTTAATTGATGTTTATTACAGTTCAGCAAAATATTGGCTTGCTAAAGGCCAAATATTAGACTCAAAAAAAGATTTAGAAAAAGCATTAAAAATTACAAATGAAAATCAAGTATTGGAGTACAAATGTGATGTTTTAACGCTACTCGCAGAGATTCACGAATCTTTAGGAGATTTAAACAAATCATACGAATATTTGATGGAAGCAGATAATCTAGCCCGGGAGAGAGAATCAGAATTTGAACATGCCAATGTGTTGCTTCAACGGGCCCGAATCAATATTAATCACAATAATTTCAATGAAGCTATCATGTTTTTAAATGAAGTTTTATGGATTTCAAAGAAAACTCAAGATATATGCATGATTTCTGATGCAAGCTTGTTATTTGCTCAAATTTATTTAACGCAATACCACCAAAACAATAAAAAATACGTTTTTTTTGAGAAAGCAAATGATTATTTAAAACAAACTTTAAAAATGACAAAGGAAAAACAATTGCTCCCAAGATATTTGAAAGCTCTTGTAATTGAAGGTGTATTATTATCATCTCAAAATCAACATGATCAAGCAAATCAATCTTTACGTAAAGCCAAAGAAATTGCTGAAAAGATTGGTATGCACACAAAAATGCGTGAAATTCAAGAACGACTTTCCTTCATTGAACAAAGTTCAGCATATCCAAAAATTTCACCTCAACAACAAAGATTTACGTTATCCATAGCATTAGAAGATCTAAGGAAAGTGACTTCCTCATTCATTAAAAATATTTTAACCAAGAAAGATGTAGAAGAAACCTTTATTGTTACTTATAAAATTCATGAAAAAACGGGAACAATGATTAACGCGGTAGATAATTTAGATATTAATGATCCTCAGTGGTATAACATTGTAATGCAAATGGGGTTGCTGTATACGATTAACTTTGGCCAAGGGCATAAGTACCACAAAGGTTTTTTTGGTCCATTTCCATTTGGAGAAACATTTCTCCGGGCAATTGTTTATACAACCCAGTTAAAAGATACAACTCAAATATCTGAGAGAAATGAGGGAAATATATTCGTCATAATTTGCTATGTCTTTCCAAAAAGAATGAGCCCTCTTTTATATGATCGTGATAAATTGGAAACCATTTTTTTTAAAGAGTTTGAAAGCGTGAATGACGTCTCCCAGTTAGGTGCGATTTTTTTAAAAAAAGCACGTTTCAATATTTTTGAAAGTTTAACTCAAGATTTAAAGGAATCTATTGAAGATCATCAAAAATTCTAAAAAATTAAGAAGTTCATTATTATTAGTTTAGGATTCTTTTTCGATTTGCATATATTCAAATTTGTATTTTATTTACAGATATATAATATAGTATGATTTTGAGGAATATTAAGGAGATTATTAAATAATGATGGCCCCTTGCCCCCAATGTGAAAAAAATATTAACAAAAAATTGAACATCTGCCCTTTTTGTGAATTTGTAATTAGAAAGGAAAAAAATGCATTGCTTCCACTAATTTTCTCAATTTTTGGAGCAAGTATAGCAACTATTGCATTTTTTGGAGAAATGCTGAGTTTAAATAATTATGTAGCGATAACACTTGTTATATTAGGAAATGTTATGACTTTTTCATTTTATCGGCCAAAATTTAAAATTCCACATTTAGCATGCATTATTTGTAGTGGTATTTGTATGATCTATATGATAATTAATATGGAAATGTACTTCTTCTTGACGCTTTTTCTATTTTACGCTTTTATTGGAGTATGGTCTAATTTGAAAAGGAAAAATCTTGCAAAATACGCAAAACATTAAGAAAGTTATGCGCCTTTTATTCTTTTTTTTATTCTTTTTGACCCAAAACTAGTCTTCACCAGAAATCAACACATATTTGGATTTTTAACTCATTTCACAAGTTTTTGAATAGGTTTAAAATAATATTTAAATGAAGTTTCTAAGGTATCTAAAAAATAAATGAAATACCACAATTTTCTAATTTAGTGTGAATACTACATTCAAGACTTATTAATTCATAAAATATTTTATAATTCATATTCAAATAATTCTAAGATATATTATATCTTTTTCAAGATTATTATAAATGATAAACACATTTACATGCCACTAATCGAGTCTTAGCCCAATTTTATAATTTCAAAATATTTTTATAGACTGATAACTAAGTATTAACTATGTTTCCACAAATTCTTACCATGTATGAACATGCGTGTTTTGAAGCTTTTTCAAATAAAAAAGAAGAATTGGAAGAAGATTGCTTGAAATTTGAAAAAAAACCTACTGATTCTAAGTTTTCACCCCACATTCATACTTTCAAAACTCAAGTTCAATATCTAACTTAGACCCATTTATTGATAATGGCCGGTTCAACAATAAAAACGATAAAAAAGACAAAACAATTACTTCACGAATTCAAACTTAGGAATCCGAAATAATTGAGATGACTAAATGTATAATCCCCATTATTATATAACCCAATATTTCAATGAGATCCCGCACCAAAAAAATTTCCCAAAAACTAACATTTCCACTTCTAAGAATTCCGGCAATTGCTGAAAGAATTATAAGCCCCAAAAGAGATAAACCGATGATATACAAATACCGAATATCATTCGTAAAGCCTAAAGTAATTAGAAATCCGATTCCCAATATAATAATGATGGCAAATAAATTTTTAGTTGGCCCATTTACATCTTTAACCATTGCGGGCTCTTGATAGCTTTCTTCTGAACCCCCAGATGCATATTCCCCAATTTCTTCTTGAGAACCTCCTTCATTAGTCGAACTCTGTGTTAAATGTGGTTCTACAAATCTTTGAGAGTCAGTGGACCATTTTTCCATAATTACATATTCGTCCAGTCATTTATAAGTATTGTGCAAGCAATAAGCCCTAAAACATATGGTACCATGAGTTGCCTTGAGATACTCTAGGGGGAGAAATAGATAGGTGAATTGTATAAAGATACATGTCGAACGGAAAAAATGAATTTTGGAGATAAACTCAATCGCTCCATATTTACATCAGGTTTTGATAATAAAATGCCACCTAATAAACACTTCATAACGTTTAAATTAAAAATAAAACAGATTAAGGTACCTCTACTTATCTGTTTCCTATTCTTTTTAATGGGTTTAATCTATTTTGCGATTACTGAATCGTCAACAGATATCAATACTCTATTACTCCTAATTTTTGGTATTATAGATCCTCAAACACCCTCAATGTTTTCGCAAATCTACACTATGCTATGGACCATAGTTATATCTCAAGTTATTATTGCCCTCATCCTAAGCAGTCTCATGGAAAAATATAATCCAATCACCACATGTCAAATTTATGCCCAAATTCAAAAAGATCATACTGTGATTATTAGTTATAATCATCTTGGAGAACGGATCTATCAAAATTTAAAATTTGCAGGAGAAGCATACTCCATCATTGACCAAAACACCGAAAATGTTGATGAATTAGTAAATAGTGGAGAACCAGTTGTAATTGGGGATCCTACTGAAAAAAACAACTTAATTCAAACAGGAATACTAAATTGTAAGAAAGCAATCATTTTATCTAACGATACAAGAGAAACCATTACGATAGCTTATCGAATAAGGAAGCTAAACCCCGATTGCGAAATATTTGCTCGAGTTTTTGAAAAAAAACTAGCACAATTCCTACAACGTGCACCGGTAAAAGCAACTATCTTTTCAACATCGGATTGGACGATCCAGGATATTGATCGATGGTCCAAATCAATCTATGGAACAGCACTTGTTATTGGAAATAATCATATGGGGCAAAAAATTGCAGAACTTATAGGTAATCGCCCAAAGCGTCAAGTTATTATGGTTGATCATTTTAAAGATGAAAAATATCCTAACAGGAAGGAACAATCGCAAATTTCAACTTTGAATACAGCCGATTGTACTCTGGAGTATCTCGAGAATAGTGTAGAATTACGAAAAGTAACCCAATGTTTTATTTGTTGGAATAATGAAGAAAAATTTACACGATCTTTAATCCTTTTGACAAATCTGGTTCAAAATTATGGATTTATAAAAGTTTATGTCAGAATTTTTGATAAGGAATTGTTTTCTTTGGTGAAAGAATTGGGAGGCATCCCGTTTTCAACATCACTGAACGCTGCTAATCATTTGAAAATATTAATGGAGAAAAAACACACCAAATCCGCATTTTTGAGGATCAATTCTTCAGAAATTCGATACTCATAATAAACTACAAAATACTCGCAATCCAATCTTCAAGGTAATTTTGCATTTTAAATACAAAATTGTGACTATAGAATAAAAAAGCACAATATCTTTATACTTTTTTTGGTAAGCGGATAATTTTTCTAGTATATCTGTTTACTTCATGCTACTGGCGGATAATTTTTCTAAAATACTTATATATGGGCCAACCTATATTTGTAATAGAGCAATCCTAAATTGGAAAGGCTCAAAATTATTCATAATTCCTAAAAACCAGGAGAGTGATATTAAGGTTTACAAAACCATTCAAAAAGACAAAATTATCCCAGAAGAGGTCCCGCATGAACAGCAAACCAAACCGGTTTGTAAAAGATAAACCCCTTAAAGGGGCGAAATCAAGGTGAAACTCCAAAGAGTTCACCATCCAAAAAGACAAAATAAATTCATGCGGTGACCGATTACAACGTGACAATCCACATTAATAAATTCTTAGATGTCACTTCTTTTTTATTCAATTACCTATCTAATTGATTAAAATATTTCGAGATGTTTATTTGAATTCCAATGTTATTTTCTATCATGGAATTTTCGATGGACCTTTTTGATAAATATTTGGATCGAACACCCACAAAATCCATTAAATGGGACCCCGATTATATGATTGAACGCTTTAAGACGGCAGATCTTCTCCCGTTCAACCATGCAGAAATGGATTTCATTTGCCCATATCCAATAGTAGAGTGTGTGCAAAATCGCAGTAAACATGAAATTTATGGCTACACTTTGGTGAAATCAGATTATTATGACTCTGTGATCAATTGGTATCAATCTCGGCATAATATCAAATATAATTCAGAGGAAATTCTATACTCAACAGGAGTAATATTCAGTTTACGAAATGCGATCCAATTTTATACTAAAGCAGGAGAGGAAATCGCGATTTTTACACCCATATATCACCCATTAGCGCAAGCCGTCTCGGATCAAAATCGAAATCTGGTCATGATCCCCCTATATTATGAAAAAAAGAAATATCTAATGGATTTTGTAGCTTTAGAGAAAATCTTTCAAACCCATCAGATTAAAGTTTTAATTATTTGCAATCCCCACAATCCAATTGGACGTGTGTGGACTCATGCAGAATTGACCCAATTGGGAAATTTGTGCATGAATTATGACGTTATGATTATATCCGATGAAATACATTGTGATTTACTCTCGAAAGGCCATAAATATACCTCGATAGCAGCAATTTCTTCGAATGATGAACTTAAATCAATCGTTTTAAGTTCAATGACGAAAACTTTCAATACATCAGGACTAAAAATCGCAAATATCTTTATAAAAAATGCGGAACTTCGAAAACCCTTCTTCGAGTATTATGATAAGAAGTTTATTTATGCACCGAATGTTTTTGGGATTCATGGAATGCAAGCAGCCTATGATCATTGTGCTCCTTGGGTCGATTTATTGACACAATATTTAGACCAAAACTTCAATTTTGTCAAGGAATATCTAAGCGAACATTCCCTGAACATTGATCTCATTCAGCGAGAAGGAACACCGGTGATTTGGCTGGATTTTCGAAAGATTCCAATAGCACCGAATAATGTCTTTAATTATCTCCTGAAAAAGGCTCGTATCATTTCCTATGATGGAGGTGATTTTACCGCAAACGGGGAAGGTTTTCAGAGATTAAGTATAGGTTATCCTCGACATATTTTGAAAGAAGGTTTAGATCGGATTCACAATGCCATAGAACTATTATAGTAATCAACACTTCTTAGGTCGATTTCTAGGAATTTGAGTTTTTTGCATTATTTATTGTTTCTTTTAATCGAGTTTCAATTCTTTTTTCCCCTACAAAATCATATTTCTTGTTAACGAAGTGAAATATCAAACTTCCAATAATAAAAGGAATTGCCGCAATTAGTGTTATGAGAAATGGTGCGATATCAAGATCAAGTTGGGAAAGCCAATCTATTTGAAAGATGTCTTCATTATTAAGTGCCCGTTTGAAGACAAAATAAAAGGTGGGAGGATTTACAAACGTCTCAACCACAATGACGGCCACTAAAATCTTATATTTTTGAATTAAGGGATCAATTTCATTCTTATTTGGGTAATAATTACGATTTTTAGTAAAATAATACAATTTCTTGAAATAGGTTTGAAAAAAAACGGGAATACCCACAAAAAGTGCAACTAAACCAATAGCTGCCAAAATCCTCCAGTTAACTAAAATTAACACAATAATTACAATAAAAATGATAAAGCTAATAGCAACAAGTCCAATAATGAACAGTTTTTTATGTTCGTCAATCCAATTTGAGTTCATGATTTTTGCTCAGACTGAAATATGGTTCTTCCTCAATTTTAATCTTTTTCTCAATGTCTTCAAAAATATCTGGCAATGTTTTATTCAGTTTTTTGGAGAAGTTTAATAACTTTTTCATGAATATCCGGCGTATTATAAATCATATTCACCCATAAAACCGATTCCAATACACGATTCAATTCTAAATATTCAATGTTTTTGATTTTTTCAAGTTTTTCTATCGGAATCGTTTGTAACAATTCCATTAGAGCATTTTCCTTTTTGATAATGAGATTAGTCATCTGCTCTAAAAAACGAGTCGATTGGAACTCTGTTTTTAAAAGAATCTCTAGGAAGCACTGCATTCCAGTAGAGTATTGGGTGATAATTTGTTTGACTTCTGGATCCGTTCGAGTATCATTTGAAATATGTTTATGACTCAAATAAAATTTGGCGGAGCGGATATATAAGTTAAAACTGGAGAGCTTTTGATCCGGATGGACCACTACACGTTTCCCGGCAATATTTATTAGTCCTTTCTTCGTGAGAAAACTTAGATAACGGTATAAAGTCTTTTTTGACTTCGGGGATGGAGTTTCTTTAAAAATTTCCATGATTTCTTCAATAGTTTTCGGGGAATTCCGAAGAAATTTAAAAATCATGGAATAATTAGTATCCAACAGAAGATTTAGCTCTGTCTTTGTGAGAATTTGAACGGCTTTTTGTTCGTAGGTGAGTAGATCTTGAAATTTATTCATATAAATATTTTAATACTAGAATAATTTATTAATTCTTACAATGCAAGAACTAATCTCAAAAAATGAGAATGATATAAATAATATAGGAAATTACTGGACACCCGCAAAACCAGCTGAATTGTTACAGAAACTAGGAAAATTAGTAAAAAATAAATATATTTTTCCAGATATGGCAGATAAATTAGCAATTCATCTATCTTCATCTACTTTTAATAAAAATCATGCATATTTCACCACACCACTTAAATTTGCTCAAACTCTTACTGAAGAATTACAAAATTTTTCCAATGATTTACATTTTTTCCTTGAATACAATCCCGAAAAGGCAAAGTTATGTGCAGCATGTCAAGAAGATCCTACAAACTCCGAAGTACAAACGCAAGATTATTTTGATCTTCAACGATATCGAAACGGGAACTTGGTTGAAGTACGGAGATTACCAGGTAATATTGGTTATATTCGCTTAGATGAATTTCCCGAGCCGGAACTGTTTGGAGAAACTATTTTAGGAGGATTGAAATTTTTAGAAAATACACTCGGAATTATATTTGATGTCCGAAATAATGGTGGAGGCCATGCCGAATTTGTCCAAATTATTATTAGTTACTTTTTTGGTAATGAAAGAAAATTACTTTACACATTTGAAGATAAAGATACTGGAGAAATGCAGCAAATGTGGACCCTTCCCTTAGTAGGATCTAAAAAAGGAATCCATAAGCCAATCTCAATTCTAACTAGTAGGAGATCTGCTTCTGCAGCAGAAGATCTTGCATATACGATGCAAACTCATAAGCGAGCTAAAATTGTCGGAGAACAAACCCGCGGAGCTGCGAATAATCCAAAGCAATTCGCTATTGATGATAATTTCCTTATCAGCATCCCCGTGGGAAGACCCATCAATGCCATTACGAACACTAACTGGGAACAGGTTGGAGTAACACCAGATATATCAGTTAAGCAAGAAATTGCTTTAGAGACGGCCCATATTGATCTCCTCCAGCAAATCGAAGCTCAAATAGAAAATCCAAGGATACGAACTTTGTTTGGGTTTGAGAAGAAATTTGTAAATGCAATGTATAACCAAAAGCAAATCCCTAAGGAATTAATTCAGAAAATGGTCGGAGATTACGGAGGGTGTTCTATTCAAGAAAAGGATGGAAAAATACTTCTTATTAGGAAAAATATGGGGTTACCATTGATTACCACGGATTTTCAAGATTATTATTATAATGAACAGTTAAGGATATCATTTAAATTTGAATCCCAGGATACTTACTTATATCTTGATTACAGAGATTATTCCACAAAACAAGAATTTCAGAAAAATCAATAAATATTTTAAGATCAGCCTTAAAAAAAACTTTTTTATTCAAATTTATCAATTATTCCATCTAAATATTAGTTGTGTGAAAAAAATGGAGATTCAGCTAATTACAAAAGCAAATGAAACCCGCTTCTTCGACTATGTTCATGGAAGGGAATGTGAATTTTTCTATTATATCTATGATTATAAAACAAATTTCCCGGATTTTCGATTGTTTATTGCAATCAACAAGGAGAATGAAACTAAAGGAGTATTCTTCATTCTGAAAAATCAATATGTTAAAATCGAGGGAACTAGTGAAGCAACGACATGTTTTTTAGATTTTCTAGATGATTTGAAACTTAATTTGAAAATAATTACTGCTCAGAGCAAACACAAAACACAGATAAAAAATCGTTATTCAAACTATCAAAAAGAAGCAGTGCGTTATAGGATGATTCTGCAAGGTCAAAAAGAACAACTTTCTTGTAAATACGAGTCAATTTCATTGGGTGAGCATCAGAAAGAACATATTGCATCACTTTTTCGCAAATCTGATCCAGTTCATTTTAGTAAATCTAATGCTTCTGAAATTCAACTTGATGATACTCACAAAGCTTTCGGGATAATTGAGAATAATATACTTACTTCGGCCATTACTGCTTGGAATTATAATAGAATAGGAAAAATTAATACATTGGGAACCCACCCAGATTACTTACGACAAGGGAGAGCAAAATCGCTTCTTAAATATACGATAAATTGGCTTTCATCTTGCACAGATCACATAATAATCCAAGTTCGAGCTCAGAACACGGCAGCAATCCACTTGTATGAACAATTAGGATTCAAAATTCAATTTAAGCATTACTTAATATATTTTTAGTTCTTCTTTTCTCACGAGTGTGAGTTGAAATTAATGAAATCATCAATAGACATTTTTTGGTGGTCTTCAATTAAGGTGTTCTAATTATATTATAGACGGATTAATACCTAAACCCTTCAGAGGTCGAAATTTATCATGGAAGCCACTTATTATCGAATTTTTTGTTCAATTATGCTATTTAAGTTAATAATGAATATATATTTTTATCACTAAATTGTAAGCATACATACAAAATTTAATAAGATCAAATTTACCAAAATTATTACGAGTGAGAATAAGATGATGACTTTAAAAAAAGTAAAAAAAGTATCAAGCTACCCTCAAAAACTAATCATTTTTTTTCTGATTTTTATATATTTGATAATTTGGATACCGAAAACAAGTGCGGAACCAAAATCTTCAACTTTGACAGTCTATAACCCCAATTCAAATTCAATCTGGGATATAGCTCACCCCAATGGATATTTAGTCAGTTGGGAATCGCAAGGCGATAACATGGTGACTATCTATCTGTATAAAGGAACATCGTATGAAGGTAATTTGGGATCGGCTGGAGATTACGAAACATCAGAATTAGTCGATCTCACTAGCCCCTCTACCATGGTACCTGGTACAAATTATCGTATCAAGCTTGAAGCTTGGCCTTCGGAAGAGGAAGGGTGGAGTGATTATTTTGAAATTATTGATAGCAGCAAAGTGAGTGACGATTCAAACACTGATACTTCTACTATTGATTCAGCTGAGTGTAATAAGGATTCAGACTTTGAATTTTCAACAGTCGATTCTTCTGATTCCGAATTTCTTGGATCTACAATGGAAGAAGATAAAATCGTTTTAATTGATCACTTTTATGAAATCCAGTCAAATTTCACGGTAGACACGAAAATATTATTCCATTTTCAAGTTCCCTCGGTCTACCAAGTAGAAGCTTGGGTTCTGGACTTATCGAATTACTATTTATATAAAAATAAAACAAGTTACGATAGCTACAAAATTGCAGGGGGATCTTGTTATCAAGCCACTGATTTAACCTACAGCATCTCAAAGTGTGACAATTATACCATCTTGTATCGTCCCAAAGGCGGGACAGGCGCATCAGCTTTGCCCATGACCTATCGTGTCGATTACTATGGAAAATGTTCTGGAGGTATTATGGGTGACATAGATGCAAGTATTGGAGGTTTTATAGGTTTGCTGTACGTTGCACTCGTAGGAACTATTAGCTTGACTTTGAAACTTTATTCAGAAAGAAAAATTCAAGTAAAATGACAATCTCATTGCATAAAACTAGTAAGCAAAGAAATGATGAGAAAATAATTATAGTTTAAAAAAACGGTTCAAGATAATAGTCAAGTGTTTAAAAAAAGTATTCATTTTTTTCATATTTCCTTCTATAAATCCTCAAAATGTCTCATTCTACTGGTGATTTCTTGCCAGATTTAGTTTTTGTTTTAATTTTTATTTTATTTTTGCTTATTTTTTCTGATAGATTTAAATGGAGAGAGTCGCATTATAACTCATGGGTCGTAATGATGGTATAGAATCAATACTTGGAGTATCTATCTCAGATATCACTGAACAACTGTGCAAGACATGTGATCATTATTCATTTTATTCATGCAATCAGAATCATTCCGCAGCTCCACTTAAAGTCAGTATTGATTGTCCCGACTACATTCTAAAACCAAAATACTTACCAATACAAGAGCTACAAATCCAAAAAGACCAAAAAACTAAGAAAAATGCTCAAAAAGTAGCAGAATGTTAAATTAAACATCCTCTTTTTTAAGTTAAGTGGGTTTTCAGATAAAAATTATTTTTAGTTAGTTGGATCGATTTATTGGGAGCTTTATTTCTTGGTTTTTTGAGCTCTAAATCCAGCATAATTCTAATGAAATGGTGTTCTAATTATAATTAATCTGGGAGTTCTCTCATATGGAAATCATTTCACTAGCACTTCTTCTTATTTTATCCTTTGCAATTTATTTTTTCCTGTCGATGGTTGGATTGGGAGGTGGGATGTTAGTAGTTCCCATGCTTATTCTAGTCTTTGAAATCCCTCCCTCTATCGCAATTGGAACATCCCTTTTTGCAATGAGTATTAGTACTTTCGCTGCAACTATGGGATATTGGTCCAGACAATCAGTGAATTGGAAGTTAGCTTTAGCCTATAATGTCTTTGATATCCCCGGAATAATTCTTGGCGCACTATTAACCAAAATTGCCCCCACAGCAGTGCTAGAGTTCATTTGTGGTTGTGGAATCATAGTATTAGCAATCGTGGTACTGACGAAAAAGTCGATACAAAAACGATCTGCAAGTATTGCTAACCAAGAGGCTGAAGATGATAATTTTTATGAACCAGACTTCTCATTTGCGTGGACAGGTAAAAACTTGATTGTAGTCATTTTTTCTTCGTTTATGGGAGGTTTAATAACGGGAATGGTTGGAATCGGAGGAGGTACAGTTGATACAACCTCCATGATTTCAATTGGAATACCAATGAATTATGCGGCAGGATCATCTTCGCTTGCTATGTTTATGACCAATATTTTTGGAGCAGTTACCCATATATCTTTAGGAAACATCTGGTGGGATTATGCCATCCCTTTAGGAATCGTAGCATTAATAGCAGCATTTTTGGGGAGCCGCTTAGCACCTAAATTGAACAGTACAATGCTCCGGAAAATGCTCGGAATCATCGCACTAATCACAGGATTACGTTTAGCATTTAATATTCTCTAAAATTTAGGGAAATTTCAACAATTCTTACTTCCATTTTAGTCCCAATCACCATCATCAAAACTAACTCCGGCGGAAAGGTTGAAATTACCACGAATAATTCTCGGAAGCATGCCTAAAATAGCGAGATTAAATATGCCTATGATGACTCCCGTAAATAATATCGGGGCGAGGTCTTCTGATGGCAAAATTTCTGTAAGGAAGAAAAAGTTTAATATTCCTACGACTCCAGCCGGAAATAACCAAAAAATCAACCCCAAAATTCGAATTTTCAAGGATTTTTTAGGAGAATGGTAATTGCGAATCTTGACTTTCCTAATTTTCCCTATACCTTCGCAGTAGGGGCACGAAGATCCCACGACGTCATATTCTTCAGCCAGCACAACTTTTAAACAATCTGAACAAATGACTTTCTCGCAATTTGAGCATCCAAACGAACAATAATCACATACCCATGAATTACAGTTTTCACATAGTGAATGGGGGGTTGATCGGTTACATTTTTTACAAAGATGGACTTGGTTTTCCTGTTGGTCTGGTTGCCCATTCATATTTCATCATCAACGTCTAGAAATTTATTTTTTATCTTTTTCCTCTTTTTTGGAGGAAGATTTCAAATAATCAACCCTTTAAAATAATCTCCCATTAATGGATTTTTAAAGCTAATATTTCTTGAGATCTTCCGACAAATCGGACAAAAATTATAGCAAAAAACAAAACTTACATTAATTTTCACAATATAAATCATAAATTTGTGTTTAGTCTAAAAATCAATCCATTCGCCATCAAAAGTGAACTGAAAGTCAGAGTAAATTCTCACCCAATCAATGAAGCAATGATCTATTTGAAACTCTGTTTTTCCCCTTTAATCAGAAGCTCATAACTTTTCTCTTTTATATATTCCTAATTTATACAGAGAGTAGGTTGATCCTATGCCATCATCTCTTTCCTCTTCTCTTGGTTCGAAGTACCTGATGTTCTTCGAATATCTTGGTCTCTTGCTCGTGATTGCCTTTGTGCAGTTGGTAATTCCCTTTCCCCCCGCCTATTGGGTGCTTTATGGTGTGCTGGGGATCTGTGGGGTGAGTTTAGTTTATGTACTTTATTCCAAAGGATGCTTTTTTTCTTCCCAGATCCATCACACGCCAAAATTTTTACAACGGGCGGGGTTCGAGGTTGGTCTCTTAATTGTGATGGGCTTTTGTGTGTGCTTCTGCAGTGAGTTTTGCTGGACCTTTGGTTTTTCGGAAGCCGAAGCCGCTATCTATGCAGGCAATTTCAAGGTCTTCAGTTCTCTTTTGACCTGCATCGCGTGTGTTCTAATTGTGTTGCAAGGCCTTCCCCTACTCTTATCTGGTTTAAAAATGCGCGTTTCTCCATTGGCTGTTGAAGTCTGAATCTCATTTTCTGATTTTAAATAAATTTTCATCAACAAAAAATCAATTATAGAACTCAGACTAATATATATCAAACTAAATGGTTCCTTTATTTTCTTCAAAAAGAATTTATCTTTGGTGATTGAAAAAATGACTAGTTTGGAGTGGATTTAAATCAACATATAAGAATTTAAGAAGAGTAAAATGCGTCCGAATAGAAATACTGATTAAAAGAGTAAAGATTTTTAAATTCAGAGAAGAATGTTAGAAGAAATGAACTTTCAGTTGAATACTGAAAAACCGATGATTAGAAAGATGATAAATTACCCTATTCGTGTTTTTTTATCTTACTAGTTTCTTTTTTTTTTTAAAATATTGGGGATCAATATGGTTTTGGTCCCACCCATAGGGATACCATAAGGAAAATCCCTCCGATCGAAAAGAAATGTATATTAGTGCTTTAATAACTTCTCCTTCAGAGTCCCTCAGATAACTTAAACATTTTATTTTTTATCTAGATAAGTATTTGATTAAAAAAGTTCCACAATTGTAATAGGGAAGTTTTCTGCTTTAGACTGAATAATTTTACAATTTTAACTATAAACAGGAGTTTTGATTATCAAATAATTGATTACTCAACATAAGGATATTTCCGAGGTGTTTTCACTTGGCAGATGAACGTTCAGAAAAAACTCAAAATCGTCAACTTGTGGTACATACACTGAAATAAATTAACATTTGATAGTCTAATTTTAGGATAACGATTAATAAGGGCAAAAATGTCTTTTTTTATTGTCACATCAAGAATCGAACTAATTAATATTTATAGTCTTTATATCTATAAATTATTATTATAATTTTTTGGAATATTTAAGATAATATAAAATAACACCAACTTTCCGACAAAACTGTGATGAACTATGCCAAAGGGGATCGATCCGAACAAATATTTTTACGCCCGCACACTCCTCTCACAAAAACTGTCCATTGCGGAAGTTCGGAAAGAATTAAAGAAAATTTTTGGAACCAGTATTTCTCCGAACAAATTGATCGAAATTAAAGCTGAAATCGAGACTTCCACTCCCCCACAAGCCCCTCTGAAGCATAATACAGGTATTAGTCGAATATTTCGAGGGAAATCGGATACAAATGATCAAATTGCATCGCAAACAGAAATGTTCAATGCGATTGTAGCAAAACTGGATGCAAAAATCGATCAACAAGCCATTTTAATTCATCAACTCTTTGATAAATTCGAAAAATATGGTAAAACTTTTGCCTATTGGGAAAAACGCTTTGCCCATGTTGATTTTGTAGAGCATATTCATGATGGTCCAGAAGGTGTGTCTGATCTAGAATTTTTAGAACATCGAAAAGCCACCATCACAGATTTTCTCCGAGCTAATCCGAAAATGGTGCAAGAAACCATTGATAGCGAGACAATTGAGATCATTGCAACTACAACAAGCATTGATTCTCAGATTGTACGGCTGGTTCTTCAGGAAATGTATGGAAGTGATAAAATTGAAGATTTGGAAGGAATTACCGAAGTTCAGCGATTAATTCTGGAGTACAACGCAAAAATTGCACAACTGGAGAGTACCATGGATACTTCGAATTCAATTCTTTTAAATGGCAAATCTCCATTGCGCCCTTCAATCCCACCACAAACAGCAATTTCATCATCGGAAATTTCCAAAATCGGATCAAAATCAGTGCTTCCTCACATTCAAATTGAAAATCAAGAATTCACCCAAAAAGAGAAAAAAACAGCGAATAGTAATCAAGTGACACTTTTTGGTATGTCTTATCAAATCAGTGAGGAAAGAGGTATCAAGAAATTAGATCTCTCAAACACAGGGCTCACCACATTACAAGAGATTATTGGACTAAAACATATCAAAGACCTCCAAATCTTGGATCTCTCAGAAAATAATCTTAAAGCAATAAATTTTGCAGATCCCTTATTTCACGATTTTCAATTCTTAGGCTCAATTCAACACTTAATTCTCCGATTTAATCAAATCACATCAATCCAAGGATTAGAGCGGCTTCCAAATTTAGAAGTTCTTTATATATCTCATAATCAGTTAACTAGCCTCCAAGACAGTGGAATTCAACAACTTAAACAATTATATGTTCTTGATTTATCCAATAATGAGATAGATATGGTAGAAGGGATAGCTGGCATTGAAAATCTCACCCAATTAGATTTATCATATAACCACATTCAATCTTGGAGCGGAATTGAACATTTTCTCAGTCTCACCACGTTGAATTTAGCCCATAATGAATTTTTAGATATGCAAGGATCAGGATTACAGAATCTAAAATCCTTGGATATGACCCACAATCAAATAGATACACTCGCTGGGTTAGAACATTTTCAAGAGATTGAATACTTAATATTAGCAGAGAATAATATGCTTCAAATTGATCGAACATCAGGGCAGATCTTCACCAGTATTATTGGATTGGATCTATCGAAAAACAATTTACAAGATCTCTTAGGATTAGAACAGTTCCCAGCGGTAGAGGATTTGAATATCGCAGATAACCAAATTGAATCGTGTGTAGGAATTGAGGTATTACCCGCCCTTAATAAAGTGAATTTAGCAGGAAATTTGCTTACCTTTTTAAATGGATTACAAGATTTGGGAGATGTCCAACAACAATTAATAAGGAGTTCAGAAACGAATTCGATTTCAGGTTTACAGGAATTAATTCTATCTCGAAATCAAATTATGGAAATTACAGAATTAGAGAAATTCTCCATGTTAGCAAAAATAGATTTACAGGAAAATGAAATCACCTCAATCCAAGGGTTAGGAAAATTGATGAATCTGGATGAACTCTATTTGGAGGGAAATCCCGTTTACGATTGGGTAGTTGAAGAAAATGGAGAGGATCCATCCATAATTGCCAAATGGGCCGTAAATTATTGCATCCGAATGCGGTATTGAGATAAAAAATTATCTTTCAAATTGAATCTCATCAGAAAGCTAAATATATTCAATTTTATCACAGTTTCAATTTCCCAAAAAAAATGTGTTTTCTGAAATATTATTAAGAAATACTATTATGAAAAAGAAATGAGAGAAAAAAGGAATTCTATTAAAAAAATTAAGATTACTTGTCAGAAATCACTTGATTGGAATTTTACATAAGCTTGCTCTTTCAAATTATCCTCATTTGCTCAAAAAAATAGCTTCCTATAGCTCAAGTTTTTTTCC
Organism: Candidatus Lokiarchaeum ossiferum; assembly: GCA_025839675.1. Lineage (GTDB taxonomy): Archaea > Asgardarchaeota > Lokiarchaeia > Sigyniarchaeales > Promethearchaeaceae > Lokiarchaeum > Lokiarchaeum ossiferum. The sequence continues at coordinate 2,510,358 of CP104013.1, forward strand.
AACATACAAGCAAACCATGGATGATATTATTTATCCTTTAAGTATTTAAGTACCTCTTGAATCACAAGTTTGGAATGAATCATCGTTCCAGGAAGCCCTCCAGCAGTTTTATCACTTTGAGACCCGATGAACCATAGTCCTTCGATGGGGGTCATATGCGGAGCCCCAGTTTTACCCATGATAGGGGCCCTTCCTCCAAATGCATGGTGTGATTGATGGGTACGAAGACGAAAATCAGCAGGAGTCATAATTTCTTGAACGAGAATATGTTGACGAAGATTGGGAATAATTTTTTCCGCTTCAATTAATAATTTTTCAGAGAACTCTTCCTTTCGAGTTTCCCATGTACCGGAATCAAGTTTATTGGGGGCAATAGTATAAATCGTCATAGCAAATTTACCCGGAGGAGCCATGGAAGGGGAATGGAGTGAAGGAACATAAATGAGAAAGCCATCTTTCCCTTCATGATATTCTCCATTGCGGCACCGGATGACGGCATCCTCAACCTCATAAGTCCCATAATAATAACAGAGAGCTGCTTGTTGAAATTTTCGTGGATCAAGATCTAGACCGAGATGAATCATATGAACAGATTCCATTAGCGGAATATCCACAATTTGATCCACATAAGCCGAAGGAAGGTTTTCTTTTCCAACTATCTTAAAAAAGAACTCTTTGGCACCTCCACTTGCCAACACAATATCGGCTTCCACTTTTGTGCCATTTGATAATTGAAACCCATGAAGTTGATTATCATGAAGAAGAAGACGCTCAACAGGAGAATTTACATGAATTTGTCCTCCATGAGCCAAAATGTATTTTTCAAAGACTTGCACCAAGACTTCCATGCCGCCCAGAATGTAAGTATAGCTAGGACGAGCACCCGCTCTTGACACCTTAAGAGGGAGTCGATCATCATGAGCCGTTTCACAATTTACAATTGGAATCCCCAAAGCAGGAAATTCCGAAGGTTTGGTAACAAAATCCGCCAAAAGTCCAAGAAAAAGACCTTTAATTTCCTTATGGGTAAAAAAATGATCCATAAGCTGAGCAGCGGACATATTTTTTTTATCTTTTACCCGTTGAAACAGAAAAAACAGACGTAATTGAAGAAAAATCTTATGGAAGGCATTTGCCGATTCAATACGGCGGGAAAGTGCAACGATGTCAAGCATTGTATTATGAAATTGATAATAACGTGTTAAATTCTCGGCTTCGTCAGGATAGAGCCGTATCAACTCATTTCGACGCCAATATTGTCCTTTATACTCTGAGGGCTTCCACAAATCATAATCCGGCATTACTACTCCCCGATCTGATCTCTGAAATTGAATTTGATCATACAGCCCAAGATCGACTAATATTTTACCTGCAGGTTCTTCAGGTAAAAAATCTTGTACAAGCATGGGGCCTAAATCCCAACTAAATCCTTCCTTATGAAAAGTAGCAGTCACTCCTCCGATGTTTGGAAATTGTTCATAGATTGAAACCTTATACCCTGCTTTAGCTAAATATGCCCCTGCAGTTAACCCTGCCATTCCAGCACCAATAATTGCAATTTTTTTCATTCAATCATAACCCTATCTAATACTCCATATATGTAGAAAAAATCTTGGGAGCATTGTATTTACTTGATTGAACAAATTTATAAACTCTTTTGACAAGATAATTACAACCTAATGAAGTTGAAAAACAATGAGTGACATACAAGATAAACAAAACACAGAATTGACATTTGAGCATAAACGGTGGGTTCATGCGAGTTTTGGAGCACGCGATATGTTTAGTCAATGGCATACGGCTGCTTTTGGAGCATATACAATATTTTTTTATGAATCAGTTGTCGGTTTACCATCACAGTTTGCTATTGCGGCCTTTTTAATTTTCTCGTTATGGAATGCGGTTAATGATCCATTGATGGGATACATCATGGAGAAATTCACTATGCCGTGGCAACGCAAATGGGGATTCCGTCGGTTTCCTTGGATCGTGATTGGAAGTATTTTATTTATTTTTTCTTATCTCATCATTTTTTTGGTTCCGTTTGGATGGTTTGGAACGGAAGCTTTGGTGGTTGCAAATAAGTGGAAAATATTTGCGTGGTATGTTATCACCCTCTTAATTTATGACACCACATTTACGATTTTTGATATTAATTCTCAATCGCTCTTTCCCGAAAAATTTGCGAAGCAATATGAACGCAGAGTGGTTACTGGATGGGGCACATTTTTGGGAATATTGGGGTTGGTTCTATCCTTTGTACTCACAGGTTTAATTGCAGATCAAAATTTTCCAGAAAGTTATCGAAAAGCAGCCTTACTAACATTTGGAGGAGCATTTTTCTTCTTGATCTTATTTCTTCCCGGTATGTATGAATCCAAGCAATTGCGAGAGAAATACAAGCATAGCGAAGGGACGAAAGGACAAGCCAATGAACCCTTTTTGAAGGTCGCCAAAGATATTTTGACCGATCGCACAATGGCCATGAAAATTCTATTCTACTTCGGATATCAAGCAGCCGTTGCTCTGATGAATGCATCAGCACTCTATATAGTCACATACATCCTTGATGATCCCGAAAATGAATCTTTTATATTTATTATGGGTGGAATGTTAGCAGGGGCGCTGATTTCAACACCATTATGGGTCAGAATATCCCAGCGTGTGAATAACAACAAAAAAATGTGCATTGTAACGGGTCTCCTTATGTTTGCCACTTTTCTACCGATGATTTTTGTTAGTAGTCTGGTAGGATGGATAATTTGTATATTCTTATTTGGAATCAGCCTAGGCGGACAATGGTTTATTAATCCCCCCACTATGGGAGATGTATTGGATTCCGTGGCAGTTAAAACAGGGAAGCGCGAACAATCTCTCTACTATGGTTTTCAAACCTTTGTGATTCGCTTTGGGGAAGCATTTAAAGCAGTAGTTATAGCTTTGGCACATCTTACAACCGGATTTCAAGAGGGGAATCCAACATTAACAGATATGACTAATGCCGTTGACAACATCAACTTAGTTTTATTTGGAATTCGAATCCACACAGCAATTGTACCTGCTCTCTTAGTATTGGTGTGTACTTTGCTTTTCTGGAAGTACTACGACCTGACACCTGAAAAAATCAAGGAAAATAGGTTGAAACTTGATGAATTAGGAATATAGCCTTTTTAAAGTATTGATTTTTTTTGAACTTCTTTTTTATTATTATGGGTTTATCAAGTCCTACATAGGTAATTCTGGGTAATATTATGATCATGACCTAGAACTACAACAAAAATGGACCAATTTGTAATTTGGGATTATAATTGTAGTTGAGAGGTCCAGAAGAAGTGGTTTTATATAGAAGTAGAAATAATTTCTTTATGGTTTGTCAATACCCTTGAAAAGCGAATGCTCAAACAAATTGGGATTCATAATTCGAGCGAAACTCGGAATCCATTTTGGCACAATTTGTTGATAAAGAAGGTATTTATCACCAAATTCTTGAATTAGCCGTTGTTCTTCATACTGGCTCAAATAGGAATAGAGACCTATCGAAATGCCGAAAATCATCCAAGACACCACACTAATGGACATAATTCCCAAACCTACATGAAAAATCAAATCACCTAAATACATCGGATGTCGGCAATACCGGTAAATCCCATGGTAGACAGGCAATTGATAATTAGCTGGGCGAAAAAATAAATCTGCTTCACTTCTACGAAGAATATAATAGGAAAGAATAATACAAGACAGACCGATACTGAGTCGAAGATAGAGGGGGATAACGTGATTCAGCCAAGTCGAGTAATGTAAGATAGAGTCACTTATCCAAATGCCAAGAAATAGCATAAATAGGGCCGCTTGAAACTTATCACCTTGTGGATGTTCACCAGGCATTTTTGTCCATTGATGGTGACTCGGAATCCAGGATGTTGGCATAAACGAAATTACGTGAGTGAAATATTTAATATTTATGTGTTAGAATCATTTTGATGGCACAAAGTATAAAAAACTATAATGGAACAATCTTCCATAGTGATTTATATTCCACAAAAATTGTGACTAATTTATGAATCCAAATAGTTCAAGTATTTCAACATCAAATCTTGAACAATGTCAAGATAAGATGCTTTTAAAATTCAAAAGCACAATTAAATTATATTATAGGAGCGATTTAATACGGTTTGTTGCTGATTCGGTATTCACAATATTAATTTTGTGGAGGTTTTTTACCCAAAATGATGTTGCATCCATTTTATCTTTTATTATACCGATTGTTATTTTATTTCTATTAAATTTGATCTTATCACTCTATTTATTATGGAATCTAGTCATTTCAATCAAGCTCAAGAGAGAAACCGGAAGTATTCCAAACGGATCTATATTTATGGAGAAAATATATCATTTAATCATCAAGTTATGCCAAAAAAGGCATTATTTCAAATGGAGAAAAGTGAAAAAGAAAACCAAAGAAGAGAGTCGTGAGGTTGTTATTTGTTCACTCTACAATATTGTGTATGAAAATGTTTCCTATTCACCTGCAATAATAATAGTTTATTTATTTATGGTGATATTCACGTTTAGTATAGACATTTATATTGGTATATTATATGTCTTTTCTTTAATATTATTTAGATATGATTACCGTCGCCAGAAAATCACATTGCAATGGATGCAAGCATTTCTTGATATTTTTCGATGGCAAAATCAAATTGATGAGATTCCAGTAGTGGAGAATAACCAGAACTATTCTCTTATGGAAGAAGATTTTGCCCAATATGAAACCAGCCATGATGGAGATATATCTACGAATGAATCATAAGTTTGCATCTAATCCCCGAAGAAATAAATATGAATTGTGGGTTGAAATTTTGGATTTATGCACATCTCAAGAGATTCATTTAAGTCAAATCATAAGAGATTTGCGTTTGCGGACAAGTAAATGTAAGGAATATTTATTATTTCTAATGCAAAAAGATCTTCTTCATGTAAAACATTCGAGTACAGATAATTCAATTGTCTATATAACAACTAATAAGGGAAAAAAGGCGGTTCAACAATTTATGCAACTTATATCGAAATATTTTTAGTTGGTTTAAGAGTTCAGAATTCATTGTTTAAATGGTTTTTATTTCTGTTTTTTTTGTTTTCTTCCCTTTCTCGTTCAATTTATTCGCAGCAATTAAAATCGGAATCGAAATTAACCCTCCAATAAGAAACGGAAGAAGGATTTGCACTCCATAGAGATTATAGGGAAGAAGAAATGTGGGAGTATCGTGTTGGAGATTTGGAGGAACGGTCCGTACATAATAGGAGATCGCGGCAGTAATCCAGGTATAAGCCCATGCAATAAATGTAGCCATCCCCAACCATTTGGCTTGTTGATACATTTTGCGTTTATTGAAATAGGAGAGGAAAGTTTTGTATAAAATGATAATCATAATAAGAAAACTTGGCCAGGTGTGAAAATTGAAAGAGAGATCATCAATCTCAAAAGGAACTACTTCTTGTTTTGTAATGGCATCTAAAAAACCGGTAATCCCCGCAAAAAGGCCAAGAAGATATAAAGTAGTAGCAAACCCTCCAAAAGCTCGATGTGAGCGAAATAGGATATCATTCCTTTTAAGTTGGGACAGTTTCTTCTTGATATAGGCAGCATATATTCCGGTGGCTGCTTGTACGGTCGCACATAAAGCACCGAGCATAGTTATGATGGTATTATACTCCGCTGGACTTGAAATTGGCATAATTATTCTTGAGTGGAGAAATTATTTAAGGGTTTCACTTAGAGAAAAATCGAAAAATCTGCGGGAAACTGAGAGATTGAAATTAAAAAAAAGATTGATTAGATTTATTAGACTGATTAGAAAGAAATGAAATATTATCGAATCTTTTCAATTATTTTATTAATTTTCACCGATGTTAATCGTTTGAGAGTGGTTGAAAACTTTGTTTTGTCATAAGCACTTGAAAGTAATAAAATAAAACATAAATTGTACAAAAGAGAAATGTTAGATTCATTGATAGCAGCCAGATGTTGAATTTTTTGATGGGTTTCTGTTGTAAATTTCTGCTTTGTTTGTTTTTCAAAGGCTATCTTGATCCGTTCAAATCCCCATTGGGCGTATGCCTTTTCTCGCAAAGCTTCCAATAATTTGGTCATTACCATGTAATATAGAACAGTTTCTTGCCCAACTAATTGTTCAATTCCCCCCATTCCATCAAAATTAGTTTGAATTCGCTTTTCAGTGAGGGTTAAATCAACAGAAAAAAGATCACCGAAATGAGTTAAAAACTCGTGAATTTTATGACTTGCGAGTAATTGTAGGGAATTCTGAAGATCTTTTATGAACCTTGAAAGAATTTCATCCACACCTGTTAATTGCATGGTATTATCAGGATTTTTACCCATGATCCGTTTACCTCCTAAAAACAACTGTTGATAGACGGCATTCTCAAGCATTTCCTGTGTATTCATTTCCGTAGATAAAATCCCCCAAAATTTTGTTTGATTACTATTAATTAGAGAAAATTATGGCATATATATTTGGGGTTTTACTAAGCAAGCCAAAAATCTGCCAAAAATACTTATAGGGTTTTTGATAAAATTATCTTATGAATTTGCAAAAAGAATATAAAATGAGAAATGGACAAGTTCTGCAAATATCTAAAGCAAATCCAGATGATGCAATTAGAGTTATAAAATACTTAAATCAAGTAGGCGGAGAATCCGACAACTTGACATTTGGAGAGAATGAATTTAGTAAAACTGTGGAACAAGAACAAGAATTTTTATCAGATCTTCAAAAATCAAACAATTCCATTTTAATTCTGGGAATTATAGATAATCGGCTAATAAGTGTAGCAAATTTGTCAGCATCGTCTAAATCCAGGCTAAATCACTTGGGAGAAATAGGGATCAGTGTGAGAAAATCCGCGTGGAATATAGGAGTTGGCAATGCAATAATGGAATATTTAATCGCTTGGGCCAAAGCAAATCAAATTATTCGCAAAATAAATCTAAGTGTCAGAACCGATAATCAACATGCTATTGAACTTTATCAGCGATTTGGATTTGTTAAGGAAGGACTAATGACTCGAGCTATGCAAATTAACGGACAATTTTACGACACATTAGAAATGGGTCTAGAAATAGATTAAAAAAACGGATTTGGTAAAAATCAATTAATTAGGCTCGAATTTCTGCTTTTACTCCGCAGGATTCACAGAAACAGTTTCCATTATTATGAATTGCTTCTTCCATGGTGCTGGTAAATTTTTTTCCACATTGTGAACAAAATCTATGAGATTCTTCTACGGATATAGCAACAGTTTGGGAAACGGGCATTTTTGGTTGAATTGGGCGAGATTGATTTGGACTAATTAATAACTTGATTATTATATATGGAAATAACAACGACAATACAACAGAGTAATAGGTTATGTAAAGTGAGAGTTTGACTGCATAGTACGTTAAGTATAAAGATCCCTTTACAGCCCAATAAGTTATAGTTAAGGCAAGGACAGTGATAGCAACGGCTAATGCAAAAAAGATGATTTGATCCCGGAGGGACATAGCAGCAAATTGAGCATGACTCAGTTGGCTCCAATTGATATATGATTCTACGGACATTTTTTAGTGGTCTCCAATTAAGGTTATCTAATTATATTATAGAATGATGGATACCTAAACCCTTCAGAGGCCGAAAATTATCATGGGGGCCACTTATTATCACATTAAAATCAAGTCAAAAAAGAGTTAAACCGCTCGACGCACCGTCCAAAATCCTTCTTTGCGACGGTTTTGAAGGATTTGTAAAAGCCAAGACCGATAGACTTCAGTAGGTTGAGAATTTTCAGGAGGAATAAATAAGTTTGTTTGATTGTTCATACAAAGAATATAGTTTTCTTGGTTTAATTGACATTTATTGGAAGGATTCTAAAAAAAAAGAAATAAATAGATTGGTAAGACCCTTGTTGCAATCTGGGAGTAGAATCTATTTAAATTAGGGAAGAAGATTTATTAGTTTAAAAACTCCTAATAAAACCATGCCAAGAGGATCAAGAGGCGGAGGATCACGGGGAGGAGGGGGACATTCCCGAAGGAGATCTTCATACCACCGATATAGACGCCGGGGATATTATCACCATCGAAGAAGTAGCCCAATATGTAACTGTTGTTTCTTTATTGTATTTTTTGGAATGTTTGCGACAATCGGAGGATTTATTTTAATTTCACCCCGAACAAACATCACTGAAATCACTTTATCTCCTTTTGAAACCTATATGGTAGAATCAAAATTAACAGCAAATTATGTTGATGTTATTGCTAATAGTGGTATCAGGACCTATTTTTTTAATGAAGAACCTGCAAAATCAGAAAATATTGAATATTCGGAACAAGATTCCTTTAATATTCCGGGAGGGTATTATGAATATGTATCTTACTTTATGAAGACGGGTACTACATTTACTCTTAATTTTTCCAGTTCATCAGGGGAACGGATCGATTTTTATCTCCTTAAAGGGGAAAATCAATATAACAATTTCATCGATTCCGAAAACTCCTTTTCCTCAGAAGAAGATTTTTACGTTGCTGCTTATACAGATTTTCAATACACTTGTTCAAAAAGTGATCGATATTATCTCGTTTGGGAAAATTATGATGATGCTACGGTTGTTAATTACTCCATAGACATAAATTTTACAGAATATGATGTGTCAGCAGCCCTTAACACATACACTGGGGCTTATAGACTCGAATCTGTCACCTATCCTATTATGATTTTTAAAAATATGCTCAATGATACAGATCTTTATCTAAAAGTGGAAGTAGAATTACCTCCGATCATTCAAAATCCTATCCCCGTGTTTGGTGGAGTTTTAGCAATTATAGTTATTTGTGGTGTATTAATTGCAAAATCGCTTAAGAAATCGAAGAATAGCATAACACCAGCTTCGAAAATTTCAGAAGGATCCTTTGATCCCTCCCTATATGGCAACACTGGGAGTACACCGAAGTCAGGATCTCATGACACAAAAGAAATTAAATTGTCGAGCACTTGCGGGTCATGTAGTGCAATTTTAGATGAAGATTCCCAAAAATCGCTTTTGATGGATGGGTTTGTCTTTTGCAAATATTGTGGCTCTAAAATTACACGATAAGTTTTACTTTTCATTTTTTTTATTCCTTTGGTTTATCCGTTCATTAGATTTAGGACTATTGTTGCAATCGTGAAAATCAGTTTAAAATGAAATTAATTCCTTAGTACAAGCAGAGAAAAAATGAAATTCATGGAGTCTCGCAAGAAATGCACGATCGTTTTCGAATTCAATTAAATTTAATTTCATGGCTTTTAATGATCATCTCACTTAATCCAAATTCATTAGAACTCCCCTTGATAATACTATGGATAATAATCTTTCTTATTACGGTGATCTTAATTTTAATGCTGATGATTTTCATAAATAATTTCAAAAAAAAAAACCTCCTGTGAACTGAAAAGATTTTTTTTTGCTCAAAGTGAATTCATTGTATGGGAGAAATCAAATTAGCATCTTTTGATGATTTCAAAATTGGTGATTCGAAATCAATAACTAAATCGACTAGTGACGAAACAGTTAAAATTTTTGCAGAATTAACCGGTGATTTTAATCCCCTTCATGTAAATGAAGAATTTGCTCAAAAAAGCATGTTTAAACGGCGTTTAGTCCACGGTGCATTCAGTTCTGGATTGATCTCTACCGTGATAGGAATGAAGTTACCTGGTCCTGGAGCACTCTATTTGGATCAGTTTTGCAAGTTCAAAAAACCGGTCTTCATAGGAGATATTTTGACTGCCACAGCAACAGTTGTGGATAAAATAGTCAAAGAAAAGGAAGGCAAACCTCCAATGAAATTGCTTATTCTTGAAACAATAGTCACTAATCAAGAAAATGTAGTGGTGACTGAAGGAAAGGCAACGATTTTAGTCATGAATTAAGATATTTTCTTTAACTGAATACACTCGTTTTTTTATTTTTAGATATGAAACAAGAAGGTCCAAGAATGGTTAAAGAAATTTATAAAATCGAAGATTTCGGAGCAATTTTTGATGCTCATGTGCATACATATTTTGATTTTCACGATGGAATGATTAGTCCTCGAGATTTAGTTCGTTACTCGCGAAAGTGGCGATTTAATTGGATTAATGCCATGGCCCATGATACGATTCGCGGAGTTCCTCGAATAAAAAAAATTGCGAAAGAATACCACATGCCAGTTATTCCATCCATGGAAGTTTCCACAGGGTTTAACCATCTTTTAGCCTTTGGTGTCCAAGAATGGCACCTCGCCAAAGATTCATGGAGTCCAGAGGAAATAATTGATCTTCTAAGAACTCAGGATTGTGCCATTTTTGCATCCCACCCGGCGATTAACCCATTTAGAGGATATTGGACTCCAGAAATATTAAATCGATTAGATATTGATGGAATTGAATGGTTAAATGGATCAAACACAGTTTTAAATAAAATTACTCGAAAAAAGTTTGCAAATTATCCCAAAGGAAAGATTGGTGGATCAGACGCCCATCACATAAGCCAAATGGGTTTTGCATATACCCAAGTGGAAATAAATAGTGATGATCCCGATGATTTGGTCAGGGCATTACAAAAAGGAAAATGTCATCCGCGTGGATGGTATGTTCCATTACATCGCATCGGGTGGTGGCAAGTTTACATTAGTCTAAAAAGAGCATTTTTTCCATCACTTCCCATAGAAAACCGTTGGATCTCACCACGATATGAAAAAATGGGACAGATACCTCCGAGACCATTTTCTGCAGTCCGTTGGAGACAAAAGATTTTATCACAAGAAAAATTACATAGTTAAGAAAAAAAAAGTATGGATTGATTTCTATATAGAAAAAGCGAACACTTTAACTATGACTATAAAGGACATCAAGTAAGACTAATCCAACTATTGCTTCCAGTACAACTACGATTCGAGGAACAATGCAAGGATCATGACGACCTATTATCTCAAGAGGAACTTCAGATTGAGTTTCAAGATTTAAAGTATGCTGTATCTTCCCAATAGAAGCGGTAGGTTTCACGGCAACTTGAAAAGTTATTGGAGTACCTATGGATATTCCGCCAATAATACCTCCACAATGATTGGTTTTGGTGGTGATCTTCCCATTTTGCCATACAAAAGGATCATTGTGATCGGAACCACGCATCGAAGCTGCAGCAAAACCCGTTCCAAATTCGATCCCGCGCACACCAGGTATAGACATAATTGCGGCAGCAATATCGGATTCTAAGGAATGAAACCATGGATCCCCTAAACCCGCGGGAAAACCTTCTATCCGCACTGATACAACACCACCAATAGAATCTTTTTCTTTCTGAACAGTCTTAACGAGATTTTCCATTTGGTGAGCAAATTCAGCATCCACCGTTCGAATTAGGTTCGAATCAACATTCTGACGAATACTTGAGACAGTATATTCAGTAGGATCGTGAATATTACCAATCTGCGATGCATACGCTGCGATTTCGATCTGTTGTTGATGCAAAATTTGGCGAGCAATCGCCCCCGCAGCAACTAAGGGTGCAGTCATTCTTCCTGAAAACCGTCCAGACCCCCGTAAATCGATTGTGTCACCATACCGTAAACGAGCAGGATAATCCACATGGGATGGTCTTGGTATTGTTTTAAATTGGGAATAATCCTTTGACTTGGTATCAATGTTTGGAATCGTAATTGTCAAAGGTTCTCCAGTGGTTTTTCCAAGATGAAGCCCAGAAGTAATTTGAAAAAGATCCGCTTCCTTTCGGCCAGTGGTAATATTATTTTGACCTGGACGGCGGCGATTGAGCTCATGCTGTATCCTTTCTTTGTCGATAGACAGTTGTGAAGGAAGACCTCTTATCTCTATCCCGATCTCTGAAGTATGAGATCCACCAAAGAGATTTATTTGCAAAGTTCGGCCAAAAGTATCGTTTGGGATTGTTTTTTTATCCATAAATTTTACGACCATAATCCAATTCGTCAGAAATTAAATGGGAAATTTCAGTTAAAGAGATTTGTCCAACAGCGGTTTCCTTCCCAAGTCCAGAAGACACGTATGTTAAACTATTACAGCGAGTGTAGCCCTTAATTCGACTTGAGACCCCATGTTCTCCCATTCCAAAGATCGTAACTGCAGAATTCTCGCTCAAAATTTCATTTTGAAGGAGATCCAGTTGGAATGATTCTTCTTCATTATCAACAAAGGTGACAATTTTAATGATATCAGGATGCAGGAGAGCCATCTTTTCATACATTGTTCTAATTTTTTTTGGAATCGTATGGTGAAAATCGTGATAGGACAGGATTATCTTGGTATTGCTTGTTTTCTCCCGAAGAATAACATCAAGGTTCGGATAATCCCCCATTTCAATATCAACATAAGCATAATTTAACTCAAAAGCAGATTGATAAAGCTGGAAACGAAGATCATCGGGAATATGAGTGGATGCCCCTTGAGATTGACTACGACATGTGAAAATTAAGGGTTTCTCGATATTTACTCGAAAGGAAGTTAGGACGTCTTTCGTTAAATATTCGGGATCCAGATAGTCCATACGAATTTCAATAACATCAACAGCAGCAATCTCCTCTTTTGGTGGGATTCCGGCGAGGAGCTCTTGAGGATTAGAACCTCTAAGACAGAGAACGGTTTTTGATAACATAGTTTATAGCCTCTTTTATTTGGAGTGTAGTTTGGGTGGTGGATATGATAGGTTTACCAAGTCCTTCTAATAATATCATAACGACTTGATCATCCTGATTTTTTTTATCATTGTGCAAAAAATGGAATAGTTGATCAGCGTCTCCTGTCAAACCCAGATCAGACAAGAAGATCGGCAAGTGATATTGTTGTAATAAGTTTTGAATGCGAAGAAATGCAGCTTCCGATAGAAGTCCACATTTTAAAGCAAGATAATTAGCAGCATTGATACCAATGGCTACAGCATTTCCATGGGGAATAGAGGAATATCCAAGAGTTTCTTCGAGAGCATGCCCGATGGTGTGCCCATAATTCAAAATTTTGCGGAGCCCCGATTCTTTCTCATCTTGTTCAACAATCATCACTTTAAATTGAACGGATTGAATAATCAAGGTGGAAAGTAGTGAGAGATCCATCGCTAAAATACCCGCTACATTATCTTCCAGAAAGGTGATGTATTCTTCTCCAGACAAAAAGGCATGTTTAATAACTTCTGCCATTCCATCAATAAAATAATTCTTCGGAAGGGTGAGCAAAAGAGAAGGATCAATCAAAACTTTGATTGGATTATTAAACACACCCACAGCATTTTTCCCGATAGATGTATCCACACCTAATTTTCCCCCCACAGAACTATCAACCATGGCGAGCAGAGAAGTAGGAATCTGTAGAAAAGATATCCCACGCATGTAAGTTGAAGCTACAAACCCTCCCATATCTCCTGTGACACCACCGCCAAGAGTAATGATCGTTGACTGACGATCAAGGCGAAGAGCGATTTGTTCATGAAGATCTGAAAAAGTTTGTAAATTCTTATTGGCTTCTCCTGCAGGAAAGGATATAAGAGCACATGAGATATTCGCTTTGGTGATGGCCAATTGTAATTTATCTCCCCATAATGGCTTTACATTTGAGTCACAAATAATTAAATATTTTTGTGCGGGAGAAAGTTGTTTAACAATCTGATGAAAGCAATTCTCTTGAATTACTATAGCATAGGGTCGGGATGAAGACTGACAGGTAATTGTAGTTTTATTGTTGTCCATTGTTGTATCTCCTAAGCGTAAAATTGATTTAAGAGTTCGAAGAATTGCGGAAATGATTTGTTCACACATGAAGGATTTTCAATCGAGATTCCGGGAACTTTTAACCCCATGATAGCAAAAGCCATCGCCATCCGATGATCATTGTAAGTCGCCACTTTTCCGCCATGATAGGTTTTTTGTGGAATTATTTTCATGGAATGAGATGTAGTTTCCACTCCGACCCCCAAATGACGTAGTTCCGAAGCAGTCGCTTCAATCCGATCAGTTTCTTTGTGCTTTAAATGAGCAATATTTGATATATAAGATGCTGTTGAAGCAAAACTGGCCACGATACACATGGACTGTACAAGATCAGGGCAATTCCCCATATCAATACTTAATCCAATCAGATTTTTGTTTGGACTTCGGGATAGGTGAATGCCTTCAGAGTTAACAAGTACTTGACAGCCCATTCGATGCAATATTTCTAAGAAGATGATATCACCTTGATGAGAGTGAGAATTCAAACCTTTCAAAGTAATATTTCCTCCAAGAATTGCCACAGCGGCGAAGAAGTAAGAGGCGCTAGAGAAATCCCCTTCGACAACATAATTGGTTGCAGTATATTTTTTTTGATTGGATATTTCAAGAAGTTGAGTCTGGTTATCTTGATTTACTTCAATTCCGAATTGATTCATCATCGAAAGAGTGATATCAATGTACGGGCGCGAATGAATTGCCGAAGTCGGTAGAATCTGAACAGATTGGGATGCGAACGGTGAACTTATCAAGATTGAAGAGAAATATTGCGAACTGATATCCCCCCGTAAATGACATTTACCCCCCGTTAGGCCCGGAAATATTTTCACTGGAGGATAGCCATTAGATTTCAAATACACTATTTTACACCCTAATTCGAGCAAAGCATCAATCATTGCACCAATCGGCCGCTCTTCCATACGTTTATCGCCTGTGATAGTGATAGGACGATTTGCTAAAGTACATAATGTGACAAAGAACCGAAGGGAAGTTCCCGAATTTTCAAAACAGAGAGAATCGTGAACAACTTCGAATTGCCCTCCCGTTCCATGTATCACTAACCCTTCTGAATTTTCCTCAATGTTAACACCCAAAGACGAAAGACCCTTAAGTGTAGCTCGCGTATCACTACAAAGACAAGGATTTTCGATATGCGACACACCGTTAGCTAACGCTGCCATAATAAAAGCGCGGTGAGTGACACTTTTTGATCCAGGAATATGAAGTTCAAGATCTATGGGTTTGAGAAGAGATTCTATTTCAAGGGTTTTTTTCAAAGGTTTTTTTTCCAATATAGCTTCCATTTAATTTTTCCTTCCTTTTTGTTTTTCTTCTTCCAATTTTCTAAACGATTCGATTGTAGGATCCCAGATTCCTAATTTGAGCGGTTTTTTGTAGTTCTATTAAACAATCTTGAAGAATGGGATGAGAAATATCCGCTTGTATATCAAGATAGAATACATAATCACCCAAACGTCTTTTCGAGGGCCGAGATTCAATTTTAGTCAGATTAATCAATTTCGCTGCAAAAATTTGGAGAATTTCATTCAACAATCCGGGTCGATCATCACGGGGATCGATTAATAATGTCGATTTTGATTTAACTCGAGAGTTGAAATGTTGGATCACATATTCTTTAGAACTCACCACGATGAATCGAGTAGAATTCAAGGAAGAATTATGTATGTTTTCGGCCAACATAGGGATTCCATAGAGATCAAGGCAGATCTGAGGAACTATCGCAGCAATTGCAGGCGAATTGGATTCTTGGACTTTTTTGGCAGACTCGGCATTACTCGTTGTATAAATCACATCAACTGCATTCAATTTATTATCTATAAAGAGATCACATTGGGCATAGGCTTGAGGATGAGCATAGATTGTAGTAACTTGAGACAAATCACCATGACCTGTCAAATAATGAGCAATTTCTAGATCTATTTCAGCGATAATTTGCATCCCTTGTCGATTATACTCGATAATACTATCCATACTGGTACCAATGGAACCCGCAGTTGAATTTTCGAGAGGTATTACAGCTAAATCAATTTCATTATCTGCTGCCCGAAAGACTCGAGAAATGGATTTTTCAAAACTTAACTCCTTTGAAATTTCCAATGGTTGTAAATATTCGATAACTTTGAGCGCAGCTTGATGCGAGAACGTCCCTTGAGGCCCCAGGGTTGATATAGTAAAATTTTCAATTGTCATTTAACTTCACCATGTGTTTAATGAGTTGATTGCTTTCCTCCATTGCTTTCTCCTTGAAATTTTCAAAAAAACTCGAAGCAAACTGGAATTTTTCCATAAATCCAGCTAGATCTTTTGTTAGGATAATTTTTGACATTTCTTCGAGCGTCAATTTATGTTCCAAGAGAGTTTTTTGGGTAAAGGGATTATGCATCGGAATCGATCCATATAATCGGCCATTCTGGGCAAAAATTCGCCCAATCATGGCCAGCTCCATTCGATAAATAGGGCTTGTATATTCCAAAGTTTCATGGATATCAAAGCCCATTTTCGCCATAGTTATCCCAATTGAAATACTGTTGTAGTGAATTAAGACTTGGATTAAACTCATCATCTGATCATGGTTTTCTGGAGTGGTGATTTTTAGTTTGACATCCTTTTCCTCAAAATATCCTTGAAAAATTGGGAGCCAATCGTTTCGATCCCGAACAGGAGTCATAACCATGGTTTGTTTGGTGATCGTTCCCACAGAGGGATTGAACATTGGATGAATTCCGATAATATCTGCCGATGATTTCAGAAGGGCACTTGTGGGTTCCATTTTTACGGAAGTCATTTCAATGACAAGTTTTTCTGGAGTTAAATCCGCAGCAATCTCATTGATGACATTTACAGTTTGATCAATAGGTACGGAAATAATCACAATGTCAGATGCAATTACTAAATCACTATTGGTTAAGGAAGTTGAGACATCTGAAATTAAAACGCGAATCTCATCGGAACTGAAGAGAGAGGAAAAGAAAGATCCGATTTGTCCTAAACCTCCAATAATTCCGATAGTATAATTTTTCAAAGTTCTACCTAAGGGTATTATGTTTGGGTGAATTTTTGATTCTTCCATTTCTTTCTACCTTATTCCATTTCTTGAGCTTGCAACAAACGCATCTCTGAAATGATTAAATTGAAGACTTTTCGGATCAACGTTGGATTAACATCATTTACTGCGGCTAACCGCACGTATTTTTCAGTAATTTCCTTTTCTCGATCAGGTTGGTATACGGGAAGCGAATTTTTCTTTTTAAACTCAACTAATGCGGGGACAAGATTCAACCGATTGGCAATCAAATCAATAATATCTTCATCCACATAATTAATTCGCCGTCTCACTTCATCTAAAGTCATCGTGGTTCCAGTTATCACTTTCTTTTCAATTTCGAGAATCGGCTTGATATTTTCGATTAAATCGGCAAACATTTCCGGAGGCAGGGATTGAGCCCCATCGCACATTGCAAGGTCAGGATTATTATGAACTTCAACTAAAATACCGTCTGCGTTAGAAGCAATTGCAGCTTTGCTCACTGGGATGATTAAATCCCGATTACCTGTGGCATGGCTTGGATCAACAATGATTGGTAAATGAGTCCGCATTTTCAATAATGGAATCACTGATAAATCGAGGGTATTCCGGGTTTGGGTGGAAAAGGTTCGAATTCCTCTTTCACACAAGATAATATTTTCATTTCCTTCAACCATTAAGTACTCAGCAGCATTTAACCATTCATCCACAGTTGCTGATAAGCCGCGTTTTAAGATAATGGGGATATCGGATTTTGATGCTTCTTTGAGTAAATCAAAATTTTGCATATTACGGGCTCCAATTTGAATAACATCTACATGATTCGCAGTGACTTTAATATCTCGTGGATCCATCACCTCCGTTATGGTGGGAATATCGAGTTCTTCACCTAAATCTTTAATTAGTTTCAAACCTTCTCGCCCTAATCCTTGAAAAGAATAGGGTGAAGAGCGAGGTTTAAACACTGACCCTCGGATGAGATTAGCTCCTGCTTTTTTGACTAATTTAGCAGTTTGAAAATATTGATCTTGATTTTCGATAGCACAGGGTCCGGCGGCAATTGCAAAAAATTTGCCTCCAATTTTGACGTTACCTACGTCCACTACAGTATCTACTGATTTGAATTCACGACTGAATCGCATAACTTTTGACATTTGAATAATTTCTCCATTAATTTGAATGATATATTTATATATTTTTATATTTTGAGCAATCTATTAACAGATTACTAAAAAAAGGAGGAAATTCTGGACCCGAGACAATTTTGAAATTGTTTTACTCAAAATTATTCGTGTATCAACAATTTAATGGCAATCTAACCGCAAAATTTCCATTTGCCCCTTCATTAGATTGCCATCTATGCATAGAAATAAAAGTAATAAAAGAAATAAAGCCAAGCAGTCATAAAAAGACTTGAAACGAATAAAATAAGAGAGTTTTTAGAAAGTCTTTTGGAGATAAAAGTCCTCACCTGTAAAAAAATGTTCACCTTGCAACTTTTTCAACTCCATGACACTCCTACAACAAATGAAATAAAGATCATTTTTAAATTTATTGTCATAATTCAGTCCTTCTACCAAGTCGAAAATCATGAGAAAGCATATATTTCTGCAGAAATTTTAACAATTTATACACAACACTCAACTTCATGGATTTTTTGTAAATATATATATGAGATAAATTACAATCTTAAATCATGCCAAATCATAGTTTGGAAGAAATCACCACATGTGTCTCGAATCAAGATCGATGGCGCAGTCTCGAAACCCTAAATATGATTGCCTCAGAAAATTCCATGTCTAAAACAGCCATGAATACCGTGCAGTCGGATTTTCATCATCGCTATGCCGAGGGATTAGTAGGACAACGTGCTTATCAAGGACAAAAATTCCAAGATCAAATTGAACAAATCACCATAGATTTAACTAAGGAAGTATTTCGAAGTGATTTTGCAGAAGTTCGGGCACCAACCGCTACGATCGCTAATCTGGCGCTTTTCTTTGCCTTTTGTAAACCCAAAGACGATTATTTTGCAACTACCGTTCCAGATGGAGCGCATATTTCCTATCGGAAATTCGGAGGGGCAGGTTGTCGTAGTCTAACCATTCATAATATTCCCTATAATCCTGATAAATTCAACATTGATGTCAATCAATTTGCCGACCAATTACTCACAACTAAACCAAAATTGATTACTTTGGGAGGAAGCGTCTATCTCTTTCCCCATCCAGTCACCGAAATTGCCAAAATTTGCAAAGAAACAAATACCATTATCCATTATGATGGTTCCCATGTCCTTGGTCTTATAGCAGGAGGTGAATTTCAGCAGCCTCTTCAAGAAGGTGCCGATATATTATTGGGATCTACCCATAAAACATTCCCAGGACCACAAGGTGCAATTATAGTGGGTTCCAATTCTCTACTTCAAAAAAATCCCAAAGCCTTGCAAAAAATTCAAAAACGCATTTTTCCCGGTTTAGTATCGAACCATCATTTGTGGCGATTACCCCCTCTTGCAATCACTTTGTTAGAAATGAAACAATATGGTAAAGAATATGCGCAAAAGACCATTCAAAATGCTCAAGCATTAGGGAAATATTTAGATAATCTTGGGATTAAAGTAATTGCCAAAGAATATGGATATACAAAATCCCACCAAGTAGTTGTGGATGTGAAAGAATATGGAGGAGGAGGGCAGGCAGCGATTAATTTAGAAAATGCCAACATAATCTGTAATAAAAATTTACTCTATCAAGATGATGTGAACACTGCATTAGATAATCCTTCGGGACTTCGTATTGGAACTCAAGAATTAACTCGATGGGGAATGAATGTGAAAGATATGAAATCTGTTGCAGAATTTTATGCTCGAATCATTATTGATAAAGAATCTCCTGACCGCATTAAAGAGGAGATCACTCAATTTCGACAACAACCACAATTTGGTAAAATTCGTTATTCCTTAGATAACTAACAATTTTTTTAATCTCTTCTATTATACAACCTAGATAATTCGTTTAAAAATTATTTTTTTAGAAAAGGTATTTTGTTCAAGAAGTTTAGCACTTAAAACAATCTTATGCATTTTTTCTTCCCTATTTTAATATTTGTTAAAGCTTTCTCCTTTCTAATGAATTATTATCATTGTAAGACAATTTACTAATTCATCAAAAGTAGGGAATCAAATGAAATCTACACAACATGTGAAATATATAATGGTTCTATTTGGAATATTGATCTTAAGCCCCTTAATGATTCAAGCATCATCTGGTGAGGAACTTGAAAATCCAAAAAATTTTACGACTTTCTTTGGAGGAGCAGGAAATGATTTTGGGAGAGCGATTACTACGGATAATAATGGAAATATTATTGTTGTAGGTCATACTACAAGCACTTCGATTTCAGACACAGATCCTTCAATTCAAGACTACAGTGCTGGTGAAGATGTTATTATTGCTAAATTTTCTCCTACCGGAGAATTGATATTCTATACCTATTATGGAGGATCGAATCAAGACAATGCTGATGGAGTTGCGATCGATGGAGATGGAAACATCATTGTTACGGGTTACACGTCTTCTCTTGACTTCCCAACAACTAATGCGCTATTTCCAAACTATACCGGAGGTAAATTTGATTTATTTATATTGAAGTTATCATCGGATGGAGATAAAGTCATTTTTTCCACTTATTTTGGAGGAACCGGTGATGATGGCAATTATGGTCATCATGGGAATGGAGTTATTATAGACTCAAATGGCAATATCGTACTAAGTGCTTCCACGACATCCAGCGATCTCTTAGTGAAAAACCCAATTCAACCAAATCGAACCGGTTTGTCAGACATACTTATTTTAAAGTTGTCCAATGATGGACAAGATATTGTATTTGCCACCTATTTTGGTGGATCAAGGGATGATTTTGCTGGAAATTGTGTGGTTAATTCCCAAGATCAAATATGTTTTACAGGTGTAACCGATTCAACGGATTTTCCCGTTGTCGATGGAATTCAATCGACCTATGGAGGAAAAATCGACGCTTTTCTCACAGTGATCGATTCAGATCAAACGGAGGTGGTATATTCCAGCTATTTTGGAGGAGCTCAAATGGAATATGGAAGTCGAATTGGCATAGATGGAGATAATAATTTAATATTGACGGGATCTAGCGCTTCTTCAGATCTGGAAATTCAAAATGCATACCAAAAAACAAAATCGGAAGGATTAGATGCATATTTAGTCAAAATCTCAATTAAAAACCCAAGTATCACCTTTTCTACATATTTGGGAGGTGATGTTCATGAGTGGGGATTTAATATGGCAGTAGACCAGAAAAATAACATTTATCTCATCGGTCAAACAATGTCAGATAATTTTCCTACGAAATTCGCACAACAAAGAACTTTTGGCGGAGATTGGGACGGATTTCTGGCTAAATTTTCTCCATCGGGAAGATTACTATCTTCATCCTATATTGGTGGAACTCAGAAAGAATTTGGTTTTGATGTAACAATAAATAGGGATGATCAATTAGTATTTGTCTTTTTTGCAGAATCTCCTGAACTTGATGTAAAAAATGCATTTCAGACTGAAAATGGTGGAGGTAGTGATATCTATCTCCTTCAAATTAAATTTTCAATACTTTGGTGGATTTGGATTATCATCGGTGTTTTCTTCATAACCATTGCTTTTATAATCGGTCGCATTATGCAAAAAAAATATAAGTCTAAATCGCAAAAAATTTCTATTCCTTCGGAAGTTGAGATAGAAACCAAGTGATTTTTTTTCATCAAATATTCACCTCATAATTTTTTTAATATATTGCCTTTTTTTTCATATAATGATCCTTACTGTTTTCGATGGTTTAGCAGATAATTGGAAAAATTTCTGGAGTACTCTTGATTATGTTGCTTTCTGGGGCTGGATACTTTTAGTCTTAGGTGTAATCTTCTTATTCTTACTTATCTTCTTCACTGAATTTAAACGTCCCGAACGGGATAGTGTCAAATTTACTTCAATTGTCATCATTATTGCAGCCGCATTAATGGGTATAGGCCTGCATATGGTCCTTACCGCGGGCGGTTTGTGGTAAAAAAAAAACTCTTTTTTTTCGATTAACTACAATTTTAGAATATCAGCATTTTTAAGAGGATCTTTGATTAATGTAAGTATGATTTTACAAGGATCATTTACTTTTTGGACAATCATCTACATCTTGATTGCTACAATATTTTTATGGCTTGCCCTTTGGCTTGCAACCAGAATCATTGTTAGCAAAGATTTTGGCAACCGGAAAAAAATAATGTTGCTATTGACCGCTCTACTCATGGTATTATTAGTTCCAATAGTCACAGGTGCAATAATCACTGTAATTGGACTACCTGGAGAATTAATGGTGATGATAAGAGGATTAATTGATAATGGAGGACACAATTATGTTAGTGGTATGGCTCCTATTATTGCATTCTTAATTTTCTTAATAATATTAAAATTCTTAGTTGGAATGGAATGGCGCCACACCATTTGGGTAGGTTTAATTGGAATATTCTTATTGTATCTTTTCTATTCGTTAGTGCCAGAATTAGATTTCATGGGAGCGATGGGCTATACTTAATAAGTTTTTTTAATAGACAAATCAAACCAACTTCTACACAAACTTTTTTTTTATTTACAGTTAAATGCCCAATTTCTTCCACATCTTTTAAAATTAAAACATAAGATATAAAAAACGTAAATACTTTATTCCGATTGATGAATTACTCTTTTGATTTCATGTATGATATCATCAAAAATCGAAATAAAGACTATGATGGAGTATTTTTTACTTGTGTGAAATCAACAGGAATCTTCTGCCTCCCTTCTTGTAAAGCGAAAACACCTTTTTCCAAGAATGTTGAATTTATTTCAACAGCATTAGAGGCAAAAGAAAAAGGTTATCGCCCATGCAGGCGCTGTCATCCAATGAATGGACCTCATTTTTATCCTAAATGGCTAGAGAAAATTGAAACATACTTAGCGAATAATCTCAATCGAGCAGTTCTGGATTTAGAATTAAGTAATTTGGTTAATTTAGAGATTTCTACAGTCCGACGTCACTTTAAAAACAAACATACCTTATCCCTTAAAGAATTTCACCGAAATTTGCGATTAGAAAAAGCGAGAAAATTGATGCAAGAGGGAAAAACAATGAAAGAAATCCATCCATTAGTTGGATATCAATCTGTAAAGGGATTAAAACTAGCATATACGAAACATCTTGGAATTATGTAGCATGGACAAAACTGAAGTTATCATGAAAGAAGTCGATACCCCTCTGGGTGTCATAGTTTTTGCTTCTTCACCAAAGGGTTTATGTTTATTGGATTTTAAATACCGAAAATCATTTCCTACAATACTCAAAAGAATTGAAAAACTATACGGGACCAATAAAATACAAGGCACCTCTTCCTTTATTGAACAAGCCGAACAACAACTTCAACGTTATTTACTGGGACAACTTCAACAATTTACAGTACCTTTAGATATTCGTGGTAGTATATTTCAATTAAAAGTGTGGCAAGCCCTTCTCCAAATTAAATATGGGAAAACAGTATCCTATTTAGATATTGCCAAGAAAATCAACCAACCAGAAGCAGTTCGAGCCGTTGCGAATGCCAATGGACAAAATGGAATAGCAATAATTATCCCTTGCCACCGTGTAATTGGATCAGATGGATCATTAACAGGATATGGAGGGGGTTTACCAATTAAAAAAAGACTTCTGCAGATAGAATCTGGAAAAAAACAAGGTAAAATAACCAATTTTCTTTGATATAGCCATTTTTTTCGATTACTGATACTTTTTGTTAGTTTATGATAACATTTATTATTTACCGGACATTGTTTCATTGAAGAATCATTATTTTTTTTGTTCATTGTTAAAACAGTAATTTGGCGATTCTAATGAATAACTTGGTTAAAGCAGAAAACCTAGTTCGGAGTTTTGAATTTGGTGAAACCCAAATCCATGCCCTCGATGGTGTAGATTTAAGTATTAACGAAGGAGAGTTTGTAGTAATTCTTGGTCCTTCGGGTGCGGGGAAGACTACACTTTTAAATATGATTGGTGGAATTGATCACCCAACTACAGGAAATATCATAGTAGATAGAATTAACATAAAAGACTTAAATACCAAACAATTGAATGAATATCGGAAAAATCAAGTAGGATGGGTTTTCCAATTCTTTAATATTGTGGATAGCTTACGCGCTTGGGAAAATGTTGGTTTGGCTCTGGAATTTCAGGGAATTAAAAATCGTAAAGAAATCAAAGAAAAGTCCTATAAAATTTTGGCAAAAGTGGGACTAGAAGGAAAAGAGTTACGTTTTCCAAGCCAATTATCAGGCGGAGAACAGCAACGGGTGGCTATTGCTCGTGCTTTAGTAAAAAATCCAAAATTAATCGTCGCAGACGAACCTACGGGTAATCTCGACTTTGTGACAGGGCAAAAAATAGCAGAATTAATGCAAACCTTAAATCGTGATGAAGGAAGCACTTTCATTGTAGTGAGTCATGATACTTCTATTACTCGGTATGCAGATAGAATTTTCCACCTGAAAATGGGTAAAATCGAAAAAATCATCGAAAATCCAAATTCTACAGAAAATGTAACGAATTTACCAGAATTCAAGAAAGTTCAGGAGTGATACATATGAAAATCATGGATATAAAGGTTTTTCGGGAGATTAAACAGCAAAAATTTCGCTCGATCCTTATTGTAAGTATTGTGGCAGTTACCCTCACCATGGTTTTAGGAATGCGTGCAGGATACCCTATGGTAATAGCATCATATGAAGAAAATTTAAGGAATAGTAATGTAGCTGATGGTAGATTTTCACTTACAGCTCCAGTTCTTGAGGAATCAGTTGAAAAAATTCAAAATGATTCCGAATTCCTAACCAACCACAAAATTGCCGATGTGGAAGGGCGATTAATTACCTATACTGAAATTGAATATAATGGGGAAATATTTCCGAGTATTTTGATAGGAGTAGAGTTCCCCAATCAAATAAATCAAGTGAGTTTACAATCAGTCTCTTCTTTAGGAGATACAAATCCAAACTTCTTGGCAAATAGTTCAAATTGCATTATTGATGCGGCATTTGCGGGGAATTTACTAGGACAAGATACTCAAATTGGGGAAAATGTCTCACTTCAATTAGGGGCAATGGAAAAAAATCTAACAATCCAAGCCATTGGGCAGGATCTTGATTTCTGTTATGTGGTAGATCCTATCTCACAAATGTCTTTAATGGGCCAATTGGCAGTAATATGGATTGATTTATCAGAAATGCAGCAGTTTATGTTTAATGGAATGCCCCTTATTAATCAAGTATTATTTACTGTTGAAGATCGGCTCAATGAAGATAAAATTAATATCGCCTCGGATGCTTTACTCCAAAATTTTGCCTCACAAGGAATTGATCTCAGTACACTTCAATATGAGAAGTTTGATGAAACCATTGATCGACAATTTTTCAATGCTGATGCAGGATCAATGGACAAAATGGGAACTTTGTTTGGAATAATTGGGCTAATTATGTGTTGTGTGGCAATCTATAATACGATTTCCCGCTTAGTCCAATCTCAGCGGAAAAATATTGGCTTATTTATGAGTTTAGGTGCAAATCCAAATAACATTGTTTTACATTATGTTAAAATAACTTTTTATTTGGCGGTAATAGGTTCACTCATAGGTATTCCATTAGGGCATCTATTTGCTATAGGAATGACAAAATTACTTGCCCGAGTCTGGCCATTTCAAGTACTGTTATTTCCAATAGTTATTGAAGAATATGTGTTTGGAGCGTTAATTACTTTGGGTGTTTGCATCATATTTTCAGGCCTGAGTGCATTTCCGATAACAAAGATCACACCTCGAGAAGCAATGTCTGCAATCTTCAATCGTATAAAAGCCACCAAAGCCGCTTTCTCGGAACGTCTCTTTTCATGGCTCCCCGGATTTCGATCTATTCACATGAAAGTCCCGATCAGGGAAATTTTTCTCCGTAAACGTAAATCCGCCGTCACAATTTTAGCAATCACAACTTCAATGATCATGTTGATTACCTCAATAGCAATGGTAGGGAACATGTTTGGAGCATTAAATAATAGTTTTGAAGTCTACAATACGGCAAAATACCGTGTTTTATTTGAAAGTCCAGTTCCCGCAACAAACATTAGCAATTTTATGCAGAATCTTCCTGCGGATACTATAGAGCACTATGAAAGCACAATTACGGTGTATTCTAATTTAAATGTTGATGGCAACAATGAAGGCGGATTTATTATCGAATGCTATCAAGCGAATTCAACATTTCGGGACATGAACATCATATCAGGTGAGATCACCGATAAAAAATCACTAAACTCATCAACAATCTTTTTAGGAAATACTATGGCGAAGGACAATGAAATTGTTCTCGGAGATGAAATAAAAATTGGACTTATTGACAATTTTACAGTGAAAGTGGTGGGAATGGTGGGTGAATTTATAGATAATTCTGGCTATTGGACCATTGAATCCTTCAATGCAAATAATAATAGCATTCATTTTGGAGTACCATCCAATTATGTGAACGGTTTATTATTTAATCCTGGAGAAGATGTTGACATTGTAGAATTACGGGAAACTATTGGATCTGAATTCCCAATAGCTCAATGGGTGGATGCTCAACAATCGCAGCAATCTATGATGGCACTAATTCAATCCATGATGAGCCTACTCATCCTCTTTGTGGTGGTTGGGATGGTAATAGGTGTACTCTTTAGTTTCAATACCATGTACATGGGCTTTATCAGTCGAGAAAATGATTTTCTTGCATTTAAAGCGATGGGAACAAATCCCCGTTACTTTTCAAAAATGATATTCTGGGAAAACGCCATATTAAGTGTGTTTAGTCTTATCGTGACCATTCCGGTGGGATATTTTGTTTACTGGCAGTCTATGACCTATATGATGGGGGATAACTATTACATCCCACTTTCTATACCTTGGTACACTTGGCCCGTAGTCTTAGGTTTAAGTTTCATCTCCATTGGATTAGCAACTCGAAAATTAACAAAACGAATTCGCAAAATGGACTTAGCCGAAGAATTACGATCTCGAATGGTTTCTTAACCTATTTTTTATTTTATCTTAGTCTCTCTTCATGAAAATTTTTTGATTAAAGCCAAAAGAAAAGGTAGAGTTGTTTAGCGAGCAAAATGAAATATTATTATACAAAAATGTATCATATCTGATTAGAATATATAAAAAGGAATCATATGATTCATCAGAATTAAAAATATACTAATTGAAAAATATGGATCAGTAAGAATACAGTGGATAATCAATTATTGAGATATAAGCTTAGATAAAAATAGATGCAGAATGAAACTTATTCTGCATATCTAATCCTGTAATGTAAACTACTATGAGTAAAATCCTATGTCATTATCACACAGATCAAGAAGCAGAAATCACTTGCGCAAAATGTAATAAGCCAATTTGTCCAGAGTGCAATCATAGCGGAAATTGTACAATTTGTCATTTGACTACATCTTCTTATGTCAAGACAACAATCGGTTTTATAGGCTCCACACTTTTTTTCTTACCCTTTTTTGGAGGCGCTGCTATGTTAATCGCCGCCATTATAAATTCTGGTTTTTTCTGGTTCCTTATTTTGTTTTCCATAGCTTGGATTGGAGGAGTTGCAGTTGGTTATGTTAGTATTCTCGCTTCATTCTTCAACAGTATTTTATCAATTCGAAAGGAGCGCCAAGCTCGTAAACATTTTGCGAATCAAGTGGGGGTCGATAAAAAGGGAAATCGTATTCATCCCTACTATCGATCTGCTCCTACAAGTGCAATTCCTAGCGAAATATGTTTTGAAAATTTTACAGAAAATCAGCAAAAATGCACCAATCTTACTATTAATTCAACAAGATCTGCGTCAATCGAGCCCCTTAAATCAATTTCACTGATTTTATCCAATGGGCAAGTCTTCTGTTACAAATGTGGAAAAATATTACCAAGTGATGCCCAATATTGTCTTCAATGTGGCGTTCCTTTGAATTATTCCCGGTTACTCAATTAATTTTTCTGGAATAATCTTTTTTTAACAAATTATTGTGTATAGCTGCATATAATTAAAAAAAGATGAGCTCATGTTTTTCAATCATTATCTTTTGACGTTTTTTTTCAATGAGGGCAAATCTATTTGATTTTTTGGTAAAAAATAGAAAAAATTTTAATTAATTTGAAATCCACAAAATTCACAAAATTTGTGACCCCTTTTTGTAGGTTTCCCACATTTAGCACAAAATTTACGTATAACCACATTCTGAACTTGAACACGGATTGGTTGTTGGTATTGATAACCAGGTTGCGATTTTTGTGTGGGTGTTATCACTTTTTGATTATTGTCTTTCATTTTTTTCTCTGATCGCCCTCTAACAATTAAAAGGGAAATCAATGCGATAGGAATCACAGCCCACCAGAACCAATTGAAGCGCCCATCGGAAAATCCATCGACAAAGACTAAATATAATGAAATTGAAGCGGGATACGCTAAAAAGATTTTAATAGACATCTTTTGTCCAAACGCTTTCTTTTTAGAAGCGAAATAGAAGATCGCATGGAAGAAAATATTAACACCCCATGACATAGCAGGCCACAGAAACCATGCATAATCCAATCCATTCAAAATATTGAGAATAAAGAGGAAGGAATTAACTGCGATGTAAATAATAACATGATTAACGAAGACTAATCGATTGAGCACAATTTTACGCGCAATTCGATTGGGTTCTTTTACTTCAGGGTCAATATTTTCCATTTCACGAAGAACCATGTGATTAAATCGGCTATCACTATTACCAAATTGAGGTTTCACAATTTTATTTATTCCATAATGATTAAGCCAAATTAAAGCGAGTGGTATAACTGCAAAAATGAACCATTGAATCTTTCTATCTTCAAACCAATCATTCCAAATCAAATAAGCAGATGTAATAATAGTTATGGAAGCATGAATTGCCAAACTTCTATCATACGTATTGTCAAAAATATTAATTAATATAATAATCGCTGCATGTAAAACAATTGCGATACCCCAAGACATCAGAGGCCACATGTGCCAGCGAACAGAATATCCAGTTAAAAAATTGATAATAAAAAGTAATATATTAACGCTAATATAGACGATAAAATGGATTTTTAAACCCAATAATCGTTTGTCATGTTCTTGATCTTTTTCATTTTCACTCAATTAATTCACCAAAATTTCCTATGATGCTATATTGGATTTAACAAAATAACATTGATTAATTAAATTAATGCCAATCCTTAGCAAATAAATTAAGTGAAAATAAGAGCAAAACAAAAAAGAACGAAAAAAAAATATCTTGTTTATGATTTCTTTGGTGTCGATTTCTTTGGTGTCGATTTTTTTATGGTTTTTTTTGATGATTTCTTGGAAGATTTTTTCGTTGGTTTCGCAGCGGCTGGTTTAGGGGCAGATTCAGTCTTTTTCACAGGTTTTTCTTCTGTTTTCTTAGGGGCAGGTGTTTTTTTCACAGGAGCAGGAACCTTCTTCTCAGGTTTAACAGTTTTTTCAACCGGTTTTGATCGCAAATCTACAGAATTAAATTCCTTTTTAATTTCAATGTCTTTGGCCAAAATTTCGGTATTTGCAATAATATTGAATGCTTGATCATGGAATTTCAAGTTTCGTTCTAATATCGAAGTGAGACTATTTTTACACGCTTCAATTTTGGAGACGGTGAATAAATGCGTATTCTGGGTCAAAATATTATGTTCATGATTCGTTATTTTATCTAACCGAGCAACATTTTCTTTGGCTTCTTCCAATTCTCCAGGTTTTAAATTGTTAGCTTCTTTTCCTCGGATTTTTTGCAGGATTCCTTCCCATTTTTTATGATCCTTATAGTTTTCCAGTGTTTTTTCAAGTTGCTCCAATAATGTTTCTTTTTCTTTGATTGTGTTATCAATTGGTTGAATAAATTCAAACCGCATTTGCTTAACAAATGCTTCTCGATTAGATTCGATAGTTTCCAGACCCTCAGCAAAGTTTTCAATTGCATTCTGAATTCCAGGAGTTTCTTCTTTCGCGAATTCCTTAAATAAAGTTATCGCTTTACGTGTTTCAACTTGTAGAAGCAGATGAGCATCCAACAATTGCACATTTTCTTTTCTCACTTTCTCCAATCTTGATCCAACATTTTTGACGGTATTTCGTAGAATTTTCATTCCCTCAACATAATCTTCGGTGTTTAAACGTGGAATAGGATACAAAATGGCAGAAGTAGACTCTTTCTGGATATTTATTTTATCTACAAAATCTTTTGTATCAGTTAGTGAATTAATTCCGATCGAGTGTAATTTCTTGTATTCTTGGACGAGTAAAGTCAATGTACGCTTCATATTTTCGAGTTTGTTCTTTGCAAGTTTTATTTTCAGCATAGACTCATTTTTCTTTCGTGTACTCAACAATTCTTCGGATTCTTTTACACCATCTTCGGCATTTTTTATGGATAAATCGAGTTTTTCTAATTTTGCTTCTTCTAACCCATCACGAGGTTTTTCTTTTTTTGCCTTGAGTTTTTCTTGACTCTTTTCCAAAGCGGTTTGAGCCGTACCAGTCAAAGTTTCTGCTTTATAAACTTCTCTTTGTAAATGAGCAAGTTCTTTAATAGGATCTACGAAAGATGTTTCAAGCATTGTCACCATAGCAGTTCGTGAAACTTCTATACTCTTTAAGGCATCTGACAAATTGATAAAAGCTTGTTTCAATCCAGGAGATTCATGTTCCCCAAAAATTTTGAGAGCAATGATTCCCTCATTACTTTCCTTGCATAATTTAAGATGGCTTTTTAGCATTTGATTATTGGCATCAACAATATCCTCTAATTTGAGATGGACATTAGAAAAACGGTCTTTGATGACTAAGAATTGTTCTTGTATTTTCTGTAGTATGTTCATTGATATGTTCCCCATTACATGTTTGATCGATGTTGAATAAAAAGGTTCCATTTAAACCAAAAATATAATAAAGCTTAGAGAGAAAAACGGGGAAAAAAAAACTTATTTAATATTTAATTCAGAAGATAGGATCGATGGGTTTTCATCCACTCTACAGCAAAATCGACTAGATCAACTTGCGAGAGCAAAATTGCTTCCGCATTTACAATTTTGTTTCGAATATACCCAATAGATTCTTCAAAAGCTTTCCCTATTTCAGGGAAGTCTTCATCTTCGTAAGAAAAATCATCCCATTCAACCCACTTTCTCTGTCCATTCTCAAGTACAGCTGCTCCTTGAGATTCCATAGGATTATTAGGAATATTGGCTTTAGATTCTGCAAGATGTAAAGATGAATTATTACTATGACCAACACCCAAAAGGAGAATTTTCCCTCCCATTTCATAAATCCGCCCAAGGGGAGAATTTTCTCCAAACGATGGAAAATAAGGCTGATTAGCAGTAATTATGGGGGCATTCTTTCCCCAAGCAGTGAATGAATTTTGAGGATGATTACTCCGTATCACTCCCGGGTATGTTCTAAATAGATCTGCAATCTTACCCATCATTCGATTAGGAGTAACGTCTGGTCTAAAAGGAGGAAGATTATCACGAATTGTAGGCCACCACATCTCTGGGACAGATGGATGTTGCCAAACACTTGGTTCAGAATTTCCACCAGAATGGGCAGGCATAATCAAAGTTCCTTCTTTTGTGACAACTTCCATCAAGGCTTCCACAACATCGATGGCACCACCCACAACCCAACCAATTTTGCTAAGGGAACTGTGCACAACCAATATATCACCTTTTTGGATTCCAATTTTCCTAAATTCTGTGATAAGAATATCTTTGGTGATTGGACGAGTAGTTTGGTCTATTATATTTTTTTCTCTTTGTTCGGCCATTTAAGAAATGAAAATTATTCTCAGCAAAAAAGTTTAAGAAAATCCAATGTGATTATTCAAAAACTATTCATTTTCTTTAGTGTTATTACTTAACTCCTTCAATATGTCGGGATTTTTAACAAGCACATCAGTTTTGTGGAAAAAGTTAAAAATGTAATTGAGTTCCTTTCTGGATGCGAAAGAACGCCCAATAATATTTTTGAACGCATGTAATGTTCGTTCGTAGCGATAGGATTGAAGAGGGATTTTCTTAAGAACTTTTTCCATTATCATAATTAGCCGATCCTTATCTTTTTTATTACCCGGAATGACTTGTGCATGTCTAACTTCATGCATGGATTGGTAAAGGAAATAAAGAACCACAGCTACAGCATGTGATAAATTTAAAGTAGGATATTCAGGATTCGCACCGATTTTTATTAGAAAATCAGTTTGTAAGATTTGTTCATTGGACAATCCAGTAGATTCGCGCCCAAATACAATGGCTACTTTTGAAGTGGCATGTAAGATTGAAAGATCCAAATCTTCCAAAAAAATTGGAATTCGTTTAATATTTTGATAAGAATACCCCTTTGCACTGGAACCGATAACTACATCAAATCGTTGAAATAGCACCTTCAGTTCAGTAAATTCATCATCTTTCTCACACGAAATCACTTCAGCATCATTTAGCACATCTTGAGCTTTCATTGCAAAGCCATGAGCATAAGTTTGAAAAGGATCATCTTGAGGATTGAATAAGATGAGTTTGAAAAATCCAAAATTCTTCATCACACGAGCCACAGAACCGATATTACCACTAGATTCCGTATTTATTAGAATAATAGTAATATCAACCGATTCAAATTCTTCCAAAAGGGGATTTTGTTGTTGAGAAGGCGGAGATGTGGCATCGATATTCTTCATTAAGTTTAGAAATGCAGAATAAAAAAATAAATTTTGGTTGAATAATTTTGAATTAAATTTTTAACCCTTAGAAAAACGATTTTGGATAATGAAGCTTAGATTACTTATCAGAAATAAAGATAGGTTTCCACAAGCATTGTATTCACAAAAAAGAAGAAAAAATTGTTTAGCAATTATAAAAATCTTTTAGAAAATCAGACAGCAAAATACGTGCATCCGTTGAAATCCGAGCCCTTATCTTGAAACCAAGCTTCAATTAATTATGAACGAGTTATCAAATCAACCTTCTGCCCAAACAGAACGAAACTTTATAATATTTTGGATAGGACAAATCTTTTCGATCCTTGGATCTTGGGTGGTTAATTTCACCGTAAATTGGTGGGTAGTTAGCACTTTTCAAGATGCCACGAAGATATCAATCTATTCTGCCTTAACCTACCTTCCTTTTGTCATTACAGTACCTTTTGCAGGAGTGTGGGTCGATCGTTGGAATAAAAAAAAAACAATATTAATCTTTGATACGATCATAGCTTTATCGACACTAACCTATTTAATTGCCTTTCAAGCTAATTTCACCCAAATCTGGTTTTTTATACTCATAGGAGCAATAAATACATCTTGCTCAGCATTTCATGAATCTGCAGTTGCAGCTATGGTACCTTTAATGGTGCGACGGGAAAATTTAAGTAGAATTAATGGTCTTCGAACATTTAGTGGTAGCGGGATAAGGATCATTGGCCCTATTATAACGGGTATTTTATTGCGATTTATGCCTTTAGAAAAATCCTTGTGGATAGATTTCATCACATTTGGAATCGCAGTATGTGCATTATTTTCAATGAAACTACCCGAACCACCTAAAAATCAAGAAAAATCTGAAATAAACTCTGATCATCCTGTTCAAGCCTACTTTACAGAATTCAAAGAAGGATTTAATGCAATAAAAAATACACCTGTGGTGAAATATTTAGTTATTCTTACACTTATCGCCAATTTTTTACACACACCATACAATACGCTCTATACTTTCTTCATTCAAACCACGCATGATGGAACAACAATAGATTATTCATATTTAGTCATGTTTAGCCAAATTGGTATCTTGGTAGGATCTTTTCTTATGACTTTGAAAATCAAGTGGAAAGATTTTACCCAATTGGTCATTTTAGGCAATATTGGACTCGGAATTTTTTCAATTATTTCAGCGATAACGCCTTATCGCGTGTTTTGGATAATGTATATATGTAACGCAGGCTCAGGAATAATGTTAGGGATAATTTTGGCTTCCTACTATAGCGTTCTCCAAACTAATGTTGCACCAGAACTTCAAGGACGAATCTATGCCTTTGATGCTTTCTTATCAGTTTCTATCATGCCAATAGCCATGAGTTTATCGGGATTGATGGCAGAAGCAATGGGAGTACAATTTTTATTTGTTATTTGTGATGGGATTTCCATTGTATTTAGTTGCTTGATGTTTCCAGTATATTTAAGAATTAAAAAAGAAACAAATCGGAACCTTGATGGCTTGGGAGATAAAAAATTGCACAATTACATGCCTAAAGTCCAAGATTAGACCCATTTTTTTTCATTTTTTAGAATTAGAGCATTTTTAAATATTTTTCAAAAACGAAATATCTATTTCACCGAACAAAATAAACAAATCTTTTTATAACTCTCCATATTTAAGCAAATCATGAGTCTTCTTACGATCATAACAATATTTTTTCTTGTAATGGAATTCACAAATGTGGGAGCACTATACTTCTTCCCCGGAACGAAATATGCAAACGCAGTTGGTGTGTTCAATGCTTGGGAGAAATCTAAACAAGATCCGGAAGTTCATCGTTTAGTAAAATACTTAACTTCTTGGGTTGCTGGAACAAAACTAATCTTTATCGGATTGTTAATTGTAATCCTCCTCACTGCAGATGCCACAACCCAATGGTGGGCTGCGGTTGTAATGGTTCTTTCAATTGCGAGCTTTTTCTGGAAACTGTTCCCTTTAATTCGAAAAATGGATAACGATGATCAGATTTCCCCGAAAAAATATTCACTCGCTCTGGGAATCATGATTGCGGTCTTTATTTCAATGTTTATTATCGCCGTAATCTTTGCATGGCCGTTTTAATCTATTCTTTGAGAAGATTAACTCATTTTAGGACAATTGTGATAAAAAAAAAATTTTTTATCATTTCAGATTTTTTTCAATGACTTTCTTTATAACATCTTTTGACCCATCAGTGGCGATTTTCTTGCCTTTTTGAATGAATGGAGAGACAACTGTTTCAACTTTTTCAACCACTTCTTCAAATTTCGCTTCGATTTTTTTTCCGCCTTTTTCATCAATCTTGTTTTCCAATTTTTCTACTGCAGTTTCAATGCGATCCCCGACGACACGATCCAAACCAGATTGGAGTTTATTAACAGCATTTTCAATATCTCCTTCGTGATCTTCTAACTTTCTTTGAACGGAATCCATTACATCATGCACTTTCTGACCCGCTTCTGGTGCTATTTCATCGAGAATTTTAATTCCAGTACCAATCCCTTTTTTGACTAAAGTCACGGATTTGGTGGCATTTTTTAGAGTTTTTGTCCCTGATTTAACTGTATCAAATGTATCTTTTATTTTTTTTTTTGTATCGCCCATTAGAGATCCCTTTTAAGAGAATTTTTTATAAAAATCAACTACCTTATGAAGATCACATAAAGTTCCATCTCTATAAATTTTGTGATAAAATAAATACATGAAGTGAATAAATATATTGAGAAAAATGGAAATTAACAAATCAGCTTCTCACTATCGGAACAATCATTCTTTTGCATACATTGCCACAGCAATTTCACTACTAATTATTATCACATCTTTATTCCAGATTTTACCAGAATCTCTAACAATTTTTGCAGTTCCAATTATTTTGGTGATAATTACACTGTACATTGGTTTAATAGCATATCAATTTCAAAAATTGCAGGAAAAAAGGTTCATATCAGAACTTGTTTCAGAAAATTGAAGAGCAATTGAATCATGGACCACTCATTTATTGATTTTGTTTATAATCATCCATCAAATCGTCGATAATATTATTGGAAATCTGTTGGAGCAGGTCTTCTGTAATCTCATTAATGAAATGTACTTTATCCAAGTATGAATTGAAAATTTCTTCAACTCGAGACAGATTGTAAAACAGTGGGCTGATCTGTTGTTTAAATATAAGACATAGAAGAACAAATACAGATCCCTGATTTCGTTTTTGAATCTGACTTGTATCAAACACTACATGACTATAAACTAATGACCGAAGGTTACCTTCTCCAAAGGGAAAAGGCCCAAAAAGCCCTTTATGATAACTTTGACCTTGCCCCAAAGCAGAAGAATATAACGCCCCACTTAAGATAATTTGTTTGAAGTATTTTGGATCATCTTCATCAATATTCAACACTTTATGAATTATTGGTCCCATAACTTCATCCACTTTGTATGTTAGCATAAAAGTTTGATTCAAATCAACATCGGTCACGTTTAAATCTACTTTAGGAGAGAGGGTTCGTTTAATATCTTCGATAATTAAATTGATCGAAAAAGGAACATTTCCAGATTCTTCAAGAGGGTTGATTTGTTGAAAAGTGAGATTATTTAATTTTTCCCGAATTTTTTCAATAAAATGTGAGATTTCACAGTTTTCTGCCATTTTTAAGGCAGTGGAAAGACTTTCAGAGGCTTTTTGATTATCCGAAAGTGAATAAATCGATCCTTGAACGATTAAAGCTTGAATATATTTAATAATCAAGTTTTTTTCTTTTGCAAGGGAAACTGCTTGATCTATGAAACTTTGGGCAAGCTGAAGATATTCTTTATTTTCTCGATAATTAGAGCTTCGAATTAAATAAATCTCAGCAAGAAGAAGAAGAATGGAAAAATGAAGATGAACACTACTGATTTGCTTTGCTAAACGTTGTGCATCTAATAGAATTAATTCCGATTCACCTAAATTTAAATTTGATATATTCAATCGAGCACGTAAAATCAAAGATTTTATCTGACCTGATTTTGATTTAAACCGATAAGACAATTCTTCAGCTCGTTTTAACAATTCATAAGATTTTTCGATTTTTTCGAGATAAAAATAAGATTCCGCCAGATTAACAAGTAACTCAATTTCAGGTTCTTCAATTTTGCTTGTATGGGCTAATTTCAAACCTTTTTCAAATTCTACAATGCTTTTTGTAAATTTCCCTTCCATGAAAAAAATTTGCCCTAAAGATGTATATGCTGTGATTTTTCCATAAGTATTAAGCAAATTCATATTTTCATAACATCTATCAATATAATGGTGAGCAGCATGAAGCTTCCCAAGTTGAACTTGCATCAAGGAATAAGAAATATAAAGTGATGATAGTATCCTAGCTTGATGATGATCTTGTGCAATTTGTATACCATCTTGATAAATAAGTTCTGCTTCTTTGAATTGACCCATCTCTACTAAACATTCAGCCACATTATTTTGTGATAAGCAATAATTATTAAAATCGCTCTGGTTCTTAGCGAGTTTGGCAGCCTTTTTGAAAAAAGTCAAGGCGTTTATTATTTTTCCTTTCTCTTTATAAATAATCCCCATCATACTGTAAGCATTCTTGGGATCAAAATCAGGGTTTTTATGAGAATAGGCAATAATTTCTTGATAAATTTCGAGGGCTAGGTCAAAATCCCCTTTTAAATAGAAAATCATCCCATAATTCATTTTAATTGTATAGGCTCTCAGTAAATTCTTTAATTGAGAATACAAATCAATTGCTTTTTTGTATAAGTTTTCAGCTTCCTCCAATCTTCCTTGATCCATGACAGTCCGGGCTAACCCCCCATATATTTCTGCTAAAAATTCAGGAAAATCATCGATATCCGGATGGTTTTTTAGGAGAAGAAACGATTTTTCGGCTTCTTCCAGCAATCCAATACCCTTTTGCGCAAAAGCAATTTCTATATATAAAGCCAAATTTTCAAAAGATGATAGTTCAGAAGATGCCAAAGCCGTTAACTCCTCCAGTTTTTCTTGAGGAGAATATTCTTTCTTGGCCAGAATATCTTGGAGCAGACCATATATTTTTGAAGATTGTTTTTTACGCTCAAAATCCATTTATTTCATTCCTTTTTATTTAAGGATACATTTTGTGATAAGATCTATTTGAATATTGAACCTTAAATTGTATCGCATCACCAAATAGAATTATACTTCAAGTTAAAAATATTGGAAAAATTTGAAAACATTATTTATTCGTTCAAAAATTACAAGTATAAGAATACAAACTTAAAAGAATTGAATTTCTTGACAAAAGATTTAAATTTGCAAAATTCGGAGATATCTTTAATTTGAATTAAAATTGTGCATGTTTTGACGTTATATGAAGAAATCCAGCAAAAAATTTAGTGTGGTTTTAATAGTTATTATTATATTTGGGTCAGGAGGATATTTATTATCTCATTATCTAATAAAGAACCCATCACAAACTGAAGAAGATCTGTGGGTAGCAGTTTATCACCCTTGTTATCAATGGAATGCAATCGAAGGAGAAATTCCATGGGATCAGATAAGTCACTTAATTTTAGGATATTTACATTTAAATGAAACTTCTGAAACAGAGTTTTCCCTCACAATTCCGAATGGTTTTTATGGTGGATCTCAATTATGGTTTGAACAAGCAGCAGCATTTATTGAAGACGGACATGAAAATGATGTTAAAGTAACCTGCATGTTAGGAGGTGCAGGATCAAATCCCGATTTAATCTGGAATGAGGCAACTTCACCAAATAACATACAGAAATTTGCTGAAAATATCCAATCAGTATTAAAACCTCTTGGATTTGATGGAATTGATTTAGATTGGGAGAATGAGGTGGTTCATACCCAATTAGTAGATTTAGCAAAAGAACTTCGTAATAATTGGCCAGAAGCCATAATTACCATTCCTACAGGGCCTACAGGACAAGAGGCAGAAGAATTAGAACCCGCTCAAAACTATATCGATGCATTTATGCCGATGACCTATATGGGAATCCAACAATGGGGAGGATGGGTCATTCCGGTTCCATTAACACCCTTGTATGGAGGACAACGCCCTGAAACAACACCTAATCCATATTCAGTAAACCTCACTTTACAGAAATGGCAAGAAGCAGGAGTACCATCTTCGAAAATAGTGATGGGAGTTGGAGGATTCGGTTTAGTTTGGGGAGATTCAAATGGAGATGGACAAGGACCTATCAAACCCTATTCAAATGAAAATCTAAATGGGGGATCAGCGGGAGAAACGAGTTATATTGCTTCAGATAATGTAGTTACTTGGAGTTGGGTGAAAAATACAGTAGAACATAATTCAAAATTCATTGAAGCATGGGACGCAGTAAGTAAATGCACATATTGGCACGCTCCTGCCACGGACGATTTGATTCAGGTCAAGAATGTATATGGAACAGATATTTCTGTAAGTATTATATTTTACGAGACATCACGATCAATAACAGAAAAAGTGAGTTATTGTAGACAAAAAGGAATGAAGGGTATGATGTTTTGGACACTATCTCAAATGATGGATGGAGCGTCATGTCCAATTCTAGATGCTATCAAATTTTAATAGCCTTAGATAGTCATTTATATTTATATTTTCCAAATTAAACTTGCAAGAAGAGTTCGAGGAATGATTGAACTAAATTAAATTGTGATAAATAACTCCATTGAGAAAATAAGTAAGGTTTAATTTCGCGATTGAATATATCCAACCAAGCTAATCTCCCTAAGCGATCGGATATGACGTTTTTATAGATTTCAAATACATTTTTGAATACTAATATGAGATTTTCTTGATCCAGTCCCACTAAATCTTTACTGAAAATATTAGTTGCCTTCATTTTATCAAACTGGATAGAATTTTCTTCAATTGAGATTTTAGGAAGGTATAACTCCGATATTTGTAAATAAATTTGATCATCTTGGGAATGCAACCAGTTATTCAATTCCAAGGAATAATGAGATAATTTAATCAATATTTGGCTATAAGATTTCTGGGAAAACTGTGTTTTAATGATTCGAATAAATATAATAAAGATTTGTTGAAAAATGCCTAATATGTCAAAAATATCCCCCAAATCCATCATTTGATTTGCTTGGATCCATTGAGCTTTTAATAAGTCGAGTACATCAACAAAATTTTTGAACGGATTTATATTCGAAGACCAAGATTTCCAAAAATCGGGGGTAATTTGATAGGTTTTTATAAACATCCGTTTGATAACATCTAATCGGGAGAGCATTAATTTTGCATTTCCCGTTTTTGGTCCTGCACCCACCACCATTAAATTACATGGGAGAGAGTATGAATAGACCCATCGAAGTCCGCCCATATCGATATTTTCTATGCCTTGTTCTTCAAGTTCAAATTCAGAAAAGTGATTTAAAGCCGAGAGAAGTCCAGAAATTAACACCCCATCAAGTTGGAGATCTTTATTACAATGATGATAGAAAATGAGTTTAGAAGTCTGCTTCTCAATAATCCATAGATATTGAATTAAATCATCTCCATTATCCTCACACATTTCTCGCCCATACGCTGATCGCGAGGGTTTGTATTTTATATCTTGAGAATTTTGGATTTCTAAACTGTTTTCCATTCTACATGGTAACAAGTAAGGTAAGTTCTTATTAGATAAGAATTGGAAACTTTCGAATATTTTTTGGAAGGGGAGGTTAAATATAATAGAAATTAGTCATTTGATAACTTCTTCAGAAAAAAGCATCCTACAAATAATTTCCAGAATTAAAAAACACTGAACTTTATCATGTCTCTAAGAAATTTTTCATTGACATCTTATGCAGAGGTAAAATGGAAAAGAAGACATTAAATAAATGATCTCCTTTTCTTTGCTGTTTACTGCCATAAATCTCAAGTTTTTGAATAAATTCAGTAATTATTGCTTGGATGTCCTTCCAATTTTCGTTAGTCACATCCAATTCAATAAGTGAAGCTTGTGCTTTAAGTAAAATTTGAGAATTCTTTGCATCCTCAAGAGGATTGAGTTGATATAGATCGAATAAACCTTGATTTAATGCAGAAAGAGACTGAAATCCATTTGCAAAATTCCTCATTACATCTTTTGGGTCAATTTTGAGTTCTCGTTCAAAATTTTCTTTAGCCTCTTCAATCAATTGATCCTTTTGATTATAAACAGCCTCAATCATTGCTGTGACTCTATAATATTTCCCCGATTTTTCCGCTGTTTTAACTGGATCTATCTCAATCCATTTTTTTTTTAATAACACAGAGATTTTACGATAAAGAGTAGCTTTGGAGATTAAAGGGGGGGACCCAAATAAATTAAGGATATTAGAAGAACTAAGAGAATCAAAGTGACGGAGATAGGTTAAAATTAGAAATTCTTTATCATCCTGACATAAGTCATATATGAATTTGGGTTTTTTAGTGGGCTCATCAACCATTGATAAACAGAAAGAAAAAG
Organism: Candidatus Lokiarchaeum ossiferum; assembly: GCA_025839675.1. Taxonomy (GTDB): domain Archaea; phylum Asgardarchaeota; class Lokiarchaeia; order Sigyniarchaeales; family Promethearchaeaceae; genus Lokiarchaeum; species Lokiarchaeum ossiferum. The sequence continues at coordinate 2,551,602 of CP104013.1, forward strand.
ACTAATTTAAATATAGCTCATATTGAGACATATTCTCATATTAAGAAAAGTTTAAATAAATTAATAATTAAATATCTCATAATGATAAAATGTCTCATGTTGAGACTATCAAAAGAGATTGATAAAAATGAACTCTACTGAAAATGTATCTATTGAATCCACTTTGGAATCCAAACTAGGCAGATATTGGTTATTTTGGAGTGGTCAGAAAATTTCTTTATTAGGATCGGAAATTGTCCAATTTGCCTTAACTTGGGTTCTAACTGTGATCTATAAAGACCCGATAATCCTATCAATATCAATGTTTTTAATTTTTATCCCCCGCTTAATATTTGGTCCATTATCTGGTGTGATCGCAGATAAGTATGATTATAAAAAGATGATTGTCTTATTTGATGGATTACAAGCGGTAGCAACATTTCTTCTTATAATACTTATCCAAGTAGGTTTGGAAAACTTGGGACTTTATTTAGGTTTTATTTTTATAAGATCAACCTTCCAAACATTACATGGTCCAATAGTAACTGCCTTATCAAGAGCCACAATCCCCAAATCAATGGTCAATCGATATCAAGGTGTTAATCAGCTATTTTCTAATATAATAATGATGATGGCACCCCTTTTAGGCGCTTTATTATTAAGTTTTGCAGATATCCAACAAGCTCTCTGGGTTGATATCATTACTTTTTCAATTGCTTTTGGATTATTAATTATTTCCCCACTCAAGAAAAATGTTAATAACAAAATTTCTTCAGATTTTAGTGAAGAAGAGAAGAAAAAGGGAATAATCAAACAATTCAGTGAAGGAACATCAATTCTCAAGGAGATTCCAGGATTAACAGAAATAATTGCGATTTCAATAGTTTCAAATTTCTTATTGAGCCCATTTAACACATTACTACCATATCTGATTAATGTAGTCCATAATGGGACAGAATTTGACATGGCTGCAATCAGCATTACCATGGAAGCTGCAATGATTTCTGGTTCCATCATAATGGCTTTAAAAAAGAAATGGAAACGGAAATCACTTATAATGGTTGGAACCACAATACTTCTCTTCATTGGCATCGCAGTAATAGCGTTAGCCCCAAAAGGAGATATAGTATTTTTGAGCGTGGTTAGTTTTCTTGCTTTATTTTTTATACCGATCAAATCTACAATTTTAGTGACTATTTTACAAAAATCTATCCCCGTGGAAAAGATGGGAAGGGTTTATGCACTCCTAAATATGTTGATGAGTGTTGCGACACCATTAGGATTTATTTTGTCAGGACCACTGGCAGATTTAATCGGAGCAGTCAACTTGCTGGTAGGTAGTTCAATATTAGGTATCATATCCGCTCTTGTTATTGGATATTGTGGAAAAATTAGTAAAATAGATTCATTGAAGTAAGGGGGATAATTTTTTATCAATCAAAATCCTATTTCAAAATAGGGATTAAAAGATTGAAAAAACAAGTAATTGCACTTTTGGGTGGAAAAAGAAATGGAAATACACACAATCTTCTAAACCATTTTCAAGCACGTCTTAATCAAAATGGGATTGATTTAAAGATTATTCATCTGAATGAAATGGATTTACAGGATTGTCAAGGATGTGAAAATTGCGTATTTGGAAATGGTTGTGCTATTAAGGATGATATGCCAGAAATAACAAACTTAGTAGAAGGAGCAGAAGGAATTATTGTCGCATCTCCCGTGTATAATAATAATGTCAGTGGAAAAATGAAGATGTTTATCGATAAAACCGTCAAATGGGCGCACAGTCCTACATTAACAGGTAAACCATACATAGGACTCTCTACAACCTCGAGTTCAGGGCTTGATATGACATTAAAATATCTCACAATTGTTGGAGTTAATTGGGGTGCCCATCCTATCGGCAATATTTGGGCGAGTAAACGAACAACGAATATGAAGAGAAATATGAAGGTGCTGTCACGCTTCATCTCAGCGATCCATCAAGATCCCAAATATCATCGACCGACTTTGAATCAAGTCATTCAATTCCAAAAGAAAAAAGTTCTTGCCAAAACGGTTTTCCCGAATGATTTAGCACATTGGGAAAAAAATCATTGGTTAGATAAAGCGTATTATTATGAAGCCAAAATTACTCCTTTTAACCGGGTAATGGGGAGCTTTTTCCATTGGATGCTTCTTAAAATTCTTACAAAGGCTATGAAAAATTATACGACCGAAGTCGGCAGCAAAGACTATGGTAAGTTAGTTTATTAATGACGGACCTAATTTCGTGCAAAATTAACCAGTAAGTGTGAGAACAATTTTCAAGGTCGCAGAATTTCTTTTCATCCATTGCAATCTTTCGTGGGATATCTCTTTTTATTTGTGGTTTTGATCATAACAATTATATTATTCAAGCCCCAATTTTGTAATGATAGAACTCTACAAAATAGTCACAGAAGGAGGTCATTTCAATTTCAATTTTCTCTTACGAATGGGTTTAAAAAACTAATTATAAACACTAACTAGCTTAGAGCTAAAAAGATAAGAATCGCGGCAAAAATAGCTCCTAAAATCAGGTAGGTAATTTTCCGATCATATTTTTCTAAAAAGGATTTTTTGGACATTTGTTTTTTTCGAAGGTCTGTATCATCCAAAGGACGTTCTGATCGTTTATAATCTTCATGACGATATCTATATTGATCCGTTTGTTCTCGCATAATTCTTGAAGTGTCTCTACTGAACATTTTCTGTTTTCCCTTATTTTTTTAAACTTATTAGATTATTGGTAGATAAGAGTCATATTCTTTCCCCTATGGAATCATATGGTTCCAATTGGTTCAACGAATATTTTTTTTATTCATCGCAATCTTTCGTAGTATGTATCTTTTTTTTTGTAGAACTGATCATAACAATTATATAACTCAAGTCCCAATTTTGTATTGATATGAACTCTACAAAATCGTCACAAAAGATGCTGTTTATAATGATTTGTTTTTTACTGGCTGGAAATGTGTGTAACTCTAATAATAATCTCAATCACACTAAAGGAAAAATACATGCAGCCCCAGAAACCTATGATTTTAATACAACCTCTAATTCTAATAGTTTAGAAATTCTAAATGAAACAGATCTTGCACTTATTGCTACCTCAGGAAATGGAACTTTTGAATCACCATATATTTTAGAAAACCTTATAATTAATGCAGAAATGAAGGAAAACGGGTTACGGATTGAAAATACTCGGTCAACTCTCAAAATTCAGAATTCTAGCTTTTATTTTTCTGAATTAAGTTCTTCTTTCGCTGGTATTTTTTTGAAAAATTGTTCAAATATCATCTTTGAGAACATATTGTGCGTTGCAAATTACCACGGCATTTATATAGAAAATTCCACCAATATTTCCGGTTCTTTATTGCAAATCTGGAATAATGAATATTCAGGATTTCGAATTAAGGATTCTTCCAACATAATTTTTCATTCAACTTCAATTTCTAAGGGGCAGTATGGACAATATATAACTGACTCACATAATATTACACTTTTTGATTCGGAAATTCACTTTTCATCTGCAGGAATAGACGTGAGTGATTCTACGACCCTGAACTTCAGCTATATTCTGTTTGATGAAACAGCTCGTCGAGGGATAGATATGGAATCGTGCTCGGATATTGAAATTTATTCAAATGATCTGGCTAATTGTGATAATAGCAAGTATGGATCAGGACTCGGAATTTATACTTATCAAAATCAAAATATAACTTTGCGAAACAACACTTTGACTGATTGTTATTTGGGAACAAGTTTCAATAACGCTCCCTCACTATTGGATATGCAACACGATATTGATGATTCTAATCTCATCAACGGTCTTCCAATTGGCTATATCCACGATGGAGTAAATTTAGATTCAACTATATTCGAAAACAAATCCCAACTAATTGTCGTTAATGTGAATCACACCATTATTGAGGATCTAAATTATTCCAATATTCCATACCCTATCAGTTTTTATTACTGCAATAATTTAACCTTTGAAAGTTCTGTTATTACAAATGCCATTTATCCATTATATTTTTGTGAATCTACCAATTGCTCAGTTCAAAATAATGATATAACTGATTGTGACCAATATATGGGGTATTTTCTGGAATGTACAGACTTTCTTGTATCGAATAACAATTTTGAAAACACGAACAATGATGCAATTTACTTAAGAAATACAGAATACTTTAATATTCATCAAAATACAATTACTTTTTCCACTGCTGCGATTAAATCCTACCATTCGCAACACACTATTATTCAGAATAATATTCTAACCAACAATATTTATGGTTTTTCCAATAATTGGTTTGACAACTTGACCATTTATAACAACCAAATTAATAGTAGTTCCTATGATCTTAATTTCTACCAGACATCAGCTTCCAATTTGAATATTTCAAAAAATGACATGCATGGGAAAGGAATCCTGTTTTCAGAACAATTAGGTAACTCAGTGTTTGCATCCTATACTATTGAAGGAAATCTGGTGCATGATAAACCGATTTATTGCTATTATTCAGAATCTGGATTAAACCCGAGCGATTTTCTCAATGCAGGTCAAATTTTTGTAGTGGATTGTAGTGATGTCCACATAGAAAATTTGGCCATGGCTGATGTGGCAGAGGGTATTTATCTTCTATATTCAACTGATAGTTTCATCTCAAATATAAGCTTAGATAATATTGCTCGATTTGGAATCATTGTCAGTAATGGGCAAAACGCGATTATTGATGGTGGCAACATCACCAACTCCGATACCGCAATCATTTGTCGTGGGGATAATATGAACTCGGTGGAAAATTTTACTGTGGGTAATACTAACATCAGAAAGGCCGAAGAAGGAATTCGGTTTGATTATGTCAATATCTTGAATATCTCGAATAATTATATCCAAGAGATTTTTGAAAGTGGGATTATTATTCGAAACTGGGGTTTTGGAGATATTGGTCATAATATTATTGAAGTTGAAGAAGGTACTGCCATTGAACTAATTCGGTGTGAAGAAATGAATTTTACTGATAATGCCATGATTGGTTCGGGATTTGAATTTGAACAATTAGGTGGATCGAGTTTTGAGTATCATGACTCCCATTTAATCCCAATTACGAATACTGTAAATGGAAAACCAGTTTATTATTATTGCCATGAAACAGGATTAGTTCCGCAAGACTTTGCCAATGCCGGTCAGGTCATACTAATTGATTGTGCGGATTCAGAAATAGCAGATCTCGATCTATCATATAACTACTATGGGTTATTCGCATCATCTTGCGAAAACCTTGACTTATGGAATATTTCTGTCTCAAATTGTAAAAAAATGGGATTATATTTCGCAGAATCACAATTCTGCACTCTTTCTCAAATAACTGCAACATATAATTATGGAGGAATTGAATTCAAAGGAGGTTCCAGCATAAAACATCCCAATAATACAATTTCAGATAGCATTATTAGCCATAATGAAGGGATTGGATGTTATATTTCCTATTCTTATAATTTTACTATTCGCGATTCCTTGATAAATAATAACACAGATGGATTCTACCCTAGCAGTTCTCAGTACACCCACTTCATAAACAACACATTTACAAGTAACAACTTTGCCATTAAGGATTATTATTCTCATAATTTGACGATTTCAAAATGTTTCTTTACCAATAACGTCGAAGGGGCACTAAAATATCAGTCCAAAGATCTTAAATTTTCAAATAATACCATGGTAAATGGGGGGATAGTTTTAAACCATTATGACTTTGAAGATATTGACACCTTTGAGATTTCCAACGATAATTGGATTAATGGCAAAAAATTGTATTTCTACAAAAATATGGCCAGTTTGCAACCTGCAAATTTCTCAAATGCAGGTCAAATCATACTTTTTAATGTGGATAATGTGTCAATTAGTAGCGTGAATCTTTCAAATGCCTCGTGCGGAATCTATATCATCGAATCAAGTAATATCTCAATTGAGAGCGTAGAAAGCACAAATAATATAATAATGGGCGGCTTTTTCCTAGATTCTCAAGAAATTCAGATTGATCAAAGTGATTTTTCATCAAATGGTGATGGGATGTTTTTTGATAATTGTTTGTCGATAACATTAAATAATCTCCAAATAAACCACAACCAAAATTATGGCCTTTATACCAACTATCTCATCAATTCTATAATCTCGAATTCCATTTTTGAAGGAAATGATCAAACAGGGATATATCTTAGATATTCCAGCAATAATTCATTTTCATCCAACTATATTGTTGATAATTTTGAAGCAGTAATGCTTAGTAATACTGAATGCAATGAAAATCGATTCTGGAATAATTCCTTCATTGGAGATAACCTATTGGTCACAGATTATGGTCTTCTGAATAGGTACAATGTGAATTCGATTGGAAATTATTGGGGAAATTATGAAATTCGATACCCAAGTGCAACCAAACTAGCTTATTATTGGAGCACAAGTTACAGATTAGAGGGAACGTACTGTATTTATGATAGATTCCCATTAATTGTAGATCCGTTCAATCCCTCCAATCCAGAAATTCCCGATGACCCTGATGATACCACAACTTCCGATACTTCCACCACAGATCCTAGTAATTTTTCTCGTCCCTTAGCAGAAATATTAGTGTACTCCATTACAGGAGGAATCTTGGGCGTTGGATTAATCGGAGTTATAATCTATCGCATTAAATTACTAAAAAAATAAACCCCTTATAATAATTTTTTTAAATATTCTTTAGAAATGAATTTCTACAAAAATCAGTTTTCTAAATTTACATGGAAGATTAGCAGATGTAAAGTAATCAGAAAATGAAGAAAAAAAAGTAATGACCTGTCAACTTCAACCAGATTAGGCTCGATCGCGTAATAACAACCGAGGCGCTAACCCCAACGACATCATTTCTTGCAAGAGTAATTTGAAGGCATACGAACACGTAACGGTCGAAATTAAGGATTTTTCGCCACACACCGGACAATAACTGCGGTCGCGATTGCGATCATAGGTGCCTAACAACCCACATTTTTCGCAGATGAGAATCGTAGTCCTATCTGATTCATCTAAGAGCCGTTCCTTCAAGAGCACGGAAGATCCGTGTCCTACCAAACAATCCCGCTCCATTTCCCCGAATCTCAGACCCCCTTCTCTGGCCCTTCCTTCGGTAGGTTGGCGTGTGAGAATTTGGACAGGTCCACGGGCCCGTGCGTGAATCTTATCGGCCACTAAGTGGTGCAGTTTTTGGTAATAGACACATGCGAAATAGATGGCGACATCATATTTCACTCCAGTGACTCCATTGTAGAGTGTTTCTCGGCCCCCGTAATCGAAATTGTTGTCCACGAGTTGCTGTTGCAAGATATCCATATCTTCCATTTCAAAAGGTGTTGCATTGCCAATGGTGCCAGTAGCGGCAGCGACTTTTCCAAGACACCCTTCAAACATTTGTCCGAGCGTCATCCGCGAAGGCATCGCATGAGGATTAATTACCAAATCAGGGACAATTCCTTCAGCAGAGAAGGGCATATCTTCTTGAGGGCAAATTAAACCAAGCACACCTTTTTGACCGTGGCGAGAAGCAAATTTGTCACCAAGTTCGGGAATCCGGAGATCACGCACTTTGATTTTAATAAGTTTGTTCCCATCAAGGGTTTCAGTAATGATTACAGTATCAACAGTTCCATTTTCACTGTGACGCATATTGATAGAAGTTTCCCGACGTTGAGGTTGGGATAGATCATCGAAATCATCATAAGGATGAGTGAAACGGGGAGGGGAAGTTCGTCCAATGAGAACATCACCGCCTTTACAGATAGTTTCTGGTTCGACAATACCATCATGGGCTAAATGGCGGTAAGCTTCTGAGGCTCGATAACCGCGCACTTCCTTTTCCGGTACTTCAAATTTATCTAATTGACCACCTGGATATTTCCGTTCTTCTCCTTCATAGGTACGGAAGAAAGTGCTCCGTGCCAAACCTCGTTCAACGGAGGCTTTGTTCATAATAAGTGCATCTTCTATATTGAAGGCTTGGAAGGACATAATGCCTAACACGAAGTTTTGACCCGCCGGGCGAGTTGCAAAACCAACAATATCCATCGCACGAGTGGTGGTGAGCGGTTGTTGGGGATAGTGAAGTAAATGACCTCGAGTATCTAACCGTAAGTGGAAGTTGGCGGCAAAGATTCCAAGGGCTTGTTTTGCCATCCCCGCTTCGTATGTATTTCGAGGACTTTGGTTATGGTCAGGGAAGGGAATCAAAGAAGCAGTAATCCCTAAAATAGCAGCAGGAGCCACTTCTAAATGAGTATGTTCCATGGTGATATATTCTTCTTTCATGGCGATGAAAGCATTCTCTTCTTCTTCAGCATCGAAGTATTCAATCAATCCCCGAGCAATTAAATCATTCCAGGTTTCTTCACCCCGTTCAACCCGAGTGATGTCATCCTTGGTCATCATTAACTTACCGTTTTTCACAACCAAAAGAGGGCGGCGTGCACGACCGGCATCACAATTGATTTGCACTTCATTAGAATCTTCATAGAAGGCAATGTTAACATTAGAACTTAAATCACCGCGTCGTCGTTTCATCCGAATGGTTTCGACTAAAGGTTTATAATTTGGATGGATTCCGAGTAATTTTCCGTTCAAATAGATTTTAGCCTTACCACTCACTTCTTCAACTTCTTCCAGCGGGATAACGCCTAAATCATAAAGATCGGTTTCAATTTTCTTTTCATTGGTTCCAACGGAGATTAATGCGGTTAGTGCCAGGTTTTTGACCAACCCGCAGTTGGGGCCTTCAGGAGTTTCAGCAGGACAAATTTTCCCCCATTGGGTAGGATGTAAATCTCGGGCTTCAAAATGAGGTTGAGACCGACTTAAGGGAGAAATAATACGTCGTAAATGACTGAGAGTAGAGATATAATTGGTTCGATCTAATAATTGAGAAACTCCTGCCTTCCCACCAACCCAATTACCGGTGGCTAAAGCATGTCGAATTCGTTCAGTAATAACATCAGCCCGAACAGCAGTTTTTATATTGGGTTTTCGACCCCGCACAGCGGTTCGTTCTAATTGGTATTTTATATCTCGCGATAAGTTTAAGAAAGACACACGAAATAGAGAAGTAAACAAATCTCCAGCTAATTTCAAACGTTTATTTGAATAATGGTCTTTATCATCAGGGCGACGGATATCTAAGGACAATTCCAGAACTTTTTGAGTCATTTGCCCAAGGAAATAGGCTTTTTTAATTCGATCTTCTCGCTCATATCCAATATGAGGTAAAAGATACCGATCTAAGATTTGTTGAGCCCGTTTAATACGATACTCACGAGTTTGTCCAACAGCCACACGTTTCCCAACATAGTCAAGAGCATTCATTTGGGATTTTTCTGGATCCGAAGAAACTTCAATGGCAGCAGCAACATCCACAATCGGAATTAATTCTTTTTGAATTTCGGGGTTATCACTGATAGCTTCAAAAATCTTCTTATCGGAACCAAGGCCGAGAGCACGCATTAAAATAGCGATGGGAATTTTACCTGGAACGGAAGGAAGCGAGACGCGAATATTGCCATCCTTACGTCGTTCAATGGTGACTGGAGCACGGAAACCATGAGTTGTAGAAAAGACTTTTGCAATATGAGTCGCTGAAGAACTTCGGCTGGCTTCTTCAATTAAAATACGATTTGGGGCTAAATCTTCTTGAGTAACTAAAGCCCGTTCGGTTCCATTGATGATGAAATAACCACCAGGATCTAACGGATCTTCTCCAATTTGAATTAATTCTTCAGCAGTATGCATTTGGGAAAGTGGACATTTAGAAGACTTTAACATAATGGGCAATTTGCCAATATAAGTATTGATGGTTTCGTTATAATGAGGACGTTGAGTTCGTTCATCAATAGTCACAGGAGTCATTTCCAAATAGATTTTGGAAGCGTAAGTCAATTCTCGAATCCGGGCTTCTAGAGGAGTTACACTCTTTGTGGCTCCATCAGCTTCACGAACTTGAGGTTCTTCAACAGTGATTCTTCCAAAAATAATGTAAAAATCGGGAATATCAGGGATAATTTTTTTGGTTTCATCGCAAATTTGTTGAAGAGTTTCTTCTAAAAAGACATTAAATGAATCTAAATGCTGGCGAACCAATCCGATTTCTTTGAAATAAGCATTTAATAAATGCCATTTATCTTCGGGACTGATTCCGCTTAAATGGGTGTTTGTTATGGACATAGTCATTTTTTTTCTTCCTTTATACTTTAAATTGTGAAATATGAATGTAAATTAAGTTCGCCGAACTACCACGAATCGGTAGGTATCAATACGATCTACCATGGTAGTTGATTTCCGAACGATTTTGACCACGGAACCTTCTTTGGCACCTAATGCAAGGGCTGCAGGATCATCTTCAAAAATACGGGGGAGGTTCACTAATCGAATACTATAATCTTTCAACAACTGATCTGTTTCGGCTTTGGTTAATATGGTGTGGCTAGGGACCAACTCATGGGCCAAAACATCTAATTTTTTACTTTTTGCGGTTACCAATGATAAATTCAACCCTCTATAGGAATTCTAAATAATAAGAAAATAACTAGTAACTTCATAGAAGTGACGAGCGCTCAAAGGTTATGAATATAGCAAAGATAAAAAATTTTATGGAAGGGGGAGGAGATTTTTAAATTTTATGCAAGGAAAACCAAAAACCAAAAAAACCAATTCAAGAAAGTAACGATTCAAGGGAGTAATAGATTAAAAATAACCACCATAATCTTCTTTCTCGAATTCTCGTTCAATCGGGGAAATTAAGATTACTTGAAATCCACCTTTCTTTTTTAAAATATAGAAATACCATTCGGGTTTGAGATCTTGGAGTTTTTGTAAGAAACCTGGCGCACCTAATTTTTTTAGATGAACGTATTGAATGTAACCATCTGGGGAAAGCAAATCCATAGCCCCTTGGAATAACTCAAGCATTACTTCATGACCAGTTTTTAATGGTGGGTTGGTGAAAATTGCTTTGAAGGTAATCCCGTGAGCTTTTAATTCATCAATTTGATCACGAAAATCACCTTTAAGAACAATGACATCCTTGCAATTATTTGCAAGGAGATTTCGATTAAGTAACCAAACTGCCCGATCATTAACTTCCGATGCATAAATTTGGGGAAGGGGGGGATTGCCCGAGATAGAGTGGTGGCGTAAATTGTATTCTTTATGCAGCCAAATTGTCAGAGGTCCATAACCTGCCCCTATTTCTAAAAGGTTCATATTTTCTTGTGAATCAGGAATAATCATATTCTCAATCAGCACGCGCGTCCCTTTATCTATAGCATCGGGGGAAAACACTCCTGAAGAGGTTTGCAGAGACATGGAATGGGCTCGAACACTCTCAAATAACTTTCGCATTCGTTGAGCGGAGGTGGGATGTTGCGAAAAATAATGATTATCTTTAGGATCAGGCATTAATATCACGGATTAAGGGGTAATTACTTTCGCTTCTTTATTCCAATGAGGATATAAACCTCGTTTCATGAAGACTCGAGTGGGTTTTGCACAAATACCATGATCATTTTTCAAGATGGCACTAGTAGAAAGCAGTGATTCCCCGAAAGCAACCAATTCACCTTTCTGAGTCATTATCGCAACAGATTCATGGCGCTCGATCGATTTTTCCAAATAGAGTACCCCCGCAACAGCAAGACCCGCCCCATGAGCAATAGCATCTACTGCTGAATCTCGAATGTAGATCTTCTTCCAATGTTGGACTGCTTTTTCCATAGGTGATATGAGCTTACGTAAATAGGAAGCATCTTTTTCTTCCCGATAAATCTTTATTGCATCGTTTAGATCTTGGAGAGTACAAAGAGTATCATCTTCCCGAAATTCGGCGGTTCGAGATCTTCGCAATTCTGCCATATGGGCTCCACATAATAAAGCTTCCCCAATGTCAAAACAGAGTTTTCGTATATAGGTTCCAGCTTCACATCCAACACGAAAAAGTGCAAATTGGTTCTTCACTTCAAGTAATTGAGTATAATAAATAGTCCGCATCCGCAATCTACGAGCAACGGATGATTTAAGAGGAGGACGTTGATACAATTGTGCAGTAAAAATATTTAAAACATTTCTAATTTTTTCTTCAGGAATTTCCTCATGAAGATACATTAAGCAAATATATTCTTTTCCTGCGCTCAACAGTGCTTTCACAACTTTAGTTGCTGGCCCCAAAGCCACTGGAAGGATCCCAGTAACATGAGGATCCAGAGTCCCACCATGACCTGTTTTTTCGAGACCAAGAACTTTTTTAACCCAAGAAGCGACTTCATGGGAAGTGGGACCCGAAGGTTTATCTAAATTTACCATACCACAGTCTATGTAATACGCCAAAGGCCGTTTCAATGGTTCAAAGCCATACTGCGGATCCGTGGGCTCTTCACTTTTTACCACGTATTTGTGAGGAACTGATTCATAGGGGAGAAGATACTCAAAAGACACATTATCTATTTAACTACCATTCCCTTTCAAAATTACGATTTTTATTTAGAAAGAATTAAAAAACAATTAACTTAGTGGTTGACCGATTTTTTCTTTATGAATGAAAAGAAATGCGATGGTTCTAAAAGCTTCATCAACAATATCTTTGTTTAAAGCGCTGGTCTCATAATAGGCAATACCTAACTTTTCAGCTAAGGCTTTGCCTGCTTCTTGAGTAACTTGCCGATTTTCAAGAAGATCAATTTTATTCGCCACAAGCATCAATAAAATATCAGGTTCAGCACGCTTCGCTTCATTATACCAATCTTCTATACTTGCAAAGGTTTCAGGACGAGTTACGTCATAAATAATAAAACCTGCTTTAGCCCCAGCAAAATAAGTTTGACGTACTCGTTTAAATTGTTGTTGGCCCGCTAAATCATACAATGTTAGCCGCACTTCCACCTCCCATTCGGGAAAATTAATGGCTTTCTTCATTATAGAAACGCCAATGGTGCTTTTGTAATCATTTTCAAAAGTGGAATCGACAAATTGGTGAACTAAAGTTGTTTTCCCAACCCCACCGTCGCCTCCTAAGATCGTTTTCATTACAAAAGATCCTTTTTCAATAACAATTTGTTGAAGACTTTTCCCCCCCTCAAGGGAATGAATTTGATTTTTAAAATCAGGGATCACGGGTGACACAGGGCGTCCATCAAAAATTCGGATCACCTTTTCTGCACACAGATAGGCGTATGGAAAAAGAGAATCGAGACTTGCCATCATATCTGCCACTAAAACTAAGATTGCATCGGGTCCTGCTTCACAAAAGATCATACGATTTTTATCGGTATCAAAACTACCGGTTCCAAAATTTCCCGATTGGAATTCTGCTGCGATCCGCTTTAAAACAGGTTCTACAAGGGCAGCAATCCCTCCCAGAAGATCTTCATCCATCCCTTCTTTAAGGTGACTTGCCATTACCAACCCATCTCGGTTCACTATTACCATAGCATGAAGATCTTCCCCGATGGTTTGAAACATCCACTTTAGCAAGGCATCCAATTTTGCTCTATCGATGGCCATATATAAATATACTTCGTCTAATAAACTAATAAATTTGATTGTTGTTTTGATAAAATATCCACTTTCAATTGATGGACATTAATTTCGTCAACAAGACTACTTTCCTATACCATGATGAGGTTAAACTTATAAATTAATAATCTATTATTCTTCCATATTAGCATGAATTCCATATTGATGGATATAACCAAAAATGTAAATCATGATAATATGACTAAAATAAAAATAAATAAGTGAAAAATAATGACCCAATTCAATGACCGTCTAGCAAAATTAGTTGTCAATTATTCTTTAGGTGTAAAAGTTGGAGATCGTGTAGCAATTCAAAGCCCAGCTATAGCAGAGGATTTATGTTCTGCATTGTATAAAGAAATTATCATCGCTGGTGGATATGTTACTCTTCAAATTGGTCTTCCAGGAATTCAGGAAATCCTTTTTGAATATGGAAATGATAACCAATTGAAACATATCTCCGAACTTACTAAATTTGTTTATGAAAAATTTGAGCACATAATCACAATTGATGCCACCTATAACTCCAGATCTCTTGAACTTATAGACCCGAAGAAGAAGCAATTGCGGAATTCAACCCCCGAAAATGCTGCACTAATGCAAACATTCATGAAACGTTTAGAATCCAAAGAACTCCATTGGATAGGGATCCCTTATCCATGTTTTTCAAAAGCTCAAGATGCTGGGATGGGCATCCATGCATACAAGAAATTCATTTCCAAAGCTCTAAATATTGATAAAGAAGATCCTATTGCATATTGGAGGCAAGTTCAAAAAGACCAAAATAGATTAATTCAAATTCTAGATGAGACAAATAAAATTAAAGTATTTGGTGAAGATACAGAACTATCTTTATCTGTTAAAGGTAGAAAGTGGATCAATTGCAGTGGACAAAATAATTTACCTGATGGAGAGGTATTTACTGGTCCAATTGAAGATTCAATTAATGGACATATTCGGTTTACCTATCCGGGGATCTTCCAAGGTCAAGAAATTGAAAATATTTATCTCGAATTCAAGGATGGAAAGGTGATCAAAGCGACAGCCGAAAAAGGTCAAAAATTACTTGATTCTATCTTAGAAATTGATGGAGCAAATGGAATTGGAGAATTTGCCATTGGAACCAACTATAATATCACAAAATTCACCAAAAATATGCTCTTTGATGAGAAAATTGGGGGTACAATGCACATGGCATTGGGTATGGGTATCCCAGAATCTGGTAGTCTTTCAAAATCAGCAATTCATTGGGATATATTGAAAGATATGAATTCAGAAGACTCACGCATTGAGGCAGATGGAAAAATAATTTATCAAGCAGGACAATGGAAAATTTAATTATTGATTTCGTCTTTTTTTCATATTTAATGAAATAGAAAAAATTAAAATTTTTTAAAAATTAAAGTCGGATCTTTTTAAATCTTTACCACATTCTTCACAATAGGCATCTTTATTGGAAAGAATGCGAGCAATTAATGTTTTCGCTAAGTAATCTCCACATTCTGGACAACGAAGATTTAGAGCAGAAGAGTGAATACTTGATTTTTCAACTTCAAATTTTGATTCACTCTTTCCTCGCGATTGAATTGAAGGTGTTTTTTGATATAAATCAGTATTCAAATCCAATTTCGCGCTTTGTTTTTCTATTGGAAAAGCAGAGGCAGCAACCACCGGCTTTTTATCAGCTTCGATATATGCTTTGGGATCTTTTACTTCAATATTAATTATTTCCATATGATTATTCTCAGTTAAAACCACTAAAGCATCAATATCGGGAGAAAATAAAGGTCCAGCAGATAAACTCTGAATTGGAGCTCGGCAGCGATATGTTTCAAAGGTATTTCCTTTTTTATCCAAAATGTGAATTGTGTTGGAATTATCACCAACAGCTAATAGTGTCTGATCATATAAAGAAAGAGTAGTAAAGCCTGTGATCACCGGAATATCCACAGGAATTTTTTGCACGGATGCTTCAATGTCCAACACATTTACCGAATTATTTTGATCAACAAATACAATCACCTTTTTCTGAGTTGAATTAATTTTCCCAATATCAACAAATAGGATATCTGTAGGATGTTGGTACTTTGCCATAACTTGTCCTTGGTTATTTAGAACAAAAATTCGGTGATCTTCTAAGAGAACTACTATTTCCAATCCGGGATCATAATCTAAATTTCCAACGATTCCATTAACAATACCAGAAGGAAGGGTTTTCTTCCAGATTTCGCCTCCATCTTTAGAAAAGACCCGAATTTCTCCAGAATATGAGAAAGAAACAAACACATTGTCACCTTTATCATAGATATCCTTTAAAAATAAGGCAGAAACATCAGAAGAGAAAGGAAATTTAGAAAGGGATTTACCTTCGGAATTAAAGATGGATAATTTTTCATCATAACTCAAAAGTAATATTTCTGGTGTTGAATTTTGGGTAAAATGACCAAGGGAACAGAAATAGAATGCAGATTGGCTAAAGATTGATCCTTTTTTAACAAAATTCAACGATTTACTAAATTTTTTCCAGCTCATTGTTATTTTCTCAAGTTCTTATTTAATTATCATGTAATGCAAAAAAAAAGGGAAATTATTTATTTTTGCTATCTTCTTTAATTGCCGATAGCATACCCTTAAATGCGCGGGTTAAATCACCAATTTCATCATCTTGGGCTTCAAGAGTTTCATCAATCACAATATCTTCCCCTGATGTTAGCATCGAAGATACAGAATCTTGACTGGTCAATTTTTGAATAGATTCGGTTAGGATTTTTACAGGTTTTGTAATTTGTCCCGCTATCATAGTCCCTAAAAAGACAGAAACTCCCGCTGCGATCAAAATAATAATAATTAGTGTGATCTGCACAGCTCGAATTGCTTTCGAGACTTCACCTTGCAATACTGCTACAGAAGCTAACGCATCATCTTCAGAAACCACATTAACTAGGATAAAATCGGTACCAGCAATAGCACTATATGCATAGTAAAAGTCTTCATCAGCAGTTTTTTCATAGGTCCCCACACCAGAACTATAAGTTGTCATTTCTGTAATTGTGGAAGTTGAAAAAGGTTCAACATCAGCAATATTAACAGTAACGTCATCCCCATCTTCAGGATCATCAACATCTGGGTGAACAACAGCTAACCCAGTATTATCGATCAGAAATGCATAACCTTTCCCATCCAGAAAACTTATATCCAAAATATTTTCTTTAATCGTATCAATTGTTAAATCCACGGCAATTATTCCAATTAATGAATCATCAGTCTCATTGAAGACACCTTGGGCAATAGTGATCATCAGCCCTAATCCATTGGCATCCATATATGGAGAAGTAATCAGTAAGTCGGAAGATTCTTCAAGACTTGATGTATCATACCACGATCTTGTTCGCGGGTCATAATCTTCATCAAATTCTGACCATGGATAACATCGGAAAATTCCGAGATCAAAACCCATATAAATCCAGCCTAAATCGGGATTTGCGGTTTTAGTATATCTAAATATGTGATCCAAATTAGCAGAAATATTCACCATTTTTTGAACTGTTTCGTTGGCATCAGAATATGTCGAAGTATATGTGTTCGGAGCCAAATGATACATCGAATAATTGAAGCTGACAAAACCATCACCATAATTACTATCCAATTTGAATTCAATATCAGGGTTACCCTGATGATCATCAAGAATATCCGTAAAGGACGGATATGGCCCATAATCATCCGGATTGTTGAATAGATTTGTGGCAAAGTAAGCCATTGATTTAACATCATTTATGGATGATTTTATCTTTTCACCAATCGTGTGGGCATTTTCTTGTGCACTTAAAATCATATTGGCTTGAATTTGATCTGTTAAAGCCTCTTCACTTTCGTTCGTTGTAGTTAATTTCATCGTTCCAAAGAAGCCTAAAATAATGGCACTTACACCAATTAAAGCGATTATTGAAAATACAGTAAATGCGAGCAAAATTTTAGTTCGGATTCCGTACTTAATAGATTTTTTAGTAGTTGTTGTCATAATGGTTCACCTTTAATTAGATTCTATGAAATCCTCCACGTTTATTTGAGCCATCAAATTAGAAACTTCTTGGAAAGCATTTTGAATCGCTTTTTTCGCATTCTGAGAATCATGCACAGGGATATATCTTCCTTGAACACTTCTTTCGCAGATTTTTCGCAAATCGCCTTCAATAGGGATTAACTCATTACCGATTCCAATAATAAGAAGGTTCATGGAGATTAAGTTTTCCTCAATATATTCTCCAAGACCAACCCGTTTATCAGAATTCATAAATTTCCAAAAACCTTTATATTGTCGATCTTGTAAATTGAATTGGTTGCTTTGGTTATCCATTCCATCAGTTAGAGCGATAACCCATTTATGTTCATCAGAAATTCTTTGATTTATAAGGTTGAAAGAATCACCAATTGCATCAAACATTGCCGTCTGATAGCGTGTAGCACGTATTCGAGAGATAATTCCCCGAATATGTTCTTCATTTCCTCCTTTTAGGGTTGGTGGTAAAATCACTTCTGAAATAGAGTGGAATAAGACAATTGCAATTTCATCTTGAGGATTAATTTGGGTATCATAAATTTCTAATGCCCCACTAACAGCAGCATGGATTCGATTTCCAACCATTGATCCTGATACATCAATAACCATTACAACAAATTTCTTCTGGATCAAACTCACACGTAATTTCTCATATTCCACACGCATTCGATGGGCTTGAGGACGTTTTCGAGTATTTTGATACACAGTTTCCATTTCTTTATATATATTCATTTGTAATCGAATATCTTGCGCTTTTTTAGCGCCAGTCAATGCTTCTTCGAGAATACTGATTGCTTCAGGATCATTCTCAATAGTAGCAATTTTCCCAAGATAAAATTGGTTGTAGGCAGTACCAAGATCATCTTGATTATTGAAATCTATATCAAGGGCAGAGCGAATTAAGGCTTTTCCATCCTCCACTTGACCATGTTGTGCTTTAAACAAGCCAAAATTTCTAAAGATTAAAGCGAGATCGGCTTTTAAATTATTGCTATTGCATACATTTACCGCTTTTTCAAAATAATCACGAGCGAGGTTTACATTTTCTGAATCAGCATATAATTGAGCGAGGTTATTATATCTTTTAGGTAGGACAGTGTTATCTTTCATCTCAAGAGCGATACTGATTGCAAGTTTGTAAGAAGTTTCCGCGTCAGCAACATTACTCCGAATCCGATAGATATTTCCAAGATTATTCGCGCAAACAGCCATACCTTTCTGATTGCCAGAAATTTTGAAAATTTCTAATGCTTTATTATAGTTTTTAGCAGCTAAATCTAAGTTTCCTCGATAATAATCCGAATTTCCTAAACGAAGCATGGTGATTAAATTTTGGAAGGATGAGGTTAAAACTGCAATTTCATCATTCGCACTTTTTGATTCCATCGGGATTTCCCGAGAAATCGAGCCTTGCGATATAAAATTCATCATTTTTGTCAAATTGGTGATTGGATTCACGATGCGTTTACTTACATAACTGCTGGTAAATCCAATGAGCACAACTGAACCGATAAGGACAACCAAGAGAATTACTAATTGTTGTCGTGTCAAAGCAAGGATTTTACCACGAATTGTCGAGGCAGGAGCCACAATCTCTTCAAGAGGAACAACAACAGCAAACTTATACTCAGTAGAAGGAATTGTTTGGTAAGTAATATACCAGCTATCCCCATCTTTTGTAAAAGTACCATTACCCATAGAATGTTGATTCATCTGAGTTAAAATCGAAGAAAAACCGGATCCTTCTAAGGAGGAATCATCAATAGGTTTATTAATTTCAGCTTCTGCTGAGGCAATAGTACTTAAATCCAAACCAGGATGTGAAACAGTAGCTCCTGAATCACTGATTAAAAATGCATAACCAGAATCCAAGATTTCAGTTTGTAAAATAGAATCTTGCAATGATTGGATAGTTAAATCTACTGCGATTACACCAATTAATGTCCCATTCGCATAATGTACGGGTTTAGCTATAGAAATCATTAATCCCAAACCATTCGCATCAATGTAAGGTTCAGTAACAATAGTCTTGTCTTCCAATTTTGCTTGTTTATACCACCCACGTTGTCTTGGATCATAACCTGTATTATCAGTATCCCATTCAGTGAATGGGAAACATCGGAACAACCCTTGTTCTTCAAAACCCATGTAAATCCACCCATATTCGGGTGAAGTTGTTTTTAATTGTTTAAAGAAAACATCAAAATGCGCTGATAAATCGATTGTATTGTTCATAGATGCACTTTGAATTGTGGGATCATTACCAACAATACTCGTCGGAGGAAAATAAATAAATGATGCATCAAAGGATAAAGTGATTCCACCATATTCTGATGGACTCTCATAATCGAGACTAGTGGGAATTTCAGTATGATAGTAGGACGGAATTTTATTCACGGCAATTTTTCCATTGAAAATATCTTCGGCATATTGAGCGAAAGATTCAACATCACTAACTTTTTTTGTGAATTGATCGTCGATATACGTCCCCAACGTATTGGTAACTTCATCCATAGAACGATACTGTTCATTTTCCAACGCCCCACCGCTTATATTTGCAACATCATTCCCCAACCCATTCATATTACCAAGTGATACTGACACTATGACAATTATAGGAACAATTAGAAACAGAATAAACGCGAGCGTAATTTTATTTTTAATTCCGAGCAGACGTTGTTGCTTGGAACTATGATTTTCTGCCATGGTTAATGAATGTAATAGATTTTTTCAAAAATAAATCTATTTCATACGGTTTCAATCTTCCCAAGTACTTCATATTTTCCATATGGTAGAGTTTTAAACCTTATGCAAATTCTAAAATAATGTGGGAAAACCAAAACGAAAACTAAAACGAGGATATCCTCTTGCATTACTTATTGGGTTTGAACCCATGCGCACTATCTATTGGAATATTTTTAGCGAACGCGCAGAACTTCGTAAGATACAGAAGTTACCCCGCAAAAATGATAATATGGACAAAGCTCAACTATATCAATTTCATGAGAATCTTGTGGATGAATTACGACCCATTCTCAAAGATGGGATGAAAAGTGTTATTTTGGTTACAGCTCCGAAAAAAAAATATTCTACCCTTTTTCTGGACCATGTGTCCCGTCATCACCAATGGATGATGAGTGATAAACATCCCAATTCTGCATCCTTTAAATTACTCACGGGTAAAATTTCAGATCTCGAAGAAACGACTAATTTGATTCAATCTTCTGAATTTAAAGCAGCCTTGGGAAAAGTCACAGAAGAAGAAGCGGACCGAATCCTAGAAATTTTGGAAAAACGACTCAACGATGAAGATGACGGTTTTGTGCTTCATACATTGAAAGAGATCGAAGATCTTCTCTATGCAGGTGGGAAACGAAAAAAAAATTTTAAAAATTTACCTCTATTACCAGAATACGTAGTACTGACTAATGAATACTTGGAAAACCATCCAAATAAGAACCGGTTACAACGGTTGTTACAGATAGCAAAAAATCGCAAAATTAAAACAAAAGTTGTCGATTTTGAGACATCTGCCGGTATTCGCATAGCTCAACTTGGAGGCATTGTATGTTTCTTGGAGATTACTTCAAAATATGAGAAACAGAAAGGTGAAGAATTTTTCGAAAAACAACACCAAAAAAAAAGGAAATAAAATGGCACTAGGATTTCTCAAAAGAATTACGAACATTTCTTTCCCAGTCAGCAAAGTTGGAATCTAATTGGGAAATTAAATCAAATGTATCAGATTTCTTGATAAAAACCGCGTTTTCAGCATCATATTCAACAGGAAAAGTTATCTCTTTTGCCGTATAAAATAAAATAGCTTTTAATACCCCATACACGTTCTCTTTTACGAATATTATCCTTTTATTCAGCTTCTCTTTCAAGGGCCTCTCATCAATCAGATCCCACAGAGGTACATAGGAATCGACCGGTTTCTGTGTAAGACGATAAAAAATTCGTTTCATTTCATCCAAAACACTCATTTTCGAACTCCAAAAAAAGTGCATTTCAATAGAACTGATTCTAAATTTGATTAGATCCTCCTTATTTCTTTTCCTAAACAGCATTCCTTGATAAGCATCCGAAACAATATACCTATCAACAATTTTCCAAATTGTATTCACAAAATCATGATTAAATGCCTTTTCCATAAATTATTCATGAAAATCGGCTTTTTATTTTTTTTGGCTGAATATTTAGAAGGAAAAAAAGGAAATTTTCATATAGAAATGTTGAGTTCATCTATCCATTGTTTCTTTTCATCCTCTGAAACAATAATCTTAAGATAACTCCAAATTTTCAAGGCAAAATCATTGTAAGCATATCCTTTGGCAGTAATGATGGTTCCATCTTGAACACATCTTTGTTCTTGATAATTTTCCCATGGAAATGGATCTGTTTGTTCTAATTCAATGTATCGTTCATGTGTCCGAGTAGTAGTATATTTATGCCTATCTAATAAACCGCAGGCGGCAAGATATTGGGGACCAGCACAAATCGCAGCGAGCAAACACTTTTGCTGATAACAAAACATGATGAGATGTTTCAAGTCATCTCGTAAATCTAAAATGCTTCCTCCTGGAATGATTATTCCAGCAATATTCTGAGACAATTCAATTTCAGAAACTAGTTTATGGGGTAAAAATTGAAACCCAGAAGAAGAAACGATGGGATCTAAAGTGTAAGCAATGGTAGTAAATTTATATCCATTATCAGCATTTAATTCCATAGAAACAGGAGTTATTTCAAATTCTGCAAATCCTTCATATAAAAAAACTAAAACGGTCTTCATATTTGAAATGAAGAGGGAATCCAAGATAAATTTTCCAATCAGAAAAAAAAAAAAAAAAAAAAGAGGGGTTTGATTATGAGCTTTTTACTCACGCCAAGGTATAATATCCAATATTGAGAGAATAGGCTGTTGTTTTTGCGTTTCGAGAGACCATACGGACTGCAATGTAGTAAGTTCCAGCGGAAGGAATATTAACCGAACAACTTTCTGGATTAGTACCTGCATTGCCAATTGCAATAGAATCGGTATAATCGGCGGAATTACAAATATATACATCAAGATTATAATTATTACTCCAAGATAGAATTGCTTCCATCATTCCAGGTTGAGCAGTGATAGCAAAGTAATCCACTTCGAATTTTGCAATACTACCGGTCAAAGTTTCTTCAACATAAACGACATCACCAGATACTTCGTTATCAACAGTAACAGAAATGCTATCTTCACCATAATTTCCTGCGGCATCGTAAGCCCGAACGCTGATAATATGATTTCCATTGACTACTGTTGTTGAATCCCAAACCCATGTATAAGGAGCAGACGAATCGGAAATCCAACTTCCACCATCAATTGAATATTGAACATAACTCACACCAATATTATCTGAGGCACTTGCTTCAATGGAAATAAAATCACTAACAATTGCAGCATCTGCAGGAGACGTAATACTCACTTCAGGATCTACCGTATCAGAAGGTGTACTGCCTTGTTCAATTGAGAATGAATAATCAACTAAACCAACATCAGCACTCGCTATCATTAAAACATATCCATCATCGACAAATCCACCTAAAGCGAATGGATTAATTGTAGTTTCGGTAGAATCATCTAAAATCAAGGTTTCTACAGCAGTATAAGTGGGAACCCCACCAACAAGTTCTACCGAAATTAAGGATACTAAGAAATCAGTTTCAGTAGTTCTCCTTCCTCCTGCAGGAGCACCATCGTCTCCGTTAAATGAAAACATAGGATTATATTCAGAAGAAATTTGATTAAACCGGACATAATCGGATCCATAGGATCCCAATTCATATACGCCTGTTGCATCTCCTAAATAACTGAGAGTTTCTCCAAAGCTTGAGCCTAAAACATTCGTTACGAACATATCATCTATATCATAAATTCGTGTCTGGGTTGGTTCCAATTCATCTAAATCGAAAGTTGTATAGTCATATTTTCCTCCACCAATTTCTGTTGTATGGATTAAATTGGCAATTCGCCAGTCATGATAAACATCTTCGAAAGTTTCTGTGTAACCAAAGTAACTTAAGGCTTGATTAATTCCAGTCACACCAGCAACTCCTGCTTGGACAAAATGACTTATAAGTTCAGCCCCACCATAGTGATCCGATAAATAGACGGTCCACATTAACGCTGAACCATAATCTGCTAAAATATTGATTCCACCTTGATCTTCCCAAACTGTTAAAGAATTGTCAGGAGTCGCAAGATAAGCTTCGATATCACCCCATGCCACACCATACCCACATAATGGTTCAGCATACATTGAGCATCCTTCATTCATGAAGGTATCATCATTGGAATTGTAATCATCATGAATCAGATGTTGATATTCATGCGCTACAACACCTTCATATAAGTTTGGGCGTAAAACATCATCCCCGATTCGATTTTCCCAATCCATACAATCAATTGAGATAATATTACGATCAAAGGCTTGTTCAAAAACACCCCAATAAAAACCAACGATATAATAAGGATAACTTGCATCATAATACATATCATCACGAATATTGGAAACTAACATAACTGATCTTCCTGATTCTTCATAATATGCATCACCTTGTTGAGCTGAACTTCCATCATGGAAATCTGGGCTACCAAAATATGTTGTATCTATTGGATAAATGTTATTATCAAATTCATCAATCATGTAAGCGACTTGTTCATCGGTAATTACCGGTACTTCACGATCATCAGGGAAACTTAAATCTAAAGCAACCCAAATTTCAATATTGTTTCCAACCCCTCGAAGTTCGAAGGGGAGAGTTATGGTTCCATCATTCATATCATAACCATACCAATCCACAATATCACCGTCAGCGTAATAGCTTAAAGCTTCCACACTAGAAACAGTAGTATCTTCAGAAGAAGAAATCTGTCGATCTGGAGTAGAAACAGCAGGTAAATTCTCCATTGTCCTTCCACGTATTTCAGGACCTAAATCAATAGGTTCATAAGCAGCATAATTATATTGTTTTTTTTGGTTTTGCTGCATTGCTGCACCTAATGTAAGGATATTTGAACATACGATGACAAAAACTAATGAGAAAATCATAGATTTATTGTATTTCATAATTCAACCACATTTATGTCAACCAATTAATCATTTTTTCAAACGATTATATACCTTTTGTTCAGAATATTTATAAATATTTTGGACATGTGTTCTATATAAAAATCAATTAAATTTATTCAATAAATTTTTCTTTAATTAAATTAGAGTTATCTAAGATCATAGAGAAAATGGCCAGAAAATATGAATTAACTCTAATTCTGGTGGCACATTAGCTTTTAATAACATTTATTCTAAAGAAATAGATTTTATCGAGGTTTATTAGGACATTATGAAAAAAAACAATATGAGCGTCCTTCTAAATTCCCGAAATGTATTACATCCTCAATCAGTACACCAGACTTATCTGATGACCTATCAGCGACGAACAGCCATTAGTTGTCTACTCCTCGCATTGTTTTCAGAAGCAATTTTCATATTACTCATGTTCAAAAAGATAATTATCATCACCCTGAAAAAACAAAAATTTTTCCAAGGTAAAAGAAAGAAGAAAAAACGATAGAAAATGATATGAAATGAAAAAATTAGTTGATTTTTCTTTTGACGAGCAGAAAAACAGATACTGCAACACAATATAGAATCATTATTGGTATGTTAAATCCGGGAATTCCAGTACTGACTTCCGCATTATAGCTCAAATTCAAAGTAGGGACTTCTACAAGAGGGAAGTTATCATCGTTTCTTGACCCAGAGATGTGATACTTTATATCCCACATTCCATTTTCTGAATTGGCGGATGGATACCGGGTAGAATAATCCCCCCAAAAATTTCCGTGAGTGCCATTATCCCAATCGTTTATTCCCGACCCATCATCATATCCTTGATTACCTACATTTTTACTAAATATGTTGTAATAGATTTTGTTAAAACTTGAAGTTTCTTTTACTTGAATTCCATGTCCGTTGTACATAACTTTATTCTGAGTTATAGTGGTGTTTTTGGTATCATAGACCTCCAAACCATTGCTCGTACTGTTAATTATATAGTTATTGGAAAATTTATGCTCTAATCCTTCAAATAATACCGTTCCTTTAAAGTTAAATTCGATATGGTTTCCTTGGAATGTATCCCCGACAGAAAAATGAGAATATAAGCCCATTTGTTCACTTCCACAGATATAATTTCCTGAATATATCCCATTTTTGCTAACATAAGGATAAAGCCCAATTCGAGAATTATTAATAAAATCGCAATTTAAGACTTGATTAAACTCACCATAAGCAGAATAGATTCCTTTATAATTCTCAATAAAAGTGCAATTACGAATGATCACATTGTCACACCGCATTAAAGTAATTCCCGCATCTTGTGCTAAATAACCGGAGTTTGTAATCGTGCAATTTTCGATTAAAACATATTTTTCAGAATTTTCTATTCTGATTCCAGAACCAGATTCATCAGCATCGATAATCAGATTCTGTAGTTTATACGGATTGGATTTAGCCCCGCTACCAGTGACATAGGGACAATCTTTCCAAGACATATCATCTTGAGTGGGATCGATAAAAATGGTATCATGAAGGCCTACAATGGGGTCTGCAGATACATCAACCATACCAAAATTAATGGTAGAGCCGATTATTATGCTTAAAAATAGGCTTGAAAGAAAAATTATTTTCTGATTTGTTTTCATATTCAGATCAAAATACTTAAGAAAGGGCTAGCATAAAAAATTTTTGAAAAATGAATTATGAGTAAAATCAATTAGAACTACTTTTCATGAATTATAATTAATTAAATTAGATTAATAGAAAAAAAATAATTTCAAAATATTTTAAGATTTTTGATTTAATTCAATTTAATCTTTTACTTGAAATGTGATTGACACAAACTTCTACAAAAGAAACACCTGGATTTTTTTTTTTAAATTCCGCTTTAAAAAAGTGCATTCTGATTCATTTCACACATATTTTTAGCTTATTAATACAAGCTCACTTTTTAATTTCTGAAATCATCCCATTTATCAAATATTTGGTCGAGTTGAGAAATAAAAAAGAGAGTAGTATGGTGGTAATAAAAATGGAAGAATGCCCATAAATAAGGGATTAATCTAAGATGGCAGCCCCGATGCAGAACCTCTAATAAAGTTTTTCATCGCCCGAGCAAAAAATTTTTATTGAGTGCGCCACTGAGTAATCATGTTCTCATCTGTTTGATAGTCAAATGAAAATTATTTTAATTGATGAATCATATATGATAACAATTACCTTGGGCCATTGACGCAGCCAGGTAGCGTGTCGGGCTTTTAATTGATGAGCATTTCGCTCAAAAAAAGCCACCCGCAAGCCGGGGGTTCGAATCCCTCATGGCCCGCCATTATTTCTTTTCTATTTAGTAACCCACTAAGTAAATTTTAGACATCCCATATTAGCCCAATTTCCTGGTTAAAAATTATCTTAATAGAAGGAAACTTCTACAAATTTTAAGAGTGAATATTTGCACCAAAAATTATTGAGAAGTAAAAAAAAAAAAAAAAAATTAAGAAAACTCATCGGCAATGGAATTACCACACTTGCCACAAAAGGAACTAAGGTTATCTAACACAGCCCTGCATTGATTACAGGAAGGAGAATAGCATAATTCTAAGATGTTTGGTACAAATCGATTTTCCACACTTTTCGCAAATCAGATTCGTCGGAAATTGACAGATATAGCAATTTGGGGGAATTTTTTTCAACAGATTTGTTATTTTTCTTTTGGGTGTTGGGAAAATAAGCTTCTACCAGATGAAGCAAATATAAAAGAATAAAATTTAAGGGCAAGTCGATTATTATGACAATTATGGATTTAAAGGTGATAAAATGAGCGATGTATTAGTTCAAGGGCCAAAGGATTACTCCTTTCCGATCATTCGCGCTGATACTGAGGAAGACGATGAGTTTCCCAATCCACCAGACCGACCTATCGAACCAATTCATGCCCTGCAATTATTTTTCCTGCCCTTTTTGTTGGGATATCTCTTATTATCCTTATTTGCTGCAATAATGTTTCAGAGTTATATATTGTTGGGAATAAGCGGATTTTCCATCATTGTTCTGATTGTGGGGAGAATGTTGGAGAAAATATGCCTAAATAACTTCATCAAACGTAGAACTATTGCTATTCGAGTATTAGGGGTTGAAATTGTGCTTTTCTTTATATGGCAAAGCACTTGCGTCTACCTATATTATTAGATTTATTGCCAACCAAATAAATAATATTGAATATTTTCGCCAATTATTCGATTCCCATTTTTTTCAGAACATATGTCAAAGTCCCAACAAGGTAAGAAGTTGAAAATTGCTGGATCATCAATTTCTTTATAATCTGCGTTTTTATCTCAATTTTCACCCGCGAGATTTCTATAATCGAGTCTGGGTGAATCACTCTAACTTCCCCGATCATAAGGATTACTTCAAACTTCCAGTAAAAATCATGATAATCATTAAATCGTAGAAGAAAAATCTCGAAAGAAGAAGGAGAATAAGATAGGGAAAAAGAAAAGTAACCTATTTTCTAACAAAGAGAAAATATCTCAATTTGAAAAATTATTTCTAATATCCAATCGTGTGAAGATTTTAGATATTTGTGCTAATCTTGATCTTTCTCGAAAAAAAATTATTACCTTATTGATTGAATGGGAAGGGGAAGTTTCCGGATACAAACTTGAAGGGGATGAAATAATTATGGATAATACGAAGAGTAAACAAGATTTTCTTATTCTTATTGATGACCAATTTTTCTAATTGGAATCAAAAAGTAGAACTAAGTGTTGGAAAAAAAGAGTAATAAAGTGGGAGTTGATCTTGCTTTATGATGAAATTTTTTTTTGTTTTATAGTTTAGGCATTTTATTTTGAGTTTTTGTTTTTTTTCTGAGGAAGAGAATTATGGAAAGAAGGGAGATCCCTAAAAAGATGAAACCAAACGATATTGTTCCATTTTCATCACTTTCAGAACTAAAATCAGTAGAAAGAGGTTCCCATTTAGAGTCTGTAGAATCATAGGACCATAAATCCCCATAGTTCACACTATAGTCTTCTCCAAGCCCTCCAAATAGGTAAGTTTTATTGGTTGACGAAGCAAAAGCCATGGCATGTCCGGTTCGGGGGGATGGAGTGCTATCGGGAGAGAATTCAGTCCAAGTTGAAGAGGAAGATCCATTGAAACACCATGTATCCCCCAAAGCTCGAATAGGGGATTCTTCATTATCACCTCCAAACAGGAGGCTTTGACCCAAATGAGAATCAAATACCATAGAAAACCAATATCGGCTTAAAGGAGTTGTATTAGGAGACTTTTTTTGCCAAGTACCTTCTGTAAGATTCAAACTCCATGTTTCACTAGACAGACCAGAGACACGCCCTCCAAAAAGTATTCCTAATTTAGCATTGGTATCGTATACCATAGCATGGCCATAACGAGCTTGGGGTGGAGTATTTGTGGTTAATTGCACCCAATTTTCAGTCTGTGGATTAAAAATCCATGTTGCATCCTTAAGAACAAAATTGGGATCAACGTGACCTCCATAAATAACAATTTTTTGTTCGTTTTCATCATAATGCATAGAGAAATCAGCCAAATTTGGTGGAGAATTTTCGGGTGATAATTTTGTCCAAGCGTTAGAAGAAGGATCAAAAGCCCATGTTTCACCTCCACCAAAATAAATGACCCGATTTGTGGATGGATCGTAGACCATTCCAGAATTTTCTTGAATTCTTGGAACGATTGGAGTATTTATAGGAGTCCAAGTATTATTGGATAGATGATAAAGCCACGTAGAATAATCTGGAGAACTACTTGCCATAGTTCGACTTCCGAAAAGAATTAGTTGATTTTGAATAGGATCGAAGACCATGGAATGGGCATACAGAAGAGAAGGTCCATCATTAGAAGATGAGGAATAACCAAGCGAAGGAAAACTTATCAAACCGAAAATGAAAATAAAAAAAGCAAATTTAAGTTTGAAGTCGCGGTGAACTTTTAATTTTGACGACATAAACTGATTAATACCAAACTATAATATAAACCAAGGGAACTGAATTTTTAGATTATTCAGATGATTTAGAACCCCTAAAAAAAAAGATATTTTACAAATCAATGAATGAAAAATGGATTTAATCCTTTTTCTAAATACGCTATTCATACGTTTTTATTAATTTTTCAATATCTTTAACAACTCTCTCAGAAGAAACTGGATTAAAATCATGATCTAGCGCATTATTAGCATGATCAAAAAGATAATGGAGTTTTAATTCTCGATCTCCAGATAAACCTGATATCGGAAGTATATAGGATCTAGTCATCTGCATTTGTGTACGGTAGGCTAAAATAACACTGTCTCCAATTTTGCAAGTTTGATTCAAGTCTGGATTTGGTATAAATTGCATATGATAATCAATATCTTGTACTACATCGAAATTATATCTAATTTTATTTTTCCGAGCTTCATCCCATGTTGAGCCAATTAAAGCATTAATTTGGTCACTATAATTCGTGTGATAAACTCCTCCTCCATAAGCGTAAGCTCGCTCTTTATAGAAATGAGAAATTTCTGTAAGATATATAAAAGCCGTCTTTTCAGCACAATCATTTCGAAATGCGTTTGAGGGAGTTGTGCCTAATAATGCGTTACCAGGTTCTACATGAGTCGCACCTAATTTTCTTAATTCAGGCATTAGTTCAGAATTCGTATTTCCAGGTGTATTGATTTGAGTGATAGAAAAGCCCATTTGGTTTAGATTAGCAGCAGCACGAAGTATTGTTTCGAGATTTTGCGTAGATTTAATTTGATCATCTTTAGTTTCGTTGTACCTAACACAGGGAAACGAAGTGACTCCAATCAGTTCTATATTAGATAATTTTTTGACTTGATGTGCAAATATGTCAAGTTCCCGTTCTTCAATTCCCCCTTCTTGCCCGTCAAATAAGACATCCCCATCTGTAATTACACGAACCATGATATTTTGAATTTTTTCTTGCAATTTTGCTTCTTCATTTATCCATCGTGCCTGATTGATGCTGTAAACCGTGATTACTTCCGGATTTAGCTTTAAAATATATGGAATAAAAATCCGTGGAATCTGTTCTAAATGGCCAACATGACCAACTGGAATGTTATATCGGCCACATTGGAGAGCACCTTGTACATCAACTGCAACTATTTTGTGAAGTCCTTGAGATATGGCAACACTGTTAATATAGGGGTTTCGATTATGTTGCTTCGACATCAAATAGGTTATCAATTTATTCTGAGATGCTGTTCCACCCAATATTTTAGCGTTAGCTGCGATTTGATCAAGATCAATAACCCATGTATTTGGAGGAATTTTGTTTTTTTGATGTAATTCAATTGTTTGTTTGATAAGTTGAGAATTACTTTCCATAACATGTTCTAAATACATTAAGAAATGGTATTATGAAATCTATTAAAAAATTTAATGAATAAAATATTCCTCCAAAGCATATTGAAGTTGGAATTGCGAATGCAAGAATAGTGTATTAAATCTCCAAAGGAAGTAAAAAATTGGTTATCAAAATTAAAGAAAGCACTGTTAAATCCTATCCCCCCTGCTTTATCACAAATTCTTCAAAAAAGCGAAGAAATAAACTGAAAAGGTGCAAATAACTTCGCCTCAACATGGAGAGATTTTTTCAAAAAATCAAGTAAACTTTCTGAAAAATTGATGAAATAAGTCACTTCAGATATATTTTGAAATCTTCCCTCTGATCTCTGATAGAAATAGGTTAATTGAGTGATTAAATGCTTGTTATTAAGATCTAATTGGTGAGCAATGTTCAGTATTCGCGAATCCGAGTGAGATAGTAATTTGGGATAAGTTATTTTTTCTTTCCAGCTAATGTAAAAAAGAACATGCAAATTGAAGTCGGCAAATTGAGACTTTAACTGATTTTTATTTCCAAAAAAAGAAATTCTTTTATAAATAGATTCAATTTGCTTAATTTTTTGAAGGATTTGGGTTCGCTTCTCTTCCAATAAAATAATATTCTCTAAGTTCAAGACCGCTGACCTCACTATCAATTAAAAATCAAGAGATGTATTTACTCAAGTTGAAACTTGCATTGATTTTTAATTTGAAATAATTATAAAATTTCACAAATTAATAAGTTAGCATTTTCTACTGATTAATTTAAAACATCAAAACTTGACGTTTCTACATCACACGACCTCTTAACAATTCATTTGAATTCTCAATTCCCACGATATCATTTCCTTGGCATCAAATCGCTTGATTCATTTATCTTAACCATTTGATGCAAGTTTATCAGCAAATTAAGAACATCTAATTTTTACTATTAACTAACTAAAATATATGTAGAATAGACTTATCCTATGAAATTGAAGATGAAGTATATGTAGCATTAACTTTTTTTCCAATATTTATGAAAAAAGGTTGTATAAAGACAAAGAAATGTATTAAAAAATTTCAATTGAATTCAGAACACTATGTTTCCGAATAGGAGTATGCGGTTCTAAGTTTAAATATTGTCATGTCTACATTGTATACTTGACAATTACTCAAATAATTGTTTATACAAAAAAATTTCTCGAAAAATATTGAAAAATTAAAGACTTGAACCCTCATGAATCCAAAATTACTTTTAACAGCGGTTTTCGGCCCATATGGTGTGAAAAATGCTTATGCTGAAGGCATAGGAATGCAGATGGAATTATTAAACAATCAAATCACACGTCAACAGGGAATTCACTCCCCACGGCAAAATTACTGGACTTTTGCACTATATTTATTAGCTGAAAATATCTCGACACCGACCACAGTCTTAGATTTTCCTAAATGGAAAGATTTTACACACGAGTTAAATACTAACCATTATACACATGTAGGAATAAATTTTATAGTCCCCAATGTTCTAAAAGCCAAGCGGATGACCGAATATATTCGGAAGCATCATCCTAAGATCAAGATTATCTTGGGAGGATACGGTACTACCATACCAAACTTAGAAAAAATGGTGCCCCACGATGAATTATGCATCGGTGAAGGAGTACGCTGGATGCAAAAATATTTTGGAGAAGAGGATCGACTAACCCAACCTGTTATCCATCCTGTTATTCAAAATCCCATATCGCAAAGAGTCTACGGTTATAGATCCGTCCCGAGAGCAGCAGTATTATTACCTGGATTGGGATGTGAAAATGGATGCGAATTCTGTGCAACATCTCATATGTTTAATAAGAAATATGAACCCTTACTTGCAAATGGACAGGAATGTTTTGAAGCTTGTCTCAAGGCAGAAACTAAAATGAAAGCATCAGGTTTTTCAATCATGGATGAAAATTTTCTAAAACAACCCAATACAGCTCGAGATTTGTTGAAGGCTATGGAAAGTAATATGAAGAATTATGCTTTTGAGATTTTTTCATCGGCAGAAACAATTACAAGCCTAGGAATCGATTTTTTGGTTCGTCTTGGAGTCAAAATGGTATGGATTGGAGTGGAATCCAAAAAATGGGCACATAACAAAGTAAAAAATGTTGATTTTACCGAATTGTTTGCGAAATTACAAAATAACGGTATTACAGTCAATTCTTCAGCCATTCTTTTCCTCGAACATCATGATGAGAAATCATTACAAGAAGATATTGACTGGGTAATTAGTTTGGGGGCGGATCTCACCCAATTTATGAACTATACCCCACTTCCCAACACAACTCTCTACAAACGTTTGAAGGAAACTTCAAAGCTTAAAAGTCAAGAAGAAGTTCCGTATGCACAATACCATGGCGCGGCCGAATTAAATTGGATTCATCCCCATATTAATGATCCTAAGAAGCATTTTGAATATTTGAGACAGGCGTTTCGTAAAAAATATCTGACTAATGGGTCTGGCATTTTAAATATGACCATCACATCTCTTTTAGGATTGAAATCAGCACGAAAAGATTTTGCATATCGTGAAGAAAATGGAATCAATTGGAATCCAATAACCCTAAAATATGAAAAATCTGACTCACCTCACCATGATGCTTACTTTAAATATCGGTTACGGAAGATTGAACGCGTAGCCATGATTAGTCGTCCTATGTTGCTTCCTTTATATTTACTTGCACCCAATAAATCTATTCGGAACAAAACAAAAGCCGCCTTGAGATTAGCACGAGAGACTTTAGGTAAACCAACGATTCAGGAGAGAATAAAATCCTTTGCTCTTGTGATTTTTGCTCTAATTGAAGGTATTAAATTCACATTCATGAAAATTCGAGGGAAGGAATCCATCATCTATCAACCGAAAGCGCGAAAAGTTGATTATAATATGGAATCTCATACCGTGCTCGCAATTGTTAAGCATCAAATTAAAAAGTGGGTGAGATTAGATAAGCCTTACCACTGGGTGCAGGATCAATTGAGAACAATTCCAAGCAAAGCAGAATTGTTGAGAAAAATCCAAAATTATTCCAAATTCAAAAAAACAAACCTTTCATTATCAAAAATGCAAGAATGTTGGGTTCAAATGATTTCTAAACAGGATTATATTCAAAATTATTGGATAAACGAAGGAGGCAAAGTTTAGTTAATTTCCTTGGTTTTTTTGCCTCATTAACCAATTAAGGAAAAAAAAAGATTAGAGGCTTAAAACATCTGATCCTTCAAAGTTTTAACCGCTTTTTGCTGGATTAATTTTTTTTCAGCTTTCTTTTGCTCAGTAATATCTTCCCCAGAACTTAAAATGCCTCTGAATTCTCCTTGTTCGTTGATAATAGGTGCGTTATGCCAGAAAATCAACTTTTTCTTACCACGTTTATCGAGAATATAATTTTTATTGAATTCATTTTTCCCTTGGCGCACTTTTTCAAGTTCCTTTCTAATAGACGAACGATCTTTTTCTTGAATAAAATTTTCGCACCAATCCAACCCTACTACTTCAGTTTCATCATAACCAAGAAGTTGAATCCCTTTACGATTGATTTTTGATAATTTCAAATTTTCATCTAGAACAATAAGCATAACTCCAGCAATATCAAAATACATTTGGGCGATGGCTTTTTCCGAAGCAAGTTTCTGTTCAGTTTTTTTTAAAGAGGTGATATCCATCCCAACAGAGAGAATCTCGACAATTTTTCCATTTTTATCGTAAATGGGTTTATTTGTCCAAGCGACCCACTTTGATGTATTATCTTTCAGAATACTTCTCACTTCCCGGAATTCAAAATTCTCAGGGTTTTCCAAGAAGAGTTTCAATCGATCAGCACTAAAAATACCATCTTCCTCCGTTCTAGGTAGGATGGTTCCAACAATACTCTTGCCCAATATCTCGTCAGA
The DNA here is from genome assembly GCA_025839675.1 of Candidatus Lokiarchaeum ossiferum. Classification (GTDB taxonomy): domain Archaea; phylum Asgardarchaeota; class Lokiarchaeia; order Sigyniarchaeales; family Promethearchaeaceae; genus Lokiarchaeum; species Lokiarchaeum ossiferum. The sequence continues at coordinate 2,586,648 of CP104013.1, forward strand.
TGCATATCCAAAAAATTTCTCAGCAAAGGGGTTTAAAAAGGTCAAGTTTCCATTAAGATCAATTTTAATGATAGAATTATTTGCAGTAAGGATCTCATTTGCATTATTTAAAGCGACTTCTGTTCGCAAACGTTCTTCTTCAAATTCCGTGACATATTTTAAGGTTTTTAATCGTTCTTCCCATTTCGAACAAAACTGCGAAGCAAATTCGGTGATATCTATTCCATTACTCATTTTAATTTCATCGATGAAATCATTTCGTATGCGCATCAATAAATCGGTTCTAATTTTCCCAATATCCTTATTCAGCTTAAAAATTAAAGAATATTTATCAAAATTGCCTCGAACTTGAGGATTTTGAATTAAAAAGTTGGTTGCTTGATAAAAAGAATTTCTTTCTTCAAAAAAGAGATTTTTTTTATTTAAACTTAGGGCATCAATAATAATTTTTGAGGATATATGGTTGCAAGTGTCTTCGCAAAAAGTACAACCTTCACTATCTTGTACATTCAAACAGATTGGACCTTTGTAGTCATCAAACTTACCTAGGGTTATTAATATATTAGAGTGATCAAATTGCAATATAACATCATTTAACTCGAAAAAAATAAAAATTTATTCAAATTCTTAGATAATCTAGCAAATAATTATGATTAAGACAAAGTTTTGAATAAAGTCGGGAAATTATCGTTCCATTGTTAGAAAATGTGATGATTTCGAGAATTTAAAGGTCTCAGTTTTCTTCTACAGTAATAGATGTTTTTTTTACTTTTCCAAATCCATAAAAGATGAAAACTGGAGAGATTATCCAAAATAAATGCCCTAGGATATAATAAAAAAGGGTAGGTAAAACTAAAATCATCGGGGAGATAAGAGTTATCACACCTAAAATTACCCAATATATATGACCAATCCCAAGGAAAATGATTCCCCACATGAAAAAGGTAATTCGCTTTTTAAAATCTTTGGAAGGATCTTCTATTGCGATGTCTTTTAGGGTTAGATAAAGCATTAATGCACTGATTAAATAAATAATTACATTTAAAGCAATGGAAAACCCCGCAAATCCATTGAAGATCCCACTTACATCGATGCCAATGGATGAGATCAAGATTTGAATGATGTCTCCTGCGGAGATTATGATTGTTATTGCCCCCATTAAAATAATAACAATTGCATTATTCGTAAAAACTGCTTTTACTCTTTCTTCATCATATCGAAGTGCGAATGCTGCAATTAGGAAATTCCAATTCATTACAGTGCTAGCCCCAAAAGCAATGTCTCTAAGAATATTCACCCAAAATAGAGATTGATAATTGAAATCATATCCTTGATAAATGCCCATTGGAGTTGTTTCATCCATGGATAACCCTGCACATGTATAAATAACCATATCCAGTGTAATATAAAGGACCCATGCAAACATCCCTATTAATAGAGATTTGTGAAATTGTGATCTATCTTTCCAAGCCGTTTGTTTATTTTTCTTGTTAATTAAGTAAATATTCATAATAAATAGAGCGGCTTCAATGGATTTAGGAATAATTAAGGTAAGTTCTAAATTTGAAATTAAGGGCACAATTATCACATGATTATTTTATTGAAAAAACTTTAGCTTACAGCATTACACTTTTATGCTTGATACGTTTGCATCATTAATGATTTTCTAAAAACAGTATAAATCGTTGATCTATAGATAGTATTTTTAAATCCCACAGGCATTAGCTGTTTGATGGGGCCAATAATTTTCTCATTGATGGTTTGCTGGGAAAATTTCCCTTCCTTATCGATATTAGGATCAAATTTGTGAAGAAATATATCCATTTCAAAGGTTTGTGAAAATTGGTCCAAACTTCCAATGATCTCGCTCAAATAAGAAATAGATTCAGCATATCGTTTATCATTTTGGACATCGATGACATAGATTATTTTATCAAAGCCTCTGATAACAGAAATAGGATCTTTTTTAAATTCTTCACGAAAGACTACTTGACCGCCATATTCAAAGTATATTGAATCAGGTTGGATTTTTGTCTCCAAATTCATATCAGAGAGAATTTCGGACATATGTTTCTTCCCATTTGTTGCTTTGAGATTTTGGTTCATATAAGCCATCAAATTTTTGTTTCCTAAGAAGCTAAGGAGAATTGAAGTTTTTCCACTACTATCAAGTCCCATGAGTAGTACTTTTTTTCCTTTCATGCCTTTTTTTGCAGAAACAACATCAGATGTAGAAAGATAAGAACTTACGGACTCTAACATATCAAAAATCTGTCGATCTCGGATTTTATAAAATTTTTGCGTACCTTCTTTTCGATATGTTACCAAGTTGGAGTTAGATAAACTTTTTAATTGCTGCGATGTAGTGGAATGGCTTTTTCCAGTAATTTTTTCAATATCACTGACAGTCAGCGGACCAGATCGAAGAGATTGAAGAATTGCCATTCTAGTATCATCGGCAATTGCCTTCAAGACATTCATATATGTGAATTTATTTTCCATTTTAGTACTCTCAACGGGTAATTTTTCTTTCTTATATATGTTTAAAAGAAGCTCAAACATTTAAACACTTTGACATTTAGGTATTGATCCAGTTAAAATCACAAAAAAACTAATTTAATTTGATGATCTAAAAGTCACTTAGTTTGAATGTCCAAATATCCAAACATTTAAATATATATAATTATTAAATAATATTATCCCGAAATTGTTATCACATCAATTCTTCAAAAATGGAAGAAAGGAAAGGGTAAAAAAAAATGACTGAAAATCAAAATAAAACCGTTGCAAGTGAAAACGCATATGCAATAGAAGTTGAAAACTTAAAAAAGCACTTCACTAGTAAATCCGAAGCTAACATTGTGAAAGCTGTTGACGATATATCCTTCAAAGTTAAGGAAGGCGAATTCTTTGGACTTTTAGGGCCAAATGGCGCTGGGAAAACCACCACCATAAAAATGTTGACAGGTCTTAGCACCCCATCTGAAGGAACCGCACGCATTGGAGGATATGATCTTAAATCACAAATGATGAAGATTAAAGAATCTATTAGTGTATGCCCTCAGGAACCAGCCTTGTTTAAATTTCTCTCGGGAATTGAGAACATTGAATTTTTTGCAAATCTACACTTGATGTCAAAAACCGAAATCAAAGCTCAAGCAGAGAAATTCTTAAATCTCTTGGGACTATACGATGTCCGTAAAAGAAAAGTAAAAGGTTATAGTGGTGGAATGTTGCGACAGCTTAGTTTAATTGTATCATTGATCCATGATCCAGAAACAATATTTTTAGATGAACCAACTGTAGGTATGGATCCACGTGCTCGACGTAAAGTGTGGGATTTTCTTGGAACTATCAAAAAACAAAAGAAAACAATCATCTTAACCACCCATTATATAGAGGAAGCCGAAGCCCTTTGTGATAGAGTGGCAATCATTGATTATGGAAAGTTAGTTGCCTTAGGAGCACCCCAAGATCTTATTGCCCAATATGAAGTTAAAAATTTAGAAGAAGTCTTTATGAAAATAACTGGCAGAAGCATTTTGGAGGGGTTATAAAAATGGAATTTCAAAGAATACGAGCCATTGTTAAAATGGAAATTAAACGTCAGCTACGAGATCCCCTAACTCTATTCATAACCACCCTAATGGTACCAGCACTGATCGTAGTAATGGGTTTATCGTTAGATTCCGTGTATTCATGGTCTCCAGACTATAGTGTATTTGAAATAATGTTTCCTGGATTTCTGGCTTATGGATGTTTGCTGACAATTTTTGATGTTGCAGGATCCGTGGCAACGGAAAAGGAATTAGGAGTTCAAATTCGGCTGATAACTAGTCCTCTGTCATCTTCTGAATATATATTTGCTCAATTAATCGCTTATACAATTAAACCTTTGGTTCAAGCAATTATAGGAATTCCACTTGGATATTTAGTTGGATACCGCCCTGATATTTCCGTAATGGGATACATCTTAATAGTAGTATTTCTGATAATTCTAACCTTTTGCTCAGTCGGATTTGGACTTATTACAGCAAGTTTAGTAAAGAATGCCGGAGCAGCACAAGGTTTAGCTTTCGCATTCATAGTCCCCCAACAAATCTTTGGATCTTTTATCCCAGCCGCTTTCTTCGGATTAGAAAAATTTGCATGGGTCCTTCCCAGTTTTTATGCGACAGATGGAATTGGACTCATCTTTGCAGGAACAAATCTCTTAGATTCCCAAATTTGGCTTCGAATGTTATTGCTTTGCACCATAAGTTTAGTAATTTATGTAATCGGAACTTTTCTTTTTGAGAAAAATAAAAAATCATAAAAATATTGGAGAGTAAAAACTATGCAGAAAATAACACACAAAAGCAAATTGAACTCAAATCGTGAAGTATGGGTAGATTATCTACGGATATTTGCCGTTTTTTTAGTTATTCCTTACCATATAATAATCTCCTATGTTGAGAGTGTGTTTGGTGAAGGGACACACTTCACAATTTGGAACGAATATTTCCCAAAAGGAGCTCACCAGATTTGGAATTTCTTCAATCCTTGGCATATGCAATTACTTTTTGTTCTGGCGGGTTTTAGTTTGGTCCTTTCATTAAAAAAACGTTCATTCAAGATTTTTACTCAAGAACGTCTTATCCGAATTGGAATCCCAATCATTTTTGGAATTATCTTGTTAAACGCCATAATGAGTTGGTTTAGCACCATGTTTTATTACAATTTACACCCAGAAGTTAATCCAATATACCCAAACCTTCCAGATTTTTGGACATTTTTTGTCTATTGGTGGTGGATAGGAAAATCTTTCAATTCAGGTCATTTATGGTTCTTAGTTGTATTGCTTGTGTTAAGCCTCGGGATGGGATTGATCATTTCACTTATACAAAAAAAGAAAGCCGATTCCACTCACAATCAGAATAGGTCAACAAAATTTCTTAAATTTCTAACACATCCAGCCACAATGTTATTATGGGGTCTAATAGCAACACCTTTAAGCTATATTAAACCAGCCTACACAAATCCAACTCTATCTGCCATATTTGGAGTCTTTCAATACAATCAAGTTCTATTCTTTCTTTTTGGGATCATTCTTGCATGTAATCGACAAAATATAGACAGAATCAATCAACATTGGAAATGGACACTACCTCTTGGATTCAGTATGTTAATCACTTGGATTATATTTCAAAAAGATTATCTTCTGGTCTTAAAAAATGTTGGAGCATGGTTCTTTGTATATGGACTGATTTGTTTAGCAAGTGTGAAACTCACAAAATCCTCAAAAACCCTCCAATATCTATCAAAAGCCAGTATGCCAGTTTACATTCTTCATTTACCTTTGGAAATTATTGTTGGCTACTTTATAATTCAACTTCCAATTTATCCGATATTGGAAATCTTTCTACTTGTGATCATCAATTTAATCTTATGTTTTCTTTTATATGATGGAATACATAGATTAAATCGAGTAATTCCAGGGATAGGGTTAGTAGTTGGTATTAAAGAGAAGAATATGATGCAAAAAATTCGCCGAATGTTAACAATTGTGAAATTAGAAATGAAAAGACTATTTCGGGAACCAATGACAGTTATCTTTACATTATTCCTTGTTCCAATTCTAATCATAATTCTTGGGCTAGCCATGGGTTCAAATTACGGTTGGCATCCGGATTACTCAATATTTGATATAATGATGCCAGGATTATTAGCCTATAATGCATTACTTTCCACATATGATGTGGCCGCATCTGTTGCAAGCGAAAAAGAGTTAGGAATTCAAATAAGGATTAACACAACACCACTAACATCTGCAGAATATATTGGGAGTCATTTAATATCCTATTCCATTAAGCCAATTATTCAATTGTTGCTAAGTTTACTCACAGCCTATGCTGTTGGATATCGCCCCGTAGCTTCAGTGGTTGGTTATATCGTTGTAATTGCATTCATGATTTTTTTAACCTTATGTTCTGTCGGTTTTGGGCTGATTACAGCAAATTTCGCAAAAAGTTCCAGTTCCGCGGGAAGTTTAGCTTTTGCGTTTATCGTACCACAGCAAATTTTCGCATCCATAATCCCTCCTGCGTTTTTGGGAATGGAAAAATTGGCCATGTTCATGCCAAGCTTTTATGCAACTGAAGGTATGGGTCTTCTTTTAGCAGGTGCATCTTTAACAACACCAGATATTTGGGCCAAAATGGGGATATTGGGGATTTTCACATTAGTATTTGTGATTATTGGAACAATTCTTTATGAAAAAGGACGAAAGGAGTAGATTCATTTTAACCTTCAATTTTTTTTTTTTGATTTTTTTCCTAGGTAAAAGGATTGCTACACATTAATTTTTTTAGCATTCTACAAGATTTGATGGAACATCATAATAAGTCTGGCAAAAATAATAAATTTTCACTGCTTCTTCTTTAACTTTCCATTTAAAATCAGTAATAAAATTTCTAAAATCAATATCATCCATAGATCCTTCTTGAGATTCTACGAAAACATTCAAGAACCATTTATTTCTACTGGTCTCATCCCCATCATATATTTTTTTACTAATCTGAACTGTAATATTTCGTATCTGTTCAATATTTAGTATCTTACTTCGCTTTGAATGAATTCGTGATATCAATCGAATTTCATTTTGCTTGAAGATTATTTTTCTATAAGGGGTTCTAATGATATTAAAAACCATATAAACACCAAAAAGAACGAGAAAAAGATATAAAAAATCAATGGTTCCACCAGTATTCGTAATAAGTATAGTGATTAGTAAAAAAGGCAGGCTTTTTATCACAGTATAAAAAAATTTTTTTTTATATACCATTACTGGCTCATTGTTAAGAGCCAGTTCTTCAACATTATATACCATAAGTTTTTCTCAGCAACATGTTAACATTGTTTTTGGACCTAAAGAACAAGTTCCATAATGAACATTGTGACCCATATGGAAAAATTTATAGGAATAAAATCGAATAAGAGGACATTCAAATGAGTTTTGCACAATACGAGAACGCGGCCCCTCATACACTCCAAGCATTGGAAAATATGCGGAATTGGGAAATGTTGGAATGGTATGCAATACCAATGCTCGGAATAATGTTTTACATCTATGCGAAAGAAATTCAAAAAGCAAGAACAACCAAAAATTGGGATCCTCTCTTTTGTGCGGTCACGGTGATGGGGGTCGTGTTCTTCAATGAAACTTGGAATAGTTGGGTTGCATGGTTTACAGGAAAATCAGCTATTTGGACAACACCAGGGGATACGGCATTTTTAATCATGTTTGGAATCAATTTTGAAATTTTGTGCCTCTTTCTAATAAATGGATTTACCTACGCAAATCTCATCGATCCAGATGAAAAAAAGAAATTTTTAGGAATTCCAAATTGGTGGTTTTATGGAATCTTAGTATCTGGTTTTTCAGTTTTGGTTGAACATATGCTCAACAGTGCAAATCTACTAGTCTGGTATTTTTCCTTTTGGGATCGGGATTTTTGGGGATTTTGGATAATTTTATGGATTGGATACTTTCTATTCTACTTAGCCTGTATCCTCGTTCTACGACTAAAATCTACTAAAAAAAGGTTAATTGCGGTGGGATCAATATATGCAGTACCAATCATAATGAATATCATTGCTGCTATTCTGGGGATGGTATATTAGTAAAAGTGATCATAAATACTCTAATGAAAAAAATATTAATTTTGATTGAGATTTTTGATAAAACCAAGCAATTTTTGAATTCTTTCATCCTCAAGATCCACACCCAGATACTGAATCCAATCTTTAACTTCCCGATAATTAGTGGGATCAATTTGAAAACCTAAGAAATCATTTTTCCGCATATAGAAAAACAAAAATCCATCCTCAATTTCTTCAATGGAAAAAGCAACCCCAAATAATTTCACTATGTTCCCAGCAAATTGATAACTTTCCCTCATTGGTTTTTTAAGATTCGTCCGGTATTTTAAAACGAGATAATTTTTACCTAAAGTAGAATCATATTGGGATTTTTTTGCATTCATAGCTTCAATGAAAATAGTATTTGGCAAACTCTTCGAAGAATTTAACTCTTCAGCTAACTGATTAAACAAATCATGTCCCATTTTATAACATTCAAGAAAACGAGATTCTGATGGGTATATTAATTCAAACAACAAACCACAATCTTCTGTTTCGATCCATCTAGCGGGAACCTTATGAGTTCGTTCAAATCGTTTTTTGATCAAAGAAAGGATATGTTTATGTGACCACTCCTTTTCAAGAGTTGAAATAACGGAGATCTGAAGAAAGGGTTTCATTTCGAAGACATTATTGTAATAGTTTTTATAAAATATGAAGTTATTCAAATACCAGAAAAATATTGAAATTTCACAAATATTTTAGAGTACTAAGAATATTTCTATCAAATATTGAGGATTAAAAATGGATACTGAATACGATCAAACTGCAACTCTCGAAGAATTACAAGTGGAATCATCGCAAAGGAAGAGATATTTTCAAGTGGATGCCATGAAGGCAATCATGATTGGATTGGTAATTATGGATCATACCTTTACTCACAGTTTTTTACATCAATTTGGATCTCCTTTTTGGGAACGAATTTCAATCCCAATATTGATGATCATTATGGGTTTTAATTTGGGAAACTCATCGAAGGGAATAAATCACATGAAATTAAAAGATTATTATACCCGATCTTATTTTGAGAAGAAATTGAAGCGATATTTCATCCCCTACCTCATTCTTTACTTCATTCACGGTATAATGAGGTTAATTGTAACATTAGGGGAGATTCAAATAAATTCCCCTGCAACATATGATTCAGCGGTCTTTCGGTACCTAGGATTCACGCTCTTTTACGGTCCAGGCTTGTGGTTCATCCCGGTTCTCTTTGGAACAATACTAGTGTTTCCAATCTTACATTTCTACTTTAAAAAAATGCCATCAACAACTTTTTTTGCAACTTTTTGTATAGAATTTTTGACCCAATTTATTGTATTAATGATCCTTAGTACCAATCAAGGTAATATTCTAGGAGTATTTTACTTTCTTTACAGTGTTTTCTGTTTGTTCAGTGCTATTGGAATGGGATTATGGCTTTCAATTGATCATAATATGTCATCCAAACATAACGTAGTAATTTGGATCCTTTTTCCAATCAGTTTAGGATACATGATTATCGCTATGATATTCCCAGGGCTTTTATTTTTCCCAATTGGTGATTATCAAATGTTTTATTTCCCCTATTCTGCAGTAATATTTATGTGTTGCATGAAACTTATCCCCGAAAATCCCAAAGGTACAGTTAGTGAGTTTATTAGGAAAGTGAGTAAATCCACATATCATATTTTATTAGCCCAGATATTTTATTTCTCAATTGTTTTTCAATTCTTTTTGATAATGACCGATGGAGATGCTTCCACCCTTGATATTTTTGATGCAGCACCTTTGAACTATTTATGGTTCTTTCCACTAAATTTGGTTATTACATTTGGAATTGGATTATTTTGGAACCATCTTGAAGAGAAGTTTTATAAAAAGATGCCTGAAAAGAGAGGATATCAAAAAATATATGCTTTTATGCTAACATTGGCCGTGATCGCATTTGCAGCATGGATAATTGGACAAATTTTATTTTTCTTTGTGGTATTTTAAAGAAAAAATAGTTTACTAAATAAGCTTCTAAAGTTTTTTTTTGTTTTTTTTTTTTTGATTTCCAACATTAATTTATTCTTGATTTGGTTGGATCCAAGGTAGAATGTAACTTAAGCGGATAACATTATAAATATAAGGTGAAGGTGAAAAAAACTAAAACCGGATAATTTCTCCCAAAAGGAACATCACAACCACGGTGATGACAGTTAAAGCCATCAATCCATATACTATTTGAGTTCGTTTTTGATCATCAAGATCGACTTTGTTGCTTTTAGCTTCGGTACTATTTATTAGGAGAAAAATAGCACTAACAATCAACAATGAACCCCCAACGATGGTAAAAATGGATCCTGCCATAGGATCATAATTTGCCCGAAAAATAAAAACTGCAGGAAAACATGCACATGCACCTCCCATGCAGTAAAGCATCAAAATACCACTCAATCGATTTAAGTTTAACTTCATTTATATACCTCAATACAATTCTGTCAAAGTAGTATTTAAATTAGTATGCTCCACATGGATTAAAGCATTTTTTGCTAAATTCGATTGGGTATTGATGCGGTAGATTGTTCATAAAATTTATATATTATTGAAATATTATATCAATTACAAATTTGAAATCTTCAAGAATATGAAGGTAATAAATTTCTCAATTTTTGATGGGACTGTGGATTTAACATAGGTGCATTTGAAAAGCCTTAAAAAGTGCAGGATTTCCATGGTCTTGTCAAATCCAAAGAATTATCACAATATTTTTCCAATTCATTGCACGAATTTAATTTCAATATTTTGAACATTAAACTATTGAAAAAACCCGTTAATAGAATTACAAAATTAGTTCAGCATAATCTTCATACCATTATAAAAATTAAATTTTTCTTCAATCTAATCGATCTATATGCCTAATTCTTCCCATCATTACACCAAATTGTTCCATTAATAACTAAACGGAATAATGGGAAAAAGAATTGTACTAAAGAATGGTAGAATTTTCATTATATTTAATTTCGATCAAAACAATCTATCAAAATGTATTCGAAAATCTGTGACAACCCATGAAAATGAATTGTATAGATTTTCAAATATTAATATAGAAACGTGAAAAAAAATATGAAGGTAAAAAATTTCTCATTTTTTTTGATGGGACTGTTGGTATTTAATGTCGCTGCAATGGTTGGTTTAAATTATGCGGCAGCTTCCATGAATCCAGCGATTCCGGATTATGAACCAATGTCTGTTTCTGAAAAACTACTCCACAACGATATGTCACAATTGATTAATCCAAGTGATGTTGTTGGAGAAGATTCAGATTCTGGTTCTGAAACCGTTGTAGAAGAAGCCATTGTTGGTGAAGTCAAATACTTCCTAAGTTATGATGATGTAAACGGTATGTTTGTTGATGCATATCAGTTACAAGCCGCAGGACCTCTCACCGAAATATGGGTTCAATTAGATATGACATATCCTGAAGGTGATCCTCGAGAAGATCCCGTTGTAACCCAAGAACAATTAGACTATCTTTTAAATGAATTTGAAAGCAATATCTATCCAATAGATACGACGTATTTTGGGACTCCTGACGAACATACTGGCGAAGCAGCACCTTTAGCAGGTATGCTTGGACTTCCAGAAGATTATTATCTTAGCAATGAAGGTAAAATTATTATTCAAATCTCCAACATTCGAGATACCGCATATTATGATTATACATATCCATCATATATTGCCGGTTTCTACTGGGGAACTTATGAATATTACTTCAATCGAAATATTATCAATATTGATTCCAGTGATTGGGAAAATCGAGTGGGACCAGATGTAGCCCGACCATTTTTATATGAAGGTACAATTGCTCACGAACTCCAACACTTAATTCATGCAGATTATAATCCTGCTGATGACACCTTTATGAATGAAGGATGTTCTATGTACTCCGAACCACTTTGTGGGTATGGATACTCGTGGGGTCGAATGGGAGATTACTTTGCAACTCCAGATAACAGTTTAACCAATTGGGAAGATCAAGGTGGTCTCAATGTGTTAGCTGATTATGGATGTGCCCAATTATGGACCGTCTATTTAGCAGATCATTATGGTGGTGCAGCATTTATAAGCCACTTTGTCCAAGCAGGAATTGGTGGAATCGAGGGGATTAATGCAGCCTTGGCTTACTTTAATTATACCATCACCTTTGATGATATCTATCGAGACTGGAGAATTGCTAATATGCTTGATTTAGATGATAGTGTCTATGGATACCCATCAATAGATTTTGATGAAGTAGACAATCCACTTCGAATTTATAATGTTTCTACACCCGTTGCAGATTTGTTAGGTACCGATTTTGGCACCACAACAGGTTATGGGGGAGATTCAGGTATTTCTAAACTCGGATCTTATGGAAGCGATTATATTAAATTTACTCCAGGAGATTACAATTTCTTTGATATCTTCGCATTTGATGGAGATGACACCGCTGAATATGGTTGGGAATTAACCGAAGATGGATGGTATTCTGGAGCAGCAGCATTATATGATGTTTCCTTAATTAGCACAGCAACAGTAGATACTGCAGACCCATACTTGCGATTAGACTCTATGTGGTCTATTGAAGATTACTGGGACTTTGGATTCGTGCAAATTTCTACCGATAATGGAGAAACTTGGACCTCTTTAGCCAATGAAAACACTACCACTGATTTTGATCCAAGTGGTCACCCAGATATTCAAGCCAATTTACCAGGTTTAACCGGAACTGGTGATGGAATCATTGAATTTGATCTATCCGCTTATGCAGGGCAAGAAGTTATGTTATCTTTCCGATACATGACTGATTGGGGTACTGAATTTGCGGGTTGGATTATCCGAAGCGCAAGTGTCAGTGGAGTAGAAATTGAACTCGTAAATGTACAACCTGAAGCCGAATTCTTAGTTACCATTGTAGAAGTATACAATTGGTGTGGAGAAGACTACTATTACATCTATGATTTAAATCTCTATGATGCCTACGAAACTGGATTTGGAATTACTGCTGCTGATGAATATTATATGATCGTCTCGCCAACTATGGAAAATGGTATGGTGGATTACGAGATCAACGTTCTCAGTTTCGGTATGAACTGTCACCGTTATCGACATATGCGTGTCTAATTCAATTTATTTTAGTCACATTTTTTTTTCTTTTTCCTTCTCGTTCCCTTCGTTGCTCAATAATTTTGTTCCGCACTTCATCCTTGAGCGATTCTTGCTCGTTCAAAAAATTGGAATTTTGCATGTTTGCCGCCATGTTAGCAGCCATTATTTCTGCTACACCTTTTGCGGTTTGTTTTGTTGGGGTTATCTTGTCTTCATTTTGATTTTCACCCTTTTTAACTTCGACATCAATTGATGAGTTCATTTTTTTTTGCATAACAACTCAAGGGAGATGAAAGTAAAAATTGTATGTGTCTGGATAATATATCATTTAAACTAAATCGGAACTTCTATAGAGAATTTTCACTTCTTATCCACGAAATTTGATATGAAGAACAACATATATATTAATAAGGATTCAAATCCTAGTGAAAGTACTATGAACCGATTAGTCGAAGCCCTTGCTCAAGCTTATGTGGGTGAATCTCAAGCGAGAATGCGCTATACTGAATATGCAAAAATTGCTGGTAAAGAAGGATATGAACAAATCAAGGAAATTTTCCTCGAAACCGCGAATCATGAAAAAACTCATGGAAAGAATTTCTTCCGTATGATTCAAAAAGTGATGGAAAAAATTGGTGAAAAAACGGAAATGTTGGAAATTCAAAATGTCGCCGTCCCCGTGGTGCGAGGGTCAGTTGTTGAGAATCTCAAAGCTTCTATTGCAGGAGAACACCATGAAACTTCAGAAATGTATCCAGAAATTGCAAAAATCGCTAAAGAAGAAGGTTTTGCGGATTTATCCGTTCAAATCCTAGGAATTGCGAAAGCTGAAGAACATCATGAAAAACGGTATCAAGCAATATTAGATGCATTGGAATCTGCCAGCATGTTCAAAAGCGAAGGGAAAGTATGGTGGTTATGTATGGAATGTGGTTATTGGCACTATGCGGAACATCCCCCAAAGATGTGCCCATCCTGTGATCACCCTATGGCATTTTTCAAAAAGATGGATAGTTCATTTATGTAATTTTTTTATTTTTCTTCTTCTAATGTGATTAATGAATTCATTTGTTCGTGTAAAACCAAACGTTGGTCATCATTTAATTCCGTATAGGTGTTATGATGAAAAGTTTCAATATCATACAATGAATTGATGAGAATTGCAATATTATTACAAATATCATTCGTGGTTATTTCATCTTTACCTAAAGATTGGAAAAGTTCCGTAATCAAGAAGGCTTCCTTGATTGCATATCGTAAAAACACATCTTTCAACTCCCCGTTTAATAAATCTTCATATTTGCTAATAATATGATTAAAATAATTGATATCGTTGGGAATGGAGTTTTTTGGCATTGAAAAATATCCTTTAATCCAAGTGAATTCTCTGTTATCTGTTACAAAGCATCCTACAAAATAAAAATTGAGACTATCAAAAACGTAGTTGTTCAGTCATTATTTTCTTTTTTTGGATGTTCTCGATAGAAGAAAAGTATTGAAATGATCACTACAGTAATGCCGATTAGATGAATCACTGTGAATTTTTCATTTAAAATAATTAAAGCAAAAATAGAAGTCACTATAGGTGTCAAGGCATAAATTGTTGTTGATTTAGAGAGATCCATATATTGAAGCACTTTATACCAGCATATATGGATTATTGAGTAAACAACTCCGGCAAGGAGTAAAGATAATAGATTTTGTAGATCCAATAATATGAAAATACTCCGATCTGGAAAAGCAATGACGTAAAAAATCCCAAGTACTAAGCTTCCTATAGCAGTGCGGGAGATTACAATTGTCATTGGGGGAGATTTTTGAACATCCATTAATTTTTTGGTGAAATAGTGGCCAAACATCCAAAGGAGGGGTAAGAAAAATAACATTATAGCACCGATATTCATTTCAACAACTGCCGCAAAACCATTTGTAAGGGTAAAAAATAGACCAAACAATAAGGTAAGGGTGAAGACTAATTGCTGTTTAGTTACTTTTTCATGAAGTAAAACAACTCCAATTAGCATTGAAAAGATTAAACTTGATTTTAGAACAATTGAACTTAGTATTGCACCTGCTATCGGTAATGCATAAAATTGTATGATTAGGGCTACAGCAAAGATAATACCAATAATGATATTGGATAAAATGATTTGATTTCTTGATAATTTCGTCTCAAGCTCGGTTGCATTTTCCATTAGATATAACTTATTTTTAAATTTTTTTCGTTCTGCAATCATTAAGGGAAAAATGAAAATTGATTCAAAAATCATCGTAAACCATGCAAAATAGAATGCATCCAAGGCATCTGGTCGTAAATTAGTAACAACCGGTAAAAAACTTTCTGCAATGACACCAAAAGCCCCAAACATTAACCCTTTTTTTGTGTTTTTATTCAAGAAGTATCATGATTTTCAACCGTTGAAATATTTAAAATGATGGTAAAATGCACATTTTAAATAGGGCACTTACAGAAATTCAGACAAAACATGCTTTATGGAGTCAATGGTGTAAGGTTTATTCAAAACTTGTGAAAAACCATATTTTTTATAATTAGCAAGAATGGGATCATTCGAATAACCGCTTGAAACTATCGCGATAACATCAGGGTCAATTTTTTTAAGTTCGGATATTGTTTCTTTTCCTCCAATTCCTCCTGGAATTGTGAGATCCATAATTACCAAACGATATTTTTCATTATTCTTTATTGAGTTTGCATATTTTCTTAACAATTCTTCACCATCATAAGCAATATCTACGGACAAACCAAATTTTGTAAGTATTTTGGATAATATCTTCAAGATCATGGGATCATCATCCATAATAATGACTTTACCTTGAAATTCCTGCTTTAAAGCAGATTTCTTTAAATTGTTTCTTATTTCCTTTTCACTTATCGGGAGATAAATATGGAATGTCGTACCTATAGCCATTTGAGATTCAAATGTAATATAACCCCCATGTCTTTTAATAATAGAATAACATGTTGCTAAACCTAAACCATTTCCCTTCTTTTTTGTAGTGAAATATGGTTCAAAAATATGTTGCTGAGTATCTAACGAAATACCTTCACCTTGATCTTTAATTGAAATATGGATATAATTCCCATCCGCTAATGGAACATCAACAGAATTCACCAATTCGATAACTTCAAGAGAGATTAAAATAGTTCCCCCATCTATCATAGCTTGATTTGCATTAATTAGGAGATTATTAAAAACTTGATTCATTTGGCCAGCATCAACTTCGACTACAGGAATTTCCGAGTTCTTTTCCACTACGCATTTTGATTTTGATCCCCGCATTACAAATGAGAGCGATTCTTCAATAATCGAAAGAATATCGTGTGTTTTTTTCAGAGGTGCACCACCTTTTGAAAATGTTAGTAATTGTTTTGTCAGATCTGTTGCTCTTAAAGTTGCTTTTTCTATATCCCGCAATGAGTCTAACATTTCATTAGAAACATCATCTTCTAATTGCATGTAATTAACATTACCAAGTATTCCGACTAAAATATTATTGAAATCATGAGCAATTCCACCAGCCAGAAGAGCTATTGATTCGATTTTTTGAGAGCGTAATTGTTCAGAATCTCGACGTTTTTGTTCAGAGATATCCCGAATTATTGCTTGAATGAATTTTTCACCATCCAATGAAATAATACTAGCAGTTACATTAGATTCGAAGGTCTCACCGTTTTTTCTCTGCATTATTATTTCATAAAGACCACGGGAACCGCTTAGAAATTCATTCGTCAAGTTCTTTTGTAATATCTTCTTATCTGTAGGATGTAAATCATCAGTAACGAAACTTAATAATTCTTCTCGAGTATAACCAAATAAATTGAGAGCACTTTGGTTCGCCTCAATAATTTTCCCAGAAATTTCATGCAATATTATAGCATCACGAGAATTATTGAACAAATCATTATATTTTCGCTGGTTTTCTTGAATTATCTGAAGAGATTTTTTATACGCCGTGATATCTTGATGAATAACTACAATATTTTGCATCAAATTTTGATCATTCTTTATGGGAAAGACTATTGTCCTGAGCCAATGTATCTCTTTATTATTATTATTAAACATTCCCGGTTCTAATTTGAAATCAGGTATCTGAGTATAATTTCCATTAAAAGCTTCTTGAATATAAGGAAGCAAAGCTAACCTATCAAAAAGAGGTTCTTTCAGTAAATTAAATCTTCCAATAGCATTCTCTGGATCAATCCCCCAAAAAACTTGAAAATTCTTGTTAACTATTTGTAAATATCCTTTTGTGTCATAAATTTGAATGTCAAAGGGGGCTTGATCGATCAAATTTCGAAACCTTTCTTCGCTTTCAATCAAAGAAAATTCAACCTGCTTTCGTTCAGTAATATCGATAAGAGATCCAATCATGTAACAAGAATCATTTTGATCTATTATAAAAGCAAAACGATCTAAAAACCACCGATATCCTCCATCTTTATGTCTTAATCGGATTTCAAGCTCACTGGAACGAGAAAAATTATTAAGATTTGTGCGAGTAAACTCAATAATGGACTCCATTTGATCCAAATCATCAGGGTGAAAAATAGTTTTGGAAAAAGAGCGCCCGTCTTCTAAAAATTTATTTAAAGGCCACCCTAAGATTTCTTCAACAGAATTGCTTATATACACATAGGATGAACTGGTTAAATCAATTTTATATGAAATATCTTTTGAATACCTCAGAATTTCATATAGATTTTTTTGGTTTTCAAGCAATTTGTCAACAGACTGATCTGGTAAATTTTGGTCTTGAAATGGCATCTTTTACAAAATATCCTGTTTTCTTATCAAATCTTGAATCTTCTGGTTGAATTCAGCTTCAAATTGAGCATATTCAGATCCAAGAGCTTTGTAGTACAATATCGTGGCGTTTGGTCCTTTTTTTTTATGGAGTTGATCAAGATGGGCCGCAATGAGTTTAATTTGAGGAATCTTGTCGGGATTTTCTTCAACATATCGTTTTAGATTGATTTTAAATTTCTCTTGAACCGATGTAACATATTTAATACCAAGATCAGCTCGCTGTTGATAGAGATCTTCCTCCTTCATAAATATGTAAGTAAATATCGATCCTAAAGGGTTATGGATTTAAGGTATGATGAATGCATCATTAATATATGACCTCCCGATTATATTATGAAAATGGGTATCTTTCAAAATGTCAAGCAAAAGTTATTGAAGTTAAAAATATTAAAAGAAAGTTCGGAATCTGCCTTGACCAAACATGTTTTTATCCCGAGGGTGGAGGCCAACCGGGAGATATTGGTACAATGAATGATATTGAAATTCAAGATACTCAAAAAATCGAAGGTCGAATTTATCATATTACTGACAAATCAATCCCAATCGGTTCAAATGTCGAGCTTAAATTAAATTGGAACCATAGATATGAATTGATGCAAGCACATTCAGGTCAACATGTTATCTCAGAATGTTTTTGGGAGTTAATGCAAGCAGAAACATTTTCAGTCCATTTGGGGAAAAAAACCCTTTCAATTGATGTAAAATTACCCTATTTTTCATGGCAAGATGCAGCTCGAATAGAATCTAGAGCAAATCAGATCATTTTTGAAAATAGACCCATTTTAATTCACTGGCATGATCACCTAGAAGATTTAGAACAATATCCACTTCGTCGACCTCCCAAAAAGAAAGGTGAAGGGGGATTTCGAATCGTGATTGTAAATGATTTTGATTATTCGGCGTGCGGAGGTATCCATACAAGGACTACGGGTGAACTTGGATTAATGAAAATCACAAAATGGACCAAGATGAAAGAAGGAATCAAGGTTGAATATGTTTGTGGTAATCGAGCTTTGAAGAATTATCAGCAAAGGAGTGAGATTTTGCGTGATTCATCAGAGAAATTTAAGTGTAGTGAAGAAGAACTAGTACCCTTGATTGAAAAAGTTCAAGCAGATTTAGAGAAAACACAAGAACAATTATCTAATCTTTCTAAAAAAATGATGGAATATGAAGTTCCAGAATTAATAGCACAAGCTCAACAGATATCCGGAGTGTATTTGATCATTCACCAGTTTTTCAATCGAAATATGCAAGAATTACGGGAAATCGAGTCAAAACTTATTAAAAAGGTAAAATCCATTGTAATTTTTACGAATCTGATCGAAGATTCCAATAAACTTCAACTTATCTTTGGAAGAACCCCAGAAATAGAAAGTAAAGAACTACATATGGGGAATTTACTTAAAGAAACTGCAAAAATTCTCAATGGAAAGGGTGGAGGAAAACCAGAATTTGCTCAAGGCGGGGGAAATCCCACCAATCTTCCCCAAGCATTGGAATTCATAGAAAATAAGATAAAAAATATAATTTTTGAGTAAAAATAGAAAATAAAAAAACTTATTGGCCTGTACTTGATAACAAAATAGACACTACGAGCCCTAAAAGAAGCAAAACTAATAGAATAAAATAATATTTTGGTTTCCATTTTTTGATATACTTCCCATCGAGTGCAAATCCCTTGAATTCGCCCGGAAACATATTAAATGTCCCTAAAACGCAATTTAAGGATCCCCCTTGTAAGAAAATCATCTTCAAAGTAGATAAGGATCCGGGGAGTATGAGTGAAATTAGAATAAATACTAATCCAAGGATGAAATTTGAAGCGGGACCCGCAATTTTAATCGCCCCCATTTTATCTTTATCATCGTCAGGATCAACCCCAACAGATACGGCAGCTCCGGGTAAAGCGATTGGAATTCCAATTATTGCAGAACGAAGGGTTGTTTTCATCCCTACAGTTGTTAAACAAAAACGACTTTGGAAATGAAAATGTTTCCCTGTCTGTAGATGAGCGGTTTCATGCACAATAAAAGACAGAGAAAAGATTAAAGCAATAGGGAGAGGTTCAAAAAATATTGCAGATATGCCGATAAAGTATTGATATTGGATATAATAATATAAAGCAGTTAATCCCATAACATTAATATAAGAGTGATACACCATAATAAAAAGTAAACTAAAGGCAACAAGAATATGCCATGTTTCACTCTTTTCTAATTTATAGACCATTCCCAAATCTAATCCAGAATCTGGACGAAAGGCATTTGGAGGAATAGGCATTTTTCTTTTGACTAAAATGAAACTATTGGAAGTAAAGGAAGGATCCTCTGGATCCATAAAAATTGCATTCCGTCTTCGATAAGCAGGAGCCATAGATGGATCATGAACTGGGGGAACGGTGGGTGCCTGGGTTGGATCAAAATAAACTCCACCAGATGACGATTCTTCGCTAGGTGCCACCGTTGGAGATTGAGTAGGATCAGTGAAGGAATGATGCGAGCGTGAAGGAGGTGCCACAGTAGAAGCAATTGTGGGATCTTTGAATGGTTCTTCATTTAATTTTTCTACTTGACTTGAACCACTTCCATTTGGAGTGTTAATTGTAGTATCATGAAAAATAAGATCCATTTGAATCAACGTACCGTTTTCTTCGACAGGTACAATAATTTTATCACCATTTTTCAAGAGTTGTGGGGTTGTTTGTTTTAAATTCAAGTTTCCCAGGTAAGTTCCATTCGTACTATTTAGATCCTCGATGTAATAACGATCTCCTCTTAAAGAAATAATAAATTGTTGTTTAACATAACTCCCGGTTTTTGGATCTTTTCGAACACTCGAAATAGCGGAAAATAGTGCGGGATCAACGCTAAGTGTTGCAGATTTTTTGATATCCTTCTTTCCTATGTGAAAAACGTGTTGATTTTGAGGGAGGAGAATTTTACCACCAATTTTGGGAATTTCCAGATAAATTTCGCGAACAACCATTGATCAATATATCTGTAAATTAAAGGTAAAAAGGTTCTGATAAGAGAAGAAAAAAATTGAGACCTTCAATAAATGCCCGTAACCACGCGGCGTCCAAATTTATTAAACATTAATTTCCCACCTAAAATACCCATTAGCTGTCCAACATAAGAAGCAGTTGAGATTCCGGTGAAAAATATACCTAAAATTGCAAATACAGAGGAATAAGCAATTAAAAAATAAAGAATATATTTCGCTTTGAGTTTAACGGGAATGAAATAGAGATACATTCGCATTTCTCGATTTAAACCAACAAGATGCAATAGGAAAGTCATCATGCCAAGAATAGCGCACCATTGAGTAGAAATCAAGAATAAATCCAACAATCTCCCGATAGAAAGTATCATTCCTAAAGATTGGACAAGCACTATTGATAAAACACCCAATCCACCGCAAGCTAAATAAATGGTAGCCATGAATTTTGATCCAAATTGCATTTCAATGGATTTACCAATAGAATAGAGCATTAATTCAGCAAAAAGTAATCCAAAAATATCGCGAGGGGCAAACATAGATGTTATTAAAGTTGGAATTGCTAAAATACTTGAAAATAGATTTAATGTATTGAATAGAATATATGGTTCCAATATTGGAAAGAGCGTTAGGACGAAGAAAAACGCTGATAAGCCCATAAACGTATAGGTGACTTGCATCTTATTTGTCCGTGAAATAAATGGACTATAATTTTCACCAGTGGGACGACTGCCTCTAGTAGGAGGAGGGGGCATAGCTTGACGTTCTTGAGCCCGGATATAATCGCGCATTTCCCGTTCCATTTGTTTTTCGGTATCTTCAGGAGTGGTATAGTTCGGAGTATTAAAATTATTTTGAGCGGGATTATAAGATTCTTCTGGCACTGAAGTAGTTGATGAAGCAACTGTCGTCCGAGCACGAGGGTTATCATTCATAGAAAACGTACAATCATGATTTTCAGGTAATCGATGTAGTTTACAAAAAGTTCCGCCACAATATCGACATTTAAAAGGGAGATAAGTCAACGTTTCGTTGCAATCGGGAGTATCGCATTTAACCATTTTTTTTTCCTCTTTATTAAATAATAGAAAATGTGCTTAGTTAAATAATTTAATGACACCTTTGTTCCTAAAGAGCATATTTTTCATGAATAACATTTAAGTTAAAAGGAATAGAATTTGACGAATAGAATAAAAATAAAACAAATTTCATCAATAAATTCAGTTGATTCCTTCGATTAATTGATTCACAAGGAATTTATCAGGCGTGTAGACACCACGGAAATGTTGATAAATTAAATTGAAGATTTCTTGTTTTTTGGAAGATTTCCCACTTTTTTTAAAACTAGTAAAGTCCATTTTCTTTAAAAAATGAGTTATTTTCTCGGTTAAAGCAATTTCACAATTTTTAACCATCGATTTATCAGCAAACCACCATATATTTTCTTCATTTATAGAGAAAATTGGTAGTTTTTTCACCAACTCCATGAATTTCTCGAGATTCGCCATTGGAAATAGTCCTTGTTCGAATAAAAATTCATCAATTAAATTAGAAATCCAAATGAAAGAAGTAGGTTCCCCGCGATGAAAGAGAATTTTTTGGATACAAGTGGAAATTTTGTTAATTATTTGTTCATCTGAAAATTTTTTCTGAGAATTTTCCCTTTGAGTTAAATAATCTTCATGATTTTTAGGTTTTTGAAATCGAATATAATAATCTCCAATAGGAGATCCATTGTAATGAAGCATAGATTTAATTGAAACGCGAGGAGGAAGTTGGAATAAAATTTGTTTTAAAAGAAAAGAAGAATTTACGACAGAAGAAATTAAAGCATTACGAATTTTCAAAGAGGTGTTGTGAAAAGTAATTATCATAAAACGTTCAGGTTTTAAAACCCTATGCATTTCAGAGAATACTTGAGTAAGTCGGTCTTGATAAAAATCGATTTTTTTTCCTTGTTTTGAATTAATAACTATTTCTTCAGCTTCTATTTGTGAAATAAATTTTTCCATGTTCATATTGAGCCATGCACCCCAAAGAGATGATAGTTCCCCATATTGGATAGAATCCCCATAAGGTGGATCTGTAAATATAAAATCAATGGAAGCATCCGGAATGGGTAAAGAAGAGCTAGAAATATTGAGAAGGAAAACGGGAGTTTCAACAGATAACGTAGAGAACGAATCAGCTAAAGAGAATTTAAGAGATGATTGTAAGTTACGTTGATTTGAATCATTTTTACCTCGAAGAATCTTCTTGAATCGTTCGCAAAAACAATTCCACGGATTGACTTCAAAATATGAGGAGGGATCCCAAAAAAAATGATGAGTCCAAGAACCTACTTGTTTCTTTTTCAATTTCTTCCCGTTACGCTTATCGATCACCCACACCATTTTACTCGCTTGTCCAATAGCACTTGAAAACACAAACATAAATATTTCAGAAAGATCTGTAAATGGAGTGGGCAAATTAATAATCAAATCTCTCAAATAAGTGAGGAAGACAAGGTTTCTTTTAGAAAAAAGCATATCCAAACCATTATTAGACCGGAGATTATGACGGAGTTGTAAAAAGGGAACTTCATTTGTATACTTAAAATTAAAGAGAGGAGGATTAATTCGTTTAGTATTTATCAAATTTTGCGCGAATTTTTCTCGTTCCAATATAGTTGTGAATGTTTTTTCTAAATATGAGGTATTTTGAGAAGAATTAACAATAATTTCTTTGCACTTGGAGCATTGATAGCGGACTTCTTCAATTTCATCAACTTTTTCTAAACCATCATTTTTTCTTATTAAATGAGTCAAAATGGCAGATTGCCCACAAATAGGGCAATTAAATTGAAATAAATCATGATATAAAGAAGAGTTCTCCACTATTTGAGTTTGAAGAAATGTGAAGCAATCTTGCATCTTTTTTAGATCAACACGGATTCCTGAATTTTTGCAAATAAACTGGGACATTGGATTAATATCAATCCCAATTGCCTTTCTTCCAGCAAAAATGGACTCTAAAACTGTAACTCCTGATCCTAAAAATGGATCTAGAACGATCCCATTAAGCGGACAATACCGATTAATATATGAAGAAACAATGTTGGCAGGTTTTCTTGCCCAATACTTATGCATCAAATACATCGACGAATGAGTTTTTGGAAGAATGATATAATCTTGCTCTAAATCAGAAATTATATCTTCCTTTTTTTCATGGGCCAAGATTTTTTTGCTCCTAAGGATGGATAAAATTTCAATTTGAAAAAGTTTTTTGGAAATCTCTCCAAAAGTTATATATGTCCAGCCAAATTACTCGGGAATTTAACAAAGAAATGGCAGTCGCTCTGAATGCTAATGTCAAAGTAATCTTAGAAATTGATTATCCAACTCATTTTTACATTGGAAAAATGACTGGGTTTGAAATGGGGTCCCAATCCATTTGTTTAGCAAATGCAAAAGATGATAAAAACAACAAATATGATAAAATTGTTATCCAAGGGTCTAAATGGATTTCATTTACATTGGAAGGAGAACCTTTCCCAATGCAAGAACTCGCTGCTCGTTTGCGTAAAATATTACCTGGTGAAGCTATAGAAATAGCTGAAGATAACACAGTTACGTTATTGGGTGGTAAAATTAAAATTAGTGAAAATGGAGTAGAAGGCAGAGGACCAACTAAAAATCGTGTCCAAACAGTATTCGATAACTTTCTTGCTGATTGGCGAGATTCCCATAAAAAATAATACATTTTTTTTCCTTTTCTTTCAAAATTTTACAATTTAAACTAATCACTTAGAAACCTTTTTTTCCTTCCTCGAAAAATAATATCTAGGAATGAAAAAAAATGCCCGAATTTGAACTTCTTAAGCAAAAGCATAATGATATATTTGGAGAAGACCCCGAATTAATCGTTCATGCTCCCGGGAGAGTCAACTTAATTGGTGAACATACAGATTATTCCAAAGGATTTGTTATGCCGATGGCAATCGATATGGGTATCACCGTGGCAATCTCGAAAATACCAGATTCGAATTTAATTTCAGTGTATTCACTTGATTTTGATAAAAAAATGGTCGCAATGTACTCAGATTTGGTAAAAAGCAATGTAGATTGGTTTAATTATCCTATTGGAGTTGTGAAAGTTTTACAAAAGAAAGGTTACAAATTTGAAGGAATAAGAATAACATTTACAGGAAATGTGCCTCAAGGTGCGGGATTATCATCTTCTGCAGCATTGGAAGTTGGAGTTGCCTTTGCAATTCAAAAAATATATAATTTAGAAATTTCTGGAACAGAGATGGCCTTAATTTGCCAACAAGCAGAACATGAAGTCGTGGGTGTAAAATGTGGGATCATGGATCAATACATCTGCCGCATGGGTGCAGTTAACCAAGCGATGTTAATCGATTGTCAAAGTTTGGAATATCGATTAATTCCTTTGGATCTCGGAAATTATAAAATGATTATCACTAACTCAAATGTCCCTCACAAACTTTCTTCCAGTTTATACAATCAACGTGTTTCAGAATGTGAAGAAGCGGTGAAAATTTTATCGGAAGAAAAACCCGGAAAATTCTTACGTGATTATACAGAAGAGGATTATAAAAAAAGTCATGATATATTTCCTCCAGAGATTAGAAAGCGAGCTTTCCATGTCATTTCAGAAAATCAACGCGTATTAGATGCAGAAAAAGCACTTCAATCTCATGATCTAACAGCCTTTGGTAATTTAATGAATGCATCACATAAATCCTTAGAAATCTATTATGAAGTATCGTCTGTCGAACTTGATTGGCTCGTTGAGGCCGCTCAAACTATCGAGGGATGCATTGGTTCAAGAATGACAGGTGCAGGTTTCGGAGGATGTACAATATCCATATTGTCTCCCGAGGCATTAAAAATATATCTCGAAAAACTTCCCGCCTATGAAGAAAAATTTGGGTATAAACCAATTACTTATGAAGTTACGCCTGTTGAAGGGGTTCATGAAATTTGGAAAAAATAAAAAAATTAAAGATTTGAAACCGTTTTCAAATTCAAATCCTTCATAATATTTTTAAACGCACCCTTTCCTATCGGGGTGATTTCAATTTTTTCCCCACCTTTTGTCCCTTGGAGGGACAAATATTCCAGGGTAATTAGAGATTCGACATCTGACCATACATTTTTAAAAATTTTTTTCATTTTTGCAACGTCCAGATCATTTCCTATTTCATTTGCTGTTGCAATAAGAAGTGCCATGGTTCCGTACATGCTCGGAGTTATTCTTGAATCTTTTCCGGGAGTTGTTACAACGAAATAACGATCTCCTTGAAATTTGGTTCGAATCAATGATAAACCTAGATTTTTAAAATCTGAAACGAGCTGGGGAATAATCTGAGAATACTCTTCATTGGAAGAGCATAAATTCCGGACATCTTGTTCTTTCACCATTCCAGTTTGATTCTGAAGAAGTATTCGACTTAGTCGGGCGGTTAATTGTTCATTTACCATTATTATCACTTTTTTCAATTATCATTTATTAGAAAGATCTATTGTTGGAGAAACATCAAAATTTGTTTGTTCCATGAAAAAAACAACGTGAATTGCCTCTTCTAAAGGCAATAAAAGAATTTGCTCAGACAATAATTGAGTTGCTTTAATGAATGTTTGTTTTGTTACTATTGACGGAGGAAGAGATTTGAATTCAATCGGAATTAGACTTATTCCTAATGTGAGATAACAACTGACAATCAGAGTTAAAATAAGATAAGCTTTTTCAACTCGTTTTAATTCTTCAAGGTTTGTCTCTACTCCTTTTTTATTTTTCAAAATAAGATTCACCTTCAAATCTTCATTAGACTCCCCTTCAATTGAATTTGAGAAATTTATTTGAAAATCCATAGGTTCCAATAACAAATTCATGAAATTTTGAAGAGATTTTAAAGTGTGAATGTAAGAGCGAAAAAGGGTGTCTATTTTATCATTTTTTTCGAATTCACTAACAGAGCTCGAGATATTTTTCAAAATATCTTCCATTTTTGAAATTCGATTTTCTATATCTTTGGAAATAGTGGATGATTCTGTTGAATGAAAGATCTCATCAAGTTTCGAGAGAATTAGATTTTGACGTTGTTTCTTTTGCATCAATAATTCTTCAACTTGAGCCAAAGAAGTATAAGGAATATGATCAAGAGACAAATCAATATTGGATGAGGATGATTTACCAGAATCCACCATCAAATTCAACTCAGTTTCAATTTCTTGAATTTGTTTTTGTAATGATTCAATTTGAGAGCGTAAACTTAAAAATTTGGCTTCAATTTCTTGAAATTGGGGTTGAAAAGAGCGTAATTCCTTGTTTGATTGTTTGAATTCATTTCTGGATTTTAGTAATCTCTGCTTAATACCCTTACTCTCGTTCATTATGCTATTCCGATGAGATTTTAGTTTATCATATTCAACTTTTAATGTATTATATTTCTTCTGAATACGTTTGTAATCTTCTGCTTGAAGTTCGGGATCTAAATCTGCAAGTTTATCAAGATAGGTTTGCATACTTGGATCTCTTTCATCCATCATCTTAGTTATCTCATTAGTTTGGCGAAACAAGACACGTTGTTCTTCTTTAAGAGATTTTTGAATAGAATTATAATCATTCTTCTTTTTTAGATAATTCTGCATTCGATCAGCATAAACAGAATATTCATCTTTTTCAATTTCAAATTTTGGCTGCAAATTGGCCAATTCTTTTTGCAATTTAGCCAATAAATCTTTCTTGGTAATATAAAGACTGTTTTCAGTAATTTCTTTTAACTTAAGCTGATATGCTATCAAAGTCGTTATTTCTTCTTTAATAGTATTTTGTTCAGCTAAAATTGTATTAATCCTTAAGATATTTGGAAATACTTTGGAAACATTATTCAATTGATTAAAGGCATGTACAACTCCTGTCCAAGTTTGAGCCGTAGATGATGAAATTTCTTTGTTAATTAAGTTTGAGCTCGAAAGAATGGATGGAAATAAATGAATAAATGTATTCAGTTTTAGAGGATTTTCAAAAATATCAGGAAAATATTCATTCCATTCTACAATTTTTAAATTTTCTCCTGAAATCGAAGATACATCGCAATCCCCTTTTAGAAATAGTAATGGAGATTCTATAAGAATTGCTTGGTCATTAATTATTATTTTATTATTCATTTTATTAATACTTCCCTCGTCGAGATTTCTTTGTGTATTTTCGTTTACTTATAGATTTTCTTTTAGCCCGTTCTAAATCCCTTTCACTCATTTTAAAATATTCTTGATAATTATCAAAAGATTTTTTTTGTTGTGCCTTTTTTTGCTCCAATTTTTTATGTTCTATAGCTTTTTCAAAATCTTGACGTAATTGTTCGGATTTTTCTGAAGATTCAGATTCTTCTTGAGTTGATGAATCAAATTTTTTAGGTTTATTCAATTCTAAGAAATCCGCAAAAGAAATCTGTTGTTTATAATATATTTTTCGATATTCTTCACGAACTCCGTCATCAATTTCCATGGGAACTTTGCTTAACTCTAAGTCAATCTTCGTATCCAAAAGCTGTAAATAAAAATTTTGCAAATTCGATAAGATGGGTAAGAATTTGTCGGTCGTAAACAAAATTTGTTTTATTTTAGTCCAGTAATCAGGGGATATCGAGGAGACCAAATGAGCAGTTCCAATTGATTTTTCTAAAATCTGATTACCTATGAAATATAATCCAATTTTTTGAGTTTGTAATGGATTTGCTTGATTTTGGATATCATTTATTATTTGGGATTGATAATCTTCAAAAATCACATTTTTTATGGGAGAAAAAATGGAATCGAGTCTTGAAAAGAGAGTGGATAATTTAGTTTTCACATTTTTCAAGGATTCAGGTAAATTTTCATATAATTCCATGTTTAAATCAAGATCTGAAAGATTTCCTCTAATCTGATCTGATATTTGTAAGATTTTCTGCAGGGAAGCCTTGTCAATTATTTGATTCTGAGACATTTTTCATTCACTTTGAAAAATTGATTATAAATCGATATCTAGGTCATCTAAATCATCAATTTTCGATGATTTATTTGAAATAGGGGAATTTGTGTTGGAAATAGCTGCATTATCAGCAGTATCAGGCGTAATGCCAGCAAGTTTCTGACTTTGGATAACATGAGTTTCAGTACCACCACACACTTCAAGTGATCTCATATAATCTTCATACAAGAGAACAGATTTCTTCAAAGCTTTAAATAAGGCAACTCGCATCGCTCGCATCAAATCTGCCCCAGTATAACCCAATGTATGGTACAGAAGACCTTCTAAATTTTTTTGTTTTAACTCAGTGAAAAGAGAATAATATTCAACATCGGTCAGCTCTCGCCCTAACTTCTTCTTTTGAGCATTATATTTATCAATAAGATAATCATATTCCTTTTTTAAAGAACTTGTTAAACGCTTATCAATAGAAATTGTTGCTTTTTCAAGCCGAGTCAAAAAAGATTCCATGATTTGCTTCCTTACGATAAAATTAGGGAAAGGAAAGGACAAATGATAGGTAAAACGCCGCCATACTGCACTATCTAATTGTTTTTCGTGATTGGTAGCTCCAAAAATTGCAAGAGGGATAGCGTCATAGGATATTTTATCAATAATTTGTAAAAAGGAAATAACAGCCCTTTTAATTTCCCCAACTTCGTGTGCATTAGCCCTTTCACCGGTTATAGCATCAATTTCATCAAAAAACAACAAAAATACGCCATTTTCCTTAGTGAATTCTGCAGCAAGATCAAACACACCTCTCATGTTTTTCACAGTATCCCCCAGCAATGGAGAAACTAAGCGATCGGCTTCAACAAGTCCCATTGGAATATCAAATTTCTTTGCCATCGCTCTTGTTAAAGCTGTTTTTCCAGTTCCTGGCGGCCCATAAAGTAACATTGTAAAATTAGGAGTAATTTTCGCTTCCGCTAATCGGGGGGCAATATCTACATATTTTTTCAAACTTAAGAAAAAATCAGATAGCATTTCTTTTTTATCTTCTAAACCAATGATATCGGTAATTTCTTCTTTAATATCTTCCGGAGTATAAATGGTACCAAATTTTTGAAACCGTTGGCGCATTTCTTCAACTGTAAAGGTCATTTTTTTTCACTTCTACTACTAAATAATTTCAATCTTCTTTTTCAATTCCCAATAACTTTTCAAGTTCATCTACAAGATAAAATGTTAATTTATCAATTGCTTCAATCTTTCCACCAAGGAAATTAAACAATTCCTTACGATAAGTAGGAGAATCACGAATTTTCGTTCGATCAAGCCGTAAATATTTATCAAAACATAATAGCTTCATCAAATACGGCAAAATTTTTTCTTCTGTTTTCATATCCAGAAAAAGATTATAAAAAATGTTCTCGTCTGATAACACGGTGTGCAAGACTGCATTGTAAATAATGAAGGCAAAATTCATTGCAATCCAATTCACTAATTCTTTTGATAAAAAGCCCCTTCGGAAGGATGCTTTGGCAAGATATAAAAGAATTAGAGTTTCATTGCTAAATTGAGGAATCCAACGCGTTTTTCCATCCGAATCTTCTTGGGCAGCGACATACTTATGATCTTTAGCAAGTTCAATGAATTTTTCTGTAGGTCCAACAAAAATCCCCATTATTAGTTGTAATTCCATACGTTGAACAATTCGTTTAATTGATTCTTCTTCAGCATTAGCAATAGAATCTATATAAGGCTCAAATACATCAGAAATCATAATAGTAGGAATTACAAAATCTGGATTTTCTTCTAAATCCATGAAGTTTGGATCCAAATTGAAGAGAGAAGTAATATTATTAACAATTTGATAGGCTTTTGGGCTTAATCCGGGTACGGTCATTTCTCCAATTTTCTCTCTATAAAATGTTGTTGGCTGCAATAAATATCTCTGAGCATCATACCATTCGGGAGAATTTTCAATAAGTTGGCTATAAATATCTTCCAATCGATTTCCTTGAGGAAATAACACTTCAATTAACATATTCGCAAGCTTTCCCATAATTGATTCCGATTGTTTATTATAATCATCTTCAGCCAAATCCAATAATACATCAAAGGCTTTTAGCGCTTCATCAATAAAATCAAGAATATAATCTCGAATATCTTGCAAATTAAATTCAGAGTCTTCTTTTAATTCTTCGATATAATTAATAATGTGGCGATAAATTTCATTTCGGAAAAAAGCATTAAATTCTGTTAAGGATTTGACATTTTTTACCTTTCTTTTAGATTCTTCCTCCAAAATTTCCTTCAAGTTATCGATGTTTCCAAGTTGCTCCAAATCTAAATCAAGAATAGTTCGTTTGGTTTCATGAAGTAACGGTTGAATAATTGAAATGTAAGTCTTATAATACGCAACAATATCTTCCCATCTTTCTCGTGCCATGATTTTTTCTCCTAATAAGTTTTAAAAAAATTAATCAATATCTGAATCCCCCGAAACAGTTACTTCTTGGAATATAGAGCTGATCTCGACAAAAATAGGAATTTCCACACGACAGAGGTTTCCTAAAACCCACTTATTAACATCTTTTATTAAGAATCGTGTTTGAAGATGTAACCGTTTTTGTGCATCACTTTTCTCAATTTTATCATACCATTTAGAGGCACCTAATCTGAATGCGACAATTTCAATGGTGGCGGGTAGTAATTCTGTCAACACATTTTTCATCATCCAACTTTTTGGAATAACACTCATCATCCCAGCATCAAATCCAGGATCTCGCAAAATAGGACTGTCTTCGGCCAATTTTACTTTGGGCATAAAGCTGAGTATTAATATAAGAGCAAAAATGGCGCAAATACCATTTATTTTGTAAGGATCTAAAGAATATCGATCAATTGCAAATCGTGCCAGAAAAAGAGCAGTAAAAACATTTTTATCAAAATCATCATTCACCATTGTTTCGCCCTTTTCTGTTCGGATAACATAGGATCCTTCTAATAATTCAAGGATTTCTTCAGGAAAAGTATAAAATCGGACAACTTTTTCTTCACTTCGGGCCAGATCATGCTTAAAGATCCGCTCTTCCACCACAAGTCCCAAAAAATCGGCAATCTTATCCAATTGCTTTTGAATAGTTTTACGGGGTTTTTCGGGATTGCCAAACATAGCAAAAAAAGCGTAATCCGAGATTCGGAAATTTTTGGATTTTTTGAAGGCTTCAATTATGCGATCCACAATTGGTCCTTCCTTAAAAGATCCAAAAGATTTTGATTGGGATGCAATGAATCCATTGATAAGTTCGTTAATAACAAAAGAATTTTCGTGTTGTTGTTCTAGAGTTTTTAACACTTTAGCATAGGCTTCTCCTAAACTGGAAGTTCGAGGGAAGAATGAATTTTGAATCGATTCATCAATACTTTTTACCATTAGTTCACCATTATCCTTGGGAAGATATCGTTTTAATTCCTCAAATCGGCGAATTAACTGATCTTTTGCCCCAGGAATGTTGTCAATATCTCTTTCTTTAATAAATTCGAGAGATTTGTCCAATGCCGTTGTAAAATTGCCTAATAATTCATTCCATAATGCCATTGCCATTTTATTACACCTAATTTTTGTTAGATTCTTTATGTCGAGTCTCAATTTTTTTTACGTGATTTAATAATTCTGTTTTTTTCATTCGTACCAAGGCCGTTTTGTTGTACTCGTTTGTTTCATCATTATCTAAGATCCAATGAACTATATCGACTTTCTTTGTCCGAATATAAGGTACTTCAGTAGAAGGACTAGATTTCTGACTTACAGATTTAGATTTGGTAGATTTTTTAAGAGATATTTGGTGAGCTTTAGCATCTTCTTCTGCTTTCTTAGGATCAATTCCCTTCGCTTTCTGCCATTCAAGTTTCATCGTTTTCAATGCTTCAATCAATAATGGCACATGTTCCTTTTCATAAATATTGGGAGACATCACACCTTTCTTGGTTTCCCAACGCAAACCTTGTGTATTGCCTAACGAATATTCGGTTGTCATGTAACGCTGTAAATTTCTTTGCCACCAATAAAAGCGCAACCATTTTTTTTCAGGATTTTCTTTCGCATAGATGGTGACTAATGCTTTCCAATCAGCCATAGTGGACCGAACACTAATTCCATAGCTGGGAAGATAGAAATTTACAGGAAAATTTGTAGAGTAACTTAAAGGAAGTGCTTCTGAAGGATAATCAAATATTGGATGTCCTTCATCCAATACAATGATTTCTCCACAACGTTCACATTCATAATATCGCTTGTTCTTACTTTTCTTCATCTTCCATTTACATTTTGGACAGATACGTTTCTTTAAATCAAATACAAAATATTTATCTTCAATACCTGCACGTTCTGGAATCGGATCAAAGCTTATGGTGACATTTTCCTTAGGATTAAAATTCTCATCAAAATCTTCATTAATTCGGTTAAGGACAATCAAAATATTTTCTAATTCTTCAAAACTATCTATTTTGAACATCCCTGCATGGACATTGATCGATTTTTTCCACCATGAAATTCGCAGATATTTAATATTAGGAAAGTTGGGAGAATGACACATAAGTACAGCAATCCACCACTTGTCACGTTCTCTGGCAACAGTGATCCCAGAATCAGCAACTTCCCACTTAGGATTGAGGGCAGTATTCTTCATGAAAAATTCCCCATCTTTCAAAATAGATTCTTGGACTTCTATTTTTTCTTCTTGTATCAGACCACGAAAGATTTTCCTACAATTAGAACAGTTCATTACCCCAGGTACAAGTTCTACTAACTCCCCAATCCCACAGCTCGGACATTTTGTCATATTTGATCAGTTTCTCACTTTAAAATTAATATTTTTTTATTCTCAGGAAAAATAGATGTTGTTCAATCATCGTCATCATCATCAAGTCCTTCTTCAATTATTAATCGCTCTACATCTAAATTTATTATTTTTAATTCCTTCTTGGAATAATCTGCCAGGGTTGTGCTGATTTGTTTTAACGCGTTCCGAGCTTCAATTAAGAGATTTTTAATGATTTCTGAAATATTATCTTCATCATAGGTAGATTTTGTAATAAAAGTCATATAGGGCATAATTTGTTTTTTACCAGAATAATATGCGCGTAATTTATCCATTTTTGCATTTATTTCATCAAAAGTTAGCTTTAAACCAATTAGGATGTTGAATGTATTTCTCCATTCTTGATATTCTTCAGGTATTTCATCCTTTGGAAATTCGACCCGGAATTTTGAAGATAGAGATTTTTTTCGGGATTTTTCCTGAAGATATTTAAGAAAATCCGTTTTTTTCAAGTCCTTTGCCTTTCGGAATTTCTTCATCATTGTCGATTTATAAATTTCTTTATCATACAACCCCAGATAATCATTCAAATCTTGTTCAATTTCCGTGTATTTATCCGCCATAGCTCGAATCATAATTTCGATTCGTAAAGCTTGATAGGGATTTCCAAGTTCCTCTATTATATAATAAAAATCATCATCGATAACATAATAATCGCCGTATTTATGAACTAATTCATGAATAACGGAAGTTTTAGGACACATCATTGCACGCAACCTTTCCAATGATGCATGAATGCGAACTTGAGTCATTTCCCTTATATCGGGGACAATCACTCGTTCTAAGAGATTTTCTTGGAAAAATATATGTACTTCTTCTTCCGATTCAGATAGTTCTTCTCGGGCCAATTTAAGCCCACTCGCTAACCGAATTTTGATATGATCCCCTTTCATTTGAAAAACAGAGTGATTTTTAATGTTTGTAATAATGTGAAATTGAAATAGAGATTTTATTAAGTCTGGAGAGCAAATTCGCCTTAGATCCCCCGCAGTGGGTTCATCGACGTCCATAATGGTTTCAAATTCATCCATCAAATCATCGTCCAAAAGATCTTGAAATAATTCTTTCCGTAAAATAAACATGTAAAGAGCAACGTATCGGAGATCGGGAGAATCAAAGACATCTTCTAACAATTCCCTATCATATTCCATTTCCAAAGTTTTATGTTGTTCAGCCATTAGAACCACCAAGGGGAAATACCACTAATTTGCGGTAGAGGTCGTAAAAAAGATAAGTTGGTTAATGTTTATTTACCAAAAAAGTTTTCGTTTTTGACAATAAGACAACGGTGTAGCTAAAGGTAAAAACTTTGAAAATCAACAAAAACTAATTTTAATTGAAAACCTATGGAAGCGAAGCAATTCATTTATGTGTTAAAATTAAGACAAGATCTACTAAAAGATGAAAACTGGACAAAATTTGATGAAAAAAAAGTTGAAGAACATTTCATTCGGTTAAAACGCGATACTGAAGCAGGAAAAGTGATTTTAGCAGGACGTACTCTGACTGATGAAAATCCTGAGGGATTTGGTATTGTTATTTTCCGCGAAGATTCCATTGAGAAAGCACGGGAATATATGCAGGAAGACCCATCAGTAAAATCTGGAGTAATGACCGCAACACTCTACCCGTATAAAGTAGCCTTACAATCAAAAAACTAATGGAAAGTGAAAAAAAGAGAAATATTTCTTATTTTCTCCTAAAAATGCCACTATATTCTTTTTTTGTTATTGAGAATTTTATTTCTTCCATGCCAATATTTGTGAATAATGCACGAATTTCTGAAACAGGCATGCCATGATGTTGCAATATTGGTTCTTTCACATATATTCTTCCATCTAATGTTAATAGGCCTTTAAAACTTGCAGCAACATCATCCAATAAATGTTTAGAAACCTCATGAAGGCTGGCATGGATAAAGATTCTCTCAAATGATGATTTGGGAAGATTCATTTTAGGTAGATACCCCAATTTGAACTGAACATTCGGAAAGTGACGGAGGCGTTTCATAGCCTTTTTCATCCAATATTCAGATATATCAACACAAGTAAGAATTCCACCTTTGGAGAGAGATTTTGCCAAATGTTTAGATACAGATCCGGCACCGCATCCAAAATCAAGTATCTTTTCTTTTCCTTGCAATTGCAAGGATTTTATATATTGATGATTTTTCCTACTGTTAAAGATATTGAATATCATATATTCCAATACAACAACAATTTTCGATTCGGCCATGCACTCTGAGTTTTTATAAAGTTCAAGAGATTCTAATGACAATACATTTCACCTTCAAAATTGTTTTCGATTCATCAGAATTGAAAAGATCAATATAATGATTATCGTAAAGGGCACTCCAATCAAAGTTGAGAAGATTACGGGGTTTATTGATTCAATAATCAAGCTTGGGAGCATAGAAGCAATTGATAATTGATTTCCAACAAATATTGCAAGAATTGCAGCAACCATCACTGAATTCGCTAATAGACCAATTAAGATTCCTGCTGAAGTTGCAATGGCCATAGCCATCATTGAAATGACTATACTTTCCCATAAATTCTCCAAGACTATACTCATTTCTAATTCAAGAGTAATAGAATCAATAAGTACTCCAAGAATTAAACTAAAAACGGAAGCGATAATCAAACACACATAAGTGGCTAAAAACTTTGCAATTAGCAAATTATGGCGTTTTATTGGACGAATCAGGAATAAATCATATACATTTTTATTTTTTTCATTTACAATGGTAGTGCTAAGCATTACGGAAGCCAGAGTACCTCCAATTTGTGCGAGCATTATTCCGACAAAGGGAGTAATTGGAAGTCCTTCCAAATCAGGTTGAATGAAATGCATGAGAATGGATAACATTGGCATTCCAACCCATAGAACTATCATCACACTCGATTTATAAAATCCACGTAATTCATCTTTGAAAAATAACCATAAGCTCATTAATATTGTCCCTCCACATATTTCAAATACACATCTTCTAAGCTTGCTTTGAGAACATTAAAATTCAACACATTGCATTTTTGTTCAGCGATTAGAGTCAAAATCTCATTAGTAATTTGATCTAAATCACTACTTGCCGGAAGATGAACAAGAATTTTATTTGAAGAAACATTTTCAACAGATTGTACACCACTAATCTTTTCTATGCCTGTACAATTACTGATTGCTGATTTGTAGACAATTTCAATATCATTACCAACCTTGAATTGATCTTGCAATTCTTGAGGTGTTCCAACTTTCAATATTTGTCCATTATTCAAAATCCCAATTTGGGTAGCAATTCCTTGCACATCACTAAGGATATGAGAAGAGAAGAAGATAGTTATATCTTTTTCAGCTAATTTTTGGATGATCTTTCGCATTTGGTAGCGACTGGATGGATCTAATCCAGTCATTGGTTCATCTAAAACTAGCACTTCAGGGTCATGAAGGAGTGCTTGAGCCAGTAATAGCTTTTGTTTCATCCCTCCTGAAAGATGGACAATTTTTCGATCTTTTACATCCGGTAATCCGACTAATGATAGCACTTCGTCAATTTTATTATCTAAAATCGATGAATCCACACCAGAGAGTAATCCAAAAGTACGTAGTGCATGATTGACCGTCCTCCATTCTTGGAATCCTACTGATTGGGGTAAGTATCCAATTAATTTGTGAACTTCAAGACGATTTTTAATCAAATCATGCCCATTGATAGAAACTGATCCAGCAAAATCATGGATTAATCCCACTAAGATTTTAATGGAGGTGGTTTTTCCAGCCCCATTCGGTCCAATATAACCAAAAATTTCACCTTTTTTAACTGAAAGGTTAACACCACTTAACGCTTTAATAGTGCCACCATTATACGTTTTGGCAACACTATGGAATTTAATACAAGGTTCTTTAGCTAAATTTGCAGACATTGGTATTTCTTCGGTTCTCCGTTTATCATTTAATTTTAAATATAATGATTACAAAAATTTAAAATAATGTAATGATTACAAATATTATAGAGAAATGCAACCATAAAAATCTTTTCATTGGTCAATTTCTCTCTATAATGAACTCAACATGAGAATGCAAACATCAGATGCATAAAGAGAGAACTTATATGAAATCCGAAAAAGAGTCACCTAATCCAAATCTTAACGATAAACAAGCTAAATCCATTTTAATTGATCGAGAACAATTATTCGAAATTTTAAAAAACGAAATGGATTTAGAAATTCTCCTCTTACTTTTCATGCACCATGAACTTAATTTGACTCAGTTAGCGGAAATTTTTCACAAAAGTAAAGCAACAATTTCCCGACATTTGAAAAAAATGGTTGAAATTGGTATAGTCGATTTTAGATCTGAAAAAATTCGTGGTGTAGAAGCAAAATTCTTCCATGCTGATTTTCAACAATTTTTATCAATAAAATCCTATAGTATTGAAGACACCAAGAAAATGGGTAAAGAAGATCAAGGAGTACGGCAATTAGAGAATATTCGCGACGTCATATTGTCTTTACTTATTTTTGGAAAAAAAAACCTGGATGATATTTCAGATTATTTAAGAAATTTGTCTAGCGGAGTAGATGGAGAATTGGTTAAAATGTTTAGTAAAGAACCTCCTTTTTCATACACTATTAATTTTTTAACTGAAGAACAATATCAAAAGTATAAATTAATACAACAAGAAATTGGGATGAAAGTGTGGCAAATGATGCAAGAAACAAAAACAAATAATGCAGACAAACCATATTTTGTAATAAATGGAATTTTTCCCCATAAATCCTTTTTAAAAAAAACAAAATAGAGTAATCTACTCATTATTGCATTTTCCTCCTGAATTTCAAAGGATATTCATTATCTATACTCATAATCTTTTTATATATTTTAATCCAATTCTATTTATGGTTCTTTTTACAATTTTTGTAGGCACTGGTCCTTATACAGTGGAACGTCCATATACGGCTTTGCGTTTTGCCTATACAGCTCTATTAGATGGAAATTCAGTCAAAATGTTCTTCTTTGAAGATGGTGTTTTTGCTCTAAAGAAAAATCAAAATCCTGCTAATGTTTACAATGTTGGTGAGTGGGTCTCTCAATGTTTAGAAGAAGAGAATATGGAAATTGCAGCATGTGGTGTGTGCACAAAAGCCCGAGGTGTGGATGGATCCGAATTATTCGATGGAATTCAAATTGGAACCATGGAAATGGCTGTCGAATGGACGAAGCAAAGTGATAAACAGCTCTTTTTCTAACAAATTTTGAAGGTCCTAAGCTATGAAAATTGATCGTATTTTGAATGTCAATGGGAAAGTTTGTCCAATGCCAGCAGCATTAACCCGAAAAATGTTAAAACAAATGGGTTCTCATGAAACCATTGAAATTGTGGGAGATTTTGATCCTGCTCTTGTAAATGTAGTCAATATGATTACTAAAAATAAAGCAAAAGTACTAGAACAAGAAAAAAGCAATAACTATTTTAGAGTATTGGCAGAAAAGATGTAAAATACTCCATAAATATGCAATAGACTATAAAATTTCAAATAATTTACTTTTTATCCATTTTTTCAAAATTTTTCATAAGTTCAACCAATTCTATAATAGCGGGATGATTTGGATCAATGCGTTTGCTGAGAATCCAATCTTTAATTTCTGTTGGATTTGATCTATCTAATTGAGCTGCAAGAAAATCACCCTTTCTTTTATAGAAAATCAAAAATCCCCCTTCAATTTCTTCAATATAATATTGAAGACCAAGTAAATTTGAAGCATTAATGGTAAATTGATAATTATCTCGCATGGGTTTCGGATAATTTGCTTCATATTTTAAAACAACATAATTTTGATGGGGAAATTCTCCAAAGGTATTAATAGCCTCGCTATCATTTCATAAGAATAAATCAGCAAATGGGAGATGATTATCTTTTACAGTTTCGATAATTCTCACAAATCTCTCAAAACTATTTCTATAACAATTTGAAAAATACTCAAATGATGGGTATTTAACAGTAAAGCTTAAACTATCACCATTGTTATGCCACTCCGTCTCAACGCGATGAGTTCGGACGAAACGAGATCTAACGATCTCCAAAATTTGCTCTTTAGATAGAGATTCCTCAAGAGTTGAGATAAGAGAAATATTAATGTAAGGAGTAATCAAAATTGAAATCAAGAATACTTGAGTATGAATTTATATAAATTTAATTTCTTTTTCAATTGCCAAATTTTTTTTGGTTTCCCCCATGCTAAGTATATAGATGCGCTCTTTCGAAAGAAAAGTTCCCAAATTAATTAAAGAAATAATTTTAAATCGGGAAGGATACCAAAATTTACCACAAATTGCCCCTTTATGGAGCGCACAGCTTGAAGAAATACAGCACTTATTTGAGAAAATACAGGCACACATTCCAAATATAGTATATTTGGAACAAATTAGTAAACATTTTTCTGATGTTCTAATCATTGGTGATATTCATGGAGACATAATGTCACTTTTAAAGATAATTGAACCATTTCTTCAAGAACAAGTCGAGTCTTTAGTTTTTTTGGGAGATTACGTTGATCGAGGAAGGTATAATTTCCAATGTCTATTACTAATTATTGCTTTGTCTATTGCATGGCCAGATCGAGTAATAATATTAAGAGGAAATCATGAGGATATAGATATCAATCAATTATTTGGTTTTTATCAGGAATTAGAAGCATTTTTCCCCATCACTCATGAATTTAGCAAAGTTATCGCCAGCATTAATGAAATTTATAATAATATGTCTTTAATTGCTATCACCCCCAATCATTCTATTTGCATGCATGCAGGAATTCCGAAGAATATCACAAACTTACATTTACTTAACTACTTTCCAAAACCTCATTATAATTTCTC
This sequence comes from Candidatus Lokiarchaeum ossiferum, assembly GCA_025839675.1. GTDB lineage: Archaea > Asgardarchaeota > Lokiarchaeia > Sigyniarchaeales > Promethearchaeaceae > Lokiarchaeum > Lokiarchaeum ossiferum. Next base: position 2,626,994 of record CP104013.1, read on the forward strand.
CCAGAATTTTAGTAACCTTTCAAAAACGGATAAAGATAAAGTATGGGAAGCTTTCGTTCAATTACGTTGGAATGATCCAACAGAAGTATATAAGTTTCCGACCGCCCGTTCTTATCATGGATATTTCTATTATAATAGAAGTGAAATTATTCGTTTTCTTAAAGAAAACCGTCAACAACGGATAATTAAGTCCCATGAATCTCTCCGAGGTGGATTTGAATCACTATTTGATTCTATGTTGCTTCACATTTTTTCTACAGAACCTTATGACTATAAAATAGAGAAAGCTTTTGTAATTCATGAATCCCCAAGTAGTCAAATCACGTTAAGGGATTTAAATTTCAATCAAGTTAAAATTTTAAATTCCCAGTAGATATATACGTTCGGGTGCGAATATTGGCAAATTAGATCAACTAGGGAATCTCGAAAGCTCGAAATAGTGATGGGAAATTAATTAAGAAAAAAAAATGTAAACTTTGAGGATAAAATTATTTGAACTAGTTGAATCGGAGAACGAAGAGAACGATCACAAAGAGTCCGATGATTCCCATTACGCTATACATCCCAATTTTTAGATATTGAATCATTTTTTTTAGATTTTCCTTTGAGGTAGTAGTAGAGTTTGCTGGGAGTAATGCTCGTTCTTCAGGAGAAGGATTCAAAAAGCGTTTCATAATCAGAATCACCGAAATAATTCCGCTGATATCAATAATAATACCAGGAATGATCCAGAGGAAGGAAGGAGTATAATTGAATTGACCTCTTTCATCAAAAAAGAAAAAAATCCAAATAAATATAAAGATCAAACTAAATATAATCAAAATTAAGCCAAGAATCAATAAGCGAAGTAATTGCTGGAAGGAGTAGGTTTTTTTTTCTTTCTGATCCGAATGCATTTTCATCTGAAGGGATTAATGTAAAATTCCATTAAATATCTGATCATATCTTACTGGAGATTAATTTAGCGTTTTTATGAACTTTGATTGTTTCCAAAATCATAAAATTTTTTGGAGATGGTTAACTTTCTTATCATGAACAAGAAATGGGTAGACGAAAACGAAAGAAAATAACCTATCGCCCGGTAAGATCATTGCCTAAAATCTTTACATGTCCGAAATGTGGACATAAGACTATGAAAGCAAACTTGAAACATGCAGAAGATCGAGTGTTAATAGTTTGTGGGCATTGTGGAGAACAACAAGCAGTAGGAAAACATGAATTAACCGAACCCGTTGATGCTTTCGGTGATTTTATTGATATTTATTATAAAGATCAAGAATATGAACGATTAACCAGAAGAGAAGAAAAATTACTGGAAAAACAACAATATTCTGAATTAAGTCTAGTTTATTCCTTTCTCAGCGACACTGCACAAATCAATGCGGATAAAGCCCTTGAAGAGTATGAGTTAAATAAAGATCCGGAAGATCTTTCTAACGCTGAACAATGGCAAGAAACCGCCCGTCAATATAAAGAAAATGAAAAGAAATTAACTGAACAGTTGAAATCTGGGGTGATTGTCGACGCTGAGCTTGAAGACGAAGTTTATGACGAAATTGAAGACAATCCCTTCGATGAAGGAGAAGCGAAGATTTCAGAAAAACCGAAACGGAAATCCAACATCGAAGATGTCTTGGGTGATTTAGGTTTCTTAGAATTTTAGTTTCCCCTTTTTTATCTTTCTCCCATTGATTAGAAAATTTTTGTCATGGGTTTTTTACCAATAAAAACATATTAATAAATATAGGGTTTTTTCATGTTTCAATGAAAAAACGTAAAATTAAGGACTTTAGGCGATTAAACGAATGGCAGAAGAATTCTTCAATACAATGAACACATACTCTGAGCAGCCTTTAAAAGAACGCGTGGAAGGTTTAGCTGATGTGATTGAGAAAATCATGTCGATAACATTAAAAATTCCAGAGATGACAGATGCTTCAATTCAAATCTTAAACTCAAGTATAACAAACCTGTCAACCAAAGTTTCAAGCATTGAGGCACGATTAAATCAATTGGATTCAAAATTAACAACATTACAATCTTCCGGGGGAATTGCTGCCCCAGCAAATGGATCTGCACCACCACCACCTCCAGGAAGAACTCCTGGATCTCCACCACCTCCCCCTGGAAGAGCCCCTCCACCTCCAGGCAGAGCCCCCCCTGCTCAAGCACCAGCAAATCCTGTATCACTTCGTGGAAGTATAATGGATGAATTGAAAACTCTGTTTAGTAAGCGTCGAACTGATGACGATGATGATGATTAATCATCTTCTTTTTTCACTTAAAATGGCCCCTATTAAGTTGATTGCCTAAAATGGAAGATTCTCACTTAACCCCACCACATCCGAAGCCGGAATTTATTCCTCAAGTGAGTCTTCTTCAAATTATTGGATATTTTTTCTTTATTGTGGCAATTTGGGCAATACCTATTGCAAGCGTACTGATGTTAGGTATTATTTACATTAAACGAGTATTGATCCCAGATATCCAGATCTATGCAAATCCATTATTGGTAGTTCAAAATGCATTTAATGGAAATGTAAAATTTCTTCTTATATCTCTCGCTACTCCAGCAGGAATATTGTTACTTTACTTATTTGAACTATTTTTAGTGGCTCTATTGACAAAAATATTCATTGGATACTGTAATTATCTCTCTCCAGAAAAAGAAATGGTGGGAGCAAAGGGTTTAGGAGGAGATGAACAACGAGATGTGGACATATATCATTTACGTGGAGCTATTTATCGGATTATGAAATGGATTTTTGCACGATGTCCTTTTCCCTGGTTAATAAAATGGGCTTTTTCTTTTGCAGGAAACAACAAATATGGAAAGGGAACTGTGCTTGAGGATCAATATTATTGTCAAGAATTCTTTGAAACTGGAGAAAATGTCTATATAGACAAATTAGCAATTGTTAGTTCCCATTTAGTAGAAGGAGCATATGGAGCAATTACTTTAAAGAAGGTTCATGTTGGAGATAATTGTGTCATTGGGGCTAACGTCGGTGTTTCACCAGGGGCATTTATGGAACCAAATTCTGAAATTGTGAATAATTCCATGGTTCCCAAGTTTAAGAAGTTCAAGTCTGGGGCAAAATATCATGGGATTCCCGTAAAAAAAATGAGTCTTGAAGAATATGAACAATTATTACATTTAACGACAACGGATAAATCAAATCCCGCTAATATTAAACAAATTCAACAGAATGAAACAGAACAAAGGTAACAGAAAAAAATGTCGAGTACAGTACCAACAACATTACGGGCTGGTCCCGCAACAACAAATACATTGGCGTCACAAAGTTTTACTGCAATATATGGACTGATCATATGGTTAGCTTTAATTCCATGCTTCTTTCTAACCACCAAACTAATTACATTATTTGATGATACCCTTCTTTTTATTGCCCTGATTTTACCAATCTTTATATTCCTAATCTATTTTATTTTTTTTGTTTCAGTAATTCTTTGGTCTGCGGTAATTCTCAAAACAGTTAATTTGATTCATACTCCCAAGGAAGGAATTTTTCCACGAGATAATAAAAACCGCGATTATAAATTCTGGAGTTTACGAGCAGTAATAAAAAAATTTCCATTATGGGTGTGCCATAATGTCGGTCCCTTCCCATGGACTGATGTTTTTGCTATGAAAGTATTTGGAAATCATGTGACCTATAAGTCTCCAGTGTTTGATGCTTGGGTTGATGCAGAATTCATGGATATCGGACGGGGCACAACTATCGGTCAAGGGGTGGTTATTATGACATCAATGATCACTACCGACTTTTTAATAATCAAAAGAGTAAAAATTGGCAAAAATGCGGTGATTGGAGCGCATTCGGTAATATCACCTGGAACAAAAATAGGAGATAATGCCATTATTGGAGCTTTAAGTGCCACTGAGATTGACCAGGAAATAGAAAGTGATTTTGTGTATATGGGGAATCCGGCAAGAAAAATCCGAAAAGCTGCATTCAAAATTAAAGATGAGCTATCGGCCCATGAACGAGCCCTTCAGAAGAAATATGATGAAATTAAAGCGAAAATTCCTGAAATTGAGCCAAAAAGACATATTGTCGGTACTAAAGCAAGTTTGCAATTGCATAAAAGTGAATTCAAGGAAAAACGAGCGATGCATCACGAAGAAAAAGCATATGTTAAACAAGCTAAAGCGAAATCCAAAGCTCGTAAAAGTGAATATAAGATTGAAAGACTACAATTTAAAGCAGATAAGCATATTTATAAAGCAGAAAAGCAGAAATATGAATCCATTTTAGCTATGCAAAAAGCTCAGCGGGCAATTAATGAAAAGATCGAAAAAGATCGCCATAAATTGCAAAAAATAGAAAATACGGAGAGAGAGAGAGAAATCAAAGATAAACGTCATATAACTTTCCGATTAAAAAAGAAATCAACCGAAACTAAGGCGGAAGAATAAGTTTTCTTTTTTTTTATTTACAACCAAATGCTTTTTTAATTCGCTTAACTTTAAATTACTCGATTTTCATGGAAGAAGCGGGTGAAGAAAAACAAACAAATTCAAATTCTTCACAAGGATTTATTCCTCGAGCCAGATTAGAATTGGATAAATATTTTATTGTTATTGTGCTTATATGGGGATATTCTTGGCTTATTCCAGTTGCGATTCTTTATCAGTACTACAATTTATTAATTCAACCAGACCTACACATTTATGCTAGTGTCATCCAAATTTTTTCTTCTGAAAAATACATTTTAGTTTTTTTTCTTTCCCCAGTTGTTCTTATTGGACTTTACCTATTTAGGTTGTTTTTCGTAATTTTGTTCAGTAAAATTGCAATTTGGTTATGCAACCTCCGATCTCCCATGAAAGAATTAATTGCATCAAAGGGAATTGGGAAGGAAGAAGCAAGAGACATTAATATTTATCATCTAAGGGGGATGATCCTTAGGATATTAAAATGGGAAATCAGTAAATCTCCTTTTCCATGGTTAGTTCCTGCAGCGTTTAACTTTGTGAATGTGAGTGAAATTGGTAAGGGAACCACTTTGGAAGATCAATTTTACACGCAAGAATTTCTCGAAACGGGAGAAAATGCATATATTGGCCAAGGATCAATAGTTAGTTCGCATTTGGTTGAGGGAAAATATGGCGCAATCACTTTGAAAAAAGTTAGAATTGGTCAAAATGCAGTTCTTGGACCATTTAATCCAATTTCTCCAGGAGCTTTGATAGGAGACTATGCTGAATTCTTACCAATGAGCGGAGTTGCTAAATTTCAAAAAGTTCGTGGATTTTCAAAATATTATGGGCTCCCAGTTGCGAGAATCAGTACCAAGCGATATATTAAAATGTGTCAAATTCCCCCAGAATTAGAATTTCGCGTTCGAGACACAAAATTATTAAAAAGAAAAGTTAAAAAGAAGAAAACGGAAGAATAACATCATGTCAAGTAGCATCCCAGCCAGTTTAAAATCTGGACCGAGCACAACAAATACTTTAGTTTCCAAAGGATATTTAGTAATCTATTTCATTATAATGTGGTTGTCTATTATGCCTCCATTTCTACTAACTTTGATATTTCTTGATAACTTTAAAATTGAAATGGTATATCTTCTCTGGAGTTTTCCCTTATTTTTAATAATTGGATATCTTGTTTTATTTTTCTCGGTGATTTTTTGGTCTTGGGTAATTTTAAAGGTCGTAAATTGGATCCATCCTCCAAAAGAAGGCGTGTTTCCACGTGAAGCAAAGAATAAAGATTTCCGATTTTGGAGTTTAAGATCGGTGATTAAGAAACTACCGCTTTGGATCTCCCACAATTCCCCCATACCATGGGGAGATTCCATCGCATTTAAGTTGTTTGGGAATCATGTTTCCATGAAGACACCGTTGTTTGATGCTTGGATCGATGCAGAATTCTTAGAAATAGGTACAGGGACAACGATTGGTCAAGGTGCAGTAATCATGACTTCAATGATCACCGTGGAATTTCTAATCATAAAACCGGTCAAAATCGGAAAGGATTGTCTCATTGGAGCTCACTCCGTTGTATCTCCAGGAACTCAAATAGAAGATCAAGTTATTTTGGGAGCATTAAGTAGTACGACTTTAGGGCAACACCTAGAGAGCAGCTGGGTTTATTGGGGTAATCCAGCCATAAAATTTAAAGAAATGGCATTTAGAGAACGTGATACATTATCTCCTGAAGAAAGAGCGAAAATGAAAAAATATCGAGAAGTCACCGAAGAGTTATCGGATACTGCGGAATTAAAAGGTCGTAAAAGTGCGAAGGCGTTTATTCAAATTCAAAAGAGTGATTATAAGGAGCGAAAAGCCTCAAGATTGCAGGCAAGATCAGATTATCAAAGATCAAAAGCCGCATATAAGGCACGTAAACTTGAATTACGCGCAGACAAGAAGCAAATTAGAGCAGAAAAACAAAGCTTTGACTCATTACGTGCTTTAGAAAAAGCTAAACTTTCGTTGGAAGCAAAAATTCAGAAAAACCGTAGTAAATTAGATAGCATCGAAAAGAAAGAATTTGAGAAGGAATCGAAACGATTAGAAAAAAAAAGACTCAAAAAAGAGCGAAAACTGCAACATCATCAAAAATAAGGTAATAAACACCTCATTCCTAGTGAAAATTTGTTCTTTCCTGTTAAAAAATTTTTAAAAAATTTTTAAAATGCCAATGCAATAATTATATAGAGAAATGAGCCTTGATAATTTTGGAGTGAAGAGCACTCGGAAAAAAACCGACCCAAAAAAGAAAAAAAACACAACTCCGGTGAAGAAGAGAAAAAAAGAGTCCATAGCTCCAAATACTCCTTCTCCCAAAGTGGCGAATACGAGAAAAAAATATTTCCTTAAATGTTCGACAAAGTGTGGCTATAAAAGGACTTTAAAAAAACGTTCTCTTTCTGATAATGACTACACGTGTCGCAAGTGTGGAGCATCAATGAAATTATATAAGGAAGAATAAAAATGGATAAACGAAAACTGATTGGGGGAATCATTTTTCTGGTTCTGACCTTCAATTTTGGATTTGTGACAGCCCAAGAAGATCTTTCTCCTGAAGATCGGCGACCATTTATCTACGGGACCCTTAGCTTGGCAAGTAATATAGATCCCCATTTTGCGTGGGACGGGAGTTCGATAAACTTCATTGATCAAATCTGTGAGGGTCTTTTCGCATATGATTTAGAAAGTGAAAATTTGAATATAGTTCCAATCCTTGCTGCAAATGCAGGGATATGGAATGAGAATTCCACAGAATATACAGTTGAATTGAAACGAGAGATAGTATTTCATGATGGAAGCCCTTTCAATGCACAAGCAGTTAAGTGGTCTTTTGATAGGTTAACTTCAATTTTAATTCAAGGTAGAACCCCATTCGCTGAATTATATAAACCACTGGCAGAAATATATCCAACGAGACCACTTTTGCTCAATGAAACACGAATTGATTCCGAATATGAAGTGACCTTTAAGCTTAATTATCCCTATATCCCTTTCCTTTCGCTTTTATGTTTTTCTGGGTCTAAAATACTCAGTTCTTTATCAACCCCTATAAATGAAAGTCTTCAAGTTAATTCAGACGTACTTATTGGTACAGGTCCATTCATCCAACAATCTCATACCAATGAACGCACTCAATTCAAAGCAAATGAAAACTATTGGAGAGAAGTTCCAGAAATTCGCGAAATGTTCTGGATTAAATATTCCGATCCAACCAGTTTGCAACAAAGTTTGATCGGGGGGGATGTTCATATGTCAGAAATATTAACTTCGGATTTTTATGATAAATTTGAATCAAGCGAAGAAATAGAATTATCCGAACCCATCGCTTCCGCTTCGATTTCTTTTATTGCGATGAATAATGATCTAATCTCATTACCTCTCAGGAAAGCTATAACCTACGCAGTAAACTATTCTTACATAATAAACCAAATTGGACAAGGAAGTTTTATGCAAATGACATCTATTGTCCCACCCAGTATTACCTACCACAACCCAAATGTCTTGGCACCAACAATGAATATAACCCATGCGCGAAAACTCCTCATGGATCACTTCACCAATCAATCCGATCTATTACCAGGAGAGACAATTATAGATTTTGGTGTGATTACTCCTACGAGTAGCGATGAAGATTGGAGAAATTTCGCAGAAAATACACCCATATGTGATCTAAATTACACTTACAATCTTGGATCTAAAAACCGAGAGGATATCGGATTTCTTTTAAAGGATAACTTAAAAAGTGTAGGAATTGACCTTCAAATCACAGGAGTTACTTTTGAGCAATATTTTCTCAAAATTACTGGAAATTTTCATGAATTAGAACTATTTATCGCTGGTTGGGGTGCAGATTATAATGATCCAAGCAATTTTATTAATCCTTTACTGAAAAATACATCATTATCAAATGGAGCCCAGGTGAATGATCCCTATTTAGAACAATTGATGGATGCTGGATTACTTGAATCGAATTCAACACTCCGGAGGGATATATACTATGAAATTCAAGATTATATTTCCAATGATCTATTTCCATGGATTCATCTCTACTACGGAGTTGTACGCATAGCACATTCTACTTGGTTGAGTAACTATCCCATTAATTCTTTGGGATATGTTTATTTTTATCCATGTTCTTGGCAAGCACCTGCAAAGACGATAAGCAGTTTTAATTTGCTCTTGTTTTTCACTATTAGTTTGGGAACAATTTACTTCATTGTAATTCGAAAGAGAAAGTAGAAAATGTCGTTGCTTAAGTATATCTTGAATCGTTTTTTTTCCCTTATTCCGATCCTTTTTGGAGTTCTTTTCCTCTCTTTTATCCTTTCTCGGCAAATGCCCGGAAATCCATATATGTTTAGCACGGATATTGAAACATTACGAGTCACTCCAGAAGTGCTAGCACTCTATGAAGAGAAAGTTTCCGAATTGGGCTTAGACAAAAACCCGATAGAACAGTTTTTAATATATCTTAAAAAATTATTTACAGGAGATTGGGGAATTTCAATTTCTACCAATATGGGATTTCCCGTATGGAACATACTTTATCCCGCATTTACTCGAACAATTGAATTAACTTTAATTTCCATAACGATTTCAACATTTATTGGAATAAAAATGGGAATTTCCTCAGCAGTAAATCGGAATTCAAGAAAAGATAATAGTCTAAGAATGTTTGCTATTGTTGGGACTGCGCTACCATCATTTTTTCTGGCAAATATCCTTCAAATAGGAGCATCTTTCACCAATTTCATCCCAGTTTCAGGATATCGTGCAAATGATGGAGCAGATCCAAAGTGGATAACTGGCTTCCGGCTTTTTGATTCTCTGTTTTCTGGAGACTTTCTCATTTTTTTTGATACCCTATTACATTATTTTCTGCCAATCGTTTCAATGTCGATTGGTCTTATTGCGGGATTTGCACGATATACGAGAGGGAGCATGTTAGATGTATTACACGAAAATTATCTCAGAACCGCACGGGCCAAAGGATGCACAGAAAAATCCATTTTATATAAGCATGCTTTTCGAAATGCTTTAATTCCGATTTCAACTATAATTTCACTCAGTGTGGCAAGTATGCTAACTGGTGCAGTAATTATTGAATATGCATTTAATATCCCCGGAATTGGTTATATTAGTACGATTGCAATTCAAACTCGTGATTATTTTGTAATAAATGCAGCTGTGTTTGTATTCACAATGATATTTCTTCTAATGAGCTTAATATCAGATATCTTTTATGCGATTATTGATCCTCGGATCCGCTTTTCATAGAATAAGAATTAAAAAAAAATAACACAGAATTTACTTTTTCTTCTTCTTAGAAGATTTTTGCTGTTTTAGATTAGAATTATTTTTAATTTGCGAGGGTATTTGGGACTCTACACCTTGATAAATCTGATATCCATTAATAGGTTCACCCAGAGTAATTTCTCCTGCGATATTGGAAGAAATTAAATCAGTAATCTCGGTTTCATTAGAATAATTGCCTAAAATCCATGCTAGTTTAGTCATAGCCACTTCAGGAAGCATATTTTGTCCAGGAATTACTCCATAGGACTGGATTTCGCGTCCATTTTCATAAACATCCATCCCAGTAAATCCCCAAAGGGTTTGCACGGTCATGATCACAGGAACTTTCGCATCTTGAGCGCGAGCCAAAGATTTAAATAAATCGGAGGGTACATGACCCAACCCAGTCCCCGCTATCACTATTCCTTTATAGTTTTTATCCAAATAATAATCTAAAAGATCAATAGGCATTCCCGGATAGGCATAAACCATGCCAACCTTTTCTTCAATATTTTTTGCGGCAGTAGTCTCAATTTGATTATTAGATCGTTTCTGATAATCGGATGTAAACATGGAAATTTGATTTTCACGGATCATTCCTAAAGGCGGTGTATCTATAGAACGGAAAGCATGACGAGCCGAAGAATGCATTTTTCTCACTCGAGTTCCTCGATGGATGAATCCATAATCATGAGCTGATGAACCCAACATGGCTACAACAACTTCTGCAATATCACTTGTCCCCGCAATTGAAGCTGCATTGATCAAATTCATTGCAGCATCGGAAGAAGGACGATCGCTGGATCGTTGAGAACCAACGCAAACCACAGGCACTTGTAGATCCTTTAATAAAAAGGCAAGAGCTGATGAAGTATAGCTTAATGTATCTGTTCCATGAGCGACTAAAACTCCTTCGACACCAGTATTAATCTTCTTAGCAATGCTTTGAGCCAGTTGTAACCAATATTTGGGTTTCATATTTTCCGAGAAAATTTGATACACGACTTCCGTTTCTAAATTACAGACATTCGAAAGCTCTGGAACTGCCGCATATAGTTCCGCTGGTTTAAAAGCAGGTATAACTCCCCCTGTAACATAATCCAACCGGGATGATATTGTTCCTCCAGTTCCCATCAATACTAAATTAGGTAGTTTTTTATTGCGAGGGGGAGTAATGGGATCAAATTTTACTTCCATTTTTGGTTCTTGGCTTAATACTTCAATTTTGGTGGTTTCATCGAGGAAAATACCAATATTGTAACCATTTTTTAATTTGATTTCAACGAACCCATCCGGAGCGTATTTATTTCGCGGTAGAATGGTACCTTCGGAAATTCCAACTTGTGTTTCAATACGAATTTTACTCCATGTTTTTGCCCCAAATTTTGAGAGAATTTTTATCGATTTGGGTTTATATCCTTCAAATTCATCAATTATATCTGTCATTAGTTTTTACCTCCCTTTTTCTGAGACTTGGAAGATTTAGTTTCTGATTTTCGTGCATTTTTTGTAGGTTTTGATGAAAAATATGGTGTCAAAGCTTGATTGAGTTTGGATGAAAGAATTTTCCCATCTACTGCACCCCGACCGACTGCTTTCATCAAATCACCCATTAATGGTCCCATTGCACCTCGACCACGAGATGTGATCAATTCCAAATTTTTTTGAATTATTTCTTTAATAATTGAATCCAATTTTGTAAGATCAAAAGTTGAAATACCCGCTCGATCTTTAGCCTTAGCTAAATCAAGTGCTGGATACTGTGTCCAAATTTCCAAAATAGGTTCCATAGCTTCTTTAGCCACTTCCCCATTTTTCACTCCACTTATCAATTCAATGAAATGATGATCGGTCAAGTTCTCGATATTTTTTTGATCCCGATGAAGAACTTTTACCATATCAGTTATAGTTCTCACAACGAGGGTTGGATTTTCGGGCATAATTGGAATCAACTTCTCAAAAACACCAAGCTTTCCGTGCATAATCAGATCTTCTACAATGGTGGGATCTAATTCATATTTTTTAGCATAAACTGGAATGATGTCCCAAGGATAGGGGCCAAGTGATTCTTTAATACGGTTAATTCGTTCTTCTGACAAAGAAATTGCGGGAGAATCAGTATCAGGATAGAGTCGTTTCTCACCACCTAATTCCCGTAAAAACAAATGAGTGCCATCATCTTGAGCTTGACGGGTTTCTTCTGGCACACCGATAAAAGCAGCCTTTGTCCTTCCTATAATAACATCCAAAGCAGTGTCCAAGGCTTGTCCTTTTGCGAGTAATAATATAAATAAATCGGAATCTTCAACCTGTAATTTTTTTTTAACTTGAGTTATTTCTTCTTCTGAAAATTTATATTTTCCTATTAGATCTTCATCAGAATGGATCAAACCCTTCAATCCAGTCAAAACTTTAACTTTTCCAGCCACTTCCGTGCCAAACCGAATATTTGGAAATACTTCTATACCAAAAATAGAATTAAATCCTTTGAGCTTCATCCCAGTAAACTTCAATCCTTTCTTAATTCCAGCATTCACAAACTTGCACGGAGTTTCAGTAAAGATTGAAGTAACATCTACCGGGTTACGTTCGATATCATTTACAGAAACAGAGCTTTTTGCTAAAATATTTTTAATTTCAATAAGTTTCAACTGGCGATGACATTCAAAATCGACTAATTCGGGAATCCAATCTAATTTTTGGACACCCTTAATTTCAATTCTTTCTCCATTTTTAATGGAAATATTAATATCTTGGCGAGTTGAACCTAAAACACGCTTTACTTTATTGGTGGAGCGAAGTAATAAACCGATCCGATAAGCGGCATCTTTCGCTTCAAAGGGATCATGAATATCAGGCGTCGTGGTGATTTCAGTTAAAGGGATTCCTAATCGATCAATCCGAAAATACGATGTTTTTCCTTCCGTTTTTGATCGCCTAGCGGCATCCTCTTCCAGAAAAATGTTTTCAATCCCAATTTCCTTCCCATTTTGCAATAAAAGTTTTCCATTTTGACCCAATTCCATCGTCCGCTGAAATCCTCCTGGAACACTTCCATCAACATAATTTTTTCGACAGACATGCATCTCGCGAACTATCTGCATTTTGAAAAGATGGGCAATTTCGAGAACAATATCAATACATTCTGGATTGCAGGCAAAGGGTGGAGTTTCATCCAACTCATAAGTACAAGTTGAATCATAATAACCCTCATAAACTACAGATCCTTTTTTTAAAAATTCCACAAGCATACCTTTATCAAACTTTCCTTCTTCACCCAAAACAGGTCGCTGCTTGCGAAGGAGTTCAAAATCAGGCACTCGTGTCCCTTGAAGTTGATTTGGACAATTACAAAAGAGTTTTTTAGCTGAGGCGAGTTGTTGATGAATTTCAATCCCAATTCGTAACCCTAGCTCTTCGTAATTTAAAACGTTCATGACTACAAATAAAACTCGATTTTATTATTTATTTTGTGTTTTTTGAAAGGATGTCATTAAAGTCTTGCAAGTTTCATTTCTATGAAAATATGAGAAAAACTATGAGAATGAATTTTCTAAAATTAACTCACTTTGGTATTCGTTTTGTTCACTTTTTTATGACCCATGGATTTTTCATTTTGCATAAACTATGAAATTTTGGGGAAAAAGCCATCCTTTTGAATTTAAGTTCATGAAATCCCGAATATATGATCATAAGAGAGAACCAAACATTAATATACTAGATTTCATAATTTTATTTTAGTGAAAGGTGACTATTTATGAGCACAAAAACAATTTCAAAACCAACAGAAACTCCTGAAGTAGATGTCAAAGAAGAATCTGAAAAAAACGATAAAATTCTCTCAGACGCTGAAATCGAACAGAAAGTTTTCCAATATGGTGCACTAATCTCAATAGCCCTTTGGGCGTATATTTTTATAAAAGGTGGAAATGCAGTCTATTTTATCATTCCAGCAATTTGCATCTCACTAACCGTACTTGTCTTATTCGTTCGATATCGAAAAAGAAAAGCACACATGAGTTGGGTAGGAGAATCATTTCGCGAATATAAGACAGAACAATTTAGCCATCATGAGTAATTGAGGAGTAAAATTTTTTTCATTATTCATTCTAAAATTGCCTAAATCAAAATATCAAAGCCATTTTGTAGCGTAATACTATGGCGAGAATAAATTTGTTCCAATAATTCATCCCCTGTAGGTAACATTCGCTCAATAATTTGTTGATCTTCATAATCCGCCTCATTAATGATCCGATCCCGTAATGGCGCAGCCAAATATTTCTCTTGAACTAGTTTATCAATCAATTCCTTTGTAGAATACTCATAATATTTATAAAAGGCATCAAGAGTTGTATAATGAAAATTTTTCCGCACACAATTATGAATCAAATCTTGGGCGTGTTCCGTCATCTGTGCAAGTATTTCTGGATTTTTCTCCAAATACTTAATAATAGGAATTAAAGCAAATTGATCGATTCGTTTGATCAGATGAAACTTTTTAGTTTCTAAGATCCTATTTGAAAGAAGAGCATATCGTTTTTCTACAAGACGATGTTGCCAAAATTTAAGTCGAGATCTTCCCAAGAGCATAATAGTAAATTTAAACTCTATATCAGCATAATTTAACACCAATGACATGCATAAAATGGTCAAAATCATGGCGACAATGGCCCCTAAAAATAGACGTGCATTTGTAGTGATAACTGCAAATATCATAATTCCTAAAAAACACACTATGAAGAAACTACCCCAATAAAAGACATTAATGTTCTGTTCTTCTTCGTGATTATCCATTGAAAAATCTTCCTTCTAAAGAATTGAAAAACAATACGTACTTAAATCTTTTTTTAGGAATGTTTTGATTTCTACCAAGTTCATTTTTTATTGACCTTTCCTAAATATTTATTTTCTTAAATAATCGCTTAAAAATCACTCTTTTTTGCCGATAATTGAATCTAAATTCTAATATCATAGTTTAAATCTTGATCCACAGAATCCACCAAATTTCCAATCCCTTAGGATAAATTTATCTTTTTCAATTATGTAGATCATTTATGACGATCAAAATACGTTGGGGAATACTAGGGTGCGGAAAAATTGCTCATTCATTCGCCCTTTCGATGCAAAAAGTCGAAAATGCCGAAATAGTGGCAGTTGCTTCTAGAACACCAGGAAATGCGGCAAATTTTGCAGAGCAATATCAAGTTCCATCGTTCTTTTGCACTTATGAAGAACTTGTAATGTATCCTGACCTTGATGTGATCTATATTGCTACCACCCATAATTTCCATTATGCGAATATGATCTTGTGTCTAAAGCACAATAAAGCGATTCTATGTGAAAAAGCCTTCACCCTTAACCAAATGCAAGCTGAAAAAATTTTTCGGATTGCTAACGAGAAGCAAATCTTTGTAATGGAGGGAATGTGGATGAAATTCAACCCTTGTTTTAGACACCTCCAAAAATTTATTGCTGAAGGAAATATTGGGGATGTTCGTTTAATAAAAGCAGATTTTGGAGTAAACATCCCTTACGATCCAAAAAATCGTCTCTACAATCGAGAACTCGCCGGAGGTGCCCTTTTAGATTTAGGAATCTATCCCCTTACATTCGCCCAAGCAATATTTGGTCATTCACCGGTGCGTATTGAAAGTACAGCATATCTTGGAGAGACCGGAGTTGATGAAGAATCCTCTTATTTCGTGGAATTTGCGGATAAAAAGCAAGCGATGTTATTTTCATCTTGTCGGGTAGAAACACCTCATGAAGCCACCATTTTTGGGACCACCGGAATGATTAAAGTCCCCGATTTTTTCCATCCTTCCGGTTTTGAGTGGAAGCGTCATAACAAACACAAAGTTCGAAAAGTAGAAGTCCAATATGATTTCCCAGGATATCAGTATGAAATAGAAGAAGTTAATCGTTGTCTTCGAGAAGGAAAACTCGAAAGTGAAATCATGTCACATGCAGATTCAATGGAAATGATGGGGATTATGGATACTTTACGGCACCAATGGAACCTTAAATATCCTGAAGAAATCCAATAACTTTGGATTGTGATAAAAATGGGTCGCGAATGCACTAAACACAATCAAATCGCTTTTTTAGTTTTGTGAGCATTTCCGTATAGAGTCGAAGTTGACTTTTAGTATAATTTTTTATTTTTTTCTCCAATTCTGATTCAGTAAATAACGGTAAATGCAAGAATTGAGTAAAATAATCGGAGTTAATCGGAACGGATGAAACTGTTTCAGGAAAATTTGATACAAAGGCTGCTTGAAGCCGATCATGTTCCTTATACAAAAATTTTTCTTCAAATTCCATAATTTCTTCGTGTCGCTTAATACCACCTTTAATTGATTGCATTTCAAGTCTTAGACGAATATTTTGCCCCATAATATACAAATTTTTAATCAAATCTTCGGTATTAACATACTGACGATTGGGACAAATCGCATCTAACCAAAGGGAGACAAATAGACGATCTCTAGACCCAAAATTAATAGGAAATCCACGACATTCTATCGGACGGATATTATACACAGCACACTTTTCATGTACTAGGAACGGGCACGGAGGACTAATGTAATGAAAATACCCTATCTTCTTAGTTTCAAGATCGGGCTTAATCTTGAGCAGTTTTTCATATTCCTCCTGATATAGGGGGATGTAATACGCCTTACAACATCTTCGATCACACCCCGTACAATCCATAAATGTGAGAGTCGTGAGTATATAATAAAGTAAGTGAACTGGAAAGTGATATTTTTTTTTTCAACATTTAATGAAAAATCAAAACTTATTGTGAATAAAAAATCCCCAATTAGTGAAATTATGCACAAAAATGACATTAATTCAAAAAAACGGTAGTCTCTAATGGTAAATTTGTGAATATATATGCATTAATTGTATGTAGCACGATCCTTTACTGACATTTTCCTTTCTTTAAACGGCGACTTTCTCGATATTGCCAATGAAACATAACCAACCCTTATTACACGAAATTGCAAAGTAGATAATAATGATTCATACCCATTTCTATGGGATGAATTTGTGATAAGGTGAAAATAATGGCTAATGGAATGATGAACAAATTTCTTCACGTCAATTTGTCTTCTAAGACGGTTGAAGAAAAACCAGAATATAATGAGTACATGAAAGAATATCTCGGTGGTTCTGGTGTCGGAACGAAAATTATTTACGAATTAACGAAGGGAAAAGATATTAAAACTATGGATGCCTTCTCGCCAGATAATTTATTGGTGATTGCATCTGGAGCAGGAACGGGAGTAGTAGGGTTTCCATCTCCATCCCGGTATCACGTCATGTGTACAAAATCTCCTCTGACAGGGTCCATTGGATCAGCAAATTCAGGTGGAGCTTGGGGATATCACTTGAAGAAGGGAGGATATGATGGGGTGGTCTTTGAAGGTAAAGCCGAAGGACCCGTTTATTTAGCAGTTCTCGACGGAAAAGTTGAAATTGTAGATGGGACAGATCTTGTAGGAAAGGATGTGTTTGGGAAAACCGATGCTTTGATGGAAAAATATAAAGATCTTGGCTATAAAGTCAGTGTTGCGTGTGTTTCCAATGCCGCAGAAAATGGATCTGAAATGGCCTCTATTATGAATGACTATCATCGTGCTGCCGGTCGTACAGGTGTTGGAGCAGTAATGGCGTCCAAAAATCTTTTGGCAGTGGTCGCTGGTGGTATGCAGACAATTGAACTTGCGGATAAGGATGCCTTCAAAGTAGCATCCAAAGAGGCTTTGGGCAAATTGAAAGAAAACGGATTGACAGGTCAAGGTTTACCCGCGTATGGAACCGCTTTATTAGTGAATGTGATTAATGGAGTCGGCTCTTTACCTCAAAAGAATTGGCAATTTGGTTCCAGTGAAGAATCGGATAAAATTAGTGGAGAAACCTTGGCGAAGGATCACCTTCGGAAGAAAAATCCATGTTGGGGTTGTTCCATTGCTTGTGGAAGGGCTACCAAAGTAGATGATGGTCCTTTTGCCATCGCAGAAACGGAAGGTCCAGAATATGAATCTATCTGGGCTTTTGGTAATGATTGCGGAATTTATGATTTGAAACCAATAATCATGGCCAATCATCTTTGTGACCAATATGGGTTAGATACCATCTCTATGGGGTCCACCGTTGCATGTGCTATGGAATTGGCCGAAAAAGGATTTATCCCCGCTGGTGATTATGCAGGAATTGATCTTAAATTTGGAAGTGGCCAAGGATTAGTAGATGCTATTAAAGCTGCGGGTCAAGGCAAAACAGAATTCGGTAAGCTACTTGCTAAAGGGTCACGACGACTTGCTAAACATTATGGCCATCCAGAACTTTCGATGGAAGTCAAGGGGTTGGATATGCCCGCCTACGATCCAAGAGGAATCAAAGGCATCGGATTGAACTATGCGACCTCCAACAGGGGAGGATGTCATGTAACGGGCTACACAATAGCCCCAGAGATTGCAGGACTTCCGGAGCAGATTGACCGATTAGATTACGAAAGTAAACCTTTCTGGGTCATGGCATTCCAAAATTTGACTGCAATGATAAACTCCAGCGGTTCATGCTTATTCACCTCGTTTGCGCTTGGAGGACCGGATTATGCAAATCTTCTCAACCCAATCATGGGCAAAAGTTACACTGGAGATGACATGTTCGCTATTGGAGATAAAATCTATTGTATGCAAAGAGTTTTGATGGATCGCATGGGAGTTGAGAAAGATACCCTTCCAGACCGGTTACTGAAAACACCCATGCCTGAAGGAGTGTCCAAGGGAGAAATTTGTGAATTGGATAAAATGTTGCCCGAATACTATAAATTACGCGGATGGACCCCTGATGGGAAAGTCTCCGAAGAAAAGATGAAAGAACTCGGAATTTAAACATCGATTTTTTTAAATTTTTCATTTTTCTTTTTTCTTTGTCTGCTTCTTGATAATCACTTCAGAATTGGTAGCCAATTGATCAAATTTAGACAATCCTATTGAATGTTTATGATTCATATCCAGATATTATTATTGGGATGGTTGTGCTCTTCTTACTATGAAAAGGTGGAGGTTACTTGGGATTTATGCGCACTAATCGGAAGTTTTCCAAAAATATTTCTGTCAATGAAAGCGGTGAATGTAATTATCCTGAAGGTAACTGTTTTCCTAATGCGAGGGGATTGAAAAAAGAATCTAAGAAGGCTTTTTCCGTCCAGGAGAAAATTTCGGTGATGAAATCCAGTTCAAAAAATTTAAAAATAGAAATTACACATATGTTTTTACAATTACAGAAGCACTATCATGCTTTACGCGCAAATTAGAGGGAAAATTAACGAGCACGATGATTTATTATTATTTGATATAAAAATAGATAAGAATTAAGCTCTTCTTATGATTTGAGATTTAATATTTATATTCCTTAAAAAATTTTTTAAAGTTTAAGTAAAAGTGTAACCAACGTTATTTTTAATGTGAAAAATATGAGTATCCAATTAGATGAAATAATGAAAAAGAAACCTGGCATAATTCGTTTTGTTAATGCTATTTTAGGTGTCGGAGTCGCTGGAATTTGTATAAATTGGATTTCAGAATATCAGAATACTTTCTGTTATATCATTATTGGCACCATTGCATTTGCATGTATCGTGATCAAAGTGATATTTGAATTTAAGAAAAGACATCCAAAGATACCCCAAAGATTTCCATTACTGCATTTACCATTTGATGAGGGATATGGGGATATAGTAAGTGATAAATCAAGTAATAATTATACAGGTATAATCAACGGTGCGCAATGGGAAAGAGATAATATGGGTTTCAGTTTAAAATTCGATGGAGTGGATGATTTTATAGATATTGAAAGATTTAGATTTCAAGATCAATGTTTTAGTATTAGTTTATGGGTGAAACCTGGAGAAAATCAAGTTTCATGTGCTTGTTTGCTAGATTATAGCCATCATAAAAATCAAAGTAACTGGGCACTTCAACAGTATCACGACAACCAGAATATTTTTAACTTTCCATTTATGTCAAATGGTTGGAAAGAAGGAGGACTTTCTGTATACGTAAATCTAACAGCTCAAGAGTGGCAGTTACTAACAATAACTTTCAATTTGGGAGAAATAAAAAACTACATAAATGCAAATTTAGTAAATTCGGGTAATTTAGGAGGTAAAATTCAATATAACTCAATTTCTACTCTCCGAATAGGAGGTGTTATTGATCTAAAAAGATATTTTAATGGCTCTCTTGCCGATATTCGGATTTATAACACCATTTTGAATCAAATCGAAATAGAAAAACTATATGCAAAAAAAAGGAAGGAACAAAAGCGACTTTCAAAAATAGAGCAGAAACGTCAGCTAAATATTGGTAAAAAGAAAAAGACAGAGAACCAAAGAAAATGAAAGAACTCATATTTAATTAAGAATTCTTCATTTTTCTACTTTTTTAATTATTTTTAAGTTTCATCATCAAAATAATCATCAACTGGATGAAATTTCCAGATATGAAACTCATTTATAGAAAATATCTTTGCTGATTCATGGGTCAAAAAATTTAAAAATAGAAATAACATATATGTTTTTAACCCCACAGTTTTGATCCTTCAATTATAACGAAATATTGAAAAACAAGAGGAAAATGGAAATGAAGCGAAATCTTGGCGCTATGGAAAAAATGTTTTACAATTACAAAAGCACTATCATGCTTTACGCGCAAATTAGAGGAAAAATTAACGCAGAGAGATTAAAAACAGTCTTACGAAAGCTCCAAGATCGCCACCCAATGATGAAAGTCACCATCAACTTAGACGAAGCAGGTCAGCCAATGTTTATTACAAATAATCATCTTGAAATACCTTATAAATTAATCACAAACACTTCGGTGGAAACATGGGTACAAACGGCGGAAAAAGAATTAACTCGTCCATTCAAAATTGAGCAAGAATTATTATGGAAGGTGGTGGCACTCACATCTTCCCATGATTTCAAAATTAGTGAGGAATTTGAGCTGTTAGTCTTTGCAGATCACTGTTTAGCAGATGGGATGTCCTTTATGTTTCTTCTTCGAGATTTATTGGAAATTCTATCTAATCCCGATAAAGAAGTGATTCCATTAGGAGATTTTCCTGCAGTGGACGATATGCTTCCCCCAGAAATAATTAACCAAATTCAGAAAATTGAGCAAAGATCGCATGAAATAACCGACATCCAATCGGAGGTTACTTCAACAATCCCTCAACCGATAGAAGATACCAAAATTCCATCGAGAGAATCCCAGAAACTTGGACTCATTCCATGGACTATGAATTCTGAAATATACGGAAAATTCCGAGATCGTTGCAAATTGGAGGGAATTACACAATATTCTGGATTATGCACGGCATTATTGTTAGCATTTGACCGTGACCCCCCACGAATCAATATTCCTGTAGACATACGGAATTATCTAAAACAGGACGTTGGAGAATCGATTGGATTTTATATCTCGTCGATCAATTTGGGATTGAAAGTAAGGCAAGTGAAGCGATTTTGGAAAATGGCCCAGAAATTTAATTCTCGACTCAAGCAAAATCTTAAAATCGCTCAACTTTTTAATTGGTTTTTACTTGAAAAATCAGCCTATGCCAAAGCAATTAAATCGGTCTTGAAAAATGATCCTCTCACGACATTTTGGGTATCGAACCTTGGATCATTAAAAATTCCGGTTATATATGGAGACTATGAGGTAACATCCATGAGGTTTGCTTTTCCAAATTACCAAGAATTAGGAGTAACCATAAATAGCGTAAAAGATCAACTGTTCCTAACAATCTCGTTTCCTTTCATGGTATATTCCAAAGAAACGATAAACGGAAAAATTAAAAATTTGACCGAAATTCTCCAATCAGCAATCGAAATACCCAACGAGTAATACTTCAATAAGGGGATGAAAAAAAGGAACTAGGAAATATATTTTTTTACCGATTCCAATAATTCAAAGTACATCTGTTTGTACAATCTGAGTTCATTTTCTAATTGTTGAATACGATCTTCCCGTTCAGTTTCCTGTTTCACTTCTACATGTAAATTTTGCAATGTAGTATTGGACATACCAGAGCCATATTTGATTTTTAAATTGACTTGGATATCACGATAGGATACACCCATAATTAGTAGACGCTTGGTAAATGCGATTTTCTCCTCACTAGATTTTCCGATTTTGATCCCTTCTTATGATTTCAAGTTTTTTTAAATATCGCGATCCATTTTTCCTTGGTTTAGAGAAGTTAAGATCTTCTGGTGTTCAGTAACTATTTGTTGAGGAGTTTTGGAAACTAAATCGTGTTGGAATATTCTATTTCCGCAATGAGGGCAAAATAACGAAATTGAATGGGACAAATGACTCAAAATGGATTCATCGATTTTTGTATCGCATTGAGGACACTGATATTGCGAAAAATTTGATCGTGGAGAGCTAATATCTTCCTGATAATATGGAGGGAGATTATTGGGACCAGTTTCAGGGATGAGAGAGGGAATAAAGGTCAATTGCTGACACATATTATAAAATTTCAAGCGAAACATTATTGCGATATTAACTCCAAAAAATATAGTTGGAATATATTGTAAAAGGGAAGGGAGAGCGAGATGATCAACGACTACACGGGTTGTGTGTGTAATGCTTGCCGATAACCAAAAAATCATGTTCACCAATCCAAAAATTACCAAAAAATGAAGGACGACACTTTTTTGATCTTGAAGATTAAAAAAGTGATTGATTTTTACCGAAATATATATTCCATATAAGATCGAGACTGGAAAGACAATAAAATTATTCCATAATGACAGAAGACTAAAAATCAGGGCTCCACCAACGATTAAAAGGGATAGCTGAGGATTGGCTTTTTGTTGTGTCAAATAATATTGATTGAGCTCTTCCTTCTGAGAAATTTTTATCGATAAGAAATAAATAATCAAGAATACACCATTGAAAATCAGAAAGAACCATATCAAGGTATTATCCATAGGCTCAATCTGCCAAGTTGTGTATAAAAATAAATCCAAGCAAATAATAACAAATTTAATGATCTCTTCTGGAATATTGGATTCAGTTGGAAGCAGTAAGCTATTTTTGATGTTATGAGTGAAGGTATTGAGCATGAAATAATAATAAATGCAGAAGGCGAACAAAGGAATAAAAACAGCAAGGGCTAGCCCTTCATCAAAATCAGTAACAGACATTTCGATACGATATGCATGAATAAAAAGAGCAAATCCCGCCAAACTGAATATCCAAAGAAGGGTACTTTCTATGAGATGTTGATAAAATTGTTTATAGTTCATCGTCATCATTTTTTTTTTAGTTAATAATTATCAAAATAATGGTAGATAAGCTATTAAAGTGTTATCATTTTTAGCTATTTTTATGCATTATGAGTCATTATAATATTCTTTAATCCATTTAAACCACTTTTATTTCATTATCACATAGAATCAAATGATAACACTACTTGCATTATTGATATGATTTTTGAGGAACAAAATTGGGAATCATTTTTAATAAAAATTAGAGAAATATCCTAAAAACCATTGGAAAATTGATTGTTCCTTCTCATAATTAATGGAATGGAGTCAAAAATGTACTAAAAATTGATTTAAAACCACATCACCTTCAAACTTGTATTGCTTATTCAGAAATGTTTTTGTTCCTCAATGAGGATTTGAAGTTAGAGAAATCCAAAATATTTTCTTTATCGCCGTAAATGGAACTATTTCCGTCAATTCAACTTTTCAAGTAGGAATTTATCCATTGGAAGTAATTATCACGCACACTTCAGGATATGAGTTACGAGTAGTAATAATAGTATCAATCAACGATTTTCCGCCAATAAACACGAAAGTATCAGATATAATAACTTCCACAGTGCTAAAAGATACAACCGAGTTATCGGATGGGGAAGATATTTGTTTGAAAATTTCGGAATTTTCCTCATTATTGATTTTTGGTTTCAGTCTGATTGGAGCATTGAGCCTATTATGGAGAAGGAAAAAGGAAGGATTAGACAGATAATCCGAATTTTTTTCAATATTTAAATCAATAGTTGATACTACAGTGTTTTTTTTTCAATAATAAATCTAAAAGATCAGAATTTATAGGACGTAACAGTCTTATAATTACGACGATGGTGAACTGGACTCTTTTTGCGTTGAATGATTTACTGACGACATTTGTGATGTTTGTGTTATTCTTTGTCGTCTTGTCCAGTTACATCCGCACCAGATATCGTCATCTGGCGATATTATCATTACTCTTCTTTTCTGTGGCTATAGCGAATTTGCTGTTTACTATAGCAAATCTATATTTATCCTACACAATTTTTGCGATGTTCATCATTTTTATGAGTATCGAGGTATTATTTACAAATTGGTTTGTAGATTTCGTGTGTCGCGAAAGAGTTAATACACCCAAAATGGTTTTATGGGCATTTCTAGCAGGAATGATGATCATCAGTGCTTTTGATTTTGAAAATACTTTTTCTTTGTTTGAATATACAGGTGGTATTTTCCAGATCTCCTATAAAGAAGGAAATCTGCAAATTTTGTTTTCATTGATGTCACTTTTCTGGGCAGGGCTTTTATTATTCTTAACTTTACGTATTTATTTTGAAGTGCCAAAACATTTAAAACAAACTTCATTCCATGCATTAATTGCAACATTAGTAATCATAATTAGGGGAATTTTTACATATCAGTTCAATTTGATAAGTCCTTTTATTAACACAGGTCTTTCAATTATAGGTTTCGGCTATCTTACTTACTATTTCATTAAATTTCCGGAACTGGCATTTATGGTCCCATTTAAAACACTCCACTTACATATTTTAGAAATTAAATCAGGAATGACAATATACTCCTATAATTGGCGAGAAAGTAATGCAACACCGATAGTTAATGATACATTATTTTCAGGTTTATGCACTGGGTTGGATGCCATTTTCAATGCAACTCTTCAAAAGGGAAATATCCATGAGATTCATCTCGAGAAGGCCGTATTATTGTTACAAAGAGAAGCGAATTCTCCTTTGCTATTTATTATCATCTCTACAAAAGCATCTAAATCATTGCGAAAGGCATTAAAATCCTTTACAAAACGGTTTAACAAGGCATTTACACAAGAGATTGAGGAAATGGAGAAGGGTGTAATAAATAAAGCCCATTTTCGAAAAGCAACGGATTTATTAGGAGATTTCTTTCCATTCATTCCAGATTATATGCATGAGATAAAAAAAACTGCAAATCGTAAAAATTTTTTAGTTTCTTTGGATGAAGGCAAATAAACGCTGAATAAAATAGTATCGCACGTATAGAGATTGATAATTGAGTTAAAAGGTAGAAACTCTTAATCTTTTTTTTTCTGGGACATTCAATGCAGAAATACTGAACCATAAATTAAGGAATCCGATCAGAAAGTTCCTTTGGAAAGTGTTCAAGAAGAAGCTTTTTAGAGAATGAAGTTCAAAGTAGTAGTACAGAGGTATTAATATGACTGAAGAAAATAAGTTTTGTCCAAGCTGTGGGGCCTCCATTGACGGAGTGCAATTTTGTCAACAATGTGGTTTTCAAGTCAACCAAAAATCTCTAGAAAAACCCATTGAAGGAAACGTCACAGCAACGAATAACAGCCCAACTACCACCACTACTGCATCTCCAAATTATAATCCCAGTACGTGGAATACATTAGAACCATTTATTTCCTTAGCGGGAAAATTAAGTTGGATTTTAATTGTACTTAACATAATAGTAAGTATAATTGTAGCAGCAGTGAATTTAGCCGAATATGGATATGTTGGCGCATTTGTCTGGGCAATTATCGGAGGAGCAATCTCCTTAGCATTGGCAGGCATTTTTATAAAACCTTTTGCTATCATGTGTGGTAAAAAAGATTGGGAAGGATTAATTAACGATGTTTGGAAATTTGGTAAATATCGAGTCCCTAAAATGTTAGTGCTTGGAATCATCTTGGAAATTTTTACTGATGGATGGGGAGGACTATTGGTATTAATTCCTGCAGTATTAATTTTAATCTTGGGTCCCGTGAAGCATCAATGGGAAGCATAATTTTTTTAAATCATTTTTTATTTTATTGAAAAAAATCCCTGAAAATATCCCTCAGAGCGTTTTCTTAAGTTCAGTCAAGATTTGAGTAATATATTGATGATGCTTCCTAAAAATATCTTCTGTGGAGCAGGATTTATTGAAAATCATCATAATTACGACTTTGGGACTTAATCCAACGACAAATACCACTCCAAAAGCAGTTTTGATCAAAATTTCAGAAAATAGGGGAATATTTTCTGGAAATTGTGCTTTTTGATCAATGACTTGAAGCAGATCTTGAGAATAAACATCAATGGTAGCAAGTAATTTTGAAATAAGAGGAACCATCCGAGTTTGATCGATGTTTGGAGGAGATTTGGGAGAAGTTAGAAGTTGTCCAGTGGAGGAAACGAGGAACACCGTATTAATTTCATCCATCAATTCTAATATTTTTATCAATGTTTGGATTTCAGGAATTTGTGCTTCTGGAAACGAGTAGGTTGGAAAACGAGTTTCCCGTTCTTTTTTCCGTTTAACCCATCTCGCGAGAGTCATTTGAGAGACTTCAAATTCCTTCACAGTCTCTTCATAAGTATGGGTTTCCAAAAAAAGTAAAATTTCTTTTCGTTCTTTTGCTGAATAGCGTTTTCCATGTGACAATTTTTTTACACCTTTGTCAATGGGACTAACACTTCACATTAAACTTATTTAAATAACTACCACTATTTAAAAGTAACTAACACAAATAATCATTGAATATCTGAAAATCATGTTAAGAAGTGTTAGTTCGATTTGAATAGTGGTAGTTTAAACCACGCGAATAATACTTTAAGGTTGAGACGATAAAGTTCAATCATGAATGGATATGATCCATTTAAAAAATCAACACTACTCCCCAGTTATCGAGAGCTCATAGAAACATCGGAATTGACCCAATCCAAAAAGTTCCATATCTCCAGTCAAGAAGATCAGATTATAATCTATTATTACAATTTAATAAAAATCATTGTCTTTGGATGCTTTATTATCTTTTTAGTGGGAGTTTGGATTATTAATCTGGTTTTTTTTCACCCATCATGGTTTGGATTGGTGATTATGAGCTTTTCGATTGGGATTGGAATAATAATAGATTATTTTGTTTTTTTGTCAAGAGCGTTTTTCCTCCAACCATTAATAATTGATTGCGATAAGGAAAAAATAATTACAGGAATTCAAACAATTCAATTTCAAGAGATCCAAAGAATGGTGTTGATTCAAACCGCTTCGGAATTTATGAGCGGCGGAAAACAGTTTTTCAATCTTTTCTTACAAGGGACCAACCCTGAACAGAAAGTTCAACTCTACCCTGCTTTCTTTCCATCTCGACAGATTTTCATTAACTTCGGAAAATTTATGGATCAAATATTCGTCCTGCATGGGCTATCCAAGAAAATGGATTATAAAAATGTGGAATTTACCAATAATTTCGAACATTTTCCCCTTATCGATTGATGAAGTTGTATAGGGTGAGGTGAGATTTCTTTTTTGTATTATTATGCGTTGTTTTTTGAATCCCCCTACTTTAAAATAAACAAGGATTTATTATGTCGGATATCCCAACCTACCCTGAAATACTACAAATAGAAATATCTACACTCTGTAATTTTAGTTGTGCAATGTGTCTACGAAATGGGCGCGAAAATCATTCAAAATCAATTGATATATCCCTATATCGCAAGATAGCCAAAGAAGCATTTCCAAATGTGAAAAAAATTGTTCTATACGGAGTAGGCGAACCACTAATGCACCCCGATTTTTTAGAAATTTTGAAAATTACCAGAAAACATCTCCCTCCCACAGGATTAATTGATTTTACCACAAATGGAGCATTGTTGACTCCAGAATTGCTAACTCAAATTCTTCCATATGGAATCAATCGAATTGTCGTATCATTGGATACCTCTAATTTCAACCGTTTGCAAAAAATGCGAGAAGGAGCAAGTGAGGATGTATTAAACAATTTGAAAAATCTTTCAACCTTCCGACAAAGCAACAAAATTCAAGAGTTGGCCATCGAATCCGTAGTAATGCGATCAAATCTTTATGATCTACCGGATTTAATTGAATTTTGTCATAATTTGAAAGTGGATTCTATTTTTATTTCTCATGTACTACCTTATCATGAAGAAATGATTAAAGAAACACTTTACATTCCCCAATCAAAAGAAAGTTGGGAAATATCCCGTCAAATTTTGGAAGAGACGTGGGATCACTTTTCAAGCCTTATTCAAAGCACATTATACACAAAAGCAAACAAGGGAGGGCCAGAAAAGTTACTGGCAAAATCTAAAGCAAAAATCACCCTCGCACGCGAATCGGGGATTGATATCAATCTTCCCGCAATCATTGGAAATTATCAGAAATTGGCGATTATTGAAGATACTAAACGAATTTTCCATGAAGTGCAAACTTTGGCTGATGATTATCAAATTCGTTTAGAACTCCCTTTTATTTTTCCCGATTTAACGCGACGAGAATGCCCTTATGCGGCTAAGAAGGCTATACTGATAAATGTTCAAGGCGAGCTAGTCCCTTGCTATAATTTATTACACTCTCATCAAATTCATGTGAACGATCACATCCGGGATGAAATACCTTTCCAATATGGTAGCCTAGCAACCCATTCCATTGAAGAATTATATAATTCGAAAAAATTCACCGAATTGAAGAAGTTTTTAAGGGACATGAGAAAAACCGCTGAATGGTGTGGAGATTGCACATATTCAAGTTTAGATTGTTTTTATATCAATACCAATGAAAATGATTGTTTGGGAAACTCTCCAAATTGTAACGAGTGTTTATTCAGTGTTGGAATTGTGAAATGTATTTTTTGAAATGAATTATAGAGAAAAGGAAAAAAAAAATTTTTTCTGTTGATGTAGGACGAGTGCCTTTACTTCCTTTTATGGGGTACTAACGCTTGTACTTCGTGAAGACCAGCTAAATAGATAGTATTACCAATCATGGGGATGAAGAGTGATATTATTACCCCTATTCTCATATGTGCACTAGAAAGCGATAACAGTTTGGAATCTTCTGGACGATTCGCATTGGAAATGGTTTCGCTTAATAATCCATCTAAATACCCAATTAATTTATAATGTAAAATTTTCATTAGTATAAGATTGAATACACTTAAAATAGAGGAAATAACTAAAAGACGATAATTTGAGCTAAATATTTTGTACATGAAAGCAGGACCATTGATGACATGGAAGTCATAAGCAGTATGTAAATAATTAAAATTGAACATAAATATTGTAAGGAGAACTCCTTGAATTATCATGAAAAGAAATATCAGCAAAAGAAATAGTTTATATTGCTTAAATCCTGCTTGAAACGAAACAAAATTTGAATCTACAAATATTTTTACGGCACTAAAAGAAAAACCGATAAAACTAACTACACCAAGGATTACAAAACTAATCCAGATTGGTTCAGTTATGTGATGAATCGATTTTACAGTGTCAGTATTAACAGAAGTTATATATAGCGGAATAAGGAGAAATACCCACACATTACACAATATTTCTAATGGATAGAGCAAAATTCTGGAAAAAAAGTAATGTTTTAGAGGTTTATTGGACATTTTAAGTATTGATTCCATATATTACAAATCGATTTTTTATTTAAAAGAGATGAGGAAAGACTTTCGAACTTTCATATTTTTTGGGAAATAAAATAGTTAACTTATCAACTATTTTTCACGGGAGATGGTTGGAAAAACACCCCACAATTGGAACAGAATCTCGCATTATCTTCCGATCGTTGAGAACCACAACATTGGCAGAATCGCTCGCGATTCCAAGTTTTTTTAGGAGAACTTATTTCCATTTGTTGATTTAAGTGCATAGAATTTGTTGAATTCTCCCTTTCCAAGGTATCAGATTTAAGATTTGTATCACGAAAATTCCCCAATTTCTTGAAACCGTTTCCCGATCTGGCAATGCCAACATTGAATAGCGCATCCCCCAAGGGTACTGATACAAATGAAATAATGCATCCCAATTTCATCAAATTTAAACCTGATTCAAGGGAAATCAACTCAAAATTTGTTGGATCAGCATAAACTTGAACCTTTATCCATAGGTTTAACTCAATAATCGATAGGATTGAGAAAACTTTTGTGATCAAAAAGACGAACACAATCAGCATCCCTAATATACCTAAAGAAATTATTTGGCCAGTATTAGTATTTCGCCGGTAGGTTCCGTAATAATCATAATATCCTGATGATTGATTAGTCATTTGGAGTAGTAGAGCAATGAAAACGAGAATCATGAGTATCAAGAAAGCCATGAAACAGAGTCGCAAAATTTCATAGCGGTTTGCCTTCTTGAAGTGGAAATCATTAATTTGAGCGCTTGTATTCCGCATTTGATAAACATATCTGAAATATTTCACAATCACTGGAAATCCAAAGATAATTATACCACCCCCCAATATTAAAGGAATTGCGACACCATAATCATCCAATACATAAGAGATTCCACTCGATGTCAGCATTGAAGGTAATAAATAAGCAACAATTACAGAAAAAAGCGCTTTGAAGGGATAATACACCCAGTAAGGCACGAGTAAATCTTGAATGGCATTTCCAAAATCATGTAAGGCATTATTCCGATACGATTTAATTTCATCAGATGTTGATTGCATTTTTATCAATCAAAATATCTTCATTTGTTATATAAAGAAATGAGGTAAGAAGATAGAACGTTTCTAGAAGTTCAGCAAAACCAATAGCTTTACAAAAGACTTATTGGGAAAAAATATAACTTCTATTTACTGAAAAAGTTACAAAAATGTGGAAATATCATGAGTGATATACAAACTACAAAATACAATAACATATATAAAAAATATCATAAAGCAGATTTCGGGAAGTGCGATGTTTGTGGACGTGCGATTCCTGCATATTACTTAGGAAAATCGAAATTTAAAGCCCACTCACTGCAAAAGCATCATGTATGCTTAAAAGATGACAAAGCCCATATTCAATTTTATATGGATACGGATGATGATTATGTTCTCTATGAAACATATAGACGATTGAGAAAATTACGATTGCAATTTATGGAGAAATATCTGTTTCCGGTAATTTTCGTGGCACTATTTATTTCATGGACAATTGGATGGGGAATTTATATTGATGAACGAACTCGTTATTATAGAGACGCCACATTAGGAATTTTAATGATACTGTTAGGCATTCTTCTACTGTTTATTGGAATTAGTATCGGAATATTTAGAAGCGATAAGGCCAGGGCAATTTTAGGTGATAAAAAGGATTCTGCCTTCTCTCTATTGAAAGAACGAACAATTCTTATCCAAAATCCTCTTCTCAAACTCTATGTTAAAAATTATCGCCCATTAATCACCACTAATGAATGCACATTGTGCGGAAGACCCATACCTGCATATTATTTAAGTAAAAAACGTGGATATTTACCAAATCTACAAGCATACAATGTATGCCTGAATGGTGATTCACAGCATCTACAATTTTATTTAGAGCAAGATGATAAGCATTTAACTAGTGATGTTTACCGGCGATTATCTGCCCTACTTACTAATTTCATTTCATTTATCATTTTTGGTTGTATATTATTTCCACTTGCTATTTTGATTTGTGGAATTGCTAGTTTAGTTTTATTATCAAGTAGTTATGAATTAGAAACAGGAATTATCTTGCTTCTTATTTCTATACTCCTTTCTATCGTTGATTATAATTTATTCCATGAATATTTAGAATATCGGAAGATTTTGGGCTATTTTGATAGGGAAAGGTATCAAACTTTGAAAGAACGTTATTTATTTGAACGAAAGACCTTCTATATCGGCGATAAACGCAACCGACAAAATCTTGATCAGATTCCAACTGAAATTCGAATGAAACGACTGGAAAATTTATTTGAAGTGAGTAATAATGTCAAGATCAACGACGTCGCACAAATTTTAGGATTAAGTCGTATTGAATTGATAACTACCTTATTGGATAATAAAGATAATTTATCCGGCTTCAAATTAGAACAAGATACCCTGATTATCTCCAATGCAAAAGATTTGACAGGATTTATGTTAGTATTAGACAAAGATTTTCAAGATTGGGAGAATAATGAATCTTCGAATCAAGGAAAGGTTTCTACTTTGGAACAATCTAAGGAAATTGATATTGAGTAATTCATTTTTTCTTTCTTCTTTATTTTAACTAGCAAAACTTATTTTAGATCTGACCGCGAAATAATATTGATGGGCGCTTCATTTACCCTACGGGTACAATTTTTTGCGAATTTACGAGAAATTATCGGTATTAAGGAAACTTCCATCAATTTTTCCGAAAATCAATCAGTGGATGATCTTTTACAAATTCTCCGTAAATCCTATCCGAATGGTGAAGAATTTTATCAAAATGTAGTGGACGAAGCCAATCAAAACCTCCAACCCTATGTGAAGATAATAATTGATGGGCGAATCCTCTTCAATAATATCGCTTTGAACACAATAATCTCTCCAGATGTTAAGACCATTCTTATTTTTCCCCCTGTCGGAGGAGGTTAGATTTGGGCTATGAATATCACACTGAAATTATATGCAAATTTACCTAAAATCTTTGGATTTAAGGAAAAAACCTATAGGTTCTCATCCCCAACATCGGTGGATCAATTTTTCACCTTTTTAAAGCAAACAAATACTACGATTGACCAATATATTTCAAAACTTCTTTCTTTACCTGAAAAACAAAGAAAAAATTTCATCCATGTCGCATCTAATTCAATTTGTGATCTAAAACAGAATGGGAAAGATCAACATCATAAATCGATTACGATATCACTATTTCCGCCTATGAGCGGGGGATAATTCGGAAAAAAAAGTCCATGGAATATTTATTTTAATTCTTGGACAAGTAATATTCTTGGATAATCTTTTTCAGGATTATCCGAAAGCATCAACGCACCTCCTGAAGCATCAATGAAACTTTTATAAAAAGTTTGAATATTATAAACTCCTGCAGGGAGTTCCTCTGTTTCATAATAGAGATGAATATGATCTGTACGAATGCGATAATAACTGATATCATTTTCATCATCTACACTAATAACTAAGGTGGAAATGTTACCAACTCCTTCAATTGCCAAAATGATTTGGAAACTAATAACTCGATCTGCCGTACTTGTCAAGGAGAGAGATGTAGGTGTAGAAAAGACAGCAGAAATTCGAGAATTCTCCTGAATTGTAATATTCATTTTGGTTCCAGGTATCTCCAGAAGTGATGTTTGAGAACTTTGTATGTATGCATGATCAGTAAACTGTTGATATTTGGATTGAAGAAGAATTCCTTCATCTGCTGTTAAATTATCCGCTGTAATAAAATCTTTGATATCATCTTGGGTTACAAGATCTGCATTATCACTTTTTAAGGTTGGATAGAGATAAGGAAAGGCAATATACATACCAGATCCGGTGATTATAACGGATAAGAAGATTGCACCAAGTAATTGTCCCATGTCTTTCATAGTTTTCACTTTAATTTATTGGTATAAATTTTAAACCAATAGCAATAAATTTGCGTTTCACCTTATTAGTCTTTTCCTTTCGTGGCTCTATTAATTATCCCTTTCAATAATTTTACTATTAAAATTCAAAATCCTGTGGATGGAAAATAGAAAAAAAGTGATTTCTTCAAAAAAGAAATTTTTTTACTTTCCCCGCCACTTCGGATCTTCTTTATCGAAAAATGAAGCAACTCCGATCTTGAAATCTTTCGTATTTATTAACACCGAATTCACCATGGCCTCTCGATCTAGCCCTTCAGCACAGGATTCTGTGTATAATGCATCTATCATTCGTTTTCCCATTCCAACTGCAAGAGGAGCAGCCCGAAGAAGAGATTGAACCATAGAATTTACATCACCCTCTAAATCTTCAGGAGTATTTGCAACTCCATTTAAGAATCCCATGCGAAATCCTTCAATTGCATTCACCAATCGTCCCGCTAAACATAGTTCCTTTGTGTGGGAAACATTCACTAAACGCGAAAGTCGTGTTGATCCACCAAGATCGGGAATGATACCAAGATAGGATTCCTTCATTTGAAATGTAGATTGAGTCGTTGCATAACGAAAATCGCAAGCAAGAGCGAGTTCAAATCCAGATCCATAGCAAATTCCATCGATGACGGCAATAACCGGTATTTCGAGAGTTGCAATCTTAGTAAAAATGTTTTGCAATGTGGTTTTCATACCGTAACGAAAGGGTGACCCAGTAAAATCAAATTTTGGTGCCGTAGGATCTTGTCCAGCTAAAAATTTCAAATCTATTCCTGCAGAAAAGACTTTTGCTTTGCTTTTGAGTAAGATAATCCGCACTTTTTTATTGAAACTTAGTGCATCAAGATGGTCTGCGAGTTGAGAAAATATCGCCCAATTTAGAGCATTCATTTTTTCAGGACGATTTAACCACAAAGTGGCAATTTGTCCGGTATCATCCATTTCAAGTAAAACTTTAGGTTCTTGCACCATGATGTATGACAATTGGTAGGGGATCTAGAAAAAGCTTCAGTTTTCAAATTCAGAAAAATTAAAAAAAAATACATTAAGATTACATCTTATTGCCTAGCAACTGTTTAGTTAACATTAGCATAAATTTAGCATTTCCAACCTTCTTCTTTAATATATTCAAGTAGAGCTGAGCACTGTTCTTTGGTGGAACTTTGACTTTTTTATTCCTTTCTAAAACAATTGCTTCTTTAGGACACGTTGGAACGCAGATACCACACCCAATACATCGCGTATAATCAACTATACTCTTTTTATCCACAATTTGAATGGCATCCATTTGGCACCGTTGTTTGCAACGACCACACCCAATGCAGAGATCTTCATGAACAATCGCATGATAATTAGTTGCAAAATACTGAACAGGATTATCAAGGGGCTTAGCTGAAGAAAGAATTTCACAACAACATCCACAACACAAACATATAGCAAATAATTTTTGAGTGTTGGAAGGTTGAACCACGAGTCCATCCTTTTCAGCATTAATTAAGATTGTTTTACATTCATCTTTGGTGATCATTCTCCCCCACCCCTTTTGAACATAACTGCGTGCAGCACTACCAAAAACTAAACAAATTTCACGGTTTTTAGTCACCTTACAAGGGTTTCCTAAAAGATCTTCCCCTTGTTTGCATATACAATTTGCCACTGCAATGGGTTTTGTATATTCATTAAT
The DNA here is from genome assembly GCA_025839675.1 of Candidatus Lokiarchaeum ossiferum. Classification (GTDB taxonomy): domain Archaea; phylum Asgardarchaeota; class Lokiarchaeia; order Sigyniarchaeales; family Promethearchaeaceae; genus Lokiarchaeum; species Lokiarchaeum ossiferum. The sequence goes on from CP104013.1 coordinate 2,662,153, forward strand.
TATAGCTCGAATATCATCATAAGTGCTAATTGGGAGATCCGGAGCAATGCTTCCTTCCGTAGGGATCGTTCGCAACTGAGGAATTTTTGTTTGCAAAATCTCATCGCGGAAAGCTTCATCTAAATATTTTTTAAAAAGAGCATAGAATTCCTTCGTCATGCGGTTAACTTGAAATTCAAAAATACCGATGGCGAGAAAGGTAACTGCATAATACTTTATTCCACTTCTATTTATATGAGTCGTTATCAAACCTCTATCACCTAAAGAATCTAGAGTTGATTCCAATCCTTCAATAGAAATGTGATGTTTTTGAAGTCGTTTAATTATTGTAGGGAGATTTTCTGGAGCCAATTTTAAATGAATGGTTATTTCTGCTTCTTCTGGAGTAAAAAGCATCTTCAAAAGATCTATATCAGAGCCAGATTCGGTTGAAGGATAACCAATTGGAAGTTTATCCAACCTTTGTTGTAGTTTTCGGTAAATGTTATTGTTTTCAGCCATCATGACACTACTATTGGTAGAACTAATAAATTTTTTTTCCTAATATTACTGAATTTGAAAGTTTTTTAATTAATTTAAGTCAAATATCAACTATGAAATTACCATTAGCCAACATAAAGATTTTAGATCTAACGAGACTACTTCCCGGACCTTATTGTACAATGATTCTTGCAGATTTGGGAGCGAAAGTAATACGAATAGAAGAGCCCAATTTTTCCTACCCAACCTCTGTTCCATGTTATCAAAAAGGAAATATCAAACAACCTATCTTTGATACGATTTTAATGCGAAATAAGGAATCAATCAGATTAAATCTGAAGAAATCAGACGAGAGAGCAAAATTTCTGGTTTTAGCACAAACTGCAGATGTTATCATAGAAGGATTTCGTCCAGGAATAACTAAGAAATTAGGAATTGATTATAACACGGTAAGAAAATTAAATCAACAGATAATATACTGTTCTCTTACAGGATATGGTCAATCGGGACCCCATAGCGATTTTCCCAGCCATGATATTAACTTCGCAGGGCTATCGGGAAACCTTTTTGTGCCCTATCAAAAAACAGAAAAAAATCAAGGACAAGAACACAAACCACCTCAACTCCCCATGTATCAAATTTCAGATATTAGTGGAGGTTTTTATTCCGCAATTGGGATTCTTGGAGCAATAATTGAACGAAGGAATAATTCAGATCACAAGGGACAGTACATCGACATCTCAATGTTAGATAGTGCTTTTGCATTCAATCCACTCGGCATTGCATCAGTTTTAGCGAATAATCTAAAATCTTTAAGCAATTTTAATGGAAATACTCCAAATTATACAATATACCGCACAAAAGATGGGAAATATATGGCAATTGGCAGTTTGGAACAAAAGTTTTGGTTTCAATTATGCGATACTTTGGGGCTTTCAGAATTGAAATCGCAACTAAATGTCCTTGAAGATGAAAAAGAAAAAATATACTCATTGTTAAGTCAAAAATTCAGCACAAAAACTCAAGAAGAATGGAAATCAATTTTTCACAAAGTTCAAGCGTGTGTTTCCCCAGTGTTGGAATATTCCGAAGCTATAAATCACGAACAATTACGATTTCGCAATATGATTACAGAAGAATTCCATCCACATTTTGGAAAGATTTTAAATTTAGGAACTCCAATCAAGTATTCCCGTACCCCGCTTTCCATTCGAAAATCCGCTCCGTTAGCAGGAGAAGATACAAATGAAATACTCAATGAATTTCAGATTTCAAAATAAGAAGAAAAAAGGGAACGAGGCAAATAATTTATTTGATTTAGCAAGATGGCTAATATAATCATCCAGTATTCTTTTTTATTTGAATTATTTAATTTTTCAGTATTTTTTTTCGTATGAGGACAGTAAACCATTCAACTGAAAACTTATACTTTGATCTTTTCCATAGCGTAGTAATACCATACCATAAAGATAATTGCATCGCAACAAATGTAAACACTTCCAGATGTAATATAAAGGATGTCTGTGGTAGCAGTTTCCAAAGAGGGATGAACCACAACATATTGAGAAGGCATAACACACTCTCAAACATATAGACTGTCATAGTGACACTTCCATATTGACGAAAGATACGAGTCCTTTTTCGCAGAATTTCTGGTGAGGTAGAGGAGAATTCAATTTTTTTTATGAAAAGAAGGGTTAAGATTTGAATAACTGCAAAATCGAGAAGTTGGATTTCAAGAGGAAGAAACAGACCAAATGAATCAGGGGAAAGACTAAATCCATTTAATAATACAACTATACCAGCAGCTCCAAGAAAGATTATTGCTAAAAATCCACAAGACTTCTTAAAGAAGGCATAGTTTTCTCCTTGAGCAAATGCAAAGCCATAGATAATCCCAACAAATCCAAATGCAAAATTAGGGAAAATGCTCTGAGGAGGCCCTACAATGAGTTTTAATAGTAGAGTAATCCCATATTGACCCGCATTGAGACTTTCCCAGAAAAGATCATCGAAAACCAAATGTAGTATAGGAGAAAGGATAAACCATCCAAAAACCAAGCCAAAAAGTATCATTAAATTACGTTTAGGCTTATAAAAACCTTCTTTACATAATAAAAGGCTAATTAAGCCCACATTAAAAATTCCACTCATGGCGATAAGACCGATCGCATCAGTTTGGAAAAAGACCTCATAATTGATGGGAAGTATTTTTCCCGTTTCAATAATACCAGTTAGGATCGTGTGTTGTACGGTACCATTCCAATGAAGCCCATAATGAAAAAGAAATACATGAAGAAGTGAGGCACCAAGTAAAACGGCATAATTGATGAGATTCTTTTTAATAATGCGGAGTAACATGGGATTTCTAAACGAGATCGAGGTTGGATTTTCAGATAAAGTATGTATTTCTTTTTGGGATTGGATGAATTTCTGAACATCTAAATAAAAGTTATACGATAATGCACTTGCTGAGATCTGAACAAATACTGGTGCACAAGTCGCGATGATGATAATTGGAGATAAAATAATAATGGCAACAATCGAAAAGTCTTCTAAAGCAATTAGGCTCATATCCCAAAACATTAGATGAGAAAAAGCGTGAGCGATGATAATGACACATGTATAAAAGCCTCGAGAAGTGTCTAAACTTAAAAGACGTTTCCGTTGAGTTCCTTCCATAAAGAAAAAAACTTAGCACTTCACAAAAAACTTTCCAAAAATTAAGTTCTCAATAAATAACTTCAAAAAAAAAATTGAAACATATAAATCATTTAATAAATGGAATAAAAGTAATTTGATAGATCCGAATGATGGAATAAGTAATCCAAAACTCATTTTTTTTTATTTAGATATTGGAATGAATAAACCACGACTTTTTAAAACATTTGACATTGCCATAACCATATATAACTGATTTGAAGATTCTTGATTTTTTAAATGATTAGACTTGAAAAGTGAAAGATATGCTCGATCCAAAAGAAGTGGATTATGAAAAATTAGGTTTTCATGCTGGACTAGAAGTACATCATCAGATAATTTCTCCTGACAACCGAAAACTATTTTGTTTTTGTCCACCAGATTTAGTCAAAAGTAATCGTGCCCCCGATTATCGCTTTGAACGCTATTTTCGCCCAGTATTGGGCGAAATGGGCGATTTTGATCCAGGTATGCTGATAGAATATGAAAAAGGCTACCGATGCATTTATAATGCATGGGAACATAACTGTTGTATTTACGAACAAGATGAAATGCCCCCTCATTGGCCTGACCTCAGTGCAATCAAACAAGGATATAAGTTAGCTCATTGGTTTGATATGTCTGCTTTAGTGGATGAAATTATTTTTGCCCGGAAACAATATTTAGATGGCAGTATTACAACGGGTTTTCAACGCACAACTATTGTGGGTCGAGATGGCTATTTAATGCTGGACGGGAAAAAAATTCGAATTTCTAACATTACGGTGGAAGAGGACAGTGCAAGACGCATTAAAACTGAAAATCAAGGGCGAACTGTCCACTATAGTTTAGATCGTCTCGGTGTGCCTTTAGTCGAAGTAATTACAGATCATCGCGATGTTGATACTCCTAAAGAACTGGAAAAAACGGCCCGTTTAATTGGTTTAACCCTTCGGATAAGTGGAATTGGAAAACGAGGAATTGGAGCCGCTCGACAAGATGTGAACATCAGTATTGCCGGGGGTGATCGGGTGGAATTGAAAGGAGTACAAAACCTGAATTTATTTGGAAAATGGTGCTGCTATGAAGTTTTACGCCAAGACATGTTAATTAAAATAGCTAATACTTTGAAGGAAAGAGGTCTTGTTAAAGAGGCATTAGAACACACTTATACTGATTTGTCCGAAAAATTTAATCACATCCCAACTGATTGTGTTGTAATGGGCATTCGATTGCCCAAATTTGCGGGTATTTACAATGAAGAAATTCAACCAGGAAAAGATTTTGGATTAGATATTTTGGAAAAAGTAACGCTTATCACAGGAGTTCAACTCGATAGAATGTTTCTCTCCCATGAAATTAACAAAGAAGCACTTCGATATAAACGTGAAGGAGCAGATTCGAATTATTTCTTTGAGAGAATAACGAAGGAAAAGGACTCAGAAATAAGAACTGCACTAAATCTTGGGGATGACGATGCCTACTTCTTGGCGGTAGCGTCTCAAAAATGGTGTATCCATGCTATGAAAAAGGTGATTGAACGATCTAAGATAGCCTTAGATGGAGTCCCTCAAGAAACTCGAAGGGCGACTCTTGATGGAAATTCAGAATTCTTACGCGTAATTCATGGAAAGGGAAGATTATATCCAGATACTGATACTCCAATGATTGATATGGATATGGAAGAAATTCATGGTTTAAAAAGCACAATTGGTCGAAAACCGTGGGATATCGAAGCATTTTATAAAGCGAATTATGGGTTTTCTTTCAAGCAAGTAGAGCAACTTATTCGTCATGAAAAATTAGAAATATTTGAAGAAATGGTAAATACGTATCGAATTAATCCAAAACGAGCTTTTACCTTTTTAGAAAGCACACTGATTTCCTTACGGCGCAATAAAGTGGAAATTGATTCCTTAGCCAAAATTGATATGATCAATATCCTCACAGCCGCCCAAGAAGGTCAATTTGACTTTGCTCAAGTTCCGAAAATAACGGAACAAAAAGCCAAGAATCCCCAAAAGACCATTGATGATATTTTGGATGATCTTAAGATCAAGAAAATCTCTGATGAGGAACTAAAAACAGAATTTTCTGAAGCCTTATCTGAATTTGAGAAATTTCAGAAATCTAAAGCCAAGTTAATTCAAGTTGCAGAATCTAAATTGATCCAGTACAAAACCAATCAAATTACGGGAATATTGATGCGGAAAATTAAAGGATCTATTCCCGGTAAAAAGGTTCATGCATTTGTACAAACCCAATTGGAGGCTACAAATTAAGGAGAGAGTATCATGGCAACCGAAACGAAAATAGAAAAAGATCCTACAGGATATCAAGGAAAACTCCGAGAACGTTTGATCAAGGAAAATATTGGAGTTTGGAGTGTAGTTAAAATACAAAAAGGGAACGCAATCTATGAAGGAGTTGTATTACCCCGCAGTGAAAACACTTCAGAAGGATATTTGGTTATTAAAGTCGATACAGGGTATAATATTGGAGTATTCCTTACTGATGACTGCACAATGGAAGAAATTGGTTTTCAAAAAGGAGCCTATAAACTCCCAGAAGTTGAAGTTAAAACCAAACCTAATCTCCCTAATGTTTCATTGTTAGGCACAGGTGGAACCGTCGCCAGCAGACTTGATTACCGTACAGGAGCAGTATTACCAGCCTTCACCCCCGAAGAATTATTCTCCGCTGTTCCGGAATTAATGAATATATGTAATTTAACCCCCAAGAAAATCTATGGAATTCTTTCGGAAAATTTTAAACCAGAGTATTGGATAAAAACAGCACGGGAAATTATGAAGGAATTTGATAGTGGAGCTAACGGTGTAATTATTGGACACGGCACAGATACGATGGCATTTACAGCTTCAGCTCTTTCTTTTATGTTTCAAGATTTAGCAGCACCAATTGTATGTGTCGGGTCCCAAAGAAGTTCAGATCGACCTTCTAGCGATGGACCGTTAAACATTATGGATGCAAGTACAATTGCAGGTCATGCAGATTTAGGAGAAGTGGTTGTATGTATGCACGGTAATTCCAGCGATAGTTACAATTTAATTCATCGCGGAGTTAGAGTCCGTAAAATGCATTCTTCCCGAAGAGATGCTTTTCGCACACTAAGTGATATCCCTCTTGGGATGATCGATGCCAATCAGAATATTAAATTTCTCAAAGATGATGTGAAACCTCGGGGAAATATAGAAGATACTTGGCTCAATGATAAAATGGATGAGCGAGTAGCGATGTTGTATTTCTATCCTGGAATGAACAACGACATTTTGGACTCAGTCATTGATAAAGGCTATCATGGCGTAGTAATTACAGGTACAGGATTAGGACATGTGAGTTCCTACATGTTTCCAGCTCTTGAACGAGCTAAAGAAGCAGAAATTCCCATTTGTATGGTTGTTGAACCCCTATTTGGATCATCAAACCTTCGAGTATATGAAACGGGGCGAGATATGTTAGCCCGTGGAGTGGTGGAAGGAATGAATATGTTGCCCTCCGCAGCTTATGCTAAAATGATCTGGACTTTGGGTCAAACTCGTAATTACGATGAAGTACGCAAAATAATGGGTACAAATCTCCGAGGAGAAATAACCTATCGCGAACCTAATAAAGGTTATCTTTTCATGCAAGGTGTAGAACCAGGCATGGATGATCTTTTAAAGAAATTAGATCCAAATCCCCGTTTTGATGCCTACAGATAAGCGGTTATTTTCTTTTTCATTTTTTTCCTCACGATTATTGATCAAATTGAACTTTTAGCCAAATAATTTAATAGGCAATTTGAACAAATTTCTATCAACAAAAAGTGAAAAAAATGTGGTACAATAGAATTCATCGAAAGGACTATAAATGTAAGCGATGTGGAAAACATGAATCTACATTGAATCAAAACCCAACATGTGCGGGATGTGGAAAATTAATTTGCAATACATGTACAGTGAAAAAATTGTGTATTGATTGTTTTAAAAAACTTGAACCCGAAGTTCATGATTCTTTAATAAAAAAAAGAGTGGCTTTAAGGTTGTTTTACATCATTGCAATCATATTCCCTTTTTATTGGGGATCTTATACAAACGATTTTTATTTTACCGCTACTGGATCTCTATTGCTATTACTATTTTTGTCAAATATTATTGTTCCCAACTTGGTGAAAGGTCCTTTGCGATTATTCGCCCAACAAGCCTACAAAAAAAATAATATTTTAGAGAAACAGATCTATCGGGAAGAAATCATCGCCGAGCAAAAGGAAGTCCTTTCAAATGATGATATCAAGAAATTGGTACGAAAAAATGGACGCCATAAAACAGTAGACATATTAACTGAAAGGGAGATCTCAATAGCTTCCATTAATGGCGAGAGCATGGGTTCATTTGATGCACGCATTCGGGCTAATGAATTAATTGATGAAGCAATAAGTGACAAAAATAGTCAAGTATAGTAACACAAGTTGGCTGTATTTATTTAATAATTCATATTCTAACACCTTAGCAATGAATTTTTTTTTTATGCAGTATCTTCTATTAAATCGGCAACTATGTTTCTTTCTTGGGAAAAAGAATCAACAACGGAAGTAAAGCGCTGAGTGGAGATGATTAAATGATCTACTTTGCTACAAATAGAGTTATAACCATGAAGAGATGAATATTTTTCTTTCTCTTCGATGAGGGATTTTTGAATTGCTTCTAAGCGGGGAGTGAAATCGAAAATAATCCGATTATCCCTTATTATAAAATCCATATAGTTAAGTGATATATATTTGATTTGGAAAATACGGGGAGTGGTAGGAGATTCAAAAGGAAGCCTACTAATGAGATTCTTATCTAACAATTGTTTCAATTTTTGGGACACCGCACCAGAGGAATTTCCAGTAAGATCTTGTAATTTTTTTTGAGTTATATTCTTCCGTAACATGATATAAGCCATAATTTTGCTCAAAATAGGTTTTGAATCAAAAAGAAACTTATTTTCCACAAGATAGGATACAATATCAAATTCGATAGCTTCAATTTCGGGAGGAAAATCAGTGATTTCTTGGGAAATTGGTAATAATCTATCGTTTTCAGGCAAAAATATTGTTTTTCCTTTTATAGCGAAGTTTCTTTGTTGAGCTTGAATATAATTAAGTATGCCATTGAGACGATAAATAAAAAATTGACTTTTCACAGGATAAATATCCATCAAGGAGTGACATTTTTGGATGGTTTGTTTGATATATTTGAATAGATTATTAAGCCGTTCGAGTATATTGGAAAAAGGTTGATAATTAAATGGGATGAACTCACATGATGGAAGTTTATACAAGTGCGTATGGGTGCCAGCAATTAGGTTTTTTTTTATCACTCGCATTTGAACCAGATGAGCTAATCCAGTAGATATGGTACTATATGAATATTTGGTAAGTTTTTTTAATTGTTTTTGAGTTAAACTATCATATATCACGAGATAAGCATATATAACGGATAATTTTAGATTTCTCCCAAGATTATTTGCATAATTTTTATAGAATTGCACTATTTCTTGTTCAATTTCCTTGAATTTTCCTTCATACAAATGTTCATGGAGTTCCATGGGTATTTAATCCTAATTTGTTTAAATTTTGTGTTATATTACAAAGGTAGAAGCATTTTTTAAGGTTTAATAAATTTTACAAAAAAAGTGTTAGAAAAAATCAGGACTCGACAAAAATAGACTCCTGTATGGGATTTTCTTTAAACAAAAGAAAGGAGTTTTTGAGAATTTGTTGATTTTTGCCTTTATTATAATCAGAATCATCAAATTTTCCCGGATGTAAAACTTTCGCATCATAGTAATAATACATTTTTATTTTCCCCAATTATCGAAATTACTGAAACCTATAGAATTATAGGTATTTCAAGTTTAAAAAGGTTTTCATCCCCTTCGAAATTTGAAAATAATAAAAAACAACAGTTGGAAAAAGTGGAAAACATCAAATTATCCTTGTTCTTTGTAATCAGATAAAAGTTCCCCTTTATCTACTTGCCTATAATCAGAAAAGAATGCAAAAAGGAGAGTTATAACCATATATGACCCTGCCAATATGATAAATAAAATATTTATCCCTATTAATTCAGCGAGGGGGCCAGCGATCAGACTTGATATGGGCATGATTGAAAAAGATAAAGCCATATCCATTGCATTCACTCTTCCTTGCTTATCTAGAGGTACTTTTTCTTGCAAAATTGTCATATACAGGCTATTTAGTATGGGTATTCCAAAGGCAAGGATAAACAAACCGACTCCAATTATTACAAAATTACTTTTAGATGCTAAACCAGTTATTAAATATCCCGTTCCAACAAGAAATTGAGCCACTATCATAATGATGCTTTTATGTTTCCAATTTTTTTTTATAGCGATAAAGATTGCTCCACATATCATTGCAATTTGAGAAACCGCAGATAAATAAGACAATATCTTAGCGTCACCTCCATGATAAATACTTATGAAGTATGGTCGAAGTACTCCTGAGGGACTAAGAAGAAAATTGCCAATTATAGCCATCATGAAAAAGGCAAACATGCCCCGAATTTGCATGATAATGTGATAGCCTTCCTTCATTTCGTGAATAAATGAAGTTTCTTCATCTTTCAATTTTGAAGATCCTAAAATTGAAGGAATCGTAATAAGAAGCGTTGGAATAACTGCAATTAAAAAAGATCCGACGTCAATCCATAATATAAACTTGATATCCATAAATCCAATTAATATTCCAGAAACTATGGGTCCAATTGTAAAAATCGCTGATGATGCAATCATATTAATAGAATTCATTCGAGAAAGTTTTTCTTTTGGAATCATAACAGGAATAATAGCTGCTACTGTGGGTCTATGAATCGATTGAAAAACACTACGAATAATTATAATTCCAAGTACAACCCAAACGCTTTGTAAATTGAACACGAATAAAAAGAAAAGAATGAGGGTGGCCAACGCTTGACAAAAATCAGTAAATACAATTATTTTTTTTCGATCTAGACGATCAATCCACACTCCAGCAAAAAAAGTTACAAATATTCTCGGCAGAATTGAAAGAAATGCAGTAATTGATAAAATTGTTGCACTTTGTGATTCAATTGTAATCCAATAAATGAGAGCAAATTCCACTATCGATGATCCAAGAAGAGAACCCAATTGACCTAACCAAAATAGCAGATAATGGTGGAAGGTATCTTTTGTCGCTGTAATTTGGTTCACAGATGCCATATCTTAACTAATTCAACTTAATTAAAAAATGGCACTTTATTCCATTAATTCTAAAAAAAATGAATTTTTCGATATGAGTTTGGCAAAACACATAAAAAGATGGAATTTATTGAATGATATGACATTTTATGAAAAATATATCATGGCAAAAGCAATCTTTATTTCTTGTTCTTACAATTTTTCTAATGATTGTTTCTTCAATTCAATTCCCTATGTTTGAAAATGCTGCAAGTCAAGAACTCAATCAAATTCAACATTCACGAATTGAAATTCCTTGTTCACAAGATGAAGATAGTCCTTATGTTGAAGAAAAACTATCTAATTTATCAATTTACTTTCAAATTCTGGAATCAGAATCAAAAATAACAGGACACTTAAATTTGAGTTATTTCAATGCAGATCCAATTGCATTTTCTCAAATTCCCTTTCACCTATACTTATCTGGAATGGAATATATTTCACGAAAAGGTAAAATGGAGATTTTAGGAGTTCGATTACTTGAATCCCCATTAACATCTTTACCATACCAAGTTCATGAGGACCAACAGTTAATGTGGGTAAATCTAAGCTCTGATTTGCAACCGAATGAACGAATCAAAATACAGATTAACTTTACATGCACATTACCCGACGGTGGGATTGATCGAGCCAATGAACATGGAAAAGATGCTGATAGTTCCCGAATATTCAAGGCATCTCATTGTTATCCAATTCCTTGTGTCTATGATCAATGGGACGGATGGAATACAGATCCTTATCTTCCCACAGGAGATCCCTTTTATTCTGACATGGCTTTCTATGATATATTTGTAGAAGCACCAGCAGGAATGATCATTGCATCAACAGGAGAATTATTTAGTAAAAAATCAGTAAATGGCAGTATTCTTCATCATTACAATTCAGCATTCCCCGTAAGGGAAATTACCTTTGCAGCGTCACGATATTTTCAAACTGAAACTGAAAACGTCAACGGAGTCAATTTAACAACCTATTTTCTCCCAAAATCCACAATTTTATGGAAAACGAATGCTCTTCGATTTGCAAAACAAGCATTAACATTATTTAATGCAAGTTTTGGGACCTACCCTTACCCTACCTTAAATATTGTTCAAGAATATACCAACTATGGAGGTATGGAATACCCCTGTCAAGTGTATATTTCGCAAGCTTATGATGATATGGAAAATGCAATTTATCGAATTGAGAAAACGATTGTCCACGAAACAGGGCATCAATGGTTTTATCAACTCATTGGAGTTGATGAAGTGGATTGGGGATTTTTAGATGAAGGATTAGTATGTTGGGCAACGGATTTTCACTATATCGACAAATATTATCCAGAATCCTATAGTTTTTCTGGAATTGAAATTCTCAATCGTGTAAGAAATTATGCGATCAACACAGAATTTAAACCCAACACCATCAATTTATCTGTATACGAATGTGAAGAACAAAATGTGGATTACTGGTACGTAGCCTATGGAAAAGCACCAGTTATATTTGAGAAATTATCTCTCACTTTAGGACCTGCAATATTTTTACAAGGAATTCAATTGTTCTTCACCCAATTTCAGTTCCAAATTGCGATGTTAAGCGATCTTCAAGCAGCAATGGAGCAAGTTTCGGGAGAAAATTTAGATTGGTTTTTCCTTCCTTGGTTTGATAATCCCCAAATTCCAAAATATGCCGCAACCGATGTAAGATATGATAAAAACACTCAATCGGTATCATTCACCATTATAGATTCAAATGAGAATTATAATCCATATAAGTTTTCTCAGCAGTTACCAATCAAAATTTTGAAACGAGATAATATTATTTATGAAGGTTTAAAATGGATTAATGGAACCACAACACTCAATATTTCAGTAGAAGAAGCCCCTTCAAAACTTAAAATAGTATTTTCACAAGATATCCTCCACCAATTTGATCTTGAAGAAGAAAATTGGCAGGAATATACAATCAAAGGAGGATCCATCCCGGGATTTGACAGTGTTCTATTGATCGGATGTTCAATCTTAGCAATCGGTTTCCACATCTTTAATACCCGAAAAAGAGCGCAATAATTTTTTTTGTTATATTCTTCCATTTCTCGAAACCCTAAAAAAAACTCATGCGTTAGATTACATACCATGAATTTTCCGAAACAACAAGTCATTCGATGGATAAATGAACAAAAAGAAGATATACTGGAAATATACAAATCTATTTTACGAATTCCCGCCTTGGCTCCAAAAAATGGAGGAGATGGAGAGTGGGATAAAGCACAGAAAATAATAGAGATCATTACATCTTGGGGATGGAAGGATTGGTTGGAAGTCGTAGAAGTTCCAGATCCAAAGGCAAAAAATCAATCACGGCCGAATATCATAATAACTTACAACCCAGAAAATCTTTCAACTCCCGCAATTGTAAGTGTAGCCCATATGGATATCGTTCCTGTGGGTGATTTGAGCGAATGGGATCATGATCCATTTGACCCCATTGTAAAAGATGGAAAGCTTTTTGGTCGAGGCACTGAAGACAATGGTCAAGGACTAATCTGCTCTCTCTACGGTTTGAAGTGCATTGTAGATCTAAAATTAACTATCGCAAATCCAATTAAAGTAGTAATCGTAGCGGATGAAGAATTAGGAAGCACTTATGGAATCCGCCCCCTAGTTGAACAAAACCGATTTTCACCAGAAGATATCGTGGTAGTACCCGATGCGGGAGTGAAGTCTGGATTAGAAATTGAAGTAGCAGAGAAAAAACCATTTCAAGTTCACATTATTACGGAAGGTCATCAAGGCCACGCGGCTCGACCGAACGATGCACTCAACACACAACCTGTAGCAAACGATCTTGCAAGCAAACTTTTTGAAGAGCTCCATACGCGATTTACTGAATCGGATCCCTTATTTTATCCTCCAGTATCAACATTTGAACCCACGAAGCGAGTTAACAACGTTGAAAATACGAATACCTTACCTGGACGCGATGAACAATGGTGGGATTGTCGTTTACTTCCCAATGCACCTGTAGAAGAAATCAAAAAAGTTTTCCAAACTACCGCGGCAGAAATTGAAAAGAAATGGAACGCTAAAATTACAGTAAATATTAGAACGCGGGATATTAAAATTCCTACTATAAACGCAGACACACCTGTAGTTCGACGTTTGCAAAAGGCAATTGGAACAATGATTGAAGGAGAAACTACGCTAGTAGGAATTGGAGGAGGGACATGTGCTGCTTTCTTCCGAATGGCAGGCATAAAAGCCATCGTTTGGGGGCATATGGATCATAAAGCCCATGAAACAAATGAGTACTGTGTTGTTGAAAATCTCTATACCGATATTGCAATCTTCACGGCATTTTTCACAGCATGAATTTCATGTGAAAACATAAATTTCTAAACCAATTTTTTTTTTCTTTACATACATATGAAAAAACTTGTTATCATCGATTGTTATGAAAAGATCATCACCCCTCATCGGGACAAAGGCTTTCAAAACGCTTTTAACAACCTTGATAATCTAAATTGGGAATATATTAGATATGAAGAATTGATAAATCCTTCCAAATATACTCTTGCACTGGAATCGGATGGAATAATTATATCTGGTTCTCAATTGAATATCCCAGATCCTTCTACACAAGAAAAAATGTCTCTTCTCATAAAACTTGTCAAGGAATATTCCAAACCCATCTTAGGTATTTGTTTTGGGCTTCAACTCATCGGGTATATCTTTGGTTTTATAATCCAAAAGATGGAAAACCCCGAAGCTGAATGGGATAAGGAAATAACTTTGACATGTCAACCTCCTTTTGCTTTATTAGATGATCAAACTATTGAAGTTGATGTACATCATGCCTATGAAATCCAATATATTCCAGAATTAGAAGAAATTTTCACTTGCCACGCATCAACCGAAGCATGTAAAGTAGAAGTGATAACACATAGATCTCGCCCTATATATGGTGTGCAATTTCACCCAGAAACCTATAAATCGGAAAAAATTGTTGAAAGTGGAAAAGAATTATTACGGAAATTTGTTGCTTTACTATGATTTCCTAAATAAGTCAACTGAAATTTATATCAAGGTTAAAATCTAAGGATTACAGAAATTTGGACACATAAGGGCCATCTATTTCATATCCTTGTTTGTAGAAATATGGGCGGACTCCGATGCCAGCGATAACAAAGATTTTCTTACATCCATAAACCCGTGCAATTTTTTCTGCTTCTTCCATTAGTCGTTTCCCATAGCCACGATGTTGGATTTGTCCAATTTTAGGATCAGAATTATGACCAACTAATTCCCCAACAACCCGAATTTCACGAACTATTGCTGATTTTTCAGAAATGATCTCCATACGATGAGCTTGAGGAGAAGGAATTCGTAACCGAAGATAACCAATAAGCATGTTTTCTTCAAGATCTTCGAAAGACAGAAAATGTTCTTCTCCTTCTGAGGCTTCATAAGGAAAATCATAAAATTTAACATTAGTCATATTGACTGCTTCTTGAGTAGCATTTCGTTTATGAGCATAAAATCCTTCTTCTCGACAACGAATACAATTACACTTCTTTCCTTCGATTTTCATCTTTGTATGAACAATTTGCCTAAGGTTACTATTTTTTACACCGTCCACAATTAAATTGACTGGAATATCTCGCTGAATCCGTTGAATTCGCACATATCGGGGTAATTCAGATTTGATTTGGGCAATGACTTCTACAATTTTTTCTTGAGAGTAAGGATGATATTCTCCTGCTTTATACAATTTATAGAGTTGTGTGCCTTCAATCACCAAACAAGGATATATTTTGAGCATGTCGGGTCGGAAATTTGGATTATCAAATAATTCGCGAAAGATTTCAACATCAGTTTCAGGAGAAGAAAGCGGAAGATTCGGCATCATATGGGCATTCACTTTGAGTCCAGCATCTTTGCAAACTTGAATCGCCTTTATGTTGTCAGCAACAGAATGATTACGATGGACATAGGTAAGAATATCATCCCGAGTCGTTTGGATACCAATTTCTATTCGAGTAGCACCCAATTCGAGAATTCGATCAACATGTTCTTCTAAGGCATAATCAGGACGAGTTTCAAATGTAACTCCAATTAATCGGGTTTGAGATGACTCCAATCGCTTCTTTGCAGTCACTAAATCGGGAGAGCGGATATTAGAATTATAATCCGGCTCTCGAAAGTTCAAGATCGCATCATAACAGCCTTGGATAAATTCATTTTGATAAGATTGTGGGAAGTAAAGGAATGTTCCTCCCATTACAATTAATTCAATTTTATCTACTTCATGTCCAATAGCGGCCAGATCTATTAATCGATGTAGAGTTTGTTCATATCCATCATAATGATACATTGCTGATCGCATGGCCGCAGGTTCTCGTCCAGTATAACTTTGAGCTACTTTTTCACCAGGCTGAGAATCAGGTCCTGGACAAAAGATACATTCACCCGGACAACTTTTTGACCCTTCGGGAGTGGGTGCAGTCATCACTGCGACAATGGTGACACCTGAGAGAGTGCGAGTTAAACGTCGTCGTAAAAGAAAAGAAATTTCTTTTAATTCTTCTTCAGTAGCATAAGACGCAATGATTGAATCTTTGATAACATTCACAAATCCATATTGTTTCCCAATACGCCCTTTAATCGCGGTCAACTGCTTTTTTTTCATTGTAGGATTGGCAAGAATGTACTCAATAATTGCCCGAGCAGTTTTTTGAGTTATTTCTTCGGAGTTGGGATTAATACCTTTATGGACCATGAATAGACCTTCGTTTTTAATAAATGGAAAAAAATGGAGTTAAGCATCCAGCGGCCGTTTCTTACCACCGAATATTGCAATTTCAAATACTTTAAAGAAAATATCAACGTCTATAAACCCTAAATCGCGTAACCAATCGGTTTGTCGTTCTGCTGTGGCGAGAATATTAGATTGCTTAAGAGCTCGAAAGAAGTATTTATTGGCAATTTCTTCCCGCTTTACATCAGGATTCGATTTTTTATGATAAGCAAAGAGGCTATCCACATAATTTTCAGCATTAAGCTTATCTCCTAAGGGAGAAGGGGATTTGACCCGTTCTAGATTGAGGAAAAATCCACCTGGGGAGAGAAGATCATAAATTTCCGCATAAATTTGACGTTTTCGATTATGGGTTAAATGATGGATCGCCAAACCCGATACAACAACATCGTAAGGACCATGTGCTTTCAGGTCAATATTCCAAGATTCTGAAGACATATCTGCGGTATGATAATACACTTCCGTTGCGATTTTTTCTTCTACAACTTTTTCACGTGCCGTATTCACCATTACATCAGACATATCCGATAGGGTGAGCCTTGCTGTAGGATAATTATGCAGAACAGCTCTTCCTAAAATTCCATCACCACAACCAATATCCAGAATATTTGAAACTTTCTCGGTTCCAAACTGAATGATTTTTAAGAGCAATCGGATTTCTTCTTGAGCTAAGGGAATAGCAGCGCGAGTGCCTTGAAGATAATCTTTAGCAACGGAATCATCTTCCCATACATTTAAATTAGTGTTTTTAGACATTTTTCTTCACATTTTTTATATTTTGAAAGGTTTTCCACTGAAATCACGATGGAATTTTCCAAAATCTGTGGTTTTTCGCAAAACTTCGTTTGTGAAGATAGGTCCATCAAAACAAACAAGTAATCCAGTGGGTTCCAATGCGCACAATCCGCACATCCCAAATCCACAACGCATCATTCGTTCTAAACTCGCTTGAACTTCAACATTATATTTTTCACAAATCTCGAAGACTTTTTTCAGCATGATTTCTGGTCCACAAGAATAAACTGTGATGGGTGAAGTTTCATTTCGAGCTTTTTGAGCTTCAATTTCTTGTTGTAAAAGCATATCCAATTTTTCAGTGGTAAAGCCCTTAAATCCACAGCTTCCATCATCGGTACAAAATTCCATAGCGGTCTCATCTGCATAGATATCTGCGATTTCATTCATAAATAATAAATCGGATTCAGTTTTAGCACCTTCAATACAAATTACTTGATCCAGTTCAAATTGGGTAGGATTTTTTTGTTCTTTTACCAATTGATCAATCAAGGGAAGCACTGATGCCATACCAATCCCGCCCCCAACTATGATGGCAGTCCCATCCTTAGGTTCATACCAGTTTCCATAGGGACCTCGAATCCCGATTTGATCGCCAACTTCCAATTTATGTAACGCTTCAGTGGCATCTCCAACAGCGGCAACAGTAATCGCCATCCGATTTTCCCATCCAATATGAGATATAGACATCGGAATTTCATCAATACCTGGAATCCACACCATAACAAATTGACCCGGTTTCATTTCAATGGGTTCATCAATAGGGTTATAATCCACGATGAAAGTTTTCACGTTCTTATTTTCTTGTTTAATTTCGATGATTGAGGTTAAAAAAGGTTTATTTAACCGGAAATCGATATTGGGTTTTACTGGCATTCTTTCGGTTTCGCCTCCAATTGATCCTTAAAGGTGTGGGCTTTTCCACGTAATTCTTGTAAATTATTAATCTGATTTTCTTCTAGAAAGTTTTCCAAACCAGAGGTAATACTATTAATGATATCTGAGCCTTCAGCAAATGCTGAACCTATTTGAACAGCAGTAGCACCTGCATAGACATATTCAAGGACATCTTTCCATGTATACACACCACCACATCCGATGATCGGAATTTTAATATGAGGAAAAATCTCGTACACCACCCGTACACCAATGGGACGAACTGCTTTTCCAGATAAGCCCCCAACGCCATGAGAAAGAAGAGGTCGTCCAGTTTTATAGTCCAAAGCTAAAGCCCGAACAGTATTAATTACAACAATTGCATCGGCACCAGCTTCTTCAGCAGCTTTAGCAATAGGGACAATATCAGCAATATTTGGGGTTAGTTTTGCAAACACAGGAATATTTACAGCTTCTTTGACAGTTCGAGTAAATTCTTTGGTTAATTTTACAGATAACGAAATGGATGCAACCTCAGCATGAGGGCATGAAATGTTGATCTCAATGGCATCACACCCTGCTTGTTCCGCCTTTTTTGCAATTTCTGCAAATCCTTCAGGTCCATCCCCAAAAACACTAACAATTAAGGGTGAAGAAACAGTATGTTTTATTTCTTGAATTTCTGGAATGAAGGCTTCAATCCCAGGATTAGCCAATCCAACGGAATTTAGATAGGTTCCATCATCAATCTCTATAATACTGGGATTACTGTATCCAATTCGAGGACGTGGCCCTACAGTTTTTGTAGTCATGCCTCCAATTCCCGCCTTGGATAAGCGAATCATCGAAGAAGGCGCAACTCCAAGTATACCTGAGGCAAGAATGGTAGGATTCGGAAATTTTATTCCCGCAATTTCAAACTCTAACTTTTTTGACATTTTATTCCTTGTTCCCTTGCTATTTCTCATCTTCAATAAGTTTTAATGAGCAAAAAAATTTTGTATTTCAATAATCCAAATCTACGGTTATAAAAAGCAAAAAAATTTTGAATCTCAAAAATCCATATCAGTAATAGGAAGATTTTATTGTTCAAGATACCTTGTACTGCAATCCAGAGGAAACCATTTTATTATCTTTTTTATAATGATTAGTGACATTATACTTATTATAAAGAAATTCGAATATCCAGGAATGTTCTTAGATTCCTTATTTTGGAACTTGAGAATTTCCATCCCATCCTCTGCGTCAGCAACATATATAATATTCGATTCTACAAACATATCCATTGCTCTACCTCCATCATTGAAGCGACAGATTTCATAAGGATTAAGTGGGTCTGAAATATCGCATGCAAAAATACCTCCATCAAAATTAGTAATAAAAGCAATATTATCTTGAAACTCTATATCAATTAATCTTCCATTGAACTGAAGTTCATTCAGGACGCTAATATTCAAGAGATCAGAAATATCCAACGTTAATAATTTTCCATCACGCGTAACCATATACCCAAAATTGTAATGTTTCTTTATACATTTCATATCATAAGATAAATTTCCCATACATTGTATATTTGATATATTAGTAGCATCAAAGATAAAAGTGGAATCCCCACCAGAAATAAATAAGTAATCATCAATGAAGTCAATTGGTTGTAAATTTTTTGTTGATGGATATGAGCCAACTTTATCCAAACTCCCATTAGAATTAATATTGAATACTTTTAGTCCATCAAACCAGTCAGTTGCATAAAGATAGTTTTCTTTGATAGTTATATCATTAAAAGTTCCCCGTATAGTAGATATTTTTACTGGGTTGGTTGAATCACTAATATTGATGACTTCTAATCCTCCCTTATTATCGGCAATAAATGCCAAATTTTCATTTATAAGAATTTGATGGGATAAGCCATCATCGTAAAAATTGCTCAGTTTCTGAATATTTTGTGGATTTGATACATTTAGGATTAATAGTCCGGAGTCTCCTTGTGGATCAAAACCCATATCAGTCAAATAGGCGATTTTATCCTTAACTTGGACATCTCTCGCAAATAATGTAGGGTATTGACCTAATTCGACCAATTCATACACCTCAGGAGTTGGAGATGCAGAGGAAAAACTTCCACTATTAATTACGGAAAAACTAATTAAGATTGAAATCCACGCACAAAATTTCAATATCTTTTTTTGTTGCATAAATCATTCATTCAGATATTTCATTAAAAGATTTCATAAATATTTCATTAAAAAGTTCATCAATATTGGTTATTACTAAGGAAAATTGGGTTTGAATCTACTTGAAAGTGATCTAAATTAGTCATTAACGCCTATTTCAGAGAATACAAATGGTATTTCCTGACTTTTATTTTCTTTTTTTTTAGAGTCCTTCATCATATTGTTTTTCCTTTTTCCTACGTATTAACAGCCTCTAATGGATTTTCAAGCAAATAAAACACTTGTTTTTCGGAATTAAGAGCAATATATCCACGCAAATACCTTCCCAATAAAATTATTAATTAGCCTTTTTTTTCTGCGAATTGAAAAAAATTAAAATACATTTTCGCTAATTTTTCTGAATTGCATTATATCTCCAATTGACAAAAAATTTATTGAATATCATGCCTTTATAAAATTGAGAATAATGAAAGCCTTGTTATTACCTTCCGTGCATGGAGTATTGGCGGTTAAAGAACGGACGAAAAAACTATTGGGATATACGTTTAGCGATTTGACAGTCAAAGAACTAGCAAATAACTATCTCATGATGCAAAAGGGAGAAATTCCCGAAGATTTAAAGATAATGCTAAACACCCTTAAAGGACAAGGCGTCACCAGCATTGAAGTTGAAGATCCAACATATAAACCCATAATTGATTCCTTCGAAGGGTTAAATGGTATAATATGTGATGATATTGCTTTTCTGAAAGAATGTCGTGAGAATATGATCCAGTTTTGGATGGATTCAAAAATTCCATTCACCGCAAAAAAAATTACCGAACGAGCAAAAATTCTTTCTGAAATTATGATTAAAGCTCAAATTGCTGAGAGTGCTACCCAAGAAGATTTTCAAGTTAAACAAGCAGTGGATACAATTGATGATTTAGATAAATCAATTAATTTCTTTTCATCCCGCTTACGGGAATGGTATGGACTACATTTCCCCGAATTAACCGATAAATTGATAGGAGATAATATACAATTTGCACGGTTTGTTTCAAAGGTTGGATTAAGAAGTAATTTTACCCCAGAAATTCTTCAACGAGAAATTGGATTAAAAGAAGATCGTGCCATATTTTTGACAGAAAAAGCACAACGATCCATGGGAGGACTTCTATCACCGACTGATTTTCAAATTATTCAAGACCTTTCCAATCGAATTTTAGACTTGCATGCCTATCATGATCAGTTGGAAAACTATATTTCCGAAACATTAGGGCGAATCACCCCCAATTTAAAAGCAGTTATTGGAGCACCCATCACAGCCAAACTTATTTCCATTGCAGGAAGTTTAGAACGCTTAGCATACATGTCCTCGAGCACAATTCAAGTATTGGGCGCGGAAAAAGCGCTTTTTAAGGCGATGCGAGCGGGTGGAGATACACCAAAATATGGAATTATTTTCCAATGGAATAAAATTCGAGGAGAAAAATCCTATTTACGGGGAAAAATCGCTCGAATGGTAGCAGGAAAAATCAGTATTTTAGCCAAAGTAGATTATTATAAAGGCGAATTCATTGGAGATCAGTATAAAGTCAATATTGATAAAAAAATAGCCCACCTCCAGCGTCAATTCCCAAAACCACCTGTGAAAAAAGAATATTCAAGAGATAAATCCAACCAGTATTCAGATCGTTCCGATAGGGGTAAAAAGAAGTATGATAGAAATAAAAGTTCTGGCTACAGTAAAGGTGGAAAGGGAGGCTCCAGTAAAGGTAGAAAAGGGGGCTACAATAAAGGTGGAAAAGGGAGCTACAGTAAAGGTGGAAAAGGGAGCTACAATAAAGGTGGAAAAGGGAGCTATAGTAAAGGTGGAAAAGGGGGCTACAATAAAGATGGAAAATCAAAAAATTATAAGAAGGAGAACTAATTATGGCACGCTTTAAGAAACATCCAAAATTTGAAGGTATTTATACATCTGGATTCAAAGAACGGCAACGAATCTATACAGTAAACTTTGATCGAAATCGTGTGGTTTATGGAGAAAAATTATTTGATGATGGAAATACTCAATACCGAGAATGGAATCCATATCGATCAAAACTATGCAGTGCAATAAAAAATAATGCACGAAAAACCAATATTGGTAAAACCACAAATTTACTATATTTAGGCGCATCAAGTGGAACTACAGTAAGTCATTGTAGTGATATTATTACCCACGGTTCAATTTATGCCGTCGAATTTTCTCCGCGCAGTCTTCGAGAATTAGTTCAAAATTGCACTGATCGAAAAAATGTTATTCCAATTTTAGGTGATGCTAATAAACCAAGCGAATATAGCATGTTTATCTCCGGATCAGTCGATGTTATTTTCCAAGATGTAGCTCAACCGAATCAAACTGAAATTTTAATTAAAAATGTCAAACAATTTTTAAAACCCCGCCAAGGTATGTTTATTTATGCCATTAAGGCCCGATCCATTGATACAACTGCAGATCCAAAAGAAATTTTTGATAAGCAAATTAAAATGTTAGAAAAGAACGGATTACAAGTCACCGACAATGTGAATATTTCATCTTTTCAAACCGATCATGTCGTACTCTTTGGTCGTTTAGTGGAATAAGATCATATAAAGGAAAATTTTTTTTACTACCCTATTTAATTTCTTTAACTCTTCCAATCTTTCCTGAGGTTAATCGAACTTTGATTCCATGGGGATGTTGTGGCGAATTTGTTAAAATATCTTTCACAACACCAGTAGTTAATTGTCCATTGCGTTGATTCTGCTTTTCAACAATGGATACTGATAAACCAGGTTTGATATTTTTTCTTAAATTACCGCTCATTAATAAGTTAGGAATAACAAGATGTTAAAGTTTCTTTGAACAAAAAATTAATATTACCAGAAATAAGAGAAAAAAGTTTATTATTAAACTCATTAATTTAGAAATCTGTTAGTTTTGTTTGTTTTTTCTTTATATTATATTTATTCACAATATTTTCAGCCGTCTTCCACCAGGTACGGACGATCGGAGGGAAATTTTTATGTTGTTGATAGTATTCATCTAAGAATTTTTTTGTATAGGGATCAGAGGGATAACCACTTCCCACCCGTCCATATTTTTCAGTATAGGATGCCAATATCAAATCTCGCTCATATTTAGCCAGAATTGAAGCAGCACCCACCACCTTGAATATTGAATCCCCTTTATGTTTAGAAATGATCTTTTGTGGAGAAAATTGCAACATTGACCCGATTGTTCTGCCAAATCGATCTTCTTTGACATCGCACGCATCAAGAAATATTTCATCGGGTTTGTTCTTCACGTTATTTAATAGCTTAGCAAAATTGGTTTCTTCAATTTGGTTCAATGTTAATTTTTGTTCGTCATGTAGGTGGTTGATTTCTGTTGGTGAAATAACTAATACATCCCAAAAATCAACAACTTCTTTGATCTTTTGGGCCATGGACGCTCTTTTTTTCGGAGAAAGTTTCTTTGAGTCATCAACACCGATCTCTTCAAGAATGTCCAGTTTATCATGAGCAATAATGGCACATCCAATTACGAGAGGTCCAATAACAGGTCCCCGCCCGGCTTCATCTAATCCAGCAATTAACATTTTTATATCCATGTTTGAAAAGATAGAGACAAATAATTAATTTTCTATTAAAAAACAAGAAAATTTGTTTCTATAATGAATGGTCTTGAGATTTTTGGGTACTGTTCCTACGTTTCTTGATCAGTTTCTTAAATTGATCAGGATGTTCCAATTCTTTGAACTCTTTGGGTAAAATGTAGGGAACAGCATTTTGCTTGGCAATTTCTTCATCATAGATGTTTTCATCATAAACAACTCCACTAGAATTTTGTCGGGGAACGTGCTGGATGAATTCTTTTTGAGCTTCATGGCGTGGGCTGGCAAAAATTCTGTCACACTGCGTTCCTCCAACAAAAGTATAATCAGCGATATCTCTGCCTTCTTCGTCTTCTTGATATACAAAAAGATCAAAGGGTGATGTGCGAGGCCAAAAAACTTGATACCCTGCGTCATTTACAATTTCATTAATTTCTCCCATAAATTCCCGAGTTTTGGAAGAAATCCGCTTTTGCAAAGCAGAATCCAGTTTAAAAGCACGCATCGAATTCTTTAAGAACTTAAAAAAATCGAGGGGTTCTATGACCGATTCTCCAAATAATAATTCCATTTTGTTAGCATGGTCAATAGAAGTGCGCATATTCTTTAATTCATATTGTGAAATTGCTTTTGGAGAAAGATCAATTTTTTCTGCTAAGGATTTTCGAGAAAGATTATGTTTTTTTCGTAAATCAGAAAGTTTCTCACCATTAACGTCAAAAAATAAACCTCCTTTCTTTGCAAAAGCTAATGCCATAGGAATTTGAGGAGATTGAATGATTTTATGAAAGGTATATAAATTAATCGCAATTAAGTCTTTTCTTATATAAATACTATCATCTTCTAGCAACGTGTGGCGATTTTTGACAGCAATTAGCAAGGGGATCGCAGCCATTAGACGACTTACTAACTTTATTTCATTCACAATATGGGGTTTTATACTGTCGATATTTTCAATAATTTTAATTAACAGATTGGGAGCATATTCTGACTTAGATTTATGGCGTGCTATGATCTCAAAACACATCTCCATACCCGAATAGATGTTCACAAATACATCATACCCAGCTTCCTTAAGAAAGCCCATAGAATTCGAATATATATCTTGATGTGAGATCATTTCTTTCTCCTATCTTATTTTAAAAACTGAGGCAATAAAAGAATTGAGAAAAATTTAAAACTAAGACAATAAATGAATTGAGAACAAAAAAAAATCAATCCAACTCAAGTCCATAGTCATAATTCATAAAGACGCGTGCCATCTTTCTTCCATTTTCGGTGAAATAGATGCGATAACTTTTTCCTTGTTTTTTCCGGGTAATGAATTTCCAGTGATCCCGCAATTTAGCAATAACTTTTGAATTTAACCGTATTTTTTCAGAAGAATCTTGCTTCCGAGGATTGCTGTTGGGAGTAACTTTCATTATTTTGTGCTTATTGAAAATCAAATTTTGTAAATCTTTTTGCATCACAAATTTTCTCTTCCGCTCGTATCGGTCATTTTCCATCAACCATAAAATTAACTGCATAGTTTGAATCAAAAGGAGGGAAGGTTTACGAAATTCCATTTTGGGAGGGACAGCGGAGAGCATTGCACCTTTATGAGTGGATTTTTCTTCGGGATTATAATCAAGGGAATAGGGATAGGTAAAGGAAATATTATCCCATAATCGGACTGCATCCATATTAGCGATCGCAACCATTTTACTTCCTGTGCCCATATTAATCATGAATTCTGTTGAAATTTCAGGATGACTCAGATTTTCTGTGGATATTATTTGGGCAAGGAGCGATATAATATCATAATAATCTATATAATCCGCCCCTTTTTGAACGATTGGAGTATTAGGTAAACGTTTGGTTATGGTTTGAATATTAGTTTCAAGATGTTCTTGAAAAATATCTTCTTTTTTCCCGTTATGATGAATATAATAAATTACATCTGGTTGTTCTTTGAAAATAGGATCAGTAATTCGATCAAATTCCTTTGAATTATAGGTAATATGAACTTTCCGAAAAGATTTTCCACTAGTGTCATCTTTGGTATTTTTTGTCTTGGGCAAAATATAACCTCCAACTAAATTAAAGAGTCACCTATATTTAATATTTCTCTATTAAATCAATTTCCATTTAGTTAATTTTCGACCATTAAATTCTTCATTATTTGATTGAGTAGAAAGGTAATGCCAAACCAATATTTCTGAAAACTCTTGAGAAATTTGATTGCAGATTGATCCTTCATTATCAACATATAATATATAACTATTTTTATGATCAGATAGAATCTCTTCCATGACTTCTATTTTAAAAAATTGATCTGCATCATCTTCATTAGGTTTCATTATTAGCTTACCCGTAAATCGTTCAAAATGAGTGATCATTTTATGGAGGGTTTTCAGCGTTCCATTAGTCATTAAGAAAGCCGGTCTTCCAGTAAGAAAAATAATTTCTACATTTAATCGATATAACTGCTGGAGAAACTTTTTAGCACCTGGAATAATTTGATCATGATGTAAATATTGTTCCGAAAGGAAAGATTTAAGAAATTGGGCATTAATTTCTTCAAAGGTTATTTTCTCCGCCACAAATTCAGAAATAACTTCCATAATAGAATATAAGCAGTGTTTATTTTGATTAATTTTTTGAGTAATTTGCACCCAAGGGAGATGTGGAAAGTGAGGTTGGAGGTGTTGTTGAAGAATTACCATTTGCCTCGGGAAATTATCGATAAGCGTTCCATCTAGATCAAGAATCATTGTGATCTGCTTAGACCTATTTCGGAGTTTTTTTTTAATGAGTTGGAGAAGTTGATCACTTGTATTAATTCGAGAATAGAGAATATTCAATAAGGGATTTTTGTCGGAGTTATCTCTAATATAGCAATTTTCAGAGTTCATCATTCATATTATAATAGACAATTCATTTCAATATCGATAAATTAGCATGACGAAAACAAATCTTTGGAAATCTGCAATAAAAAGAAAAAATTATAATAATGGCTCAAAGATCTGAATTAAGGCGCGAATATTCTTTTCTACAGAAAGGTTCAGAGATTTTTGATATGCATTATTGCTACACTCACTTAGAAGTTTTGGATCACTCAGAAATTTGGTAAGAACAGTAGCACTTTGTTCGGGCTTATTTAAATTCAACTTTAAACAACTTTCTTTATGTATCAGTAGATCTCCTGCACCAATTCTAGGAGTATCATCTAACACAACTAAACATCTGCACAAAGCAGCCTCCATAATGGTCAATCCAAATGGTTCATAGCTACTGGGATGTAGATAAACATCGGATTGATTCAAAGCAACAATTAATTCTTGTGGATTTTTTCTTCCTTGAAAAGTTATGTTAAAATCAAGGTTATAATCTGATACATATCGACGAAGTTTCGAAGCATATTCCAAATCAACTGGTTCCCCATAAATATTGAGATGAAAAGAAAATGTAAAAAAGCGACAAAGATTAATTACTCGCTCTACTTCTTTTTCTGGGGATAGACGACATATAACAATGAATTCAACCTTTTTTTGTCTAGAATTCGCTAAGGACAGAATTTTGCGGGATCGAGGATGAACAGTTGCATTTTCAATAAAATTTGGGAGAATTGGAGGATATACTACTTGGGTTGGGACTTTGAAATGCGATGAAGCCCAATACGCAGCATCTTTACTCAAGAAAATACAAACTGTCGCCATCTGGGCTATTTTTTTTTCAAATTCATATATTATTTGAAAATCTTGGTCACTATCAAAAAATTCAGGGGCTCGAGAAAAGCAGCGGAAAAATTGATATATCAGAGGTATATTAGTAATCCAATTCAATTTTTGCAATGCTTCAGAACAGTGCCAATCTACAACAAGAATACAATCGGGATCAAAATTATTGATTGTGGATTGATTCGCCAAAATGCCCATACAATACGAATGATAATCTGAGGAAAATCCTAAATTTTTCTGAGAGTGGACTGGAATAGCTACAATTGAAAGTTTTTCGGAAAAAATCGGCAATTTTTTAGTGGCTTGTTCTTGAGCACACACCACCAGAAGTTCATGTCCTTGTTTGATCAATTCAAAAACTTGTAATCGGGACACGGTGCCATTTCCAGAGAATATAGGCTCTAAAAATTCAAAAGTAAAATAAATAATGCGCATGCTAATCGAGATCTTATTCTTCAAAAAGTTTCTTCTGAGATCTGAAAATTAAATATTCCAATTTAATTTCGTCATTTTGACCTTTGATTTGGCCTTGATCATCGAACCAGTCGGGATGTTTTTGAATTTCTTCAGCAATATCGTTTAATAAAAATTGCTCATCCCCTTTTAAAAATCCCAACGAAGTATCTAACGCCGGAGAAAAATTATCAATATTCATGATCAAGAGATATCTTTGCCCAGACATCTCAAAGTTATTAAAAATAATGAAATCGTATCCTTTTTGTTTTGGTTTTCTGCATTTTATGTTTTGTAAAGTCAATTTTTGTTGTTCCACAAAACTTTTTAATACACTATAGGTCATACCTTCCAAACTTTGAGCTGTTTGATCTTCTTCTGTCCCCCAACGTTCATATTCCCCATTAAGTGATGAATAGATTGGAGTGATTGGCATTCCATAGGAATTTACTAATTGAATTTCAAAGAATCGCATGATTTTTTCCCATTCAATTGAGGGATCATAGATCGAATCGGAACCAACATCAATAAATTTTGATGAAAAAGAAGGTGAAATTCCGGCTTTGAAAGAATCTGCTACAGATTTAAATGCAGTTTGTAAATTTTCTTTAGTGCGCTTGGTCTCTAGTTGGTAATGTCTTTTCTTATCCTTTAAATAGTTCTGATAAAACGTAGCGATTTGTACATCAACCCAATTTAGGTAAAATTCTGCCCCAGAGACATCTGAAAATTGCCCTTTCGACATCCGTTTAAAAAATTCCGCAAATATATGATGGGCATTCTTAACTGAGGCCGGCCAATCATATGGGTTAGTTTCCTGATATTCTGATACAGCTAAAATCCCAAAAAATCCTCCATGGATGAACTCCTTTTCAACATAATAATAGGAATAGAGAGAACTATCAGGTAATCCTAGTTTAATCCGAATGATGTCTCGATTAGGAAAGGCAGAAATATAGTTTAAGAAAATATCTTCATGATCTTCGATAATCTTCTCTTTAAATTGCCCATTTTCATATCTCCGATGAAACATGATATCTTGGTCCCCTTCAAGCGAACGAGCAAAAATTAAATCCCAAACGAGCATAAATAAAATCCTTCCTTTTATATCATTAATTAATTCCATTTGTTTTATTTGGGTTGTATTGGAAATTTTTCACAAAAATTTTCTATTTCCTAAATTTGATATTTAATGAAAAATTCTTCATCCTATGCAGAACTCTCCAAATTTATCACCTCAACAACAACAAGAAGTAGTGAGATTACAACAACTTCAACAGAGTTTAGAAATGATTATGCAACAAAAAGCAACGATGGATGCTCAAGCAAAAGAAATGGACTTTGCAGTTGGCGAACTTGAAGCAGCTCCTGAGGATGCAGTTGCTTATAAATCAGTTGGTGGGATATTCATTAAAAAAGATCGAACTGAACTTTTAACTTCAACCAAAGATCGAAAAGAAACATTGGAAATGCGCGTTAAATCATTGAGTAAGCAAGAAGACAACATTAAATCTCAATTTGAATCCCAACGCAAAAAAGTGCAAGAAATGTTTAAAGCAGCAGGGATTCAATAAAATTTATTATTCACTTTTTTGGAGTTTTTTATGTTGAAACTAGTTGAAGTTCAAGAATCAATTAAGCAATTTCTACCCATGTTTCTTTTGGAAGTGAAACAAGCCACTTCCATAGGGATTACTGCCCATACAAATGCGGATCCCGACGCATTAGCTGCTGCAATGGGGTTGAAAAGTTTTCTTATCCACATGTTTCCAAGCAAAGAAGTAAAAATAATTTTACCACAATTAAACAAAATTGCAGAAAAGGTTTATAAAGAAGTATTTCCCGAAATTCCAACTTTTTTAATTGAAAGAAACTGGCCACCCGCTTTAGATTTACTCATTTTGGTTGATACAGGAGATTTAAATATTACTGAACTACCTCCAAAGTTTATACAAGATACAAAGGGAAATTTAGTAAAACGAATTATTATCATTGATCATCACACTCGACTGGAGAACTTGGATGACCGTGTTATTTGCAGTTTGATTTTGGGAGATCTTTCTTCCACTGCAGAAATAATATCGCTCTTCTACCAACTTCAAAACATAATTCCCACTCCAGAAATAATCAAAATCCTACTCTTAGGAATTATTACTGATACAGGCCATTTTAGATATGCTAATACAGTATCATTAGAAAATACTAAGTATTTATTGGAAGAAGGGGACATTCAACTTTCGGATGTGACATTACATCTGCAAAAACCGATGACACGTTCCGAAAAAATCGCTCGGATCCGGGGAGCGATGAGAGTTGAAAAGTTGCATTTGATCAAAGATTATGTGATTGCTTTCAGTCACGTTTCAAGTTATGAAGCGAGTGCATGCAAAGCTTTAATTGAGCTGGGATATGATGTTAGTTTTGTAATTTCTTATGAAAAGAACAAGAATGGTTTTCGCATTTCATCTCGGGCTAAAGAGCAGATTATTAAACATGAAGGTCTTCATTTAGGGAAATTACTGACAGAAATAGGTTCAGAATTTAATGGTTCAGGAGGGGGACATGATGGGGCCGCAGGATGTTATGGAATTTTGGCCAAAGAAGCATCCAAAAATAAACCAAAAACCTTCATGGATCAAATTATACCCCCCGTTTTAAAGAAATTGCGAAAAATTATTAATAATCCATAAAAAGATACTCTTTTTAATCGTCGTCTTCAAGATCAGCAGCATAGAATTCCTGATAGCAATCAGGACACAATCCATGTGAAAATAATAATTCTGAATTCTTTAAAAAAAACGACTCAATTGGAAGCCATTCATCTTCCCCATCTCGGATTTGTTTGCAATGGGAACAAATAGGAAGTGTGTTTCCAATATTTTTTAGCTTAGCAGCTGTTTCTGATTGAATTAAGGAGTTGATCAATTTTGGTTCAAGATAAAAAGAGAAACTCACTAAAAAAGCCCCTGTTGCTAAGGTTACAAGCATTAATCCAGGGATAGTTTTTGTTAGACGCGTTAAATACAAAATAAAAGCGAAAATACTAAAAAAAAACCCCCCAATTAATGTTATCGATGCTTTTTTTTTCAAATTAGACGGAGATCGATAAAAAATTAGCAAACAATAATAGAAAAAGAGCATTGCAATTAATCCCGTAAAAATTGTCAGCCAAATATGAAAAGATCCGTTTGTTTGAAAACTTTCTGCCCCGGTTTTAAGAATGATGCTAATTGCGGCGTCTTCCTCAAAAGAACTTATCACAATTCCGGCCGTAAAAATACCAAAAACTAACATTTTGATCGGATCTAATGAAGACCGAGTCAATTTATCAAATACAGAAACAAGAAAGAAAGAACTAATGATTAAGATAAAAATTTCAAAAATAAAAAGAGTTTTAGAAAGAATTAGCAAAGCAAACCCACCACCTACGATGTAGAAGAAAAGGGAAATCCATGAAAACATTAAAAATTTGTTAAAATCAGATTCAATCCGTTTATATTCGCGATACATTATAAAAGCACTCAATAAAGCAATCAGACTTGCCAAAAAATACATAATTACTTCAATATTCCAATTGAGTGAAAGTAAAACCATAGCATCTAATCCTTTGCAACGAGCAATTTTTGTAAAATAATATTTATTGCTCAATTAAGTGATTATTCTTAATTAATCTAGTTACTAAATAATTCTTTTTTATTCTAACATTTGGGGAAATGGGAGATTTTTTCAAACATCCCACTTGCGAGTTTCGTCACCTTGAATTTTTTGAGTTGCGGAAGCATCTCCTCGAATAGTTAATTGATTAATATCATCCGCTTGATTTAATAACAAATTGTACTGCTTCATCAAGCTATGATTTAATCGAAATTGCGTTGGATCATCAGAAAATTTAAGTTTTAGTTCTTTCTTTAACGTAAAAACAGAATCTCCCAGTTGTAAATTGAAATCCAAGATCGAGATCGGAGCAGTTGCGGATATCGCAGCAGGGTTAAAAAAATAATCAAGTTTTAGCATGAACTCATAAATTTCACCCGCTTCAAAGGGACGGAGCCATGCTTTCCAATTTTGACCAATTTTTTCAAAAGGAAAGCGAATCGTAGTAGGTTTGTGTTGAATTGCTTCATACATCTTACATGAACCGACTGTAGGAGTCATTAACAGAATGGGATTTGGATGAAGAATTTGCGTGGCTTGTTGAGTTAATATTTGGGATTTTGTTTCCAATTCAACCGCATCTTCAGCAAAAACAAATTTTCCTGTTGATTGAAGTGCAAAGTTATACATTAAGAGAACATTATGATCATTTCCAATACCAATGGAATCAATAGAGGCACCATATTCCTTTGCCATGTGAGCATATTCCATATAACGTTGAAACCGATTTTCATGAATATCCTCAGAAGAACAACCCCAATCCGGTTGCCCATCACCCAATATTATGATTTTCTTCGTTAAAAGTAGACCATTATACAGTCTCAGTCGCTTCAATGCCAGATCAAGTGCATCGCGTAAAGGAGTACTCCCTTGAGGAATCAAATATTGGATAGAATTCAACAAATCTTGGCGAGATATGGCATTAATCTCTTTTTCATCAATCACCACTTGAACTGGATCCCCAAATGTGATCAACGTAAAAATCGTGCCATCGGGTAAATTTCGAATTTGTTCCAATAAAGAAGAAATTGCAGCTTGATATTTATTATCGTCAAACATAGAATTTGATAAATCCAATAACCAGATCCCAAAAAAAGGTAGTCGAATTGTTTCTTTATTCGGAATTACCTTCAAATTGATTGCGAGAGAAAGATGATCACTGCGAGGAGAACATGTAATAGATTGTAAGATATCAAGATGGGGAATATTGGAATTCATAGCAAGCACACGAAATCTGACTAATTTCA
Source organism: Candidatus Lokiarchaeum ossiferum (assembly GCA_025839675.1). GTDB lineage: Archaea > Asgardarchaeota > Lokiarchaeia > Sigyniarchaeales > Promethearchaeaceae > Lokiarchaeum > Lokiarchaeum ossiferum. The sequence goes on from CP104013.1 coordinate 2,694,912, forward strand.
TCTTAAATTTTGTTTCTTATATGTTTTTATTTTTATGTAAACCTTTTTTTTTCTGTAAACATTTATGCATTTGGTTTCTTCTCATGAAAGCACTGTTGGCAGATCAAATGACTTTTATCTACAAAAATGCTGAAACAAAGGCATTAGATAATATTTCCCTTGATATTGCTCCAGGAAAATTCATTTTACTGTGTGGTCCAACCGGATCGGGAAAAACTTCTTTTATTAGGGCGATAAATGGGCTGATTCCTCATTTTTATCCGGGAAATTTCTATGGGTATTTTAAAGTCCTAAACCTTGATACGGTTGAATCGAGTCCTGCCCAACTTTCCACCAAAGTGGGTACAGTTTTCCAAATTCCAGAAAACCAGCTTTTTGCAATGGATGTGGAAAGGGAATTGGCTTTCGCATTGGAAAATCTAAATTTCAGCCGTGAAGAGATATCCAAGCGAATTGAAGCAGCAATTGAATTGACCAAGATCTCTCATTTGCGTCATAAAGCTCCTTATGAATTAAGTGGTGGAGAGCAACAAAAAATTGCCATCGCATCCCTCTTGGCTCTGAATCCAGATATCTTGGTTTTAGATGAACCTTTGGCAAACTTGGATCCTTTTACAGCGAATCAAACCATAGCCCTTCTCAAAAATTTGCAACGACAAGAGCATAAAACCATCATTATTTCAGAACATCGAATTGAATATGCACTCCCCTATGTGGATGAAATAATCATTGTCAAAGATGGAAAGCTTGTTAATCGAGGTACTACCCAACAGGTGTTAGATGATGACCGAATATATTCATTGGGACTCGATTTGCCTCCGTTGTTAACTTGGTTCAAACACTTAATAAATACGGGACAAATTCAAGGATCTGTCCCCTTTCAATTTAAAACACAAATAATACGAATAGAAGAATTTCTTAGTTCGAATCCTAGCGTATTAAAAAAACTGGCAAATAACAGCATGAATTTGAGCAGAGAAATTCACGATATCACATCCAAAATTCCTGAAATAATCTTTGACAATGTTTCCTTTGCCTATGATCAAAGCTCTGATCAAAAACCTGCCTTATCAAACTTATCCTTTTCTGTTATACCCGGCGAAATTCTTGGTGTTTTAGGGCCGAATGGAGCAGGAAAAAGCACAATGATTCGATGTATCAACGGTTTAATTAAGCCTGATTCTGGAAGTATATGGGTGAAGGGGCGTAATATAATTGATGTGCCTGTATATGATGTAGCACAAGAAGTTGGTGTGATGTTTCAAAATCCCGATCACCAATTGTTTTCTTCCACCGTTGAAGATGAACTCAAATTTTCCCTTAAAAATCTTAAATTGTCAAAAGAAACGAAGGCTAACCGGATTGAAAACTATTTAGATAAACTTGGATTACTTCCTCTGCGAGATTTGTCACCTTTCAATATTTCAGGCGGTCAAAAAAAAAAAGTATCCTTAGCCTCTGTATTATGTCGTGAAACAGAAATTCTGGTGTTTGATGAACCCACTGTAGGCCAAGATGCGCAGCAAAAGAAAAAATTACACGAAATAATAAATATTGCTCATCAGAAAGGTCGGACGGTTCTTTTAATATCCCATGATTTAGATTTCATTGCCCAAATTGCGACGAGAGTATTGGTTATGTCCCAAGGGACAATATTTTCAGAAGGAACCCCTAACAAAATTTTAACCAATCAAAAAATTCTGGATCACTGTCGCTTGGGCAATCTTCCAATCACAACTGTTGCTGCAGCTTTGCATCAGAAATATCCCGTATTTCCTAGAGATTTGACCACTCTGTTTGAATTGCAGGAGGCGTTTAAATAGATGTCCATGGAATTCGCAAAAGTATTTAATTTTCTCCGAGGAACCACCCTAATTCATCAGATCGATCCTCGTGCTAAAGGAATGATGATCCTATCCTATTCAGTTTTGGCGTTCGTTCTTAATGATTTTTGGTTGTTAATGGGATTATTCCTTCTCGCCCTCCCTCTGCTATTTATTGCCAAAATAGCCCCCCAATTCTTTCAAGGAATGAAAGGGTTATCAGTTTTGCTCTTTATTATTTTAATTATAAATACTTACGCAATTTCATTTTACTCCGCTTTAACAGTCATCATGCGAATTCTCATCTTGATGATCGTATTTTCAACCTACTTTCAAACCACAATTCCAGAGGATATTACTCAAAGTTTAATAAAAGTAAAAGTTCCATATTCTATCGCCTATGCTTTATCGCTATCCTTTCGATTTGTGCCCACCATGGCAAAAGAAACAGAAATCATCTCCGAAGCTCAACTTTCACGGGGGCACAAACTAGAAGTAGGAGGGATGATCAATCAAATAAAAAATTTATTTCCCCTATTAATTCCCCTCCTAATGAGTTCTATCCGCAGAGCCTTTCATGTTGCAGAAGCTTTGGAAACTCGTGCATTTGGTGTGAAAAAGCATCCAAACTATTACTTCCCTTTAAAATTTAAGAAAATGGATTGGTGGGTAACTATATTTTATGTTGTTTTCTTAGCTGGTGTGATAGTGCTGTGGTCCACAGAATCTTTGAAAATTCCATCTTGGTTATTATTTTCTTTGTAATAGGACTAAACATCAATCCCATATTCTCGTTTTGCACATTCAGGACAAACACTATGAGTAAATTCCGCTTCAGAATGAGCACGTATATAATCTTCGATCTGATTCCAATAACCCTGATCTGAACGAATTTTTTTGCAAAAACTACAAATTGGAAACATGCCTCTTAAAATGGAAACATTTTCCTCAGCTTCTTTTCTTTTAGTCACATCTCGGATACTTCCTCGATAGCCAAGAAATAGTCCTTCTTTATTATTGATACTAGTGCATAATATTTGGAGCCAATGAATTTCTCCCGATGGATGTTTAGTTCGAATTTCTATGGGAAGTCCTGCATCGATTTGCAGTAAAAAAACTTTCCAATTTGAAAGATCATTTGGATGAATGATTCTTGTCATAAGATCATAAAAATTAGAGACATTTTTTGAAAAATACCCACTAATTTTTTTACAAGATGGAGAATTATATTTAAACTTTCCATCTTTATCAAACCAAACTTCCCAATCACTACTATGGTCAGCGACTATTTGAAAACGCTCTTGTTCTTTCCGAATTTGGGTGTTTAAATCAATGTTATTAAAAACATGACCCCAATATTTAGAGAGGAGCACTATCAGCTGTAAATATCGCTCATGAAATTCCGATTGATTAAAATTGGAAAACATAAGATACCCAACTAACTTATGATTAGATAGAACAGGGAGTATCAGATTAGTGTTAGAATCTATCCAAATATAAGTCTGATTTAACTCGGGGAGATCTTGTGGGAGAATTGAAACTTTTTTTGAAATGTTGTACATTTCTAAAGTGTATTCAATGATCTTATTTGCTTCATCTGTATCATTTCTGATATCAAAAAAATGGATTTTTTCGGGAGAAAAGAGAATATTAAAAAATTCAAGACTTTTCTGAATCATTTTTTCCCTATCAGAAAAACTAAAGATTCTATTCATGAAATCCAAAATCAATCCAGTATCTGCATTTTTCCGATTTTCATTATCATTGGATTCAGCAATCTTAGAAATATTTGAATTATGTGAATGTTCCGTTGAGTGCACCTTCTTAATCATACCGCCCGTAAAGATCAATGGCTTTGGATATTCCTTCCATCACAACATTCGGTACAGCATAGGGTATTTCACCATGGTTATCAGCAATAATTGTTCTCCCATAAGGTTTTACTATATTGATCAGATTTTTGACATGATCCATGGCATCTTCCTTGGTCCAATTGACCATATTGATTCCACTTAAATTCCCCAAAATCGAAGGTCCATTGGGATATTTTTGAATTAATTCTTTAACATCATCTTGAGTGCTTACCCCTATTACTATTGGATTTAAACTGGAAACATCATTAAAAGTATTAGTTGTTCTTCCAGAAGCATAATGAATCGCAAACGGACCATCAAACCCAGCAAAAGTCTCTTTGGCAACATCATACCCAAGTTTAAGATACATTTCTCGTGGAATCATATCAGTTGAGGACATGGGATCAAAGTAGACAATAAAAGTTGCTCCAGCGGCAAGTTGAGCGTTAGCCCATTTTTTACAATATTCAATATTGATATGCATCAAGGTTTGAAATTCATCAGGTGAATTATAGAGAAGTTCAATGTATTTATCAAACCCCATTTGAGTAATTGGGATAGAAAAAGGGGATAACACACCACCAATAATTGGCATTGTATCAGAATATTCGGATTTAAGCCCTTTGATAACCTGCAATGTATTTTGATAACTTTCTATATGTTCAAAAGATGGAATTTCTAATGAATTAATCAATTCTTTATCAGCAAGGGGAGGGAGTCCGGTATTTGGAGGCCCATCAGCAAAATATATTACATCTCCTCCAAAGGCCTCGATTTCAAAAGCAAAATAATTAGCACCCATTACCGCATCATGCTGATACTTGTTTTGTAGAATTTTTTGACCTTTAATAACATTAACAGGATTTGCGTAGTAATCCTTTATACTTAAGTTAAGTTCTTTGGCCCCATGATGTGTTAAAGTCAGAATAAAGGGAATGCGATCCACTTTCTTGTGAGATAATGTATTCAATATTCGTTCCATAGAATTAAGGGTATCTTTTTTCATTGTTGTTCCTCCAAAAATTTCTCTACAATCGGAATAGATTTGCTTGCAGTTGATGCTGTTGCATTTGCACCGACTTTTAACCATAACTTTGGATCTATATTAAAGGGGGCACCTCCAACAATAACACGAGTTTTTAGTTGTAAATCCTTAAGTTTTTTAATTAGTAACTCAATTTTCAAAGCAGAGTGAAGCATTAAGGTAGAAATCATTAGAATTTCACATCGATCTCTTTGGACATATTGTACAAGATTTTCTACAGAAACACCGATTCCATAATCAATAACGTTATACCCAGATAACTTCAAAATCGATATGAGCATCTTTGCACCCAAAAAATGATAATCTTCCAACACCACTACATATATAGGCCCTTTTTTAGTTTGGTTTGTGAAATTATTAGGCAAAAATTCATCTAATATATCATTACACAACATTCCAGCCATATAGACTTGAGAAAGAGCGACATCCCCCGTTTCCCACAGATCTCCAATCCTTTTTTGACTTTCAATTAAAATTCGCTCATTTCCAGAAAATTCAGATGAATTTGGGGACAGGGAAGCTTTAAAAATATTTTTTACTAAATCAATATCCAAATTAATAAGAGCTTGTGTAAGATCTGAAATCACCTGTTCTTGCATAGGGAAACTAGTTGGTTCGAACCTAAATTACTTACTTGGTTTCCTAAAAATTTTTTAACGGGAATTTATTACCAGAATATCCAAGATGAATTTAATTGAAAAGAAAAGTATTAGCGCGATTACATTCTATTGCTTAAGCATTATTTGCTTTGGTCTTACGGTGTTTTTTAATTTGTTTGAGAACCAAAACACCCCATCAATGTTCAAAAAGTATCAATCCACTCTAATTTTAGCAAATATTCTTGGTATTATTGGATATTGTGATGTTACATCAAAGAAAACAGAAAAAGAGCCGCAAATATTATTTGTTCTGTTCTGTTTCGTATTGTGTGGAAGCTCATTCATCTATGTTCTTAATATTAATCTAATTGTCAAATCTATTTCGATTTCAGCAATGATATATTTTGGTATTCAAACATTGCTTTACGGTGCCACTTTACTTAAAGTGAGGAAAAAAAACCATCAATTCTCTAATAAATAGCTTAATAAAGATAAACAAACAAATTCAAAAAATAAGCTTTCTTTAGCAAGGTAGGAAGGTATTACAAAATGAGCTTAGATCACGAAGTAAAGGAAGGAGAATATTATTTTACTTACACTCAAATGCATCGACTTGTACAAAAATTGGCCGAAGAGATTAAGAAGGACGGATTTAACCCCGATTTTATGATCGCAATTGGTACAGGCGGCTTTATTCCAGCCCGGATGCTTAAAATCTACATAAATAAGAAAGTTCTGACAGTCGGACTTTCCTACTATGATGATGATAATAATCCGATGGAACATCTACAAAAAATCCAATGGTTAGAAAATGATCAAGAAAAGCTACGAGGAAAAAAAGTTCTCTTAGTGGATGAAGTAAATGACTCCGGTTCTACCCTTGAATATACCTTAAAGGAATTATTGGCATGCGATCCAGAAGAAATTGCAGTTGTTGTGTTGCATGATAAGGAAAAAGAGAAGAAAGGTCATATTCCTCCAGAAATCAAGAAATATTATGTTGGAGAAAAAACGGGTCCAGGCTGGATCCATTACCCATGGGAAGCAGAGGATATCGACTATCAAAACTATATGGCCGCTAAATTTGTGCGAAAAGCAGGGCGTTACATTTTTGAACATTAATTTTTTTTTCAATTTATTTTAGATGGTTGAGGATGACAAATACAAATCTTGAATATATACAGATAAATTCAAATTTATCTATGTGGATCAATCATTTTTCAGATGAAATCCAAAATTACTATCCAATTTCATCCTCTGAAACATCCTACGGAGAAATACCCGATATTATTCCACCATTTAAACAAATTCAAGATCAATTATGGTCAAAATATCACGTCCATTACCAAATTTTTAATCCCACCATGATATTAAACCTTGAACAAATTAGATGGGCATTATATCATAGTAATAAAACATTTTCAACCAATGCCAATATCTCAAACAATGAAGGTGTAGAATTTTTGTTATATCTCGCCCAAGAGCGCCAAATAAAGTTAGCTTTTGAAAAGGTTGGAGTCAGTGCACCAGCAAAATTTACCGATATAATTTCTCTGGGAGAACTATTATTTGGGGATCCAATTCAACTCCCCAAAGCAGTAGAAATGTTGCAAAATATTCACAAAAAAACAAAATTTAGTGGAATTCCTTATATTCCAGAAACAAAATGGGGGTTGTTTGTGCAACATTACGATATTCCTGTAAACCAAATCTTAACAACGTTGAAATCCTATAATTGCACAAATGAGATTTTGCATGCAAATGATTTACCAATTGATTTTACTCAAATTCAACAGCATATTACCAAACCAGAATTAGAAAAGGCGATAATAGACATTTATAATCACGGGTTAATCTCTCTCTATTTGACCAATATGAAAGGATTAGCTCTATCACAAACATAGAAAGGAATTTAATGATGCAAGTTATATTTGATAATACAAAAAATGGCGAATTAAAAGTACTCATTGATTGTTTAGACGATCTTTGGGTATTATATAATATTTTGCAGCCCGAGGATCAAATAAAGGGGCGAACTATACGGAGAGTTGTTAAAAGAGAAGGAGACCCTGGAATTCGAAAACCAATGACTTTAACGATCACTGTGGAAAAAGTCGAATTTCACGAATTTACGAATCGTTTACGAGTATTAGGTGCAATTATAGATGGTCCAGAAGATTATGTCTCTACCGGACAGCATCACACATTCAATTTAGAACCGACTTCTAAAATCACAATTTTTAAAGAAAAATGGTATAGAAATGATATACAACGAATTCGACGGAATTTAGATAAGAAAGAAAATTCCATGATATTGTGTGTTGCTATTGAATCAGGATTGGCCAATTTAGCCTTATTGTCAAATTACTCTCTAACTCCAATAACCGAAGTAAAAGAAAATATTCCTGGCAAGCGGTATAAAAAACAAGCCCATAAAGAATATTTGACTCGTTTCTACGAGAATGTTAAACAAGTCATAAATGAAAATTTGGAACGCCACCCTATTGGTTTAATCATTGTTTGTGGTCCAGGATATTTTAAAGAACACTTCATCGAAGAATTTGGAGACCAATTGAAATTAGGTAATCAAATTATTCAGTCAAGAGCATTGAATGCAAGTTCGGGAGAAATTAGTTCGATTTATGAAGTATTGCGAAATGGAGCGATTGCCAATCATAAAGTTGATTTTAAAATCGCCCAAGATGAAATGATTATGAACGAATTTGTGGAACATTTGGGAAAAGATCAAGGAACTGCAATGTATGGAATAGAACAATCTCAATTATGTGCCCAAATGGGAGCAGTCGAACATTTGCTCATCTGCGATGTTTTGTTACGAACTGCTGATTCAACACTCCGCACTCAAATTGAAAGTACCCTAAATGATACGGAAAAAAACCGTGGTGAGGTTCATATTCTCAGCACTGCGAATCCGGCGGGAGAACAATTAGAATCCTATGGAAAAATTGCCGCAATTTTGCGTTATAAGGTGGATTTATAATGGATGATGAAAATCTGAACTTGAAAGAACAAATTTCAAAACGATTCATTGTAGATGAAAACAGCCATATACCCCTATTTGGGTTAGATTTTTTAGGGATATTGGATCGTGGTACTAATGTGTTAGAAGTTAAGCCGATAACCGTATGCAATCTGAAGTGCAAATACTGTTTTGTATCGGCAGGTGATTACAATTATAATTTTATTGCCGATCATGAATATTTACTAACTTGGGTCAAAAAGGCGATTGGTATCAAAAAATGTGATGATATTGAAATTCATCTAGCCCCCTATGGAGAAATTTTTCTCTATCCTCATTTAGAAGAATTAGTAAAAGGATTAAAACAAATTCCGGAAGTCAAAATCGTCTCAATCCAATCGAATGGCTTATTATTAACTCCCGATAAAATTAAAATGTTGGAGACTGCAGGTGTGGATCGCTTGAATTTGTCTCTCAATAGCATGGATCCAGAAAAATGTGCCGATTATTGTGGAGTAAAAAAGTATAACCTCGCACATCTATTAAAGATGTTTGATCTTGTATTGGCGAGCAATATGGAGTTATTAGTGGCTCCAGTATGGTTCCGAGGTACCAATGATGATGGTATCATGGCTGTAATTGATTATATTAAGCAAAAAAAAGTAGAAGGGTTTGATTGGCCGAAATTACGGCTGGGTATTCAAAATTACTTGACCTATTCTTCTGGTCGAAAAATAAAGAAAGCAAAAATGCGAGAATTTGCATTTTTCTATAAAGTTTTGAAAAAATTAGAGAAAGAACATCAGTTAAAACTCAAATTAGGCCCAAAAGATTTCAATATTCACCGTACCGATGCAGTTCATCCTCCAGTCAAATTGAATGAAACGGATACCGTGGAAATAATCAAAAAAGGGCGCTATGATAATGAATATATTGCTCGATTAAATGAAACATGGGCAGTGAAAGTGTTGATTAAAGGAGAACTACCCATTGGGGAAAAACTGCGAGTAAAATTTATAAAAAGCTCTCTTCGCGGGAATTTACTAACAGCAATTCCCATCTAAAGGTTTTTGTCAATTAATATTATAAAAAAAGATAGAAACTACTGATTGTTTTTTTTAAGCCTAATTTTTTTTGTGGCCCATTGTTCCCCAAGATACCAGATAATGCCTAAGGGTACACAGATGGTCCACATTAACATGGTATATATCCAAACTGCAGAAGTGTAATTGGAAGGATCTGTCAAGAACTGGGATTGTAATGTTCCTGTGAAATAATGTTCCCCATAAATGGCTTCCATAATGGCAAAAATTAACATTTGGGATAGCAAAATATGATAGGATGCTTTTCCAACCAAGCTAAATTTCTTTAGTGTAAAATTTCTGCATTTAATTATCTTAGTATTTTTCAGACTTGAAGAAATATTGTGAGGAAATACGGTCAATACCATCAAAACTATTAATGCTGAATATGGATAAACCAAGAAGTGATAATCACCCATAATTTCATGATAACGAACATTATCATATTGATAAACGCATAAGTATAGCCCACTTACTAGCGAAAGTACCCATATTACCCAATTAGTATTCTTTGGAGAGAAAAATATTTGAAGGAGATAAGGGAGTGTGAAAATCGCTCCTATTAAAATAAAAAGGAAAGTTGCATGCTCAGCCTGGAATGTTTCATAATTAATTGAAACAGTGTTAAAATAAAGGTTGGTTAGAATTCCCATGGAAGCACACATGATAAATGAGAAAATGAATGTTATCAAAAACTCTACACGGGGTTTATAGAAATATAAGCCCGTTGTAAGCCAAATGAGCAAAATTGTGACAAATGCCGAGACCCAACGGGGATCTGGTAAAACACTCATGATAATATCATCGATAAATGGACTTAAGGCAAGTTCGCTAATTGATATGATCAAAATTAACACAGGTAAGAAATGAACTTTTCGGTAATCCTTCGAGTCTTTGGCAATTTCTGGGATCTGAGAGGGGTCACTTAATTCTTGTTCCAATTTCTGTTTAGGAACACTCAAATTAACATGATCAGCGATCCAAAAACCAATGACTAAAGCATTGATATAAAGAAAAATACTACTCTGGATAAAACGTCGCCCAAGCGGGATTTCAGGCCACCATTCCGTCCAATGTCCAAAAATTAAAAAGACACCCACTTGAACTAATATTTCCCATGCGAGACTCCCTAAAAGAGCTAATTTTGGATGTTTGAGATATAATTTGTAGAGAAAAGGGAGAATAATCGCAGCTTGAAATAACACCGGAATGAACCAATTCCCCGGTCCATAGAAGGGAAGAATAAAATAAGCCAGAAATGAACGATCCCAATGAGGATCAAATTGTTCGGCTAACATTGTTGAAAAATTACCATAAATAATTAAACCGATTACTGTAGAAATGATCAACAAAACGATGAAAGGAATTCCATATCGTTTTGCTTTGTGCACCAAATAGTTTCCATAGGATTTTTTAGATTCTATAGGTATCCCTCGTTTTTTAAAGGAATAGGCTGCATTGAAACCCAACAAGATCATAAAAACGGGAATCGATATACGTTCCCAAAGTGAATGTCCCCACTCACTTCTCACGATGGTTGGAATGGCATGATCAATGATAACAAGTAAGATCATTGCACCTTTTAATAGATCTACTTGAGGGAAGTACTTCTGAGTTTCTTTCGTAATAATTTTTTGATTAGATAACATTACCTACCAAATTTCACTTTTTAATTAAAAATAATGCATACTCCGATTGTTAGCAAAGATATGTTTTCATGAACTTCGGTTTCCATCCCTAGGATGGAATTATGATTTACCATTAAACAAATCAGTATACCATCTATCATTTAGTTCTTTTACTATTTTCCAAAAATCGAAGATAAGAAAAGTAAAAATGGATGAAATAAAGAAAATATACTCAATGAAGGTATTAAAAGAAAAAAAATTAATTAAATATAAAGGAAATCTCTCGATTGGCAGATTCTGGTGAATCTGAAGCATGAATGGCATTTTGAGGCATTTCACCGCCAAATAAATTTCGAATCGAACCTGGTTTTGCTTTTGCCGGATTTGTATTACCGATAAATTCCCGAAAATCGAGGATGCAATTTTCTTTTTCAATCACCATGGCAAATACGGGGCCGGAGGTCATAAACTCAACTAATCCTTTGAAGAAGGGTTTTCCATCATGTTCGGCATAAAATTTTCCCGCAAATTCAGGAGTCATTTGCATTTCTTTAGATTTGATAATTGTATATCCCGCTTTTTCAATCATGGAGATAATTTTATCTTTATTTGCAAATGCATCGGGTTTGATCATAGTATAACTTTGTTGGGTCATATTGATTCTTAAAATGTAGCAAGCATTTTATGTTTTTCTCCAAGATTTCCTCATTACTTTATTCCGTTTTTTCTGGATACTATCCTACAAATTTCATAAAAACCTTAAATAAAACATTTTATTTCTTCCTTTATCATGAAAGAAGATATTCTTCTGACTGAAAAACAAATTAATACCGTCTTGAACAATATTGGGGAAGAAATACTCAGTTTTCATTTATTTGAGGGGGGATTTATTAATCCGATTTACTTCATAACCACAAAATCTCAGTTAGAATTGGTTCTTCGTATTACAAATCCTTTACCAAAATGGAGACACTGGAAAACACTTAATGAGATAGAGGTAATGAAATTCCTCCGAACTAATACAAGTATCCCTGTGCCAAAGGTTTGGGACAGTTCAGTTGCAACTGATCTCATTGGTTATGAGTATATCTTGATGGAAAAAATTGAAGGGATACAGATGAATATTGTTTATCCAGATGCTTCATATGATTTGAAATGCTCATTAATATCCCAGATTTTATCTTTCATTAAAGAAATGCAAAAATTCACTTTTCTAAAAATTGGATCCTTTCAAGAAAATATGGTACTTGGCCCTAATTATGATATAGAGGCGGGTCCATTCGAATCAATAAATCAATTTCTTAGCGCGGCATTGGAAAGTAGAATGAATGATATAGCAGACAATTCCCGATATTTTCATTTCATTTCTCGATTGGTCAAATTGAAAGAAAAAATGGGAGAGATGAAATTGAAACAATTTCCATTCGTTTTAACTCAATGTCTTGAGGATAAAAACATTCTAATTAAAAATGGGAAGATTTCCGCTCTATTGGATTATGAATGGTCCGGTTCCTATCCCATATACACCGATCTTATGAATTTTGAAGAAATTTTGCAATTTCCTCAATTTCCCAGAATTGAAAAATATTATCGCGAGCAATTAAACGAATTACAGCTCGAATATAGCATTCCAGAGAATATACAAGATTTTCAAGAGATTGAATTTTTAGCGATGTGTTTAGGTTCGTATAAGGCTTGGTTTGTCGGAAAAGAGGCCGAAGGGGAAGAATTCATTCAAAAGAGATCTCAACAGTTAAATGATTTGCTCAAGAAATATAATTGCTAAGTAAGAATGAAAATTGATGATTTTTATCGGTAGGAGTTCATACCCAACTTGATATCTAAAACGGGTGTGCCATCAACAGCATCTAAACCTTTAACATATAAGGTAGTTTCTTGGATTTTCAACAAATCAACGTTAGTAATGGCTATTGGTGTTAATCGGTCCGGGGTCCGGGATGCAAAAACACCTACTTTAATTCTAAAAAAACTAAACTAATTTCATATTTTTTGCTAAATTCCACCCAACTAAGGTTGAGGCGTGAATTAAATCACCTTCATCTTGTAATAAATCGATTTCTTCTGGAGTAAATAGTTGCATCTGAAGAAATTCATTAGGGTCTAATGCCTGGCCATTTCCCTCTTCTACATCTGCATAAAAGAGATAGCACCAACCTTTGGCGATCCCAAAAGGATGGAATTTCATTAAAAACCGAAGATTAGTTACTCGATACCCTGTTTCTTCTTCTACTTCGCGCACGGCCGCATCTTCGGGTAATTCTCCAGGATCAATGATACCCGATGGAATTTCCCAACTCGCAGCCATCCAAGGATAACGAAATTGTCTAACCATAGGCAACTTATGATCCTTGGTTTTGCATATCACTGAAGCAAAGCTTTTATTCTCGACCACGATAAAATCTACATTTACACCATCGGGGCGAGAGGCTATATCATTACGAAGTCGAATGAATTTGTTTTCGAACACTACTCTTTCTTCGACAGTTTTCCATTTTAATTCTGAATCATCAAATTTCATTTTAATATCGTGCCTCTATTACTTTGATTACTTCTCTTTTCTTAATATACGAGAAGCTATATTATTCATTAAAGGAGTATATTCTCGAATTTGGGAGAGATTTGGTTCTCTAAAGGGAATTATTTCCAAAATACCCGCCTTTAATTTGTATTCATTTAATAAATCGATAAAATTCTCATCCTCAGCCAAAAAAGAGGGTACATCCAAAACACCACGGGCTAAATTCAAGCCAATCATAGATTCAGGCATCCCTGCAGATTCCAAAAGAGCTAAATTCAATTGTGAGAGCTCACTCGCAGCTCCTTCAATCCGTATAAATAATAGACATCCATCTTCATTAACAACTTCGTAAGGAAATCGTATTTTATTCGCTCTGCGAAGATAGCGTTGTCGGATTTGTACACTATCTTTTGATAATACGGAGCAAAAATGAATAGATAAACCTCCACGGGGAGAAAATTCAGATAAAAACTTGTTAGCATATTCATGAGAATGCGCAACCGTTGCTAAAGAATTTTCTTTGAGTGTAAATCCTCGAGCAATCAGAGCATCTCGATTGGTAGCACACATCTCAAACTCATTTAGATTTAGAAAGTCTGCTCCAATCATATCAAGGTGATCTGCTAAATGCAATAAATATGCATGATTTTCGAGAGTCGGTATCACAGGAACTTCTGCTGCAACAGTATAGTGTCTACCGGTAGCAAATTCTAAGCGATGAAAATCTTTTTCTGCGGGATGAAAACGTAAATCGTCTAACCCCGCTTGTTCGAGTTTATCGGCAGTAAGATTATCAAAAACGGTACCAGAAGTATACAAATGCACATGAAATTCATCTGTCAGTTCAATTTTAATAGCTTTAATAATAGCACACACCCAATCAACTTTTGCGGAAGTGGAAAGTGGGTCACCTCCAGTGATGCTCATCCCCGCAGCATCCATTGCTTTAGCTTCTAAAACTAATTGTTTTACTACAGCAGTAAGGTTCGTAGGGTTTTTAATTGGTAGCTCATTAATAAAATGGGCGGAACTAGACTTCCGTTCATCGGAGAGAGGGCAATACCATTTACAACGTGAAGGAAGCGAACAATCTCCTCCCATGAAATACACCATTTTCATGCCATGAATACAGAGGCGACAGCCTTCGGGAAGAGAACCTTGCACCCAACTTCCAGCTACGGATGGAGTTATTGGAGAATCAATAAGGTGAATATTTTTATCTTTTGGTGTCATTTTCATCATTTTTTTTAGTAAAATTCATTAGCTTACCGATTTAATCTTCGACGAATCATAGGATTCTTTCGAGCAAGATTTCTTAGCGTTTCTTCGATATTTTCGGACAAAGCCAGAGAGTGATTCAAAAAGACTCCTGTACGACCCACTTTATCCCGCCGAGTTAAAACTCGCATTCGCTGCGAAACCATAGAAGCAGAAACCCCAACAACTTTTGCAATAAGATGTGCGTTATTCTCAATAGAACGCTCAACGTGACCAGTTTCGGTAGGTTGAATTAATACTAAACGCTTATCTACTCCAGGCACCCGAATATTATCTTGTAGTTGGTTGAAGGAGAGGGCTCCCCCAAACTTATAAAACTCAAAGGGCATTGAAGTAAAATCAGTTAACAATAGAGTAAGGCAAATCTCCCCTTCCAACTCAAAATGAGCTTTGATGACATCATTTGGAGTTGCTTGAATTAGTTTTTTAGAGATAAGCGGAAATGGAATTTCATCAAGAATTAATTCAACACGATAACTTGGAATGAGAGTAGTTAGAATAATATCTATATCGCTTGTTGGTTTGACATCTCCTCGTGCAATAGAACCATAAGTAAGCGTATCAAACCCATGACGGGCAAATGCTTGAGTTACTTCAATCGCCCGAGAGCGTATCGAATTTAGCAAATCCCAATGATCCGGGGTGTAAATAATCTGAGATTCTTCATGTTGCTTGACTTTCATTCGTGGCATATTCATCACATGGTTAAACTTCATATAAAAATTGAGCAATATATCCCAAGACAACGGTTTCATTGCGAAAGAAACACCAATTTCCTTTTGTAAACGTGATACATTGGATATTTGGTACCGTAAGCGTTTGTTCCATCCAATCTTGCTGCACTTTTAAAAACTTGGGAGAGATCCAAGTAAAACTTGGATTGATAAAACGAATAGAATCTTTGAAGAGAGTGGGGGATGGTAAAGATTGCATATCTACTGATATATTTAGTTTGGAATTAAGAGGAAATAATGAGAAATACCAAGAACTATATTTTGAAAGTTTTTTGCGTGAAATCCAAGGATATGTGAACGGCAGTAAATGATTGCTTGGCTGAATAAAATTCCAATTTAATGTAGGACGTATAAAAATCCATTTCAGCTTCAATTTTTCTCTTTCCAGTGTGGAAATATTGGAATAGATCTGCATGATAGGAGAAATTGCATAATCAAAAGCAATCACCTTTGATATTTTTAATTCTTGTAGGATAGTTTGGAATGTTTTAGAAGATCCATGAGCATTGGGAAAGAGTTTACAAAGCTGATCCGCCGAAATTGTTATGACATCAAACCCCAAGAGAGCTAAACTCATAGATAAATAATATTTCTGCTGAGTTTTAGCAAATATTGGGGGAAAAAATAAGATTTTGGGGCAAGAATTTTGATTAATCGGTCGATATGGAACATTTTTTGCTGTCACTTGTGAAGTTTTTTCTCGATTTGGAGAAGATTTAACATAGCAGGGAATTTTTTGATCTTGAAAATGCCAATATTCCTCGTGTACATGGCTTACTTCAATTGGGCCCCACCGATGTCTTCGGCGTAATAATCTTAAGATGAATATTAGAATAATAATAATAATAATTTGTATCGGCATCCATACCAACCAATTCACCGTCACCCAATTAAAGAAAATCATCTTGATTCACACTCCATCTGCATATATGATTAGATTTGTATTACATAAAACTAATCGGTTTTGGAGAAGGTAATATCTTTTGAAAAAAAATATGATTGGTTTCATAAAAAGGGGCCATAACCCCTCCTTCCATATTGCAAATTTCAGTAGCATCGGAAGATAGGATAGAAAATCCCATTTTCAAATAAGCTTCAATAGCCCATTGTGCGTTCTTATTACTGAATAACCGTAAATCGGTGAGCTTATCTTGGTAAGTTCGCATTTCCAAAAATTGCAGCATTTTTTTACCATATCCTTGGCGATGATAACCATCTTGAACAAACAAATAACCGATGTATGCAAAGGATCCGATTTTTTGGTAAGAACACATGCCCACATATTCTCCTTGATCCCGTGCGACATAAAATTCACGACGAGCAAAATTTTTTTCAACCCAGGCTTCATCCACTTGATGTTCGGAAATATCTTCTGGATGAACAATGATATCTTTATAAAGGTAAAAATTACTATTAATGATCCTCTGAACCTCAACCATTAAAGTACGGGAAGCACGTATGACTGAAAATACCATGTTATCCATTGATTAAATGCGACTTCAGTTTAAAATTTCATTTTTTATTAAGACTTTCATAAGAAATCCACAGAAAAAAATAAAGGTCTCTTAAATATAGATTGTTTCAATATACGTACCATGGAAAGATTCTAAAATTAGGGGTTGTATTTTAGAAATATCACAATGAATATTGATCAAAAAGAGAATCTTTCTAAAGAAACATCTATTATTCGATAAAATTCCAAATTGAACCTATTTTTAATAATGGGTTAAGAATGGGAGAGATATTCCATAAAACTTATAAGGCACTTTTGAATTTTTTGGTTATAACCAACTTAAATCTTACGGTTTTTTTTTCTCGAACTAAGATGGTTTTAATTTTCAGGTAAGAATTATGACAACACCCTATGGACTTAACTTTGATGATTTTGATGATGCCTCCAATGATTGTTGTACTACACCCAATGTGACTATAACGGACGATGGATTTCGCGTCTGTCAAAACTGTGGGTTAGTTTTCGGTCAAGAATTTGTATCTTCTGAACGAAGGGCATATACTGCAGATGAAGTGAAGAATCGACGCCGTACCGAACCTCGTTGGCGAAGTTATGGCCCACGCACGGTGATAGGCATTTCTAAAACTGATTGCAAAGGCGCCACATTAGACAGTAAACGAGCTCAACTTTTTTCTCGACTATCGAAAATTCAAGGCTCCCTAATCAATAGTATTGAACGAAATTTCTGGGAATCTAAGCCCAAACTAATGAGCCTTTGTCAAAAATTACAAATACCTCAATTTATCGAGGAAAGTGCATGGAAAATTTATTCTCAAGTCGCTCGACAAAAACTCACCATGGGTCGTTCAATTGAATCCTTCGTGACTGCATCATTATACGCAGCCATCCGGATTCACAATTTTCCACGATTATTAGAAGAAATTGTGGAAGTGGCTTTGATCCCCCTCAGATCTGTCCACCGCAGTTTGGGGTTGATTGTTCGCTTGATTTTGCCACCAATGGGTTTCAAATACAAACCAATTTCACCCAACCCTCTAATTTATCGTTTTGGTGCAGAATTAGGATTAACCATTACCACCCAAAAGGATGCCTATTCGATTTTACAAACCGCATCAAAACGTGGATTGAAACGTATGGGTAAAGATCCAAAAGGTATTGCTGCTGCGGTATTATATCTGGCGGCGAAACAAAATGGAGAGCGAAAAACCCAAACTCAAATTGCAAATATTGCCCGAATTACAGAAGTAACTTTACGAACAAGGGCAAAACAAATTCGTGGGCACATATTAGTTCGATAGAGTCTTGCAGATCAGTATCAACATTTTTTTCCTCTTCCTCTATTTTAATAAAAAAAAACACCCTAAATTTGATTTTCCCGTTTTTCATGGGATTAATATGAAGCATTAAATAGGGTCGAAGCATAGATGTTTATATAAGTATATTTAAAAACACACTTGTGTGGAGTTGATTGTTCGATGACAGAAACTGCAGATTTGGTTAAGGAAGAACCAAGAGATAAGGTAGAAATTCGAAAACGATTAATTATTATTGAAAATCAAATCAAATGGTTAAAGAAAATTAGAGAAACACTTCAATTGCAGTTAAAGCAATGAAAATTTTTTACTAAGTTCAATTTTTAAAACAAGAAGGAAAAAAGAGGTATTCAACCCTTTTATCATTTATAGATAAGATTTAATTTGTTTTACCCGAGTTCGCAAAGTAACTTCAGTGATTCGCGCCACATCGGCGATTTGGGCTTGTGTACGTTTTTCGTTTGAATTCTTACATGCCATGTATAATGCAGCAGCAGCTAATCCCTTAGGATCCTTACCCATTGATTTTAAACCTGCTTTTCGACTTTTGTCCAACATACCTGCTGCTTCCGTTTGAGTAGACATCGAAAGTTTTAGCTCATTACCAAATCGATATACCAGTGATTTTGTTGTGACAGGTTTGTATTTCATTTTCAAAATTGGGAATACATTCCTAACAATTAATCCTAAAGATCGATGGACACTTCGTAATGGAATGATAGCCACTTCAACGATTTCTTCTAATAATCGTGGAAATTCATGAATTCGAATGGCAGCATACATGGAGGCAGTCACAAAACCATCAATGGAGCGACCCATGGTAAGTTTTTGTCGGGCAACTTCAGTATAGATTTTCCAGGCAGTTTCTTGGATTTGAGCGGGGATATTTAGTTTCAAACTTAAGGCATTTAATTTTGGCTTAGCTTCCCAGAAGTTCCGTTCCAGACTCGAAACGAGAGATCCTTGAATTTTACTAAGACGACTAAACAAAGCTTGTTTTTTAGCTCCAAGTTGATGGCCTCGAGCATCAGCTTGAACACCAGTAATTACTGTACGTGGTCCGAAAGAGCGCCATTTTGGTTCAGTACGGCGACGAGATTGTACTTCTTCGGAGGTATAAGCCCGACGTTCAGAATCAACAAATGCTTGTCCAAAAGTTAAACCACAATTTTGGCAGACCCGAGTACCATCATCATTAACAATGACATCAGGGCTTGGACAACAAGGTTCATCATCGTCGTCTTGATCTTTAAACATATTTCTTCGATAGGACATAGATTTTCAACACTTATAAGGATTAATAATGAAAGGACAATTATCATGAGATTAAAACGTAATTTTTAGTAGTTCACCACGAAATTTTCCAGCACATTAATAAATCCATATTCAACTTTTAAATGTTATTTTTAGACATTTTGCAAATTTACAGAATACATTCATGGTTCACTTTCAAAAAAGTTCAGAATGAACAAATGTTTTTCTAACAAGATAAAGCGTTTTAATCCCCATAGGATTGTTTTCGTTTGAGAATTGATTTAGACTCAATGAAAGAATGTGCAACAAAAAGACCTAAGTATATTAAAATTTATACATTTGAAAATTTACATTTTCATAATATTTATATTTCCGAACGTTATATGAAATACTATAGTGAAATTATTTTTTTTTCTCATAAAAAAATAAAATTTCATGTCTATTGGTGAAACTCAATGTATTATTACTTTGATGAACAGATTAAGTTAAATGGGAGATTTGTGCATTTTAAAGACACTAAAATTAAAGAAAAACCAAAATTGGCATCCCAGACATATAAAAATGATGTAAATTTTCAGTTCTTGAAAGTGAAATCAAGTTAAAAAAAACCTAGGTTTCATTATATTTAAATTTTAATTTCCTTAAACAAAAAATCACAGATTAAAAACCCTTAACATCCGCATTTTTACCTTTCATAAGATTTTTAAGCATAATTGTATCCAATCTTATTCTTTCTTTCATTTTGAAAATAATGTCTTATTTTACTTATTTTTATTCAAAAATGAATATATTCAGAAAATAGTTTTCATTTTACTAAACACGATTTTTATTGAATTAACTTATTTTCAATTTTGGGCCAAAAATAATATTTTGACAAATATTGAAAATCAATTTTCCAAAATAATGAATCTGATAAATTGGACCAACTTTGAAGTGATTTGGAAAAAAATATCAATCTTCATTATAATTTCAAGCCCTCAACATCAATCAATAATTTTCATTATTCAATTACTTTGGCAGACCACATAAATGAAACATAGTTTATAGGCGAGGATTTAAATAATAAAGCTTCTATGATTACAATGTTCTTAGAAAAAAATTGTTAAAAAAAATGCCTTTTTTTAATAATGAATAAGAACAAAGTGATTGAAATGAAACACACCAAAATGTATGTCGTAATGGCAGCTCTTCTTTTTAGCACCATGATCCCCTCAATGGTCATGGCAGAAGAAGAAGCAGCCGAACGACCATTTATATATGGGGTGGGTTCCCTAGTAGTGGATTTAGATCCACAAACCGCTTGGGACAGTGCCTCCGGAGATATGATTTCTCAAATTAGTGAAGGTCTTCTCTCTTACGATTTAACCGATCCTAATTTGGCCCTCCAACCACAGCTTGCCAAAGATTTTGGAAATTGGTCTGAAGATGCAACAGAATACACCATTGAACTCAAACAAGGAGTAAAATTCCATGATGGGGAAGAAATGACTGCTGATGATGTTGTATTTACCTTCGATCGATTGAACTATTTCTGTTCTAATGAAACTCCAACCCAAATTGCAGAATTATACGAACCACTAGCTTCTATATATCCTGATACACCTCTTTTAATCAACAAAACCGAAGCTATCAACGATTATACTGTGAAATTCACACTTAACTATCCATATGTTGCTTTTGAACCTTTGTTATGTTTCTATGGATCAGTTATTTTGTCTGAAAAAAGTACACCAGCTAGAGAGTATTTAATTACTGCCACAGACACTTTAATTGGAACGGGCCCATACTATCAAGAATCAAATAGTGATCGATTAACCGTCTACAAATATTTTGAAGATTATTATGGGGAACACATTCCTGAGATTAAAGAAATGCACTGGGTGTTATATGACGATGCTACCACTCAAAACCAAGCATTTTTATCCGGTGATGTTGATGCTGTTGATGGAATTAGTTTAGAATTTATGTCAGAATATGAAGGTAGTGAGTACCACACAGTTGGAGATCGATTGCAATCGACAGTTATTGTTTATTTAGGTATGGATAACACTGTAATCAAGCTTAATACTCGACTTGCTATTCAGGATGCTATTAACTACACCTATATTATTGATGAAATTGGAAAGGGTGAACTAGCTCAAATGACTTCTATCGTTCCAAAAGGTATTATGTATCATGATACAAGCATTGAAGCGCCCGTTCAAAATCTTACCGCCGCTCGGTTACATATATTAGATGCAATCGCCGCTGGAGAATTAACTGCACCAGCCGGATTTGATTTGGATGAAACTAGTCCCGATGAAGAATGGGCCGCTGTTGCAATCGAGAGTTATTCCTATACTTACAACACTGGAAACGCTAATCGAGAAGCAGTTGGCGAATTATGCAAAGCGAACTTAGATAAAATCGGAATCGATGTAGCAGTCAATGGAAAAACGTGGGGAGAATTCCTCAACGATTTAGATGAAGGAAATGTAGAAATTTATATGCTTGGATGGGGACCAGACTATAACGATCCTAGCAATTTTATCAACCCCTTGATGTCTAATACATCTTCAGCGAACGCAGCTCACGTTAATGACTCCCAATTACAAACTATGATGTCTGATGGTTTAACTGAAACAAATATGACTAAACGTGAAGAGCTCTATCATGAAATTCAGCAATATATTGCATATGATATTGTCCCATGGGCTTATTTGTATACTGGAAACGCTCGATCAGTTCGTTATAATGGTGCTGAAAATACTTGTCGTAATGCGATGGGAATTCCATATTTCTACCTATGGACCTTTGATTACTCTTCAATTCCAAAAGGTATTCCAGGATTTAACATTCTTGCCCTATTTGGTGTTGCAGCAATTACTTTTTCAGCGTTAATTTATAAAAAACGCCACTAAGTACTGAAATAAATAATTTTCAATACTTTTTTTTTCCAATCATACTCATAAAACATGAAATATAACCAAAATTATATTGATTTAATCACACAATCGATCCTCTAGATCGGATCACCACACCGTTTGATAGCAAACAACTCCCATCTAGAGGATCACCACTGGTAAATCAATGCAAAATTATTGCAGTAATGGGAATTTTGTTTAGTGAATTTTTTTCATTTGAATGTAATTATGAAAAATGACGAAAAAATCATAATTCACTTTTTTTATCTATATTATTAAGTTATTTTAAATTATTTCAGATTTTTAATATTCATAATTGGGCCAACTAAGTCTTTCCATTTTTCATATATTTTGAAATACCTTGAATAGAATAACCATCTAATCAATTTGGTAAATATTCTATTCTTAAAATTAATAATATTCGGCCTTTTCTCGGTTTTATTTTTGCCGAATTTTAATTTGGATAAACTAGATTGATGAACAAGGGTCAAAAAGCAAGGATTTATATAGTAATTTTTCTATGTTTATCTTGTTCTTAAATCTCACCATTTCTAAAAATCGAAATTAAGAACATGTGATTGAAATGAAACACACGAAAATGTATGTCGTAATGGCTGCCCTTCTCTTTAGCACTATGATCCCAGCAATGGTCATGGCTGAAGAAGAAGTAGCTGAACGACCGTTTATATATGGCGTTAGTTCTTTGGTGGTAAATTTAGATCCACAAAATGCTTGGGACAGCGCTTCAGGAGATATGATCACGCAAATCAGCGAAGGTCTTTTTTCCTATGACTTAACCGATCCTAACCTAGCGATCCAACCACAACTTGCCAAAGACTTTGGAAATTGGTCTGAAGATGCAACAGAATACACAGTTGAACTCAAACAGGGAGTAAAATTCCACGATGGAGAGGATTTCACAGCAGATGATGTTGTATTTTCTTTTGAACGCTTAGAATTCTTTTGCGTGAATGAAACACAAACCCAAATTGCAGAATTATATGAACCATTAGCTTCCTTATATCCAAATACACCTCTTTTAATCAACAAAACCGAAGCTATTGATGATTATACAGTCAAATTCACCTTAAACTACCCATATGTAGCATTTGAACCTTTGTTATGTTTCTATGGATCAGTTATTTTGTCTGAAAAAAGCACACCCGCTGAAGAATATTTAGTTACTGCCACAGACACTTTAATTGGAACGGGACCATATTATCAAGAATCAAACAACGACCGATTGACTGTCTACAAATATTTTGAGGATTATTACGGCGAACACATTCCTGAAATTAAAGAAATGCACTGGGTACTATATGATGATGCCACCACCTTAAATCAAGCATTTTTATCTGGAGATGTGGATGCTGTTGGTGCAATCTCCCTAGAATTTATGAGTGAATATGCAGGGAGTGAATTCCATGAAGTTGGCGACCGCTTACAAGGAACAGTAATCATCTATTTAGGGATGGATAATGATGTAATTGGTGTTAACACACGTTTTGCAATACGAGACGCCATTAACTATACTTACATTATTGAAGAATTAGGAAAGGGTGAATTAGCCCAAATGACTTCCATTGTCCCAAAAGGTATCATGTATCATGATGAAAGCATTAAAGCACCTGTTCAAAACATAACATCTGCCCGATTGCATATTTTAGATGCAATTGCTGCTGGAGAATTAACAGCCCCATCAGGCTTTGATTTAGACGAGACTAGCGCCGATGAAGAATGGGAAGCTGCCGAAATTGCCAGCTATTCATATACCTATAATGCAGGAAATGCGATGCGAGAAGGAGTTGGAGAACTATGCAAAGCAAACTTGGCCAAAATTGGTATTTCCGTCGCGGTCACTGGAAAAACATGGGGTGAATTCTTAAACGATTTAAACAATGCAGAAGTTGAAATCTACATGCTTGGATGGGGTCCGGATTATAATGATCCAAGTAATTTTATCAACCCTCTCATGTCAAATACCTCTTCAGCTAACGCAGCTCATGTAAACGACAGCAAATTGCAAAAAATGATGTCTGATGGTTTAACTGAAACAAATATGACTGCCCGTGAAGAAATTTACAAGGAAATGCAAAATTATATCAATGACGAAATTGTTCCATGGGCCTACTTGTACGTCTCAAATAGTCGATCAGTAAGATACATTGGTGTCGAAAACACTTGTCGTAATGCAATGGGAATTCCATATTTCTACTTATGGACGTTTGATTACACAAAAATACCAAAAGGGATCCCTGGTTTCAATATATTAGCAATCTTCGGAATTGCAGCTATTTCCTTTTCAGGATTGATGTATAAAAAACGAAACTAAGGTATTATTAGATTTTTTTTTTTTTTTTGAATATACCCTATCACACTGCTCAAATCACTTTGTTTTTAATCACACTCGATCTTCAGGACAGGTCACCACTTTGCTTTGGAAAGCATTCCTGTCCTGAGGGTCCCATTTTAAAATAATTAGCTTATATCCAAAGGAATTTTGATGTCTGCAATAGATTCAAGCAATATTAAGAAGGAAAAAAAAAAAATGATTGAAATTTAATCACACAATAGATCAATAGAAAAAAGTCACCACACTCTTTTCTAAGGGTCACCACTATACACAATCTATCTATAAAATATTAAGAGATATCAACTTTTAAAATTATTTTATTACGATGGTTTTCGGTAAAAAATCAAGTAAAAATAATCAAATTTCGAATTTTATGAGCTGAATGTATATCACAAAATTGGGGATTTAGAGTAGAAGGTCATTTCTGGTTAGAAAATTGGTTAAAACGTCCCCTTTTATATATTTGAGATAAATTCAATAATAACATCCTTTTTTCGGATATTCATTCACTAAAAAAGAAAAAAAAGGTTTTTTTGCAATATTTTGTGTCTACTCAAGATCGCCTTGTAAACGAAGTTCATTTTCCAATTCTGCCCAGAGGTCATCAATATATTGATTCCATTGACCAATTATTTCTTCAGACATACCCTTGAATCGATTTTGCTTAGCTAAATAATCTCGAATATCCTTGCGCTTTTCTTTATTTAGATAGCGTTTACTTGGTTGAGAAATAGTTAATTTTCCATTCTCACGTTCGAATAGAGGCCAATATCCTGATTCAACAGCCATTCGTGTCATTTGAATCGAATCACTCATTGGAAATCCCCAACCTGGTGGACAAGATCCGAGAATTTCAATATAGCGAACACCTTGACCATTATATTCACGAGCTTTCTTGAATTTTTCATAAATATCCCGTGGATGACTAATTGAACAGGTGGCAATATAACTTAACCCATGAGCAGCCATAATTTTAAGCATATTCTTTTTGACTTGCACTTTTCCTTTAATTGGAGTGGTTGTAGTCTTTGCACCAAAAGGCGTAGCACCAGATCTTTGAATTCCAGTATTCATGTATGCCTCATTGTTAACACAAGCAAAAATGAAGTTATCACCCCGTTCAGCAGCACCACTTAATCCTTGAATTCCAATATCATAAGTTCCCCCATCACCAGCCCATGCGAGAACAACAATTTCTTTATCTTTCCCTTGAGCTTTAAGTGCTGCAGAAGCTCCGGCAGCATTAGCTGCTACGGTTTCAAAACAACAATAAAAAGCTGGAACCTTCATAGGAGTATAACCACCAACACCACCGCACACAGTAGAGCATGATGCTGGATTAGTTATGATTGTTTTTGGACCAAGAGCTTTAAGTGCCCAGCGATAGGCAAGTTGAATTCCACATCCGGAACATAATCGAGTTCCCGATTGAATATATTCTTCTTCAGGCAATTCAGAAATTTTTAAGACCATTTTAATTTTCCTCCTTTTTATAACCCAACTCTTCTAATTGAGTTCCTATAAATTCAGTATGTACATTTGCTTGGATATCATGATTTCCTTGTTCTGCAATGGATTTTTTAACACTATTGTATAAATCATCATGG
This sequence comes from Candidatus Lokiarchaeum ossiferum, assembly GCA_025839675.1. Lineage (GTDB taxonomy): Archaea > Asgardarchaeota > Lokiarchaeia > Sigyniarchaeales > Promethearchaeaceae > Lokiarchaeum > Lokiarchaeum ossiferum. The sequence goes on from CP104013.1 coordinate 2,721,377, forward strand.
GTTACATCCCGTCCACCGAGCCCAACAATGAAGCTCCGAATTTCGGGGTGATTATTTCCAGCATACAAAGCAGCTTTTAATTCATACGATAAGATTCCTTCGTATCCATAACCTACATCACGATCGAAGACCACAATAAGTTTTGCATTGCTGAAGGCTTCTCGCAAATATTTTACCGGGAAAGGACGGAAAAGTTTTAGACTGATTAAACCTACTTTTAATCCATCTTCTCGGAGAGTATCGACCACACCACGGGATTCAGAAGCAACCGATCCAACACCAAAAATTAGCACTTCGGCATCTTCGGCTTTATAGGCTTTGTAGATCCCATTTCCATAAGATCGTCCAAACTTGGCTTCAAAATCTTTAGCTACTTCTTCAATGACTTCAAATGCGTATTCATGGGCCTTTTGCATGGAATATCGGAATTCGTAATAACCTGGAGTTTTTCCTTCGGGGCGTACTGACATTCCTGGAGGAGTCACAGCATTGACACTTTTAATATTGTTAAAATCTGTTAAATTAATGTGGTGTTTTAATGGGGGAAGAAATTCATCTACTTTTTCTTGGTCCTCAATTTGCACAGGCATCATAGTATGAGATAAAATATAACCATCATAACTGACAAATGCAGGTAAATAAACACGTGGATCTTCAGCAACGCGATATGACATTAAAACAGTATCATATGCCTCTTGATTTGTTTCAACAAATTGTTGGATAAATCCCACATCTCTCACAGAGAATGCATCTTGATGGTCTGTCCAGACCGACCACGGAGCACCTAATGCACGAGTTGCAATACACATGACGACAGGTAAACGAGATCCAGCAGCCCAACATAGCAATTCGTACATATAGGCAAGACCATTTGCACTAGATGCAGTAAAAACACGAGAACCCATTTGACTGGCTGCTATAACAGCTGCAATCGCGCTTTGTTCGCTTTCGACGGTAACAAATTGGGTATTTCCCATTTCTTCTGCTTCAACAAATTCAGATATTTTTTCAACAACAGGACTTTGAGGAGTAATCGGATAGGCGGCGACTACTTCAACACGCGCACTTCTGCACGCATAAGCCGCTGCATGATTACCAGTAATTACTTTTTTTTCGGGCACTTTTAGCACACTCCATCACGGGATTCTTTTTCAGAAACCATTTCAATACATTTTGTTGGACATTCAGTCGCACAGATCCCACAACCTTTACAATAATCAAGATTAAAGGTCGGAGGGATTGTTCGAGTGACAGTATTTTCTGGACAATACATCCAGCAAAAATGGCAAGTAGGTTTCCCAGTTTTCACAACCGTACATCGACTTGCATCAATTACTGGGCGAACTGTTCGCCAAGAACCGGTTTTTCCAGCTTCCCCAACAGCAGGAGTCTGCATTGAGGCAAGAATGGAACGAGAAATATTTTTCTCATAGTTTGCATCTTTTTCTGTAAATACCATTTTTATCATCCCTTAGTAAATTAATTAACTTCTCCCACTTCAGCAAGTTCAGCAGCCATTTGAGCCGCTTTCACATTTAGGGCCGTTTTTGAACTAGCTCCAAATTTATTTTCAATAGCCTTTTGTGCATCAGCTAAATTGATCTTCACCGATGATTTGGTAATAACGCCTAATACCGAAGTATTCACAATTGGTTGATTTTCTTTGGTTGTTAATTTCAAATCAAAAGCAATCTGGGTTAAATCCGCAGTAACAATCGTAATTTTTGAATCTCCAAAATCATAAGTTTCTCGAATTTCACTAGGACATTTGGGAGTATTTAAGATAAGAGCACCTGTTTCTTTTATACTGCTTATAATATGTGTTCCAAAAACGGTTTCATCTAAAACAATGGCATAATCTGCTTTTTCAATATGGGCACGAGTCCAAATTGGAGTATCTGAGATCCTACAAAATGCTTGAACAGGCGCACCACGCCGTTCGGTCCCAAAACTTGGAAAAGCAGACACTTCGGGATAGTTTCCACTAAGGATTGCCGCATCTGCAAGAATTTTACCTGCAGTCACAGCACCCATCCCACCTCTTCCGTAAAATATAATTTCTATCATGTTCGTCACCAAGCAATTCCACAAATATGTGAAAATTTGTTGCTTTTTTCGTACATTGGATCATTTTTCAATCCGGATTTATTAAAATACACCATTATCCCCGCAAAAATAACCATTCTAAAATATCCTCGATACGGGGAATGCATCGGATTAACGATTAATCATAATACTTATTTACATTTAATTTTTCTATTTATGATGATTTTGGGAGAAAGAACCCACTTTCTAAAAAATTTCCATGAAAAAATATCTTCAACTTTTTATTGGTTGGGTTTTAATGAACTTGTTTTGGAAAGGGAACAACTGAGTTTTGAGAGAATTTAAAGCACAATAATTCCATTTCTAATGATTTTAATGAGTACCCTAGAAAAATACTCTTAATAACTCCTTCCGATTGGCACTAATAAAAATAAACGATTGTTCCAAATGAAAAAATAGTTTTACCCATTATAATTCTCAAGAAATACCGACAAATAGTTTTTAATTTAAATGCACAGATTTTTTACAAATAATTCATTTTAATCATTTGTATAAAATATGACAGACTCAGAATTGAAAAAAACGAGGGAGCAACTTGCCCGTGCTTTGCGCGAGCGGGACAGATATCGTAATGAATTGGATAGACTCCAACGTAGAATACAAAAAATGGCGATTCCTCCTTTGCTTTTAGCAACTGTCTCCCGAATAGTTGATGATAGCTTCGTTGTTATTCATACTCCTTCTGGAAATGACTTTTTGGTCGCTTCTCCCTTTGAAACCTTAAAATCTGGAGATGTAGTGGGAGTCGACCAACAAACTTTAAAAATCGTTAAAATCTTACCTCCAAATGTAGATGCTTTCGTTGCTGGGATGGAATTGGATTCTAAACCAGAAGAAACCTATGAAGACATTGGTGGATTAGACGACATTATTCTTACAATCCGTGAAGTAGTCGAACTTCCTTTAACAAATCCAGAAATTTTTGATATAATAGGAATCGATCCTCCAAATGGAGTATTATTAGAAGGACCACCAGGAACGGGAAAAACATTGATCGCACGCGCAGTAGCTAATGCCACGAACGCAACCTTTATCCGATTAGTGGGATCAGAATTAATCCAGAAATACATTGGAGAAGGTGCCCGATTAGTCAGGGAATTATTTTCCTTAGCTCGCGAAAAAGCCCCAGCCGTTCTGTTTATTGATGAAATCGATGCAGTTGCATCCAAACGAACTCAGGATTCACAAGTCTCAGATCGTGAAGTTCAACGAACTTTAATGCAATTATTAGCTGAAATGGATGGATTCGAAGTTAATCAACAGGTTAAAATTATCGCTGCCACTAATCGCCCAGATATTTTAGACCCTGCCATTATGCGTCCAGGTCGCTTTGATCGTATTATAAAAGTTGGATTACCAGACGTTAAAGGACGAAGTGATATCTTCAAAATTCATACCAGAAACATGCCTCTTCAAGATGTTAATTTAGATAAAATTGCGATGAATTTAGATGAACTTTCTGGAGCTGATATTAAAAGTATTTGTACTGAAGCAGGAATGAATGCAATCCGAGCAAATCGTAAAGTCGTACTTCGAGAAGATTTCCACAATGCTTACAACAAATATATTAAGAAAGTCCGTGAAGGACGCCCAGCAGCACCAGTCTATTCCTAATTTTTTTATCCTTTTATTACCACACTTCTACTGCAAAAAGTTATTAATTTTGAGAGAAGAATATAGATCGATGGTAACAATTCTAACCCACTTAGATGCCGATGGAATTTGTAGTGGATCCTTAATCAAAATGACGAAGAAATATAAAAATGCACGGGTTTTTTTTACTCATCCAGCGGGTTTAGCAAAAGATCTCAAGGGAATAAATGATGATCTGCTAATTTGTGACATCGCAATTGATATTAAATCCTATCATAAAACATATGCCCTACTAGAAAAAATATCCCAAGAGCATGAAATCTACTACTTTGATCATCACCATCTTCCGGAAGCACTTCCAGAAAAAGTCATCAATATCCATAATGAAAGTATTTCCGCCACCGAAATAGTTTATCGGTATTTTTATCATGCTCTTCCCAGTTATGCAGATCATATTGCTCTTTTAGGGGCAATTTGTGATTATTTGGACAATTCTCCTTTAATGAAGGAATTATTGCACCATTATGAACGTCGCACTTTATTTCTCGATGCAGGATTATTAGCGGAAGGGTTGAAAAAATTTTCTCATGGTCCGAACTATGATGATCTCCGAAAAATCGTTCAGCGATTAAGTCAAGGAGAATATCCTTGTGAAATTCGGGAATTGACTCGAGCCGCTTTAAGCAGTACACGAAGGGATAAATTGCAACGTAAGAATATTCTCGAAAACTATGAAAAACGATTAAATTTTGCCTATATCATGGATCCAGATGCAGGGTCAAGATCGAAAGTCGCCCATTGGATCATGGGGCATTCCGGAACATTACTTGGTATTGTAATAATTCAATTACGATCAAAACCCGATATGGTCGATTTGACGATTCGAGGGCGACAGTTGATCGATTTAAGAACGATTATTCCAGAAATAGCCCAATCTATTGGAGGAAATGCAGGTGGTCATTCGAATGCAATTGGATGCCGAATCCCGAAAAACAAGTTGAATAGATTTCTCACGATTCTTGATGAAAAATTATCGCAACTTCACATCCCAAAACCCTTTAGAATTGCAGAATTAATTCAATTTGATTAAAAAAATGAAATTTTTTTTTAGAAATTTAAGAATTTTTGATGATTTCTAAAGCTGCTATCGTTCCATCAGCAACGGCGGTTGTAATTTGACGGTAGGATTTGTCTCGGATATCTCCCGCAGCATAGACTCCTGAAAGATTTGTTTTCATATGTAAATCGGTCTTGATATAGTGATATGAATTCAAAGCCAAATTCACAGGGCGATTTAAAAGAAAATCACTATTAGGAAGCATACCTACAAAAATAAATACCCCATCACGACTTATAGTCGTTTTTTCTCCAGTCTTTAAGTCTTCTATCTCAACAGAAATTTTATCACCCTCAAGATTAAAGGAACGGGGTTCATGAGACCATAGAACTTGAACTTTCGGATTAGAGAGAACTTTATCTGCGGTGATTCTTTCTGCTTGCAGATGATCAAATTGATGAATAACCGTGAGAGAACGAACATGTTTCAAAAGTAAAAGGGATTCTTCCATGGCACTATTACCTCCACCGATGACAAAGATATCTTTATCCTTATAAAATTCGCCATCACAAGTAGCGCAATAAGAAAGTCCATTTCCTCGTAATTCCTTTTCACCCGGCAAACCTAAAAATCTGGGAGAAGACCCAGTAGCAACGAGGATAAATTTAGAATAAAATTTTTCATCCTCATCAATTTCAATCCATTTGATTTCATCTTTAAAGCAATAATCTGTGATATCTGAAGCCAATTCGAATTTAGTTCCAAAAATCTCTGCTTGTTCCTTCATATTAGAAGATAATTGTAATCCAGATATGGGTTCAATAAATCCGGGGTAGTTAGCAACAATCGATGTTGTTTTTACTTGGCCACCGGCGGGAGCTGATTCATCAACGATAAGTGTAGATAACCCTGCCCGAGAAAGATAAATTGCTGCAGATAATCCTGCTGGTCCAGCGCCTATCACAATTACGTCAAAGGAATTCGATTGATGATCTTGTATCATTGTTGAAATCTCCAGTGAAATGTTCAAAAAAAAAAACTTAAGCATACACTTCTTTCAAAATCGATTTAACATCTTTGGCAGACTGAATACTGGAAGTTGCTTTAACGACTTTTCCATCTTGATAGTAAATTGTGAAAGGTAGACCCCGAAAATTTTGAGCTTCCGGTAAATTTCGAATAACTGCAGCATCGGGATTATCGAACTCAAAATCGCTAAACGCAATATTTTCAAATTTAGGTTCCAAGGCTTTCATAACACCATAAACTGGAAGACACATAGGACCGTTTCGGCCACATACGACCACAGCATTTTTGTTTTCTGAAATGAACTTTGAATGTTCATCTTTAGACATAATATGTTTTAATTGAGATTGTAACATTTTCCACACTTTGTATGTGCAATAATTATGCACACCCTTAACCATTAAAAATATTTATAGTATTTAAATATGTGCTTTTTTTTTTCACAACCTTCAATCATCAAAAGAATTTTTTTAATCCACAATATTCTTTTCTGGAAAATATCCACTTATTGACACTTTTAAGTTGGAATAATAAGGTTTTAATTCAAACTCCTTAAAACTGCAGAGAATTTTAAAAAAGGGGATATTTTACAAAATTTGGGAAGGTCACTGATTTTAGGAAAATATGGACTAGCATGTATAAAAAGAAAAAGAGCATATAGATGATAATAATGTACGGTGTAACAGGTAAAATATTGAACATCAATTTAACCGATCAGTCTGTTAAGGTCGAATCCCTCTCTGAAGAATTATATCGGAAATACTTGGGAGGATATGGGCTGGGTGCCTATTATATATACAATCATATTAAGCCAGGATGCGATCCCTTAGGACCTGATAATATTCTCGGGTTTATTCCAGGATTATTAACAGGTTCTGTAGCTCCTATGACTGGGCGGTTTATTGTCTGTGGAAAAAGTCCGCTTACAGGAAAAGGAAAGCGAACAAATGGAGAAGAATGTACTGGCGGATGGGGAAATGCAAATTCAGGTGGTACCTTCGGACCAGCGATTCGAAAAGCAGGATTTGATGGTATTTTCATTACAGGGGTGGCTGCGAATCCAACTTATTTGCTAATTGAAAAAGATTCAATAACTTTAGAATCCGCAGCCAGTTTATGGGGAAAAGATTGTGTTGAAACGGAAGAAATTTTGAAAGAACGGCATGGGAAATCGGTAAAAGTTTCTTCGATAGGACGAGCAGGTGAAAATAAATCCTTAATTGCAGGGATAGTGAATGATAAGGGACGAATTGCTGCCCGCAGTGGGTTAGGTGCAGTCATGGGGTCAAAGAATTTAAAAGCTCTTTGTCTAAAGGGAAATACTAAGGTTGACTTTGCAGCAAAACCTCACATGCTTGAACTTAGTAAGGCATACAACAAAAAAATTAAGTCTCAACTCAAATCCAAAATGATCCGAGGTATGATTCCCATGTTTGATGTTATGACTCCCTTAATCCGAGTATTAAAAATGCCAATTGGCGGAGACGGGCCACTAATGTCCCGAATTGTTTCCAATGGGTTTGGAGGAGCGGCGATGGGTACCACCATGGTGAATGTCCTATCATCCCAAAATGGTGATTCTCCAGTCAAGAACTATAAAGGAGTCGGATACAAAGATTTTCCATGGAAATCAGCAATGAATTTTCGAGGAAAAACATTGAAATCCAAAATGAAACGCCAATATGGGTGTTTTTCATGTCCCGTTCGATGCGGAGCGATTCTCGAACATGATGAATTACCTTATGATGATAAAGAAACTCATCGTCCCGAATATGAAACGTGCGCTGCCTTTGGATCGCTTATTTTAAATTATGATTTGGATGTGTTAATGCAAGCGAACGAGTATTTGAATCGAACTGGGATGGATACAATTTCTGCAGGCAATATCGTCGCATATGTGCATGAATGTGTCGAAAACCAAATATTTACCAAAGACGATTTCAAGTGCAATGCCTATCCCGATGGATTTCTTCCTAGCTGGGGAGAATCTCAATTTATTTTACCCCTTCTGAAAATGATAGTTAATCGGGAAGGCTTAGGAGATAAACTTGCTGATGGATTGTATATGATCAAACAACATTTTCCACAAACTGCTGCCTATGCGATTACCTCCAATGGCCAAGAACTTCCAATGCACGATCTCCGTTTGGATCCAGGACTGGGATTAACTTATTTGACCGATCCAACACCTGGACGACATACGGCGGGGACCATTGATTTTGAAGGAGGAATGGGACTAAACTATTTCTTGAAGGAAGTCGAGTTTAAAAACTCCAAGGATCCCTATCAAAAAGGATTTCACTCGGCAGATGTAGTTAAAGTCCATCAATTGATCGAGACCCTCGGATTTTGCATTTTCGGGAATAACTTCGGCAGATATCCATTTGTGGAAATGATTGAAGCGGCTTTTGGTTGGAAATTCACAGCGGAAGAAATTTTGACAACGGGACAACGAATCCAAACATTGCGCCAAATGTTTAATGCGCGAGAAGGAGCAATTCGCCATGAACTCAATCAACGTACGCTTGGCAACCCACCCTTAGAAAAGGGGCCTTTGAAGAAAATTTCTGTCGATTTAGAAATAATGGCCCAGGGTTATTATGAAGGGATGGGATTTGAAACAAATGGCGTCCCAAAGAAGTCAACCCTTGAAAAATTAGGATTGGAAGCACTCGTATCCGATTTAGAACACTGTACAGGCGCCCCAGAAGCACTAGTGAATCAATATCTCTCTTCGGGAGATAAATCGGTGAAGTCTAGCCCAGATGTAACACCTCTTCGCGGAGGCTAATCTTCACAATTAACTATTTTAATCCTTTTTTGCTATTTTATTCCACTATCAATTAAATCTATGACCACTTTTTCAATACATATAATTCAAAAGTGCAGTAGATCAAAAAATTTTAATCAGTATTGAAATACTTCCAGTTATGTCTTCCACGAACTATAAAGAAATATGTATTTGGAAAGACGAAAGTAATTGCGAAGGCTGTGAAGTTTGCCAACACATATTTTGCCGGTATACTTCCAAATATCGTCTGATGTACGCAGCATCGTTCATTCCCATGTTGTTTGCGGGATTAACAATTGGCTTTTCAGCTTTATCACTAACCCTAAAATTAGTGAGTTTAATTGGCTGGATAGTATACATGTTTTTCTTTCTCAATGTCTGGGAAAGCCATATGTTGTGTAACCATTGCGTCTACTACGCCAATCCCAATGAGAAAACCTTAAACTGCCCGATTGATAAAGGAAAAATGAAAACTGGAACTTACAATCCAGGACCTCTAACAATCAGTGAAAAAATCCAATTTTTCACGGGTTTTGCGCTCTTTGCAGGGTTTCCAATCCCCTTCATGATTATTGGAAAACTTTATGTCGTTCTTGCTATATATGTGGCATTATTTGCACTCTGGATCTTATTAATTCAAACGAAAGTGTGTAATGCGTGTGTCAATTTTGCCTGTCCCATCAATAGAGTAGATCCGAAAATTCGAGCCGAATTTATGAAGCGGAATCCGTTGATTCGTAAGGCATGGGAAGAAAAAGGATATCATTTTGATTAGCATATTTAAAATTCAAAAACATCCAATGAAGGCTTCATAATGCCTATTTCACTCTAAAAAATCTGTGAATCATCTTTTCCAAATTATCATTTTTTCAATTATTGTTTTTATTCTTCTTTATCAAGTATTTTTTAATCCAAACATTAAAAGAATAAATTTTTAAAATTATTTCAAAATATTAAAGAAAAAGGGGAAAATAGCATGTTGAGTTCAAAATTACCTATTTTCTTAAATCTCGTGTCTTATAAAATCCATATAGATAAGCACTGAAGATAAAGATTAAAATAATCCATAAAGGAATTAATGCGTTGAAAGTATAAATCATAACATTTAGGATGAGCCCCAAAATGACGGGAACAGCCGTAATTATTAGAAGAGCAGATCTTTCAATTGGTTTTCGAGTCCCCCAATAGAGTAAGAGTGTCCATCCCCACATGAGGGTAGCAGCAAACCCCATTGAGTACTTGTAGGCCAACGAATTTTCAACAGCAATGAACACACCAGTTCCAGTAAGAGCTTCGTATGACAAAAATATTGCAGCAAAAAAATCTGCAATGCAACCTTTCCAAAATAGAAATTTGGTCAACTTAATTTTTTTTTTTTTGGTTTCAAACATCAAAAAGCACCTAATTATAAATTGCGTATTTCGTAAATTACGATTTTCGCAATAATAAATTATGGTTTCTGATATATTTCAACATTACGAATTTGGAAATATATGAAAACAGAAACATTAAAATCGACTAATTCCTTCAAAAGCTAATTCCTTCCTTATCAATTTTAAGAAAGAATATAATTTTAGAATGGGGATATCAATGTTCGAAAATATGAATAAGGCTTTTCTACTCGCGGGTATCACAGTCAATAAATTTCTTGCTAAAGAAGAAAACAACAAAGAATTTATCAAAATAAAAAAGCATCTATTTATTATTGGCTTAATTGGATCGAAATCCGATTGTACAATTAAGGACATTGTATCATTTCTTCAGATTCCTCCCAGTACCGCTACAAGTCGCCTTAATGGTTTAGTGAAAGATGGGCTAATCAATCGGGAAACGTCGTCTACCAACCGTCGGTACATGGCACTTTCTCTAACTGAGAAGGGAGAAAAAATCCACCAACACCTCAATCAACATTTAAAAGCCCATATTCAGCAATTGATCCAACCCCTTTCCATGAAAGAACAACAAACATTTCTTGCTTTATTTGATAAGATTTTAAACTCCATCGGTGAAGAATGAAAGAAATTTCCTTAGAGGACATCATAAATTATTGATATCTAAGCAATACGATATGAAGATAAAAATTTTGAATAAAAAAAGAATATTAATTACCAATTTACATTTCCTTCAGCATTTGGGCTAACATGAATTTATTTCCATCAGGATCATAAAAAGTGACCAATTTTACCATATCTGCTACCACATACGGATCGCTTTCAAGTCGAATTTGAGCAGATTTAAATTTTTTTGAAAGATTATCAATATCCTTGACTCCAAAGGTGAGTGTAGCTCCGCCTTTTACTTGAGGTTTTTCTACTTGCGATAACCCGACATTCACTCCTTCTATTGGAGTTTTCATCTCGCACCAGCCAATTTCATCCATTCGATAAATCAATTCAAAACCTAGAGATTTTGAATACCATTCAATAGAAGCATCAAGATCCTGAACTTCAAGAGCACACGTAAGTGTACCATCAATACTTTCCGAGTTTAACATAGTTTTTTTCCTCATTTTTTTAACTACATCATTTTCCCATCGATTAAATTCTGAAAATGATAATAGTATGGTTTTTATACTTTGTATACTTTACAGACTATATAAAGATTATGATTATAAGTAATATTATATTGCTCCATTATCGTTGGGCAATACCCATCATTGCAGAAATTTTTAGAAATAATGGAGTAAAATACATATATTTACATAAAAAATTGAAAATTAATAAATCGGTATTGAGTAAAACCCTTCAAGTTTTAGAAGAAAGCAATTACATTAAAAAAAATCCTGGATATGGTCATCCTTTAAGACCAGAATATATTATCAATGAAAACGCATTTTTTATTTCCGAGAAATGTAGAAATCTTTATGATTCTTTAATTGAAATGAATATGCAACACATTCTGGCTACAAAATGGATCGTACCAATTTTACTGGTGATTCAAAATAAAAAATTACGATTTTCAGAAATTAAGAAGGAACTAGATAACATAACGTCCCGATCCTTAACAATTGCATTAAAAAAGCTTGAAAATGAAGAATTTTTAGAACGAACAACTACCTCAGCATATCCTCCTACCAGTCATTATCAAATTAAGAAAAAATTTCACCTCCTTTTTCCAATATTACTCAATTTCAATCAATAAATGAATTATAAACTGAAGCAAAAGATGAACTTGCAGTTTTTTTCTAACATTCGAGTGGAAAGATAAAAAAGGAATGTTTTTTTCCTTACTATCATGCTAAGCAAAGTCTATTATATTGGAATGGAAGCCCCTGAATTCGAGGACCGCTTCCAAAATAAAATTGTACGGCTTTTTGAAGCTGCCGGATTGGGCGACGCGATCACAAAAAAAGACTTAACTGCTATTAAGACTCATTTTGGTGAAAAGGGAAACACAACATTCACTCACCCATGGAACATCCGAACTATTGTCGACGAAGTGAAAAAGAAAGGAGGAAATCCGTTCATCACTGACACAAATACATTATATAGTTATGCGCGAAAAAATGCTGTTGACCATCTTTTAACAGCCACATCCCATGGTTTTACTGAAGCCGTGGTAGGTGCCCCAATCATTATTGCAGATGGTTTAACTGGACGAAACGAGCGAGAAGTAACAATCAATAAGAAACATTTTAATAAAGTAAAACTGGCAGGTGATATTGTGCAAGCCGACAGTATGATTGTAGCATCACATTTCAAAGGACATCAAATGGCAGGGTTTGGGGGAGCGATAAAAAATTTAGCCATGGGATGCGCCACTGTCGCAGGTAAAAAAGATCAACACAATACACGACCCTTCGCCGATGAAGAAAAATGTACTGGGTGTGGAACTTGTGCGAATGTCTGTCCTGTATCCACCATTGAAATAGTTGACGGGAAAGCCGAAGTTAATTCTGAAAATTGCATTGGCTGTAATGAGTGTGTGACCCACTGTCCCGAGAAGGCAATGATGGTCGATTGGGATGAAGATCTTCCAGAATTCATTGAAAGATTGACCGAATACGCTTATGGTGCCTATAAACAGAAGAAGGGAAAAATTGGTTTCATCAATTTTGCTATCAATATTACCCCGGAATGCGATTGTTTTGCATGGTCGCAACGCTTGATTGTTCGAGATATTGGCATTTTAGCATCAAAAGACCCTGTTGCTCTTGATAAAGCCTGCTATGATCTTGTGAACCAAGCCCAAGGAAACAAAGAGTCCTTATTGAAATGTAATCTCGAACCCGGAGCAGATAAATTCAAAGGGTTGGCCGAAAATACAATTGGAGAACGTCAACTGTCTTATGGTGAAGAAATTGGCTTAGGTTCCCAAGATTACGAACTCATTAAGCTCTGATTTACAATTTTGTTTGGAAAAGAACTTATGTTTTTTTTTAATTCAGAATATTTTTCCTTTTTTCTATTAAAAACGAAATTTGTATTTATGCAAGATTACCCAACATAAAAGCATCCATCAAAGTGAAAACTTTCAATTGTGGATAGCTATCTTGCAAATTCTTGTAGAAGTAGTAATTTATAAAATTTTTATACTTAAAAATTTAAATAGGTATTCACAGAGTTTTTTGTATGGTTTTAGAAGCACAAAATTTAGAATTAATTAATCTTATTAATCAACGAGATATCTCCCAAATTGACAGAATGCTAAAAAATTGGCCTAAAAAGGACTCATCTATGGATGATTTCACTGACGAAAAAGGATATACAGCGCTCCATTTAGCCTTAACTCAAAGTTTACATGAAATAGCATGGATTCTGATAAATAAAGGTTGGAATATTACACAACAAAATCTTGATCAAAAAATCCCATTGCACTATGCAGCAGCCCGAGGATTATTAGATATTGTAAAATATTTCCACAATCAAAACGTTAAGCTCGATGCAAAAACCTTAGATGGATTGACACCCCTCCATTTAGCCGCTTATGAAAATCAAGCAGAGGTGGTTAAATATTTTCTTCAGTCAGGAATCAATATCAATATCCTCGAATCAAACAAACTTACACCTTTACACTATGCAGCGTATAATGGTCATCCCGAGATGATAAGATTACTCATCAACCTTAAAGCAGATGCAAATCTGCAAGATAATAAGGGTAATACACCCATATTCTACGCGATCATGAATAATCATGTAGATGCGACTCAAGTTTTTTTGGATTTCAATGTAGACTTGGAAAAGCGAAATGCTGATCAAAAATCAATAAAAGAAATAATCCAAGAATTGGATAATAAGGAAATGTTAAAAATGATAAAAATTAGACACTAGTGATCCAGTTACATTAGGTTAAACCTGCTAAGAGCGGCATCTTGATATGTCTAACATCGAAAAAAGTTAGAATATTGGACACCAGTAGTTTTTTGTTCCATCTCCACGCGTTATTATTTAATTCGTTAAATAAAGGAATAGCGTGGAAGAAGAATCCCCACTTTCTGGAATAATCTATGCAGATTTTTTTAAAAATGAGGAAATGGAGATCAAAAAGTGATTGAAGTATTTAATTTTAAACCAGAACATGTCGAAACTGCAGCAAAATTATTTGTGGAAGGATACAAACGTTTAGGTAAAACCTATTTAGATTTACCTTCGAAGTATGGTGATTTATATTTTGTTGGCTCGAAATTAGGAAATATCATTAAAGAGAATCCTTCTTTTGTTGCCGTACGAAATGGTGAATTAATTGGTTATTTAACAGGTTTTGCAAATATTCCAAATTTAAAAGGGAGATCCATGGGAGTATATATTCCAGAATGGGCACACGGTTCAATAAATACGAAAGATAAGGAAAAAATTTACAGTAAATTATATTCACATCTATCTAAAATATGGATTGCTGAAAAAATTTATACACATCTTATAACCTATTATGGAGAAGATGTTAAATTAAATGCGCAATTTCACAAATTTGGTTTTGGACTTCTTGTTATTGATGGTTATCGCACTTTAACACCTCTAAAAATTAATGATAACCCTGCCTTTTATATCAGACAAGCAAAAAAAGAGGATTTGAGGATTCTTTCGCATTTCAATGAATTAATTTATAAACACCTACGAGATGCTCCTACTTTCTTATATTCATCGCCTTCCCAAAAATCTCTGGAGGAGATTGAGAAAGATTTCTTAGGAAGTAATCGAATAACATTTGTGGCTGAACACGAGGGCAAAATAGTGTCCATTATTAGAGCCATGCTAAATGAAGGACCAGGATGTGAAGTTGTTCAAGATACCGGCACTTTAGGTGTGAATTTTGGGTATACATTACCAGAAATGAGGGGTTCAGGGATCGCTTCCTTGGTATTAAATAAGTTAATAGAATGGGGCAAAAAAAAAGATATGAAACGATGTGTCGTAGATTTTGAATCCCAAAATATTGAAGCATATAATTTCTGGTTAAGATACTTTCAACCAATTTGCTATTCTGGAATCAGAAAAATTGATGATAGGATAGAATAGATTCTCGAGGTCAAAAAAAAACGGATATTTTTTTATTCATCAAACGGAAAAGCAAATTTCTTAAAAGTTTCAGCAAAATCAGAATATTTTGCGATGTATTTTTTCATTTCAGCATATCGTTCAAATGAGGATAAATAAGATACGATTACATCTGCTTCGTGAATTTCTGTGAGAAGAAATTCAGAATGTCGTAAAAATCCCATTTGTCTTTTTTCTTGAGTGTTTGGGACGATTATTGGAGAATTCTCAATAGTAGGGTCGATTTTTTGAAATCCATCTTTTGATGCTCGAAATCCATAAACAAAATTATATTTAACGTTTATATTGGGAAAAAGTTCATTGAATTGGTTCCAAAGTACATCCAAACATCCATAGCAAGGAGTTTTCTCAGATAGAATAAATAGTTCCCCCGTTATTTCAGTTTTATCTTCATGCTCTAAAAGACCCAATTGACTAACAAAATTGTTGAGTATTTTAAATTCACTATGGTAATTATTCTTCTTTTTCGGATTAGCTTTGACATCGTGGGGATGTAAAACAAGATTAGGGGTGAAAATGGGGACCAAATCTTGTTCAAACCAAAGCGAAGAGATGTGTGGAACGATTTCCTCATTCTTGGGCTTGATGCATTTTTCAGTGACAGACCCTTTAGTCTCCATTTCATGAAGCTGTTTTATGAGTTCAAGTTGATAACTGGAGTTGGAACTTACAACCTTCTTTCCATCAAGAATAACCATCGGTCCTTTATCATTAAAAGAAATGAGATAACCTTCTACTTCTTCCCGGTTGCCTATTTTGATTTTGTATATTCCAATCGAAAGATGTAATGTAGTCCCTCGCATTCCCGTTTGGGTATTCCTTATTTGAGGAATAGTTTGGTGCCAATTCAATAGATTAACGTAATCATTATCCCTCTTATACAATTTAAGTTCTGTATTCTTAATCGTATTGAAAATTTGGTATCCTTGATATCTCGAGATGTTAGAACCAATTGAAATATTATCAAGGGTGAAAAGATTCTCGAGTTTAGCATTTTTATGAACAAAATCTTTAGGCATCGGGTGTGGATCATAAAAATGGATGAGATACTCTGTATTGAAATATGTTCCCAAATCTTGTGTAGTAATCTTTATCGCAGGGGTTGGATCAAAGCGTCCTATTAACTTCAGCGAAGCACGGGAGTAAACATCAATTCGTATCAGGCAACCTGGAGATAAATTGAACCTTTTACGGCGTTGTTGAGCATTGAAGAACTTAAAGAGATTTTCTGGGACTGAGCACTCCCCATCTTTCCTAATTTCTCGAACAGTCTTCTGAATAACTTGAACACATCTCTTTGGCTCCAACCCGGGAAATATTGTAAAATAAAAAATTGAGTCAAAAAAATAGACATTTTCATTTTGACAGGTAGATTCACTTAAAAAGTTGAACAATTGTTCTTTTTCATCAATCGAGGGAGTATTTTTCATTATTAATCGTTTTTTTAAAGGGAAATTTCAAAGCGGAGTTAAATTATATAATTACAATCTTTTCCAAAATTAACTCAAGACTTCTTTAAAGATGTTACATCCAATGCTAAATCAATTCATAGATTATTAAAGAAATTTTGGGTGTTAAATAAAGGATAATTTTTAGTTAGGTGTGAGATGGCGATGAAATTTCGAGTTCAAATCTCGTTAAAGAAGCAAGTCGAGATATTCTTAGTTTTTCCAGCAATCTACTCCTTTAAAATTTAGTTGGGTCCATTTAAGAATATTAAGATTTTGAAATCATTCATCTACATTGAAAAGGAACCGCCATCAATTTAATTTTTCACTAAAACACCCATAAAGTCCGAGTTGATAATATTCCCCTTTTTTTTAATAATGGATCAGCTATAGAAATTATGATGGAAATGAAATTTAAGAGGAATGGATAAGTCTTTATATCAAATTCCAATCAAAAATCAAGAAGAAGATTTTAATAAATCTGACCTACTTTTCATTCAAAAATGATCAGGAGAACAAAACGATTTGATGTAACAATTTTATTTTTCATTTATGTGATCGTAGGAACCGGATTCATAACAAGTACTAATAATAGAATTTTGGAAAGCCTTGATTTTCAAGATCCTATTGATTCGAATAGCAAAAATTCATTTAGTAAAGGGGAAATAGGGATTACCACGAGAAATCCATTCAACAATGAAAAATATAGAATTCTATCTGAGGAAAGTGACCAAGTGTACACTAATTTAGATCCTCAAGACCCTTTAATCTATCCCGGATATAAAATACCCGTTGTACAATTTTCAATCGAAAACGAAGATCTCATTGCAGATACCGAAATTCAATTCACTGATGAGACATTTTCAGGCAATTTACCCTTTCAATACATTTGGAATTTTGGCGATGGAACATCGAATAGCACACAACAACACCCTTCTCATATATTTTCAACCCCTGGAAATTATTTAGTTTCATTAATAGTGATCGATTTCGACGGCGACTGGGATTCGGAAACGCAGTTAATTACGATTAGAGAAAGTATTCGTCAAGCGATTCCATTAGATTATAGGGATCAAAATGCTGCCAGAAATATTTCTAGTTATCCTCTCTTAGGATTATTTATCTTAGGAGGAACTTTGGTTGGAATTTCAATCGCAATGGGAGGGATTAAAGCAAAGAAATAAGGAGGAAGTGTAAAAAAATAATCGTTTTTTCAACTTTATTATTTCCACATAAGTTTATGAAGAAACATTTATGACTTTACGATGCTGATGATTAGCAATAATAAGTATAGTAGAGTTTACCAGTTTTCTTCAGTATTATATAGGTTTACTAAAAACCCTCAAATCGTCTCTATTGAAAGTTATCTAAATTTAGTTAATAAATTGACCCCTACATTAATATAGAAAAAAGGCGATGTGTTTTCTTGATAACAATGGAAAATAAAAAAAAATTTGGTATCGCGTTATCCCTCATTTTGATCGTTGGTTTTGCCCCAATTGCAAATGCAGAGACAATACCAGGGATTGCAATTTCTCCTGGAGATTCATATGTATGGAAAGTGATTAAAACTTACACCGGTACAGATGGATTTGCAGAAAATCAATCCTATTATCGATTAATAAATGTTACTGGGATAAGCACTCTGGTAGAAACAACTGATGTGACCTATAATGACTATGTAGCGAATATTACAGCTTATGAAGGTAAGGAATTATGGGTTGTGAAATGGAATGAAACGAATACGGATGAACATTTGATCCTAAATAATACTGATCCAAAAAACAATTTTGGTGGATTTGCAAATTTAGACACTGCTGACTTGACCATTATAGATGATCTAAATGAAACCGAACAGCTAGACTTCTTATTGGATTTTCTTGCAGCATCTTCCTATGATTTCTTAATATTCGCGTTTGTTGTTGCATTAACTGCTGCTTTTAGTACTGCGACTATCAAAGTTCCGTCCAACTCATCAACGATTACATCAGCCTCTAAAAATGCTATTGAAGGTTCACTAACCTTGGGTTATGGATTATACAATGAGGTATCGACACCAAATGTTTGGAAGAATTTATCGATTGAAGTTGATTATTCCATTTCTCTCGATGATACGACGAAGATAATGACTACATCATCCTATGATATGACATTAACAAGCAAACAATTTAACGAGACCAGCGCGGCCTATTATACTGATACTTCCCGAAGTGTTACAAGTGAAGAATTAGTCTATCCGGAAGAAATCGCTAGTTCGGGAATAATGGATATTGTCCAACCAATATTTGATAAACTCGAGGATCTAACGGGATTAGATGGATTATTAGCGGCTGGAATAGGTGTTGGTGCATTATTATTAATTGTTATTGTGATTTGTGCTGTAGCAAGTAAAAAGAAGAAATAAAATAGTTTTTCTTCTTAACACTTTCCTATTTTTTTTCTTTTACATATTTTTTAAAGTTTTATTTTATTATTATTTTAAATTTTTGTTTCTACTTAGAAATGGGCTCAATTATCGATTCATATGAATAATTCGAACATTTTCGTGCAATATATAATTGAACTGATTCATATTTTGGGAAAAAGAAGATCAATTCGATTATCATTTTAGCTAAACAAAAAAACGAAAGATCAGAATCCTGTTGGAAAAAATAACTTAAATTTTGAGATTAAAAGCACAATATTGCCCCCAAAAGCGGGGTTCTCGCCAATTGGAATATTCTTCGATGAAAAAGGTGCCTTTCAAATCAGGGTGTGCATTTGAAATGAAATTTAAGTTAGACATACTCATTGACATAGGTTCCACCCTTAAGAGTTGTTTCCGCTCTCGAAACTCATCTTGTTTAAAATTTAACAGATGAAATTCCCGCCCCCATAGAAAAGCGTACAAAACAAAACCCCCTGTACTATTAATCTCCAATTCTTGGGGATACAAGTCGGTTAAATCTTCAAAATGAGTTATTTGCCATTTCTGAGTATTTGAATCCCAGAGAGCTTGAGCTAAAATATCCTCTCCATCCGATTGTTTAAAATTATAGAAAATGACTGGAGATCCATCTTGCTGAAAATTCGCAGCCATCCGCGTATTGAAGAAATCAACATCGTACCCATACTCAAAAAGGAAACACGATGCTTCAAATTCACTTCGATTAACACAAGTCCCTAAATCATCTCCCGCTGCAGAGTACAGATGCTCGGTGTTAAAATCGTAAAAGGTATAATAATGATCATCAAAAAATGCATTATGAAGCTTATGTAAACCAAAGGTTATTAATAGGCCTTCAGGATTTGTTGAATATTTCACCGCTTTAGTATAAATAGTCCCCCAATTATCATCATAAGGAATGGGGTTGATCAATATTCTCCGTTCAAAAGAGTTACCATTATCGCGGGAAATCCAAACAAATTCAGGTTCATAATCGGGAGTGGAACCGAGCCTAACCCGTCCTAAAAAATAGATGTCACCATTTAGTGCTTGGTAAGCGGCACCATAAGTCACCCCGGTACTATTTGGAAGATATTCAATATTCCAAGCGTTTATGGAATGGGGAGTTTTTGAAATCGCATGGACCACAGGATGATTTCCGTGAAACGAATGGAATACATGTAAATATCCCTGTTGATCATAGATGATTTGGGGATAATTGTGAGCATCGGGTTCCACAGGTGAATCCATTATTTTAACCGGATCTTCCCAGCTATTCGTCTTGTGATCATAACAGGATATGAAAGGAGCACACGCCGAATACGTCCCATTTTTGCCTGAAGAATAAACAATGAAGGTTTTCTGAACCGTATCTGAATACACTCCCGAAGAAAGTTGAGTTTTTTGGCGTGCATAGCCATTGACCGTATAATTAGCAAACTGATTAATAGAAAGATCCCCTGTTTCGAGTTGAATATCATCAAAACCAGAATATGTTCCCCGAAGGAAAATCCACCAATAACCAAAGGAGAAAAAACTCCCCACAATTAAGATCAATATAGTTGTTAGGATAAGTTTCTTTTTCCAAGTTTTATTTTTCATATTAATCACTAAGAATCTTAAATAGATAAAGGAGAATGAAATTCCCATCCATGGATAGTAAAACCTTTCCATTGCTTGAAAATATGATTGACCAGTTCAGTAAAAATATCTACCCGTTCACCATCAGAAGTGACTTGTAGTGCTTGAACAACTAAATTACCAAATTCTTCATCAGGAAATGGAGGAAGAAGATATTTCCGGCGATAAGATTGTGATGTAAAGATTTCGTAGATTTTATCTGGTTTGATCACATCATAACCGAGATATTTCCGATAAAGATCAACTAATTTGAATAAATAGTAATGAAAGCTACAAAAGAAACTCGGTGATTTTCCAGCATTCAAGGCGATAAGATTATCGCGCATATCCCAAAGGCTATATTTTTCCAACTCAAGCATGGATTCATTCAGAGAGGGCAGGGGCCGATCAAACCATTCTTTGGCTTTGACTTTTAACTGGTGTACTATCCCATGGGGGTCACTTATAATGTATCCAGTAAGAAATTGGACCATCGCGACACGAGAATAACTCTCAAAATCTTCTTTAAAATATTGCTCGATTTGAGCGGGAGGATTTGCAAAATATTCAATGAGGATTCCATCAACAATCTGATTACCTCTTTCGCGAAAAGACGTATCAGCACTCAAAACAATATGAACATCGAGATCGGATTGTTTTGTCGGGCTTCCGGTAATAAAACTCCCACATACAAGTACACCTACCGTTTTTTGTTGATATTTCCATTTTGTGAGAAATTTATTTAACGCTTTTTCCCAAGGTTGAAGATCACCCATAATCTTTAGAATTAAAGGAAAAAGAAAAGATTTTAGAAAGAGTTGGGGAGATTTTTGAAAGTTATTGATGTGCTTATAGTCTTTGAAGAAAAAAAATTATCCATGATTACACTAAAGATTTAAGAAATTCATCAATAATTCCATCGTATTCAGCTTCTTGAGTGAAAGACACAAGGTGTCCTTCATTTTTAAAGACATGAATATGCGGATCAATAAATGGTGCTGCAAACTCTTTCAAATAAGGATATCCAGAATCATTTGCACTCATAAAAATCAAAGCTTTTCCGTTCCAATTTGAATAATCTCGTGTGATTGCAGAATCTTTATAATTCCACAACTTTGTTAAGAGAGATTGACACACTATCACGGATTTTGGTACTTGCTTGAATAACTCCACATAGTAGGCCTTCATAAATGAAAATTGTTCCCTTTGATCGGGAGTTAAGTTTTCAGGCACATTTTCAAAATATTTAAGCAATTTGCGAGCGACTACTTTTCGTATTATCTTTTCTGGCAATATTTTTAGAAGAACTACCATCTGTTTGTAACTCTTATTCCATTCTGTTTTGGGAGGATAACTGTTAGCAAGGATAATTCCATCAACCCGGGAAGTATTTCGGTGAAAATACGCTTGAGCTACCATGCTTCCAAAACTTCCAGATCTAATTATGACATTTCCAACTTTCTCTCTATCCAGAATAAAATTAATACCATCACATAAATCGTCAATTGATGTGAATTGGGTGATAGAAGGGGCGATCACTCGGTATTGTGATTCATATTTGGAAATTATTTCGTAAGTCGTATAAGCATTTCCGGAAGCTCCATGAAAGATCAGTATTGATTGATTTCCTGAGCCCGCTGCAATATAATCAAGATGATATCCATTGAACTCAACAAAAGATAAAGGATGGTTATTATAAAAAGAAATTAACGTATTATATCGTGCTAAGGATGCATCCTTCAATGATGATGAATTGATTTTCAGAGGAATGTAGGATGATTTTTTCTTGACCATGTTTAACATCATATATTAGGCACGTCTAATTTAAAAATGTAACTAACGTATTAAATTTGTTGAATATTAAAAAAATTTCAAATAAATTCAGTTTGCGGAAATGTCACCAACAGCATCCGATATTTTTGGTGACTTATGCAAAGAATCTGCATTCTTTTAATTCGTAAAAAAAAAATTCAGAATAATTATTATTAAGCTAGAAAAATTACTTCTTTTTGCCTTTCTTATAACTCGGATTAAGTTCCGCAAATTTGAGATAAAATTCTAAGCTTTCCCCCGATCCACGAAATACCGTATTGTAAGGCAAAGATTTTAGAAGATGCATCATTGGTTTGTTTGAAATCAAGACGTCTCCACACATTCCAATGAAACCTTTTTGTTGTGCCATTTCTATCAACTTTAAAAGAATATGACGGGCGATACCTTGTCCCCTAAATTCTTCTTCCACGGTTAGAGCAATTTCTACTAAACCAGTGTCTTTATGCAAAAAATACGTTCCGATTGATACGACGCGCTCATCCTCTTCATGACCATAAAACCCAATGATAACCATTGAATTTTGATAATCACACATAATTTGAGATTGTGTTTGCTTATGAGAAAATTTCTTTTGAAAGGTAAAAAATCGCAAGATCCGATCTTCGGGGCTTAAGCGATAATAAAATTCTTGCACCATCCGTTCATCGGTGGGTTTAACAGGTCGGAAGAAGATGGTCTCCTTTTCCGATGTATGAAATTCCCAAAATATATCAGGATAAATAATGACAACTCCATCATTTGTGGTTGGAAGGCGTTGATCTTTATAAACATAATTATATTGTTTAGCCGTTTCCAATAATTCCTGTCTATAATTCGGATGAGCAATCCCAATCATTTGGAGGATCCGTTCTCTGACCGATTTTCCTCGTAAATAAGCAATCCCATATTCTGTGATAACATAATGTACATCGACAGTTCGTAGATTGATGGGTTCATAGGTTAGGATTGGAAGAATGCGCGATTTACCACTTTTGGTAGTACTTGGAAGAGCAATAATACACCGACCTCGTGCTGATAGATTCGACCCATGCATGAAATCTGCTTCCCCTCCCATTCCTTCAAAAGCAGTAAATTTTAAATGATTGGTGGCTTGTCCTATCAAATCTACTTTCATAGCTCCATAAACGGAGCATAATTTATTATTCCGGGAGATTCGTATCAAATTTGTAATAAATGCGGTTGATTGGAATTCAATAAAAGGATTATTCGCAACAAACTTGTAAAATTTATCCGTTCCCACAATCATTGAAGTCATACAGTGCGGGTAATAATTTTTCGAGCAAGTAACTACATCATTTTCGATGAGCGGAATAATACTCTCGGGTAAAACCTCACTATAAATAGCCAGATTCTTCTTATCCATCAAGTACTTAGGAAGCAAATAAGGAATTTTTCCTAATCCTAAATTGAGAGTGGATTCATTCTCAATCAGACGTGAGACATATTCGGCGATTTTTTCATTTTGAGCATGTTGTTCAGGAGTTTCAGGTGATCGATCGAATTTATAAGGGGTATACTCAATCAATGGTGAATCATGATATACGAAGTGATCAATTTCACTAAATTTGATAAAGGAATTCCCCATGGTTCGGGGCATTTGGGGATTAATTTGTGCTATGACAGTCTTTGCCACTTCCACCATGGTTTTATTAATATCAACATTAGTACCCAAAGAACAGTAGCCATTTTGATCGGGAGGTGACACCTGTATCATAGCCACATCCACAATAATGCGGTTGCGCATTCCCGCTAACATCCGAGGGATTTCCGAAGACATAATAGGAGTAAAATCGCTTTTTCCTTCTTTGATAGCCTCGCGAATAATAGGACTTCCAATAATTGACAGAGTATTATGCCGAAAATTGCTGGGGTTAGTATCATCAAAGAATTTGCGATCACTAAGGGAGAAGAAGTGAACAATTTCGCAGTCATGAAACCGCCATTTCGCTTTTTCGAGTTCTCCTGTCAAAACCAAAGGTTCTGACACTCCACTTCCAAAGAAAATTCGGGATCCAGACTCAATAATTTCAATCAATCCTTCAGGTTGGATTTCTTTTTCTTTATAAGTTTCTCTCCAGTTTTCGAAAGCAAATTTCCCCATGAGTAACTCAATAATGTCAATGTTCTTAAAGATATTGAGGTAAATTTTCCACTTTATAGTGAATCGCACCCCCCATTTATCCCTAGATACAAAAAAAAAACGGAATTTTTGAGTATTTTCATAAAAAAGCAACTCCAAAAAGCTCAATTAGGCAAAAAAATAGGTCCAAATTATCAATTTTTAGTGAACTGAATACTCCTTCTTAATACATATTTTGAAAAAGTGAAAGAAAGAATTTATTATGCCTCTTTTTTTTCTACCGCATTTCGGTTTTTTGTTTCATGAGCTGCTACACCAAGAAATTTGGTAAACCGAAGCACAGTTTTCACTTTCCGAATTTTCAACTTTCCAGTAAGAATCGCTTTCACAGGATGGACCTTGCCCATTGCAAATCCAAAAAAGGTCTCAATATCAGTAGTAAGGCGGGGTTTGATCTGTTTTTTTACGGGATCAATAAACTCAGGCTTATTCTTCACTTGTTCTATAGCTACAGTACCATCTTTGACACGCACAATGGCAGCTCGTCTATCATCAGTAGCAATCAGCAGCAAGTTAAAATGATCTTCACCATAAATTTCCTTAAAATAGGAACTTTCGTTAAGAATTGAAAGCTGATTCCAAATAATCTTTGGAAATCCAAGCAATTTCTTCTTCTTTTTTTTTACTTTTAATTCGTTTATTTCTGGTGTAGTTTTTTCACTCATAGCTATTCTTTATTTAAATTTCTATATAAAATTACTTTTAGTGATTATTCTCAGGACAAAAAAAATATCATTCATCTTAATAGTAAGAATTTGTTAAAAAATATTGATGAAGGTCGGGATCTTCTATTTTTCGGGAACTGGAAATACAAAGATTGTCGCAAAAATTATTAAACAAGAGCTAAAGAATCAAAATCATATTGTTGTTTTACATAAAATTGAAGATCTTTTAAAAGAAGCCATGATGTTTGATACAAAACACTATGATATGGTAGGAATTGGCTATCCTGTTCACGCTCTAAATGCCCCCCGCTTAATTTATCAATTTATTCAGATCCTTGGAAAAGATACGAGGAAACGGGTGTTTCTGTTTAAAACTGCTGGAGATCCTTTGTGGTTAGGAGGACCAACTTCACTACTTAGAAAACGACTTAAAAAAAAGGAATTTGATGTCTTTTATGAATTTTTAGAAATTATGCCCGCAAATGTAGTTGTAAGTTATGATGAAAAGTTAGTTAAACAACTATATCAATTGGCAGAAGTAGATACAAGAAATCAAGTTCAAAATATTCTTGCTGGTCAAAGATCCCTTCAAAAGTTAGGATTTTTTAAATCAATCTTCTCGCTTTTGTTCAGCACTATGGAATCTCTGGGAGTAAAAATTGTAGGAAAATGTTTCCGAGTCTCATTGGACTGTACAAACTGTGGAGCGTGCATTTTGGGCTGTCCAATGCAAAATATCATAAGAAAAAATGACCGAATCAAGTTTAAATTTCAATGCAGTTTGTGCATGCGATGTATCTATAGTTGCCCAGTAAATGCGATCCACCCCCGAATCTTTAG
Source organism: Candidatus Lokiarchaeum ossiferum (assembly GCA_025839675.1). Taxonomy (GTDB): domain Archaea; phylum Asgardarchaeota; class Lokiarchaeia; order Sigyniarchaeales; family Promethearchaeaceae; genus Lokiarchaeum; species Lokiarchaeum ossiferum. The sequence goes on from CP104013.1 coordinate 2,747,415, forward strand.
ATTTTTTGAAATTAAGAGAGGATACAATATTAAGCCGATTATTACTGACTCCTCTATAAAGGGTGATTTCCTTTCTTCCGAAACTAAAGGATTTTTCAAAAGGTTTGCGAAATATTTCGGTTTAAACGAATAGAATCCCTATATAACAAGAGCTATGTTATTTGATCAATCAGATTAGAAGAAATCATCCAAACTCCGAAATTTTTTGAATTCTTTGAGTCCAAGACCTAAAGCCTTTTTGAAATCATTTACATCACGGGGAGAAAAACCCCGGAAATGATTATTGAAAATGACTAAAATATCCGTTAAAGAGGGATTATTATTTAGTGATTGCACATTCACGATCAAATCATGCCATTCTTCTGGTTGTTCTCGTTGTAGATGAGAGAAATCGGTTAAACTTCGATCCCCAATCATGCGAATATACTGAAATGATTGAGATGATTTATAAAAGGAAGATAAATTTGGCATATAAGTAGTCGCCAGTGAAAACCGCTCATCTAATGGAAGATCATCTAAAACTTTAGGAACGAACCAGGAATTATGGCGTAATTCGAAAACATAATGATTCCGCTCTGGTAGAAGATGAATTAAGGTGGTTAGGAATTTCTGATGGGAAATAGATTCCACAAACCGGGGAGGGAACTGAAGTAGATAAGTTTGAATTTTGGAGGAAAGAACACTGAGAGAAGAGAAAAAACGCTGCACTGCCTGCTCTAAATCCCCATTTCCTTTGCGATGAGTTATTTCTTGCCACATCTTGACCGCAAAACGGAAATGATCTGGAGTTTTTTCTTTCCATGACAGTAAAGTCGATTGAGACGGAATCGCATAAAAAGTGGAATTAATTTCGGTGAAATCAAAAAATTTGGCATAGTAAGACAAGTAATCGGATTTTTTCAAAGCTTTTGGATAAAATTGACCTTTCCAATCGTCGTATGACCACCCAGCCGTCCCGACCCGTATTGTTGTCATTTCTTTCTTCCTTTCTCCTTTAAGAAAATTGCTTCCAAAACACTTCGGATTCATATATCTAAACAATTTTTTCCCTTAAAAATAGAATCCAATATATTAATCCGCCATTATGGCTGTTTTTTTATATTGCAAAATAAGATCAAGAATAGATCTTTTTCTGAAGTATTAGGTGAAATGCAATCACAGTAACAGAACCCAAAGATAATAAATTACTTACCGCTGAAGAACTGTTCAAATCGGGGAAAATGCCGGAAATGACCAAACATTGGTATAGTATCCGTAAACAGTATCCCGATAATTACTTGCTCGCATATAGAATGGGGGATTTTTATGAGTTTTTCTATGATGATGCAGTGAATGTCTCAAAATATCTCGGTTTAACGCTCACGAAACGTGGAAGTGGGCCAAGCCGGCACCCCCTAGCAGGCATCCCCCATAAAGCGACTCAACATTTTAAAACACTCGTAGGACAAGGGCAAACTGTGATCATCGTTGAACAATTGGAATCCCCAGCAGAAGCGAAAAAAGCGAAACGGATTGTCAAGCGAGGAGTCGTTCGCATTTTAACCCCTGGCACCATTATAGATAATGATCTATTGGAGAGCAAGTCCTCAAACTATATTTGCACTATATATAGAGAAAAGAAAAATTATGGGGTTGCCTTTTTAGATCTCTCTAGTGCGGATTTCTTTACTTCCGAATTCTTTGGAAAAAATGCCATCCGAGCGTTATGGTCAAATATTGCTCGATATTCACCCGTCGAATGCATCCTCTCTAGCGAAATTTTAGCAGATTTTCCTTTTATGGCAGAACTCCGCGAAAACACCAGCATGATTATCAAGGAACATGGGCCCTACCATTTTAACTACTCCACTGCCCGAGAATTACTCTTAAAACAATTTAAAGTCCAAAATTTAACTGGATATGGAATCGATGATAAAAAATTATCCATTTGTGCTGCGGGAGGACTACTTTCTTTTATTAAAGATGCACAGAAACGGGAATCCTTAGATAATTTAAAGCGGATCAAATATCTCCAAGACGAAGATTATATGTTCTTGGATATCAACTCCCAAAAGAATTTGGAATTATTACGCAATCAGAGTGATGGTGGTAGTTTTGGGAGTTTATTCGAAGTCTTAGATGACACAAAAACTCCAATGGGTACTCGGCTATTAAAATCTTGGATTGTGCAACCACTTCTCTCAAAAGCCACCATTGAACAACGTCAAGAGATTGTGCAATTTTTCATTGAAAATTATGATCTTCGCCTGACTTTGCGCGAATTTTTAGGTCAAATTGGTGATTTAAGTCGTTTAATTTCTCGTATTAACTATTCCAATACTGTCAATGCCAGAAATTTACTTCAGATTCGCAATGGTTTGGAGATAATTAAAGAAATCAAAGAAGAATTTGCATCCTACGATAATCCCTTGGTAACCTCAATTATTGCCCAACTTGCCAGTTTTGATCATATCATCGAACTTGTTGGGAAAGCAATTCATGAAATGCCTCCCAATACGATTACTGAAGGAAAAATCATTAAGGATGGTTATAATGCCCAGGTTGATGAATATCGAGATATCTTACAAAATGGTAAAAGTTGGATTCTCAAATTTGAAGCCTCGGAAAAAGAAAAGTTAGGAGTCAGTGCAGGGGTTAAAATTTCCTATAATCGAGTGATCGGATATTTTATCCAAATTACCGAAAATGCAATGAAGGGGATCACCATTCCAGATGATTATATCCAACGTCAATCTATTAAAAGTGGAATTCGCTATGAAACCCCCCGTTTAAAGGAAATGGAAGCCAAAATTCTGTCAGCAGATGAAAATGTCAAGGATTTAGAATACGAACTTTTTCAAGAAATACGAGCTCAAGTGCAAGCAGAAACTTTAGCGATTCAACAAAATGCTGATATTGTAGCAGAATTAGATGTTCTTAGTAATTTTGCGGAGAATGCCCAAAATTACGGTTATTGCAAGCCCAAGATAGAATCTCACACACGACTTGTAATAAAAGAAGGCCGTCATGCAGTTGTGGAACAAATTAATACAAAGGAACGCTATGTTCCCAATGATTCATTATTAGATACCGAAAAAGAACAAATTTTAATTATCACGGGTCCTAATTGGAGTGGAAAATCAACTTATTTACGCCAAACGGCACTTATCGTCTTGATGAGTCAGATCGGAAGTTATGTTCCCGCCACATCAGCAGAAATTGGGTTAGTGGATCGAATTTTCACCCGTATCGGAGCATCAGACGATTTAACCCGCGGTCAAAGTACATTCATGTTAGAAATGAATGAGATGGCCCATATTCTCAATTATACCACGAATCGCAGTTTGATTATTATTGATGAATTAGGACGGGGGACCGGCACGGTGGATGGCGAATCCATTGCACAAGCCGTGTTGGAATATCTCCATGATTATGGTGTGAAAACCCTCTTTTCCACCCATTTTCACCAATTAATCAACTTAGATATGCCCCGGGTGCACAATTATCATTTTAAAATCATTGAAAAGAAGGATTCCCGCGAATTAGTTTTTCTTCGCCAATTAACCGATGGAGGAACGGATAAGAGTTATGGTATCCATGTAGCAGAAATGGCAGGACTTCCTGCCCGTGTTATAGATCGAGCTTTCGATCTAATGGAAGAAACTTTCAATGGAGAAACTCCTAAAAACACACCTACTCGGACAAAACCAACTCCAGAGAGCAAAGGGCAAAAAACCTTACCCATCGTAAAAAAACAACCTGAAAAATCTGAGGCAACATCGATCTCCAAAAAGCGGAAAAGGGTCCAAACCAGCCTTTTCCCAGTCAAACGTTACGATGATTCGGAACTGGTGATTCTCCTCCGATCCTTGGATTTAGATCATATGACCCCCATTCAAGCCTTTGAGGCCCTTATTAAATTAAAACGGAAACTCAGCTCGGGTGACTAATGACCTCTCCAGATTCCTTCAGCTTTCGGTCAAAATTTTCTTCGGAAGAAGAAAAAGAAAAAGCCTTGGTTACTCAATATCGCGATCTCTTACACCAAAAACAGGGAGAACTCCAAAAAACATTACAAGCGGGGTTAAAATCATTTCATGAAGTAGATCTAGCGCAAGCGGCGCGTGAATTTCGAAAACTGGCGAATGATCTGAAATTATTAGAAAAATTGGCTACCGATAAGGGCAATCATACCGATCGGAATACCCTTAATGATCTCTCTGGGAAACAATGGATTCAACATACAAAAAGTTGGGTGGTTGTGGATGGTAGGCCGGGGAGTATCACCAAGGAGATCAAAGATCATCCCGCCAGTTTTCCTCCTTCGCTCGCAGAATTTTTCATATCCTACTTTACTAAACGGGGACAATGGGTTATGGATCCGTTCATGGGAATTGGTAGTACTGTTGAAGCATGTTTTACAACCCAACGGAATTGTTTTGGGACTGAACTCAACCCTAAGTACTGTGAATTTGCCCAATCACGAATTTCGAAAATACTGAACAAAGATAAAAAACGTAAAGAAAACATACCCAAAGATCTCCAATGGAATATTTTCAACTCAGATGCACGGAATGCCACTTCTTTATGGCAAGATCAAAACACCCCTCCCATCGATTTTCTGATTACATCCCCTCCCTATTGGAACATGCTCAAAAAATCCCGAGGTGGAGTCAAATCGGTTTTAAAGCAAAGGGTGGAAAAGGGATTAGACGAGTATTACAGTGAATCTCAACATGATTACGGGAATATTGACGATCTTGCTGGATATTTATCTCAACTCACTGATTTATTCGTAAGTTTCAAACCTCTATTAAAGCCAAAAGCTTATCTCATGATTATTCTCCAGAATTGTCGGCCAAAAGATGGTGAGATGCGCCCCATTGCATGGGATTTTGCCAATCACATGAAAGAACATTTTATTTTGCGACAAGAATTTATTTGGTGCCAAGATCAGAAATTTGCTGGAATTTGGGGTTATCCCACGACATATGTCTCCAATGTCCACCACCATTATTGCTTAGTATTTCAAAATTCCAGATAATCATTATATTATTATATCAATTTGATTGGATCTTGAATCAAAATCATGAATATTTAAATTTAGAAAGAACGGTTATTTACTTATGATTAACCGTCCTCTTGAATTTTACGAAGCAATTCATGCGTATAATTGTGTTGGATTGGTAGCGTTTATTAATGCAAAATTATCTAAAGATGAGATCGATCAAGCGTGGTATTACACACAACTTCGTCATCCCTACCTACGTATGAACCTTAAAAATGATGAGAGTCTTCCATATAAACTACGATTCCAAGAAAGAAGTGCGTTAAAATCGATTCCAGATAATCAATTCTATTCAGAAATCGGGGATATAACAGAACAATCTTGGAAGTTAACATTACAAGAAATGACAAGCCAATCCCGAAAAGATTATCCTGAACTATGGTATCTCAGATTACGATCAAATCAAAAACTGACCGATCATCAGTTGTTTTTCATGATTAATCACTGTGGATCGGATCTTATCGGAGCTTTTGCGATCTTGGATACCTTTTTGAATTTCTTAGACAAAATTCTCTCCCAAGAACCCATCCCTGATGTAAAATCTTTAGAATTTCTGAATATTCAAGCCCACATCCCTCCTGAAGCTATTGAAATCCCATCGTTCAATAAAACAAAACCTTTTTTACCGCCTTTAAAATATCAATCAAACCTCGATCCAAATGATCCCGCTCCTGTATCTGCGGTATGGTTTGATTTTGACAAAGAAAAAACGGAAAGATTTCTAATAGCATGTAAAAAACATAATGTTACTGTACAAGCAGCTATCTCCTGTGCAGAGATGCTTGGAGTGACAATTAATTCTCTAAGTCTCACACCCTTTCCTCATCATATGCTAATCTGGATTCCTGTGAACTTGCGACCTTATGTAACCCCTCCAATTAAGAACGAACATTCAGTTTGTGGGACTTCAGCGTGTATGTGGGAACAAGATGTCGATTCTGAAATGAAATTATGGAATTTAGTCCAAGAAACAACTCATCTTATAAAAAGGGGGCTTGAATCCAAGTATCCATTAAAGTTTAGGTTTGATGTTCAAAACCAGTCGAACATAATGGTAGAACCCAATCCATTCACATGCATGGCATCTTCTGTTGGTAATATATCTATTCGGACCAATTATCTCGGTTTCAATCTTCTTGGAGTCAAAGCTATTGCGGGGGGTTATGATACACCCCGTGTATCGAGTGCGGGAATGGTAGCCCATGCCTATACAGTTCACGATTGCTTTAATGTCACCTTTGGATACACAAATCCATCGTTTTCTACCGAATGGGCATCCAATTTTGCGAAGATTATGGAAACCTTTCTCACCATTCTCGCAACAGACAAAGAAGGAAATCAAACCGTTGCGGAATTTATTGCAAATATAACAAATGGATAAATACTACTGCTTTAGAATCTCAGTTATGATTTTTTTATTTGATCTATAATATGGTCTGTAGTATGTTCCCTATATTCAATCGAAACGAAATTTTTATCCTTTCATGTTTAAAATGAAAAAAAAGCGATTTGCTTCTCTCCTGGATTGAAAGTTTAAGATTTTCCAAGTTTTAAATATTTAGAATAGAATCCTATAATTTATTTAGTGTATAATTTATACATAATTCAATCACTTAATGTATGTTTCAAACACCCATCTTATATACTTTAGTAATATATTGTATATTAGGTATTATAATTAATTGCGATACCAAAAAAACTTATGGAGGAAAAAACCATGGACCCAATATTTGATCCTGATATGAAATTGCTTTTATTTTTCTTATAGAGTCTCAATTATGAGCAATTTTTTTTTACAGATTCATGCCCTAATTTCGAATAAAGTCACCAATCAACTAGGAAAAGTATTGAATACTATTTTAATACAGGTTTAGTGCGAAAAAGATGCTGAACTGCAATAATTTCAATTAAATATCATCCTTATTAGCATAAAACATTTAACTTTTGGATTTCATAGTCCAACTATATTGGTTTATTTCTTCAGGATATACGAATTGGATTTTTTTATTGTGGAATTGATTAATAATTTGAGGAAAAATATCAGAAGATTCGAGATGATCATGAATTAGGATTATTTCATGCGAATCAGATTGTAATCCACGGCCTTCTTCAGGTAAATTTTCATCCATTCTTCCAAAAACTTTTTCAACACAATCAATTCCGTGAATGGGATTATCTGCATTAATTGACCAGTCTAAAGTATCAAAGGTCCATAACCAATCAACATCATCATCCAATTCTTTATGAAAATATTTATAGTCTATTTTTTCGAATAGAGGTCTTTGATAGCCATTATTTTTAAGATATCGTTGAATAGCATCTGTTTTCTCTTTAGGACCTTTTTTTTCACCATAAGGAAATCTAAAATATTTAGGATAGCTCTTTATTCCGGCTCTGTGATATATCTCTTTAATAATCAGATCCGTTTTTGATATTTGGTTAATGCAGCTTTCTAATGATAATTCGGGGAAATGTGGATGGTCAAAACTATGATTTCCGATAATAAAACCATTTTCAATTGCTTTTATTGCAATTTCTGATCGCTTTTCTAAATTAGAGCCAGTACAAAACCAAATAGCTGGGATGCCAGAATTAATTAAAAAATCAAGCTTTTCATTCATTTTTTCAGATGGTGCATCATCTATAGTTAGATATACCTTTTTCATCATTGATTTAATCCCACATAGCAAATCTTATATTTTGTTCTAAATTAGTTTTATTATTGATGACTACTCAAAGTAGTTACATTTTTAGTTTATAATAAATATTGGTATTTGAATCTGTTGCTATATTAGCACTAAATTAAATTTTGTGATAGAGTATGGAAAAAGTAAAGTTAGGAGAAAAAACCAAACGCGAAGTATGGGAAATTCCAAGAGCGATACAGAATTCCGTTTTCAAAAAAGAAAATAGAGATCGTATTTTTGAAATCGCCAAGGGAATTGTTGAAAGTAAATGCGTGTCGATATACATTTTTGGCTCAGGAACCAGCTATCATGCAGGATTAGTTGCAACTTACTGGTTTAATCAGCTAGCACATATTCCCACTCATTGTGAACTAGCTCCTGAATTTCCATATTTAATCGAACCAATAATAGCCCCCAAACATGTCTCAATTTGTATAAGTCAATCTGGGGAATCGGAATTGACAGCTTATTCTGCAAAGAAAGCAAAAGAGGTCGGTTCATATGTTATCTCAATAACAAATCAAAAAGAAAGCACTTTAGCCAAATTGGCAGAAGAAAATACAATTTTTACAGAAGCAGGTCCCGAGGAAAGTATTTTAGCAACAAAAACATATCTTTCTCAGCTGGCAGTTCTTGCAGCTTTGGCAATAGATCTTGCATATCTGAGAAATAAAATGACTGAGGAAGAATATAAGTCCATTTGGGCAGAATTTCAAGTTATTCCAAATCTAATTGAATTAACTATGCCATTATTTCAGAAAGAAATTCAAAAAATCGCACCTTTCTTTAAATTCTCAAGAAACAATTTTGTTATAGGAGCAGGGCCAGATTATGCAAATTGTATGGAAATTGCACTAAAACTCAAAGAAGGTGCAAGAATTTTCTCACAAGCCTTTTCTACAGCAGAAACACCTCATGGACCGATCACTCTTTTATCAGATCCAAGAGATGCATTTGTAATATGCATGATACCAAGACTTGAAGCGAAATCACGATATCAAGATATTCAAAAATTAATAAAACGATTACAGGAACGAGGAATAACAATCTTAGGAATTAAAAGCTCCGAAGATGATGTTGAAGGATTAAATTTGTTCATAGAAATCCCTAAATGTAGGGAAATATTCTATCCATTACTTTCAATTATTCCAGTTCAATTACTTGTTGTTGAAATCGCAATTATCCAAAATATAAATTGTGATAAGCCAAAAAATCTGTCAAAAATTTCTAAATTGTGATAACTTTTTTTATCATCTTATTAGGATTCTATTATATTCCGAGTGATTGAAGAACCAGGAAGATTTGAAATTGAATAAGAGGCACCTTTGGTTGCATATTTAACTGCATTTTCAATACTTATGCCTTTTAAAAGATATCCAATAATAATGCTATCAAATGTATCTCCAGAACCTACTGGATTTACTATTTCAACTGGTAACGCTGGAAAGTTCCTTTTTTTAACTTTAACTTCATTTTTTGCAGAATTTAATTGATATATGGAACTTCCTTTTTCTCCTTGATGTACAACAATTAATTTAGCACCTTTTGAAATTAACTCATCAACAGCCGATTCAAGTATATAATTTTCGGTTAAGGTACAAATCTCAGATTCGTTTCCAAATAGTATATCAACATATTTTAATATATTGAGAAGCGATTTTCTTCTTATCTTAGAAATTGTTTCTTCTTTATAAACATTAGGCAGATTCCAGAATGGATCAAATCCCAGATCAAGTGAAATTGAAGCAGAGGTATTTTCTTTCAGCCAAATTAACAATTTTTCCGCTTGTAATAATAATTTCTCAGAGAACCAAATCCCTCGATAAGCTACATGGTGAGCATCAATTAAGATATCCTTTGGAACATCATCTATATTGAATTTGGCCAAACCACCTAAAGATGTGATGAAATGCCTTTTGCCATTACTATAAGTAATAGCTAGTGATGTCTGTGTGGGACAGGTTAAATCTTGATTAAAATAACAATTAATATTCTGAGATTGGAATTCATTGATTAAAAAATCCCCAAAAGGATTCATTCCAATTCGTGAGACTAAATGAATATCGCTAGATGGAAATACACTCTTATATACTGAAGCAAAATTTCCTGCACAACCCCCTCTTTGGTATTTTATTGAATCTACAAGAGTTTCACTTTCATTTAATAGCATTTCTTTTTTAATTGGGAATGGACTGGAAATCGCATCCAAGATGACATCTCCAATGATCACAATTTTTTGAGAAAAATTATTCGTTTCATTCATTTTACTAACCTATCAAATAAAGATAAAAAAACCGAATTCCAAATTGACATTGCATCCAACTATACAGTATTGAATCCAATTATTTCTATTTCGGGGTCTCCAGAAAAGTAGGAGACATCTACTTGTGCTTTAAGGATATATTTTTCTTTAGGTACTATCGAAATGCAATTTCTATTCCAATAAACAGGTGAAATATAAGACTTCGAAGAAGAATCTTTTATTTTAGCCCATATAAAGAAAGCTATGACATCTGTTGGATTGTTAAGTTCCACTGTTATGTAATAGTTATTTTCTGCTTTTTCGATAGAAATCTCTTTTAACAAATTGGTTTTTGGCAAATTTCTAACAGAACTTAAATCAGCTGCTTCAATTGTTGGTGTAAAAGGCCATTCATGTTCATCAGCTAAAATATCTTGTTTTTTTGCCAACCAATAGAAGTTTTTTGATTCACATTCAGGATCAGATAATTTTCTTAAGGTTAGATTTAAGAAGTAGTTTTCTGGTAGATCCTTGAGATCAATTAAATCATTTAAGTTATATATTGATATTTGGTCATATTTACTGATTGAAAGATTTTGGATGAGTTGAGAGCCTATTAATTTTGAATTGATATCAAAAATCTCAATACTTGCCGTTAAAGATGTTTTTTCTTTGTTTGTGTAATTTATTACCCAGATAGAATGATCATCGTATGAATATTGGATATGAATTGGTTCGCACGCAATTTTGGACCCATAATACGCACCATTTGCATTGAAATAATAGTCATAAAGTTGCCAAATTAAACTAGGCCAAGGACTATTCAACATCCAACCAATAACACCAGTACCTTTTGGGAAATTTCGTGCATAAGCTTCAAACATAGCTCGCCACGCTTCATAACCTAATATTTGAGAAAGTTTGACAAATTCAGGAAGATCGTCAAATGGACCGTATCGGTTAATTACAGATCTCTCTATTAAAGAAGTATCTTTGAAAGCACTTAAACCTGCGTGAAATTTCCAAGCATCACTATCTAATCTTAATTCTGCTTGAGGGATCATCTTCTTTATACTTTCCAGAGGAGGAATGCAAACGTCGGGACTGGTCTCAGTATTGAAATTTTCAGCACCACCAATTTGATTCTTATCATACCAATAAATCGGTGGAACATATGTGTAGGGCCCAGTCATTTTAACCCCAGAATCACCTGTTAAATAAGATGGATTATGAGATGCACTTGAAAGTAATGGAAGATTAGGAACTAATTCATTTAGAACTTCTAAATACTTAGCCTCCACTGATTTAATTGGAGGAAAATCTGAACCATACAACCAACACATAAAACTTGGGTGATTTCTTAGCCGGAAGAGTTGGCTTTTTGTCGACTCTAATGCAATATCAATATCTCCCGCTTTCCATTCATCCCATTTTTCCCAATGACTGCAACAGCACCATCCAGCCATAACTAAAATTCCTTCACTATCACACAAATCCCAAAATTCATCTGAAGCTAATTTTCCCTCTAATCTGACGGTATTAAAGTTTAGGTTTTTTAACAAGGCAATATGGTTTCTATCATCTTCAATATTATGACGTAGCATTAAGTCACATGTCCATCCTGCACCACGAACGAGAATATCTTGCCCATTTATTTGGTAAAGTCTGGAACCAAATTCATTGATTCTTGAATTTATCTCTCTAATTCCAAATTTAATGTTTCTTTCATCAGATAAAATTAGTTTCTTTTCTTCATTCGATGAAATAATAAGTTTTAAGTTAAGTTCATATAATTCTGGGCTTCCTAGTTGATAAGGCCACCAAATCCGAGGATTGATTATAGTTAATTGTTTAAAACTTTCAGATGTCAAACTAATAACTCTTTTTTCATATGGGGCAATTTCAATGGTTTTAGATAATTTCAAACTTTCTATTTTGCCTTGGATAGTTACAAATTCATGTCGATCAGATGTGTTTTCAACAGTAAAATCAATAGATATACGGGCTTCTTCAAGATCAGAAGATATCTGTGATTTTACGTAAGGATTTTTGATAATTACACTTCCAGATTCGCATAAGTAAATTGGTTGCCAAATTCCCATATCATCATCAGGTGGTAAAGGACTCCAATCCACAAAACTAATTCCAAGCTCATCTGGTTCTGATGAAAAGACTTCTAAAGCAATAACATTAGTTTCGTTAAACTTTAAGAAATTTGTGATATTTAATAAAAATCTTCGATAAGATCCAATAACATGATCAGAACCAGCAATACGTTTTCCATTTAACCAAATATTAGATCGATAATGAATTCCTTTAAGAAAAATCCAATATTGATACAAATTATCTTGTTCATTGGTACTTAGTTCAAATTCTGTTCGGAACCACCATGAAGATCGGTAGGGGCTATCTGAAGGTTTATAATGACTTTCAAAATTTTGACCATCAAGCTCTACTTTATATCCATTCATTTTTTTCAAGTTCATATTATAGTAAGGATCTTCAATTTTTCCAGATTGTAATAATCCATTAACAACAGTAGTAGGAACTTTTACAGCATTCCAGTTATTAATATGAACGTTAAGTGAAGATATTTCCTTCCCAGAAACCCTAATATTGTCTGATGATTGCATCTTCCAATTATTTTCTAATTTAATCATTTTTTTCATACTTAAACCCCTTAAAATATCAATAGAAATTTTAACTACTTTTAGTAGTAACTAGTGTTTTAATATTTATTAAATATTGGTATAATTGGAATCTCAAAAAAAAAATCATCCCACATTTTGTATTTAGAATGAAGATTCAACGTGATAAACTGGGTGTATTGAAGTTTAAGTTAATTCTAAGCCATATTTTTAGAATAAGAAGCAGCTCATAGATTTTTTGAAATTAAGAATAAAATTTAAAACTCAATTCCACCCCAACTTAATAATTTAGGCTAAACGTGGAAAAATTGAAAAAAGTTGGGGGACTAAGAGAAGAAATAACTCTTCTCTTAGAAGGGGTTAGTAAAACATTAAAAAAACAATTGGTTTGGTTAATTATTTTTAACAAAATATTCCTTAAATATCTTTGCAAATCACACTACTCTTAGTGGTCTATCAAAATTTTTATCAACTTTTTTTGATCAAAAGAAAGTCTTTCCCATGACCAAAAAATAAATCCATAAGAAGGATTTTTAGAGCTCTCTTTAATATATTTTCTAAAATAATTGTTACTTATTTCATCTTCTAAATAGCACCTTGAAACTTGAATACTCGGTATTACTTTACTTTTCGTTGTATTATAAATATCATTGACAACAGAAGCAATCCAAGATGGTTTTTGTTTTATCATATGGGCGTAAGTCATCGGTGAGAGAAAATCTGCAATTTGAGCCAATTCTTTTAAATCTTGTCCAACTACTACTTTAAGTGCTTGATTAAAGTCTTTTTGCTGCCATGGCACAACATGAATGTTTATTAATATAGATGGATTGATCTTTTTTATTTCTTCAACCATTTCCTTGACCATCGATGTGATCAGCTCAGATTTCCATCTTATCCATTCTTTCTTTTTATATTTCATAATCCATTTATAATATTCATTAGGACTTTTTGCAGGTATTTGCCCATCAATTAATTCTTGAAATGTTTTCATGCAATTGTCACAAAAACAGGTGTTTGGTAAAGATTCAGGACTTGTATTGGGATATACTTTCTCCCAAAAAATAAAATGTCGAATAAAATCAATGCTTACTCCATCTGGTTGATATTTTTGGACCCATTTTTTCAACTGTTCAATTTTTAATTTCCGGAAATCCAAGCGTGAAGGGCAAACAAATTCCACCCATTCCGTTTTAGCAATATTACCATTCTTCTGAATTGCATAATGACTAGGATTTTGTTCTAAAAATTCTGGAGAATAAAAGGTAGGGAAGAGGAGAAAGCGTTTTATTTGATTTTTTTTGGCGAGACGACAAAAATCAGGGTTTTCATTTAGCTTTTTTGAAGCAATTACCACATTTATATGGATATCTTTTAATTCATCGAAAAGGGTTAATAAATCACCATTATGTTCATAGATTTTAACCCCTACAATAAAACCATCGAGAAAATGCAAATCATCCACAAGATTCACCAATAAAGACATCAAAAAAAAATTAGGAATTCCATTTCCGATACAAACTAGGGACACTTGCAAGCAAATTTTGAGTATATTTATGCTGCGGATTTAAGAAAACTTGTTTGGTTGGACCTTGTTCGACTAAAAATCCATTCTCCATGACGATCACTCTATCCGAAATAAATTGAGCTTGACCAATATCATGGGTGATGAATACAATGGAAATATCAATCTCTTTTCGCAAACGTTTTAAAAGGTTTAGAATCTCGGCTCTTGCACATGCATCAACCATACTAGTAGGTTCATCGGCAATCAAAATTTTTGGTTCAATGATCAAAATTCTTGCGAGTAGAAATCTCTGGAGCTGCCCACCACTCAGTTGATGAGGATAACGACCGAGTACTTCATCAGGATTTAGGCTTACTAGTTTTAAGGAATCTTGAATTTTTTTTAGCCGTTCTCCTTTTGAAATCTTTTTCCCAAAATGAAAATCTACTGCTTGATTTAGCACTCGATCAACTTTGAAGAAATAATTGAAAGAACTGAAAGGATCTTGAAAAACCATTTGAACTTGATTATAATAATCATTAAGAGAATATTCAGAAATCTCTGTCCCACTCACAAATATTCTTCCACTTGTCGAATCTAATATTCTAAGAATCATATTTGCAATAGTTGATTTGCCGCTTCCACTCTCCCCCACTAAAGATAAAATTTCACCCTTTTTGATATCAAATGAAATATCATTTACCGCGGTGGTTTTAGTCACCTTGATTAATCCTGAAGTATAGATTTTGCTAACTTGCTGTAAACTTAATATAATATCATCTGAATCCATGAATTATGCTTCCTCCAATTTAACTTCAAGTTGATCATCATATAACCAACATTTCACAGGATGGTCCTTTCCATTTGGATAATAAGAATTCGGTATCTTTTCTCTACATATATCCATCACCTTTGGACAGCGAGGGTGGAATCGACATCCACTTGGAGGGTCTCGTAAATCAGGAGGTCGACCTTCAATACGAGACAACTCTTTTTCTGTTGAGCCATCCGGATTAAAGGAGACAATCGCTCCAATTAAAGCTTGAGAATATGGATGTTTTGGGTTATTAATTATTGTATCCATGTCAGCATCTTCAACGATTTCTCCTCCATACATGATAATACAACGTGTACATAATTGGCGTAAAGTTGGGATATCGTGAGATATAAACAACATAGATTCAACGATTTTGTCTTGTTTTAATTGAACAAATAAATCTAACAATTTTTTTTGAGTCGAAACATCGAGAGCGCTAGTTGGCTCATCAACAATTAATAATTTTGGATTCCACAATGTCGATATGGCAATAACTGTTCTTTGTTTCATCCCTCCACTCAGCTCATGAGGATAAAGATCTAAAACTTTTGGATCCAATCCCAATTTCTCCAAATGAATTATTGCTTCTTGAAGAACTTCTTCATCAGATTTCAATGTATGAGGAGGTAACCCTGAAATTGATTCTGGAAATAATATTCCCCAATTAGGATTTATTCTAACGATATCTTGATTTGCAAATACCATTTTAAGCATAGGATCAATCGCTGGTTGAAGTTTTTTATATATTTTCCGATTAATCGAAATGTGAAGCATTTTGATAAAATCTTCTTCAATTTCCCACTGCTTAAGATTGTTAATACTATTCAATAACAGATCATGGATTACTGTTGCGTTAGTTGTTTTTATTAAATTAGTTAGAAATGCCGAGAGTTCTTCGTCTTCTTCAAGATTAATTTTCATGGCCATTTTATTCTGAATATGAGAAGGAACTTTATCCTTCATTATTTTAAATGAATGAAAGTCAAGGTCTTTCTCAAAAATCTTGGTTAAGAAGAGTGAAAACTCATAGGTAGGATTTTTAGCGATTTGGGAATATCTTAAAAATAGCTCTATGAAATTATGAATTTCTGAGTCTTGAATACCGATTGCATCTTTATTTTTAATACCTTCCAATATTAGCATATTACTTAATCGAATTTTTCTTCCAAGCCCCAATTGCTGCGCTGTTCTTTGTTTCATTACATCCAATAGAAATCTTTTGACTTTGAGAACAGGATTAAGGGAATTCATAGATGCTTGGGGGGCATATCCTATAATTTGACTTAGTACTTCGGATCTTAATATATTTTGATCGATTCGATAAATATCATATCCCTTAACTTCAATAAGTCCGCTATCGCAATGTAAAAGAGGACGAGGCATCCCTGAGACTAATTCAGCTAAAGTAGATTTTCCCGAACCTGATTCTCCAGCAATACCTATAACTTCCCCACTTTTTACTTTAAACGAAACATCATTTACAGCATAAACTTTTCCGAAAGAACCTTTATAGCATCCAACGAGTTTATTTACATTTAATATTTCTTGTACCATTACATACCACCTATGATTCCCGCAATCGGGGATTAAAAATATCCTGCCAATTTGTATTAATAACATACATCAACACCAGGAATGAAGTCAAAAACAATCCAGTAGGGATCCATAAATGAAAATATCCAGGAGTGACATGACTTACTCGATCAACATCCAACATTCTTCCCAATGTCCAATTTTCTGTTTGTCCAATTCCAATAATAGCAATTCCTGCTTCGGTGAGAATTGCAACATTAATCAGAATTGTAAAAACTAAGAAAATATATGAAAACATATTAGGTAATACATCGACGAATGCAATTTTTATTGGATGTTGTCCAGTAATTCTTGAAATTTTAACAAAATCTCGCTCTTTCAAAGAAAGAACTTGTGATCTAATGGAACGAGCAGCCCAAGGCCAATTGAAGAGTGCAATAACTAAGACAATATGCCATGTTTTTGTTGTTTGGAATGTAGTACTTAATAAAATAATAAAAGGAATAACTGGAAAAACAAGAAAGATGTTGGTTATTAAAACCAATGCATCATCAACAATTCCCCCTATAAATGGTCCAATTATACCGATTAGAACTGCAAGAACAACACATAATAAACCAGCAATAATCCCAATAATTAGGGAATTTTTCAAAGCATGCACTAAAATTGTAAACCAACTTTTGCCTTCTCCATTAGTTCCCAAGGGTAAATCGCTAAATTGCATGTAAGGAGTTCCATACAAAGGACTTTTTCGATAAAGAAATTCCAACCATGCAGGATACGAAAGATTTGTTCCGAGTTCTCCATCAGATTTTTGGATATAAATAAAATCTGGATCATTCCAAATAACTGATCCTACAAATCCCAATAGAAGATAGCCTATGAGTATAATTAGAGGTATAATTTTTGCTCTATTTTTTTTCCAGAATATACTAAAACGTTTCTGTTTTTCTTCAATAACTAAATTTGTTTCTTCTAGAGTTAAAGTGGAATTCAGTGATTTTTTACTAACTTGTGCCATTAATCATTACCTCCAGTTATTCTAATTCTTGGATCGATGAATCCGTATAATATATCAATTAAGAAATTCCCAAAAACAACAATAATAATGTTTACTACAAAAGTACCGACCATCAAAGTATAATTCAGTGAAGACATTGCGTTAATAGAAAGAGCGCCTAAACCAGGCCATGCAAAAACATATTCAATTATGAAAGTTGCACCTAAACATTCATTAAACCTTAGATTTAATCCCGTTAGTTGAGGTAACATTGCATTTCTGAGGGCATATTTACGTAATTTACTATCTTCAAAACCCAATTTCCTACAATATAAGATATAATCAGATTCAGTTTCGTAAATCATCATAGATCTAGCTCCAGTAGCCCACCCTCCAGAAAAGCAGAGAGTTAATAATACAATAATCATAAAATACATTCCCAAGGTATCTACAAATGGTGTTGTAATTGATGGAGGGGTCAATGGAATTGGCCCTTTCGTTATAAAAATATATTGAAAGATGTATGCCGTCCAGAAATAAGGAGCAGATTGAAGGAATACGAATAAATAATAAATGCGCATGCTAAATTTTGATTGACGATATCCTGCCCAAGCACCGACATTATTACCAATCAAGAAACTTCCAGCAACAACTGGAATTACAACGAGCAAACTATAAATCAATCTTGGACCGATAACTTCTGTTACTGGGGTTAATTCTTTATTGTAGGAAAAGCCTAAATTTCCTTGAAAGAAATCTCTCCAAAATAATAAATATTGCATAAAGAGAGATTTATCTAAATTTAAATAAGATTCCATTTCATGCTTTCTTACATCCCATGCAGCTAAAGCTTCTGGAGTAACCATACCTTGAGGGGGTCGAAGCAATTTTGCTAAAGGATCCCCAGGTAAAAGGCGAGGAATCAAGAATGCAATTGAAACAGTTATCCAAAATACAAATAAGTAAAAAACAGCCTTCTTCAGAATAAATTTAACATATGAATTAGAGAAAAATTCAGTAAAATAGCCCACAACACTTTTTTTTTTCTCAACTTCCTTAATTAGTAGTGTAGACTCAATGTCTAATGATGAAGAGGTGTTTTGATCATACGAATTATGGTCGTTAGCACTTAAGTTTGATGCCATATCAATCATTTTTTTTTTTAATTAAAATTTATCAATTATGTGTGAAATTAGAGTGAAATAAAACCTTCTTTATCACTAAGATTATTTTCCATTCAAATTTTTTTTTTTTATAAACTCTGTTCATGAATCAAAGATGATATAATTTGATAATAAACCTATACTTTCAAACTAACTATTGCCAAATTCTTCCAGAGTATTTTGAGAATTAAATAATCGAGAAGAAAAAAAAAAAGAGTAATAGATTCACATTACTTTAACTTAATTTCGCTTTCGCATTTTCATTGTTTGAATAGCAGCTACAATGATTAGACCTGCGAATATTGAGAATCCAAAACCACTCCATGGAATACCTCCGGAGCTACTTCCAGTAGATTTCAAACCTAAGTATAATCGTTGTTTTAATGCATATTTGTTGATACTATAGGAAGTTTGAGGATCTTGCCAATAATTATCTGCAGAAGGCCAGTTTTCCCAATTTTCAGTGTTGGTTAAGTACCAAAATCCATTAACATGTGAGACAATAGTTGGTTTTTCTTTAGCGAGTATTTCTTGCATGTTTGACATGTAAGTTGCTCGATCTTCAGGAGCAGCTTGTGCATATGCAGTATAGTTTCCAGCAAAATCTGCACTTTCCCACCAAGAAGCATTATTCCATGGACGTGAGTATTCACCTTGCCATCCACTCATAATAGTGAAGGGGTTTTCTCCAATTTCAGGAGTACAACATTGCATGATCATATCAAAATCGCCTTCTTCGTCTTTTACAATCCAAACATTATCAAAATCGACTTCTTTCTTAACAGTTGTAATACCTAAAGCAGACATATCTGCAGCCCACATTGCAGTTGCAATTACTACATCAGTCCAACCAGCAGGAACTAAGATTTCATAATCATCAACAGCTACTTGGAATCCAGTCATTTCAGGAATCATATCTGTTTCAGCGCCTAATTCACCTTGATATTCAGCTGATACATTGGTATACCATGTTTCATCATTATAAGCAGAATATAGAGGTAAAGAAGTATTCAATTTGAAACAATGTTCATTCATTATTGCTAGAGCAGCGTCAAAATCATAATCAACACCATATTCTGCTTGAACATCAGCATCATATTCTGATAAATGGCTTGCAGATCTATTATCGATAACACCTTGTCGCGAACGACTCCAGTATCCACTAGCAGCAGCAGATGGAATTATATCGTAATTAATAGAGTAAGCAACCGCCTCCCGGAACCATAATTGATTGAAAGGAAACTTCAAATGATTTGGGGCAATTTCAACGGTCGAACCAAGTCCTAAATAGAATTCTTCAAAGCTTCTTCCAAACCATGTTTCCAAATGTTCATTTGCAGCTAAAGCAGTCCAGACACTTGCGTAATATCCAGAGTGTAAGTCAACTTCACCGGTCAATATTGCAGTATCGGCAGCTGTATTATCAGAATAGGCTCGAAGTGCAACATATTTTGCATCAGGTGTTCCATCATATTCAGGAATATCCATATGAATTTTTTCTGCACCCCACCAGTCTTCTCGGTAAACAAAAATTTCTTCTTGGGCAGTCATATCTCGAGAATATGGAACATAAGGACCAGAGGTAACTTTCCAATCTTCATTAAAAGTTGCATCATGCCAATCATTAGTAAATTCAGAAGTTTCTAAAGCGCCAATATCAGTACTAGCGTTATAAAGCGAGTGGCAAATTTCAGTAAATACGTGTTGTGGAATAATTGGGATATCAGTGTGTAAATATTGTTCCATTTGGAAGTTATAATTGTTATTATCACTCATCGCAAAAACAACATCATTTCCAGAAACGGTGATACTATCCCAAAGATCAGACATTCCTTCCCAGCGAGATTGGGCAGCAGCTAGTTCGTAGCTGTACTTAACATCATTGGCATCAACAGCTTCTCCATCGGACCATTCAGCTTGATCAGTTACTGTGACTGTCAATTCACTTCCATCAGCATTCCAGCTGTAGGTGGTACCTAAAACTGGAATTAACTTATCGGTTGCGCCGTTGAATCCAAATAAGGGTTCATATACGAGAGCAATGCCGAATGATTGAGTAGGATCCCAAGGGTTCAAATTTTCGACAAAACTATCATATCCAGTACACCAAACAATTTCATTCCGTTCTGGAACAGCAGCAGTCGCGGAAGAGAATTGAATAGCCGTGGAGATGACAAATGTAAAAATTAGGAAGAACCCAATAGTTCTATTATTTTTTTTCATAATTGTTTCTCAACTCTTCATTTTTTTATAAAAAAAAGTATCTCATTAGATAAAAATCAACTACTTAGAGTACTCTTATTTTTTATTGATAGTAATTATTTAAAAAACTTACTACTTTTAGTAGTCGAAAAAAAAAGAAACAATATTACAATTTGGTATAATTGTTTAAATCGAGAAAAAATCCCTTTTTAGAAGAGATAGATTTATCGAAATTAGGTTTATTCCAAGCCCAAAGTTCAAGAATTATAAATACATTACTCCAAAATAATTATTTGAGAAAGAATAAATAGATTTCAAGACAATTTTCATGTTTTTAACCCCGAAATAGAAGTTATTTTACATTTTTATATTGAAAATATGACAGAAATCTTTTAAATAATCCAAAGATTATAAAGGATTTAATTAACTACTATAAATGGTAATGCTTGCATGCAATAATTACATCATTGCAACAAATTCTTTTTTAAATTTCACACAACCCAAGTTTAATATACAAGAAAATAACTGGAAAATGATTAGAAGTGGAACCAAATACGAAGAAAGATATAGAAGCCTTAGATGATCTAAAAAAATACTTGATATCTGCAAATATACAAGATGATGAAAATTGGCGAATCAGAACTTTACTAAATAGACTTGGTTTAACAAAATATGAAGCTGAGGCATATATAGGACTCGTTCAAGGAGGAACTTTAACTGTTAAACAACTTGTTCAAAAAACAGGAATTCCACAATCTCGGTCATATGATACACTTGGAAGTTTGGTCAAATATGGAATGGTAGAACAAACACCCCAGATTGAAAAAAAAGGAAAACAAGATAAACGATTTCGAGCAGTTGGACCGGATTTAGCAGTCCATAATTTATTCTCATATTTTACTTACATAAAAGATGAGGCCATTGCAGAATTACAAAAAATTGAAGCTAAGAAAAATAAAAAATCCCAAATCTGGGAGATTTTTGGTAAAAAGAATATCATAATGGCAGCCAAAAATCTGATAAAAGGTACTCAATTTGAAATTTTAATAATAGCAAATCTAAAAATGCTGAAAAGTCTAAAGGAAGAGCTACTGGAAGCAGAAAAGAGAGGTATAAATATTACTTGTATTACTGAACAACCCAAAAAGTCTGATCAAGAAGTTGAGATTAATTGGGGTGAGTTCTTCAGAATTGAAAAAATCATTCAAATACCCATGCCTTTCATTATAAATGATTACAAGAAAGCTCTTGTATGGGGACATGAAACATTCGAACAAGATGTCAGTAGTGATTATGTTGTTGCTCAATTTATTGAAGGACGAGAATGGGTTAGCACTTTAGCAGATAATTTTTTTATTACCCATTGGAATTTAGCTAAACCATTCTATCCTGAGAACCCAAAAGAAAATATGATATTTCCAAAAACATTTGTACATATCCAAACTGCATTAGATGGAGCCAAATACTTATTAAATAAAAAAATGATCCCATATGCTGATGTAGTTGGTACAAACTCGAAAAAAATGAGTATTTCTGTTTCTGGAGAGATTGTTGATATCAAGGAAGATTGGAATGAGGGAATATCAACAATTATAATAAGACCTAATGATAGTAAGAAGGATGTACAAGTCACAGTTGGGGGAAAATATGCAGCTTTTGAAGATATCAGAATGGAAAAAATCACAATCAATACCATGAAAGAGAGAAACTAAATTTTGGGCAATATTCAATCTTAATGAACAACTTCTACTTCTTTTTATATCATTTTTCTTTCTTTTCATAGATAGCTTAAAGTTACTTACCGATTATTTTTGTAAAGGCGCATTCGATCTATTTGCAATTAATTTGGCAGCAATCTGCGCATCAAATCTACAAAAAAAGAATTTTCATGTACAATTTAACTGATTTCAATTTTAAAAGTGATAAGAAATGGACCACTTAATAATTAAGTTTTTACAATTTCACAATACATATGCAGAATTTGTAATGAAGTGAATATATGAATAAGCAGGACTATATGAAAAAATATCCAGTGTCTCTAATTGATCTCATTTTAACCCCAATTATTATGAAAGGTTATAATCCAATTCTAAAAGATCTTCCACCTCCGGGAATATATCACATTCGGGATTTATGTTCATTCGGAGGTTATTCATATTCAGCAATCCAAACTGCAATGTCTCGCGCAAAGAAAAAAGGAGAAATAATGGAATATATTGACGATATCGGTGTAAAGCGGTACAAATTGTGTAGAATGTATCAAAATATTGGCGAAATTGCTAGAAAAAGTTATGAGGATTCGGATGATTTTACTATGATCATTTTTTCATTTAGAACCAATGATGAAATTCAAAGAAGAAAAGCAAGAAAAATTCTCAATTTATTTGGATTTCGATATTTTACTAAAAATGTGTATATCAGAAAGAAGATATTGGAAAAACCATTCATGGACACTATAAAAACGGAAGGATTGGAGCAAAATGTTTTTCTCTTCCACTGTGAGGATCCACATTCAGAATTTTTCAAACAAAAATTACTCAAACAAGTTCATATGAAGGAAGCGGTACAAAGAACTATTGATTATAAAAAAAATATGGAAGAATTTCTTTCCGCTGATTTGAATGGAAGAGAATATTCTAGGCGGTACTTTTATAATGGACCAAATCATAATAAAATCTGTTTTGACGAAGAACCTCCAGTTCCAGAATCGTACTTTCCTCATCAATATCCCATGAAAGAACTTAAACAATCAATTACTTCAATTTCTGAGAATAGAATTAATGATATAATAGAATATTATTTGGAAATTGAGAATAAATATAAAAAAAATAATTAGCAGATAATATTCAAACCTTTTTTTCCCATACAAACGTTTGGAAATTAAACTAAATGGAAATGGAGATTGAAACACCATGGAAAATAAGAAAGAATTAAAAAACACAAAAAAAAAAAAAGTTGTAATTATTGGTGCGGGAGTTGCAGGTTTAGCATCGGGAATTTATGCAAAAAAAAATGGATTTGATGCAGAAATCTATGAGGCTCATTCAAAACCAGGTGGATTATGTACAAGCTGGAAACGAGGAGGATATATTTTTGAAACCATGCATTGGTTAGTGGGTACAAAGAAAGGGAATTTTTGGAATAAAATTTTTACTGAAGTAGGAGCATTTCAAAATTTAGAAATGAAAACGTATGATGAGTATATTCGATATTGTTTTCCAGATAAGGATGATATAATTTTCTATACAGATATTGATAAACTTCATGATCACTTTATGAAAATTGCTCCAGAAGATAAAAAAGAGATAAATAAATTCTGTAAAACCGTTAAAAAATTAGTCAATTTCAACTATATACCTGAAAAACCACGTCAACAGATGAATTTTTTAGATAATGTGAAGTCTGCATTCAAAATCTTACCATTCTTGAAAATTCTCTCATCTTGTATGAAGATATCATTGAATGAATACTCCAAACGATTTAAAAATCAGCAATTACGACGAGCATTCAAGAATATTTTTCTAAATGATGAGACATCAGTATTTGGTTTCTTCTATATCTTAGCAATGTTCCATAAAGGAACTAATGGTTATCCAATTGGAGGTTCCCTAGAAGTTATAAGGAATATGGAAAAAACATATTTGAATCTTGGAGGAAATATTAATTATAACTCACCTGTTAAAAAAATCCTTCATAATGCGGGAAATGTATCTTCTATAGTGCTAGAAAATGGAAAGGAGATTTTCGGAGATTTTTTCATTTCATCAGGAGATCTATTTGTGGCTTTGGAGTCAATGTTGGGAATCAA
Organism: Candidatus Lokiarchaeum ossiferum; assembly: GCA_025839675.1. Classification (GTDB taxonomy): domain Archaea; phylum Asgardarchaeota; class Lokiarchaeia; order Sigyniarchaeales; family Promethearchaeaceae; genus Lokiarchaeum; species Lokiarchaeum ossiferum. The sequence continues at coordinate 2,772,069 of CP104013.1, forward strand.
ATCTGAAAATTCACCATACAAAGATCTATTTTTGGAAAAAAATATGTGTAAACCTTGTTTTCAGGTATCTTTGGGGGTTAATCACAATTTTATAAATAAAACTAACAGCGTTTACAGATATCTTCCCTTGAAAGAAACGATAAAAATAGCAGGGCATGAATTTGATATCTTAGAAACACATCAAAATTTTGGTTTACCATTTGCACCAAAGAATAGGTCAAACCTTGTGATTTCCTATAATCATTACTCAGAATTTGAATCATGGTTTGAATTTGCTGAAGATAGAGAGAAATACTCAACACAAAAAAAAGAAATTTTGGCAATCACAATTAAGGCATTAGAAGAACATTATCCAGGTATTTCTAATAATATTGAAACCACTGATGTCGCAACACCCAAAACTTTCCAAAGATACACACAATCATGGAATGGAACATTCAATTCATGGCATCCGACCCCGAAAAATGCAAGATCAATGATGAAACAACGTCCTTATCAATTAAGGGAGTTTCAAAATCTCTATTTTGCTGGAAGATATATATTTCCTCCAGGTGGAATTCCTCCAAGTGTGAAAACTGGACGTGATGTTTTGCAATTGATTTGTAAAAAGGAAAAAAAAATATTCAAAGCGGATTAATGAAAGTTTACAATTTTCGAAGATTATCGAATGTAAGTTTTAGTCCTTTTTTCTATTGTATTTTACTTTTCACATAAATAACCCAAAATTTACGGAGGTTTAATTCCTAAATCTTCAGCAAATCGTAATAAATAGCCATCTGGATCTTGTACGAGAAACTCTTTATTTCCCAATAGAAGATCATCTTGTCTATACCAATTTTCTTTGGGTTCAACAAATAGAGGATAATTGTTTTTTTTCAGATTGTCTAAAATCGGTTTAATACTCTCAACTTCAATTTGAAAATTGATCCCCCTTCCAAAGGGATGCAATAATTCCCCAGTTACCCAGCAATCATTGATTTCTTCAACCATTAACTGGCTTCCTTGAAAAGAAATCATGGCAAATTTAGATTCATCACGTTTATACTCAATCTTGAATCGGAGGATATCGATATAAAAGTGTAAACAACTTTTAAAATTAGAAACACTCAGTTCAGGAATTAATTTGTTGAATCTCATGATAATACTAGTGAATGTCAAGTATAAATCTTTTTTCCCTGCATAAATCCCAAAGATGTTAAAAAAAAGGTAAGGATTTGAATCAATGGGATAAAAAGTTTAAAAAAGCAGAGAGAAAGCTTTTTGCATCACCTTTCCAATTAGGAGGCAAGAAAATTTTGTTCCAATTATCTCCAGTTTGATCCCCTGTGAGAACTGGGAAAACTTGATCGAGTAATTCGATATTAGGAAGAGAATCGGAAATTTGACCTTTCATCGCTTTGGTAACTTCTTCACCAGTATAACAATTGAAGACAGCAGCTTTTCGGATAGTGGATGAATGTTCAATTTTACCTAATTTCTTGACATATTTAATAAGAGTACTCGTAGGTTTTCCAAAATGCGTGGGACCTCCCACCATGATCGCTTCCGGTTGGAAAGTATTTATGGCAGATGCTTTAGTTTTAGTCGTTCTAAATAATTGAGTTTCATGACCAGCTGTGCGTCCTTCTGTTGCCAAAAATTCAGCGATTTTTTTCGTATTGCCGAATTTACTATCATATAAAATTGCAATTTTCATTGGTTCTTCCCTATCTAAATGAATTTTTTTTTCACTTATAGTTTTCTTCTTGCGTCTTTGAACTCCTTCGAATTCCAAGATGAGGAAACTTTATTTTGTGTGGTAATATATCGAATTCAGAGTGTCACCAGATCATAAGATACCAAATGAAGTGCTTGAGTGGTTGTTAGAACCCTCTAATCCATCGGTACGCTATCGAACGATGTTAGAATTACTCGATTATTCGCCAAAGGATCCCGAAATTCAGCAAACCTACAAGGAGATTCTGAATTGGAAACCCGTCTTGAAAATTAAAAAGGCAATGCATCCAGAGGGTTATTGGACCGTCAAAGTAGAGAAAGGCAATATTATTGGTAAAGGTACGGAATATCGGACGTTCAATACCACACATTGGGTATTAGGATATCTTGCAGAATACGGACTTACGCGAAAAGAAGACTTTGTTAACATTGCTAGCAATCGCTATTTAAATCTTCAAAAAGATGATGGGGATTTCTGGCAACATTTATCTTGTCTTTACGGTTTAAATCTTCACACATTTTCAAAACTGGGTTTTAATTCTGATCCTCGAATTCAGAAAACCATTGAGTTAGTTACATCCTCAATTAGACATGATAATGGCTATTTATGTGATCTTAATGAGAGAAAAAAGAAACCTAAAGGAAGAGAAATCAAGAGTTGTTTTAGGGGGACGCTCAAAGTGTTATTTGGACTTTCTGAGTTTTCATCATTGTGGGATCAATTATATGCAAAAAAACTTATAGATTACTTCTTAAACCGTGAACTTATTTTTAAAAGGAATAAACCGACCGAATTAGTGGTAAAAAATGCGGAATTATTGGTTTTTCCCTTCACTTATCGAGAGGGATTATTGGAAACTCTATATCCCCTTCTTAAAATGGGGTATGGAAATCACCCCAAATGTGTACGAGCTTGGGAACTCTTTGAATCTAAGAAATTGCCTGATGGACGGTTTCCTTTAGAATGGAATCCGACAAATAAATTCCTTCGACCCGGGACTCGGGGAGAACCCAATAAATGGGTTACTTTCTATGCTTATCTCCTATATAAGTTAAAGGAAACATAATAGAAATCTCAAAATCCAAAAAAAATTTATGAACTTACTTCTTCATTGTTGGATCAGACAGCCTTCCCATGAATAGGATGAGTCCAGTAGATTTTTCTTGGATAAGGAAAATAAATGGATGATCTGCTTCAAAACTGGGAGTAGCACACTTAAATCCCCCAATTACCGCAGTAGCTGCCGCGGCTTCAGCTCCTTTTTCATCAACTTTGATATAAGCTTGATGAATAACCTTTGTAATCAAAAGTCGAGGATCCAAATTCATTTTTGAAAAATTTGCATCGTCAGTGAATGCTGTTGGCATCCCTAAATCTTCAAGAGTGTTTTGCATGTCATATCGGGTTTCAAACTCAAATTTTGGCAGAGAAATAGAACTCAATTTAGCTTCATGCAAGTTGTAATTATATTCTATTAGTTTTTCATTGGACAACGAGGATTCAATCAAATCCATATTAGAGTTTGGTAACAGAATGATCATTGAAAATTTCTCCCCCAGATATGGCAACTCAAGAATTTGAAGATTATCAAGATGAGAGTAATTAAAATTTTGATTTGTTCCAGGGTCCAGTTGCATCATAGGAGCTATTACTTTTTTTCCTACCGCCAATGTGAAATCCTTGTCTTGTGTATCTGCTTTATCAAACTCATTGAGCCAATTCCCTTTAAAAAATATCGCATTAGTTAAGACAAATTTAGTCAAGCTAACAATGTCCCCTTTTTGAAGCAAATCGTTGATTTTTCCGTTTGTTTGCTCGTCGATAAATTGATTGATGGTTTGTCTCGATTTTTCAGTTTGTTTTTTAAAATCGAGGTTTGCTGCTTTGGCTCCATAATATTGTTCTATGCGATTTGAAAAATCCTTGAAGAATGGAAAGTCATGTTGTGCCCATAAGGCATTTCCCATTCTCAGATTTTCTTGGCCCTTATCTTGATTTAATTTATTATAAACTGCGGCATAGTTTGGAACTAGCTCATTGTTATTTGAAAGATGTAATACTGATAATAATTCTTCTTCTGTTTTTCCAGAAGCCCCTTCATAAGTCATGGCTAAGGCGGAAAAAATACTAAAGGGAGAAAAAAAGAGGTTATTTTCATTGGATTCTGCGAATTGTAAATATAAATCGCATGCAAACTGATTACTCGCATCTACTATCGCTTGCATCCCCGGTTGTGTGGATCCAGTATCATTCAGTTTTGGGGGCTGTTTTGGTTGATATGGAAAATTGAATAAAAATAATGTAGTGGTTAGAGTAACTCCAAGAAGAATGGCTGATGTAATTGTTAGATTTTTTTTATTCATAAAAATAACCTGTTAGGAATATTATGGGAAATTTGCTTAGGGACGTGAGATAAATTCTATAGCACTCGTTATAACATCAAAATAAGACTGTATTTAAAAAAAGTGAGGTAATAAATTCGAACGGTTTATTACCCAACAATTATTTGACTTTTTCTTATTTTTCATGATAGTTCTTTATTTTAATAAGTATAGACGCAATTCCCAAAGCCGAAATTATAAGAATTGTTCCCGATGTATATCCAGGAATATCAATAATGCTTATTTCATCAGAATCATCGGATTTTTCACCATCTGTTGTATCGTCGTTTTCTTCATTCTTGATATCAACTTTATGGGAAGTCTCAGCTTTAAGTCCAACATGATCATAGGCAACAGCGGTAATATTATGAACACCATTGCTATAAGCGGTAGTATCTAGAAAATAATAAACGATAGGATAAGGTTTAGTTAACATCATTTCGTCATGTATTTGCACTCCATCCATGTAAATTTGAACCCTATCGAGTGCAATATTATCATCCGCTTCAACCTTGATAGGAATCTTTCCAGAAACACCGGCACCATCTGCGGGATCAAGAATTTTAACAGTCGGAGGAATTCGATCTGCAGGAGCTTCTTCACCTTCATCCAAAAAGGTAACCCGACTTCTAACAACATCAGAAATTACCCCTTTATCGTTGCGAACATAAGCACAAATTTGATACTCTCCAGTTTCACGCATTGGGATTTCAAAGCTTTTATCCAATCGATTTATGTCAAGGGCTATTGTTCCATGCTCTCCATCATCCATCACTATCCCATGGTTTCCATCATCCATAACTTGTTGGACCGCAGGTAAATAATCTTCCAAAAGAGAATGAACTCCTTTTTCATCGGCAACTTCTGCTTGCTGATTTATAAGTTCAGATGGATCCCAATTCGGCGGTATGAACTTGATTATCGCCTCGCTAATTTGGACATCCTTTGATAATTCAAGTTCTAAAACATATTTAAATTCCCAAATGTTGATATATTGCCATTTTGGGAGATATAACCGAAAAGGAGGCATACAAGAAACAAAATTTCCGATAATAATGTTCAAAGCGTCGTCTCCATCCCCCCCGTTAGGTAAATACCCAGAAGCATCGGTTTCATGAGGCACAGAATCATGATTGTCATCAATCCATGGGAACTGACTTGTAGCATGCCCAGAAGCTACCACAAATGCTCGTGCATCTTCAAATGCCCTACCAATAGTTCTACATTTTGCTACAGAAGACCAAAAGCCTTCTGAAAAAGTCGCCCAATTATGACTCGGATTAACCGAAGAGCCATGATCTTGATCGGTTGCCGTTAAGATAATGCGGTTTTCTTGACTTAAATTATCAATAAAGGATCCAGAATGGCAAGCTTCATAAACAATAATATTTCGATTACATCCAGTAGCAGTTTCTAGGTCATCAAGTTCACTGTCTAAATGGGAAGCGGAAAGATCCGTTCCAGGTATGCACATAACATCGACGCCTCCATGGTCAAAAATATACATCCCAAGTCCTTTGGTCTCATCAACTTTTCCAGCCGCCCAAGTCCCAATCGCATAGTCAATATTCACAAGAGTAGTCACATCATCATTGTAGAGCGATTGGGAATATCCATCTACTTCGGGCGCAAGATAGTAGATATCATCAGCACTAACTCCTAAACCAGTCAGTGTATTATGTACTTGTTCGCACCCATAAATTATATAGTTCAACTTATCGTGATCACTTCGATCACCAGCAATAATTATCCAAGCCCCTAAATTCGCATAGGGTGATGATTGTGGAGATTTAGAGTTTTGGGGATCTTCTGATGCCACTGCAGAGTAATTAAATGAAATAAAAGCATTCAAAACAAACAATGACACAAGAAAATAAAATGCAAAATGATTTCTTTTGATGTTCATAAGAATCACTATATTACATATTTTGTATCTGATTAATAATTGTGTCGTATATTTTACATTATGGATATATTGTTTTTTTTTTTCTAAAAAATCTATATTTACATTAAAAGAATTTTAAACACATAGGTCGAATACTAACCTATTTTTGACGATTTTCATATCAAAATAATAATATATTCAAATTATGGGAAGAAACAATAAATTACAACATTTTTACCATTACTTTGAAAACATTGAAAATAACCTAAAGAATTTAAATGGAGTTAATTATATTGCAAAGTATGGGCACTCCAAATTCAGTAGAAGATTGGAAAAAAATTCGAGAAGATGCCAATGCAGGACTTATGGCAAAATCAAATTTGAATATTAAACGTTTTTTTAATTTGGATACCAAAGCATACCATGACGGGGCACTCCCGGCAAAAACTAAGGAATTATTAGGACTTGTTGCATCCATGGTTCTACGATGTGATGATTGTATCACTTACCATATTATTCAATCTGTTTTAGCAGGGGTAACGGATGAAGAATTATACGAAACCTTTAATGTTGCTTTGATAGTTGGAGGATCAATTGTAATACCGCACTTGCGAAGAGCTGCAACTCGTCTAGAAGAATGCAGAGAACTTGAAAAGACAGATCCAAAACTTCTTTCATTAGATTCAACCGAATAATCACACATATGAACAAAAATGTTGATTTTTTGCCCTTTTTTCATCTGTTTGTTAAATTTATCAGCCACAAGTATCTACAATTTCATTAAATTGATTTTTACTGAAGGCAGGTTTTAATTTTTCTTTAAAAAGGTATTTTATTTTAGACCTACGCAGTGATTTAAACAATTCATTGTATTTCTTAACAAATTCATCATTCCAAAATTTCTCAATCAGAGTTGGGTCTCTGCTGTAATTCTCAATATTTTCTTCAGTGCAAAGTAATCCCACACGACTGATCATAGTTTCAACAAAATCGGGATTGATCTCAGTCACATACAAAATGCACTTTACTTTTTTGATATTTACATTGAAAGTAAGATATAGATAAACACAATCCTCTTCAAAAAATAGCTTGTCGCTAACAATCTTAGACTTATCCTTATTTGAGGTTTCTAAAATCTTTGTATCTCCAATTCCTTCGGTTAATGCTTGATATTTCCGAATATCAGCATTGATTGATTCTAAAGTGGGGGCTGACATCTCTATAAAATTCATAGATTTTGACGATTTTTATAAAGGGAGACCGATACTATTTTTTAAAATTTTGAAAAATCTATCTAGAAACTTTTTAATTAACATTTCTGCTAATGAAAATATGGAAGAAACATGGAAACCGAAACCTATTGATTTGGGACTCTCACTTGTTATAGCTATCGCATTCCCATTTATTGCACAATACTTATATTCGAAAACTGGGGCCTTAATCCCAATGATTCTATACTATAGCCTTGCTTGGGGGATTTCAAAATGGCGTCGTGGTTCGACAGGTTATTTTAATGCTTTCAAAACTAAATACCCCAAGATGTTTTTGGTCAATGTAGGAGTTATCATTGCAAGTTTGATTTGTGCCTACTTTGCGCGCATTGTTGATGATGATCCAAATATCACGGGAGTTATCCTAACAGCTCTCATTTGGGCAACGATCAATGCTGCATCGGAACAACTGCTCTGGATTTATATCTTTGAATCTTGGGACCTGTATCTTCCCTGGACTGAAGAAACCAAAAAGAGAAACTGGGTTTACCGTATCATTGGTCTTCTTATCTTTTCAGCTTTTGTAGGTTCCATTCACACGCTGTATTGGGTTAATTTTCTACATACAGTTGATTCAACACAAATTTTTGGAATTATCTTTGTTTTACTCACAACCGTCTCAGGATTTTTACATCTGATAGTTTGGCGAAAAGGCAATCAAATGATATTTACCTTCATTCCTCATTTTATGTTAAATCTTATACCATTATTCTGGACAGGGTATTCAATTATTCCTTATCTCTTTAATTAAACTCAAAATAATTACAGTTAGTGTGTTTTTTTATTTTTATTTTTACTGCTAAATTTTATCCCCAAATCACACAAAAAAAACTCTTTCTATTAAAGCAAATTCCTTTAGCCATACGGTGATTTTCAAGATTATCTTGAATATCAATTTGTGATTTGCAATCATGTTTTTAATTGCAAAGCCAAATTAATGGCTTTATATGGCTGATTTCTTCCAAAAAAATATCGTCACTACTATAACATTCCACAGTTCTAAACCTCAGAAAATGATATTCTTATGAACTTTAAGGATTTTGGGATTAAAATATTAAAATTTTTTACAAGGAAAGCTCCTTTCTTAGAAAAATTTAATGAATTCAGGGAGATAATGAACTAAAATTTTTTCCAATCTAAACAGAAAGCACAAAAATATGCAATATCTAACGATTTGTGAGAAAATCGATGTCTTGATCAAATGGGAAAAGAATTGATTAAAATTAAAAAGAAAATTAGGAAGAAAAAATATGCAGATTCAAATTTTAATTCTATATATTGCTAATTACTCAGATTTTTTTGTTTTATGATGATTATCGCTTTCTGCGGCTTGTTGTCGGGCAAGGATATCATTGATGCGAATTTCAGCAATATCACCACAAATATTACACACTCGTCTGATAGGGATCAAATACTCGGTATCGGGATGATTTTCAAAGATCAATTGTTTGATTTCAATTGAATATTCTTTAATATCCCGAGTTAAAGAGAAGAATTTCAAAGAATCTTTACGCCAATAGTAATCTTGAATAGTATGATAGTATTGAACCATCCCATGGAGATGTTTAAGAACAAAAGGTCGATCTTCTATAGGCTGCATTTTTAGCAATTTAGCTAGTTTGGTGATGTGATCCCCAATCCGTTCAATTAATCGAGTATTTTCACTATAGTGTAAACATTCCACCGATGATACATTGATAAACCGGCCCAAGGTTGGATAGGTTAAAATTTGATGAACGTATCGTTCAATTGCATACCGATGTTCATCAATTTGATTATCTTGTTCAATTAACTCATCAACCATATCTTCTACTTCCTCAATAATGGAGTCTTCTTCTACCATTTCGACAAAATTGCCCATTAACAACCCTACTTTGTTGAGAAGTTGTTTACTCATAACTCGCAAATCAATTTCATCTAAGTGCTCTTCTACCACAATTTGAGTCTCACTTTCAGAGATAACAACCATCCCATACAGTTTTCGGGTCATTTTATGGATTCTATTCTTAACCTTCAAGGGAATTTTAGTACGCTTTTTAAGAATAATTGTATGATAACCTATAATATAAGCAGTCAAATACAGATTAAACAGATAATCTATATATTCTTCCTTAGAACAATCGTCAGGACGTTCCATATCAATGTCCAGATCAATTGTATAGGAAGTTTCCATTTCCAGTGCCTTGGAATTGGAACGAATTAAAAGTGAATCGTCGGCAAGTTGCTTTAAAAATATACGTTTATCTTCTGCAACACCATATTTTTTACACCAGCTTTTTGGGAGGTAGATGTAATAGCTTCCCTTCACTTCTTGAACTTTTTTTTGTTCAAACTGATCAAATTCGCTTAATGCCATTATGTTATTCCTCTATTATCTGATTTTAATAATTACCATATGGTTAAAAAGATGATCTACATGATTAGGAAAAGTGGGTAAAAAAAAACATATGGAATCACTATTAAAATGGAACTTTTACTTAGATTTCAAAAATGGGAATATTCCAACTATTTTTTTCGGGCATAACATTGTAAAATTTACCCGATATGCGTAATTTGGCAACATCCTCATCGGAAACTCCGTGCCAATGCCCCCAAAAGATCCCAATAATATCTTGTTTTTTCCCATTTAATTGCTCAAAGAATATCTTGGGAGTTTTAGGTTGACCATGATGACACACCAAAATAGGCATAGCGGACTTATTATGGCGTTTTTTCTGGATTTGTGCCACTTTCTTGAGAAAAATTTCTATCATAGTCTCTCGATGTTCCTTCCAAGTAGTATTATCTAATTCCTTATTGTGATATGGAAAGCCATAGATATAGAAATTTTGAATTAAAATTCCAGAATTTCGGAGTAAATGCATGTTACTTCCTATTTCAAAACGATTTTTATGTGAAGAATTGCGAGGAAGTAATTCAATAACTTTATTCGCTTGAAATTCGGTCAGTTTGTAATGAACAATGAGAAAATCTGCATAATGCGTTAAATTCACAAATGCTTCACCATTTTTAGAATAAACACATGTTTCAAACCAAGGATCATGATTACCCTCAATCAATATTAAGGGAATCTCGCTATGCAGCCATTGACGCATTGCCACAAGTTGAAAAATAAACATGTTGTAAAAATTCCATTGATTATTTGGGGGAATAATCGGTAAAGGAGCAAATTCTTTATAATCCCAATAGAAATCACCATCAATAATAAAGGCACCAATATTATTTGGCTGGAATTTTTTGATCTGTTCTTCTATGGACTCATAGAATGCATCGGTATATCCCGATTCAGAATAGAGAATGGTTTGTTGGGAAATATTTTTAGGAAAATGAAGATCGGATATGATGGCAATTTTCATAAGAAGTCAACAATTGGGTTAAAACAAATAAAAATAAGTTAGCATTAGAAAAAAGTAATTTCACTTTTGCATAAATGATAAAAAGAGTTTTTAAAAAAATGGGTCTTTCGATTGAAGAAATGCGAATTCAAAATCGTAAATTCAAGGCAATCTCCGCTGGTCCTAAACCTTTTCTCAAATGGGTTGGTGGCAAAAGACAGCTCTTAAAACAAATTGATCCGTTTTTACCTTCTACCTTCAATAAGTATATTGAACCATTTGTTGGGGGGGGTGCTTTATTTTTCTATCTCCTACCTGAAAATGCAATTCTAATTGATAATAATCCAGTATTAATTAATTGTTATCAAATGATCCAAAAAAAAATCGATCCCTTGATTGAAGCTCTTCGAGGACATAAAAATGAATCAGATTATTATTACTCAATTCGAAATGTCGATCGATTACCGGAGTTTAGTCAATGGACAGATGTTCAAAAAGCAGCTCGAATTATGTATATGAATAAATGCTGTTTTAATGGTCTCTATCGCGTAAATAGCAAGGGATTTTTTAATGTTCCTTTTGGAAAATATAAAAATCCCCGATTTTTAGATGAAGAAAATTTACGAGCCATTCATACAGTATTGCAAACAGTCACAATTCAAAATGGCTCCTTTACCAAGTCTCTTGATCATGCTAAAAAGAATGATTTCGTTTATTTTGATCCACCCTATTACCCTATAACTAAGACTGCGAATTTTACCAGCTATACAAAAGATAATTTTTCTGAACATGATCAAATTCATCTCGCAAAAATATTCAAAGAATTGGATAACCGAGGATGTAAGCTAATGTTGAGCAATTCTTACTGCGATTTTATTTTAGATCTTTATAAAGACTTCCACATTGAAAAAGTACATGCCAAACGAGCGATTAATAGCGATGCATCAAAACGTGGAGCAATAAAGGAAGTATTAGTAATGAATTACTGAGGGATCAAATCAAATTTACATTTCTGCACTATTAATTACGGTGACATCGGAAATGGATAAATTTTCAATGAAAGAATATTTAGGTTCAATTAAAGAATACACAATAGGATGATTTCGCTTGGGTTATTTGCTTTGATTTTTATTCCAATGGTGATCATAATAGGAATTGCAGCATCAACAATCTCGTTCACTTCTTGGAGTTTAGTCGTGCCCTTGTTGTTCGGTGGGTTTGGATTTGGCATATATGAAGCGTTATTTTTTGCGATTGTCTTAGATTTATTGAACGGAATTGTATTATCCGTCCGCTATGCCCAAATTAAGGAAGTTGATTTTAAGTTGGGTCTAATTTCAAGCATTCCAATGCTTATAGGAGCTTTCGGAGGATTCTTTCTATTACAAGAGAAAATTTTGGCTCACTCCGAAATTCTCAAAGGAGGGATTGGGTATTTAGTATTATTAGTAGCACTATTATTCTTATGGAAAGGAAAAAATGACACTAAATTGCAAAATATTGAAGAGAATAATAATGCAATGCTTGAAATCCAAACTGAAAACTCTGAAAGTTCGACTTTCTCGTTGAGATTACCCAAAAAGTGGGCAATCATTATTTTAATCATCGGATTAATCATTTCAGGGGCTTTAGGGGGTATTGTAGGAGCAGGATCAGGTATGAATTATGCTCTACTTTTCATGGTTTTTTTAAATCGAGATTTAATGCGCGCGACGGGTACGAGTAGTTTTATGATGGCAATTGTTATGATTGTAGCATTATTCTTGTTCATGCCTTTGGTGAATTTATCACAAGTATGGTCTTATCTGCTAATTGGCACCATTTTCACAGTTATTGGCACAAATGTTGGGTTGAAATATGCACTACAAATGTCCCGAGCAAAATTAAACTATATGGTGGGCTTTGCACTTTTAGGAACGGGAATTATAGCAATTATTCAAGCAATTGTCCTTTAAGCAAGATTTATAACACAAATATAAAAAATGTAAAATTTTCAAAAAATTTATTCTTTAGGTCGAGAATATCCTTTTCGCCATTCAGGAGCTTGTTCAACTGCTGCCCAATATTCGGTAATTTTACTAATAAGTTCATCTTTGAATTCATAAACAGAGGTAGCAAAATATCGATCTGGTTTATCTTTGTAAAAAACAGATACGATACTCACTCCACCCCCATTTTCAAATAACTCCACTTTTTGGGGAATTGTGCGCCATTTACCAGGATAATCACAATTTACTTTAATAAAAGCATCCCGTGAGGGAAAAATTTCATTAGAAGTTTCCCATATAGCTGTAAACTCTTCATGCAATAAAGGTCTCACCATTTCAAACTGTCGTTGATCAAAAAAAGACCACAAATCTCGAATTAATTTTTCTCGAAAATCCATAATAATTAACATTACGATTTCAAAACCTAATAAATTCCACCGCTAAGGATATTTTTAAATTAGTTTATGTTATTTCGTTTATGGCCAAAAAACGTTGCTGGGGAACAAAAAATGATTTAATGGGTCAGTATCATGATAATGAGTGGGGAATCCCACTACATGATGAAAAAGCACTCTTTGAACTCCTCATTTTGGAAGGAGCACAAGCAGGATTGAGTTGGAGCACAATTTTGAATAAACGGGAGAGTTATCGCCAAGCTTTTGATCATTTTGACTACAAAAAAATAGCAAAATATTCTCAAAAAAAAATTGAGGAACTGCTTCATAATCCTGGAATAATTCGAAATAAACTCAAAGTAAAGGCAGCAATAACGAATGCAAAGATATTTACGAAAATTCAAGAAGAATTCGGGAGTTTTGATAAGTACATTTGGAGTTATGTCAATGGAACACCCATCCAAAATAATTTGGAATCCTTTAGTGAAATGCCAGCTAAAACGGAACTTTCGGAGCAAATCAGCAAGGATATGAAGAAAAAAGGATTTAAATTCGTGGGTCCAACAATAATCTATTCATTTATGCAAGCCATTGGAATGGTTAATGATCATCTTACATATTGTTATCGCCATCAAGAATTAAAATAAAATTCTCTTCCAGACATTTTTATAGTAGTGCAAGAAAATTCATCTTGATGGTCAAAACAACAATTGAAAATAATTCGGTCCAAGCGACAATGGTAATGCCATTATGGGGACGGGCTAAATATAGTCGAAAATATCCCAATTTATTACTTGATCCATTAGTCCACGATATTTTTGATCGTTTAATGCAAGATTTTAACTTTGATTTATCGAAGGCTGAGAAATATTATGGAGACCGTGAGGAATATTTTGGCCTCATCTTTCTAGCACGAGCACGAAATTTTGATGATGCTCTCCAAAAATACTTACAAAAGTATCCCAAAGCCACAGTGATCAATTTGGGGGCAGGATTAGATACGGGATTTTCGCGAAATGATAATGGTCAACTCTTGTGGTATGATATTGATTTACCCAATATTATTGAACTTCGACGGAAATACATTCCTGAAACTGCGAGAAGCATTTGTATATCAAAATCGATTTTAGATTTTTCATGGATGACAGAGATCAAGTATAATTCTCAAAATGGAATTTTTTTCATTGCAGGTGGGCTTTTGATGTATTTCAAGGAAGAAGTAGTACAAAGGTTATTGATCTCCCTTTCTGAAAAATATCCTGGAGGAGAATTAATTTTTGATGGAACTTCAAAATTGGGTCTTAAAGTTGGGAATAAGCGTTCAATTAAAGCAGATAAAAGTGAAATGATATGGTACTTCTATCTCAAGAAACCCAATAAACAAATAAATCAGTGGTCACCGAAAATTAAAGTCATTGATTATTTTCCATATTGGGCTCGTACAAAACGAAATCCAATATGGGCAAAATCGACTATTAAGTTAATCAAAATTTCTACTTTTCTTAAATTGGGCTTAATTGCTCATATAAAATTTCTGAAATAGCAAGGTACCCCAATTAAATATCATATCCATTTTCATGGATATGTACTTTCTAATTTTTATTCTGAATTTATTTTTATAAATTCCTAAAAATGTAGACATATATACTAAAATAAATTATGTTCCAATAATACAGAAATAGAATCTTTTTAATTGGTGAAACAAATGGGCATAATAAATAATTATAATCATCGAAATTTTGTAAATGAATTACCTGTTGGAATCATGCTGGTTGATAAAGAGTTTAAAGTTTTCCAAATTAATGAAAAATTTACACAAATTACTTCCTTTTCAAAAGAAATCTTAGGAAAGAAATGTTATGATTTCTTCAAAACTGAAATGTGCAACACTGAAAAATGTCCTATAACAAAAGCAAAAAATGCTAAAAAAGCTATTGATGTCGAGGACCTTCGAATCGGAGATCAAACACTACAGATTGGGGGAGCTCCGTTGTTTAACGGACGAAATCAAATTATTGGGGGGATGGAAACTTTTACCGATGTGACTGCCCAACGAAATACCATTGGAGGTCTCCCTGTAGGTGTTATGACTGTAGATAATGATTATAAGGTTAAAATAATTAATCAGAAATTTATAGATATTACAGGTTTTACCGATGCAATAATTGGGAAAAAATGCTATGATTTTTTCAAAACTGACATGTGTCGGACTAATAACTGCCCAATTGAAAAAGCTAAACAAAAACGAAAGATAACTGATATGGTAGATTTAGCTACAGGAGGAAAAGTGATTCAGGTAGGCGGAGCCCCTCTTTTTGGAATTGGAAATGAAATCATTGGTGGAATGGAAACATTTCAAGATGTAACCGCGGTTCGTAGTTTAGTGAAGAACGTTCAGCAAATTGCCGGTGAAGTATCTTCTATGTCTTCACAAATAGCCGAATCAAGTAATCAAATAAACTTATCAGTTCAAGAAGTGACAGGGGGTACCCAAGAAGTTGCGAAAGGAGCCCAACATCAAACTCAATCAGTTAATGAAATTTCAACTGCAGTAGTTAAAGTGCAGACTGAGAGTAATGAAATCGTGAAAAAATCGGACAACCTAGCAGAACAAGGGGCCGAAGGACAAAGAATGGCGAGAAAAGGCCAAGAACTTACCGATGATTTAGTTCTCCAGATTACTGAAATTACAAATGGGGCAGAAAAAGTTGCTACAACAATGACATCCTTAGAAGCAAAGAGCAAAGAAATAAATAAAATCGTAGAAGTTATTGCGGGGATTGCCACGGAAACTAATTTGCTTGCATTGAATGCAGCCATTGAAGCAGCTCGTGCAGGAGATGCGGGGAAGGGATTTGCAGTGGTTGCAGAACAAGTACGGAAGCTCGCGGAAGATTCCAAACAAGCCGCAAATCAAATCAACGATTTGATCAAAGCAGTGCAATTTGAAGTAGGTGATGCAGTCACGGCCACGGATGATACAGTTAAATCCATCCAACGAGGAGAAATTGCTTTATCAGGTACAAAAGACCAGTTAGATCAACTTTTCAATGTGATTCATAAAACAAACTTAGGAATTAAGGATACTATTCAAAAGGTAACATCACAAGATAAGGATATCTCCAATATTGTTGACAATGTCGAAAAAATAAATGTAGTTATTGAGCAAAGTTCAGGTACTGCCCAAGAACTTTCATCATCCACAGAAGAAATGGCATCTACATTGGAAGAGATGAGTGCCGCCGCCGAAGAATTAAATGCTGCAGCGGAAAAACTATTTGAAGAAGTTAAACGAATTTAATATGACAATTTCCCTTTTTTAAAATTTCTCAAAATTTCTTGTTTAGGCGATGAGCTTCCATGGATTGAGTTTCATTAAAAAGCAAATTATAGTGTTCATCGAGCTTTAAGCAAGCAAGAACAGCAAAATCAAGCTTTTTCTTTAGAGAAGATGAAATTTTTAGAGATTTGGAATTCCGAGGCGTTTTATCAATAATTTCTTTCATAGAAGATTCTACTTTTTGAATATTTTTGGCTGGAATTAATCGAATATCGGGGATCTGAAATTTTTTTAGTTCATATACAAGCAATTGTAAATCCCCTTGACCCTCCCAGCGACCCATCATATGTGCTTGCCAATAAAAGAAGGTTGAATTACATACACCCAAATAAAAGAGAATATGGGTAGAATCATGAATAGATAACCCCCGCACCCCATCAGCCACAATACAACCAAGTTGATTCCAAATGGCTCGAAAATTTTTATCAATATGCCGCAAAAAGAGTATATCTGGCGAATCTTGATTTGATGGAGGAATTCGATACCAAGGTTTCCATTTAATAGAGGGTCTTTTCGGATAAGATTTCACTTGTTCACCATGGTGGATATAAGATTGTAAACCCGGAAATTGTTCTAAAATTATTGATTGAGGAATATTTAAAAATATACAATCAGATCGAGACACAATAAATGATTTTGGTAATGATCTTCCAGATTTAATACCTGGAACTAAGAATTGAGATTCAATATTGAAAGTATTTTGTGAAAAAGATGAAGGAAAGTAAAAATCATTTGCTCCAGTTTTAATTCCACCCACAACAGAAGTAATTTCTTGATTATGCATTGAAATTAAGGGAACTTTTTGTAGAACTTGAGCAAATTTACTTTGGAATAAATACTTCAAAGACCATTTTTCATCCGAAACTAGTTTATTTTGTGAAACAAAGGTTCTAAGGAGATTTTCTTGATTATTGAAAACATAACTTTGAGATTTTAGCTGCAATACTATGGAATCGGGTGTTTTGGAATAAACTATATCGTGAATAGATTTTCTTGAAGAATTATCAAGTAAGGATAAGAATTTTACGATATTTGAGTCACGTTCACGTTTACAAGAGCATTTTTGAGCAAGGATAATCACAGTAGAGACTTGAGCTTCTTGAAAAACATTTTTTGTAAATCCGATTAGAGCTAAAATTTTATAATTTGAAAGAAGAAATTCTTTAATATTCTCCCCATATTTTACATCCATCCATTTATTTGGTATAATAAAGCATATCATGCCATTTTCTCTTAAGAAATAGGTACTATACCATAAAAAAAAACCGTAATAATCGGTTTTAGCAGTGAGGGGAAGTTTAACTTTGGGAATTTGCCCAGAAAGCCGTTGTGATTGGTTTTGAATAGAGCGATAAGATGCAAACAAAGGTAAATTCTTGAGCATCAATTTTTTATTTGGGATTAGCTCTTGCTTAATATAAGGAGGATTTGCAAAGATAACATCGAATTTGTGAGGCATTTCTCGTGTTAAAAGTTTTCCTGAAGATAAATCTTTTGTCCTAACAATATACTTCTCCATTGGTCCCATTTGCATGAAATCTTCCAATAAAACACCAGCAACATGAGTAATTTGCGAGAGATCAAGGTAAGCTAATGTCATCATTGCTAAATGAGCGGGAAATTCATCAATTTCAACGCCCCAAATTTGATCAAGTAATTGGGTATGACTCAAGGATATAGAGCTTGCTTGTCCTAGTTTTTTTTTTTGATCATATGCTTTTCTGAGAAGTGTTCCACAGCCACAAGCAGGATCAAGAATAATATCATCCGGCTTTCGAATGCAAAGTTCAGCCATTAATTCAGCGATATCCCTAGGTGTATAAATTTGGCCTAATGCTTTCCTATTTTTGATGGGAATTAGTTTTTGAAAGAGTTCGGCGATAAAATCATCACTTAATTGAGTGATGTCAAAAGTTGTGAAATGATTGATAAATGTAATTAAACTTGATTCTAAACCCTCTGGAAATGTATAACCGCGATCCCAATTGTTTTCATGGAAAATAGGGGCAAATTCATATTCAGAACTCATCTGGGCAAAATTTTTTTGTAATTGAATCGAAAAAGGGACCAATAAGCTCGGATCATACAATTTAGAGATCGATCTTCCGAACTGGTGATAAATTTGAGACCGAATGACATAATAACTAAAAATTTTGTTCAAAATCAGATAAGTCGCTTGAATTGCATGTTTTTCAAGGATATCTTCATGAAACTCGGAGTTTTTGGTAGATTTCAGAGAAGCGGGAGATGTATTATTTTTTAAAAAGGCTTGAAAATGGAAATTAGTTTCTTTAAAAATTCGATGATAAAAATGCAAAAATTCTTCTTTATTAATTTGGGGAATACTCGCTAATTTTTCCCTCTGTATTTGAAAAGAGGATTTTACACTATTTTTCATCACCATTTTTTCAAAATCAACCCGTAGATCACTTGATAATAAAATCAGTGATCTTAATATCGTTCATAACATAACGATATGATCCAATAAGAGTTTTTAAAGTAAAAAAATATGCCGACAAAAAGCCCGAAGGTGAAAATAGGGAGAAAAAAAAGATCTTAATACACTCCCCGAAATTATTGTCGGTAAGCAAGGATCCTATACGGGTTAATACCTAAGATTGTATTTGCTTGGAAAAAATGTACTCAATCTGTGTTTTTAAATTTGGGAATAGAGATCTTCGAGCCAATATTCTGCGATGGTCGCTATCTTCTTCATTGTAACATTTTGATGGTTTGAATCTATCTTTTCTTCGAGAGATCTTTGCAAAGATGTAACCATTTTATGAATTTCATCATGCCGCGCCCGATCTTTAGCAAGGAATAATGTGGATAGTTTGCGATGATTTCGTTCTTCCCAATGATTTAATACACTTTCCCCTGATTGTCGAATAAATTTGAGATCAATTCCCGTGATCTCACCAATACGTTCCACCATTTGATTGAACTTCTCATGGCGATTTTCAGATCCAATAAATTGATTTTTAGTAACCATTGTGTCACACTTCCAATATTATTGATTTTATGCGAGCAGAAGGCAAAAAAGGTATGCAATAATGTAGGGAAAAAGAAATCATAAAAATCGATATAAATCATTAAAGTTTTCAAGGAAAATGAATAGAATTATAGATGAAAAAATAGAATTATTCAGTTTCTGAAACCAAACTGACTTCACAAGAGTTCAAATCAATAAGAACTCCTTCTAGTTTTCCTTCTTGACATGTTCCACTGTTGGTATAGATTTTGGATCCGAATTCTTCTTTTGTAAGGTAATGGCTATGAGCACAAACTACAATGTCATATCCTTTATCCAACAGATTTTTTCCATAATCCATCACCTTTTGTCGAGTTCCCTTGTTTAAATAATACTTGTGAGCGAAAAAATTGTCAATATTCGGAAAAATGAGTTCAATTTTTCCTATAATCCAACAAAAAAATCGTCCAATTTTATTTTTGAGATGTTTTTCATTTTTAAATCCATGAGTGATGCAAATTTTCTTCCCATTATTAGTAGTGAGAGAAACTTTAAAGGCACCACCTAATGTATAGTCATGATTTCCACAGATTTTTATGACTCTCGAGTCATAATCCATAAATTTTATGATTGTTGGATGAGCATTGATGATTTCAGCCATTTTTACTTGCCATAATTCATAAATATCTCCATTAATGTAGATATTTTGAGGGGAATATTTTTCCATAAAAGCAATTAGGCGATTTTCTCTTTCTAGACTGTTCGATTTAAGACTAAAATCATCTAATTTTGATCCATCAGCTAAATGGAAGTCAGAAACAATCAAGATTTGATCAGAATTGGACATACATAGATGTTCGTTTTTTAACTTAAATGTATTGGGAAACCAAAAATCTATCAAAAAATGAAATATGAAAAAAACTATTTCTCTTTAACAAGAAATCCTCGTAATATTTCAATTAATCCAATATTCAATGAAACTTGTCCAATGATTTCGAGGATAATACCAATATCACCAGCAACATTTCCAAATAGGAAGAGTAAAATACCAACAATAATAAATATCATACCGATTGAGAAAAGTCGTAATTGTTTTCTAACGCGAGTATCACCCGCTTTTTTGACTAATAGTATGAATTTAATTAAAACATAAAACGCAATAGCTAAGCGGTATATTGAAATGTAAATTAAAAGACCGGGCTCAGTATGAGTATTTACTTCCCCAAGAGCATAATTTTCAGAATCAACAGTTGGTGTCCAAATAAAATATCCAAAAATTGATGAGAGAAATAGACTAAAAGTAATAAAAAGGAATTTCGGAGACATGGCTTTCTTTTCTGAAAATTCAAGTATAAATTCAGTCATTAACAAGCAAGCCAGACATAAATTGAGCAAAATATTTGTTGTAACCATGATATAAATGACCCAATCTGAGCTATTCAAAATTAAATGATAGAGAACATACCCAAAGAAGCCTAAAGATGCAAAAGTAAAGAATAATGCAAAGAACCTATTTAACCAATAGTCCGGATTTTTTTTAATTTCAAGATATGCACTAATAACACCAACAAACACCAAGATAACAGCGAGTACGATTTTGGTTACAGTGAGGGGCTCCATGGTTGTCTTATGAGCGAAGAACCTAAA
Organism: Candidatus Lokiarchaeum ossiferum; assembly: GCA_025839675.1. Taxonomy (GTDB): domain Archaea; phylum Asgardarchaeota; class Lokiarchaeia; order Sigyniarchaeales; family Promethearchaeaceae; genus Lokiarchaeum; species Lokiarchaeum ossiferum. The sequence goes on from CP104013.1 coordinate 2,792,999, forward strand.
AATATTGTGCGAAGAAATCTTTGTGATCAGAAAAATTTCGGGAGTGCAAAAAATATTTCAAAAGATTACAGGATAAAAATCATTTTTCCAGTAAAAGAAGACAATTATATTTGCAGATAGAGAAAAAAATAGTAAAAATTTGTTTGAATGAAGATTAAATCTTTTTAATTTCCTCAAACAAACGATTTGAAGCAGCACTTAATTCTTCGGCGGCAGCAGTCATTTCTTCCAAAGTAGAAGCCATTTCTTCGGTTGAGGAGGAAAGTTCTTCAGCCGTACTTGAGCTTTCTTCAATCACACCATTAATATTTTCCACATTAGTTACAATTTGGGTGATTTGATTGTCTTGGGTATTAACATTAACGATTGTATCCCGAATACCAACATCAGTTTCATTGATCACCGTAAATAGAGCATCCAACTGCAATTTTGTTTGGTCAATTGCAGTGAATCCTTGTTTAGCAGAATCAACCGTTAAATCCGTGGCACTCACTGCATCTTGTACTTCTTTTTGGATCATATTTATTAATTCATTGATTTGATCTGCAGCTTGTTTGGAATCTTCGGCAAGTTTTCGCACTTGTTCAGCCACAACAGCAAAACCTTTACCCGCATCTCCAGCACGAGCTGCCTCAATTGCAGCATTCAAAGCAAGTAAGTTTGTTTCTGTAGCAATCCCAGAGATCACATCTACAATTTTATTGATTTCTTTACTTTTTTGAGATAAGGATCCCATCGTTTTAGAAACTCGTTCGGCACCGTCGTTAATCTCTTGAATCCGGAGTAGTAAATCATCAGTTAAAGCTTTTCCCTTTTTAGCCATACTTTGGCCTTCTTTGGATTTCATCGCAATATCTTCGGTACGAATAACGATTTTATCACTCAAGCCTTTTATTTGAGTTACAGCATCAGATATCTGCATGACTTGTTGGGATTGACTTTGAGCACCTCGAGCAACTTCTTGGGATCCCCCAGTTACTTCTTGAACCGAAATATTAATTTGATTCGAAGATTCAGAGATCTGTTCTGCCATGGAATTAACTTCACTAGCGATTGTTTCAACATTTTCAATTAGGCCTCGAATGGTAGTCATATCAACAAATGTGGTGAGATTTCCAAGGGGAGTACCGTTTGACGAATAGAGAGATTTAACAAAATTACTCACAATGATTTTTTTATTTTTAGCATTAGCAAGTTCATATTCAAAATCAGAAAAGCCTCCATCTCGCTTAAATAATTGAACTGCTTCATCACATCGTTTTGAATCCACAAAAAATACATCAGGATTACGACCTAAAACATCTTTTTCTTCGAATCCGGTCAATTCAAGGAAGGATTTTCCTACCATAGTTATCGCCAAGTTCTCATCCATCACCACCAAGGGAGATGAAGAAGAATCGACTATGCTTTTATTCATATCGATAAGAATTTTGGTTTTACTAACCATTTCTTGTATATTTTGAGTAAGACCAACTATTTCGGTATCATTTGATTTGCTATAGATTTCTGTGTCATAACTGCCCTTGGCAACTTCTTTTGCTTGAGATTGCAATTGTTCAATTGGGTTACTAATTGTTTTTGAGATGAAGAAGATTAGAAGACCTAAAGCAACAACTCCAACAAACATTATAATTAAAGTGATGATTAGAAGGGAAGAAACAGCACCCAAGATTTGACTTCGAGGAAGGACGAAAGCAATGGATCCATCAATTAAAGATATTGGCTTATACACTACAATAAAGCTGCCATAATCCAATGAACCAGATTTAGCACCCTTCATTTCAGTTAAAATTGTTGTTAAAGCCGCTTTATCGGTAGTATCTTGATCAATTAAATTATCTGTATTAAAGTATTCCCCTTCATCATAAGTCGCTGCAAAGGTGACTTCAACATTATCATGGGCTAAAATCGCACCCATTTTATTATCCAAGAGAAAAGCATAACCTCCATCCATCGTCCCACTAAGAGCTTTTATCTCAGTTTGTAAATATCCAATATCAACATCCAAACCTGCGACACCAATAATTGTATCCCCATCATATATCGGAATTGTGGCGGACATATATAAGAAATCGAGCACAGGATCGTAGTCCGGTTGTGTCCAAGTGAAATTTTGAGCGGTGATTGCTGTCTCATAGTACAGAGACCCATCATAATCGGCATATGAATAATATTCCAACACAACTGCCCCATCTCCATCAAGATATGCCAACGGCATATATTCAGAAGTAGTTGCCCCCGCTGTTTCATTCCAAGCCATATTCGGTTCAAAAGCCACCCATGCATCATAAAGCCAAATATTTGCAAGCACTAATTCGCCTAAATAAGCTTGGGTACTTTCCATAAAAGTAGCTTTATTGATTTCCAAATCTTTTTCAACTTGTTTCCCAAGTGATCGAACGATATGTTCATATCTCTCAAATTGTTGATTAAATCCTGAAACATATTCACCAACTTGCATTTCAGCGACTTCCACAACTTTGGTTTTATATTTCGGTTGGATGTAGAGGTATGAGATCAACCCACTTGCCACTAACGCTATCAATGCAGGAACAAGAATAAATAACAACATACGTTTCTGTAAATTCATCTTTAGTAGATTCTGATTTTTTACCAATTTTTTCACCTAAAATATCTCCAAGCAAAATTCACCCTTTTCACTAAATATATTGTTGCATTGATAACAATTCTTAGAAAAAATATGAAATCTGTAAATAAAATTACGAATAAGTAAATTCAAATCTAATTTAACATTCTTTAAATCGTATTCAATCGATATGATGTGATATTAGCAACAACAAAACAAGATCAAAAAGTCTTGATTATTTACGTATCTTATAAATAGAATCTTTTATGGATCCCCTTTTTTTTATCAAGATACTATTTCTGGGAAATAAATCTAAACCATAGCTTTTTGGACAAGCATGAATTGTATCATAAGTAGGAGTTGCTCATAAAACTTGATTAACTATTTCTTGCTGGGTATAACAATTGGTCTCTTCATTATCATCTTAATTGTTTTTAGCCGTGAGAAGATGGATTATGTGGGATATTCGCTAATTTGTGCCTTAATTGCTTGTATATTGACGGCCTTCATGATTCCTATAGAACAAGTCGCGGATACACTAGATTGGATAGATCCAACCAAAACATCTAGTCTCACATGGATTCAAGTATTTGTGAACATGATAGAATTCAAACCTCTTATGTTCATTATGGGCATGCAAATGATAGTTACCATTTCAGAACGTTATAAAATATTTCAATGGGTGGCGGTGAAGACCCTTCATATCACTAAAGGAAATTACCGACTTTTTTTTTATACCATTTGTACCATCGCGACTATTGTCGCTGCAGTAATAGCCGATGTCACAGTCGCCGTGATATTTGTCCCCTTGGTGATTCGAGCATGCCGGATATTAAAAATCAATCCAGTTCCCTTTCTCTATGGTATCAGCATCACAATTAATATTGGTTCCGTCCTGACCCCCTTTTCTTCCTCGAAAAACATTCTCATTTCATCTGAATTTGGATTAAGTTTCGGGTGGTTTTTAGGAAATATGGGCCTATTTATAATTTTTAGCCTTATATCCACACTAATATTGCTTGATCTATTAGTACTCCGAAAATATGATGCACCTACAGAGCGAAACCGGACAGTGTTTTTGGAAATCATGAATCCCAGCTTAGTTATTGCAGATCGCAAACGTTTTATCTTCAATGGAATTTATTTTTGTATCATTATTTTAGGCTTCATGCTATTTTCAGATTACTCATCAATAATTGCCTTTTTTGGAGCTATTTTAATGGGGATTTTAAATGGAGAACCTTTTATTCAAGTTATCAAGGAAATTGATTTGAAGGTTATATTCTTTTTCATTGCACTATTTCTTTTGATAGGGGCCATGGAAATAAATAATGCATTCAGCTTAATCTCCACAGGACTCTCTGTCTTTGATTTAAATAATACTTATGTGGTAGCCTTAGGAGTTCTTTTAATTTCGAGTTTCTTCTCAGGCTTTTTAGCCAGTAATCCAACAGCAGTCTTTTTAATCATCGTGTTACGGAGTGTGTTTCCAGGTGAAGTTCCAAGTGTCATTTTGATAGCCTTCTTATTTGGAATCAATTTGGGAGGTAATTTACTACCTCAAGGAGCAACGTGTGATTTGATGACACTTAATTTAGCAAAAAAAAATAACGTCGAGGGATTCACATACAATTCTCTTTTGAAAACGGGAGGATTATTCGCCATGTTGCATATTATTATGTGTATAATTTACCTAACACTATATTTTCTCATTATTGGATAAAAAATCGAGAAATCAATAAGAGTTGTTTTCTGAGAGTTTTTGTCTGATGTGGTTTTGAGGTACATATGATTCGACCCATGGAAATTTCCGATCTTCCAACAATAACCCATATTTTCAAACAGGCCAATCCGAAAACAACTGCGGAAGCTATTCACAAATATACTCTCCCGGTTCTCCAAGAATTTCCTCAATTTTGCTGGATAGTTGTTCATTCTGAAGGAACAAAAATTGTGGGTGGAATCACCGGAATTATCCAAAAGGATCGATCTGCAGGTTATATCATGGATATTGCGGTGGAATCTTCATATCATCATCAAAATTTTGGGCATTTATTGATGGCGAGAGAATTGAAGGCTTTTGATGAAGCGAATGTATCTTCAGTGGAATTGGAAATCCACTATCTCAATGCCAAAGTCATTCCCTTCTATTATCGATATGGATTTCGACTCCAAAAAATCAAGAAAGATGAATATGGATCCGGTCAAGATGCAATTGAAATGAATAAAACTTTCAAAGTTAATTAGATTTTTTTGAATTTTTTTTAACTAGATTTAAGCGGGATTTCTTTAATATGGCACAGAGCAAGTGCAATTTAATAAGGCGGAATTTTTTATAACCGTGTTTTCACTTTGTATATGGAGAACTTGAAATGGAAAATATTCAACTTTTAGCAAATAAAGAAGATCAAATCAGTCGATTGATCAAATCCATTTCAAATTTTAATGATAGTTTAGAAGAAGTAGAGATAATTGAACTTTCATCTTTAGTGGCAAGTTATTCTAAACAACTTAATCGATCTTTAAAGGATTATGCAATAATTAGTTATCAAAACGAACCACGACGAAAAATTGCCACGAAAGCGAAAATTAACTTTGCATATCACATTCTCTCATTACTCACCAAAATCATTCGCCTCTTTGAACAGACACAAGCAATATCGGGTGAAATCGAAATTAATTTTCAAACTTTGATTGAGATCATTGATCAAAAAGAAGCACTTCTTATCAGTTCTTATGAAGAAGCTGCTTTAAAGGAGCTAGAATCGTTTTATAACCCCGAAATTCGAGATAAATTGCAGAGTGAACTTGAAAAACGCATTTCCAAGAAATACCCCTCTTCTTGATATAATAATAGAAATAAAAAATTTAGGGAATATTTTGCCAAAAAAAGGGTTTTTGAGCCAATCAAGAAAGCCTAATTTAGCGAATTTAAACCAATATTAAATGCATGAGTAATAGTACGCTCATCTCCATGAAATCTATCTAAATTCCGTTCACTTTCTTGAGGGACATCAGGATGGTGAGTTTGGATATGTGTATTTTTTGATCTTTTGTCCAATATCCATGAAATTAAAAGACTCAATGAAAAAACTGTAACAACGACAATCATACCTATTGAAAATCCGTTTAAATCTTCCATCATTATAATAGATTATAGAAATCTTAATGCAATAGAAAATGACCTATTGATACATTTGGATACATTTGGTTTTCTATTTCTAATTAAAGAATAATTTTTTGCACTAGTTTTGATAAATAATTGATGGATGCTGGAAAATCACACATCTATAAAATAATTATTGCTAAATTGAAAAAGGAGGTAAAATCATCCTTGTGCTCCATAGGATGATCTACCAAGGGATTTTTGTTGTCAGACAAAAATTGGTATTTTTGGATGGTGATAGATGCACAAAATGCACCCATTCCTAAAGATCTAGAGTAAATTCAACTATTTAAGTGATTCGTAAAGTTTCGTGTGTCTCGTTTGAGACATAAAAAAAAAACCCCCCCCTTCATTTTTGAACGTTATGTTTCGATCGGAACATGTGAGTTCATCAAATCCCAGCCCTTCAATCTAAAAGAAATCGAGTAACTTAAACAAAATTTAAAAGTTGTTTTTTGATATACTTTACTGTGAGCAACATATTAGAAAATGGTTCAATGATCAAGATTTTAAAAGGGCTTAATGATATTCAGGGACCCTTTCAACGGGTTATTTATAGGAAATCCTTCAATGTTAGCTCAAAACCGGCTATGCGAGACCATGATCTTCTATATAAACATAAACTCATTCGTTCTGTTCCAGATCCTTCTCGACTTTTATTTGAAGTTACTGAAAAGGGAAAAATAGTTGCGCAACTGGTGAATTGTGTGGATTACATTATACATAGTCCATATAAAAATTCCGATTTTTCCCTTCCTTCACTCAAGAAACGTAAGAAAAAAAAAAAAAAACCAACAGACTTCATAGAACTAATTCCTAAACTAAGTACCCAACTTGAGGCGGTACTACGAGTTTTAGATAATACCGTTTTAGATGAAACGTATCATCATGCATCGAAGAATTTAATGGATGATGTTATAGATTTTATCGAATTATTTTCTCCACAGAAAAAAACACAAATTAAAAAACCCGCTTACAACAAATTTCCAAATTTTGAAGATTATCCTGTAAAATCGGTTGGAAATGCTTTTAATAAGTAAAGAAAAACTTCGACGAGATTAGGAGAAACGCTTCTCCATTAGATTTTCATCTATATATGTAAACTTTTTCTACAAAACTCATTTGCTAATGATATTTACACTGATTTTTCGGGTTTCGGTAGAAATACTTCAATTTTCAATAATAAAAAAGTATATTTTAATCATTTGTCTTATTTGAATTGAGAAGGGGCGAATTCATGGAAGTCAATCGCAAAATTATTTAATTATGGCATATTTTTTACCTCAATTAACCTATTAAAAAAGGTCTAGAATTATGTCTTATAAACAAGAGGAATGTACTGCTTGTGGTAATTTAGTTGCTCCAGGCGAGAATGCCGTTCATTTTCCATGCCCTAAATGTGGAGATGTATTATTATGGCGCTGTGAAAGATGCCGTCGATTTGCAAGATCTTATACTTGTCCAAAATGTGGATTTGAAGGTCCATAATCTCAAAAATAAATTAAGTGAATAACATGGCAGAAAAAAAAGTTAAACCCCCAAAAAATCTATTAGGTGTCTTTGAAATCATTCCAGAAGATATGGATAATCTCGATGACTTAATGAATAACGTTGTGAAACCTGCAGTCGATAAAATGGGTGCAGCAGTCGAAACCTATCGGATCGAGCCAATCGCCTTTGGTGCAAAGAAGATTATTGCACGATTAATCTTCAAAGAAGCAGAAGGCGGAACCCAACCATTAGAAGATGCAATCACAGACTTAGAAGAAATCCAACGAGCCGAATGCTCAATGGTAACCATTATCTCATAAGATTATCTACATTCATCTTTTTTCTCTTTCCTTCTTAAATTTTTATTATATTATTTCTTTTAAGGGTGTTAACAGTATTTTAAAGGTGATTAGAGAGAATTTCATGCTTTATTTCCAATAGGAACTTCAGATGTTTTAGATTTCTCGGGATGGATTTGACATTTCCACATCTTTTTTTTCAAGTTGCTCAAGCTTGATTTTATAAATATACCATATAATTCCAAATAGTAGCAAAAGAATCGAAATAACAACAATTTGATTAAGTACGGGGTTAATTAAAGTAAATCCAATGTTCCAGATAATATGTACCCCCATCGAGATAAACAAATTATTCGAAACAATGTAGACAATGCAAAATAGAAGACCTATAAGGATCAAGAAAGGAATATTGATAATGATATCTATGAAAGAGAACCCTTGTATAATTCTATTTGGGATATGGATTAGCGCAAAGATTATACTAGTGGATAATGCACCTAACACTAAAGATTTAATTGGTTTTTTATCATTTTTGGATGAAATTTTTTTTGTTAATTGAGATAAGATGTATCCTCTAAAGAAAATCTCTTCAAAAAATACATTCCCAAAAATCTGGGCTATCAATAATCCAAAAGCGGAAAGAATCGTTTGTCCATCATATAACCACATTGGGTACCAAATTGGTTGAACATTAAAAATTAGACAGGCAATTAAAAAAATAAGATTTAAACCACACCAAAATAGGAAATAAAAAAGAAATCCTTTCAATAATTTACCCTTCTGTATTCCAATACTTTTCCACGAATTTCTAGCAACTATTACTACGAATATAACAAGTATAATTAAGATCAAAACTAAGTATACAATAAAAGTTTGATTAATCAGGCCATCTGTGTTATTATCCACAAAGTTTAGCCATCCTTTTTCATAAACCACAAAAATTATGAAAAATATCAGACCAACATAAAAAAGCAAAATGCTAAGTACGGTTTTCCAGGAGTTTTGTTTAGTGTTACTGCACAAATCCTCAGAAAAATTGCGTAGATGATTTTTAATCATGATGTAATTTCTTTTTTGGTTATAATAAACATTAATAATTTACTCAACGAATTTCATATTGAGAGAATCCTTCATTAGAAGTTATATGTAAGAAAAAAAATGTTCTGTAACTTGAAAATAAAATCAATAGGCGTATGGAACCCCTATTAAAGTTGGTAGATGATATCGGTCTTTACAAATCTTTGCAATTTTTTGCATTGCTTCAGCTAATTCTTCGCAATAGGGATGTAAAATTTCAGATAGATTAACATTAAAAATACTTTTCTTTGTCTCGAAGATGGAGATAACTAAAGAAAATTCGGATTTTTCATCCTCGGGATAATTTTTCTTTAACTCAATCTTTATTTTTTCGATTAAATCAGTCTCAAATGAATGTGATATTATTTCAGTTTGAGAGTCGAAGAAATTGATACGTTTTTCACAGAACTGAATGGAATCAAATTTTTTGCAATATTTTTGAAATGAAAATTTCTGAACATTTGGCCTAATAATCAACAATTCTTTCTCATGATTCAATTGTGGAATAGCTAACGATTTAAAATGGTAGTTATATCTGCTTTCACCTTGAATGGGCACACCACTCAAAGCTTGTGTTTTAGTAACTAGTTTCAACATAATTTTTGCTTCCTTATACGTCAAAGATAAATAGGTGAAAAAGGTAATATTTTTGTTCCGTATTATTCATATGGCACCAAATAGATGAAAATCAAAGCCTATGAATAAACTAGAAAGAGAATTGAATTTGAAAAGAGAAATATTTTGCAAAGAGAGAGATTAAATGGATATTTTTTTTCTAAATTTCTCAAGGGCAGGATTTTTTTCTTTCATCAATTGGACAAGATATGATTTGTTTAAAAGATCAGGTTCTTCTCCATTAAACTCATTTATTTTCCCATCTTTGTGATCTGGACAACATAACTGAAGAATTTCTGAAGGACGCCTTATACTTCCATTAAAAACCAACTTAGATTCTTTTGCTAAATCAGACTTGAGATCTTCCGAGGGAGCAAAATCAATTGGATCGATTTCCAAAGGTTGAATTTTTGGTGGAGGAACCGGAGTGCCCGATGGAGGGCGAGGAGGAGGAGGAGGAGGTGTTGGATAAGCAGGAGCACTAGGAACAAATTGATTAGAAGTTAGATGCATCCCACCTCTGTAGATGGATTGCTTCAATAAATCTTGGACGTACATTTGCATTGTATCGAGTTCCTTTTGCAATTTTTCATTCTCGATCTTCATATCTTCGTACTTTTGAGAATGATCCCGCCAATGTTGTACGACAAGATTTGCAGTTCCCTTGATACCAAGACTTTGTCCAATTTCCAGTTTCAAATTTGAAATTCTCTCGAACATTTCACCATCGACGTAGATAGGTTTAGTTTTTCTAACTGAATTTGATTTTGGACTACATTCTTCCATATGGGGAGTGCTCCTTTTTTGTGATTCCCTAGTACGTTACACTATATATGTTACATAAGTATATAATCTAATAAAATTTTGTATTAAAAGATTGGTGTCAGAAGTACAGCAGAAAGGTATAATAATTCATCAAGAATTGTAAAGCTGATATATGATCTTTGTGAAAAATTATCATCCTCAATTAAGATCATATTGATTTTCGCTTTAAGAACAATGATTGAAAAGAAATTATCAATGGTTCATTAAGAAAAGTCGTTTTTCCTTTTATAAATAAATTCCTTAAGTAAATTCAGTATGCGATAAATTGCTCAGGGAACAAATGAAAAATAATCTTCTACATAATCTTTTATGAAGAAATAATCATTCAAAACCGTCGAATAAACATAATTTCCCGTAATCCTGTGATCTGAAAATAATTTCTTTGTAAAGGCATCTAAAGATTTAATTAAAGATGGACTTGCTTTATCTGTTATGATGACTGCAAATAAAGGAGTTGTTGAAGAAGATTTAACTAATAAGGTTGCATTTTCTAAAATTATTTGTCTTACCTTCCCACGATTCAGCGTATAGTCAAATAAGTTTCCTGTAGCTTTCATAAATCCAGAAAAAATAGCTTCTGGAAACTCTTTACCCTTGTCGTTAAACTCATGGGTAAAAATGGACATTCCATTGTGAGAATCAATTATTAATAATCGTTCTAAAGTAAAGGGAAGAATAAAAGCTAATTGGGGCGTATTTATCAATGTGTAGGTTGCGATAATCACTCCGATAGCAATAGCACTATTTGCAATTCCAGGAACTATTTTCTCGAGTTTTGTGTATTGAATTATATAGGGCAGTATACCGTACATAATAAAACCAAAGAGATTATTACGAGAATGATGAAGCAAATGCTTGGGACTCCGTCGTAATAAATTAACATTTGAGAAGAGCAATAATGAAATAATGAATGCCATCAACATCAGATTTGCAACTCTGAAACGACCATGCATGGTTGGGTAAGGTTGAATTCCATCATAATCAATAATAACGGCATTTTCATCAAATGAAAAGACAATAACTAACATAACAATGGCAGTTAACACAACAAACTTTCGAATATCATGTGTTTCAAGGGTTATAACATCAACATAAAGAATTGTGAAATAACCAACTCCAATTAAGGCATAAAAACAGATCAAATGTAATTTTACGGAGAGAAATAGGTCAGATATGGCTTGAAATACTTCCCAAATAAACCAAAAAACCCACATAATCGCATAATAAAGAAGATGTTTATAATGAGTTTTTCTATAGTGGTTTAAGGTAAATAAAACACACAACAATATAAATAATGCTGCGGAAAATGAAATAATTACACCAAGTGTCCAAAATATTTGTGCCATATTTTCTCATTGAAGATTTTATCTACTAATAAACCAAAAAACCTTAAATAATTTTGCTTGAAGAGATATGGAGAAATCGATTCTTTCTCTTGAAATCAAGCAATTTGGAGACCTTCTGTCTAAAGCAAAAAAACCTTCTGATTACAATTTAAGTAATTCGATGAAACCATTTATCTAAATCTTGGTAAGATATTTTGATATAAGTGGGTCGCCCATGCGCGCAATGATGGGGATTTTCTGTTTCATCCAATTTTTTGATTAATCGACGAATTCGTTCTTCACTCCAGATTTCATCCCCAGCGGTAATACTCATGTGGCAAGCCATGTACTGCATCATCTCACGTTTAATAATGGAAAAAGAACTTTCTTTGCCTTTATGAATGATTTCTAAACACATGTCAGTAATCAATGATTCTGACCGCTTCTCTTGTTTGAGAAGTGCGGGAATAGTGCGAATGATAAAAGAAGTTCCCCCAAAAAACTCCAATTCAAAACCAAATTTCTTAATATCCGGAATTGCATCTTTCACAAAATCAACTTCATTTGGGGCCACTTCTATTTTCATCGGAGTAAGTAACGTTTGAACCGTGATTTTTTCTTGTTCAAACATCTGTTGGACTTTTTCATAGTTTATGCGTTCATGAGCAGCATGCTGATCAATAATAATAAGTTCCTCTTCATTTTGAAATACCAAGTAATTTTTTCCCCCCTGAATACCGCTATTGAGTAAGGATAATGGAGGAAGTTGTTGGACAGAAATTGTGGGAGAACGAAGAGTGGAAGATTTTTTTTCAACAGAAGAAGCAAATGGATGAGAAGAAATGTCAGATTTCTTTTTTGGAGTTTTAAAATGGGTTTGAATCGCCTTAATCGAGGATTTCCGAGGGGAGAGGGTTTGTTGAGGATCCTTAGGGATTTTTAAAACAGGGGAACTTTTTTTCTGGGAAACTGCGGATTTCTCTGAAATTGATGGAGAAGAAGAGGTCCCAGATCGACTCGGTTTGGATGTTTGTGGGGTATTAGGTGAAACTTTTTTCATGGTTTTTCGAGAAGAAGGAGCAGAAGGGGTCCAATAATCCATGGAAGAATCCATCCCTCTTCGAGATTTTGCGGATTTTTCTTGATTGGAAGAAATTAAATCGGCTTTCACATGTTCTTTAACGAGTTGAACGACAATCATTTCCAGATTGGCAAAAAATTCCCGTTCATTAAGAAAATGGACCACTTTTTTTGAAGGATGGACATTAAAATCCACTTGGTCGGGTGCCAGATGAAGAAAAAGCACATAAAAGGGATATTTTTGGCGCATTAAATAATCTTTAAAAGCCGTTTCCATAATAGATGCGATGGAATTATTAGTAACTAAGCGATCATTGACAAACAATGAAGCCGCGGTTCGATCAGAGCGAGCAATTCCAGGTTTCCCAATAAACCCATAAACGCGTACCATATTATCCTGAAAATCTATAGGAATCATTTGATCGAGAACTTTTTTTCCATATATGGACTGAATCGCATGTCCAAAAGCTTCAAGAGGGAGGAGGGAAGGAATAATTGACTGGTTTTGTGAAGCCACCCAAGCAGGAGAGTTGGTTAAAGACAAGCCATTATGGAGCAGCTTGAAATGGACTAAAGGATACGCCAAGGCATATCGACAAACGACATCAGATATATGTCCCATTTCGATGCGATCGCTACGCATAAATTTCTGGCGGACAGGAAGATTAAAGAATAAATTTTTAACTTTCAAGGTAGTCCCCACCGGACCTCCACACACACCCTTCCTTACATCAGCACTTCCTTCCATGCATAATTCCACCGCATATTCTTGATTCAAAGGTCGACTTATAATTTCAATTTGGGATACTGCAGCAATACTAGCTAAAGCTTCCCCACGAAATCCTAAAGTAGTCAATTGGTCCAGATCATCAGCAGATTCAATTTTTGAGGAAGTATGGCTTAAAAAAGCCACATCAAGATCTTCTTCAGGGATCCCGCATCCATTATCTTCAATTTGGATCAATTGTTTCCCAGCTTTCTCAATGGTAATGAAAATTTGTGTAGCATGGGCATCCAAAGAATTTTCGATTAATTCCTTGACAACGGAAGCGGGGCGTTCAATCACTTCCCCCGCTGCGATTTTTTCATAACCAGAAATAAGCTTTATTTTGGGCATTGATCTTAGCTTTATTCTTCCATCCTTTTTAATCAATTTACTAAGGGGTAATTAGAAGGAGAACAAACCAATTTTTTTTTCTTTCCATTTTTGAGAAATGATGTATGATTTTCAGATCAATTATGTATAAATATTCACACATTGTGACTAAGAATAATGGAAGCTTTTTATCAATAAAGGTCAAACCAAAGCATTATGAAGAATAAAAGTCTCTTAAATGGGACTTGGAACCTAATTGTCGATCCCCAAAAAAAAGGAGAGAAAGAATCTTGGTTTTCCCCTACTTTTCTAAATAATCAAAAATATTCTGTAGAAAAAATTGCAGTTCCTTCTAATTATAATACAATTCCAAAGTTATTTGAATATACTGGGGTTGTTTGGTATATCCTCGAACTATCGGAATTCCCAGCAATTTCATCCAAAGAGGATTTATTCCTATGTTTTGATGGGGCAAATTACATTGCAAAAATTTGGATAAATGGCCAGTTTATCGGCGAGCACGAAGGAGGTTTTCTTCCCTTTAAATTTAGATTGCCTAATCCCTTGAAATTAAAACAACCTAATGGAGATAAAAATTGGTTAGTGGTGAAAATTGATACCTCAATTGTAAAAGATGGAATTCCAGGGGAGAGTACAGACTGGTTTAATTGGGGAGGACTACACCGAGATGTGTATTGGGAAATTAAGAATAAAATTCGGATTGATCATGTGAAGATCAAGTCATCTTTTAATTCTCCGTGGCCACATTCGGCACAAATCTCCATTTCTATTAAAAAAAATAACTTTTCAAAAAACCTATTAGATGAACATGTATTGACATGTAGAATTTATGAGCTAAGAAAAGATAACCTAACTCAAATTAAACGTGCATCCCAGATTTATATTCAACAAGAATTTTCTCTTGATACGAGATCAATTCAGCAGTTCAACATGGATATACTTAATCCAAAACTTTGGTCCCCTACCGAACCCAATCTTTACGAAATAGAATTGCAAATTAAAAACTTAACTTCACCAGTTATAGAACGCTTTGGAATTCGTATGATTGAAACCCAAGAACATTTACTTCTACTTAATAAACGCCCGATCAAAATGAAAGGAGCTTCACTTCATGAAGAACTAGAACCTTATGGACGGCACTATAGTACCCAGCTTCGGCGATCTGAACTCCAAGCAATGAAAGCTTTAGGATTTAATGCCCTTCGCTCTGCCCACTATTCGCATGATGAACGACTTTGTCAATTGTGTGATGAAGAAGGATTACTACTTCTAGAAGAAATACCTCTATATTGGAATATTGAATACACAAATCGCAAAATTATCAAATTAGCAGCTCAAATGATTCGCGATTTGATATCTCGCGATTTTAATCACCCATCAGTTATTGTTTGGTCTGTGGGGAATGAAGTACCGGTTGAAGATTTGGGGTGTCGCCAAACAATCAAATTATTGCTGCAATATGCCCGAAAATTGGATCCGTCTAGACTTGTAACTTATGCAAGCTGTCGAATGGTTTCTGATGTAACTCGAAAATATAGCAGTATCAATGCAATTAATTTTTACTTCGGTTGGTATTACATGACCCCCTATAATCTCAATTTCTTTTTAGATGCCATGTACTATGGAACACACCCAAAAACACCATGGATAATGACAGAATTTGGAGCAGGGGCAAAATATGGAGAACATAACCTTAAAGAACAATTTTCCGAAGAAAATCAAGCCCGAACAATCGCCCATCAGATTCAAGTGATGAATTCTAAACCCTATATGGCTGGATGGTTCATTTGGATCTATCGAGATTTCCGGTCTTCACAACGTTTAAATCGATTTCAACAAGGATTCAATCGGAAAGGTATCGTCAGTGAGAAGAATGAAAAAAAACTGATTGCTCGAATAATGCCTCAGTTGATCAATAAAAAAATAGAGAGAATTCGCCATTATCGAGGGTTGGCTCAATTTTACGCATATATCATGCGTTGGGTTGAAAGAGTAGCGGTTAAAATAATATTTTTCTTAGAATTTCGCAAAGAAAGAAAAATGGTTAAATCATATTACCATACCGAGTTAGATTAAAAGGGTAGGGAATTATTATAGCTAAGTGCAAAAGTTCAATATCTGAATCAAATTATAACTTGTTTCTCCAAGAAATAACATTGAATTTAATATATAAGTAAAATTAAGTTCAAATTAATGAGCTTGGAAATTGTTCTTTTCTATTTCTCTGGTACAGGTAATACAAAATTAATCGCAACTCAGTTAAAGCAACAATTGGAACGAGCATCCCATCAGGTTACTTTAATTTCAATTGAAAATCTGCAGGAATTAGATGATATACGCAAGTGGTTCAAGCCAGGAATACTATTAGGCTTTGGGTTTCCTGTTTATAAATTCACTTACCCCGCGATTTTTGACGATTTCATTAGTAAAATTGAAGTTGTGAAAAGAAAAGAGATGAATGAAAATACAATGCGATACTTCTCTTTTTGCACTTATTGTCGATTTCCCGCAAATTCCCTATATCAATTTGCACGAAGAATGAAAAAAATCAATCTTTTCCCCATCGCAACAGAAGAGTTCAAATGCCCTTCCAATGGAATTGCAGCAATGAAATCCTCAGATGATTATGAATACAACACCGTGATGTACTTTGAAATAGGTATAACGGCAAAAATAAAGCAATTTGCTCGCAATATCGAAAAAAGTTTCCTTTATATAAAAAGAGCAAGAGTACCAATCCATCCGATTCGAAATTTATTTGACTCGATTCAGCTGAAAATAGTGGAAAAAATCGAAGCGGTAAAATATCCCAAATTAACTATAGATAAAGAATCCTGCATTCTCTGTGGATTGTGCAGTAAGCAATGCCCTCAACAAAATTTAATCCAAAAAAGCACCCAAGTTCAGATCGAAGATCCATATTCCTGTCTTCATTGTCTTCGTTGTATGCATTATTGTCCTTCTAAATCGATCAGTTTCGGGGAATTAACTTTTGGTCCTCAACAATATTCTTCCAAAATTCGCCAAAATCTTTTTTTAGCAGCGGATCAACCAATTCCAACAGAAAAAATGTGGATTCATAAAAATGCATCAAAAATTCTTCGAAGATGGAAAATGAAAGCGATTTTATATTGGATTACCCAAGGACACCGAATCTTGCGAGAGCGAAAGAATGAATAGTTATAAGAAAGTTATCACCAATAGTAACGTATGAACTTTCTAACTTTCAAAATCATTATTGGAGACGATCCAGGGGCAAAAACCTTTAAAAAACTAGCTCGTTGGTGGAATTCCATTCGTCAGTTGGATGAGAACGATCCGAGTCCAGAGCATTTCTGGATGTTTTACCAACTGGGAGATTTTGATCAACAAACTCATATCATCAAATGGGAGATTTGGTCTACGTGGCGTCTCAAGCAAAATTTTGATGATTTTAACAAGGGGATTTATATTGGAGCGACATGTGGCTTATTTTTCTATTATCCTGATATTCCAGCGTCCTATGCACAGCTAAAGAAGACTATGAACGTGTTTTTTGAGAAACGGAAAACCAAAATTGCACCCTTTTTCATCGTGGCTTTAAGCGATCTCGGACATAATGACATTCCCACAGAACAGCAATTATTTATTGAGAGTAATGGGGGAAAAATTCTCCCGTTAGCAACTGAAGTACTTGATAAGGACATGCGCCCCTTGCTCAATAAATTATTTAAAATCTTTCTGCAAGAGTTAGATCCAGAACGCTGCCGCCAAATAGACATTCAAAAGAATTATTGGGCACTTTCCCTTGAAGAATTGCAAAAAATTTTGTATGAAGATAAAAATGGGATCAAAATTCGACCCCGTCATACCCCTCCACTTGCATCACCCATTGCATCCTATCCTAAAACGGAAGAGCAATCTATTGAGGTTCCGCGAGCAAAACCAGGATTTGAAGCACGCAAATTGACCGAAGCAGATCTTACGGAGGAAGAACGCAAACACATTGCCATTAGTCCCGATGGAGATATTGTACTCTTAGAAAAAGATATTTCTCAAGATAAAATTGTGGAGATGGTGAGTAAAGGATATCAATTACCAGCATGGATTGTGGTCCCCCGCCACTGTCCCAAGTGCTTGAATCAAAATCAAGCCATGATTCGTGAAGTCATAGATAGAGACAATGTTCTCATGCAATATCCCACAATTTATGGAAAGAAGTATATATGTGGAAATTGTGGGAATGATTGGCATTAGCGCAATAAGAAATTGAAAAAAGTTTTTTTCGACAATTCTAATTTAGATCGAAATAGGTTTTCCAGTAAAGGGGTTGAATAATGCAGTAACATTCATTCCA
Source organism: Candidatus Lokiarchaeum ossiferum (assembly GCA_025839675.1). GTDB lineage: Archaea > Asgardarchaeota > Lokiarchaeia > Sigyniarchaeales > Promethearchaeaceae > Lokiarchaeum > Lokiarchaeum ossiferum. The sequence continues at coordinate 2,810,917 of CP104013.1, forward strand.
AAAAGGTCTCTCATTCTAATCCGGAAGAGATAAGCGACAATGTTTTGCAGAATAATGAGCAACAATAGTATACAGTTTAAACCTCCAATGACGGCAATCCAAATCAAATCAGCCCGCCCTATTACCATCAATGTTATACACAAAGTTTTAAGCACAGCACCTCCCACCAAGGACCATAGTTTATGCATTAACGAAAATGCTTCTTTATAGATCTTCTCATACTCGTTTCGAATTTTTATTTTATCTTCCGTTGGAATCTGAGGTGGAATGCTTAATTTCGGAATTGGAGCGATGGCTGTGTAAAATTTTTCAACTAGATCACCAAGATATTCGAAAAAGTTTAGTTTTTTCTTCTCTAGCGCAGAATTTTCATCTTCTTCAGGAAAACAAAATATTTCATATGTCTTTCTATTGGTGGTTTGCAATCCTTTGACATATCTTGCACGGAAGTGATCATAAGCCAAGACTTGGAGACCCAATGATAAACCAATCACAATCCCATAGAGTAAAACCATCCATCCGCTTTCAGCAGATTCAAAAATCATTAAACCAACTACAACAAACACAAATCCTAAGGTATCACAAGCAGCATCAAAAATTGCACCAAATTTGGTGTATTTTTTTAAATTCCGAGCGAGAGATCCATCGGTGCAATCTAAAACATGACCAGCAAAGAGCATTATTGCAGCCGAAAGAAAATTACCTGTAGCAATTAAAATACCTGAGATAATAGTAGTAATGAATCCAATTACCGAAATGGCATTAGGAGTCAATTTTAATTTCTTTGCAATCATAACAAAGGGAAAAGCGAGGGGTCGATAAAAATACTCATTTAATACTTCCCCGTTTTGCTTAGAACCTTTTTTATATTCTATATTAATTGTTTCAATAATCGAATTCATATAACAACAATAATGTATTGGTCTGAAATAAAATAAAGTTACCACTTCCCCAATGAAACTGAATTTAGTCCAACATAGAAGTGTCTTGAAATCAGAAATTGAATAACTAAAGAAAGATATAAAAAAAAAGTTGAGAATTTTGGAATTTTACTAGAAATTATCGCATTAGAAATCGAAAATAATGTGAAGATTCACAGCTTTTCTGGCGTTGAAGTTGGTGAAATTCAGTAAATTGAATTTTGGAAATCAAATCAGGATTCATGGTCGGTTTTTTCATTAGGGTTCACAAATTGTTTTTGTTAATTAATATATGTATGGCACCTCATTTGATTAATATCCAAATAGTCCGCTAGATACCATATGGAATTATTTTTTCAATAAGGTTCTTAAACTCCACTTTTTTTTACTCAAAAATTACTTTGGGGGGATTTATCCCTATTAAACTTATTGAATCTCTCACCTCATTAATAGGAAAATTTGGCATTTCAATTGTTTACATTCATATTATTTAGAACTTCTTGATGAAAATTGCGCTATATTCTTAAAAATCATTTTAGTCTAACATCATTTCAAAGAATTATCATTCTAAAAGTGATTATGTATGAAAAAAATTAAAATTATTATCGGATTCTCACTTCTAATCTCCGTTTGCACTTTTTCGTTTGTGTTTGCATTTAATCAAAAAAAATTTCCCGGATATACCGTAGGTTATCGAATATATGCGGATGACGAGTACGCTTATGTTTCCCATAATGACGGAGTAGAAATAATTGACATTGAGAATAAAAGACATCCCAAAATTCTCGAAAATATAGAATTTGGAGATGGCGCTTTTGGAATTGAAAAACAAGGGGATCTTCTTTATATCGCTGGATGGTCTGAAGGCTTAATCATTGCAAATGTGAGTAATCCGAAACAACCTTCTATTTGTAGCAAAACACCGTTTGAGGGAGCTGCAAATATGCTAACTTACCATAACGATTTAGTGTATATATTACTTAGCTCCAACGTGGTGAAAATAATGAATGTTTCAAATCCTTATTCTCCAGTTCTTCTCCCGACTTTCACAACTTCCCAAGCGAGAGATTATCGAGATATTAAAGTTGCAGAAGATGTCATCTTTATTGCAGATGTTCAGCGAGGTATCGATATAATTAATGCAAGCAATCCATCATCCCCCGTTCTACTTAACACAATCAAAACTTCGGCTCCAATTGCTCTTCATATATATGAGACAAACCTATTTCTAGGTTGTCATGGGGTTGGAGTAAAATGGTATGATATTTCTAATTTGACTTCTCCAATTCTTAAGGGAACTTATCAGGAACCAGGAGGTGAAGTCTACGGAGTTTGGGGGAATGTAACTCATTTATATGTAGCAGATTTGCAAAGAGGAACCTATTGCTTAGTGACTTTGGGAGGACGATTATCAAAAATCAATCATTATGAGGGTGCAGCCCCCCATGACATTTCAGGTTCGGGAGAAACGATTTATTTGGCAGATCAAGATCTTCGGTTAATGATTTTTGATGCTAATCTTAATTGTTTGTATGACGGACACAAGAAGAGTTATTGGTTCCCAATTGGGTTGACTATAATACCCGTAAGTTTGATTGTATGGATGAGAGGAAAAGTAAAGAAAAACTCGCCAATCTAAGAGTTCGTAATTTAAATTAATTGATTCCTACACCCAAATTTAAAAAGAAGAATTTCTATTTTAAAAACAGAAATGACCTTACATGACAAAAAAAAAATGGAAGAGAGCCTACAACCTTTTCTGGAACAATCTCTGAATTTACCCGAGAACATTCTAAAAATCATAGATTTCTTCTTTGAAACAATGCAAGCTATATTTCATAAAGCCAGTCAACTTTATCCGATGTTAGAGGAATCAGCCTTTGATTTGCCAACATTTAATACAATACTAGAAAATGTCAATGATCTTGAAATCCACTTCAAGAAATTACATCATTTGGATAAAGATCATGTAAGCTTTTTCCAAACTTTGAACCAACTTCTTGAAGATCCCACGAACAAAATGGAAAAAATTCGGTATTTATCCAAGTTAGGCTCGGGTTTTTCCTTGACGGGTAGCCATGATCATGTTAGTGACAGTGATTTTGAAGTAGGATATTTCTACAAGCTCTCCTATAATACTCTGAGCAAGCCAATTACTGATTTAGAATCGTTAAAACCGTTCATGCAAACTCCAAAAAGTTCAGAGCAACATCATCCCTGTACGACTTGGATTCACAAGTTCATTCAAGACTTAGCCCAAATAATGCTAAATGGTCTTGGAGAAATAATACCGGGAGTAGTCTACTATGAATTCCCCCCCTCAATTATGCATTATCATCAAAGATCCCAAGAGATTGCTCAAATCTTTGATCTTCCATTATTTATCAACCCAGAGAATAAAGTTTCCAAATATCTTCAATTAGTAATTCGAGAATTCAATAAAATATTGGATGAGAATCGTTATCGTGAAAAGAAAATCAAAATGAATGGAATATTGAGTGATAAACCAGGATTATATGAATTTCGAAGAGTTATCAAGTCCATTAAAAAATTCCAGACCAAATTTGAGAAATTAGGATTTTTAAACTAGAAACACTAATTCAAAATTCTCACTCTTTTCTTCTTTGAAGTCAATTTTATAAGATTAAAAAGAGATTGAATCAAAGTTTAGGACTATATTTTTTGATCATTATTATTGTTTTTCTCCCAATGCTCAAATTGATTATCTAATACCTCCAAATATTCCTTAACACCATAATTCACAAATTCCCTTTTATCGGTAATTTCCCCTTTAATTTGATTTTTGTGAATAAGTATCTGAATGAACTCAAAAACTTTCTCCTCAGGATACTCTATAACTTCCGCGATTTCAGATATTGCAGATAATTTTTTTTGATTCAATAGAAAGAGAATCATTTTTTCTTCAGCGCTGCCTAAGGAACGATATTTAGGCATAATTGAATTTCTAAAGATGATTAACTCTAAATGAAGATTATCATATCGGAGAAATACTTTTGCAATGATTTGCATGATAATATATCCCAACAAAACCACTGTCAACCAATTACTGGATGGTGTAAACCATTTCATAATGGGCAGAATTACAAAATTTAAAAAGAGAATCCAACATAATAAGGGAACCACGAAAAGATTGGAATCATAATTACCACTTGATTTCAGAATTTTATAATAGGTCACAATCTGCCCAATTTCAATTATGGCGATAAACATAGCATAGAATAACAATATATTTGATAGGATGAAGTTTCTCCCCAAAAAAGAATATTGCAATGATCGAATCAAATATAAATCAGGACTGAAAATTTCGATTGAGTTGACAATAAATGCAATAAGGACAGATAAAACGAGTGAATTTTCTAGTAAAACAAGAATCCCAATTAAAATCTTGTAAATCCCTGTGATTAATGGCTCTTCAATAGTAATAACTTGCGTTTTTTCCGCATTTTTGGGAAAGATGGAATCCATATTCTTACGGAATATTAAATAGTCTGAAGAAAGAACATTTTGACACACCCAGATCCCTACTATCGATGAATTTACTATCAACCAGCTGATCAAATCATCATCTATTATAAGGAAAATTACGGCCATAGAAACCACTAGGACTAAAGATAGGAAGTGTAATGGAATTAGATAAAATTTCCCATGCATCTGCTTTCCATCATATATTTCTTTAATCTTTACAACATAAAGAGCAATGAAAATAAAAACCACGAGCAAGATAAAAATTAAAAAACCAAGAGAATCGACCAAATCATCGTAGACCATTCTTCTATAGGAATAGATATTTGAAAAGAATAAATTAAAACATATAAGCATCGGAGTAATTGCATGAAGAAAGAACACAATTTTTTTCATTTTCTTTGATGGAATTATCCATTTCCCAGATAAGAGAACAACATCTAGAATCACAATAAGGTTAAAACTTATAATAATAAGGAGGCGAAGTTGACTAAAGGGAATAGTTATCGTTTGGAAAGTGTACGGTATCCCAGAAAAAATGAAATCTACATCTGAGGATTGCATTGAAGCTGCAAAGATATCTAACCAAAAACAGGCGAATATTTCAAGAAATATAACAAATGTTCTTTTTATTGATTTTTTCTTCAAGAATTCCATCTCTTCATAATTAATAAATTTCCTCAGTAATTTTATGGCAAATTACTTTAATAAATTTGATTTTTTTGAGGGACGTCAACTCCTAGGAAAAAAAAAGAATCAGAATAAGACTGATTTCAAAATATTAAAGAAATTTGTTCTTGCAAACTTCTCAATCCACGGCTTATGCCCACATTTTTCCAGCAGAAAAAATTTAAAATTCTCAATTTTTTGTTCTAGGGGAATTTTGACTCCATTGGCAGGGTGAGGATCATAATCCCCATGAATAGCTACGACTGGACAAAGTATCTTCTCTGCTTGTTGTAATAACTCACCCGATTTTCGCATACCAATCACTTCATTAAGGGCTTGCTGAAAGTAAGTGCTTCGGTCCAAGTCAAAATGTGGAGAAGGAAAGGATTTTTCAAAAGGGTCTGGATGGTATTGATCAATTTTACTGCACAAAGCACCTAATTGGGAAATTAATGAATTCTTATTAGATTCATCGGGATCTCGCAATTTTTGAAGGATCTCCAAATAAAGTTCTTTTTGGGAAGGATTCATTCGACTTTCGCGAGTCTCCAATAACTTCAGAAAATATTGATGTTCATAGGGTCCGCTTCCTACCAGAATTAATTTTGTGACCAAAGCGGGATATTTTGCTGCAAAAAGATACCCCAACCATGCCCCCCATGAAAATCCAAGTAAGGACACAGTTTTCAAATGTAGTAGTTGAATAATTTGCTTTAGCTCATTTAGTTGCCCTTGTAGGGTTTCTTCTAAGAAATACGGTTCAATAACACCACATTTATCAGCAATTTGGTCTGCTACGGGTGCCATCTCCCCCCAAGCCCCAGGGCCACCATGTAATACAATAATTTGATAGGGTACAGACCCATGAGTTTTGAATTCAACCATTTAGAAACACCAGCAATTTACAGCTTGTCCAACCAGTAGTGATAGCCTAAGTAATGTGCTTTTTCCACACAATATTTTTTACTAGCGGTTCCCCATCGGAGACCTTTTTCAAAATTCGATCGCAGTTGTTCATAATCCACTATTGCAGATCCACCTAAAATATCAACACCACGATCGAAAAGAGGATCTGGGATAAATCCCGCTGTGGGGCCAATGACTGCTATGTACTCTGCACTTGTGCAATACTTTAAAATATCATCCAAAGAATTGTTTAACACTGTGGTACTCGTGATGAGAACTTTATTACACCCCTTTAAACACAAAGGATCCAATGTAACCTTCCATTTTGGATGGGTTTGCACCAAGGATTCCTTTTTTTCAATCACGGTAAGCGGGATTTTTTGATCACCTAGCTGTTTTACAAGGGGGGGGAAAAAACCCACCATTCCGACGTGATCCGTTTTCTTCAAGGCAAAATTACCCATCGAATTGGTAGTAAAGTCTAAAGGAAGCTTACTTTGGTCAAAAAAATAAGAACTCATCGCATTTATCGTGCCTAGAGCTAGTGCTTTTTGCAGTTCACTACTATGAGAATGACTTAGCCATTGTGCTACTGAAAATGGATTTTGCCCTGGAAAAGAATCTAATGCAAGTGATGCTGCTTGTTCAAGATATACGGGAGATAAACTTAAATAAATTATGCCGGATGCACCCCCCTCCAATTGAATTAGCCCAAAACTTGTTTTTTCGGGGGATTCGGGTGAGTACTGAGGAATATAGATATCTTTAATCATTGGAAAGGGAAATTTTGCATCGATCTCATGCAAAATTGTCAAAAATTCTTCCGCAATTGTCATCGAGTGTATAAATGCAATGGTGATTATGAAGTTTCTTCTGATGGAAAAGAAAAAGGGATTTCGGATATAAGAAATCCAAGATCTCACTAAATTCTTTGTATAGACAATGTTTTGAATGATTAAGATCAGTTGATTAAATTATGATTTAGTGCCATTTTGATGAAATTTCTTCAAAATCTTGACAAGTTTGTCATCTATCGAACATCCATTCATTTGCGGAGACATTTTCTAATAATTTTAAATATTTTGAGAAGAAAATAATACATAATCATTTACTACAAACAAAATTGTTGGAAAATAACGGTTATTATAAAATAATAAAAAGATGATCATATTTCGAGTCTTTTGAGGGTCTTTTGAAAGAATGCGTTTCTATTATAACAGTTATTGAAGAAACGGGTAAGCTTAGTTATAAGTTTTATTTCCGATGATTTTAGAATTAATGGAGAATGACAATTGATGAAACAATTAATGAAAAGAAATAAAATTCCAATTCGAATCTTATTCCTGGGTATCTTATTCATGATTTTGATACCATCCTTCATTCAAACAGGAATGAATAAAGATGATAACTTTGAAAATCCCAGAAATTATTCGAATAGGACCCCAAACAGTCAGGTTGACCCAGAGGGAAATGAAATTTCCGTTGTATTATCGCTTAACACCACAGAACTTCCAGCAGGGCAATCCATAGGATTTAGCGCAATTTACACTGGGTCTGAAAATCCGGGACTATTGAGAATTTGCACGTCCTATGAAGGATATAGTACAGTAGAATATTCCTTTGATATGTATGAAGCAGATCCCGATAATACTGATTATGCCAGTGGAAAAGAATATATTACAAATATTTCACAAAGCCTCTTGTCTATCATCATGCCCAACCACTTTGACTTTTATTGTTATGCAATTCCAACCTTTAAAAATGTTGTAGTAGGCTTTAATGGAGATGAATCCAATGTTGAATATTTTCAAATAGTAACAGCACCACCTATCGTGGATGATATCACTTTATCTCAACACCAAGTTTATTTTAATGAGCAATCCCGCACTTTCCTTGAATGTAGTGTATCTGATTTCGATACTGCTTTAGAAGATCTATCGGGAAAAACCTTTCTGAAAAATACAGTCAATGATGAACAAGTGCTAGTTCTAATGCATCCGTTATCCTATTATGTCTCAGATTATATTTGCAACGAACTTCCTTTCTATAATTATTTGGAGTTTATGTTAAATGACATGGGAGATATTTTTGCTACTGTCGAAGAATTAGAAGCAGAAATTAATACCCCCACTTGTTTATACGCTCGGATAGACACGAGATCGGATCCAATTAATACTGTGATCAATTCAGCGGGACCATGTATTCTAAATTATACAGTTCAAATCACCGATGGGAATGCGTCCTCAAGTTCCGTTCCAATCCTACAAACAGTGAATTTTTATGAGGATATTGAATCCATCAATCGACCGAACATAGCACCATCCCTCAGCGCTTCTATCAACCCTAGACCTATTTGGATAGAAAATCCTGTCTACCCGACTATTTCTGTTACTTATTACGATGAGGAAGATTATCAACCCGACACGATCCGCATGTTCGTTTATGATCCTGCAGGAAATACTCGATCCTATACTCTAGCCTATGACACAGAGAAAACTCCGATTCATAATTCCCCAGATGATGGAATTGTTTATTCTATAGATATTGAACCCTATGGGAATCAATTCGAGGATGAAGGAGTCTATCGAGCCTATTTTACTTTTTCGGATGAGGATAATGATTGCCGTTATCCCCTCGATTCATCTCAAACAGTAAAGCTATTCTATGTCGGAGATTTAGTCGCCCTACTTGGAGGGGAAGTATCCCAAACCCGGATTGATTATTATGACACGGACAAAATAACTTTTTCGATTGATTATATGCACTATCAGAATACCGCTCCCGATTCAGATGTGATTCTCACCTTGAAAAATCCACGCAGCGGTACTATAAACACGCATCCTTGTGTTCTCATTGAAACTGATCCAAAAATTTCCAAGGGTACCACTTATACTTACTCAATGCTTATCGGAGACACTGGTTTTGAGGATATTGGTACTTATGAATTTTGGTTTAGTACGATGGTTGATAGTACTCCGGTCCAATCCCAAGTGTACAAAGGACCAAGTGTTAGTCGGGAACAATTTTCAGCCATATTCGTCAATGGTCCAACTCGCGTGCGAATCAATTCCAGCCAAATTCTTTCTTTTGAAACATTTTATCAAGATAGATATTCACTCCCTGACAGTGCCAAATTGTATATAATTCCGTTAGGAGAAGAAGAGAATACCACGGAATATAATTTAGCCCATGCAATTAGTGATGTAGATTATCAAGACGGAGTGATTTATAATATTTCGTTGGTAGAAGGTGAAGGAATTCTAAATCGAACAGGTAGCTATGAATATTGGATAGTGTTCAATCGAGATGGGGAGGTACAGCGAATTCCGGGGATGGAAGACAACTATCAATTTTCCATCCATAGTGAAACGACAATTATTTCAACGATAACTGATTCGGAGATCTTTTTAGAAAAAGGAAAGGGCGAAGAGGCGGAAATCCATTTTACACTTTTAGATCCATTAAATCGATCCTATCTTACCAGTTTCCACAAACCATATTTCAGAATTAGATATGAAAATAACACAAAAGATAAAGTTCCTCTTATTTGGGGGGATAATTTGATGGAAGTGGATAAATACGATGATAATTGGGTCGATGGGAAAGACTTTTACTTCAAGTTGACGGAGGGTGAAGGTGTTTTAAATGCAGAGGGAGTCATAGAGGGATACCTTGAAATTATACCAGAAGATGGAGATGAAGCATTATTTTGTCCAGGACCCCACGAATATACCTATACAACAGTTTTTAAGATCTATGATTATGCAAGTTTTACTTATGATGCAGCGGTCCATTCTTCATTGACCCCAACAATTGATCAGAATTTTAAGTGGAAATCAGGCGAGGATATTATTTTTATAGTAAATTATTCGCAACCTCAAAATTTCGAACCCAAAATGATTGCCTTAGCAATCGACGATGGGATTGTTCCTGATCAGAAACCTCACTATCCTATGGAAAAACTTGATCCTTCAGACAACAATTATACCGATGGATGTTTATACTCGATAAAAGTGGAAATGGGAGGAGAACTTCTACCTTCGATTGGAGACTACTCGTATGATTTTTATTATGGCATCGAACATCACCGAATTTTCAGGGGTGATTTGGGACAAGGTGAATTCTATGCATTCACTATAGAAAATGACGCCCCACAACTTTCTAATATTCTTGTAGATGATCCGATTCTAAAAATAGGCGAATCTATTCCAATTGTGGTAAATTATACGGATTCTGATGGCGTAGCTCCCGATGAAATTAAACTTTCCCTTTATAATGAAGGGGACGAAGGCGTTTTTGACCATTATACCAATTTTACTATGACCCCTCAGACTGTAAATAACCGTGATTATACAATGGGAGTGCTATATATTGCCATGGTGGAAGCAGGTACATATCGTTTCAGCGAACTTGGAAATTATTCGTACTGTATTTGGGCTACAGATGGGTTAGAAACAGATTTACTCACCGAAACAGATTCGACTTTATATCCCGAACTCGAAATTCAAGATTCAATGTTCACGTTATCAGAAGGATCATCAAATCCGGCCGTAGTGAATTACTCGAACCCCACTAATGTCAACTTTTTAGTCTACTATACCGATCCAGATGGGGACTTTCCAACCTATGTTAATGTGTCGATTTATTCAGGAGATACTCTCGAAACAACCTACGATCTAGCCCAAATTGGAGGAATTCATTCCGATACCACAAGACCAGTTCCTTATGCTATACTTCGAGATGTCACTGCATCTTTAACCCCAGGAAATTATACCTATGTCTTTGGAGCTTTCGATGGAACAACGTACTTGGAACTTGCCGATGAAAGCTTCACATTGGAAATACAACCATCTATGTTCACATTATCGGACGGATCTGCAACTCCAGCGGTGGTTAATTATTCGAATCCAAGCGATGTCGACTTTTTGATCCACTATACCGATCCGGATGGCGACTTCCCAACCCATGTCAATGTGTCGATCTATTCAGGAAGCACCCTCGAGACAACTTATGACTTAACCCTAATTGGATCCTTTTCCGATACCACGGGATTAACCCCCTACGGCATCAGCCAAGATGTTACGGCATCCTTAACCCCAGGAAATTATACCTATGTCTTTGGAGCTTTCGATGGAACAACGTACTTGGAATGGAGTGAAGAAAACTTCAAATTAGAAGTGAAAAATTCCCTCCCCCTCTTAAAAAATGGAAGTGTGAGCAATGCTACCCTCGATTTTGCTTATCCCACCAATACAACATTTTCTGTGTATTTCCAAGATAATGATGGTCCACTTCCGGAATTGGTGACATTGTGTATCTACACCACCGCTGGACAATCGGTTGTGAATTATACCATGACTCAAGCCAATCTTGGAATTACCACAGCAGAATCTTGGGTGGAATATATCTTTACGGGTAATCTGTTCTTGAATATCACAACTACCGGTACATTCTATTGGGGTGTGGTCGCCCAAGATGAATATGATGAAGTACAACTGTCAGATCTTACATTTATTTTGACCATAAGCAATTCGACAACAGTGCCTTCTCCAACAGATACTACAACCACCACGACTACAACAACAACCACAGGAACGAATTCTTCCACTTCTTCAACAACTGATACCACAGAACCAGAAGGAGGTGGAGGAGGTATTCCAGGATATTCCGTTGGATTATTATTAAGTTGTGTGTTCTTGAGCCTTGCGATTATATTCAAAAAACACCCAAAATCGTTCAATTAGAGATGTGGGAAACATTTCTGATTTTTTTTCCTTTTACTTCTTTCTTTTCCGATTTCTCATCCAAATCTACACTTCAAGTCCGAGGATTCATCCTAAATTCAGCTGAAAAAATTCTAAAAGTGCGTCGTGTTAGGGAAAGTATCGTATGTCAGATTATAACAATTGGTTGATCGAACAAGATATGGGCATTTTTTGGCTCAAACTAAATCGTTTGGATAAAATGAATTCTTTTAGTGCCGAAGTTGCTACCGAGTTAGATGAAATCTTACAAGGTTTTCTCACAAATCCAGAGATTCGAGTGTTAATTTTATCTAGTAATTCGGATCACTTTTTCTCTGCGGGGGCAGATATTGACTGGTTTATTGCCATTGATGGTGAACAAGCAGAAGATGTATCCGTGCGTTGTCATGATATTTTTGGACGGTTAGAACAAATGCCGTTTCCGGTGATTGCCGCCATTAAGGGCTTATGTTTAACCGCAGGATTAGAATTAAGCATCTGTGCGGATATAATCTATGCCGCAGAAAATGCGAAATTTGGACAGATCGAAACCGTCTATGGAATTACTCCTGGTGGAGGAGGTACACAGCGCCTTGCACGACTAATTGGACCAAATCGCGCCAAGGAGTTGATATTCTCTGCACGGGTGATAGGAGCAGAAGAAGCGGATAAAATCGGGTTAATAAATGCAGTATTTCCTCTGGAAGGGTTTGATGCAAAAATCAACCGGATTGCCCGAAAAATGACCGTGAATTGCAAAGAAGCCATTGCACGGAGTAAACGATTGGTAAACGAAGCCACTTTTACCTCAGAGAGTGGATTTCGATCCGAAGAAATTGCCTTCAATGAAAGTTTTGCTTCGGGAGAACCTCGGGATCGACTTAGCCATTTCAAAAAGCAGCAAGAAAGAGAACGAAAACGGAAAGAAAGAAAATTGCGAAGAGCACAAAAAGCGGATTAATTTCCTTTTTTTTAGATAAATGTTGATCTTTTGAGATAAGATTCTTTGAAAATTGATTATAATTGTGAATTTTCTCGATTTTCGATCTTCGTACGGAAAACAGTTTTTAAGTTATTTCACATTAGTTAGGTTAATTCATTTTGAATCCTAAGAAAAAAAAAAATTCGGATTTTTTCGAAGGATTTGATATATTGGTGAACAAACATGGCACAATTCCGATTTCGATTAACAGGAGTTCCTCCTGATCAAGCAATCAAATTAATTGATGTTGATACCGGCAATACAATTGCAGAAATTAAGAAAGAAGTACAAAAAGCTTATAAATTGAATCCTATTTTAGCCATTCAATTTATTTTCAAGGGAAAAGTAATTCCTGACAATTTGAAGTTCGCAAAAGTAGGTGTGAATCCAAAGACTGATGTAATCACAGTTATGGCCACACAAGCTGGTGGATATTAATTTTTTTTTTTACTACTCCTTTATCATTTTAACCCAAGTAACTCACGATAACTTAAGCTAGTGACTTTGGGCAAAATATAATTAAAAAAATGATAAAAAAATATTCTTGAGCCCACTGACGATAGAAGTAGGACAAAATTTATGCAATACAGTTCTATTTGCTTTGGATCATTTCATTTTGTAGAAACATTAGATTTTCCGGGTGTCAATCTTATAGACTACTTGAGTTTTGTTGATATCTTCTTCAAATCCAAATTTAGTTGGTAATTCAATATCCGAAGTGTTTTTGCCTGATGTATTAAATTGCACCATTTTATTACCTCTTTTATTTAAATTTTGAAGTGCAGTACCCATTAATGCTTCTCCAATTCCCTGATTTTGATATTTTTTCCGAACACCAATACTTCCGATAAATCGACTGACATTATCTTGTTTAGAATCTAAAACATTGCATGCTCCAACGATTTTCTTACCTTTATAGGCATAGAAATGAACCGGATCAAAAGTTTTCTTTTGCATGGCTTCCCAATCTTGAATATTTTCAGGAGTATCGGGGATCCATTCATCCTTATTTTCATAAGCCTCATTCATTACGGATACATGTTGTTTTGGATCAATAATTTTATCGGCTACCTTTATTTCAATACCCTTTGGAATGGTAACTTTGGGAATATTGTTCAAGTTTTTTAAGTTTAAAGAGTAGATGTAATGATCGGGTGTGAAGTTAAGAGTTTTCAAGGCATTGTTTAAGATAGGTCTCATTTTATCCGAGGTAATTTTGATACCCGGAGCATTTTGTTCTTTCGCTTGGTTTAAAACAGTGGTGATTAATTGAGTCCATATTTCTTCCGTTTCTACTTCAGGAAGAACATTACACAATAAAATCCATGGATCTTTAGCAACTTCAGTTCGCATAAGTCCCGCAAATCCAATTACTTTTCCATCATCATCCATTGCGAAGATGGAATCCGCCTCAAGAGTTGAATTCACATATATGGTTTTCATAACATCGTGTATCCTATCCTTGGTCAAAGGTGGATTGTTTGGATAGAATTTTTTCCGGCTTTGTTCCGCAATTTCAACCATTGCATCTATTTTCGATTCATTATCATACTTAACAATTTTCATATACATTCCCCCATAAAAGATTTGATCATGCCATTTATGTAAATAGCATGACTATCAAGTCATAAGAACTAATTGAAAATAAATGTTCCCAAAATTGACATGTATTCAAAAAAAATGAAAAAAAGGATTAAAATTAACACCAATTAAAGCAATTCTGAAATGGGATTGGGATTTTTATTTAGCTCAAGCTCAGTCGCCCGTTGCTTTAAAATGTTCGAGATGCGCTTTACATCTTTTTTTATATATTTCGCTCCGATTATCCAAAATAAAGCACCGATCATACCAACACTCATAGTTATAATTGCTGTAGTTTGATAGTTATTGTTAAAGATAGTTAGTAACACTCCAGCAATAATAGGTCCTAAACCGCTTCCTATCATCTCAAGAAGTTGATTTGCAGAACTCACAGTTCCTTGCGCTTCAGGCAAATTGATTTTTTGCAAAACTACGGGTTGATTCATATTATATACCGTTATTACAACTTTTCCGAGGAAACTCATCCCACCGAATGCCCAAAGAATTGGATATTGAAATAATATACTTAGCTGCATTCCTTGCTCAATTGACAAATAAGGTAAAGGAAAGAGGAAAGAACCAAGAAAGATCCCAAAGAGAATAACCATTGAAATAGTGATTAAAACTAGCCGATTTGAAATATTTTTCTTTCCCAATCGATCTGAGATCTTCGCAAAAGTTAAGGAACCTAAGATTGCTCCCGGGATTCCTGTTACTAACATAAGAATAGTGATAACTAATGGAGAAAAATTGTAGGGAGGAGATTGAACATATGCCAGAAGAAGAAAATCGGGAATGCTCATTAAAATGGTAGTAAAAATCCCTTCAATAAAGGCGATTATATTGGTTGGAGCCATAATTGTTTTTTTGACCATTTCCTTTGTCAATACATAGTTGTATTCTGCATTATTGGATTGTAAAACTTCTTTTAACTCATTTTGAGTGGCACCTCGTTTGGGTTCTAGCGCTTTAAAATATACAACTAATCCAATTACCATATTTATTCCACCAACAATCCAGAAATATTCACGCCAGTAATTATTTTGGAGAACTACAGCAGAAATAAGGCTTCCGAAAATTTGAAAAATTTGAAAGGAAGCATTAATAGCCCCGTAATACTGAGAACGCTCATCCTCTTCAGTAGCATCATTGGCATAAGAGGTGACTATTGGAAAAATACCTCCACTAAAGAAACTTCGAACAGCTAGGCATGTAAAGAAATAGTAATAAGTGGTCATACCTAATCCAGCAGGGACAAATCCATTTAATAAATATCCAAGCCCATAGAAGAAAGCAACAATCGCCAGCAAATTTTTGCGAGAAAAGCGATCGGCAAAGGCACCAAATAAAACTCCAGAAATACCCATAATCCAAGTGGAAATCCCGAGCATCAACCCAAATTCTTTAGCTCGAAAGGGTTCATTTGGGAACATAATCGTCGAAATGATGATGATATTTATCATTAAAACAGCAAAAGTAAAGGCAAAAGCATTTTGAACTAAAAAAGAAGGCCACATTTTCTTAAAAATTTTCGATTTCGTTTTGACCAATGGGTTAGATTCACTAGAAAGTGAATCATCAGAGTTTGAATCGTTTGTTGTCATGGTTATCACGTTTTTAACTATTTGGAATATTATGCAAAATTATAATTCATTCGGTATTTATTAATTTTTCCGAAGACTAATATACTTTGGATATTAAGAATATTTAAATGTTTGGAATTTTTTAGTAATACCGAAGACATACGGTATTTCTATCAATAAAGGAATGATCCCAATTTATGCCTAAAAAATCGATCAGCAATACTGAGCCGAGAAATCGGACAAAACTAGATAAAAATTCACATTCAATAGTAAATATATTAAAAAGTAAGTCAAAATTTCAAATTTATAGTCTTTTAGAGATGTATCCAGAGATCAGCCTAAATCATCTTTGCTTGCTTTTAAAAAAAAAAAAGCCTACTGTCCACGGCCATTTAAAAACTTTAATTGATGTGGGATTAGTTGCGGAACCCCATTTTAAGTCGGTTGAAAGTGATCCTTCACTAGGAAAATCCAAAAAAAATGTTCAAGCATTTTACAGTCTTGTTGAAAACTATCAGGATTTATTGAAAGAAGTTGATCCCAATCCAGAAATCTTAGATGACCTATCCTCCACCGTTATCTTGGATCAAATTGCAACATCTAAAGCGATTTCCAATATCAATATTATGAATTTAACTCGAGTTACTGAGTTTTTTAATAAGGTTGAAAAAAAAATCTTAAAAGAGGGAAAAGTATCTGAAGAATTAGAAACTCTATTTAAATCCATGGTAGGAGTTGAAACGGATAGAAAAGGAATCGATCGGATATATTCTGAATTTACAAATTCCTTTTATTACTTCACTGAAGAACAATTTCACAAATATCGTCTTGCTTATAATACTTTCATGGAAAATTTCTTGAATACAATAGAGTTCAATAAAACTGATTCAAAACGGGCCAAACCGAATTATATTATGTCGGTATCGATACCTATGAAAAAGATAATCGAATTTCTAAATCAATAATCTCTTAAATATTAATTACTGTAGTTGGATAGTAATTATTCAAGATGGTTAGTAAAACTCCAGCAATAATTGATCCTAAAAAAATAAACATTATTATTACTGATTTCAATATGCCGGATTTAAACAGAATTGAATTAGCAAGTGCAATTAAAAAGATTGATGCATCTGTTCCAATAATTCTAATTTCAGGGTCAGAATATTGTTTAAACCGATTGATCTGAAGAAATTAACTAAGGTTTTTTTAGTAATTTGCAAAAAAAAGGCGAATCTTTAGTAGCGAGTTATCATTAAAACAAGAATCACGGATGAAAAAAGAAGGTAAAAATTAGCTCTACAAACTTTTAACACTTTTAAATAAGATAATGAAGCAATTATGATGAATACCGGAATAAATATATATATATAAACATGAAAAAATGCTTGATCTAATACGTTAGGAACTAAATTTTCACCACATTCAATACAGATTTCCGCTTCTCTTTGATAGTTTGCTTCTTTTAATGGAAGAAAAATACTCGCTCTAATCAATCGATTCTTTATTGTTTCTTATAATTTTTTTTAATTGTTGAATTTGAAAGGAAAATTTTTCCTGACCTTTAGGAGTTATTCGCAAAATTTTCAATGGGCGTGGAGAAAATGTAATACGATCTTCAATCCACCCGGCTAAAATAAGCTTTTTCAAATGGTGATCCAAATTTCCAGGTGTACACTTAAGCAACTTCTTCAATTCGGTAAAACCCATTTGGGAATAATTAAATAATAAAAACATGATATTGAAGCGAAGAGGGACTTTCAATAATTCATTAGGAGTAAATAAAGGTAATGGGGGAGGAATTTCTTGTTCTTCCTTTGGTTTTTCTGGGATATTTTTTTTTGTCTTTTCCATGAGTTATTTTTCCCCTGTTGAAGTATCGAGTTCATCATCATGAAAAAGAGCCCCTAACCAACCAAAACCCCCCAATATTAGAAAGCTCCAGAATACAAATTTTCGAGTAAATTCAACTTCATCGGGATGGCTCGACCTAATTATATTTGGATCAATTAGTTTTCGTATAATACAATACGCAATAATTAAACCGATTCCCAAGATCCCGATTACAAACCATATTTTTTGATCCTTCTTATAAATTTTGAGGAGTAGATTCCAAAGAAAGAGCAAAGTAAATATCATCCCTAAAATTAATAGAATCCTTTCATAAGATCCAAAATAGACAAGTAGAAGCATAAGAATTTCGATTACAAGTAGACCTCCCATTCCAACCCAGATTACTTGTTTTTCCTTTGTATGGAGATTCATAGGAGAATCTTGAAGAATGGGAGGAGTTTGCTGGAGTTTTCGTAGCTTCCTATAAAAAAAACTTGTGAGGACTATACCAATGATCAAGATTTCAAGATTCACAAGAAAATGACGTAAAGGGACATCAGAATAATATTCATTATTCAGGAATAATCCAAGCATAATACGAACAAGTTGGCCATTGTAGAATAATTCTGAATAAACAAATGAGAAAAACAGTCCAAATAGTATTAGAAATTGGAAAGATACTATTTGAGTTATATTAGATTCATGTTTTTGCATAAGGGTGATAGCTTTTGCACCCGGAATTTCCTCATCCTCAATTGTATGATTCCGGTTTTTCTGGAGATTTAGGTTCAGGAATTTGAGTTTTTGTTTTTTTTTTCGTTGAATTATTAAAAATTTGATAAATATACCTCCAGAAACCAAACTAAATACCAAGAAGAAATAATGACCTACATGAAAAAATATAAAATTTCCTTGAAATTGGATGTTCGAGAGATTCTCTTTGAATATCCCTCTTCCAATCAAAATAATTGTATTACCTTTGATAACTTCTTCGTGAAAATTGGGATTATCAAACCAAATAGGCTCATAATCGTGATCATCTTCTTCTTCAAGATAGTAAATGTCGAAGATATACTCAGAAATAAAACGAAATGTATTTCCTTCTATCAGAAAGTTGTAGGAATTAAGAAATTTAATCCCAGTATTTGAATCTCGTATTATATTATCTAAAATTGTGGAGTTAATACCAAATAAAAAAGAAATACCCCCATCTATATCATTCTCTGTGAGATTTATGTTATTCGTAATATAGAATTTTAATCGGGGCAAGATATTTTGAACAAACGAGATATCCTGAGAAGAATAAAACTCAATCTCGGTATACTCCGCTGACACTTCATTACTTTTTAGAAAGCATTGAGAAACATTCCACCCCGTTATAGCTTCAACACCGAAATTGCTCGAAATGTAAGTATGAATTAAGTTATTGTTTTCTAAGATAATGTTATGCACATTTCGGAATTGAATATGTTCATATTTTTGATTCCACATTTCATTATGTGTGATGAAGAAATCGTTGCTATCGACGGCTATAATCCCATAATAATAAGCGGTAATATAATTATCTGTGATATTAATTTGACTTGAATATTCAAGACGTACAGCATTAGAATCACTTCCTGAATAAGAATTGAAGTAGCATGACATTATTTTAATATTTTGAGAGCGATTAAATAAAATGGAATAACTTTCTTCTCGATAACCGGGATAAAGATTTCGAAAAGCGCAATTTTTTATAATTAAATATTCGGAAAAATTTGTAAAGTTTAATCCAGCAACACTGGCATTTTGTTCCACAATATAATTTTCTAATATTAAAGGCGAAGTCCAGGAAGTGCCATCTCCAGATTCTGGACTAGTATAATTTTGAAGATCATCCTTAGAAGAAAAAGATTGAGAGGAAAGAGGAATTAAATTGTTCCAATCAATGGACTGAGAAAGAGGGACATAGTTACTTCTTCGACCTTTATCTTCAAATGAAATTTCCGCGAATGATGCAGCCAGACCACTCAATGTGCTGATAAAAATAATAGATAGCAAGAAAGTAAGGATTAATTGATGAGAGTCGGTTTTAGCTTGATGATCCATATTTTTCATTGGTTGTAGAAGCTTTTAAATCCCCAATATATTCTGTGTGACAGATTTCAAAGGTGAATTATAAAAAAATCTAATTGATGTTCTTTCGGATAGTAAACAGAGTTTCCACAGCATCGTCTTTTTCGAGAATTAGAGTTTGGATCAATTCTTCATCTTCAAAACGATTTTCTCTTAAGGAAATGATCTTACGGATGCATTCTTCAATTTTTAAATACAATGTGTAAGAAGGGTTTTGTGAATTTGAAAAATCAATCTTGGGAATAGGTAATGCCAAGACATTGGCTTGGATTAAATGGGGGAATGTTTTTTTCTTAGGATTAGCAAAATTATTATGATAATAGAGCTCGATTAGCTTAGATGAAATGATCCCGAATAAAAATTCAATGGAATACTTGCGAAGCAGTTCAGGGGAATAATCATTCACATTTCCTTTTTCATAGTTAATGGTGGAAGCAGAGTCTGAAACTTGCAAAGAAGAAGAAGAAAGAGTATATTTAAGAGAAAACTGATATATCACTTGAAGAGTATAAAAATTATTGTAATCCAGAGCACCGATAATTCCTTTTCCAGTTTTCCTTAGGAGAATTTTGGGGGAACGAAATTTATCAGGATGTTTATATTTAATTCCATCATACCCAAGCTTAATGGAAAATTCAGACTTCAATTTATAGCGATGGATATCTTCACCTCTTAATAAAGGTACCCACTTTGATTTATTGTCGGTTATAGGGATGTTATTTGTCGGCCGGATGATCATCGCTTGTTCAATCATTTGCTTCTTATATACAAATTCTTTGCATTGATTACATTTTGCACCCACTGCACTATTTAATTTGATAGATTTTTTAAAATGGGAAATCGGATTCCACTTTTTACAAAAAGGACATTGATAGATTTTTCCCACTTTCCCAATCTCAACTCCACGGCTATTAGATACAAAATCGCCAAAAACATAATGAGGGGTGTCTTCAACTTGTTGAACAATGTTAAGAGTCGCTTGAGCAGTGAAAATTGTAAAATTGCAAAAGGGATGTTGAAGAAATGTTTGTTGTGGTATTTCATCCGAGCTCCATTGTGGAAAATAATCTGAATCCATTTGAGAACCAGGTTTTTGGTCCAGTAAGTGGGAGATAATGACATTGTGGTTTGAGGCAGCGGGTATTTTTTTCAAGAAGAGAATAATCGAGGGAACATTTACATCCACAAACACATTTTCACCTAAGTATGATATTTGGAGAATTGTTGTGGTCTTAAGTAAAAATCTACGAAGGGGTTCATAAACCGGATTGAATAAAATGGTACTTGGAATGATTAAAGCAAGAAGCCCTCCCTTCTTTAATATCTTGAGATTTCGCACTACAAAAAGGGAATAAATATCTAATTGGTCTCGAATCTTATAGGGACGTTTCATCGGAGAAGTCGGACTTTTTCCCCCAATGAATTCTTGAGACTCTGTGACTGAACGAATCAACGCATGATAATGGGTTTTTAACAATTTCTGATATGAATCAATTGTAGTCCCCCATGGAGGATTTCCACAAACAATATTGAAAGGTGAATTTGGAACAGTGGACCTTAAACTATCCCGCGCATAAAAATGGTTAGTAAAAGGGGATTTAGATTTCTGAACTTTAGCAGAAAAGAGTTTAAGATTCAGATAGGCAATTTCAAGGGCTAAGGGATCAATATCAACCCCTGAAATATTTGCCTCTGAAAAAAAAGCAGGTATTTTTTGAAGAAAATTACCCGTCCCACAGCTGATATCCGCAATCGAAGGAGAAGATAAAGAGTCAGTTTTAGCTTGCTTGTTCCATTTTTGAGAAAGAATAGTTAAAATATAATCAATCATCCATGGGGGAGTGTAAAATGTGCCTCGTTGATGTTTAAAACTCACATAGGATTCATAGAGACGGGATAAAAAAGTGGAATCATTGACACATGGGCGAAGATGATCAATCAAGTTCTTCAATAATTTGCTAGAATACTCTGAAAAGGATTCAATGCCATTAACAAAGGATATTTTAGCCGATTGAATTGAAAATTGCTGTAGTACGTTATGGCGTAAGGCTGATAAAGGACTAATGGAGGGAGGATCATTCTGAATGTGAGAGCCTCCATCCAAACTTCGCACCAGATATTCGCGCGATTTTGATTCTTTAAGAACCATGAAAATATTTAGCATTAATCGCAATTGTTCTTGTTTACTTACTCGACTTTTTGAGTCAGAAGAACTTTGAAAAATAGCCCATAACGATTCCAGCATATATATTTAAATTCTCGAACCGTTTACATTTAAATGATGCTATTTTTCTCGGATCTGGCAAAAATTTGTAAGAAATTAAAACGGGAATTAGAATTAATCTCAGAAGAGAAATGGCAACTTCAAAATCATACCCTTATCCCATTCCCAGAAATCGAACGTGTTCCAATGAAGCATATCGCAGAGATATATGCTCAGTGTTGCGTGATTTTTTGTGTCCGTCAGAAAATCCTTCCTGATTTACAAAGCAAAATTATAGCAAATTTCTTAGATCTATTTTGGCAAAGGATGGAAATGTGCTCAAAAAAAAAAACCTTAGAAATCAGGAGAGAATTAGCCTCACTTATCGAGGAGGCACTGAATCATGGGAAATTACGGCGGAATAGTATGTTGTCGGAAACGGTGTTTTTAGAAAAAATATATACGGAATTTATCCGATATTATAATAAGAACCAACAAAAATTGCATGGCATAGTGTATACTCCGGATTATATCATCAATTTTATGATGCGACTCCTTCACACAAAGATTCAACAGCACTTTGATCTTCCTCGTGGCCTTAGTTCCCCAGAATTGATTTTGTATGATCCTGCAATCGGATCCCTATCCTTTGAATTGGGAATTCACAATATAGTTAAAAACCCGGATTGGATCAAGACTCAATTTCCGATTCAGTTTTATGGGAATGAATTAAATTATGCTGCATATTTCATCGGGCGGTTCCTTTTAGCTGACAGCATGAATTTTTCTTCCAAAGAGAAGGAAATTTCACTTCAAATTTCTTTTCAATCGGCTTTAACTCCTGAATTTTATGAAACAATTGAAAAACTTCCACACACGAGAACTAAACCGATTATCATCTTTGGTAACCCACCCTATGCGGTTTCCAGTACCAATAAAGATGCTTGGATATATCAGTTAATGACAGCATACGCAGTGAAGGAGCCCAATCTCACCCGTTTGTATGACGATTATGTGAAATTTATTCGCTATGGACAATGGATACTGGAGAAACAAGCTCAAGGCATCTTGGTTTTCATCACCAATCGGAAATATCTGGATGGAAAAGTATTCTATGGCATGCGACAATCCTTGTTGAAATCAATGTCGGACATCTATATCATAGATTTATTTGGGGATGCTCGCAATATAAAAGGAGTTTCGACAGGAACTAATGTTTTTGGAATTCAAACAGGAGTGGCCATCAGCTTATTTTTTAAGAAAAAAAATCTCGATCAAAAAACCGCTACACTTCACTATCTTGGGATTAGGAATGGAGAAGAAGAACTAAAAGAAGTATTGGCACATGAAATACAAAATTTAGGATTTGTGGAACTAACCCCTCAAGCACCTAAGTTTCTTTTTGTTCCAATTACCGTGGAACCAAAATATCAACAAATATGGGACATTCACTGCATTTCCCTTCCAAAATGTTTCATAAAAACAAGTCGAGCCATGATAAGCTCTCGTGACCGATTTATGATCCATGTAGATTCGGATCCATTAAAGGAAAATATCACCTTATTAGAAAAACGTGATTACATTACACTCCGAAAACAGGGTCGAATCAAACAAAATATCGATGCGCTATTTGAAAATGAACAAGTTCTATCACATTTTGATTTTAAAGAGATGAAACGATCAATTACCGCCGTAAATTACCGTCCATTTGATTTACGGCATACAATCTTTTATACCATTAATAGACGATGTGGTAAATCCATCATTTTAGATCATTTGAATCAATCCCCGCTGATTATTGAAGAAATCCTGAAAGGGAAAGAAAATCGAAATCTAAAAAACTCAAATTTAGCATTCAATTTTGTGCAATCAATGCAAAAGCCTCCCTTCACCCATATTTTATGCACTCAAGGGATTGTAGACTCGGGGATCTTCGGATATTCAACTTCTAAAGTCGCTCCGATATGGATAGACGGAAATTTGAATCTTTCGGAGATATATATTTCAAAATTAAAATATGTGTATCCTTCCATCACCGAGAATCAGTTGATTGGATATCTTTACGGAATTTTAAATTCCACAACATTAGCAAGTATCTTTGAACCCATGTTATTCCATGAATTTCCCCGTGTCTTTATTTCTGACAAGGCTGAGTTCATCCAAAAAATTGCTGATCTTGGATTTGAATTAATTCTTCTTCACACCTATAATTTTTCTAGGTTTCAACAACACAAGTATGAGGATTTCTATAAATCGTGGAAGGAATCACTCTCCCATGATATCCAATTAAAATCATGGAGATTCGAAAAAAATTCAATATGTTTCACTTCATTCCAAAATAAAGCCCAAAAATCAGGAAAAACGTATTATAATATTCCTTGTTCTGCAAAAGTTTGGAATTTCAGGATTGGGAGTATTCAAATAGTAGATCATTGGCTAAAAGCGAGAAAATTTAGTTCTTTACAAAGAGGATTAACTCCACCAGATTGGCATCAGTTCTTTCTCATGGTTTTTATTATTCAAGAAACCTTGCTACTTAAAAAGTTAATAGACATGGAACTCCAAAAAAACCCAATAACTATGGGATTTGCATCGAAGATGAATTAAACTTAAATGCTTGGATATAGATAGAAGCTTATGCAAGAAATCTCATTTTGTGGAATAAATTGTTTGAAATGCCCCGCATATATCGCCAAACGAACGAATGATAATGAATTACGGAAAAGAACCGCAATGGAATGGGGATCTGTGGGATTCGTCATTGATCCAGAGAAAATCAGTTGTGACGGTTGCCATTCCAATGGAGAATTACTCATGCATTGTTCAGATTGCAAAGTTCGAAATTGTGGATTGAAAAAAGGAGTTAAGACTTGTGCCGAGTGTCCAGATTATGCTTGTAATGATTTAGAAGAACTGTGGACGAATTTGCATGCCCCTGAAGCGAAAGTGCAATTAGATAACTTGCGTTAATTAATCTATTTTTTTCGATACCAATAACGATATTGCTCTTGAAATCCTAATTTTTCATAAAGGTGGAGAGCTGCGGGATTATTTAACATAACTTGCAAGTAGGCCTTTTGAGCACCATTATTTTTTCCTAATTCAAGCAAATATTGAATGAGCTGCGTCCCGATGCCTTGATTTCGATGATTTTTTGCTACAACAATATCAAACAAACCAATAAATATACCATCTTGAACCCCTAAACCGCATGCAACACACTCATTCTTGTTGTATAATAGTACATAGAATGCTGGAGTCACAATATTGGTTAAAATTCCTTTCAAATTCAACTGATTCTGTTCTGATACTCGATTCATGTGACAATAATGTTTCAACCAGGTCTCATTCACTGCTGTAAAATAATCCATTTTCAATCTCGATTTGGAGTTAAAATCATTAAGTAGGGAAACTTCTTGGACACTGGTTTCATCAATCTTAGAATAACCCCGTTTATCCAAAAACTCTTCAAGATTAAAGGGGGACGCAATTTTAGTTAGCTTAAAAACGCAAGGTAACCCTAGTTGGGAATACTGTGTCTCACACCGAAATATTTTTTCCGATATATTGTCGGTTGAAGGAAATATGGGATTCACTGAATTTGCTCGTTTAGTATAGCCTTTTGCGAAACGTAAGACCCATCCATCATCAATAATAGTCTGAAAACTCGGCCAAGCCCCCATGGTTCGCGATTCCATGTTTCGAATATAGAGTTGTTTTTCAGGAGAAATCATCACTTTGCTTTAGCTTGGAACTCATAAATTTTTTGGGAATTTTTTTTTATAAGTCTAATAATTGAAAAGTAGTACGTATATTCCATTTTCTTTTGATAGCATTTAAGGAAAAATTGCTAAAAACTGTCTACCCTCAACTATAAATATTAAAAAAATTTCATATTATTTAGTAATAATTTGAATACACTGATAGGTATTTAAAATGAATCGAATCGAAACCCGTTTACATTCCAATAATGGAATCCACTGCGCACTTATAATGCGCGCTACTATTGATAATCACAAGGATTATCCGATTGTGGCATTTAAGTGGTGCTAAAACGGCTTCCGAATCGGTTAAAAACTCTTCTTTTCCAAGTTTTTCCGGAATAGCTCTTAAAGTTTGTTGAGCGATTCGGAACTGTTGCTAACACCTTTGAAGCTACAATAGTGCGCAAAAGTTATAAAATGACAAACCCCAAAAAAGTGGATCCATCATTTACAAGGGGTACACACCAATAGGAGTAGCAACCGCACTCAAATTTTTTATATTAGGAATATATCATCCCCAACAATCATTTACTAAAAATCGAACAACGACAACTTTAAATAGGGAAATTTCCTATATAATATTAGAAGAAAACAACTCTTCTAAACATGCTAAAAAAAACCAATCCTGAATAACTAACCTGAACCGTTTGTGAAAAATATGATGTTTACCGAAAAGCTTACCGATTCCTATGATGGAATAAATAATGGTGCACTTGTATATATGCCCGCAGAATCTACTGTGAAGCATTTACGCATTTGTGACATTATTAATTGGTAAGTGTGTCTCGGCAAGCATCAAGAATTGCAACGCGTTCCAGAACCATTTCATGAAAAATGGCGGGATGGAAATGCATGGCTTCTTTTCCTCTGGTGCTTGGCACCGAGACTACCTTAAACTATAATAATTTCATTAAACACTAGAAAGAATTTCTTTCAGTCAGTGAATTTAACTCAGCCCCTTTTTTTCAGCATCATCTACCCAACAAAAACCTACAATACAGACACCAAAAAACCAACCAAAATCTATCCCACACTGAGGAAAAAAACGAAATGAGCGTATTAGAAAAAATCAAACCCCTAGACGACCAGGAATCATTTACCTACTTTGATTCTTTAGAAGCGGAACTCGAAGCCCTATCCTTATTGGATACAGAAAGCATAAGTACCTTCGAATTTAATAAGAATGAAGTGTTACAAGCAGACTTACGCTCTCGCGGATATCGTATTCCGACTTTAAGCGTCGAACGCTCATCACCGCTTCCTATGGGAATAGAAAAAGAGTTTCACTTACCAACCACAACCCATGACATCTACGAAGAAACTTCTTTCACGGAGCTATGCGGACTTTTGTCCAAACTTGAACCTGGGGAAGAAGTTTCTTTTCAATTACAATTGGATTATAAAAGTATCTGGAGGGGATTAACCGGCAAAGAAATGTAAATATACTAACACTTTCAGTCATATAAAAAAAATTCCTTGACCAAAAAAAAAATTAACATGAGGTGACCAGACGAGACCTGTAAAAGAAAAAAAAAAGAAAAACTGAAAAACATGATGTATCTCCTTGGTGGGATATAAAACTAATCAAGAATTCACCAAATAATCACAACAACAACCGCAAAAAAAAAACAATATGAGGTGACTCGACAAAACTAAAAAGGAAAAAAAACATAAAAAAAACGGATTAACTAACCAACTGTAATGGGATGGAGCAAAAACCAAATTTTATTCAATTCCATCCCATTACGCCAATCATTATCTTTATTTTTACTGAATTTTGCCATAAATTACTAACAATTCCTCTCTAGAAAGAATAATATAATCATCTCGCGATACCGATTGTGTCCGATTTACATAAAAATTCTTAATCCAAACCGCTTCACTATCGCGAATTTCATAACATTGGATATAAAGGTTCAATTCCAGTACTTTTAAAATGAGTGGTATCATCAAAATTTCTTCTTTGGTTAAAGGTTTTAGTCTAAAATATCCAGAAAGTAGAGGAACAACAAATTTTTGGATGATTTCGTCGTTTGATTTTAGGGTCATTATCGCATAATCTAAAATTAGAACGCTCAAATCCATAACAGGATGACCAAGAATCATATCATCAAAATCGATAAAGCCAATCTCTTGAGGATCTTTTTGGAGGACAATGTTTGCAAAATGCATATCACCATGAATCAACTGACATTGCATAGGTTCGTGGGACAATTTGTTGAAAAAAGAGTGGTATCGATCAACTATTGAATTATCAACTTGTCCAAAGTCGAACTGAGTAAAGAGATTTTCCTGCTGATTCCAAAGCTTATAATGGGAGTCAAATCCACCTTTAGATAATTCATTATGAAATCGAGCTAAGTTTTCTCCAAGGATTTCAACAACATTTGAAGTTAACAATGACATATGTTCCTCAATTACGTGCCCTTGGATTTTTTGGAAAACGGTTATTTGATAATTATTACCCTCAAATTGACAGAAGGTGTTACAATTTCCGTGAATATTCGGAATGGGGTTGCGCACTATAATATTTTTAGAAGCTAAATAAAATAATATTTGAGTTTGGATCTCTTCGGTTGGAGAAGATCGGGTTGTTTCAAGGATTTTTACAATTAATGAGCCTTGATTAGATTCAACATCAAATGTATTTGCCCAATTTCCTCCATTTAATTGAAGAATTGAAAGTGCATTAATATGGTAAGATTGTTCTAACCAAGAAATGATTGAAGATTCCATTTTCTGTAAAATATTGAATATTTCTTCTTCCTTATTTCTTCGTATTATATTTATAGTTTTAAACAAGTATACATTTTATTAAACTTAGAATTATGAGAAAAAAGATTGAAGATCTTTAAATTAGAGAGTAAAAATCTATGAGCTTTGATTTGGAAAATTAGTTCGAATTAAATGCTGAACCTTTCTCAACTTTAAACCCAACGATTCGTATTCCTCATAGTACTCTTTTGGAGAAATTTGATGACGCATGAATTTAGATTTTAATTCAGCAATTTCTCTTTCATACTTTATTTGTTTGGTATAAAGGGGCTTAAACTCATTAATTCTGATAACTTCTTCAATCATTTGATTGCTTTTTTTTTTCTTACGCATATAATTCATTTCCTTGAAATGTTTATTTTTCTAATATTTTTGCTTTTTTTAGTAGAGATTCATCAATTTGCATCAACCGACGTGAAATTTGCTCAAATTCGCTATAACATGCTTTATCAGAGAGGTCTTTATCAAAATAAGCATCCTTTAATTCATTGCACCGGAGTCGTAAAGTTTGTTTTTCATGTAATAATTCCAAATATTGGTGTTCGACCTGTTGCACGTCCAATTTTTCAGATGCAGTATCATTTGGTACGTTAAGCACTCTTACATAAACCTCTTTAATTTTTACTTTGTTGAATTGTTTTAGAAATGAGTAATTAAGTTAATAAAAAAAACTCGAATATTTAATAATATGGGAATAGAAATATTCCCAAGAAAGAAAGAATACAATTGGAAAATACGAAATTATTCAAAAAATATGATGATAAAATGGGATGAATTATTTTTGGAGTTGAACTGATTCGAGTAGTTTTGCATATTGTTCGGCTAAATTATCATAGGCTTCTTGCAATTCATTAATATGATTCGTTAGAAAGGTGATCATAGTTTGAGCATCATCTCGATTCATGATATTGGCATTAGGATCTTCCAATGCAACTTCTGTTCCTCGAATGGTCAGATTTTTGTCAATATAGAGAGTGGTAATTATATCTGCTCCAATTTTTTCGAAGTGTTTCTCAGGCTCTCCTTGAAATTTATGGATAAAGAAATGAACGAAGGGATAATGAGTTTTTCCCTCTGCAAAATCTATAGGAAGATCTATGGAATGGCGTTTCTTACAAATTGCGCAGAAGTACATTTTGGTCACAGTTTCAGTCATTGAGATCAATGATGTTCATCGCACCAATAAATGCTTTTTTTTTAAGAAAGAAAAAATTTGAACTTAATTGTGAAAAGAAATTTAAAAAAAAGGGTAGTTTAGAATTGGTTTACATTTTAACAATAACGGCTTCACCCATTCCGCCCCCAATACAAAGGGTAGCAAGACCATAGGTAGATTTGCGTTTCATCATTTCATAAAGAAGGGTGACGAAAATACGAGCACCACTAGCGCCAATAGGATGACCGATCGCAATTGCACCACCATTTACATTAACTATTTCAGTATTTAACCCAAGTTCTTTCACAACAGCAAGAGATTGAGAGGCAAAAGCTTCATTGGCTTCAATTAAATCAAGATCGTCAACTTTTAAATTTGCTTTGGCTAAGGCTTTACGGGTGGCAGGAATTGGGCCAGTCCCCATAATTTTTGGATCCACTCCAGCAGAAGCATGAGACACAATGGTTGCCATAGGAGTAAGGCCTAATTCATCAGCTTTTTCTTTGGACATTAATACGATTGCTGCAGCCCCATCATTGATTCCGGAAGCATTTCCTGCAGTGACGGTCCCATCTTTCTTAAAAGCTGGGCGTAGTTTGGCCAATTTTTCTGCAGTAGTGCCATCACGGATAAATTCATCAGTATCAAAAATAATCGGATCTTTGCGACGTTGTGGAATTTCAACAGGGACAATTTCATCTTTGAATCGGCCTTCATTTTTGGCTTTAGAAGCTCTTTGTTGACTAGTAGCAGCAAATTGATCTTGTTCTTCACGAGTTAATTTCCATTGAGCAGCAATATTTTCAGCCGTAATACCCATATGGTAATCATTAAAAACTTCCCACAATCCATCCTTTACCATACTATCATAAAGTTCACCCGGTCCCATTCGATATCCCCATCGTGCATTTTTCACAAGATATGGTGCCATACTCATGCTTTCAGTCCCACCAGCAACTACAATATCATTATCACCCGCGATAATCGATTGAACACCAAGGGAAACGGTTTTTAATCCCGATCCACAAATCATGTTAATGGTAGAAGCAGGTACTTCTTGGGGAATTCCAGCTCCCATCGAGGCTTGACGACCAACACCTTGACCATATCCGGCTTGAAGAACACAGCCCATAAACACTTCATCCACTTTATCACCAGGAATATTGGCGCGTTTTAACGCTTCCTTTATTACCAAAGATCCTAAAGTAACAGCAGAGGTCTGTTTTAAAGCCCCTCCAAAGGATCCAACAGCAGTTCGCACTGCACTTATGACTACAACTTCTTTCATTTTGATTTCCTCAAAATTTGATTGATTTTTTTAGAATAAGAGATATTCTTACTAAAAAATCATGAATTTCAAACAATACAAATCCCTTAAATGAATGAAAAAATATAAAGTTAGGAATATTTTAATGCGGGGATCAAAAAGGTGTTAAAAAAAAATTAGAGATAGTTTTCGCATTTAATACAAAAAGTCACGCCTTCTTTAATACTAGCTCCACAATGAGGGCAAGTTTTGGTCGGTTTTCCGTCAGATGACTGGGCACCATAGGTAAAGGACATATCACTAAATTCATCATTAGTTTTTTTTGATTTTTTAGAGGATTTTACCTTTTTCGGCTTCATTTCGTAATCTTGTTTGGTAGGATCAAATTTCAAAGCCCCAATCAAAGCCCCAAAAGCTCCCCCTATCAAACAACCTTCTAAACATGCCAAAATCAAAGAAAGAATTGGATGCAAATCTGTCAATCCCGCAAAAATACCATTGATAACTCCCGATCCAACGTTACCTGCACCAGCAGCACCTAATATATAGGTTAAACCAATATAAATGAGGGAGCCAAACACAATGTAACCAATAGCCAAGCGAACTCCAATCATGATGCCATCTTTAGCTTTTTTGGCAAAAAGCAGAGAGGTAATCCCAATACATAGGATCCATGGAATAAGTAACGCAATTGCCATTCCCGGTTCATCGGGTCGATAATAGAGCATCCAGTGGATCGGAAACATCAATACAGATCCAATTCCCATAAATCCACCAACCAAAAGAGAAATAAACGTGCCAGCCCCACTACCTGTCACAGTTTCAAGCAACCCTCTGATAGCGGCCCCTAAATTCACAAATAAACTTCCCGAAATCGCATTTCCAAGATCAAAGAAAACGAATGAAACCCCTGACATTAAAATTAAGCAACAAGAGGCAAGACAATTCACACAACAGTTTTTAAAACATCCCATCGTTTTTCATATTTCCAAGTTTTTTTTTATATATCACAATCAAATTGACCAATTTTATACTTTTGTCTTTGTATCATGACCAACTTATTTTGCTGAAAGAAATTTATAAATAGGTATATAGTCATGTCAGTCACGAGTACTTTCTATAAAGATACTAACGAAATTTGAATGTGATAAATTTGAATAAATCAAAATCAATTGATGGAAAACCCATCTTTATTATAAGCCTATTTCTTCTCTCCGTCTTGAGCAGCTCAACTATCAGTCTTCAAGCAGCTAGCGCAACAACAGAACCGCAAGGAGAAATATCGGCAGACCAGGCAAAAGAGGTCACCAATGCATTGGAGCAAACTTTTGGAATGTTTCGAGAATTTGGAGCCAGCGGGGAAGCCTTTGCCACGGTCTTTGAAATGATGTTTGAGAACTTCGCGAATATGTCGGCCACACAAGAAATGGCTGGTACATACGTGTTAAATGCCTCATATATTAGTGATCAAGAATCAGGTTCCTATGAATATGGAAGTGGTGATAGTTGGGAATATACACCTTGGGGCGTATATGATTTGGAAAACGCAACCGAAACTTCGGATCAAGATGAATATCCGTATTTGTTGGTAAATGAAACGGGAGTAATAAATTATAACCGAACTGAAGGAGCATCGGTAACTTTCATTATTTGGGATCAAGATGATTCCTTCATTAATGCAATTGATAAACTGCTTTCTACTTTTCAAGAATTTCTTCGATTGGATGAGCAACAAAGATCAGGAGAACTCGAAGATGATGAAGCTTTGGCTCAAGCGATCAGCACGTTAATTTCTGCTGTGAGTTATTTCTTGATCCATATAAATGATATCATTACTGGAGATGAAGTTATCATTTTCAATGCTATTGGGTTTACCAATTACGAAGCGGATTTCAATGGAACAATCCTTGCAGAATGGTATATAACTGAAGATTATGAAATGACAAATAATCGAACTTTGGATGAAGCCTATCCGGCATGGGAAGAGAATTATCGCAGTATTGCTCATGAATATAACGATGATTACATGCTATATATGATGGATATGCAAAATAATATCACCGAGGGAAAATTTGAACAACGTTATCAGAATTACACCACCTTTAGTTTTGATATTATTGAAATTTGGCTCAAAGAATTTCAAGTATCGATTGATGCTGAAGCAATTATGGGAGCAATCACCCAAAATGAAGAAGCTTTCGCAGGAAAAACAGCAACTGATATATTCCAAGAACTTTCTATTGAATTCTATATCTTCACTCATCATTTCTCGAACTTCTACCTTTTTGATGATACAAAGTATGAAAACCATCCAGATACCACAATTGCTGCGAATGCAGGGAATGGGGTCCCAGATGTATTATTTGAAGATGTTGGTGTTTTTGAAGGAGAAACAGTGCAACGTATTTCCGATACCGAAGTTGAAGATTACATCTTGTTACGGGGGGCAACCAAATGGACGTTTAATGAACCAACTTATGAAGGAGGAAAAATGAAATGGGGTATTCGCGCCGATGGGGTAGCTTTCAGAGTTATTCCGCTAGGCATGAAAGATGATGAAGTCAATGAAACCGTTGCTCCAACCGAACATATGGATTATTTAGAGCTTGGATTTAGTTTTGAGCCATCCAAACGATTGGATGTTAATACTGGGGAGTATTTCAATGCCCAAGGGGAACAAACAATGGGTCGTGCACAAGTAAAGCTTCTTCAAAGTTTTGGAGCTTGGGATTTAGACACTGATAATAAACCTTTCACTCCAAAGCTGAAAGACACTGAAATGGATCTGGCAGTAGTGTATATGAGCGCTATTTTACACTTTAAATTGCTCATTCAGAACAAAGAAATTGCTTCGGGATATGAAGAACCAGATCAGGCATTATTGAACGAATCAAATTATAACTCAGAAACCCATAAAGTGAATGTAGGAGATATCGACCAAGAATTACCTTTAGCAGAAATCGACATTGCTGGTCCAGCCTACGATCAAACTCCAGCAACAGGTGGAACATCGGTGGAACATCCTGCCAAAACTACAACAATCCCAACCGTCTTTGCTGAATGGGAAGGCCAAAATAGTGAAACTTACGTGCAAGAGGATAATTCTACTGGAAGAATAAATAGTACGGTCAACGTGGATCTTTCATTACTAATGTATGCAGTTAGTTATGATACCTTCGGTCAGAATGGATTTACATCAGGAGATGAAATTGTGCATGATCCGACCTTTTCAATTTTCATTACCAGAGAAATCACTGTCCCTTGGGCAGTTATCATCGTTGTTGCGGGAGTTGGAATGGTAGGAATTGCCGCTTTCATGCTTAACAAGAAAAAAATGAGTAAATTTTAGTCTTGAAGTATTATTTTTTTAGCTTTTTTTTAACTATTTTTTATTCCCCATTTATCCACTACACATTTTTCTCATGGATTAAAAAAATAAATTCTCCTTCTATCTACAGAAGACCAATCAATTAAGAAAATCAGTGCTTTGTGGATTCATTATTTGGGAGTTTTTTGTTCAATTCTGGATTCATTTAAAATTGTTGGAAGAAAATCTTTAATTGGACATTTACTAGAATCCTCTTTCCATTCACATTGATCACATTGTTTTTCCATAGAGCGGAATCGAATAAACGCAACTGGAATTATCAATACTGCGCAAATTCCCCAAATTAAAAAAATTATTTGGAAAAATGACTTAATCTCAAAGAAATTCAAAAAAAAACTAACAATTATTCCAATTCCAGTTCCATTGGTAATTTTTTGTCCAATTTTAATTACTTTGATTTCAGTTAATCTTGTAATACTTAAACCCAAAGTTCCAAAAAGAAGAAAACCTATAACTAAAAGCCAAATGTGAAGATTTTTATCAGTTATCGGAAATATTAAAAAATTGCTTATTAAAAATGATAATAAAATAGATGGATAACCAACAAAACAACCAATACAAAATCGATTTCTTCCTATATGAAGAACATGATCATGAAATTTCTCACAATCTGGATGATGACTTAATAATAATGGTTTAATTCTTCTAAAGACGATTTTTAACTCTTCTTTTGTAGTTAACTTATTGATATCCATTTAATGGATAAATCTATTATTATTTCTATATTCTTTTATTTTCTACAGTATTTTTGAAGTAAAGGTTTGGGTCAAATCTTTTAAATAAAAGAAGGCTAGATTTTTAAGCGAGGCAAAACCTCAAAGTGATTAAATAATGGAAATAGCAGATTTTCTTATCACCTTGTTTTTAGGTGTTCTAGGTATTCATAGATTCATGAAAGGGTATACAAAATCAGGAATTCTATATTTATGCACCGGTGGACTTTTAGGCGTTGGTTGGTTAATTGACATCATCTTTACCGTAACTGACAAAGAATTAATTATTGCAAAGTAGGATATTCAATCTATTACTGGATTTTTTTTTGTTTTTTTCATGAATTTTAGAAAGCACCATACTAAACCTTCCGAGTCTATATTTTGCAAGGTCAAGCGAAAATGTCAAAGCGATAGATAATCATCAAAGATAATGAATAAACTTGGTTAGAAGTCCAATCTTATGTTGTGCATCCCCACTAAATAACCTATCCCATTAGAATTTTTATAAAAATTGCTCAAGAACTTCGTAACTGAGCACACCAAAAGGAAGTATATCTAATAAAAAATATTTAAATTTGCAAATCACGAAGAATTTTGGCATTTTGTTCCGGAAGGGCATCACTAATAAACGTATTGGCACCTAATTCCACCCCAGCGAGAAACTTCCATTTATCTTTGCCCCGAAAAGGGGTGTAAAACTCAATATGGAAATGCCATCGGTCACGATCATCAACATTAACAGGAGCATTATACATGGCCATCACATAAGGCATTATACCACCATCACCAAACAATGTATCGTATCTTCGAACTACATTCTGCATAATGACCGCTAAATTGGATCGTTCAGATGGTGACAAGTCAGCAATAGATGTTACATGACGTTTGGCAGTGATTTGTACTTCAAACGCCCAATGAGCGTAGAAAGGAATTTCGGCAATGAAATCTTCATTTTGTTCGATAATGCGGGAAGAATCCTGCAATTCTTCTTGCAAAATATCGCACATTAAGCATGATTGGTTGGTTGAATAATAATCTTTGAAGGCGATAAATTTTCGCTCCATTTTAGGGGGAAGGTAGGGGAACGAATAGATTTGCCCATGGGGATGAGTCATGGAATTACCGATTTCTTTCCCTCGATTTTCCATAATAAATGGATACCGCATTTCGGGCATATTTTGGAGAGCAATATAGCGTTCTGCCCACAGATCAATCAGGGCAACAATATTGGCCATAGCCAAAGTGCCAAAAGATGTATCATGATCTTGGGAATAAAGAATTACCTCACATTTGCCATAATTTGATGCGGTTTGATAGTTATATAAATTTCCAACAGATTTCTGTACAAATTCAGGAGCGATCTCATTTAAAGATGCAAATCGATTGGGTAATTGTTTCACGGTCCAAATTCCAGCCCCTTCAGGAGCATCGGGACAAAATGGACAGGTCCAAGTTTTTTTTGGTTCATTTTTTGCAAATTCTTTCCCCTGAAATGGGCGCTTACTACGAGCAGGTGCATAAATCACCCATTCTTTTAAGAAAGGATCCCAACGCTGTTGAGGAGAAGGGGCAGAATTTTCATTCGTTTTTTCCATATTATTTTCATGAAATTTCAAGAATCCATTTAATTTATTGTTAATTTTTCTTTTTTTCTGAAAAACATCTTGAGGGAGATATACGACGATATGATCCCAATATCAAGTGTGTTGATTATCACTTATTCCAATATGATCATCATACGATGATCTTCGATTTTATTGTACTCAAAAATGGATTACCTATTGTCACCATTAATCTTCATCCGAACCGAGGAGTTTGCCAAGATAATCAAAAATTCACATTAGTTTCGGGTTTCTTCCAAGCAATAACCTCCTTCGCCGATTCAATCGAAAGTTTAGGCACGGTGAATGAATTACAAATGACAGACATAATGTTCTCCTTCCAACGCAAGATCATAGGTGAAAAAGAAGAAATCTTATTTATTCTGAGTTCGACAAATGATGTGTCTAAACCACTCCGAAAGGTAATTATTGAAGAATCTTCTTCAACATTTTTGCATATGTTCCGTCAAAATCTCACTAAAAAATGGAACGGCAATGTTACGCCTTTTAAAACATATGAACCCGTGTTTAAAGAAATATTAGAAGCAATTATGAACTTAGAAAAAACTCAATTCGAGGAACCAGATCTATCTGGTGAGACTCGAATCATTTCAAAAGAAAAACTCTCACAATTATATCACAATTTACCTATAGAGCCAATAGTGCCATCAGTTTTGGTGAATAAGACAAAAACCACTACAATCCCTACAGTTTCTAATCGATTCCAACGATATCAAACTTTACAACAGATACAAACTCAATCCAATCAAGCCCATAATATTTATTCCAGTTATCTTACCTCGAAGCCAAAACAAAAATTTGTCGGCACTTTCCACCCTTCCAGAAGAGAGCCTGTGCCCTCAAGTTCCGATGCACCAAAACAGATTCAACCAATGGTCAGTTTAGTTGCTCCAACGATTGATTCTGGAATAATAGGTCAAAATTTGGGTGGAAGCTCAATTTCTACAATCCCAGCAGTTCCAGCCAGAAGACAGATCACTCAAGAAGAATTTTTGAAACCAGCTAATTATATGTCTTATATCCAGCCGCAAATTCAATCCGAAGCCATGTATATGAATCGTGAAGATACTCCAAATGCAAATCTTTTGCATACTTCTATATTTGATTTAACTCCCACCAAGTTACGAATCACCGCAGGAACTTTTAGGGATCAAAGTACCGAAGAATGGATGAAAATTCTCATCGTGGCCATTGATGGACGAAAATCCATTTCTCAATTGGCTCAACAATTGGATGCTGCCCCGATGGATATTTTACAAGCCTGTCAAATTTTAGTCAAAAAAAATCTCATCCAATTTAAAAAATAATTTCAAAGTCATAGGTTAGTTTTTTTTCTCATTATCTTTTGAATCAATTTCTTTGAACATCTTTTCCATGCAATCTGGACATAATCCATGCGTGAATTCAACATCACTATGATCATGAAGATAACGTTCAATTTGGACATAATATCCTTCATCATCCCGAATTTTTTTACAGCTTGCACAAATGGGTAACAATCCTTGCAAGGTTTTCTTTTCTTGCTCCGCAAGTTTCCGTTCGGTGATATCTTCAAAAATGATTTGTAGAACAGGCTCTTTATATTGGATGATTGGAATGGTTATTTGTTTCACCCACTTAACTTCATTATCAGAACAAAGATATCGAAGTTCATAAAAATTATGAGGGATTTTATCCAAATTTTGAAAATCATAGTATTTTTTAACTTGGGGTAAATCTTGAGGGTGAATATGTGAAAAGAGGGTTTCTATATCCCACAAGTTTTGATTTTTTAGAGTCATTTTCATACATTTCTTCATTAAAGCATTAATATAAATAATTCGATTTCCTTTGATCAAATACATGGCCAGAAATTCTTCTTCGACTAATTTTTTGAAATTAAACATCCCAATTTTATTATAGTCATCGTCAATTTTAGGACTAACATCGATCGGTTTCTGAAAACCAAAATAAATGAAAATCGGGGAAAGTGTCCAAATGAAATGGCCTAGATAAGTAAAAAAAAACCGATTGGAAGTCCCGTGGAATAGTAAGGGAACCGCCCCTTCTAAAATTCCAAGAAAAAGCCAATATAAATTTCCAATTCCCATTATCAGCACACCCAAGATTAATGCGAGAATATGGTGTTTCATTTTATTAGAAGACTGAGCAAGAATTTCTTTCCTCAAGCTTGAGATTAATAATACAACGCCCCCAAAATAAATACAAATAAATAAGCCAATAACAAATCCCCCCAATCCTTGATATTCAGCATTAACTATGGGCAATCCATCAAGAATTTCAACTTTAATTTGGTCAAAGGCAAGAACTATGAGGGAAATAACTAATACTGTCATGCGAACGACCCAATTTCGGAAAATTTTGGATGCTTGTGCTTCCCCAAGAAGAATTGTCAGAGAAGCAAAGAAATACGACCATAACTGAATTAAAGCACCAGTAAATGCAATATCCCGTATCAAATTGACAAGGGTGAGCGAGAGATAATTTGAAAGATATCCTTTATAAATTCCATCAGGAGCCAAGCTCATACTCACGGGAGCGAACAAAAAAATGAATATATCAAGAAAAATATAAATAAACCATCCAATTAATCCGATGAAAAAGAGGCGTTCTACTAATGGACGGTCGTTCCAATTGTGTTCAGAGTATTTTTTATACGCCAAAATAATATTGAGGAAAAATAACGATGATTCAATCGCCTTCGGGATGATTAGTATTAATTGTAAGTATTCGAAATAAATAAGGGTCACCATTATTATTGTAATTCCTTTTGTTCACGTGACTTTAAAAAATAATGGGATAATTCACCCATGGTTAAAAATCTATCATTGTTCCTTCGAATGCATATTCAAGCAACTTTTGAATTTCATCATCGGATGCATCCCGTGGGCTCATAGTAATGCTGGCACTCTCATTCGTAAGATCTACCAGTCGACCCATTTGTGAATCAAGTTGTTCACGCGTAATCCCACATTCACTTAATTTAGTAGGAAAATTTAATTGTTTTTGGAGAGAAACAATATACTCAATTAATTTATGAGCTGCTTGCTTATTATCATCATTCCATTGGGCAATTCCAGTCTTTTTTGCTGCGATACCTAAAATTATTGTTGCACTATCATCGTCGGAATTGTTTAGGTAAAACTGAAGAATATAGGGGAGAACAACACCCACGCTAATTCCATGAGTTATATGAAACACTGCACCCAATGAATGTCCTAAGGAGTGTCCAATGGTGACTTGGGAATTTCCAAAACCTAAACCCGCAATCGTTGCTGCATTCGCCATCTTTTCCCGAGCAAGTTGATTTTTTCCATCTTCAACAACCAATGGGAGATATTGCTTAACAAGACTAATTGCATGTAAACACATCCCATCGGCAAGATCATTTTTCCATTCTGAAACCAAACCTTCGCAAGAATGGGCTAAGGCATCAAATCCAGTGGCAACAGTTAGAGATTGCGGTAAGTTGGTTGTAAAAATTGGATCCACAATCGCATAGGTGGGTAACACATCAAAATGTGCTTGCTCCAATTTTGATTGCAAGCCATCTTCATCGGTGCGTGTCACAATGACGGCCCAAGTTGCTTCTGCGCCTGTTCCAGAAGTGGTCGGAATCGCAACGCACTTGGCTTTGATTCCCATATGTAAATCTTCAAAGGGATTTAAATCATCGATTCCAAAATCATCATGTTCATAGAGAAACCAAACTGCTTTGGCTGCATCCAAGGAAGAACCCCCACCAAGACCAATGATTAAGTCAGGTTCAAATTTTGCACATAACTCTTTTGCTTTAAGAATAGTGTCTTCATGAGGATCTGGTTCCACTCCATCAAATATTTCCCAGGATTTCTCAAATTCTTGCAATTTATCGGTTAAAATTTTAACAATCCCCAATTTAACCAATATTTTATCTGTTACAATAAAACACTTTTGACCTTTAATACTTTCAAACTGATCAAGAGCATCTTCACCGAAGTAAACTGTTTTTGGACTAACAAATGTAGGCATTTTTTTACACCAACTAAAGGATAGATAATCAAAAAAAAAGAGGTTCCAAGAATTTAAGTTAAAATTTTTCGGTATCAACCATTCCAATCGTTTTAACGAGGTTTTTTGCGGCTTTCACAGCCCGCATTACCTTTTTCATGTCCCCTTTTAATTTAAACTTCTTTGACATCAATCCTTTGATAGGATCAAGTTTTCCATCGATTAATTTCGACCAATTTTCCCATTTTCCAGAAAACACAAAGGCAGCATCGACTTCTTCACCCTCAGGAATTGTTCGCATACTTCGTGCCTTTCCATGCCACAGATCTGCATAAAAGCGAATTTCATGATCTAAATTTCCTTCTGGTTGGACAATGAAGACAAAATCGCCTTCCCAAGTTTTAGCACTCTCTTCATAGGCCGCATTATTATTTAATGTCTCCATATAGGAGGAGACCCATTCTTGACTTCCAAATTTTAAACCCATATTATATTCACCAAATGATATTCGAATTCAATTCTGTCCTTAAGTCTAATATATTTTTGCTTAAAATTGCAAATCATAAATTTTGACCATTGAAAGGTCAATAAAAATACAATTTTAGATAAAGTATAATTTCAAAAAATTTAGAAATGAAAGAAAAAAGAATATTTTTATTATGAATTCGAATTGATTATGGATATGACATCTTCCACAGGATTTAGAGAGGATTTCTTATATTTAAGCTTGATTTTATCTTGAATTAAAGGGATGTAGATTTTTCCTTCTTTCAAAGCGGATTTATTGTTAATAACAAGAGATGATAATTCCAGTAACAATGCAAATCCTTCAGAATAAGTTTTCCGATACGATTCAATCTCAAATTCCATATAACCATAAAGATTTAATCCAATCGTATGCAAATAGTAAGTTCCATCATCATTTTTATGCCCTGTTGTTTTAATCCAAAGCATTAAAGGAAGTTTATTTGATGAGAGAAGGTTAGATTGTTCAATGAATAGTGAGTCTTGAATGACCTGGGATGAAGCCCCCCAAAATACACCAATAGAATCTGAAATTTTACATACAGAAGCCGTAACCCGAGTTAACTGTTTTGAAATTTCAATTGGATCTACTTCACCTCGGGTAAAGATTAGTATATGACTACTATGACTAGAAACTTCCGCTTCAGCTTCTTTCCAATGATATGCAGTCTTACTTGGCAGCTCAAGATCCTTAGAAGGAAAAGGTGTGGGGATTTCAGATATAATAAATTGGATCTTGTTCCAATCAAAAGAAAAAGCTTGACTTGTTCGCTCAAACTCAGAAATTTCTAAGCCACTTCCCCAATCATTCGCAATTTGTTCCACAAGTTTGGTTTCATTGATGTCCGACTTCGACTTCAACAAAATCATCGCCATTTGGATGTGAACCATGATATAGATTATATATTACATTATCTTCTCTTTAACTGTTTTGCTAAAAAAAAAATAAAGCATTAAGAAGATAAACAGCAAACTATATTCATAACTTTCACATACGAAGGGTAAAACCATGAAGGGATTTACAAAAACAATTCTTGAAATAAATCTATCTAAAAATTCCGTTAAAAAAACTCCGCTTAATGAAGACATTGCGCGTAAATTTTTGGGAGGGGCAGGATATGCATGTGCCACATTGTTTCCACTACTTTCAAAAGAGACTGATCCTTTGGGACCAGATAATAAACTATTTTTTATGACTGGACCACTCACAGGAACAACTGCCACATCTTCTGGGAGGATGGTTGTTTGTGCAAAATCACCCTTAACCGGAATTTGGGGAGAATCTAATTCAGGAAGTGATGCCTGCATCCAGCTCAAAAAGGCAGGATATGATGGAATATTAATCCATGGAAAAGCTAAAGCACCTGTTTATCTCGAAATATTAGATGAGCAAGTAGTGATTAAACCAGCTGACCATCTTTGGGGAAAGGGAATTTATGAAACTACCAGCCATCTGAAAAACTTAGAGAAGTTTAAAAAGCCTCGTGTTATGGCTATCGGCCCAGCGGGGGAAAATTTAGTCAATTTTGCCATTATTGGAAGTGAAGAACGCGCCTTTGGGCGAACTGGGAT
The DNA here is from genome assembly GCA_025839675.1 of Candidatus Lokiarchaeum ossiferum. Taxonomy (GTDB): domain Archaea; phylum Asgardarchaeota; class Lokiarchaeia; order Sigyniarchaeales; family Promethearchaeaceae; genus Lokiarchaeum; species Lokiarchaeum ossiferum. The sequence goes on from CP104013.1 coordinate 2,853,705, forward strand.
GGGGGCGGTCATGGGGTCCAAAAATTTGAAAGCGATCGTGATTCAAGGTAGTGGTAAAATTGAAATTACCCATCCCGATGAATTTAAGGAATTAACCAAGACAACTAATTCGGAAATGATGGAAATCTTTACCTATGAAATGATGCAAGAATTGGGTACCAGCGGATCTTTAGATATGTATTCAGTTTCTGGAGAACTCCCGATTAAGTATTATCGGGGCTCAGAATTTGAAAACACCGATGAAATTTCTGGATCAACCTTAGCAGAAAAATATTTGAAGAAGAACCATCATTGTTTTGCATGCCCAATTGGTTGTGGTAGAATAGTGGAACTTGGAGAAAATGGCCAAAAACTCCCAACTATTCCGTTTGAAGGTCCTGAATATGAGACCATGGCCGGTTTTGGATCTCTTATGATGAATGAGGACCTTGAAGCCATTATTAAAGCGAATTACTTATGTAATGATCTTGGATTGGACACGATCTCCTCAAGTTCTATGATTGCTCTATTAATGGATCTTGTTGAACGAAGGAAACTGAAGCCTTCAGATATAGATGGAATCTCCTTACAATTCGGTAAAATGGACGAGGTATTTGATTTGCTTGAAAAAATTGCATTAAGACAAGGAATAGGGAATATTATTGCAGAAGGAAGTCAACAGCTGATTAAAGATTTTGCAATTGATCCAGAGCAAGTGGCAACCATCCATAATTCTCATGTAACTTATCACGACATGCGAAGTACCAGCCCTATGGCTATCGCTTATGGGATTAGCCCTCACTATGGAGGATCCCATAATTCCTGTGATGGTTATATGGTGACGACAGGATTAGAAATTCCAGATTTGGGAATATCTCTTGATGGACCATATGAAGAACCCAAGGAAACAGCTATAGTTGCAGGAAAATTGATGGAATATCGCGCTTTTTATTCCGCGGCAATTTTCTGTGTATTTGCTAATCCACCTCCCAAAAATCTTGCAAAATATTTAGAACTCGCACTAGGAGAACCTTTTACAATGGAACGAATTGTCACAACAGGTCAACGTATTCTCACTTTGAAACGTCTTTTCAATTTGAAGATGGGACATACCCCCCAAGATGAACATATTCCGAAAATATTGTTAGAACCACTTCCTGAAAGTGGGTCTGAAGGTCAAGTCCCCGATGTCGCGACCTTATTTTCAGAATTTTATTCCTATATGGAATGGGATAAGGAGAGTGGAATACCATTGAAAGATAAAATTAAGCGATTGGAACTAGAAAGTTATTCAATTTAATTCTTTTTTACTACTTTGTAAATAAATAGCATTGTTACATTTAAATCGCTTAGAACCCTTTTTTCAATTAATTTGAATTTTTTCTTCGAGTATGGATTTATTAACAAATTTGACTAATTTATTTTTATCTTTTGAATGATGGATATGAAAAAAATGAAGACAAGAAAAAAACAAATGTTGATAATCACTACTATAATCTTCTTATTTTTGCAACAGAATGTCAAGGCAGCAAGTAATTCATCTCTTGCATTTTCTGAAGGAACTCAATTAGTTTGGAGGGTTAATAAAACAACAACAACTAATGGAACAGATGTTGAGGAAAAAACATTTTATCAGCGATTAAATATTTCTAAAATTGTAGAAGATTCAACAACAGTAAACGTTACTTTCAATTCATTAGAGAGTAATGAAACAGTAACTGAATCAACTATAAACGCTGCGAATTGGACGGAATCACATTTTGGATTAACCACAGGAAATCAAACCAATATATTCGATCGTTCTGTTGATGGAGGCGATATATTTCCATTTTTCTGCTTATTAGATAGTAACTTATCAAAAATTCAAACTTTTAATGAAACTACTACATTGAATTTCTTGTCTGAAATAGCTATGAAGCTATCTATTGAATATCTCATTACTCTTTTTGTGATGGCTTTTTCAACCATTTCTAGCGACATTTCAGAATTAACAAATTCAAGCCAAATATTAACATGTACAGATACAAAATTGGTTGGATCATATGCTTACAATTCAACTGCATTTTTTTCGGGTACTAATGCATGGACAAACATGACTCTAGAAACAACAGTGGATCTTAATTACGATCCAGTCAGTAGGGTTCTTATTTCTGGAAATATAAATACCGCAACGAACATGACAATGTGGAATAACACATTGATGAAATATGTGTCTACTGATATGACATATTTAAGCGAATTTCAATTAATCGCCCCTATGAATTTAGATACAAGTGATTCAACGACCACAACCTCAACAACTACAACTTCCCCAGATGAGACAAGCACTTCGACTTCCACAAATTCAACAATTGAAACGAGTCATGGGGAAGAAGGCGGAATTCAAGGATTACTAGATTCAATTCCAGGTTTTACTGCATATTATTTAATAGGTTTTAGTATTTTAGGGATTATTATCCTAATTAAGATAAGAAAATACCAGTAAAACATTTTTTCAACCGTTTTTTTGTTTCTATTTTATTTTATTCTGAATGATTTCTATTAAATAAGATCGCGGTTATAATAGGAAGAACTAAAAAATAGTAAAAACAAACCATAACTTAGCTTATGTCATCAAAATTGACTGTCGAAAATATTTTGCATGAGTTAGTAAAAATCCCATCTCCCTATCCTTTCGAAAATCAGATAGTAGAATGGATTGCCAATTTCATAAAAGAACGCAGTTTCACCATCCATAAGATACCAGTAGAAGATCGGTTTTGTCTTGTAGCAAAACGAGGATCAGGAAAAAGTTTACTTCTATTTGGTCATTTAGATACAGTCCCAATTCAAGGAGTTGAAGATGAAACCCCACATCAACCAGAAGGACGCAATAAAATAGCCGAACATGCTAAAACTCTGGGATGGTTTCAAGATCCGTTTATCCCATTGATTAAGAAGGGGAGAATGTATGGAAATGGAGCCGTGGATATGAAAGCGGGAGTGGCATCAATCTTAGCCACAGCGATATCACTGCCAGAGGAATGGTTTAAAACCAATGAATTAATATTAGCCTTCTCTGTTGATGAAGAATTTGTTGATAAAGGCATGTACCAGTTACTCCAAACAGATTTGATTCGCCATGCAAAAGGTTGTATCTGTCCTGAAATTGCGGATATTTCTGAAGTGGTTGAAATGGGTGAGACACCCGATGTTGGAACAATTCTCCTAGGTCGGAGGGGAAGGATAGCCATAGAAGTATTAGTGAAGGGAAAAGCGGCCCATGCGGCTACACCTAAAGCAGGGATTAATGCGATAGAACTTGCAACAACAATGATAAATCATGTCATGAAATCTGTAGAATCGGGGGAGTTACCTCTGGGAAAACATGAAATTTTGCCGGAAGCATCCATAACCCCCCTAAAAATTCATGCTGGTACAAGTTCCCTTTCTGTACCCGATTCTTGCTTGGTAGAATTTGATCGTCATTTAGTACCTCCAGAAACACCAGAATCTGTCCTAAAACAAATGGAAGAATGTATCAAACAAGTGTTAAAACCCTCCGAATTTGAAATTCGGAAAACGAACCGTCCCACACCATTTCTCCTTCCTTTCGTGACATCGAAGGATTCGGATATCGCTAAAGTGACCATATCAACTCTTGAATCTTTAGGATATACTGTCAAAATTTCGGGAGGAAATTCTGTGGCAGATGAAAACATGCTTAGTTCCTCTGACTATAAACACCCTATCCTTCATGCAATCCCCACAATCGTCTTAGGTTGTAAAGGAGGAAACTACCACAAGGAAAATGAATGGGTAGATTTGAGATCCTTAGAAAAACACTACCAAGCTTTACTCAAAATTTGCGAAAATTGGTAAGATAGAAAAAAAAGAATTATAATAATTGTGGAAAAATTCGAGTGTAATGAACTGCTGCAACATGAACGCCTGCGGCATATCCCTTTTTTTGTAATTCTTTCATCATCGGTTGGTACAAGTCAACATTAATTTTATCGTAAGCTGCCTTTTTGGCTTTTTTTTCCAATCCTTGAGCTTTCACATTTTTGAATTGGGATAAAATATCTTTAGGAACAGAAACCCCTGGCACGTATTTATCAAAATCCCGAGCTGTGGAATAATTTCGCATTGGAAATATGCCAACTAAGACTGGAACACCCAATTTTTTTAATTCTTGAAAGAAAGGTTCAGTGGTTTCCAAATCATAAACGACTTGAGTTTGAATAAATTCGGCACCCAATTCGACTTTTTTCTTCAATTTCAAGAGTTCAATTTCAGGATGGGTCGAATTTGGATTTGCACCCATTCCGATATGAAATTTAGGGGGTGCAATGTCAGCATCTTCAATTGGAATGCCATAAATCGTATGTTGATCTACCATTTCTCGAGCTAACATGAGCAATTGGGTAGAATCCAAATCAAAGGCAGGTTTGGATTGAGGAATATCCCCCACAGAAGAATGATCCCCCGACAAAACTAAAACGTTTCGGATTCCCGCTGCTGATGCACCTAACAAAGATGAGGCAAGACCAAGTCTACTCAAATCTCGACAAGTTTGCTGATAAATGACTTCGACAGGAGTTTGATGTTGAATCGAGATCGAAGCCGCTAACCCACTCATGGAAACAAAAGATCCCGGAATATCTGTTACATTCGCTGCAGCAACATAATCTTTAATTTCCAAGGCTTCTTTAATCAAGGGTGCCATATTTGCACTGCGACCGGGTTCTAATTCTCCGGTAAATACGAATTTACCTGAATTCAATTCTTTCATTAACCGAGAGTAAGCGGGTTTATTCTTCGCATGCATAATAATCTTTCATCTCCTTACGTTGATTTACGGTAGATCGTTTCGTCACTAAAGACCAATCTCGAGGGGGCCGTACTTTACTGAACAATTCCAATTTATCTAGTTTCTTCAACCGATTATAAATGGCGACCCATCCACAATCATTTTGATACCCTCCCATTTCACATTTTCCATCAATAACACCGCCACAAGGACCATTCAGAAGGGATTTTGCACAAGCCGTAATAGGACAGATCCCACCAGTTTCATTTAACACACACTTTCCACAAGCTCGACATTTTTCATGATAGAGACCAATTCGCTCGGTCTGGCTCATCATGATTGTGTCAGTAGTAATGATTACTGGTTTATCAGTCACTTCGCGAACCGTTTGAGCACCCATTCCACATGAAGCCACGATATATCCATCAATTTTTTGAGTCTCATTTTGAATATGTCGCAAATCGGTTTTCACGAGACGTTTATCACAAGGTTCTTCAATTACAATAGAAGCAGCAATTTGAATCCCATCTTGTTCTAAAGAATCCACTATTTTTTTTAATCCTTCGGTCCCTCCAGTTCCACATTGGGCAGAGCAAGATCCACAGGAAATTACAGCGACTGTTTGTAAATCCCATTGCTTACATGCATCTCGAATTTCTGACCACGGTTTTGATACGGTTAAAATCATATATTTAAAACCCAATTTGAGTAATTTTATAGAAATCTGATCTTCTTTGTTAATTCCAAAATAAAAAGTTGAACATTTTAAAAAAAAATACGGAGAGTATGTATTTTTTGTTAAGATCTGGTAAAAAAAACCATTAAAAACATCTAAAAAAGACCAAATTACGTAAATTTTTTTCAAATGCAAAATTAATAACAATGAGTTTTAATGGTTAATGCAGTCATGGATTTATCAAAGGTAGTAGGCGAATTACAAAGGAAATATAAGATCATCGGGCGCAAGCAAGAATTAACATTACTGCTTCTGGCTTTGAATGCTAAGAAACACATTATTTTAGAAGGTGCGGTTGGAACGGGAAAAACCTATTTAGCACGCGCATTAGCAGAATATTCCGATGCTAAATTTTATCGAATTGATGGTAGTGAAGATGTTCTTAGCCATACCCTCACAGGCTATTTCGATCCACCTGTAGTAATTGCCAAAGGTTATACCGAGGACGCATTCATTTATGGGCCTCTTAGTAAGGCGATGCAAGATGGAGGATGTCTATTTATCAACGAGTTGAATCGAATTCCAGAAAGTACTCAGAATGTTCTTTTATCTGCTTTAGATGAACACACCCTCATCATTCCTAAACTCAAGACCATTTCAGCAAATGGTAATGGATTTATTACGATTGCAACTCAAAATCCTGCAGCTCATGTTGGAGTTTCCGCTTTAGGAGAAGCTCTAAAAGACCGGTTTGTTTGGATTCATGTTGATTATCAAACAGAAGATGAAGAGATCGAAATCACTGAGTTAAATTTGGATAAAACAAAAGATCACTATCACCTTTATGCAACAATTGCCGTTAAAATTGTGGACTTAACTCGAGAACACCCAGATATTCGTCGCGGTTCGTCTATCCGTGGGGCGATAGATCTAGCCCAATTAATCGAGGCTTACGGTAAATCACCAGGCATGAAATTATGGAAGGAAGCTGCCGTAATGGCTCTTCATTCTAAGATAGAAATGATTGATGGTACAGACCGAAATCCTCGGGAAGTTATTATTGAAATTGTAGAGGCCGTCCTTGAAAATTTTCAGTAGAGGCTGAGGATCCCGAGCAATCTCCATCCAAGGAAGCCATCGCAGATATTAAACGTCTTCGTCTATCTTCAATTAAAGAGAAAGATTTACTGAAATACGAAATTCTTCGGAAGCAGACTAGTCGTAAGAAGTACAAACAGATGGCTAATGAACTCGGATTTCAAGATGTCAAAGCTATGACGGGTTTATCAGTTAAACAAGGAAATATTGATGCCCTAATGGGAATGGCACAATCAAATGTCTATGCGGTCACGGCAGAATTACAAAAACCAGAATATACGCAATTCTTCGCCAAAAAACATAAAAATCAGAGTGATTCTTTTATTCCTCAATTGTATTTCATGGTTCGATCTCATGCACCTCCGCATTTCAAAGTTATGTTACAGCGATTAACCCGATCCATCATCCTACGAACTTCTTTAAATATCTCTGGAAGAGGTAGTAAAGGAAAATCACGCCATCGCGTTCGTTATTATCCAGGCATGCCTGAATTTGATTTGGATGCAACACTTTTCAATTATATTCAAAACGGGGCAAATTATCTCAAGCACTCAGATATTGTAGGGTATGAACGACGACAACGGAAACGAAATGTAGTACTTATTTTAGATGTTTCAGGATCCATGTTTGGTAAACTGTTGCTTAATGCAGCGTTGACAACGAGTGTTCTTTCCTATGCTATGGCTAAGGATTTCACTTCAGTTATTTTATTTAATTCAGAAGCCCATGTTCTCAAAGGAATCAAAACCCAAACGAAGATCGTAGAATTAATTGACCAAATTTTGGAAAGTGAAGCGGTCGGATTTACGAATATTTCCCGAGCCTTACATCGGGGGATAGTGGAATTAAAAAAAAATCCTGGAAATCGACAAAAAGTTGGAATCCTGATCACCGATGGAGATTTCAATCGCGGAAAAAACCCCTTATTTATGGCTCGACAGTTTCCTAAACTTCATGTGATTAATATGCCTCCAGAAGAAGTTAAACTGAAGCAAACTCGAGGTCAACAAGTATGTCGACAAATAGCGGCAGCAGGGCGGGGTTATTATGTCCCAGTTAAAGAATTTGATGAAATCCCGAGAGCATTAATGCAATTATTAGCAAAAATATAAAAAATAACTCATGTTTTATCTCAAGAAATTTTAATCTCCGACCCAAATAGATGGAATAAGTACAAAAAACACCTAAAAGGATAGATCATGAAAATGGTTTATTCATTAAATCTTCCTTAATTCTATTAGAATTAATCTCGTAGCAATTTTTAATTAATAATATCAATATTTTAAGGTTTCAATAAACTTTCCCCAATATGGAAGGAGTTGACTTCTACAACAATTCAAAATTGTGGTATTTTTATAAAGAGAATATTCTTGGAGAAGCTTTGAAGCAGATTCAAAAGGAACAACCTTCAGATTTCCTATCTTTAATTGAAGAATATCTCAATTTAGAAAGTGAGATTAATCAACTTCAAAGCTATGGAGAATGTACTACCAAGCTATATAGTTTAAAAGAAAAATTAGATGAAAAGAACGATCCAATATTATTTTCCCATCTTCTTCTATCTGAAGGAGAAATTCTTAGAAAGAGGGGTAAGCTAATCGAATCACGGGATATTATTACTGATGCAATTACGAATTTTGAGAAAATCAAAGAACAATATCAATTTGGAATAATATTTGCTTGTCGAAAAATGATTCATGTTTTATACTTACTTGGAGATTATAAAGCTGCGAAAAAATTTTGTGAAATGGGAATGTCGTTTATTACTGATAAAAAGTTGTATGTTGATTCGTACATTGCTTTTTTGAATAATATGGGAATTATTATGCAGGCTCAAGGTGAAAGTAGTAGAGCAGTGGTTTTTCTGGATGAAGCATTTAAGCTTGCTAAATTGGAAAAAAAATACGATATTTTTGCAAGTTTAGCTAATAACTTAGGTGATTTTTATCTAAATCAAGGGAATTATAAAAAAGCCCAAGAATATTTAATAATAGGAATGGAAACCGCTAAGGAATTAAATTATACAGACATGTTATGCTATCTTTATATCAATCTTGGATTGCTAGAATCAAATAAAGGAAATTGGGCAAATGCAGAGAATTATTATAATGTGGGAATGAAAATTGCCCAAAAATCAGTAAAAGCTCTGCATTCAACATACTTATCAGAAATAGCACTTCATTATAGAAGAAAAGGTAATTACTCAGAATCCATCAGTAAGTTTAAAGAAGCAATAGCATTATATCGCTTAAATCAAATAGAGAATAATGAATTCATTAAAACCTTGGGTAGTTTAGCGGAGTTGTTAGGAATTATTGATGATTTTGAGGCCGCTTATGCCTACTTAAAGGAAGCAAGAAATTTAGCGAGACAAAAGAAGATGCAACTAGGAAATCTACAAATTAGTTTGATTTTAGCGAAACTCTCACTACTTAAATCCGATTATATTTTCGCTGATTATGTACTTTCCGACATTTCATTCTATTTATCTGATGAAATTGAGAAGAATTTCATAATAGAATTTAAATTGACGTTAGTGGAGTGTTTCATCCAGAATTATAAAGTGACGAAAAATAAAGATATAATTGACAAAGCAAGCAAAATATTGGAAGAAATTGTTGAAATTAGCGAAGAAAATCAATTACTACCTTATTTAATTCATGCGAAATTTTTACAAGCCGTTTTAATTTCAATTCGTCCAGAAAATCGAGATGAAGCAATCAAGAATTTAAATTTTACTATAAAACTGGCTAAAGAAAAGGAAATTGAATCTCTAAAAAGAATTGGTAACGTAATATTGGAAGATCTAGAAAGAAAAAAATACAGTAGCGAAGAACTAGCAGATCTGTTTATCCAATATTTCAACACCTTGAATTATACAATAAAAATTTCGGATGATGAGAGAGAAATGATTGAAAAAATCGGAATTTTGCTCATATCTATATCGGATTTGGGACCTGATATTATAGCAGGTATTGATCGACCTGAAGAATTGGATGAGATACAAGGAATGCGTATGGCAACGTTTATTTCAGTATCTATTGGGCAAGGAGGCGAATATCATCAAGGATTATTTGGACCATTACCAATTTCGGCACCAAACCAATCTTTAGCTTTGATTTCTTCCCATATAATAAAAGATAAGACAAATAAAGACAAGCGGTTAGCGGATTCAAATTTAGCATTGATGACAATACTTGTTCCAGAAAAAATAATCCGATTTTTTAATGATAGATCCATCATTCAAACAATCATTAGCAATAACCTTGAAGAAATAACTTCCTTAGCAGAGATTACAGAAGAAATCTTGTATAATGTGAAAACAGAAATAATTGAGAACATTTTGCCTACAATTCCTTCGAAAAAATGAGTTTAATTTGATGCAAATGCATGAAACATTTTTCTGGAGAGAATTGGAAGTAAAAAAAAATTAAAGATCCATTTCATCCAATTTTTGATGGATAACTTTCATTTTTTCTGGATTCAAAGTATTCATTTTCCAAAATATTAGAACCCCAAGCAACATAAAAATAATCGGGAGGATTGCTGAATGAATTCGAATCCCCCATTGAGCAGGAGTCGATTGATCTACATTTGGTCGATTGTCAAAGTTGGTAAGGGTATGGACAATCGCAAAGCTGGATGCTTGAACAGCATAAGAAAGACGTCCAAAAAAGGCACGGAAACCCATATAAATACCATCGTTACGTTTTCCCGTATTTACAACTACTTCATCTATCACATCAGCCATGCATGGAGTAATTAAGAACCAATAGCCTCCAAAACCCATCCCAAAAATCGTGATTGCAATAGTATAGGCAACATAGGTTTTCGCAAATATCATTGGAACTAAACCAGCAATGAGAACAAAAGCGGATAAAATTAAAGCTTTTTGATTACTTTGAATTTTTTTAGCAATAAAACCCCAAAATGGGACCGAAATTAGAGCACCCACTAGCATTCCAGCAAAAATAATGGTGGTATCACTTTTCTCTCCAGGTAGAAGATAATCGGCAATATAATCAACAGATGCTGAAAGACTCATAGTGCAAGCTTGATAAAGGAAATAGAATAAAATAAAGGCTACAAAATTTTTCTGTTTAAAAGCCCCTTTTAATTGAGTGAAGAAGGATGCTTCTTTTTCTTCGTTTGATTTCATGTCTTCCAGAGATTGTAAATATCTCTCTATCATGACGGGATCCTCCCGTACACCCGGAAGCATTAGAAAGAATATAACTAGCGCTATTGCAGCGAAAACAATTGCATTCAGCACATATCTGCCTGTATCTTCATAAGAAGGAATAATAAAGGTGGGGAGCAAGTTTCCTAAAGCAATCCCCAATACACCAACAATAGTGGCAAGCCCAGCAGCCTTAGAACGAATGTTATTACCTCGAAACTTATCTGGAAACAATGATTGATAATTTAATTCCCAAATTGAGAAGAAAGTATCATGAATACAGACGCTTAATGCCATCCATAGGAATATACCGAATTGATGGTTTTCTGGATTTGTTTTATACGAACTTGGGACGATGAAAATTAAGATTATTGTAAATACCCAGATAAAACACCCGAATACTATCCAAGGAAATCTTCGACCAAATTTTTTAGCAAATCGAGTTGGTCGAATTGTGAAATATCCAACAATGGGATCATTAATTGCGTTATAAATGGAATAGATTATAATTCCCAATCCTGCCAATAAAGGATCCAATTGCAAGTTAGTTTCATAATACTTGAAAACTAGCACCGAAAAGGCTGCAGAAAAGAATTCAACTAAAAATTTCCCGGAACCATAGGAAAGCATAATATTAGTTGAAGGTTCTGATGGGTTTTTTGAACTTGTTTCTGTCATGATTTTTCATACCTTCTGAAAGTTTTGAACTGAACTTGTGTTTTTCAAAATCTCTTAATCCTATTTCGTGAAGCTTCTTCAAAAAGATTGAGTTTCCAAAATGACATCATAGTCTACTAATTGAAGGTTGTGAAAAATTCCAAAAACTCTTTTTAAATTCTAAAATTTCTATACCTCATGACATTAAAGGGTTCCCGAAAGAAATCGAAATCCCTATCACCGAAGGATCAAAAAAATAAAAAAATTGCACAAATTCTCTGCATTGCTGGCATTGTGGGGATTCTCATCCAATTTCTTTATTTTTTTATTAAATATGGGAGGCTAAGCGATTGGTGGTGTATCGTAATTTATTGGATTATTTTTATCATGCCTGGTTACTTAGCAGATGCCATGATGGTGGTAGTGGGAGGCGGCAGACCATTAGATAATGGGAAGCTTGCGAAAGATGGACGACGTTTATTTGGTCCAGGTAAATCTCTTCGAGGATTTCTCTTAGGTCCTCTCACAGGTGGACTAATTGCCTTGGGGATTCATACTATCCTATACTGGCAATGGGGAACCATTGAGACCGCAGTGGTAAATTTTGTTGCGGATCCCAATGTATTCTATAATTTCTACAACAACGATCCTGATTTGCTCCTAGCTGATCTATCCTTATATCTCCTTGGGGACAAATCCTCAAATCCTTCACTACTTACATTTCTAAAATTAATCCCGAGAGTGTTTTTATGTGCGTATGGTGCTGCTCTTGGAGACCTTTTTGGGAGCTGGGCAAAACGGCGTAAAAATATTGAACGAGGACAGCCCTTCTGGATAGTGGATCAAATTGATTTCTTAAGTGGATGCCTCATTTTAGCAGGATGGTTTGTATTTCTTCCAATTTCAGCCCATGTTCCTCATGTCCTAATTATGATGATAATCATTACTCCAACCATCACAATTTTGGCAAATAATCTTTCATATATGACGGGTCATAAAAGTGTTCCATGGTAGGGGAAAACGATGGAAATTTTTGGTAAAAAGGAAGCAGGTATCATATATATTAATCGACCTGGAGTTTATGTTATTATCCAAAATGAATTACATCAGATTGCCTTTGTACGAACTGTAAAGGGATTGTTTTTACCAGGAGGAGGAAAAGAACAAGAAGAATCGGATGAAGAATGTTTACTCCGAGAATGTCGTGAGGAATTGGGCTGGGAGATTCAGATAGGAAAAAAAATCGCAGAAACAGGAGAATATTTTTCATCTCCCCACCAAGGACAATACTACTTCATCCAAGGAGTATATTATTTAGGAGAAAAACTTACTAAAAAATGGGATCCCATTGAAGATGATCATCTCTTAGAATGGAGAAGCCCAAAACTCGCACTTCCTCAGATTTATCCCCAAGGACAAAAATGGGTTATCCAACAAAATTTTTAATTAATATACTGCCCATGATAAGACTATAATGCCAAAACATCAAAGTAAATATGGACACTTTTCGAATGGATTAGAATATGTGGCTTTGGGAACGGGTGAAAAAAAAGTATTATTCTTTTTGGGTGGACCAGGAAACGAAATACCCCATGGAATAATGTTACAATTTTATTCCAAACCATTTACTCCGCTTATTGAAAATTATACATTGTATCTTATCAGCCGAAAATCGGATCTTCCCTCAGGATATACAACAATTCAGATGGCTGCAGATTATGCTGAGATGATTAAAAACGATTTGGGGGGAAAAGTGCATGGGGTTATTGGATTTTCGTATGGAGGAATGATATTACAACATTTTTGTGCTTTATATCCAAATTTAGCAGACAAATTTATATTATTATCTGCATCCCATAAAACCTCAGAAATTGGTCTCCAGCTTGATTGTAAATATGCACGTCTATTGAGTAAAGGTAAATTTGGGAGTGCTTTCGCATTAATCGCTACAGCTGTATATCCTAAAGGATTAAAACGAACTGTTATTAAACCTTTGATCTGGTTGCTAGGAACCTTTAGTAAGAAACCAAGCAATAAAACCTATTCTCAAGATGTGTTAATAGAATACCAAGCGGAAGAAAATCATAATGCTGATGAAAATTTACGTAAAATTAGAGTCCCCGTCGTAATTGTCTGTGGAGATCAAGATTATTATATGCCATTAGAAGGTTTCGAGGAGATGTATGATCTAATTCCTGAAGCAAAATTGAAGATTTTTCACGGAAAAGGACATGATGTTTTTGAGGATCCACAGGCTATAAATTATATTTTGAAGGAATTACAAAACATTTCTTAATACATCTTTTTTAATATCTTCTAATCTCTACTTCATCATAGAAGAGAGGTCAATCAAATTTTTCCATTTTTCACTTGTTCGAGGTTTTCCCATTCCTCAAATTGATTATCTAAAACCGAAACAAATTTTGTTAGATCTTCCACAATGATTTCATCTTTATTAATTTTAAAAGGATATTGATCCCCCCACTGAATTAAGCGTTGCAAAAGTTCTGATTCCGGAATAGATAAAGCCCGAGCAACATCATTTCGTTTTATTCGCTGAGAAATGCGCATAACATTCTTGAATTGATATAAAAGATCTTGATCCCGTTGTCGTTCTTTTTGTCTAAGGTCCAATTGGATATTTTTCCTTCGTTCGATACGTTTTTTTTTTCTTTCGATTTGTTTTGACTTAATGGTTTGCTTAGCCTGTTCCAAATGTTTTTCAATAGATTTCATAAAATGATTACTATTTTCTTCAATTTTCTTTTGGATATTAATGACATTATTCTTTTGCACAATAAACCACTTATTGAGATCAGAACCTACATGATCAAAAAATGTTTTAATGGGGGTTGTTTGTATTTTATTTGCCGGATTAATAGATTCATTAGAAATTAAAGCATCCATGTTTGGAAGAAATATATCCTCTAATTCTTCTGATTTTTGAGGTAAAGAAGTTATTTTATCTAGTATTTTGGATCTTGCGATTTTGATCATAGCGGGTGCTACCACTAACTGAAAAATACTTAGAAAAAATAAGGAATCAAATAGATTTTGTCGTGATATCGCGGGGTTAATGTAACTATTTTCTTCTGACTGGTTGGTAAAATCCATATAGTGTGAGAGAAAAAGATCATTTAGTTCTTTTTTCTGCAATTTTTTTAGTTGTTGGATATAAAGTTGTATATTGGGGATGATTTCATCCTGGAATTTATTTAAAAGATTTTGTATTGTTTTTTGGTCTTCTACATCTAGTTTACTAAAATTTTCATCGTTTTTGTAGTTTTTTTGAAGAATCGAATGAATTTTCAGCCAATTGATCAAATAATTTAAAGTATTTTTATCATTTTTTATGGAAATATCAAATTTATTAACGTTTTCAAGTAATTGAATTAATAATTCATGGTTTTGCATATTAATCCTACACATTTTTTTTAATATATTATTATGGATAATTACTCCATATAAAGATATGATATCTTTTTCCAGAATTGCCTTTACCCCCTATTACCTTTTTAGGAAAGGGATTCCTTATTTAGATAGAAATCTTTATGATGATCGTTCCGGGACATTATTCTGATATTATTGAACTTATGCGCGTGGAACTTTTCGCCTTTGAACAAGACGGGTATGATATCAATACCATCAACCGATTAATTAAAGATTCAATTCTATTTTTGAAAATGATCAATCCGATAGATATGAGTTTGGTAGGATTTTCAATCTGTTCCAATATGATGGGAGAAGAAAATGTTAAGGAAACCCAAGCTGTAGAATTGATTACGTTAGCGATTCATCCTAAATTTCAAAGGCAAGGATTTGGAAATCGACTTCTCCAACGAACTTTGGTCGATTTACAACGGTTTAATGTACAAGTTGTGCAACTGCATGTGAAAGTTAGTAATGAAAAAGCGATTAATTTATATAAAAAACATGGCTTTAAAATTGTTGAAACCATCGAGGAATACTATGATGACAGCAAGGAATCGGCATATACCATGATCTTGATGCTAACTAAAAAGTCGAAGGCTGATTAAATTGGTTGTTAATATCGAGAAACATTTCCTTATAAGTGTGTAAAACTTAATAGGGGAAAAAATCAAAGTAAAAAATAAGATATTTATTGTGGATCTTACAATAAACAATTTTGATTATACGGTGAAAAATATGAGCGAAGATGAACTTAAAAGAGAAATTGAACAGCATGATAAATCTGCCATGAAACACGTTTCCGATGAAGAAAAAGCGGCTTATGAAGCTGAAAAGAAAAAACGTGCTGAAGAATTGGAAAAATTGAAAGAAAAATTAAAAGCCGAAGGTAAATGGGAAGAATAATCCCGCTTCAAATTACTACGTTTTTTTAACTATTCTTTTTATCTGGTTGATCTTTTTTCTTTTTATAGGAAACAAATGTCATTTTATCTGCACTTGTGGGTGTAATATAGGAACCCCCATCTGTATCCTTTAAAACAACATTAAAGACCATTTCTCCAGCCATACATTTTCGGAGACGCTTTATGGATTCGTTGCAATTTTTCCATTCAATGGAATCAATCGGATTAGTCTCTAAAAAGAACTTCAACTTCTCTTCGATTTTTAATAAAATCCCTTCAATATTTGTAAAATCAAAATTTGCTGCAGGACCTCGTTCAATAGAAACGCCAATTTCTTCAATATCAAGATTTCCAGTGGCTCCACGAAATATTTTGTGAGTAAGGTCACCATCATCAACACAAAGGCGGTATTCACCTGGTTGAAACGCTGTAAACATGCTGATCATATCGGTTTTTCGATAATTACACTCATTGCATTCGAGGAGTAAAATAAAGATATCATCGCCATCTGGAAGCTTATATAATGTACGGGACATTTTTAACGTTTTTTTACCACATACCGGGCAAGATAGATCATCAGTGATTTCAGGAAGTTCATAAGTCCCTTGACTTCGTTTTAAGGATGTTTTTTCTTCGATGGAATTCCCCATAGGACAATGAGTTAGGCATTATGGAAAAATTTTTTGTTTATATAAAAAGCCTTTTTTTTACAAAGGTGAAGCTTTTTTTTTTCTAGAGTATATATACAAAATCAATAAATATCGATAAAACGTCGCCTTGATATTTTAATGGTGTTAAAATGAAAATTTTAGACACAAAAACCCCATTTAAAAATTGTGACGTTTTTCAAAAACTAAGTGAATTTTTTACTCGAGGAATTTTTATGACCAATGAAAAAATCTATGAAATAACTTGCCACGGCAGGGGAGGTCAAGGTGCAATTACGGGAGCCTTACTTCTCTGTGAAGTTGCATATGCGGATGGATACAAAGATGTATTATCTATTCCTAAAATTGGAGCTGAGCGACGAGGTGCTCCAATTAAAGCATTTTCCAAAATATCGCGAATTCGTGAAATCAAAAATTTTGCCGCTGTAGATGACGCCGATATTACAATTATCTATGATTCTTCTTTATTGGCACTACCTGGTGTGGCTGACGCAATTAAACATGGAACAGTGTTAATTAACACTAATTCAGAGGTTGATTTAAGCCAATTTCCGGAAAATACAAAAATCTATACTTCTCCAGTGACCGATATTGCATTAGAAATGAATCTATTAGCATCGGGATATCC
Source organism: Candidatus Lokiarchaeum ossiferum (assembly GCA_025839675.1). GTDB lineage: Archaea > Asgardarchaeota > Lokiarchaeia > Sigyniarchaeales > Promethearchaeaceae > Lokiarchaeum > Lokiarchaeum ossiferum. The sequence continues at coordinate 2,870,717 of CP104013.1, forward strand.
AATTTTAAATGTCCCATTGTTAGGGGCACTATCTAAAATCAAATATAAAGACGAATCTGGCGAAAATACCTTAGGTTTGAATTTAGAAACAATTCGAGAAATTGCCACGAAGAAGTTTGGTTCCAAAGGTGAAGCCAATTACAAAGCCGCTGTAGAAGCGGCAAAAAGAATTGTGGAGTTGCGATAAAATGACAGAAGAAAAATGGAAATCTATTAATAAATGTCGAGACGACCGTCCAGAAATACAATGTTGGGATAATTATTGGGAATTACCTCCCGCTTCAGTCTCGTTCCCCATAAAGGGAAGTGCTGGAAAAACTGGAGCTTGGCGAACTTTTCGACCTGTAATTGATCAAGAACAATGTATCAAGTGCTACTTCTGTTTCATGTATTGTCCTGAAGGGACGATCAAAGTTAATGATGAAACCAAAGAAGTATATGTCGACTATGAATATTGTAAAGGATGCGGAGTATGTGCAAATAATTGCCCAAAGAAATGCATCGACATGAAAAAGGAGTCAAATTAGGTGAAATATTATGGTATTTAAAGAAGGTCCATTAAAAGGAAATTTAGCCGCAGCATATGCGGCTATGGATGCAGATATCGATTGTGTGACTGCATATCCAATTACCCCTCAAACAACTGTTGTTGAAAAACTGAGTGAATTGGTCGGAGAAAAAGAATTTCTTGACCGAGGGCAAAAAGTTGAATATATTCGAATGGAATCGGAACACTCTGTTGGAGCAGGATTGGTTGGAGCAGCATTTGCAGGAGCTCGAACTTATTCCGCAACAGCGGGACAAGGACTTCTCTATATGTCCGAGATGGTCCATTGGATGGTGGGTGCACGTATTCCCGTAGTACTTTCAATCGCTGCTCGTGCATTAACTGGTGGAGGATGGAATATTTGGGCAGATTATGGAGACATTATGAACCAGCGAGATTCTGGGATTTTAATTCAATTTTTAAGCTCCCATCAAGAAATATATGATACAATCTTAATGAGTTATAACATTGCCGAACATCCTGATGTAATGCTTCCGCTTTTCCCCGCCTATGGTGGCTTTGTTTTAAGTCACACCGCGAAACCCGTGAAACGAATATCTTGGGAAGAAGCACAACAATTTGTGCGCCCAAAAACCGAAGAATGGCCACACATTTGGGTTGATGGAGATCGCCCTATTATGAGTGGTGCCATGATTATGCCGCAAACTTATGCGGAATTCCGGATTAAAGCTCAAGAAGCACAATTACGGGCTAAACCAGTCATAAAACAAGTGATGGCCGATTTTAAAGCCAAATTTGGGAGAAGTTATGGAAATGGAATGGTCGAACCTTATATGACCGATGATGCCGAAGTTCTGTTAATTGGCTACGGGGGCATTGCCAAACAAGCCGAAGATGCAGTGGACGCAGCCCGAAAAATGGGATTAAAAGTAGGAGCTTTACGCATTCGCACCTATCGACCGTTCCCAACTGAAGATATTTTATCGTATATTAGACGGATTCCCGTTGTCGGAGTCGTTGATCGAGCCATTGCTTTTGGAAATCCAACCGCCAGTCCAGTGTGTACTGATATCATGGCAGTATGTCAACGAGATCCTGAAGCCAAAAATGCCCACATAATCCCCTTTGTTGCGGGTATAGGTGGACGCGATACTACATTTGATCAACAAATGGAACAAATCAAAATATTATTTGAATATAAGGACACCGGTGTGGAACCAGCCCGTAAACATAAGATGTTTGGCACCTATTGGACCGGATTGATGACTGGAGAAGGCGAAAAGCCCGCAGACTTTTCAGAACCTTACTTTGGAGATATATAGGAGAGATTAACATGGCAAAATCAAAAATAAAAGATTTAATCAATATTCCCGAAGCTCGACGCGAATATTTCCTTGCTGGTAATTCAACCTGCCAAGGCTGTGGATTAGACATGGCCCTCCGCTGGGCCATGAAAGCTCTGGGACAATATACCGTTACTATTTCCCCCGCCAGCTGCAGCAATGTTGTCACTGGAGTGTGGCCCAAATCCGCCCCTGATTGGCCTTGGTTTAACATGGCTTTTGCAGGTGCAACCGCTGCCGCTACGGGTATGAAACATGGTTTGATCACGAAAGGTAAAGGCCACTACAATGTTGTGGTTTGGGCCGGCGATGGAGGCACTACCGATATTGGCCTTCAAGGATTAAGTGGCGCCGCTGAGCGCAACGAAGACATCATTTATGTCTGTTATGACAATGAAGCCTACCAGAATACCGGAAATCAAAGAAGTAGTTCGACCCCTCATGGAGTTGTTACAACAACAACACCTTATGGAAAAGAACAACACAAGAAAAATTTGCCCATGATCGTGGCAGCCCATAATGTCCCTTATGTTGCGACAGCTTCCGTGTCAGATCCAATGGATTTGTATGATAAATTTAAAAAAGCCAAGGACATCAAAGGATTCCGCTATATTCAAATTTTGAGCCCCTGCCCTCCAGGATGGCGCTCAGAAGCGAAGGATACAATTCAACATGCGCAGATGGCTATTGATTGCGGCATTTTCCCACTCTATGAGATAGAAAATGGGAAGTTGACTTTAAACGGTAAAAGTGTACGAATGCATGACAAAACCAAGCGCAAGCCCTTGGGAGAATATTTCAATAAGAAGAACCAAGGACGCTTCAAAAAGGTGGATGAAGAAGTCTTGAAAGTATTACAAGAAGACACTGACAAGTGGTGGGCGTGGATCGATCGTCACTTAGTGTATCAAGAAGAAGCCGAATTGTAAAATCTGGTGTTTTTTCTTATTTTTTTCCCTTTTGACCATTTTTATTCCGTTTTCTTCGAATTTTAAGCTTATCTACCAATGAAATAATTCTTATAAAAAAATCAATTCACCAAAATAATTGATTTTCGTAAATAAGGCTTTTTTAACTACACCGAAAATATTCCAATTACTGTAATTTTGAACTAAAAAATTATTGTATAAAGTGAAAAATATGACATTTAAAGAATGCTACATGGTCGATTATGTGCGCACACCATTCTCACGTGCACGACCCACATCACGAGAAAGAAGTGCTTTTAGTGAAGTTTCAAGCCATCAATTAGTCGGATATACACTCCGTAATATGTTTGAAGAACGATTAAAAGGAAAAGTTCAACCAGAAGAAGTGTCCGAATTTACCATTGGATGTTCCGTTCCTGTGGGCCACAATTGGAGTTACGCTGGACGAAATTCATGGTTTGCTGGCGGCATGCCTGCAACAGTCCCAAGTTTATTCTTTGATCGAGCTTGTGGATCTGCTATGTCTGGAATGCATCATGCAGTCATGTCGATTATGACGGGTTATGGTGACATTGAAGTATGTAGCGGAGCCGAACACATGTATCAAGAATCAATGGATATGCAACTTCAAAAAAATATTAAACCTCCAACTTTCTTAGTGCAAGAAACAGAGGGTAATATTTTCTATCGTGGAGATCTTGACATTATGACAGGATTTCAAATGCTTCAGACGGCACAAAAACTTTTTGAAGAAGAAAGTGACCATATTACAGTAGAAGATATGGCAAAATTGGGAGTGAGAAGTCATAATTTAGCATCTAAAGCCTATGATGAGGGATATTTTAAAGGAGAACTTATTCCGGTAATGGGTCATAAAGAAGGAAATCTTGATGAGCCAATGTTAGTAGAACGAGATCTTGCAGTTCGAAAAGGAGTTACCTTAGAAAAAACAATGTCTTTACCACCTGCCAGTAATCCAGGATTCCGAGGTGGATATAAACATCCAAAGTTCAAGAAAAAGGAATACAAAGAACGCTTTGGAACTACCAAAGGAGTAATCACCGCAGGAATGGCATCTCCATTAAATGCAGGTGCTGCGACATGTGTGTTAATGTCCAAAGAAGCTATGGAATCACACGATGTAAAACCAATGGTTAAAATCATTGGAATGGGATGGGCGGGTGTAGATCCTTCCGTAATGGGCCGTGGTCCAGTACCAGCATCAGAAATGGCCTTAAAGCATGCGGGATTAAAAGCAGATGATATTGATTATTGGGAAATTAACGAAGCGTTTTCAGTCGTTGCTCTCAATTGTATGCACCACTTCAACATTCCAATGGAAAAAGTGAACGTCAAAGGGGGATCCACAGCAATTGGTCATCCCCTCGGAGCATCAGGTATCCGATTACCAGCAACTTTAGCCCGAATTTTGAACGAGAAGAAAGCCAAATACGGATTAGCCAACCTTTGTTGTGGTTCTGGACAAGGTGTTGCCGTTATAATGGAAAATACCAATATTTAATCGTCCAAATATGGATGAAATCCTTTTTTTTATAATTATATATTAACAACTTCGTAAATGTGAAAAAACATGGGAAGATTTGAAGGGAAAACCGCACTTATTGGAGGAAATCTTGGAAAACTCAAGAAAGATAAATTCAAGATGGGCCTCGGCGGTGTTATAGCAAAGCAATTGTTAGATGATGGTGCGCAAGTAGTGCTTGTTGATACTGATTTTGCAATTGCTCAAGAATGTGCCAAAGCACTTGGTGGTCAATCAAAGGCAGTGGAATGCGATTTGATGAAAGATCGAACGTATGAAACTGAAGAATATACTGATCATCGAGGCAATAAAAAAACGAAAGTAGTATGGAAAGATAATCCAGCCTTAAAAATGGTTGAAGACATCGCCCAAGAATATGGAAAATTGGACATTTTAATTACAAATTTCGATAAATTTGAAAAAGCTCGTTTAGATTCAACTTCCGAGGAAATGTATAATGATCTACGTGAACAGAACATCACTCCTACCTTCCATTTATTGGCAGCAGTCCGAGAATTGTTTTCTGCCCAACGTAAAACAACTGGATCCTATGCAAAAGTAGTAATGATCACCAGTATGGTAGGAAAAGCCGGAATGTCAATGGGGGCCATTTATTCAGCATTTAAAGGTTCAATTGTTGGCTTGACAAAAAGTTTAGCAAGAGAATTTGGAAGATTTGCAAATGTAAACACTATTGCTTGTGGACCCTTTGCTGAAAAGAAAATGCAAGGTCCTCGAGAAAAAATCCGTGATGGGTTCATGGCCACTCAAACTGACATGGCAAATCAACCAATTACATTTGATAAAATCGCCCCACTGGCCGCCTTTTTAGCATCCGATGATGCAATTGTTATAAATGGGCAAATAATTAGCGCCGATGGAGGACTATGGCTCAAATTGGAGCAATAATTAGGAGGAATGAAGATGGAAAACTTACTAAAAGGAAAAGTAGCAATAATTACTGGAAGCGGTCGTGGGATTGGAAAAGGAATTGCGACATTATTTGTTCAACAAGGATGTAAAGTTACAATTAATGATATCGACCCAAAACCTTGTGAAGAGACAGTTGCCGAATTGAAAGCTCTTGGTGGAGATGTAATTGCCTGTCCAGCCGATGTTACTAATGTTGAACAAGTATCGAAAATGGTTGCAGATACCGTTGCAGCCTTTGGAAAGGTGGATATTCTTGTTAACAATGCAGGAACTAGTCGAGATGCCTTAATTCATAAAATGGATGATAAATTGTTACGATTTATCATTGATGTAAACTTGAAAGGGACTCATGTATGTACTCAAGCTGTTTTGGCTGAATTCTTAAAAGAAGATCGCGATTTAGAATTTAAGAAAATCGTGAATTTCTCAAGTACTACTGGAGTGTCTGGAAACATCGGTCAAGCTAATTATGCAATTGCCAAAGGAGCAATTATTTCCTACACTAAATCTTGTGCCCGGGAGTTAGCCAGACATCGAGTCTGCGTAAATGCCCTAGCTCCAGGATTTGTAGAAACCCGAATGACTGCCGAAAAGAAACCCGGGATGAAATTAGGGATGCCCGCTGCAATTCGAGGAATAGCAATTAATGCAATACCATTTTCACGCAATAAACGGGGAGGATTACCAGAAGATATAGCACGAATCGTGTTATTCTTCAGTTGTGATCTCTCTAATTGGGTAACTGGCCAATTATTATTGGGTGACGGTGGAGCAATGATCTAGTTCTTTTTTTTTCTACCTTTTTATACTTCCAAAATTTATTTACAAGCCATATACTTACAAACCATATATGGGATTATTGGTCAAGCTAAAAAATAGCCAAAAAAAGCAATGGGATTTCTTACTTCAGTGTGCAAAAGAATCGCATTTAGAAGAAAACTTAATTGCATTACCCTTTAATAGAGGAGGTTATGGTCTAATAGCCAACCCAGAACAGTCATCTTGGCAATCTTCCTTTACAAGTGTGAATTGGGGATTGTTTCCAGACCAAATAATATTTATATTAGATTCACTTGAACAAGCAATGGAAATTGGCATTTTTTCTCCTATTGCTATCAAAATGGCTCAAGAATTTTGGCCCAAAGAATTGATATTGCAAGTTCCTATAAATAAATCCCACCCTCTATTTTCTAAACTCCAAAAAACTGTTTCACCTCAAATTTTAGATACCATTTTTCCCTCTGAGACAATCAAGTTAATGATCCCGAACGATCTTGTGTTTACCGCTTTTATTCAATTACTAAAAATCCATAAAGCTGTGCCGATATTAGTGGGTATATATGCTCAAGATGGTTCAGGTGTTCCATGTGTTGATTCAACAAGATTTGCAGAATTATATACAGATAAACGAATAGGAATGATCTTGGATCATGGCACACTTCAAAAGGGAAGGAACTTAAAAAGTGCCACAATTGTTGAATGTTTAGATGATGTGAACATAGATATTATCAAAGAAGGGTTAATTTCTACCCAAGAGATTTCAAGTTTTATTGAAAAATGTGATGAGGAAGAATCTACTGATGATGAATTTTAATTTAATCGTATCCACTGCACGATCTTATGAGCGACAAGCAGAATGTGAATTATGGTTTAATCTCTTAGCGATCGGAGATGAAAATCCTATTTTTACTCAAACAGGCAATCCCGGACTAATTTTAGCCCAAACGGATTGCGAACCCCGAAAATTAATCAAGCATCTTAAAGAAAGTGTGGAAGTTCATGATCCAAACTCAGTGAACTTCTTGCAAAAAATTTATCCAATCGATGTGGTTGTTCCAACCGAAATTGATCTTATCAGACAGGCAACTATTGATTTAGCAGCCAACCACCCGATAGCTAAGGATTCTAATTCCAAATTTCGAATCACCATCCGAAAACGACAAACACGCTTGAAAACAAATGAAATTATTCCTGTGATAGCTGAAAGTTTTTCAAACCCAGTTTCACTCAAAGATTTTGATTGGAATATACAGATTGAAATCATTGGAGAAAAAACGGGGATTTCCATTTTAACGGATCATGATTATTTCAAGTTAGTTAATGAAAACTAGATATACAATTTTTTCCTATCTTATTGACTCAATTTTACAAAAGTGAAATTTGAAGGATTGAAAGCAAGCCAAAAAAAGAAAGGAGAGAAGGCCCCGCATGAACAGCGAACCAATATGGTTCGTAAAAGGAGGAAACCCCACGAAGGGGCGAAATCAAGGTGACGTTTTCCACATCACCATCCAAAAAGACAAAATAAAATTCATGCGGCGACCATAGTTGTTTGTATGATTTATTGTTCCATTGATCAAAATTCAGCACTACTTGCGAGATTTAACCAATTCAAACAAAAATCTGGGTTTTTTTTTAAATTTTTTCCTCCATCATTTTTTGGAACGTTGCACCCTCGTTTTCAAGAGTCTAATACTAATTAAACAAGTTTTTCTAATAAATATTGACAATAGCCCAAAACTGACACTATAGAACAAAAAAATTTTGAATTTTAGCTTTAAATACTCGAATATGACTTTTAGATTCATATTCAAAAATATGTGTTCATGTGAATAGGAATGGATCTTAATTAAAACAGCATTTTTTATATCTTACAAAGAATACCATGACGCAACTTTTTTGAATTTTCCCTCATTTGAAGGAATAATTAATGTTTTAGAATCTAGGAAATGATGGTCAAAAATGGAAAAAATGCGAATTGGGATTTTAACTGGAGGAGGAGATTGCCCCGGATTAAATGCTGTTATTTACGGAGCTCTATTACGAGCATATCGTGAAAAAAACATAGATGTGGAAATGGTCGGGATAATAAAAGGGTGGAAAGTCTTTGCAATGAATAAAGAAGATATTACACCTGAAATGGTAGATCATTATACACAGGTTTTAGAAATTGGGGAATTGGATGATTTGCATACAAAAGGAGGGACGATTCTTTATACTTCTCGAACTAATCCTTTCAAAGCTCTAGCAAAAATCAAGGATCCTCAAGAGAAGGAAGCAAAATCGATTGAAATCGGCAAAGATCTCGCATCCAAATTTAAAATTTTAGGGATTGATGCGTTAATTAGTATTGGAGGAGATGATACCCAAGGAGTTGCTGCCGCGATGTACAAATATGGTAATGCAAAAGTCTGTGGATGCCCAAAAACGATTGACAATGATTTAGCTGGAACAGATTTCACCTTCGGGTTTTTCAGTGGAGCCCAACTTGCCAGCAATACCCTCGATAATTTAACCACAACAGCTCATTCCCACCAAAGGATTTTTATAACCGAAATTATGGGACGCGATGCAGGATGGTTAACCTTGTATAGTGGTTTATCTTCTGGAGCGGATATTATTTTGCTTCCAGAAACTCCCTTCGATTTTGAAAAAAATATTGTTGATGTATTAAAAAAACGGGCAAATTCGGGCTATAAATACCACATGATTGCATGTTCTGAAGGTGCTTATCCTACAAAAGAATCTCTTGAGAGAGATTTCACCGTCATCACTCAAGAAGATATCGACAATTTACCTAAAGATTCCTTTGGTAACCCTGAACTACCAAAATTGGGAATTGCAGACAAAATTTCGAAAGAATTAAAGAATCGAGAAGATCTAATGAAATATTTCAATGATCGTCATGCTCATTATGAAATTCGGTCTGTTGTATTAGGACACACTATGCGAGCGGGTACCCCAAATGTGTTTGATCGCGTTCTTGGGTTAAGATATGGATGGCATGCTTGTGATTATATTTTACAAGGGGATTATGGAAAGATGGCCGCTTTGAAAGGAACAGAAATTGTCCCTGTGGATTTAGTACAAGGTTCGAAAAAGGGATTAATTGATCCAGATTCAGATTTAATTCAAATTCGTAATGCGATGACAAGTGTGAAACACAAATCCAAAGAAAAATTATTCAATTAATTTTTTCCTTCTCTTTTTTCACAACATTTTGTAGATTCGATTTGTAATGAAACACTATTAAGGTTGATTTTTTAAATTAAATACAAGTGATATATTATGAGTGATGATAAGAATAAACCTACAACCGAAGAGGATGCACCAACTAAATCGCCTTTACTTTCAGCAGAGAAAGCAGAAGTTGCGAAAAAAGTCATTGTAAAGTCAATTCTTTGGATAACTATGCTCGGATTATTTGTAACCGTAATCGGAGGCATTTGGGCAATTGGAGATATATTTTCTCAAGAGAAATTCTCAAATTTCACAGAATTAACAATTCAATCACAGTTATTTATAACTGGTTTAATATTGTTAGGTATTTTCTTCTTAGTTCTGTTTTTAGTTGTGCTGTATAAGCGTGGAAAGAAGAATTTAATGGAAAGTCTTTTCAAGGAAGCTCCAGAAAAAGAAGTGAAAACTGCAGATGAGTATTTACCTGCAAAAATAATTACTGCAGGTGCTTTAATTTCATTTTTCACAATATTTGTTGGTTTAATAGTCGCATTTCTTATGTTTTTAATTGATGCAACAGTTTTTACTGACGAGTTAGGTTTTTGGAGTTTCATGAGAGAATTAACCGGAGGTTCCATAGTTTTGATAATTGGACTAATTGTTCTTCTCTTAGATGGGTTAATATATGGTATGATTTATATTTGGCAAAATGGATATTATCTTCTAATCAACAAAATCCTACGTTATAACCAGAAAGTAGAAGAAATTCATGATTTTTCAAAGAATGAACGGATTACAGGCAAAATTGTTTTTGGAATATTGGTTTTGATTCTTGTTGGAATCGTATTTGGTATTGTGTGGACTATAATTGAATCATTTTCAAGCGATTGGGGAACGACATTCCGTGAAGATTATATCTTTGGGGTTCAATTATCAATAATTGGATTTTTTGGAACTCTATCATTTGGAACCATGATATCAGCTATGTTTATCTATAAATGGGGGAACAATGTGATTATGAAAGCACTTTTTATCCAATATACCCCTAAAGCTACTACTGAAGATAACCTTCCAGCTAAAATTCTCGCAGTTGGGATATTAATCGCCATCGTTTTACTTGCTTCATCTCTGATCATTTGGATAATCACTTTGATCATCGATGCCTTAAGTTCTGGAAGCGGAGAAAATATTTTTGCAGCACTGGCTGCTTTGAGTGGAGGGTTGGCTTTACTTGCATATTCACTCATTACCGAAATATTTGTGATTTTAATACTGCTTTTTATTTTCTTCCTCCATAATGGTTACGCTTTCACTCTTCTAAAAATAATGAAAACAGAATCAATTATTGATTCTGGATTAGAAGAAAGCAAAATTCGAGCTCAAGAAAAGAAACAACAGCGTTTGAAGAAACGGGAAGAGAAGAAAACAGAAAAAAAGCCCTCTAAAAAGTAATTTGAGATTTTATCTCATTTTTTTTCATCTTTATCATTACAATATTAAATAAATTGCAGTATTCCATTAGTTTTATTCCTTGAAGTATCGAGAAAAATTCAAACTGAAATCAAACTAGTAGTTAAAGTAAAGATAGCTCCGCGTGTTTAAATCAACATATCCCCATCATTTATATGGATTGGATCTTTTCAAATCACGAAACCATTTCTACCAAAAATCTTCCGATTTACATTAATGATACGTGATAATAATGAGTGACCCACGAAAAACACCTCTTTCAGCCATGCATGAAAAACTAGGGGGAAAGATGGTTGATTTTGAAAACTGGTATATGCCAGTTAAATTTGATGGAACAAGTGTCAGTGATGAACACTTATGGACTCGTGAACATTGTGGAATCTTTGATATTTGCCACATGACCGAATTCATGCTTGAAGGTCCAGATTGCATTCCATATCTAAAACATATGATGTCAAATAGTATAAATATTGTTGATAATCAAGCACAATACCAACATATGTGCTATCCAGAGGGAGGCGTTGTCGACGATTTATACATCTACCGAGAATCTGCAGAAAAATTCCGAATCATTGCCAATGCTCAAACATATGAAACCGAAGGAAAAGATTTCAATTGGTTAACTGAACATATTGAGAACTTCAAAGTATCTTTGGAAGATTTATCTCTTAAACGAGCAAGATTTGCCGTTCAAGGGAAAGAAACAATAAAACTATTAAATCCATTGACCGATGTAGATTTATATCCTATGAAACGTTTTAGATGGACCTATGCCAATCTTAAAACATCCGAGGGAGATATCCCAATATTTTGTTCACGAACAGGATATACTGGAGTAGATAATAATAAAACTGGTGAGGAAGCAATTGCCTCCTACGAAATATCTTGTGATGCTAAATTTGCTGAACTCCTATACCAAACATTCCTAGATATGGGAGCAAAACCTATAGGTTTAGGAGCGCGCGATTCATTACGATTGGAATGTTGTTTTGCACTTTATGGCAATGATATCAATCGAAATATCACTTCTATTGAAGCTAATCTTGGTTGGGTTGTTAAACCGAAGGAGGACGCTCATTTTATTGGTGAAGAGGTGTTATTGAAACAAAAAAGTGAAGGAACTGCACGAATAAGTGTAGGGTTAAATTTAGTTGGTAAAGGTATTTTGCGGGATGGATATAAGATTTTTGCAGGTTCAAATGAAATCGGTTTTATCACATCTGGGGCTTATGGACCAAGTGTTGGCAAAACGATTGCCCTTGCATTAATTAAAAAAGAATATTCTAAAGTTGGAACAGAATTAGAAGTAGAAATTCGATCCAAACGGAAAAAAGTGGTAGTTGTTACAACTCCATTTTGGAAACAAGAATAAACATGATCAATACCGATCATCTTAATATCTAAAAGATATAAATGATCTTTAATTTGAAAATTTAATACTTAACTTTTTTTTTTTGTAATAAAAAACTAGGTGAATTACATGGTTAACATCCCAGAAGATTTAAAATATGCTGAAACCCACGAATGGGTGAAAGTTGAAGGCGATATCGCCATTGTCGGAATTTCAGACCACGCTCAAGACCAATTAGGTGAAATAGTATTTGCTGAATTACCTGAAGTCGGAGATAATGCAACTGCCGGAGAAGGAATTTGCAATTTAGAATCTGCTAAAGCTGTTGGTGAAATCAAAGCACCAATTTCTGGAGAAGTCATCGAAGTGAATGAAGATCTTGATGATGAACCAGAAAAAGTCAACTCAGATTGTTATGGTGAAGGTTTCCTTTACAAATGCAAAATTGCTGATGCTGGTGAATTAGACAAGCTTTTAGATGCAGCTGCCTATAAAGGTACACTTTAAAACTTAAATAATTCAAATTTGAATTCTTTTTTTTCTTTCCACCATTTTTCTTAAATACGTGATGTCCATTCTAAATTGAGAAAGAGGCCAAAAAATTGGATTACGTTCCCCATGATAAAAAAACAATGGAAACCATGCTAGCCAAAATTGGCGTATCAAGTATGGAAGAATTGTACGAAGACATTCCTAAAAGTTTACTTTTAGAGAAATTAAATTTACCCGAAGGTTTATCTGAAGCAGATCTATTAAAAAGAATGACTGTTTTATCAAAAAAGAACCACTTATATCGAACCGCCTTTATTGGAGCAGGATCTTATTATCATTTTATCCCAAGTTTAGTGGATTATGTCATAAGTAGAAGCGAATTTTTTACCGCTTACACCCCCTATCAAGCAGAAGCATCACAAGGATTTCTCCAAGCGATTTATGAATACCAATCCGCAATAACCCGCCTAACTAAAATGGATGTGACCAATGCATCAATGTATGATGTTGCAAGTGCTTTTGCAGAAGCAGCAACCATGTGTACTTTTGCGACACGCAAATCTAGAATTTTAATGCTTGAAGGAATGCATCCAGAATACATTGAAACGGTGAATACTTATTGCTGGGGTCGAAATATTCAGACTGAAATAGTACCCTTAACCAAATTGGAAGAATCTCTCAATGATGATTGTGCAGGATTTCTCTTTCAGAGCCCTAATTTTTATGGAGAAATCGAAGATATTTCTTATTTAACAAAAATTGTTCGGGAAAAAGCAAAAAAATGTAAGATTGTTTATGGAATGCCAGATCCAACTTGTTTAGGTATATTGAAAGCACCTGGAGATTATGATATTGATATTTTTGTATCAGAAGGGATGGGTCTTCCACCATCTTTTGGAGGACCAAATCTTGGAATCTTTGCTACAACTTCAAAATTGATGCGAAAAATGCCCGGTCGTGTTATTGGTGTCACAAAAGAAATTAATGGAGAAGGAGAAGGATTTGTTCTCACCCTACAAGCAAGAGAACAGCATATCCGGCGAGAAAAAGCACTTTCCAATATTTGTTCCAATCAATCGTTGTGTATGCTGGCTTGCCTAGTATACATGGTTTGTTTAGGAAAAACAGGGTTGAAGCAAGTTGGAACCCAAAATATTCAAAAAGCAAATTATGTAAAGCGGGAAATGGCAAAAATTCCAGGATACAACCTTAAGGAATCACGGGCTACGTACAATGAATTTGTCATTGAATGCCCTAATGTAGATAAGTTCATAGGAAAATGTAAAGAAAATGATATATTACCTCCATTACCTCTTTCTCATTATTTTCCAGAACGATCTTCAGAAGTTTTAGTATGTGTTACTGAACAAAATTCAAAAGAAGATATTGAACTCTTCCTACGGGTTGCTAAGGAGGCAGCCCTTTAAGAAAGGTGATTATTATGAATAAAATTCAACTCATTTTTGAAAAGGGGTATGAAACCACAAAAAATAACTTCGTACCTCAAATGGATATCGACGAAATTCCATTAACAGAATTACTCACTTCAGATAACTTACGGACTGATGAAATAAATATTCCAGATATCCCTGAATTTGAAATTGTTCGCCATTTTACAAATTTAAGTCAAAAAAATTATGCAGTGGATTCAGGCATCTATCCTTTAGGTTCCTGTACTATGAAATATAATCCACGGATAAATGAAAAAACGGCTCGTTTACCTCACTTTGCAAATATTCATCCCCTCCAAGAAGAGAATGAAGGGGCAATTGAGTTGATCTATAATTTAGGAAAGGATCTTTGCGAAATTTGTGGTATGGATGCATTTACTTTGAATCCTGCTGCAGGTGCACAAGGAGAACTCACAGGAATCCTCATTTTCAAAAAATATTTTGAAGTAAGGGGCGAAAAGAAAACAAAAATCATTGTACCTGACAGCGCTCATGGAACTAACCCTGCAAGTTCAGTAATGGCAGGTTTTGACATCATTGAAATTAAATCTGATGAAAATGGTGAACTTCCTTTGGATCAACTGGAATTTGCGATGCAGGAAGGGGATGTGGCGGGCTTGATGCTTACAAATCCTAACACTGTAGGGATGTTTGATAGAAATATTCTTCAAATTACGGAGATTGTGCATAAATATGGAGGGCTTTGCTATTATGATGGCGCAAATTTAAACCCAATTCTTGGAATGTGCCGCCCAGGAGATATGGGATTTGATATCATCCATTTGAACCTACATAAAACCTTTTCCACACCTCATGGCGGCGGTGGCCCCGGAGCTGGACCAGTTGGAGTAAAAGCAGATTTAATTCCTTATCTCCCATGTCCACAAGTGATCTCTACTGAAAAAGGGTTAGCTTGCATGGACAATGAGGAAACTACGATTGGGCGTTTACGAAGTTTTTGGGGAAATTTTGGTGTTTTGGTGAGGGCTTATACCTATATTTTAGCATTAGGGGCAGAAGGATTAAGACGGGCGGGTCAAAATGCAGTTTTAAATGCAAACTACCTCAGAGTTTCACTCCATGAGAAATATGCCGTACCTTATGACCGAATTTGTATGCATGAATTTGTAATAGATGCCCATCTTCCAAATGGTGTAAATGCCGAAGATGTTGCTAAGGCACTTTTAGATCGTAAATTATATGCTCCCACTTCTTATTTTCCATTGATAGTTCATGAAGCATTGATGGTAGAACCTACAGAAACGGAAAATAAACGTGAATTAGACCGATTCATTGAAGCCATGCTCGAAATATATGAAGAAACTATAAATAATCCAGAGCATCTCAAATCGGGCCCACATAATTTGGATGTTGGGAGATTGGATGCTACGTTAGCTGCTCGAAAACCCCATCTAAAAGATTAACACTTTTTCTTTTCTTTTTTTCCTAATTTATATTGATAGTTTTACTCTAAAATCACACTTTTTTTTAAGCATGAATTAATCATTTTATTGATAACTTTGAAGAGTGATACTTCCGGGATAGTATTCGATATCAAGAAATTTGCTATCCATGATGGCCCAGGAATAAGAACAACAGTATTTTTCAAAGGATGTCCTTTAAAATGTGAATGGTGCCACAATCCCGAAAGTCAGAAACATGAAATAGAACATATCTTAAAAAATCCTATTGACTCTCTTCATAACGATAATTCTTACGAGCAGATTGGAAAAAAGATTAGATCTCTTGATTTAATTGATGAAATTAAGAAAGACGTATTATTTTACGATGAATCGGATGGAGGAGTTACCTTTTCAGGGGGGGATCCTCTATCTCAACATGAATTTCTGAAATCTTGTCTTCAATTGTGCAAAGAAAATGAAATTCACACAGCTCTTGACACCGCAGGTTATCTTTCTTGGTCAAAACTCAAAGAAATTATTCCATTAGTTGATTTGGTTTTATACGATCTCAAATTTGTTGATGAACCGAAGCATAAAAAATATACTGGTGTATCAAACAAATTGATACTCGAAAATTTGTCCAACCTTTCGGCCATGAACAAGGCAGTTTGGATAAGAATTCCAATAATTCCCACTCTTAATGATACAGAAGATGAAATTCACCAAATGATAAACTTTATCTCACGATTAAATAATATCGGGAGCATTGATCTCTTGCCCTTTCATAAAATAGGTAAAAATAAATATCAACGTCTAAACCTTCCATATAAAATGGAAAATTTTTTTGAACCATCACTTGATAGAATGGAAGAATTAAAAAGAAAATTTGAGACCCTAAATATTCCTGTTAAAATTGGAGGTTAAAATTATATGAATCAACGAATTCAAGCATTGAGAACTCAAAGTCGTACCGCTATCCCAACATTATCTCTTGAACGAGCAAAATTGATGACAGAATTTTATAAATCTGGAGCAGGACACAAATTAAGCCCTCCTATGGCAAGAGCAGAATCTTTTAAATATCTTATGCAAAATAAGACAATTTGTATTAATCCAGGGGAATTAATAGTAGGAGAACGAGGGCCCAGCCCAAAAGCAACATCGACTTATCCTGAAATTTGTTGCCATACTCTTCAAGATTTGGAAATTTTAAATAATCGGGAGAAAATATCTTTCAAGGTGACAGATGAAGATAAGAAATTAACTACATCGACCGTACTCCCCTTTTGGAAAAATCGATCAATTCGTGATAAAATTTTTGCACAGGTGGATCCTGAATGGATTGAAGCTTATGATGCAGGAGTTTTTACAGAATTTATGGAACAGAGGGCTCCAGGCCATACAGTCGCAGGGAAACAATTATTTACCAAAGGATTTTTGGATTTCAAAGAGGATATCAAGGAGAGTATAGCAAATTTAGATTTCTTTAATGATGCCGAAGCCTTTGCAAAGCGAGAACAATTACAAGCAATGAATATTGCTGCAGATGCAATTATAATTTATGCCAAACGCCATTCAGATCTAGCTCGATCATTAGCTAACACAGAAGTAAATCCCACTCGAAAATCTGAACTTTTAAAAATTGCCGCAACTTGTGATTATGTTCCAGCTCATGCACCAAGGACCATGTGGGAAGCCTTACAACATTATTGGTTTGTTCATTTAGGTGTTATAACTGAATTAAGTACTTGGGATTCATTCAATCCAGGAAGATTAGATCAACACCTCATTCCATTTTATCGGATGGAAATCTCAAAGGGTACCCTTACAAAAGAGTTTGCAAAGGAATTACTCCAAGCTTTCTGGGTGAAGTTTAATAACCAACCAGCACCCCCAAAGGTGGGAGTTACCGCTGAAGAATCTAACACATATACAGATTTTTGCAACATTAATGTGGGGGGACTTAAGGAGGATGGTTCAGATGGAGTAAATGAACTCTCTTATATGATTTTAGATGTAATTGAAGAGATGCGTTTGCTCCAACCGAGCTCAAATGTGCAGATTAGTAAAAAGACACCAAATCGTTTTCTCAATCGAACTTTAGAAATCTTGAAAACGGGATTTGGACAACCTTCGATATTTAATACGGATGCAATAATCCAAGAATTAACACGGCAAGGAAAAGACATAATCGATGCTAGAAATGGTGGAGCAAGTGGATGTGTTGAAATTGGTGCTTTTGGTAAGGAGGCTTATATTCTAACAGGATATTTCAACCTTGTTAAAATTTTAGAAATAACATTGCATAATGGGACTGATCCACGTACGGGAAAACAAATTGGAATTCAAACCGGAAATCCTCAAGATTTTTCTACATTTGACATATTTATGAAAGCTTTTGAGAAGCAGGTGAAACATTTTGTGGATATAAAAATCAAAGGCAATATGGTGATTGAACAATTATGGGCTCAAAATCTTCCAGCAGTCTTTATGTCTATATTCGTTGATGATTGTATAAAAACCGGAAAGGATTATAATGCGGGTGGTGCCCATTACAATACATCCTATATTCAAATTGTTGGTATGGGGTCCATAACAGATTCACTTGCTTCAATCAAACATCATATTTTTGATAAGCAGACACTTTCAATAGAAGAAATGATTAGTATTTTGGATTCTAATTTTGTACAGAATGAAAAATTGCAGCAAGATTTTCTTCTAAATACTCCAAAATATGGGCAAGATGATGAATATGCAGATGATATTCTTCATGATGTTTTTGAAATCGTATATAATTCCATAAATGGGAGACCGAATTCAAAAGGGGGTGTTCATCGTATTAATTTGCTCCCCACAACTGTTCATGTTTATTTTGGCTCAGTTATAGGAGCGACTCCAGATGGGAGATTCGCAAGCAGGCCACTTTCAGAAGGAATTTCTCCCGTGCAGGGAACTGATATCAAAGGACCAACAGCTGTCTTAAAGTCTGCAGGTAAAATTGATCATCTTAGAACAGGTGGAACCTTACTGAATCAAAAATTCACGCCAAGCCTAATGAAAGATGAAAGTGGCATCAAAAAAGTTGCACATTTAGTACGAAGCTACTTCAAAATGGATGGGCATCACATTCAATTCAATGTGGTTTCTGCTGAAACTCTTCGCGCTGCTCAAAAAAATCCTCAAGATTTTCGAAATTTAATAGTTCGAGTCGCTGGTTACAGCGATTACTTCGTTAATCTTGGTTCAGATTTACAAGAAGAAATAATTAAACGAACAGAACATAAAGAATTCTAAAATATAATCAAGATCATCTTTTTCCCATTTCCCTCCCATTTAAAAAGTTACATTCAAAAACTTTCCGCTTTTAGTAATATTAACATTCCGAAAATATTCATTTTTTCGAATATTTTTTTAAAATAATATTAATTCTCTGAGGAATCAATTATGGCAGAAAACAAATTAGATCTTGCATATTTAGAAAAATTATGTAATGCATTTGGCCCTTCCGGTCACGAACGTGAAGTTCAAAAAATGGTTTTAAACTACGGTAAGCCCCTAGCGGATGAAGTTTTATTTGATAAAACTGGATCAGTTATTTTCAAACGCGGAACTTCGGGTCCTAAAATCATGCTTGCTGGACATGCTGATGAAATTGGCTATCTTGTTCAAAGTATTGAAAAAAATGGATTTCTAAAAATCTCCAATCTGGGAGGTATTTTTCCAGGAAACTTGATTGGTCATGAAATTCTTATCCGACCATTCAAAGGGGGGGAAAAAATCATTGGAATCACCACCAATGGTTCTTTAGCTGGGCCACATAAAGACAAAATTCCTAAATTGAGTGATCTTTTTGTTGATATTGGATGCGCTACTGATGAAGAAGTGAAGGAATTGGGAATTCGAGTTGGAGATCCTGCCGTTCCTTACGCAGTATATCGATCTTTAACCCGAAAACGAAAGGAAAAGAAAAAAGATGCCAAACCTGATGAAGAACCAGAGATAAAGGAAGCACGTTTGGCAGTAGCAAAAGCATTTGACGATCGGATAGGTGTGTTTATGGCACTTGAAGTAATGCGACGATTGTCTGATGATCACATTTCCCATCCCAATATTGTTTATGCCGCATCCACAACCCAAGAAGAAGTGGGATGTAGAGGAGCTCGAACAGCTGCACAATTAATTCAACCAGATATTGGATTTTCACTTGATGTAACTATTTGCGGAGGAGGACCAGGAGCAAAGTCTATTGAACAAAAAATGGGGAAAGGCGTTGCTGTAGGAGTTTATGATAGTTCTATGATTGCAAATCCAGTTTTCCGAAGGTTTGTTATGGAACTTGCAGAAGAAAAGGGTATTCCTTGTCAAACAGGATTTTTAAATAGAGGGGGAACTGATGCAGGACAGATACATCTTTCTGGAATTGGAGCACCATCGTTATTTTTCGGTATTCCAACCCGTTATGTGCATTCCCATCATGCAATGTTAGATTTAGATGATGTTGAAGGCGCCATTCAACTATTAATCGAGTTAATTAAAAAATTGGATGAAAAAACTGTTGCTAGTTTTACCACTTTATAAGAAATCATGAGATTTCTTTCTTTATTTTTCCCTTTTTTCAAAATTCATTTTGATCTGTCGATATTTGAGACAAAATTTTAATCAATTTCAAATTAGGGGTCGAAAGTAGATACTTATACAACCGATTTTGAGGATAAATCATACAATATTTGGAATTTTTTAAATCACGTAAAAAATTCAAAATGAATCGGGTTGAGAAAAACTTAGCGGAATGAAGGTCAAAAATCATGTTCCTTACGAAAGATTTTGTCAAAGTATCTGAAAAACAGACTATTGAAGAAATAAAACCATATTTTTTACTTAACAAGTTTTTGATTTGAGGTAAGTAAGATTGTTCTTCAGAAGAATGAGAAGTATCCAAGCTTTCAAGAGTTAGAGAATTCGAATCGATTTTGGTTACTTCTTCTAAAACACCTTGTGAAAATCTCAATAAAACCAATGAAAACTCTGAAAGATCAAATCTCGAGGAAAATTTGGCTAAGTTTTGTACATTATTCCCTAAAATAAGGAGGATTTTCCCCTCAGAACCTATTTGGTGAATCATTGCATTATTTAGTAATGATGGAATTGCCCAAAAGGCAATTTTTCTTGGATTAATAGTCAAATTTCGAGCATACTTTGAATATCGGAAAAGTTCTCGCAAAATTTTAGGTTTGGGATAGCAATTCCAATCTGTCCCATAATTTTTGTAACAGGATAACATTTTCTCTCCTAACAAATTCCATCGATCTTTGGTAGAAGGAAAGGGCGTTTGAAAGAGATCTTCTAAATATTGGACAATAGATTTGACTTGAAACATGAAATTAAAAGAAGTATGGTAGGATTTCTTTAAATATTTCATAATTTTTGCATCCCTTTCAACAAAATCTTCACAAGATAATATTGTTTCTGGAATTTTACATGGAGTTATTATGAAGCGACTATACCGCTTAATTAATTTCAAAGCAAAATAATAGTCTGATCCTTTGAAAGTAAGAGAAAATGATTCATTCGGTGCCAAAGTTTCAATATACCGATAGAATGACTCATATTTAAAATTTCCAAAAAATTGATGACTTGAGGTTAAGAAATCTAGTCCCACAGATTTTGGAAAATATAAAAATTGATTTTGGCTTTGTGCATCAATTAGTCGATCTATAAAATAACCCATCAAAGCAAAAATACTGCACGCTGGAGAAGATGTTTCATTATTTCCGGATTTTTCAACAAATTTTTCCAAAAGAGTTTCAGAGATAACATGAATATTTCCGAGATCGCTCCCAAATTTTTTTTTTATAAAAGGTGTTAATTTTTCAAAGGTTGTTTCAAGATGATAAATTGCATCTTCTTCCAAGGATAACTCCTTAACATCCAAAGTTACCATTTCTTTAACCATATTAAATTGGTTGACTGTATGAAGATATGCGCGTAAAATGACACCATTTGTATCCACAACAAATTCTATCGATACTGGGTTCTGGTTCAAAAAGAGAGCATAGAAATCAGCCCATAATTTATGAAATAAGATCGAATTCGTCTCTAATTCAAGAAATGGCAGTTTTATCACAATGTTGGATAGAATTTGAACCTTGGAATATTCTTGTGCAGTTGATAAATGCTTATGCCAAGTAACAAAGTACTCATGTATTTTTTTTTGAAGATTTTTTGATTTTATCGAATCTATTTTACTCATTTGACTTTTCTCCTTCCGGTTTTTCTTCTTGAGTATCTTTAGAAACTGATTCTGGTAAAAGAACTGATTCGGATCTTAGGGATTTTTGTTTTGAGTAGTTTTTTTTTTCAATTTTCAGGTTATCAATTTGAGGTTGAAACTTAGGTTTCAGTTCTTCCAATGCATTCTTTCGATTCTGTTTGTACTTCTGAATTTGCTCTTTATATGTTTGTTTAGCAAGTTTAAGCTCAGATTTAATCTGAGGTAATATTGGACGATTTATCTCGGTGATTTTTGCCTTTAATTTAGATCTTTGTTGTTTTTGCTGAATCGTTCTTTCCTTTTTATCAAATTCTATAAAATTATAGACCGTTTTCATACTATCCAAAAATGTAGTAAGCGTCGGGATCATCTTGGAAGGGATGAAATTTGCGATTGTCAGCATATTCTGTAAACCTATTGGTTGATAATTAGAAAGTTCCACTACTTTAGAATTTAAAACAACATCAGGTGCTTTGTTTTGAATTCGTAACTTTTCGTGTTTATATGATAGATCGAGACGGATCCTTTCTAATTTGTAATGAAAACTTATAGTTGATTTTTCTAACTTCTTTTTCTTTTTCAATTTTAGGAGTTTTAGAGAAGGAGTCTGCTCTTTTTCTTCAATCATTGATATTTGATGATCAATTTTGGACTGAAATAATTCATTTTTTCTTCTTAATTTTGCCTGTTTTCCAATAATTGCTCGTTCTAACTCATCCCCATCCAAAATTCGAGTGACTCCAGTTTCAAAACCAAGAATTTCAAGAGGTTCTTTTAAAGAACTTTTAAGAATTGAGCGAAATGCATAATCTTGAGTCGATTGAATTGCAGAGTTCCCAAATACTACAATATATTCTTTACCCGTAAAATTCGGTTCTGGAGGATTTTCTCCTGCAAGTAAGATCCAATCTCCAACATTATAAAGATCTTTGAATAAAATTGTTTGAAATCGTAAGAGTAGGAGGTAGAGTGTGTGATGATCGGCAACACTCAGATTTCCAAGATGAAGGGAAAGTCCAGGAAGCTTAAAAAGGTTTAAATCTTTTGGAATAGGCTTGATATCGAGTTTTGCGATATTTTCAGGAGTTTTTACCACATTATTTCCTGAAGATGCGAATTTTTCTTCATTTATTTGTTTTAAGAAGGGATTTTGCTTAGGATCAAACCCTAAATCAATTAATGTTTCCCAATCCAACGTTAAACAATCATTTCCAAAATAAACCCGATGTAAATGTGTTGTTTTAATTCTCTTTCCTATACATGGCCCATTCTGTTCTATAATGGAAAATCCATCGTTAATAAAAAGTAAGGGTTTTTCTTTAGATAAACTTTGAGAGGGGCGATCAATCCATTCTTGATAAGTCTCAGGGGATTTACTTGTATTTGAATTGCTAAAAACCGAGAATAGAGGAAGAGATGCCCAAAATCCGAATAAAGGATCTTGCTTAAGCTGGGATAAAAGAACAATTGAATCAATTTGTGAAAAGAGAGAAAGATTTGGTTCGTTTATTACCTCACTTGGCTCAAGGGTTGGATCTGTCTCACCATCAAGATTTTGGGAAATTTTTTGATCGAAAACATCTGATCTATCAACCAAAATTGCATTATGGTGGTTTATCCAAGTTTTTAACCCATAATTTGAGAGAAGAGCATCAGAACTATAGCCATTGAAAACAACAGGAAGCACATAGATTTCAGATATTCCTCGAGATTTTAAGAAATTTATTAGAACAACTAGAGAATCGGGATTGAAGGATACAGGAAAAGGTTGTGGAATCAACATATCAACTACAATTAAAACCTTACCCTTACTTGGAATAAAACCTCCTTTTTGCTCTAAAAGTCTCAATCCATCAATTATGGTTTTTTCGAGTGAATTATTTTCTGAGATAATTGTGATGCCCATTTTTTAATCCTTTAAATCGTTCTTATTTATTCAAATGTCGTTTCCAAATAAGAATTTTTCACAAAAACTAATTAGAAAAAAATTTACTTTTGATCATATCGAGTTTTAACTAATCCCGCTTGCGCTTGATATTCGCCATAAGCTTTACCTGCTTTTGCCAATTTTCCAATAATATGTGAAATTCTAGGATCAATAATTCCTGGATTTTCATTTTCAAAAGGTGTCCCAGGGAGAGGCATAAAAGTATGGGTATGAATGCGGACATTTTTCACCTTGTTAGTCAGAACTTGATTAAAAAATGAAATATTCGCTTGAATATCTTCCTCAATCTCACCAGGTAACCCAAAAATGAAATCAATTTCTGCACCTATCCCAAATTCATCCATAAGATCGACAGCGGTGATGACATCTTCGATGTTATGTCCCCTTGCTATTGATTTCAAGAGACGATTGGAAGCAGTTTGAGCCCCAATCAATAATTTTCGATTTGTCATTAAAGGTGTGACAATTTCCAGCATTTCCCGAGTTACAGATTCAGGCCTAACTTCACTTGGAAAAGTACCAAAATATATGCCTTTAATAGAATTTTTTTGCGAAATTCCAGTTAGTAATTCTTGTACCGCTTCTATGTTTGGTGTAATTCCATTTGGAGAACCGTATGCAAATGCGTTGGGTGTTAAAAACCATACTTTATCAAATTTTATTTCGGACGCTCTTTTAACATTTTGAAGAATGGTTTGAATGGGAACATGTCGCATTTTATTTGAGGAACACCCTGTTTGACAAAATTTGCATCGATAAGGACATCCTCGAGAAATTTCAATGGGTCCAAAGAGACGGAATTTCTCTGAAAATGAGGGAGTGACCCCTAATTCAATAATTTTTGCAGGTAATCCAGGTGAATATTGAGGTTTCAGTTGGATCACCCCATTTAGCATAGGATAGTTAAGGAGATCTTGTGAAGCATTATATAAAGTATGTAATAATTGAGAAAATCCAATTTCACCTTCCCCTGGAATAAGGAAATCAACATTAAGGTTTTGAAATTCTTGAGGTGATGCCGTTACATGAGGACCTCCTGCCACCGTAAAGATTTTTGGATGAAATTGGTTGAAAAAATATGGAGTGGATTTACTAAACTCTTTAAATTGATTCATTTGAATTGACAACAACGAAAAAGCTAGAACTACAAAATCATAGTTTTGAAATGGAATTTCCTTAATTTTTGAAGAATGTTGAGGAGATTTATAAAGTTGAAACGGTAAAGCAATAAAATCGTAGTTTTCCATCAGCTGGGAATTATTTTCTAAATATCCCATCAAAATGCTCCATGAATACCGGTTTGGTTTGTCATACCCAAATAATACCAATCCTTTCTTGATCACATGAAATCCAAACCATTCCTTAAATAAAGAATTTTTGAAGAGACTGTTGGAGAAAAAAACTAAAACTGGAATGCTTCTTAATAAGTTTCTAATAAGGATTCCTTAAAAGTATGCAACGGTTTTACATCATGATTATTGAAAAAAGAGATGGCTAACCTGAATCTTTCGGAAGAATTAACAAACTCAGCAAAAATTCTTGAACAAAGAATTGGCATGCAAGCAATTATTTCAAAGATCTCTTCTCTATTTATAAGCTGTCCCTTTGATCTTGTTGATGAAAACATCGAAAAATCATTAGAAATTATAGGTAAGTTTACAAAAGTTGATACATGCCATGTGATTATTCCAAATGAGGATAACAACCACAGCCTAGTTTTTGAATGGCACGATAAATCAGTAGAATCAACCAAACAAGTATTTGAACATGCAATTTTATCGGAAAAAATCTTTCAGAATAACCTACTGATAAATCCACTTTTTGTAGCACAAACGAGCAAATTTAATTTTCCTTCTCCCAAGTTGAAGCAAATTTTTACGAATTTAGGAATACTGTCTTTCCTTATTGTCCCTATGAAATATCTCGGTAAAAATTTTGGGTTTATTACATTATCCAATTCTACCCATAAAAGAACTTTAGATCCAAAAAATCAAGCATTGGTTAACTCAATTGCAGAGATATTTGTTTCAAAAATAATAACAAAAAAATTAGAAGAAGAGAAGCAAGAACAAGAACTTAAATACCAAAATCTATTCAACAATATGGTTAATGGGTTCTCCTATCACAATGTAGTCTTTGATGCCAATGACGAACCCATAGATTTTATTTATGTGGATGTCAATCCTGCATTTACAATTTTAACGGGTAGATCTCGTGAAGAAGTGATTGGTAAGAAATTATCGGAAATCAGTCCAAATTATTTGAAAGTACTGAAAAAACATTATTATAAAGTTATAGTCGATAAATTTAATCTTACTTACGAGTATTATTCAAGTTCTATTGACAAATGGTTTTTGGTTAATTCTTACTCACCGGAAGATGGATATTTTGTTAATATATTTAATGATATTACAGAACGTAAAATAGCAGAACAAAAGCTTCAACAAAACGAAGAATGGTTTCAAGATGTTCTCAAGAATGCCTTGGATGCATCGTACAGAATCAATTACATTACTCACAAAGTGGAGTATATTTCCCCAGTTTTTACCAAAATGACAGGAATATCAACAGAAAGTTTTAATTATCAAGATTTTAAAGCGCGAATTCATCCAACAGATTTTGAACACCAAGAAACTTACTTTTATGAAGAAATTAGAAGAAATCCAAGTTCGAAAATTCCATTGAAGATGAAATATAGGTTTAAATGCTATGGAGATAATTATCTTTGGTTGGAAGACAATTTTACTTTAATTGTGGATGAAAAAAGGCAGCCTTGCTATTCAATTGGTACACTTAGAGACATTCATCAA
The DNA here is from genome assembly GCA_025839675.1 of Candidatus Lokiarchaeum ossiferum. Lineage (GTDB taxonomy): Archaea > Asgardarchaeota > Lokiarchaeia > Sigyniarchaeales > Promethearchaeaceae > Lokiarchaeum > Lokiarchaeum ossiferum. Next base: position 2,897,129 of record CP104013.1, read on the forward strand.
CAAACTGAAGCAGAAAGAAGGTTAAAACGGAGTGAACTAAGATTTCGGGAGGTTTTGGAACACTCATCAGATGTAATTTATCGAATTGCATTTAAAACAAGAAAATTTGATTTTATTTCACCCTCAATTGAAGTTAATTTAGGATATACAGTAAATGAAATATTAAATCTCAATTTTAATGATTCTCTTGCATTAATTCACCCAGAAGATCGACAATTAGTAAATAACAAGATGAAACAATTATTAAATGAGAAGAAACACGAAAATACCATTAATATTCAATATAGGCTTAAAAACAAACAAAATAGCTATATTTGGGTCAATGAAAATCGGACGTCTATACGCAATAAAAAAAATAAGATTATATTTATTTTAGGAGTATTTAGAGATGTCACAGATCAATTAGAATTAGAAAAAGAACGATTACGAGCAGATAAAATTGAATCAATTGGACTCTTGGCAGCCGGAATCGCCCACGATTTTAATAATCTACTCGTTTCAATATTAGGGAACGTAAATTTATTACAAATGACTCAAATAGATGAGGAACAATCAGATATATTACACGATATTGAACAGGGCACTTTTAACGCAACTAATTTAACAAAACAACTATTAACATTTGCAAAAGGCGGAGCCCCTATAAAGAAAAGTGAAAATTTGAAAGATATTGTTGAAAATGCCACAAAATTTGTTTTAAGGGGATCAAAATGCCGAGCAACTTTCAATTTTGAATCAAATCTTCCCCAAACCGCTATTGATGCAGGACAAATGAATCAAGTTCTTATGAATTTACTTATCAATGCCGATCATGCAATGAGTGAGGGAGGAGTGATTCAGATTACAGTCAAATCAACATTGTTAGAAGAATCATCAAGTATACCTCTAAAAAAGGGAAAATATCTTCTGATTGAGATTAAAGATCAAGGAAAGGGAATCAAGCCAATACACAAAGATAGCATATTTAAACCATACTTCACAACAAAATCTAAAGGATCGGGGCTGGGATTGGCGACTTGTTATTCCATCATCAAACAGCATAATGGCTACATTAATTTTCGCTCCAATCTTCAAGAGGGAACAACATTCTTTTTCTACCTCCCGATTTCAGAGTCAGAAACGATTAAAGCTAATGAAGAACAACAAATATCGAGTAAAATCAATAAATCTATTTTAGTTTTAGATGATGATGCCAACATTCACAAGCTTCTGCAACGTTTATTCAAGAAACTCTCAATTAAACTCGATTCTATTTATGATGGAAAAGAGATATTAGAAATTTATAAGAAAAAAGACTCAATGGGAGAAAAATATGATTTAGTGATCATGGATTTAACTATTCCGGGAGGGATTGGAGGACAAGAAGCAATTTCCCGGCTTAAATCATATGATCGGAATGTTAAAGCAATTGTTTCCAGCGGATATTCAAATGATCCCATCATGTCAAATTATGAAAAATATGGTTTTATTGATGTTCTTCCGAAACCTTTCACGATTCAGGAATTAAAAACCATCATCGAAAAACATTGTTAAAAAAATGGTAGATAGAAATCACTTAGGGGAATAACATCATTTAAATTCCATTTGAACTAAACTATGTTTAATGGGGAAATTATCACTTATTATTTTACCAGAAACTTATGCTATTTGCAGGCTCTCCCCTCACGAAAACATTCCGAAACCAAAAAACCAAGATCATTTCTTTTCGGTAACTCAAACAAACCAGGAAATATCGGTCGTATTAGATGAACGTGATGTTTCACCCGATTGTAGTACAGTTGAATTAGGTTGGCGATGTTTAAAGATTGACGGTCCGTTATATTTCAGTCTTATTGGCATTCTGGCATCAATAGCAGTACCTCTTGCAGAAGCGAAGGTCAGCATTTTTACAATTTCAACTTTTGACACTGATTATCTACTAGTAAAAAGTAGAGATCTCCAAAAGGCGAAAGAGGCGTTAAATAAAGCCGGATTTAATATAAATCATTAAAATTGTCGAAAAAAAATTATCTTTCATCCCACGATGGAACGTCTTCATTCACACAATAAAGAAATACGAAAGTCCCCGTGCGCCCTAGCCATTTAAATTTTTTAGAGATTTCTTTATTCTTTTCAGGATATACTAAGTTTCTTAAAGAGTGCAGATATTCTGCGAAGGATCCAAATTGACTGACAATTTCATTAAATATTCTTGCATTTTCAACAGTGGCCCGGATTTTACGGATATTTCGAATAATTAAACTCGATTCTAATGCAGCAAAAATTTCATCTTCACCCCACTTAGCTATAATTTGTGGATCAAAATTTAGAAAGACTTTCCTAAAACCTTCCCATTTACTTTGAACAACTTTATACGAGAAACCGGCTTGAAATACAGCTTTGGTGATCTGTTCAAAATATTCCTGATCAATTTCAGGAGTTATTCGGGGAGGTATGATTAATTCAGGCATTTTTACACCTTGAGGGTTTTATCAATCGATCCATCGGGTAACATATTATCTGGATGAATTTGTCCGTTATTTTCCATTTGATACCGAACACATTTGGAATTAGCAACCAAACAATAATTATTAACCCAAGTGGAGTCTAATAAGCCCTTATCAGTATAATACTTGATAGGACATATCAAATACCATTTGCATACTGATTCGGGCACGTTGAACACCTAATTTATATTAAAAAAATTAAAGGAAATTTCGATTGCGGAGGAATTTTTCAATCCGATTGAAGCCTTCTTCCAGCTTTTCATCGCTGGTGGCATAAGATATGCGGAGGGAATCATTAGAATAGCTTCCAAATCCACTGCCAGGGACACAAGCAACTTTTTGTTCTTGAACTAGAGCATTCGAAAATTCATCTCCATCCATACCCCATTCTGGGTTTAACTTAGGCATAATATAAAAAGCACCTTTGGGCATATCTACAATGAATTTCATTTCTTTCAATCTTCGAACACAAAATTGACGTTTACGGTCATATTCTTCGATTATCTCTGGAATATTCATGCGATCAACATGTTTTAGCCCTTCTATAGCACCATATTGAACCGGATGATTGACTCCCGCGGTTGTATATTGAATATATTTTTCCATATTAATGATTATTTCTTCACTAGCGGCAATATAACCTAATCTTAATCCTGTAGCCCCAAAGGTTTTACTAAGCGCGTTTAAGGTAATAGTGCGATCTTTCATTCCCTCATAGGATGCAGGGCTGATATGAGTCATTCCATCAAAATAGAATTTTTCATAGACTTCATCGCTAACAAGATAGAGATCATGTTCTAATACAAGGGCAACTATTGCATCCATTTCTTCCTTGGAAAATGCATACCCTGTTGGATTACTCGGAGAATTAATGAGAATAAATTTGGTTTTTGGAGTGATTGCATTTTTAATTCCCTCAATATCTGGAGAATAATTGTTTTTGGCAGGTACTTCCACACATTTTATTCCATAGTAATCCGCTAAATGATAATAGCTTAAAAAAGCAGGACTGGACAAGATCATTTCATCCCCTGGATTCGTTAAGACAGCATAGGCTAATTGTAAAGCTTGACTCCCTCCATTTGTAACAATTGTGTTTTCGGGTTTGACCCAGGACATATTATTTTCGTTTTTAAATTTGTAAGCAATGATTTCCCGCAATTGAGGAATTCCTCGGGCAGGAGCATATTGTGTTTTATGTTCTCGGAGAGCTTTGATAATGGCATCATTCATATAATCGGGAGAGGTAAAATCAGGTTGACCAATTCCAAAACTGATCGCATCAGATCCAGATTTTAGAAGCATATCGAATAATTTGCGGATCTTGGATTTTTTTGAATTTAAAATAGCTTGGCTTAATTCCTTCATGATGGTTAATGATAGGTGCGAAGATTTTAAAAAGCTTGGTGGGTTTAATTTGGGAATTCCAATTTTTAACTCAAAAAAAACTCAAATAATTGATGTGGTAATTACAAAACAGTCATGGATTTTTATATTTGTAGTGTTCTTAGATAGTTGGTTTATTTTTGTTTACAAAAAAAATGCTTTCGAAGATGAAAAAAACATGCGACGTCTTGTATGGGGAACTGTAATCGGGGCTATGATCGGGCTTTTAATTTTAGCAGTAACTAACAACCCTTTTGTGATTGTTGGGTATTTTGGACTCTACTTATTGGCAGTAGTCACAATTTTTCAACATTTTTATGAAAAAATTCGAACTACTGAAATTTTACAAACAACGGAACAATCTTCACTGAACGAAAACTAATTTTTTTTATTTTATTGATTTCTTCCCGAAATTTTTTTCGCTTTTATTCCAAAAAAAAGCCATATATCTCTAAAATCCCTTAGAACAGTAATATAGCTGTGATAATGTGGGATGGGATTATTTTTAAATGGATGCTGAAGCAAAAAAAAGGTTAATTGAACGGAGTTTTAAAGAAATTGAAGAAAAAAAGGCCCTTTTCAATAATAATCCAGAGAATTCCACCCAATATTTTGAAAAATTAAAAGATTTAATCACTTTTGAAGGTAATTTGGACCTCTCAAATTATCGAAAAAAGTATCTAGAGAGGAGATTTCTTCATCGCCTTTCTTTTTTGAACATTGAATCCTACAAGAAATATATTGATTTTGCAAAAGATAATCCTAAAGAAATATTGGAAATGAAAGATTCCCTTACCATCCATACTACCGAATGGTTTCGGGATAAAACCCCTTTCGAATTATTAAGAAAAAACATTCTTCCTAGGATATTAAAAACAAAAAAACTCGCAGCAGACAAAACTTTCAGAATTTTTTCCGCGCCTTGTAGCTCAGGGCAAGAACCATACACATTAGCCATGATTTTGGATGATATCCGTAGAGAACTTGGCATTACTACACCAATAGAAATTTATGGGTGTGATGTAGAACCGAAAATTGTCGAAAAGGCGAAAGATGGAAAATATTTTGCTCAGTATATGAAAGGAATTCCAGTAGAATTTGTGGATCGTTATTTTACACCATTACCCGATGATTGGTTTGAAATTAAGCATTCTATTAAGCGGATGGTGAAATTTTTTGTCCAAAATTTGTTCAAACCTCTTCCTTCATGGATCAAATCAATGGACGTGATACTCTGCCGGAATTTATTAATTTATATTGATCGCGACCACCAATTGCAAGTTATTCAGAATCTATCAAAAATTCTACGCAAAAATGGATATTTGATGCTAGGAAAAACTGAAAGTCTGCTTATCCTAAATACTAAAACAGATTTTATCGCGGAAAATGCCCGTGAACATCTATATCAATACACCCCATGATTTTGTGGGATGACTAAAATTGAGGGGTAAAGTTATTTTGTGATAAAATAAATAATTGTATAATGCTCCCAGTGATCAATCAGATTTTCATAGCTCTTTTGATTTTTTCGCTCATCTTGGTGTATTCAAAAGAAAATTGGGATGCAACACTTTTTATTCTGATTTTTGCTATTGTTGGAGCTCTCTTCACCAGTTTGGTATTTGAAGTTGACATTGATACCTTTTTTAACTATATTCCTCTACAAACACTAACTTTCCTCATTTTTATGGATATTTTCATTAAAATTCTGGTCAAAGATAAAGTGTTTGAATACATGACGATCCAGTTAATCCATATCACCCATGTAAATATCCGATTACTCTTCTATCTACTATGTATTGCAAGTGCCTTAATTTCTGGGATTATGGAAGATGTGTCAGTTGCTCTTATTTTCAATCCAATCATATTTCGAGCTACGAAAATTCTAAAAATCGAGACGAAACCATTTATAATGGGTATAACATCATCAATTTTAATTGGAAATTTATTAACTCCTTTTGCAACTCCTGTAAGTATAATCATTGCCTCGGGATTTGATTTGAATATGGGCTGGTATTTCAAGTATTTTTCGATTCTTTTTGTTCTCCTACTAGGTACCAGTTTATTTCTGATTGATAAATTTTTTATTAAGAAACTCCCTTCACCTTCCGATAAAGATGTTCAAATTTTGATGGTCATTATGGATCCAGAATATGTAATCGTCAATAAGAACCGATTTATCCGCTTAATTATTTACTTGGTTATATTGGTTATATGTATTGCATTTAACATCTTGCCTTTTATGGTTGTAAGTTTTATCACCATTTTTACATTACTCGTGGAGCGGATTAAATTTGATAAAGTGTTAAAAACTGCCAATTGGAACCTGTTATTTTTATATTGTGGCTTGTTTGTTTTGATCGGATGCATGGTTGAGAATGGAACAATTGGTATGATCCAAGATGGTTTAAGCTTCATTATTGGAGGCAATTTAATTATAGCCATGCTAATTATTCTTATTGTAGGTAGCCTTCTGGCAAGTTTTGTCTCTAAAAGTTTAACTTCCATCATATTTATAGCGATAATATCAACATTATTTTTGGAAACATTCACAAATACTGTAGATCAAACCCTTCTAATCCTTGCCCTTACCATTGCAATTTTAATAGGTGGAAACATGGTTCCACAAGCATCCAGCTTTATATTATTTACCATTCAGCTAGCAAAAACAGAAAAAGTACCCAGTTTAACCTATCAATCCTTTAAGAAGGAAATGGGCAAGTTTTCAGTTCTCTCCGTGTCCATCACCATTATATATTATATTTTGCTAGCAATTATCCTTAAATTGCTATAACCGAAAAGAAAAAAGAAGTTTTCAAAGTATAGGATTTAAGGATGCAATATGTTGATTGATTCCTACATTTCTAATATTTTCAATGGATACTTGAATTTCGTTATCAATATGAACCCGAAATAGCATATTAAATTTCTTACAGGGATATTCGAGATCACATTCCGCACAGGTAAAATAGCTTCGTTTGGTGGCACATTTTCGAATTCCACAGAAAGGATTTCCTCCTTTATTTCTGCACCCAGGACATTCTCCTTTAAAAAATTCCATTGATTTTAAATACCCTTTATATTTTCGTTTCATAAATGGAATTACTTTAGCCATTTCAGCAAAATTTACCGCTTCCATTTTTTCTTGTAACAGCTGAGCAGTTTCTCGAATATCTTGAAATTTTGATTTACAATCCTTGCAATTTAGCCCACAATAGGCAATATCGACTTTTTCATATTTCTGTGTTTGCAATTTTTTCCCCTCAATATATGAAAAATAAGTAATTTCTTACAAACTATAATATTAAGGAAATGAGACACTACATTTACTAGATTAGAAGAAAATTTATTGTGTCGGCCAAAAAGATTACGTTAGAGAGAAAAAAATTGATATTTAATTATGATCTTTGAGAAAGATCTACAACAATTCTAGAACTGAAGAATTTTTTAGGTTTACACGAAAAAAATTATAAAATTCCTGAAAAATCCGAGTTTAATCAAGAAATTCATTCAAGGGGAGTAAAAAAAAGAAAGGAAAGAAAAAGTTTATTCGCCTAATTCATCTAAGGAAAAACGTTCAGAAGAGGTGCCATCCTTAGTAATGGTCATAACATCCATTCCACTACCCACCATAGCATCTCGAGTCATACCGTTTTTAAGAAGTTTTTTCATTAATTCCACGCCTTTTTTAACGGTAAGGGTAGGTTTGTATTCGGCTTCCAGCATACCCGAGGCGAAATACATGGAATCACCAGCCATTCCGTAATCATCTTCGGTTAAACTACCACCTGCATCTAATGTATAAACATGACCATCTCCATTTTCTTCCACACCTGCTATGACAATCATCACATAAAGAGGTGCCATTTTGCGTTGGTAGAGATAGTTTGCAACCATTTTACCCATCGCTTGGACCGAGATCTTAAATCCTTCTCGCATCTCATAGATATTTGCTTGAGCTTGCATGATTCGGGCTAAGGCTTGGAAATCTCCAATTAATCCATAACAGGTCATAGCAACTCGTCCGTCCTTGGTCAACGGAAAGATTTTGGCAACATTTTTATTATTCACTGTGTATCCATAGGTAGATCGAGTGTCATTACCTAAAACAACACCGTCTTTGCATCTAATTGCAACTCCGAAAGCACCTGGTATCCATATTTGAGCCATTATTTTTCATCTCGAAATTTTTTCAAATTCCTATACAAAGAAGTAATAACAAACTGCTTTAATTTTTTTTGCCTTTGCAATTTAATATTAGTTTACTTTTCAAGAATAAAAAATTCCTTTTCACAAATCAAATTCAAAAATTTAATATTTTAATCAATCTAATGCTATCGATATTACCATAAAAATGATTTTGTAGGTTATTTTTGGTGAAATGAAGAATTTAGTTTACTCTTGGAATTCGATTGTAGACTTAAGACTCTAGTTTAATATTTTGTATTTTAATATATGAATTTGTAGAAATAAATTTAGAGGAGCTGAAAGCTTTTTAGCTTTATACGACATCATCTATATTATGAAAACCTATCTCAAGGAATTCGAAAACATCGGGAAAGAATATGCAAATCAATTACAAAAGCAGATGAAGATTCGTTCAATTGATGATTTTGAAAAGTTTTCGTTAGAAGAAATCCACCAACAGACGAAGATAGATATGGAACGGCTCAAGCAATGGGCCGACGTGATTGATCTATATCATATTCCAGATTTAACGACTCGAGAAGCAGAATTACTCTATTTCGCCAACATAAATTCAGTTCAAGAACTATCACACCGTCAAGCGATACGTATTTTCTATAAACTTCGTGAAATTGATATAGAAACTTACCATATCATTCTTCAACTTCCGACATTTCAAAAAATTGAAAATTGGATAAATTTTTCAAAATTAATGACAAAACGGATAAAATTTGGACAAAATATTCCAATTATCATGATCCCAGTGGTCGAATTTGATCACGCCAGTGAATTGAAGAATTTCAAAATTTTTACAGTAGAGGACTTTGTCCAAAAAAGCCCTATGATTTCAAATCTTCGAAAAAAAATCGGGATGTCGCGACACAATTTTCATATATTAGAAAATACAATAGATTTTATCAAAGTTGAAGGAATTGATCTCTATTTTGCTAATCTATTTCTTCAAGTGGAAATCGAAGGGATCAACGATTTTTTATCTTTGAATAATGATGAAATCCTTCAAAAAGTTAAAGAGATCCAGGATAATGATGAAAATTGTCCTGAAAAGTTAACTTTAAAACATATTGAGGAAATTAAACAAAAAATAATGGAGCAAAACTAAAATGGCATTACCAGATATATTAATTCAACTAACATACGTAATTATTGGAGTAATTGTATTTTTCATGGGATTTCTCTTAGTATATAAGAATTTGAAGAAAATCAATACAGTTGAGGGTGAAAAATTTAACGGTTCTGATTGGTTAGCCATGATTGGATTTGGATTGCTATTTGGCTTAGCAATGATTTTCATTGTGAATATCACTTTCGAGCTAATATTACCAGTAGAAATTCCAAGTATCGCTGGATATGTCTTAATGATAATGTTAGGGGTACTTGTAATATATCCTCTGTGGGAAGTAATTTTCTTAGGGCGACCCACAAGCGATTCAGTACATGATTTTCATAAGTTCTTGGAATCGAAAATATTAGATCGGTTTAAAGGAAAGGTGGCATATTTGGTATCTTTACTTATTTTCATAATCATCTATCTAGTTCCAATTATTATTATCAACCTAATTTCGAACGAACCTTGGCAGCAAATTGCATTTATTTGGTTCTTACTTTTTCCACTCTTCTTCTTAGCTTATTTTGCAGCTAATGGAACGGTTTCAGGAATTATAGCTAAAACTTATACAAATACAATCCCAGCCCGTGTATTGACCAAAGGAAAACTAGGAAATAAAAAAGTGATAGGTATAATAATGGTCGCTATAACTTGGATTCCTTTTATGCTAAATATCTATAATTTTGGAAATCCTATTTTGAAGGCAATTAGAGGCGTTGGAGAGATACCAACAGAATCTTCTACTAGTAGTCAGTTGGATAAATATAATGCATATATATCCCTATTTACTACAACAGTTTTTGGTATCAAAGGATTTTTCTCTAAATTCTGGAATAAGAAATCGAAAACAAAAACAATAGATTTTCTCTTTTCTGGATATTTAATGATTGGAATTGGAGTGAATATGTTATTAAGTTTCGTGCAAATTGACCCTTCCGTCGTTGCTTCCATTTTTGATTCAATTCCAATCCCATTTATTGCGTCTTTAGGAAATGTCTTCTATAATTACACACTCTTATTACCAATAATTATAATTTCAAGCGGTATAACATTCGTTTATGGAATAATCAATCTTGTCCAAGTTAACTCAGATTTTCATTCGGATATTCGTCTTCAATCAACTACCAAAGCTTTTGGAAAAATAGATCTGGATAAAATGGTCGAAAGTCGTAACGAAATGCTAGAAGATCTGGAAAAAGGAAAACAAGATAAAAAGAAGAAGGAAAAGAAGAAAAAATATGACTATGCAACCTTGTACAAATCACTTTTATTAGCTCCGAGTTATTCAAAATATGGAGTAGATCTTAACGAACAAGTTCGACAAAAGGCGGCTCAATATTTATTCCTAATGTCGGTAGATGACAGAGAAATCGCACAGAAAATAATTGAATTCATTTTTGCAGTAACGATTGAGAAAGATACAATCGAGAAGGATACAACAGAAATTCAAGAACAATATTACTTGAGCAAAGAAGCATTTGATGCTTTAGGAGAAATTGGGGAAATTTATCCAGATTTGGTTATGGAACGCCTAATTAACGCATTAGAAATTGTTGATAATTATACTCAAAGATATATTTTGGATGCACTGGGTGATATCGGAGAAACGAAGGAGAACATGAAAGTAATTTTGTCCAAAATTCTCCCATTGTTTAGCAGTAAGCGCTATGATGTGCGACTCGCGGCATTCCAAGCTATGTCAGAAATGATCTTGGAAGGAGATTCTTCGGATAAAGAATTTGTCAAGCTTGCCTTAGATGCAGTGTATACTGTCTTAAAAGATGATACTAATGAAGGGGCGATTGATACTTGTTTAGAAGCTTTAGTAAAAATGAGTGCTCGGATTGCAGATGATATAGATATTGAAAAAATTATACCCTTTTTAACCTATTCCAAAGGGAAAGACCAAGATACCACAGATTTCATAATTCAGAATGCGATTGTTATCCTCAGTTATATGGTATATTATAATATGGCCCAGTTTACAGCAATTTTGGATAATTTAAAACCATTTTTAAAGGATCAAAGAGATTTTATCCGATATGCTGCAGTAGATGCTTTGGGGAACTATATATTAAAATGTCCAGAAGATAAAATTGATGAAATTTTAGTGGAGCTATTGATTTTATCTACGAATGATGCTAATGATGATGTGGCTCATATAGCGACCGAAAGTATAGCGGAATTTTTGATCATGCATAAAGGATATAAGATCACTATCGATAACCAAGCTATTTCGATTTTAGATTATTATATGAACGCATTGGTTTCAAGCAATGTTCAAGTTACTGAAAATGCGAGTGAGGCTTTAAAACAAATATCGCCATTATATGATGAAGATATTTACCCACAACTCGAAAAGCATTTGAAAAGTCAAGAAAACTTGGAACTAGTAAGGGATTGTTTGCATGTGATTGCTGTCTCCGGAGTAGAAGAACATTTAAGCACCGATTTAGAATTGATCTACAGCTTGACAGAGCATGAGGATCCAAGTGTGCGAAGTGAAGCAATTCTGACATTAGGATTTTTGGGAAAGAATAGACCTGAAATTAAACCCGAAGTAATTGTGAAATGTCTGGACGATAAAGATCCTCAAGTTCGTAGAGAATCGATCTTTGCTTTAGGAAAAATTGGCAAGCAAAACCCAACGGCTGTGGTCCCTGTATTAATTCAAAAATTCTTCGAATTGGATCGCCACGATGAAGATAAGGTTAGTGAAGTAGAACTATATGCTGAAACCCTTGGGGAAATTGGAAAAGTGCACCCATCAAATGAAATCATAATCACATTGCAAAATGTGCTAATGGGTGATACTAATCCTTTCTCGAAGGATGTGATTGCAAGAGCCTTAGGAACCATTGGATATGGGATGATTCAATCCGGAAAAGCTATAAAACGGATTGAAAATGATGCATTCTACAATCAAATCTCATGGTTACGATCCGCTGATAAGGCAGAATATACAATTGGTAATCTTATCATTATTTTCTTAGAAGCATTACAATTGAAAGGCATTCCAGATTCAGTAATGAATGAAATTTCCGATTCGATTCAAGATTTGCTCCCAGTATTTCTTTTTGCACAAAAAGATGAGAAGAAACCAAAGAATGAAGATGTTATTTTAGAAACTATTAAATCTTTGCTTGCTCAAGCGTATTATGCAAATTATAACAATGAAATCTTGGAAACCATCGATCGAGTAGATTCTTTACTGAGTTTCAAACGGTTTTTCAAAACAGATGATGAGATCCTCCAAAAGCAATTCATATTCTACGCCACGCAATATACTGCGGATGGGAAGCAATTCCATGATCAGGGTGAAGTCTTTTTACTTTTGAAAGATCAAGATCCTGAATATCTGAAATATGCGCTAAAATCTTTTGAAATCTCTCAGCAATTATCGCCTTATGAGTTTTATACCCCCAATGCAGTGCTTCAAATGGGAATAATCCATAAGACCTTAAACAATAGAGAATTGGCAAAGCAGAAATTTGAGGAAGCACTTGAAATCTTCACTTCATTGGATGAAGTGGATAAAATGCGCGAATGCGATGCAAATTTGAAAGAATTAAGTTAATTCCCTCCACTTTTTTTACTCATCTTTTTTGATAAATCCTTTAAATTTCAATTCTAATCTAGTAACAAGTAATTTAGAAAAACAATTTTAGGATTAAAATGCGTAAAACAAATTCAATCCCACGGTCTGCGGGAATTCTCTTACACCCTACTTCCCTTCATACACCATTTGGTATAGGGGATTTTGGTTCCAAAGCAATTCATTTTATTCAATATTTAAAAAAGTGTGGTCAAAAATTCTGGCAAATCCTACCATTAGGACCTACTGGGTATGCAGATTCACCTTATCAATGTATTTCAACCTTTGCAGGGAATCCTCTTTTAATCAGCATGGATGGACTCATAAAAATGCAATTGATTACTCAAAAAGAAGTCATGCAGTGTTTCGAAACCAGTCCAGATCCCAATACTCCAGAAATTCAATGGACAATTTCTACAAAAATTAATTATCAGGCTGTGAGGAAAAGCAAATATCAAGTGTTTGAAATATCTTATAACAATTTCATAAGGTCAAACTATGAGGGGAAAACCCAATTTTTACAAGAATTTTCAGATTTTTGCCGAGAAGAAAAAGACTGGTTGGATGATTTTGTATTATTTACTTCACTAAAAAATCAGCATGACTCAAAATCTTGGATCAAATGGCCGGAAAAATATCGAAATCGACGAATTCACTCAAACGCGATTAAAGTATGGATTGCAGGACATAAAAAAGAGTTAGATTACTACAGATTTATCCAGTGGATCTTTGCGAAGCAATGGAAAGAATTAAAAACCTATGCTAATAAACAAGGCATCCAAATTATTGGAGATATGCCAATTTTTGTAGCCCATGATTCTGTAGATGTATGGAGCAATCCGGAATTATTTTCTCTTGACTCTTCCGGCATTTTGGAAACACAAGCAGGTGTCCCTCCAGATTATTTTAGCCCCACAGGACAATTATGGGGAAATCCTTTGTATAATTGGAAACAAATGGAGTTGAATGGCTTTAAATGGTTTATTAGGCGATTTAAAAAGCTAGCAGACTTTTATGATTGGATTAGAATTGACCACTTCAGAGGATTTGAAGCCTTCTGGGAAGTTGACGGGATCGCCACGGATGCAATTAAAGGAAAATGGGTAAAGGCACCAGGGGAAAAACTTTTCAAAGAAGTGGAGAAAGAATTGGGGCAGTTACCAATTTTTGCTGAGGATTTAGGCATAATTACTGCTGAAGTTGAGCAATTACGAGATAAATTTGATTTTCCTGGGATGAAAGTAATGCAATTTGCATTTGGAGACGATTCAAATAATCCGCATTTACCTCATAATGTAATTCCCAACTCAATTGTTTACTCAGGTACTCATGACAATGACACCACGGTAGGATGGTGGCAAAATGGGGCAACTAAAGAAGAAAAAGAAATGTTTATGGAATATTTAAACGCAGAAGGAATGAATATCATTGAGGATATGATCAAAGGATTATATCGAACTTCTGCAAAAATTGCAATTATACCTATTCAAGACTTATTGGGATTGGGTTCAAAATCCCGGATGAATACTCCAAGTGTAACCCAAGGTAATTGGCAATTTCGACTAAAATATGGGGATCTTTCCGAACAAAAAGCCATTTGGATACGTAAAATAGCATCCCTCTACGGAAGATTACCCGTTGACCCTAAATCATGAACGATTTATTAAATAATTTTTTACTTTCTCGTAAATTTTTGCCATTTTTTCTGTCTGCGGTAAAGTTTGATTTAAGATTTCGATATATCTTCTTTCCTTTATAATTTCAAAAGATCGAGGAAAATTTAAGTCAAATACCCAAGCGAGTTGTAAAATCTTAAAATCTGTGACCGAAACAATATCTTCATGCTTGACTAATTGATCATTCATAATCGAGGTGAAAACTTTGTCTGAAATAATTTGGGAATTGGGTAATCCTAATTCGATAGTATTTGCAAATATTGGGTCTGGATTTTGGTAGTGATCACACACGACTTTATAAATATCAATTTTATCGGCATCTCGGATGAGTTTGGTAAAGAAAATTTCCTGATCAGAAAGTTCCAGAGGAACATGAGCTACATTATGATAATTTATTGCAGAAAGGATTAAGATTTGTTCATTAGGAGGTAAAATGGCGAGTATATCTTTTTTTTGAAGAATATTAACTGCTAAATGGGCATGATTCACCGATTTCCTATCTGCAAATGTATTATATTCAAAAAATTGTTGAAAACGGCCTAAATCATGAAATAACGCAATTATCCGGGAAAGTTCCACATCATTTGGTGAAATTTTAAGATGGGAGGCAATATCTTCAATTGCCGCAATCACTCGCATGGTATGATCAATCTTCAATTGAATATTTCGATTGAAACCAAGATCAGAAGTCAGAAAAGATTGAGAATACGACGTAAACCATGATTTCATAGTTTGATAGTGATGAATCGATGCCATTGGGAATGATTGTAAAAATATACCAATCCAAATGAATTTTTGTGAATGAATTCAAGCAGAATTAAAGATATTGTTTTATTCGAAAGCAAATCAATATTCAATGGCCAAGATTCTAAAGTTATGAATTGAGGCCATTGGAATGATTACGTGAATGAATCACACCACATGAATAATGTCAATCAAAAAAAAGCACGTTTTACCATGGTGGAACAAATTAAGATCGAAGTCGGGATAATTGATATATAATATTTACTGATCTTCATATCAATCTCAGTGAATTTAGGACAAAGAACTTTACTTTTTCTTCTTATCATTGACAGCTTTCTTGTTAATTTTTGCTTTATCCTTTTTATCTTTACGATTATTTTCCATTTTCTTTTTTCGAGGCGTATTTTTTGGCATTGAATTTAGCAACTCCAATTTTATTATTACATCCAAGTTCTTTAAACCTTTAGTATCTCAATTATCTTCATTTTATGGGATTTTTGCAATATTTAGCGAACCAAAATTTCTTGAAAGTGTAAATAGTTCAATTTTACTGGAATGTTCTCAATCAGAAATTGATTTTATTTTTTTTCAAAAAAAGCATTAAATTATAGTCGTGATGAGATTATTTTTAGATTAATACCTCCATTTATTATTGCCTTAAGTTTAAATAGTTCAGTTAGAACATAGAATTAGGAGAAATGATGTATGACGGACAAAGAACCAATAGAGCGGACAAAAATCAATCAGAAACAGCCAGATTCCATACAGCCTCCCCTTAATTCAGCAGACATACATCAAAAAAAAGATCATCTAAAAAATGAAGAGGAAAGTCAGAAAATCAAAAACAAGTCTTTTTCATCTGAAAACAGTTCAATTATCACCCTAAACCAATCTAAAAGCCCGTTCTTATTCCAAAATTTGAAAAATTTTGAATCAACTATGGCAAATCAACTAAATCAATATTATCCTCACTACAACCCCCTTTTTGAGATATTAAATCATATTAAATTTCTAAATAATGGTGAAGATCGAGAGATAGCATTGAAAAAAAAACTAAATTTTTCAAATATTTTTATCCGATGTTTTGAAGGTCACGAACTACTTCCATTTCTATATACATTTAGTCAGATTGAAAACTTACCCTTCTATTATCTTGGTTTATCTGAAAAGACTGGAATGGATTTTTTCTCAAATTATGAAAAAAATGCAGAAGAAGTCATTAAATTTTTCCGAAATCTCATAAACCAATCATTTTTATTCGTTATTCCCTTGGAAGCTTTTGCTTTTGAATGGAATCACACAAATGAATCGAAAAATCGATCATCCAGCATTATTAATGAAAAACGAATTTTTTCCACGTGCCTCACACTTATTAATAACATTAGAACCCTTTGTCCATTATCTACGATTGTAATCATTGATATCAGCAAGAATATTATTCCCATTGAATTTTTTTCAAATTTCGGTTCCAGTCTAAATATTATTTTACCAGATGCAGAAAGCCGCAGAAGATTTTTAGAATCCCTATTTTCCGATTCTCCAGAAGGGGCAATTGAAGGGGAACATTTGAGCCTGCAAATGAGAAATTGGAATTATGCTCATATTCGAAATCATATTCGTTATGCAAATCACTTGTTTCAAGCCCAACAATTTACCCAAAAAAAAAATAAGCAGCAATTCGATGATAATTATATTCTCGAAATGTTAGAAAACAATAGATTCTACAATCCACAAGCATTTTTAAGCGAAAAGACAACACTTAATGATGAATCTGGTCGATCTAATGCACATGATAAATATAGAACAACTGAAAACGCTCAAATTCTTCAAACCATTAGTAATCAAACTCACTCTAATCTAGAATCCCAACTATACCAAGATGCAGCCTCGACTAATTTTGAAGAATTATGCATTACAATCGATAAACTTGCCAAGGGATTAGTCTTACAACCTCAGGAACGCAAATTGTTAGCAAATCATGCTTTCATTATGCGGGATGACCCGAATAAGGCCCTTCAAAAATTAAATAAAGCCAAAAACGCAATTGATAAAATATTACATTTAGTATAAACCAAATCTTTCCTTAGAGGTATCAAAAAATGACCGAATCGAACGATATTCTTGCCTATCCAACTTCACAATCGGAAATACAGACGATTGAAAAAAATGAGGAGAAACAAGATATTTTAGGTCCGTCCTTCGATCAGGATTTAACCAAGGTAAAAAATGTAAAAATACACAAAATTATTCTGGAGAATTTTCTCTCGTTTGAGCACGATGAGGTGATTTTTGATCCTGAATTCTCCATTATCACCGGTCCAAATGGTGCGGGAAAGAGCACCATTTATCAAGCCCTTAAATTTGTTTTAGGCTCCAATGATTATGACGGTCGTTATGGAAAATGGGCCGATTTTATCAGGTCTGGAGCAAATTCAGCCTTAGTTCAAGTACATTTTGAGATAGACTCTCAACATTATATCATTCAACGTAGCGTAGAACGAAACAAAGCACCAACATTTGCAATTCAATATCCAAAAACCAAAAAAATTCAACGAACTAACGTTAAAACGATTCGAAATTTTTCACAGACCATCAGAATTGATCCCGATAACATTTTTTCTTTTATGTCACAAGGTAATATTGATTCAATCAAGGATTTCAAAGAGGAAACTTTATGCAATTTTGTAGAGGTAGGGATAGGGGTTGATATTTTACGCCATCAAATTTTGGATCAAAAACAGAAGATTGAAGCATTAGTGCGAGAAAACACAGTATTGCAAGCGCGAAAAGAGAATTTAACGTATCAATTAGTTGAATTGGAGCCAAAATTAAAGAAACTTGAGAAAAAGAAAGAATTCCTTCAAAAACTGGATCTTTTAGAGGATGAATTATTATGGAATCAGCGAAAAGAAATTTTACAAGCCATTCAAGAGAAGGAACAAGAAATTCTCCTCCAACAAACGCGGTGTACTAATATTGCTTTGGAAATCCAGAAACTAGAAGTAGAAGTAAGTGAGAAACAAACAAAAATTAATTCCGAAAACTCATTATTGGAACAGATTCAAACAGATTTAGCCACAAAGTCTGCCCGATTACAAATTATTACAGATGAAATAACAAAAAAAACCACAGAAAAAAATAATATTGCAGAAAAAATTGAAGATTTAAGTAAGGAAATTGAACTTTATACATCCGATGCAAAAACTTGCGCAATTAAAATGGATGCGTCAAACAAACAGCTTGAGCAAATTGAAATTAAGATAAGCAATCATGAAAAAGAATTAAACACGTTTCAAGAAGAAGAACGTGAATTGAATAAAGAATTTCATACCCATCAAAAAATATTACTCGAGTACCAAGCCAAGACCTCCCAGAAACAAAATGAAATCCAACGGTTAGAAGAAATTACTAAAAGACATCAGGAATTAGAAGAAGAAATTGCCAGAAAAATTAAGGATATTAAAAAGATTAGAAACGACTTAGAAGCGTTTAGTTGGTTTATGAAAAATCCAAGATCCGATCTCCAATCTCGAATGATTGTGGTTTCTCAAAAATATGAATCTCAAATTACTCAAATCACTAACGACATTCAAGATTTAGATAAGATTTACAAAGAGATAATTGAGAAAATCGAAAAAACAAAACATTCGGTGTACGATAAAGAAATGCCCAAACCCAAAGCAATTCAATCCATGATGCAAGAAATTCGGGAGAGAAAATTACATTGTTTTGGACCCCTCATTGATTATATTTCCTTTGATGGATTATTTCAGAAAGCAATTGCATCAATATTTGGATCTCGTGTGTTAAATAGCTTCATAGCCAAGGATAATGAAACTTTTGCGCAATTGAAAAATATGGCTCAACGCTTTCGAGCTCAATGTAATATCTATTTGGAACGATCCAATCCCCTCCGGAAGCTTGCAGAACCACAAAATGCTGGGAAGAATGGTATTTTTGGATACATGGTAAACCAAATCGATTATTTAAATCCAGATATTGCGATTAAAAAAGTGATATATAGTGTCGCTAATCGAACGCTAATAGTTAAAGACCACATTACCGCTATAAATTTCGTTCAAAATTATAATTATGACTCATGGATCGTCACCTTGGATGGAGAACAAATACGACCAAAGAAATTGGTGATTGAATCAAGACCTCATTTGACAAATAAAAACCAAATAAATTTTGCTAATGTGGCTCAAGCTAAACAATATTTAATCGAACTCAATGAAAAAGCAGAAATGAATCGGAAGGAAGTTAATCAACGCAAGCAGTTACAATTAGAAAAACAGAATAAAAGGAAAATTCTCCAAACGAGATTAACCCAAATTGAAATGCTACTAACAAAATATAAGCTTCTCGAAATGGGTACTCTTCGGAAAAATAAACTCATCTCTGAACGCGAAAAAGCATATCATAAGATGGAACTGGTGAAGGAAACTTGTGTAAATTTAGACTTGGAATTAGAGAAAATCAAATCGAATCTGCCCAAAGAAACCTTATCGGGACAAGAACGACTTGAAATACTCCCCCATTTAATCCAAAATTACCAAAACGAGCTGCAACAATATCAAAATACAAAAACAAACTATAAGGAGGAACTCCAAAATCTTAAAATTGAGAAATCTACAATTGATACCAGTATATCCTTAAAAAATCAAGAAAAAGAAACTATTGAGACCAATTTAAAGAAGTTTGATGGTGAATTTTTTAACCTGTTTAAAGAAAACATGGGTTTAAAGACAGAAATAGATACCTTAAAGAAAGAAAAAACAAACCTTTCTCATCAACTCAAAGAATATATCCAATCCATTTCCATTTTGAATAAAGAAATAAGTACAAAAAATTTTGACAAGCTAAAAATTGACTTAAATATCGAAAAAATAACGGAATTTATCTCAATCAATCAGCAAAAGTTGGACCAAATAGAACTAACATTTAAAGATAAAAAAACCCATTTTGTCCAAGATCGTTCCTTTCAAGAAATTGCCACCGATATTGCATTAATCAAGAAATTTATTAGTAATTATCGTGATATTGATGATTCTATTCTTGTATCAAAAGAAAAAATAGAAAATTCAATAACTCGGATCAATGAAAAGCGAGAAATGATTCACGAAGAAATTGATGCTGCCCAAGAAGCTGAAAAAGAATTAGAAGAAGCGTATTATGTAAAATTTGAGAAATCTATTATCATTTTAGAAGAAGCTATGAATAAGAAATTTTCTGTAGCTGAACTTAATTTCCGTGTACAGTTGAAGCTGAAAGGAGAAATAAAAAACTTAGGACTCAATATCAATATTTTCTTTAAAATAGATGGAGAAGAAATGTCGTATCCATTAGCAGCTTTAAGCGGTGGGCAAAGATCCATGGTAGGAATATGTCTTATGCTTTCCTTGAATCAGCTTAATCCTTCACCTCTTAATATTTATGATGAATGTGATATGTTTCTAGATGAAAAAAATGCTCAAACTGTTGCAAAACTTGTTTATCAACTCGCTCAATCTGGAGTTCAATTTGTCATCTTAATGCCTAGTAAAAATAAAACCCTATTACAACTAGCTAATAAAGTCATAGGTGTTAGTCGAAATGGTAAAAATGGACCTTCAACAGTCCATTACAGCCGACCAATGAAAAGGAGCTAGAAAATGCCGGATCTGTCGAATTTATTGGCGAAAACGACAAGACTCAAAGATCGCATGGAAATGGACCATATTTCCCTCATTGAAGAAGATCTGAAATCGATTTTCATAGAATTGAAAGAATTAATATCTCCGAGTGATTTAGATCTTGGGATTTCTGTCATGCAAAATGGTACATTGATGCTAGAACAAAAGATTGAAGAAGTGAAACGTTTCATCAATTATTTAACACAAAAGGATCAAATTTTTCAATTTATCACTTCAACTGCGACGGATCACCAACTAGCAACTATTTTATCACAAGTATGGCATGAACCCATTCAATTACCCTATTTATCAATGAATTATCTCGTTGGAAATTGGGCAAAATTAGTAAGAGATAAAAAAATTCACCACACGAAATCAATTCAAGAGATTTCTCCGATTGAAAAGAAAACAGTGGGGAGTTTCACAGATTTTAGTGATCCCTTTGAAGAACAAATGTTAAGTTATTTAGATCGAATAAAGCCGATCTTACCTGCCACCATGGATGATATTTTAGGACATTTTGATAATCCAGATAAATATTTCGAACAATTTTCATATATCCTTCATCTATTGCAAGAAGGATATCTTTACTTTAAAAAATCGACCCAACAATTTATAAAAGGTGAAATTCAAACTGAATGAGTACGCTATTCTATTCCACTTACTATCCAGACAACAAAGTGACAATTCTTTACCCGGTAAAATACTAATTGGTTCCCATTCAGAAGAATTAAAGGATAAATTAGGAATGAAAGGCAAAATTGGCCAAGATCAATATCAAAGATTATTAGAGCAGTTTGCAGAAAATATAAAACCTTTTGGATTAAAAATTCGCCAAAATCCGTTCAATCATTATTGGTATCTAACCCAAAACCATGATATTCAAAACTTATTCGCAGGAAATCCATTTTCTAATAAAACACGGTTAGCCGCTACCTTTACGGTGATTCTTTCATTGTGCCTAATCAATTCAGGATCCACAGATCTGGGCACAATCCAAAAAGTACGGAAAAAAATGGATATTCAGGGTGATGTGGAAGAATTATGTCAACTATATTTACTTAAACAGTCTGGAAATCAAGTTAAAATTCATGAAAACGTAGGATATTATCTTGATCTAGACCAATTTTCTCAATTCATGGAAACAGAAGCCTATCGAGCAGGAAATTTAAAGAAAGATCCCTAATATTAATAACCATAAGGGGAGTAGTCATATTATCTAGATAATATCGTAATAATTGACATGTTTTTTACAAAGACTAGAATATTTTTCGTTAGAGGATAACCTTGGGAATATTTACAAAGAAAAAACAATCTGGACTCTCATCACGCTATAATAAAGAAGTACATATCAAACAAATTACGATTAATTCTCACCGTGACTTTACCGTTCTTCGTCACAATCTTCTGGATGGAAACATCATGATATGTAATTTAAAACCCCTAGTGCAAATAGCAAAAAAAGATCGTACGAATCAGGATTTGCATAATTCATTACAAAAAATTAAACATTATTGCATTCAAAATGGGGCTATGGTCTCAAAATTAGAAGAGAGTTTACTACTTATTACACCTAATTCTGATTTCTTGATCAATTCAGTATAATTTTACGACTTAAATTTATCAAAGAGGGAACCTAAATCATTTTTTCCCAGATTTTCTAACACATCAATTAAATGATCGAGGGTGACGAACTTTTGAGACCAATCGGCTTCGTCCACAGCTCGGATCAAACCGGGTTCAAAAATTGCGCAAGAATATTCCAATCCTTTTGTGCCAGCAATTTGCTTTGGTTCAATTCGAAGATTACTGGGATAAAATTTATGCATTGTATCATCAAAAACTCGCCCTTGAACATCAAAATAGCGTGAAGTAGATTCATTAGATTTAACAATTCCAACCCCAACCGAAAATGTAAAAGAAGAATCGATATTCTGTTCTTGAATTACAATTGCTTCAGCATCATTTTGGGGAAATGGGGTAATTTTTGCTTTTTTTTTTAGAAGAGATTTAATATATTTTATTTTAGTTAGTAAATTCATTTTTTTAGTTCCAATTTTATTTTTACAAATCAATTAAAATTAAACTCGAATAAAGAAGTTATCAATAAATAAGCTTTTTAAATCCATACGACAAAATAAAACACTAGAGAAAAAAATGCCAGAAACAGAAACTGGGACAGTCAAATGGTTTAGCCCGCGAAAAGGGTATGGGTTTATTATTCGTGATAGTGTTGCCGAAGGAGAAGAAAATAAGGAGATATTCGTGCACTATTCTAAGGTAGAAATGGATGGATTCAAAACACTATTACCCGATCTTAGAGTTAGCTTTGAAATTTCACCAGGAAAAAGAGATGGAACAATAGAAGCGTCCAATGTAAAGATAATTCCACAAGAATTCAAAGAAACAAACTAATTCTAAATCGTCTTAGTTATGAGGAAAAAAAGAACTACTTATCTCTTTAAACGTTCAATAATAGCTGAAGTTAATATCAATTCGTATTTTAAAAAGTTATGACCACCTCGCTGTGTTACTAACCAGTTTTCTATAGGAATTTCAGAAGCGGTAATGTTTTTTTTAAAGTTTATAGCTGATATTACTTTATCATTGAGAGAGTGGATAAGAAAAAGGCTTTTCGCTGCATATTTTTGCCAATCAACGGTGGAAGTAAATTCTTTTTTCTTTTCTAAAATTTGTAATTCGGGAGAAATTTCTTTTTTTATTTTAGGAAGTGGATTAATAGGAACACCAAAAAAGGTGTATCGAAGCCAAAACCACCAATTTCGTTTGAAAGGAATAGGCGATGAGGGCATAACATCCGAATAATCTCCAATACATGCCACTGCAACGATCTTCTCGACACTTAATCCTTGAAATAGTAAACCTTGTTTGATTGATGCAACCGAACCTAAGGAAATTCCAACCAAATATATAGAGCGACCTTTGAATGCCTCATGATCTTGAAGAAAACGAATTATATCACCCAAGTCATGTGTGATTTCAACAAACTGATTATTTTTTCCTGCTTTACGCGAACCACTGACTCCTCGACAGTCATAAGCAATCACATCATAGCCAGCAAGAGCAATAGGAACTGTATAATGTCGAACATATTTTGAATCATCGGAAAATCCATGAGAAAAAATCACAATGGGAGATTTTTGGGAAGTTCCATTCCAATGAAGTAATTCACCATTTAAAAATGACTCAATTTCTAAATTTTCAGTAGGCTTTTCCATTTCCCAAGTGAGTGGGAAAAGAAAAGGAGTTATAGTCACATTGGGATGATTTACGTGTTTTCCGTACCATCGAAATTGCCAAAAATCACGCATTTCAAAATATAATGCCCAACATACCCACCATAGGATAAAAGTGAAGAGAGAAAGCAATAAATCTCCAACAATAGGGCCTTGATTCGATTGAAATAACACATAATTTACATAAAAAATGAAACTTGCTAGGATTAAACCAAGAATAAATAACAAATAATGTTTAGGTCGTATGATCATGATTTTCTTCCTAAGATAAATTTCTTCCCAATGTCTCTTTAAATTTTGCAAATTGATCGGATGATAGGGGGAAAGACTTCTTATTAGAGAACAAAGTAAAATAATAATCTTGATCTTGAGGACATAATTTACTTCCCCCCCGTATTGTTGGTTCCCATGATAATATAGTAGTTATTAATTTTTGTGGGGCTTGATAGATAACACCAAGTAAAATATCACAAATATCCAGAATAATTTTAATTTCGGAAGAATTAAACCGATTATGGCTTGAATCAAAATTTAGAAACAAATTTTTCATCAAACAACTTGCAAGCTCATCAATTATTTGATTATACAAATCTAACTTCTCAATTAGATTATCAGGGAGGGGAAATGCTCTCCATATATCAGTATTCATATGGCGTCCATCGCTATAGATTCGATACCATGTATAAAAAAAGGAACTGTTGAATACAAGGAGAAGCCAATTTCTTAAATAAAGATTTGATACAAGAATATTGCTTGCTGCAATTTGGGTTCCATAATAAGGAATTTGATCCCAAGCATTGTACCAGTAATTTCCAGATATTCGATACCATATAACTTCTCCTTTATTAATTTTAACTGGATCCAATTTTTGTTTCAAATCAACAGGTGCCCGTAATAGTATAGGAGCAGAAAGAATATCACCAAGTACCACATAACGACTGGTGTGAACAGAATTTTTGGATGAACTATACGACTGGAATAAAAAAAGCATAGATTGAATTACAGGATCCCCACATTTCGGTAGACGGTGCTTCTGATTGAAAGATGTAGAAATTATTTTCCCTAACAAGAAATCATTGGCTTTTAGATAGGAAAGATGATCTAAGGAAGGTTTCTTTCTATACATTGAGGTGGTATAGACAGGATAAAAGTGATTAGAACTATCTTTAGTATTCTTACAAGGATCAACTTTGAAAAGACCTTGAAGTAACGAAATCGATTGGGTCATCCCTTCAAAAAAACGACATTTATCCCGGTCAAAAGACGCAATCAATGAGACTTTATATGTTGAAGCAAGTTTTGCGCGAGTTTGTGAGAGATCTTTGCTAAAACAGAGGACATATGAAGTGATAAAATTCAGAACTCCTTTTTCTCGATTCAAATTTAAGGCTCGTTCGATAAATACAGAAGAAATTTCTTTTGGGAAAGAAGCATATTGAGAAACGAAATGTTTTTCTTTGGGAGAAAGCAAATTTCCATAGGGAGGATTACCTAAAATGACATGAAATCCAGGAGAAACACTATAGTTATTGGAAAATGTATGGGATAAATTATTCGTCTTTCTGTTAGTTGAACTAGGTTGAGGAGGGCGAAGAAATATTTCCGGAAATTCTATCAACCAATGAAATAATTCTTGATTGTTTTCATCGGATTTGTTTTTTGAAGGAATATGATACAACAAATTGCATAAATTCTTTGTGTTATGGTATATTTCCTTATAGTATTTTTCAAGTAAAGAATAATGTTGTGTTCCCACTTCATTAAGTAAAATTAAGCGTGAATTTAAATTGAGATTTAGAATTTCCCTCATTTCGTCAATTAAATGTGAAATTTTTTCAACCTTGATTATTGAATAAGATTCTTCATTGCGATGATGAAGGTTAGGATATAACCGAAGAAATTCTTTAGCATATTTTTGGGATTTTAAGTTAATTTTATAAAGTTCTATTGCATTGCGAATAATTTGTTTTAGAATCTTGGTAAAATCATCCATAATTAAAGAATTAAATGTGAATGAATCTTTCTCTTCAATTTTATTTTGAAGTTCTTCTATACTTAAAATTCCTGTTAACGAATTTCCCCTTCTAATATTAAGCTTTACTGGAACGAGACCTTCGATTTTAACAAATTTGTACATTTTTGAAGAGATTAAAGTCATAAAACACCTTAACTTTGCAATAATTACAGCTTCAGGGTTGATATCCACCCCGTAGATCTGTTTTGGAAGCAAAATGTTTAGGGATATAATAAATTGGAACTGTTTCAATGAGGGAAAATCGGTGAAATATGGCTGAAATAAGGATTGTGATAATAAAAACGACTTTACTTTTTCAGATGATTGAATCTTGGCAAGATTCCACCAAAATTCATAAATCTCTTGAAGCTTTTTAATAGCACCTATCAAAAAATGACCTGAACCCATGGCGGGATCTAGTATCCGAAGAGAGGTCAGAACATAATAGAGAGAAATAAGCCAATTTTCTTGTTCTTTGAAACTTAATGAATCGTATTCAATTTGAAGAAGCTGCAAAATTGAATGAGACATATTAAAAGGAAAAGGATCTTGAACAATAGAGTTCTTAAAAATTTGATAAAATGATAATTGATGAAAAATAGCTTTTTTTGCTAAAAACTGAGTTATATTTTGGGGAGTGTAAAAAGCACCGGTAGAAGCACGAGTTTTTTCAGACATAAGATGCTCATACAGAGCACCTATTGTATATTCAGTGATTTTCCCAATATTCGCTTCATATAATTGAAAACAATTTACTAAGGGAAGTGTATCAGGAAGACTGGAAGCCAAACCACGCAAAGATCCAAATTTGATATTCTTGCTATTGAAATTTTCACAAAAATAGCCATTGTCTCCAAAAGCATATTGAATAAAGCCTCCCCAATCATTATTGCGAATGTTCATTTGTAAAGGTTGAAAGGGGAAGAATTCTTGCCAATCGGCTTCAATTTTATGCGAAACAAAAATAGAATTAAAAATGTGAGTTAAAATCGTGCAATATTGCATGTTAGGGGGGCTATGATTTGAAAGATATGCTTCCATTTTAGGATCACAAGAAGAAGAGAGCTTAACCATCCATTGTGGGTGTGAAAAAAAACTTTCTTGATCCAAACGCCAAACCCACATCATTAATAAAATAAACTGATCGATATTTTTTGAAGTAACTGAATAAAGAGCAAGCGATTGCAAATATTTTTTGGTCTTCTGAAAGAGAACTAAAAAAAAGCGGATAGAAGTAATTTTATTCTTCAATTTCTTTCAATTCAACAATAGTTTTATCACGTAATATGGTAGGCTTTGCAGATAATCGCATTTCATCAAGACTGAGTTGTTGTTTAGTGTTTTGCACAGTATGCTTTAATATCACGCGAATATTAATTCCAATTGCTGCGGTTGAACTTATCCAGGCAATGCACATCCACATTACAAATAGCATAATTTGTAATCGAGGGATCAAATAAGGATCAGTATACCCAGAATCTAAGCTGAAAATTGCGATTCCTTTTTGAAGATAAAAGAAAACTCCAAGAATAATTCCTTCACTTACAACCGCACAGATGATCAAGAAAATTCTTCGAGTGATGAGGGAATTAAGTGCATAAACACCTCCAATTCCAATTGTTATCCATGCAAAAATGATAGAAAGGGCAAAATTTTCTTCAAAAACTTCATGCGACGGCATTAATATATTATTCTCTATAGTCCAGCCAATAACGCGAAAGCTGTTGATGAGAATTAATAAGAAAGAAAGAGAATAAAGTAACCCTAAAATCATAAGAAAATTCATGGATATAGTGCGATCTTCCTTAAATCGAGATGCATCAATATTTTCTCCTAAAAGAAGATCAATTTCTGCTTGAATTTTTAAAGGAATGGCATCAGAAAGAATTTCTAAGGAGTAGGAAGGAAATTTGTTTAAAATATCTTGACTGCTTTGGAGACCTTGTTCTCGTTCCTCTGCTTTGCATTTCGATCCAGAATAAAAATAAACTTTACGTTGGTCATTTTCGATAAGCAATGCGACATCATGAGGGAATAAATCTTCCGCTTCAATCCAGTCTTGCTTTGCGTGATCATAGATATAAACAAACATTATACTAATATTATTGCTTCAGTTAATAAAAAATTTGATCACTGAAAATTAAATTCAAAGAGTAAATAAAAAACAAACTACAAGGATGATTTGATCTGTTTTGCTCGAGTTCGTAAAGTTACTTCAGTTATTCGCGCAGTATCGGCAATTTCAGTCTGTGTTTTTCGTTCAACTGTTGGTTTAGCGGCCAGATACAATGCTGCTGCCGCCAATCCTTTAGGGTCTTTTCCCATCTTTTGAAGGCCATGTTTAAGTGCTAAGCGAAGTAAATCTGAAGCCTTTTTTTGAATACTTACGGAAATATTAAGATCATTTCCAAATCGGAATACAAGGGGTTCTGGGGAAACTGGTCGATATTTCATATTCAGAACTGGAAGCACATTCCGTACAACTAAACCTAATGATCTGTGAACCCCTCTTAAAGGAAGCATTGCAACATCCACAATTTCTTCTAATAAACGTGGAAAGTTATGAATTCGAATTGCGGCATAAGTAGAAGCAGCAACAAAAGAATCTATTGACCGTCCCATTGTTAATTTTTGTTTGGCGACTTCAGAGTAGATCTTCCACGCAGTTTCTAAGATATGATCGGGAATATTAAGCTTTTTAGCTAATTGATTAATTTTTGGTCGTGCTTCCCAGAAATTTCGTTCAAGGGAATTTACTAACGATCCTTGAATTTTGGAGAGCCTGTTGAACATTGATTTCTGCTTCCCGACTAAAGCTTGTCCTTTGGAATCAGAACTATTCACACCAATTACTGTTCGTGGACCATAATTTCTCCAACGAGGTTCGGTTCGCCGACGATTTTTAACTTCATCGGCTGTATAAGCCCGTTTTTCAGCAGAAACATAAGCACGTCCTAAAACTAAACCACAGTTAGTGCACACACGCATACCTTCATTATTGACAAGTATTTCAGGAGTAGGGCAGCATTGTTCATCTTCATAATCTTTTTCATAAAATCTTGGAATGGCCATAGTGAATCAGTTGTTTTGATTGTTTAGTAATTGATAATTATTAATAGAAATTTGCCCATTATAGTCCCACAGAACTGTAATTTTTAGTTATTTCTATATATTTTGTAGTCATACACATATTAATCTGTTCGCATTATAAAAATTTCAAGGCTTCCAACACAGAATTCAACACCCAAAACCAATAAAAATCGATTCACCATTTTCTAGAAATTCAAGAAATTAGTTGTCAATGGAATAATTCCAATTCTCTAATGAATTAACACAAATGTCAAAGCTAAAAGCTAATTTAATCGGAATTTTTCCAAAAAAAGACAAAAGTATTGGAAATAAAAGCAAAAAAAGACAAACATTCATTTTTGTAATAATTTCTTTATATACAACTTCAATCGTTTAAATAGAAATTATAAAATAAAAATAAAAAAAAGAGATTATCCCTTAGTTACTCCAATTGGAACTAAACGTGCCACTTTCTTCACGATTCCTAAATTATGAGATACACCAACAACTTCATCAATGTTTTTGTAAGCAAGAGGAGCTTCTTCCGCGAGCACTTTCAAGGATGCGGCTCTAACAGATATTCCTCGATCATTTAATTCTTGTTTGATATTTTTACCAAAGAATTTGCGTTTTGCTTTGGATCGACTCATTTCTCGTCCTCCACCATGTGCTGTTGACGCAAAACTGAGATCCATTGCTTTTTGTTGACCCACACATAAGTAAGATGAAGTCCCCATAGAACCAGGAATTAAAACGGGTTGACCAATTTCACGATAATTTAAAGGTACATCCTTATGACCGGGTGGAAATGCGCGAGTAGCACCTTTTCGGTGAACATTTACCATTCCCCGTTTTCCATCTCCAAGATCATGTTCTTCTTGTTTCAAAATATTATGGGCTAAACCATAAACTAATTCCATATCCTCTGGTTTCACGTTTAAAACGTTATTAAATGCCCCACGAGCCCAATGCATGATTATATGACGATTGGTCCAAGCAAAATTAGCCGCAGCGCGCATTTGAGCTAAATATCTATCAGCTTCTTTAGTTCCAGATATTACATAACCAAGTTCTCGATCAGGAGCAATAATTCCCTCCCGATGCATCAAATGATCAATTTCTTGCAAAGAATCGGTACAAATCTGGTGACCCATGGCCCGACTTCCGGTATGAATCATAACGGTGACTTGATCTTTCTCAATACCCATAATTTTTGCTGCAACGGGATCCAGTATTTCAGCCACTTTTTGAATTTCAATAAAATGATTACCCGATCCTAAAGAACCTAATTGTCGAATTCCTCGGGCTTTTGCTTTTGCTGAGACTATTGAACTATCAGCACCTTGGGTAAACCCATTATCTTCACAATTCACACGATCTTTCTCGAATCCATACCCATTATCAATTGCCCAATTTATCCCTTCATCCAGAACTCTATCGAGATCCGTATTTGTAATTTTCAACTTTCCACGAGAACCCAATCCACTTGGAATCGCTTGAAATAAGGCTTCTGTCAATTCAGGAAGTACTGGAGCAACTTCAGCATATTTTAGGGGTGTTCGTAATAGCCGAACCCCGCAATTAATATCATACCCCACTCCCCCTGGTGAAATAGCCCCCCCTTCAACATCGGTCGCAGCCACCCCCCCTATACAAAACCCATACCCTTGATGGGCATCGGACATCGCAATCACTTGTTTTCGAATTCCAGGTAAGCACGCTACATTCGTAATTTGGTCAACACTTTTATCTCGTGCAATTCGTTCCATTAAATATTCGTTAGCATATATACGAGCCGGCACAGCCATTGTAAAATTCATAATGGTTTCATTAAACTTTACAACTTTCATTTCCGGGGAAACCTCATAGATGCCCTCATCAACACGTCTTGGAATCATTTGTTTAATCTCTCCTTTAAATTTCTTAGATTTACAAGATACTTATATTAAAATGAGAAGCACGCAGTTTTATCTGCATTCCCAAGAGAATAGTCCATTCAACCCAATAGTACACCATCTATCGCAAAAATGTACTAGCATTTTGAACATGTTTATAGCAAACATCATCCAAAGGTAAGGTTTTTGAATCACCCATTCTATATTCAAACGTAAAGGACCTTTTTGGCCCCTACATTCAAGTTTAAGTCGGAAATCTACTCATGTTTTCTCAGTTTTCTTGCAAATGAATATTATAGATAAGCTATTTTTACGTTTTAAACTTGAGGTTGTTTTTTATAAGGAATTTTTTTCATCTTTATCGATAAAAAAAATAAGGTCTTAAAGACGATCATGCATTAACCTACATACGATGACAAAACTACCATTCGTAGAATCTAGTGATGAAGAAGAGAATAAATCATCTTTAGAAAAAAAATTAGCTACCAAATATGAATTTGGTTGGGATATATTTACGGATAATCAAAAAAAAGAAGTTTTTTCACTTGCAGAAGATTATCTCGAATTTTTACGCGCGGCTCGTACGGAAAGAGAACGGACCATTTGGACATCAAAATATGTCGAGGAACGCGGTTTCAAACGGCTAGAAATTGGGAAGAACGTATCAGTTTTAAATCCTGGAGATAAAGTTTATTACGTCAATCGATTTAAGAATGTCGCAATAGCAGTTATTGGACAAAAATCGATGCTAGAAAAAACACATATCATTGGATCTCACATTGATACCCCTCGTATGGACTTAAAAATGCGCCCGCTTTATGAAGATGGAAAGGCGAGTGTTGCAATGTTAAAAACACACTATTACGGAGGTTTAAAGAAATATCAATGGGCGTGTATTCCACTACATATGACTGGAATTATAGTAAAGCGTGATGGAACCAAGATAAATGTTGAAATTGGCAAAGATCCAAAAGATCCGGTATTTGTTATTCCTGATATTCTCCCCCATCTAATGGCAAACGTTCAAGCAAAAAGAACCACAACAACTGTCATTAAAGGTGAAGAACTAAATCTTTTGGCAGGTGGTTTCCCCATCAGTAAAGAAGAGGATAAGAAAGCCAAAAACCGATTTAAATTATATATTTTAAAATTATTAAATGAAAAATATGACATCATTGAAGAAGATCTCCAATCCGCTGAGTTGAACATTGTTTCAGGATTAGATCCTCGTTATGTTGGTTTCGATAAGAGCATGATAGGAGCTGCAGGTCATGATGATGGAGTCTGCACTTGGACGGGTATTCGCGCATTAGTTGATCTTAAGGAAACCCCAAAAAACACTGCTGTTATGTCTATTTTTGATAAGGAAGAAATAGGAAGTAATGGTAATACAGGAGCTCAATCTGCTTGGATTCGATTTGTGATGAATGATCTTATGGTCCGAACTGGCATTCCAGAATCACTTACAAACATGCATTTAACTCTGTCCAATTCTATGATGCTTTCTGCAGATGTTGGAGCAGCCATCAACCCAATATTCCCAACAGTTCATGATCCACTCAACGCAGCGATTTTGGGAAAAGGAGTTGTAGTTGAAAAGCATACTGGTGCCCGAGGGAAAAGCTCTTCTTCCGATGTACTTGCGGAAGTAATGGCATATCTCAGGAATATATTTGATGAAGGCAAGATCCCTTACCAAGTAGTTGAATTAGGAGCTGTAGATGAGGGCGGCGGGGGAACTATTGCAAAATTCTTTGCCGAAAGTTTCAATTGTGATGTTGTAGACGTTGGTACACCTGTTATTGGGATGCACAGCCCATATGAAATTGTTCACGTTGCAGATCTGTATGCGACTTATCTCGCCTATAAAGTCTTTTATGAAGCTAAATAAATATGATGAAATTTATTACCTTTTTTTTTATCTTAATTGGTCATGGTGTTTATATAATTGCAAAACTGGACAGTTGCATCTCATTTTTTTGTAAAAATTTTGAAAAAAAAGTATGACAAACATCTACAAGTTTTTCACTTCATTGAAGAGTTGATCAGAA
Source organism: Candidatus Lokiarchaeum ossiferum (assembly GCA_025839675.1). Classification (GTDB taxonomy): domain Archaea; phylum Asgardarchaeota; class Lokiarchaeia; order Sigyniarchaeales; family Promethearchaeaceae; genus Lokiarchaeum; species Lokiarchaeum ossiferum. The sequence continues at coordinate 2,930,288 of CP104013.1, forward strand.
GCGGCCTTTAATTCTTCTGCACCAGCACTTAATTCTTCTAGGGTAGCAGCCATTTCTTCTGTGGAGGATGAAACTTCTTCTGTAATAGAGGAATTTTGTTCCACAACAGCGTTTATTTTTTCTACATTCTTAGCAATATCCTTGATATGAGTATCTTCATTTTCAATATTTGATGCAGATTCGGTGATTCCAACATCTGTTTGTACAATAACATCAAAGAGTGATTTAAGTTGACTTCGAGTTTCTTGAATTGCAGTTATTCCAGCCTCAACAGATTGAGATGTAGCGGTTGTATTACCCACAGCTTCGCTAATACCATCTAAAATAATTTTAATCAACTCATTAATTTGATCTGCAGCTTGCTTCGAATCTTCAGCGAGTTTACGCACTTGTTCCGCCACTACAGCAAACCCCTTCCCAGCATCACCAGCACGGGCCGCTTCAATTGCAGCGTTAAGAGCGAGTAAATTTGTTTCTGTTGCAATTCCTGAAATTACATCAACAATTTTATTAATTGCCTGACTTTTTTCGGATAGCTCATTCATTACCATATTCACTTTACTGGCATTTTTACTGATGTCGTCCATTTTTTCATTGATATTATCGGTCAATCGTTCACTTTCACGGGCCATCTCTTTACCATTCCGCGAAAGATCAACAACATGGCTAATTTTTCCAACAACTTCGGAGCTTAATATTTGAATTTGCTCAACCGCAGAGAGAATGTCATTCAAAGTTTGCGTCTGTACCTGAGCACCATTTGCGACTTCTTGAGAACCGGAAGTGATTTCTTGAACAGAAATATTGATTTGACCTGTCGAATCAGCAATTTGAGAGGCCATGCTGTTTACTTCTTCGGCAATCACTTTTACAGAAGATGAAAATCCTTTTTTGGCAGTAATATCTTGGAATTGTTGAAGAGAATATTGTAGATCACCACCTTCATTAAACAACGAAAATGTATAAACATCAAGATAGACTTTCTTATTGGTTTTAGGATTAAGAAATATGTAGCTATCTTCAATAATTTTCTTGGTTTTTACTGCTTGCGCAATTAAAGTTTCGTTTTGACTTTGTATTTTTTCTTGGAATACTTCATAACTGATTTTGCCTATAATTTCATTTTGGGATAATCCAAATATTCTAATTAGGGAATTATTTATCCGTTCAATCTCAAATCGAGGATTTATAACTGCCATAGGGGTAGGCATTTTATCAATGATTCCATTTATAATTTGCATTTCTTCTTTGATTTTGGTAACCATCAGAGAAAAGGAATGGGATAAATCTCCGAATTCATCATCAGATTGAGTTTCAATTTGTACCGTATAATTACCTTCCGCCACTTTCGTACTACCTTTGGATAAGATTTTGAGTGGCTTTACAATGACATAGTTGCTACTTACCACAAGTAAACCAGTTCCGAGGATTGCCACAATTACCGTAATCAATATCGAGGTATTTATTTGAGCTTGGACAATGTCATCTACATCATTAATATAAATTCCTGTCCCCACGATCCACCCCCAAGCATCTAATTTACGAACATATGACTTTTTAGGTTCAATTCGATTTTCATCACTATAGTATTTCCATTCATAATCAACAAATCCATCTTTATCGGTTTCCTCACATGTTTGCATCATTTCAACGAATAAATGCTTCCCATTAGGATCAACATTTCCAGATATATCAGTACCATCAAGATGGGGGGAATTTGGATGCATGACCATATAAGGTGTATTATCAATTGTTTCCTGAATCCAAAAATAATCGAGAAGATCGGATCCATAACGATAATTTTTTATCATCTCTTTTGCAGTATTTTTTGCTTCAATTTCAGTGATATTACCATCAGTGAAATAATTATAGTATTGCAATATAGAGGATTCCGCCAAGTCCACCATGCTTTTCAAGTTATTTTCCTTTTCAAGATACATATTGCTTCGTGTTTGAATTGAAGTAGATAGTACAGTTGCCACAGAAAACAACACAATTGGAACAAGTCCAATGGCTAAAATTTTTATCCGAATAGATATTCTTACACTTTTATTCATTATATAAAGGCACCTCTACTGAATTGATTCGATAGAAATTGAACAACTCCAATAAAAAATAATAGTTCTGTTTCTGAATAAAGTTGTACAGTTATGTAACACAAAACCCAATTAGCACCTTTAAAACCTTCCATTGAAAGATGATTTTTTTAAATTAGCGAAACATAAATTTTTAATTTTTTAAAATACTGATTTAGCTACAAAGAATTTTTTGCCAGTGTGGCTTAGCGGCTATAGCGCTTGATTCGTAATCAAGATGCCGGGGGTTCAAATCCCCCCATTGGCTCCCTTTTCAGGTTTGGAGCAGAGATTATATATGCAAAGTCCAACTCATATTCTCACCGGTATTTTTCTTTATAAATTGATAATAGCACTTTTTCCGACACTTCCCACAATGTGGCTCGTGATAATCACCTCAATATTAGCATTTCTCTCACATGGATTGATAGATGCAATAGCAGTAATGACATATCATCCTTATAAAGCCAATTGGGAAGATAAATTCTTTAAAATATACCATATAGTTTTTGTTTATATCCTAACAGGGGTTTTAGTTATTTATTTTTTAATTCCATATTGGTGGGTAATGATCTTTGCATTATTACCGGATTTAATTGATTGGTACACATTGAGGCCAATTTGGCACCACGATCCTGTAATTCACCCAAAAATTGATCTCTTTCGGGATAAGTTTTTCCATTGGCTACCTGATTTAAAAGAAGAACGGTGGGCAGTGTTGGTTGAGTTTTTTTTGCTCTTAGTATTGGGAATTGGAATAACTTTATTATGAAAAAAAACAAGGAATTCCGAATATTTTTAAGATGCAATCTCTAATCTATCTCATTATGAAAGTTATTGGGATAAATGGAAGTACTCGGGCGAATGGAAATACTCAAGCTGCTTTAAAAGAATTTGGGAGAGTGTTGCAATTGGCTGGTCATGAGATGGAAATTATCGAACTTCGGAAAATGAAACTTAATCCTTGCCATGCGTGCGGACAATGTAGCGGCACAAAAATGTGTGTTCAGAAAGATGATATAAATGAAATTTTCCAAAAACTGGATGGTGCTGATGGAATTGTACTCGCGTCACCGGTATATTTCTCTAATGTTACTGCACGGATGGCGATGTTTATAGAACGAACAGGTACCATGTTTTGTGCTAATGAGCGATGTTTCAAGGGAAAAATAGGCGCTTCCATTGCCGTCGCTCGTCGTGCGGGTACGAATGTTGTTTATGCAATGTTAAATTACTACTTTGGGATTGGAGAAATGCCTATTGCATCTTCACGTTATTGGAATAATATTATGGCGCGAGATAGAGGAGATTATGATCAAGATGAAGAGGGAATTAAGATTATTCAAACTTTAGCACACAATATGAGCAATATGTTAGAAAAACTGAGATGAAAAAAGAAAGAACTATAATAATTTTATTTTTTTTTATCTTGGTCTGAAATTTGATTGGTAGTTGGAGTCAAACCTTTAAAACTACTCTCCATCCTATCTATACGCAAATTAATTTCATCTAACTTTTCTAAAATTTCATAAAACCGGGATCCGAGACTAGCAAAGTGATTTTTCGACAAAATTACACCTAATTATATCTTGGAGTTTATCTATATAAGCCTAAGCATTGGCCCCTCTTTGCAATATAATTATGGGGAATGGATTCCCAAAATCTTATTTGTTGCTTTTCATTGGAATTAATGTGCGTCGTGAAACTTTTCTTCTACAAGTTTTTGAACCGGTTAAAATTAAAAATGAATTATATGGAAAATCCATTTCAATTAACCATCCAAAGAAATCCATTAAATTTACCTCAGCATTTCATGCTCCCACTTACATCCAATATGAGGACATAGAGGAAATAACAATTTCCTATGATCGTAAAATAACACTTTTGGTTTTGGGATTTTTAACATTTTTTGTCTTTATTGGGATCTTCATTCTATTTTTCCGAACTCATTTACCCCCATGGCACATCAAAATTGCTATAAAGGATCAAATCAAACCAATTTCAATCCGCGCCCGAATGAAGGATGAGGAAGCAGCCGCTTTGGCGGATTTTTGTACCCTCAAAATTCCTACAAAATTGCTTGTTCATGAGAAAAAAGCCAGAAAAATGGCTAAATAGTGTGCTTAGGATGAAGAAATTTTTTATGTCATTACTCTAACGATCTTGTAGATTGATTAGGAATATATATATGGATGAAGGAAAGTAAGTAAGTTGTTGTTACAATTCATTTTATGGTGTAACTGAGGAAAATATCACAATGTCAAGCAATATAAATGCAACGATAACTTGCCCAACTTGTCAAAAAAGCAAAGATATTGAAATTCCGCGTGAATTATTTGAGACGAAAACGTGGGGTATGGTGAAGGTCAATATTGAAAGGGATTATTGTTGCGAACATGCATTTTTAGCATATTTCAACAAAAAAGGAGAAAATGCAGGATATGAAAAATTGGATATTATTTTTGATTTAAAAAAAACGGAAGAAGACCTAGAACAATTTCATTTAAAGGATTTATTAAAGCAATACGGTGAAGAGAATACCTGCATGATAATCCACGCTATGATCTTAAACACTCCAATTATTTTTCTCCATAAGAAGTATTTCAAAGAAAATAGATATATTAAAGCGACTTATAAAAAAGATATCTTCCAATTCATCCAGTTAAAACAATTCTTGTTAAAATTTGTCGAAAATACTCTCTCTTTAATCACCCTTGAATTTGATACGGAGTATAATCAACACCCGAGAACAGATGCCTTAATTATTTCACCTACAAAGGAAATTGAACGACTACCTTGGGTATCTATTCCAATTGATTTTGAATTAAACATCGTTCATAAGGCAATGGATGTTTTAGATGAAAGTGTGCAATATCTTGTAATACAAGATGAAATGCAAAAAATTCTCAAAAAAGCAGAAGTTTTTAACAAGATATTAGATAAATGGGCCGCAATATATGAAGAAGATATTCGAAAACAGTTAGATGAAGCCTTTGAAACAGAATTAGACGATTATTCTTATCAATTATTAGTGCAAATTCTCGAAATAAGGTTTAAAGCAGATATGTCAAAAATTAAGAACCCCACTAGGCCAAAACAAAGACGTTTGAGATAACCATCGTGAAAGCGGAAAAATTGAAAGAAAAAAACCAGAAAAACTAATTCATTTCCAAAATTTTGGATAAGAATTTTTTTAACCGTTCGTTTGGAGGATTGTCAAATACTTCATCTGGGGTCCCCCTATAGATAATTTCTCCTTCATCCATAAAAATAACCCGAGTGGCAACTTCTTTTGCGAATGGAATTTCATGAGTTACTACCACAAGAGTATAGTGGAATTCAGTAACTAAGCGAATCATAAATTCGAGGACTTCGCCAGTTAATTCGGGATCCAAAGCGGATGTGGGTTCATCAAAGAAGATCAATTTAGATCGCATAGCTAATACACGAGCAATTGCAACCCGTTGTTGTTGCCCTCCTGAAAGTTCTCCAGGATAACTATCTATTTTATCAGCTAAATTAACAGTATTTAGCACATCATTAATTCGTTTATCTATTTCATCATCATCTAAATTTAAAACTTTCTTTAAAGGCAATTCAATATTTTCCCTTACAGTCAAGTGCAAAAAGAGATTAAAGCTTTGAAACACCATCCCAATATCTTTTCGAACTAAATCAATATTGACATCAGGAAGTGTAATCTCTTTTCCTTCAAAAAAAACTTGACCAGATGTAGGCTCAATTAATCGATTCATGCACCTTAATAATGTGGATTTGCCGGAACCGCTACTCCCAATGATAACAATCACTTCCTTTGAGTAAATTTTCAAATCTACCCCTGGAGATTTAATTGCATTAAAATCTTTGAATTTCTTTGTTAAATTCCGAACTTCAAGTAATGGAACTTCTGAGTCATCTGCTATTTGATTTAATTCTTCACTAGTCATTGTGCACACCTAATCCAGGAATTCGTAACTTCAATTCTAATTGTTTTGCAATTTTTGATAATGTAAAAGCTATAGCAAAATAAAATACCGCAGCAAATATGAATACTTGCCAAAAAGCATATCTCGATTGCAATGTTTGGGATTCTTTGGTAAGTTCTATTACCCCAATAGTAGATATTAATGAACTATTTAAGATTACATTTATAGTTTCATTTGTTAATGGAGGTACAATGATTCTTATTGCTTGAGGAAGAACAACATGACGCATAGTTTGTAAGGATGTTAGACCCAAACCGCGAGCTGCTTCACTCTGACCTGAAGGAATTGCCAAGATCCCACCTCGAATAATTTCTGCTTGATATGCAGCAGTATTGAGTGCCAATGCCAAGGTTCCAGCATAAATTTCGGTAGTTAAATATTGAATATTTAAATTTCTAATTCCATCTATCATCCAGCCAGGTAATCCAAAATATACTAACAAAATTTGAACTAAGAGTGGTGTGGATCTAAAAAAATCGATGTATATTTGAGCGATTTGTCGCAATCCATAAAGTTTACTCTTACTAACTAAAATTACTGCCAACAATGCCGCAATAAAGAATCCAATTACAACACTAATTAAACTAATAAAAATTGTTAAAGGAAGAGCAGCAGCCAACCTTCTTGTTATAGCTGGCAACCTCCAATCCAAATCCCCCAATGATGAAAATCCAAAAATTTTAAGAAATAGTTCAAAAATACTAATAAAAGGATCAAAATACATGGCACTTGGAATAATCCAAGATCTTATTATTCCATAGATAATGATAAGCAAAATTAATGTTAAAAACCACCACCCAAAATTTTTTCTTGTTGGACGGATCTTCTTAAGAAAAATTAATATTGGAGTGTTTTCCTTGTCGTGTTCATTATGTGTAAAATTTTCAGTCATTCGATTGTTTTCACCATAGTAAATTTTTGAAACTCAAAAATTAAAAAAAATCAAATAAAAAAGGATTAATTGTTTTTCTTCTTAGATTTTCGGATAACACCATAAACAGTGACTGGGATTATTGCAATTAGTGAAAATATTGAGAATCCATTGATTGTATTTTTTATAACTGGTTGCACCAATGAATCCAAGACTTCTTTCAATTCTGGTTTATTTACAGAAGGAGTAGTTCCTATCCATTCTTCATAAATGGCGATATATTCTGTTGAAAATACCGGATTATATGGATCATCTCCGAGTAATTTATCAATCGCTTCATTCATTCGTACTACTAATGTATTGGCACCCTGATCACATGCAATTCCAAAAGCCTCTGGACTGAATTGAGCCACAATTTCGAATTCACTACCTGTAATTGCATCACCAGCTTCAATTAAAGTGACTAAGTCACCTAAGACCACATCAACTGTCCCTGCATCGAGAGCTGCTAGGGCTAATGTGATTGTAGTATATGGTACAACACTACAAGCAAAATCTTCATCTTCAAGATACCATTGACTTGTAGTAGATGCTTGAATTCCACATTTAATACTTGCATTATTCACATCATCAACTGAATCAATATCAAGGGTTGAATCATTTTTAACCATAACTGCTTGCGAACTTAAGAAATACCATCGCGTAAAATTCATGGTTGTCATCCGATCATTAGTTATAGTCACTGCTGATATAACACAATCATAGGCACCTGTTGCTAAACTGGTAAATATTGTGTCCCAAGCAACATCATGATAAACTATATCAACCCCCATATCATCAGCAATGAATTCCATTATGCTAGGATCAAATCCCTCAATTACATCACCGGTCTTTTGTTCAAAAGGAGGGTATGCAGCTTCAATTCCAACATGGATTTCTCCAGCATCTATTACATCGGAAAGACTTGAATCCGTATATTCAGAAACAGCTGAAGGAACACTTAAAAAGATGATTGAAAAAGTAATGAGAATCATCCCCGCTTTTATTTTGTTATTTTTCATTTTTTCACCTTATGTAGTTTCTAGATGTCACAAATGTTATAAAATATAAAAAAAAGTTCAATTTTTAAAACATCTCTTATAAGATTGGATGTTTGTCTATAAAAGCGTTTACATTAAAAGAATTCCTTGTGGGAATTTAATTTTGATGGATAAAAGAATGGAAAATGAAATTCAGAAAAAATTGTATTTACAATAACTCATTAAATGAAATAAACAATAAAAACAAGATAAATTATACCTAAAATTACATGAAGAAAGGCAAAAAGTCCACCTACTTTCGTCAATCGTTTATAAGTTAAATCTTTTACGCAATATTTCTCCGACAATTCCAATGTCATCATATCGGCTGCACTCCCTTGAGGAAGAAAATTACCTCCTAAATTAACTCCAAGAACGAAAGCCACGATTAACGGAAGCATATCAAATCCTGCTGTTTCGATCAAAATGTTGATTATTGGTAAGAATATGATGGTAACTGGAGCATTATCCATGAATCCTGACAGAATTGAAGTTACCAGTAAAATTGCGATGGATAAAAGAAAAACATCTTGAAAAGTAGCTTTTTCAATGAGATTTTCCATTAATTGTACAGTACCATTTATTTCCATCAAATGAACTAAAATAAAAAGGCACATGAAGAAGTACACTAACTTGTAATCAACCTTTCTCAGGAAATGGGATAGATGAGGTTCTTTCTTTTGTGATTTTCCAAGACGAGGATTAACAAAGACAAACACAAGCATACCAATCAAACCCGCTACATGAATTTGATCTATGAAAAGTAACAAAAGAACGAAAATGAGTAGAGCGATTAAGTTGATCATGATAACTTTTGAATCGGTCTGAAAATCGTCTTCTATTTGTATCTGAACATCAACAACCTCTTTCTCGTCACATGCAGCAATCCACTGTTTCTTTAGTTGTTTGGACAACACAAAATAATCTAAAAGCACGAGTGTAACTATTGTTGAGACAACAAAAAAGACCCCAAATCGTGTAATGAAAAAAATAAATGAAAGATCAAAATAATTAGCAATCATGATGTTTTCCGCGGAACCGAAGGGTGTAAGGGTAGAAGCCAAATTAATGCAAATGGTCATCCCCAAAAGGAAGGGAGAAGGGTTAATTTTAAGATCTTCACAAGTGAGAACGATAATAGGGATGAAAATAATTGCCACACTCAAATCTTCTAAGATAGAAGCGGAAAGAGTAGACACAATACAAATCACATAAAACATTTTCCGAATATTGTTCCTATATTTCAGTACGATCCTTTTAGCAATTTCATGAAAAACTCTCGCTTCATTAAGGATTTCCACAATTGTAAACATGGCAATCAGAAAGAAAATAACTTCCCAATCAATCGCTCGAATATAAGTGTCTAAATCATGAGCAGCAGGTAAATCAATGCCTGTTACAGCCCCAGCAATAATAATTAACAAAACGGAATATGAGAGGTAATCTTTTTCTTCAAAGAATAAAATAACAATTAAAATGAGAAAACATAGTCCAACGACGATTTGCGACAGTAAAGACATGGGAAGATATATAAGATTTATTGATTATTAAACATTTCAGAAAAAAGATGGTGTTATTCCATCAATTTTTTCGATATTAGCCACTGAAAAGCAGATAAAACCCCAATATTTTCTTTGACTGACACGAGACTCATAGAATGGGGCATTGGTAATTGGTTTACATTAAACAACTGGGAAAATTTTTTGATTAAAGATTCAGATTTTTCTTTCTCGACTAAATCAGATTTATTTAATAGGATTAATATGGGGATGTGATTACTTTCAAAACTGGCTGGTGTAGGAAAATATTGTTGGATAACTCTTTCAAATTCTTCTTTAAATTCAAAATCTCGCGTTTCTGACGATGAAACATCCACAACATATATGATTGCATCAGGTTTATGACAATCTTTAAACCAAGTCTGTCGAATTGCCTTTTGACCCCCCACATCATAAATTTGAAATTGAAAATGCTCAATGGCAGCCCGGAGAATTTGAGTACCTAAAGTAGGGCGGATCTTTGGAGAGAAAGTCCCATATCTTAACAATTCAATTATTGAAGATTTTCCAACAGCTTCAATTCCTAAAAAGAGTAATTGGCCATAAGGGTGGTCTCCTTCAAATTCTTCAAATTTATTGATTGCTTGACGTAAGAATCGATCGATCTTAGATATCTTCATTTGAATGATTGGGGAGGTTTTATTCTTATGTGAAAATATCTCTAAAATGTGAGGAATGTTTTTTATTTGTTCAGAAAGATTCTGTAACTCCTTTCTCCAGTTAAAAATTGTATGCTCTTCGGTCAATATTACTGAAATGAGGAGTAATTCATATCCAGTTCGAGCAATTCCAGAGGGAATACTAAATTTAAAATTAAGATATAATGCTTCTTCGTGCTTGACTTCAAAAAAGGGAGCATCTAAATTCAAATCAAAAAGCTTAATTACAATATTTTTATCGGAATCATTAATATTTGAGGGAACAGCATTTAAAATCCACGGACCAGCCATTCGATCATAGTAACTTACAAGTATTTTAACTGGCAAAGAAAATCATGAATACCATAGAATTACATCCAAAAAAGGTTTTTCACGCAAATAACGAAGTTGTTTTTTCTAATCATTAACAAAATTGTTTTTTTGGGGGAAAATATCATTTGAGTATAATTTAATGAAGAAAAAAGGGAGAAAGTGAAATTCACTCATCAGTTATAAAGGATGTCAAGTTAATTTCAAATCCAGCTGTTGGATACTCTAATCCGAAATTTAAAATGACTTCAGGATGAATTTCACCGATATATCCAATAATGTGATCTTTATAATGAATTTCGCCTGTTCGCCCGGGAATGAAAGTCGGATTTTCCGCTGGCACTATTTTTATGGCTTGTAATACCCCTAAAGTTCTTAAATAGTGATCTAAAACGGATTTGATTTCAGAATAATCACTTCCTTCAGAATGTAGGACGCAAGCAAGATGAGATTCCCGACGGGTTTGAGATTGCTCCTGTTTATCCAGTAGAATGACGTCTCCTACTTCAAATAGGCGGAAAGGTTTTTCCCCAGATCGGTTGAATTGTAAGTTTTTCATCAAACTCACCAGTAGACTTCGCCGAACCGTGTTATATTCAAGGGAAACAGGATTTTCCAGAATAATTTCATCCGATTTTTTCATTGGTAAGCGGAGACTTAAATTATCATTTTTGGAAATTAGGATATTATTGGACATTTCGATACAACCCGTACCTACCATAATATCTCGTGTCTTCTGTTCATTTACCAATACAGGATGATACTTACCTAACCCTTCCATATTAATTGTCAGATCTAAATTTTGATACCCGTAGCCCATAGCAACTTCTTCGACGATATCCACTTCATGCATGATATCATCCCGATAGGCAGGAATAGCGACATCAATCGTGTTGGAATCAACAATTTTGGCATCCAATCGCATTTTTTCTAAGCATTCCATCATTTCTTGGGGGGAGAGATGTAATCCAATATAAGAATTAATGTAATCAACTCGAGCTTGCCAGTGTTTTGGAGTTAAATCAGGAGTATACATCGCATTATCGGGCTCATCCTCGTAAATCACTTTCACGGACTCAACTTCACCTCCCATATCAGCAAAGGTTGAAGCTAAAATATTTAACGCTACATCCACAGCTTTTTTACTTGTTCCAGTAAGATCTAAGAGTAGATTTTTAGTTTTATCAGGTGTAACTGTGGTATATGTCCCATTTATCACAGGAGGAAAAGATACTACTTTTCCTTCAGCATCATAGATCATAGGATATTCATTAAAACCTTCTAATAAGTGGGCATACTGAATTCCCATCGGATGTTCCTCCAAAATTTCCTGAGGGGTTAATTCATAGGCTTCCAAGTGAAGAGCTTTAAATTTAACACCATCAGGCTTCACAGTGGTGTAAAGATAAGGCCCTTTGACAGTATCATAATCATGAATACCTATTGCAACCTTCTTCCGATCCCTTCCTACAGCCCAATGCAAGATTTCTTGCATTCGCATGAGAGTAATGACCTGGGTTTCATTAAGAGGTTCTGCAAAGCGAACTAATCCGGACACCACAAACGGACGAACTTTCCGTACTTTGGCATCTACCTTGAAATATTCCAACCCCTTCTTGACATGATATTCTTGTAACCCTTTTGCAAGACCATAATATCCCGCAAGAACGCGCGCGACCCCTTCAGGACTTGAAAAATCGGGACGATTGGGATTGAATTCTACCTTAATTATCCCTTCTTCAGGATCATAATCATCAATATCCAAGGATATCCATTGTAAATCATATTGGAGTGTTTCATAAGTTAATTCCTTATCCAACAATTCTGATAGCTGGGAAATTTTTAATTCTATCGTAGGCATTTTAATAGGACACCTCCCGTAACCATGAGATATTACTTTGATACAAATCTCGAATATCTTCACGTTTAAGCTTTAACATAGCGAGTCGCTCTAATCCTAATCCCCATGCGAGAACTCGAACAGGGTGCTTAATGCCCCATGCGTACGTAACTTCAGGTCGGAAAATACCCGATCCTCCCATTTCAAGCCATGCACCCAGTTCTTCACTGTATACAGAAACTTCCATGGAAGGTTCAGTATATGGGAAAAATCCGGGGCGGGTGATCACTTTCTTGAATCCCATCCGGCGATAAAATTCAGTAATTTGACCAATTAGATCACTCAATGAGACATCTTCAGCAATCACGATGCCATCAATTTGCTGAAATTCAGCTAAGTGGGTGCGATCGACCTTTTCGTTCCGAAATACCCGATCAATACAGAATACTTTGACAGGCAATTTTTGGTTTTCTAGCCCCACTTTTGCAAGATGACGAATAGTAGTTGCTGTAGTATGGGTGCGTAACAATAATTTTTTTGCTATATCTTCAGACCAATCATATCCCCACCCAGTAGATCCTGTATCACCTCCATTTTCATGGATATTTTTGATTTGGGACACATATTCCTTTTTAGGGAGGATTCCTTTGTTAGGTTTTTTAAGATAAAAGGTATCGTGCATTTCTCGAGCGGGATGGCCTTGGGGTTGATATAAACTATCAAAATTGTAAAAAGCTGTTTCGACAATTGGACCCCGAATTTCTTGAAATCCCATGGAAAAGAACACTTCACGAATTTGATTTTTCACAATCGTCATGGGATGCAACTTACCAACTTGAAAGCGAGGTCCTTCAATCCCTACTTCATAATGTTTTAAATTCGCGAGTTTTTCTTTCCATTCACCAGATTTCAGCATATCGGAGGTGATCCTCAATACTTCTTCTTGTACTTCCTCGATCTCAGAAATTTTGATCTTCAGTCCTTTTTCGGTTAATTGAACAATTCTAACCGTTCCTTTTTCTCGACTAACCATTTTACGCTTGGTTAAGGTTTTGACTTCGTTTTGTAATTCTTTTGGTATGGAAGAGAGAGAAAGGGGTGAATCTTTAGTAAATAATTTTAAAAGATGTTCCAAAGAAGATTCTTCAGCAGCCTCACTGTAAATAAATATTTGATTTGTTCCAGCTGCATCTGAGGTCACTACCCATTTATTTTTTTTCATATTTGTGAGTGCAATAAAGAAGATGTTTTTCTTAAACCCTAAAATCTTTGCAGCTTCAGCCGCTAACTCATCTAAATTCACTTCTTTTCGGCCATCTTTCACAAATAATTTGAATAGTTGACGTTCGGGTAGTCCTTTTTCATAATACGAAAGTCCTTCTTTGTTTAATTTTAAGGATATAACTTCACTTTCGGAGAATGTTGCTAACCCATTTTGCTCTAAAGTATATACGGCGCCCGACATGAGTTTCTCATATCCTAAGTTAAGGTGCTTGCTCAAATCCCATGCTTCCATTGGTTTATTGAGCTTTTGCAACTCCTTAAGCACGTCCATATATTCCGTTTTTAACGCGATTTTCTGACTGGTGGGTGTCATGTTATTTCTCCACTACCTTAGTATTTTTTTCTTGATTAATCAAATTTATTGAAAATATGGAAATCCACCATCATTACTGGTAGGAATGAGTTATGAGAATAGACACTGATTTCAATTATAAATGAAGATTGCAATTCATGAAATCCAAAAGATAAGTGCCATTTTTCTTACTATCTATTTGGGGATCCTAGTGAAAGGATACCAAGATTTATACTGAATTAAATAATTTGAAAGTTTTTCATGGTTAGAGAAGGAGTTTTAAATCAATTTGGAAAAAATTGAAAAAAATCTTTTTTTTATGCACTTTTCTTTAAATCTCTTTTTGAGGTAAATCAGTTCAAAGAACCACATTAGAATTCTCTCCATACTCAATTTTGCTGAGAATTTCCTTGTCTTCAATTTTTTCCACCCATTGAGCTTTCTGCACCTTTGCTTTCTGAGATTCAATTGGGGGTCGATAAAAGAACATATAATACCCGATGAATATAAAGACTAATCCACCAATAGATAGGAAAATTCCTCCCATTTCAATAAATGAAATCCCTAGAAAAAAGAAAACTAATGATACAAGTATAAAAATTATCCCAAATATTTTCCATACTAAAGGGCGTGGGGCAATGAACGAATCATAGAAACAAGGTGCACATAACATTTCTGAATACCTTGTGGAAATTTCTTTCTTTCTTTTACATTCCACACATACTAAAGAATGGCAATTCTCACATGTTTCAACCGCTATCCTGTCGGGGTGAAATTTACATTTTGGATCTGACATGAATATAATCCCTAGTCTTCTTAAAATTTATAAATTCATTGGTAACACCTTTTTTTCGACTTGCATTGCTTTCACTTATCATCCAATTGGATTATTTTGGGTATTACTTAGAATTATTTTTACGATTCAACTCTTTTGAGGATATCGATCACATTGCTCAAAAAACGTAATATCCGCATATCCAGCATATATTCTACCGGAATGAATAACATCCTTAGGAATATAATATCTATCCCCCTTGATAAAAGTATATTTCTTTTCTCCAATTGTGAGTTCAATGGTTCCTTCCAGAACAAAACCAACTTGAGCAGCATGGGAATGGGCAGGTAAATCTACATCCTTGCTAAACTCCATAAAAATAATTTGATGTGTGGACGATTGAGACAAATACGCAGATATTCCACTTATTGGGATGTCTGCCTTGGGAAGATTCAAAATTGGTTCTGGAAAAATACCAAGAGGAAGTACGTTTCTCTCATCAGCGGTTTGTAATTCATTATCCATATTTGATAACTTTTTTTGTAGTTAATCAAATTTGTTAAAATAGAAAACATCCCCAGTTCCAACGCAAATGGATTCCTTTTTAATTTTTCTATTGATAATTTTTGGCTTAAACATCCTTTATAATCTTTGAAAGATAGCGAGGCTTAGTGTTCAAGAAAATGGCATCAGAATTAAATAAAAAAAATAAAAAAAAAATGAGCCCAATTTCGTTGTTCTTCCTGCTCAGTTATACTCTCTTTTGGGGATATTTAGTTGTTGCATTTGCAATTATTACGATCCTTTCTTTAGATCCGGCGAATCTTCCGGTTTTTGCCGCAGAAATGTTAGGCATTGTCGGATCATATGCTCCAAGCGTCGCGGCTATCATAGTATTGCTTCAATATAATGATAAACAGGCAATAAAAGCGCTATTGAAACAATATATAAACTTCAAGGCTTCGTGGAAGTTATACTTACTGGGATTATTACCAATAGTTGTGGCATTCATCAGTGCATTAATTGGGAGAATTTTCATTTCTAATCCACCTGAAATCGTAATGTTATCCTCATTTGCTCCCGCCATCTTTGTTACTCTGTTGCTCGATGTTGCTAAGGGTCCTATTGGTGAGCAAGCAGGTTGGCGTGGCTTCGGATATGCAAAATTAATGGAAAAGCAAAGTTTCTTGAAAACTGGTTTGATAATTGGTTTTTTCTGGGCTTTTTGGCACGCACCTCTATGGTTGATGAATGCCTGGTCCATCGGAGAGGTTCTTGGTTTTATCCTTACCGCGGTTGCTACAACACTCTTCATGAATTGGATGCGGTTTAAAAACCAAAAATCGTTGATACCTGTGGTGCTGTTTCATTTATCCATGAATTTTGGCTTGCAATTGGTGACCGATATTGGGTTCAACTTGATTTCTTTGCGTGTTTTGCTTCCGATATACGGAGTAGTGTTTGTTATTTTGGCAACATTATTCTACGCATCAAATAAATCTCAGCTAATTAACTCTTCTCATTCAAAAATTGAGTAATTCAATCTTTTTTTCTTCTTGTATCCTTTTCACTTAATAACTCCAGAGCAGAAGAACTCAAGGAATGCGATATAAATTAAAAAGCAAAAGGGTTTTCTTGAAGAAAATTGCTTCTGTTATGGAAAAGAAATGGTGTAGGAGGGGGGATTCGAACCCTCGATGAGCTACCTCACTAGCGCCTCAGGCTAGCGCCGTGGACCATGCTTGGCTACCCCTACAGAAAAGATAGTATTACTATTAAAAATATAGCATAATAAAAAAAACTTTTGATACTAGTAATTCCCATTAAATTTCGAAGGTGCATAGATTTCGTGGGTTGAAGAATTGGACTCATAATCAGAGTATTTGGACTAAGCATGAAGGTTCATTGTAAAAATTGGAAACAAAGAAAAAAAAACTCAACTCGTCTTGTTTGAAAAAAATGTATTTCTAATTGATCTAATCATAGCAGCGATCAAGTCGAACAGGATGATTTTGGGGGACATAACCATAGGAACTATTATAAAATGTTTTTAACCCAGCTTGTAATTCATTAACACAGTTTGTGTGGTCTTCATTTGAGAATGTTTTTCGTTTAAAGAATTTCATAATTAGACATAGCTAACAAATAGATATTAAACTTATTCTTATAAAAAAAAAAGATACTACTAGAACGCAATTATGGAAACCAACCAAAAAAGGATAGAGTAAAAATTACACTTATAAATTTAATGTGGAAA
This sequence comes from Candidatus Lokiarchaeum ossiferum, assembly GCA_025839675.1. GTDB lineage: Archaea > Asgardarchaeota > Lokiarchaeia > Sigyniarchaeales > Promethearchaeaceae > Lokiarchaeum > Lokiarchaeum ossiferum. The sequence continues at coordinate 2,947,274 of CP104013.1, forward strand.
ATTCAAATTTCGATTTGTGTATCTTCAAAATTTTCATAAATTTTCAGTGGAATTCATTACATGCTAGAAAATCTTGTCAAATTGTCGTAATTGTCACAATATCAAATATTTCAAAAGATTTACACCTAATAGAATGATTTAACTTGATTTCGTGATTAAAAAGTAGGGTTTTTAACCTTAAAACCATATTTAAAGGATAAATGAACCACATATTTTTGGAATAGTTCATAACTTTTAACTATCGTGAAGTAGCATCTTTATTTTGAGATAAATTAGAAGTCTACCCAAGCTGCACCACATTATACTCGAAAATCAATTAATTAAAAATTAGATATTTCGTTCTTTTTTCTCTAATTTTTCTGTCGTTGTGGTTTTTTTAACCCCAGATAATTTTTGGATCTCAATTTCTTGGAGAAGCAATGCCAAACTGTAGATGATGTAGATAATCCCGATGATGATCATTAATCCAACAACAAGGTTTTGCAATAATTCCGCAGAATCGTCAGGGAAGTATTGGGACCCAACATATAATAGATCAAAGCCAATAAATAGTGAGAATAAAAGAAATATCAATCCAAGTGATAAAACAATACCGAATAAACCATATTTGAGTTTTCGTGATAATAATTCACCGCGTTCGGAATGACGAGTAATTCCACCAACAATAACAGTCCCCCCTTCTTGTTTTAGAATTTTCAAAATCCAACTGCGAATTGGGACAACATCAAAAATAAGGGAGAAAATAGCAATGATGGCCAAGATATTAAAAATATTGGATATTTCTAATCCGGTTTCGGCTCCTAATCGAATATCGATTTTTAATAATTTTAAAACTAAAACAAAAAGCAAGCTAATTCCCATTTTGCTGCCATAAAGCATAAGTAGTAATCGATCTCGGCGAGCTATTTGGAATAAATAATAGATTCCTCCCACAACAATTGTTATAACCCCAAATATTATTCCCAAAGTACTTTGTACTGTTGAAAACATTGAAAAAATCAAAATAAGACTGGTGATAATGCTCAAAATGGGAATAAAGGGATAGAGAGGAACTTTCCAAGGGCGAATTAAATTCGGGCGGGATTTACGCAATATAATTACTGCGAGGGAAAGAAAAATCATTGAAAACAAAAAGATGAAGTTACTCGCTTCTGTTATCAAACTAATATCCATACTCAGGGTAAAAACAAACATCAAAACCCCGGAAATAGTCATGGCAACCCATTGAACACCATTTTTTTTTTTTTGTACAATGTTGTGAATGAAACCATCCCGAGACATGGAATGTAGGATGTGGGTGGACATTTGAATACCTGCATTTATGGAGGTAATAGTTGCTACCATTCCAATAAATCCCATAAAATAGATACCGAAATCATTGTTCAGTATTCTGCCAAACATATCAGCTAAAGGAACTTTGGATTCAGATTGAATAACGGCATTCCAAGATGGTGAATTTACTTCACCTAAATTGAGAAGAGTGACTAATCCTACCATCCAATAAATAAAAATGGCAATTAGAATCGAAAAAATGAAGGTCCGAGGAATATTTTTCCGAGGTTTTTTAATCTGATCGAAAGCATTGGTTAAGGATTCAAATGTACTGTTCCACTCATAAACACAATATATGACGAAAGTGTAGCCCGTCATAGATAAAACTTCTCCAAAAGTAAATGGTTCGGATAAAATCTTACCAGAAAAATCTGTATGTTCTATTTGACTTCCCACAATTAATCCAATGACAATATAGATAAGAAATCCTCCTAAGATGATCCAAGTTGCAATTTTCATGGCTTTATTTAAGGGAATAGGTTTTTTCAAGTTTAGAATGAGGAAAACAATGATGATTGATGCACCAATAATATTGATCAGATTCGGATTAATTATGCGGTTAGGGAGAAAAACTTCTAAGGATAATGCAAATCCAAGACCAGATAGGGCAGCAAATAATAAGTTTCCGATCCAAATTAGCCACCCGATGAGATATCCTTGCCCCCCCCCGATAGCTTCTTTGGAAAAACTATAACTTCCACCTTCAATGGGAAGGGAAAGAGCTAATTCAGAGTAAATGAGAACGAAGCCCAACATTAATAAGCCATTTAAAATGAGGGAAATAAGCATTCCACCCTTCGCGGTCATAATAACCGTTCCTATAATTGCAAATATAGGCCCCCCGATGGTCCCTCCTAAACCTTTACTTAGAAGCTGGCGTAACCCAATTGATTTTTTTGGTTCCTCAAATTCTTCATCGTCGGTTTGATCGATTTCGCTTCCCATGGTTATCCCTAAATATCTAAAGGTGGAACTTAGATATGATTATTATTGATCTTCTCTTACTATATAATTTTCGGCAATCAGCAAAAAATCTTTAACGATGAAATTTCAAGTAAATACATATGGCAAAGAAAGATGGATTTGAGGAAGAAAGTAAAGATATGATGGATGATGAGTTACTTGATGACATCCCCGATGATATTTTATTAAATGAAGATTTGGATGATCCTTTGTTAGCAGAAGCAGAAGCCTTATTGGGAATTGCCAAGCCAGGATCGAAACCAAAAAAAAACCTCACTCCGAAAAAAACTGAAGAGGATAAGAAATCGATTCAAACAGAACCCAAAATCTTGAAAAAAGCAGTTATAAGCAAGCAAACTATGAAAGAATTTACCATTTTTATTCTGAAAAAAGCAAAAATCTATGAAGAGATTGCTTTTGAAACGATTCTCCGAAAATTAAATCCAGCCTGGAATTTTACGGAACCAGTTCTCATTGATGTGTTAGAAGCGATTATCGAATCCAATACCGTGACGGCTATAAAGATGAAAATGACGGCAAATTCTCTAAAATTTTATTCCGCCACCCATCCGAAAGATAAAAAGATCTAAGGGTAGAGTTTATGATCTATAATTTTTTAAGATAATATTTCGCTTTTAGATAAGGAAAATTGTTATATGGGGATACGAACAATCAAAATATAATATTAATCGAGTTGAAAACTAATGGCAATGCTACACGACGAAGAACACATTTGTAAACACTGTAATAAAAAAACCCCCCACATTCACCACTGCACTCCGGTTGAAGAAGCAAAACGATATACTTGCGGTTTTTGCGGGACTGAAAACATAAATCACCGCCACATGTGCAAGGAAAAATTAAATAACATCAAATTTTATTGTGCTAATTGTGGAGCGGTGGGAGTAGAAGAAACGGACATCTGTAATCCTGTGCCAATTGATGCAGAACAACGAGAACAATGGGATAAAGTGGCATCAAAAACAGATACAGAAGTATTGGATTCTTGCCGAATTTGTGGTCAACCAGTTTCACCACCCGGTCATTTCTGTGATCCGAAATATCCGTATGTTTGCGAATATTGTGGTGTAAAAGTCGAGACGGGACACCATTTTTGTAAAGAAAAAGTAGGTAATTGTAAATATGACTGCAAAACTTGTGGTCGGATCGCTATTAAAGCGACAGATGTATGTGCTCCCTTTAAATTTAGAGATTAATTGGAAAACGATCTCCCTTTTTTTCATCCTTTTCTCTAGCTGGAAACCTTTATATATTTGAAGTATACTAATAAAATTACGCAATAAGATACGGCTCTAGCTCAAGTACCACGGAATTTCCAAATTCTTAATTCCAGAAATGTTGAAAATTCAGCCTACTCCTCCCCGTAGTCTATGCGATTTTACCATAAATTATTTCGAGTTGAACTTATAAATGGACAATATGTTGATACTACAAATTATCATAGGGATTTGTTTCACAGGAATTGTAGTGACATTATTTTTAGAAAGTAAAGACTACCTTACCTACAGCTTATTGTTTTTGTTCATTATTGGTATCAGCTCATACTTTTTAAACAAGGATTTGTTTACAGATCCTGATATTGCAGATAACATTATTTTAGCAATTGATTGGAATGTGATTGTTTTTTTAGTCTGTCTGTTTTCCATTGTGGAAATTCTAAATGATCAAAAAGTATTTCATGAAATTGCATTGAAAATAGTTAATCGATTTCACAATCACCCAAGAAAGATGTTCTATGCTTTGAGTATTACCTCTACCTTTATAGCCACAATAATTGAGGATCTTAGTGTTGCGATTGTCTTTGTTCCGATAGTCATCGAAGCATGCAAAAAAATGCGAATTGATCCAACACCATATTTATTTGGAGTGACAATTTGTATCAATCTGGCGAGCACTTTAACACCGTTTGGTTCCGCAGAAAATATAATCATTGCCAACCATTTTGGGTTATCCCTTCATTGGCATCTTATATATTTAGGGATATATTTTCTCGTAGGATTAGCGATTACTCTATTCTTTTTGGATATCTTTGTCTTGAAAGGTTATATAAAAAATTTTGAATATTCACAGAAAAGTGCGATTCCAGGATATTTTGATCCAAATGAAGATGTGGGAATGTCAGAGGTTCATGAAAACCCTCCAATGATCGATAAAATGTTGCATCGAGCTACACTACAGGACATAAAATTCAAATATCTGCAAGAAGGTCCTAAAGGAGGTGTTTTACAACAAGCGGAACTCATTCAAATTCCAGAAAGTGCTCATATTCTGGATATCAAAATTGAAAAAAGTGTTTTTCGCAAAAATATTGTTGGTTTGCTCATTTTTGTAGTGGTACTTGTCACAATCTCCAATATTATAATAGCTGGTGTGTTAGGACTTTTGTTGTTTTTATTTCTCAATCCTGTTGAAATTTTCCCCGGTAAACGTCCTGAGCCTTCTGTGTCAACCTATCTTCATAAAATTGATGCAAAACTCATATACTTCTTTATAATTTTATTCTTAACGGTATTTTTTATGGGAAAAGCGGGATTAACAAATATTATTGAAAATTTGGTCGAATCTGTATCACATCACAATACTTTCGTACTCGCTATCGGGTTATTGATAATAACATCCCTGCTTTCAGGGTTGCTTGATGATGCACCAATCACCATTTTATTTTTACCAATAATTCAAGACCTAATCAACACGGGATTGTACTCTGATAATGCATTATTTATTGCTTTTACCTTAGGGATTAATTTAGGCGGAAATTTCTTACCCCAAGGAGCAGCTTGTGATATGATGACTTTAGAATTGGCGAGAAAGAACGGTGTAGAAAATTTCACTTATAAAAGTCTAACTATTGTGGGTGGATTATTTGCATTACTCCATATTCTCTTGGGAATCGGCTATATCTATATCTTTACGGAATTAATTATTTAATATTATAATCTTTAGAGATATTGCCTCAAAAATATATTGGAGTAAATTTTAAACCCTAATGCATAGATGAGAAACGATTTTTAGGCTCAGATACCCTGAGTAGTTATCTTCATTCGAGGTTTCTTTCGAGGTTTCGTCGGACTTCCTTCGATATGTATCATCATCGCCATAATGGTAAGTGATTCTAATCATATCATTTTTTCGATTTCTGGTAGAAAATATTCGAAAGAAAAAGTTGAATATACAAAGTGAAATGAATCTATTAATGGAAAATTTTTGGGACTTTGCGAAGTATATAGAATTAAAATATAGATATGATACAACTCCAATGTATCGATCATTACTATCTATCGCAAATGGATTGAATTCACCATTTTTTGAGGGGAAAAAATTAAATCCTCAACAATTAATAACTAATTCCTTTGATTCCCCCACTACTCAAAAAGGGATCTCAGCTTTTTTTGATTCACCCCAAAAAAAAGAATTTCGAGAGTGCTCTCAAGAATCGCTCATTTCTATTGGTTATTATGAACCATACACAAAATCGGCTCTTGATGAAGGTCAAAAACCCATTTTTGGACATAAAATGATTATTCAATTTCATTTAGCAATCAGACATATAAAGTTGGGTTATAATATAATTAATCTAGAAGATGAATCCTTGATCGAGAAGATGCCAAAATTACTATTATTCGTTTCTTCTACTATCTTAAGTAAAGCTGTGCAACTCAACTTGATTGAATATGTTAGGAAGGGAGGTCATTTATGCATTTTTGGAGATTTTCCAGTATGTGATGAACAACACCAAACCTATTCCTTAATAAAAGACGAGTACTCTAAAACCCAAAATAGTGGAAAAATCAAATATTTTAAAGGAAATCCCCTTACTTGTCGTAGAGGTATTCGATATTATCTCGAAGAATTTTCTTTGAAATATAAAAATCAAATATCTCGGCTCAGAATACCAAAAATTTTCTCACCTATTAAGGAAAATCTTTCTTTTTCTAAAATTTCTGCAAATATCCTAAGAAAATTTAATCCAACAGAACTTCAAGGCGATAGTCTCAAATCGATCCACCTTCTCTTACGATTTCTTCAAAAACAAGGGATCACACGTAAAATTGATGTGTCAGTAAGAACAGAGTATATTTTCCGCCACAAAATTGAAGTCTTTGTTTATACCCATCCTGATAAGGATCTTCTCTACCTTTTTATTTTTAGCAGAGATACTAGCTGGACTCTACCCGTTTCGATTCACCTTTATATCCCAGAGCGTTCTTTTAGCTTGCGTGTCCGCACAAATATACTTGGACATACTTCACAAGTTCTCCGTATTGAAAATGGTGAATTGAATAATTTCATCTATACTGGGATAAATCCTATTTTGCATACCAAAGCTCGGTTATATTTAAAAGTCAATAAAGATACGATTAAAACTTCTGATCCAGTTGATATCATTTATATTCGGAAAGAAAATAGTGCAGAGATTTATGCGGGCCATGGTAATTTTAAATATAACAAAAAAATATTCTTGAAAGGATTACAAGACCAACCCATTGTGGTTAAAAAAGGGGCTCACAAAATTTCTTTTTAGTATCTCTTTTGATCCTTTTCGATCGCTTTTTTTTGAAAGATTGGGGAAATCCTAAATCGATCAATTCACGATGGTGGGTTGGGATAAGCTTATAAATATGAAGATGACATTTTCGATCATATTGATTTTGTCGATGGATAAAATTAGAAGATGAATGATAATGGTTACAATAGCAGATGGAAGATATTCTCTTCCCAGTTCTTACCTTTATTCCAAAACCCAGCATGTTTTCTTGGATAAAGTGAAAAAAATTTGTGGTTTAGATCAAATCGGCTATGCTTTTCTTAAAAAGCCAACAGAAATGCAAATACTAGTTGATAAGGAAGTAAAGGTGGGAGAACCCTTTGTTGCAATAACAACGGATAGAGGGATTTCAACCTTAAATTCACCCTGTTCGGGCATATTGAAGACAAAGCATGATGATGCTTTGGAAAAAATGGAAAATGATACCTATGAATATGGTATTCTTGAGTTTGAAGAAATAACTGAAATTGATACTGCATTAATTACTGGAGCAGACATTGAACCTTGGGCTAATCATGAGGTGCGGTCATTATTAAAAAATGAATATAGCTTCAAGGTAATTTTAACCGGAGATTCAGCAGTTGGAAAGACGGCCATTAAAGTCCGCTTTACAGATGACTATTTTAAACAAGACTTAAAGACAACTTTGGGAGTCGATTTTGGTTCAAAAGAATTGAAGTGCGAATATTTAACAGAAGATATTCTATTTTCTGGGGTGTATAGATTTACTTCAAAAATGAACGTGTGGGATGCTGCAGGGCAAAGTCATTATGACAAAATTCGAGGCATGTACTACCGAGATGCTAAAGGAGCACTTCTGGTGTATGATGTGAACAATCCTGTATCATTTGATAATTTAGATAAATGGATTGAAGAATTAGATGAAAATTTGGGGCATGTGCCTACTTTACTCATTGGGAATAAAACAGATTTGGAGAGATTGGTACCACTTGAAAAAGCCTTGGAATTTGCGAAAAACCATGGTTTTCTTTATGCAGAATGTTCAGCAAAAACGGGTGATAAAGTTGAGAATGTTTTTCGGAAGTTAGCCATAGAAATCTACAAAAAAGAAGAAAATTTGTAAATTTGAGGCTTCGTTTTTTTTTCTATGCTTTATTTTCTATATCGCTTTAATGTGTACCAAGTATTTATATAAAAGAGTGTTTAAATCAGGCTCAATTGATTCGTAAATAGACTTATTTGATCGATTGTGGAGAATTTGATCATGAAATTTAGTATAGAAGAGATCTAATCCCGTTTCATAGAAAGTTGAAATGTGATCTTTTATAATATTTGGTCGAAACATCATTGTCAGAATTAATCCATGTTTCGCAACAATATTCATCTCAATGTTCAAACCTTCGATTAGGATACGTTGGATTTTTCCAACATTTTCTTCCCCAAATACATTTAACGCAGCTATGAAATTACTCATCAAAGGAATTTTTATATCAAAATCATCTGTAAAGGATTTTGAATATAAAATGTCACCGCCTTCACGTGCAATAAATATTCCAATTATGTATTTTTTCAATATTTTATGAAATTTAGAATTTTCAGATAGATTTGTCATTGAAGATGAACATGTCGATTTATCCATTCAAAACACTTTTACTATTAGGTATGATAAGCAATATTATAAAAATATCCATTTTTGAAAAGTAACTCACAAATATAGGACGAAATCACATAATATGATATTGTTAATATTCTTTATAATACCGATAAGAAAAAACCCAAAAAAATCACGAAAGATAACTTCGTTTCCAATCATCAATTCGGACCAAATTTGTCTTAATAGTCCGCGGACTTAACCATCGCAAGATATTGAGCTTAGAGCCTGCTTTATCATTGGTACCTGATGCACGAGCTCCCCCAAAGGGTTGTCTGCCGACAATAGCACCAGTAGGTTTATCATTAATGTAAAAATTACCTGCGGCATATCTTAACACTTTCTTACTTAGAGCAATTGCTTCAATATCCGTTGCAAAAATAGCTCCAGTTAGAGCATATGGAGAAGTTGCATCGCATATATGAAGGATCTGCTCAAATTCGTTTTCAGGATATACATAAACCGTAACAATTGGACCAAATATTTCTTCTTCCATCAATCGAGCTCGCGAATCTTTGGCTAGAATAACAGTTGGGTCAATGAACCAGCCTTTTGTCTCATCAATCTCTCCTCCTGTAATTATTTCATAAGATTCAGGATGATTTTTCGCATAGTTTAAATACTCAACAATTTTTCTAAAGGATTTTTCATCAATGATAGAACCACCGGCTACTTCCAAGGAGGAAACGTCCCCATATTTGAAATTTGGGAGGGTTTCCAAAATTATTTGCTTGTAAGAAGACCATTGATTCTCTGGAATATAGACTCGGGAGGCTGCAGAACATTTCTGTCCCTGATACTCAAAACTCCCACGTATTATATTCATAGCAGTATGTTGTAGTGGGGCAGATTGATGAACCATAATAAAATCTTTCCCACCAGTTTCTCCGACAATACGTGGAAAATTTCTGTAACTCCGCAAATTTAACCCGACTTGTTGCCAAATTTTGATCAAAGTATCATAACTTCCAGTGAAATGGATTCCTGCGAGATTGGGATTATTTATGACAATTCCAGCATCTTGGCTATCAAACGGAACAAAATTAATAACACCTGGAGGCAATCCAGATTCCAATAAGACTTCCATGATCTTATAATTGGCAAAAATCACACTTCGAGCAGGTTTCCACAATACCACATTTCCTGCTACAGCAGGTGCTGCCGCAAGATTGCCACCTATTGAATAAAAATTGAAGGGTGGAATAGCCAGAATAAATCCTTCAAGAGGACGCCATTCAAATTCATTTTCTTCCCCAACATAACTTTTAGGTTGAATTGCAAACAATTCTTCAAGATATTTGGAGTTATAATTAAGAAAATCAATCATTTCAGCTAAATCAATTTCTGCTTCATAGGGAGTTTTGGATTGGTTTAACATTATAGCAGCAATATTTTCAATTCGTTTTGGTCCAGCAAGGAGTTCAGCCGCTTTACGAAATATATTCACACGATCACATGCATCTAATTCTGACCATTGTTCGTGGGCATCTAATGCTGACGAAATTGCATCTTTCAAGTGTTCTTTAGTTGCTAAATGAGCCTTAGCAAGGATTTGAGAGTGATCATGAGGAGAAACAATATCAATCACTTTTGAAGACCGTATTTTTTTCCCATTGATAATTAGCGGAATTTCTTCAACATGGTTTTTCATACGTTCGAGTTCTTTAAGGAGCATTGAGCGCTCTTTGGAATTTTTTTTATAAGTTGGGATTTGATCAACATCATTTTCTACTATTTGGGGTACACATTCCATACAAAACACCTCTAATTTTGGAATTTTTCTATATCAAGGACTTAATGTAAAACGAGTAATCTGACTAGTAAAAACTATCAAATCAATATTAAACAAACCCATTGCAATAATAAGAAGAATAGGGGATTTGTAAACAAAAAGAAAGAATTATGGAATAAAAAGTAATATCAATTAAAGAGCTTCAATATGCACAAGATATTCAAATAATAACTCGAACATTTTTGGGTCAAATTGCTCATAAATTGTCTGATTAGTCCGGTTTTGGGCGATTTGTTCTTTAAACTCATCATAAAACATATCCAATCCAATTTCATAATATTTTGAGATATGATCTTTGACCATATGAGGACGAAACATCATTGTTAGAACCAAGCCATGCTTCGCAACAATATTCATTTCAATATCTAAACCTTCTATTAAAATACGCTTGATTTTACCGACATTTTCTTCCCCAAATACATTTAGAGCGGCGATAAAATTACTCATTAAAGGAAGTTTTAATCCATCTTGAAATGATTTGGAATACAAAATATCCCCTCCATCTCGAGCTACAAATATTCCCACAAGATACTTTTCCAAAATTTTTTGAAATTTCACATTTATTGGAACGTAGGGATGATGCGAGGACAGAAAAGAAGTTTTTGTATTTTCCATAAAAATCACCTTGGCGATATGATTCGTTTTGATCAAATAACCGTTTGATCAAATAATTGTTTGATCAATATATAAAGTAAACGCAATGTTTACATGGGGATAACTCGGAAATAGAATCCAAAAAAAATGACTTTTATTTGCCAATCAAACCAGATTTTTTCGCAATTTTCAAGAAAGCAAGTTGTAAAATGAAGGTTTCAAATATTGGGGATAATTCTATGATAGGAGAATTGAAGTTAATCATTAGGACATCGTAATCAGATTTATAAAATGCAGATAAACTCGGATTATTACAAAGAATTACAACTTTTCCCGCTCGAATTTTAATTTGATCAATTAAACGAATGAGTGTGTTGTTAGATTCTTCTCCTTCTCTATCTCCAACTAGCATCATACAATTGATAGATTTATCTTCAATTCTGCGTTCAAAAACTTGAAATGGTCCATGGAAAAAATGCCCCAAAGCAATTCCTTCAGCGAACTTGCGATGATATGTTTTAGCAATCAGAGCTGCAAACTTCGCACAAGCCAAGGATGATGGATCTTTTGAGATGAAATATAAATATTGAAGCTCATAGCCCAAAAAATCAGAAATTTGATCAACACTTTTCTCCCAAGATTCACGAAAATCTTTGAGTTCAGAGATCAATTCAAAAGATCCTTTCTGGATCGTATCTAAATTAAAATCGGTTCCCACTAACATTTGAGAAACTAAATAAAGCACAAATAAGGTATTTCCAAATGATTTCAAGCCAATAACTAATTCTGAATCAACATAAGTATGGAAAACTTGACCGCATTTTTTTGCAACGGGAGAATTTTGCTCATTAGTTATGAGCCAAAGCAAATTTCTATCAATTTTGAGTAAAGAAAGGTGATCTAGTGCTTTTAATATTAAGCGCGATGACCCAGATCGGGATATAAAAATATAAAGTGTATCTTGGGAATCTTCAGGCAAGAAATAATCGTAAAATTCGGTTAATTCGATACATTCCCATGTAAAATCTAAAGCATAGGGTGAATTCATGAATACAAATCGAGGTATGAAACTGGCGAAGTGATTAAACGTATTTCCAATAAAAACGACTTTTGAAAATTTAATTTGGGAAACGATTTGAATGATACTTTGGACCATTTTCTTACCTTCTCCAGTAGTATAAGAATTCACACAATCTTGTAATACTTCAGGAGCATTGAGAAAATTCTTAAGTAGGTCATTATAAGAAAAAGGCCAAATTTGCGTTTCTGGGGTCACTTTTCAATTACCTCCCGGCGTAGAGCTTGATCTAAAAGCAAATATTGTAATACAATCGTCTCAAAAATAGGAGCTAAAGAAGGATTTTTTGTAGTGTGTTCAAAAACCCAAACATTTTCATTTGATCTCCCCAACGATGATAACTCTCGGCTGTTATTAATAAGCATCACTTTTCCTGAGCCTAATTTTTTACTAACCATCTCAATCAAGCGAAGGGTATCTTCAAGATTAGATTCATCCCCAATAATTAGCACACATCGAAAATCTTCTGGATTAGATTGCACTATTTGATAGGGGCCATGGAGAAAAAGACCAATATTTGTTCCTTCTCCATAAATACGGGCATAAGATTTGACACTAAAAGCCCCCCTATACGCAGTTGATAGAGAAGCACCTTTGGAAATGAAATAAAGAAAATTATAATCTGTTCCTAAAAACTCTGTCAGTGATTTAACATGAAATTCCCAATCTTGGCCGTAAAATTTTATTTCAAAAATTAATTGGCGAATTTCTTCTTCAATTTTAGACGAGATGACATCGCGATTCATAAATGCTCTGCCTATAAAGTAGAGAACCAGCATTGCATTGACATAAGATTTTGTTCCGATAACTTCTTCATCCCCCACAACAGTAGGTAAAATAAAATGAGAGTTTTGAGCCACGAAAGATTCCAGATTATTTGATACACCCCAAATTTTCTGAGGATCCAGATTTTTATCTTGTAAATGTTGAATTGCAAGTTTTATTTGAGGAGAATTCCCTGAATGCGAAACAAAGCAAAAAACACATTTTTGCTTCAGCCTACGGGGAGTAAAATATTTGAGAAATTCATCCCCCTCATAAATTTCACAAGTTTTCTTTCTACGATTGATATAGTAAAAAGGGATATATGAAGCGAAGAAATTATAACTATGCCCCACAAAAATGATTTGTTCAATATTTTTGGATTGAACATATTGTTTTATTTGATTAATCTTTTGTTTTCCCTCAAACGACAAATAATAACGCAAACACTTGAGCATCGCCTTGGGAATGGATTGAAAATCATCCAAGATAGTATCAAATTTCAACTTGGTCATTTCTATATGATTGTTATTTATTTGTTTAACTCAAAAACCTTAGCTCAAAACATTGTTTGTGATTTTACTCAAAAAAAGAAATTTTAAAAATGAAGGATTAACACCTTAGTAAAAGTTGTCTACTCGATAATAATTATTAACCGGATGCATATAGAAATTAGTCGGATAACATATCTTAACAATGGAATTTAAATAGGAAGGAGTCAATTTCAGAATTAAGGCGAAATTTTAATTATAAACTTTTCCTTCCTATAAGAACTTTATTGAGTAAATTTTATAAAGATCATGGTCAATTAAGCACCATATTTAAAGTATTAACCGCTTACTTTTACGAGAATAACTTATCCGTTAACAAGCCAATTTATATACGATCTCGACAAAAATAGATTTGTGTGTGAATCATTCAATTCAAGATGATGAATGAATTTTTTTGTGAGGGATAAACTAAAATGTTCGATATTGATGATTATTTTACCGATTTTATGAAGAATGAAAAAATTTTTGAAGATCGCGATGTATTACGCCCGGAATTTATACCATCTATTTTACCACATCGAGATTTGCAAGTGAAGCGAATTGCCGAAATCGTGGCGTGTACCCTTAAAAATTCTATGCCTTCAAATATTTTCATTTTTGGTAAAACCGGAACAGGAAAAACAGCCGTTGTAGGTCATGTTAGCGAACGGTTAAATTATCAATGTCGAAAAGCGGGAATTACAGAATCTCAATGGATATTTTTAAATTGCCAGGAGGTCAATACAGGATATCGGATCTTAGCTAAAATTTGTGCGGAGATAGACCCTAACGATCCCGTTCCAATTGCAGGATGGCCCATTGACGTCATTTTCGATAAGCTCGTAGAAAAACTGGATAAATTTGTCGAAGGAATATGTTTTCTTGTTTTAGACGAAATAGATATTTTAGTTAAAAATACTAAAAAATCGCATGATGTCCTATATAACTTGGCCCGTATCAACTCTCGCTTGAAAAAAGGGCGAGTGAACCTAATTGGCATTTCTAATGTATTAAATTTCAAAAGTGCCTTGGATCCACGGGTTCTTAGCAGTCTTGGAGAAGAAGAAATTGTGTTTCCAGCATATAATGCCATGGAACTATCAGATATTTTACGCCAACGTGCCCAAAAAGCTTTTAATGAAAATGCACTCGACGATAGTGTGATACCTCTCTGTGCTGCCTTGGCGGCAAAAGAGCATGGAGATGCGCGAAAAGCATTAGATTTACTTCGTAAAGCCGGAGAATTAGCTGAACGCCGCAATACACTCACAGTAACCTCTGATCATGTTTATTTTGCCCAAGCAGATATCGAAAAAGATAAAATGCAAGAATACTGTGAAGCTTTGCCACTCCAAAGTAAAACTATTTTATTAAGCATCTACCATATGCAGAAGTACAGAGGGGAACAAGCCATAATTACTGGAGATATCTATAATGCATATTCTGAAATTTCCACTATGGTTCCCGGTCTAAATAAACTTACCCAACGGCGTGTATCAGAATTAATCCGAGAATTAGATTTATCCGGGATGGTAAATGCCCGCGTAAAATCAAATGGACGTTATGGTCGGACCAAATTTATCAAGCTAAATATCCCCCTTAATGATACATCAAAATACTTAAAAAATGAACGCCGCTTAAACGAGCTAATCAATTATCGCCCCATTTGTGTAGGACAAAAAACGATCCAGCACAATGGAACAAAATTTCGCAAGTTAGCATAAACTCAATCTAAGTGAAGCCCAATAATTAACCAAATTATTCAAAGAACCACAATGATTTTTGATAAACGATATTCCGTAGAAGCTCAATGGTTTTTTCACTGTCTTTAACAAACAATTTCATGAAAATACGAGCAATGTGAATGCAAAACTGCTTTTGGGATTTTCGTAGAGAATTATATTCTGGACAAGAGTGAGAAATGGATCGGGCTTTCACATCAATTTTAAAGCGATATGACTGTGAAATTCCGCCATCATCTTTACTTTTAACAATTCCTTCAATTTTATCGTCAAATGCAACTAAATCCAGTGAAACGGCGGAAGATCTTATTTTCCCGGCTTTTTCAAGAACTGAAACATCAACCAAATCCGACAGGAGAGCTTGATATGTCATGCTTGGAGTGATATCAATTGGAGGCCGCCATGATTGAGCTAATGCTGCAGCCATGGTTTTTGCTTTTAAAATCCCTTTTTCTTGCCAAGTGAGAAATTCCTGTTGTAATTCATCACTTAAAGAAATCGACTCGCTTTCTTTATTTTCAGAAAGATATTCCAGATGTATTGCTTGTTGAACTATTTTTTTTGTCTTCTCCAAGGGGGCGAGAAATAAATCGAAAGCAATGAAATTATATAACTCATCAACATTAATTTCGGGTTGATCAATAATTTTCCACCAGTGAAGGACGATATTTTTGAGATCCGAAGGAATTGTAAAGGCCATTTTTTCTTGTTCCTTTGTATTATGTTACATATCAGCAGCTAAATCAATAACTTGGGGAGTAAATTTGCCATTAACATTAATAATGGTCGGTTTCCCAAAATCAGGTTCAATTCCCAGACTTTTCTGGAAATCAGTTTGACCTTGGAAACAACCTGAGTTGATTGTTGTGATGCCATGGTAAGTTCCCACGCCATTTTTATGGAGATGCCCGGTATGCAAAATATCTGGCAGGGTACTCATGATCATCCAATCTTCAAGTAAGGGGGCAATTTCAGTTTTTTTCCCATATGTAGGAGTTAAATCACGCGCTCGAATAAATTCATTCATTGTTTTACAAGGATCTTCGTGAGACATCCCTGGAATGGACATGTTCATATCAATCAACGAAGTTCCATGAAACATCTGGACCTTGATTCCGTGAAGACTAACCATAGTTGGGCAACCTACCATTGATATACCCATTTCATACATTGCGGGAGCCATTTCTTTCGAGATTGCAGGATTGGGCACAGCCTTCCGAACAGCATCATGATCACCAGGGGAAGCAATTATTTGAATATAATCGGGAATTTGAGAGAGATATTCAGCGGTGGCCTCGTATTGTTTATAAATATCTTTAATAAATAAATGTTTATCTTGATTTGGATAAATTCCAATTCCATCAACAATATCTCCAGCAATACAGAGATATTTGATTTTACCCGCTTGCTTTACTTGTTTATCCGATCCCATATTACAATTTAAATAATCAACGAATCGATTCCATTCTTTTTCCAGCCAATATTTACTTCCAAAGTGAAGATCGGATACAAAACAGATCGATAGGTCTTCTTGCGGATAATTTATGGGATGGGTATTGGGAGAATCAGGAAAGATAATCTTATTGATCATGATAATGCGAGAATTCGTTTTTTTATTCACACTTAAATATCCATCCACAATCACTACATGGTCGGGTAATAGATAATTCATCAAATCATAAAGTTCTTTAGGTTCTTGTCGCACTAAAGTCATACACGTTCCTGTTAGATCTTCAAATTCTATTAAATAATTCCGTTTTGAAGTTTGGCGTTTTTCAACTACCATCCCCACAAATTTCACTTCAACTGAATTTTCCAAGCGATTAATCATGTTGATATCCAAGAGACTATGACCTTCAGGACGTTTCTTTAAAATTTTAGTCAATTTATGAAACTTATCCGCTTGGAGTCCGACGAATTCATCGAGTTTTCCATCGGTGAACATTTTTCCAGTAGGATCTGAAATGATTTCCACTTCTGCATTATATTCTGAAGCTAATGGGCGAAAAGTTGAAGTTGATTGACGGATTTGAACACGTTGATAACTTTTCTTCTTTTCTTCCCGAATTCGCAGAATTTCGGTTTCGTCCATCCGCCCTTTACTCGAAGATGGAGTCTCAAGATTCGATTCAGGAGGGAGTTGTTCCGAAACAACTTTATCATCCCCTAGATCTATGGTAGGAAGAGGCTTTAATACTTTCTGACCTGGAGGATTTTGAGAAATACTTGGAAACTCGGGAGAATCAGGTGGTTCAGGAATATCATTCAAATCGTCTATTGGAATCGATTTTTTATTTTTTTTTCCTCGATCTGGAACGAGTACTGATTTTTTTTTAATAAGATTGAGTGAATTCTTGGAATTACTGGTTTGAGAATTCAAGTTTGTTTCATTGCTACTATTATGATTAGAACGGCCTGAAATATCTTGTGGATGAATGTTTGGGGTAATTTTTGATCCATATTCTTGCAATAATATTTCTAAAGTGACATGCGAATTAAAAATCGGTGAGAATGATATTTTTCGGATTAAATCTTCGAGTTCTTGCGCATTAAATTTCAAATCTTCAATGTAACACAACGCTTCAGGGGAAATATTAATACGAGAAGCGAGAAATTTCTGAAGAATACTTTCGAGGGGAAATCCTTGAGGTGTTTGCGCAATGGTCATAGTTTTTTTTTCCTATCAATTCTTACCAATTTGCATATTTAAAGCCAGACAGCATCGACATTTTTAAAGTTTTACTATGCCATAAGCGTCCTTGATTTAATTTACATAAATTTCCCATTAAATGTATATATTGTCACGCTGACAAATCCAAATTTAAAGTAACATGTATAAAAGCACATACATAGGAAAATCATGTGAAAACATTCTTTTCCAAATCCTTCCGATTTTATATTCATCCCATTAGGTAAATATTATGCCCGTCGTAATGTCCGAGAAAAGTAAAAAATATTTTGATAAAATTGAAGAAGATGTCAATAAAATTTATGAATTTGCCAATAAAGCTCGTGCTATAGGAATTGATCCAGCTCCTGAAGTGGAATCACCTCCTGCCCGAGATATGGCAGGACGGGTTGAAAAGTTAGTTGGACCTGAAGGAATCGCCCAATATTTGCGGGAGTGGAAGGAAGCAGGAGAAGATCAAGATGAAAGTTGTTTTCGAGCAATGGATTGGATCATCGATGGGAAATTTGGAAAGCAATATGATCCCAATGAAGCGGTTGATCTAGCAATTCGTGTCGCTTTAGCAATAAAAACGGAAGGAGTTGTCTCAGCACCCTTAGAAGGTATTGCAAAAGTCGTCATTCGAGAAAATTTAGCAGGGGGAGAACCGTACTTAGCACTTTATTTTGCAGGACCAATTCGAGCAGCAGGGGGAACAGTCCAAGCTTTTGCAGTATTGTGTGCTGAACACGTTCGTCGAAAAATGGGGATCGCAGAATGGAAAGCAACCCCCGATGAAGTGGGACGATTTGTTGAAGAAGTGAAACTTTATGATCGAATTATGAACTTGCAATATCCCTCCACACAAGAAGAGTTAGCCTTTGCTGTCGAACATCTGACGATTGAACTTAATGGAGATGCAACAGAGACCCAAGAAGTTTCAGCTTATCGAGATTTGCAACGTATTGAAACGAATTTTGTACGGGGAGGACCTTGTTTAGTTTTGAATGATGGGGTTTTGCTTAAGTCTAAGAAAATTTTACGTGTTATTGATAAGCGGAAGATCGAGGGGTGGGATTGGCTCCGAAAATTAAAAAAATTGGCTCATGCAGATACTAAAAAGAAAATAGATGAGGACGGGAAAGATAAAGCTAAGGATTATGGAGGAGACACTTACAAAGGTAAAAAGATCATTGAGGAAGAAGAAAAAGTTGAAGTTATAGCTGAATCCCCAGTGCAAAAACGCCAAGAATACTTGAATGAAAAAAATCCGCCTCTCAATAAATTCATTGCAGACATTATTGCTGGTCGCCCCGTTTTTGCTTATCCCTCTCGAATTGGAGGTCATCGCATAAGATATGGACGATCACGCAATACAGGTCTTGCCGCATGTGGCACGCATCCATCCCAAATGATTCTATTAGAGAGATATATGGCTATTGGCACCCAGATCCGAATAGAAAGACCGGGGAAAAGTGGGTCTACGATGCCTGTCACATCTATCGAACCACCAATCGTTTTAATGAAAAATGGCGATGTAAAGCAACTTTGGGACATAAAGGAAGCTGCTGATATTGCGGACAATCGATTAACGGCTAAAATTCTCTTTTTAGGAGATATGCTTTTTGGGTATGGAGAATTTGCAGAAAATAATCACACAGTTCTTCCATCAGGCTATTGTGAAGAATGGTGGGCAGTGGAATTAGAAGATAAAATTCAAAAGATGACCGCTGACGGAGGCACACCCTTTACCGATCTTCCAGAAGATCTATCTCAACCAATAATTGAAAAAATGATCACAAATCCTTTTGATGAAATTCCCAATGGTCGCCAAGCTCTTGAACTTTCACGTAAGTATGATGTGGGAATCCATCCTCGCAGTTTAGATCATTGGGGAAATATTAATGCGGTTGATCTTTTGGCAATTCGGAAGCAATTTGGTTTAGGACTTTGTAAATTATTCAAAGTTGCCAATACATCTGATCTTTCTATTGAAGCGCCATCTTTAACCCAATTAGAAACTAAGTTCCAGGATGGATTTGACCTTCCCATAACTTCCGAAACCAAAAAATTCTTTGAAACCGCTTACACCCCCCATCAAAATTACGATTCATATATACATATTGATCCAAACCGTGCGATTATTTTTTATGAGCTCTTTGGATTTGGGACATCATCCGTTTATACTTCCGAAGCAGAACAGAAAGCTCCCGAATTGACGGCATTGGATCTATTTCCTTACCTTACTTCTATCCGAGTTAATGATAAAGCCCCCCACTACATGGGAAGTCGGATGGGCCGCCCCGAAAAAGCAAAAGAGCGCAAAATGCGCCCTCCTGTTCATGGTTTATTTCCCATCGGACATGATTCCAAACTTCAACGGAGCTTTCAATCCGCTGCAGGAGTAGCCTACATTGAAGTGGAATTGGGACAAAAATCATGTCCAAAATGTAATTCCAATACATTTTTAAACAAATGTCCAAAATGTGGAACCTTGACCAACTTTAAAAAAATTTGTTCCCGTTGTAACAAACTGTACGATCAACAAGACACCGAATGTCCCGATTGTAATAGCTTTTTATCCAGTACTTCCCTAAAAAAAATCCCTTTCAAGAAATATTTTGAAGTGGCCGCCAGTCATATTGCCAAGACCATCCCCTCCTTGAAAGGCGTTAAAGGTATGACTTCCGAATACAAAATTCCAGAACCGATCGAAAAGGGTATTCTACGAGGAATTCATGATGTATATGTTTATAAAGATGGTACAATTCGAGCCGATGCTACTGATATACCCTTAACCCATTTTACTTGCCGTGAAATCAATACATCGGTCGAGAAAATCCTAGAACTCGGGTATGATCTTGATATCTATGGGAAACCCATTACCGATGAAAATCAGGTAATCGAGATAAAAGTGCAAGATGTTCTCCTCACCCATCACTTAGGTGATTATTTCGTCAAAGTGGCTAATTTTGTGGATGATGAACTTCATTACCTCTACAAACAACCTAAATTTTATAATGTAAAAGATAAATATGATCTTATTGGCCACTATATGGCAGGCTTAGCCCCCCACACTTCGGCCGCTATCATTGGACGGTTAATTGGCTTTACATATGCGGAATCAGGCTATGCTCATCCTTATTGGCACGCCGCGAAACGTAGAAACTGTGATGGTGATGAAGACGGAATCATGTTGCTCCTGGAATGTTTGCTGAATTTCTCAATGTATTATCTCCCTTCTTCTTTGGGAGGCAAAATGGATGCACCTTTAGTCGTTTCTTTGCTACTGGATCCCTTAGAAGTAGATGGAGAATCTCATAACGTCGATTATGCAAGCAAATATCCTCTCCGGTTTTATGAAGAAGCACTTACCTACAAAAAACCTAGCGACATGGACAGTTATATGGTTCTTTTCAAACATAAACTCCGTACCGAAGCGCAATTTGAAGGGTCAATGTTTACCCACCCAACTTCTTCGATTAATCTCGGGCCTCGAAAATCTGCCTATACGACACTGGGTACAATGACTGAGAAAATTGAATCGCAATTGTACATGGCAAAAACAATTACTGCGGTTGATGCAAAGGATGTGGCCCGAAAGGTCATCTCCTCCCATTTTGCTCCAGATATTTTGGGAAATCTTCGCGCATTCTCTACCCAAGGGTTCCGATGTATAAAATGTGGCGCGAAATATCGTCGAGTGCCTATATCGGGAAAATGTAATAAATGTCGAGCCGGAAAATTGCTCATGACAGTCCATGCGGGGGGGGTCATCAAATATCTTCCAAAAGCTCAAAAACTTATTAAAGAATTTGATTTAGGGGACTATACTGAACAACGCTGGCAAATAATCGAAAAAAATGTAATGTCACTGACCAATAATCCCCGTGTGAAGCAAAAATCAATCAAAAGTTTCTTCAAATAAGCCTTTTTTTTTATTAATTTGAGCTTTACATTTAACAAGGAATTAAATTTATATTGAACTTTGTTTCTTGCTAAAACAAAATTTAATTTTACAGTATGGGATATTTGTATTTAATAAATTTTACTTAACAATAATTACAGAATATGAAATTTTTAGTATAAAATGTAAGTGTTTAAACAAGAATCCTTCTTCTCCAAAGATATGCAACTTGAAGAATTTGTTCCTAAAATGCCAAAAATCGAGCTTCATGTCCATTTGGAAGGATCCATTCAACCCTCCACTTTACTTCATTTGGCAAAAAAAAATCATGTTTCCTTACCCTCCCAAACCTTAAAAGAGATTTCACAATGGTTCACTTTTTCAAATATTTCCCATTTGTTCGAAGTTTACCCCAAAATATGTGAATGTATTCAAACTCCCGAGGATATTGAGTACATTACGAAAGAATTTTTAAAGGGGCAATCTAGCCAAAATATTCTCTATTCTGAAGTAACCTACACCGCTTCCAATCAATGGTACGACAATGGAATACCTTTAAGGGAACAAATTGAGGCGATTAATCGGAGTCGTCATTGGGCAGAGAAAAAACTCAATACATCTATGGGTTTGATTATCGATATCCCCCGACAACTATCTCCAGACCAAGGACTAAGTATTGCCCAACAAGTTGTGGAAAGTCAAAATTTAGGAATCATTGGTCTTGGACTCGGTGGAAATGAACGGGATTATCCTCCAGCAATTTTTCAGGATGCATTTGAATATATTAAAGGGACTCCAATTCATAGTGTTCCCCATGCCGGAGAAATGGCAGGACCTCAAAGTATTTGGGATTCAATTCACTTTTTGGGAGCAGAACGGATTGGTCATGGTGTTCGATGTGGTGAGGATCCGATGTTAATGGATTTTCTTCGGGAACATCAAATTCCCTTGGAAATATGTCCAACAAGCAATATTTGTTTGGGAATCTATGAAGAATTCCAAAATCATCCAATCAATCAGCTTTTTCAAGCAGGATTAAATGTTTCCATCAATTCAGATGATCCAACATTATTTAACACAACACTTACACAGGAATTCCTAACATTGATTTCAGTTTTCAATTATAGTTTAAACGATCTTAAACGATTTACTGTGAATGCAATTAATGCTTCATTTTCTGGACCAGAAATGAAAGAAGATCTATTTAAAAGGATAAAAAACGAGTTTTCAAAATTTGATGATTAAGATGCAATAATAGCCTATTTTTTTTTTTCATCATAGCATTTGACAGAATTATTCATTTGATCGCATATTTCTTGATCTAACGGACTTGTGGGTTGATTTTGAGCATCAGGATGCTGCTCTGCAAATAACTTCTGAGAATTTTTCAATATTTTCTCCACTTTTGAATTTATTTGTGCAATTTCCATATCCGTCTAGATACAAATCAAATTTATTCCATATAGTTTTATTTATTTGTGTTAACAGTACAGATAGACATAATTGTATCTCCCAATTTTCTTGTAGGTATTAAATTATGGTGCATACTTTACTACTTTAAGAAATTAGTAAGAAAATTTTGTAGAAATTATCTGAGAAGTAGTATTAATTGATCTTTTTTGATCATCGAATGATTCATTAAAAGAAAATCAAGATATCTTTTGTTTTTCGAGAATTTTTTAAATACTAGCAATTTTATAATAACAAGCCACCTTGAATGTTGGGATTTCGATGATTTGATGAAATAATGATAATTGAAACAAAATATACAGAAAAAGATTACCATAACGCCTTTTCTTCGTATTATTCTTCAGTATGGGTCTTTAAAATATTCCCAATGTTTGGCACTATAGCTTTTGTGCTCCCTTTTATTTTATATGGCATATATAAAAGGTTAAGTTACCATTTGGGACTCCTCCTTATAGTATCACTCTTTTGTTTTCTTTTTAAATGGATAATTATTACATTTAATGTAAAGGAAATGAAATCCAATAAAAATTTTGGGAGCGCTAATGTGGTTGAATTCTTTAATGATGGGCGCATTGAGGCTAGATCGGAGAATGCGAAATCCGAATTTCGAATAGATAGCTTCATTCATTATAAAGTTTCTAAAGGTTGGATTTATCTATTTATTCAAAAAAATCTTTTTATTCCAATAAGGATTTCCGATGCTACTCCAAATGAGTCGTTTGAAGAATTATTAGGATTATTGCATAAATTTGGAATAAAAAAGAAAGGGTAATAACCGAATCTAATAATTTAGAAAATAATGGAAAATAGTTGAGAATTAATAGAATTTAGAACAGAATTTTATCCAATATTGTATTATTATTGAAGATACTGGCAAAAATGGTTAGAAAAATGTTGATAGACAGACCAAATCACTCCAATCAAAGATTTAGGTGTTGATAGTTTGATTGGCAATGCTCTCCCTATTAGCTCTTTTATCATTTTTTCTTCTCCTATGAAGCCATATAAAAAGTCCTAAAGTAGGTAGATGCAAAAAAATCGAAAATTTTTATATTGATCTTGTATTAGATTACTTAGATCGTTAATCCGACTAAAAAAACCATGCACATGTAGCCAAGCTGGTCGACGGCGCTGGACTTGAATTGATCTCTTCAATTTTGAAGGATCTAAAGATATCCAGTAAGCTTACGCTTTCGTGGGTTCGAATCCCCCCGTGTGCGCCATCTTTCTTTTATTTCCTTTAATTGTGAGTTAGTTATTTTTGATACTATGGAATAATAGATCAGGAAGTCTAGTGAGTGGAAAGAAAGCATTTTGAGCTCTATAAATTAGAAAAATTAATTTTCATTTCAAGCGAATAAACTCAAAAAAGGATTAGATTGTTTCTGAAAGGAGATTAAAGTAAATTTTTGCTATGCAATAGGCTGTTCAAGGAATTTTTTTGGTTGCTTATAATCAGAATTCATGGCACAGGGTCAATTATCTGGTATCTCATCAAGCATTTTTTGGGAACATTCAGGACATAATCCATGAGTAAATTCAGTACCTTTGCTCATGCGAAAATAATCATCTACTGGGAGCCAAGAACCTTCTTCCGAATGGATTTTTTTACATGAAGAACATATTGGAAGAATTGATTCGAGGGTGTGAATTTTCATTAAAGCTTCCTGAAGATCATTATTTCGAAAAATTAATTCTAAATCCGTTTCAATGACTTTCTGAAAGCTTCCAACGAGTTTATTATAATTATCTGTATAAGCATTCGGTTTTGAATCCAAAACACAGACGGTTCCAAAGATTTCACCGTTTGGCCAACTAATCGGAAATCCAAGATAAGAAATCATACCGAGTTTTATATCCGGATTCTGATTCCATTCTGGATCGTTTAAAGCATCTTGAACAATTAAGGATCGTTGGGATTGCATCACGGTGGTGCAATAGAGTCCACTTAATTTCGCCTTTTCTCCAACTTCATAGGGATTTCCTTGTGTGTTACTCGAAACAAAGACTTCTATATTTGGAGGAGAGACACGCATAATTAACCCAGAGGGGACATTGATAATTTCCGCCATGATATTAACAATTTCTTGCCAATTTTTAATAAATTTATCTGGAATTGAAGTAGAATTGGTGGAAATATCAAAATTTTGCATAATAATTATTATGAGGCAATATTTGAAAAAAAATATTATTAAAAATTATTTGTGGAAGAGATATTCTTCTAACAAATTATAAGGCAAAATTACCATGGAGATCAAAAATCAAAATGTGAAGTCAAATTTTTTCACATTTTTGGCGTTAAGACATTTAAAAAGTCAATTCATCATTATAATGGCATAGAATTATATAAGATTGAAACAGATTGAGAAGTGGATGGCAATTCAAATATATGTATTCCTCAGGATGAGCTTAAACGGAGTTTTGTTCATTCTTTTTATAATATTTCTGTATAAAGCAATACGAAGGAAACAATTTGCCCCATTTTTGACTGGAAGCTTTTCTTTAGCTTTGATCGGCAACACTATAATCTTATTCACAGATCAAATCATTAAAATCAATTTATACGGTCATTTTCTGGTGGCTGTTTCTTTTTCTCTAATTTATCTTCATTGTGTTGCCTTGATCAATTCCAGGCCAAACATGTTTATCCAGATCTTTTTCATCAGCTTGAATTCAGCCATTTTATTGATCTCTATGTTGAAATCTTTTGATCTGCTTAGCGAAAATATTGCATCTCAGCTTGTAATGCAAATTTCTTCAACAATAAAAATGGTAGCACTGGTATTTTCTGTTATCATTGAGGTCAAGATATATTCAAACACGAAATTGGTAACTGTTAAAATAGAATTGATTTCAATTGTCATCTTGCTGATCTATGCAATCAACTTATTTATCCGAGATTTTTTATTTTTTTCAGAATATGCAATGATTTTTACCCAAATTTCGTGGTTTTCGGTTTTACTAGGGAGTATCCTATTAATTTGCAACTATATAACGCATGCAAACTACATATACTATCTTCCCTTTCCGATTCATAGTATCATTGTATATAATGAAGGCGGAATGTTAACCTATGCTCAAAAATTTAATAATTCGAAATTTACTGATCAACTTCCAGATGCTTTAATTTCTGGAATATACTCAGCAATATCATCATTAGTTAGAGATACATTGGGAGTAGGTGCTCAGTTGCAACATATTAATGCAGATAAATATCAAATCTATTTCAAAGAAACTTCTAATTTGAAGGCAACCTTGGCAGTGATAGCCTTAGGGAAATCATTCTTTTTCCAAAAATCACTAAATAAATTCATTGATTCCATCCCTAATAGTTTAATTAATGAAATAAATCAACCAGGGGTTGCTTTATCGGATTTTCAGCAAGAAATTGAGGAGTATGTTAAACAGTCTTTTCCTTATATTCAAATTCTAAATGATTTAGATTAATGATTAAAATGTAGAATTGTTTTAGGTTTGATGGATTCATTAGCTGTCAAATTATATCACTCAGACCATCAGAATACAAACTTAGGATAATGAAGTCTTATGAAGTTATTTAAGGCAAAAAAGCCCATTATTTACTATGAAATTGAAAGTTGGTCAAACTATACAAAAAGTGGGAGAAGTGAAATCCTCCCATTTTATGAAGATGGTAAATCTCCTCGGGTTTGAACACGTGGAATTTGATCCTACTGTATTCGATGATATTGAGGCAACAATTCCAACCATTAGAAAACATTCCGTAGTGCTTCATGCCCCCTTCTACTCTTGGTGGGGGTATGATTTGAGTTCCCGGAATCAATCGGAAAAAGTTGAAGCTTATATGAAAAATGTGGAGAAGTTTGCATCCCAGTTGAAGGCACATTCAATTGTGGTGCACCCCCCGATGGATCCAGAGGGTGATAAAGTTTTTTTTTTAGAAAATCTGAATAGACTCCCTATAACAATTTTCTTAGAGAATCTTCCAGGACAAAAACTCTCTGATTTTGAACGGTGGTATCTTGAAACAAAAGCGAAAACTACGACTCACACAGAAATATGTTTTGATGTACCACACAGTTTTCTAACCCACGGAAGAGAGAATTTATTCAATATTCCCGAATCGTTGATTTCAGACATAAATTACATTCACATCTCCGAGTTATCTTCGGAGAAAGATTGCCATTGGCCCTTTGGGACTCCAGGAGGAGAATTACCTTTTGAGAAATTTGTGGATTTTCTACATCGAATTGATTTCAATGGAATTATTAATATGGAAATGATGCCAGCAGATTTGCAAGGAATTAATAACCTTATCGATTCATACTTGAAATTAAAGAAACTTGGGACTAAGTTCCAATATATAATGAAAAAGATACGAGTCACGTTAATCAAACCTATTTTATTGAATAAGCTGCAAGGGGTGCCATTAAAAGCAGAACCTGATAAACATATTTGATTTTCAATAAATCACAGACAATTTTTTTTAAAGTGCCATTGATATATTCAAAATTGATTATAATATCGCTTCCATATATTTATAGGATTAAATAATTGTAAATTAACCTATCAAGGAATTGAAGAAAAATTGGAAAGGAATAATAATTTCAAACCGGATGAACTATTTAACTCATTTTTTTTGCAAAAATAAATATATATCCTAGATGAAATAAATTGAAGGAAATGTCAGAACAAATATATCGGCAAGTTTTTGAAGGTGCTGCTGAGGGGATTTTGATAGCAGATGTTAATACCAAGGAATTTTTATTTGCAAATCCTGCAATATGTAATCTATTAAAGTATTCTAAGGATGAATTAATTCGTCTATCAGTTTTGGATATTCACCCAAAGGAAGAGTTGGATCATGTACTTTCTGAATTTAATGCACAAGCCCGGGGTGAAAAAATTGTGGCAATGAGCATACCTTGTTTAAGAAAAGATGGAAAAGTGATCTATGCTGATATCAATACTACTAGGGTAATCATTAATAATAAGGAATATAACCTTGGGTTTTTTTCGGATGTTACCTCACGAATAGATGCATTAAAGCAAGCTCAAGATCACATAATATTTCTAGAAAGTCTAGATAAAATTGAAGTAGCTATCAGATCTGCCACAAACGCAGAAGAATTGCTTCATAATGTTTTGCAAGAAGTTTTCGCTATTTTCAATTGCGATAGGGCATTTCTATTTTACCCATGTGATCCTGAATCCCCTAGTTACCGAATTCCATTTGAAATTTTTAAAAAGGAATATCCAGGAGCTTCCATCCAAGATCTGGACCAACCCATGAGACCTGGAGAAGTAGATATATGCAGAGCAGTTCTTGCAACAAGCAATCCTATATCTTATGGACCAAATGGCGATTTCCCACTCTATACAGAAGGTACAGAACAATTTGGAATTCTTTCACAATTAGTAATAGCAATTCATCCGAAATTAGATAAACCTTGGATTCTCGGTTTGCACCAATGTTCATTTGCTCGAATTTGGTCACCCGCAGAATATACACTTTTGAAGGAGATTGGTCGCCGGATATCTGACGGTTTAAATAGCTTGCTTATATTTCAACAACTCCAAGAAAGTCAAATGGAATATAAAAATCTTCTTGATGCTATTCCAGATATGGTTTGGGTAAGTGATTTGGAAGAAAAATTTCTATTTGCTTCGGAAGGCTGGAAACGTATTGCAGGTTATGATCCTAAAGAGTTGATTGGAAAACCTTTCTACGATATAATGGTGAAAGAAGAACAAGCGGAACTTGATTTTGCACCTGAAGAATATCAAGAAGGAGTTAAAGAAAAATTTGATGATCTTAAAACAAAAGAAGCAGCTTATCGTGATTTTCTAAATTGGAATTATCATAAAAATGGTGAAAAACGATGTCACTCATCTAGCGCAGTGCCTCGATATGATAAACAAGGTAAATTTATTGGATATGTAGGGATTGATAAAGATATAACAGATTGGGTTAAAGCAGAAAGAGCCTTAAAAATGAATCAAATACGTTTGGAAGCCCAAATTAAGCTCAATAATATGATATCATCATCCATTACCCAAATAACAGATTTTACTTTAAATGAGGCGATAAAAATGACCGAGAGTGAACTTGGTTATTTAGCTTTTATAAATCATGATGAATCTATACTAACGATACAGAGCTGGTCCCAAAAAACGATGAAACAATGCCAGATTAAAGACAAGCCTTTGAAATTCCAAGTTAAAGATACCGGGTTGTGGGGAGAATCAATTCGTCAAAGAAAACCAACAATTACTAATGATTATGATGCTCCTAATCCCTTCAAAAAGGGGATTCCAGAAGGTCATATTCACCTTTCACGACATTTAAATGTTCCAATTTTTGAGAAAGACAAGATTGTTGCTTTGATAGGCGTTGCTAACAAGAAAGAAAATTATGATGAAGCAGATATTTCCCAGTTGACCTTACTAGTGCAAGCAATGTGGATGATTATTACTAGGAAAAAATCAGAGGAGGAACTTCAAAAAGTTGAAGATCAGCTGATTCAAAGTAGAAAAATGGAAGCTATTGGACAACTTGCTGGGGGAGTTGCGCATGATTTCAATAATATCTTGGCGGGAATATTGGGTGCTGCTGAAGTTCTTATGGATATAAATACAGATAATTCAAACCAAATAGAATTTTTAGAAATGATAATTCAGGATGTAAAACGTGCATCAACTTTAACCAACAAACTTTTAACTTTCAGCCATAAAAATAAGAAAAAATTTGAGACAATCGATTGTTTAGAGGTAATTAATGACACAATCAGCATATTAAAACGAGCGATTGATAAAAAAATAAATATCAAATTTGAAAACAACGCAGTTCAATCAATTATTTACGGAGATGAGTTTCAGCTGGAGAATGCTTTCATGAATATTGGGATAAATGGAAGCCAAGCCATGAAAAATGGAGGAAATCTTAATTTTAAGACCAGTAATGTCTATTTGGATCAAACCTACTGTGACCATTCAATTTTTTCAATAACTCCAGGGGATTATTTTATGCTGGAAATTAAAGATGAGGGAATTGGAATTGTTCCAGAACATCTCACCAAAATTTTTGAACCTTTTTTTACAACAAAAGAATTAGGAAAAGGAACGGGGTTAGGTTTATCTGTTACCTATGGAATAATTCAAGAACATAATGGCGCGATAAAAGTGACCAGCGAAGTAGATGTAGGATCAAATTTTACAATTTATTTACCTCTAACCAAGGATCCTCTAACAATCCAATTGCCAAAAAAAATCACCCATGAGGGAAAAGGAACGATTCTACTTATTGATGATGAGGAAATGATTCGATATCCTGCGAAACGAATACTAGAAGGAATGGGTTACCACATAATTTTAGCAGAAAATGGTCGAGACGGTGTAAATAAATTTATTCAGCATCAAGATAGCATTATTTTAGTAATTTTAGACATGATAATGCCAATTATGAATGGAAGGGACACCTTTCTGGAATTACGGAGAATTGATGCTAAATGTAAAATAATTATTGCGACTGGATATGCGAAAGAAGAAAAAATTGAGGAATTGCGACAAATGGGACTATCCGGTGTTATTAAAAAGCCTTATCTTAAATCAGAACTAAGCATTCTCCTATCAAACATATTTTCGAATCACTCATGACATGCCTCAATGTTTTTTAAGCTAGAAACCTTATTATATACCTACATTGCCCACCAATTTATTTTCTCAAATTGATTCCAGTCGGATATTATTTGATATTTCCCCAAATCCACAAGTTCTTCTTAACAAAAAGTATCTTATCGTAGAAGTTAATGAGGAATTTTCCAAAGTTATGGGTTATTCCAAAGAAGAAATGCTTAATAATCCAGTATCATCAATTTTTGCGAATATTCAAGAATATATCGAAGCTTCAGCCCTATTTACTCGAGATAATAAGCTCAAAAATTTTGAAATGATTCCGAAAATTGTGGATGGTTCAATTCAATATATGCTACTAAATATTAGGCAAATAATTGATCAACGACAAGATTTTTTAGGATATTTACTGACCTTCACAGAATATACTGCGATAAAAAATGTCATGGAATATACTCGACTAATCATTGAAACTTCTCCCAATCCTCAAATATTTTTGAATATCAACAATGAGATTTCAGATTTGAATAAACAATTATTGAAGGTAACAGGATATCAACGCGAAGATTTGATTGGAAATCCGGTTTCAATAGTTTTCCGTGATCATGAACAGTATCGAGCAGCCAACATCATCTTGAGAAAAGAAGGCCAGTTAAAAGATTTTGAAATGATCCCAAAATCTAGAGATGGAACGATATTTCACATGTTATTAAATATAAAACCCATGATAGATAAAAATGAAACAGTTTTGGGTTCTTTGCTTACTTTTACTGACATAACATCGCTCCGAAAGGCAATAGAAGTTGTTGAACAAATAACTGGGGATGTTTATTCAAGTAATACATTAGAAGAAAGAACAAATAATTCCCAACCAAAAAAAAATCAGCAAGATTTAGCTTCTATTAATCAAATAAAGATGGAAGCTGAGCTGAAAAAACGATCTCATGATTTAGATGAACGTATTAAGGAGTTACAATGTCTTTATGGAATTGACAAAATTCTAGAAAATGAGGGGCTTTCCGTCAATGAGATTTTTCAGAACATTGTGTCTATCTTACCAGCAGGTTGGCAATTTCCTGAAATCACCAGAGCAAAAATAGAATTTGATGGGATCGCTTATATTTCTGCACAATATATTAATACAAATTGGAAGCAACGAAATAATATTCGGATTAATGGAGAAATTCGGGGGTATATTGAGGTTTTTTATTTGAAAAAAATGCCGAATGCTTCAGAAGGTCCATTTTTAAGAGAAGAACGTCATTTGATAGACGCAATTACTGAACGAATTGAAACCGTCTTTGAAAAAAAATTGGAGGAAAAAGCCCGAAAGCAGGCAGAAGAGAAGTTACAAGAACATGCTAGACGATTAGAAAACTCATTAAAAGAAAAGGAAGTTCTTCTTTCGGAAATTCACCATCGGGTGAAAAATAATCTCCAACTAATCTTTAGTTTAATTCTTCTGCAAGAACAATATGTTACAGATGAAAAACTCCAATTAATGTATCGAGATTTTAAAAATCGCGTCAAAGCCATGAGTCAAATTCACGAAACACTATATTCCAGCGGGGATATCACCAAAATTAACTTTAATGCATATATCCAAGAGATTATCACTAATTTAATTCACAGTTATTATATTGAAACGAATGTGGTTAAGTTGGATATATCAATCGAACAAATTGATATAAGTTTTAATAAAACTATCTTATGTGGTTTGATTGTGAACGAAGTAGTATCAAATGTATTGAAATATGCTTTTCCAGACAATAAGAAGGGTAAACTTAAAGTAAAGATACGAAAAAATAAAAAAAACGGAAATATTACAATCAACATTCAAGATAATGGAGTTGGATTCCCACTGGAGTTTGATTATTTAAAAACAGATACCTTAGGGTTACGTATAGTGACATCTCTTTCAAAGCAACTTAAGGGATCTATTTCAATGAAAAATGAAAATGGAGTAAAATTTAACTTATCTTTCCAAGAATAGTGCTAAGAAATGTTATAGGGAACGATTTATGATGTCTTTTAATTGTTGAAGTGTAAAAGGTTTTTTTAGAACACCAATAAAACCATACGATATTGGGTCTGCCATGATTGGATCATTAGAATAACCGCTACTCACAATTGCCTTTACATTTGGATCAAATTCTTTGAGTAAAACGATCGTTTCTTTCCCACCCATCGCACCTGGAATAGTGAGATCCATAATTAACAAATCTACGGGATTTTCCGATGATTTAGCTTCCTTATATTTTAAAATCGTGTCTTTTCCATCATCCGTGAAGATAGCATGATGTTTGAGATGTTTAAACATTTTCACTAGGATTTTTTGAATAGAAGGATCATCTTCTAACACCAAGATTGTCTTATTAGAAGTTGATTTCGAGGATTTAGATTTTGGTGGTGAAATAGAATTTGAACTCAAACCTTCAGAAATTACAGGAAGATAAATATAAAAGGTTGTTCCATGAGTTTCTGGAGCAGTACTAGAAATAAAATAAATATAACCGTTATGGCCTTTCACAATAGAATACGCAGTGGCCAAACCTAAGCCACTTCCAGATGATTTAGTAGAAAAATAGGGTTCAAAAATACGAGATTGAATATCTTTTGGAATTCCAGAACCATGATCTTGTATCATAATCTCGATATATTTACCAGGGAGAAGATTTATTTTTTTTTGAATTTCTCGATACCGGAGAAAATTTGTTTTTGTGTCAAAATTATGGAAACTAAGTATAATTTCTCCCCCTTTAGACATTGATTGATCCGCATTTATCACAATATTGCCAATGACTTGAGAAATCTGGTTGGAATCAACATAACAATCCCACATTTTTTCATCAAAATCTAAAGTACATTTCGATTTGGAACCTCGTAAAGCAAATATTGCAGTAGAAGAAATTAATTGTGTAATGGATACATTAGATTTTACAGGCTTACCACCTTTTGAGAATGTAAGCAATTGATATGTAAGATTTTTTGCACGCATAATTCCAGATTCTGTTTCACGTAGAATGGATTTGATATCTTCTAAATTATTTTCTTCTAATGCTAAACTCACATTTCCTAAGAGAGAAGCGAGAATATTGTTAAAATCGTGGGCAATTCCCCCTGCTAAATTTCCAATTGATTCTAATCGTTCCTGTTTTATTCGTTCTAGAGTTACTTTTTGACTTTGGGAAATGTGTCGTAAGAAACCTAAAACTTCAGTTGCTTCTTGATCTTGATATATAAATTGCAAATTAACTTCTCCCAAGAATTTTTCACCCGATTTAGAAATAATCTCAATTTCATGATAATCCTGAGTGGCCAGTCCTTTTTGTTTTTGTTGAATTAAATCTGTTAAAAATTCAATGGAATTGGGCGCAATAAATTCCTTAAAAGATATTCCAAGGATTTCATCTATTCTATAACCCGTTAGATTTAATCCGGCCTCATTAATTGAAGAAATTGTTCCATCATCTAAATGAACGGAAAAAACAACATCAGAAGAACGTTCAAATATTCGTTTATAACGTAATTCAGTATCTATTATGGATTCTTCTATGTTTCGAGAAAATGTAATATCTTGAAATTGCAGTGCAAAATAAGTCTGGATCTTGAAAACTCGTATAAAAACACAAATACTAGATTTATTTGACATAGGATCAATTTTCTGCGGATTGATCCAGATATCGTTGAATTTTGCAGATTCTCCATGATTCAAAGATGAAATGTGCTCAATAATCCCAATATTTCGGAAATTCATGTCTTGAAAAAGATTATATGATTGGATGTGGAAAACTCCAAAGATGTCACGAAAAGATTGATTAAAATTCAAGACATTTCCCACTGAATCAACAATAAGTAATCCTAAAGGGTTTAACGCAAAAAATTCATTGCATAAATCTTTATCAAGCATTTTTTTCAAACTTTCCCGAACTTCCAAAATTGGTTGTCATCTAACCAAACACCTACGTTTTAATATAGCTTTTTTTTTGCAAAGTTTTTTAGAAATATCTTTGTTGATCGGAATTAGGTTTATAACCGATATACGGTTTTTTTACTCAATGCATCGACCGTTGATTACTGGAATTATTCAAAATATGGCTTTTAAAAAGTGTGAATTTAGTAAAGATGATAAATTGTATATTTTCGGGCGTAATCCAGAGCTTTCTCTGGCCGAAATTATCTCACGCTTTCATGTGATAGGGAGTACATATAAGATCAAAGCAATGAACAAAATTGGTGTAGTAATTGAAGCACCCAAACATATTTCTATCAGTAATTGTGGGGCGGTATTAAAACGAAGCAAACCACTAACAACCATCCATCAACCCTTAAATGTTCAAAATATAAAAAAGGACCTCACAGATCATATTATCAACGAATTTTTTGAAGAAAAAGGCAATTGGACAATCAGCTATTATGCAAAAAAAATGGGACCTGAAGAAGAATATCTTTACCAAACAGTCCAAAAAATTATAAAAAATTCTCTAAAGAAAGCGGGTGTTAGAAAGGCTTTCTTCTTCAAAGGCGAGAAAAATAATATTGTGGAACCCCGAAGATTATGGCGCAAAAGAGTAATTCAAGACGGATTAGAAATAATTATTTGGCAAAATAAAGGGGAGTTTACTCTCTGGCAAACTGAGGAAGTTATAAATATAGATGAAATAGCTAAGCGAGATAGTGATCGACCCCACAAACGGCCACTTTTATTGTTAGGACTTGCACTTGCTCGGAGTATGATAAATCTAGTTTCTATTGAATCAAATCACCACGATCGTCCTATTTATGATGCATTTTGTGGAATGGGATCAATTGTAAGTGAAGCTTATCATTTAGGTTTACAATCTTTAGGATCTGACATAGACGGATCTTGTACAACACGATCTCAAGAAAATTTGAGATGGATTAGCCATTTAAAACCCAATCGTAAAAAGCGAGGCATTTTTCAAGAAAAAAACATCTTTACAATGGATGTAATGACCCCTGATATGGATAGATTGAAAAATTTCAATGGATCGATCGTTTCAGAACCAAATTTATTGACACCTTTAAAAAAATATCCCACTTACGCTAAAGCAAATGCACTCTTAGATACCTTTGAAAAAAATTATCGCGGTTATTTAGCAGGAATTAGAAAAATTTTGCCTAAAAATGGCATATGTGTGCTGATTTTCCCTCAATTTCACATTTCCACCAATGAACGCGTGGGCTTAAATATAATTCAACTTCTTGGAGACTTTGGATTTAAAATGTGTGAATTTTCAATTGATTCATACAAATATCCCGCTCATTTTGTCCATTCGTGGAAAGATCCAATAATTGAACGACAAATAGTTGTTTTTAAAAAAGTTTAATTGGAAAAACTCTGTCACTTTTGTGTCCCTTGGATGGTATAAAATTCACTTCCTTTTTAATAAAAATGTTTATATTTGCTTCACTCTAAGTTAAGCTATATCGTTTTTTTTTTAAGGGGTTTTTTTAGGGGTTAAGAAAATGAAAAAAATTAAACAAAAACTTGTAATTATCTTTGCTTTGGTACTTGTTAGTATTAATGGGATAAGTTTTGGGTCTGCTTGGGGATTTTACCCAACTAATCCGATTCCTGTTGATCCAATTGAGATAACCTATGCAAATTATCTTGAACTGGATGGTGATGGGTATGAAGATGATGTAATTACTCAATTTACATTGAAATCGCCAACAGGATATTATGCCTATTTGGATGTCGAACTCGAACTTGAATTAGTATTACCATCGGGTTACACCTATATAATGCGATTTAGCATTACTGAATTTTATGTCGAATTACCTGTCACTGTTGAATGGCATAATTGTGCCACAGAAAGTGGCTGGTATGATTTTAATATTGAAGCAGATATCTTTGGATTTGATTCAGATATTATTTTCTCTGGAATAGTCACAGATTCATTAACGTTTGATCCACCTTTTGATAAATCGGGCAGTTCAATATTTGGAATGGTGCGATACTAATTCCCTTCGTTTTATTTTTTCTTTATGTAAAAATGCATAATTAATTTTTTTTTTAAAAACAGGCAAAACGAGTAGGTTCTGGTGAAGAGGAAGAATTTAACAATCAAGGCAATTCGAGTTCTATTAGCGCTAGAACAAAAGCCTTTAGCCACATATGATGAACTTTCTATTATTACTGGTTATGCAAAATCCGTTGTTTTTGGAATTATGAAACAGCTAAGTTCTTCTAAAGATCATCCTTCATATTTTTATGTCGTTGGTCATCCTAATCTTCATGCTTTGGGTTTAGAAGTTGTGGACGTCTTTGTTCACGCAAATTCAATTGAACAAGTTACAAATCTCTATAAAATTTGTCAAGCTCATCCGTATACAATAGTATTTGCTCCTTGTTATGGTGCTACTAATGGAGCTTTGGTGCAATTTCGGATTCCTTTAAATTCTAAATCTCTGATAAATGACCTTTTTTCTCATTTTAAAGAGAATAATGTCATTCAAGACTTCCAAATCTTAAATTTCGGAACAAAATCTATTTATACTTCTATTGATGTTAAATTCTGGGATTTTTCTTCCTTTTGTTGGAATTTTAATTGGGAAGAATGGTTTTCTTTTGAAATATCAGAATCAAAATCAGAACCAAAAACATTTGGAAAAGTAGGAACCGTAAAATCTTGGCTTAAAAAACGAGATATTGCTATACTTGCTCAGCTAACTGATGATGCAAGGAATAAAAAAATTGATATGATTAAAGCTTTGAAACAACAAGGATATAATTTTACGCCTCAAACCTTTAGTCGACGATTAAAACGTGTAAAAGATGAATGTATTTCTAAATATCGTGTTTTCATGGATTTAGCGTCTTTTGATTTGTTGAATTGTATAGCTATTTTAGGAAAGGGTAAAAAAAAAGAGATTCAAGAACTTACTCAACGAGTATCATCTCAGCAAATTCCCTTTCATTCAGTGTTCAAATCAGAAAAGAATCGATTTTTTTGGTATTTATATCTACCTACCACTCATACTGCAGATTTATTATATCATATTCGTCCCAAATTTAGTGATATAAAAATGTACTATATAGACCAACCTCGCAGTCATTTATTTTTACCTTGGCCTGAAACTTTTAATGAAGAGAAGGAAGATTGGAAAGTAGATCGCCAGTTCATGGTCGATGATGTAATTACCGCCCTAATTCCAAAGGATGAATCAACGGATTAAATATTCTTGCACTAACGAAAAAAAATTGAATTATTTTATTTATCAATCAAGATAGCGCCATTGATACAAATTTTTTCGAGAGAGCTTTCGTGAATAATGATGGAACCATGGAAGAAATCTTCAAAATATCCGTAAACATCAAATAATATATTAATCGATACTTTTACAAGTCGTTTTTTGTTTCTATATTCTTTTTGGGTCTTTAAACTGTGTTTTTGTATGATCTGTTTCCAGAAAATTATTCTTAAAAATCCTAATCAAACAATTTCACGCAAAATATAAAATTTATAGAAAAAAAAAAGTAGGAAAGGATGAGTTAATCCCTTCACCACTTTAAGAGGGGTTTATATCAGAATTACAAAGTGAAATAACTACCTGAATTCCCATCAAATTCCATAGGAGCATCGCCACCACTGTGAGGATACACTGAAGCAGCATAATCAAAAGCCGCTTCCATCGTTGTGGTTGCACTGCTACCAAAATGGTTGATCAAAGTATATTCAAGGAAGTAATAAGTCCAAGCTCCATTATTATGGGCAGAATCATCATATCCATAGCCATCTTCAGTGCATGTGGTTGTGCAATAGACGTTATTACTGTTAGGCATGGCCATTAATTCAGGACCAATTCCACCAGAATAACAATGATCAATGAACACAAATATGTCATCAGCAATGGCTCCATCAAGAATAGCAGCTAATTCAGTGTCATAAAAATCACCATCTTCACCACTTTCACCTGAACCGCAATCCCATGAGCAAATGTATGAACTACCAGATCCAGTACCAGAACCATGACCAGAAGTGATATAAACGATTTCACCTTCTTGTTGAGCTAACCAATTCAAATAATATTTGGTATTGGCTTCGGTAGCTAGTCCATCATATTTTGGAAAATTAGATGGATGACCATCACCAAGTACTATAATATTTGATTCTTCAAAGCCACAAACTGTGGTAAGATAATTGAAATAATCGGTTACATCTTCATCACAGTAAGATAAATCCGAAATTGCTTTATAATCAGAGACACCACAAAGTAAAGCATATTTTCCTCCAGTGCTAACCTCGTTATCAACAGTAATCGAAATAGAATCAATTTGACTATTTCCTGCGGCATCAAAGGCTTGAACTGATATGGTGTGACTACCTTCAGAAAGAGTGGTTGTATCAAAACTCCAGGAATAAGGAGCTGATGCATCAGAAGTCCAGGATCCTGAATCAACTCGACATTGGACATCAACTACACCAACATTATCAGTGGCAGATGCAGTTATGGAAATTGTGTCTTCCACAGTGGCCCCATTAGATGGGGAGGTAATGGAAACGGTTGGTTTTTCATAATCCCCACCTGTTCCTCCAGTATAATAGCTCACAGTAGCGGTATACGCGGTGCTAGAAGCACTAGATGTGTACATCCGGACTGCAATATAGTAGGTTCCAGCAGTTTGAATGTTATATGAACAGGTTTCTGGATTGCTTGTGGTGTACCCCCGTGCAAGATATGAAGAATAGGATGCTGTTTGACAAATATACACATCAATATCATAACTTCCACTCCAGGAAACTGAAACGTCCATCATACCAGCTTCTACGGCAGATAATTCAAAGTAGTCAACTTCAGATCCAGCCACGCTTCCAGTAAGATCACGTTCAATCAATTGAACATCCCCATTATCATTGTCAACGGTGATGCTAACGTCATCTTCCCCAAAGTTTCCAGCAGCATCATACGCTTGTACCGTAATTGTATGAGCACCATCTGATAGAGTAGTAGTATCTAGTGACCAAGAATATGGACTAGTAGAATCAGTTGTCCAAGATCCACTATCGACTTGATATCGAAGATAATCGACACCAACATTATCAGATGCGGATGCA
The DNA here is from genome assembly GCA_025839675.1 of Candidatus Lokiarchaeum ossiferum. Classification (GTDB taxonomy): domain Archaea; phylum Asgardarchaeota; class Lokiarchaeia; order Sigyniarchaeales; family Promethearchaeaceae; genus Lokiarchaeum; species Lokiarchaeum ossiferum. The sequence continues at coordinate 2,986,985 of CP104013.1, forward strand.
GTTATAGAAATTGTATCATCCACAGTGGCTCCATTTGATGGAGATGTGATAGAAATTGTTGGTTTTTCAGTATCAACAACAGTTCCACCAGTATAGTAAGAAACAGTGGTGGTGTAGCTTGTGCTTGATGCATATGAGGTGTACATTCTTACTGCAATATAATAAGTTCCAGCAGTTTGAATGTTATATGAACAAGTTTCAGGATTGCTAGTAGTATAACCTCGTGCTAAATAGTTAGAATAACTAGCGGATGTGCAAATATATACATCAATATCATAACTATTTCCCCATGTGGCAGAAACCTGCATAAGACCAGGTTCAACATCTGTCAATTCAAAATAATCAACTTCACGTCCAGCAACTGAGCCAGTCAAATCTTCAGTAATTTGATCGGCTTTTTCATCAGCTAATTCATCAATTACACTTGCAACACCTAAGCTATAATATGATAATTCGGCAGAATAGGCCGTACTAGAAGCCCAGTAAGAGTACATCTTAATCCCAATATAATAAGTTCCTGCGGTTTGAATTTCATAAGAACAAGTTTCAGGATTATTAGTTGTATATCCTCGAGCAAGATAATTGGTAGTTGATTGAGTTGTTGAGATGTAACAATCAATATCATAACTATTTCCCCATGAAACATCTAATTCCATTAATCCTGGTTGAGCTTCTACAATATACCAATCAGTTTCTCCTCGTCCAACACTACCTTCAAAGGTCTCAGTTATAGGAATTGGATTTGAATTGTCATTTGAGACACTAATTGAAATACTATCTTCATCAAAATTACCGGCTGCATCAAAAGCTTGAACAGTTATGGAATGACTTCCATCCGATACTGAAGTTGAATCCCAAGTCCAAGTATATGGTGCTGAATAATCTTGAACCCATGATCCAGAATCAATTCTATATTGAACATAGGAAACACCCACATTATCTGAAGCAGAAGCTTCAATGGCAACATCACCTAAAACAGTATCTCCAGATGATGGATTTGAAATTGCAACGGTAGGATCAATTATATCTTCTCCACTGCTTGAACCTTTATAGTAAGATACGGTTGCTGTGTATGCGGTGGAAGAGGCACTACTGGTATACATTCGAATTCCAATATAATAAGTTCCGGCTGTTTGAATTTCATAAGAAGTTGTTTCAGGGTTGTTAGTAGTATATCCTCGAGCAAGATAAGAGTTATAATTTGCAGTTTCACAGATGTATGCATCAATATCATAACTTCCACTCCAAGAAACTGAAACATCCATCATTCCTGGTTCAACATTAGTAAGTTCAAAATAATCAATTTCAGATCCGGCGACGGAGCCTACTAAAGATTCAGTCACTAATATTGGACCTGTATAATCTTGATCAACATTTACAGTTATTTCATCAATATCGGTATTTCCTGCTTCATCATATGCTTTTGCGGAAATATCGCGTGATCCGTCAGCTACTGAAGTAGAATCCCAAGTTAAAGCATAAGGAGAAGTTGTATCAGTTCCGATAATACTGCCATCAATATAAAATTCGACTTTCGTAACACCTCTATTGTCTGAAGCATCAGCGGTGATTGTGATTGTATCTTGAACAATATCATTTTCTTTTGGATCTGTAATAGTTACAGAAGGATCTATAATATCTTCACCAGAATTAGAATATCCTAAAAAGGCTTCAACATCAATTCGTCCACTTCCGTAAGTATTGTCCTTTCCAACTACACCCATATCCACGGCACTTGCTTCAACAGCATCCTTAACGTCAGCAGGGGATACTTGGCCGTAGTATAAATCATAATAAAGAGCACATGAACCTGCAACAAATGGAGTAGCCATAGAAGTACCACTCATTGTTGTGTATGAAGTTGTTGTACCAGCTCGAGCAGCTGTGATACTCACACCTGGACCACAAACATCAGGCTTAATTCTTCCATCAGGTAAAGGTCCCCGACTGGAGAAAGATGCAATATTCCATCCACCTTCACCAGGATCACTTACAGCACCTACAGTAATAGCATTGTATGCGCTTCCTGGAGAACCAATAGTTCCACTGCTAGGGCCAGAGTTTCCTGCTGCAATAACGACAGTTAAACCGCCAGCAACTAACTGATCGGCGGCTTCAGCGGTAGCATCATATAAGCCCCCATTATCATCCCCTAAACTCATGGATACAATATCGATACCATAAACATCTTTATTGGTTAAACACCACTGCATACCATCAATTACTTGTTCATTTGTTCCACTACCAGAATCACTTAACACTTTGACTCCAACTAAGGCAGCTCCAGGAGCAACACCCATGTAATTAGAATTTGCATCACCAGTTCCAGCAGCAATGCTAGAACAGTGAGTACCATGGCCATGACCATCATACGGATTGGATTGACCATTAATAGCATCGTACCATCCAATAACTTTTCCACCATCTAAATCAGCGTGAGAATTATCAATTCCGGTATCAACTACAGCAATAACAACATCATTCTTGCTGTAAGAAGTTGGATTTCCATCCCGATCCCCATCAACACTATAAGTTTGTCTTCCGGAAATTGCACCTGCATATTCTGCAGCAGTATCCATACATACTGTGAATTCACGGATATCATCTACACCTTTAATTGAAGGTGCAGTCTCAAGTGCGGCGCGTATATTAATTGGGACTAACCCAACTACCATATCAAAACTTTCATATATTTTGTCGACAAGAATGCCGTTGGCTTCTAGGTACTCGTAATCGATACCGTCTTCAAAACCAATAATCTGTCGTTCGTATTCGATAGCATTTTGATCGACAGAAAAACTTTGTCTATATGAAGAAGATGATAGGGCTGATCCCAGAGTCAAAGACTGCGAAACCAGCATAAATAACATAAGTCCCATGAGTGGGACTATCATTTTATTCAATTTTTTATTCATAATCAAACCAAACCCTTGATTATACCTTGATATCGAATTTTTTTTAATCATTTAAAAATAATTAAACGACTCTCAATATCAATGATATTTCATTCATAGTCTATATAAATATATTGAAAAAACTACCATCATTTTGTTAACAGTAGTAATTTTGAGTTGTTTATATATATTCAATTTTGAAACAGAATTTTGTGATTAAAAGATAAATTTTGTTAAGTTCTTAATATCTGGTTAATATGGATTGGGAAAAAAAAAGAATATTAAGACAAGGCATTTTTTTACCAATGGTCTGGATGCGAGGATCATGCAAATAAAGATCATTCAACTTCGCATAATCGTCCTGTCTATTTTGACGGGCCAAATTTTTCCTGAGGAATTAGAATCTAAGAAAATATGAAAAAAGATGAGCGCTATCTCATTAAAACTTCTTAACTCAAAACAATTCTCAAGAAAACACCTATTATAACTAGGAAAGCAATAATACTTATTCCTAACTTCGAGAGAAGAAAGTTACGAGTAGGATTGACATGGAAATCGATTGCCTCGTGAGGACACAACTCAGTACAACAATAACAAGTGATGCATTTCTTTTTATCCCAAAGCGGAACAGTTTTTCCAACTTGTTTTTCTTCCGGAGGAGTTAAAGCATCCACAGGACAGTTTTGCCAGCATTTTCCACATAGTACACACTTGGAAGGATCCACTTTTAAACGAGATTTGAAGAGAATTTTACCCAGATATTCTGTAATCTTTTTGGGAATTTTAAATTTAGGTATTTTGATGGAAGGGAGTTTGAAAGGTCGTTTCACCGATTCAATTTTTTCTCCAACGAAGGTATAATCGTCCAGTTTCATGGAACCAAGATTTTTCTGTTCAGCTTTGGGTAAATACATAACTTGGTTTGGATCCACATCAATAATTTTGCACACTGTTGTATCCAAAGCTACTCCGTCATATCCAGCTAAGATCAGATCCAATTTAACAACGTCTCCAGCCGCTGGACCTTTTCCTTCTTGACATAAATAACCATCTATAACAGTTAATTGGGGCGAAGAAACAGAATAAACATCAACTAAAGCGGAAGTGAAAGCATCAACCATTGGAAATCGCGCATGCATTTGAGCTTTATTCCCCAACATAACGGTCCCAAACATATTTTTAATGCAACAGGTTAGGGTTGTCAATCCATGGGTTTTGATTTTTGGGATATTTATAATCAAATCAGCATCTTCCAATAAATGTGTACTTGCTATTTCATCTAAAACAAATCCATTTTTAACTGAATAAATTTTTCGGGGAGTTTTTTCAAGAGGAGCACATTCAACATTTTCATCTATACACACTTGCAGAATTCCACAAGCTTTTAATGCCACCTGGGTAGCATTGGGAGAATTACTCCCTGAAGAATCACCCACAAAAACACGAGCAGGTTTAAATTGTTTCACCCAGCGAATGACAGCCCGTAAAACTTCAGGATGTGTGGTGACAGCTCGTTCCGCAGGTTTCCCACTGAGCACATTCGGTTTAATTAAAATGATCATACCTTCCCGAACCATCAATTCTTCAGCATTAATTGCTTTTAATGCGGTAAAAACCGCATTTTCTACCTCTTCATTATGAATTTTTTGAATTGAAATTAAGTTATTGTGAATCATAAATCTTGCACATTTAACTATTAGCTCCCATTCAATAAAAAATTAAAAACTCTAAAAACTTTGATAGACAGATTTGAATTTATACAAAGAAAAGGAGGGCGGAAAAAATTAGAAAAGCGCATCTTCATGAATCGTTTCAAGACAAGAATAAGTGTTTTCAGTTTTTAACCCACTTTTCTCCATAATTTGAAAAATAAAAGATTCCAAACAATCAATACATCCTTCATCTTTAGAAGTAATGGGAAGAAAAGTTAATTGATGAATTAACGAATATTGAGTAATATTTTCAAGTTCATCGCATGTAAACGGTACTAGATCAATTTTATTCCTAATAATTAAAAATGAGACTCTCCGAAGATTTTTTTCTTGAATTTTCATCTTCAAATAGCTAAAAAGTTGAGATGATTGAATTGTGAAATGATCACACACGAAAATAACTAAGTCCACACCTTCAATTACTGGGGGAAAATTAAAAAAATCATTTATACTGGTGCCTCCGATTTCAATGAAATTCACATCAGTGGATAATCTTGATAAGTAATAAGTTTGCAAATCAACCCCAATTGTCGGTAAATAACTGGTTGTAAATTCTCCAGATCCAAATTTTTGCAAGATCTGTGTCTTCCCAACTCCAGGTTCTCCGATAAGTAATATTTTATAAACCATTTAGAATCCCTTTTTATCTTACTAATAGGTTGTTCTCTACTTCAATTTGAATTATTAGTTTTAGAAATATATCTATAAACTTTACAATAAAAATGTCAGTTCTCCGAACTTTTCATAGTCAAGTAACTGTCTATCAAATGGTTCGAGCTAAATTTTTGAATTTTAGTAAAAACTATCAAATTACATTTAATTACAACTAAGGGAAAAACTAGGGTAGAGAAAAATGCTGACTATTGATCAAACCCATAAAGGTTTCATTGTTAAGTATAAAAACAAGATCATTTTAAAACATTCCAAGGATTCTCCTTGCTGCAATTTTGGAACAGGAAATGCTTCTTATTCGGAACATCTTGGATCCTATAAAATTAAGGAAAATCTTTTTTACAAAACCAGTTTAACCAAGTTTAAAATTATAGAAACCAATGCTAGCCATCTACGAATTCACTTCTCAGATTCTACAAATCCTTCCGAGGTTCTGGAGATAATAATTCGAAATGAAAATCGAAGAATCGTGATAATCCCAAAAATTGGGACATTATCACCAGAAAATACTCTTATTATCGATGAAGGGAAGAAATATAATCGATTTTGGATTAAATTAGCAGCCAATCCAGACGAGGCGATCTATGGATGCGGTGAACAATATTCAGAATTAAATCTCCGGGGGAAAAAATTACCTTTATGGGTGGAAGAACAGGGTATTGGTCGAGGAGATCCAAAATGGATCACATGGCTCGCCGATATCAAGGCTGGTGCAGGTGGAAAATGGTATACAACCTACTATCCCCAGCCAACCTTCATTTCAACTGATCATTATTTTTGCCATGTAGATATGACCAGTTATTCTGTCTTCGACTTCATTTGTTCCGATTTCCACTTATTACATTCATGGGAAATACCTAAGCAAATAATCTTAGAATATCATAATACACTATTAGATACCGTATCAGGTCTCTCTACATTTTTAGGCAGACAACCAAAATTAGCAGATTGGGTTTATGATGGGATGTGGCTGGCAATTCAAGGAAAAGGTGGAAACCAAGCAGTTCGAAACAGATTGCAAAAAGCCCTCGATGCAAAAGTTTTAGTCTCTGGAATTTGGAGTCAAGACTGGCAAGGAATCGTTACCACACCCTTTGGAACTCAATTGTTTTGGGATTGGAAGTGGGATGGAAAGGGTCGACCAGTTAGATTTGATAATTTTCCAGAATTTGTTAAAGAGATGCGGGAAAAAGGAATTCGATATTTAGGATACATTAACTCATTTTTGAATATTGAAGGAGAGCAATTTAAAGAAGCTTCGAAAAAGGGTTTGGTGATTAAAAATCGGGATGGAACCGATTTCATTACCAAAACAACCACTTTTCCAGTAGCATTATTAGATTTATCAAATCCAGCAACTCAAATATGGATCAAAGACATAATCAAGCAAAACTTGATAAATGAAGCGGGATTATCGGGCTGGATGTCGGATTTTGGAGAATATCTCCCCCCCGATGCAGCATTACACTCTGGAGAATCAGGAGAAAGTTACCATAACCACTTCCCAGTGGTTTGGCAACGGCTAAATCTGGAAGCGGTGCAAGAAGCGGGAAAGTCTGAGGAGATAGTTTTTTTCACCCGATCGGGTTATTCTCATACTTCTAAATATACAACTATGGTTTGGGCTGGAGATCAAATGCCCAATTGGAGTATGGGTGACGGATTGGCTTCGGTCATTCCCGCAGGATTATCCTTAGGGCTCTGTGGAATCGGGTACTATCATTCGGATATAGGTGGTTTTACTTCAATTAAGCCTGTGGTTCGGAAAAAGGAAAATTTTATGCGATGGGTGGAACATTCTACATTCACGATGTTGATGCGGACTCATGAAGGAATTAAACCTGAAATCAACTGGCAATTTGATTCGGATCAAGAAACTCTTGACCATTTAGCGCGAATGACACATATTCATGCTATTATGAAGCCCTATCTACAACACATTTCAGAAGAATATCAAACCACCGGTATTCCTCCGATGCGTGCTATGGTCTTGCACTATGAATCTGATCCAGAAGTCCGGGATCTCAAATATCAATATCTTTTTGGGAAAGATCTTTTGGTGGCACCTGTAATTAAGAAAAAACGAAAATCCTGGAAAGTGTATATTCCTGATGATCAATGGATCAATATTTGGACCGGAAAAGATTGTATGAAGGGATGGCAAAAATATGCTGCACCCCTCGGAAAACCTCCTGTGTTCTATAGAAAAGGAACAAGATTTACCAATATCTTTGAATCTATCCAAAAATTATAAAAAACGAAAAGAAGCACTATTCTTCTTCTTTTTTTCCTAAGTATTTTTTAAAGGCGTCTTTGAAATCCATCATCTTTCTTTTATATTGAGAACTTGCTACGTGATGTGCCAGTTTCAACCCTTTTAATTTGGTAATTTCTTCCATTTGTTGGGCAATTGCATCAAAGGATGAGACATTTCCAGAAAAAGATTCAGTAATTTCTGCTTGAAATTGTTTTGAGAATCTTGTTTTCATTCGTCCCAACACTTTTTCTGCGATAGCTACCGGACCCTTTCGATCCATCACTACAACAAAACCAAGTTCTTCATTAAAGGAAAAAACCATACGAAAATTTTGTGTCTCCACCAATCGAATATCTTCTTGTAGGACTTCATTCGTAAAATGCATAAAGGAAGTTAATAAACCGGAAATTAAAATTCCACTAATTTCTGTCATATCTGGCAGTTCTTCCACTGCCACATCTAATAAATTAAGACCCGAATGCCGTTGAAAAACGAGTATTTTATAAATTCCCATAATAAACAAAACAAGAATCATAGCCTTATTTGTCTTTGGATAGGCAAACAAATGATATTCTACAATGAAGTGAAAAAGAATATAAAAAAAATTTAGTTGGAAATAAATTCTGTGAGTTCAATTTGATTCCGAACCAAGGTATAATAGGCTCCTTGTTTTTTAAGGAGTTCTTCGTGAGTACCCATTTCAACAATATTACCATCATCGATTACAGCAATCATGTCGGCATCTCGAATCGTCGAGAGGCGATGTGCGATAATAAACGCCGTTCGATTGGAGAGCAAGAGTTTGATGGCTTTTTGAATCTTTATTTCGCTAAACACATCAACTGAACTGGTTGCTTCATCCAAAACAATAATCCGAGGATCTGCTAATAAAGCCATTGCAAAGACTAATAGCTGGCGTTGGCCTACAGATAAACGTTTGCCTCGTTCTTGAAGAGGAGTATCGAGCCCATATTCAAAGCGTTCAATAGAATCTTTCAACCCCACCTGCTCGAGAACAAACCACATATCCTTATCTGTCGCTTTTGGGTCACCAAGGTGTAAGTTATCGCGAACACTGCCTGAAAACACAAAGAAATCTTGGGGAACTGAAGTAATTTGTTTGCGGAAAGAGGGGAGAGAAAAATCACTAATTTCTTGATCATCTACTAACAATCGACCCTTTTTGAGTTTATAGAGACGACTTAAGATGTTAATAATCGTTGTTTTTCCTGCACCAGTTTTCCCAACGAGTGCAATAGTCATACCTGCTGAAATATTCAGATTGATTGGATCATAGATGGGAACATTATCATAATATTCAAAGGTGATATTATCGAAGGCAATAGCTCCTTCAATAGGGGGAAGATCAGGTAAGTGTAAATTCCAGGGAACTTTCGTTTCAGTATCGAGAAGAGACTTAATCCGTTCGGCTCCTGTTAAAGCATCTTGTAATTCTTGATATAAATTTCCTAAGATCACAATGGGGCGAAACAAGATAGCATTATAATTCAGAAAGGCCAATAACACTCCAATGGTGATTGCCCCAGCAAAATACCGATATCCTCCAATAAGCACCAAAAATGCCGTTCCCAAGGAAGAACCTAAGAGTAATGTTGGAAAGAGTACGGCATGGATAATATTAGAGCGAATGGTAGCATGAGTATTAGCAAGATTAATCTTTTCAAAATTCCTATTATTTTGCGATTCACGATTGAGTGTTTTGATAACACGAATGCCAGCAATGCTTTCTCCAATATTAGCCATCATTTGAGCGTTTAATCGACGATTCTCTTTACGTCTGGCTCGAATTGATTTTCTTCCCACAACTCCAATACTTAAAATGAGTGGAATGACAACTACGGAAACCAAAGCCATAAATAGATCTAAACTAAAGAGAAAACCGAGAATTACAAACACTGTGACGATGTTCGAAAGATTTGTTACCACCCTTCCACCCAAAAATTCTCGAATCGCCATAATGTCACTTGTTAAACGGCTCATGATTCTTCCCACCTCATTACGATCATGATATGACAAATCGAGCTCTTGAAGGTGAGAAAAGGTATCTTGTGCCATATCGCGGGAAGCTTGCAATCCCATATTTGACATCAATATAGTACGTCGATAGCTAGAATAGAATATAATTGCTTGAAATAATAGGTATAAAAATGCAACTAATCCCACTTCTAACCAAATTCGTTCCACTTGGGGGAAAATTCCTACTAACCAATCAATAAACTGGATTACTATAGCATCCAACCATTGGATATCAAAAAAAGTCGCTGCTTGGTCAGTAAATTTATCCATAGCAATTTTTATGAGGAGTGGAGAAATAGCGGTAAAAATTGTGTATAAGATCATTTGCCATATGATCCCTCCTAAGAGCCCTTTATATTTCTGCGTATATTTAAACATAAATTTATATAGAGTTAAATCCTTATAGCCAAAACTCCCTGTAGCTTTTTCTTTCTCGGCATCGGAATGTTGCATGATTAATTTTGCCCCTTTTTTGATGAATTGATGGATGAAGCGGGATTATTTCTTGCAACTGACTCATTCCAGTCGATATTTTTAAGTTGATATTGAACAGTTTCAACAAATTGCTGATATATGCCAGGAACAGAACGTAATGTATCATCGGTCCCATCTTGAACCACAAATCCTTTGTCCATAACGATAATGCGCTCTGCATATTGTAGACTTGAAGGTCGTTGAGAAATAATGATAGTCGTACGATTCTCACCAAGTTTTTGGAGTGAAGCTTGAATTAAGCCCTCAGTGACTGGATCTACTGCAGATACAGAATCATCAAAAATGATGATGGGAGGATTCTTAAGAAGAGTTCGTGCAATAGCAATACGCTGACGTTGTCCACCGCTTAAAGTTACCCCTCGTTCGCCAACAATGGTTTCATACCCTTCTTCTAAAGTACAGATAAACTCATGTATCTGTGCTGCTTTTGCAACTTTAATGACGTCTTCTCTTGTTGCATTGGGAAAACCATACGCAATATTATCATGAAGAGATAAAGTAAAGAGATAGGCTTCTTGATGTACAATTCCAATCTGTTTTCTTAGAGAGGATAGGGAAAAAGATTTTATATCAAAATCATCAATTAATATTCTACCTTTGGTAGGATCAAATAGGCGAGGAATTAAATTAACCAGAGAAGATTTGCCCGATCCATTAGGTCCAAGTAGTACAATTTGTTGACCGGGTTCTATAGTGAAATTTATGTTTTGAAGTATTGGTACACCAGTAGGATAAGAAAAATCAACTTTGTCAAAGGTAATTTTTCCTTTAACCTCATTCATAATGAGATCCCCTTGTGATTGGAGAAGTGGGTTGGGTGCATCAAAGACTTCATTTAATCGTAAGGTAGCCGCATTAGCGTCAAAAGTTAACACCCCCAAATATCCCATCCATCTTCCGGGGATCCCCATTTGGATGACGAGTAGCATAAAAGCAACAAATTGTCCCGCTGTGATTATCCCGTTGAAAATAAAAGCACCACCCACAATTATAAGCCCCATAGTTGCTAAAGAAAGAATAAAAACCATTCCTTCCCGTAACCCCGCTCGTACTCGATATGTTTTCAGCATAGTATCAATATATTCATTGTTTTTCTTGACATATTTGGCAATTTGTTCTTCTTCTCTGCCAAAAGATTTAACCGTTTTAATTCCAGCTAAATTTTCAGCGATAAAGTTGTTCAGTTTGCCCCCAACATATTTTTCTTGATAAAATTTGCCTTGATTCTGGCTAGAAGCATAAAATATTGTTCCAAAAATTATGGGTATTAAAATAAGAAGAATTAGCGATAAATATGGAGAAATTTGCCATACAGAAATTATTGAAAATAGATATAACCAAAGGAATAAAAGAAAAAGGCGATAGCCCCATCTTAAAATATTTCCAAAGGAAATAATTTCTCCAATTGTGCGGCTCATGATCTGGCCAACATTTTCATTAGCATAAAATTCTAGTTCTTGGGATTGAAGAGTTTCATAGAGATCTTGACGCAAATCTCGGATTATAGCTTGCCCGAAGTAAGTCGCGGATACCCGAAGGGACATGTTCCCACCCCAGTCTAATAAAGCATACATAATTAAAAGCAAAAACCCTGGTACCAGTCGATCTAAATTTCGAGGTACGATAACAGTATCAATTAAAGACGACACTTGAAATGGAATCAAAGTTTGGAAAACCGCCGTAGCAATAGCTGTCAGATTAACAATCATAAATATTGTTTTCTGACGTTTGACATATGGAATTAAAAGTTTGAAAAGTGCCTTCATGGGTTGTTTTACCTAGGTAGATGAGTAAAATGTTTGATATAAATTTTTGGTTTTAATATAATATTTCGAATGTTTGAATTCGGTGCATTCCATCAAACACATTGATGCATCTAAATTTTCCCCAAAATCATGGACTTTTTTATATATGGACGAAAGTATTTTAAAGCATCCGAACGTTTACCAAAAGTATGACACTAAATATGCGAAAGACGTTGGATGAGGACAAGACGAAAATGTTAGAACTCTTCCAGTATAGTTACGGTATGGCTCCAACCAATTTGGATCGCACCTTTGATGTTGTAAAGGATGAATATTACTCAATAATTCAAGACGACGAGGTAGTAGCAAATATTCGAGCTATTCCTTTTGAACAAAATATCCGAGGCACCTTTAAAAAGATGGCGGGAATTTGTGATATTGTATGTGATCCTGTTGCACGTCGGAAAGGTTATATTCGGGAAGGTTTAAAGCAAATTTTTGCCGATTTGCATGAAGAAGGAACAGCAACTTCAACTCTCACCCCTTTCAAGGATTCTTTTTATGAAAAAATGGGTTACATTAATTGTGTTCCCTACCGCAATGTAATAGTACAAACTAAATGGCTTCAACACTGGAATCAGCTCCCAAAAGGTTATACTTTCAAAAAGATGCGATTAAAGGATGGATATAAGTTAATAAAAGATTTTCATCGAACTGCGATTTCCAAAATCCATGGAGGTGTTCCCCGAACCGATAAGCGGTGGAAAGAAGCATGGGGTAACAGTGATCGGTGGTTAATAGTTATTTACAACCCTGAAAAAGAAATTGAAGGAATAATGCACTACGCCCATAAAGGCTATGGAGATCGACTCTTTGGAGAAGATAACATCGGCACAATTTCAGTGTTAGATTTTTATCCAATTACCCCGGCAGGTAAGCATGGGTTATTACATGTGTTATATTTGAACTCAGATCAAATAATCCAAGTTAATCTTCCCCTAAATCCCCATGAAGAAAATATATACGCATGGTTTTCTGGTTTTGCAAAGACTAAAACACCACACCATATTGTCAATATGGCCCGAATTGTTGATGCGATTGCTTGCTTGACAGATCTTCCTGTAACGCACCAAACATCAGACATAATTCGGTTTCAACTGACCGATCCCGATTGTGTATGGAACAATCTCCACTTAGCACTTTCTGTTCAGAATGGAAAAATTCATGTTGAGAAGTTGGAGGGAGACACTCCTAACATGAAAATTACAATCCAAGGATTAACCGCAATAGTCTATGGAGTGATGTCTTATCCAGAGTTAATTTATTTCAAGTGGATTCAAGATGCAAGTGCTCAAGATCTTGCTATTTTGAAATTATGGTTTCCTCTCTCTCCAACCTGGTTAGCGGAATTCTTTTAGATTATTTCACTCTTTTTTTGTTTTTGTTTTATTTCTTTTTTATTCCTGATGCAATAATTTCTTAATGAACATCGACGACATTGGACGGCTTTGAATTCTTTGAAGTTGCTTTTGGTGTACATTCATAGATTGCATCCATGTTTGATGAAGTGCACTTAAATACTCTACTCCATCCATAGTTAAATCATAAATGCCATAGGTCGGTTTTTGAATGAGTTTCACACTTGTTAATTGCACTAGATGGTTTGCTAGGGCGGTTTTTTGAAGCTTCGATTGCAATAAAAGAGTTTGAAAGGAAATTGGCCCATCGAGAAGAGTGACCAAAATAGAAAATCGTTTGATATTACCGATAGCTTTGAGAATTGGGAAGAGATCTGCTGTAATATCTTGAAAGGATTTTTTTAATGCTTTTCTAGCCAAACTCATCGTTTTTTCACCGGAATCATCCATTCAATTTCCGAAGCAGGATCTTCTAAACCCTTATACATCGGACCATATTGTTGAATTACATAAGGATAGGATTGGCAATAGTCTGATTTTTCTGATACGAGCCAATCTTGGAAGACATACTCTGTCTTTCGTTCAGCCATAGTGGTAGTAAATTCCACATATTGAGTAAGAGGTAATTGTTTAACCACCATTTCTAATGGGATTTCATCAAAATAATCAATTTCAATTCCTACAAACACGTAATATCTACGTGTTTTCGCATATTCGGAAGGTTCAATATGGATTTCAAAAGCAAAATGGGGCTTTGAATTCAATTTTTCTAGAATAAATTTATATTTCTGAGATAATTGGCCAAATCTTTGCCAGAGTTTTCCTATTTCATTTTCATATGACCATTCCTCACTGTTAAGAAACGGATCGCCATAAAATTCACAGCCTAAGAGACGGAATTGGAGTGGATCGGTAATTTTTGGAGTAAAATCCTGAGAAATTTCATCCATGATTGAATTTAGTAAGGGAAATGAGAAATAAAAAGATTCCTAAATAAAATGAACAAATGCATATTATTTAAATATAAAAAATGAACTAATATTCTTACTGCTGATCCAACAGGTATTTGCAGGTATTAGAACAAATTTATGTTTAATTTTTCATGAAAAATACCATTATAATATTGAAATAGAGAATATTGTTGAGATTTGCACCACATTACAAAAATAAACTCAAGTGTGAAAAAAAAAATGACAGCAAAAAAAGAAGAAATTGTTTTACATCCGATTGGAGAAGTTAAATCTAAAGAAGGAAAAACTTGGATAGAGGTAAAAGAACAATATAGACTTGCCCTAAAAGAATTAGAAAAATTCACCCATGTCAATATCGTTTGGTGGGCACATAAAAATGATACCCCCAAGCGACGAGCGGTATTACTATCAGAAGAATTACCCCCATTTTATGGAAAAGACGCACCTAGTATGGGAGTTTTTGCCAATAGATCGGAATTTCGTCCCAATCCAATATGTGTTTCTGCAACACAGATAATTAAAGTGGACCTGAAAGAAGGGATAATTCAGATCCCATGGACAGATGCGTTTCCAGGAACTCCAATTGTTGATATTAAACCATATCTTCCAATGGCTGACATCATTGAAGGGGCGGATTATCCTAATTATCTCCAACATTGGCCTAAAAGTCAGGAAGCAGCCATGAAATGGTGGGCTGAAATGGAACAAGAGTGATAATTTGAATCACCAAAATAATTCTTTTTTTTTATAAATCTATAAATAACTGAAAAGGATAAGTAATTAATAGGATTCGATTTGTATTCTGTGAATTCATAATTAATCGAATATCTCCAATTTGAAATCAATGAGATTTAAAATATGGTTCAATCTAAAAAATCACAGTTATTTGACATCCTTTTGCATTTAACTAAAATGAATCTAGCGACTCGAAAACAAATCGCGGATTACGCTTTGAATGAAGCGATATCCCTAACTTTTAGCAAGATTTCATTTATTGGGTTCATAAATTCAGAACAAACGATAATGCGAACTCATGCATGGTCCGAATCTGCTTGGAAAAATTGCCAAGTGGAAGATCCTTATATTGATTTTCCAATAAAAAAGGCAGGATTATGGGCAGAAGCAATTCGACAACGAAAATCAATTATTGTTAATGACTTTGAAAAACCAAATCCTTTGAAAAAAGGATTTCCAGAAGGACATTTGGCATTATCTCGCTTTTTATCGGTCCCGATTATTGATGAAGATCATGTAATTGCAATTATTGCAGTAGGCAATAAAAGCACGGACTATTCAAAGCTTGATATTCAAAATCTTCAGATACTTCTATTAACAGCTTGGCGGATGATACAGCGCAGAGATGCATTTGAGGCACTTGAACAAGAACGGATTAGATTTAAATTGATCCTCGATCAGGCGGTTGATTGGGAGATTTGGAGAAAAAATTCGACATATCTCTATATTTCACCTTCATGTCAAGCAATAACCGGGTATAGTGCAGAAGAATTTTATACTAATCCAAATTTAAGGAAAGAAATTATTATAGAAGAAGATCACAAAGTGTGGGACGATCATGAACAGCAGAATTTGAAGGATGAACAGCAGAGCACTATCGAATTCCGAATAAGAAATAAGTCAGGAGATGTGAGATGGATTGAACATCGATGTTCTGTTGTCCCAGAATCAATTTCTCCGTTAGGAGGACGACGAGAAAGCAATCGCGATATCACTTTGCGTAAAATTGCGCAACAAGAAATTAAGAAATTGAAAGGTTTGCTCCCAATTTGCTCATCTTGTAAAAAAATTCGTGATGAAGGGGGTAATTGGCAATTAATAGAATCCTATATTCATGATCATTCAGAAGCGGAGTTCACGCATGGAATGTGTCCAGAATGCATTCAAAAATATTATCCAGATTTAGCTGAAAAGTAAAGAAAGTTTTAATAATAACTTCGGTTTTTCTTTTTGGAAATAAAAATGGCTTCAAAGACCCTATCATATTTCATAATAGGAGAAAGAATTGCTTTTCGACCATTAAAAGAAAAAAATATCCATCTCTATTCCAAATGGGTAAATAATCCGAAGAATAGAGCATTTATTCCATATCACTTTCCAACCACATATGAAATTCGACAGAAGTGGGTTCAAAGGCAACAATTTAATGGTACTACATCGAAAATAATTTTAGAAATTTGGCATTTACATGACAAGCAAGCAATTGGATATGCTCAATTGGATGAAATCTCATGGATCGATAGAAAAGCGACGATGGGATATATTATAGGAGAAAACCAATATTGGAAAAAAGGCTTAGGAACTGAGACAATTCAGTTATTGGAGACTTATGCGTTTGAAGAACTAAATCTCAGAAAATTGAAAGCTTTGGTCATTCGAGATAATTTAGCTTCTGTTAAAGTGTTCGAAAAGTTAAAATATAGATTAGAAGGTGTTTTGGAAGGAGAAAATTTCTATTTAGGCAATTTTCGGGATGTTTTCATCTTTAGCAAATTCAAAAATATTGAATAAATTTTTTTGAAACAATGTTTAGAAAAACGATGAGAATAGGCAACCTCCAACCGTCTGATTTTAATTTATTTTATCTAATTTGTTCTTCTGTAAATATTCTAAAAACTATTTTAAATCATGCAATTAATTTAGCTAGAAATAACAAAAGTGGGTTGAAAAGAAAAGCGGGCCATGAGGGAGTTGAACCCCCGACCAACGGATTAAGAGTCCGCCGCTCTACCTGGCTGAGCCAATGGCCCGTGATTGGTTACCCGAATGGGTAAGAAAAAAAAGGGATAATTATTTATTAAATTATCGGTTTGACTATCTTGTCTTGCGCCCACTTTGTCGAGCGGCAATCATACCAACCTTTCGCCCTGGAGGAGCATTTCGACTTGTGGTAGTTGGTCGACCCGACATTTTCTTGCGCCCACCTCCAAATGGATGTGAACAAGCGTTCATACCACTGGAAGTAATAACTGGCCAATTGGTAGCTTTGGTACGCATTTGATGATATTTATTACCTGCCTTTAAGTAAGGCTTGGTAGTACGACCACCACCGGCAACTACACCGAGAGTA
The DNA here is from genome assembly GCA_025839675.1 of Candidatus Lokiarchaeum ossiferum. Classification (GTDB taxonomy): domain Archaea; phylum Asgardarchaeota; class Lokiarchaeia; order Sigyniarchaeales; family Promethearchaeaceae; genus Lokiarchaeum; species Lokiarchaeum ossiferum. The sequence continues at coordinate 3,004,271 of CP104013.1, forward strand.
GCTCGAGAATTTTTGTGAATTACTTTTCTTTTTCCGGATGGGAATAAGATTTGAACTCCTTTTTCAGAACGTGTCATTAGAGTGGCAGTTGTCCCACCAGAACGACATAATTTGCCTCCATCACCAGGAAGAATCTCAATATTGTAAATTAAAGACCCTTCTGGGATATATTGGACTTCCATGGTATTGCCTACCATAATTTCGGTTTGAGGACCAATTTGGAATCTATCATGTAAAAAGATACCTTCTGGAGGAAGCCAGAGAGAACGTTTTTTATTGTCGAATTCAATTCGAGCAAGAGGAGTTCCACGTCCACCTTCGTGGATAAATTCAATTACTTCAAAATTCAAAACATCATTATAATTTCTGGGGATGTATTTCACTGCACCACGCTTCCGATGTTTAGGTGATCGGAAGTTTTGGGTACCTTTTCCCCTACGTTGGACTAAGATTCTACGACCCATTATAATCACTTAGAGCGCATCGCGACCTCACTGGGTGAGATTTATCGCACTCTACGAAGAAGTAAAGGTAGCATGGTAATAAAATTTTATCATCAAAAAGACGGATATTTGTGAGTTACGCGTATGGACAAATGTTTAACTTCTTAAGTAAAGAAGACCATAAAATAAATAAAGCAAGACTAAAATGTAGTATATTATCGTGATATTATAGAGATAATATGATCAAATCAATCAAAAAGGGAAAATAATAATGAAAGTCAGATTTACAGCCGATAAAAATGGAATTGAGATCGAAATAGAGGATAATGATAATAATCAAGAATATTTGGAAAAAATCCTTAATCAAATTGATCAAATCGTAGATTCTAAATATAATTTGCTCGAAGTCTTAAGAAAGGAGCCTATTTTGGAAAAAAGCACAAGCAATGAAGGGGAAAATAAGGTAATAAAAGAAATCATAAATACTAATTCAAATACTAATCAGACTGAAAATATTGATACGATAGCTGAGTCTATTGATCAACCCATTAAAGATTTCGCAGCTCAAGTTAAGGTAGATCCATTGAAACTAAGCCAAATCTATGATTTTGGTTATAGCAAATACACAAAAGGAGAGATGGAAGTTCCTCCTATTCTTCCAGATGTATGTTCCGTTTCAAAATCACGTTCAGATACTCAAAGACAGGCACTATTACTATTGTTACTTGCTACAAATGTGTTAAATGGGAATGATTCGTTAAGTTCAAAATCATTAACAATGATCTTAACTGAATCATCAATAGATTCAACTGATTTATCAAAAGTAAAATCCACAGATTTTAATAAATGGATTAAAATAGATGGTAGATCCTATAGAATTTTTCCAGTTGGGGTGATAAAAGCAAAGAAATTCTTGAATGAAAAAATTGCATCATTAGGTGAGTAATATCTCTAAGTTTCAAGATTTATTATCAAAACATATACCAAAGAAATATTCTGAACCAATAATTGACGAATATGCTAATCTTGAAAAGGCTTTTTATGTTTTCGATGCTGTAAACTTAGGAATAGCAGCAGGTCATTTATGTGAATTAATTTCATCATTAATATGTTTTAAAGAACTAAATATTGTGCAAAACTTGAATAGAATTGATTTTAATCCAAATTATCAAAAAATGATACAAGCCCCAAAACCAAATTCTGATGCTGAAATTCTCATGAATATTATTCCAAATATATTAAAGGGAATTTATGCATTCAGAAGTAGAAAAAGAGTAGCACATTTTAAACTAGCTATTCCACAAAAAATCGATATTAAGACAGTAAAACAAAATATAGATTGGGTCATATCACATCTGTTAATGTTATATTGTAATGTTCAAGATCCTTCTTCAATGATGATTCTAAAACCATTTGCAGAGATTGATATTCCATTTGTTGAGGAATTTGAGAATGGTGAAATATTATTCCTAAAAAGAGATGTAAGCAAACCAGATAAATTACTTTATGTTATTGGAAGAAATCGTGATAAAATTCGCATTACAAAAGAAGAAATTATTATTCAGGTTCCAGAGCTAAAGAAAGATTTTGCACAAAATATACGAAGATTGAAGGAAAGGACATTAATCCATATTACTGATAGTGGTTTTACTTTAACAAGAATAGGTAAGCAAAAGCTTTCTACTATCTATGAAAAATTATCTTAAGTTTTCTGAATTTTTTGACTATCCCATTTTTTAAAATTTCGGTCAAGTTCCTCATTAAAAGTGGTGGAAGGATATTTGATAAATTGCATCTCGCCTCCCACCCTGACCCAATACTGATTGTTTGCTTGATTCATACTGTATTTCAGGAAAAACAAAATAAAAAAACTACCGCGGGTGAGAATATATAAAAAATTCTTAAATTGATGATCTAATTTATTATTATGTCAGATACAGTGCCAATACTTGCAATAATTTTTTCATTTCTATCTACTTTAATACTTTTCCTTTCAAACTACCTTAGGGAAACTAAGTTTAAGCAAACTTCTAAAATATATCAAATGAAACTTGACTTTTATTTAGAATTAATGGAAGAAATTACTTCAATAATATATCTCGGTTGTAATATAAAACAAAATATAAATAAATTATACCAAAAAGCTTTGATTTTATCTTCTGATCAGGTAATCAGGGAATATAATTCATTACTTTCAAGATTGGATGAAACAAAATGGGAAATGAAAGAAAATAGTGATATAAAATTAGCACAAAAACTTTTAATTGAATATAGAAAAGATTTAGGATTAAAAACAGCTTTATCCTCCTATGAAATAAAAAAACCATTCAATTAACCAACCTGGATTCATAGAATTATATAAATATAGTTCTCGTAGTAAATACTCATGATAGAATATAAAAAGTTGATAAAATTTATATAAAAAAATTTATCGTAAAACATTACGCATTTGGACTTTTTGCATTTCATTTTTTAAGATACTAATTTCATCTTCTAATTCCTTGATCTTTCGGTAAAAAAATATGTCTGTTTCTTTAAGGATGTTTCTATTTCTTCGATCAAAAGACAATCCAATATTATATTTAATTAAGTCTATTGTAATATTATCCAATTCCTTTATATCATATTGTTCAAGAAGATAATGAACATTGTAATCAATTACATCTTTACTTTCAAAATTTTGATTGCAATTATGACATTTATATACTCCACCAAATAAATTGATTTCTTTCTGACATTTTGGACAAACGGTATACATGATGTATTATAATTGATCTAATTGCTTAAAAATCTTTTAAAAGAAAAAAAAAAAAAAAGATTATGAATAATTTTGCTCTTCTTTCATGAAAGATATTATTTTTTGTTCAATTTCGTTATAAGATTCGACAGTAAATTCGGAACTATAAATTTCGTTTGCGATTAGTTTAATTGTAGTATTGAATGAAAACTTTGATCGAATTTGGCGATAATTACCTGTCCAGAATATATCAGGAAAGAATAATTCGCAAGGTATTGTCAAATTATTTGATTGTGTCATTAAAATACGACCTCTGACAAATATTTACTTATAAAATTATTGTAAATCATTTTCTTATACTTATAGGATAACATAGAATATTTAAATGTTTGGAAATTGACAAAAATCAAGAAAAAAGTTGGAAGAACAACCGAATTCATGAGTAAACATTTAAAATTTGAAGATATCCTGACAAAAAAATCAGACTTTAGATGCAAGATCATCTAAAAATTGCTGATCCGCGTTAGCAGAAATTCCTTGATCTTTCGGTTTTTGACTAATGCGGGCATCGCTAACAGATAATTTGCTCGTTCCACTTGTAAAATCATAGATGGACTTATTCACATAATAATTTGTCATGGAAGCTAAAGTACTAACTTGCGAAGCGAAAGGCGCGTAAAGTAAGCATATCTGTTTTCCAATTTGAATTGGGGGTTTTCCTAAAATCTTAAAGGTGGCTTGAAAGATACTTTGTTCCTTTGCCCCGCCGATTTGTTCTGCCAAATCATCTAAATCACTTTGCACGATGATTTCGGGAAAATGATCACTGTAAACTAATGATCCAAAATTGTTGGTCTTATAGATAGATGAAAGGCGTTGATTAGATGTATCATACCCTCCTGTTAAGTTAACTACACTTACAGATTGTTTCTGGGTTTAGTATCCGAAATCCCACACCGCATCGTTTGTCGTAGTCATATCTACTATTATGGACACGCCCTGGGTAGTAGTCATATCATCTGCGTGAATAAAAAGGTTAGATTCTATTCTAAAGCCCCAATTTTCATATGTACACAAAGTTCGATAAATTTCGTTAATTGTTTTCAGTTGGGCAATTGTGAAAATTGCATCTCGTTTTTTTGCATCACGTTCATCTAAGGTCAGGGATCGATCGGGGGTGAATTTATAATGTTTCAACTTAGGAATAGGATTAAAATAGGCGATATTTTGGGATCGATAGTAGTCCTCTACTTGATCAAAGAAGGAATGTAAAATAGAAAGATTATAGCGTTTAGATGATTCCTTAAAATTATTAGGATGGGTATCTAAATAATTAAGATAATTCTCTGCATCAATACGGTTAATTTGTGTAACATCATAGATATTAATGTATTTTAGGAATCGTGTAATTGCACTTCGATACCCTGATTCAGTCCCTTTCCCTGTTCGCAATTTCTTAGTCAAATAGCTTTGGACAAGTTCCTGACTTTCAATTGGCATTAGACCTTCTAATTCAGTTAAAATCATTCAATTAGCCCCCATTTTTTACTTTTAGGCTTAAATTCAATCCCTTTGCAATTTGAAAGAATATTATTAATCATTTCACTATCTACATCTAATAATTCACGCAATTTTGTTCTCGATTGATCACCAAATATTTCTAAAGTCTTAAGAACTTGTTTTTCATAGTCCGTGGTAGGGATATTGGACATGTTTTTCTTCATTTCCTGCATCATTTCCCCTAGCATCATACGCATGTTGATTTCCATATCATCTATCTTTTGATCCACTTTTTCGATTTCATTTACAAGGGATTCCTGCTTGGTGGTTGTTTGCTGTTCCCCATACACTAATTTGTTCATAGTATTTCGAACAATTTTAGATAAAGGGATGTTGGATTTAGTCGCATAGTCTTTCCATGCAATTAAATCTTTAGGCGATACACGAATGGTATATTTTTCCTTTTTTTCTTGATGAACTAATTTCGGCATTGTATCCTCAAACAGTAATTACCTGCAAAAGTATATAAAAGTATGGACAAATCATATCAATTGACCATACGTTTGATCTTGTTAATAAAATTTTATGAAAAAAAAAAAAATGGATGTTGGTTAATTGGGTTAAATTTGGTTTCAAACGATATTAATCATGAACCGGATATATACAGTAGGGAGTTATGATGTACCGACGGTATAGGTTGGTTTGATAATAATTATTGCTTCGATTCGACATGACTATGACAACTCATTGTATTATGTAATACATAATATTTTTTGTATTACAGTAAATAATAGGAAATTCAAATATATAAAGTAACACATAAATTTTTTCTGTATTACCTTCGTTTATTATATTATGGGAGGAAAGCCCAATCAAAAAACTCCATCGAAAGTATTTACAATTCGAATCGATGAACTGACTCTCGCCGAATTAGAAATGATCAAGAATATTCAATCGGTGAAATCTACGGGCAAGTTAATTAAGCAAGCAATAAATACATATATTGCAATGAATCCCTATAATCCTGAAAGACCAAATCCAAAGCTTATTATGAGCTATAATATTTTTAAGCCTCTTATGGATCTTGCTTCAGATGACGTTTTACGAGAGATGGCCCAAATTTCGTATGACAATGGGGTTTCCGATACAAAAAATATCCAACAAGAGTTATTACGATCTGGATTGAAATATGAACATACATTTAAAGACGAAGTGGAACAGGTGATTCATGTTTTAGATTTTGTTCTAAAACCCCAAGGGCAAAATTGGTTTTACAATGCATCTTACCAGCTAAAAAACGATCAATTTTTTATCAAAGGAGAGCACGCCTTAGGAAAAAATTTTTCTATTTTCATTAAATATCTCCTTCAAAACTATCTCAAGGAGGCAAATATGGAACTAATTCAGGAAGACTATAGTGAAATTCAAAGAATCCAGAAAAACATTAAAGGAATTCCCACAAATACTATAATTAATGGGGTAAGTTTTTTTTTCCAGCAAAAAACGACTCAAAATGCAGAACCTATAGAATAGACTAGAACTTTTATATTCGTTTTAAAAATTTTTATTTTTAGCAAAATCTTGAATTCCTATGTGAGCAATGCTCATTTTCAGATCCTTTATGTGGGAAGTATCATTGTACTAAATAACTAACTGGTATAGAAGGGAAGGGAATTGAAAAAAATGCGAATTATCAGAATTAATCAAGAAATTTGTACCAGATGTGGTCAATGTTTATCTCAATGCTCTTCACGTCTACTATCATTTTCAGAAAAGGAAGAAGGATCTAAAAATTCGACGAAACTGATCTTTAAGGATCCTACCAATTCATGCAGTTTATGCGGACATTGTCTAGCAGTATGTCCCACAGAAGCAATCGAATATGATAAAGGAGATCCATGTTTTACTTCTGCAGCAATTCTGGATCCAAAACACTATTCCTATGATAATATTCTTGAAATCTTACGAGCTCGAAGATCTATCCGACAATATCATGCGAAAGCTGTCTCCCGGGAAGATATAAAAGCAATTTTGGAAGCAATGCGATATGCACCGAGTGCCAGCAACGAGCAAAACTGGGAATATCTCATACTAACGGATTCGAAGCAAATCCAAGAATTTTCCCAGAAAGTTCTGAACATGATCCGACTCACCTATAAATTAGTTTCTAATTCTTTGATCAATACATTGTTTCTCTGGGGACCGACTAGAAAGCTGGCTCGTGATCCTAGCTTCCTCTTTTCCATGAAAAATCTTTTGAACCGAGCAGATCGAGGAGAAGATCCCATATTCTTCAAAGCTCCATGCATAATTTTATTACACTCTCCCATTTATGGAAACTTAGCAGGGAATGATGCAGGAATTGCTTTAACTCATGGAATGCTGGCAGCCCGATCCCTCGGACTTGGAACATGTTGGATCGGAATTGCTCAGGAAACCATGCAAAGGATTGGAAAATTTAATCGCTGGTTAGGAATCCCTAAAGGAAGAACAGTTTGGGGAATGTTTACTTTAGGTCATCCAAAAGAATCATTTCAACGGGCACCTCCTCGTGAACCTCTTAGAATAGTATGGAAATAAGAGAATCAAAAAAAAATGCTAACCATAGGTCTCTATAACACCTATATCTTTTTTTAATCAAATACAGTTATATAGAATAATTGCAGGAATCACTCATGTCTACAAAAACACACCACTCCCAAAAGAAAGCTTTGATCACTGGAGCAAACGGATTTGTCGGGAGTCATCTTACCAAATTCTTGGCCGATCAAGGGATCGATACCTATGCTTATATCCTGAAAGGAACAAATTGCGATTTACTGAAAATTTTACACCCTACCTTAACCAATGTGACAATTATTGAAGGAAATGTGCTAGATCAAGCTTCCCTTGAACAGCACTTCCAGGGAATGGATTATATTTTCCATCTAGCAGGGGTGATTACGGGATATTCACAAAAAGATTTTGATCGCATTAACCTTCAAGGCACACGAAATGTCATTAAAGCATGTATGCAGGTAATTCCTGATCTAGAACGCCTTGTCATCATCTCATCACTCGCCGCTGCAGGTCCTGGAACAGCCGAAGATCCCCAATGTGAGGATAAACCCGCTACACCCATATTGGATGATTATTATGGAGTATCAAAATTCAAAGTTGAATGTGTTGCTAATGCATGTATGGAAGATCTTCCAATTTCGATAGTTCGTCCTTGCACAGTTTTAGGACCAGGAGACCGAGTTTCCTTGGATCTCTTCAAATCAGTAAAATCCTATGTAAAAGCTTATGTTGGAGGAGCTCGTAGAAAATATAGTACGGTGGATGTGGGAGATCTAACAAGAGGGATCTATGCATGTGCCACTAATCCAAAAGCCATTGGAGAAATCTTTTTCTTCTCTAGTAATGGAACAATTACTTGGGACGAATTACATGAAGTCATTAACGCAAAAGTTTTTCATCGAAAATATGGGAGTCTTATCAATATCGCCTTTCCAAAATGGATGTTTAAGATATTAACGGTGGTAATGGAAGCAGTATATAAAATTGCCAAGCAACCCGCGCCCTTCCTAAATCAATCGAAAATGCTTGCCGCATCGGCCCCAGGCCAATGTGTCAGCAATGAAAAAGCCAAACGTCTACTCGGATGGTACCCCCAAGAAACAATTATTTCAACCGTGGTTCGTGAAGGTCTATGGTTTCAAGAACAAGGATGGATTTAAATGACAATACAATTACCAGAAACGGACAATTCGCATGTCCCAGCCCGAGAATTACTTTTATTGGCAATACCCGTCTGTCTTATCTTTGCGGTTTCGGGAATGGATTTTGTGGGTTATTTTATCAATAAATTAGCTGCAGCCGATCCTTACTCGCGGAGTTTATTAAATGTTTTACTCGGATTTCTCTTTACTACCTTGGCACTAGTAGTTCTCCCAATAATCGTGATTAAAAAACGATGGCAAAAACCTCTTTCCTACTTTGGAACCAAGCCGGGTAATAAAAAGTGGGGCATCATTATTTGCCTAGCTTTTATCTTGGCAACCCCCATCTTTTATTTCAGCTCAAATGATGCTAATTTAATTAACACCTATCCATTAACCAAGGACGCCTTATCTTCATGGGGATTTTTTGTCTTCTATGAACTTCTCTATGTAGTATTCTACTATATTCCTTATGAATTCTTCTTCCGAGGAGTCTTACAGTTGGGATTAAGTAAAACATGGAAAAAATGGCAAAGCATTCTTTTTGTCACTATCCTTACAACTTTCCTACATCTGACTAAACCCTTTACTGAGATCATAGCTGCCGCTTTCGCAGGGATTTTATTTGGGATCATTGCGGAAAAAACCGATTCTTGGTATTATGTCTTCCTATTACATATAACAGTTGGGATTCTTACCGATACATTTTGCGGGATGCGCTTTTTAGGAGTGATTTAAAAGATGGTCATTCCAGATGACGTATCAATCCGGCCAAAAGTGCTCATTACAGGTGCCAATGGTTTTGTGGGCAGTAATTTAACCAAGTATTTAAGTCAAGATACCAATCTGGATGTTTATGCAATGGTCCGACCCAATGCACCGGTCAATTTTTTATACGATTTTCAAAAACATCCACAAACGGGTGAAAATCTATTCGAAATCGTGGAAGCCAATCTTTTAGATGAGAGATCCATTGAAAATGCGGTGAAAGGCATGAATATGATTGTACACTTAGCGGGTTTTGTCAGTGATTGGGGAGATCGGTCCCGTTTTTGGGAATTTAATGTCAAAGGAACCAAACGGATCTTACGAGCCGCTTCTAAAGCGAAGGTTTCCCGTATTATTTATCTAAGTTCTCTAACAGTTCACGCGATGAACGGGCATACTTACGCGGATGAAACAACCCCACGGGATGTGAAAAATTTTGCGTATGGAGAGTCAAAAAGAGAAGGGGAGGATCTCGTCACAGAATGGGCAACTACAGCACCTTCCAATGAAAAACGAAAAGTTGCCATAGTACGTCCTGGTTGGATTATTTATGGCCCTTACGATACAAATTCTTATATTACAGCTTTGGATGGCATTGTTACTGGTAAATTTGGTTTCGTGGATAAGGGGAAACATTTGGTTTCTCATGTGTATGTTGAAAATCTCTGTTATGGCATTGGGCTATTACTTCATGCTTCTCATATCCACGGTGCTTACAATATTTTAGATGGTAATATGACATGGAAGAAATGGGTTCACCAATGGGCAAAGGTAGCAGATACGAAAATTCCACGATTAAGTGTTCCATATTGGTGTATGGTGCCTGTTGCTGCGATTCTCGTGGGAATTTATAAACTCTTCCGAATTAAAACCTCACCTATCCTCAATTTTTACCGCATCCGTATTATGCATCGGGATTTAGCGTTCGTGAATACCCGTATCTCTACAGAAGTGGGGTATGAAATGCCTGTGCCTTTTAAAGAAGGAATCGAAAGGACCTTGGCGTTTTATGAAACAGTATATGGAAAAATATAAAAAAAATAGGAAAATTTACTCTTTGATTTTTTCACTTAATTCAGCCTTCTTCTTTTTATCCCTGATATATACGAGTACGTTAGCAAGTATTAACATGAGAACTAAAACTCCGAAAATAATGTAAAAAATCATATTGAACATTCCAGATTTTTGATCTAATTGATCGAGAGTCATTTTTTTAATATCATCACTAGTCATATCTACAAATATGATACTCCCCAAATAAGAAAAAAATAAAGCCCGAGGAACCGATCCGACAGCAGTTGCAATGTAATATTGTTTGGCTTTAATGTTGGATAACCCTGCAGCATAAGAAATAGGATCAAACATGATCACGGGAACTGCACGACCAACAATAATGGCCCAAATTCCCCATTTTTCGATCCATTCATCCATAATTCCAATTATTTTGTCGGCAATACTGAGTTTGTCTCCTGTTGCTTCTAAAATTGATCGACCACCTTTATTTGCTACATAATATGTGATTGCAGCACTGAGCATAGATCCAATCACCCCTAAAACTGTTCCTTTCCAAAATCCAAAAATGATTGAACCGGAAAGAAGAATCAATTCGGAAGGAATGGGTGCTATTAAACTTTGGATCACCATTAGGGCTAAAAATATAAAATAAGCCCAAAATCTCAAATCTATTAAGGGAATAATGAAATATTTCAAAATGGTTTCAAATAGAAAGGTCTCTTCTACAATAGTAAGAATAAATACTCCTACAGAAATTATTGCAATGAGGATAAAGATGATGGCCATGAACGCTTTTTTTTTGGTCCATTCAAATTTGTGTTTATCTTGATTTTCTATCATTATTCTTCAATTTTTTCTTGAATTTCTTGATGCGATTCACGATTATTCTTCTTTTCTCTTATATAGACAAGTAAATTGGCAAGTGCTAGCATCAAAACGAGTACACCGAAGATAATATAGAAGATTGTATTAAATTGCCCAGATACTTCTTCCAACCTTCCTGGAGGCAAATTCCGAATATAATCTGGATCTCGATTATCACCGAAGACTTGATTTCCCAAGAAAGCAAAGAAAAAGGCGCGAGGAATGGAACCAATAAGAGTTGCAATATAATATTGTTTGGCTTTGATATTTGACAATCCCGCTGCATAGGATACTGGATCAAACATAATTAAGGGGACTGCGCGACCAACAATGATAGCCCAAATACCCCAGCTTTCGATCCATTCATCCATAAGTCCAATCATTTTATCAGCAATACTCAACTTATCCCCAGTAGCTTCTAAGATAGCACGTCCACCTTTGTTTGACACATAATAGGTAATTGCAGCACTGAACATAGATCCAATTACGCCTAGTACAGTTCCCCACCAAAAACCAAAAATTAAGGATCCGGAAAGAAGAATTAATTCAGAAGGTATCGGAGCAATTAAGCTTTGGATCACCATAAGAAATAGAAAAACAAAAACAGCCCAAAAACCGATTTCCAGTAAAGGTACTATAAAATAATCCCTTATTATAGTAAATAGGAAGGTTTCATCCATAATGGTAAGAATAAAAACCCCTACAGAAATAATAACGATAATTATAAAAATAATGGCCATAATAACTTTTTTTTTTGTCCATTCAAACTTGCGTTTTTTGTGATTTTCTGACATTGACGTAGGGGAAATAATATAGGTTTTTTAAATATTTTTTTGAATCAAATAATGTCGGATTGGAAAGGGGAAAAAAAAAAGAAAAATACCACTCATAAGCATATTGTCATTGGACCATTATTCTTTTTTCTCAATGACATAGACTAAAAATTCTTGAATCTTTTGAAAACCTACTTTTTCGGCGAGTTTGACAGATGCAGTGTTATTTTGGAAACAATACCAATGAGGAGTTAAGTTCTTTTTATATGACAGAGAGATCATTTGATTCGCAACATGTGTGGCTAAACCCTTTCTCCAGTATTCTTCCACGGTATCAATGCCCAATTCTGCACAGGATCGGGCAATATTGCCAATGATCGCCCATGAAGCGAGTGAATTGGTATTTTCATCAATCACACAATATCCATACCCTCCAGATAGAAATTTTTCGAGTGACCCCCAATCCGATTCAATCTCTTCTTGCAAATCGAGAATATATTTTAAGCCCGAGTTCTTAAAAAGCTTAGAATCCATCGGATGCCCCACAAATGGTGCAGGCAGCGATTCCGAAGACTTCATTGGATCCGAGAGAGTATGAGGACGTTCATAAAAACAAGCCACTTCGGGCTTAATTGTCCATTTAGATGTAAAAAATGAAATTATAGATTTATTCCACTGCTCAGAAGAGGTATATATTACAAATACGGGTGATTTCGATCGTTTTTCTGCATCTGGAATAATTTCGTCTTGGAACAGCTTTTGAATCATTTCGCACAATGGCTCAGAAAATTCTTTACTAACTAAATACACCCCATCTGCAAAGTCCCATAACAATGCAATTGTTGGGAGTGTAGGATCATCTATCCATAACGCACCTTCTGAAGTACCGTCAAGTAAGGCTTCTACTGCAATAGTGAATTCTAAGGGTTTGAAGAATGTTAAGAGAGTTTTCTTATCAAACTCTGTAATTCTTTGTAAGGTCATTAGGGAAAAGTAAATTATTGCATTTGAAAAACTCTTGGAAAAAAAAGTTAGACATTTTCATAAGGGAAAAAACAAAAAATGAACTTATTCTAAATTTACCAAACTTTAACGGTGCCTTCGGCGAGTTCTTTTCGGAGGGTCAAATAATCGTCCAATTCTGCTTGTAAAATCTCTTTAGCTCGTTTTGACACCACATCAAAGTTTACATTAGCAGCCGGAATTAATTCGATGTCACCCATCCATGGTTGATTTATTGGGTGCCCAATTTGGCTGACAATTCGGATTTGGCATTCAACAACATCACCTTTCAATTCCTTGATAATGCTGCGAGCGGCCCGATTAGACATGAGCGAATAGAGTTTTCCAATATGATTGTTACTATTTTTTCCTGCGGCGGCTTCAAGAGTTTGAACACGTCCAGGGGTAATTAAACCATTTGCACGATTTCCACGCCCTACTTGTCCATCATCTCCCGCTTCTGCGGAAGTTCCTGTGATGGTTAAGAACATTATATCTTTTTCAATAATATCTCCAGTATTCACGCTAACCTTAACACTATGATCTTCCTTTAAGCCATCACACACTTTCAATGCAGCTTCTTGGACTTGAGCTACTGCGTTAATGTATTCAGATCTATCATTTACATATTTAGACACCATGGCATTACAAAGAGTTATTTCAATATCCTTGCCATTACGTAAGCCCATAACTTTGATATCTTCTCCAGAAGCTGGACAAAGATCTTTGAATTTACTGGAGTTCAAATAAGTTTCAACATCATAGACCATTTGATCAGTCGATGAGAATGGTGCAAACCCAACTCCAAAACTGGTATCATTGGCTAAGGGAATATGATCTTGCCCGTTTCGTTCTTGATTATATAAGCCAGTTAAATCAATTGATCCACTCTTAGTTCGAGCGTCAATAATAACATGCTTTTCTAAATCAATGTTACGGAAAGTATATTTGAATACATCTTGAATCGCAGATCGACAAATGGTTCTGACGGGAATAGGAACTAATTTCCCCCCAACGATGGCTTGATCAATTGCCCTTCCAATTATTTCAAATTCTTGAGGTTGAAGAATTTTACCCCCACCAAACTCTGGAGCGGCTTGTCCAGCGACGTAAGCGGCTTTATCTACATTATGATGGAAATAAGTATCAAAATTTTCAATATAATATTTTGTCAAAGCACGGGAACATGCTTCGGCACATTCATCAGCTACACTATCAGGATGCCCTTTTCCTTTTCGTTCTACCATTTCTGGAAAATCAGCTAGACCAACAGGGACACGGTTGGATTTTGTAATATGTATCATATTTGCTGTCCTCGAATATTCCTAAACAGAATTTCTTAATATGATAAGGAAAGGATCTTTTATTAATTTTTTTTTCTAAAACTTACAAAGGGTAATTAATGTTAATTATTTCAAAAGTGGAATGCTACTTTTTCACGATCTATTCCATGATTTGTATTTTTTGTTAAAGAAATTTTGTTAACATCGTGAGAACTTAACTTTTTTTACTCCAAGAAATTTTGAAAAAAAATAAATCATCCTTTTTTTATAAACTAAGAATTGAGTATTTAAACAAAAATAAAAAAAAGAAGACTACTGAAAGAAATTTAAAGCGCATGAATTTTACTTTGTCATTTAAGAAGCTTGTGAAGGTGGATTTTGAACTTCCAAGTAATAATAAACAATTTATATTTGAATATAAAACTTCACAAATTGATTCTGAATGATATGAAATTGAGGGTTTTTGATCACTAATCACATCACGATATCATGCACATCCTAGCCAAATATCACTAACTGAAAGAAAATCTAATAAATCCACACTCTTTCTCCTTTTATATGAGTTTGATGACGATAAAGAATTAAGTCGAAATTATTCGATATATAGTAAGGTGAAAACATGGCTGAATCAAAATTGATGTGGATGAAGCAAAATGAATCGCGCTATTTAAGCCCCCAAAAACCAGGAAAGTATAAACGTCCTTCTCGAGGGAACGCAAGATTGCGCCATTTGTCAGTTCCTCAGCAGAAAGAGAACTCTCCCCAAACTACCATGGATAGCTTCTTAGGAACAAAAAAATCTGAAATATTTGATGAAGAATTTTCCAAAGCCGATTTTCAATTACTCACGGCTCGATGGAAAAAAAAATTTTTAGAAGAAGTGCCTGCAAATTAATTTTTTCTTGCTTCTTGCGTTTTCCTTTAGATATCATATACTATTTTAATTTCTGTTTTTTGTTCTGCTTCTTTGATTTCAAGATAAGAATAGGTAATTGCCTTAACCTCAGTATCGGGAATATATTTCTGAGAATCAAAAATATCACCATAACCTGTTCCTTTTAGCATAAAATGACCATTCTCTAAAGGAACGATTGCTTCAAGAGCCACTCGATGAAAAATTAAACCTTCCGTATCAAACAAAAATAGAAATTCTGTAAGAAACGCAATTAACAGCGAACCTTTTGTTTCTTCAATAATTTCAAACTGATAGGTTTCATTTTCTTCGATAGAGTGATAATTTTCAATCATTGTCTCCATCAACCCATACACACATTGTTCAAAGGCTTGTTCCAAAGCGGGACCCCATGCATGCACCCATACATCTGCCGTATGATCCAAGTATTCAAACCCCGCTGTGGAGGAAGAAACATCTGATCGACTCATATGTTCTTGAATTGAAGAAAAGTGATAAATTTTTTCTTTTCTTAGGGTTTTTCATAGACAAGTGATTATTTTGAAAAATCGAATAATATTTACTTTAAATCCCTCTCAATCACGTCGATTAATTGCTAAGGGAATCGTCGCCCTTCCAGAAATACAGCATGCATTGGAAGATGGAAAAATCTTTGTATCTCGAGGATCAACGAATGCTTATGTCCTAGAAGAACTCTATGCCTTGAAAAATATTCAAGAAAATTTTAATAAAGGAGATTACAATGCGGGGCAAATTGTTCCTCGAGAAAATACGATGAGTCTCTGGGTTAATAAGGGAGAGCGCAAACAAGAAGTTATGTTTTCCAAAGGGGAAAAAATTGATGTAGAAGATCATGTAAAAACCATCGAAAAATTCAACCAAAATGACATCTTTATTAAAGGGGCTAATGCACTTGATATAAAGGGCGTCCCTGCAGTTTTAGCAGCAGGAAGGGGCGGAGGTACAATTGGAAGAGCACAGGGTACCCTTCAAGCCAAAGGAATAGAGGTTATTTGCCCCATTGGACTCGAGAAAATGATTTTGGGGAATGTTTTAGAACTTCAGCAATTGATGGGAGTCAACAATCTAGATAAACCAGCCCAAGGTTTGCCTTGTGGACTAATTCCTATGCCTTTCGCATCCACGTTCACCGAAATTGATGCTTTTGAAACCCTTTTTGAATGTGAAGCCTATCATGTAGCTTCAGGAGGGGTAGGTGGTGCGGAAGGAAGTGTGAGTATTTTGGTGGATGTCTTTGATGATGCTGAAATGAAAGCGGTTAATCAATTGATGGACAAAATTATGCAGGAACCGGTCTACAAGCCGAATTTGGATTAAAGAGCAAAAAAAGATTTAACAAATTTGCTATGTTTTTATTCGAAATCTTCAATGGAATCCTTTAAAGCAGCCCACATTGCATTAACTTCGGCTCGCTCTTCAACCAATTGTTCCCATTTCTTTTCCATTTCTTTTTTACTGCGTTCAAATTCTCTTTCAGTATCTTTTAAAGCATCTTCAGTTTTAGAAAGGGAGTCAGCGGCTACCATTTTATTTTTTTCTTTTTCAATTCGTAAGCCGATTTCTACAATTCTTTTTCTAATTTTCGCGTTATTCACAACAAGTTTGTTGTATTCTTCCATTCGTTTAACCATACCTTTCTTTTGAAGGGCCAAATCCTTGGTACGATCGTAATATCCTTCTAAAGCTTTAATCTGATCAGTTACTTCTGCCACGCGCTGTTTATAGGCTTTAACATCGGCATCATCAACGCCAGAATTTTCTTCACGGGCTAAAACTTCCATCTGCTTCGATTTATCCTTCATCTTTCGAACATAATTACTAAGATCTTTTGTATAACTTTGATAAAGTTCTCCCATCTTTTTTTCCGCAGATGCAATAGTTTCGATTTTCTTGGCGATTTTTCCAAAATCCGATGCTACTTCAACATCGATTTTTGCAAGTTCGATTAAGTCTTGGTGTGTTATAATTGGCATTTTTCTTTCTACCTTCTTAAAATAAAATTTCTTATAATACTATATTTGGATACGAGATAAATAAACTTAGTGGGCGAATTCCAATTCTATAATTCAGAGGTTAAATGAATAGTTTTTTCCACAATATGAGCAAATTGAATTAAAGAATTGATAGTGGCACGAAAAGCAGTAGCATCTTCAGCATGAATATGAAATTGAATAACAGAGGATTCAGATTTGGGAGGATTTACTTGCCAATGAGATCGTTTTAATGGCATATCATTGAACTCTGGTAAAAATGAAGCATAAAAAATCTGAGCGTCTTCGGGGGAATCAAATTGAAAAGAGATTTGCGTAGATATCTTCACGATTACTCACTGTCTCAGATTTTGGTTAAATTAAGAATAGATTAAAAAGATGGAGATTGAAAAAATAAAGCAGAATGAAAATTAATGAAATTAATTAAGTACTAACATTTATTTTTTTTCAACTTCAGCAGCTTCCCGACTTAATCGAGAGGCAATACGAATCGCTTCTTTTCCACGTGGGGTAGCACTTTCCCAAGCTCCACCGGTCCAAGTAGCATCACATTTTTTACAGTGCCAGACACCAACAGATTCTCGCATATTTCGAACTTTTGTTTCACAACGTGGGCATTTTACTATACCTTTCTGTTTCTCTGCAATAACATTCCATTGCTTACGGGTTTTGGCACCATATCGAGTTCCAAACTTTCCGGAAATGCCAACTTTTTTTGTTTTAGCCATCTAAATCATTTTTCCCCATGCTTAGCATGATCTATAAATCGAATATAAATTGAATAAAGAAGCAAATAAAAAAAGTTTTACTAATTTCCACCGAATTAATCAAGTTAAGGGTGAAAAAAAGGGAAGATTTTGAAGTCTTCTTATTTAGCTTTTGGAACGTATTGTCGTAAATTCAATTTTTGTCGTAAACTATCGCCAATTTCAATTGCTTTCTTAGAGAGAGTTATAATTTCTTCAACGGTCCACACGGCGGAACCGTATTTCTGAATAGAAGTGACTTGTTTCTTTTCATCGACTGCAAAGGCAATGCTTCCATCTAGACAAAGTTCTTCCGCAATGATGGGATCTACAAAAGTGACACCATCAATTTTTCCAAAAGTAATGCTTAAAGGAATTTCTTTGATTGGAAGAGGAGCATACGTGCCGTCCCATTCGGGATCTCCAGACTCACCTACTTTTGCACCAGGTAAATTTGTACTTAACAAGGCAGCAATAGCGGCAATAGCGGAAGCATCGGTTAAATTTCCAAAGTAATCCATCATATAACAATCCACAAATAGAATGTAAACATGCTCGTAAGGAACGATGCACAAAGCTTCATAATCGATACAATCCGTATGTCGAATTCCACGATCAACCACACGTGCTAACTGAATAGAATCTTCTCCAGGTCGTCCAGGTTCAAACATGGAACTCGCAATTGGAACAAATTCACTCATCACAGTACACACTCCTTTATCAGGATTATCTCCAAAAGGTCGACCAATATCATACTTTACACCGCACATGACTCGGGTTTCGCCAAGAAATACATCAGCGGAGCCTTCAGCTTTAGGGACAAAATTAGTTGTAATTTTAACTTCACGGAACTCAAACAACTCTCGCCCATCAATACGTTTTCCTTGTCGGAGTAATTTGGAAATATATTTTTTTTCTAAGGAACTAACTACTCTATGAACATCCATCTTAATTGTCATCTCCCTGTTTTGGGGCTTCAGGAGCCGGAGTTTCAGGAGCAGATGCTTCGGAAACAGGTGTTTCTGGAACTTTTTCAGATGATTCTCCTTGTTTCTCGGCAGGAACATCTACAGGTGCTTTAGGTGTAGCAGGAACTGCTTCAGAAGATGCTTCTTTAGTTTCTGGTACAGCAGAAGTATGTTTTGCAACTTCTACATTCTCGATCTTGACTTCATCAGAGATTTGCATATATTTACTCTTTAAAGCTTCTAATTGTTTTTGATAAATATCTTCGGCACCTTTCAGAATGTATTTGAACCCTAATTCCATCTCTTCTGCGGTCATCTCTCCATCAAATTGTAATAAGGAAATCGTTTTATCTTTCATTACTACCACAGCAGGAACATCAGCTTGGCCAACTTTATCTTCTTTATCTCCAAGATCTAAAATAACTTTATCTTGGGCTTTTCCAGCAGCTACTCCTACCACGAGCGATTTCATCGGAATCCCTGCATCTGCGAGTGCGAGTGAAGCAGCTGTTGTTGATGCACATCGAGTGCCCCCGTCTGCAGCTACCACTTCAATATAAATTTCAATTTGGGAATCAGGATAAGCTTCTAAGAAGAGCACAGGCTCTAGGGCTTCACGAATTACTTTTGAAATTTCATTTTCCCGGCGATTTGGAGCCGGACTTTTGCGTTCATGCACAGAGAAAGTACACATTCGATAATAAACTCGTAGGATTCCTCTGTCTGGTTTCGCCATATGGCGTGGATGAACTTCTCGGGGCCCATAGACCGCGGCGTAAATTTGATTTCCACCATGGCGAACTAATGCTGAGCCTTGGGCGTTCTTAATAACGCCGACTTCACAACTAAACGAACGAATCTCATCAAGAGCTCGTCCATCTAACCTCGACCCATCTTCTTTGAAACAAACTGGATCATGTGGTTCTTCAGTACCTTTTAAAATTGGCATTTTATTCAATACCTCGTTTTTTCTTTTCTTCAGTAATATAATATTTTATTCGATCGGTTAATCCCGATGTGTGAGCTTCCCGTTCGATTTTATGAATCGCATCAATTAATAAACGTTCATGTTCAAAAGTCTTACCTTTAATCCAAATCCTTCCATTTTGGGCGACGAATACTTTACTATGTAATAAACTTTTTAGTAAAGCAATCATACTACCTTTCTTTCCGATCACTCGGGGGATTTTGGTTGCAGGAATGCTAATTACCATCCCTGATTCGATAATTCCCAAATCTTGGCCGAGAGCGGTTAGATCTGGTTCAGAAATGCGAGAGCCTGAGAGGACTTTACAAATTATTTGATCACCCATCTTCAATTTCTGCATATCTCCTTCTTCCTTTACCCTGTAAGTTCCAGCTTGTCTGCCGCCGTAACCTCGCCCACGATTGCTCCGTTTAAAAGCATCCATAGGCTTTAAAATTCCAAGATATTTTGAGTTAATATCCATCAAGAATTTTACAGGTGTTTTTCCTATTACACGAGCGATAACTTTATCGCCCATTTGTGGATTATACAATCCATTTAAGGGCACCACATTCATATATTTACCTCGGGTTTCCTTAAATCCGACAAATAGTGAAATAATTTCACCGGCTTCAGTGCGTATTGCTCCCCGTCCAGGTATTAAACTCGGATCAGTTGACAAAGTCATTCCGGGGGTTACAATCTCACGAGAGGTAGTCGGAGTTGTGTTTTCTGGTGTTTCCATAATATTCACTTTTTTTGTTTTGCTATTAATAATTAATTTTAGTTCTTAGCGGTTTGAGGACTAGTTCTGAAGCAATTTGCTTTGCATTCGTCCATGGGTTAATTTGTTCAATTTCTCAAGCATTTCCATCTGGAGTCCTGCAGGAAGAGAGACCATCCCAACCCACGACCCATCAGTTTGCCATTCAGATTTTTTCACTTGGGCATATTTTTCAACGGTATTATACGCTTTAGCTGCATATATTGCCGGAATTTTAACCGCCATTTCAACCGATTCCATGCGAATAGGAATAATTAATTGAATTTTCTTTAAGATTGTTTCAATTTGCTCTTCCGCAGTTTTGTCTAAATCAATGGACACACGTGCTTCTTCCATAGCTTTTTCAATACGTTTGGGAGGATGTGGTTTTTTGCTTTGTGGATTCACACAATTCCGAGCAAGGATAGTTATAATTTGTTTTTTCTTTTTCTCTACCCATTTCTGACGTTGTGCTTGGGTCCACAAAAATTCCCCATCCAAAACAAATTCCGCTGCGACTTCGCGTTCATTCGTTGTCTCAAATGCTTCTTGCAAATCTTCTGAAGTACATCGATCGGCTTTTTTTACATTTGTGAAGATATCATAAGTGGGAAAAATATTTGTTAGATCCAGATCAGGGTGATGTAAAAGATCCTCCCGAGTGAGAGCCTGATCTTGATTTTCTTTTTTGCGGTATTCGGCTAAAATCTTTTTGGCTTTCCACGCTTCTTCTGGATCGCTCACCATTTCAAAATTAGTTTTGCCTTTCCGTAATTTTACAATAATATATTTCCCTAGATCAAAATTCCCCTTTGGACTACCACGGTTTTGACTCAATATTTTCCACCTTAATTTTTAGATGACAGAATTCGTTCCGTAAGATGGATATGCAAATAAGATGGTATACAAAAACGGTGAATACTCTTCATAAAGAAAAGCCATTCTTTTCGAAATCCCATGCGTTTCGAACTCGATCTCTAAACAACAATATCTATAAAGCAAAGAACTAAAAAAAGTTTCGTGAAAAAAGTTATTTACCGCAAGTGGAATGAAGAGATCAAAATGGTTTTGATTTGACATGATCGAAATTTTTATATGTTGTTTTGTCGAGATCTAGACAGAACTAGAAGGTGCTAAAATGGTAACAATATTTAACATAGAAATCGATTTACTTAGCTTGCTTCCAGGTTTATTCGCTGCAATATTGTCGATATATAACTGGTTTCAAATGCGCAAACCTGCGAATATAAAGATTGGTAGAATAGTTAATTATGGATTCATATCATCGAGTTATGAAAATGCATTATTTTTCTGTTTTCCGATGGTCTTTGAAAACATAAGCCCAAACAATGGGATCATTACAGAAATAAAAATCGGATTTCAATATGGTGGTGAAACAAAGTATATTGATACCGATGCCCGAGTACGACTTAATGAATTCAGTGGCGCATCGATGCCTCAAATGAATTATGAGAAATTTACCGATGATGGATATCGTATTCTCTTACCGACCTATCCGATCCCAGTTGAAGGTTTTTCTTCAGAAAAAGTGACGATCATCTCAACAGTGTCGTTAGAAGATAAAATATTGTTGGCGGGGCAAGAAGGGAAAATGATAGTTGAAGTGTACTTTGGGGCAAACAAAGTCAATAAAACCACTTATGACTACTTTTTGTCGCAGGAATCCCTAGAATCAGACAATATTTTGATCTGGTTAAAAATGGTGGATAAATAAAAATATCAAAAAATAGACGCAAAAATTTATCCTTTTTTCATTTTCATTTATTTTCCGAATTTCATTCCTATATCTACAAGACGTATAGTTTTAAAGTATTACAAACTTCGTGCTCGAATTTTAACTTTGGCTTAAATTTTTTCGATATTAGTAAAGATGCAAAAAGGTGATCGTGAGATGAATTTCGATGAACATATCACAAAAAGAAAATAATTTTTTGAGAAAGGGAAAAAAGAGAATATAATCGGTGAATTATTCTTCAAGCGAATCAAGAAGTGCTTGATTTTCTTCAACACTTAATAATTTCCAGAGTTTGTCTTCAGTGCTGATCATGGCAATTTCGAATCGATCTGTCTCAAAATCGCCTTCCACCACTTCTTTCAACGTGTTAATGGTCAATTTCTTCAATTCTTCTAAGGACATATCTGGATTGTATTCTTTTGAGAGATATTCGCGAGCCGCGGGTGAACCGTTGCCGATGGCGCAAGCGTGATAACCCCAAAATGCCCCTGATGGGTCGGTCAAAAACAATTTGGTCCCATTATCAGGATCGACTCCCCCTACTAAGAGAGATACACCAAAGGGACGAACTCCTGCATTTTGAGTATATAATTGCATTTGGTCACATAAGTCGCGAGTAGTTTCTAAAATGCTTACTTTTTCGTTGTAGCTCAAAACGTTCACTTGCGCATGCACCCGTGCTTGATCAACCAAAGTGCGAGCATCTGCGGTAAGTCCTGCAATAGCGACACCAACGTGATCGTCGATCTTGAATAATTTTTCGCTACCAATGTATTCCTGAAGTGGTAATCGGCGTTTTTCTACTGCAAAAATGACTCCGTCTTTGCTCTTAACTCCAATTGCTGTGGTCCCTTGTCTGACTGCTTCGATTGCGTATTCTACTTGAAATAACCGTCCGTCTGGTGAAAATATCGTTATGGCTCTGTCATAGCCCATGCCTGGTTGTGAGAAGATGTTTTTTTCAGCTCCGATTTAATGATTTTATAGAAAAACTCTATATCTATTTGTAATTTAAATTGCTTTAAATTTTTTAGTAAGATGGATCTTAGGTCATGTTCAGAAAAAAGTTATTAAAAAAAAATTCGCTGATTCTACTCTGGGATTTGATCTGAAATCATGTTTGGAGGACGAGTTTCTTTTCTAATGTAGTTAAATCCAATAATTTGTAATATAATTCCGCAGCCTACTCCAAAAATAACGAATATAATTCCCCCAACTAAATAATGTGAAGTAATAACTGCACCACCTATAAGCGTTCCAGGGATGCTAAACAATAAGATAAGTGTCGGTAAAAGGGAATATACGGAATTGCGAATTTCATTTGGCACCAAATCAAACATAACTTTAGAATAATATAGATAAACTAGCCGGTAAGGGATTCCTAAAGAAATCCCAATCAGAATTAGACCAATGAACTTGCTGATTTGAAAAGTGGGGCTTGCAGGAACAATAACAATGTATCCCAGAATAACCATCAATCCACATATTATACCGATTTCGGCTACCACAAACCCGAGTTTTGGTTTTTTGGATTTTGAAGGGAACCTTTGAAGAAAGCTAATAAGAATTATATCAATAATTAATGAAATCCAACGTAACAATCCCAAATTAGCATCGGTAATGGCATAGGATTTATAGAAAGGAATAAAAATGAGTTTAGTCCAGACTTGATTTAAGAAAGTTTCAAAAAACGCAATTCCGATGAAAATAAAAAACATGTCTCTACGCTTAAAGATAAAAGCGAGGCCGTTTCTAAATTGATCAAAATAAGCTTGAATCGAGAGATTCTTACTTTCTGGATTTTTTTTATGTTCAATTTTCCAGATCACCAAGAGCATTATTACAAAATAAAAAAACATCTCGATAAAAAATAGGAACCGGCGAGAGATATTTTGAGCAATAAGACCACTTAAGAAGCAAGTTAAGGCTGCAATTAGGATATAGACAATGTAAAGTCTTGCTTGAAACATGGTATAGATTTCGCGATTGGCATCAATCCCGCAGCTTAAATCTCGATATTTATTATCAAACCAAGAATCTAAAGCCCCTGAGAGTTGAGAATTGCCCAACCCAGAAAGTATTCCATACAGAATAAAATATAAAAAAGAAGGATTGATTACTAAAAAGACCAAGGACAGAATTTTTAGAGAAAAAGCGAGAATCAAGACCAATTTTTGACCAAGCCAGTCACCTAGCACACCAGTGGGATAGTCAAAAAGTATCTGGGTAATAATTTGAATTGAGAAGATTAAACTGACTTCCTGATAAGTCCATTGGTCTAAGAAGAAAAGCAACAAGAACGTATCTGTGCTACTATAGGCAATTGAGTATAAACACCAAATAACCAAATAGAAAAATGAAATTTGCTGAAGTGGCCGAGGAAGAGAATGAAGTGAGAAAAATCTTGCCAAAAACGATGATGTTGTAGTGTTATCTCCAGATGGTGTTTCAGAATTCATAAAAGGGTGAAATAAAAATGCCTTAATAAACTTTAAGTCAGATTACCATTACAAAAGTGCTAGATAAAATGGATGAAGCTTAAAAAACCCAGCCCGATTTGACATCGACCCGTTTGCGTTCCAATGTATTATTTTTCAATATAAAAGCAAATCCAAGAGTTTTAAATGCCTCATCGACGATGTCTTTGTTCAATGCGCACGTTTCCAAATATTGTACGTTAAGTTTTCTCGCGAGAGATTCGGCTTCTCCAGAAGAGATTTGTCGCTGTCCTTCTAAGTCTATTTTATTCCCCACCAAAATCAGGAGAGTATCTGGTTCCACAGTAATTATCTCATCATACCAATCTTGAATGTGTTCAAAAGATTCTTTGTTTGTCACATCAAATACTAAAAAACCAACGTTGGCTCCGAAATAGTACCCTTTGCGAATTTGTTTATAGATGGATTGACCACCTAAATCATAAATGGAATATTCGATGTTGCATTTCCAACGTGGATACTTCACGCCTTTGCTCATGATATTAATCCCAAGGGTGCTTTTATAGTCGCCTTCGAATTTGTCATGAATGAAATGTTCAACGAGTGTGGTTTTTCCAACACCAGAATCTCCGCCTAAAACAGCTTTGATGACATAATCCCCTTCTTCTTTCATTTCAAACCGATGAGGCCCTGAAATTAACCCATTATCATTAGATTGAAATTTAATTTTAGGAATGACGTAACTTATATTACGTCCCAGCCCAATTCGAGCAATTTTTTCAGTGCAGAGATACACATATGGGAGAAATTGAGCAGTATTTTCCTTTACAGAACTGATAAATATTGCGATGTAATCATCTCCAGCTACCGATACGATTACATTAATGGATAGGGTGTTGAAAGAAAATGTGCTATGTTCTTGACGAATATTATCAAAGAAATAATCAAACATGCGAGAATAGAAGAAGTTAGAAATATCGGCTTTAGTCATTTCCGATAAATTTTCTTGTTCAATTTGGGTAACGATTTGTTTATCTGGATCCATAAGGCCAACAAATAGCAAATTTTCGCCCAAGGTCGAAAGCATTGATTGAAATAGAAGATCTACTTTCGGAATATCCATCGCTACCATTATAATTTATTATATACGCCACCTTAATTTAAATTAATGACATTGGATGAAAAAAACTCCAAGGAAAATTTAATTCACGACATTCATGTATTACAGACGAAATTAAAACAATACATCGATATTCGTACCCCATTTAAACTAACTGAGGATCACCCAGAGAATTTTGATTTTGAGCGGTATCAAAAAATGAATCGACGATCCTTGGAATTAATCTTACAATCCTTGCAAGAACAGATCAAATTTTATGAAGAGGCAGATGCAAATCCTATTGATATTAAAAAACCGAAGAATATGCCTGTAAATGTATTTTTTGATATTTTTCTTAATTCAGGAATGGCCACTATCATTGAAAATGATCTCAGCCAAACCATTTTGATCAATCAACAAGCGTGTAATCTCTTTGGTTATTCTGCCCAAGAATTGTTATCACTTCATCCAACGGATCTACAACATATAACCCAAGAAAAATCATTAGTACCTATCTATACTGATGGTAAATTAAACCGGTTCACAACTTATGAAACCAATTTTAAACGGAAAGATGGTAGTATTTTTCCAGGGGAATTACGATTAATTCGATTAGAATATAATGTCTCAGTGTACGTAGTTGCAATGATCACTGATATTTCTAAACGAAAACGAGCAGAAGCAAAACAACAAGCCCTAATTGTAGAATTGCAAGAAGCATTATCAAAAATTCAGCAATTGCAAAAATTAGTCCCTGTATGTGGGATGTGTAAAAAAATTCGTAACGATCAAGGGTATTGGAATCAGCTTGATACTTTTGTGCAAGAAGTTGCAGATGTCTCTTTCAGCTATGAACTCTGCCCAGACTGCAAAAAAAAGAACTGGCGCTTGATTTTAAGTTATTTTGATGCGTTCTTTGGACCAATAATACTGCATTTCACACCAAAAGATGAAAAAATGGAAGAATTTCAAGACTTACCACTATTGTTAGATTACGAAAAAGAGGGCTATTTTGAAATGACTTTGGGGCAAGCTCGTATTCTAAATTTGCAATATAAACTTTCAAGTATGCAAGCTCGCGGTCAACATGAATTGATCATGATATCATTTGCCGTGTTTGATGGAAATATCAATGAAGAAATCGGAAAAGAAATTATTGAGGATATCTTAGATCGAATGCTTAAAATCGAAAATGTGGAAATTGTTTTTAACAATCAATCCCAAAAAACCCCCGAAGGTATGGCAAAATTTAAAGAAATTGAAGAAATTTTCCAAGAAGTATATAATTCCATCGAAAATAAGCTAAAAGCACATTTATATTAGGTTGTTTTGCCATGAGAAATAAACCGACGATCCAAATAATATTTTTTTCCCCAACTGGCAATACTCGAAAAATATGTGCCACGATAGCCAACGGAACTCAATTACCGCTGGCATCTCCCCCCTTTTTAAATATTTCATCAATTAATCTCCGTGACAAAAATAAGATTAACATTGCAGGAGATATTATCATTTTGGGATCACCCGTATATGTTGAAACGATGCCCAAGACGGTTTTTGAAGTTATTCAAAAACTGGAGGGACAAGGGAAGTGGATCATTCCGGTGGCCGTAAATGGCAATGTGTCTTTTGGCAGATGTTTAGAAGAATTAATTGGGTTATTGCGTAACAGAGGTTTTAAAATTCTTGCGGGAGCGAAGTTTGTAGGTCGTAATTCTCTTTCAAATGAGACCCTTCTTTTAGGAGAAAATCGCCCTGATGCAACAGATATTAAACGAGCCACCAAATTTGGCCAAAATCTCTGGAAAAAATGGCAAGAAGGCCCCGAAGAAATCACCATTAAAGGAAGTATTCCTGACTTTATTCAGGGGCATCCTGAAATTCGGGCCCGAAGAATGGTCAAAATCCCGCAAATAGATCTTATATTGTGCACCAAATGTCGTGAATGTTGGGCAGCTTGTCCGGTTGAGGCAATTGATTTTGATTGCTTCACCCAGATGGATT
Source organism: Candidatus Lokiarchaeum ossiferum (assembly GCA_025839675.1). Taxonomy (GTDB): domain Archaea; phylum Asgardarchaeota; class Lokiarchaeia; order Sigyniarchaeales; family Promethearchaeaceae; genus Lokiarchaeum; species Lokiarchaeum ossiferum. The sequence continues at coordinate 3,032,022 of CP104013.1, forward strand.
TTGATCTGGTAATTGACAAAGAGAAATGCATTCGATGTTTTGCATGTGTGCAAAGTTGTCCCTTTGGAGCATTAACCAAAGAATTGACTATGCCACCAGAGATGAAAGCAGATTTCGACCAATATACGGAAATTTATCAAAAACCTGAGATTTTTCTTTAATACTTCAGTTCATTGAAATTTCATTTTTCTCTAAAAACTCAAGGTGAATCTTTAATTTCTTTTTCAGCATTTGTATAACCATAATGATTACTTCAGAATTACTTGACGAAACAGTCAATCTTCTTTCAAAACTTATTCAAAATCGGTGTGTAAACCCGCCAGGAACGGAACTGGTAAATATCAAGACGATCGGGGAATATTTATCTACGAAAGGGGTTGAATATCAAATCTTTGAATCAGCTCCAAACAGAGGTAATTTATGGGCAAAACTCTCGGGAACAAGCGATGCACCTTCGATGATGTTCGGTCCTTCCCATGTAGATGTAGTGCCGATTGCCAAACCTAAAGCATGGACTGTTGACCCATTTGCAGGCGAAATAAAAGATGGTTTTGTCTGGGGCCGAGGGGCGATGGACATGCTATTCATTGTTGCCACCCAAACCGTCGCTTTTGCCCAACTGCATCAAGAGAAATTTCAACCAAAAGGAGATTTAATCCTATTCATCGTAGCCGATGAAGAAGCGGGGGGAACCTTTGGGGTGAACTGGATGCTTGAACATCACCCCGATTTATTGAAAGTTGATTTTTGTGTTTCAGAAATGGGAGGTGCAGCCTTAGATGAAGGAAAAGTTGTGTTTATGCTGGGTGAAAAAGGGGGAGCTTGGAAAAAAATTACTTTTACGGGCACTCCAGGGCATGGATCTATGCCGTATGCAAGCGATAATGCCGCAGTTAAAGCAGCCAAAGCCATATTGCGAATTCGAAAGTATGGTGACTCACAAATACCATTAACTACCGAATATTTAACGTATCTTGCTGATGGATTAGGAATGGGGAAGCTTCAAAAATTTATGATTACGACTCCCCTCTTATTGCCTATGACGCTCAAGCTTCTTAATAAAAAAGACCCTAATACTGCAAAAATTGTTCATAGTTTAAGTCGGATGACGATGTCACCCAATATGGTGTCAGGAGGAGTTAAAGCGAACGTCATTCCTGCTGAAACTTCAATTGTCGTTGATATTCGAACTTTACCAGGGCAAGATGATGTATATGTTATGAAACACTTGCAAAAGGCGTTGGGAGATCTCGCTCTAAAGGCAAGAATTGAGGCAATTTCTGAAGAAGATGGGGGAATTGCATCTAGTGGAAATGCAAGTGTGCCTCAATCTAACTTTGTATCAGCTATGCAAGAAGCTGTAAATCAAGAAATCCCTGGATCGACGTTAGTTCCCTTCCTGATGCCTGGTGTCACAGATATGCGCTATTTTCGCGACCGCGGAGCCCAATGTTATGGATTTTCACTATTAGATCCAAAAACGAGCACCAAAGATATGGCAGGATTACCTCATGGTGTAGATGAACGAATTCGGATTCGAACCGTGGAATTGACTCTCAAAGTCTACTACAATCTTGCTCAAATATTTCTAAAATAGTTTTTTTTTCTTTTGTTGCTATTTATGATTTTTCTGTGACCAAAGTAGACCATGGAACTTGTTTTACAGTCGGACGTAAAAAATGATCGTCTTCAACTACGTTAAAGGTAAGATGAGGAAATATAGAAATAGATTTTTGGCGTACAATATTTATGGATACAACTTGATCTTGTTGACCGTGATATATGGTAGTGGGAACAGATAAAGATGGAATATCCATATTTTGGGGCATATACGGAGGAATTAAGGCCGGGGCAAATAAAATGAGTTGATCTACCTTTTCAGGAAATTTACTCGCGTATTTAACAGACATCAATCCACCAAAACTGGACCCAATTAATATCCAATCATCATGCGGAGCTAAAATTGGAATTAATTGTTCCATACGTTCTTCAAGTTCTCCCGTAAAATTAGGAGTTAGAATGTGCGGAAAGATTGTTTTAAGATAGGTTCCTTTATATCCTTGACCAGAACTCTCATAACCATGAATGAAAATGATATTTTTTCGGTAAATGGGAGTTGTTTGCTTTTCCATAATTAGAGATACTCATAGCGAAACAAAAACTTTTTCAAGGAAACACTCTAGTTTTCCGTAAGATGCAAATCGAACCCATGTGTTTTGAAGACCTTGAATTTGCCTTGAAGTTAATAGATATCGAAAAATGGGGACAAGGGCGGGAGGAAGTGGAGGATTTATTTGAGTTATCCCCAGACACTATTTTTATTGCAAAAGTTGAAGGGACCCCCGTTGGAATGGCGTTTGGAGTAAAATATGATAAATATGCATTTTTAGCAGATGTAATTGTGTGTGAAGAAGAGCGCGGGAAAGGATATGGAAAAAAATTAGTCCAACATACCCTTGCTACCCTTAATCAACAGGGAATTGAAAATATTTATTTAGATGGTGTACCCAAGATCACTCCGTTATATGCTGCTGAAGGATTTAAACCTATGTGTAAATCGTTTCGACTATATGGACAAATTCCTTTTCAATCTTCAGATCGGATACGTCAAATGGAAGAATCTGATTTAGATGAAATATGTGCGATGGATTTCAAATATTTTCAAAGTGATCGTTCTTTATTGTTGATAACTCTATTTCAAAAACATCCAGATTTATGCAAAGTCTACATTGAAGAGAACCAAATCCAAGGATATATCATGGCAGCCCCCAGGGAAAATTGCATTAAAGTGGGACCATGGGTGGTCAATAATCCCAAAAAAAGCGTGAAATGCATGCTGACAAGTTTCGGTTCACCTTCAGAAACCCCCCAACTCTTTATAGGTATCTTAGAATCTCAACAACAAGCACTTCAAATTGCTACAGATTTGGGATTTGAGTCACATTATTTCTCTATCCGCATGCATCGCGGACCAAATCCAATTTCAACCCCCCATATTTTCGCCATTATGGGTCCCGATCGCGGATAAAAAATTTTCAACCAAATCTATAAAACTATTTTCCAACAATATTTATCCATGACATTTTCAATTGTTGCATATGATCCCAATACGGGAGATTTTGGGGTTGCAGTTCAGAGTAAATTTATCTGTGTTGGACCAGTTGTACCGTTTGCCCAAGCAAATGTAGGAGCAGTTGCCACTCAGGCACATTGTAATACGTCTTTTGGCCCGAGAGGATTAGAACTGATGGGTTCAGGTATGAAAGCAGATGATGCATTAAAAAAAATACTTGCTAATGATGAACTTAAGGATCATCGACAAGTAGGACTGATAGATTCCTATGGAAATGCGACAGCTTTCACTGGAAAGGAATGTTTTCATTGGGCGGGACATATTATTGGAGATCATTTTACTTGTCAAGGAAATATATTAATCAGCGCAGACACAGTCGAAGGAATGGCAAAGGCATATGAAACGACGAAGGGAGATCTTCCCACCCGATTACTCGCTGCACTTCATTCAGCGGATCAAGAAGGTCGAGGAGATGCGCGAGGTCAACAATCTGCTTCTTTACTGGTAGTTCGCGAGAAGGGGGGATATGGAGGGTTTACCGATCGATGGGTAGACATCAGGGTTGATGAACATCCACATCCAATCAAAGAATTGCATCGTATCTTTCAAATTTATGATATGACCATGCTGGAACGAGAAAATCCTGCTAGGTTACTGCCTCTTGATAAAAATCGTATTGAAAATATAATTGCTGTTCTTGAAGAATTGGGATATCTTTCATCAAATCATGGGGGACCTCGTGATAGTTGGACCACCGAATATGCTAAAGCTTTTGAAAATTGGATTGGCATTAATAATTTCGAGAATAAATGGCGAAATGATGGCAAAATTTGGCAATCCATCTATGATTATATGCTGAAGGAAAAAGGAACCCCCTTTGTGTCCTTGAAAAAAATGTCCGAAATATAAACGTAATGAAAAAACTTAGGGAAAAAAAGAGAAGAAATTATTCTTTTCGATAGGCGATGTTTCCATCAACCATAGTCAGAAGATTCTCGGCATAAAAGTTTTTTACAGGATGGGCCGACCAAACTACTAAATCGGCATCCTTTCCTTCTTCGATAGATCCGATTCGATCTCCCACACCACACATTTTAGCAGCATCTATGGTAACTGCACGTAATGCTGTTACAACAGGTAATCCATACTTAACTGCCATACATGGAAGCAGTTGAAAGTATAAGGGACGGGGCACCATATCAGATTGGATAGATATCATCACTCCTGCTTTGTGTAAAATACTGGGGGTATCAAAAGTTATGTGACGTAATTCACTTTTATGGAAACCGACAAGCGAAGGTCCCACAGAAACTGGGATGTTTTTAGAGGCAATAAAATCGGCAATTTTGTGCCCTTCCGTCCCGTGGACAATCATCAAATCTAAATTAAATTCCTCAGCCAGCCGGATCGCGGTCACTATATCATTATGTTGGTGACAGTGAATATGTATGGGAATTTCGCGTTTTAAAACCTTCAATAATAATTCTTTATCATTATCAAGATCAGGACAAGAAGGGATCTTATCTAACTCGTTTTTCTCTTCAGCATCATGTTTCTTTTTGGAATACTCTTCCCATTTCCGGCCGTAAGTTTGAGCTTCTACAAATGCTTTTCGAAAGATTGCAGCAATCCCCATTCGAGTTTTGGCTCGATTAGGAGTAAAAGTAAATTTGCAATTCTCTCCCAATGCTGCTTTCATTGCAGAAGGTGCTTTTAAGATATAATCTTCCACTTGGTTCGATTTGGCGTAGGTTTTAACGAGAGCAAATTGACCACCAATAACATTTGCCGAACCAGGACCAGTATTAATAGTGGTAACACCTCCTTTCGCACTTTCCTTAAATGCGGGCCCTTCAATATTGATTGCATCAATTACACGCAGCATAGGGGTGGTGGGAAAGGAAGCTTCATTACCATCAACACCCATTTCCCCTACAGTTCCATCAAAGATGCCTTCGTGTGTGTGACTATTCACAAAACCTGGAACAATGCATTTTCCTTGGACATCGATGACTTCAACGTCTGTTGGAATTTGATCAGAATTTGGTAAAATTTTTTCAATTTTCCCGTGGCGAATAATGATAGTGCCTGATTCAATAACTTCATCGGTTGAATTGCAAGTATAAATCTTTCCGTTTGTAAGTGCGTATGTCATTTCCATTCCTTCATTACTCTTTCTTATATGCGATTTCCCCAGAAACAAATGTCATCTCATTTTCAGCATAAAAATTGGCTACTGGATGATCTGACCAAATTATCAAATCAGCATCTTTTCCTACTTCCAAAGATCCCACACGATCTCCAATCCCACACATTTCAGCAGCATCAATAGTAACAGCCCGAAGTGCTGCATTGATTGGCAATCCATTTTTAACTGCCATACATGGAAGTATCTGGAAGTATAATAATCTTGGAAATGTATCTGATTGAATTGAAAATTTCACTCCAGCTTTGTGCAATATTCCTGGAGTTTCAAAAGAAATATCGCGTAACTCACTTTTTTCATAACCAACAATTGAAGGTCCAACAGACACAGGAATTTTCTTTTCCGCTAAAAATTCAGCGATTTTATGGCCTTCTGTACAATGAACAATCATTAAATCAAGATTAAATTCTTCCGCCAATCGAACAGCAGTAGTAATATCATTATGCTGATGACAATGAATATGAATCGGAATCTCCCGTTTGAGCACTTTCAAAAGAATCTCTTTATCTAAATCCCGATCGGGCTCGGAAGGTATTTTATCAATTTCTTGCTTTTCTTCAGCTTGCTTTTTCTTTGTATAATATTCATCCCATTTGTTACCGTAAGCTTGAGCATCAATGAAAGCTTTTCGGAAAACAGCTGCAATCCCCATTCGAGTCATGGGCATTTTCTTATCTCGTCCATAAACTCGTTTTGGATTTTCTCCTAAAGCCGCTTTCATAGCGGAGGGAGCTTTGATAATGTAATCTTCAACCATTTTTGTTTTAGCAAAGGTTTTGATTAGAGCAAATTGGCCCCCAATGACATTAGCTGAACCTGGACCGGTGTTAATTGTGGTAACTCCACCTTTGACAGCTTCCATTAAAGCAGGGTCCTCGGTATTAATAGCATCCATCACTCGCACCATAGGTGTGACTGGATTTACCATTTCATTCACATCAAAGCCCATTTCTCCGACTGTACCGTTGTATACACCTTCATGTGTATGGGAATTTACGAATCCTGGCGTAATAATCTTCCCTTGAGCGTCGATTATTTCGAATCCAGCAGGAATTGTTTCCCCTTCAGCAAGAATTGATTTAATTTTACCATCTGCAATTAAAATCGTACCATTTTCAATTATTGAATCTTTGTGATCACAGGAATAAATTTTTCCATTTTTTATCGCGTAGGTCATATTAAAGAAATCAAAAACCACATCGCATAAAAAATATCTAGATTAAACATTTGAAAAAGGGAGAAAAAAACAAACATATTTAAACATTTAAATCTCTAACTTTAAAGAAGATTCCATGCCCATCGATTAAGATTAATGGCTGCAATGGTTGGTGGGAATCGACTGGTCGCATTTAAATGAGCTACCACATAATTATCTTTCTTTGTTTTAGTACCCACGAGCGCCCCTTGTCCTTTCACATTCCGTGCAGCAAATTGTAAGATTTCGTGACTTAAAATGGGATAGCGAACTTCGCCGATTACAACTGCAGATTGTTTAGTCAACCATGCTTCCATTAAAGATTTTGCTTCAATTTCCGTGATATAATTCGGATTAAGTGAAAATAGGAGATCCCCTTTCTCTGAAAATATCATCAATTCTTCAAACCCATTGTTTGCATCTTGAAATTCTTTGTATTTTTCAATAATTTGTTCTGTTTCCATCATTTTTTGCTCTCCAATTTGATGTGTTATCAACAATTCACAAATTTTTATTAATATGGTATATTTAACTTCATAATTATTAAATTATAGATTTCGATTCTTGAACTTAAATCCATCTATTTTTTATGATCTACAGGTTCACCGCCATCGGTTCGTGAACAAATAAAACCAATTATTACATTTGGTGAGAACTACAATGCATATTGCAAAATACAATTATATTACTAGCTTCCAATATTATCAATGGGGCGAAAAAACAGCCCAAGCTCGTACGCAATTTTTACAAACATTTCGTCGAGTGCTTGAAGAACGGATTCCCGAAGATATGGATGTGACATTAGCTAATTTAGAATTTCGAGTTGATGATCGATTATTAGTGGAACTTGAGGGAAAGAAGAAGGACGATTTGAAATTTGTTTCCAATATTTTGAAAGAAATTACTGGAGAAACTTTTGATTCCAACAATGTGCCCAAACGTCGTGGACTTTTTGGGACACTAAGGGCAGTAGGAAAAGTAGGATTTGGAGTATTTGTTGATATTGGAATTGAATCTCCTGCCAAAGAAGTGCTAATTCCACTCCATCGTTTAAGAACTCAATTAGCAGGAGGAAAGGATCTCTCCACCCGCGAAATCTGCAAAAAATATGGATTCATGAATCAATTTCCTGTTGAAATCGAAGTGGAAAAAATGCTCTTTGAAAAAGGTGGGAAACCTAAATATGAAGGTAAATTTACAGATGATTTTTTAGAGCAAATTGAAGAATATGTTAAATCGGGTTTAGATATTGTTTTTACAACCGGAGTTTCGCGCCAAATGATCAAAAAGACAATTGCAAAACGAGGCCATACTATTGATGTCCCCCAAATCATTCGAATTGGTCCGCTTGAATGTGCTTGTGTTTGTGCCAAAGGAACTAATGCTCCTGGAATTATTTCCCATATAGGCCCATTTCTCTCTAACTGTCGATTTTCTATGATTCGCCCTGCCCAAGTAACTCGTTATTGGCAGTAAACCAATTAATAAGAAAAAATCCTCCAAATATTCATTTTTTCATTCTTTGTTCAGATTTAAACATTTATAAGTTCATACATTACCATATCACTATGGGTCCAATAATTTATCGGATTGATAAGGGAAACCTTAAAAAAATCGCTCGACCAGTCTTTACGACCGGTGATTCCTATGTTATTGTAGATAAACTCCATGAAAAAATTTATATCTGGTTAGGATCGAAATGTTCTGCCGATGAAAAGGGAGCTGCAGCCGTTCAAGCCCGTGGTATTGATGAAGGAGATGAGTTTAATGGAGGTGCAAAGATTCTTACATACGATGAGGGAGATGAACCAGCAGAATTAGTAACCTTTTTAGGAGGATTAAAAGTTCTGGACAAAAATTTAGCAACATCCATGCTCAAGGATGTCTCCACGGGTGAGTTTGCTTGGGAGTCAGATCATGTGAATGCATTATATAAAATCTCATCAGAAGAATTTGATGGAATTAATGCCATCAAAGCAGTGCAAGTTCCCTTTGAAAAAAGTTCTCTTGACAGTGATGACGTAATGATAGCAGATTTAGGAGTAGATATTTGGGTTTGGCAAGGAAAATCATGTAATGTAAAAGAAAAAGTCAAAGGAATTCAGATTGCCAGAGAATTTGACATTGATCGTGCAGGAGCGCAACGTCCTAAAGTATTTATTGAAGGAGATATAGATGAGGATGAATTTTTAGGAATTTTTGAAGGAAAACTTCCTCAATCAGAATCACGAGTACAAGATTTAAAATTAGAAACCTTCGATCAAAAGCCTCAGAAAATCCCTCTAAAGAAAGAAAAGAAGAGTGGATTATGCATAATAGTTATGGGAAGTATGTTTGTTGCTATCATGCTTCTTCAAGCATTTAAAATATGGATTTAAATCGATCTTCATGTTTCAACGCTAACGCCTGAAAAAGTTTTTCAAGGCGGGAGTTAAATTTCTGAAATTTTTTCGGTTTTTCATTTTTTATTGCATAAATACTAAATCGATTTATAAATTGAGTAATTGCTTCTTCCATGATTTTCTTAATCTGTTTGTGATTAGAATCTTTATCGATAATGCAGTAAATGCCTAAAGGAGGATTCATTTTTCGGTCAATGACTTTATTTTCTTCATCAACATCATCATCATCTCCTATCAGATCCTTCAAAATCACTAAAATCGTATACCCACCTATGGAGAAATTTTGGATTTCATCATCAAACGCCGTAGTTACTAGATTAACTACCGCACTAAGTAATCCATTCCGGGTTTCATGACTCAAAAATTCATCAGATGAGTAAAATTGAACTTCACTCAAAGGTTTATCTTTATAAAGAATTGCAGTTTCTAAGATTGCCATATTAAAAACTTACTCCGAAGTTACAAGTTATTGATTACATTTGGGAATAGATATCATTGGAATATTAACATTCAATAAATATAGTATGGTAACTATGTATATTAAAAAATAATATAAAGCTTTTTAGAAAAACTCACGAATCCTACAAAATTGTTTTAAACCTATCGACTAAAATTTTTCCAACAATTTTCTCTTCAGTCATTATTTCTATCTGGGGATTCCAATACATGTTTTGAACTTCACAATCATGGCGAAAAATGTCGAAATCGGTGTGATAGTAATGAAGAAATTCAAAATATTCTTGCATAGCAATATTTTGCCATTTTGCAAATAGGGCAACCCGTATTCTTTGACCTTTAAATTTTATATCATAAACACAGGTGGGAACGAATTTATGTTCTATCAACTTTTGAATGATGCAATTGTTTGCTATCATGGAGTCTTGTGTCGAAAAATCGGAAATCTGGAGTGTTATATTAACAGATTTCATAGAATCAACATTAATATCCGTAAGAAAGTCAAGAGATGATACAGACTCAATTGCTACGGCCATATTGTTAAGATCAGGAGCGGCATAAAGAGAAAAGGTAAATTTGGAATTTTTACTAGAATTGATTCGCTTTTTCGTTTTTAAATTTCCATATATTTTAGTAAATTGCTTTAAATGATTCCAATCGTAAGTTTTTTCTTTAATAACGATATTTTTCTCCGAAAAAATCGAAACATTTTGATATTTAGGATTTAAATCCTTATGAAATTCAGAATTAAAGATATGGAAGCCTAAATCTTGGACAATAGAGGGAAGATATACTGTCTTTTCAACGATTTGCCCCAAAGTTGGCCAAGCATCATAAAATAAGCCAAATTCTAATAAATAATTCCCTTTTTTATTCTTATTTGCAATATAAAATGGAACAAATCCTTTTGGATAAGCCACATTCACAATTTTTCCAGTTGTATCTGGAAGTTGACCTCTATGAACTTGTAATTGAGTCGCAGCTGATGCCATTCGCGCAGATATGTAAAATGGATTACCTTGTTTGAGAAAGAAAAAAGCATATTCTCGAATTCGACGAGCTTCAACGGATTGGAATCCTTTTTTTCTATATTTCTTTGATATAAGTGACAATCCCACTTCAATATATTCAACGTTTCTTTTACTAAACTGATAAAGTGCTATAGTTCCTACTATATCCTTCTTCTTTTTATGATAAAAAGCGCAAAAAATTGTACCTTGATCAAATTTAATATGACCACCAAAAGAATCATAAGTTTCCTTAATTAAGTTTTCAATATCTTTTTGGATTTTCTCATTCGCCTCTTGCTCAGTTTCAAAGATCGAGTCGAAATCAAATATCTTTCCGTTAATAATGTCAATAATGTGTATGTTTTTATGCTTCTCTTCGTGAGATTGTCGAATTCGATGGAGCTCATCAATTGACCAATGGATCATCAGTTAATATTATATCAACTCGGGATAAAATAATTTCCTATTTTTCTTAGGATTTAAATGAAAATACAGAATTGTATCAGTGACCATGCTATGTAATAAAATAATAAAGAAAAAGAAAAATGGAGTATTATGGAAAAAAATTAGTTTTCAGGTTCCTTCTTCAATCCAAAATACAATAGAAATGCCCCAGGAAGAATAAAGATCAATTGAAATATTAATCCAATCAATCGCATCGGAGAATCAGTACTATCTCCACCAAATGTATGCGCGAGGTATGCGCCGATCAATTGTAAATCGAAACATAAGATACCGACTATACTTCGCATGAACTTTGTACTATACTTATTAGCGCCCATTTTAGTTTTTATTTTCATTGCATAATAAATTATAAAGACGAAGATTATTTGGGAACAAATCAATCCATAAAAACCAAAAGAAAACTCGTAAATGGGCACACCAGCAATAGGACCCCAACTAACCTGATCAAAAATGATCCCAATTATTGGTAACCCTAAAAGAGCAACAGCATAAATTATTGTATATATCAATTGTCGTTTCAAAGTGTGAATTTGAGATGAAAAATACAAATTTAACACAAAATTAAGCAGTTGTACTCCTGCTAAAGTGGTGAAATATATGGTAAAAATATTAAGAACAATATTTACTGTCTCTTCATCAATTGCCCGATAAATAATATTCAGAATCAACCCCACTGAAATTGTTAAGAAATATAAAGTGAGGGACATGGAAAGGCGATTTCTATTACGTTTAAGGAGAAAATAACTAAAAATAACGAATAAAATAATTATGATTCCGTTAAAAACAAAAGTTTGGATTTGTGGATTAGTTAATTGTTGAATCATATGTTTATTTCTGCATGAATTATATATAAATTGTAACTTTTACAAGAATTTTTCTAAATATTACAATTTTCAAGAATAATTTTTTCTTTTAATTAAATGAAAAGTTTTGGTTTGAAATATATCATTTTTCATCCTTGAGTAAATCTCCGTACAATCGTTCAGCACATTCTGGGCAAATACTATGGGAAAATTCCGCTTCGGAATGATTTCTAATATACTGTTCAATTTGGGTCCATGATCCTCGGTCATCTCTAATTTTTTTACATTCAGAACATATTGGCAGATATCCTGTTAGTTCCTTCACTTGGGCTTTTGTGTGTTGTAATTCTTGATGTAATGCGGCGATTGTTGATCGAGGGCTTATCATTTTTTGAAGAGCAGGCCCATCAAGAATTTCATAGTCGGATTGCCCAGGATCAATTTGGTTTATTAAATCGTAGATCTTTAATTGCAGGTTTAAATTTTTTTGGTCCAGTTCGGTGCATGCTGTTGCTAAGTTTTGATTTTGAGAAGATAGTTCTTCCGCTTGTACTGTAATCTCCTTAAAAGCATGATACTCCATCCTTTCTGTCATAGAAGCGTAAATACATATTGGATTATATTGATCATCATAAACAATATTAGAAACGCAGTGTAAAATGTTAATCACGCCCATCTCACCGCACACTTCCATTTCTCCAATCCAATAACCATCTTCCTTCAAGTACTTAAACAGATGGTCAAAACCTTTTTCAGATTTAAGAATATTCTGAATTTTAGTCACTGAAAAATCATAAATATCTGGAAATCCAGTCATCATACGAAAATTCCGATTTGTATAGAGAATAGTTCCGTCAAAATGGAATAAAGCAACCCCCCCAAATGCATGTTCTAAAGCCATCTTCTGAATATGATCAATTGAATGTTCTGATGTTTTATAGGAATCGAAAAAAGAGGATTTTTCGAATGGGGTTTGTTTCACATAGAACTAAGGGGAACTTAAGTATTTGTGATAAATCTCTCCAAAGGTTTATAGAAAAGATTTCAAAATTTTTTTCACAATCTAATTTTATCTACTAACACGCATTTTTGAAGAATAATGTATCTTAAAATATTTGGAGGATTTTCATGGCTGACACACCAATTGTAATCATCATTCTCGCGCTGATCTACATATCAAGTCTTTTATTAATAGGGATATTTCTATTTTACAGAAGTATTAGAACTAAACTCCTTAACTTACGTGTTTTAGGGTTTGCTTTCATTGGTTTTGTAGTAGATTTTATTCTTATTTTTCTCAAAGCACCTTCTTTCTTAATAAATATTGTCGTGAATACTTGTTTTATTCTAATGACAATATTTACCTATACAACATTTTATAAAGGTCGCAAGAGATTGGGTACTATTTTTATAGGTGCAGTTATACTATTACGTTTAATAGACTGTATTGCACGGTGGAATTATAATTTCACCACACCACTTGCTTCTCCACTGACAGATGAGAGTAGAATCTATTATTATATCTTTCAATTCGCGGTTCGGGGAGAATTTACAATAGGTACCGGATGGCTTGCCTATTCATCACTCTCAACTTATTCCAATCAGAGAAAAATGGAAGACATTGAACCCTGGATCCAGAAACGTTATTTCATTTTAGGGATAGGAGCCCTAGTTTTTCTCTTGCAAGATCTATTTGTTTTTCTGTTACCGATGGATGGGACAGGATACACAAGTCCACAAGGTATAATTGTAGGCATTTTACTGTTAATTGTCAGTATATTTTTTGGAGCCACTCAGCTAATTGGTTGGATCATGCCTCCCAAGTTGAAAGCCTATTTCAATCGCGATTTTCAACCCAAAAATAGTAACCAAAATGTTGATGAAGATCTTACTGAAGAAGAACTAATGAAGCAACTCATGGAGGATGTTTAACCCATTGAATTTGATTGTTCATTTTGGTAATTTTTTAGCTCAGCAATTAGGTAAACCAGAAAAAAGTGGCGCTATCTGCGGTTTCTTACGTTTAGCCTTAAAAAAAGAATATGGGACCGAGGGGGTTGATAATCTCACACCAGATAAACTTAAACAAGTTTTACAAGGAGAATTACAACAAAAACTAATGATTTTAAAGGTGACCACATTATCTGACGCCATCACTGCTACAATGAAGGAGGTTACCCGCAACCAATCTTTATTTACCATGAATCAAGCTTAAAGGGAGTTAGGTGGAAAGTTTTTTTTTTTCAAAATCTCATTTTGGATTAAATACAAAGTATTGAATCGAAAAAAATAAAATGGATATTTCATTGATATCAATTGTATTTTAAAGGGCTGTTGGTTTAGTGGTTATAACGCCACGCTTACACCGTGGAAGTCCCCGGTTCAATCCCGGGACGGCCCACCATTTTTCTTTAAAATTTTTAGAATTAGGACTTTTTCAAAAAAAAATCGACTTTTAAAAAGTTCAGGAAGAACTATCATTTGATAGTGATGGAACTAACAGATTTGCAATGTGATTTATCCGAATGTCATTGTATCCAAACACTCCAAAATGATCCTGAAGCAGTAAATTTCTTACAAAAGTTGCACGTTCCCAAGGATATAATTGCAAATCTCTACTTATTTACTATTCCGTCTAAGAAAGATAATCTCTATCGTTTGCACTATGGTTATTTACAAGAACAAAACCCCTATCGCGAATTGGATTTTTCTTATGATGATTGGTTGCTGGCATATTTAGCTGCAGAAAATCGCGGTTGGGGGGTAATTTCACGGGACTATCACTTAACCTATGGGATTCACCAATATCTCGATTATGCTGCATTTTTACCTGAAGATGTACATGACCTACCAGCAGATAGCATGCTGTTATTAGACACGAACATAGTATTGCATTTTATGGAACAACGACAACATGATCAAAAAGAAATTATGCAAATGTTTTCTTTAAATCCATCAATTACATTTTTACTATCAGAAAACATACTCCGAGAACTCGGGAGAGTATATCAGAAAAAGTTCAGAACCCCGGATAAGTGGAATAAAAGAAAACCGAATCAAAACCTGAAAATGGATTTTCAAGAAATCCAAGAAGAAGAGATATACCAATTTGTGGATAATTTTACTCGTTTCGAATCAGGAAAACAGCGTCGATTGCGAAAACAGCAAAAAAAACAAAAGAATTACGCAAAATATAGATCGAAATGGACTCGGTGTTTGAATTAAGTAAATTTTGATAAAGAATTAGAGTAAAAAAAGGTGAAAGAAAAAAAATTAGATATTGGCTTTCTTCAATTTGGTTAATAAATATATCACTAACATAGAGATACCTGCAATTTCATAAACACCGGGGATTATTTGCCTGATATAGCTAACTTGGGCAGGATTTCTTCCTTCACCTCGAGCTGTATTTACAATGGAAAGCCCCCCTTTACCTAAGATTAATACATCATCCCCAAATGGAAGAATTGAGCGCATACCTCGTCGATCAACGAAGTCACACTGTTCAATAACACTCGGAAGATTGCTAATATCCAGAGTTTTCAACCCAGCGAAATAGTCGGCGATATAAAGAGTGGAATCTTCCATTAAAACAGATCGAGGAATACTATTTGAAAATACACTAATTCTGTATATATTGGTTAAATCGCTAATATTAAAAATAACCATCCCATGAATTCCATCCGAAACAAACATCAAATCATTTGAAACAGATACGGTACGAGCTTCATCAATTATACTTATATAACCATAATCATCCACTTGCGAGACTAATTGAGGAGAAGTTGGATCTTCGACATCATAAATAACTACACCTTGCCCATAGCTGGCTAAAAATACAATTCCATCTTGATATGCAATTCCACGTTCATTTTGATCAATTAATAGGATTGGTGTTTCTGATAGCTTTTGAATATGTGAAGGGTCGCTCACATTCAAAATGAGAAATGACTCCCGAGTATTTAAATATGCAATTCCCTCGTTAACATATATCCCACAGATCATGCTTTCCCGGTCATAATGACCAATTTCTACAATATTAATGGGATCAGTAACATCATAGATCGAAAGATTTTTGTAATTAAGAAGATAATATGTATGATTCACCAGAAAATGATCAGTTACATACGTATTGGGGACATTTACCTGATTAATCAGTTCGGGATTATTTGAATCACTAAAATTATAGACCTTAAATCCATACAATTCATATGAAATGAAGGCAATATCATTATGAAGCGAAACTTTGACCCCATCATCACGACCAACATCTAAATACATTTCTTCGGTTGTGTCGTACCATATCCGAGTAGTAGAAATCTGAAAATAAATCCCTAATCCTCCAGAGAGGAGGACTAAGACGATTGAAAAAGTGATTAATAATTTTTTTTTATAAGCTTCCATGCTAGCACTTCCTTATTCTTACAATAGTCATGGATTTTTCATTTATAAATATTTTTCATTTCTTCTGAATTTTAGTCCATAATTTTTGATATATTTATTCTCGCTTCTAGAAATTTTTTACTGAGTTTAAGGGAGTAAAATGATCAAAGAGCAAAATTTTAGCAAAATTCATTGATTCCATTTTTCTGAAGAATCACTTAACGATTTGTTTATATTAAAAGGAAGATTAAATTTGAAAAGCAAAAGCAAGACCAAACTCATTTTTCAATTTATGGAAAATAATCAAGAAAGCACTAGACCGTTTATTTTCTTTTTGCAAAAAATAGAAAAAGAAAATATTTATATAGTCGGAGTTTTTAAATAAAAATAAGACCCTTGCAAAAAATGGAAAAAGCAAGAAAATGTTTCAATGGTCTCAATTCTAATAATGATTCAAATTTATCAAAATCAGTGATATAAAGGAAGAAAACTAATGGCAAACCCAAAAATATCGAGAAAAGTTTATCGAAATTTGCTTATTTTCATGTTTTGCACAGCAATCTTCGATTTAATTGTAGGTTTAATATCGGGACCGAATTATTTTTTAATTTTAATGGCAGGATCGTTGATTGTATCCTCATCGGGCATTTCAGCATTAATAATCAAACAATCAACCGAAATCCTTGATGTAACTAACCTTGGAGAAGAGCAAAATGGAATCTAAAAATGATACTAGTGTAGTGACACTCGAGACTATTTGGGATAAGGATGGTCGGGAAGATATTCGTATCTCCAAAAAAAGTAATCCCATTTGGTTGACACTTCTTATAACTGTGATTGTGGCAGGCATTTTTTTAGTTATTCAAAATTTAACCTATGACCCAGTAGTGAATTGGCTTGGAATGACGGGATTTACGCTGCTTACGGGTTTTACTGCATTGGTAGTCTGGGGTGGAGGTTTGATAGCTTTTGGAATCATGACAAAACGACTGACTTGGGAAGATGTTAAAGCAAAACCTGTCCAATTTGGCGGGATAAAGTGGATCGCTAGAACGTTTGGAATTGCAATTTTGTCATATATTGCCTCCATTATTATCTCTGTAGTGATGGTAAGTATTTTACCCGTTCAACCCAATGAAGTTCGAGCAGAAATTGTGATGGGGGGAGGAAATCTTGCGATTGGAGTTCTTACAGCATCAATTCTAGTACCCATCGCTGAAGAACTATTTTTCCGGGGATATCTATTTACATCCCTACGAAAACGTAGTAGTTTCTGGATTGCAGCCATAATTAGTTCGGCCTGCTTTGGATTAATACATGGAGATCCTATAGCTATAGTTTATGCATTCATGTTAGGACTAATTATCGCAGGAGTATATGAAAAAAGCAAATCAATTTACATTTCAATTTTACTTCACATGTTAATTAATTTTATTTCCACCATGGTAGGGATGTTAATTCAAACCTACTTGATGTGATTTTTTTTATTGAGAAAAAATAAAAGCAACGTAGGAAAAATAAAATGGCCACAAACGAAGAGGTACTCTTAAAAGTTGATCATTTATCAAAATCTTTTGAAAATGTTCACGCTGTTGATGGATTGTCACTTGAAATTAAACGAGGAAAAATTTTTGGATTATTAGGTCCAAATGGAGCGGGAAAGACAACAACGGTTAAAATGCTGTTAGGACTCTTGGAACCTGATGAGGGAGAAATCTCAATTTTAGGATTACACCCCGAACGAGATGAGATTGAACTGAAAAATCGTATTGGTTATGTATCTGAAGAACCATTAATTTATAAATCTCTAACACCTAAAGAATTATTCAACTTCATCGCTTCTATCCGAAAATTAGATGGAGAAAAAGTTACCCAAAAATTGGCGGAATATTTGGAAGGATTGAGTGCAATCGAGTATTATGAGCGACTAATTTCTACCTTATCCCGAGGAAATAAACAAAAAATTCAAATAATTGCCGCTTTAATGCATGATCCTGCTCTATTGATCATGGATGAGCCGTTATCAGGTTTAGATGCGAAATCAGTAAAAGTTGTGAAGGAAATTTTAGAATTACATACACAACGGGGAGGATCAGTTTTATTTTCAACCCACATCATGGAAATTGCAGAAGACTTATGTGATGAAATAGCGATAATAAACAAGGGTCAAGTTGTAGCTCAAGGAACTGTTGCAGAGTTACGACAACGTGCAAACATGTTAGACGAAAAGATGGATTTGGAAGATATTTTCTTGAAATTAACTGATCAAGATGAATCCATAAATCATATCGTTGAAAAATTACGCGCAACTATATATTAATAGAAGAGTGAAAATCAGAATGAATAACAAACAGCTCTATCAAATCTCGAAATATTCTTACAATGAAGCCTATTTACAAAGCCAATTGAATATGGCAGGGGCAAATTTGAATACTATAATGGAGAAGATGGAAAAAAATAAAAATTATTTGAAAACCATGAATATTATAACCAAAATAATCATGGTTGTATATGTATCCCTTCTTATTTTTCTCCCAATCACAGTTTTTATGAATATTAACACAGCCATCGATTTGGGTTATGATTCATGGGCCTATTTCTTGGGAAGTACAGTTATGGGAGCTTATTTCTTGGTTCAAGTATTATATATGTTGATGTTTGGTCTCTTTTATATAACTGGATTATTCTCCGGAGATGTTTTCAAATGGCTTTCAACCTTACCAGTTAAGAAGGATGAGATGGGAAAAATCTGTATATGGACATTCTTCCGTGGAGTTGATGCTCCACTAATAGCCTTAATGTTAGTATTTCCAATCGCAACAATTATTGTGACTCAAAACATATTAGTATTTATTGCGAGTATTTTTATTTCTGGATTAAACACCTTGTTTGCTTTTTCGATGTTGATCATCTTAGGTAAAAAATTTACTAATCTGGTAAAAAGTGCAGATGCCAATTCTAAAAAGAATCGAACTATTCAAATAGCCTACTATATAATATACATGGTGGTTACTTTCATTGCGGTCTTAGGATTTCAGAATATCATGCCAGCAATAGAACCACTGTTTGAAAAAGAAATTGTAAATATGGAAATTGTTCTTTCATTGAATCAAATCATTTCATGGATACCATTTCCACTAAGTGGCGGTTCATTATTAACTGGAGCATTAATAGGATTTAGCAAAATACCGACAATCTCAATTATTTCATCATTTCTAGGATTAGGAGTATTTTTACTATTAGACATCTATTTAGTCAAAAAAGCCTCAAAAGTTCTCACAGATATAGTTTATGCCAAAGAAACCCGAAAAGGAGAAGAATTAAAGGAAAGTACTGTAAAAGATGTTCAACTAACAATAATTTCTCCGTTGCAATCTTATCGATCGAAAGATATCCAAATGGTAGGGCGGGATTTTCAATCTTTGATGATGCTATTAATGCCAGCAATTTTACCGACTCTTGGGTACATAGTAGGATTAACAATGAATGATGAATCAGGAGATTCATTTTCAGCATTTAGTACAATATTCATCCTTTATGGAATGATGGGTGCATTTATGCAAACTGTTGGTTTATTTAACCTCGAAAATTCGGGAGCAACTATTACAGCAACCTTACCAATAATTCCACGAGATCAAGCGAAGGGAAAATTGCAAATAATGTTTACTGTCTGTATATTTTCAGTTATAATTCCTGGAATCTTCCTCATTTTCACAAACCCAGTGGAAAATTGGTACTTTATTTACTTTGCAATTCTACCTATTCCATTATTGAGTATTGTTTTGGTTTTCCTTTTGAGAGTTCGCTTTTTTGGAAAATTGAAATATAAATATGTATTAGAAGAAGTACATTTGGAGAATAAAGCAAGTAAAATGATTGGAATAGGGGCGATTTGTTTAGTTTTTGGAGTGTTTATTTCTATTCTAGTTGGAGTATTTATCTCTGAAGTGGATCTCTGGATCTTTGTTTCGACTCTATTATCTTCTGAAATAGTAATTGGAGCAATTTTCTATTATATCTTTAATAGGATGTTCCCTCGCGCAAAAATCTTTCAATAGACAAACAAGTTTATTTGAAAATATACCTTTTTTAAATTTATTCAAACTTTGGTGTGTAAATGACGACGGAAAAAAATGCTTCGGGAAAAGAAAATAAATTAGCAAATTTAGACCCGTCCACACCCTTTATTCCCGCATCTGAATTAGTTATCGATAATTTAGAAGCGATTTCATTAATCAAACATGATAAAAAGAAGTTACTTTTGGAATTACTATTACATGAAGAAAAAACAATAATGGACATGAGCAAAGAAACAGGATGGAATCCTGGCACGGTGAAACGTCATTTGAGTGATCTTGTGGAAGGGGGATTGGTAACTCCATCCAAAATTGTGGTTAATGAATTTCGAATCAAGTTGAAATATTATCGTGCTACTGCCCGTCAATTTCGATTTCAATTCATTTGGCCCCCTCAGGAAAAATAGAAATTTATCTTAAAAGAATATTTATAATAAAATATACAAGGTTAAAATTTATGAGTACAACTCCATTACCCAATTCGATAATTCCAAACCAAACGGAAAACCCTTCAGTGACCGATATTAAGGTTAGCTGGCGATCATTGAAACAAAATATTAAAGCGTTCTTAGGAATTGCATCTTTTTCCCTTGGAGCGACCTTCTTATGTATGATTTTTGTTACAGTAATTGTTTTGATTGTCCTTTTAAATATGTATGATAGTTCCATAGTATATGATGAGCTATATACTACCCTAATCACCTATTTTATGTTACCTATCGAATTAATCATTCTTTGGGGATTTTTCGGGTCAGGTTATGGATTGGCTTACGATATTATGTCTTCGGGGGATGGATTTGCGGAAGCAAAAAGTGGATTTCTCTATTTCCAAAAATTTTGGTGGCAATACATTGTTTTAGCTTTAATTTCGAATATAAGTGTATTTTTGACCATTTTTCCGGCTATTCCAATTTCAAATATGAGCTTGCTTCAACAGTTTCTGTATTTTTTCAGTGTCCATCTTTTGACTTTCGCTACCAATACTATTTTCTTTCTGACATTTCCTTCACTAACCGCCCAAGGTTCTTTTATTAAATGCTTTAAAGAGAACTTTGCAATATTGCGCAATCACTTTAAACGGGTCGTTTCTTCAATGGGACTTATCTATCTGATCTTAAATTTACCGATTGGAATCTTAAGTTCGGTGTATTTTTCAAATCTTAATTATTTCGATGGCTCTCCAACCATAATTACTACAGTATTTATGATATTAGCAACTTTATTTGGATACTCAATAGTAAATCCTATGTGGAACTTAGTGGCTACACGGGTTTACAACAGTTTTACCGAAATGGATGACGGAATTACAATTAAAACTCTCTTTTAAACACTTTTTTTTGATTTTAAATCTAAAAACTTTTTATCGGTTGGATATTCGCCTAACTAGAGATATTTTTAGAAAGTGATTATTATGCAAAACTTGCATTACAAACTACATTTAGAACCAAATTTAGAAACTTTCATCTTTCAAGGAACTACAACCATCAGTTTTACTTCGGAGAAAGAATTGAATGAAATTTCGCTCAATGCGAAAGAGCTGGGTATTTTTTCATGCAAACTATTAAAGAAGGAAAAAAAAGAAAAATGCTCCTTTATGCTAAATCCAGAAAAAGACCAGTTAATGATCAATTTCAAGGAACCTAAACAAGGAGAAATCCAAATTGAAATCAATTACCATGGTATTATTAACGCCAATATGCTGGGATTTTATCGGAGTCGATATGAAACAAAAGATGGTGTCAAATATAATGCAGTGACTCAATTTGAAGAACGAGAAGCTCGACAAGCTTTCCCTGGATTTGATCACCCATCAAAAAAAGCAACTTTTGATATAGAATTTGTGATCGATGAAAATCTAAAAGGTATTGCAAATACACCCATTAAAGAAGAAAAATCACTAGAAAATGGGAAGAAATTAATTATTTTCGAGCAAACACCAAGAATGAGCACCTACCTTTTATTTTTTGGAGTGGGAGATTATAGTTTTATCGAAGATAATTCAAAATTACCACATATTCGCGCAGTAGCAGTTCCAGATAAAATAGAATATGGGCAATTTGGGTTGGAATTTGGAAGAAAATCAATGGATTGGTTAGAGGATTACACGGGAATCCCTTTTCCTATTAAAAAATGTGATTACATTGCTGTTTCCGACTTTGCTTTTGGAGCGATGGAAAACTATGGAGCCATAACCTTCCGAGAAAATGCTCTTTTAGTATATCCAGGAAAAACATCTATACCGCAACTTAGCAGAATAGCAGACGTGATTGCCCATGAAACAGCCCATATGTGGTTTGGAGATTTAGTAAGCCCAAAAGATTGGAAATACATATGGTTAAATGAATCCTTTGCATCTTATTTCACAGTTGCAGTTCCGAATGCTTATTATCCTGAATGGAAATTATGGGATCAATTTACCCTCAGCTCCACCCTCGATGGACTCGAACGAGATTCATTAGTTGACACCATTCCTGTAGAATTACCAGGAGATGAAGAAGCAAATATTGATTTTTCCACAGCACCGATCATTTACAACAAAGGAGCTGCCATTATTCGTATGCTCGTGGGATATTTAGGTGCAGAGAAATTTAAAACCGGTGTGAATTACTTCTTGAAGAAATATGAATTTGAATGTGCAAATTCTGAGGAATATTGGGAGGCTTTTGAAAAAGCGACACAAGAACCAATTAAAGAATTTGCAGATTCATGGGTTCATCAACGTGGGTTCCCAATGATTACCGTGGAACGCAATGAAAAAGAATGTACTTTAACTCAAGAACGCTTTACATATTTACCAAATGAGGAAAATTCAAAATGGTTAATTCCACTGAATATCCAATATTATAATGAATTGGGAGAAATTCAGCGGGAGAAAGTCATTTTGGATGAGAAAACAAAAAAAATTACACTTCCTGAAGGAATTCATGCACTGAAATTGAATGCAGATCAAGATAGTTTCTATCGAGTCAAATATTCAGATAGTATTTTAGAATTGCAAGGAAAACAAATTTCTTCTAAAAAAATGCCTCATATGGATCGCTTCGGGATTGAAAATGATTTATTTGCCTTCGTTAAGAAGGGTGACTATACAATTGCACAGTATTTAGATATTTTAGAGAAATATTTCGGAACAGAAGAAGATGATTTGGTCTTAATTGACATCGCGCGAAATCTTGGTACACTCTATAACATCAAGGAAGAGTTTGTTGAAAGAATTAAGAAATTTGGAATCTCACTATTTGAACGAAAACTTGAATTATTAGGATATGAGCCGAAAATAGATGATTCACTCCAAGGAGCTAGTTTAAGAAATAGCTTACTTTGGTTGCTCTTTAAATTTGGTTCTGAGAAAGTGATCAAGTTTGGAGTCAAGAAATTCAAAGCGTTACTTGCTGGAGAAACCGTACATCCAGATATATTGGGAAGTGTTCTTCAAATAGGATCGGTAGCAGTTCCTGAAGGAAAAGCTTATTTACTTAAAATGTTGGTTTCACAGGAAACACCAGAAATGCAGAAACTATCTGCTCTTTCATCTTTAGGAAGCTCTGACAAACGTGAAAATTTGGAAGAATTCTTAAAACTTGGGTTTGATCAAGTACCTCCTAAAAATCGGGTGCAAGTTTTAGCGACTATAGCAGGAAATAAATCTGCAATTCCATGGTTGTGGCAATGGTTTAAGGATAATTTCAAAACAATACAAGGTGGAATGCCCATTTTCCATGTGGGGATGGCGATTCCAATGATCACAAGGTACGCTGGAATCGGTCATGAAGAAGATGTTAAAAAATTCATCTCTGAGAAAGTGAAAGAATTTCCAATGTTTGATGCAACAGCCAAAATGGGTTTAGAAATGCTGGAGATTTATTCCAGAATCCATTGAAACGAATGAAATAGAAAAATCCTTTTTTTTATCTTTACTTCTTTTTATATTATTGTTTTAATAAAAAATATTGATTGCTTAACTACCAGCGGTTATGTGATATTGTCGGAAATTGTCGTAATGTTGCAAAGGTTTAAATTATTGATTGATCAAATGAAATTTAGTTGTTATTTACGTCATAACAAATTTCTTTAATACCAAGCAAACACAACATCAAACTACGAAATAAAAAAGAGTGAGTGATACCTATAATGATGCCATACGGAAATACCCATACCCGATTAGTGGGGATAATTCGGGATGTTCAGAAAAAGCGTGCGTTTATCGAATTTCCAAAATATCAAAAAAAATTAGCAGTTCCTCGATTGTATATTCACTCCCAAATGAAGGATACTATTGATCAGGAACAAGAATTGGAAATAGAAACATGGTTTTTAAAAAAAAATAGAGTAATACCTTTAATGGACCGTAAATTTTAACGAGAACTAAAATTTAATTCCTTTTTTCCTACTTATCAATTTTACCAATTCAAAAGTTCCTATGCAAATGAAAGAGAAGAAGATACAAATGGACCAATCTACAATGTTGAGCACCATAAATTGAAAATTAAGGCCATTTTTCGCCAGGAATACTTGCAATCCAGGAATATAGAGGATTGCTAAATATACTACCAGTAGTATCCCCACGACAATAAACATGAATGGATTTCCATCATCTTTAATACTTTTTGCTAATGATTTGTTAGGTCTTCGAATTTGAAGAGCGAGGGTACATTCACAAAGGAATAAGGTTGTCATTAGCATAGTCAATGTTTTTGCAATTGTTGGATCCACGCCTTCAGATAGATAACGGGTAGATTCAGTAAAAAGGTAGAACGAATTGAAATTACCAAAACTATTGTTGGAATCCCGCACAGGAGAAAGAATAGTCCCATAAAAATAAGTCAATAACATGCTAACTGCGAGTAAACATCCATAAATTCCCATCAATATTAAAAATTTGTTTGAAATAATTTCTTCAGAATCTCGTGGAGCCTCTTCCATAACATCTTTGGAGACGCTATCAAAAGTTAAAATCAACCCGGGAAACATGTGCATAGTTAGAGATAGATACACCCACTGGTAGGTAAATGCAGAAGTTAAGAAATAGGGTTTACCCAAAATAACGTATAATATAAATTGAACAATTCCTTCGAAAAGATTGATACAGATGAAGAAAAAGACAACAGATCTAATATTGGCAAAAATGCCTCGTCCACGATGAATCCCTTCAACAATAGAACTAAAAGAATCATCAGAAATAACCATATCAGCGGCTTCTTTTGCAACATCCGTTCCTTGAATCCCCATAGCGACCCCTGCATCTGCCATATTTAAGGCAAGGGCATCATTCACCCCATCTCCTGTCATAGCGACGACTCTTCCTTCATTTTGATACCTTTCCACGATTGTTTGTTTATGTGTAGGCGACACTCGAGCAAAAACACGGACATCGTTAATGTTTTCGAAATTTTTCTCATCATCGATTTGATTTCCTTCCATCGCAGAATGACGTTTATCAGTAATTATCGAAATTTGGGAGCCAATTGCTATAGCTGTATTTAAAGAATCACCTGTAATCATAACTACATCCACCCCAGCACTATGACATCTTTCAACGGCGTCTTTCACATCATCACGGGGAGGATCCATGATAGCCACAAATCCAATATAAACTAAATCTGACTCTGCAAGTTCACGTCCTTCTTCAGTATCGGAGGGAATCTCATCAATTGGTCGATAAGCTAAGCTTAATACGCGGTATCCTTGTCGAGCATATTCATTTATTGTATTCATTACGATTAACTTCATTTCAATAATAAAATCAACAGCTTCATTATTTTCGGCAAGCATTTTGTCACAAATATACATTAAGACCTCACTTGCTCCCTTAGTGAAGATAAAATGGTCACCTGTCTCATCTTTATAGATTTTACTCATTCTTTTGGCTTGTGATGAAAAAGGGAATTCCATGACTTCTTCAAACTTATCAAGTTTTTGAGGATCATTAATTTTAGAATACAAAGCTTTCAGTGCTCCTTCAGTAGGATTACCAATCACTTTCCAATCGGACTGAGATCTCTTCTTTTTATTTTTATCTAATTCAAATTCATGCTTGATTAAAGAGGCATTGTTGTTTAATGCCCCCGCTGTTAAAAGCATTTCAAGATGAGGAAATTTTTGGATATCGGTTACTTTTTCAGGAATGGTGGGATTATCTACTAAAAAGATTTCTCCTTCAGGATTATACCCACTTCCAGTAACTTTGAACCGAGATCCCCGTGTCCAGACATGTTGAACACACATTTGACTTTTTGTTAATGTTCCAGTCTTATCGGAACATATTACCGATACTCGACCTAGAGAATCAACAGATGTTAAATTACGGATGATTACACCATGCTCAGCCATTTTTAATACCCCCGTTAACATGACGATGGTAGTTAAAAGGGGAATATTAATTGGCATAATATCCATGGCGGAGTTTAGACTCTCTATGATTTTTAATTCTCCTGTGGAGAGCCATAAAACGATAAGAACGATTAACCAAGCGAGGATAACCCCAATACCGAACCATTTTCCAATATTATTTAATTTAGTACGGATGGGAATTTCATTAGAATTCGCTGATTCTAATCCTTGAGAAATTTTTCCTATTTCAGTATCAATGCCAGTTTTGATTACAATAGCAAAACCGGTGCCCGTAGTTATAAAAGTTCCATAAAATAAGATATTTTCTTGATTTTGAAGGTGAAGAGGGGTATTTTTCAAAGGTTTTCCATTATTTTTTTTTACTGGTTCACTTTCTCCTGTAAGAGACGCTTCATTCACACGTAAATTGGCAGATTGAATAATTCGAGCATCTGCAGGAATGCGATCTCCCGGACTTAGAACAAGTAGATCTCCCACACAAATTTTTTTTGAGAATATTTCTTGTTTTTGACCACTGCGAATCACTCTCGTTGAGGGGGCAGATAATTCGCGTAATGCATTCAACTTTTTTGTGGCTCTGGCCTGCTGAAAAATTGCAACTAAACAATTTAGCCCTACAATTGCTAAAGTGATATAAATCATTTTCATATCAGACTCCCCTGAAATCTTTCCAGCAACAAACATTATTACTGCAGCAATCAAATAAATTATGATTAACCAATTAAACAAAGGAGCGAGATAAACTCTTAAAAAAGATTGTTTGGCTTTAGGAAGCTCATTCAATCCATTGCTTAGTAATAATTGTTGAGCTTTTTCATCGGTCAAACCTTTTTTTGGATCTGTTTGAAATTCTTGAAAAATTTCATCTAATTCATAAGCCCAAAGAAATTTATTTTCCACATTAAGAATGTAATTTGTTATATCGTAAAAAAATTTATATTCAGAATTTCTCAAAAACAATCAAATTTAGAACAAAAATTCTTTGTAATTTGAGTCAAGAAAGAATCTAATTTTTGATAAAGATAGTCTGTAATTTTCTTATCTAATGTTCCATAGTACGCATGAGCAATGCCACCAGTAATACAAGCAAGTGTGTCACTATCCCCACCAAGTGAAACAGCAAGACGAATTGAATGGAGAAAATTATCAGACTCTAAAAATGCTCGAATCGCGGGTGGAACTGTACCTTGACAAGACACATCAAACTTATAAGAAGGCCGAATTGAGTCAAGTGAAATTGACAAATCATATCCGAAATGAGATTCTATAAAATCTTTAATATATTTTTTTGATTTCCCAATTCTTGCAAAATAAATTGAAATGGCCGTTGCTTGAGCCCCTTTGATACCTTCTTCATGATTGTGAGTTACTTCTGCAGATTTTTTTGCTTCCATAAGTACTGATTCAATTGTGTTATAAACAAATCCAATGGGCGAGACTCGCATAGCAGATCCATTTCCCCATGAATTATAGGGTTCGCTATGTTCTAAAGCTGCCCAGTGTCGAAAACTCGTTCCATAACTTTCGTCTGGATATAATTTATAGAATTTCCTTAAATTCTTAACGTAATCAGTTCCCGAGAGAATAGATTCTGCAAGAGCAATTGTTAGCACAGAATCATCTGTAAAAAAAGCTTCCGGATTAAATATTTCAAAATTGGTTGTTTTAATATTATTCCATTCATATAGAGAGCCAACAATATCTCCAAAAATCGCTCCAATCAAAATAAATCCCTCATATCATTAATTAGGAAAAAAAGCTTAAAAAAAGTTTGAATGTTAGCATTCTAAATTAAATTGCGTTTCACAATTTCTTCTACCATAAAAGAGGCAACTGCATCCGCGTACTTCCCAGGACCAAATCCTGCATCAAATCCTAACTCCTTAGCAAGATCATTAGTTAAACGGGGACCTCCAGCAATTAAAACAACTTTATCTCGAATTCCTTCTGCTTCAATCAATTCCACAAGTTCAGTAAGGTTTTGAATATGAACCCCTTTTTGTGTGACTGTCTGGGATACTAACATAACATCTGCTTTCAACTCAATAGCCTTTCTAATAAATTCTTCATTAGGAACTTGAGCCCCAAGATTATAAGCATCAACCATAGAATAGCGTTCTAAGCCATAATGCCCCATATAACCTTTCATGTTCATGATTGCATCAATTCCAACTGTGTGAGCATCAGTTCCAGTAGTAGCCCCTACAACAACTACATTTCGTTTGATATTATTTTTAATATATTCATCTGTTTCTTTCATGCTCATGGTTTCTACTTCAATAGCTTGAACTTTAATGGCATTATAATCAATAGAAGGAATAGCACTTCCATAGACAACGAAAAAGGTGAATTCCTTATCCAATGCTTCGTGATAAACTACATCCGGTTCAAGGAACCCT
Source organism: Candidatus Lokiarchaeum ossiferum (assembly GCA_025839675.1). Classification (GTDB taxonomy): domain Archaea; phylum Asgardarchaeota; class Lokiarchaeia; order Sigyniarchaeales; family Promethearchaeaceae; genus Lokiarchaeum; species Lokiarchaeum ossiferum. Next base: position 3,060,841 of record CP104013.1, read on the forward strand.
AATTTCTCAGTATATTGTCGAGCAACTTCAACCGCTTTATCGCCATCTGGTATCGGTAATGTGAAACTTAACTGCACTTTACCATCGTTCATTGTATCCCCGTAGGGTTTTAACTTACTTAAATCGAGATGTGTATCAAAATTATGTTTTTTTGAAGAATATAATCCGCCACCCATTTAATTTTCGCCTCCAATATTCAATTCTCTAGCCATTTGTTCCATGAAAGGATTGAAATATTCCTTTTCGCGCAAAGCAACTCCATCAAGACCTTTTCCACCATCAATGGGTCGTTTCACACCAGCAAATTTTCCTTGGGATAACGCTTCAAATAAACCTTGCAACTCAATCTCCTTAATTAAGGCGTTTGCTTCTGATAAAACTTTCTTGACGCGTTGTTCCATAATTCCCCCTTCTTTGAAAGAAATTTCTGAGCCCAAATCAGCCATATTATTAAAAATATACTTTGCATTCTCAATTGCTAAGGCGCGATCCTGCATAAATGGTGTGTGAATCGCTTCCGTTAACATACCTAAAAGACAAATTTTTTGATTGGTCATAATTGTGATGGCATTAAACAAAGTATCTTGGATATGACCTTTGAAAATATTCCCTGTCATAAATTTTGTGGGAGGCATATACTTTAATGGTGCATTTGGAAAGATTTCTCGAGCCATTTGGGCTTGAGCCAATTCGTAAAGAAAACCATTTTTTATGTTGGGGTTCATTTCAAAAGCATGACCTAACCCCATTTGATTTTCTTGAAGTCCAGCAAGTTTAGCAAATTGCTCATTGATAAATTGAGAGGTTAAGACAGTATGGGCTTCTTCGAAGGCATCGGAAGTAGTTAAGTAATTATCTTCTCCAGTATTAATTATTACACCTGCATAGGCATTAATCATACGTGAGAAATATTGATCGATCATAGTGCGTTTCATATTGATATCCCGAAAAAGAATACCATATAAGGCATCATTTAACATCATATCTAGACGTTCAAAAGCACCCATTGCTGCAATTTCTGGCATACATAGTCCCGAACAATAATTAGTTAAGCGAATATAGCGCCCTAATTCTTCCCCAGTTTCATCCAAAGCTTTTCGCATGATTCTAAAATTTTCTTGTGTAGCATATGTTCCACCAAATCCTTCAGTAGTTGCCCCATATGGAACATAATCTAAGAGAGATTGTCCTGTAGTTCGGATAACTGCAATTACATCAGCACCTTGTTTAGCAGCGGCTTGAGCTTGAGTAATATCCTCATAGATGTTTCCTGTCGCTACAATAACATAAATAAATGGTCCAGATTTATCTCCATATTTCTCAAGCATTTGATTCCTTTTAGAACGATTTTCTTTGATTAATTCCAAGTTATGCTTAACTACATCTTGGATGGCTAACCTTATCTCGAAAGTATCATGGGGAGGCAATTTGGTTAAGTCTATTTCCTTTTGGCTTACTTTTTCAGCTATTTCTTGAGGAGATAATTTCGTTTCAAGCATTGCGTTTCCAATGAAATAAGCAGCACCAGTTCCTAATCCATTTCCTTGTTTGATATTTTCCACCACAACATTTGGTAAAGGAACTTCAAAATCATTTATGCCATCAATGCCCATTAATCGACATACAGTCCGCTCAACGGACACAGTAGTATGTTGATCAATGAAATTTTGCATTTCACTTGCGATTTTCCGGGCAGAATTTCGGGCTTCTTTCACAATTGCAAATTTTAGATGCAATTTACTGTCATTCTGAGTTGTCATATTGATCATTTTTTTCCATTTGATTGTATTGATTTTTCGCGTATTTTACAATGTTATCAGTTAATCCAAGCAAAATAGCTATATTAAGAGCATCCTTAGGAACAATGCTGTCATGTTGAACGCGTTCCAAACGATAATCCATATGTTCTTGAATAATTTGAATAGATGTATATTTTTGAGAGGATTGAAGGTCAATTTTGTGTTTTAGGGAAAGAAAATCGACATTTTTTAGTCCCATCACTTGATAATGTGCGAATTTTTTATTAGAAATACCTTCATAGTGTGTAGTTATAAGAGAAATTGCATTTTGGGAGTTTAAATACTGGGTTAAAGCCTTGATTAAAATTGTTCCTTCTGACGGATTTGTTCCTCGGGCAAATTCATCCATTACTATGAAGGAAAATTTTTTGGGAAGAGAAGAAATTATTTGATTAACAGTAATTATCTCAGCTCCAAAAGTGGACAAACCTGCAGAAACATCTTGCATATCATCAGAAACAAAATATAGATTATCAAACAAGGGGATTTGAACAGATTTTGCAAATACAAAAAATCCATAATGAGCAAGCAGTACATTTAGGAAGAGAGTTTGCAAGGAAACTGTTTTTCCTCCCATATTTGCGCCAGTGATAATCGTCACTCCCAAATCGAGATCAATTGATATCGGTGTAAATTGCTTTTCTGATTGATTTAAAATCGATTGAACATAAGGATTTATAGATCTTTTAATTTTAATACCCTGATTTGAAGAAATCTGAGGTTTAACCCCCCCAAATTCTAAAGCAAGTTTCGCTTTGGAGATCCAAAAATCAAAAAGTCCTAATTTGGTAATATTGTCCAAATATAGGGTAGTGTATTGCCGAAGTTGAAAGGAAAGGGATTTTTTAACATTAAGTTCTTCTTCGCGTTCTAATATCACTACATCTAATCGTTCTTCCTTAAGTTGTTTTATTAACTCCGAATCTTGCGTTTGAAAGATTTTAGTTTCAAGTGATCTCTTCCTTTCACGAATTTTCTGAAGGGAATCAGAATAAGAATCATAAAGATAAAAAGTAGGAATATTTGTCTGATTTGGATCTAATAAAGAAATTACTTGTTTAAAGGAAGTAAAATCCATTTCGGGTAGGGATAGGTGCAAACTTTGCACTTTCGAAGAAAAATCCTCAAAATCCATGGCAAATTTCTTTAATTCAAAAATCTCAACTTCATCCAATATTTTCGTTTCTTGAAGATTTAATAAGGATCGTCGGATATCTCTTAATTTTGGAAGAATATAGTCAATTTTTTTATGGATTGAACTATTTTTTTGAATTGAACTACAAAGACATCCAATATTTGAAAGTTCTGTTATTAGAAGCTCCTTTTCAGAAGGGGAGAACCTCCGTAAATTATTTTTCAATTCTTTCCCAAAGGGAGTTAAAGTATCCAGCTTGTTAAGAAGAAAAGTAAATCCAATAGTATCCAAATTCTCTTGAGTTAGCCCTATCATTTTAATTACCTCCAACTAGATCAAAAATTGGTAGGGATATTTTACATCTTAAAGTCGAAAGGAATTGCTTCGGATCAAATTCATATCCAAGAGGTGAAAACGGATTAGCAGTTAGGCATAAAATCTTAATGGGGGAAAGAACTAAAATTTTACCTCCTGTTTTTTCATATTGATACAATATATCCTTTGATAAAAATAATTTTGTACCATCTGCCACCAACAGTGTAAATTCTTTATATAAAAGAGAGTTTTCCATTAATCTGATGAGCAAATTATCACTTACAGCACCTTTGATAACTAAATATTGCATATCTTTGGATAAAGAATTGATTATCTCAAGTTCAGAATCTAAAGCAGTAGTCATCTGAAGATTTTTTACGATCTCATTCTTATCAATAATCCCAACTCGAGAGATCTGTTCAGTCAATTTCATAATATGGGGATTTTTTAACTTATCAAAGGAGAGCAATCTCACGGTATGAGCAGTCATTTCAGAAACGGCATCCATATTTCTTGAAAGACTCGCCCCAGTTGCGAGAATTGTGGCATCAGTGATTGAAGGGGCAGCAAACGTTTTCCGGCTTAAAGCACCATCCACTAAAACAAGTTCACAGCCTAATTTAAGTAATTCATTACAGATTTGTGACAGATATTCGGTTTGCGAGGGACCAGCAATCTCAATATATCCATCACTTAAAGCTCGAACAATAATGATTTCTCCCAGTGGAGTTCCAATACAAGTATTTGCAAGAATTTCTTTGGTGATATCACTTTGCTCTACACATTGTTTAGCAGTAGCGATAATTGTTCCTTTTTCAATATAAATACGGGGTTTAGCGGTAGCCGTAACAACATCTATGGTTTCTCCATCTCTTCCGATGGAAGTTAACCCTAATTTGTAACGGGTGCGTATTCGTGAAATTATAAAATTCAGAGTGGTTGTTTTCCCCACATTTTTTTCCATACCAATTATTGAAACTGTTTGATAATGAACAAGCTGTTGGATTATTCGATCAACTTCAAAGTTTTCTAAGGTATTTCTTGAACTCATAGTTTTCAATCCAACATTTCTAGGGGTATGGGGTGTTAGATAAAAAAAAAAGGATGAATTTATTCCTTTTTGATATTTCGTTTGTGGCGTTCAAGATTTGCGGGTTCAATGGTAATGCCTTCCCCATGTTTTCCCTTACTATGAATAAGTCCTGCAACACCTACGAGATGATTGTATTCTTCCTCATATTCATCATTCACAATTCCGGGTTTATAATTCTCTGGCTCATCATAGCGACAAATAACACCTTCATAATTACGTAGGATCACTTTTTGATTACTTTGCGAAATTACGTAATTGGGCATAACTGGAATTTTTCCCCCACCACCAGGTGCATCAACAATGTAAGTGGGAACGCAGAACCCAGAAGTATGCCCGCGTAAACCTTCCATAATTTCAATTCCCTTAGAGACAGTTGTCCTAAAATTGAGTAAACCTATTGATAAATCACATTGATACACATAATATGGTCTAACACGTATTTTCACTAATTCATGCATCAATTTCTTCATGGTATAAACAGAATCATTTACTCCACGAAGCAATACAGATTGATTTCCAAGAGGAATTCCTGAATTTGCCAACATTGCACATGCTTGTTGAGATTCGGGAGTAATTTCATGAGGATGGTTAAAATGAGTGTTAAGCCATACCGGATGATATTTTTTGATGATATTACATAATTCTGGGGTTATTCGTTGCGGCATCACTACGGGAACCCGTGATCCGATCCGAATGATTTCCACATGAGGAATTTCTCTCAGATTTTTAATAATATATTCCAAACGAGTATCAGAAACCAAGAGCGCATCCCCTCCCGAGAGCAGAACATCTCTAACTTTAGGATTATTTCGGATATAATCTATCCCTTGATCAATTTGATCTTGTTTTAACTGTTTGTCATGGTGACCTGCAAATCTTCGGCGGGTACAATGACGGCAATACATAGAACATTGATCAGTAATTAAGAATAGCACACGGTCAGGATAACGGTGGGTTAACCCTGGTACGGGGGAATCGGTGTCCTCATGTAAAGGATCTTCAATATCAGCATCACATGAGTAAGTTTCGGCAATTGTTGGTACACTTTGAAGTTTAATTGGATCCATCGGATCATTAGGATCAATCAAAGATAAATAATAAGGAGTAATTGCCATTCTAAATTTTTCAACACAACCCCGAGCGCTTTCTTCTTCTTCCTTTGTCAATGGCAAAAATGTTTTTAGAGCCTCAACCGACTCAATACGATTCTTCACTTGCCATTTCCAATCGTTCCAGAGCTCATCTGAAACATCCCCAAACAATTCCGCTCTTCTATTGACTTTCATTTTTTTTCAGCTGAAATATTTAATGAATAAAAAGTAAGTAATTTTGGTAAAAAAAAAGGATTAGGATTTCGTTCTTATACATATTTTTCTTCAAACATTTTTCGAAGAATTGGGCTTTCACGGAGTATTTCGAGCGTGATTTCTGCGTGATCCTTGCAATATCCATTTCCAATGATCATATTAACATCCTTTCCAACACCTTCAGCACCTAAAGCCGCTTTAGTAAAGCTGGTTGCCATTGAGAAGAAATACACAATTCCATCATCTTTACATGGGAGGATACAAGACATTTCACAATCTGGAACATTTAAACAGTTGATTACAATATCAACTTCTTCGCCGCCAGTTGCTTCCAATGTTTTTTCATAGATGTCGATAGGACTCTTGGCGTTAGCGATAACAGCTTTATGACAGAATCCATATTCCATCATATATTTAGCACGATCTTCATTGCGAGCATTTCCCAAAATCAATCCCGTTGGACCTGCACGTTTTCGAGCTTCATAAGCACACATCATCCCAGATTTGCCCGTTGCACCTAGAATTAAAACTTTTTGACCAGGTTTAACTAATTTTGCAGTTTGAGCAGGAGCCCCAGCAACATCTAAAGCGGCTAAAGCAACAGCTTCACTGAAATCTTCTGGAATTTTAGAATATATTCCACTTTCAAATAAAATAGCTTTACCAGTAATGTCAGCTCGATCAATATTCATATTCAATTTGTGAATTTTATCAATTCGGAGTGGAGTAAGGCTTAAACTAACCAATGTAGCGATTTTATCACCAACTTTTAAATCGATTTTCCCTTCTAAGTCTTTTCCAATTTTTTCAACTTTTCCTAATAACATTCCACCACTGCCAGTGTCAGGATTTCGATGTTTGCCTTGCATTTCCACAATTTCAAACATTCTTGCTTTCATCTTTTCCTCATCAGCTCCACAGCTTTCTTTAATTTGGTGGAAACTTGCGGAATCAATATTTAACGATTGGACGTCAATGAGAATTTCGTTATCGTAAAGAACATCCATGTTGTTGTCGAGTTTATCACAATTTTGCGGAAGAGCACCTTTGGGTGCAATGACACGGTGTACACCGAATTTTGAACCTTGAACCATTTTTTCTAACTCCAAATAATTCTTCACTCTTTGAGGTAAGGAATCTAAAAAGTGAATCTTATGAGAATTAAGGTGATGATATATTAAAATCACTCAGAAGATAAGTTGGAAATTTTGTTGATTAATAATACATTATTCGTGATTTTTTGAAATAAGAATTTGCTTATTAATTTTGTCTACATTTAGAGTATTTTTCACAACTAAATTTGCGCATCTTTTCAAAAGGATAAAAAGGAAAAAAAATGTTACAACTTATGGAAAAAGAACGTTCACGACCTCAATTTATCTGGACTATTTTGAAGGAAATCTATGCTCATCCTGATAATTACAAAAAAAACCAAGGTAAAATTCATCAACGGATTAAAAAATGGTTGATAAAACGTTCTAATACCTACAATATTCCCCTCAAAATACAGGAAGATTCGATCGGGAATATTTTTGTAAGAAAACCTGCTCTTTCGGGGTGTGAAAACTACCCTCCCATTTTATTGCAAGCTCACTACGATATTTACGATAAAAAAGAAAGTTCCATTTATGATTTCCAGGGTTCATCGATTAGTTTCCAAGAAAAATGGATTGAAATGATAGGAACCCCCATTTTTGATGACTCAATTGTTGGTGTGGCCTTGATTCTTGCCGTGTTAATTAATAAAAATGAAATTTTTGAACATGGACCGATAGAAGCACTATTTACTGTAAAACGAGATGATAGATTTGTTGGAGCCCTTAATTTGGATGTAGATTATTTCAATATTCAAAGCAAATTCTTGTTAAATTTTGATTCAGTAGATTTAGGGGCAATAACAAATGGTACCGCGGGATGTGCAGAGTTTCTTTACTCCAAAAAAGCAACACCTATTGATCCAGGCGAGGGCAAGTATCTTACGTTTTACAAGCTTTCGATTTCTGGCTTGAAGGGAGGAGAATTAGGATCAGAAATACACTTCTTTCGTGCCAATGCAATTAAACTGATCGCCCGAGCACTTTCTTCTTTAAGTGAACACATGCAAATTAACTTAGCAGACTGGTCCGGAGGGGATCTCTATCGATTTATTCCCCGAAAATCTACGGTTATTTTTGCGGTTCATACTGATGAAGAATTCAAGGTGGAGCAAATTTTAAAAGAAGAAAAGGGAACTATCATCAAAAAATATCGCACGTTCACCGAATATGGGTCCAATCTAGAACCTAATTTATGTATTCAGTGGGAAAAAACGAAAGCAAAACCCTATTTTTCGAAGAAGATCTCAGAATCAGCCATAGCTCTTGCAAATCTCATTCCGCATGGACTAAGTCGGTCATCTTCAGTTGAAAATGAATTTGGACGTATATCTAATAATTTTGCCAAGGTAGAGACGACCCGATCAGCAATACGTTTCCATTCAAAATCTCGCGGGGATAATGCGCCTGAATTTAAAGCTTTTAATAGAACTTTAATCCAATTGGGTGACCTTGGTGGTTGGAAAGTGAAAAATGATTATACTTTTCCAGTATGGGTGCCGCAAAAAGAGAAGGAATTTCTGAATTTTGTGAAACATAAATATGAAGATATTCTCCAAAAACCGATTCGTATTGATAAATTGTATTGGGTATTAGAACCAGGAATAATTGCCAAACAGATTCCGCAGATGCAAGCCCTCTCAATTGGACCAACCGAAATTGGAGTGTTTCCTGAAAATTATAAAGTCAGTGTCTATGATATTCAAATCCTCTTTCGTCTTCTACGGACAATTCTTAAGAATCTAAATCAAATCTCAATGTAAAATGAAGAGTTCTCCCAAGATCTAAGGATCCAGATGAAGGGTTTCGTCATCGAGGCACAATTTTTTTTGATCTTCCTTAATCACATGGGATATCACGAGAGTTTCCAATTTTTCCACTAAATTGGATTTCATGATTTTCGAATAGACACGCTCCATAAAAGATTTGTTATCTTGGGTTTTGACCAAGATCAGAAAGTTTTGAGCCCCTAAAATGAAATAAACCGCCCATACTTCTTCCATTCCAACTAAGAGGGATTTCATCTTTTCAACCGAATCTTCGTGAAATTTTGCGGAAAGCAAAACAGCCGAAAGAAATTCATCTGAATGAGAAGTAAGATTCACATCAGCATGATAACCTTGAATTATTTGTTCTTCTTCCAATCGTTTAATTCGGTAATGAATGGTGGAAAGGGATACATGTAATTTTTCAGCGAGTTTTCCATATGGAATCCGGCAGTCTCTTTGTAACTCATTTAGAATTTGTTTATCAATATTATCCAAAAAACTTCGACGATTTGACATGCTACTCCCTTAATAACTAATATGGTTATTAAGTCAGAGTAACTCAAAAAATTTTTTGATTAGAGATAATATAAAAATAAAATTTGTAAAAAAGAGAATTCGAAAAACAAAACTAATTTATAAAATTGACATCATATCCTTTAAAGTGCGTGATACCAGGAAAAGTTGAATATTTCGGCTCCCTCCAATCACTTCTTGCACTTTACTTACCTCAAGTGCTTTATCCACCCGTAAATTATCGGTAAATGCAATTCCTCCGCAAATATGTTGGGTTTCATAAGCAATACGATGAGCAAGGTTTGAGGTTAAGAATTTTGTCCCGGAGCTGAACGCGGCATTATATTTGACGAATTTTTGATCTGGATATTTCAATAACTTTCGATATTCAATACCCGTTGTAAGTCCGAGAACTGTGGCAGACATCAATTCTGTGAATAGTTTTGTAATTGGAAAAGACACACCTTGATTATTAAATATGGGTTTTCCAAATTGTTGGCGATTATTGGTATAAATAAGCGAAGTAATAGCTGTAAGCCAACCTATTCCTAAACTAGAGCCAATAATAGTATCCCGTTCGGCAACTAAACCGGTGAATAAGTTTTTGTAACCTTGTCCTCGCCCACCAATAATGTTTTCTTTGGGCACTTTCACATTACTAAAAATTGTTTGACCAATTTCCACTCGAGGAACAGAATTGATTCCAAGTCGATGAGTTTCTAATCCTTTAAAATCCCTTTCTATTATGCCTTGATACATGGTTCCCCGAGGATTCGTTACATCGGATACCCCATAGGCAATAAAATAATCCGCTACAGGTCCATTGGTAGTATATACTTTCTCCCCATTAAACACCAAGTGATCATTATTATCTTGAACCGTAGTTTTCATGTTGACCGCATCGGATCCTTGAGTGCGTTCGGTAATACAAATACAGCCGACTTTTCGACCAGAGATTGTTTCGGCAAGGATTTCTTGTGCTCGATCCGTACTGCCATGTTGAAAGATTGGATTGGTAAAAATTAACCCAGAGACAACTCGAGCGAGATCTAATTCAGGATCCATGATTGTAGTGGCCATTGCGAGAAGCAATTCATAACGCATCCCATAATGTTCCATATCCCCAAATTTATTCAATCGTTGCATATAGTTCTTTTTACCCAATATTGGAAAAAGATCATAGACTTCTTTGGAATAATCCAGTTTGGGCTCTATTTCTTTCAACAAAAAATCTTCTAATTCATAGAGAAATGCCCGCTCTTCCTCCGTTATTAGAGGTGTTATAAAATTATTGAAAATCTTGTAAATATTTTTAGTAGAGAGTTTCTTCTTTATCTCCCCATCCAATATATCAACGCCAGTCATGATGTCCATTTAGGTTCTCTCCAAATGATCTTTAAAGACCATCCATCTTTCCCCCATTAATCGGAATAATGGCTCCATTCATGAAATATCCTCCTTCACTGCAAAGAAAACATACAGGATCACTCACATAAGATGTTTTTCCAATTCCAAACGGAATTCTACCCTCATAATAACTTCGGAATTTACCATCATCCTTCTTTAAGAGGTTTCCAATAATTGGAGTTTCAATCAAAGTTGGTTTTAGTGCATGGGTTCGAATATTATATCTCGCGAGTTCTTTTGCCATGGTAAGCGTCATCCCTATAACCCCTGCTTTGGAAGCAGAATATGCTAATTGCCCTGCATTTCCTTCAGCAGCTAAGGAAGCCACGTGAATGACTACACGTGGTTTATTATCTAGAGTTGGAAGGTATTTTTCTCCTTTTTCTTTCGCCTTGGCACGGGAAAGATTCACCCATTTTGTAACCACTGCTTGAGAGCAAATCGCAGCCCCTTTCAAATTCACTTCCATGGTTAGATCCCATTTTGCTTCATCAAAACGACTGACTAGGAAATCACGTAAAATTCCAGCACAATTAACCAAAAAATCGATATCTCCTATTTTATTGAAAATTGCATCAACCGAGGCATCAACAAAGACTTTATCAGATACAGAACCGTGGAAGAATAAGATTTCTTTGTTAGTAATTGCTTTTAATTTTTCAACCGCTTCATTTCCCATTTCTTGGTTTAAATCAATAATGGCGACATTAGCACCATTTTCAGCCATATCGGTGGCGATTTTCAGTCCTATTCCTGAGGCTCCACCAGTAATTAATATAGTTTTTCCTTCAAAATTCCATTTCATCGAATTTACCTTACCTGTCAAGGATTTAATCAAAAATTTCTTTTGTGGTAGCTATGCGAAAGGTATCGCACCACTTTTTTTCATTTTTGATAAAAAGTACTTATAATTTAGCGATTTTTGATTAAAAAGTTTCATTTCTTTTGGAAATTATTAAAATTATTAAGCGATTTTTGGATTATATCACTATTTTCTTAAATACGTACTCTGCATATTTTCTAGTTTATATCATCGATGTTTGTTTCTTTTGACCATAGGGATTAATATCACCCATGGGAACAAAAATTTTTGAATCAGTCGGCAAAATCACCGTTTTTTCGACATTTTGAAAAGATTTAACTTGTTGTAATCGCAGATATTCTTCTGTTGTAGAACTTTCAAGTAATAAGAGAGTATTTTTCAAATGTAGTTCCTCTCCTTGATTAACTATAGATTCTCGCATTTGAATGGATTCCATTTCCCCTCGTGTTCGCTCTATTGAGGCTTCAGCTTCAATTTTAGCATTTCCGATCTCTTTAAATTTAAAATTTGCCAGTTCCTTCTCATATAATGCTTGTTTTGTATCTTCTATTTCGATTCGTCCTTCCACCAATTGCCGTTCCGCTTCTAATTGAGCAGTTTGTTGAATTTTATTCACATATACATCCATATTGGATTTAATGGCGGCATTGAGTTGATTCGCAATTTCAGCATCTTGAGGTAGGATTTTCTTAATATCAAGCCCGAAGATCTCGAAATAATTTTCATCAAAACGAAAATAGGTAAGATCATGCTTGAAAAGAACAGGTTCGATTAATTCAGCAGCTTTAGAATGAAATTCTTCAAAATTGTGTTGGGCAGCTTCTTGTCGGATGATGCTAGCCATGGTTTCGGTCGCATATCCGATAAAATCTTCCACCGCAAAAATTTTTTTCAAGTTTTTGGGATCTATATTGAACCGGGTTTTATATCTAAGATGAATCAATAACTCCGCATTATCTTTGGTTCTCACACATAGCTGATCAGAAACGAACATTGGACCCAAAAAAATCTTCCATTTAGTCAAGATATTTGGCATCTTGGGGGTTTTACCACTAATAATCAATGTTTTAAGCCGATCAAAGGGTTCTAACAAGAGCATTTTTGGTCCTATTTCTACTCGTTGTGTTTCACCAGAATTGATCATGGCAATTTCTTCCGTTTCTAATTTCAAAGGTATAGCCCGGGATGCATCAATTTGAACTCCAAGGATCTTTAAGGCTCTTTGTTCCGCGATTGAATAGTGCTTATAATAGAGTTCTTCAAAGGGAGTCAACATCAGAGTTTGAGGTCCCTTCTCTAAACGAACTTGCCCTGTATTAAAATTCTTTATATATAGGCCATCTTGTGCACCTAAACTAATTGCCTCTATTTCCTTCTCAATTTTGGTGTATATATGCGGATAATATATCATGGGTCCTTTTCTCATCCAGATATCCCCCGCTTTGTGCATTATTTCATCTTCCCGATAATCTTGTATACATCTGATAATAAGTCCTCTATCATGGGCCAGAACATAATTATTGTAAATTTTTCCGTCTTCCAGTATTTCTCCAGGATATAATGAAAATATACATGGCCCTTGCCGAATCTCGCGCACACCATGTTTAATAATTCGCTTCTTTGAGTCATGAGGATTGATTATAGTAGCATATTGCCCTTCTTTTATTATTATTTTTTCTCGAATAGTTCCATATAGTTTTTTCCACCACAGATATTTTATTCTTCGGTACGGTCCTTCAATAAGGTTGACTTGACCGGTAAATTTGTTGATAACATGGCAATATTCCAATTCTGTGAGAATTAATGTCGATATTTTGTGCGTTTTTGCTGGGGAGGAAAGTTTTTTCATTGTACACACTTAAAAATAACTCAAGTATTTAATTTACCAATGTCACATAAATAATGTGACTATTGTGAATAATGAAAACTTTTTTTTCAAAGTAAAAATTGCATTTAGTATAGAGAATTAAGACAATGATATATCAAGAACGAGTCCATGTTATTCCTGTTGGTGATGATGATGTTGATAGAATCGTAATTCCTGCCATTCAAGGGAAGGCTGATAAGGTGTACTTGGTCACTATGGACGATAAAGATTTGTTCCAAACTATCGTTCAAGAAGCGGAATCTCGTCTCAGAGATTTAAGGATTGAGGTAATCGTCAAACGTTGCAATTTGGAAAGCTTTAGTGATTTTATTTTAGAAATTGCCCGCATCATTAAGTCTGAGATAGACAAGAAAAACATACTAAACTATAGTATATCTACCGGAGGGAATCTTGCCGCAGCTGCTGGAATGTTAGCTTGTCTTCTATTTCAAATTCGGCCGTATTTTATTAAAAAAGATTTTTCTATTGGGAAAATATCTAAAGAGCAGTTGAATATTCCATTATACCATATGGATGTGCCTGGAAAACCCCTTATATTATTTCTAAATGATATGAAAACTGAAATGGATAACCATGGTACCACCTCAATTTCCAAGAAGGATTGCTTGGAGCTCATGAAAAGACGTCACCCAGATGAAATTTTCTCATCTACTTCTGGTGAATATAATAAACTCAAGTTCCGCTATTTGGACAAACTTCTTGGTAATCATTTCATTGATATTGAAAGTAAAGTTCGCGGAAGAATCTCAATTACCTCTGAAGGACTGTTTGCTTGGGATTTCTTCACTATTTATTACAACGTTTCATCAAGAAATTAGGATCCCCATCATCTATTCAATGGAGCTGAAATTCAAAAAAAAAGATGTTTTTCCAAATAAGACTGTCTGAATTACGAATTTCTTTTAACAATCTTAAATTAATAGCATGTTCTTCGACCTATTTACAAAGATTATATTTGGAGGGAGTGGTTTAACACAATTGGAGATATTTTTATGAAATCAATAATCCGAATGCGAATGTCCATGCATGATGCCCATTATGGTGGGAATTTAGTTGATGGCGCGAAAATGCTTAATCTTTTTGGTGATGTTGCCACAGAGTTGCTAATTCGAAATGATGGTGATGAAGGTCTTTTCCGAGCTTATGACAATGTTGAGTTCTTAGCCCCCGTTTATGCAGGCGATTACATTGAAGCCACGGGTGAAATTATTGGAATCGGCAATAGTTCCCGGAAGATGCAGTTCGAAGCTCGCAAAGTAATTATTCCTCGACCGGATTTAAATGATAGTGCTTGTGATGTGCTCACAGAACCTATTGTTGTTTGTCGTGCCAGTGGAACTTGTGTTGTACCGAAAAACAAGCAGCGAAATTTGATTCCAATATCCCAATCTACAGTACCAACTTCCCCTAGTGGTTTAGCATTTAAATAGCTTCGATACTCGATGATGGAGGGTTTCTTCATTCAATTGTTTTTTTTCTTGTAATTCACCACAAATCTTCTTAAAATCTAACCAAATAACTGTAGTTAGTTTGCTCCTAATTTTTGGATATAAATTCTCAATCACCTCATACATACATATTTGTTCCGCCATGGAATAAGTCTGGTATCTTTTTTTTGGTAGAAATAGAGGTATTTCTAGATAATCTTGATTATTTTTCGCTAGAAAGAATGGTTGTTTTCGAGAAATATTTAGAAGTTTACTAATGTCCTTTTCATAATAAATATCATATGGGATAATGGGAGTGATATAAAAGTCGAGATGATAAGATTCTAAGATTGAATAGAGTTTATCATATAAAATTTGTACATTTTCACGCAAATGCAAAAAAATAACCAATTTTTGAGCGTCATTCTGGGAATTTTTAGTATAAAGTATTTGTCCAGTGGGTAGTTGTTCTACCAAGGCTCGAATTTCTTTTTCTCTTGTTTGAGAATCCTCAATGATTAGGCACATAGTGAATGGATAGCCGATTATTTGCCAGAATTCCCATTTAAAAAACCGAGGTTGATACAAGATATTATTGTTGAAAAGGAGTTGAACTTCAGTTTCAGAAAGATCTTGATTAGTTTGATATTTTTTGAGCATCGCTTTGAGATCCTCAGATAAAGTGTGAAAACTATAGTCATAGTGAATCTCATGTGGATTGACAAAAAACTCAGCATCTTTTTTCTTCACTTTTTTTAATAGTAAATAATTCTGATACCGCCAATCCAGAGGATAGAGAGCATGTTCATTAAAAAAACGTCTTTCTTCAGTTAATTCATGAGAGTGTAAGCTAATTTGAAATTTTAATTTAATATTTTTAATCAATCGTTGAAAATTTGAGTTTTGATCATAATATATTTGTTCTGGAAGGTAATATTCTAAAATTAAAAACCCATTCTCATTCCCACCAAAATAATAGCAATTTTCAAGACCAAGCATTAATAAACCCTTCAGTAATTCATCTTTCTGAAAAATAAGTGGATTGATTCCTCTATTAGGTGGTTTGATGAAGATAAATATTCTCTTCATTTTTGAGATTGGTGGATAAATTTTAAGATCTGAAAAGTAATATTGTGTAATCTCATTTAGATCATTTGAAAATTTTCCAACAATGGAGGAGTATATGTTATTATTTAAAACACAGCGATTTAGGAATATTTTTTTAAAAATCGATTGGATCTTTGTACGATTTAAACCTAAGGTCTTGGAAAAACTATTCAATTGATTAAAATAGTTTAAATTTTTGAATAAATAATTATAGTTAAATTTACTTTTAATAGAGCACTTTTGATTAAAATTTGTATTCAAATGCAGATTTTTGCTTGGTATTATTCGAGTGACTCGTTTTTTTGCTTCGTTAATTAAAAAATCAAGATTAAAACTTTCTAAATTCCATTCTTGTTTATTGTAATTAAAAAAGGTAATCATGGAAGGATCGAATGCTTTTGAGAAGTTTCTGTAAAGAATTGACAAAGAATCAATGTTTTCTAACAAAAGTAACTTAGATATGATTAAAAAGGAAGATATGTTTGCAAATATACCTTTATGATGCATTATTTTTCTATATGGTAGAACTTGTTGAAATTTTATTGACACAAATAGGAGAAATACCTCATCGATCCAATCCAATTTATATTTGCTTAAAATAAAAAATTTTATCACCTCCTTGTGTGAATTAAAAAATGAATTAATGGCCATTATCTTCGAATTTCTTAATAAATCATTGTATATTAGAGAGATAAACTTGTTTTCAATGATTTGGAAAGAATGATTTTTGACTTGAGAAAAATTTCTTTTAATATCAGCTAAAGTTGGGAATAAGTCAATCTCTAAATCTAATTTTTCAATTGATTCTGTACTCGTAAATCCGAAAAATTCTATCAATTTGAGAAGCTTAATTTCATTCTTATTTTCATAGCTTTGATTTTTATAATATTTGAAAATTTCATTCAATGAGGAAAACCGTTGAAAAACCTTATCTTGATTAAGATGGATGAAAGTTTTTTTCAATTGACTAAAATTTGGATAATTTTTAATTAAAACAGGAAACTCACTCGTTTTAATGGTTAGTTTGATGAATTTCAAAAATTCTCTCATTGTTTTAAATTCTTGAAGTTTTGAAAGGAGCATACGTGAATTGAAGAATAGAAATAAATCTAAAGAATCAATTTCGATCTTGTCGGATAATTTACTGCCATTTGCATAAAAAAGTTCTGAATTATGTGAAATTTTCTGGTTAAATGAATTTTTTCTTTTTTCATTGATTTTGGAAAAATATTTTTTAGAATTAAAGGGAAAGATCGAAAGAATGTTTGTTTCACTTGAAATTTTTGAATTATAATTAATATTATAGTTCGCTTTTTTAATTTCTAATAAGTTATAACTAATTATGTATCCACTTTCCTTTAATGAATTAAGAAATTTCGCTAAAAAATTAAGAGAATTTCGAGGAAGGATGGAATAAAGGAATAAATCATATCCTTCCTTCCTAATAATATTAACGTATGGTATTTTATGGATAATTTTTTTTATAAATTTATTCTGATCGATTCCATTAGCAAGAATTATGTTGACGTAGTAAATACCAAGATTGAGATTATTATATTGATTAACAACAAAATAATTTAAAATCATACTTCCAGTGTAAATTTCAGAATTGGAGCCTTTCCTATTTAGAAGAAGATCCCTATTCGATTTATGGAGATTTTTCTTAATAAAGCCTAAATTGATATTTTTTCCGATATAATTTCCATAGGTATAAAATAACCCTTGAATAAAATCATGGGTACTGATATTCTCTGATAAAAATGGAATAAAAGTCTTAAAAACAATTTCTAGAGATATATTTTGAAGAAAATTCTCGATAAATGAGAGATAAACCATCGAATTATTTATGATCCCTGAAAAATGATCCAAAATCTCTTGATAAATTGGCTTTAATTCAAATAATTCATTGTTTTTAAAATGGAGAAGAAATATAAAAGAAATGATATTTCTGTTGTCTAAATATCTTTCATCCATGAAACTGATAATAGAAGCAAATTCTACCAATTGAATATAATTGTCCTTGTAATTCGAATGAAGATGGATAGATTCACTCAATAATAACCCAAAGTTTTTTTGAAAATTAGAAATTTCATTAGGATCACTATGAAATAAAATATTTTTAAAAATGAAATTAGGAATTCTTTCGAATAGAAGCTCATATTTTGAGATATATTGAAGATATTTTTCGTATAAAATTCCCATTGACTGTTAATTACTGATTCATCTGGAAAGAAAAATCTTTCTATGAAAAATATATGATTTTAAAAATATTGACTTAATTAATTAATGAGAAAAATGTATGAAAAAACCCTTATTACGATTAATTTTTTGCAGTTTTCCATTCGTGAGGTGAATGATAAATGAATGTTCCAAACGATGTACAACTCCCACAATAAAAAAAATGTCCTTTAAAAACCAATTAGATCAAAAAATCTAAGAATGTCCTTTAAAAACCAAGTAGATCAAATCTACTTTTTTTAAAGTTCATTTGGTTAAACTTGTTGAATAATGAAGGGGTATTGAAATCAATTTTAATATACGTATTCATATTTATAGAGATTTTGAAGATATTTTTCGTATAAAATTCACGTTGACTGTTAATTACTGAATCGTTAAATTAAAAAAGTGTTTCGAAATATTTTGAGTTTATATACTCAAATCTAAAAAATATCTGAGAAAAATGCATAATCCTAATTGTCCGGAAAATAATCCTGTTTTCTAACTTTGAGGTGACATGTTAAATGAAAATACCGAATGATGTATTTACTCCTTAAAAAATTAACTAATTGATTTCCCATGCAATTTTGATGGAATAGATTTGATTAAATTGCTTGAAACTCAAATAGAATGAATTCTTTTCTTTTCAATATATCTTTATTTCAAATTCAATATTCATTTATCGTCTTAAAATCAATTTTTTTCAATTATATGAAATGAATCATTTCTGTTCCCCCTTTTTTTTTACTAAATTACCTATCTTTTCTCTTTAGCTAAAAATTAGATCACATTTTTAATCGAATACAATATAAACAAAATTATTGCATTTTTACTCATGAGGTGATACCAATGGTAGAAAAATTAAAACTTGAAAAATCCGAACAATATTACAAAGAAGCTCTTGAAGTAATTCCAGGTGCCATTTTGGGAATACGTAGACCCTATAATTTTGTTGTAGGTGAATATCCTATCTTTTTTGAAAGCGCTGATGGTGGAAAAGTGAAAGATGTTGATGGAAATGAATATATCGATATGCTTTGTGCATATGGACCTATTATCATAGGGCATAAGGAAAAAGAGATTGATGATGCAGTTATTGCTCAGATACAGAATAAAGGATTCTGTTTCTCCCTTACCCAAGAAATCCAAAATAAACTGGCAAAAAAACTTACCGAATTGATCCCATCATGTGAAAAAAGTGTGTTTGTGAAAACAGGATCAGACGCAACCACAACGGCAGTTAGAGTCGCACGAGGATATACAGATCGAACAAAAATTTTGCGCTGTGGCTATCATGGATGGCATGATTGGTGTGTAGAAGTAAAGGGTGGAGTTCTCCCAAAGACTTATGAGGATGTAATCGAATTTGAATATAACAATTTAGAGCAGGTAAAAGAATTATTTGAAAAGTATGGACCTGAAATAGCTGGAGTTATCATTACTCCAGTAGGACACCCTCTTGCACATGAAGTAGAGATGCCAAAACAGGGATTTTTGGAAGGTATTCGAGAGATTACAGAAAAAAATGGAACTGTACTCATTTTTGATGAGATTCGGAGCGGATTTCGAGTGAATTTGGGCGGAGCCCAAAAAGAATTTGGAGTTACACCCGATATGTCCGTCTTTGGGAAAGCGATTGCCAATGGCTATCCTATTGGTGTGGTGGTAGGTAAAAGCGAATTTATGGATGTATTAGCAGACAAAGTGTTTTTAAGTTCCACATTCTTCCCAAACAGTTTGGCTCAAGTCGCTGCGCTGAAAACCATTGAAATTATGGAACGAGATAAGATTTTGGATGTGATCAGAGAAAAAGGGACAAAATTCGGAGCTATGATTGAAAAAATCATCAAAGAAAGCGGAATTGCGTGTACTTTTTCCGGTGCTCCTTGGATGCCCTTTATCACCTTTGATCATGATCCTAACAAGTTATATAAGAAATTGCGGAATGAATTCTATACCCGTTTAATCCGTCGAGGTGTTTTCCTCCAACCATATCATCATGGTTACATTGCTTACCGTCATTCCGAGGAGGATTTAGAATATGTGGCAAAAGTTATCAAAGAATCTCTAGAAGAATTAAAACAATTTCTATAATTTGTGTTGAGTTTCCAGTTTTTTACAATTTTTTTTAATAACAAAAACCAGTTCAAATCCTTTTCTAAGAAAGAAATATGTGTTTAATAAAAAGTCCATATTAGTAATCATATGGAAAAATTGATCATAACCGCAGCGATAAGCGGTGCAGAAGTGATGAAGGAACATAACCCAGCGGTTCCATACACAATTGAAGAAATTGGAAGAGAAGCAGAATCAGCCTATAAAGCGGGAGCAAGTATCATTCATTTACATGTGCGAAATGATGATGGAACTCCTACCCAAGATAAAGCACGATTTCAAGCTTGTATGGAGGAAATTCGAAAACGTTGCTCAGATGTTATAATCCAACCTTCGACCGGTGGGGCAGTAGGAATGACCGATGATGAACGTTTACAACCGACAGAGTTATCTCCAGAAATGGCCACCCTCGATTGTGGAACCTGTAATTTTGGAGGGGATGATATTTTTGTCAATTCAGAAAACACCATTAAAAATTTCGCCATAAAGATAAAAGAACGCGGAATCAAACCCGAATGCGAATGTTTTGAAAAGGGACATATTGACATGGCCATTAAAATGCACAAGAAAGGATTGATTGATGCCCCAATGCACTTTAATATGGTGTTAGGAGTTTCAGGAGCAATGAGTGCCACCCCTCGAGATTTGACGTTTATGGTAGATAGTATTCCTTTGGGCTCAACCTTCACTGTATGCGCGATGGGGCGATATCAAATGCAAATGGCCGCAATTTCAATAGTACTCGGCGGACATGTTCGAGTGGGTTTTGAGGACAATGTCTATATTTCTCGAGGAGTGCTCGCCAAATCAAATGGAGAATTGGTGGAAAAAGCAGTTAGAATTGCAAAAGAGTTAGGGCGAGAAATTGCAACTCCTGCCGAAACTCGAAAAATACTGGGATTAGTAAAGTAAAAAAAATTATAAGATTTCAATTTTTTGGCGATTTTTTGATGAATAAGACTTTTTCTTCTTATTCCCATTTCGATTCTTACGTCTTTTGGATTTAGCTAAATTAGTTGAACCACTCCGTTTTGGGGCTTCACTCACTTTTAAGGTAGAAGCTCGTTTAGGAGAAGAACTTCGTTTAGGAGCAACACTTACTTTTGGAGCATTTGAATTACTTGGAGGCGCCATTCCTTTTGGAGCATCATTCTTTTTGTAAGCATCAGAGCGTTTCGACCCATTATTTCGTTTTGGAGCTTCGCTTCGCTTAGGATTACCACTTCGTTGTGAAAAACTCTTTCTCTTTGGGAAATTAGAAGGAGAGGATTTATTACGTCTCTGTTTAGACCCATTTCGGTTTTTGCGGCGATCAGATTTTGCTTTGTTGGGGGATTTTTTCGTATCAGGAGTGGTAAACCATTCTGGGACTTCAGGTTTTTCAATTTTAGGAAGCACTACTTTATTAGTTGGATCATCAACCGAACGACGTTCTATATCATACTTCAATAATTTTTCAATTTTGAACATTAACTCCCGTTGATTCATGGCAACAATAGACACGGCTTTTCCATTGTCAACATTTTTCTCAATACCTGCAGTTCGGGCAGTTCTTCCAATTCGATGAACATAATCTTCTGGATCGCGAGGTAAATCATAGTTGAACACATGAGATACTTTTGGAAAATCCAAACCTCGGGCAAGGACATTAGTAGCAACTAAACAATTTAATTTATGTTCCCGGAATTTAGCGACTGTTTCTTCACGCTTTGCCTGTGTTAAATCACCGTGAATAAAACCCGCTTTAAGATTAAAGTTAAGACCAAGCTCCGCATTCAATCTACGGCAAAGTTCTTGGGTTTTACGTTTAGTTTTAGTAAAGATTATGGAAAACTCAGGAAGTTCATTATTTAAGATTTTCACAAAATTCCAGAACTTATTTTTATCAACGTAATAAGCATATTGATCACAATTTTCGACAGTTAAGGAATCTTTACTCACATCAATTTCATGAACAGTATCATTTTTCGTAAATTTATAAATCAATTTTTTAATTTCTTCCAACAATGTGGCCGAAAATAGGAATAATCGAGGTGAGACATTACGCATGGCATCCAACAATAGAAAGCGGATATCCGGGAAGAATCCCATATCAAGCATTCGATCTGCTTCATCCAACGCAACGAAGTTAACACATTTAAAATTCACTTCTCCTTGGCGGACTAAATCAATTAACCGTCCAGGAGTGGCAACTAATACTTGGCCCCCATTTTTAATTTGCTCGATTTGGAGACGAATCGAAGCTCCGCCATACACTTCTACGATTTTGACTTTTTTATACGTGGTGATGGAACGGAACACTGAGGCATTTTGTTTGCATAATTCCCGAGTAGGAACTAAGATGACTGCTTGGATATGACGATTTTTCAAATCAATTTTTTCAATGATGGGGATCGCAAAGGCTAAAGTTTTCCCAGATCCTGTTTTTGCTTGACCTATAACATGGGATTTTCGTATAGAAAGCCCGTGGGGAATGCTTTTTTCTTGGATTTCGGTTGGAGAAGCAATGTGATTGTCTTCTAGCGCCCGAATAATTTTTGGACTAATGTCCATTTCTTTAAATAACATTAAATATACCTACTAAATTTACAAAAGGAATAAAAAAGCATTTTTTACACACACTGGAAATAAAAAAGCATTTTTTGGTGCTTATGTAATTAATACAATTAATTAAGCATTGAATAATTAGTTTGTTAAAAAAAAGGAAAGAGTTTTAAGCGGTGATGGGGGAACCATCATCCATTCGTTTAAGTTGGGGTGACACTTGATAATCAGCTTCCGTATATTTACGAATTTCGTCCAGCGAAGAATCTTTCTGAATTTCTTTTAAAATCAAACCTTGGGGTGTTACTTCAAATAAACCAAATTCGGTAATGATTTTATCAACAACTTTAGCTCCAGTGAGCGGTAAAGAACATTTTTTCAAAATTTTTGGGGATCCTTTGGCTGTATGGAACATAGCAACAATAACTTGCTTAGCCCCTGTCACGAGATCCATTGCCCCACCCATCCCCGGAATAAATTTTCCCGGAACGGCCCAATTTGCCAAATTTCCCTCTTGATCTACTTCAAAAGCGCCCAAAATGGTGGAATCCAAATGACCTCCACGAACTATTCCAAAGGAGGTTGGACTGTCAAAATAAGAACCATAATCTTCAATGGTGACATAAACACCACCAGCATTAGTCAAGTCTTTATCAATAGCTTCTGAAGGAGCATCTGCACCCATCCCAACCAACCCATTTTCGGAATGGAAAATGACATTAACATCCTTAGATATAAATTGAGGGACCATCATGGGAACTCCAAAACCTAAATTGACGACTTGGCCATCCTTTAATTCTTTAGCTACACGCTTGGCAATAACAATGTTGGCTTCTTTTCTGTCGTTGATCACTATGCAACAACTCCTTCTATGATATAATTAACAAAAATGCCTGGGGTATGAACAATATCTTTGTCAATTTCGCCGACTTTTACTAATTCTTGAGCTTCGCATATTGTGATATCAGCAGCCATTGCTACAGTAGGATTATAATTTCGGGTAGATTTGCTGTAAAAGACATTTCCGAACTCATCAACCTTGGTACCTTTGATAATTGCCAAATCGGCTCTCAATGGCGGTTCTAAAATGAATTCTTGTCCATCGACTGATATTTTTTGTTTACCTTCTTCAACAGGAGTACCAATTCCAGTTGGGGTTAAAATACCCCCTAAACCAAATCCTTGGGCTCGAATCTTTTCAATCAAAGTTCCCTGTGGATAAAATTCAACTTCCATAAGTCCTGCATTGAGGCATCGTTTAGATTCAGGATTGGTTCCAACGTGGGAACATATAACTTTTTTAATGATACCTTTGCCAACCAAGCGGCCAACACCGCGATCTGGAAAGGCAGTATCATTGACAATAATAGTAAGATCTTTTAATTTTAATTCCATAATAAGATCGATTAGTCGTTCAGGCGCTCCACAGCCTAAAAATCCACCAACCATGATAGTCATACCATCTTTAAAGAGAGGCTTTATCGTTTCTAAATCAACAACTTTTTTCATAAGACACCACTTTAATTTTCTAAAATATAACGCTCCAATTTAAATGTGATTTCACTGTAGAATTGCGTAAACCGAAAATACATGCGGGAAATTGTTCCCAATTGATATAATAGAACAAAAAATTTGATATAAATGCAATATTTTACACAAAAATTAGAAGATGGTGATCAAAAATTGATAAATTCCTTTAGATAATTTCAAAAAATGATAATAAAAAAAAGAAGTAACTTAAAAAGATGAGATCTTTTACTTTTGAGGTTCAAATCCAACGTCCCATCGATATAAGGGATTGCCTTCTTTGTCAACACCGATTTCAGCTCTCAAAAATGTGACTTGAACAGCCATGTCAATTGTAATTTTATCTGGTTGAGTTTCATCAACCCCAATCAATTGTCCCGCCACACTGGGTCCTTCTTCCATCTGACAGACAGCAAAGACGTAAGGTTTCTTCCGATTATAACCTTTATCCATCATAGCCTTGGACCCTACATATATCGAAGAGAAGGTTTTAAGTGCACCTTTTCCCGATAATTCGATCCATTCAGCTTCCGATAAACATTCAGAGCAAAGTCTTCGGGGAGGTAAATCAATCTGATTGCAATGAGGACATTTTGAAGCCATCAACTTTTTTTCGGCAAGATATTTAAAATAATTGTTAACAGTGATCATATTTTCGTTTGACATAATAAAACACTCCTATAGTTTCTCCTTAGTCATGATGGTGACCGTGGCTGTAGCCCCTGATCCACCCAAATTTTGAGCAAGCCCTACTTTTAAATCACCTTGAACTTGCCGATTTCGTTCGGCTTTTCCTGCAAGTTGTTTATAGATTTCCACAATTTGAGAAGCCCCTGTTGCACCCACAGGATGACCTTTAGTTTTTAGGCCTCCACTAGTATTAATGGGCCGTTTTCCATCCCGCTTGGTTTCCCCATTTGCAATAGCTTTAACAGCTTCACCAGGTTTATAAAAACCAAGATCTTCAAGAGCAACTAATTCAGCAATGGTGAAACAATCATGAACTTCAGCAATTTGGATATCTTCTGGTGTTAACCCAGCCATATCATACGCTTGTCGAGCTGCTTCTTTGGTAGCATCAAAAGTGGTCAATTTTCCATCTTTGCGATCATGCAAACTGAGAGAAGCGCTTCCTTGTCCAATACCACTTACCCAAATCGGATGATCGGTGAATTTATAAGCTAGTTCTTCCGAAGCTAAAAATATAATGGCTGCTCCATCTGTCACTAAGCTACAATCAAAGAGACGTAAAGGAGAAGCAATCATGGGATTTTTGGATGATTCTAGAAACTCGTATTCATCCTTCCAATTTGGAACAGGTTGGCCGCGTTTTTTCGCTTTTTCAATCGCTTTAGCCATAACTTCAGGAATGGTGCTTTGAACATGCGCAAACGGATTTTCCTTTCCATTTTCATAATTTTTTATTGCTATATTCATAAGATCTTTAGAAGTGGTTCCATATTTATGAAAATGTGCCGTGGCGACTGCAGCATAAAGTCCTGGAAAAGTGGCCCCTGCATAATATTCATAGGTTGTATCAGCAGCAGCAGCTAAGGCACTGGTCACCCCTGCCGTATTAAGCTCATTCATTTGTTCCACCCCTCCAACACAAACCACATCATTCATCCCTGAAGCAATACTCATTACAGCATGACGGAAAGCAATTCCACTACTGGCACAAGCCGCTTCAAACCGAGAAGATGGTTTTGGAGAGAGTCCAATTAAATTTGCCATTAAAGGAGCTAGATGCCCTTGATGATTAAACAAATCAGCAGTAA
Source organism: Candidatus Lokiarchaeum ossiferum (assembly GCA_025839675.1). Taxonomy (GTDB): domain Archaea; phylum Asgardarchaeota; class Lokiarchaeia; order Sigyniarchaeales; family Promethearchaeaceae; genus Lokiarchaeum; species Lokiarchaeum ossiferum. Next base: position 3,086,699 of record CP104013.1, read on the forward strand.
AATTACCCAAAAAGAGCTCATCAATATCTTCAGGTTTAATTCCCTTATCAGTTAATTTAACCGCTTCTAACCATGCTTCCTGCCACATGTCTATCATACGCATTTTTGGATAATTAAACCCGAATTTTGACATTCCGGCTCCAACAATTGCAACTTTTCGTGCTAGTTTTCCCATACAAATTTCACTTTTATAACCAAAATTGAATATTCTAAAGTAATTTTTTAGGTAAATTGAAAAAATTTGGTTCGAAAGCTAACTGATAATGACATAACCCACAGAAATCCGTTTAGAAGAAAAAGATGAGAGTCAATGAAATTGTGATGAAGAACAAGAATAGAGAAAAAAGAAATGGCGCGGCGGAAGGGATTTGAACCCTCGCGCCTCGAAAGGCACTGGATTAGCAGTCCAGCTTCGTAACCACTTGAATACCGCCGCCTAGTTTCAGATAAAAATTTCTATTTTTTAAAATGCGGCAAATTAAAAAAAATTTTCGTTTTTTGAGTTTACCTAAGCAACTGTACTATTTTTTTGAAGGGTAACTATAATTTTGGGCTACAAAAAACTATATAAAATAACCACTTCATAATATTATTAATATGATGTCTGATGGATTTTTCAAGAATGTCGGTATTGATTCCATTGGCTTCTATACACCTCAATTTTATTTGGATCTTGATGATTTGGCAATAAATCGTAAGATAGATCCCAAAAAATTTCGCGATGGGTTGCTTCTTCATGAAATGCGGATTCCAGACCCCAATGAAGATTGTGTTACTATGTCAGTTAAGGCGGCGCAAAATGCCTTAATTCGGGGACAAGTCGATCCAAAAACAATAGATGCTATATTCGTAGGAACGGAAACAATCACATATGCTGTGAAATCTGTTTCGAACATTTTAGCAGATATTTTGGGCGTATCGCCGAATTCAATAACCCAAGATATTTATAACGCTTGTGCTGGTGCAACTTTAGCAATTTTAAATGCTATTGCTATGATTGAAAATGGTATTATAAATAAAGCCCTTGTGATTGGAGTTGATATAAGTTCTTATGATATGCATTCTCCTGGAGAACCTACCCAAGGGGCTGGAGCAGTGGCATTAATTCTGACTAAAAATCCTCGTATCGCCGCCTTCAGTCATAAATTTGGAAAAGTTTCTGGAAATGTGAATGACTTTTATCGAGCAGCGGGACAAAAAAATGCTAAAGTATTTGGTAAATATTCCGTAGATTCTTATTTAAATTTTCAAATGGCAGCTTTTGATGATCTAAACAAACACATAGGGGAGATTCAAGCAGATTACTATGCATTCCATGCCCCCTTTTCAAAACTACCAGTCAAATTTGTTCAAAAATTAATTGTGGAACGGTCTCAACATTTTGTAAATTATATTCTCAATTCTAACCCAAAACCTCCCCGATCTCGATTAACGAGCAAACTTCCTTCTATTCGTTACAGTCTGAAGCATTTTCCATCTCTTATTTCCAAAATTTTACTTCAGAATGGATATTCCCGCAGTGTTATCGATACTGTCCTTCAAAAAGCCTCACATTATCGAGAGCATTTCTTTCCACACTTGAATGTTCCCATGCATTTTGGCAATATGTATTCGGCCAGTGTCTGGGCACAAATTAATTATATTTTAGAAAATCATTCGCATTCAAATGATGTAATTTATTTCGGATCCTATGGATCAGGTGCAACTTGTATATCTGGTTTACTCAAGGTTATGCCAAAATTCGATTCAGTCTTAAAAAACTATCCTAAAGTTGAGGATTACATCCAAAACAAAGTTAGACGAACTTATGAAGAGTATGAATTAATTAAAATGGGAAGATTTCATACAACGCTTTCTTATGGCCAGATTATTCCTCATGAAATAAACAATAATCGTGGAATTGAACTTCATTATTGCGATGAAGGTTGTCTTATTGCATCCCATGAAGGATTAAATCGATGTCCACAAGGCCATTCTGGTAATCATAAGATATTTTATCCCCTTTACGCATTATTAACCACCGATCCTATAGAAAATTATGATTTTACTGACACTACACCCTTATTTCAAGGAAATGTTAGGATATTGGGAAAACCAAAAAAAGGAATGCTTTTGGAATATGATATGCGTCGGGTTCAGATTAAAATCAAGGATCATGTCAATGCTGAAGGATTGTTAAACTGGGTTCCAACCTACGTGCCAAATTCGCATACTTATTAAATAGAAACTCTAAATTCCCGTTTTTTTTATAAAATATTTTCTTTAAAGTGGTAGAAAAAAGATTACTTTAATTTTCGATGCAATTGAAGTTTTCTCTCAATTAATAACTGGGCTAAATCTTCAAAACCTTGTTTTTCCATAGCCGAAATTGCAAGAGAATCAATATTCGGAAAATGGGTATGAATCTTGGTCACCCGTTCCTTTATAGATTCGCCAGAAAGAAGGTCAGTTTTATTAAAAACAAAGATTTTGGGAATATCTGCGGCTCCAATTTGTTCAATAACTGCAAATGAAGATTCAATTTTTAATAGAATGCGATCCCACTTTTCATCGGAGATATCAATGACAATCATAACTAAATCAGAAAATTGTAGTTCTTCCAAGGTAGAGAGAAAGGCATCAATTAATAATCGAGACATATCACTAATGAACCCAACGGAATCTGTCAAAATCATTTCTTGTCCTTGCCATCGACCGTATTCATCAAACTTTGGAAAAGTAACCTTTCTTGATGTAGTTGTGACTGTTGTGAATTCCTGATCAGCTGTTTCTAAGGACACTTTAGCTAGCTTGTTCACAAGGGTTGATTTACCCGCATTCGTATAACCCACAACCCCCACATTGAAGAATTTATTTCGAGATTTTCGTCGAAGAGCCCTTCCTTGAGATATTTTGTTCAGCTCAAGCGAAATTTTATGCTTTTTTCCTCGGAAAGCTCGCATCCGAGGTTCCCAAGCTTTCATCCCTTTACCTTGTTGCCCTCTACCTTGTTTTTCCTGAAGATGGATACCCATTTCCTTCTTAATAATATTAGTTTGTAATGTCAGTCGGGCTAATTCAATTTGTAATTTCGATTCATGAGTCTGAGCATGATTTTCGAAGATTTCTAAGACGAGTTCATCACGATCTATGGTTTTAACATCCCAAGCACCATGTAAATTAGTCAATTGGGCAAATCCAAGTCGATTATTAAAAATAATTGTCAGATCATGGCGATTTTTAAGGGTTTCTGGAAGGGTGAGATCGATTATTTCTTCTGGATTTTCAATAAATTCTTCTGATGTTGATGATGAATCAATACCTGTTTCCCAAATTTCATTATCATTAATAATAGCTCCATCCGCATAATCAACGTTTGAGAAATCGGGATCTTCAATTGAAATTTCAGAATGCTTAGTTTTTTTTTGAGGATTGAAATGATCATGAAGCACTTCTTTAATCAGTTTCACTTTTCCGCTACCCATAAAAAACCGAGGATTTTTCTTCCGCAAATTCTGAGTAATATAGGAATGAATCGAATATCCTGCTGTTTTAACAAGTCCAAGCATCTCTTCTTTGTCGTATGGTTTAAAAGAAGGATGAAAAATTTGGATAACCACCGCCGATTTCAGATCTATCAGCGATGGGTCCATTTTTAAATTTTGAGTGTGAGAATTTTTTATCATTAAATATCAATCATATTCCGGTTTTTGGCCCCGTTTCTTAAAATATACCATGGATTCGGGAGCAGATTTATTTTGTTTAAGAAATTCGGAATAATCATCTTTTTCATCTGCATCCTCAATTTCTACCAATTTTAACTTGTATTTTTTCTCAAACTTCCGGGCTAAATCTAAAGATAGAGCAGTTGTTCCTTTTTCAATCCGTTTATAATAGTTTTCTTTAATAAAAACGGAATTTGCAAAGTCTTTGCTACTTAATTGATTAGTAGTGCGATATTTTAATAAAATATTGGTGGCATTATCAACAATTTTATATTGAGTAAATCGGTCTTTGCGAACAACTCTCTTTTTCACTTTATATGGACTATCCGGCATTCTACTTTGTGCAATAGGAGAACTTGAAGCAGATACCATCGATCGAAATTTTTCACTTCTCTGAGATCTTGCATGTGCCTGAGCTTGTCTTTTTCGATCTATTTTGGGTACATCTCCCAAATCTTGACAATTAGGACATACTTCCATAATTACTCCTTCAACCTCTCTACGTAACAACGTATAAGTTTCATTTCCACAAAGTTCACATTCGCCTTTATTTCCCATTTTTCTCACAAAGTTACTTATTAGTTAGAATAAAGGAAACATCCCAAAAAAATATGTTTCATTAATCAAATCTCAAAGCGATAACCCGAAAAATTATTTATCTAAAAAATCATAGCGGATTATGGGAAAAATCGGTTTAGAAGAAAAAGAGAAGAAAAAAAGAACCTATTTGCCACCGCTGATTTTTGGAAGCACAAGAATTTCATCATTCCTTTCAATTTGCATGTTGGAGTCTGCTTTTTGACCATTAACTAAAATTGCAAAATATTTGGTTTCAATATTTAATTTTTGTATTACATCATGGACTTTTGATGCATCTTTTACACGATAAGTAGTCATTGAAGAAATTTCATTCAATTTTTCCAATCCAACCATTCGATTCAATATTTTCCCTCCGATTAAATACGACAAAAAGATCTTACCTATTTAAACTAAAAACATATCTATAAATGTAACTAAAAGTGTTGTCCAATTCTCAATAGAGAAAAAATATCCGATATTATTGTTTTTAAAACAAACCCTGACTTAATCAACATTTAATCCCACGGATTGAATTTTTCTCGACTTTTCATGTTAAATTTTTTCTGAATATCATTAATCAATTGATTTTTGCAGTAATCATCAATGAACTGTTCAATCAATTCTTGTTCTGAGAAATCATAGCTTTCTGCAAGATTTGAGTTTTGAGAAAAAATGTAGTTAATTATTGAAAAAGCTGTATTTGGAATATTAGAGACAGAATGCATCCTAAAATTAGGATTCGAATTTGTTTTTAAAATTAAATTGTTCAAATGGTTTGAAAAATGAGATAAATTAGGATATTGAGCAATTTTCATTGATTTCATGTATTCAGGATTTTCAACAATGTTCTCATCGAGAAATAAAAGGAATGATTCTGATATCTCATCTATCAAAGCATGAGAGAATGAAGGAGGTAAACCAGTTGTTATGACTAAAACATCAACTTCTTGCTCAAATTGCTCAAAATAAGAACTTTCAAAGTCAAATAGATATTTTCCAAGTTTGATTGATCTTAGTTTATTATTCGCTTCTTGGCTCATGGACCTCGCAAAGGTTTTTAATGCAGAGAAAAAACTGAGGAGCAAATTAGGATCGATAAATTGTTTGGAAAAAAAATGAGTAAATAGTGGAATTCCATTCCCGTCAGAAATTAGAACTGCTTCAATCATAAATAACCAATATATTCCTTTAACAAATCTTGCTATTTAAATTCAATTGAAGACTAAAATATAGCTTTTAAATCAGAAATGAAAGATTTTAAATGATCCCGTTTTACATGGGGCATCATCACCACTCGCATAACATCCCATTGAGAAAATTTACCAAGAGCCCATCCTTTCGCTCGAAGCCGAGAATCAAATTGATCAAAATTGATCGAAGCCTTTGAGGTCAATTTTAAACCTAAAACATTCATTTGTGGAGTGGTAGCAATTTTCACTTCTGGGATTTGAGTAATTTGATTAGCTAAATAGAGAGTATTTTCCCAACAGCTCTTTGTTATTTTAATGAAACCATCCTTTCCAAGGAATTGTAAAAGTGCCCAAAAAGCAATGGCTGGAGCACCTGGGCGGGTCCCTAGAATATTGAAAGATTTAAAGGATCCTCCAGCGAGATAAGGAATTTCAAATTTTGAATGAATTGTATTAGAATTCCTCACTAATATTGCACCAGAAGGATTTACTCCCATTCCCATTTTATGAGGATCAACAGTCATCGAACAAACCTCTGGATTCCGAAAATCAAAGGTAGGATAATAGTATCCGAACTTTTCCATAAAGGGGAGAACTAATCCGCCAAACGCAGCATCTACATGAAGATATATTTGATAATCGCGAGCAAATTGGGAAATTTTATCAATAGGATCCACAAGTCCAAGCGAACTGGTTCCAGCAATGCCCACAAGTCCAACAGTATTCTCATCAATCAATGATTCATAGTGATTCAGATCCAGTTCATAATCCTGTTGAAGACGAGCACGCCGTAACTGTAACCCCATGAGAGCTGCTGCTTTATCAAATGAATAATGAGCAGATTCAGGAATGACAATCGAAGGATTTTTAACATAAGGTTTTGATCGTTTTGCGAGATACATTGCTATCAAATTGGCTTCAGTACCCCCACTTGTCATATTACCTTGAATATTATTATCTCCAAGTAAATTGCCAAGTAAAGAAATAGTTTTGTGCTCAATTTCAGCGGTACCAGGATTAATTCCACGATCTCCTAAATTTCGATTCATATATTTTGCATATACCAACTTTGCAAATTCATGAGGCTCGGTTGTCATAGCACCTAAAATTTTTCCACTAGAATAACTAAGATCGGATTTAAGAAGATTATCAAGCTGATCAATAATTTCGCCTTGGTTTTTTCCATTATTCGCGAATCCATCAGGTTGGTATAATTTTTTGGGGAAAAATGAGTCGATATTATTTAGAATTTCAAATATGGATCTACCCTTTTCACTCATTTCCATTTGATGTAACCCCAGAATTAAATAACTTAATTAATTCCTAAAATGATCCTTTTAAAATTCAAAATAAGGTTTTAATCTTAACTAGTATATACTACAAATCCAAGAATAATTCTCTTCAAAAAAGAATTTGATCAACTATTTTATTGATTAAACAAAATTTTATCTAATTTATCTAACATCTGACTAATTTTTCACCGTTTTTTTGCAATTTTTCCCCAGAAGTTTAAATATCTGAATTATCCTTACAAATTTGTTTAATAAAAAAAAGAGAATTTTTTATCACAACTCATGAGGAAAATAAACCATGTCAGATCAAATACATTTCAGCGACGTGATTGCTATCATCATTCAGAAGATTCAACAAATATGGAACGAGTATGAATTCACCGAAAGTGATTTTTTGGAGGAAATACCCCCAGTTAAATTTCTTTCCAGTATAGATTATGACTTAATGTAGAAATTTTTTTTATCTCCTTCTGTTAAAAAAAACAAATTTGTTTCGAGTTTTATTTTTAAAAATTATCAACACTATGATTTTTTTAATTAGTGCTTACAGTGTTATTTGTCAATGGGTAAAAAAAAAATAGTTCTTAGAAAAAAAGAGAACAAGATTCCTGAACGTTATAAAAAAGAATTGAATGAGGAACAATATAAAGTAGTAACTCATGAAAATGGCCCTGCATTGGTAATAGCTGGAGCAGGATCAGGGAAAACCCGAGCATTAACCTATAGAGTTGCACTTTTAATTGAAAAAAACGAGGATCCTGCCTCCATTGTATTAGTAACCTTCACTAAAAAAGCTGCCAAGGAAATGACAAGTCGGGTTGAATCACTTGTTGGATCCAAAGCGCGTGGTATAAATGCAGGCACTTTTCATCATTTAGCAAATCGAACATTACGTAAATATGCACAAACTATTGGTTTTTCTAATAATTTTACGATTTTGGATAAAACTGATCAAATTACCTTAATGAAACTAATATTAGCGCAATTCCCCAAATCAGAATCTGAAAAGCGAACTCGATTTCCAAAAGCTCAACAGCTCCTAGAAATCCAGTCAAAAAGAATTGATCTTACCATAACACTGAAACATGTGATAAAGGAATATTTCCCACAATATGCAGATCTAACTGATCCCATTAGGAAAATTTTAGATCGCTTTGTTTCCAGAAAAAAAGAAACTAATCTCATGGATTTTGATGATCTCATGGTCTATTTCTTAGTTTTTTTGGAAAAAGATGAAGCTTCGAAAAGCTTTAAAAAAAGAATTAGTCATGTATTGGTTGATGAGTATCAAGATGTAAATTCAATCCAAGCAAGAATTGTGGATAAACTCGCTGAATATGCTCATAGTTTAATTGTAGTCGGGGATGACGCACAAGCGATCTATAAGTTTCGAGGTGGAGATTTTACTCACATGTTAAACTTTCCAAATAATCATCCCACAGCATTACAGTATAAATTAGAGACAAATTATCGCTCAAATCCTGAGATTCTTAGTTTAGCAAATATTTCCATTGGACATAATCAGAATCAATTTAAAAAAAATCTAAAAACATCACGTCCTTCAGATGAAAAACCGATGATGGTCCCGTGTGCAGATCTGGAACAAGAAGCGGAATTAATTTGCCAACAAATTCTCGAATATCGAGATCAAGGGATTCCCTTGAATGAACAGGCAATTCTTTTTAGATCAACATATAACTCTCTAAATATTGAACAGAAACTGGTTCAGGAAAACATCCCCTATGAAATGCGAGCCGGAATGCGATTTTTTGAACGGGCACACATTAAAGATTTACTGGCATTTCTCAGTGTGATTGTAAATCCTGCGGATCAAGTGCAATGGATGCGAATCCTTAGTTTACATGAAAAAATTAGCAGTGTGAGTGCCCAAAAAATATTAAACATCTTTTCCCCGAATTCCAATCAACTAGAACAATTTTGCTTTTATGATTTGGTCTCGAAGCTAAAAGGTAAGCGCATTCAAAAAATAGGGATTCATAGCTTGATTAAATTACAAAATTTTTATAAAAAACTTATTATGGACATTCCTAAAAGGTGTCTCCTCCCCACGGAGCAATTTGCATCTATCCCACAAATAATCGCGAAAATCATAAAATATCTCACCCCTATAATTAAAGAAAATTATAAGAAAAATTTTGAAGATCGATTGCGGGATCTGGAAGAGTTGATGGGTTTTGCATCAAAATATTCCGATATAACATCACTACTTGGAGATATTCTGACCCAATTTGACATTCAAGGCGAGACTATAAAAGAAGGAGATATCGTTGAAGAAGAAAAACCCTTAATTCTATCTACTATTCATTCATCCAAAGGGTTGGAATGGAAAATTGTGTATATGATCAATTTGGCCGAAGGACGGATGCCTAGTTCAAGGGCCATTGGGAATTCGCAATCGATGGAAGAAGAACGTCGATTATTTTACGTTGGTTGTACCCGTGCGAAAGATGTATTAATGCTAACTTATCCTAGGTTTTTACCATATCGATCATTTGATTCAATTAGTGGTCCTTCGCGATTTCTGACGGAAATTCAATCAGCAGAAGTTTTTGATGAAATCGAATTAGAAGAAGAATGAAAAAAGAAGTTCCAAAAAAATATCTCAATTCAAGTGTTCATTGTTTTGTACAATTTTTTATTATTGGAATAGAGTTTCTTGAAGACTTTGAAATTCTTATCATAGTGAGCCTTATACTTCTCTTGTGGTTTGAAGACTTTTTCAATTGGGATAAATTTTTTAGCAGCTTTGAAGGATTCTATTACACCCAATCCAATTCCACAAATGATTGCTGCTCCAGTTGCACCAGCATTTTGAGGATCTTCAGGCACTTCAACAATCCTTCCTGTAACATCCGCAATTATTTGAGACCAAACATCAGATTTTGCACCGCCTCCAACGTACCTTAGTGTTTTTTGATAAGGAATTTTCAATTCTTCAGCTTCTAAACACCATCGAAAATTGAAAGCAACACCTTCCAATACTGAACGAATCATTTCACGCTTGCCAGTGTTGAGCCCCAAATTAAAGAACATCCCTCTCACATACGGATCTTGAGCGGGAGCGCGATTTCCATGAAGCCAAGGTGTGAAAATAATGTTAGTTGGTTCGATTTCGGACACTATGGCATTCATATAATCAAAAAGACTATTAAATTCATCATTTTTATCAACAATATTTTGCTTATCTAGATATACTCCAATTTCATCCAAAGCAAGATGGTCTCTAACCCATTGCAAACAAATTCCTGTGGTTTCCATTTCAGCAATGTAATTATAATGATTTGGAATTCCTCCTAGTAAAGACACACAGAAATGGCCTAAATCTGCCATTCTTTTATCAACATTTGAGACGACCCAACCACTAGTTCCTGCATATAAGTGAGTATCATATAAATCCGTTGCCCCTGATCCAATGGGAATATTGCTTGCATCACCACCACCTGCATAGATTGGGATAGGACCTTCCAAACCCATTTCTAAAGCTGCTTGTTTAGTCAAATTTCCTACAATATCAGTAGCATTAACAACTTTTGGTAAGTGTTCCATATTTACTTTGACCATTTTACACAATCCTTTATGCCACCTGAGCTTTCTTGGACGAGTGTCATAAAGCCATGTTAGCTGAGCACTATCCCCGGTCATACAATAATTTCCCGTACACTTAAAAATAAGGTAATCTTTAACATCTAACCATTTATAAGTCTGCTCAAACACTTCGGGTTCGTTATTTTTTACCCATAGATATTTAAACAGTGGATCTTTAGCAGTTCCGGGTCCACCTCCTGTAATAATCAACCATATAATTATTTTAAACCAATGATAGCCCTCAATTCGGATCAATCCATGAGCTAACACTTTTTCAAATTCCTTTACTGCTCTTCCATCCAACCAGATCATTGGTCTTCTTAAAACTTTCCCGTTTTTGTCTACCATTATGGAACCTTGTAATTGTGTTGTAAAAGAGATACCATGGATATTTGAAGGGGAATGACCAGAATGCTTAATTATTTTTTTTGTACCAATACATATCGCATTCCACCAGTCCTTTTCATCTTGTTCCGCTCCACCATCTGGTGTTGTATAAAGAGTATATTCCGTCATAACACAATCAAGAAGTTTTACAGATCCTTTGATCTCATAAAGACAAGATTTCATCCCAGTTGTTCCAACATCATGAGCTATTACATATTTTACTTCCATTCAAAATTCTTCCTATAATCAAAATTTTCCTTAAAAAACTATAAAGCTTTCTAATTTTACGTGAAAAACCAAGAATTTAACCTCTAAAAGAGTATCTAGTTTTGTATTTTTTTACTAATCAAAAACATAAATAATACCAAAAAAAGTTAATTGGAGGGGAGTGCTTTAGATTTTGAGTGCAAAAATAGTCATATTAATATTGGGAAATGGCAATAAGTAACCAATTTCTTTGTATTACCGTACTGAAGAGTGAGAAAACATGGCAAAACAGAACACTACGAGTCAAAAAATAGTATTGCTAAGTCTTTGTAATGTGATGTGGGGATTAATACCATTACCCGCATCAAAGTTATTTGCAAATTATTCTACCTTTCTGATTATTTTCGCTCGTTTTTTAATGATGACAATCTTCACTCTGGGGTTTATATTAATATTTATATTGTATCAGCAAATGCATTTAAAAAAAAAAAAAAAGCAATCTATTAAAATTAAGGAAATTGTGTCGTATCTAGCAAGTAAAAATGTGGAATTTTTTAATTTTCCTCAATGGCTATATTTGCTGTTCCTCGCGGTTTTTGGAATGAATTTGATGACAATTCTCTTTTTTTGGGGTTTAAAATCGGTGGGTGTAATAATAACATCAATCGGAGTCATTTTTTCTTTAGTTGTAGTCACAGCTGTTAATTGGGGGCGGGGAAAAGAAGAAATGTCTCCTTTCAAAGCTTTATACTTAATCACATTAATAGGAGCAACAGTTATACTCGGGATTATTAGCCAGAATCAACAATCTGGAGAAAATCAACAGTTTTCGTGGAATACAATCGGAATTATTATTGCTTATGGCTTAACTCTTTCATTTTTTGTCATCAGCAGTTCAAAAGACAAGATGAGTCCAAAAGAATTTACCCTTCTACGAATAAATAAAAACTATAGACTAATCAGAACATTTCTAAAATTAGGAATCCTTTCTTTTTTTGCCTCATTAACCTTCATTCCATTACAATTAATCTTCGGAATTCTACCTTTAGGAAATGAAATATCTGGAGAAATCAGCCGATTTTTCTCAGAAGTTCACCTTTGGTGGACTATTTCATGGACTGGGAATGGAATTATCCTGATTTTAATCTGTACAATTGCGCCATATTTTTTATATTATTTTCTTGCAGCAAACTGGCCAAAACATACTTCTTTTGATTTATGGGTAGGAGTTTTACAATTAATAGAACCCATAATTAACCTCATATTGGGGGTAACAATTTTAGAGGAAAATTTCCCTATTTCATGGTTAGTAGTGATCATATTCTTGATGGGTATCGCAATAGTCACCAGATATCTCAGTGAAACTGAAGCCCAGATTTTTGCCTTATTTCTTCTAAAAACAAAACCGAATCAAAATAAAGAAGCAATGACCATTGCGTACTCGTTTAAGGCGGTTCGGCAAGTTTTTTCTCTGATTGGAAATTATGACCTTATGCTGGATGTTCAGCTCCACTCATCACAAGCGTTAAATAAATTTATCCAACAGACTATCCTCAGTCTTCCAGGTCTAATTGAATATGATATGCTGATTATTACAAATACTGAAATGGATCGAAACTGAATAAAAAATGAAAAAAAAGAATGTGATTCAACACCATGGGAATTAAAATAACGAGTTTTATTAAAATTGAATTTGGTAATTCTGAGAAGTTTAATGAAGAATTAAAACAGATTCCCGAAGTAGTTAAAATTTTATCTATTTCGGGTGATTTTGACCTGTTAATCCATATATTGGTAGAAAAAAGTGAAGATTTAGTTGAAATAATTGAAAAAATCGAGAAAATCCCAGGAATTAAAGAAATTAACAGCCATTATGTTTTAGCGGAATGGGAAAAATAAATTCAAGGAGAAAAGTCTAATGAAAGTCAAGATATTATCTTTTGTTAAAGTAGAATTGGGTCGAACCATGGAAATTGTGGAGAAATTACAATTGATAAAAAATGTTAAGGAAATTTATTATATCACTGGTGAATATGATCTTGTGATGAAAATTGAAGGCGAATCGAGTGAAGAACTTCAAAAAATCATGATGACTCAAATTGACATAATAAAAGGAATTAAAAAACTAAACAGTCATTTAATGGTAAAAAGATGGATGACAGATTCTGAAGGTTAATTAAAGCGATTTTTATCTCTTTTTCGATACTTTTCTAAAACATTTTTTAATTCAAGGGTTAAATCTACTTTATAATGGTTTGCTAAACAAATTAGGCTGAAAACAGTATCAGCTAATTCCTCACCAATGGAATTTGTTGGTTCAGAGGCCTTTTTATGTTTAATATTCACCTTTGCATTGATTTCACGGGATAATTCCCCAACTTCTTCAACAACGGATGCAAGCATAGATAAAGGAGGCCAGTATCCACCAAAATCCGTAATAAGAGAATCTACATCTTTTTGAATTTGCTTTAAAGTTTTTTCAATCATGAAGTAATCACGAAGTATTGAAATATTCTTAAGTTATTTTTTAAAAGGGTTTTAAAAATATACAATTTTCCCTTTGGAAAAATAAAGAAGTACAAATAATTATAAATCGAGATTGTGAAAAAAAAATGGCTGATGATTTTAGTTTTAACTGTCCCCGATGTGGGAAAGAACCTAAACGTGGGAAATTTTTAGGATCAGAAATATGGCATGATGAATGTCTTGTCGAAGATATGGTGGAAAAGTTTAATTCTGGAACTCCACGTGAAGAAATCGAAAAAACTTTAAAACGAGTAAAAGATAAAGGTGTTGAACAAAATGTGGGTTTGAAATGTGGTTGGCCTGAATATCAACCACCTAAATCTCAAGAGGAAATTGAAGCAGAGTATCAAGCAGAACTAGAAGCTGCAGAAGCAAAAGCAGATGCTGAAGCCGCGATTAAAGCCGCTGAAGAAGCTGAGAGTGAAGAAGCTAAAGCTGCTGCAGAAGCTGCAGTAGCTGAAGCACAATCGAAGGCTGATAATGCTTCTAAAGTTGCAGAAAATGCAAAAATAATTCAAACTCCTTCATCTCAAAATTCTGGAGCCCCGGCATCTACATCTTCAATGCCTTCAACACCTTTGACCCCAATGGGAGCACCTCAATTTGCCCCATATCCACCAATGACCGCACCACAGATGGCTCCAATGCCTATGATGGCCCCATCGAGATTAGAAGCTTTTAAGCCCGCACCCACCGATGAAGTTGTGAGAAATATTGCAATTTCAGCAATGGAAGTATGCTTAAAAACTATGAAAAAAGATGTGGAATATGGAAAGTTATTATTTAAATTCATGAAAGAATTCAACTGGGAAGCTGAAGAAGATGATGATGTTGAAAAAAGTGAGGATTCTGATAAAGAAGATGTTGATGAAGAAATTGAAGATGCTAAACCATTCCTAGTTGAAGATTAATTTTTTTTATTTTGTTCTACTCCCACATTTGTTGCAAAACTTGAAATTTTTATTTAACTTTGCACCACAATTAGGACATTCAATCATATTTTTATTCGAAACATCTCCAATAACAGAATGAGAAGTTCCAAAAATATTTGATTTTGCAGAAGTTACATTTGAAGGACCAGTGTTCGTTCCAGATGTAGTTTTTTTTAAAAAGGAAGGAATATAATCAGTTTGATTGGCAGATTTCTCAATGAATGGAGATCGACTTTCTTTATTTGTAGATTTGGGAATAATTGGTTTTTTATTGACATCTACATTTGACATAAAACCCCATGAAGTTTTTGGTTCTTTTTTTTTGATATTAGATTGAATTGAATCAGGTTTTGAAGGAGCATCAAAAAAAGAATAGGTTTTTTTCTTAGGAATGATGGATTTTGATTCGGTTGTTCCCTGTTTTGCTGGTAATGAATCTAAAAATGAATAGGATTTATTATTATCATTTGAAGATTTTTGAAATTCATTAGGTTTTTTTGGGCTGTCAAAAAATGAATAATTTTGAGTAGGTTTGATAATTTTTGGTTCTTTTTTCTCAGACCGAGTATTTCTAAAGTCAGGAGATGTAAATGGAGCAGGCTTCTTTGTATTTGATTTTGAAGATTGAGCGAGAAATGGGTTCCCTTTGATTTCTGATGAATTTCCAGATATGGATGAAGGAATGCCTTCTGAAGAAAATGATGGAGGAGAAGGTTTAGGGGGTATTTTTACAGTTGGTGGTTCTTGCTTCGAATTTGATGGAAATTGTGAATTAATTTGAACTGGAGGTAATTTGACCTCTGATTTTTTAGGAATATTTTGCTTTTGAATTGGGGTATTTTGAACGGGAGTTTTTGGTGAAAACCAATCAGGTTCTTCTACTATTGAAGATGTAAGAATATCATTACTTTTTTTCAATGCTTCTTTCTGAGGTTCCGAAGTAATATTTTCTTTAGAATTACCCAAAGACAATATTGAAGTCTCATCTATTTTCGGAATATTGAAAGGGTTGCTTGGTAATTTATTAGAAACAGGATTTTTTGATAATGAAGAATATATTGGAGCGGGTTTAGGTTTATGAGAAACACTCGGCATAGGTTTATTTGATACTGGATCCTTAGGAGCAAACACAGGTATAGGTTGAGGTATTTTTTTTGAAATAGATTCGACGTCTATTGTTTTTTCATTATTAGGTTGCTCAGATAAGGAAGGAGAACCCCCTAACATTGCTGGAGGGATATCTTCTCCAATCATTAGCAAAGCAAGAATTCCAAAAACATCTCCAACTCCATCTCCACTTTTCGCACTAGACTCAACATAAAACATGTTAAGATCTTTTGCAACCTCTTCAGCTTCATTTCTTGAAATAACCCTTTGATCAACAAGATCTTTCTTATTTCCAACTAAAAGCATTGGAATAGAACCGGATTCCTTTTTAACCTCATCCATCCACTTAGGAATATGATCAAAACTCTCACGATTTGTAAGATCAAAAAGAATGATACAACCCATTGAACCTTTGTAATAAAGAGGACGAACATACTGGAATCTCTCCTGTCCACCTGTATCCCATATTTGAAGTTTTACATTATGATTATTAATATGGATGGTTTTGACTGCAAATTCCACACCGATAGTTAATTTATAGTTTTCTTGAAAAAAGCCTTGACTAAAGCGAACCACAAGAGCAGTTTTCCCACAGCCACCATCACCTACAGCAACACATTTAAATAGATAATCATAATTGTCCAATTTCTTGTAACCTCTTATTTTGTTTGAATTTCTTTTTTTAACGTTTTCTTTATATTACTTTAATTAGTATCACATAATGCTAATAATTTTTGTATATAGTATGATTATTAATTTTTACTACCGCATATAGGACAAATCTTCCAATTATTATTCATATTAGCTTTGCAAATAGCACATTTCTTATTAGTTTCGAGCACTTGAACATTTTTTAAATAGCTATTCTTTTTTTTAGGTGGTGAGGTCATTCTCCCATCAATAATTTGAGAGAAAGATAATAATGCGTTTTGGGATGATTCTAAATCCCCATAATCGGCCGAAAAAGGATTATAAGGGATAATGGGTCGGATAACTTTACTTGAATCTATTTGAGAATTGGTTCCTTCTTCTTCAATTGGTTGATTTATATGAGAAATTTTATGAGTGTTGGCATCATTTTCGATAATCTCATTCTCACTTGATTTAATATTATGAGAAGATGCCGATCTATTAAATTCTTGCTTATCTACAGAAGATCTCTCTAAAATCATTGTTTCTTCACCAACTATTAGATCTTGAACAACATTTTCGATAATAGACTCTTCTGCAGTAAGTTTATTATTGGAAGCTGATATTTTTGCGTCCGAATTTTCGTTTTTATTAGGAATTGATTCTTCATACAAAACTTCCTTCTGGCCTGCAATTTCAAAATAATATTGCCCATTATTATCATCAATATACTCTTTTCCATCAGATCCAACAATTTTAAAAAGATAGAGGATCTTATTTCCAAATGGCACATTTGGAAGGGTTATTGAATATGAATGGCCCAAATTATTCATTTTTACAGAATACCATGAATGAGCATTATCAGTACTAAAAATGAGAAATAAATTGGACAAATCACCTTCAATATTGCATTTTATTTCCACTGAAATTTTAGAATCAATTTCTGATTGTTGACTCATCCCAAGATTATTCATTCTAATATTAGATTATAATTGTTGCATTATTAAATTTAGTCATGTTTGAAAGGTATTTAAGAGGAAATTTCTCAATTAGCCTATGAGTGAAAAGTCAATTGAATAATATCTAGATAATATTAGGTTTATAATTCAAATATTGAGATTCTTATAATATGGCGTCTATGAATGATTTAGTAAATCTTTATAAATTAGAACAAGCAATTCAAATTAATAAAATACAAGGAAATTACCAACAATTGCTAATCTTATATGATAAAATAATTGAAATGAAATCAAAATTATCAAATAAATTAGGATTGGCCAAAACAATTTCTGAAAAAGGATTTTTATTAGAACAATTAGGATATCATCGGGAAGCCTTGGAACAATTCAATTTTGCAAAACATATAGCGCGAGGAACTCCAAATAAAGATTTCATTTGTATTATTGAAAATAGAATTGAAAAAATTGAAAATTCTCAATTGTTATGAGGAATTATCTCGTTATTTGTTTGAAAAGGTGAAAAAAAAAACTTACCACATATAAGCGCCCATTATTGCGCTGGTTAGTAATCCAATAAAAATCAAACCGAAATACCAATTGTTAAACAATCCGAGATTATTTTTATGTTCACTTATATAACTTTTCATTCCTAAACACAAGCCGGCTAGCAGTAAATAATACATAATTGGAACCATAAAAGTTGAAGTAAAAGCCCATTTCATTATAAAGAATAAGAGGGTCGCAATAATATCAATAACTATGAAGGTCAATCCCATATATGTAAAAATTACTTCAGAACCTTGTTTTTGAGATTCTTTTTTCTGTGCTATTATCGACATATTTTTCATGTTTTAAAATATATGCAGAATTAAAAAAATTTTGGAACAATTAACGGGTTTTTAGATCAATTATCGCACGTGCTAAATCCCCATTCGCATCCTTCAGAGCTTTTTTTGCCACTTTATCAGATACTCCCGTTTGCATGGCGACCAATTTAATATCTTCTTCAGTAATCTCAACAGATAGGGTTTCTTCGACATTCTCACTATTCTCAATAAAATTTTCATCTAGTATTTCGGCATCTTCGACACCAGAAGCAGAGATATCCTGCTCAGAATTTGATTCGTAAGCATAATTCCCCGCTGAACTTTCCTTAGCACTTCCTATTACTTGATATACTTCCATTCCTTCTTGAACTACTTTAATAATTTGAGGTTCTTCAATGATTAAATCGTTTCCATCAGCACTTTGGATAATCACACGTTTTGCATCTATTTGTTCCATGTTTTCCATTGCTTGTCCTTGTTGTTGCATCCTTCGTCTTTGTTGGCGATTCAATCCTTTTGTAGACGTTGCTCTTTGATTCATTGCGGCATTGCCTTGAGATCTTAGAGATTTACTCCTTCTTTTCTTTTGCTGCATTGATTTTGGTAATTTTCCCATTGCTATCATTCTGTTATATTTAGATTATTTATAAAAAAAATTAATTCTTAAGTTTTATTGAATTAACACCTTTTCGTACTTTAACAGCGCATCCACTATTACTTGAAAGAATCAAATTCACCGGAGCATTCAATTTACCAATCGCTAGTAGTTCATCCGATTCGTCAACTACAAAGACTTCATCACCAATTTTAAGATTTTTATCAAGCAATTCAACATGCTGAGAGAAGACAGATTTACCTTGTCTAATAAAATCTGCTACATCATGTTGTACTTGGATTCGGTTATTTGGATTTGGAATTTTTTTTAAAATTCTAAGAGCTGCATAAAGTGTGAGTGAAAAAGTTCCGAAAGGAGATCTATAAGTAGATTGTAATTCTCCTTGATAGAATATTTGCTTCACTTTACCAGTTCTTCTAGAAAACTTGATGACCATATCTTCAAAAGGTTCTAAAAATAAATCAGCAATATTTTCACTGAATTGGTAGCTGAAAATTTGATGTAAAACATGAAATAATTGAGCTTTAGATAAAGATTGCATCTTCATATTAGTTTCACCGCCGACGAAAGCATAAATGTCAGAAGTACAATAAAATCAATTAAAGAAATAAAAAAAATTTATGCATATAGAGTAAATCTATCATGAGTCTTTTTTGATCCTTTAACAACTTTTGTTATTGCTTTTTTGAAATCGGTCACAAGAATTGTGTCAGATTCCCTACGGATTGCAAACATTCCAGCTTCCATTACAATTGCTTTAATTTCCGCACCAGTTGCCCCCTCAGTAGCAGATAAAAATTGTTTGAAATTCTGAGCTTTTTTCTCAATATTCATATTTCTAGTGTGGATATGAAAGATTTGGAGTCTAGCGTCTTCATTGGGAGGAGGAAACTCGATCAATCGATCAAATCTACCTGGTCTCAATAAAGCAGGATCCAATATATCTGGACGATTAGTAGCACCAATTATACGAACATCACCCCTATTATTAAAACCATCAAGTTCGCTAAGAAGTTGCATTAAGGTTCTTTGAACTTCTCTATCACCAGAGGTTGCAACTTGTAGTCTTTTTGAACCAATCGCATCAAGTTCATCAATGAAAATTATGGCTGGTGTTTTCTGGCGAGCCATATCAAACAACTCACGTACCATTCGAGCACCTTCTCCGATAAATTTTTGAACTAATTCACTACCAATAATTCTGATGAAAGTCGCATTAGTTGCATTTGCTACTGCTTTTGCGATCATTGTTTTTCCAGTTCCAGGACTTCCAAACAATAAAATTCCTTTTGGAGGGGAGACTCCAACTTTTTTGAATATTTCTGGTTTTAATAAAGGAAGCTCCACCGTTTCTCGAACTTCTTGCAATTGATCTTCTAATCCACCAATATCATCATAAGTGTATTCTGATGGTTTTTCTTCAATTTCCATTACTTGCACCATAGGATCAACTACACTTGGCAGACGTTCCATTACTGAAAAAGTTCTTTGATTTAATGCAACACGATCGTTTACTTTCAAAGTCTCAAAATCTACTTTGCGAGCAATATTAACAATAAAAGAAGGTCCTGAACTTGATTTTACAACTGCACGCTTATCAGGAAGTAAATCAGTTAAATTTGCAGAAATCAAAGGAGGTTGACGTAGTCGATCTAATTCTTGCCTTAAATTTGCCAAATCTCTTTGACTTGATAGAAGTTCTCGCTCTAATTTTGACTTGGTGGATTCCAAATTTCTTAAACGTCGTTCCAAGTGTCTCGTATAAGTTATGAGGTAATTCGAATCTTTTTCTTTCTCAATTGGTATGTTTGAATCTTTATCCTTTTCAATAGCCATCCTTTTCAACTCTATTGGAATTTTTCACTTTTCTCATGCATTTTTTTTGTTGTTCCTAATATGTCTAAGATAATCTGAGTTTATATAATTTCTTTTGGAAAAAATCTCAATCTTCTTGGAATAAAAAAGAATTATATCTTTTGTTTAAAATCTTTTTACTATTTGTTAGTTGAATTATTTTTGATGAACTAGAGGGATTTTTCTTGAGCTTTAAAATTTATGTAAAAATTAGATTTACGTGAGAAAAAAGGCTATCTCAGAAATAAACGCATAAAAAAAGATTGTGGGAAGTTCCACTTGAAATTCTTTTTAATGAAGAACAATTAAAACAATTTTTTATTAAATTAACTTGTTCTCTTCTTTTCCGTGATGAAAACAACCTTCGAACAGTTGAGTTGCAACATTTTACATTATCAGTATGATTGTTACCTTACTAGATTTATGGCCAGAAGATAGTATTTTCATTTTAAGATCAAAAGGCAAATTGATGGAAACTGCAATTGCAAAATCATGCAAGAAGTTATTTATAGTTGAACAAATAATGAGGTCGCACCTTTTATATAAGAAGTATATATAAGATTAGAATTGAAGAATGTTTGGATTAATAGAGGAAATCCTTATTATTGATTTAAAGAAGATAAGAATTTATATTCCAAATTAATTAAGAATGGATTACTACGTTAGAAATATAATCTTCTAATCACATTCTAATAAGAAATAAATTCATACAACGAAATATTCTTTTTTTCGAGTCTATGAAATTGAGTTAATTCTTGTTCAGTAGTGATTATTTCATAATCACGAATTGAGAAATTATAGTCCATTATAATAATAAATTGATGGGAACATACAGTTCCACTTTTGATAGGGAATTTAAGCAAGGAACCTGCATCAAAATTAAAAATATCATCTGAAAGAGTGATTCTCCGGGATTTAGAACAAACCGGACATATTATTCTAACTTTACGCATTTTTAGATCAATTATTTTTCAAAATTTTAATTTTAAATTTCTATATTTTTTATCAATAAAAATATATGAACCAATATCAAAAGTAGTAAAATCAGCCCATGGCAAAGTCCTGTTGTACCAATTGTATTAGCTCTGTATGAAATCCGGTTCCTTGGCTGATTCAAAGCCAGGGTCCATATGTTCCTTTTCCAGTCCAAACACTCGCTCTATTGAGATCGGCCGGCTACGCACGTCGCAAAAGCTTCGTGTTTACACCGCCTGACTCACCTACCCCGTCTTTTACGGGTGAGCTCGTCTTAATCATGCGGTTGCTGTCACCAGCCCCCGCCCATAATCCTTTGCCGGCAATACTACTCCACGCGGCAACGCAGAGGTTCTCTTACCGGCCAGTTAATTATTAAAATAGTTAAGAATGGGAATCTAGTTTCGAGGCATCCTTCATGCTTAGATGCTTTCAGCATTTATGATTTGCCGCGTAGCTGTGGGGCATGCTCTGTCGAACAACCCCTCACCAGAGGCGACCGCGCGTTGTTCCTCTCGTACTGGACGCACGCTGCTCTCAAATTCCCAACAACACCGTTAGATAGAATCCGACCTGTCTCACGACGGTCTAAACCCAGCTCACGTTCCCTTTTAATGGGCGTACAGCCCCACCCTTGGACATTGCTGCATGTCCAGGATAGGAAGAGCCGACATCGAGGAAGCAAGCCGCAGGGTCGATATGAACTCTTGCCTGCGACAACTCTGTTACCCCCAGGGTAATTTTTCTATCACCTTTACCACCTACTAAAAGATTGTAAAGGATCGTTAAGCCAGACTTTCGTCTCGGGACCCCTTGCTGTCGAGGGTCCCATCAGGCCAACTTTTGCCTTTCCACTCTTCAACGGATTTCTGTCCCGTTTGAGTTGACCTTAGGGTACCTTGGATATCTTTTCCAAGGTCTGGCGCCCCACCGAAACTGCCCACCTGCACGTGTCCTCGGAAGCGTCTTCCGAGTTAGACATGCCCCTTTACAAGGCTGGTGTTCCATTATTGCTCCATTGCACCCGAAAGCACAATATCTACGCTCCCAGCTACACTCTGCATGTAAAAGAGTATGTCAAGAACAAGCTGCAGTAAAACTCCATGGGGTCTTCTCTTCCCAACGGTGTGTGACGGACCGTTCGCCGTCCTGTAGGTTCACGGAGTAGAATGTTGGGACAGTTACCACCGCGTTGATCCGTTCATGCACGTCGTTACTTATACGACAAGGCATTTGGCTACCTTAAGAGAGTTATAGTTACTCCCGCCGTTTACAAGAGCCTATTCCCGTTGAACCGGGTATTGACTGACTTGCACTGGGCAGGATTCACTTTCTATACTAACCTTTCGGTCTTGCAGAAAGCTATGTTTGTATTTAACAGTCGGGTGGTACTTAGTTATTGCAACTTAGAATCCCTCGCCTAAGCAAAGATTCCAAGCAAGCGTTCTTCCGAAGGTTCCGCTCCATTTTGCCGATTTCCCTAACAATCTGTATTTCCACACGCCTTAGGCTTCTCACCTTAGGTACACCTGTGTCGGTTCTGGGTACGTCTTGAAAGTTCGTTACTGATTTGCTTTTCAGTGGGAATAAGAGTCGCCTCAGACCTCCCACAATAAGGTGGCTATTCATGCTTTAATCTGGTTCTCGCCGCAAAGGCACACCCCAGATGTATACATTTAAACAGGAACGACAGTCCTGCCTGAAACATCTTCTTCCGTCACAAATCAGTCGTTCGTCACCGAATACCTACCTTCCAAATGCAGAAATATAAATCTGTTTCCCTTTCGCTCAAGACGGTTAAGAATGAGCCTAGGAACGACTAACTCTTGGCTAACGACGTATTGCCAAGAAACCGTTGACCTTTCGGCGGATACGATTTTCACGTATCTAAAACATTACTACTGCCAGGATCTGCACTGGAGAACGATTCATAGGACTTTACAGCCCTACTTTATCTCGAACCCCACGCCCCTCTACCGGATCATACACACTACTGCGTATGCCCCTCGGTATCGGTGGTAGACTTGAGCCCCGTCCATTTTCTGGGCCAATTTTCTTAGCAAATGAACTGTTACGTACTCATTATAGGGTGGCTGTTTCTGAGCCTACCTTTTTGCTGTCTTAGAAAATTGACGCCATTCGGTTTAACACTTAGTCTACACTTAGGGACCTTAACCGAGGTCTGAGTTGTTTCTCTCTCGCCACCCACGCTTACCGCGGGTAAGCCGTCTCCCATAGTCAACAAAGATTGCAGCTTCGGAGTTTAAGAGGCCGGCGAAGATTTTACTCTCCGTACCAAGCGAATTAGTGCTCTACACCACAATCATTCTCGTATGAGGCCTGCCTTTGAGCAGCTTCGAGGGGAACCAGCCATCCTCGGACTAGATTTGGCTTTTCCGCCTAGACCCAGTTCAACTCAACGAATTGCACGTCAGAACGATATCGGACCTCCATGCTCCTTTCGAAGCACTTCGCCCTGACCAGGCCTAGATCGTCCGACTTCGGGCATTACATCAGTGACTATAGGCGCTTTCACACCGCACCCCTGGACCTATCTCTTCAAAGTTGAATTCCACCGGCGCACCGGTAAAACCACAACTAAGTGTAATAATAGGCTTGCGGGTGTATTGGTTTCCCTGCGACTTCGGGGATGATCCCCTTAATCTCGCCACTAACATAAGCTCCCTGGCTAATGTTTCTAGAATAAAGAAGCAATCCTGATCCGCTCCACTCGTCTCCAAGTTCACACAAGGCGACTTCGAAGAGCATTATCTCTTTCAGACCGCTTCAGTCTTAACTGTATAGTTTCAGGCACTTTTCACAACCATTCCTGGGTGCTTTTCATCTTTCCCTCACGGTACTAATACGCTATCGGTCTTGGGTTATGTTTAGGTTTACCTGTTAGTATCAGGTACATTTGCACGGAAAAACTATCCCGCGCTACTCAGGATACTCGCCATAAGCCACTTGGATTACGTTTACGGGACTGTCACCCTCTACGGTCTAACATTCCAGAAAGGTTCAACTTCTCCAAGGAGGCTCGACACGAGTCCGTACTCCACATCTCCACACAGTTTCCCGTGCGGATTCGGTTTGACCTATTCCGTTTTCGCTCGCTGTTACTCACGGAATCGCTATTGCTTTCTTTTCCTGCGCTTATTATGATGCTTCGCTTCAGCACGTTCCCTCTCCCTGACGGGAGTATATTAACATTACTTAATATATGATGTCACATTGGGGCATCCCCGGATCAAAGGTTACTTGCACCTACCCGGGGCTTATCGCAGCTTGTCACGCCCTTCATCAGATACCAAGCCGAGACATCCACTATACAGCGTTGGCGTATGGACCTTAATCAGGAACGAACCCTGATTACTTATCTGAGACGAATTGTCTCGAACGGTCTTCATACTACTTCGTAGGTTATCAAAATCGTTGGGAGACTTTTGATAACCTGGAATTTTAATACAATAATTAATTGTTTTTGACTTAATATGCATTTCACGATCTAGTTACTTTGCATATATGTGTCGGTACAACATGTTATCCGAATTGAATGCTAATTGTAGTTCAAAAAGTAGAAGTGTACAAATTTAACACGAACATTGGATCACTTTAACCTGATCAGATGTTACAAAACGAATAAGACTTTGCCATGGGACCAATGTTCATGCGTAAACGCATGCTGAACGGAGATTCGCCCGGATATTCCGACTATTCCAATCAAACTGAGTGGTGTTCTGTAACAGAACCAATAATCAGACCGATGCCTCAACGTTCCCATATCAACACGAGATCGATGTTTTTGGCTTGTTGTCGGTCAAAACATCGTCGCACTTTTGATATGCTTTTGAGATTAGATCGAGTTTGATAACTAAATCTAAGATAATAAGAGGTCTCTAATATTTAAAGTTAATGTCGCTTCTGAAGTAAAGTTTATATTAAATGCAGCTAACTTTGATTCCCGAAACATTAGATTTAAACATTTGCTCGTAATAATATTAAATCGAAACTTGTAATTATTGAATGTATTAAAGTCATGGAATGATAAAAAAAAATGTGCAATTTATTAGATTTTTTTTAAAGAAGATTATCAAACAATACTCAGATATGAATCCTTGAACTACCAAAAAAATAAGTTCAAATATAGCTAAAGTGACATTCCATGAAAAATCCATTTAGTACCAAAATAATAAGAGAAAAAATAATAATTTATTTAGATTTATCCAGTAAAGTTATATCAAAGAAAAATTTACTCAAAAACATCAATTCGTTTGTAATTGCTAAATTTGAATCAAATCCTCATCATGATTTTAGCATTTTTTACTTTAAAGAGGGTGGAGAACCTGTTATTCAAGATGGATTAATTTCATCAAAAAGTGTCAAACAAGCAATTGAAATTGCATATGATGAAAGATCTAATACTTCAAATTACTTTGAAAATGGACTTTTCTTTTGTTTAAGTGGCATTGCTTCTTCATTTTTAGCTCAAGCAATCACTTTTAGGATAATAGTTTTTTCAGATTTACCAAGCGAAAAAAATACTCAATATATGGATGCATTGATGAACTTAGTCGAAACTGTTCGTACATTTCCAACTTTCATCGATATTATAAGAATTGGAGATGAAAGATTATATTCTGATGATGTTAAATTACGAATAATTACAACACTTACAAATGGTGGTTTATTTTATATTAATTCAGCAAAAAACTTAAAAGAAGCACTTGCAGGTTTAGTTCATAATAAAATTCTTCCAGATTTAAGATCTGAAGGAGGTCAATCTATTTCAGATCAACATAAATTGTATTACATGGATCTTTCCTTGGAATTAAATCAACCTCCAATCCATCAACGATTGAAGTTAAAATGCAATTTGTGTGAAGATGGATTATGCCAGTATTGCAATAATTCGAGTGATCTCTTGAAAACATGTCCTTCATGCGGAATAGCTTTACATGAATGTTGTTCTGCTTTGTATTCATGGAATTATAATATCGGAATGAAAAATATATTTCGCTGTCCTAGTTGTGGCAGTTTAATTAGATTGGATGAAAAAACAGTATATCGAGTGAATGGAGTAGAATTTCTCAATGAAATTGGAGAAAATACGAAAGAAAAAACTTTAGAACCGGAGGAAATTGAGGAAAGTTGGAAACCTGAATCAATTCAAAAACCAAAACCGATCAAAATACCGAGTTCTATCGGAAGACAAACTAGCAATCACGAAACAAAAAGAAAACCCTTAAAAACTAAAATGGGGTTATTTGGACCACGACCTGTGCCGTCAAATCGTGATGTTGAATTCAATCCAACAATAGAAAATAAAGATGATAGCTTGATAAAACCTGAACCACAAAAAAAAATAACAGTAGCAGAATTGCGATTGAGAAGAGAAAAGAGAAGAGAATCAACCAAATCACAAGTAGTCGTGTGCCCAGTGTGTTCTTCTTATGCTAAACCAGGAACTGTCAAATGTCCAAAATGTGGATGTCCTATTAGATCTTAAATACTAAATTGTAGGAAAAAAGTACTTTTCTTTTTGTTATTTCTATACATCGTAGGTTCCTTGAGATATCTCATATATTTTAAAAGAATTTTCACATTGAGCACATTTTAATGTAGTAGAATCATTTGGACTAACGCTACCTGGAAATGAGAATCCCAAACCTTTTAAAAACAACGAATCACACTTTTCGCAACGAAAACACAAATAGCCTTGATTTTTTTCTTTATAATAGTTAATGATTTCATTATCGGTCATTCCAGTTGAACCAAAAGAATAACTGCCGTTTAAATCATATTTTGAAGCCATGTAAAATGCATCTTCTCCATCTCGATAATAATGACCAATAATTCTGATTCGTTCGAATCTATGAAGCTTCTCGTAAAGAAATATCGCCCCAGCATTGGACACTCTAACTTCTAAGACATACTCTGAAATATTATATTTTGTAACAATTTCCATGCTTCTTTCAAGTAAGGCATTCGCAACACCAATCCGGCGAAATTCAGATAAAACAGCCAAAGATACAAGATGGGCTTTTTTTACATAATCCAATCCAAATGAGGAAGGACCACGTTCAATTCTCCACATAATATAGCCAATTATTTTCTTTGGATCATCTTCCAGATAAGCAAGTTGGAAAGAATCTGGATACCGTTCGAGAATTTGTTCATAGAAGAATAAAGGATAATTTTCAGGAAGAGTTGTTTCATTCACATCCATAACTAAGGAAATATCATCAGAAGTACATGGTCTCAAAGAGAACTTCGTATTATTCACTGCAGACATAGTTTTATTACCATTTTATTTATTTTATTTGAGGTTTGTTGTCAATCGGGATGCTAAATTTTGGATTGTAAATATTGGATCATATGAATCAGTGATTGATCAAGATTTTTCTTCTGATTAAAGTTATTTTTTATACCTTTAATTTTTTCAGCTTTCATTTTTTTCATTGAACGTGCGATATTTACCATTTTAGGAATGCATCGAATTAAATTATCAACAATTGTAATATGAGATTTTTGGGCAGTTCTACTTAAAGGATTCAAATCAATAGCGATGACTTTCTTTCCACTCTCGATCAAAGCTTCAGCACGATCTCCATCTTCAAGTGGGATCAGAACGACATCTGCAGAAAAAATCCCATCCGGATCCACAATTCGCCGATTGGAAGAAAGATTGTTTAATTTAACAGATACTTTTTCATTTAAACCCAATATTTTATCAGCACCATTATCTCGCAAAATTTGCTCAATAGCATTTAAACGACCAGGGGCTTGATAAAATAAGTTAATTTCTAGTAAAGATCCAGTTTCATTTGAAAAATCAACAATTTCTTTAGGAATAAGTGCGGCAACATTCCCATTTACACTGATTACTGGATGTTTAGCAGACAATATCATTGCAACTGCTGCTTCCATTGCGTTTTCTGCAGCGTCTGTGGTAGTTTCCCCAAGAATATAATCGTAAGCCTCCCCCCTACCATGTGCACATAATCCGGAAGGAGTGACTATCTTTTTTTCCATACCGTCAACTAGTACATGGCGATAATGGAGACTTTGTGCTCTAGGATGATCCTCGGGTATCGTTGGATTGTTTTTATTATTGGACATCATTTATCCACCTAAAATTAACTTTTTCATTGCAAGTTAAGAATTAAATTTTTATAAACAGATAATTGTTAAAAGAAAATTTCGGATTTGAAATTAATTAAAACTACAATTTAAAAACATAAAGTTGAAAAAATTTGCACAACTCATTTTATTATAAAAAAATCAACGAGAGTTTATTATGTCCACAAAATCAAAAAAAGAAGATGATTCCTATAAACGATATGTTTTAAAAAAAAATTTAGATATCCTGAAAAATAAAAAAGGATTTCATACTGGACTAATCTCGCTATTAATCCCACCTTCCCGAAAAGTTCACGATGTGATGAGTTATTTGAAGAACGAAGTTAGTGAAAGTTCTAATATTAAATCAAAAGGGAATAGAAAAAATGTAATGGATAGTATCAGTGCTTTAATGGGCAGATTGCGACTTATAAAATCCTTTCCACCCAATGGATTAGCAATGTATTCTGGTCAGATTCCTGAAGATGGAAAACCTGGGACAGAACAGAGCGAATTATATATGATAGAGCCCACCGAACCTCTAACAACTTTTAAATATTATTGTTCTTCGGAATTCTTAATAGATCCTTTACTCGATATGATCCGAGAGAAGGGGACTTATGGAATTGTAAATATTGAAAATAAGGAAGCTGCAGTTGGTTATATCAGTGGTTCAAAACTAGTAATTTCGAAAACTTTCACATCCGGAGTTCATAGTAAACATAAAGCAGGAGGACAATCTCAACGCAGGTTAGAACGATTAATTGAAGAGGGCGCTCAAGCTTTCTATAAACACGTTTCGGAATTTGTCAATTCTGTGTTTGTTGATATAGAAGATCTTGAAGGAATTTATGTTTCTGGAGCTGGAATGAGTAAGGAAAAATTTGTCAATAAGGGGGATCTGGATTACCGTTTGAAAGACAAAGTTCTCGGATTTGTTGATGTAAGCTATTCAGGAGAAGCAGGAATTAGAGAAACAGTAATTAAAATTCAAGATAAGTTACAAGATCTCCAGTATATTAAAGAAAAAAAAATCTTCAATCAATTTATGAAGGAAATTGTTAAAGATACAGGTAAAGTCACCTATGGAGAAGTGGAAGTACGCAAAGCATTGATCGCAGGAGCCATAGATGTTCTTCTTATGTCAGAAAAATTGAATAAAACAAGATTGACTGTGAGTTGCACCCAATGTGGCCAAGAAAATTTGGTTACAATAGATCCTAGTGAGGTAGATTCCTTTTATGAACAAATTCGAATCAGTCAATGTCCATCATGTCAATCAAATCAGAATTCAGTTTCCAGTGAGGTAGATTTAATTGAAGATCTTGGTGCAATTGCTGAAGAACAAGGAACCAAAATTATGATGATGTCAACTGATACTGAAGAAGGTACTACATTATTTCAAACATTTGGAGGAATAGCTGCATTATTGCGCTTTGTAATGTAATTTTTTTCTACTCATCATTCAATAAAAAATGGTCCTTTATCACAAATTTTTAAAATTTGAAGAGCAACAATGGAACTAAACCGCATGAATTCTTTTTTAACTGCTTCTACTTCACTTGAGTGACAGATACAAAAAACAGATTTCCCTAACATATTCATACTTGCACCAAAATGTGAAATCTGATTTAGAGCAGAGATTAAAGATTTTAGGTCCATTAAATTGAGGCGTTCTAAAAGCTGGGTTTCTATTAGAAACTTTTTACAGACAAACATATAATTTAATAAAGAAAAATCCGCTTTCATCCTTTTCATTGCTTTTCTTCCTTTCAAATGAATTAGTTGTTTGTAATTTGTGTCAGTTAATATAAACCTGGTTGAAATGGGCCCAAATGAACCAACTACGATACGAATTCCTGACGGAATCTCAATTTTTTGCATATTAAAAGGAAATCCTGGTTGTAAAGATATACTTAATCCACCAACAAATTGCCCTCCAACAGTACCTAATCCAGTATGATTCATTACTTCAGCAATATGAGCATATTTTCCGAGTTCATCATTAGATAATCCCAATTTATACAACTTATTTAAACCAAAAGTGATTCCCAAGGCTCCGGCACCACTTGAACCATAGCCAGAACCTTGAGGCAAATCAAAAGTGTGATATACTATCAGCGAATCCGTACCATTTAGGTATGATTTCATCAATTCTATAGCACTTCGAGAAGTATTAGCTTTTGATGTGCAATCAATTCCATCAATGAAAATAGAATATTGCATCTTATTAGGAATTGGATGAGATTCAGAGTACTTCTGTCGAATGATAACAGTTTTTCCAAAAGCATTTAAAGCGGGACCGCCCCCACGAGAACCAATCTTGACAAAATCATCTGAATTTCTATATTCGTGTTGATTAGATGGATCTTGCATCTGAAAAAAACCAGAAATTCGAAGAGGTACCCAAACTTCTACTCTATTTGATGAAGATTTTATTTTGGTTGAATTCATATCGTCAAAGAAAAGTATCTGGGAACAAAAAAGAATATTTTCAATCCGAACATCCTTAAATTTATATCATGTCTAATAAACGCATCTTGTTAAAAGTCGGTGGATCATTGCTTTTTGATAAAAACTTAGAAATTCGTGAAGAAATCGTTAAAAATTTTGCGCAAATATTAAAAAACGCAAAATCTGTTGTTTCAGTAGTAGTTGGCGGAGGAAAAATTGCACGTACATATATTAATGCAGCACGTGCACTTGATGCTGGGGAATCTCTCTGTGATACTTTTGGTATCGAAGTTTCTCGTCTCAATGCAAGGCTTTTGATAGCTGCTTTGGAGGATAAAGCATACCCTGAACCTATAACTAACTTAAAAGAAGCTCGATCTTCAACACTCTGGAATAAAATCTTAGTAGCAGGAGGATTTGTCCCAGGACAAAGCACAACATCAGTTACTTTTGAAATGGCAGAAGCTTTGAAAGCAACTGATGTTTTAATTCTTACAAATGTTGATGGAATATACGATAAAGACCCAAATAAATTTCCAACTGCTTCTAAATTTGACGAAATTGGTATCAAAAAATTAGAAGAGGTGATTTATGGGGAAGGGGGCAGTTCCCAATCAGCAGCGGGTGAATACCGCATTTTTGATGCAGTGTCTTTACAAATTTTAAAACGAAGTCGTTTAGCTGTCAGACTCATCAATGGGGAAAAATTCGAAGAATTAAAACAGCTATTAGTTGAGGAAGACTTTGAGAATCTCATTGGCACCAAAATCCTCCACTCCTTATAACTACGAAAGGGATCATTTCAGAAAAAATAAAAACAATGGAACTTTAATTACCATAAGTTTATTTAAACGCAATTTTTTTTCATTTGCAGGGATAGCCAAGCCTGGTCAATCTCCTATAGGCGCAAAAAATTTAGCGTCACACTCTTTTGGAGGACTATCGGCGCTGGACTCAAGATCCAGTCCTGTAGGGGTACGTGCGTTCGAATCGCACTCCCTGCACTTATTTTTAAAACATTAAACATCTCTCTAAAAATTTTGAAATAGGTACTAAAAAAAACTTATAAAACAGTAGGGACGAAGAATTGATCAAAGAAATCCTCGAACTTTTTTAAAGAAAAATATTAATTCTACAACAGCAGGATGCTCAGAATTTAATCTAACCATTCTTGGTGGGCTCTGAGCATGGGTTTCAATTATCTTCTCCTCAACAAAATCATTTTGCAATAGCTGATCTAAAATCCTTTTTCCACTACTTTTTGCAACTTTTGCTTGTGAAGCAATATTAGAAAAATTCCTCCACAAAGTTTTGCCTTCAATTTGTTCTTCCAAGGCATTTCTCAGCAAAATTTCGAGAATTTTAATATTCACACTGCTTCCAAATAGCTTTGTCAAGTAAAATGACGATTTGCGGGATGGGTGACTCATAAATATTGTCTCGATCAGAAAATTAAAAAAAATTTTCCTTTTATCCTAGGAGTCGAGGGACGACTAGCATGGTAAATATCATAACAACGACTAACACAACAATCTGAATTGTGCTGGATCGACCTTTCTTTTTATCTGCGCTAGAATACTTTTCTTTACAATCTTGGGTACAAAAATCCCTATCCATAGGAACAGCTCTTCCACATACCATACAATGTTTATGTTCATCATATTTGCGTGATTTTAGCGATTCTTTCCAAGTTTTATTCTTTAATTCGGGCATTTATTTTCAAAAGTCTAAGGTTATGATATTTTTTTAACTTTCAGATAATGAATAATCTTGAAAATGAATTTTTAATATAGACCGATCATTTTACTTTTATAATGTCAATTAATATTTCAGGAGAAGGAATGGCAATTTTTGAAAATTTCGTTGTAAAAGCAACTTTTGTCTCCCTAAACAATAGCTATCTACTTATGGTTACGGATCAAGAACAATTTGGCATAGGAACCGTGACCTTATCTAGTCCACCAACGGAATTTGGAACTAAAGCCACTAGTTCCCCATTTAATATCTTTGGAATGAAAAATTCAATGCTTTCCAACGCAATTGGGAGAAATGCGAGTAAACATCTAAAAAAACCTGTACTATCTTTAGTTTTATTGGTAGAAAAAGACTTTAAGCAAGAAATTATCATTAAAACCACAATGGAAGCGGTAAATAAGGCCATTGAAGATGTAATAAGCAAAGGAAATAATAAAATTTAACCATTGAAATATTCTTTTTTGTTGATAAACGGAATTAAAGCCATTTGAACACCTTGTCGCGTGATATCGGTTCTAGTTATGCGCCCTTGACTATAGAATCCTATTGCACCTTCTTTATGTTTAATATTTTTGTCACCTGACAATTGTCCCATAACATCTCCTAATTCTATTTGGGGGTTATCTAACAATAATTTGACCACTTTCGGAGGAAAATCCAAGCCTGATCCAGATGAAAGTGAGAGTCTATCTTCAGAGTTCACAATAGCGCAGAATTGAAAGTCTAAATAACCAGATATAGATGATGGTATTGGAACAAATCCCGCTTCAATCCCTACAGCAAATATTTCATTATGGAAGCTAAACTCAGACAAATAATCTTTTTTAGCTTCTTGCATCACATTTTTTGCACGATTAATTGCACCTTGAGTTACCTTTTCCAGACCAATGGGTTGATCTGCAACATTGGATTTTACCTTTATCCCGACGACTTTAATTGATTCTTGAGGAAAAGCATGTTCAAATTCGATTTTGGTTGCATTAATTTTGACAGGATTAGTAGACCCTACAAAGACCAACATTTTTTCTAACCTCAGGAAAAGTATAAAAAGAACAAAATTAATACAATTACTCTACTTGTTGAGCATAGTATATTAACCATTTGCTCATAGCAGTGAACATTGGTTCAATATTAAGGTTTAGCTTGGAAGAACACATCACATTCATCAAACAACTGGCACTTTCCGCATATTGCTCTGCAACATTAATATCTACTTCGTGGTTTTCTAAATCATACTTATTCCCAACTAGAGTAATTGGAACCATCCCAGCATTTTCTCGAATTATCCGTAACCATTCAGGAATTTCTTCAAATGTCGCATAATCAGTGACATCATAACAGATAAATGCCCCACTGGCCCCACGACAATAATCACCTAATAAAAAGCGAAATCGTTCTTCACCAGCAAAATCCCAAAGTTGCATTCTTACGTGCTCGCCTGTATCTAACGAAACATCTTTCACGCTAAATTGAGCTCCAATGGTCATTTTATGATCTTCAATAAACGACCCAGTTACATATCGTTCAATTAAGGCAGTCTTTCCAACTCCCCCAGCACCCGCGACTACAACTTTAAAGATCCAATTTGACGACACTTTTATATCACTTCAGACATCTATTCGAGAAAAATATTAACTAATAGTTTTAACATTTGTTTGGCTAAATAGTTTTCATCCTTGATCAGTCATATTTAAATCATCAATAAGCTTCTTTCCCATTTGAAAAAGTGGACAGTGCGTCACACAATTTTTGCAACTGGTACACTTTTCAGTATCAATTTTAATATTAATATCATTCAATTTGATAGCTTTTACTGGACATATACTGATACAAGTTTTGCACTGATTACAATAAATTGCACGTAAAACTGAAGTGGTTATAAGTTTAAAGAATTGTCCATAGGAAAATTGCTGATTCGGAACTAAAAGGAAAAAACTTCCATCCGGAAATAGATTCAAACGATAAGATTCTTTTTTAAACTGTGAACTAATAGAGATGACATTCAGATCAGAATCAAATTCATAATCTTTGGTCACTGCAGGTAAAATATTGTTTAGAATATTTAGATCAATCGGTTGGGAGAATTTGCCCTTCATAGAATACCCCGATTGTAAACAAGGAGAAAATCCCTTCGTTATATCCAAATGAAGGGGCATAGAAGGATCCGCTCCAGTATAATCCAATTGGATATTATGCTCTTCGACAATATTTTTCCATTGAGGACTTAAACGTTTGAATCGCCAGAGTCCCATGCTGATCCATTCTTGAGGAAGTTTATATTTAAAAGCATAATCCTCCAAATAACTAAACCAACGAGCATACATTTGAGGGTGAGATGACTTTAAAAGATTGAAAGAAGCAAGATTTGCCGCGGGGCAGAGATAACAACCTAAACGTTCATGTCCTTCAAAATATAATGGATTACTTGGTACTTCAATTCTTTCCAGAGTATCTGGATGAATTACAGGGTCGAATAAGACAAATAGCCAGAGAAGTAATGCATTCCAGGTTTTTATGGGTGTTGCTGCGATTTGGAGTGGAATAAAAGAATTCACGTAGACTAGCTTGGATTGAGCCCTAGTAAGGGATTCATATTGTCGTTGTCCTAAAAATGTGAGAACTTTCTCACCATTATATATGGTATTAATGATCTCAGTAATTTGTTGAGCCTTTAGACTATGGCAACAATATCGATAATCCCTCCCCGGAGGCCCGAAAGAGTCAACAATCTTCCAAAAAGTATCTGAGGCATCTTTAATTATTAATTTATCATCCATTCCTAATGCTTTTGCAACTTGGAAGATATTTTCTTCTACTTCAGGTAATTCTAAACCAGTATTTGCAAAAAATATCTTGAAATTCGGTCCTAAAACCTTCCAGGCGAGTAATAATGTTGCTAAACTATCTTTTCCACCCGAATACGCAACAGCAACTGGTTTACTTATCTGATTTAGAGTTTTTGAAATAAACGATGTAGCCTTGGATATTTCCCGAAGTATTCCTGAAGCATTTGCTTCATGAGTTTTCTTCAAATTCTGGAAAATATATTCTAAAAATTCATCTTTATTAACAATTAGAGCCTCAGTTTTCATCACAGATTCAGGGGATATATTATTAAAAGGGTGAAAAAACTCATATGGGAAACAAGATCCGTTTTTTTTATAAGCCTTATTTTTTGCTATACTTCCATAATTCTCTTTCACCATGGATTTAAGGAGAGTAGAATCTTCTCGCGCAATACCTATCGCAACACACATTGATTTATCAATTTCTACAGAATCATTCTTTATTATTAAGACATAATCATCTTTTCTAATCGAAGGTGAGACAAAACTTACTCCTGGCGCGAGAATTGATTTCCCAGTCTGAATAAAGGGTAATGCATCTTCTTTTACCCAGATTTGTTGAGTTTTAGGAATGCACAATTTTGTTTGGAGAAAAAAAATCAAATCTCCACCAGCAACCCGAGGCTGAAATTCAAACATCTGAGTGACAATATTGAATATAAGTAATCCGATTACAACACCGTTCAATACAACTTCATCCGTTCGATCTAAGCCCCCAATTCGGCTTAAAAGAACAATTTGATTCTCGGAGAACAGTGCTGATCCAACCCCTTTTCCATATTGACGATTAACCGTTTCTTGTAATATTGCATAATCCTTCCAAAATGCGGGACGAACATCTCCAGGAGGTGAAATTTTAACCTTAATCCCTTGATTACCACAGAGACCACAAGCATGGTGATCTAATAGGGGTAAATTGCATTTTGAACACCAAAATAGAGATACTTTACCAAGATAGGGGATTTTCATTCTCCCTTTACGTTTTTTCCGGGGATAGT
The DNA here is from genome assembly GCA_025839675.1 of Candidatus Lokiarchaeum ossiferum. Taxonomy (GTDB): domain Archaea; phylum Asgardarchaeota; class Lokiarchaeia; order Sigyniarchaeales; family Promethearchaeaceae; genus Lokiarchaeum; species Lokiarchaeum ossiferum. Next base: position 3,123,265 of record CP104013.1, read on the forward strand.
TTGGACGTGCTGAATTATTTCGAGAACCCATAATAATATTATAGAAAAAACGCCAAGAGAAAAAAAATTAATCATTTTACACCATAACATTTTTTTTTGGACTGAAAATTCTTCATTTCAAGTTGAAGTTTTTTAGAAAAAGACTGAATCAAACCAAATAAAATTGTATTTTTTCGTCTTTTAGCAACCTTATAGCAGTTTTTTGCAAAATTTCTCGAAAAGCGGTCCATGTATAGATTCGGATCAGTCTTAAATGCCCCTTAAATTGATTAAAAAAAAGGGAATAATCCTCCAACTTAACTGGCTTTTTCTCACCATTTGATAATCGTTTAAAAGCATAAATCTCGTTTGGTCTGGTTTGACTGATATGATTATAGGGAACATTGGGACTACTGGGGAGATCAATATAAATATCTGCGACCGCAATACCAGAGGCTTCAGATAAAGCATTTTTCAATTTTTGCTCTTGAAGATTGAATTCTGACATTTCTATACGGGTTTCAAAACATAATTTTAGTAATTCTCGTCGTTTAATCTTATTCATGAGTATTTTGGATTGAGGATGATTTATCAATTCGGTCCACAAAGTGTAATCATCCCACTTAGTGTAATCATCCGGAGTTTTAAATTTGAGTAACCCTAGTTCCCGATTAAGCGTTTTAAACCCTTCTGCAAGCATTAATTGAACCGCTCGGCACGTTTTATGAAAATAAATAGTCCGAAAAGAACTGATTCGTGAAAGCAAGAACCCTTCCAATGCAATTAATGCAGAGATGTCTACACCCAAAAATCCTTCATCCACTTCATCTATGGAGATTAATAAACGGTCCACATCAACAGGTCTTCCTTTTGTCCCACAATGATAATTATCACGTAGGAGATAATCCATCGAGTCGACATTGACTGCGCTGGTTATAACTTGACTTAATAATGAACCTTTGGTATAGGCTCTCTCTTGCATTTTTCCCGTGGCTATATGAGCTATATAATCTTTCTCAAAGCTTAAATCCGAGAGTGTATCACCCAATTCAGAATCTTTAATGATCCAATCAGTAAAATCTTCATGATCCTTGCCTTGTTCTACCAGTACACTTTCAAAATTATGTGAAAATGGTCCATGGCCTAAATCATGTAACAAGGAGCCGACGATGCAGTCATTAATGTCATCCGTTGTTAGCTCAACATTATGTAAATCCCGCATATTTCTCATTAAGCGTTGAGCTAGTGCAGCAACACCTAAACTATGTTCAAAACGAGTATGATTAGCCCCTGGAAATACATGATTTGTTCCAGAAAGTTGACGAATCCTCATTAACCTTTGAACCTCTTTTGAATCCACAATTTTTTGGATAATACTCGGAAAAAGGACAAATCCATGAATTGGATCATTGATTTTGAGGATTTTATTCATCACTATTCTCTATGTAAATTTGTTACTTCATTTCTTATATACCTATACGTTTTTTATTTTGATGTAATGATTCGATCACATTTTCGAAGTTCAGAGATACAAAAAAGTGTTAAATGTTCAAGGTTAAATATAATATTAAGTGGTTTTTTCATGGCAGTTGAAGAGCATAATTTCATTTATAAAGTTTATTTTAAAGGTATCAAAAAACATGATCACGATCTTATCAATTTAACCTTTCTCAATGACGCTTCGGAAGTGTTTTTAGAGAATTTTCCAAATTTTCTTCTTTTAATTAATGAGAAAAGTCGAAAAAAGTTAGCCCACTCCTTCAGTAATATTCAAGAAATCATTCCTATGGGCAATGCTTCCAAAGTTGATATCACCCAATTTATTGCCGTCCTATACACCGAAAAGAATCTGGATGGACAGAATCTTAAGCAGGGCATTTTAATCGGAAAAATAAAAGATGGACGTTACAAACTTTTGGGAGCATGGCCTCGAATTGTCCAAGAAAATAAAATCCGGGAAAAAACAGATTATAAACTTAAATTACAAGAAATTATTGAGAAAGAATCAAATTTTACCGATATCTTGATTATCATGTAATATTTGCACATTTGCATCTATTTGTGGCAAATTAGGTTTTTTCCGGTCATTTCAAGCGATTTCACGCACTATCAAAATGTCAAGTGTCCACATCGTGTGGTTTTCGATCCAAAAATTCTTCATCTCGTGAAACCCCCTAAAACCCCCCTTGGACCAGTTACTCGGAAAAATTTGTTCCCACTTGCGATCCCCTCTTTTTCACCTCGATCGCAAAATTTTTCTTTTACCCCTTCTTGTTATAGTTAATAATCGGATGGTCATTCTTGATTTCACCCTCTGTTTTCTTCTCCCTTCATTCGGGTGAATCGGTGAATTTACCCTCCGAACTTATTCTACACTCAAGGAGAACGAAAACATATGGTATATGTCTGCGCTAGCAAAGATTGTCAACGAACTGTCACCCAAGAAAATCTCAACCAATTACCTGGGATTAAGTGTCCTCACTGCGGATATCGTATCTTGTTCAAGAAACGTCCGCAGGTTATAAAACGCGTAAAAGCAGTTTAAAATTTTTTTTACCTTTTTGGAAATCCAGATGCATTAATCACCCTAAATCCAAGTAGAACTGACTTGAGAACTCTATGTTCACTGAAAATTTGGTTCAATTTCTTCGGTGAGGATTATAAAATAATATAAAGGGTGCTTTAGATCGGGGGTTTCTTAGCTCGGCAAGGAATTTTCGCAGTTAGTTGAAAATGTGAAGAGTTGGCTAGCATGTGGAGTTAATCTAATGTAGCATGATTTAGTATCACGATAATTTTCTGAACGGTGGCCGCAAATGGAAATGTGTTGTCACATTGGTTTTGTGCCTTCCATAAATAATGCGTACCGTAGAAAAATTTGAACGAGCAAAAATATATTGATCCATTTACAAAGGCAAATAAAATTTGGAAAAAAGGTTTATTCAAGAGGATTCATAGTTATATTGAGATGTTTAATCAATTCCTTATATCTATTACGGACTGTTACTTCAGTAATATTAGCAACACGAGCAATTTCTTTTTGAGTTTTTCGCTCCCCATGTTGAAAAGCAGCCACATATATAGAAGCAGCAGCTAAACCACAAGGATCTTTACCAGAAGTTATTCCTCGACGGGAAGCTTCTTTCAAGATCTTGATGGCACTTAGTTGAGATTGCGTTGAAACTTTCAAGTCATTAGCAAACCTAGAAATAAATCTTGTTGGAGTCGCAGTAGGAATTTTGAGTTTTAATTCCCGTAAAATCAATCGATAACACCGCCCTAATTCCCGACGATTGATGCGAGAATTTTTTGCGAATTCATCTAAAGTTCTCGGTATTCGAGCAATACGACAAGCCGCATATATAGAACCTGCAATCATTGCTTCAATAGAGCGCCCCCGAATCAATTTCATATCAATAGTTCGACGATATATTAAGGCTGCAGTTTCTTTATGGATTTTGGCAATTCCAATTTGTGAACAAAGGCGATCTAATTCACTCATTGCAAAAGCTAGATTTCGATCGATTGAAGAATGAATTCGCATTCGTACTTGCCATTTACGAAGACGATAAGCTTGCGCTCTTCGTTTAGGAGATAATTTATTGCCAAAGGCATCCCGATCTCGCCAATCAATAATAGTTGACAATCCTTTATCATGTATTGATAGTGAAGAAGGAGCCCCAACCCGTGATTTTTTATTCATATCTGCAGAATTGAACGCACGCCATTCTGCCCCTTGATCAATTGCATTTGATTCTAAAATCAATCCACAACTACTACAGATCAAATCCCCCCGGCATTGATCTGACAATAAATTGAAGGAACCACATTCTGGACAATTGTCATTTACGTCGTCTAAGCAACGATTTTTTCTTTCGATATCCATTTCAATAACTAAACGGAAAAAGATCTGACATATAAAATTTGTAGAAAAAATACCCGCCATTATGAATTAATAGAAAAATTCTCCGCCGATTTATGGAAAAAACTTAAATTGTTTAGGATAATTATTGTTCAATTTTTTTTGGACGAGTATGCTTTTCTTCCATTTTCTTTATCCCCTCTTTTTTTAACATTGATTCCAGAGCATCAGGTTTAATGGGAAATTTTAAGGGATTAATTACAAATGATAAATTCACGATAAATAAAATTGTTAAAACTATTATGGTAATTCCAAAAATGAAGGCTAAATTTTCAAGCCAAAATGAACCTGACTCACTTGAAGTGCTTCCAGCTATTTCAGGAATTAACCCAACGACAAGTGTTAGCACCATGATCACAATTAGCAACCCCAATAAAAGAAGATTCATTAGACCAAATCGCCACATCTTGGAAGTATTGGAAATTCGAGAGCGATATGGATGAGAATTTTCAAAATTCTTAAAAAGTAGGACGCGATTACGAATACCTTGGAGTAAGAATATGTTTTTCAACAGGTGTTTGAACTTATAGGCTCCAAGATTTTGATAATGCTCTTGAATAAATTTTTTTACCGAATTTAATTCAGAAGTTGGATCTTCACTTATTAAATTAGAAAGAACAAATATATTGGGATTTAAAAACCTATTAACAATTCTTTCATACAAGATGTCAGATTGAAATTGGTTATAAGAAAGGCTATAAGGACCTCGATATAGATAGAGTCGCTTATTATCTGAATTGGAAATCAGAATGATATCTTCAGGTGAAACCGTGTCCACAGATAGAATTTCATCTTCAGTAATTTTATATAAATTCAAAACCATCTTGAATATAAATTCATCAATTCCTCAGATAAAATTTTCGTTTACCAAAAGGGAGTGAAAGTGAAAAAAAAGATTATATTTTTAAAAACCAAAAACTTGACGAAAATCGCTGTAGGCTTTGCTCAACTTTGCGAGTACAGTAGGATCGTTTTGGTCAAGATAATATTGAATATAACCAGATAAACCATTAGGATCTTTTATCCATGATAGGAATCCTTCAATCTCTTGTTTTACTGCTGAATCCCCTCCACCACTCGCACTTGCACCAACAACTTCGGCATCATCATATTTCCCCAACTGTGCATTAGGATCAAGATAAGTTCCACCTTCCTTCATTTGATTAGCAGCTCTTACAACATCAACGTAAGCGCTTTTCCCATCGACGCCAGGGGGAGCATATCCAAGAACATAATATCTATCATTTTCATCTAAAGAGGCAGCTCCAAGAAGGAAGGATCTCTCTTTAAAATTGACTCCAGAAAAATATTCATCTGTATTCAATAAAAGAGAATACTTTATATCTTGAAATTTTACAAATTGACCGTGCGCTAACCACTTTTTTATACATTGTGCAATATCACTCGGCTCTACCGACCAATTTGATGAAATATATACAATTTCTCCATCCTTTCGAGCCACAACAGCGGCAATGACAATTCCCTTGTTAAATAATTCGTTTATAATTCCTTCAAAATCGATTGGCATTTTCTAACGATCTCCGTATTTCCGACTTAATCTCCTATTTAATTAATTCGCTTTCTCCTTAATAAATTTTCAAATTTTTTTTTATCGTTGGGATCTTTCGTCTTTAAAATAAACCGATCTTGAAGAGTATCCAGCTTATTTTTGGTTTTATATTGACCAATATCCATGTTTGGAGCTTGCGAAAGATTCTGGTCATCCCATGAAATTAAATCAAGTACTTGATTAAAAAAATTATCATGGCGATCATCTTGTTTAACAAGTTTTTTTATGTGTAATTCTAATGCTGATTCCGAATCAAGAATTCTTCCACACACTGGACAAGTAAAGGTAATTTTTTCCAAAGATTTTAACTTATGATCCTGATAAGTTTCTTTCACTTCAAATTTCTTACGCTGTTTAGCAGGACAATGATGAGGAAAGGGTCGTCCATATATGGGTAAATCAAAAAAGATTTTTGCACCTTTTGTACTTTCCCAAAATAGAACCGATTGGCCACATTTCCGACATTTAGTAGGGAAAGACCGGAGTTTTATATGTTTCATGATCTTATAACCATAAAAGAAATGTAAGTTATCATAAGAAGTACGATGAAAAAAATTTTTATCAAATAAAAAGAAACAATAATTCAAGTTGTAAAAGTGGAAGTTTAATAAAACCAATGTCAAAAAAAACCATCTCGATCAACAGTGTTTTATGGAAGCGAATGAACGCGTTAAAAAATGAATTGAATGAAAATTCAAAAAAAGTATATCATTGGAATGATACAATTGAACATATTTTAAACCACTACACAAATAATAAAGAACAGTTGAAGGAGAAAAAAAACGCAATACCAACACCACCGCAAAAATCCATAAGAAAACCTTCGAAACCATCTTTACCTCCATTGAATATATCGATACCTGCTCCAAAATTACCCAACTTAACCAAAAAAGGGAAGAATCCCATAATGTCAAAAGAAAATCTGAATTTAAGTATACCAGCACCTCCAAAAAAAAAAGCAATTGTTTTGGATGTCAGCCCTGAAAAATTGGAGGAATTAGCAAAAAAAGAAACAAAAGATACACGTTATATCATGATTGAATGCCAAATCTGTGGGAACATCCCAATTTTAATGCCAGTACCAAAAGCTCTAGTCCTAGATGCAAAGGAACCTGTTGTGGATGTATCATATATTCACGGCGATCCTCAACATGTTATTGTTGCACAGTTAGATCATGATTTTCAAGTTCGACGAAGAAGAGCCAGTTGGGTAGTGTACGAGAAAGATTACAAGTAAATTTCTATTTTTGGGAAAATTCTTTCCCTTTAATTAGGGCGGTTAATAGTCCATTTATCGGAGTTGGAACCCCGAGTTTTTTTCCCAAGATAACTATTTTTCCATTCAAAAACTCAATTTCGGTGGGGTTGCGTCGTATAAAATCCTGCAACATACTATTTTTATTTGCCGAGGTGGCATGAATAACATTATAAACATCCTGAAGATAATAGTTTTCATTTTGCAACTGCACTCCGAGTAGTTTAGCGACATTGATTGCTTCTTGAACTGCCATTTCACAATATTGGGTAAGTTCATTCACTTGGATTATTGATCCATTAGCGAGACCAGTTAAAGCACCAATCGCATTAATGCCAATATTGATAAATGCTTTTTTCCATATTTCTGCGTGAGAATTCGTTGCAATGGTGGTTGGTATTCCAGCAGAATTTAATGCATCTACGAAATTTTTCATCTCCTTTGCTATTGAATGTGCTTCATCTGTGGAATTTGGATACCAAGGGCTAAGAAAAGTTTTACCTGCACCGCGATGTTCAACAGTACCATTACTAGATAAATAAGCACCATTTGAAGTAATCAACCGATAAATATGCATGTTTGGATAATGAGTATAAACAACTTCCTCATTGCCAAGTCCATTTTGTAAAAGAACTAGAGATTTCATTTTTGATAAGAGAGGTTTATACACTATACAAATGGAATCCAGATCGTAGGATTTTGCAGAAATTATACATAAATTTGGGAGATTTGATTCATCTACCTTTAATAATTTTTCAAGGGGCGAGGCAAGGGCAAAATTTTCTACTTCGTGAATCGTTTTTCCAATATCCTGTAGCTTTAATTTATGTTTTAATAAATAATTAGAAGTTTTTTTATCAGTATAAACCAATACTTGATTTCCTGACAAAGCAAGTTTTGCCCCAAAAAAAGATCCTATGCTACCCGCCCCTATAATTAAAAATTTCATATTCATTATATCCTTAACCAAGATTCTTTATTAATCTTTAAACCATCTATCAAGTTTCTGATTTTGTTTTTGCACATGAGATAATTTTTGAGTTGCTTTCCTTGTTTTCTTTGAGGTAAATTTCTCAGAAAACAGCAAATTTACAACCTCTTGATCCTTAATTGGTTTCAGATTCATCTCAGGCAAAATATCCATAGCATTTTTTACAGCATATCCGCTGAAGTGATTGTTAAAATACCCTACATGAGTAATCCGAGGATTTTGAGAATAAACTTCATTTAACTCAGATGCCCAATGAGCTAATTCTTCGTGAGAAAAATTGTAATTCCACCAAGGTTTCTTTCCGTATCCATGAAAGCGGAGATAAAAAAGGTCTTTTCGTGTAATTTCCATTACCGGTGGAAGGAGAGGTTCAACAACAGCACAATAGGCTACATTATACTTGCGAAGAAGTTCAAATGTTTTTTCCTTCATCCATGATTTATGACGGAATTCTACCACTGGACGGAATGATTCCTTAGTAAATGAGGATCCACATAGTTCTTTTCCTTTTGTTTCTCGCCATTCATTCCAATAATTTAAAAACGATTCCAAATTATGAGAAAAATTTAACTCCGAAAACGTAGGAGGAAGTTGGATGAGATGGGCCAATAATTTACTTTCTTTTTCAAGGGGAAGCATGTTTGTGAGATAGAGATGTAAATCCTCTATCATCTCTTGCTTTTGCAAACTCAATTTTGCCCTATGAGTGACCGTCTGCGGTAATTTTGCACTAAATTTAAATGTTTTCGGTGTTTTTTGACACCAATTCAAAACTGTTTTTTTAGAAGGGATATGATAAAAGCTGGAATCTATTTCAACTGTTGGCAATATTTGGGAATAATATTCGAGAAATTGGGATGCAACTAAGTGATCTGGATAGAAAATACCTTTCCAATCATCTTTATAGCTCCATCCGCATGTCCCAATTAAAAATTGTGCTGGTGGTTCCAAACTCATCTCTAGGTCACTTAAACAAATATTTTATTAAAAAGGTGGAGAGAGACTTAAAAAATTAATTTCCATATATCTTTCCTAAATCTTTTTCTTGAGTTTTGGAATGATGTTGGGATTTTGTTTTGGAATGACGAATCACTTTAGGATTATTTGCTAGACTGGTTTTAAACATTTGATATTCATCAGCTTCAATGGAAAAACTATGATTTTGAGTGGGAAATTGAGTAGATTTTACGTCAGCAATATATTGAGAAGTTGAATTTACAAGAATATCCCAAATTTTGGCGTATTGTTTTACAAATCTAAAAGGTTTTGTCTCGGAAAAACCCAACATATCTTGAGCTACAAGAACTTGTCCATCACACCCCACTCCAGCACCAATTCCGATGGTAGGTATGTTAATATGCTTTGAGATCTCTTGGGCAACTTGCCAAGGGACCATTTCTAATACAATTGCGAATACACCCGCTTCTTCCAAAATTAAGGCATCTTCAACGAGTCGTTCTGCGGCCATAGCATTCTTTCCCTGGAGTTTGAAACCTCCTAATTGATGCATATATTGAGGTGTTAGACCAATATGACCCATAACTGCGATACCACATTCTGTCATCATTTTGATGCTCTTGGCTCGTTCCCTTCCCCCTTCTAGTTTTACAGCGTCAGCACGCCCTTCTTTAATAAAACGTCCAGCATTCCGGACCGCATCTTCAGGTAAGGCGAAACTCATAAATGGCATATCAGCTATCACCATGGTTCTTTTGGCTGCACGGGAAACGGCTTGAGTATGTCGAATTACGTCTTCCATTGTTACATGAAGGGTTGAATCTTCTCCATAAATGACCATCCCCATAGAATCACCCACAAGCAAGGCGTCAATTCCAGCGGAATCAAAAGCTCGAGCCATGCTATAATCATATGCAGTTAGCATTGTTATTTTTTCATTATTTTCTTTCATGGAAAGGAAATCAAGGGTAGAAATTTTTTTCATAGGAACCACTAATAACTAAATACTTTTGCACTCAGAGCTTTTTCATAATTCAGACTTGTATAATTCGGACTAGTATATACTAAAATAATTGCAACCATTTTATTCATCGAGGTGCAAAATATGATATCACGATGTTATAACCAATATTAAATTATTTATCTATTAATTCAATAGATCAATTCATTTCATAAATAGTAGTATTTTTGTCGATTTTTGTCAATGATCGTGCAACATATTTTTAAATAGTAATATCTATCGTATTTTGTCGATTAATGTCAGATTTTATTTTTCATTCCAAAGATCAAATTTTTTTGTTAAATAATACTATTTGGCGGTTTTTATCGGTTTTATTCGCAATTAGATTCAAAATTACACCTTAATTAAAATAGATAAAATAGTAATATTTAGCGATTAAGACGTTTTTTGTCGTTGCTTTATTTAAGAACCTTTGACCATATAAAAAAATCAGAATCAAGTAAATCTTCTATTTCAAATTGATTCAACGCCAGAGCTATTTTATGCGCTAACAAATGCTTGCAGAAATGAAAACTTTTTTTCCGATAAATAGATGTCAATAAAAAGGATTGACATTGACAAAATATATCTGGATAAATGACATATTTACGTTTAGCACCCTGAACAGTCCACATTTCTAAATTGGAGGGGAAAAAAGTATGTTTTTTGATTTTTGGGCCACTTTTTTGTAGAAATTCAAGCGCTTTATAGAAAAGTTTCCCATATTCCTCTTCAAATTCCTTAATGAGTGAGGCGGTTAATTTCCCTTCTTTCATTAATCTTGAAAAAATATCCATTAGTAATTAACCATATTTTTTTGTTGATTTAAAGTTATAAAATTAGGCAGTATTTTCAAATAAATTTACTAAACCATCAAAACAATTTTAGAAAAAATAATTTCAAATTATGATTCAACAAATCTTCAATTGGTAATTTTGTTTTCCTGCAATACATTTATCAAGAAAAGAAGCGAGCATCTCGATCTCAACCCCATTTTTCCCTATTACAAATTGTCGTAAATTTTTTGGAGCTGTAATAGTTATTTGATATGAAGAACCAATTGATTCCATGTCAATTTTCAATTCCTTAATATTGACATACCAATTTTTGATTAATTGAGAGAGATTCTGAGAGAATTTAATCAATCTAACATGGTACATTGTTCTATAACGCCGACTTTTAAGGTAATAATGCCATTGACGGTTTGCTCGGTCAAACTTATCGGGATCAATGAAAACAAAAAGCCGATCTTCATAGATATGAACAAATTTAAGTTTAGTTTTGATTTTGTTTTCAATAAATTGAATCCAACCGAGATGATTGTTTGTATAAAATATTTTAAAATTGATGACGTGAATTCGATCAAGATCAAGGCTTATAGCTGTAGGAAGCATGAATTTTTTTTCAAAAGCACAAATAAAAAATCCGATAAAAAATTTACAAAGATAGATTATTTCGATGAAAATTTTAATGTTTCCAACAAGATTTTATCCTGCCATTTCTGGAGGAGATTTTTACCTAGAACGATTAGGTCGCGAATTGAAAAGGAAACAACTGCAAAATAATCAAGTTCAATTCATTACAACAGACGCGATTGATTTTGCAGGTTTAAAAGGAAAGGGGAAAATCGTTGCTCCAAACCATAGATTTTTTTCTCGATATAAGAATTTGCAGATCAAACGGTATCGGACTCATCCCTTGGAAAGAATGGTTCAAGAAAAATCGGAGGAAGAGCAAGAATTATACGAATTATGCCATAAAATGTTAAAATTATCTTCTGAAACTATTGAACCCTTAATGGATAATGGTCCAATAATACCAGAATTAAATCAATTTCTCCTTAATAATAACCAAAATAAATCGATACTATACAATTTCAAGCCAGAAATCATGCATTGTACCTATTTACCATATACAACTCTTCTATATTGCTTGCTCTTAGGGAAAAAGATGAAAATTCCAACTTGTGTGACTCCATTTTTACATGAGAATAATTTTCGATATAAAAACCAGGAATTATATAAAATTCTTGATCAATTTGATGCAATCTTAGCATGTACAAATCATGAAAAGATGATCATGATCAAAAATGGAGTTTTGGAAGAAAAAATCCATGTTCTTCCAATGGGTGTAGATTCAAAACGATTTCAACAGGATCATAAAAAATTGGTTCGCAGATTGTATTCGATTGAGAATCCTGTGGTATTATTCTGTGGTTATAAGAACTATGAAAAAGGAGCATTAACACTCCTAAATACAATTCCTTTAATTATTAAGGAAAATTCGGCGATATCATTCATATTTATTGGACCTCCTACAACAGCTTTTAATTATACAGTTAAGAAAATTAAATCGAAATATCCCGCAGCTCAAATTCTTAATTTAACACCAGAAAATCTTACCGGAATTTATGATAAAAAGAAAATCGGAGCTTTTCAACTGGCCAAAGTTTTCTGTATGCCCAGCCGATCAGATGCCTATGGAATTGTCTTTTTGGAATCTTGGGCAAGTGGCACACCCGTTATTGCTGCGAACATCCCTGCTATGCATGAAGTCATTGATAATCAAGAAGACGGAATACTAGTAGAATTTGATAATCCCAAGGCTCTAAAGAAAATTATTCTTGATCTTATAAATAATCCAGAAAAAGCCCAAACGATGGGTAAAAAAGGACAAAATAAAGTGGAAGAACAAAATCGCTGGGACATAATTGCCAAGCAAACTTTGAAAATATATCAAAAATTAATCAACTCAAGGGAACTCAATGAAAACAACTAAAAATGCCCTCTACGGAAACAAATTTGTTAATATTCGAGAAAACATCCTCCATCTCGGGAAATTTCAAATTCAAGATATTATAAGCAAAAAAAAGACCCCATCCTTTGTATTCCTCTTAGATAAACTACGTGCTAATATTAAACAAATCTCATGGTGTTTTTCTGAAGTTTTTCCGAAAGCCCAAGGATTTTATTCCATGAAAGCCAATTTCTTTTCTCCTATCATAGAAACTGTTAAAAATGCAGATTTTGGGGCTGAAATTGTTGGAATTCCAGAATTCAACTCGTTAAAAAAAATAAATTTTCCAATGGATAAAATTATTGCAGGTGGACCTTACTTACCAGATGATTTTCTCAAAGAATTAGTCAAACATAAAGTAGGATATATTGTAGTTTATGATCTTGAAGATTTGTTAAGAATCCAAAATGAAATTACAAATAAAAACAAGGATGTTTCATATATTCAAAAAATATTGGTAAGATTCCAATCCCCAAAATATACTGGACGTCAAGGGATTGCCTTAAATAAGCAGAATTTATTGAATTTAAAAGAAATTGTTGATAATTCACCGAATATTTTGATGAAAGGTATATTATCGCATATGGGTACCCGGATGAAAACCCTCGAGAATTTTCAAAAGAATATTGCATTTATTATAAAGACAGTGAATGATCTGAAGCAAATCGCTCGAATTTCAACCGAGATTATTGATATGGGAGGTGGATTTCCAAATGCAGACACTTTAAAGAAAAATCAACTTCTCTCAATATTGGAACAGCTTAAGAAAGAATTAATTATTGGAAATTGTGCTCACTGTCAAATTTTTTATGAACCTGGGAGATTTTTGGTTGGAGATATCGGTTTTTGTTTGACGAAAGTGTACAAATATGATGAAGCTACAGCAACAGCATTTTTAGAAATTGGAAATAATATGATTCCTAAATTTATGAAATCCGCATTACGTTTCTACAATGCCTCGAGAATTTATGAAAAACCTAATAAGCCTATTGATTTCATGGGAATAATCCCATCAGATCAAGATATTTTGATAAAAAATTATAATTTTACCAGAAATATAGCAGCGGATGACATTATAGTTATTGCAAATGTAGGGGCATATGCATTAACATGGTCTACCCGATTTCCATATATTTTACCTTCAATTTTGTTTATTGATGGAAATGACATTGAGATATTTCATGATAATGCTGTCCAATCCGATTTTTCTATTCACTAGTTTTTTCTCGAAAAGGTAATATCACGATATTATCACTAATAATAATCTAATTCTTCCATCCTCATTGTATATAGATCGGAATTAGGATCGGATTAAACAATGAAACGAATTCTTTCTCATGTTGAAATACCAAAACAATCACGAGCTCCATTCTCTTCACAGCAACCAGGAATTGGACAAGCAAATATTATTATAATTGGATGTGGTGGTGCTGGGAATAATACTGTTGATCGCCTCATGAAAATTGGAATCCGAGGAGCTCGTTGCATAGCGATCAATACCGATCAACAACATCTAAATGCAATCCAGGCTCATGAAAGACTCTTGATTGGAAAAAACCTCACACGCGGTTTAGGCGCGGGAGGACAACCGGACATTGGTCGATCTGCTGCAGAAGAATCTCAAAATGATCTTACAGGATTGCTTAGAAAAGGGGATTTAGTATTTATCACTTGTGGGATGGGAGGAGGTACGGGTACAGGAAGTGCACCGATTGTTGCTGAAATAGCAAAAAATAATGGTGCTATCGTAGTCGGAGTTATCACGATGCCTTTTGAAGCGGAAATGGGAAGAATTCAAAAAGCAAAAGAAGGTGTTAAGATTCTTCGAAATTTTGTAGATACTCTTGTTATGATCGATAATAACCGTCTCCTTGAAATAGCTGCAGATCTACCTATTACAGAAGCTTTTAGCTTAGCAGATGAAGTTTTGGCCACAATGGTTAAAGGAATTACTGAGACTATATCACTTCCCTCGTTGATCAATTTAGATTATGCGGATATTCGAACAATCCTTACATCTGGAGGGGTAGCAATCGTGGGGATTGGAGAAGGTGATGATCCCCAACATCGAATTGAAGAAGCAATTGATGATGCGTTAAATTCACCTCTCTTAGAATTTGATATTTCAGGAGCTCAAGGTGCTCTTATTCATGTCACAGGTGGTGATGATCTTACTTTGGTAGAAACAACAAAAGTTGCAAATTTAGTGACTGAACGAATGGATCCTAACGCAATGGTGATTTGGGGAGCGCGGGTCGATCCAAATATGACTGGAGCAGTAAGGGTCATGTTATTAATAACGGGTGTAAAATCGTCTCAGTTGTTAGGGAATTCAAATAACAGATTTTTATCAACGGATTTTGCAGGCAAATCTGGGAGAACCAGACCAAATTTAGCAGATGAGTTTTTCAATATAAGTGAAATCCGCTCAATTAATGAAGAAAATTTAAATTTATTTTAACCCAAAAAAATTATAATGTAGGTTTCCAGATTTTTGTAAAGTCTTCTTGTTTCTTTTTCTGATGTTCATATTGTAAATAAGCTAAAACAGTTTTATGAGCAGAACCTTGGATAATCATATTTATCCCTTTTTTAGCAATTTTAATGGAATCAAATTCCCCAATTAATGCCAAATGCTTCTTATATATGGAAAGAAACACTCCGCTAAACTGTTCAATAGAATTTCGGATTTTTCCATGGTCACCAATTATTCTCCCTTTGATTCTCTTCAATCGTTTTTCTGAATGGCCTAAAATACTTTCCAGATCAATAACTTCTAATATATTTTCACTATCGAGTAATTTTAATGCTTTATCAGGGTTAAAACCAAAATTAATTGCTTCTAAAATATGATTTGTTGTATAAACCCGCACACCAGATGCATCGAGTTCATTTTGTCCATCCTTCGAAGAAGCTTCGGGATCTACTTCAATATGATAATCCCCTGATGTACTATCTATTGTGATTTTGGTACCAGTGAGTTGTTCAATCTTTTTTTTTGTATCCCCATTTTTTCCAATTGCTATTGGTAACCTACCCAAATCAAATGACATTACGACAATATATGAAACAAATATTAAATTTTTTTTGATTAAAATAGAAATTTGAAAGAAAACAAAATTAAGATTCTGAAAGAATTTCTTGAACTAATGTGTTCACATCAGGAAGATCCGATTTGGAAACAAATTGCTCAAAATATTTAAGCACATTAATTATATCTCGCTTTAGAAAAACTGGTGCATTATAATGATAGACTGAAACTGCTTGAGAAACGTCAATAATTATTGGTTCACCCTTAAAATATAAAATATTAAAAGCACTTAAATCCCCATGAACTAAATGGGCTTCAATGTACATTTTTTTAATTTGATTTATAACAAAATCGAGGGTTTTTTTTGGATCCTCCAAATGATTAACATCTTTAAGTCGTGGAGCAGGAGAACCATTTGATTCTCCAATAAATTCCATTACCAAAAGATTATCTCGATTAATCAATGGCTTGGGTACAATAATTCCA
This sequence comes from Candidatus Lokiarchaeum ossiferum, assembly GCA_025839675.1. GTDB lineage: Archaea > Asgardarchaeota > Lokiarchaeia > Sigyniarchaeales > Promethearchaeaceae > Lokiarchaeum > Lokiarchaeum ossiferum. The sequence continues at coordinate 3,139,252 of CP104013.1, forward strand.
TGTCGTTCCATTTGTTTTAAATTTTTAAGTTCCTTTTTACACCAAGTATAAATTATTTTGTGTGTTGAAGTTCCGATTTTCTTGAATCTAGGATCTCCGATTATATAGTTCTTCATCCATTTGGTATTTTGAGGATCGATTTTATAGATTTTGACTGCGAGAGGAATATTTTCTTCACCCAAGGCAAAATATACGTTTGCTTCTTTTCCAGCAGATATGATTCCAACAAATTCTTGGATTATTCCTTTTGCCATCATTTTATTCAAGTTAATTGAAGTGTAACTGTCGAAAACACCACCAAAAGCAGAATGTTCTTCCGTTTTCCTTTTTGTTTTTTCTCGTTGTTTATCTTGTTTTCGATCCATTCGATCTTGAATTTTTTCGTTATCCATCTTAAATTCATTCCTCGTCGATGAGAGTCCACTTCTTTTTCTGAAAGATATCATAATTCACTTGTGTTACTTTACCGCCATCTTCAGTTTGTAAAACCACTTTATTTCGAGTTATTTTTTTTACTATATAATCCATTTGTTCTATTTTTATACGATCCTTAGGAACTACTGGCAAAAGCCGAAGAAGTGTTGTCAATCGGTAAAGGTCAGATCCTTTTTCTTGATCTACTCCAATCAGTTTCTTGGAAATTTTAATTTCAAAATGATATTTTCCTCTTAATTTTGCAATTAAAACTCTTGCCATCGCATTGGTACTAACCATCAAGTCAAATCCATTTATAGTATAAGATATTTTTGAGATGTAATTTTGAATCCTTTGAAAATTCTCAGTATCTTCAATTTTTTTGCATTCAAACATTAGCTCATCTAACTTTAATTTATCTCTCGGACTTTGGATCCGAATTTGAACGATCGCATCAAATCTACCCCCTTTCTTTTTGGCACAATAGGGACAGTGAATCTCTTTTCTTCTGATTCTTATGGACTCTTCAGCAGTATTAATTACATCATTAGAACTGGTGCGTACAACTAAATTAATATCAAAATCTTTATGGATATCTAATTCTTGTTCAAAAAACAATTCATAATTTCGATTATGTTTCTTTTCCAGAGGAATAAAAATTCGTTCATACAAAATTCTAGTTAGAAAATCAATAGCAGGTTCATCATTTGGTTGATAACACCATTCAAATTCTTGATCATCTTTTTTTAAAGAGAATGCTTTGCAATGAACGCATTGTCGAAGTTGAATTTTTCCGGGTAGGTTTGATTCGATAGGCTTTTTGCCCGTGCACTTTTCACAAATAAAGCCTTCATATATTTTATCGGTGGCAGTAAACCTATTACCACATTTTGAACAAAATCTGCGCAACTTCATATTGATAACCTCTAGGGGAGAATTTTTTTAAAATAAAAATTTGATTGCAATGGGAACCTCATCAACTGCTATTATTCCATCTTTATGAATAATCTCTTTTTCAATTAAGGCATCTATAATGTTTTTTCCAACAACATTGAAATTGCTGGCCTTTTTCAATACTTTAACTGCCTCTTCTTGTGATACAAGTTGATCTTTAAAAAAAACTTCTGAAACATTGAAGCGAAATTTGTCTTTTTCTAATATCTTTCCTAAACAGTCTTCATCGCAGACTCCAACAACAATATTATCAAAACGTGAATGTATTTTTAAATAGCAATTCATAAATAAAACGCTCATTAAGTAAATAAAGAAAAAATTAAAGCTTCACAGGATGTCGGGTTCCACAAGCTTGACAAACTAGTAAATGTACCCTTCCTTCTTTGACAATAACAGTATCTGGTTTTCCACAAGTCTCGCAGATTACATATTTTTCACAATAATTTTTAATCAACCGATTTATTGTGTTAAGCTTTTGTTTTCCTTTCAAAATTGCTTTATTTCCTTTTATTCCACCAGCAGTTCCAACTTCTTGTAAAATATTTTTGATAAAATGTTTTTCATCCCGTTTTATACTATCTACTACTTCTTTGAAATTAAGAAGGATTGTATTTTTACCTTCATATTCCAATCTTGCAATAGGAATCTTCCATCGATCAGTTTCATGGAATCCACTGGGGATTTTTGCAAAAGCTCGGTCGAGTAATTTTAAATATTCTTCATCCTCTGACATTACTATAATAAATATATAATCAGCAAAAAAATTTTCTATTTCTAGTTAAGGTTTTTTTTTAGTAGGAAGAATAGTGCCCAGGTTGACTTTTATAAATTCGAACATCTTGAGATAATTGTTCTAAGATCGATTGTAAATGATTTATCTCTATGGAAAAATGCTCAGCGATTTGCTTTATTGACACTCCATCGCCAGAATCTTGTTTCAATATATAATCAACAATTTGATCATTTTGATCTAGATTATCAAATACAGCAGATTCATTTGACTTCGTTATAACTTGATCCCTAACTGGATTAATTTTCATTGGAGGGGGTGATTGAGATTCAAATTCTTGAATATTTGGAATGGTTTTTTCTTCCGTAGGATTAAAATCAAAATCAGTAAAATCATTTTGGGGAGACTTAGATATTTCAAAACTTTGGTCTAATTTTCTTTTTCTCAAAACTTCAAGGTTGTGATAGATTAAATTGTTCGGATCTTTAATTTTCCGCACAAATTCGGCAGTAACCGCAACATTACTCTTATAAAATCGTACGATTCCTACAAAATCAATTAAATCTCCCTTCAACAAATGATCATACTCATTTTGTTCGATGCCCCAGATAGTTCCCCACAATTGGCCTGTTCCATCGTCAATTTGAAATGATAAACGAGAATTAGATTCAAAAGACTCAGCTAAAAAAGAATCTTCCGAATTCTGTTCCACAACCTCTTTTTTATTGATCAAGGTTCCACACAATCTTACCCTCTTTAAATTTCCGTACCTGGTAGAAAGTATCTTCTCCTCATCATTCCATTGGCCTTCAATTAAATCACCAATGAATGTTCTTTTTGCAGGATGTCGTTTGAACTTCGTATTGGAAGGAGCGTTATTGTAACTCATAGAAATCATAATTTTTGTTAATATGTCTATTAGAATATAGGATAATAAAAAGAAATATATTTCCCCAAAAATACCTTTACTTGCCTTTTAGCTTAAACATTGCTGAGTTATGCGATGATGTAATGTGAACTCATAAGGCAACAATAAAGAAATTGGTAGCGGGAGGAGGATTTGAACCACCCGATCTCAGGGTTATGAGCCCTGCAGCCTAGACCAGATTTGACTTATAAAGTGAAACACCTTATAATCTAGCCCATCCCGCTTTGGTATTTATCCAAAGATATTTTAATGAATTAAGCACATCTAAAAAGATTTACGGTTAGTTGGGATCAAAGATGTAACCTTTAAATTCATTTTATTTTACAAGAAGAATTTTCTTAATTCATCTTTCCTTGCTTAAGTCATGGGATTTGATATTCTTGGATTTATTGTTGAAGTAATTAGAAATCCACTGTTCATAATATCTATAGTATTTTGGGCGATTGCATTTGTTTTAGTGAAATTTTTAGGGAAGAAGAAGGAAAATGCATCAATTTTCTTTCCATTTTTAGCATTATTCAGATTTAGGTTTTTCAATAAATTATTCAAAAAAATAGCTCAAAAAAATCGAAAATTGTGGAGAGCTTGGTGGAATATAGGTGTTATTGTCTCTTTCTTGCTTATGTGCTATGCTCTTTATTTCTTCGTATCCAATTTCTTCCATCTAATCATAGATCCGCAACCTGAAAATGCAATTATGCCTTTAATTCCAGGTGTCACAATTTCTCTTCCCCAATTTCAGGTTTTGATTCTTCCAATTCTGTTAACTATGACAGTTCATGAGTTTTCTCATGCAATTGCTGCTGAAAACGATGATGTGAATGTTAAATCAGCAGGTATTATGGGAGCAGGTCTATTTTTCATAATTCTTTATGGTGCTTTTGTGGAAGTTGATGAATTCCAATTATATTCAAGAACTTTTTCGAGTAAAACTCGATTGAGGGTTGCGGCAGCGGGAGTTTGGACCAATGTTGTCTGGGCAGGATTAGCTTTTCTCTTAATTAGTTCATTTCCGCAAATTATGAACTTAAGTTATGAATCAGCTTCTTTCCAAGTTACAGCAGTGGTCCCAGCCCAAATGGGAGGATTTAATGAGGAAAATTTAGAGGTTGGGGACATTGTATACAAAATCAATGGAACAACTGTTGATTCAAATAATGCAGCAAGTTTGACAGATATTTTAAGTAATCGCACAGCACTCCAAGTCTCAGCAGAGGATGTTCTCCTGTTAACATGTTATAATGCCGAAAACAGGAGCTTTTATGACAAAGAAGTGGTATTAGGATTTCGACCTTTTATTGGTTTCGATTATCAATTTTATAATAATACTGCCATTAACATTACTTCTATCAATCCTTCTCTTAATGGTGGAAATAATGAAGGATTAATACCAGTCAACACGATTATTACAAAAATAGGAAACAATACATTAAATAATGCTAGCGGAATTACGTTAGAAAATATTTTGATTCAGAGAAAACCAAATTATAAGTTAAATTTAACATCAAATACGAATGAAATTTATGAAATAAATGTAAATTATTTTCCAGCCGCTCCAGGAGCTCATGTTTTTCACGACATATATACCGGATTGAATTTATCAAAAGTTGATAATTTTTCACTAAATGTAACTAATGTTTTCAAAAATGTTACAGAATCTGGAAATAATGAAGGAAATATTCCAGAAAGGGTAATTATCAAAAAAATTAATGGAATTTCTTTAAATCTAACTGAATATTCTTTCAAGGAATTTGTAAAAACATTCATCAACCCTGAAGTGGGCGATATTTTAATTTTTACAGATAATGAAGGACAAAATTATTCAATAAATACCTCAGAAATCCCAGTAATTCCAGTTTTTATAGGATTAACTTCAGAAACATACTGGATTCCTAAAAATGGGATTGGAAGACTATTTGGGGGATTATTCCCAATTGAACTATATACTTTTCTTTACTATACTTTTCTTATAATGTTTAGCTTAGCAATATTTAATCTTTTACCAACAACTATATTTGATGGTGGACGATTGGTAAAGGAAATAATCAATCTAATATTTGGAACTAAGGATTATAATCTTAATGCTCGAAAAAGATTACATTATGAATATAGTGAAAAAGATCAAAAACAACACTTAATGACTCAAGGAATTCATCATGTTATTGGTGTGAGAGAATTAATTCCATTGAATGACGAAGAAAATAAGAAGGATATTAATTTAGAAGATGAAAGTACCTTTGAATTGCGCGAATTAGAATACCAGCCTCATGATACTTCAACTGATGGTTTTATTGATACTATTGAAATAAAATCATATAAAGATCTGAAAAATAAAAGTTTAATTGAAGTTGAAATCGAATATGAACAAGATCTCAAAGAACCCATCAAGAAAAAAGTTTATAAAAGTATCTCATGGGCAATTGGGATAATATTGTTAGCAAGTCTTGCAATTTCAACAATAAAATTCAATAAAACTCTTTTTTGGTTATAATTGAGGAGATAATATGAAGTGTCAATATTGTTCAAAACCAGCGGTGTATCATCGAAAAATTTCAAATGAAACGGTTTGTAAGGAACATTTTTGCACTACGATTGAAAACAAAATACGTAAAACTGTTAGAAAGTACAATATGTTCAGCCCAACGGAAAAAATAGTTGTGGGCGTTTCTGGAGGAAAAGATTCTTTAGTTTTACTTTATAATGTAATGAAACTACAACAAAGATATCATCAATCGCCTCCCATTGAAGCAATATTAATTGACGAAGGCATTGAGGGATATCGCTACGAAAGTACTGAAATTGCAAAACAAATGTGTAGAATTTGGAATGTAAAGCTTCATATTGTCAAATTTAAGGAAAATTTTGGCAAATCACTGGATGAAATAATTCCTAAATTACCCAATTTGAAGATAAATGCATGTACAATCTGTGGCACAGTAAGAAGACATCTTTTAAATAAAAAAGCAAAATCTCTACAAGCAGACAAACTTGCAATTGGACATAATCTGGATGATCAAACTGAAACATTCCTTCAAAATATTGTTCGAAATGATCTAAAAAGGATTTTACAGCATCCTCCGAATGGGAATATTACTGATCCAGATTCATTTTTTATTCCAAGAGTCAAACCCCTTATGCAAGTACCAGAAGCGGAAATAAGTCGTTATTGTTACTACATGGATATACCTATTCAAACCACACCTTGTCCTTATGTTGAGAAATTTTTCATTCTCAGGAAAGAAATTCAAAATTTCATTAATGCATTGGAAGATCAAAGTGCTGAAATTAAATACAACCTACTGAAAATGAATGAAAAAATTATTGATCATACAAAAATTGAAATTGATCAAGATACTTCTTTTGATCCCCATGACCACCGTAATTTTTGTATCAAATGTAAAAGTCCATGCGGAGAAAAAAGGAAATTATGCTATTTTTGTGAATTGAAAGAAAGTTTAAATTGCAACATCTAATCCGTAGGGATCGGAGCATTGTTATTATCTAAACCTAGGCCTTTCTTGCAAATTGGACAAGAATGACGCATATTAATCCATTCTAAAAGATGATCTGAATGAGCTTTCGAATTACATAATGGACAAGCTAATACTTCATCAAATATCTTGATTCCTTTTCCGCAAACCGAACATTTTAGAGATTCTTTGCTATTAATTTTGATTGTAGATTTCCCTGCATCAAGGCCAATATCTTGAGCGGTGTCTTCAGTAGGGATGATTAATCGAATTTCCCCATCCTTAGCACTTTTTTGAACACAAAACACTGTTCCTCGCATTCCATCAGTTCTATTCCCAATCCATTTTACGGTTCCCGCAAAAATTCCTTTCCCATCTTTTCCAACAGCTAGCTTCAAATTATTATTTTCCATAACGTATGTCTGTATTACTTTCGTTGCTTGTATGCCTTCTATTGTAGATGATATAGCTTGAATGAGATCCTTTGAACCTTTAAAAACTAAAGGTTTTATGTTCATCATACCTTGTTTAGATTTCTTCGCCATCGAGATCAACTTTGATTTTTCTATGTGTTTTACTATTACTCTTTATCCTAAAAAAAATTCGCTTATTGTTTTGGAACTTCTTGTTTTTCATAATTTTCACAAAGAAAAAAAAAATTTTCTTAGGTTCATTTTTTAGAAGAAATTGATTATAGAACTTTTTAAATCACAAGAACAATTACTTTTTAATTAGAAGTGAAATAGTGATTAGTGAAAAAAATGGATTTTGAAGAAACAATTCAGAAAATTATTGAAAAAACAGGTCGCGCTCGAAATGACATAAAGAAATTAATCCAAGAACAAATTGAAGAATTAAGTGGATTAATTGATGAAGAGGGAGCAATTGTAATCGTCGCAAAAAATTTAGGAATCGATTTAAAATCAAATCAAGAAGCAGCGAATATGGAAGTTGATCAAAAAATTATTGATTTAAAACCACGAATGAATGCAAACACTGTGGGAAGAATTGTTGAAATTGAAGACATTCGTAAATTTAATAAAAAAGATGGAAGTCAAGGTGTTTTGTTACCTTTTATTATTGAAGATACTTCCAACATGATCCGGTGCCTGGCATGGGGAGAAAATCATGCCCAGATTTTACAAGAAAATGGATTTTCTTCGGGCGAAATAGTGAGAATAGTAAATGGGTTTATTAAAGAGGGAAGAACTGGTGCTCTTGAAATTCATATCGGCGGAAAAAGCAGAATTCAACTTCAACCAGACAATGTAGATTATAAATTGATTCCTGATGGGAAGAATTCATCCAAAATTTCTATAACCCCTCTTGGAAAAATTTCCATAAAAATGCCTTATGTAAATATTCAAGGAATTGTAAGTTCGATATTTCCGCCGAAAGAATTCTCACGAAAGGATGGAAGCAAAGGAAAACGTGCTTCAATTGCTATATCAGAAAATGAGAATAGTGTTTACATAACCTTCTGGGGAGATCATTGTGAGAAAATTAATGATATTGTCGAAGGTCATACAGTTCAGATCACTAGACTTACTCCGAAACCAAATTATAAAGATAATTCAAAAATAGATCTGACAGCAACCTCGAATACTACTATTATAATCCAAAATGGAGGTAATATTAATCATTCTTCAGCTAAGCCTAATGCCCAACCAGGCCAGATCATTACTATTCAAGAATTAAATACTAAAGGAGGCTTTGGATCTATCGAAGGAAAAATTCAAGATATTGATGATATTAAAACCATTAATCTACGTGATGGATCTCAAAAAAATATTTTAAAATTTGTTTTAGCAGATAAAACTGATGCAATAAGGGTCAATGTGTGGGGTGAAAAAATTCCCGAAACACCTCTCAAAGTTGGAGATGTCTTGAGTATTGAAAGTCTTATGGCAAAAATTAATTCCTATTCAAATCAAATGGAAGCGACTCTTACTCGAAACGGAGTAATTACTCAAATAGATAAAATTATTGAGACTAATAAGACCATTGCGCCAATTGCTTCAAAAAATGCTTTTCAAAAACTTGATCGGAAGAATATTGAAGATATAACAGAACCGGAATTTTATGAATTCAAAGGATCAATAATAAAGGAAATTAATCGGATCACGACATATTCAGCCTGTTCAACGTGTAATCGGAAATATGAAAACTGTAAATGTGATAATCCAGGAGATCAGGTTAATAGAATGATAATAAATTTGCTTCTGGATGATGAAAGTAGCACAATTCGAGCAACATTAATGGGAGAACGTGCTGAAAAGTTCATTGGAGAAAAGACAGATCGAATTGTGGAACTCCAAGAAGGAGGGGAATTAGAATCCTTCTTAAAAGAACGAAATAAAAGTTTAGTGGGCAAAGAATTTGTCTTTCGGGGAAAAGCAAGATTTTCCAATTATTCTGAAAGTTATGAAATAAGCATCAATTCTTTTGAAGAATTAAATGTCGAAATGGAAGCATCTAGAATTCTTAGCTTGTTGGAATGAATTTTTTTTTTAAGTTTCTATTCTCCATTAATTTAAATAGTCGGATTTAGGGAAATACAATAGAAATGGAAGAACAACGTTTGAATATGGTTTCCCAATTGCAATCGAGAAAAATATTAGAGTCAAAAATGATAATTGAAGCCATGAAGAAGGTTCCACGACATCTTTTTGTTCCCTTAAATATGAAAAATAGGGCCTACGAAGATAATCCCTTACAAATTGATTGTGGACAAACGATTTCTGCCCCACATATGAATGCAATGATGTGTGAATATCTACAAATAGAAAAAGGACAAAAAATTTTAGAAATAGGTACTGGATCAGGATATCATTGTGCCCTCTTAGCTGAAATAGTTGGAAATAAGGGAAAAATATATTCGATCGAGCGAGTTCCACGTTTAGCCAAGAAAGCTTCAAAAGTATTACGAGTACTAAATTACGACAATATTGAAATCATTACAGGTGATGGTTCATGTGGTCACCAAATAGAGGCACCTTATGACAGAATACTGGTAACCGCAGCAAGCCCTCAAATTCCCGAAATTCTTATTCAACAATTAAGTGAAAATGGAGGAATTATGTGTATTCCAACTGGAAAACAACGCTGGATTCAAGATCTATTAGTAATCAAAAGACATGAACATTCAATTGAAAAGAAGTGCGTTTCTAAAGTCATTTTTGTCCCTTTAATTGGGAAATTTGGATTCAAAGAATAAACTTGTTGATAAACTATATATTTAATTTTCTGGTTCTATATCGATAAACTCAATTAGACTCAGAATATTCTTTAATATCTCATCCCGGTCAATATTTGACTCAGCAACTAATAATTTTTGCACATTAGCTCGAGTTTCAGGATGTTTTGGATTGTTTTCACAAGCAGGACCTTTAATCAAACTCAATTCATATAGCCCAACTTTTTGGCTGATTTTAATAATGTCCAACTTGTCAAAACCGATAAGTGGACGAACCACAGGAACTTCTTTATTAATTTGATGAACCGCATATAAATTATCTAAGGTCTGGGAAGCCTGCTCTCCTAAAATATCACCATTCACAATCATCGAAGCTTTATAAAAATGAGTTAAATATACTGCGGTATGAATCATGGTCCGCTTGCAAATAACGCATGTTAACTTCGGTTCGCATTTCTCTTTAAAAACTTCAACTATCGCATCATAATCCACAAAGTGTAAACGCATCTTTCGTTTGGTTAATTCAACCAATTTTTTTCCGATCTGAATTATTTTTTCTTTATTTAAGTTCCTATTTTCTTTGCCATTAAGAAATGAAAGTCCAAAACAATTATACCCTTGTTTCATGATAAGATAGGAAGCGATGGGGCTATCTAATCCAGTGGATAATAAAGACACAAAAGAAGGAGATATATCGAGAAAATCAGTTTCAGAAAGCATGATCCAATGTGTATAGCTTTGTAATGTAAATCAAATTTTCGATTTAGGTTTAAAAGTCATTATCTGATCTATGGATTTTCATTTTACACGAAAAGATCCAAGATATTATCTACGTATTTTATTCATATTATGTTCGTGACAATCCCATTGATTAGAAAAAATTTGTTGTGGATTAATTAAGAAACCCTACAAGAAACTACGATCAAAGCATATCACGATGTTATCAGTTTATAGATATGATCCATTTTTGATCAGAATTGTTGGTGTTATGGTGACCCCCATGCAAAACTTCCGCCTCATACAACTAGATGAACTTAACCCTTCTTCCCTTAATCACCCATTATGCATTATTGGCATGCCCGGTATTGCAGACATTGGTAAATTTGCAGTTGATCAACTTATTGGTATTTTCAAAGCAAGAAAATATTGTGAAATTATTTTCAACGATTATCCCGCTGGGGCGATTGTTGACGAAAGTCTTTTATCCACACCCAAAGCAGAAATTCTCTATTACTTGGATCCAAAAAAGAAACAAGATTTAATTTTAATTACAGCTGATGCTCAAGCAATGTCGCCTCGTGGTATCTATGAAATTTCAGATTATATTGCAACATTAATCCACCAATTAGGAGTAGTCAAAATCTTGGCATTAGGGGCTTATCCAATTAAGAACGCAAAAGCTGAACAAGGAAGTATCTACATCACATCCACAGAAACTAAATATATTGACCAATTTTCGAATTCAGGTGAAGCAAAGAAAGTTAGTAAAGGAGTCATTATTGGATCCAATGGATTAATTCCCACCTTGGCAAAAGCTCGTTTTGGCATGGAAGGTATTGTTCTTTTAGCGGAAACAGATAATTCTGCTATAATGAATGAAAATATCACAGATTTACAAGCATCAATTCATTTACTCGAATTAGTTGGGAAGCACTTCAATCTACCAATAAAAAATAATTTCAGTGAAAATCGAATAACAGAAATTTCTAAAGATTTAGAAACGAAAAGAAAGCAATTGGAAGAAGAATTGGAAACTATTCAACCTCATGTAGAGCTGGCAGATGTAGATAAATCTCTATACATTTAATTTTCATTTAATTATGAAAAAAAAATAAAACTACAATGGATACTTTTTTTGAAAATTTTGTTCATATCTTGCCTTAGCAGATGATGAGGTATAATTCTGAGTTTGCGGTCCTAAAGTTTCAACAGAAAATGAAGATAAAGTGGCACCCATTTGGCATGCTTCTAAAATGGAACAGTCATTAGCTATACCAACTAATAAACCCGCTCGAAAAGCATCTCCAGCCCCAGTCGTATCTAACACCTTCGAAGGTTTACAAATGCCAACATGAATGATTTCCTCATCGAAGAAACAATCGGAACCTTTATTGCCTTTTGTTATTATAACTCTAGAATTTATTTTCAATAAATCCTCGATTGACATATTTAATTTCTCAAGAATCATGTTGACTTCAAATTCGTTCCCAATCAGCATATAAGCGAGTGGGATCACTTCTTCAAGCATTTCTTTAGAAAAAGCGGGCGTTACCTGCCCTGGATCAAAGATAAAAGGTATCTCAAGCGACTTCAATTCTTTTGCCCATCCCATCATAGCCATAACATTATCTGGACTTACTGATGCAATCTTTATCCCCGAATTTGTTATATTCTTCTTTTTCAAATTGATTTCGGGACATTTTTTCATTGCTCCTTCATGAAAAATAATCATTTGATTGTGATTCTCATCATTCACAATATAACATGAAGCAGTAAATAAATCAGAATGAATATTTCCTCTGAAAATTAATGAGGGAAATCTCTCCATATGTTTTTGATAGCCTAAATCAATGAAATCTTTACCTACAGAAGTGATAACTTGCACTGGACTGTCCAATTGTGCAATATTATATGAAATATTACCTGAGGTACCTCCAAAATTTATTTTCTTTGAATGTGGCATTACTGCGAGATTAAACACTTTTTTCTCTGGATCTGAAGTCAAATTCTTATTCAAATCCCCTCCGAAATCCATTATATAATCATAGGCAATAGATCCTAATACAAGAATATCTTTATTACTCATAATCACATTGGTTTAACCGATCCAAAAAAAAAAGGTTTTAGAATCCAAACAAAAAGGAACTGAAAAAGTATCAATTGTTGATGAACAAGGCTAGTTTCCCTTCAATGAATACGTAAATTTAAAGGTCCCGCATGAACAGCGGACCAATATGGTCCGTAAAAGAAAGTACCCCGGAACGGGGCGAAATCAAGGTGATGTGACCATCACCATCCAAAAAGACAAAATAAAATTCATGCGGAGACCAATATTCTAATAAATTCAAAGAATATAAATTCTGAGATTATTCATGATAGGTTTAACCCCGTTATTTTGTTATGGATTACAAGAAATAGATCGAAAATTCAATTATGTCGGTCACCCTTATTTACCTTCCATCGGATTTAAAACAAAATCAATTCAAAATTTTAAGATATAATTAATATCTCGCAGGAAAGATCAGTATTTCTATTAACAATTTCCCAATACATGAAAAGAAAAAGAAAAAAAATACCTTAACTATAATCGTAGATAAATCCAACAGGGAGTTTGATCCCTAATAATCGTATATATAAGGTTAATTGTCCCCGATGATGCACAACTTCTTCCTGAATTGTCATCAAGGCTTGGATTCCAGCTAATTTGAATCCATGCCAACAATGGAAGGTAATTTCTTGCTGCAATTTGTCTTCTGTCAACGATTCAAGTGTTTCGTGGAAGTAAGTCTTTATTTTCTTTATATAATCTTTAATTTGATCCAGTGTAGCACCTGTTTTTGGGGTTGGAATTTCTGCAAAATCTTCATTTTCCAATTTCCCTTTTCGTACTGCTTTCGAATAGGCAAATACCATCTCATACATATGTGCCACCAATTCCCCTAAAGATAGAGAGCTTTCATCCCCACAGGGTTTAAAATTCACAGCATCTTCAGAAATTTTGGTCAGTAGTTTATCGACGACTTTCATTTGGTTGTTTAACAAATGTAATAATGTTCCCTTAACGCTCTGTAATTGCGACATACATTAAATAGAACATATCCTATATTTAAGACTTGGTGGATGAAAATTTATCAGATCCCAAAAAGAATTGAAATTTTTTTTCATGAAATTAATATACTTTTACACTTGTTATTCTATCATGACCAATCCAGCAGTGGTACGCAAAATCAATCCTGATGAACTGGACCAATTATTGGAGCTCTACTCCTATTTTCCCTCAAACGTTGAACCCCTACCCTCTCCCGATATTATTCAAGTAACATGGAATTCCATCATGGTCAATCCACATCTTCATTATTTCGTTGTTGAATATGATAATAAGCTCGTTTCAACTTGCAACTTAGCCATCATCCCGAATTTAACTCATGGAGTCCGACCATTGGGTCTTATAGAAAATGTCGTCACCGCTAAAGCCTATGAAAATCATGGGTTTGGGCAAAAGGTGCTCCACTATGCCAAAAAATGGGCTAAAAAACATCGCTGCCATAAAGTGGTCTTACTCACTGGTTCCAAACAGCCGCGGACTTTAAAATTTTATGAAAAAGCAGGATTTCAACGAGGGATAAAAACAGGGTTTGTCTCCACATTAGATGATGTCGTGTAATTCCCCAGAAATACAAATCATCTATTTTTGATCTCTCGATGAATAGATAATAAATCCTTTCTTGCGCAATATATCAAACCCTATTTTTTTATACATTTTATGAGCTCGTTCATTGGCTGATCCTGACAACAGCATTACCTCGGTACACTTTTTATCCCAGGCAAAGTTCAAAGCATGATTCACTATGGCCTTCCCGTAACCGTTGCGACGATAATCTCTATGGATCACCACATGTTCAAGAAACCCATAACCATCCCCACCCCGAATGAAAGAGGGTGTTATGGTCAAAATAAAAGAAGCAATTATTTTCTTATCTTCTTCTCCAATGAAATAGGTAATACACGGGCTTTTCTGTACTTGATCCCAGATCTCTAAATTTTCTTGTCATTTAATAGTGGGAAATTTTCTTGGCTTGCATAATGATGATAAAGCGGAATTAATTTTCCGATTTCATCCTCGTTGATTTTTCGTATCTCCACACCAACTTTCCTCTGGTATCACTAATGATATTAAATTAAGAAATAACCTTGTTTTCAAAGGGAATTAAAAGGAAAGAGAAATGGCGCAGGTGTCAGGGATCGAACCTGCGACCTGCCGATTAACAGCCGACCGCTCTACCGAAGATGTACCATATGCACTCAAATACATAATTCTTAACACCAAAATTCCTAGAAAATTGCTTGGCGTAAGATTTCGAGTATAATCCTTCTCTATGATAAAGTTTTAATTAATCAAAAACTCAAAAAAAAAAGAAAAAAATTAAACAATTTCAATCCAAAAAGCTTTTGTTCCATGATAATCTATGGTGAAAGTCTTAGCAAATAAGTCGGTGTCCGAAGGAATAAATGTCTCAAATTTTAAAGAAAATGATTCTCCTTCTTCAAATTTTAATTGAGATTCAAATTTAAGAGTTATCGGCCCAACAGGAATTGTGGTCCAAGCACCATAGTTTCGATTATACTCATGATCATTCACCATTTCAATTTCCCAAGGATTATTTGGTAATAACTCCTCAGTTATACCGATTTGTTCACGTTGAGAGTAATATTGAGATCTGGGATCAAAAGTAATCCCTGGATAATCTGTATTGAATTCACCTAAGAATTTTCTGAAGCGAAGGATTTCTTTGCTAGGATCTTGCTCCAAAATAATCCTTTGATAAGCGTGAACAGAATTGGCATCTTCGTATTTGTATCCTATTCCTTTAACGTTTCCCCAATATTCAATTCCAACTATCACATCTTCTTCAATATTAAGGATAGGATTTTTAACAGTGAATGAGACTTTTTCTAATTCCCCTAATTCAACATCAATACCTGCACCTCCTGTATCTTTAGATCCAATAGAAACACCGGCTTTTAGTTCAATTTTTTTTGTAGAAAAAGATGTTAAACCTGGTGTTATATCCCAATCCAAATTAATCCCATTTGGAGATGTTGGAATATAGATTCGATATTCTGGAATGACAATCTTTTCAGAAGATATCAAATCCACCGAATTTTCAACTGCCTTTCCAAGTTTTATGTTATCCATATAGACTTGGAAGGAAGCATCATTAGTATTACTTGTATAGATTTCGAGTTCCGTTACATCCCACATTTCAGTGCTGGCACGAGGTTCATCAGCGATCTTCACACCATCAACCCAAGCTTGCCATTGATTATTATCCATATCCATTAGTAAATCGATTTTATACATGCGATTTGATTCTGGCAAACAATAAATATCATCAGGACCAATATAACTGTTGCCATATACATCATTAGTGACCGAAAGAACGTTTTCTGGAAAATCACCATAAGTTTGGTGCAAACTTAATCTAATATAATCTTCGTAGGAAACAATATCATTATCTTTGAAAATGATTGTAAAATCTGGAATGCCAGTGTATCCGATTTCAAATGTGAAAAGATATTTTCCATAATTATCCATTTCAATATCTTTACTAATTTTCACTTTTTTATTATTTAAAATTCCTCCAGTACTGGAATCTACAAATTCTATAACCCTTCCATAATAATCAGTTATTGGAGAAATTATAACATTAACAGAACAATCTGTTCCTTCAGAAATAGTATAACCAGAAGGATTTGTTCCAATACCTGCATTCTCATAATTATCCGTAACAGGGTATCCAGCATCCTTTGGATTAGAAAAATACAACTTGATCTCGTCATCATCAGTAAACCCATCACTATCAGTATCTTCTAATCCAGGATTCGTAGTAAGTTCATAATGCTCATATCCGTCATTATATGTATCACCATCAGAATCTGGATTTGTAGGATTAAGGTTCACATAACCTTCATATTCATAGATGCCAGTAGCTTCAGAGCTTAAATCATCTCGTACAAAATCTAATTCTTGCTTATCAGTCAATCCATCAAAATCTGAATCAATTTCTGAGGGATTAGAATAATATGTTTTGTAGAATTTTGGTCGAGAATTTGGATCTGAATAAATTAAATCATATCCAGTTACTTCTTCGCTATCAGTTAAACCATCTTCATCTTTATCTGCTAAAGCATTCAAAGGATTTGTATTGTATACTAAAACTTCATCTCCATCAGATATACCATCATTATCTGAATCAGAATCACTTGGAGATAAATCATCTAACCTAGAATAATGAGCTTCATAGTTTCCATCCCATATATTAAACCAATTATAAGAATATTCTTCATAATTGGACAAATCATCATTATCAGTATCCCTATCCACATTTGGAAGATGGAAATAGCTTCTGTATCCTTCAGAAGATACTCCTAACCCATCAATTCCAAAATTCATAGCATCATATCCACTATGTGTGTACATCCCAAGCGAGTTGATGTAGGAATAAGAAAGAACTGGAATATCACTTCCCACTTTTTGACCATCAATCCAAGCATCAACTTGATTATTGCTGAAATCTAATTCAATGTGAACTTGATACCATTGATTCAATTGATAATCAAGAATTGGAATCCAAGTTCCTGTATCTCGTCTAATTCCAAGATGACCACCCCAGATTGGCATGTAAAATGGTTGTCCTGATCCGTGAAAAGTTAGATATGCATATCCATTTGATGAAGGCGATGGAGAATACCACCAGAAGTCAATAGAATCACCATCCTGACTCATAGTATTAAAACTGACAGAAGCGGTTGGACTTGTTGTTGGTGTGTTTCCTTGGGCAAGATATAATGCATTGGGATGATTTTCAATATTTTTAATTGTTGCAGTTGCTGTTCCAGGATTATAAGTCCACTCTTGCCAATTTGTGGTTCCAATTATTTTGAAGCTTTCAATATCGGGATGATTTGAAAATGCTTCATACCCTTGGGAGGAAACTCCTAAACTATCAAATCCAAAATTCATTTTTTGTTCAGTACCCTGTGTATACATGAAAATATTGTCAATTTCAGAATATGGAAGCACTGGAATATCTGATAGAGTTTTTATTCCATTTGCCCATAAATCCACTTCATTATTTGTGAAGTCAAATTCAACGTGCATATGATACCAGGTTGACCATTCAAAATTGAAATATTCCCATGCACTTGTATCCTTTCTTATTCCAAAATGATTTGACCATATTGGGAAGTAAAAGGGCCGTGAACTCCCATCTTGCAAGCAAATATATGCATAACCAATCGTATCGGAAGAAGGAGAATACCACCAAAAATCAATATAATCATTATCTTGATTCACCGCAGGAAAAGACACAGCTACAGTTGGACTAGTTATTGAATTAACATGATCTTCTTGGGAAAGATAGAGAGAAGTCGGATGATCTCCAATATTCGTAATAGTAGCAACTTCCGTCCCAGATTGAATATTAAAATCATTCCATTCAATACTATTTTCAACAAAGAAGCTATCAATCGTATAATGATTATTATAAGCTATATACCCTTCAGAAGACACACCCAGAGCATCAAAGCCAAAATTGGTATCACCAAGATCACTGTGGATATACATATTGATGGAATTAATGAAGGAGTAATCTAGGACTGAAACATCAACAAGTGATTTTTCCCCATCAACCCATAAATCCACTTCATTATTCGTAAAATCAAATTCAACATGCACATGATACCACGTTGAATAATCAAAATTGAAGTAGTTACTCCAGCTTCCAGAACTATCGCGAATTCCAAAGTGATTAGCCCATATAGGAAAGTAGAAGGGTTGTCCTGTATCTTGTTTAAATGTAATATATGCGTACCCATCGGAACCAACTGAAGGCGAAAACCACCAAAAGTCAAGATAATCTTGATCGTCATTCAATGTATTGAAATTAATGGATGCTGATGGATTAGTGGTTACTGGATCTTCTTGAGATAAATAGAGTGCATTATAGCGGCCATCAATATCAGTCAATACCGCTAATTCTGAACCTTGAGATATACTCCAGCGGTTCCAATCGATGCACTCACTTTGATCATATCCTATCCCACTACCATCCATAGGATTTAGAGGATTTAAATTATTGATATATTCCCATCCATCAGGCATTCCATCTTGATCTGTATCCATATTGTTGGGATCTGTTCCCAAAGTATTCGTTTCGAGCCAATCATTTAACCCATCATTATCAGTATCATCAACAAGATAAACGTAAATCGACTCAATTCTTTTTCCTGTTAAGTAAAAGCATTCTTCCCCATCAGCATATTCGGGAGAATCACCTAAGGATTGAATGTGTCCACGATATCGGATTTGATATTTATACTCAGGACAGTTTACTAGTCGAATTGCAAATTTTTCAATCTGTAGTGCCTGTCCTCTTGTTCCAGCATAATTTCCATCACTTATCCACTGTGTCCACCCATTTCCTTGAATATATACTTTGTATTCAATGTCACAATCAAATGTATTGTCTACAATACTTAATTGAATCCCTTCTAATCTTTTTGCAATACCTTTATGACCAACCCATTGGTGGTCAGTTCCAACAATATCCCCATAGGATTGTTGATGAACCAAAACGGATAAAATTTGGCTACTAACGTTTGGTACGTTCAACTCCCTTTGAGATTCTTCTTGATCCTCTGTAAATCCAAATTCTCCAGAATTGGATAGAGTTAGGCTAAGAAGAAGTAAAAATGCAATATATTTTTGTTGATTTTTCATTTTATAACTTCCAGATCAAATTATTCTGACTTAAGACAAATTTTCCTCTAAACTAAAAATCACTAATTGTGTAAAACCCCTACCATATGAAAAAGTCGCACAAATTTTTCGGATCATGAGCTAAAATTACTCTCGAAAAAAGACTTTTTGATTTTTGGATCAAATTACTGATTTTTTTACTATCTGTCCAAATCTGAACATTACTAATATAGTTAAAGAGGTATTTAAACTGCACGTTGTTAGTAAAACGCTATGATTTTTATTGAATAAATATTTAAAATAAACTTATTCCTATAATTCATTAATTACTTCAATTTTTTACCTTTTCAACAAATTTAAACTATTTATGTTACAAGTCATAATTCCACATTCAATTCCCTGTACTTGTAAAATAATTTAGTGTTCAAGCTTCCAATTCTAACTCAAACATTAAATTATGCTCGGATGATAGGACTTAACTTGAAAAAAATTACTTTAACTTCAGTTTAATATTGTCAATTAATTTTTCTTTGATAAATCCCTCTTCTCGAATTAATCGAAAATATTGCCCTTCCTCAAATTTAAACCCAAATTGATCCCCACACTCCATGAAAACTTTGTGGCGCAATACCTTCCCAGGAAAATGTTTCCACTCTTCACCACTGGCAACTATTTCCTGTATTCGGTCTGAATATTTTGCAAACTGTTTGAGATAATACGGTTTATCTACAGATATATGACATTTTTCGCTGGTTAGTATATTCACAGTATTAAGAAAATTATCCAGCAATTCATTTTCCGATGTTGTACCACCCTTGATTCCCTCGATTATCGGTTTTATTAACTCTTTTTTTTCATCCTCCGAAAATACCTTTGGAAACTCCTCGAAAAAGAATTTCAACTTCTTTGTCATCTTCATTGTCTCATCGATAGAAGTTTTGATTAGATTAGACACCTTTTCAAGGGTAATCTCTTCCTCTGAATCTGGATTGGATCTTTCAATAAGTTCTTTGAGTAGCTCAGGATTGAGGTATAAATTTTCGATTTCCCGCACTGGGAGTAGTACAATTTTATCTCGGATTTCTTTTGCCTTCTTATTGCGAATTTCCTTATTACCTTCATCATTATCCAAAATAATGAGAAATTTGAAGTTTTTATTGGTAAAATTCTCTATCAACTGTGCATTTGCCCAATAATGTAAATCTCGTTTGCCTCCTAACGGTTGTAGTATGATTCTTTGCTCTTCTAAAATTTCCGGAATTGCTTGTTTGAAAAACTCTACATCATCCTTTCCTTCCACCAATATCATCCCATTATTCATGAGATAATCTGAAGGTTTGATGCCTAAATCTTCAAAAACTTGTGGTATATTTTCTGCTTTTTCATTATATACATGAGTTATTTTATCACTTCGTTTTACCCTATGAATGCTCCATCCCTTTTTCATACTATCCAAGAAATATGGTGAATGAGTAGTAATTAAAACTTGAAATCGGCTCAAATTTTCCTCGATTATTGATAGGAGTATTTTTTGCAAATCAGGATGTATAAAAAGTTCCGGTTCTTCAATTAACAGCAATCCATTTTCTTTTGTTTCTAATATTGCAACTAAAATTGTTACCAATTGCTGAATCCCCTTCCCCAATTTGTCAAAAGTAAGTTTGTACTCTAAATCTTCTTCTAATACATAAGGAATTGTCAAGGGATATTTCTCAATAGGAATGTTTGTTTCTGGGTAATAATCAATATTATAAAGAGAATAATCTGGTTGATGTAAAAAATTTTGATTGATCTCTTTAATATTAGGATACAATTTGCTCAGATAGTGGTTGAGTTTTTCTAATTTTTCTTTCTCATTTGTGTTATAGCTAAGAATTTTTAGTGGGACATTTTCTCCATCATATTCAAAATGAAAAGGCTTTGTAGAAGCCTCCACCTTATAGAATGGTAGGAATGAACGATCTTCAACTACCATATTCATCTTGGAATAGAAATCTATAATCGGTGATAAGAAAAAGTGCAATAAAGGATTGCTATGAACTCGTTTATCAAAAATGGATCTATTATTCAGAAGTTGATTGCCAGGATTCGGAAATCCAGTATTGAAAATCGAATTTGGAAAAAAATGCCATTCAAATGAATTACTATTAGCAATGAGTTTTTTCCTTGGTTTGCTAAGTTCCATGTTTCTAATAGAATATTCATGTCCTACTGAAGTCCTATCCACAAAATTATAGGAAATCAGTCCATTTTTGAAAGTAACTCTTCTAATAAAAATTTCATAACTTGACCCAGGAGCTACTTCAAATTCATATACAATATTTTCAAATGCCTCCTCTAATAATATCGATTCCTCAGGGTTGAATCGATTATCTTTGAAAAATTTAAATAATTTTGGGTTTTTCAAGTAGTCTTTTGAATGTTCCCTAAATAGCCTTGATGCTTGATCACGAAAATATTCCAAAATCTTTGATCTATCAAATTTGAATTCTAAATTTATCTTTACCGGATGCTTCTGGGAATTGAACTTAATCAATTTTTTATCTAAAAGCTTCCCCGACCTTATACTCTTTAAAATTTTAAATAAATTGCTTTTCCCTGAATTATTAGGTCCAATTATAACGCCTAAATCCCCAATATTCTCGAATACTTGGTGATCGAAACTTAGCAGATTGAATATTTCTATTCGATGCAACCGCGAAATTGTCATATATTATTAGTTTTGGACAAAGGTGTAGTTAAATTTTTAGATTAAAACTCAATTTCCTTTAAACTTTGATAAGGAAAAAAAAAACACGTATATAATTAAATCAATATCCATATTTTTGCATGATATCAGTAATATCTCTTCCATAGTATTTCACGTAGGCCACAATTCGCCCATAGGTATCAATCGCCACTTGTTTAATGGTAACCAAAGATCCTACAGGTATTAAAGAGGATAATATTCTTTTTGCTTTGAAATAACCAGATTCTCCCTTTTCAGGTGTGTTAATATTAGCAATTCGAACATATTTATTACCCGTTATAATGAAAGTATCTCCATCTACAATCGCAGCTACTTTTTTTCGATATATATTTGATGTTGGGTATTTCTTCGAAATTGAAGATGTCATATTTTATCACCTCCATCCAAACTCCTAAGATATGTTTTAAATTGATTTTCTGAAAGCGCAAAGCAGTTATTAGAATTGTGATACTTGTTAATATCTAGCAACCGCTCGTCAGTATAAAAGGAACCACTGCAAATGGCATAAAACTGCCCAGATTCATTTGATTCCGAATTTTCAAACAAGCGAACAATATTTTGCATCCTACTTGATTGAGAACCTCCACTCCCATCTGAATGAAATCGAACAAAATAGGACCTCTTTCCTTTAATTTTACATGAAAGATGAATTGAACTTGATTTTACATTCAATCGCTTTTTTGTGATCTTTCCGTCTGTAATGTAGAGTCTTGGAGTTCTCCAATGAGTGATCAAATTTGAAATAAAAGTCTGGTTGGTCAGATATTTCGTAAATTCCCTCAGATAAGTATTTCCTCGCTTCAAATTTAGGTCCTTACTTACGCATATTGCAGCGAATAATTTATCTTCAAGAAATTTCTGTTCTATATCCTTAATTGGAATTCCCGTACGGTCATGTAACCGGATAAGCTGTTTTACCTTATGGCCCTTCATAATTCTCTTCCGAATTATGGAGATTTGCGTGGTGACGTCCTTTCTAATCTGAAATTGGTACATTAATTAATTACTTCCTTTACTGAGTGGTGGTTTGTGTGTGACAGAATCAATCCTTCGAGTAAGCTATTTGATCAATCTACGTTGACTTACGCGCGCGATCGTTACCCGTTACAATAACGAAGGTCACACGCGTATTTAAATCAAGGTATTTATAGAGAAGTACCCTTCCTCAACCGACAAAAATTCAAAAATTTCACTGTTGGATAGAAAAACACGCAAGAATTCCAATATTTCATAATGTGAATATTTTTAATATTTCACTCGTACTGTTAATATTGTTAGTGAAAAAAAAAATGAATTCCTTAGATTTAGTTGAAGAACGAAATATTTTAGTCGTTCCAATCGGTTTAGAAAATGAGCGGGTTGTTAAAAGCTGCCAAATTTACCCTGTGAACGTCATTTATCTCTTGAAGAGTAACTTTGAATCTAATTCTGATCATAAGGAAAAAAACTCATCCCAATGGGGAATAGAACAATACTCAAAAACAATTGCATCTGAAGTCATTAAGAAATTTGAAAATACTTTTTTTGAAATTCAACCAAAAAATTGCCATCTCGGCTCCCTCCCGAGCACAATTTCTATTTTAAATGACATCTATGAAATTGAACAGAAAAAGGGAAAATTGAACAAAATTTACATCAATATCTCCACCGCATCCAAATTATTCGCAATTGGGGCCTATATTTTTGCCTCTCAATTCCCCGATATATGCAAACTTTTCTATTTGGCCACAAATAATTATCTTCTCTTGGAACACTTGAAATCGGAAAAAGGGGATTTAGAAAAATTAAAAACGGAATTTAGAAAATTTGGTCTAACAAAAGGACCTTTCAAAGTTGTGAACATCCCAATTCTGAAATCGGACCCTTTTTCAACCGATGAAAAACGATTGATCAATTATTTAGCCCAATTTGACCACATCAATTCGATAAAAGAAATATTGGAAAATCTCAAAAAGGATACCAACGCTAAAGAAAGAATGAATCTTCGCAGATCCCTTGAAAAACTCGAGAAAAACAATTTGCTGATACTAAAAAAAAGTGGAAAATCGGTTCAGGTTCTTATATCTGATGAATTGAAACAGCTCGCTGGCTCCTTTATACTGGAGTAGCTTATATTCCGCTGTAATTCTTATACGATTCATTCAATTTTAAAATAATATCGCAATCACAATCGCCAAAATGGACAGGACCAACTCAATGCGCCATTTCGAAGTTTCTTTCCTATATTTCCGTTTCTCCATTGCATTTTCAATTCCATCAATGAAATTCTTCAACTCTTCTACCACTTGATCTGGTTCTTGGTTCTGTTTCGAATTGAAATGATATATATACCATGTTTTAACCTTCCCAAAAATCGCTTTCCATTCGTGTAGCTTTTCCAGTGAAAATATTTCATCATGTAAATCAATCGATATTTCATTCAGCTCTTCCTTATCAAACCCGGTCCCATAATATAACTCAATCCATTTTCCATTATTTTGCTTGATTGTTTCAACTATCTCTTCGGAAGGTATCTTTTGTGTAAAAATTTGTCGATATTCTTCAACAAGATCATTTTCTTTTTCATAAACCCTTAATAAGATAAGATTCTTCGCATTCTCCAAGTTATTAAAGCAAAAAGTGAAATAATTCCTAAAAACTGCACAGATATTCACTAGTACGAATACTATAAGACTTATATAAACAAATAGTAGATAATGGTCTTGAGTTTTGATTACAGCATAGTATCCAAAGGCTATAGTGCCTATACTGATAAAAATACTGAAAAGCGTTGAAAAAAAGAGAATATTATGATTCTTATCCTTCCTTAAAAAACTGGTTGAATATTTCAAAATCTGTATTTCCCTTTCTATTGTTTGTTTTGTATCCTTCGTATTCTTCTTGTCGAAATAATCTAAAAAATCTGAGAGAAATTCATAATTTTTTTCAGTATCCTCGACATTATATGGTAGTTCTTTCTTTGAAATCCAATAAGAAATTAAAATCCTAAGAAAAATTATAATGACGAATGTCCAAATTATTAATCCTTGCTCGTTTTCATCGAAAGATCCTAATATTAAGATCATGCAAAAAATAATTCCATTAATTATTCTGGTTCCTGGAATTTCTGACTTAAATGTGGAGACTTTTTCTTCATATTCCCCGAGAATTTTCAAAATATCATTTTTATTTATCTTTTTTTGATTCATCTTATTAAATTAATTGGATTATTATGGATTTTAAGCCATTTATTAGGACTTTAATACATTCCATCATTTCTCGATTTATATATGGATAATCAAATTTTTTGAAATCCATTAGAACCGAATGTGTGAGATTTTTTTTATTTTAAATGATTAAAATAGTTCTAATCAGTAATTTTAGAAAAAAGTCATGGAAACGACCAATTGACAATCAATCGCAAAGTAAATCAATCATGAATTTTAAGAAGAGGCTAAAAGCGCAAATGGAAGACTAATAGACTTATAATTAAATGATAACCAATTTTTTTTTTTATTTTCGATTATTAAATGATTCTACTTATTTTTTTTAATCAAGATGGAAAGCATGTGGGTGCACAATTTTTTAATCCAAATTTTTTTTTACAAATCTATAATTTTCATTAGTAAAATTGTGTCTATTAGTTTGATTTGAAACATAGGACTGATTGATTTAAAATTTGATTCAAATACTTGGGTTTTTGATATGAAAAAAAAAATATTTGCATATTATCGGATTTCAACTGAGAAACAAAAAAAAAAGAATACTCAGGAAAATCAGAAAATTGCAATTTATAATTTTGTTGAAGGTTTAGACGTTGAAATTGTGAATGAATTTGAAGATTTGGGTATTTCAGGGGCAGATAATGACCGCCCACAATTCAATCTAATGCTTTCTAAATTGAATGAAGTAGAAGGATTAGTAATCTATGATTTAGACCGATTAACGAGAGATTTTGAAATGGGAGTAAACTTAATGTTTATGTTGAAAAATTCAAAAAAATCTTTGTATATTGCTCGAACCAAAGATATCAAAGATTTTTCAGATGATTCCGAGCAATTAATGACCATTATCAAATCATGGGTTTCTGCACTTGAACGAAAGAAAATTAAAGAAAGACAAAAAATAGGAATTCAACGATATAAAGAAACAAAAGGTCGTTGGGGTAGAAAGAAATCCTTTGGAAAATATAAAAATCCAGAACAATTTTGGAAAAACTATGATATCTATAGAGATTTGGGTATTTCCAAGACATCCTGTGCAAAATTATTAGGTGTCTCTCGTTCAACGATGAATAGACGGATAGAAGAACGTGAAATAAATAAGTCGAAAATCAAAACTACCCCAATTAATAACAAAATCAAAGAATGGAGCGAACCAAAACTTTAAAGGAAGTTTTTTTTATAAATTACTCTAATAATCGCTATATCGAAGAATCGAAGAAAAATTGAAATGTTAACGGTAAATTGAGCTTCCAGAGTGGCTTTTTCTAATTTCTGTCGGCTAATTTTTAAAGTAAAAGGATGAATAACACCTAAGCCCACCGGCCAAGGTGTTATAGAAGAAAGCCCACCGGCCATCTCCATGTTATTAATCTTCAAGAAAGTATTTAAAGATCACCATACATGTTTTTTATAGGTTTATTTAAAATCAAAAATGATTAGAATGATTATTGCATATCTTGACGAAACTGGAGATCCTGTCTATCGAAGGGGTGGCCCTAAATGGTTTGGTATAACTGCCGCAATCTTTCATGATTCAAAATTACTTGATGGAATAAATGTGATGAAGTCATTCAATCAAAGTAAATCCGAAGAATATGACTGTGATTTTGAAATACATGCAAGGGAATTTTCCAGCTCGAAAAAAGAACCTTATAATGCAATGAAAGTTGAAGAAAAAATAGAATTATTTACAGAATGCTTACATACTGTCAAAAATACTGGTGCTTCAATTTGCGGTGTGTTTGTTGATAAAGTTAAGCATAGTTATTGGCATGGTAAATATGATTTTTTAAAAAATGTAGTTATGAACCTATTTGAAAGGATAGGTAGATATCAGATTGCAAATTATCCTAATGAAGCCATTCTGATATTATATGACCAACCTTCTGCCCATTTAAGACCAATTATTAAACAATATTTCAAAGAAAGATTAGAAGTCGGTTCAAGATATGTCAAACCTGCGTTTTTCTTGAAAGAAATCTTATATGTTGAATCTAAATTTCATCAACCTATTCAAATAGCAGATTTAACAGGATATATTGTAAGAAGATTGATAGAAAAACGTATAGATGGTACATTTTCCAGTTTTCTAAAGTATGTTGATGACTTGTATAAAATAATTCGACCAATGTTAGATTTCAATCCAACAACAAAAGAAATATATGGGGCAGGAATTAAAATTATTGAAAGTAATGACAGGAAATATTATGGACGTTTCTGAACAGAGTGTTTGCTTAACCAAATATGAAAATACCTTTTATGGATCCAAAAATTTTCTTTTTCGGTTATTTGCCGTTATTTTCTTATAATTCTCAGTAGTTTCTCTTACGTTATCTATTCCAGTATCAATTAAGATTTGTTCAAATTTGCTACTTAAATTTTTGAATTTTATTGCATTATCAGCATAAGAATCAATATATTCATCAGGTTTTTTTTCAGGTTCTTTATTAAGGAATTTTAATAAGGAATATGATTTTGCCCCATGTTCAGCAGACAATTGGGCTTTGTGGTCGAGTTCTTCATATTTATCATAAGTAGCCGCAAAAATTGCATATAATTCAATTAAATCTAAAGGAATATTTAAAATTGGCATTTCATCTTCTTCAAAAGACATAATTGCATTAAAAAAATAACGGATAAAAAGTTTAGTTCTTTTTTTCGGTTCCGATTATCTGGTATACGGTTCCGAACCCTTTAGAAATAGTTAATTTGTCATCCTTCTTCAGAAAATATCTACTAATGTCGGTTCCGAATTGATTTTGCTAATAAATGGGACCGAAATTAGCGAGATTAGCGAGATTAGCGAGTATTTCAGACAATAAGGTGATTTCATCACCCCACGTGATATTTTTTCTTGGATTGATTCTAAGAATCGCAAATATGGACAGAAAATAGAAAAAACCCCTATTGGGTGATATGTTCAGTTTTCAAGCAAATCCCTTCCGCCGCGACACTTTCCTTTTTATCCTAAAAATCGAGAAGAGCTTAATTCTATTAACAAGAATTTAATTTCGAGCGTAAAGTCTGTTTAAATTCCTCAAATTTTTCGGTTACTCATTTTTTGCCAATTATTTCTCTTTTATTTAAAAAATAAACTTGATTGCTCAATTTATTATGCCATTTTAGAATAAGTATAAATGATATTTATATCTACATATAAACTGAATTTATACATATCTATATATTATGTTTATTATTGAATGAAATTGGATAATTATATAAGACTTAATTTAATTATAATATATTAGAGACGATTAATTTTTCTGACTCTTTTCTAGGTGAATATAAATGTTAAAAAAAGAAAAAAAATTGCAAAGAAAGAAGCTCAGTGCATTTAAAAATATTAAAGAACTTCTAAAACGAATACTAGCTTATATCGTGTTAAAAAAACTGATTTCCATAATAGAATTGGTTTTGCTTTAAACCATTTGTGTGAGTTTTTTTTTTTTTTTTTTTAATAATTTTTTCTAAATTTTTATTTCTGTCTTAAAAAATTAAAGTGAATTGCTACATTATTGGCTATACCAGTGTTTTATCATAAGAATCCACTATGTCGACTCAATCATATCCTAATTTTCCTAAAATTTGACCCAAAAGCATTTTATCAAATCTAAAGTATTTCAAAATGATTATGCTATTCATATTGACCAAAATCAAATCCCCTTCAGTTTTATAATCGAGCTTGAATTTGATAATCAATATATGACACATGTTGGATAATCTGAGATTTGAACAAATTTGTAGTTACATATTGCTTGTGATTAATGATTGTTGGGACCAAGTAACTTTTACAATAGAAAGAGGAAATGGCACAGGTGACATGGACCTAACTCGCTGATTACACTATATCTATACGTAGACGTTTCATTTTCAAAAATAATTTGTAGGACGAATCCATCATTTCATGCATTGACTCCCTTAATCAAAACTATAAATACACATCCTAACAATTACCTATTAGGTGTTTGAAATTCCGAAAGATGATCTCAATCAAGAAAAAGTCGACTACTTAAAAACCGTCTTCTCCCACAATCGCAGTATGATCCAACTTGCAGACAACAAAGCCAGCATTTTAATCCGAATTATTGTAGTTATCCTCCCAATTATTTTTGGAATCGATTCCTACTTAACTACAATTACTCTCCATAATAGCCTAAAAACCTTTCAATATGTTAGCTTTATCATTTGTATGGTTACCTTCATCATTTCATTCTTCTTATCGACAGGTGTTCTAATGGCTCGATTTGCTGAATATGATGATCATATCTTCTTTTCAAATATTGAAAAAGATTCCCTTGAAGATTATCAAAATATTATTGAAGAAATGGATGATTATGTCATTTTTGAAGATTATATCAAAGAAAATTATGCAATTGCCAAAATCAATAAAAAAAAGTATCAATGCTACAATATTTCCTTTTGGTTCCTTAATGCTGCGGTACTTTTATTGGTAATTCGATATATCTTATTGTTTACTTACCTTTTTTATTAAATCTCAATTAAATTTTCTTTTTTTATGTCTCTCTCCCACTATACGCAAATATCTTGTAATTTTTCAATTCTTGAAAATTTGACTTCATTTTCCGAAAATATGAACAACAATAAAACGGAGGTTCAATTTCCTCACAATTATCTTTCTTTTCCTTGGATAGTTGAAAGAAAACATCGTACCCAATGCAAATCGTGATTTTTTCTTTAAAAGAAGCATGCTTTTTTCCAATGGATTCTAATCTCTTCGCTGCTATTGCCGGTTGTCCAACTATTATCAGTTGAGATTTATTTTTAATACCTATACGTTCGACTTTTATTGTCCCAAAATCAATCCCAACTCGAATTTTTATCTCTGGAAACTTCTTTTTATCTATAAAATAAACGAGTAATTGAGAGATATATATAGCCGTTTTTAATGCTTGATCACATGCCCACTTACCATTTTGATCAGATGAGCAAAAACTAATCATTGCCCCATCTCCTGTATATTTGTCAACAACTCCACCATTCTGACTTACTTCATTAAATACCATATGTAAAACTGGACTAATATATTTAATAAATTCAATCTCTGAGTATTTTGATGAGTTTGCAATATCAAATACCATAATAGAGGCATTTAAGGTTCGAACCTCTCCAATCGCTATTTCATCATCATTAGGAAACTTATTGATATTCTTCTTTCCTGGATTTTTTTTCTTATTTATAAAACTATTGAGCAACTGTACATCAACCAAATCAGAATCTCCTCAGTATAGTTATTCGCTTGCATTTGGAAGTTGAGAATAGAATCACCATGAATTATTGATTAGACAAAGTTGTTGTTAAATGTTATGTTTGGATAAAAAATAATTCTGAATGATTGGATATGGCAAAAGAAAGAGAAATGGCGCAGGTGACAGGGATCGAACCTGCGACCTGCCGGTTAACAGCCGACCGCTCTACCGACTAAGCTACACCTGCACGCCAACTTGTCATTTTCAAAACCAAAAATAACAAGATGTAAAAATCCACATTCATTAAAAATTTTTCCTCCGCTCCCTCCCACACTTGCGTCACTCCCCGCAACCCCCCAGTATCCCATTTAAACTTTAGGCTCGCGAGTCGTAAAATTTTAAAACTATCGCGGATTTGATATTTTGTATTTATACATTACAAACGTGCCTTCGTAGTGTAGTCCGGTCAAGCATCTCGGGCCTTCAAATCGTTTGAGATAATAGCGATTAGGTAAACCCCGATGACCCGTGTTCGAATCGCGGCGAAGGCACCACTCCTTTTCATCCCATCTTATCAATATTTCACACTCAAGCGAATTTGAATATTTTTTCTTTAGTTGACTATTTCCTACCGGATTTAATAAAATTAGATTGAAGGATATGTTATAAGCTGGATGAATTGATTTATGAACAAGGAAGAAAAAGTTATAGCATAGAATGAATAATTGGTGAACTCGGAATAATAAGACAGTTAATTGACTAAATAAGTGATTTCCCGTAATTTAGGATGGATATATTGGAGTTTTTCATCTTGGACCAATGAGATTTTTTTTAAAGAAGGAATATTGAGGAGAGAATCAGGGATATGAGTAATAGCAGTGTATTCGAGCTCTATTTCTTCCAAAGTGTGCAATTGATCAATATTATCAGGGAGTTGGGAGAACTTGGGGGATAATTTGATACCGAGATATGTGAGGGAGGGTAAGTACATGAGATCTTGGGGAAGATGAGTAATATTACTTGAACTAATACAAAATTTCTGTAAATTTCTTGAGTTTAATCCTAATCCAATTGGTAACTGAGATAAACGCTTACCTCCAATACAAAGAATTCGTAAATTTGGTAAATTTGATAAATCTAAGGGAATTTTATTAAGAAAATCATATTCAATTTCAAGAATTTCTAATTTTGGGAACAGATTAGTTATTTTTTGAATTTCATCTTCAATTCCAGGAATGGGAGAAGAATGATTTCCAAATAAAAATATTTTAGTAATATTATCAAAACTATCTATAGAGAATTCAAAATCATATTCTTGTTTATTAGCTTCCCACATATCAAATAAATTTTTGAGAAAAATCTGAATTTCGGATGGAAATCCGGAAAAGGGATAGATTTCTTTTGATTCACGGTCATTTTTTTGCAATGTCATATTTTCACCATCAATATTATACTTATTACTAAGATAAAGGGGATTCAGTCATCTATCTTATATTGTTCTATATTTTTAAACATCGTGCTTTTTGTTATATTCTTCTAACCAATTTTTGAAATGCAAATGAATCCATGCAAGGTTTAGTTTTTTATTAATGAATTTTTTATTCATTCTAAGAAAATTAATCCACCAGGTCAACATTTTAGAATTAATAGCTTTTGGATTAATTTTACCATCTGAAGTTATTATTTCTTCAACATATGAATTGTTGACAATTAATCCCAATCTTACTTGAATTTCTTTTGCTCCTTTTTTGCTGTTAAACTTCCATTTTTCATAATAAGATGTATCGGATAAATGTCTCAAAGTATCAATTAATGACATCTGTGAAAGACTTAGAGCAACCAATAATTTTTTAAACTGATATCGACTGAGTAAAGGGGCTTTAATTCCAATATATCGCACATTCTGAACAAATTTCTCATCCTTGGTCTGATTGAAATAAAAACGGCGAGTCGTAGAATCATCATAGGGAATATAAAGCGGGGCAAACCCACAAGCGAGATAGGCCAGCAATTGCAGTTCCTTTTTCAACGCATAAAGTTTGCCCTTGAATTTAGCCTTAAATCCAAGACATTCTAAAAGAAGCCCCCACAACTGCTTTTTGATTTTAAAGGTGGCCCCAATATCCAAGATCGCTTTGCGCGTGGTTTTTCCCTTGCCATCACCTTGATCCATCTGATACTTCACATTAATGGAATCATGGCGGAGGATTTTATTGAAGGTTTCCCGGGCTTGAATGGACCGAAGCGAAGGTTCAATGATCTTGAGATCATCAAGAATATCGCGTTCAAAGAAGGAGTCAGCGATGACTTTGGTCAATTTTCCTTCAATGGTAAAGTATCGAGTAAGGAGAGTGCGGCGATCCAGCTGAGCACTAAGTAGTTCCAATAACTGCGAATAAGTGAGAAAATTACCAGAAAAGGGTTCAATCCCACCTTGATAAAACTGCCGGGTAGCATACCGATGCCAAGTATTGAAGATGGTCCAGTTGCCGCGAAAGAACAGGTGACAAAAAAACTGCAAAAAGACATCCAATGCCAAGGTTTGTTGCGGAACAGGGCATGAAAAATAACGCGGAGAACGGGTTGGTTTGACAAAGAGAGATTGAGTATCCTTCACAGAAAAGAGAGGAGTCGACAAGGAGAGATAGATTTTGAAAAAATCATTAATAATTCCAGTGACAACTGTGGTGGGGCGGTTGGATGTTAAAGATGCAGTTGATGCAGGAAGGAGAGGAAAGAGGGCAGTAGCGGAATTTTTTTTAGTGGTAGTATTTTTGATCAAACTTCCAAAGGCTTCTGGGGTGCCTAGGCGGAATATTTTACGTAAGAGTTCGAAAAACAACAGGAAGGGTTTCCAAAAGGGCAGATGCAAAGGATGACGTAGGTTAGCATATACAGCGGTGGTAATATCGGAGCTCCCATCACCAAGAGTGGTTTGAATGAGGGATTTTTCAGGAGGGGAAAGAACTCGCCATTGGGGACTAAGGGCAACCAGAGTTTCTAAATTAGCAGAAAGCCAATCTTGACGAGTATCTGAACGACCAGGCAGCAAATCGTGAAGGGCAGACGATGTGAAAATTTGTTCAAGGATTTGGGTTCGGGTGACAAAACCATAGTGTTCGAGCAGGAGTCCAGCATGCAGAATGTGATTCACAGCAATCCATAAATCGTGAAGGGGCGGTTTAGTTCGCAATTTAGTGACATAGTTCTGAATGGATTTCACAAGATTCCAACGGGCAAGGGTTTTTAGAGATTTGGTACACCATGCGGTACAGGCAACGTAGGCAATATTCCGAACCATGGTATAGACATCTTGGAACCACCCCATCTGTTGAATTTTATTATGGCGCGACTCCAAGAAGGATTTAAAGGTGAAGCGCGCATCCAGGAGTTCTTTAAGGTATTCAAGATGAGGGAGAGCATTACTTTTAAAAATGGGAGGGTGAGATCCTTGAGATCCGATAGTGACAGATTGGAATGCAACAGTCCCTGCAATGGAAAGAGGAACGGCAAAATCGGGAAGAGGTCCATAAGGAGTGGAACTTGAGAGCCTTATTTTCCCAGTTTTCCATTCGTGTAATAAACGGCAAGCTTCATCATAAGGGAGATGGAGGGATTCCATAAAATAAGTTAAAATGAGAGCTTCATTGGCAGGATAGGATGTTTCATAGAGAATAACAGGTTGACGACTTGATTTCGCTTGTTGAGAAAGATATATATATGGGTGGGAATGACAATAGTGCTGGAAGGCTTTTTGCTTCATGGCTTCAAAATATGCCGAGGGGGAGGTATGAGATTGGGAGCGAAGAGTCTTTTCCATTAAGGAATGAAGAAAAGTGGAAAGATCAAAGGTTTGAACATCTTCCAAGGTGGACACTCTGGCAAAGGGAGATATCAAAGGTCCTTCGAGGGATTCGAGGAGAGTTAGGAGTTCAGGATCAGCGGAGGAAGAATCCAGGCAAGGTTCAGCAGGCAGAGAATCATCGGAGGGTTGGGATGGAGAAGACGCGGAGGTTTTTGAAGGGGAAGGATCGGAAGGGGGAGAAGAGGTGCCAGCGGCAGTGAAATATAAAGATCGAGAAAGAGAAGGAGAACGGGATAACGCAAATGACATCTGGGGTTGGAAGGTCATATAAGGCATAAAGGGGAGATAGGGAGAATAGAAGGCGATTGCTGTGCTTTCCGATGATTCCTGTAATTCTTCCCATTCATCTTCTGGGATGGGAGGTTGATAAGTAATGAAACGCATTTTTTGACGTTGTCGTCGTTTATGGGATTGAAAAATGTGTTTTTGACGGATTTTGTGTAAAAAATGTCGGTAATCGCGCAAAAGGTCCATGAATACTCGAAAGGTGACATGAGTAAGGGTTAATTGGAGGGTGTTAAGAAAAGAAAGTAACTCCTGCGCGGACAAATCTAAGAAGGAGTTGTGAGATGGGAATAGGGTATGTAAAAGAGCATATAATGTGTCAAGGAGTTGTTTGCGGGGGAGATTCAATGAATTGAAAGTCCGAAGATACATTTGAAGACCATGTTGGTCAGAAGGTAATGGGTCAGATGGGGGATGATCAGATGTAGAAACAGGAGGGTCGCAGGTTTCCGCGTTTGATTCGTGGTTCACAGTATTTTCTGTGTATTCTTCTCCATTTCCTTCATTAGTTTTTTTTTCAGATACTTCTTCTGTCTCTTCCTCACACTCTGACGAAGTGAGGACAGGAGATGAGGGTGAAATGTTAGGTTTGGAAGTTTCAGAACACTTATCCCCAAAGAATTCAGTATAGGATTGAGTGGGTGCAGTTGTAGAAGCTTCACTGTCATACAAAGCGGAAAATTGATCGATATCTTCAGAATTTGGAGGATTCAGCAGATGATCCTCTTCCAAGGGAGAATCAATGTCTTCAAATGGTGGCTCTATATCCCGAAGGGATGTTTCATCAATTTCAGGGGAAGTGATTTGCAAATCAGAATCAAGTTCGGAATAAATTTCTTCGGATTGAGTAACGGATGGTGATTCTAAAGAAAGGAAATCTTCATATCCATCACTCGGTCCGTATGTATTCTCAGAAACCCGCTGTTGTCTGCTATCATCTTCAGATTCAACGAATGCATCTGAATCAGAATCCATGTTCGATTCCAATGTGGAAATATCATCTATTTCGAATTCCTCCGGTTCGATAATGACTTCATCATCATGAAGGTCTGAAATAGGGGAAGAGGTAGAATCCTCACAATCTTGCTTATCTCCTTCGTGAAGAGCACTAAGAAAATGGGTTTCGTCTACTGCATTTTCTTTGGGATCAACGAGTTCTGGGATGGAGGATATATCATCGGTCGATAAATTTTCGATTGTGAAGTCTTCTAGAACATCAGACTGATCCTTATCCGTTGTATTTGGGAAAAAAATTTCATCAGAATTAATTTCAATGGGAATTAATGATTCTGAATCGATTTCGGGATTCAGAGGAGGTGGATCAACTAAAATGGGATGCTCATTCAGGGTGGAAGGATCTTCGAGAAATTCGTTGGGGGCAAAATTTTCGTCATTTTTGATCATAGGCTCATCCAATTGAGTTTCATCAAAGGGAAATTCGAAATACTGTTCCAATTCGGGATCAATGATCAAATCATAGGAGTCTACTTCAAGAGGGAGAGACATAGGAGCAAGCGGATCTTCAAGAGCAGAAATTTCTGTGGGGAGATTAGGATCAAGTATCTCCTCTTGTAGGAGATCTTCAAGGGAGACATCACCATGATTTACATTAGGTTCAAGATCATAGAGAATATCGGAGATTTCAGGGAATTCTGGAAAAATATCTTCTTCAATTAAAATTTCAGGAAGGTCACTTGAAGAAGTCATATCCTCAAGGGTTGCTTCCACATCTTCCCATGACATTTGCATTTCTTCTTCCAAGGGATCGAAGGAGGCTTCAGATAATTCACCTTGTAACAAAAGTTCTCCTTCTGGATTATCCGGATCGTCTCCGAAAGAGATCGGAATCCAATCTCCCGATGTGGTGGTGGAATCGGATTCGGAGAGGTTTTCCAAATCTTCGAGAGAAAGGGAATCTAATTCCGGTGGAAGCTGAATCATAACCATACCTTCCTCAGAGTCGAGCAATAGATCTTCACCGGGGAAGAGTTCAGATGAAGGATCATCAGTATCTGCTTCGTGTGGGAAATCATCACCAGCCATCCCCAGGTCTTCAGCAGGGAGAAAATCATTCCATGAATCAGATTCTGCTGAAGTTTCAATGTCGGAAGTGAGTTCAGGATCGTTTGCGGGTAAATATTCTAAGTCAGATGAATCCTCAGGAACAAGAAGGTTTTCATTGTCAGTATTGTCCACACTGTTCTCGACGGAGTCGTCATGGGAAGTCGAATCTTCGAATTCAGCTGGGATCTCCTCGGATTCGGGAATTGATTCTTCCGAAGAATTGAATTGAGAATCGGAATTATCTTCAATTTCATCAGAATCTGATGCAATTGTTTCGTCGGGAAGTAAATTTTCTTCATCCTCAGATTCATTATCTCCATTAGTCACATTTTCAGAATCGCTAATGAGAGAACCTGGTTCAGTAGTGTCTTGAAAATCGTTACCATCTGCAATCTCACTATCGTCCTCGGAAGAAACATCTTCTTGCGCTTCTGATGGATCTGAAGGTTCCGAAGGTTCTAAAAGTTCCAAAGGGCCTTCATTCTTTTCCCCTTCATCATCGGAGGTCTCCTGCGAATCTTCAGAAGAATCAGGAGTTTCGTTAATCTTCTCATCATTGTCTTCTTCGTTATTTTGATCATTTCCTTCTTCAGTGTTTTCATCCCTCTCTTCTTCTACCTTTTCATCCCTTTCTTCTTCTACCTTTTCATCCCTTTCTTCTTCTACCTTTTCATCACTCTCTTCTTCTTCCTTTTCTTCTTCCTTTTCATCGTTTTCTTCTTCGATTTCGTTTTCGATGTCTTGTGTCATGAAAGATTTCCTTCCTCAAGGGGAATGTTCTAGTTGTTGTCCAACCGGTTTCATAAATAAAATAATTGTGATGATTTTTTTCGCGAGGATGTATAATTGATAAACTAATTTGGGGGTGAGTTTGGGATGTCTGTTAGAACAATGGGACCAAAGGCGATTAAACAATGATACATAGCGATCAAATTGTTCCTTTAAAGCAATTTTAGCACCCCATAGGATTGTTATGTTGGGAATCATGTGATTTAAACAAGTGGCACTAATTTTTTGTCCTGAAGATTTCTTTTGAAGATAGAAATGAAGTCGGGTTCCCCATATGGATTGCACTAAGGAAAAAGCTTGAAAAAGGTAATGGTGCTGTAAACAATAGGCAAAGGAATTTTTCAAATGTTTCATAGTATTTTCTTGGAGAAAGCATGGATGATAATAGGGTTGTTGATAAAGGAGCTTTTGATAGTGCCAGAGCCAGAGAGTTCGAGGATGCAGGATTGGAGGAGGATTGGTGATTGAAACACCTTGGTCCGTAATTTTTTTTGTGAACCCAAGAAATCGATCTGCCGCATTGATCAATAGGAAATGACGTTTGGGTAATGTTTGTAGAATTCGAATTTCTTTGGGATCAGTGCTAAAAAGAGTGGGGGATTGTGAGTCATTTAAGTTGAAGAGAATTCTAATTCCGGGAATCATTTGCACATTTGGAATTAACGACGAAGGATTTTGATCTGCAAAAATCATAGCCAAACCTCGGCTGCGATACTCGGTTAGGATTTCGTGCATTAATTGACTCATTTTTTGAGTGGCATTGTTTTCATCCGATTCATGGATCCCTTGGGAATAAGATTTAGAGAAGACACGGTGACATTCATCAATCAGAAGGACATAATGGAGATGGCCTTTTTGTTCAGGAAGATAGGATTGAATCATATTGAGGATGAGAAATACCAAGAATTTTTTAATAGCTTCACTGCAGGGAGTAAGGTCTAAGAATATGGATTTTCCTTGGATCCAGTAATTGAACCAGGCGGGGACAAATGTACGATATGCGGTAGTGCGGATAAATTCTTTAGTAAGTAAGCTATCAATTCGATTTTCGAGCACTCGCAAAATGTTTTTCTGGACATTCGCACCATATTGATGTTTAGCTTCTGTATGATCGGTCACCACCGCATTAAAAAAGAGCCGGAGCGTAGAAGGAATTTGGCGTTTAGCAACAACGCGTTTTAGAACAGTATGAAAGATCGAATTGTAAGGATCACCCCGCCCAACTCCAGCCACTAGCATGTCTGCAGCACTTCGAAGGAGTTGTTCCCTATTTGCAACGGGGGAACGATAATTTTCAATATTAAACTCCCGTTTCTCTATGCCCAGAGTTAAATAAGGGATCAATAACATTTCATCCCCATAGGTAAACACTTGATCTACTACTCCTTGATATTCATTTACCTGCGTAGATTTTCCAATACCAAGAATTAATTTTCCAACGTGGGGTTGTTTCGTCGCGAGTTCATCCATTAAAATACGTAGAAAACTACTTTTTCCAAATCCAGGTTTTCCAGCTACAATCATATGGCGTGGGAGATCATCGATGGGAATTGTAACCGGATTGGAGGTAATTTGGCTATTAGAAACAAAAGTTCCTAGATTTAAACGAGAGGGGATATCTATATGTTCTTCGAGAAAGATATTTTCGAGGGGATATGCGTAACTGGAGCGAATTTTGAGGTTGGAGGGAAAAGAGAAATCAAAATTTCGTTTAGTAACTTCTAAGGATGATTCCAATGATGTCAGATCCTTTAATCCATTGATCAGGTCCCAGTAATAATAGCTGACTGAAGTATCCAAAGTGCTGATAGTAGCAAGATTAGTTTTGGGTGAATTATGTCTACTTTTCAAGCAAGAATTAAATGAATTTCTTAAGGAATTTAGATTTTGAAGGATTTCATCATAGTGATCTTTTGGGGGAGGATGAGCGAGAAAATCACACCAAAAAAAGATGCGAATGGAATATTTCTCATCATAGGGATGACTAGTTGTACCAGTTTTTTGAAACAATAAGGCGCAATGAAAATCCGATGTAGTATTGATGGCCATAGCGACAAAATTTGGAATTAGGGTTAGAGATGTATGAAGAAATAAATGACCTGTAAACTTAAGTTCCCAGATTCGAATGAATTCGTTAAGGGGTTGAATAGGAATTATGGTGACTTCTCCATCGAGGCCAAGAAGGCTTGTTTTGAGCCGATTGAGGATTATTTTAGAATTTTGTTCTTGGAACGCTTGGTTGGAAGTATTTGGAACGAAGAGTTTCATGCTTTTTTTGGTGATATCCACGATATATACTTGGCCATCTCCCAAGTAATCTAGTATCCATGGTGAATCAGTGGAAGATTGGTTGATAGATTTTGCAGAATGGAATTTTTCTTCTGATTCAGAGGCAGATAATGGTTTGGTAACAATATTAATTACAAAATGAGTTGGAAGAGCAGAGGAATCCTGAGAATTGGGACAGGAAGAACCTGATAGAGTTTTTATCACCATGTTTATCGCCAAATGGGTGCTGAGAAGGACAAAAGAAGATCCCTGAGTCCGAATCACCCTCTACAAGTATATAATTTAGATCTTTATAAAATCAAAAAGATGCAGAAGGAAGAAGATAAATGTTATTTGGAGGAAAAAAGGCACCCAGCAACAAGTAAAATTATGATGAGAAGGTCATAAGGTCCAAAAAAGGGGATTGATCGAGTAATCCAAACAAATTTAGAATTAAAATATAAAATACCTATAATAATAACAAAGATAGTGACAATTTTTCCAAGATCAAGTCCCCTTCTCATAAAATCTATTCCATCATATATATTTAAAATCGAAGAATGAATGATGGATTCTGATTTAAGAAATATCTGGAAAAAAAACAAAAGGCAATATAAAAAAAGGCATTGGAAATAATTTTGTAATATTTGTTAATACTACAATATA
Organism: Candidatus Lokiarchaeum ossiferum; assembly: GCA_025839675.1. Taxonomy (GTDB): domain Archaea; phylum Asgardarchaeota; class Lokiarchaeia; order Sigyniarchaeales; family Promethearchaeaceae; genus Lokiarchaeum; species Lokiarchaeum ossiferum. Next base: position 3,179,521 of record CP104013.1, read on the forward strand.
AGATATTATAATGTTATTAAGTATAATGCAAGGAGAAGAGTATAATAATAATGAAAAAAAAACAAATTACAATCAGCTTGGATGAGGATGTCATAAAAAAAATGGAAGAAGTGAGAAAGATAACCGGACTCCCAATCAGTACCCAAATAGAACTCAAATTGAAAGGATATATTGTGAAGAAAGAAATAGATGAATAAATTAATAGCCAAATAATTTCCTTGAAATAAAATTTCGTTTTTGATATATTTCAAAATTGTGAATAATTTCATCCATTTCTTTTTCAATTCGTTTTACCCAACCTTCATTGGATTCTAACTTCTTTTTTTTGGGGATATGAGTTAGTTTTTTGAGATTGGAATCGAAATTTCCTTTATTTCGGAAATTTATCGCATCATTTTTTACCAGTAAATCTAAAAGATATTGTACACTTGACATCATATCCTCACAGAAATTAAAATCAGGAATTATGGAAGCTTTCATTAGGACATATTCTCGATGTTTCCAAACGTTGATTATTATTTTCAATTGTCCAAAAATATCTTGAATATTTTCATTGTTTGCTTCTTGTTTTTTGAAAACCCGATCAATTACTTTTTTGATTATATACGGGATTATAATAGTGATTAATCCCAAAATATAAGAAAGCAAGTCCATTTGATCTAGTAAGAAAACTTATAGTATATAAACTTTTAAGATAAAACATTTTATTATAATTTAATCTCTTATGTTGCCTTAGAAACTATTATAATATAGGTAATTATAAGGATTTTTAAATACACACACGTATAGTATATTGGAGAAAACAATTTGATCTTTTCTTCAATTAGATAATGTGATGGCAATGACAAAAAAACAAGTCACTATAACTCTAGATCATTCTATTGTACACGAAATGGAGCAGATTCGGGAGGATACAGGTCTCCCAATTAGTACACAAATAGAATTGAAGATGAAAGGATATATTGTCAGAAAAGAACATGAACCAATTGCAAACTAAATTTTAGGAGGTTTTTTTTTACCAAGCTGTTTTTTTTTCTATATTTTGTTGAGATTACTCAAAAAACTTGGAAGTAATAATATTTAAATTGTTTGTGGGAATATGATGGGAATCGAAATCATTTTTTCATTAATGCAGATAAGAATTATAATTTGACCCTACTTGATTGCTAATTCAAATTTCAAGATATTCTAGATTTCCTAGGAATACTGATGGCGAATCTATTTTGAAAAAGATAGTGACAATTTTACCAAAATCAAGTCTCCTTCCCATGAAATATCTTTTTTCCAGATTATTTAAAACCGAAAGAGGATGGATTGAGTAAAAAGCAAAAAAAACTAGAACTAAAATTTTTTGCGAACGAAAAGAAAAAATGTAAGAAGATAATCCTAAACATTAGATACGGAACTTTTCTCGAAGTAGATTTGATGGTTTAGCATATTGATAGGGTCCACAAATTTTTTTGGTGGAGATGGCCGTTGTGGGGCAATGATTGTAACAGAACCAACACCCGAAACATTTTTCCTCATCAAATTGGGGGTTTGGGGATAAAGTAATTGCTCCATAGGGACAACCTTTTTCACAGATACCACATTTGGTGCATTTTTCAAGATCAACATATTTTTCACCCATATCTTTCTTTGCGGTTTCGGTCGACAACCGGAGAATTTTGCTGAGAATGGTAGTTATTAAATTTGTTCTAACTTTCGCTGCTGGAAAATTTTCCATTGTTGGATGGGTGGATAATATTAACTTCAATTCGGAAATAAAGGCGTCAAATTTGGTTAATTCCTGCGAATTTGGAGAATTTTCATAACTTTGACCTCGTTTTATCATTGGAGGGTAATTTTCAGGGAGGTGTAAGGCAAAACTGGCAATCGTACGGAACCCTCGCTTTTTTATGGCTTTTGCCAGTGATTTCAAAGTATTTCCTGAAGTGAATCCATGAGTGCTAAGAATGAAAGCAGGTTTATTTGATTGTTCAGCAATATTTTCCACAAATTGCATGACTAAATGCGAGGGGAGCCAAAAATTAGTAAAAGTTGCAAATCCAATTATTTTGAAATTATCAAGATCAGGAATAGTATCATATTTTGCCATGTTAAAAAGTTCGAAGTCAATTTTTGAATTTAATTTGTGGACAAGATAGTTACAAGCAAGTTTAGTGTTACCAGATCCCGAATAATAGAAGATTATCCCTCTCATTTTTTATCCTAATAACCACATTTGCATAATATCATTAAAAATTTTTGCTTAGGGGTATAATGGACTATTGAACCTCGAGTGCTACTGGAAAATAGGTAGTAAAAAAAGCATCAATGGTCGGATTATTGATATCGCGATTGGCTGATAACATTGACCGTGCGAATAAATTTCTCAGATAACTCGTCGTTTCCGATAATGGTCAAAAGAGAATCAACGATATTACGATCTTCACAGAGAACGGGAATGGCACCGTAGGTTAAGGGAAAAAGTGAAACGAAAGAGATCGGTATTACTATTTCGCTACCAGTATCAGAATCCGCAAATTTCAACTTTCCACTCGGATTACATAAGATACCAAAGAAATTATCTGGATCAAGACCAGAAACGCAAAGATATGACACGATTCCGCCAATATTTAATGTATCAGCTTCTTCAACCATTTTTTGAAATCCAACATTAGCGTTTGCACTGAACGCTTCAACTGTGATGCTAAAATTCGCAGTGCTAACGGCCCGTGCATCAATATTTAATCCACTGGAGTTGACCAAACCATAATAATAGAAAACTGGATTTTGAATAGAATCTAGAATAGTGCTGATATTCTGAACAAGTTCCAATTCTTGATAATTTTCTGAAAAATAAGCACCTTTAGCGATATCAGACCCCATTCCACATAGATAGATAGCACTTCGGACATTATTGCTAAAGAGTTCAACTTCTTGATCTGTGATTTTACCAGAACCAAAATTATCATCAATTTCCTTCCGGAGATGATAAATACTCGATCCAATATTATCAGCATTCAAGGGCCACTCCTGGTTATGATCGTGAACAATAGTCAAAAGCGTTTGTTGGATTCGAATGGTGATTAAACAAATCTTTTCAAAAAATGAAAAAGCAATTATTTGGTCTCGAATTCCTAAATCATTCCAATTTTCTTCACTCGAAGAGAACGCAGCAGATGATATACTTGTAATTGCATTACTATCGAGTTTAAGGTCAGTGTTTCTTCCTGTTTTAGCAATGGATAGTCCATTTTCATCACTTAAAAGAGCCATAATTGTTGCTTTAGATGACCGTAAAATTGAAGAGAGATGTTTTACCAGATTTTCCCGAACGCTCATGATTTTCAACTAATCTATAGATAATTAATATTGTATTGCGCGACCTTATTATTATTTCTATTGGCAGAAGTGAATTTCTTTCAACAAAAAAAAAAGGGAAATGAAGCGAGGGGAGGGGTTTCTGTTTATGATGAAAAAAGAGAACAAGAAAATAATAAGAATCTAGGAAAAAAGTGCGGGGAGAGGGCTTCGAACCCTCGCGCCTCTACAGGACTGGATCCTAAGTCCAGCATCGTGGACCAGACTTGATTATCCCCGCAATCATGAAATTACAAAAAAACCAAATTTCTAAATAAATGGAGTTTTACAAATAATATAAAAATTCTGATAGGATTCATTTCAATGACTGAGAACCAAATAAAACTATATGGAGTGCATTTAAACCAAGATGATCCAAAAAAAAATACGGTATTGAAATTAGCAAAATATAAATTAGTTACTATAAGGAAGAAGATTTATCATTGTCCTCGAAAGGCAATAATTTTAGATCCTTTTTCTCCGATTCAATTTTCATTAAAAGACCGAGATATGGTGGCGAAATATGGAATAATTGTTATAGATTGTTCGTGGGAACAGACGGAATCGATTTTCAAACAAAATTTTCAATTTGGAAGAAGTTTGCCTCATTTATTGGCAGCAAATACGGTCAATTATGGAAAATGGGATCGTCTTAGCTCTGCTGAAGCATTAGCTGCGGCGATGTATCTTTCAGGGTTTCAAGATCAGGCAAAATTCACATTATCAAAATTTTCTTGGGGGAGCGAATTTTTCAAAATAAATAATTTTCAATAAACAAAAACAAAAAACGGAAATAAAAAAAGGAACTACTTTTTACCTGAAGATCGTATGTAATCATCAATACGAATAAATATTATTGCTAATTCCGTTGCAAGAGAAAAAATCTGCTTTTTTATTATCATCGGTTCAATAATGCCGTGATCGACTGCATTAATTATTTCTCCTGTATAAGCATCATAACCCATATATTGATTTTTGCCGTAATTAGTTTGAGATCTAAGTGTAGTAATAATATCCAAGGGATCTTTTCCAGAATTTTCCACAATTATCTTGGGAATAATCTCTAAGGAATCGGCAAATTGTTCAATAGCAATTTGTTCTTTTCCTCCAATTTTTTCACCATAAATAAGAATTCGTTTTCGTAACTCAATTTCTATTGATCCTGCACCACCAACTATTTTGGGTGTTTCGATTAAACTCTTCAATACAGAAAGACCATTTTTGATTGCACGTTCTGCATCATCAACAATAAGTTCAGTTCCCCCGCGAATTAAAAGAGTAACCGACTTGGCTTTATTACATCCTTCAATAAAGATCATATTATCCTGCCCGATTTTCTGCTCTGAAATCATCTGAGCATCCCCTAAATCATCCATGGTGATATTTTTAATTTGTGTAATTATCTTAGCTCCGGATGCACGGGCAATTTTTTTCATATCAGACTGTTTTATCCTTCGAACCGCAATAATACCACTTTTTGCAAGATAATGTTGAGCCATTTCATCTATTCCTTTTTGACAAAAAACAGCGGTTGCACCAGCATCTGAAATAGAATCGACGAGGTCTTTTAGCATAGATTCTTCTTTTTTTAGATATCCATCAATTTCTTCAGGAGAAGTAATCTGAATTTCGGAACTGAAATCGGTTTTAACAATCTCTAAAGCACCATCAATCAAGGCAATTTTAGCATTTTTTACGAGTTTAGGCATCATAGGGTTCACAATTTCTTTATCTACGATGATCCCTTCTATCATTTGGGAATTTATCAATCCTTCTCCTTCTTTTTTCACGATTTGAATATTATCCAAATCAATATAGGATTGATCGCCCCGAGTTTCTCGAATGTGGTCAATAGCATCAGCAATCATATTTGCAAATTCTATTTTTGAATCTTCCATAGATTTACTATTTAATGCTGTTATAGCTGCTTTTTGGAGGATGTTCTTATCAGATGTATTAACTGTAATTGAAATTTGGTCTAAAATATTCTTAGTTTCGTTGATAGCGTGAATGAAACCTTCATATATCAATGTTGGGGAAAGCTCCATTTCGATCATTTCTTGAACTCTAGCCATGAGATCACCAATAAATATTACCGCTGAACTGGCTCCATCCCCTGTATTTTTGTGTATGGTTTTAGATAAATCTACAATCATTTTGGCCGCTGGATTTTCTACACCCAATTCTTCCAAAATCTTAGCACCATCACCTGTCACAGTGACATCTCCGAGAGTATCGACCAACATTTTGTTTAATCCTTTTGGACCAAGAGTAGTCCTAATTGATTCCGCAATGGCTTTAATTGCTTCGATATTTGTAATTAATGCACTTTTTCCCTTAATTTGTTGTGAACCCTCACGTAATATCATTACTGGATTTCCTGATAAATTTGACATTTGAATCACTTTTTTTTTTAATTAGGAAGTCTAAGTCACTAAAAATTTTAAAATTTTTCAATAATTGTGAAAACAAAAATCGGTTTTTTTATAAATTGTTCTAGAGAGAAGAATAGTGTTCATATTGGAGATTATACAATGAATCTTTTCGTAATATTTTCTTCTTTCGAAATGATGCTTTCTTATACAAATATAGTAATAGGAATCATTCTTTTGATTAAACAAATTCATGATATAAGAAGAAATGTAATTTCTCGAATTCTTACATTTACAAAAACATACTTTCTTTTTATTTTGATAAATTGTTGTTTATCGATTTTTGATTCACTAATTTATCCAGAAAGGACGTTATATTATGTTTATATTTTGATATTTCTAGGTATTGGAAATATAATCTTTTATTTTAAGTTAAGACCAAAAAATATTCCAAATTTGCTTTTAAAAAAACCTGAATTGAAATCTTATCCAAGGGGAAAAGTGAGAATTGGAACAATTTTCCATGAACAAAAAATATTGAAGAAATTTAAACTTAACATTGAAGATATAAAGAGACATATTATTATCTATGGTCAAACAGGAACAGGAAAAACATGGTTTTTAAAAAATTTTCTATATCAATTTTCAAAAAATTTTCCAGAAATACCTTTTATGTTATTTGAATTTAAGGGAGAATATTCAGATTTATCAAGCACTATTTCGAATGTAGATATTATTCGTCCTGGAGAAAACTTTAAAATTAATTTATTTGATTGTGATATATTTCAGAAAGAGATATATGTTGAAATATTGTTTGATAGCTTAAAATCTTGTCAAATAATTGAAGGAAATGCGGATTTTTCCCCCCAAATGGAAAAAGTATTAGTCGATGTATTAAAAAAAGTATGTTTCGATTCAAAAAATCAATCATGGAATACATTATTTACTATTATGGACGAATATGCAGTTCAAAATGTACGAAACATCCCAATGTTAAATCAAACAATCATAAGTATAAAGAATAGATTACGTCGATATGCCTCAGGCACACTTTCATCTCTTTTCAATTTCAGTGAAGATTCTGATCATATATCTGATTTATTATCAAAGAATTGCGTTATTGATCTTGGCCATATACTTAAATTGGGAGGATCTAAAGAGGATGTAATTTTTTTTGCAAATCTAATTCTTAAATGGATTTGGGAATTTAATATGAAAAAAAATCCATCAGATAGCCTGAACCACATCACCATTTTTGAAGATGCTTCTTATATTGCTTCAAGAAAGCTTTTAGAAACCTCACACTTATCAACTTATTTAGAGGATATTGCACTACTTTTACGAGGTAAAGGAGAAGCGCTTATAACACTAACAACTACTTTGGATATTAGCAAAAACATCATTTTAAATTCTGGAACGAAATTTTTTTTTAAATTTAATGAAAATCCTGAAGATATTAATTATTTTATTGGATTAAAAAGTCAAGATCATATTGATATTAATGCCCTTAATATTGGTTTTTGTTTAGCAAAAATCGATTCTATTTCAGAGGTTTTTCTATTAAAAGGAGAAACTCTTAGAAATGATAAGAAGAGAATTAAAAGAAAGGAAAAAATAGTGACCCAAAGGAAGAACAATATTTCATGTAAAAAAAATAAAAAAAAAAAAGATTTCTCACAATTGGATGCAAATAACAAAGTTTTGAAATCTAAATCAAGAATTATAAATGAAGAATCTAATCATGAGGGGTGTGCAAATGAAATGCAAATAAATAAGGATGAAACTCACTTTTCACTAACTAAATTGATACAGCAGGCAGAAGAATTGTATTTGATTGAGAATTATAGGCAATCAACAGAAATACTTTCCATTGTACTCCATGATCTAAAAAAAAATTCAAAAAATTTCATAAATATAGACCATAATCCCGATATTATTAACGAAATAAATGATATCATTGATAAGAAAATTGAAAAAACATTGGAAAATGAAGTCCTTAGTTCCAATGAAATTTTAAACGTGTTAAATATAACAAAAAGGATAAATCAGAAATATTTTTTGAATAAAATAGAAGTTTCAAAGCCTTTGGAACAAAATCATCTCCCCTTATTAAACCAAAACCCCATGTTGAAAAAAAAAGTGGACATAATTCAAACAGAAAAGAAAATTAATAACCAGAGTTCTTCAGCTCCAGGAATCATGTTGTTTTATTTCAATATGATCACAGGACCAGAAAAATATTATGAGATCAATAAACTTAAACTGCCAGATCATATAGAACAAAAAATTGCAAAAAGTATGGACACGAATTCAGGAGAATTTTGCTTGGAAATTGAAGGTTACTTTTTTTATATAAATATTTTCAGCATAGAATCAATATGGGCGCGTGGAAAAGAAGAAATAATTCAATTAGTCATTTTTTATAATTTAACTGAATTTAATAAGAATTTTATGTTATCTCGACTAAAAAAAAAAACTCATTCTCTAATTAAAGCCCTAAAACAAAGAAAGACATTATTCTATGCATTTTATTTACTGGATCCCACCAAAATGCTTATTAAAGGTGAGGAAATTAAGAAAGAAAGCATTTTCATTAAGATGGAAGTAAAAAAAATATATAATCATTTCGTGTATCAGAATAATTCGAAACACAAAATTGAAGCCATTTTCAACAAAGAATATAGATTGGACAACATAGATTTCGAGTATTTTAATTCTATCATAGAAGAATTATTATTAATTGAAAAAAGCAACCCATCCTTCAATTCAAAATAATTTTAATCTAAATAATATATATATAACTTATGTTAATTGGAATTGTAGGAAAACCTTCTTCAGGGAAAAGTACCTTCTTAAATGCAGCATGTCTAACCAATGCGAAAACTGCGAATTATCCATTCACTACGATAAAACCTAATGTGGGTAAATCCGCTATTCGTGTGAAATGTGTTTGCAAAGAGTTTTCAGTTGATGATAATCCCAAAAATTCCCAATGCATCAATGGAGAACGTTTTATTCCAATTAAATTATTAGATGTTGCGGGATTGGTTCCAGATGCTCATTTAAATAAAGGAAGAGGAAATCAATTTCTATCCGATCTCTCGAGAGCAGATGTATTGATTCATGTAATTGATATATCTGGAAGTTTAAATGCTGAAGGACAAGATGTCAAAAAAGGAAGCCACAATCCAATGGATGATGTTTTATTTTTAGAAAAAGAAATCAATTATTGGTTTCGGGAGATCATTACTCGAAAAGATTGGGGAAAATTTGTTCGAAAAATCGAGCAAGAAAAATTATCGTTCCTTGAAATGTTATTAGAGAGATTATCAGGAATTTCTATCAAAAAAGAACATATTATCAAAGCTATGCAAGAACTAAACTTGGATTTTGAACATTTAACTATGTGGTCCGACGAAGATATCTTGAATTTTGCATCAAAACTACGGCAAGTATCAAAACCAATTTTGATCGTTGCCAACAAGATAGACACACCATATAGCGCAAAAATTTACGATAATTTAAAAACTCAGTTGAAACAAAGGATAATTCCATGCAGTGCATTGGCAGAATATTGGTTGAGGCAATTCGAACAACGTAATGTAATTGAATATTTGCCAGGAGACAATTCTTTTAAAATAACTAATCCTGATTTAATAACACCCACTGAGATAAAATCTTTGGAAGAAATTCAAAAAAAAATCCTTGACAAGTATGAGGGAACGGGAGTTCAGAAAGTTCTTAATTCTGCAGTTTTAGAAGTGCTAGATAATATTGTTGCTTATCCTGTTTATGATCTTCATAATTTTTCAGACAAAGACGGAAATGTTTTTCCAGATGCATATATTGTGCAAAACGGAACCAAACTAAAAGAGTTTGTGAATGATAAAATCCATTCAGATTTAGCCAAAAATTTTATTTATGGAATAAATGGGCGCACAAAAATGAGATTGGGGGAAAATTATGAATTACAAAATAATGACGTCATTAAAATAGTATCCGCAGCAAAATCAAAATGAAAAAAAATTAGTTGTTTTCTTTGGATGAAAGTCCGACATATACCAGTAAAAGAATGATTAATCCAGCACTGAATAATTGTAATATCAATTTATAATTATCCATAGACCAATTAGATAATTGCATAGGTAAAAAGACCATGAATTAAAAGAAAGATCGAATAAATAAAAAAAAATTGGTACAAAATTAAGCTAACATTCTGTAGAGCTAAAAAACTCGCAATAATAGCCAATAGAAATTTTATTACAAAAAGTTTATTACTAATTTAAAAAAAGAAATTTGAAAAATGCTAAAAGTGGACCTAGGGGAATTTGAATCCCCGACCCCCTGAGTGCAAGTCAGGTGCTCTACCAACTGAGCCATAGGCCCTATTGAAAATAAAATTAAAAATACAAAAATTATTACAGTTCTCTAAAGAGAAAAGTAGGGTCGTTATGACCCTACTTAATGGTGTGGAGGTGATCCAGCCGCAGGTTCCCCTACGGCTACCTTGTTACGACTTCTCCCTCCTCACGCAGCACAATTTTAAATCGACCCTGAGGACCAACTTTCAACTATACTGCACTCGGATGGAGCGACGGGCGGTGTGTGCAAGGAGCAGAGACGTATTCACCGTGCGATGATGACACACGATTACTAGGGATTCCACGTTCATGTCGGCGGGTTACAGCCGACAATCCCAACTGAGATATGGTTTCGAGATTGGCTTCTCTTTTCAGAGTCGCAACCCATTGTCCATACCATTGCAGCCCGCGTGTGGCCCGGGGGATTAGGGGCATACTGACCTGCCGTGGCCCACTCCTTCCTCCACCTATATGATGGCAGTCTGCTTAGTGTTCCCAACAAACCCGTAGGCTCTTGGTGGTAACTAAGCATGTGGGTCTCGTTCGTTGCCTGACTTAACAGGATACCTCACGGCACGAACTGGCGACGGCCATGCACCTCCGCTCAGCTTGTCTGGTAAGGTCGTCAACCTGACCTTCATTCTGCTGTCGCCCCCGGTAAGTTTCCCGGCGTTGAGTCCAATTGAACCGCAGGCTTCACCCCTTGTGGTGCTCCCCCGCCAATTCCTTTAAGTTTCACTCTTGCGAGCGTACTTCCCAGGCGGCGCGCTTAACAGTTTCCCTACGGCACTGAAACGGCTCATAGCCCTTCCAACACCCAGCACGCATCGTTTACGGCCAGGACTACCGGGGTATCTAATCCCGTTCGCTCCCCTGGCTTTCGTCCCTCACCGTCAGGCGTGTTCCAGCTTGGCGCCTTCGCCACTGGTGGTCCCCCGAGGATTATCGCATTTCACCGCTACCCCCGGAGTACCCCAAGCCTTTCCCACCCTCTAGTAAGATAGTATTCCTAGCTGACTGATAGTTAAGCTACCAGATTTAACCAGGAACTGTTCAAACCGGCTACGGACACTTTAAGCCCAATAAAATTCCCGACCACTTGAAGAGCTGGTTTTACCGCGGCGGCTGGCACCAGCCTTGCCCTCTCCTTTCTCATAGGGTTATTTACACACCTATAACAGCTAAAAGTTGTTCTCTTAGCACTCCGGGTAACCTTATCACACTGACGTGCATTGTAAAGGTTTCGCGCCTGCTGCGCCTCGTAAGGCCTGGATCATTGTCTCAGTATCCATCTCAGGGCTACCGCTCTCACGGCCCTTATCGATCATAGGCTTGGTGAGCCATTACCTCACCAACTACCATAATCGAAAGCGATCCTATCCTTCAGCGAACATCCCGCAATTGGGAATATCTTTCGATGGAAAACCCTCTCAGGCAGTTCCAACTATGGAGAATTAGCCTCAGTTTCCCGAGGTTATGCTCCACTGAAGGGTAAGTTGATCACTTGTTACTGAGCAGTTCGCCATGGAACAAGCTGTTCCATTCGACTTGCATGGCTTAGTCTTACCCGGATAGCAGTCGGATCTGGCAGGATCAACCAGAGTTATTAATTCGTTCTCGATCCTTCCAAATGTTAAATTATCTCGCTATCGTTATAAACTTAAGTTTAAGAATTGGCAGGTTAACTCAGAGAGTTTACCTGCCCGTTGCTTCGTTGTAACTACATCGGTCCCCCTACTGTGTAAAAGGACTTCATATGTTTTCCCAAGTCGATGGAAAGGAGTGTTTCATATCAATGGCTATGCCGTGATCCACACTCACGCCGATAAAGACATGGGTTAGGTATAATCAATTAAATCGATTACAAAATATACAATGAAGATGATAATTTAAACATATCGAAACTTCATTCTAAAAATCTGAATTTGAATCTTCCCTAATAAATTTTAACATTTCGAGAAAAAAGGGGATCTCTTCCAGCCTCCACTATTTTATTTAAATTTTTCTGATTGTTATTTTTTTTGGGAAGAGAAAATCAAATATAAATTTAATTCTACTATTTTAATTGAATTGCAATTAACTTTCGATTTTTGTTTTAAAAATTTTTGAAGTATTTTAAAAATAAAAAAGGGGAGTAATAATAAACCAGTATCGGTGATATAAAATAAAGCTCCTTGAACAAGTAAAACTTAACTTAGATAAAATCAAAAACACTAAGGGGGTAGAGAATGTTGTACTAACCCAACGAGATGGCAATCCTATCCAACATTCTGGAATTTGGCTCTCCAAAGATGAAATCTTCAGCATTTCTGCAGCCACTTCAGCAATATTTAATTGTGGAATTCATCTTCATGACGACAATCTGAAATATATTTTAATAGAGGGAAAGAAAGCTAAGGTACTGCTTTCTCCTTTGATGAATTATGGAGGTGAAACATTAAGGAAAATTATTGAAGCTCAAGGACTTCAGGGAAATAATAATGAATTTTTTCTCGCAATTACGACACAACAGATGATAAACCTAGGAAGTATATTTCTAAAAACTCGGAACAACATTATAGACATAAAAAAGTCATTGATTTTATCCGGAGAATCTTTTATCCCCCCTCTTAGACATTTTTCTGAAAAGAAAATTAATGATATGTTTGATTCAATTGATGTTAAGGAAAATTTATCATACAATGATTCAATTGCTTATTTTTCATTCAATATTTCTAAAGAATTGAATCAAAACTTGACTAATGTCTTAAAAGAATTTTCAAATCATACATTGGATCTAATTGATGCATTTATTACTTATGAAGGAGGATTTGTAATTGCTGAAAAAATCAATCCAAATATTATGGAATTGATGGATATTGATGCAAAAGCCACAATGAGTTATTCTTTATTTTCGACGGCAGACAAATGTGCATGGCTTTTGAAAAAAATGCATATAGAATCGATTTTGTTAGAATGCAAGGAATGTTTTCAATTTATAAATAAAGTTGGCAATGGGATCTTTTCTACAACTATTGCTAAAGGTCGACAAAAATTGGGATTACTAAGATTAATCATACCGAGATATTGTAAAAAAATTGTGGGGATTCTCCAAAATATTAATCTCGAAAGTAATTCAGCTAAAATTCCATCATTTCAAGATCTTTTTTCAGAATTAATTATTTAAAAGGAGAGAATATTGATTGAACATAATTGAAATATTGTCATCTTCAAACATTGAAGAGGTGTCCTTAATTTTTCAAAGCTTATTAAATCGCACTCCAATTTTAATAATAGGTTCAGATGAGTTTATCGTAGAAGAACTGATTAATTCCCTAACTAGTTTCATGCCTTTTAGAAATATATTGATATTTTTTGATGATTTTATTCATAATGACGATTATCAGGCACTGATTGAAAATGAAGAAGTTGATATTGAAACAGAAAGAAATCTTTTTATTTCCTTTCCCAATTCTGTTAACAAGGTCATTAATCTCACTGAAATCTTTTTTTCATGGATAGTTGGATGCACTGATAATGAAAGAAATCGAAAAGTAAATGAAATAATATGGAATAAATTCTATATCAATCATGATTTTTTTTTAAAAATAGATATCACAGACAATAAAATAAAGGCAGAAGTGATAGGTAGGAAATTTCACCCATTAGATTTAACATTTGAAAGATGGTTATTTCAGAATGCAATAAATCGAACTGAAATTTCCATAGAAAAAATGAAAAGAGTGATTGCAAAAAGCTATAAAAAAAGCAAGATTTCAGAAGCTGATTTAGAAGAACTTATGGATTTTTCGTTTGAAGAATTAGAGTTAAAAGAAAATATCTTAAAAAAAGAGATCATTAATTTTTTCCAGGCATGTAAAAGAACTTTTAGTGTGCTAAATAGATTAAAAAATATAGAATCTTTCGGTTTCTCTACTAAAATTTCAACAAGGACAATTTATTCAACAATAGCCTATAAGTTTTCTTCTATTGGGAGAATTTTAGAATTTATTGAAAAAAATTGGAAAATAAATTTTTTTACACTTCTTGATGCGAAAAAGACATCAAATTTTACTGATACATTTGAAAGTTTATGGGGATAAAAATGATTGTTAACTATAATGAAAAAAAAATTCAAATCAAAATCGTTTATTATGGCTGTGCCCTCTCAGGAAAAACAACCAGTCTAAAAAGTTTATTTTCAGGCTATGGTAGAAATGATTTGTTAACTTCGATTGAAACTACAACTGGACGTACACTTTTCTTCGATTTTGGAACACTTCAAATTAAAGGAGGAGAATGGACAGTAAAAATTTCACTCTACTCAGCCACAGGTCAAGATTTTTATGCTTCAACTAGACCCGCCACATTATCTGGAGCAGATGGAATAGTATTTATCATAGATTCACAAAAGAAATATCTATCGGATAATATTTCTTCATGGAATGAATTGAACAGATATTATCAAAACAGTCTAAATAATATGCCCTTAATTGTTTGTTTAAATAAGCAGGATCTCCCAGAATTATTGGATACGGATGTAATAATTAAAAATCTTAACCTAAATAGCTACAATAAAGTAGAAATAATTAAAACGATTGCATCAAGGGCAGAAGATGTGCTTCAAGCTTTTAAAAGGATGTTAGCTCAAATATTTCCGAAAATAACTATCAAGAGTTGAACTTCTATTAAAATCCTCACTGATTTTTTTGATTTTTATTCGTTCTCAATTATTTTCTATAATATTGAGATTTCATTTCAAAAAATAATTGTTTATACAATAATTCTTATCCTTTTGTCCTTTCTAATATCAATTACAGAGGGATTTACTGGAAAAGTCGTTATTTTTCTAATTTTTATGGTGTTGGGCAGTTATTTTTTTTTGGAAATCGAAAAAATTAAAAATTTTAGAATTTTCCTAAGGATTTTAACTGAAAATAGCTTCTTTTTTAGTTTTCAAGATTTTTTTTTAATGAGAATGACTATTATTGATTTTTATCTACAATTCACAAAATTTATTGTTCTTTTCTTGTCAATTTTGAATGTCTCTCTCATTTTTTTAGAAATTATTTGAGAATAAGTGATCAACTCCTCAAAACTAATCCCTTAATAAATCAAATTTTCTTGGGTCTTAACACCCATCCAATTGTGCATGAATTAGTGATCTTACGGCTGCTCCATCCCTGGCCTGACCGATTTTGATCTCTAAGCAGATTTCTCTTTCCCTACAGAAAAAGATTCAACCTAATCCATCTCAAAAAGCAAGTGCATCATTGACAAGTAAGATAATCTTTTTTATTAAAGTTATAATTCTTTAAAGTTTTCTAAGTCCGCTATAGGCACGGCTCCACTCAATATAGAGTTTCAAGGAATTGCCTAGATTCCCACGATCTAGTAACAGAATTTATGGATATTAAAAAAATTTTCCAAAAAATTTTTGATTTATCTAATTTTATCCTATTAAGGCGATTTGACTTTGGTAAAATTTCTGAATTAATTTTGTTTCTAATTCAGATTTTGATAATAGTACCATTTTTTTTAACTTAAATAGAACAGTTTTGGTATTCAATTTTTGTATATCACAATTTTTTTCAAGAATGACGATTAGTATCCTCATACGGGAATAAAATTTTATTAAAAAATTTGAAAAATCCTTTAAATTTAGTTTTTCTTGAATTAAAATTACACTTTGAAGGGAAGGAATACAGATTTCTCCATCTCCCTCTTGATTAAATTGAATTTCTTTAGATATCAATATCTTTTTTGTTTTCTCGAGTAATGATTCGTTAATTCTGGAAAGTATTGAACCATCAGTCTGATTTGGGATATATTCAGAATTTATGAAAGAATTCTCGAAATATGATAGAGATTGAAGCATTAAATCACAATTTTCTATTTTTCTAATATGATTGGTTGTATTTTTTATAAGATTTAGGAATGTGCGTATACTCAAGTTCTTTTTTTTTAATTGTATATCAATTTCATGAGATTGAACCATTTGGGTAAATTTTTGAATAGATTCAGGATCAGATGTTTTTAATATCAATATTGGATTAATTTTCGTTTTAATGGTAAATTTGAAAGTTAGAAAAGCATCTATATTTAATGATTCTAGAAGATCCAAGAAAAAAACTAAATTCGA
The DNA here is from genome assembly GCA_025839675.1 of Candidatus Lokiarchaeum ossiferum. Lineage (GTDB taxonomy): Archaea > Asgardarchaeota > Lokiarchaeia > Sigyniarchaeales > Promethearchaeaceae > Lokiarchaeum > Lokiarchaeum ossiferum. The sequence goes on from CP104013.1 coordinate 3,195,720, forward strand.
GTTGGAAAAATTTAGTTTAGTAAATTGAAATATTGCAAAAGATATTTTTTTTGAATTTTCTTGATTAAATAATATAAAGGTAGAATCACCGTATGCAATTTTACAATTTCTACTTAATTTCTGAAAATTTTCAATTTGCAAGAAAAAATTCTTTTCCAGTTCCTTATTTTCAAGAATACATAAATCTTTATTTTCAAAGTCGCACTTTAAAAGAGTTTTAATATTTCTATGGGTTTCAAACACTTCTTTTTTATTTTTACCATCAATATGGAAAAATAATACAATTCTTGATGGATTTAAATATAATTTTACCGAGAGAGATGTTTTAACTTGAAATTTCTGAAATGTTTTAAAGATCACTTTCAATCCAGATAAATTTTTAATTATAACCCCTCGATATGAACTTACTCTTTTTGAATATTCATAGTATAAAATATCATTATTAATAAGAAAACTATCAATTGCGATTTTCTCCTTCCTTAATAACACATACTTTAATTTCGAGTTTATTTTTAAATGACTTCAAATTTCTCAATTTTCTTAAAATTTACTTTCACTTTACTCTCAAGCTTCTAGAACCAATCATTCAATCAATAGAATAGTATTATCATTCAAGAAGTTTGAAACTTAGGACAATCCATTAAAAATTACAGAATAATTCATCATTTGAGGATTATTTATGAACAATACATATAAAATTGAGAATTATAAAATCTGTCCTGAATGTCATGGAAGTGTTATTAAAAATCTCCACGAGAATGTTTGTGTCGAATGTGGGTTAATAATAAACGATTTACAATTGATGGATAGTTACCAATATAACGAAATAAAGAATACTGATTTATCTGCAGGAGATCAATTCGTTTCAATAGGAAAGACGATCGACAATGTTTGCACTTTAGGTAGCCATATAGGATATTACTCAAGTAATTCTTTTTTTGATCACAGAAATATGATATTACCTTCTGCTCAACAAAAAAAGTTTCGTAAATTAAAAAAACAATATTCTTTACCGATTAAAATAAAAAATCATGAAACAGATTATAGAATACTTGGCATTTTAAACAGAATAACTCAGTATATGAATTTATCAGATAATGTTAAAAATCGTAGTGCCTATTTTTATCAATCCATAAAAAAAAAAGCAACCAACATTAGAAATCATGTATCATTAATCGCATTTTGTATATATTATTCATCTCGAGAATTTTCACAGAATGCTCCAATCAGTATTAAAGAAATTTGTAAGGTTTTTACAATTATGGGCCATAGAATCAATCCAAAATTAATTATTAGAGATAGCATCACCTATAAATGCTTTATTATGAAAAATGAAAAAATAAATCGACCTCATAAAAGTGAAGACTATATTAATAGGTTTGTAAATTCAATAGTTAATTCTTCTGAAATATGTGTTCGGATGAAGAAAAAAGGGATTTCATGGACAAAGGAAGAATATAAAAGAAAATTAGAAACAAAATGCAACTCAACACTTAAATTACTCGATCTGAATGTTCGAAGAGCAAGAAATCCATTTATTTTAGCGGGAGCAGTAATATATTGTGCTGATAAATTGATTGCAAAAGAAAATAATACAAAAACAATTTTAACCCAAAAATCAGCGTCAAATGCAATGGAAATAGCAGAATATTCAATTAGAGATCATTACGTGAAGATTCTAAAGCCCATTTTTTTCCCTTAACACCCTATCAATGAGTGATTTATAAAATCTATAATTTTTAGAGATTTTTTTTGTCCCAGTTTCGCCTCTTTGCAAAGAACAGGTACGTAATACAGATTTCTTCCCATATATGGATATTTTTGGTCTTTTTTGAATTCATTAACAAAAACTTCACCTTTCCAGTTCAGCCAACTATGATTTTTCTTTTTTGAGTAATTTAAATAAACTTTAGATAAATCTTGAGAGCGTTTTTTTATTATTTGACTAGGTAGCTGCTTTAATTTTTTTGCATCAGTATTAGGTCTAACCGTATATTTTGAAATATTTAAAACTTGAGGTTGCCACTCAGAAATGAATTCTTTTGTTTTTTGATAATCATTTTCTTGTTCAGTAGGATAACCGACAATAATATCTGTTCCGAAAGAAAAGAGTGGATCAAATTTTTGAAATTCTTTAATAATCGAATCTACTTGTTCGATTGAATAATGCCGACGCATATTTGATAAAACCATATTACTTGCAGATTGGATAGGGATATGAAGAAACCGATAAAACCTAGGATCATTAAAAATTTCTTTAAATTCAGTTAAGTTATTTATTAGATAATCAGGATTCAACATACCCAAACGTATCAGAAATTCTCCTTCGATTTTAGTTATGGCATTCAATAAATCATGCAACTTCTTTCCTTCAAACTTGTAATTACCCAAATCTTGACTTGTAAAGAAAAACTCTTTTACTCCAGAAAAAGCTAACTTGGAAACTTGAGCAACAATATTGTCAAAATTGAATGAAACTAAATTGCCTCTTGCGTTGGTTGTGCAACAATAAGTACAATGGTTATTGCATCCTTCAGAAATTTGAATAATTGCGGATTTTTTACCGTAGGATGAAAAATCGATATCGAGACATGATTTATCTCGCATGGGAGTAAATTTTTGGTCGATTTTTTCTGAATTTCCACCATTCTTAATAATATCAACAATATTTCCTATTTTATGCGGATGCAATATGAATCCTTTTGGTTTAATTAATTCAGTTATTAGATTTTCAACTTTTAAATCAATCAAAGGTAAACATCCTGTTATAATAAAACTCTTATCTGGATAAGTAGATACTAATTTTCTTATTTCAGAGATAATTTTTATTTCAGTAGAATGCTTTACGGCGCAAGTATTAATTATCACATAATCAGAATTTTCGAGAGTTTCTTTATAAAAATGATGATCATTCATAATTTGTGCAATTTTTAATGAATCTCCAGCATTAAAAGTACAACCATAAGTATGGATACAATAAGAACTAGTTTGTGTAGAGCTCAAAAGTTTCACTTTCATTTGTAAATTCAATTCAAAATAGATGATAATTTAAAAAACCATTATTAGATAATTAGTGGTGCTTCGACCGGGATTCGAACCCAGGTCTCAAGGGTGAGGGCCTTAAATGCTTGACCAAACTACACTATCGAAGCTTATATATAGTGACTCTAATTTTGGATAATTTAAATCATTTATGTTTCAGAAATCCCTTTTTAAATTTTTAAGGTTTTTTAATTTAGATATTATCTCCAGCGAACTATTAATATTCTTCAGAATTTGGGCGATAGACACATTATCATCTAAATTATCCAGTTTTTTTGATAACTTTAGTATTAAATTTGAAAAAATGTTATTTAAATCATAAAAATAACCTGAATCCTTTGAATTTTCATTTTCTTTACTATGAATTGCAACAGAATTTCGTTCAATATTTGTTGATGATTTAATTGTATCTGAACAATTTGGACAAAAAATTGTACCAGTTTTGAGCCTAAACAAAATTTTACCACATTTCGGGCATTCTTTATCTAGCATCGTTGCTCCATTCCGAAGCAATTTTGCCATATCTTTTACAATTCTATCACTATTCATTTTAATCGAATTTCAATTACTCTTCATTAGCTTTTTGATTTTTCATCAAATGTGAAATATATCCGGCAATTCGGTTTCTTACTAATTTTGATTGAATAACGGTATAACGTGGTAGTAGTTTTTTATTTTCTTCAAAATCTTTCTTAAAAACTTCTGGATATTTTTCAATTAATTCTTTAGAGACTTTTTTAATAAAAACGGGTCTTACTTTCCCCATTTACATCACCTAGTTATTCTAAAATCATAAAAAAATTTGAACTTTGTGATTCACATATTAAAAAGAAGAAAAATAATATTATTAAAAAAACAGTTGCGTTGATGCGCAGCATGAAAAATAAAGAAATATTCCAAAATAAGAAATTCAATGAAATTTTGCACAGTATGATTGAGAGCTTACTTTTTAGAGTTAAAATCAAGTCAAAATTCCCACTTATCCCTCCAAAAAAAAAGGTGTTGTTTTAATAATTACTTTGAAAAAATTTTTGATGAAAAAAAAAATTTTTTTCTACATCTTATTACTCACAATATTAATCAAAAATTTTGAAATGGTAGATGCATGGATATTCCCAGCTCCTCCTGCAATTATGACAGATAAGCCATGTTACTTTCCAGATGAAAATATCAATATCACAGCTGAATGGAATCTTTATTGTGATAATAATTCAATTTTTGAGATAAAAATTTTATTTTTAGAGAACCAGCCAAATAGTTATAGTTCATTAAATACCATGTTTTCAAGTAGCTTGACAACCATACCAATTCCAACCAATGATTCATCGCTACACGATTTTGAACAAGTTTCTTATTTCACAACAGTTCTAAATTCATCAGAATTATTCAATCTTTCATTTGAGAATACAAAAGAAATTTGGGTCACATTAATCTTCTATTTATGGATTGGAGGAGAAATAAATGCTGCTTCATTAATAAAAACATTTTGCGAAATTAGTTTACAAAAATATGAACCATCCTTTCAAAATTCATTGTCCAATTATAGCTTCGAGATAGGGGATAACTATCTATTAAATAATACGATTTTAGCATCTGAAAATAGCAAAAAAATGTATCCTACTAAGGAAGTATTGTGTATTATTACCAATGAAATCACATGTTTATCAAAAAATATGAGTTCATTAATCCAAGATGGCCAATTAACGCTTAATATCTCAAAATTTGGACAATTATCGGTTGGAACTTATAATATTACATTTATTCTAGACTTTACCAAATTCTTTTGTAATTCAAATTTAACATTAATTATGAATATCAAGGCAAAATATGTTGAGATATCTTCCTTAAACAGTACCAATATCCCGATGTCGTATGATATAAAATTTTTCTTTGATTTTCAACTATTAGATCAATGGGGAAAATCGTTTATAATTGAGAATTTCACTTGGTTATTCAATAGTGATTTAAATTGGAGCGAGTGTGAAATATTAGAAGATTTTTATCGTATTTATTTTGAATTTCCAAAAATCGAAGGTGAATATTATATTAATCTAAGTTTAGATAATTTCGAATATAACGTCCAATCTTACAGTAAATATTTCCATTTCTATAAAGAGGAAGTTGATTTAAATTTGTACTTAAGAAATATCACTTTAAATCAAGAAATATCATTTTTAGTTGAGGAAAATTTGGGTTTTTCCTTGGAAAGCATAGAAAAATCCAATTTAAACTTGGAATTCTTTGATGGGGATATTTGGATATCTATCGACTATAATATTATTGAAAAATATCCATCTATTATGAAAATTGTAACTTCATGGTCTATTTTTGAAAATTTTCCTCAGTTTTTACAAAATTCGTATTTTTATTCCCGAATAACGTTTCTTGGTAATGAAGTACTGCTTTCTGCAACTTCTAATATACTTACGATTAACCTCCCAATAATTAATTTTACTGTCAACTCAACATCAATCATTCTGGGACAAAAAATTCAGTTTCTTTTTGAGAATTATAGCATTTACCATCCAGAATCATATTTTTGGGATTTTGGGGATGGAATAGGATATTCCACAGAAATAAATCCTGTTTATCAATATTTATTCCCTGGAAATTACTCAATTACTTTGACAACATTGAATTTTGAGGGTTATAATAATACATTTAATAGAGTTGGTTATATATTGGTAGATGAGGATAGAATACCTTTAGCAAAATTTGAAATCAGTCAAAATTTAACTATTCAAAATGAAACCATTGATTTCATATTTACTGGTGATGAAGGAAATGGACCTTGTACGTATTTATGGGATTTTGGAGATGGTTTTTCTTCAAATGAAAAAAATCCAACGCATAGGTACAATACACAGGGCAATTATTCTATTTCCTTAACTATAATTGACTGTAATCACGATTCAAGCCAAATTATTAAAAATGATCTAGTTGGAATATTATTCGACGAACTGCCAATTGCAAATTTTTGGTTCAAAAATGAAATTTTAATAATTAACCAAGAAATCCTGTTTTTTTATAATGGGACGATTGGTAATGGAAATGAAACATATCTATGGAATTTTGGGGATGGAACATTTTCAATGGAAAAAAATCCAGTTAAAACTTATAATAATACGGGAAGTTATTCAATTAGTGTTGAAGTTACAGATTGTGATGGAGATACAGATCTAATTATTCAAAATGAGATAATTAATATTGAAACAGACATATTTCCTATTGCAGATTTTAATAGTTCAAACCAATCATTTTTGACAAATGAAGAAATCTTCTTTTTTTTTAATGGAACAGAAGGAAATGGTGTGAATTTATTTGAATGGAATATCGGGAATTTAATTTTTCATGAAAGAAATCCGATAGTCGTTTTCAATGCCTCTGGATCTTATTCAATCAGATTAAGTATCATTGATTCCAACGGAGATAAAGATTCTATACAAAAAGACAACTTTATTATTATTTTAGAAGACTTGGTTCCAGAAGTTGATTTTTTTTGTCCAATAAAACAAATAGTTGCAAATGAGGATGTTCAATTTTTTTACAATGGAACAATTGGTAATGGAAATGAAACTTATATGTGGAATTTTGGGGATGGAACATTTTCTACGGAAAAAAATCCTGTAAAATGCTATAATAATATTGGAATTTTTTCAATTAGGGTTGAAATTACAGATTCTGATGGAGATACAATGTTTTTACAAAAAGATGACTTTATAATTATTTTAGAAGACTTTCTTCCAGTAGCGGATTTCTATTGTTTACAAAATAAAATTATAGGTGGAGAAGAAGTTCAATTCTTTTATAATGGGACAATGGGAAATGAAAAAATGACTTACTCTTGGGAATTTGGAGATAATACATCCAGTAATGAAGAAAATCCAAAAAAAAGGTATTCAATTCCTGGAAACTACACAATTAAACTTAAAGTGACTGATTTCGATGGGGATATAAATTTCAAACTATTATCAAATTATATTGAAGTTTTACCAGACTATTTTCCAGAAGCAGAATTTAATTATTCACAAAATACAAGTATCGCTGGAGAAAGTATTCAATTCATGTTTACTGGAAGTTTAGGAAATGGGAATCTTACTTACTATTGGAAATTTGGAGAGCATCTTAGTTCATCCTTATCAAATCCGATTATTTCGTTTGAATATCCAGGGATTTATTCTGTTTTTTTACAAATCATGGATGAAGATGGAGATATTGGAACATTGACAAAAGAAAACGTGGTGAACATTATTCCTGATATTCATCCTAAATCGAATTTTACTTGTTCACAAAATACAAGTATCGCTGGGGAAAGTATTCAATTCACATTTACTGGAAGCTTAGGTAATGGAAATCTTTCCTATTATTGGAAATTTGGAGAACATCTTAATTCGTCCTTACCAAATCCGATTGTTTCTTTTGAATATCCAGGGATTTATTCTGTTTTTTTACAAATCATGGATGAAGATGGAGATATTGGAACATTGACAAAAGAAAACGTGGTGAACATTATTCCTGATATTCATCCTAAATCGAATTTTACTTGTTCACAAAATACAAGTATCGCTGGAGAAAGTATTCAATTCACATTTACTGGAAGCTTAGGTAATGGAAATCTTTCCTATTATTGGAAATTTGGAGAACACCTTAATTCGTCCTTACAAAATCCGATTGTTTCTTTTGAACATCCGGGAGAGTATTCCATATCATTGTTTATTTCTGATATCGATGGAGATATAGATTATTTAACTAAAAAGAATTCTATAAATATTTATCCCGATCTAAAACCTATTGCACACTTCTATTTTAATAGTTCATCATTTGTCACTGGGAAGGGCATCCAGTTTTATTTTAATGGAACAAATGGTAATGGAAATATAACTTGGACCTGGAATTTTGGGGATGGGAGCATTTCTAAAGAAATTAATCCTATTAAACAATATGAAAAACCAGGAAATTATGTTGTTTCTATTATTGTTGTAGATGATGATGGAGACAAAGATATTTTTAGTTTAAATATAGATATCAAAAGAGATAATTGGATTGAAATCTTTCCGTTTTCGATAATAACGAGCGTTATTGGAACAATTTCAATTCTTACCAGAAAATATTGGAAGAAAAAAATTAAATTGGTTGCTCTAAATTCAATTAAGATTTAATTTAGAAAAAAAGAACGTTTATGGACTTTTTACCCGCTTTTTTGTATCATATAGATTGAGATATCCGACTTTTCGGGAGTCTCTTGCAGTTTCTCGACAAACTAAATGCAAATTTTTCCCTTTCTTCAAGGATCTTAGTCGTTTCAATTCAAGGAAAACAAAATCTCAGGAAAATGCACCTTCATCGTTTTGATTACCAAATCCGTTTCTATTCTAAGATTCTGATTTTCATCAATTTCTTACCTTGTTCGAGATTAAGAAGCGAAGTTTCTCATTGTTAAGTAACAATGTAAATCTCAAAATCCTAAACGTAAGTCTAATAATAGATGATGTTTAAAAAATTTCGACATTTTAATATAAAAAAAGATAAAAACAATAATGAAAATTTTGAGAAAAATAAAAAATAAGATTCATTTACTTCTAAAAGATGAAAAAGGAGGGTCAATGCTCGAATCAGGTTTACTGATTGCATTAAGTTTGATTCTATTTCTTATGTTAATAGGAATTGTAGGGAATGTTTATGATTGGATTGAGATTAAATTTTCTGAAGTGCTGAATTTTTTTGACTCTCCAATATGATGATAAATCGAAAAATCATCAGACACATGTTATTTTTGTTGGCTGCCGACAAATTTCATATCAATTACTTTGAGCAATTGGGGAACAACTTTGAACAAAAATTACCTAGAACAACAATTTTATTGCAAGGATTTATTTATTAATGAAGAATATCTCGATATAAATTATCTTCCAGAAGACATCTTGCACAGAGAACAAGAATTAATAATTTTATCAAAAATTTTCATTAAATTAATAGAAAATCCTTTTAAAATAACAAGAAAATTGTTAATTCAAGGGGATGTGGGAATTGGAAAAACAGCGATAGCGCGTACTTTTGGAATAATGTTGAAAAGAAGTGCGAAAAAACGAAATATAAAAATTGAAGTTGTACATATTAATTGCAGAAAAGAAAGAACACATTTTAAAATACTTCAACAAATTTTATTGACACTATCGTATCCAGTTCCTAAAAGAGGTTTCTCTCCTCAAGAATTAATGACTATACTACAAGAATATCTTGAAAAGAATAAAATATATTTATTCTTAGTATTGGATGAAATGAATCATATACAGAGCTCAGATTATGATTTGATATACGCTTTAACTAGATTAAATGATACTACAGGAAAAGATTCTTCGTTTCTCTCTTTATTATATATTGTTCGGGATATCACCCTTTTAAGAAATTTAGACGAATCAACCATCAGCACATTACAAGGAAATATTCTTTCTCTAAAAAAATATAATAAAATGCAAATAAATGATATTTTAGAAGAGAGAATTAATAAATCAATTCAAAAAGGAGTATTTCCATCTAAATTGACTATGATAATATCTGAAAAAATCGAAGATTCAGGAGATATTAGAAAGGGATTAAACATAGTGAGAAATGCAGTTAAAATAGCAGAAATCAAAGATAAAACAATAGTATCTTATGACGAAATTCACCAAGCGATCAAAAATCTAATCCCAAGTCTACAGGATGATGCTTTGGGAATATTAAATATGCATCAAACAATTATACTTTTTTCAATTACTACATACTTCATAGAAAATAAGGAAAAAAGAATTACACTAAATCAACTTAATCCTTATTATTTGAATACTTGTAAAAAATATGACCAATTGCCCAGAAAAAGCACTCAAATATGGCAAAATTTACAACAATTACGAAATTTGAATCTCATCAAAATTGTAACTATTTCTAAAAATATGAAAGGAAGGAAATCTTTTTGTTCAATTAATGATATACCCCTGAACATTTTAAATGAAGAATTGAATCAAAAACTGAAAAATTTTTACTGTGGTAGGTGAAATATGCTGATTGTAAAAAAAATGGTAAATACAGGTTTGTTTGAAGAAATTTTTTCCTCGAAAGGAAGAGCGAAGATAGTTAAGATCTTGGCATTAAGAAATGAAATGAATATTTCAAAAATTATTTCCTTAGCAGGCACAAGCCATTCAAGTGCTGAATACCATCTGAATTTCTTAAAAACAATAGAATTTGTTAGAGAAAAAAAATTTGGAAGAATTCGGATTTTTGAATATCAAAATGATAATTTAGACGCTAGAGCTCTAAAAAATTTAATTCTATTTTGGGAACAAAAAAATGTGGAGTTATGAGAGCGAACAAATTTTATTGTTATCATATTTTCTATTATTAGTAATAATTTCCATAGAAGATTGTGTTTTTGGAAAAATATTTAACTTTACAATTATATGGGGAATTCTCCTTCGAATTTTCTTTTTTTTTTCTTATAATGAAAAAATCACACCTTCAATTGGAAAAATGTTTCAAAATTTTATTATTGTTATTATTTTTTTCATATTGTGGAATAAAAACATAATCGGTGGTGGAGATTTAAAGACGATTTTACTTTTCTTATTTTATATCTCTGCACATTCTAACAAACATACGATAATATTCCCATATCAACTATTTGATAGAGTTCAATTTTTCATTTCTTTTTTTATGATAATATTTTTCTCAAAATTAATTCAAAAAAAAAAAAAACACTCTCCAATTTTCAAATTGGGGCCAATTTTTTTAATTTCAATGTCTATTGCAATTTTATTTTAATCGTTTTTTTTAAAGAATTTTAGAATGTAAGAGTGATGAAAAAATGCAAGAATAATTTAAATTCTTCCTTAAAGAATGAAATGGATCAAAGAATTTTAAGCCTGAATTGCTCTTCTTTTCCCAGTGACGATAAAAAATTGTGTTTAACTTGCATAGTTGATAAGTTACTGGAATTATCTAAAAAATCTTATGATGATATTCAAATAAATTGGAGAGTATTGGATAATTCCGAAACAAAGGTCTTGGTATACTTAAGTAACTTTCTAATTGATCTTCGTAAAAGAGATCTTAGTTCAAATTGTAAAATCGCACTTTTACAATGTCAATACAATAGCAAACTAATTAATCCTTTAGAAAAAATAACAATTCAATCCATTTTCAGATGTTTAAAAAATGAAAACGTGCCAAATTCAAAAGATTTGCATGAAGAAGGATATAATCTTGACAAAATATGTGAATCTTGCATAAAAAAACAATACAAAAAAAACAAATTAATTAATAAAATATATTGCAAATCAAAATTTGCCTCATTACTTGAAAAAAAATATGGATTATTTCATCCTTCCTTAGGAGATATAGTGAGAATATTACCTTCATTTTCTCTTATTAGTGTCGAAAATAACCTTAAGTCAAATTCTCACATTTACAGTGAGATTGAACAATATAGTTTACACAAAAATATATTTTTAGTTAAAATTTTTAAAATTGAAAATGAAATAGAAAACTTATATCAAGTTACAAATTTGATATCACCCTCACTTAGTCAAAAATTAGATTTTTTCAAAAAATTCTTCAAAACGAAGTTATCAAGCCTTAAATTCCAGTATTTCTCGAATTTAGCCGAAAAAATTGATCATATTGAGATCCAATTAAAATCTTCATTCAAGAATTTTTTTCCTGAAATTAGAGTAGATGAAATTACAAAATTAAGTCTGATCCTAGCGTTAAAATACTTGAAAGTTGAAAAATTATTTCCTCTTTTAGTCGACCCGTTTATCGAAGAAATATTTCTTGATTCCGCTGAAGCATTTATTTATTTAAACCATCAAAAATTTGGGAGATGTATTACCAAATTATGTATAAATGAAATTGAGATAGAAGCTTTAAAAACCCATCTTAGGTTTGAAAGTGAAAAAAGATTGGATGAAAAATCCCCCAGCTTAATCCATTCTATAAATAATAAATACTTCCACTGTAGATTTTCAATTGATATATTTCCATCACATTGGAAAAATTTTTCATTTGACATTAGAAAAATGAATAAAAATATTTATTCAATAATCGATCTTATAAGTTTGAACACCTTAAGCGTAAGAATGGCTAGTTTTTTAATTTTTTGTATCATAAATAGAATAAATATCACAATTGCGGGTGAAGTTAACTCAGGGAAGACAACATTACTTAATTCTATTGATCTAATGATTCCGAAAAATTTCCGTAAAATATATGTTGAAGAAACATTGGAGAGCTTAGAAATACCAATAAGTCAAAATCACCAATTAAAATATGTAGTTGAGTCCGATTTAGACGGAATAAACAGAGGAAAAGAAAAAGAAATATATAAATTGCTCCACCGTTCAGGAGATATAATTATTTTGGGAGAGATTCTTAACAAATCAGAATCTGATGCATTATTTCATTGTTTGAGTGCAGGATTGAAAGGTATTCAGACAACTCATGCTTCATCAATTCAAGGATTAATTAATCGATGGATAGTTCATTTTAATATTGATAAAAGTTGTTTTAATGATCTTGGAATAATTGTTTTGATGAAGAAAATAGGACAACAGAGAAAAATCCTGTCCATTTGTGAAACTATATATAACAGAAGAGAAGATTCGCTACACATAAATGACTTCTTTAAATATTTCCCTAATTCTAATAAATGGAAACAAATTATTCCATTCACAGATTCAAATCTTTTCAAGAAATTGAATAGTTATTTAAATCTCACAGATTATAAATACCAGAATATTATCAATACTATCGAAGATGCTCTATATCAATTAATCCAGAAATCTAAAGAAACGAAAAAATCTAAATTTAACTTAGCACAAGGAATTTTAAAATCTTTGAATGAAATTGAACCTATGATTGGAGGTAATTAAGATCAATCAAATTTTGGATAAGATGCTATTAATGGTATTTGGTTTAATTTCCATCCTAGTTTTTGCACCAATATTATTTTTTTTTTTGGAAAATAATTTTTCTACAATATCAGTTGAAAATACAGTAGAATTAGAACAGATTGATTCTGATATATTAAATTTGGCAGAAAATTTTAAAATTTTTCAGGAAGACAATAACGAATCTCAGATATTTTATTTTGAATTCCAAGGAGTGATTACTGTCTTTTACGAAAATTTGAATAATTTAACTACGTTATATTTGAATTTTTATTACAACGAAACAAAATCTCCGATCTTTAGGCATTTAATTTTCAACAACGAACTAAATATTACAATTAATTCATACCAGATTAACCAATATTTCTTCCTTAAAGAAAAAAATGTGATTTCACTAATTTTTTCTTAAGGAGGTGCTAAATCATGAATTTTTCGAAAATAATCAATGACACATATTTTCACTTATGTTCCAAACTCCCAAAAAAAAACAATTTTGAAAGCAAGCAAGAAATAGTTTATGAGGATATTATTAGAGTTGAATATAATTTAACAAAAAGTCAACAGATGCAAGGAGCTTATCTATTATCAATGGGATTTTTTATTGTTTTATGTATAGCACATTATATTTGGCAATTTGACATGATTTATTTAATATTTTTGATATGTATCGGTTTTTTAATCTTCACTTACTTGAAAAACTATTTCAAGAATCAAATAAAGGTGAAGGAATATAGTTTAATAAATCATTTACAATTTTTGGTGGTCCAAATTAAGATATTTTTAAAAAATGTTTCAAAAACTAAAGATAGGGAAATATTAATTTTAGAAATGTTGACTTACGGTCCAAAATTATCCCCAAATATAGATCAAGTTTATTATTCTCTTAGTTTAGGTAAAAATTCAAAAAAAAGTCTGGAAAAATTAATCTTTTACTCTCCTGCTTTTACCAAATTTTTCCAAACGATGATCAAATTCAATTTTGATGAAAAAATTGTATCAAAATTAGATGAATTTAATTCATCTTATGAAAAAAAAATAGAAATGTTTATACAATCTCTCGAGACAAGATTAAGTCTTTTCTTCTTTTTCTCGATTTTTTATCCAATTGGTGTCTTTTATTTTGCAGCAACATACCCAATTTCTTTTAAAACTATGTTAATGCTGGTTTTAATATATTATTTGGCACAAGAAATTATTTTAAAATATGTGCTGGATAATCGAATACATTTGCTAGGCGATGTATCTAATTTGAAAAAAAAAAAAAAAAATGAATTTGAAACATTTTTAGACTTTTTCTTGATTTTAGGAAGAAATTTAATCAATAGTTCTCCTGAAATTGCAATATTTGAAGCTTTTAAAAGCATAGGTCCGAAATCTCAAGAAATTTTAAAATTATCTAATTTTAATTTCTCTCTTGAATTTTTATCTCTTGAACATTTTTTAAATAAAATGTCTCAAACCTTGCAGAACAGTGAAATAAGTCAATTTTTAAATTTCTTGTTAAAACTTTTTAAAAATGATTCTTCACAAGGATATAATTTTTTAATTGATACTTTAATTCAAATTAATTCTCATAAAGTTCAAGTAAACAAGCAAGAAGTTGCTTTCAAAAATGCCTATTCTAAGTCAAATTTATTCAAAATGCTTCTTGCTTTAATACTTGGCATATTAACTCCATTTATCATCAAATTTCAAGCAACGATAGTTGAATTTCAAAAAGTAGTAAACAGCTCACAAGATTTCTATTTTGAATACTCGACTTTAGCAATCAATCAATCGATATCTCTTGTATTAAGAGTAATTTCATTACTATTTCTTATTATAAATATTACTTCTTTTAATCGTTTTTATATTAAACGATCTTTCAAAAAAATAGATTTTCTCGTAATTATTTTATACATTATTTTTAATCTAATTTCGAATATTTTGCTCCAAAATACAATCCTTTGAAAACATTGTCTTTGGAAAAAGATTTTTTGATAGAAAAAATGAAATAAAGTCCACCTTCAGACATCCAATATGATTGAATAGTAGTAAATTACTCATTTATCTGAATAACAATTATGGGTAGGATGCTATACTTGCACAGAATTACACACGTGAGAATTTAATGAACAAATTAAAATAAAAATAAAATAAAAAAAGAAATTTAGAAGATACCTAACTTAATTGCAAGATCTGCTGCCGAATTATTCGGATGAAGTTTTACAAAGGCTTTTTTATTTCCATTTGAATGAATTAAAGTGTTAATTTTTACAACTTTAACATCATATAATTTTTCAATAGCCTCTTTAATTTGGAATTTATTCGCTTTTCGTTCAACTATAAACACCAATTTATTATGATCTTCAATTAAATCGAATGTATTTTCTGTGACTAAAGGTTTCAAAATTATAGAATAATAATTCACTGACATTTTATTAGTTCACCTCATATTTATTCAAAGATTTGAATGCTGATTGAGTCCAAATGACTAAACGTCCAGAATGGGTTCCTGGAGCTAACAGATTGCAATTCAAATTATCAATTTTGACAACTTCAACTCCAGGAATATTCCGTGCAGCTTTATAGATACCAAAATTTTCCTTGATTACAACCAAAGGACCACGTCTTCGTTTATACTTCCGACCACGTCGTTTTCCTTTTCCTGCTCGAATTGTAACACTATTCTTCACTCTTGCCATTTCATCAATTAATCCGATTTTTTCAAAAACATCAATAACTTGAGATGTTTTTTTAAGAGTTTGAAGTTTATCATCAATAACTATCGGTAAAGAAGATATTTTTTCAATAGCATGTCCTCGTTTCTGAACAAGATTCCGTTTCTCGGTGGCAGAAATAGCAGATAATAATGCTAATTGCTTTTCTTTACGATTAATTCGTTTAATTGTTACTTTTTCTGCTCGAGGTGGATGAGCTACACGCCCACCGACAACACCAGGTGCAAAAGCAGCACTCCGCGCACCAGGATACCCAGAACCACGTAATCGAGGAACTCTTGCAGATGCAAAACCAGTCCCCCAACTTAATGCAGTATTTCGCTTTCCAGCTAATGGATTTCGCCCTTGTGGTTGCTTTTGAGCAGCTTCTGTTGAAATAACTGCTCTTTCGATAAGATCTAAACGAGGTGTAATGGAAAATACATCTGGAAGATCAATCGATTCTTTTTCCTTTCCATCTAATCCAAGGATATTAATTTTTTCTTTTTGATTTGCCATATTTTACACCTACTTTCCTTGTTGACTGAGTTTACTAATATAAGTTATCTCAGGTACAGATACTGCATGATGTGCTTTGGGTCTCATAGTTTCTCTTAATCGAATTAATCTTTTCTTTGAACCGGGTACAGAACCGAGTAAAAGTAAATAATCACTTTTAATTAACCCATATCTGATAATTCCACCTTTAGGATTTACTTCATCTCCATCTTCAGATATTTTAACTACACGCTTATGATATTCCACCCGCTGGTGATAACCCATCTGTCCTGAACGCGCAATGGTGTATAAAAGCTTTGGAGGCTTCCATGGTCCAATACATCCGACTCTACGTTTGCCTTTTCGATTCTTTCTTGACATTAATTTAATTCCAAATTTCTTAACAGCACCTTGAAAACCTTTTCCTTTGGAAACGGAAATGGAATCAATTAAAGAGCCTTCTTCGATACAATCTCGAACTCGAAGTTCTTGTCCAAGTAAATCTCTCACATATTCAAATTGTTCTTTAGATTTACCACCAGAAACTTTAATTTCAATTATATCCGGTTTAATTCTTGGAACTGAAGTATTGTATGGCTGTGTATGGAATAAGCCCCGAATTTCAACACCATCAACTATTTTTCCTTCCAATTCTTTTAACTTCTCTTCGAAATTATAGGTCTCAGGATTTGGTAATTGAATTTTTCGACCCAATTCTGGTTTCAACGTTGGTGATAATATTTCCCCAACAGGATTCATACCATATTCATCTCGGAGATATACTTTCATTCCAAATAATACTAATGCGGGTGCTTCAACAATAGTTACTGCTTTCACAAGTTCTTTTCCAAAGAATGGACTAGTCTCTTGATCTTCAATATAGGCAATGTGTGTCATGCCTGCTTTAAATCCTGCAAATCCCAAAAATTTTGGTTTTCCTTCGTAATCTAACCAATTTCTAACACGGCCTTTACCATATCTTGCTCTTTTTCGAGGAAGATAGGCCAGCGAGCCATGCCGGGGTGCAGATTGTCTTCGATGTCCCATGTTTATCACATATTGATTTGTGAGCAAAAATTGCATCACGACTTCTCATGAGATCTTGGGAAACTTTTTTTTCATTTCACCTTGAATGAGAAGTTATTTTAAATAATATGTGATTATTGTTAAATTTTTCGATTTATGTCGATATTAACATGGGATATTTTATGAGAAATCATTAGAATTCATCTGAATGTGAATTTAAATAAAAAAAATAGGTCAGTTTAAAGAAAAACATTAAATTTTTGAGGAAAACTTGAAAATACTTGATTTACTTCAATCTTCATCTTTTGTTGGGATATAGTAATATTCTCCAATTTTTCTTTGATATTTATCCAAGTTCGAATTTATTTTATTAACTCTGGGTCTACCAGTAGATAAATCTCTTCTAAAGGTAATATTCATCATTTTCAAAAACTCATTCATTCCAGATCTCAAATCTTGAGGAACGCTGGAAAAACCCATTACACCAGGAGTACCTTTAAATACGATTAATGAATCAGATATGAAATCTTGCGTTATAATATCATGTTCAACAATAAAAGCAGCTTTTTTTATGCTTTCAATGGATCTTCGTATAATTAATGCCATGGAAAGCCGCATTTCAACGTCAAGAAACGCAGATGGTTCATCGATTAGATATACATCAGCTTCATTAGTTAAACAATCAGCAATTGCAATTCTTTGAAGTTCTCCGCCACTTAACTCTTTAATGGTCCTATTCTCAATATCTTCCAACTTAAATCCTTGAATAATACGCTTTTTATATTGTGAATCGAAATGAGGAGAACCTTTAATCTTTTGGAGAATTCCATAAACAGTTATTTCCGGTTCATAATCAATATATTGAGTTTTTACAGACAATTTCAAATCTTTTTGATCGATAACACCTTTATCGGGATTAATTTTACCAGAAATCAGATTAATGAAGGTAGTTTTTCCACTACCATTTGGACCTAAGATCCCAATAACTTCTCCAGCGTGAATTTCTCCTCCTGGTATTTTCAAATGGAAATCTCCTAGAGTGGTTTCCATATCTCCATACTCAAACAAAATTTTTGAATTTTCATATAGGGATGAAGCGGGAGGTCTTTCATGAAATTGAATTGCTTCTTCACGAAATCGCATATTTTCGTCTTTGATATAACCATTTAAATATATATTAATACCCACTCTAACACCTTGTACATTTGAAATGATTCCATACGCTCCAGGAACCCCATAGAGCAAGCAAATTTGATCACTTAAAAAATCTAATATTGCCAAATCGTGTTCGATCACGATAACTCTTTTTTCAGTATCGGATAACTCCCGAATTAGCTTGGCCATCTTTAACCTTTGACTGACGTCTAAATACGAAGAAGGTTCATCAAATAGGTAACATTCACCTTCTCGAAGCAATGCAGCAGCAATCGAGACGCGTTGTAATTCACCTCCACTCAAAACAGACAAATCTCGATGTAAAATTTTATCCAATGATAGTTCTGATACAATATAGTCCATTTTTTCGGTGGTGTCAATTTTTTTTAGAAGAGATTCTACGGTTCCCTTTACAAATTTTGGAATAGCGGTGATTTCTTGTGGTTTATGAATTAATTTCAACTTCTTTTCTTTCAAACCTTCCAAATATCCTTGCAATATGGATCCTTTAAAGTGATCTATAATTTCAGGCCAATCAGGGCTATCTTCATTAAATAATCCCAAATTCATTTTAAGATGTCCCGATAGAATATTCATTGCTGTTGATTTGCCAATTCCATTTTGTCCAATTACACCTAAAACTCTCCCTTTACTTGGTAACAACATTCTAAATAGGGTAAAACCATCTAAAGCATATTTATGTGTTATTTGGGAATCTAGTTTTTCAGGTACGTTCACAATTTTGTAGCAATTAAATGGACATTTCTTAACACAAATCCCGCAACCTGAACATAGCGATGGTGTTAAATATGGGAATCCATTTTTACCCAGTGTTATTGTTTCCAATCCGGTTCTTACTCCCGGACAATATTTGATGCATGGTTTATTTGAAGATACAGAACAATCCGTTGGCTTGCATGTATCTCTATCAAGGACAGCTATCCGCATTTTTTTTCCCAATTTAAATAAAAATTTATAATTCTTATCTTTTCCGATTCATAAAGTCCTTCATATTAACAAAAAATTCAAAATTTATTCATTCCTACTTACATTTGAACATATATGGAAAATGATAATGATCAAAAATCTCAAGATGAATTTCCAATTCATTGGTTAGAAGGATTAATTCAAAAAATTAATGGACGAAATCTTTCTGAGATTGCTTTATCTACGGGAAAAACACCAAGTGGACATATTCACTTAGGTATCATGAGAGAATTGTTGATATGTGACGCGATTAAGAGAATTTTTGAAGAAAAGGGAAAAATTGTCCATTTCAGATTATTTATAGACAGTTTAGATGCAGCTAAAAGATTTCCTGGATACATCAAAGAGGATTATGCAAAAAAAAATATAGGAAAACCATTTGCTTTAATTCCAAATCCAATAAATCAAAATGATAAAAATTATGCACAATATTTTGGTGAAGAGTTAGAAAGTATCTTTCCTTTATTTGGAATTGGGGCAAAAATCGTCTGGACTCATGAGTTATATAAAACTAAAGAAATGAAAGATATGATTCGGATAGGTTTAAAAAAAAATGAAGAAGTTAAAAGAATTGTTGCAAAATATCTAACAGCCTCTATGTCCGAAGAACAAAAAGACATTTATTTAGAACAACAGAAAACTTGGATGGGGGCCATGGTTATATGTGAAAAATGTCAATGTACTCAGAAAAAACAGAAGGATGGGACAATTTCCCCTAATAGAGTTCTTGAATATGATCAAAAATCCGATTCTTGCTATTATCAATGTCCTGCGTGTGGTTATAAAGGTTCAGTAGGTATAGAGAGCGGACTAGTAAAATTAAATTGGAGACTGGATTGGCCAGCAAAATGGACAATATTCAAAACAACTTGTGAACCGGCAGGAAAAGATCATTGCACTCCAGGTGGATCCTACGATACGGGATTAGATTTATGTAAAAACATCTATGGATATGAGGGCCCAATAAAATTATCCTATGAATGGTTGCGACTCGGAGATCGGGACATGAAAACATCAAAGGGAATCGTTTTCACCCCCGCAAAATTTTTAGAAATGGTTGATCCAAAAATATTAAGGATGTTGATTTTCCAAACTAATCCAAATAAACATATTTCTATTAGAATAGAAGAACTTGAGCAATATTATAATGAATATCAAAGAATTGAAAGAATTTTCTTTGGAAAAGAAGAATCAACTGAAACTGAAAAAAAAGAAGTAGAATTCATCTATCCGTTAATTCAAGTTGATAAAGTTCCCAAAGAATTTCCCGCCCAAATTCCTCTAAAACTTGTGACAGTTTTAGCTCAATTGAAATCAGTTTTAAAAGAGGAGATTATATTTTCAAAAGCAAAAGAATATCTCATTTCAAATGGAAATACTTCAAATCTTTCAATTGAAGAATTTCGGATCATTATAAAGCGAGCTTTAAACTGGATTGATGAAATGCAAAGAATCATTAATACAGAAAAAGATCCAGGAAAAGTTAAAAAATTAAAACAAAAAACAGAAATCTTCACATTTGTGCCCGAGATAACACAAAATATTCGAAAAAATCTTGATCAATCTCAAGTTGATGCTTTAAAAAGCTTTTTAGATCATACTAAAGAAATGGCAGCATTCACAGAGGAAAATGTCAAAAATGTAATGATGAGCATAAGAGAAAAATTAAATATTAAACCGATGAAGATATTTCAAGCATTTTATCGTATATTCTTGGATGCAAAAAAAGGACCTCGTTTAGGACCTTTAATGACGATGTTAGATAAATCTTGGATTGAAAATCGAATAAAAGAAGCAATTCAAGAATAAACTATTTTGAACTTGTAATTGCAATGATAATGAAAACAATGATCATGATAGCGTATGAACCGACCATTATTATCGTTCTTTTTCTTTTACTTTTTTTTTGACCCTGAATTTGTCCAGAACATTCCATTGAACAATATTCATCAAATTCATTCCCTTCTTCTGGAATCATTTTTTTACATACAGAACAATGCTTATGAGGAAAAACTGATTCTAAGTCCTTGTATTGATTATATTTAGATGAAAATTTTGACATAAACTCACAATTCTAAAAGATTGATAAAAAAAAAAGGTAGCTAAAATTTCATGGTTTGGTTCTTTTTGAAAATGTGACTTTTATAATTGATAATTATTATGGACACACCAAGAAGAGCCAAAACAATAATAATTGGCAAAAAGTTGTTTAAGTTTGGAATATCGTAGTAAAGATAAAATAGAAGAAATTCACTGGATGATCCTCCATCCGAATCCCGAACGGTTATCCACAATAAGGTAAAATAATTGATCATATCTGTTTGTAATGATTGATCTCTTATATTACCTGCACGAGAATAATTCAAGCTTTCTGGGAATGAAAAAACACTACGGTGAGAATTATCTTCCGAATTATATTCAAAATTCAATGTTGGAAATTCTTGAGGATTTAATAAATTAATAAAACCATTATAAACCAAGATTGGAACTATTGACGCGACCACTGTCAAATCCTCATTCGAATCTTCAAAAGACACTTTTTCTTCAGTAAATACAGTTAAACTGTAGGGAGTTCCCAACTTTGCTGAAATAGGATAGATTGATCCACCAGATTGTGTTGTAGAAAATTTTACATTGGAAAAAAGAGATTTTCCAAAATCTATTTCAGGAATATAATTTTGAACACTGAAAAGAAATCTATCCGGAGAAAAATCAATACATTGAGTAGAAGAATTATCTTGAGTGAAACAATAAGCATATCCCTCACCGCCCGTAGTGATTTCGGATGAATTTATTTGAATCTTGTAGAAAAAATCAGAGAGATTATGGATACTTACTCTACCTTTCAGTTCGGATAGTCTATTTGATGCCAAATATGAATCTGAATAGATTGAAATATATGATTCCAATTGATTGTTTGACGGGCTATTCACATATAAGGCAGGTTTTGATTCAATAGAGCGATTTATTTCTACATTATCATCTGTAATATTAGAATACCCCTGAATTTGATAAGGATAATAATAGAACTCAAATGAATCTTGGATTATTTCGGAATTTTTTGCAATTTTCGTTACAATCCTAAGTGCTTCTTGACTGGTTGCTTCGTTCTCTAAGAAAAGATTCAGATTAAAATGATTATCAATTTTTTCGATTTGATTTGAAAGAGGACTTTCTGTACCATTTCCATAAATGATTGTGGTGTTAATGCTTTCTCCAGGGATAAATTCATCTTCAAATTTATTAATATAATTATTAAACACGTTGATTGATATATTCAGATAATTTTCTGTTGTATTTTGTCGTTCAAAATCATGAGATATCTCAATTGGATCAAGTGGCATTAAATAATCAACCAAATTTAATAATAATTTAGAATGATTTGAGTAATAAGTTGGATCATTATAATATGAATTACCAAAAGTATGGTAATCTCCAAAAGCAACTATTTTTCCCTTTCCATTTTCAGTCGAATCATAACATGAAACAACACACTTACCATCTATTGAGGCAAGTGCCTCTGCATTTCCAGATGTTTCAAAAGAATTTCCGAACAGAAATTTGAAACTATCAATATTTGAAAAGATTGAATGCTGTTGATCTAAGTTCGATACAACGTAAGGTTGAACACTAGCTCCAATTGAATAATCTCTAAAATTGAAAATATTTTTTTCTGTTATACTTATCCCCGAGTTAAGAGCAGAAAAAAGAGAGTTGATTGAATCAATACACATTTTATTCGATTTTGTACCTAAAAATAAAATTGATCCCCCTCTATTAAAGAAGTTTACAATTGTTGTACGTTCAAATTCAGAGTAAGCTAAGATTGGGGTTTGTAAAACGAGCAGATCAATATCAGCTAACGAGCGAGGTGATAGAATTTCTGCATCCGAACTTGAAAAATATCCTGAAGTCCAATTTTGCATCTTATAAGAAATACTATAGTTTTGATGCGATAAATCATACATCATATTATAGAGTTGGATCTGAGAATAGATCGGAGATTCTGAAGGATAAAGGTCATTAAGACCATGAAAACTTTCAAAATAGATCTTCTGTTTAGGAATTGCAATAGAGATATTAATTAAAACGCTATCTAATATTCTATTTGAAATTCTATCAGTTATATTTACAGTACCAAGTCTATTACCTGCAATGGCAGAATTTTTTATATGTATTTCCAATGGAAAAGATATAATTCCATGATAATCTAGAGAAAATTCATTTTCGGGAGTATTAAATTCAATTCCGACTAAGTTAGGTAATTCTATGGAAATATGACATTCAGAGCCAGAATAGATGGAAAAATTCATTCCTTGATAATCTCCAGGAAATCGTAATAAATCAAATGGAGCATAAGGAATTTGTCTTGGAAAAAGAAGAACTTGATTATTTACACTATCTGCCTGTTTTTTTATATTGCCTAGATAATCCAAAGATTTACTGACATTAATCAACCCAGCACCTTGAGCAGCACCATATCCTTCAGGAGAGGGTCTTTCTATCACTGAAGAGCCCTTGATGAGTGCATTACGAATGGATTCAGGCGTAGATTCTGGAAAAGCTTCAAGAAGGATTGCAACGGCCCCAGCTACCATAGGACATGCCATGCTTGTACCAGAAAGAGGTATATAACCAAATTGATTTTTAGAATTAATTAGTGGGTTAGCATAAGTATAATCCAAGGAAAGAATTGAATCTAAAGAATCGGTGGAAATGATATTTACCCCCGGTGCACAAATATCTGGTCCGATTTGATTTGAAAAGGAAGGACCAACACTACTAAATGAAGCAACATGATTGTTTATATCAGTTGCACCGACAGATATCGAGTATAACCCCGTTCCAGGAGTTCCTGCAGTATAAAAATTTGGGCCGCTATTTCCCGCGGAAGTAACGACAACAATACCCGATTCAACTGCTTTCTGAATGGCCAATGTTTCAACATTCCAAACCTCAGGAATATTCAAGCCAAAACTCATACTAATAATTTGAACTCCTATTTCCATGCACCATTCAATCGCTGCAACTACATCTGATTCTTCTATAGTTCCACTCGAATTTGAGATTTTCGCATTTATAAATTCAACTTCTGGTGCAACTCCACGAAATTTTCCATTTGATGTTATGCCATTACCTCCAGCTATTCCAGCACAATGAGTTCCATGACCATAGCAATCGTAGGTATAATCTTCAATGGAAACGGCTCTTTCGTAGGTAAAATTCTTGCTCGCAAATATTCGAGATTGTGAAGGATTTCCATCTTCAAAAAAATCGGGGTGAACAGATATACCAGTATCCATAATTGCCAATTTAATGCCTTTACCAGTATAATTTACATTTGACATGCCTATGGCATCCAACCACCAGTTTTCGTCACTAAAGGGAGCATTCCACTTAGAATTATCTGAAAAAAGGTTTTGAAATCTTGACGAGGCTAAATTAGTTCGATGATCCTGCGATAAAAAACGAATTGATCTAAAATTTTCAATATTATCAATAACATGGGCTAAATATTGGTTTTCAACTTCAATTGAAGTACAAGGGAGAATATCATAATTATAACCAATCTTAACTTTTGGAAACCAGGTTTTTAATAGTTCTATTCGATTATTTTTTGAAATATGGTCCTGAAAATACACTATAATTTTAACTTCAGTACTTAATGGTAAATTGTTTGAAATTTCAATCAGTTTTGAATCAATTTTATTGCTTAAACTAAAGAAAGAAGATAATTTTGATTTCGGCTCCATGAAAGATGAATCAACATCCTGATTGAATGATTGGAAAATAATATCCTGATTTTTTTTGAATGTATCTAATTCTCTAATTGATATTGCTTTAGAATTTCGAAAATTCAATGTGGAAATAGTAGATATGGGTAATAAAAAGAGAATTATGAATGTTACCAATTTTTGTCTTATTCTTCTTGGAATTTGCATTTTCTTCACATTATTATTTATATTGTAAGATCAATAGAAATGAAAAAATTTTAAATTTATGTCGAACAACTCTCTTTATATCAAAATATATGTGATAATTATGGGATTATATACATTAGTTGAACAATTATTGCCAGAATCATTTTCACTTTATCAATTTATGGCAGTGTTAGATATGGAACAAGATGATGCACGTGAAGCTCGAAATATTTTAAAGCAATTCTATTTACGAGGTTTAGTTAAAAGAAATTCAAAAAATATGTACATTAAGGTAAAGTAAATTTCAAACAATCTTTTTTCTAATTCTCTACTACAACCAATAACACGAAGCTAGATCGTACTTAAAAAGTGATTTAAATTTTTACCCAAAATTCAATAAATTTAATGACTTCATATATAATTATATAAATGAAAATTTGTAAAACATGTGGAATTTGTTGTCAATCAACTGAAATGGAACTAAGCATAAAAGACATTAATAGGATTGAAGAATCAAATAAAACTAAACATACAAAAGACGATTTTTGCTCTTTTGAAAATGGTTATTATTTATTAAAAAACGTCAATAATAGTTGCATTTTTTATGATTTAAAACTAAAACAATGCCAAATTTATTCTGTTCGCCCCGAAGGATGCAGATTTTATCCAATGATCTATAATATAGACCAAGATAAATGTGAGCTAGATTCTGATTGTCCGTATAGGAATCAATTTTACCAACATCCTCCAGTTTTTAAAACCAAATGTAAAGCTTTAAGAAAATGGGTAAATGCAAATCTACTGAAAGATTAGGAACAAATAAATAAATTTTAAAATAAAATCATATTCAATAGTATGGAGCATAAAATGTCAGATATCCCCTTAGAAAAAGAAACAAAAAGACTGTATGTTGAAAGAATTTGTAATGGCACAGTGATTGATCACATCAGAGCAGGTTTTGCGTTTTCTGTACTAAAAATTCTTGGTTTAGAAGGTAGAGACGGCAAGCTAATTACAGTTGGAATTAATGTTAAATCCAATTCATCACAAAGTGGTAAAAAAGATATTGTGAAAGTTGAAAATATTTTATTAGATGAAAAACAAATCCACCAAATAGCCCTTATCTCCCCAATGTGCAAAGTTTCTTTCATTGAAGATTATAAAGTTGTGGAAAAATTAGTAGTCAAAATACCAGAGATGATATTAGGAATAATTAAGTGTCCTAATGAGAAATGCATAACAAATGTAGAACGGGAACCTGTAGCAACAGAATTTAAAGTACTTAAAGAAGAACCTTTGAAAGTAGCGTGTAACTATTGTGAACGAATTGTTTATAAAGAAGAAATGTTACGCACAAGTTTTTCTTGAGAAAAAGTAAAAAACCAAAATTTTTTTGATTACTTTTAATTTTGATCATGTAGTTTTAACAACCAATATAATTATAATGTGAAAAGAAGTGGCTAAGAAAAAAAAGAAAAAAATAATGTACAAGGTAAAAACGAAGGAAAAAGTCGCAGATATTGAGAAAAAAAAAGAGATAACCAAAGAAGAAAAATTCTATTGGGTTAGAGTTGCTGTTGCTGCTGTTTCCGCACTTTTAGGAGTACTGGTCTTTAAACTTGTCGGTTGGTGGATGTTTTTGTATATGATGCTGCTACTTTTGGGATGGCCGTTCATTCAAAGTTTCTTAATATTTAAATTACCCTATCAAAAAGATAAGTGGGATTGGAAACAGATATTAAAAACTGGGATCGGAGGTCATTTCTTTACATTCATGTTCATCTCTACAATTTGTTTTACTCTTGTATCTTATCCTGCTTGGGATGATCAATTAAGTAATCCCGCTGATACCTACGATATCCAAATCGAAGGAAATATGGTGTATATTGCAGATGGTACAAATGGATTTGTTATTTTGGATATCACCAATCCGAATCACAGAGAATTGATGAGTTCTTATAAAATAGATGGGCTTAATGCACAAAAAATTTTTGTTGCCGATGATATTGGCTATTTAGCAGATTCAAATAATTCAATTCTCCTTTTTGATTTAAGCGATGAAACTAATCCAATATTGTTATCTAAATACCAATATTCTAATAGCATTGCAAGTATTTCTGTACAAGGTAATTTAGCATATGTAGCAATAGGAAATGAAGGTTTATCTATTTTAGACGTATCAACTCCATCGAACCCATCTCAAGTAGGAAAAATTGATGGAAGCATAAGTGATGTTGTAGTAATTAATAATACAGCATATTTGACAGATTTTAATGAGGGTTTGAAAATAGTGAATGTATCAGATGCTACCCATCCTATTATTATGTCAACACTCAATTTAGAAGGCCAAATGATGGATTTGGAAATTTCGGATTCCATAATTTTCATTGCTGCTGGTGAAAAAGGAATGCATATTGTTAATTCAAGTGTATTAGACAGCCCCCAATTACTTGGAAGTTATAATTCAACAGCAAATGCAAGTTCTATCGTTGTTAATGGAGAATCAGCATATTTATCAAATGGAGAACAAGGAATTTCATTTATTGATATTTCAGATTTATCGAATCCTGTAAATATAACGGATGATAAACTCTACAATACAATCGGTCCAGCTTATGATTTAGCAATTTACAATGATTATTTGGTTGTAGCTGATGGGACAAAAGGATTAACATTGATCTATCTCCCAGAACCAGCAGCTGAACCAGATGAAATTGTTGCTACTGCAAATAAAACTATCCCCTTTGGATGGACATGGGGAATTATATCGCTGATAACTGTAACAAGTTTAGTTTCCGCAATTAAAAAGAGAGAAAACTAAACAATTTTAATTCTATTTTTTTAAATATTAATTTTAACAATATTCTAAAAGGATTGCAATCAAAATGGCAACCAATATAAATAATCTCAAACTAATCAAGAAATCCATCAGCAATATCGATATTTTTGTCCTTTCTCATGAATTAAATGCAGTTTTGGAAGATGGTTTTATTCAAAACATTTACGAAGTACCAAGTAAAGAAGGGAAAATACTTCTAATCAAATGTAGATCAAAGGATGGAAAAAAAAACATCATCATTGATCCAAAACGAAGAATCAATTTCACTGAATTTACTTATCCTGTTCCCCCTTTTCCATCACAATTTATTACTTCGCTTAGAAAATATATGAAAGGGAGGAGGATTGAACGGGTTTATCAGTATAAACTCGATCGAATACTAATATTTCAATTAAAATCTTCAGAAGGAAAACCATGGAAATTCATAGTCGAGTTTTTTGGAGGGGGAAATTATATTCTGGTAGATGGAGATGATATGACGTACATGGCTAAAAGTTATAAAAAAATGCGAGATCGAGCCATTCTTGCAAAAAAACCTTATTTATATCCCCCTTCAAGGGGTGTGGATTTGTGGGATATTAATGACGATTTATTCATTGATCATTTAAAAGAGTCCACAGGTGAGCTGGTAAGAATTATTGCCCGTTCTTTTAATGTTGGAGGGGCTTTTTCCGAAGAAATTTGTAAAAGGGCAAATATTGATAAAAAATCGGAAGTTACTAACCTATCTAATGATCAAATGTGTCTCATTTATAATACAACGAAAAATATGATAGAATCTCTTCAAAAATCGAAATTTTCTCCTAGACTAATTCTAAATAAAGAAAATATTCCAGTTGGATTTGAACCTATTGAGATGCAATTATATTCGAACTTCGATTCAAAAAAATTAGAAAGTTTTAATCAAGTTGTTGATGAATTTTTCTCTAGATTTGATTCGGATGAAATTTTTGATGGAGAAGTAAAAGAATCTCAAGGAAAATTATCGAAAAACGAGAAAATATTAAAAAAGCAATTAGAAAAAATTGATGAATCAAAAAAAATTCGCGAAAGATCGATAACACAAGGACATTTAATTTATCAATATATACCTCAGATAGACACGTTAATTAATACAATAATGACTCAAAAACGAGAAAAAAAGAGATCTTGGAAAGAAATTACAAATATATTAAAAATGGGAAAAGAAAAACAAATTCCAGAATGTTTAATTTTTGATAAAATTTTTGAAAAAGAAGTGGCTGTTCAAATAAAACTGGAAGAGAATTTGTTTAAACTTGATCTAAAGAAAAGTGCCATTGATAATGCTCAAATAATTTACGATAGAGCAAAAAAAGCGAAGAAAAAGATAATTGGGGCTAAAAAAGCATCAATCGATACAAAAAAGAAAATAGAAAGACAAAAGGAAGTCCATGAAGATGTTGAAGCAAGAAAAGCTATACTCTTAAAACGTCCAAAAATGAAATGGTACGAAAAATTTAGATGGTTCATTTCAAGCGATAATTTTTTAATAGTAGGGGGAAGAGATGCCTCATCAAATGAAGCAATTGTAAAAAAACATATGAGCAAAAACGATCTTTTCTTTCATACTGACGTTAGAGGTGCTTCAGTGTGTATAATAAAGAATGATGATAATCTAAATATTCCAGAACAAACTATTAAAGAGACTGCGAATTTTGCATCTTGTTATTCATCAGCATGGAAACAAGGATGGGGAAACGCCGACATATTTTACGTTCATCCCGAGCAAATATCGAAATCTCCCAAATCAGGGGAATATCTAAAAAAGGGCTCTTTTATTGTAAACGGAACGAAAAATTTCTTAACCAAACCATTTCTTGAAATTGGAATAGGAGTTAAATTAATTTCTGCAAATGATCAAAATGAGGAAGAGGCAGATTCCACAAATGAAAACTCTTCTTTAAATGAAGAGGGAGAGGAAAAACAATTCTATCCAATGGTGTTGGCTGGTCCAATTTCTGCATTAAAATTACAAACTAACAATTTCGTTCGAATAAAACCATCTAAAAGTGGGTTAAAAACGAGTAAACTTGCGAAGAAAATTCTTGGAAAATTTATTTTCAAAGCGAGACCTTCAGAAAAAAAATGGGTCCGATTAACCTCTATCGATGATCTCATCCGTATAATTCCAACCGGTTCAGCTGAAATAGCTCAAAAATAAAATTAATAACTAAGATTCTTTTTTTCTTTCGGTTTCTTCAATTCTTTTTTCCAGATTATGTAATTTCCCTTCTAATCGTTCCACAGTAGATGATAAGGACTGAATTATTTTCTGAAGATTTCCAGCAACAGCTCCAAAGTGATCTAGGCTTTCTGCTAATTGATCTTCTTCAAATACATCCTCTATTGTATTTTCTTCACTGATATTATTAGTTTTGCTTGTTATGGAAGTTTTATTTGAAACCTTTTTTTGCATAAACACCATTTCCGGTATCATCACGATATTGTTCAGGAATAAATAAAAATTTATTTATATATTCTTTGATGAAATTAATTACATTAAATCTTCCGGAACCATATCTTGAGGGACTTGAAAAATTGGTTCAAGAAGAACTCTATCCAAATCGATCTGAAGCAATCAGGCACGCAGTTCGCGATTTAATAAGAAAGGAAAAAGCATTTACTCCATTATAATATTTAAAGAAAAACAAAAAGTGCAAAAAAAGGATGGATATTTGACTTATTCAATATCTAATTCGTTGTTAACTTTCCCTTGAATAAAATACATATATGTTAGGACAATCGCAACTCCGCAAGCACAAATCACAAAAATTAACCCACTTGTAGTTGCTTGAATTAACGTAATTATTAATAGTACCAATAATTCTTTCCAAGACATTAAATATCCAGATAATTCTCGATAATTAGCAACTGAAATTAAAGTAAAGAAGAAGAATGCAATGATTGAAATTGTTTTGATAAGGATATCTGCAATATAAATAAAGGGCATTCCTTCATTATTCTCAACTTTAAGTGCTGCTTCATTAACCAAATCAACCCACCCATTAATAGCTAATCCATTGAATAAAAATGAAATGATCAAAAATATAGCAGCAATGAGATATGTTATGAAAGATGACTTAAACATAGATTGTTTCAATATTGCTTTTTGATTTTCTAAATCACGTAATTTTTCTTGTCGAGTTTTTTTCTTTTTTTCAATTTTTGGCATTTTACTTTCCCCCCTCACGAATTTCTCCAACTTTTGATTTGGAAGACATTAAGACAAGGCCATACACAACAAAAATGCTTGAAACAGAAATCATAACGATTATTATATATTTTTCGACATTTATATCTACCTCTATAACTGTATCATCTGTTGCACTAGATTCTCGTCCAATTTGAATTAATAATGGGTCAGATTCATATATCACTTCATTTGTAAAATTTAATCCAACTTTGATGGCATAAGTACCTCTTCCTACAATTATAGCATCTTGACTTGAATTTGTTGAATTCGATTTAACTTTAAATTCATAATATCTAGTCTCAGGGTTTGTAGTATTGCTATATCTTGCTTTTCCTTCAAATGAGACAGTAGAACTTGCATCAGAATCTGTTACATATTCCCCATCAGATAAAAATAAGTCTTGACTGGTAGAAGTCTCATTCCCCTTTTCATCAGCATTCAACATCGTAATTTGCTTCTTATCATAGAAATTTTCAGATGAATTATCAGAAGAAATTTGAATTGAGAATGTTTCAGAAGATGAGGTACAAATAAAATCTGTTTCAATCAGAAAATATAGATTGTTCTCATCATGTTGTACAAAAAGTTTAAATTGTAAATCTAAATAACATACTGAAGAATTGATACCTTCAGCCAACCATGAATCATCTATATTACCATTAATCTCGGGAGAATTACTAAGATTGTTTGAAATAATCTCCGTACGACTCCAATTACCCGATTGAGCAGAACCCATTAAGATGGATGAAGAGATTATTGAAACGGAGAAAAGTAATAAGATAGATATTGAAATACTTTTTCGCGACATCATTTACACTATATTCTCCAAATTATGAAAATTTTTTAAACTTGTTGTTCAATTATTTTGTCATAATGAAATTGAAAGGTTAATTTTTCAAAATTCAGTTTTAAGACTTAAAATACAAAGATTTGAGTTTTCAATTTATATTCGTTACTTCGATGCAGACAAAATTCGATAAAATATATATCTCTACATAATATGCAATATTAATTAGCTTTATTTCTCCATATTATTTAGATATTATTCACGTATATCGAATAGGATTTGATTTAAAATGAGATTAATAACAGTTCACTTGCCGGAAGCTTATCTTGCTGGAATTGACAAATTAGTTACAAATGAAGCCTACCCCAACCGATCTGAAACCATCAGAGTAGCCGTTCGTGATTTGCTCAAAGCTGAATTAGGTGGATTTATAAGATATGAAACGAAAGAAGTTCCAGATCTTCTGAATTAAGCGTTTTTTTTTCTTTGTTTATTTCTAGATTTAATATGTCTATTACTTGGCAATCTTTATATTTATCTAGAACATTATACAAACCAGAAAGAAGTGAGAAATATCTATGAAGCAATGGCAGATAACAGTAAAAATTGCAGATGAACCCAAAGAGGATCTTATATTAGCAGATATTAATGAATTTTTAGAAGGATATCTTACTGTCCATCGGAATTTCTTTGATGAATTACTTAATATCGTGAAGATGATCAAAAAATATGTAATTGGCAAAGGAATTGAAAAAATTTTGGGCCCTGATAAAAAGGATTGGACACATAATT
Organism: Candidatus Lokiarchaeum ossiferum; assembly: GCA_025839675.1. GTDB lineage: Archaea > Asgardarchaeota > Lokiarchaeia > Sigyniarchaeales > Promethearchaeaceae > Lokiarchaeum > Lokiarchaeum ossiferum. The sequence goes on from CP104013.1 coordinate 3,228,606, forward strand.
CTTGGGTTTTAGTAATGTTTAAAGATAACGAAAAAAATATCCCGTTTTGGTTATTATTAAAACGCGAAAAAGATTTAAACGGAAATTTAGTCGCTATTGGGCCTGAAAAATTTGTCGATTATTGTAAAAAATCAACGGATCCAGATGATGAAATTAAGAAATTAATGGAATATATTGTTGCTTATCCTCAAAAGTTCAAGGTTTCCATAATAATTCCTAATTTTGTTGAATAATTTTTTATCTTCTATATTCTCTTTCATAAAATCCTCGAGATTTGTGTTTTCCAAAAGACAATAAACCTTCGGATTCTAACCGGGTTCGAAACTCCAGCGCTTGATCATAAGATATTTCACCATTATTCTCTAAATAATCAATAATCTCAATAGCTTGTTCATTTGTTGAACATCTTCTAATGAAATCAATTGCAGTTGGATCTTTTGGTTTTTGGGGGTTTTGTCGAATACCAGAAATTGGTACTGTCGCTTTTTTATTACTTTCCAACATTTCAGATGCCAAATTGGGTAACGAAGTAACAAATTCCTCTTTTTCATATTCTACTGTCAACTTATCATCAGAAAGCGTAGCTCTCGATTTATTTTTATTCATAATATCTCACTAAAAATAAAAGAAAACCCAAATTTTATTTTTTTGGGAAAACTCAATCATTTTTTTTTTTTAGGTAATCTAATGAAATAGAATCACCCATTAATGTGCGAATCTTATCCTTAAACTCGATTTTTTCTAACTCAGCTAACGATGGTGTTTTATTTTTATCAAAATATTCTGATACTTTTTCATTTATGTCAATATTTGCTTCGGACAATATTTTTTTGAGAACATTCAATTCAGGAAAAGAAAAATGCAAAGAGTTTTTCATATAATCCCGCCATGCTTGAATCGTTATCGGAAAAAATTTTTCAGCCATTTCTACCATTGCTTCTGCATACTCGCGGATCTCAAATTGCGCGTGAGAATCGGTTCGAAGTGTTAAGAAATTGAGCAAATTTCTAAGGTCTGATTTATAGCAAAAGGTAGTATATAAAGAAAGAGGTAAATTAATTCGTGCAATTTCTCTCGCCACACCTCTTTCTAAATAATTATTATACTTTTTTAATAAATCGTTAGCATCAGAATTAAATTCATCTCGTATTAACTCAGAATCGTTGAGAACAGTTCCAGTTCTCGCTTGTCTATTCCTTCTATCTTGAGTAGTAATCCATTCAGATTTTGGAACATAATACTCATCAGTTGCCTCAGAGTATCGCAAACTAACTTCATTATAGGACCCTGTTCTATGTCTAAACCATTGTCGCGCCACAAAAAGTGGACAACGAATTCTAAAAACCAGCTCTCCAAATTCTAATGGACCAGAATGTTGATGTCTCATTAAATATCTGATTAGCTGTTTGGTTGAAGATACTTTTTTTGTCCCTTTATCATAGGATGTGCGCGCAGCATTTACAATAGCTTGATCAGAACCAAGTACATCTACGAGTTCAACAAATCCATGGTCAAGAATGTTTTTTACTTGTAATAATTCTCCTTTTTTTTCCATCGAGATCAACTTATTCATTCAATGTTTATTAGTAATTTATGAATTCTTATTAGATGATTAATACTGGTTCAGCTGTCTCGATAAAATAAAAATTATCTCTGGGGAACTCTAAAGATAGTATTTTCTGCAGATTTTCCATCCCATGTTTTTCACTTGAATAGTGCGATGCTGCAATTAGATTCAAGTCCATTTTTTTTGCTATTTGGGCTTCTTGATAAGTAAATTCACCAGAAATAATGGTGTTACAACCTGCTCGAATTATATCGATGAAATGACGGCTTTCAATTCCAGTGCCTCCTTTCACTAAAACCTTCTTAACAGTCTTCTTTGGGTTCCCAGCAATTTGTATAAAAGATAATCTTAAATTTCTTTTCAATGTGGTACATATTGATTCCACAGATGTATTCTCTTGGTATGGAAAACCGAATCTACCTAGAGAGTATGTTCTTTCATTTTTAGAAATTCGAAAAGTTCCTTCAATATTGATGCCCGCTTGTTTTGCTAAATTATCTGAAATTCCTCCCTTCGCATTGTGCCATGGTCGATGGATAACAAATAATTTAATATCGCTCAGTGAGAGTAATTTTATCTCATTGTAAATACCATCATTAAAATATGTCATTGACTGATCAGTTAGACCATGATGCGAAATAATTATATGTGATTTAAGTTTTCGGGCTTTCATAATCACTTCTTTATCACACTCGAGTGATATTGCAATATTATGCAAATTTTGATCTTTCATTAGGGAACCGAATTGTAATCCATAAGTTTCATCACTAAATTCAAGATTTTTTGGTGCTAATTTTTCTAATTTTTCCTTCAACATTGAAAAAAGCATAGTTACTTCTGATAGCGGATGTATTAATAAACCCCCACCAAGTAATTTTTTTAATTTTAAAATTAATAATCAAAAAACAAAATGGTTATAACAAGTTAAAAAGTACTTAGACTTGATACATATGAACGATCCCGAATGTTTATTTTGTAAAATTCTTGCTGGTGAGATCCCTAGTTACAAGGTTTTTGAATCAGAATTTACCCTTGCTTTTTTAGATATTGCACCTGTAAGTGAAGGCCACACAGTTGTGATTCCTAAAAATCATTATTACAATCTTCTTGATATCCCAGAAAATGAGATTCTACCATTTTTTAATGATTTAAAAACAGTTGCAAATCTTATCAAGACAAAACTTGGTTGTGAAGGATTTAATATTGTTCAAAATAATTTCCCTGCGGCGGGGCAGGTGATTCCTCACTTTCATTTTCACATTTGGCCTCGTATTTCAAGTGATAAACTCTCTCATTTTCAGCGAAATCCTGAAATTGCAAATAAGGAAGAGATTGAATCAGTTTTTAAGAAATTTACCAATGATTATTAAAAACCAATAATCTTATTCTTTCGTAAAAACCAATTTGGAAGTTGAATCACCTGAGTTTCATCTAAAATTAACGAAAGATCATTTTTTACAATATATTTTGGCACAATTATTCTTCGTTTGAGAGTATCGACATAAATATGAAAAAATTTTGTATCAATTTCTTTAATTTTACCATTAATTTGTGAATATTCTTCTCCGTACAATATCATAGTCAATAGCTTATCTTGAACATCCGACAATAAAAAAAGGGAGAGGGTGATGACTTTTTAAAATAAAAGGATGACCCTTTCATCCCAGATTTCTTCAATTTAGATATTTCCGAGTGGAATTTGAATAGATTTCAGCGTAACTATAAAAAGTCATAAATTAAACTTAAACTTAATTTCCAATTTTTTTTCTATCGTCATCAATCTATCCACTGATCGGTATCAGAACCACAAATCGTGTTCTTAAATATGGAAAGTAATAGGACTTTTTATATTTACTCTAAAAGATTTACATTCTGAGATTTAGAAAATCAGAGAAAATTTTTGATTGAAAGTTGTTTAGGAAGACTTTGCCCGATAAATGGAAGATTACATTGTAATAACTGCATTTTTATCTCATTGGACAAGACAAATGGAACCATATTAACAAAAGCTCGCAATAAAAGTTCTTTATACTTCCCAATATCATAATTCTTACCGCGTTCACGATAAATTTGAACAGGTAAAACTCGATCCATTTTATTAGGGGCACAATCATCTACAATAATAAACGAGATTTTTTGTCCTGCTCCTAGCGGTAAACCCGCCATTTGTAAATGCTTGGCTGCTATTGCTTGATAGTTCAACACACTATATTGTTCTGGTCGACGAGTCAAACGAATATTTACTGCCAGATCATCAATACTAACGGTACCCGATTCTAAATATGCAACATATTTTTTAAACACAGGAATAATAGTCTGTTTCAACAGCTGATCAAAGTTATGCCTGTAAGAGGAAGAGCCAATAACACGCATTAATTCTTCTTGAAATTTTTTAATTAAAATAGGTGAATCATGCCTTCTAAGCTCTAAGCCTCGAACTTTTGCTTTTCCTGAAGGTTTTATCCCCCAATAACGATTAAGAGCACCAATTAATGGATCTGCTTTTGTTGGTAAAAAAGAAATAAACTGGAAGTAATCTTTCGTAGAATCATAAGAAATGGGAATATTTGTTCTTTGTGTGATTTCTTGAGTAATTTTTTGACATTCTGCATGAAAATTCTCCATACTCATTGATTGAGGGGATTGGACGTAGAGTGAATCAACAATTCCATGTAAGTAGTGAATTCCATGTTTTTCAACTATCTCCATACCATCTATCAGAAATTCTCGAGCATAAGCACAAACTGCTTGATGAGCCTCAATACGGCCAAATCGAGCATTTCGAAATCCAAGATATCCAAAGCAAACAACTAATATCCATTTCAGCGCAGTTTGCATTTGATCATATTTCTTTTTTATTCTTCCGTGGCTGGAAATTGCCAATTTTTTGTAATGCATGCGCTTAGTTAACGGGAGACGCAAGGAAAGAGGCACAACCCCAGTTCGTTTTTTACACGTATAATAAGATAATCCTGGAACTTTGATACCATCTTGCTTACAGCAAGGGCAATTTAAGGTTTCAGGAGAAACATTATAAAAAACCATCAAGCTAGGATACATTGACGTGAAATCGAGTTCAGCAACCCGATCAAACATCCCAACTTGAGGGTTTAAAATGTGTCCCCCTCGATCTGAAAGCAAAAGATTCCATCCATTTCGGAAGATTTCTGCATTCTTTTTTTCCTCTGGAATTAAAATTCCTTGCTTAAAAGCGTGATAAAACTGAATTGACTGAAGAGCTCCCCCAATAGTTATACGTGTAAGTCTCTGGAGAGTGATATATGAAATACGCGCGATCTCAACGATTCCATTAATATTTCCATCATCGAAATGCAAAGATCCCATGATGCTAGAATTAATGTGAAGCCTTCCATTCAAATAGAACTGATTTTTGCTTCGATGGATGATTTGTCCGTAAGAAAAATAGCTATCAGCACCATTCATCCTGAACCGGGTTGATTTTAAAGGAGTCGAATCCCGAGAAAGTGTGAATGAATTGATAAGATCCAAAAAAGAACAACGAGATAACAAGTAAGGAAAAATAGTTTCATCACCCTTATGTGTAAAAATGACATCTGGATCGATACGCTTTATTGCAACTTGCAAGAATTCAAGAGTTTCATATTCTGAAGATTCTTGAATAATTATTTGTTGAGCACCATGTTCATCCTGGAAAATCATATCACGCGAAAATCTTAGAGAAAGATCGATAGGTGAACTATCGGGATCTAATGTTAATTTTATACTATGGAGAGAATCAGAAGTGCTAGTCACAAAATTATGTGATTTCGATTGAATTTCCATCCAAATAATTCGTAATGGAGGAAGATCATAGTCAATAGCTTCATTTGAATCAGCTAATTGTATAGAAGAAATAAACAATTGTGAGTTTTTTTTCTTGAAACCAACCCTGACTTTTCCAAATGGAAACAAATCTGTTGAATAAAAGAAGATCTGTACAAGAGGCAAATCTACATTGAACAGTTCAAAAATGTTCAACCTTCGAATCGTTTCTACTGTTTTTTTAAACTTAAAAGGAGATTGAACAACTATTTTTAGACAAGGGGAGGGAATAATTGCTTCAGCTCTAATTCTGCGATCACATATATTAACTTCACAAATATCAGGATGTGATCTGATCTGAGCTATTTTTTCTTGATATTTTTGTTCAGAAGATGGAGAAATACTAAAAGGAAAAGAAGCATAGAAAAAAGGATGAAAGGAACGAATTCCTGCAATTACATCACCTGAAGGAAGTTTAAGCCAAATCTTAATTCCTTCTTTGTGGATTTGGGCATCCAAAATCCATGCATCATATAATTTTGAAGATTTCATAATGTCACTTCATCTCAAATCATTTTACTTCTTCAAGTAAACAGTAACTTTCTAGTTTTGTTTTTCTTGCTTTATCGCATCAATTTTTTTGTAAAAAATGAATCCAAAGTAGTTGTTTGAGATTTAACACCACCCCGTGATGAATTTAACCTCCCCTTTTTTATTTCAGCAGGTTTCCAAGATCTTTGCACATTATATGAATAAAAAGGATGTTGATCTAAAGAATATTCAATAAAACGTGGAAATTCTCGAACTCCAATTATAATATTGCTGAAATGTGAAAGTAATTTTCCTCCAGCAGGCCGATAATTTGACTTAGAATGACGAGGTCCTGTTAAAACGATGATTGGATTAGAATGCTGGGTAATACGTTTCAATCCCAAAAAAATCCGATTTAAATCGTTATATGTTTTGATATTCAACAAATTTATCTGTGAGGATGAAACATTTTGAGAGAGATTTTCTTCGAACATCGATGTTAATCCAGCAACTAAGATTAAATCAATCTTTTCGTCAGTCTGAAGTATCAACTTCTCCTCCATCAATTCAACCATTTGATTCCAAGTAAAAGCCCGAGCAACGAGGATTTGCTGGAGAACAAATTCAGGATTAAGACCATTTGATATGGCCATCTTTGAAATCCAATATGGATTGAAACGGTTTTCTCCATCAACATATAATACACGATTCGAAGCTAATCCACCATCAACAGAAGATTTGAATGAATTCACAGCCGTTTTCATCAATATTACAGAAAGGTGTTGTTTGGCCCCATGTAGAAAATGAACCAGCCCTGGAAGAAATCCTCCTCCTAACAGTTTATTCAAAAAAATATCACCGCTGGACAATGAATGTTGTTTATTAATTTGGCTTAAATATTCAGATGCAGAAATCATATTGAGGAAACACTATCCAACTATAATCTATGTTATATCATCAAGAAGGGTCTGTGAAATATTAAATATGGTGAGCCGACAGAATTTTTTATTTACTTAAAATCCGTCAATTTCTCCCCATCAATTTGAAATAGCCTAAAAAACAAATTATTTAGCTACAAACATTCATAGGGGTTCGTTAAATGCAAGAGAGAGATAACAATGGAAGTAGAAAAAAATATATGCGATTTCAAAAGAATAAATGTCCGACAAAAAATAGACAAGCCATTTGAGAATTAAAAATTCAATATATTCCAAATAGATTAACAAAAAATTATTGTCCATTTTTTTTTTTCCATCAAGTGTTCACAAATCTAAATTTTGAAATCCGAAAGTGCATTGTTCATTCATATGAAATCAAATTTTGCGTTTATTGGTTTTATGGGGACAGGAAAATCGACCGTAGCAAAATTATTCTCTCAACAATTTAACCTAAAATTTGTGGAAATTGATGCAGTGATTGAAAAAAAGGCAAAAAGAACAATTCCTGAAATTTTTCATGAAGGAGAAGAGATATTTCGGAAATATGAATCAGAAGTTATTATTGAAAGCACAAGTTTAAGCAATACTTGTATATCTTGCGGCGGTGGAGCCATATTAGATAAAATCAATAGAGAGTATTTATCAAAATCATCCATAATCATATTGTTAGAAGCGACACCCTCCACAATTTTTCAACGAATAAAAGAAGAAGGGATTAAAAAGAGACCCCTTCTTAATAAAGAAGATCCGATTAAAGAAATTACAAATTTACTCATTTCACGACAAGAATTATATCATGAAGTGGCAGATATAATAATTAGTACAGATGACAAGACTTTAGAACAAATTATCAATGAAATTGTCGAAAATCTTGAAAAAAATGATGATGAAAACTTGGTTGATGTGGATTTGGAAGTAGCATTTAATCAAATTAAAGAAGAAATCTCTCAAAAAAAAGAGACTAATAAAAAAACGATCAATTATTATTGCAAAATCTGTGGAAAAAAGCAGGAAATGAAGAAAACTAAATTTTGTAAGGTTTGCAAAATTCCTGTATGCAAAAAATGTCGGAATGGTCAATTTTGTATTAATTGTTGGGTAAATTTCAAAGAAGATCCTCGAAAAACAATCAAATTAACTCAAACTTTGGCATTATTTATTCCCTTTATTACTGTTTTTATTTTGTTAAGTGATGTAATTCGATATTTTATTACAAATATAGTAATTATTTCTATTTTACTCCTGATTTCCTTTGTTGCAAGGTTTCAGATAATTAAAAATCCAACAAAGTTCATTGAACTGAGCTGGTGGCAAAATACTCAAACTGAAAAATATCAAGAAATTTTGAATCCTTTGACACCTGAACGTTATATAAATAAAGAATTGATCCAAAATTATCAAGATCAAAAACAAAAAAAAATCAAGAAACTAAAAAATTGGATTGAAATGGGTGATCAATTAGCAAATATTCCAATCCCAGCCCATTATGAAGATAAAAAACTGCATAAGGGAGATATTTCAGAATATTCAGAAGCTGAATTAGTTTCGACAATTGAAAATCTTGACAAAAATGCAGATAGAAAGAAATGGGAATATTTGTTAATTGACAAACCTTGTCCAAAGTGCCAATCTATTATTAAATTTGCAGATTTTTGTATTGAGTGTAATGAGAGATATTGCCCTAAATGTGGAGAAAATTCCGATTCGTATTCTTTGAAATGTATTTGTGGATATAATTTCGAACCACTCCCTAGCGAGTTCATGAAATGGACTAATACAAATGAAGTTTTATTCCAAAAAAAAAAAGATTGATATGATAATAATAAAAAATGGAATATTAGAGAATTTGAATTATAAAATTTCAGTTGAGGAAAAAATTAAAACCTCAAAAAAACCTATGTAATTAATGGGTGAAGAATTTGTCAGAAATACAACTTGATAAAGATTTGCAAATAGATTTACATCGAATGTTGGAGTTACTTGAAAGTTCGACGGATTTAGAGGGAACGGCTTTAGTAACAAAAACAGGCCTTAGAATAGCGAGTTCTACTCACGCTTCTACAGATGTTGATCAACACAGTGCAAGTCCAGCAACTTTAGTCTCTTTGGCAAATAAAGTATCTCAAGGATTGGATTTTGGAAATTTAAAACAGTTAGTAGTAACGGGCGAAAATGGCTACACAATAATTACAACTACTGAAGAAAGCAAATTTATGTTACTTTCCCATAGCAAACGCGCATCTACATTGGGATATTACTTTCATCGCTTGTCAAAAGCTTTTGGAAAATTAGTTGCCCTCTTGGTTGATATCCAAATCGGGGAAGCGACTTATTAAAGATGCTCAAAAAACTCTTATTATTGAGGAATTATTTTTTCGTAGGATTTTGAATAATCCAGTTTGATATCTTTAAATAATTGTAATTCTACTTCATTTTGACCGGATGAAAGCAAATTTAGTTGAGTTTTATTTACTCTAACTTCAACATTACCTTTTTGACCAAATGAAGAGACAATTTTATCATATGGAGGTTCAGCATTCAAATTGAGAATGCTTTGAGCACCTTTCAAAGATGCAGCTAATCCTTCAACGATTACTGTATTTGGAGAGTAATTTAGTTTAGTTACAATTCCATGCTTCATTTTAATCTTATTCAATAGAGGGGGATTAAAATGCACTTTTTTGATTTTTGCTGATCCCATAATTCTCAGAGCTTTAGGTGATAAATCTAATCTACTCAGAAGAAAAACATCAGAGTCTCGAATATATTCTTCAGTAGCCAACCATAAAATGGCACGATACTTCTTTTTTGATCGCGGAGGGTGGAAAGCCACGGGATAGCGTTGTCCTGATTTTTGAAGTGTATAAAAAGGAAAAATTCGAGCATTCAATGCCATCATGCCATGATTTACATTTATGGATTGACCAAATTTGCACCCCAATTGAAATAATGCTAATTCTTCAACTTGAATCTCAAAAATTTGAGCTTTCTTATATTTATCACCTTCATTTGTAGCAAAACATCCTCGATATATTCGATTTGAATCAATTTGAGTAACAGCAATTCCACATCGATCTCCCGCAACAACAAATTGGGCATTTTCTTTCCATTTTTGAATGGATTTGATGCGTGTAGATATTTTTGGAGGTAAAATTAGTAATTCATCACCAATCTTAACTTGACCACTAATTGCAGTTCCAGTTAAAATGGTTCCGAATCCTTTTTTGTTAAAATGATGATCAAATAGAAAATGCAGAGGAGTTTCCGAAACACGCTTAATTTTCATGCTTTTAATTGTTGTTAATAAATAATCTTTAACTACACCAAATCCCCTATTTTGTTTGGCCGAAACATTAAATGTCTTATATTGTGTTTTATATCGAGTTGCTTGCATAATTTGCTTCATTTGACCTTCCAAGATAGAAATCTGCTCAGGATTAACCATTTCAATTTTATTAAATAGAACGACAACTTCCTTAATTTCGAGAATATCCAAAATTAATAAATGTTCACCAGTTTGAACTTGAGGTCCTTGAACTGCATCCACGACAAGAATTGCAAGATCAATGATATTTGCACAACTAACTACACTACGAATTAAATCTGCATGACCTGGAGCATCCACCAAAGTAATCATATACTCATCAAGAGGAAAAAAAGTGAAACCCAAATCAATGGTGATTCCGCGTTTTTTAGATTGAGGATGTTTATCCAAACCCGCGGTTGAGACAACTTCACTTAAGCATCTGGCGATCGCAGTTTTTCCGGCATCTATATGTCCTAGAAGACCGATGTGTATAGGAGTGTACTCATTTCTTGTCATACAAAAAACCCAAGTTTACTAATCATTGGCTCCTAAAAATATTTTAAATCAATTCCCCTAATTAAGCATATAGCAATTTAGTATCGAAAAAAAAAACAGTGAAATCTAATGGCAAAATTTAAAGAAGTCCAATGTAACTTTTGTGGTCGAATGATAAGAGATTCGGACAAATTCTGCATTTTTTGTGGATCAAAAGTAGGTCAGACACCCCAAAAACCATCAATATCAAAAGAAGAGAGAGACGAAATTGATAAGGAGCTAGGAACTGGAATGATCCAAGGATTGGACAAGAATGATGGAGACTCTAATCATGAAAATGCACCCTTCTTAGTTACTGAAGGTTCTCAAGATCAATTGGATGATAGAATTCTTTCAGCGGATGAAATTGATGAGAAAAAGAAGACAAAGAAAAAAGATAAGGAGGAAGTTAGTTCTACGGTTGATCTTCCTGAAGAAATTCGAGATCAGCTCAAAACAAAAATGAAACTTGCAATTGTCGAAAATAAGAAAAAATTGCTTAAGAAAAAGTTAAAAAATCTCACCGATGGATTGGATTCAGAGCGTTATGAATATGATATCGAATATGCTCAAGGTATGAATGCAAAATTAAATGCATTTAAAAGTGTAAAAGAAGAGTTAAAACAAGAAGAAGATGATTTACGTGATGAATTAGGACCATCTGGCCAATTTAGAGTTGATGAATTGGATTCAGAGATGGATGTGTTAAGAGGACAATTGGTTGAGTTAAAAAGATCATTCAAACATCACAAAATTAAACGTGATATTTATGAACAATTGAAAATGGAATATTCTACCGCCTTTAGAAAATATGAAGATGAAGTCCAAGGGTTGCGAGTTAATATTATTCGATGGCTCTCCCAAGAAAAAACAGAAAAAAACAAACTAGAAGGCCGTATCAGATTACTCCAGGCACGATTTAAAACCCATGAAATTGATCAGGACGATTTTGATTCACAAAAATCCGATTTATCCAAGGAAATTGAACAAATCACTCAGAAAATTAAGATTCTTGAACTTTATTCTAGACCCAAAAGATCAAAATGGTTTTAACAAAAAAATTGAAATCAAGGGATCGTCACGAAATTTTTTAAAATTTTTTTTGCTTATCAAACTTGTTATGCGCAAAGTAATGATCTCAATTATAGCTTTATTGGCAGTTTTGACCCTTGTTGCTGTAGGTTTAAATTTAAATCAACATGAATCGATCTCATCTTTCTTTTCACAAATGTCTTATTCATCATAATCGAACTATTTGAGATTTAAGGATTTTTAAAAACTGTATAAAAAAAGATTTTTTATTTATTCTAAGAAATTATGTGATTTTTCTCGTTTGGGTGCACTTTTATTTCCGAAATCTCGAAACTTCGTGTATTTTTCATCTTTATTTTTCAATTTCTTATATTCTTTATAATGTTTTTTACACAAAGCTGCACGTTTTGACTTTTTTTTATCAATGTCTAAGGTCCATTTTAGTTTTGTCATATAACCATCTAGATTAGATGCTGCTAAATGATGGGACCCTTCTAGTGAACATCCACTAACTGAACACGAATCGTTAGTTTTTTTTATTCCCATGTCTCTCGATTGAGTAATTTTTTTTCGATGTTTAGGATTCGAACTTGGCATTTATAATCAATTACAATAAATCAAATAAGGTAAAATATTTTTTGTTGCTATATATGAAAGAAAGAAAAAATGTTCTAAATAAAAAAGTAATTATTAAAAAAATAACTCAGAATTTGAAAATTGATCCCCCTGATGAATTTGAAAGTCCTTATCTTAAAAAATCCGCCATTCTAATTTTATTGGTTGAGAAAGATTCTCAGCTTAAGATAATCATGACTTCACGATCATCCAAATTAAACAATCATACGGGTGAAATGAGTTTTCCAGGTGGAAAATTTGATGTTTATCTTGATTACGACTTGAAGCATACTGCAATACGTGAAACTGTCGAGGAAATTGGAATAGAAAAAAATAAAATTTCTATTTTGGGAAGGTTAAACGATCTACCTACAATAACAGGATATTTAATAAGACCCTTTATTGGAATATTGGACTGGAATGATTCAGATAATTTCGCGATTAATCATCAAGAAGTGGCCCATTTGGTAGAAATTCCATTAAACTATCTGTTAAGAAAAAACTTATTCACTGAAACTCCAATGAAAATTTTTGAAGGGACAACAATTCCATTATTAAGCTTCGATTTTAAAGATCCTAATATTAACAAAATATTCCATATTTGGGGTGCTTCAGCTCACATACTTGCAGAATTCTTAAAAAAAATTTTTGAAATTGATAATATTAGCAATAAGTATAAACGCCCAAACATTTCTGAAATAAATGACTATTTTAAAAAAAAATTAAAGGGTAAAAACTTGCCCCATTAATGGAGTCTCAGTAGTGTAACCTAACTCTTGAATTTCTTTGGCAAAAGCCAATAGAACCTCGGATTCTCCATGAACACAAAATACTTTTTTCTCACCAGTAAATTTCAACTGATTTAAATAGGCTATCAAATCTGATTTTCCAGAATGAGAACTAAAATCAAAATGATTCACTTTGGCTTGCACATCTATTGCATCTTCGGGTGAATTTTTGATAAATTTACCATGATCTAATAGATATCTTCCAGGAGTATCTTCAGCTTGATATGATACAAGATTGAAAGAATTTTTTGGATCCTCGATAATATTTTCCGCATAATAACGGGCAGTTCCACCTTTTAACATTCCGGAAGGAGCTACAATCACACCAGGAGAAGTTGCTGCTTTTTTCCTTTCAAAATCTCTTCTTCGTTGATTAATCATATGAGATGCTCGAATAGCTTGATCTAAAGCAGTTCCATCACGGAACATTTTTTGATGACGCTGATAAATCGTGGCGATTTTTCTTGCCATTCCATCAACAGTGACATGGAATGAAGAAGAACCATCTCTATTTAACACCATTAACATTTCTTGAGATCTAGATACCCCAAAAGCTGGAACAAGAGCAATACCTTTAATTTCCATCACCCGATGAATTTCTTCCATAAATTTATCTTCAATTTCAGCTCTGGAAGAATGATCCGTAGTTCCATAAGTCGTTTCAGTAATAATTGCATCAAGAGGTGGAATTTCTTCGGGATTCGCTGGATTCAATAATTGAGTTTTTATTGTGTTAATATCTCCAGTATACAAGATTTTCTTTCCATCCATCTCTATCAAAATCAAAGCACTTCCAGGAATATGACCAGCATTAAAAAGAGTGATAAATGACTTCTTCCCAACTCGACGACGTTTTCCATAATCCAAATAATTTACATATTTGCGCATTTTATACAATTCATTTCTTCCGAAAGGAAGATAATCTTGACTGATTTTAAACATATCTTGCAAGAGAATTTCCGATACTTGATAAGTTAGCTCGGTGCAAAATAGAGGAACTGAGCCAGAAATATAAAATAGTGGAATACCACCACAATGATCTATGTGAGAATGCGTTAATACAATTGCAGACAAATCTTTTCCACTTACATGTTCGGGGAAAAGTTGAGTATAATCAGTTTTGGTCCCATAATCACAGAGAATAGAATCGCCGGTTTCTTCAGATTCAATTAAGACACCACTCCGCCCGACTTCTTGACAAGCCCCTAAAAATCTTATTTTTACCATTTATTGTTCGACCAGATTTATATATACAATAAATCAATCTCACAAAATTTAAGATTTTTTTGAATTATTGAAGTATACAAAATTTTTTTTGGGAACAAAAGTAAAAATAAAACGTTGTTGAAATAAATTCAAACATTTAGCTTTAGTGGGAAAGAATGAAATATGACATATGAGAAAAAAGATGTAGAAATTGGAATAATTGGAGGTACTGGCGCAGATATAGCCTTAGAAAATGTTGAATCATATAAAATATATACACCTTATGGAGCACCTTCAGATGAGGTAAAGATCGGAACATTTAATGGAAAAAAAGTGGCATTTTTAGAACGACATGGTCCAGGGCATTCACAGCCACCTCATGCATTAAACTATCGAGCAAATATATGGGCTATGAAAGAAATTGGAGTAAAAAGGATCTTTTCACCATGTGCTGTTGGCGGATTAACTCCTAAGACGGGTAAAGGAGTATTTGTAATTGTTGATCAATATATCGACCGCACGAAGGGGCGAAAAGAAACATTTTATGATGGAGGGCAAGTGTGTCACTTGGCTCAAGCTGATCCTTTCTGCCCTGAAATGAATAAGGTCTTCTATGAAACTGGAAAAGAATTAGGATTGAACATTATTAAAGGTGGAACTTATGTTTGTATCAATGGACCACGCTTTTCAACACGTGCTGAATCTCGTATGTATGCAAATTGGGGGGGAGATGTGATAGGAATGACCGTTTATCCTGAAATTGTGCTTGCCGGTGAATTGAATATGTGCTATAGCTCTATTGCCACGGTCACGGATCTGGACGCTTGGGCGTGTGAATGTAAGAAATGTGGAATCGTGATGTATGGAGAAAAATGCCCTTCTTGTGGAGGAAAAATTATACCTTTGTCAGTGTCTGTTGAAGAAATACTGGAAACTATGGCAAAAAATACTGATAACTTAAGAAAATTATTAGAAACCGCTATTCCTAAAATCCCATCTGATCAGGAATGTCCATGCCCACACGCTCGTGATGGTGCAGTTATGTAAAATGATCTTTTTTTTTATGAACTCAGAAGTGAAAAATAAAATGGTAGACCTATTAAAACTTATAAGAAATGTGCCAGATTTTCCAATCCCTGGAATACAATTTAAAGATATTACAACTTTAGTCCATGATAAAGAGGGTTTCAAAGAATCTTGTGATAAACTTGCAGAAATATATAAAAATCGGGGAATCACAAAAGTAGTTGGAATCGAAGCCCGAGGTTATATATTTGGATCCGTCGTGGCATACTTGATTGGAGCGGGATTTGTATTAATTCGCAAACCGGGCAAATTACCAGCAGAGACGTATGAAATGGAATATTCTTTAGAATACGGCACGAATAAAATTGAAATTCATAAAGATTCTATAGCAAAAGGAGAAAAGGTACTCATCGTGGACGATCTTTTAGCTACAGGTGGAACTGCTATCGCTTCAGCACGCTTAATTGAAAAAGCAGGGGGGATTGTTGAAGAAATGGCCTTTGTTATTGAATTATCTGGATCTCTTAAAGGTCGAGAAGCGATTACTAAAGCAGGGTATAAATTCTCAAGTTTGCTTGAAATTCCTGTCGATGAATAATTGTAATTATAAATTCTTAAAATGAATCGGAGAGAAAACAATGAGCAAAGATGAAAAAAAACCATCAAGTATAAGTGATTCTGAAGAAATTTTCTTAAGAAAATTAGCACGAAGGACAGTATTACGACGAACTGGTATTCAAATACATGGAACAGCATATGTTTTCGTCAATGTAATTCTACTGATAATAAATTATTTGACACCCCCAACATATTTATGGAGTTTATGGGCAATTGTAGGTTGGGGCGCAGGATTAGCATTTCACGGCTTTGCATATTTCAATCCTAAAGGTAGTGGAATGTCATGGCATGCATTTTCATTTGTAGTTGTTAATTGTTTGCTCTTTTTCATCTTCGTTTTCACTAAAGCTACGACTTACCCATGGTTTCTATGGCCTTTCGGAGCATGGTCGGTTGGATTATTGAGTCACTTTATTGTATGGAAAGTACGAAAACCACGAGATGGAGAAGATCCTTCTAAATCTTGGATCGAACGGAAAATCGATAAAGAACTAAGAAAAGTATCACACACGGATGAAATTCATGGTCGAAAGTGTTCAAAATGTGGAACTGAAGATTTAGAAGGAGCGTCTTTTTGTGCTCGTTGCGGAAATCAACTTTAAGTTTCATATATCATCCTTTTTTTTGCTTAAATTTTAAAGATCTATCATATTTTATTAAAGTATGTTTGAAAATATTGAGCATGTAGCAGATACGATTACTGAAAAAGAGCTTAAAAACCTTCTTCTACACAGAAATCGACAGTGGATATATAAAAAAGATGGATCTTCTTCGGTGAATGGTTCACTAAAAACTGTGGTACTCTCTTGTATAGATTCGCGAGTTCCAGTGGAAAAAATATTTCAGGCTAAGCCAGGAGAATTATTGGTTTTAAAAAATGCAGGAAATTTGATGACTGATGACATGTTTCGATCCGCCCTTGTTGCTTCGGTTGAATTAGGTGCAAAATTTTTCATTGTATTGGGCCATACTCGATGTGGAATGGCCATTAAAAATAATCCTGCAAAAATCGATCACATAGCAACCAAAATAAGTCAAGAGTCGCTTAACAAACTCGCTTCGCGGTCAAAAAAGGATGTAATAGAGTGGTTTGGATTCTTCAACCAAAATGAATGGAATGAAAATGCAACAACTCAAGCCGAAAAACTTCAAAAGCTGCTAGACGAAACAGTTTCAAAAGATTTACAGCCCACAATTCTAAAAGCTATTTATGATTTGGACTCTGGAGAAGTAACTTTCATATAGAATTGAAACTTGTTTTGGTTTTTTTTTTCTAAATTTTAAAACTCTTTTGATAAGTATAACAGCTTTACCTTATGGCAGTACTTGTGACGATTAATCATGCAGATGGTTATATTGGATTTACTATAATTGAATTGTTGTATTATTGTAAATTATTGAAGAAGTGAATGAAATGAATGAAAAAACCAGAAATAAAGTAATAATCACCACCATTTTTGTGTTGAGTTTTGCAGTTGGGTTGCTTTTTGCATTCGCTAACGGCCACATCCGATCAATAACTGGTTAAGGAAGTTTTAAGAAATGACTCAAAAAAAAGGTTCTAAAAACTATTTAAAACAAAAAATCAGTGCTACCATTTTTTTAGCATGGATTTTATTCGGATTTTTTAGTGGATCCGCTCTTGGATACTTAATATTTCAAAATTCTGATGATGATGTAATAAAACTTTCAATGGTTTATTCCAGCGAAAAATCAACTTGGATTTCGGAAACTGCAATACTTTTTCAAGAATTTTGGGAAGAAAAACGCGTGCAGGACAGTTCTTTAAAGAAAATTTCTTTGGATTTTCAGCCATATGGCTCGGGTGATTCATTAATTGCTTTATTGAATGGAGAAACAAAACCCACGATCTGGTCCCCTGCATCTAACATATGGGTTCCATTACTGAACACCAAATGGAGCCAATATACATTAACTGATGATTTAATAGTACCAAATTTCACCCGTTTAATATATTCTCCTGTTGTAATTGCGACATGGGAAGATTTTTATGCAGAGCATTCATTTAATGGCCTAAATGATTTACACGATTTGATTGTGGATAACCCCGGTCTTATAAACATGGCTCATACTGATCCTCGATCATCAAATAGTGGTTTTATGGCAACCACCATGATGGTTAGTAGCTTTTTAAATATGGATCCTGAGCTAATGTCTGTTAATAACTTAACTCAAGAACCTTTACAAACTTGGATGTCAGAATTAGAGAGCGCCGCCATTTTTTATGGAAAATCTACAGGATTTTTAGGGAAATATATGCGAGATCAAGGGCCTGAAGCTCTTCAGGTTGCAATTCTTTATGAAAATCTTGTTCAAGATTATGGTCAGGAAGCCGAAGAACGATATGGACAAAAAATTGTAGCGGTTTATCCTGAAGAAGGGGCTTTATTTAGCGATCATCCTTTTTGCATTCTGAATGCTGAATGGGTCTCGGAAGATCAAAGAATGGTTGCAGAAGAATATCTAAAGTTCATTAGTCAAAAAGAAATAATCACGAAAGCAATTGCCACTGGATTTCGTCCAATTAACACTGAATTTTTGAATGATCCAATCGTTCAAGAAGTATATAGCCAGTCTTTTAATGCAAACCATGGGGTAACCGCAGATCCAAGTATTATTATTGAATTACAACCCCCTGCTGATGGAACCGTAATTGGAAGAATTCCAGATTTATGGCTTTTAACTCGGAATTCAGTGTGATTATTATGGGAGAAAGAGAAAAAATGGAGAAAATTTTAATTAAACCAGAAAAATCTAATTCCTTATTATTGAAAACAGAAACAGAACTTTCGAAAAAGAAGTATAAAATTTTGTTAGAAGTTCTGGTTATCGGCTTTTTTATGATGATCATTGCGGCCCCCATCATCAATATCATCAGCAATGTCATTGATAATATTGGTGAGATTCGGATCCGTTTATTTACCGACGAGTTACTCGGAGATTCTCAATGGCAAATGATGAAATCAGCACTATGGGAATCGTTTTCAATAGCTTTTATCGCAGTCGGAATTGATCTTATAATAGGTTTCCCCATAGCAGTAATATTAACCAGAGGAGAATTCAAAGGGAAAAAAATAGTTGATTTTCTCGTCGATTTACCAATGGCGGTTCCGACCTCAGCTCTTGGATTCTCAGTGATGCTTTTTTGGACTATTTTTAATATCTTACCCGGAAGGACCCTAATTATTTTTGTTCATGTTGCCTTTACATATCCCTATATTGTTCGTAATCTAAAAATTGCAATTGAAAAAGTAAATCCTCTATTAGAAAAGGCAGCCATGACATTATCGGCTTCAAAATTAACCGTGCTGCGTACAATTTCGTTTCCGCTCATTCGAGAAGGGCTTATTGCTGGCTCGATTCTTGCATTTACCCGTTCTTTAGGTGAAACGGGAGCGACCATGATTTGTGCAGGATTAGTTGAAACAGCCCCTATTTTGGTGGTAGGATTACGCAAGCAATTGCAATTACCAACGGCATCCTTTTTATCTTTAGTACTTATTATAATTTCGTTGAGTTTGCTCTTAATTGTGAAATTGATTGCTCGTCGAGATACCACTACCAGAAAATTCTGGCAAATTCATTTTGATTGGGAAAAATATCTTTCCAAACCGGTTTTTTCACGAGGGGTCAAAATATTAGCAGTTATTCTCATGATCATATTTGTATTAGTCCCTTCCTTCTATATCGTGTCCCAAATCAATCTAGCTAAAGTTCACGAAGAGTTATTTGATGTAGATAATAAATGGGCCTATCTTTGGGAATCGGTGGTAAATTCATTTCAAGTTGGATTTATAGTCATTGCGATTGATGTAGTCTTTGCAATTGCTTTTGCTTTCATTTTAACGCGCGAAAAATGGGGAAAAGCGAATGAAATCCTTGATGCAATTTTAGATATTCCATTAACCATACCAAGTGCAGCCTTAGGATTTGCAGTATTTATGTTTTGGGGTCCCGCAGGTATTAATATCGCAGAACCGGGACTTGGAATGATAATCTTTACACATCTTACATTTACTTTCCCTTATGTTGTTCGACCAATTGCGGCTCAGATTAAAAATGTAGATGTAGGACACGAAGAAGCCAGTGCAACTCTTGGAGCGGCCCCTTTGACAACTTTTAGAAGAATAACATTTCCAGCCATTAAAAATGGAGTTATTGCGGGTATGATTGCGGCCTTTACCCGTTCTCTTGGTGAAACAGGTGCCACCCTCATTGTAATGGGAGCTGATCGGACAGTACCGGTCTTGATTGTTGATTGGGTTGAAGAGAATGCGTTTATTTCAGCCGCTTTCGCAAGTGTATTGGTAATCATTATCAGTGCCTTCTTACTTGCTCTCGTTCGGATGTTCACTCCCACCATAAAACAACGATTATAATTAAAATAAAAATGATATAACATGCCAGATATAGTATTAGAAAAAGTCAGAAAAACCTTTGATCACGGGAAAGTAGTAGCCGTATCGGATGTGGATTTAGTGATTCATGAAGGGGATTTTGTATTCTTATTGGGTCCTAGCGGTTGTGGTAAAACAACCTTACTCCGGACGATATCAGGACTAATTCAACCTACCATTGGAAATGTCCTAATAGATGGACAAGATGTAACCTTAGCCCCTCCTCAAACGCGAGGAATTGCATTTGTTTTTCAAAATTTCAACATTTTCCCCATTTCAGTCTTTGATAATTGTACTTATGCTTTAAATGTTCAAGGTTTTTCTAGAGAGTATATTATTCAACAAGGAGAAAAAGCATTACGTGTAGTTGGTTTAGAAGAACGTGGTGATGAAATCCCCATTGGATGGGGAAATGGAGATTTACAAAGATTAGGCATTGCTCGGGCAATTTGTAGCGGCGCAAAAATTTTAATTATGGATGAGCCATTGGGATCGTTAGATCCCAAAATAGGGGCAGAATTTCGCTGGGAACTTCGAAATATTATTAAAGATCAACACTTAACTGCGATTCAAGTTACACACAATCAAGAAGAAGCCATGGCTATAGGTGATAATATTATTATTATGCGTGATGGTAAACTATTACAACAGGATACCCCCGAACGTCTGTATAAATTTCCATCATCGATCTTTGTTGGCAACTTTTTGGGTGGACTTAATATTTTGGAAGGATATGTATCCCATATAGAGGGGAATAACTACTCAGTGAAAGTTCGATTAGGGGGTCCAAAATACATAGTATTTTCAAAAAACACGCAATTTCGATTGGATGAAAATGTGGTAATAGCAAGCCGTCCTGAAGATATTTACCTTTTTTCAGAAGACTATGACTATAAGGCATCCCAAGCCAATTGGGAGGGTATTTTTCTGGCGGATGCTGTCATAATAGAAAAATACTTGACTGGAAAGGAACGCCGATTTATCGTAGAATTAGATAATAGCGACACTTTGGATGTTGCTAAACCAGAAGTATTCAAATATGATTTTGAAATCGGTGATGAAGTTAAAGTTGGAATTTTTGGTGAAGATCTTCGTATTTTCAAGTATCCTAAAAATCTCCAAAAAGAAATGGATTTACAATAGGCTGATGAGAAAATCATGGTAAAAATACGACTCGAAAATTTAAATTTCAAGAAGGATGGTGTCCAGATCCTTTCTAATGTAAATCTTACAATTGAAGATAAAGAATATGCAATTTTAGTTGGTCCCACAGGCGCAGGAAAAACGAGTTTGATTGGGCTTATCAGTGGTCTTTATACTCCAACATCGGGAAAGATTTATTTTGATGAAAAAGATGTGACTAAATTACCATCGAGTGAACGTCATTGCGGAGTAATGTTTGAATCATACGCGTTATTTCCTCATCTTCATATTTTGGATAATGTGAGCTATGCTCGCCATATGCACGAATCGAATCACCAAGAGACTTATTCAATTTCCCAGGCAGTGTTGAACTTGGTTAGGTTATCAGACCGCGATTTTGCTTTGCCGAAGGAATGTTCGGGAGGTATGCAACAGAGAGTGGCACTAGCTCGAGCTATAATGGCATTGGAAGAAGGAGGAGTACTCATTTTGGATGAACCCTTCAAAGCTTTGGACGCGGGACTTCGTCTAAACCTTCGAAGAGAAGTAAAATCTATTGCAAAAAGCACTCAACTCAATCTTACCACGATCCATGTCACCAACGACATGCAAGAAGCGATGTTAGCAGATAAAATTATAGTTCTTGATCACGGTAAGATTCGCCAAATTGGGGCTCCAATGGAAATTATGTATTCTCCCATTGACCTCTTCGTTACCAATTTCTTTAGCACGGAATTAAATCACTTCTCAGGTAAAATTATCCAGAAAGAACCTGTACTTGAAAAAGGTTTTAAAAATGTTTCTCTGGAGAAGATCATTATCCAATCCGAAGAGGGGTATTTTCTCTATGCTAAAACAGAAAAAAATTTCGAGGTGGGAGATGAAGTCACTTTTCTTATCCGATCTCAATATTTCAAATCGCGCCATAAAAGGCGAGATGACAAAGCGAATAAAATTGTCGGTAAAGTCAAACGAGCCAAATTTATGGGTGCTTGGCTTCGATTGGAGATCGAAGCAAAATTTAAATATGAAAATTTCCCAGAATATGAAAAATCTTCTTCCCAAGCAGTTGTTTCAGCCAAAATAAAACTTGAAGCACCCAAGAAATTGATCAAAGTTGAAGTACCCACAACTCGGGTCGCCATACATAATTTTAAGGTAAATGAAACAGTCACGATTTACTTCCCAAGCGAGTATGTGATAGTATTCCCCCGAATTGCTTCGACCATTCTTGACTCCACACTCCGAATAAATTAACCCAAGATGTCAACTTTTTTAAAATTTAATTATATTATAAAATAAACTACCAGGTGATATGAATTTCACTCAAAAATTTCCTACAAGACCGAAATAATGCAAATACTTTAGAAATGGCTATTGCCCATATGCAAAAAACCCTTGAAACCGTGGTTGAATTTGAACGTGGATTTACCATTTATGTCGAAGAAAAAAACCCGACACTTGCCTTAGAGATTTTTCAACGAGTAGACCAATTAGAAAATGAAGCAGACACTTTGCGTCGGGATATTTTAATGCATATTGCACAAAGTGAACTTTCTCCTCAAATGCGAGAGGATTTATCTCATTTAGTAAAACGTATTGATCGAATTGCAAATACAACGGATGGAGCGGCACGAAGAATATCTGGAATAAATCATGAACACTTTGCAGCTCTTGGAGATAATATATTAGCTAAGATGGTTGAAATCATCCGCTTATCGGTTGAAGCCACAAAAATTCTGTTCAATCTAATTAAGAAAATGGATGATATGTTGAATCGCGAAACCTTTCGTGTGTGCGAAAAAATTCAACACATCGAACATAAATGCGATCAGTTGCATTCCACTATCTATGAAATGTTAAATAAACTTGAACTCGCGCCATTCAATCACTTTGTAGCGATTCAAATTTCCAATTTCGTCGATATGATCGAAACAATTTCCGACAAAGTAGAAGATGTCTCCGATTATATTGAAGTTTTAAAAACAGCTAAACGGTAACAAAGGTTAGTTCATCAATGGTCAAGCGCAGCAACAAGATTTTTTCTTTTTTCCTTATATTCATTTTTGTTCTATCAACAACAGGTTTGGGTTATTATTACTTCATCTATGAAGCGGAACCAAATACAATATCGAAGCCTAAGCAATATTTTGGATTGGGTGGATGGAGCTATGAGTTTGATGAAAATACGTCGCAAGAAATCATTAGTTCCTGCTTGGCGAAGAATTGGACATTTCTACTAATATCTATCAATACTCATGAATTAAACCAATCTCACTCCCAATATTCCTCGCAATCAGAAACTAAAGCGCTTGATCTTATTAAACAAGCTCATGAGGAAAATATTTCCATTCATATCATGACTTTAGAAGACCCGGTCTTTTGTGAACGCGCTTTTCATGATAATGCCCTTCAACGTATTAGTGAAATTTTGGCCTTCAACACAAAATATCCGCGCACGCCCTTTGATGGGATCCATCTTGATGTGGAACCCCATGGTCATCCAAACTGGAATAGTACCGCGTCTTGGACTGAAAAAAATTTAATTTTTGAGCACTGGTTGGAATTACTTTCAAAAATTCGAGTTTTACTAGATGATTATAAAGCGGATTATGAATGTGTGCCAGTATTGTCTGCTGCTGTCGCCTATTGGTACAATGAACGAACTATAAATAATTCCCTTGAACGAGGAGACCCCACAACATTGCACTCTTACTTAGACGTTATTATCCCAATGGTCTACGGAGGAATTGGAAAGACTGCTGAAGATATTTATGCCAAGATTGAGGATGAACTTCCTTATTCACCCATGGTCATTGGTATTGGGTATGAGGAATTTTCTTCGCACTCCGCTATGTTGGAGACCATTGCAGCATTTTCGTTGAAATGCGAAAATTCCACGAATTTTATAGGAATTTCAATCTATCACGCATCTTTGATTGAATAGTCGTTAAAATGAAATTATCAGATGAAAATGCCTCCTTAATAGATTTAATTCCCTAAAACCGTCAATAAAACCATCTGTAAAATATGCAGTCAAAATAAATGAAAGAGACCATTTCCGACAAGGCTGAAGATGTCTCAGATAATGGTGAAGATTTTTAAACTGCTATAAGGTAATAACAGAGAATAATAAGAATGCAACAAAAAACTGAATCTGATCTAGTGAATCCTTATTATCAAAGCTCATCTAATGTATTCATATTTTTCATTATTTTTTTCCATTCAAAATTTTCCAGAGATTTTTATAATCTTCTCCTTTCATTTTACTTTTTTTCTTGGGATCTATCCACTTAGAAGATTCTAGATCACTTAACCAATTTACTACCTCGTATGAATTAACATCATATATTTTTTTATTGCTCTTACAATATATTTTACCTATTCTATTTGCAATAGTTCGCGGTACATTATTAATTCTCATCAGTATTCCTTCGTCAGTATTCACACCATAGTATATCATTGCTGGTAAATTGCTAAGTTTTCTTTGCTCATCGATAGACATCAACTGCCTATCTTTATCATTATAGGTTAACTTTTGAATTGAGGATAAACCCCAAGTTGATAAATTAATAATCTTACTATATATTACAGAAATACATTTTGTTATTGAATTTATATCTATACCACTGAAATGTAAATTAGAAATCTCATCAATTTTTTTACCACCTACCCAATCATTTATTATACTTGCAATATATGAGCCTTGTCGAAACTCATCAGCTTTTATAGAGTTCAAATCTTGACTAATTTCAGGAATTTTATCAATCATTATACCAACCATATCTGCTAAAACTCCACTCTCACTTGAAAAAATATGACTACTTGTCCAGTCTATCTCCTTTAGGTTTTTATCTTTTACTGATTTTAATGTCTTCTTAATTGTTTCTGGACAAAAACCTGTTAAATCCGATAATTTTGCTATTCCTTTGTTTTTATCTAATTTCATTACATATTTTTCAACTGCTTCTAATAATACTTCTTTTTTCTCTTCCTCAAGTTGTCTATATCCATACGTAGAATTTAAAGTAATTTCAAGATTTGAAAGAAAATTGCTTAAAGAATCAGCTTGATTATACATATGGGAAATATATTGAGCAAATGTTGACCATTCCGGAAGGTAAGTAAAATCTTGTAATTCTTTGTTTTCGCCTAAAGCAATGAATTCATTTACCATTTTTACCAAAATGGATATTATTGCTTTGATGGATTCATGAATAAATTTTGATGCTTTAATTTTCTCCTTATCATTTGTTACTATTATACCGACTGTACCTATAATACTTTGATATATTCGACCAACTCTACCAGTTAAATTCATGAAATCTGACGCAGGCATTGTTTTATATGGGTAAGAATAAGATGCCATGATTATGGATGAAACAGGAAAATTTATTCCTGCTACTATTGTCGTGGTTGATATGAGTATACTCAAATCATTATTTTTCATTAACCATTCCATTAAATATCTTATTTCATCTGGAAGACCAGCATGATGAATCCCAATCCCTTTTTCAAGAAGTTTTATTAATGGAAATTTTTCACTTATCTCATCACTTATATAGTTCATTACAAGAGATGTGTTCGCGGAATTTTTTTTCTTTTTAGGTAAAACTTGATAAAGCTCTTCAGCAAGCTTCCATGTACTATCTTTAGTTTTTACCGTAATTATAATATTCTCATTGTTTTTCTTCTTCTCTATGACTTTCTGAGCGATATATGAACTCAAAATATATTTTGTATTTTTATATTTTGAAAAAGGGTATTTTGAATGAGTTTCTTCACTTAATTTTATTTTACTCTTTATTTTTATCTTTTTATCGCTAGTTATTTTTGGTTCAAAATAGCTACTTACATTACGTTTTGATCCTTCAATACTATATAAACCAATTATACTCTGATTTGGTTGCCAATCCATTTGAATTTTTATTGAACGAGGGTTTTGTGGATCAAGCCATTCGGCAATCTGATGATTATTTGGGATAAAAGGTGTTAGAAGTAGAAATCTATTTTTTGGGCAATCCCTCATTATCACAGATAAGAGTAACTCCAAGTTCAGCCCCCTTGTTTCATCTCCAATATTATGAGCTTCATCGATAATAGTTAATACAAGATTTCTCTGTAGATTTTTCTCAATATCCTGTCTTACCAACAAACTAAATTTTTCTGGGGTTGTCACTAAAATATCAAAGAAATTTCTTTGATTGATTAAATTATCTTCAAAAGAATCAATTTCCAAAGCCCCACTCATCTTTTCAACCTTTATTGAGAGTGGTTCAATACTTAAATCTCGTCTTAAATCATTTGTTACTTGATTAACGAGAGTTCTTGTAGGTACAATATATGCAATCCAGCCCTTTTCTTCCGCAAATTGATTTAAAGCTTGGAGAATTCTAAACTTCGCAATTAAAGTTTTTCCACTCGAAGTTGGCAGATTAACAACAATTGCTTTGCTAACTGGGTTTAATAGTCCTTGTTCTAATAATGCAATTCTCTGAGGATACATGAATTCATAAATTGGTTTAGAGGATTCTGGATTTGTTAGGATATTCGCATATTTTGAAAAACGTGAATTAATTCTATTTGCTGTATACCAAATTGAATTGAAAATCATTTTTTTATATGTTAAATGGATTAACCTTTGAAGATAATTAAGATCTTGAAGTTGTCCTTTTTCACTATGAATTAGAGAATTTTTTTTATGAAACTCTAGTGTTTCGATAATATTTGGAGGTTTACCATGTGTCAAATATAAGGAAATTAATTCCGTTGATTTAGCAAGATGATATAGTGATGCTAGCTCATGCGCAGATTGGAATTTTTGATTTTCTGGCTTGTTATCAAGATAATTTCTTTCAAACTCGTGTTGATTTTTTCTGAGTTCAACTATCATATCAATTGATTTGCTTAAATCTTCCCATGTGTTTTTTTTAATTAAATAAAAAAAAGAATGAAAAATAGTATAAAATAATTTTTTATCCCATTTCTCCTCTTCATCTAAGTTAAAAATAATTTTTGATTCATTTTTTGTTAGGTATCTTTGAATATCTTCCCATTTTTCCCCTAAATATGCGTATGAGGCAAGTTTAATAATAAATTTAATCTTTCTTAATGGTTTTTCTGGTATTGGCAATGTTTCCATTAATTTAAATTGATCAAAACATAATTTGGAGAATTTCTCTTTTTCAACATTTCTCTCATCTTTAGTTTCAAAAGCAAAATTCCAATTTTCTATAATGGCAAATTCATTTATAAAGATTAAGTTCTCAATTGATTTCAATTCTGATATGGAAAGTTGTTTTTGTTCATTAAAATTATTGTAAATTTGCTTTTCTTTAATTATCTGGAACATTTTTATTTCTTCAGACTCATTTTTCAAATTTAAAATTTTAAAATTTTCAGCTTCCATCTGGATTTTCTCCATCATCCATTATTATTTGTTCTAGGCTTTTAATACTAAAAGGCAAGTAACAACCAATTAATTCAAGAACCATTTTTTTTTTTATAATGCTATTTAATTTTTTAAATCGTTTTTCCAAATCCATTTTATTTGGATTGACATCTCTTATTAAAATTCCGACTATTTTATATCCACATTTGTCTGTTTCTAAGAAATATTTTAAAGCTCGAAAATAATTTTTTTTTAACTCATTATTAATGTTCAAATTAGTTGTTTTTATCGCTATGGTTCTAATTAAGTTATTTACAACTTCTTTTTCCTCTATCAAATCTGTAAGCTGACCTTCCAATCCAGATTTTCCATAAACTACATTAGGAGGATATTTATCTGAAGAAGATGTTTTAACTTCACCAAATAGAAACATAATAGATGATTTACCATGATTATGAAAGCCTACAATATCTGCACCTTGAATATTTGCATTTATATTCCTTGCATCATCTATATTGTCATAATAGAACTTGGCATTTCTTTCCTCTTCTAAAAAGCATTTTGCCAATGTTTCACCAATTTTCCAGTCTTTAGGTTTAAGATTGCTTGTAAATATATCGGAAAGATTATTAACAGAAAAACCTGTTGAATCTAGCCCAAATTCAATCCAATTTTCTTCATGATCTTGTATAATTTCATTAGTACTTTCCACCGAAAAATATTTTTCTTTTACGGTTGTTTTAACATAATCTAAAATATCATTCTCTTCAAATTCTACTCCAAAATATAATGAATCATTATTCTTTTCTTGATATACAATCTTATAATTATTTAATCCATTAGTTACCATAATAATTCCACATTTTTCTGCCTTTTCTAATAAATAATCTTAGAGTTATCTTTAATTAAAAGAACTTTTTCGTTTTTAGTAAAAAGATATTTATCTAAACTTTGAGTCAATTTAATATATATTCATATCTTGATACTTATAAACATACATGTAAGTATGAGAATTCAACTTTTTTCTTGAAATACTGTATAATCATTTTTTATTCGGATGATTATCGATTGATTTAAGGATTCTATCTTATGAATTGTAATTGATCTGAAATTCCTGTTTTATTTTTAAAATTTGATACTAACTTAATTTAAATTTTCTATAAGATGGTAAGGCTCAATTTTGGTTTATTTTAATAAATGAAAAAAAAATAAGATTTATAGTTTCCTAAATGCTCAATTTAAGAGTTTTAGCGAAGAAAAAACCTATTTGGAACAATTTAAAAAAATATTAGCAATTTCAAATAAGATCTCTCAAACACAAATAGCAGATATGATGAATATATCTGAAAAACAATTGTTGTCTCTGCTAATGAACTGGAGTGATACCATTTCGTTCAAAAGTAAGTGAAAGAAAATTTTTTCAATATATTTTGAAAGGAAGGATGGCAAGATGAATTTCAACTCTCACTTCGAAAATTATTTATAGGTATTCATTAGATACTCTCCCATGAAACCCATTAAAAAAATATGGGGAATTGCATTTCTCGTACTGGGGATTGCTTCTGGAATCCCATTGGGAGAGTGCGAGGTAACCGAAGTTCCTTTGATTGCTGACACATTTATTTCCATATCTAGCTCCTCTGGAACGGATGTTATTGCCAACTATGGCCTTTCCGAATATTTATACATAGGAGATGGATTTAACGGAGTGAGTATCACTGCCTTACGCTTTGGTTTTTCAGGCATTAGCACCCAAGATTTGAAGTTCTCTTTTTCTGCGAAGTGCACTGTTTATGGGGATCATACTCGGAAAGTGAAGGTGTTTCAAATCCAAGATGTGTCTTGGGATGAAATTAATGTTACAGGAATCGAGAACCCTTGGGATCTTGTGGATTTATGGACAGCTAATGAAACTCAAGCAAATTTGACCTCACTTGTGGTGGGGGGAAGTACGGATTCTTTAGAATTTAATTTCACCACTGCTTTTCGCGGGGAATTAACTTTGATCCTCTGCACAGATCCATTAGATACGAGCTGGATCACATTGAATGCTAAGGAGAATGAATATTCTTGGATGTCCCCTGCAAGCATCACCTATGAAGCATCGGCATCTACATCAACAACTTCAAGTAGTTCCCCAAATGGTTCTTCAGATGATGATTTCTCCTGGAGTGTTTTATTAGTCCCTGCTGTGATTATAGGAGGGGTGGTTCTGATTGTAAAGCTAGGAAAGAAAAAAACTGTTTCTGCCCCGAAGGCGCGCAATTTTCCCTCAAGCCCAACAGCTGCAACCTATTCAAGTAAGACGTGTATCCATTGCGGGAAATTTCTCGAAGGGACCAGTAGATTTTGTAAATATTGCGGGAAAGAATCTTAAACCCCTTTTTTATCAAAAGAAAAACTTAATCAATTTGCCCAAAAATATCAAAACAAGTACTCAGATAAAAATGCAAATTTAGAGAGTGATAACCTATGAACATCTTCGAACAATATATTCAGTTTTATACCATGCATCAAACTTGTGAACCCTTGGGATTGAACATTTGTCGCCAGTTCAGTAAATTCAGACCAGAAACCATATATCCGTTTCTAGAAGACAGTATCAAATTGTTCATCCAAATGACTCGAGATTCTAAAGAAAATTTGGTCCGATTCCGCAAATTATACAACACGTTTACTAAAAAAAATAAAATTAATGATTTAATCTATAATAATGACTTATTACGGGCGATCTCCGAAGACATCAAATATCACCACACTCAAGTGGGCAAGATTCTTAACGCAGATATTGATTTATCCAAAGAAATGAAATATGTCGGTGTTTCAGATGATGAAATATCGATCAAAGTTAAAAAAATGCAATCCTTAGTAGAAAAAACCATACAAATGGGGAAACAAGGAGATCAAATCCCTGCAGAACAGAATAAAAAATTCAAGGAATTAGTTTTCGAGGCCCGAGAAGATCCCCTTCATATTGAGAGAGATGTGGATCAGGTTATGCAAGACATTAAGAATCGCTATGAAAGTTTTCGGTATATTATTGGTTTTTATTTGGCTGTGTTTGATACCATCGATTCCAAATTCAAAAAAAATATTAATAAATGCTATTTCAACCCCAAACTTTCGGGATTTAGTAATATGTATCGGTATCCTGATAAATACAAATATAGTAAGTATAATCCGAGACGTGAATTACCGTGTTTAAGAACATATTTAAGAAATCCGCATAATCCCTATCCAAATATTGAACAAATTTTCAATTGGGTGTATCACAAGCAAAAAGTCAAGATGTTTCGTTTAACTGAAGCCCATAATATGCGAGATGTCAAGCAAGATCGATTGGATGAAAAGTTGTATGCAATCTATACTGGAAAAACTTTCAAGTATATTCATTTTGAGGAGATCTATACCATTCAAAATGATCTGAGCGTGCTTTCTCAACTCATAAATTGGAATATCTTGATGGTGGGGTTGAAAATGAATTTGAGAGCGTTACATAAAGCTATTTTTGGGGTTGATGTTTTGAAGAAAGAAAAAAAGGACTAAATTCTCTTTGCTATAGTTCATCGGAACCACAATCAATAGTTTATTTGATATTCTTAATGAACGATGAAGAGAAGTCTAAGATTATTCCTATGAGTGCTCCGATAATAAAAACGATGACTTCCAACCAGATTTTCTCCCATAATGATCGTATTTTTCCTGAGGGATTCACCTTTCGATGAGGCGGGAATTGATCAAAAAAAGGATCTCGGGAATATTTTTTTGGTAAATCATAATCATGGAGAACTTGATTTCCGAGTGTTTTATCCATGTCAAAACTAAACACACGAGACCGTCTACGGATTCCATGGGCCCCAATATAGATATCCTTCCATTTATCATCTGGTTGCTTCTCTTCTTTACCCTCTGGTTCAATTTGAACCTGAAGTAAATGCGCAGTTTTTGATATCAGGAACCCTATTTGCTTGAGGTAACCGGAGGGAATTTTAATATATGGCGCCCATTTACGATTATTAACATATGGATTTATATCAGCGGCATCGAATCGTGCTTGAATAGTTTTTGGGAGATAGTTGGCTATAAAGAGATCATGCCCAAATTTTTGCTTCAACCTCCACTCTTTCTTCTTTTTTCGTGGAAACTTTGAAACCATATTCCCTTTTACTTTGGTGCTATCAGCATTAGTGTCAATCAATAAAATACGTTTATCAGGCGAATCTGTTGGAAAAAGTGTTTGATCCGATTTGTCGTCCAATTTTATTTGGATATTTGATTTCATATCTTGAATTTCAAACTCAGAAAACGATTTAGATTCCTCTTCTGTAATTTGCAGTTTTGATGATTGGGGTATAGTAAATTTTAGTTGGTTATTTTTATCACAAATCTTTAAATCCCACTTTGAAAAATTGAAGATCCAAAAATGAGAGGCATTCGTTTTATTTTCGTTTTTTCTTAACATCAGAAAGTCTCCTTGCAGTATAAATTTGGATATTTAGTTATTTTTGAGATATAGTATTTAAACTTTTATTATTAGGGAGATAAGAAAAGAACTCGGGAGAGGGACCAATATCATTTCTGGCTATAATTTAATAGACAAGACACAATGCAAAATGAAATCATGATAGGTTTTAAGGGGTATTACCCCCGTAACATCTGTATTTGCCCTTCATGAGGGCAAACCATATAGACATAAACTTTAACCAGCGATATGAGTAAATTTATCATTATACTAAAATTAACATGAGAATTATTCCTATATCTTCATACTCTCTCTAATAATATTTTATCAAAAACTCCGAATTTTTTACTGCTGAATATATCCAATATCATTTTCATTAATTTCTTTATTATACTTGTATTTGGAGTGAACATACCATGATAGTCCCGTTTGAGCGAGATCCCAAAAAAAAATCTCGCATTAGGCGATACTAAGGCCCAGTATCCCTCATCTGGCCAATTGGCATATATTTTAGCTTCAGTATCAGCATCATTTTTTTTTCCAAATATTCATTATTCACCTAGAAGAATAGGGCTGTTTACACTTTAAAACGGGAAAGGCTAAAATTTTTTATGGGAAGTAGAAGATAACTTCAAAAGGAGTTAACCGAGCAAATAGGAAAAATGACAATGGAAAAAAAATTCGGAGAAGTATTCGGGAAATATAGAATTACAGACAAAGAATTTTGGTTTAAAACCAATGAGAAGGAATATCGATTTCCCGTAAAGGATGTGAGGATTGAAATTCAAAGACCCAAATATTCAGGACCCTTCTATTTTGTTCAATATAACGACAAATCCATTGATTTGGAGGATCTGAGGACTTATTGCTCAGAAATAAACAAAAGTCTTTTGAAATATCATGTATTCATGAAAAAAAAGAAGTATATCCGGATCATCAAAGAATTAGTCTCTGAATTAAAAGAAGGGGATGAAGTAAAACTCGAGGAAGCCCTTAGTGTGGTTAAGGAAGAATATAAAATTTTACATGCAAAGGAGATTCGGGGAGTGTCCAAAAAAGTTTGGTCTAAACATCCTCAACGAACAATCTTAATTCCCGATTCCTTTCTTGAAAATTTCTTTCGTTTAATAGGGGAACATATTTCAGGGTTTGAATTCGTGAGGTTGAAAAAAACTATTCGCATGAAGTCTGATATCTCCACTTCCCTCGATCAGATCGATGTGTTATTTGCAGACTGGGATTCGAATCCCCAAAAATATAAAAAAAGAACACTGGTTGATTGAAACGGAAGAAGAAAAAACCTATTTGGAACAATTTAAAAAAATATTAATCTCTTTCTGTTTTTCCCACAATCTCTCTTCTAATTCTTCATATATATCTTTACTCAGTTTTAAGTTCAACTTCTCCGACACATTCTTGTTGTGCCGAAGGGTTTAAAAAAAATAAGTAAGTCCCATTATTTATTTTTGATGTAAATAGAAAAGTTCAATATCTAAAGATTAAAGTGAAATTAAGTGAATTAACTTAGCTGAAAAGTAAACATTAAAATAGGGAGGTTTCCTTATTATTGTTTCGGGTAATTTTAGCATAGTTTTAAATAGGCGTCGTGTTTTTAGTAACTTGTAAAAATGATTTCTATAGATTATGTCCAAATCACGTAAATTCTGGAAGAGATGTGCCTCATGGGTGAAGGAGAACATCTTTGATTTGATATTTTTATCTCTTGTAATCTACGAACTCTTCATTAAGTAGGTTTTCTAAGAGATTAGTCACCCACCATTTTTTTTCTCTTTAGACTAATTTATTGGTCCACCAACATCATTGCTTTTAAATAATTATTCTCTCTGGAAGTGTACGATGACTCCTAAAAGAGTGAAAGCTGGTGCTGGTCCTTTTTCCTTTGAATGGGAAAATTGGATGAAAGATGATAATGCAGATATCAAACGAATTAAAAGAATCGTTGATTCGTGGATTATCGCAATTGATATGGGTGGAGCAAGTATAACTGATGCAGAAATGACAAGTTTTTTTAAAATAATGCGTAGTTATGGACATCTTGTGAAATTGAAGGATGATAAGGATTACTTAGAAAAATACAAAAAACTAAATGATTACTATAAAGAAAATTTCGAGTTCGGTGCGATTACCGTACGTAGAAGGCGGTAGTTATTTAAGATATTGTTTGTTTCGCCTTCCAGCAATTACTATACCATTTTTACAGTAATTACAAATACACTGCTTATGGTATTCATGTCCCACTGTAGTATAACATCCACAGGCATCACATATTACAGGGTCATCATAGTGTTTTTCTTCAATCATATTTCCATAGGCAAAGGGGAAAACATATGCAAGGAAATGACAGCGTTTACAGAGGCGTTCAAAATAAATGGAGATTTCATTGTTGTATCAGATATTGAAGAATTTACAAAAAATTTAGACTCGATTGAGGAAATTGTTCGATTGGTTTCGAATTGATTCTAAAAGTACTAAAAAAGAAAATGAACATCCAAATGTTGCCAAGATCTTTCAAACTCCTTCAATCGATCTAAATGTAATTCTTTTCAAGTGGTTCTATTACATGACTCAACATGATTGGAAAAATGTGATTAAATTTTGTAGAAATTTGACATACAAAAATATTATTCTAAATTTCTTTGAGGGAAATTCACACAATCCAGGGATTGCTACTGGTGCTGATAGAGTTCGGTTTTATTCTGGAACTTTCAATTTTATTTGTAACATGAAAAATTCCACAACTTTGCTACCAAATTCTATGGGGAGAGAGATTGACGAGGTGAGAGATATCAAAAGCTTCAATATTGTACTACAAGAAAAATTAAGTTAATTTAAGGAAATTTATTCTCCTTTGCATCTTGTCGATCTAATTAAAGAAATTGAAGAATTTCGGGACAATTTGATTCTAAATAACTATCACTATGCTTTTATACCCGAAAATCGTTCTAAATTAGAAACAATTTGCAAATTAATCGATTTTACATGCGTAATAAAAAAAAATAGAATAAATATTGATCAAGGAAGAAGTCATATACATATCTCTAGAAATGAATTGAATGAATTTGATCTTCATTTAATTTTCTTTTCAAGAGAAATAAACGTTGTATGTGTGAGAAAATTAAATTTAGACACTGGAAACTATTTGATCATAATGCAGCTTCTGCTCCTTCTCAAAAAATAATCGCTTCCTTTTGTAATTTGATGATAAATAAAATCAAGGAACTTTTTTTTTCTGATTAAGGAAATACAAAATAATAAAGAGCAAAATTATTAATTTAAAATGTCTGTAGATAAAAAACGTGATAATTTATGAACATCTTTGAACAATAAATTCAGTTCTATACTATATTTAACTATGATCATAAGTCTGAATTCATAAACTAGGACATTTTTGGGAGAATTACAAAAAAATTAGCTGAAATAATCTAAACAAGACAGAACAAGATGAAAAAAGAATTTTTTAAAAAGTATTATTATTGACTATCATAAAAAAAATGAAAATGACAATTATTATCACACAAATGCTAGTGTATGTCGACTTAATTCCAGGCGAGGATGAATCGTCACTATCTTCATCTGGGCCATGTTCCCAAAAATCAAAAAGATCACCGTCATCATGATCAACGTCATTATCAAAACTATCTGGGATACCATCCCCATCTCTGTCCCAACTTGTCATTACTTCTTTCCCTTGTGGTATTTTGATTTAATTAAAATATAAATTAGTATTACATTTCAGTATATACTAGGTGGACTAAATGGCCATCGATCAAATCGCTTATTGTGATTTAGATACTTAATATTCCAATTCCTTTTTTTTAGTCATTATGTTTATTCCAAGGAAAAGACCAATGTGGTAGGATGATGAGCCAAAGGTTCCAGTATGGAACAATGCTCAAGGTAGAAGGGGAAATAGGAGGGATTGGGCATGAATCACCACTTTATTTTAAAGGATTATAAAAAGATCACCATTGTGACAGTTATTCTTCCATTTTGAGATCCTTAAATGAGCAACAGTTATTCTTCCATTTTGAGCATCATTATATTGAGAGTCAGTTGACTCGTACCATCCCACCTTCGGCTATTTTATCGATCACTTCGCAAGGGATTGAGTTTTTGCAAATTCATGAAATTAATTTTGATCGAATTAGGGACTTTTTTATCCTAATTGATAAAGAAAAATCTGACTGTCGATTATTAATTCACAACTTTTATTTTCTTCTTCAACAGAGTTAATTTTCATGGGAAAAAATGCACTCTTTGATGCTCTTCACACCTACTGGAAAACAGAAAGTAAAAAATATAACGGAAATGTACAAAGTAGGCAAAGTTTTGAAGATTATCAAAAAGAAACTTTTTCTCGAATTTTAGGAGTTAACATGTTGCAAGAAAACATTTTTACGTCCGATGGAGTAAATCTTGCATGGGAAAAACGGAGTTCTAAAGAGTTGATGGAATATCAGTATCGATATCAGCCCATCCAAATTAAGAAAGGGCCAAATGTTAAAATATGGCAAGACCAACTGACTTTTTCTGGAGAAAGAGGAACTCATACCCATCCTTTACTGGGTTTAAATAAAATCCCCGAGATAATTCAGAATGGTGCATTTGATCGTATTCCAGATCATTATATGA
The DNA here is from genome assembly GCA_025839675.1 of Candidatus Lokiarchaeum ossiferum. Lineage (GTDB taxonomy): Archaea > Asgardarchaeota > Lokiarchaeia > Sigyniarchaeales > Promethearchaeaceae > Lokiarchaeum > Lokiarchaeum ossiferum. The sequence goes on from CP104013.1 coordinate 3,265,618, forward strand.
AGAAAATTCAAAACTTTCTAACACCCAAATTATTAGCTGCTGAAAAACAAAAACTAATCAAGTTAATAAGTGAATTATTTGGAGAACTCATGCCGGGCGATGAAATTCCGCTCGTTCAAGCTGAAAAAATCATAAGACAAGAATTTTCATTCAATACTCTGACATCCAAGGATATTCTTGGATTTTTAAAAGAAATCGGAACAAAACTCAATGGATTTCAGTATATACGATTGAAAGAATCTATTCGGTATAGCAAAGAAATCCTTCCATTATCAGCCAATCTTGCTCAATTGGATAATTTGTTCATTGAATGGGATCAAGCAATACAAACTAACAATCACAATAAGAAGAAGAAATAGTTGAATTGGAAACATTCACCCCAAGTTGGGAAAATTATTACTATCGATTTTTCGATGGCTTAGGATATGATGTTGTTCATGTATATACAGGATATACTCGAAATCAGTTTTATAATGAACTTTATCAATGGACACCTCTCATTCAATGGGATGATGAATTGTTTATTATGATCCAAGGGCACGGGCTTGTGATGGATGATGAAGAAGAGACACCTTTACCGTATTTTACTCTCTATGATGGAGATACTTTATATAATGGAGATAATGGTGAAATTTCAGGACAAGACTTCATAAATCGATTGATGTTATTTAGTGCTTTGAGGAAATGTGTATTTTTTGATACTTGCTATGCTGGAAAAGTGTTAGAAAGTTTTAATTCCGAAATTACCAAAGTTTTTCAAACTACTGATGCTACTCATGCAGCTGTGATGACATGCACTTATTATGATGAAGCAATCGAAAATGCAAAATGGGAGAAAAGAAATACTCGGTTGGCAATTTTTTTTTTCCAAACTTTGAGTGCAACAACTTTAAGTGAGGATGGAATCTTCAATTATTTTCAGTTAGAACTAGCTTTAGAATCGTTATTACCATGGAATGATTTTTGTTACCAAGGAGGCACAATTCTGAATCCAGGTTGGAATTTTTTGACTAAATATGGAATGTTATCATAATATTTGGGATATTAAACAATATTTCCCTCTATTTTTTTTTTTTAATAGCATTTTTTAATTCCCCAAAGGAGGTTTCTTTTCGCTTGTTATCATACCAACGTAAACTCCCAGTAAATCTTGACCCATGGTACCAAGTATCTAATAACTTTTTTCCTCCCAGTAAGTGGTCCCATGATTTTAGTATTTTTAATTCTTTTACGGTTCTTTTAGCAATGCATGAGTTACAGAAATAGATAGGAAGCGAAAAATAAGGGGTGTTTTCCGATGTTTGTTCGTTTACCGTGATAAATGGGTCCATATCAGTATACCATCTATGGCAAAAGTAGCATAGATTTTTGGAAGGTTCCTCATTTTTGACCATCAATACTAATAAGATGGGTTGACAATTGAATTTTTTGGAGAATTTAGGATGCTCAAATAGGCATGAACCTAAAAGATGTTGTTCATGAAACACCCGTAGTGTTGTTCATCGAGAGCAAACTTCGCCGACGGGACCGAAAGGGTAAAAAGTTCCTGGAATGTGGATGGGAGGACATTCAATCCATGAAGAAAATCCACGGTGGTCGGATGGTGATCTAAGGATTCCAGCATGTGACAATTCTCGCTGTCCGTTAAATGTTCTGTGGGGCAGGAGCCACCGTGATCTACCTGTGGCAAGCCGATTTCTTCATGTAGTGGTATCCGACGATGCCGATCTTGATCGAAAGAAATCGTTTCCCTATCATCGCATCAAGAGTCCTTCTTCTCTTCAAGCGAGAAATACTATGAAAGCGGTTTCATTACCCCGATCGACCCTTATTGGTTTTTTTGAATCCGTCCACAATCGATCAATCAAACTTCCGTTTCCCTTATCGGTAAGCTATCTTCCGTGATTGCAATAATGCCATCATGGGAGCAGTTTTTTTTATTTTATAATTCAATGTATTTTTTATACAGAAAATTCTGGTTAATTGTATTTTTGATTCAGTTAATTTAAATATTTAGTGTATAATATAGTCATAAGAAAGGGGTTGAAGGGAATCTCCCCCTTTTTTTGAAGGTATACAAAATGAACGAAAACCGATTGAAAACTAAAAATACAATAACGCCTTTGCTAGGCTTTGTATTTTTATTTCTCCTGCTTGCAGGACAATTTTCCGAAGGAAATGCCGCCTATCAACCTCCGGTGGAACCTCCTGAAGTAAATTTGAATGCGCCGTCTACCGTCATCGCGGGAACCTCCTTTACTGCCTCTATCTATATCCAAAATTATCCCGGAAGCAGTTATGGGTATGTTCAATGTTATGAAAATGGTGTATGGCAAAATGTCAAACGAGTTACGATCTCCTCGTCCCATGTGAGTGTGAGTCTTCCGACGAGCCCATACTATGAAAGATCAGTTTTATATCGCGTAAGGTATCGGGCTCCTTCTCGTTGGATTTACAGTAATACGGATAGCGTCAAAATTAATTTTGGTAGAACAATGTATCTTGAAGGACGAACTTGGGAAAAACAAATTCGTGATCAAAGCGGATTAAATGATTATTATGCGAGTGAATCCCATCACTACACTTGGGCTGCAAATACCAATGAAATTTCGGTGAGTACTACTGGGATAAATTATAACAGGTTTATTGGAATGTCCACAACTTTTGTCGCTCAAAGCACGAGTATTCGAATTGACTTCGATTCCAAAGAATCGACGAACAAATATAGCGGAGTAGGCCAATATTCAATTATTTATGATCTCGATTGGGAAGTTGTTGGTTGGCTCTACTTTAGCGATTCCACTTCCTATACTCATCACACTCACTTGTTTACAGAATTAGATGTAGGACAATCCTACTACTATTTTCATGCAAGTCGCGATAATTCCGTTTATCAAGGGTTCACAATTACTTCCAAGAATTTTGTGTTGGATTTAACCCCTTAAATAATTGGAGGAACAAACAATGACAAAAACAAATTTAAGCAAATCAAAAACGATGATTCGTGTCCTAGGAACTTTAGTGGTGTTCATGACTCTATTTGGGGAAATGTCGGGGGTTTTAGCTGCCTACCAACCTCCCGAAGAACCTCCGGAAGTGAATTTTAATGCTGCATCCTCCGTCGAAGCGGGAAAGACTTTTTCCGCAACCGTAGCAATTCAGAATTATCCTGGAAGTAGTTATGGAAATGTTCAACGATATGAGAGTGGGACCTGGCGAAATGTAAAAAGTGTGAGTTTTTCATCCTCCTACATGACTATCAGTGGAATCCCAAGTCATACTTTTCAAGGATCCGCTTCCTATCGATTAAAATATCGTCATAATGGACGATGGATTTATAGTAATTCTGACAGTGTGAATGCCTATTTCGGAAGAATTATGTATGTGGATGGAATTGCTTGGACCAAAGAAGTACGGGATCTTTGGGGTTGTTTTGATTATTATGCGACTGATGCTTCCAAGGTAGATTGGACCGTGTCGGGGAATGAAATACGAGTCGAACAAGTCTCCTATTCTGGTAGAACTTTTGGAATGTCCACGAATTTTGTTGCCCAAAGTACAAGTGTCAAAATCAGCGTTGATGAGCGAAGTACCTGCTATCCAGGGTATGCATTGACCCCGGCGGTTCGTGTATATAAATCAAATTGGGGCTATCCCATCGTTAACAATGAACATCCTATTATCGATAAAGAATATTTCACCCAGTCAAGTAATTACGTCTACTCAGAAAAAATCCTTTCAGGTTTAACAGTAGGTGAAACATACAATATCTATCTTTGTTATCAAGATACTCATGGGTACGTGGATTTTACCATGTATTTCAAGAACATAGTGATTGACACTACGCCCTAAGAGAAATTCTTACTTTCCCTTTTTTTAATAATTTTCGACCATGCGTTCCCACTTCGTTTTCCTAGGATATTTGGATTGTATTAGAGTCTTTTGGCGCGCTTTTCGTTTCCGACGTGCCTTTCCACTTTCAAAACGACCAAAATCTTCCACAAACACGGCGATGTCCGTTTCCTTTACCTGATAGGAAGGAGTTTTAAGCGAGGACGGAAGAGCCGATCGATCAAATTTCCGATGATAGACCCGCCCCATCTCCTCTAAAATATTCGCTGAGAGAATGAAGGTCACACTCGGATTGGATGTAAACATCTGTCGAATCCGCTCCCGTTGTGATCGCTGGTGATCACAAAAATGCAGCAGGATATTGGAATCGATCAAAACCATTGCATCCGCGGGTAAGTTGGCAATGTCTTCGGGCCAATAGGCTTCATAGTCCAAAAATTCCCGGAGGTTGATCAACAGATGATGATCCAAAGACGCCACCCCCCATTGGTTTTCGGCGGCCAGATAGGCCACGATCCAATCATCCACCCCAAAGGCCAAGGGACGATAAGGATGTTGTTCTTGAATAACCCCGTAATGTTGCTCATAGAGGGCTAACTTTGCGGCAGGCACCGAGAGCGTATAGAGGTCAGGAAGAATTCGTGGAGGTACATTTAAACCTCGGAGAAAATCTACAACCTTCGGATGATGGGGGAGAGGCTCCAACACATGACAATTTTCGAGACAGAAGGGAAACTCGGCAAAGGGGGGCATGAATCATCTTTTGGTTTCTAAGAAACTATAAAAAGATCACGATTGTGACAGAATTGAGATTTGCGAGTGGTTTTTATAGATCAAAAGCAGTAGTATGGATGTAACCATTTGAATACAAAAGGATGAAATGACAAAAGTGGCATTCAAACTTTAGTCCACATCTCTTTAAGACCTAAGGATAATTTTCAGAAAATGTATTCGAAACTGGAAACATGAAATTACTAATAACGCAAAACCAAAAAGTGAAAAAAATATGAAACCAAAAAAATTAATCTTCATCTTTTTTGTAGGAATCCTCATGGTCCCCATCTTCCCCCAAGCGCAACTTTCCTTCGCAAGTGCAACGGTGGGTCAAAGTAATGGAGTCTGGGAAATAACCTATAATACTGATGATAGTGCAAATGTTGGTCCACTCTATGATGCCAACGGATATACTGCAATTTCCGAGTTAGATCCTGCAAGTTCAACCAATACATGGTACGATTATTCCCCATTAGAAGCAGGACATCAAGAATTAGACTTTGAATGCAATATCAAATTTGAAAATGGAGGTCGGAAACACATTTATCTGTATTTGGATAACGATCCCTCCCAATATTTCCTACTGCAATATGAAAATGGGGATGTGTTTTCATACACTACAGATAATTGGGTAAAACAAAGCCAAAATATGGATTATAGTTATAATACTTGGCTGTCGTTTCAGTTAGAACTGATTCAAACCAGCTCCACCACAAAATTATTAACCGTAACTTTAGGAACCGATTCTTTTTCGATCGAACTGGATAGTGACAGTACTGTTGACGCACTCAAAATGCGCACAATGACGGCCGGAAGTTCCGTCTTCTTTTCTGACGTCGAAGTGTCTTATTTGGAGGAATCCTGGCAAAGAATTTATCCTGCGGAAAGCTCTGCATCTGCAATACCCCTTAATGATGAAACGGACGATGGACAGCTGTATTCAGATATTTATGAATTGGAGATGGACGTGGGACTGAATACGTGGTATGAATATACCAAATCGGGAATTGAATACAATTTCTTGCATTTTGATTGCAATTTGAAATTTCTGGATGGAGGAGCTAGAAAATGGTATTTTTATTTTGATGATGGGGCTTATTTCATTATCAACTTCGAAAATCAATGGATCAGATCATATGTTTCGAATGCTGACGTGCCAAACTGGGTTTCTCAGAGGTCTTACGGCTATGGGGATTGGAATCATATCGAATTTGATATCGTTCAAAAGAATTCTGTAACGAAAGAATTAAAAATGAGCATAAATGGGCTCCCATTTACTTATCCTGTCCTTATGTCTAGTGGATTCAATGTGAAAATTGAATACTTAAGAGTGCGTCTTCAAACTAGCGGAAGTCTTTTGATTTCCGATATGGCAGTCGATAATGATCAGGATGGATTGGATGAGGTTGAGGAAGCTATGCTAGGGTCTGATCCTCTCCTTAAAGATACTGATGGCGATTTTGCTTATGATGGGGAAGAAGCCTCTATCTATGGAACGGATCCAACGGTTCCCGATGAGGCAAATGGTTTTACACTGATCTATCCAGAAGGTGGTCCAGGCAGAGTTGATATTTCCACAGATTCATCTACCGGTTCAAAGATATATCAGCTAAATTCGGAAGGTTCATCTAATACTTGGTTTCAACATCGATTGAATGGCCTAAGAGCTCAATCTGTCGGATTTCATTGTAAAATAAAAGTGCATGATTCTCAAGAAAAATACTTGTACTTCTATTTTGACGATGGTGATTATTTCATAGTTCGATTTATTAATCTACATCTCTATACCACCTATATTCATAATGGGGTTGGCAACGGGTGGAGGGATCAGTATATTTATTATGGGGACCAGGATTGGTTGGATTTATCAATCACTATTACTGGAGGACCCAATATCAAAACATTAGATGGATCTTTAGATGGAAATCCCTTTGATGATTCCGAATTCATGTATTCGAAAGGTGTTTTTGACAAGCTTAAAACCCGCCAAACTGGAACGGATAATTTGTGGAGTTTCACGGAGTTTATGATTGATTCGGATTTGGATGAGTTATCTGATGTAGAGGAACTTGATTTAGGCACCGACCCGACGGATGCGGATTCGGATGGGGATGGGTTAACCGATGGAGAAGAAGTCAATAATCATGGCACTAACCCTCTAGTGGCGGATTCGGATGGTGATAAATTTTCTGATCTCCTCGAAATTCGTGGGAAATTAAATCCTATGGATCCCAGCGATGTATTTACAGATGAATGCACCCTTGGAGGTTATGTTCCAAGCGAATGGGTGATTCCAAGCTCAGATGTGGGCATCCAAGCAATACCAAATGATTGGGATGATACTAGTTATTTAAGCGACAATTTTATGCTCTCTATCAGTCCCACATATCGGCACGATTCTCGCAGTATAGAAATTCCATTACAACAACTAGATGTCATGGAAAATTTTGCATTTTCATGTTATGTTGGGCAAAATTGGTTAGGAGGTGAAGAATCATGGCAAATTTATATTAAAGATACTTCAGGAAAAGGTTTTGCTTTGAACTATAAAGGTGATCAATTCTACATTAGTGATACTACACTTCTTTCTTTCAGCTCGGATATTATTCAAGTACCTAATCCAAATAAAATTATGCATGAAATGAGGATAACCTTAAAATTTGTTGGCGATCATACCGATATTTTCCTATATTTTGCAGATACTTCAATGGGTAACTACTCCATCGAGATGGGAAAAATGTTATCCAAAATCATTGTTACTCGAACAACGACTTTTAATACTCCTGAGATACCCTCCTTTGGATTTGATAATTTTAAAATAATCCAATGGAAATGGCCTTATTATAAATTGATGGAAACTTATCCTTCTAATGAAGGGAGAGATGGGCATTTAACCATTAATAACGTCCAAAAAGGCGTTGGTAAAGGACCTGGGTTCTATGAAATAATGTCCTCTGTCGATTTTGATCGGAATTGGAATGATGATGGTTTGGAAGGGATGCACTTGGATGGTTCTTTTTGTGATACAGGTTCCTTCAATTTTGTTTCTCATGCAAAATTATTTGATATATTCGGGACTGGAATTACCCAACCTCAATCAAGTATAACTAAAATGGAACTTGATTTAAAGATCAATGGTCCTGATGGTCCTATCGATTTATCTACAGCAAATGGAATCAGTAATCTAATAGATCCATACTTAATTAACATGATTGAAAATTTGGACACTATTACAGATTTAAATGAGGTTACTGAAATTCTTGAAGGAGTTGGGACACTCTACCAAGTAACAGAACAATTATTAGATATGTATGATACCGTACCTGAATCACTTCAAGATGTTTTGGGACCAATTTCCCTGGTTATGGATCTTGTGGGTTTTTATTCTGAGGAAAATACACCACATCCCGAGTGGACTTGTGATACATTAGATAATGATCCTTATACCTATCAAGTCAAATATGACTTTGATTTCGTATCTGGAGTTTCTTGGGGTAGTACAAATTTTGCTATGGGATTTAATTTAAATTTTTACGAAGTAATTGAACATCTTGAAGAAACAATGGATATTGGTGACAGATACACTTTTACGATAACTCAAAGAACATTCTTGACTGGGATTTCCTATAATTGGATCTTTGGAAGATGGGAAGAATCCACAGAAATTATGGTTGAAGATACTTTTAAATTTGAACTCACATCCACCGATTCTTTTTAGATTTTTATTGCTTTTTTTTTCTCAGGCTATAAGTATATTTTTTTTCTCATTTTTGATAATATTTTCTTGATTTAAACGGAGAAAATATGAGTTATGAAATTTTGATGAAAATCAAGAAATTCTTTTCATTATGAAAACCCGAAAAATAAGAAGAAAAACATCTTTCCGAAACATCCATTGATATCTCATCAAGCACCTATAAAAAGATCACGATTGTGATAGTTGTGCAAATTGCGAGTGGTTTTTATAGATCAAAAGCAGTATTATGGATGTAACCATTTGAATACAAAAGGATAAATGGACAAAAGTGAGAAACCGATTTTTGTTCCACATCTCCTTAATAGTAATTTTTCAATATCCTTTTTGTATTCTACTTGAACAATATTTAAAAGAAAAAAGGTAAACATAATGAATCAAAAAAAAAGACTGCTATCGTTATATGCGTTGCTTCTTTTGACCTGTTCCGCCTTAATATATACTAATATGGGAACTGGGGTCGCAGAAATCAATATTTCAGAATGGACAAATGTGCCAAATTATGGTCCTTCGGAATTATCCAATTTCATGGATGAAGATCGAGGGGAGGTAATGAAAATATATGATGCCGGATGGGGATTAGTCCAAAAGGATATAATTCCGCAATATATTGCAGGAAACAAAATTTGGTATTCCTATTGCGTGAAAGTAACTGGTGGGGAATCGAATGATTATGGGGGGGTGAATTTAAGCCCATCTACCATCAACACTGGGGCCGTAGGAATGCGAATTCATGCGGGAACGAGTTTAAAATATTGGCTTGGAGATGGACAAGAGCATGATACATTCATTGACGTAGAAACAGATCAATGGTACCACATAGGATGTTCATATGAGTCTGATGGTCAATTCGAAGCATATTTGGATGGGGAGATGATCCTTTCAGAACAAGCCAAGCCTATCAGCAATTTAAATTATGTTTATGCTGCAACATGCTCCCAATCAACTTTTCTGGATGATATCTATGTTGGAGTTTCTAAGGATGAAGCATTTAATAGTTTCCAAGATGAAGTAACTACCATACTAATTGATGATTTTTCGGAAGATTCGATTGGGTTTTTACCCTTAGATTGGGAACTAACTGCAGGCGGATATTCATCTTTTAGAACTGTAGAACTAGCCGAATCTCCATATGATCAGGTTTTAAGAATCTATGATTATGGACAAATTCCCACCGTATACTCAAAAGTGGAAAAAAAAATTCCCGCTGGTTTTGGATCTATTGAATGGGATTTAAAAACAGATTCACCAGGAAATAATAATGGTTATTTCGGATTGATGGAAGGGGATAATTGGTTGATATCGATTGGGATAATAAATAATCAATTCAGAGTTTATTACCACAATGATCATGCTTCGTATAGTGTCTACGACACAAACGTTGTTGCTTCAAATCAATGGACCCACCTTAAAATGGAGTATGATGGCGAGCAAGATGATTGTCGAATATTTGTTAATGGGGTTGAGGTAAGAAGTACACCATTCAATACAAAATATGCCTCTTTTGTTGATGGTCTATATTTACACTCAGGAGAAACTGGATCTGGAAAAAGTTATTATGACAACATTCAAGTGAACTGGGTAAAACAGCGTGTGGATTCTTTTATGGAATATGCTGGCATTATCAATTTTGATGATAGTTACAATCAAGATCCTCTAGCAAGCTGTCAAGAATGGTCTTCCGATGTTAATTCGGGCTATCAAATCCTAGATGCAGTGACCACACACTCAAGTGTATTGGCAATAACCGATTTAGTTTCTTCTTCGAGCTGCTTTACAAAACTAAACATTAATACTCCTTTAGGGGTTGGAGGCTGTGTAGAAGGATGGATATCTGGATCGAGTATCATAAATAATGCGTATATGGGCATTAATTTTGGGGATAATTACTGGTTATTGTCCGTGGGGATCAATAATGGTCATTTTAAAGTTTATCATCGAACGAGCTATTCAACATATAGTACCGCTGTTTCTACCATAGAAGCAAATCCAAATCAATGGTATTTTGTTTGTTTATATTATGATGGTATGTCTGATATTTGTACTGTATCGATAAATGGTGTTACTATTGGACAATATAGTCTTTATGACGTTGCTGGAATTACATCAATATATCTCCATTCGGGAGAAAATGGGGGGGGTACAAGTTACTATGACTCAATTTCGTATGATTGGGCAAATGAATATGATGCAGGAGATGCAAGAATAATAGACTTCGATAGGGACCATTTAAGCCACAAGTATGAAGAGACCCATATTTATGAATCTGGATTAAAAACTTCTCCTTGGAAATGTGATTCTGATAATGATAGGGTAAATGATTGGGATGAAATCTGTGGTATCTACGGATATATTACTGATCCAACTCGGATTGACTCTGAACCGATTGGATCTGAAGATGGGCTGAATGATTATTTAGAATTATTTAGATATCATACCGATCCAACTCACTATGATTCTGACCGTGATGGGCTGACTGATGGAGATGAAGTCAACTTATATGGCACCGACCCGACCACGGCGGATTCGGATGGGGATGGGTTGACCGATGGGGAAGAAATAAATGGGTATGATATGATGTATCTAGACGAGCTTTATCATGAACATAAATATGCAACATATTATACAAATCCGCTTCTTGTTGATTCAGATAATGATAATTGGAGTGATAAGCAAGAACTTGATTTGATACAAGCTGATTTAGATCAAATTCATGAACCTAATCCTGCGGTAGATAACTATCGGTATTTAGATCCAATGTGCCGAGATAGTGATTTAGATTTTCTTCCCGATGGATGGGAAGAATATTATGGACTCGATCCTTGTGAATATAATTCAGAGCTGGAATTAATCGAAAACAATGTTCCTGATATATATTATTTCTTTGCGCCAATTCAAGAACCAGATCAAGAACGGGTCTCGGGATTGCGAATTGCCTTGATATTCATTAATCCAGACATAGTTTCGCCAAGTTGGGCAAATTATTACTCTCGAGTCTTCGATAAGCTAAATTATGATGTAGTGCATGTTTATACAGGTTACACCCGAAATCAGTTTTATAATGAATTGTATCAGTGGACACCCCTTATTCAAGCGGATGATGAATTATTTATAATGATCCAAGGACATGGGCTGGTGGAGGACAATGAAGAAGAAACTCCGTTGGCGTATTTCACTCTTTATGATGACGATGAGGTGTTTGACCAGGATGTTGGTGAAATTTCGGGACAAGAGTTTTTAAATCGATTGAAGTTATTTAGTGCCTACAGGAAATGTGTGTTTTTTGATACCTGTTTCGCTGGAAAAGTGCTTGAAAATTTCGATTCGGAAATAACTAAAGTCTTTCAAACTACTGATGCCACCCACGCACAGTATAGAACAGTCAGCAAATTTGATAAGATTATGCAGAATGCTAAGTGGGAGAAAAGAAATACTTATGTTGCATCATTTTTCTGGGATACTTTAGGTGCAACCACTCTAAGTGAAGATCCAATTTTCAAATATATTCAGGCGGATTTGGCATTTGGTTCTCTTTTACCGTGGAGTCGAACGGGTTATCAAGGAGGAACTATTTTGAATCCGGGCTGGAATTATTTGGAACGTTATAATATATTTGTCTAAATTTCGGGATAGTGAGTAGTTTTGCTCTCACTTTTTTTTTATTTCTTCTGCATTTAATGAATCCCCAAAAATGATTTCCTTACGCTTTCTATCAACCAACCGCAAATTTCCCGTAAATAAGGGCATATGAAGCCACGTATTTAATAATTTTTCCCCTCCCAGTACATGATCCCATGATTTTAATATTGTTCTTTCGTTTTTCGATATTTTCGCAAGGCACGAGCTACAAAAAAAAATAGGTAATGGATATGGAATGGAATTATTGGGTCTTTTTTCGGTTACCGTAATAAATGGGGACATATCAGCACGCCACTGTTGACATATGTAACATAAGTTTTTGGAAGGTACTTTGTTTTTGGCCATCAATGTTAGCTATGAAGGGCAGACTATTGAAATTTTTGGCGAACTTCTACTCCTTGGTCTTTCTGAAATTCACTTAGTTTATATTGATGATGAGCCGTAAATTCCAATTCTCGAGATCGAAGGGGACCTCGGAGGGGAGGGGCATGAATCGCCCTATGTTTTTGGGATGCTATAAAAAAAACTCGCTTGTGACAGAAGTGTAAATTTCGTGTGGTTTTTATAGATCAAAGTCAATATTAAGCATGTAGCCATTTGAATGCAAAAGGATGAAATGACAAAACTGGAATTCAAGCTATCGTCTTTGCCTCTTCCATTCCTCACCTTGATTTTCTGCCAAAAGTTCTTCAATGGGATACAGTGTGATAAAAAATGTTGGATAAAAATAAAAAAGGCAAGAAGAAATTGTCCTTGGGATCTAAAATCGGAATGTGCCTCTTCATTGTTGCGATGATCTCTACCAATAGCCCAAATCTGATAAAAAGCGCTTCAGCAATTTCCGTGAATGATTGGGAATTAAATCCTGAATGGGAAGGGTGGGAAGAGGATTCTACTCTTGGAAATCAATATACACGCGTCGCTGAATATTCAGATTTAGGCTCACGAGATCCGGTGTTGGGACTCCGCGATGGTTCCTATTATGGAGAAGCGAAAATAAAGAATGAATTTCCCAACCAACCTGCGGGGGCTTTTTCCACCGAATTGAAAATCGTTGAAACCTCTTATGGAAATGAGGATTGTTCTTTTATTCGATTTTATTCAGGAACAACAATTGCTGCTGCTTTAATTATTGATAATAATTTTAGATATGCTCCTGACCAAGGAGTATCCGATGCCCCTATAAGATCGATCAATGTGGAATTGGAGACGTGGTACCACTTTGCTGCTGAATGGAATAGTCAAGCAACTGGAACTAATGAGTGGACATTTTACATTAACGGTCAAATTATTGCTCAGTTCGATTCGACCAATCCGTTTTCAGGAATTAATAATATCACAATTAGTACATATCTTGGCGATATAACTCATAATCTGACCTTACATAACCTACGACATATGGATGATTCTTCCACAATTAACCAAATTTGGGAAGAAGATAAATTTTTTGAATGGACTAGCGGTGGGACGAATCAATGGTGTCATATTTCGACTAACATTTTTGAAGATCGAAACGTGTTAAAACTAAACGATGGTTCATGGGTCGGGGAAGCAATCGCAACAGCGAACTTTGATTTATCCGAAAAGGGATCGTTTTCTACAAATATTCGAATTGTTGATTCTGGTTATGGAGAAACAGATTGTTTCCTAATTAGATTTCTCTCAGGATCGACTGTGAGCAGCTATATGACCATGTGGGAAGATCAAGGTGTAAATACGATCAGATTTTGTGGATCTGACGGCAATTCTTACCCCACAGGATCAACATACTCTACTAATGTGTGGAATGATGATTTCAAAGCCGAATGGGATTGCTCAGGAAGTGGTAAAGACCAATGGGTTTTTTCTCTGGGAGGCACAGTAATAAAGACATTTGAATCTGAAAAATACACTTCAGGAATTAATCAAATTTCGATTCGCTCTTTATATAGCAAACCAACCAATTATGTCTATTTTAATGATATTCAAATCGATTCGGATGATGATGGTCTATCACGTAAAGAAGAATTGCTCTTTGGCACCGACCCGACCACGGCGGATTCGGATGGGGATGGGCGCGAGGACGGGGTGGAGATTAGATATATGACAAATCCTATAATAAATGAAGTCTTTTGGGAAGATTTTGAAGAAATTTCTTTACCAAGTGGATATATTGATAATGGAGATACTATCGGAGAGTGGCAAGTGGCTAAAGATAATGATGATTTTTGTGATCTATATGTCGATCAGAGTCCAAGCTATTGGGGAGAATCTTCTCAAGTTTTATGGCTTCATACTACTGATGAAAGTCTCATTGATATTTATAAAAATGATATCGCTTCATCTGGAGATAATTTGGTTTATTTTCGCTCCTCTATTAGTATAGGACAGCTTCAGTATCAACAGTTTTATGTTGATTTTACCTATGGAACTTCTTCACGCTTGCATTTTCTGTTTTCTAGTGGAGAATTATTTTTCTGGGATTCCTATTATATATATGGGAAACACCTTACTGCTTATAAACCTGTATATGATGCAGCGAGCAATGTTGTTGTTTATAGTGAAGATCAAAAAATTGATTTCGAAGTATTCATTGATAAGGACCAATCCACTTGGACTCTGAAATGGAATGGACAAGCAATAATGAAGCAATATGATCTTGATTTTGGTAATACTTTTAATCGAGTGATTTTAGGCACACCATCAACATCTTCTGGACGAGTTTTTCTTGATGATCTCGTTTTTGAACATGGGAAAATCACTAAAGATGATTCGAAGACCTTATACAATAAAATAGTTCCGAATATAGTCGCCTGTTTACCTGGGTTCAATGAGGAATTCTCTGAAGATTCTATTGGCGATACTAGCCTTGTAGGATTAGAAATATCATCAATCGTTTCTCGAGATACTGAGTATTCCTTCAATTTTCCTTTTGTTTCAGTTAGTTATGATGATGAAATTGAAACGGGTCCACATCATGATGAGGTTCGAACAATTGGTCAAGAACATTGGTATTGGTACTATAAAATTTATGGAGATATTGAATTTTACTCAATCGACTTAACAGAGTATTCATATTCTGCTTCCTTTTTGGCATTTTATTCATTTGACCCATATTCAACTCAAAACACCGTACTTACCAATCATCCCTATTCAGATCTCCGCGATGATTGCTCGTATTTAAATCAGGAAACATTTGATTATTGGGTCCAGCCATCATATACTTCTGAATACTCTTGTCCTCAACAATACACGGATTCTGGGAGTCAAACTCAAAAAGGATGGGATTACACCATTAGTAAACAAACCACATTAGGATTGAATTTTGAGTTATCCTTTGCCACACCAGTCCAATCAATTTCTCTTCCCCTTGGCATATCTTTTGCATTCAATGTTGAACGAGATTTAGATTTCTGGTACTATCTGATATTGAAAGATACCCATACTTCTACTAAATCAGTAACTTATAATATGAATGCCAATGTAGCTAAAGGTTTTTATACTTTTTTTATTAGTGATTTTAAGATTCACTAATATTTTTTTTTAACCTAGCCAAATTTTTAGTATATTTTGAAGCCCTAGAGAAAAAGAATAGTCCTGAATTTCTTAACTCGAAAAAAAACTTTATAGGAAAAACTTGCCAAAGGGGTTAAAAAAAGATTTTGATCCCAAAGGGGAAGAAAACTGACAGGTGTGGAATTGGAAGCGATTTTGTGACTGTTTCATCGGTTTTGATCAAATGATAAAAGATCAGTTATTAGGAAGGGATGAATGACTATCTGAAAAATCACTTTTGGGACTGAATTAAGCGGAGTATTAGATAATATAGAAAGTGTATAGAGGTTGAAAAAGATTCGAGGAAGCATAGCGAACCAACAGGATTTGCAAAAGAAAGGACCGCCAACATGAGAAATCAAGGTTATGAGACTACCACCATCCAAAATGACTACATGAAATTCATATCGCGTCTATAATTGAAGATATTTTTTGGTGTGAATCTTTATCCTAAGAAAAGTCAAACCTAGCAAAATAAAGCGGTTTTTTTTAATACTTCTACTTTACATTTCAATCCGATAGGAAAAGTAGTGGATGGATGCTTTACTCGTTCTCTGGTATTAAAGCAGCCTTCAATTTCCGAACCGCTTCCTTGATCACTTCTGCCCGTGAACTATACCCAAATTTGGGATTCTCGAGGATTTTATCAATATATTCTTCCACAAAAGGTTCAGGCAACGAAATCGAAGCAAATTTTCCCATATTTGCTCTAGAGATGCCCTACTATTTATGTTTGTTGCTTGGTTTAAGTTCAATTATGTATCCATGATATATAAGTGAAGTATGATAGATCGATAAATTATATTTATAAGGATGCGTTTCATACAATTATGTATCAAACACAGATCAAGCACGAGTAATGCTGATTCTTTTTGAACATGTCTTCCGAGTTTATAAGTTTCAAAAAGTAATTACAGTATCATAAATCTGGAAAAACAGATCTGTTTGGTAACCTATAGATTAGCGACAAACGTCCCAAGAGGTCTCATTATGTCTCAAAAACCTAGAATATCAATAACAACAGGGCAAAGGTCAACATCCTGTGTCAATCCTACCAAGTCTCCGTCAGAACCGCACGGATCTCCCATATCTGCCATCAATCCATTGGCAGATCAATCGCTTTCTCCTTCTGGATCTAAATTTTATTATCAGTATTTTAACGATCAAAATCATATTGAATGTTTTTGAACGTGAGCGATTATTATGGGAAAGCACTCATGAGGAACTCAGCTACTTACTTTTACATGTATCCAATAAAAATGACCTTATATCATCTCTATCAACAAAAAAGAGCTTCAAAATTAAAGGATCAGATAATCTTACCTTATGCTAGATTTCAATAAAAAATCATGATCAGATTTAATTTTGGAATATTAGAAAAAGATTGGTGGGAAAGGTGGGCTTCGGACCCACGACCTCTGCCTTATCAGGGCAGCGCTCGATTGCCTTCATATGAAGAGATACATACAATCCAGGCTAAGCTACTCTCCCGTTTCTGTTTTTACAAAACTGTCTGATATTTAACAATTTTATAATAGTCGGGATAAACAGACTATAATTGTCACTCATGATGGAACAATTAAAAAATTTCCGATTTTCATTCCATAAAAAGTTCTCTGTTTCAATCCGAACAGTGGTTTGACAGTTTTAGGGGATTCAATTTACATGGGTGGCATTTGCTTCGTGGGGGGGAATTGTCGAAAGTATATAAGAATCTAGGATCTAAAAAAAAAGTCGAGTTGTGCGAAAAAAACCAAGAAATCGCAATGTGAGAAGGACAATTTTTTACAACAACTGAGCAAAGAAAAACCATAGAATACTAGGAATTATAAAATGGATTTCAGAGATTTGAGTGAAGAAGGGGTAAAGTTTTAAAAAAAATTGAAAGAAATAGTTTTTTGAAAGAAAGTGGGAAGATTCCACATAATTCTTCAAGTAATTTATTATTTACAAGCGTCTCAAGTTCTACATCGGTGGAGGATTTTAAAATCAAAGAGATTTTTTCATTTGTCATGGATCTTTTTTGATCGAATCTTTTTTAATTATTTATGACTAAATATAAATTAAGATAAAAATGAAAGACAAACAAAATGTAGGAAATTCTGGAGAATATTATATTGCAGCTTTCCTTTCTGCACGAAATTTTATAGTAACCATCACCCTAGGAAGAGCTATTGGCTATGATTTATTAGCGGTCAATCCAAGCGGAAAGTTAATCAAAATATCTGTAAAAACTCGCGATTCAAACTCAACTCATAGATTTGTGTTATCAGAAAAATCTGAGTCATTAAAATCCGAGGATCTGTTCTATGCATTTGTTAGAACGAATAAATTTGAATCTCTACCCGATTTTTGGATGATTCCATCAAAAATTGTTGCTGAGCAAACATATAATAGCCATAAGAAATGGCTTCAAGAAGATAGCAATCACAAGGATAATACAATGCGAACATTTTGGGTGAAAAATCATGATCTTTTCCCAAAGAATTGGGGAGAAACAATGGAGCAATATCATAATAGTTATTCTAGTTTGCTATAGTTTTTTTTTAAGAATATTATCTCAGATAATGTTTTTTCATATTGATCATTCATAGAATGCAAGAAGAAATTGGATTTTTCCAAAGATAAAGAGGTCTGGAAAAAAAGTTGGACTTCTTTTTTAGAATTTTTTCTCATTTTGAGGAAAAATTTCTTTCAGGGAAAATCTCAGTTCATCCTTTTGCATTCAATATTTGAACACTATTCATAGGGTGATATTTCTATTTAAACACCGTGGTAATAGCAAAATAATCACTCATGTGATCTTTTTATATTTATCCATTGTTTCAAATCGAGCATATCTTCCTCGTATTTTTCAACGAGAGTCCGATATTTCTTTTGATAGATGCGTTCGGGAAGCAAGCCAACACTCCGGAACAACAACATCATATTCAAAAATTCCAGTTTCATTTCAAACGGCCAACTATCGATGGGGTCATCCTTATAAACGGAGACTCGAGAGATCCCCGCCGATCCCAAGTTGATTTCAAAATGGCACTTTTTATGCGGTTTGTTCACTTTTTTCCCTCTTGCCCATCCAAAATGTTCTTATAGTATTTATTAGATCCCCACCTTTTAAAATAGATTTTGAAAAGAAAATAAGGAAAAAAAAATCCAGCAAAAAGATAGAAAGATATAAATAAATTATCGGTAACTTGCTACGGTAGTATAAACATAGTGAAATGTTGCCCCAGCATTGATACATTTGGGGTAGATTTCTTTAGGAATTGTATTAATCGAAGATATTATTTCCGTTAACGCTAAAACGAAACTTTTATACCGTCAAACTCCCGTATGAGAGTAAAAGTGCAGCCAAACCAGATAGGAATAAAATGGAGTTGAATGATGTAATAAAAAAAAATTTGTAATAAAAGGGGTTTTGGGAAATTGAAAGGGAGTTTTATTTCTTCATTTTATTCCCAGAGGGTTTGTTGTTCTTTAAACGACGATTCTCAATAGAATTTGCTTGAGCTCGAGTTTTTGTAGTCTTCACAGATACTTTTGAAAAGTGTTTACTTGGATCCTGATGATGTTCTTTGATCCTTCTGTTAAGATTATTCGTCATCCCAGTATAAGCGGTTTTTCCTGATTTAGACTTTAAATTATATACACCAGGGGATTTTGGAATTTTAGAACGACTTTTTTTTGTGTTAGAATATGTTTTCGATGTCATATTAATTATTTCCTATTTTTTTTTACATTTATTGTGAGTGTCAAGGGGCATTAGCCGATTCCTCGCCTCAAATAAAGATTCAATTTAAATTTCTGCGAGATAAGGAATGTCAAATCACTTGTATTCATAAGATTTTTTTGCATCCTTTCTCTTCTTACGCCATGAACCATCTTTGTTTCGGGTTCGGGGTTCCATTCCACCTTTTGAAGGTACATGAGGTCCAGAACGTTTTCCAGCGCGTCTATCTACCAAATTTTAATTCACCTGAAAGTTGTGGTAACAATAAGTTGATGTATTGAAAGCTTTTCGCTGTAATCAATCTCAAACATTATTGATGTTATTTTGTGAATATTATACTTCACCAGAGATCTAGGGGAGATGTTCCAAGTAATTTCGGTGAGGTTTCAATGTAACCGAAGTCCGAACTTCCTTGAATTGAGTTTTCCTTCCAATCTCTAAATATATTATAACGTACCTCTTTTTAAAACTAAGTAAGATTTTGTCAAATATTTTTGTCAGTTATTGTCGATTTTGAATTTAATTAAGTTCTTTCATTGTGTTCAATAGAAAAATCATAATTTATATATACATATAAAAACAATAAACACGCTAGAGTGTTTATATGAATAATATAATTCCTCAAGAACGAAATATTTTAATTGTACCAATTGGATTAGAAATAGACCGCGTAATTGCAGGATGCAAACTATATCCAATTAATGTTATATATCTCTTACATAATCCGCTTGTGGATTCAACCAAATTTGCAGTAGAACGATATTCAAGTTATTTTGCAAAAGAAGTTAAGAATAGGATAGGGAGTTCTTTCAATAAAATAGAAGAAGAAATTACAAATTTAGGTTCTTTTCATGATTCATTAACATGTTTGAACAGAATAATGAAATTGGAAGAAAAAATAGAAAGATTGGGACATATCTACATAAATATATCGACAGCATCAAAAACCTTCGCAATGGCAGCTTATTTATTTGCAAGTAGAAAACCAGAACTTTTCACCTTATTCTATTTACAATCAAACAAATACATCCTACTAGAGCATTTTAATAAAGAAAATTCTTCTTTGGATAAACTGGAAGAAGAATTTAGAAAATCTGGTTTAACTCAAGGCGATTTTGAAGTAGAAGAAATTCCAATTTTGAAAACAGAATGGTTCAATAAAGAGGAAGCAGAAATTTTACGTATTTTCGATGGAAATAGATCTTTTGATTCATTATTGGAGTTGATAGCTAATCTGAAACAGGAAAATAATCCAAAAAACAGAATGAAGATCAGAAGAATACTTAACAAATTTGAAGATCTTGGAATCATTCAGATGAAAAAACGTGGAAAAAATTTAATTATAACTCCTACAAAAAAACACAGCAGTATTTCAAATATGACTGGAGTTTTTTACTAATCCTCACATTTTTAGATAGAAAAAAACCCCCCTTGATGTTATTTGTGCTGATGCAGTCTCAACAGCATAAGGTTTCAAAAGGTGTGCATTAGCTAGTATTAGATTTTTAATGCATTACACTCAATGAATTAGCCCATTAATCGAATCTCAAATTTCATAATTATTTTGGAGTAAAAATGCAATATCACGAGCTCGAGTAGAGATTGAGTAAAATAAATTGCCTTCCAACTGAAAATATAAAAGAATAAATTTCAAATTAAATATGTCCATTTTTTGATTGATCGTATATTGA
Organism: Candidatus Lokiarchaeum ossiferum; assembly: GCA_025839675.1. Lineage (GTDB taxonomy): Archaea > Asgardarchaeota > Lokiarchaeia > Sigyniarchaeales > Promethearchaeaceae > Lokiarchaeum > Lokiarchaeum ossiferum. The sequence goes on from CP104013.1 coordinate 3,286,592, forward strand.
ATGCCTACTCATAAAAAATAAAACCATAAATACTTCCTCAGCGAAGTAATCACATACTTTTTTGATGGAATAGATACTTAAGTATGACCCCATGGACCAATTTTCTCTCATTTCAAATTTCGAATTAGGATCTTTGCTCCTTTAAATATTTTTCATAGATACTGGAAAGAAAGAAAAAAGAAAAGAAAAAAGAATAATTAGCCTCGTATTGTTGAAATAGTCATGAAATTTGAAGTAAATCTTCCATCTAATGGTTGGTTCGTACCATCAATGCTCATATAGAAACCTGTAGTTATTTCGAAATTAACAATATAGGAAATTGCACTAGATTCAGAAACTAGATCAGTAAAGAAATGCTTCATTGTTATTTCTCCATTAAAATATTTCGCTGGATTCATTGTCAAATATCGTGAACCTAAATCAAAATCCCAAGAAAAATAGTTCCCTTGAATTGATTTTGTTAGAAAATTTGGTTGAAAAGCAGAAACCATCCCACCTCCAACATTTAATGCGCCAACTAACTCGTCTAATGGCCCTAAGGGACCATCTGCTATATTACTACCGAATAGTAATAATAATTCAAAAATTGCATAGGCCTCTGTTCCGACGCTTGCATCATATTCATCACCAAGATTGATACCATCGGTCTCATAATTGATTTCAGCATCCCCTGAACTGGTCCTGGACACATCAAGGTCCAATGGATGTACTGGAACACCATCAATAAGAATTCCCATTGATATGGTTAATCCTTGAAGATATGCCCACACATCGAAACCATTATAGTCTGGATGATTGATCTTCGTAGATTCAACACCAGTTTGGAACCTTAAATCAACTTCTCCATTTGTAGCACTAAAATCATGAAAACCTCCATCTTCTTCAAGCAAACCCCAATCATATTGGAGACCAAAATGACCTCCCAAATATCCAGAGCGAGGATCTGAACTGGAAAATTCGTGTTTGGGTCCAGCCGTCATATCATCATGTAAATTATAATAATTATTATCAAGAAATTGATAGGTTGTTGGATTAGAATAGCAATTTTCATAATAATTAGAGATTTTTCCAAATTTGATGTTATCTACAAGAATATCTTGGGTTCCTTTAAAATAGAAACTTAAATAACTATACGAACTATCAGGAAGAACAGCTATCATAGGATAAGACACACGGCTTACCCCATCAATTCGAAAATCATAAGTATTGGTGTATCCATTCATTTCGACTTGAATGTTGTATAATGAATTCGGAGACAACTCTATTTGCTGAATTTTCTCACCTGTAGGAGTGAAAAAACCGATACTGTATCCATAAAACTTTATAAATAGATTATAGTTCGTCTGAGGAATCATATTTGACCAGCCTAATTGTAACCACATTTCATCTATTCGAGTGCTTGTAAATAAATCAAAGCTAATTACATTATTCTCAAAATTCTTTGAAGGATACACTTTTTTATTGAATCCCATAAATCCTTCAGACACATGGACCTTTAAGGCTTTTGAAGATTCTGTACCAAAGCCAACAGAATCTGCAACTACTTCAGTATATTGGTTTGAATTTTCTGAGAAACTAATTTCCCATCCATCTGGATTTGATCCGATGCTATCATATTCAAAATGTCCAATATTCCAGCTTAAATCACCTCTGTCGTACCCATTTTTAGGATCTGTTTTAAAAATTTTCACTTCTAATCCATCATTGAACCCATCCTCATCCGAATCAGCATCCATCGGGTCGGTACCCAAGGCAATTTCTTCCCCATCTAAAAGTCCGTCATCATCCGAATCAGAATCTAAAGGATCCAATCTATTTGATGAAATAATCACATTATCTAGGTAAGTACTATATCCAGAATAACTGTTATAAGTTTCAAAAACAACACGTGAAATATAGGAAGCAGGTGAATAAAAAGCAAGATTTGAACCTATAGAGGAGGAACCTAGGAAAACCGAAAATGTATCCGTTGCAGTATCCCAACTGATTTTGAGATCTTTTTTCCATTCATTACTCGCAATATTTTCCAACAAATGCCAAGAAGATCCGTCGTGATACTGCAGCCCATTATGGCCTCCATAACTTACAATTGCCATTAGAATTGCATTTGAACTACCTTGCCGTAAGAGTATATAAGTTATTTTCGCAGTATCAGTGGACATAATATCAAAAATCATTGATCCTTTTGTAGTATATTCAAAATTTTCATAAATACCTGCAGAACCTGTTCCATGATCATACAATATAGCAGTATCATCATTCGGCCATGCTCCTGATCCAACGATGCATCCAGACCCTTGAATTTTCGTCCATCCTCCAAAAGGATTTTCATTCGCAGGGAATTCCCAAGAATTTAACTCGCGATTTCCATTTATATATGAAAATTCCACACAATCGCTTAATCCATCGTTGTCAGAATCAGAATTTGTTGGATCAGTATGTTCTCTAATTATAACATCGTCCACGTAGGCAGAATAACCGGTTTGGCTACTATAGGTTTGGAACTGCATTCGAGAAATGGAGCTGACAGGATTATAGAAATCAAGGTTTTCAAATTTTTCTCCCGAATCTGGAAAATATATATTACAGGTGTCTGATAAGGTGTTCCATGATATCTTGATAGATAACCAATCAGTATAGCTACATTCTTTCAACAAATTCCATTGGGTACCATCATGATATTGTATGCCATCTCCTTCTGCTGTACGATAATTTGCCATTAATATCGCATTTGTGCTTCCTTGCTTCAAGAGAATATAGGTTAATTTAAAATTCGCATCAGTCCTGAATTCGAACTCCGCTGAACCAGAAATTAAGGAAGAATCAAAATTAGCATAAATTCCAGCGGTTCCCGTGCCATAATCATAAAGGCGAACGGCATTTGGATACGGCGTATTAACGCTATCTACCACTGCACAACCGGATCCTGTAACGATGTTCCAATCCATCCCTAAGTCATCATCTACGCCATTATCTGTAAAATCCCAATCATAGAGTAAATTACTTCCTCCGATTCCACACATCTCATCAAAATCGGTCAATCCATCCCCGTCAGTATCGAAATCCTGTTCATAAAGAATTTCCATTTCCTCTTCAGAGAATGCTCTATTAAACAAACCAATTTCATCAATTTTTCCATCAAACCATCGATTATCAGCTGATCGATAGGTTCCGATATTCATGCTAGTAATCGGTTCTAAAGATCCACCTGTGGAGACTTGTCCTTCCAATTGACCGTTTAAATATAATTTAAATCCATTGGTAGTATCTTTCTGATAAGTTGCCGCTAATTGATACCACTGGTTTGGAACAATTATTGTGGTTCCTGAAGCGACTCGCGTACTTGAATCTCTAAGATATCCTTTTGCAATGGGTGTTGGACCTTTTTCGATGCATATCGAAATGGACCACAATGGGGTTGTTTCTAATATAAAGCGCCTACCTTCTAATCCCCCTCCTCCTCCATCCCATTTAAACCATGCGGAGATTGTATATTCTGTAGAACCATCGGGAAGAGTCTTATGTGGCACCGAAACATAATCATTGGAACCATCAAAATTATAACAAGAACTTGATCTTCCCAACCGATCGGTGGCAGGGGTTGCACCATGAAAAACACCATTAAAATCGTTTACAGGCTCATTAGCATTTCCATCCAAATCCCACCGCGCATATAGATCATCAGCATAAGATAGAAGAGCGGAACTTGGTTGTAGAAATTGTTGAATAGTTAAGGGTAAGCACAAACATATCAACAAAGTGGCAGTAATTTTTGTTTTATATTTCATTTTTCTCATTTTTGAGTTGTTTTCTATTCTTATCAAAATGTAGTCAACATATTTTTCTAAGATTCTTGCAAATTTTGAGAAAAAATATACTTCTTTTAATCATGTAGGCTTCAAAAATTAGTGACTACTTTGCATTTTGGTTTTGAACATATATATTATAGAAAAAAATCTATTTAAACTCGGTGGTGTTAGCAAAACTGACACAATCATGATCTTTTTATAGATTCCTAGAACACAAAATACGCAAGAAGTTATATTACAAGATGAAAAAAATAGAAAATTTCATAGATATAATGGATGGAGAATGGAAAAATCGGTTTTAACGATTTTTTTTGAAATATTGAATGCCTACTCATAAAAAATAAAACCATAAATACTTCCTTATCGAAGTAATCACATACATTTTTGATGGAAAAGTTACTTAAGTATGACACCGTATGGTGGGTTGACCAATGAAAATAAATCGATTCATAGATAGAAACGTTTCACGCATTAGCATCTTTGAAGAAATGGTGCGAAACATCAGTAAAGAGACAAATCTAAGCCGGGATTCTATCAGTTCGGTGGGAGAGGAGGCTTTAAGATCATGGGAAGAAGCGACAAATCGAGATCCTCAACGATTATTTTTTCAAAGCAAAGAAGTAATTTTGGTAGAGATTGATAAGATGATTCAGGAATTTAGAGAGAAAATTACTCCGATGATAGATTCTGATGTTTCTATCAAAAAAAGTGTAGATCTTTTCCAAGATTCGTTGGGTAAAATGTTTGAAATCTAATTTTTTAATTTCTTCAATTAATTTTACCCTTAGTATCTTTATCGTTTGAATAAAACGCTGGTATAATAAAACCCAATCCAATTATGATAAGAGTTCCGAATTCTATAAGTTCTCCAATCCATGTAAGACCCCATACTCCAGATCCAAGGTCTTGCCAAAAATTGCGAAGAAACTGTGAAACAGCAAATAAAAACCACCCAATCGACAGAAGGAGTGAATTAATCTGCGGAAATCGCTTATTATAATTTATTATTGCGAAAGATATGATTGAAAGAATAATCACAGGAAACGCAACAATTTGATTTATCAGAAGCATATGTGCATAAGTTTTTGCAACCATTACTGATGTGATACTCACAATGAACCAAAGAGAACTCAAAATTACCCTGAGCCTAGGTTTTTCATTTAACCAAATAATTGTCATTAGTATAAGATAAGGAAGAACAACTAAAATTGGGCTAACGATGAACCGAATCCTAAAAAGTATCTCAATATAAATATCTTGAGTATAAATTTCATTAAGATTACTTACATTTTGGTACTTAACATAAACATACATGTCAATCCCTTTTCCGATTGCGTAAATAATAAATGTAATTGCATTGAGGAAAGGAAAGTCTGAATAATAACGTTTTTCTTGGTGCAACCAGTTAAAAAATAAATATCCAGAGATACAAAGAAGGGTTATTATTTTTAACCCGGTACAAAATAATAAAATGAAGAGATTAGATTCCATATAATATTTCACCAATCACTTTCTCTACCAGAATATATAATCTTCTTGGATCTTGCTTTTTTCTAGACAGAAAATATTAAACATAAAATGAATTAAGATAAATATATTAAAAGCGCTTGATTCAAAAGCAAAAAAATGAGGGAAAACTATGGCAATACTAGGCTTAATGGGAGCAATGAACGTAGGAAAAACCGCCGTCTTGAAAATGTTTGTCGATTATGTGGAAAAAAATAAAATTGGCAAAATAAAGGGTGGAATGGATTGTCAAATTGAGAAACAAGATTTTAAAGGAGAATCTGAGATTGAAGTTGATGGTGATGATGGATATTCTAAAACGATAACCCCTAATAAAGTCGTATTTACCGAAAATAAATCGGGAGCATCTCATACTTTGTTCGCACCAGGTGGTGACCGGGATCGAGCAGTCATTCGAATGGGAATTATTACAATTTCGCGAATAGCACGCCAAATTGTGGGATTATTTGCCTTAGATCAGCCATTAAAAGAGCAATTTAAGTTATATGATTTAATCCGTTATATGCCCAAAACAATCTATGTGTGTTTAAATAAATATGATTTGTTAGAAGGATCTGAAGATGACAAAGTGAAAAAAGTGGAAAGTATTAAATCAGAAATTGAAGCTTATTTCAAGAAACGAAGAATCACTGTCAAAGGCTTTTTCCAAACCTGTGCTATTGATAAACCCGATTTTATCGATTATAATGATAATACTGCCCGAATGATTTTAGATTTAGCTCTAGGTCGAATTTAATTTTTTCATTCTTTATTGTTTTTTTCAAATTACCTATTAATGATTCTGGTTGAAATCCAATGTCAGAAGAGATATCTCCACGTATAAATGAATTAAATAGTCTAAATGAGCAATTTTTCTTCTTAGGAACAATGCACATCGCTCAATCCAGTTCTGAAGCAGTCCAAAAAACCATTGAAGAATTGGATCTTGATTGTGTAATGATTGAACTAGATCAAATGCGATACCAAAGCCTAATCGATGCATCTCAAAATGTAGAAAGCAATCCTTCTATATTAGAAGGAAAAAACATTTCAGATTCGAACAATTCTCATAAAAAAAAGGATTTTATGGAAAGTCTAAAAGAAATTCAAGAAAGTATTGGTAAGTTACTTGGAATTACACCGGGAATAGAAATGATCTCAGCGATTGAGACAGTGAAAAAACTTCAAATTCCCCTCCGTTTTATTGATCGCCCAATTCTAGATACTTTTCAAAGGATGCAAGATATTCACGAGGATGTGCAAAAGGAACAAGAAGATTTGCTTGAAAGTTTAGAAGAAAATTCAATTGATTCTAATTCATCTGAAATACAAGACTTGATGGAAGAAATGCAAAAACCAGGATTTTTGGCCGAACTGATCGAAGATTTTAAGAAAAATTATCCCAATATTGCAACTGTCTTATTGACCGAGCGAAATGAATATATGGTGGATCAAATAATGGAATATTATCAAAACCACCCAAATCATCGCATTTTAATTGTGACAGGAGCAGGACACACCCAAGAAATGTTTTTGATGGTTCAAAAAAATCTTCCTGTCAAACCTTGATAAACACGTAAAATTTTATTTCCTATCCCATCACATTAAATTAATTAAGTGACGAAAAATGGGAAAATTAAGTTTTAATATTGTAGGGTTACAAGAATTTATCATTTCTTTTGAAGATTATTGTGTGACTTGTGAATATCAAGCAAAATGCAAGTATGGAAAAGCAGCCCCCTTTCAAGTAAGTATCGATTGTAAAGAAATAACAACTGCTTTAGATTTCAAGAAAGCGGAAGCGATGGAAAAGCTGGGGAAAAAGCATCCAGAATGGGATTGGGATAAACGCGAACAAAAAGCAAAAGTATCTAAAGCGCAAATCTTCTCGAAATTGTGGAACGATAAAGTAAAAAATTTAAAAGACGATATTTTATGCATGGATAGCCGAAAATTGGATAGTATGCTTACAAGTCAAAGGGGAGAAGAATGGTGGAGTGACTTTCGAGAAGTTATGACAGAAATCGATCAAGAATGTTCTAAAATCTGTTAGGAGAAAGAGAATCTATCATGTGTGATACAATCGTAGCAACTCCAAAAGCCACAAAAGAAGGTGTAATGTTATTCGGAAAGAATTCTGATAGAGAAGCCGATGAAGCACAGAATATAGATATACGGGAACGTCAGAAATATGAATTAAATTCAACAGTAAAATGCACTTACATTGAGATCCCACAAGTAAAGGAAACTAATCGCATCTTATTATCTAAACCATACTGGATGTTTGGTGCAGAAATTGGCATGAATGAACATGGCGTCACTATTGGAAATGAAGCGTTAATGACTCGAGTGAAGCCCGCCAAAACAGGATTAACTGGAATGGATCTACTGCGATTAGCATTGGAACGGAGCAGTAACGCGATTGAAGCTCGAGATGTAATAATAAATTTATTGGAAACTTATGGTCAAGGAGGCAATTGTGGATATCGGGATAAACTCTATTATATGAACGGATTTATTATCGCCGATTATCAACAAGCAATTGTTTTAGAAACCGTTGAAAAAAATTGGGCTTGGAAAGAAATTAAAGGAGTGTGGAGCATTTCCAATAAAATCTCTTTGGAACATGATTATGACGCCAGATCTGAAGGATTAATTACGCACGCCATTAATAACGGATGGTGTAAATCAGAGGATGACTTTAACTTTACAAAAAACTATTCCAACAAACTCATAACTTGGGGAGCTGCGGGAAAAAAGCGAGAACAGACAAATCGGTGTCATTTACAAGAAAAGAAGGGCCGTCTAACAATTCAGGATTTGATGCAAATGTTACGTTTCCATACCAATGACTCTAATTGGAGACCTTATCAAGGATTGCGTATGACCGTCTGTGCTCATGCAGCGAATAATCTTACCAAACACACTCAAACAACAAATAGTTTGGTTTCACAGATGAGCAGTACAAATTTCAGCGGTTTCACCACAGGATCTGCAAATCCTTGCATGAGTCCATTCTTTCCCATTTTTGCACCAGGTACAACACTTCCTTCGGGATACAAACCAAGTGGAGAATTTTATAATCAAGAACATTTCTGGTGGTTTGCTGAAAAAATTCATCGACAAGTAGTCCTTAATTATCTCCCAATGATGAATCTTTTATACAACCCGATGGCAAAATATGAAAGGGAAATGATTTCTGAGATCGAATCTGAGAATTTTATTTTAGATCAAAAGGAAATTAATAACTATTTTGAAAAAGCAAGAATATTAATTAAGAACTGGGGGGAAAACATCCCCACTAACCCTGTATTGAAAACTCCTATATTATTTCGTAGATTTTGGAGAAAATATAATAAATTAAATAAAATAGATTAATTTTTTTACAGTGTAATGGACTTTGAATGTGAAAGTTCAGAAAAAGATAAAAAATAACACGAAAAACATCCTATTCATTCATTTTTTCCAAAGCTTTATTCCGTTCTTTTGAGAAACTTCGGATTTTGCCTTTATCTTCCGCGATTTCAGCCAATTCGACACTTCTATCGTATAATTTATAAGCTTCTTCATAATTTTTGGCTTTATAAAGTTCATCCCCTTCAGCATTAATATTTTTTGCAAGATTGAGACAGGCTTTATGGTATTCTGCTGTGAAATTTTTAATTTTTCCAGCATTTCCAGAACGGGTGACGATATTGACAGATCTCTTGTATTTATCCATAGCTTTTTCAAATTCTTTGGCTTTCATAAATTGGTCTCCAAGTTTATTTTCTTCTACGGCATATTTTTCAAGGCATTTCTCGTATTCCTTTTGGAAATTTTTAATCAGTCCTTTATTTTTTGATTCTTTTGCCACTTCCACGCTATTCTCATAAATTTTCGCAGCTTCTTCATAATTTTTGGCTTTATAAAGTTCATCCCCTTTATCATTTATCATCTGAGCAAATTTTTCAAACGCTTTATTCATTTCTTTAGTATAATTATCAATTAACTTTTGATTCCCCGCTTCGGTGGCAATATTGACACTTTGAGCGTATAATTCGGAAGCTTTCATATACTCTTTTTCCTTCATCAATTTATCACCCAATGCGTTAATTTCCTCGGCGTGTTCCGTGAAAGCTTTTGAAAGCTCCTTTTTAAAAGATTTCTTCTTCTTTTCATTATCCGATTTTTCAATTAACCGGACTGCTTCAGAATAAAGCTGAATAGCATCCTCGAAATTTTTCTCCTTATAGAGGGCATCCCCTTTATCGTTGACCTCTTGAGCCCATCGTTCATAAACCGTCATTTGATCATGAACCATAGATTTATTCATTTTTTCATCCACTTCGGGAGTAACGATTGATAATACATTTCGATAAATTTTGTTTGCCTCTTCCCAATTATGATTTTTCACATGATCTTCGGCTGTTTCTTGGACCTGTTTAGCAAAAGCTACTTTTGATTTATTTAACTCTTTTAAAAACTCTTTTCCACGCTTTTTGATCCATTTATCACCCGCTTTTTGCAGAAAATCATAAGCATGCTGATATTTGGCGATGGCTTCTTCATAAAGCTTTTGTTTATACAAATCATCGGCTTCATTATTCAAGATTTCACTTTGTTTTCCCACTGCAGCATCTAATTCTTCTTGATATTTACTGGCTTTCTTTTCTTCCCCTGCCATTTGCATGAGTTTGACTGATTCAACATATAATTTTATTGCTTCAGTATATTGCTTGTTTTTATAGAATTTATCGCCTTGCTTATTGACAGCTTTTGCTTCTTTAATCATTTCATTTCCCATTGTTCTCACCTATTTTATTCTTGTTACTTGTTAAACGTATGAATTTTTATTTTTTCCCTTTACTAAAAATTTTTGAAACTGGGGAATATATTAATATTAAATCATGGAACAAAATTCGAATACTCAACCAGATGGAACAAATGAAGATTACACAACAACAGATCCTCAAAAAGAAGAAAAAAAAAAAATTAAGAAATCCTACGTTGAAAGAGCTCTTTATAATTTTGTAGAAAATCAATTACTGGGGGGGTATAAAGTCTTATCAACCAAAAAATATCTCCCTTATTTCATTTATGTTATTGCATTAACTTGTTCTTCAATTGGTTTTGTAGTTTTAGAATTTTTTAAAGTTCCAATACCAACCGAAATTTTACAATTATTGCTTATTTTGGGACTTTTTAGCGGACTATCCCTTATTTTAGGCGGGATTTTTGGAGGATTGTCAACAAACGGAAAAACAGTTGATATATTAACTTTGATTCTTCTTGTTGGATCAATTGTATCAGCTATATTTGTTTCCAATTATGATGATTTAATATTACAATGGCTAAAATTAGGATTTTTTGTTGCATATGTTTTGATCGGGTCAATTACAATGTTTTTCATTATTTTAAATTTCCATACTTCGATTGAATATAAGCTAGTCACATTAGGGAATTCTCAAAACCGAATGTTTTTCCAGGAAATCATCCGTTTTGGTGCTTGGATCACCCTTCCCATGTATGTTTATTTATTTTTCCAAAATACCCTTGATGCAAAAATTTTGGCAGTAATTGGCTTTATTTTCGCAACAATCATAATCTATTCTTTTAATAATCTTCCATTTATTGAGAAAAAAGAGAACTTTGAAGTAAAAGAAACAAAAAAAGCGAGAATGAATTTTTATCAGTCAATTGGATATTATAATTTCTTCCTTATTTATCATATCTCCCAATCTTATAATACTGGTGGTCAGATTTCAAATTTCATTATTGATTTTGTGCTGCTAATGTTCAACTCATTTTATTTAATCAATTGCTATAGCAGAAAAGTAGATGAAATTGAAGATTATAATGAAGTTCAACGCCGTACATTTAATTTCCAAAGGCCAAACTCAACAACAATGCGATTTAAGAGAAGAATTGGGGAAAAAGGAATGATTTTTATTGCTTTAGGAATAGCAGTGGGATATAATACGGTTATGTTGGATTCTTATCTTGGTTCTCCAATTGTTCTACTTCAAAATATAGGAAATGCCCCTCTAAATGTAATTTATCACCGGATGTGGACATACGCAGCATTAATCTTAATGATTAGTGCATCTATTATTTTCAATTCTTCCAGGGATTTCCAACAAAAGGTGATTAATCGATATTCGTTTAGACATGCTTGGAAAATGTTTGGAGACATGTTTCGAGTGTCTGACGAGGGAAATGTTGGAGTTGTTCTTGAAAAATATGAAGAATCTAAACAAAAAATTGTAAATGTCGGGAATCAAGTTAAAGATAGAGTGAAGAAAAAATGGAACCAATTTTTTTCACTTGGGGATTCAGATCCAGATCCACAGAATTAAAACTATGAAGGACGATGAAATGAAAACTTTTCTAATATCTGGAATACCTGGGACAGGAAAGACTTCAGTTGCAAAAAAAATAAATGAGAAATATGGGTATCCATTCTTATCGTTGGGAGAGGTTGTGGTCAAAAACAAATTACATTGTGGTGAAGATCCTTCCAGAGATACCAAAATAGTTGATACAGAAAAATTTAATGCCTTTTTTCGCACCTTTTTCTTAAATCAAAAAGAAGATATCATTTTGGAAGGACATTATGCGGATTTAATTGAACATCCTTCAGTAAATATTGCAATCATACTCCGTGCTCACCCAAATGTAATTGAAACGCGATTAAAACCTCGGGGTTATTCCAAAAAAAAAATTATGGAAAATATTCAAGCAGAATTAGTCGGTGATTCAACTTCATTTATGTTGGAGAAAACAGAATTAGTAAAAAAGGAACATGTATTTGAGATAGATACCACTAACTTGACAATTGAAGAAATTGCGGATAAAATACATCTGATATTTAAATACCCGGAGAAATATCCGGAAGACGTAGCGGGGAAACTATCTTGGCTTTCAGACAATTCAGTCCACATTGAAAAATATCTTTAATTAATCCATTTTTTAAATATTTTTTCCACACAAAATATTAAGGGTTAGAATAAGTAAGGATCACTATAGATATTGAGACCAATTTAAATAAAAAAGTGGAAATTATGAGTAGCAAGATTCCTTATGTGAATATCCTTCAATCAGCCATCTGTATTCCCGCGGCGGAAGAGATACCAATCGCTTTAGATATCAAAATTTTACCAGATAAAAATATCCCCCCAGAAGCATTCTTTGGAGTATGGTTATTGGATATTTCTGGGAGTATGGCTGGAGATCGCTTAGACAACGCAAAAGAATCATTAATAGAACAGGTTAAAATTCTTCCGGAGAATACTATATTCAATCTAATAACTTTTGAGAGTGAAATCCACGAAATCTTAACAAATGTTAAAATCACGAATAGTTCTCGAAGCGATATAATAAAGCGCATCGATAAAATTCAAGATCGGGGCACAACTTCATTATTTGAGGCATTGGAAAAGGGAGTTGGATTAATAAGGGAATATGTTCGAAATGGTGGCAATCTCAGCGTAAAAAAAATAATTCTGATTAGCGATGGAGATCCAACTGATGTTCAAGTAAAGTCAGGAGATGAATCAGATCCAAATTATCAAAAGTATTTCCAGCTAGCGAAGGAAGCTCTGGAATATAAATCATCCATTGACACGGTTGGGGCGCTGGGTGAACATAACGTTTATCTAATGTATGAAATTGCAAAACAATCAGCAGGAAAATACATTTTTGCAGAAAATGAAGACGAGCTAAAAACAAAAATGATCATTGCGACTGAACAAACGGCAAAGATTGCATTTTCTCAACCAACAATGCAGTTAACAGGCATTTTGGGCAAAATAGATTTGGAAGATGCTGCACAATATAAACCTACAGTAATCAGAATGCCATTTAATAAAGTGAACGATCAATTAGCCAACGCAACTTTCAGAAGTTTTGAAGCGGGAGATACATATCAAATTTTAGTCAAGGGTAAGCTATATTTGGACAAAAGCAAAATCAATATGGAAGTTCCCAATAAGATTTTAGGTTTAGAAATTGATTTTGGAAAACCTGAAATGAAAATTCAACAAGATATTACGATTAAATTTTCCACCGATCCTTCAAAATTCAAACTAAATCAAGATATTAATAAAAAATACGCAAATGTCTTTTCACAAGCCGAAGAAATCGCGGATTGTACCATCCGGGGAGATGCACAAGCAACTCAAAGAATTCAAGGCGATGAAACTAAAAAAATTGGTTAGAAAAGTTTTTTTTTGTAAAATAATACGAGGTAAAAAATCATGGCATATCACTGTCCAGAATGTGGAAATGAAATTGGATTTGGAGAATCTATTTGTCCAAATTGTAAAGCAGATGTTACAGGCGTATGGGAACAAGCGTCTTCCCCTAAAAATTCGGGACCAAAAGTAGCACCAGGAATGGGAGGAATTGATCAAAATGACTCATCACCCTTCCCACCACCAGCAGGAGGATCTTTGAATTCCCCTTTCCCTCCAGCTGCAGGGAATTCACCGTTTCCTCCAGCAGCAAATATGAGTTCACCATTTGCATCACCTAAAGAGAAGGTAGAAAAAAATACTTCAGACATAGGCTCCCCCTTCCCAGGATCAAATAATATGAATCCATTCGCCCCATCTAGCGAAATAACTTCTCCTTTCCCTCCAACACCCCAAGAAAGCACACCATTTCCACCAACTGCACCAGCATCATCACCTTTTCAACAAATTCAAGGTCCATTTCTTGAAATTGCTCGAATTGGAGGAAAAATAGACATTCCAGAAGGAGAATTACGATTAGGAAGAGACGAAATACAAGGAGTTGCAACTATTGCCCTACCTGATTTAAATGCTTACAAAAACATCTCTCGTAAACGAGCAAATAGTGAACATTTCATACTAAGAAAAAAGGGAAATGTTGTAACAATAGAAGACAGAGGAAGTACCAATGGAACCTACATGGGAACAGAAAAGATAACTGGAACAAATCCTCGAACTTTGAAAAATGGAGATAAAATAGTCCTTCCAATTGAAGAACATGGAAAAATGGTACAGCTAGAAATGATTTTCAAAATAAAGTAAAATTTTTTTAATTTAATAAAATAAGGCAGAATAGATTAATGATGGGACAAAGTAAGATTGAATTCATATTGACTTGTGCTTTTTGTGGTGAAATGAATGAATTTACTAAAGAAGAATTATACGAAAGTGAAAAAGAAACAGATACGTTTAAGGAAAAATACTGCTTAGAGTGCAATGAACCCCTCACAATGATATGCCCTTCTTGTTTAAATATTTTTGAAGTTGAGGATAATTTTAGAACAAATAATTTCTTTCAAGTTTTACCCACATTTTGGAACCCAACCCCGTCTCCTTTAGACGAATTAATTCCTAACATTTTAAAATCATGGAATATATATGAAGAACAAGCAAAATATCTGACAAGTGAGACATTCCGATTAAGTCAAAAAGAATTTTTAGAAGCAATCCCCAATTTACTTTCAGACATCAAGGTTCTTAAGCAGGAACTTATTTCATTAGCAAAAATTTCAGAAGTTTCTCCTTTAGAGAAGGATTTCAAAAAACTAGAGAAGGGAATTCAAAAATGTACAGAAGAATGCGCGTCAATTCTAGCGAGCATTGAGGATGTATCCAAAGCAGTTAATGAAAAGAAAGAAAAGCAGTTAAAAAAACATGTCCCATTTATGGACATTCTACCAAATTTCCAAGAGTATATCGAGCAAGTGAAAAAGATTAGAGAAAAGGAAATTGAAGACGAAATTAACTCACTAAAACCTGGATATGAAAAGGTTAAAAATAATATTAAACAAGATCCAACATTTTATAGAAATATTTGCCCGATTTGCCAGAAAATGATTTTCACAATTAATCATCAGGTCTACACAATGGGAAAATCTGATGAAAAATTAAGCCATATTAGAAATTTAGCTGAATACTACCAACAATCTCAACCAAAAAGTACATTTACACGCACATTAATGTTAAATATCAAAATTCATATTGAAAAAGACCAGCTATATGAATTTCATGGGGACTTAGCGTTAGTACTTCATGAGAATGAAAACCAAGTAATTGGACGAGATCTTCTGAGGGAAATTGAATATATTGAACCTGAAAGTGAAGAAATATTGTTTGATGAAAATGATCCTCTAGCCAGAGTTTCAAATAGTCAATTTTCTATTCAAAAAAAAGGGGATCAAATTATTTTAACTGGAATGAAATTTGATGATAGAAGAGTAGGAGTATTCTTTAATTCTATGAAACATGATATTCGCAAAGAAAATCCAGACGGAATTCAAATCAATTCCGGAGATCAAATCTTTATTCCATTAATACAAGAAAAGGATAACCCCAATTATATAGAAATATCAATACTATAGGGATGAAATGTGAAATTTTATGCAAGTAATAAAGAATCAGCTATTTTATTGTACAGAATGCTATCATGTGTTTTACGATTTACCGTCAGAAAAAAAATGTGCAATTTGTCATAATGAAATATTGGAACAAGATACAATATCTGACCTAGATATTTTAACATGCGAAACGTGCCATAGTTTGTACACTCTCCAAAAATCGGGTGAAATTATACTCAATAAGGAAGGAAATATTAATCATTTATGTTCATGTAAAAATCAATGTCCAACAAATTCAATTCTTAGTATCGGACAACAGGAATCTTATTTGGGGAATATTGTACTAGCGGATATATTTAAATGTTCAAATTGTGGAGCAATTTCCTTTAGAAATTTAGAAAATTCACAGAAAAATTGTAGCGAATGCAATTCTCGATTTGTATCTCCATTACATTGGGATCCAAAAACCCAAAAAACTTTTTTTCGATGTGCTAATCCAGATCACAAAATTCGATTAAAATTACGAGATTTGATAATAAATAACAACAAAATTATCAGTAGTGAGATTAATAAAATAAAACAAAAAGAAATCGGATTGCAGAAGGAATACATTCGTTTAAAACACGAATTACAGGTTAAATATGAGAATAAAAATTTACTCAAAAAAATCAAGTCTTTTCAGAAAGGAAAACTAAATTTTGAAAATGATCAGAACAACTTGAATATATGGGCAAAGATAGAGAGATTAAAGCTTTATAGTTATTTACGACCTATTGGTTTAAGATGTTCAGTTTATCGCATGAAAAATGATAATGACAAAATAAGTTTTGAAAGAACATCTGATGGATGTGGAGCCATTGCTCATTTGAAGATCCGAAAAATAATAATTGCTCCAGATGGGACCGTGATAGAACGAAAATCAGAGCCAAAACAGGGATCTCCAGGACAGATTGAAAAAGACTTGCTACTAAGCAGCTCAACATTAAATGTTGAAGGTTTGAAAATAAATCATCCAATACCAAAATGGATTAATGAATCTGAGATTTCACTTGTCAATGATCAATCTGAATCAATATTCACCCAAATCTTGCGGAATCAACCAATAACTGAAAATCCAATTCAAGTTGAAAATCAAGTAGTGATGACTGAAGAAGTAATTAGAAATGCTTATGACTCTCTACCAGATTTAAAAGAAAATCAATTATATATTTTCTTCCAGATTAAATTCAAAAAAATGGATTCTGAAAATTATACCCTGGATGCATTCGGAGTGATTCCAATTGAATTTGAAAAAAATAATTTCAGATTTCAATTAGGACGGAAACATCTTCTCCAAGCATTCTGGAAGGAACAATCAAGAATAGAAAAAAACCCCCTTTATTTTAATGGAATAACTGAATCTACCGAAGAATCATACCAGTTTGGTATCACACAAAGAGAAAATGAAATGTTTTTACTTCCAGGAAAGAATAACTTGTCAAAAAATCTGATATCTGCAGAAGAAAATGCAAAATCGGAATTAATTAAAGAGATTTCTATTCAAAAAATCAATAAATTGACCATTAATGGTAAATACGCATATAATAAACCACATGAAAGAACCTTTTCGAATATTCAATTTGTTTTTTCATTTAAACAAGGAGGAATAAGTAATTGAGTTCAGATTCAGAACAATTTAAAATTTGTCGCCAATGTCACGTAGTTTATAAGAAATTATCTCAAAAATTTTGCGGAAATGGGTGTCAAAATAAACCCCCTTTTTTTATAGAAGGAAAAAAACGCAATTCCATAGAACAACGTGAGATAATTCTTAATAAAAATGAGGAAAATATAATCCGATGGGTGTGTATTAGTTGTAAAAAAGAATATACAGAAAAAGAATTGCAAGAAATCGAATATATTTGTGAATGTAATGCAAAAAATGATTTTTACCCATTTACATTTAAGTCTTGCGCTAATGTGGAGTGTAAATCTTCTGATAACTTCCATTCTCTTCCACTTGAAGCAAAAGCTTGTGATTTATGTGGAAAAACCAACTTTATAATTAATAAGAGTAAATCTATGCAAGATTTAATTCCAAATCTCCCCAATCGGACAGATCATTCAGAAGAATGGGATCTCGAAAAATTTGATTTCTTTGAAGATTTGGCAGAAGAACGAAAAAACCGAAACCTTCCGTCTATTACCTTTACTATCCTCAATAATAATTTAAAATATATTCTTTTTGGTGAAGGAAAAGTGATTTCCATGTATGATATCATAAGAGATGCAAATGGATTCACTCCAGATTCGATTTATGAACATTTACTTGAAAAATATCCTAAAGAAACAACGATGTTTGATATTAAATATAATAGCGTTACAGAAGAATATACTTTCAAATCAATCATAAGTATGAAAGAATTTGAGTTAGATCCAAGATTTAATCCGAAATCTAAAGCAATCATCCGAGAAGCAGGAATAGAATTTAATCTTCCAGAAGGAAAATTACTAGAATTTCGTGGTGGAATATTCAAAATCCACATTTGGGTTTATTAGTTTTTTGATAAATTAAAGGGAAAAAATAAAAATGGCAAATCAAGGAATCTTAAAAAAAGGAGAAAAAATCCAGATCAATAAAAATCGATATACTATCGTAAAACAAATTGGTGATGGAGGTTTTGGTGAGGTTTATGAGGGTAAAAATGTTAAAACAGGCCAAAAAGTAGCTATAAAATTGTTTAAATCGGCAGCTTTCACGAATCCAGCGGAATCAAAAATGTATTGGGAACGAGAGAGAGATATTACTGCGGCAACTGGAGGATATCCAAAAAAACATATGGAGTATATTGAATCTTACGAAGATAAAAGCGATCGGAGTAATCCAAAATTTTACATCGTCCTAGGGTTTGTTGAAAATGCAACCACATTGAAAGCTTGGTTCAATGATAATTTAAGATCGGCCAAACCTCTTAGCGTGGAAGATATGATTCAAAAAATATTTTTGCCTCTTTGTGATTTTATGTATTATGCTCAAACGAAAGGGGCAATTCATCGAGATTTTACTTTCAATAATATCATGATTGTTCAAGAAAAAAAAGATCCTCTACCAATTGTGATCGATTGGGGAGGAGGAAAAATGTTTGATCCGGTAACTTTGACAGATGAACCCCCGTTGATTGATGATATGGAAGGATCTGGGACGGTAATAATTACACCTGGCTTTTTTGCTCCAGAAATAATAATGCAAAAACCCCCTTTACCCCAAACAGATATTTATATGTTTGGAGCAGTATTGTTTTATGCTTTAACCAATGGTTATACACGTGTAAAACCTACAATTTCATCAGATTATATTCTTCATCCTCAAGATTATAATATGAATGTATCAGACACCCTAAATGATGTTGTAGAGAAATGCACTCAATATGAACCTAAAGATCGATTTAGAACTTTTAATGAAATAAAGGAGGCATTACAACAACATTTGGATGGAAATATTAGTGGATTAAATCAATTACCATCAATTGAATCGGGTAATTCCTTTATTTTGCGTATTAAAAATAATAATGCAATAGTTCAACTCAACCCTCTGAATATGGCTTTGGAAGATGGGAAGAACATTAGAATTGGCCGAGAATTAATGATAGAATCAGCCGCTTGGAAAGAAGCATATAAAGGAGTATTCAGAGGTATAACACGGTGTAAAGCTAACGGAGTAGATCGCCCTAGAGAACAATTCTTCTTAGGATATAGTAAAGCAAAAAATATTTTTTACATCCATGAAGGGAGAAATTCAAATCCTACCTATCTTAACGGACAACAGTTACCAGCAGGTGAATGGATACCGATTCAAGTTAATAATGAAATTTCAATTAAAAGTACCACAGTCAAAGGAATTTTCGAATTAATTTCAGTTTTAGATCTTAAATAACTATTCAAGGTGAGAAAAAATTTCAAAAAACTATGGAATAATATGTGATGTTGGAGGAAAGGGAAAGGGTAATCAAGATAGTGCATTTTTTACTGAGTTTGATCTAATAATTGCCCCTGGAGATCAAGAATCAAAACAATTTTCATATAAGTGCATTCTCTCGCTGGTTTGTGATGGTGTTTCAGCATCTTCTCATGGTGAAAAAGGGTCAACATTTGTGATTCGGCATCTTTCTTCAAAAATAATGAATTATCTATACACGAATAATTTTCAATTACAAAACGTTCATGAGAGATTACTGAAATATATCAATGAGACTAATTTGGAATTATTACAAGAGTTTAAACAAGAAATTGAAAAGGAAAAAGTACCAAAAACAACTTTAGTTGGAGTATTAGTAATTGGACAGTGGTTATGGACTTTCAATATCGGAGATAGTAGATCTTTTGTAATTAAAGATCTTTTAATCAGTCAAATCTCAGTCGATGATATTGGTACAGGGGCCACACATGAAATAACTCAAGCTTTAGGTCAAGTGCCATTATCTCCACATGTTTCTGTTTTTAATTGGGCATTTGAAGGAGATTATACTGCAGAAAATATAGCATTTGATCACAATTATTATTTTCTTATTTGTTCAGATGGTTTAACTGATAAGGTGAGTAGTGAAGAAATTTTAAAAATTCTAACCGATCCTAATAACGATGGTTCTGTTCAGGAAAAAGTGGAATCATTGTATATTTTAACGATGGAACGAAAGATAGACGATAATGTAAGCATCATTGCAGTAGATCTAGCACAATACTTCAAGAATCTTTCTCCAATCCAAATAATTAAACTATCATACCCCAAGAGGAAGCCAGATAATGAGTGAAAATGAAGAAAAAAAAACCCCCCAAAAATTGATTAATTCCGGATGGAATTTTATTGATTTTCCAAATTCTACTGGTTTTTCTCTTTTGAATGATGAATTAAGAAACGAGATAAATGAAAATAGTCTCAACACATATTATGTTATCATAGATATTTTTGAAAAACTAATAGAACAATGTGGTAATAATTTTGATTTTTCAAATAATAGCATCAACTTTGAGCAATATTTGGATTTTTTTCAAAAAGTAAATTTGATGATACCTAAGTTATCTCATAAAATAATAATTGAAGATATTCACGAAATGGTTTATTTCATTGGTGATACTCACGGAGCAATTAAGGAAACTTATCAATTGATACAATTCTTTGTTAGAAAAATAAGAATTTTCCCAAAGTTAAAAATTATTTTTGTTGGTGATTATGTTGACAGAAATCCAAATGATTTAGAAAACTTAGCATTAATTCTTTCATTTTCTTTACTTTATCCTGAAAATGTAATATTAATTCGCGGAAATCATGAAGACCGCTTAATAAACCAACATTATGGATTTATGGACAATTTACTTAGGACTTTTTATAATCAAGCCGAATACTTGTATGATGAGATTATTCAAATTTTTATGAAATTTCCTATCGCCCACATTAGCCAAATTCATTCGAAAGATGGAAAAACAGCAAGAGTTCTAACAGTACACGGAGGAATACCAATTGATCATGCAAATTTTCTTGAACCAGTAATTTTGGATGAGATCAAGGATTCATTAATATGTGAAGTGGAAGAATCTAAGGATATGGATCCATACACAACCTCGATGTTATGGTCAGATCCTGATGAGATGATCAGAGGAATTTTAACTGGAGATCACCTCCAAGGAAGAACAAGATTTGGAGCACCAGTATTTGACGCATTCATGCAGGGAAATCATTTGGATCTGCTCGTTCGTGGCCATCAGAAATGGTCTGAAGGGTTTAAAATATTGTTTGGTGGGAGACTGTATAGTCTATTTTCAACTGCATCTTATGATGGAAAACCAAGATTTCAACCAAAAATTTTGAAACTCATATATGGGAAAGCACCTAAGTTAATCTCAATTGAGAAAAATTCTTTAGATAGTGAATTGGAGGAAAAATAATGAATAATAAGGACGAATTCGGTGAAATTGATGAGTATAATGATAGAACTAGAAAAATAGGCCATGAATCTTATAAATCACTACAACCTACATTTATCAAGATCGAAGAAACCCAAACTCAGATGATTCTTGATGGAAAAACTCAAAAACTAGGTGAATCGACAGAATCTACAATTGTGGAAGAATTTTGGGAGTATTATTTACAATTTTCTCCATCTAATCTCCCAAATTTTGCATCATATTATGGAAATGAAAGTGCAGAATTGAAAATGACTATTTTGATTCGAGTTTTTCAAGATTTTTGCTTGGAACGAGTGTATCCTCCAAGTTTTCCAGTTCCAATTATTCAAAAAGCATTTAAAAATTCAAAAAACAATTCTTCACATGCAGCAAAATTCTTTTTCGTAGGAGATACTCATGGTTCTATGATCGATACAATGAGATTAGTTCCATTTTTTGTTAAAGAAATCGAAAAAGGAATTTTAAATGACTATAAAGTAAAAATCGTCTTCATTGGAGATTTTATCGACAGGAACGACCTCGATATTCACAACATTCTTTATTTAATGACATTTAATTTACGATACCCCAATAATGTGTTATTATTGCGCGGTAATCATGAAGAAATATCTGTTTGCGCACACTATGGATTTGGAAAGAAAGTGGTAGATAGGTTTTCACAAATGTTATTTGCCTCATTTTGCAATCTTTTTAAGGATTTACCTTTAATGGCAATTTATCACTGTCAACAAGGGAGTGTATTATGTCTCCATGGAGGAATCCCAATATATGTTGATGAAGAGACCGGGAAGTACAAAATACTTAACATTACAACATATCAATATGACAACAGACATGTTTGGTTAGATGATATGGATAAAATATCGCAACAAATTCTTTGGAATGATCCAATTATAAATTATGATCCAGAAAATATGCCACCGTTTTTTACCAGTAAACGAGGAATGGGATATTGGTTCGGAGAAGAAGTTTTCGACGAATTCTGCGAGAAAAATAAGATTAGTTTAATATTTCGAGGGCATCAAGTCTTTTTAGATGGGATTCATAAGGAGTTTCGTCAACGATTTATCACTATTTTTTCAGCAAGCGATTATGCTAAAAAAAAAATTAAAGCACGCTTCATTGAAATGAATTCAGATGATATTTTCAATTACAAAGTCCATGTTATCCAAGATCTACCGTAATTCTTTTTTTTTTTGAGCTTATTGCAAAAGAGAAAACCTCAATTATTTTCAAATCTTTATGTGGTTTATGGGATATTATTCATACGATATTAAAGATTATGATGCTGGTGGGAGAATTGGGCAATTAAAGTTGGGAGATAAAATTCTAGATACTCCAAATTTGTTTCCAGTTGTGAATCCCTTTCGGAATTCAATCTCCCCCCGCCGACTCTATGATCATTTTGGCGCTCAGTGCTTGTTTACTAATGCATATATAATCTATAAAAATCGAGAAAATAATCCTGATATTATTAGTAAAAAACTCCATGAGCACCTAGATTTTCCCGGAATTATCGCAACAGATTCAGGAGGATTTCAAGATTATATGTATGCGGGAGATATAAAACTTACGCCAGAAGAAATTGAACCTTTTCAAGAAAATTTGGGAAGTGATTGTCCTGTTATCCTAGATATACCTGTTCAAACAACTGATTCATATGAAGAAGCGAAATGGAAAGTAGATGTTACTTTGAAAAGAGCAGAAGAGAATATCCAACGAAGAACTAGGACAGATACTGCGTGGTTTGGTCCAATACATGGTTCAATTTATCCTGATTTACTAAAACGAAGTGCACTAGGTATGTCAAAATATGATTATGGCATATATGCAATTGGGGGAATAGTGAAAACTTTTATTGACTATCGTTTTGACCTGGATGTTGCAATATTATTAGAAGTTCGTAAATGGTTAAGAGCTGATCGTCCGTTACACATGTTTGGTTTGGGACTTCCAGCCTTCTTTTCTTTAGCTGTAGCATGTGGAGCAGACACTTTTGATTCGGCAGCATATATTTTATATGCTAAAGATGATCGATACTTTACGTTGACGGGTACACGCAATATAAATGATTTGATTGAATTACCTTGCCATTGCCCTATTTGCACATCTTTTTCAGCAAACGAATTAAAAAAACTACCAAAACAAGAAAGAATTACAGCAGTAGCAGAACACAATTTATATCACTCTTATTCAGAATTAAAAGCAATAAAGCAAGCAATTCATGAGGGGTCTTTGTGGGATTTGGTAGAACATCGAGTCCATGCGCATCCAAAATTGATAAAAGCATTGAAAAAAACACAAGAATATCCCGATTATTTTGATGGCATGATTAACCTAAATAAGACTAGAGGACAAAAATATTTAACTTCGTTTTCGTTCCATAGGGCACATATTAGAAGATATAGAAATAAAGTATCCCATTTTAAAATTCCAAAAGATAGAAACACTGTAATTATTTTACCTGAATTAGATTTGCCAAGTTCAAATGGTATTTCTGTAATAGAATGGATAAAGGAATTAAAAAACATGGAATCTTATGAGAAGAAACAAATAGCTATCATGAGCAACCTCATGGGTTTTATTCCATTAGAATTAAGTGAGATGTTTCCAGCAGGTCAACATGAAGGCTCTGGCGATATTTCTGAAAATAACTCCCATAAAAAAATTATTCTTGAAGACTTGATCAAGATGCTTTCGATAAATGTGAAAACCGTAGATAGCATACAAATACTAATTCCAAAGGAATTCATTTCAGAATATAATGAAGTAGAGCCTTTTGATCCATTTTCCCATATTATTTCATATATAGAACCAGCAATTCAAGAAAGATTTTCTGGTATAAATGTTGCTATTTTTAATTCAATTGAGGAGCTAATAAATGGGTGAAAATAACGAAAAAGCAATTTTAGATGAAATTTATGCCTTTGGACACAAAAATGTTCTAGGAACCCATAGAAGTACTATAGAAATAACAACTGAGAAATTTCTCACACCTAGGGGTAATTGTATTATTGCAACACGAAGTACCAAAGCAGTTGGGAATTTTTCTCCAGAATTAAAAAAAGCGATACAAAAAGGAGCCAAAATCAAGGTTTCTCTCTCAGCTGGCCCATATCAAGATTTTTTCTTTGGTTTTGGAAACAAATTTTTAAATATGACTTCTGAAATATCCATTGTTTTTCGTTTAAGTGAATTTATTTCAGATCGAACTGCATTGATCAATTGTTCGAAAAATGCAGCGGAAATAAACCGAAATTTAATTTCATATCTTCAAAATCCGCATAATCAATTGCATGTTCGATTTTATGAAGAAAAAAAATGTCAAAATGATGAATTATGTCTGAAATTCCCCGAAAATCTTTAATTCTGAGTGTAGACCAGAAGTTTGGAAATATAATAATTCCTTGGTTAAAGGAACAAAATTTAATTAAAACTGAATTCAAAATCATAACTCACCAGTTAAAACTTTATATACCAATCAAAAACCTCCCAGAAAACTTTTCTAAAAAAAAGGAAAAATATTCACTTGAAACTTATTCCATTGATTCAAAAGAAAGCCAACATTTTTTACAGAAAAAGGAGAAAAAGAAAAAAAACTCCTTAAAGGATCTAATTAAGCTTGTAGTTCCTTCTGAATTAAATGCCCTTATTCCAAGATCATTCGATATTTTAGGAAGCATTGCAATCATTGAATTAAATCGAGAAGAACACTTAAAATTAAGACCCTTTATTTTCAAAATTGGAGAATTACTATTGAAAAATAATCCACATTTGGATTCAGTTTATGAAAAAGCCGGAAATATTGATGGGATTTATAGAACACGACATTTTAAATACATTGTAGGAAAAAAATCAACAATCACAGAATACAGAGAAAATCAATGTAGATTTTTAATCGATATAGAACGCACTTTTTTCACACCACGCCTAGCATTTGAGCGCAATCGTATCTCAAATATTGAAATAAATCTCAATAGTAATGGAATAATTTGGGATATGTTTTGTGGGGTTGGACCTTACTTAATTCAAATTGCACGTAAATATCCAAAAAATGAATATATCGGTACCGATATCAACCCTGATGCAATTAGACTCGCAAAGCAAAATGTTGATCTAAATAAAATGAATAAATATAACATTGATTTCGTTAACTTAAATGTTGCAAATATAGGAGAAAATGCCTATCATTATAAATTGAAGGGTAAGGTGGTAAGAATTATCATGAATTTACCAGAAAAAAATATTGAATTTATCAAAATACTCCCAGAATATATTCATCCAAATGGATGTCTGTTGCATATTTATCAGTTTAATGAAAAACGAGAAGATCCCTTGGAAGAGGCGAGAAAAAAACTTGAAATAAATTTGACAAAAGTTAATTTAAAAATAGTTCAAATACTTAGTTCTAGAATTGTGAAGCCATTTTCTCCCGCATTAGAAACGACTGTAATAGACGCAATAATATCAAAATAGGGATTAGAATTAGAATAGAAAAAAAGTAAAATTAAAGCTTTTGACCTTTAATAAATGGATGCATCAAAGCTTGTTTGAATATTGTTACTAAATCTGCAATATTTGAATAAAATCCAGATACCATCCCTTGAGTAATAAAAGCAATACTCACATTTGACCCATTTGAACTAGCCATAAGAAAATTCTTATCTTGATAATTATTGACGTACCATCCTCGATTTTTCCATGTTTCAATTATTGATGAATGTTCTGCGATATCTAATGAAGTTGCTATATTTACAACACAACTTTCAGGTAATTCATTTACTGCCGCAAGAAGACCAGTTTGCTCCATGAATTCAATTGTCGGCACAACAATTCTTAATGAACGGTTTGCTTCTTTAATTCTTTCCATTATGTATTCAATACTACTACTGACATCATACAGTATTCCAGTAGAACCTGTAGCAACGGATGCAATTTTTTCTTCAATTTCTTGTAAGGATTTATCTTTCTCTTCAACTTCTTTTTTAAGTCGGTCTTGTTCAAATGAACTCCCAATTAAACCATCTTGAGCCGCTCTGGATTTTTCCTTGAGTTTTTTCAGTTTTTGATCCTTTTGCAACAAATCCTGCTGCAAATTTGCTAGTTGGGAATGCATTTGCTCACGTTCAGCAGTTATTTGTTTCATTAAATCAATTTTTGCCCAAAGAGCATCATCTTTTTCTTTCGAAACAAGAGTTAGTTTATCAGTAAGTTCCGTAATTCTAACATCTTTCTGTTTGATCGTTTCATCACGTTCATTTACTTTAGTCAGAGTCGAAGTGAATAAAGTATCCATTTTATCGATCTTCCGCGAAATATCATTTAACTGTTCTTCCATATTTTTTACCTTCGTATGTTATTTTTATTCTTTTTTTTGTTATTAAATTTGTAGATTTGGTTTTTTTAATTCAACTTAACTCCCTTGATAAATGGGTTCATAATCGCTTGAGAAAGTAATCTTACCAATTCTTCATTGTTAGAAAAAATTCCCGTAATGTTGTCTTCTTTTTCATCATAAACAGCTAAAGCAGCCGTAATATTGTCTATCGATAAAGCAAATAGCTTTGTTCCTTGATAATTTGTCACTCTAAAATTATTTTCTTGTAAAAGATTTAACATTTGTTTATCATGCTTATGATCCACATTACATGCTAAATTCTTCAAAATATTTTTGGGTAAATCATTAAATACATCAGTTAATCCGAACCTCTCAATAACAGAGAGTTCAGGTAATATAATGCGAATTGTTCTACGAACATTTGTCAATTTAAATTTAAAATGGGCAATTAATGCAGAAATACTTTTATATGTCCCAGTTCCCATAGAAAAGACCTCATCTTCAAGTACTTCTTTTTGTTCTTCACTGGCTTTATCATTTTGTAGCTTTTCTAAACTGAGTTCCAAACTAGCAATTCGTTCTTTATATTTATTTATTTCTGAAGTTTGAATAACTACTTTATCAAGAGAATCATTTTCTTCACTTTGTTTTAAGTCTGCAGAGCTAATACCAAATTTAGTTTCCAACTCGTTCTTTTCTTTTTTTACTTGTTCAAGTTCTGCGATAGTCTCTTGTAATGTAAGATTGATTTTCGATGCTTCTTCCCTAACTTTTTCCATTTCCATGGAAGCTCCTAACAATCCATCTTGAGCAGCTCGAGATTTTTCTTTAGTGGTTTTAATCTTTTGAACATAATCTGCAATTTTTTTTTCTAGATTTGCTACTTGCTCTACTAAAGATACTTTTTCATTTGACATTTTTTCCATAAATGCAGACAATTCCTCAAATTTCTTCACTTTCTCTTCAGATTGTAGCTCAAATTGCTTTCGATACTCTTCTAACTTTTGATCTTTTTCATTGATAAGCAGATCTTTATTTTGCAGTTGTTTTTCTTTAGATAATAAAGATTCTTCCTTAGCCTGCAAAGTTTGATTGGTTGTTTCAACGATACTAGAAAATTGTTTTATTTGTGAATTTAGAGTATCAATTTCTTTAAGTAACCGATTTCTTTCCCGTTCCAAATTTTTCTTTTCATCTTCAAGAACTGAAACCATACTTCGGAAATGTCGTGTATCCGAAGAGGCTTTTGCAGTCTCGTTCATGATTTGATTCATCTTTTCACTCAGATTAAGCAATTTCTCATCTTTATGATCAATTGCACTTTCCTTTTCTTTCAATTTCTTTTCTAGTTTCGATACTTTCTCTTGTAACTCTAAAAATTCTTCCATCATGCTCATAGATTTTTCTCCCCTTATTGATAATATATATTTTTTACAGTAAAAAAATTAATATCATTGAAAGTTTTATTTTAGAAAGTAAAGGTGACTTTTCATCCATAGAAATATTTTTCTTCAGTTGGAATGATTTAGTACCTATAGGATTGCACACAAGACATGACACAATTTGGCGGAGACATTGGATTAGAACCGAGTGATATTATGAAATTGGAACCAGAAATCACTTATATTACTGGAAATACAAATATTGAAGCAATTGCACTGGTTACTGACACAGGATACCAGATCGCTTATGCTAGTCTACCAACATATACCGTAGACTCCGATGCTCTTTCAGGTATTGCTTCTGCACTTATGATGACAGGAAAAATGGCTATGACCAGTGTGTTTAATGAATCTCTTTCGGAAGCAATCATCCGAGCTGATAACGGTTATATTGTTGTTACGAATGCGGGTCGGTTTGTATTAGTAGGTGCAGGAAGAGATATTAAAAATTTGATGAATACAGTGAAAGTTTTCCGTATTGCTGCCCAACGTATTGAAACAAATTTTCCTTCAATTTCCGATTAATTCTACAAAGAAAGAACTCGAAATGAAAATAGCGGGCCCGGCAGGATTCGAACCTGCGACAGCTGGATTAGAAGTCCAGTGCCCTATTGACCATTTTATCGGAATGATTGCATTTTTTTTATCCGAAAAAAAGCCTGGCTAGGCCACGAGCCCTAATTTTCTCTAGTAAGATTAAAGATTTATTTAATTTTGAATTTTTTGGTTTTAATATTGTTAAAAATTCAAATTTTTTAAAAATGAAAGATTCTAGTAATTTATGTCCGATTTAATTCAATTGGCACTTAATTTTGCACAAAAAAAACACTTGGGGCAAAATAGAAAATTTGATGGAACACCATATATCAATCATCCAATAGGGGTTGTAAAGATTTTAAAAGAATATACATCCGATGAAGAGATCATTTGTGCAGCCTATTTACACGACACTGTGGAGGATACAAATACAACCCTTGAAGAAATTCAATCAATCTTCCATCAAAAGATTACATTATTAGTTAAGGAACTAACTACAAATCGAGATATTGAAAAGAAAATGGGAAAACCACAGTATTTAACTCAAAAAATAAATATGATGAGTGAGAAAGCAAAATTGATAAAACTGGCAGATCGATTACATAATGTCTCAGATATTGAAAAAAATCCAATAGAATTTGGAAATAGATATGCCAAAGAGACTGAATTTATTCTAAATAATATCACATTCAACCCAACACATATCTCAGCACTTTTGATTGAGAAAATTTGGGAAAAAATAAATCCAATTTTAGCAAAATGATAAAAATCATTTTATCCAAGATATTAATATAAAAAAAAAGGGAACAATGTTGAAGCTAGAAAAATCTAAAGAAACGGTTTGGTCAATTAAAAGAAAAGATATTGCCGGAAAATTTGTATTAAGATCGACGGAGAGTAGTGGAAAGTTAGTAAAAGTCTCCATATCTTTAGTCAATGAACAAAATACCGAAGTTTCTTTTCAAATGAACTATCTTGAATTTAAAAATTTCTTTGGAATTTTATCGAGTTTTAAGGAGTTAATCGAATCTCCTGAGCACTTGGCTCAAAACCAAAATATATTAGAAGAGGTCCCCATTCTGGAAAAATCTATTAAGTCAGAAAGAATATCTGATGATTTAGATCTTAAAGCCATTTCTGAAACCCTAGATAACTTAGATTTAGGGCTCGCAGCGGTAAAATCTTTAGGCGAAAACAAATTAAAAAGAGATTTAAATATGCCAAATATACCAATCAACCTTAGACAGGCGGAAAAAAAAAAAAATATTCAACAACCGGTAGAACCAAAACCCCAAAAAAGAAAAATGTTGAAGGAAACAGATTGGGATCCTTGGTAAATTGCAATTTTTACTCTCTTTCTTTAATAGTGATTAATTCTCGTAGTAAAGCATTTTCTGTAATCGCATAGGGTTGAAGATTGGGTAATTTTCGCCGCATACGAATGAACATTTCGGTGTAATGTTCAGCACGTTCTTTTTGTTTTAATAAATCATTTCTGGATTGCTCTCGAATAACTGATGCAGGATTTCCTTTCATTATTGCTCTTTCTGCAACAATCATTCCCGACGCTATCGTTGATTCAGCGATAATTACTGCCCCTTCACCAATGGAAGATCTCTCATTAACTAAAACATTTTCCCCAATGGTAATATAATCAGTCATAAAAGTTCCAAAAATACATGTCCCAGTTTCAATTATCGTGTAATTCCCAATATCAATTGGACTTTTATCAGATCTTGTGAACATCATTACTCCATCAAAAATAGTTACATATTGACCAATTGAAATTGGAGCATATTCAGCTCTCATGAAAACTCCAGGCCAAATTACGGAATTAGGACCAATTTTAATATCTCCAACTAAAGTTGCATTTGGAGAAACCCAAGCAGAAGGATCGATTTGTGGTTTTTTATTTTTATATTCTAATAATGGCAATTCCTAGCATCATCTCATTTTTTCTATATTACTAATAATTAAGTTCTTTATCGTTAAAAGATCATTATAATATATTCAAAAAAAAAAAAAATTAGAAAATTCAATCACATTTTTATATATTCAATAATGCACCAATTTGATTTCTTTGATATCAATCTTTTTTTTTGATTTCTATTTTATTTGATGAATTTTCTAGAGGTAAATTATCTGCGGAGAATTTTTTCAGTTAGTTTAAATATATGACCACGATAGTTTTATTAACAATAATTAAAAATTTTAATAAAATAATTAGAGGGTTTTATACCAAAAATATTAACAAAAGGAATAAAAAAAATGAATGAAGTTGCCTTTATCAAAGAAAAAAACATGTTAAATCAAGAAATGGAGTTAAATTATTGCCCTGAGTGTGAATCCAACAATATTATTGTTGATCAAGCTCGGGGAGAAAGTGTTTGTATCAATTGTGGATTAGTAATTTCTCATCATATCATTGATCATGGAAGAGAAGGAAGAAGATCCTTTTCAATGGATGAAAAATCAAAGCGAGATCAAACAGGGAGCCCTGTTTCGGCATTATTGCCTGATTTAGGTTTAGCTACAGTTATCGACACAAATACTGCCCTATCTCAAAGAATGAAGAGAATAATTAAATGGAACACCCGAATGAGTTGGTCCAATCGAAATATGCTTATTGCGGCCACAGAAATTAAAAGAATCGGAAGTTTACTGAACCTTCCTTTAAGAGTTAAGGAATTTGCTGCAAAAATATATCGACAAGCGTTCAAATTAAAATTGCTTAGGGGGAGATCAATTAAAGCTATGGTTGCAGCAAGTTTGTATTATTCTTGCAGAGCAGAACGAATACCTCGAACTTTGCAAGAAATTTTAAAATTTACAGATAGCGATCCTCGGGATGTTAGACGTTGTTATCGTACTCTTATTCGAGAGTTGAAATTGAGTGTCCCAACATTAGATCCTATAATATTAGTACCAAAATATATTACAGCCCTACAATTAGATAATGAAGTTGAAAAAACTGCAATTAAAATAATTAAACTATATTCAAAAAAATATAACATTGCGGGAAGAGATCCTAAAGGAATATTAGCTGCAGCGATTTATGTATCTTGTTTACACCATCATCAAAATCGGTCACAAAGTATTATTGCAAAGACAATACAAGTTACCGAAGTCACTTTACGGTCAAGATTTAAAGAAATCTCAAAAATTATTAGAGTTCAGTTGTAATACATTTTTTTTTTGTTTTCATTATGTTGAAATATTTAATATATTAGATATTTGGGATGCTAATATTGGCAAATAATTTTGACTCAATTGATAGGTCCTTGTATTTTTTGCCAACGTTACTATATTCAATACTTCTCCTTCAGGTATATCAAAAGATTGCATGAAAAGAATTGCAGAATGCTTATTGACAGAGCTATTTTTTTCAATAATATCATAATTTACGTTCAAAATTAAGTTCTGTGAAGAAAATTTCAACTCTTCAATTTCGGACATTGTATAAAGAAATCTAGGCCCAATTTTTTCACAAATTTGTAACAAATGATTATGGTTCGAGTGATTTCCAATTGTTAACATATCATTTGAAAGTATCAATACTGCTAAAGAAGAAGTTATTTTTGTGTATGCTTTTAATTGAGCGGATATCATTTGTGAAACAGGAGATGATTTCATAACGCCTTCAGAAAATAATTTGTATATTGTAGATATATCGTGAATACTCGTTTGGTTTATACTACATGAAAACTTTTTTGAAATTGCAGTAATTTTTGTTGATAAGAATACTATATTTTCTAAGATATTAGGATCCTCCTTGATATCAGGATCATTTTTATGAAAACAGACAACTATCTGGGGATTTTCATCTAATAAAATAAAATTATCCAAGATCTTGAGATAATAATCTAAAGATTCTTTAAATCTATTGGAATCTGTGATATCAATGATATAAAATAAGACAGAAGTATTTGTGAACATATGATACTTTTTTTCAAGGTACCTCTTTCGAAATCTTCCTTGTCCTCCCATGTCCCAAGCGACAAATTTTAGTCCTAATAATGAGGATGTTGTTATATTAGAGCGTTCCAATCCCATCGTAGGAGTACTATTCATGAAAGAAAATTTTTTTTGGAACGAAAGGATTATAGAAGATTTTCCACTATTATCTAAACCTGCAAATAATATTTTTTTTTGAATAACCATGAAGCTTAACCCTCCAAAAGAGATAACTTTTGAAATTGATATTGTTATGACTTTATAAGTGGTTAAAAAATACGAAAAAAATTACTTGGTTCGTTTGATAATGTGATATCCAAATTGAGATTTAACTGGTTCCGAAATTTGTCCAACGCTTAATTTTGTGCACGCATTCCAAAATTCAGAAACCATTTTTTCTTTTCCAAAAACTCCAAGATTTCCTCCTTTATTCTTACTCGAACAAGTTGAGTATTTCACAGCCATATCCCGAAAATCGGCTCCAGCAGCTATATCATCCCTAATTCGCTGAGCTTCAGATAGTTTTTTAACCAGTATATGACTCGCACCGATTTTTCCGCCTTTTATTGCAGAACCACCTTTAGAGGGTGAACCTCCTTTATTTGTATTTTTATTCTTTCCCATTTTGCTCACTTTTTTTATTTTCAACCTTAATTACAGTTGACAAATCATAAAGATTGTTAACATGGTAATCCGGTTTTATTTTATATTTTTGTTTGGTAATATTTGGATCATATTTCGTTCCCCTGTGAATCAAAATCGTAATCATTCCCACAGTTTTCGCAGGTGTAATATCTTTATCTACTCGATCTCCGATATATATTACTTCCTCAGGTTTTAAATTATGTTTTTCTAAAAACAATTCAAACAAGAATGGATTCGGTTTTCGGGCTGCAACTTCATCTGAAATAATAATTTCATCAAGTAAATCTTCAATTTTCATTCTCAATATTTTTTCATATTGTTTTTTGGGGGATCCATCCGTTATTATTGCACTTTTAATACCATTATTTCGCAACTTCTCCAGAGTCTTAATTACATCTTTAAAAGGCTTGAAATGTTTAACTTTTTCCCGATGATATCCCATTATACCAGCAGCAGCATATTTATTGATATTATAGGATTCACTTAACTTTACTTTAGGATCATTTTGCAAACGAATCATTAAATTATCTAAATGAGACTCGCTATTAGAGCCAAATTCTAAAACAACTTCATTTAGAATTTTAATAGCATATTCTTCCTCTACAGGTAAACCATATTTTATCATCATCTGTACTGAGGCTTTCCGTGCTTTTTCAACTAATAAAGTTCCATTAAATAATGTATCATCAAGATCAAATACTACAAATTTAATCATTTTTTATTCCGTATAATTTTTTCAATAACCTATTATTAACCATTAAATTTTAACCATTAAATTTTTTAGCTTATTTTAATCATTTTTTTTTTTAGTTTGAAAATAAGATAATTTTTTAGATTTAAAAACCAATTGATGAATCAGACATGAAAGCTGCAGTTGCAATTAGTTATTTTCATAGAAAAATTGGACCCATGGTTTTTTATTCTTATCCCGAAGATATATTATTAAAAGAAGAAAAAGCACGATTAGCAGATGGAATGGATCAAGCCTATGAAGAAGGGTTTTTTACCCATAAATTCAATGAACTCGCTTCCATGAACTATTATTTCGAGATTGAAAGTCAATTTGCACGTGGAAAAAAAGAGATGTTAATGATTAGTTTTATTATGGATTCTAATCCAAATTCAATTGTTGAAGGGTTAATCATTGATTTTTGCAATGCTTTCGCTGATCGTTTAAAATTGAACAAGGAAATTTATAAAGCCTTTTATAATGCTGATGATGCACAAGTATCTGATGGTGACGAAAAAGATATAAAAAAATACAAAGAAGATTTGCAATTTTGGGTACGCGAATTATATTGGATGGGTATTGAGGAATTAAGGGAAAGAACAGAAGAAGAAAAATGGGCAACGGTCATGGCTAAACCAGAAATTTTTAAGGTGATAAAAAAGATTTCTAAGGGTCCAATATCTTTAGAGGATCTCAAAAAATGGTTTGATACAGTTTTTCCAGCGTTTAGCCTTGAAAAAATATTAGAAGAACTTGAAGAAGAAAAATTCATTTTTGTCAATCAAATAGGGCTAGATAACTATGTATTACTGGTCAAAGAAGTTTTTATTCAGAGAGTGCCTCCCAATTGTATCATTGATTTAGAAGAAGGATCTCCAGGAAATGCGGAATTGACTGTAATTTATATAAATGAAGTTAGGGATTTTTTTGAGTATTATCAGCCTACTCCTCTAGATTCGTTAGAATTGTTTAAATTAATCGCCAATCCCAAAATATATAATGTGATTTCTCAATTGCGAGAAGGTCCCTTGCCTAGGGAAAAGATTATTTCCATGGTTTCAGAATCTTCTTCAAAAGCTTTATTGAAATCTCTTGATTTATTGCAAGAAAATAGTGTGATTCAAGCATTTTCATATAATAACGTCCTTCGGTATATGTTGAAAACAGATATTGTCCTTACAGCAAGCTTCCCAGAGTATTTAAAACGTTTGTTGCCAAAAGAAACTAAAGGCTACATTGCTAGACCATATTCACATCGCACCAATTCACTTACTACTGAAAATGAAAAAAAACAACCCATAAATAAATTAAATTCTATGGATTTTAATCATGAACTGATTTCATCTCATAGTTTAGATGACCAACTTATTGATAATGAACAAGATTTTTTCGATAATGAAATGGGATCAGAATATAAAAAACAAAAAATCGCTGAACTCCAAAAAGATCTTCTTAAAAAATTGATGAATGACGAATAAAAAAAAAAAATTAATTTTTACGTTTACCCTCAATAAATTCTTTTACCCACTCTTTTGCCAAAACATCTGAAGGAGGTTGGATATGAGGATGTTTAAAACTGAAAGAACTGATGGATTCTAGCCTACCCGCAATTTTTCGATTTAATGCTAATTTCATTACTCGTATTATATCACATACTACTCCGGCACTATTGGGAGAATCTTCAACTCTAAGTTTTAAATCAGCCACCAAAGGCAATCCTCCAAATGTAATACCGTTTATTCTTATGTAACAGATTTTTTTATCTTCTAAGAAGGGAACATAGTCTGAAGGACCAATTCTGCAATCAATATCATAAGGTAAACAGCTGGTTACAGCAGATGTTTTTGATTTCCGCTTAGTTGTCAATCTATTTTCCATTTTCATATTTTCAAAATCAGTATTACCACCAATGTTCAATTGATATGTATCTTTTACTACAACTCCACGATCTAAAAATAATTTTGCTAGTACTCGATGGGAGATTGTAGCGCCCACTTGACTTTTAATATCGTCTCCAGCACATGGTAATCCTTTATTCTCAAATTCAGCAACCCAATCTTTATCACCGTCGATATGCTCACTCACAATGAATTCTGGTATGGCATTAATAAATCCACAACTTGCATCAAGAGCCGCTTGAGCATAGGCTCTTGAAGCTTCAAATGACCCAACAGGAAGGAAATTGACCAAGATTTCTGCATTCGATTCTTTTAACACCTTGGCAACATCACATGTTGGAATTTCTTCAGGTTTATAACAATGAAATGAATCTATCATATGAGGTGCACAACCATCTAAAATAGGCCCTGCGCTAACTTTTACTCCGGTGACAGGCATATCTTCATGAGATACAATCGGTTGAACTACGTTTGGGGCTTCATAAATTGCATCACGAATGTCTTTACCAATTTTTAATGAATTAATATCAAAAGCTGCCACAATCTTTATATCTTTGTATAAATATCCCCCCACACTTGGATTCATTAATCCATTGATATAGGAATCTTCTGGTGAAATATTTTTATAGAATTCTATTCCCATTACTAAGGCAGCAGCACAGTTACCTAATCCCGCTATAGCAACGCGAATCTCGTGTTTTCCACTTGTTTGATCATCCGGATTTGCCACGGTACCTAATGACATATCTGAATTAGTGGAAACTTTATCATACACTTTTTCAGGCATTTTTATTCTTTGTAAACTAGTTAAAGCCTGTTTTTAAAGAGATATTTAAAAATTAGTCCTTTTTTAGGGGACAAATAGGATCATTTATATATTTTTGTAGTATATTTTATTTTATACATTATGGTTGAAAAACGAAGGGGAAAAGCACGACTTAAAATTTATATCCCATTTCACAAATGGGAAGAATGGAAAACTCATTTAGAAGAAAACCAACCTTATTCTGTTTTTCACATTAATTTTAGTCAATGGTTAAGATCTTGTTTTCAAAAAGTTCCAAATTCTCAAACAATCCCTCAATATCCAATTCGCCCAAATACTACTTCAAATCTTTGTGCATTTAATACCAAGAAGATTGAAAAAACAATATGGATACCAATAGAAATGAAACATGCTCTTAAAATTAAGAAGGGAGGGCTCAGTCTAAATGCTTTCATTCTTCTTATAATCGATTTACATATATATGGAGGGACAACAGAAAATCAACGAATATTTCAAATTCTTAACCTTCAAGAACGAATTGATGAACTGGATTTAAAACTTCATCAGCTTTCTGATAAAACTTACATCCAATCTCAAGTAATTGATAATAATTTTTAACAATTTCAATTTTTCCTTCATAAAGAGGGATATATATAACAAAAACAACTTAGATAAACATGAGTGGCTCAGCGTGGGGCGACAACATCATCGTTGGTAAACTCCGCTTGTCATAGGATCATCATTGCCTAAGGGTATCATCGATTAACATCGATGAGTACGGCTTGTTTCTCGCGTTGCACCGAAATGCAACAAGTAAAATAAGAATTAATGGAAAAAAGAGTTTATGTTTTGTGATCTTTGCTAAAAAAAATTATACATTTTCATCAATACATTTCAGAAATTTGCGCCCACATTCAGTTATTAAATATTCCATTTTAGGTGTTGCTTCGATTAATTTTAAGTTCAAGAGGACTGGCATTCTTCCAGTTATACAAGCGGGTGGAACTCCCGATAACATTCTAATAGATTCACAATTCTGTGCTCCTCTCGCGATCGCTACTAACATGGCGATTCCATAGTCCCCAAGCAAAAATTTATAGCTTTTTAGTTCTTCAATCTCTTGTTTAGTACAATCAAGATTGTCATCGGATAATTGCGCTGGAGCCATATATTAAAAACTCAAATTTTGTTTATATACATTTCATGAAAGCTTCATTAATGAAAAGTTTTGTGATTGAAAAAACTTTTTCGACATTTTTTTTAGTTACTAAGATTTCTTTTATATCAGGGAATAGTTAATATTTTTCAGTTATTCAATAATTTCTATAGAACATTTTTCAACTTCTGCTATTTTATTAATCTCGAGTGATAAATCAATTGCTTGCTCCCAACTATTCTTCCCAGTTATGTAATTCTCTACTATATACTTTTCATTTTGTGCACTTATACCAGTTGTATGAATAATTTCGTACATTTTTAAAAAAGAAGCAATTCGGGATACTATTTTAGCATTTGAAGAAGTTAATACAATTTTTAATTTCCAAATCAAGGTCGATTTTATCGGATAACAAGTAATTCGTGATAATTTTGGATAAATTGCATAGATTATTAAAAATTTAGTTTTTAGAGAATATAATTGAGGAAGTTTATCTGAAAGCAATAAACTGTCATAAACAGCCTTGCTTCTAATGAAACCTTCAGTTATTGAAGTAATGTCAACATCCACAGGATATTTAGTTTTCAAATTATTTATCATCACGTTTGGGAGGTGCTGTTTTAAAATATTGACGCCATAACTTAAGTGTTTTTTTTATAGTTCCACTAGTTTTTCTCGAATGACAGATAACTGGAATGGAGTTAATTTGTTTGATTAAACTCAAGACAGCAATTACTTCTGATTTAGTTATATTATCACAGCGTAATATCCCGATTCTATGCTCAGAATCCCATCGAATCATCCATAATCCCACATGATAAGTTGTAAATTCTCCATATAAACGAATTAATTTTTTCCAAATCTTCCGAATTACGGCATCTTTTCCGATTTCTGTTGGAATTTCTGTCAATATCTCAAAAAGAATGTATCGTTGTCTAATATACTTCATTTTTTTTCACCTTCTTTAATAATATCAACAATTTCCACCCCTGGTTCAATAAATAGCGATAAATAACGTTTAATGTATCTTAAAAATAATTTTTCTAAATTCTTACTAACCATTTCCTTTGCGAAATATTCCGGAATATGCAAAATTGAAGTGAGTATAGCTACGGTCTCTCTTGGACCTCGAATCAACATTGAATTATTTTTAATATTTTCATGACTCCCCAGAATATAGATATTTGAAATGGGCTTAGCACTTTTAAATAGCCTATATAAAACCCGCAATATTTGGGTCCTTTTAAAATGCTCAACTTCCAATAAAGGTGTTATACTTAAGTCAAACATAATTTGATTTTGGCGCGCTAAAGATATAATTCCCTTTGTTAACGCTTGTTGAAAACGCATACTTGGTATAGATATGATATCAACTCGTCCATCTCTGGCTGCGACTTCTAATGTTTCTTTATGAATCGATTCTACAGCAATTAAAATACGTTTTGAAACCCAAAATGATAGTTTCTGTTTCAGATCATTTGGATTTTTAATAGTTAAAGTAATTCTTGGGATTAGTGCTATAGGTTGATTTAAAGGTTTAATTTGGGGAATTTTTGAAACTGTTATTGGAAAATCTAATTTTAAATTTTCGGAATGATAAAATGAGGATTTTTTATACTCATTATACTCCTTTTCACTCCGTAAATCAATAATTCCTGCTTGATACCCTAATCTAAATGATAAATTTACAACTTTCTGAAGTTCTGTCTGATCTTTCATCCATGGAATACAACTATTAATATACATGCTTTCTTTTTGCCCCTTTATTCTATAAGATGCAATTGTTTGTAATAATCCCTTGCAGCTTCAACTGAAATTGGAATATTAGGTGTTTTATTCTGGATCATTATAATTACTTGAATCGTTTCCGATTTGTTTCCTAGACAAATATGACCCATGGCCGAATTTTGCTTATCTAAACGGAAATAAAATTTGAATTTTTCATCTAACCTTGAATGAAATTCCGAAGCAAGCTTTTCTTTTTCAATTATTGATAAATGATGAGCAAGGTCTTCAAGAGCTTGTTTTATTAATTTCTGAATTTTCAATCGGACTAATAAGGAAGAGATTCGTTGACCATATTGACCGGAACAATGCTCAATAATGAATTCGTTTTCGGTTAAATCAAATGAAAAGAGATTTTGAACTAATTTTTTCACTTTATCAATAGATTCAGTAGCATGAGCATGAGTTCGAATATCTATTTGTCGAATTTTAAATTTTGGAATTCCAGATTGCTCATTTGCTGGCATTAAAAAAGTCCCCTTTCATTGTAGAAATCGAAAAAAAGCGTAAAAGAAAAAAAATTATCGTAAATTGCGATTGGCGCGTAATGATGGTCGAATCTTTTCTGCACCATGGCCTTTATTGCGTAAACCACGAGTTTTTTTACCTGCAGATGTCAATCCGCGATATACACGTCGAGTATTATTTGGTTTACAAATCCAATTAATTTTTGAATCAGAAGCAATAACAGGATGGGAAGGATCTACCATTATCACCTCAATAAAGTGACTTTGTCCATCAGAACCAATTTTATAGGAATTTAAAACTTCTAAGTTTGGGTATTTTTTGGCAGTTCGTTCCTCAGCAATCCATCGAAGACTCTTCTTTGGAGTGATTTTTGAAACGGCTAAATTACCCGCTTTACGACCCATTTTTGGTCGAATTTTGTGCATAGTTCCACGTCTAACTTTTGTAACTGCAACAACATACCCTTGTTTAGCTTTATAACCCACTTCTCTAGCTCGAGGTAAGTTTGTGGGTTTTTCCACCCGAACAGTAGTTGGACCATGTCGAAATTTGATCAACCGTTTCCAAGATTCAGAATTGTGGGAGGTATCATGTTGTTGAAATGTTTCTTTAATATAAGCGTATCCAGATTTAACCATAGTAATAATCATCTATCACTTGCTAATGATAAAATTGAAGTCGACATAATTAAATAAATTTTCGAATTTCCCATCCTCCGATTTAAACTTTGCTTTCAGAAAGAAGAACCAGTATTTTTGATAAAGCGAAAAAAATTTAGAAACCCAAAAATGGAAACACAACGTTTATTATAAATCTGGAACATGAGATGGTAGATTTGGTTTTTTAGTCATATCAGGTGCTTTTCCATTCCCTAAAGCCTGATAAAGTGCTGTTCTTCTTGCTAATTCAGCAAAAATTTGATAAACATTTTGCGCATTTGAATATAGAGCAATCGTTTCATAAACAATTGGATTCCAAGCATGTAATTTTTCCCTAGGAGCAAAGAAGAGATTCTCTTGTGCTAAAATTTGTTCAACTTCTGCTTTTTTCATCGTATTTGGGAGATCTTGTTTGTTGACCATAATTAAAAGTGGTAATTCAGAGATCAGCCGTTGGTTTGAAACATT
Organism: Candidatus Lokiarchaeum ossiferum; assembly: GCA_025839675.1. Lineage (GTDB taxonomy): Archaea > Asgardarchaeota > Lokiarchaeia > Sigyniarchaeales > Promethearchaeaceae > Lokiarchaeum > Lokiarchaeum ossiferum. The sequence continues at coordinate 3,328,023 of CP104013.1, forward strand.
TTTCAACTCTTTCAAAGATTGAATATTGTCTGCCAATCGAGAACGTTGTGCATCAAAAACAAATATAATTCCATCAGTTCCTGTAAAAATTTTCTTTCTTAAGGGTGAAAAACGTGCCTGGCCAGCCACTGTATAAATATGATAAAATATTTTGGACTGTTTTTTTGATTGAAAAATGCCTCTATCGAAATACAAAGTAGAACCACTTGCCATTGCTATTTTTGTAAGATTTCCAGTTGGTTCAACGGTATCGCTATATTGTTCTTTGGTTAAACGGTATAAAGTATCAATAGCTGTAGTTTTACCGCCACCAGCTGGACCCCAGTAAAGAAGTTTTACAAATACTTCCCCATTTTTATTGATTCTTACCATTTGATGATTTCCTCAGAGAGATTCATTTCCCAAAATTGGCTTTCATATACAAAAACTTAAGTTTGTTAAACAATCTTATTTTGTAAAGATGATCCTATTAAGTTTTTTTGTAATTTGTAGCCTTTAAATTTACTTACTTACAATTTAAATATAAAAAAATTACACTTTTATTGGAGACTTTAATTTGATTAAAAAATATGGGTTTTGTATTCGTTGTAGAGAAAAAATACCATTTAATATTGAAAATCCTTTGTGTGCAGTTTGTGGAGGATCATGTAGCGCTCTAAACCGATTTTCTTCAACAGAAATGAACGATATATTTTGCCATATTTGTGGTGAAAACGATTATGTGTCTTTCAAAAATCCTTTATGTTTTGATTGCAAAAAAAAAAGGAAAGTAAGCTGAGTGAATCGTACTTTTTGTAATTTTCACTTTTTTTAGTAATTTATCACCCATTGGCTTTGAATCCCCCATTTTATACCACATTTAATTTTGTCGAGCAAAAGTGGACACGTTTTTTAGCATTCACAAAATTTCCCGTTTGCTAGGCCAAATTAGTGGATCTTAAATGATCTGATGATGAGCATAAAATCATGCCCAATTTCAAGATTTTAGATAATATAAAAACCAAAACAATTTTATTCTTGTTTTCCTTACACTAATATATTCAATATCTGGGGTGCATCAGCTATTCTAATATTCAAATATCGACGACGGCCTTCAATATATCAAATGCAGTTACATGATTATATCGGTCTGAAATCAACTCAAATACTTGAAATGTGGATTCCAAAGACATATCGCTATGTATATAAAAAATTTAAATGGTTTCCATTCAAGCGTCACGCCCGGAAAGCCCCTTCATTGATAGTTTCTAAATCCCAAACACGATTAGAGCATTATATATACGGAAATATTGCACATATTCTTCCCAAACGGAAGTACTTCATGCGATTTCGCAATCTTGGGCAAACAACTTATGATGATTATGCAAAAGGCATACTTCCGCAGTCAGAGTGGGATATGCTCCACACGCTACCAAAATTTTCAGGATATTTCAATCATATCTTTGAAATGAATGATCTTAGTTACTTTGATAAAATTCAAGATGAATTGGAGATACAGGGAGTTCATTTCAAAGGAATGTTCCTTCATGATATTATCGCATTTGAACTACTTCGTCGCCAGCTTGGATTCAAAGATTATTCAGGTTTAGAAAAAATGTCATATTTTATTGGTGATAATCCTTTGAAGGGGATTTTACATGATTCTTACTACTTTCCCTCCGCGGATGATATCAGTTATATTATGAATCGTATCCCTCTTTCCCGAGTCATGGATTATTTTCATAACTTAGTTCGTGAAGCTATTGATCTTAGGATAATCATTCCTAGAATCATGATTTTTGATGGTCAATTTGTCAGAACGAACTGTAACAACAATAAAAATTCAAAAACAACAAAGTATAATGATAGTGATGCTGGATATTATCGTCATTCAGGGAAGAAGCTTGGTGTTGGATTTGTTCATTGGACACTTTATGCGTATTGTGGGAGCTGGAAACGGGCACTTCCAATACATTTTGAGACTTTTCCAGGCAATATGAACGATAAACCAGCATCCCGCAAAACCTTTACCGCTTTTAATAATCTTAAAATTGGAGAGTGGAAGATGGTGATGGGTGATACAGGTACGTATTGTAAGAAAAGTCTGGAATTTTATCAAGATCGGGGCATTTTTCCTTTGCTTCGTGCACCAAAACACCTTAAAACTCATCCAACTCGGGAATTAAAAAAAGGATTTTGGTTTAATTCCGATTATTTTCCACCTGGATGGACAGAGCAAGACATATTATTAATGTATGCTCAACGACCTTTAGTTGAAGCAGGTCAATCTGCAAACCCTACATTTTATAATCAAAAACGATTAAATACTCGTGGATTGAATATGGCCCACCTTCATCGTACCTTAACATATATACTGGATTTAATGCGAGCAATTACAGCATATAAATTAGGTAGAACTGACTTATTGACGAAATTAAGTGCATTTTCAACTGGAAGGGAGTTTAAAACAAACTCTATGTGGATTAAACTAGCACGAGATTCAGGTTTTTGTCAACTTCAAGAGATTGCTTTAAATCCACGACAAAAAGCATTTTGGGATAAACGTCGGAAGTGGGAAGCAGAATTAAGAAAAAAACGAAAAAACGGTAAATTTTAAGTTTTTAAAATTCACTCAGCTAATTTATTAAAATTTTATTCTTCTCTTATTTTTCCCAAATATGTTTTGCCATTCATATATGGAACCAAAACATCTGGAATTTTAACTGTTCCATCTGCTTGCTGGAAATTTTCCAAAATACAACAAATAGTTCTTTCAGTTGCAATGGCAGTACTATTTAGAGTGTTGGCTGTTCTGTAACTCGTTTTATCTCCTAAAGTACCACAACGGACGTCCAATTTTCTAGCTTGGAAGTCAGTACAATTACTACAAGATACTAATTCGCGATACACACCGCTGGCTGGAAAATATCCTTCTAAATCATATTTTTTAGCTGCATTATCATTTAGTTCTCCACTTGCTATTGAAACTACTCTGTAGGGAATTCCAAAAGATTTGAAAATCATTTCTGCATTTTCCAATAAGATTTCATGTATTTCCTCAGCTTGTTCAGGGGTGCAAAAGACAAATTGCTCAATTTTTTCAAATTGATGTACTCGAAATATACCCAAAGTATCTTTACCATGAGAACCCGCTTCTTTCCGAAAACATGTGGAAATACCACAATACTTACGGGGAAGGGTTTTTTCATCCAATACTTCTTTTCGATGTAAAGCAGCTAATGTTTGTTCACTAGTTGCAATTAAATAAAGATCTTCACCCTCAATCTTGTATAACTGTTCAGTAAAATCATTCAATTCCGCTGCTTCAGCCATAACCTCATGTTTTGCAAAGAAAGGTGTCCAAAATGGGGTAAAATCCCTCGAAACCAATAAATCAGTTGCATATCGCAATAAAGCAAGATTTAATAAAACCAAATCACCTTTCAAGTAATAGAACCTTGATCCAGCAATTGCAGAAGCCTTCTTGATCTCAGCTCCATCAATTTGCTCAACTAAGTCCACATGGTTTTTGATTTCGAAATCGAAATTGGGAATATTTCCACTCTTTCTTACAACTTCATCTCCTTCTTCATCTTTCGCAATTGGGACACCATCTATTAATATATTCCCGACTTTATATCGATAAGCTTCACGTTTTTTTAAGTATTCTTCTTGAGCTGGTTCTAATTCAAGGATTTGGTTTTTAATTTGAGTGGATTTCTCCTTAAGCTCTTTAATTTTCTCTTTTCCATCCTTTGCGGCAGATTTAAAGGATTTAGATATTGAATTTCGTTCAGCGCGTAATTCTTGGAGTTTTTGAATAGTTTCTCTCCATTTTGTATCGTATTCTATTACTTTATCTACATTCTCGGTCTCTCGGAATCTTTTTTTTTCAGATTCACGAATTATTTCCGGATTCTCACGAAACAATTTAATATCTAACATATCGGTTTCTCTCCAAAAAATAAAAACCGACATTTCTTTTCAAATTTCCTTGATTGAAAAACAAAAACAAAAAAAATTAATTTATTTTGCCTAAAACTAATTTATCACTTAATACCTGAATAATAGTAATATCTTGAAAAGTACCCACCAAATGAACAGAATTTATAACTGAAACTTTAGGACCACCTTCTAATATCCAACCTATGGCATCTTTTGGGTGAGTTGTATTCTCTTCTGAAAGAAAAACTCTAACTTTTTTACCCAATAACTTCATTTTTTGTTGGCCGTTATAGTGAATTACAAATTTTTTAATTTTGTTGAAAACTTTCAGTGTTTTTTTATCAAATTGCTTATAATGTCTTGGAATATTATGAAATGGAGATCCGGGTAATTCTTGATACTTATAAAGTGTTATCTTATCAACACCGATTTGTCCGAACTTTTTCATTAAAGCTAAAGTTTCATTAGCATAGAAAACATTATCCCCTGGAAGAGAATGAATGAAATAAACGTGCACTCGTATTTTCCGATTTAAGGCGCGTTTAACCGCTTCCAGTGTTGTTTGGGGCATTCCAGGACGACCTAATATATTTGCGAATTCATTTGAGCCAGTTTCACAACCAATTGAAAAAACAGCATTTGGAAGTTTAGCAATGATATCTAATGCGCGATCTGAACATAACCCAGCTTTAATATTTTCAATAAACACTTGGACAGTCCGATCATGAATTTCAGGAATATTGATCAATTTATCGATAAGTTCATTTAAAGCCCTATAATTTGGTTCGGGAAAAGTCGGATTAATCAATTTTCCTTCTACCAAATTTTCACGCTGAAAATCTAAAAAGCCAGGACCACCTAATACTATTCGGCAAGCCCCAATATTTATTAAATATTGAATTTCTTCAATAATCCCATTGATTGATCTAGATTTTGGTGCCCCAAATTCATTAATCGTGGAGCAAAATCCACATCCTGCAGGGATATTTGCAGGGCAGGACAATTGGGTAATAAAATTATCTTCACGACATTGATTGCATTGAGAATCATCACAACAATCCCCAGAACTAAGTGTTAATGCAGTTCTACGAAAATTGGAACATCCTCGCAAACACTCAACGAAGATCCTAGCATATTTAAAATCTTGATAAGCTTGAATTTTTTGAGGATAACCCGTGGTATTTTGAAACCATGAATTCTTTAAATTCGGTGGAATGGGATTTTGATGAAATACATTGGCTTGTTTGAGATACAAAATCCCAGGAATTTTGTCAAAAAATTTTTGTTTCCATTCTAAATTATTGCCATTTAAATTTGAAATCAAATTTGATAATTCATTTTTAAATAGCATATTTAGTGCAATTTCCCCCTCTTTCTGGATAGAAATATCACAATTTACTTTGTAAAGAATATTTTTATCACTTGAAATAGGTCCCCCAATGAGTGATAAGGTTTTATGATGACTTGGATGAGTAAAGTGCCATTTGTTCATGATTTTCTTTACAATTCCTAAATCCATGGTCATTGCTGAAATGCAAATTATATTAAAGATCTTAAGCATATCTGTTTCTAAGGATAGAAAATCTTCTCCACGCATTAAAGATGTTTCGATTTGATAATCTGAAATCTCTTCAATAAATCCTGCAACATATCTAGGCCCCGAACCAATAAAATCTCGCGTAAAAACTCGTTCTCCGTCTCCCGCTGTTAAACAATCCACAACAAGTAATTTCATTATTATCAAATCAAATATTCTTCCTTTTGATAAACTAATCTAAAATTGAAACTTTACTATTTCAAAAAATAAGAAATTCTTGCATATTTGGAAAAGCTTTTTTTTTAAACAAAAATATATCCACACAATCTTTAATAAAAAAAGAATTTTATAATAGGAAGACCAAGAATGAGCTTTTGGGAAGATTGGAGTAAGGATCTGGCAATAATAGGGATAACGGGAATTGTTGTGGTAACATCAATTTTAGTTCCTAAATTTTTAAGAGAAAAAGGAATCATTTCACAACTTTTTGCCCGGAAAATTATTCACAGTTTTTCGGGACTAGCTGTATTCATTACACCTTATTTGGATCATCCTATTGTTGCTGGATTTCTGGCTTTGGTCATGACAGTGGTTACACGAACTAGTGGGAAAAAAAGTCATATTAAGGTGCAAAGAGATCTTTATAACGCAATTAACGAAGATGAAGAAGAAGAAGTAGGATATCTTCAAGGTCCATTTGCTTATTGTCTCGCTATTACTATCTTAGTCTTTATTTTTATTCCTATGGCCGATAAGTACTACTATCCAATAGCTGCAATCCTAATTATGATGTTTGCTGACACATTTGCTTCAATAATTGGAAGGAAATATGGAAAACATCACATTAATATTCCTTGGGTGGGTAGTAAACGAACTTTGGAAGGATCTCTGGCTTTTATTGCCATGGCAATTGTATGTAGTTTATTTACTTTCTTTTTCTTCGGACAAATACTTCCTGGAAATTCCATGATACTATCTACATCCCAAGCTTTATTGTTGACTTTAATTTTAAGCATTGGATCCGCATTACTTGAATTAATCAGTCCCTCAAAATATGATGATTTAATTGTCCCATTAGGATCCACTTTGTTCATTTCGATCATTGCCTTCTTCTTACATATTTGGTAAGAAGGAAGAATTAGTTTTATTATTAAAAACTTTTAAAATTTTGGTGACTTAGACTTCCATAATTACTCCTAATTTTTATTATAATTAGTTGGAGATGAAGAAAATGACTGAAGAAAAACCTAAACAAAAATTTACTTTTAATTGCACAAAATGTGGAAAATGTTGTGCTGAACGGGGACCTGTCCCTTTAGTAATGGACGATCTAACTTTGTGGGCTCGAAGTAATGTGGTGGCAAACATGATGCCTCACTTAAAATTTATTAAAACACCTTTTGGCACCATCGATTTAGTTTTGGGAAGGCAGGATAAAGATCCAATGGCTTTTATGAAACCAAAAAGTGAGAATGAAGCTGAAGAACCAGTTGATCTTTCTTGTCCTATGTATAATCAAACTGAGAAAACTTGTTTAGTATACGAAAATCGCCCTATGAGTTGCCGAACCTATCCTCTTGAATATGATGGGGAAAAATTTATGGTGGTTGATGCTGAAAACTGTGAAGGTATTGGGAATGGAGAAACCTCAAAAGAAGATCGAAAAGCGATGCGAGACCTTGCTAAAGAAATGAATATAAAATTAACCGAAATGCGTGTTGCTATGCCTGTTCTTGCCCAAGCAATGCAACCTTTTGTAATTTCACAGCTGATGGAAGCCCAACAAGAATATATGAAACAAATGGAAAAAATGTCTCCAGAAGAAAGGGCTAAATACGAAGAACAAATGAAAGCTCAAATGGAAGGAAAATAGTTTGATTATAGTATTTTAAATGCTGCTTTCTGTAATCGATTCATTACAGCAAGTCCTTCTTTTTTTTCCGAAATAGCTTCAACAATTATTACATCTACATTTTCCATATCCATTTCACGTAATTTGGCAAACAGACCCTGCTGTATTAAAGCTGCGTTGAAATCTTGAGAGTCTATCAATTCATTTTTATTAATTCCTAAAGAATGTACATAAGTATCTTGATCTTGGGAAATAAGAATAGGTAATTCTATGGTTTTGTGTGTATGGATAATTCCAATTTTTGATTGATTCTCTTTATATTGTAAATATGTTTTTTGAAGCTTAGCTTGAATTTCTTCATTAGTTCCAGTTAGTAAAATCACAGGAGCATTTGGTGAATAATGGGTATATTTTAATCCCGGAGTACTAGGTTTTTCTTCTAAAGCTTTATCCTTTTGATTTTTACCATATACTTGTATGTTGGGAAGAACTTCTTGCAATTCTTCTAAAGTTATTCCGCCCGGTCGCAAAATTAAAGGTGGATTAGAATGAACATCAATTACAGTTGATTCTACACCATAATCACAAGAACCTCCATCCAAGATTAAAGGAATTATTCCTTTAAGATCATTGAAAACATGCATAGCATTTGTAGGGCTAGGTTTTCCCGAACTATTTGCGCTTGGAGCTGCAATTGGTTCACCTAATTCCCTAATTAAAGCACGAGCAATCTCATTTGCTGGCATTCTAATAGCTACTGTTGATAAGCCTGCAGTTACGAGATCAGATACTAATTCCGATTTCTCAAATAATATAGTCAATGGCCCAGGCCAATAACGATCACATAGTATTGAAATTCTTTCCGGAATTTGTTTAACTAAAGCAGGTAACATGTCCATATGTGAAATATGAACAATTAAAGGATTATCCATGGGTCTTCCTTTCGCTAAATAAATTTTTTTTAAAGATTCAGGATTGAGTATAGATGCTCCTAATCCATAAACTGTTTCAGTAGGAAACCCTATAATTTCACCATTTTGCATTAAATAAACAGCTTCTTCCAAATCTAGTCTGGTAAACCCAGTTGGATCTAAAGAAATTATTTTTGTTTCCATAATTGCTTAATAAAAAGTGTTATCGAATTAATTTTTATTTTATTTTATGGATCATGCCATCGTCAAATCAATATTTAGTAAATTCATGACCAACCAAAGGAAGTAGAAAAGAGCAAAACTAACGAAAAGACGAGAGATTAATTCTCCGGTCTTAATATTCTTATTTACTCGTAAAAAAAAGCCCCAAAAAATACTAAAAACTCCTAAAAATAACAATCCCCAAATTACATACATAATATAGCTGTCTGTATTTAAAGTAAAATCTATTAAGAAATCAGACACATTTGAGAAAAAATCATCTCCAAAATCCATATAATCCTTTTTTTTGAAATTTTAAAAATATCGAAAATTTTCTAAAAAAATATAGGTTGCTAATTGGCAACTTAAACAAATCATATAGTTTCTAGAAGGGAATCTAATTCAGAAGTTTCTTGCTCTTTTTTCTCCAGAACTTTATTATAAATTTTATCAATTCCATCTGGATCTTGAACTAATTTCATGCGTTTCCATATAGATTGTAGTTTTGAAAATTCAGGATAATTATCAATATATACTTCAATAAACTGTACTTTTTCTTCGATAGAACGTTCAAGTTTTTTGGCTGCTCGCTTTCTTACACTGATTATTTTCTCCCATTTTCCATCATCTGTCAATTCTTTCTCATGTTTTTCTAAATATTCATCAACCATTTTTTCAACAGTGACAGATTTACGATTAGAACGAGTTTTCCCTGGTGTATCATCAGCAAGAATATCCAAAATATCTGCATATTTTGTAGGTAGTGTGATCCATATTTTTTTACTTTCTTTTTCTTCATTTGAAGAATCAGTATGCGAGGATTTGCTTGGACTACCCATTTTATACACCATTTCGATTTTCGTGATTATTAATCCGATAATAACCGACCAAATTCATGTCAATCCGATAATAACCGACATATTTATATAGGAGACTCTCCTATATAAATATAGTGATTATGTTGCTTAGTAGCAACTCATAGCTACTAATAAGCTTCAAATCAAAAATAATGACTAAAAAGTTGTTATTTCTGAGTTACAAAAATAAAAAGTGTGTGTGTGAAAAAAATGGTTGACTTAACAAAATTTGAAGATGGACTTATGTTTAGCCCATTACAACGTGAATTACTTAATATGCTTGAAAAACAAGGACCTATGACAAGATCAGATCTTGTGAAAAGTGTGAATCATCCCAGAACAACAGTATATGATAACTTAACCAGGTTACAAAACCATCAGTTAATTAGAAAATACTCGCGTCCAACCAATTCCCGAGGTAGACCTTTAGTATTCTTCAAATTATTAGATGAATAATCCATTTTTTACAAGTCAATATAATCGAAAAAACTTTTTTTCGATTTTTTATTTATAAAGGAATATCCAAATAATACGGTGATGAAACGATGGGCTACCAAACTCAATTTACACTCCAAACAAGAAAAAACTATAATAAAATTTTCAAACCCTTAAAGCGAATAGTTCAAAGCGAACCTTCAAAATTTCCAGAAAATATCCAATTTCCTGATCAAAAAATGAATCTTTCAAATTATAATCAATTGAGAAAATGCCTAAAGCATCATTATCGTTAATATTGTAATTTAACTTACATTAAGGGTATTTTTTCTATTTCTACTCCAGATGTTATTTAGCTAGTTGATATATCTTAACCTACCAATACTTCATAAGAGAGAGGACTATTTCCATTGGAGCTTGTAGAAATAAATAAATAAAAAAAAGATATTAATTTTAAAAAGAAAAAATATCTACATTTACAGCTTATTTCTTTTATATTTATATTCTTTTATTATATAATTACTATTAATACACTCTTAGGTCAATATTTCTCGCGTGTTTGGTAAATTTTTTTGTCGAGTCTTTTCCATCATAAAACTATATTTTTGGGTCTTAAACTTAATCATAAAAGAATTGTATCCATTAACCACCAGTCTAATAATTAACGGACAACATAATTTAGTAACTCATTAATAATTTCAGAAAATCATAAAAAATCTAAATTCCGTGAAAAAATAAAAAATTAGGGATCCTAGTTTCCAATGGAAATGAACCTATAGGTATTTTTTTAAATCAATTAATCTTTGAGAATATTTTTCTACATCTGATTTAGAACGATTTTTTTTTGCCTTGATTAATTGCTCCTCAGTTTTATCAAATATTTCCTGATAATCTCCATTATTCTTTTTCTTTTTCTTGTCTAATTGGCTAGATTTAATCATTTTGATCTTTTCATCGTAGTATTTTTCATAATTAATGGCTTGAATTTTATAAATTTGTGTCTTAATTTTTAAGAATTGGGGTTTTAATTTCAAGATTTTTGGTTTATTTTGATCTTTTTGATAGATTTTGATTAGAGTCTCATATTTTAATTGCAAATTAGTATAATATTGTTCAGCTAGCTCAAAATTTTTGTTGGACATACTTGTATCAGCCATTTTTTCTATCTTTTGAATGTTTTCCAAAAGTTTTTCCGGGTTCTCAGATTTAAAATCAAGCAAATCGCGATTTTTCACAACTTTTCCAATTATTTTTGATTCCTCCTTAATTCGTTTCAGGAAAACCATCAAGCTGAAAACTAAAATACTATCAGCGAGGATAAAAATTGAAAAACCAAGAGTAAAAAATGCACCAAATATAATTGTGATTATTACGTAGCCTATGATATTGATTATTAAAATAACGATAAATTCCTTGAAATCATTCATAATTGATGATTCTTTTTCATTAAATGCTAAGTGACTTTTTTGATTGAACATCATTATGAATACTACTACAATATCAGTCACAGCATAGGCTGTAATTATATATAGTAGAGAGATTCCACCAATTATAATATATAATAAAATCGAAACAGCAGGAATAGTGATCACAATAAAGAAATGTTTTACATTATCTTTTTGATCTGATAAGTTGTCAATTTCTTTTTCTTTTTTGAGTTTAGGAATTAAATATGGTAGAATTGCATCAAAAATTCCATATAATAGTACAAATATAAAGTTAATTCCCCAATAAATTGCTAAAACGATTTTGATCAGTTTTTTATTCATATCATTAGTTGTAATGAATGCGTTTTAAAAATCCTTATCCCTTTAAACCATCTAAAATTCATTTATTTGTGGAAAAAGTTGTTAAAAAAAAAACTACAAATCAATCAATCAATTATGGAAGTCTAAGAACTAGGGCAATTATTGGACTATACATAGCTGTTTTTATTTGCAGTTTTGCAGGAATGATCAACGATGTAATTATGGCCCGTTTTCTACCTGTCGAATTCTCAAGCGATTCAGCTGTATTTGGGATGACTTTTACCATGTTTAGTCTTGGAAAGCTTATTATGATGGTTCCATTAGCAAAAATCAGTGATAAATTTGGAAGAAAGTCATTATTAATATTTGCTTTTGGAATTTATTCAGTAGGTACCTTTTTAGCTGGAGTAGCTCAATCAATTGAGCAGTTCTTATTTTTTAGATTTTTAAAAGGAATGAGTTCTTTTGAGGGAATTGCCTTAGCTTTAATTAATGATTATTTTAAGGAAGGTGAACGCGGTAAACCAATAGCGTTCCTCTTCACCTCATTGGGTATTGGTTCGTTACTTGGAACGTTAACTGGAGGCTTCTTCTTGAATTGGTTTGAGTTTCGCTATGCTTTTTATATTCTAGGTTTGATTACATTTGTTTCAGTTCTATCTGTACTAGTTTTAATTAAAAATCCAAAAAAAATTAATGGACGAAATCGTAATTCCACAAAAACTCAAAGAAATTTCAACAAATCTAAGTTAAAATTGCTTCTTCAAAACAAGAATTTTATTTTAGGTATTTTGATTGGGACAATCATTACCTTCATTTATTCAGGACTTTCATCATATACTCTATTTATTTTATTAATTTATTTTGCAGTCGAAAATCAGCAATCAGGAATATTTTTATTACCTGCAACCGGAGCATATATCCTATTTTCATTAACTTGGGGTCATAATGAAAAGACCATTAAGATACTAAAACGAGGATTACCAATTTTAGCAATATTTTTCTCATTTTTTATTGTATTAAGAATTTTCATTCAAGTTTATATCTTCATTTTACTTTTGGTTTTATGTTTTGCTTCATTGGGAGTTTTAATGCCAGCAATTGATAATTTTGAATCTAATCTGGTCCCTCATAGTATCAAAGGAGAAGCATTGGGTCTATATCGCAGCATTACATTGATAGGATCTGTCATAGGATCTACTATTATCGGATATATCGGGAGTATATTTTGGGAATTTGCCCCTTTTCTCCTTATGGGAATATTCTCTTTGCTTGGGTTTATTATTACTATTTTAATCAAAACATCAGCACCTTCACCAGTTTCTAATTCCTAAAAGGAAAATTTTTTTTACCTTTAGAAAGACATTTACCTATAAAAAACAAACAAACATAGCGAAAAATTGTATCACTAAACAAAAAACATGATTATTAAATTAACCGGGATTAGTAAATAGAATGGCATTAACAACAAGCGATGAACTTCAGAAACAATTGGCAGTTATATTCGGTTTTAAAGGACAACTTGAGTTGGAAGTTGGAGAAATCGTAGGGATTGGAAGTTTATCAAAAAAAACAACAGAGTATTTGATTAAAAATGTTTTAAACTATCTAAATGCCTATAATTCAATGTTACGAGATTACGCTAATTGTCAATTGCATTCAATCGAATTTTCGCTTGACAATCTTGGTGATCCCAATGATATTCAACTAATGCCAAAATCAATGCTTTTTATTCCTGGAGAATACAAAGATTGTAACACTCTATTACTATTATTGGCACCTGAAGCGAGTTTATTGAACCCTAAAACAGCGAAAAGTGCAGTGGATAATTTAGGAAAATTATATTTTGAAGTTGAAGAAGCTTTAAGTAGGAATGAAATCACCAAAGAACAAAAACAAGAGGTTTTAACTAAATTTGCGAGGCGATTCGCTTTAAAGCTTCAAGGTAATGTAATTGAAGGAAAATGGAATCGAAAACTTGTAGGACTTAAAACTAATTCAGATGATGTTTCATATCTTTCAGTAAATATACAAAAGGAATACCTTTGGGAAAATAAAGAGATAATTCCTAAAAATCATCGTTTTAGAATAATACGTACACCTTTAGATGAAAATGATCAATTTGACTTCTTAAAATACAAACTAAGTCAAAGTACCGTTTTTGTAATAACGAAAAACACCTTTCATCTTACTTCTAATTTGTTGCACATTGCAAATACAGGAACCATCAATGATCTACATCGAGCTTTATTAATTCTTCTCCTGAAAAATTTTATAGTCTTCTTTCCAGGCCAAGAAGATTACATTTCCTTTGACCAATTTAAAGATAGCTTGCTGAATTTTATAGCTTTTATCGATTCAATTAAAAAAGATTTCTTTATCCTCTCAGATAATGTTGTTAAAAGCGGAATTCAAATGGAATTCAAAAATTTGCCTCAAACTATAATTAGTGAATTTCAAATTGAACAAGATGGTTCCTTGAGAAATCAATTTTACACCGATTTACAGGATTGTTTTATCAATTATATTATAGAAAATAGACAAGATTATCAAAACTCAAAAAATTTCCGAGCTTTTGAACTAAAAACACCTTTTCTTTTTATGCAAGAAAGCTTAGATCTAGTTTTAAACAAAATCAAAATTGCTTTACCTGGCTATTTTACCCATGAATTATTAACAAATCATGCTCAAACATTCATAGAATTATTACAAAAGGAGTTCGATTCAATAGGAAAGAAGCCTATTATCGCTTTAGGCCTGAAGTATCTTGAAAAGTATTCAAAATATATTCAGAATCAAATTGATAACAAATATTTAGAGTCAATTGTCCGAAATGAAAGTCAAGTTCAAAGTTTTTTTAATAAAATAGCTAAAGAATCAATTGAACCATTTATATCCGGTGTTTCTATTGAAACTGAAGACTTACTTAGTCTTTGTGGTTTTATTCTAGCAGATATTCCTGTAGCAATTCATCACATTGAAATATTGATGAAATACCGAGTTGAGATTGAGTTTCTATGGGGATTAGTACTTCGTGCTTCCACCTTGCAGAGATTTATTAAAGAATATCCAACGGAGCTTACGTTTGATCCCCAAACTTTTTGCACTCAATTTATCGAATTCTTACAAAGAAAACGTCTTGGAGGCTTTCAGCTAGTTTGGAAAAACGAAATTTTTGCTTATATTCAAGAATTTGCAAATCAATATCAATCGAAGTATTTGCTTGAAAGAGAACAGAAAATTTATTGGTCTAAACAGAAAATTGTCTCCCTGTTTATAGACTATCTTGGAAAAAAAGTGGATGAAAGCACTACATTAGAAGGGTTTTTAGTTCCTTTGAAGAAATATTTGGACAATATTGCAATGAAAAACGTCAACAATCGTATCGTATTAAAAATTGTTGATCTGTATTCTGAAGGATTGGAAGTATTTTCTCAATTTCCAGATTATATGCGTCAAGTCTTTTATAAAACTCTTGAAAACTATGAAGACATTAAAATCCACCTCCAAGCATCTACTTTTATAGGTCCATTAAAATCGATTGATGATGCTTTTACAGAAGATATTGAGTTCAGTTCATCATTATCTTATAAAAAATCGTTTTTCAACTATATAATTGAACATGAAATGAAATATTTTAGTAAATTATTTGCAGAACCAAAGAATATAATATTAAAATCACTTGAGAATGAAACATTTGATGGAAAAGTACTTTATCATCACATAAACTTCCAGTCTCTTGGAGATAATTTTTCGAAGCTAATGATAAGTTCAAATTATCAATCAGTAAAGCCACGATTCAAACGGATGTGAAACTATGAGTGAAATATCAGCAATAAAACGAAGTAGAGTCGCACAAGAAGGTGCGCGACGCTTTTTCCAGACTACAGAATTAATTGCAAGTCATTTAAAACGGAGTTCGGATAAAAATCTCGTTTTTGCCCTTTCCTCAAAGAAAAATAATCTTTCGAATTTATTAGCAGCATCTTGCGCAATTCATTGTTTTAACTATTTAGGGATTCGGACAAAAACGGATGAGCAAATGGTCTCTCAAGTTACCAGTATGGAAGCTTTTGAAACGGTTGAAAAACGAGAAATCTATAAAGAATTTCTAGATCTAATTGGTTCCTCAATACAACATGAAATTTCATTATCTTTATTAGAGTTAAATTACGAAGAACAAATTCTCACTGCAATGATTGAAAAAAAAAATGTATATGAAGAAAGGTTTATTCAAAATCTGACCGATCAGCTCGAAGAACATTTAATCAAGTCTTTAAACCAATATCCAACCGTATTTTGGATTGATCATGTTGGAGAATTAACTGGTTTCATCCCCTTTGTAAAATCACAAATACTGGAAGAAACTGCCGGATTAAAAGCAACTGCCATTGATCTTGAAAAAAATTTAAAAGGGGAAGAGAAAGGCGATCGTTATATAGAACTTTCAACAATTTTCCATTTAATAAACAAAATGCAGAAGAGTTTTGAATTTTCATCTACACGAGATTTAAAGTTAGAAACTTTTCCAATTAAAAAAATCTTAAACCAAATTATTGCTTATCGTCTAAATTTTTATCCTATCTCAAAAGTCGGGCTGTTCTGTTTCCAAGATGCCACCAAATTAAAAAAAATAATTTACAAGAAATTGTTGGATGCTGATACCACTCCTATTGATTATGAAAGCTTAGAGTTAGATCTAACTGTTCTTATTAGAGAAAATATTATTGAACAAGCCCAAAAAGGACCAAATAAGTTTGTCTATTTTCTCCAAAATCTCCTAGAATTGACTTTTGAGGAGACTTTCTCAGTACTCTCCAGATTTGGAGTGTCCAATGTCTCATTATTTTGTCATATTCTTTCTTTTGATTATAATCAATTTAAAAATGATATTTCATTAAATCAATTATCCAAAATGGATTTCCTTACTGCTGATTCGCAGAAATCACTGATTTGGAATGTAGAACAAAAGTTAAATGAATTAAAATTAATTTCCTTATCTCGTTCAGAACGTTCAGTTGAAGAAATCTTGAATAATTTTGAGGAGTCTGAAATCCTTGTTTTAAAAAATATTTGTAGGACTTTAAAGATTGAATTTGATGATTTGAGGCAAGTTTTTCAAAAGAAGATGATCATTGAAAAAATTATTCGAAAAAAATATCCTCTAAAGGGACCAACGTCCTGCTATTCTATGGTATTCGATATTCCTGAGATTCTCGCTAATCTTTGTAAAACCATTTATTTCACATTTTTCCGCAAAATCAGCTGCCAATTCGCGAGGGTTCTTGAGACTTATGTGAAGATTAAAGAGGATAAAGGATTGTATCTATTGGGATTAAAACGAATCTTTGAATCTACAGCGAACGAAGAATGGGTTGTCATCAAAATTGAAGAGCTGATTATTCAAAGATTAATGCGACGCCAAGAAGAATTAGCAATGATTTTTAATGCAGAAAATGATGCCTTTTTGGTTAACTCCTTTATATATGCCCGTTTATTTGACTGTAATTTATCGGATGCGAATGAAATTCTGCACAACGAACCTAGTTTCTTCTATGGAGATTCAATTGGCTTGGGATTACCTAAGGATATGATCTCTCCTGTTTCATATATTTTTGCGTATGACTTGCTTTATCGCTTTAAGGATAATCAGGAATTTCTTAAAATTCAAAAAGAACAACTTAAAGAAATGAGAAACCAAAAATCCACGGAAAAAAGGGATGAAATTAAGAAAGTTCAAAAATTAAATACTTTAAATTGGATTGATAAAAAAATTACCAGCAGTCTCATGTCTGTTTCAGCTGTTTCAGTCAACCCCACCACATTATATTGGAATGAGAAAGACACACAAATTGTAATCGATAATTTGATGATTCATAGTAAATTAAAAGATCGAAAAATTTGTTCTGAATGTAATTGTGATGTGTCAAGTTCTAGTTGTGAACACCCTAATTCTCATAGGAAAGCTAATGCTATCGATTTAATGGCACAATATTATCATTTTGCCTTGACTCGGATCAAACAGAATTGGGAAAAAACAAAAGTTCCCACGATTCAAGAATTAACTGATAATATTCATATCTGGTTAAATGAGATAATGTTTCCACGACTTAACCGAAATATCACTGAAAATGATATTGATCAAATGATTGAAGGTGAACGTCGGGGACTATCCCAAAAAATCGCAATAGCCATTGGTCAAAAATTAGATAAAGCCATTTATAAAAAGTTCAAAGCAAATTTAAAAAAAAAACGAGGAACCTAACCTCATAAACCGAACTATAAATTTTTTTAAATAAAATCGATTTTTTAGCTTTAGTAAAAATGGTATCGATTAACAAAGAATTTTTAATTAAAGGTATAGTTTATGCTCTAATCTTGTGCGTTGGTAGTTTTATTGGTGTTATTATGCGTAATGCAGGCAGCAATGGCTATGCTATTTTTGCCGTTGTGGGGATTATTAATACCATTGCAATAATTGGTGTTTTTCGCTTAATTAGAAATGAATTATTTCAAACAGAAGAAGAAGATCAACCTGAGTCAAAGAAAACTGGCAAGGATGAAGAGTCTTCCAAAAAATCAAACCTCACTGAAAGCGACAAGGTTTAATTTAGAATACATATTTTTTGGTTAATTTTATTTTATGTCTCCAATTTTAGCTTTCACTAGTTTTAGAGAAGGTGGACAATCTTCCGCCAATTTAATTTAGGGTTTCCATGAAGCAATATGCATTCCTCGATTTGTTCTTGTAGAATGAGGGGATCATATAACCAAGCTTCATCTTTACTAAAAGAAAGGCACTTTATATTTGGTATATTTAAAATACGTTTCATTAAAAGTCCATAGGTTGCAACTTGGGGGAGGGATCTGAGAAAATGGCCTTCTGGCTTATAATCTGCAATAATTAAGTTATTATTTGCAAAATCATATAAAATTAAATCAATATGGCCAGTTAATGATCGTCTGTAAGAAAAATTGAACGAGTTTTTATCTTGAGGAAGAAAATCAGTAATTCTCTGCTGTTTGCGAGTCCAAACTGGTGTTTCTATTGACAAGGCTTCTTCAATGGTAAGTAATATATTAGTGAGAATTTCATCATGACCTGGTTTAAAATTCAATATATCAGTCTCTGCATATTCTGAAAAGAGATTTTGAGCACTTGCAAGGATCTTGTGAACATAGCTATCTAAGCTATTTTTCATTTCTGAAGTCCACTTATAATGGCGGATTAATTTTTTTTCGATGAATTCTTTTGAGATTTGAGGTTGAACCCCCCGCTTTAAACCTTTAATACGAAAAGAAGAACAGCGGGTTATTTTATTGTCATTGAATAAATCGTGGGGTATTTTATTCTGATAGATCATTTGGAAAAAATCATCCAATCGAGTTCCAATCTCAGAAGGCATCTTCGAAATCACATCTTGTCGTTTAGCCCATTTAAACTCATAAACAATGCCATTGTGTTGGAATCTTCGATTAATCATTTTCTTCTCAACTCATTAAATATTTTTAGGTTAATAATCCTTTCAACCTTTTCGAATTAGTGGATTGTAAGGTATCAAAGTAATTAAAAATATAGATTTAACTGAATTAAATGCTCGGAAGAACTGATCTCCAAGATAGATTCGGATTTCCATATTGTAAAAGATATTGCGGAATACTTGTTCTAACAATTTCAGGATCATAAACCCAAGCTTTTTCTTTACTGAAAGAAACACATTTTACATTTCTGATCTTTAAAACCCGTTTCATCACTAAGCCATAGGTTGCCACTTGTGGAAGACTACGTAATAAATAATTTTCGGGTTTATAATCAGCAATAACCAAGCTTCCATCCGTTTCATCAAAAAGAAGAAGGTCTATATGTCCGGTGAAAATTTCATTACTCATGCATGTATATGGAGTGAGTTGTAAATCTTGATTAATAAGTGCACGGTCTGTTGTGGTCCAGATCGGAACTTCAACTGCTAGTGCATTTTTATTCAGCTGTAAAATTTTGTCCAATACAGGACCATGTCCTGGATTCTTATCCATTGTGCTAGAAAAAATGTCAAACCATATTTTGGCCATTTTGGGAAGTTTTTGGATTTCTGGAGAGATGTAAGATAATTGGTTTTTCTCATCAACTAAATGAATCTGCTTGCTATTTATGAGCTTTATTCCAATTTTCTTTCGTGCATCTTTCTGCAATCCTTTCAATCGAAAACTGGAACAACGAAGATATTCAGAACCATTAAATATATGGTCAGGATATTCCTTTGTACAAACATAGTTATAATATGTGAGTAATCGAGAGCCAAATCTATGTGAAATAAGTGGATGTTTGTGTCGTGCAGTAATCCATTCCATTAGATATTCAATACGATTATGTATGAATTGGCGTTTTTCGACTGATACCATTTAGAAAATATCCTCCAAAAGCTAAAGCAATATATTTCATTTAAGGATTCGGATTAATCGC
Source organism: Candidatus Lokiarchaeum ossiferum (assembly GCA_025839675.1). Lineage (GTDB taxonomy): Archaea > Asgardarchaeota > Lokiarchaeia > Sigyniarchaeales > Promethearchaeaceae > Lokiarchaeum > Lokiarchaeum ossiferum. Next base: position 3,347,970 of record CP104013.1, read on the forward strand.
TTAATGTAAATTGCTGATAAAAGAAGGGGAAAAAAAAATAAACCGGTGTGTGAGGTTTAAGGTTTATTCAGCTGCAATAATGTCTGCGGCGGTTAAGCGTTTACGCTTGTCTGCTTTGACCATTTTTACTGCTTCTTTAGTTACTTCAGTAGCAACTTTGGTTAATTGTTCAATTAACAATTCAACTGCATTTTCTGCAACTAATGAAGCACCTTCGTTCTTCATTAAACGTCTTATTGGAGCTTTGGCAATGTAAGCACTTCGGGTAGCTGGTTTAGCTGCCTTTTTAGGTGCTGCTTTCTTTTTTGCTGGTGTTTTTTTTTTAGCCATAATAATCACTTAAATTTTTTATATCCTCCGCTAGGATATAAATTAAATATCACTCACCCCATATTTAAATATTATGCAAAAGTGAGGTGAATCGGGCGAAAATTTCACCACAACCAAAGCATATCTTCAAAAATTTTCCCACGAAAATCAATTAGCCATGATCAAAAAAAAAATCTGTAATTAAAAGTGTGAGAATTCTCGATGTTAAAATGAAGAACGGGATCGAGAACTCTGGATTTTTTTCCCACAAGTTTTTTTTTTTTACTCTGATCACTAAGATTTCTGATCAATATATTTTTCCTCTTTAAGAAATTGAAAAGTTTCTAACATGTTTTCTAAATTAAGAATAAAAATCAAGCATTGAGAAAATTTGATCGAAATTTTCTCCTAAAAATAAAGTTGATTTTGCGACGACAAAATACTTTACAAAAAAAAAAGAAATTTCATAAAGATAATTTCTTGAATCACATAAATTTAGATTCGTCAATGGAAGGTAAATCACCTAATGCTGATTGAATCAGTTTGCTAGGATATTCATAATCAACTAATTTATTTTCTTGTAAGGCTTTATATGCATGAGTATCAAAGAAACCATGACCGGAAAAATTGAAGAGGATTGTTTTTTTTTTACCATTTTCTTTTGCCTCTAAGGCTTCGTCAATTACTGCTGCAACTGCATGGCATGTTTCGACAGCAGGTAAAATTCCTTCTGTACGTGAAAATAACATACCGGCTTGAATTGCCTTTGTTTGATGCAACATCACTGATTCCATCTGTTTGTGATTAGCCAACATAGATAAAAGAGGTGCAGCTCCATGATATCTTAGCCCACCTGCATGAACTGCTGGAGGGATAAAAGTGTGGCCCAACGTGTACATTTTTGCGATAGGGGCCATTTTGGCTGTATCACCATAATCCCAAGTATATTTTCCTTTTGTTATGGAAGGACATGCTGCTGGTTCTGCTCCAATAAACCTCGTTTCTGGAGTATTTCCAAGTAATTTTTCCTTCATAAATGGAAAAGCAATACCTGCAAAGTTACTACCTCCTCCAATACATCCAATAACTACATCTGGATAATCTCCTGCAATGTCCATCTGGATTTTTGCTTCTTGGCCAATGACAGTTTGATGGAGACACACAAAATCTAAAACAGATCCAAGAGAATATTTGTAGTTCGGACTTTTCATTGCTAACTCCACTGCTTCACTAATTGCGATTCCTAAGCTTCCAGGATGATTGGGATCCTTGGAATAAAACTGCTTTCCAGATTCTGTTTCATTGGAAGGTGAAGGAACAACCTCTCCGCCATAGTTATGCATCATAACCCGCCGTCCCGGTTTATCGTAGTAGGAAGCTCGGACTTGAAATACTTTGACTTTCAATCCCATCATGGTACCAGCCATTGATAATGCAGTTCCCCATTGTCCTGCTCCAGTTTCCGTTGTTAAACCTGTAATCCCATCTTGTTTAGCATAATAAGCTTGAGCTAAGGCTGTATTACCTTTATGACTTCCCATTGGAGAGACATATTCCATTTTTCCATAAATTTTTACTCGATCAGAATCAAGACCAAGTGCTTTTTCCAAGCGAAAAGCACGTAAAAGAGGGGTTGGACGATTACACAGTGCTAATCCTTCACGAATTCCCTTGGGAATATCAATAAATTCCTCTGAAGATCCCGCTTGTTTGACACATTCTGTTGGGAAAATTTTTGTCATAGTTTCAAAATCTGCAGGCATACCATTGGGTAAAAGTGCAGGATACGGCTTTTCTGGTAGAAATGAAGCAATATTTAACCATTGTTTTGGGATTAAATTAAGTGGAAGAATAATTTTGTTATTCTCATTGCTCATTACTTGGTTCGGTAGTTGGTAGCTATTTTTAGGTTTGCTGTTTGCGATTACCATATTTTTGTCACATTGAATATAGTTTGTTCAAATTCTTGGAAAATTATCCCTATTAGACTAATTTCTCCCGATTTTCACTAAAATTTGTCCCTTAAAGTTTCCTCCTTTTTATGGTGATCTTTTAATTCGTTTCTGAAAAATCCTAAAATCTACTTCAATAGCTATATAAATATCGCTGAAATACTTGATTCCAATAATTATCCTCATTGAATTTAGGAAATTGAGTCGAATATCATCACTCACAAAAATCAGAACGCTCTAACTAGCAAATCTTTTCTCGAGATTTTAGTGCTAATTAGAGCTAATGCCAAGGCCAAGCCTTGTTATCTAAAGATAAGCTATGATCCGTGTTTTTATCCAAATTAAAGAATATTGTGCACATAGTTATCTTAGCCAAAAAATTGATTAATTTATTAATATTTTCTTCCTTTTTAAAAGTAAGCAGTCCCCCAAAGAATAAACTAGGATGATTGATGCACTTCACATAAAAATATTTAATCATGAGGATCAACATCAATCACTGGAGAAAAAAAATGATTGGGTGGGCAATATATTTCTTATCAGCTTCTATGATTCTGGTAACTATGTTATTTTACTATTTGTACCGCTATAGGAATTATATTGGCATTTCAATTTCAAAAAAAATGGCATTCGGAGCATTGTTTCCTTTTGTATTTCTCCATTCTCTTTGGTACTTGATTGAAAGTATTTACATTTTATTGAATTCCACTTCACTTGCTCCAATTTGGTTAGTTACTCTATCTTCATCAATAGTTCTTGGATTCGTTTTTGCATTAAAAGTTGTACTTAACTCAACCTATAGAATTAAGAGCAATATCTCAGAAAAATATCGAAATAACCCTTTCTTTGGCCCATATATCGCTTATGGAAACGATCCATCAAATTCAATGATTATTAGCTGGGGAATCTCAAATTATTTTAGAGAAAAGCATTCTTCAGATATCCAAGAATTTCTCTATGGAAGTTCCATTGAACATCTAAAAGGTGCTTCTTCAAAAATTCAGACAAAAAAAGTAGTCCAAACCATTAAACTTCAAAATTTACAAGAAAATACTCGCTATTATTATAAGATTCCTACCAAATCCGAAATATTTAATTTTAAAACAGCCCCAAAGTATGCTTCAGCAGCTACTGCTTCATTTGATTTTATTGCCATCAGTGATTCTCATGCAAATGAAGCTGATTTGCAGCCCTTAATTGAAGTTATTCAAAAATTTGCCCCCAATTCTAAATTTATACTAAGTTCTGGAGATAACATTTCAATTGCCAACAAAGTGAACAATTGGAGGACATTTTTCGGACAAATGCATTCTCTCTTTCCAAATCTTCCTTTTCACACATGTACCGGAAATCATGATGCCGAATTACGGAAATATGCTCCAATATGGAAAGAAATGCTTCCCTATTTTTACGACAATCCAGAAGAAGGCTTTTACTACTCGTTTAATTATCTTAATTGTGCTTTTTTCTTCTTAGATCTATACAATGCCGGTAAAAAACATCGCATTCCAAAAAAAGAGCAGATTGAGTGGTTAGAATCTCACTTGGAAAATTTGCCTTCACATATCCAACACCGAATTTTATTGCTTCACAATTCCATCTATTCTACTGGTGAATTTGGTTGCGATCCTGATTTAGAAGAAATATTTCTTCCGATTATTGAAAAAAATCATATACAATTAGTCCTAAGTGGTCATACCCATGTGTTTGAGGCATTTCATAGAACCGATATTAATTCACCTGAAGGAACCTTGTTCATCGTAAATGGTGGAGGGGGGGGAAAATTAGATGAACTCGTCTTGGGAAATAGAAATTATCCTAGTACGCCTTATAAGTGGGATAATCGTATTCACATTGCTAAAAAAGACCCATATCTTAGGGGTAATATTAAAAATCGATTTAGAAATGATAAAATTGTTTTGAATTTTCAAGAAATTGGAAAATTGACCCATGAATTCTTAAAAATTTCAATTCGTGGAAATGAACTGAAAGTCCAAGCAATCGAGTGCGATGGAAATATACTTTATGAAAAAAAAGTACTTGGCTCTATAATTAATTAAGAAAATTTGTTAAATGTCCCATAAATCTGTGGATAAATAACGTTCCCCCGTATCTGGAAGGATTACTACTATTTTCTCCATTTTATGACTGGAAATTGCATATTTGAGAGCTGCAGCGGTAGCAGCTCCTGCTGAAATACCCACAAATATACCTTCTTTCTTAGCCAAATCCCGTGCAGTTGAAAATGCTTCATTTGTTGTTATCTGAATTATTTCATCATATATATTTGTGTTTAATATTTCAGGAACAAAACCTGCCCCTATACCTTGAATTTTATGAGGTCCTGCAGTCTTTCCAGATAAAATAGCAGAATCTATGGGTTCAACAGCAATCACCCGCAATAAAGGATTGAGTTGTTTTAGAACTTCTCCATTTCCGGTAATAGTTCCTCCTGTCCCCACTCCTGCAACAAACACATCTATTTCATGTTTCATATCCTCCCAAATTTCTAAAGCAGTTGTTTTACGATGGGCTTCTGGATTTGCTTGATTTTTGAATTGTTGAGGGATAAAAATATTATCAGACTTTTCCGCTACTTCCATAGCTTTCTTAATAGATCCTTTCATCCCTTCTGCTGCGGGAGTTAATATTAATTTTGCTCCTAAACCACGAAGTATTTTTTTCCGTTCTTCACTCAAACTTTCTGGCATTGTTAAAGTTAATTGGTATCCTTTTACAGCACAAACTATCGCTAAGCCAATACCTGTATTACCAGAAGTTGGTTCTATGATTTTGGAATGGTCATTTAGAATTCCTTCTTTTTCAGCATTTTCAATCATATTCAACGCAATGCGATCTTTTACGCTGGATCCTGGGTTAAACGTTTCTACTTTCACATAAATTTCAGCTTCCACGTTTTCAGCAATTTTATTAAGCTTTACAAGTGGTGTAGAACCAATTGTGTCTAATATTGAATTATATCGTGTCATAATTATCACTTTATGAAAAAAATTTACTTTTTGATAGAAATTTGGGATTCTAAATCCTTAATTCGCGATTCCAAGGATTTAATAAGGTTTAGAACCGGATCTGGCAAAATGTCATGGGATAAGGTTTCAATTTGATGTGGGATATTACTTCCATTTTTAATAATTCTCCCAGGGACTCCAACAACAATGCTATTCGGGGGAATATCTTTTGTCACTACGCTGTTCGCCCCCACTTTCACATTATCCCCAAGAATAATTGGTCCTAAAAGTTTTGCCCCTGCTCCTACAATAATATTGTTTCTCAAAGTGGGATGGCGTTTTTCATTCTCCAAATGAATTCCCCCCAAAGTCACTCCTTGGTATAATATTACATTATCTCCAATTTCTGCGGTTTCTCCAATTACAACTCCTGTTCCATGGTCAATGAAAAGATTTTTTCCAATTTTTGCTCCTGGATGGATATCAATACCCGTGATTTGACGTGCAATGTTAGAGATATATCGAGGTACAAAAGGAAGTCCCAAGCGAAAAAAGAAATGTGCGATCCGATGAAGTAATACTGCTTGAATTCCGGGATAGGAAGTTAATACTTCCACCAAATTTTTAGCCGCAGGGTCTTTTTTGAATGCACTGGTTACATCAGAGGCAAAGTAATGAAGAATATCCTCTAAATCATGGAAAACAGATTCTTTTTGTGATTCTGGGATATCTAAAGTTAATCCCATCAAGTTCATAAAATCACCTTTTTCACTTAGTTTATGTCCGCAATTTATGCAAATATCTGAATTTGATTTAATCATTTATAGTTCACGCTTGTAAGTGCCAATTTTTATATAAAAAAAGGATTTCAATAGTTTTCACAAGAATATTATCTTTGATGTATTGTGCAGAACATCATTTTTCGATAAAAATTTCTGAAAAATAATGCAAATCAAACGCCTTAAGCCAGCTTTCATAATAACGCGAAATTGCTTGCTTAAGGCTAATTACAACAACAAAATTGAAATTCTTGAGATACTTGGACACATGCGCATTTAACAGAAGAAGAAAAGGATTTAAACATGGTTAATCATCAAGGGTTGTAAACAAAGGAAATAAGGTTTCTTCTCATAAAAAATCATTTCTTTTATTTGAAAAGTATATAAAAAGATAAGGGAAAAGATTTGAAAAAAGAAAATATATCTCCTTCTATCTAAAACCTATGTGATATCTTCAACTTTAGCCCCTACTGAATGTAGACGTTTTTCTAAGGTGATTTTATCATTTTTTCGTTTAGGATATGACTCTAAAAATTTTTCTGGAGATTTTTTAATAATCGCCAAACATCTTAATAGAAGGTCATAGGCTTTGAATGGTCGTCGGGCTTCACTTGTGTTCGCCTCACGAAGGAATTCTAAGTAATTTTTTACGTCTAGCTCTTCTTCCTTAAATGTAGAAATATCAATATCATCAAATTCTTTGGGCCTACTTTTATATTGCGTTTTGACTTCTTGCTTCCATTCTTCCTCTTTGATTTCAAGTTTTTGCAGCTTTTCGACGAATTTAATATGCTGATCTTCTAGCTCTAGTTGTTTTAGCAAGATAACTAATTTTTTACACTCAGCAATAGCAAAAGGCCATTCTCCCGCTTTTTCATGGGCTCGCAGCTTTTTCTTTATTTCTTTAAGTTGCTTCTCGCGTTCTTCCAGCGCTTTCTGTTCGGCTTCTTCCCGCGCTTTTTGTTCCGCTTCTTCTCGCACTTTCTGTTCGGCTTCTTCCCGCGCTTTTTGTTCCGCTTCTTCTCGCACTTTCTGTTCGGCTTCTTCTCGCGCTTTTTGTTCGGCTTCTTCCCGCGCTTTTTGTTCCGCTTCTTCTCGCACTTTCTGTTCGGCTTCTTCTCGCACTTTCTGTTCGGCTTCTTCTCGCGCTTTTTGTTCGGCTTCTTCTCGCGCTTTTTGTTCGGCTTCTTCCCGCGCTTTTTGTTCGGCTTCTTCTCGCACTTTCTGTTCGGCTTCTTCTCGCGCTTTTTGTTCGGCTTCTTCTCGCACTTTCTGTTCGGCTTCTTCTCGCGCTTTTTGTTCGGCTTCTTCTCGCGCTTTCTGTTCCGCTTCTTCCCGCACTTTCTGTTCGGCTTCTTCTCGCGCTTTTTGTTCGGCTTCTTCTCGCGCTTTCTGTTCCGCTTCTTCCCGCGCTTTTTGTTCCGCTTCTTCCCGCGCTTTCTGTTCGGCTTCTTCCCGCGCTTTTTGTTCGGCTTCTTCTCGCGCTTTCTGTTCGGCTTCTTCCCGCGCTTTCTGTTCGGCTTCTTCTCGCGCTTTTTGTTCGGCTTCTTCTCGCGCTTTCTGTTCCGCTTCTTCCCGCGCTTTTTGTTCCGCTTCTTCCCGCGCTTTCTGTTCGGCTTCTTCTCGCGCTTTCTGTTCGGCTTCTTCCCGCGCTTTTTGTTCGGCTTCTTCTCGCGCTTTCTGTTCGGCTTCTTCCCGCGCTTTCTGTTCGGCTTCTTCTCGCGCTTTTTGTTCGGCTTCTTCTCGCGCTTTTTGTTCGGCTTCTTCCCGCGCTTTTTGTTCCGCTTCTTCCCGCGCTTTCTGTTCGGCTTCTTCTCGCGCTTTCTGTTCGGCTTCTTCCCGCGCTTTTTGTTCGGCTTCTTCTCGCGCTTTCTGTTCGGCTTCTTCTCGCGCTTTTTGTTCGGCTTCTTCTCGCGCTTTCTGTTCCGCTTCTTCCCGCGCTTTTTGTTCCGCTTCTTCCCGCGCTTTCTGTTCGGCTTCTTCCCGCGCTTTTTGTTCGGCTTCTTCTCGCGCTTTCTGTTCGGCTTCTTCCCGCGCTTTCTGTTCGGCTTCTTCCCGCGCTTTTTTCTCGCTCTCAATTATATTTTCTTTCTTCTTACTTATATTATCTTCAAATTGACTTATTTTTTGATTCCAAGTCTTTATTTCTTCAAATTTTTCTAATTTTTTAACAATTTTAAGAATCTCTTTCGCACTAGTTATTCCTGATCCCCAGTCCTCATCAAGTTCGTTTTTCTTAATTAATTCTACTAATTGTTCATAATCTGCATTTAATTTATTTTCTGCGACCTGTTTTTGCCGTTTTGCCTCTTGGGCGTTAAAAATTTCTTCTTGTTGTTTCAATTTGACTTGTGAATTTTTCCAAAACCGGATTAAGCTGGAGTCATCCGATTCTTCTAGTATTCTTAAAATCTCTTCTAACACATGCTTTGCTTCTAAAAACGCATTTTCTTGATAAAATTTTTCATAGGATGTTTGGATTTGTGAACATTTTTCTGAGATGTTCTTTTCTTTCTCCGAAATATTTGTTCTGTTTATATTTTTGACAATTTCCTCATATTCTTCAATTAAAGCTACATTTTTAATCTTATCTGCATATTCAATTATTTTTCGAGTTTCTATCAATGCTTCATCAAATTGCTTTTTAGCTAAATACTGAGATACTTCAATTTTATGTTTCTCAATGTTTTCTAATATTTCTGCTTCAAATTGATCCCATTCATCGATATGGGATTGGAATTCATCTTGTGAAATTTTTAGAATTTGTAAGAAATCCATTGTCTCAAGACGTAGACCTTCAACGGTAAAATGACGCAGAATTGTAATATCTGGATTTCGTTCTAAAATTTGCCCCTCGATCATTGGAACTTTATTTTGAAGATCACGCGAAACTCGTTCACCAATCCAAATGTAAAGCCGTTTTTGATGGTAAAAGTAAACTGCTATGATATTTATATTAATAAAAGAATTTTTCAATTTTTCTGCAGGAATAGACACGATAGTTCCATCTGTATGCAGTTTATAAGCAATATAAGGGGGGTTCATTCGTTACTAAATAATTATCCACATTTTATTTAAAACGGATCACAAGTTTTCTTAGGTTTTTGGAGATTTGAATTAATAAACTAAAATTAAAATTGAAAAAATACTCTCTCCTGTTTTTAATCCATAAATTAGGTGTACACAGAAGTTATTTTTTATTCCAAATATAAATTGACCCCGTCAGTTTGGGAATTGCAAAGTCTATCGCATCTTTACAGTCATTTACGGTCTTAACTTCCATAAATCCTTCCTCACTGTTTAAAATTTTTGAGCATTTTAAGTTTTTCCTGAGAGGATTGAAGTTTAATATAGGTAGAGAAGAAATTATATCATAATCTGCAAAATTACATAGTACCAAAATGATTTTTGAAGGGAAATTCCAGTAATAAGCTATTATAGGATATAATTCCATTTGGTTGGACAGTAGATCGGTGGAAATTTGGCGCCAGGATCCCTCAGAGGATGAATCAAAAAGATTCAAATCAATCAGTGTGCCATAATATTCATCCAACCAAGTTTGATTAATTTCATTCGGAATTCTCCCTAACTGCACAGGAATTTTAATTTTTCTTCCTTGCCTTTGTCCTTGATGGAGTAATCTCGCTCCTGGAAGCGTATAAAGGAATGTAGCTAATAATTTAGATTTTTTAGGCCCGAATATTTCAAAAGCTCGGGATTCATCATGATTTTCAATAAATCGAACAAGTTTGGTTTGGTAATTCAAGTCAGCTTTTAAATGTCCCTTGATAGAATCAATATTTCCTTGGCGTAAGCGATCATATAAGAGTTTGTCGTAGCAGAAATCGAATCCCAATTGTTGTAATTCCCATTCCAAATCCCAATAGACTTCGGCGATAAAAATGAAATTGGGATATTTTTGCTTGACATCCGTCACAATTTCTTTCCAGTATTCTTGAACTAGAGGATATTTTGCTTTAATATTCCATGTTCGTTGAAAAATATTGGTATTGAGTAACATAGCCATATCACACCTAACTCCATCGGCAAAAGTGGCGATCCATTTTAATAATTTTTTAACTTCATTCCGCATTTCTTGAGAGAATGCATTGAATTGGAGTGTGTCTGTCCAAGCATCGAAATATGGATCTTTTCCATGAGCAAATATACCATTTTCACTTTTGAAGAATGTTTTTGGCTCCTCTTTTAAATCAAATTCAGTGCCTTGAATAAAATATTCGGGGTGATTTTGTTGCCATTTATGATCGCAAGCTAGATGATTCGGCACAAAATCGACTATAATTTTAATTCCGTGTTCATGAAGTCGTTTGGCTAGTGATTGAAGACCGGCATCAGTTCCAATCTGCGGATCAACATGATAATTATAGATGGCGTAGGGCGAGCCAACAATATCTTCATCTTTTAAATCCTTCAAAACTCTTTGATATTCTTTTTGCAAGCCAGGATGAGTTTGGGCAATTTTTCGTCCCTGTGGACTTCGTTCCCATATTCCCATAAGCCAAATTGCATCATAACTGGCTAATTCTTGGATGATGATCTCCTCTGGTAAGTTATCTAAAAAGATCTGAACCCCATACTGATTACTCAAATCTTTCAACCATGGCCATGTGTTTATTTCATAAATCAAAGGGTGAATATTGTACATGAATATATGGAGTTACTATAGTTTTAAACTAAAAAAATGTATTTTTCAAAGAAAATTAAACTAAATTAAAGATGGGCGAGCATAGCTAAGATATAATTTATTGTTTCATTGTGTTGTTCATTTCGGGAAATAGTTGCAACTCCATCTCCTTTCTGTTCTCCATAGTATCCAAAATAAGCATGATTACCACTAGCAATCATGTGAATGGTATGATTCGAGGGTAATAATGATGCTGTAGAGGGAATATCTTTCGAAAGTACAGTGTCGAATTCTCCATACAACGACACACAAGGAATTTCTAATTTGGATAAATTATTAAAGTCAGTTGGATAGGAAGCAAGTAATATTAATCCTTGAACATCTTCAGGATGGTCAAAAGTATATTTTGCTGCCATAGATCCTCCCAACGAATGTCCAGCCATCACCCAATTAGAAATAGATGAAAATTCTGTCATGATATCCTCCGCTCTATTTGCTCCAAGAACTGCTAAATTCAATGGCATCGAAACAATCACAACAAGATAACCTTGACTCGCTATAGATTTAGCTAAGACCGAGTACGCTTCGGGTTCCACTTTTCCCCCAGGATAGAATATAATGCCTGTTGTAGGGGTTGAATTAACAGGCGTAAAAGCAATATTTTTATCTGCTTGCACAGAAACATCCGCATCTGATTTGATGACGTTCAACGCTTCTTCCATGGGATCTGATGAATCAGTAACCCAATATGCTGCAAAACCCGCAAATCCGATAAAAATTATCAGAAATACAACTCCAATCGCTTTTTTCTTTTGCATATAAATACTTTATATCGAACACTTTTTTCTTTTGTGCTTATTTTTTTGCATAAAAATACTTCATTTTCCTCTATCTTATAACTAATTTTTCATTTTAATTTCACGTATATGAAAAAAAAATTCCATTACATAATTGCATTATTTGCTTTTGTATTATGGGGTTTGACCTTTCCTTTCGGAAAAATGGTTCTTCCCCCCCTTTCCTCATATTCCTTTGTTTTCCTTCGATCTTTGATGGGATTTTCCCTCTTATTTGTTATTCTTGCGATTCAAAAAGAGATCAAACCATGGCTCCAATCCTTGAAAGAAAATTTCTGGCCCCTTTTTCTTTTTTCGCTGGGTCCCTTTGCTCTTTCTTATACAATACAGTTTTATGCAATACAATATACTACAGCGATTAATCAATCAATTATTGCCCAAACTTCAGTAATTTGGGTGGTACTCATAAATTTTCTCGTGTTTAAACAAAAACCGCAATTAAAATTCGTATTGGGTGTCCTTACCGGAATTTTTGGGGTCGTCTTAATTATCACCAGTTCAAGTGCGTCATCTTCAACAAATACGCTTAAAGGTGATTTATTATCCATTATTGCTTTCATTTGTTGGGGTAGCTATACCGCATTTTCGAAACCTTTAGCTGTCAAAATTAAACCAAAATATCTCACAACGTCAGTTCTTATGTTTGGGGGGATATTCTTGTCTGGAATTTCAATTGGAACAGGATTATTTGATCAAGTTAATCAATTAACAACCCTCCAATGGGTTGTTTTGCTTTATCTCGGATTTATCTGCACAGGATTAGCTTATTTACTTCACATGATTGGACTTAGCGGTCCAGAAGTCAAATCAGAATATATTGCGTATTTTACCCTGATTATGCCCATTATTTCAGCTTCTTTCAGTATTTTATTCCTGGATGAACAATTTAGTTGGCGTATCGGGTTGGGAACGTTTTTCGTATTTTTATCCGTTATCATAATCCAATATAAAAGAAGAAAACCTTTATCTCAGGATGATAATGCATCAGAATTTCAACTATAAAAAAAATAAAAGATTTCTTTCTTAGTTCTTATTTTTTATTTCAATTGTAATGTTTTTTGTGGAGAGATCTACCATTTTCACCAAAAGGGCGACTCTGGTCTCAGGATTTAATGCATTCCAAAAAGTATCAATGTTTTGTGTAATGTCGTCGAATATCTCTACGACAAAAGGTTCGCCATAAAATGATGGAAGAGGATTCCCATTCGATTTATAGGTCGTGATTGCATGCCCCAGACCTGGAATTGACTTTTTATAATTATAATAATGTCGCAATGCATATTCAGGTTTATTTTGAAATGACTTCAAAATTGACAAGGTGTAACCAACATGTTTTGAACTTGAATATCCAATACCTGAAATTCGGGGGGTAAAATTTGGAGGATCCGGTTCATATTTCCTCATATTTAAAGCATCCTCGAAAGATTTTCCATTTTGTAAGGCTTCATAAATTGTTTCCGTTTGATCTCCATTCGAAATAATGTGCCAATCTTGGAGATGTTTGATCGGAAAATAAATTATTAATGAAGGATCAGTTAATTTTGATTCGTCAAAGGCTTTAGTCCGTACAAAATTTTGCTCATCTTGATAGAAGACACGATTTTGACTATTAACTGATCTTCCGCCAATCCAGTAGATTTGAATGAGGGATTGCCCATTCGGAGATCTTCCAATAATCAATCCTCGACCAGAATAGGCATTGGCTTTAAGAGATTTGAGGTTAGTAATTGGATTTTCATTAAAGATATGTTGTTCTGGAAAACTCATGAGAATTTAAAGTAAATATCAATATGTATTAGACTTTATTATGATGGAAAAAAAAGATCGTTGTAAATAGTTTTCTAAAACAGAATTATAATTTACCCAAAACAGCCAGTTTGAGGATTTTTTTGTAGCGTTCGCTTTCAATTAAATAGAGGATCGAGGGAGAAATAAAATCAACCGCTTGGAATACACGGCGGATTTCTTGAGCAAATCGAATTTTCTCGGGATCGATGACAAAGTCCGAAGCCCGCGCTGATTGAACTGTTTCAATCCACTTCACGGGATTTTTTTGTTCCATAATCCCATCCAAAGCATAAATTCCTAAATCTGTTAATCCTGCAGCTAATAATGCACTAGCCTCCATTTTATACAATTTAGGATCCGTTTGAACTGCTCGAACATCTGCGACTCCCAGATTTGTTATGCCTAATGTAATGGAAGCTTTTTCTGCTCCATATTTTTCCACAAATTCTTTGGCATAGACATGTATCAAATGCCGATAATCCTCATGAGATACAATCCCTTTCGATGCAGAAACATAATCTGTGTTAAAGATCATATAGTTGATTTGATCCCAATCCACTGTTGAAACCGGCACTGTCATAAAATCTTGAATCCGGAAATCACCATCAACATGGTCCTCATAAGCTAAGGGTAATGCAACCGCAATTGCCTTCGTACCGTATTCATGCATCATTTCTTGCATCGCGGTAAATTTTGCAAAGGAAGCTTCAAATCGTTCTTTATTCATGTTCGTTTTGACCGTTTTTATAAAGCCATTGATACCCGCCAGCTTGTCCAATCCCGTTTTTTCTTTTATTTTTTTCCAAATTTTCTTCTTTTTCCGTTTTGATTTCACTTTATCTGTTTCCTTGCGGATTTTCTCGGCGATTTTTGCTTCTTTTGGATCGGTAGGGGGTTCTAAATCTACTAATACTCCTTCGGGGATCGCGAAACCATGATCTTTATACCATTCCAAAAGATTTTGGACTAAAGCATGGAATAATTCGACCGTGATTTCATTGGCATAATAGCCATCTTCCACATCCAGTAAAGGCCATGGAATCATATGTCCCTCAATTCCTAGGTCGCGGAATTTTTCCATCATTTGTAGAAAATCTTCCCCTTCCAGATCCTTTGGAAGAATTCTCATTGCGCAATAGGTCCCTGTTTTTGCCAGTACGTCAATTGCACCCTTCTCTATCATTTGGTGTGGGGTTAAAAATTCCACAGGAAAAATTATTCGATTAAATTGTTCAACCATGTTAAATTAAGCCTATATTTATTTTGTGAAGTTAGTTTTGCAACCAAAAAAGGATCCGAGCCATGAGAGGGGCTTGATTTCCAGCGAATTCATGACCTCCTTGATCAAAAACCATACAATTAACATCAGGTAATCGCATTTGAAACTTATTATGCTCAAAATTTTCTTTGAACAACACAACATTATCGTTTTTTGAATGGGCAAGAAAAATACGATTTCCATATGAGACTTCCTCCTTGATTTGACACACTGGGGATTCTTCATGAAATGCGGTTAAGAATGCTTCTTCGTCAGGAATGTGACGTACAACTGATTTGTAAAGCATGCGTTTAAAAAAAGACCCTTGCTTGAAGTGTTGTTCAAACATGACTCGCGAATCATGGGGGGCACATAGGGCAATAATTTTCCCGACCCGTTCTTCATGAAGAAGTTGCGATAAAACCATAGAACCTCCAAAGGAAGCTCCGATAGCGAAAATATGTTGTTGATCCACTCCGATGTGATTATATACCCATTCAAAGGCGAAAGGAACATCTTGGTAAACCCGATGAACGAACGATTCACTCAAAGTTTTCAAAATATGTGGTTCTCCTGCTATTCGAGAATTTCCAGAAGCACGAAAATCATACGCAAAAACTCGATACCCTGCAAGGCATAAAGAACTTAAAAATACTTCAAAATTATAATCTTGGGCAAATCCTCCGAGTCCATGAAAGAAAATGATACTGGGAGCGGTTTCGGGAGTCACATCAGAAGAATATATGTAACCTTGCAATTCGCGACCATCATCCATCAAGATTTTCTCTTGTTTACGCGTAATTTGTTGGGATTGCACCCAATGTTGCTTATTTTTTTCTATTCTTCGGATTCGCATTCCATGAAATACAGATTTTTGTAACTTTTCTATCAATATTCCACTGAGTATCCCCCCCAAAAATGAAATCAATGCCATATTCTTACTTTTTTACTTATCTTTATTTCCTAATAAGCTCATTCATAATATTATAAGAAAAATTATTAATGGGAAATGTAAATGATAATAGAAACAAAACTAGGAAAAAAAACAATCTCAGAAATTTGGCAAGTTCCAATGGCTATACAAAAATCTGTTTTCCAAAAGCAAAATCGCGCCCTTATACGTGAGATTTCCCGAGGAATAATTAGTAGTGGATGTGTATCTATCTATATCTTTGGTTCTGGTACGAGTTATCACGCGGGATTGGTGTCAACCTATTGGTTTTCTCAACTTGCAAAGTTTCCTACCCATTGTGAATTAGCGCCTGAATTTCCTTATCTTATTGAACCCATCATAGCTCCAAAGCATGTTGCGATATGTATCAGTCAATCTGGAGAATCCGAATTAACTGTATATTCTGCTCAAAAATCAAAGGACAAGGGGGCCCATGTTATCGCTATCACTAATAATGAGTCCAGTACAATTACAAAGATTGCAGGCCATCGGACTTTGGTTACCCAAGCAGGTCCAGAAGAAAGTATTTTAGCCACCAAAACTTACATCTCTGAATTGGCTGTGTTAGCGGCTTTAGCTATTGATTTGGCTTTCTTGCGAAAAAAAATCTCAGATGATGAATACAATTCTATCTGGGATGAGTTTAAAACAGTCCCCAAATTAATTGAACTAACTTTGCCTCTTTTTCATAAAGAAATTCGCACAATTGCCCCATTTTTCAAGTTTTCTCGAAATTGTTTTGTTATTGGAGCGGGTCCTGATTATGCTAATTGCATGGAAGCCGCTTTAAAATTAAAGGAAGGTGCTCGAATTTTTTCTCAAGCTTTTTCTACTGCTGAAACACCTCATGGTCCTATTACTCTTCTTTCAGATCCTCGGGATGCGTTTGTATTATGTATCATTCCGCGACCTGAAGCGGAATCCCGACATAAAGATATTGTAAAATTGATTTCTCGATTAAAAAAACGTGGTGTAACTATTTTAGGCATAAAAAATCCTATCGATGACACACTTGACTTGGATATTGCAATAGATATTCCAAAATGCAGCGAAATTTTTCACCCTCTCTTTTCCATTATTCCTGTACAGCTTCTCGTAGTAGAAATTGCCACTATCCAAAATATTGATTGCGATCGCCCAAAAGATCTTTCTAAAATATCGTCTCTATAGTTTTTTCGTTTTGATTTTCAATGGATTTGACTGTGATCGCCCTAAAGATCTTTCTGAAATATCTTCTTTATAGCTATTTCATGATAATTTTCTAAATGAGCTTAAAAAAATAAATTAAAAAAGTTATTCCCTGGACTGATCCCAGCCCCCATTTGCTCGAA
Organism: Candidatus Lokiarchaeum ossiferum; assembly: GCA_025839675.1. Lineage (GTDB taxonomy): Archaea > Asgardarchaeota > Lokiarchaeia > Sigyniarchaeales > Promethearchaeaceae > Lokiarchaeum > Lokiarchaeum ossiferum. The sequence continues at coordinate 3,364,810 of CP104013.1, forward strand.
TCTCTCGTATTTTTTGATTCGCCATATTCTTCAAAGATACATAGTCTACTTTCTCCGAACGATTGAGGGGCATATCATTGTACTCTAAAATAATAATGAGGGATGGCCGTTTATAAGCGGCTAATCCCTTGGAAACCGTCTCAACTTCTTCGATTGTAATAGATTTGCCCTTGCGTTTCTCGACAAAGGCAATGATCCCCTCCCCGAAGACTTCATGGGGATAGCCAATTAAACCAACTGTCTCGACCTGCTCTTTAAGATTGTCCATCAGAAAACTTTCCACTTCTGGAGGGTAAACATTGAATCCTTTTGGTTTAATCATTAATTTCGCCCGACCCACAAAATGTAGACCCTTATCATCATAAAACCCTACATCCCCCGTATAACACCATCCATCCGTTGAAATCGTCTTTCGTGTATTTTCTTCATCATTTACATAACCCAAAAAGACTTGAGGTCCTGAAAAACAAATTTCTCCGACTTCCCCCTTTGAAAGTTCGCTACCCGAGGTGCCATCCGGTTCCATTTTTTTACGAATCGTTATTGGAGTAATCGGCATGGCGTAGCCGATTCCTTCAACAATATCATCCACACTGCTGTCAATGGGGGTGTATGTTGCCATACCTGATAATTCTGTTAATCCTAGCCCCGATCCCATTTTGGGTGACATAAGATTTAATTTTTCTAAAAAGGGACGCGACACAGATTGGCCTCCATAAATGGCGAATTTTAGAGAAGAAAGATTATAAGTATTATAATTGGGTAATCTCCATTCTAAATTGAAGAGCGCTGGAATTTGACCCAGTGCTGTGACCTTATATTTTTGAATAGCTTCTAGGCTTAAATCGGGTTTGAATAAATCCAGAACAATTGCTTTGCCACCGAAGAAGAAGGTCGTGATCAATTGTTCTGCTTGTCCCCCGACATGGCTCGGAGGCAAGTTAACGAGCATAATCAAATCTTCATAGTGCATATCGAAACCCCAACCCATGCATAAATTTTGGGCTGTGATCCCTTGATGCGATAGTAAGGCTGGTTTAGGATATCCGGTGGATCCTGTCGTATAAATTACTTGGCATCCATCTGTTTCCTGCACATTACTATGATATTGGTTATATTTTGCTGTTAATTCCGTCATTTCAGCTATTTGAGATTTCTTAAATAGATCTTGAGCAGATTTAGCAAATTCCCAAGCCGAAATAATTTTTTCTTCTCCAAATTCTTCTATCAGTTGATCTGGCTTGCTGAATTGTACAAAGTATTTGACAAAATCCACGTTATCCCGAATAATTTCTGTCATTGCGGCGAAATCTGCTACATCTGTTTCTCCTAAATGAAAGTACATTTTCGCTTTAACCAATGTCAAACATCGTACAACTTCAGTTGGTTTTAATCGAACATCTAAGGGAACATGGATCGCCCCTATTTTGAAACACGCATATTCTAAAAAGATATGTTCGGGGAGAAAAGGCAGAGATGTTGCGATGAAGTCACCCTTCATAATCCCTAGATCGATTAGCTTCAATGCTAGCGCGGTGGAGTGATCGTCAAATTCCTTCCATGAAAATTCTTGTCCCGTGTTGACAGAAACAAATGCAATTTCCTTTGGTTTTTCTTTAGCCCATTTTTCTACTGCTTCATGCACTAAATGGCGGTCAAAATAATCATCTTCATATATTTTCCATGAAATCATGGGTACCCCGTGTTCATATTGTGGTTTAATCAATGTCATATCCTCCTTTATTTAAGAAACTCCTTTAGAACTCGTTTTGGTGGAATATATGCTCCGGGAAATAATTCCTTTAATTCTTGAGCTGAAGGTTGGCGACCATACTCGCATAACTCAAAAGCTTCTGCTTTTTTGATTTTTTTATTTGGAAACCCTTTCTTCCATAGTTTTCTGTAATCTGAAATAATACGGGAAAACACTGAAATAATCAACATTTCCAAGACTTCTAAACGGTTTTGAACATCATAATCCTCGGGAATTTGATCCTCAATATTCATGGTCCAAGGTAACCAATCCATCATCTGACTTTCATGATTAATTAAGGCGGCACCTTTCCGCTCATACTCGTCAGTAATGTCGAGCATCACATTCGGTATGAAAGGGTAGGGTTTTTGAAAATCATCATAAGCATAGCAAATCACGGGCATCTTCCGAGTTTTTGAAATTGGAGTACCGGGACAATAATGAGGAACTATCAACATATAACTCGCATCCATAACTAATTGACTGGTATAGCGATGATCGCGGTGATAATCGTTCGGTCGGTGAGTGATAACCAAATCAGGATCAAATTCACGAATGATTCTGACTACCTTTTCGGTTTGTTCCCGATTGACATACACATGACCATCATCAATATTTAAGGAAGAATACTCCGCTCCAAGGATTTTTGCTGAAACTAAGGCTTCTTTTTGGCGAATTGCTGCTAATTCAATTTGATCTTTTTCATAATGTCCTAAATTTCCGTTTGTAACAGAAATATACTTGACTTTATGGCCTCGGGATGTGAGCTTATACGCTAAACCTCCGGTTAGAAGGTCTGCATCATCAGGATGGGCACAAATGACCATCACCTTCAAAATTGTTTTTGTATTTCCCTCACGAGGATAAATCCAAGAGCAATTTAATGGCCAAATTTGGTCATCATACTCATATTCACTCATAGATAACATTTCGTGAGATCAGAAAATAAATCCTTATATGAACCAACTTCGAGATTCAATTATGGAAGAACATAAAATTGATGAAAATTCAGATGACGTTCCAAATTTAATTTCTAAAAATCAATGGAATTCTCCTCGATTACGATGGATTGATCAAGTTCGAGGAGCAATAATGCTTGGATTAGTTCTTACGGTAGCTATTGATGTTGAAATCGAAAGCGGTTCTGTACTAGAATTCTTCCTTGCTCATGCAGGACGCGAAGCCACCTATATGACTCTGTATGATGTGGGGGCGGCGGCTTTTATTTTTATTATAGGATTATCCATGGGTATTGCCTTTAAAAAACGCCAAAAAAGTGTTGGAATTCAAAAATCATTAGTTCATATAGGGATCCGCTTTCTGGCTTTATTCGCGGTTGGATTTTTAATTGTCATGGCGGATGGAGGGCTAATGCAAGAACGTGATGACCTTATTGTGATTCGATGGGACGTTGTCATTAGCATCGCAGTTACGTATTTGCTAACAACTCCGTTTTTGTTCATTAAGAAAGTACACCTCAGGTTTCTAGTTGGATTATGCTGGGCAAGTTTATATCAAGTATTGCTCCTTACGACTGGATTACGGGCGTATGCAATTGCATCCAATCATGGAGGCATATTTGGAACGCTTTTTGGATATATCGCGATAAGTGTTATGGCATCTGCCATCGGGGAATATCTGTATTTTGACTCCACTATTGAAGAAGACAAGAAATATCAGCATGTGCTCATCTTAGGAATATTTTTCCTTGTTTTGGGTGTTCTCATCGCGTTTATTCCGGGGATGGAAGCGGCCAAACGACAAGTATCATTAACTTACGTTATTATTTCTTGTGGGGTGACTATATTGGGGATGAATATCTTTATATTTTTTGATCGGAAGAAGAATTTGGAATTATCCTATTTGCGTGCTTATGGGGTTAATCCTTTTCTGATGTACTTTTTGGCCGAGATTCCCAGTTTTCTGATTGAACAGTTTATTGGCACAGATCTGGGGATCACTCCGGAAATTATTGGAAATTTAATTTTGACAGTGATTTTACTGGGGGTTACTTCATTTATTGCAATTTTCACTTATAAAAAGAAAAAAATTATTCCAACCGAGAAAATCGCAGGTCTCGGATTTGTGTTTTTGGTAATCCTTGTAATTATTTTGCTATTGACGGGAAATCTATAGAATTTTTTTTAAGTAATCTAACAAAATTGATAAAATCTTAGGATAAACATGAAAAATCTTACTTTAAAAAAAAAAAAGAGCCGAGTTTATATAAGCATGGCGCTTTCCTTTCTATTTCTAGCTTTAATCCTTCTAGCTATTTTGATTCCAGTGATTTTTTTTGAATATGTTCGAAACAATGTTCTCACGTATTTTTTCTTTGGCTTAGAATGGAGAATTTCAACGATTCTGTTATTTCTCTTTCTTTTTTGCCTTGGAATTGGACTTGTCGGCTTCAAAACTTCAATAAAAGGAATCAATTCTCCGAAATTCGAAACAAAGATGAAAATCCCTTCCACTCCATTTGTGTGTGTGGGATTACTCTTGATCCTAGGAATTGCAAGTACATCATATTATGTTCCATCATTGGGTGCAAATTCGGGACTTTCTCAAAAATATGGGCCATATCTCGGATTTCATGGGGATAATGAAATGATAATTGCCTGGGATTCATCCTTATCCGAACCTGCTTTGCTTGTGTATGGAACGGAACCTGAACATCTGGATTTGGATCAAGAAAGTACTGTAGAACCATGGTCTTTGAATGACAAAAATTTCCATCACTATGTGATTTTAACCAATCTTACTCCCAATTCCGAGTACTTGTACAAAATCCCCCTCTTTAACAAAGAAATCTATCATTTCAAGACTGCTCCTCTCCCTGATTCGGGCGAACCGACAGTATTTACTATCGTGGGTGATATTCAAGGAGGATTTGCTGGGGAACGAGAGATGGTTTCTCAGATGGTCCAAGATCCCGATGGAATGGATTTTACTTGCATTGCGGGTGATTTAGTTAATGGAGATGATGTTCCTGCTCATTGGGCAACTATATTCCATAGTAAGGGCTATGGGCGCATCTCGGCTTCCGTACCATGGATGAATGTTCCTGGGAATCATGAACAATCTTGTGAAAATGAAAACTGCGGATTTCGTGAAAATTACAAATTGTTTTTTCAATATAAATATCCCAGCAATAAAGTAAGTTTGCCCAATACACCTGATTATGGGTTATATTACTCATATAACTATTCCAATGTCCATATGGTTGCATTGGATAATTTTGATAATAATTCTTATTCTCAAGTGAATAACTATCCTCAAGGTTCATTTCTGACCACCGCCCAATTGGAATGGCTGGATCAAGATTTGACACGAAATACGGATATGTGGAAATTTGTTTATATGCATGTTCCCATGTATTCCACTGGTGATTATGGCTCGAATCGCATACTTATTGATCAACTCGAACCTATTTTTGAAAAACACCATGTTGATGCTGTATTTTATGGGCATGATCATCATTTTGAATCATTCTATGTCAATCGGAGTTCTACAAATGGAACTTATCATTTTGTTGTTGGAACGGGGGGGGCAGGAACGGATGATTTAACTGATAGAACAGAATTAGGTGATCGTGCATGGACCGGAAAATTTCTTAATGTCAGTGAAGGTGAATATGATACAACTCAAATGTATGGGTCCGAATATCAGTTATTTGGAGAAATGACTTATTGCTATATGAAAGTAAAAGTCGTTGGCACCATTGCTACTTTTTCCGCAATTCGAAGTTCCGATGGTTCTTCCATTGTGGAGTTTGTTATATCCAAATAGTTTTTTATTGTGAAAAAATCAACCCTTAATAAAAAAACCGTAATGAAAAACCATGCGTGTAAGAAATCGAACATCAATCAAAATAAAAACAATTTTCACCATTTTGTTAATCTTTTCGCCTTTTACCTTCTTCACAGCTCTTGGAATCCGGGTTGCAAGTATTTATGATGACATGTTATCATTCCAATATGAAGTAGGCCAACCAAATCCCGATGAAGATTTTCTCTATCCAACCGCCAATTATACGCGCATGAATGCAATGGCGCGTGTATATGATTATTTATATCAAAAAAATCATCTGCCCTTAAATTTTACCGCGACCTGTGACTATGTTGATGAAAATTATACCGAAGTAGCGAGTTATCAGTTTTCTGATAATGGGGCACTTTGGACGGGCATTCCCATGGCCGGATGGGTGTTTCATTATGTCGCAGCTCAAAATGAAGGGAACGTAACAGATATTGCCTACGCTCTTGAGGTGATTCAACGTATGGTAAATGGATTTTCCATGCTGATGATCGTACCTAATGGAGGATTGGGACCGGAATATTCTGGAATTCTGGCTCGAGGTTGGGCAGGTCCCGAACATAAAGATATTCATCCCTCTCTTTTTCAAGATCATATTCGGCATTTTAACGGTACGGGAGATTATAGCAATTATCGATGGCGGGGGCATACTTCAAATGATGAATATGCAGGATTCTACCTCGGATTAGCTGTATGTCTGAAATATGTTGAAGATCCTTATGTGCAAACGACTGTGGGATTAATTGTTGAACAACTCGCCAACTATATGCGACAAACTAACTTTTTAGGGATCAATGGACCCGGCGGACCAAGTGGTGTAGAGCAAAAGGCACGGGTTTATACGGGAGGTTATTGGGTCTCCCTTTTATTAAAAATGGCTGCGATGGTAAATCCTGAAGAATATGAAGAAGACTATTATCATTATGTGGCCGCAGAAATGGGGTCTTTGGCTGCTGCCGAATCGGCAGATACCGAATCCATGGCGAACTATTATGCTTACAATTTCGCTCATTGTGTTGTATTTGCATTTTTGTTATTGGAAGGAACCGAAACCAAAATTGGACAACATTACTACAATCACTATTTCGATTCTTTGCGTACTTATACTCAATATCATCGGAATCCATGGTTCAATGTCATTTTTCTAGCCCTATCTGCAAAACCGGGAGATTATCCTATTATCGAACGAGATATCGAAGATCAGTTGTTGCGGATGCAGATCAATCATTTTCCAGATCGCCATTATCCAACCTTGCCTGTTCCAGATTCCTATGAACGGAATATGGAAATCCCTGCTATTGAAGAAGACTTGAAGGATCACAATTGGTGGACCCTTTACAAACTTTTATTTATTGAAACAGACTGGCAAGAAACCTACTATACGAAACCCTTAACAGTAGAATATATGCGTTCTTCCCACTTCATTTGGGAGAAAAATCCTTGGGAATTGGGGAGTAGTAGTAATAATACCTTACATGAAGAACCAGGTGCGACGTTTTTCACGCCTTATTGGATTGGAAGGGCTTTTGGGTTTATTCAACCAACAGGAATACGGGTGATTTAATCATGGTGATAATAGATGCGAAAATTCTATCGAAGGAGGAAATTGAGACACTAAATGCTCCTAATTCCTCAAAATTAAAACTCAAATGGGTATTTTTATCTATCGGGATTATTTTATTCATCCTTGCCATCTTATTCTATGTATTTGCCTGGAATATTGCCTTCCTTGCAATCGATATTACATATAATCGGGAGACCTTTAGCCTCAATCTCTCTATTCTTTTTGCTTCCGTTCTTCTGACTGCAAGTTTGCTTGTTATCTCTCAAGTCTGGATGAATACCAGTAATTATAGCGAAAATTCACTTCATCTGGAAAGATTCTCGGAAAACATTGAAACTCCTCTTTACAATGGTAAAGTTGATCGAAAGATGGAGGAAGTGGATCAAATCCAGTTCCGCCACTATGTAACCAGTCGGTTTATCGCAGCCATTATAATTCTATTATTAGCAGCCATCAATATGTCTGTATTTGGCACTGCCATTGATGATGAAAATCATCTGGGGAGTTGGTTTTTTCTGGGGGGACCCTCAATGTTCTTTCCTATGAGTGCTTTCATGTTCTTAGTCGCTCTTGGTTTATTGGGTTATACCTTATTTTCGACAGCTATCTTTACTTTTACGAAAACGAAACATTTCTATTTGATTGAAGAACGACGAATTTTTATTCCTTTGATGACCGAGATTCCTCGTGAAAATATCCGAGGCATCCGTATAACCAATGCAAAAACGGGGCCAAAGTACTTTTGGATCATACTCGCAGGGTTTAATTTGATCCTTTGTTTTACAGATGGCTTATATTTTCTAACTAATGAATTTGCTTTTGGATCGGGATTAATTGTGGGAAAATTTTATATCCTTACGGGAATTGGACACTTAATTGCGATTGGGATTTTAGTGTTCAAACATCAAAACATGTTGGAAATAGTAACAAACGATAAAATCTATGAACTTTACTTCTCCACCCCCGCAGCTCCCATGGTAAAAGATGGAATTTTAGCTTTGTTTAACTTATACCCTCCAATTAACTCTACATCGATGCTTCCAAAAAAATTCTTACGGGATGGTCGCAATTTGGTTACAGGGCTATTCTTTTTACTATGTGCTATTCTTAGTGCTGCATTGTATCGTGGAGCAGGTGTTCCAGTAAGAATTCCTCTCTATATTTTTGGGGCCGTTTTAGTGGTTCGGGGAATTAAAGAGGATTTTACAAACAAAAATGGGCTTCAAATTGAAAAAAACGAGGAAAAACAAACACTATATCTGAAAAAACGATTTGGATGGTTCCAATCGAACTATAAGTTTTCAAATTTTGCTTCTAAATCCTTACAAGTAGAGTACCAGATGAAAAAACTAAATACTTTTGATGTGCTAATGGGAATTTCCTTCGGATTTGTTTTGGGGTTAAATCTTTGTTCCTTTTTCTATATCGTACCCAGTAATTCACTTGCAAGCGGGATGAAAGTGTTTCACATCATTGGATCTATTATTTTGTTCTTCATTGTTATTGCAGTGATGATAATGCCAACCAATTCTTTGATAATTGAGAACAAATTTTTATCGTACTCCTATCCAATTCCAGGAATACTATCAGAAGCCCAACAAAAAACCATGGAAGGGAAAAATATCTTTGAACGATTGTTCCTCAGGTGGAAAAATGTATACATTTATCATTCGGAAGGATTCTGGTATCGCATTGCATTGATTGTAATGAGTTTCTTCTTTGGTATGATCTTTTATGGACAATATGTTGCCTCTTTTGGAATTTGGTTTGTTCCATTGATCTTATTAATTGTGTTGATTGGATATTTTATTACTCGAGAAATAGTCCAACGAAGAAAACAAAACCCTTCCATACAAAAATTACAGGAAAACTAACAACATGGAAAATAATTCCCCAAATCCTAGAATTTTGAATGAAAAAGAGTCAGATTCAAAAGGTTGGAAAACGATCCTCAAGGATTTTAAGCCCATTTTGTATTTTATCCCCCTAATTCTTCTAATTAGCTCTGATGAAGCGACTCTTCTAGTAAATGAGGTGATTATTGTAGTCTATTTTAACTTAGAAAGTAACCTTACCATGTTTGGTGCTTTACTTGGTTCTTCTCAAATTGTTAAAGCAGTCTCCCTTCTGATCTTTGGTTATCTTGCTGATAAATTTCAACGAAAAAAACTTTTATTATTTTCCTCTCTCGGTTGGGCGATAACGGATATTTTAATTGGGTTTTCGCGCTCCTTTGCGGGATTATTCATATTTCGGTTATTAAGCTCTGCATGTTCTGGCGCAGCAGCATCAGTAATTCTAAGCCTACTCGCTGATTCGTTCTCCAGTGATGATCGTGGATTGTCCTTCGCGATATGGACCATGATCAGCACAATTGGGGTAGCAATTGGAGGAATACTTTGTACCGCTTTCAATAAAGTGAAAGTAGATTTTGACGCAGATGCGGATGATTTCATCTCTCGAATTCAAAATATTCGTGGTACAAATTCCCTCGAAATAATCCGACAATCTTGGCAGACTCCCTTTCTTGTATTTGGTTTAATTGGAATTGCATTCATTATTCTCGCGATGTTTTTCAAAGAACCGAAACGTGCTGCGAAAGAAAAAATGCTCGCTACAGTATTGGCTCATGAAAATGTTGATTATAACAAGTTTTATTCCATTAAATTTTCAGATTTAAACCATATTTGGAAACGAAAAACCAATTTCTTTCTCATTATCAATTTTGTTGATACAATTTTAGCTGGAATGATTGTTGGATTTCTTATTATGTGGATATCCGTAGATATGGGCTTTGATGTAAATAATGCTTCTTCAATCGGATATTTATTGCTATTTCTGGTTCCAATTATCGCAGGTCTCGTATGGGGGAATTTTTATTGGCCTAGAAGAGCGGATAAGGCTGTGAAAGCTGGAAATTCTACAGCCCGTGTAAGAATGGCCACATTTCTAGGGTGGGTTCATCTACCCTTCTTATTCGCCGGATTTGCTATTATCCCAAATTATCAAAACTTAACGCTGTTTAAAGGGGCACTGCAAGCCAATCCTATCACCTTTGGCATCGGACTGGTCGTTATGGGATTATTGATCGGGATTGGAATGTCTTTTGAAATGGCTGTGGGGCCGCTTCATTACTCTGCAATGGTAGATGTGAATCTTCCTGAGCACCGTTCTACTATGATCGCCGCAGCATCTTTCATGGATGCCATCGGTAGAGCTCTTGGAACTACATTGGGTGCAGTGATCATGGATTATTTCCTAAATGTTCGCCAGAGTCCCAGTCCAATTTCAGAAACCCTCCTATTTTCCTTACTCACCTTTGGTATTGGATCAGGATTACTTTGGCTCCCAATTTATAAATATGCAAAAGGAGATTTTGCAGAAATCGCAGCGATTTTAAAAGAACGAAAAATCCAAATTGAAATAAACTATAGGATGAATAGAAAGGAAACTGATACTTCATGAAAGTCTCATTTGGAAAAACGATTATTACACCACAAAATGGTGGCCATGGTGTGCCGATGGCCGGTTATACTCGACTATTTTTTGCTCAAGGGAAACTAGATGATATTTTCGCTCGAGGTATGTTGATAGAAGAAAATACAAAAGAAAGCGATCCGAAACGACTTCTCGTGATCAGTCTGGATCTGTTAAAAGTCCCTTTGGCAATTAGTGAATATATTAAAATAAAAATTCAAGAACAAACAAATTTTGGGGACAATTCAGAGCAAATTTTAATTCATGCGACCCATACTCATTCTGCACCTGATTTAACGGGAGAATTTTATTGGCCAGGGTCTTCCTTAAATGTATTTCGTGGCATCATGTTTGGGGCTAATAGAAATGATAGATATATTGTATTTTTCACCCACCGGATCATTACCATGGTTCGTCAATTAATTCTTGATCTCACACCCTCGAAAATCGCGCAAGCGACTCACCTAATAGAAGAAAATATTGTGATCAATCGTCGAAATCCGCTTAGAAAATCCAAAATTCCCCTCTGGTTGCTTGTATTTAAAAGAATTGATAATGATCAAATTTTTGGCATCCTTGGTAATTATGGGATGCATCCGACATCCTTATCCAATCGGAATGATAAATTGTCTGCAGATTATCCAGGAAGGTTTTGTTATCATATCGAATCGGAAACAGAGAATAAAATTCATGCAATTTTCATTACGGGGGCTGCCGGGGATCTTAATCCGATTACTACCTGCGGTACCGATTTTGAAACCCTTGAAAATGATCCAAAGGCTCGAAAAACCGTATATGATCAGCTCGGAACTTACACGCATACAAAGAAGCTAGGCTTTTTCTTGGGAAATACAGCTTTGCAGGTGGCACGTGCCGTCAATAAAGATGATTATTTTGATATAATTAGGATTCGCGGTTTTACCAAAGCAATTTCCATAATCATTGAAGATAAGCAGCCTTATGTCTATAAATGGGGGACATGGTTGACAAATAAGCTGGTTTTTTATCTCAAACGACTTTTTTTGTTTCCAATGGCCCTTAAACATGCAAGTGGGCAAGACCCCAATTTTCCAGCAATGTATTTAACCTACGATTCTAAGAAAAAAAAGGTCAAGGATCGCATGAAAGTGAATACATTGCTTCAATTATTGCATTTAAAACTATATAAGTCTATTAATCCTTCTGATGTTTTAAAAATAAATCTCATTGGAGTTCCAGGGGAGGTTTTCGAAGATTTAGCTGAAAAACTTATTCATATACAACCTGAGATGACCTCAAATAATCATATATTCCAGAATTCCAATGATTGGGTGGCATATTTATTTGAACTAAAAGATTATATTGGACAAGGCGGATATGAACCGATTGCTTCTGCTTCACCCCATTGTGGACAAGAAATCTTGAAAAAATTCAAAATGTTTTTTAATGAAATTCAAGTCGAAATCGAAAAGATATCATTTGATATATAATATTTTTTTCATTCTTTTCCAAGCAAAAATCGCCATCATCGGAGAACAGATCAAAATAATGGGTTGGTACCAGAGAAAATGAAGGAACATATACCTTATGCTAATTAATCCTGCAATAAGGGCAGTGAAACAAATAGCAAATAATATACCCCACTGGAATTCTTCAAATTTTGCATAAGTGGGAACATTATCCGCTTCCTGTTCTGGTATATTCAAAACTCCATAGTAGATCCAGGCCGCTATCAAAATCCCAATTATAATGGACCAAAATCCATCACTTAAAAAGTGATCGCCTTCAAAAACTCTTCCTAACGCCATTAAGATGGCATATCCTATGGTTAAGATAAAAACGGGAACTATTATTCCTTTTCTTTTGGTTCCAAGTGAGATAAATGCGATAACAACTAGAAAAATGGCCACATTAGTATGTCCGGATGTAAAAGATCCGTGACTTAAAGCCTCAGTAAAACTTAATTTACCAAAAATCCACATATGGGAATACATTGAAGGATCATCCGCTACTACTCCAGGGCGAGCCCGTGCAAAAAGGACTTTGAAGCCTCGGTTGATTATTGCTAGTACCAAAATTACCGCCAGCATAAATCCAGAATATTTTCGACTTGAAATGAGTTTGTCTTGCATTTTTGGGATATAGGAAACTAAATAGACGCCTAATGATAAGAGGATCAGAATATATGAGAAATCTTGCCCCCCAAAACGATCCCCATCAAAAAGTGTCCTATCAAAGAAATTGGCATACGCCGATAGAAATGGGCTAGAAGCCGTCATTGACACAAACGATTCAGATATTCTCAGATCATAAATTCCAAGAAAAATTGATCCGAGTATTGCAATCCCTGTTAAAATAGGAAGAAAAACCCTTACCATAGTTTTTTTTTCACTCATTAATATAATGGAGATTTTATTTGGTTATAAAATTAATATTAAATATGCAAATAATTACAGAATCGGGGTATCAAGAGGCTGCAAGTTCGTACGCTCATTTGTTTGAAATCAGCACCCCCTCTGCTATGATGATTGAAAAAGATCTTTCCTGGCTAGTACGGGATGCAGTACCTCAAGGAGGAACTTTAATGTTAGGAGATTTATTAGTCGTTAAACATGCATCTAAAGTGGTTGAAACGCATCCGTTTCCAGAATGGGTGATTCAGCTCCACCGTATTGGGAAAAAATCTGGAAAAGTGTATGCCATTATACCTAAATTAACTCCAAAACAAATCAAGCGCTTCAACCGGAAGGATTCTTTCCGAAGGAAAGAAAAAACTATTGAATCTTTAACCGCTCTTTCCCCTGAAGATTTTCTTGCGATTGAATATCAAGAAGGAATATGCATTAAAATTCCAGCAAACGTTCCCCATGAATTCATAAGTGTGGTTGGCGAAGGGGAAGATGTTCCCTATTGCCAAGTATTTGAGCCGAATTTTGCCCCCATGGCAGATTTAATGAAGTTTGATGTAACCAAATTCTATGATCTCGATTTTGAGTTGCATTTCTAATTATTTTTTTCTTTGTTGAGAATCTTCTTTTCATAACGAGGAATTCGGAAGATAATATAATAAAACAAAGCATTGATGATATAAACCATTCCGAAAGCCCATAGTACATCACTTGCATGGTGAGCTCCCACTACAATTCTTCCAACACCAGTTAAAATTCCCAAGATGATACTAATTGTTAATCCCGCCCATTTAAACACCGAAAAAAGTTGAATTTTTGTTTCTTTCTTTCCTTTTTGAACAATTCTTGCCCAGAATTTCGGATGCATAAAAATGAAGAAGAAAATGACAAACACTGCAACAACAGATACGTGACCTGAAGGGAAGGATTTTCCAGCATCAATTAACGAGGGATCCTTGAGGAATGCGGGTTCCCATACTGAATAAAAATCCCACATCTCTGGATCTGTGCTATTTGGCCACAACATGGTTTGTCGAGGACGGGGCCGCCCGTAGAGATCTTTAAATATGACATTAACAAAGATCACCACACCTGTAAACGCGGAGAAGAACGCATAGCTCCCATAAATCAGCAGGTAACCTAATTTTTTGTAGTTAATCGCTCCAATAATAATCATTGGGATCAAAGTAACATAAAGGAAGTATTCAAAGATATCATTATACTCATTCAGAAAATACCATGGTTGTACATTTTCTAAGTAAAAGCGTTCCCCTACCGGTAAACTCTCATCATAGAAAAGGTCGGTTATAGCTTTATCAATTTGTCCATCATTAAATTTTAAAATAATAGTGCCCACCAGAAGAATGATCCCAAAAAGTATAAAAAACCGATATTTTCTCATCCAATTCTTTATGTTCTTCTTAATTGGTTCAGTTTCCAATTTTGCGTTTTCTGATTTTTCTGTTATTGCTCTCACCAAGGATTTAATTTCTATAATTAAAAAATAGCAGTTATTAGTGTTAGTAAAACAATTATTGCAAACCCAAAAATTCGAAAAATACTTTCCTTTTTCAACGATGGAAGGAACAAGCTCTTTTTCAACGTGTGAAAATCCCCTACTGAAATGAATTTTGTAGTAGGGGGATATATTTGATATGAATCTTGAGAATTTCCATAATTAAAAACAAGGTAATTTAGTGGAATTAACAGATAGATGAAACACCCACAAATAATTACACCCCACATAATCGTCGTAAGTATCAAATCCACCAGGATTAATCCATTGAATATATTGAGAAATCGCCAACTCCAAAGAAATTCAAGCGTTGACAAATAAACCAATAATCCCATTCCAAGGATATCAGTAAAGTTTACACTTCGGAATTGAGTTTTTCTCCATAGACCATTTTTTAGATCAATATCACAAAATCGGATGGATGTCCAATATCGACCATTTTTTACTCTATATTTAGATTTTTTCTGATGCTGATCAATTGTCACTAGGGTTTCTTCGGAAAGATCGTTTTGGAAGGCTTGTAATAGAACGTAAGCTCCAAAAGTCAATCCAACCATGGAAAGATCGGTTCCCCATAAAAATTCCGCGGAAGTACCTATGATCGATGCGATTAAAACAATCATACTAAAAATGATTCGAAAATAATTTCGTTGCTTCCCTTGTTTGCCCCCTTTTGAATCATTTTGATTGCGAAACACTTCCCACAAATTCTCTTCAGTTTCTGATGGATCAATATAGAGATCCAAAAGTTTGCAAACTTCTTCGGAGATTTCTTGATTTTTTTTCATGGGGAAAAAATTTAAAATATATTTCTTCCATTCCGAATCGAAGGTTAACTGATGGTTTGGGTATAATAAGATGAAAATTGCCACCAGTATATCTATAAGTGCAGTAATTACCATCATGGTGGGGAGGATTTCATCTTGGGCGAGGGGTTCTCCGAACAGTGGAATTCCAAATTGCAAAATTCTTACTGCCATCGGAATGAACAGAAGAATCCAGGTATGTTTAAACTTTAAACCAGTGTTAGTATATTTAATTTGGTTAATATCGGGGAGATTTATCTCAGAAAAAGTGGGAAACACGAGTTTTCTCTCTTGTATCTTGCATAAAGAACCGTTGTTGGCGATCTCAATTTTCTTCATAGAAAATAGGCAATATATAAGCATAAATATCCCCACAATAAGCGGAATTAATCCAACTGTATAGAAGAAAGAAACCCCTCCCAGAAAGACGGCAATTCCTTGCCCAATATATTCGCCTGTTGTAGGATGTTCAGGATGCCCAATTAAATTTCCAAGTAGGTTGTAATCTAATATTCCAACTATAAAAAGAGCAAGTCCTGCAAGCAAATAACTCCATGGAAGAGAGACAAAATGAACTGTTTCTCCTTTCATCTCTTGCTTTTCATACGTAATGTGATTTTCCTTTAATTGAGGTATTGAAGGTTCGCGTTGCATGGTTTAATATCCCTCCAAGTATCCGTAATATTTCAGCATGTAATACGGGAGTGTATATGCCGCACCCGCATATTGTCTGATTGTGCTCGTAGTATTGAAAATGTTGACTCCATCTTCTTGGTATGGATTGCGATTCCATGAAGACGTAGTAGGATTCATCATTTCGATCGTGGCTGGTTTTAAATACCTCTCGCGAAATATTGCATCTTGTAACCCATACGTAAGCCACTGATACGTCGACCCAAAGGCGGTATTATCCACAAAATCCTTCCATTTTGCAATATTGGGATCAATGGTTGTCCAATCCCCCCCTAATTCACTTCGGGCAATTGTTTGATTTCTTCCTCCGCATGTGGTATCTAAAGGAACCAAATTGAATTCATTGAATCGCCACAGTTGATCTAAGATATCCCATCGAATATCATCTACTTTAAAAGATGCTTGTTTTTGAGATAAACTCGCTGCAGTAAGATAAACTGCATTTAAAAAGCCATTCCGATGTCCTCGATAGCTCGAATAGGTTTTAGCTTGGAAATTTTGAAAATAGAGATCCACTAATCTTGGATCGTCTTCAACTAAAAATAAGCCCAAAACGACCATATTCTCGAAATATTGACTGTAATAATTGTCTATGTTGTCCATTTTATTTACAAACGGTGTCCGATTTACTTTTCGTTCTTTCACCAAGAAATATTGAAACAACTGCTCATATCTGACATTTTCGGGATCTACTCGCATAGCCATCTTCGTGAGAAGCAATTTCCATTGAGAATAGCATGGAACCTGGAGATGAACTCCATTTGGTTTCCCATCGCCAGTCATTTCTTGCCAAAAACTACTTAAAAACCCTTCCATGGCTTGTAAAATGATCAATCTGGTTATTTCTTGCACTTCGGGCACATCCTGAACCAGCATCAAAGTGGCTGCAAGTCCCAAGAAATAGCCTCCTAATTCATCCTTACTCGTATAGAGACGAATTCTCCAGTCTGAATATTTCCCGGTGCCATTGAAGTGGCGAAATCCCTCATCAAAAATCCAAGTATAATTTCCATCAAAGCGTTGATCTGGGGAAGCATAAAAACGACCTATCGAAGTTCCCGGAAAATTTGGTCCCAAACCTCCATTCGGAATTTCTATTAACAATCGTAGACCATAAAGCATTTTTTGCACTAATAAAAGCGCCTGGGCTTTTTCTTTCCCTTCAGGCAAAGAAGCATAATCATAACACGCCGCCACCAGATTTTCAGAAGTGTGTAAAGCTCCATTATCGGTTCCATCATAGCTGATTATTTCCCCGGTAGATACATTTTTCACAAATGATTGACTCAAATTCATCTTAAGGTGTTGTTCTTGGAATAATTCAAATTCGCGTCCAATATCTTCTAAGCGACTGAGATTGATAACACTTAATGGGTAAAAATCTACAGTTTCGGGAGGTGTTTCCATATAATCTGTTAAATCCGGTACTAATATACCCAAATAAAATGCAAAGTAAAATCCCCCAAAAATCAATGGGATTAAAATCAGGGTGCTTTTCATAATTTTCCGCAGTTTATTCCACTTTTTATTTTGGATTTTCATTATCTTCACTTTGATTTTTCAACGGTTAAAGAGCAAGAACTCGTAGATCAAACTATGCACTTGAAAGATATAAATCTTCGATTTACCTAGGCTGAAAGCTCAGATATAAGTGAAAAATGGATAAACCCATCCTTTATGAGTATGAACAAACCCAAACCATTTGAAATACAATTAGTAATATATTACGCTTTTAAATTGTGTGCACGAAAAGAATCAATTGAACCTAATGGATAAATCTTATTTCGGTGACACAACTGAAGGAAAAACAAGAAGAAATCTAGAAATCTTTCCCAATTAAAATACCTTGAATTTGTCCATCCAGAATCTCGATTTTTGTATCCATCATCCCTACGTTTGGCCAATCGTTTGTAAGTAAGTAATCAATCTCAAAATTGTCTAATATTGCGGGAATGCATTGGGTTAGAATCCCTCCATGACTCACTACAACAACCGTTTGATGGGATGTGGTTAATACTGATCGTAACCCGGATTTCATACGATCTAGAAGAGTGTAATAGTTTTCGCCATCCAGAAATGATAAATCTTTTTGACCTTGATTCCAACCATTCCACACTTCCATAAAAGAAGAATAAATCTCTTCAGAAGGGGGATGTTTTTCCAAATCTCCTACGTTTAGTTCACGAAATGATTCAACAACTTCAATCTGAGCATGAGTTGTATTACTGATCCAAGTTGCCGTCTCCCAAGCACGTTTTAAAGGAGAAGAAAAAATGAAATCGATCTGCTTATCTTTCAACTTTTCCGCGATTTTTTTAGCTTGGAAAATTCCTTGTGGAGTTAACGATTTATCCACGATTTTGTATGAAAATTCGCCAGTAAGATTTACGTATGATTCTCCATGACGAACAAAAATAATTCTCATCATAATTTCATTTTCACCATTACATTCCTCATTTTTCATTGAGCAAGTTTTAATTATTAAGAATTAACCAGTGAATTCGTTACCATGAATTCCGATGAATGTGATTATCTAATTGTAATTCATGTTGAGAAGGAAGCTTTATCCCTTTTTTTGGATAACCTAAAGCAAGAATACATGGAATTTCATACTCCTTTGGAACTCCTAATATTTCTTTTAGGACCGCGGAAGAATTAGGAATCCTCGTGACACCTTGAATTCCTTCAGATGCAGCAGCTAATAGAATATTCTCGATGCATAGCCAAATTGATGCAAATTCATTTAGATCTGATAATTCTTTTGGCTCTAATAAATTGTGATCTTGAAAAAAACACGGAATAATTAATGCTCCGGCCGTTAAAATCATTTTTGCTTGAAGCGGAATGGCATGAAGAAACATTTCTACTTGAAATTCATCGATTAATCCCCAATCATCCACAAGTGCCCTTGCATTTTGCGATTTCAAAAGATTTTCTCCCCTTTCCCCCACAAGTCCTTTGCGAACTTCTTGATCAGAAACAACAATAAAATGCCAATTGCGTAAGTGATCATTGGAAGGTGCTTTCATACCTGCTGAGATAATTTTCGTTATTATTTCATTACTTACATTCTTTTCCTCAAATTGCCTTACAGTTCTTCTCGAGTCAATTATAGAATAGATATCTGATTTCCTCATTATGGTTCTATATAGAACTATTTCATATAAAAATTTTTTCATTGGAGTTAAAAATCCATAATTATGGAAATAATTAAACCTCAAAAATATGTTCTTCCCTATTCTTTATAATCACATAAGCAACTCCAGGAAATTAACTTGATAAAATATGCTTTCTAATTTCCTCAAAATGAAAAAGTAAAAAAAAATCATTAAATGTGTGCCATTTAATATGGGGACAAATCCGAATTCATGATTTGATACCCGGAACTACGTACAATCGCCGATTTCAAGAATTGATGCCCAATGTTCACTGTGGATCCATCTCCACCGAAATGAATGATGTAAGGCACGGTTTGCTTGATCCCTTTGTTCTTCATGATCCGATACGCGGTTGAAGCGGCATCGGCACAGGTAGCTCCACTCTCGAAGAGTTGGTGCATCCAGGATGCTTGCCACGAAGAGACATCATCTTTGCTGGTTGCGACTTCTAAACAACACGTATTGTTGAAATAGAGAATGTCTTTTCCTGCCACCATATCGGCCGCTGATCCGACTTGATTAATGACCATCCCTGCACCGCAGCCCGGGCAAAGACCGTGGCCTGGATTTATATGATGTTGGTCTTTCACTTTCACCATTTGGACTGCATACCGCAAGACTTTGTCATCTCCGCCGAAAGCTTGCAAGAGCTTGTTCAGGTTGGTATTGCGAGCCTTGACTTGAGTCATGATTTCGTCAATATTTTTCTCTAAAAATTCGGGTTTCAAGAGATGGCGGAATTTACCTTGGGATTTGATGAGATCTAAGACCTTGTCTTCATCCGTGGCGATATATTCGCCGTTGGCTTCATCACCCTTGGCCATGCCAGGAGCCTTATTGTAATAGTAGGTAGGCGTGCCGTCCTTCACCTTCATAGTGATTAGAGGCCAGTAGCCCGATTCAGTGGCGAGTTTGGCCACCTTTAGGGTGTCTTTTCCAGCATGTCGCCATCCTCGAGGACATGGGGCGTAAATTTGGATAAAGGCTCCCCCCTCTGTTTTCATAGCATCCATTACTTTGCCCATTAAGTCCATCGGATAAGCAATGTTAGCTGTTGCGAAATAAGCACTTTTATGACCTAACATAGAAAAACCGGGAATGAAGTCTTCTTTAATACCTATCTTACCTTTGACTTTTTCGCCACCAGGACCTGTGGTAGTGCTTGCTCCGAATGGTGTGGTGCCCGATTCTTGAATTCCGGTATTCATAAAGGCTTCATTGTCGTACGAAATGTATAGGACGGAATGACGTTCTTTCCGTGCTAAAATATCTTCCATTTTAATTGTTGTTGTCATGATAATCACCTGCTTAAAAGCGAACCTCCCACATTTTGTCCTTAGTTTCGCGGACACCGAGATAATCGTAGAGGCGTCCTTTGTTATCAGAGACCTTTTCCATTTTCTTGGCGGCATATTCGATTTCATCCTTGGTTACATCACGTCCACCGAGTCCTACAATAAGAGAGCGAAGAACGACAGGAAGGCCAAAGAGGGCACTGGCAACGGATTTGCCTACTGGAGGTAAGATACCAGAGAGGTCATCGTCTTTTTCAAGAATAACAATTTTTTCAATGCCATGATCTTCCACGAGTTTACGGAGTTGGGCGGCAGGGAACGGTCGCCATGATCGGAGTTTGATCATACCAATACCGTGCTTTTCGAGACCCCAGCTCAAGATGTTACCACACATGGAACCCATAGTGAGAATAACGGTCTTGGAAGGGTTATCGAGGTTGTATTCTTCAATCAGATGATAAGAGCGTCCGGTCATCTTTTCAAAATCACGGAAAGCAGTTTCCATATGACCAAAGACTTCTTCCTTGGCTAAATCTTGACCTAATCGTCCTTCAGCAAAGTAATCAGGGGTGACAATGCCACCCCAAGTACCGGTGTTTTCAGGATTCAAGTGATGGCGTGGTTTTTTCGGAGTGTATTTTAACACATCGGCATCAGGAATGGCCATAAACTTTTGGGCGCTGTGGGAAATAATAAATCCATCGTGCACAAATTGGGTTGGGAAGAGGGAATCTTCACTAATACGGGAAGCAATAATGGAAGAGTCATAGGTTTCCTGCACGTTTTCGGACACAATAACATTCCAGCCCATATCAATAAGGGTGAATTCCCATGAGTTCCAAATGGACAAGTTGGGAGAGTTAAAAGCACGAGCTGAGATTAACATAGTTAAGGGTACTCGCCATCCAACAGCCATGGGTAGACATTCGGTCATTAATAATAATCCTTGGGATGCAGTGGCCGAAAAAGTTCTAGCCCCTGCAGCACAAGCAGCAGTGCTGAATGCACATGCGGCTAATTCAGATTCAACGTTAACGAAAGCAGCTTTTAATTTTCCATGGTTAACAACATCGGAAAGACCTTCAACGGATTGAGTTTGGGGTGTAATGGGGAAGGCGCAAAGCACGTCTGGGTCTGTTTGAGCAACACCACCCGCAACGGCATAATTTCCTGTCATAGTTAATTGAACAGGTTCTTTAATTTCCTTAAAGAAAGGATTCATTGGTTGTACTGACATTATATCCTACCTCTTAGCATTTCATTTTCATCGTGAGTGCTTTATGCACTTCGCCGGTTTCTTTATCTTTTTTGCCTGGACAAACAGTCACACAGGATTCACATCCTTTGCAATGGAATTCATCCACTCCAATGACATACATCTTACCATCACGTTCTTCACGGGTGATGGCTAAATCAGGGCAAATAAAGACACAATTTTGACAATTAATACAATATTCTGGGTGAAATTGGGCAACGGCCACTCCCCATGCACCTGTGTTAACACGGGCAGATCCACCATCAATAGCGCTGGTGTACCATACTCCGGCTTTGTCTAATTCTTTGGTCCCTAATAATCCTAAGGCAATATGGCTCCAATCTTTTTTATAGTCTGTTTCCAAACTAAGTTTAACACTTTCATCACATGGATAAACAGTTGTAGCGTCTGGGACGGTTTTAATTGCATCCATGTTTTTTTGAGCGATTTTTGGATTAAATTGTTCCGCAACCGCATCAGCCAATTGATCAATACCAAAGATTTCAGGAGCCACTTTAACTAAAGCGCCTAAAATTAAGGTATTGGTAATATTTCGTCCGAGAAATTCCAAGGCGATATTGGTGGCATCAATTAAGGCAATGTTAATCGCTGGTGGATTATTTTTTCCGATGATTTCACGAATTTCTTCAATAGGGCGGCAGGTATTAATGATTAAATAGCCCCCAGGAACAATTCCTGCAGTGCAATCTACATCGAATAATAAGCTATCATCTAATACTGCGACGTATTGAGGACTATAAACTTGTTCATTCGTTCTTACTTTTTCATAGTCTTTCGACATTTTTGCGAATGACAAAACGGGTGCACCCATCCTTTCGGCTCCGAAGTTAGGCATACATGTACCTAATCCGTCAAAAGCCATCATACAAAGTTGGGCTGCTGTGACTGCGCCTTGTCCTCCTCGTCCGTGGAAACGGACAAGGTATCGGGGGGCGTCTTTTACATTTTCGGTCATTATAAATCAACACTCTTTTAATGAAAAAAGAAATTGAATGTCGCGTTTTGAAAATTTTTGAATCCTTAAGTATTTTCTTAAAGTCGGTGAAAAAGATAAAAAATACTTTTTTAAAGTCGGGAAAAGGAAAAAAAAGGACGAAAAAATTACCAAAGACTTACAGCTAAAATCTAATGTTTTGGATTTTAAATGAATTAGGATGGTTTTTTGTCGCAATTGAAATATCTTAATGGAAAAAAATTTAAAGTATTTGAAGTTTAACCGAAATTTTACCGCAATTTTGATTTCCAATAATCCGGATCATAGCCGTTGGAGATGAAATCGTCCCCATCTAATCGAAAAATGACGAATGGGGAAGCCATACGAGTATTTAACTTATATTTACTTTGAATATATGTTTTAATGGCTTTTTTTTGAACGAGATCTAGTTTATCCAAGTACATTAAATTGAAATTAAACTTATTATCTTGAAGAAAACTAATTCCCTTTTTACAATAAACGCACGTTGTTAAGGAAAAATAAAATATTTCTACCCTTTGCTGTGTTTTTTGCTCATTTTTTTTTTTTTCCCATGGCAACTCAGGGAGAATATCTCGTGTAAGATCATATTCCATACAAAGATTTTAGTAGATTTCCCAAAAAAACTTAAGGTTTCGAAAAAAAGGAAATTTCACAAATCTCCCTATAATCTCCAAGCAATGTCATGTCTCCACTAATCGTAAAAATATCTTCTTCTTCTTACTCTTTCCGACGGTCTTATTGGAAAATGGGGATGTTAAAAATCTGCCACATGGGTTTTTGTTCCTTATTGACTTTGTCAATAGCACGTTTAACAGGGGGATAAAGTTTGATTAAATCTGAAATTTCTCCAATGACACTTTTTCCATCAGTGACTTTATGAATTAAAGAAGAGCAGAGTTCAGTTGGGGCATTCAAATAAATCGCTTCGGTTAAAATAAGTTTTTGATATAATTCAAAGGTTTGCCGTCGATAAGCTGAAAACAGGTTTTCAATGGTATCTCCAAATTCACAGTATCTATCAGCATCAGTCACTCCATAGCCAATGTCTTTTGGAAGAATATCTCCATAGATTTCTTCAAACTTCTGTCCCAATTCATTTGCTAAATCAATTAGGATTTGTTCAACCAAGTAACTCAATTTCATTTCAACATGCGTCAGTACTGCCACGATTATTTGTTGTCCTTTACTAAATCGTAACTCGCTGCTTCCTGATCGAATAAGATTCAATCCTTTTTTCCATCCCATATTTTCGGCGAACGAATTGATTGCACTCAGTAACCCTGATACCAAATTTTGGTTGACTGGACATTCTTTAATTTCGCCGTATAATTCAAAATGAAAGAGACAAAGCCCATTTTGAGCAATAATATAGACTTCTGGGATCTCTTCCTTGTGGGGTGTCTGAAGCGAAAAATTTTGGGATAGTTCCGAAGGCTTTAATTTGATTTTGTGATTTACGGGTTTGTTCAGACCGTTGTGTGAGATAGTTGGTAAATTGTATCGTTCCTGTAGACTTTCCATGATTTGACCGAGATAATTATAATATTCTAAAAATTCGGTATAACTCATTTCAGAATTAGATTGGTTGAAAATCAAGTTTTGAAGTGCTAAATCTTGTTCAGTGGATATAATCGAAAACGATTCAAGATCTTTGTTTTTAATCGCCCATTTTATTCGATTAGTTTTTTCCAAATCTAATTCCATTCTAACTATATCATAAAATTCACCCTAATATTTCTTCTGTCGCGTATTTCTGAGGAAAAAAGTACCTAAAAGTGATCTCATATGTGTCTTAGGATTAGAGGTGTAATCGTAGTAAATCTTGATGGAATTCTTCGACCTTTAAAAAAGTAATTTGAATAAATTCTTGTATGTCTTCCATAGCACCATGTAAAATAGTTATCGCAGGAGATGGGGGTACAGGAAAATCGACATTGATAACCTCCAAAAATACAGGAAAATTTAAATTGGGGTCGAATATTACCATAGGTGTTGATTTTGCTTGTATGGATATTGCATTTCGGGAATCAAAATATCCCTTTTTAATTTATGACCTTGGAGGTCAACAGCGATTTCAGTTTTTACATGATTCATATATTACCGGTACCAAAGGGGCCATAGTTTTATACGACTTGACACGTGAAAAAACCTTTGATAATATATCGACCTGGTTGGCTTTACTTCATAAAGAAAATCCTGCCATGCCCATTTTATTAGCTGGATCAAAATGTGATTTAGTTCAACCGGAAGACATTTCTGATTTTAAAAAGCGATGGAACACACTATTTCGATCTCAAGCCCCTAAATCGAATGTTATTGGTCATCATTTTATTTCTTCTAAATCGTTTGAGGGAATTGAGGATTTGTTTACTAAAATTGCAAATGAAGTCCTCCCCTCTTTCCTTCCAGTCACTTGTGCTTAACGGAAATAAGATAAGTTAACAATAATTCAGAACTTGAATGTTTTAGGTTCAATTTATTTCTCATTCTTTAGAAAATCTACTCTACCTTTGATCCAACTTTTAATGTGAACCTAGAAATAACTCATTTTAGTTCTTTGGAAAAATTTTTCATATAATTGAAACAACATAATCTGGCTAAAAACCCAAAAAATCAAAAAATCATTTTCTTCCTTGAGTTTTAGATTCTTGGATATATTCTCTAGAAAAAACATAACATTTTTCTGATAATATTCTAAAAAAACTTGAAAAAGGTTATTCGAGAACAAATGCTTTTTAATCTAAAAGACATTTCATAGATTTAAACCTTAACTAATCTTTATAGTTATATCACAAAGGTGAAAATAAAATCATGGCATTAGTAGAATTGGTACCAAATTTCTCTGAAGGGAGAAGACAAGATGTTATAGATAAAATACTTGCAGCTATGAAAGAAGCAAGTACAGCCAAAATAATTGATTCGCGAGCAGATCCAGATCATAATCGATTAGTTGTCACAATTGTTGGAGAACCTGAAGAAACGTTTAAAGCGGGGTTTGCAGGAATTAAAACAGCCGCAGAATTAATAGACATGGATGAACATCAAGGTGAACATCCTCGGGTAGGTGCTACCGATGTAGTTCCTTTTGTTCCTGTTACAGGAATTACTATTGAAGAATGTACGGAATTAGCAAAACGCTTAGCCAAAAAAGTTTCTGATGAATTAGGGATTCCTACTTATTTATATGAAGCAGCTGCAACTCGGCCGGATAGAGAAAATCTTGCAAATATACGTAAAGGGCAGTATGAAGGATTAAAAGAAGCAATTAAAACTGATCCTGATCGAAAACCCGATTTTGGACCTAGCGAATTACCCAAAGCAGGAGCAACTGTTATTGGTGCTCGAGAATTCTTAATTGCTTATAATATTTATTTAAATACCGATGATGTTGAAATTGCAAAAACAATTGGCAGAAATATTCGGCATAAAAATGGAGGTTTTGCATACTGTAAATCCATGGGATTCGCAACAAAGCCATATGTTCAAGTATCGATGAATTTAACCAATTATAAAGAAACTCCTATGGCGATGGTAGTAGAGACTGTACGAAATGAAGCACGACGATATGGTGTTGCAATTACAGAAACAGAAGTCTATGGGATGATTCCCGTTGATGCGCTCTTAGATGCTGCAGAATATTATTTACAGCTCAATGGAAAGTGGAATCGTTCTCAAATCATAGAAAAGAAATTAACGGAAATGGAATAAGGTGAATAGTTTGTTAAAAGATTTGACAGTAGAAGGATTTATTCAAGAACTCGCATCTGATAGTGCTGCACCTGGAGGAGGTTCTGCAGCTTGTTTGGCGGGGGCTTTGGGTGCCGGATTGGGGGCGATGGTTTCCCGTTTAACAATAGGAAAAAAAGGGTATGAAGCATTAGAACCTTTTTTTAAAGAGAAAATTGTTGAACTTGACGAACTCCATAAAGAATTAACTGACTTGATTGATAAGGATGCAAACGCGTTTAATGGTGTAATGGCTGCTTTTAAGTTACCCAAAAATACTGATGAAGAGAAAGCGGCTCGATCAGCGAAAATTCAAGAAGAGTACAAAGTTGCTGCTTTAGTTCCTATGACGACAGTCCGTGCGTGTAAAAAAGTGTTAGATATTTTACTCGAAATTGGAACCAAGGGAAATAAAAATGCCCTCTCTGATGTAGCCGTAGGTGCATTAAATGCTTTAACTGGATTGAAAGGAGCTGCGCTTAATGTAGAAATTAATCTTCCTTCAATTAAAGATGAAGCATTTAAATCAGAAATGACGCGAGAATTAGCTGAAATTATGTCCAATTTGGATTATAAGATTTCTAATCTTGTGATAGAAATTCGTGATCTCTTTTAATAAAAAAAAGTTCTGATCCGTCTTTTTTTTTATCTTACTTATGAACCCTATTCGTAAAGGAATTAAAGGATGTTGAATTTGGTTTAGCTATAGTTATCTGTAATTTGTTGTGATTAAAATGAGCAAAAAATTCGAAAATTTCGATTCCTTTTCCGAAATTCGGTTACCAAAATCACTACAAAACGTCCCTCGGTGTGATTTTTGTGAAAAGCCTCTTCCAAAACGTCATGTTGTTCATGTAAACCAATGTCAAGATACTGCAACTCACAAATTTTGTGGAAAAGTTTGCAAAGAAAATTGGTGTCATGCTCAACGTAATGCAAAATGATTTTTTTCGACAAAAAATCTCTTATTTGGAACAAACTTCTTTTATGGAGGGTTGTATTTTTAACAGTCGGTCAATTATTTCAGGAAAATTTTCATTCCATTCAGAAAATGTTTTCGGTTGAATTGATTTAATGCTTATTGCTCGTTTTTTGCCAATTCCGTCAATACTCTCCAGTTCTTTTTGTGAGAGTTCGATTAGATTGACTGGAGATTGTAAACATGTAATTGATCGCTGTCCGTGATTTACGATTAGTAAATTATAATACTGCTTTAAGGGAAGTTTAGTGTGGACAAAACATATTATCGGATAAGTTCCTGGTTGTCGCAGTAAAGTTGCATTTCCTTCATGTTTTTCAGCATAGCAATTACTTAATTCACGCCCAATTGGGTATATTTTTTTTAACATTGGATTATCTATTTGTTCTCGGATTAACTCTTTCCAATGGTAGTATTTTGAAGCAAATTTAGTGAGATGTTTGGAAATTTTCCTTGCATTTTTTTGAGGAATTGAAGTTGGAACCATAAATTTTCGGAGATTAATGCGTCGAAGCAATAAATTTTGTTCTATAACCGAAGATAGAAATTCAAAGCATTCATCTAGTGAAGTTTTCGTTTCACCTGGGAGGCCCATAATAAAGTTTAATCCTGGAAGAAATTTTGGAGATCCATTTTCACCAATATCGCTCCCATAGAGATTGATTATTTTAATTGTTTCTAAAATTTCGGGAGCTGTTGCTTTTAAATTATTTTTTATAATAACATCATTATCAACAGATTCCACCCCAATGGCTGCAATATTTCCAGCGGTACAATACTTTACTATTGCTTTGGTTATCTGAGTTGCTTCGTCAGGATAAAGAACAAAATTAAGGGCATTTACATTGTCAATATGCAATGTTTTTAAGTCTGGACATGCATTCCGGATGGAAGAGAGTAAAAATTCAATCACCTCGGGATTGGGTCGCGGATATTTAGGATGATCAAATGCTTTATGTTGAAATGCATAAAAATCAGTTTGGCTTCCTAGGCGAAAATGTCTTACACCTTGAGAATATAAGGCTACTATTTCCGCAATTACTGAATCAGGCGATCTATGCAATGTTTTTCCTTTAAGGGGTTCAATGCAAAATGCACATCCTCCAGAATGATATCGCGGGCAACCTCTAAAGGTTTCAATTTCACATATTAGATTACCACCATTTCCTTCACTGTAATTGGGATGGGAAGGAATTAGTTTAGCTCCTTCTATTGCAAAATCTCTTATTTCTTCCATTGATTTTCGTTCAAAACGAGAAATTTCCTCAATATTTTCGGGTAATTGAAACGTAGATAGAAATTCTCCTGATAGAAGTTTATTTAATACAATTTCTGGATCACCATAAATTATTAAATTGAAAATTTCCTTCAATTTTTCGGCAGAGATAGAGGTTTTTCCTCCTTCCTCTCCAATACCGTATTTTGTGGCAGGACCGCATAGAATTGTAAAGGAATTTGTTAGTAAATGACCATATCTTCGCAGTTCTGAAAACCGAATAGGCTGACTTGTCAAATACTTACCTGGAACAGAAACACCCGTGATGAAAATGGTTATATCATATATTCCAGATATGAAATTTTGTATGGATTCACCTTGGTTTGTTTCAAAACGCTCTTGTTGCGTTTTTTTTTCTTGGGATTTACGGAATTGATCTATGGTGACATAATTAATTTGTGAGTTAACTGGTAGATTTTTTTTAACAGATCCAAAAATGTAACGAGCTAATGGGCTTAAATAAGGTGGGACGCCTAAGCATCCAGGTGTATCGATATATCCATCAATTATCAGTAATTTCATCTCATTCACTCGTTAGTTATAACATTTCAGATGGCTATTGTTTGATAGTTATTTTTAGTCTGTATGTCGAGAGATTAATATTTTGCCCTTATTGCGTTGATTTTATATTTATATAAAAATGGGAAATATCGTGATGTTATTTCTTAAATATTTTATTCCCAAAATTCGGAAATCAATCGATTTTTGTCGACAGACGTTTCAAGAATTTTAATAAACCAACATAGCTAGGACGCATAAATGAGACTTCTTTAATAATAGATTAATATGATTAGTACGATCGCCGTTTCAAAATTAGAAATTCAAAATTCCTCAATCCAAGATTTAATTCATTTTCAATTCTTGTTTCATTCCAAAACTCTCAACAAAGCGGAAATCATTATAACTTATCAATTACCTCGAATAACAAATTCTCTGCTCAATCAACTTCCCCATATTGTACGTACTAAGCGTATTTTGGATGAGATCAATGTTTGTTCATATTTACATAAAACTGTTGAAGAAGAAATCGGTCATAGCCGCTTTTATTCCATATTTAGGGATCATTATAGATTTGAAATAGATTAAAAATAATTTTAGGATTAAAGGGGGTAATTTTTGATGTTTTTTCAACCATAAATTTAATCTTACCTTTATCTTAATCACAAGATGTTTTGCCAACATTTTATTTGTTTTGGATTCATTAAGTAAAACATGAAGAATAGAGTGAAGCGTGCAATTATTGTAGGTATTGGAGGACATGCCCATGCTTGGAAAAAAGCGTTAGCTATCCATGAAGATTGGTGCTTAGCGGCTATCGTGGACACAAACACTGATAAATTAGAAAATGCTCCCAGTACTTGGGGTGTGCCAGAAACACATGCCTATACAACTATGGAAGAAGCAATTCACTTTAGTGAAGAACCATATGATCTTGCAATTATCGAAACTCCGACCTTTTCTCATCATGTTTTGGCCATGGAAGCCATAGATCTAGGGTTGAATGTTATTTGTGAAAAAAACATGGCATGTAGCGTAGATCAAGGGCGTCAAATGGTGAAAGCAGCTCATGCACACCCAGAATTATGCACGGCGATAGGCACTCAAACTCGATATTTCGCTCAGAATTGGACTTTAAAGAAGTATCTTTTGGAAAATAAAGACAAACTTGAAGAAATAACTTCCCTGAATTTAACCTATTTATATAATTGGGGAAAAACTCGTCAAGGTTGGCGACGATGGCTGAAAGATCTATTTTTAGAAGATATGGCCCCCCATCATTTAGATTTGATCCGATATTTAACTGATATGGATGTTGTGCAAGTCAAGGCTGTTAATTTCAAACCCTCGTTTTCCTATTTTAAAGGTTCATCTACCACTTACGCCATTCTTGCTTTAGCTAAGCCTGAAAACTATGATAATCCTGATAACTGGATTTATGCCACCTATCGTGGTGATTGGCAAAAAAAAGGAGAACTATATCACCGTGTAGATATGAATTGCGTGGGTGGCGAAATCAACCTATTGGAGAAAGCGGGTAAAAAAACTGTATCTGCTACTCTCTTTGAGGACCCTGAAGGATTCAAGTATCAAACAACAGAAGTGCAAAATACAAACGATGTGGAATTCAATATAAAGGGATACACTTCGGAATTATATTTATTAGAAGAAATGTCAAAAGGGATAAATTCGAAGGGGAAAACTCAACCTAGCACAAATTTTAAAGATGCATTCAAATCCTTTGCTATAACACAAGGAATAATTGAGAGTTATGAGACAAATAAGGCGGTTTTTCTCCCAAAGTATTGGAAAAATTTACCAATATAGTTCTGATTAAAAATTATTTAGAAATTAGGTGATAATTAAAAAAAACCCTGATAAATTGCCCCATTAGTTATCTTTCTTTGAATCGTTGATTCCTAATTGGGTAACCATTTGTTTTTTCAAAGTTTGAATATCTCTGGATAAGCCAAAAGTATCAGCAAATTGATCTGTCGTAATAATTTCATGAGAACGACCTTTTTTATAGGTTTCAATAAACCCTCGATCGAGGAGAAACTTAACGTGATCATAAGCTCCCGAACCTCGAATTTTTACAAGAGTTGACTTTAAAATCGGTTGTTTCAATGCAATGATTGTCAATGTTTTTAAATGCTTATCGGGGATCAATCCTCCGCTTGCAAATTTCTTCACATTGGGAGTGTATTCGGGCTTGATTTGTAGGCTATATTTATCTTGGATTTGAACAATTTCCAATGCTGTAGAACGCATTAAATAGTCCATCGCTAATTCATTAAGAATTTCTTCCAATTCTCGTTTTTTTATCTCAGTTTTGATATTCAATTCTTCGACTGAAATGGGTCTTCCTGCAACAAACAATGCACCTTCAACAATATTTTTTTTCTTGGATTGTTCATCCTCAGCATCGGACTTCAATTCATCGGATGAAATTGGTGATTCTTGTTCACTTTCCTCTTCTGATTCTCCTACTTCATCCAAATCTTCTATTAAATCTTCTGATTCTCCTTCTTCAGCAGGAATATCACTTTCTGGCTCATTTATTTCTTGATCGTTTGATTTGATTCCATCTTCTTCAATTTCTTCTTCTTGATCTGAAGGTTCGCTAGGCTCATCGTCTGAATCTGATAGTTCATTTGTGTCTTCTTCATGAATTGCATCATCCAATTCATTATCCAAATCTTCCAAATCTGCCATGATTTCTGCTTCAATATCATCATTTTCTTCGTTCTTTTCTTCTTTTTCCGACATATTAATCAAACCTCATTTTTAAAAACTAATTCCTGTTTTATCGGTTAATAAAATATCTATATCACTTCGCATCGTTTCTTGATGTAATTTTACTTTGTTTAATGACGCTAAAAATAACATCTCTTCAAATCGCTGAATATATGCGACTTTTTTCTCAAAAATTGTTTGTTCAGTGTTTTTATAGATGAGTTCCTTGAAATACTTCATTGGGATTATTTCATCTTTAAAATCTTCTAATTGGATTATCTCTTTCACACGAATATGAGTTTTTTTTAACCGATCTTCGATAGTTTCAGATTTTCCAGTAATATGTTTTAATATTTCGGCTGGAAGTTTCCCTTTTCCGCGTTTTTTTACTTTTACTTGCTTCTTTGCTTCCTTTGTTTCTCTCCGGATTCTCAATTTTTCGCGTTTTTGCATCGTTTCAATAATTGCTCTCCGCATTGCTCCAAATAGTTCATCTGACGTCGCAATTTTTCGACTTTCACGAATTGGTTGTGATATTGCTTTGGGTACTTCCCTTCTCATCCGTTCCCGAACAATTTCTTTCTGAATTTTTTCTTCTTCATGGATTACTCCAGTAATCTTTTGATGATAAAATTTCGCAGAAGAGTAGATTGCTAACCCAGAAATTCGAAAATCAATGAGATCTTCCTGCAACATTCTATCAGTAAAATCCTCAATCAGTTTGCTCAAATCAAATTGGGAAAATTCTACATTCTTAGCAAGATCAGGATCCAATAAGCTACGCCATGGTTCGCTTAACCACCATTTTCCAGATTTAATTAAAGCATCTTCATCTTCTGCACTGATTTCTTCTTCTTCAATCTCTTCTCCAATAGTTATGACTTCTACCTCTTTAATTTCAGGTTCAACTTTTACTTTTGAGGTTTTCTTCCTTTTCTTAACTGGTTTTGATGATTCTTTCGAGGCTGATTTTTTGGGGGATTTCCCCCCTATCTTCAGTGTTGTTTTTTTTTTTGTAGTTTTCCGAGAGGTTTTTTTCGTTGTCTTCTTTTTTGCGACCATTTTATCTCCTCCTAATCATCATCTTCATCATTATCTACTACTATCGGTTTATCAAGATCTTCTTCATCGGTACCTTCAATTGCGGCACCAAAATCATCACGATCTTTTTCTTCTTCGAGATCAACAGTAAAAATATCGGTTATACCATCATTCATAGCAACCCCATAAATCCTGTCGCTGTTGGTTATATTTTCTTCCCTGTGGCTAATGACTAAAAATTGTGCTTGGGCAGCATATTCTTTGATAACCATTGAAACACGATATACATTTGGTCCATCCAACGCAGCATCAATTTCGTCCATAATATAAAATGGAGCGGGATAAAAATTCTGGACAGCAAAAATAAAGGAAAGTGCAACTAAAGTTTTTTCTCCTCCACTTAATATCGTTAAGGAAGAGATTTTTTTACCTCTCGGTCGGGCTTCAATATTAATCCCTGCTTCAAAAGGATGAGCGGGATTCTCTAAAATCATTTTTGCAGATCCTCCAGGGCTTAATTGTTGGAAAACATTGGAAAATACGCGATTGATTTCATGATAAGCTTTCATAAAATTCCTAGTTTTCTCCAATTCGATACGATCAATTGAATCTAAGATTGCCTTACGTTCCCTTTGCAATGTTTGCCGGCGCATATCAATTTCATCCCATCGTTCCCGAACTACTTCATATTCTTCAATAGACTTCAAGTTTACAGGTTCTAATGCCGTTTTTTCGTTCGTTGCTTTTGCTATAGCTTGATTTAAAGATGCTTCTGCAAGATCATCGGTTACTGGTGGAAGAGTTCCATAATCCTTCGATTTTTCAAATAATTCATCTATACGTTCTTCTAATACTATTTTTCGCGTTTCTAAATTATTAAATTTCGCACTATTTCTGGAGAGATCGGAATTAAGATCACTTAATTCTTCTTGCATTCCCTTTTGTTTTTGCCATGAATCAGATTTCTGAGATTGTAATTCGGATAATTGATCTAACTTCTCTGAACGTTCAAGCTCCAATTTTCCAATGTTCTCTATAATTTCCTTGATTTTTTCTTCCAAATCTGCAATTGCATCTCCAAGCTCACCCATTTCATTTTTTAAGTCATCAATTTCTTCTGCCCGGTTTTGCATTTGTTTCTGTTTATCACGCGTTTTTTCCAAATTATTCTTTTCATTACTAAGTTGCTTAATTGTATTGCGCAAAATCTTTTCTTTTTCTTCTAATTCTTTCCGTTCTGCTTGAATTTTTTCAATTTCAGCATCTTCTGCTACGATTTTTTCTTCTTGAGTGGTTATTTCTCCTTCAAGAACTTCTATTTGTTTTGAATTATCTTCAATTTTCGTTTGAGCTTCTTCATTTTCATGGTTTAAAGTTTCAATATCTGAAATTAACTTTTGAACGTTTTCCAAATCCTTCAATCGTGCTGTTACTTCTTTAAGTTTCTCATTTTCCTCGTCTATTTGAATTTGAAGCTCATTTCGTTTTTCATCAGCAATATCACGTTCTCCTTTGACAGTTTTTGTATTCTCTACCACTGCTTGAACATCTGCTTTTGCAGTATCGCTACTTTTCTCTAAATCATTTATAGTTTTCTTTTTAGCTTCAATATCCTCTGAAAGACTGACCTGATCTTGAGTGGCATTTTCAATATCATCTAAGATTCTTTTCACACTGCCTAAATCATTGAGATCTGCTTGAACTTGGGCTAATTCAGAAGTATGCTTATCAATAGTTTCTTGTAATTCTTTTGTAATTTTCCAGTAATTTTCAGAAAATTTCTTAATTCCATCGAGATCTTGGGTGAGTTTCTTAATTTCGTTCTCATTGAGCTCAATTTGCTCTGATTTTTCTTGATTTTCTTTATTTCCCTTCTCAACCCGTTTGGAATTTTCTTCAATTGATTTTGTAAGATTTCCGATTAGTATTTTAAGTTCGCTTTGATCTTTGTTCTTTTGCTCTAATTGGGTCTCAATCTTTGTCAAATTATTCTTTAGTTCTGCAAGTTTGTTCTGATCTCGTTGTATTCCTTCATTTAATCCATCTAGTGCTTTGTATACTTCCGATGTATCAGAAATAGCGATCGCTTGGAGAGCTAATCGGATTGAATCAAATTTGTTTACAAAATCTGCAATGAATCCATCAAAATTCGATGTGGATTCAAGTAAGGCTTCTTCACTTGCCTCTTTTACTACTTCATTTAATTGCTGAATGGGTTGATCTGAGTTTTCAATCAAGAAATTTAAAGTCGTGACAACTTGTTCTAACTCTTCTTTGATTTCTTGAGCCTGTTTTCCTGCTATCTCATTTATTGTACCCAACATGTCTGTTATATCCATGACAAAACTACGTAGCACGCTTTCAGATTCGTCAATTGCAACTTGACTGGCATTTTGTATATCAGATTTAACATTTCCAGCGGATCGATCGATATTTTCCATTAAACTTTGAAGCGTTCCTAACACACTTTGCAATTCACTGGAATTTTGTTCTTGCTCAGTTTCTTTTTTATCAATTTGTTCTTGCAATATTTTCCTTTCTTCTTGAAGTTGGGTCAGTTTATTTTGAATGTTCTGAGCTTGCTTGTCAAATTTCGATTTTTCTGAAGTCAGTGCCTCAATTTCCTTTTGGACATTTGCCATTTTGAGATCATTAGCACTTTTCTCACGTTCAGCAGTTTTTAATTCATTTTGAGCATTTTTTAATTCAACTTTTAGCCCAGATAATCTCTTTTCGAAATCTGCTAATTCACTTTCTAAAGTTCTACGTTTATGCTCCAATCCTTCCTTTTTGTTTTCTGATCGCTTCTGATCATCATTAGCTTTTTTCAAGCTTTCTTTCGCATTTTTTAAGTTTTCCAAAATTTCTTTTTCAGATTTCTTCAATTCGTTGATCTGATCTTCAACTTTCTTTCCCTTGGTTAATCGATCGTATTCTTTTTGCATTTTATTCTTCCGTGTCTCGAGATCTTCAATCTGTTTTTCGATCATCTTGATTTCTGCACCTGTGGAAGAAATTGCCGCTTGAATATCTGCCAATTTTTGATTTGCTTTATCACGAGATTTTTCTAGTTTAAGTAATTCTTTATCAATCTCTTTTTGACGTTTTTTCTGCTCTTCAATTTTACTTTTTAAATCATTAATGGTTTTAGAAATTTCATTAGCTTCTTCTGAAGTAGTTTTAATTGCTTCTTCAACACTTTCGCCTTCTTTCTTTAATTTGGCCAAATCACTCTCTAATTTTTCTAACTTCTTTGTATTCTTTTTTATTGACTTTTCCAATAACTTGATTTCTGTCGATAAAGCTTTTATTTCTTGATGAACCTTTGAAATTTCTTTATTAATTTCTGTCTTTATCTTATTTATTTCCGCAATTGATGCTTCTTTTCCCTTTTGCTGAGCAGTATTTTCTTCAATCAATTCACTTGTCTCATCAATTTCTTTTTCTTTAACATCAATTTCTTGGTTGGTTAAAGTAACTAAATCTGTATAGGTCTGTCCTTCTTCCAATTTATCTTGCAATTCTTCAAGTTTGATAATATTTTGCTCTAAACGCTTCAGGTTATCTTTGCTTGCTTGTAATGTAGCTTCTTTTGCCGATAAATCTGATTTCTGGGAGGTTAAAGTCTCATCAAGCTTTGATTTTTCCTCTTCCATGCCAGCAATATCCTCTTCGATCCCTTTTAGAAGCAAGGATTCAGATTCTATCCGATCTTTTTGGCGTTTAATTTTTCCTTCTAATTCTTCAATAACGAGTTGAGTTGATTCAATATCTGCTTCAACTTCTTCTTCCTCTTGGCGTAAATTGTGAATTTTAAGGGCAATTAGTTGAGCATTATGGAGTTTTACTAGATTATCTAATTCTTTCCATCGAAGAGCATCATTTTTTTCTTTTTCAACTTTTTTTAATTGGGCGCTAACTTCTTTGAAAATTGCTTCAAACTGACCTAAATCCTTATCTGCTTTCTCCAATTCCTTTAAAGTTTGTTCTTTCATCCGATCATACTTAGAAAGACCAATCAGTTCTTCAATAAATTCACGTCGTTTATTGGTGTTCATGTGAGTCAATTCAACAATACGACCTTGAAGAATAAATTGATTAGAGCCATCGGGATCAATGTTTGCTTGTGCTAAGGCATTTAAAATTGTCTCTCGTGTTGCCTTTTTTCC
The DNA here is from genome assembly GCA_025839675.1 of Candidatus Lokiarchaeum ossiferum. Lineage (GTDB taxonomy): Archaea > Asgardarchaeota > Lokiarchaeia > Sigyniarchaeales > Promethearchaeaceae > Lokiarchaeum > Lokiarchaeum ossiferum. Next base: position 3,401,952 of record CP104013.1, read on the forward strand.
TTGAATTTTATATCCACTGGTTCCTTTTTTCCGAATCCATCGGGATATCGAATATTCACTCGCATCACTTGGAAAAACTTTATCCCGATTGTCAAAAGTAATCTCAACTTCTGCTTTTGTTGCGGGTTTTTTAGTTTTTGATCCGGCAAAAATCAAATCGGTTAAACTCTTCGCACGCATTGTTTTTTTTGACATTCGGCCAAGTGCGAAGCATAATGCATCAATAACATTGGATTTACCATTTCCATTTGGTCCAATAATGCATGTAAAGCCCTTAGCTAAAGAAACACTGACGGTTCGGTTTCCAAAACTCTTGAAACCACTCATTGTAACACGTTTTATATAGGTCAAAGTTGTAACTTTCTCCTCTTTCTTAGGCAAATGAATTATTTGCTATATATACATAATGTTTTCCTTACTACCTATTTTACTTTATCCCTATTTTAGTCAAAAATGGTCTATTTCAATTTATGAAAACGAATTTTTTCTAAAAATTTCATCAATTTGATGAAACATTAATAGGGTTAGTCGATCATCATAATTGTAAGTTCGATGGTTGTTAGTTAAGAACAAATTAATTGAGGAAAAATTAAGATGAAACAAATTAAAACATCTCTCTATTCTTTAATCATTCTTGGGTTGATATTTTTCCCAAGTTACAGTTCTCCTTACAATTTAACTACATATTCTAATTCAAACGAAATTGGTGCTACCAATGAGAATATTCCTTTATCTTCTCAAACAGAAAAAAAATGGACGGTTATGGTGTATCTTGATGGCGATAATAATCTGGAAGAAGCAGCAATTAATGATCTAAATGAAATGGAGATGATTGGGAGTTCTTCAGAAGTAGATATTGTTGTTCAATTTGATCGTATTAATGGATATGACGATTCAAATGGTGATTTGAAAGAAACTTATCGTTATTATGTCGAAAAAGATACCAGTCAAACTGAAATTGGTAATCCGGTAGATGCTCTTGGAGAAGTGACTATGGGTTCAAGTCTTACGCTGGAAAGTTTTATTATTTGGAGTCAAACTAATTACCCTTCAGAAAATTATGCTTTAATTTTATGGGATCATGGATCGGGACCAATGTGGGGCCCTTATTTAGGGGGAATTTGTTGGGATGATACAAATGATCAAGATTTTCTTACTCAAGATGAAATAGCCTCAGCAATATCAGGAAAAAATATTGATTTACTGGGAATGGATGCATGTTTAATGGGATCTACGGAAGTTATATTTGGATTGCATGAATATGTTGATGTATTTGTAGCAAGTCAAGAAAATGAACCCGGTGATGGGTGGGCTTATGACATGTTTCTGCAAGAGTTGATTGGCAATCCATCCATGTCTGCGGAAACTTTGGGTCAAGTTATTGTCCAAGGTTATTATGATTTTTATCTACCCTATGTTCCCTACGGATGGGAAGTTACTCAAAGTGCAATTAAAACGGATCAAATTGCGAACGTGGTGCAATCTCTTTCAAGCTTAGCTGGTGATTTAATTGATCAGATTAGTGGATTTAGATCTTCAATTGAAGCAATTCGTTCTTCTTTACACAATTATGGTGATTCTCCTTACATTGATTTATATGAATTCTTGGTTAAATTAGATGATGAAGACATTTTGCCGGCAGAAATTGCAACAGTTAAAAACAATATTGACACTTTAATTTTGTTATCAAAATATACTGGTTCATTGTCAGAAAGTCATGGAATGACCATCTATTTTCCAGAAACAGCAGAAGATTTTTCTAACATATACATCACGAGTCTTTTTGGACAAAATTCATTATGGGATGAATTTTTACTTTCCTACTATTCCGCTCCAATTGGGGATGATCAATTTGAAGAGAACGATTTTCTTATTGATGCAAAACGTATTCGTTTCAAGGAATATATAGGCTTAATTTGTAATGATACTGATTACTATAAATTTAATGTAAGTACTGGGGATGAACTTTCTGTAAGTCTTGAATATAGTTATGTATTTGATGTAAGCGATTTGAATTTATTTTTATACGCTGAAAATGAGTCTTTGATCGAATTTTCATCAACGCCAACTAATTCTGAATGGATTTCATGGGTAGTTGATTCTAATCAAACTGTATCTATAAAAATCAACAATACTTACGGGGATGGTTATATGTCCATGTACTCTCTTTCTGCTTCAATTCCAATTGATGACGATATTTTTGATGCAGGTGATGGTAATAACAATTTCACAACAGCCACTGAAATAAACGATGATTTATTGGATGGAAATGAAACGTATTCTGAACTCGTTTGCATCAATCCAGATTACTATAATTTTTCATTGTATGAAATTCCAGCAGATGATAGGGATGCTTATGTCACCGTCAAACTTGAATATATTGCCACAGAAGGTTTTTTGGGCTTAGATATAATACTCATTCGATCGTCTACTAAAACATTGATACAGTCTATTAATACACCAGATGATAACGCAATTGCAGAGTTTACTGCCGAAAATTACATTGGGTTTGACTATTATATTATTATATCAAATTATGAAAACAATTCCAATTATAATTTGTCAGTGTTTCTTGAATACAAATTGGATGATCAGTTTGATAATACGACCTTCGATAATGATTTTCTATCACTAAGTGCTGATATTCCTAGAATTAATCAAATTTATACTGATTTAGTTTGCATCGACGATGATTTTTACAATATTAGCTTAGTTGAGAACGAATGGCTAAATGTTTCAATATTCTTTCAACATTCAATGGGGGATCTTGATTTATATTTATATGGACCTCATTCAAACTTGAGTTCAAAAAATGCTTACCTTTCCTCTTCATATTATTGGGAAAACAATGAGATGATCACTTTTCTCTGTCCAGAAAATGGAACGTATGCAATCCAAGTCTATCCAAGGGAGATGAATTTAAATTATAACATGTCAATAATCGTTAATGAAACTGGGATCAGTAATGATGCCTATGATACCTCTAATAATCATTGGGATCAACACGAAAATTTTCCTGAAATTAGTGTAAACTCTGTGGTGCCAGATTTAGCCGCTTGGGATGACGATTATTACAATATTACACTTGATCAAAATGAAAAAATTGTCATCTCTGTAATATATGAAGGTTCTGAGGGTACACTCGCTATTTCGTTGCATGATAGTTTAGGTAATGAAATATTAACTCAATTCAATCACCTTTATTATTCAACAATTGATGCAGAAACCTATATTATTAAAATTATTCCTTTACAAAGGATTTCTGAATATATTTTAATGGTTGTTGATGAACCAGACCTCTCAGTTGATTTTAGCTCTACACTAACAAGTAGTTTAGAATTGGAGTTAACTGAATTGGTGGATTTAACTGGAACGGTGGATCTCAACTTTTACGTAGATTATTTCATATGGGAATTCGGTGATGGAAGTCACTATTTAGGAACCAATGCGAACTTAACCCATTTATATGATGAACCGGGACATTATCCCGTATCTTTAACTGTTTGGACAAAATATGGGAAGGGTATGAAATATACAGAGTATGTTGATGTATTTTCTACTCCTGAGGATGGCTTCTTAATCTACTTAAATGGGACAAATCCATTATCAAACTCAACTTTTACTATCTATTGGGAGCCTATTACTAATGCTCAAACTCTTTCGATATATTATACGGTATCCAATTCTACTCCTGTCGAAGATTGGGCATTACTTCAAGAAGATTCTTCAGGAAATGGCATTTCAATTACATTAACGATGCCTCAAAGTGGAAAATATTATTTTGTTGTGAAATATTCCAACCCATTCGGAACCGCTGTCTCTGAAGTGCTTCTTGTTGAAATTCAACTTGATTCCGGAATAGATACTGGTGGTGGTGATATAGGACTCTTAGATTTTATTCCTGGCTTTAATTCTCTAATTATGGTCTCAAGTTGTTTTGCGGTATGCTTATACTTGATCTTGAATCAGAAAAAAAGGGAATAAAACCTCATTCCATCATTTTTTTTAAATCTTTTATCGAATTTATCGTCAAGTAAGGGATTATATCACTCGCTAATTTATTATAATCTCTCCCTTTCCCTGTTCTGACCAAAATACTGCGAATTTTTGAATTTAATCCTCCGGGATTGTCTGATTCGAGATCATCTCCAACAATAATTACTTCATCTGGACTTAATCCAATTTTAGAGAGAGCAAAATGGAAATAATCTTCACTCGGTTTTCCCATGATTTTAAAATCTTTTTGAGTTGCATTTGCAATCATACGGACAAAAGCTCCAGTATCAATGCAAGGTTCCCCGGCTTTATTTAAGAAATACCTATTACCTTGTGTTCCTATTAACATTGCACCATTATAGACATATTTAAAGACTTGATCCAATTTCTCTACTCTCCAATCATCCGAAAAATCACCCATGACAACAATATCTGGTTGTTCTCCATCAGAAACTTCATTTGCTTCTGAAAATTCTTTTTTAACTTCTTTTGTTGTTAAAAAAAATACTTTTTTCTCTGGACAACTCTTCAAATATTCCTTAATTGCAACAATTGGGGTAAATATATCTTCTTTCTTCACTCCAAAGCCGTAATTTTTCAAGAGATCATACATTGCCCGTGGAGTTCGACTATCTGTGTTTGTTAAGAAAACAATCCTAATTCCCTTATCTTTTAGGAATTGAATTGTATCGATTGCTCCCTCAATTGGTTTTTTTTTGAATTCAACAGTTCCTGCAATATCACACAAAATACCTTTTACAAATTCTAACTTATTTTTCATATTTTTTCCCCGCTAGTCTTGTTTAAAAAAAATACGTTAAAAAAGTGGTGTTTCGCTTGAATTCTCGGGATCTTTAAAGTTTGTAGAGAATCTCGTTTATTAAGATTTAAAGGATGATTTAACTTTTCCCAAGTGTTCGCGCCACTCATTGATATTTTTTGAGATTTCATCAAATAAGATGATTTCTTCGGATGTTAAAACCTTTTTTGATTGAACATTTTGAGGTTGTGTAGCAAGACGATTAATTTTCGCTAATCTAACACGGATCAAATCATTCAAATCACTATAAAATTGCTTGAAATCTTGTCTAGGGGCTTTTCCTTGTTCGTACATTTCATTTATTATTTTTAATTGCTCATGGGCTTGAGTATAAACATAACTATGATCCTCGATTTTTCCTAATTCAGGATTTGTGGATTCCTGAAAATTTATTTTTTGGATGCTCTTTCGATTCAATAGTTTTTCATCATCAAAACGTAGATACCCTTTTTTCACCAGAATTTTAGCAACATAATGATCTAAAGGATATGGATGTCCTACTTTAAAAGGTCCGATGCGTTTTCCCAAATGGTTTATCGAATGTGGAAAATCTTTCATGCACAGGGTATCCACTTTTTCATGACTAAATTCATTTTCTTCGCGAAGAAGCTGAGCACAAATGGAATTTGATGCAAAATTGGAAGATATTCCCATGATTTAATTATTCGAAAAATCATTATAAATTTCTCTAATAGCAGATTGACATTTAAAAACAAAATTTCTAAAGGCAGTTCAGCTAAGTTTAATGTGAAATGGGTCTCAAAGAGTTTTTTCAAGTTTTTAGTGTAAAAAATAGTCAAGGTATTGAAGTATCATATTCATTGCTTATATTCTTAACAATTGTATATATCGGAACAATTGTTGCTGGTTATTTCTTAATGTCCTCACAGGTTAAAATTGTCAAAAAAGAAATTTGGTCATATAAAGATACTCTAAAATGCATTGTTTTTGCTTTCTTTTTCGGAAGTGGCATTACTATAATAATTACTATGATGGCCACATTTGTCCTTAATAATACAGTAAATGGGCCTAATCAAGGACAAGCTTTTTTCATTTTCATCCCGATGTTCTTTTGCCTAATTTTTATTACACTTTACCCTCTTTTAGAATTTCTATTCATGGCACATTCTGCGAATGATTTGTCCGTAACACCTACCCAAAAATTATTTGAAAACCTGATTAAAAAATTCAAGAAACCCACATCATATATAATAGCTTTACTGCTGTACATATTTTGTATCCCAACTCCAATTTTAATAATGGTTCTTAGCGGCGTTGAGTTAGTAGTAGCTTGGATCAGTTGGGCATTATTATTTCCGATGTCGATGATTGTATATTATGCCTCATTGGGATTTTCTGTAGGTCATGCTCTGTATTATTCACATATTGCTCATTTAGAACGATCAACCTTTCTACATTTTGATAACAGTAATCGAGCTCTCAAAGAATTTTGGAGAAATCCATTTTTTTACATTATTTTTTTTGTCTTAAACTATATCTACGTCTATGAGCTATACAAAAGCTACAGCACACTAAGTCATTTTAGTATAAATTACATTGAAAAAGCACCACTAATTAATTTTGATTGGTCCATTCCCATAGCACTTGTATTCGCTATTTCTGCGTATTTCACTAGGTACTGGAAACGAAAAGTCAAAGTTTCGGCTCAATCGATTTTCTTTTCTGGGTTTTTAATTGCTGCAATAGGCATAAATGTATTAATTAATATTTTTATCACATATAATGGAACAAGAGTTTTTGAGAGTATGTTTAAGCAGTGGGAATTCACATCCGTCTTATATGAAGCTAGAATTCCTGGTAGGGCTATCCTCAATCATTCAAAGTTAAATTTAATTGGATCCATTGAAGAAGTAGGGTTATTCGTTATTATTTCATTTTTCTTCTTTATTCAGAAAGACCATAAACTCTATAATGATGCCTTGGAAGGTGTAGTCACCGCTGCAGCCGATAAGTTTAATCCTATCCCTCCATTTAACATGTGTCGATATAAGAATTCTGAACAACGAAAATATGCCAATCAAATCTTATTGACTATGTATGATAGAATTCCAATAAAATATGGCTATAATCTGACCCAAGATATTTTTAAAGATCCTTTACTGGATGCCATGTGTGATCCCAGTAATATTTACGCCCAACAAACCGGTAAGTTGATTTTTAACCAATTACTTCAAAATCACCCCAAAAAAACGCTTCCAATTATTTATGAAAATATTGAATCCTCAAATTTTGATAAAGTTCAAATTATTCTTGAAAGTTTAATTTCTCATGGAGAAAATATTATTCCCTTCATAAAGATCAATAAATTTTATACATTGTTAACACACCCGAATTATAAATTGAGGAAAGCGGCCTTATCTTTCGTAAATGTATATTATCGAAGTTCTTATGCTGATATAAAAGAAATCTTTCCAAGTTCTGATCAAATTTCACAAATAATTCCTCTCTTAGAAGATGCAGATTATGAAATTGAAGCTGAATCTTTAGAATTTTTGAGTCACTATTCTAAAGACCTTGATGCCTCCATCTTTGCTAGTCGTTTAGAACATCCTGTTCCAAAAATACGAAGTATTGCCGCCAGTATATCGAGTCAAATAACTGGAGATGATTTGTCTTCAGCAACTATTCCAAAATTAATAGAAATGCTTGAAAGTCCTAATAATGATGTAAAAATTGCTGCTATGAATGCTCTAGGCAAAATAGGTGATTTTGATTCGAATAAAATTCCGCTTCAACCCTTTAAAACTTCCTTGGTAGATAACAATGAAAAAATAAGGAAAGCAGCCGTTGCAGGTATAGTTTCATATCTGAAAGAGAAGCCCCTTGGGATAAAACCTGAATATATTTTGCGCATCCTATCTGATTCTCCTTCAGATATTCAGGAATCCTTGCTAACAATCTTAGGTTATATATGGAAACAAGCCCCAGCGAAAGTCTTTCCTGTTTTAATTACATTTCTAAGAAACGAAGATACAAAAATCAAAAAAATCTCTCAACAAACTCTTGTTGCAATGGGGTATCAAGATCCAAAGACGGTTACTTTGAAATTGATTGTAGAGCAAGAAACAGAAAGTTACATTCGTAGAGGAAAAATCTCAGATACTATAATTCGAATTTCAGCTAAATATTGGAAAAGAGTTATTCCTATTATAATGACCAAGTTAGAATCCCCGGAAGAACATATAAGACTTAATTGTGCAACTGTACTTAACGCAATATCTGAATTACATCCTGAAGATATCCCTGCTGATAAATTTATTTCATTGTGGATAAATGAATCTTCCTCAAAAATGAAAAAAGAGATGAGTCCTTGTATTGGAAATATCTCCTCAACTGCTTTCGAAGTTATTAAAGCAAATTTCTCACAAATAAAAAATACTTTTGTTAAGTCAAATTCAACTGTAAAACTTGCCATTGTCAAAATGTATATAACTCTTGCACAAAAATCACCATCGCTCATAAAATTTGATTTGATCAAAGATTTGACTAAGGATAAAGATCCAAATATCCGTGAATTGTCAATGGAACTTATTGAAATTATGGGATCAGTCGATCCCCAAAAATCTATCAAATTTCTGATGAAAGGTTTGAATGACCCAGAATGGCCTGTAAAAAATGCTGCAGCGGATTCAATAGCACATTTTGGAGAAAAAGTTGAAAATGAAACTGTGATTAATGAAATTAAAAAGATGCTTTATGAAAAAGAAAAGTGGACAAGATTAAAAGGATTGGAAGTAATCACCTCAATCACAGAAAAACGTAATACCGTTTTGACGATCGATGAAATTTTAGCTTTAAATTCAAGTTCTGATGATGTTAATTTTCGAAAAGGCTTTGCAAAGTTACTTGGTCTTACCGCGGTCCAAGATTTTGACAAATTTTTCCCTGAAATTTTAAAACTCCTGCAAGATACAGATGAATCCGTTAGGAAAGGAATGATTTCTGGAGTTGTCTCTCTTTCGAGCAAAATTGAAGTAAATCTACTTGTTCCAAAACTTCTCTTCTATTTAACAGAAGAAACTCCTCTTGTTTTGCAACAAAGTATCGCTCTTGCTCTAAAACGTATAGTAAAATATGAAAAAAAGGAATTGAAAGATCGAGTTATTGCTTTACTTAAAAAACGAGCCCTTGTGAGTCAAGACGAAATAATATCTTCCGTATTATCAGACTTGAAATACTAATATCATTAGGTCAAATTTAATAAAAATTGAAGATAGTGTTCTTTTTTTGAGGAATTTAAAGTTCCTTTTTTTTCCAACATATCAAAACCTTTTTTGATCTCATTTTTATAAACAGGAGCTCGCTCACAACAAAATTCAAAATTGCTTCTTAATTGCATATTAATGTCTAATATCTTCGAAACTTCTTTTTCAAAGGCAATATACTCGGGAGTGAGGGGGATTCGTTCTAAATTAGAAAAAGTGTATTCAGATGGGAAGATTATTTCTATACGTTCATCTTCCTCCTCGTCTTCAAATATAGCTATACCGATTGGAACATAAATATTCATTGTGGGATTGGTTAAATGTGTAATATTATCATCTATTTGCCAATTACGCAATTTTATTTCATCAAATTTGCATCTTTTTATTTTGTCATCAATAATATTAGTAATTTCAAGAAAAATATTTGAGAGATTATCTAATGTTGTTTGAATTTCCTCTATTTTTTGATTCCGTTCATTTTTCAACACTTGTAATTTATTTTTCTGGTTTTGTTGGCGATCTATTAGTTCAGAGTTCAATAAGTGAATTCGTTCTTCCGCGGATAAGTTTGTGTTCTCCAAATCTTTCCTAATCTTGTTAATTTTCGATGATATGTTATCTAGTTGGGTTTCTGATTCTTCTAGAGCTGTCCGAATATGGGCAACATTCTGATATGCTTTAACTACTACGGTTCCAACTGAATTTTTTGCTTTAAGTATATCGGTTTGCAGAAAATAACTATTTCGCTTATGAATATCCTCAAAGACCAGATCGATACCTTTAAACATTTTCCCAATTTTTTCAATAATATTTTTTTGTTCTTGGAGAATCCAGACATCCACATTATCTTTCGCTTTATCTAATGTTTTTTGAATATCAGTTTCATCAATTTGGTGAGCTTTATCTAATTTACTTTGATAAATTTCTTGAATATCCTTTTTTTGAACTAAAAGATCAACTTTCCATCGAGACATTGGTTTTTCAATCATATCCTTTAAAGATTTCCACCTATCTCTAATTCCACGGACCATTCGCAAAGTTTCTATCCATTCTTGTCCAAAATTTATTGAATCATCAAAAGTATAAATATTTTCTAAACATGAAAAATCATTTGAATTAAAATTAGTCAACTTTGGAACTATTTTACCAATACCTTTCAAAAGATCTGGATCAAATAATCCATTAATCTCTTGAGAGAGAATTTCTTCTGAATGGTTATTATCACTTTCAGTATCGAGTTCATTTTCAAGAAAAATCCTCTCTTTGAATTCAATAATATTTTTAACAGTTTCTAGTTTTGCAAAATTATCCATTTTTGAATTTCGAAGAACATGACCAATTTGGGCTGTTTTTGGAGCATTATTTATGTTCATATTCAATTTACTAACTCCCACTTTATCAATCATCAACTTAAAATTTGGTTCTGCTTGGATGAATATAACTGGCCAAAGAATTTGAGTCATTTTCATTAAAGTCTCATCAGGATTCATTCGATCAATAAGTTGAGCAAAATTTAATGCAATTGATTCTTCAAATGATATTTCTTGATGAGATCGATGTTCAATATTGAAGGGTAAACGGATCGACATATTCGCATGTACAAATAGTAGTTTAGATCTTTAGAGGCTTTTGCCTTGAAATATCAAAAGTGGAACTTCACCAAAATCTTTTAATAGTGTAAAAATGGATCAAATTGTGTAAATGACTGCTCCAAGTCAAGAATTTGAAGTTGAAGTTACTTGCCCCATACCCGAGTGCAAAAAAACAAAAATTGTAAAAATCCCTTCATATCTTTTTGAAAACAAGAAAATGGGAACAATTAAAGTACAAATTCACGCAGATATATGTTGTGAACATGAATTTATTATTTTTGTTGGAAAAATGAAAGGAAAGCCTCCTAGGGTCAGAGCGTATGAAATGGTGGATTTAGCAATAGATCTATCAAAGATAATAAAAACTGGCAAAAATGATCAAGTGTTCTTGAAAGATCTATTAAAAAAATATGGTGATTATGCAGTTAGCTCATGTCTTCATGCTTTGATGTTAAATTGTCACATTATTTTTCTTCGAACTGAACATGATACCAATCAATCAAATCAAATTACAAATCTTCTGAATAGTTTTATCCCATCTCAACATCCAAGTGATAATATTACAATATCACATATTTTAGAATCCGAATATAAAAAGGCTAAGATTTCCAATGCCTTGGTTGTTAACCCTCAAGGAGTTATTGCTAACACTCCATGGTCAGATATTTCTTTAGATATTGAAAAACATCTTATCCAAGAATCTTTAGAAATCCTAGATGATTCGCTACAAGCAATGATCCTAAAACAGGAATTGGAACTTTTATTTAACAAGTCCCAATTTATTGTCAACATAATCAAGAAAGATGAAATTTTTGAAGAAGATTTAAATCAGAAAATTTCACAAGAGTATGGAAATACGATATCCAAGTCTGAAATGAAATTACTTAAGCAAATCGTCGAATTTCGATTTAAAGGTAATCTCAAAAAAATCAAAATTCGATCCTTTAGTAAATTGAAGGAAGGTCTCTGGTAATAAAACCAAAATTTTTTTGATTTAATTAACTAGTACTTTTGTTAAATATGGAAAAGAAATCAGAGATCGATATTCAAAAAGCAATACGAGAAGGAATTATAGAACTTAAAAAAACCTACGAAAAGCAAGAAAATATCAAAGTTATTGAAGAAAGAGCCACTATTGCTTCCAGTCTGGGTGTTCTTTTATGGAAAGATAATCAATCACAAGATGCTAAGAAATATTTTCTTCTCGCTCTTGGGGAATATGAAAAATTAAACGATGATTTTAAAATTGCGACTACTCAAGGAACTTTGGGTTCCTTATTTTTAGAATTGGGTGAATATGCTCTATCGCAAAAGTATAATGAAGATGCATATGAATATTGGAAAGGCACCAATTTTCTAAATGAGCGGATTGCATGCCTTCAAAATTTAGGAATAATTTTATTACGAAATCAAGACGAGTTGAAAGCTTCTGAATATATACTAGAAGGGCTTAGGATGGCTATATCTTTGCAAGATGAAAATCAATTTGCAATTACTATTCAAATTTTGTTAGAACATTACGAAAAACTCAAAAGATTTGATATGTTACTTGAGCTGAAAAAGAAAGCTCTCGAATTTTGGACACAAATGGATTTGCCACAAAGGAAATTTAAAACTTTAATCGATTTAGGTGTAATTTCTCAACTAATGGAAGATTTTTCTGCAGCAATAACATTTTTCAAACCGGCATTCAATATTGGCTATCATGCTGGAGATCTGGAAAAAATGTTTCTAGCCGAAGGATTTTTAGCAGAAACATATCTGAAACTTAGGGAAATTGAGAAAGCAAAAAACACATACTTACAAGCCTTTAAATTGGCTGTGTACATCAATGTTGAGAAAGATTATAAGCAACATGTTGAAGCCATGCGGTTGGCTTTACTCTCGCTTGGATATACTATCGAAGAATTAGTAAAAGAGGGTCAAAAAGCTTTGGAAGAAGCTCAATTTGACCAAAACCAATAAACAAAACAGTTATATTGGTTATTTTTCTTTCATTATTCGGGGGAGTCAAATATTAAAAAAATTGCTGAGTTGTGGGAATCAGTTGGAGATCTGAAAGACAAGAAAGTTAGATGTAAAGTTTGTTCTCATTATTGTGTGATTTCTCCTGGAAAAAGAGGTTTTTGCAATACTCGCGAAAATATTGAAGGAAAATTATACACTTTAATTTATGGGTCATGCATTTCCACCGGAAGTATTGATCCTGTAGAAAAGAAACCTCTCTATCATTTTTGGCCTGGTTCAGATGCCTACTCTATCGCAACAATAGGTTGCAGTTTTCGCTGTCAACATTGCCAAAATTGGGAAATATCGCAATCTCATCCAGACTCCAACGGAGAATTTGCTCAATTTAAGCAAAAAGATCAAACAAATTTTGGGGCGAGATCTTTCCCCCTCACAAAGATGACACCAGAACAAGTTGTATCTAACGTAAAACGATCCAAATCGAGATCGATTGCTTATACCTATAACGAGCCAACTATTTGGTATGAATTCATCAAGGACACATCCATTTTAGCAAAAAGGGAAGGGATCAAAAACATACTAGTAACCAACGGTTATAGTAGTTCCGAAGCCAACCGAGATTATATTAAATTCATCGATGGGGCAAATATTGACATAAAGGCATTTTCTGATAAATTTTATAAAGAAATTGTAGGTATACCCTCGATTAAGCCAGTATTAGAAACTGCAGAATTTTTTTATAAAAATGGGGTGCATGTTGAACTAACTACTCTAATCATTCCTAATCAGAATGATAAGGAATCAGAAATACGAGAATTAATTCAATGGGTCATTAACAAACTTGGATCTGAAGTACCCATGCACTTTTCAGCCTATCGACCAATGTATAGAATGAATGAACCCTCGACTTCCTCGAATATTTTGGAGCAATATTACGAGATCGCAAAAAAAGAAGGACTCCAAAATGTTTTTTTAGGGAACATTAATTCAAAACGTGGAAATCATTCCATTTGTCCTTCTTGTGGGGAAATAATTATTCATAGACATGGATATTCCATCAGTAATAAGAATTTAACGGAAAATAATACTTGTAAAAAATGTGGGTCAAAAATTGCAATACAAGGAGAAATTACATCATCCAAAGCAAGATTTTTTTGAGTTTCATGGTGTTTTTATTCAATTGTTCAACTTTTCGCTCTAGAAATTTTTTATTAATTTCTTGCTTGAATGTATCAGATATATAGTTTGAAATTAATGTAGGTATGAAATTAGAATGAGTATTACGTCGTTGCGCAATAACTTAAAATTCGGAATTTTAGGAATCTTTCTTGGAATTCTCATTTTTCAATCGGTACTTCTGGTTCAGTCACCAATAAATTTCGACAAAAACCAAAATGAAGCATCCTTTCTGGAAGAAACAACTATTCCCCTCGATCAAGGGGGTTACGATCTCACAAAGTTACCCTTTTTGGAGAACACCTCCCCAATAGTAAATTGGTTAGAAAATGACCTTATCGATAATGCTACTCTCCGTGAATCCCCCAATGATCCAAATTATCCCTTATATTATGGAGAATCAAATGAAGCTGGTTCAAACATAGATGATACTAATCACTATTTAGAAGATTTTGCTGTTTTTCTTGATAGTCTCTTTGGATTCGTTGCAGAAGATGGTGAAAACATTATCGATTATTATAATCGCTTAGGTGATTATGGATTTCAAAATTCCACCGAAGATGGATATTATTCTTTTGTGACTGATGGCTATTCTGAAAATTCCACAGTCAAAGATTTCATGGGAAACGCTCAATTAATTCTCTCTCTTATAACCGCGATTGAGAATGGCGATATTGAATCCGCACAAGTTGAAAGTATTATTTCTGATCAATGGGATGCATTGAATTCTGTGTTTTATGATGAGACCGATTCCGTCAATCTATTTAACCACAGTACTTCTGATAGCCAAAAGTATTACAAAGATCAATTTTTAGCCGCTCTAATTGGGATGAAATTAGATCAGTTGAACATTTATGATTCTGCTTCAATAAAAGCACAGGATATTATGTATCGATCAACTTCCACTGCAACTGGTTTCAAAGAACAAAATGAATATGATATTGCTCTAGATGAAGATGGAACAAATTTAAATGCTGATCGAGACTTAACCACCCAAGCTTATGCAATTATGGCATTAATTGAGTATGATTTAATTAATACATCCACTGATGCTAGAGCAAAAGGTATTGAAATGGCTGAAGAAATTTATCAAAAAATTAACTCAACCATGACTAATTCATCTACAAATTCATTATTCTTGAATACATGGGAAACCGTAGGTATTAATGATGTCGCTGAAACTGATGTAGTCATTGATTTGAAAGCAAACGCTATAATGATGATGGCAATCCAACGCTTATTTGAAGTAACTGGAAACATGACCTATTATAACCATTTACTGAGCATGTATAATGCAGTTCAAGATTTATTCTTAGATGGAACGAATGGGAACTATTATAAATCGGCTCGTCCTTGGGATGCAACTACAATTAAAGTGAAAAATCTGGGGACTCATGCATATTTATATCGTTCTTTGAACGCTCTTGATTCCTTGGCAAGTCAATCCGTCCTGTCCTTACAACTAAATTCTAGTGATCTAGAAGATGGTGCCCAATTGCTCAAAGCTGAAAATGTAGGTCTTAACATTACGGGTCAATTCTATTTTGATTTACCTGATTACGATGGATTAGCATTTATTTTGAACTCCACTTTCTATTATTCCGTACGTGGAGATGATAACACCTTGCTTTACAATGTTACTTTCAACGAAAATATTACAGGTGAAACTTCATTAATCTATGATATTTCAAGTTTAAACACTGGAATTTACACTGTGTCTGTCATGGCTAATTTTTCTGGTATTGAAACTCAATTTGCAGATATTAAATTTGAAATAATCTCCGGATTAGAAACTGACTCCCTCGTTTTAGAATCGGATTCTCTTTATGCAGGAGAACAAACAGAATTGAATTTAACTATTGAGAGTACTCGAGTAGATCCTATGGATCTTACGGTTCAAATAAATGGAACGACTATACAAAATCAAACCCTCATAAATCAAGAAGTCCTAAATGAAACTTCTACCTCTTTGGTTTTTGATGTTCAAACATTAACAAACGCAGAAGTAGGTGCTTCTTCTTTAACAATCGAAGCTTTTGATGGGGATGATAAGATTTTATCTAAAGATGTTGCTTTCACAATCTCTGCTCCAATCGTGATTCAAGAAATTAGTACAAGTTCAAAAGCGTTCAAGGGTGAAGACTTAGAAATTGAAATTCGTTTCCAGAATCTCGTTGATCCATCAATTGATGTAAAAATTTCTGTTACTGGAGATTATGTTAGTTTCACAACAATTACACATACTGTCGGTGCAGGTGTTTCATCAATGAAAATCAATGTCTCCATTAGTGAAGACGCTCCTTATGGCACCATTGATTTCGAATTGGAAATAAATCGTGCTTCTGTTGGGGATCTAGTCAAATCTGAAGAACTCACTGTCTCAGTTAAAAATATGGTTGAATTTATTTCCTTCAATGCTCCAGAAAACTCTTATCAAGGAAGAGAAAGTGTGGCTACCTTGGAAGTTATCAATCATCTTTCTTCTGCCACAGATATAATAATCTCTGTTGATGGAGAAGAGTACAATGAAAGTTTGATTTCCGGTGAAAATACCATTGATATCGCATTTGGTAATAAATTTTTGAATCCTTACAAAATGGGTACTCAAGGTTTCACGATTAAAATTGTAGATTCTGATGGAAATCTCATTTATGAAGAATATGTAGAAACCCAAGTGAAATTGTCAATGGGCAGTATTCTTCTTGGATACGTCTTGCCAGTGTTGATTCCTGCCTTAGGAATCGTGATTTTGAAACACTTAGCAATGGAAAATAAAAAACGATTAAGTTAAATGGTGATTTAAATGACAAAAATTAATACAAAAACAATATTAGTATTTAGTTTGATGTTAGCAGGATTTTTTATGGTGGATTTAACTTCTACCAACAATTTATCTAATCTTGGTTTAACTCAATCAATTTACTCTGCTGATGGTAATCTATCAAACTGGAATGTTTCTATTGATAAGGATGAAGTAAATCGGGCAATTGAAACTGTTTCAATTTCGTTTACTGATGAAGATCATAATTCCTCTCTTCCAATTACTTTCAAGTATTATGCCAATATTACATTATCCAATGGATCAGAATTGAACGTAACCTTGAATAACGCATCTAACATATGGAGCGGAACTTATACACCTGCAGTAACCACTCCAGTTGGTCAAGCAAATATTACAATTCTCAAAGTAAACATAGCCGATGAAACAGTTCTTAATGCAGCCACTTTAACTTTGGATGCTTTCTTTGAAATTAAAAACAATCATCCAAATATTGGTGTACAATTAAACGCTACTGAAGTGTTTCGTGGTGATGAAATCAATATGCTTTTGACTCCTTTTGATGTTGAAGATTCAATGGGCGATTTAGAGTGGGCAGTTGGATTTTATGATTCTACAAATGCTCTTGTGGACCCAATTCGAGCGAAAGGTGATGAACCAAAATTAGATTATGATTATACCATCCCATCCGACATTAATACTGGTGCCTACTACATCAATGCAACCTGCTGGGATTCAGAAGATAATGTAACCACCGTAGAATATCCAATAACTGTGTTAGATAATACTCCAGTTATTGATGCTTATCTCTTTGAAATCGATGGCGTTGAACAAACTGGTGCAATTTCAGTTTTACGAGATTCCGTAATGTTATTGAAAGTTAATGTCAGTGATGCTGATTATGATAGCGGAAGTGAAGATTTGCTTCTATCCATTTCTGCCAAGGATGCTTTTACTGGAGAATCAATTTTCCCTGGACTCTATACTACCATAGCCTTAAATGAAGCTGGATGGAATTTTACCAAAAATATCACTTTTAACGCCGATATCTCTACTGGATATACTTTATTAACAATGAGAGTTTACCAAGAAGGAGATACTTCTGTTTACTCCGAATTCACACAAGCAGTAACCGTATTAAATAATGCTCCTGAAATTTCTGAGTATCAAATTAATGAAAAAACTCCATCTGAACAAAAGACTTTCACTGAAGGAGATATCATTACTTTCACTTTCAATGTTACTGATGTTGAAGATGGAATTGACTATATTAAAGTGGATATTATTTATGTCGATACCACTACAAATGCGGAAGAAACTATAAGTTATATTGTCCCATACGAAGGTTCGACTACAAGTTTATCCATCCGGACAGTTGATTTGTCCTTAGGAACTTTCACAGCATGGGTTTATGTTTATGATGATTTAGGTGCTTTCGATAAATTTGATGAAGGTAATACATTTGAAATCGTAGAAGGTGAAACGATTCAACCTATTACTTGGTTAATCTCTGTTGCAGCTTTTATTCTCGGGGGTGCTATTGCTTTAGGTATTAGTTATTCTATTATCAAACCTAGTGTTGCAAAGAAAACCTCAAGTGATGATAATTCCACAACAGATGATGACGTAATGACAACCTCAGATGAAGTTGAAGAAGAAGTGCAAGAAGACGCTCCAAAATCAGATCAAAAAACAAAGAAGAAAAAATTAATCCGTAAGTTGTAACCCTTTTTCTTCTAACAACCTTTTTTCTTTACTTATTCTCTTCTAACGATGTTTTATCATTTCCTCTAATTCTTTCAACTTATCAGATACCACTTGTGAAGATCCAAAAAGTGTCGGAAATATATTATTGTTTTTATCTGGACTTATGACAATTAGCATCCCATAATCATTGATTTCTTTGAGAATAATAAATCGAGTTTCTGTGGTAAAAATATAGGAATCCAAATACATATGTTCCTGCTTAGATTGCTGGAAGGCTTCTTGAATTGATTCAAAGATCGAATCAATATTTGATTCCATCAGTGCGATATCCAATGGGATGTATTTTAAAGGATCTGCAGGAATATCCCCTAATGTTGATGTAGTGATTAATCCATCTGGACGGTTTAACAAGATCAATTCACAATTAATGTCCGCTTTTATGGATTCTAACATTTCCCGAATATTTTTCCTTTTCTGGAGTTCAAGAACAGAATTTTCCAAAGCATTATCAAGAATTTCAATCAATCGATGTTGAGCCGTGCCATGTTTCACAGAAACGGGGGTGAATTCTAATAAGTGGAGATATTTTGGGTCAATTTCCAACCGCAATAATTCAAACAGCTTGTTCGGATCTGCTCCTTCAACATCAGTTTTATTCATCAAAACATAAATCCGTTTAACTTGGGGAGATAATTCGACAATATTTTCTACAAATTGTTTGAAGAGCTTTGCTTGTTCTGGGTGCAATTCTGAACAATCCTCCATGAATATGGGAATTGATACTTCAGAAAATAAACTTTCTCGTTGGTTTTCAGAAAAATATCGTTTAAGATATTTATCTTGCCCGCCAGAATCCCATGCATTGATTTCAAGCAATCCCCGAAAGAGATAGTTTTCTCTGCTAATTCCTCTAGTAGGTGGGATGTTTATCAGTTGCAAAAATGTATAGCCTTCACAGGTTGATTTCAGTAATGAAGTTTTCCCAACAGCAGCATTTCCGAATACAAGCGTCTTCACTATTAAAAATCGGATTTAATCCTTATAAAAAGTTCGCAGAGATAAAAATAATGGAGAAAAAGTTTTTATTGGGCTATTGGCTTAAAAACATGGTCTATGATGATGTTACCCCCGAAGATATATGCTTTAGCATGTAAATGATTCACTTTTATAATTCTGAGACCAAAAATGCTTGAATTGCCGTTGAATTAGAATTAAATGCTAGTATTAGATTAAGTGGCGCATGAAGTAGTCAATTTGCTTCTTCGAGTTTTCATAGGCCTTTTCAATATTTTTCCCAAAAAGCTTTGGCATTACTTCCTCGATGGAATAGTCAATTATTTTTGACAATTTATCAAAATTCTTGAGATTAGAACCTATATTTTGAATAATTTTGGAATAATCTACTTTGGTTTTTTTGTTTATTTCTTCGATTTCATTTGATCCTTCAGTCATTGATGCAACCTCTCTATCGAATTAAAAAACAGCCCATTTTCCACACCGATCTCCCCAACGGGCTACTACTTCTTTTCGTTCTTTACCATTCTCATCTGTATCTCCTGTTTTCATAAGAACAGATACAACTTCACAACGATTAGGACAACCCTGACACCGAAATGCTTTAGTTTGAAATTCAATATCCAAAACATCAAAGCCTCGGAATTTTGTTTGCCATTTACCCGCTATTTTTTCTGTCCGGTGAGCTTCTTCCATTACTAAAATTGCTGCCCCAATTGCTCCCATTAAGATATTATTTTCTGGGACGATAACTTTTGCGTTCAAAGCTTTTTCAAAAGATTTCACAAGACCCTTATTAAAACTAACTCCTCCTTGGAATACAATGGGCCCTTCAATAACTTTTCCTTTACCAACGTTATTAAGATAATTTCTTACTAAAGCGTCACAGAGTCCTTTAATGATGTCCTCCTTAGAATATCCCATTTGGGCTTTATGAATCATATCTGATTCCGCAAAAACACCACATCGTCCTGCAATATTGACTTCCGTTTCAGATCGAAGTGCATATTCCCCAAATTTTTCAATCGGAATTCCTAGGCGAGTTGCTTGATGATCTAAGAAACTTCCGGTTCCCGCAGCGCATACTGAATTCATTGCAAAATCAGCTACAATTCCATTGCGCAAAATTATTATTTTAGAGTCTTGACCCCCAATTTCAAGTATTGTCTTGACATCCGGATAGAAAGTTGAAGAAGCTACTGCATGGGAAATGATTTCAGTTTTTGCAATATCCCCTCCTACCACACTTTTAATCAAGTACCGGGCTGAACCTGTAGTTCCAACTCCACAAATATTAATTTTATCTAGAATTCCATTAGATTCTAACTTATCTTTAAGTTCTTGTAATCCTTTTTTTGAAGATTCAATAGGACTCCCTTGATTACGAAGCCAAAGTTTTTCGACAATATTCTTTTCTTCATCTAATAAGACTATCTTAAGAGAAACTGATCCAATGTCAATTCCCATGTATACATCGATCTTTTCATTCTTAAGTAGATGTTGGATATTTTGCATTTGTTGAATGGAAGTCACTTGAGTGTTTGCTGCTTTTTGCTGGGTCATTTTTTCACTGATTTCCTAATTATTTTATAACGTGCCATTACTCGTTTTTATTTTTTGGGGTTTTTTTCAATAATTGAGGTTTTTTAATCATAGAGAGCATATCGCAAAAGGGATTGAAGACATGTTCTACAAAATTATTGAATTTATAATATTTATTTGATTTTCCATACATTTCTTGGATTTCCGATGGCTCAACATATACTCCTTGAAATTTTGGGTTATTTTCACGATTGGCTTTCATCAAATCTATGAAGGCTTCTAATCGTGTTCGCATCCCTTCATATCCGGTATGTTCATCGAAAGCAAAAAACTGAACCGGTAAATAGAATGGATCAGGGCTTTGCCCTTCGATTATTCCTCGGGCGGTGACTTCTGGCATGCATGTAAATGGATATATATGGACAAAACCATCAAATCCTTCTTCTTGACTTTGAATATAATGGCCTATCACCCAGATTGCTTCACCTCCAATATCAATTGGTATATATGGTTTAGAAATTCGTTCAAGATTCTTCCGTTTATAATTTAAGTGAAGTTTATGCAAAACCCATCCATATAAACTGTTCCCCAAATGGACTTCAATCCCTTCTTCTCCAAATTTCTTGATTAAATCCATATTGATGAAATTTTCCAGCACCACATGGTTTTCACCTGCTAACATGATTCTTAAAGGTTGGAAATCACGCTTAATTGGTATTTTTTGAAATTCGGTGCGAATCACTTGATCAAAAGAATGTAATTTAAACATATCATTTTCATTATCTAATCTCTTTAATAAGCGGGACACGATCTTGGTTGTATCGCCTCTATGGATTTCTCGACATCGAATTAATCCTTCCAAACGGACAATGTCCTCAATATAACTTCCTTTTACAAATGAATAGCGAATTGCAGGAATTAGATCAAAAAGCCGCATTACTTTTCCTTTCACTCGTGTTAATTTGAGTAGTGGATCCAACCACTGAAAATCAAGCAAATCATCTTGTTGAATGGGAATAATGATGACATCGTATCCAAGATCTTTTAAGATTCGTTCCTGAATCGGGGCATAAAAACCAAGACGGCAGGGTCCGCAGTCTATAGACATGATGAACACATTCACATTGTGGTTTTCAATCATATTAATGAATTCACCAAGAGTGACTTTGAAGGGTAAACACACAAACTCGGGAGAATGCTTGGATCCTAATTTTACAATATCTTGGGTGACATCTGGAGGAACAACAACTTCTACACCAGGTAAATGTTCAAATAAAGATTTGAACGGGATCCTACTATATCCCATTGAAGGGAAGCTTACTCTTATTGTCATAATGTATCATTTCTTGATTTCTTTACTTATATTTTTCTCGACGGATCATGTCTACAAAAGATTCAATGCGGGTTGTCAATCCTGATTCCCCTGAATGTTCATCTAAAATCAAATCCAAATATGGAATTTTGCGACGTTTCATATCTCGCATAACTAATTCTTGAATTAAACTATCAGGACCACATGCAAAAGAGATCAAAAAAATCACCCCATCAACCTGATCACGACCTTCCGTAAGGTAATATCGAGCAGTTTTGAGAATCTCATCTTCGCTTTGCCAATATTGGTGGTATTGCTTGTTAATTGTGACTGGTTTTTTGAAAATTTCTTTTGGGTGCTTTTCTATGGTCATTATATGGCAATCCATGGCTTTTAATCGCGCGATTAAATCGATGTTGATATAAGCCTCATAGACATTGTATGGATGTCCTAGGATCACGATATTTAAGGGAAATTTGCCTTTCATTTCTTTCGACATTCGATGGCGAAAATGTTTTTCAGTCTGTTTATGGGCAGAATTTGAATCTAATTGATTTAAAAGTTCAATATAATCTCCCTTACGAGCTTGCGATTGGAATTTTTGAAATTTTTGCATCGCAAAATACCATGCTTCCCCCGATTTTTCTTGATCAAATCCTAACTCTTTCCCCATTTTGATCGCACCCTCAATTCCTTTCATTTTTTTTGCATTTACTTCCAAGGTTAAGATTGGTACAGGAATATTCATTCCATGTTTAACGGCTTCTGGTAGAATGAGGAATTTTGGGCAGAAATATTGTTCTTTATGATTAGAAATATATCGGGGGATGAAAATATAATCTAAATTTGAATATTCATCGATAAGTGCTTTTATATGACCAAAATATATCTTCATTGGAACACACAATTCCGAATTTGCGATTTTCGAGCCATTCTCAACTATGTTTGTAGTGGTTGCTGGGCTAAAAACTACTTCGCAGTTCAAGTTCTCAAGAAATGCTTTCCATAAAGGACCATATTTGTAAAAATATAGGGCTCGGGGAATACCAACTCTTTTCTTTCCATTAGTTGAAAGAAGGGTAATTGATGGATCAGCTATATTATTATTCGTTTTTTTCCCCTCGCATAAATTATCAATATCTTCTCTTCTTTTTCTTTTTTATGGCGCCTTTTTTTGTTCTTCCTCAGTGATCCAAACATCTGTCCAAAGTTTTTTAACTTTTCTATGGATTTTTCGAGTTAATTTATCAACTTGCTTGAAATTCAGATCCTTGAAATCAGAAGCTTGAGTTATATTAGAAATTGGAATCAAATCCCCAAATTTGACTCGAATTTTACCCTGAGGATTAATAATAGATGCTTTTTTTCCATAAATACGATCAGTGCCATAGATTGCTATTGGTAAAATTGGTGCCTGGGTACTTATTGCCAGCCGTAAAAAATCTGATTTAAATTGTAAGAGTTTTCCATTTCCAGAACCCAACTCGCCTTCTGGAAACATAACTAACAGTTTCCCATCAAAAAGTGTTTGTTCACATCGTTCAAAGGCTTCCATGTCTTCTTCTTGGGGGCGGACAAAAATTGCTTGATTTACTCGAAAAAAGTTTTGCAGCATGGAATCAGTTCCTAATTTCGTATCCAATACCTGAATAGGAATACGTTGACTTTTATGATTAATGACAATTGAAGAGATAATTGGATCTAAAGTAGATTGAGAGTTACAAATAATGATTGCTGGACCTTCTAATGGAATAGCTTTTGAATTGAAGATTTGTAAATCATAAATCTTCTTTAAGACATTGAAAAGAATAGGATCTTCGATTCCCTTTATAAATAGTTCATCTAAAGGTTCTAAATACCCAATTTTTTTAATTACTTGCCGAAATCCGTAGATAGAGTTATTAATAGAATCAATAATAAAACGTTTTAGAAAATTCTCTTCTTTGGGCATTTTTAACTACTATTTTTAATGAATTGTTGAAAAAAAACTTAAAGATTTTGAAGAGATAAAAATTAAGAAATAGATAAATCTTCGGCAGGGTTAAAGCCTGGATCCATAATCGATTTAGGAATTTTTGCGCGTTTTTTGGTTTTTTGTTGGGTAGATATTGCAAGAGAAGCAGGAACTTTTTCTCTTTTTGAAATGGTTCGGGATTCATTCATTTCTCCACTTTGCAATTTTAAAATATCATTTCGCATTGCATTTTTAATCAATTGTGCATTCTCGTAATTTGCTTCCAAGCTGGGATCGGCATATACCGGTTTGCCGATTACAATGGATATCTCATATCCACCTTTCCATTTGATAGAAGAAGGTCCTTTATGCTTAGGGAAGACTTTATATGCTCCAATTACTGCGCACGGAACGTAAGGTACTCCAGACTCCAATACTAATCGAGCTGCTCCACTTCGAAATTCTCCAAGTGAACCATCTGAAGATCGTGTTCCTTCGGGAAACATGCCAACACATCCGCCATTTTCAAGAACATTTCTGACATTTTGCATCGCTTCTTCATCTCGCTGTCCACGTTTCAATGGAATTGTGCCAAATGGTTTGATAAATGATTTAAAGATTGGGATTTGGAAATTTTCTGCTTTGGATAACCATTGTACTTTGCGATGAACGGCACTTCCCACTAGAAATGGATCTAATTCACTTTGATGATTAGCAATTACTAAGGCTCCACCGTATTCTGGAAAATTTTCTTTCCCTCGAATAGGATATTTCCAATAGGTTTTAAATAACTTTATAAAATTAGTTCTTCCTACATTCCAGTAGATAAAATCGTCAAAAATGTCGAGAACTCCAAATCTTTTCATAACTTTTCTTGAAATATTAGATAGTGGGTCAATGGGATTGCATTTAATTAAGTATTTTCCAAAACTCATTTTCTTCCCAGTAGTTCTTCTTTTAATAGAATTATTTGCTTTTTCCATATCACTAAGCACCCCAATACTGATAGAAATTGCTTGTAGTTTAGTCAAACAACCGTCTATACAAACGAATTAATCTTATTTATCTTGCTTCCAATAAAAAAGTAACCCAATATTCTGTCTTCGGAAAAGTATTACATATTTTTAAAAATGGATGATTTTTATAAATATTTGGATATGCGGAGAAATTTTCTATTTGTCTCAGTTTTTGGCCCAATAGGACAGAAAATTTGCCAAAAGAATTTTAAACCAGTAATCGGAAGTTATTTGTAGAAAGAAAAGAAATTTATTGAGGTTTTCTGCACATCATGTTTCCTACCAAAAATGTATCTAATCCGACAAAAGATGCGTCTAATCGTTCCGAATCTCCCCTTTTGGTAAAATTTACCAATTTCGTTACCAATTTTATCTTTTTCTTGTTTTTTATGGTAGGGGTGCCCTTTTTACTTGGATGGGCGATATCAACTGTTACAACATCCTTAATTTCTAATCCAGCATTATTTGACGAGATTAGGTTGGGTGTATGGCTTCTCTTTTCCGCCATTATGGTCCCAGTTGGATACATTTTCTTCTTGAAAAGTCGAAAACTTCCCATTTTTCATAAAATTACAATTTCAACCCAAGAAAAACCGTTATTCCAATCTTTAGGTCTTTTAATCCTGCCTGAACTGATTGTAGTCTCTTCATTTTATGTTTTAAATGGTGTTTTAGGCTATTCCACTTTTTTAAAAGAATTTCAATTTGCAATTATTCCAATTTTCTCTGTTGCTAGCCTTCTTCTCCTTTCTACTTATAGCATTTTAATTGATCCCACACATTTACATCTTGAAACAATAAACAGAGGTGATCAACAAGGTTATGTGGTAGCTTTTCATCAAAAATCGATGGCTAAAATCTTTCAGGATACCCTAATCTTGAAGATGATTTTGATTTTAGGTGCTTTATTTTTAGATATGCATGTGGTATTAGTTATAATAGTAGATGGATTCTTGTTAATTTTGCTGAGTGTTTTTTCAGCATTAAGTAGCAAAATCAGCCCTGAAAAACAAGATTATCGGTTCGCTTTAAAAATAATTATTTATAAAACGGGGCTCTTAGTTGCAGGGCTCCTAATTTTTGCAATATCTCTTAATTCCTCCGAATTTAATCAAATATTATTCATTCTAACTACAATTCTCCTGATATTTAAGGTCGCTTTAACATCATTTATGGGTCAAATTCGGAACTTAAACTACAATGAGGCGATGTGGCAACGAAGTAAGAAAATAAATGATATTTTGACTCTCATTCTTTATTTATGTTCTATTCCCCTAATTTTTCTTAGATTTGGGGAATTAGGAGGAATTTTTGCATTCATCACAGTTCTTCTATTCGTTCCCCTAATTTTTATAGAAAATCATTACGAGATTACCAATAAGGAATTTGCGCGCATTTTCTACATGGCCAATTTACTGATTTGCGATGCTATATTGTCTTTCTTTGTTATTCCAACTAGTTTATTTGGTTCTTCTGTAATGGTGAATATAGTCATTTTTACCCTCTTGTTGACAGTATTTTCTTCTGTTTTGGACTACCAGAAGCTCATTAGTAAAAAGGCTTATGTGATTTTGCAGAATATTTTATTGACAACCCTCTTCTTTGAGATTGCCATCCAATTAGCGATGTTTAATTTTCTTCCTATCTCCAATTCGGTAGTTTTCAACTACATTTGGTTTTTATCAATTGGATTTCTTAGCTCTTTTTATCGTCTCTATGTTGTTCAGTTCAAAAAACAAACGAATCGGTATCTTTCTGTCATTATTATTGGGTGTTTCTACATTATTTTCAGTGGAATATTTCTTCTTCTCACTAAAAATCTTGTAGGAATTAATGATCGGCTAATTTCCCCTATCCAAGAGGGAACGGGTCTTCCTATTATTTTTCGCCCTTCTGGTTTTATTTCTTTTATTGAAAATTCTTTAGAGAACTTTTTCTCGTGGATTGGCACTCTGAATGCAAATTTCAGCGCTATGATACCTTCATCAAACGGATTGATCAGTTTATGGAACTTATTTCTATGTCTAGGACTCACTCTTGGAATGCTATTTTTTGTGTTGAACATTCATAAACAACTAAAAATCCTTAATTCTAATGTATATCTTAAAAATACTTTAATTCTTCAGTTATTTGGCAATATTGTGCTCTTTTTTGGAACATTATTGGTATTTCAATCTTTTTTTGGACTGTTTTTAGCTATTTCCATTGCTATTCTTGGAGTATCTCGTATTATTAGAAAGATGTTTCAACTCAAATTGAAGATTGATGATCAAGCAAAATATGATCAAATAACTCAAAAATTAATTCTATTTAATTTGGGATTGTCTCTTTTCTGTTTTCTCTTCTTTAGTTGGGAAATAATGCAGCTAAATGTATTTTTATCATTAGTAATTGCGATGTTTGTACTGAAAGTATATGTTAATCTTGTGCCTATCGTTAAAAATGCTTTAAATCACGTTGTTAATGGAAAAATGACTCTCCATTTAATTAATGGGGTGATTACATGTTTAATATCCGGCTTATTAATACCTTCAGTTATTCTCAATCTTGAATCTATTTTTGCAATTCAGCCTTCTATTCATCTCGGCATCTTAGCTAGCAGTTCCATTCTTATTCTTACTCTGTTTTACCGGCTTGCTTTGCCTCAATTTTTAAAAGGAAATTATTTAACCCAACTGCAATATTCAAAAATGGTTTTCCTGAATTCAATCGTATTTCTTGGTTCAGTGTATGCAGTAGTCGAGATAATTGGGTTGCATTATATTTCATGGATAAATCTACAACATCAATCATTATCAATCAATCTCTGGGTTATTTTTGTTCCCCTTTATGCCATTTGGTTCATTTCAAATAGACAAAAGACATCTTCTCTCAGGAAAGATGACGAATTTGTAAAATTAGGATGGCAAATCGCTACCCTTGTACTCTGGATTATATCGACAAGTGGATTCGCTTTTTCTTTAATGTACTCTTTAGCTTTTAGCTTGTTTTTTGTCTCCCTTGGAGTGATAATTTTGGGCACATGCACAATTACCACTTTAAATTACTTAACTCAACTAAAACCTGCCTTAGAACCGAAATTAAGTGAATTGAAAACTCGAATTTCTTATATCACCATTTTATTGATCATCTTAGCGGTGTTTTCTGCTAGCTATAAAACACCCGATGATGGTCTTTCGGCTTCTCTCTCCTTGGTGTTTGCTCTCCTATCTGCCATTATTTTATTCAATTCCGTTCCTCTCCTTCGAAAAAGCTTATCGACTAAGGCTTTATTCATTTTAAATGCATCATTCTTAGTTTCTTTATCAATCGTGATTGATACATCCATTCTTATTCCTTTAAATGAGATACAATCTATATCACTTTCGGTCTTTTCAGCGAGTTTTTTAATTCCATTAGTAATGATCCAATATTCTATCTACCTTTTAGGTAAAAGTGTAATTGCTCATGAACTCTCTCGAAAGATTCATCAAATCGTTGCATTTATAGGATTAATTACCATAGCCAGCATTCCATTTGAATCGATTCTAAATTCTTCTGGTGGAGTATTTTTAGCGCTCTTTGTGTCTTCATTAATTATCACAGCACTTTTAGTAGTCGATATGGTCACTTTCAAATGGATAACTACCGATCGCTTAATCCTTTTGGTGTTTCTCATAGCATTTGCTACTAATGCAACTTCGTTAGGATTATTTGTAAGCAATAATCTTGATTTAAATTTAGATTATAAGATAGTGATTTTCATTCTTTTCATGCTCCCCTGTGTTTTTAGTTTGCTAAAATTTGTAGATTGGGGAAACAATAAGTTGTTACAAAAAAGGTCACAGGCAACTCCTGTGCAAAATATTTCAACGCAAAGTATTCAAACTAAATCTCAAAGTGAAGTCCCCTATCCCCCTTCAAATACTGCTGTAAATATTCATAATGTTCCCAATGTTCCTTCGATGCAACAACCTATTATTTCTGATCCAATTCAGTATTCTGGTGATTTGCCCTTAACTCATAATCTTCAACAGCAAATTTTAAGTCACTATGATTCCATTGTTCCTATTTTTGATATTTTATGTTTATTGATTTCTTCTTATTTAGGCCTTCGAATGATTTTCAGTGATGCTCTATCATTTCCATTGGCGATATTAATAATGGGAACTTCCATTCTATCTGCCTTGACAACTTTTGATAATAAAACTAAAATGACTTCCTTTTTCATTGAATATTTCCAAGCCTTAATTTCAATTGCTCTTTATTTCTTATTCACTATAGATGTTGAAGGTTCCTTCATTATCAACATTCTACCTAATGTTTCTGAAAATGTCATTATTTGGCTTATTTTCGCTCTTCAACTTCTTTTTATTGGGTTTTCTGCTTTTATTTCCACCCATCACACTCCTGTTAATAAAATTGTTAAAAATTCACAATCACTATTCTTGTTCGCCTTAATTGGATACCCTTTCATTGCAACTCCTTTTATCGCAGAAAAAATACCAATAACTCTCGCATTAACATTTATAGCACTAATTTTTACCATTAGTATAGATTTTCGCTTTAAAAATCTCCTTTTCCGTTCTATATTACCCTGGAGTTTAGCCACTTTGGTAGGACATCTCCTGTGGAATTACTCTGATCGACCTTTACATTTAGACATACTTATTCCAATTACTGTCGGAATGGTTTTACAATGGGTGCTTCTTCAATATTATTATCTTGGAAATTCCAAAATTAGTAAATTTAAAAGCATCATAGGATATTCTGCCATTTTATTGAGTTTAACTACCTATATTACTTTATATCTTGAATTTAAATTTGTGATGGGACTACTTTCTCCAGTTGTTTTCAGTTTATTAATTATTACCCTTCTTCAATTGAAGAAAATACCCTCCCTCTCCCATCGAATCTCCATTTATAATCAAATCATAATTCTATCTACTTTTGTGGTTTTCTTTTTCGCAGGAGCTCACTATTTCTTTTTTACTTTTGAATATAAATGGTATCTTGCCATTTCCCTCGCTAGTACCGCATCTGGGTTTGTAAACTTAAAACTTTTTGACAAATTAAATGTTCAAGCTTCAAAATTTATAATTGGAAATTTAGGATTATCAACCATTTCGTCTGGACTATTATTCGGTCTTTTTCTTAATGATCCAACCCTTATTGATATGAAATTAAAGTTTGTTGTCCCTATTGCCATTGATTTAGCAGTACTCATGTTTTTCTTGGCAATTCGAGCCTATCAAGGATCTTTCAAACAAGTGTGGGATTATGGATGGTATATATGGAATATCATGCCTATTGTTAATTTGTTCCTCATTTTTCCACTTGTATCAGGATTAGATCAATTATCAAGTGGTATTCCGCTCATAAATGATCTTTCTCTCAATGGTTCCATTATTCTTACCTTAATCTTAGTTTCTTTTCTTGAATTACCGGTATTCATCTCCAAGTTAAAGAAGAATTTCAATCGCATAATTTATGGATTTTGGCTGGAGTTTGTTGTTTTAAGTATTTGGGGAGCAGAAAATCTTTTTCCAGAATTGCTAACAGTAAAACTTGCTTTCATTGGACTTGCAGCATTTTTGCTTTTGGTCCCAATTTTCACTTATTACAAGCAATGGAATTATCTAACTATCCTTTGGCCTTTTTTAGCTGCTGCAAACATTCTTTTCTTTTCTTTTCTGTTTGAAATAGATCCTAGTTGGATGATCCCTGTGGATTCTTTGGTTGGAGGACTTTATGTTCTAGTGTGGGGTTATTTTCCCAATATCAAAGAAAAATTTACAAAAACTCGTTTAGCTCTTATTCTTATTGGTTATTTTTCAATGTATGTAAGTATTTTTGCTTTAGTTTTCAATTTTGTACAATTGATAGGTGTCCCCTCGAATATTGCTTTAAGCCTTACATTTATTATTATGTCATTTGGGCTACTTTCTGGAAAATGGGTCGATCTTAGTGAAAAAGGGTTGAAAGTTGTTCTTTCCGTTACCTCTGTTGTGAACATGGGTATAATTACTGCTCAATCTATGGCTTTAATTCCTGGATACGATTTAAAATTATTTGGCATTTTTCTAGGGCTTTCATTTTCCTTTGGCTCTCTATTCATCTTCCAATCAAGAAATTTCCTCCCCCCTGTTTTCAAAGAAATTATTTGGTTTGGTATGGCTTTATCCATGGGATTAGCAATCGCATCATTGTTGCTATTTTTGTGGCATGCAGGCATTTGGGCCGTTATTGGTGTCTTAATCCTAGTAACATGTCTTATCTGCCTTCCCTTGTCCTTCTTCCGACAAAATCTCTTTATTATCAATTCGTTCATGGTGCTAAGTATTTCCTTATTAAGTATGCAACCTTTGGTCCATATTTCCAAATTTGTGGAATTTCATCAACCGTTGGTGTTCATTGATATCTTTTTAGGATTAGAACTCGTTTACTTGTGGATTTCTGCTAAAAAACCACGCTATTCGTTATTTCAGAACTTAAAGAAAAATTTGGAAATGTTTGTCATTTTATGGATGGTCTTTTCAACCCTAATCTCATTCACTTTTATTCGTTTTGTAATGGATTTGATGCATTTTGATTTTGATTTAATTATTGTTTTTGGGACGATATTAGGTTTCAGTCTTCTTGCCTTATTGGGTATGAAACCAATTCGAGATTACGCTCTTTTTAATCAATTTTCAGTTATTGATAAGATCATAACGCATTTACGAACGAGTTTAAGTATTATTTCCTATGGGAGTGCAGCAATTCTGATTGGTATTATTTTGCCTTCCACTTCCATTTCTACTGCAAATCCGATTCTATTTAATATTTGTTATCGATTGGCTGTAATTTCTCTAGTTTTGCTCGTGGAGTTTTCTGTTCTTGATAGTTATCAAGTGAAATTAATTCCGCCTGAGTTACGGAGTCAACTGACTTGGATATTCTTTTTCATATTCACTCTTTGTGGATTTGGGTTAGTTCAGCTAAGTGTTGAATATTGGGCACTTTCCCTATTCTTACTTTGTCTTTTCACTTTTGCCACAATCCGATTGATAGTCAATGCCAATACAAAAATAAACCCTAAAAATTTGAATTTAGGAAACGCATTAGTACTGATTGGGACTTTGTTTAGTGTACTATGGGGAGTTTTAAAAATCGAAGAGCATGTGATTGATAAAAATTTCCATACATTATCGTTGAATTTGTTGATCGCCAGCCTTCTTGTGTATGGATTTGCAAAAATTAAGATTATACCTGCCAAAATTCTCCAATTTATTCCCTATATTATCAGTTTCTTTATGGCAATACTACTGGAAGAACTTAGTCGCGTCTATTTACCGTTATCTCCTTTATTCCATTGTTGCGTCTTTATTCTGTTCTTTTCAATTCTAAATTTAAAACGTATAACTCATTCTTTTCTTGTCTATTTCTTCTGGCTTGGTTTAGCCCTTTCTCTTTCCGGTTTTATTATGGAGCCGATCTCAATTCTTGCTGGGGACTCTCTTTCTCTTTATAGTAAAGTGATGATGTTCCTATTTGGACTTTCTACGCTATTTTCGTTCTTTACACATCGAATCGCCTCAATTATTCACCATCAAACTCCAAATTCACATTATGCGCTTGATGTTGCAAAACCTGCATTCAAACCTATGAAAATCAATTATGGATATAATAACATCAAAACTAACCAGAAGATCTTCGTTGGTAGTACAATTTTTTCAGGACTTATAACTACTATAGGGGGCACATCATTATGGGCTAGTTTGATTTCATCCAAATTGACTTCAAGTGAACTTATCACATCCTTACAGCAATCGTTCTTACTCATTTCTCTTCCTCCCTTAATCTTATCTATTTTTGCTGCCTCGATCTTTAACTATATCTGGGCTAACGAGTTATGGTTTGATCATGAAAATGTAAAAAATCGCTTGATAAAATGGCAAAAGATATCTGGAGTCCTCATTTATTTATTCATTCCGATTTTTATTACCTCAAATCTCCATTTTCTCTTGCTTCCTGTCTTAGAAAATCTGTGGTGGAGATTTACAAT
The DNA here is from genome assembly GCA_025839675.1 of Candidatus Lokiarchaeum ossiferum. GTDB lineage: Archaea > Asgardarchaeota > Lokiarchaeia > Sigyniarchaeales > Promethearchaeaceae > Lokiarchaeum > Lokiarchaeum ossiferum. The sequence continues at coordinate 3,435,080 of CP104013.1, forward strand.
CGATTATTTTGCAATTTCTGGTTTAAGTTTCATCTGTGTGTCATTATTTGATCGAAAATTTGTTCATTATCTTGATGATCAATTATCCTTGAAAATTTCTATGGTTGCTTTAGTAGGAATAGGAATTTCATTGTTCGGATTCTGGTATCTTGCTACTGGAAATATCATGGGAGGTTTAATTATATTTTCTCTCTTTTCTTTTAGTTTGAAACCTTACGTTCGGATTTATGATAAAATATACTTGAAATTCATCTTTGGTTTGAATCTAAGCCTTTATTTATGGATTTTAATACAAATTGGGGTGCTTCTATATTCGATTCCATCATTTTGGATCCTAGCAACAATAATTCTTCTTGTCTGCATTCACATAGCTATCGAAATCGAGTCTCATTTTACCTTCTTAAGGCCTTTTACTCAGTGGATTCAGGCATTACGATTAATTTCTTGGGTAGTTACCTCCGTAGGCACAACTGCATTGATGGTTGTGCAACAAATATCTCAATTCTCTCTTGGATACCTCTTTTTAGATATGATTATTTTAACTGTGGAAGGATTTTATTTGAATTATCTTCTTTATCATCAAAAAGATGCCGATAAATATTTCAAAAACAATCAAACTCTCGGTTTAATTGTGTATGGAGAAATTATTGGATTGATTACCTCCTTTCTAATCCCAATTATATTAGCGATCAATACAGATTCAAAAATTTTAGACTTATTGGAAAGTTTCGCGTTAGCCAGCGTTATCTGCTTCGCGATTTATGGGTTGATTTATTTAGACGATAAAATTATTCATTTGATTCAACCTCAATCTCGAAAAATTTTACGTTTGGGCACCTATTTATTATTTATTGGAATATTTGCTATAGATTGCAGCCTTTTGGTAATGTTTATTTTCGATTTATCTCCTATTGGGGGATCATTACCTTTCAATCAGCAGATTTTTCTTTCGTCAACCATTGGATCTGGCATTCTGGCTTTGGCATTTCTGTATCGGTTCCACAACAAAAAAATTAATCAAATCTTTTATTGGATTGTTTCCATCCAGATTTCCATCCTTTGTTATATTTCTGATAGTCCAATCTTACTAGTTGTGGTGGCTTCTCTTTCCTTTGTCATGTACTTCTTCATTTTCTTCATGGAAGCTATATTAAAGGCCCTTCGGATCATTATTGAAAAAATTTCTCTCTTTTTCAAGAACATATGGGGATATATTCGCCAATTTCTTACTTGGATACTTCAAACACTTGTTGGATTCTATCGCAAATTTAAAAAAGCAATTTACCTTTCTTCAGCTCTAGTATTGAGTGGATTTCTATTCTATTTCTTAGGGGGGACTAATTTTGAATTAATTCCTAGAATTTCTTCCTCTATACTTGCTTTTCTCTTAGTTATTATCCCTATTTCTCCAGAAGTTCAGAAAAAAACGACAGAAAGAACATTTCTTGCAAAAATATTTTATCGATTCGGAATTTTATTCTCCGCTCTCGGAATAAGTAATCAATTTGCTCCCGATTTTCCTTGGTGGAATCCCTTCATAATTTTCATTTTCTTTGCAGCTTTTATTTGGGGTGTGAAAATATCAGAAGATGAATATAAATTGTCAATATATTGGCGTTTTAGTGCGGTTATATTAACGATCATAGATTTAATCTATCTTGTTTACGTATTCGTGTTCGGGTCGTAGTTGTTATTTTTTTTTAATTCTTTTCAAGGTATCAATTCGAGAAATTTGGCCTTGTAAAAGCATCTTGCAAATTTCTAGTTGTTCAATAGATTTTTCAATTTCTCCCTTAAGTTGGTCTAGTTCGTCATTAGTACGTTTATTGGGGATTTGATTGGCAACTTGGCTATCAAAATCAATGAGAAATGGACCTAAATAGTTCTCAGCAAATTTCTTATCAGGAAATTTTGTTCCTTTGAGATCGATTTTCGAATGCCCTGTCGTATTGCTCTCATTGGAACTTAAAGCAGCATCTAAGGCATCATCATTTAGATTTTTAATCACTCGAGTTAGTTTCTTTCCTTTAGGTGTCAATTTATAAAAAATCATCTGTCGTTTACTATTATTATCTGTTCGATCTTGAGCAACCCCCTTTTTGATAAGAAATTCCCTGTCTAATTTCTTCAAAATTGGATATACTGTCCCAGATTTAACATTCCAACTGTAGGATTCTCGCAAGTGTGTCATTATCTGGTATCCGTACACGACATTTGAATCATTGATCGGATCCTCAATAATTTCATCAATCGCCATTAGAACTAGGGCAGTTGCTACTGATACTGTTTTACCTTTATTATCTAAACGAATTTTTTTTGAAAACATCTTTTTAATCTTCTTTATCGATATTTTTTTCTTTCCGCTCTTTTTTAGCTTCTAGCTTTCCTTGTTTCAATTTTTCTTCCATTTTCATTTTTTCAATCTCAATACCAATACGTCTTTCCATTTTGGAAGTATCATCATTTTCAAAAACAATGTAGGCATAAGCTGCTGCAATTAATATTCCTCCAACTGTGACCCATGGCCACCAAATCATAGAACTTTCGGTAATGTGATTTACATAATAATTAACATATACTAAAAATCCTAAAATATATCCCCCAATTGAGATTGTTATTGAAAAGATTCGCTGTTCCAAGTTCATTATATTAATAGTCAACACAATTGCAGCATGTGCCCACAATATCAATCCCCAACCCAAAATCGCCCAAATACACCATAAATCATAAAAACCAAAATTCGCTGGAGTAGAAACTGCAAAGAGATTAATTATTGCGATGAACACATTAATGAAAAGATAAATTATTGCATGCACTTTTAGAGAACCTTTTAAAAGTACGCGGGTTTTTGCTAATTCTTTTAATTCATAATATTCTAAGGGTAAATTTTCCTCATCCTCAGGATCATCATGATCGATTTCATCAACTAAACGTTTTATTAGCTTTCTTTTCGCCATAGACTTAAATTTACTAATCCTTTGAGGATATATATTTTTTTGTACGGAAGATAGTCAGACCTATATATAGATATCCTTTTCGAGATTTTACACCATATCTGAATGAACTAAAATTCTCATCCAAAAATTTTTAACAGTAAAGCATGTGATAGTGACTATAAAACCCTTGAACTCTATTAAAAAACAAAAATCTCAATGTGTTTATCATGGAACAAAAAATCGGATGGATTGGAACTGGCTCTCATGGAAAGCCTATGTGTAGCCATTTAATTAAAGCGGGTCATGAAGTAAGAATATATAGTCGTACTAAAGAAAAATGTAATGATTTAATTGAAATTGGAGCTCAAGCTTGTACTTCTCCTGAAGAAGTTGCCAAAGAAAGTGATATTATTTTCACAATGCTAGGTTTTCCTCAAGATGTACATGATGTCTATTTTGGATCCAATGGATTGCTCTCTGGAGTTAAAAAAGGTGCAATTTTAGTTGACATGACGACTTCAGAACCACTTCTTGCAAAAAAAATATATGAAACCGCAAAATTGAAAGGAGCTCATGTTCTAGATGCGCCAATTAATGGGGATGATTTAGCTGCAAGAAATAGAAATTTATCTTTTATGGTGGGGGGAGAAAAAGAGATTTTTGAAGAAATCGAGCCTCTTTTTATGAGAATGGGAAAAAGTGCTACTTATATGGGACCCTCCGGATCTGGTCAATCCACTAAAATAACCAATCAGATTTTAATTGCCTCAACCATGGTTGGAGTTGTGGAGTCACTACAATTTGCCTATAAAAAAGGTCTTGATTTAACAGAGGTTATTAAAGTTATTGGGCAAGGAACTGCCGCGTCATGGTCTATCAATAATCTTGGGACTAGGATTATTAATGGAAAATTTGACACTGGTTTCTTTATTAAACATTTGGTTAAAGATATGCGAATTGCACTAAAAGAAGCTTCAGATATGAATTTATCTTTACCTGGACTAGCTATGGTTCACCAGTTCTACTTAGTGGCCATGAATATGAATTTGGCCGATAAAGGGACTCATGCTCTTCACAAAGTCTATGCTCGGATGAATGAAAACGAATTTTCGAAATAATATCTCTTTTTTCTCATATTATATTTTTTTGAATTAAAACCATTTTTCAAAACTAATTCAATCAAAGTTTTCTATTATTGCAAAAAATGTTAAGCTTCCAAATGAGAAAAGTTATAATTTCAATTTTCTCTGGCTTTGAATATGTTTCCCCATCTTTTAAAAAAAAATTTTTTTTGAATTTTCCAACATTTTTATTAGCTGAATAATAAAAAATCATTTAGAGATAAAATTTCTTAAAATTCTTAGGTTTTCGAGCGCGAAAATCGCATTATTCGTTGATTTAATCTTCCTTGGGTGTTGAAATCTAAATCACGAAGAACTATATCTCCATTGGGTTGTTCATGGATAGTAAACGCCATTTTAATCTTGCCAAAATAAGGTTCGGACGAGAAAATATGATAGAGTATATTAGGGAAGACCTCTTGATATCCCCCCCGAGGATCTTCATGAGATCGGTAAATACGTAACATTTTATTCCGTTCTAGAAAAAGATGGGTGTCTGTAAGAGTGTAATAATAGTATCCATGATAAGACCGCTCATCTAAATTATTGAGAATTTTACTGGCTGGGTCATTCCATCGTATTTGGAGAAAGGCTTCTTCGAGTTGCGCTTTAAGTTCTCCATCCTGGATATTTCGATAATTTTTATGTGGTTTAGGTATTTGTTCCACAATTTCTAAACGTGGTGTACTTTTTGGTATTCCTGCATGCATGCAAATGGATCGTTGAGGTGTTATTGCAACCAAAGACATTAAATTATAAATATCATCCAAAATCGCAAGAACCGCTTGACATTCTTGTCTATTAGGATAATACTTATTGACCTCATCATAGAAGCCAAATTTCAAATTCAATTCCAAATCTTCATGATTTCCTCGTAAAAGTATAATTCTTTCAGGCCATGCTATGGACATGCTGATAAGATAGAGCAGATTTAGCAGACTAAAGTCTCCTCTATCCACATAATCCCCCAAAAATACCATAGAATCCACTTTTTCTTCCAAAAATGGCCGTATTATCCTCAAGGTAGAATTTAAATCACCATGCGTATCTCCAACTATCAGTAAATTGTTGAATTGGGGACCAATTTTATCTAAAATTATAAGATTTGAGTATTTGGCATATATTTTTGTAAATTCTGTCCAAATAAAACCAATTTGTCGTACTGAGAAGGGCGCTTTTTCCGTTGACATTAAAAATGCCATAGGATCTACAAGAAACTTGTGAATATTTGGGGGGATCGATGGATTATCATAAGTTCGCATTTTTTATTCCTTCTCTAAAATATTTTCGTTAATTTATTTTCTCTTTGAAGAAATTTAAACCTCTCTCTTTGGTATTGGAAATCTAAAGGGAAAGTTAGCAAATTTTAAATTTACTATGAAAGATAAAGATATAACGACAAAAAATTGATGCCTTATGACACACGATTTACTACGTTCAACATCTTTACGCGATTTAATAAAACTATCTAGTTTTAAACGAAAAAGAATTTCTTCATATGATAAATCTGGCGGTAATTTGGATATGGTCTTCATCAAACCGGGTGAGAAGACCACAATTTTCAATGTAGATGGACCAGGATGTATTAATCACATCTGGACAACGCAAATGGTGAATAATGCAAAATTTTGGCCCCGGCATATTATTATACGAATGTGGTGGGATGATGAGGAAACTCCCAGTGTTGAATGTCCCTTAGGTGATTTTTTTGGCTTAGGACATGGGGATAAGCAAAATTTTGTATCAGAACCATTACAAATGTCCCCCCAAAATGGGAAGGCTTTCAATTCGTGGTGGGTAATGCCCTTCAAAAACCATGCTCGTATCGAGATTGAAAATGATAATCCTACATCCTTAATTCCTGATTCCAATTTCCTTCTTAAAAAAAAACCTGGAATTATGTTCTATTATTATGTAGATTATGAACTCTTTGAATCTTGGCCAAAGGATGAGACTCCAATTGGATACTTTCATGCTCAATTTCATCGGGTTGATTATAAAAACGACATGCAAACCAATCCTGATTCTGGGGAAAAGTATAGTTTATTAGAATGGCAAATGTTGGCAGGGAAAAATACTCGCGAAAATGGAGGATATGATCGGAATCATTTTATTCTAAAGGCTAAAGGAAAAGGCCATTATGTTGGTTGTAATATAAATATTGATAATTTCCCATTTCCTTTAAAACGCCGATTATATAATTGGCCTGGAGAAGGGGATGATATGATCTTCATTGATGACGATATTGGAGGAGAACCAACATTATATGGAACAGGAACTGAAGATTATGTAAATACTGCTTTTTGTCCTCAAGAAAAATATAGTGCACCATATCACGGGGTCATAAAGGGAGGAGGTTTCAACTGGGAAGGAAAAATAACTTATTATCGTTATCATATACAAGATCCAATTCCTTTCGAAAAAGCAATAGAGGTCACGATAGAACATGGTCATAACAATCATCGTGGAGATGATTGGGCAACTACTGCTTATTGGTACCAATTAGAGCCTCATGCTCCATTTCCTCCTTTTCCATCTCGAGAAGACCGAAATCCACGAAAAGATCTGAATTGGTTGCATGGGTTATTGAAGGTAGGTGTAATTCTTCTTAAATGCTTGGGTTTTACAGCAGCCGTATTTGCTGCAATAAAAATACTCACTTGGATAAAAATTGTATAAAAAAAACTGGAATTCATCATTTAAGTGTTATTAATCGTCAGAAGGAAGTATTTTCCGGGCTACCGTGTTAAAATCGCCCATTTCTTTTTTATAGGGACTAATTCGGAAGCTGTAAATAAGAGGTAACTCCTTTTGGATTCGATAACGTTCTTCAGGTTTAGCTCCCCACGAATCATTGCCTCCCACACCTCGTTGTTTAAGATCAACATTTAGAGTAATGTTTTCTCGTCTGGGTAGTTCATGGATGTGCGTAGCATGTTCTAAATCCTCTTGACTATAAGGCCATGCACTGAAATAGAATACAGGCATTCCTGAAAAGATGATCCCATTTCCTTCTGCATTGGTTAGCGCGACCCATCTAACATCACATCGATTAGAATTCTCTTGAGGTCTGACATAGTTATGGATATATTTTTCTAAGTACATTGAATATATGCTGACAGCAGCCCCAGTTTTTCGATCCCAATAGTTTTCATGGGGTCCAGCCCCATACCATGTAATGTAATCAAAATCTTTTGGTATCGACATCTGCATTCCAAATTTATATAATTCCTTCTTTGGAATCATGCTGTTATCTACAATGATATCTCCGTTTCCGTAGACTGTATAAATTGTCTGATGGTTCGTTTGACCTAGAGGAACTTTGAATTGAAGCGAGACTTTTATCATTTGAGGGTTAATTTTCTGAGCAAAAATATTTGATAATTTCCGTTTTTGAAATTTTTTCTTCTTAGGTTGAACCAACTTCATAATTCCGACGAGATTTGCTAATCCTTTATCATTATCGGTCAAGGCACGCCAATAGTTTGGAAGAAGTGGGGTTTTTATTAATTCATTTCCCTCATAAATGTAGGATGTTAAACCTCCTGCAGATTTATCAATTTTGATCAAGAAATTTTGGCCTTTAATATCAATAGATGTGGCATATTCTTCCAGAATAATTTCGGGCATTGAACTTAACGGGATTTCCGTTGGTTTAGGTATGCTGCACGGAATTAAAAATTGATCCCAGGCCACCTCATGTCCTTTTTTTGCCCAAATTGTATCTTCTTTCAAGCGTAAACTTACTTTTAACAAATATTCTGTATTCTCGGTTAATTTTGGTTCTGTAAACGGGATGTTCATATTCAATTCTGCACCTGGTGCAATATCCAAGTCATTAATTTCCCCAGTTTGGATTATTTTCCCATTTGCAGTCATTTCCCAATAGCAAAATAAATCAGTTAAACGGCTGAAAGTGCTTTTATTCACAATGACAATTTTTCCTGAAGGAATATGAACTGGATATACCTTGATATTTTGATAGACTTTTTTAACTTCAAATACTCCAGGATTGGGTTTCCGATCAGGCATCACAATTCCATTAATGCAGAAATTAGCGGTGTTAGGTTCATCGCCATAATCCCCTCCATATGCCCAAAATTCTTTCCCTTCTAAGGATTTTTTTCTCAACCCTTGATCTATCCAGTCCCAAATAAATCCACCCGCACAAATCTGAGATTCTTCAATAATATCCCAATATTCTTGCAGATTTCCCGTACTATTACCCATGCTGTGAGCATATTCACATAACATGACGGGTTTATTTTGCCAATATTCTGGTTTCACTGTGAATGGTAAGACATCGAGAACCCCCGCATATTTTTCATTTCGAGCACATTTTGCTAGATTGGTGGGGGAGGTATACATTGTGCTATAGACATCAACCACTTCACCCTTGTGATCCCCTTCATAGTGAATGAATCGCGTTGAATCTAATTCACGAGCCTTCGCGGCCATGTACTTGTGATTTTCTCCAAAACCTGCTTCATTACCTAAACTCCAACAAATTATTGAAGGATGGTTTTTATCTCGTTCTATCATACTTTCAATTCGATCAATACATGCAGCTTTCCATTCTGGGCGATCATTTGGAACTTTTTTGCGTAATCCGTGACTTTCTAAGTTCGTCTCATCAAATACATACAGACCATATTCATCACAGAGTTCATACCAACGAGTATCATTTGGATAGTGACTTGTACGGACAGCATTAATATTGTATTGCTTCATTAAACGAATGTCTTCCACCATAGATTCATACGGTACGGCTCTCCCATGATCGGGATCATGCTCATGGCGGTTTACTCCCTTGAGATAGATTCGTTTGTTATTTACTAAGATTTGACTTCTTTTGATTTCCACCTGTCGAAAACCAAATTTAAATCGAATTACTTCTATGATATTACTATTTTTATCTTTAAGAGTAATGAAAATTGTGTAAAGATAGGGAATTTCCGCAGACCATTGGAAAGGGCTTTGAATTAGGCTTTTCAATGTTATTTCTTCTTCTTGGTTTCCATCAACTTTAACATAACTTTGAAGAAGAGGATCCGTGCCGATTAATTTATTATCCGCATCGAAAAGTGTTAAGCTTAATGAATGCACTTCCGCGTCTTTTTTAAGGTAATTTCTCACTCTCGCAGTCAATTGAAGTGTAGCATCTTGGAAATTTTCATCAAAAACACTTTTTACAAAATAATCGCGAATGTGAATTGGTGCAGTAGAAAAAAGATAAACTCCCCTATAAATTCCACTAAACCGCCACATATCTTGATCTTCTAAATAACTCCCATCAGACCAACGATAAACTTCGACTGCAAGTTGGTTTTCTCCTTTTTGAATAAAAGATGTAATGTTGAACTCTGCTGGCGTCATACTTCCTTGACTGTACCCTACTTTTTCCCCATTTATCCAAACATAAAATGCAGATTTAACTCCTTCAAAATGTAGAAATATGTTTCGACCATCCCATTCTTCCGGAATATTAAAAATTGTTTTATAGGACCCCACCGGATTATATTCATAGTCAATACTGGGAATAGGGGATTTTTTCACGCTATATGGATATTTAACATTAGTGTAAATCGGAATACCGTAGCCTTGAAGCTGCCAATTACTAGGGACTGGGATTTCTGCCCAATCAGATACGTCAAAATCTGTTTGGAAAAATTTTTGAGGTCGGATTAAAGGACGATCCACCCAATGGAATTTCCAATTCCCATTGAGCGATTTATAAAAGGATGAATCTGTTGGATTTCCAGATTGTGCAGATTCAATAGAATTATATGGTATTAGCGTAGCATGAGCCGGTTCTTTATTTTCCCCGAACATTTCGGCATTTTCCCAATCGAATTTCCCAGTCATTTTTTATTTTCACTTATTGTTATACCTCGTTTAGTTAAAAAAAAACTTTTTGCAAAGAAACCAAACTTTTTTTGAAAAAGATTAATTATAATAACTTGACTTCGAAAATGAGCGTTACAGCCAAATTTGTCGCAAATTTATTCGGACCCTTCTACTCTCGAACAAATTCTAAATCGGTGGAATATCAACTCGCATCAGAATCTGCCACGATTAAAGATTTGATCGAAAAAATTATCGAGCAATTTCCCTCCATTAAAGAATTTATTTATGATGGTGAAGAATTAGCAGAAAACACCATGATTGTCATGAATGGCGATATTGTTGGCGGAGAGAACTGGTTTGAAACAAAAATTACCCCCGAAGATCGAATTTCCTTTTTTCAAGGACAGCATGGTGGGTAAACCTAATTAACTAATTAATTATTAAAAGAAAACTATTTTAGATGATCACAATGGCAAAAAAATCACCTGCTGAACAACAGCTAAAAAAATATGTCAAAGCCCGTACCAAAGGAAAGGAAGAACCGATTTGCGTGTTTATAAAAATTCGAGAAGCAAAAGACGTAGTTGATCTTAAAATCAAAGACACAGAAAATGGTATTGTGGAACTACGCGTTTCTAGTACAAACGAGCATTATCCTAAATGGTACACGCATGGATATTTAATCGATTTAAAAAATTTACGTCTAAATTATAAGGAAATTAAAAATTCTCTTGAAGTTCAAGATGTTTTACTTAACCCTGCAAAACTAGTACATGCCGCTACCAAACAATTGTTAACCAAATTGGATAAAGATTATGGGGGTATTCTTCCCGATGGGAAAAAACTCTTTTGGAAAACTGAAAAATTTAAGAAATCAAAAGATCCTTACAAAGTCAAAATGAAAGCGATGTGAAACTGGTTTAGAGGATTTTTGATACTTTTTTTTCCCCCTTCTGATATGCTTGTTCAATTATCAATCTACCTCCCAAAAATTAAAATTCGAGAACAATAACTTATTGGTAAGGTAGAAAAAAAAATGTCCAAGACTTCCTCGAAAGCTATAGCGAAGATAAATAGATGGAAGAGTAACTTTCTTGATCTGAGTAATAGGAATACCCAACTTAATTTCAATCCTAGTAGTAAAAGTTATATCGAAATCCTTCATCCTGATTGCGCAACTTTATTTAAAATTCTCGTGGTTCTTGACCAAACGGGAACTTTTCCTTCCGTCTTTAAGCATAAAGTTCGGAAATCTCGAGCTAAAAAATCCTCCAAAACTGCATTTGAAACGACTCCGGAACCTAACGTATCCAAAGAAACGCAAGATAAACATCTTGAAGCTTTAGAAATCGTCAAAAAAAAAGCCCGACTCACTGAAGTAATTACAAAACTAACTGATAATGTATTAGAGACCCGAATAAAGCGTATTATTCGAAAGAATCAAGACGCGTTGGATGAACGCGGAATTAATATTCTCTACATTACCTTTGGTTTGTTAAAATGGAAGGAAAAAGGGGAAAGCACTTTTAGTACAAGCCCTTTATTATTTATTCCTGCAAAATTGTCCTTGAAACCTTTATCCGTTGATTTATTGGATGATGAAGTCATTGTAAACCCTGCATTGCGGGAAAAATTGTTAGGTGAACAAATCCGCTTACCAAAATTTGGATACGAGTTTGATTCTCGGGCATTTGAGCACTACTTTAGCTCCGTTGAGGAAGCTATTAACATTGAACCATCTTGGGAATTGCAACATCGATCTTTCATAGGCACTTTCAGTTTCACTAAGGCCCCCCTTTTTGAAGATCTCGACGATCACCAAACAAATCTACTTAATCATCCAATTGTACGGGCAATAGCAGAAGAACAGGGGTTCGCAGAAAAGAAAGAAAATTTACCCGATCGTAATTTCTTAGGAGACAAACTAGCTCCTACAGATTCCTATGCGATTTTAGATTGTGATTCAAGCCAGATGGAAGCAGTGTTGTATGCCAAATCTGGTAGTTCTCTTGTTATTCAAGGACCTCCAGGCACCGGGAAAAGCCAGTGCATTGCAAATATTATTGCCGAATCCCTTGCGGTGGGCAAAAAAGTATTATTTGTGGCTCAAAAACGGGCTGCTCTTGATGTAGTTAAAAAGCGGTTAGAAAAATGCGGTGTGGGTGACTTCTGCTTACAAGTTCATTCTCAAAATTCAAATAAAAAAGAAATACTTCAACAAATTGAACACAGCATGAATTTAAACCAAGCAGATTTTCAAGTGCGAGAAGGAAAGTTTAAAGAATTGGGACTAATTCGAGATAAGTTGAATGAGTATGTGGAGACTATCAATCAATCCTTCGGAAAAATGGATCTCTCTTTGTATGAGATTATTGGTCATCTCCTCAAGTTGGAAGAAGTACCCCTTATTGAAGCCGATATCCGTGATCCCAAAAGTATTACAGAACCTGATTTTGTTGCTATCAAGGATCTTTTTAATCAATTAGAATTATTTCGGAAAACCATGGAAAATTATGATGATAATCCCTGGCGCTATTCTCGTATTGTAAGTCCTCTTATTTTATCCCCAGAACTTCACTTGGTTTTGCGTAAATTATTGGTTTCTTTCAAGAAAGGAAATACTCACCTCCAAGAAGCTCTTCGACAGATCCATTTGAAATTTTCTCCCGATTTTATTAATAAATTGAATGGATTGAATCATTGGCAAAAAACTCTTCAAATAGGAAAATATTGGGGGGACATTTTACGAAATATTTATGAACTCTGGGAAACGATGGATTCCGATTTTTATAAGTTATCAGAATATTTTGACTTGGATTCTGTAGTTGAATTTGAAGATCTCGATTTTCACTCATTGAAACAAATTCGATTGGCCTATGAAGATTTAGTTCCTGAAAATAAATCTTTGAATAAGTGGTTACATCATCATTTGGCAGAATATTTACAAAAAATTGAGGGTTTTAATGATCGGGTTACGGTTTGGAATCTAAAATCAAAATTAAAACCAATACAAGGAGAAAAGGATTTAGTTAGACTGGAAAAATTTTTCAATTCATACAATGATAACGCGTTATTGCTTGATGTTGATAGTTTAGTGGCTCGTTTTACCATTGACTATACATCATGGTTTAAACGTAAAGGACAAAATTATAAAACAGATAAAGAGAGTATCCTTGCTTGTTTGCGTATCCCCAATCCAAAAGCAAATGTGATGGGGCATTTGAATATTATCAAAGCTTTTCAAGATGAATTTGGTAAACCATTTTCATCTTCTCCAGAATTTCTCGCTGATCTTCTTGAAGAATTTGATGGATTGTTTGAACAATGGAAGTCTTTTCGAGAACTTGATGACTTATTGCATCCTCTCCTTTCAGTTTCTTTCCTTACATCAGAATTTCAACAAAACCTGTGGGATAAAAACCATATCTTTGCAACTCAGTGGTATGATAATTTACCATATTTGAATGATTGGTTTGAAGTCCAAGTTCGGAAGCATCATTTACGGGATTTGGGAATGGGAGATTTATTTGATGGATTGATCAATAAAAAGTTGGTGGAAGTGGGACCCGATAAGAAATTAATTCCTTATGAAAAAATCTTTGAAAAAACTTTCTATTCCATATATTTTACCGATATTAAAGACAGCTTGCCACCGATTGCAAATTTTGATCGGAAATTCCATGAAAAGGAATTGGATAAATTTATTAAAATAGATTCGGAATCTTTGCTCCTAAATCAAGGTAGGTTGCAAGCTAAATTATTTGGTCAGCGGCCCAAATCCGATTTAGATATTTCAGATACTCTATTGGCTCAAACGGGCTATATTAAACGAGAACTGAAGAAAAAACGTAACGTTAAACCACTACGCCAAACTTTCATGGAAGCTCAAGAGTATATCACCTTGCTCAAACCTTGTTTCTTGATGAGTCCATTATCTATCGCCAATTATCTCGCAGTAGAAAAGTATGAACAATTCTTTGACATTGTTATTTTTGATGAAGCATCCCAAGTGACCCCTGAAGATGCAATTGGGGCGATTTTGCGGGGAAAAAGTCTGATTGTTGTGGGTGATAGTGAACAACTTCCTCCAACCAATTTTTTCTCTGCTCAAAGCAATGCTGACGAAGATTTCGATGATCCCGAATTGGATGTAGAAATTCAATCCATGGAAAGTCTCTTGGATGAATGTACGGGAATCGGTTTTCGAGAAAAATTATTGAAATTTCATTATCGTTCCAAGAAAGAAGGTCTTATCGCGTTTTCAAATATTAATTATTATAATGGGCGATTGTTTAGCTTTCCTGATATTGGAACTGGGAAAACTAAAAAACTCATAACAAAAAACCAAGATTCGGATGAAAGAACTACTTCACAAGCAAATTTGGAAGCTGAATTGGATGCAGAAATAAATGGGGATCTTGATAATATACATCCTGAATTGGAAAATTATCAAGATATTGTAGCGTTACCCGCGATCGATTTTCATTATGTTTCTAAAGGAAGAAAATTGAAAGGAACCAATAAAATTGAAGCAGACGCCTTAGCTCATGCTATCATAAACCATTATAAAAGTAATCAAAAGTATCAAACCAAATATTCTTTAGGGATAGTGGCATTTTCGCAAGCTCAACAAGATACTATTCAAAAAGCTTTAGATCACCTAGTGAAATTAGAACCTTCCGTAGAATCCATAATCTATAACGATCCGGAAGAACCTCTCTTCATAAAAAATCTGGAATCTGTCCAAGGGGATGAACGGGATTTCATCTTCTTCAGCATCGGCTATGGGAAGGATATGAAGGGAAAAATGAGTCTGAATTTTGGCCCCTTGAATCGAACAGGCGGTTATCGACGATTAAATGTAGCCATTACCCGAGCACGGTATCACATCAAGCTTTTTGCTTCCTTTTTACCAGGTGATATTCCGATAGATCGTGTAAAAGCTCGTGGATTGCGTGATTTAGTGGCTTACATGAAATTTGCACGGTTAAGTATTCTCCCTGGTAAAAAAGATGTATTTTCTTTAAAGGAAGCAGATCGGGCTGAATCTTTTGAAGCTGATGTCGAGCGCACTTTGGAAAAACTTGGCTATGAGGTAGAATTAAAGGTCGGTTCTAGTGATTTTAAGATTGATTTGGCCGTGATCGATCCAGATAATCCTTCCAAATATATCTTAGGCATCGAATTGGATGGGGGATCTTATAAAGATGCTGATAATGCTCGCGATCGTGACCGGATTCGTACCAGCGTATTACACATGCTCGGTTGGAATATGATCCACATTTGGTCCATGAACTGGTATACCGACAAAGCGAAAGAAATACGACGCATCAAGCGAAACATTAAAAAGGCAATATAACGATTTCAAGGATACTGAGAAAATTATGAGTGTGTTATTAAATCCCCTTGTTCAACTATTACCAAAAAATAAACTTAGTTATCGGATTTATTGTTGTATTTTTGTAATCATAGCAATATTTGCTTATTTCTTCTTTCCTACCCAAACTCTCCCAGGAGCAAATTTTGTGGTAATGGGATTCGCAATCTTATTTGCCCTAACTTTTTATTATTTGAGTTTTTCAGTTGATCGAGAAGCAAAACCTCATGATAGTATGCAATACGATGGAAATACCGAAACTCCAGCGAAGTAAAAAGTGGATTTGATATGAAAAAAGCACATGTTTTATTTTTTCTTTTCCTAATAATTAATACATCTTTTGCCCACAGTTTGAACTTTGTTTCCTTGAATCCTGAAATCTCCTTGAAATATCCCCCAAAAGTAAATTCATTTCTATATTCTTCATCAACATCCGAAGTTGATTATTTAATTATTACAACCACAGAATTTGTTTCCGCTTTAACCGATTTTCAAAACTGGAAACAGCAAAAAGGATTGCACACTCAAATTGTAACTATTGATGAAATTCAAACAAATCATTCCGGAATCGATTTACAAGCTAAGATCAAAAATTGTATCCAAGCTTTTTATGAAAATAATGGAACCCGATGGGTATTATTAGCTGGAGATGATGAACAAGTTCCCTCGCGATCTCTTAAAACCGCTGAAGAACATCCTGGACATGATGAAGGTAATGTTTCTTGTGATTCATATTATGCTGACTTAGATCACAATTGGGATTCCAATAATGACGGGCTTTGGGCCACAAATTTGGATGATTTTGATTTAATTCCCGAAGTGTATGTTGGAAGATTAACAGCAAATAATATCGAAGAGATGCAGAAGTTAGTAAGTAATATTTTAGGATATGAAAAAATCCCACCTTTGGGTGATTGGATGACTCGAGCCCTTCTCGCTGGGGCTATGCTGGTCTTCAATGAAGATTGGGACAATGATAATCAAATTGATTTTGGTGAATGTGATGCAAATCGTCATTATAATTTTCTGAGTCAACAATTTCCTACCAATTGGAGTTATATTTTACAAGCCGAAGCGGAAGGCTTGAGTCCGTCTCAATATGCATACAATGAAAGTCTAACCATAACCCATTTAGAGAACCAAATTAATGATGGAAATGGGATCGTTTTTATTACTGGGCATGGAAATCAAAAGGGGATGTATCGTACAATATTTACTGAAGATGTTGATGATGATGGCTTATTTGATCAAAATGGGGATCCTCTCTTTGGGGGAGCTGCAATTGACACCCAAATAACTTCACCCCTCATCTCTACTTCGATTACTACTATCAACCCTTCGCGGACCTTGGGAATGTACTATTTAGGAGGGTGCAGTACTGGCACTTTTGATGAAGATTATGATAGTCTAGCTGAGTATGTTTTAAAAACTAGTGCTATTGGTTGCATTGCAGGTAGTCATGTTGTATGGGGTGAAGATCAATGGACGGAACGTGACCATGGAGGTTGGTATTCCGAAGGACTTCAATCCCGATTTTTGGAAAACTTAGTGATGTTTTCTCAACCAGGAAAAGCCTTAGGGTTAGCTAAGCAAGACTACATAGCAGATCTTCAAGAGCTAAATATAACACTCGACTATCCTGGGTGGTCGGATCGGGTTCTAAAGCAATTCAATTTGTTAGGTGATCCCGAACTGAATATTTGGATGGAGATTCCCTCGACTTTAAATGCTACTCGAATCTCAACTACCAATTCTTCTCCTCAAATATATTCCCTCACATCAGAAGGGATACCCGTACCGAACGTAACTTTTACCGTTTTTCAAAATGAGACATTGATATGGACAGGATATAGTTCCGAGGATGGATTTGTGGAAATTCCATTTCCTTCCGAGGATCTTGCTACATCTATTTTAACTGGAACCAAGTCTGGTTATCTCCCATGTCAGAATCCATTTATTTATCCGAAAAACATCTCCATTACTGATTATGATCCAAATCCTCCCAACAACAATGATAATAGTTCGGATGATGGATTACCAGAAATTCCACGTAAAATAAATGGTTATCAAACTATCTATCTCGCCATCTCCTTTGCAGGGATAACAGGAGTAATTTATATAATAAAGAGTAAAAAATTTGGTAGAAATTAGTCCTTTTTCATTACCATTCTTGGGTCTTAATGACATTTTTTAATTTAATCCAAGCTTGATTAATACGGACCATAGCATGTTGGACAAATCCATCGCGATGCTTCCGATCATCATAATATTTCATAACTTCTCGTTTTTGTTTATTTACTGCTTTTTCGAGTTTATCTAGCTTTTGGCCAGAAGTCATTTGAGATCCTTGGGCCTTGGATAATTCCGCAGCCGAATCATGCCAATCTTTTTGCTTTTTATTTAGTTTTTCAAAAGACTTGGCTAGATCCTTCAAAGTTTTATGATATTCTTTATAAGAATCACCCATCTCTTGGAAGCTATTATAGATTTCGTGTTGAACTGAAACGGTCTTTTCCATTCGCTTAACGTGTTCTTTAATCTTCATTAAATCTTGATTATTGATAATATCTGATTTACGATTTACCAATTGAATATAAAGGCGAACCGTTTCATTTTGAAGGCTTAAATAATTGGTCATCTCATGATTTGATTTTTTCATCCGATTGGCCAAGTCTTTGATACCTTTCATCACATTTTCCTCATTGCTTTCCAAGCTAAAGAGACTGTTGGTCAATTTTTTGGTCAGTTGAATATCGTTTATTTCTTCATCCATTGGAAGATCTTCTTTTATACCCATAATAAGAAGTTCGTATACGCGTTATTAAAAATTCCGCTTTTTTCTCATTCTCTAAGTAAGCTTTTAGGTTGAAGTTGGCTACAGAACATAATACGATTTGAAAAAAATCACGAGAGAAAAACACCATGGAACGAGTTAGATTAATCGAACACAAAGGTCGTAAAATTTTATTAATTGATTATTCGCATCTAAAGAAATCTGAAGAAGTATTACCCGTAATAAATCAATTGGAAACATTTGTAAGGACCGTTAAAACAAAACAACTTTTCTTAACTGATGCTACAGATGGAGTTGCTAATAAAGAAATCATGGATTCTCTAAAACGAGTGGCAAAGGTATGCAAAGATTTAGATGTTGTTGAGAAGGAGTGCATAGTTGGTATCACTGGTTTAAAAAAAGTCCTATTAAAAGCAGTAAATGCCTTTGCCAAATCAAATGTGGTCATGAAGAACTCTTTAGAAGAAGCCAAAGATTGGTTGGTCGAATGAAAGGGAGAAAAAGTTAGATTAATCCATTCTTTTTTTTTTTAAAGTTTGGACCATCGCCTGAAACAAAGTAGGATGGTGTTCTAACCCAAAATTCGGAATATTTTCTTCTTTTTCATCTTTGAAATAAGTTGTTATATCATAATAAACCATTGCTGTAGCATCATCACCCGCTGTGAACACCTTAGCGAGATCTGTTTCGGTGATAATAACTTCTTTAGTATCAATTAATAATGCATAAGCTGAGGTTTGATAAACGCGCTTTAATCCATCAGGATTACGTTCTTGTTCTGTGGTAGGAATCGTTGTGCTATAATAAATTGTTGATCGAATATCTGTTAAGCTCGGGTCAATGCACTCAAATCCTTTCACTATTACTGGAATATCGGTGATCATGTAATCTTCCCGCAAATCTTCTACTGCTCCATCATAAGAAATGATCAAATTCCCTTCTTCACGCGATTCTTTGAGCATGGTATAGATCCCCGAATCCAAGACCTTACCAGCGTTCATGATCCCCCCAATTATGGCTGGTTTTCCTTTTCCAGGAGAATTTCCTCGAATAATACACACAAAATAGAAGCGTTCTTGACTTTTAATGAAAATGCCTAAATCTGAAGCTAGTGTTGGTTTTACCCATGCCGCTGCTCCTATAATATCCAAGTTTAAATACTTGGTTTTTTCAGGCCCAACCACTAATTGTGTGCATTTGATCCAGTCTCCATATCTTCCTGGATAGTAAACTTTCGCGTTCACTAAATCACTATAGTAAGAAAGTAGTAGCTCCTCCGTTTTTGCTTTCGTCTGATTGGTTATTTTCCAAGACATTGAGGTTGGATAAGTAAATTTAGTTTCTAATATTGGAGTTATTTTCTTTTTATAATTCCGTAATGGTGCTAAACCTATCGGATTCATTTTGCCATTCGTTATTTGAAGCCAAAGTGCGCGAGTTCCAACTTTCTCATCCAATGTGAATTCATCATCAGGTTCTGCCCTTGATTGAGCTTTATCTCCCCATGCTGCATGACCGAGAATATCTAAGTTTAAATAACGCTCATCTCCAATTTCAAAGAGACTACACTTTATCCAATCCCCATGAATTCCCGGATAATAGAGTTTAGCATTTATTAAATCTTGATAATAATTCTGAATAATATCTTGGGATCTTTCAATTGAATATCCAGTTACCTTCCAAAGCATTGAAATGGGATATGTAAAACCCGTTTCTAGCAAGGGATGGAAAAATTCATGATAATCTTTTAAAGGTGCTAATCCAATAGGGTGGGCCACACCTTCATTGATAAACAACCAGAGAGATGTTGGAGATTCTCTCCGCTTTCCATTGATCCGCTTTCGAATTTTATCTATATTCATGTTGGTCACGAACGATATTTGTAAATAACTAAAAAAAGATTATGCAATAGGAATGCCAGGTTTCATTTTTCCTTGGAACTTGTCATCAACTTTCAATAACACCGCTGTCTCATCGACATCAGCAGCGAGTAGCATTCCTTGTGATTCGATTCCCATCATTTTTCGGGGTTTTAGATTTATCAAGACTACGATAAATTTATTCACCATTTCTTCTGGTTTATACCAATTTTTAATTCCCGAAACAATGGTGCGGGGATTTTCCTCCCCAACATCGACACTTAATTTTAACAAACTTCGTGATTTAGGAACTTCTTCACATTCTAATACCTTTCCAATCCGAATATCCATCTTAGCAAAATCATCATATGAAATCAATCTGATCACCAATATGAGATCATGGATAGGGGAACACATAAAAATTTGCAATTTTGAAAAACTATCATCATCAAAAGGAACCTTTCCTTGCTCAATAAGGGGGTATCAAGCAAGGAAAGGGGGTTTGGTTGGGTGATTAATGAAATGTTTGTTATTAGTCGAAAGGTTAACCCCCTTAAGGGGTATGTGTGTTCTTCGGTTGGGGTTGGTTGAGTTATGAAATGAATTTGTGAGAGGGTTTTCCCCCAAAAGGGGTATGGGTCCTCTTGGGGGGTGGGTTGGTTTGTGGTTGAATGAACGCAAGGTTCCAATTCTATCCAATTAGATTAATTGGACTCGAATTGGGATTGAATTTGTGTGATCTTGTAATTTTCGCATATATTTCACCGATAATTTTTTTCACTGTTTCTATGTTACCTAAGGAAGTACTACTTCTTAACTGAGATTTAAAACTTAAAACGTCCCATGGGGGGAAATCTTTCACACATCCAAGCATCATTTAAATAAGATCCAACGACATTTTTGGATTCCTTCTATTTAAAGTTGAGGAAAACATTTATTTTAAAATCAATCATGAACAGAACTCTATTTTTTACCAAGTTTAAACGGAAATATGTTAGTAATCTCTCAATTTTCAACCAGAATCAGAACAGAAATTAAATAAAAAAATAGAATTATAGGTTTAATTCTTTTGTGGTTTTTTGTAGATTACCATGAGTACAACAGTAATCGCTAATCCAATTGCTGAAACAATAAATGCCCAGTTTTGAAGTCCGGCATCTGAAAAGACTGCTCCTAGCATAGGGATTAAGATTCCACCAACACCATAGGATAAAAAGACCCATCCATAGTTTTGACTGATGTATTTTGATCCAAAAGCTTCTCTGGTCGCTTGTGGGAATAAGGAAAAGTTCCCTCCGTAATTGAAAGCCATAACTGCCATTCCGATGATTAAACCAACTGGTGATTTAACTAAGAACATAATAAGGATGAAGAAAACCGTTTGAACGGAATTCATGATTAGTAGTGCTTTTTTCCATGACAATTTTTCAGCTAAAATTCCCCAGATAATTCTTCCTAAACCATTAAATAAAGGATAAATTAAAGCGGCTGCCAATTGAGTTACTGTATTAACCAATGTTGGATCTAAACCTTGATCAGTTAATACTGTTGCAGGCCATTTCTTTGCAATGCCAATAACCATAAGACCTGCCCCAACACCAAACATGTAAGAAACAAAGATCATCCAAAACTGAGGTGTTTTTAGCATATCTTTACTTTCCATATTGAATTCTTCAATTGCTTCTCCATCTGCAGTTTTTGCAACAGGGGGTGTATATCCAGGAACTGTGTAATCCTTTGGAGGTTCATATAAGAAGAAATAAGAGAACATTACAAAGACTGCATAACAGATACCAAAAACAATGAATCCGATTTGTAATCCGTTTGTCATATCCTTAAAAATTCCATCAAATAGGTAATACCAAATTAAAGCACCTGCACCAAATCCTGCCATTCCTAAACCAGTTACTAATCCTTTTTTATCTGGGAACCAAGCTACTCCAGTAGAGATTGGTAATGCGTATGAGAATCCAATACCTGCACCTCCAACTATACCAATGGTGATTACTAACATTACAGGAGATAATGGTAAAATACCTGCTAAAAGATATCCTCCACCTAAACAAGCGGCACTTATAATAATTAAAATTCTTGGACCTATTTTTTCTTTCAATTTCCCAGCAAACACAGTGGTTACTGCAAAGCTGGCCAAACTAATGCTATATGGGATTTGGATCTGAGTATCTGTCCAACCAAGAGCTACCATACTGGATCCATAAATGCCCCAAGCATAAATTGCACCTAATGCCAATTCCAAAACCACCGCGGCGATCACGACTAACCATCGATTTTGTAAAGGTTTTTCGGTTTTTTGTAAATTTTCAGCCATATTTATTAACTCGAAATAATATTTTAGAGATAATTGTATGAAAATCTAGCTACTTTCAGTCAAAATTTTCATATAACCATCAATGATTAACATCTTAACTGGAATTTTTAAAAAGTTTTTTGTCACTTTAATTTAGAAGGAAAAGAATAGTCATTTCGTGTAAAAATGCAACTTTTTTTTTGGAATTCTGAAAATTTTGATGAAATCTTTGCATATAATGTATTAAATTCGAAAATCAAAAAAAAGGAAAGGGAAAATTTAATGTATTGATTTCTCACTCATGAATATATCCCAAGTTTCATATTGGATTGTTTTCAATATTTTATATTTCAAGAGAATTCCGAGGAAATTAGAAAATGCTAGACTCCGCAGCTCAATTTCGATGTTTTGAAACAATAAATCCAAAGTATTTGTATGAAAGGGAGTCTCAGTGGGGATATAAAACTCATTTCCTTTTCGAAATAATGCGGAATAGGATCCTTTTGAAAAATCATGGATGATATCGACATGAATATTATAAATATCGCGACTATACTTTACGAATGCTGGATTAAAGGAAATAGTTGTCTGATTGTTAGGTGTTACTATGGAAAAGCGCGTATTTCTGTGAGAATGAGTAAGAAACCGTTTAATTTTAAGATCTGATGACATGATGGTCCCTGATTTGATGTTAATAGTATTTTAGAAAATTTATCGAACAATAAGAAAATTATGACAGCCATTTCTTATCACTTTTCCGACAAAATCAAATACTTATCGATCGATTATTAATATCCATAGGCCTTCGATTTTTTAGAAAAATTAAAAAAAAATATTCTTTAATCCGCTTGAGAAGTCATCCTCTAAAGATATTTATCTAGAAAACATATCATTTGATTCCAGAGCATCTCTTGAAAACTTTGGAAGCTCTCTGCTGATGCGTGTCCCATATCATCTTGCGTCAAAAATTTATGAGGGTGATTTTTTATCAATAAATGGTCCACAAAATGTTGAATCGGTTCAAAAGGGCATCGAGAATCTCCTATAGCCGCACCTATTAGCACGGGTGCTTGAATATGATCAACATGAGTAATTGGAGAACGATCTAAGTATAATTCCCGTTTTTCTTCTAAAGAACCTCCCAATAACATTTGGGCAAACCCGCGGTATGCAGGATCCGCTTTTTCATGTAAGAATTCAAGATCTGTTAAGGGAACAAAAGAAATACCGGTTTTAAATAAGGTTGGTTTTTTGGTAAGGGCCATTAGAGTTAAATATCCTCCGTAACTTGGGCCAAAACAAGCAATTCGATTTTTATCAATTTCCTGTTGCTTTTTTAACCACTTTACCGCATACTCGATATCATCCAAATCCCCACCCCCGATATCACCCTTATTGAGATCTTGGAACTTTTTCCCGTACCCTGTAGATCCTCGAATATTCGGTGCAAAAACAGCATAACCTGCCAAGGCTAAAGTAAGCATCGATTGCCCTGTTTCAAAACTATTGAAATGCTGCCAGTAAGGCCCTCCATGTATTGATACAACAACAGGCGCTTTTTCTGCTGCATTCAAAGGAGGATAATACCACGCATGTATCTTTTGTCCATCAAAAGAGTCATACCATATTGATTTGGCTCTTGGAAAGGTACTGAAATCATATTTATGTCCTAAACTAGTTATTCTTTCATGTGTATTGGAGTCTAAATCTACTCGAAAAATATCCTTTGGTGAATTAATGGCGGAATGTAAGGCATAAATGTATTGACTCCCAAAGGATATTCGGGGTTCTAGGATATATCCTTCTGGAAATGATGTTTTTATTCGTTTTGATGCATCATGTAAATACCGAAAAATGGAAGTTTGACTATGTTTTGACACTTGAGTAATGATATCTTCTCCTAAAAACACACAACCTTCGCAATCAGGATCAATTTCTTCATCGGTCTCTAATTTTAATAGTGAATATTCAATCGTTTCTTTAGGTGGGAAAGAAGAAACTGCATATTGGCGAGATCCCGATATATCCGTAATAAATGCAATTTTATTTGCCTTTGGAGACCAACTGACTGCGGTTTCATTCGAGTTTTCATCTAAATGAATGACATACTTCGTTTTAGGGTGTTCAATATTTAGGATTTCAATTGTCTTTGTATGCTGTTCGGTGAGATGAGTGGTGCTTATCCACATCCCATCAGGCGAAAATGAAATTCCAATATAGGGTAAAGACGAAGAAGTGAGCACAGTTTTTTCTTTGGTCGGTAAGGAAATTATCTCGATTTGGCAATCCATCTGACCTACTACAGCGCGAGCAACCTTTGTTTGATCTGGCGACCAACAGAAACCCATCACTCGAGTGGGATTGGTAGTAATTTGTTCAATTTTCATTGATTTTAAATTCAAAACATAAAGATCATCCATTTCTGTCCCTCCTAGGTCTTTCCGGAAGAGAATCGAATCATTATTTGGGGAAATTTTCCCATTTGTAGTTGGAGCATCCCCAAAAGTAAGTTGAGTTATATTCGAAGGATCAGTTATTGGTTGTAAGTATAATTGGGCTATTCCGTTGTGATTTGATGCGAAAATAAGAAATTCTCCAGATGGAGCCAGATCATAACTCAAAAGTGTAGGTATTAATTTAAGATCTTCAATTGTTGGTTTAGGATTTTTAGTGATCATTTTTTTTTCTCCGATTTATCGTAACTATTTGACCAATTAAAGTCACGTTATTCAAAACTCAATGAGTAATCCATAAATATAAATTTATCGTTACCATCTTTATATATGATGAGTTCAAAAAATAATCTGAATGATGCAACACACACATTTTTCCAGGCTTTCCAAAATGATATCAACATAAGTATCTTAGCTATCCTCCAGATGTACCATTCAATGAACATTACTCAGATTTCGAATCTCTCTGGCTATAGTAAAACAACAATTCGACGCCATCTTCAAGAATTAGATGAATTAGGTGTTCTGACTTCTGAAGAAAGACCGGTGAATATTCAAGGTAGATATACACCAATTTATTATTCTATTGCATCAAAATCGTTCAGTGGCGAAAATGAATCCTTCAATTATCAAACTGCTTCCATTTCATCCATCAAGCAAATGATTAATGTTAATAAAGTAGCGATACGTAATTTCACAAAATATCTTGAGATGTTTTTTCCTTTATTCGATCATTTGGATACTATTGATTCAGTTTCTGAACTGAAAAGTAACATTCTAACCCATTTACCAAATTCTAACCCTGATTGTCGAATGCTTTTTTTCAATGAAAAAGAGATGGAAGAATTATGCAAAATTCGAATGGAATTTATGGAAAAAATCAATCAACTTCTTGAGAAACAACAACAGCACTCATCTACCACAGGTCGAGAATTTTTGTACTTTGATGGATATATGAATTTAAAAGATCTTTTTGAATTCAAAGCTGAGCAAGTAAAACTTAAGAAAAAAAAGAAACCCGAAAACCTTAATTTTTCATAGTTTTCCATCAACGAAGGTTGAGTCAATTAAATGAAAATAAAAAACATTTGAATTGAAACATGTTCATTCATCGTAATTTTTCATAAAAGATGGAACAAATTCTTTTCTCCCTTTTTGTTTCACTGTTCGCTTTATGGGAATTGTTTTGGACAAATCGACTATCTTTTGTTTTTCAAGCCATTCATTTTTAGCATTTTTCTCTTGGATTACAAAATCATCCATCCATGCCTCTTTATCTTGTAGATTTCGATTAATTTTTCCAATTAATGGTTCCAATGATTTCATTGGTGAAATTTCAAGTAAATCTTTTACAATATCAATCATTACGTCTCGATTCTCTTGCTTATTTGCAATCATTGGATACACTGGAACCCCACGAAGGAAATATTTGATTTTTTCGGGTGAAAGAGAATCGGGAAGATCTTGCTTATTGGCAATAGCCCCAACATACGCAAAGGGTGTTTCACGTTTTATTAATCCAACAAAAGTTCGACTCTTAATCACATTTACCATTGTGGAATCTGTTATAATGAGAACTGCATCGCTACCTCGTAGAAATTTATCCCATAGAAATTCAAATTCTTCCTGACCAGCAAAATCCCAAAGTGAAAGGTTGATCTTGTCATCACTAACATATTGAACTTCTCCAGAAATTGTTGGAAGATGAGTAAGGGGTACTGTAGCATTTTGAAGGAGTCGAGTAATTGTGGTTTTTCCAACCCCACTATGACCAACTATTGAAATTTTCGGTGATAGTTTATCATAACAATCAACTAAATCATGGGAAAATTCTAAAATTTCAATGGGATCGTATGATTTATCAAAAATATCCTCAAATTTGTCTAAAAATCGATTTCGACATTCAGTAATTGCATCTTTAATTAATTCCCCTGAATTTGTCATGTCTGTAATAAAAATGATGATCAACCGATGTTTTACCGTTAATATCTCGATTCGGTACTTCCAATAGAAGCGAGTCATGATTTCTTCATCAAAGAAGTATTCAAAATTGATATCTTTAATTGCCATATGCCATAGATTATTAAATTCTGAAGGGTCTAATCCAATTGCGAATTTTTGTTGAAAAATCGGTATTCCATCCAGTAACAAATTTACTTGTCGAAGCATTTTTTTACCTAACAGCATTAATCGTTAGAACCCTTAAAACCTCTGGACAAAAAAAAAATCAAATAATTAAAAGAAAAATATGAAATTTTAATATGTCAAAAATTCCACCATGTGGGACATGATAACATACAAAAAGGGTGCGTATTAGGTGTTAATAAGTTATTAGGATTAATGGTGTGAGCGAATAATTCTTATTTTTTATTCTTTTTCTTTTAACTCACGCCATTTTAAAAAAAAGGGATCAAATCTGTTTTTTTTTTTCATGTTGAATAATCAAAACAGTTCCGAGTAGGGTCATAATTAAAAATAATGGAAAATTGAAAGATGGAATTGATTTTTGGCCAAATTCTAACTCAATCCCTTCAAAAGTAGTGATTGAATTATCACCTAATACGTTCGCTCGATGAATATCAAAAATATTTCCCATCAGGTTATTAGTTACGATGTTTTCATATACCTCAGTCTCCCAAGGATAGTTCATATTGATCCCATATTTCATATTGCTAGAAAAGTTATTATGACAGATAATGTTCTTTATCGAGCCTCTTATTTCAAATCCACTTTCTGAATTGAAGCTTGCTACATTTTCGTATGTTTTAACTTCATTAGATACTTCAGTGTAGATGCCATTACCTGAAAAAATGCCTGTGCCATTGTTGTAATTTGCAGTATTATGGAACAATACTGACCAATCAGAATGTTCAACAACAATCCCATTTCCAGAATAGCGTTCCCCCATCCCATGATTATAGTTGGCGGTATTATTAATTATTTGAGCAGAATCACAAAAATGAACAAGTATAACTCCATTTCCAGAGAAAGATTGGTTTCCATAATTATAATTTAATATATTGTTTTCAATGATGCAGTCCGCTGATCGTTTCAAATAAATTCCATTCCCATGATTATAGTTGGCGATATTATTTTGAATTTCTATGTTGTTGCAATAGAGGAGATAAATACCATCCCCTAGGATGGTAGAATCTCCAGATTGATGTGTGATTATATTATTGTGAAGAATACTGTTGTTAGTATATTCCATATGAATTCCCACTACATTATCATGTATATGATTTCTGATTATTTCAATCGAATCAGAATCCATTATTTCTACGGCTTTATACCCTGCAATAAATTCAGAATTTTTAATCCGAACATTGCAACAATTCAAAATTTTAATATTGCTTATAACACTATTTTGAATAATTAAATGGAGGTTTGTATTTTGAAGGGTAAGATTACCTTCAAATTCCAAAAGGAAGCTTGAGCGCCAATTTTTACCTGAAGAAGAAGATTCTGTAAAAAATTCTTTGAGTGCCTCATCTCCATTGATATCCAATTGTTGAGTGATTTTTATCGCGGGAAATCCACAAAATGGGGTATCAAATTTTGATTCATCATTAAAATTGTGAGCAAGAATGGCTGAATAGATAATAGATGTACAAAGAAAGGCTATTAAGGATGTCATTAAATAGTTTTTGTTTTTAAAACTCATATCGATCTCACCTATTTATGTATATTAATTATTGATTTTTAAATTTTCACATAATTTGGGAATTAAAAAATTAAGCAAAAAGTCAACATTGTTATTCAGTAAAAAATACACTTGTGATTGGGAGACATATAATGGATGTTATTAATATTTTAAAAATCGTGGGTGCTTCATCTACTTTGGTTGTTGCTGCCTTATGCGGAGTTATCGAGTTAAAAAAGAATTCAAAATCTTGGATAAATCGATTTTTCGCTATGTTTTACATTGCTCTGGCCTCGGGTTTCTTCCTTTACACCATATATCACTTCATTTTTAATCATGAAGCATTTGTAATACCAATCATGATAACGGGTCATATCTTCTTCAATTTTGGTTTTATTTGCTTACTAGTTTCAGCATTAATGATTTCCGCTTCACAACGGACTATCTTGAATAAAAAATATTTGATACCTATCAGTATTTTGTATATCATAAGCTTCATTGGTTATTTCATCTGGATACCGGTACTCGATATGGAGGATTATGCTCAAGGAATTGTAAATACAGAAACACCAGACGCTTGGTTCCTATTCGTAAATCTATATAGGGTATTAATATTAATCTTCGTAATTATTCGTTTTTCTTTACTGATTTCCCGTGCAACTGGTGTTTTCCTTAAGCAATTACGTTTTTTTACAATTGGAATTACACTCATTTTGATCGCATTATTTGTGAATGCTTTTGGAGGTTCGATTGATTCAATTGAACTTCTTTTAGAAGTATTAATGTTTGTTTTTATGGATGCGGGAATGATTATTTCCCTCCGGGGATTCACCATTCATACTGATTTAGGAGATTCACAAGCCCCAGAAATTGCTGTTTAGGCAAAAATAGACAAAAAAAAATAAAATAGAAGTTTTACTTTAGTAGAACCTTTTTTCCCTTCCTTTCTAATTCCGAAATCCATACTTTTATGTTTTCCGGCAAGATTCCTAAATTAGTTTCTTCAAGATTTAAGATCTCGATGTTCTTGAGTTGTGTTATCGAAAGGGGAAGAGCATTTATGCCCGTATTTTTCAAGTTCAAAATTCTTAATCCTTCAACTTGAGCGATAGATTCTGGAAGATTGTCAATTTTTTTATTTGCCATTCCTATCTCCACAATTTTTCCTTCCTTTATTACAAACCCAAAAGAATTATCTTCTACTTTAGTGATGGATGGAATGCTTTCACCCACAATTACTTCGAACTCTTTCAAAACATTCGATTCTTCTACAACATGACAACTATCTCCATCACAATAGACTGTCCCTGCACCTTTTTCGGCAGTAGTCCACGTTTTTATTGGTTTCAATTGTTTTTTACGTTTTTCAAATTCTTCTTGGGTGATTTCTTCATAGGGTGCCTGTTGATAACCATGCTCTGAAAGGGGAAGAAGTGAAATACCTTTAATCTTATCTTCGGCGAAAGATAAAGCAAAGGGGATATCTTTGACTTCATCCTTTCTAAATGTCACTGTAATACTTACTTGGTTGTCGCTCCAATAATGTTGATAATCGATTGCATTAGAGATCTGCTCCCAGAGGGATGTATGTTCTTTCCCTCTAAGGAAATTTTCCTCTTTAACTGGAAATTCAATGACCATTGAATTTTCTGAATATGCGTCTTGCTCAATTGGATAATTTGCCTCCCGTAAAATATCAATTAATGTTGATTCCTTGGAGATACGAATGCGTCGGATATAATGTTCTGCATGCGGATAATGAATACCTGGAGAAACACCCGGAAGAAGGCTCACGGTGCCACTAGGTTTTACCGTTGTAATTTTAATTGATTGAGGAACACAGAAAAAGTCCGAATATTTTTCATCTTGAGCTCGCAAATACTTATAGCCTTTATCACACCAGTTTAACACTTCATGACGACCATGACGTGCAAAGGCATCAATAATACCAGTTTGACTGGTACCAATTCGTCGATTTTTACCCATGACTGCGTTAGTTTCATTCCAATGTGTATTCACTAATGTAACACTTTTTGCATATAAATATGCATATTTGAGTGTTTCTTCAAATTCTTCATAGGAATCGTGGCGGGATGGAAATGTTTCAACCAGACAACACAATTCAAAACTTTCCAAGGTTTGTTCCCCGCAGGGATTTACACCAACTGCTTTTTTATCCTTGAAATCTGGTTCATAGCCCATACGGCTGTAAGCTTGAGCATTTTCTAAATAAATTATTCCAGGTTCTCCATTTTTAGCAATACTCTCAACTATTTTAGAATAATCCATTCCTCGTTTCCCAATAATACTATTATTAGAAGCCCATCGATGATGATATAAGGCTGTTTGATCCTGTTTACATGTGACGTATGCTTCGTCATCAACATCTCCCAAAGCAATTTCTGCACTGCGACGAACATTTCCAGCTACAACACATTTCCCAATGAGATTCATCATATCAACAATATCGACCGATGTAAGCGTTTTTCCAATTCGGGCATCCAAAATTTCTTTTTGACTATCAAGCATTTCCTGCAATGGTTCTGGTCCAGATGCTACACCCCCAAATCCACGAATAGGGGTTCCTTTTTTCCGTATCTTTGTAAAATCATAGATTGGCATAACATCCCCGTCAAAATAGGCAGTTATTAAATGACGTAAAGCTTGAACCCAGCCCTCCCGACTATCGGGAATTTCAAAAACAAAGTGCTCATCTTTTGGTTTCTGAATGGTAATTTTTCCAGCTCCTTTGGTATCAAAGCCAACACCGACTCCTAACATCAAGGCATCCATCAACCATTCAAAAGCCTTGGATTTTTTTGTAGCAATATCTGCCGTTGAAGCAAAACCACAGTTATTCAGCGCCATACTTCCGTGTTTGTCAATGAATTCAGTTCCCATCATCCATAATCCCCGTCCTGGAGGAAGAAACTTGAAGTCCCACATTTTTTCAAACATGCGTTGGGCAGATTTTTGTGCTTTCTCAGGGTTCCAAGGTAGACTTAATTTAAAGCAATGTTCTTTTTGGATTGAAAAAACACCTTCAACAACTCTTCGAGCCGTTTCGAAAAATTCTTCGGTACGGGTTTCGGAATCAGTCAACCGAGCATATGTTCTCTTATATGTAATATAACCTAATGGCCCCCAATTTGGTTGAGTTCCCCGATATTTATCAATAAAGTTATCATCAAGTCTAAACTTGATAACAGTAGAATTGATTAGTTTTGCATAGATATTACGTTCTTTATGATATCCTTTTGCAGTTAACTCTAGACACATTATCTCTCGGAGCATAGATGTCTGAATTGTGTCTAATCCTAAGAGTGTAATTCGCTTCAACGAATCGCGAATCACTTTGATGCATTCTTCCCAATCTAATCCGGTTTCTTTATTGAGGCTAGCGATCATTTTGTCAGGATCAAAAGGTTTAATATCTCCCCGTGAGTTTACCATGTGTTTTGGAAAAATATTTGAAATAGAGAATGAAAATTCGTTTTTATCTGGAATATATGATTGTACCATTTGCAAATCCCTTCTTTGGTGGTTTATCCGAGTTTTGTCGGTAATAAGGTTTTGTTCGGATTATTTTTACGTATTTTTAAAATAGGGGAATTAATTATTTATTGCTTACTATTTACGCAATAACACCCCACTTTTTATATCCTAGATCACCCGACAAAATTAGTAGATTCTAAAGAAGAACTTTAGGATTAATTACGCTATCGACAAAAAATGCATGAAATGCAATTTCATCTTTTAGATTAAGTGATGGAAATAAAATTTATTTTTTTATTAAATATCAAACAAGGAAATCTGTTCCCATCCAATTTTGCTATTTTTCTATGAGGATGAAGAATTTTAATGGAATTACTTATACTAATGAAAGCGAGTTTTTTTTTTGAATGCAATCCTTAAAATACCGTTAGATATGTCTTGGCTTCGAATTGAAAAATTAAATGTGACCGTTGGAAATACGCCAATACTCAATGATTTCTCCTTAACGATAAATAAAGGTGAAGTTCATGTGTTGTTGGGGCCCAATGGTGCTGGAAAAACAACCTTGATTAAAACACTCTTAGGATTTAAAAAATATACAGTCACAAGCGGGAAAATTTTCTTTAAAGGGATAGATATCACTGAAATGCCTACTGATGAACGGGTGAAATTAGGCATTGGTGTGCTTTTTCAACATCCTCCTGAGATAAATGGGGTAAAATTATCGAAATTATTAACAGTTTGCGATCAAAAACGAGAAGAAGTGTCTCAATCTCTGGAAAATCAATGCGATGATGACCTATCTCCAGATATTGAAAAGCTCGCTGATCGGTTAAATTTCAAAAATGGCTATCTCAATCGTGATGTTAATGTTGGATTTAGCGGTGGAGAAGTAAAACGCTCTGAAATTCTCCAAATGATGGTTCTCCAGCCCGAATTACTGCTTTTTGATGAACCAGATTCGGGGGTAGATGTTGAAAATGTGGAATTGATTGCCAGTATCATGCGTGAATTATTGGATCGAGATAAAATTCCGTCGAAACAAGAGAAATCTGGGCTAATTATTACCCATTTAGGCTATATTTTAAAATTTTTAGGTCATATTACTCGTGCTCATATTATGATCAACGGACAAATCAATTGTAGCGGGGATCCAACTCAAATTATTGAAGCAGTTATGAAAAATGGCTTTGAAGGATGTCGCCATTGTTTATCCTGTACCGATGGAGCAACCCATATTGTTGAGGTGAATTTATAAAATGGGAGAAGATGTCAAACAGCGAGCTCAAAAGCTTCTCGACGCGGTAAAGGATGATGGGACCATCAATTTAGATGATTACAATCTTGGTAATGGGAATGATACCACCTATTCTAATGAAAAGGAAATTCCACAAGAGTTACGGGATTCGATGGATAAGGTAGGTATTGATCTCGACCAAGAAAAAGATGGTATTTATCTTCAATCGGGCAATTCTCATGATTTATGTGTTAGTAAAGTAGAAGGGGTCGAACTTCTTCCCATCAAGGATGCAATTAAGAAATATGATGGAACTGATGGTAAGTTGGACCTTAAAGACTATCTCTGGAAAGCAGTAGCTCCAGATAAGGATAAATACACGGCCGAAGCTGCTATTCAAGAAATAACTCAAGGTTACTTTATCTACGCCCGAAAAGGTCAAAAAACCGTTTTTCCTCTCCAATCATGTCTATTTATCGATCTTCCGGGATTGAAGCAAGTTGTGCATAATATCATCATTGCTGAAGAAGGTTCCGAATTAGATATTATTACTGGATGTACTGTACATAAAACTGCGAAAAAAGCATTACATTTGGGTGTATCAGAATTTTATGTGCAAAAAGATGCTCGTGTATCTTTTACTATGGTGCATAATTGGTCTGATTCTACCAATGTTCGCCCTCGTACGGGAATTGTCTTGGAAGAAAATGCGAAATTTTCCAATTTTTATGTGGTGATGTCCGCCGTTAAGGATCTTCAAACCAATCCGTTTATTCAACTCAAAGGGAAAAATTCCTCTTATTATGGACAAACTCTGATTTATGCAAAAGGTGATAGCCTATTTGATACTGGGGCTACAGCCCACCTTATTGGTGAAGGGAGCAAAGCCGAAATCATCTCTCGGGTACTTGCGGTAGATCATTCTCATGTAATCGCTCGGGGTAAAATAATAGGCGACGGTCCAGATGTTACTGGTCATATTGATTGTTCTGCTCTTATTCTATCCTCCAACTCGCGAGTGGATTCGATTCCAGAAATTCAGGCTCACAATCCAAATGTAACCCTCACCCATGAAGCTTCGGTTGGGAAAATTAGTCAAGAGCATATAGAATACTTAATGAGTCGTGGTCTCGCTGAAGAAGAAGCGGTCAATTTAATTGTTAGTGGTTTTCTTGATGTGGATACAAGCCCCTTACCGCCCTCATTGGCGAAAGAAACCGAAAAAATTATTGATTTGGTATCTAAATCAGAAATGGGTTAATTCTCAAACACTTTTTTTCCTATCTCATCTAAATCATCCAATAACTGGTGAGATTTTCTAAGAAATCGATAATTGGGGACTTGTTGGACTTTTGCAGAATCCTTCGCTAATTTTCTCACTAGCAAAAAAACTCCAAAACCAATAAGGATAATCACAAACATATCATTTAATTCTCCAAAGCCATAAGTTTCTATATAATTGTTGAATAATGAAATTCCATATAAACCATTAAACATACTGTCGTATTTTCGATCTTTTTCATCATAACTCTCTTCTACAATTGTTTTTCCAAAATCCCATAACACTAGTAATGTCAATATTATGAAACGAACTAAATTAAAAATATTAAAATTGGCTATTTCAATTTCTTCTTGGCTTGTTAGTGCCTTATATAAGTTATAAGCTAGCGGGATCGCCATGATTTTCACAACTATGAATACCCAGAGTAACATCGCTTTCAAATTATGATGGAGTGGATCTTTCCGTTTTCTGAAAATTAGGTAGAATATGATAATCGTGGCTGTTGCTAGGAAATCTGCTAGTTCCCAGAATACTATTGCTGTGTCTAAATCTTCATTGATGTCATAAAATACAAAGATGCTGAGATATTGTTGTCCAAGCGTAAATAAGATTAAGAGAATAATAAAAATTATTCCAGGCTTTTTGATTTTATACGTTCTCAATCTTTGATTCAAGGATTTAATTATCGGGGCTGCTTCCTGGAATGTTAGTAATTCATGGCCAATTAAATAGCCATAACCTACAATGACTATAATCCCAAAAATTCCCCCAAACCAAAAAAGCAGGAAAGATAAGATTAGATTTACCAATAATCCTAGAATATTATCCCATTTTGGGCCTATAAGAAATGTTGTTATTGAGGTTAAAAAGAAGAAATACAACCCAATTTCAAAAGTTACTCCAATAGGTGAAGTTGATTCAATAAAGGGAGTTGAAACGATGGTAAATATCCAAATGAGAAAACCGAAAGTTTTAGGGAAAGACCCGAAAACTTGGTATTTCAAGATTTTTCGAGTATTTCGTCTCCGTTCACGCCTTTGGTGAATATTTTCTTTAATTTTTGTAGTCATTTCTGTCTATAATACATTTCCCAAAAGAGTAAAAAAATGTTCGTTTTTGTCTGAAGATACCAAAAACACACGCCTAATTAATCTATTTTTTCTGCTTGATCGAAAGCCTCTTTAAATACTTCTTGAGTGATTTGTTCCGCTTTGACTCGGGTAATCATTTTCAATGTGTCATCTCGTGTTTTTACCGCGGTACAAGGGTATTTTTTGAGAGCAACCGATATTCGCTTTTCTAATGGGTCCACATTCCACGTGTTTAGCTGTTCATTGCGTAGATACTGTGCAATGAAATACGTCGCTCCACAGGGAGAACTCTGGATTACTTGTGTCTTGATTATTTTGCCGTTTTGGGTGCTAAATTGAACGATAGGTTTTCCAATATGAAATTGTTGGATAAATCGATTAATAATTGATTTTTCCGGAGAATTTGATTCCGAGAGATTACAAAAGGGTCGTGGAAACGCATATTGGATCCCGCTTATTTTCAATTGACTTTGGAGAACCATTTGATCATGAGCTGAAAGCCATTCTCCATTTTCAACTGGAAAAATCACCGCCCTAATGGAATATTTTTTTAGTAATGCAGGTAATACCTCAATAAATTCAGAAGGAAGGGCAATGCAGATTAAGACATCCAAAGAGGATAATTTTTCTTCCACCGCGGGTAAACAATCTTCAACGCATTCACAATCTTCCCACTCCAATTTATGAGCATATTTAATTTTTCCAGCAAACCAAGGATAGAGGATTCGACAATTGATGCATAATGGACCACATTGTTGGCAAAAGCCCGATTTATTAATCAGGTTATTTATCACCCGAACTCCAAAGGGATCATTGTAGAGAAATCCTATCTGTAGAAGATCGTTGGTCGAAGAGTTCATGATTGAAGAAAAACGGTTTTTAGTTAAAACTCTTTTGCTTTGATTCGATTTCCGGCACAAATCTTTTTAGGGTGATTTGTTCTCTATTTCTCTATGATTCTCCAAGAATGGAAGCCGACTGTAATCATAATCGCAGTGAGTTTCTTCGGTCTTTTTTTTTTGGGGATACTTTATTGGTTCATTAAAAAAAAGCGATTACAGAATCTCACATCTCAAATTGATGAAACTCAAATCTCAACTTTACCCTCCTCAACAAAACAAGATCAACCAGAAGATCGAAAAGAGAGACAAAAACTACAAGACAAGCTGTGGAGAGCTCTTGAAGATATCTCTAAATTGATTCGGAGTCGTCAATTTAGTCAAGCTCAGAATAAATTGGAAGATATAAACAAAATTGCCCTACAAAATCAGTTTTTCGGAATTCTGACGGAAATTAAATTAAAGTTAAACATCTGTAATCGAAATCTCCAGCTCCAAGCGCGCCAAGATGAGCTATGGGAGAAATTTGAGGATGGTAACATTGCAGAATCTTATATTGAATTATTTGAACTCAGTGAAACCACTCAAGCAGAAGGGAAAAAACAATGGATCCATCCATATATATCTAGTCAACTCCTAGCCAAGGTAAAACGCATCGGTGAAGAATTCAAAAAAGATAAGGACCATACTCGCCAGTTGATCGAGCGTTTCTCAGAAATGATCTTAGAAGAAAAGTTTTATGTGACTCAAAACCGCCTGAATATCACAAAAGAGATATGCATCAATTTAAAATTTCGTGAATTTATCCCCGAAATTGAGCTTCTTTTGAAAAAATCCAAAATTAATATTAACTTTTTAGAAGAGTATAACAAGAATAAAGAGGTTTATCATGCTGGAAAACTCCGGTTATCTTATAATGGAATGGATATTTTGGAACGCAAGTCAAAATTTGCCAAATTTAAACCGTTATTGGTGGAATCACTGGCGTTAAAAGTTTTTATACTATTTCAACAAATTAGACAGGAATTAAAGGTTCATAAGACCGCTTTAGAACAAACCCTCAAAGAAGTGTATCGAATGATCAACAGACAAGAATTTGAGAAAGCAAAGATCACTTTAGCTGAAGCAACAATCGAAGCACGACAATATGATTTTTACGGTATTATTCGGGATATTGAGTATCAATTAAGAGAAATAAAGAAATTTGAATCTCAAATTAAAGATCGGTAGTAGAAATACGTATTTCGGTTCCCTTATTATTAATGATTTCAAGTTTTCCATTTATTTGCCTTACTAAATTTTTAACCAATGGTAATCCAAGAGATTCTGTACTATTAGAATTAGATTGATCTGGTAAACCAATCCCATCATCCTTCACAAGTAATATTCTGGAATTATTTTCTTCTTGGAAAAAAGAAATTGTGATATTTCCCTGCTTATCCGGAAAAGCATGCTTTAACGCATTTGTAATCAATTCATTCAAGATCATTCCATACACTTGCGCTTCTTTTACATTAAGAAATAATTCTGCCGCATCAATGCGAATTTGAACCCCATTGTATTGGTGTTCATATGTTTTTAATATATTTTCGCACAATTTATTTGTGTATTTTTTAAAATCAATTTTTCCCAAATGCTCTGAACTAAACAAATAATCATGGTTTAAAGAGATGGATTTTATGCGATTTAGTAAATCCTTAAACTTTTCCCTCAAAATCGCATCTTTGATTGAATGATTTTGTAATATAATTAGAGAGGAAATGACTTGCAGATTGTTTTTTACTCGATGATGAATTTCTTTCATTAAAAGATCTTTCTCTTCCACACGTTCTTGCAAACGTTCCAGAAAATCAGATTTTTCAAGTTCTCCAAGTCGACGGTTGGTTATATTTTGTACATACAATGCGTAATTCGAAGGTATTAATTTATCCTTTGAAAAGAATAGTGGTTTTATCAAAACTTCGACATAAATTATCCCTGATTTAATTGTATTATACAAATTTTGTTTTTTTACTAACTCAAAATCAAATGTGCTTGTATATTTTACCGTTTTGCCTCTAATAAGCTTAGATTTTGTTCCTTTAGGTAAATTCGGATCCTTAAAAAGATTGAATCCCTTTATTTCTTCTATCGTTTTAACTCCAAATAACTCCAAACACGCTGTATTGACTGTTTGCAATTTTCCCAGTCCATCATAAATTTCGATAGGAATGGGGGAATACTCAAATAAATTCTGGAACCATTCATCACCCAAAGAATGTGGCATAAATACTTAGTAAAATACTCTTTAACGTTAAAGGTTTAAGGTTCTCGCTTTCCATGATAAAGTATGATATCTTCAAAGAACACATGTTTTTTTAGAGTTTCTACAATTTTGATGTTCAATTTTTCAAAATAGGATAATATCGGGATTTGATCGACACTTCCAGATGAGATGATCATTATCTCCCCTTTAGGACTTAGAAATGGAGACATGATTTTAAAGAATTCTAAGGTGATTTCATTCCCTTCTGGTCCTCCTTCCCAGGCTAAATCTATCAATTTTCGATTCTCACGGGTAATTGTCTTGGCTTCGCTTGCTAAATATGGTGGATTAAAAATAATAATATCATAACTTCGCTTTTCTTCGGGAGTCCCTAGCGGTTCAAAAAAACTCCCACATTTAAACCGTACATTGTTAGAGAATCCGTTAAGTTTTGAGGTATATTTGCAAGCTTTGATAGCCATCGGATTAATATCAATTCCCATGTGATAAAAAGGAATTTTAAGTTGTTCCAAACGGGAAACCACATAAAAGGAGAGTGCTCCAGATCCACAACCCATTTCCATAACTCGTAGTGGATTTTCTTGAGAGTAGATCGGGTTTTGTTGATTATTTTTAGCCAATGTTTGCAACCATGAGCGTAAGAATCGGATAGATAGATCAGTATCTTCCATAGGACCATAGATTTGTTTGGGGACAACAATTTCAGTTCCAAAATATTCGATCCGTTCGGCTATGTCTAAATCTTCCTCCTCATATTTTTGAACGGTTTGAAATTCTTTTAAATCCACATGTTAATTCAGATAGGATTCCCAATGAATTTTATTCTTTTATTGAAAACTGTTTGGCTAATTGGGCCAATTCTTGAGAATCGTTGGTTAAACCATACAAGAGAAAGGAAAAGAGTTGAGGTGGGGAAAATGATCGCAATTTATGAGATAAAAAGGGATAATCTGCTGGACTTGAAATAAGTTGAACTAAAGGACTCAACTTTTCTTTGACATGAGGATCCCGCTTTAAACAATGAGTGAGGGCATTTCGGATTGATTTGTTCTTATAAGGAAAAATGCCCCGTAAGAATGCTAAATAATCACTTCTATATTGAAAAGCTGCCTTTTCCTTCGAAAGTGTCGGTTTTGCGGTAATTTCAATCAACATGGATTCCACACGAGGGGCAGGATAAAAACACGTGGCAGGAACTTGGCGAACTTTTTTAATGTTCAAAAATAATCCTGTCGCCGCAGAAATGCGAGAATAGTTCTTTGAATTCACTGGGGCCAATAATCGTTCGGCAAATTCTCTTTGCACCATAAGATTAACGGTTGAATAAGACCAAGATTCAATTATTCGGAAGATCAACGGAGCCGAAATTTGGTATGGGATATTAGACACGATTTTGTTAGCTGGAAAGAATGGGACTTTTAAAGCATCTCCGTGAATTAAAATTATTTTTTCCTTCCTCTCGATAACATTCCAATCTTTAGCAGTGGGATTTTCAAGAAATGCCACGGAATATTTGTTTTCGTAATATTCTCTAAGATAACATGCAATTTTGTTATCAAACTCAATCAAAATCACTTGTTTACACTGCTGTATGAGATAATCTGAGAGAGTTCCCAATCCTGGACCAATTTCTATTACAACATCATTCTCGGGATCTAATTGGGCATGCGAAACAATAAATTCTACCACATTTTGGTCAATCAAATAGCATTGACCTCTGGATTTATCAAGTCGGATGCCTAATGTGGTCAAAGTTCCTAGTAATGCAGATTTAGAAAGAAAAGGCATAAAAAAACCTGAAATGGTTAGTATCGTTTTCGTAACGAATCATTTCTAGAAGTTCGACGACCTCCATCTCGACTTCCGTCACGAGGCCGGGGTGTTCCTCCACTGGAGCGATCTTCAGGCCGTCTGCGCTTGACAAACAGATAATGTTTTAATTCTTCATCTTCCAGTTCTTCTATGATTCGCTTGACAAATACTTCTTTGGGCTTAAAACCAGGCACTCTGGTATGGAGTTCTTCAAAATTTTCAAACAGCTTCCGGTGCCGATTTTCTAATATTTCGTTCATCAATTTTTTACCTACTCCAGGTAAAACCTCCAAGTAATGGCGTTTTATAGTAATTGGACCTACATTGTTTATGAACTTAATAAAACGTTCTTCATTTTCCAAAACATATTGTTCCAAAACTAACCCTATTGTTTGTAGTGAAGCATGCGTCAGTTGATCATATTTCAATTTTTTATTGGGACGACCCAAAGGGGAATCTTCTCTACCAGTTACTTGAATTTTCTGTTGGAGTTTTAACTCTTGAATTTTTTGCTTATTTAATGAGACTTCATAGAGATTAAAGGATGGAACTTCCATCACTTGGCATATTGGATTCCAAGAATGGCCCGCTTTATCTACTCCTCCATGTTGGAGAATATCCAATAAATAAACAATGGTCCCATTTCGGAGAAATACCCGAGGGTGACCTCGTCCTCCTCCTCCACGACTTCGGGAAGGTCCACTACGGGATCTGCGAGGATCTCCTCGTTGGGATGTACTTCGGGGTCCTCGATTACTATATCTTCGATCACGATCGCTCATATTTTTGTTCTCCAATTGGTGTATATGTTTCGCTCTTGAGTGAATTATTTATAGAGTAAGTTGAATGTGTGACTTAATACCTCGCCTTGTTCAACTGTAAATTAAAAATTACAGATGTTTACGATGATTTGTGCGGCAAGGGGGAGTTGAGTGCATTGTTCTATCACAAAAACGAAATATAAGGATATATACCATTTTCGGCTTTTAAAACTTTTGAACTCTGCAAAGAAGAAATATCGCTTTATATTGAAGAAAGGATGGAAAAAAAATGTAGTGAACTTATGAGTTTTTTTAAAATGCTTAACCCTGTAAATCTCGGATGTTTTGAATCAAAACCGCCAATTCATCATCATTTAAATCCCGTAAAATTGGATCTTTTTCCAAAATTACTTTAACCTCTTGAGGATAGTTGGGATCAATATTTACAATTTGAATTGCATAGGATTCATCCATATCATATTCCTTCATAAGCATATTAATAACTTTACGAGCAACATCGGCATCCATCTTTGAAAAATT
The DNA here is from genome assembly GCA_025839675.1 of Candidatus Lokiarchaeum ossiferum. Taxonomy (GTDB): domain Archaea; phylum Asgardarchaeota; class Lokiarchaeia; order Sigyniarchaeales; family Promethearchaeaceae; genus Lokiarchaeum; species Lokiarchaeum ossiferum. The sequence goes on from CP104013.1 coordinate 3,476,741, forward strand.
GTGCACATACTCATAAGTTGCTTCTGTAAAAGGATCTGGGATCATGGTTCCCCCGAGTTTTTCCATTCTCTCATAGACACGATCTAAAATGTCTTTTACTTCAGGAACACTAATTTTTTTTTCATTAAGAATTTTTTTTACCATTGTGGATAATTCCGTTGCCTATAGATAAATACTTGCTTTGAGAGCTAAAAAAGGTTTGATTTAAGAAAAATTTGATTATTATTCTTTTTGTTCTTGGCGCTTTTGCCAGTCTTTATTAATCCGAATGTGTTCGCAACCAATAAAGATAGTTTTCATTTTATCGAGATCCTTAACAGCAACTTCAAAGCATCGTCCACGTTGAGCTACAACTGTACCGGTCTTTCCCCAGAAATGTCGGTGAGGTAATCCTCGTTTTTGGAAGGATGAATCTCCAACAATATCAACAACATTCCCTGGTTGGTAATCTACTAAGAATTTGCTTAGTCCAGGTAGGCCTCGATCTCGCACATTTTTGCGATGTAAGCTCCTGCATTTTGTAAAATAACCGTGATGTTTTACCATAATACTGATTCTCCTCAAATTAAATTTGAGTTAAATTTTCAATAATATCTTCAAGGTAGGATTTAAAAAAAATTTTATGATTTTGTCGCTCAATTGGGGAATTTTCTCGATTTGAAAAGGATTAATTTTGAAAAAAGACAAAATCTTTTGGTCTAAAAACCAAAAATAAAAGGAATGATGGAAATTAATAGAATTCCTAATAACATTAAAATACTAAAATCGCGGATATTTCTAATTTTAACTGGTATACCATAGTGATTAGATATATATTTAGAAATTTGTTTGAGTTTGGAACGTGGAATAGGTGCCCCTTCTTCTCTATATAAACAATATATCATTTGAGGGGATTGATCTTTTAAATACATCAAAGCATGTATCATTACGATCGTTTTTTTATCCATTTCATCTCCCCAGCGCACTTTCGTCAAGAGTTCTATTTTAGCAATTTGAGCTGGTGTAAACATTTTCCGCTCTGATTCTACTGGAACATCCAGTAGGATTCCCTCGGGGGTAAACTTAACCGAATCCCATTCGGCAAGCTTTATATATCGGGACAACATTACATCTCGAACTATTTCATAAATTATCGCTGCAATAAAAACGCACGCCAATCCTATCGTAAAAATGAATAGGAGATATTGGTGTGGAAACCAAGAAGTCAAAATAAATTTCGAAGAGATGAGATAAATTATAGAGATAGTAATTACAACAATCTTAGTAATCGTAGTTAGAATATTATGTGTGATGAATTCTCCTTGATCATAAAAAATCAAATCATCCTCGGGCATTTCATCAATCGGTTTAGTTTTAATTTTATCAGTCATTAATTGCACATCCTGTATTGTATAGGGGAGATATTCTATATAAATTGAGTTTCACTAGATTAAAAAGATCAATGCAAGAATAATCCCAAAGATCAAAATAATCATTCCATATTCTCGTTGAAATTTGGTTTTTGGTTGAATCGAATATGTGTGCTTGCAAAATTTTGATATTTCATGGATTTTATCTTTTGGTATCAAAAAACCCTCGGATTGATATACATTGTACAAAACAACCGGACGTTTAGTTTTAAAAAACAAAATAATATGCATGTTTCGATTGATCTCATCCAATTCTAGAGCAATCCAATTTAATTTAGCCAATATGTGAATTTTTGAGATTTCATTAAGATCTAATTCGACAGAATCCAATAGTATGCGATTCTGGAAGAATTTGATAGTTCGCCATTTTGCATACTTTGGTAGTAGGGAAATATAAATGTCACGGCCGATCTCAAATAAGAATAGTCCCAATAAAGCATAAATGATAACTAAGAATAAGACATGATATTGAGGTGATAGGGATTGATCTTCAATCATTGAAATTAGAAGTTGTTTTCGAATGATCCCGAAAATTAGAATGATAATTGCAAAAATTACCTTGAGTACTATCCGGATGTAATTTCCTGCTGAGTATTTTTCATCTTGTTTGAAAAAAGTTAGAGTTTCTGGTATTGGTAGTTTTAATTCTGGTATTTCATTATTGTTTGTCATTAGAAATTGCTCTCATATATATTATGGCAGTAATCCATTTGATTTCTTGCCATTGGAATCACGATATTGAATTCAATTCCATATGGACCTTATTGTTTTTATTGTTATTTTGCTAAAAACCATCTTATCCTAACCACATTTTTATCTTTAAACTGTCATTTATTACCTTATTGTTTTTTTGCAAATCCTTTTACCTTTACTTTTTAAATTATATTTTAATGGATTTTGAGCTTCGACAATTGTTTAATATTCCTAAGTTACAATCTTTAGCAGATAAAATGTACATGGCTACAGGAATTCCTTTTGCTCTAATTGATGTAAATGGAGAATTACTTGTTGGATCAGGGTGGCAACCAATTTGTGTCAACTTTCACAGGCAAAACCTCCAAACAGAGCAACAATGTCTAAACAGTGATCGGAGTATCAAATCTCGCTTAGCTTCCAAAGAAAAATATGTAATATTTGAATGTCCCATGGGTTTAATTGATTGCGCTACTCCATTGATAATTGAGGGACAACATTTAGCCAATGTTTTCACCGGACAATTATTATTTAAAAAACCTGATGAATCGTTTTTTATGAAACAAGCTCAGAAATATGGTTATAACCTTGAAAGATATATGGAAGCTTTACATAATGTCCCAATTTTTACAAAAGATCAAGTTATTCGAAACTTAGAATATTTGGTTGACTTTACTAAACAAATCGCACAAATGGGTATACAAAACTGGCAAATTTCCTTAAGTCAAAAAAAATTTCAGGATTTAGTTGAAATTCTCCCATATGCAATATGGATTGCTACTCCCCAAAATGATATTGAGTATATCAATCCTGCCTTTACAAATTTATTTGGATATACACTAGAAGATATTTCGACAATAGATAAGTGGTTTACCCTGGCTTATCCCGATCCTATTTTTCGACAGCAAGTTCGCCCCTATTATGATCGAGATTTGCAAGCAGGTTTGCCCATTGTGGAGAATCCTCGGATATTTCAGGTAAATACCAAAGACCATCAAAAAAAAACCATTGCCTTTCGGTTAGTTTTGCTTGAAGATGGGAAATTTTTCTCCCTTTTTGAAGATATTACTGATCGGGAGCGTCAAGAAACTGAAAAAATACGGGCCCAGAAGATTGAATCACTATCGTTTCTTGCTGGAGGAATAGCTCATGATTTTAATAATTTACTCACTGGGATCATGGGAAATATCAATTTATTACAAATTGATGACACAAATCCATCGAATCTAGATATTTTGAATGATTTGAAGCAAGCCACAGAACGAGCAAGTGACCTTACTAAACAAATACTCACCTTTTCAAAGGGGGGGGCTCCCATCCAAAAAATTCAACAAATTGTACCTCTTCTCCATAATTCAATTAATTTAATCACTCGGGGTGGAGAAGCAAAAGTAATCGTGGATATAGAGCCCGATCTTCCTAATGTGAATGTTGATGCAGGTCAAATTGGGCAGGTATTTGATAATATTTTAATCAATGCTATACAAGCAATGCCTTCAGGGGGTGAAATTTCAATCAAAACTGAACTCCTCCATCATGATGAATTTTATGAATACCCAATTCCGGCAGAGAAGTATATAAAAATAACAATATCTGATACTGGAGAAGGGATTCCAGAACAATTACAGCAGAACATTTTTCAGCCCTATTTTAGTACAAAATCGAAAGGTAACGGATTAGGGTTGGCTACAGCATACTCTATTATTCGGAAACATAATGGTTTTTTAACTTTTAATTCTTTTCCCAGACAAGGAACCCAGTTTTTAATATTTATTCCAACCATTTCTTCAGAACTCTCCTTAATTACTTCTGAAGCATCAGAACTCTCATTTCATGAATGTAAAGTTCTGATTATGGACGATGAGCATCTCGTGCGCAAAACCTTAAAAAAAATGCTTAACAAATTGGGGTGTACTGTAGAAATGGCCAAAGATGGGGAAGAAGCTCTCCAGAAATTTCAAGATCATGAAAATCAGTCTTCTCCTTTTGATGTTGTCTTTCTTGATCTAATTGTTCCTGAAGGAATGGGAGGTGAATTAACAGTAAAATTATTAAAAAAACAAAAACCATCTGTTAAAGTGGTTGTTTCCAGCGGATTTTCTCAGGATCCTATTTTAGCAAACTATAAAGAATATGGTTTTGATGGAAGATTGAATAAACCATATCATATTGAAGATTTACAAAAGATTATTCAAGAAATGAATTCGAAAAAGTAGATATAATTAGAGAGGTTTCCTCAATCTCACAATTAAATTGTCCGGTACGGATATTGTATGAACTAAATGTTCGCATTTTTGTAGAATTTCTGAATTTGCAAAGGGTTCATCCAAAAACTCTAAAATAAATCCTGCATTTATCCCGTACATCATCCAAGTTGTCAGCATCTTATGATTGTGAAATGTTTGAGTTCCTTTTAAAGATCCATTATTCCAATTAACTACAACTTTTCCTTCCGATGTGTAATTTCCAATTTCAATGGCCTTCGATACTCCATTTGCGTCCCGTACATGTTTTCGATGTGAGGAACTTGCAAAACACGGATGCACTATAGAAAATTGAAAGAATCCGCCTGGTTTGAGCACCCGATAAGCCTCTTGTATCGCCTTTTCTGGATGATCCATATCCATCAAGCACATGAAAGCCAGAATAAAATCATAGCTATTCTCTGGAAAACTGAGATGCTCGGCATTTTCAACAAAATATGTGATATGGTGAGATTCTTGTGATTCTTTTTTCCGTGCATGGTTTATCATCACCGGTGAAATATCGCAAGCATCCAAATTAATTCCATCGGTCAATATCTTACGTGCAAGCATTCCTTCCCCACAACCAACTTCCAATCCTTTCATCCCAATTTCCAAAGAGGGAAGTGCTTCCACAAATCGAGGAAGATTTAGAAAATCACGATGAATATTTTTCCCGGATTCATTGAAGGAGATCCATTCAGCTGCGATCTCTTCCCACTTGCTTGGTTCTTGCCAGTTTGATTCCTTTGGGTTCATAGCATACATGTAAGGGATAAATGATTTAAAAATATTCTCTAGAGTATAAGAAAAATTACTAAAAAAGACGTTATTCAATAAATTTGATACTATAAGAATCAATTCTTAACACAATTTCTAATTCTTTCAGTTTTTGATGTTTTTTTTAGTATATGGAGTTTTATGCTAATGGAAAAAAAGACTATTAAATCATAGAAAATAAATAATAAAACTGAATTGTATGTTAATGGAAACCACATTGCATTAGCAATATATCAGGATTTCTAACTTCTTCATAATTTGGAATTAATCTTGCAATAAATAAATAGTAAAAATGATGGAAAAAGGGAAAAAATGTAGATTAAAGCCTTTTAATGTGATCAATTTATTTTTTTGAAGGTCATATTATCATAAATCACATTTATCAACATCATTCCAACAACTGCGATACCCAAGAGTGCCACTGCCCAATAGGAACTGATAGTAATCCCGAAGAGAGAAAGAAGGTCGTGATCCAGAAATGATGTCGCAAGTAATGGGGTAAAAATTTCCCCTAAGGATTGAATTGATGTGCTCCATCCGGATACTTGCCCTTGTTGATCTTCAGCAACCGCCTTCGTTAAATTTGTGTTAATGATTGGGCGTAAAAGTGCAGATCCCAAAGTAAAGGGGATGACAAATAAGATATATAATATCCAAGGAGCGGTTGCTAAACCATAAATGACCATTCCAATCCCCAACAAAATGACACCAGTCACCATTAGTTGCTGATTGGAGAATTTTTTAGTTAACATAGGCAAGATTTTCGTGATGCAAATGATATTAATAATTGCAAATTCAGCATTTAACCATCCAATGGCTGCAGGATTGGCACCAAAACGATAATTCATGATGATCGCATTCGTTGAAATAAATACTTGGAAGATTACAGTAAAAAGGAACGTTTCAAGTAATCGAATAACAACTGCTTTATTAAAAATACTATCCTGTTGTCCATTATTTAAAGTCTTTAATTTGGTTCGTTGAAGTTGTAAATCGAATCGTCTTTGTTGGGGCATTGTTTCACGTAATAGTTTTACTGTTAGGATTATAGAGATAACACTTAATGCTGCCGTGAGGTAGGCAGGAATTCGCCAGTTGGAGTTTCCTAAAACGCCTCCTAAAACAGGTCCAATAATTAAGCCCAGCATTGAAACTCCCATTATAGTTCCCATGTCTTTTGTACGGGTTTCTGGCGTGGTAACATCGGAAATGATCGATCTAATTACCGGAAATTGGCCTCCGAAAATTCCATCAATAATTCGGGAAAGGATTATAACCTCTACACTTTGGGCCGTGGCGAGCACGATAAAAGCACTTAAAGTACCAATCTGGTTTATAATTAAAATTGGTTTTCGCCCATATTTATCAGATAAAGAACCCCAAATTGGACCACAGATTAACGCGGTCAACGAATTCGCGGCAGTTATGATCCCAATCATAAAAGCTGTAGCCCCAAAATCAGAAGCAATGGAAGGTAAAATGGGAAGGATCAAAGAAAAACCAAACATATCTATTAATATTGCTAGGGAAAGAAAAGAGAGAAGGGATTTCTTATTAATATTATAACGGTTTAGTTTTTCTTCTTGTAAATCTAATGAAATTTCAGCGGAAGGGATGAATTTTTGGGTATTTGTTTCTGTTTGAATCTCTGCCATAAGGATCACATTCTTAATATTACTGACACAATGTGTCACATATTTTTTAAGGTAACATTTACATATAAATATTGTGTCGCAATGTATCACATTATGAAACTTTGTAGTCACAAAGCTTTAACTTCATTAACATTTGTTTTAAAATAAAAAAGGTTGGGAAAAATGGTCACAGATAAAGAATCACATTCTATGGGATTACGTTTGGATTCAGAAACTTACCAAGAGATTGAAACACTCTCGAAAAAGTTTGAGGTAAATAAAAGTCAAATTATCAAAATGGCAATTCACCGATTTCATGCATCGGAAATGAACGATTTTTCTTCACAACAAGTATTATTTGACAAAACTACATTTCGGAGAGTTTTTGAATTTCTGGAACCGGCTCAAATTGAATCATTGGGGATTCAAAATGCACAGAATCATATAATCAAAATTCGTAAAAGATTGATGCAGAAAATTCAGAAAAGTGGTTCCGATGGGGGATTGGAAATATTTCTCTCCAAATTCAATTTGATTCTCTCCAAAAAGCATTTGAAGTGGATTGAATCAATAAAATGGCAATTTCTTACCACTCATGAATTATTACTTTTTATCAACCATGATATCAATACCAATTTTTCTCTTTTCATGAAGGTGCTTTTCAAACACATTCTCCACCAAGTTTTTAGTTCCGAGATCATGGAAGATAAATCAATCATGGCAGAAAATCAGCTTGAATTGCATTTTAAGCTTTCAGAAAAAAAAGATAATAAGTAGAATGAGTTTTCTAGTAACATAGTTTTAAACAATTTGTTTTTATTCCTTATTCTTTTTATATTGATAAAATGGGATTAAGATATTAAACCGTAGATACGTTGATGATAATAATTATCGTGCATGGAAATTGGATCTAATGATTGATTTTTATCAATAGATACGCTTGAAATTTCCCCTACTTTATCAATACAGGGTTTTTGGGCTAAATCAACTTCGCCATCTAACAAACTAACAATTGGTTTTTTGTATGGAGATGCATAAATTTCTTTCAAACGATAAGGTTCTTGATGAAAGATTAAACGCGCTTCTTCATGAAGAATTGGAAATTGTTTGATTCTAAGATCCCGTCGGATCATCTCCTGCATGATTTCTTCCACTATTTCGAGATCATGATTGTTTAGCAATGATTTAACTTCAAAATCATATGAGAATTTATTTTTTCGGTCAACGTCACATTTAACGATACGTGCGCTTGGATAGATTTTCTTTACTGCTGCCATTAATAGTACAGCCCCGCTTTGTTCAATAGGAAGGTTATTTTTCATGAGTTTCACTTTGAATTTTGTTTTTTTTTAAAAAAAGGATAAAATAGGTACACGGTGAATGAAGAAAACCCCGAAAATCAAAAGATCATATCATTACAAAAATCCTCATTTAAGTTAAAAGTAGATTTATCATGATTCTCCTCAAGTCACCTGATCTAGCAAGTACCTACGGATGTGTAATGGTCAGAAGACCATGCCCGGTAGTTAACATCAGAGGTGGAGTTTGAATCATGAGTATCACAATAATGATAATTGGAATTAATAGTAAACCATTCCAATCTATGTTAAGTAACATATATTAATTCTAATATTTAAATATGATGAATAATTTCTCCGGAAATATGATATTGGCTGATCTAATTTGCATTAGAATATGTTAAAATTAGAAAACAACTTACAATGCCACAAATTCTCCTAATGAGAAAAATCAGTATTGCTCACTACTACGCAAAATTTGGTTTAGAATAAGAAGCACATCAAGAAAAAAGACTATTTTTTCAAAAAATCTCCTGTTATTCTATCCGAACTCACTACGGGGCAATTTCCCGACGTAGTGAGCTAACAAGTAACTCCGAATCGAAAACGAGCTTGAAACATATAATATCAGCATTGATCTAGAGCAAAGATTGCAATATAAAGTTGGTGACTTCCATTGATGCTCATTATTGGAAAAAGCGAGAATCGAATAAAAAAAAATTTTAATTCCTGAAATCTTTCCCGAGTAGACGAGATGAATGAAAAATCTTTATAACTCAAAAAAATTATAATTTCATACTTAAAAAATAGTTTCCAATCTGCTCAGGGAGCGTAGTCTAGCTTGGTATGATACCACGTTCGGATTCATAGATAGATTTATCTGTTTCGAAACACGTGGTGGTCGAGGATTCAAATTCCCCCGCTCCCACTATTTTTTATAATAATCAAAATTGTTATAAAATGGGTTTAAAAAAAAGGTTTAAGTGAACCGATAACCCGCTTATTTAAGGATGAAGGCAATATTCTGGTTTAAGCCTCGATGCTTTAGTAATTCAGCATTATTCATTAATTTGGGATGAATGAAGTATCCTTTGTAATCTTCTTGATTACGGCAACCGACAATTTCACAATCGCATCCACATCATTTAAATTGACAACTTCCGACATAGAATGCATATAACGGTTTGGAATTCCAATTAATGAGGTGGCTACTCCAGATCGAGAAAGATTTATGAAATTTGCATCAGTTCCAGTTCCCCGAGGTTCGGCAATGATTTGCACGGGCATCTCCATTTCTTGTGCTATTTTGATTACGAGATCATAGAGTTTTGGAGCCATATTGGGACCTCGGGCAATGATTGGACCGCCGCTTAATTTGGAAATGCCTTGATCCTTTTCAGAAATTGAAGGAGTATCTGTCGCGAAATCTACATCATACACGAAACTGATGTCAGGATCTACACCATAAGCACTAACTTTGGCTCCCCGCAATCCTACTTCTTCTTGGGTGGTAGAGACACCATAAACAGCGGCATCGAATTGTTCCCCTTTCAAATGTCGCAAAATTTCGGCGACAATAAAAGCTCCAATTTTATCATCGAAACATCGTGATACAACATCCCCCTTGTTTCCCAATTTTTCATAGTAGAAGTCAAAAATGATTGGATCCCCAATGCGAATTCCAAGATCTTCAACTTCTTCTCGAGATCGAGCTCCAATATCAATGTATTGATCCTTGAGTTTTATTACTTTCTTACGTTCTTCAGGTTCTTGCAAATGGATGGCTTTTTTTCCCATGATTCCAATGATATCACCTTTGTTAGTTAAAATTTTCACGCGACATGCAGGGAGTAGATGGGCGTCTAACCCGCCAATCTGATGGACATAAATATATCCTTTTTCTGTGATATACCTTACTTGTAGGCCAACTTCGTCGACATGCCCTGCAAGCATAATTTTGGGTGATCCAGTAGGATTCACAATTCCAATTGCGTTTCCCAAGATGTCAGTACGAATTTCGTCTACATATTCTTTAATATATGCTCGGAACAAACGTTGAGCAGGTTCTTCTGAGCCTGATGGGCTAGGAGCATTTACGAATTCTTCTAGGAATTGTTCATTAATTGTAAGTTTGTTTTCAGTCATTGACAAAATCACTTCTTGGTAATAAAAAAAAGGAAGAATTTCCCTACATAGGGATGAAAGAGGTGTCTTTCTTAATTTTCTTAATCACACCAACCACTAATTTGACTGTTGCTTCAACATCATCTAAATTGACAACTTCGTTCATGGTGTGCATATAACGATTTGGAATGCCAATTAATCCTGTAGCGACACCAGCTTGTGCCATTTGGATGGATCGAGCATCAGTTCCCGTTGGACGTGGTGCTGCATCGATTTTATATGGTATTTCAAGTTCTTTTGCCGTTTCAACCATCAAGTCAAATAATTTCGGATTTATGTTTGGACCGCGAACAATGACTGGACCCCCTCCAAGAGGCTTTATCCCAATATCTAATTCTTTAACGTCTGGTGAATCGCTAGCATGGGTGACATCAAACGCAATTCCCACCTTTGGATTGATACTATAAGCAGAAACAATCGCTCCTCGCGTACCAACTTCTTCTTGGGTTGTGGAGACTCCGTGAATCTCTCCATCAAATTCCGTACCCTTCAATCGACGCATGACTTCAGCAATTACAAAACCTCCAATTTTATCATCAAAACATCGGGCTACGACATCACCATTATTTCCTAGCTTGGTATAATTACTAATGAAAACCATAGGATCTCCAATTTTAACTCCTAGTTCTTCCACTTCTTCTCGTGTTCGAGCTCCGATATCAATGTATTGATCCTTGAGTTTGATTATTTTTGTACGCTCATCAGGTTGCTGCAAGTGAATAGCCTTTTTACCAATAATCCCCAAAATTTCTCCTTTATCAGTTAAAATTTTAATACGATTTCCAGGAGTAATGTGAGCGTCAATTCCTCCTAATTGATTGAAGTAAATATAACCTTTCTCAGTAATGTAGCGAACTTGCAAACCCACTTCATCGACATGTCCTGCAAGCATAATCTTTGGTCCTTCACCAATGTTCATTATTGCATCTACATTTCCAAGGACATCCGTTGTAAATTTTTCAGCGATATCGGCAAGGTATTCCCGATATACTTTTTGGGCGGGTTCTTCTACTCCTGTTGGACTTGGAGTGTTAATAAATCGTTCTAAAAATTCTTCATTAATTGTTCTTTGTGTTGTCATAGTAATCACTTAATATAACTATCGTGTTTGGTGAATGCAAAGTCAGTTTAAAAAATTTGGAATTTTCGAATATTTTAAAAATCCTTTCCATTTAGGATATAAAATAAATGACACCCTGAGTCGCAAGATGGATTAATAGCTGAAATAAACATCGTTTTAATTCTGATTTTTAGAACCGGATTTTTTAAGTAATCCATTCATCATTAATGAAATAATTTTTAGGTAGTTATATATCCCCTCGAAAGATAAAAATCGAATAACCAAGTCGTGTTCTGTATTTTCAACAAATTCAATTTGATTTTCGAGATTTATTGAATAAAACCGTTGAATGTAATTTTTTACTTCAGAATGTTGTTCTTGATCGAAAATAAAATCAAATTGAAAATCAATTCCTTCTTGAGGGAACCTGTTTGAAGAAAGAACCCCCTCCAATAATTTATTGGGATCTAAGATAATTCCAGCTGATTGTTCAAATTCTCGTAATTCTTCACGAGAGAAATGTGAATGCATCAAGATAAATATTTCAAAACTATCATAGATGTACAACAATCCATTTGAAAATGTTTCTAAATAAAAACCTGATTGAGACTCTCTTCCAAGGTGGTTATTAATGTAAGATGTAAACTTTGGAATATTTTGAAAGATCTTAGGATAATTTGAAGTGAATTTCAATATTATTTGTTCTCTTTTTACCATTTAAATATCCCGACCTCTACAATTTTTATTTATTCATGACTCCGTAAAAACAATGCGATATATATTTAAACTCAATTTTCCCACCAACTGCATTGTTCTTAAAAACTTGTTTTAATTCTTTCTTTAACGGAATCGAATCGGGATTTCCTGGCTTAGGAGTGTAGGAAGAAGAGAATAATCTCCCTTCCAAACTCTTGTAATCAAAGTGTTGAGTGAAGGATGATATAAAATGAATTGGATCTTTGATGAATAAGCTAATTTCCATAGAGCCTCGATTGCGATGATTTGATTGGGGGTATTCTGGACAATATTGATTGAGCATTGCATCATATTCTTGGTGGAATTTACTGCCCTCAATATCTCGTTCATTCCAAATATACGCGAGATGTCCGTTCGGTTTTAAAATTCGGTTGAGTTCTGGTTTAGTTTTTTCAAGATCAAACCAATGGAATGCTTGAGCTGCAGTGATCAAATCGATGGAATGATCTGAAAGGGTTGTTGCTTCTGCTTGTCCAGCTATGCTGCTGAAATTTGGATAATCATGTAAATATTTTTCTCCTGCCTCTCGCATTTCCCGATTAGGTTCTACTCCATAGACCTTGTAGCCTTTTTCAACTAGTAATTGGGTAAATTTTCCTGTACCTGATCCAATATCTGCAATAACTGACTCTTTAGATAGTTCCAATTTATCATGTAATTCATCAATGATTTCCTGTGGATAATCTGGACGATACTTAACATAATTTTCTACTCGGTTAGAAAATCGTTTTGTTGGATTGCGACTCATTTTTTTTCTCTTCTATGACAAATTTTCTTTTCTGCCTTAAAATTAACAATTATATTTATTTTTGATCAACGGTAAAAACACCTATGAACGATTGGTTGGAAGCGCTTCCATTTTTCAAAACTGAACAATATTCACAATTGGATCAATTTGTGCGGTCTGAAAGGTCTCAAGGAAAATCGATTCTCCCTGCTGAGGAAGATGTATTCAATGCTCTCAAATTTACACCTCTTGAACAAGTAAAAGTTGTGATTTTAGGTCAAGATCCTTATCCCAATAAACGCCATGCCCATGGATTATCATTTTCAATTCCCGAAACAACCCCTGATATTCCTAAATCTTTAAAGAATATCTTCAAAGAGTTAGAAAGTGATGTTGGAGTAAAAAAGACAACTGGGAGTTTAATAGGATGGGCCAAACAAGGTGTAATGCTATTAAATACTGTCTTGACAGTCGAGGAAGGACTTTCTAATTCCCATAAAAGCAAAGGATGGGAAAAACTGACCAAAGAAATAATCACTACCATCAGCTCACAGCGTGATCATGTAGTTTTTATCTTATGGGGAGGAAAAGCTCAAAAAATGAAGAAATGGATTGCCACTGAGAAACATTTGATTTTAGAATCTCCCCATCCCTCACCCCTTTCATCCTATCGAGGATTCTTTGGTTCTCACCCCTTTTCACAAGTCAATGAGTACTTATCAAAAAATAAGAGAAAACCAATTGATTGGTCTCTCTAAAAAGGATTTTTCATTTTTTTTTTTCTTGAAGTTTTTTCTTCAATGTTTGACGATTAATTCGACCTTTTTTTTTGGTTTTTGTTTCCTCCAATGTTTCTACTTCCATTATTTTTACCTTAATCATTTTATCACCCTCTTTGAATTTATCTAGAAGATTCATGCCGCGAACAACTTGACCAAATACTGTGTGCTTCCCATCTAAATGAGCTGTTTGTTCACGCGAAAGACAAATGAAGAATTGGCTTCCTCCCGTATCTTTACCAGAATGGGCCATACTTAGTGCACCACGATCGTGTTTGAGAGGATTTCCTTCAGTTTCACATTTAATTGTCCATCCTGGACCGCCGGTGCCATCTCCTTTTGGGCATCCTCCTTGAATCACAAAATCTTCAATAACACGATGGAATGTGAGTCCATCATAGAATTTTCTCTTAACTAGCTTCTGGAAATTTTCAACGGTTCCAGGCGCATGTTCTGGATACAATTCAATTGTCAAGGTCCCTTTATTGGTCTGCATTTTAATTTGTGGAAGAATTGTCATAAATTTTGAAATGAAAAATCAGCAAAAAATCATTTCAATCAATATCTTAAGACAAAGTTTATTTAGCTAGATAATCTGCATTATTTGCTAAACATTCCGATATTGAAGATATTAACTCATCTATGGTATAAGGTTTATTTAAAAGGCTTGAAAAACCATATTCTTTATAGGATGTTAGATCTTGTTCTTGAAAATACCCACTCGAAATTATTGCCTTAACATCAGGATTGATTTCTTTCAACCCTACCATGGTTTGTAAACCTCCCATACCGTTAGGGACGATTAAATCTAGTATAACCAAATCATAGGGTTTTGAAGATTTAAAAGATTTCCTATATTTCTCTAACGCCTCTTCACCCGCATCGGCACAATCAACCTCACAATCCATTCTCCTTAATACTTTTGAGAGAATATTTTGGATATTATGATCATCATCCATTACCAGCACGCGTTGAGATGAGATTGTATTCTTCTTTTCACACATATAAGATCGAGTCTTGCACTGGATGCTCCAAAATTTCCACAGAAGTTCCATCCATGCGATTTGTATTTACTATATCTGTTCTACTTCGATTTATAGAGCTAGGTTTATATATGATGTGGAAAACTTTCCAAGTGACACCTTTGTATTTTAGAATTTTTCCAATTTTATAAAGTCAAAAGGATAAGTTTTCAATTTCCTTTTTTTCAATATATAATCCTGTATAAATTTTCAAAATTAGTTTTGGAACGCGCAAAAGTAGTGATAAAACGTAATGTTAATAGGTAAAATACATTGTTGTCATTAGTACAGTTTGATCTAAACCTTAGATTAAACTGCTCCAGATTTTATCTTTGGTGCAAAACAAAATGAGTTTACTTGAAACCGCAGTCTTCTTTCAAGGGGAAACCCTTTTAGAAAAGCAATTTTATGCAAAAACGGAACAAGAAATGATTCCTGGTCGAACTAACTTGATCAAAGCAATTACAACTATGGCAGAAAGTGCTTTTGATGATGAAATTAAACATTTTGTCGTCGGTGACCATGAAATTATGCTCAAATCGCATGATATTGATCCTATTGATGAAGATATGGCTAAAATGCCTCTTTATATGTATGCAATTGCGGAAAAAAATATTAATAAAAAAGCTGTCGAAGACTCTATGGATGAGGCCCTTTTCCAATTTACCAATCGTTTTTCAACTCATGATATCATGGAAAAGAAAAAATCTCTATTTCAAGAATTCGTCGATCGCTTCGATAAAATTTTCAAGGGATTAATTTACACTCCTGATGCTAAAAAAACTGCGAAAGCTTTAAAAAAAATGGAAGAAGCCCAACGATATGCTGAACGACAGGCTCAACGTTCGCAGAATTATACCAATTCAATAAATCGGTTTTAATTTTTTTGCTCCTTGTTTCTTCACAATTATTTTAATATAAGTAGAATTAAGTATTTGTTATGATTGAACCTAGCATTAAGGATGTTCAAAAACTTCCAATTCCAAGTTCGATTTCTGTTTCAAATGATGGAAGTAAGATTGCCTATACCTTGATTAAGCCAAATTTCAAAGATAACTATTACGAAACTCATTGTTATGTTTATTCAACTGACTCAAAAAAAACGATACAGCTTACTTATGAAGGGAGCATATCCAATATTGAATGGATGGACTGTGATTCTTTAGCTTTTGTTTATTCAAATCCTTCAATTAAGGATGAAAAACCCCAAGTCTATCTTTTTAAGGATCTTGCAGGTCAACCCCTTCAACTTACGGATCATAAAAGTGGAATTACTTCCTTCAAGTTTTTTGAAGGAGGTTTGCTATATCTCGCAGATGATCCAGATTATTTTGAAGAAAGAGAGAATATTTATGGAGATTTGATTCATTCAGAACGAGATAATTCTGCTTCCAATATCTATTATTTGAATATCCCTAAAGTTCTCCGATACAGGGATGAGTTGAAACTTGTTGATGATAAACAAGGGAAGAAAATCCCAAAACCCATCCTAGATCTGAAAAAATACATGAATATTAATCGGAAAATTGAAGGAATTGTTATTCCCAATTCTCGTTCTGGTAAATTTATTGTCAATACTCGGGAACGGGACGATCTTGTCTTCCTACAGAAAAAGAAGTCTTATTTAATGAATATTGATATAGACAATATACTCGCTGAATTTCTTATCTATCAAGAAAATGATGATAAAGATAAGGAAGAGAAAGAAATATTTGGTGAATTTGATTTCAAAGCTTTAAATTTATTTGAGGAATCCAGCGTACTAGCTTTTTCTCCGGATGATTCTAAAATATTAATTGATTTGAAAATAGAGGGGAAGCTTTTTTATCACCAAACAGAACTCTCTGTGCTTTTCCTAGATCAACTAAACTCCGAAAATCTCGAAAATATTATTCTTAAACAATGTATTACAAACTCTTTTGATCATGAGCCGTTTAGCGTGAAATGGGTTAAATCAGGTATATATCTTGCACATGCAGCTTATTCAACTATCAATATTCAAAAATTCGATTTGAATGGAACTTTTGAAAGAATCCATTTTGGGATATACTCTCCCAGTTTTGAATTTTCTGTCAGTAATGACGGTTTGGTCTCCAGTTATATTTCCAATACTGAGAAATATCAAGAAGTTGCCTTCATAAAAGAAGGAAAACTGGAAATTATCACAAATTTGAATAAATTAATTGAAAACTGGAATTTGGGCAGCTCAGAATCAGTCAAATGGAAAGCTTCTGATAATCTTGAGATTGAAGGAGTTCTTAGAAAACCATCGAATTTTGATCCCAGCAAAAAATATCCTCTGGTATTTATTGTGCATGGGGGACCCACATCGTACTCTGACAATTCAATACTCACATATTACTTGATGCGATATTATCCCGCCGTACAATTTCTTAATCGGGGTATTATTGTTGTGGAACCTAACTATCGTGGATCAATTGGTAGAGGGAAGGCATTCATGAAAAAATATGCTGAAAACATAGGTTTTGGAGATATGGATGATCTTGAAAGTGCAATTGATCACCTTGTCAAACAAGGTTTTGTAGATGAGAATAAAATTGGGTGTATGGGATGGAGTCAAGGGGGGTATATCTCTGCATTTGTGACAACTCATTCAAATCGGTTTGTTGCAACCAGTGTAGGTGCAGGAGTGTCTTCATGGAAAACCTACTACAATTCAAATGATATACGACAATGGGCCGTACACTATTTAGGGGGCACTCCTCTGACAAACCCTGAATATTACAAAAAGACGGCTCCCATGAACAATATATTAAATGCAAAAACGCCTACACTTTTCCAACATGGTGAATTAGATCAACGATGCCCTCTCCCCAATGCAACAGCCCTCAACCGTGCTTTAATGGAGCTTGGAGTTGAGACAGACCTTTTTATTATTAAAGGAATGCCCCATGGTATTACAAAACCTCGTGAAAATATGGCAGTTCTCCACCAAAATCTGAAATGGTTTTCTCATTACTTACTAGGGGAAGCCCTTGATTGGACTGAGTGAATCAAAAAGTATGGATAAAGGGTCATACCAGGTTTAATTTCTTCTCTATTCATTGATTGCTGGATCGGGGCTCGCGATTAATGATCTTCTTTTTATTACAAATTCATCTCGTTCTAGATAAAAAGGTCGATACCGATCATCTTATTCTTCAAATGGTTCTTGAAAAAAATTGTAAAAGAAAGATATTTAATTCCAAGAAATAATTTAGCTTTAATGAATCCTACTGAAACACGTTCTCGCCAACCTCAGAAAATGGTCCTTATGGGGATGGGAAATGCGGGAAAATCATCGATCCTCAAGACAATACTGAACGAATTTGATTCGTTTGCTTCCCTTCTGCCAACAACTGGAGTAGAAAGAACTCGAATGGAGTTTTTTGGAAGAGAATTATCTATATGGGATTTCGGAGGGCAAATAGATTACCGAAAAATGTATTTATCTCGCCCAATAATGTATTTTCAAGGAATAAAGTATCTGTATTATGTTATAGACGCTCAAGATGATGCGAAAATTCCAGAAAGTATCGAATACTTCCTGAAGGTTTTTGAAAATACCATAGAATTTTCGGATGATGTGAAAGTCTATCTATTCTTCCATAAGATTGATCCAAAAACCCCAAAAAATGTCGCTGTCAAATATACAGGCATTGAAGAGAATTTCTTGGTTGCTACTTTACCCGAAATGAAACGTCATAAAATTGAACCGGTGATTTTTCATACATCTATTTTTAATCCCATGACGGTTATCTCTGCGTTTTCCAGACCATTGTTAGGAAATCAAACGATTTATGAAACTTTGTGCGAAGCGGTCGATTCTTTCTGTTGGGAACGAGAGTTACCTTTTGGAATTATTTTTCTCGATACATTGGAAATCGGAAGTTATTACGCTAATTCTAAAGTTTTTGATTATGTAAATACTAAAATTGCGAAGTATTTGGATTGGTTAGATGATGTTGAAGAACCCCCAGAATATAAAATGGGCAAATTTGATGTGACAACCAAACAATTTACTATTCTAATTGGAGAAAATGAATTTACGTTTAATTTGATGGTGGGGGTCGATCCTTTAAATGCTCCTGATGAAATTGACGAATTATTTACATCCATGGGTGAATTTTCTGATGGGTTGGAAAAAATTTTATTGAATGCCGAAATAATACGATCTGGAGAGCTTCGAACAGAAAATCTATTTAATTCCATTGATCCTGAAGAACGAAGGCGCCAATTGGATGAATTGGATGAATTGGCAGAATTGGAAGAAGAAGATCGATTTAAACTGGCTGAAAAAGAGCGAGAACTTGAAATTCTCGATGAACAGTATGTGAAAATGAAGGAAAAAATGCCCGAAGAATCTGAAGATAGCGAAGATGACGACGAAGTCGATTTTGACGATCTTGACGAATAATTGAATGATCTCTAAACTCTTTTTTATTTTGCATTTTATTATTAATCAATGGCCCATGTGATGTATTTTGATCAAAAAAAACACCCAAAATCTGCTATTAATGCTGGAACAAATTGGGCCGAATCTGTAGGGTATGTGTTTTGGTTCTTAAAAAGATGGATTCGGTATCGGATGTACTTATTAATTCGGTGGATACCGCTTACCATTCAAGAAGGAATCGCGGGGGTTTTAGGGCAATTATTTTTAGGTTTTTCGCGAAAAAATCAAATAAAAGTGCAGCAATCTTTTAATGCCTTATATAAACACAGACTCTCTACCAAGCGACTTAAACATTTATATAGAGCACATTGTAGTTATATGGGCAAACTAGTCATTGATTTTATGAATGGGCTCCCTCTAAGAATTGATCAAGATGTCTCAGAGTTCATCACTTTCAAGCACTTGGATCGATTAGATTCTGCCCTAAAACAGGGGAAGGGTGCGATTATTCCCTGTCTTCACTTGGGACAACTCGTACATTTGCTCTATGCTCTTGCAAAACATCCAACCGGATATACTATTGCGACCATATTTTTTGCTCCGAATATTGTTACTTATGAATTTACCAACCGAACTTGGGCTACAAACACTTATTTGTATGCAAGTACTAAATACTCCCGCGTAGCACCCTATTTGCAAGCCCATCTGGCACAAAACCATCTTGTAATTTTATTTCACGATTATGGGACTCGACATCAAATGCGTGTACCTTTTTGCCAGGGCGTTTATCCCTATTTAATTCATACTCCCCAAAGTGTAGTAAAGTTGCACAAGGATACTGGAGCCCCTATTATTCCATGTATCAATACACCCGCAGGAGTTGTTGGAAAAACCTCGCTCAATTTCCTCGATAATTCTTCTTTAGTGAACATATCCCAAAAATATCAAAACAAATCAAAAAAGGAATTTCATGGGAGAATGAGCACAGAACTGAATCGCTTGATGAATCCATCTCTCAGGAAATTTTCACATGTTTGGGAAGAAATCACTGATTTTGCCACCACACGTATTGCTGATCAGTTAATAGTTCCACCAATGATCAATCTACAAGAGTTAATTCTGTTGGTTGCAAAAAAATCTCATCAGATATTAGAAAAAAGTTATGAGCCGGGTCGTGATGATGCTTCTATTCATGAACTCCTTCAAGAGATGTTTCTGAAAATTCGATCGTCATTAACAGTGCCAGAAACCATCTTGGTTCAGGCTTCTGAAACTATTGATTTATCTCAAATGAATGCATTATCTGAAATTCAAACCCTTTGCTCCTATGTGAAAAATCTATTGCAAAAAGCATCTCACTTCGATGAAGATGTATCAATCAATTTAATAACTCAACTAAAGGAAGAGTTAAAAAAATTAAAATATTAGATAAAAGATCAGATAAAAGGCTCCAGATAACATAGCTGCAAATGGAAACGTGACGATCCACGCAATAACCATCTTTTTCAGTGCCTGCCAATTCGGTTTTTCTCCCTTAACTAATCCGCTCCCAACAATAGCAAAAATTAAGACATGTGATCCAGAGATTGGTAAACCGAGCATTGTGCAAGTAAAAACTACCAATGCATTAGAACTTTCAATCGCTAAAGCATCACTTGGACGCATTTCGATCAAAGATCCACCAACATTTTTAATGACATTTCTCCCGACTAATATTAGACCAACTGCAATCATTATTCCTGTCGCAACCTTAAGTAGACTCGCGATGTTTTGAGGAATATCGCCATTTTCCACCAATCCATAATATATTCCAACTGCATTGGCCGAATCGTTTCCCCCTCGACTGAGTTGAGTAATTGATATGAATATTAGAAGAAAATATTGGAAAGTTTTTTCACTCCGTTCAATTTCTGAAAATCCAATTTTACCATCTTTTTGCCATTTTCGATTAATTAATTTTAGAATTAACGTTTGCATTAAAAAGGCTGTAACCATTCCTAAAACTGGTGATATTACCCAACCCAAAGCAACTTTTCCGAGTTTTAACCAGTTTAATGAATCTACAAAATCATTTCCGGGAATAAATGACCAAACAAAGGCAACTCCAATGACACTTCCAACAACTGAATGAGTGGTTGAGATAGGAGCTCCTGTTTTTGAAGCAAAAACTAACCAGATACTCGTACTTAAAATGATGGCCAACATCATCCACATATCATATTGACCTTGGAGTGTATCTCCGAGTAAACTTGATCCAATGTTTTTTCCTACACCTTCTGATAAGAAAATACAACCGATACAAGCCAGAAAGCCTCCCCAAATAACTGCTCTATTTAAACTGAGGGTTCCGCTTCCAACCACAGAACTCATGGTTTCGTCATTGCTGCCGATGCCAAATGCCAAGTATAGCGTGACTATCAATATTACAACGATTAAGATATCCATTTCGATTTCCTACAGATGCTTTTAACTCTAATTTAAAATGTAGAATACTTGGCGATTAATCCATAGATATAATCCGCAAAATGTTCCATTCGATTGGTAACTTCCGCTAAATTATTCATTAATTCTGCGTAGAAGCGAAATTCTCGATAATCTGGTTTAATATAATAGAGTGCTTTGAAAAATTCAAGTTTTCTTTCTCGTACAGAATGTCGAGCTTCGTTAATTGTGACACATGTTTCCATAGCCTCATCAAAATTATCAAAAAATTGAGACACTAATCCATTGACCATTTTTCCAATTTGAGCTGTTTTTTTACCTACAGCCTCAATATGGACATTTAACTCGCGAATAGGGTTTTCAGGAGTAAAAACTTCGAGGTCAAACATAACTTTTTTGGCCTGTCCTACAATCCGATCCATCGCCGTAACCATACGCATTCTATCAGGTCGAGAAAAAACCATAGATTCGGAACCGAAAATCCGTGAAATAATCTCATCACGACATTGATCCTGTTCATCTTCTAAATCAATGCATTTATTTGAGTATCTTTTTTTCCTTTCCATATCAAAAGCACAAAATGCTGTAAGGGCAAATTGCATTGCCTCTAAAGCGTCTTCTAAAAGACATGCATCATTGATGAAAAGATCCTGTAATTTTCCTTTAAGTTCCTTATTACTTCTCTTATAATTTTTTAGTTTACCCATAAAAATCCCATTCAGTGATAAATTCGAATTATGGTTTTGTTTTCATGGGAATAGGTATAAATTTTTTTATCTGTTCATTGAATCATCAATTTAACTCTAAGACATTCCATATAATAAGAATAAAATCTGCGCAAAATTATGTTGATTGATTAAAAAACGGTTGAAAATATGGTATGCTTTCATCAAATGGAATGGATTTGATTTAAAATTAAACTCTTAATTCCTTGGTTGAATTTTTGAAAATTGATCTTGCAACCGATGCTTGGTTTTGCAAAAAGAACATATTTTTAGATAGGTCGTCATGCCACATTCGGTGCATTCTGCTTCAACCTTCTTCACTTCGGGAATCGTTTCGAAAAGAATGTGTTTTAGCTTTTGTTGGAACTTCTTAACCATATTCATCATATTTCCCCTTCTAAATTTCTCAATTTCAATTAAAGAACCCTTCACATTCATCATCGGTGAATCGACAGCATAGGCACATTGGGTTCCTAGATGCTCCACCTTGGCATAATAGGAGTACATAATTAACTCTTGTTCGTAAATATAATAAAGAGGTTTTATTCGGGGAACTAATCCCTTCACATCAGTTATCGTCGTAGGACCGGCTCGACTCATCATTTCCATATCTACACTAAAAAAATTAGATACCAATTGAGTCGCTTCATCAGTTAAATTATGACCTGTGGCGACTTTAGTAAATCCATTTTCATAGGCAAACTTATTAATATAATATCGCTTGACCAATCCACAATAGGAACATTCTCCCCGAAAACGTCCTTTTTTAGATCTTCTACCCCTTTTTCGGCTTCGTTCTCCAATTTGGTGAATATCATCAATATCTAACCCCATATCATCCTTTATGGTTAGAGTATGAAATGGAATATTTAATTTTTCACAGAGGGAACGGGCAACTATCCCCGAATCTCGACTATAATTTTTGGGGGTTATTCCCACTTCGACATATAAGGCTTCCATTTGAACTTTTTTTTGGAATACTTGATCCAAAATAGTCAGCAGAGTCTGAGAATCTTTCCCTCCGCTTAAGCCAACTAATATTTTTTCTTGAGGGTTTTCAAAATCTATCAATGCATGGTCTTTGATGGTCTTTTGGACTCGATCTTGAATATAAGTGAGAAAATGGTGCTTGCAGACTGGCATTTTCGAATATGGAACAACCGTCACTGCATTAGACTTACAATCGTGATAGAATTTACAACGTGGAAGCATCTTGGTCATTTTATGTAATTTATGATTGTCAAAAAATTTTGCTACGTCTCAAAGGGTCAATTTTTAAGGGGGACGATCATTTTACTTATTTGAGGTTAGCATTTTATTGAAGAAAAACTATAAATCCTATTTTGAGGCAAATCAAAAACGATGGGACGAGCTTGTCTCCCACCATATCAAGAGTCGGTATTATGATCTTGAAGGATTTAAACATGGAAAAACCTCACTTTTGCCCACAGAATTGAAAGAATTAACAAATCTTGAAGGAAAATCTTTACTCCACCTGCAATGTCATTTTGGGATGGATACTCTGTCATGGGCTCGGGATCATGGTGCCATTGTGACTGGTTTGGACTTTTCAGAGAATGCTATAGAAATGGCACGAGAATTAAGTGATGTACTTGAAATTCCTGCCACATTTATTCAAGCAAATGTGTACGATATACCGACGGTAATTCACGAGCAATTTGATGTGGTTTTCACATCCTATGGTGTTCTTTGCTGGCTACCCGATCTCACTGGTTGGGCGAAAGCAGTAAGTCATTGCATGAAATCTGGTGGTCGCTTTTATATTGTGGATACACATCCCTATGGCGAAATGTTGGATGAACGGTATTCTGATCGAGTGTCCTTAGGTTATCCCTATACAAGCAAAAATGGAGTTCCTCATGAATGGGAAGAAGATGGCACTTATGCTGATCCCGAGGGAGTCACTACTATTCTTAAAAACAAGACTGAATATGGGTGGTATCATTCGATGAGCGAAATTATAAACGCTTTACTCCAAGCGGGGTTACATCTTGAGTTTTTACACGAATCCACCAAAGGATTTTTTAAATATCATCCCGATATGGTGAAACGAGCCGATGGATTATGGGAGTTTAAAAATATGCGCCCTGAAATTCCATTGACTTTCTCATTACTGGCTCGAAAACCTTAGGGGATTGAAATGTCGAAGGGTATTCTTCTTCTTTTTGATGAAAATTCATCTAGTATCCTAAAAAAAATTTATTTGACATATCAAGAACACAATTTATGCGACTTTATGGCAAAGGAAAATATCCCTGCCCACATTACCTTAGCAGCAAATGATGAAATTGATTTCGATCTGGTGTCTGCTTCAATTCCTCAAGCATTGAGCCTTTTTAATCCCTTTAAAATTCGCTTCGCCAGCATTGGATATTTTCCAGCAACCAAAATAATGTTTTTGAATCCTAAGGAATCCGAAGATCTCCGCTTAATTCAATCCTTAATTCAAGATATCATCACTGATTCTCTCCCAGATTCCATCTCCGAAGGTCTGTATTCTTCAACGGTTTGGATTCCCCATTGTACTTTGGCGAATCAAATCAAATCCCAAAAGGTTTCTCAAATTATTGATATTACTCAAGAAATGTTAGATTTACAACCTGATAAACCTTTCATTGCCACCGTTAGTGCAATTGCTCTATTCAAATATCCCGATTTTGAAATAATAAAAAAATGGTCGCTTGGCGGTTAATTTTATTCCAATCCTGTGAAATTTGCCTTCCGTTTTTCTAAAAAGGCACTCATCCCTTCTCGTTGATCATTGGTGGCATAACATCGCGTAAATTGATCATTTTCAATCTTAAGACCATTATCCAAAGTTGTATTCATACCTTGATCAATCGCGCGCTTAGCACAACGAACCGCAATTGGACCTTGTCGCAAAATTTTCTGGGCCAGCGCGATAGCAGTTTCCATTAATTTTTCCGCTGATACCAAGTTGTTTACCAAACCAATCTGAAGTGCTTTTTCTGCGTTTACCATCGCTCCCGTGAATATCATTTCCTTTGCTAATCCTTCTCCAATTAAACGAGGGAGTCGTTGAGTCCCGCCATATCCTGGAATAATACCTAATCCCACTTCGGGAAGTCCAAATTGTGCTTTTAGACTTGCTATACGTATATCACAGCTTAAAGCTAATTCTAAACCTCCACCAAGGGCAAACCCATTCACTGCTGCAATCACTGGGAGGTTTAAGAGTTCAATTCTTCGAAATATTGTTGATCCTTTATTGGCTATTCGGCGTCCTTCCTCTTTGGGGAGTTCTTTTATTTCACTAACATCTGCTCCTGCAACAAAAGCTTTTCCTTCCCCGGTGATAATCAAAGCTCTAATTCTGTTTTCAGCTTGAATTTTCTCTATAAGCATTGATAATTCATCGAGAACTGCCATGTTTAATGCATTCATTGCTTTGGGGCGATTTATTGACAAGAAACCGATAAAGTCTTCTTCCTTATAAATAATATTTTTTAAATCCATTTTTTTCACCTTTAGTTCAATATATATCCTTCCGAAATCGTAGTTTTAAATAGCTATTTTATATCTTTGCGTGAAAAAAATGGAGCCTTCCGAATATTTTTAGCAATAATTAGGAATGTGATCATTGATCATAATGTCTTGGATCAATTACAAAAATAAAAAGCTGCTCTTTATCGATTTACGTAATAAGAAGGAAGAAGAAGTTATCAAACTCGCTGGGGATGCAAAGGACATCTTAATTAATTCAGGAAAAACCGACAATCTTCGGATTATTAATGTTGAAGGTGCTTTTGGAAATAAAGCCATCATGAATGAATTAAAACGCATTGGGAAGATAACTAAGCCATATTATACAAAAACTGCCATCATAGGGGTGACAGGCATGAAATCAATTCTTCTAAAAGCGTATAATTCTGTTGTTAAGAGCAATACTAAAAGTTTTGAGACTGAAGAAAAAGCGAAGAAATGGTTAGTAAGTGAAAAATAAAAAAGGAAATTCGTGATTTTACTTATTTGTGAAAGTAGCTTTGCGCTTTTCAAGAAATGCGCCCATTCCCTCTTCCTGATCATTGGTACTGAAGCATTTACCAAAGTAATCATTTTCAATTTTCACAGCATGGTCAATATCAGTTTGTAATCCTTCATTGATGGCTTTTTTCGCATATTTGACTGCAAAAGGAGCCATTTTTGCAAAAGATCTCGCCATACTTTTAGCCGTTTCCATTAATTCTTCTGGAGGAACAACTTTATTTATCAAACCAATTTTTTCTGCTTCGGCCGCTCCAAATACCCGACCACTATAAATAAGTTCCTTAGCAACACGCGGACCCACAATTCGTGGAAGACGTTGTGTGCCTGCAAAACCTGGGGTAATACCCAGACCCACTTCTGGTTGACCAAATTTGGCTTTTTCACTTGCTATTGCGACATCACAGCTAAGCATTAATTCATTCCCTCCACCTAAGGCAAATCCATTAACTGCAGCAATTACAGGAATATCCAAATCTTCTATTTTTTGGAATAGGGCACATCCTTTAATACCATAGGCTTTTCCCTGTTCATAATCCATAGGCTTCATCGTCGCAATATCCGCTCCCGCCATGAATCCCTTTCCTACTCCAGTAATAATTAATGCATAAATTTCAGCGTCAGCAGCAATATTATCCAGGGTGGCATCAAGCTCATCCATCAATTGAATATTGAGTGCATTTAAGGCTTTTGGACGATTAATGGTTAAAATCCCCACATTCTCATCTTTTTCAAATTGAACAAATTCACAATCCATGGTGAGATTATGGATGAGATGGATTATTAGGGTTTCGATTGATGTATAAAAAATTGTAAAAAAAAATTTTAGATAAAGAGATCAGTTTCGTGAAATCAGATCTAAATTAAAGGAGTTTTTCTAAATCTTCGGTAAAGCGGGCGTATTGCTGCAACCCTAATTCCCAAAATTCTGGTTTAGAAATATCAAAACCGATAATTTCACCAATCTTTTTTGGTGAAAGGCTACTTCCTGCACTTAGCATTTTTTTAAACTTAGGCACAAATGATGCACCTTCTTGTTTATAAATTTGATATAATGCGTAAACAAAACAGTTTGCGAAGACATAGGGGTAGTTATAGAATCTAAAATTGGGAATATAATAATGTGCTTTCATGGCCCACTCCCAATTCATTTCATCAAACCAATCCACAGCATTTCCGAAAATTTTATCTCGTCCTGCACACCAAAGTTCCGAGATTTTTTCTCCACTTAGGAACTCTTCTTGTCGGATACTATCATATAAGCTTTGTTCAAAGAAAAATCGTGCACTCACTTGGAAGGTTGCCATTCCAGCATCATCCAAAACATGAGCTAGAACCTTTATTTTTTCTACTTTCGTTTCGGCTTTTTCCAACAGAAGATCGGTCATTAATAATTCTCCGAAAATGGATGCGATTTCTGCGACTACCATAGCTGTATTGGTATTGTGGAGAGTTTGTTCTTGAGAACTTAAATACGCATGACACGCGTGTCCTAATTCGTGAGCGAGGGTGTATATGTTTCCCATAGAACCAGTAAATGACTGTAACATGAACGCGGATTTTCCTTTGTACCAACTTTCACAGAATGCGCCATTCGTTTTTCCAAAGCGGGGACTGGCATCAATATGATTGCGGGTAATCATATCTTGTACCATGGCGGCCATTGTAGGATCAAATCCATTATAAGCTTCTAAGACTAATTTAGTGGCTTCTTCCCATTCAAACTTCTTATTTTCTCCCAAGAGTAATGGAGCTACCAGATCTTGATTTCCTAACTTCGGTAAATCCATGATCTTTGCTTTCAATGTCAAATATTTTTGATAAACCCCCACATTTGAAACGATTGCTTTCATTAGATTATCGATTGTATTTTGATCTACATCATTGGAAATTAAAGATTGGTGCATAGGACTATCATAATGGCGTCGTTTGGTGACATTCATCCAATCTCCACAAATATTTCGCAGTGCTGAAGAGAATATTTCATTTTCCTTTCCTAGCAATCCATAAATTGCTTTGTTTGCAGAAGTTCGGGTTGCTCGATCAGGGTGGGACAATAAGCCATTGGCTTCGGCATATGACAGATTTTTAATTTTTCCTTCCACTTCTACATCCATCATACGGGTATTTAACCACTTTGATTGAAGTTCACTCCATTTATTTACTCCGAATTCATCCTTCTCTAGCATGATTTGTTCTTCCACTTCACTTAGCTTATGGGCATGATTACGGTGAATTCGTTCCATATGGTGCTGATAATTCGAAAGTAGAGGATCTTTAATTAAATCGGGAGTCATCAACAATAATGTTCCAACTTCAAGAGATAAAAAAGCTAATTGTTTGTTTATATTCGTTTGAAATGCATTCACACGATTAAAAAGAGATTGAACCTCTTCACTTGTCATTTCTGCGTAGAAAGATAATGAAGCGTAGGCTACTAATTCCGAAAGAGTTTCTAAAAAGCTTTCTTCCTTCTCAAATAGTTCTTTTACTCGGTTTGCGGAAAATTCTGATCCTGCAATTTTTCCTTTATAGGTTTCAACTAATAAATTGGCTTCATTCTGAAGTGCCGTTATTGTCTCATCAATTTGAGGAGATTTGATGTTTGGAAAGATTTCACTAAAATCCCATGCGATTTCTTCTTGATTTTTAGATGTCGTCAATTTTATCACTAATAAAGAATGTAATTCATTAAAAAAATGTATCGCTGAAAATGTAAATTTTAAACAAATGTTGTATGAGAAAAAAAACGATTTAAACTTGTAATTCTTCGATTTGTACTACATCTAATTCGGCACAAACCATTGGAATATTGAAAATGGTTGCAATGGATGGGCTGGTGCGAAAATTATCGCCGGAAATTAATTCCTTGATATATGTCCCACCTTGAGCTAAGACTTTCAAGTAAATGTGCAAAGGATCCACATACTTGCATTCAATGGAATAAATTATCTTAGTTCGTGTTTTATCAGGTCTGCGATGAACCACTCGTAAGGGTGTTCGTTGTTTAATTTTTTTTTCGCATAATTGTTCCGAAACCATTGCAAATTTGACATTTGCCTCTTCTAAACTGATAGGTTGGGCTAATTCTACTAACGCATGATATTTTTTTTTGTTAAATTCTGAGTTTTTCTTAAATTTGATCACATCTTTCTTTGATGCAACAGTAAAATTGGTAACATGAATGGATTTACCGTGTTGTTTATTAATGGTTTGAGTTAGTTCAAGATAATTTAAATGACGACTTCTTGGTTCTTTAATTTCCATTATGAACTCTCTCCCTGCTCCTAAACATCGGGCATCCAGATCTTCTCTTCCTGCACCATGTAGAATTGCCTTTTCTCCACCAGTTGCGGGTAGCAATGTTTCAGCGATAAGATCTTCCACAGAACTTGGGAACATGTCTCCTGATCCATGGCATTCAGGACATATTTCACCGGTAAATTTGTGTGTTCCTCGCCCGCGGCAAAAATGACAATGCCAGTGTGTTTGGGGAAGATCTCGAACAAATTTAAGATAACGGGCGCGTAAATATAAGGGTGAAGAAGTAATTTCAATTTTAGGGATATTTGATTCTCGTAAATTCACCATAATCGTAAGATCTGGTTTTTCAAATTTCGTCGGCTTCTGAAGTGTTTTTTGCAATCGAACTCCTAACAAACGGTTCAAATTTGCTTTAAAAGATTCACCATTGGTTACCCCAAACTTACTCCGAAATTCGTCTTCTTTGTCCCCTTGAGCGGGATTGACGTAAGTTCCGACTAAGAAGTTATTGTAATCATATTTCCGTATCAAAATTTGAATTTTCTGAACAAGAGTTTGAAGGGTGGTGTCAGTGAGTAGATCTGTACATAAATCACATGGAGATCTTATAGAATTAATGGTTAAATGATCTTGAACTTCATCGGGATGAGCTCGATACCATTTTTCTAACATTTTTTTCGCTTGGATTAAGCCGGTCCGATTTGCAATAAGATGCAAAATTTCAAGGGGATTCTGATCAAATAAGGTAAATTTTTCTAAAACCAAGTTTTTGATCAGGAGTTGATGGCACTCCATAGTTAAACCTAAGAGAATTGCTTTAGCACGATCTGTATTGTTGGTAGCTGTCCCCAAAAATGAGAATTGGCGCCCGAAACATTCAAAACAAAGATTATGGTAACGGAGAATTGAAACAGTCTGTTTGTAAAGAGAAGGTTCCATATTTATAATTTTAATTTCCTCTTTCTCTTCTTTGATTTCTTCTTCCTCAAAATTTTCAGGCGAATCGGGCATCATCAAATGAAATGAAACAAGAGCAAAAACTTTTGTGATAGGAAAAAATAAAAAATATCGCTTTGGAAGTGATTTTAATTCGGTACTAACTGAGTGATAACTTCTTCCATCATAGGTACGTCAAATATCACAGGGACGGGATATTCTGGATTTCCTTCAGTAATAGCACGCTGAGCGAGTAGGGGAATATCTTCTTCTTTTAATTTATCAATAAAGGTTGGAATTCCCATATTTTGATTGAAAAATTTAATTTTCT
The DNA here is from genome assembly GCA_025839675.1 of Candidatus Lokiarchaeum ossiferum. Classification (GTDB taxonomy): domain Archaea; phylum Asgardarchaeota; class Lokiarchaeia; order Sigyniarchaeales; family Promethearchaeaceae; genus Lokiarchaeum; species Lokiarchaeum ossiferum. The sequence goes on from CP104013.1 coordinate 3,507,446, forward strand.
CAATAAATTTTGTTGCTAAATCCTTTGGAGATTCTGAGTTTGTTCCCAATCCAACAAGTACAGCTAAATTAGCGAGTTTCTGGTGGATTTTTTCCCCAAATTTTTCTAACATATAGGGTAGTATGACTGCATTAGCTAATCCGTGTGCAACTCCGTACATACCTCCCAAATTATGAGCAACTGCGTGAATATATCCAACTGATGCCCGAGTAAATGCAATTCCAGCATAAAAGGATGCTAACGCCATATTATTTCGAGCATCTAAGTTAGAACCATCTTTGAAAACAATTTCTATGTTTTCAAAAATCATTTTCGTCGCTTTTTCTGCATTGTGTTTGATAAATTTCGTATCATGAATCCCTATATACGATTCTACTGCATGGGTTAAAGCATCCATCCCTGTTGTGGCTGTGATAAAAGGAGGAAGGCCTTGCATTAAGCGAGGATCGAGCACTGCGACCTTTGGAATAATATTTAAGTCAATGATCGCAAATTTTTCATGGGTATCTGGATTGGTCACTACCGCTGCCGCTGTGGTTTCTGAACCTGTCCCTGCTGTAGTAGGTACAGCATAAAATGGAGGCAATTTTTTCATAACCTTGAACATTCCCCGCATTTTGAGTACGGATTGATTCGGTTTCACAACTCGACATGCAGCAACCTTTGCACAATCCATAGGTGATCCTCCCCCAAATGCGATAAATCCTTGACAATTTTCATGTTTATACATCGAATACGTGTTTTCAATATTGTCAATTGTTGGATTGGGTTGAACTTCATCGAATATGGCATATTCGATACCTTTTTCTGAAAGTTGCTTGAATAAATTGTCTAATAATCCCAATTTTCGTAAATTAGCATCGGTTACAATTAGTATTTTTTGTAACCTTTCGTTCTTAATTCGATCTACCATTTCTTCAATACTCTGATCCCCAGTGATTAAGTCTGGATTTGGAAATGGTATGATCCGAATCGCTCCCTTAAAAATGAGTTGGCGGAAGCGATATAAACCTTTGGTTAGTAATTTCATCATAGATTCCTTCTAATATTTTTAGTTAACCATGGGGCTATCTAAAGGTTTAATCACCAAAAAACGTGAAAAATGTGAAACTTTTTCTCACTAATTGTGTCTATAATCCGTGAAAATGAAAAAATGTTTTTATTGATGTAAGAAATGTTATCCTAAAAATGGCCTTAATTGAGAAAAATGGAGGAAGTATAATCCTAGGATAATTTTTCGAGTAATTTGGCTGCTTCTTCATTTTTTTGCTTAATATAATCTCCTTCAAGATCTTTCCCTATTTTGAGGGCTTCTACCAACATAGATCGCGCTTGAAATGGTTTATGTTCTTCAAATAACTTTTTTCCAACAGTGCATAAATTTATGAAATGCATCTTTTTCTCATTTTCTTTAAAATCATCCCAATGTGTTTTTAGATCCATAAATTTTTGAATATAGTCTAAATTGGCGTTTAATAACTTCGAAGAAGTCTGAATTTCACCATGTCCTGGAATTAATTGCTTCCATTCGATTTTTTTATAGTTTTTCAGTGTTTTAATATACTGACTTGTATCCGTTTCATTGATATAAGGCATTGGGTCCTCGATATTATCCCCAATGATCAAAACTTTGTCGATATTATCATAAACCGATAATTGATCAGGAGTATGTCCTGGTGCATGGAATATTTCAATTCCTTCTGCAGGAAAACTTATCTTTTCCTCAAAAACAAGAGTAGGTAACATTATCGTAACTTCTCCTTGAGCCTTTTCTTGCATCCTTTCCAAATCGGCTTGAGCTGATTGTTCCATTCCACTCCGGCAAATAGTGTGACTAATTATTTCACTTTCAGGAAAAGCACAATTTCCCCAAAAATGATCCCAGTGGCCATGAGTAATGACGATGATTAGTGGAAACTGTTCTAATTTCTGTTCTTGGATATATTTTTTTATAAAACTCATAGAATCCGGTCCGCAGAAAGTATCGAAAAGGAACAGATGATTATTCCCTTTAATTAAGTAACTGAAGGTCGTATCCCCCATGAAATCCTCATAAAAAGAGAATGCTACCCCACGGGAGCCTACTTCGATGATTTTTACTTTTTCTTCTTGATGCACCATATTGTAATGTAATAAAAATTCTAATAAAAAGACTGCATTAATTAAACAAGGGGTAAGAAATGGATAAAATGGAATCAAAAAAGCGGCGTAAATTTGGACAACATTTTACAACCGTGAGTATTTGTGAAGAATTTATCTTACCCTATATTAAGGATTCTCTCTATGATTATATCTGGGTCGATCTTTTTGCTGGGGAGGGAAATCTTATTTTTCCTATTTTAAACCTCATCCCTGAACAGGAACGGATTTCATTTTTTGAATCTCATATCTATTTATTTGATATTCAACCCGAATGGACTGAAAAATCTATTCAAAATGCTCAGAAATATGGAATTCCGGAAAAGTTAGCTCGCCAAAAAATTCAAACGCGGGATTGTTTAAGCAACTATCCTCAATTTTTAAGAAATCTTGAATATCCTGTATATCATGTGACAAACCCTCCTTATCTGTATTTGGGATATATTGTAAAAACCGCAGAAACTCAAAAATATCTTCCCCTTTTCACCAATGAAAATAGAGGGTTACAAGATTTGTATCAAATTGCTCTTATAAATGACTTACGAAATGCTATAGATCAAATGATTTACATCATACCTTCGAATTTCATTTTTGGTAATTCGGTTTCCAATAAAATTAGGGATGAATTTTTACCTTATTATTCGATTAGTCGTTCTTTCATTTTCGAAAAACAAATCTTCAAACATACTGGGACCAATGTGATGATCAATTTTTTCCAACGTAATTTAAATCCTCAGTATTCCACTGTTGAATTTCAAGGCATTAAAATTGGTAAGGAACAAAAAGAAAATAGATATCTCTTAGAACCACAATATCATTATAAAGCAGGGTCAGAGTTTGAAACATTTATCACTAATTTTAAGGTGAAAAATCCCGTAATTATGAAATATTACCTTAAACAGCATGACGTGGATGAACATCCAGGCAAAAATGAGATAAAAGTAATTGATGCAAACAATTTTGAAAAAAGTGAATATGTTCTTTTAACCATTTTCGTAGATTCAAAATTCGCAAACGAAATTCAATCCAATCTTCTCTGGATACGTACGGTAGACACTGGAACACTAGATGGTCGTGCAGGACTTTATTCTATTAAAGGTTCATTCAATGCATCTGGAATTTTGGTGACCAAAGCGACATATCGAACCCATCCAATTCAAATTTTCTTTTCTCCCCCACTATCAAAAGCAGAACAAAGATTATTGCAAAACTATTTCAACTTAACTCTTGAATATCTTAGATCGATTACCGATAGTGAATTTATGACGACTTACAAGTATTCCTCGGGGCCCTATACTCGAAAATATTTTGGACTCTCTCAAGCCAAGAAAATAATTGCTACTTTCCCCTTGAATCATTTGGATGATTCTGAGAAGAATTATTTCTCCAAACTTATTTATAATAAGGACGTTACTCAACTTCTCGAATTTTTAAAAACCGTTAAAAATAAATGGAAATCGAGTTAATGAGAACATGTATGTTGTCAGAAGAAGAAAAAGAACGGTATCAGCGCCAAATCTTGATTATTGGGGATAAAAAACAAGAATCTCTCAAAAATAAGAAGATTCTACAAGTAGGGGCTGGCGGATTAGGAGGCCCCCTAATTCTCGCTCTGGTTGCAGCGGGAGTTGGTGAAATTATTCTTTTCGAAAATGATGTAGTATCTCTTTCCAATTTAGGAAGACAAATTTTGTATAAAACACAAGATTTAGGACTTTCAAAAGGTGTATTGGCTCAAAAAAGATTGCAAGAATTGAACCCTCATGTCAAAATCACTGTGATTGAAGAATGGCTATCCGCAAAATCTGCCCCAAAATATTTAGATCCAGGAGATGTTGATTACTTAGTTGATGCTTCTGATAATTTTGAAACCAAATTCCTTGTTAATGATCTTGGGTTAAAATATAATATTCCTTTTACAATAGCGGGGATCCAAGGGTTTGAAGGGCAACTTATTTCTGTAGATCCCCATCGTACGGCATGTTATCGATGCTTGTTTGGTGATGTACCCAAAAAGAAAGATACTTCGCCTATTCCAGTGATGAGTTCCACTTGCGGTGTGGTAGGTTCCCTCCAAGCAAATGAAATATTGAAAGGACTTTTAAACCATGGAACTCGCATTTTGAATGCATTGTTGATGATTGGGCTAGAAACTGGAGATTTCACCAAAATTCCAATTAATCCAAATCCAAATTGCATCTGCCAAAAATAGTTAAAATATATATATTTAATAGGTCAAAGTTTTCTAATATTTTTGGTGGACTCAAATGAGTGAACGAACAAAATTTTGTTCCTTTGCCAGCGATCCCGAAAAATGTCATCAATTTGAAAAAATGATGTCCAACATTGGCAACAAAATGAATTTACCCGTACAAATGCTCCAATCCATTGGGCAAAGCTCATTTCAAAAAATTGAGAACAACAAAAATATCACTCTCTCCAATTACTTCACAGCATCTCCGACAAAAAAATCACACATAATCCAAGAAATTCTTGATATTCTTTGTGGAGAACTAAAAAACACTGGACATTCACGTAAAATGGTTAATAATTTTCGAGATATCGCTGAAATACAGCTGGATATTTTTTTTAATGAGAAAAAATCGTTATTTAGTTAATAGAAGGTTAACTTATTGGTCTTTTTTTTCTTGTTCGTCCTTTGAAGATTTATCCACGAGGATATTTTGCAAATTTTCTTTGGAAATGTCTAAATCCGTATCTGGATCTAAATCATCGGGAAATTCTTGTTTCAATTTCTCCAAATCTGCAAAATTGGCTGCATCTTCTTCAGGATCAACTTCCAAATAAAAAGCCCCTTCATAATCACATTCACGGCATCGAAAGTGCTCAGTGGCGACCCAACTTCCGGTAGTTACTCGATAGATTGAGGCTTGCTTACATTGAGGGCAGATTTTAACTGATTTTGTATTTTTCTTTCGTCTTAGACTTTTTAAAATTTCTTTTAAAGCTCCCATAACAAATATCAAAAAACACCGATATCTCAAAAACCCTTTTATTTAAAAAAAAAGAAAGGTATAAATGAATCAAAGTAAAAAATTTGGGAATTTTTCAAATGTCTATGTCCACTACGGTATTACTTCAACAAATTAATGATGTCGATACGGAAGCTCGGCTTCTCGCCATCAAACGTCTAGGTATGATCTATGATGATGAAAAAATTATCGATCCTCTCCTAAAATTGCTCTTGGATAACGATGCCCGGATAAGAGAAGCAGTTATTTTATCTTTAAGCGTTCAATCCTCTTCACCCAAAATAATTAAGCCCATTATTAATGCGTTATCTGATGAAGTGGTTGATGTTCAACTCGCGGCTATTAAAGCCTTGTCAGAATTTAGGTCAATTCTTGCGACGAAACCATTAATCAAAATCTTATCGGATCCTGAAGATGAAGTAAGAGCAGGGACTGTCTTAGCTCTGGGATTAATTGAAGATAAAAATGCTTTATTTCCTCTTATAGATTGTTTGGAAGATCAAAATTCTCAAGTGCGAATTAATGCACTCGTAGCATTATCACAACTCGGGGATCCCCGATCAATTGATCCGATTATCGATTTAATTCAGAATGAAACGGATGATATAGTCAAACAGATGGCTATTCTTTCTTTGGGACCATTAGGCAAAGGGGATAAACGAATAGTTGAACCCTTAATTCAACATTTATCATCTCCCAATCCTCGCTTTCGTCAATATGCAATTGTCTCGCTAGGACAAACAAAAAATCCCGAAATCATAAAGCCTCTTCTCAAACTGTTAAATGATGAAGATGCTTATGTAAGAAGAGCATGTGCAACTGCATTAAGTGATGTGAAAGATCCTGCAACTGTTAAAGAATTCATCGCACGACTTGATGATGAAAACGCAGAAATTCGGGAAACCGCAGCCCGAGCTTTAGGAAAATTGGGTGATATTGATGCTATTTTAGGATTAATCCACGCATTATATGATACATCAAATGCTGTTAGGGAAGAAGCGGCTAAAAGTTTAGGTGATTTGGAAGATTCCGCCGCAAGTAAATCGTTAATTTCTGTTTTCAAAAAAGAACAAGATCCTAGTGTTAAAATTGCTATGGCAATTGCTTTGGGGAGAATAGAAGGTAATTCTCCTCCATCCACTTCATTTGTTCTGGCAAATCCCGCGATGCGAGTTCTGTCTAAAGCACTTTCCCATAAAGAATTAGGTGTAAGGGCTGCTTCTGCAGAATCTCTTGCAAAAATCTGCATAAACAATAAAAAATATGGTAAAGCCAAAAATTATTATCGACGGGCCAGTGATGAATCGCTGACTTGGGAGTTTAAACAACCTTTCAATTTAGCCTCATCCTTAGGATGCGAGGTAATGGATCGCCTATCAAAGAAACATTATGGTGGGATGGCGAGTATTTTCGAGGCTATTTATGACAATTTAGCAACGGCTGCTAAAATGATAGGAAATCACACATTTATTTCCAAAAACTATTGGAAGATCTTGGAAGTTTATGATCAGATTTTTCAAAGTAAAAATAAAGGCCAATTTGTGCAACATTTTCGAGATTTGGGTTTAAAGATATTATTACTTGCAAAAAAATTACCTGAAGATAAACAAAATCTATTAAATACCTCGCAAGACCGTTTGAATGAAAAATTTCAAGTTATTGATAAACGAGGATTAGCATTATCAGAATCACTCGTGGAAATGGAAAATTTAAAACCTGATTTATTTGATATCGGAAATAAAATACTTCAAATCGAGCCTTTGGAATTGCGTATGGATGAAGATCAAGAAAATACGATTAATGTGATTGAAGATCTGTCTGAAATTCCTTCAATGGGTGCCTTAGCAACTATGGATACCACAGATCTCCTCCGTGAAGAAGAAAATATAATCCAACGTCATGTCACGCGGGAAGTAGATCGGAAATTTTTATTGGAAGACATTCCTCTAACCATGGATACGCACCTCTTTGCAGGAAAAGATCTTTCCGTTGGATTAATTCAATTTTTACAAGGAGCAAAACGTGAAAGTTTTATTGAGGATGATAGAGATTTGTGGGAAAAATTTGTCAGAAGATATTATGATGAGGAAGTCTATCGACAAACCCGCATTTTACAATTTACTCAAGAATCCATTCAATTTCGAGCTAAACCAAAAATAATTGGTTATTTGGATGATGCAATTTATGAAGGGTGTAAATTAATAATATTTCCAGAATGCTCGATGCCAGAATCATATCTCCCGAAATTACAACAATTTGCGGATCGATTCAATATTTTCATTATTGCTGGAGTTGAATGTATTTCCGATCAAGGACATTTTTATAATCGAGCCTATTTTATCTCCCCAATGAATGAGAATATGCCATACCAACAAAAAAATACACGCACCGTAATGCCCAGTTCTGAAAAGAATATGCTGGAATGGGTTGAAAACATTGAAACTACGAGCCCACCTAAATTCAGTATCTTTGAGTCTCCCTTCGGGAAATTTATCATATTGATTGGAAATGATATTAAAGAATATTCTCAGTTTATTCCATTTATCACTCGAGAACGGGGATTGGATTTCGCATTGTTCTTGAATAATGGAATTGAAAATACCGCTCTAAGTCATAAATATCAGGAATTAGCAACTGAAATTTCCAAACCGATCTTATATCTCAATACTGGTCAATTTGGAGGTACTAATGTCTACTTGGCGAAAGACACTCAGCAATCGCCCCTCCAATCAGAATATTCTGAAGGCATTTTCCATTGGAAATATGCGGTACCAGAAGATGATATGCCCGAGTTTGAGTTGTAAAAAATCATTTTTTTTTTTCCGTCCTTGTTTTAATAGCCAGTGATTTTATTTAATAAGATATATTTGAGAATTTATAGATATTCATGCGGGTGCCTCAATGGTTAATCTCTCTTCAGCAGCTCTTCCCTCGGAAGAAGAACTTGAATTTAAAAGGACCAACTTACCCCTTAAACCGGGTGTTTATATTTATAAAGACAAAGATCGCAAGATTATCTATGTTGGGAAGGCCAAATCTCTTCGGAATCGGGTAAATTCATATTGGAAGGAAAGAAGTAAAAGTGAAGATCCGATATATGCTCAAAAAATCACCCGCTTAGTTGCACATATTCGGGATTTAGAAGTATTTGTAGTTGATAATGAAACTGAAGCACTCTTGTTAGAAAACGAGCTTATCAAGAAGAATCAGCCGATTTATAATGTCATGCTTAAAGATGATAAAAGCTACCCTTGGGTTCAGATTACCAACGAAGCTTTCCCACGAATCAGAATAATTCGAGGACCTGAACGATATGGGTTGCAACATAAATATATCGGACCTTTTGTCGATGGGTATGATCTTAAGAAAACAATCCGTTTCATTCGAAAAATTTTTCCTTTCTGTACGTGCAAGAAAACGACATCCCGAAAAAAGCGAACACGCCCCTGTGTGTACTACCAAATTAAACTATGTCCTGGTCCTTGTTTTGGTTATATCACGAAAGAAAAATATAATCAAAACATACGAAATATAGAATTACTTTTAACTGGAGAAATCAAACCGATTCAATCCATGATGAAAACTAAGATGGAAAAAGCGTCATCGGAGTTAGCTTTTGAGGAAGCTGTAGTCTGGAGAGATCGACTTCAAGCATTGGAGCAATTCACAATTGAACAATCGATCCTATCCTATGATTTAGCAGATCCAGAAGAAAATTCTTCTCAAGAATTGGAAAACGCTGACGATTCTAATCAAGAAAGGCTGGAGGGACGAACTTATAAAAAACCGTTACAAAATCTCCGAAATTTGGATGTTATTGCCGGTCATTATTCTAAAAAACGGGCGGGAATTGTAATTATTCATGTTCGGTATGGACGCGTCTTGGGAAAAACTCCCTATGTATTTGATGTGAAAGAAAAGCTCACCTCAAAAACGGACTATATTCTCTCACTTTTGAAACAACACTATCTTCGACCTGATATTCCCCTTCCTGATGAAATCGTTTTGGAAACTCAACTTCCTTCAGATATAGAAACAGGGTTGCTTACTTACTTTTCCACCCGCGAAACCCATCCATCTAAGCTCAAAATCTCTCCCCAAAAACGAAAACATGTTAAATTTCGGTTACCTTCAGAAGTTGATAAGACCGCGGGGTTAATTCGAATTGCCAAAAAAAATATCGAGCTTCTCATCAGTCAAAAGGATGAATATGAACAGCATCAGAAGGAAAAAGAAATCCAATTGGTAGAACAAAGTAAAATAAATCAAGGTTTGCGAGATTTGCAGACTGTTCTAGAATTGGATGATGTCCCGCTTATTATTGAAGGATTTGATATGGCTCATCTGCAAGGGACAGATTATACAGGATCAATGGTCTGCTTAGTAGAAGGAAGGCCAAGTAAGAAACATTACCGTCGTTATAAAGTGCGTACGGTTGATAAACCGGATGATATTGCTGCGATGAAAGAAGTTATGACGCGTCGTTACACACGCGCTATAAAAGAAAGCACGTTACCAGATCTGGTAGTTGTTGACGGGGGCAAAGGTCAATTGAATATGACCCATAAACTCTTTGTAAATCTTGGTATTGATTATGTTCCTCATATTGGTCTGGTAAAACCCGAAGGAAGAAGTGAAATTTACAAAACTCCCAGGATAGTCATCCCCGATGAGGAAGAGACACTTCAACTTCCAAAAAATTCACCTGCTTTACATCTGATTCAACATCTGCGAGATGAATCTCATCGATTTGCGAATGCATATCATCGGAAATTACGAAATAAACGCCAAACTAAATCTGAACTAGATGAAATTCCTGGAATTGGCCCAGCCCGAAAAAAGAAGTTACTGCAATTATTGGGTAGTGTTGCCGAAATTAAAAGAGCATCCGAAGAAGCTTTGGAAGGGGTGATAGGTCCTGTCTTGGCGAAAACGGTGTTCGAATACTTTCAACAAAAAGCTCTTGAAGCCCAGAAAAAGCCAAAAAAGAAAAAATATAAGTTAACAAAAAAAAAGAAATGAAAGCAAGGTGGGTATTCTAATCATCACCATATTGATCTTGTAAATCAGCAAGTTCTTGCTGGGAAAACTTTTTCGTTTCTCCCCGTTTCACCCGACTGAGCCAAATCATTGCGATTAGTTCAAATAATATCACATATGGGAAGAGTGCAAAGTATTGCTGGCCACTTGCCAGATTTCCAAGACTTCCATAAATATCAAATAATAATCCTGCAAAAACGGGACTAAGGGTTGCCGATAATTGGCTGAAAAGATAATAGGCACCGGTATATGCGCCTATTTTTCCTTCTGGCGCCATTCCCCATACGATTACTATCGTATTGATATTTATCATTCCATAAAAGATCCCAACGATCCCCATCAAAATAGTCACGGAGATCTGGGATGTTAAGAACATCATTACAAATACACAACACGAGAGTCCTACCAAACCAATAAAAATCATGCGTTTTCTACCCATTCTATCTCCAAGTCTGCCTGCGAATACGGCTGTGATTATCATTGTAATTGGTGCCACCATTAATGTGGTTGATGCCCCTGAATCGCTCCACCCTAAAAATTGGGTTGCGTATAAACTATAAAACGTATCAATTGCATTATACCCAAAGAACCATGTGAAAACCACTAAAAGCATAAAAAATGCACTTTTTTCTTTTTCTTTGAAAATCATTTTTAACGCTTCGAGCTGGCTCTCCTTCTTTTCTATTTCTTGCTCCCCCAAATATTCAAAAGTGACCGGATCTATGGCAATGCTATGGGAAGAAATTTCCATGAATTTATCTCCTGTGGGTGTTTCTTTGATTGTTACAAGTAAAATTACCAAAGCAATCGTTGTTGCAAAACTAACAAAATAAAATCCCCATGCGCGTGAAGATGCGAGGCCATCGGCTGTGTCAACATCAAACATCATCTCTGTTATCATTGGAATCGCTAATCCTATCACCATGGAAAGAGCTCCCATCAAGTTGATAATTGCATTTCCCTCACTTCGTACTTCTGGGTCGGTTAAATCTGGCATCAAAGAAACAGCGCTACTTCGATAAAATGCCATGCTTAAATTGAAGAAAGTGATCACAGCTAGAAGCGCAATAAAGACACCTAACCCCTGTGAAGGTGCTATCATTCCAATAGCAGAAAACCCAATAATTGCACCAACGCATCCAATCATAATATAAGGTGTTCTTTTCCCGAATTTTGATTTGGTTCGATCAGATAATGCTCCAAAATAGGGTAACATTAAAATCGCGACAATGTTATCTAATACCATTATTGCACCTGTGATGGTGTCTAATCCTGTGGTAACTCCAAGATCTTGCAAAAACCCATTTAGCAAAAGGGGCATTGCAAAATTATAATATGTCCAAGCGATACTGCTTGTCATGAAGGCGAGTCCAATAAGAAAAGTTCGTCCATACTTCAATTTTCCGGGAGTATTAGGAGACATCCGAGGAGAATACTTTCCTTTTTCATCTAAATTTATTTTAGGGTCTGACATAAAATCACTAATTCAAATGTGCGCTCAATGAAATTAAAGGTTCTTTTTGATTTTTCACAACCATGATTAAATGTCAAGGATACTCCACAAATGTCATTTCTATGTGAAATCATCAATTTCTAGATATTTAATTTCAATGAGCCATTAATTAACACATAATGAATCTCTTTCAAAGAGCTAAAGAAACACTTGCCGAAATTGGTGCAGATGCATGGTTGATTTCCTGCGTGGAAGGAAATGACATTCATTCCAAATTCATTTTGAATGTTAATATTCACATAAGACATTACATCTTCATTTCACAAAAAGGAAAGGATGTTGTAATCACTTGTCCAATGGAAAAACCCATGGCAGAAAAAGCATTAAAGCGACTGGGTGTGGATGCTGAAGTTAAAGACTTCACAAGAGCAGCAGATATTCCAGTTATGCTAAAGGATTTAATAAAGGATCAGACTGTGGCCTTAAATTTCGGAGAAAATATTTTTACTCCACAAACTACTGCTTATGCCGAATTTCTTCCTGTTGGAGAATTACGAGAATTACAAAAAATCGCCCCTAAAGCTAAGTTTATATCAGCCGCCAAAATTATCTATGCTCTCCGAAGTATCAAATCTCCTTCTGATATTAAGGATTTAGAAGAAGCCGCCAAGATTAATATCGAAATTTTAGAAGATATTCCCAATTGGGTCAAGCTTGGTATGACCGAAAATGATGTGAAGCGAAAACTCGAATCTAAATATATGCAATATGGAGAGGTTGGTTTTCCTGCTATTATCGCAAATAATGCAAATGCTGCAGATCCTCATCATGGAGGTTCTGACAAAAAAATCGAAAAAGGGGTTCTACTTATCGATTCCGGCATGAAAAAAGATCGAATGACAACCGATATTACCTGGACGTATTGGATTGGAGGAGAACCTACTGAAAAGTTTTTGGAAATTTATCATTTGATTTATGATGCAAAGCAAGCCTCATTTAAAACTATTAAACCTGGTGTTAAAGCTAATATACCCGACCAAATAATTCGTAAAATGTTTGCGGATCAAGGGATCGATCATATGAAACATTACAACCATGGGTTGGGTCATCCTCTAGGTTATGTGGTGCATGATATTGGAATTGGGCTAAGTGCACGAATGCCTGATGAAGCCGTTTTAACAGAAGGTATGGTGATTACTCATGAACCGGGTCTTTATTGGCAGGGTGAATGGGGTGTTCGGTTAGAAGATGATTTTGTTGTGACCAAGGATTCCATGAAACTGTTGACTTACTGCCCTAAGGATCCATTCCTTATTTAATCCTTTTTTTTCCCATTCTTCTACGTTTAGCGATACAGAGATACAAATTTTCCCTTCGGATGAGATTTCCTTCTGGAAATTCTGATTTTAAGCAAGATCGAACTTCATTTTCGAAGTTCTTTATCTCTTTACCGAATAACTCTTGATTAGCAAAGGATGTAGAAAATAATAATCCCATATATTCATTTATTGATTGAGTATAAGAACTAGGAATTGAATATTCTTTAAACTGGTTAAATTGAGATTCTGATAAATAGTCAGTAAAACTCTTCTGGTCTTGTGAATATAATTTTTCTTTCCCTGCTTTTCGTTTTTCCCCTAGATATCTCTGAATAATCCGTTTGATTTTAATATCAATAGGTTCTAAGGAATTCCAAAGTCCAGTAACACCTCCAATGCTTGAAAAAATTGCAATTCCCCCGCTAGGTTCTATCAATCTCTCAAGTTTTCCTAAAACCTTGGTTTTGTCCATCCAATGAAAACTAGATCCACAAATTGTTAATTGAAATAATCCTAGGGATTCATCTATTTCTTCAGCTGCTGAATTGTGATATTTCATGTTTTTAATATCTAATTCAGCAAGTTTCTTTTTTCCTTCCGCCATCATTTCTGGATTAACTTCTACCGCAATTATTTCACGAAATAATTTAATATAAGGGATAGAAGATTGCCCTGATCCTGCCCCTAAATCTAATAATCGACCTGTTCCATCTAATTGAAATTCGGATTTCAAAATATTAACTATTTTTCCATGACATTTATGCCGATATCGAGCGTAAAATGAAGCAGTCCCACCAAAAACAGATCTATATGTCATATTATTATTTGATAATACTCAGTCTTTAAAAATTTTAATTAATTCTACTTTGATTATCGTTTTTTTAGATTTGATCTAGGGGAGATAAAAAGTGGTCTAATGAAACCATAATAGCAAAAGAGGCCTATGAGAACATAAGTTATTCTTGGTGAAAAAAATGAGTGAAAAAAAAATACATTCCTTAAAACCAAAGGCCCCTTTTGAACGTATAATTTTCATAATTGTTCTTATCCTATCCATAGGATTTTGGTACATGGTTTTATATTCCCCCATAAATGAAGACGGAGATACTTATACAATTCTTTCTAGTGATCCAACCTATGCTAATATCACAAAAATCGAGCTGAACTACAATGCTCAAGTAGCATCTGTTGATATTTATTTAAATGATCAAATTGATTCTGGAGTTCTTTTTACTAGCACCTGGCATCATGCATGGGTGGATTGGGGTGATGATGTCGGCTCCATTGAAATATCATATACTCCAGAGTTATCCAGTGACAATACAACGTTGATAATCACTGTGGATGATAGCTATGAATCTGGTTTCAGCTATTTTGATACTTCAGTAATAAACGAATTCACTTTTGATATTTATATCAATCCTAATTATCTAATTGATTTAAACGCAGATACTTCTTCCGCTCCAATTGACGTGTACGCAGATAATGTTCAATTTGATTCCATTACCATGGATCAAGAATATTCTTCATTAGATTTGATGTTTTCCTCTGTTTCTGTAAATCATGACATTTTATTGACTGGTAGTAGTGGATTTGTTGATCTAGACTTTGATAAAGTTAACATTTCCGGGGATTTATCTATTTCGAGGGAATATTCTTCCATTAGCCTGGAATATACAGATTTGTCTGTTGAAAATATTACCTTTTCTTCCGATAGTGGATATATTGACGTTGAAGGAACTAATCTCATCTCAGAATCCTTCAATACGCGCCAAGAATCTGCTTCTACTCGATTGAACATGGATACAGTCCAAATATCTGATGAATTTAATCTATGGGGTGAAAGTGGATATGCCGATGTTTATTTACAATCCGCTGTTATTCAAAGCGATATCACAATTGTGAGATCTAGCAGTTCAATTTCAATGGATTTAAGAGATTCATCTTTTGGTAATGTGTCTTTGCTTACTTTTTCTGGATATATTGATGTTGATGCTGAAAATAGTATCTTTGAATCCATTTATACGGAACAAGATACAGCGAGCACCTCGATGGTTTTAGATAATGTAACCATTCAAAATGGATTTGATTTAGTTGGAAATTCTGGTTATGCAGATCTAAATGTTATGAATTCCGTTATTGGTTGTGATATGAACATCTATCGAACAAGTGCTTCAATTAGCTTAGAATTTGAATCTCTTACTTTCTCGAAAGATGTGAACATCACTGCAACAACCATTTCATCTTATATTGATATAAATTGGAACCAACATTTTGATGCGATGGGTGCAAATGTCACTACTTCCTTAGAATCCACTTCTGGTTCAATCGATGTCGAACTTAGTATTCCAACTTCTCTAATTCGTTATGATTTTTCAGGAACTTCTGATTCAGGAAACATTTATTTTGATTCTGACACTGAAAACTATCAAGAACTCTCCGAAAATCATTTTCAATCCGATAATTATTCGAATCATGCTTTAGATTTGATCACATTTATTGCAGAAACTGCTCATTCTTCGATTGACTATAACGTATATGAAAATTTGGCTGATTAAACTTGAAGTCAAAAGTGTTTTTTTATTTTTCCGAATTTTTTCCTTGACCCAACCTTTTTACCTATGACTGAGAATATTATTTTGAGAACTTTGCCACAGAACGATTTTAATTCTTCCATTTCTCGAGATGCTCACACCTTTCTGGAAACAAAATACAAAGTTCTCTTTGAAAATACTTCGGATGCTATCATTATATATGAAAATTCAAAACTTTCGGATTGTAATGAAGCGGCCTTCAAATTACTCCGGTATTCATCAAAAGAAAAATTCCTCTCATGTAGTTTTTTAGATTTTACTCCTGAGTTCCAACTTAATGGTCTTTCATCACTTGAAATGGCTCAAAATGTCATAAAAATTGCTTTTTTGAATGGTTCTCATCATTTTGATGCTCTTCTTAAACGAAATGATGGTTCTATTTTTCCTGCTGAAATTTTATTAACTGCCAGAATTTTTGAAAGTAGTAAACTGTTATTTATAGTCGTAAGAGACATATCTCAAAGAAAACAATTCTTAGAAGAGTTAAAAATCAGTGAGAAACGCTTTCGGTTGCTCTTTGAAGAAAGTCCTCTCGGAATTGCTTATCATCAGATGATTTATGATGAAAATCAAAATCCAATTGACTATATATTTCTCGATTATAATAAAAGGTTTGCTGAAATGACAGGTCTCGGTGATGATATTGCAGGAAAAACGATAATGGAACTCATACCCGATTTTCAAAACCGAAAACCCTTAGTTTTTGAAAACTATAAGGTTGTTGTTAAAACGGGGAAAACCTTACAATTTGAATCATTTCATGAAGAATCTCAGACATGGTTTGATGTAACAGCCTATAGTCCGCGAAAAGGCTTTTTTGTGTCCCTACTGAAAGATATTACAGATCGGAAAGAAGTAGAAATTGCCCTTAATGTCAGTGAAGCTAAACATCGCGCCATTTATGATAGCTCCCATGATGCGATTATGATTTTAGTTCCTAATAAGGGTTTCATCGAAGCAAATATCGGTACTTTAAAGTTATTTGGAATTCAACAACAATCAGAGTTTGTTGGAAAAACTCCCGCAGATTTTTCTCCTAAATTTCAACCAGATGGACAATTAAGTTCTGTAAAAGCAGATCAAATGATTCAAATTGCTTTGGATACTGGTTCTCACTTTTTTGAATGGGTTCATCAAAGAACTACTGGGGAAAATTTTCAAGCGACTGTCTTACTCAATCGGATGGAGATTCAAGGAAACGTCTATGTACAAGCACGAGTCCATGATATCTCTTTCATTAAAAATTCTGAAGCTGAACGGGAGCGTTTAAATGCTATTATTGAATCAACCACTGATCTCATTTCTACTTCTGATGCAATGCAAAATTTAACTTTTATGAATAGTGCAGGTCTTGCCTTGCTTGGAATAGAAAAAAAATCTGATTTAAGCAAGATGAAGATCGAAAATATTCACCCAAAATGGGCTTTTGAGAAGATTTCCCGCGAAGGAATTCCTAAAGCCATTAAAAATGGTGTTTGGAGAGGTGAGACTGCTTTAATCTCCCAAAATTTAATAGAAATTCCAGTTTCGCAAGTAATAATGACTCATTGCGATGATTCAGGCAAGGTTAATTTCTTTTCTACCATCATGCGAGACATATCCGAACGAAAAAGAATTGAGGAAAAAAATAAGCAAATGGAAGAAGAGTTGTGGAAGAATCAAAAAATGGAATCTATTGGGTTTCTTGCTGCAGGAATTGCCCATGACTTTAATAATTTTTTAACTACCATCCTAGGTAATATTTCATTAGCTCGATCGGAAGATTCAGCCTTAACTCCTGAACTACGTGAGATATTAGAAGAAGTTGAAAATGCATCTCAACGGGCCAAAGAACTAACTAACCAATTATTGCTTTTTGCCAAGGGAGACGCTCCAACAAAAAAACTAACAACAATTCAGGATTTGATTATAGAAACCTGCAATTTTACTTTACGAGGATTAAGTGTAAAACCCACCTATGATATTGCTCCCGATTTATGGAAAATAAATGTTGATGCGGGCCAAATTAGTCAAGTTATAAACAATCTGGTATTAAATGCTTATCAATCATTTGAAATTAGTAATAATATGGAAAATGCTGTAATTTTAATTAAAGCCTGTAATATTACTGATGCATCTAAATTAAATAGTTCATTGAACTTTCAGAAATCGATCCAAATAACAGTCCAAGATAATGGACGTGGGATTTCTCCCGATGTGGTGCCACGAATTTTTGATCCATATTTTACTACCAAAGAAACAGGTTCTGGGCTTGGACTTTCGGTGTGTTATTCTATAGTTAAGAAGCATGGTGGGCATATTGAAGTAGAATCTAAGATTGATGAAGGAAGTAGTTTTACCATATATCTTCCTGTGCATTAAAATTGCCGTGGTCAATAAAAAAATTATTATGGTTCTTTTCACTCAATTGTTTGGCAGATACTCAAATAATGTATCGATTGATGGAGTAGGAATTGAAGATTCTTGTTTGATTTTTTTGAATTCATTCGCAATCTGTAACATTTCATCCGGAGCTGCCATCGCATGATCTCGCATGGCTAATTTTCCATTTTCAGAACCCATTAATTTTTTTAGCATCATTCGAAGGACGAAACGAGGCATGTGGTACAACTTTTTAAGATAATTTGGGGTAATGGGATGTCCTAAATCTTGAAGGACTCTGAATCCTTCCTTTATAGCGGTTATCATGAGTTTCATTGCATGTTTATTTTTTGCTAAGGCAAAATTATCTCCCTTTGCTAAATATATTCCATTGGCTAATGGACTAACTAAAGCTATATGGTATTTCAACCAAGCATCAATGTTTTCTGCGATTTTTACTTGAATTCCTGCCGTTTCTAAAATCGTTTTCAATGTTTTAATTCGACGAGTTGTCTCTCCTGAGATTTCCCCAATCGTTAGAGGTGAATCCTCTCGATAGATTGATTTGATTAGTTGATCTTCCCGCTGTCCTCCTGCTGAGGGAAAACCTAGCAAAATCCGTTTAGGATCTATTTCATCTTTGAAATCTTCGATACATGTTCCATTATTTCCCATAAAAACAATATTAGGTGAAATATTTTGATTTAGTTTCGGTAAAATTTCTTTTATCTGATTTTTCCGCATAATAACAATGATAAAATCAAAATAATCGCTAGGGGACAATTTTTCAATTACTGGCACATATTCGCGGGTACGTCGTTGTTGGAGATAGTGCTCTATTACAACTCCTTCCTTTTTTATTGAAGAATATCTTGCCCCTCGAGCAAGTAAAGTAATTTGGAAAGAGGAAGTTCCTTGATCTATTTGATCAGTTTGAAGCTGTGATAGAATTTTTTCAATATTTGCCCTATTTTCATATAATCGTGTGGCATAAAGACTGCCTATCACACCTGCACCATAGATGAGAATTTTCATGATGATCACTTGAGTTAATAACTTGGGATGGAAGAAATCCTAATTAATATTAGGCATGTCTAATTTAAAAAATTTTGGGATAATGTAAATTGATTTATTTAGTGCAAATCCAAATAATGATCATGGTTTCTGAATTACACAAAATAAAAATAAACACAAAAGTTGATGAAATCGTGGATATAACAGATCAGATTCAATCCCTAGCCAATCAAAGCTCAATAAAAAATGGAATTCTGAATATCTCTTGTCCTGGTAGTACAGGAGGAATCAGCTGTGTAGAATACGAACCAGGGTTAATCAATCATGATATTCCTGCACTCCTTCATCAAATTGCGCCTGAAGGTCCAGATTATGCTCATCATCAAACATGGGGAGATCACAATGGACATTCCCATTTGCGGAGTTTTCTCATAAAACCAACTTATACTGTGCCTGTTATTGATGGAAGCATTATGTTGGGTACTTGGCAACAGATTATTTTTTGTGAATTCGATGAAAAACCCCGTTCTCGAACGATTTACTGTCAATTTGTAGGGTAACTTCAAAGTTACTACATTCCCCCTATAGAGTAAAAAAAGTGTTTTTATTGACCTTATCTTAACTAAAATTGTAGCAATGGAAATTTCCCAAAAAATCGGTCTATGCTGTGAAGGCGGAGGTCAAAGAGTAGTTCATACTTGCGGAATACTCGATTATTTTCTTGAAAAAGATCTTCATTTTCCTTATGTGATAGGTGTTTCTGCCGGAGCGTCTAATACACTTTCGTATGTCTCCCAGCAAATTGGCCGAAATTGGAAAGTGGATATTCAATACATTAAAGACTCTCGTTTTCTTAGTCTTAAAAATTTCGTTAAAATGAGAAGTATTTTCGGATGGGATTTCATTTTCCGAGAACTTCCAAATAATTTGATACCGTTCGATTATGATCAATACTTCAATTCCTCTTCAGAACATGTCATCGGGGTCACAAATGCTAAAACCGCTTCGATCGAGTATTTCTACAAAAGTAACCATTCTTCAGAAGAAATTATGAATATCACGGCTGCTTCCTGCAGTCTACCTTTAATTACTCCTTTTCGATATATCAATGATACTCCGTATTTGGATGGAGGAGTTTCAGATCCGATTCCAGTCCAAAAAGCATTTGAGGATGGATGTACAAAATGTGTAGTTATTTTAACACAACCTCAAGGATATCGTAAGGAACCCTTTAAACATCTTAAATTAATCAAAAAGATGTTCAAAGGCTATGATCAACTGCAGAACTTAATGATTTCTAGGCATAAAATGTATAATGATACTTTAGATCTACTTGACACAATGGAAAGCGAAGGAAAAGTCTTCATTTTGCGTCCAGAGATGTTATTAGATGTTGGAAGAACGACAAAAAATACCGAAAAATTGGTCAAATTATTCAACCAAGGATACTCTCTCGCAAAAGATATATACAACGATTTAGTTAAATGGGTCAATGAAGACTAGGATTTCCGAAAAAGAACATTGTTTCCAAGTAATTAATCGTTGTTGACTCATTACTTTGATTTAAAAGAGAAAAAAGGCATCGTCCAATATTTTATGGGAAATTGTAAATCCAGGAACATTTTCCAGTGAATTTTGTTAAAAATAATGCCAAATTAGTAAAGAAAAGTAAAAGTAAAGTAAAAAAAGAGAAAAAATCACTGTTTAAATATTTTTTTGAGTAACCAGGGGACAGCTAGACCTGCTATAATCATCATTAGTCCATATTTAATGAATCTAGTTATAAAATAGATGCTGGGGAAGAGATCGAACAAAAATCCCGCTCCTAAAAATATCCCAAAGGTTAATGCAAATCCGATTGCAATGGCAATTAGTTTTTTCCACCAAATTAAAGGACGTGGGTCGTATTTAATATGATTTACCTCTAATGGAAATGCAATTGCTCCACCACACATTAAGGCACAAGAAACGGAGAGTTGTTGAAAAGCATCTTTAAGATAATCTATTCCATCTGCGAAATTAACTAAATAAAGGAGTAAAGAGCTTAAAATCCATAAACCTACACTTACTGTGACTCCAATTCCAATCTGTTTTTTCATTGACCAAGATTTTGTAACTTCTCTCACTCTCGGCGCGTAGAACATATAGAGAGTGATAACAATAAATCCTACAACAATTCCCCCAATGACATCTTGTAGATCGTGGACCCCAATTATTAATCGTGATATCGGAACGGCTATAATCAAAAAGATCGCTAAAGATTGCCATGGAATTCCTTTTTTCTTTTCTTCTCCCTTGAAATTGAAAAATGTATAGCCCCAAAAACTCAAGGTTCCGCTAGAATGTCCACTTGGAAATCCATATCCTGTCGCTGCATCTTCTCCTCGAAGATCATTGGATAAAGGTCTCGGATCTTTGAACAACGTTTTTCCAAAATCGGTGAGATGAAGGGATATAAGAAAACCGATCAGCAGTCGTTTAGCAAATTTTTTGTCAATTCCAAAATAAAAGACAGCAAAAAATACAATATAAAGTTCTTCATCTCCAAATAATGTGATGATTTCAAAAATCTGAACAAGAGCCTCATTACTTGAATCAAAGCTCTCATTTAAATTGAGTGCGAGGAGAATAATTCCCGTGATAAGTACCAATGCTGCAATTGCCAGATTGATTATAAATTCAGTTCGTGATAGTTTATGATAGGGTTCATATGTTAATTCAGTCAAAACAAATTCCTCCATTTTCTAAATTTTCTTTACTTGCTTATAAATGTATCAAGTGGTTGGAAATTTCTCGGCTTTTTAAAAGAGATAGATAAAATAAAACTATGGGTCGACCGTCTCAAGGATGGTATTGTGGATTATGTGGGGCAGAATCCGATTGGGATGATAATGAAATTGATCGTTGTTCCTGAGGAACTTTTTATGGAGAATGTTGTGCACTAATCTGTGAATCTTGCGGCAATTCCTTTTGCTCAGAATGCAGTGAAGGTTTTAAACTTGAATGTTTTAACGTGTTTGTATGTGAATCTTGTACTAATTCTACCAAGAATGGAGGATGCTGTCAAAATTGCCAGGAAATGATGGTGAAATGTCCTTCTTGGGCTGACTCCATTTGTTTAAACTGTCAATAAGTATTAATCTATTTCCTTTTTTTTGTTTTATTTCTTTCTTTTCAGTCTTTATTTTCTGACAATTCGCAAGACGAAGATCTTTCTTTTTTCCTTTAAATTAATAAAGAACAATTTTGTAATAATCTATAATAGGTTGTGATTATATGGTATCAACAGCAATTCTTCAGACATTTCTCATCAACGGCTCTATCATGATGATGTTTTTGTTTTGGGGCTATAAAATTATCGCCCGTAAAAGAACACGAATTTCTTTAACTTTAGCAGGAGTTTTCATCATTCCCGCAATAGGATTATTTATCAATATTTTATATCGAGGATTTGACAATCTTCAATTCAATATAATCGGAAATATTCTCACCATTTCCTTAACAATCATAGGAATATTGCAGTTATTTTTCTTCAATCAGATCCTTTTCAAATCTCAAAAAGCCTTTACCTTAAGTAAACAATTCCAATATATTGGTTTATTCCTTGTTTTATTATTAGGATTATTTTTAATTGGAATATTCGGTGGAGTTCAATGGCAATATGATTCTGGTTTAAACGATATAGGATATTCAACCCGTTTACAAGATCCATTAGATGTGGGTGTTCCTGTTTGGTCCCTTGCCTTTTGTATTTATGGGTTAGTAATTTCTCAGAGTATCGCAATCGCCGTAATATTTTCAGGTTTTAGATTATTCAAACAGATGGGGGGAAAATCCTCTAAATACAGTCGGAAATTTATCTATAGTATTATTGGAATATTATTGATGGATCTCATCGTTATTGGGAATTTCATTTTCAATACTCTCAATAATCCAACAGGAAGAACAATTCTTCTCATCGTAAGCATAACTATTATACCTGCAGGTTTCCTTCTATATGCTGGATTGAAAGAAGAAAAACAGAAAATTTAAGGTGTCCTTAAAGATTATTCTAAGGAAATTACCACATATTCTAAATTTAATCAAACAAGTATGGACAAAAATGAATAATATCATTTTATAGGGTCAGATGTCCTGAATAGTCAAGAATCAAAATTTATTCAATATGAGGAAAGGATTTTTGCAGAAAAAAAAATAAAAAAAAAAAAGTCTTTTTGGGTTGGGTTGTGTCTTTTTGGATGCAGAGGGGTTTTTTTCAGTGAGGTCTGTCTTCGGTTAGTTATCAATGTCAATGATGAGTTTTTTATTAAAATCGGTCAGAATTTTTTCATGTTCTTCCAACATTTCTTTTTCTTCAAGCTGGATTACTTCATATTTGTAAAGTTTTGTTCCACAATAACGGCAGAAACTTTTCCCTTGGTCAATTAATTCTGAAACATTGACTTTTTGGAAAGGTGTGGAACAATACTTACATATTTTAGTATTAGATACTTTTCCTCCTGCTGTAAAATCATCTTTTTCAACTGGATAATAACGAAGTTGTGTGAAATGGGCATAGAAGGCTATTATCCCACTAAAAGAATTTAATAATAAAATTAAATCTATAATATTTTCCCAAACAATTCTGATTTCTCCCATATAATAACAGTAGGATATTAAAAATCCCATAATACTTCCAGAAATGCAACAAAAGAAAATCAAACGGATGTAATTTGTGAAATCTTGTGTAGTAGGTTTATATTTTTGATGATATCGATAGAAATTAATCACTCCTAAAAACGCGAAAATGAAGCTACCTCCTTCTAAACTTAAAAAAACTGCCATTTCAACTAAAAGAACTTGTAATATAATAAATATGAGTTTTTCTTTTCCTTTCGCTTCATTTCTATAATGAAATTGTATATTGATCCATTTCCTGCCCTCTTCTTCATAATGAGCAGATATTAATAATAATATTGGTATATCTGCAATTATTGCGGTAAATGTACTCCACGATGCACCAATATTGTTACTCCAAGCAGGTATAATTGAAATTTTTATAAAATTCATAATAACCCAGCCTAGTATCATTAAGATCTCATAATTCTTCATATTAAAAGAGACCGGTCGATAAACAGAGATCAATGTATATAAATAAAATCCCGAAAGAATTGTAAAAATGATAATAAACCATTCGGAAATTTTCCAATCATTACTCACAACTTCAGAATTTTGTGCAAACGGATAAGAAACAAGAGAAAATATGATCCAAAGAAAAATTATTGAAATTTTTTTTGCTAGATTTGGGTTTTTCATTGTATACATCACCACCATATTATAAAAAAAATTGAATTGAAGTTTCTGTGAACTTTTGGGTTAAATTATCAAGGTCAATTATGAGTTTTTTGTTAAAATCGGTTAGAATTTTTTCATGTTCTTCTAACATTTCTTTTTCTTCAAGTTGAACGACTTCATATTTGTAAAGTTTCGTTCCACAAAAACGGCAGGTACTTTTCCCTTGATCAATTAATTCTGTTATATTGACTTCTTGGAATGGGGTAGAGCAATAGTTACATTTCTTTGTATGAGAATTTTCTCCAGTGGCTATATATTCATATTTTTCAATAGGATAGTAATGAATCTGTGCAAAATGAGCATAAAACGCTACTATTCCAGTTAATGATATTAGCAATAATATTATATCAATTAAAATTGACATTCCAGCGAATATCTCTCCTAAATAATAGATATAAACGACATAAATTCCCATAGTGCTTCCAGAGATTCCACTAAAAAAAACTAATCGCACATATTTTGTTAAATCTTGTGTGGATGGATTGTGTTTTTGGTGATAAATACAAAAAATAATTGCTCCAATAAATGCAAAACTAAAACAACCAAATAGTAAAACAAATACCGTAAAAATTGCTAATTCTAACAAAATCATCTGAATTGTAATGAAAAATATTATTTCCTTTCCCTTTGCCTCATTTCTAGAAAAAATTTCCAATTTGATCCATTTATTAAACTTCTCCTCATAATCTAATGAAATTCTGATTAGTATGAAGATATCTATGATAATAAAAATAATAGTAATCCCAAATATCCCAAAAGTGCTATTGAATGATAAGATAGTTCCATCAAGATCAAAAGACAACCCAATTTTGATTAGATTTATGAAACTCCAGCCCAATATCATTATAATCTCATAATTCTTCATACTGAAAGAGATTGGCCTATAAATGGATATCCAAATATATAGATAAAATCCGGAAAGAATTGGAAAAATCAGAAGCAACCATTTGATTACATCTCCATCAAGACTAGAAACACTTGGTACAAAATGATAGACAACCAGAGATAACATAATCCAAAGGATGACCATTGTTTTTTTTTTTATGAGATTAGAGTTTTTCATCGCGTTTATCACCAATATAAAAAAAGGGGTCACAGTTTCTTTTTTACTGCTTCTAATAATTCGAAATATAATTTCTTATATAGGTTTCGTTCTTCTTGGCATCGATCTAACTGCTCACGAAGAGATTTGGCTTCTTCCATCTTTTCTTGCATTTTTTTGAGAGTGGTGTTCGACATCCCACTTCCAAATTTGGATTTCAAAGTAGCTTGAATTTCTCGATAGGGCACACCTAATTGAAGAAGTTGTCTTGCTAAGTTAACTTTTTCATCACTAGATTTACCCAATATCTTATCTCCTGTAAATGTGATCTGCTATGCTGAGATTACATTTTTGAACTACTTTATCTATATTATGGTTTTTTTATATTTAAGGGTTATGGTAGATGTTATCATTATACTCCCTATAATGATGAAAATGCTGTTTTAGTGATTTTACATGATAACTCAATGATAAGATGGTATCATGAATAACTGCACATCCATCAAAGTTATTTCAAATAAAATCAGTTAATCAAGAGATCAAATGAAATTAATTATCCTTTTGAATCAATTTTGCATTTAAGCGAAATTTATTATTTTGATTATGTATTTCTATCGAATTATTGAAATGCGCTTGATAACTAGTATAAATCAAAAAAAAAAATTAATCCGCTTCCAGGTGCACAGTATCTTGTTGGGTTTGCATTTCTTTCAAAAATATCCTGCTATTTTTAGAATAGAGAGTGAAAGCAACAATTATTATGTTTAAAATTCCACACCAAACATACAATTCTCGAATCGAACCCAATGCATCAGCAATAGGGCCAGCAAGGATCATACCAATGGGAGAGGCTAAAGTAGCTAAACTTACCACAACGGATATAACTCTTCCCATTTTTTCAGGAGGGACACTCCTCTGAAGAGTTGTTTGAAAAAGTGCATTTACAATTGGATTGAGTAGTAACATGAAAAATGCTACTGTATACAGCAAAATGAAATTACTTTGCCCTATCACACCTAGCAATAACAATCCGATTCCAGTTGAAAATAATCCCACAGACATAATTGCTATAACATTCTTCCACCGTTTCTTGAGGGCAGAAATTAATCCTCCTAATAACATGCCTGCTTGTAAGAATGCCATGAAGTACCCTAAGTGCTGTTTCTCACCTAAATGTTCATATTTAATAAAATTCGGAAGAAGCACATCTAAGGGTTGCATAATGAAGTTTGCAAAAATTGCTAAAATCATGATACCTGTAAATCCCTTAATTTCTTTGATTGCATGGATCCCTTCTTTAAATTGCGTGAAAAAGGATGGTTCTGGAGGGTGTTCATAGGCATCTCCCATTTCTTGTTTTTGTTGCTCGATTTGTTTCTCTTTAAGCGATTTCGGAATTTTAATTTGGATTATCGTCAGTAGAGCAAGAAGAAATGTAATAATATCTATCCAAAGAATCAACTCTACCGCAAGGAATACCATTAACCAAGCTCCAATGACGGGCCCAATTATTCGGATGATACTAGAAAGGAAGAAGTTGATACCATTAACACGAGATAATTTTGAGGGGGGGACCAATTGAGGAATCAATGAAAAAGTGACCGGTTCATGGAATGCTTGACAAACACTCCGCAATGAGTTCAAAGTGAGAATGTGCCATACTTTCACCTCAGAGAAGTAGAAAATTAGGATGATACCTAAGGTTAAAAATGCTTGAGCTGAATCGGCAATTATAATAATCTTCTTTTTGTCATGTTTGTCGGCAAACACACCTGCAATGGGGGATAAAATGACAATAGGAATTAGCCCTAAAAAGAATGCCAAGGAGAGAATTGTATTGTTTTCTCCCACCATATCCGTTAAATGCCAAATTAATACAAACATTATAATTGACGAGCCAAAAATTGAGGTCATTTGGCCAGATAAGAACAATAAATATGAACGATATTTTGCTTTTGATTCTAATGAGTTGATCTGATCAAATTTGTTTTCTTCAACCATAGAAGAGCTATAAAATATTATTTGCTTTATTTATTTTCAAAATTTTTTCTTCCAAAATTTGTAGGCCCGTAAGTAGTCTTTCACTTGGATTACTTTGGGATTACGGCGAAAACTGCTTGGAATCGTCCCATCACAACGAGAACATAGACTAGAAGTGCGTACCCAATTTTTGAATTCATCCACGTGGGCGGGATAATTACAATTTGGACAGAGAACAATCCCCCGATGCCCGTCAGAAGTACTCGGAAGTTCAAAACAGAATATACACTTGAAATCATCGGGGGTTAACACTCCAGTCTTTGGTTTCATACGTAAAAGTTCTTTTTTGCTTACTGAGGAAGAAGAGGTGGTCCTAGAAACTTTTGGTTTAGAAGACGATTTGGACTTTGAACGTTGTAGGCGTTCTTGTTCCCTTTGTTGTTTTCTCCGGGCTTTCTCTTCCTGCTCACGACGACGAGATTGTTTTCTCTCCAAATCTCTTTGTCTTCTTCTCTGGTCACGCTTCTGTTGTTCTTGGGCTTGGGCTTTTTTCTCTCTCTGGCGAGCTGCATCGGCAAAACGATCTGCGTCCTCTATTTGACGATCGATATTGTTCAACCTATTAGAAACACCTCGCATTGAAAATCCTGAGATTCTGGGCCTACGTTTGGTGATCGCAAAGAGAAAATAGATTACTAATACACACAAATTCAGAAGAATTATCAAATTGATTCCAGAAGTTTCAGGCGCAATATTTTGAAACACGTTTCCTCCCAGAACAAGATAAATAAAATCAAAAGAAATGAGAATCAAACTTGTAATGATCATAAATGGACGAGCATCAATTGATTTGGTTCCAATGAAAACGGTAAAATATTTTGAAATGCAAAACGACAATAAGATCATACTAAAAAATAAATAGGGGACAGCAAGAATTAGAGTCCAAATATTGAAGGATACATTGATAGGCAGTACCACATCCTGCAAAATTGTTGTAAAATCTCCCCAAATCCCATAAAATGTTCCTACTAATAAACCCCCAAATATAATTACAAAATTATTCAGCGAAGCACTATATTCGCGGACTCGTTTTATCTTGGAAACATATTCGAATAAAATACAAAGCCATAATCCAAGTAATATATGTGAAAAGAAACCATTCAAAGAATCACTTGGTGCATTTCCGGTAAAAACTGCAATGAGTAAGCTAACTACAAGAACTACAAAATATAAAATGATCTTTGAAACTTTCATTGTTTTTACCTAAGTTCCCAAAATTAAAAATCCCTAAAAAAAGGATGGAAAAAAAATTATTTATTTTTATTCGTCATATTCCAAAAACAAATCTTGACCATCTACAATAGGATTAGCAAAATCCAACAGTTCGGGAAGGACATTTGGAGAGATATTTCCTTTGATTTTAAACGGAACTTCATACCACTTGGCAGTCTTTAAATTAGCACGGAAAATATTAAATCCATATGAACTTCCATCAATTTGGTAAGGATCGATAACTAATGCTACCGATTTTTTCCATAATTTCTGATAACGAGCTTGAGTCCCCATATCCTCAGAGCTTAAAAATAGTCCATAGGATGGATGGGAGTGATACCATCCGCAAATAAAGAGGCCTTTTTTTTGCAAGTCGGTGTATGCTTTAACATAGTTGTTATAATCTTTAATTTCTGCATGAATGGCATTTCCATGCCCCATTGGGTAGACATCTTCAATATAAAGTACTTCATTGGGCTCATCCCACTTTCCCGCCAATAAACCAATAACTTCTACCCATTTAGATCTTTCTATTTTGTCATTTGCATATTTTTTTGCATGAGTTGCAATTTTTAAAATGGCTTTTGCTGAAATTAGAGTTTTTTCTTCTTCTTTTACTGGTGCCATTTGGGAGCCAATTAACTTTTCACTATTCGCTTGGGCATTATTTTTCTTCACTATTTTTTTAAAACTTGTACTCAGAGTTTCATCGGAAAGCATTTCTTGTTCGCTAAATTTTTCCTCATTACTCTCTTCATTTTTGAGTTCCTGATAGATTTCTTGAAGAACTTCTTTTTTTATCTCGTTTTTTAATTGCTTTAGCATTTCTGCTTTTAATTTTACTTTTAATTCCTTGATTTCAGGAGAATCGTTTTCATTTTCCATAATAATTACCTGATCACCATTTTTTGTTGGCGTATTTCTTGACTAAATTTTTGACTTTTTTATCAAATTTTTTCGGCTCTTTCATCATTTCCAGCGCTGCTTTTTTATTAAATACGTCTGTTGGATTAATATACGATCCAGCAGTGTTCAACATTGCTGTAATTGCTTGAATCACTGTAACTGCCGTTTTTGAAGGACTCCAACCTCCCTTCTTTCCTATGTAGTTTGGATCCACTAACGCTAAGCAAATATTTCGTTGTCCTACATATTCGGTAGGTTTGGGCCAAAAATTCGGATGCCATATTGGTGTGTGTAAACGAACGAATGGTGGTTGGCTTGGATACTCTGCTGGGAATTTCATCTCAAGCCTAAATAATCCCTTTGCATAGGCTGTTCCTTTTGGTCCTACTAACAGTATTTTCAAGTGATCAATACTTTTTTTACTGGAATCAAAAGCTTTCAATTGTTTAATTGTCCCATCTTTGTACAATTTCTTTAATCTAGCGTAATCTTGTGTAATTCTTTTTTGTCTGAGACTCATATTTCTAAACTCTTTTTATTTATTGCTAATACTATGTTTTTATAGCTATTTGTATTTTTCAATTGTATGTTTAAAAAAAAATGAAGTTGGTCTATTTAAATAACCGTATAGTGACATATATTTCCCCTTCTTGAAACCCAGAAAGAGTAATTAAAGACAGTGACCGTATTTTGTTCTCCTTAGCATTTTTTTCTAAATCCAACTCTCTTAGTGAATCAAAATCTGGTACCGTCAAAATAGGTTCCATCTCTTCATCTAGATGATATCCCTTCATCTTCAAGGCATTTATGATACATTCTAGGTTTTGGTCCTTTCGCAGATAGAATTCTTCACGCAACACATTTTTGCCACATTGAAAGCATTCGGGGTTTCGCGGCTTTTCTAAATGATAAAATCGTTCAGTCATACCATTATAAATAATATATTCTTTGCTTGGAATTCCTAATGCCGTATTTCCCTTAAGATAGTTGAGAATTTTCAATATTTCTTGAGATTGAATGCTCGCAATTACTGCATTAATCGTAATAATACCTGGTTCATGGTGATCTATGATATTTATAACTTCTTTTACAGTAAAATCTGGTTTAAATCCATATTTATCGACTAACTTATTCGCAAAGGATTTTAGGAATTTAATATCTTCATAATTTTGTGGATCTGGATCCTTTGCAAATTTCTCTTCATAGGCCATCGTTGCTTTGAAAAGACAATGAACTCGTTTACGGGGTATTCCAACAACAGTACAGGCGGCCATTTCATCACTTTCAGTCGACGATGTTGGATGGCATTCATAACATGCGTTTTCAAAAGGAAAGATCGTATAAATATGACCATGATACCCATTAACTCCACCGTCTACCAAAGGTTTATTAAATCGAATTGCTTGTAGGTTTAAATTAACCCTCGCATTCATGGAATCTAATCCGCCTACAATGACATCTGCTTTCTTGAATAGAATAGGGGGCAAATTTTCAAGGGATGTATGGTATCCTTTCAATGTAATATTAGGATTAATTTTTTGTAACATTTCCGCTGCGGCGATAGCTTTAGGCTTCGCTATATCTGCATTAATGAATAACATTTGGCGATTTAAATTTGAATGCTCAATTACATCCAAATCAACTAGATCAATATGACCAACTCCAAGCATAGTAAGATTTTTTGCTATTTCACAACCGAGACCGCCTACACCTGCAATCAAAACTCGAGCATTCTTCAATATTCGCTGATCCCAACCTTTTAACCGGAATTGTCTGTCATAAAGCTGGCGCTCTGATTCAGTAAGATCTTTAGAAAAGAAATTTGATTCTTCCAAAACATAATCCCTCAATAATTTTTAAAAAAAAATAGTAATTGAAAAAAAAGGAAACTATGTTTTATATTCCCGCAGTACTTGCGGGAATAAGTAAAACTGTATCTCCGTCCTTGACGGGATAATCCATTATGAATTTTCCTTCATCCATGGTAACTCCACCATGGGACAAGTGAAAATCGGATGGATTAACTCCAAATATATTTCCAACAGTTGTTTTAATATCTCCAACTTGATTTCCAGTGTTCACGAGTAATTTCTGCTTTTTCTCACCAGGACCAATTGTAGACATGAAGAAAACTGAAATATCTTTACCTCCTGGTGCTTGTGCCGCATTTGGTGTTTTTGAGGCAATAGCAGGGGTTTTATCTTCGATATCTTCATCCAAATCTTCATCTAAGTCATCAAAATCTTCTGACATATGTTTTCACTTTTTTTATTTACATTTCCTTTTTTCAGAGAAAAAAAGAAATTTGATCCTTATCATCGTTTCCAGCTTTTTATGTGTTTAGTTTTTTCTAACCTTAACCGAACATAAATAAGGGAAGTTGGTGCAATTTATATAAGAGTAAGAATAACTCAATCTCCAAAATTTATTTTGTGATCAAAGTGGTAAAGCAAAAAACTCCCGATTCTACTATTCGCGTGAAAACACCTGTTATTTCATCGAAAACTCCCTCGGATCTTGATTCAAATCAACTAAAATCTGAACGCAAAAAACTTGAAGCGGAACGTCAAAAACTAGAAGAAGAACGAAATCAATGGCAAAAAATACTTAACAAAATGCAACAATATTCCGATTCCCTTGATGAACTTGAACAAAAACGAAAAGACAAGATTGATGATATCAAAATTCTTGAGCGTGATCGGAAAAATATTGTTGAAGACATCGATCGTTTGAATAAATCATTCGATGAAGGAAAGAAACGACTTGACAATGTAATTTATGATCTTGAAGACAAAAATGGAGTTCTTAGACGTAAAGAACTAGAGTTGGAAGATCGAGAGAAAGATCTTGAAGATCGCCATCATCAGATTAAAAAAACCCGCATAAAAGTTCAGGATAAAATCAATGACGCAAAAGAACAACTTGAAGATTTTGACTCGAAAAAAGATCGTCTTGATCGGGATGTCCAAAATCTTGAGCGTAAGAAACAAAATTTAATTGACGATCTCCAGAACGAAAAAGAACGTCTCAATAAAACAAATAGGGATCGAAAAGCACTAGAAAAAGAACGAAATCAATTGCAAAATGAAGTAGATCGCTTGAATCGTGAAAAAGATAGGATAAGGGATGAACGTAAGCGATTAAATCAAGAGAAAGATGATTTAAACAAAGTCCGTGATCGGATTCAAGATGAAAAAGATGCTTTAAGAAAGAAACGGAAGCAAGAAGAAGATCGTATGAACAAAATCCAACGAAATGCTGCTGATGATCTCAAAAAAACACAACAAAAACGAAAACAAGCAGAAAATGAATGGAATAATTATCGTAAAAAAATTCCTGAAGCCGAACGGAAACTGCGTTCAATGGAGAAAAAGGTTGATGACGCTAAAGGAGATTGGAATCGTATCAAACGTGATAATGATCAATTGAAAAATGAAAATAAACACCTTCAAAATGATAATCGACGAATCAATGATGAAAAGAAACGTCTAAGAAAAGAACGAAATGACATTGAAAATGAAAAGTCTAAAATCAAGCGATTGGAGAAAGACCTCGAGGGAAGGATGCGCAAAGTTCAAAATTTACAAAAAGATTTAGAGAATCAAATTCAAAAGGCGAAAATAAAATCTAAAACCCCTGGAATTCGGTCTAAAACTCCAGGTTGGTAACTTTTTTTTTCCTTTTTCTCTAACACGTTTTAATCCAAAAAGAGATGGAACAGATCCTTAATAACATCCAAATGGGCTAAAAAGTCCCAATTCTTGAATAAAAAAGGTTTAATTTGCTCTTTAAACATTTGAGCCCAATCATGGTCACCCAATGCTTTTGAAATAATCGTGATATAATGTTTTAGGGATGTATTGAACAAATCAATCATAATTTCTATGTCTACATCTTCAACCTTCATCTCAAATAATTTATTTCGATTTGCTTCCACAAAGATGATCTTTTCTTTTTTCATATCTACACGAGGGATAAAGATATGCAATATTTCAAAAGTTTTTTCGAATCCTTCCTTTCTAGACCATGTTTCAAGAATTAACGGCAACTTCTTCAAATTTAGTAAAATATATTTTAGACGCATCCCACTAAATTTATTTTCTACTATTCTAATGAGTTTAATAAAGAGATTTTGATAAATTCCCAGTAGATCAAACATCTCACCTAAATTTGTTGATTGATAGGCTCGCTTCCATTGAAAATGGATCTTTTCGATTCTGGTATGAAATCCATCGAATTGAGTTGTTTCCTTATCCCAGAAGTCCCAAAAAATACCTTTCACTTTGTATTCATTGATAAATACCCGATCTAAGACTTTTAATTGGGAAAGAACTAAATGATAATGACTCGGTTGGTCCGTAGCGGCCACATATAACAAGTTTGCCTCAGAATTAATGTAATAAACCCAACTTAAATTTCCCATGTTCACCGATTCAATACCTTGGTTTCCCATTTTCATCTCACTGAATTGATTTAGGGCTGATAGCAATCCGGAAATCATTATTCCGTCTAATTCGCCATCTTGGGAAAAATCATGGTAGAAAATGTTCAATGATGAGTTTTTCTCAATGATCCAGAAATGTTTGATTTGAAATGATTTGATCACTTTAACCTCATTTCTCAACTTTTTATCTGATTTTTGATGAAACGCCTCATCATATTCCATAGGTTATTTAAAATATTCATATATTAAAAATACCACTTTTTTGTCATCTGGACCAATTTTGGTTTTGAAGAAAGGTTTTTAATGAAAAGATAATTTAATGGGGTTAATTTGCAGTGATTAAATTTTCATTATTATAAATAAGAAGGAATATCCTATGAATCGCACAAAATCGATAAATTCTCATTCTCACACTTTATCGTTACGTGGATTTTCTCTTCTTGGTTTATTACACTTGCAATTGTTAGTTCTTCTTCTCTTATTATAGTGGCCTCTTAGATTCTTGGCTATTATAATCCATCTTTCTTTTGAATCTAAGGGGCCGCTGTTGAAACATTAGAATTCAAAAGGAGATTTTAGACAAATTATGACCCAAAATAAAAATATTTCAGTTTCCCAAATGATGGAAAAGATGCAAAATCAAATGAATTTGCCTCCCCACGCCTACTACTTTGACACTACTCTACGAGATGGTGAGCAAACCCATGGAATTGTATTTAATATGAATGAAAAACTCGAAATTGCCCGGAGTCTAGATAATTTGGGCATCGATGTGATTGAAGCAGGATTTCCCGTCGTCTCTGATGGCGACTTTCAAGCCTGCAAAGAAATTGTGAAACTTGGCTTAAAGGCAGAAATTGCTGGATTGGCTCGATTAAATCAACAAGACATTGATTGCGCTGTAGATGCCGATCTGGATGCCATCCACGTATTTATCGCTACGTCAGATCTGCATTTGAAGAATAAATTAAAAATGACTCAAGATCAAGTCCTATCGAAAATTGAAAGCTATGTTTCCAAGGCGAAAGAAAATTTTACCAATGTAGTCTTCTCGGCCGAAGATGCTACTCGAACAAACTTGGATTTTCTGATTAAATGCAATGAACTCGCTGTAAATTCTGGGGCAACTCGAATCAATATTCCAGATACAGTTGGGACTATTACCCCGATGGCGTATGGATACATAATAAAAGAACATTACAATAAGTTGCCTAAAAATATCCGAATTTCGGCACATTGCCATAATGATTTTGGTTTAGGTGTTGCTAATACCATTGCAGCTTTTGAAAATGGGGCTTCCGAAGCACAAACAACAATCTTAGGTTTAGGTGAACGAGCAGGAAATGCGGCATTTGAAGAAACTGCCATGTCTTTGTATGCTCTCTATGGATTGAAATCCAATATTATCTATAACAAAATTTATCCCACTGCAAAACTAGTAGAAAGATATTGCGGTGGAAAAATTTCGATTGGAAGACTGACTCCTTTGATTGGGAAAAACGCCTTTTCCCATGAGTCTGGTATTCATGCTCATGCAATGATTCAAAATGCTCGAACCTATGAACCAATTTCTCCTTCATTATTAGGAATTCCGCGCTCTGATTCCAAATCAGCAATAGTTGCCCAATCTATAAAACTCGGAAAACACACAGGTAATCATGCCTTGAGGGCTAAAATTAATGAAATAGGTATTATTCCTACGGATGAGCAGTTTTCAACGATTCGGAATAACATTAAAAGGATTGGCGACAAAGGACATGAAATTCGAGAGGAAGATTTTCTCGCTATCGTTAAAGATGTGATGGGGGAGATTCCAGAACAAGAAAAATTCGTAATATTAGAAGAATTGACAGTATTGACCGGATCAGTTACCCCGACTGCAACGGTTCGGTTGAAAATTCGAAACAATGGAGATTTCATTGAAAGAATTGCCTCCTCCATTGGTAATGGTCCTGTGGATGCCAGCATCAATGCTATTGTAAAATGTTTTTCCAAAATGTCGAAAATTCTATTGCTCTCATTTGATATTGAAGCCATCACCGGAGGTACTGATGCTTTAGGGCATGTATCCATAGAAGTGGAAGATATTGAAACCAATAATATCGTCTCTTCCAATGCGACCCACGAGGATGTGGTCATGAGTGCCGTATTAGCCATGATTAAAGCCTTGAACAAACTTGTACGGGAAAAAAATTCCTCCCAAGCATAATCCTCCCCATTAAATTTATATTGATAGTTATTCTTTTTTTCATATTCTCTTTAGGAGAAACTCAAATAATGTCACAACTAACCTGTCCTCAAAATACCTCCATTGTTAATCTTTCTAAGGTAGGGTTAGGTTTACGCATTATTACCATTATTTCTTTGATTATTCTTATTATTATCTGCTAAGATATTAAACTCTTTGCCGATAATAATCTCGTTTTTACGTTTAAATTTTTGGTGAAGGGTGCAGATTTAATTAGGATATTTTGGAAATCTTGGAAATCACCAAAAACTCACAGGAAATCAAAATGAATACTACACTTGTTCAACTTTACGATACTACTTTACGCGATGGCTTACAAATGGCCGGAATAGCGCTATCACAGCGAGACAAATACTTACTAGTTCAGATGCTACACAACCAGTTGAATATTAATCATATTGAGATTTACCCGTTTTCCAACCCGAAAGATCGTGAATTGATTTCCATGGTAAAACAAAACACACCTGAACTTTTGGATGCGTTGGTGGCTTTTGGGTCTACCAGAAATGTGAAAAATATCCCTCAAAATGATCCTAATCTACTATCTCTTTCCACTTGTGGGCTGAAAAAAGCCACAATATTTGGGAAATCTTGGATTTTACATTTAGAAGCTATTCACGCTTCACCAGAGGAAAATTTGGCAATGATTGCTGATTCCGTAACATATCTCAAAGAAGCTGGGTTAACAGTTATCTATGATGCGGAACACTTCTTCGATGGATACAACGAAAATCCAAAATATGCTTTAAAAACTTTGTTAGCTGCCGAAAATGCTGGAGCAGATTATCTGATCCTATGTGATACCAATGGAGGATGCCTTCCCTCTGATATAAAACAAATTGGACAAGAAATATTGAAACATACCAATGTTCCTTTAGGAATCCATACTCACAACGATTCTGGTTTAGCCGTTGCTAATTCCATAGTCTTTACACAACTGTGTTTAGATGCGGGGCGACGTTGTCAAGTTCAAGGAACCTTAAATGGGATTGGAGAACGATGTGGCAATGCGAACCTTATCACCTTAATCCCAATTTTGAATCTTAAATTAAATCAAAAAATCATCCAGAAGGATAATTTTGCGAATTTAACTTCCTTAGCAAATGTAACGCTTGAAATTATGAACTTAAATCCCTCTGCAAATTCTCCTTTTGTGGGATCCAATGCTTTTTCCCATAAAGGTGGAATGCATATAGCCGCTGTTCGGAAAAATAATTCTCTCTACGAACATATTAATCCAAAATGTTTAGGAAACAAACGCAAATATTTAATAAGTGAAATGGCCGGACGAAGTGCTCTTTTACAAAAAATGTCTCAATTCGAGATTCCTGTTGATAAGGATAATCCTCTCCTTGCTGAAATCTTGAAAAAAATTAAGACAAAGGAGTCGAAGGGATATACATACGAAGGTGCGGATGCTTCCCTCGAGATTTTGATCCGGAGTTTAATCGCAGATTCAAATCGGGATATTAATTTTTATCGCCAAAAGTTCTTTGAAGTGGATTATTTTAGGGTTGTTATAGATGCCCGCAATCTATTTAACAAGAATGCTATTTCAGTTTTTACTGATGCAAATGTGAAAACTTCTTTCTTTCAAGGGGATGTTAAACGCGATTTTCATACAGCGGATTCTGGAAATGGGCCGGTAAGTGCTTTAGATAATGCGCTCCGAAAAGCCTTGATAAATTTCTATCCTGCGTTAAACGAAATCGAGTTATCTGATTTCAAAGTACGCATCAGCAATGTCTATGATAGTGATCATGGTACTGCCTCCCGTGTTCGAGTTTTAGTAGAAACTAAAGATCTAGATGGGCAGATATGGAATACAGTTGGAGTGCATTCAAACATTATATTGGCCTCATTTATTGCCTTAGTCGATTCATTTATTTATAAATTACTTAAGAATAATGTCAATCCAGTGGAACATCAGAGTTCAGTGGAAGTACCTGAGGTGAAATCAGCGATAAAAATGTAGGAATTGATCAAAACTTTCTGGTTTCAATAGCAAAGTACCAGAGATAAAAATGACATTTAAAGATTTTTTAACGAAATTCATTCTAATTGCTCAATATTAGAATAAAATATTTTTAGTGAATTTTGAGATTTAATACTTGTAATATAGTATTTCAATTTTGATAATTGGGGCATTTTCAAAAAGTTTAATTACTTTTCTTACTTTTAGTAAAACAATATCTTTGGAGCCAATCTTAATGTCTAAAATATTTCACGCTCGAAAAATTCCATTCTTTCTTTTAAAAATTCGCGTGATTTTAGTCATTTTACTTGTACTTATTATTATTTGCTAGATTGGCTCCTTATCGATTATACTTTATTAGTTGGTAAGGAGTTGAACAATTATCAAAGGCACGAAAATTATAAAGAAAATCCTAAAAGAAACAGGAAACACCACCCTCTTTGGGTATCCTGGAGGTGCAATTATGCCCTTCTATGACGAAATCTATGAAGATCCGGATATTCGAAGTATTTTGATGCGACATGAGCAAGCTGCAGGCCATGCGGCTGAAGGATTTGCAGTCGCTTCTGGGAAATTGGGAGTTGTTATGACCACTAGCGGACCTGGAGCGACCAACGTAATCACTGCTCTCGCCAATGCCTATTACGATAGCTCTCCTCTCTTGGCATTTTCAGGGCAAGTTCCAACTCATTTAATTGGAAATGATGCTTTTCAAGAAGCCGATTTAATAGGTTCTACTATGGCTATCACAAAACACAATTATCTAATCAAGAATGTTAATGATGTGGGTCGAATTTTTAAAGAAGCAATTCATATCGCTACAACGGGAAGACCTGGTCCAGTTTTTATTGATTTACCTAAGGATGTACAAAAGGCCGAAAGTACGGCAAAATTACCTATTCCTATGGA
This sequence comes from Candidatus Lokiarchaeum ossiferum, assembly GCA_025839675.1. GTDB lineage: Archaea > Asgardarchaeota > Lokiarchaeia > Sigyniarchaeales > Promethearchaeaceae > Lokiarchaeum > Lokiarchaeum ossiferum. The sequence continues at coordinate 3,546,469 of CP104013.1, forward strand.
TATCTCCTTAGTTGGTTATAATCCAATCACATTCACCAATGCAGTAAAACGGCAAGTAAAAACGGCTTTGCAAATAATCTCTGAAGCCCAATATCCTGTAATCATTGCTGGAGGTGGAACTTTACTAGCCAATGCCTCCGATGCTCTTCAACAGTTCGTCGACACTCTTAGGATCCCAGTGGTCTATACATTAAAAGGTAAAGGAGTTTTGAGTGATGATCATCCCTATGTGCTTGGATTGATTGGAATGCATGGTCGGAAACGTGCCAATTTTGCTGTTTCTGAAGCGGATGTTGTGATTGCTCTTGGTTGTCGGTTTAGTGATCGCATTACAGGTGATTTACAGAAATTTCCTGGCCAGTCCAATGCAAAAATAATTCATGTAGATATCGATGCTGCAGAAATTGGAAAAAATGTATCGGTCGATCTCCCAATCGTTGCCGATGCAAGATGTGCTTTGGATGAATTTAATCATCAAATTCAAAAATCTTTGGTAAGAAATGAGTCTTATCCCATGAAATCATGGTGGTATAAATTCATAGATGGATTAAAAGCCTCTTCTGGTATCCCCAATGTAACTACTCCTGGAAAAACTGGTCTAATCTTACCCGAAAAAGTGATGTATGAAATTAATCAAATATTGGAACCAGATGATATTGTTGTGAGTGAAGTAGGACAAAATCAAATGTACTGTGGTCATTATTTGAATATTCGAAAGCCTCGGACATGGATCACTTCAGGAGGCCTTGGTACTATGGGTTTTGGTTTTCCAGCCTCTATTGGAGCGAAGGTGGCAAAACCAGATTCTGAAGTCTGGTTGATAGCGGGTGATGGATCCTTTCAAATGAATATGGCTGAATTAGCAACCCTCAAGCAACATAACATCAAAGTCAATATCGTGATCTTGAATAACCAATATCTTGGGATGGTGAGACAATGGCAAGAATTATTCCATGAAAAACGATATGCTGGAACATGTCTGCAATGCGATAATGGGGAGTATTGGCCTGATTTTGTGAAATTAGCGGAGGCATATGGATTCAAAGGTCTACGAGTAACTGATCCCGCCGAAGTACGCATGGCTCTTGAAATATGTCGTTCATCAAAGGAATCCTTTATCGTTGAATTAATGATAGAACCAGAATCCAATATTCTACCAATGTTACCTCCTGGGGGGGCACTCAATACATTCTTCAGCCGAAAAAGGGAAAAACGATCAATCTATGATTGGTATCGACGACTTCCTCGAATTGAAAGCGAAGTAGTTGGCTATAAAGTACAAAACACCAATGAAGATGCATTTTCGGTGTATTATGAACAGGAGATGTCACGATAATGTTAGCTACAACTAGTTCAGAGTATATTATTGTACTTTTAGTCGAAGATCATCCTGGGGTAACAATGAAAATTGCGGGTATGTTTGGTAGACGCGGGCATAATATGATCAGTTTTACCGGGGCACCTAGTGATAAAAAAGGAATGTCGCGGATTGTAATAAAAACGGATGGAACCAAAGAACAAATCGAACAAATTCAGAAACAAATGAATAAGCTGATTGAGGTCGTAAAAGTCCAAATTTTACAACCTGATAATTGCATCATTCGAGAACTCGCTTTGATTAAACTGGTCATTACGGATGAGCTCACTCATCAAAAAATACTATCTATGGTAGAGATATATCATGGTAAGGTTGTTGATGCAAACTTGAAACAAGTTACTTTAGAAATGGTGGGAAGCTCGGAAAAAATTGATGCATTTTTAACTACTATGAACAATATGAATGTTTTACGTGAAGCATCCCGCTCAGGAAATGTTGCACTATTTCGCGGGAACGATTCAATTTTTTTACATTAAATTTTTTTTTTTTTACAATGGAGAAGAACTAAAATGAAAATCTACAGAGAAAACGATAGTACTTATGAAAAAATTCAAAATAAGGTTATAGCAGTGATCGGTTATGGCTCCCAAGGGGACGCTCAAGCAAATATGATGAAAGATTCTGGATTAAATGTGATTATAGGATTACGTAAAGGTGGCAGATCTTGGCAAAAGGCGATGGATGATGCCTTTGAGGTCTATGAAGTGTCGGAAGCGACTAAGAAAGCTGATGTAATCCAAGTATTAATCCCTGATGAAATCCAGCAAGTAGTATATGAAAAATCTATCTTACCTAATTTAGCCGAAGGGAAAGTCTTGTGCTTTTCCCACGGTTTTAATATCAGCTATAAACGGATAGTCCCTCCAAAAAATGTAGATGTTATCATGATTGCTCCTAAATCACCCGGTCCATCGGAAAGGAAAGTATACTTAGAAGGTTTTGGTGTTCCTGCCTTACTTGCCGTTCATCAAGATTATTCTGGAAATGCGAAGAATATTGGCTTAGGGATGGCTAAAGCAATGCACTTTACTCGAGCTGGAGTGATTGATCTCAATTCCTTAGAAGGAAGTAAAAAAGATATTGCACCCTTCGATAAAGAGACTTTTACCGATCTGTTTGGCGAGCAATCTGTGTTATGCGGTGGGGTTGCAGAATTAATCCAATCTGGATTTGAAGTAATGGTGGAAGCGGGATATCCTCCAGAAATGGCTTATTTTGAAGTGTCTCATGAATTGAAGTTAATCACTGATCTTATATACAAAGGTGGTATTGAGCAAATGTATGAAAAAGTGTCGAATACTGCAGAATTCGGTGGAAGAACTCGAGGTAAGAAAGTGATTGATCGATCCGTAGTTAAACCCGTGATGCATCAAATGATGAAGGATATTGAAGCTGGAGATTTTGCGAAAGAATGGATGGATGAAGCAAATAGTGGAATGCCTAAATTGAAAGAAATGCGAAAAAATGAAGGTGGCAATCAATTGCAAACTGTTGGGGATGAACTCCGAAAGTTATTTGTTAAGTAAATTAAGCGATTAAAATGAAATCTACTCGATTAAAATCCGGTGTTGAAACAACTCCCCATCGCTCCCTTCTCCGGGCTACCGGATTGTCGGATGATGACTTCGGGGATAAACCTTGGATCGGGGTTGCCAATTCCTACAACAATATCATTCCAGGTCATATGCATTTGGATAAAATCACAGAACAAGTCATGCAGGGGATTCGTGATGCTGGGGGTGTTCCTTTTGTATGGGGCGTTCCGGGTATATGCGATGGCATTGCGATGGGAAAGGGTCATGGAATGCGTTATTCCCTTCCATCGCGAAATCATATTGCAGACAATGTCGAATTCATGGTCGGGGCTCATTCCCTTGATGGCTGGGTAGGAGTGACCAATTGTGATAAAATTACTCCTGGTATGCTTATGGCCTCGGGTCGGTTAAATCTTCCAGCTATACTCATCACAGGTGGTCCTATGAAGGCGGGAGTGTACCATGGAGAAAAAGCCGATGTAATCAGTTGCTTTGAAGTCGTGGGAGAATATAATGCTAAGAAAGCTACTCAAAATGATCTTTTGACTTGTGAGCAATCCGCTTGCCCCGGTCCTGGATCCTGCTCCGGGCTATTTACCGCTAATAGTATGGCGTGTATGACCGAAATTTTGGGATTATCCTTATCCAATTGTGCTGCTATGTTGGCCATAGATCCTGAAAAGATGAAGTTAGCTTATGAGACAGGGAAACAAATAGTGACTTTAGTCCGGCAAAATGTATGTCCTCGAGATATAGTTACAAAGAAATCCTTTGAAAATGCTATCAAGGTTGATATGTGCATTGGTGGATCAACTAATACGGTTTTGCATTTACCCGCCATCGCCAAGGAATATGGATTTGACCTACCCTTGGATCTTTTCCAGAAATGTGCAGAAACTACTCCAAACTTAATAAAAATCCGACCCTCTGGGAAATTTTCAATGGAAGACTTATATAATGTGGGAGGAATTCCAGCAGTAATGAAGCGATTGGAGAAATTGCTGGATCTTTCCCAGAAAACGGTCAATCTGAATTCAATTGGGGAAATCATCACAATGATAGAAGCTTCAGAAATTGATGATCAAGTCCTCCGAAAGTTCGATGATCCTCACTCAGTTCAAGGTGGATTGCGGATAATTTATGGAAATTTATGTCCCAGAGGCTCAGTAGTTAAAATCGCGGCGGTAAGTGAAAAAATGCTTGTACATGAAGGTCCAGCTCGAGTATTTGATTCAGAAGATGCTACGATGGATGCAATTTTGGGAAATAAAATTCATCCTGGGGATGTAGTTGTGATTCGATATATGGGTCCAAAAGGCGCTCCTGGAATGCCTGAAATGCTCTCCCCAACCAGTGCGATAGTGGGAATGGGTTTAATTGATTCTGTGGCTCTAATCACAGATGGGCGATTTTCTGGAGGGACTCGTGGTCCTTGTATTGGGCATATGGAACCCGAAGCTTTGGAAAAAGGGCCAATAGCTGCTGTTCATGAAGGAGAAAGAATTAAAATCGATTTAATTGCTCGTTCCATTGATTTGCAAATTCCTCAAGATGTGATAGATCAACGTTTGTCTGCTCTAACGCTTCCAAAAAGAGAATTAAACGGCTTTTTGCAAACTTATGTAAGGTCATTGGATTAAATTTTTTTAAGACATTCATTACAGGGTAATAATAATGGGAAAAACTATTGCGCAAAAAATTTTCGATGCTCATCTCATAGATGATCGTTTCGGGGAAACTGCTATAATAAAGTTAGATCGCGTCTTTGCACATGAAATAACAACGCCACCGGCGATCAAAGATTTAGAACAAAGAGGGTTGGATAAAGTTTTTGATCCAACTAAAATCAAAGCTGTAATTGATCATGTTACTCCATCCAAGGATTCACTTTCCGCTATTCAAGCTCAAGTGATGCGGGATTGGGCTCGTCGCCAAAATATCGAAGATTTCTTTGATGTGGGACGAAATGGGGTTTGTCATGCTCTCTTTCCAGAAAAAGGATTTGTACGGCCAGGATTTACAATCATCATGGGTGATAGTCATACTTGTACCTATGGTGCTTTTGGAGCCTTCGCCTGTGGTACGGGTACCACTGCCTTGGAAGTTGGAATATTGAAAGGAATTGCTGCTCTTCAATATCCAAAATCCATGAAGGTAGAACTAAATGGAGAATTAAAAACTGGTGTATATGCCAAGGATGTGATTTTATCACTTATCAAAAAATTAACCGTTAATGGTGCCACAGATCAAGTTATTGAGTTTGGAGGGGATGCAATTTCTGCATTTTCGATGGAAGAACGCATGACTATTAGTAACATGGCAGTTGAAGCGGGGGCAACTTCTGGTATCTTCGCTCCAGACATTCAAACAGTGGATTACTTGTGGGATTTTATTAAAGAAGATTTCAATAATGATAAAAATGCCGCTTTACAAGATTATTCCCAATGGGCTTCTGATCCTGATGCTGAGTATACACAAGTAATCTCCCTTGATATTTCGACACTTCTTCCACAAATAACTATTCAATATCGCCCTGATCAAGTCATTAATGCAATGGAGGCTAAGATAAATGTGGATCAAGTTTACATTGGGTCTTGCACCAACGGAAGACTTTCTGATTTACGCATAGCCGCCAAAATTTTAAAGAATCAAAAAATTGCCTCTCATGTGCGAGGGATCATTGCTCCGGCTACAACTGAGATTTATAGACAAGCCATGAAGGAAGGATTGATTGAGATATTCATGGATGCTGGTTTTGTTGTCACTGCGACCACCTGTGGTGCTTGTTTAGGAATGAGTAATGGGATACTTGCACCCGGTGAAGTGGCTATTGCAACAACAAACCGTAACTTTAATGGACGCATGGGAAAAGGAGGGATGGTTCATCTTGCAAGTCCTGCAACAGCTGCTGCATCCGCTATTGAGGGAGTGATTACAGATCCTCGAAAGTATTTGGAGGGAACATTATTATGAATCCAAAGTTTAGTGGACTAGTATTACTCTTAGATCGGAGTAATATCAATACGGATGAGATCATTCCAGCCAAATATCTGACATATATTGAAAAAGAGCCTCTTAAATCCCATCTCTTAGAAGATTTGATCCTCGATGGATTTGAGCCACCAAGCATTCTTTGGCCACAATATAATGTAATTCTAACCCGATCGAATTTTGGGTGTGGATCATCTCGGGAAATGGCCGTTTGGGCATTTGAAGTAAATGGGATCTCAACGATTATTGCAAGTAATTTTGCCCGAATATTTCGCGAAAATGCAGTTAATTCTGGGATTTTGCCCATAGAACTTGGGGAAGACTCTATAAATCAAGTATTTTCTACATTTGCAGGGTCTCTGACATTGGAAGTGGAGATAAACTTTGAATTACAAGTTCTCAATTTCAAAACCTCAACTAAAAATCTGGAACTCTCATTTAATCTTAGCTCTTTTGACAAAGCGGTAGTAGCTCATGGTGGTTTAGTAAATTTCGCTGTGGAGAATTACTAATTTTTTTTATATTGAAGGTGAAAAATGATGAAAAAACAAATTGCTCTTGTAAAAGGAGACGGCATCGGTCCCGAAGTCGTGAATGAAGGAATAAAAGTGCTCAAAACCATTGAAAAGTATACTGACTATTCTTTTGAGTTCAAGGATGCTCCCATGGGAGGAGAAGTTTGGAAAAACTGTGGTGAAAGTCTACCTCAAACATCCTTAAATATTATGGCCCAAAGTGATACCATTTTATTTGGGGCGGTTGGTCTTCCCGATATTCCCCAAGGTGTAGCAGAAAAAGCTATCCTCAAAGTACGGCAGGATTTGGATTTGTATGTTAATCTTCGCCCCGTAAAGTTATATCCCTCTCTTCATGATATGTGTCCGTTGAAACCAGAAATAGTAGAAAATGGAATAGATATCGCTGTTTTTCGGGAGAATACTGAAAGTGTCTATGCTCAGATCGGAGGTATAGTTAATCAAGAAACCGCTGTTAATTCCATGGTTTATACCCGGAAGGGTGTCTCACGAATTATTGAATATGCATTTGAGTATGTTTCTCGAAACAAATTTGATGAATTGATTTCAGTTGATAAAGCCAATGTCCTTACGGTGAGTCAATTTTGGAGACAAATCTATCAATCCATTGGAAAAAAATATCCATCAATAAAGCAAACAAGTTATTATGTCGATGCTTTTTGTCAATGGTTGATCCGAGCTCCCTCTTCAATTCATACTGTGGTGACAGAGAATATGTTTGGGGATATTGTGAGTGATGAAGCAGCATATTTGGTTGGTTCGCTTGGTATGGGGGCCAGTGGTAATATAAATCCTAATGGTGTTTCAATGTATGAGCCAATTCATGGCTCTGCTCCCGATATTGCTGGACAAGGTATTGCCAATCCGATTGGAACCATTTTGTCGGTGAAAATGATGTTTGAAGAATCTTTTCAAGATGCCTATCTTGGAGAAATGATTGATAAATCAGTGGAAATAGCCCTCGAAAAAATTCGAACTATTGATATTTATTCGAAATATGCTCAAAATAATTCACAGATAAATCGTGTAAATTGTACTGAAATGGGGGATGCCGTGTGCATCCAAATAAAATCCGTTCTAAAAAAGTAATAGGAAGTAGTCATTTTTTTTCTTTATTCTATTCATGTTTATGGTCGGGATCTTTATTACATTCGGTACAATATTTTCCTTCGCTTTTGTCACTCGTTTTTAAACAAGCAGAGCAAAATTGGCTCCCACAATTTGTACACATTGTTTGGCATTCCTCACATATCCGTTCCCCACATTCTTCACATTGAAGTGAGCATTCTGGGCATAAATATGCATCACATTCAACACAATATGGTTGACATCCCATACAAAAGTATGTACCACAATCTAAACAATGTAAGATTCGATCTTCAGGTTCTCGCCAATCTCCACTTGCTCCACATATTCCGCAATAACGACCACCAAAAGTTATGTTCGCCATTGTTACGTTTTCCTTTTGTTTGATTTTAAACTCCGATTCTATTATCTATTTCTATGTATTATTTTCGAAAATTTAATTGGAAGTAATTTCACCAAATAATTTTCATCTATTTATTGATATACAGTAGATGATTTTAGTGATAGAATTTCGAAATAATTTATGACAACATTAAGTTCACAAAGTTTAAATATGAGAATTGCTTCTATTCTTTTGAAGAAATAAAAAAATATAGGAGAAAAGAAAAATGGAATTAAATAGATTTACCGTTAAGTTACAAGAAGCTATCCAAAAAGCACGCAATATTGCTAAAGAGCATAGTCATCAACAAATCGAAGTCGAGCATCTTTTATCCGCATTACTTGCTTCCTCCGAGAATGTGGCTTTTACCGTCATATCCAAGGCTGGAGCTAATCCTCAAAAAGTAAAATCAGAAGTTGATAAAGAAATTGATCGCTATCCTTCCGTAACTGGGAGTTCCATTGGGGATTTATACATTTCACGATCTTTGAACAATGTGATCAATATCGCCATGACCGCGATGGAAGAAATGAAAGATCAATTTTTATCCTCGGAACACATTCTACTCGCAATAATTCAAGATGACTCAAATCATGCTGGTGGAATTCTTAAGAACAATGGATTGACCCGGGATAGTATTTTTCGTGCAATTTCGGAAATTCGCGGAAATACGTCCATCGATAACCAAAACCCAGAGGCTCAATATCAACCTCTTCAAAAATATACTAAAAATTTGAATGATATGGCTCGTCAAGGCAAGTTAGATCCCGTAATAGGTCGGGATGATGAAATTCGGCGAGTTATTACTATTTTATCCCGGAGAACTAAAAATAATCCCATCCTCATTGGTGATGCAGGAGTTGGAAAAACCGCAATTGTGGAGGGTATTGCTCAACGGATACAGAATGGTGATGTACCTGAATCTTTAAAAGAAAAAATAGTCCTCAGTTTAGATCTCGGGGCTTTAATTGCTGGAGCCAAATATCGAGGAGAATTTGAAGAACGCTTGAAAAGTGTTTTAAAAGAAATTACAAAAAGTGATGGTACGTATATTCTCTTCATCGATGAATTGCATACTTTAGTCGGGGCAGGTGCAGCCGAAGGTGCAATGGATGCAAGTAATATGCTAAAACCAGCTTTAGCTCGTGGAGAACTTCGGAGTATTGGAGCCACTACTATCAAAGAATATCGAAAATATATTGAAAAGGACACTGCTTTAACTCGAAGATTTCAACCTGTGCTTGTCTCAGAACCGACCGTTGAACAAACGATAACAATACTGCGGGGTTTGAAAGAAAAATATGAAGTTCATCATGGGATCCATATTAAAGATAGCGCCTTAATTGCAGCTGCAACTCTGTCTCATCGTTATATCACCGATAGGTTTCTACCCGATAAAGCGATTGATTTAATCGATGAAGCCAGCTCTCGGTTACGAATCGAACTTGATTCTATGCCTTTAGAAATGGATGAAATTCATCGAAAAATAATTCAATTGCAAATTGAACAAGAAGCTTTAAAGAAAGAATCCGATTCTGCTGCTAAAGATCAATTATCTCAATGTACTGATAAAATCGAATTATTGCAAAAGAGCTATGATCGATTCAAAGAGCAATGGGACCAAGAAAAAAACTTAATTACCTCGCTTTCCCGTTTAAATCAGCGGATTGAAGAAACAAAAGCTGAAGAAGAGCGCGCAACACGATCTGGTGATCTTGGAAAAGCTGCAGAATTACGATATGGGGTAAGAAATGATCTCCAACAAGAGCATAAACGCATGCAACAAAAGCTAAATGAATTATCACAAGAAAAGCGAATGTTACGCGAAGAAGTATCTTCTGAAGATATTGCGAAGATTGTTGGTCAATGGACAAATATTCCTGTCTCCAGATTGCTAGAAGGAGAAAAATCTAAATTACTTGAAATGGAATCCCGTCTTAAAAATCGTGTTGTGGGACAAGATTCCGCCTTAATTGTTCTCTCAAATGCTATTCGGCGTGCCCGTTCTGGTATTCAGAGCCCCAATCGCCCAATCGGATCATTTATCTTTTTAGGTCCTACGGGTGTAGGAAAAACTGAAACTGCCAAAGCCCTCGCCGAATTTCTATTTGATAGTGAAGAGGCAATGATTCGCATTGACATGTCTGAATATATGGAAAAACACAGTGTAGCACGGTTAATTGGAGCTCCACCGGGTTATGTAGGATATGATGAGGGAGGTCAATTGACTGAAGCCGTTCGTCGCCGCCCTTACTCGGTCATTTTATTTGATGAAATCGAAAAAGCTCACCCCAATATTTTCAATGTCCTTTTGCAGGTCCTTGATGATGGGAGATTAACTGATGGAAAGGGGCGAACTATAGATTTCAAAAATACTGTACTAATCATGACCAGCAATATCGGAAGTTCTCTCATGGCCACAAAGCATGAAGAAAATACAGTATTATCCGAGAAAGATCTAAAAGAACTGTTAAAGCAATACTTCCAGCCAGAATTTCTCAATCGAGTGGATGATGTAATAACTTTTAACTTTTTGGAAAAAGAACAGATAGAATCAATTGTGGATATTCAAATACAACGTATGAATACGGTCCTAAAACCCAAGAATCTGACAGTATCCCTCACCAAAGAAGCCCGTCAATTTTTAGCGGATGTTGGATTTGATCCCGAATATGGAGCGCGACCTTTAAAACGAGCAATTCAGCGACATCTCCAAGATAAACTCGCGTTGGCAATCTTAAAAGGAGAAATTACAGAAAATCAATCACTTAGAGTTATATTAGTTAAGAACAACGAGCTTGTATTTGAAACAATAGATTAGGCTAAATAAACATTCTATAAATTTTACAATTAAACTCTTTTTTTTTTATCATTTCTTAACCCACTTTATTCTTGAATAAAACTTGCATTAAGCTCCTATAAAAAACAGAAAAAAGATTTAAAAAGATTTTTTATTGCTTATCTAAAATTTGTTTGGCTATCGGGATGAATTTTTCTTTGCGTGCGTTATGATCCTTGATATAATCCATGATTGTTTTGATGGCTTCTTTCTTACATATCCCACACAGCATTCCCCCGCGGCAGCGGAGGTAACGATCTTGCAGTTTCTCATCGTCTGGTTGGAAGTGAATTTGCAAGAGTTTGAAAATCATACATTTTTCTGGAACCCCCCCGAGTTTTTCTTGCTCTTCTCGGTTATTTCTTCCTCCCGTATAAGCATTTCGGAGTTTCTTTTCAATCGCTTTGGGTTCATCATCCATATTGAAGTAACTATTGGGGCGAGATTTGCTCATTTTCTTATTAACATCATCTAATCCAGGGAGAAGCTTATGATAAGTTGCAGCAGGTTTAAAGAAGGGGATTTCCACTTTCTTTTTCGTTTTTTCGTCAATTTCAGTAGCTTTAAAATGCTTGGTTAAATCCCGAACGAGTCGCAAATGAGGATCTTGATCAATTCCCACTGGAACGACCGTAGGCATTCGTTCATCTTTCAATTGTGGCATTAAAATATCTCCAACTTGAACTAAGGCTGCTAAATATAAGGCAAAATCACGATCTCCGTAGATTGCTTTCATCATATTATTGGTAACATATCGTCCCGCTGTAAAAGGCATGTCTTTCACTATGGGTTCTTGAGATTGACGCCATATGTAAGCACGATCAGGATCCAAACCTAAGGTTAAAATATCCGCGAGATTGTCAATCGCATTATGATAGGACTCGTCATAGGTCATCCCATTATCTGCAAAAGATTCTATGTCTGCAATCGCATAATACACAAATCCTCCCATTTTTTGAAATTCTACTATTTCTGAGGCGGTCGTCATGGTTCCTAAGTGAAAATGTCCGCTAGGTTTAATGCCACTCATTACGGCCCACGGCTTTTGGTCCTGAATCGCTCGCAAAATCAACTGAAAATCTCGATGACCATAGATTATCTTTCTTCGTAAGAAGCGATTTTTTTCATAAAGAGAGTAAGGAATTTCCATCTCTTGTATCATTTTGATTCCAAACTCTTCACAGAGCCGAACATAGTCCTCATCGGAAACCAAATCATCTCCCCAAGGGTTAAACGCCGGTTCTTGGGGAGTCTCCGAAGGAGGTAATTCATTTTCTTCTTTCGACATTACTTCCAAATAATGTTCGCTTTGATTTTATTTTTTCGTCTTTGGGCGACAAAACTAGCATTTAAATTGAATTGAAAAAAACAGCGATTTTTCAGTTTTTGAATCACAAAAATTATAATAAATCCCCTATTTTTTCTACTAACTCATGTGAGAATTCTTGGATTGGTATCGTATTACCAACACTCACAAATGAGACTTAAATTAAAAGGTTAAAAGCATGGCCGGTAAATTTCTAAATCTATTCTCTCCGTTTGTTCGAATTACTCCCGAAATTAAACAACCCGATCGGGAGATTTCGTTTAAAGATAAATTAATTTACACCCTTGTTGTTTTGGTACTCTATATAATTATGTCTAATACTCCATTATATGGATTGCCTAATACTGAACAAGGTGTAGATTACTACTTTTGGCTCCGTACGATTCTAGCTTCCCAACGAGGAACATTAACTGAAATGGGTATTGGACCTATAGTAACGGCCGGATTGATCATGCAACTTCTCCAAGGATCAAAAATGATCAATGTAAATATGGCTGATCCAAGTGATCGAGCTTTATTCACTGGAGCCCAAAAAGTAATTGCAGTTTTCCTCACAATCTTTCAAATTGTCGCATATCTCGCAGGAGGTGCTTTTGGAAACATTGGCACTGCAGATGGAGAATTATCCATTCCTTTAGCGATTGCTATCTTTCTGCAATTGATGTCTGCAGGCATTCTTATTATGATGATGGATGAAATTTTGCAGAAAGGTTATGGTTTAGGATCTGGTGTTTCCTTGTTTATAGCTTCTGGGGTTGCAGGACAAATTTTCTGGAATGCTCTTAGTCCCACCGGTATGTCGGGTGATGGCTCCGATGGCTTAATGCGGGGTATCATTTTAGCTTTCTTCCAAGTTTTATTTACCGATCAAGAAATACCTGGTCCTGGTCCCAATACCACGGATCCAGAAAATCCTCTTCTAGGGCATAGATTATTTGGTACTCGAGATGACAATCTGTTCCGTATACGAGATCTTTGGATTCGAGAAGCGGGTGCTCCCGGTCTTTTAGGATTAATCTTAACGATAGTCATTTTTGGTATTGTAATCTATGTAGAAACAATGCGAGTGGAAATTCCCTTAACCTACGCTGGTTACAAAGGTTATCGTGGAAAATATCCCATGAAATTACTATATGTGTCTAACATTCCCGTTATTTTAGCCCAAGCTCTCTATGCCAACTTTCTCTTCTTCGGTCAGCTGATATGGAAGAAGGCTGAGGGTTCGAGTTGGGAAACATTTGGAAAATTAATCGGATCTTTTGAACAGGCTTCAGCGCAAAGTGGAGGGGCATCGCATATGACACCAACCGGAGGGTTGATTTATTTTCTCACTCCGCCTCAAGGATTGTCTGCACTTATTACGAAGATAAGAGACTATGGGGATAACGAAACTACTGAACAACTTTGGGAGATTATTGCACATCCTATCATTTATTTATTTCTTTTCATCACCATTTGTGTCTTCTTTGGAAAGATTTGGGTCGAAGTCAGTGGATTGGCTCCTCGTGATATTGCTGGACAGATTATCAATTCCAAGATGCAAATCCCGGGTTTCCGACGCAGTGAAAAAGTTATCGAAAAGATTCTTAAACGATATATTCCGACGCTAACGATATTGTGTGGTTTTATAGTAGGGATCCTAAGCTTTACAGCAGATTTTCTGGGGTGTTTAAGTTCAGGAACAGGTTTGCTATTATCGGTCGGTATTGTTCAAAATTATGCGGAAACTATTTCTAAAGAAGCTGCTTCCGAACAATACCCTGGCATGCGTGGCTTGTTAGGAAATTAAAAATCGTTTTTTTTAAACCCATTTTTTCTCATAATTCTTTTTCTTCCTTTCTGTTTTATGTATTCTTCAGATTGCAAAATTTTTTTTAATTTGGTACCCTTTACCTTCCTATCAGTGGAAAATTATGTTCGCAATTATATTCGCTTGGGCTGATTTCATAGCCCTTGTTTCCAAACCTCCCAATTCATTGTGGTTTATTTTTGTCATTTGTTTGCTCGTTTCAGGAATATCTACCTTTTTAAATCGAAAATTGGTGGATTTAGATCAAGCTAATCGTATTCAAGCAGTGGTATCGGAACACAATAAAAAGAAAAAAGCGTTACTGAAACTCTCTGAAGAAAATCCGAAGAAATATGCAAAGGAATATGCAAAATGGCAAAGAAGAGATGCAAGCGTAAAGAAAATGCAGCAATCTATGTCTCTGAATCGATTGAAACCAACGTGTATTACTTTTGTTCCTATGATTGTCTTCTTTTATTTAATTCGATCTATATATACTCCTGAGGGTTCTGCCATCCAAATTCCTGTTGCTCGGCCTGTGATGAATCCTATGGATGATTTTCCTGCTTTTATTGTAACAATGATGCGTTCCCAGTTGTTTTCTGTGCTTGGAAATATTCAAATCGTCTCGGGATGGCTTGGGTTTACTGGCTATTACATGTTATGTTCTTTTACAACTTCAACCTTTATGCAAAAAATCTTTAAAACCTCACCACAAGGAGCTCAAGGTGGAGGTTCTTCCCTTTTCGATACAACTGCACAGATGGAATTACCAAAACCGGGTAAATTCTAGCAAAACCCGATTTCTTTTTTTTTCGAATTTTTATAAAACCTTACTTTTTTAGCGAGTAAAACAAACATTTTATTGATGCCCGAAAAAAAAATTCTTATCGGTGAAACCTTCAATGAAAAAGAAACAGAGATTATAGATGTATCCAATTTCTTTAATTATCAGAAAGCTATCAATTCTTTAATTGATTATCTCAATATTGCAATCGATGATACAATTGGAGGATTTACACGCTCCGATCAACTACTTTTTACTCATGTAAATAAGAAACTTATATTAAATGCGATTTTAGAAGCGGGATTCTATGATTTTTGTAAATTTCGTTTAGCGAAAGTCGCTGAAAGTGATGCCTTAGAGGATGAGGGAAAATTCATGGAGATGATGGAGATTGTGCAAGGAGAAATTGATTTATTGGCATATCTTCTAGTTAATACACGTTTAGCTCATCGAAATCTGAATTTTGATTTGTTTCTTAGTTTGTTAAAGGGCGGATTGTTTGTGGATACTATGGAAACCCATGACAAGATTGTAAAAGACATGGAAAATCAAGCAAAAACGGTGAATAGAAAAAATATTAAAGATAATGTCAAGATTGACGGAGATAATTTATATATATAGTTTGAATTTTCACTTATTTTGCCTAAACTAATTTCTTTTTCTTGTTGTTTTTTTCTCTCGCTTCGTTTTAGGTTTGGTTTCTAAGGTCACGGCTGTTTGGTACATTTTTTTAGTAATTCCTAAATACAGATCCCGTAATATAAGTTGGAAAGAATCTGGTTGTTCCAAATTGGGAGCAATTCCAATGTTATCCAAGGTTTCTATGACATTTTTAGGTGGACTGAATTTAAAGCCAATCTGCATCGATTTATCAGATTTCGAAAAAGGAATTTCTTGAATATCTTCCGCGGTTATTGAGGGATAATCAAAGGAATCTTCAGAAAAGTCTATCATTTGATGTAATTTCTTAATCGACTTTGCAATTGGTTGTTGAGAACAAGATCTAACGGTTTGTAATTGTTGTAGAATTTCATCTTTATCCATTCCTCGTAGTTTTAAGATAAGAAAAGGATCAAAATCCATCACTCGAGCAACATACAATGTCGTTGCTGCAATATGTTTGCAGGGAACTGCTTTGTCGGGGCAAGAACAAGTCGCATTTAAAGTACGATTTGGTGAGGGATACAAAGGAAATCCTTTTTCATTGAAGATTTCTTCCACATCTTGAGGCATTTGATTTTCGAGTAATTTTATAATATAACGAGCTTTCTCCGCAATTAAACCGATAATACCTTCCCATCCACGTTTTGGAATTGGATCAAAATGAATTTTGACTCGATAAGGCATAGGTGCCGTTCCTTGAACAGAAGCAAAGATCAAACCAGGAGTAATTGTCAAATTCGAGATTCGTTCTTCCTGTGCATATCGTAACCCTCTTTGCATCCGAAATGGTCGCCCGTATTCCAAGATGGAGTTCACCCACCTTCGTCCCCATTCCGTTCGGGCAAAACTCCGCAATTGATTTTTAATGTCTTCGATTTCCGACTGTTTTCGTCTTCGATCTTGGGGTGTTTTTGATCGATATGACGCTGGATCCTTGCGATGTGCGTTTTTGGTCAATTTTCGAAATGATGTCGGGGAGTTATTTTCTTTTTTTGCCATATTAAATCCCCCCTTCCATAGAATTTAAGGAGAATAAATCTCTTAGTTCTTCATTGGAAAGGCTCGTTATCCACGTTTCTCCTGAAGAAGTTAAAATTCGATCCGCCAAATCTCGCTTCTCTTCAAGCATTTGATCAATTTTCTCTTCAATAGTGCCTGTAGAAACAAATTTGTACACATTTACACGGTTCTGTTGCCCTATACGATAAGCTCGATCAGTTGCTTGATCCTCAACCGCTGGATTCCACCACCGATCAAAATGAAAAACTGTTGATGCTTGAGTGAGATTTAATCCTGTTCCACCAGCGCGAAGAGACAAAATCATGACAGGAGGGCTTTGAAGATCTGTGGATTGAAAATCATCCACCATTTCACCACGTTTGTTTTGTGGAATTCCTCCATGGAAGAAGAGGATCGGAAGTTTATATTTCAGTTCCAAAGCTTTTTGCAGCAAGGTTCCCATTTGTTTGAATTGGGTGAAAATCAAAATTTTTTCTCCATCCTCCAAAATTTCATCGATCATTTCTATTAATCGACCCATTTTTACAGATTCCTTAAAGAAATCATCTAAGCTGATGGATTTAAGATGTGAAGATGTGGCCTCCACGAGATTATCATTGTCGAGGGCTTCTTCATTGGTACTGTCAACGACTTCAGGAGTTAATTCAAAATAATCGGATCCCAAATGTAAATATTGAAAGGGATGATTGCAGATTTGTTTGGTGTGTGTTAATAAGCGTAAAATCAAGCCACGTCGTTTTTGTTGGTTTTGTTCTAAGTTTTCCAATTCTTGCATAGTTGAATTTACCACTTGAGCATAAAGTTTTGCCTGCTCCGGAGCCAGTTGTAAATAAACTTTTATTTCATTCTTTTCGGGAAGATCTTTGATGATGTTTTTATCCGATTTTAACCGCCGGAGAATAAAAGGTGAAATGAATCGTTGAAGTTTAGCGGAAATTTGTTCACTATGAAATCGCTCAATGGGATAGACAAATTTCTTCTGAAATTCTGCCCGTTTGCCCAATAATCCTGGATTTAAAAACTGAAACAAAGTCCAAAGTTCCAATAAACGGTTTTCAATGGGAGTTCCGCTGAGAGCAATTCGATATTGACTTTTCAAGCGCAAAATCGCCTGAGTTTGTTGCGTTTTGTAATTTTTAATGTTCTGGGATTCATCTAAAATGACACCGGTAAAAGGAATCGTTTCAAAGAAATCAATATCATTGCGAACGGTTCCATATGTTGTAAGAATAATTCGATGAGGTTGCATAAATTCTTGCAAGTATTTTGCTTCTTTCTTTCGTTCTGGACCGTGATGAGTGTAAATATCAAAATTCGGCGCAAATTTTTGGATCTCCCGTTTCCAATTAAACAGAACAGAAGTGGGGCAAATGATCAGGATACTATTTTCCATTTGAGCATATTTTTCTTTTCGATATTCTAAAAAGGAGATCACTTCTACCGTTTTCCCGAGTCCCATATCATCGGCTAGACAGACACCAAAATTGAATTCCGCCATATTACCTAACCATGTAAGAGCCGTTTCTTGGTAGGCTCTTAAATTTCCGTGGAACGTTTCTGGAACTTGTAAAGTTGAAAAAGATTCAATGTCACTTAATTGATTAACAATTTGTTGGAATTCTCCTTCTAACTCCACGACATATTGAGAACCTTGGGATCCCACTTGGATTTGACCTGCCATTCCCAATTTCAAAGCTTCCAGATAGGGAATTTCTCCTTTAATACTCTTCTGATTTTTAAAAATTGGACTTAAATTTTCCATGTCTTGAGGATCTACCAAAATCCATTGGTCGCGCCAGAAAATTAAAGGTTCTCGACTATTAGCTAGTTCGAGGAATTCTTTTTCCGTGAGTAGTTTTCCTTCCAATTGAGCTTCCCAATGGTATTCCATCATAGAATTAATATCAAATAATGAATCAGGTTTTCCTAGTCCACTGTGAGATCGAGTTGTTGTAGTTGAAGATTCCTTTTGTTTTACCACCATTCGAGCCGAAAGCCGTTGTTGACCTTGAAGGCGAAATTGTTCTGGTAAGACAACCTCAAATCCTGCTTGAATAAGTAAATACATGGATGTTCGTAAAAATTCCATAACCTCTGCAGATTTTAATTTTAGCTGTTGTGGATTCTTGCTATCTAATGATCTGGAAATAGGGGGAAAATATTTCCTCGCAGTACCCAATGCCCGCAATACTTCTTCTTGTAATTTATTTTCTTCATCACAGACATTTGCATATTCTAAACTATGGGTAATTATTCCATCCCATAAATCATCTAATGGAATAAAATTATCTGGTTCATGAAAGGGTTGAAGGTAATACCCCAACACCCAATCGGCATTCGGTGTTTTGGGATAATCTAAACGGAAAGAAAATGAAAATCCTAAGGAAAAAGAAAACCCTTGGCTATTTTGCACCCAATTTCGTAAAATCCCCGGAATGGGAGTGTCACAAAACCGATTAATTTGAAATTTGTTATTTTTTCCAATACAAGCTGTTAAGAATCGGAGGTCCCAAGGGCTTGTTTCATCATCAGCACACGCGTTTTCAAATTCTTCTGAAGTATTGAATTCATAATTATAACGTAAAGCCGTCTTCTCTAGAAATTTGTCATCAATTGAAGACCGAATTAACATATCAGCACTTGTATCGATGTATTGCGCAAACAGAAATGAAGGATGCCATAACCCACTAGTATAATATTGATCTTTTATGGTTTGAGAAGGTATAAAATCAATAGGGAGAGGATAACTGGCCCAAACAGAATTCCGAATTAGATTATTAATTCGATTATGGTCCTGCTGGGTTTTTAGAATGATTTTCCATTGACCCTTATATTCGTGCTCAGTCAATTGGTCTAAATACGGGATGAAATTTCCTCGTGAAAGAAGTTCCATGGTAAATTTAGTTAAATAAGCCCAAGTTTTAATTGAATCCGAATATGAAATAATCTTTCGACTTCGATCTATAGTTTCAGTGATATTTAAGGAGAACAAAATCTTAATTGCCGGAAGCAGAGGCATAATTTTCCCTTGAACCTGGCTTAATTTAAGGAATTTTGATGAGTCTTTTGGATTTATTTTTCCATTCTTTTTTGCTATTCGTAAAGAGCAAGATAAAAGTTTTGCAACTGGTACTTTTGGAAAAATTGTTGCCACTTCTTTCTCAATTTCTTCCAAAGAATCTGTTTGGGAATCCCACAAAAAAAAAAACCCGCTATCTGCTGGGAGTTTTTTTCCTTTTGTCAATAAGTGAAAATTACTACTTTTTCGGTTCCAGAAGTTCGGAGGAATGAACGTTAAATCTAATGGCATAAAGTAAAAATCTCCTAGTAGAGTGAATTTACTACGTCAAAAAAACTTTGGGCAAGGTTTATCAATAAAAGATCTGGACTTTTTAGAATTGGATTTGATGGTTAGATATCAACTTTTTTCGACATATATACATTTTCAAGATTCTTTGGAAATATTCCGAAATGTTTTCAATCCAGAGTTTAAATATTCAAATGGAATTGATTGTTTGGTGCATTTTTGCAAAAAAAAAAAACTGCTTGAAAAACTGGAATTTTGTCGGGAACTATTGAATATCAATTCAATAGCGAATTCCGCTTAAAATTGAAAATAATTTCATTTTAAACATTTATTTGAATCTCTAAATTAACATTTGCTTGGTTAATTTTAGCTTAAATTCTCCCCAATGTAGAAAAATTAGTTCCTCCACAAAAGATAAATTTCTATCAGAAGATACTATTTTTAGATTGCATTTCCACCAAATTAACAAAATCGGAAAGTTTTATCCATATTTTTATTAAATTTTTGGAATTTTTTTAATGACTTAAATAAAATATCCCAAGGCATCTCATCATGCTTACAACAAATATCTCACTCAGTAGATTTTTTGAAAACTATTGAAAAAAAGAGGTTGTAAACTATTATGAAATTTAAAAATGGGTTTATGAAAACTGCATCTATTTTTGCAATTCTGTTCGTTTCTTTACCAGCATTCCAATTTTTCCTTCCATCTGCTAGTGCAGCGGGTGAATTTGATGATGCTTATGAAGAAAATGATGGTATTGCAGAAGCATGGGGATTTTCATATAATGAGGGATATATTTCCGGGTTGAATCAATCAGATGATGATTGGTATTATTATGATGTTAATCCACATGATAAAATCACCGTAAATATATATTATACTGAATCTGAAGCTATTATGAATGTATCTTTGTACAATAGTAGCGAAATTCTGTTGGCCACTGAAGTTGATATTGCATATGGCCACAAACGCGTTGAATTTACTAATACACATGATCAAAATGAATTTGTGTATTTGAGAGTTTTTGGTAATAATAGTATGAAACTTTATGATTTACAAGCTAGTTTTGACTATGTTTTTGATCTAGAGCCTAATAACATCCTAGAAGATGCCTCAAAACTCCATTTCCCTGGCTTTTTCTCAGGTGGAATCCAAGAAAATGATGATTGGTTTGAAATTTGGGTAGAGGCAAATAAATCTCTTCACGTTTTCTTGAGAGACTGGTCTTATTCAAATAAAATTAATATCACTCTGTTTGATGGTACACATTCAATTATTGCAATTCCCTATGAATCTTCTAGTGAAAATAATAAGCTCCAGTGGATAAATCCATTTAACTATGATACATCTGTATACTTACTTGTTAATGGTACAAATGAAAGTACTAATTATGAATTGGACTTGGACTTAATCATTGATATCGAACCTAATAACATCCCATCAGAAGCAGTGGAATTACCCCATCCTGGGAATTATGATAATGGGATGGTTCAAGAAGGATATGATTATTACAAAATTTTCTTAGAAAATGGTGATTTTGTCAAATTTTATTTGAACAATCCAAATTATGGTTCTTATAATATCAATATGACCTTATTGAATAGTTCCTTAGCACACGTATCTACTGGGTTTGATGAGTATTCTGATGGAAATGTATATCTTAACTATACTCATTATGGAGATGGTCAGTGGTACTATATTCTTATTGATGGAGATAATATGGGCGGATCCTATTCCCTCGAATTTTACTATTTAATTGATATTGAACCAAATAATGATTTTGGTAGTGCTAGTTTGATTTATTCTACTGGATTTTATGATCACAATTGGTTAGGGGAAGAAGATTGGTTCTGCTTCAACGTATCTTCAGGAGAAGAGATTGAAGTTCGTCTAAATGATTTGGGAAGTTCAGAACCGATGAGCTTTGAAATTTACAACTCAACTAATGATCTCTATATGACAAGTTGGGATAAAGATGGTGAGCAATATGTTTCTTTAACAAACAATGATATTGGCCAGTTCTATTACATTCGGGTATATAGCTCGGGCATGTATATGGCGTATGGATATCAGTTGGAAATTCGATACCCATTTCATGAGGCTGATGATGATTGGTTAGAAGAAAATGATGATCTTTCTTCAGCAACTTGGATCGGCCCATCTCATTATGATTTAATTCAAAAAGATGCTGATTGGTTCAATACAACAATACCAGGTGGTGATATGTTGGAAGTATCACTGAGTTTTAATGGGGCGAGTAATGATATTGATCTCTTCTTGTACGATCAATATAACGCACTCCTAAACAGTTCTACTGGAATTGGAGATTGGGAACATGTGTCCTATTTTGCAGAATATACTATGAACGTAAGTTTCTTAGTCTCTGGAAATGGAAATGGAGAACCTTATTGTATGGATGTCAATTCGTATTACGTTGGGACAGGTCCAAGTGATGATTGGTTAGAAGAAAACGATGATCCTTATTCTGCCTCATGGATCGGACCATCCCACTATGATTTGATACAAATGGATAACGATTGGTTCAACACTACAATACCTGGAGGAGATATGTTAGAAATTTCCTTAAATTTCAACGGATCGATAAATGATATGGATCTATATCTGTATGATCAATATGGGACTCTTCTAAACATGTCCACTGGAGCCGAAGACTGGGAAAAGGTGACCTACTATGCTGAAAACTCTCTGAATGTAAGTTTCCTTGTCGTGGGAGATAATAATGGAGAACCTTACAGTATGGATGTTTATTCTTACTATATTCCAATGGGATCCTCTGATGATACACTTGAAGAGAACGATAACCAAGAACAAGCTGCTTGGATCACTAGTGGATATTACTCCGATCTTTATCAAGGAGATGAAGATTGGTATAACATATCTGTTTCTCTTGGCAGTGTATTAGAGGTAGAATTGTGGTTTAATGGGTCTTCTAATGATGTTGATTTCGAATTGTTCAATTCTTTCGGAGATACTGTCGGAGGTTCGTACTCTGCTTCAGATTATGAGTCATTTATCTTTCGTAATATGCAAGAATCGCAAATCATTTCAATCAAAGTTTATGGTTATAACAATTTCGAGCCATACACTATGAATATTGACATCTATCCAGATTCGGATGATTGGATGGAAGACAACGATTTTAATAATCAAGCTCACTTCCTTTATTTGCCATTTGAAGGAGAGAATTTACGTAACTTCGATGATGATTGGTATGAATTTCATTTAGAAACCAATGATGTTGCAGATATTTATTTTGATCTAATTGATGCATCTTATCCACTTCAGGTTGAGATCTGGACACAGAGTTGGGAATTGATCTTCAATGTAACTGTTACTGGACCTCATACAATTTCTGTTGAAGCTAATTACAATCCATCCGATTACTTCATGAGAGTATCCGGATATAATCTGGGAGAAATTTATAATTTAGAAATTTTTCTGAATGGACTAAGTGTAAACAGTGATGATTGGTTTGAACCAAATGACTATCCAGTTGAATCTACAGATCTTCTGTTACCTTTCGAAGATTGGGGTTTAAGAAGCTTCAACGAAGATTGGTACGATATCGATCTTGCTGGTGGGGATTACATTGATATCTTTATATGGAATTCTAATCCCACTGATAATCTCCGACTTGTTGTATTTGATCCATCTTGGACTGAAATTAAAAATCAAACAATCTATGCCGATTCAAACGGTCCTATCTATATTAATCCCGCCGAATCTGGTACGTATTATATTTTGATAACCAGTGATTCTAATGATTTCTTCGGGAATCATTATGATCTTCGAATTGATTTAAACGGTGAACGATTCAATGATGATGATTGGGCAGAAGAAAATGATGTGCAGACTAATTCCCATCAACTTTCTAACAATAATTACTACTCAGATTTAGTTTGCATGGATGATGATTGGTTTTACTTTGGGCCTATCTTAAGTCAAGAAACTCTTAGTGTGGAATTACGCTACGATACAGTCAATAATCTTGTCATCGAATTATTTGATGGCACTGGGGCATATCATGGATTTCAAGTAGATGATCAAACTTGGGGAAAACTGCTCACTTGGACTGCAGGAGGATACTTCTCTACCGCGTATTTATTGATCAGTGGAGACTTTAATACACCTTACTCCCTTGATTTGAGAGTTAGCACTACTATTAGTGATGATTGGGCGGAAGAAAACGATGATATTTCATCGGCAAAAGATCTCTCAATCAATCGTCATAATGGTCTCATTCAAAACGATATGGATTGGTATAAAATATGGTTAGAGCCAAATGATCTGCTCGATATTATATTAGAATATGATAACGCCCTCCCTGGTTTATGGATGGATTTAGATTTATATGAATGGAGTTCAACAGCAGAATCTTTGCTGGTCTCGGGAACAAATGATAATGGGAAAAATATATTATCTTATACAAATGAGAATCTTGCAAAATATGTCTATATTCGAGTAAATGGTCCAAATAATGGAGATTGGTATGATTTAGATCTTACTTTGAATCCAAGTACTTCACCTGAAGAACCTTCTCTGGATTGGGTTGCTTATACATCTGGGGATTTTGCTGAATGGGATGCTACCGTTGAAATTTTTAATGAAGGTGGAAATTCAACTCTATTTGAAGGTTCCCTCCGGGGTGATATTACTGATGTTCAATTAGGTGAACACTCTGTGATAGTGAGTTCTAATATGCAATGGTCCAATATTCCTACGGAGTATTTACAAGGATGGATCACTGGGGCTTATAACTTTGATATTGAAGGTGATGGATTTGCTTATCCCGCATATTTTGGATTCGCATCCGTTTTTGTTGGCGATGGGTTCCATTATAGCGATACCCAAAAAATTTTCACTAACATCTTTGACACTAGTTATGATATTCTGGATGACGGGCGGACCTTAGAAGTGGAATATAATCCAAGTGAGGGACCTTACTATAAGATGCGAGTAACTTATACGGAAGACGGTTTCTTGAAGGAAATATCTATCGAAGGGGATTTTGTTGATGCTGTGGGAAATATTTTTGCCTATGGAAAAATTCACTTACTTTTAAGCAGTTCCTCAGTTGTTGAAGAAATAAAAACCGACGATACAATGACGAACTCTACAGATGATGGGAATGGAACGGGTGCGGATAGCAATCCATTTAGTGGATTTGATCTTAGCAGTATCCCAGGTTTTCCAGCTGAAATCATTGGAGGCGTTCTTGGTCTTACCATCATTGCAATGATTGTGGCAGTAAAAAAGAAATCGAAAAAAGTGTTTTAAATTTTTTTACCTCAATTTTTTAAATTATTTCTATATTTTCATCACTTAAGTTTGTAAATTGTTGATGTCTAACACATTAATTTGCACCAGAGTTTCAGGATCTACTTCTTCCTCTTCCTCTTCATATTCAATTCCTTCTTCACTCTCATTTTCTCCTCCCTCTGATTCCTCTTCTTCTTCATATTCTTCTTCCGCCTCTCCTTCTTCTTCATCTTCATATTCGTATTCGGGATATTCTGGATCTGCAGGAAAAGTTATTTCGAGAATTTTTGCCTTAGCTACTTTATCATCCTTTTCACTGGTGGTACATATGGAAATAGATTGATTCTCCCAAAGTAAAGTATGGCCCTCTTTGCTAAAATCATTGCTGGAAACCATCATTCCGTTTACTTCTTCCGTGATCAATTCATTCGCCTTCATAAAAGCAGAAAAAATGGTTTCATTGAAGCTATACCCTTTCTTCTTTGCGATCTTTTTAATGGGATTTTTCTTCAAACGGGCATTAGGTTGATTTAGAATAAATTGAAGGGCATAAGAGTCCATTTTTTTGGCTGAAATATGCGGAGAATGCTTTATTTCTGATAGCAGAACTGGAGTTTCCGGATTGTTAATGTTAGCTGGAATGCCCCCGTGGGATGCAATAATGTTTTGATATGTGGATTTGACAACATGGGCGATTGGGAGTTTAACAAAAAATTCTTTGAATTCTTCTAAAATCTCATCATCAAAATGATCTAAAACATTTTGAGCAAATCCATTCTTTTCCATTCGTGAAAGTTCTTCTTCTTCACCTCGACACATAATCACTTCTGCTGGATAAGCTAAGTTGAAACACATAATGTACAGTAAATTATGCAGATCCATACTATTATTACCAATAAAATTTCCTAAAAATAAAATGCGTAATGGAGTTTCGTTCGCTTGACTTTCAAATATTTTGGGTTGGAAAAATCGTGAGAGCAATTTATCATTATCATCAAACGTAGAATCACCCACATAATACAATTTACTACTCCCAGGCAAAGTTTCAATAAGTGGTTTTGAAGAATCATATTGATCATAGATATCCTGAATTTGATGCAACATTTGTTGTATATATTGCTTCGCATTATCTCCTCCATAAAATTCATCAGGAGTAGGATGATTATATCGATGGAGGAAATAAAATTCCCAGATTTGATCTATTTCATTTGATTTTAGAGCTGCCATTCGGGGTTTTTCTTTACTTGCTTTTGCATCCAACTCGGCTTGAAGTTCCTCATTGCGGCGAATTTCTTCCAAATCCTCGAGTTCTTCGTCAGTTGAGGGGACATCTGCCCCAGTACCGGCTGTTAAAATTCTAACTTCTTCTTCTGAATGCCAATTTGCCAGATCCAATACTTTTTGAGTTCGTTCAGATTTGGTTAGCTCCTTGTCGTTTTTGATTGCCTGCATTTTCTCTTGATATTCTTGTTTATGAGATTCTAAGGCTGCTTGGCGTTCTTTTTCCTCTTTTTCTTGTAATTCTTTTAGCGTTCGTTCTTCTTCATCTTGAATTTCTTTTAACCGTTTTGCTTCTTCCTTTTCTTTTTTAATACGTTCAAGTCGAATTTTTTCTTCTTTATCATCTATACGAGCTTTCTCCGCTCTTTCCTTTTCAATTTGTTGAAGTCGTAGTTTTTCCTTTTCTTTTTCTAGACGAGTTTTCTCTTCCTTTTCCAATCTTAGAGCTTCTTGTTCTTCTTTCTGTTTTTTTTCCAATTTTTGCTGTTTTTTTAGCTCTTCTTCTTTTAGTTTTCGTTCTTGTTCCTTGGCTTTTCTCTTTTTTTCCTTTTCAAGTTCTTTTTCACGGGCTCTACGCGCTTTTTCCTCAGTAATTTCTTTAGCCCTAATTTCCCGTTCTAATTGCTTCTTCTTTATTTCCTGCTGAGTTTCTTGTTTTTGAAGTTCTTTTTCAAAACCCTTATCCTTAGAAGCTAAAATTTTCAAGATTCTTCGATCTTCTTGGGCTTTGATATAACTGTCACGAGTAGGGTGATATTGGTTTGTGATAAATTCAATGTTTTTCTGTTTTACTTCTGGTTCATTAGGATTGATATTACGCTTAATTTCATATTTAACATCTACTCGCGCTAGCCATTCATCAATAAATTTGAAATTTTTCCGTAATTCACCACGTAATGCATTACGGATGTTATAATCAATGGTTTCTGAAGATAATTCTTTGCCAAGTGTTTCAAGAGTTAATAACCATTGTTTTCCGCTTTGTTTTACATGATTATAGTATCCTAATTTTTCAAACGCTTGGATTTGATTGTCAAATTCGTTGATTGTTTGCTTTAATATTTGAACTTCCTCTTTTACAGAAAGGGGTTTTTGAATTTTTTTTTGTTGATCCACTGTGATCTTTTTTCGAAAAAGTCGAATCGCTTCAATATTCTCGGGAATTTCTTCGGGATGGGTTTTATCACGAATATATTCTCGAGCTTTTAGCTGAATTGGTGCTTTTTCTCCAAATTTTTCATAATCTGCAACTTTTAATTGAATATCCTTCTTATTTTTCATACCATTCTGGTTGTTGGATGCTTCTTGGTTTTGAATATTCGACCGTTCTTCTTCTCGCTGTTTTATGGACAAATCAATTTCTGCTTGTTCTTGGATGAAGCCATCTTGAATAGACCTTAGAGTTTGTAAAATTCCCTTAACATATTCTGCTGAACGTTTTCCTTCCACCCGAAATTTGTCAGGATCAGAATAATCGAACCTTTTTTTCATGCTACGAATAATTTGCTCAATTTCTCTATCATTTTGGCGAACGACATTAATAAATTTAAATAACCCCTGATATTGGTCGCGATCCTCTCCGATTTTGTCACATACTTGGCGGTATGCCTCGGCTAAGGTTATAGCATTTAATAATTGTGGTGATTGGTTTAAAGTAATAAGATCTTCCTTAATGCCTTTGGTAAAATCTTGAAATGCCCGAATAAGTTCCTTTTCTAGTCTTTTCTTGAATTTAATTCCCCGTTGCAAATCCCTTTTTTGTTTAAATTTCTTCAGCATTTCTCCCCGACTCCAAAGCTCTTCTTTGGTACTACTTAATTTCTGAGGCTTTAATTTTTTTCTTCTTTCTAATTTTGACAAAAAGTGGGCTCATAAAAAAATATATGCAACAAATCGATAAATAGTATATGGCAACTCATAATAAATCTACTAAATCTCCCCTCCTAACTTCCTCATTGCTTGAACAAATTCGAACCATTATTTTACAATCCAATTCATAAGTTTTTCTTCATTTTTCATTGATTTTCCATTGGTATTTTTGAGTTAATAAATTACAATTTCTTTGATATCCCATTATTTATTTTACTTTAAATTTTTTAAAACATAGGGATGAAACATGAAAGTTGTAGAAGAAAATAAGGAAATCCATTTATCCATTAAGGATGTGATATTCGCCAGTAGTGATAGGCGGTTCTATACTTCTTCCATCCCTCTTCGAATTCGTGCTTCTAAAGGTACCGAAGTCCATGTCGCCTTTCAAGATAAACGAAGTCAATCTGAAAAAAAATTCCAAAAAGAAGCCGCTGTAAAAATCAAACTTGAGGTAATGGATTGGAAATTCATAATTTCTGGGCGAGCAGATGTTATTTTTGAAAAACAAGGGAAATTAATCATCGAAGAAATCAAATCGGTGACGAATTTGGAAAAGTTCGATTTCTCCTCCCGAATTGCGGAAGAATATCGGCAACAACTACTTATGTATGGTCACTATTACAAGCAATTAGGAAGAGATATTGTGTGTCGATTAGTGCTGGTGGATATTTATTCAGAAGATACCGAGATTATTGAAATTGAACCCCAAGATTTAACCAATTATATCCAGCAACAATGCCAAGTTATACTTACCTCATGGAAACAAAACCTAAAACAACGAGATTTATTAAAAAAACGTGCTAAAACAATTCAATTTCCTTTTTCAGACCATCGTCCCAATCAGAAAGAAATTATTGAAAAAACATCTGAAATTTTAAGCAATCAAGGTCGTCTCATGCTTTTAGCACCTTCGGGACTTGGTAAAACCATCGGAACACTTTATCCTGCCTTGAAATATTCACTACGTCACAATAAGCGTCTTTTCATTGTGACATCAAAAACGACCCAACAAAACATCTATCGAGAAACACTCCAGATCTTCGCTAAAAAGAAAGGTCAATTTTCTTCCATTATTCTTACAGCCAAGGAAAAGATGTGTGTAAATGACGCTTTCATTTGTGAAAAATCTTTTTGTCCCTTCATAGAAAATTATGAAAACGCACCACTTGATGAGATCACTTCAGAAGTATCAAAAAAACAAGTTGTTGATGCACGCATTATTCGAAAGATTGCCAAGAAACATACTGTATGCCCATTTGAACTTTCCTTGGATTATTCGTTAGAATGTGATGTCATAGTTGGTGACTATAACTACGTGTTTCATCCCTTTATTAAATTGAAACGTTATTTCGATCAACCCTATGATGATATGGTTCTCATTGTAGATGAAGCTCATAATTTACCTTCACGGGCTATGACTTATTATTCGCCTGAAATTACTCTAAAAAGTATTGCTGACACAATCGAGTCCTTGCGTGCGTTAAATCTTCCCAAGAAAGTGGAACGTAAAGGTCTAGATCTTTATCAGAAAGTCAACAAATATCTCCTTGCCCTAATTAAAGAATACCCTGATATTCCAAACCGTAAAATTGTGCTCGCTAAATTTGATAAGAAATTCTTTCGTACGGTAGTGAAGGATAGTGATCGATTTGTAATGTGGTATGTTCAAGCTTATATTGATCGAATGGGATATCAACCAGGAGGTAAAGATAGAAATCTTGAGTTTACTATGAATTTACGTAATTTTTATTTAATCTTGAAGGAAAGCGATTTACCTGAATATAGCGAGTTGTTATATCTTAAAGAAGGGAAAATGAAAATCCTATGCAAATCAGCAGCCCATAAATTAGAATACCAACTTCAAGGGTTTAATTCGGTTATTATGCAATCAGCCACTCTCTTTCCAATGGAATATTTTCAAAAAATGCTTGGGTTTCCTGAATCTGCAATTCGGCTTCAATTTAATTCCCCTTATGCTCAGCAAAACCGGTTATATCTATTAATGCCGAACATTTCAACCAAATATGAATATCGTCGGGATTCTTATGAACCAATTGCTGCATTGATCTGTGATTCAGTAGCCTTAAAATATGGGAATTATCTTGCTTTTTTCCCCTCCTTTAAATATTTAAAAGCCGTGGAACAAGAAATTGAGAGAAAATCTCTCTCAGTTGAGTTGTTAGTGCAAGATAGAAATATGAGTGAACGAAAAAGGAGAGAATATCTGAAAAAATTGCAATCCCCAGATAAAAAATATCTCCTCTTAGGAGTTCATGGTGGCATTTTTAGTGAAGGTGTAGATTTCACAGGTGATATGGCTATTGGAGCATTCATCATCGGTCCTGGATTACCAGCTTATTCATTGGAGCAAGAAATGATGAAAAATTACTTTGATTTCAAATGGCAAAAAGGATTTGAGTATGCCTACCGCAATCCAGGGATCACAAAGGTAATTCAATCTGCAGGTCGGGTTTTCCGAACTTTTACAGATAGAGGATTTGTTATTTTAATTGGACAGCGATTCATAACTCCTTTTTATAAAGATATTCTCCCCCAAGATTGGTTGATTGAGCGACCTGATGATATTATTGGAAGAATTTCTTCTTTTTGGAATGATAAATCTCCAAAAATTATTACAAAGTCAAATGAAACGGAAGAAAAATATGAGAAACCGAACAAAAAAAAGAGCTCTAAAAAGAAATATCCAAAAACAGTTGACCTCTTTGATTTGATGGAAAAGCTTTAATTGGAATCTAAGAAATTCAGTACAATTTGATTAAATTCTTCAGGTTTTTCTATGGGTACCGCATGGTGAGCATTTTGGATTATCTTTAATTCTCCTAGTGGAATTTTCTCTGCAATAGCTTGTTTTATTGATATTGACGTATAATCTTGGTCTGCTGTAAGTATTAATGCAGGACATTGCATTTGTTGGAGTGAATTTTCCACACTCCAGTTTTTCAACGCATCCATGCTTTGCAAGTATGCGCCTTTTTCGTTTTCAGCCCAGCGGTCCGCTACAATAGATTGAAGATCTTGTTGACTTTCTAAGGGAAAAAGATTTCTGCCAATTATTTCTCCAATTTTTTTCATCCCAAGTATTTTTACAACAAAAGTCCGCTTCCAATAAGCAAATCTGGTTTTGATTGAGTTTATTTTTAGAGACGCTGCCATATTTACAGCAATTATTTTTGAGACTTGATTTGGGTAATCAATAGCAAGCTGATATGTAATTGCTGCACCCATCGAGATTCCAAGCACTGAAAAATTATCAATTTGCTCTGAATTTAATAATTGGATGATATCCTCGGCAAATCCTTTAATTGAATATCTCGCCTTTGGTTTACCACTTTGACCATGACCTCGTAGATCGATTGCAATGGTCCGATATTTCTGAGCAAATACTGGAATTTGATATTCCCAATCCCTTAGGCTGGACCCTAATCCATGGATTAAGACTAAATTTGGACCCTGTCCTTTAATCTCAAAATTTATCATAATCCCATTAATCCTTTTTTGGGGCATAATTTTATTCTAAAAATAATCCTTATAAGTCTTCTAAAAATGAACTATATACGTTTTGTTTGAAAATATAATTTATGGGAGAAAAAATCACGCTTCCAAATTTTAAAGCTGAAGAAAATGTGCCAAAGAAGCGTCAAGTGAGTATTCTTTCAAAATACCAGAGCTATCCTAGAATCATAATTAAATCGATTATTACTCTAATAAAAAAGATAGATCAGAAAACTGGTGAAGACACCAAATATAAATCAAATTACTTTTTCAACACACCTGATGGACCCATTACTGTCAATGTAATGATAGAGTCTTCTGGGGGAGAAAAAATTGGGTTGATGATCCCCTTTATGAAAGATTTAGGAAATATTTCTAAAGCTCAAGCGATATTCCACTTACTTCAGATGCAGACCGGTTTAGATCTGGCTAAATTAGATAAAGCAATTCTAATATATCCTATGGGATTGATAGGACCTCATGGTAAAATTGGACAAATACTCGAAAATTACTCTGATAATCTTATCATTGTGAATCTTTCTGATGAAAAATCTCAAAAAATATTAGATTTGGCAACAAATCCATTTACCGTTGAGGAATGGCTGGAAACCGATTTCTTTATTTATATCCTAAATCAATGTTTTCCAGGTCAATCTATTGAGTTTCTTAAAAAATATTTATTGAATATGCCGGATCATCCATTTTAAAATCGAATATATTTCATATATCATGCAAATCTTGCATTTTTTAGCATAAGATTATCAATTTAATCATAGAATATAAGTTTTCAACATCTATGAATGTGTTTTTAAACATCTATGAATGTATTTTAAGCATCTATGAATGAATTTTTAGAAGAAATTTTGTCGCAAGGGTTAGCATTACAAAGAACTCTAGATTTTATTACAGATAATATGAATGTCATTTTTGGGGCTATTAAAAATCTCGTGCAGAAGAAGTCGATTTCAAGGTTTGTATTTACTGGGATGGGGTCTAGCTATTTCAGTTGCTATGTTCCCTACTATATGTTAAAACAAAAGGGTATAAATGTGGAAATGCTCGATTCTGGAGAGTTCTTACTTCATGGCTTTCCAGAGAATCCAGACGTGATTTTTCAAAATACATGTATCATTATGATCTCACAATCTGGGGAATCTGGCGAGATTGTTGAATTACTTAAAAAATTTCAATCTTTAAAAATAAAACCTCTGATAATTGGAGTTACTAATATGCCTGAAAGTTATTTAGCTACATTTTCTGATAAACAGCTTTATTTGAACGCGGGTAGCGAAAAAACGGTAACATCAAAAACATATGTGTGCTCCCTTTTAATCCTTTATTTCTTTGCAAAAACAATTATATTTGAAAATTTTTCCGATGAAATTTATTTGAAGGAAATTGCTGCTGTGATTAACAATGTTTCTCAATTGTTACCCTCAACCCATTCTTCTCAACTTTCTCATTCTTTAAAAAATAAAAGTCCAATCATTCAAGAATTCGAAAAAAAATTCGGAAATGATTATAAATTCATTCAAATAATGGCAAGAGGCCCTTCTTTATCAACTGCATATCAAGCTGCTTTGAATTTCAAAGAAATTGTGAAAATCAAGTCTGAAGCTTCATCATTGTCCACTTTTCGACATGGTGGAATTGAATGTTTGACTGAAGACTCGAAGTTAATTATTATTTCATCTTCTACCATCAATCATAAGTTAGACAATCATTTTATACGAAACCTGATAGATAAGTGGTGTTTTGGGAGTATATTCTACATAACCACACAAGAATTAAATTTGATAGATGAAGAAATTCGTACTCATCCTAAAATTATGGTATATTCGAATAAAACGCAAGGCACTTTTTTGGCTCCCATAGTAGAAATAATAACTTTACAGCTAATTGTGTATAACACAGCAGTACAAAGAGAATTAATCCCCGGTATTTTTCGATTTACCCAGAAAATAACGCGAGGATTATAATTTCTAATGGTGAATTCAATGGTTCAGAAGAAAATAGTATGTATCGGAGATGTTGTTCTGGATATTCTTCCCTCAATCCTTCCAATAGCAAAAAATGAAATCCTATTGGATGGAGAAACTTTTGTAGATTCTGTTTCTTACCAAAAAGGCGGGTGTGCTGGTAATTTTTCATGTGTGTTAAAGTCAATTATGCCGATGGCAGAAGTTTCTTTAGTTTCACGTGTTGGGAGAATACCATATAGTGATTTTTTAATTAAAGAAATCGAAAAATTTGGTGTTATCCCCGTTTTTCAAATCGATAATGTTGAAAGAACTCAAGTCACTATGGCTCTCTCTTATCAAGATGGACAAAGGCATTTTCTAACCTTTCTAGGCGGATTAAAGAATTTTGTTATTGAAGATATTCCCGAAGATATCTTCAAAGATGTACATCATCTTGCTTTTCGGGGAATCTGGTTTGCAGAAAAACTATTATTAAAATCTGAAGAATTCATTAAAAAAGCGATTGCATTGGGTGTGGATGTTTCCATAGATTTAGGCTTTGATCCCTATTGGAATTTGCAGAAGCAAAATGAAAAATTTCAAGTAAATGTAGGTAAAAGACGTTCGGCTGTAATGAAGACATTAAAATATGTGAAATATCTCTTTGGGAACGAAGAAGAAATCACCCAATTAATACATTCTGAGTCTTTAGATGCTGCTATACATGAAATCCTAGATATGGGAGTGAAAAACATCATCATCCACCGTGGAGATAAAGGGTGTCGGATAATTCAATCTTCAAAATTGAAGCCAATGAAAGACTTTTCATCCATAAATATCCCTGCATTACAAGTAGAAGTAAAAAATCCTGTTGGTTCCGGAGATACTTTTGATAGCATATTTTTAGCAGAAATATTGGAAGGAAAACCAATAATTCCAGCTGCTGCATTAGCTACAGCAGGTGCTGCCTATTCATTGATGAATTCTGCTGGAAATATACTCTCTATGGATGTGATTGTTGAGTTTAGTTCTCGATTTCCCGAATTGACCCCATTTTTAAATTACTCTTAAACTTGAATAGATTTTTTTTTTGAAATCAGTGTTCTTTGACAAATTACAGTTTTGGAAGTTTTTCGTGATATTAGGATAAATTTCTTAGTTAAATCTTGCCCACTTATGATTCCTTCATGTTGATCGGTTTTTGAAATCTCTAAAGTTTTTTAAATTGAAAGAAGAAAGTGTTTTACATTGATTGTTATGATAGGTGAAAACAAAATTCTTGATTGCCATATCCATTACTCTTTACCTATTAAACCACAAGATTTGATTGAGACGATGGAACTAGCCAATACCGATTTTGCAAATTTGGTTATCGTTCCGGATAAAAATCGCATCTCATCTGTTCCAGATGCTTTGATGCTAAAATATCAATATCCCACAAAGTTCTTCGTATTTGGATGCCTGGATGTTTCACAATATTTCATGCACAATAAGTCTGTTGGGAAACAATTTGTCAAATATGTTAAAAGAATACAACTTTGCGGATGTGATGGGATCAAGATGATTGAAGGCAAACCTGATTTGAGGCGCACGGTGCCAATTCCTGATTTTGATAAACGCGTTTGGGAACCTTTTTGGACTTTTGCTGAAGAAATTGGTCTACCAATCCTATGGCATGTTAATGATCCAGAAGAATTTTGGGATGAATCCAAAATACCTTCCTGGGCTAAAAATCAAGGATGGTTGTATGGGGAAGATACAATCAATAACGAAGTACAATATACGCAAGTCTTAAACGTGTTGAAGAAACACCCTAAGTTAAAAATAATTTTTGCTCATTTCTTCTTTATGTCCGCGCAGCTTGAACGATTATCTGAGATTTTCGATAAGTTTTCAAATATTTATGTTGATTTAACTCCTGGAATCGAAATGTATATCAATTTCTCCAAAAACCAAGAATCTGCAGTTCAATTCTTTAAAAAATATCAAAATCGGATTCTTTATGGAACAGATATTGGCGCGAGGTGTGTGATATCAAATGACTTTGAGTTAAATAATAAAGAAAGTACACATCGATCTACGCTTGTTCAATCATTTTTATCAAAGCAAGGGCAATTCACTGTGAAATCAGATGGAGATTTTTTAATTGGAATTGAAGATTTTCAATTACGTGCTCTCAATTTACCTCCACATATCACCAAGAAAATATTCTATGATAATTTTTCACGGATTGTAGGTAAAAAACCTCGTACAGTCAATCCAAAGATGGTAATTAAAGAATGCAAAAGAATCAAAACTATGATTAGAGTCATGTCACTCATAAAAAGAATTAAGATTGCTGATTACTCATATGCTAACCAAGTAATCGGTTTTTTTAAAAAAAATAATTCTAATAAAAAAAAATGGAGATTCCAATGAAAAAGATAACTAAGAAAAAGCTTCCCTTGTATGCACTGGCAGGTTTCGGACCCAGTTTGTTAGGAACCGTACTCGGGGTTTATTTAATTAATGCCCTAATTGTTGAAGGTTTTGGGGTCGATGTAGAAAACTGGACGTATGCAAATAAAACATTAGTGGTCACAGCCGTGTTCAGTGCCCTTGTTTTATTTGCTAAAATTATTGATGGGGTTGCTGATATTCCTTTAGCTGCTTGGACTGATTCTTTAAAATCGAAATGGGGAAAAAGACGCCCTGCTATAGTGATAGGTTTTATTCCCATGGTTCTTACCTACACGTTGTTTTGTTTTCCGCTTTCAAATGACGAACATAGTATGCTAAATACCATTTACTTTGGGATTTTGCTTGCATTATATTTCACCGCATACACTTTAACCTTCGTGACTTATTATGGTACCTATTCAGAAGTCACTGCCTCATCGGATGATCGGATATCATTATCAAATTGGAAAGCCTTTTTTGATACTGTTTCATATAGTGTTGGATATGCACTAATTCCTGTTTTTATTGGTTTTGATATCAATATTCGCATCATAGGTTTAGCTGGAATACCATTAATGTTTACAATGCTAATCGCATTATTCATGTTAAAGGAAAAATCAACGTTACCTGAAGATGTTGTCAAAACAAAACAAGATCTTGAGCATACTGAAACTTCTGCTCTTGTTGAAGAAGAAGTTGGGTTTATGGAAAGTGTCAGACTCACAACCAAGAATAAAGGGTTTATGATTTGGTTGTTTGTAATGGCTGCGTTCTTTTTTGGTCTACAATTATTTTTGGCAGGTCAAAATGTAATGGCATCAGGTGCCATGGGATTGAATGGCTGGCAAATCGCTGTCCTCAATACAGCTGCTTTTGCACCTGTTCCCTTGATGATTATTGTTTATCGGAAAGTTATGAAGAAGAAAGGGTTTCGGTTTGCTTTTCAGTCGGCGCTCCTTTCTTTTGCTTTAGCTATGCTTACTTTCTCCATTGCATATGTTGAATGGATTCCCAGTTTGACAGCCAGGTTAATAATTGGAATTGCGGGAGGAACAATTGGTAGTTATGGGATTTGTGCATTTTTCTCTGCTCCCTATTTTATTCCTTCACAGATGGCAGCAGAAGAATTAGCTGCAACTGGAAGGAGTCATCCATCGATGTATTTTGCAATGCAAGGCTTATTTACAGCTGTCGTGGCGGCAATCAGTACGAGCGTCGTTTGGCTGAACATTCGAGGGTTGATCGTTGATGGTGAAGAATTCTTTGGGGTTCATCTCATGCCTTTCGTTGTTGCAGGTGCTTGTGTTGTCGCAATAATTATTGCCTTTTTCTTACCTAAATCTTTCAGTCAACTTGGACGCATGGAAAAAGTGCAGCTAAATGAATAGTGCATAGCACGACAAAATACCCATAACCTTCGGATTTGCTTTCTTTTCTTTTTTTCATCTTTTTTCATTTGTGTTAATACAAATGCTTAACAATTTATACCCCATCGGGAATTTTATTACTTATATGCAAAGGATTTAATTTTATCCATCTATTTCTTTATTAAATCGCAAGATGCGTAATTTGGAAGCAATTTAAATGACACAATCTGATCTAATACGAACAACCACTTCGATTTGTCCCGAATGTATGCAACCTATCACCGCGAAAATAGTCGTGGATTCTTCTAAAGGAGAAAATGGATGGGTTATGATGATAAAAGAGTGCGCTCAGCATGGAGAATTTCAAGATATTATTTCAAAAGATCCAGCACTCTACAAATGGAAAAACACATACGCTGATGATTTAGATTGTAAATTTTCAACTAAACCCATTAATGGAAATCAATTTTCCGTACAAAAAGGCTGTCCCTATGATTGTGGACTATGTACAGAACACCAATCTCAAGCCAATCTTATGATAATCGATGTTACTAATCGTTGTAATTTGAGCTGTCCAATCTGTTTTGCAAATTCAAATGCTTTAGGACGTATCGTTGAATATTCTTATGAAGAAGTTGTTCGGATTATGGAGCATTTTATTGCTCAGAAGCCTTATCCTGCCGCGATCGCTCAATTTTCTGGAGGAGAGCCTACATTGCATCCTCGAATTATTGATATTTTAAAAAAAGCCAAAGATCTCGGTTTCCAACACCGAATGATTAATACTAACGCTATAAAAATGGCACGATCCGTTGATTTTTGTCGCGAACTCAAAGAAGCGGAATGTGGTGCGATATATTTTTCCTTTGATGCTGCCAGTGCTAATTCTCCCGAAGTATATAAGAAAATCCGAGGGATGGATCTCACAAATATTAAACGAAAAGCGGTTGAAAATTGTCGCGAAGTTGGCTTAGATGGAATTATGTTAGTGGTGACAGTAGCAAAGGAGTGCAATGATGGTGAAATTGGTGCAATCATGGAATTTGCGAAAGAAAATAACGATGTTGTTGCTGGTGTCATTTTTCAACCTGTTTCCCTTTGTGGACGTATTACTCTTGAAGATTTAATGAATCTTCGTTATACAAGCAGTGATTTGGCTAAAGAACTGTCTAAAGTCACCAATGGTGCCTTAGATAAATTCTATCCGTTAGCAATGTCGAGTAAATTAACTCAATTGTTAATTTGGTTCTCTGATCTGCCTGGTTGGTCTATTTCTGCTCATGAAGATTGTGGGTGGGCTACTTTTCTACCGATCCAAAAAGGTGAATTTGTGCATATAAGTGAATATGTTGAAGTGGAAGGACTTATTGAATGGGCCAATGAATGTTGGGATATGGTGTCAAAACGTCAAATTCCTCAACCCTCTTCAGGATTAAGAGGTTTAAGACCTTTTGCAGATAAACTCGGTCTTGGGCGTGTTTTTGATGCGTTAAGCGAATTCACTGATACTATGACCGATATTGCCTATCGCAATGCCATGAAAGCTTATTTTGTAGCTGGCACTATGAAACATCTGAAGAATTTTGAAGCGAAAAAATTGTTTGAAGATCCTATTTACAAATATATGTTGAATTTCATTAATGATGTGCGCATTGAGAAATCCAAACAACTTCTTGAACACGGATTGCTTATGGTAGGTTGTATGCATTTTCAAGATGCCTACGATTTGGATGTGGAACGAGTGAAACGATGTGTTGTGCATTACGGTACTCTGGATCCCGAAGATCCGCAGAAAGTCTTGCAGATCCCATTCTGTACATTCAACACAATCCATCGAGAAGGCATTGAGAAGGCATGGGCAGCGAAGTATTCTAAGCCCATTGATAAATCTGCTGACGAGCATGCGAAAGAAGTACAAGCGCTCGAGAAATCAATTTAGTTACTTACTCCTTTCCCTTTTTTTAAAAAAAATTTGTTGGTTAAATTTTATGTCCAAACCTATAGAATTGAATAATTTGTATGATTTTTATGTTATTCGGTTGAATGGATTGCCCATTTTTGCCGGGTGTTCAGGAACCGATTATTGTCAAGGTCATGTTGCCCAACATCAATTACATGCTGGTTTTTTTTCAGCATTATATGCTTTTGCAAATGAAGCATTTCAAGATGTTAGATTAGAGACAATTTATTTTGATAAGATTCAAATGAACCTGTTGATATCGGAATCTGATAATATAATGATTATTTTCGTTCATCATCGTTCCAAATCCTTGCAGAAAATTCGTGAATTAATGAATCAAACTTGGGAAATCTTCAAACAAGACTACATCCCGAAGTTAAAAGAAAATCAGTTCCAAAAGGATCTCTATAAAGCTTTTCTTGAAGATTTGAAAAAACTCAAGGTCATTTTACCTGATAAAGATCCCTTTGACATTCGAGAAATGTTATTAGAAGGCTTAAAAAACCGTAAGATTCCTGCTCAATAAGAATATGCACTTATTTTTTTCTTCGATTTTTAACTGAAGTTGAGATTCCTATAGATTTTAATGATGTGAATTAATACTAAAACCTATGGGGTTTAATATTGGTCGCGCGCTGATTGTTGGATTTCTGTATTATATCTTCTCAATTATTATCATATTCCCATTAACACCAATTTTTCCCGATTTTATAATACTCGTTTGGTGGATGACTGAGATGTTCTTTGTCTTTCTACTAAGCAACTATATATATTTTCGAAAAAGTAGTAATACTAAGGGCATAGATGGCATATACTTGGGCCTATTTTTAATCGTTCTGACCTTTATATTTGATATTCTATTTTATATATTTGTGATGGGAGAAGGATGGCTGTATCTTTTACATTGGGCTCATGGAATTCGATACATAATCTTAATTATAGTTCCGTTTTTAACCGCACTTCTTAATAACCAAAGCTATTATTATTAATTTGATGAATAAATTAAAAAATACATCCATTATGCTATTCAGTTAAGATTGAATGGTAAAAAACTTTTTTTCCTTTGTCCTAATTAAATCTTTATAGATTTAATAATAAAACTCCTGAAGGGTTCTAATATTTGGGAAAGGGGTAAATCATCAAAAATATCCACCCTTCCCTTCAAATCTAATTCTAAAATTTTGACAGTTTCCTCATAAAAGCTCAATTTACGAATAATCTCCTTGATATTGGTAGGCAATCCTCGCATCACTAAATCTAAAGGATCTTCAACCTGATAATCTGCGAATTCTTGAAAAAGCTGCAAGAGAAAAAGATCGAAGGTTATTCGATGAAGATCTGCACTGCTGTAATAATGATCTTTGAATTCATCCTTGATTATTTCTATTGCATAAGCAAGGTCTTTGATAGATTTGTCTGCTTGCTCTCTTACTTTGTCTTCATCTTTAAGATGGCGATAACACATAGTTTTAATCAAGTTGTATTCGGATAACATATGCAACAAGCGTGCATTTACATTATTCTTTAAATTACGAAATGATTCGCTATATTCGGGGGTATCCTCTAATTCTTTTTCCAGATTTCTAAAGAATAACGCTACTTCACGCAAGTGATCGATAGCAGGTTGATATTTTTTTTTTTGGATGAAATCGTGCAGTTCTTTTATATGACCTTGATAATCAAAAATTGTGGTATCAAATTTTTGAATCGCATCAAGGATTAGTCTCTCTGCTCGTTCGATTCTCCCAATCTTTTCAAAACATTCTCCCGCTCGAAGCAAAAACATTCCACTCGCTTGTCGGTATTCTTCTGGGTCCACCTCTGAAAATAATTCCGCTACTTCAATAAAAAGGTTGCCAGCGCTTAAAAAGTCCGAATTTTTGTAGTGGAGATCTGCTAAGGCTTGTTTTAGCTTCGCCAACTCTTCGGGGATATCTAAATATTCAATTTCTGAAATGGTATTCCGAATTTGTTCCATGATGAGTAAAATCTGAGATTCGCTAGTGACAAAAGAAATTAATTTGTTAAACACTTCAGAAATTCTAAGATATCGGCCAGTATTTAAGAAGATCTCTAAAGCTTTTACATAAAGGTGAATAGAGCCTCGAATATTGCCCTCTTTACCTTGAATTTCCCCTTTAGCCATTAAATCTTGGGCTCGAATTAGTTCCGCTTGATCATCTTCATCAAAGGAATCGTACATGATTATTTTAGTTAAAATAGTCTATTTTATTTAGTTTATTTTTTTACAACTTTTATCTCAATTGCCCAAAATTTTTTAGAAGAGTTTGATTTATAACTCTATAAGATATCTAAGAAAATATCAATTAGGACTGACTAAAAAAAATGATGCGACGCGGCGACGATGCAGGTTATGACCGATCTTTGACAATGTTTTCCCCCGAAGGTCGATTATACCAAGTGGAATATGCTTTAGAGGCAGTAAGACGAGGAACCTTAGTGATAGCTCTTAAATCAAAATACGGAGCGACCTTAGTTACACGAAAGAAATTTACAAAATTGATGGATTCTTCAACCATTGAAAAAATATTCCAAATGGATGAACATATGGGATGTGCAATTGCTGGGTTACACGCAGATTCACGGATTTTGGTGGATTATGCTCGAGTTCAATGTCAGGTACACCGACTTACATATAGTGAACCAGTCAGAATTCAAACAATTACCCGAAAGTTGGCTGATATCAAACAACAATATTCCCAACACGGTGGAGTACGACCTTTTGGTTCTTCTCTTCTAATTGTGGGAGTAGATCCTGATGGAATGCCCCGAATCACAACCACAAGCCCAAGTGGGACTTATTGGAGCTGGCGTGGAACCGCTATGGGACGCAATTCTGATGCAGCTCGGGAAACTTTAAACAAAGAACTCAATGATGAAATGTCTTTGGAAGAGCTAGTCAAATTAGGAATCAAAATTTTGAAGGAATCGACCGATGAGGAATTTGAAGATGAAAATCTTTCAATTGCGACAATATCGGCAGAAGAACGCAAATTTGAACTCTTGAAATACGACCGAATTAAAGCCTATCTTTAATATTTTTCTTTTTCTCTCTCTATTTTTCTTTTCTTACGTTGTTTCTTAATTCGAGGACGCTAACTTTAAATTCCTTGGAATTGATGAATCCAGAATAACTGCTTCATCATATCACAAGAATTTTTTTTGTTTTCATTGCTTGCAGTTTTTAATAGGATTAATAGGATTGAAAAATAAGTAATAGTTAAATAAAGAAATATAACAGAAAATAAGCGAAAATTATGCTCTTTGACCGATTAAATCAAGCTAATTACAAATTAAGAGATAGTAGTGGAAAAAAGCACTCTGATATGAAATTATCTACAGAATCTCTTTTAAAACAATTTTATCAAGGTAAATTTGAAGAGATACTTATTTGGATTAAATCGATCAAGATGAAGGATATATCAATTAATGAAAAGATAGATTTATTTCTTCTTCAAGCCCAATGCCTTAACAAAACTGGTCAATATGAAGATAACTTAAATTTTCCCTCCTCATTTAAAAAGCAATTTGGAGAAATTTCAGTACCAAATGAGATCGAAGTTGAAATTTTAGTAATTCAAGCCGAAGCTCTTCGCTTTTCTGGAGACATTGAACAAAGTTTGAACATAATATCTCAATGTTTAAAAATCATTGAAAATAATTCTTTTAACGAAGATGCGGAACAATATTATCTCGGATGCCTTTTCAATCTTCGAGGAGTTCTTTTCTATCGCCAAGGAAAATATCAGTTGGGGCATGATAGCCTTACAAATTCGTATGAAATCAGGAAAAAGAGAGAATTTGCTCCAGATATCGCTGCCACTTTAAATAACTTGGGAAATATTTATGCTTTGAAAGGTCAATATTCGAAAGCGATGGATTGTTACAAAAAAAGTTTAAAGATTAGCATAGAATGGGGAAATAGAAGGGATATTGCTCAGTCTCTCAATAATATTGGAACAATTTATCATGAAAAAGGGGAATTAGATAATTCTTTAAGTTATTATTTTCAAAGTCTGAAATTTAGTGAACAAATTGGAAATAAAGCAGATTTAGCCATTGATTATCAAAATATTGGTGAAATTTATGAACTTAAAGGAAAACTTATTCAAGCAATATCTTGTTATAATAAATCTCTAAATGCCAGTAAAGAAAGTAAGTTCAAATTTGGCATAGCAATGTCCCTTCAAAATATTGGATACATCCATTATATGAAAGGAAATTCCATTGAAGCCAGTAAATATTACCAAGAAAGCTTATTACTGCATGAAAAAATGGGAAATAGTATTGAAACAGGTCTAGTTTTGTTCAGACTTGTTAGAATTTTTCTTGAAATGGATCACATTGAAAAAGCAAGAAAATTCTTTCAGAAACTCGAAAAATTGAAGGAATATGAAGAAAATAATTTCATTGTTTTATTTCATAATGTAGCTCATGCCTTACTATTGAAACAAAGTAGTAGGTTCAGGGATCTAGCAAGTGCCATGAATATTTTTGAAGATGTTATTAGAAATGATATAATTTCTCACGAGATAACTGTGAATTGTCTTTTAGGTCTATGTGAAATATTATTAGTGGAATTAAAAGCCACGGTTAATGAAAAAATCATTGAGGAAATTGAAGATTACATCCAGCTATTGCTGAAAATTGCAAAACAACAGAATTCTTCACTTCTTTATGCAAAAACGTATTGGTTGCAAGCCCAAATCTCATTAGTTAAACTTGATCTAGATGTAGCACGGCAAAAACTCACCAAAGCACAAAAAATTGCCCAGCAATATGGATTAAGTAATCTTGCCCAAAAAATCTCCAATGATCACGATCGATTGATAGAGCAACTAGATCTTTGGAACGATTATAAAACAGAACAAGTTTCGATTGGTGAACGAATAAAATTTGCCTCTTTAGATAAAAAATTGGCCGAATTAGGCAAAGATCGAAAAGATTTAGAAGAAAAAATTGCCTTGGAAGCTCCAATTTTCTTTATTATTATGCGAAAAGCAGGAACTTCTGTATTTTCCATGAGTTTTTCCACCCAGTGGGATCTGAAGGGGGGCTTATTTGGATCATTTTTAAGCGCATTTAACACGTTTAGTAAAGAAGTTTTTGAGGAAAAGCTGGATCGAGCCAAATTTGGCGATTTTCTGATTCTTATGAAATCTTTAGAATCCTTTGTGGTATGCTATGTTATAAAAAACAATTCCTATGCAGCCCAACAGAAATTTCAAAATGTGTTAGAATTAATTCGAACCAATACAGATATTTGGGCAGTACTAAAGAAGGCGGAATTGTCAGGGCGCAATCTTTCAAAATCGGATATCCCTGAATTAGTGGCTCTTATTAATGAGAATATGATTGAATGAGGCGTTTCTAAATTTAGCATAATTGCCAAAATTGG
This sequence comes from Candidatus Lokiarchaeum ossiferum, assembly GCA_025839675.1. Classification (GTDB taxonomy): domain Archaea; phylum Asgardarchaeota; class Lokiarchaeia; order Sigyniarchaeales; family Promethearchaeaceae; genus Lokiarchaeum; species Lokiarchaeum ossiferum. The sequence continues at coordinate 3,591,205 of CP104013.1, forward strand.
TTTATAAGTAGAATATTATGGTAAAATAAAAAAAAGGCTCATATTGCAGTTTTGTGTGCAAATTTCTTTAAAGTAATATAGATGTAGATCATCCAGCCAATTAACCCTACATGCAGAATGTCATTGGCATTAAACCATATACCACTTTCCCACAATATTTCTGGTATACCTGAGAAGAGATAACCGAAATATACAATCATAACGATGGCGAGCAAAATCCAGATTTTGATGAGCTTAAACTCGATTTTCTCTTTTGAATTCCTATACACAATTATATTTGAGATCATCATCAAAATGAAACTTGAAAGTTGAAATACTACCATCATTTCAAAGGAGAGCATAAATTCATTTATTAGAAGCATTCCGAATATCAGTATTAGCTGATATATCAGGAGATTAATCGAAGCATAAATATTCATGGCAATGCTGGATTTCGGATTAGATCGTAACCACGATTGAGCTACTACCATCGTATTCACACTAATGACCGTCAAAATAAGATATCCAATTTCCCACCATGTTGTCCACAAACAATACGGTTGGTTTCGACACTTCAATTCATAATAGAAGGCTTGATAACTTGTGCCTGCCAACATGGTTCCAAGTCCCCAAATGATCAAAGATATCCCCCAAATTTTTTGAAAATTTCTTTTCCTCAATGATGGATCGTTCTCATCTTGCAAATTGTTTGGAACTGCTTTTCCTTTTTTTAAAAGGGTAAAACCGATGCCAATCGTTAAAATTCCTAACAGGTACACTAAAACTGTGGATGATGGTTCTGACCAAATGAAATTTCCAATAGATATATATGGATGCGAATCCAGATATTGCTGGGGTGTTAATAATGGTTCTAAAAGAAACTGATCCAAGTTATTAAAACCAATTAATACAGTCAAAAATACTACAAATATAATGATGTTTGCTAACACCAATATCTTAACTAGATTTTTCTGTTTTTTCATATCTACCATAGATCCACTTAAATGTTTGTCTATAAAGGGGTTTCTTTTTTTCCTTCAACTGAAAAATGTGAATACTAGTGAAATTATTGTAGCGAACAAAAGTGAACTTTTTTCTTTTTCTAAGTCAAGAAAGTATCAATGGTTGACAAAGTTAAAATCGGTATCATAGGTTTGGGAAGAATTAGCTCTTTACATCTTCCTGCATATAAGGAAAATGGTCTTGACGCAGAATTGGTAGCAGTTTGTGATTCCAATAAGAAGCGAATCAAAGAAGTCTCGCAAGAATACAACGTGGAGAAGACTTATACTGACTATGAAGAGTTATTACAAGATCCCAATATTGATGCGGTAGAGATCCTTACCCCCCATCAACTTCATCTCCCCATGGTATTAAAGGCAGCACAAGCTAAGAAACATATTTCCCTTCAAAAAGTTCCCGCCATGTCTTTATCGGAAATGGATCAAATGATTGCGGCGACTAAAAAACATGGGGTGAAATTTCGGGTATTTGAAAATTTTCGCTTCTATCCTCCCTATCAAAAAGCAATGGAACTAATTAATCAAGGAGTTATTGGAAAGACCATCCGGGTCGATTATCAAATGTGGAGTGGATTGGAGACGTTATCGCAATGGGATGTCCCGTTAAAATCATGGGCATGGCGGATTTCTGAAAAAGGCAACTATAAATCTCCAACTCTGTTCGATGATGGTTATCACAAACATAGTGTGATTTCTCAATTTCTTAATCAGCCCATAAAATCTGTTATCGTGTGGCAAGGCGAAAAACGGATAAAAGGCACGGTAAAATGGGATCTCCCCTCATCGATGATCTATGTTTGCAAGAATAAAGCGAATTTTGCTACTTGGAATACAAGCCTCCATGATTTTATTCCAATGCATAGTAAATATTATGGATGTGACGAATATGTCTCTATTTTTGGAGAAAAAGGGGCGATTTATATCCCAGGATGTACCGGTAGTTGGTTTAAGGATTGTGGGGCTTATGCTCCTGGACAAGCGGGAATCCATTGGCAAGATGAAAATGGGCATCGGTTTAAAGATACTGATATTGATACGGATTGGCAAACCTCTTTTACAAATTGTTCACGAGAATTCATAAATGCTATCCACGAAGATCGCCAACCTGAAGTGAATCCACAAGAAGCGCGATATATTCTTCAGATTGGGCTTGCTGGTATTCGATCGGTTCGGAATAATTTTCAAGAAATAAATCTAAAAGACATCAAAGATAAACCATAAGTGATATGGAAATGAGTTTTAACGAAATTAAAGTCAGAGAAATTGAAGATAACACATTTTCTTTAATTAGTGATGATTGGGCATTAATTACGGCGGGATCTCAAGATAATTATAATATGATGACCGCTTCTTGGGCAGGTTTAGGTAATTTGTGGAATAAAAAAGTGTGCTTCACATTTATACGCCCTTCGCGCTACACTTATGAATTTACTGAAGAATCAGATTACTTCTCAGTTAGCTTTTTTACAAAGGACTATCGAAAAATGTTGAACCTTTGTGGAACCAAATCTGGACGCGATATCAATAAGATGAAGGATTCAGGATTAACTGCTGTTGAAAACCATGGAACTGTTTATTTTAAAGAAGCACGTTTGGTGTTTCTCTGTAAAAAGGTATATTATCAAGATTTAATCCCTGAACAATTCCTCGATGAGCACATTCATACACATTATGATGGAAACGACTATCATAGGATGTATGTCGGCGAAATAATTGCGTGTTATAGAAAATAATTTATTTTCTTAATCCTGAAGTGGAAATTGGGTCATATTTTTTTCCATGATTTTCAGTCCTGCTTGAACTAATTCTGAACGATTATTATCCATACCCCATTCTATGTAAGATAAACAAGTCCGTGAATAGAGAAATTTCATACGATTTCGGAATGGTTGATCGACTTTATAGGCGGTATAATGATTGATAATTTCTTCTAAAAAATCACTTCCTTCATCAAAAAAGAGTAAATCTACTGCAGGATCATATAATTTACAATCTTCAAAATCTATAATACCTGTAAGATTTGCAAATATTGGGTCAACTAGGATGTTTGATGTATCAAAATCTCCATGAATTAAGCAAGGTTCAAATTGAAAATTTGATGGTTCAGAAAGAAATTCTGTGAAGATCTGTTCTATCCAAATTTTTTGATCTTTAGTAAAGAGTGAATACATGCATTCTTGAGTTTTTTGGAAAAGCTGAGTCCATTGATCTTTGTAAATTTGGGGAAATTCTTCATAACTCTTAAAAATAGTCCTTTTTATGTCGAATTTAGTTCGTAACGAGGAAGAATGTAATTGGGAAAGGAAATTTCCAATCTGAGATGCTATTGTTACTTGAATTTGGGGAGAGAAGTTCATTAAACATCGGGATAGAGAGACACCAGGAATCATTTCATACCCCACATAGGGTAGCTCTGGCTTTTCTCCAAAAAATTGGGGTTTTGGAATTGATTGATTAACTTGTGAACGTATCTTATCTAACTTTTTTTTTTCATCATGTATCATTGCTATTCCTTTATTGTTCCGAAAAGCTCTATCAGGAAATCGAAAAATGTATCGGTCATCAACAATGAAGACATTGAATGATCCATGATAATGAAATCTAATTTGGTCCAGACTTATGTTGGGGAGGTGTTGTTGGATGTGGGGTAGTATTATCTCAATGGAAATATCTGCCGGATTTTTTTCTTCAAAGGTTGACATTTTCTTCTCCCATATTTTTTTTTATTCAAGCTACTTTTAATGAATAAGAATCATTCCCGGTTAATATTCACTACTTTCAAGCTAATTATGACAATTTTTCCTGCTAATGGTGGATTCAAATCGATAATTATATTAGATGTTGTAAAAGCTTTGATAATTCCTACAACTTCTTCCTCTTCATCTCCCATTTTGTGTTCTAATACTATTTGTTTGCCTATTTCTGGTCTAAAATCTGGAGGTACATGATCACGGGAAAGTTTAACGATTTTTTGATCCGAATATTCTCCAAAAGCATCTTGGGGGTTCAATTTAATTGAAAATTCTTCACCAATTTCTCGATCCAAAACAGCATTCTCAAAAACTTCCAAAGTTTCATGAGATCCAACTGTGAATTCTAGGTATTGATTCGTTTCTTCACTAGAATCGATAATGGTCCCATCTTCCAAACAACTCGTAAAAGAAAGCTGGATAAAATCTCCGGTCTGGATTTTCATGACTGGGTAATATAAATCGAATCTAAAATTTAGTTTTAACTATTCTATAAAAATGTATCATGCACAGTCCTATTGATAACAATAATTGATAGCAAACATTTTTCACTTGCCAAATATTTCATTAAACTAGTGGCCATTTCCCAATCGAAGGCATTTTCAGAAATCGTTTTATTCCTTTTGGGTTTACATTCTTTATAGTAGCAGGTTTGATTCCCATAAGGGATAATCGTTGATAAATGGCAGTTAGCCGAGTCATAAAGGATTGAAAGTTTTTATTTTCTTTTTGTGTCCAAGCCGTTTCTGCTACAGCTATGATTCGGGGGAAGACTTGCCACTCAAACCGAGTATTATTGGGAACCCATTCTGTCCATAATGGTGCTTCGACGCCTAAAATGTTTGAGTGATATTTTGATTCTAATCCGGAAGGAATTGGTTCTAAAGCGTATGTTTTTCGAAGGGGAGTCATCACATAGTTGTAATCTAAATAGACTTGAGTCAATTTGGAAACAATTATTTTTCGCCCTTGCCTAAGATGGGAAATAATCTTCTTCTTTCCTCCTATCCACCATTGTCCAACGGCTTCAGGATTCAAGTTTGGATGTAGTATTTCATTCCAGCCAATTACTTTTTTGCCTTTGGATGTTAAATAGTTGAACATTCGATTCACAAAGTAGGTTTGGAGATCCTTTTCATCGTCAAGATTTTTTTCCACAATTCTTTGTTGACAATGGGGACAAGATTTCCATCGTTTCTTGGGGGTTTCATCTCCTCCAATATGAACATAGGTGTAAGGAAACAAGTTTAAAAGTTCATCAAAAACATTCTGTAAAAATGAAAAGGTTTCCTCTTTCCCCGCACAATATATATCGTGGAAAATTCCAAATTTCGAAGGTACTTCCATTTGTGTGCCTAAACATCCGAGATGTGGATAAGCAGCTAATGCGGCACGAGAATGACCGGGTAATTCTATTTCAGGGATGACTTCAATAAATCTTTCCTTTGCATATCCTACAATTTCTTGAATTTCATCTTGAGTATAAAACCCTTCATGAGGTTGTCCACGGTATTGCTTGCTGAGCCATCCTCCTATTTTTGTGTCGTTTCGCTTCGAGCCAATTTCTGTCAATTTTGGGTATTTATTTATCTGGATTCGCCATCCCTGATCTTCGGTTAGATGAAAATGGAAACGATTCATTTTAAAGAGCGCCATTTGATCGAGCATTTTCTTAATCTGAGCTATGGGTTGAAAATGGCGCCCAACATCCAACATAAATCCACGCCATGAAAAACGAGGTGAATCTTCAATTAAAACACACGGAATTTTCCATTTAATATCATTTTTTGGCTCATTCTGTTCAATTTCTTTAGGGAGTAATTGGCGGAGCGTTTGAAATCCGTAGAATAATCCTGCTAAATCTATCGCTTGGATAAGAATCCTAGAAGGTTCTATTCGAAGTTTGTATCCTTCGGGTTTTATATTTGCAGAATTGCTTACCAATAAAAATGTAATGTAATTTTCTTCAGAATCCTCTTTGACAGTGTTTTCTATCGGTAAGGGAAATCCTGATGATTTTTGTAGAAATTTCTGAGCCCAGAGGGCAATGGATTTAGCTTCTGGGTTTGATGAAATGGCGATTTGGTCAGTGAAGTGAAATTTTCCCTCATTTTCAGTGAGGATCGCTGGCATTGGTATTATGTTCATTTTGATACTTCCGATATTACTAAGTTAAAGACGAAAAATTGCTCCATATTTTGCACTTGATACAATCTTGGGATATAATGCGAGAATTCCTCGAAAAAATTTGGATGGAGGGGCTTGCCATTCTTTCCTCCGCAAGTTGAGTTTCTCTTGAGAAACCATAAGATTTAATTTTCGGTTAGGGATGTCGATTTCAATTAAATCTCCATTTTGTACTAATCCAATTGGTCCCCCAACTTGGGCTTCAGGACAAACATGGCCAATACAAGGACCACGACTGGCTCCACTGTATCTACCATCAGTGATCATCGCGACCGAATCACCCAATCCCATCCCTATCAAAATAGCTGCTGGAAGTGATAATTCTCGCATTCCTGGAGATCCTTTAGGACCTTCGTATTGAATAACTAAAACATCTCCAGGTTGAACTTGGTTTGAGAGTAAAGCGTCTTTAACCGCTTCTTCAGATTGGAATACTTTGGCAGGACCTGTATGGACCATCATGTTGGGATGAACTGCCGATTGTTTCACTATGGCTCCTTCTGGAGCTAATGAACCTTTTAAAACCGCTAGTCCACCTTCAGAATTCAAAGGATGATCAATCGAATGGATAATCGATGGATTTAAATTTTTTACTTTGGTGATATTTTCTTTCAAATATTTTCCTGTGACAGTAATACAATCCCCATCTAAAATTTCTTCCAATTCCTTTAAAGTTGCAGGAATTCCTCCTGCGAGATAATAATCTGACAAGTTCCAATTTGAAGCGGGTTTAAATTTACATAGTAGGGGGGTAGTTCTAGAAAGTTCGTCGAAAATTTCATGAGAAAAATCGAATCCTAATTCATATGCGAAGGCACAACAATGTAGCACCATGTTGCTTGATCCACCGATGGCCAACCCTAGCTTAATTCCATTGAGTAAGGCCGATTTTGATAAAATGTCCGTTATTTTCAAAGACTTTTTCAGCAGTTGCATAACTTGTCGACCAGTCTCAATGGCCAATTTTGTTCGTTCCTTAGAAATGGCGGGAGTCATAGCGCAATTTGGTAAGGAAAGTCCCATTCCTTCCACAATGGATGCCATTGTATTTGCTGTACCCATCATATTGCATGCTCCAGGGGAGCTACATGTATGGGTTTCTATTTTTGCGAATGTCTCATCATCAATTTTTCCAGCGTTCCATTCCCCAATAGCTTCTTTAATGTCAGAAGTTACTTTGATTCCTATTCCAGGAATCTCGGTTGGAGCCATAACTCCGCCTGTTAGAAAAATGGTTGGGAGATTGCATCGGATCGCTCCCATGACCATTCCAGGAATTATTTTATCACAAGAACAAATGCAAATTAAAGCGTCAAAATTATGGGCTTGGACTTGACACTCAATACTCGCTGCAATTATATCACGTGATGGAAGTACATATTTACTATTGGAACCACTGTTTGCAATTCCATCACATATTGCAATCGTATTGAACTCAATCGGAGTACCTCCTCCTTTTTGAACACCTTGCTTAACGAGTTCAGCTAATTCACGAAGATGAACATGTCCGGGATTTGCTTCAGTAAATGAGTTTGCAATTCCAATATGGGGTTTCTTAATTTCTTCTGTCGAATATCCACATCCGCGATATAAAGCTCGCTTGTATGCTAATCTAGGATCAATCTTGCCCAATCCATAAGAAGATGTGGAATTCTTTTCCATTAATATAGCTTAAATATAAAATGATTTAAGTTTTTTTAACCCAATTAAGAAATAAGGAAAAAAAATAGTAATCAAATGTGTTAATAGAAAATGAACGATCATACAGGAAAACCCCGATCAGGGGGAGAATATATTGTAGATTATTTGATCCAAGAAAAAATCCCATACGTTTTTGGAATCCCCGGCCATGGTGCTTTGGGTCTTACCGATGCATTTCTTCGCAGGAAGAATCAGATTAAAGTTATTCAACCAAAACAAGAAATGGCTGGGGTACATATGGCTGTGGGGTATTATCGGGTAACGGGCCAACCTTTGGCAGTCTTTACAAGTATTGGGCCAGGTGCGATAAATACAACCATTGGGCTTGCTGATGCATTTGTTGACTCTATGCCTGTACTTGTTATTACTGGAGATACGCATGTACATATGCGAGGAGTAGGAGTATTACAAGAAATTGAAAGAAAACATGACAGCGCTATGCCCCGAATTGTAGAACCCGTAGTTAAACGTTCCTTTGATCTGGCTCATGTCAATCAACTCCCTAAAACATTACAGCGAGCCTTCAATCTTATGTTAACTGGAAGAAGGGGGCCAATTCACATAGATCTCCCTATGGATGTGCAATGTGCCCCAATTTCGAAATTATTACCTAACTCAGAGAAACGTCGGACAATGAAACGACCACGAGGTGAAAAATCACAAGTAGTTGCTGCAGTTGAAATGCTTGTTAAAGCGAAACGTCCCTTAATTTGGTTAGGTGGTGGTGTTGTCACTTCTGAAGCATTTACAGAAGTTAAAGCCCTTGCTGAATTTTTAGGCATTCCTGTTTTAGCTTCAATGATGGCAAAAGATGCTTTCCCAAATGATCACCCTCTTTTTGGATGGGCTACTGGGTCTAAGGGTACAAAATGCGGGATTAGCCTTAGTCGAAAAGCCGATGTTGTTCTTGCCTTAGGAACCCGTTTTGCTGATGAATCGACTTGTTCTTATAAAAAAGGTGCAGCATGGAATTTTGGACCCAGTCGCAACGACACTCGGTTAATTCAAGTGGATATCGATCCCCATGAAATTGGGAAGAATTATGACACCGATATTGGCATTATTGGCGATATTAAATCTGTCTTAACTGATATGCTTCAAGAACTCAAACAGAATTTCCAACCAAAGAACTATGTTGGTTCAGAGTATTATAAGGAAATTCAACAGCTTCGGGCTGAGTGGCTCACCTTTATTGATCAATGGCAAAAACCAGCCTTATCTCCTGTCATGATATCCAGTGTTATCAAGCAAGTTCGCACTTTCTTAGATCGAGATGCTATTATAGTCACCAGTTCTGGCAATGTGCAAGCTCAATTAATTCAAGAGCTTGAATTTTATGAACCGCATACGTGTATTACAGCCGGAGGATTTTCTACCATGGGTTACACCTTACCTGCTGCAATCGGAGCAAAACTAGGAAAACCAAAAACTCAAGTGATTGGATTGGTTGGAGATGGGGATTTTATGATGACCATGCAAGAACTATCCACGGCTAAACAATTGAATTTAAATGTGGTCCTAATTGTTCTCAATAATGCGGGATGGATGGCAATAACTGATTTACAGAGAGATGTTTATGGAAAAAACCATAGTTACGCAACTGAATTTACTGATCACAATGGAAACTCCTATACCCCAAATTTCGCCGATATTGCCAAAGGGTTTGGATGCTGGGCGACACGTATTTCTAAAATCTCCGAAATTATCCCCAATCTTAAACAAGCATTTTCCCAAGAAGGACCCGCTGTGATAGAAATAATGACTTCTCGAGATCCCAAATATTCTGGATCTCCTGCTTGGGGATGGTGGGATGTTCCAATTCCTTCATATATGGAAGAGAAAAGAAAGGTATATTTGTCGGAAATTCAAGATGAAGATATTTCTTAGTTTTTTTTTAAACATTTTCTTTTTCAATCTGATAAGCTATTAATTTTGAACCACTGCTGGAAGGAAGAAACTTATATATGTTCCTACTCCGACTTCCGATTGTAGCTTTATATTTCCATTGTGCTTTTTTATAATTGAATACGTTGTCGGTAGTCCAATTCCCTTATGATCGGGTTTAGTCGTAAAATAGGGATCAAATACCTTCATGATGTTTTCTGGCTGAATTCCAATTCCTGTGTCAGTAATACTAATTTGTACATAATTGTCCGAAACCAATCCAAAATCGGAATTATTAGGAATTGCAATATTATCAAAAATTATTGTTAATAATCCACTATTCGGCATGGATTCAAGTGCATTTATAATTAAATTGCTGATTGCGAGCTCCATTTGTTCTTTATCAAATTTTACTGGCCAAATCTCAGTCTTAACTTGCACGTCATAGGAGATATTAGAGTTATGAAGCAATTCATCAATCATATTTTTAACCAATTTCACAGGATCCCCTAGTTTTTTGATTGGATTTCCCCCTTCTGCAAATGTTAGATATTGATTTGCTAATTTTTTAGCTCGATACGCGGCGGACTCAATATCATTAACAATTTCTTCTTTTTCTGGACCTAAATCGTCTTCCTCTTTAATAATTGAGATATTTCCGATGATGGATGTTAGTATATTATTAAAATCATGTGCAATGCCCCCTGCTAAAGTACTTATGGAATTCAGATTTCTTGATATTACACTTTCCTCCTCAAAATAGGATAATTTTGTGATGTCTCGGAATAAAATGATAAATCCTGTCAATTCACCACGAAAATTGAGTGTAGGTCTAACGCTTTCTGAGACTATCCGTTTTTGCTTATCTTTCGAAATTAAATAACACTCTCGAGAAGGTTTTGACGTGGGATCTTTGAGTATTTCATCAAAATATGTTGGATGTGTGTCTTTGTCATTCAGATTTCGTGTTATATAGACATCTTCCAATAAATGTGCTTTAGCTTCTGAATATCGAATTCCTGTCATAATCTCCGCTTTCTGATTCATTAATGCAATTTGGTGATCTAAATTTAGAATGAGGAGTCCATCGGTCAGGTGATTTATTGTCATAATGAGACGGCTTGATTCCTTCAATAATTCTTCATTTCTTCTGTGGGAATGCATTAAAATGAAGGAAAGTCCTTGAAAAAGAATAAAAACTACATTAACTGAATCAAAAATTACCCCCTTCTCTTTGTAGATATCAATTAGTGGAAAACAGAGATAATTAATGGCCCATAAAATGGTTACGACAAAATTAAATCGCAATTCAAACCCATTAGAATAAAATTTTTGCAGAATGTAGAGTCCTATAAATAAGGAAATATCAAGTGAAATAAAAATAGGGACAGATATCAAATTTAAATTCGGTATGTAAACTACACCAACACAAAGCCATATTGCAGCTAGTCCAAGATTAATAAAATGAGATATTGATGGTGTTCTCCCAACAAATTTTTGTACTCCTGCATTCATAAGAAAAGTTGCCAAGATCAACATCAACATTCGTAGTAAATACAAATAAGGTGATGGAGATTCGGAATCGAAGAAAAATTGGGTGAAAATGAATATCAAATATGAAATCAACGCAAAATTCCACAATTTGAAACTAGAATCTTTGAAACTTATGTACATATAAGTATCTATAAGCAGCAAAATAAAGATGGAGATAAAATTAAAAAAAATCATCATGGTTAGTTCGATCATTGAAACACCTATTTGATTGAATCAAATAGCCGTTATGAAATTTTATTTTAGAAAAAATTTGGAACACTTTGTCATTTTTTTTTTCCAAGATTTCAGCTTAGTATCCATTGGTGATATCAACTACGTTTTTATAATTAGAACCACCAGAAGCTAAAATTTTTATATTTTCAATAATGTCAGACCAACGTTCTAGATCATCAAAAGGTGAGTCAGCCCGATGGGGTGAAATTAAAACATTTGATAATTCATGGAATGGATATGTATATGGATATTTTTTACCTTTTTCATTCGGTTCTGGTCGATATCGATACCACACATCAAGAGCTGCTCGTGCAATGGTTCCATTTTGTAAGGATTTAAAGAGATCTTCTTCAACTATAATATCTGCCCTTCCAACATTTACAATAATTCCCTTTTTCCCCAACAATTTCAACTCTCTACTTGTGATCATTTGATGAGTGAGTTTTGTTAGGGGTGCTGCAATGATCAGTATGTCGATGGCTTGGAAAAATTCATCACGTTCTTCAAAATTATAAAATTTAACTTTCTTTTGACTTTTCTTAGCCTTTTCTGTCCATGAACGCTTCAGAATATGTATATTTTCATTGATACCACATAACATATGATGCACTTTTTGGTTAATTTGTCCGTATCCAAGTAAGCCTATCTTTCGTGCGGTAAGCTTTATTGAAGGGGCGGGTTCTTCCACTCCTTCTCCTCCTGGAATCCAATTTCCTTTAGCCATATCATTGTGATGGTAAACTATATGATTACAAATGGCAAATAGCATTGCAATTGTCTGTTGAGCGATAAGTCCAGATGCCCCATGCGCATTACACAGCGTAAATTTAGGTAAATTTTGGATATTCAAGAGTTTTCGTGAAAGATGTTCAACCCCCGTATAAGGACTAATATAAAGTCTTAATTTCTTCGCTGCCCGTAAAATTTTTTCAGAAGTATCCCAATAAATCAAGACATCCGCTTCCGGAATTAAGGTAAGTAAGTGTTCTTCGGATGTATCATCTGGAATTATAAATTTAACATGAGAAAAATCTTTAAAATGTGATAGAAGATGTTGTTTTACCCGTTCAAATGGTTTATAAAGAAATAAAACCGTGATTGGATTTACTTTCATTATAATTAGAAACGAAAAATTATTGAAAAATGTTGATAAAAATAATCGATCATAACAAAGAGATCGATTGATGGGAATGAGAATGCAAGCTTACTGGAATAATCGAGTCATTTTAGAACCGCATGATTTGCATGTGTGATTGGATAATTTATCAAAGCAATGAGAATGATAGATGGCGTTACAATCTGGATTCCCACATTTTAAAACTTCATCCTTCTCTTCGAAGATCCCATCACAAACTGGACAGGCAGAATACATGGCTTCTTCTCCAAACGAACTTGCTATCGCTGTTGACACTGGATATGATTGAGGTGATTTCTTATCTGATTGAGATCCCTTCATTGTTTTCATCATTGATTGGTGCATTCTAACTGCTGTTTGAACAGAAGCGGGGATTTGTAAAAGATAAAGGCAATGAACACAACGAAAAATGGTTCCATCTCCTTCCTTATCTTGGTTTTTTGCCCACATACTGGCACAAGTTGTGTGCATTGGGGTTCCACAGTTAGGACAAAACCGTCCCGAAATGGAAAAGCTTGTTTTTGAATATGGGTCGTTCGGTTGAAAACAAATCGAACAACGTTCATAAGATTTGGTTCCTCTAAGTCGCTCTATTAACCCTTTTTGATCTTCGGTTCCTCGATTCATTTCATTTTCATCTAAAAGGGGGGCCGCTATCTTTTTTAATACTTTCGCAGATACTTTTTCTTTACTTTTCCGTGGGGTTGAGCTAGGAAGCTCCATATTTGATGTCGCTAGTTCGGCCACATAATTTAGAATTATTGCAGCGTTATTTGCATAACTATATTTTCCCCCCGTCGTATCTGCCAGTTGTTTTAATATACTGAAGTGTTCTACATCGCCCACTCGTATAGTATCCATTTTAATACCCAATTGCTGTGAAAGGTTTGCCATTTTAATTGGATCTACCTTTGAATTGGTATATTTTCCATCGGAAAAAATTATAATCTTCGGAGATCTCGCACCATTAGTTCTGATGTCTTCAATTAGTATTTTTATTGCCATACCCACACCTTCTCCCAAAGCGCTTCGACCATGGCAGGTAAGATCTGCAAAGTAGGATGCGATTTGGTCATAAGATGCACTATCCGTAAAATCAAATACCTTTTTTGCAGCATCACTTATGACTACAACACTATAGGCTGATGAACTCCCAACTACGCTGTCATGGGTCATTCTTGACTGAATAAAATGAAGTATGGCGGATTTACAAGCTTCTAACCGATTTGGGCTGTAATCAGTACGGAACATGGATCGGGAGGCATCTAACACAAATACTATTGCTTCGGAGGCGTAATCGGGAATTTTTTCATCAGCTCAAAGATTTATATATAAAAATATGTTTTTCTTTCTTAAAGATTTACTCTTGCAATAAAAAATGATCATTTTTTGGAAATTTACATAATTTTTTTTTTAATGTCGAATTAATAGAACTGATCATAAATGTCTGAACAAAACTTTCTTGAAAAAATCACGGGATTCTTTAAAGATGGACTTGATTTTTCTTCTATTAAAAAACCTTCTGATGTATTAGATTTACCTTTCGTTGAACTTAAAGCATTTGATGCGCAATGGGCCCCTTTCTTTGAAGATTTTGAAGTAAAAACCATAAAAGAACTCGCTCAATTTTCGGAACCAATTATCATTGAAGGCTTAGATCCTGAAGATGTTAACAAACTCGCCATGATCGCGGAAATGTTATTCTGGAGAATGACACAATTATCCGAATTTGGAGAGCAAAAGAAAAAGGTTGTCTTTTTAGGTCTTGGTAATGCTGGAAAAACTTCCGCATTGACTGCGTTATCCGAAAAATACTCTTCTATCAAAGAATTACTTCCGACCCGGGGATTGGCACGTCAAAATACAAAGATTCTGGGGTACGATCTAATGGCTTATGATTTCGGTGGACAGAGTGAATATCGAGAACAATATTTCACTAAAGCTGATATGTATTTCTCAGAAGCTGATATGATGGTCTTTTGCATTGATATTCAAGATAAAGATCGTTATAATGAATCCCTTGACTATTTAAAACAAATTCTTGAGACATATACCAAATTTGAACTTTTCTTACCCGTTTTAATTGTATTTACAAAAATGGATCCTGATATAGCCAACGAAGAAAGTATTAATTCAAGCCGAATTAAAATAATCGACGATATTGAGAAGTTTATTGATCCTAAATTTGATATTGGCTATGCAAATAGTTCTATCTTCGAAAGAAATTCAATCGAAAACTTATTCAGCTTGGCTTTAAAACGGATCTCTACCTCTGGTGGAGTAATTCAAGAATTGTTGAAAACCTTCGTGAAAGACATTAACGCCCGAGCATGCACTCTTATTTCCTCAACTGGATTAGTATTTGGTTCTTATGGGGAAACTCATCAAGAAGAAGAAATGTTGAATAATTCTGCAGCCTACTTGCAAAACTTATATCTTTTCCATTTAACCACGGGTCTTCAAAAAGAAGATTTCTATTCATTAACCTATGCGCGTAATAATATGCACTTTATTAGTGAATATATTACAACCTCCGATAGTGGAATGGTGTATTTATGGATTTTAACTCAAGATATGCGCCAAGAGGTCTTGGGAATTCCAAAATTCCGAGAAGAATTAATGCCTTTGATCGGGCTCTTCTTGTAATTCTCCTTTTTTTTATTCTGATTCTTTTTCATACTTTTTCAAACCCTTTCCATATTCTTTCATAATCTTAATATATAAATTGTTATCTTCTAAAAAAAGGGATGATCACCACAATCGAAGCTGGTGTCTACTTAGAAGGTAAATTTGGAGCCCGTCTTGAAAACTTTTTGGCCATAACCCATCTTTAGAGACCATTTTTGAAGGATTTTACAGATTTGAAACTTTTATTCTCTGTCCTTTTGATTTAGAATTAATTGAACCTTCTTTGTTAGATTTTGAAGAGAAAAAATTGTTGAATGGTTATCATAAATTGGTCTGTAAATCTTTGAAGCATTTCTTTCTCCCCCTAAGCAAAAATGGTTAATTCCTAAAACCCATGAAATTCAATAAATGGGTTTTTTTCAAATTTTTTTAACAATTCTTCCAAAACTCAAAAATTTAGGTTGATTATGAATTATACAAATTACTTTGACCTTAGCAAAAACGAATTTTCATTTACCTCAACATAATCAACGCTGCACAATTTCAAAATTGACTAATAAAATCGAAAATACTGAATCTGCTGCTGAAAACTTGATTGATATTATCGAAGATATATCCAAAAGTGTTGTTAATCAAATGGGTGCCATAGAAAAGGTGATCAAAGAAATTGAAAATTATTCCGTGGTCAATAAAGAAGTCAACGCACAGACTGAAAATTCAAAAATAATTGCTAACAATACTATGGGTGTGGCAAAAAGCGGTCATGGGGCAACAGATCGCTCCATCAAGGCAATTGAGGCCATTGAAACTTCCGTTGGAAGTGTTAAATCAGAGGTTTTGAGTTTAAGTAAACAAACTCTGGAAATTTCAAAAATGCTTAAAATTATTAAAGATATTTCTCAAAAAACAAATATTTTATCCCTTAATGCTCAAATTGAGGCTGCCAGAGCGGGAGATGCTGGACGAGGATTTGCGGTTGTTGCTGATGAAGTGGGAAAACTCGCAAAAAGTAGTGATAATGCTGCAGAGGAAATTAATAATATTTTATCAAAAATCGAAACCGGTATCAAAACCACATTGGAAGCCATGAAAGACAGTAATAATAAAGTCAAAGAAGGTGTACAAATTACTAAAGATACTAATGCCGTTTTTGATAATATTATACAGTCTGTAGATGAAACTTCTGGAGTTATTAACGAAATCAATCTTTCTCTCCATCGTCAAAGTGATAGTTTGGGCCAAATCATGGACTCCACTCAAATTATGGATGGAGAGTCTAAGAAAGTTATGAGTTTATCTGAAGTCGCCCTAATTGATGTTGAGAATACAAAGGCAGCCATTAACCAGTTATCTAATGTAGGGGATATTTTGACTACTTTATCTAATCAAGTCGAAAAACTCCAAAACAAATTGAATTCTTCCCAGGAAAATATAATTCTCACCACATATATGGCTGGAGAATTACGAACGAGAGATCCTGCAGTATCCACTGAAGCTGCGACCAATCATGTCCTTCAAAACATGCATCTTGGATTACTTACCATGGGCAATAATTTAAATGCATTAGCAGGAATTGCCAAATCATGGTATGTAAAAGAAGATAATCTCACTTGGGTTTTTAATTTACGTCGGAATGTCAAATTCCATAATGGGAGAACAGTTAATGCTAATGATGTGAAATATTCCTTCAATCGTTTATTAAGTCCTCAGTTGAATTCCCCCGCAGCATGGTTTCTATTTCCATTAGAAGGGGCTGAAGAATTTTATAATAGAAAAACATCCCTTTTTAAAGGGATTAAAGTAGTCAATACCTATCAAATTGAATTAAAACTGAAAGCACCATACCCCGGATTTATTTTGAATTTAACACAACCATCTACTGCAATCTTAGCTAAAGAGGATATTCCACGAGGCAAATTCACCGGATGTGGAAGTTATTATTTGTCTTCAGAGACAGAATCCCAATATATATTAGCTGCCTTTAAAGATTTTTATGGAGGTTTGCCATATGTTGATGAAGTTCATATTACTTACCAAGATGAAGATCTCGAAAAAAATGTTATTCAAGGCAAGTATCATTTCTTGGAGATTAAAGATATGAATCAAGTCAAAAAAATCCGTTCAACTAATTCGTCAATGACAATCGAAACCATGGATATAATATCTTCCAATTTTGCTGCCTTTAATTTCAGATCGAATTCTATTTTTGTTCAAGATGTCGAGATACGTGAAGCAATCAACTATGCTGTGAATAAAAAACGTATCATATCCGATGTTATGCTTGACTTAGTTGATGAATGTAAAGGTATTTTTCCACCCAGCATGTTAAATGATCGATCTATAAGTGGGTATCCATTTAATCCACAAAAAGCTAAGATGATCCTTAGGAAAAAAAATTTTAACAAATCTACCAACAAACTCAAAATTCTTATAAGAGAATCAGATGTAAATTCAGACACCCAAAATCGAAAGATAATTGAATACATTGAAGAAGATTTAAAAACTGTCGGGATTGAGTGTTCATTAGTACCGGTACCTGCAGCCCAGTATTATAAACCAGAAAGCATGGCAAAAGCAGATATTGCCATTATTGGGTGGATCGCTGATACAGGAGATATGGATAATTTTTTGGAGCCTATTTTTAATGTTGCAAATTATACCAATTTCGGGAAATATGACAATCCCAAAGTGTTGGAATTAATGAAAGAAGCTAAGATGATCATCATTCCTGCAAAACGTATCGAAAAATATAAAGAAATTCAAAAAATTTTGCTCGCAGATGTGCCTTGGCTTCATCTATATCATTCAAAAACCATTGTAGCAAAGAAAAAAACAGGGATTGAAAATGTTCAATATTCCCCCGTAGGAAAAATCATGTTCGAAAATGTGATGATAACTGAAGAATAAAGTTAGGATTTATGCTCGAATTTATATAACTCTTTGATTAAACGTTCCAATTTGGATTCTTTAGCTATATTTTTTTTATTTGAATTTGCTTTTAGATTTTCTTGTGAAAATTTCTCCAATTCTTTCGTTACTTTTATAATTTCTTGAATAACACTCAAATTTTCTTGAGTGGGAATCATTATGGGTATTTTTTGTAAATCTTTGATGTAAAATTGTAAGTAATCGCCTCGAACATGGGAATGGGAAAATAATGCGCGATAATACGTGCTAATAAATGTCGAATTCAAAATTCCAAGAAGATAGTAATATTCATCACAATGCGATTGAAAGAGGGATAGAAATGGATATCGCATTTCTTCAGCATCGTTTTTTCTTACTAATAGAATGATAGAATTGTTGGCATAATATTGATCTCGATCTAGCGCTGCTTGGATTTGAGTTCCAAACAGTTTTATCATTATTTTTGGTTTAGCTTCAAAGATCCACTGATCCCTCAAGGAACCATAATCGCCTTGTGAACGATCGATCAAATCTGAATTATAATGAACCCACAATCCATTCCACTTGATTTTAAACTTCTCCACCTTATCTCTTGAAGTTATTAGCTTTTTGAAGAGGTTAGAATCAGAAGATTGCTTTTTAAAAATCAATTTATCCTTCACATTTCCAGTATGAATCCCCTTTCGTAAAATATAGGGACTTGATTTAGAACCTATGTAAAAATAATTTTCTTTTGGCAGTTTCATTAAATATTCGATTAGTTTTATATTTGAAGAGTTTAAATCAGTTGATATTATAAAATCATGAGCAAGCAAGAAATATGATTGATCAATGAAAAAATTCTTAGAAAGAGGGGAGGTTTCATTCGAAATAATTGTTTTAAGGTCCGAAATCGTTTCAGTTTTAGCAATATGTATCTTATGTTGTGAGATTGACTCAGAAGTGCATTCTTTTTTTTGTAAAATAATTATTACTGGGTATGTTGCGACATTATGAAAGATAGGGAGCTGGGACACATCAATAATATAATGAATCTTGGTTTGAGTTAGCAATAATTCCCTAATTTTCATACCATAGGATGATACCATCCATTTGTTGGTCAATATTAACCCTGCAAAACCACTTGGTTTGAGTAATGTCACGATTTTCTCTAAGAACACTACGGAAATATCAAATTTTTTGTAAGCGCACTTGTATTTCTTTCTTAAAGATGCCCATGTTTTATCTGGTATTGCCCTTGATTCAATATAGGGGGGATTTCCCAATATAACATTGAATTGATGAGGTGTGTCGAGTTCTGGGTCGAACAATGCATCAGTTTCCTTCCATACTGCATTTGGGATGAGGGAATGTTTTGACAAACTGATTGCGGTACCATCAATATCATAGCCATAATAGTTTTCCACATTAAAATGATATTCTGATGATAATTGTGATTCTTGATCTTGAATCCACCATTGTGTCAGAAAACGCCCTGTTCCACATGCAATATCTGCTACTTTAATCGATTCGTCATGATTGGAGTCTTCAGAGTTTTGCTTCTTAGTTAAAAGCTGAATAATGTAATAAATTATTTCTTCTGGAGTATATACTCGACCTGATTCTCTCAATCGGGGTGTTTTTTCAATAATCCGAAGTTGAGTACCATCCCATTTTAGATAATGTTGAAAGAAAAAATGATAAATGGCCCCCAAAGGATCTGCTATCTCATCGTAAATTGTCCCATTTTTTATCAGATTGATCGTTTCCTGCAAGTTCATCTGCATTAACACATTCCAATAATGTGTTCGGGATGATTCTTGGTCCCACGGCAAGTTTTTTTTTTTTAAAGTGCTTAATTCAAGCCTTATTTGCTGATACAATTTTTGTTTTAAGTTAGTGGGGGAAAACATCTAATGGGTACAAATTGTCCCATGAAAATTTATATTTTATTAATATTCCAGTAATTGTTATTCCAGTAAGTCATTCCAAAAAATATAAAAAAAAGAAATTATGCTGTTTTTTCAACAGACTTTACCTTCTCAACGGGCATAAAGGGTTGAGTTCCAAAGAGTTTTTGCATGGTTTTATCTAAATCGTGTAATAATTTCTTGACAAGATCAAACACCATTTTGACCATATCTTGAGTGAAGGTAAAGGCAAGGGTAATCATATTATATATAAAGGCGAAGCTCATCACGGCCAAAAACACAGTAATGGCAACAATAGCGATTTGGTAGAGGATGTGCATTCCGGCAAATTGGCTGAACAGTTCTTCGGCCATGTTTTCAAAGGTATAAGTGTTCATTTTAGGATTCTCCAAGTAATTTATAAAAAAAAAATTAAGCCTTCATTTCGGAAACAGGTTGGGCTGAATAAGCTCTAGGTTGATCGACAGGTCTAAGAATTATTCTCAAAATTGCATATGGGATTAATAAAGACAATACAACGGAATAATAGCTGACATAAATTGATAGTTTAACTGCATAGTAGGTCAAATAAAGGGATCCTTTGACTGCCCAATAGGTGAGGGTCAAAGCTGAGATTGTAATGGCAACGGCCAATGCAAAAAAGATGATTTGGTCCCGGAGGGACATGGCGATAAATTGAGCGTGAGCGGTTTCACTCCAATTAATAAACGATTCTACGGACATTTTTTAGTGGTCTCCAATTAAGGTAATCTAATTATATTATAGATGGAGTGATACCTAAACCCTTCAGAGGCCGAAATTTATCATGGGGGCCACTTATTATCATTTTTTTCTCATTCATGAGAGGTGATGGTTTGTAAAAAAAAATAGACTTGCTATATAAAGGTTAAAAAAAAAAGCAAATATGTACGGGCATTTCTAAATTCTTAACTATTTTTCATATTGATGTTATTTTTTTCTATCTATGTCCTAGATCTAACAATTATGATTTCGTATGACACTTTAGAACCGTACCTTTAAATAGATCAGCTCTATTTAAAAATTACTAAAATAGAAGGCGACAAAAATCCTCTCCCAAACTTATATTACCAGAAACACTTCCCAAATTGCGTTATCATTTCATCTTCCTGTTGAAGATAATCCCAAATTTCCAAAAAAAACAATTGGAATTATGCTCAATGAGGGATTAAGTCATTTGGGTATTGAAATTGTTCAAACACGGGAAGATTTTTTCTATACAATGACCTTTCCAGATTATAAATCCTTCAATCTTCTATTTAGGAATTTTTTTCTACACTACCCTATCGTGTCCACCAAAACCTCCAAAAATAATTCTCCTTTTGTTTTAACTTTTGCATTCGATGAAATCCCTCAAGAGCTTTGTGATGAGGAGTTGATTGAATTAATGACTTTGAGTTTAGAGATGATGGGTCTAAAATTGGTTTCTCTGGCAGAAGTTGGGTTACACCACATTCCTTTCATTGATATGGATTCTTTTCTGGTCTTGCTTTATGGATTGATTCAAAATCTAAATAAATCGCTAATAATATGAAATGTAATGTATTTAGATTAAGAATATTGAATTAAAAATTAGAATTAAAAAAGTGTTATATTTAATTATTTTTTAGCAGTTAATCCACCAATGATTCCTACAATTCCACCCACTGCGGTAGTTATCATTCCATAACCTAATTGCCACCGAACACCTGTAAAAGAATTAAATAGTGTTACTCCAAATTCATCCCACAAAATATTTGTATCTAAATTATTGGCTAAATTCGCTGCATCAGAATCTCCTAATAGTATAAGGTAAAATCCAATTCCTCCAATGACAAGCACTCCTCCAATAATAGATAAAGCTTTATTTTGAGTCAAACAGAGTATTCCTCCCAATGATGCAAGTATTCCTGGAATTAAGTAAGTCAAATCCTCATTTAGTAATTCATCTGTATCTCCAAAAAATGCATTCATAAAGTAGGAATCTGTAACATCGTCGGCAAAGATGGTATAGAAATTCCACCATCCAAAAATATCAACAAAGAAACTTAAGACAATCCCCAAAAGAACGATTATCCCACCGATTAAAGCAATGACCGATTTCGCCATAAATAATCATTTCTCTTATTCCTTAATAAAAATTTTGGGATGTTTCCTCCAAAATTCATACAAAATACCATAATAAATCATTATTTGGAACATTTTTGTTCACAATTCGACTTTTATTATGGATATTCATCCGATTTATATGAAAAATTCTAAATAACTCAAACTCTTCTTTTTTTACATGCAATTAGTTTATCTCGCAGGTCCTTGTGGTTTTTCAGAAATTGGAAGGTATGGTCTCAAACCCTTAGAACAAATCTTATGCACCAGTTTTTCAGTTCTCAATCCATTTCAAGAGGGAGAATTCTTCGGAAAAGAAATCGTTAATCTTCAGCAAAATCTCCATGATCCTTCCTCCAAAATGTCTTTTCTTGAGATTAAAACCCGTCTTCAACAAATTAACCAAACCTTAGGGCAAAACAATGCTGAATTGATCAAGAAATCAGACTTGATCTTGGCGGTATTAGATGGTTCGGATGTAGATTCCGGGACGGCTGCTGAGATTGGGTATGCATATGGCTTAGGAAAAAAAATCTATGGCTACCGCGGAGATTTCCGCAATTGTGGGGATAACTTAGGGTCGGTCATTAATTTACAGGTCGAATATTTTATCAATGCGAGTGGGGGGCGGATTTTTTATTCTCTGGAGGAATTAAAATTATTTTTTAGTTCACACTAATATTTTCCCTTTTTCTTTCTTTGGAATTTTGATAAAATTTGTCCCTCGGAAAACATATATGGGTGATTTCGTGATAATGATCATAGGTTTGGAGAACACATGGAAGAACTTCTAATAAAAAAGCAAAAATATGTACAAATCCCCCTAGAGATCAGCAAACTTGAAAAATCACCCCAGACTGTAAAAAAGCTCAGTTTACATTTATGTTCTAACTCAAATATCCAAATTACCGATGAATGGTCCAGTCTAGAGTATATAGAAATTATTGGCTGTCGATATCTTGAACTCAGCTTTGCTTTCAAACAACCTTCGCAGCTTAAGCAAATCTTCTTTGCTTCGACCGATTATGTAGATATATTGGATTTTTCCGGATCCTTTCCATTTTTTTCCAAGTGGCGATTTGAAAGCTGTCGCTATGTGAAATTTAAAGGCACATTTACAGGCGATAATCATCTGCAATCTCTTGAATTTAACGATTCCCCTAATTGTGAAGTGTTCAAAAACCCGACAAACTTACCGTATCTAAATTCCATTGAGTATCTTGATGGTTGTAACTTTACCAAGTTAGATCTCAATTTGTTAACCGCTCCAAAACTCCATCGCCTATGGTTCAGAAATTCCAACTATGTCAACATTGTTTCCTTGGGAAAAATTGAAGAGCAATTGCAATCCTTCAAATTTGAGAACTGTGCTTATCCCAAACTAAATCTTGATTTTTCTCGGTTGGCTCGTTTGACCCATGAAAACCAACCAACAGAACTAGATTCAAAGGTATCCGCTGATTCTCCCGAAGAAGAAAGTAGTCCCTTTCGGAAATTTAAACGACAACCACGTCCCAAAAGAACTACCACTAAACGGAATATTCGCAATGATCCAGACATGGTTTTAATGCGAGAAACTCTTTCCAGTGAAGATCCCACCCTATCTGCCCAGAATTTTCTTAATTCACCTTCTTCTGTTCTCAATGATAATAATAATGACAAAGAAAATCTCCCGGCGTATGATCCAACTCAATTTATGAACTCTCTTAAACAATTAAATGATTCTCCGAGTAAAACCTCCCCAACCGTTCCTGAAAGTCCGAAATTTAAGTTTTGTCCAGAATGTGGATCTCAAAATCCCCTGGGGGCTGGTTTTTGTTCTTCTTGTGGATTCAAGCTTCAAAACCGGTGAGAAGGGAAAGGAAAAAAACTTGAATTAATATTGGTGAAAATATTCAATGGGAATGGTTTGTAATTCAATAAGCCCAACAAATATCATCACTACTGTTAACACAATAAAGAAGGCAAAAGGAACGAGAGTTTTCACTTTTGGGTTTTTTATGCGCTTGATGATTGCTTTTGTTCCAAAATTGATGAAATAAAGAATGGCAATAACCAAGATATACTCAAAACCATACAAAAAGAAAGGCATATTGTTAATTTGATTCGTACTTATGAGTCCAATTCTATTTTCTGGGGCCCAAAAAGGCCATTTTTGCAATGTCAATCGAGTTATAAAAAATAAAAGCCAAGTAAACAAAATCGTAGGGGTTATTTTTTTTATATCAATTTCTTCTCCTTTTTTACAAGCAGTATAGAAAATATAAACTCCCATGAATGCCCCGCATATATGCGTTAAATCATACATAATCTGAATGATAAACGAATGATATCGGAAAATATCCAGCGTAAAAATATTGCTTGCTTCAATTGGATTAATAGTACTGAACAAGCTCATTACAGGAAATGCCATTGTTCCGATGGCTCCTTGCTTTAACCAAGAATTTCCGGTTATCAAGGCCAAATAGGCAATCGTGGCTGTCCAATAACAAGTGTAAACCAAGTTATGAAGGTTATTAGTGGAATCATACTCAGCGTGATCTCCAACAATCTCCCATTGCATGTCACCGAAAACATTGAAATCCCAATGCTGATTTGCTCCTCCATATCCTAACTCAATCCATTCATAAAGCCACCCATCGTAAAATAAATAAACTATTAGTATTCCAAGAAATATCGTCATGAAGAAAAATCCTAAGCGACGTTCTTTCAAATTTGGGTTTAGCTGAAATAATTTTTGTTTTGGAAGCGAATTTGAATCAGGTTCTGCTGTTAGTGTATCCATTTTGTCTAGCTCCAATGATTATTTAATATACTAAATATTCGAAACCTCTTATTTATATAAATTGCTATTTGATCAATAAAACGCTTTACCTAATTAGTAAAATTTGTGATATCCCATCAGACAAGGCTTGTATATTCAAAAGTAAAGAAAAGGAAAGATGCGATTTGATTTAATTAATATCATTCTGAAATTTACCAGAACCCTTACAAATGTCATAAATAAAAGAAAGAAAGGAAAAAAACACGATTTGTCAATTCAAAATTTTTTAGAAAGCTGAATCTCGTGAGCTCAAATCTACACTAATATTGGTTGAATCGACTAAGGAATCGATCTTCTTTTCAATGTCATCTAATCTTTTTAAAATTTTAATTATTGTTTCTCCTAATGTCGGCATGCTGTTTGTTCTCCGTTTATTTTGAGGTATTTCTGGTTATTAAAAAAAAAGCACTAATCACGTGCCGTTAAATCTACTTTTATTTCAGTCGAAGCAAGTACCTTATCAACTTTCTTTTCAATTTGATCTAATCGATCAAGTATTTTTACTACGAATTCTCCAATTGAAGGCATTTTTGTATTCTCCAGATATTTTCTTAATGCAATATTCTCATTTTTTTTATGAAATTTTGAGAATTATTAAGAATTCACCTTTGTTTTCTGAGTTAAATATCTAATTTTGAAAAATAAATTGGAAAAATTTTCAAGAAAAGTTCTGATTTTTTTGCTTTAAGTGTCAGTAAACAAATTGGAATCATTTAAAACGACACAAAATTTATTCTCTAAAGTAGGGTTAATAACACGTTTTTTTGTCCAGAATTAGGTTAGAGAGATTATATCATGGACATTTCAACTGTTAATAAATAAGAGAAAAAGAGAAGTGTTTTATAACTTCTTTTCGTGTATTTGATAATAGGTTTTTCAACTAAAGGATGATTGCCGCATTCATTTGATTTTGTTGCAGGTAAAACGTATTTTGTGTCGCAAAAACCATCGACAATTTGAGCATTAGGATAAAAAAGAAGGTCTTTTCTAATAATAAATTAAAATTAAGAGAATACAAGTTGATTTACATACGATTCTGGTTACAAATGCAAACCGAATTATGCGCATATAGCAAATATTTACAGAAATGTGTTTTAACGACCTTAGTAAGTAACTACTTAGGTTTTTTAGACCATAATAGCTTCACAACCTAATATAGTATAATAAATTCGAAGTATAAAAAAAATGAAAACCTTCATAGAGATAAAACAAAATTTTTTGGAATTAATCACCAATCAAAATTCAGATCAAACAGTTCAACTCGAGGATCTCCAAGCCCAATTGCTTTCAATTCCGATTGACTCCTTCAATTACGTTCAATTCTGCGATTTAATAAAAAATTTGTGGAATTATGATTATTATGAATTAGTTTTAAAGTTTTCCCAAAGAATGGAATCCTTTTTTGAATCAAAAGAAGAAGATAAGTTGCATTCCAACCAAATTGAAAATTATCTCTATGAAGCTAGTGCTTTAGCTTGTTTATCTCAGATGGATTTAGCCCGTTCTATTTTTTCAAATTTATTGCGTGATGATTCACTTAGTGAGGATCATCGAGGAATCTGTTATTCAAATTTAGGGATAATTACTTTGATTGAAGGAAATACTGAAGAATCATTAGATTTTTTTCAAAAAAGTTGTGATTGCTTTGAAAAATCTCAAAATAAAAAAAACTATGCAATAGGCTCAAATTATTTGGGGGTTCATTTTTCCACAATTGGAAAATTGGACAATGCCATGCAGATGTATAAGAAAGGTTTGGAAATAAAAACGGCTGAGCACTATTTCATCTTACTTCCTCCAACTTATAATAATTTGGGTGAAATTTATTACAATTGGGGCGAGTTCGATCAAGCATCTCAGTATTATGAATTAGGTCTCAAATTCTCTGAAGATAACTCGAAAAACCCAGAAAAAATTTTTAAGATATTGGAAGATTGCCCGTGGTTTTTAACTCGATGGGGGGCAGCACCTGTAAGTTTTATTAGTGCGTTACAGCACGATTCTTCCTTCTTTTTAAATAATCTCGCTCTTGTTTATCGATCAATGGGTGAAAATCAGAAATCCCTCGATTTCTTTAAAATGTCTTTGGAAACTGAAGAAAATTTTAGTAAAGATCATAATATCGCTGGAATTCTTTTTGAAATCATATATTTATTAACTGAATACCCCGATTTAGAAGATATATCAATCTATACAAAGAAATTTGAAGACTTGTATTTAAAAGTAGGACAAAAATCTTCCTTAATTCGCCAATATTTTATTTTAATGAAAGGTGTTCTTCATAGAAATAAAACGGACATCCGAAGTATCGGAAAAGCAATGGATATATTTGAAATGTTGGTTAATGAAAATCTTCACAATGCAGACTTAATTAAATATTCACATTTATTTTTATTAGAATCCTATTTAAAGGAACTGGAGTTGTTTGAAAATCTTGATACTTTAGCCAACGCGATTAAAATCAGCGAAAAACTCGAAATTGTTTCTAAAGATCTTTCAAATCCCGGATTATTCATCCAAATTTTGATAATTCAGAGTAAATTTGCCCAAATTCAATCCAACTTTAAATTAGCTAAAGAGAAGATTAGAATGGCTTTGGATATTGCAGAGAAAAAGGATATGTACCGGTTGGCTGCAAATATTTATAAAGAATTGCAAAACCTCTCTAAAATTCAAAAAGTCTGGAAAGATATCGGTCATATTAAATCTTCAATGGCAGAACGGATTAAGATGATTAAAATCAGTCCCTTAATATCCGCTATTAGTAAAAATCAATCTGAAGATATTGCTTCCATACCTGAATTTGCGTTAGAAAATATTAAGGTCGCCTTTTTTATGATGGCTGATATCGGTCCTGAGTTAATGTCCTATGAATCGATGCCTTTTATCGAAAATGAATCAATTGTTCTCGAAAAAATCGCAATGTATTATTCGGTTATGTTAGGCCAAGGAAATTCTACAAATCAAGGACTTTATGGACCATTACCAATCCCAAATTCACCGAATCATGTTTCCATAGTGTACACTTTTTATCTACCGAATAAAAATGCTCAAGATCCCCGTCTACAAGCAAATACTTATGGCATCATAAGTTTTCTCATGCCTGAGCCCTTTGCAAAATTTTTTGCTGATAGAGAAAAGATTAATGAAAAAATAACCCATGAAATCAGCCAAATCAAAGATATTTCCGAAATCACTCGAACCACCATTTCCAACATCAAACTTGCATTAGTTCAGTTGTAAAGATTCATTTAATTCTTCTTTTCTTTGATTTTGTTAGATGCGACGTTTTTTTATATATTTATGAGCAATTTCTCGGGTATGTTTTCCTGCTAGTACATGCAAATTTCGAAGTGCTCGTAAACTAATGGGATTAAAACGATCTAGAGGAAGATATAGGATGGAAATATCTAATAAACGGGCAATTTGATAGAAGATCGGTTTGGGTTTTTGAGTGGCTACATATGTAAGGATTTTTTTTTGGGCAAAAAGAATGGCGGCCATCAAGAGACGATCGGCTTTCGCTTTGGCCATAGGGTATTTCTTGACAAATTTTGCCGTCCAAATATTGGGGACCCCTCGAGGGGGAAAAAAAGAGGTAACTCCCCCTAATTCAATTCGAGAGATACCTGGACCCACTAATTCAATTCCAGGAAACGTACTATAGAAGGCCAAATCACTCTCTTGTTCATGTTCTGCATACCACATCATTTCATGGGGATAGCGTTCCATTTCGTCATCATCCCGATCAAAAATAATTACAACTGAATCAACTTCACCACGGATGGGTCGTTCTTCGCGCACATAAATTTTATGTTCTAATGGCCAATTGCGAATGGTTTCACGAAAATCAATTCCATCCATTAATGTTGAGGTAAATTCATGTATTTTTACATTATGATCCTTGAGTAAATTCATCGATCGTTGTCGTACGTGGCGAAAATAATCTTCTTCAAAAATATCTTCTGGAATATGGGAAGCTAAATCCCAGCGATCTTGATTCCATGCCGCACGCCAATCGCCTTTTTGGTCTTCCTTGGGTCGAGGTTTGAGTGGTAATCGAATTTTTTGAATTTTAAGCGGGATATTTCTTCTTAACTTAAAATATTTTCCATGAAGTAAAATTCCTTTATTAGTAAACGGTAAGGATTCTAATTTTGGATCTTCCACTGCATAAGGATAGTATTTACATTCCTCCCAGACTATCCAAGCGAAATCATCATTTACAATGCTTTTTGCAGCTAGAACTATTTCAAATAAATGAGGGGTGATTTTCGATTCGATCATCGGAAGATTCCGTATATATTGGAAAAGGGATTTCAATTTGTGTAAATTAATTTCTTCGTTATATTCCCGATGATATTGGGCTACACTCCGGTGGATGATTGTTTTAATCGCTTTGAAAAGGTCGAATTTAATCAATTCAAATTCAGAATTAGAAAAATTGGATATTTTGTCCATAGCCTTTTTCTGCCTTTTCCGAAATATCTCGAATTGTAAGACCGTATTGGGAGTTTCCAACATCACTTTTGGTAAATCATCTTGTAGAATATTGTAGATTTCCGCTTGGATTTCTGGTCCAAAGGCTGTTAGATCAGAATTTCCTTTATTATTCTCTAATAAGATTTTAATGGCTTCCCAATGAGCCATTCCTAACACGATTAAGATCTTTTCTTCCGGATATTTTTGAATTAGCTCACTCAATCGAGAAGCCATATAAGTATTACGCAAATCATCAATTTCTCGGGGATTTGACATCCAATTCTGAGCTTCTTTTCCGGTGGGGATTTGAGTCGAACTTTCTGATTCTAATACATTTTTTTCCGCTGTATCTATATCCTTTTGTGTTTGAATTGTTTTCTCGGTCTCATTAAATTGCTTTTTGGCTAAATCCTCAAAATGCAACTCTTTTTGAACTATTTCGTAGAATTCTTTGAGGGAAAGGAAATTTAACGCGTATGAATCAGGTAAGGGAGTCAAAACAGGATCATAATTCTTTACAAATAAATCAATGAATTCAATGGGCAATCCATATTCCCTTCCCAACCGGATCGCCTCAATCAGGGAATCGGAAGGTATGATTGGAATATACAATTGCTGACCAAGTAATTCATCAAAATAAATAATAATGGAAATGCTTGGTAATCGTCGCACTCCTAGTAAAATTTTTTTTTCTAAATTCTCTGGAAATTCGACTGCGATGCGATCTGGAGGTGAATTATAAAAACAAGTCCGGATCTCATGGACAAAATCGAGATTAGAATGATAAGTTGGGATGATTGTTAAATTTTTATACCGAATCATTCGTTTTCCTCAAATTTTTTCTAAGTTTTATTATCGTTCTTTTTTTTTTTTTCCTTTTTTTTTGAAGCTTTAGATGATTGTTTTTGACGTTCTTTACGTTCCAAAAATTCGCGGATCATATCATTAGGATCACTTTCCGGGTCAATCTGTTCAAAAGATTCATCAAATGCGGGATTATTATGCGAAGAGTCGGAGTCATCTTTGTCAATTAAGTGAATAACATCATCTTCATTATCATCTAAAAATTCATCATCTTCTCTCTCCAGCCGATCTGATTCAATATAATAGCCTTCTTCTTCATCATCTTCATCAAGAAGTTCCTCTTCTAAGAGATCCTCATCAACATAATCATCTTCTGGATCGTCGTGGTCTGTGCTCGAATCCATAAAAACATCATTTAATTTATCAAACATTGATTTGAAATGTGAATTCATTCGATGATCTTCTTGATAATTTGGTGATTCTGAAAGAAAATTGAACGCTTCAGGACCTAAAATTTGACGGATTGACTGGCGAAAAAGACTCAAATCAAGATCAGGAGTATTTGGGTTTTCCCTTTCTAGAGGTTTTGTCTCTGGTTCTTTGTTCTTTTCTGTAAATTGTTCAATTTTTAAATAATACCGACAAATATTGATCCCATCTCGGATAGAAAATTCTTTATTATGAAGATGGGCTCGTTGCAAAAAATTAACCGTGTATAATAATATATCTTTCTTAGCATAAGGGAGATTAAATTTTAGAATTTGAAATTCTTCATTCCGATCGGGAAAATCAATCAAAATTTGGGGTTGAAGTCGACTGTGAATATATTCAGGAACTTCAAAAGTACTGGAATCATCATTCATCGTCACACAGACTCGAAAATTAGGATGCGCTTTTATCTTAATACCAGCAATGATTGATTCGATATAACGTCGTTGATCAAGGAGTGGAGCAAGTGATGCCCAAGATTTTTCAGACATACGATTAGCCTCATCTAAAATACAGACACCTCCCTTTATCATGGCAGTAACCAATGCGCTCGCGTGATATTTAATGGTATTTTCATTGCTTATAACCGGGGTAACTAGCAAATCTTCTGGACGAGTATCAACTGTACATTGATAAATGTAAACTGGTAGGTTTATGGATTTGGCAGCACTATAAGCTAAAGTTGTTTTTCCAACTCCGGGTTTGCCTAAAATCTGAGGATTCATAGGAATATCTTTTTTTTCATCAACCATCATCCACGCGGCTAGAAGTTGAGTCATATACGTTTCTCCTCCGATCCAATGCATATTGTCGATTTCATCGGGATTATTTAAAATTAAATCCACGCCATCAATATTTACTGTTTTTCCCATTCCTTCTTGACTCATATGATATTTTGATCTTAATTAGTAAATCTATTGCTAAATGTTTTTAGAAACGGAGATAAAACTGAAAATCTACCATGGGCAAGTTAAACTTAAGATTGAAAATTTTATTTTGAGTGAAAAACAAATTTATATGATATGTCAAAATTCCCAATTCATCCTGGGTCGATTTCTTATTATGAGTTGATAAATGGTGAAGAAATACTTCAAAATAAACGATCTTCGCATGATATTCCGAAATCCATGCTATTTAAAGAAATCAACGCCAAATGGATTCCCGTTGTGAAAGTAGTAATGATACAGAATGAAAAAATGCGGGAAATCCATGAATATGGACCAAATGGGCAATTATTACAATCAACACTTCAACTGCAAGATGATTAAATGATGAACAAGATCACAATTTTGCATAATGAGTATCCCTCCTTTAAGGAAGAATCCGCTGGATTTAGTGCATTAATTCAAATTGATTCTTCCAAGATTCTATTCGATACTTCCCTAAAAAATGATGTGAAATTTAACGCTCAGCAAGCTTCGATTTCATTAACGGAATTAGATTATGTCATCCTTAGTCATAGTCACTACGATCATACGGACGGATTAAAATTCCTGGATTTTGATCAAATTTCCCATCTTCTTGCTCATCCCGATTGTTTCACCCCAAAATTTGCAACACATGATGGTAAAGAAATTTACATCGGATGTCCATTTTACTTACCGTATCTTCAACGAGAAATGGACGTGATCTTAACAACAGAACCCTTTTGGGTTATTCCCGAAAAAATGGTCTTCCTAGGGGAAATACCCCGATTAAATGAGTTTGAAGCTCAAAACCCCCTTGGTTATGATGAACATCACAAGCAGGATTTTGTGATGGAAGATTCAGCGGTAGTCATCAAAACTTCCCAAGGTTTGGCAATTATATCTGGATGTTCCCATGCGGGAATTTGTAACATTGTGGAATATGCAAAACAAATTTGCCAAGAAAATCGAATTTATATGATCCTAGGCGGATTTCATCTGTTTGAAGATCATTTAATCCCTCCAACAGTCGCTTATTTTCAAGCTCAATCCATCAAACATCTATACCCTGCCCATTGCTTGAGTGATAAAGCATTTGTTGCACTGCAAAATATCGGAGGAAAAAGAATCTCCACTTTAGAAACATTACAATTACCATGAGATATGATGAGGTATAGCCATGAATCAGAAAAAATTCATACATAGCAAAAGCCCTTTCAACAAAATTCTATCCATTGCTCAGAAACCAGAAATTTCCCTTTCTCTCCGACAACTCCGTCAAATCGGATTGGAGTCCATAGTTTGTGCTTTGGAAGCCGTACTTCCTCAAAACTTGATCGAATCCTATGTATCTATATCCGATGATTATCTTCAAATTGGTTCTGAAAAAATTTTTGTTACATCCTTTAAGAAAATTCTGATTTTGGGAGGGGGAAAAGCCTCTGGAGGTATGTGTCAAGCCTTACTTGCTATTCTCCAAGATCGTTTTGAAATTTCTGGACTGATAAATATACCATATGGACAAAATATTCCTGATCTGCTTGTGTCTCCCCAAAAAAAAGCAAAAGTTAATATCAATTTTTGTGCCCATCCTATTCCCGATGAATCAGGCTTAAATGGTGTGCAAGAAATGCTCTCTAAATTACGTAATTCGTCTCATGATACTCTTGTAATTACTTTAATTTCCGGGGGCGGGAGTGCACTTATGCCTTATCCTGCCCAAGGCATCTCGTTAGATGAAATTAAAAGTGTAAATCGTTTGTTACTCAAATGTGGGGCTTCAATTCAAGAAATTAATTGTATTCGAAAACATATATCGAATTTCAAAGGTGGACAACTTGCTCGCGTAGCTGCCCCTCGTAGGATATATAGTTTAATTATTTCTGATGTAGTTGGGAATGACTTACAAACCATTGCTTCGGGACCCACAGTACCTGATCAAAGTACATTTCATATGGCTAAACAAATCAGTGAAAAATATCAGATTTTCTCTAAATTTCCTCTTTCTGTTCAACAGAGAATCGATCATGGTACAGAGGGATGTATTCCAGAAACTCCTAAGCCTGGAGCGGATATCTTCTCGTCTGCAAAATCTTTTATTATTGGGAGTGCTGAGACCTCGGCTAATCGAGTGTGTCGATATTTAATAGACCATCAAATTATTCCTCATATATTTTCTCATAATTTGCAAGGAGAAGCACAATTGTATGGTCAGAATTTGATTTCACTCATTGAAAGTTATAAAAATGAAGAAAGAACAACGGCATTAATTGGAACTGGAGAATTTACAGTCAAAATTCATGGAAATGGGGTGGGAGGACGTAACCAAGAAATGTTATTGGGATTTTTATCCTATGTTTCCAAAAATTCTGATAATGTTCTCGGTGATATTGAGTTTGTTATCATAGCCGGTGCCTTTGATGGAATTGAAGGCAATTCTTCTGCGATGGGTGCAATCATCGATTCAGAATCACTCCAACGAATGAATGCTCTTGGATTAGATCCCAAGTTATATCTGCAAAACAATGATTCTTATCACTTTTTCCAACATTTGGGAGATAATCTGATTACTGGGCAGACAGGCACAAATGTCAATGATATGGTTCTTATCTTAATTAAAAGAAAAGAGCTTAAAACTTCTGCCTTAACCCAATTAGTTCAAAATAAGGCTCCAGACCATCCTACGACACAAGTTTGATATTCAAGAAGATTTTTTTCTGATCCAAATCTATTCTTTAAGAAACCATTTTTTCCTTCAATCCAATTCCAATTTTTTGTGAAAACTAATCTCTTTTTTATTAAATCTAAAATTATATATAGTATGCACCTAAACGTATACAATGCAAAAGTGGATGAAAATCAATCATTCTTGATTAATCTTCACACTTATTTCACCGATCGCATGAATCATACCGATAGATTCTTGCATATCCTATCTGATTATAAATCTTCCCTTCTTCCAACCTTTATAGAGAAGTTTCAAATCAACTTGAAATCGTTGATCAATCCAGATTATCTCCCAAAATCTATCGAAAATATTGATCTTTCGTTTAATGCCAATTCTATTTTAGAACATCAAGAAGAATTAATTTATACTCTGGAGAAAGCGATGTTTTCCTTCATGCATTTTCGCGAATATGAAGGAAGCTTTACTGATGCTACTTCTGTTTCTCTCAAATTCGATCACCATTATCGCGGAATCTTCTTAGGCGAATATTACATGGCTCAAACATTATGTGAACTAATTCCCCGTCCCGAAGCGCTTGAATTGATAAAACGATATACTCGGGGATACTATGTGGAACCTGATTTCTCTCCAAAGCATGAGGCATCGCTAGAAGACCATGCTCAAAATAGTATTCGGGGATCTGCTTTAACTCACCAAGCTCTGTATCATTGTGATAATAAACGGCTGTTTTTCAAAGTAGAACGCTGTCTATATGGTGAAGTGATCCAAGATCTCCCTGATAATGAATTAAAATATTATCTAGAGTGTTACGGTGATTATTTCAATCATGTGCAAAAAAATGAAAATTTCGTGCTAACCCGGACGAAAACGATCATGAAAGGAGATGATTGTTGCGATTTCTGCTATCATGATAAGCGTTATATTGAAGAAATATTTCACCCTTCGGACTCGGAATGGCAGCAGAAAGAACGAGAAGTAAAACATATTTCGAAAGACTAACTCCATTGTTCACAGAAAAAGTTAACTACCACTATTTCAGAGAATAAAAGGACTCACTATTGCAAGATTAAATTATTGAAAAGATAAATTGAAAAATAAAAAAAAATCTCGGTTGAAGATTTGGAATCTTTAGAATTATTCTAAAGAAGTTCCACAGGAAGCACAGAATTTGCTGCTTTCATCATGAGCAACCCCACACATTGGACAGAACGTTCCAGTAGTAGGTGATTGAACATGTGAACTGATATGAATTGGCTGAGATGGTGTCATTTCAATGTTATATCTAGAGGATTTCTTAAAATTGCTGTATTCAATAGTGCATCTGATTGCTTGAATAAATAACACAATTTTTGGAATGACTGCCCAGAATGGGTCATATGGAAAGATGATACTTAGAACAATGGAGACAATTAAGAAACTGACCCATGCATCTAACATCTTTTTTCGTTCACGGTCGAGAGTTCGGGGTTGGTCGGCGGTTGGTTGAGACATTTGAGTTGGAGTTTGAGACATTATTTTATGTTCCTAAGTATATTAGGGAAGGTGAGGTATCTCAACTTTCTAGAGACCATTTTTTATCGAAATTTATTTAAATATAAAAATAGAGAAAAAAGAGATTTCAAGATTTTCACCTAGTAATTGAAGATTTTTTGATATTTTTCATCCAAATAATCAATGAAATACTTCGCATTGGGTTTTTCACCGGTGACATGTTCCACTAAATCAGCTGGATAATAGAGCGATCCCATTTTTTGGACTTTGGTATCTAACCATGTGAGAATTTCTTTAGTATTTCCGACTTTCAATTGGGATTCCCATTCGGGCACATCTTTCTTCATTTGATTATAGAAAGAACCATCATATACATTTCCCAAGGCATAATCTGGGAAATATCCGAACATTCCGCCGTACCAATGCGTATCTTGCATAACTCCTTCAGCATCACTATCTACCTTCAATCCGAAGAATTCTTCAATCTTATTATTCCACACTTGGGGAAGTTCTGCGATGGTACATTGATCATTAAACAACATTTTTTCAATTTCAAACCGCATGATCACATGTAAACTATAAGTAACTTCATCGGCATAAATACGAACTTTAGTGGCTTGCACACCGTTCACTGCTTTAACAAAATTACTAAGGGAAATATCCTTGAATACAGGAGCGATTTCTTGGATCTTGGGTAATAAATATCCTAAAAATTCCGGATTTCGCCCAATGATGTTTTCTGCAAATCGACTTTGGGATTCATGTACCCCCAATCCAACAGAACGCCCAATTGCGGTATAGCGATGTTCGTCAGGTAAATTTAATTCATAAAGAGCATGACCACCCTCATGAATGACTGAATACATGCAACCGATTGGATCACCCTCAAGATAGTGTGTGGTGATTCGGACATCATCATATGCACCTATAGTAAATGGGTGAGCAACTTTATCTAGACGCGATTTATCTGGGGTTAAGCCGAGAAGATCCATTAAAAGTTTTGATATTTGTTCTTGTTGAGGGATAGGTGTTTTTAATCTTATAATAGCGGGATCCGGAATATCTGCAGCGCTAAGACATTTTTTCATGACCCGAATGGAACCTTCCTTTAATACTGAAAAGTATTCACTCACCATTGCTTCCGTCATATTGGGTTCGTACATATCCAAAAGGTTATTGTAAGGACTCTTCGATTCATCTAACTTTGCCCCATATTCTTTTCTGAGTTCAAACAATTTCTCTAAATCTGGTTGCACCAGTTTAAAATCATTTTTTTCTCGGGCTGTTCGCCAGAGGTGCTCTGTTTTGGCCGATTGTTCGGTAACTTTTTGCACTAAATTCGTTGGAATTTTAGTTTCGCGATCATATTCTTTTTGCCACAAAGCTAAATTTCTTTGTTGAATGGGGGTAATATCTGCCATTTGGCTGCTATCTTTTAGTAGTTGACCAACCACAGGATCAGTGGACCATTGATGGATCAATTTAGAAAGCAACGCTAGCTGTTGTGATCGTTGATCTATACCTTTTTCGGGCATATAACAATAATTATCCCAGGCTAAAATACCTTGAGCTTGACCCAAAAGGGTTGCTTCTTTCATTTTGAGACAAAGGGTTTCATAAGGTGTTTTTGTCATTGTATTTATGTTAAAGATAGAAAAATTAAAAAAGTCGAGGATTTCAAATTAACATTTTCCATTTACTAGGGGGTAACACGATGACGAGGTTTATTCAGCATGATCATTCCCACGTTGATTTGAAATCATGGTCTATCAACTTTAAAGCCAGTTTGTGTATATTTTCTGATAAATTTGATAGATTGGATCCTCATCCCCGAAAAGTTCCTTCATCCCTTGGATGAATTCTGTGGGAGTCAGTTTTTCGGCAATGGCATCTCATCAGCACATTGGATCGGGTGTTAAGATCAGATTTGCATTATTGGGAAGACTAAATCTCCAATCTGTATCCACTGGGAGTGCTTTTAAGTCAGGAAAAGGTGTTCGTGCCTCAATTCCAACATCACTATAGAATTGCTTCTTTATTGGATTCCAAAGCATTTGGAGCAATGATTTGACTTTTTTGTCTTGAAAATCCATGGTGTGGGGTTTTCCATCATCCTTCGTTTTTTCATGGAATTCCTGATCTAATGTGGCGATGATGTCTATTATGTGGGCTTCATTTCGCAAAGACATTACTCTAGGCATTTTAACCACCCTTCGGAATGTGTGCAAGCTGATTGTAACATTGACATCTTTCATGGCTATCATATTTATTAGCCTCGATTTGAATTTATGATTTGTGAAAAATTAGCATCTTTCCATTATTCCATCCACTAATCTATAAAAGAAACTTTTTTTATGTAGAAAAAAAGCATGCAAATTTATTTTGTTAAAGGAATTTATTTATTTCTATGGCAAAGAAATCTCCTGATAACTTGATGTTTAAAGAAATTACAAAAAAAAATCTCTGGGCAGTCTTGAAACTGAATGTCGCTGAAGAACAAAAGAAAAATGTGGCGCCCAATTCAGTCTCAATCGCCGAAGCTCATTTTTCAGATTATGCCTGGATGCGCGCTATTTATGTCGGTGAAACTCCGGTGGGGTTTGTTATGTTAGCAGACCCCGTTTCAGGGGAAGAAGGGGAAGATGAAAAATATAATGGTCGTTACTTTCTATGGAGATATATGATTGCAAAAGAACATCAAGGAAAAGGATATGGGAAAAAAGGGTTAGATCTGTTATGTAATTATGTTCGTTCCCGACCAAATGCCGAGTATTTATATTCCAGTTATGAACCAGGAGAACATGGTCCAAAAATGTTCTATTTAAAATATGGGTTTGAAGAAACGGGTGAAAAAATTGATCATGAAATTGAAATTCGTATGAAATTATAATCTTTTGTTGAAATACTAATCACATTGAGAATACTTTCTATCGCTCAGATTTCAATTCTCAACAATTTTTTCTTACATTGGCTGTAAATCTATACAATAATGTTTTGTGTTTAATGATCGTGGCTTAAATCGTTTAATAAAAGTTAATTATCTCGTTTTCACTAAGATTTCTTTTTTGTCGTATGACAAAACCTATTTAAATAAACTTTTAATATTACAAGTACTTAAGTTAATTATGGCAGATTCGCGGATTGAAAACAATAAAAAAGATTATGCGAGAAAAGAAATTACAATTTCAGTTCGCTTCGAAGGTCAAGATGCAGATGTAATTAATGAATGCACTGAACTGTTTGGAATAAGTCGATCTGAACTTATAAGGAAAGCTGCCTCATCTTATATCGATTTACGTGTTTCGAATCCAAAATATCCTAATCCAAAATTATTCTTCTCTCATAATATGATGCTTATTCTTATGGAAACCGCTCCAGATGAAACACTTAAAAAACTTGCTAAACAATCCTATGAAAATGGTATCAGAGATTATGAATTCTTCCAATTATTGGGTCGAAATCACTCTCTTGAAGTTTTACCAGAACCAGATCCTGAGGATGAAGTGCGTTCTCTAGTTCAAAATGTCTTCTCAGAAAGGGGTCAAAATTGGTTTCAGAAAGTTCATTTTTCCCAGAAAAAAGATACAATCATCATTGCTGGAAGACATATCATGGGAGAACGTTTCTCCGTTTTTATTCGATTTCTACTCGAGTATTACATGGAAGATATTAATTATCATTATGAATCAGGAATGATTCGTAATTCTAAATCTAATAGAAAGACCTCTACATTACGCTTTATATATAAACGGAATGAGGTTTAAAAATTTGGATTCTTTTCTCTTTCTTTTTTGAAAATTTGGGTCGTCAATATTTTTAGCCCAATTGAGCTAGTGTTATATGAGAAAATATGATTCTTGAGCAAATACATTTAGGCACTTTTGAAGGGATTACTCAATTAATCGCCGTTATTCCGTTAATTTTTATTCTTGGATTTTTCAGTTACTTTACCTATCAAGCGATTAAGACCCGTTTTCGTATGTATTATCATCTGATGTTATTATTTTTCTTTTCGACTACAAATCTTGTTTTTAGCTTCCTTCTCCTGGGAAGAACTTTTGGATTTATTCCTGAGAATGAATTAATCTTTTCGGATTCAATTGTCATAATTATTTCCCAAATTTTTGATCTTTTCGCCCTATTGGATGTCCTTGTATTATTATTGATTTTTGAACAATCGAAAAATACTTTAAAGACGCTTCTTCCCCTTGTTATCATACTTGCCATGATTTTAGGTGCTTTGTTCAGCAATCATGAGTCATTTTCTACTGGATCTGGAATAATTTTGCAAGGTTTTACATTAATTTCAATATTGATCCTAATTTTTTCAGTTTTAGCTTCCATGGTTATAGGAAAAATATTTTTATCTTCCTTTCGTATGATCGAAAGTGGAAAACAGCGCCATTTATTTTTAAATATGATCATAGGAATTAGCCTTTCTCAATTGTTTGGAGGTGTTCTTCCTTTTACTTTGGAAGTCTTCAGCGAAGATTCAGTCGGTAGAGTGTCGGGGATTTTCTCTTTCATAAAAATTTTTGGATTAATGTCAGTGGGATATGCTTTTCTTCGAGTTTCAAAAAATCCATGGTTGATGGAACGTCAAAAGAATCATTTCTTGCTAATATATTCCACTTCAGGACTTCTATTATTTTCAAAATCATTTCGCAAAGATATAACGCAAGATAATATGTCTCTTTTTTCAGGTGCTTTTTCAGCGATTACCATTATGTTGAAAGAAACGACCAAAATTGATGAGTCCATAAAAATGATTCAGTATGAAAATAAAGAAATGCATGTTGTCACTAAGGAGCATTTTATATGTGTTTTAATGCAAGATTACTCCACTCAAGCTTCTCAGAATGCATTGAAAGAATTTGTAAACGATTTTGAAACTAAATTTGCAGAAAATCTTTCAAATTTTACAGGAAATATCACTCCTTTTTCAGAATCTAAGATAATTGCCGAGAAATATTTTACCTATTAAGTTGATTCAATCCTTTTCTTTATAATTTTTTCATTTATCAGATTAACTCAATATAAAAATGAATTTTGTCTGTGATTAAATCTCTATTTTATGAAAATTGAAAAAAAAATCCAAGTCAAAATATTAGTGGTGCAATGATCTTGACTTGGAATAGAGTGAATAGTTGAGGAATTTTGCAGCATTAGGGAATTTTTATTAAAACTTTTACTTCTTTTTTTGACACATCTGGCAAGGGGATTGTTGAGGAGTTTACTTGGATTCCATCGACTTCACATGAAGGATTTTCTCCCTCTTCCACTCGCTTAACTTCTATTGAATATATTACTCCGCGGAAGAGTCTAGATACTTTGTACTCTAACCAAGTTTGGGGTACTTTAGGTTCAATCGTTAATCCATTAAAAGTGGGGTGAATTCCGAGAATATATTGTGAAATTGCAACAAAATTCCATGCTGCCGTCCCAGTAAGCCAAGAATTCTTAGCTTCACCAAACGTTGGGGCATCATAACCTGCTATTGTTTGGGCATAAATGTAGGGTTCACACCGGTGAAGATCACTAAGGTGCTCACGAGCTGATGGATTAATTCGTAAATAATAATTGTAGGCTTGTTCAGGATTTCCATTCATTGCTTCAGCAATCATAATCCATGGATTCGTATGACAAAATATACTCCCATTTTCCTTATAACCTGGTGGATAGGAAGAAATTTCTCCTAATTCTAAGTGGTATCTTGTATAGGGAGGATGATGAAGCATAATTCCATGAGGAGTAGCTAAATGACGGTGTACAGATGCCAATGTTTTTGTTGCCAACTTCATTTTTTTTCCAACTTCAGCCATTAGACACATTCCTTGGGATTCAATGTAGATTTGACCTTCATTATTCTCATGTGAACCTACTTTATGGCCCCTATCATCATAAGCTCTCAGAAACCATTCTCCATCCCATCCATGTTGTACTATTGCTTCTTCCATTTTTTGAATCGCACCACTATAATGATTGGCTTTATCAACCATCTTCAAATAAATAAAAAGTTCATTCATTTGTTTTGCTGCATACACGAATTGACCAGCAATGAAAAGTGATTCGGCAATTTTTCCCTCTTTATTGGCGGTAGTCTGAAAAGATTGGTTTGGTTCTTCAGAAAAACAATTTAAGTTCAAACAATCATTCCAATCTGCTCTTCCAATTAAAGGCAATCCATGGGGTCCAAGTCGATCGAGTGTATATTTTAAACTCAATTCTAAATGAGTTAACAGTGATTTTTCACTATTTTTTTGATTTTCAAATGGAATGTCTTCTTTTAGGATATCAAAATCACCTGTTTCTTTTAAATAAGCCACTGTACTTAAAATCAACCACAAAGGATCATCATTAAAATTACTCCCCAATTCATGATTTCCTCTTTTGGTCAAAGGTTGATATTGATGATAGGCACCTCCACTAGGCATTTGGGTTGATGCAAGATCTAAAATTCGTTGACGGGCTTTTTCGGGGATTAGATGGACAAATCCTAAAATATCCTGATTGGAATCACGAAATCCCATTCCTCGCCCTATTCCAGACTCAAAAAATGAGGCCGATCTTGATAGATTAAATGTAACCATGCATTGATACTGGTTCCATATATTCACCATCCGATTTGTATGGACATCAGGAGTATCAATAGTAAATTTACTTAGTAACTGATCCCAATATCTTTTCAATGCAATGAACGCATCCTCAACATTTTTTGGATCCTTGTAATAGGTGATTTTTTGATTGACTTTTTCTTTGTTTAAAATCTGTGAATCAGGAGGAGAGAATTTTTCTGACTTCTTATTTTCTGAATAACCTAATATGAAGATTATTTCTTTTGTTTGTTCAGGCTCCAAGGTCACTTCTATATGATGAGAACCTATTGGAGCCCACCCATGAGCATGGGATTTTAAAGAATTTCC
Organism: Candidatus Lokiarchaeum ossiferum; assembly: GCA_025839675.1. Taxonomy (GTDB): domain Archaea; phylum Asgardarchaeota; class Lokiarchaeia; order Sigyniarchaeales; family Promethearchaeaceae; genus Lokiarchaeum; species Lokiarchaeum ossiferum. Next base: position 3,633,785 of record CP104013.1, read on the forward strand.
ATTTTCAACAACGACTGGACTTTCCATACTATGATAAGATCCAATAAATTTTTCTCTTTGCGTATCATAGCCTTTCAAGGGTTCTGAACATGAGAAAAAAGCAAAATGATTTCGGCGTTCGCGATATTCGGTTTTGTGATAAATAGTACTTGTTGCTGAATCGATTTCTACTTCTCCTATGTTGAAATTGCGTTGGAAGTTAGTTGCATCTCCTTGAGCATCCCACAAGCAAAATTCAACAAACGAAAACAAAGAAAGATCTACAGTATGAGTGTGATGATTGGTTATTTTGATCTTCCAGATTTCCAAATTTTCATTCAATGGGACAAAATAAGTGACGTTGGAATGAATTTTTTCAGCTTGGGATTGAATTGTTGTATAACCCAATCCATGTTGGCATTGATACATTTCCATTGTATGTCGTGTAGGTTGCCAAGTTGTTGACCAAAATTTACCGGTTTTATTTTCCCGAATATAGATATATTTGCCATTAGAATCAAAAGGAGTATTATTGTATCGATATCTCGTTAGTCGTCGATATCGAGCATCTTTATAAAAAGAATACCCTCCTCCAGTGTTTGAAATTAAGCTAAAGTAGCTATCCGTTCCAAGATAATTAATCCAAGGAAGGGGAGTATCGGGGTGAGTAATTATGTATTCCTTCCGCAAATCATCAAAATAACCATATTTTTTCATTAGAATCTCTTTCTCCGAAATTTCGTAAAAATCCTTTTAATATAAATTGCAATACATTTGTTTTTCATTTAAATATAAGACGTAATACGAAATCACAAGCTTTATATATTAATTGTAATACAGATAAATATAAGGTTTTTGAATTCTCCTTTTGGAGAGTTTTTTTTTGGATGATACTTTTTTCAAAAAACAATTGGTTGTTGGTAAAAAAAATGAAATTACGACGAAACTTATGGATGGCATTGTTTATGATGGCCTTCATAGTTCCAGTGATTGCCTCTGTGAGCGCTACAACCGCTCCAGAACGGGCAACAATTGTCTGGTCCACTGGCTATGATACTCAACATGACAATTACAATCCTTGGACAGGTTCTCCTGCCTTCGGAATTGCTCTAATGTATGAACCTCTTTTTGGTTTAAACGGAGCTATGAACGATACTTTAATTCCTGTCATTGGCACCGAATATTCTTGGAATGCTGATGGTACCGAATTGACTGTAAAGATTAATGAAAAAGCCAAATGGTCTGATGATGAAGTTTTAGATGCTGATGATGTTATTTACAGCTATGAAATCGCTCAATATCAACCACGATGGACTGGTATGCAAGATATCATTGCTTCTATGGAAAAAATTTCTGCAACAGAAATGAAATTTGTTATGACAGCAGAAAAGAAATTTTCCTACCGTATGGAACAATTCTTATACACTGAAATTCCAATCGTTCCTGAACATGTATGGTCAGAAATTAATGATGGAAATGTCACCAAAGATTTAGATCTCTTTAAGAATGATTGGCTAAATGCCTCCTTCAATGAAGATTGGAAAGTCGCTTCTGGTCCATATTTCCCATACTTCCGTGATTTAACCGCGGGAGAAGAAATTTATAAATTACGTGATGATTGGTGGGGTATAAATACTCTACACATGGATATTCCTAATTACTCTGGAACTCCTGAAGCAGAGTATATCGGAATGCGAAAATATGCAGATAATACTGCTAAAGATGCAGCTATTTTAACTGATGAAATTGATTTACATGCTGGATTTTACTCAAGCGTTTGGACTGCCTTAGGTCGAAATGATAATATTGAAACTTGGTTTGGAAAAAGCTTTGATGAATATTACTTAGCCCTCGGGGCTATTATTGAAGTGGCTCCAAATCACATGAAATTTCCATTCAATCAGTTATGGTTCCGACAAGCCTTAGCTTATTCTATTGATTATGATTCAATCGAGGTAGCTGCTTCTGGTGGATATTGGAATCGAGCTCGACAAGGAGTTATTGATAATCGTTCTGCAGGTCATAAATCACTTTACAATGAATCCATTCAAGAAGAATATGGTATTGACTTGGATGTAGCAAAAGCTATTGATATTCTTAATGAAAGCTGTTATCAAGTTGATGGTGTTTGGTATACTGATGATGTTCCAGTAGAATTCCAAGGAACATTAGGTGCAGAAGCTGATGAAGATTCTGGTCATGCTGGATTCAATATTGCCTTAGGGGGCTATGAAATTTTAGTTCCAGCTGGGTGGACCGATGTCTGCATTGCAACATCTATGTGGGCAGGTGATTTCTCTGATATTAACATTACTACCACCAAGCGGGAAGTAGATTTCTGGAATGGTTGGAGAGTGAAAATTATGGAAGGCGATTTTGATATGGTTATGCAATGTTGTACTCCTCATTTAGTAAATGATCCATACACCGTTTTAGGTGGGTGGAGAGGAACTGCCAACTTACCATGGGATAATGCTTCTCACTGGGAAAGTCCTGAATATGAAGCACTCTATCAAGAGTTTGATACCGCCAAAGGAGATGAGCGTGTTGCTGTTGCTTCTCAAATGCAAGAATTATTAGCATCTGAATTGCCAACAATTGTTTCCCATGCAAATGGATTCTGGTATTTGACCAACACAAAGTATTGGGATAATTGGCCAAGTGCAGAAAATGAATATCAAGATGCTCAAACTGCGTATTCAATAAATCGAATGGCTTTGAAACAACGAATGTATTTGGGTTTAATTCAATCTGAATCTACCGGTGCAAGCATTCCATGGAATGGATTTACAGCTTCCTTAATTGTCGGAGTTCTTAGTGTGCTCTCAGTTCAAATAATTCGAAGAAGAAAACAAAATTAATTTAATCAAACCAAATCTTATAATTTATTTTTTTTCATTTTTCACCACTTTTTTTTATAGATTTTTTTTTCTTAATTAGCATTAAATAATGGTTAGTTAGCTTACACAATATAAGGTTTTAAAAATGGAAACGACTGGACTAGAAATCACCCCGATGCTAACCGACAATAAGTTGGTTGATGAAAAAAGGGGATTTAGTATAAAATCAATTACATCTAATTCATACTTTAAATTCATACTACGAAAAGCATTGTTTTATGCTTTTGTATTCTTCATCGCAATTTCACTTGCATTTTGGATACCAAGAATGCTACCTGGAGATCCTATTGCTGGATTACTTACTCCTCCTGCAACTGTAACTGATATTGAAGCGTGGAATGAACGTAAGGCTGTTTTAGAATCATATTTAGGATTAGATTTGCCGCTGTGGCAGCAATATCTTAACTTTTTAATCAACTTTCTTAAAGGGGATTTGGGTTATGAATACATTAATTTAATACCTGTTAGTGACATTGTTCGTCCACGCTTGATGTTTAGTTTAATTCTTGTTGTTCCAACAGTTGCCCTTACCTTCGTTTTAGGCAATAGTATTGGTGCAAAAATTGGGTACAAACCAAGTAGAAAAAATAATATTATCTATTATGTCTTCGTTTTTCTGCAATCTGCGCCTTTTTTCTGGATTGCGTATATATTTTTTGATATTTTTGTTTTGGGGTTAAGATGGGTTGTAGCTGATCCACCCTCTGCCATTGATCCCTTTTTTTCAAAGTTTAAATTATTTTTAATGTGCTTTATTATTCTAACCCTTGCATTCACTGGAGGTTGGGCAACAGGGGCTCGTTCAATGATGATTTATGAAGCTGATTCTGATTATATTCTTTATTGTCGAAAGTTAGGTTTCACAGATGAGAAAATGCGGGAATATGCTAAACGTAATGCAATGTTACCTCAACTAACGGGCTTGAATCTTCGTTTTAATGAAATTTTAGGTGCTACTTTCATTATTGAATTTGTATTTAATTGGCCTGGGTTAGGTTGGACAACTATTGAAGCTATGACTCAGCAAAATTATACACTGATTGTAGGTACTTTTGTTGTGAATATTATGATAGTCGTTATCGGAAATTTTTTCATTGACATATTATATGGATTTATAGATCCTCGAATTAGAATCGGAGGAGACAAGTAAAAATGACAGAAATTGCAGCAGAAAAAATAATACAGCCAGATCCAAACGCATTAACAATTAAAACCCTCAAAACTGAGAGAAAATTTGAGTTATTTTTAAAGAGATATAAAAAGCAAATTATCCCTCTGTCTATATTTCTTTTGGTAGTCCTTTTCGCATTCATTGGTTCAGCAGTAGTCGGAGATCCTGAATATGTTTACGAAGTCATCATTGACGGTAGATCCACCGGTCTTCCTTTATTTTTTGCAGAACCGCAATCAGGATTACCTCTTGGAACAAACCAACAAGGATATAGCTGGTTTGCTGTACTCCTTCATTCCTTTAAGAACTCATTAAAAATAGGATTCACGGCAGGGATTGTTTGCGTAGTCATTGCAGTCTTCGTCGGTCTAATTGGTCCATTTTTAGGTGGTGCTATCGATGATTTCTTTGTTTTTATTACCAATATTTTCTTAGTTTTTCCAGTAATTCCATTTATTTTGCTTTTGGGGACAATGATGGAAAAAACGAGTGTATTGACTATAGAAATTGTAATTGCTCTATTTAATTGGCCATGGGCCGCTCGATCAATTCGTTCTCAAGTATTAAGTCTCCGGGAACGGGATTTTGTTAAGGTATCCAAAACATCGGGCCTTAGTGAAGTTAAAATCGCAATAGTGGATATAATTCCAAATATGTTTTCCTATATCTTCTTGGTTTTCACTATTTTAATCAATGTTGCCATTTTAACGGAAGCCGGTATCGCTATATTGGGATTAGGTCAAAGTGATATGTGGACATTAGGACGAATGTTAGATTTGGATAGGAAGGCTCATATTATTCCGGGTTATTACCACCTATGGATACCTACTGGATTGTCATTAACGTTGTTTTTAGTCTTAATGTATGTCATTAATACAAATCTAACGGAAGTATTTAATCCTCGATTAAGGGAAAAATAAGTTGGAGAATAGAACAATTAAAAAAGGTAAAAAAAATGGTTCAAGAAATATTAAATGTCAATAATCTCGTTGGTTGTTATAAAGGCACATTTGGAAAAGTATATGCAGTAGATCATGTCTCCTTGAAAGTAAATCGAGGGGAAATAGTGGGCATTGCGGGAGAATCTGGTTCTGGCAAATCCACTTTAGCTGAATTAATTTCAGGAATGCCTCGACCTCTCCTTCACTTTGAAAGTGGGTTAGTTGAAGTCAAAGGTTATGATATCTATCGAATCGATCAAAACACTTTGAGATCTGAAGTGTTAAGCCAAATTATTGGATATGCACCTCAAGCGTCTATGAATTCCCTTAATCCTGTCCTCAAAGTTAAAAGATTTCTATTAGATGTAATGAAACAAAGAACAGCTCAACAGTTGGGAATTGGAAGAAAAATTCGATTGAGTAATTCAATTTTGTTGGAAGGCATAAAAAACAAGGATGCAATTGGAATCAAGGATGCAGAAATTCATAACTTTATTGAACTCTTCTTAAGATATTCCAAAATTGCGAAAAATCCTACTTATGAATTCTTACTCTTCTTAACCAAGATTTTGGTAAAAGATTTCGAGTTTCATTCATTCAAATTATTGAAGGATAAAGTACCTCTTCATATTCAAAACAAAATGAATAATAAAATTGATCTTGAAGAAGATGAAGAACTTTCGGCATTTCTAACCAAATTAATTAAAAACGCTAGCTCAACAACAATCCATGATCTGTTTTTGAATTGCATTAAGAATCTTAAACAGTGGGAAATCGAAGAAGATTTCATAAAAATGCTTCACATTTCGATTAACAAGAAAGTATATAAAAAAATTCAACCAGCGATTGATCCCATGCTTACAATAGTATTTGCAAATCAAGATGATGTACGAATCAATCCTAATTGGGGAGAACTCTTCCCAGAATCTATTTCGGGGGTTCCTCCTATTCCATTGAAATCTGATGCAGAAGTTCTTCAAGATGCTATCGTTCATATGGAAAAATTAGGATTAGATCCAAAAGTTTTAGACCTTTATCCCCATGAACTGAGTGGAGGGATGAAACAAAGAACAGTAATTGCTATCTCGACACTTTGGAATCCGAAATTATTAATTGTTGATGAACCTACTAGTGCTCTTGACGTTTCAACTCAGAAGAAATTATTAGATTTATTTGTTCAATTACAAAGGGATAAGATTGTTGAATCGATCTTGTTTATTTCACACGACATTCCGACTTTACGTCAGTTATGTACTCGATGTATTATAATGTATGGAGGACAAATTGTTGAGGATGCAGATATGGAAACAATTATCAACAATCCGAGCCATCCATACTCTAAAAGTTTGGTTGGGTCAATTGTATCCTTCAATCCTGATGGGTCAGTAGAAGCAGAATTATCTCGAATTGAGGGTGCCCCTCCTGATTTGAGGGAACCTCCATCAGGTTGTAGATTTCATCCGCGATGCAAACGTGCCATGGATATTTGCAAGAGGGAAGTTCCTAACTCATATTATCCTAATGGAGAAAACCATCCTGTAAAATGTTGGTTATTTGATAAAAAAATTCGAGAGAATCAAATGGAGAATGAAAATGATGAGTAAAGAAGCAAGTATTTTGCGATTTGACGGAGTGAGTAAAATTTTTACCTCTGGATTAATCAAAGTATCTAAAACTACTGCAGTAAACGATGTTTCCTTTGAAATTAAAGAAGGTGAAATTCTGTCTCTTGTTGGAGAAAGTGGAAGTGGGAAATCAACCATCGCCAACATGATTCTCCGAATAATTAAACCTAACCTTGGTCAGATATATATTAATGATCAAGAAATAGAAAAGATACCAATAAATGATTATTATAAACAAGTACAGATGGTTTTTCAAGATCCATTTAGTTCCTTTAATTATTTCTATAAAGTAGATCGGGTTTTGCATCAAGCAGTCAATTTCCATTATGGAAAAAAAATATCTGATACTGAAAGAACCAAACATATACATAACGCCTTGAAGTTAGTTAGTTTAAATCCTGAAGAAGTTTTAGGGAGATATCCTCATCAATTAAGTGGAGGACAACTTCAAAGATTTCTTTTGGCTCGTATTTTAATAATTGAGCCATCTGTCTTAATTGCAGACGAGCCTACTAGCATGGTAGATGCATGTGCTCGAGCAGAAATATTAAATTTACTTAAGAGATTGCGTAAAGAAATCAATATATCCATTATATTTATTACGCATGATATCGGACAAGCCCAATTTATATCGGATAGAGTTATTGTAATGGAAAATGGGTTGTTAGTTGAACAAGGTCCAACAAAAAAAGTATTTTTGGATCCTCAACATCGATACACTCAAAATCTTTTGGCGAGTGTTCCAAGTTTGTATCGAAAATGGAATTAATTTTAAGTTCACTTTTTTTTTTAATATCCTGTTTTAATGCTCATATAATTCATATAGGAAAATCCAAAAAAATTGTTGAGAAATATAATGGACACACGAATAGCTACTCGAAATTTAAAAAATTCTCCAGAATCTCAAGCACAAAATATATTTTCTTCAATTATAAAAGAAAATTCACAAATTGATGCTATTTTTACCGACAGTCGTTTTAATCATGTTTTTGCCGCTATTAACATTCCTAAAAAAGCTCCAATTGTCATTGAAATATTGAAAAGTGAAATTTTTACATATTTCTTTGATCCAAACTGTTCATTACTATTCAAATATTCAGATCGTGGTAGAGATGTTTCGTTGTATCAGTTTAAACTAGGAAAAACAACCCATTTGGCATTGAACACACCTCAAAAGCAGATATTGCTTACTATTTATAATAAGGTATCTTCATGGGGGGGCAAATTAACTACAAAAGGGGAATTGGTTGTTGATTTGCTCTCGCCGTTACCAGGACCTCATTATTACACGAATTTATTGATTGGAAATCGAATTGGGTTTGATTTTCCATTGCAAAGTACTCCCAAAGGAGTTGTGGATCGCTTGGGTCGCGGTAGTTTTCGTTCACATGCTGCAACTCAAGTTTTAGCCACTCGTTGGGATATGCTTCCTGAAGAGAATGGATTCCCAGCAAATCGGCAATTTTATCTACTTGAAAATGGCAAACAAATCTTTTTTTCAGCTAATCCTTCGGATGACAATATACTCGAAGCAAAGTGTGTTCACTCCCAAAATTATACAACAATTTCATATTCTACCAAATGTGGAATAAAAATTTTGCGAAAAATTTGCATTTTGCCACAAGAAAAGGGAATGCCTTTAGCTACTGAATTGCAGCAAATTTATATTGAAAATAATTCAGATTCAAATCGAGACTTAAAATTAATTTATGTAGGCATGTTTGGTTCTGCCACTCCCCATGCAATGAAGGAGGATGTCATTTATTCTAATATTATAATGCAATCTCAATTAGTAAGGAATGAAGATGGTAGTATTAAAGCTGTAGGGTGGGATTATTATCCTGAATTCTGTCGTGAGGATCTTCTTTTTCATTCTTCCATTGCTCATATTGATAAGCAAGTAATTTATCCGACTGAATTTTGCTTTAATTATAACGATTTTGTTGGAAATGGAAATTTAAGTCATCCTCAAAATATTTATCCTCTTAACAATAAAATGCAACGAAAAGGTCCTGGTTTTTTTGCAGTTGCCTCTAATTTGTTAGTATCTGCAAAATCTTCAGTTTATATTGATAATTTTACTGGGATTGTATCCAGCAAACTTAATCCGAAATTTGATGATCTCCAAACCTATGAGAAAGAAATCTCAAGTTTAATCCATAAATATTCGCAGAATGGGGCATCTAATTCTGTTCTATCATCAATTATTCAATTTCAAGAAAAGTTCTCTGAATATCTTCAAGTTGAATCAGAAGATAAATATTTTCAATCTTATTTCAACAAAAATTTACCATTTCAAATTGCGTATCAGACCTTTGTATCACGTTCGTTTGCTCAAACTCAGAAAGGATATCGGGAAATTGGATTCCGGGAAATTCAAGATTTATTTGCATCCATGTACTATTTTAGTGCCATGGGTCAAAGTGAATTTGTAAAAACACTAATAAAAATATGGGCTAGCAAGGTTTTTGAATTTGGATTTGCTTATCATAATTTCTTTTGGAATGGTAAAGAACCTGGAAAATGGTCTGATGATGCACTTTGGTTATTACAAGCGATTGATCGCTACATCAAATTAACTGGTGATAATTCTATTTTGGATGAAAAATGTGCCATTGCTGGAACTAACCCAAAAAAAAGTCGATCGATTTATGAGACAATTCAGGCAATAATTCAATTTTCTGCTGAGATTTCTGTGGGCCAACATGGTCTTCCCTTGTTAGATAAAGCAGATTGGAATGATTGTCTTCAGTTAGAAGGAAACCCAATAGATGGACCAACAAAAGAAAAACTCTATAAGAAACAAATTAGAGGAAATCCCACCTTAATAGAACCTTTGGAAAATAATTTTGCTGAGAGTGTTATGAATGCTTGTTTATTACAAATTGCACTAGATATTTCCATTAGATTTGCAGAATCACGTCAAGATGATAAAATACTCCAGAAATGGACTAATCTATCGACTAAACTTAAACATAATATTCAAACACATGGTTGGAAAAATGATTTTTATGCGCGTGTATTGTTTAATCAAGATTCAACTCATAATTATTCTTATTTAGGTGCTCAAAAGGATGGAATTTCCGCTGATCCTCATATTGATGGCTCATATTTCCTCAATTCATTTAGTTGGGCAGTAATGGCAAATATTGCTTCCGAAGATCAAATAGATATCATGTTAGATCGAATTGAAAAGTATTTGAAATCCCCTTTTGGAATAAAATTAGTCACTCCCACTAATTTAGAAAAAATACATAAAGGAACTGCTACGGGACATTATTTTCCTGGAGATCGAGAAAATGGGGGCGTTTTTAAGCATGCATCAATGATGTTTACTGCCTCCCTCTTCAAAGCGGCAAATAATGTTGAAAAGGAAGAACTTGCTCGTAAAATGTGTCGATTAGCATATTGGATGATAGATTTAGTCTTACCTTACTATACAATAGAAAATCCATTCGAAATCTGTGGAAATCCACGGTTTTGTACTCAATATAATAATAGCCAAACAGGTGAAAATATCGGACCTATTTTAAGTGGGACTGCAACTTGGTTGAACATCAGTTTGATCTCAGCCTTTGGTATAAATTATTCAAAAGATAAATTGCAATTAAATCCAATCCTTCGAGAACAAGAAGAATATTTTCATTTTACGCTTAATACTGGGTCAACCATTTTAAATGTGAATATTTCTAAGCCCAAAGGATTTTATCGGATGAAAAATGCACAAGTTGAAATCAAATTAAATGGTAAAATTCAGAAAGGAACAATTTTCCCTTCCCTTCATGATCATCAAGAACATTTAATTGAAATAATATATCTATAACTTTTTTTTCCCTTTTTTTGTACATTTACACACTGTTATTTAGTTTGGCTATCCTAATAATACATCACTGATTATCATGGTAATTTAATTCGTTGAAAATACTCTTAATATTTTGTTGGTTATATAGGTTCTCTAACGCTCCTTCATGCTAGAAAAAATGAGGGTCTATCCTGCAATTCTTCTTATGTATTTCAAAATCTCGTTCTTTTTAAATTTCAGTTCCATATAAAAATTCAAGAAATATTTAAAAAATACAAAATTTAAGTAGTGATCAAAGCATTTTTGAAAAATTTAGACAAAAAAGTTGATATGTGAAATTCTAATGAATAATAGAAAAGTTTTAAGAAAACCCCAGAAATTTGTATATTTTATGATTTTGATGGGTTGTATCTGTAGTTCTTCTTTAATAACCAGTCGTTTAATAATTAGAGAAGAAATTTCAATGGAAAAAACTAACCCAATATCTATTGAATTTACTGAAGAAGAAATGTCATTTTCATCGATAGCAAGTTTATCTGCAAGTGATATAACACTATGGGATGAAAAATGGGCATTGAATTTATTTGAGCCTGAAAATGAATATTTTTGGACCCGTTCAAGCCCTGGTGCTTATGATGTGGATAAGGATGGAGTTCTAGAAATAATTATGAATTATGAGGAAATGTATTGTATAAATGGAGAAACTGGAGAGATTGAGTGGATATTTGAATCTTTTTCACATTTGTATTATTCAAGTCCTGTTATCAACGATATTGACAGTGATGGTACCTTTGAAATTGTAACTGGTTCAGGGGGGAATCAAATCTATTGTATTAATGGAGAAGATGGATCACTTCAGTGGGCGAATTACGATACTCATAGTGGTGCACAGACGGTTCCAGCTCTTGGAGATATTGATGGGGATGGAATCCAAGATGTACTCGTTGGTGTGAATGATGATAATCTTTATTGTTTGAATGGAAGTGATGGTGAAGTATTGTGGTCATATTCAGGAAAGGATATGATAAAATGTAACCCCTCAGTAGGTGATATTGATGGTGACGGATATTTAGAAGTGATGTTTGGGGATGATTCTGGTGTTTTATATTGCGTAGATCACGAAGGCAAATTACTATGGACTTCTTCATTCAATGAGGAATTTAATTGGAACTCTCTTCTACTTGGTGATATTGATTCATCTGGATATTTAAATATTATTTGCTCGGTAGGTTCGCTAACTTATTGTTTGAATGCAAATGATGGTTCAATTTTATGGGATTTTAATCATGGTTATTCAAATTATTTTGGAATTACTCCAGTTCTTGGAGATGTCACAGGAGATGGTAATTACAATGTTGTTATTCCTGGCCAAAACTCTGTTTATTGCTTAGATTCTTCTTCTGGGGAATTAATATGGGAGCATAATGTTGATTGGAGTGATAAAACCTCTCCTGTCCTATGTGACTTCGATGGAGATTCATTCATCGAAATTATCTATGGTGATGAAACTGGGAGTATAATCAGTCTAGACGGTTTAACTGGAAACGAAGAATGGAATAGTTTAAGTTATGGAAGTATACATTCAAGTCCAATTGTTTGTGATGTTGATTTTGATGGGCTTGCAGATCTAGTCTTTGGTACTGATTTAGGTGATTTATATTGTTTAAATGGTTTAGGTTCTCCGCGTTCACAACCAATTCCATGGCCATGTTATGGCGGTTCATCCTTACATTGTTCAAATTTAGTTGATTTAAATAATGACTTCATACCAGATTATTATGAAATGTCATTAGGACCTCTAGATAGTGATCATGATAGATTAAGTGACAACGATGAAGCCATATATTTCACTGATCCATTAAATCCTGATACTGATGGAGATGGAATGATTGATGGTTGGGAAGTCCGATATTTTCTTAATCCTTTAGTAGATGATGGATTACTTGATAAAGATAACGATGGTCTGGTAAATATTGATGAATTACTCTATGAATGTGATCCGACAAATCCAGATTCGGATTTCGATCAATTATTAGATGGACAAGAAATATTCATTTATTTTACAAATCCACTGTCACCAGACACTGATCAAGATGAATTAAATGATTATTTTGAAGTAAATTACTTTGGTTCAAATCCAAACTATTTGGATAGTGATTATGATGGAATACCCGATGGTTGGGAAGTTGATTTCGGTTTTAATCCTTGTAATATAAGTGATGCTACTACTGATGATGATAACGATGGCTTAATTAATTTAATCGAATTTATACTCAATTCTGATCCATTAATATCAGATTCTGATAATGATGGAATAATTGATGGAAATGAATATTTCAATTATGCTTCTTCCCCAATTATTTATGATACCGACAATGACAATCTTGGAGATGGACAAGAAATTCTTAACTATTTTACTTCACCAGTGAATGAAGATACAGATAACGATGGTTATCAAGATGGTCTGGAAATTAATTTGGGTTTAGATCCACTTAATTCGCATGACCCAATTGTTGGATTTTCTGGAGATATTGGAGAAGAAGCTTGGATGTCCCAAGTTTACTATACCAATGATGAAAACTTTTGGACACGATCAAATCCGGTGATTTTTGATGTTGATAATGACGGTCAACTTGAAGTTATTATCAATTTTGAGAGTGTTTATTGCTTGAATAGTTTAACAGGAGAAATTGAATGGAAATTTGATGGTGTTTTGCATATGCAATATTCAAGTCCCGTAATTGATGATGTTGATGGAGATGGGACATTTGAAATTCTAACTGGCTCTGGAGGCAATCAAGTTTATTGCATCAATGGTGAAGATGGTAGTCTTCAATGGCTAAATTATGATACTCAAAGTGGTGCTCAAACAGTTCCAGCTATTGGCGATGTCGATGGTGATGGAATAAAAGAAGTATTTATTGGAGTAAATGATAACCGTTTATATTGTTTAAATGGAGAAAACGGTGATTATAAATGGTCTTTCAATGGATTTGGGATGATTAGATGCAATCCATCCTTGGGAGACATCGATAATGATGGCTATTTAAATATTTTATTTGGCGATGATTCTGGAACACTATTCTGTTTAAATCCAGATGGTTCTTTAGTGTGGAATAAATATTTGGGTAATTCCTTCTCTTATAATACAGTTATTTTAGGAGATATTAATAATAATGGGATGATAGAAGTAATTGTTTCTGTTGGATCAAATACATATTGCATAGATGGTCATAATGGAGATACCAAATGGGTCTTCAATCATCAATATCAAGATTGGATGGGCATTGACCCAGTGATTGGAGATGTAGATAATGATAACAACAATGAAATTATTATTGCTTCGCCTGGAACTATCTTCTGTGTGGATAGCGAAACCGGAATTCAAGAATGGGAACGATCTGGTTCTTGGGCAGAAAAAACTTCTCCTTTCATAGTAGATGCTGATAGTGATGGCATAGTTGAAGTTTTGATTGGAACTGAACAAGGGGAACTGATGTGTCTAAATGGGATAGATGCTAGTTTGGAATGGTCCTTTTATGTTCCAGGATCTATTCAGTCATCCCCTATGGTTGCAGATTTAAATTCAGACGGATATGGAGAGATTATTTTTGCTTCTAATGATGGGACGGTACATTGTATTAATGCACGAGCAGATATGAATTCGATTGGTCTATTATGGCCTTGTTATGGAGGTTCTCTGATTTCTGGATCAAATATAATTGATCTTGATCATAATTCTATACCAGATCGAATTGAAAGGACAATTCCGCCTCTTGATACTGATCATGATGGTTTAAGTGATATTGACGAATCGAAGTATTTCACTGATCCATTAAATCCTGATACTGATGGAGATGGAATGACAGATGGTTGGGAAGTTCAGAATTTTCTTAATCCAATAAATTCTTCTGATCAATACCTTGATTTCGATAATGACGGATTATCTAATCTTTTAGAATATAGCATTAACACTGAAGCAGATAATGAAGATTCAGATAATGATGGACTTTCTGATGGCGACGAATATTATATTTATTACACTGATCCTGTTGATAGTGATTCAGATAATGACTTTGTAAGTGATGGGGAAGAAATAATCGATCTTCAAACAGATCCTGCTAATTCTGATTCAGATAATGATTTTATTTTGGATGGAATTGAATTATGGATATCTACAGATCCTTTGAATCCAGATACTGATGTTGATGGTCTTTCTGATGGCTGGGAAGCATTTAATGGTTTAGATTATCATGATTTTGATAGTGATGCTGATGGTCTTTCTGATGGTTGGGAGATTACTCATGGTTTTAATCCTAGCAATCCTGATATGGATGGTGATAGTTTGATAGATGGATGGGAAATTGTTAACAATTTCAATCCATTTAATCCTTTTGATGCGGACTATGATCTTGATTCTGATGGCTTATCTAATATTGAAGAAATCTTGATTGGAACAGATATGAATAACAACGATACAGATTTAGATACCCTCTCTGATGGTTGGGAAGTAGCAAATGGTTTAAATCCCCTATTATTTGATACTGATAATGATACCCTCTCTGATGGCTGGGAAGTAGCAAATGGTTTAAATCCACTCGCATTTGATACTGATAATGATACCCTCTCTGATGGCTGGGAAGTAGCAAATGGTTTAAATCCACTCGCATTTGATACTGATAATGATACCCTCTCTGATGGCTGGGAAATAGAATATGGATCAAATCCTTTACTAGAAGATAGTGATTTTGATGGATTATTTGACAGCTGGGAACTATATTTAGGGACCGATTTAATTTGTAATGATACGGATCAAGATGGAATGGCTGATGGTTGGGAATACTTCAATAATTTATCCCCTCTAAATCCCATTGATGCCAACATTGATCTAGATGGAGATGGTTTTTCGAACTTGGAAGAATTTTTAGCTGGGACGAATCCTCATGTGGAGCAATCACTACAACCATATGTTCAGTTTTTATCATCTTCAATCGATATAATGGATGATAAGAAGAACAAAGACTATAGTTTGAAATGGAAGGTTGATCGAAACAATGTTGATATTCTACCATACAAACTTGCTATATTTAATCAAGTGATTTTTGAAAATGTGGATAATTCTTCTAATCAAGAATTTATTTATGAAATTGAAGATGTGTCTTATAAGATGAATTCCAAATCAATCGTTGTTCATTGGATGCTAAATGGTCAAGAATGTGAACTTACGATTAATGATGAGATTGTAATTCTAAAGATCGAAGAAAAATCATATATATGGGAACCCGACCAGTTTACCTATTTCAATTTTGAGACGAATGTACTTGATTTATCCTTTACATTAGCTGTTGGCGACTCAGAAGTGAGTGAAATTGAAAGTTCGTTGTCAATTTCGTTCGAAATAAAATCAAATTTCAAGATTTTAGAAGATTCTATCAATGCAAATATTTTAGCCATCATTAATATCTTTGGTTCAATAGGAATTTTTGCATATACACTTTTTAAACGAAGATCAAGAAATAATCTCTAATTTTTTTTTTATCATTTATTTTGAATTGCTCATCATCCCTATAATTGATCTGGGTTAATTCTCATGGATATTGAACATTTTTTTTACACTAAATAAATATAAAAAAATATTGAAGTAATTATGCAAATATCAAACTAAAAGTTCTGATACTGTATCTGATTTTTGATGGGATTCAATCGATTTCCCTTTTTTGACTCCAATATAGAAAATAAGTGATGAAATCACAAACAGAACCGCTAGCTGAAGAATCAATGGAACATATGTGATAGTTAGAAAATTCTGCCAGATTAAATCTGGGGAGATCATCAGGTTTTCTACTTTGATAACAAAATCCATAAAGAAAATGAGAATTCCAAACAAAGTACCAAAAATTATCCCAATGAATACTCCGATCACATAAATTATTGTGGTTTCAAAGAACATTATTTTCCAGAAAGATTTATTGTCCAAACCTCGAATGAAGAGGGTTTTATTAATCACTTGGTTTTCTTGAAACAACAAAACCTCGGCAATACCAACTAAAATTGCGATTATAATTAGTGAAAATTGTAAAAATTGTGCTAAAATTTGATAGAATTCATAGGTTCCTAACATAGCTTGTAATGAGGCATCCGTTTCAATTTCGGTCAAAAATGTTACTGAAAGTCCAAATTTTGAGTTGAATAGTATACTGATTGAAATAAGCAACGCAGAAATTGTGCTAATCGACATCAAAATATTTCGCCATTTCCTTTTTCCAATTATCTCCAAACTCACAAACACATTAAGATCCTTTAGAAAAACATAGGAACTCGTTTGAATTAATTTAGCAAATATCTGAGGTTTCTCCTCAATTATAATCCGGGAAATTCCAACAATAAGGCATATCATTCCTAGTAAGGGTAATAATTCGAGGGCTGGTCCCCAAAATATGAAAAATCTCACAATATCCTTAAAAAAATCCGATAGGGTAATGTTGTAAGAAAGGTAAATAAGAAGATAGACTAAAAGTGAGAATATTCCAAGTAGAAATAGAGCAAATGTTAGTTTAGTATAATTTGATTTGATTTTCAAGGGGGTTTTTTGAAATTTGGATAAATTATGGTAAGTTTCGAAAGGGTTATCTAATTCATTCGAATCATCTGTTTGGTCGGGTAAATCGTTGTCATCTCCCAAATCATTAAAAATTTCATTTTCTTCACTATTTTTCGAAGAATATCGCGAAGTTAAAGTTCGGTTAAATCCATCGTAATGGGTTTTTTTAATTTTTCTTAGAAGGGGGGTAGAAATAAGCATATTTAGAATGATCCCAAAGAGAAATGAGAGTAAAATAGTTCGAAGGGTTATAAAGGGTAACAATATTGAAGGGGTATCATTATAAAATTGCTCTCCGACGATAAACCAATACCCGTAAAACAAGGCAAACCCAAGAATATCCCCCAATATTGCCTCTCCGATACCTACGATGCACGATTCCGATAAAATTTGATTTCGAATGGTTTTAATGGGGACTCCTTTTAACCGAAGGAAGAAAATTTCTTCCATACGTTTTTTTTCAAATGAGTTCTGAAAACTTAATCCAAAAATAATAGAAAAACAAATAATAGGTAAATTCATTAATTGCAGAATCGTCCTGGTTTGACCAACATCCCGCAAAAAATTGTCAAGATTCATTCCTAATACAAATTGGATTCCCATGTTAATCGGAATTTGTTTAGTTATATTGGCAATCTTTACATCCAAAACCTTGGTTTCAGAAGAAATTTTCCTATATTGAATGTTCTCTCTATCATAAATTAAAAAATAGCCTGATTTGGTGATCACTCTGTCTAAATACCCAAAATATGACGTATTCTTGATTTCCGCAAATAAATTTTGAACCGGATGCCCTATATCTGGACCCGAAAAATTATAATATGTGAAAATTGCGGGTTTATCAATCAGCGCATTTTCTTGATAGGGTTTTTCAACAAGGTAATCATCTTGGGAATAAGAATATCGAAAATCTTCTTGATTAAGTGAGAAGGTGTATTCTTGAGGAACATATATTCCCGCTATGGTGATTTTATCGAGTGAAAAATTGCCTAAATTGATGTACAACCGAGCATACCGCCAATAGCGAACAAACATAGAGCCAATTCGGATTGATAAATTAGTTGTATCACCCGCGTTTAAACCATATTTTGTGGCTGTTCCGTAGTCTATCAAAATTTCATTTGGTGATTTTGGACTCGAACCGTTTATTATTTGGAAGTAATTAGTAAAACGTGATGAATTGTATAAATCGGTATCAGCAAACACAAATGAGAGTTCTGTCGCATTGGATCTTTTCTTATATCCTAATTCTGAAGAAATATCTGTGAAGTTGAGATCAGGATAATTCGGATCAGATATAAATGCTGCATCCCAAATACTTAATCCATACTTACATGTTTTTATAAGATCCAACTCGGTTTCATTTAAGATCGTATCAATTCTTTCATTGGTTTCATTGAAAAGATTAGTATAATGCATATTGGTGGTGCAATACCTTGTTCCTTCTAGATCATACCAAATTGCGTGAGAATGCGAAATCTCAATATCAGAGATATCTTTGAAAAAGGAATCATAGTTATTTTTTAGACTGTCTTCATAAAAGTAGTTTAAACCCGAAACCACTGCAATAGAGAGAATCAAGCAGATCGCTGTAGGGATATGAATTTTCTTTTTTAACGAAAGGAGCTGGAATTTAATTGCTTTCACCTGGTAAAAATGTAACCTTTGTAGAAAACAAAGATTGATTTCTTATTAATTAACCATAAAAAATACTCACAATTTTGAGAAAAAAAAAATAAAGTGTATTTTTTTATATCATTTAAGATTACTCCATTCTTAAGGTTTCTACGGGGGGTTTTTGGGAAGCCCTATAGGCAGGTAAGAATCCAAAAATAACCGTCGTACCCAACCCGAATCCAATTGCCGAGAAAACTAAGCTCAAAGAAAGTGTGATGGTAATTCCTCCTCCCCCACTCAAGTGGCCTAAAATTCCCGAAGTTCCATCTACACTTCCTAGAAATGAACTAGCAACGTTTCCAAATATAAAACCCAATCCAATACCTAAAATAGATCCAAGAAGCCCGATGAGAAGAACCTCAGTGAGAAAAATACTCAAAAGGGTCCTGTCCTTCATTCCTAATGCCTTCAATATTCCAATTTCTCGAGTGCGTTGCATCAGGGAGATCGTCATAATATTCATAATACCTATTCCCGCCACAAATAAGGATATGGCTGCAATTCCTGTCAAGAAAAGCTGAATAGTTTCAAAGGTTGATGCCATTGTACTAATGATTTGAGTCGCAGATAAAATTCTGACCTCATTATCAAACATAGTTTCAATCACTTCAATAGTACTTGCAATTACTTCCTCACTGTCTGAATCCAATTTAATTAAGTAGTAGGAAACAATTTCCGTATCTTCAGGATCAAATAAAAATCGATAATAATCAAGCGGAACATAAATCCCTAAATCTGAGGTTCCCCCAAT
Organism: Candidatus Lokiarchaeum ossiferum; assembly: GCA_025839675.1. Taxonomy (GTDB): domain Archaea; phylum Asgardarchaeota; class Lokiarchaeia; order Sigyniarchaeales; family Promethearchaeaceae; genus Lokiarchaeum; species Lokiarchaeum ossiferum. The sequence goes on from CP104013.1 coordinate 3,653,232, forward strand.
AAAGCTAGAACCTCCTATTTCTTGCAGCGATGCTGATATATTTAATGTAATTTCTTGGGATTGTATTCCTGTTTCTGTAAAAGTTTGGACTGTAAATGTGATATTATCTCCTGCGCTATAGAATGTAGTTCCATTTTCCCAAGGATCATGAAGCGTGTTTCCAATTATTGCCTCTGTTGCATTATTTTCCAATGGTATTTCTCCTACATTCGCTTTAAATGAAGAGGTGACAGTAGAATAATCCTCGAAATCGAAGCCGTAAATAGTTACCATCTCATCAATCCCATCCATGGTTATTTTTCGCGTAATAACTGGTACTACTTTTTCAACATGAGCGATTTCATCCAATATATCGCTAGTGTTCAAATATAGTTCAAAACTTTCATCAACTGTCTCTGTTGCACTTGATGGGGGTTTTCCTCCACCCCCCATTCCTCTTCTATCACTGATTGCAATAGATTTACTCATAACAAGGGTGTCTGCATCCAAAGTATCAAAATTTGATGCAACATTACGTTCAAACCCGGCTCCAAGGGATTGCAATGAAACAATTGCAGCAATACCAATGATTATACCAAGCATGGTTAGGAAGGTTTGACGTTTCCGAGTTTTTAGTGTTTTCAAAGCACTTTGAAAAATATCCGCGATTAGCATTAGATTTTTTCCTCCACATGCAACAAATCTTTTGGTGTTTCAAATTCTTCCACCGTGATATCTTGGCTGATTTTTCCATCAAGAAAATATATTGTCCGATGTGCATATTTTGCCACGATTGGGTCGTGAGTAACGATGATGATTGTTGTCTGAAATTTGCTATTCAAGTTATTAATGAGGTTCATTATATCATCTCTTGTACGGGTATCAACATTCCCTGTTGGTTCGTCGAGTAACAAGAAATATGGATCTTGAGCTAAAGCACGAGCGATAGCTACTCTTTGCTTTTGGCCCCCGCTCAATTCGGATGGTTTATGGCTACTTCGATCCGCCAAGCCAACATCGCTCATGATTTTTTGTGATTTGAGTCTTCGTTCTTCCCTTGGAATTTTCTGGATACTCATAGCCAGTTCCACATTTTCCAAGGCATTCAGCCTTTCTATTAAATTATAAGATTGAAAAACGAAACCGATCCGCTGTCTTTGTTCTGCGAGTTCATCTTTCGTCATCTTAGATATATCTTTTCCAGATAACTTAATTACTCCCTCTGTTGGTTTGTCCAATGCTCCGATCATATTAAGAAACGTAGATTTGCCTGATCCGGAAGGACCAAGAATGGCCACAAATTCTCCTTCGTTTATTTGAGCGTTAACACCCGCTAATGCTTGTATAGATATTTTGCCTTGGGAATAAAATTTTTTTAAATTAATTGTTTCAATAACTGCCATTGATTTACTTCTCTCCCTTTTTTTACCAAACCGTACTCTTTGTAATATTAGGTTGTTTTTTTTAGCCTTTCTAACACCATAAACATAAATTTATTCTTTTCTATCAAAAACCGATGATTTTTGAGGAATCCTAGATTAACATAATTGGGATCTCTATTTAAACAGTGTCGGACCAAAGGTTCATTTTGGAGGAACAATGGTCCCGATACAATTAAATTGGTTCGCGGGATTGATCGTATGGGAGCCACAAAATATCGCACATCAAATTTGATAATTCAAGATATTTTGGAGGGAATTCTTCGAGTTGAACAAGAAAACTTACATGTAAAAAACGGGATCATCAAATCGCATCTAATTAAATATACTGCTCTGAAAACTGCTACTGCCGAAAAATATCTCCAAAAAATGGAGAAAGCAGGTTATATAACATCTCAAGAAGAAGCGTGGGGAGAACGAAAAATAATCGTCTATCATACCACCCCCACCGGTCGCGAACGCTATCAATGGTTTGTAAAAATTAATGCTGAAATCGAATGAAACAAATTGGGAGAAAAATCAATGTCTAATCCAACTGAAAAGGTGCAACCAAAAATTGAAAACTCAGAGGAAACTAGCCCTAATCTCAAAGACTATTTTTCTACGGGGACTTATTCGAGAATTGAAAAGGGAGGTTTAGACTATATTCAAAAGAAGAAATGGTATCTTATTATTTCCGCAGTTTTCCCGATCTATATTTTTATTGTTGAAATTCTCACTACTCTCTTCTATTTGAGATCACTAAAAATGGAAGTGGAATTTCATGGAAGAGTGATATCCTATATACTTACTTCAAGTTTTGGAACGATGTTCATATTAATTCTGTTATTATTTCAGTTTCTTTTTCTTCTGGGTTGGAGAAAAAAATTACAGCAATATTTGGAACAAAAAGAGGGTAATCACTCACGGGATGCGGATCCAAATATTACAGATGGGGATTTAAACCAAACAACAGAACAAAGAGTTTCCTTAACAAAACTCTTTTATGGTATTGTGAATCACATGGAAAAAATTCGGACTTTATTTTTCTTCCTCAATTTCTTAGCTCTTTACATGATTTTTTCCAGCACCCGGATTTTCTGGCTTAACAAACGGCCATTTCAAATGGATAATCTCCAGTTTGGGATGATGAAATGGTTGAAAATAACATCATCAATCTTGCTTCTCTTCTATTTAGGCTTTGAATGGTTTCATTTTCTCAAATGGAACCAAAAATTCTCTCAACTTCGGGCTTTTGAAAAACGTGTGTATGAAGAATTGGATCTTTAATTCGAGCCATTTTCTTCATAACTTTTTCTGTGCTTTTCTTTTTAAATTGTAAGGTTTAACTCATTTAGGGAAATATCTCGTAAATAGAACACTTATATTGAAAAGCGACAAAATTAATTTATGGCAGGTAAATATTTATCTTTGTCAAAAATTCTCTCCATTATCGGAGGGTTGCTCATGCTTATCATTGGGGTTCTTAGCCTTTTGAGCCATTTAAATATCTTTTCCTATTCAGTACCTCTAGGCTATGCTGGTTTGGGCTTATTGGGGGCACTTGTGGGTGCGATAGTGCTTATTGCTGTAGGAGTGCTGACGTTAATGGCAACTGGAACAGTAAAAAAATCTAGTTCAAAAGTTGGTTTTAATGGTGTAACGATCTTAATTCTGGGTATAGTAGGCCTTTTATTTGGTGGTGGAGTTTGGGCTATTTTGCTTATCATCGCTGGAATTTTAATGTTAATTTAAAATTGATTCCATTTTTTGTTTTTTCTTTCTCTTCTCAATCTGGATATATTAATTTTTATGGGGAGAACTATCCTTTAGACTTTATATAGTGATCACACTAATTCTTTCTTAACTCCCCAGTAAAACTAAAATTGGGAAGAAAAGTGATAAAAATGAAAAAAATTATAACAATGCCTCTTATGGCTTTGATTATTGTCAGTATGTTTAGTTCAATGGCATTTATATCTGCGGATGAGGTCGGTGTAAATCCAGAAAATGGCAACCGTTATCAAGGCACTATAAAAGGAAATGAATCGGCTCAATTTAAATTTCAAAATCGTCTAACATTTCAAATTCGCACCAATATGAGTCTTGATGTGGATATAACCTGTGACTGCGAAAATCCGCAGCTGAAAAATATGACTATGCTGTTAAATACGACCCAAAATCGCAAAATGACCATGAATATTTCCAATAGTGAACCAGAATTAGGATTGTATAATGGAACAATTGTCATGGCCCAAAATCAACACCAATATCAATTTCGAAACCAATATATCTACAATATCTCTTTGAATGGGACCGATGCCGTAAAAGCTCAACTTCGAACTCAGTGCGATGATCCAATGGCCACTTGGGCTTATTTAAATGAAGAAACCAACGTATGGGTACCAGTGCAATCCCAGTATGAAAATGGTGAAGTATTTGCTGACACCACTCACTTCTCTATTTGGACTGTGCTTTCCTCTTTACCCCAAGGGCCAAAAGATGTTGATGTAGATCACAAATTCAATGGTAAAGTTAATGCAAATGAGACCAATCAATTCAAATTCAAGAACAATTTCCAATTCAATTTTCGTGCCAATAATAGCATGGAAGTAGACATTGAATGTGATGAAGCAGTTCAAGCAAAAACCATGGAAATGAATATGAATACCTCTGAACAAGTGCGATTACAAATCCGAATTAATAATTCTAACAGCGATTTGGGATTGACGAATGGGAGCACAATAAAAACACAAAACCGCTATCGATATCAGTTTATGGAAGGAGCAATCTTTAATTTCAGCTCAAATGCTACAGATCCTTTTATGGCTCAATTAAGATATCAAGTAGGAGAACAAAATTGCACTTGGGCCTACTATGACGAAGATAAAGGTGAATTTGTGATGGTACAATCTCAATTGGAAGATGGATATTTAATTGCCAACACCAATCACTTTTCAATCTGGACAATTCTAACCATCAACGAAATTGAAGATGAATCTACCATTCCAGGATATGCTTTCTTAGGTGTTTTTAGCATCTTGGGCTTAGCAGCAATAATTCTAAAGAAAAAACACTAATAAACAAGAAATTTTTTTTTTTTTCTCTTTTCTAAACTGTGTTTCATGATATTATGATTGCGAATGGTTTGAGGATCATGATACGGTGTGATATCATCAAAAATAACATATAGCCCAAAACGGATAGTACTATTGGAAGAATTTAAATCGATGATATCACAAATCCCTTTGCCCCCGTATAGTGGAGTAACGAAATAATCTAAAAAACTCTCGAAAATCCCTGCTTGTATGAAATAATGTGCGTATCCGTTTCCATTTATAACTTCTTCTCCCAAATAGGTACCTTGTAAAGAAATTGTGGCAACTAATTGTGTATAAGGATCTGGAAAGCCTGTCTTTGAATCAATTTTGGATTCTAAGTGGTATTCCTCCAAACATTTCAGCTCTCCAAGTAATTGGCGAATATAAATGAAGAGATCCTTTTTGTGAAGTGTATCAAGACTCAATTCGTTTAAATTTGTATAATAATGCTTTAATTTTGGGAATATTGCTTTTCCCAGCTGTTTATATTTATTTTGTCCTTCTATTGTTTGAATATTCCAATTTTCTCCCCCAATTTTTGCGATTCCTTGTAATATCGCTTGATATTGATGTCCGGAGACGCGAGATCGTAATCGATTGTGATGAATTGAATATATCTTGTCAGGACCTCGTTCAATCACTTTTTCTAGTTCAAGTTGATTGAGATATTTATATAATGTATTTCGAGAGCAAGGAATATTATTATTTAAGTTAGCAAATTTTAATCCATCGGGATTTCGATTGAGTGTGGATAATATTTTTTCACGAATTAAAAGACCTTTGGGAGTATGCACAATCAAAAAATAGAAAATTATCGTTTTAAATATTACTATTTTCATTTTTTAGTAATTCATATTTACTATATAAAAAATGAAGTCACATCCACAAAAAATCAATTTGCAAAGTTTCTAAAATTATTCCGTGATATGCTCCTTATGGCTATTTACAAATATGGTGAATTTACTCCCAAAATTGATCCATCAGCATGGATTTTTCCTTCAGCTGATATTATTGGAAATGTGGAAGTCGGAAAAGGGGTGTATATTGGAGCTGGTGCGGTATTGCGCGGGGATTATTGTAAGATAATTATTGAAGAGGGTGCGGCAATAGAAGAGCAAGTTTGTATTCATGCATCGCCAGGTAGCGAAACGATTGTAAAAAAAAATGCTGTAATCGGTCATAAAGCCATGTTGCATAAGTGCATAATTCATGAAGATGCTGTCATTGGAATGAATGCGGTTGTAACTAATAATGCAGAGATTGGTGAAGGTGCCATCATTGCTGAAGGTGCTGTTGTGAAAAATCGCGATATAATTCCCCCTCATATGATTGCTGCAGGTGTTCCAGCGAAAATAAGAGGCCCGGTACCAAAATCAACTCAAAGAGTGTGGTTGCAAGCAGGAAAAATTTATCGCCAACTCGCCATTGATTACAAAACAAAATTGATAAAATTGAAATAACTTGTTATTTTTTTCTATTTGGAGTTTATTGTGATAGGTAATCAAATTAACCAACTTTCTACTTCTGTTCGCCCCTATTCACAGATAGTTTTCTCCGAGCATCATCATCATATGCATCATCATTGTTAAATGATGATTAGCTGCAATGCAACATTCGTTCGTTTCTGATTTTCCGTAGTAATTCTATTCAGCTATGACATTTTTACAAAGAAAATCAGTGATTTTTTTTACACAAATTAAAACCAACTCTTGAAAAATGGAGGTTAAAATCATGCAAAATACAAACCCAGGTGAATATGTTCACCTCAAATTCAAATATGCAAACCAAGCCTAATACCCCGACAATTCGTCCAAGATCTATTATAGATCGAATCGTAGATTACGTCCCTCCCATTGAAAACCGGATGGGAAAGTTACGATTGGACTTTAATGAAAATACGATTGGTTGTTCTACCAAAATTTTGGAAGCCATACGTGAACTAACTGTTGAAGATTTCGCAGTATATCCGAATTATTTGCCCTTTAAACAGAAACTTTCAAATTATCTTGAAGTTTCACCAAAAAATCTTCTGTTAACCAATGGAACCGATGAAGCGATAAAACTTGTCCTAGAAACTTATCTCGAAGCCCAAGATGATATTATTCTTCCCTCTCCGACCTTTTCCATGTTTGAAGTTTATGCTTCAATAGTTGGGTGTAAAATTACGAAAGTCCTTTACAAAAAAGATTTATCGTTCCCTTTTGATCAAACAATTGCCTCCATTACTTCGGATACTAAATTAGTAGTGTTGGTAAATCCAAATAACCCCACAGGTACTGCAATATCCGAGGAAGAAATTTCTCAAATTCTCCAATTTACTCAAAAGAGAAATATTTTGGTGTTGATTGATGAAGCTTATTATCAGTTTTATGGTAAATCGGCTATAAAATATTTGAATGAGTTTAAAAATCTAATAATATTGCAGACTTTTTCTAAAGCATTTGGATTAGCAGGTATTCGATTAGGATATATAATCTCCAATCCATCCACAATCCAAACCTTACAAAAAGTACTATCTCCCTATAGTGTAAATAAATTAGCAATAGTTGCTGGTTCTGCAGCATTATCCGATTTAGAATACATATCTGCATATACTAGGGAAATTCGTAAGAATCGACTATTTTTAGCTTTAGAAATTCAAAAACTTGGATTTAGTACTTTTCCATCTCAAGCTAATTTCATAGTGGTGAATTTCAAAGAGAAATGTGAGTTTTTATGTAATCAGTTAAAAATGGGTGGAATATTGACCCGAAATCGATCTAAATATCCTTTATTACAAAATTGCTTGCGAATCACTATTGGAACCAAGTACCAATGTGAGTTTTTACTAAAAGAAATTAAATTTCTCTTAGATCAATGGGATTTTTTTACAAAAAAAGGGTATTCCATCCCTGATAATTTAATTAAAATACGAAATCAAAATGGTGCATGGAGATAAATAAAATGAGAACAACCAAATTAACACGAAATACAAATGAAACTCAAATTGACATATCCATTAATTTGGATGGAACCGGAATTTATGATGTCAAAACACCAATAGGATTTTTAACTCACATGTTAGAATCTTTTGCAAAACATGGCCTATTTGACTTAGAATTAAATTCTATGGGGGATTTGGAAGTCGATCAACACCACCTAGTGGAGGATGTTGGAATTGCTTTAGGGGAAGCTTTCGATCAAGTTTTAGGGGATAAAAAAGGGATCAATCGAAATGGATTCTGTATTTATCCTATGGATGATTCTCTTGTCACTGTAGCTTTAGATCTCGGAGGAAGGCCTTATTTCTCTTTTTTGGGAGAATTCCGACGAAGATACTGCGGAGAGTTGGATCTTGATTTACTTGAGGATTTCTTTAGAGGTTTTTCGAGTGCATTGAAAATAAATTTGTTTATTGAGATAAATCAAGGTACAAATGATCATCACAAAGTAGAGGCGATTTTCAAAGCCCTTGCCAAAAGTTTGATGCAAGCATGCAGTATTAATTCTCGTATCAAAAATATTATTCCGAGTACAAAAGGTGTGATCTAAATGGATGATAACATTGCAATAATTGATATTGGGAGTGGAAATCTCCAAAGTGTTCAAAAAGTCCTCAAATACTTAGGAAAAGATTCAGAAATTATCGTTAATCCAGAGAAAATATCCAAGTTTGACAAAGTGATTTTACCTGGCGTAGGAAATTTTGGAAAAGTGATGGAGGGTATAAGATCAAGAGGATTTGAGACGCCAATCAAAGAAATTATCAATCAAAATACAAAATTCCTTGGGATTTGTGTAGGGATGCAAGTTTTGTTTGAAAGTAGTGATGAGAGTCCGGGATGTCCAGGGCTATGTTCATTCAAAGGAAAAGTCCTCAAATTTCAAAAGGGAAAAATTCCCCAAATTGGATGGAACCTCCTTGAACCACGCGAATCTAAAATAATTTCTAAAGGGTATGTGTATTATGTCAATTCTTATTATGTTCAGCCTGAAAATGAATCCTTAATCTCTGCAACATCAGATTATTATGGAGAATTTACTGGTGCTATTCAATTCAAAAACCTCACGGCAGTACAATTCCACCCAGAAAAAAGTGGGGAATATGGTATTGAATTTTATCGGAGATGGTTATCGTGCTAACTAAACGCATTATTCCTTGCCTTGATATTAAGGACGGCAGAGTAGTCAAAGGAATCAATTTTGAAAACTTCAACGATGCAGGAAATCCTGTAGAACTCGCAAAGTACTATAATAATCAAGGTGCGGATGAGTTATCAATCTTGGATATCACTGCTTCATATGAAAAACGAGATATCATATATGATATTGTTGAGAAGGTAGCCAATGAAGTTTTTATTCCTTTATCTGTGGGGGGCGGTATTAAGTCATTAGACGAAATACGAAAACTTCTCTCTCTTGGGGCCGAAAAAGTCAGTCTTGGCAGTAGTGCTGTTCAAGATCCTAGTTTAATCAAGAAAGCTTCCGAAGAATTTGGAACGCAAGCGATAGTTACTTCCCTCGATGTGAAAAAAAATCATTTCATGAAAAATGGGTGGGAAGTCTATATCCACGGAGGTAGAACTGCTACCGGGTTGGATGCTCTGAATTTTGCCCAGCGAATGGAGAGATTTGGAACAGGAGAAATTTTATTGAATTCCATAGATAGTGATGGTACGCAACAAGGGTTTGATTTAACTCTAAATCGATTATTTAGTGAAACTTTAAATATTCCGATTATTGCATCTGGTGGGGCTGGATCTGTTGAGGATATCTACAATGTTTTCACAGCCGGTAAGGCAGATGCGGCCTTAGCTGCCAGTATTTTTCACTACCACAAAATTACAATCAAAGAGGTTAAAACTTTTTTAAAAGAAAAAAACATCGAGGTCCGAATATAATGATAATCCCAAGCATAGATTTAATGAATGGAAAAGCAGTGCAGTTACAACAAGGAAAAAAACTGATCTTAGAAAGAGAAGACATTTTTGAATTAGCTAATGAATTTAAAAAGTATGGTGAAATCGCAGTTATTGACTTAGATGCTGCCCTAGGTAAAGGAGATAATATAGATATTATCAAAAAACTTTGTTCGATTGCACCTTGCCGTGTGGGTGGTGGAATCCGATCTTTGGAAAGAGCTAATGAATTATTACAGGCTGGAGCTCAAAAAATCATCATTGGGACGGCTGCGACTCCTGAATTTCTACAAAAGTTGCCAAAGGATCGTTTAATTGTTGCAATTGATACTAAAGGGGATAAGGTGGTGAACCGAGGATGGCAAAATAAAACCAATATCACCCCTCAAGCAATGATTGCTCTTGTTGACTCTTTTTGTTCTGAATATTTATTTACGAATGTTGATGTCGAAGGAATGATGCAAGGTCTCGAGTTTAAGATTGTAGATGAACTTCAACAACTCACAAAAAATCCCATGACCGTTGCAGGTGGAACAACAACAATCTCCGATATAAAAGATCTTGAAAAAAGGAACTTGAATTCACAAATTGGAATGGCAATCTATACAGGAGCTATAGAATTATCAGAAGCTTTTGTTGAAATGATTGATTTCGATAAAGGTGCTGGATTAGTACCCACTATTGTCGAAGATGATAAAGGCCAAATTCTAATGCTGGCTTATTCTAATCGCCAATCGTTGTTGCAAACGTTTAAAACGGGTTTAGGCACCTATTTTAGCAGATCTCGAAAGGAAATATGGATCAAAGGAAAAACTTCTTCCAATATGCAAACTTTCATCACTGCCCGATACGATTGTGATCGAGATACTTTGTTGTTTCGAGTAAAGCAGGAAAACCGAGCTTGTCATTTGGAGCAATATAGTTGTTTTGGAGATCAACGTTTTTCGTTGTCAAATCTTTATGAAGTGATCACTGATCGTATTGATAATCCTTCGCCACAATCCTATACCTCAAAAATTGTTCAACAAGAATCCTTAATTATGGCAAAAATTCAAGAGGAATCTGCAGAAGTTGTGAATTATGTTGATAGAGATAATTTAGTGTGGGAAATTTCTGATTTGACTTATTTTCTGATGGTTTTAATGGCAAAAAAAGGGATAACTCCTGCAGAAATTAGAAATGAACTATGGAGGCGACGACGATAATGCAAATACCCTCAAATAAAATTCGATTTGCTTTACCTTCTAAAGGAAGAATGGGCAAATCTACTCTTGAATTTCTTGAAAAATGTGGGTTGCGAATCCACCGAAAAAATAGGGATTATATTGGTTCTATTGCGATGTTTCCTGATGTTCAAATTGTGTTTCAAAATCAATCGGATATTATCAGAGGTATTGAGGGTGGTTCTCTTAATTTTGGTATCGTTGGATTTGATCTGGTGAGTGAATTGATGAATTCATATAGCTCCGAAACGGTTATTATTCATGAAAATCTTGAATTTGGGCGATGCAATCTTGAACTTGCTATTCCAGAAGAATGGAGCGCGCAATCACTTGAAGAAGTTTTCGTTTCAAATAAAAAAATTCGTATAGCAACTAAATTTCCCCGGTGTACCGAGCGGTTTTTAGAAAATTATAGAACACAATTTGAAATTATTGAAGGTAAAGGAGCTCTTGAAGTGTATCCTGCCCTAAATTATTGTGATATTATTGTTGATTTAGTATCTTCTGGTGAAACTTTGCAAGCCAATCGATTGAAACAAATACAAAATGGTTGTATTTTGTCTTCACAAGCCGTGTTCATTGGAAATCGCTTCAGCCTGGAACAACCAGAAGTGTTGGAAATTGCACGTCAATTATTAGAATATTTTGAAGCTTATTTACGGGGAAAAAAATATGTACAGATATTTGCTAACATGAAAGAGGCCGATCCACGGGAACTTACGCGAAAATTATTTGCTCTCCCCGAATTAAGTGGATTGCAAGGACCAACAATTTCTCCTGTTTATACTCCTTCAGGACAAACATGGAATGCTATTCACATCATTGTGCCTAAAAATCAACTACAAAAAGTGATCCGTGCTTTGAGATCAATTGGTGGGAGTGGTGTAATTGTTTCTCCAACCCTCTATATTTTCGAAGAAGAACCATTATGTTATCGACAATTGCTCCTAACTATCAATGGAAAGGGTGTTAATTAAATGGAAATATGCCGAAATTTAGAGGATCTAGATCACTATATTCAGAAGAATCAATTATCTGAAATTGATTCAGTGAAAAATATTGTATCAAAGGTGAAACGAGAAGGAGATGCTGCAGTGAAATATTTCACTTCTCTCTTTGATCAGAAGACTATGGATCAATTTGAAGTTGAAAAGATAAAGATTGAAGAAGCATATTTAAAAGCCGATAAATCGACTATTTCTGCAATAAAGAAAGCAGCGAAACGAATTGAAATATTTGCAACTAAACAAATGGGTTGTTTTCAGGATTTTTCCTATGAAGATGATGTTTCAGAGCTAGGCCAAAAAATAGTTCCTTTGGATTCAGTTGGATGCTATATTCCTGGAGGTCGGTACCCTTTATTCTCTACTGTTTTAATGACTGTAATTCCCGCAAAAGTTGCAGGTGTTAAAAACATAATTGTTTGTTCTCCAAACATTCACCCTCTAACATTAATTGCTGCAGATATTGCAGGAGCATCACAAATTTTTCAAGTTGGTGGTGCTCAAGCAATAAGTGCGATGGCTTATGGAACAGAAAGTATTCCAAAAGTATGTAAAATAGTTGGACCTGGTAATCAATATGTTTCTTATGCTAAAAAATTAGTTTATGGAGAAGTAGGAATTGATTTTATCGCAGGACCAAGTGAAGTATTAGTCATTGCAGATGAAACCGGGAATTCTTCCTACATTGCAGCCGATTTACTTGCTCAAGCCGAGCATGATCCGTTAGCAATACCTATTTTGCTAACTACATCAGAGAATATAGCGCAAGCTGTGAATAAAGAAATCAATTATCAACTCAATGAATTAAAAACCAAAGCCGTTGCAGATGTTGCTCTTTTAAATGGAAAAATTTTTCTCGTAGATTCGATAACAACTGCAGTCACAATATCCAATCGTATCGCTCCAGAACATTTAGAGCTTCAAGTCCACGACATTGATAAGATTGTGCCACTGTTGACAAATTATGGCTCTTTATTCATTGGAAATAATTCTGCTGAAGTGTTTGGAGATTATTGCTCTGGGACAAATCACGTTCTTCCAACGAATGGCGCTGCCAGATATTCTGGAGGTTTGTCAGTAAAGGATTTCCTAAAAATTCTTACTTATCAAAAAATGAAGGAGAACATTTCTACGGATTTTATCGAAATTGCTACGAATATGGCTAAACAAGAAGGATTGGATGCGCATCATAATGCTGCATTTTTGCGACAAAAACATAATCAGAATCTTAAATAAATTAGCAATTTTTTTTAGGTTCCATTTTTTCCTAAATATATGAAAATAATACCTTATGAATCTAGTTTGGAATCACAGATTGTAAAACTAATGGCCGATTTCCGTGTTACTCTGTCATCCTTCAAAAATGTTAAACGAAATCCAAATCTCATTATTGCCAAAGAGGAATTATGTGAGTATCTTTCTAATAATTTTCCAATTTTTATTGCAATTGATAATCAAGGTATACTACATGGGTACATCGTCTGTCGTATTCAAGATCAGGTTGTGTGGGCTGAATCAATTTATGTTAAACATAATTCTCGTAAACAAGGTATTGCATCTAAGCTCTATTTAGAAGCAGAAAAAATAGCTGTTTCGTTAAATTCTGATACTGTTTATAATTGGGTGCATCCAAACAATACCAAAATCATCCCATTTCTAAAATCCCGAGGATATAATGTCTTAAATTTAATCGAGCTCCGGAAACCACATTTAGGTGAAAATCTATCTATGCATATCTCAATTTTAGATAATGTATTTGATTACTGAACAATCCATTAAATAAATGAACTACTTAGTTTTTCTCAATGTTCAATTGATTTTACTTATTTGCGGAGAATTTTGCTACATGATTCAATATGCGGAGATATTTTCCATACCAATTTATAAAGAATCCGACGAAGAATTATTTATAAAAAAATCCAAATGAGAAAAATGCAAAGTCAAGAAAAACCTAATAATGAGCAACCTCAGCAATTTGTAAAATGGACTAATATTATTACAGAGCTCGCATTTCTTTTACTATTCCTACTTGCACTTCCAGGTGTCGCAGGTCTTGTTTGTTCTGGTATCTCCTTTCTTTTTATTTCAGGAAATGAACTTTTTTTTGCGGGAGAAATAAATCTTGGCATGTTTATTTTAGGATTTTTAGTCAGTTTACCCATCTTCTTCTATTTGTATCTTAAAACTCGAAGAAAAAAGATATACAGTTTCATAACTCCCATGGTTTTCCGGAAAAAACTATCCTTAAGTTTAATAATACTCTATTTCCCTGCGATATTTGCTTCTACAGTGTTTTCGATTCTTGGGACTACCTTAGGCTATGATCTTTATCTAACTACATTTCAAATTGCCATATTTACCATCTTTCCGTTAATTTCAATATTTTTCCAAAAATTCTTTCTCCTTCGTGTTCGAGTTACTGATTCATTGAAGGAAAATCTTACCGTTCCAATTAATTCAAAATTTATTACCGAATTAAAAAATGGGCAAATATTTCTTCTTTTCTTGAAATCTGCAGTTATAAATATTGCTGTCAATCTATTATTGCTCATTCTTGGTGGTTTGTATTCAACCGTTCTTTCAATAAATCTAACCTTTAGTATTCTTTCCTTAATTGCTGTTCAAGTTATTGCAGTTAAATTTAACGAAGCCAAAGCTTTAGGTTTAGGAATTTTGGTGAAATTGTTATCAACTTTATTAATTCTTGCTAGTTTTATCTCCTTATCTGTCTTAGTTTACTCTGAAACTATACCTATTGCCTTATATGTGACATTGGTTTTACTATTGACCATAAAACTTGCGCTACTCAATTTCAAATTCTCTATTCAGAAATTCCTTAATCAGATCAGCTATACTAAAAATCTCACTTGGTTAGTGGTTCTTAATACATGTTCGTCTATTATTATCAATCTGGGTATCATTATTACTTCCTACGTTTTAATTGATAACCCTTTTATCCAATTAGTCATTCAGATTGGATTGATCATTGAAAATCTATTTGAAAGTAAAATGGGGTTGATTCATCAAAAAATCTCACCTCTATTTTTAGTTGCGCAATTGCTTCTTGCTAATATTCATCTGTCATTTTTTATTGTAATGGACCTTTCTGAAATATTCTGGGCTGGACTTCTCACTTTTACTGCACTAGGGATTGGTATTCTTGAACTCCTAAAATATCAGAATTTTCTTTCCCAAAAACAAACTTATATTTTGCGCAATTGTATATATATTGCAATCTTATTAGAATTAGCATTATTATTTTCAACATTGGCTGTAGCTAATGATTTAAACATCAACAACGTACCCTTTTTAACGTATCTCTTTTTTATATCTGTGTCAACTCTTATTTCTTCTTTTCTTCTTAATAAAATCTATTTTGCAGACAAACCCTCCAATATCTTTACTGGTTTCTTGTATTGTAATCTTGCAATTATCTTATTTTGCTTTTTTGTCATGATTCAGAATATTATTCTCCCATTTTCAACAGATTTCGTATCTGGAGGTAAGAGATTTTCCAGAATATTCTTATTCTTTTCACCAAGTGGTGTTTTATCTAACATTGAAGAAGTTCTTTTAAGTATTTTTGATGGTATTGGAAGTTTATCTAATGACCAGAGTATTTTGTTTAAATCTAGTGAAGGGATGGTTAGTTTATTTAATGTATCTCTTTCCTCTCTTCTTTCTGTCGGATTGAATCTCGTTATTTTCAAATTTTTGAACGGTTGGAAACTAATTTCCAACGAATTATATAAAAAACTTCAAATTATTCTTCAAATATTATCTATTGTTGCAATTTCCAATCTTATTGTTCTTATTACATTAGATCTAACGGGATTCGTTTTTTCCCTGATCGTGACCAATGTCTTAGTTAAATTATCGATATATTACCTTTACAAATCACACACGATCATTAAATATCCTTCTGTTTATCATGATCTTCAAAATAATTTCTCTTGTGTGATTTTAGGGCAAGTTATTCTTTGGTTTGGATTCTTATTAGGAGAATCTTTCAACGTTCCTTTTCTCTATATCATGGTTGCATGTATTATCTTGTTTCTGCTTGCCCAAAACAATATTCACCTTATAATAAAAAAATATGAATCGATAAAATCTCCCTATCATATTCTAAAAGTAAGCAACGCAATTTTATTTGGAATGCTCGCTTTGCTTGTTATTTTGATTCCAGTGATTGAGTTAAATTACATATTTGAAGATACGGGTATTTTTGTTCTATTTTTTTCCGGTATTATATCTTATGTAAGTTTACGCTTTCTCTATAAAACAGGACAAAACCTACATCAAGGATTAGTAATTCCAAACAAGTTATGGAAAAGAATTCAATATATACTCTTCAACTTCAGACTTCTCTCATTATTCGCATCTCTTATTAGTTTCATTCTTGTCTCTGGTATTTTTGATTTTCTTTATGGGCTTTTTAGAAATGCTGAGAATGTGATTCCTGAGATTAAATTTGCTATATTCTTCATCTCACTTTCCTTGTTTATATTTTCCCTTAGATTGAAGCCTCTCCTAAATCGATCGAACGAAATTGAAGATAATCTTCTTAGTAAAATTACCATCTTGCAAGTTATTATGGTGCAGCAAATGAGTGTGCTTGGAATTCTTTTCATTTTTCTTCCAGTTTCATCATTCAAACTTACGATAACTGCATTTCTAATAATCTTGCTTCTCTACTCCTTCATGTTTTCAATTAATCAGTACTTGAAACATTTTAATCGTTTTTGCAAATTTTTAGAGTCCATCAATTTCGTAATCTATAATTTTAATGGACTTTTATTCTCTTTCTTCTTATTTTCCATAATAACAATAGATTTATCCCAAAATTGGATCTTAGGATTATTGGTGGGGATTCTTGCTCATTTTGTAATTAATAATGTAATTCAATGGGTTAAAAGCAATTATTCGGAAAAAATCCTCCATATTATTAATCTTATTGAACGAAGCTTGGTGTTGATTCTTGCTTTTCCTGCTTTATATCTATTTTTTAGTTCTCTCTCTTTCCCTAATGAATCAAACATAGTTTTACTCTCATATCTATTTGAATCAAAATTTGTTGTTATTGCATTTTTGTCCCAATTTTTATTCATTATTACCACAGTCCTAAGTATTTCAAGGGGTCTGCATAAACTTGGTCGTATTAAATCTACGATGCATGAAAACATTTTGATTGCTTCTATTGAATCGTATTTGCTATCCATTGCCTCCATTTTTGCTTCAGGGATACATCTTATTTTTAGAGCTGCCTTTAATCATCGATATGCTGAATATATTAACCTGATTTTGTGCTTTGTGGTTTCTACAGCTATTTTAACTGTCATGATTTTCTCAAACTTCTATAAAAAACGGATTTACGGCGTCCACAACTCAAAATGGAGAGGTTTTTGGACTCTTCAACATCTAATTTCTTGGACCCTTTTCTGGATCGCTTTATCTTTTGGCTTTGTTTTCTTATCTGAATATTCACTTACAGTCATTGTTGTATCAATTTCTGTTAATTTACTCGCCTTCAATTTTACTCTTTCCAGCTTTTCAAAACTCTATCCTGAACTTGCCTTAAAATTCCAATCGTTAATTTACGGAATTCAAATCACCATTTTTATCCTAATCGCAGCTTCGGGTGCTGTTTTATTCTATGATCTCTTCCAATTCATTTTACCCTTGGTCGTTCTTATTGGTTGCAGTTTATTTTTAGTAGAAATTCACGTTGTTCCTTTGTTTTCCAAAGGTCTCTTCAAGAATCGCAAGCATCTCATGAATAGCATAATTGGAGTAACTAATGTTGGGTTAGCAGTTGTGACTATTCTCCAATATCTTGCAAGATCTGATATATATTTATTCGCTATAAATCCATCTGCTACAATTTCTGGGATATTGGGAATTTTTGCTCTTGGATTGATATTTGCGAATTATCAAGTTTTCTTGGGTAATCGTATATCTCCTGAAACTAAAACAACGAATAATTTTATCCTCGTTAATGGATTTATTTATGCTTCTTACTCTTTGGTGGTGTCTATATTTATCCAAGTGACCCAAGTAGAGCATTTTTATTTGTTTAAGATTGCGAACTATCTTTTTATTTTCTTCCTTCCCTTAATTCTTCTTTATGGTGTCCTCAGAGTCATGGTGTATTTTAAAGCCTATGAGAGTTCTCCTAAATTCTTCAAAATTCTCCAATATCAAGAATTTGCCCTCTGGACTGTATCTTCCAATTTACTCTTAGTTTTAATATTGGTGTTCTTAGAATTCAATCCTGTGATAAGGGGATATAATGTGGTTTTAATCTGCTATAGTTTAATATATTCCCTCGATATCTTACGAACAATCAATCCGCATATTTCCAAACATACAGAGTTTTGGAAAAATATCTTGAAACAAGCATCTATTGTGATTATGGCGTATTCATCTTACATAAATTTCAACCGAGTACTTGAATATAGTCCTGAAATATCCTTAATCCTGACCCTCAGCTCCCAACTTTTCTTTATATTTTTATTAAAACCATATCGGAAGTTACTCGCAAAAATATTAATTCAACTCACTGCAATGGTTACTTTCATAATTTCGGTATGTGCTGCATTCGAGCTTTATGGTTTAGCGATTCATTTTGGACAATTTAAAGCATCTTATACGTGTTTGCTCTTGTTGATACCACTTGTCGGATCTTTTATCACTATTTTAATTCTCTCCAAATTAACTTCCATTAAAAGGATTGCATCTCAGATCCATGCTTTGCTTTACAGTCTGGTGATTGTCGATTTAGCGGGTCTAGTATATTTTGCTGCAGTAACTTACTTTTTCCCAATAGATTCCATTTTCTTCGCTTCATTAGTCATCCCGGTGTTGTTAATTGTTGATCGCTATACCTTCCGGTTATTAATGACTGATAAATTATTTATTCTTTGCTTAACCATCACTTATTCTATTGTTTCGAGTTTATTTTCAATAATTCTTGTTAAAAATGTAGTGGATCGTTTGAAATATCAAATTCCTATTGCATTCATCTTAGAAATATTATTCGTTACTGGTTTATTGATCTATATTGTTTGGCATTATGATAAGAATGAAGAATACGAATTTGTTACCGAATCTGATACACAACCAAATAATGACGATGAAAATGGAGATGAATTTGAAATTCCATTCATTCAGGCACGTTCTGAAAATCCTAGTCAGAAGTTGTCTCACTCTATTTTTACTCATCTTTTCCAAATTAAAGTCGCTTTAATGATTGTGCTATTCATCAATACTTCTTTGATCGTCATATTCAATTCTCTTGACTCTGAAATTGCCCATACTCCTTTCAATGTCGCTTCCCTCGGAATTTTAGCTCTCTATGCTCTATCCATGATTCCCAAGCAACAAGTTCAGCTTTTGAAATTTTATATCATTGCCGGATTAACTGTATTCTTAAGTATCCAATCTTATTGGTTTGGAACAGGAATACTCTCTTCAATTCTTATTATTAGTAATCTTATCGCAATTAACTGGGTTGTGTCTTCCCGAAAATCTACTTCATTCAATGGAAAACTGTTACTAAATCTTTTAGTACTTGGGTTGTACTTCTTCAACTTCAAGTCTTTTAACATTGATTTCTTTACATTGAATGGCAATAACATGCTAGAACTCTCTATTCTCGCCTCTATTATCTGCTATGAGTTGGGAACTACCAAACATTACAAGAATTTAATGTTTAAATCTTTGAAAAATGGAGCCATAGCTTATTTCATTTCAATTCTTACCCAATATTTTCTGGAACCTTCCTTTAAAAATGAAGTACTTGTTCCCATACTCGTTCCCATTGCGATTTTTCTAACCATTTTTGCAACATTGGAATGGTTTCTGGTTGAAATTTCATATCCTGGATACAAATCAATTCCCAAATCTATTTGTGGATATGTTTCCCTCATCGGGATATTCTTTGTATATAGTCAATTTTACAAAACTTTTTCTACCGTTTTTGGATATATCACCGCTCCCGTTCTACTATTCGTCATCATTGGGGCGATCCTCTTAAAAAATGTCGATCGATTACGACATCGGAAAAATTTATTAAATCAGGTTGTTTTAGTTGCCACCTTTGGATTTTTCTTGTTCAGTGGATTAAATTATATTTTCACCAGTTTTGAAAATCCTCTTATTTTAAGTATCCTATTGAGCACTGCTATTGGGGGATATTTATATACTTTTATGTATAATTGGCTTGAAATAAAGACATCTAAAAACTTGATCATTACAACCCTGACTTCTGGAGCAGTTTCCGCAGGGGCATTCTTTTATTTCTTTTTAACTGATCTAAAAATATATTTTAAGCCCACTCACTCCTTCGCGGTTGCAATCGATTTTTGTGTATTAATGTTTTTCATCGCCCTTGGAATTTATTATAAGTCTTTTCAGAAAGTCTGGTCTATTGGAGCTTATGTGTGGATAATTGTGCCCATTGCAAACTTCATCATAATATCATATAGTCTTCAAGATATTGACTACATCATTGAGGCGATTCATATTGGTTCAAACTCGGTCAATGGATCAATAATTCTTGCCGTAGTTGTTTGTTCGTTGTTGTACTTGCCTGTGTTATTAACGAAGTTGAAAAAACATTTCAACAAAATTATCTATATTTTCTGGTTGGAAATGTTTATGTGTGCCTATTGGGCCGCTACAAATATATTTCCAAGTGAAACTCTTCTGCAATGGGTTTTTGCAGGTGCAATTGGCCTAATTCTTATTCTCCCGATTTTGTATATCTACAAAAAATGGAATTGGATGTCCTTGGCATGGCCTTCGTTATGTGCGACGAATATTGTTTTTATTTCGAACTATTTATCCTACCTTCCTCCTCACTATTTGATTCCTATTGATGTTCTGATTGGAGGGATTTTCTTACTTTCCTTAGGATATTTCCCAAATATCAAGAAAATTAAATCCAACTGGCAAAATATCATAATTATTTCCGGATATATGACTATCCTTGGCGGTTTATTTGCATTGATTAATCCTGCCATGATTTTCTTACTTGAAGATAAGATCATTTCGGCTGCTGTGACCACACTGATAATGTCTTTTGTCCTTCTTTCTGGTAAACAATTCCGAATTCGAGATGATATTGTAAAACATTTCCATGCTTATATCTTGATATTAGACATTGCCGTAATCATCTGGCGTACTTTTTATCTTGTTGGAGTGTCTTTATTATCTCCTGAAGCGATTGTGATAACCCATTTTAGCGTATTTGGACTTTTATTGGGTTTATCTTTTGCTTTTGGAACCGCTCTTTCCTTCCAAGCCAGAAATTATCTAAAGAAAAGTTATCACTTTGTGCTCTGGTTTTTCATGGCTTTATTCTTTGGTTTATCGGTATTTCAATTATTGTTAGCTATTTTTGAAGTAGGTCCTTGGGCTTCAACAGGTGTTTTGATTCTGGCCACATCGCTAATATGTTTCAATTTCTTCAAAAAGAAAATTGCTTTATTCAATATGGTGATGCTTTCTGGTACCAGCTTAGTATTAATGAATTGGTTAAGTCAAATTGATATTTTCCAAAACTATATTGGCTTGATTTTCATAGATTTGGTGGTATTGCTTGAATTCATTTATCTGTATTTAACACAAGATTCTAAATATCAACTAGTTAATCAAACAACACTGAATAAACAATTAGTTGCCAGTGTATGGTTAATCCTTAGTATTGCTTTATCTATCACTACCAGTCTGATATTAACAAGTATCCAAGCTGGGGGAGTTCCATCGAAAATACTTCTCGGAATCATTGTTTTCAACTTTCTGAATATTCCAACTTATAATTACATTCAAAAGAATAATCTCTTTGCCATGTTTACTCGGATGAATGAGATTTTAAAAGGGATCAAAATTTTCCTCTTTCAGAGCATTGTTTTATCGGGCACTCTCTTAATTTCTCTCAATATTCCCTTTTTGATTCAACCGAATACAAGTCATGCACTTTTCCAAACCTTCCTTCATCATACTGGGCTATTCCTCCTGCTTCAATTCATCTATTACGAGTTTGTTGAAAAATATTGGGTTCATTTAATTCCTGAAAAAATCCGGCTGCAAGTGAGTTCGGGGATCTTCTTGATATTCTCCTTAAGTTTTTATGGTAACTTGTTATATATTCCCGATTCTTGGCAACTATCAACAATTATTCTAGGAATTTTATCCTTTTACACCATTGAACTAAATGTTAAAGCTAAGAATATTCAAAATTCAAAAGTTTTCCGGGTTGTTGTTCTTTCTGCTATGAATATATGTCTCTTTTTCATGCTGTGGGATCCTTTAATGATCGGATATTGGCTATCCAGAGGCAGATTTGAGTCACTTTCGCTCAGTTTATTTATTATTGCACTCATTTATTTTGTGGGAATGAAAATACACTTCATTTCTTCTAAGTTCGTTATTCCTGCATATGTCGTTACCAACTCACTCTTTGGGATATTTGTCGAAGAAATCCTTCGAAATGTTAGTAAAGCCTCGATATTTACAATATTGGGTACATTTTTCATTATTCTCTGCCTTTCAAATTTCTTCTTAATTAAAAATCCGAAATCAGTGCATCTATATTGGTTAGTTGCCAGTTTTGCCATTACTTGTCTAATTCATGGAGGAATACAAAATTATCTAATGTCTGATTTTGGAAAGAGTCTATTTTTCTTCTGCACTCTAGGGACTATTTTGACTGTTATTTATTATATTTTAGCTTCACAATCCCATACTCCCGCTTCTTTATCAAATCTTGATATTGGGGATCAACAGGTTTCAAAATCAGAAAAAAGCCTTACTGCTTCGAATTTATTAAGGATTCCAATGAAAAACCGTTCGCAATTGTGGTTTATCAACACCTATCTTATTAGTTCTTTTTTAATCTCAATCGGGATAAATCAAGGCTGGTATTCTTTACTCACGAAACAATTAATTGAGCTCAGTCCATTATCAAGTTTCAGTTCCTTCATTTTATACAGCTGTAGCGCGATGATTGGATTTCTTCTTGGTTTAATCCTAATAGCTCAATATATTGAAAATGAAGATCAAAAATCTCAGAAACACCTTCAAGCTCTATCAACTAAAAGTAATCAAATTGCTATCCGTTATGGTGTTACCTTCGTTACGGCTTTAACAATCTTTATTGATTTATGGTTCATTTTAGACATTTGGACCTCCATTCTCGATAGAAATTTCGATTTACTTACATTAAATTTGGTAATTGCCTTAGTACTTGTTTATCTTTGTATGCGGTTGAAATTTATTCCTAAGAAAGGAACGGCTCTAGTTACCTTAATTATTTCAATCCTTATTTCCTTGTATATTGAAGAACTTGTCCGTATTAATCTTTCGATAGGTCCAATCTTTAATAGTTCTATTTTTAAATTCCTGTTCAATAGCTCCGTTTTCATTGTCCTTTTTATCCTGTTTAATTGGCAAAAAACATATAATTCCATTTTGGCTTATACGTTCTGGAGTTTGATGTCATATTCACTCACTACGTTCATCAATACTTTGATTCGCTTAGTTTTACCTTCAAGTTTTTCACCCTTCAATGAAATAGTGGTGTTTTCATTCATTTTTAGTATCCTTACAACGATAATATTTGGTCGCTTAGCGATTCCGAGAAATGATAAATTGGATGTGTCTTCCCCTTCAAATTCTCTCCCAGATGGAGATCTAAACACATCCACTGAAAATGATAGACAGAAAATCCCAACTCGTACCTACTTAAAATATGGACATCCAGATCAACGGATTTCACAACACATTTTCGTTTATTGGGTGGTATTAATTGCGAATCTCGTCATCAGTTTTACCTTAGCTTATGCATGGAATCAATTAACTCTAACGAAAATGTTTTATTATGAAGCGTTAAGCGGGTTTATGAATTTTATTATCAGTTTTACCTTAGCTTTTGCAATTTTTGCAGGTATTTTCCGCTTAGTTATAAAATATACTCGCAAAAACTCAATATCTTTCTCCAACCGTTTTGAAACAATAAACAATCCTGTTCTAGATGTAATTCTGGGGTATTTGGGCACTCTGTGCTTTAATATTACACTTTTCATTCATCTTTGGTACCAATTTGATACTGCTCTATCTTTAGAACAATTGAATTTCATGAGTTTATTGCTTAATGTCACTATAAACACAATGATTGTCTCTTTGTTGATGAAATTCGCAGTAATCAAACCTTTCAAGCCAGACTTTTTTAGTTTTATTAATTCCATTGTGTTTTCTCTATTGATTGAAGAATTAATTCGTATGGTATTTGCGGATACTCTGTTTAATATTTCCGTCTTCCTCTTTTTATTCACGGTAATCAATTGGCGAAAAACTTACAATTCAGTTCTTGCTTATATTTTCTGGTCGGTGCTCTCATTCTCATTCTCTTCATTCCTCTATACATTTATCCGTCTTGCATTACCTGAAAGCTTCTCACCCTTCAATGAAGTGGTTGTTTATTCATTCATTATTTGTATCTTCACTTCAGTTATATATGGACGTATGGCAAACCATCCGGTTGATAATCCCGATGTTCCGTATATGATAGGCCCCACTATGGAAGAAAAAACACCTCAGTTCTCCGAAAATAACAATCAGAAAGTCCCTAGTATTATATTCTTAAAATATGGTCATCCTGATCAACAGATTTCAAAACGACGTTTTGTTTATTGGACTCTATTCGCAAATTTCATAGTTAGCAGTATTTTAGCTTATGCCTGGAATCGATTAATACTCACCAATTTATCATTTTACGAAGATTTACCCTTGTTTATGGAAGTACTAACATGTTTAACTCTTGCTTTTGCGATCTATGCAGGGATAACTCGGTTAATTCTGAAATATAATCGAAAAGAATCGGTTATTTTTGCAAATATTTTTGAAAACATGAACAAACCATTAGTAGACATTGTTTACGGATATGTAGGAACTTTTGCAATGAACGTTACTTTATTTATCCACTTATGGTACTTGTTTAACACTGCTTTTTCACTCGAAAACTCCAATTATACAAGTTTATTATTCAATCTTTCAATTAACACACTAATTGTATCTCTTTTGATGAAAAATGCCATAATCAAACCATTCAAGCCAGCAGCATTTAGTTTCATTAACTCAATTGTATTTTCACTATTCATTGAAGAACTAATTCGCACGAATTTAGAAACCGAACTTCTTCTCAATATTTCAATCTTCGTGATTTTGTTCACGGTAATTAATTGGAGAAAAACTTACAATACTATACTTGCCTATGGATTTTGGACTGCAATCTCCTTTTCTCTCTCCACTTTTCTGTATGAACTGCTTAATTTAACATTTCCCGCATCCTATACAAGATTTAATAAAGTGCTTGTGTTTGCATTCATTTTCTGTTTAATCACCACTTTCTTATTTGGAAGCCTCGCAAATCGCTTTGTTGATCGATTGAATTTCAAGGTCCTTTCAGTTTCTGATTCTGAAGATGAAAACAAGCTTGCTTTAACAACTACTTCCAATCCTAACAAGGAAATTCTTTTATTGAAATACGGTCATTCAAATCAATTGATAGCGCAGCGTATTTTTGTATATTGGTTACTGTTGGCGAGTGTGATTAATACATTTATTTTGACCTATGGTTGGAATCAAGGAATTCTATCTCAACTTTCCCTTTTTAGTGATGTGGGTGGATTTATGAATTTTGTAATGAATTTCTCTCTAGCATCTGCTATTCTAATGGGATTTTTACGCTTGATTATCCAATATAACCAGAAGATGGAAATAACTCTTAATCGAAACTGGAATAAATTGAATTCACCTATTACGGATGAATTATTGGGATATTTAGGGACTTTTGCGTTCAATATTTCCCTATTCTTGCATATTTGGTATCTGTTAGAGATCAATTCTTATCTCATTCTATTAGATTTCACTGGTCTTGTTTTCAATCTTGCAGTGAATTTCCTCATTATCACATTATTAATGGAGTTCAATGTTATCAAACCGTATAAGCAAGTACTTGCAAGTATATTTACAACACTCTTATTCTCGCTTCTCCTCGAAGAAGTGGTAAGAATAAGTAATCCTGATATTAACTGGGCTCTATTGGTTGCAATTACCACACTTAGCTTTACCATACTCAACACACTTAAAATTAAAACTTCTAAGATGGTTTATAGTTATTGGGCAAGTCTGATATTGTGCATTACTGTGTTCATTATGAATTCGGTGATTCTCAATAATCCTGAAATGATGCCTTTGACTGTGCTTTATTTCTCAGTAATCATCTTTTCATCCTTCGCCTTGATTGTGTCTCTTTCGCTCGCTCACCGCTTCTGGATCAAAATCGCACCTTGGATTGGTGAAAAATATAATTCCGTCAATAATAAATCCAGTAACCAAAAAGAATTTCCCTTTAAATTAGAAACCTCAATAGAAGCTCCAAAAGAAATTCTCTCCAATTCTTCTCCAGAAAATGAATGGGTAGAAAGTCATCCCAATTTTCCCCTTCTCTTATTGGGTAATCGATCTCACTTACCTGTCAAAAAAATTTTCTCCATTTTGGTTTTTGCAGAAATTCTGTTAACCATTCCATACCTTTCTCACCTCCTTAATGGAGCCTATATCCATAGCATCAAAAATATTGCATTAGAAAGTATATATTCTGACTTTTCGTTCCTGTCTCTCTTTGCAGTGTTTATTACTTTCAGTTTTACCTATCTTTTTGGAAAGCTCGGAAAATATATTCAAAAATATCAATTATGGGCTGAAAATCCTAAACTCTATAGTAATATTCAACGATTTTTTACGCTTAGTGGGATCATTTATTATATTATTCTTCCGTTAATGTTAATGGGCTATTTGAATCAATTATTTGGATTAATCCCAAACTTGACGCTTTTCATTCGTACCGCATTAGATATTCTAATAGTTGTGTTAGGACTTTATATCGGAATTTATCTCCTTGATATCAAGAAAAATCACTTCATCCCTCAAAAAATTGCTTTCAAATGTACTATTATTCTGTCTATACTCATGGCGTTAGATATAAGTACTTTGTACATAAGTATTTTGTGGGGCAAAATTCCACCATACTTTGTTATTGCCTCTGCTCTCATTATATTTTCACTCTCTCTAAATATATTGCATATAATCAAGGAATTTTCAGAGGATTTGAAGGGAAAGATCAGAGTGGGTGTCATCGGCAGCCTTTATATTGAGATACTTCTTCTCTTAGGAGGTCTATTCGCGAATTTTGAAGATGTTGCTAAAATATTCAGAAGCGTTCTGATAATAGTTCTTGTTATCTACCTCGCCATCGAGCTGGAACATCATGTAAAATGGATCAAACCAATTACTTCATTTATCACAACTATTCGACCTTACAGTTACATCATAGCTACTGGTTCAATTGCCATTTTAATTGGATTTTGGGGATTTACCGTGTTTAATCTCTCTTTAGTTATCTTTTCACTCATGTTATTCACTGCATCATTAATATTGTGGAGCTATCTTGAGTTTAGAAAGGATAATCCTGAAAAATTCCTAAAAAACCGAAAAGTTCTTGGAATTGCTCTATATGCAGAAATTTTACTTCTTATCAATGCTCTCACTTTAAACTTGTATATAGATAAAGTTATTCGCTTTGATATTGTTAAATCAGATTTACTTGCTGTATTTTGTGCCATTACTCAATTTTTCATTGTAAGTTATCTTATTTTACTTGTTGATCACCGGGTTCTCAAATTAATCAAAGAATCGGTTTTGAAAATATTAGAATTAGGTTGTTTCTTTGTTTCAATCATTTTGGGTGCCTTTGATATTCTTTTTTATATTATATCAAAAACTAGCTCTCGACCCAGCACACCCTCTTCTGGTTTTGCAATCCCAAATACTTCCATTTTAATTCCAATCTTAATTGTGAGCGCCATTATTGGATTTGTATTGCATTTACGATTCAAAAATAAGATCGTCAATCAAGTCTCCTATTTTGTTGGATTTTTCGAATTAGCACTAATAATTTTCAAGTTTGGGGAACAAAATAATAATAGCAATAATATTTTGCTTGCAATTTGTATTTTTGTTGCTCTTCTCTTATATCCATTTATTTTCTTTATGGATAAAATGCGAGTTCTCATAAAAAAACTTATAATGGATCTCAAAAACCTAGTGATTCGCATTAAAAACTGGTTCATCCAAGCTTGGCACACTTTGGTCCATTTATATCACAAGTATCGAACGATTGTGTTTGTAGTCATTGCAAGTATCATCGGTGCTATTCCGCCCATCATTCTTGCTGAATCTAACCTCATTATTGGATTATTTATTGGTGGCTTAATCTTCCTAATTGTTGTTTATCCAGTATCACCCGAAAAATTAGATGATATTTCAGCAAAAACGTTTACGAAAAAGATAATTTAC
Organism: Candidatus Lokiarchaeum ossiferum; assembly: GCA_025839675.1. Taxonomy (GTDB): domain Archaea; phylum Asgardarchaeota; class Lokiarchaeia; order Sigyniarchaeales; family Promethearchaeaceae; genus Lokiarchaeum; species Lokiarchaeum ossiferum. The sequence continues at coordinate 3,681,274 of CP104013.1, forward strand.
CGTTCCATGATATTACTCTCAGCTTTCGGAATAATAATTAGCTTATTTGAAGATCCAGAATCATGGATATTTTCATTGTTAGTTTGGGCTCTATTTGGGTATATTCTTGTAATTGTAAAGCGTCGCGAAGAACTATATAAATTGCCTATTTATTGGCGCTTTTTCAGCGCATTAGCTACAATATTGCTATCAATTCTGACTGTAGTTTTAGTAATTATTTCCTTTATTTAATCTTTAAAACAAAGGTTTTTTTTTCTTTCTCGCTGTCTTTTACCCATTTTAGATCTGTAAATAAAACATTACTAGATTTCGCTGGATTAAATCAAAGATGCAGAAAAAGTGGGAAATATGCTCGTTTTTTTTCAAACTCACTTGTTTTTTTTATAATAAAAAAATTATAAAAAAAAATTGAAATTCCTAAAAAAAATGAGCACATATAACTTAGCACGCAGCCTATCTTTAAATCTAAGTGAATTCTATATCAAATAAGAGGCTAAAACAAATGAACTTCCAAAAACTCAAGTGACATGGAAACAAGAATTTTTAATATTTTAGTATAGTTTTAGTTGTTCTAAAATGATAAACTATTAAACAACTATTCCGTTTTTCAAAATTATATTACTAAACAAACTCAAAATCCAAAAATTCTCTACTCAATGAAGAGCGGAACTTCTTGATTAATTTATCGATATCCTAAAGTTGTAAAAAAAAAAAAATTAGATGCAATCAATAGTGTAATATTATATTACTATATTTGCAAATCTATTCTTCTAGTTTCTTATGGCACAACCACCAATCATAGCATTCATGATCTTTTGATTTCAGGCGCTCTTTTGCCGTTTTAACATCCTTTGCAGGAGGTACGATTACATGATCTCCAACCAACTCACTATTTGGCCAATTGGCGGGGATAGCTACTTTATTTTTGTCTGCTATTTGAAGAATTTTAACAATTCGAACAATCTCATCCATATTTCTTCCAATCTCTTGAGTATAATAGAGGATTAATCGTATAAATCCTTCAGTATCGACAACAAATACTGCTCTGACTGTATTGGATCCTTTGCCAGGATGGATCATTCCTAAGGTTTTACCAATCAATCCATGGTCCGCGATAATCGGAAATTGGATTTCCTGATGTAGATTTTCTTCAATTCACTCGGTCCATTTGATATGACTAAAAACTTGATCAATCGAAAGTCCCAAGAGTTCACAGTTGTAACTTTTAAATTCTTCGTAATGCTTTGCGAAACTATAAAATTCGGTGGTGCACACAGGTGTAAAATCGGCAGGATGAGAAAATAACACAAAATATTTTCCTTTATAATCTCCCGGAAGATTTTTCATCCCGTGCGTGGTTTGTACTTTCATATCGGGGAATTTGTCCCCAATTAATGGAAAACTTTGATTTTCAGACATTTTTTTCACTTTTTAGTTTTTCAATTTAATTTTCAATGATAATTTCAAAACTACCATTGAGTATTCAAATATCTATTCACAATGAATGTTAATTCAATCCTTAAGACTTAAAATTAGATTTTAAAAAATTCTTTAATTTTATTATCACACTTTCGTTTGCATCCTAAATCAAAGTTTTACATGAAGTTCCCGGTGAGAATTCCTCTATTTGGAGATTTAATCATGGAATTTAGGTTCTTTATTACGCAATTTAGTTTTCTAGGTAGTAGATTAAATATAATACTTCAATCCTTGTTTTTTGAAAGGCTTGGGTTTTTACTTTCGGTTGACTCCTAGGTTTCGCAAACAATGGGCAAAAGTGATCTAACATATAAACATCGATTGAGACGAACTTTTTTCACTCAGTAGAGATCTCACTACATAATAAAGAATTGTCAATAGATATGAAGAAATCTCTATTCTGTGGGCTTGTTGTTGATTTATATATTAAATTCGGGTTAAATCATTTTATGAGAAGTAAAAGGTAGGTTTGAAAAATCAGAAGTATAGTTGGTTGTGAATTTGATTCCAGATTGATTGGGTTGTTTTTTTCATTATACTCTGTCATCTCCTGATAATTTTCTTGTTGGTTTTAATAAATTTTAGTAGTATTGGGTTTGGGTTGAGACTAAGCTCCAGATATTTTCCGTTTTTTGAGTGTGAGTTTTCATTTTTTAGGTTCTCCAGGGGGTTAGTGTGTGAAAAAAGTTTAGTAGTATTGGGTTCGGGTTGAGACTAAGCTCCAGACATTTTCTGTTTTTTGAGTATGAGTTTTCATTTTTTAGGTTCTCCAGGGGTTTGTGTGTGAAAAAAGTTTAGTAGTATTGGGTTCGGGTTGAGACTAAGCTCCAGACATTTTCCGTTTTTTGAGTGTGAGATTTCATTTTTTTTTGCACCGTATTTTTTATGTATAAGAGATGTGTTTCTAATTATATTAAGGTGTATCTAATATATAAAGATATGTATTTTTAGTGTGTATCATTTTTCTAAATTTTCTTGGTTAATTCTCTAATATCCCTAAAATCATCCAATTGTTGTAAAATAATTTTTTCTGAACAAATGAACAAATTTATTAATAGTTCAATTCCATTTAACTTATGAAATTGATGAATAAGGAACTATGGTGAATAAGTTAACATTCAATGTTAGTGTGTATTCTATGATTCAATAAATGTACTAAAAAAAAGCGAGAAAAATATATGCTACGAACAAAAACTTACTTTAAGAGTACTTTAAGATTTCGACTAATTATTGGAAGCATGGTCTTGGAATGTTCAGGTTTAAACATCTTCAATTTATTACAGATATTCTGCAGTTTATCTTCTGGTATTGATTGATTTAAAATCATCCGGGTTTCTTCGGCCGATAATTCTCCTAAATTTATTAAATCCTTTGCAGCTATTCTATTACCTGGACATTTATACTGACATCGTAAGCATCCCATCATAGCATTGTGTACTGAAGGTTCAATCCATTTTGGAAACTCTCCTTCTACTTCATTATACAATGTTACACATTTTGCCACATCAATTACAAAATTTTCTTTACGAATTGCATTTGTGGGACAATTATCAAGACAGAAATTGCACGTTCTACAATATTCCATCAGCTGTCGTTCACCCCAATAATCATCCAAAAATTCATGCTCGGTGAAAAAACCTAAAAGGGTTATAAAACTTCCCATTTCGTCAACATAACAGATATTATTACGGCCATATTTTCCGAGCCCACTTCGAACTGCTGCATTTTTCATTAAAACGCCATTAGCGCGTATCAACGGTTGAGTTGAATCTTTCAACACATCTTGCCTCAAAGAATCTTCGATCATTTCAGCTGTCACTCCATCATAATAATATTGGGGAGGTATGAACATTGGCTGCTTGCTTTCATTATAATTAACCGTGATTCGTGCGAGCTTCGTATAAGATGCTACGATTATCAGAAATTTTGCGTTTGGCATTTCATCAGGTAATTCAAAGGTTTTGTTTTCAATATAAGATAAAAATGTCTCATTATGGCTGAGCTTATCGTCTTGCTTTAATTTGTCAATATCATCTCGTAAATCTTTTAAATGTTTCACAGAGACTGTAGTATATTTGTATTTCATGGGAATTTTTTCGATTGTTGGCATGCTATTGTCACCTAAATATGAGATAGACCATTCAATATGTTAAAAGTGTCAATAAAATAAAATGATTGTCCAATTTAAGAAAAACTCTTATGAAATATCACAAGTTCAGCCAGATTAGCCCTTCAATTTATCTTTTCTAGATCCTTTTTCATCATTCGAGGTATTATTGTAGTCCTGCTGCTAATTTTCTCAAGAATTACTTAATATTAGAATTGGTGCGAGTAATTACTTAGAAAACAGAAATTATTCTTTAAACAAATCAACCTATTAGTTAACCAGAATATTAAAAATTCAAAGATGACCTGTGTAAATTGAAGAGCATCGTGGTTAATTTAGCAAAACTATAAGTGCTAGCTTGACGTTTTTCTAACGACTAAATACTCGTTCAAGTATTTTTTCCAGTTGAGGAACTTGATCTGGCTGAAGAAGATTGTTAGATTCTGTCGCAAAAATTAATTGCTGCCAAGTTTCGCGAGAAGCGAATACATCATTAATAAATTGCTCTAGGTGTTGTTGGGCGGCAAATGTTGGACCCATATACAGATATATTATGATTATTGGAGAATTGAAGGAAACAATTACATTGTACTTCCCAAAACGTGCTCGATCAAAGGATTCTTTAAATAGATCATTGCAAAATGAATGAAATGCACTCATTAATCCTCCAAATAATTGATCGTCATAATTCCAATCTTTTAAAAATTGGTGCGAATATATCGTTGGACCTGATTCATTGATGATAGACAATAAGACTGGGGTTTCACTTGGATATTGTTCATTTTCTGCAAAATTTTTCCGTAGAATTCGATCAACATGCTCTCCTAAATTTACTTTTTGGAGGCGTTTACTTAGGGGCGCTTTTTCTGCTTTCAAATTTCGCCAAAATAATTCTTCTTCTAATAAAGAATCATGATAATTAGATATATTTAGAGCCAACCGGGTTAATCCATGGGATTGGGCGATCTTTTGGGCTATGGCTAAAAATCTTCGAGAATTGTCAGGATTTAATTGAATTAGTTCTACTTTGGCCTGCAAAAAACGTGTTTCTGCCTCAATATAGTGGGAATGCTGCTGATTCGTCTTATTAAGCAATTTATCAATTATTTTTTGAATATCATCGATAATTTCAAGATTCTCTTCAATCTTCAGTTCTTCAATGTATAAGTCACATAAATTAAGCATAACCGACAGTATTTTTTCATGTTCGAGAACATTATCTTGAATTAATTGATCAAAAATCTCTTGAGCCTTGAATCTATCCCGCGGACGATTACTTCCTTTTAATATAAGTCCTTTACTCAGAAGAAATCTCTGTTTCACCCGCGGATTTTCCGTAGATTCACAAATTTTTTCAAATTTTTCAAAATATGTATTCGCTTCTTCATTCCTTTTTATTTCAACCAATACCTCAATTAAATTGAGGAGAACCGTTGAGATATCAAAATCATTACCATGGATGATATTCAACTCGAAGCTTTCTTCCAAATATTCCAAAGCCATCTCCGGATCACCTTTTTGCCAGTATACTGCTCCAATATTGTTTAGAAGCGATGCAATTCGGTATTTATTTCCTATTTTATGTGCAATTTCGATAGCGTTTTGAAATTCAACAAGAGCATATTCTAATTCTCCGATTTGGCGATAAAGCCATCCAATATTATTATGGATGCGCGAAATTTGAGGTGGATTTTTTAATTCTTCGGCTATTTTTAATGCTTTATTAAAATTATTCAATGCGTCCTGCATATTTCCTTGACAAGTGTATAAAATTCCAAGATTTGCCTGATTTTTTGCTAAATCTGATAGAAACCCATATTTTTGAAGGATTCTCATGCATTCCTTGACCAGTTCAATCGCTTCATCGATTTTTCCTTGTTGCCAGAAAATTCCTGCTTTGGTATTGAACAATTTGGATTTTTTTAACGCATATTCTTTGGAATCAATGTGTGGCAATGAATGGAGAACAGTGAAACTCTTTTCAATTTCGGTTAAAGCTGCTTCAAGTAATCCTTGACGAAACAAATTATCCACTTGAATTGTTTTTATTTCCATCAAAGTTAATAAGTCTTTAAGAACATAAGTCAAATCTGCAGCCTTTTCTAACACATCTTGCGATGGGATAAAGAACCCTAGTTTATTATAAGCCGATCCTTTCATCACAATTAATTTTAAGTACTTCGGGAGATCTTCATTTTGATAGATGGTTTCAATGCTGTTAATATGAGAAATTATGCCTTTGAAATCCCCGTCTTCATACAATTTCTCTATCTTCTGGAATTCCCCTTCGAAATTTTCCATTACCATCCCTCATCGTTTTTAGTAAAACTACTCAACTCATTTAAGGTATTTAGGCTATTTAAGTTCTCTCGACAGATTCAGCGGAAAACTAACATAAATAGGAATTCGACTTTCACCCTTGGGATTTACTTTTTTGGAACTATATTGAAATTAATTGAGTGTGACTGTCGTCATGTTGGGGAAAAAGACTCGTCTGTTATTTTATTTATTTTATTTTTCATATTCCATTGTTCCTGGGAAAAGAAAAACAGTAAGGGAAGAACAAGTTCATACACTCCAGTCCCTATATCCGTTAATTCGTAGCTCACTCGAATAGGTTGAGTGTTTTCAATTTTTCGATTAACGATTCCAAGATGTGCAAATTCTTTCAGACGTGTAGTTAAGGTACGAGAATTAATCTCTGGTAGTGCACGCCGAATATCATTAAAAAAAGATTTTCCTTTAATGCGGATTATGTAAATTAGATCGAGAGTCCACTTCTTTTGAAGAAATTTGAGGGCATTACCAAGAGAATCTCTTTCTTCGCGAATTCGTTTATCATCATGAACGAAAGCTGTTAAATCTCTTTTGAGTCCTTTCGCCACCGCTTTTCGCATAACGGGGATAGTATCCCATACTTCTTTCCAAATTTCTTCCGAATTTTTTTCCATATTGGTTCTTATCCTGCTAAATGAGGTAAAAAAAACTAATTCTTGATAAATTCTATGAAATAGACAAGATCGTGGATTTCTTTCTGTTTAACGGTAAAACCACGTTCTTCTGCAAGTGAAATAAACCAACTCATCTTTTGACGGTGGATTTTTGCTCCATAGCCTGTACTGATACTGTTACCATTTGGTAAGTTGACTTTGAGATATGAAGCAATCACTTGTTTTTCAATCCCCTCAGGATAATCGAAAACAATATCCCATAAAAAGAATTTTCCTCCTGGTTTTGTAACACGGGCGATTTCATCCATTGTTTTATTGATATCCTCCTTAGTATGGGCAATATACATTAATGTGAAAAATGCTGTAACTGTTTCAAATGAATTGTCTAAAAATTGCATATTTCGGGCATCCATAGTAATTTTTAAAGCTTTATTATCTGTTTCTTCTAATTCCTCCTTACGAAAATCAATTGCGATAACTTGATCTCCTTTAATCTGTCCAATTATTCCTTCTCCTCCTCCTCCAATATCCAAAATCCATCCATCTTCACATTCAAAGTCCTTAACTGTTATTTCCTGCTTTTCAATGAAATAAACCTTTTCCATTTCCTTTTCTTCCTCTTCGTGGTTTGACATGTTTTTCCCTTAGTATATTTTTTATGTTAGGTGTATATTTTAAACCTACTTTCATTATGATGACTTTCCTATAAAAACCAAAAAGTGTTTTGAAATCCACTAAGTGAAAAAAAGTAAACTTACTTTTGATAAATCAGTTTCCGAGGACTTGTTTTTTTAAACGTTGGAATGCAATATTTTTTCGAATAGAAGGCATATTACTAGGTATAGGCTAGTTAAGATTTTCAAATCGCCATTTTTCATGAACCCATTGTTTTCGATAAGAATAAAAATATTCGGAAAGATCTCCAAGATCAGGGCCCAAATAATATAACTCCCTTGATATTAGGGTTGCTTAACACGAATTTAAAATCGTTAGTGATTTGCTCTATTAATTCTGAGCTAGCCATATCTCAATTTCCTCTTTAAACATGTGTAATATTGCCATTGATTCCAAAATTATCTAATATTTGTTTTTTTAAACGTTGGAACGCAAATGATGGCGTCCAAACAAATTGGCTCTCCCTAATATCAAATCCGTATGCACTTTTACTCACAAGTACGATAGGAGGTGATTGAATTCTTTTGAAAATATTTTTTCGAATCGTTTTTGTGAACCATTCCAAATCGGCAATGAATGCCTTGACATCTCCCAACTGATATTTTTCAAATAAAGTAGGGGTAATTCCAAGTTTTTCGCAGAAAAATGGCTCTCCCTTTTGATACCATCGTAGAATATCTTCTGGTGTCTTTTTCTGATAATCGGTGAATGCTACTAATAAGGCATCATGATATCCGAACTTCATGGGATCGAGTTGATTATGCTTCAGTTCTGCCGTGGGGGGTATTCCATCTTTGGTAAATGTGAAATTTTCATCGGGAATGACTTCTGGAGGGATTAATTCTCCAAATTGCTGATTAATATCTCGAGCCATTTGAAATACTTCAGTTTTAGTTAGATCACCTATGGGTGCAATCGCTCCGTTTACATCTCCATACAATGTTGCATATCCTAAGGCTATTTCCAATTTATTTCCATTATTTGTCATTACGCCATTATGCATCCCAGCTAAATTGGATAGTATGGATGTTCCACGGATTTTCGCTTGTATATTTTCTGCCGCCAGGGAAGGGATGGCCCCGGTTTTTTCTAACAATTTTGTATTTTCCTGAACCAACTCGGATATTGGTAATTCATAGTATCGATTAATCTTTAGATTTTCAACCAACTTGGCCGCCGAACTGCGAGTTTTGGCACTATTGTATTCCGTAGGGAGATTTGATGCAATAATTCGATCCGATCCCACTGCATGGGCGACTAATGTAGCAACAAGACTGCTATCGACACCTCCGGAGAGACCAATAATATAATTTGGTTTCCAATCCATCATCTCATCAAAGGATCGAATGCCCTGTATTATTGCTTCATATTTTTGGGTGAGTTTTGGTTTTCTCCTGTGGTAATGGATACCTCTATCTTTAAGAGTTATGGAATGATCCACGGTGATTAATTGTTCTTGAAAGTCCTCCGCCCGATATTCGAATATCTGGCTACCAAATTGATTATAAATCGTTGATCCTCCATCAAAAGTTATAATGTTTTTTCCATTATTTTGCACTCCACAAGCATTAACATAATAGACTGGAACAAATTGCGAGTTTAAATCTTTTTGAAGTGATTGAATTCGATTATCACGCGCTTGTTCTTTTCCAAAGGTCCAAGGGGAAGAAGAGATATTAACTATGAAATCGGCTCCATTCCGAACCAAGGTTCCCAGCGGGTTATAAGGAATTTGCCGGTTCTTATTATAAATTCTGGAATAATCTTCATACCACATATCCTCACAAATACTTAAACCAATATTGTAGTATTTACCATCCACAGACAACTTGAATGGTTGATAAGCTTTTTCGATAGATACGCCCATTTCCTGAACTAAATCTATGAAGGGGTAAAAATATCGTTTATCATCGAAGTATCGATAATTGGGTAGAAGAGACTTAAAGGAAACTCCATTCGGAATTCCCAATGTGGAGTTTACGGGATGATTTATCGGTTGTTTGTTTTGAAAGATATATGCTGCATTATATTTTCGAAATCTCCCATCGGTATTTCGTTTCGATTTGTCAATGAAGATATTTCCATATATAAGAATAATTCCCTCGGATGCCTCCTGTAAGATAGAATTGCATTCCATCAAATAGTCACACCATGATTCTTCTAACCAGACATCTCCGACCAGATACCCTCCCACAGCCATTTCGGGAAAAATTATCATATCTATTTGAGTACTTTTCGCTTGTTCAATCAATTCCAGCATTTTTTGGAGATTTTTTTCGGGACGACCCGCTTTAACATTTAATTGACATAACCCGATTTTCATTTTTTTATTCATACATCCCTATTTTCCAAAGATTGATAGATATAAACGCCCCATCTGGTTAAAAAAATTTGGGATCGGATAGGAAAATTGGAAATTGAGGGGAGATTAGGTACGGAGACTGATAATCATATTTATTACAGAAGTAGTAAATATCACTTGAGGAATAAATATTTATGTCAAATGCAACAGTTAGCACCATTACAGCAACCCTTTCTACAATTTTGTTAATAATTGGGATGATATTTGTGATTCGGAAAATAATTACTAGGAAAACTCAGAAATCAAATTCTGAACTATCTGCAATTAAATCAAAAAAAATTCTTTATAATCTTCACATGTCTACTACCGCTCTCGCCACGATCTTGGGATTTGTCCATGGGTTTACCGTTGAGACAATTAATCAAACCTATGTTATCACCGGATGGATTTTGGGTTTTTCCATGATAGTGATGACAAGTCAAGGCATCTTTCTTGGATTTCAAAATAGATGGCACCCATTTTCGGAAGAAGAAGATCAAAAATATAAATATAGTCGAATAATTAAATGGATTTTAACATTTATAATGATTATTGCCTTGGTTGGGCATTTCGTTTTCTAAGAATGGTTTTTTTTTTTTTTTCCCCACTGGAGATTTTTACTTCTTTTTTCTTTCCTCATTCTCCCTTTCTGCAATGATGTCTTCTGCCATATCTGGAAATAGTTTCCTTAAACATGAATCACAATAGCCATGACTGAACCCAGTATCCGTTTTCTCAGTAATGTATTGATCAATTTGCATCCACGCGCCTTCTTCGGTGAAAACACTTTTACAATTCGAGCATATCACTAAGAAGGATTTTAGAATCTTGATTTCTGAATTTTTTTTCTCCAATTCATCATTTAGCAATTGAAGATGTTGGTTTTTTTTATGTAAATCTCGTTGGACATTCACCAGCTCGTTATTAAGCTTCATAAGCTCGGTAAGATATTCTTCTTCAGTTTTTTTTGGCATCAAGCAGTCATTCCTAAATCATCATTAGATGATCTTTAAAATATTGGAAAAAAAAGTAACGATTATGACCCCTTTTTTATCAGTTCATCAGCAATCTGCAATGCAGATTCAATGTCTTTGCCCATTCCATCAGCTCCCACTTCTTTCCATAAATTTTTATTTACCATGAATGGAAATCCACCAACCATTATTTTGATGTTTGGGTTCTTCGATTTACGAACATTATTAATCAAGCTAACCACTAAGGGGATATTTTGGAACATAGTTGCAGAAATACATAATAAGTCATGATGCTGTAATTCTATAATCTGAATTAAATCCGGGGTTGGAGTGTTGGCTCCTAAATAATACGCATCCCATCCATGTAGTTCAAAAATATCTGTCATCAATCGCAATCCCATTTCATGTAATTCTCCAGAGATGCATGTTGCGATCAGCGATTTTTCTTTCTTCTGGGGTGTAAAAATATGGAAGTATATCTTTGAAATCACCAATTGAGATAAGGATGATGCATAGTGCTCTTGAGCTACTGAAATTTTATTGATCTGCCATAATCTCCCAATTTCATATTGTACTGGCGTAATTACTTGAAGAAATATATCTTCAGCAGGAACTCCTTCTTCAAGTTTCGTCATAACTAATTCTATCAATTCATTTTTTTGATTTTTTAAGACTAAATCGAGATAATGTCTCGCCAAGTCATAATACTTTGTCCCTTCTTTAAGTACTGTTTCTTCTCCATCATAAGGTTCCTTCGTTTTTTCCTTTCCTAAACGTATATAATTTTCCAATTTCTTATGATAAGAGACGGGAAGAATTCTTTTTAGTACTTCTTCTAGATATTCAAGGCTTTGGAGAAGGGTGTCTTTTGGAACTCCTCGATAAACAAGAAGCGATTGTAACCATCCAATATAGTGCGAGAAAGAATTGGGTACATTAAATTCCAATGATTCAATTAGATAAATAAGAGTACGTTTTACATCGCGAAAAGCGAGATCACGGTCCAGTTTTGAAAAGGACTGCAATAATTGAGGATAATCTTTGTATTGCAACTCCAATATTTCTTGCGAAATTTGATTTAAATTTTGTAAATGCCCTTCTAAATATTGTGCGATAGATCCTTCTAATTTACTTTCGATGACAGTTGATTCCATTTCACTCATTTTTTTTGATTTTTATTATCAATATCTATTTGGTCAAATTTAATTCGGTATATATGGAATATACTCGCTATATCCAATCCGAAACAAAATACAATAGTAAGAAAGTTCAATTGAACCTTAAAGAATTGTCATCTGCTAAAAAAAAATGAAAAATGTTGAATGTTTCCAACAATCTACTATTCGATAACCAAAAAAAGGGGTATTTGGTAGATCCTTTTGTTTACTTCTCATGTTTACTCAAAGTATATAGGTTAAACCTATGTCGTTCAAATACTTTTTAATAAGAAATACCCATTGCCTCAATGAATATCAATAGAGAACCTTATTTTTAATGAATTCCCTCCTGAAATGAAATCAATTTAGTACTAAATTTTAAAAACTTTCAAAATTCAATTTGAAATATTATGAAAAGAATCTTACTTCTCTTGCCAGAAGGGTTTGAATTTCTTGAAGCCAGTGTGTTTATTGATGTCTTTGGTTGGAATCTCGTGGATGGAGATGGAACAACCAAACTATTTACTTGTGGAATGACCAAAGAGGTTACTAGTGCTTTTGATCAAAAATTAATTGTCGATTACTTGATTGAAGAAATAAATATGGATGATTTTGATGCACTCGCAATTCCTGGGGGATTTGAGCAATGCGGATATTATATTGACTCTTTCAAAGAACCGATACTGAACTTAATTCGGGAATTTCATTCGAAAGATAAATGGATTGCATCCGTTTGTGTTGCAGCTATTGTTTTAGGAAGAAGCGGAATCTTGAAGGGGAAAAAGGCTACGACCTATAATATGAACCCTGAAAGACAAGCAATGCTGTCCAAATTTGATGTAAATGTTGTTCAAGAACCTATTGTAGTTGATGGAAAAATTATCACTTCGTGGAATCCCTCCACAGCTATGGATGTTGCACTCACTTTATTAGAATTTCTCACGTCATTACAAAACGCAGCGTATATTCGAGAAATTATGGGATTTAAAAAAATTTAGACTCAAGTGAGGAAGATCTCGTTTAAATTCAGTATAAATAGTATTATTTGGAGAAAAGATAAAAAAAAAATAAATTATCTATCAAGTGGAACTATAATTCCTCCTCCTCCTCCACTCGGAGTCTTTAGCAGGGCAAAATTCTGTGCATAATTTGAGGTTGTGCTTGAAATTGTTGCAGATTTAGAAAGATACCCTGGTTTTGATACATATATGTTATATGAACTCGTTAAACCTGCATCAATCGTAACAGAATAATATCCATTACTTGATGTTAATACACTCGCAAGTTGAGAACCACTTGATGTTTTTATTCGTACTGAAGCCCTATATAAACCCGAACCGTATTTATATGATACATATCCTCGGATGGTTATTTGACTGGTAGTTCTTAAGACAGTGTTATATCTACGACTTCCGGCATCTGCATCCACAGATTTTGTTTGTGTCTTATAGCCAGATTTAGAAATTCGCATTTGATAATTTCCATTCAATATCGATGGGAAATTTTTTGTAGCAAAGTAGCCTGAGCTCGCTGTCTGAACTGTTTGAAGAATAGTTCCTGATGGAGAGATAATCTCTACTTGTGCACTATAAATCTTACTTCCAATAATATTGCTAACATATCCATTATATGAAACAGGAGTTTTACAATAAACTGAAATAAAATCTAGTTCTACTTTCTGATGCCAATTTGTGCTCCAAGCATCGTTAAATCCCCACATTAATTTTACAGATCCTTGTCCTGGAATTAGCCCTTTACTTCTAAGTGTTGCTTCAGAAATGATAATAGAACGAGATTTCCATCCACTATCTTTACCACTTTCAAATCCATCCCCACCGTAATTAGTAGATCTATGTTCATAGTGTTGGAACACATTGAAACCTGAATTTGGATCTGTCGTTAATCCGACAGCAAAGTTTGTTACTGAGCTAGAAGCATAATTGGATGTGGCACGAATTTTGAAGTCAATTTGAATATCTCCACCACACCAATTACTTAAATCTATTGTATTATAAGTATATCCTTGGCGAGGTGAACTATATCCAGAGGATGTTTCCTCCATTTTCAGAGAGATATCAGTTTCAGATAGTGAATTCCGAGATGAAGTTCTTAAGGACCAACCACTTGTTGAATCTCCAAATTCACTTAATAACAGCGATAAACTTCTATCATCTTTTACAAATATCCAATAAGTTTTTTCTTGAATGTTCCCAACTTTATCTCGAATAGATGTTGAGACATAGTATTCCCCTGTAGACAATGTGTTGAAGTCAAATTGTGCATAATAATGAGTCCAATCACTCGATATTGAAGAAATACTTCCCTTTTTACTCATTAATTCATCACCAGTAGTGCTCATAATGGTGATTTGGAACCCATATTCAGAATCAATTCCCGAATCTATTCTATACGTTGTAGGATTCCCATTATTAAACTGAGGAAAATAAACAACGGATTCAGCAGGATCACATACCATAAATCTCAATGTGGTTAATCCATATATTGGATGCGATGGATCAAGAGTTGATCCCAGCACAAATTCTTGTATACTCATTTCTTTTTCAATAACAGGAGCTATTGAATCAACAGGGTTTTCAATGTAAAAGCTTGCTGAATGTGTAGACTCCAATCCTGCATTATCTAACGCGGTAAAATATATTTTATGCCATCCATTCTTTAACCCATAATATTCACGGGCATAATATAATCCCATATGAGCTTTCCATGATGCAAAATAATCTTCTGTTGCACTACCAGGTGTGACTGACATCTGTTCAATATATCCATGAACATCTGATTGATCATCATCTGAAGAATAAATTACCGGAGTTCTATATTCCACAGCTTTTATTTCAAAAGAATCATCACCCACCATTTTAAAATGAGATATTCCTGATTCACCATCTATCCATGGAGTCCAAATATAAACATCATCGAGTGTAATAGCATCATATAATTCTTCGAACTCTTCACAATCTATATCCATAAGCATGTTTAAAGCAGATATCAGATTGTTACGTTTAACGGGATCTTCCCACATGCTATAGCTAAATCCAAAGTACGGATCATAGTTATTTGTAGTAATCAAATAACTATACATCTGTTGATATAAAGCCTCGACTTTTTTGATACTATATTGAGGTAGAGCTACAGATAATGGATAAATCGTCCCATAACTATGTTCATCATTACCTTCTATTGAAATATAACTTCTAAAATCATCAATATGAAGTTTAAGTAAGTATCGAACCATTACGGACTGTGATTTTTCAGGTAAATTTATTTCCGTTCTACCAACATAATTAGTTCCAGAATATGAATAACCACTCAATTGATCTCGAAATTTTAATTTATTTGGTGCTGCATCAATACTAACTGTTACTTTCTTCACGCTCGAATCTGTGTTGTAAGTATTATGATCGTCTGTAGTCTCGAAGGTCAAACTCTCCTCATCTCCTGATAATGGATTCACAAGCTTAATAAGTTCACAATCCAAACTCCCAACTTGAACAGATTCATCTGTTGTGAGATAATTTTGCCCTGTAGGGAGATTTGCATGAATTATTATATCACCAATTACTAAATCATTGGTTAAAGTTTGGGAATATATGTAATCCGTTGCTGGCATTGACACAAGATTAATTGATGGTGTTTCTCTATCAAATGCTGATCCGGGTTCAATCTCTCCAACACCAGATAAAACTGATTTAATTAAAGGTGGAAGATCAAAGTTTACAAACTCGGTTATAGAAGGTCCAATTCTTGCTTGATTAGTATAATCCAACAGAATATTTCCAGGGTGAATATCAAGATCTACCTGTGGGGAACCATAAGGTAAGAACCAGAATTTTTCTTTACTCGATCCATCATGAGCAGTCCATATGTTTACTTCATAATTGGGGATCATCGGAATTTTCGATTCATAACTCGCAGAGATTTCTCCACTGATTTTAGGATAATAGGCATATGCATTATCAATTCCAATTCCAAGAGTATCCCAAACAAGCAATGCTTGAACGGGCAATTCAATTCTTAAAAATACATTTGCAGTAATTTTTCCAATTTTAATGTCCAACTCATATTCGTCCCAACCGACTTGGCCATAAACGCTTCCTAATACATTTGCACTCAATCCATCTCCACCTAATTGGAATACTGAACTAATTCGGCCACCCATTTCTACAGGTAGCGTAACATTGGGAAGTTTATCCCATTTTTCTTTAAGATCTATACCTATTTCTCCCTTTATATATACATCTAATTTACCATACAATCGAAACCCTACAGGAATTCCCATTGCATAAGAACCGAAAGGTGCTTCTAGTACTTTATCTTCTCCAAAAGGACCTTCAGTTTTGACATACGCAATTAATTGGGAAGGATTTTGGTAATTATTATTGATTTCTATGCCAGTTAGATCATGTAAATTGTTTGGATTGGATGCATAATAGTCTAACAAAAATTCTAGGTTCATTTCTGCATCAATTCCAAAAGTTACTTCTACGGGTACACCCATAACAGTTATTTCTTGATCATATTCAAATTCAATTCCAATCTTAATTGCAATAACATCCGCAAAAACATCAAAGTCAATAGCAGAATGTTCTGATGCTTTATAAGTATGAAATTCCCTGCCAATCCAAAATGAAATTTTTGTATAGTTGTTTACTTTGAAGTTACCACCAATTCCGACAGAAGAATCGAAGTACTGTTCAATATCGAAGTCTGCTGAATCCCCAACTATGAGTTTAATTATTTCTTGGAGAAATGCAATACTCGGGTTTTGTGATGCTAGCTTGAAGAAATTTTCAAGTTGAGTGAATAAATCTTCAGCAGTTCTAACAATATTGGATTTATAGTGCAATGTATCCATTTTTTCTATGGGATTTAGAATTCTTTCCATAAATTGGTTTTGATCTTCTTCTACAAAATCAACCGCTCTGTTCAATATTGCTTTGCTTTTGCCATAATTAATCGATTCAAAAGTTGTTCCTACACTCATGGAAACAACAATCGATGCAACCATTTGATCTACAGTTCCCTCATTTCCTATAATCGTCTTTTCTTTTGAATTATAATCCAATGTTGCTGAGTAGCAAGAAGCAAAATAATGAAATTGGGAACTACTTGCAAAAACATAATTTCTAACTATTTCCCATTCTAAAGTGAGCTGATCATCAATAATCAATCCATTTTCATCTCCATGGAAGAAATATATTACAATATAATGTTCATTAACTGTTTCTAAAACATTTTGTAGAGATTCACTAGAAGCTATTGGTATTGTTGTTAATTTCACCTCATCTCCTATTATTACGATGAAATTTGAAAGGCTTTTTTCAATGATATTATCAAATTCTGTGTACAAACAGACTATTTCCATTGAATCCTGATCGCTATCTCCATAATTAACAGAATTATTAAACTCCATAAAATCAATTGAATCTTCTTTATAAGATTCTTGATAACCAGAACTATACAGTCCAGGTATAATCATTGAAATAACGAACACGAGAATAATTGAATTTATAACAATTTTTTTCGTTTGCATTTATATCACCAAAGTTAATTATTTTAATTAACTTATTATGGAGAATATATACTAATCCTTTATAAATAACTAAGCACTATTTGCACATATTTTCTGAATAAAATGTATAATTAACACATACTTAAATCGTCATGGGATTGATAATTGTAGAGATCTATACCGATTCAAAAAACGGAATTTATTTTTGATAATTTGGTTAATAATTTACCTTAAAGTCTATAATCTGATGTATCTTCCATTAATCATCATATTCATGAAATCAGAAATAATTATGGGGGGTCTATAACCAAGAAAGTGCTAATAATTCGATTTATTAATCTTTCAGTAAAATTTTTATCGCGATCTCTCAAAAATTCCCAAAAAATTTTCAAACGGGCAGAAACATCGAATCATAGCAAAATGGTCAGATCCTTTTTGTCGGAGAATATTGATTCCGAATTCAAAATACCAGCACAATTATTAATGGAATTGCCAAACATTTAAATATCTAACCTACCATATTAAAATTAGTAGTACTCAAATTTTCATCTTGAAGGTTTTGAGTTACTTCTATCGGAGGATTATAAAAAATGAAAGTATTCGCATGGTCTCCTATTCGAGAACTCATGAAAAAATCCGGCGCAGAAATGGTCAGCCGAGATGCTGTTGATGAATTAATCACCTACTTAGAAAAATACGCCAAAGACTTAACCAACAAAGCTTTAGAAATGTCCCGACACTCTGGTCGCAAGAAGTTGACCAAAGCTGACATGGAAATGGCTTTAACCTTAGAAATCTAAAATAAGAATTGGCATTTTCTCAAGTCAACACTTTTTTTTTCCCCTTTCTTATAACCATAACAAGCGACATTTCATTGCTTAAAAAATTTGAAGAGATACCCGATATTAATAGATGTATCCATTTTCATAAAAAATAGTTCAAATCATTCAAAGGATCCGTTCTTCTTAATAAAAAATATTTTTTCCACATAACTTAAAAGATCAGGAATCGCTATAAAAGATTAAACCCAAATTTATATAGATTGACCCTAAACTATTGTATGGGAAAAGTTTCTGATCAACGCAAAGGGATTCAATTATTTTTGGGATTAATTCTCATAGCTTCCATACCACTAATTAGCGTCATGATCATTGCCTATCGCCCTGAAAAAATAACTTCGAATGAAAACTTTTTTACAAATACCATAAAAGGGGATCCGGGAGTTGATATTGCAAATTATTCCCTAATTATCAACGGGGAAATTGAAAATCAGTTGAATTACTCCTATGATGAATTCAAAGCACTCCCCAATACTACTTTCATAGCAACATTGCAATGTGTTGAGGGACCTTCTTCCACAGCTGAGTTTACTGGAGTGTTAGTTAGTGATTTGCTCGATCTCGCAATTATCAATGCCACAGCCCATGATGTAATTTTTTATGGTCTCGATGGATATAGTTCTTCGTTAACTATAGAAGAAGTTTATAATAGTACGATTCTCCTTGCCTATGAAATGAATGGTGCTCCCTTACCCCCCGAAACTGGATATCCCCTAGGTATTGTGGCTCCAGGGCATTTAGGTTATAAGTGGGTCCAATGGGTTTATGAAATTAAAGTTACCACTGAAGATTATCATGGGTATTGGGAATCAAGGGGGTGGGCCGATGATGCGCAATACGATATCGTGTCAGGTTGGGAAATGCATGCCATATTATTTTCCATTGCATTCTTTTTTGGCGTTCTGGCTCAAAGTACAGGCTTGAAATTTACTGCAAGGGAATCAAGGATGAAAGAGCTTCCAAAATTTGTAAATTCTCAATTTCATCTGGTTGTTTCGATAACCTATATTCTCTCCATCATTGGGATCTTAGTCTATTGGAGTGTAGTCACTTATAATCGGCGGGGAAATCTGTTTTATACCTTGCACGGATGGACTGCCTTGCTTTCCGTGCTTTTTCATATAATCGGAGGTATTTTAGGAAGACAGCGTTCCATGAATCGGAAAAAAAACCGAGAAAAACACTTCAATTTTCATCTTGTTGGATTTCTTCTATTTTGCTTCACAATTTTTTTGGGAATCTTGCGAACTACTAACTATGGGGTATCCTTCGGCTCCTATTTTAATTTTTCTTAAAGGGGCGTTTCTTTTTTTTCATAAACAAGCTCAGGATTAGTGCAGACATACCTGCGAAAAATTGAATATATATTGAAAAACTAGGTGTGAAATCAGAGGGTCCCCAAAAAATGGAATACCCTCGATCCAGAATATGAAGCAAATACCAGATAGCCAAAAGTAAGACTGGAGTTGAAATCATTAAAATTCCGCCTATAATTGCTAATTTTCCGTTAAAATCATTTCTTGAAGATATTTTAAAGGTAGATTTAAAAATCAAACCACAACCCACCAAGATCACAATAACGGCAAAGAGTGCTGGGATTAAAAACTCCGTTTGAAAATTAGAATATACTACAACTTCGTCTGATCTTAATGCGGAACCAAATACTAAGCCAAATGCCCAAAAATGATATAAATAATTTGGACTTACATGAAACATCACCGGTGTTAAAACTGATATGAAGCCAATACATCCGGTTAAACTAAGAAGTATTTTTTGAATTTTGAATTTTTTTTCCATAATCAAGAATTATCTATGGGCAATTAGTATAAAATTGCTAAACCTCAATTGTTTTGGTTAAGCCAGTTTTTTATGAACAGCAAATTTAAATAGTATTCAATGCCCAAAACATGTCAGAATTGACCCATTTTGACGAATTCGGCTATTTATTGTAAAAAAGGAGAAATATATTTTTAAAAGCCCATTAAAAAAAACTCTGGGCAAGATATTTTTGAACCCGTTCTGGAGACAGAAAGGGACTATTTTGCTCTCGCAGTTTAGATTGGGCATCAATACTAAAATTTTTCCCAAAAATAATCTCTAAATCGGTCAGGCGCTCTCTTAATTTTTCACCTGACAATCCTCCAGCAATAATTAAATTGAATCCTTTCAATAATTGCTGAATTCTTTGCATTTGCATAAGGTTTAGGGAAATTCCTTTCCCTTGAGAATAATCAATCAAGATATAGGAGATTATTTCCTTGAGTCTATTCAAGTCTTCTGTTATAAAATACTCAAGGTCTAGGTTTTGATAAGTAGGATTCAGTTGAAATATTAACTGTAAATGCGGAAATTGTGCATGGAGGGAAGTATAAATTTCGGAATGAAATTGTTTCTGAGATATATTGAGTTGCAATCCACAATGAAGATGGGGTATTTTAGTGAAGAGTTTAGTAAAAAAGAGTGATAGGAGATCCACATCAACCACTTCCTTTTTCCGAATATTATAATGCAGAACTGGTAAAACCTCTGGAAACGATTGAAAACAATAAAGAAAGAGGTCTTTGGTATGTTGAACACGCTGAGTATCAGATTTAAGTTTGTATTGAGAGAGTAAAATTCCCAAGGCTAATTTTCGATAGGATTTATCTGACTTGGCTTTTAAAATTGCGAATTGATGACAGATGGTAGAGATTTCTTCTTGGGAAAAAATTCCAACAACACTAACGATTTCGGGTACTTCCATATATACTACCATTAGGAGATCTGGCCATAAATAGTTTCTATCAAATTGAAGTTGAAGGTTTTATAAGAGATGTTTAGAATAAGAAAAAAAGAGAAGGATTATATCTTCCATTTACCCGCTTGATAGATGACTTTACCATCTGCAATGATTTGTGATTCTTCGCTCTTCATATCCTTTAAAATATCCCAGTGGATAGGACATTGTAAATTTTCACTGCCTGTATCTGGAAATCCTCTCCCAATGGCCATATGAAGGGTACCGCCCATTTTCTCATCAAAGAGCATGTTTTTGGTAAATTGTTGGATCCCGTAATTTGTTCCCACAGCAAATTCTCCAACTAAATCTGTATTTTCAATAGATAATAAGGAGTCTAACAACTCTTGTCCTTTTTCAGCAGTGGCTTTAATGACCCGACCATCCTTGAAATCCAATCGAATGTTCTCAATTTCTTTACTCTGGTAAATACCAGGATATGTAAATCGAATATGGCCGTTAATGGAATTCTCAACAGGACTTGTAAATACTTCCCCATCTGGGAGATTATTATGTCCACAAGAATTTTTCCAGGGACGTCCTTTTACAGAGAGAGTAAGATCCGTATCTTCGCCTAAAACATGGATTTGGTCGATTTTATTCAATTGTTCTGTAATATTCGCTTGTTCAATTTCTATTTGTTTCCATACTTCTGCTGGATTTTCAGCATCAAGATGTAACGCTTTATAAACAAACTCCTTATAGGCTTCAGTATCCATTTTTGCATCTTGGGCTAGTACATCACAAGCATAGGGTATTATACACCATTTCAATTCCTTTTTACTTACTCTTTCTTGAAATACGCCCATAAACTCAATAAATTCTGGCGAGCTTTGTGACATTTTCAATTTTTCTGGAGGAATAAGACTCAATTTCTGGCGATTGTAATCTGCCATAATTTGTAAATATCCTTGGTAAGTTTCTACTCCTTTTTTTTGCATGGGGCTGATAAATTTAATTTGATCATCATTGCCATAACGAAGTCTCGCCACTTGTAATCCTTTTAATGCACATTGAACTGTAGGATGACCTCCTGCCTTCAACACTTCGATAAAAAGTGCTTTTAAGAGATCGTTCGCAATTTCAGATCCATCAAGAAGGATCATATCACCCGGTTTCACATCCAACGCATAGCGAATGGCAAGGATGGCTAGCTTTTCATTGAAATCATTTAACATTTTTGTCAAAACCAATTTATAATTACCTTAAGAGAATATGTGGTTATTATGCTAAAAAGCGTTTCTTTATCACCAAACCCTTTTTATTAAATAATTGACTGCTATCAGTCAATAATTGAATAACGGTAAAAGAAATCCTGCAGTAGAGCTTGAAATGCTTCTATGTGAGGACATGTAATCAATAACTGCGTTTGTGACTTCACAACAACACCCATTTCTGGATGGACATAGTTCAGATATTCAAAAACTAGTTTTTGAGTTAATTCTGCATACTTTTGATCAAAATGAAATTCAAAAGAAAACCCTCGATCAGGAAAATCTGTTAAATCAAAAGGAGGCTTTTGGTCTGAGACTTTTTCTTTCATTTTTTCTTGCTCCTTCGTTAAACTTTGAGTGATTCGGTGAAAATATTCAAAATTTTCGTAGATGAGTAACACTCCTTTTTCAAAGGGCTCAAATTCGATTTTCAAGTCTTCATGCAAAATCTTTTTTTGGGAATAATAATATGCTATTTTACTAAAGAAGGAGAGAATTTCGGCATTATTCACAATAATTTTGATAATAAATGGATTTTGCAAAGCCATATTATTAATTGGGATCTTAAAAATATTAATTTTGTCGTGAATCAGTAAAAAAAATACTGATTAATGGTTTGCATTCTGAGTTAAAGAGGAAGAAAAAAATGACTAACGTAATATCAACACGTTTAGAAGAAAACGAAATTAAAATTTTGAACGAAATTTCTCAAAAAGAGCACATTGATCGATCCGCTCTAATGAGAAAGTTTCTCTTATTGCAAATGCAAGAATATCGAATGAAAGAATACTCCGAAAAATATCGAAAAGGTATAGTTAGTATGGCGGAAGCAGCAACTCTCGCAGATGTTTCTATTTATTCTATGATGGAGTATTGTCTTCGGGAACAAATCTGTCCCCCTCCCCCTACTGAAAAAGAACTTCATGAAGAAATTCAAAATTCCCAGACTTTGTTCCAAGAATTGGATAATGAACAACAGTAAAATATTCTTTTCTGATACTTAGGATCTGATAGAATCTCGATAAAAGAAATCGTGCCTAAGTGATTGAAGCGTATCTAAATTAAGACAATAAATCATTAATTGCGATATAGAAAGGAGAAAAAATTAAAACTTGTAGAAATACTGATTGATCGGTTTCCGCATTCGGAAGTAAGTGCTGGTGAAATACAGTAGAAAAGAAAATCCCACTAAAACACCTAGTACCAAAGCAAGTTCTGGAAAATTGAACATTACTGGGAGGTTATATTTATATACGGACCACGACCCATAACCCCCTGTTATGGAATAACTTTTCATCCAGGCCCAAGAAGTTATGAATCCTCCCACCAGTCCAATGAATAATGAAAGACTGAAGATCACAACTAATTGGGTGATAACAAATCCCACTAATTTCTTTTTTCCAAATCCTCTGACTAACATAAGTCCATGAAATTGTTCATTTTCTCGTTGGAAATTTAAATTGGTGATAGCTAATCCGAGGGTGCATAGGAATCCGATGATTAATAGATTTATATATAACATGCTAAAATACGCGGTGCTTGTATATCCTGCTGATGGTTGAAGAGTGAAAGAGTTTTGGGTCAGGGAATTCCATTCATGATCATAAAAAGTGAAGGTAGGTGCGTGAAGATTTGGAGGCGCGATTTTACTAATTTCTTGGGTGAGGTTTTCAAGATTTTCTAAAATAGACATATCAACATCGAGAAAAACCTTCAATTGGCCTATTTGAACTTGTTTAAAGGAAGTATTTAAGAATTGACGATCAATTAACATCATTTCTCCATCAAAAGCACCACCTCCATACCAAGAACCTTGATCTTTGCTAGTTATGAAATCTGGGGTTATTCCTGGAAGTAAATTAACTTCCTGAAGTATTTTGACTTGAATTGGAATTGTTTCATTGAAATCATCTGACACCTCATAAGTATGTTGCTGAATTTCAATGACATTTCCAACTTCAACATTATGATTTTCTAAAAAATCATGATTGACAATGACACCTGGGATAGAATTGGCAGAATTTTGATTGAAATCGATTATATCTTGGATTTGAAGAACTAATTGTCTATTGGGAATGAGGTAACCATTTTCGCTAATCATTGCCAAGTATTTAGTGAAATCCAAATAGGAAACCATCCCTCGATCTTCAATTCCAAAATTCATCCACCAAAATGATTTTTGTTGATAATTATTGATGACAAGTGATACAACTGAATTTATAAGCAAATCTCCATTTTGATTTTGGATTTTTAATAGATTTTCTTCAAATAATTCAAGAGAAGACACATTTAAAATCATAGGTGTAAAACCATCTTCTTTATCAGATTGATTAAATGGAGAAGCCATTTTTATTTGAATATCCGCCCCAGTTTCAAAATTATCTTTTATTAAATCCTCACGATGCACAGTATTGATATTAACATTGGCAAAGACAAGTAATGAAGCGAAGAGACTTAACAAGAAGATCATCTGACGATATGGTTTTCTTCGAATCAATTCTAACCCAATTAATGTTGAATGCTCCTTCATAAAACAAGATGCAATTTTTTTCGATACCCGTGCAAATCTTATGGGTGATTCTACGACAAAATATCTAACAATACCAATGATCAGCAATACTGGCATCAAAAATGAAAGAACAGATAAAATTCCTGAAAATTCTTCAATCTTTGCGCTAATTTCAAGAAACACATCGGGAATACTTGGTATAGTTCCAATCAGATAAATCAGAGTTATTACAAAAGGAATTAATGTGGGTATGATCAGTTTTAATCCCCATTTGGATATTTTCTTTTCTGCCTTTTCTATTGGTGTCTCATATAGATTATGATCTTTTCCATTATTTTCTGCATCAAGTTTTCCACTTTCTTCATATATGAGCTCACTATACAGTGAATTCAAACCATTTTTATCCAACTCTGCCTGCATCTGATGAATTTTCAAGCGTTTTAATTTATAAAACGTATAAATGCTCCCTAGGGCTGCTAGCGTGATGCAATATAAGAAATTAGTTACAAATGTTCCAAATCTAAAAATTAAAGGAATAAGAGTTGATGGGGGTGCATCAATTTCGTTGAAATAATAATGGGTTATAGTTCCATAACGATCAATTTGGACATGATAATTATGTAGAAATTGTCCATTAAGCCATGGTTGAACAATATAAAATACTCCAATCGCAAGTAAGATGCTGATTAATGAAGCAACTATTCCAATCATTAAGGATTCTAATAGTAACTGATTTCGAATGACATTTTTTGGCATCCCCTTTGTTCTCATGTAGAGGAATTCATCGAAACGAGATTTAAATCGTAAATTTATTGCTATTGATCCCAAAAATAAAGAAAAAATTATCACTGGGATGGTTGTCAAAGCAATTTTTGCACGTTTTTCAATGTCCTTATCTAGATCTCCTGTGATCGCAGAATCGATATTGTTTCTAATTATAATATTTGATGGGATTTCATTGGATAAAGCATTCACTTGACTCCCGATTCGTTGAACTTCACTAGAAAGCGTGTTAACATTAATAGCTTTGCGATCATAACTTAAGCCTATGCCTTTTTCTACTTGATATGTGATCGAATTATTAATACGGGAATTACAATTTAAATTATTAAAAAATATGTTGAAAGAATGAAATTCTCGTTGAGAATCTTGTTCATAGTCAATCAGACCAAAAATTGGGGTCTTGACCAACCCATATTGATATAAATTTGATAGTAAGATATCATCGGAGGATGTGTAAGGAGTATTAAAAAATTCAGTAGTTCCAATTGCATAGGTGCTACGTTTTGGAGTAAAAATACCCACAATCTTCACATTTTCCCAACTAAAACTCGAAGTGTCATTAATCATAGATGTTTTAATAAAGATAGGGAGTGCCGAATAAGTCTGAACTTGAAGATTTAAATGCGATGCAAGGAGAGCATCGATGATAATCTCATTTTCATTTTGGGGTGCATATCCTTCAATAATCTGAAAATAATCTTGGAATCTTTGAGTTGCAAAAAAATCTTTATTAAACAAGGATAAAGACAGTTGACTACTCTCAAATTCTGCTAATCCTGCCGGAATATCCTCACTTTGAGAATAATTCTTAAAAAGTAGAAGATTTGAAGAAGAAATTGTAGTATATTGATCAATTGATTCGAGATCAAGTCTCGATCTACGTGCCTCTTTTAAATAGTCTGGCTCTTCCCCTTCAAAGCGGTCACTAAAATTTAAGGAACTTTCGGGATGGGAATATTGGTCTAATAAAGAAATATCATAAATATTAACAAATTTTTGAGAGAGATTGTAATAATTGGCTCCATTGAAATAAAGGGTAATGCCTGTAATTAAAGAAATAGCTAGACCCAATGAAATAATTGTAAGGATAGATTTCTTAATATTATTCGCTGATTGGTTCAAATAAAATGTTGCTGTGATATTCATGTTTTTTCCCTGAAATTCATTTACACTAAATCTTTTTTTACATTAAATATTGCTACGTTTTGGAAATTCATTGAATGACAATTTAAACATGCAATAGAAAGGGTCGTAATCATTTGAGAACCATGAATGTGGAACGCTGATAAATTTTTATCATATCCTTTGAGTATATTTTTTGAATGACAAATTGGACATTCAGTAATTGACTCCATCTTGAATATATCTTGAGGTTCCTCAATTAATACCTTAGATTGCTCATGCTTTGGTTTAATATCGATAATTTGGCTATTTTCATCAGAATAATCATACTCATTAGAATTCAGATCCTTCATTGCCATCTTACCAATTTCCCGTACGAATTGACCATCGCGAATAATATATGTACGATCTGCAATTTTACGGAACGCAGGATCATGAGTTACAATGATCATGGCCTTATCTGGATATTTTTCCATGTTTTGATGGAAGATTCCCATGATTTTTTCTGCAGATACAGAATCTATGTTACCTGTGGGTTCATCTGCCAGAATAAGTTTTGGATTGTTAGCAAACGCTTGTGCAATGGCGACTCGTTGTTTTTCCCCACCAGATAATGTAAAAGGACGGTGCCGGGTTCGATTCTTTAGACCAACATCATTCAATAACTCTTCAACCCGCGTTTTTCTTTCACTTTTCGGTTTCTTGGCCACAATCATTGGCATTTCTACATTTCCGGCAGCTGTTAAGCTTGGGATCAGATTGAAAAATTGAAAAATGATGCCAATATCATTTTGAAGGAGCTGTTGAATCCCTTCATCTTTCAATCGACTTATTTCCAATTCTTTTACCTTCACGCTTCCTGCATTAGGGCGTTCTAATCCTGCTATGATATTTAATAGGGTGGTTTTTCCAGATCCGCTCGGACCCATGATCACAACTAGTTCGCCTGGATAGACAGTTAAATCTATATTGTTAAGGGCAATGACTTCCAAATGGCCTTGTTTATAAATTTTGTAGACTCCCTCCAGCGATACAGCAGGGCTTTTTTGCTCGATGTTTTTTTCGTTTGAATCTTCTTCAGACATATGAATTCCTCGTGAATTATTTTTTTTCAAAATGTTTTGCAAGGGTTTTCTTTGTAATTCGGGAAAACCCAATAAACCAGATTACTAGTGTCATTGAAAAAGTGATAAGTATTATTGATCCGATTTCCAAGATATTGGGGTATATGGGTAAATTTAATTCATGCCTTGTATAGGCTGAACTCCACGTATAATATCCTAAACTAGACCAAGTTTCGGTATTTTGTATTAATTTTAGCATAATGTAGGTAGAAAAAAAAGCTGTTAGAATTGCCGGTACTATTGCTAATATAAAAATAGTAAGAATTTGAGTTAGTTTTATCTTTGTTAATTTACGGTTTCCGATCCCCTTTGATTTAAACAGGGCATCATAGGGGATATTATTCTTCTGAATCGCAATTAGAAATAACCCTAAGGTGATCCCAAAAAATATACTCACTATAAGTGATGCCATATATGCAATCTCAATCAAGGGTTCACTATTTATCGAAAATACGGAGATATCATTCCATTTTTGATTATAAAACTGAATTTTGCTATTTTGATCAAATATCGGAAAAGTGGTTGCAGTTCGATTTTCGAGTAATTTTTGAGTTATTTCAGCAGGTAATTCTCCTTTAGAATTCAAATTTAAATCAAAGAGGAAGGTTAGTTGCTCTGCTTTATGATTGTAGGTGGAAATTTGATCAATTTCTGAGGAATCTATGAAAATTAATTTCGAAAATATATCTGGGGCCAAATTATAATCTGGAAAAACACCAGGTAATCTTTCTACCGACCCTAAAATTTTGCAATTCAAAGACACAAAATTTGGGGTTCCATTCATATCTTTATAATATCTGTAAGTTACCCGAATTTCATCATCAATCATCCATTCACCAGTTAAAAATCCTGGAGTTACGAGTATGCCGATATTAGATTTATCTGGATTTGAGTTATATTCATTAATCGATTCAATCTGTTTCATTAACTTATGATTAGGTAGAATTTTGTTTCCTTCTTGTATAATAGTTTGATAATCCTCAAAATCAAACAACATCATGGATTTCTCATTATTTTCATATACTTCAGTATTTTTTTCTTGAAATAAGATGGGCATCCCATGGTTCACAACCGGATTTCCTTTAGTATCGGTAAATTCTTGCAACTCTTGAGACCAAGAGTTCCATTGTGTTTGGTTGAAATTCAATTTCGCTTCAGAGTTAAATTGGACCTTCATATCCGCTCCTATTATGAAGTTTTCATGAATTTTTCCATAATGAATGTAAGAATGGGTCCCAATATTCACCCCCACAAATAATGTTATAAAAATGGCAAATAAGGTTAAAATCCGGGAGAGATCTTTTCTTTTAATAAAATTGAGTCCGATTAGATAATCAAATTCTCGAATAAAGGGATGAGCTATTTTTTTGGCAACCCGTGCTAAAATAGAAGGTTTTTCCTTGCTGATTAATCGAAAAATTCCATATATTAGTGAAAGGGGGCATATCACTGAAATATTTACTAAGTAATATCGTTGATTCAATCTTGCAATGAAATACATGAAATTATCAGAGATTCCATCTATTAGGGATATTTGAACCAGGAAAAAGAATAATATTGGGAAAAATCCGACTATAATGAATAAATAAGACCATTTAAAAGTCAATTTTTCAATTTCTTCGATATCATTTTCATAAATTTGGTCATCGGAGGGATCTAACTGTGGTGCTGATTGGGAGATTTTAGTTTTTTTGCCATATTTGAGCCATTTTTTAAAGGGACTGAAGGCTTTACTTGACTTAAATTTATTCGTTTTTCTCTTAAACCATTTAAATTTTGATTTTTTGTCTTGTTTCGCTGTAAATAGTGTTGATTCATCATAAATTCCTGAAAAATCTTCAGACCCGTTCTCAGTGAGTAAATCTGTTAGCGCCATGTTTTTAAAAAATTTAGCAGATTTGTAATTAGATAACAAGGAAATCAAGATTCCCAATCCAAATGTTAGAAAAATAGATGGGATTCCAATCTGTGGTGAAATTGAAGCACTTACATCCAAGTCAAATGCATAAGGGGTGATCACTTTGTTAAGAATTGGGAATATTACAAGTCCTCCTAAAAGCGCTAGCGTGGATGAAATCATTCCTATCATCAGAATTTCAATTAAATTTTGCTTTTGAATGGATTTCTTTGAAACACCTTTACTTAATAGTAATAAAAATTCTTGAATCCGATCTTGACGGCCAATGTTCAATGAATTTGCCCCCAAAAGTAAACAAAATATCAAAATAGGTATGATCATAATGGCTGATATCTCTTGGATCGTGTAGCCAGCATAGTCAGTGTTAAGTAATGATTCTTCAATGTATGACTTTAAAAGTATATCTTCTGGCAATTCCCGACGTAATTGAGTTACCTTGAGGTTAATTTCACTAATTTCTGCTTGTAAGCGATTAAATTTCACTAGTGATTTAGGATATAGTAAGGATAAACCTGTAGAAAAAGGAACATCTATACCATTTGGAATGAATTTTGCTCGTAACGTCTCATTTGTATACAGCTCATTCAAATAATCTATTATAGGATAAGATTTTGTGAAATCTGTAAAATTATATGTCCAAAAACATGGAAGGTCTATTAAAATGTCGTTAGATAGTTGACTTGCAATCGAAACATCTGGGGAAAGATAATCGGCATAATTATATCGAGGATAGTATCTATTTCCAGTTAAGGAAAAATAATTATTTGAAGCCACGTAGATTCCAGCTACTGAATAGTTTGTGAACACAATATCTTCAAATTTATCTTGCACTGAGCTGTAATCAGAGTAATAATTATTAGCTGATAATCCCAGACGCATTGTCAAATCTATGGTCTTATTGACTCCAAAATCATATGATTTTGCCATTTCAACTGGAATCATTACTTCATTGGGGTTTTGAGGATATTTTCCCTCAACAATATTGATGATTTTTTTAAATCGGGTGGATTCATAGAAGTCTTCCCCCAAGAAATAGAAAGATATGGGAAAGCGTTTTTGATTTTCAGGTAGAGCATTTCCATCATCAAAAGATCCTTTAAAATTGGATCCTTGTGTGGAGTAGAGATATCCGTTTTGATCAATATTAAAGCGCCCGAAAGGATGAGATTCTTCTATCGGCAGTGGAGAATTCTCTAAAATTGAATCTAACTCGATTTGGGACTTCAAATAATGATCTGAGAAATGGAGTGTTGGATTTTGATAGGAAAGAAGAAAATCATCCATATAGTAAAAACTGTTATAAAAATTATATTCTTGCGCGGCTATGGTGTAATTTTGGAATCCACTAACCATCGACAGCCCTAAAGAAAATATGATTATAACTAAAATTGAATGACGAATTGAACAAAACGCTTGTTTGAGATTGAATGTGAACATAAATATAATTCCCTTTTTGATTTTGAAAAAAATAATCCAATTTTATTTTAATCGTTCTTTCATGGCTTCCAACAACTCAAAATAGAGTTTTTTGTAAAGAACAAGTTCACTTTTTACTCGTGTCAGTTCTGCTCGAAGATCTTCATCTTCTTCAATATCTTGTTGAAGGTCTTTTAGTTTATTGTTGGAAACACCCGATCCAAATTTCAATTTTAATTGAGTTTGAATGTCTCGATAAGGCATTCCAACACGTAATAATGATTTTGCATAGGTAATTTTTTCTTTTTTAGATATATTCATGTATAGATCTCCGTAAATATAAATTATATCGTGGTCGAATTTAGTGTAGAATCAGAATCATCTCTATTATTCCCAATCTTATTGAGTATCTTTTGGTGTTCTACTAGTAATTCTTTTTCATCTATAGTGAATATTTGAGGCTTGCGAATTTTCTCATAGCAATTTCTGCATTTAATAAATCCAATGAGACTCAATTCTTCAATTAACTTTATGTCAATTCTTTTCTTACAATTTGGACATATGAAATCAGATTTTTTTGGAATTTTTTGCTTTATTATTTGAAATTTACGGTATTTAAAGCGCATGGCTATGATAATTGGGCATAAAATTATGAAATGTATGATAAATATTAACCAAAAAATTCTTTCACCATAAACCCAGACAAGTAAGACAAGTAAATATTGAATTCCAAAAGTGATTACTGGAGTTATTATCATTCTTAAGAGAACCAATATCATTGAACGATTTTTAAAGGGTTTAGGGTTTCCAAAAAGTAGTATAACATTTATAAAAAGGGCATTTACTAGTAACCAGTATAATGTTGAAAAATCATAGCTCCTATTTGCGTAATTGTAGAGTATATAATTAGCGAAATACCCCCATAAGAATGAGATCAGGATTGATATCCCAACAAATATACTTGGTCTATTCCATTTTTTTTCCCCAGCTTTTATATTTTGTATGATTTTTGGATGAAACTCAACATCGCTCGAAAAGAAGTAAATTAAAAGGTTTAAGGTGACGAAATATTGAATTAACAATAAAATTATAACTCCAATCAAGAAAATTATAAAATTGGGTAAAATGTTTAAAAACAAATTATTCCATCTTCCTTCGGTTACAAAAATGACTGAATTGGTGATTAGGGATGCAACTAATAAGATAAGAACGATATTTTGATTCTTCGACCTATTTTGAAATACTCCAAACAAATTATATGCTCCAAAATTAACAATTATTACTAAAATTACACCAAAATATGATGAAAATATATCTAAGGTCATAAAAATGAAGGAGATTAGGTTGAGGATTCCCCAAATAAAATTTGAAGAGATTAATCTCCACTTCAAATCTTTGGAGAGTCCTTTGAACCCAAAATACCCCCCAAGTTGATTTATTTGTGCCTCGTCATCAATTCTATTACGGATCATATTTATTTTAAGATTTAAGTGCAACATTAACTCAATAAAAACGTTTATAATTAATAGTGAAATTAGGGGGACGAGCAGATATGATATTTCACTTGAACGAAGAAAGAAAATAGGATGAAAAATTGTGAAATTTAACATAAAAAAGGTCAGGAAAGTAAGAATAACATTGACTCCATTATTAGGATACGCATTTTTGAAGACAAAGTGAAATCCAATTGAGGAAATAATCTCTATCAGAATAAACATAAATATTCTAATAAACTGAGAACCATTAAAAGGGTCTGTTGAACTAGAATTTTCATTTAACATCAGAAATAATATGTAAAGGACAATATAATTCAGACTTACTCCAATATTTACAAGATATTTTTCAAAATTTTTTATGATTTTTGTCATTTCATATCAGCTTTAATATTTTAGTTAGTCATATTTTTTTAGCTATTTAAAATTATGGTATGTTATTTTTTTTTCTGACTTAAACTTATAAAATAAGAAAAAATGGCTTGAAATCAATTAAAAAAATAACGGAATCATAACAAAAAATAAATTCTACATTAATCGAATCTAACATTTTTTTTTCATGAAGTGAAAAATTAATCCTCTTCCTTATTTATGTAATTCATTTGTCGTTTCACAGATAAAAAACAGAGATTAGGATGTTACCTCCTGTTTTTTTAGACATTTTTTCCATTAATCATCTAAAATGTAATTTTGGGATGTTTAGATACAAAAACACGATTATTCGAGTGAAAATTTGAAAAGAAAAGAGAAAGTAGGTATATTATTGAAATCGACCATCATCAGTGACATTTTTGTGCGATTGGATTTTATTAGATAACCACCCGATTTTAATTTCCTTGTTTTTTACTAATGCACAATCAAACGGAGGCACGAAAGGTTTGATATCAAGCAATGGGGTTTGATCTAACATATCCACATGTTTAACAGATATAATATTATCATCAATCCCAACGAGTTCTACCAAGCTAAATCCAATGGTATTTGGTCGCGAAGGGGCCCGAGTACTGAATACTCCTCGAATTTCTGTGTCCAAATATGGTTTTACCTGCAAATTATGCTTAGTTATCCGATTAAAGTGATAAAATAAGAATATGAAGCTAAATTGATTCAGATCCTTAAGGCATGGTGTGAATTTGGGAAATATTTCTATCTTACCAACAATATTTGGTTTGGCTGAAGGTTGGATTGGTGCATCGGATCTATTTTTTAATGGAGAATGGATTATTCCAATGGGATCATAAGATATTGAGGAGTGAGAATTCATAAGTATATGAGAACAATGACACCTAATTATCTTGATTATTTAGTATGTCTCATCTTTTGAAAGAAAAGAAAAGAAATAGGTAAAATTAGGAAATTATTGACCGTTCTTCTGAAAATTGGAGATATTCTTTGGTATCAATAATTTGCTTGAGGGTGTGAACGAGATTCCAAACTTCTTCATAAGTATTATATAATGCAATTGGTGCAATACGGATTACATTGGGGGGCCGAAAATCGGGGATAAATCCGTGGTGAATTAATGCTTTGTTAATTCGGTAAGCATCTTTCTCACGTTCTAATGCAATATGTCCACTACGACGGGTAGACTCTAAGGGGGTTCCAATCATGAAAGAATAGGGATCTTGTGAAAGAAGTTCTTTAACGAGAAAAATGAGATATTCGGTCATATGGAGCGATTTTTTCCGAATTTGTTCTATTCCCGCGGCGAGAGTAATTTCCAATGCGCCTTCAACCCCTCCTGCAGCAATTATTCCAGGGGATGAAATCTGCCACCCACCAGCATTGTTCGCTTGTTCAAATTGTAATGCCATATCAAATTGTTTTTCTTTAATATATCCAAACCACCCGATCAAGCCATTTTTCTTACTAAAATGACGTTCATTGATATATAAAAACCCTGGAGCACCTGGACCACTATTTAGATACTTATAACTGCACCAGAATGCAAAATCGACGTCCCACTCATCAAATTTATGGGGAACTGCGCCAACCGAATGGCAGCAATCAAATCCAATAACGATGTTACGAACATGGGCTTCTTTTGTAAGATGTGCAATGTTTAATAATTGGCCACTTCGATACAACACTGAAGGAAGAATAATTAAAGCGATATCAGGCGTCATCATTTCGATGATTTTTTGTTCATCTAAGGTTTTACCATCTTCACTGGGAACTAATACCAAGTGATTTTGGAGGTTCAAACCCTTCATTTGAATCTGCCCGCCAAGAGCATAAAGATCATTCGGAAAATTCAATTCATCGGCTAATATTTTGGTTTTTGCTCCTTCAGGTTGATAAAAAGTGCTCACTAAGGAATGTAAATTGATTGTGGTGGTTCCCGTCATTACTACTTCTGAAGGTTTCGCCCCCACTATCGGAGCTATTTTTTCCCCCATCCGTTCGCTAAAATAAAACCAAGGAATTTGAGCATTTAACCATCCTCCAATACCCATAGATTTCCATTCATTTAAAACTCGTTGAATCGCTATTTCTGATTTTCGGGGCATTAATCCTAAGGAATTTCCATCCAAGTAGATTTTATCTACGGGTAGGAAAAATTGTTCCCGAAAGTGGTGTAGTGGATCTTTGCCATCCAAACTTTGTGCAAATTCATGAGTGGATACAAATTTATCAGCGCCAGGAAGAGCCATGAAAAAATTACGTCTTGCTGCAATATAAATGTTAAGCTTTCAAGAGCACATGATTTTAAAGGTTGAAAATTTTGTCCAATTTCGAATTAAAAACTTAAATGTAGAAAAAAGGGATATTTAGATATACATAAGCAAAAGTAGGTAAATCGGAAAAATGGTCAAAAATCATACTTTGTCTACCAGAAAACATTTGTTAATTACATTAGCCTTATTTTTTCTCACTTTTCCCTTTGTAACTGGATTGAAAGAGCAAAATATTCCAGTGTGGAGTCATTATATTGAACCAAATTATCTGCAACATGGAATAAAAATAATGAATGAAAATCAACATCCTACTTACAGTTATCTAAAAGAATCTCATCAATTAGATTTTTCCTTAGACAAAAACTTCTCACTTGCGTGTTCAGATGGTTTGTATGAATACAAAGAATTTTATAATACCTCAAACTGGGACGATGTGGATTCATTTTCCCCCTATCAAATTTCACAAAATCGAGATATAGAATATAGTATGGCATACAATATTTCAGATACTGCGCGAAATTCCTTCACTATATCGTTCGAAGATATGTTTCTCATATATCCTTCAGAAAGTGTAATAATTGATAATTCTGGCAGTGATCCTGTTATCAATAATCTCTTAGGATATTCAAAATCTCCTTATTCAGAAGCCACTTTTTCCTCAACTAATATTTCCTCTGAAAAAATATCCTCATCTACCATAAGAAATGGATGGTCTTCTAATTATGCTGGTTGTCTCATCGAAGGTTCCTCATATAATGGCAGTGACAACAAGATAAATGTTGCTATTCAAAATACCTTCGATATTTCATCTCAAAATTCATCCTTATATTTTTCTTTATTCCTATCAAACTTAGATCAGCTTGAACTGCTTTTTAATAATAGTATTTTACCAGACAAGACTCAATACGGTTTGGGAGTTAAAATTCATTTGCATACAACAAATCTTGGAGATTCAAGTTATTTCCCTAAATTTATAAGTGAATCTTCTTATAGATCTCAAGGTATGTGGAATCTTTTTCCATTGGATGAAGGATATGGGGTTGAAATGTTTCACTTTACAGATTATCAAGATCCGAACCTTGAAACCTTTTATTTTGTTTTTCCAAGATTAAAAATTGGGCAATATAACAAACTATTTTATAACTTTGAACTCAAATTGAATCATGATTCTATTAAAGTGGGGGGTTTTTCTCTTGATGATCTTGCATCTATCCCATCTTATTCTCCTTTATTAGTTTTAGTTCTATTCTGCACAATAACTGGATTAATCTATGTCGTCAATACAAAAAAAATTCAAAGTTAAAAGAAAAAAAGATTTAAGAAGGGAATTACTCTCCGGAAGAAGGAATTTCCTTCTTAGCTCCCAATTTACGATAATTTGCGATGAGGAATGGAATTAAGATCACAAAGGTTGCCGCTCCTAGCACTAGCATCGTTGATAAGAGGGAATTAAGTCCAAGTAAAGAAGAATGATCCATTGAGTATCCTGTAAGCAGTGCAAACCCCATATAAACCAAATTCAAGCAAAAATTGATAATAGAAAGGACTGTAGCCCGACGATCTGAGGGAATATGGTCATTAGCATATTTGTCCAAAATTGTCCACGTATAATCACGGGTGAAGAAGAATATAAACACAAATGCCAAACTCAATGGTGTAGTTAGTAACACCATCAAGAATAACATCACCCCGAAAATTATGGTAATTCCGTAGAAGGACCCTTTCTCCCCAAGTTTTTTTTCAATAGAAAACCGTAATGGGGCGAAAAATCCAATTACGCCGCGGGTAAATGCAAAAATGAGTCCGAAATAAATCACTGGGATATTAATCTCAACGAGATAAAAGGACTCCATCATATTGCAAAATAACATAGGAACAGTCAGCACTAGGACCCAAAAGATAGTGATGAATCGAACAATATGATTTTTCCAGACAAAACATAAGGATTTACCAATTAATTTGTATTGTGCAGCGACAGTTTTTGATTTTTCGAAAGTTATTGGCTCTTTCATTGTAAATGCGATTATTCCTGCGATTGTTAAAGTAATTCCATGTACCAAGTATGGTAATCTTATGTCAATTGTATAGAAAATTGCACCTAAGATGGAAGCCAGAATAATTGCAATGGATGTAATGATATCTCTTCGGCTAGTATATTTTATATATTCTTGATCTTTATTCATTTGCTTTAGTGTATCATAAAATAGTGCATTGATTGCTCCAGAAAGGAATGAATCACCAAAACCCATCAGAATTGCTGCAAAAACATATCCGTTGAAGGTTGTAAATACTGCTGTTAGGATTAAACTTAGACCCCATAGTCCCATTCCGAGACTTGTGGATAATTTTCTACCAAATATATCGGCAAAAGCACCGCTCGGAATATCTGTAAAGAAAATCACTGCAGAAATAATTGCTTCCAATAAACCAATTTGAGTAAAACTAAGTCCACGGGCTTGGAAGTATAGAATTCCGACTGGCATAGAAATCCATAAATTGCGAAAGAACATCGCAGCGAAATATTTTTTGACGTTGCTTTGCATAGCTTGATTGTGATTAGAGTCCATATTTTGTTTGGTTTCATCATTAGTTGTCATTAGTATCAGCGTTTATTGTGAGTAGATGGAAAAATGTAGTAGTAAAAGTGTGCTTCTTTAACTTTAGCTATTCGGATTGTTCTCCTCGGGTTAGATGCTGCTCTAAACCACAAGTTTTGCAGATGTATAGATTATCATGTAATAGGAAAAGTGGAGAATTACATTCTTCACATTGCCCTGCTTGCAAATGGATCTCACTTTTAGACCATTTAGCACACGATTTCCGGTTTGACTTA
Source organism: Candidatus Lokiarchaeum ossiferum (assembly GCA_025839675.1). Taxonomy (GTDB): domain Archaea; phylum Asgardarchaeota; class Lokiarchaeia; order Sigyniarchaeales; family Promethearchaeaceae; genus Lokiarchaeum; species Lokiarchaeum ossiferum. The sequence continues at coordinate 3,719,193 of CP104013.1, forward strand.
GTCATTTTAATTACCTTCTTTTTTTCAAATGTTTAACCTCAATTTAAAGTTAATAAGTTATGTTTGATACTACATAGAATAGTACATAATGGCACAATCTATGTTTTCTGAATATGCCATTCGAGGTAAAAAAAGAAAGGGAAGGAAAAACTGTGGACTATTCCGGTTTGAAAGCTTTCAAACTAAAGAGAAAAGGCATGTTAAATTTCTCCGGATGTCGGAAATACCAGTGCTTATCCTCGCGTAATTCCATATCGGGGTGAACTTGGAAAGAACTAAAGGGATGTTCGTTAAAATATTCCATGTGAAGACCAGATGTAAATAATCCATTTAAGAGTTCCATGAGGGTATGTTGCCACTCGTAACTCTTGGTATTTTGGATCTTTTCTTCTGTGTCTACATAAGTACGATCATTGTCTATAAGTTCTGGTTCTTTTTTCACAAAATAGGGCCCTCCAACTCTGTAGCTTTCATCATCCTCAACATCCATAAGCATCCCATAAGGATGAAATTCTGCCATGTACAGGAATCCACCCGGGTTTAATCGATCGGCAATAACTTCAAATAACTTTGGTAGATCAGGAAGCCAGCAAAGAAGTCCATAGGTCATGTAGACAATGTCAAATTTTTCTTCGATCAATTTTGGAACATCGTATACATTACCTTGCATGAATTTAGCGGATAACCCTAATTCCTCATTCGTTTTAGTTGCCATATCTACCATTCCTTGGCTAAAATCAACTCCAGTAACGTGGGCACCTTTTCGAGCTAATGACATAGAATCCAACCCAAAATGACACATCAGATGCAAAATCGATTTTCCCTCAACATCACCTAGCTCCCGTTGTTCAAGTCCATATAATGAGGTTTTTCCTTCCTTAAAGCCTTTTACATCATAGAACCGGGATTTTGAATGGATATTGGCCATTTCATCCCATCGACGTTGATTAATATCAAACTCAGAAGTATTTTTCATAAAGGGGAAAAGGTATTTTGATTATTAAGGTTATCTAAAAAACCAAACATTTGATAAATTACATTCGCAATCATACTATAATTTAGTTTATAATTTACTTTTTCTTTTTCAATACATTTTAGATGGTAATGTGCTCCATACAAACCCCGTTTCTTCATATTTTTCTTCAGCATGTGTTATGAAATCCACATAAGTTGGGATTCCTCCTAGTTTTTGATAAAATTCACACGCAGAATTTTGACTTAGTGCCCAGATCAGCATAGATTGATATCCTAGTTCTTCAAAATACTGGACGACTTTGAAAAATAGTTGTGTTCCAATTCCTTGCTGCCAATATTCTGGTAAAATGTACATGGCATAGAGTTCACCATCAACCACATCTGAATAATTTCTCGGAATTCCGCACCAAGTGTACCCGACAATCCTTAGATCCGAATCTTGAATAACAAAAATGCGACTTGGATCGATCTTGGTTTGATTAATCCGCTTTATCCATTTCGGAACCCGTTCTGGAATTGTTAAGCTATCCAAATAGTGATCCGAAATCAAATTACGATACGCTTTTTTCCAACTCAAAACACGTACAGTTGCAATTTCTAACGCATCTTCCAGTCGTGCTACCCTAATATTCATATCCATCAAAATGATTTAAGCTAAATGAATTTTATATTCTTTCATCGATTGAATCCAGTTTTGAAAATATTTTCTAATTACACCCATTAACCATAACACCATAATTGAATTTCAATGGGAGTAAATATTACAACTTGAAGGAGGCTAGTTTTTAGCAAAACATGTTTTATTATCACTTGATCAAAATGAAATACCGAAAACTGTTTGATGAAGACACTTCCATTTTAGGTTTCGGATGTATGCGTTTACCTACAATTAAAGAAGGAGACACAACTAAAATCAATCAACCTGAAGCGATTAAGCAAATTCGCCATGGAATTGACCAAGGGATTAATTACATTGATACCGCTTGGCCATATCACAATCAAGAAAGTGAAGTTGTGGTTGGAAAAGCATTGCAAGACGGTTATCGTGAAAAAGTAAAATTGGTTACCAAAGCCCCCGTTTGGGAATATAAGGTCCCAGAGGATTTTGAGAAATATTTAAAATTGCAGCTAGAAAAATTGCAAACCGATCATTTGGATATATATTTACTCCATGCGTTAAGCAAAATGCGATTTTCGAGGGTTCAAGAATTAAAATTATTCGAACAAGCCGAAAAAGCTAAAAAAGCAGGATTGATCAAACACTTTGGCTTTTCTTTTCATGGCAATTATGAAACGTTCATCGAAATAATTGATGCATATGATTGGGATGTGACTCAGATTCAATTCAATTACATGGATGTCAATTCCCAAGCAACTGAAAAGGGATTGAAGTATGCGGGAAAGAAAGGTATTCCTGTCATAGTCATGGAACCTTTATTGGGGGGAAAGCTTGTTCGACAAACTGATGAGGGCCTAAAATTCTTGAACGAAGCAAAAACACAACAATCCTTAGCTGCATGGGCACTCCAGTTTGTGTGGAATTATTCTGAAGTTAAAGTGGTATTGAGCGGAATGAATACGATGGAGATGATTGATGAAAATTGTGCAAGTGCTGATCGTGCGGGAATCAATTCTCTTTCGGATGAAGATCTTGCCACCATTGCTGGACTTAAAGCTTCCTTTGAAAAATTGATCTATATTCCATGCACTCGTTGTGAATATTGCATGCCTTGTCCTTCGGGAGTGAATATTCCAATGAATTTACGCGTCTTAAATGAAGCGGTATGGACAGGGTCTGCAGCTTCCATGCAAAGCTGGTTTGATGGGTTTGCTCAAACAGAAGAAGCTTTAGCCGAAAAACCCAATAATGGGGCTGCTCAACTGTGTATCGAGTGTGGTCAATGTTTGGATAAGTGTCCTCAATCGATCAATATTCCTGAAGGATTGAAAAAGGCAGCATCTGTTTTTGTTGATGGTGTAGATCCCAAAAGCATTGTCTAACCTGTGTAGAAAACCTTTTTTTTCACATTTTTAAAGTAGTATTTTTTTTTACACCAATGATTTTTTGAATGAGTTTTTGAATTAACGGATAAAGAAGAAGAAATTGAAAAAAGAAAAAATATGAAGGTATTTGTGATATGCGACTACAATTTCTTATAATCCCATGATTAAATGATGTGATTCGACAGAATGGCTCCAATTTTTGAAATAGGCGCGAAACAGATTGATCAATTTTTCGAACATTTAGGGGTCTCCAATATCTATAAGAAAAACACATTCATATATATCCCTTACATTAGAATAATTGTAAAATTGGGTTGAAATATTTTCGGTATTGCTAGGATATTGTGCTAAAATTCATGATTTGAATAAAAAAAGAATTTAAATAACTCGAAATTATTTGTTCATTCAGATGGTTATATTATCAACTAGATAATTATCTAGTATAAAAAAAAAGAAAGTATTGAAATTAGTTCTTTTTTGCTTTATAAATAGCCTTACCTGCATTGGAAAGGAGTTTTGGTAAAGCAGAACTATAGGCTCTAAATTCAATATCATTTTTCGTCTCAGCGGCATTTTTTAGTTTATTGATGGCATTCTGTAAGTTCAACTTATCCGATTCTGGGAGATATTGGCTTTCTTCAGTAATTATTTTTTCTGCTCGGGCGATATAAAGATCATTAAGTTTCGCATTGACTTTCTTTTGTTCCCGCTTCGCCTTTTTGATATTACTTCCAATAGCCATTGCAGTGGTCGCTTTTAGTCCCATTTCTACAATCATTAGTTGAATATTGCGATGACCTCCTAAAACTTCAGAAAGTCGGCTTAAATTTTCTAAACGATTAATTATATTATTTGAACCTGGTTCATTGATGGCTCCCCGACCGCCCATGACTTGCACAATTTCATAGGTCGCTTTGTGAGCCATCTTCGTTGCTAAATATTTTCCTTGGGCTGCTGAAACTGCTAAAGTGGCTTCGTCCATTGGATCTGGAGTTTCTCCCTTATGAATTTTAGATCCGACTCGTTTATCATAAAAATCAGCAATTTGCATGGCAAATGATGTGTAGGCAGATAATTGTGCATAGATGTCTGCTAAGACATGGCTGATTCCTTGGTATTTAAAGAGGGGTTTATTAAATTGATGACGAAGTTGGGTATAAATTGTCCCAGTAGCTAACGCATGCCAAAGACTTCCAAGAGAACTTGAGATGATCGTAAATCGTTCTGGCGTCAATCCTCGGAAGAGTCTTTTATACCCTTCTCCTGGTGGGGCAATCATGCGATCCTTTGGCACTGTTACATTGTCATAATTCACTTTTGCTATTCCTACTCCATGGGCAGCAGGAATATGTAATCGTTCAGTGGAGAGTCCTTCATCTTCCCGTTTGAAAAGAGATAGCATCATGGTTCTGCGAGGATTTGACACATCCAATACTCCATACGTGCTGAAGTAGTCGGCAACTGCACCATTAGTGGTATAGATTTTAGTTCCATTATAAGTAACATCACCGTTATCAGCAATTGATGCAAGCGTTTTCATATTAACTGCGTCACTTCCATGTTCCGGTTCTGTAATTCCAATTCCTCCGATTTTGGTTCCTCGGTAGATTGCATGCAAAGCTTTTTCCTGTATATCAGAGCGTTTAGGATTGTGATAAAGGGAGTTTCCCACTAAAATCGATGATGCACTCATGGACATATCTACTTCTGGAGCCATACCACCAACAGCTAAATTCAGTAGCATCTGAGTTTTGCAAGATCCGTAAATACCTTCGTAAGTATTCATACGTTGAAGCATGTAATGTTCTCCCAATTTTGGAAGAATTTCATAAGCATCTTCTATATTCACTTGAGGGGCCAGTTTCTTGCAGACATCTTGAAATCCCATAAAAGTGTCTCGTTCTTCTTTATTTAACAATGGAAAGATGTTGGAATTAATAAAAGAATATCGGTTTCCCAAGCTCAACCCTTTCTCATAGTTCTTCTCTAATAAATTACCATAAATTGCGTCATTTAACTTCATATTTTTCATTTCACATCTTGATTAAAATTCGAAACTTAGATTCACGTGAAAATGATTACTATTCCAATTTAAGCTTCTCACTGAAATAAGATTAGGAATAATCGCAAAAGTTTGAAGAGGATTAAATGATTGAACCAACTTGTTATTTCTACCATGTTTCTAAATTAAACAAATGTATACATGACTTTTGAGGTTGAAAAACTAAAAATTTAAATCACCATATAATTTTTTTACGCATTCTGGACAAATTCCATGGGTGAGCTCTGCATCGGTATGAGTATGCAAGTATTCATCAACTCTATGCCAATATCCCTTGTCATCTCGCATTTTATGACAGTTCGAACAGATTGGAAGTAATCCTGAAAGAGTTTTAATATGTTTAAGTTTTTCTTCCAATTCTTTTTCCCGTTGCTTTAATTCTCGAAAGATGATATTATATGGATTTTTTAAGCCGATTATGAGAATGGATTGCAAAAGGATAATATTCGCTAAAAATTTGAACAAATGGCCTATAACATTAGAGATGCCAAATACCGATATATAAAAGGTAAACGATAGCTCCGATAAAGCGGTCAATATAAAAAACAGATATAAATTCCATCGAATTTCTTGTGGAAATTCTTCTTTTCGCGATCGGAGTAGAAAAATGCTACCAATTAATCCTAAGGAAATGACGTATTCACTTATTTTCTTAAATGGTGTAAGACCTTCCCCTTCGATAAAACAAACAGGGAAAATTTTGAAAACGAAAATGGCTAAACTCACAAGAAGTGACACAACGGTATACAGAAGGAAAACAGTTATCTCATGATTTTTGTTTTTTCGTATTGTTAATGCGAGAATAATTGATATTAATTGTAAATAACGCGATGCGATCCATAATTGGGTAGGTAAATTTGCATCAAATCCTTCAAAGATATTCATTCCTTTGTACGACAGAACGTGTAATAAATCAATCATACCAATGAAAAATGATCCAATTCCTAAAAAAAGGTAAAAAGGATTTTCAATACGATTTCGGGATAACCAATAAAACATAAAGATACTAAATCCTGTAGCGATTGAAAAAATCTCAATTAAACTGTGAAACACTAAAAAAGAATATACACTCAGGAGATAAAACCCTACAATTGTTAAAAATAGAAAACTCCCATATTTGATTACTTTTCTTCTTTCCATCTATCATGGTTCAATACCTATTCACCTAAGTATTTTTTCAATTGATTGATGTTAAAATGCTGAACTACGATTTTTCCCTAAATTTATGCATTAAATCACATCTAAATTTAATTGTATTAGCGCTTTGTTCAGTAATGGCAAAAAAGCACCCATATTGTAAATGGTATTGTAGACCTTTTCAATTCCATATTTATCATGTAATAACCCCCAAATTTCGTTTCCAAAACTATAAAATCGACTTTGCTTTAATCGAGGAGACTCATCTGGAGATTGTTCTGCAGTTTTATCATTCATCCAGTATTTTTGAAAAAGGGCCATTAATTGATCTTGAGAAGTAATTTCTCCATTGCGAATCATTTGAATATGATTTCTGAACATCTGGAAAGTATTTTCAAAATCGTTATTCAAGTATTCCCATGAAAATCGATCCAATCCAATATTTTCTGGTAAATCAAGATATAATGGTTGGGACAAAATTCCCTTAGCATTATTGCAATATTTAACTGCTAATCCTTCACCTGAGAAAAGAAGGAAGAATAATTGCTCTAAAGGCATGTTCACAATATCAAGACTATCGTGGATTTCATTCATTGCGATATGATGAATTTCATGACCAATACAAAATCGGATTTGTTCAGGTGTAAATTCCTTGATTAATTGAATGAAATCAAAATGAATATATTTTCGTCCATCTTCAGTTTGATGGGGGTAACCAAATGACATACCGATTCCAACCGTAAATAGAAATGTGACTTTACCGAATTGAGTTCCCTTGGGTAATCCTTTTAGAGCGAGATCCCCTTGTTCCTTAATAATCTCGGGTGTAAAAATACTTTCAATCAAATCCAATTTAGACTGATAGTCATCTACATGTTCTATCAAGTATTTGAAGTGATCAAATCGCACTAGTAGATCTTCATTTTTTATAGAACTCTTCTCTATGGATTGGAAGTTAAGAATAAAATCGATTAATTCCGATTTTTGAACCCGATTTCCATATCGGGAGAATTCAACAACATAATCTGGGTGATCAAGAATCTCTTCTAGTTGTTGACGAATCGCTATCTTGTTTGCATTTGGCTTTCTTAAGTTTTTAAAAATTAGTATCATCTGTTCCAAGGTGGCCTTTTGAAACGAGATTTGTAATGGTTCTATAAGATTTATTTTTTGCATTTTTTTTTCCCTTCCATTTTTATAATGATAAACTAATAATATTCGTTTTTTATAATAAATAACGAATTTTTAATAATGATATATCAACACAAGTATTTAAATGATTCGTTTTTTTATAGTAAAGTAGAATCAAAATATGAATAAAAAAAAAAAAAGTTCTTCTGAAAATAAAGGACAATCGTCTAAAAAATTCAAAAAGTCGAAAGATGAGAAGACTCCCCTTGAATTGCTTCTTAGTAAGACAAAGTTTCATATCTATAGTTATCTTGAAATGTATCAACAATTAACCAGTGCCGATTTTGAAAGATTGCTAAGTAAAAGTAAATCCACGATTCACACTCACTTACAAGATCTGATAGAAATTGGTATTATTGCAGTTCCAGAAATGCGGGATATTAAAGGAAACATGATTTATCGCTTGGCAGAAGACTACAACGAAAAAATAGGGGATTTTGATTCAGATGTAGATTTTAGTTCCCCAAATACTTCCGAAAAAGATCTCCTTAAAATTATTCAAATTGAGAGTGCATTTGCAAAGATCAATCAGGCAAATAGTCAATATCTTGTGGATTTTGGCAAGAAAATAAATGAAATTGCAAAAGCTGGCCTTGATTCAAGTAATTTAGCTATGTTACGTGATATGACAAAACTTAAGCGAGATAAAAAAGGACATCTCATAAAAGATGATAAAGGAAATAATATTTCCCAGTTTGATCTTTTAAGCTCATTTAATTATATGTCACGTGCTGAATACCTAATTTTCCGGGAAGAGTGGAGCCATTTTTTAAATAGAGTAAGGAAGAAATATGAGGAACTTCGTGAATCGGGAGATGAATTGAGTCAAAACGATGAAAAAGTTATGCTCGTAACCACGACTGGAATGCCCATTAAACGGTTACTTGAATTTTTAAATTAATTTTTTCAATATTAAATCGACCAGGAACATTTGCATTTACGTTTAGGATATGAAATTAACATCCTCCTATATCCAATAAAACCAAACATTTAATTTTCACTGGTATACAAAACGTTTAAAAACCACATTTCACTTTATTTGAATACAACTATCCAAGTTGGAATTTCACTATGGTCTCATCTAAAAACTATCGCGGATGTATTCTCACTCACGGCGCAGATAATATTGCCGTTCCAGTGGAGACCATGTTTCCTATTTGGGAATAGATGCATATTTCTTTTTCCGGTTGTCTTTAACTCTTTCAAGATGAGACCACATTTTCGAGTTAAATATTTCACCTGATTCAGATATGATTATTGTCATCACTTTTATTCGGAAGAAAACCCCATGCACCTAAAAATCAAAAAAATTACTTATTACTCAATCGCTCAATATTAGTTTAGTGGCATTTAGATTCTTTCTTGTGCTAATTTGGGCAACGTAACCTTTATATTTGATTAATTCCTTATTATTTCATAACATTTTCATTTCTAATGTGAATTTAGTTGATTACAATGACTCGAAAAAATATCAAAAAATCTCGATTACCAACTCTATGCTTTATCGACGATAGTGCATGTGTGGGGGTAAATCCTGGCTTCCCGATGACTATTCGTGATCGAAGCCTGGCAGGGATGATTGGTAATTCGCGAGTGAAATCCACTAATCTTCCCTTCTAATCGTAACACCAATGGTTAGATGAACTAAAAAGTATTTTTCGATACCAAATTTCTATCGTTAATGCTTTTTGATTCCAATTTCTCTTCTTGGAGGAATTTGAGCTTCTTACCGATCATTCTTCAACCAATGAAAATTTTTTTTGTAATTCCTGAGGGCATCCTTGGGACCTGAGGTGATTAAACTCAAAACCAAAACAATGAAAAAATTATAAAAAGGAAAACCACTATGTCAAAAATTGAATTGGCTTCAAAACAAACGGAAACACGAGTGAAACAGGATGATAGTTCACTCAAAAAATACAAAAGGAACATCAATCTACTCCATGTGTTAAGTTTTCTCATGGGAGTGCACTTCTTCGGTGCAGTAATGATTGCATTCTTTGAAGGATGGGGAGGGATGACCTTCACCCAAATCATGTTACTTGAATCTATCTTCACAGGAGCAATCTTCCTATTTGAGATTCCTACAGGAACAATAGCTGATAAATTTGGAAGAAAATTATCTTTGAACCTTGGTAACGCTATAAATACAGTTGCTGTTCTGGTTTACATTGCATATCCAAATTTTTGGATCCTTGCCTTGGGTGAAATCATATGGGCATTAGCCGTAGCTCTCAACTCCGGAGCATACGAAGCTTTAGTCTATGATTCACTGTTGGAGCTTGGGCGCGAGAAAGAATCGAAGAAAATATATTCTCGAGTTCGTAGTTTAAGTCTGGGAGGCATGGTCATGGGAACTATTGCGGGAGGTTTCATAGCATCTACTTGGGGTGCTTGGTCTACTATGGCACTCTCAGCAATTCCATTGGCGTTGGCTGCACTGTTAGGAATGTTCCTAGTTGAACCAACCCAACATGAGCAATCCAAGAAAGACTCCCCTTGGCAAATATTCCAGAAAGGATTGAAAACAATTCGAAAAAATAAAGGTTTGAAACGGATCATAATGGATTCAATCATCCTCTCGGTGATTGCTTATTATTCGGTCTGGTTATGGCAATCTCGACTTATGGCTTTAGGTGTCAATATGGCGTATTTCGGATTAATCCATGCAAGTATGGTCATCATTCAGATCTTATTGCTGAACATGATTCAACCTTTGGAAAAATTGCTGGGATCCAAGAAAGGCCTCGTGGTTTTTACCGGAGTCGGAATGGGTGTAGGATTCGTTCTCTTTGGAATCACTGACAATGTAGCATTTGTGATCTTAGGTATTTTACTTGCCGCCGGACTCGGAATGAGCCGAAGAACGTTCATGACCAACTATATGCAAAAACACATCGATTCGGGACAACGGGCCACAACCCTGTCCACCGTTTCTATGATGCAAAAATTCTTGCTCATGGTGATCAACCCTTTAATCGGTTATCTGACAGAATACAGCATCACTGGTGTCCTATTGGGATTGGGAGTTCTGGCAATCCTTTGGAGTTTATTCACTCCAGTCAAAGAATCCTATTTGGAAGATTAGGTGTAAATTCATATCTTCTCTTTTTTTTGATTTAATCAATTAGTAGTATTGAGAAAGTAATAAAAAGCGTTGTTTTTGTGCAAAAAGTACCTTTTCGAGATATGACATTTAAAACCGATTAATGGCAATTATATTTTTATGGATTATGAAGAATTACAATTTTCACAGGATTCTCAATTTGAATTCGAGAATGTTGGAATCAGTGGAGATTTACCCATTCCTGTATGGTATGCTGCTGGTGGATTGTTTACTTTAGGGGGTATTTTCGTGCTATATACAATGATTAAGGAATATTTATTCGGTGATCATAGTTTTGACAGCTTCCTTATTGGGATTCTTATGATATTGATGCCATTACTCTTTTGCTTCATTGGTTTGAGTATAATAGAATTTTATGCCAATAAAAGTAAATATACGGATATTATGTGGGGATTAGCCCGATTTTCCTCACATTCAATTGAATTGTTTGATCCTGCCCATGAGCCGACGATGACAATTCCGATCGAAAGTATTCGCAAAGTTAATTTGGCAAGTAATGTCATGAAGACGTTTCTAAAAGAAAACCCCAAAAAATATCTTACTCAGTCAAGTGTGCATTATTATATTTATTTGGAATTAGTGGATGGGCAAAAATTACTTCTTGGAAAGGCTTATCGGCGAGGTGGAATTCAATTGGGGAGAGAAGTTAAGCTTCTGCAATCTTTTTTTGCGGATAGACCTCAAATGGACTATATTTATTCAAAAACTTTACGAACGAGAGGAATTTTTAGTAAATTATTAAAAATAACTGGAGCTTTGGTAGCGCTCTTTGCAATCATCGTATTCATAGTAGGTTCTTAATTATTTTTTTGTTTTGTTTTTCCAAATTACACATTTTTAACTTCTAAACAATCATCACTGCAGGTTAATTAGCTTCACATTAGTCTATTTCAGAAAAACAATAGAACTTAAATTTTGAACTTTGAGATTTAGTTACATTTACCTTTCACAATAGTAGATGAATTAATTTAGAAGACATGTTTCACAAAAAAGTGAAAAAAAATAGGTTTACTGAATTGTGCCATTCAAAATTCCTTTTACTCTTAATTCTGCCGCTTTATGAGCCTTTTTCTTTGTATTAATAAACATATAAAGGATTATCCAAATGAATGTTCCTCCAAAGGCTGCAAACATTAGAGGTCCACCTATCCATCCTTCTGTTTCTGATGTAAAGTAGTTATAAAATGGAATGATAATTATTGCCAAGAAAAAGGCAACAGCTAGACCAATTGGTAGATAACCTGAGCGAAATTCCATTTTTTCAAGATAGCAGTGAGGACACACTCGATATCTGCGCCTAATTCGAATGTTTCCTCTCTTTCGTGTAAAAGTATAAAGTATATTACATGAATCACAAACTTGTTTTTTGCAATAATGACATGTTTCTACAGCCAGCCGATCTGGGTGATTCGTACACATTTCGTCCATATGTTGTCCTAAACAATGATCATTAATATAATATTTATGTTGAAAATGTAGGAACAACACCATTTTTTGTGCAAATAGTACACCTCACTAAATTTGAAATTTTAAACAAGGAAAAAATTCATTTTCCCTTATGATTGAAATTAATTGAGTGTGATATTGAAGACTTATCTAAGTTGAAATACCGATAAACACTTCAATAAATCCTTCACGAACAAAATATGTAAAATAACTGGTTTTATAGTCTATATAAATTGTGTATTCAAGCGAGGACTTTACCAAAAATCTTTATGAAATTTCCTGATATTGTAGGTTACTTAACATTTGGAACTTGTTCACTCCAGTCAAAGAATCTTATTTGGAAGATTAGTAATTCCCAGTCTTCCCACTTTTTTTTCCTTTCTACAACCACAACTAAAATTTTTCAAGGGGGATAAGTGTCTAGAACTGTTTAAATTGTCATGTTAAGATTAGTCATTTGAGATGCACAACTATGAAAAATAAAAAACCCATGCTCATAACAATATCATTATTAACTATTTTAACTGTTTCTGTTATTGGAGTTCTTGCTTACAATTCCAATCTACTCAATCCTTCCCTTTCTCAAGACGAAGTGGATGATCTTCAGTTTAATCGTGAAGAGGAAAAACTCGCACGTGATACCTATCTAACTTTATTTGCAACATGGAATATCTCTGTGTTTGAAAATATTGCCCGAAGTGAACAAACTCATATGGACTCTATTGGAGATCTGCTTGTTCAATATAAACTCGAAGATCCTATTGTCGATGATAGTATTGGGAATTATAACAATTCCATATTAACCGATTTGTACTCAGATCTGATTGCTCAAGGAATTAATTCAACCATTGAAGCTTTAAAAGTGGGTGCCTTTATCGAAGAGATGGATATCAAGGATTTACAAGATTTCATAAGCCGCACCGATAATACTGCTCTTATTGCCACATATGAAAATTTGATGCGGGGCTCCCGGAATCACTTGCGTTCTTTCATTAATACCCTCGAAATTTATGGTGGATCATATCAACCCACTATTCTTTCAGAAAGTGAATTCAACTCCATTATTTCTACTCCAAATGAAAAGGGTAACATTTAATTTTTTTTTTTTGAATTATTTTCTAATTGCATGATCTATAAATTGAAAGAATTTATTTTGACTAAGCATTAATTGATCCAAATGGAAACAAAACTTTCATCTTATCTACTCAAATTGAAAAAAATACTAAAATTTCGAAGTCAATTGATATAGCCTTGGTTGCGGAGAGTCTGGAAATTTCCAAAAAAGAATTATTGGAACTATTGATAGGGTGGGGAGAATTTCTTTCTTTCAAAATTGAAAAAGATCATATTGTCGTCGATGATCTTGGGAAGTTTATTGAGAGTATTGATTCTCAATTTGCTACCTGGGGTGAAATATCATCTTCAGATCGCAAAGATGGGAAAATTTATGAACATATCAATAATCAAAACGAAATTGAAGAAACCAATGAAATATCCAATATAAAGCAATCAAATTATCAACAAACTATATCAGAAAGAATTATTCGAGAGACTGAAATTGTTTCATTCCATCAAATTCCATTGATTCGGCGGGATGCAGAAGTCTTATCAAAGATAGAATCAAGACTTCCGATTCGATACTTTCTGCTCCTCATATGACATGGGATACCTTTGGATTTATTGATAAAGAAAATCGTGTAATTAAATTAGGACTTTACCATAATTCTCTCACTTCACTTCCAGATATTATAGGAAACTTAACATTACTTGAAGAATTATATTTCAGTAGTGATCAGATCCCCTTTCTCCCTGAATCGATCAGAAACTTAATATCACTAAAAGAGATACATCTCAGCTTCAGTTCATTTTCCTCCATTCCTGAAAAAATTAAAAAATGGCTTAAAGAACTTAAAAAGATGGGTTGCATCATCTACTATGAATTGAAAAGCTAAAATTGGGAAGAAAAACGAATGCAAGATAAATTGAATAAAGAATTATGGAATAAATTACTCAAAATCCGTGATAAAAAGCGACGCAGAGCAGTTTTAGTAAAAATAGGTTATTCTCCCATAGAAATCGAACATATTTTAGCTGATCTCCACATTCACAGTCGGGCGAAATTAAAATACCCCCGCGCTGAGCAGATGCAATTTACTCAAGCTGGATTGGAACAAGCCTCTTCTAAATGGCTGGCGGAATATCGCACTTTGAAGATGAAGCAAAAAATTCCCAAGATTTCCCAAGTGTTAGAAGTATGCTCTGGGATAGGGGGAGATACTATTGCTCAAAGTCTTCGATGGAAGTTACTCACTGTGGAAAAAGATCCTGAGATCATTGCATTGCTAAAGCATAATCTAAATGTGTATAATCTCCTCGAGAAAGTGCAGATCATCGAAGGTGATATCTTAGAATTACTTCAACAAAAAAAATTCATGGATAAACTCACCAATATCGATGCGATTATTTTTGACCCTAGTCGTCGCCATGGCTCTGATCATACTGTGAAGATTGAAGAATATCTCCCTCCCCTCTCGATTTTATCTGATTTAGAGCAAATTTCACCCAACATTGTTGTGAAAATAGCACCAGGAGTGGATTTTTCTCATATTCCTTATACTTGCGATATTGAAGTCGTATCCTACAAAGGGTCCGTCAAAGAAACCATGTTATGGTTTGGCAAGTTTATGCAGTCTGAAAAGCAAAGCATTATTGCTACCAAGTTACCTGAGAATATTTCAATAATAAAACAAGACTCAGTTAGCGTTCCAACTCTAACTGGTCCCAAACAATATATTTACGAGCCGGATCCTGCTTTCATTAAAGCTCATGTTATCAATGATATTGCCAATGAACATAAATTAACACTTCTTCATGAAAAACTGGCGTACTTAACTAATAATGTTTTTGTTAAAACTCCAATTTTGAAATGTTACCAATACATTGCTCACTGTGATCTCGATTTTAAGAAAATAAATAATCTCCTAAAACTCCATCAGATAGGAAGGCTAGACTATAAATCCCGGGGGGTCAAAATTGATCTCAAAACCGTCCATAAATCTATTGAATATCATGGCAAAAGGCAAGGTATCCTGATTTTTACCCTCGTGTCTCAAAAACCTTCAATAATTTTGTGTAAGTATTGTTAATTATGCGAATGACTTAAATAGGGTATGTATTAAAACTGAATCCTTCTTAACTAATGGATTTGAGTTTTTTTTCCAAGTATTTAATTTCACTTTCCTTTGTTTTGAGCTTGAAATTTTGATCCGTGTCCAGATCTTTAAGCAGCTTCTTCTTCTTTTTTTCGTGCCCTGTTTTTGCCTCTTTCATAGCAGTGCTAATTTTTTTGTGAGTTTCTTTTGCTTCCTTTAATTCTGCTTTGACCGCAAAGTAGTGGGTTTCTGCTTCTTTTAGTTTTTGTTGTTTAAGGGTGATATTTTGATTCGCTTTCTCCATAACTGAGCTATAATTGGTATTTAGTCCATTTAGCTCTTTTTGCAAATTAGCCATTAGTTTATCCTTTTCAACGGCATAAAATTCTTTGATTTTAAGGATTTCTTGCTCGAGTACTTCTTTTTGTGAATTGATTTGGGTAACTTCTTCTTGACTCATTATAATTTCAGATCCTAGATTACATTTTGCAGTTAAAGTTAAAAAAGGATTAGGGAAAAATTAACTCCTTCTTTTTTGACTACTTCTTAGTGGTTCGTTCCTTGATAATCAAGGCTTTATTGATTTTCTTCAGAATTCCTTTCAAGTTGATTATATCTGTAGGATTCAAGGCATCAATGACACTCCGAATCTCATCCTTCTGGATATCAATCGCTTTGGCATAAAGATTATTTCCATGCTCTGTTAGAACAATTTCCACTTTTCTTCGATCCTTAGGGTTGGTTTCACGCTTCAAAAGACCTTTATCAACGAGTTGATCAATAATTCCGGTTGCAGTTCCTGCTTTTAGCTTGAAATGGTTTGCAAAAGTTTTCATTGTGGTTCTTTTTTTTGTTCCAATATACAGGACTATCTGAAAATATCTACCGAAGGGATCACGAATTAATTTATAATTATCATGCTTTACAAACTCAAGTAATTCCGGACGATTTACTAATAAAACATCTCGAACTTTATGTAAAAGAGTAAAAAATGAGGAAAGAATCTCATCTTCATCTTGATTCATAATAATATTTAGTATAAAATGACTATTAAATATTTAATTTTCCAAACATTCAATTTTTTTAAATTTTAGAATTACGAATAGTTCGGAATACGAAGTATTTTTATATTAGTTTTGTCATTAGAATCTTACTATAGATACTTCTATAAAATTAAAAACAATATATATTAGGAAATAATTGACTCACAAATGACAAAAACGGCTAAAGGTTACAGCAACACTATTTGGAACGGTGTTTTACGGGATGAATATGCCCATAGTACTTCCATAACTAACATTTCACAACAACAAAGAAGCATCATTTCCATTACCGATGTAAAAAAAATTTATAAACTTGGGGATATAGCTGTAAATGCACTGGATGGGGTTTCCTTTGACATATTTGAAGGAGAAATTGTTTTCATTCAAGGTCCTTCAGGGTCGGGAAAAACCACTCTTCTTAATCTTATTGGGGGTATTGATACTATTTCTGAAGGAAATATCAGAGTGTGTGATGATACCCTGCGTTCTATGTCCGCAAAACAGTTAACAATGTATCGAAAACAGCGCTTAGCATTTGTTTTTCAGTTCTATTCTCTCATTCCCACCCTTACAGTTTTGGAAAATGTGGAATTGACTATGGAACTCATGAAATTTCCACAGAAAAAAATTCGAAAGGATGCGGAGCATTTCATTGAAATGGTTGGTTTGAAAGATCGTCGGAATAATTTTCCATCCCAACTTTCAGGAGGGGAACGTCAACGCGTGGCAATAGCCCGCGCCTTGGCAAAAAATCCCGATATTTTATTAGTCGATGAACCAACTGGACAATTAGATCAAGATTCTGGGGTCAAAATTGTGGACTTAATTCGGACTATTGCGAAAGCCCAAAATAAAACGGTGATTTTGGTCACCCATGATTTGGAAATTATTAAATTTGCAGATCGGGTCATAAAATTACGATCTGGTAAAGTAGTGTCCGATAGTCCGCTGGAAGGGAGTGCCCAAATTGAAAGCTATATATAAGGCAGTATTACGGGATATTTACTTTCACAAAGGAAGGAGTTTTATTACCTTCTTTGCGTTATTTTTAGTGATCGCTTTCCCAATTGCTATGTTTTCAACTAGTCCTTCAATCGAAAACTCGATAGAAACAAACTATGAAGAATATCATCTGGCTCAACTCGATCTTTTTCTGGGCCCCGTTCATGAAGACCTCACCGATAATATTTCTGACACAATTTTGGATACCATTGGGACTTCTCCAGAACGAATTCAAGCCCGTTTAAATACCAATACAAAACTCAACCATGAGGATACATGGTATTCAGTCCATACGCTTGGGGTTGATCCAAACAAATCCTACGATATCAATGAAGTAGAAGTTATAGAGGGGCATTTTGCCATGAAGGAAGGCGAGATTGCTATTTTAGATACCTTTGCTTCGCATCTGAACGTCTCCCTTGGAGATTCACTGACCTTTAATTTGAATGAAAAGAATGCAACCTTTTCCATTGTGGGATTAGTGAAAGCAATAAATTACTTGAGTTATGAACTTATACAAGAAGGGGCCGTCTATCTAAATGAAGCCGATTTACGGGACCTAATGGGATATCCAGAAAATTATTACAATGAGGTTGTGATATATTTTTCTGAGAATACCACTGATGATGAAATTGAAGAATCCTCCATTGATGTTAGAGATTTCTTGGAGGATAACCACATACCCGTATACTTAGTTTGGCATACTCGTGTTGTATCTTATAGTGCTGTGCTTTCCGATGCACTCAGCTTAACTTCGAGTTATTTAGCCACTTCAGCGATTCTAATAATCATAATTGTGGGTATCGTTATTTTTATTATCACAAAACGCTATGCTATCGAACAACGAAAACAAACTGGGATGCTGTATTCTTATGGATTTTCTTCTAAAACTATTATGCTTGCGTTCCTCCTCCGAACTTTTATTCTCTCGATATTTGCTATCATCATTGGATCCGTTGCTGGTTGGAATCTGCTCAAACTTCTATCTTCCTTTTTAGGGAATTTGTGGGGTTTGATGGATGTGACTGCTATATTAACTGCAGGGGTGCTCATCGAAGTGATAGTCTCCACATTTGTGGTATCGTTGCTATTTACTTTCCTTGCTGCACGCGAAAATGTATCACTCACACCTTATGAAGCAATCCGAGGAAAGGCCAAAGAATTTTCCCAAAAACTAAATTTCAGCTCCATGCTTCGTTTTCCAATGCAGCTGAAAGTTCCTATGCGAAATGTGTCACGCAGTAAAATGCGCAGTATTTTGACTGTCTTGGCATTTAGTGGATCAATTATGCTATCATTCTCTCTCATTAATACTCAAACCTGCCTTTCGGCCACTCAAGAGGATTATTTTTCCAAACTCACATGGGATGTTCAGAGTGTTTTTAATACGCCCGATTATTCAGATAGTATTTATGAAGAGTTGAAAGAAAATGAGGCCATTGTCACCAGTGAACCGTTTCTGAAACTTAATGTCCAATTTTTCGAACAAGTCGAACAAATGACAAATCTTAGGGGATTCTTGTCAAATAGCACTTTAAATGAAATTGATCTTCAAGAAGGGACTGGTTTTTCTGAAGATATTAAGAATGAAGTAATCCTCTCCCAATATAGTGCGGATAATCTTGGATACACCGTTGGGGATAATTGTAGTTTTTGGTTATTTGATCGTCAAATTAATGTGACCATCGTGGGTCTTAGTCGTACCATGGATATGCCAATCGCCATGTATATACAGTTGGAAACCTTGGAAGATATCTTTGGTTTTATGCCGATTAATGGCATGTTGGTGGATGTACAAGATGATGAGCTTGATGATTATATGGATGATCTTAATGAAAATCCTGATGTGCAATTTGCTATCAAAAAAGCTAAATTTGTTGTGCAAATACGACAAGTGATAGCGTCTCAGACTGTGATTGTGAACATTATGGTTGTTTTAGGACTAATCGTCTCTTTCCTCTCAATCTTTTCCACCACATTAATCATTGTAATTGAACGGGAGCGGGAATATGCCCTGCAAAGGGTATTTGGTTTTTCAACGTGGCAAATTCTGACTCAAATTTTCCTTGAGCTGATGTTCTTAGTGGTAATCGCTTTAGGACTTGGCTATCTCTCTGGGAATTATCTAAGTATCTATTGGAAAAATTTAGTAGCTCGAAATTTCTTTTCAGTGGATACCTATTTCATATGGACCGATTATGTTCTTCTATTTATCTTCGCCCTCGGCGGCAGCTTATTTTCCCTATTTCCAGAGTATAGGTCCCTCCAATCCCAATGTTTGGCCGAAGGAATTAAAGAAGAATAGGAAGATTTATTGGATCTTTCGTTTTTTTATTCCAATTGTTAAACAAAACCCATTTGAACCAAACATTCTTTCAGAAAACCATGGTATCAACCAACTGAAATATCTTAAACATCCAAATTTAACAACTGGTCATCCAACATAGTTTAAATTGGAAAATACCTTTTTTCACTTTTTCAATCTGTTATATCAAAACGGCTAAAAATTTGGCCTCGTTTTTTTATCTATGATCGAAATTCCAACCCTCCCCTCGGCGAGGTTAGTCTTAAGAAAACCAATGGAAAAGGATGCCATCGATCAATTGGAGTTATTTCGAGATCCAGAGGTCATGCGTTTTCATGGAGAAGAACCCTATCAATCTCTCCAAGAAGTAAAAGATGAGATTAATGCTTTTGTGGAGCTTGCTGAAACGGAAGAAGGGATGATTTGGATGATCATTTTAAAAGAAACAGATCAATGTATTGGAGATATCGGATTTTTTAAGTGGGATAAAGCCAATTTCCGATGTGAAATTGGGTTTAAACTCAAACGAGATTGTTGGGGGAAAGGGTTAATGTCAGAGGCAGTCACAACGATTCTTGATTTTTTGTTTAATGAACTTAATTTAAACCGGGTGGAAGGATTGGTAGATCCGAACAATCTGCCATCTCAGAAGTTATTACGTCGCTTAGGTTTTCAAATGGAAGGGGTTCTGCGTGATTATGAGTTTGAAAAAGGTCGATTTGGCGATCTCCAGATGAATTCGTTATTAAAACGCGAATGGAATAAATAAGGAGTTATAATTTTATTCTTCACCTATACTAAATATCTCTCTAAGTTTTTTTAAGAAATTTATAATTCATAATCATTATCCTTAAGATTTACTTCATCTTCACTGCTTTTATGAAGTCAATTCCCCATTCAATGTTAAAAATTAAGAAAATTTATGATATTATTATCCCCGCTGGGAAAATTCTGCAAGATATTGATAAAAATCATCAATTTAATGACAATCTTCTCGAAAATCGAACAGTTAAACCCCAGAATAAGGAAGTATTTGCGATAATCGGAATTTTAATGTGGATGTTCATGATTAAATACTTGCTTGACTTCTTAGGTGTTTTTGGGGAGATTTTATTTTTTCTATTAATCCCCCTAAGTGCGTTAAGCCATTTAGTCGGTGAAGTCGATGAATTTCAAAAAAATTCTCCTGCTCCAGAAGAAAAATTTCCTCGGGCTCGCGTTATTGAAATTTTCCTATTGCAGATAATTTATATCGGGTTTGCGTTTTTCAGTCTTCGCGGATTTATTGGACACACTATATTAGCAGACACAGTAGCAATGGATATTGGATGGCCGATTGGGAGTCCTTTTCAAATTGAACTTGCATTTTATCATCTTGGTCTTGGAATAATGGGTATTCTGTGCATTTGGAAGCGAGATTCGATCTGGATCGGCTTAATTTATTCGAAGTCCATATTTCTTTTGGGAGCAGCGGGTGTTCATTTTTGGGACATTTTTGCAAATCAAAACCATTCCCATGGGAATACAGGAACGATATTGTATCTTCACGACTTAGCCTTACCGATAATTTCAATAATACTTCTACATATCTATTTAAAGTTTCAAGGTGAATGGAAGAAAAATGAATAAAAAGGACCGCTTGCTTGATCTTCTAACTCCCATTTTTGAGAAAGCTATTAGAGAGAATAATAGCAATTCTTTATACCAATTTCTCATTCAGAATTGTGAACTCCCTGGAAGGAGAGCTAACTTGGAATTGGCTCATGCCTTCAGTATCTGTGTAATGAATGATAAAAAAGCACTTTTAAAATCAGCAAAATGGCAATTATTAGAAGGGTTGGTCAGTGTTTCTGAAGCAGTTGCTCCTGTTAATTCGCCGAAAGAGTTCTTACCCTTTAGTGGTTATATTGGGATGGGGGGATTTGTTAAAAAGAATCCCGAATATTTGGACAAAGTTTTGCAACACTACAAAAATGCGGCTGTTGATGGAAGATGGCGGGTAAGGGAAGCGATTGCGCAAGGAACCAAGTATTTTATTGCTGATCACGCCGATTCTATCTTTATTGAATTCAAAAAATGGGTGGATGAACATGATTTTATGTTAATACGTGGGGCTCTAGCAGGGTTAGCAATTCCTTCTTTTTTAGAAGACCAAAAGTATTCTGTAAAATTGCTCGATCTACTCGGTGATGTAATTACAATTGTCCAGCAAATTGAAGAAGTCCATTATAAAGATGATAAATTTATTATTCTTGAAAAAGGATTAAAATTTATTATTAGCGTGGCGGTAGCTTCCAATCCACGGTATGGATTTGAATTGATGTTCCATTGGACTGATGGAGCTTCCTCAAAACTAACAAAAATATTAATGGAGAATTGTAAGAAAGCACGAATCGCAAAAAAATTTCCTCAAGAAGTTCAAGCGGTTATGAAAATTTTGAAATCTAATTAAGGATTACAATTGTTTTTTAAAAATTAATTTTTTGTCTCGAATATCCATGATAATTCAAATAATGCATCGTTCTCGCTTGGATTTTTACATAAATTCTATTTGAGTCCATTTTTTCTTATTTTATAGGTTATTGGCTCTCCACATAGGTCTTGAAAAAGTTCATATCCTTCAATGTTTGTTTTGGAAACGAAGTTCTCATGAAAAATCCTATAAATTTCATGACTCCTGAAAACTGAAATACATTGTGATTCACCCATTTAGTTGTATCAGGAGTTATAGCAAAAAAATGGTTTTCTACTTCATTATAAACTCCTTTTGCTTCATAGGTCGCAGTGAAAATATCCGGAAAATTTCTATTCAAAATAGTTTCAATCATTTCTACATTCCTTCCATTTTCCAAGTATATTAATTGTGTTTTTGCCCCTTTTTGACCAGGTATTCCTTCTAAATGTTCAACTTTTTGTAAGCCCGGTTGCCATTTTTGAAGATGTTCATAACTATCAAAATATTGAATTACTTCAGTTAGGGGACGATTAATAATGATTTCAACTTGATATTTCATGAAAAATTAATCGAATATAAAAATATAAACCATTTTCTTATTTTTATGAATAAATTTAAAGAGATTTCCTATTTTAAACAAATCTTCTAAAATAGGAACAGTAATTAATCAAACTAGCTTAAAAAAAAAAGGGAGAAATTTTAAACATCAAAAAATGATTAATATTGGGGTTTCCTAGAACAAAACATAAAACGTAATGAAATTCTAGTCAAAATACCTCAACTCATTCCTTCCTAACTAAATTTCTCATCAAATCTTCCTAATGAATCACTATGTCAGAAAACACCATACTAATCTATAAGCTTAACACTGAAGGAAATATCATTGAAATCGATCCAACAAAGTTATTGGATGAATTTATTTCTGTTAATATCATCTTCTTCTATTTTTGGGATGAAAAACATCTATATGTGTGGATTGGCCAAAATGCTGGCAAGGAAATGCGCAAATATATTCCCCCCGCGGAAGAAAAAATTCTGAAATCCAATGATCGAGTTCGGATTCTCCGCCATTTTACTGTAGATCAAAATCAAGAATCTCGCGAATTTCTCGAAAAAATTCATCTCGATAAGAAGGATATTAAAAAACGGTCGGATGATTATTCCAAATATCGCATTAGTGTCTATCAAGAAATTCAAGATCTCCAAGTCGAAAAAGGGTCTAATTCAATGGTTGGGAAATTTGATGATGCGATTATTAAGGCGCGTGAAATAATTGAAACAGCCAAAAAAGTTAATGATGCAGATGTAATCGAAGAAGAAGAACGATTTATTAAAGAAATGGAAGGAAATAAGGCGATTGCCGAAAAACGTAAAGAAGCTTCCAATAAAATCGCCTCGCTAACTGAATTATTGCAAAGTCATATCGCTTCCAAAGATCCACTTGAGGCGCATACAGTTGCAGATGAGATCCGCACCCTTTATACCACATTAATTAAACGAGCAATACCCGGGACGTTGAAGCAACTCCTTTTCAAAGAAGAAAAGTTCTATGAAAGTTTCCGACATCAACAAGATGAAATTAAAGCGAAAGTGAATAAATTTGTGCACCCGATTGATCAAGATATTGAAACTCAAGATTTTGCGGATGCAAAGGAAAAATTCCAACAAGTATTTGAACTTCTTAAAGATTCAAAAGATGAAACTTTAATTCAAGAATGGCAAGCAAAGCAGAAATATTTAGATGAACAGAAAGATTCTTGGGAAAAAGAACAAGAAGAAATTCGGAAACGGGAAGAAGAAATTGCTCGAAAAATTTCCGAGTTAAAAGCTGAAATTACCAAAGCTTTTGAAGCAAAGGATTATGAACAGGTGCAATTCTATCTCGCTGGATTAGAAAGTGTAAAAGAAGATACTACTAAAAAAGACGTGTTAGAACAAACTCAAACTTATTCCTCCGAAATTCAAGAGAAATTGGCCCATATGCTTTTAATTGATACAAAAGTGGAGAAAATTACTACTAATCTTGCTGAAAGCAATCAGTTTGCCAACCAAAAGAATTATAATGAAAGTCTCGCTAAATTAGAAGCCACGCTTGAATTAGTTACATTACCTGAATTGGAAGAGTATAGAGAAAAAATCGAATCAGAAATTCTACGAGTTAAAGGAGAAAAAGAAGTTTTCCAAAAACGGCTACAGACTTTTGACAAGTTAACCCAAACCGTTGTTGAAAATCAAGCGAAATTACAATGGAATGTTGCGATTCAAAATTGCACTAAAATTATCGAATTGGCGAAGGATTGTGATAAACTTGATGAGATTCCTAAATACCAAGCAATACTCGATACTGTCACTGAAAAATATAATCGACAAAAACAACTCGCCTTAGAAGAACAGGAAGCATTACTACAAAAAGCAAAAGCGATTGAAAATATCATCGAAGTTGATGAAGGTGTACTCCCAATGGTAGATGATTTTGCTATTTCCGATTTACTTGGGGATCTGGATGCGGATGTGGATAATATGATGGATCAGTTAGGCTCCCTCTTGGAAACACAAAGGGTTGAAATCAAGACCGATCTGAGCAGTAAATCTGTGATTCGCAGTGCATCTGGGGAAGTTTTGGAATTAAATACCACAACAAATATTAAACAGGATGATTCACCTGCTAATGGTGATGGGCATCAAAAACCAATTTCGTTTTCAGTGGAATCAGGGTTAGATAATCCTTTTGATGATTTCATAGAAGAGGCGATTATTGAAGATATTATTCCATATAATTTTGAAATCTCCGAGATAACATTGAACGGTGAAATTCCAATAGAAAAACCCGAACAAATTCTCTTAAAAGATGGGATGCAATTACACTGGGTTGTGAAAGATATTGCCCCTAAAGAATCAGTCAAAATAAATTACGATTTAAAGCGACGAGTTTCCCGTACCATTATTTTGCCCTTAGAAGATCAATTGAAGATAATCAAAACCCATACTAATGTGCACCAACTCCATTTAGAGGGTTTATATGATGCGCAATTAAAATTTGCCAACCAATTTAAATCCGTACTAAGAGGTGTTGTGATAGAAGATATTGTCCCACAATTTTACGTGTTTGAAGTAAAACAACCTGATAATATTAATCCAGACTCACAACTGGAACAAAGTGCGGGATCCTTAGTAAAGTGGAATATTACTCAATTAGAACAAGAACATTCCATGTTGCATCGCTATCAGTTGCTTGAAATATTTCGTTTTGAAGATTTGAAAATTTCTATTGATCAAATGAGTAATGCGGCCTTTGAGGAATTAGAAAAAGGTAAATTAGGGGCAAGTCTTCAAAAATATTCCGATCTCATGAAATTACTCGACGAATATAAGTAATCTCTTTTTTATCATTATCTCACTTCGAGGCAAAAAACCAATGGCTCAGCTTTCTAAAGATGAACTCTCAAATATTACCCTTTTTCTGGCTGAATGGGATGAAGCATTAGGACCGACGGTAAAAGATTATTTCAATACGCTGGTCGAACTTGGTGATGTGGATATGATCGCCTTGAACATCTTTTCCACTTTTCAGATGGTTTTTGGGGAATCTACAGATGTATCATTCAAACGCACTGTTTTAACCATGCCCATGAATTCTCAAAAGGTAATTGCACGCATCGTTTTAGATATTATTCCTGATACTGATGTCCGAGGGGGATTTATGCCCTTCATTGTCGTGATATTAATCCCAGATTTCCTTCCCGAAGATAAGATCTCTTCTTTTGATGAGATATTGGCAAAAATCGTCTCCAATTATAAAGAACATCATGGAATATCTCTCTCAAATTATAAAGGGGAGATTTTAAATGCGTTTTCCTTGGCTCAGCAAATTATTGAAGATCATATTTCAATAGATGTCTCCTATTCTTTAACCAGTGCAGTAGATGATTTTAAAAAAGGGGTAGGGTTATACAAACAGAAAAATTGGAACACTGCTTACATGCTCTTTCGTAAAGCTCTTCTGAAATTCCAGCAAGACAATCAAACTAAAATGGTTATGGAAGCAACATACCTCATTTCATCAATTTTAGTCCAACTGAAAAAGTTTCAACCCGCCTTGATCTATTACACCAATCTTGTCCCCCTTGCTACTGAAATGTCTCATCAGAAGTATAAAGAGTTGGGATTGTTCATGCAGGGATTTTGTCATTATAAAATGCGAGATTTCATGGATGCGATGGATACTTTTAACCAACTCCCTATTTTTCAATCCCAATTCGTGAATAAAGTTCAATATTTTTCTCTCAAAGGGCAAACCCAAGCGAATTTACAAATGCATCAAGAAGCGATCGAAAGTTTAAGCCAAGCCTCCCTCTTGCTAAGTCAACAACCGGTGACCCAAATGTTGCAAAAACAACATGCCCAAATTTTGAATGATTTAGCTCTCCAATATTATAAAAGTGTAATTTCATTGTTAAAAACACAAGGCTTTTTTCACCATGCCCAAGGCGATGAATTACAAGATCAATTAAAAACCGCGATTTCGTATTATATTCGTGCTATATCTTTGTGGGATTTGCTGGGAGATTATAAAAATTCTATTCGAGCGCATCAAATGGTAGGAAATATCTATGGTTTTCTTCTTAATCCTTCCAAACAGTTGGATCATCTATTAACTGCTTTGGATAAGGTCGATCAGCTCAACAACTATGCTTTGAAACTTAATATTGCCTTCCAAATCGTGGAAATATATGAATCCTTAAAGGAATATGATGCAATAATTCATTTTCTGCAGAATTTAGGAGCTCAACTCACAAATAATGCTTTTGTGGATTTACTCTCGATTGCAAAAATTCATTTTCTAATTGGGAAAGCATTTATTGCTGTAGATCAACGAAGAAATGCGGCGGGGGAGCTGATTATGGCTATCAATAACTTAAAAAAGCTCAAGAATCCCGTTCCAGAAGAACTTGAAGCCCATTCTTTATTGATTGAACTATATAAAGAAGAACAAGACGAAACAAAGGTGGCATACTATACGGATCGGTTTGAAAAGTTGCAAAAGAAATACCACGCCATTCAACCCGTTTCTCTGAGTCGACTTGGTGTAATCAAGGATTTTTGGGTGTATACTACCTCGGGATTAGAACTCTTCTCGCATGCTCCAGAAATAAAATTTGATCCCACCCTCTTAGGTGGATTTTTAACAGCCATGCAGTCCTTTTCCATGGAACTTAGTCAAACCGAATTACAGTCTTTGGTTATCGGAGGGTCGATTTATTCGTTTTATAACGAAGCAGGATCGGAATTCTATATCTTAGGCCGAACAAAATCCAACATCCCTCCCCACACCATTGAAGCTGCATTACAAAAGATTTACCACGCGTTCTCAAAGGAATTTAAGGCAGATTTGGTGTCTTTTTCTGGAAATACGATTGCCTTCAGACGTTTTAAAGATGTTCTTAAACAATTAGATTTAAGCTTAATTTAATTCAATATATGTGGGGGAAAATTCAATGAAACGACTTAAAATTGTTGTATTAAGGTTGGATCGCGCAGGAAAAACGGTGTTAGTAAACTATTTGATCTCAAAAAAGGTTGAAACTCAATTTCGACCCACTTTAACCTTTTCAATTAAAAGACTGAAATTATCTGACCGCACAATTGTTTTTTGGGATGCTCCCGGTCAAAAAAATTTACGAGGAACTTGGATGGATAGTTTGAAAAAAGCGGATTGCTTGATATATTTAGTAGATGTCGGTGATTTAGATCGGTTGAATGAATCGGTACATGAATTTCATCAAATTGCACAAAATGTTGATAGTTTAGACATACCTCTCATTTTCTGCTATCATAAAGTGGATCTTCCTTACATCGAGGAGAATTTAGAAGAATGTAAAAAGGCATTTGATCTTGAAGGGCTCTATAATGGTAAAATATTTCAATTGAATACTTCAGTCCACAATTCTGATTCGATTAGTGCAGTAGAAGAAATCTTACTCACTTTTGATCAATAAATCTTCTTTCTTGGGTTTGTAAGTTAAATATATTATACCACACACCATCTATAATATTAGATCTAAAGCTAGTAATGATATCATCCCAATAATCACTGTTTTTTCATTGAAAAATAGGATGGATCCCCTAAATCCAAAAGCGCATATAAGCAAGATAAATAAAACATTTCTAATAGTGGGGTTTAACTTTTTGCTGTTTGACTTACTATCATAAAAAATGAGCTCATTAATAGAATTACATAGCTTTATCTTCTATTAAAAAACTTTTCAGTAATTCATACTAACTATCCCCCAGAATTCATAATGCTTTAAAATAATGGGGTTGTATGTGTATTTCTAGTTAAAGAGGAAACCAAATAGAGATGAAAAAAGCTTCTCAGACCTTTTTTTGATTACACAATATATTATTATAAATAAAATCGATATTGGCTTGCAGAAGCTGCGCATCTTGAATCTCTCCATGCCCTGAAATGATTGTTTGAAATCCTTCCCTCTGTAACTGTTGTAATAAATTTATTAATTTCTGAGGATTTGTTGAAAATGGCATCATAGCTGTTTCTAAATTGAGGTCGTTTAAATTAGCAAAAGTGATATCCCCAGCAAATAATACCCCTTGATTCCGGATTTTCACAATAATATCTTCCTTTGTATGGGCTTCCCCCACATTGCAAATTTCCACATTAAAATCTTTTCCATGAATAATGAGGGTACCTTCTAAAATCCAATCGGGGGTGCGTAGTTGGTAATCCTTTGCATCAATCATATCTAAAAAAGCCAGATCAGATTTCAATTTCTGCCTTTTATTTGGATCATTTTCATTCTGGAGTTGTTTACAGTCTTCATTTCTTTCCTTTGCACTTTCTATTCGCCATTTGGTCAAATTGTTGTGGGTGTAAGTTTGAATTTGGTTAACTGTGTGGTTTGATCCGAGAATTGGAATCGAAATGGGAATAAAGCTATTTCCTAATACATGATCAGTGTGGAAATGCGTAGAAACCACCATGAATGGGTATCTTCCGGAGAATTTTAAACAGGCTCGTAATAAATCCTTGGTTGCACCTTGAATCATCCCTGTGTCAATTAATAATGTTTGCTCACCAAGATCGATGAATCCTCCATTTGCTCCAGCATACATATTTGGTTTTGTCTGAGTGGCATAAATCCCCTTCGCGATTTCACTAATTGTGAAATAGGGGGAATTAAATTCCATACTAGTGATGCCAGTTTTTAGTTTCATTTTTCTTGCCTCGCCAGATTTCTAGTCCTAAAAAAA
This sequence comes from Candidatus Lokiarchaeum ossiferum, assembly GCA_025839675.1. Classification (GTDB taxonomy): domain Archaea; phylum Asgardarchaeota; class Lokiarchaeia; order Sigyniarchaeales; family Promethearchaeaceae; genus Lokiarchaeum; species Lokiarchaeum ossiferum. The sequence goes on from CP104013.1 coordinate 3,748,361, forward strand.
CTCCAAACCCGATAGTAGAAATGATAGTGCCGATCACAAAAGCTAATCGATAAGCTTCCACTTCCAAGGTTCCTTCTGATATTAAACGATCTACCAACGGTCCAGTGATAATCGTTCCTGCTAATCCTGAAGAGAGGAAGAATGCCATATTATAATATGCAAATAATTTCCCCCGTTTTGTTTCTGGGATCAATTTTGCTACATATCCATATGAAGCCGTTGACAAAAGAACATATGAACTTCCCCAAAGAAAACTTCCCACAAAAATTAAAACCACTTGAGTCGTGAACGCGGTTATTAACATAAAACCGATCAACATCAAAGTTGCCATAATCAAGGTCAAGGAATCTCCGAATTTTTTACTTAATATCCCTGCCATGAATCCTGTTAAAACTACTGCAAGAGATTGTGTGTTCATGATATAACTAAGAAGCTGACTACTACAGTTAAATCCTGATTCCAAGACTAAAAACTGCGAGAAGATCGCAAAAATCGAATTTCTTCCCAGATTAATTAGCAATAAAGAAATTAAGAAGGTGGTAAAAATCTTTTTTTCCTTAGATGAAAGAGATCGAGAGGAATTGCTTTCTTGTTGATTTAATTTTGGATCACTGAATGTCTGCTTATAATTAATTCCACCTTCTGGAACCAAAAATCGCATTGGGATGATCGATATGAAGATGAAAATCACAGTGATATAAAACATGCTACCTTCCCGAAATCCCCATCCTTTGTAGAACTTTCCAAATCCATTGTAGAGATATCCCCCAAAGAATACACCGATCATTCTTCCAACCCCACTTAAGGTTGTAATTCTGCCCAAAATCGTACTACGTTCTTTTTGGGGGTAAAGGTCACTTAATAAGGCAGTCCATCCGATATTGGACATCGACCAAAATATCTCGGTGATCGTTAATCCCCCTATGATAATATACCCCGCTAAAACCAAATTTGTTTGGAAAGCATGCAATATATAAAGGGATAAAATGAGAATTCCTGCAAATATTTCACCTGCAATGATTAGAGTTCGACGTTTTTGGAGACGATCTGATAATCGTCCCCAGATAAACGTTTGGAATATGGCACTAAACAGCATAGGGATTGTCACAAATAGTGTAGTTGCAGTTACGCTTAATCCTAGATAATTTCGCAAGTAGATCGATAAGTAGGTATAGAAAATCCCCCTTCGAAACATTGCTAAAAACTGGAAGGAGGAGAGTCCTAAAAAGACAGAATCGAATTTTTTCTCGGTTTCGGGTGACTTTATGATTGGAATTTTAGTTAAAGATTTGGATGTGAGCGCAGTTATGATTTAATCCTCCAAAGGATAAGAAAAAAAATCAGGAATCCAAGGGGCACTTTCTAATATGTTTAATGCTATGACCGTTGTTTAGTTATCAAGGCGTTCCAATGTAAAAGAAACTGGTCTTATACCGTCTGTGCAACAAGAAATCATTTTTGGTGATTCTACCCAAGGAGAATGATCTCCTCCTAGGGCTAGCACTCTCACATCAGAATGGATGTCTTTCCAAGCATAAGAGCAGAATTTTTCGGGGCATTGCATGTTCGGTTCCACCATATACTCTTCACCCTCCTTGAAAGCTGTGCAAATCGTATATTTCTCGCCATTTGGTCTCGTTGGTACATCTCCATCAAAGATATATTCTGGAGTCACTCGTTTTAATACCGTTATTTTAACTCGATGTCGTGTCATTGTTTTTCACTTCAATTTGTTTTTCAAAAAAAAAAAAGTTGCATTTTCTATATATTTTTAATTACTCATCTAATCGTTCTAGTTTAAAAGAAACTGGTCGAATTCCATCTGAACAGCATGCAATAGCGGTCCCTCGTTCAAGCCATGGATAGAAATCTCCTCCTCCTCGGATGGTAAGATATTCTTTGAAGAGATCCATCCATGCCCAATTGCAAAATCCTAGAGGACATCGACTGGAATTATCAGCATCGACAATAAATTCTTGACCATCTTCAAGGGCTGTGCATATTTCATATTTTTCACCATTTGGCCGAGAGGGTACATCTCCATTAAAAATTATTGATGGATCGACTCGTTTCAATACGGTGATTTTTACACGCGAGTGTGTCATTTTTATCAGTTTTATTTTCTATCAAAAAATTAAATGCCTTCTTTCATTGAATCATAAAATTCTCTTGAAGGATGGGTAAGATTACCCGCTATTCTGGTGTCATGTAAACAGCAAGAACAATATGGATCACCTTCCATTATTGTGTGCTCCATGGTTAACCGGAAAGCAGGGTTACTATTATTATATCCCTGAAAATCTCCATAACACGCCACTAAGTATTTTAATTCCTGATCCGGTAAATCTTGGATAGCATCTTTCCACATACATGTGTCTTTGCGTTGAGGAAACTTTCCATCTTGGATTTTTCCGTGCAATATCACCCACCCAATGTTTGGTTTTTTTTTGTTACTTTGGATTGTTGCTGATCGAAATTCTTCCAAGCTTTTGATAGGGGGATTTTGAGGAGCAAAGCTTTTGACGTATTCTGTTACAAATTCTTTGTAGAGGGAAATTCCTCTCACTCGATCTGTACTCTCAATTATTGACTGGACATTATAATAGCGAAATATCAGATAGGAACGTATATTGGCTCGATTTGTGGTTTCAACTTCTGTGTTCAGGTCCATAATCCTAACAGGTATGTTCAAAATTTCTAAAGTCCGCCTTATTACTTGTTCTACGAGAAAAGGAAAATTCTCTAAAACTGGAAATTTCTGAAAAATTGGGGTTATATTGTAGGAGATTATTGATTTATCCATTGAAATTTTATCAAGTAAACTATTAACATATTTTTCTTTAAGAATGGGACTTTTTTTTCCCAAAAACTGAATTAAATAGGCAACACGGTTGAGAATATTCTCTTGCAGTTGATTTAATACATTTATTTTCTTCGAATCAGCTAAATTTGAAATACTGTAGCTCCCAGTTTTTATTGTGCTCATAGTTATCATCAGAATGTTAAGTTGAAATTCTTTCGACTTTAAAACAAACGGGTCTAATTCCATCGGGACAGGCGGTATAGATCATGTCCTTTCCTGTCCATGTAGGAAATCCACCACCGCATTGCAAGATATTTACACTCTTATATAAACCATACCAAGCATGATGGCAAAAGTCTTTTGGCATATCTCCCGATTCATCGACCAAAAACTCGCTTCCTTCCTCAAGCCAACAAATCGGAATGGGTCGTCCGTCTGCGCGAATGAAATCCTCGCCAATAACATCCTTCGGAGAGAATTTTTTCACAACGGTTATTTTTATTTGACTCATATTGATATTCTTCCTATCCTAACGGTATTTGGAATTTTTCGATAATTTACGAAATATTCAGTACTGTCGTGAAGATGATTATAGGAAGGAAAGAAAACTGTCTATAAAAATGTTTTGAAAAATTAACATTATTTTCGAACGTATCAATATAGATGTTAATTGTGATCAATCAAAAATTTTTATTTTTACTTTTTTTGGAAATTAAGGAAGGATCAGAAACGATGGGCATTTTTACTTACGATTTTCCATCCAGATTTTGTTTTCAACAACAAAATATAGTTAATTTCTCCGATTTTTGTCTCATCTACTGAGTGCCAAGCAATTTTGGCGAAAGCTGCCGTTCCGGTATATTCTACTGAAATGATATCAGCAGTGAAAGAAGGACCGGAAGAATGCTTGATTGATTTAATCACATCCTCATGAGAAGCACTTAGCATTTTATAGGGTTCTTGGGTATCTGGATCAATGATCCACCGATGTCCGTCAGTATCCCATGCAGATCGAACTAAATTGAAATTCATGGTTTGGACTGCTGTAATGTAGTTTCGTATTACTTTCTTTATATCATCGATTTCATTCTCGTTCATTTTCCATCTCCCATCTCATCATTTTCATGAAAAAAAATCACACATTGTTTTTTCGCAATTGATATGTGTGGTCACAACAGTCGTGGCCTTGCATCAGTGTTTTTGTCCTTGTAAACTCAATTTTTGGATTAAAACCCTCGACGATTGCATAATCACTCATGCAATAGAACTGGTATCCCCACTTTTCCAAGCCGAGTTCTCTCGCCATATCTGCAAAAGGACATTTTGTGACATGCATTTGCGTAATCTCCCCTCGTGTTGTCACATCATACTCAATTCCACCAGGTGCGCACATTTCTACCCACAATTTTTGGACAAGGGCACCAACATCAGGAGTGGATACATTTTTGCTGATATTTTGCCAAAAGCCCAAATTGTCTTCTCTTACATGAGAATCTATGATATCATCGACAGCATCACCTAAATTTGTCTTAATTTTCTGAAGAAGTTCGATTTTATCTTGAAAAAAAGATTTTCGGGCTGATTTCTTCCAGTTTTCCAATTGATCTATTCGTTCTTTTAGTTCGTTGTAGGTTTCTTCCATTGTAAATTCACACACATTTCTATGTATTCCGAATATTTAAATACATATAGATCGTTTATATACTCACCGAACGTATCATAACGGTTGATTTTTTTTAACTTCCCTTTGGATGATTTTATGACCCCTAAGAAAGATAAATCTGCCCCTCCACTGTCTATAAGTGAAATTCTTCACAGCAAGACACGCTTTCTCATTTATTCGTTACTTTCAGTATATAAAGAATTGAGCCTTTCTCAATTAAGTAAGGAATTGAAGCGAAATAAATCCACTATCTCCCATCATTTAAAAAAAATGATCGCCTCAGGCTTAGTTACTCTATCTAAAGAGGAACAATCTCGATCCAATATCAAGTCGAAGTTTTATTGTTTGGTTGACGATGCGGATGATTTAATTGGCTTCATGCATCCTGATGATGAACGCATGAAGTTGAAACAAAAGTTAAAAAATGGAACACTGAGTTTTGAAGAACGATGTCAATTGGAAGCAGAAAAATTACGAGATCACATCGGTTTTACTCAAACTAAAATAGAACTCTACCAAAAATGGGAAAAATATATGCTTTCGTTAGAGAAACGAATTTTGAGCTCCAATCCTAAAGTAGCAGAAACGGCTTTAACAGAATTGCAAATATTTGGGAAACGATGGTCTTCAATTTCATTCTATTCTGAGACCTTAGCCAAGGAATTCAATACGCGTTTTTCAAAATTATATCAAGAAATGGAAGGGTTAATCAAACAAGAAGTATCAGAAACCGGAAAAGGAGCTAGTGAACGTCCTTACGTGGCAAGTATGACTTTGTTTCCAGTCAAAATTGTTTTAGACCAGATGCAAAAAGAAGAAAACTAAAAAATTATTTATAAAATGCTTGTTCTCCATCTTCTTTTTTTCATTATTTGAGATACGAACGAATAATTTCAAGAAATTTCTGGATGCTGGGATGTTGGATGTCAATATCGAATAATTTGAATAGATTGAGCCATTTCCCTACCTCATCACTCCCTACTAGTAAAGCTTCAAAGTCTTCCTTGGTTCTTATAAAACGAATAAATCCATCTTGCAATTCTTCATTTCTTACTGTAGATCCAAATATTTCATTAACTCGATAAATTAATCGATAATTTCTTCTCATTGGGGTGAGATGGTTTGATTTATAGCGTAAAACTATATAGTTTTCAATGTCTCCATTGTTTTCAATCGTCTCCATAGGAGATTTGAAGATATTCGATGGAAAATCAACTTCATTTCGGATAATTTCATCATAAAAATAGGAATAAATTCGATAATCTTTTTCGTACATGGCTTCAAAATCATGAAGTGATGAAAAAGTTAGTAGTAATGTATTTTGGGGGGTTATTATCGCTGTCTCAGGCGGAATGGGGGGATAATCCATCAAATTTTTTAGAATTGTAGTCAAAATGCTTATCGTTTCTAAATTCTCATCGGATTTTGAGATTACAGAAATTTCGAGAAACGGTTTTTCCACAGCTTTTCACTCCCTCTAGACAATATTTTTTGTTAGTAGTTAAATGTCTTGTGTTTATGTAAATAATAAGTCGTGATACTTGAATATGTGAGTTCTTCATTTGAGAGATTGAATTATTTCCATGAATTTTTGAATAGTAGGGTGGGATATATCTATATTGAATAGCTGAAAAACTTCTGTCCATTGAGCAACTTCATCACAACCGATAAGCATGCCCTCCCAATCTTCTTTAGTTTTTAAAAATCGTAAGTATCCATCTTGAATCTCTTCATTGGTAATTTTAAATCCAAATATTTCATTTACTTTATCTATCAGTCGATAATTACGGCGCATCGGGGCGAGATTATTTGATCTATAACGAAGGACGATGTAATTTTGATAATAGTCCTCATCCTTAATCGTAGTATTCTTCAATTTTTGTTGCTCTTTGAAGAAATTTTCATCAAGATCTATATGTCTTCGGAGAATTTCATCATAAAGATATTCGTATACTTCATACGTGTGGCTATATGCTGCATCAAAATCTGCTAATGATTGGAAAGTTACTAAAAGGGATGGCTTGGATGTAAATTCTATTGATTCTGGAGTTTTCGTCCATATTTCAATCAAACCTTCTTTGATTCTCTGTAATAATTGAATATCATCCAAATTTGTATCACTTTTTGAAGCAATAGAGATTTCTAAAAAAGGTTTTTCCATGTTATCCCACAATTTCTTAAGTAACAGTTTGTCCACAATTTTTAAGAAATTTAACTTTTATAATATATGAAAGGTATTTCTCAAAATCTTGTTCTTCGCTCCTACTTGCTGGCAACGCTTACTTTTGTTATATGGGGTACTTCATTTGCTATTGGTAAATTTGTGACTCCCAGTCCTCTTTCTCCTTTCAATATCACATTTTTCAGGACAGTTATTGCTGCTCTCACTTTATTTATAATTATCGCTTTGAAAGGTCAAATAAAGGCATGGTTTGTTGTTTTTCGGCAAGAATTTCTGAAGTATCTTATTATTGGAGTATTTTTCTATGGGTGTGGGTTTATTTTGGAATATTGGGCCCTTGCCCGAACTGAAGCCTCGAATCAAGCGATGTTGAGCAATACCATGACATTTTGGGTGGTCTTGATCAATTTTTTTGTTTTTAAGCAACAAATAAAGAAAAATTTTATAGTGGGGCTAATTTTAGCGTTTATTGGCGTTATACTCATTCTGCTGACCGACGAATTTAACTTTTCTTCTGCTACCATTATTGGAGATGTAGGAACTCTAATTGCCTACATCATTTGGGGGATGTACAGTGCATTCACAGCAAAAATGAATGAAAAATATAATCCTCTTTTCTCGACATTGTCTATTTTCATATCTTCTTTGATTTTATTACTTCCGATGGCGCTGATACAAGGAGGATTTCAAGAAATTACACAAATGTCATCTATCAATTGGCTTGCTTTACTCTATTTAGGCATAATATGTGGTGGAATCGCCTTTTGGATATACAATATCGCCTTATCTAATGAACAGGTTTCATCGGAATATATTGTCATCTTTTCTCTACTTAATCCCATAATTGGGGTTGTAACTGGTATTATTTTGCTTGGAGAAGGGCTGGTTATACGGGAAATAATTGGTATCATAATCATTCTTTCAGCCATTGTACTTGCAAACTGTCAACCAAATAATATGGACTCAATTGAAATAATCTCAGCTAAATTATAGGATATTTGCCAATCTTAAACTTTTTAAATTTTTAGATTGAAATTCATATAATGCAGATAAAAAAGGGATTTTTTACATTGGAAATGATTTTTTTAGGGTTATTAGGCGTAATTTTGTTTGTAGTAATGGAATTTAATTATCTTTTGTTTCACTCATTTATTGAGATTTTTGCGATTGTGATTTTTTTTACCACCTTTTTGATCACTGTTATATCTCGCAAGATTGTGGAAAGCTCTCTTTTACTCCTTATTGGAATTTCAAGTATTTCTTATGCCTTTTTAGATTTATTGCATCTGTTAACTTACCAAGGGATGGGGGTTTTTATTGCAATTGATACAAATATTCCCACTCAATTTTGGATTGCGGCTCGTTATTTTCAAAGTATTTCGTTTCTAATTGGTCTTCTTTTTAGTCGGAAGCACGTCAACTCAGTATTAGTGCTTGCAATTAATATGGTTCTTGTTACTTTTATTTTGTTATCGATTTTTACATTTTCTATCTTTCCTGATTGCTACGTTGAGGGGGATGGATTAACCTTATTTAAAATTATAAGTGAATATATAATTTCGGGGTTCTATGGCCTATCTATTTATTTATTATTTCGAAAGAGAAAAAAAATTGATTCCCACATCTATATATTTTTCCAAACCGCTTTAGTGTTGAACATAATTTCCGAACTTCTATTTTCATTCTATACTGATGTTTATGGGCTGACGAATTTCTTTGGCCATGTGTTGAAGTTCTTTGCATGTTATTGTTTTATGAAATCGATCATTATGACTTTTTTAAAAAATCCGGTAAATTTACTGGTCTTTAGCTTAAAAAAACATGAGCGAGAACTTAAACAAGAACTCCTTTCCAAAGATATTCTAATAAAAGATATCCATCACCGTGTGAAAAATAACTTACAAATGATTTCAAGCCTAATTATTTTACAATCCCATGAAATCCAAGATGAAGAAACATTAACAGTTTTCCAAGAGTTACAAGATAGAATTCAGTCGTTTTCTTTATTGCACCGACATATTTATCAATCTCCTGATTTATCACAAATTTCCCTTGAATCTTATCTAACACAATTAGTCCAATATTTGAAAGAATCGATTAATGTGAAAAAAGAGATTTTAATGGAAATTGAAATCGCAGATGTGATGGTTTCTACTAAAATTGCAATCAATTGTGCTCTCATAATTACGGAGCTGTATTCAAATGCAATGAAACATGCGTTTAATCACCAAGAATCAGGAAAAATATCAATTTGCATATCTCAACTCGAATCCAATCATCTAGAATTGACTTTCAAAGATAATGGAATGACGAAAATTGCCTTGGATTCTCTCTATAACTCAAAAAATTTGGGTTTCCAGTTGGTATTGGCTGGAGTGGAACAATTAAGAGGAAAATTAGCTCTTGTTGTAAACGATGGATTACAAGTTATCATCAAATTTCCTTTAGATGGAAAAAACAGCAAAAATCTTTCTAACCATGTTGATTTTTAAAACTTTAAGGGTAATTCCGTGTCTGTCTGTTTATTAACAGAATCGATCCTGATAAAAAAAAGGAGATTTAATATTGTTCGACCCAATTTTCAAGTTCCAAATACAATCTCTTTAAATTTTCAAGTTGTTCAGAAGTAGCTTCCCAATAGGAACGACGGTGTGCTTGGAGAAAATCTTTAATCATGGACATCATTGCAAAGTGATTATTTTCAACCAATGCAGATTTAATTTCTTCATTGTCAATATATTGTGAATAATACCGATTCCAAATTTGGCTATTCACACTATCAGTTGTAGCAGATAAGCCAAGTACATTTTCAAGTCGTTCAGCAACTTTTTGCCCTCCATGGAAAGGATGTGCCAACATACCTTTTATCCATTTGGGATTTAATGATCTGGTAATGGAACCTTCTAGTACAGTAGATTGAAGAGTATCTAACCTGATTTCTTTTGAAGTAGTGTCGGCAATCAGAGTAGGTATTTTTTTTTTTTGCACTTCTTCAGCGGATCGCGAGAGACCTCCTGCAAATTCATAATAGTGATCAAGATCAGTAATATGGTATTCGGTTGAATCTCTTACTTGACTGATGACGTCCAACTTCTTTAGTGAATGAATGAAAGCTTTTTTTTGTTGGGACACAACTTGGTTTTTTTGGTAAGTAAAGCTCATCGAATTGATATAATCATCTACTAATTCGGTTTCTTCCGACCAAGTTCCCGCAGAAATCATAGTGGTCAAGTTTGTATTATATTTCCCTGGAGCAGGACCAAAAACACGGGCAATTGGACATCCTGTTCCATCCAATTTTTGTTCTAAAAACAACTTTCTAACAAAATTAAAATCAGTTGGCTCATCTAAATGGGCTACCAATTCGAAAGCTTCATTAAGTAGATTGACAAGGTTTGGAAACGTATCACGAAAAATTCCACAAATTGTAACCAGAACATTGATCCTAGGATGCGTCATTTCATCCCTTGGAATAACTTCCAATTCGGTGGTCCATATTGAGGATTTTTTTACTGGTTTAACTCCAAGATAATGTAAAATTTGAGAAATTGTTTCCCCGCCAGTTTTCATTGTCTCAAATGCCCAAAGAACCACACTAGTCGATTCTGGGTATGTGTGATTACTTTGATAATAATTGGATAAAATTTTACCCGTTATCTCCTTCCCTCGACGAAATGCCGTTGTACTTGGAATCAATCGAGGATCAAATCCATAAGAATTCCTGCCTGTGGGATAAATTGAAGGATCTCGAATCGGGTCACCGCCTAAACCCGGTTCTATAAACTCGCCGCTCAATCCCCGCAAGAGATTCTTCATTTCACAAGATTGCCAATACTGATCTAAAAACTCACCCAACCATCGAATTAGGGGGAAATCAATGTCAGTATCAGATACTGAAAGATGATACTGATGATTTGAATAGAATTTTGTCAAGAGATCTTGAATTTTATTTAGCAGAATTGTATTTTGCACCTTTTCATCACTATCTATTGCTTCTTGCGGAAATATTTCGTGAGAAATACTCCCCGAATGTAATAGGATTTGTGCAATCATATCGCTTAACTCTTCAAAATTTAAATCTTGGCCCAAAATATGTAATCCCATAGGTATAACTTGTGTTTTATATTGATATATTTGCTCTTCAAGAGCACTTATAGATGAATATTCAATGGGAAGATGGGCAATTGATGTTTTGATTTCTTCTTCTAAGATCTGTAGTTTTTCTAAAGAAGCACTATCTCCTGAATTTTGCTGCATGGATGACAATTCATGGTATTCTGCAATAAATTTTTCAATCTGAGCAAATTCTTGATATAATCCAGAAGGTTTGAATGAAGGTCCGGCATGATTAATAACTACTGCGTTTGATCGACGTTTTGCGATTGCTGCTTCACTGGTATTTGTGATGTGATAATAATATAAATGGGGAAGCGTGCCGATTAAATGAATTCCATAATCATCGCTGCATCCGAGATTTTGTTTCCCTGGCATGAATTCTAGAGTTCCATGAGTTCCAAAATGAATGAGTGCGTTGATTTTCAAGAGATGTTCAAGGTAATAGTAAAGAGCTAAATACTGATGGTGAGGTGGGATTTTTTGATTATGATAATCTTCAGCATCACCTTTGACGAGTGTGCGTGCTGGTTGCAAGGCGATTATTATATTTCCAAAAATTAGAATTGGCAATTGTATATGATTCTCGATAATATTTATATTTCCAGGCGGTGCACCCCAATAATCTGTAATTTCTTGTTGAAATTGGAGAGGAAGTTGTTGAAAATATTTGAGATAGGTGCCAATTGGAAGTTTTACTCCAAAGAAATGCGATCTATTTAGGTACTTGGCCTTATTGATTGCTCCATTCTGAAAAAAGAGATCACTTAAATGGATATTCTCCAAAAATGATGTTGTAGAATATCCTTCTTTAATAAGGGTTGGAACTAAGTTGGTTAATGATGCAGAGACATCTAGATATGCTGCATTCCCCAGTTTATCTTCTCCAGGAGGATAATTATAGATCATCACCGCTACTTTTTTTTCTGCATTGGCTAATTTTCGTAGTTTTAGCCATTTTTTTACACGTGCACCTATCAATTCGATATTTGGAAGGAGTGGTATAATTTTTAGGATCTCATTATGAATCAAATCTGAATATCCATGTGAATACATGCATCCCACAGTCATCATTTCAATTTTTCCATCCAATTCTGGCATGACTACTGATATTATTTGATTAATCGGAATAGTTCCTTGATCTGATTCAAGATAGTCATTCAAGAGAAGATCAAATTGAATAACAGGTGTTATATGGGGAACATTCATTTCTCGATACAAATCAAGCGTTATTTTCGAATCTCCACCAAGTGGTCCTCCATTTAACTGGAAATATTGGAAATTGAGAACAATATCAACAATACATTGGCGTTTTCTAAAAAAATAGTTACGATGTGCTTCCACGTTCTGTAAAACATCTGAAAATACCGGAATAATATTATATTCCTCAAAGCGAATAAAAAATTCTCGAATAATTGGTAAAGATTGTTCAAAATATAAACCACCATAAAAAAACAAACCAATAGTTTGCTTATTAGCATCTAAAGGATGTTTTTTAAGAAATTGAGGTAATGAATCGTAGTATTGGTTTTCAATAGGATGATAAATCCCTTGTTCGGGTATGAGAGCAGGAAGAGAAACTTTGAGATTTGAATATCCCATATAAGATTTGAGAAGAAAGAGAATTAAGTTCTTATGATTTATGGGTATACCCGCTAATCCATTTATCCAATATTGTCGAAAATAAACCCAATTTCGAATATCTCGTAATGCCTTGAAGGGAAATAGTTTTGAAAACACTCCGAGAATTGCATCCATTTTTTTACCTTTTCTTACAGCATCTGTTATATCGGGAAATTCATCAAAATTGAGTTCTTGGTCTTTTTTTGAAGAATTACTTGCCGGAATCATTTTCCCTCGGAAATGACCTAATTTCGTCAGTCGCATTAATCGCGGGCTTCCTGCAACTATCGTTATAACTTGCATATTTTCATAGCGTTCTGGATCAGAAGTTTCCATACGGGAAAGTTCTTCTTCAAGAATTTCTACCGCCAAACAATAACCCCTGATATCTAGTAAAAGAACATCTGAATTTGAAATAGCAGAACGAAATTTGTCTTGGGATATTTTTTCTTTATTGATGTCTTGAACCATATAAATATATAAAGAAATATTGTATCCGTATGTTGCGTTAATCTCAGCAAGGCCTTCGGTCAACCATTGTAATGAGACTGAAGCTGTTATCAAAGAAATTACGGGTTTAAAACTGGATTCACTTGTAGAAATCTGAGTCATGGATGGATTCCTTCCTATTAATATATATAAATTTAAAAAATGAATATCTCTTGAGACCATAGATATTTTAAATTGGTGTAGTTATATTCAAACTGGAACTTTAAGTAATCCTTGCTCTTTTAAGATAAATTCCAACTGAGAAACTGTGAGATCAGATAAATGATAATATGCAGCGTTTGCCAATTCCGAAAAATCCTTGCAAAGTTGTAAGGGTACCTCCGAATGTTCTGTATCTATGACGAGGGTTTCAATTTCATCTGCTGCTAATTTTTCCGCGAGGTAAAGAACATCTGAAAGTGCATCGCGAAAGAACACATTCGCTCGAGCGTCTGTGATGAGCACCAGGAGAGGGATAAAACCTGTTTTCTTCCGTTTTTCTTCATCAATCACTTTGAAAGCTTCTATTATTCCCGCAGCCAAGGGTGTTGTTCCACCCGTAGGAATTTCATGAAGTAACTTGTACGCTAAATCCACACTACGAGTCGGAGGGAGAATAATTTCAGCCTTTTCTTTTCGAAAAATAATAAGACAGACTTTATCGCGATTAATGTAATTATTTTGCAGAATACGATAAATAGCACCTTTCACAGATGCCATTTGGTTTTCAACACCCATTGAAGCTGAAGCATCAACACAAAAGATGATAAGGTGACTTGATTTCCCAATTCTTTTTTTTGTATGGATGTTTTCATCTTTAATTACTAATTTATTCCCATTTTTGATGAACTCACGATTTTCTGGGTTCAACGCAGCAGAGTTTAATGTTTCTGTCAACGAGATATCAGTGGAAGTGGGGAGATTAATTTGCTGTGAAGAAACACCTCCGACATACTTACCTTTACGGTCTGCGGTAGGATGAGTGATTTTGGAACCAGAAACTTTTAGCATCTTTCGAATTCGTTTTTGGTGAAGTATTTGAGGACTTTGAATATCATAATTTACGCCGAACACTTGATCAGGAGTAATAATTTGTGAAAAATCAGGAGAGCCATTTTCTGTCACGTTCTGTTCTGAATTTTGCAAGAGTTCTTCTTCTGATTCAGATACTGCTTCAGACTCGGATTCAGCTTCAGCTTCAGGTTCAGATTCAGCTTCATCTTCAGGTTCAGATTCAGCTTCAGGTTCAGATTCAGCTTCAGGTTCAGATTCAGCTTCAGGTTCAGACTCATTTTTAATCTCTGGTTCTTCAGATTGTGCAGAATCTGGCTCTTCTTCTTCGAGTTGTGTAGAATCTCCTTTTTCTTGAAATTCTTTTATCAACCTATCAACAAAATCTTCATCAAAAGCATCATCTTCAAAAGGAAGACGGTGCAATCTATGCGTAATAGCCAACTTAGTGGCTATTTTTATATCTTGAGGTAAAACTTTCAAACGATTTTTATACGCTGCTAATGTTTTTGCCGTTTCTGCGATGGTGATATCTGCTCGATGTCCATCAGTTTTGAAATGGATACAAATTTGTGCAATGAGAGCCAGTAAGTTATCAGAAATTTCTGTTAAATGAAGGATGCTCCGTCCATGAATAATCTGTTTCTGTAGTTTTTTTTGCAGAGTATCAAATTGAGCATGGAATTTCTCTGGATCTTCACGATATGCCGCAGAATATTTCATTATCTTCACACGTTGCTTTATATCTGCAATTCTTTCAATTGTTGTGCTCAATCCAAAACGATCCAACAACTGTGGGCGAAGATTTCCTTCTTCAGGATTCATTGTTCCAATTAAAATGAAGTGGCTTGGATGATGAAGGCTGATTCCTTCTCTTTCAATTACATTGATACCCATTGCAGCACTATCAAGTAGAATATCAGCAACATTGTCTGCAAGCAAATTGATTTCATCAATATAGAGAATGTTTCGATTCGCTGTAGCCAAAATTCCTGGTTCCAAAGATTTAATTCCTTGGGTGAGGGCTTTCTTAATATCAATGGTACCAACCACCCGATCTTCGGTGGAATTAATGGGTAGATTGATTACTTGCATCTTTTTGTATACAATATCTTGATCGGTGAAACTATTGGTGCGAATCTTTTCTTGACAGACATGACAAGATTCTTTGGGATCATCTGGATTACAGTTGAATTTACAATCTTTAATCGTTTTAATATCTGGTAATAGGTCAGATAACGCCCGAACTGCAGTACTTTTTGCAGATCCCTTCATTCCTTTAATAAGAATTCCGCCAATCTTTGGGTTGATTGCATTCAAAATCAACCCCAATTTCATCATTTCTTGACCAATTAGGGCCGTGAAGGGATAAGGTTTGTAATGTGTCATGCACTTCAAATCTTTGTAATTCTCTACAATCGAAAATAAAATAATTTATAACAATAATCTCAATTAATAATATTTTCGAAATGAGTATTACTGATAAAAATGACCCAAATCATAAAAAAATTTCCAATGAATTCAAGGCACTTTGGGCATCAATGAAAAAGCGGTGAAAATGATTATCCTAAGTGGAAAAATTTTCCCTTAGTTGAAAAAAAAACACATTTAAGTTTATATAGAAAAACTCATTTCGTTAAAGTAGGTTTAAAACATACACCTAGCAAAAAAAATACACTAAGTGAGAAGAATGTCACAACCATACATACATCGTCCACCGCTTTATCGGTTTTTACGGAACATTATAGATGTCCCTTTAGAAAAAACCATCCTTGATTGTGGAGCTGGCGGAAAAGTTCCACCTCTTGCATTATTTCAGTCATATGGATTTAAAACAACTGGAATTGATATTTCAGAAGAGCAAATTAAGAGAGCCAATGAATATTGCAAAAAAAATAATGTTGATCTTAATATTCAATATGGAGATATGACCAAAATCCCGTTTGAAGATGAGTCCTTTAGCTATGTCTATTCTACTGGTTCTATATTTCATTTGACAAAGAAAGATAGTGGCATTGCAATTCAAGAAATGTTGCGAGTTTTAAAGAAAGGAGGATACCTTTATGTCGATTTTCTTAATACCGATGATGGTGAATATGGAAAGGGTGAAGCTGTTGATCCAATAAACTCACCGGGTGAATTTCATCAAAAAGAACGTGGGAATGAAGTTCTTCATTCCTATTATGAGGATAATGAAGCCGATAGATATTTTAATGGGGTCTTGATTGAGTTAAAAAACAAAAATAATATGGAGATTCTTCATGAAGGAACAGTCCATCAACTTTCCTTCATTGAATATATTATCAAAAAGATCTGAATTACTTTCAATCTGATTTTTTCCAAATTCCTCCCTATTTTGTATCGGAATTGATAATCAATACTCATGACGATGATCTTGCGAGTCTAACTCTATTTTTAACTCAGTCTTCCCTTCAAGGATCGTTGGTTTCCTTTCTAGTTATAGTTTTTAATATCGTGTGCTTTTTCAGTGCTAATCTGACTCAAAAATGATTGTTAAGTTGAAAAGTGAAAAATTTAATTGCATAAATCATCCTAATTCGTGCTATTTTATTCAAAAAGATTGGATAGTGCTTTTGATGAGTCTGATAATCAAACTAATTAGAGATGCCTTATAAAATATTAGGTCTAATTTTATATGTATGAATACATATTCATATCGTAACCAGTAATATTGGTGGAAAAATCATGCCAAGTGGAGATGGAACGGGACCCAATGGACGTGGTCCGATGACAGGTCGAGCTTTAGGGCCTTGTAATGGAAATATCGTACCTGGATATGGTCGAGGTTTAGGATATGGACGCGGTGGCGGTTTTGGCCGCGGTCGAGGTATGGGATATGGTCGAGGAAGTGGCTATGGAGGAGGTTACGGACGAGGTCGAAGCTTTGCTTACCCTCCTGTTCAATATACACCTTCGATAACCCCTTTTGATGAAGAAACTCAATTAAAAAATCTTGAACTTCAAAAAAATCTGCTTGCGAACGATATGCAAGCCCTCGAAACTGAAATTGAAAGATTAAAAAATAAACAATAATTTTTTTTTCTTCATCCTATGCTCATTCGTTGAGTTTTTTTCTTTTTCATCATCTACTTAATCAGAATAATAATGGTAGAAGTACATTCTATTTTGATCAAAAGTTTAATTTTTAAATAAATTTTTCAGGAGATAAAACACCATGGTTATTTCTTCAGTAGAATCAATCATTGTTTGATCAACGCTGTTGAAAGAAGTATAATTTTTTTTTCTCCGAATTTTGAAGTCAAAAAGATGGTTATGTACCGACTAAAACTTTAAATCCAACCTATCTAAATGTTAGTCAAACAAAAATGGAATTAAAATCATGAAACCGATTCATTATAATTTAAGTTTAGAACCCGATTTGACCGCCTTTACATTCAAAGGTAAATCTCAAGTTGAGATTGATCTCGAGGTTCCTGCATCCACTGTGTGCATTCATGGAAAAGATCTCGAAATTCAAGTGTGTAATTTACGAAAAGAAAATGCTACTTCTCCCGTCTCCCGTTGTGACTTTGATTTTGATCAAAAAAAACAAGAAATCATCGTAAAATTACCTTCTGAAGTGTCCGGGAAGATTTGGCTAGATTTTGAATTCACAGGTATATTAAATGATATGCTTGCAGGTTTCTATCGAAGTCGTTACATTGTGGATGGGGAAACGCGGTATATGGCCACCACTCAATTTGAAGAACGAGACGCGCGTGCTGCTTTTCCCTGTTTTGATGAACCTGCTTTGAAAGCTACTTTTGATCTGGAATTTATTGTGGATTCTCATTTACAAGGGATCGCTAATACTGCAATTAAGGAAGAAAAAGCCCTTGAATCAGGAAAAAAATCTATCAAATTTAATAGAACTCCTCGAATGAGTACCTACTTGTTATACTTTGGAATTGGGGAATTTGAATTTTTAGTAGATGATACGAAATCTCCTATCCTTCGTATTGCTGCCCCTCCTGGAAAAGCACAATTTGGGAAATTTGCTTTGGATATTGCTCGAAAATCATTTGACTATGGTGAAACAGTTTTAAAAGCCCCTTATCCGATAAGTAAGTGTGATTTTCTTGTAGTGACCGATTTTGCTGCAGGGGCGATGGAAAATTACGGAGCAATCACCTTTCGGGAAAACTTACTTCTTACTTATGAAGGAAAAAGTTCTAAACTCGACTATATTCGAATAGCTCAAGTTGTAGCCCATGAAATTGCTCATATGTGGTTTGGGGACTTAGTGAGTCCGTTAAAGTGGAAATATATCTGGTTAAATGAATCTTTTGCCACATATTTCACTTATGCCATTCCGGATTATTTTTTCCCAGAATGGAAATCTTGGGAAACTTTAGTTGGTGATCGCGGTTTAGGAGGCATGAATCGGGACTCACTTATTTATACTATTCCCGTTGAACTTCCAGGGGATGACGAAGTTAATATTGATGCTTCTACTGCCCCGATAATTTACGCTAAAGGGGCTATCATAATTCGAATTCTCGAAGAATTTTTAGGTCAAGAGAAATTTTTCGAGGGAATTCGCCATTTCTTGAAAAAGTATCAATATGACTCCGCTTCGAGTGAACAATGTTGGGAAGCTTTTGAAGAAGCCACCGGAGAACCCATTATTGATTTCGCACATTCATGGGTAAATCAACCTGGCTTTCCTTGTATCGAAGTAAGTCAAGAAGGGGCAAAAGTCACTTTAACTCAATCACGATTCACTTATCTTGAAAACCAATCTTCAAATTTATGGGTAATTCCGGTTCATTTGAATCTGTATATGAAAGATGGTTCCAATCAAACTATGGCTGTCGTACTTAAACAAAAATCGATTTCATTCGATTTACCTGCAGATACGCTCTGTTTTAAATTGAATAAGGATCAAGTTGGCTTTTATCGAGTTAAATATTCGTTGGAACATTTGGATTGCTTGGGAAATATGATTCAGAAGAAAGTTCTTTGTACTCTTGATCGTTTCGGAGTTCAAAATGATTTTTATGCTTTAACTTATCGTGGTGATTACCAAATAAAGGATTATATTACCTTTATTCAGAAATATTTTTCAGAAGATGATTCTGATCTCGCTTTGGTCAATATTATAGAAAATATCGGGCGATTAATGCTGATTTCTCCGAAAAATCGAACCTTTATTTCCGAAATTTCTAAATTATTTGCTGAATCCGTGCTAAAAAGGATAGGTTTAGATCCCCAAGAAGATGAAACGATGTTGCGAGCGGTTGTTCGTAGTGACTATTTGCACATTGCAGCAGAATGTGGGTCTCAAGTGGCTAAGGACTATGCTTTCAAACAGTTTGAGTTGTTACGCGAAGACAAAGATGTGCCTGCAGATAATTTAGGGTCTATTTTGCGAATTATTGCTGCTAACAAACCAGAAACTTGGCAATATATGGTGGATCAAAGTTTAAACCCTGATCTTCCAGAAGGGAAAAAGGTCCTCTTTTTAACTGCCTTAGGTGCTTATAAAACTAAGGAATTATTAGATAAATCCTTAGAATTTAACATAACTGATGTTCCAAAGCGAAATAGGGTGTACATCATAGCAAATGTGGCTCGAAATCCGGAAGCTACCAAATGGATTTGGGGGTATTATCAAGCCAATTTTCAAACCTTTATGAAAGAATTCCCTATTTCCGTTCTGGGGAATACGCTTGCCATAGTTCCACCGATTGGAGGGATGTATCATGAAGAAGAGGTTTTGAAATTTCTGGAAATGGTGCAAAATATGGATCCTCGGGGGAAAGGAACCGCCAAAATGGCGGCCGAAATGGCTCAATTGTATTCCAATATTAGTAAACGATAGTAACTATATTCAAAGTTTTTTTTTTTATATTTTCCTCGTTCTAATTTAAGGAATCAGTAAAACCATCCGAGGTTGCATTCAATAAAATAAAAAAGAGATTTTGCATTACAAATTTTAATTTCTTTTGATTCTTTTTTCCTCAATGAATCATTCATATAGGACTATTCAATTGTAATCCATTTATCCTGGGGAGGAATTAAAAACCGACAGCCATCTTTGGTCACTACAATCATTTCTTCCAGTGAAACCTGCCCATAATGCTTGGTGCGCACTTCTAATTCGAGAGTAAACACATTATTCTCCTCGACGGGAAGATCGGTCTTTCCTTTGTAGATCTCCCATCGGGCTCCCAGATTCACGCCTCCATCATGAGCTTGTTTTCCGACTTGATGTCCTAAGGAGTGCATATATTCTTCATAGCCCCGTTCAATAACATAATCGCGGGCTGCTTTATCCACTTTATATGCTTGAATTCCAGGTTTAATCACCTTGGATGCTCGAAGAATTGCTTCTTTAACTGTGTCGAATGCATGGTGGAGTTCATCTGGGATTTCGTCGTACTTGCCAAAATACCACATTCGTTGAATGTCTGAACAATATCCTTTCAAACGCACTCCAAAATCGTTATGTAAGGTATGTCCTTTTTGAATGACTAAATCTTTTCGTGGAAAATCATGTCCTAATTCCTTATCGGGTCCAGCATCCACTGAAGGACAGCCTTGTTTTTGCCATGCGGCTCCAACTCCATGGGCATCCATTTCCTCAAAGAATTTTTCTTGTACTTCAAATTCAGACATACCTACTTGAAATTTCTTCGCCATACTTTGATTGATTACTTCCGTTAATTCACACGCTTTGGTAATCAACTCTACTTCGGTAACAGTTTTCCTACCTCTTAGAGCGTTGATAATTTTAGTAGAACTACAAAATTTGTCTGTATAATCTGCCAGTATATCTTGTAAAATTAACCACATTCCATAAGAAAGACCATCGGCTGTGACATCCGTTTTTGAATAATTGAGGGCAATCTTTTTGGGTTTCAGTTTTTTCATTAAGTTTTGAAGAGGTTCAGCAAGTCCTTTCTTACATCCAATAACTTCATCCCAAAGTCCTTTACCCCGGGTGGCATTTTCATCAAAATATGCCACAATCGCTGTTTTTGTTAGAACTCCATCCTTTAGGGAAAAAACAAAAGCTGATTGTCCTACTACATCTCCTCCTACTACCAATTCCATCGCTGGATCTGGCGTAGAAGCTGTTTCGCGCACAAAAATCATCCAACAATCAATATCCACTTCTTTTAATATTGGAATTAATTGAGCATGCTTTTCATTAATAATCGAATTTAGTAATTCTGGATTCGGATATTCTTGACTCATAGTATTTACAATAATAGAAGGGGAGTAGAAAAAAATTTGGAATAATGATGATTTATTTTGTAGATATACAACTTATTCTTGAATCCCATGTTTTAACATGACTATTGTGTCCATCACTCGACTCCAACTGTATGTACTATCCTCAATTGGGGGGTTTTCCAAAGCAAAGCGAATATAGGCCATTTGTGCAAAATGATGCACTGCATGCATCGAGGTTCGCCAGATCATCCACCCTAAAGTGCCCATCTGTATTGTTTGTTCCTTATCCAACACATGGGGGATAATTTCCAACTGCTCTCCCTCAGATTTCTCGATGGTTTTCAATAAATATTCTTCCATCTTGTCATATCCTTCAATAATTATGTCCATGGGATTATCCGGTCCGATGTATTCCAAGTTTTCATGCCCTTGCTTTAACAACCAAAATATCTCAGCATTTATGATGTGCAGGAAATATGACTTAATTGACCTTCCCTTGGTATTTGGAGGTGTCCAAGTTTGTTCTTCTTCCTTTAAATCCACAATCATACGGTGTCCATAACCGCGCACTAGTTTTACCAGCTCAATTAGCTCATTTTTAGAAGTTTTCATTGTGATTGAAATAAGTAGACAAACCATAAAAATTCGTATTTATTGATAGCTATATGAAAATTTATTTTGTGCGCCATGGACAATCTTATGTTAATATAACACGTGAGTTTTCCTATAAGCTGGTAGATAAGCCTTTGACTTCTAAAGGAATTAAGCAGGCTAAGGAAGTCGCTCAAACATTAGCAAATTTACAAATTGACTTTATTTATTCTTCTCCCATGAAAAGGGCATTGGAAACGGCCCATTGGATTGGAACTAAGACTAAAAACCAAATTGAGTCTATTGAAGATTTTCGAGAATTAAATGTTGGTGATTTGGAAAGACATCCTCCGTCCGATGAAAGTTGGGAGCAATTTTTTGAAGTGTGGCATGCTTGGGATAGTGGAAATCATGAAAAATCATTTCCCGAAGGCGAAAACTACAATACTCTTCTTGAACGAATGAAAAATGGTTTAAAATTGGTTCTTCAATCATCTTATCATACCGTTGTTATTGTGGGTCATGGGGGAATATTTTGCCAGTGTTTACCCGCTCTTCTAACTAATTTAACTCGAGAAGATTTAAAACATAAAGATTGGCCAAATACTGGAATTATTGAAGCAAAGCTTGACCTAGTAAATAATAATGTACAAGGATCACTTATATCAATGAATTTCTAATCCACTTTTATTATTTCTCTTCCATTACTGTCAAAATCATCGAATGAAGTGAAATGATTTAATTACTCAATCAACCTTATTATTTTCATGCGAAAATTCGGAAAGTTAAAGGTATTACTTACAGTATTTCTGTGTCTTACTGCTATTTTTGGACCCATGCTTTTTGCAGCTGCTGCTGAAGAAAGTTTCACGTTGTCGACCGGGGAACATAAAACCATTGCTCTCGGTGAATTAAATACGAAGCATATAATTTCTGTTTCATTTGTTTCTGATAACAAAGTTCACATATTTCTCATAGAAAATCGGGAAATTGCAGACTTTTTAGCAGATAAATCCAGTATGAAGGAAGAAACCGATAGTGGGACCACTGGGGGATTTGAAGATCATAAGATAGAGTATAATTCTGATTATAGTCTTATTATTAGAAATTATGACACACTTTCGGCATCTGGCTCAATTACATATGAAATTTCTGGAGGAACTGATTTTACTATTATTGGGATCATCGTAATTGTAGTTTCTGCTTTAGGGACCATAGTTGCAATAGGTATTCGGGCTAGTCGTGGAGAAAAAGTTAAGTTTAACAAGGATCACAAAGGAAACACCCGAGTTACCTTTGAATAATCAAAAAAAAATTTTTTGTTTTTTTTTTTTGTATAGAAACTAATTTCATTTTTTTGGCTTGGTTATCAGGAAAATTAAAAGCAGTAACAATGAGAGAAATATCCAAAATCCTGCACATCCATAAAGGAAAATTAGGAGATATTCGTTGTAAAAACTGGTTCCAAGCAAAAAGAGACTTAATGCTCCCACAAATATGAGATAACCAAAAAAAATCATCATCAATTTCATGCCCAGAGAGATCGATTTTGAAAAAGATTTTATCTTTCCGCTAAGATTTCCTGAGGAAAACAAGGTTTTAATCCGTATATTATCTTTGTAAAATGCTTTTAACCAGACAAAATAAGCCATGATTCCAGCGCCTAAGAGACTGAAAAAGGCTTCCGTGAATCGGAAAGGATCTTCAGTTCCAATTGTTAGATTCAAAAGATATTTTATCGAAATAATCATAATATTCATCCAAAATAGATATAAAGTGATTGAAATGATTCCAATAACGAATTTAAATGCACTTTTCAAATTTCCTTCTTGGGCGGAGTCACCTAATTTCTGATTTACTCGATGCATCAGTGAAAAATGTCTCCGAAGAAGTGGTAATTGCTTTAAAATCTTCATTTTATCATCCGGTATATCTACGGCTACTGCTAAAAATCCAAAGAGGAAGAAAATTGAGTAGGAAATGAATGCAGGAATTTCAAAAAATAAACCGATAATATATCCTATTCCCAAAAAAAAACCGTAAGTAATGATTGAAATAAGGATTGAGTAAAATGGCTTTCGTTTTTCCTTTTTTTTTTCCATTTTTCTTTCCTACTTTGACTTTTTCTTCTTATCTTTCTTTTTTTTGAACATTTTTGGCCAATATAATTTCCCTATTAAGAATACTAATAGGGCTCCAAAACAACCTGCAAAGATTGATTTTACCGTGGTTAATAAAGATTCATTATTGGTAATAATAAAATCTAGGATTTCAAATACAATACTCGCTCCAAGAATTAAATTGACCATGTTGAGTATTTTTTCTTGCCGTTTGTTCCCTTCTTCTTGTTTATCTAAAAAGATTGAGTTGAGTTCTTCAGTATTACTCTCCAACTTGTCGGAAATCATTTGCCAATTCTTTTCAATATCATTAATTTCGACACAGTGTTTTAATAAAGTATGGTAATGTTGTCGATGGCTACGTGAAAGATCTGTAAAGAAAGGTGCAAGAGTTTTTTGAAGGATCATTTTCAACCGGTTTGTTTTATCTAAATCATCTTTAATAAGGGCGGGTTTTTTGTCTGTGAATTCTTTCGTAGTGAGCTGTTGTGTATCTTGATCAATTTCAGCATTCACTAAGACCATCGCAAATCCTATTGTTCTGATCTGAATTACAGTTTTGATCACCGTATTATACATATAACCTGTAGAATCTGGAGTGTGTTCATCTTTAATGAAATATTTTGGATAATTTTCTTCATTCATAAAGACTAAGCCCGAATTTCGATTGATAAAATGCATCTCTGAAGTTCTATTACTTAAATTGAATTCCACTCTTCGGGCATACAATTCATCATGATAATCGGGAAATTGGCCTGAATAGAGTTCCACCCATTTTCCAATTTCTTGTTTGTTTTGATCAATTGTTTTTTTAGTCCACTCTATTGTAGAGTCCGAGGTTGTGTTTGAAACAACATTGATTGCATAGGGGACTGTGTGTTCATCAAACAAGAATTTCTTTTCAAAAGCTTTAACTAAGTCATACCATATAAGGAACACAATTTGTTGCATCAAATCAGGGCGTAATTCTTCTTTTCGACAATTCTCTACATTATTTTCCTTTAATTGAATCCGCAATAGCAAATAACCCAATTTCTTAAAAATTAAATCTTCCCTCTGATATTGAAAATCCTCAATATAATTATTCCATTTTACGGTAATATCTAATGAATGTGCTATTTTTACAATATTTTCCCGAGTCTGAATCTCTGGAACAAACTTTTGATTAATCATTTCCAGTGATATACTTTGACATCTTTGATTTACATGCTTTTCAATCTTAAGGATCTCGTCATCCAATTCCTTCCCTTCTAAAGAAGTGAGGGTGGAAATTCCAAGCCATTCTTCATGGAAAATAAGCTTTAATGTTGAATCACTCATAGACAAAGTATTGGCAATTTGAGTAATAAGTTTTTAGGTGAACCTATTTGAATCTGGTGACTTCTCGCACTATCTCTCGGGAAGCATGATAAGGTTGAGGAATGGCTTTTTTGGGAAGAATTAATTTGCTTATTTGAATGTTTTCTCTTAATATTAACTGATTATATGCATAATACAAGAGAAATTCTAAATTAATGACATCATCGTTATTGTAGGCAAGTAGCGTCTCCAAATAACGTAAATCTTGTGTTTTTCGATATTTTCGCCATAAAATAACTGCTGTATATCCATCCACACCGTCCGTCTCTTCACGGACAAGACCCACTTTCTTTTCAATTTTCTTTAGTCCTCCTCGTAATCCAATCCTTCGGAGTAAAAAACACAGGTCAAAATGAACTTGGGGAAGTTTAATGCCCATTTCAGATTGAATAAAGGGAACATCAAACCCTTTTCCATAGAATGTTGCAATGGCTGGAAATTGAGCAATGAAAGCAGGAAAATCACCTAAGTTTTTATGTCGAACAAAATCATGTACTTTCACACCATCATAGACTGCAATGGTCGTTATATGGCTTGAAGGAAAGGATAATCCCGTTGTTTCAATATCGAGATAGGCTATTTTCCCTAAGAAATTTGGGATAAGTTGCCAGTGAAAGTCCGAGGAAATAAATTGGTTTATTGATCTAATATCAAAATTTTGACATGCCTGTTGAAATTGGGGAATAAGTCGTTTCATACGTTCCCAAATTGATCGTGAGATGGAAACTGGTTGGGGTTTTTGGAGCACATCTTGCCACGTATGAATTTTCGCCATTCGTAATTTCTGTTCCGTTTTAATACCTACCGAAGGAAAAATTTGGAAATTGTGCTCGATCATAGCTATATGTTGTATTTTTTCTAAGTTATTAAAAAAACTAGGCAATTTTGATTTAGTAAAATCTCCTCAAACAAAAAAATTGTGAAAAAAAAAATAAAACAAATATGGTAAATTTAACTTGCTTCTAATTCAGTTTGATAGTCGGTAAGGAGATCTGCTTCAGCTTCAACCACTGGTGTTTCTGAAGATTCTTCTGCTATTGACTCATTTCCATAAGATTCGCCATAGTGCATCATGGTGGTGAATTTAATCAAGATAAAATAGACTATGATAGAAATAGCCGGACTGATGATGAAAATGGCCACAATCGGGGTAAATTCCCCGATTATTCCCCAAATTATTAATCCTACAGGATTGAGTGATTTAATAATAGTAAACATTGAGGCAAACACTCTTCCTTGGAGTTCTTTTGGTATTGTTACTTGAAGTACAGACATCAGTTGGGTGTCAATAAAGGCAAGATCAATTCCCAAAATTGCACAAGCGATATAAAACAACCACCAAGTGCCTTGCGGAACTAAGGCTAAACCAATTAATACAACTGATAGGAACATACCGCTAGTAATTACTGATTTCATCGTTGATTTTCGCTTGGACGACATCAATAAGATAGAGCCACCTATCATTCCAACTTGAAACAAGACTTCAACCCAACTATAGTTGGTCACTGTGCCTTCATGATGTCCTAAGATTAAAAGAGGAAACAATGAGAAAATGGGAACCACAATAAAATTGGCGGTTGCAAACATAAAAAATACGGATGTCAAACCAGATTCTTTGATATAACTTAACCCTTCTCCAAATTCTTTTTTGAATGAAATTTTATCACCCTTTTCATGATTTGTGACTGATGGAATTCGAATTAGGAATAAAATAACAGCTGTTGGAATAAAAGTAAATACATCTAACCAATATATTTGTTGAATCGTGAATGTTGATACAGCTATTGCTCCAATTGCTGGACTTGCAATGTTGATTAACGAATTGAAGATTTGATTTATTGAATTGATTTTTTTGATTTTTTTTTCTGGAACCATTAAAGGTGTTAGACTTACTGAAACTGGGTTCTGAAAACCTTGACATGTGCCCCTTATCCCTAATAGGACCAAGATGTGCCACAATTCTGCTACATTAAGTTGAAATAAGATAATTAAAACAAATGTTGCTAATGCTTGGGTAGCATCAGAAATAATTAAGATCAAGTTTTTATTAAATTTGTCCGCAATCACTCCTGAAAATGGCGATACGATAATCATGGGAACAATAGATGCAATACTTGCAATCGAAAGAATCAAACTACTTTCAGTTGATTCAGCGAGGTACCAAATAACAGCAAAAGAAACAATCATTGACCCGATCATTGAAATAAATTGGGTAATGAAAATGATAATAAATCCTTGGAAGGATTTTTCGGAAACTTCGTTGTAGGAGATCATAGATAATCAATCATTTTTTTTTTACTACTATGTAATTTTAGTGTGTATTGCTAATAAACCTTTGTGATAAATGTGTATGTTTTTTGCATACTTCTTTAGAAATATCATTAAATGATTCTCAAATCTTGTAGAATTGAGATCAAATTATTACTTTTGTGTGTAATATAAATATGTCAAAATTGAAATTGAACAAAATCAAAAAAGAGGTAGCATATTTGATCTGTCGGAAAAATAAATTATAAATCTTCGACAGAATAGAATTTGATCCATCGCTTGATATTTTTCTCTCGGCATTGTTGATATTTCTTTTCAATCATTGGATAAATTTCTTGAAAATTTTTACTTGTTTCCAAGGAATCAAGTTTTAGTGAATTTAGAACACTAGTTCTCATTCCTGTGAGATAATCTAAATAATGCTGCATATTTTCATACTTGATTGGTTTTCCATGGCCTGGTATATACCATTCTGCTTTGAGATCGATTATTTTTTTTAGTTGTGTGATCCAACCATCTGGGTTACTCCATGTTCCTGTTGAATTGGGGATTCTGTTTTCCCAAAGTAAATCTGCTGCTATGACCACTTTATCCTCTGGAATATAAATAAAAGATGAACCAGGAGTATGTCCTCCTGCGAATACAAAATTGATTTCTATTGAACCATTATGAATTGTAAGTTGCTTTGAAATTCCAAGATCAGGTATTCTGACTTTCATATTCTGGATTTCTTCTGCTCTCTCTGGAAATTTATTGATGTATTTCTTTTTATTTTCCTCAATTTTGGCTGGAATTTCAGATTCCATCATTTTTTGCAAGATTGATGAACTGATAATGGTTGTATCGAAGTATTCCTGCATGCCACCAATATGATCTGTGTGAAAATGGGTCAAAAAGAGATACTTAATTGGTAACTTATATTTTTCTTCAACTGCTTGCCGAAAAGCTTTACCTTCCGTAGGAAGTAAGTTGGCATCAACAATTATTGCGTAGTTCTTACATAGGATTGCTGCTTGATTTACTTGTTCGTAAAAGTTGCAATTAATATCTGATATCACCACATGTTCAGAAATCTGATTTAATTTAATGACCATTTTTTCTCCTCTTCAAAATAATAACTATGTAGAAAGAAAAAAAATGGTTATTTGAATGAGATCAAAAATGTTTTTGGATGCTTTTCCATCGTATTTTAACCACAAATCGAAAATTTCGAAATGATTAGTTTATTTATCAAAAAAGTGATCTCAAGCATTTTTAATAATATTCAAAGAAAAATAGTAAAAAATGGGGTAGATTTTGATAGGATCAAAAAATTATACAATTTTACCTTCTTTTTCTAGCTTAATGACCATTTCATGACCATGGCATTTTATTATTTGCTCTTTAGAGCAATTTCCGTCCTTAAATGAATCTCTTACTTCTGGTAAATCGCATTCACAATCATTTTTATGATCTTTTGTTATTTTTTCATTCATTTTTTATCATCCTCGTAATCTTTAAGAAGAATACATATATTATATTTAATGAAGTATTTAAACTTCAAAGAGTGAAGTGTAGAAGTAACTTTCCAATTGGGAAGTATTGGAGTGAAATTCAAAGATGGATATAAATAATCAAAAAATACAAGCAAATGATTCTGTTGAAAAACATCAATCCTTAGCAGATGCTCCACTTGAATGGCATTGTATATCTAGCAAAAATAATCCTGCTTGTCAAAATAATTGTTTTACAAAGAATATTTTATCTTTATTTGGGAAAAAGCATACTTTACAAATCATTCGGCTTCTTCTGGATAATAAACAATTGAGATTCAATGAAATTCTTAATCAAATTGGTGGAAGTCCAAAAACGATTACAGAACGATTGCGTGATTTAGAAAAAAGAAAACTGATTATCCGGGAAGTGTTTAATGAGATCCCAATGCGGGTTCAATATTCTTTAACGGACGCAGGGAAAGACTTGGAAGATATTTTTGAACGTATTTCGCTCTGGGCTAAAAGATGGATGGATTAATAAAACGCTTAATAAATTTTTCAAATAAATCAAAATTTCATTCACTTTTAGAATTATACCATCTTTCATGTTTCAGTCAAACTGCTTTCTCCCTTAATCAATTTTATATCAACTATGCATTATTGAAAATAAAACTATGTAGATTTAACCTATTTACTATGTATGCTTAACAATTAACAGACAACCTATTGTCTAAGTAGTTTAATTCATGAACTTCCCATTCTGTTTTAATAGCCAAAAATGTTAGTGACTTTTGAATATGAAAAGAATGAGTGACAATGCCCAGTATGTTGGAATTAACATCGGGTCTGTATCAGTCAATGTTGTAATTTCTGATGGTTATGGTGAATTAGAATCGATTAAGGAACCGCATTTAGGAAATCCACAAAAAATATTGGCTGAAATTTTGGATAGTCGTGTATCAGCCGAAGAATCATTTTACGAAGTTTGTGGAACTTTTGGGTCTATTTCGGATAATACTGCAATTGAAAGTGGATTGGTTTCTTCCAATAAAAAATATGATATAGTGCTTTCTTTGGGGGGAGAGTCTTTTACACTTTATATTTTAGATGATCAAAGTCATATAGTGAATATTTTATCTCAAGACAAATGCGCTGCGGGGAGTGGAGAATTCTTCATCCAGCAAATAGAACGGTTGAATCTGTCTTTGGAAGATGCAATTGAATTAGCCGCTAAAGGAAAAAATATTCGTTTAGCTTCTCGATGTTCGGTGCACTGTAAATCCGATATAACACACAAGTTGAATAAAGGTGAAGCTCCATTAGAAAATGTTCTGAGTTCTTTGTTATCAAACATGGTGAACCAAGCCTTAGGGTTAATCAATCAATCAAAAGTAAAGGCTAAGAATATTTTATTGATTGGAGGTCTCTCATTAAATAGTACATTTGTAACAAAACTTCGCGATCGCTTACCGGATGTAAATGTAGATATTACCAAGTTCAGTCCTGTTTATGAAGCCTATGGAACAGCACTTCTTGTTCAGGAAAACCCTCAAAATTTAACCCCCAATCTGAAAATTGCTCATTCTTTTAGCACTTTACCCAACCTTAAAGATTTTGGGCATCTTGTAAAACTAATGGAAATGCCCGAATCTTCTCTATCGAATGATGAGAATAAAGAATATATTTTAGGGATTGATGTTGGATCTACTACTACTAAAGCAGTGGTTATGGAAGAAAAGACATCTGCAATTCTTGGTTCTTTTTATGGAAGAACTAATGGAAATCCTATACAAGCCACCAAAGATTGTCTGCAGGAGATTATTGGTCAAATCGGAGATAAAAAAATCAAATTGGTTGGAGTCACCGGCTCCGGACGCCAAATGGTTGGGGCTTATCTGGGTACTTCAGGAATATTTAATGAAATTTCAGCTCATTCCATGGGTGCTGCCTACTTTGATCCTGAAGTCGATACAATTTTTGAAATCGGCGGTCAAGATGCAAAATATATGTTCTTGCAAAATGAGGTCCCAGTGGACTATGCGATGAATGCTTCGTGTTCAGCAGGTACAGGGTCATTCTTGGAGGAAAGTGCTAAATGCGATTTGAATGTGAAGGTTACAGAAATTTGCGATGTGGCTCTAAATGCTACACATCCCGTCAGATTCAAAGCCGACTGTGCTGCCTTTATAAATTCCGATATTCGAACTGCATTGCAAGAAGGATATGAGCGCGATGATATTATTGGCGGATTAGTATACTCTATATCTAATAATTATCTGAATAAAGTCAAAGGTTCTCGTCCAATTGGAAATAAAATCTTTTTCCAAGGGGGAGTGGCCAAAAATAATGCCGTTGGTTATGCTTTTGCCCAAATAACGGGACGTGAAATAATTATTCCTCCTTTTCCAGAATTGATGGGTGCCTTTGGGATCGCTTTAATGTCTGAGTTCAAATATAACAATCACTTAATCTCTCGAATGGAAGCTTCCACTACTTTATCTTCATTAATTGATACCGAAATGCGACACATTGGACAATTTGTGTGCAAATCTTGTGAAAATTTTTGTCAAATCGAACGATATCAAGTCGGAGAACGTAAATTTCCTTTTGGAGGGAAATGTACAAAGTGGGAACATAGTTGGAAGAAAGATGATAATGTTATTGAAAAAGAAGACTTGGTGGCATGGCGGAATGGGTTCATGTATAATCCTGAAGTTGCGTTAACTGAGATTTCCGGAACACAGAATATCGCAATAAAAACACAAATTGGTATTCCACGGGCTCTTTTGACCCATGCGCTTTATCCTCTTTTCTCTTCCTATTTTACCAATCTTGGTTTTGAAGTTGTCCTCTCAGATATAGAACCTGATGTAGAACTTTTGCCAAATGCTCCATTTTGTTATCCTATTCAAATCATGCATGGGGCAGTGGCAAATTTAGTGAAGCGCGGTATACAGTTGCTCTTTATTCCTTATATTCATAAGTTAAAACGAAGTCAAAAATGGGTAGATTCCACTTTTTGTCCGATTACCTTATCTGCTCCGTATTTAACTTTACCCATATTTGATCAATCCACATTTTTAACGCCTGAATTGGACTATTCCGATGGTTATTTGGAAAATGAAGCCCTCATCGAGCTTGCTCATGACCAATTCAACATCCCTATTGAACAATGTCACAAGGCGTATAAAAAAGCTGCATTGTATCAAAATTCCTTAGAAGCCCAAATTAAAGAAAAAGGGCGGGAGATATTGGATAGAATCACCAACTCGGATGAAATTGGGATTATCGTTGTTGGTCGCAGTTATAATGTCTATCCTGCCGAGACATCACAATCTATTCCAAAGAAGTTGGTGAGTATGGGAGTAAACGTGCTTCCTTTTGATTTTCTTGAACCAGTTTCCAAAACCGATATTTCATGGTATTTCGCGAATTACGTGAAAGAAGCAGTCAATCTGGTACAACAGCACGATAATTTATTTTTACTCTACATTAATAATTATAGCTGCACGGTAGATGCATTCATTCAGAATCATGTACGTAGTGAAATGGCTTCAAAACCGTATCTTTTATTGGAATTGGATGCTCATGTTGCTGATGCGGGAACCCAAACTCGATTGGAAGCCTTTTTAGAGATTATAAAAAACTATCAACTCTCACGAGCGCCAAAACCAATTAATGATTATCAATTATCCAAGGTATTTGAAGAAAATGGAAAACCAGTTGTAATCACATCCGATGGGGAACGAATGGACTTCACCGACGAGCGCATAAAAGTCTATATGCCTTGTTTTTCAGAAATTCATACAGCCTTAATTGAGAAATTTTTGGTAAATGCCGGAATCAATATGGGACATATTGGTGATATCCAACTAGAATATCCTATTGAAGGATTAAAACATTGTTCTGGAAAAGAATGTGTTCCTTTGCCAATCGTTTTGGGACAAATTTTACATATTGTAAAAAATCGAAAACCCGGTGAAATTTCTGGCTATATGATTTTAACAGGAGGAGAACCTTGTGTCGTATGTCAATACAAACAATTTATGACCGAATTTTTGATTAAAAATAAAATTAAAGATGTCTTCTTCTTTGGAATTAACAAGGAATACCATTACATTGGGTTCATGAATAAGGATTTCATCCAATATGCTCCAAAAATGATGGCTCTTGGGGATCTTATACATGAGGTTTCCAGTACTCTCCAAGTTGTAGGAGAAGATGGAGCGATGGATTTGTTCCAAAAATATTTAGATGAATTTCTAGCTGATTTTACAGAAATGCAAAAATCAAATCGGGAAATTGATAAATTTGTTCAAAAGATTAAAACCATTCCCACAAAAATGTCTCCCCAAGATTGTCCTAAAGTGTTACTCGATGGGGACTTCTTTGTTCGATACAGTCCTTTCTTTTTGAAGGAAATGAAAGCTTTGTATGCCCAACACGGAATTATTGTTAAATCGAATGATCTCTTTGAAATTTTCGTAGCGGCCATTCCATTTGGTAGCGTTATTGCGGGACCCAAATATCGAGATAGATATGTAAAGAAAATGCGTGATAACGTCCAAGGAAACCGTAATCTTTGGGATCCTCTAACTCCTGGATTTTATGCGAGTCAATTACTCTATAAGTTAATGACTAGCATTGAAAAAAGACTACGGAAGAAATTTGAACGTACCGGACTCATTGTGTCAAAACCATCTAATGTATTACATGCTTTAAATAAATGTGATAATGGATACAATTCACTCATCTTTGGAGAAGCGACATTGTCTGTTGGACGTGGGATGGAAGTGTTGGAAGATCGTAGTTTTGACGGATTAGTACTAACCGGTCCTCAATATTGTCTTCCTTATAAAATTGCTCAAGGTATTTTGAAACCTCGATATTTGGAACAGCAGCATCCGCTCATGGTATTTGATGCGGAAATTTCAGCTATGTCCCCAAACATGAAACGGTTAATTATTGCTAATATCGAACAAATTAAGCGTCAATTTGCAAAATCCCACCGAAATTTAGTTGGGGAAAGTCCAAGATTGAAAGACAAGAAAGCTATCAAATAAATCTATATACTAAGATGTAGTTGAACTTTCTCAAGTTCATTTTTTTTAGTACTTTATTGTAATACTTAGGTCAATAATGTTATAAATTTCAAAAGAATGACATTTATGGTTAAGGAAGTGATGTTAACGTTCAAGCTAGGATATCCAAGAAAACAACTATTTAATATTATTTTATGTGTATTTTTTGCAATTTTTACCGTTGGGTTCTATTCAGATTTAAATCAAGTTAATGGAATCGTCGAAAAATCGACTACATCTCCAATTTTACACTCTAAAATTCACATCATTGGAAATGAAGGATGGTCAGAATTCAAAAGTGCTGGTAATTGTACTGGATCTGGAACTGAAGCGGACCCTTATTTGTTAGCTGACTGTACAATAGATGGCGGGAATAATGGAAC
The DNA here is from genome assembly GCA_025839675.1 of Candidatus Lokiarchaeum ossiferum. Lineage (GTDB taxonomy): Archaea > Asgardarchaeota > Lokiarchaeia > Sigyniarchaeales > Promethearchaeaceae > Lokiarchaeum > Lokiarchaeum ossiferum. The sequence goes on from CP104013.1 coordinate 3,782,725, forward strand.
AATTATTTTACTTGAAAATTCAACAGTTTTCTTTAAAATAGAGAATATTACTTTTCAAAATGGAGGAAGTTCCTATCGAGATGCAGGAATTCAAATGTTCCATGTGAATAATGCAATTATTAAAAATAATCGGTTTTTTAATTTCAGTTTTGGAATTTATGCACAATACAGTAATGATACCTTAATCGTAGGGAACGAGTTTCTTGGAGAGCATGGAATTTCTTTAGAATATTGTTTTGAAACAATGATTTATTTCAACACATTCAACACTAATCGTTTTTTTATCTTTTCTTTAAAGCACCATTCCCTCACACATCAGATGTCTAAGGAAGAGTTTGATTATTCCTATGGGGGACAAAATTTTACCAGTCGTCTGGGAAATTATTACTCAAGTGAACCAAATACGGATCGAGACAATGATGGGATTGGAGAATCTTCAATGGTGTATAAAGATGAACATGATGGCTATATTGAGTATGCTGACGATTTTTGTTTGGTAAAACCAATCAGTTACTACACTTTATATGGACCTGCAGCGAAATCTATTCCCGGGTTTTCTGTGTTTCAAATCCTTGAATTATTGGCATTAACGACGATTCTTAGTGTGAATTCTAAAACAAAATTTGCAGTAAAAACTAGGATAGATCGAATCGAGCAAAAAGAGATGTAATTCTGCCAAAATTACTTTATTCCTTTTTTTTTCTTTGCATTTTACTTGGTTTAATCGATTTGGCAAATTCATTACTTTATTGATATGCGGTTATCTAAAAGAAAAATTCTTCTTCTTCTCCAAAACTATTAATTTCAATAAATCTTGTTATTTAATTAAAATGTCCAATGAAATCAGCCAGTTAAAAGTATCTCTTGCTTCCATATGTAAGAAAATCTATCTCGAAAGTTTGGTAAAACATGGAGAAGGGAATGTAAGTTTACGAGTGAAGGATACCAATGAATTAATTATTACTCCAACTGGAAATAATTATAGTAAACCTGAGCCTGAAAATATGGTTCACATGAAATTTGATGGAGAAAAGATCGATGTAGGATTAAAACCTTCTAGTGAATTTTTAATGCACAGCATTATTTATCAAAATCGACCTAAAGTGAAATGCATCCTTCATACGCATTCCCCGTTCGCAGCTTCATTGGCTGTATCTCATAAAGATTTACCTGTCATCATTGAAGAAATGGCTCTATTCTTAGGGGGTGGGGTTCCATGTACAGAATTTGCTAGTGCAGGGACTGATAAAGTTCCTATCGAATCTCTTAACGCCATGAAAGATCAAAATGCTGTGCTAATTTCCAATCACGGTGTTTTAGTGGTTGGAAGTACTTCAGATTATTGTATTAAGACTGCTGTAATTATTGAAAAAATGGCGAAGATTTACATTAATGCATGCCTAATTGGAGAGCCACATGTGATTCCCGATGAAAAAATATTCCATTTGAAGGAGATCTTTCGGAAACGCTATTCTACAGTTTAAAGATTAGTTATTTCTTTTCGATAAGTTACAAATGGTTGTTTGGTTCGGCTTGATTTAGTCTCGATTGCTAAAGTTGGGCAGAGATTGATGCACCCCTGACATCCTTGGCAGAGTTTTTCATTAAATTCGGGATATTTGTCTGAATTCAAAGTTATTGCTCCAGAAGGGCAGATTTTATTTGCACATAGGCCACATTTTGTGCATTTGTCTTGAATCAGTTTTTTTTTTCCAACTAACATTTGCATTTGCCAGCGATGGCTTGAAACTGTTCCTAAAACAGACCATTTAAAGTATTTTTGGGGAGGTATTGATGCAAATTTCGGCCATTCTTCTGTTTCAGTGGATGTTAATTGTGAACACATTTTAGTTGCGAATGCTTTTGCCTTTTCAATGTCTGCTGGATTCACAAGATTTTTGGTGTCTTCAGGTTCAGAAAGGTTTGCCCGCCAAGATCGAATGTTATTTGCGCCCATTCCGACCGTATCACCCAAATAAATCCCGTTATTATGTTTTAAAGATTTATAAATGCTCCATTGCGCATTTCCAGGAGTACCTCCGCAAGTTTGGAATATGAAGTAGGGTTTATTGTTAAGCTTTATGTTTTTTAAGAAATTTGTGAAAACTCTAGGAGACCGCCAAACCCAAACGGCTGCTCCAAATCCGATCAGATCATATTCGTCAAAATCCGTATGGTTTTGACTTCTGTATCGAATGAGTGTGACTGTATGTCCATTATTTTGCATCGATTCAGCTATTTTTTGGGCAAAATAAGCTGTAGCCCCTGTTCCTGAATAGTAAAACAATCCAATTTTTAAAGTTGATTTTAACATAAATAAAACAAATAAAGCGTGAATAAAAAAAAAATTTCTTCATTTTCAAAAAAAAATATCCAATTACAAAAATTTTTTTGTTCCAATGAAATAACTACAATGTGCCAGGTAAACGAAGGAAATCAAATTATGGAATTTGCAATTCATGTGAGCATTTTCAACTTGAAGATCTGGAAAAATGTGCGCAAGGGATTGACAACGCGAAATTTAATGCTCAAACGAAGACCTGTGATATGTATCTTATTAAGCCGGAGTTTGTAGAACGTCATGTGTCCCTTGAAATTCCATTGAATACATCCATGGAATCCCTAACCCCTGAATTTTTCTCTAATAAAATTATTTTTCATGGTATATCAAATTCCAATGATGTTCCTGAAAATCAGATATGGTTATCCGAATATCAAGCCGAAATTGCCCAAACTTATCAGCTCATTGCAAAAACGCTCCTTTTAAATAAATTTCCTCCCTCACTTATCAACAAATCGATTGCTTCTTTAGATATCGAAACTACAAGTTGGATGCCGTCGGCTCAAAAGGGCTACATTAACCATGTGAGTCAATCATATTTGCAATATAAGGCTGATTCATTTCTTATCGCCACTTATCAAATTATTAATATGAATCGGAAACCCGAAAATGTGGGATCTATGTTATTAAAAACATGGAAATTTCTTGAAAATGGTCAATTTCCACAGAAAATTGAAAATTCTGAAGACATCCCCAAAGATAATTCATTAGACATTCAATTGGTTTTTAATCAAGGCTTCGATATTCGGATTCTCAATAACTGTTTCACGAAATTTAAGCTTAATTTGCATTTTCCAGAAAAAATCGTTGATTTAATGAAAGTTCATCGAAATTTAGCCGCTCTAGAAGCATGGTTGGGAAATGAAGTGCAGTTTTCACGAACGATTACTGAGAAGGGAAATTATGGCGAGTATTATACTCTTTTTAAAAAAAAGCAAATTGAACCCATTTCAACATACAATATCATCGATACTTTAACCCCCCTTCTAGCATATATTTTGAGAAATAAAGATTGATCATTTTAGCTCAGAAATGGATTTAGGGTGATACTTTTTTTAATTTGATTTGTGAAATTATATATGAACAAGCAAAGATTGAACTTTCCGAAGTGAAATTTTTTATTTAATATCAGTTGCTTGGTTAGAGGTGTAGATTTGGAAAATATCAATTATATTCCTGATTGGGCAAAAAATGCTGTGTTTTATCATATCTACCCATTTGGATTTTTTAACACCCCAAAATATGGAAAAGATGATCCAATCACAACCCCTCGCCTAGAACTTATTCGGGATTATTATGATCACTTCGTTGAATTAGGAGTGTCTGTCATCCAATTTGGGCCAATTTTCGAATCTGTGCGTCACGGCTATGATACAACAGATTATATGAAGATTGATCATCGATTGGGTACGAACGACCTTTTTAAAACCATTGTAGATGAACTCCATGATCGAAATATTCGGGTGATTGTTGATGGGGTTTTTAATCATGTAGGGAGAGAATTTCCTTCCTTTAAGGATATTCAAGCCCATGGGGAGACTTCTTGGAGGAAGCATTGGCATTATGTCGATTTTGCAAAAGATAATTCCTATAAAGATGGTTTTGATTATAAAAATTGGGAAGGTCATTATTCGCTTGTAAAATTAAACTTGGAGCAGCCGGATGTGTGCAATTATTTATTTTCCGTCGCTCAATATTGGTTGGGGGAGATTGGAATAGATGGATGGCGGCTGGATGTGGCCTATATGATTCCCAACTTTTTTTGGTATGATTTTCGAGACATTTGTAAGAGAACCAAGCCCGATTGTCTCTTAATTGGTGAGATGATCCATGGGCCCTATTCCAAGTGGATTGGTCCGAATACTTTGGATGGAGGGACAGGTTACGAAGTCTATAAATCACTTTGGAGTTCCTTCAATCATGCTAACATGCATGAACTTAAATCAAATCTCGAACGCTCCTTTCATCCTGAATGGGGCTTAAATAAAGATCTTACTCTAGTGAACTTCTTAAGCAATCATGATTCGAGTCGAATTTTGTCACAGTTGGATGAGTATTTGCACATTTACCCTGCTGTCTTATTACTATTCACACTTAATGGAATCCCAAAGATCTATTATGGCGATGAAATTGGATTACGTGGAATAAAAACAGCAATTTCCGATGAGGCTGTCAGGCAACCAATGCCCAAGGTTCCCTTCAATATAACAGAGGAAAATCGTGCTCTTCTAAATCATTATAAATTTTGTATTCAAATTCGAGGGGATCATCATGCGTTGAAATATGGAAATTTGATTCCTCTGTACGCAAATGAACACATTCTTGCATTTCTCCGAAAATCTTCGCGTGAAACTCTTTTAATAATCATCTCCAGTGCTTTTGAAACTATATCGTGTAAAATTCCCTTACATAACCTTGGAATGGAAGGATATCGATTTGTGGAACAATTAGAACAAGGAGGGTCACAAGAATATTTGGTAGTGAATAATCAATTAAGTCTCCCGGAAATATATTCATGCTGGGGTCGAATTTTGCAGTTACGACAGTAATTCCCAAGCGAAGAATGTTTTTAATTCAACTAAAAAAAAGAATATGTGTTGTGAATAATAGGGATTTGAACTAGTTTAATTGAGCTCCACAGTATGAACAAAATTTGATATTGGGATCCTCAATCATTTCTCCACATCCAGAACAAGTTTTTAGGGTAGATATTGAATGTTCTTGATCAGAAGCAATGGTAGCTCCAGAGACCATTGTTTGATTTTGGAGTTGAGTAGTTTGTTTTTGATTATGCAAATAGTTGGCTGTTTGCCGAATCGCACCAGAGAATACCCCAATTAATGGAAAATAGGCCCACCATACAACCCACCATCCAAATGCTGTCATAATTACAAGCCAAATCGCCGCACCCGTCCAAAATCCTATTATTTTGCTTACAGGTGATTCTTTCATTTCCGCCATATGTTCATCGAATAACATATCGCAAGATCTCCTAATAATTTTATCTAATTCAATCACGAGGCAGAATGTAGGTTTGGGTGCATTTTTTGCTCTTTTCTTACTTCTCTTGATCTAACAATAAGTTTATAGGTTTGCTTAAGTAGATTTGGATTTAAAATCTGTGTTTTTATTGGCTGATTTGCAAACTTTGCATACATACTTTTCTCTTTTAAACTTCACTGGATTTACTGAGCCACATTTTGGACAAATTTGACAACTTTTCTTCACTGGTCCACCATCAATAAATGATTTAGTTGGATTAAACCAAAATTTTATTTCCCGCCATATGTTTACCATTCAATTAGTCACTACAACTAATATCTCAGTTATTAATATAAATTTTTTCGACCAACTTTTGAAACTATATCGCATAAGATTCCCTTAAATAACCTTAGAATGGAAGAATATCCATTTGTGGAATAATAAGAACAAGGGGGGTCACAAGAATATTTTGTTGAGAATAGTCAATTGATTCTCCCGGATTTATATTCATATTGAGGTCGAATTTTGCAGTTACAGTTATATTTTTTTCAATTTTGGGTAGCGAACTCTTTTCCTGAAAGAAATTTTTTTAGAGAGAAATTTTGAATATTACGTTGGTCAGCAACAGACTTTCCAAGATTGTTTACCATGTATAAAATTCCAAATCCAGCAAATATTAATGAAAGCATCTCGGAAAAATCGTTTAATGTAAATCCATCTTCGGCTCCAAATAGCGCATTATACTGAACAAACGCAGTGATTGAATAGCTCCATAATATTGAAGAGTAAAATTTGGAAGTATCAATCTCTTCCCTTAAATCGATTTGATTTCCAATACTTTTCAATAATTCCCAAAGCGCTAATAATGAAAATACAATTAGATCCAAAATCAACGGTAAAGATGATCCTTCAGGTGTTAAAATGGACAAGATATCTTGAAAAATGATATAAATATTGTAAATTTGTAGTATTGGAATAATAAAAAGAAAGAATCCCTTCATTTGCCGATAAAATGGAGTATCTTTTTTTCGGATAACAAACAGGATTAGGATTGCAACAATAAGAAATGAAACTGTGGTCCATGCCCAAAATTTGTAGGCATAAGGAGAGATCGTGTTAAGTTCATCTGAAAGTATATAGTTTTTAACATAAACAATTCCGAATATTACGATGACACTTTCAATGGTAATAAACCAGAAGGGTTTTACTTGACGATTCTCAAAATGAAAAGGTTTGCTTAATTTTTGGACAATGGGGGCACTGTTTCCAATAATAGATAAATTCTGCAAAATATAGGCTCCTATACCGAATAATGGTATAACAATAATACTGTAGGGGATGAAGAAATAAAATATGAAGGCACAAACTGCTGAAATTAAAAGAAACAAGAAGAAAACTAATTTGTTTTCCATTTTTTTTTCTAATAATTGATGTATTATCGTGAAGAAGAGTAGGGTTAATTGCAATAAGGAAAATATTAGATCTATCAAAACACGAAGGACTTCGTCCAAATGAATCCATTGGGATTCATCAGTATAAATGGGATTCCAAATCGGAAAATAAATAAGTAGGACTAGCCAGATTAAAAATAGTAGTTTCTTTGAAAATCCTTCCCACATAAAATTTCGGAACACGAAAGCGATTTTTTTCGGTTTTTCTTTAATGTCAGATATTTTTTCCCGCAAGCTTTTTCCCATTTTCTTCTCACTTTTCCATTACCAATGACAAGCAACTGGTGTTATTTATTTTTTTTAAAGGGATTTGGTCCTATTTTTTTAAGAATCTTGACATACTCATGAACAATTTCAGTCAGTTCTGCACCTTCACTTGCAGAAATATGTCTTAACCAAACTCTGTTTGGATTAATTCCAAATTGTTGGATATACTTAGAAATCATTGGAATCCGACGCACCGTTTTGTGATTTCCATTAACATAATGACAATCACCAATGTGACACGCTCCAACTAATACTCCATCGACTCCTCTTTTCAGAGCAGCTAGCACCATTGCAGGTTCTACTCGGCCTGAACACATTACTCGCATTACACGTAAATTTGCGGGTCGTTGCATTCGAGAGGTTCCCGCTTGATCACAGCCTGTATATGTACACCAATTACAAAAAATCCCCAAAATGAAAGGTTCAAAATCATTATTCAATGCTGGATCACTATCTGAAACTGTCTCCAAGTTTTTCCCTATTGTGTCGGTCATTTTAAGTATCTCCTAGAATAGAGTTAATAATAGCCATTAGTTGGGGGGTAGAAAAATGATTCTGGGTTATAGCATTGCTTGGACAAGTACTAACACAAGTACCACAACCTTTGCATTTAATGCTATTTATTTCTGCTTTGTTTATTGATTGATTAAACGATATTGCTCCAAATGGGCATTGTTCGATACAGGAACGGCATCCCGAGCATAATCCCGTTTCTACAAATGAATAATAGGGTTCCACTTCAATTTCCTGTTGAGCCATCAAGGAAGCTGCACTCGCTGCAGCAGCTTTTGCTTGAGCCACCGCATCTGGAATATCCTTAGGGCCTTGAGCAGCTCCTGCCATAAAAATACCCTCAGTCAAACTATCAACCGGTCGCAATTTTGGATGAGCTTCCAAAAAAAACCCATCTGCTGAACGTTGAATGGTAAGCTGCGTACTCAGCTGTTCTGCATCATATCTCGATTCCAGACCAACGGATAGAACCACCATATCTACTTGAATTTCGAGGGGTTTTCCAAATAAAGTATCTTCTCCTCGGATTATTATTGATTTATTCTCTGGATTTTCTGCTAACTCTGATACTCTTCCACGAATGAATTTTATTCGATAATCTCGGGAAGCACTTTCGTAAAACTCTTCATATCCTTTTCCAAAAGCGCGAATATCTATATAAAAGATATAAATCTCCGCTTCTGGATGTTTTTCTTTATATTGACGAGCTTGTTTAATTGCATATAAACAACACACACGGCTGCAATAGGGGTGACAGCCTGCTCGTGTATCTCGGCTTCCCACACATTGAATCCATGCTATAGAGTGAGGTGCTTTATTATCGGAAGGTCGGGCAGGTTTTCCCAATGTGGGTCCTGTGCTACTAAGAAGACGTTCCATTTGAAGTCCATTAATCACATTTTCATATTTGCCATATCCATAATTGTGCAAGTATTGCGGATTAATTACATCGTAACCCGTCGTTACAATGATTGTTCCAACATCGAGGTCTAATATATTATCGTTATCATCAAAGTTAATTGCTCCAGGCTCGCAAACATCTGGTCGAGAACAAATTCCGCAGTGAATACAATGGTTGAGATCAATCGTATATTTTCCCGGCACCGCTTGAGGAAATGGTATATAAATGGCTTTACGGGCATTCATTCCCAGATCAAATTCATTTCCTATCGAAACGGGGCAGTATTGGACACAAGCTCCACATCCAGTGCATTTTTCCTGATTAACATAATGGGCTTTTTGCCGAATAGAAACTCTGAAATTGCCGACATATCCATCGATTTTTTCAACTTCTGAGTATGATAAGATTTTAACTTGTGGATTTCGGGAGATTTCAACCATCTTAGGTGTTAAAATACATGCAGAGCAATCCATTGTTGGAAATGTTTTATCAAGTTGTGCCATATGTCCTCCTATCGAGAGATCTCGTTCCACGAGGTAGACTTGGTAACCTTGAATTGCCAATTCAAGTGCGGAAAATATTCCCGAAATTCCTGCTCCAATAACAAGGCACGATGGCAAAACTTTAACCTTTTGTGGGTATAGCGCTTTTAGTGCAGCTGCTTTTCCAATTTGCATGCGTAAATGGTCTTTTGCAATCCGTGTTGCTCCAGGAACATCATACATATGAACCCAAGTCGCATGTTCTCGAATGTTGGCTTGAACAAAATAGTAAGGATTTAATCCTGCTGAAGCCAACACTTGACGAAAGGTTGGTTCGTGCATTCGCGGACTACATGCTGCAACTACTACTCGATTGACTAAATCATCTTGTATATCTGATTTAATCATATTTTGTCCCACTTCAGAACAAAAAAATTTGTATTGGCGAGCGACAGAAACAAAGGGCAGTGTTTTTACAAATTCAACTAAGAGATCAACATTAATAACGCCCCCAATGTTCAAACCGCAATGACAGATATATACTCCAATTTTTATCTCCTTCTGAGTAAAATCTTTCTGAGCAGATTTCTTCTTCGACAACACATATAAATGTTGAAGTAGACGTTAATAAATGTTCAATTACCTTACTGTTAAATAAATAAAGTTCGATCAATAATTTTCCCATTTTGGAGGACACACAAATTTGATTCATAACATTTCTTCGCTTGATTTAAAAAAACTGCTTGATATATCGATCTATTGTTATACGTGCAATGCGTGTAGTATGGTATGTCCTCTAAATCTGGTAAAAGATTTTTCTCCTCGCTATTTCTTATCCCAATTGAGGTTAAACGGGTTAAAAGATATGGATTCTTTTTTAGCTGATAATGAAGATATCTATAAGTGCATCACTTGCCAACAGTGTATGACAGAATGTCCAATGTCTAAACCAGGTGAAGGGATGAATATCGTAGAGATTATCCGTATTTTACGGGAATACTCATTCGAAAATAAGCTCAATGCGAAAGAACTTCAACAACATTGTACCCATCAGTCAATGATGCAACTAAATTCCACTCTCCATAGTCAATCCGCATCAGTTATTAATCGCATTGATTATATTAGGTCCGATCCTTCACTAAAATTTACTGATACAGGTGAAATTGGTTTGTTCTTAGGATGTTTTCAATTTATGGAAGATCTGTTTGAAATACCTAATCGTGAATTTACTGATATCGCCCGAGGTGCTATAAAGCTTTTAAATCAAAATGATATTGTCCCTGTTATATTAGAAACAAAGTGTTGCGGCCATGATCTATATTGGATGGGAGATACAAACAATACAAAAAGATTAGCCGAATTCAATGTGCAAAAATTTAAAGACGCGGGAGTCAAAACCATCATTACAGAATGTGCTGAAGGATACTACATGTGGAAATATGTGTACCCCAAATTGGTGATTGAATGTGATTTTAAAGTCATCCATTTCAGTGAATATATTATCCAGAGCGAGTTACTCAAAAAAATGTTTATGCATCCATTAAAAATGAAGGTTACCTATCATGATCCATGCCGTCTTGGACGCTTAAGTAATATATTTGAACCTCCACGACAAATTTTATCCATTCTACCCGGAATTACCTATTTAGAAATGAAACACAATCGCACTACCTCATTATGTTGTGGTGTATCAGCCTTTCTTGATTGTAATGCAGAAAAGAAAGTGTTCAGAGAGCTTCGAATACAAGAAGCAATGGATATAGGTGCAGATTATATCGTCACTACTTGCCCAAAATGTATTGTTCATTATAATTGTTATCTGAAAGAAGTATCCACAAATATTCAAAATAGCCAGAATCCCAATGACCAAGATTCAAGACCATTGCCCAAATTGATCGACTTATCTACTTTCCTCGCCAAATATTTTATGTTAATATGATCAAATCACCAAGAAATCCCTAAAAAACCACGGAGCTAAACAAATGAGTCCCCAAGAAAAACCAAAGACAATAACTAAGCCAGGTATTGATACATCAAAAGTTGAAAAAATCATTCAAAATTATATAGAGAACAATGGAAATGCGCTGACAATTTTGCAATCCGTCCAAGAATCTTTTGGTTATTTACCCTTCGAAGTTATTGAACATATTTCCGAAAGAATTGGCATTCCCCTTGGAAAAATGTATGGTATTGCCACATTTTATGCCCAATTCAAATTTCATCGAAGAGGCAAATATATTATTCAAATTTGTGATGGAACGGCTTGTCATGTTAAGGGATCAATGTTATTGGAAGAATTCATTACTAAAGAATTAGGGATTAAACCCACAGAAACTACCTCGGATAATTTGTTTTCTTTGGAAAAAGTGGCCTGTTTTGGATGTTGTGCAATTGCTCCAGTTGTTTTCATTAATAAAGATGTCTATGGCAATCTAACACCAGCAAAATTAAAGAAAATTTTTAAAAAATATCGTAGAATGGAGGCCACTCCTTGAAAAAGCAGAAGATTGAAATTATAGTGTGTTGCAGCACAGGTTGTAATTCCCTTGGGGGGCAAGAAATATATGAAGAATTAGAAAAATGTATTAAAGACTACAAACTCGACAAACATGTGAAAGTTAAACCCACTGGTTGCCATGGATTCTGCCAAACAGGTCCTAGGATGTTGATCAATCCAGAAGGTGTGCTGTATGTATATCTAAAAAAAACTGATGTTAAAAAAATCATTGAACAACATCTCATTGGGGGTAAAATCGTTGAAGAACTCACGTACAAAGATCCTGTGACAAAAAAAACCGTCCAAAAACGAGATGATATCAATTTTTACAAGTATCAAGTATCAATAACAACAAAAAATTGTGGTAAAATTAATCCTGAAGACATCAACGATTATTTAGCTGTTGGAGGGTACGAATCCCTAAAAAAGATACTTCAAATGAAACCAGATCAAGTTATTAAAGAAGTCTCAACCTCACGACTTAGGGGAAAGGGAGGGGCTGGATTTCCAACAGGAACAAAGTGGTCCTTTCTTGCTCAAGAAGCAAATACTCCAAAGTACTTGATATGTAACGGTGATGAAGGAGATCCTGGTGCATTTATGGATCGCACAATTATGGAAAGTGATCCTCAATCGGTGATTGAGGGAATGCTTATAGGTGCGTATGCAACCGGAGCTTCTTCTGGATTTGTGTATGTTCGAGCAGAAAAACCCCTTGCCGCCTCTCGGATGGCGAAAGCTATTGAACAAGCTCAAGAACACGGTTTTTTAGGCTCTAATATACTAAATTCTGGGCTGGATTTTGATCTTCAGATTAGAAAAGGGGCTGGTGCATTCGTATGTGGAGAAGAAACCGCTCTTATGAGTTCCATTTTAGGAAATAGAGGTAGTCCGCGCCCACGCCCACCATATCCCGCTAATTCTGGATTATGGGGTAAACCTACAAATATTAACAATGTGAAAACTTGGGCGACTATTCCGAAAATTTTTGCCATGGGGGCAGAGAATTATGCAAAAATTGGAACTGCAGATTCATCGGGAACTGCTATTTTGTGTCTCTCGGGGAATATCAACAACGCGGGATTAATAGAAATTCCAATGGGTACCACTATCCGCAGAGTTGTTTATGATATTGGTGGGGGGTGTCCCAATGGAAAAAAATTTAAGGCGATACAAATTGGAGGACCATCCGGGGGATGCATTCCAGAACAATATCTCGATGTGGAAATGATCGATACACAAATTGATTTCAAATCGATCACTTCTTTAGGTGCAATCATGGGTAGTGGTGGGTTAATTGTCCTTGATGAGTCTACTTGCTTAGTTGATATGGCCCGCTATTTTATCCAGTTCACTCAAAATGAATCCTGTGGAAAATGTGTCCCGTGTCGTATAGGTACACGCAAGATGCTTCGTATTCTCGATAGAATCGTCACGGGGCAAGGCTCTTATGAAGATTTAGATGAATTAGAATCTTTGGCATATACTATTAAAAATGCCAGTTTATGCGGCTTGGGGCAAACGGCTCCAAATCCCATTATTAGTACTCTTAAATATTTCCGTGATGAATACGAAGCCCATATTAAAGGAATATGTCCTGCTTTAGTGTGTAAAAATTTGATTACTTATCACATTTCTGATGAAAATTGTATCGGATGCGGATTATGTGCCAAAAATTGTCCAGTAAATGCAATTCAAGGGGAATTGAAGAAGAAATTCCACATTGATACTAATCTCTGCATTAAATGCGGATTGTGTTTTAGTTCCTGTCATAATAATGCAATCTATAAAAAAACAGGGGGAAAGTAGATGGAAAATCAATCACTTATCATAGATGGGAAAGAAATCGAGTTTTTTAAAGGGGAAACTATCTTGATGGCTGCCGAGCGTGCAGGAATTTATATTCCTCGATTATGCTATATCGATGGAATGACCCCTTATGGTGGATGTCGCTTATGTATTGTTAAATTGGTCGGGGATCTTCGTCCAATTCAGCCTTCTTGTTCAACTCCTGCAAAAGCAGGAATGAATATTATTACAATTGATGAAGAACTTCAACGTATGAGAAAAGATATTATACAATTGATGATCAGCGAACACCCGAATACTTGTCTGGTTTGTGGTCATAAAACGGTTTGCGAAGATTACCAAACTCAATTCAAAAAAAACCCCGAGAAACGGGTATTTGGCTGTTATAACTGCTCTCAAAAAAATAAGTGCGAGCTCCGAGAAATTATCGACTACATCGGAGCGAGTGATTTGACTCAAGAATTTGAATATAAAAATTATGAAATTGAAAATTTGGACCCTTTTTTTGAAAGACATTATAATTTGTGTATCGTTTGTGGGAAATGCGTGCGAGTTTGTGGAGAACTGCGGGGAATCAATGCGATAGATTTTTTTGGTCGGGGACATGATCTCAGGATATCCACTCCAATGAATATGCTTCATATTGAAACTAACTGCCAATTTTGTGGGGCATGTGTAGATATCTGTCCTACCGGAGTCCTCGTCCCTTTAATGCAGACTTGGACACGAACACGTGAGATTTTCACCAAATCGATTTGTGGACATTGCTCGATTGGCTGTGGTTTAAACTACTACATGGAAAATGAAGAACTTGTGGAAACTATTCCGAACAAAAGCGCAAAGATCAATAAGGGTCAAGCGTGTGTTTTTGGACGGTTTTGCATTCCTGTTTTTAATAGGCGAAATGAAACTCAGTTTCACACTCCTTTGATTCGTTCTGACAATATTCTAAAACCAGTCATGTACAATGAAGCATATTCCACTTGTATCACGATGCTTCGGAAATATTCTCCCGATGAAATTGCAGTGCTAGCATCTCCAGACCTATCAAATGAGAGTGCTTTTATTTTAAATCAATTTGCATCAAAAGTATTAAAAACATCCAATATAGCAACCATTTGTGATAACAATTGCTTAGAAAATTTTCAATTATTAACAGCGATTCCTCGATCACTTGATCATATTCCAAAATCTGATTGGATTTTATTGGTTGATGCAAATCCTCAAGTATCCCACCCTCTCATTTTAATTGATATAAAGAAGGCTAAGGATCTCAATAAGACGATAGTAAGCTTAAAACATTCGCCATTGAAAATTGCGCCAGAAACAAAATGGTTGCTGGATGAAGAGTTGCTATTATCAGAAGATAGTCTAATTTCTAAGCTTAGTGAATTTCAAGAAGGAATTGGGAGTATTCTGGTCGGACCTCAAACAACATCAAATATTTTCATTAGTCTAATCAATCTTTGCCTTAAAAACCCGAATATTAATTTGATTCCATTACGATCTCGAGCCAATTTGGATGGCGTTTTCCAATTTATCCCTCAAACAGAAGATCTTGTATACAATGCCATAAAGGAAAAAAAAATTAAAGTATTGCTAACCACTGAAAGAATCTCCCCCACATTGGCCAAATATGTGGAGAACATCATTTTATTAGATATTTTTCCCTCGGATTTTTCCAATAAAGCGAATATTATTTTTCCAGTTACGACATTTCCCGAATCATCAGGAACTCTTACGAATATTGAATTTGACAACCAACGATTTTATGCAAGCGTTACACCCTTTCGCGATGCAAAACCCGATTGGCAAATCATTTGTGAACTTGCTCAACAAATGAAGACAGAAGGGTTTAATTATACCAATGTGCAGGATATTATGGAAAATTTACCCATGATCCCAAGTGTTCAAATTACTGATCTAAATCTTCTCCTCCTAAAAAAAATGTCCCTCCAATATGGAAAACCAATCAGTTGGGATGATTTTGTCTATAGAGGAGAGAAAATTTCAAATCGTGTTCCAGATTTGAAGAAAATCATTGAATATCGAAAAACAAAGAATCCGGAGTTAATTGCTGGAGTCCTAACTGCAAGTCAGGATGAAACAACTGGTTTAATTGAGATAGAAATTGATGGGAAAGGTATGGTGAAGGTTGGGACGCAATTCTTCGGGTTGGATTCTATTAAATCAATCATAAAAATTGCGCATCTTTCAAATTATCGTTTGAAAATTATCGTTGATGCATCTAATCCTAATTTCAGATATGTAGATCGCCATAAATTTTGTATGTGCAACAATTACAAAGCAAATTTGAACGAATCTCATATTTTAATTGATTTTGCTCCATCGTTGTGTGATATGTATCTTCGAATTCCCCAAGAAGGGGATGAAATCCTAAAGAGTGTGGATGGACTTATTATGGTTGATAGTAGATACACAAACATTACTGAAGAAGAATATCACGAATTTGTTCAAATTGGCGATAGTAAAACCAAAATGCAAGAGCGAGCACTGCATCGAGCCCATCAACTTCTCAAAGATGAATCTATCTATTATTCATTGAATCATATTCAGACCCAAGAAAAATCGATGCTTCGACCAACATGGGGCGTTTGGAATAAAAAAGTGCCGGAATATAAAGAAACAACTTCTTCTATAATACAACAAACTCAAAAAGTAGTCCTTGTTGATCAAGATTTATGCATGGGATGCAGAACTTGCGAGAAATATTGTAAACACGAAGCAATTTCGTATGTGTTGATCAACCAAGATGTTGGAATATTTAAGGGAAAAGAAATGCAAAAAGCAACCATCGATGGCACAAAATGTTATAACTGTTCGAAATGTATTTCCCACTGTCCAGTAAATGCCATATATATTCGTGAATGGCCGGTAGAAGAAACATCCTTGAAATAATGTAGTAGAAAAAAAAGAGTTTGGCAATTAGCTTCATCGTTGCAAGATGCATCATGTTTACTCGAAGTTTTTAGTAAACGGTCATCTGACTAATTGTTCATTTATTTTTTGCAAGTGGTGGTGTAGAGGTAGTTTTGTTGAGATTTGATAAAGAATTTCTTCTTTATCGCAGAGCATTGACCAAAATTCCATCGATTAAATCGTTGTAATGTTCTCCTCGATAATATCTAAGAGTGATCGCTTCATTCGCGCACACAGATGCACATAAACCACATCCTCGACAGATAATGTTATCCACAATCGCTCCTTGTTCAAGATCGATCGTGATGGCTTGATATGGGCACGTTGCAGCGCACATACCGCATCCAGAACATTTCTCTGTATCAGTAATTGCTCGAATTAAATCGATTCGATATTCTCTATTGGCTAACAATTTACACATTGATGAAGATGCGCCTTTAGCTTGCATAATCGATTCTGAGATGTCTTTAGGACCATGACAAGCTCCTGCTAGAACGATTCCGGGAACATCTGTGTCAACTGTATTTAATCGCTGATGGAATTCTTTCAAAAATCCATTCGAACTTAATTGCAACCCAAGCAATTCATTCAAGGAGGCAAAGGATTTAGAGGGAACCATTGAAGTTGACAGAACAATCATATCAAATTCGAATTTCTTGATTGTATTATTTGGATCCAGAGAATCTTCCATGATCACAGTTAGTACTTTGGATTGGGGATCCTCCTCAATGGATACCACTTTGGTTCGAATAAAGTCAACCCTTGCTTTTCGTGCTTCAAGGTAGTATTCTTCATAACCCTTTCCTGCGGCACGAATATCTATATAAGATACTACAACCTCCATCTCCGGATTGTGGGATTTAGCTAATTTTGCATTTTTGATTGAAACCATGCAGCAGACGCCCGAGGAACAATAAATATTTCTTTTCATATCCCGTGAACCAACACAGTTGATGAAAAGAATACTCTTTGGCGGTTGATTATCACTTGGCTTAACGAGATGACCAACTACCGGCCCGTTGGGGGCCAATAATCGTTCAAAGGTCACTTCCGTAATAACATTGTCATAAATCCCATAACCTAAATATCCTATTTCGGGGATGAATTCATCCCATCCTGTAGCGACAATAACGCCCCCGAATTTCTTGGTTATTTTAGTTTCCGTTTGGTTGAAATCTATTGCTTTTAATTCACATACATTCACACAGTTTCCACATTTGATACAGACTTTCATATCAATTTGTGCTTTTGAGGGAACGGCTTGTGCAAATGAGATGTAAATTGCTTTTCGTGGATCCATTCCTTGGTTAAATTCACAAGCACCAATTGTAGGGCACACTTCAAAGCAAGCACCGCATCCATTGCAATCTTGAGTCGTATATCGAGGTTTTTGAGTGATTTCCACTTCAAAGTTTCCAACATATCCACTAAACTTAGTTATTTCAGCAAATGTATACATTTCAATGTTTTTGTTCCGTTGGGCTTCCAACATTAACGGACCCAAAATTCAGATAGAGCAATCATCAGTGGGAAATGTTCTGTCAAGCATCGCCATCTTCCCCCCAATTGTAGGTTTTTCTTCTACTAAACACACTCGAATTCCTTGATTGCCTAAATCTAGCGCTGATTGCAAACCTGCGACTCCACCTCCTATCACTAAAACTGAATCTGTGATTGGAACTATAAGTTCAGGGATATTTTCAAGTTTGTGGGCTCGAGAAACACCTGCAGAGATTAAATCCTTCGCTTTTTCCATTGCTGCATCTTTAGTCTTTCGATGCACAAAGCTACAGTGTTCTCGGAGATTTATAAATTCTAAAAACGCTGTATCTATGCCTATCTCATCTAAAACGGCTCTAAACACGGGTTCATGTGTTTTAGGTGTACAAGCGGCAACAACAATTCGATTTAAGTGAAAATCATCCACATTCTTTTTGATGAAATCTGCCCCCCCAGTCGTGCACATTGATAAATATTCATCTGCCATCATAACATTTGGTAAATTCTTAGCATAGTTGGCGAGTGTGGCACAATCAAGTATCTCTGCAATATTAATGCCTCAACGACAAATAAACACACCTATACGAATTTCTTGCTCTTCCAAAGGTAATGTTGACATTCATAGCACCATGAATTTTTCATTTTCAATCATTCTCAAAGGTGAAGTTTACTTCTTTCGCTTGTGCGACCAATGTGTGAAGTATATTCATCTCATTTCATTGAATTACAAAAATGATTTTTATTCACAATATTGATATACTCTCACTGAAAAGGTTTTTAAATATTTGGATAGAAAGTATAAACTGTTACAATTCCTCACAAACGAAGTTGATCAGCAGATGACTTTTACCCCCCTTGAAGCCCGGAGTTATTACCAACATCTAATTAATCAAGATCCACAAGATCCAAGCGGATATCTTGGGATGGGTGATCTTGCGTTTTATGGTGGTTTTTATCAAGAAGCTATCTCATATTTTACTCAAGCAATTAATTGTGACTCCCAAAATTTTGCCAGTTGGGTCGGTTTAACAAAAATTTTTCTACATTATAATAGTATTCAACAAGCAGAAGAATGTCTCATCGAGGCTTTGAATGTAGATCCTATAAACCATGAAGCTCTGATTCTCGCAACGATAATTAAAATCCGCTTAAATGAATATGCTAAAGGATTAGATTTCCTTGATAAAATTGGGGAAGACAATGAAAGCCCTTATGATTCGCTATCTCTATATTTGCGTGGATATATCGCATGTTTGCTTGGTGATTTTGAAGATGGGTTAGAACATTTAAAATCTTGCGAGGTGTTGCCTCCCTTTAATGATAAAACCAACTCAAATTATCAAATTTTGTGGAATAATTTGGGGGTCGCAAATTTTCGGTTTAAGAGATTTACGGAAGCCGAAAATTATTTACAGAATATCACTCAAAAATTTCCTTTATGTGATTCCATTTCGTGGCTAAATCTCGCCATGGTTTATTGGGCTCAAGACAAAATCGATCAAAGTATCATAATATTCGAAAAAATCCAATCTTTACAACCAAAACTATGGCCCTGGTTAAAAGAAACCAAAGAATATCGCAGTCGGGGTCAAGAATGGTTACACGAAGCGATTCAAAATTTGCAAACCGAATCTACAATTTACAATGTTGGATTGTATTTAGGCTGCGTGATTCCTAATCGATATCCTTTTATTGAGGCTGCTACTCGTCATGTATTTGATACTTTAAATATAGGTGTCGTAGATCTTGAAGGTGCATCTTGTTGTCCCGCTCCGGGGGTATTTCGATCATTTGATATTGAAACTTGGTTGACATTGGGTGCCCGAAATATTACAATAAGCGAACAATTGCAACGAGATCTCGTAACCATGTGTAATGGGTGCTATGGAACGTTGAATGATGTGAATTATGAACTTAAAACGGATTCAGAAAAACGAACGCTTGTAAATGATAATTTGAATAAAGTAGATCGTGAATTCCAAGGATCCATTAACGTCCGTCATATTATTGATGTACTTTTTAATGAAATTGGTCTTGACGCACTCAAAAAACGAATTACGCATCCATTGACACTTAGAGTGGCTGTTCATTATGGGTGTCATCTCCTAAAACCGATGAAAACTAAACCTTGGACCGAAGATTGGGAAGAGCCGACGTTTTTTGATGATTTGGTGGAAATTACGGGGGTTACGTCAGTTCCCTATAAGGAAAAAATGATGTGTTGCGGGGCTGGAGGTGGAGTTCGGGGTGCCTTGAAAGAAATTTCATTGGATTTTACCCGAGAAAAATTAATCCACATGCGAGATGCAGGGATTGATGCCATTGTGGTATGCTGTCCATTCTGTCATCTCCAATTTGACATTGGCCAATTGGAAGTAAATAATATCTTCAAGAAACAAATTCGAGATCCCTTTAACATTCCCGTAATTTATATCACTCAATTACTCGGGTTAGCAATGGGATTTGATCCCTTTCGAATGGGCTTGCTAAAAACACCGCAAGAAAAAGGAGTTCCCCCCATGAATAAATTTGAACTTCTCTTCACAAAATATAAACCATTAGATCTTCACAATACATCACTGTTTTTGCCCAGGACTTGAAATCACTATGTTCCCAAAACTCATAAAGCATGTTAGCTATACTCAAATCAGATTAGAGCAAAAATTTGTTGGTAGAAATGTTGAACTAATCATCGATCGTTTACGATGTGTAGGCTGTGGTATTTGCAGTCGTGTTTGTCCTCAAGATGCGATTTCGATTGGTCCTAAGGTTACTTCCTATGGAAAAGAAAAGCAATTTGATGAAAAACTAATTGATAATTCAATTGATGAAGATAAATGTGTTTTTTGTGGTACCTGCAGCATTTTATGTCCATTTGATGCTCTTCACTTATTTAAAGATGGTAAAAAAGTTGAACCAGCTGAAAACACTTTAGTGACAAAACAAGCGATACCAAAATTAGAAATACAGTATCTTCCCATGACTCGTATTAATCAAACCGCAATGGTTTATTGGGAAGGTGAAATAAAAACGAACTTCGAATTTCCTACCTCAGAAAAAGAATTTCACCAGCATTACATCAATAAATGTCCGGGTGATTGTAGAAAATGCTTAAAAATTTGTCCTAATGAAGCCATTTCATTTCTTCCTGCTGAAAATGCATGGAAATCCAAAAAAATAATTGAAATCGATAACACAAAGTGTATCAAGTGTAGAGCCTGTTCAATAGTTTGTCCACAAAGTATTTTCGAAGTGAAATGGACAAAAATTCATTTTTTGGGACCAGTTAATGAATGTTTCTGGACTCCTCTAGTCAATAAGCTTCTAAAAGTAAATTCTTCATTAACCGGACAGAAAGAACTGTCTTAGGTGTTTAAATTATGGAATATTTAAAAAAAGATATAATTCAATCGTACAGGGGAAGTATTGAAGAAGAAATAATCAAAGATCACGCTTTGAAAGCAATTAATGCGTGTTTTCAATGTGGGACATGTAGTGGTGGATGTCCCTCGGGACGACGAACGGCCTTGGTTACTCGAAAAATTATTCGCAAAGCGATTTCGAATATGGAGGATGTGTTAAATGATAAGGAGATTTGGATGTGCACAACGTGTTATACCTGTTTTGAGAGATGTCCCCGATCCGTACCAATCACTGACATCATAATCAAACTTCGCAATTTAGCCGTTAGGAAGGGTAATATGCTTGAATCACACAAGCAATTATCGCATGTTCTCATACAAACGGGTCATGGTGTGCCTCTTGGAAATGCTGACAATCAATGGGCTAAATTGCGTATGTCCTGTGGATTATCTCCTCTGCCCCCAACCACCCATATGCACCCCGAAGCTATTGAAGAAATTGCTATTCTGGTAAAAAAAACTCACTTTGATAAATTAGTTGGCTATCCTCGAATAATTACTACGGACTAACCTTGGAAAACATTTGAATTTTAATGAAAAAAAAAAGGAAAAACAATTTTAGCCTATTTTGTTGCAGCCGTGATATTACAATCTTTTACCTTTATTGTAGGAATGAAGGTTGGTGTTGGCACTTCCCACCACTGAACTTGCTGGATATCCTTTCCGACGGCGTCAATATTCTTTAACATACGAAGCAAATTATCACTCAGGCGTAAATTGCGAACCGGTTTGGAAATTTCTCCATTTTCAATGACAAACAATCCATCCCGCGGAATGGTCGAAAAGGTTCCTTCCATATAATTGGTGAATCTTGTATACCAGTTTGATGTGATATAGATGGTAGGTTTAATCGAGTTGGCAATAATTTCATCTAAGGATTGTTCTCCTGGAGAATAGATCATGTTTGTTGGAGCAGGACTTAAAGTTTTGGACCCTAATCCCATATCCATAAAATCAGAATTGGCGGTAGATTGGCAGCCATATTGCTTCGCCGAAGATGTATTATGGATTAAATTTTTTAAAATTCCCTTATTTAAAATCGGTGTTATTTTCGAGGGTTTCCCTTCGATATCAAAGGGTCGGCTGGCCAGTCCTTCACCAATTGTTGCATTATCAACAATATTCAATGTATCTGGGGCAATTTGTTTATTCATGGATTCTGCAATTGGACTCATACCGAACATGATCATTATAGGATTTGCATTGTCCGTTATTTGTCCAAGTACATTACCGGCAACAGTCGGGGATAGAATGACATCATATGTGCCTGCCTTTCCTTGTTTCGCACCCACGGAGAGATTCGCCAATTTACCCGCATTTGTTCCCGCCTTACTTAAAATATTTTCAACCTTGGATAAATCTCGACCGCAAGCAAGATCTTGACCACTACTTTCTCGATCCACAAACGATCTTACAGTCATACGGTAGTAAGAGTCCTTATAATCTCCAGAAAACTGATGGCTGGTGAGTAATTCGGTGTAAGTATTACCAAAGTACAATACTCCTGCTACTTTCTTAGCTCCAGCTTCTTCACTCGAATTGATGGTTCCATTCACATAATCTGGGGCTTTATCAGTAAAAGCGGAAATTCGAGGATCAAATAATCCATCAATGGATGAATACTTCTTGGGCTTTTCTTCCATTCCCAGGTAAAGGGGATTCTTTGGAATTTGGCCTAATAATTTAACGGAAAACTTAATTCGTTCCTCAATCAAATCCAAATTTGGGTTCAAAATATCGATCTGGGTCGTCCTTTGATCCTTTACAAAGAACAATTCCAATTTTTCTTCTTCCCACTGCTTGACAATGTCAATCATAGAATTTGAAAACCGAACTTGATGGGAAGTACCGCTCGTTATTCGTGCGATCGTTTCATCCATACCATTTTCGTCAGCAATTTTGATGGTTTTTTGCAGTAAATCTTCGAATTGTCCCATTTTAGATTCCTCCTAATTGAATGTTTCTCATGCGTAATTGCGCGCCACCCATCCAGACTGGCACCCCTTGCATGGGATCGCACTTACCGCAAGTGCCATGGGGATTTTCAAAATCGTTGCTTACTGCATCGACGCTTCCTAAAATCCCAAAGGTTGTTAATTCCAAGGTTGGGCGACGAATCATTTTATCGGTTATGACACCATCCTTAATGTAGAAACACTCCATGCCAACATATTTACTTTGAAATCGTCTATCATCGATGTTCCATTCGGTAAAGCTTTTCATATACATACCTTCTTTAACATCTTCCACCATTTCCTCAAGTGTGTAGGAACCTGGTTTGAAATACGTGTTGGCCATTCTCACAATTGGTTCCCGATTAAACGCTATAGCTCGAGAGGATCCATTTGAGGGGATATTATAGCGGGCAGCAAATTCTCGATTGAGCAATAATTCGTTTAACATTCCATCTTTAATTAATTCACGTGGTCGAGCTTTGACACACTCATCATCATAGAGATAGAAACCCGAACTTCCTTTGATAGTCGGATCGTCAATAATCGTCACTTCCGGATTTCCCATTTTGATCTGTCCCATTTCTCCTTTATCTAATAAATCTAAATAGAAAGACTCACCGGCTTGGGCCCCTTCTCGTCCTAAAATGCGATCGCTTTCACTAGGATGACCTACATTCTCGTGAGCCATAATTCCTGCCACTTCACTGGAGACAATGACATCGATGACTCCAAGTTTCATGTCGGTTGCATTTTTCGCAGCATTTACTAATGCTCGATTGTCCTCCATTACCACTCCGATGACGTCTTCGTCTTCAAACCACTCCCAACCGCCTGTACCTCCTTTTCCCATGAAACGTTGCTCGGTTCCAACTTTGGCTACTGCTGTGTTAAAAGTGTGGAGTATGGGGTTTGACAAACTGACCTTCATTTGAGAGCCCTCGTTATTAACGATATATTTGTTTTCCGAAGTGAGGCTTAACATGAGCATTCGATTTGGGAGATCTTTGCCGAAATTCTCGACGAGTTGTTTATCCATCTTTACCAGATATTCTTGTTTTTCTTCAACACTAACATCCTCAAAACTTCGTTTGACTTCCACTCCCCATTTGGTTTGTACCGGTTTTTCCTCGGAAAATTCTATAGGGTTCTGTCGGTTACAGGATTTTGCATATTTAATCGCATCTTCTACTGCTTTTTCGATCGATTTTTGAGTTAATTTGGCTGTTGAAGCAAATCCAACCCCTCCGTCGGTCAATACACGGATTCCGATTCCTTTGGTGGGCGTAATTCCGGCTCCAAACAGTTCTCCATTACGGGTTGTATATCCTTCCTCCCTTTTTTCAACATAGCGAGCTTCTATATATTTAACTTGATGGGAACTCCCATAGTTGATTGCATGATCTGCTAAATCTTTTCCATTATTCATCTAAAGTCACTTTACCTTCATTTCTACATTGTAGTTTGAATTTTTCCTTTCTTCCGCTCTAATAAATGCGAGATTTTTGAAAAAAGTGTGTACTTTTTGCTATAGAAATGATTAATCTACTTGGTTTTTGGATGGCTATTTTAAAAAATTTGCTCCTATGATTTTTCTTTTTAAATGATTTTACAAAGTTCAATTTTACTGGTGGAAAAAGAGAAGAAAAAAGGAGTTTAGACACTTCCCAAAAATAAAGTTAGATATTGGAACAGAATGGCGGTTTTGAGAAGGGAATTCACAGTCATTTTATATTTTTCACCCAGATCAATTTTCCAAATGACAAGGATCGCAATAGCCATTAGTAAAACGGTTATTAACATCCCGAACAAGAAGAGGAAAGGATTGGGTAAATTGAGAAATTCGGTCACTACCATACATACAATCGACACGGCCAGATAAATCATGACATGGACCTGAAGTCTATGAGGTCCAAGTTGAGCAATGAATTTCGCATCATCCTCATGGGCCGTTGGTAAAAGTTTGAATTTTTTGATGACATCTTTCGAAAACTGCAGCCCAAAGGTGGCTAGAACTAACAAATATACAAAAGCGGGGATTATTACTCCACCTAAGGATGCACCATACAACAATCCAAATGCGGGAAGAATACTATTCCACAAGGGTTGCAGTAAGCTTTGATATTTCCACGTTTTTCCATAGTTGATAATCATACTTTCAATTACTCCGACAAGGAGCACTGTAAAAATCGGAATGAAACCTAAATTGTAACGAATCGCATGAACAATAGAAAAAGTAATTGCTGCTATGAAGGCAACTCCGCTAACTATTAGATATTGGATGGCTTCTTTAAATTTCGCTTCTGGTTTTCCTACAATCCGTAGTATTAGGGAACTGAAAGTCCCACTAATCGCCACTAAAAAGAAAATCAGAGGTCCAAAAATCAGATTGGCTCGAACCCGTCCCGCTCCTACCAAATACCGGGTAAGAATGATCCCGAAAACTACCATAATCGCGCTTTTAACCCATGTCCCTGGGCGAATTGTATTGTGAAATGTTTTATATTCCATTGTATTTTCCTCACGCTGCTATATAAGTTCGTGTATTATCCTCGAAGTTCAAAACTAATGTTTGTCCTTCATAGGTTATGGTGGTAATCTTAGTTCCAAAAGCTTGGGTACAATAATCGTTTTCAAATCGTTCATAAGGCCCCAAATCGACTTTATCGCCATCAGCATACATATCACCATCCCAAGCCACCGTCATTAGGCCTCGGGAAGGGGAGTCATAGCTAATATCATACCCCATGACCTTTTGTTGTACTTCTACTGTCGCAGCTAAGATGGCGGTTTGGAAATCTTCAAAGGAATCATAATCTGCAGTGCTGGCTAATTCAATTATGTAGGCATTTTTCTTCCCCGTAGATCGGAGTTCAAAAGGATTGTCTGGATCATCGGTATTAGGCATCCAACGGGTACGTTCGAAGGAATATAGAGCAACATAAGTATCACCTTGCAATCCGAAAGTCCATTTTCCTTTTTGGGTCACTTCCTCAAATGCCCACTGTGGGAAGTAGGCATGGGTATACGATTTCGATCCTAAATATGCAATTACCGCTTCACCCAATAAAGACTGACAGGCGCGATCGTATTGGAATATGCCTACATTTTTATACATCGTGGCTCGAGGTTTCCATCCTCCAACAAATTCCCGATCACTTACACCTCCCGGTGAATTCGTATAGACCATGGCTTGATGATCAATGGTTGCTTTCCATATAACTTCCTGAATGCCGTTTTTTCCTTTCTGATAGTCTTGGGCTCCCGAGAGTTGGTAATAGGAGGTACGATAAGTGT
Organism: Candidatus Lokiarchaeum ossiferum; assembly: GCA_025839675.1. Classification (GTDB taxonomy): domain Archaea; phylum Asgardarchaeota; class Lokiarchaeia; order Sigyniarchaeales; family Promethearchaeaceae; genus Lokiarchaeum; species Lokiarchaeum ossiferum. Next base: position 3,809,079 of record CP104013.1, read on the forward strand.
ATGTGCTTGCTGACTCTAATGTCACACCTTGGGTGATGTCACCAAGAATTTCACAATATCCTGCAATATCTGTCCCTGTTATAGCGGCTCCAATGTTAAGAACATCTACAAACATTGGATCGTTAAATATGAGTCTTGATGAAAGATCGTACTTATTTTGGAAGGCTAATGTCGTATCAATAATTTGAGTTGCCGCAGTAGCACTGGCTCCCCACCAAAACATTAAATCCTCTTCTGTATAATCAATCCCATAGTCTGGACCCTCTTCAAGATTTAGACTCATGCGTTCTTTATGCTCATTATTTAATTTTGCCGCTTTGGCGATATCTTCTAAAATAGGTGGAATTGTATATCGGGCACTGGTAGCAATTGATACCGCTCCTCGATTTCCGGCATCATTGAAATTTAAATCATTATCTCCCACTCCAATTAAAAGCCATGCTGCTAACATTGGGGATTCATTATCCGCAGGAGTGTCTGCCGATGTACCCATTTGTAAATTATCTGCTGTTCTTCCATGAGATGTGGCATATCGACTCTTATATACATTATTGGCAAAATCAAAGGCAATTTGATCTGCGACCATCATGGCTTTACGTGCAAGATCTAAATCTTCCGAAAATTCGATGATATTGAAGATTGAAGCCAAATCTAACGAATAGTAAATATTTGAATGGAATTCTGAAAATCCAAATGTCCCACGCCAATCCAACCATCGATGAATTAATGGTGTCGCGTGATCAATATGTTGCTGTCCAGTCATGTTAGAACTTGGAAAGGTTTCGTTTCGATATAACTGACCCGCCAATAATTCGGCTGCGTGGAACAAGTTCATGTGGTTTTCAGTCCAAAAATACATCTTATCGTTTTTTGGGAACCCATCGGATAGCGATTCATCCACCCAATACGTAAAATTAAGGAAAGTGTTTTTTAGCTCCGTTTCCAAAGCGGTACTCATAACATGGGTAACATTGTTAAAATACATCATGCGTAGATACGCATTTACTTCAAAATCTGAACAATCTAAGTAGGCATTAACCTTTCTTGCGATATCCTTTCGGATCACCTCTTCATTGGGGGCTAATCCGGAGAATATTCGGGTGGCTTGTGCATAAAGGCTCGTATTACTAGTTATACTGATGTTTAAAAACATTTCTTTGCGTTCCTCAAATGACATGGATTCATTATATTCATACTGAGAAACATTCTGCGGAGATGCAATCTTTGGGAGGACTTGACTGGCTATGATCTGCGTTCCCAGAGTAAATATCATTGGAATTAGAAACATGAACATGAACAAAAGCGATTGGGTTTGTTTTTTGTATAGCTTCATAGAAAAAATTTATCCATTTTTCTATTTAATAATTAAGGAAAAAAAGTAAAAATGACCATTTTTAGTCCTTTTTCAGAACTAATATGCATTTTCTATCATATTACTAATTATTTGCACTAATTCTGACTATTCGCTTATACATTATTTCCATTTTACCCCAAGAATCTACCCCACTTGTGTTTATAAATATAATTATAACTCGATCGGATTCGACATCATATTTCGCTATACTTTGATATCCGGGTATTAGTCCTGTATGTTCATATACATATATTTCAGAGTAGATTTCTTCTTCCGAATCAGTTAGGAGAATCCCATCATTTAATGCACGAATAAATACTCCCACATCAGTTATTGAAGCAACCATTGAACCACCGGGAATAAAATAATCGCTTGGTTTTAGATCTGGCTCATATCCTACATAATACCCGCTCATAACATCCTCAGGATTTACTTCACTATAATAATAATACGTATCATTCAGTTGTAGTGGTATCAATATTTTGTCATTGATATATTGATTATGGGGATATCCTAGACTATCATCCATAATTTTAGCTAAAAGCAAGTAGTTGGTGTTGGAGTATTGATATCTAGCATCCGGTTTAAAATTGGCGTCTTCACCTAATATGAGTGCTAAGGCATCATCGACGTTAGTAGGCAAGTTATTCCAAGAAAAATTGGGATCATCTACAAAGTTTGGTATGCCACTTCTGTGTTGGATCAACATTTGTAATGTTATTTCATCTGCATATTGAATATCATCTTGATATTCCGGTAACATTCTACTTAATGTATCATCTAATGAAAGATTCCCCTCGTCTATAAGCTTGGCCGCTGCGACTGCCATGTATAGTTTGCTAATACTTGCAATCTTAAATAATGAATCTGGATCCGCCTTTGTCTTTTCATCTCGATCATTATATCCTGCGCTATATGTTGAAACTTCTCCTGCTTCGTCTATGTATGCAATCACTCCATCTAATCCATGCTGAGACACAGAGTTTTCGATTTCTGCTTGTACTGTGTCGGGTAAAGGAGATAATCTCATGCTAAGTAAATTCCATGGGATAAAAAATGCTGAAATAGCTAAAGAAACCGTCACAAACATAACTCCAATCACTTTTTTTCCTCTTTTCTTCATACAATCAGTCCTTCATCTGTGATGACAAATTAGTTGTGACGATATTAGTAAATAAGACTACTGATTTTACTTCATAACTTCAATTGTTCAAATGGAACTAATTTATAAGATTCACCCAATTTCAAGAAATTTCTTCTTCCATTATCACATCCAAACAATTAAGCAGATATATCCGCCCAATAAGCTAAATTAGAGTTTGAATTTGCATATGAGTGTATGTTAAATCTATCAAATCAATATCACTTACGGAATGCCTCCCCTCAGAGCCGCCAAAAAACGATTTAACTCGTTTCGAAAATTAAGTCAAGATACATACAATCAAAATAATTAATTCAAAAAACCCATTAATATTAATATATCTTTCGAAGGATACCCACACATAGGGCTTCGAGAAACCTTTTTACTCCCCCGATCATGTTTGTGATGGGGTTTTGTATCGATATCCCAATGATCATCATAATTATCAAACCTAATTCGATCATATTCACTTTGTGAATAAATTATTTGATATGAATATTCGGAATAATCGTTGTACCTAATAAACAAAAGAATCCCAGTAATAAATCTAATTCTAAGAACAGGTCTATTAGAGTCGTGTCGGATAGAAAATATAAGTTCACTTTTGTGATTTTGAATTATTTTTTGTGCAATATCCAACTTTTCATGGCATTTCATTATTTTAAAACACCAATTCTTTCAAGCAGAACTTGCATCTCTTGTTCTTCTTTAACTAATTGATGTAAATCAATCGCATCATCTTCTGCTTCTTCATACGTTCCATTTTTTGCTTTTTGTAAAAATGTTTGGACAAGTTCTTCATTCCATTTGTGCAAGATTTTTTCGATTTCTGACTGCAGAGAAAACAATTTAAAACGAACCAAATTGACAGCTGTTGATTTTTCTAATGAAATTTCAGTCATACTATTAATATTAATTCACTGAATAAATTTAAATTCATTCGATTAAATATGAAATACTTGAGTTTTCTTAAGTAAGAAAAAAGAATTATTCTGCTTGATCCATCATTATTTTTATAGTTGAGATGACATCAGCGTACATTTCCTTGCCCATAGGTAAAGAATTGTGAGCGGAAAGAAAACCATGGGCAGTCGGTTGATAGTTTTTAAAAATTAACTGATTTCCCGCAGTATGCAATTTTTGGGCAAAAGCATAACCTTGATCCCGTAAGGGATCATGACTGGCGGTGATGAGAAATGTGGGGGGTAAATTCGTGCAATCCTCCAACAAAACCGGAGAAAAATCGATATCGTTTAGTTCATCATCATTATTTTTGTAAGCATCCCGGAAAAATTCCATTAGCGAATAGGAAAGGATGTACCCGTTCTCAAACTTGCGCATTGATGGGTAGGCATCAAAATTCCCATCTAACCATGGGCACACCATGATCTGTCCTGCGAGTGATATGTTCTCATCATCTCGGCTTTTATAAGTCATGACTGCGGAAATTCCTCCCCCAGCGCTTTCACCCATGACATAAATCTGAGATAGATTGATATGAAATTTTTTATACTGAGCAAATACCCACTGAACTGCGGTCCATCCATCATTCGGTGCATCTGGATATTTATATTCCGGAGCTAATCGGTAGTCCACGGAAATAATAATCGCTTCGAGATCCCGAGCCATTTTCCGGCACAATCTATCAAAGACCTTAACGCTTCCAATCACATATCCGCCCCCATGGAAGAATATTATGGCAGGTAAGTTTGTTTTCTCTGTTGGGATATAGACCCGAATATTTAAGTTTGGATGGGTAGCAGGAATATTCCTGTCTTCCACTTTCCATAAAGGGATTTTTTTTCCATACATAAATCGGGCCATGAGGGAGGTCGCCATTTTATTATCCAATTCTCTCATTTTTTTTGGATCGTCTTTTACTTTCGGGGTTATCGATCGGAGAATAAATTTCATAATACTCGGCATATCGACGTCGTGACTTGTTAAATCGCTGGTATATAGAGGTATTTTCATGAGATTCACTTCAAAATTGAAATTTAATATCGACGATATTGTTTTGTGGGTCGATTTGATGAATGCTTACTTTAACAGGAATATACTTGCTCATTTCTTCCTCAATTATTCCAGAGAAGATTTGAAAATGAGCCGGAAGGGAAAGATACTCTGAATTTTTCATCCGGAGAATCAGTAATCGTTGTTCTTCTAAGATTACAGGGGTAGACCATTGGTATGAATCAAAAGTAGTCAAGATGGAATCAATGATATTCATAATTTTGTGGGATAAAAATTCTAAGGGGAAAAATTTGGTCGGATTTTCATTGGGTTTGATTGGAGATGATTGAGTTTGCTGTTGGTTTACCATTATATCCGTCATCTCGGAGAAATTCAAATCGTTGGCCATTACTTTTCCGAGTTCTTTTAAATCAGATGGATTTTGAATAAATTGGGGGATATTCCGAAGCATAGAAAGGTAAAAAGGTTCATAAAATGTTGAAAGGGCCTCTCTTCGTGTTTTATTTTTGAGATATTTCTCCTTCTGATGCCACAGTTTGTATTGCCCAATATCTTGAACAAAGGCTTTATCTTCGTCTTCCAGAATTTTGAGATATTTTGAAATTGTTGTCCGACTCGCCCCTAATTGGTGTGCCAACTTGGAAACACTTAAACCATATCGAGTTTCTTGCAATAAATGGACAATTTCATCCTGGAGTGAAGCTTTTACCATTCTCTAAATCCCTATATAACAACAATCGGGTATTATATAAAAATATTTTTAATACATGTGTCACATTAATTATTCATATCTGCCATTTTTATTGTCAGCATCGTCAATTTAAAATGACTGATATCACTTCTCTCGAGATAATTAAAAATGAAAATAGCAATTATTAATGGAAGTCCTAAACACGATAAAATTAGTTCTACTATGGCCTTTATTCGCTATATTGAACGCATGTATCCCATGCACACCTTTGAAATCCTAAATGTTGGTATGAAACTTGTTCGCATGAAAATTGCCGATAAATCCTTTATGGATATTTTGAATATCATCAAAAATGCTGATGGCGTTCTCTGGACCTTTCCAGTCTATACTATGCTTATTCCCGCACAACTTAAACGATTTATTGAATTAATTACGGAGAAAGGCGTTGATGACTTCTTTACAAATAAATATGCGGCAGTTTTATCAACATCTTTGAATTTTTATGATCATACTGCTCATAATTACATGCAGGCTATTTGTGACGATCTGAACATGAAATATGTTGGGTTCTATAGTGCAAAAATCGATTTTCTGATGGATATCAAAAAACGGAAAAATTGGTACAAATTTATGGCCAATTTTCTATTTCATATTGAAAATAAACTTCCTGTTTCAAAACGTTATCCTCCCTTAATCTATTCCAATTTTGAATATCAACCTACGGCTGTAAATCCTACAGTTGACAATTCGAAGACGAAAGTCACCATTTTAACTGATGTGAGGGATTCATCTTCAAATTTAGCAAAAATGATTTCCCAACTAAAAAATGCCTTTTTAGATCAATCCAATGTTGAAATAATCAATTTGTATGACATCAACATTAAGGGGGGCTGTCTTGGATGTATTAAATGTGGCTTTGATAATAAATGCGTTTACCGGGATGAGTATGTGACCTTTTTCAAGGAAAAAATTATGAACCAACCTATAATGATTTACGCTGCTGAAACTACAGATCGTTTTTATTCCCATCGTTGGAAGCTTTATTTTGATCGCATATTTCATAATGGTCATACCCCAAGTTTGAGAGGTACTCAAATGGGCTATCTAATTTCAGGGCCATTAACTCAAATTCCAAATCTACGCCAATTGATTTCCGCTCAAACTGAGTGTGGTCAGGCGAATTTGGTGGATGTAATTACTGATGAAAATGAAAATTCTGAACTCATCGATATTTCAATTCAAACCATGGCATCAAATTTAATTCGCCTATCTCAATTGGAGTATGTAACTCCTCCGACTTTTCTTGAGGTTGGTGGATTTAAAGTATTTCGGGATTTAATCTATGGGATCGGCCGAATTCCTTTTCCTTCTGACTATAAATTCTTCAAAGATAATGATATGTTTGATTTTCCTTCTAAAGAGCATACTTTGATTGCCATTGGTCGCCTATCTTCAATTCTCTTTAAATTCAAGAAAATACGAGAAAAATTCCGAACAAAAATTGGTAAAGTGATGATTTATCAACCCGAACGCATGCTGAAGAAATTAGATGTTGAAAAGGAAAAAAAATTCATGATCAAGGCTTAGTTTGGAAATAACTTGGAAATAATAAATAAAAAAGCGAATTAGAGAATGTATGAGAATGTATTAGCAATTTTCCGAAACCAATCCAAATAGCATTTTCTTGCGACAATCGAATCTAGTTTCAAATATTGAGCTCGCATGAAATTTATTAAACTCAAAATGTAATAAAATATTATCACGATAAGGAATTAACAAAATGGCATTTTGACTTTTTTTTCAAGAAATTAAAAAAAGAAGAAATACAGACAATTTCCCTCTTGAGGTGGAAAAGTATGAAAATGATTGAAAAATTGAAAAAAGCTATGAACTTAGAAATTCCCATGGTGAAACAAGTCCTTTGGAATACCTATGGCTATTCTTGTTCTGAAGACAAAATTACTGGCTTAGGGTTCTATGGACAACCACTGACAGAAATCCCCCCAGATTTTTTTTTGTTCCAAGAATTAGAGGTTCTAGCACTAACCAACACAAAATTACCAAACCTTCCTCAAGATATAGGATACTTAAAATCCCTAAAAGAACTGTATCTTGGAGGAAATTTATTTAGGTCCATTCCAAATGAAGTTGGGGAATTAAAAAAATTAAGAGTTTTGTATATTTTGGAAGACAATTTACAACAGATTCCAAATACAATTCTGAAACTGTCAAATTTGAAAGAATTGAGCATTACTGTTCCTTTCAAGTTAGATAAATCTTGGAATTGGCAAGATTTGTCCAAAAAAGGATGCAAAATTTACTGGAACAATAAAGAAATCTTTCAAAACTGAATGAAAATTAGAAAATTGTACTTTTTTTTGATTTACATCTTTCTCTGGACTAGTTCTCTATGAAAAAAATTTTCTAATGACTATTATGGCTGAATTATTTTTCAAATTCTAAATCAAGATGCTGTTCGGAATGTTCAATATGAACTTTTTTGGCCCCAAAAGAGGTGTGGCTGTAAGGATTCTCATATCGAGGGTAATTCTTAAGGGAGACATTTTGACCATTTTGTTTGAGGTCTCCTTTCCATCCAAATTCAAGAAGCCCTTGACTCGGGGATGTATATTGGACTGATAATTTACCAAAAATAAGTTTCGAGGTTGTGACAGAATCAACAAAATTAGAAAAGCTTTGATATTGATCTTTTCGACCTAACTCTATTATCCAGATATTCTGCCTTCCGTCAACAATTAAATCCTTATCCTTCTCTTCTCCTTCAACTTGCCATTGATATGTGTTTTGAGAAAAGAGAGCTAGGAATCCATCTTGGTATCGAGCACAAACCCAACCATTTTTTTCAATCACCTCGTCAAATTTACTTTTTGGGAACCATGCATGGGTGAATCGCAAATTTTTCGAGAGTAAAATGCCTCCCATCCGTGGAATCTTGTAAACTGCAATTAAAACATTTTTCACCTGAGCAACCCGCGGTAAATAACCTGATCCTAACCAATATCCTTCTGGTGAGGTATTTCCAAATCCTCCTGGATGTGTGGTGAAACAGACTGCTTCTGGACCTAGGCTTGCTTGCCAGATGTGTTGCTGATCTCCTCCATATCCCTTACGATAATCTTGAGACGAACTGAGCATATAGTCTGGTGTTCGATAAGTATAAATATTATTTTCTTCCCGTGTGTTGCGGGTTAAATCCTTTTTGAACATATGCGCTAGTGCTTTGGTTAGGCCAAAATATCTTCCGATTTGCAAAACGTGTTTAAATGGCTTAAATTCTTGGAAAAACTCATTATCCCACCAGCGAAATCGATCCAACATTTTTACCATAACATTGATGGTCTTAGGATGCACATAGGATTCAAAAGAAAGGAGGATTAAACCATTATCTACATCTTTATAATTAATGCCCCATCTACGTGCCTCTCGAATATTAATACTCACCCGTTGTCGATTTTCCATTTCTGCTCGACTAATATCCTGTGCAATGTCCATAATTACTTCAGGAGGTGTATATTTTTCACTTAAAGCAAGGGTGACTGCACTCATATTATCCTTATTTGCGAAAATTCCCATTCCAAAGACAAGTTTCATCGTATCAATTGTCGATTCGACTAATGCATTTTTCTTCTCCGCCGCATAACACCGTCCATGGGTCGAAACAAATTGTCCATAATACGAATTCAAAGCCATATCAAACAACATCAAATCCATGATAATTTTTGCCTTCCTTACGATTTCTTCATCCTCACAAAAATCGATTAGATTTAAAAGGGCTGTCATATCTTCATCATAATAAATGTTGGATAACCATTCATTGAATCCGGTATAGAAACGTAATTCAAACCATTTTAAAATCCGTTTGCGTGCTTTAACCATTTTTTCTTTCCCAGTCATTTTCGAATTGCTAAAGAATTCATTGGGATATAATTGACCAGCTAAATATTCATTGGATGCAAACATTATGTGATGATTCTCCGTCCAATAACACATGGAATCTGTGCCAGGTTCATCTGGCCAATATTTGAAGGAGAGAATGGTTTTTTTTGCGTTTTTGAGTAAATCAGGAGTGACTAGGGGATTTTTACTGAATTGGTAACATAAACGCATGATTCCTAAAAGAACAAAGTCAGAACAATCAAAACGGGAATCAATATAAGATAATGCACTTTCTAATAAGCCTAACCAGATTGGTCCTCGAATCTCTGAAATTCGGACAAGTTCATAGAAATATCCTTTAATCGCATCACTACCGGGGTTTTGGAGACAGTGGGAGATAAAAGCTTGTTTTCGTTCGGAATATTTCTGTTTAAAGGGTTCTTTTGAATAAATATCTTGGGTTTTCTGTACATTATATCCTGCAGGAGGGTGTCCAATATTTTTCAGTTTGAAATCATTTACAGAGGTTGTTTTAAAAAAATCCTCACTCATACTTTCCTATTATCTCCAACCCATAATAAAATATTTAGAATAAGTTTTGCAAATTTCTCCTTTCATTAAAAAATGAATCAAATTTGATTCATTCTGGGGATTTAAAAAGAATCGAGTTCAAATTAAATTATGAAAATGGAGCAATTACTATTAAAACTAAAACAATCGTTACTCATTCCAGTAGTTGCTGTTGATAATTTAGAATCTGTAATTCCCTTAGCACAAATCTTAGAAAAAGCAGGAATCAAATTTCTCGAAATTACCTACCGCAATGAAAATGCTGGGAAGGCACTTCAAATATTGAAGGAACAACACTTTGATCTAACCCTTGGAGCTGGCACCATTCGAACTCTGGATCAAGCTAAGGATGCGATTGAGAACGGGGCACAATTTATGGTCAGTCCGGGCTTCAATCGTGAAATTATTCAGTACTGTCATCAACAAGATATCCCTTTTATTCCAGGTGTCGACTCAACTTTAAGTATTGAACTGGCTGTTGCTGAAGGTCTGCGAACCTTAAAATTCTTCCCTGCAGGAATATCGGGCGGTTCAAAGTGGTTAAAAGCAGTCAAAGGCCCTTATTTTGATATCAAATTTATCCCTACGGGCGGTATTTCCATAGAAAATTTGGGTGATTATGCGAGTTTATCTAACGTTGTTGGGATTGGGGGATCTTTTCTCGCGCCCAAATCTCTGATAAACCAAAAGGATTGGGATCAGATCTTCACTATATGCGTTGAAGCCTTAAGCATTGTTAACAAACTAAAGAATAAGGAATGAAAAAAATGGGTCAAAACTATATAGTAACCCTCGGAGAAATCATGCTCCGACTGAAATCTCCCGGACACGAAAAACTCTTGCAATCACCATCCTTGGAAGCTACCTTTGGAGGGGGTGAATCAAATGTTGCGGTGTCTTTAGCGAATTATGATTTGAATGCACGCTATGTTACAGCTTTGCCTGTGAATTCCATTGGAGATTCTTGTGTGCAATTTTTACGATCGATGAATGTGGATACATCCTGCATTATACGCCAAGGGGATCGAATAGGAGTTTATTTCTTGGAAATAGGTTCGGGTCCCCGTCCATCAAAAGTGATCTATGATAGATCCCATTCTGCCATTTCAGAAGCGGGGATCGCAGATTTTGACTGGGATGGTATATTTAAAAACGCTAAATGGTTTCATATCACAGGCATCACTCCCGCTCTCTCTCAAAAAAATGCTGATCTGTCTATTTTTGCGGTAAAAAAAGCCAAGGAAAAAGGATTGACTGTGTCGTGTGATTTGAATTTTCGGAAGAAACTCTGGAAGTATGGCAAATCCGCCCCTGAAGTGATGGCTCAGTTGATGCCCTATATCGATGTGGTGATTGCCAATGAAGAAGATATTCAGAAATCTTTAGGAATGTCTATAGATCAAAAAATTGGAGGATCTAAATTATCAGCAGAGAAATATGAAAATCTAGCTCGCCACTTGTTAACTTCGTATTCAAATGTGCAAACTGTCGCTATTACCCTAAGAGAAAGTTATTCTGCTGATCATAATGGATGGGCCGCTATAGGTCTCTCCCGTGGGGATTCTCACGCAGTCTTTTCAAAAAAATATGATCTTAAGGATATTGTAGATCGCGTTGGGGGAGGGGATTCTTTTGGAGGGGCTTTAATTTATGGATTATTTTCCAAGAAGCCTCTTCAAGATGCTCTTGAGTTTGCTGTAGCGGCTTCCGCTCTAAAACATACTATTCCTGGGGATATTAATCGGGTATCAATTGCGGAAGTAACTGCATTGATGCAAGGGGATAGTTCTGGGAGAGTCCAGCGATAATTTTTTTTTATTTAATCAAAAATAATTCATTAAATTATTGGGAATCGCAATGGGAACTAGAAAAATTAAATACGGTTTAGCTGGGTTTGGTTTAAATGGTTGGGGACACATCATGGAAATAAAATTTGGGCCCCTTTTAAGAGGAAGGGCGGAATTTATTGCTTGTTTTGATCCTAATCCAAAAAATCAACAAAAACTCTCAAAACATAAGAATGTAAAAATTGCACAATCCTTTGAAGATTTACTTGATACTCCGGGGATGGACGCAATCATTGTAAGTTCACCTCCCCAGTTTCATGCAGATCAAGTCGTGGCTGGTTTAGAAGCTGGAAAACATGTGTATTCTGAAGTTCCTATGGCTTTGAATGAAACTGAAATTGAACGGATCATAGCAGCCGAAGAACTATCAAGAAAAAAATACCAATATGGAGAAAACTATACTTTTTTCTCTGAGGTGTTATACGCAGGAAATTTGATCTCTTCGGGGAAGATAGGTCCAGCGGTTTATGCAGAGAGTGAATATCTACATGATGTCACCTATCGGTGGCGACAAGGCTTTATGGGGGGTCCTGAAACACCTCGAATTGAATCCTGGTATTCATTGATTGAGCCTATGCAGTATGCTCATACAATTGGTCCCGCACAAGTGGCTCTTGGCGGAATTGAATCTCCCGCTCCATTTATTGAAGTAAAAAGTTATATTAATTCAAATGGGGGCTATCAAGGGGATCCGATTTGTCGGCCTTCGGGTTCTTTCCAAGTGGCATTGTTTCGAACCGAAAATAATGCTGTCGCAAAGTGTGCTAATGCTTTTGTGATCGCTCGTGAACCGACTCGGATGATGATACAAGTGATTGGAAGAACCGGTTCCTATGAATGTTATCAAATTGGGAAGCCTGGTCGGCAGTTTATTGCTGATGGGCATAAAATCACCCGTTTTCGTCATCGAAAAGGAAAAGCGAAACGCGTGGGTAAATTCCAATTGTCAAGAAATGTTCCTCTTCGCTTAGGAACCTATCATGGAGCCCAACCCCGAATTATGGATAATTGGTTTACTTCCATTGAAAAAGATTTGATACCCGCACTAAATGCAAAGGTGGCTGCTAATATGTGCATGGCGGGAATATGTGCTGCAAAAAGTGCTCATCAAAATTCTTCAGAATCTATTCCGGTCTATAATTCGAAGCACTAGTTTTTTTTCTAAATGAACGTTGATTTATGAGGATGCATTTCCCATCAAGTAAGTTTTAATAGGTCAAATTTCATTTTTATGTTGTATTAAGTATATGGAGTTAAATGATCTTTGTCCCAACCAGTAAAAAATTCAAAGAAGGAATCTCTGAAATTGAAATCCTCGATTTTAGGACCATTTTTAATGGGATCTATTATCTTAGTTGCCCTAGTTTTGATCCTTTGTAATGAATTATTCTGGGTAGAACAAGTAAATGCGGATATTCGACAACTTCCATTGGAATTGTGGTTTGTATTAACCCCTGGAATCGTAATGATGGGAATTTTATTTATTTTAGCATTAACTCGGTTGAAATCTACCCATAAATCCGAATCTTCAATAAAAATTGACTCGTTATAACCCATTTCAAGCTATAATTAAAAGAATGATCAATATAAAATTGCTCTTCAGTTTTGAACAAATTTGGTCCTTTTTCAAATGGATTAATCAAACTTATCAACTTAATCATAGAATTTGATGAAAATTGATTGATTTTTAATACATAATTAATAAAAAATTACATTTTAAATAGTCAAGGATTGAGATTTATAGTAATGGAAGCTATAAAAGAACCTAAACAAAGAAAATTCTCTCGGTTCCTTCTTTTGCAAGCCCTTGTGATTGGGTTTATTAAAATGGGTGAATCAGTATTCTTCTTTTTTGAACAAAATTATCTCAATCTCTATTTAGTTCAGGTACTCAATAAAGAGGCAATTTTTGTTTCAATAATGGTTTCAGTCTCGGCAGTTATGGGATTGATTCTCCAATTTGTATTTGGAATTATCAGTGATAATACTCGGACGAAATATGGTCGTCGACGACCTTTCTTTATCTTTGGTGGGATCCTTGCGGGGATCTCCATGATTACTTATGCATTTTCAGGCAGTTATATTTTGTGTTTGATTCTAGACGGCATTATAATTGCTATTGGAACTAATTCCTATCTCGCAGCCGAAAGATCTTTGATACCTGATGTTTTTGAACCCGAATACCGAGGTCGGGCAAATGGGATAATTTATATTCTTGGGAATATAGGATTGGTAATTGCGTTAGGGCTATTTTTAGTGTCTGAAGATCTTTTCGGATACGATATCGAGGTCGGAAGTCAGACAGTTACATACATCAGTCAAGCAGGGTTTATTGCTTTACTTTCAATTGGGGGCGGTTTTATTATATTGGGAGGTATTGTTGGCTTTCTTTTTGTCAAAGAAGCAAATGTTTCGTCTTTTCCCCCCAAGAAAAAGATTAGTGAGGAACTTAAAGAAACTTTTCGTATTAGTGAACTGAAAAAACACAAAGAATTCGGTAAAATTATTATCGCAATAGTCGTATTTCGAACGGGAATTTCTGTAATCATGCCTTTCCTTTTCAATTATATCTTGGGTTTACCAATGGATGTCGTTCAGTTATTAATAGCAATAATGGTATTATCTTTTCCTCTCGTGTTTGTCTTTACGTATCTAATGGGCAAATATAGTGATAAATTTGGAAGAAAGAGAATGATTCCATTTGCTATTTTATTCGTTGCCATTGGGACTGCCGTTACACCATTGATTGGATTAGGAGACAATTTTAAATACTGGCTTGTATTGCTTTGCTTCCCCTTTGTCATGATCTCCATACTTGGTTTTGATGGGTCTATGGATACTTGGTCCCAAGATTTGCTGCCAGAAAATAAACGGGGTCAATTTAATGGAATTCTGAATATAACTTTTACCGTTTCACAGATCATCGGGGCTTTTATTTCTGGATTAGTTGTCGATACACAAGACCCAACTACTTGGGGGTTGATTTTCCCCATTGGTGCGATCTTCTTTGTCCTATCTATTCCATTATTCATGAAAGTTAAAGATACTTTGAAGAATGAAGATGAAATTTAAGTTATTCCTTCTCAGAAATTTTTATTTCCTTTTTTTTGATCCACTTTTTGTTTATGCAAAATAATTAGAAAAAAACTTCACAGGATTCTCAATCTTCATTTATCATTAGTTTCTAAGGATAAAATGAGGTCCCCTTATATTTTCTTGTGCTTCTTTATTAAAACTCCAACTGTAACAATTATTTTTGATTACATAGACATGTTGGATCATCGCGATTCTTCTCCTATGAAGTATTGGGTAGCCTACTCCGAGTGTTCTTGCATATCGTGAGCAATCTGGATCTGATCAACCAGCATTCCAAAAATGGCTTCTAACCTCATATAATACACCTTAAGATCGCTTATCGGAGATATATTCCGAGAATGTGAAATGTTGGAAATTAGTTTGTCTGGACAATCCTACTTGAAAGATTCGTTATTCAAAATTAATAGTACAGCAAGACTTAAACCAAAAAGAATTTACACTCAATTGATAAATGGCGAAAAAATGTCAGTTTTGCGGAAAAGATTTAGAGATTATCCCCTTTAAATGCAATTATTGCAAATTGGAATACTGTACAGAACACCGTTTACCAGAAAAACATGAATGCTTCGGAAATTTTAAAAGAAACGTTGTTTCTCTTTCAGAAAAGCGACACAATTCGCCTCGAAAAGAACAAAAAAGGCTCTATCAGAATGAATTTGGCATCTCTAATCAATATACTACTTTTAATAGGAGAGAATTGATTATACCTCTAATTATTGCTTTTCTAATTAATCCTCTAATGGATCTTGCAGCAAGTGGATTTTTTTTGTGTATAACTCGGTTTTACCCAGTTTTTATTTTAAACCCCATTTTTTCTAATTTAATTCAAATTATATCTCAGATTTTTTCATTGATCATAATTTTGCTTGTAACCAAACCCGTATTTTCTATTAAATTCCGAAATGAAGAAGAATTTACTCCAAAAACATTAGGAAATTCTCTTAAATTCTTTCTTTCGATGATCTTCATAGCCACATTCTTACTTTCAAATCCAATTTCGAGTAATAACATTGAAACAGATCCACAATCTACTTCGTTAATTCTGGATTTTCTATCAGCAGTGATTCTCGCGCCTATTATGGAAGAATTAATTTACCGTGGGATGCTAATTCCTTCCCTAAAACAAAATGGACTTAGAAATACAGGTGCAGCGTTTTATTCTGGTTTTGCTTTTGCATAGATGCATTCACCAGGTGAAATTCTATCAGGATACTCAATTTATTTCGTACTTTTGGGAATGTTAAGTAGATTTGTAGGGGGTGTTGTAATCAGCTTTGCGTATATTCATACAAAGAATCTACTTTCCCCAATACTTATTCATTCATGGTGGAATTTAGTTGTATTGATAAGAACTTTTCCTAGTAATTACTCATCTTTGATTGATGATATTAGTTTTTTTATGCTCATTTATAGAATCTTGTTGATTATTAATATTGCATCCATTATTTATTTTATATGGATGATAATTGCACGATTTACACATAGAAGAACCGTTTGGAGCGATTTGGATATTAATTTTATTCATCCACCAAATTCTCGACGTTACTACATCAATATTTTGGGTTTAATCACCCTTACAACTATTTGGATAATAATTTTAAACAACTTATTCGATCTGATTGAGAATTTTGAACAAAAATTAGTATTTCAAATCATTTTTCAAGTGATAATACTTCTAATATCAATGATTATTCCTATATTGATAAAAGTAAAACAAAGAAAAATGCAATCAATGTTCTTATGATTATTAGAAAATTTATCAAGCAATAATTATCTTAATAAAAAATCTTTTTTTCATGACATCAAAATAGATTCTGAGTGATTAATTGATTCACTTCAATTTCTATGAGAATTCAAATTCGCATAACATTTTTTTTAACAATTCTAATTTATAATTGGTCAAAGATACGTAGAAAAGGCGTAAATTATACCTTCCAAATCACTTAAGGGATAACGAATTTAAAGGAGTTAATTTTTTTTCATTACATTTCTTCAAGACAGTTTCAAACCACCCTTGAGGTGATTTTAGGGTTACGATTTTAGGGGTCCTCGTTCAACAAAATAAATCACTGTTTTTGATCACTATTCATGAAAGCTAAAGATACTATGAAAAATGAAGATAAAATTTAAGTAATTCCTTCTCAAAAATTCATATTTCCTTTTTTTTGTTCCACTTTTTGTTTATACAAAAAAATTAGAAAAAAACTTGGTCGTCTTATATCTTCTTGTTCTTCTTTATTAAGACTCCAACTGTAGCAATTATTTCAGCAATTATCAAGAATGTTGCTAAATAACTCGGTAGACCAACGCTTTTATTTGATACTGTCACCATGACATTGTCTGTCGCAATATTCCCTGAGGTATCATTCACCCGTAATTCATATATATATTCTCCTACAGTAAGATTCTCCAAGATGAACGAAATTTCTCCTTCAGTCCAACTACTTTCAAATATAACAATTCCGTCTTTCAAAATCTGATAGGAATCGGGGAGATAATCTGTTACGTTCCATAAAAGTTCAAATTCTACAGTTTTTTCCGAAACAATGGTATCGTTTGGTCCTGATATGACAGGTGCAGTAGTATCAACGATTGTGACAGTTATGCTTTCGGAAACAAATTGTCCCATAGCATTATACACGGTTAAGCTTAATACATAAATGCCCGGAAGATAGTCTTGCATATCAAAGGTTATATTTTCCATGTTTATCCATGATGAATTCATAATTAGTGAGCCATTACACTCTAAAATGTAGTTTGTGGGGTCAGCGTCTTCCGCCCACCAAGCAATATTGGTGGGCGTGACCCCATACTCCATGTCCATATCTGATGGGCTTGTAAGATGTGGAATTGATATCTCAATCATATTTGTGTCTGTTAATTCAACCATCAGTTCATTTGTTGTAGAATTAGTCATAGTAAGTAGAACTCCTGTCTCTTTATGATAATAAAAACATATTCCATACCATTCACCTACCCATGCATTTAAAGTCATTTCGTTATAATTGAACTTCGTGTCATTAGTTATTTCGAGTGACGATAAAAAAAAAGGAAATTCACTCCCAATTGACACATTCAGTCCTATTTGCCAATAAAAAATCCCAAACATATCCGTAATTGGGTTCTCACTCAAAAAACTTCCATATTTTCTAGTGTAAGTATTTAAAATGGGTGTCGACGCAGTTCCATTTTCAATTATTTCCAATCTCACGTTGAAATCATCAATCTCACTTTGGTAAGTAATATCTAGTTGTATGGGTGCTTCTTCAGTGAATAATTCCGAATAATGATAGGACATGAAATCTCCTATGTTATACTTTAATACTGGTTCCGAAACAACCTCAATCCATTCAGTATTTGTATTATCTTCCCAATTTTCATCTTCTCCACTTGTAGATGAAACAAATGCCGTGATATTATAAATTCCAGGTGCAGTAAAATTAAAATATCCAAGGGTTACAGTAGGTATTCCAATCTCCACCGAATGGCTACCTTCCAAGATTTTTGAATTATTTACCCAAATGGAATATTCAGCTGTATCTGTAATGTTTCCTTTATTTTCGATCTGAAAATTATATGAAGAATTAACGTTAAGGTATGCAATATTAGAAACACCAAGACTGATACATAAATCATGAAAATCTTCTGCAGAAGATGGCCATGTTAAATTTGACATCACTTCATTTGTTGAGAAGTTACTGGGTGAAAAATTCGGAATTATTCCCAATAAGAGCCCAAGAATTATTACATTTATGACTTTTATAAAACGATTTCGCATAATTAAAATTCTTGAAAAATCTATATAAATTGATCGTCCGATAATTGGAAAAACCCAAGAGAATTGACTTTTTATAAAAAAGTTTTTAGAGTCGAGTACATTTTTTATCTTGGACTGATATTAATGGTAAAATCTTGTTGTTGTTGAGTTTCACTTCTTTTATCTAAACCCTCCATTTTTCAAATCCACATTTACAACACATTATTCGATATTTCTTGATATTTGTTTGAAGTGGTCTCAAGGAGGATGAATTAGACAATACAAAACCCTTTTTTGAAATCACGAATGAACAAATTAAATAAGAATGTGAAGACATGGAAATACAACTATTCAATACAATGGGACGCCAAAAAGAAATTTTTCGCCCCATTCATGAAGATCACGTAGGAATGTATGCATGTGGACCTACAGTGTATGATTATCAACATATAGGAAATATGAGAACTTATATCTTTGAAGATATTCTCCGACGAATTCTGGAATATAATGGATATTCCGTCAAACATGTTATGAATGTAACCGATGTTGGGCATCTTACATCCGATGCGGATGTCGGAGAAGATAAATTGATGAAGAAAATTCGCGAATCTGGTCTTTCTCCTTCTGTTGAAACGATGATGAAGCTTGCTCAGAAATATGAAGATCGTTTTTTTGAAGATTGTGCGAAATTGAACATTCTCAAACCTACCATCGTCTGTAAAGCTTCAGAACATGTTCCCGAGATGATCCAGTTCATAAAACGCATCGAATCTAACGAGTATACCTATCCTACTTCAGTTGGTCTCATTTTCAATTCCCGAAAATATACCCATTATTCTGCTTTGGCTAAACTGAATCTTGACAAACAAAAAGCTGGTGCCAGAGTAAAAGTTGATCCCGAGCGAAGAAATCCTTCGGATTTTGCTCTTTGGGTGTCAAACCAACCTTCTCACTTGATGCAATGGGAATCTCCGTGGGGACGTGGTTTTCCAGGATGGCATATTGAATGTTCCGCTATGTCGATTAAATATCTCGGTGATCATTTCGATATTCACGCTGGGGGGATTGATCATATTCCGGTTCACCATACAAATGAAGTTGCTCAGTCAGAAAGTGCAACGGGGAAAAAATGGGTAAATTATTGGCTTCATGGGGAATTTCTGGTGTTAGACAAAGAAAAGATGAGTAAATCTGCTGGTGGTTTTATCACTTTAGAAAATGTGGTAAAACAGAAGATCCACCCACTTGCCTATCGGTATATGTGTTTAACGGCTCATTACCGATCGACATTGTCTTTTTCATGGGACAATCTCAAAATGGCCCAAAAGGCTTATAATTCCTTGAAAAACCGGATTGAACTAGCTAAACATGAAGAAGGGTCTGCCAATCCTACTCTAAAAGAAGAAATTGCGACAGAATTCCTAAATCATATTAACAATGATATGAATCTTCCCCAAGCTTTAGGTGTGGTGTGGACAATGTTGAAATCAGATTTAAGCGGTGTAGAAAAAATTTCACTGGTATCAAAATTCGATGGTGTGCTTGGGTTAAACCTAATTGAAGAAAACACTATTTCGATAGAAGCAGAGCAATTGATTAAAGACCGCGAAAATGCTCGAAAAAATAAAGATTGGGAAAGATCTGATTTCATTCGTGATCAATTACTCAAACTTGGGATAGTGATTGAAGATACTCCAAATGGGACTCGTTGGAAAACGAAATAATATTTTTCTTTATTTTTTCTTCTTTTTTTGATTTTATTGTATAATGCACATGGATATATTCCCAAAATGTTTTTACAAGGTTATGGAAATAACAAAAAAACCCGTGTTTATGATGTAATCAAAGACTATGGGGATATTGCAGGAGTAATGAAAATTTTTGGGGTTAAATCTGTAGATCTTCTCTATTCGCAAGATAATCACTCGATTTATCGATGTTGAAAAGGCTACCAAAGTGCATAAGAAACCTTTAGATCGGTTTTTAGCCAATTTAAAAGAAACAATAAAACTACAAGAAAATCCTCTAACCGCCGAATCATAATATTATAAAAAAGGACACTTTTAGGAGAGTTTCTCAAGAAGTAGAAATCTTATTCCTTCCATTTTTCGATCTTGAAGGATGGAGATATTCAATTTTTCAATTCGTTTCAATAACCCGGAAAAATCCATTCCAATTGTGAGATGATTAGGGATTAATTCTTGCACGAAAGTTTGAAAGAAGAAATTAGGATACAATTCCATTTCTACGATAGCCATTTTTCCACCCTTCTTCAGTGAACGAATACCTTCAGTGAGAATCCAATCACTTCCGATCTCATGAAACGAAAATAAGGCTACGACATAATCCACGGTTTCGGAAGGAAGGGATATGGATTCATGATCAACGGTTAGAATTTGAACATTTTGTTCAATGTGTAGATAATCGATTCGATCTCGGATGATTTGGGCATGTTCGTTATCACTTGCTTTCAAGAAATAATGCCCGGTAATCCCAGTTTTCAGGGAAAAATCTTGAATAACACTATCAAATATTTCTGTGGATAAATCCAAAACATTCATTCCTGCCTCTATTTCAATCCCCTTGCAAAGAGGTTCAATTAGTACTGCCATTTGATCAAAGATCATCCGATAGAAGACATTGAGAAAATCATAAATGTAATGTTTAACAAGGTCTTTACCTGCTTCAGTTGTAGTATAATATCGTTTAGTTGAATTGTTTTCCGTGACATTTCTCACTTTTAAGGCACCCGCTTCTGATAATTTTTTTAAAGCGGGATAAATTTGAGATGACTTCATATTATTTCCTTCAACGTTCAAATGTCTGAGTATTTCTAATCCATATCGCTCGGTATTCCATACAAGTGCGAGTATGGACATCTGTAACCATCCTAATCTGTGGGCATTATAGTGTATATTCATATTATATCACAACATTATAGATAATTGCTTTAAATTGAGAAAGTGATTAAATAATCTTAATACTCTCATATTAGTTGACTATATAATAATATATTATATAAGATTCAAATCTTAAAGATTTATGATTTGAACGAATGTGTTTAACTTTTAGCTAATTAGAGATATTTAGGTTGAATAATCTGTTCCTAATCTCAAGAAACAGATATTTACATATTAGGGTGGTAAAACTATGAGTTCGAATTTAAAATCAGTTCAAAAACCGGATATAAATAAAAAAAGATCAAATGTGTTAAAAGAAAAATCTCAAGATCAGGGTATCAATTTAAATGAGGTTAGCAAGACCTATTATCTTGGATCAATCGTTGTAAAAGCCTTAGAATCGGTTTCTGTAACCATTCCTAAGAACAAGTTTGTGATAATACTCGGTCCGAGTGGGAGTGGAAAAACTACACTACTCAATGTCATAGGTGCATTGGATGTAGCATCCGACGGAAATGTAAACGTTCTCAATAAGGAAATAACAAATTTCTCTCGAAAACAATTATCTAAATTTCGACGGCAACATCTGGGATTCATTTTTCAATTCTTCAATCTTATCCCTTCCCTAACGGCACTGGAAAATGTCGAATTTGCTTTGCAAATTCAAGGAAAAAAGAAAACAGAGCTTATTGCTCAAAATGCATTAAAATCAGTGGGATTAAAGGAACGGATGGGACACTTTCCTAGCGAAATGTCTGGGGGGGAACAACAACGAGTTGCAATTGCCCGTGCTTTAGCCAAATCTCCCGAAATTTTACTCGCTGATGAACCTACCGGAGAACTTGACTATGAAACAGGTATCAAAATTCTTGAACTATTGCGAAATGTTGTTACTAATGGAAAAACTGTACTAATGGTGACACACAATGCGGAAATCGCCAAAATTGCGGACGTAATTATTCGGCTTCGAAGTGGAAAAATAATAGAGACGCAGATTAACGAAAATCCAATTAATCCAATGGATTTGAAATGGTAAAAAGCAAAGGAGATGCAAAAAAATGACAACAAATATATTACTAAAACGGTTAGGGAGAGATCTGAAACGTCATAAAGGTCAAGTAATAATTTTAACTTTAATTCTCTCTTTTGGGGGGACGGCTTGGATTGGAATGGGTTTAATGTTAGGATGGAGGGAAGACAATATTAATCACTTCTACCAAACAACGAATTTAGATGATGGGTTAATTGATCTTTCAGAAACAGGGGGAGTTGATGCTTCCTTACTCCTCTCAACTCTTGAAAACTTTTCAAAATATGATCAAATGCAAACTTTCTCGATTCGTCTACGAATCTCTTTAACTTATGAGATGGTGGATTCTAGTAGTGACACCAAGAATTACTATCGCGGATATTTGTACGGTCTTCAAGATTCTCTCATTTTAGATGGGGATATTGATACCCTATTGTCCAATCAAGGGGATTTTTTAAAGATCCCTACCAACAGCTCAGAGATCACAAACAAAATCGTTCTCAATCAAATGTTTATGGATGAAATTGATCTCCAATTTCCCCAAGAAGTACTCGCCCACTTAGGGGCGCAGAACAAGTATGTCAATGTCGTTGGATCTGTCAATTCTCCTGAATGGGTGACCACCATGGATCCTGAAAGTACATCTTTGGGATTAAGCCGAAATTTCGCAATAGGATATTGTCGTCTTTCAGAGCTGCAAACTTGGATTGGCCGCCCTACTTTAGTCAACGAAGTAGTTATCATCTGGAAAGAAGGTTTTAATACAGATGAGATGGGAAATGAATTAGAATCGTATTTGAAATCTCAATCTATTGATGGCACATATGAATCACGAATGGAACATCCCGTTTACATAATGATTGAAGAAGATATTGAAACTGATCGACAACTGTTTACATTCTTAGCTGCATTTGTCTTCCTTGTTGCCATTTTTGCCATACAGATCTCGCTAAATCGAATTATCACCCAACAACGTCGTGAAATTGGGATTTCTTTATCCTTGGGAGATACGAAGGGGAAAATTTTGCTCCAATTTCTATCCTATAGTGGTTTAATCAGTATCTTTTCAATTGTGTTCAGTTTAGTGGGAGGATGGTTCTTTGGCCAATCTATGGATGTCATCAATCAGCAATTTTATCCCCTTCCCAACTGGGAAAACATGATCATTACACAACCATTCTATGAAGCCTGGCTTCTTTGCTTAGGTGCTGCCTTTATATCATCCATCATTCCAGCCGTTCGCGCTTCCAACTTGCTTCCGATCCAAGCTATGCGAAGTGATCCTTCAGTTGATGCAAAGGGGGGATCAGAACGGAAAATTTTCTCTCGGGTGATCATTGCGATATTTGGCTTTACCATGACGATTAAAATGGGCCTTCGAAACATCCTCCGTTCCCGTAAACGATCTTTAGGTGCTATCATTGGGTTTGGCTTAAGCATAGGGTTAGTTTTGGGCACAATTGGGGTATTTTCTTGTTTGGATAATGCTGTGGAAATCCAGAAGAATGAAATGGGTCAGTGGGATGCTAAAGTAGAATTTGCTTTTCCAATCCCGCTAGCGATGATTGATCATGAACTGGAAGAAATCAAAGAAAATTTCACTATTACTTCCAATTTCACCAGTCTAAGTTACTTCTCATCATTACAAGAAGGTGGGGATATTACCCCTGAAGAAGATCAGTTGATTCAAGTGACATCCTATTCGACATTTCAGCAAATCCCAATTACAGTCACTGAAGGCCATTTTCCTTCTGCAGCGGATGAACTATTAATTTCTGCGCGATTTGCGGAAGAGCAAGGTATTTCTTTAGGCGAAGAAATAACCATTGAGCATATTCAATTTAATGGCACCGAAATTAATATCAAAAACACATCTCTCACAGTCGCAGGATTTCATTCTATGGGGATTAAAATAATCACATATTTTGAATGGGAAACAATGCAAGATCTATTTAATCTTAAAGATTCCGCAAATGTCTTATATCTTTCGTTGGATAGTTACAATCGAACAGAATTATTGGATGAACTTTATGCTAATCCCTATATGAAATCTGTGAATTTTCAAGAACAGCTTGGAGATGAGTTTCGAGCGGTTTTTAACGATTTCACAGGCCTCATGGATATGATCCGGTATCTCTGTTATGCTGTAGGATTGGGAGTTATTACTTTGACTTCCATGATCTCTCGGTATGAACGCGAGCGTGAAATTGGAACCATGGTTACTTTAGGGTGTCCAAACTACAAAATTTTCAATCAAATGTTATTTGAAGGAGTAATTTTGTCGCTGTTAGGAATTGTATTTGGGTGTGGGTTGGCTTGGGTGATTCTGGATGGGATTCTTGTACCCCTGATGGCAAATATGTTTGATGTGATTGTGATAAACGCGTTTATACCAGTAAATTTATGGATAAACACCATAATCACGGCCCTTGGGTTAAGTGTGGCATCACAATTCCCTTTGATTTGGCAATTGAAAAAAATTAATTTGGTTAAAGCCACCAAAATTCGTGATTTTTAGTAAATCTTTTTTTCATTAAATTTTTTCCAGACGGTTTCAAACCAACCCTGAGGGAATATTAAGGGCCTTCTTTCCACCCAATCTATTTGGAAGCCCCAGTTTTTTGCGTCTTCTTGGATCATTGATATCTCTTGGATTTTGTTTGTAAGCTCTTGATTCGCTTTCTTGATGTGATACTGATCTAATTTTGGATGGGGAATAAAGGTGTCCTCGCTGTTTTTGTCTCCAATAATGACGAATGATCCGCGACTTCCTCCACCTTGGGTTAAATAGTCTTGATAGGCGGTGAGAAAAGCAAATTGGGTGACTAAAGCATCATACAATTTCCAAGAGGATATTAGTTGTTCTCCAGAAAGGATTGAAATATGGGAAAAGAAATTGGTCAATTCTTTTTTCACATGAATTAATATTGAATCAATTTCTTTATTGTTACGAATATATGCTCCAGCTTGCATCATGCGGGACTGAATTTCCTGTAATTGTTGAGAAATTTGGGAATTCTGAGGAGAATCAGTTTTTATTGAGTGGGAAAGAGTCTCGATTAAACTCTTTTTACTTGATTCCAAGGTGAACAACCTTTCGTTTCTCTCTGGAAGTTGGTTCCAGAGTCCAAAAACAATTTTTTCTGCTGCTCGAAGGGCTCCAACCTGTCCTGCATTGAGTGCTGAGCCTCCAGGGCGATGAACTCCATGGGTTCCATTGACTTCACCAATTGCAAATAAGTGGGGGATTGAGGTTTGCCACCAAATATCTCCAGTGATGCCTCCATTGCAATGTTGCGCACATACTCCAATCTCAAGGGGTTCCTTCCATAAGTCAATTCCATGCCTCTGATATAAATCAATGGCTTTAGGATTCATATGATGTAATCGTTCAATTGGTCTGGCTTGTATTCCTCCAGAATTATCCAAATATTTTTTTGCTTCTCCTTCCAGTTGCTCCCAAGTAAATGTTGCGGGATTTTGGCGAAAATCCATATAAACTCGACGTTTCCGGATAACAGTTTCAATATGAACTGCCATGTCAATGAGTGAAGATCCATAATTTTCGATACGTTCGGCATTAAAGGGCCATTGATACCCCTTAAGAAAGGTTGCAGTCAAGAGTTTGGTGTTGGACGGGAAATAATCACGCAAAAATTCCACGCATTCCGTTTTGGTATCCAACGGATCTTGTTCTGGATCGACTGAAATATAACGGGGGAGTACTTGTTGGTAAGTTCCACTCACATTCCAACGGAATTTGAGAGATGCCATCCCGTACTGGGACTCAGTTAGATTTTGCAATTTGGCTCCTGCCAAAATTGCTAAGCTAGTGGCACCCCATTGAGAAAGTGGGTATACTGATTTTCCATACATTCCGGATGGTCCTCCAGTTGCTAATACAATGAACTCCGCTTGAAACGTTTGAATGTGGGATTCTAAATCTTCTTGGGTTAAAGCGGAAATTGTGTTCATTTCTTCTTTATCAACTGCAATTATGCCTTGGGCCCGTCCTTGTGAATCCTTGACGATTTGTATGACATAGTGGTGATTTAATATTTGTATTCCTCGAGCTTGAACCTCCCGAAGTAGATGGGTTCCCATTAAGTGAGAAGTCAAGGGACCTGCCGATGTTCCTCGCTGTAGGGGATCATTATCGGTTTTATACCCTACAAAGGTTCCAAATTCATCATGGGGAAAAGGCACTCCGAGACTTACCAAGTTCATGAACGCTTGGGTGGAACACGTGGCTTCAATTAATGCTATATCCCCATGCATCGCCCCTCCATCAAAGAGGGTATGCGCCATGGCTATCGGTGAATCAGAAGAATTTCCCGCAATGGATAATTTATAATAGGTTTGCTTATCGGATCCGGCATCAAAACTAGTTCCTCCCCCCAAGTTTTCAGTAATGATCAAGATGGATTCAGGAGGGATATTTTTTTTTACTAATTCGAGGGCGCAGCTTAATCCTGCCGCTCCACTTCCAATAATTATTGTATGGTATTGTGATGCCATGTTTAACACCTATAAACGATGGATGTGGAATCCGCCATCAATATTTAGAACTTGGCCGGTTGAATAGGGGATTTTCCCTTCCGCTAGTGCTACCGATGCCATACCAATATCTTTGGGAGTCCCCCAACGCTTGATTGGGAGCAGTCCTTCCTCAATAAGACCATCATATTTTTGCTTTACTCCCCTTGTCATGGGGGTAGTAATGATTCCGGGTTGGATTTCAAATACAGGTATGTGATATTCGGCCAGACGATCGGCATAGAGCTTTGTCATCATAGAGAGTCCTGCTTTCGAAACACAATATTCTCCGCGTGCGGGGGAGCTTGTGTAGGCAGAAATACTAGAAATATTGATGATTGATGGGTGATAATCTTGCTTCTCATAATTCTTCTGTAGTTCAATCATCCAATTTACGAGAGTTTGCGTAAGAAAATAAGGCCCTTGTAGATTAATTTTCATAACCATCTCAAAACTTTGTTCGGTGGCTTCAAGAATATCCTTTCGTTCCGGAGGGGCAATTCCTGCATTATTCACCAATACATCTATGTGTCCTACTTGAGTTTGGATGTTCTTAACTAATGTTTCGCGGGATTCAGTAGAAGATATATCACAATGGAGAAAAAGATATTGATCTTCAAATCCTGGAAACAATTCCCCTTGGGGTTCTCGACGAGCACAAACAATCGCGAAGTATTTAGCTTTTAAAAATTCTACAGCGATCCCATGTCCTATTCCTTGAGTTCCCCCCGTGATAAGTACTACTTTTTTCTTTGTCCGTTCTGCTTTGCTCATATATTTCCTTCCTTCAATAACTCTTCCCGTGATTGTCCCTTAAAATAAGGGCGATAAGTTTTTGCATCGCGGATCATACATCCCGTAACAGTTCCCTTTCGCATTAATTCGGTGCATTTAGAGCAGCTAATACAACATTTCTTCGGATCCAATCCACTTTGTTCGAAAATTTGTTGGCCAAATTCGGGATTAGCAAAAGCCATTCTTCCATAACCTACCATATCTACATTTCCAGCCTCAATTTCGGCCGTTCCAACCAATGCGGAATATTCCCGTAACCATGAATAACCGGTCCCTATTATTTTGACATTTTTAGGTATTCCTTGGCGGATGGTCCGGGTTAGTGAAAGAAATCGGGCAACTCCCTCTAAAGGATGTTCTTGAGGTAGAGATCCTCCTGGGACTGTCTGATCAAAAGGGCGGCCCAAACTTGGATCAAAATAGGGATTTCCTAAACTAAGATTGAAGAGGTCCATTCCTAATTCATGTAAATCTGTAATTAATTGGATCGGTTCGGTCAAATCTGGCGTTGGGGGGTAATTTTTTTCAACCTCTTTTTTGACTCCCCAACCATAAGGATAAGGGATACCATCATAAATGTTCACTCGACTCGCTATTAGAAAATTTGGACTCCCGAATTTGGAAGAGACCCGTTTAACAATTTCTTTTACTAATCTTGTTCGATTTTCAAAAGATTCTCCCCCATAAGGAGAATTTTCTCGTGTGAATGCACTTAACGATTCATTTAGAAGATATCGATGGCACAATTTGATGTCCACTCCATCAAATCCAATTTCTTTGGCCAGGGCTGTGGCTGTTTCATAATCGGAAACCAGATTAGATAGATAATCATCAGAGAGTATAGTGCCATCGGATGTTTTTTGGTGATATCGCTCATCTAAAGGGGCGTATTCATACATGCGCTGAGGATACTTGCCTTCCGGTCGTGAATATCTCCCCGAATGGTTTAATTGTAGGATTTTAATGGATTTTCCATAATTCGGATTTCGTTTCTGATTGATTTCTTCTGCTTTTTCTGCATCTATGATCAATTTTTGGACGGAGTGTTTATTCTCTTCAGTTAGCATGAGTTGGTAGGGGTTGGAGCGGCTTTCCTTACTGATTGCGGTGGATTCATACCATAGGAGTCCAGCCCCCGATGTCCCAAAGCGTCGATATCTCCGTTTTGTTAAAGAAGTTGGTGAACCCGTGGTTGTTGAATCACATCCTTCCATTGGATGGATGACTAAGCGATTTGGGAAAGTTAAACTCTTGATTTTTAAAGGTGATTTTAGAGAATTTAATGATTTTGCTAAGTGGATGTCCAGTTTTAATGACGATATTTTATCTTGCAGATCTTGCTGTGATTTGAATCGAAAGATTTCATGCACCATTACCTTTTATTTATCCCTTGAAATTTTTAAACCTTTAATCAAAGTTGAGAAAAAGTACAAATTTGAATAATTCCCTAGAAGCTGAAAATCGCAATGCAAAGGAATAAAAGTTTATAAAATGTATTCGTATATGTGGCATATCTTAGGAATTTTCCCCGAATAAAGATCTTTGGACTCATAACCTTATGCTTAAACAGTGTTTCTATCATCCTTGCTCTCATTTATCTACTTTTACAAAAGTCTGCTTTTGCTTGGAATTTTGTAGGTGTATTCTTCCTTATTAATCTGTTAAGTACAATGGTGTTTTCTGTTTGTTTAGCGTACCATACCCAAAGAAAGTTGAAATTGGGCTATCATCTGAATTTATGGTGTTATGGATATCTTCTTTTTGTTATTGGAGCCGTTTTTATAGTTTTTCTGGCCATTTTTATCGGGTTTAATGATAGTCTCTTTGAGAATCTTGGCTTAGGGCTTTTACTCTACGGTAGTAATTTTGGACTCCTTCTTTTTGGAATAAAATTATCACTGTTTAGCATTCTACCAAAGTATCAACGGGCCATTTCTACAACGGCATTTAATCCCCAATTAGCATGGACTTTGGGCATGAAATCCTTAAAGAAACTATGGATTTTAAAGAAGGGTTGCATTATAATGTGTTTGTTTGGATTAATATTCGGCGGTATAGTTGTGTTTACACTCTTCTTCGGAATCCATGGAGGTTTTCAAATTTTCATGCTTGGAGTGTTTGCCGGGCAAGCAGGGCTCTTTTTTGGGATTGTGTTTCTAAGTACATCACTAATTCTTCTCAGAACAACCTATTCATATTCGAAGATCAAAATTCCATCCCGTATCATCGGTTTAATTGGCATTCTCATTTCGGGAATATGTTTTTTACCTCTCCTCTCCACACCCCAATTTGCCATAAATGCTGAAAATTCTTTTTCTGAACGATTTGATCCTGTTTTTTCCGGAGATTGGAACGCTAAAATCTTGAATTCTGGCCATGATGCTTATTTTTTACAGACTCCTTTTTCTCTGGCGGGATATTTTCTTGGCTCACCAAATTATGACTGCATTGTAAATAGAGATGTGTTATATTTGGATGGAGACACTAGTAATTATTCGGTGGATGCAGGAGTTCAATTATATTTTGATGCATATCTCCCAACTGAGCCTGCAAATAATCTTCCTGGGAACTATTCAACTCTAATTCGTATACATGGGGGTGGATGGACCATTGGAGATAAAGGACTAGGCAATGTAATTACGATGAATCGTTATTTCGCGGCTCAGGGATATTGTGTCTTCGATATTCAGTATGGTCTCAACAATGGCCCCGAAAACATGGGTATTCCTTTCATCACTCCCTCGAATGTGCTTGGGAATTTTTCCTTAGATGATATGATGCGGCATATAGGTGCCTTTACTTTCTTTTTAGAAGATCATCAAGAGGAATATGGTGCCAATTTGGATTCAGTATTTATTTCTGGTGGATCTGCGGGCGGACAATTGGCCTCCGCAACTGCTTTAAGCATGCAAAATGGAAGTTATGGAGAAACCTTTAGTGATGCCTTTACCATAAAAGGTTTAATCCCCTATTATCCCGCAAATAATGTCACCATGGATTTTGCTCGTGAAAGTCGACCTGAATGGAAGAATCCTGAACTTTTAGTTTCGGAACAAAGCCCTCCCTGCTTGATTTTCCAAGGGGAACAAGACCATTTGATATATCGGGCAAAGTCATTTGAAAACACGTATTTAGATCACAATAACCGGGAAATTTCTGTCCTACTCTTTCCCTTTGCAGGGCATGCGAATGATTTGTATTTCCCGGGCTATTATAATCAAGTCTTTTTGTACTATATGGAGCGATTCATGTATTTATATCGTTAAAATATGTTCGAAATTTATCCCTCATCGTTTATATTGTAAAGTTTCACTTTATTTGACAAGATGTTTCCAAAAAATCTGAAAAAAAATAAAAACATCGGCATGATTGTAGTTTCAGCCCTATTAATTGTAACTATTCAAATTCCGTTTGGTAATTCAAATCCAATAGCAAATACTCGCTATAATGTTCATGGTCCTTCGATTGAATTAAATAACTCTATCTATCTGGATACTGCAAATGTGGTGATAAACTGCTCCAATGGTAAACATCAATATGTTGCAACTGATATCAACTGATATCAAAGAAAATATTCTCAGTGCTCAAAGCGTGTTAGGTTTGTCTGGTCTTGGGATTGGGATCATAATTTTCTTAAAAAAACGATTCAAAAATTAATGCAAGATCCAAAATTTTTTTAATCTATAATGTTCTATAGACTATTATGGGTGAAAATACTTCAATTCAAATCAAGAAGGATACCAAGATCAAGCTTGATTCCCTTAAATTATCGAAACGCGACTCATATAATGATGTTATTGAAAATTTACTTGAAGATTCTAGCGAATTGAATGAAGAAACACTGAAGGATATCGAGGATGCTTTGAAAGAATATAAAGATGGTCAGACATCCTCTCTCGAAGATGTAAAGCATCAATTGGGATTTTAAATGTTTGAGATCCAATTTTCTAAAAAAGCTATAAAGGCTCTTAAAGATCTTCCCCGCCCAATATCAAAACGAATATTTGAGAAAATTTCTGAATTGAAAGAAAGCCCATACCAAAATTCCATTAAAAAATTGGCAACTCAACCCTATTTTCGACTGCGAGTTGGTGATTATCGTGTAATATTTGCAATTTTAAAGAAAGAACTAATAATTTTAGTAATTAAAATTGCTCATCGAAAAAAAATTTATAAACGTTAAAAGAATTTATCTGAGAATCATATGGAGTAACAAACACAATGCCCTTTCTCTCCCGAACCCAACTCATAAAGCTCTTTCAATCATCTAAATTTATCCCCGAATCAATAAAGGGACAAAATTACATCGCTGATTATGCCCTGTGTCGGAAGATTGGAAATTGTGCAAAGGGTTCCGAGCAATATAAATGCATTTTAGAAATTGGCCCTGGATTTGGGGCTTTCACAGATTTTTTATTCCCCTTGTCGGAAAAGGTATGCGTGGTAGAAAAAGATCCAAAATCCTCACAATATTTGATGGATTATTATAAATCTCGTATTCCCACCCAAGTGATCAATTCACGGGAAATTCAATATTTGGGTTATGTGCCCTTGAAAACGCAATTAACCATAGTTGAAGATGATTTTTTTTCACTTCCTACTCCTGACGCGGAATTAATAATTTCTAACATTCCCTTTACCCATGTATTTGAGTTCATATTAAAACTAACAGAATCCTGGAATTCCCGGCGCGCGCTTCTTATTCTACAAAAAGAAGTCATGGATCATATTCTGGCTCGACCTAACCAATCGGGGTACACAATTCTTTCTGTCATTTGCGGTTTCTTTTTCGATTCTCAAATCTTGCTTGAAATTCCATCAAAATCCTTCTATCCTAAACCAAAAGTATCTTCGCTGCTAATTGAACTTCTTCCGAACAAAAATTTGAATCTTGAACTGATTTCAAAAGAAGAAAGGAAAAATTTCCTTGTTTTTCTAAAAACTGTTATGCAATTCAAGGAAAAACATCTGCAAAATACTTTTCTTTTAATCCAAGCACAGAATCCCTTGTTTTTTGAAAATTTTCCACATTTTAAGGATGCCTTAAGAGAACTAAATCTAAATCGGTCCGTTTTACGGGAAATGACCCCTGCAGCGATATTTCATCTAATGCAAAAATCGAGAAAAAAAATGAATGATTTACGAGCGAATTGTGAGCCGATAGGCTCGTAATAGTGAATAATTTCACTCGATTTCCTTTCCATAATGTTAAGGATAAGAAGGGTGGATGGTTTAATGAGAAAAAAGGTTAAAACGTTATTTGTGGGTCAAATATTCGTAATAGATGGTTTTAGGATGCCTTTTTTTATGAAGCTCATTACGCATCATTATCTATAAAAAATACTTAAACCCGAAAAAAAATAAAAGAACGAGTCAGATATTCATGTATGACCGATTATACGGAATGGTCAAAAGATATTGGCAGGACGATGCAAAAAGCTTCCGATGAATTTGCCAAACTTTCCGTGCGTTATGATATTACATGTGGAGTTTGTGGTACGGTACATTCCGGCGTTTCTTATATCTATTCGACCTGTTATTATTGTGGAAAAAAATATGCCAAATGTTGCAAAGGGCATTATGGCACGTGTAGTAAGTGTTGGCCCGATCTCTCCAAAAATGAACAAAATGCCCAAAAAAAGAGATATCAGCAAGTTGTGGGAAAAGCAGTGGGGTTTGGATTGCTCTTTCCCGTACTTGCGATTGGTTTTTTGATCGTGGGGCTCGTACTGAATCGAGTAAATCGAATCCTTGGGATGAGTGTATTTTTAGTAGGATTGCTGGGATCGCTAGCATCCTTTATTCTTCTGGTCGTGAAAATGGATAAACAAGGCAAATTCCAACATTAACACCCACAACCATAATCGTTAATTTCTAGTTTTTTTACTTACTTATCTTTAATATGTGATGATTTGTTTGATTATTTTTGGATAATATATCAATCATTCCCATTACCTTGTTTTTGGCTTTGAATATAAGTGAGATTCAGTGTTTCTCTTCATAATGAGGAAATTCCACATTGGCAACCTCAATGATCTCTTGGAATTGGTGCCGAGTAAGCGGTTGGGTTGAATCAACTTTTCCCGCACTTTTCTTCCCCCACGCATCCGTAAACGAGAGCATAATTCGGTGCAAAGAATCGAAGGCTATTTTATGATAATCGGTTAAAAACATGAGCCCCATAAACTCTTCGTAAATTTCTAAGACAATCATCTTTGATCCTAGCTGAAATAAACGAAATAAACGAAACCTAATGCACAGATTTGACAGAAAACTATGATGAAGATTATCCACTGAAGCATCATTCTCAATTCCCTCTTTTTCAGTCATTGGCAATCAAACCATATCAATAGGATATATCTATATAAGTTTAAGTCTAATGTTGTACGAAGAGCAATTCCCGTGCTTTATTAAATCTTCTCCTAATTTTCTCCCGTATTCCTTTTAATTGAGTTGAGACTTGATATTTAGTTAAAATGGGTTCCTATATACAGCATAAAAGTCGCTTTAAGGTAAAGGCCAAAATTTGTCTTCCAATTTACCCTAAAATTCATAAATGAACCCAAAAGAACTCATCGAACCTTAAGTTTTTCAAATTTCCATTCAAGATCATCAAGAGGGGAAGAGAGTGATTTCTAAATTGGAGTAATCAATAGTTTTATATACATGGTAGGTGAAGTACCTTTGTCATACATTTTTGTCAATTCATAACAATTTTGGTCGTATGACAGAAGGTTATTATATTGAAATCATTAATTCAAAGACAACAAACTAAGAAGCTCATGATTATTTTTGTGTTTTATTCCCTCATCTTTACTCAACTATATCCTTTTATTGATTGGAACGCTTTTTATGGAAATTTTTCTGTATCAGAGACTAAGCTCCCCATTCACATTCCACAGTCCGGCCTTGATGATCCGATTCAAGTCTTCCATGATGATTGGGAAGGTTTTAGCGGATCGGGCGGATCAGATTCTCCCTATCTTATTGAAAACCTTGTTATTGATGCAGGGGGAAGTTCACATGGGATTGATATTTATGATTGCTCGTTATACTTTGAAATTCGAAACTGCACAATATATAACGCAAAAAATGGTATTTGGTTGAATACACTTTCACCAGGTATAGCCAAAGTGTATAACAACACAATTTATACATGTCGAGGGATTTCTGGTCAAATCAGTGGCAATGGAATAGGGTTATACTCAACGAATGGAATTGAAATATACAATAATACCATTTATGATATCGAAGGATATTCTGAAGCTTTTAGCGGAAATGGTATGTTACTTTATATTTCTCATTATAATGAGGTTCACCACAACACGATTTATGATATTTGGAGCGGGGCTGTTGCTTCAACAGCTCATAGTGGAAATGGAATTATGCTTACATCAGCCCAATATAATAATATCAGTTATAATCAAATTTCCTCATGTTCGAGTGCTACAACCTCAGATACTTATGCAGGGAATGGCATAGACAACTACCACGGAGATTTTAATCTCATTTCACACAATACAATTGATGATATAAGAGGTGGCCTCGGAAGATATTCCGGGAATGGAATCACGTGCAATAATTATTACGGTATTACCGAGGAGAACATCATTGAAGAAAACACCATTTCGAATTGTTATGGAGGGACGAATTATTATACTTCAAATGGGATCTTAGTGCATGGAGAAAGCGAATACTTGGTTGATTCTACCCAAGTATTGAATAATTATATCATTAATTGCACCGGAGGAGATGATATCGCGGACGGAAATGATGCTCATTGCGGATGTGGGATTAATTTAGATCGGACTATTCACTCAATGGTCTCGGGAAATGAAATTTATAATTGTAAGGGAAATTCCGGTGCGAGATATGCCGGAAATGGAATCATGAATTTCAACTCGGAGTATACAACAGTTACACAAAACATCATTGAGAATTGCTCAGGGTATGGAAATTGGGCTGGTAATGGGATTGCCAGTGCGTATGAAAATTACAATACCATATCTTTCAACAATATCAGCAATAGTTTTTGTAAAGGAACCGGAGCGATACTTTCAGGAAATGGTATAATAAACTATCAAACGGATAACACGCATATCGATTATAATCGAGTTTCTAATGCCAATGCAGGAACCGGGACATATTCCGGCAATGGTATATATCTCTGTTATGAATTCGATTATAGTTTTGTGATTGGAAATATTGTGCGCGATTGTGTTAAGTTACCACAAGCTGGAGCAGGATGGAGCATTTTAGGAACCAAAGATTTCGATATCAATGATGTGTTTTATAATGATGCAGGGGATGGATGGATCGGGGTGTGTTATCGAGATAATGTTGATAATCGTAATGATAACAATAATTATGTTGGGAATACCGCGGATGTGATTTATGTTGATTATGGTGACAGATGGCTAATAGAAGATAATACGGTGAATACGATATGTACGTATGGTTCGAAAGATAATTGTATTGTCGGGAATTTTAAAAACGATGGAAATGCCCCTCAATTTAACTGGTATTCAAACAATAAAGCAGAGAATTATTTTCTGAAAATCACCTCCCCCGAAGAATGCAAAAATTATAAGGGATGTGGCGGTATTCGGGCCGAATACAAATGGCAATACTTTGGTTATGAATTAGATCAGTTAAATATGTATCTTGATGGAGCGCTTGATATTATCCATCGACCAGATAAGGAATTCTATATCCCGTGGAAAGCAAATGGATCACATTCTCTCTTATTTCAGGCTTCAGATACCAGCACTACATCTTTTGAATATGAATCCAAACCGATAACCTATACATTAGAAAATATGGCCAGCACTGAAGTTGTGAATATTGTACGAAATACCCAAGAAGGAGGTATTGATGATCCCTTAGCTTTAAGTTACTGGGATACCAGTTTAGACGGAGATGGTACTCAATTTAGCCCTTATGAGATAAAAAATCTCAATATTGAAATTCCAGCAAACTCTCCCATAGGAACAGCAGGAATCTCAATCTCCAATACAGATGCGTTCTTTGTTTTGAAAGATTGCGTAATCGTAGGAGGAGTGGGACATTATGGAATTACCATTTCGAACGTGCAAAATGCCCGTATCGTAAACTGTACGATTATCGGCATTCCCACTACTTATGTTCCAAATGACATTAGTGCAACTAGCTATCCTATTGAACGAGGGATTTTCCTGGATGAAGATTGTGTAAATAATTCGATTGAACAATCTGATATTTACCGGACCCTTTCATCAGGGATTAAAGTGGATGGAAATACAAATTGGATTCAAAATAATGTTATCGCAAATGCTCAGAATAATGGAATAACCATTTCAGGGAATGGAAACACACTGTTGAATAATGAAATTGTTCCATTTGGAGGACCAGACTATTCCGATTATCATTTTCTAAAAGGAGAAACCGATCACACTTTAAACGGAATTCTAATAGAAGGGGGTGGATCAGAAAACACGATTGAAGATTGTATTATTGCAGGGTATCCGGTTTCGGGAATCAATATTTCAACCAGTATCTGTGAGGAAAATGTAATCGTAGGAAATAGGATTGAAAATTGTGCGGTTTTGATACATGATCAGGGAGCAAATACGCATTTTGCTAAGATTACGACACCACTTGATGGAGCATATTTCACGGGCAACAATCCCTTAAATGAAGGATATTACTCAGGAACAGAAGGATTCCAAGATGTCGCAGATGGGGATTTACCAGTAGACTGGTCCATAGTGACGAATACTCCGGATGCAGTGGCCTTAGTGATGGATGAAAAAACAGATTTATATGGATATACTCATAAAAAAGTCTTGCACTGTGACACTGGTCAAGGCGAGGAAGCCAATATTTCTCTCGTGCATGATTTTAGTGCGAATCAATCCCAAGGTACCATCGAATTTTGGGTGATGAAACAAAGTACCGCCACCGCAACCATGAATTTTACCTTCATGGGAACTTCGGGAAATCTCTTTTCACTCTTTCTCGAGAATGGGGAATTTTGGTTTTCGGATAACACCACTATCAACAATACTCACCAAGAATTTCACGATCTCTTCTGGTATCGGATCTGTGTTGACTTTATGGATAGCGGAACCTATCTCGGACTTGGAGATCACAGTTATCAATTCCAAATTTTTAATAGAGAAGGAGATGTGCTTCTTTATGCCTCGGATCCTGCATCATTTACCACAACGGGTAATTTTACAGGATTTGACACCCATATCGCAACGCACAACAGCTCTGCATCCAGTATCTATTTCGATGCTTTTGGCTATTCTTGGAGTCCGGATTATCGCTTAGGGAATAATGCCTATGAAGGAATGTTGATCTCCCGGTCACTGCAAGAAGGGTTTAAATCTTGGGATTGGCAAGGTTATTCCCTAAATGATGCTGAAATAATAGATTTGCCATTCTTTAGTGATGTCGTAATTCCTTTACCAAACTCACTTGGTATACAAACTCTTCAGTTATATGCAAATGACACGAGTGATTTTCAAACAATTTCACC
Organism: Candidatus Lokiarchaeum ossiferum; assembly: GCA_025839675.1. Lineage (GTDB taxonomy): Archaea > Asgardarchaeota > Lokiarchaeia > Sigyniarchaeales > Promethearchaeaceae > Lokiarchaeum > Lokiarchaeum ossiferum. The sequence continues at coordinate 3,847,189 of CP104013.1, forward strand.
CGTAGTTCATTTTTCATATTATTTTGATCGAAAACTCAATATAATAAAACACACCGAAAACGATGAAGTGGTAGCGGAATATACCATGTTTACCGGGAGCGGAATTATTAAGATGGATCCAGCTACGGCTTTAAATCTTACATTAGAGTATAATACTATGAAAAATGATGATTTATGTAATACCAATGCGTCTCTATATTATCGAGTGAGTCATGATTTCTGGAAAAAAGCATATAGCACGGGGAGTCTTTTTGGCGAAAACACCCTCAATTACCTCATTGGCCCAGATAATTACGACTTAGGTGATTCGGTAGACTATTACTTCGGATTCCAACAATACGATTTAAGTGGGCGATTCGTTCAACAATATTATTGGACTCAAACGGGAGTTAAATATTTCAACGAAACGGCACAAATGGATGCCTTTCATAAAAAAGTAAGTCCGGTCCCCTATCAACTGACGTTGAATTATAGTGCCTATTTTCAAGCTGAAAAGACACAAAATTTTACCACAGTTGAAGGTCACGAAGTATCCATGACAGGATTTGCACCTATTGCCATCAATGACTTTTCCGTCAAATTTTACAACACCACTGACGATATGACCGCATTTCAAGCCCTGTTTGATGAGCACGTATCCGCACTTACACATAAATTTAAAGAAAATTCCAGTATTATTACGGAAAGTAACTCCTTCCCACCAATCACGGAAGAGAATGAATGGATAAGTCCCTTTATTCTTCCAATCGGGGGAACATATGTCGAACAAGAGAGCACTATCCTTATCCCGAACATGCTTTATGAAACAAATGAAGCAAGTGAGGATAATAAATTGATGTTTACCAGAGAAGCCCTCAATCTTACCTATAAAGGAATCAAGATGGATTGGTTTAATGGAAAACGTGCCTTACGCGAATTTGAAACCTTTACCGGAGAGAGTTTTACGTGTATTCGGTTCGATTATTATACGGGAATCATGGTCTATTTCAATTATAATGATTTCACAGAGGGTGCAGGAAAACGAATCTTCTTTGGGTTAAAGGATAACAACCAAAGTTACCCAATCAACCTTAAGATTGAAATGCGCGAAGAACTCAACGATACGGATCAAGATTTTGTGAACATGACTCTAGATGGGATCCTCTATGATCCGCCTGGAGATCGAAGCTACACCGAAATGTCTGCCGGAACTTCCATTACCACCGGTTGGTCCTTAGAAACCCAATCGGGAACAGATTTTCAAAAAGAACATCAACATCTCTTCGTAGGGTTTGGCTTTGAATCGGATGAATATAAGATTGATACCGAGGGTGATATTTATGAATTTGAACTCACTCATACGTATACCCATACGCTCAGTTCTTCCAAAGATTATACGAACTCAGAGTTGATAGGTCCAGGAAGAGGTGATTTGTATTTTGGAACTGGAACCTATATTTTCTATTATTTCTATGTAAATAATTATTACTTTGTGGTCAATCAATCTGATCCGGTGAATTTCCCCTATGATGATATTTTGGTTCTGACGGTTGGTTCCCGAATTGAATATACAATTACACCAAATACCTCGTTTAGTGTCTTAGGATCTCATTTAGAAGATCTCGGAATGTCCGAGCTCGCATACGAAAATATTTTTGAAGATAATGAAATTTCAGGAGCTGAACGGAACTATGTGCAAGAATTGGAGTATTCCCCTCTACTATGGACTGCAGGAGGCGTGAATGAATTCGGATATTCTAGTGCCAGGACCGAAACGTCTTCCTTCCATTCCTATATGGAATACAGCAATGACACCTTTTTCACGTGGAGTCAATGTTTGACCATGGGTGTCGGAGGTTCTTTTGGAGTGGGTGTCGAGGTGGACTGGTCCACGGGATGGAATATGTTTGAAACCTCCGGGAAAATTGCTACGCTTAATACTTGGTCCCGAGAATTTCTCAGCTATGAGTCAGTCGTCGGAGAAGAGCAAATCCTAGTACATTTGGAAGATGATGATGGTGTGCCTCTGGGACACCATGATCAATTCAAAATGCGGATTTTTAACGATACTCGCTATAGTTCAATAGGTTTCTTAATTGACAGTGATGCGAGTTATTCATCAAGTCCGCATGAACCGTTTACTGGGGATCGGCGACCGCCCACTTTGTGTGATTTCTGCGGTTTGCCACCATATCTCAGAGATTCTGTCTCGTTGAATGTCCGCGCCTTTGATGGAGAATTAGATGGCATTAGCGAAAACAACATTTGGAAAGTAAATTTCTACTATGATGATGATCCCACCTTTGGATCGGATTCAATCTTCATTGGAGTCCAAGGAGAAATGGAAAAAACCGCGTTGGACGATCCGGAAGAATTTGGACTGACTTGGGATTGCTCTCTTCTCGAAGGCGATTATTTTATCTTTGCCGAAGCCTATGATTATGGAACCCCAATACCGAATAAACTGGTATCAGACCCTCAGTTGGTGCATATTGATAATACCGCTCCGTCAGAATGTCATCTAATAGCCTATGAACCTTATTATGATGCAATTCCTTTGTATGCCACTGCGACCGATGATGAAACGGATATTGCGTATATTGAATATTGGGATGGAGATCCGGTAACGGAAGGAAGTATCTTACTGGGTTGGAGTGATGTGAGCAGTGATTCTTATCGTTTCATCTGGAGTACCGATCCAAATGGTGATGATAATGGGATCCACCAAATTTACGCAAAAGCCTTTGATTTGGCAGGAAATTCGAAAGTATCATCCGGACTCACCCTAAATGTCACCGATAGTCAAGCCGTGAGCGATCAATCGGATCAAACCGACCAAACGGATCTGCCCGATCAAGACGATGAATCACCTATCGATTGGCAAAACGCGCTTCTCGCAGGGGGAATGTCCACTGCCGGGATCTTGATCATTGGCTTAATCGTAGTCGGCGGCAACAAATTCCTAAAAAAATGATCATATATATCGCTCCAAGGGGAAAATCACCCTTTTTTTTTCAAAGCTTCCGTCGGACTCCGCATTCAGATTCAAATGACCACGCATCTTAGATTATTCTGACTAATGCTTATTTTTTCTTTTTTATTTTAAGGAACACTATAGTGTTTATTTTAGGGAACACTATTTTAAGGAACACTATAGCAGTTTCTTTAACTGAAAACTATTTTTTCTTCTTTCTCATTCGTTTTAACTTCGCATTATAAGAACTCCGAGACCGACTTTGCCCCATGGCAGCGTAGAAAGATTTTTTATCACTTATTTTTTGTTCTACCGCTTGTGCCTCTTCCGATTTCCATTCATCCATTTCATCTTGAACAAGTTCATTCAATTCAGAGATATCCATATCATATTGTCCGCCTAAAGAGACATTACGAGCCATGGTTTGGTGGACTTGCGCCTCGGCAAATTTAATATCACCCTTGGATCGTAATTTGGATGCCTTGGAGAGCTCAAAAGCCGTTGCAATTTTTGGGCTGTATGCTTTCTTGAAATTTTCCATATCCGGTGCTATTTCTATTTCTTGACGATTGATGCGCATTTTTCGATTTCCTTGGGTATCAAGGTACTCTAATTGGATTTGAACAGGTATTTTGGTCCCTACGGGCAATTTGGTATCCTTTTGCTGAAATTTTAAATAAATTTCCCGATCGGGATAAAAAGCCCCCAATTTGATTGGATCTCCTCTTTTAATCTTATCTAAGGATTGAAGCACCTCCGCACCTTGAATTTCTTCCAAGACTAAAAATTCTGGAGAATAGATCCGCATCACTACATTTCGAGCAATGTAGTTGGTTCGGTGAAAACTTCCGAAGGCGGATTCAACCTGATCTGCGGTAATGAATAACATTTGTCCCCCAGTATAGTCGGTGACTTTTCCAATCACATCTAAAGCAACTGAATTACCTCCTCCTTGTTCACGTACCCCCACCATATCAACAATAATATTATTTTCTAAGCATCGTTTTGCAATATTGGAATAAAATCCTGCATCTTTTGAATCCTTGCCCAAACTATTTTCAATTGATCCTAAACCAACATTTGCGAGTCCATCTGTCAATAAAATGACTTTTCCACCTGTTTTTTTCGCTTGGGATTTCTGACTGGCAATGATGGTTTGAATTCCCATAAAAAGCCCTGGTCCGAGTGCAGTCATACTGCGATCAGTCATATTTTTGACGATTTTCGTCCAACCTTCATATATTTTTTCAATAGGTTGAAATGGGTATTTTTCAACTATTCTAGCAATTTCCTTCTCCATTTTGTTTTCTTTGAAGAAAAGAGGCCCATCCTCTACAATAATTTGTTTTTCTGGTGTGGGATATATGAACACATCGGATGAAAAAGGGATCAGAACAAATTTGGTTGCTGGAAAATCTGCCGTCAATTGGTGAATATTCTGCACCAACGCGTGTTTGACTGCTTCTAACTTGCCACCTGCCATCGATCCGGAAACATCAATAACAGCGACTTGGATCGGAAAACCAGATATTGTCTTCTCCATTTTCATTTTCGAGAGAGCGTCATCTTCCTCCTTTCGTATTTCTTCAAGTAAAAATGCCATGTCTTCCATAGAAGAAACATCAGTGGATTCAGGTTCTATTCCATCCTTTAATAGATGAAGAGCTTGATCATGCGAAACCGAATTTTCTTTCAGGCAAAATTCGCATTTATATGTAAAATTTTCCCCACTTTTTTGCAAGTGAGATTGATTGGTTAAAATTGAATTACAGAAACTACAAATAATCGGTTGATCTTGGATTTCTTTAGCAGTGGATAACTCACCAAAATTTAATGCGGTAATTAACGGAAAATCCTCGGGTTTTTCCACTTGTCGGGACACTTTACCAAAACTAAATTTGAACATATTGTTACGAAATCATAAATCCCCCTATATAAAATTAAAGGGAAAAAAAAAAAATTGAAGTATCTATATTTCAAGCAAACTCTCGATCTTAGGCTTGCTTTCGTTTTCATTCCCGATTTTTTGCCCTATTTTCTCTTCATCCTCAAATCTATGTCCGAATTTCACCAAATACATGACAATTAATACTATTCCGACAATACTAACAATGAAGGGTGTAATAAAGTGGACACTTCCCATTAAAAACCCGCCAATCGCTCCGGTTGGTAATGCCCCAAATCCTCTAACAAACGAGACCATTCCATAAGATTCCCCCTTTCGAGATTCATCTAAATCTGTCAGTATCATATTTTCTGAAGGAATGAATGTAGATGCAACTACTCCAAATAGTATTTGAGTTAAGACCATTGAAATTATTACTATTGATGTACTTCCTCCAGACCATAGTAGTGCAGTAATAATATGAATCGCGAAAATGAGAATACCTGTCGCTTCACTCACGATCAAGATTTTCTTTTTACCATACTTATCGGTTAATTTTCCCGCTGGAATTTGGAATAACATCGTTGACACATTAAACCAAATACTTAAGAATGCAAGGTTTTCCAATGTAAATCCATAATAACTTTGCAATCCTGCATTAAGGACGGAGTTGGATACATCCCAAACGAAGAAATCAAGTGTAAGGAATATGATCGCAGTACGAATTTTTGAATTACTAAACACTTCTCTCCAACTTTTTTTAGTTCTGGAAATTTCTGTATTTCTTTTAGGCAGATATGTAGCAATATCAGTGATGAAAAGAATTTCCATGATCCAGATCATACAAGTTATTCCTCCAAATATCATAAAATACGTGACAAAGGAATAACCTGTTTGATTGACAAACACCGCTCCTCCGATCGTTGAACCGAAATATAAAAATGCCATAATACCGAAAATACGCCCTAAACCATTTTTAGAATCACTATTTGATTCCGCAATTAAGATCTGGCGATTTGTATTGCTTGACATAAAACCAATAGCTCGAAGGAAGATACTAACGATGAGGAGATACAGATTATTCTTGTTTACAAAGAACAAAATCCCCAATCCAACAAGTGCTATAGGTTTTGAAATGATCATCATCTTCTTACGACCAAACTTATCTGACAGTTTTCCAGAAATTGGTGCAGGAATGAACCACAATACGGTAAAAAGTGTGGAAAACAATCCTGTTATGAAGAGATTGTTGTCTGTGACTTCATAGAGAAAGGGTATATAAGCTATATTAATACAACTTTCACCAAAACCAGAAATTAAATTTCCGATCATAAATACCCAGAGATTTAGACGCTTCGCTTTTTTGCTTATATCGAATTTTTGAGTTTTATTCATATTTTTCACCTGTTTAATTCCAAATCAAAATTTATATTGATGGAGAATTTGGTAATACACTTACAAAGCTTGTTAATGGATTTAAATCTTCTGTAATGTTATATAATTTGTATATATATGACCTAACCTATGTTAAATAGTTGATAACATCTCTTATATTTATTTTAAATGTATTTATTTTTTTTACTCGTATCTTTTCCATTATATCATCTCAAATCCTAAAAATTAGGCTAATCTCCTTATAATTATTTATTAGATTGAACATTTTTTGAAAATTATATTCGCCTTAGAAGAACAAAGTAATCAATAATTTTTCAAAAGAAAATAGACCTAAATATCACAGATTTTCTAGAAGCCTAAATGGCAAAAACAGTTATTGGTATTTTATTGAGAGAGAAAATCTGGTTGTGGCTCATAATAATCCTATCTAAAAGGATATTAAATCAGATATTTAAAGTTTCCACTTTTGTCGTTTGATCGATACAATTATTTCATGAACTCAGATAAAGTTATAATTTATTTTTATCATCTTCAAATCTATCTCCGAATTTAACAGAAAATTAAAAATCGTTAATCTATTTATATATGGATCTACTCAATATTCTTGGGGATAAAAATTCGAGAACAAGGAACAATGGTGGACTGTGTTTATTGCAAATATATCAAACCAGATCTAAAGGGGAGCAAATTTTGTCCCGAATGTCATGGCAATACACCAACTTTTAAAGCGATGCGGATGATGGATCGCACAACTTCCGAGCAAGAATTACTATATTCTCTTCTAAATATGCAATTTAATGAGAACTATGAAAAATTACGAACCTCACTTTTGAATTTGCTAACTCAAGTTGATATTTATAATTTTGATATGAAATCTGCTTTAATTAATTACCTGCAGATCAATGAACCACTGGAATAATAACTTCTATTTTTTTTTTTGAATATAGACATAGTCTCGCAATAATTGATTATATAATTCTTACAAAGATTTTCATTCCAAAAGTAATAGATGTAGGACATTCTTCCTCACATCAAATAATTGGAGAAGAATTTTGCTATAGATATTTATATGGGTAAAATAATATAATCCAAATATGAATCCAAAAATTCAACATCACAAATTTATCTTTGTTCTTTCGTTTCTCCTAATCATTGGAGGAAGCATCTTTTTAAAAGAACAATTTAAAGCAAATTCTAATAGCTTCGATATTCTTCCTGTATCTGCTCAAAATACATCAAAACTTGAGAATAGGGAATCTATTGAAATTGACATGTTAGAAGACTCTCTTTCTGATTATCCTTTTATTCTAGGAAATGGGAGCTTCTCTGATCCCTATATTATTCAAAATCTCTCCATTTCTCCAGATAATGGTGTTTGTATCAAAATTGAAAATAATAGAGATTATTTCTTGATTAGTAATTGTGAGTTTCTTATTTTTAGCTATGGAATAATTATATTAAATTCAACCAACATCTTTATTCATAATTGTATTTTTAGCAATCTTGAATTTGGAATACATCTTGTGGAAAGTCAAAATACTACAATCCAAAACAATTTATTCAGCCACTTACGAGAAGGAATTCTCCTTCAGGGTTCAAAAATCAATTCCATATGTACAAATACATTTTCTCACATCAGATTCGATGCGATTTCAATGATTGGGGCATGCTACTCGAATTTAATTTCCTTTAACGCGATCTTTAATTCTGGGACTGGTATTCTAATGGAAAGAGGTAATGATAATAATCGAATTATTTCAAATAATATCTCAAATCAATACCGAAATGCTCTTTCAATTGATGGATGTTCAAATACCTTAATAAAAAACAATTTTATGTCGAGAAATGGTGAATTTGCGATAAATTTCCAAGATAATGAGGAAGAATCTACTAATACTACGATTAACAATAACACTTTGCATTTCAACCGCAAAGGTGCTATTAATTCGGCTTCAGAAGATAATCATCATATTTCTGAAAACGATATAAAGAAATCATTCCGTCAAATAGCTATCCTTACGTGTTTATATGTGTTGGCTCCTGGAGTAGGTATTTTCTTCCTCGTACTTATTATCAAACGAAATTTCTCTTCTCAAGTGTTGGAATTTTGTTCAGAAAACGCATATCTGAGCGGTATTCTATTCTATATTGGAGCAAATATTCTGTTTATTGTACTTTATCTTAATGGGAGACTTTACACGTTATGTAATTATTGCATAGATCCAACTTCTGAGCTAGCAATTATTTTCAATATCGTGGTATTTATTCTCTATATTCCAATAGTATCTAACAAAATAAGTCGTAAAAAAGAATTTCTAACAGGGATGTTAATTTCATCCCTATTTTTGAGTTTCATCCATGTGATATTATACTTCATATCTTTATCCACCATTGAGATTTCTGCATACTATAGGTATATATTCCAGTATGGTCTACAAATTTCAATTTTTTATTTGTTTCACACAGCCCTTATACTTTTTTGTTCCTTGGGGTTAAAGTTTAATAAGTCATCAAATGAAATGATGCTAGATAAAACAGTAAAGCTACCGAATATTTGGATAAAAATTAATTCAATTTTTCTAATTGTGTTGAATTTAATCCTTTTTCTTGTTCTTTATTTTGATCTTACCTTTATGTTGTCTGGGATATTGATATCCATTAATTTACTTCTTTTCAAGAAGAACTTAAGAGTGACTCTTTATCTTGTCATTCTAATAAATTTAATTCGAATGATATTTACTGTTTTTTGGGTGAACCACCAATTCTGGCCTTATTTTGACTATCTAAATACTTATGGTTCCATATTCGTTATTTTATTTACAATTTTTGAAATTGGCTTAATATCAAGACAAAGAAATGAACTCACATCAGATTCAATGTTAATTTTTTTTGGAATTATTATTGCCTTATTTCTTCTGTGTGTTCCAACTTTTCTTTTAACTTTACCCAAAGTTGTAGAACCACCTATATATCGCCCTGTCGATGAACGTGTCTTCTTTCGTTTGTTTTCAATTATTCTAAACTCGTTGTGGATTATTTTGGGTTTGGCTTTTTCTATAGAATTATGTCAAATTTTAAATCTAAAAACGAATCGTGTTTCAAGAAATATCATTAAAATTGGGTGGTTGTTAATGTCTATGATCATAGGGTTTGTCTTGATGGTTTCCATTGTAATTGCAATAAAATATCTTTATGAATCAGGGACAAGTACATCAGAAAGGCTAACAGATATTCTGATATTTTTGTTTCCAAGTTCTATTTTGTCAAGTCTATTTTATATCAAGTCCTATCGGAGTAAAAAAATACTCACCAACGATACTTAAATCCAAATAAGATATCTTTTTTTTTCAATGCTGTTTTACTCGATCTTTTAATGCTAACTCTGTAACTATCTAATATCAACCAACATTATTTTCCTATGCAATCTTAGTATTATTTCTACTCATTGAACAAAGGAAAAATCTTGTTATTTCAAGGATGTGGAGAACTATGGGAAAAAAAAGCAAAGAAAAGTCTGAAACCAATTCAAATGACACATTTTTCGACGATTCCAAACCAGAGATATTTGCCCATAAAGAGCGAAAATGTTTGTGTCGGGGCTGTTATATGACCTTAAAGGGTGCTCATGAGCGGTTATTCGGGAAGAAATTGGGATATACAGCGGAAGATAAGTTGTCCGTCTATCAATCCATCGACGATTTTCTTCATTATACGCAATTTTTTGACTTAGCCCATTTTACTGAAGAAAATCAGGCTGATGTTCCCATCATCTTACATCTGATTTATTCTAATCGGGAAAAGGAAGAACAGAGTTTATGTGATTCTTCAATGAACGATGTAACGGATCTCATTTTTGAGCGCATTATCTTACCTTCTATGACTCCTGAAGAAAGAATGCGTCATTTTGGATACAAAGAAAGTCATAATTTGCCCAATTCATCTCTTTATGGACCAAAAGATGGATTACCCTCGTCATCGTTTTATATTTGAAATGAAATACCAAAATTCCATACTTAATTTCTTTTTTGAGCAATGATATACCGCAAATCATGGATATGTTCCCCTCGTCTGCCATGATTTTCTTTTTCTTTTATCATTCCAATATCCCTTACCTCAAAATCATCAAAATGAGTCTTTAAATCTGCTTCTGAAAAATAATGAACGGGACGTCCAGGTTTACTTTCAAATGTATTGGTTTCTATTTCTTTCCCTGTTCCAAAGGATGATTCTTGATCGGAAAACACAACAAAATACATTAATCCTTTGGAATTTATGGTGTTGGCACACAATTTAATAACTTTTTTTCGGTTTGATTCTGTAAAAAGATGAAGAACGTTAAAACAATAAAGAGCATCATATTTTTCGGTGATAAAAGGAAGATCAAACACCGAACCGAGCGTGATATCTGATTGAGGATCAAAAACCTGTGCTAAGTTGAACGCTACATCTGAAATTTCAATCCCTCCGGTTTTTAAATTGTTCGAAGAAAATAATTTTGTATTTCGTCCATACCCTGCACCTGGAACAAAAACCGATCGAATATTATGCGCTTGGAAATATTTTAATGCATTTAACGCTGTTTTACTGGGTGAATCTCCCCAAATCAGCCCCCCTTCGGAAAAACGACTGTTCCAATAATCCTGCATAGTTGAACAAATCTTAGCTTCTTAATTAGATTTACCCTTATGAAAAGAAATGGCTAAGGATGATAATTGATCATTGATTGAAACTGGCAAGATAAAGGAATCCCCTTCATTTAGTACTACCCCTTCAGCATCAACGAAAGCGCCATTATAATAGGTTTTTTGTTGAGCAAAGCGATCTTTTAAAACAAACACTCCTCGTTCGGGCTGTTCTATCACACAATGTTCTGAAGGTTCCGTTAATGGGTTATGTTCCAAAATAGGGTCAAAGAATTTTTCAGGTACAATAACAGGGAAATCGCGATTAAGAAATTCTTGGCGCCCAAAATACTGGATATTTTCCTTAAAAGGGAGATCCATGGTGATCTGAAGCTGCTCGATCTGTAAATAGGCTGGATCCCATTTAGGTTCTTCTACTACTTCAGTTACTGTAGGTGATGGAAATGGCTTTGGAGCTGGAAAGGGTGTCGCTTCAATCGATTTTAACTGGCCTTTTTTAATTTTTGAAGGATCTTGGGTTTTTTTCTTAACCGATTTTTTCTTTGTGGTCGCTTTAAGTTGTGTACGCGGTGAAAGAGGTTGTTTATTGCTTAATCGTCGAAGAATTGGACTACTGGATGGATCAAATGAAGATATGGTTACTGAATCTAAGGCTTGATGGGTGGGTTGAGGTGGCATATATCCTCCGGAATTATATTGATTTGATGGTGAAGAGCCATGCATGCTTATTTTATTTTCCATCGGTTGCACATCTGTGATTTTTTTTAAATCCTTTTCAGTTTGAAATAAACACGTCTTAATTTCTTTTTCGAAAGCCTCATCGGGATTCGATCCCGCAAGAGTGGTGGCACAAAATTCTTTCAAATATTGGAGAAGTGCTTTATTCTTTTGATGGGTTCCATCTACAAAATCAAGTTTAGCTTGAATTTCTTTTACCTTGGCGGAAAATTCTTTCTGTGTGGTCATTCCTTCTTCAAAGTAATGATTAATTTGGATCATAAATAGTTTCTGACTGAGGGAGAAAACCCAATTTAGAAAAATTAGACCCAAGTCGACTTTTTAAAGAAATGGGAGATAAATTAATTAATGAATTCACAGCAAATGTTTCTAATCATTTTCGTGAGCATCATCGTGTTGGTGCTGGCTTTTGTTCTTTTGCTCAATTTTTTGAGAGGAAAATATCAAGAAGAATCGAAAGCTTACCGTGCCCATTATCCTTCCTCCTACCTCTGTAAAGATGGGGATAAAGTCAGATCCTTATCAGAGTTAGTTGTTGATGATTTTTTCTACCTTCATCGAATTCCTCATACTTATGAAGATGTTATTCTCAAAACGAGTGAGAAAAAATATAAGTATGATTGGTATTTTCCAGAAGCGGATATCTATGTGGAATTTTTTGGTTTTTCGGGAAAAAAATATAAAGATACTCAACGGGACAAAATTAATTTTTATCGAAAACACAATTTAAATATGATTGCTTTAAATCCCAGCGATTTGGATGATCTCGGCACGAAAATCCCCGCAAAATTTGGAAAACATTGGGATCATTTGATTCACTCACGTCACTGCCCCCATTGTGGAGATGCTTTAGACAATCGTGTTTAATTTCTTTTTCCTATCCTCAAATTTCTGAGACTCCAGAATATTGGCTCCTTCTTCATCATAATTTAAATTCTATTCACCCGATTCACAAACGGAATTACATTTCATTAACAGATTCTTTCTGAAATAAATAGTAAAAAACTATTTAGCTTTATCTGCAATTTTCTTCAAAAGCCAAACAACGAAAGTTACGGTAACAAACATGAAAAACATCGATACCATTTGTAATAAAAGCGTAATTGTGAGTAAAGCACCGTATACGATTACTATAGGCAAATATTTTAACCACCATTCATTACCGAGAGACCAGATTTCCAATTTACGAATGATACCAGACATGGAATTCCCTACTTTTTTGTTCAATATAGAGTTTGGGGAAAAGGCAAAAGGAATATAGAAAATTGCAAATACCCCTGCTGGAATAAGGAAGTAGAAATTGAAGTCAAATTTGTAAAATAATGCCCCAAAAATGGTCAAAACTGCCAACAATATTTCAATATGAAGTATATTTCGTATATTTTTTTGGGAAGCTTTGCTCAAAGAATACATGATTATAATAATAGAAAAAAATGATTAAAACCTTAGGATAAAAATTCAAATTTGAAAATTTAAGATTACGGGTTCATTTTTTTATGAAAAATAATAGTAAATAATGGAAATTTTCAAGAAATTAGCTAAAAAATTTATAGAAAAAAAAATTTCAATATGGTATGGTAAGACTTTCATTATTTGAAACAAAAAAAAGTCGCTTTGCCCCCTCACGTATCGGCGAAACATCAAATCCGTTAATGAAATGGGATATGATCTTTAATTTACTATTTATTACGGCGTTCGTTTGGGTGTATGACCAACCTGTACTGGCTATATGGATTTTCATCCAAATTTTTATCTTTTCATTCTTTTCTTTCAATTATCGGGGACTAAGTGTGTCCCTCCTATTTTTGATCTTATCTGGGATCCCCTTTTGGCTCTATATCAGTAATCCCCAAAGAAATGGTGCCGATATTATCTTGTTTGTTGGGATCATTTTAGCTGTCTATGGAGTCTTTTGGATCTTTATTGCCCTTAAAAATAATAAAGCCTATTTGGATTCATTAAAACCCCAAACTTGCCCTATTTGTGAAACGGAAAAACATGAATTTGTGCAACATTTAGGTCGTTTCATGTGTACGGATTGTTTTTACAAAGAAGCCTTTGAAGTAGTCGAACATGATGGAATTGAAATTTTCAAATGGGATTATAACTTTTTGAAGTTTCTGGAAAACCAAATTGAAAAGCCCATTCCATTGTATAAATCTACAGATCGAGACGAGATTGATTGGGAAAAGTTACCTGAAGAAGAGTTTTTCGGTTATATCATTGATGAAAAAAATATTAAGGCATTGTCCCTACCAAAAGCTGGAATTAAAGCAATTCCCAATGAAATTGGTTTGTTAACACATATTAAATTTTTAAATTTACAAGGAAATCAGCTGGTTGATCTCCCTCTTTCTATTGAACGAATTGCTTCTTTGCGGTACTTAAACGTTCAGGGAAACATTATGGAAATCATTTCCCAAGATTTAGAATACGTCTTTCGTTTTTTAAAAAAACGTAAGTGCATCATTCTTGAATAAAAGTTCATCCCTTTTTTTGCAAACCTTTTTTGGGTCGTTAAACAGATAAAGCCTATAAATGAATCTTTTAATTATTTTAGATCAAACTCATCATGTGCTTTTATTTAAGAAGGATGATGGGGCCAGTTCGCCTAAATTCCGACTGCCCGATGCTTCTCTTCTTCAAATTTGTCAGGAAAAGTGCATTCATTTTAAACATATAACAAATCCAGCTCAATTTCCAGAGTATGATCAGATTGACATTTACATTTATCCTGCGTTTATTAATCCCTGTTTTCCATCATTGGAGAACAATTCGATTGAATGTGTATGGATTCCTATTTGGGAAATATCGGAAAACATGGACTTTTCTCCTATAAATGGGCAAACGTTGCAGAAAATTTATACTGAAATTATATTAGAAGGTTATTTTCCCCCCAATTTTAAATTTGATGTTTGGTATTTTGGAATGGAAGAAACTTTGGCTAATGAATTAGTAAAATTGGTTGTGTCTGGGAAAAAAACGGCAACCGCCAGTTATTTTGATGTATATTCAAAGGAAGAAGAGAGCTTACCTCAAGCGGGAATGGTGTCAGTGATCGTTAATTGGCCAGGAATTCCATTGGTAATTATTGAAACTACAGATGTGCAGATTCTCCCCTTTAATCAAGTTTCTGCGGAACATGCGGCTTTAGAAGGGGAAGGCGATTTGAGTCTTTCGTATTGGCGCCAGGTCCATGAAGAAGTTTTTCGGAAAGATTGTCAAAATTTCAAATTGCAATTTTCAGAAGAAGCCAAAGTCGTTTGTGAACGATTTCGTGTGTTAAAAAAATTGAATGAATAATCATATGGTTCATAAGGAGTTTGTGTATTACCTTTGGAAACTGATACATACTTGATATGAATAAAATCCCAATTCAAATATCATCCCTTCCTTTAGGGGAAATCTCATTAATTATTATAGGGGCAATCATCTTGGCGATAGTTATTTTTGCCATCATTGACTATTTTAATAAAAAGAAAAGACATGAAATTTCACATATTGTTCATAATGAATTCGATAAGGAAGCTAAGTTAGAGCAAATGAGGGCAACTAAAAAGAGTAAACATATGCAAAATTTCAATCAATTGACTTCTGATAGTCGACCTTAATCTTTTTTACTGAGATTCCTTTTTTCTCTCATTTCCTTTTACTAACAAAAGTTTCCGAAATCACATGCTTTTTTTGGTAAAATTACAATTTTGATAAAATTGATTATTGATTAGCATTCTTGAAAAAATCAATTCTAAAGATGTTTGTCATTCTCAATATCGCAGTCATATGCAATAAAAACTCCCATAGTGAGGTCTTAATTAGAATAATTAATTAATCGGTGAAAATTTAAAAGAAATTATGTTAAAAAAATAATCCCCACTCATGCAAGATATATTTAGAGGTATTGTTTGTTGACACTGATTTTGGAGGAGGTAATGTAAAAAATGGGCAACCATCAGAATAATATGAAATT
The DNA here is from genome assembly GCA_025839675.1 of Candidatus Lokiarchaeum ossiferum. GTDB lineage: Archaea > Asgardarchaeota > Lokiarchaeia > Sigyniarchaeales > Promethearchaeaceae > Lokiarchaeum > Lokiarchaeum ossiferum. The sequence continues at coordinate 3,862,770 of CP104013.1, forward strand.
GTGAAAAAAACCCGTGTTACAGAGTATGAATGCGTTGTGGATAATTGAAACACATCGTCAATTACATCTAAAGGGACTTGTCTCAAAATGTATGTACCTTCTTCATCAAAAAGCAGCTGTTCTTCAAACCAATAGTTTGTGAAATCTTCAATTTCATTATCAAATAGCCCCAAAATAGATAAGCTTCTCTCAAAAAAAACTTGAAGATTGCTTATCGGTTCATCATTGACTTTGCATGTGTTTGCTACTTTGTTAATAACCCAACCATTTTGAAGTGTCTGTAAATCAAAGGGTTTAACCATTGCTTCATAAAAAAGATAGGGATAAGAATTACAATTATCAGTTATATTACTTTTAAGTCCGACTTCAAAATTATTCCAAGTTATTTTTTGCCCCAATTCTACCTCTGGAATGGTTTTAAATACATAACCATTGGGTACATTCACGGAAAGTGTTTCATTAAAGAGATTTTGATTTGAATTGTAAAAATAAATTACTGGTTTTAGGGCTTCAACAAAACATGCACGATGAACAAGAGTAATTGCATGAACTCTGTGATTTTTATCAATTATGACTGCTGTTTGATTGTCTATGTATCTACTATCACTGATATTGTTTGGAATTTTCACTATATAGATCAAATTTGCTTGAAGGCTGAGATTTGCTGTTGCTTCATATAGAATGCGATCGGTTTTTACAAGACTAATACTTTCCACAATTCTCCATGTGGTGAAGCTAATCTGATCCTTTCGTCTTTCCGGTAGTGAATATACTTCAACAAAAGAAGGCTCACTATCAGCATAAGTGTATCCATCAGCTTCAGAACTATTCCAATTTACTGTGATGTTTAAAAGATGCGTTTCCTTTTCTAATTTGCTGTAAATATATGTTCCACCAATCCCAAGTGCAGAAATTAAAAACAATCCTATAAAAAAAAGACTTGTGATTTTTTTCTTCATCAAGTGGTAATTGTTGTGCTCGTATTTATTCAATGGGGTCAGAAATTCGAACAAAAAAAAAACGGATTTGTTGATCCTAATAAAGGATCCACAGCTTATTTGATCAAAGTTCGATTAGAGGATTTCAATCTGATAACTCTCGGAATGAGTAAAATTGGATAAAAAAAAAATTTTTTTCTTCACAGTTTACCCGAAATATATTGACAGTATCCGTACTTAATTTGCCCAAATTTCTCAATAATCCCACATGGAAAGTTTTCACACTCAAAGCAAGTTTGAATTTTCCGTGAATATGCACAACCCGCAATTTTACAGACTTTATTCTCATGAGGATAGCATCCATCAGGTCCATTTGGACATTTTCCCTGCACTCGTCGCGGGCATTTTTCACATGCAATTCCACAGACTGCGATTCGTATTTTTTCCATGTAATAAAAAAAGAGATTTTATCCAATAAAATTAGAAGCTCAGTAGTTTTTTAATTTTTAACATTATTGTGAATTTGACGGATGTATTTAAAATATCTTGTAAAATAAACAGAAAACGATTTAAACGAAGATCAAAAGATTTAAATATTTATGTTATTTCTATAATACTATAGATAGTTAAGTATTAAACCTTAGCCATTCCATCCATATTATAGGGGGAAATATTTGTCTATTAAAAAAAAGTAAAATGATGAATTATGATTAAACGTGTTAAAAAACTCGGTTCTGATTCCACTACTGCGTTGATCTCGGATGATTCAATCAGGGCTTATCTTGCCAATTTCGAGTCTGAATTATCTCGAGGCATTAGCACTATTTGTGTCCTAAAAATTATTAAAAATTCTGGAGACCAAGGCATTACGGGATACCAAATTTTGAAGGAATTGGAAGAACAATCGAAATCTATGCTGATCCTTGAAGAAGGGCGATTATATCCTTTTTTGAAGAAATTGGAAAATTGGAAATCTAGCACTGGTGTTGTTAACTTAATCAGTGCCCGAAAAGAACAAACTGGGAGAAAAAAGAAATTTTATTTCATTACTCCCGAGGGAGTACAAATTTTGAATCACTTAGATGGATTTTTTTCAAAACTACTAGAATACATCTCGCCCATGCTCTCATTTCAAGTCGAATTGCAAGAAGATCACTATTTATATTGCCCAAATTGTGCTAATAAAATTGATCTGAATGAGGATATCATTTTTTGCGCAATGTGCGGGTTAGATATTGAAAATATTAAAAATCAAAGATTAGAAGGATTAGAAGGAGGCAATATCAATGACTAATCAACAAATTAAAACCTTTTTAAAAGAAATAGAAGAAAAATTACCAGAATGGTTAAAAGATAAGAAAGCCGATGTCACTGACATTTTAGATGAAATAGAATCACATATTTGGGAAAAAGCATCCGAAATCTCCCATAATGATGATCCAGACGAATTATCAATAAAGCAAGCAATTGTTTCAATGGGAACCCCCGCAGATATTGCTAAAGATTATAAAAAACGTGGAACACCCAAGTTCTTTATCTCAGAGGAGTTATTTCCTCTCTATGTTAGGACTTTGACCGTTGCTATCAGCGTAATTGCTGGTATTGCAGTACTTGCTAGTATTCCATGGACAGGAAATTTTCAATTCTGGAAATTCCTAGGGGATCTCTGGAATGCCATATTCACAACTGCTGTATATGTTTCTTTCTTTGCGACACTTATATTTGTCGGATTATCGATGGAGGGATACTTACCAGAAGATTTGGGTGTCAAGGGAAATATGAAACTGACATACGAATTCAAAGTGGCTCACAAAGAAAAAGGAAAAGGTAAGAAAAATAAATTCTACACTCCAGGTGAATGGTTCTTTGGAGCAGTATTTGGCTTTGTATTCGGTGCAATTTTAATTCTCCAACCAATTCCACAAATGAGTGAACTATTTGGAACAGAAATGTTGGCATGGTTCCGACTCTTAGGATTTCTCTCCATTGCGGAAGGAACTTTGAATTTGTTTCACATTATTCTTCAGAAATCCAATATTACCGGGCATCAATTCTTGAAATTACTCTTGATTGTTGTCAAAATCTTAGGGATATTCCTCCTCTTGCAATTGTTGGAAAATCCTGATATAATCACGATTATTTCAATAGAAAATGGAGTAGTTATTAGCCGCCCCCTAGTTGGATATTATCTCAGTAGTGAAAAAACCTTTAGAACTATTGTAATTGTGCTCTTAGTGTTTAGTGGCTTAGGAATAATGGATGAATTTTACAAAATGGTCTCTTTGCGTTATAAGTTTAATGCAAGTCAGATCGAAGAATAATTTTTTTTTTTTTTTGATTTATCTATAATTTTGTCGGATTTTGTCAAACATTATTTATATATAATCCCGATACGTTTTAGAGAATCTCAGATACCGCATACCTTTTTATGGGTGAAGTTGCTTCATATAGTCAAGGATGGAACTTTCTCACACCCTAATAAAAGGATCAGATCTTCTAAATCCATCTCTTTCTAGATCGAACACAAATACCAAAAATATTTTTGTACGCGATTCCAAACCTTCTTCCATTTCAAAAAATCTTCCTAAAAAAGCGAAGAATCGGAAAAAAAATAAACGGACTCAGCAATGTCCATTTTGTTCCCGGAAGCTGAAACATAAAAAAGGATTAAAACAACACATTGCTGTTAAACACCCTGAAAAAGTCCAGCGATATCAACGTCACAAAAAAAGAGCTGTTTTCAAACCAGATTTGGATTTAAAGTCTATAGTAAATGACTTTCCTCTAAAAAAAGACGACTCTGTTATATTAGCAGATGAGAACTTAAATTTCGATTCGTATCTTGTTAAAAAACTTGCCCAAGTGCAAAAAAAACACGTTTGCCCTCTCCCAGATCACATGCGAGGTTATTGTGATGAGATGATCCTTCGATTTTTAATTTCCCGGGGATATGGTTTAGTCACTCAAGACAAAGTTTTTGCCATTCGCGCATCAAAGCAAATAGAAAATGTCTATTTATTATCCCAAAATAGTTTAATTAAGATGGAAAAGGTTATTTTTTAATTAATTACATCTTTGTCAACCAGAAGGATCTCTTTTTTTTGGAAATTTGGTCAATGGATGGTAGTTTTGTTAAGGTGAACCTTTTAATTTGTTAGCCTATCAAACTTTTTGATTTATTTATAAAAAACGAAATCTATTAAATAAAAAGAACCTATTTTAGTTCGTAAAATGGAAAAAATATCCGAAAAAATGAGCTACGATGAGATTGTTTACAACAAATTATCGGACTTCTCCTGTGAGTCGGGCTGGAATTGTGTCGATTGTGACGAGAATGTGTGTGTAAAGGTGGTGTCCATCGCAGATTTCCCCTCTGAGTATGGTCATTTTAAAATTTTAGGCTTTGTGAATAATCAAGCGGATGAAGAAGACCACTGTGCAATCGTGAAGGGAAATTTGGAAGACGGGGAAAATGTTCTCGTTCGAATCCATTCTGAATGCCTCACGGGAGATGCTTTAGGTTCCCGTCGCTGTGATTGTGGGCCTCAATTACGTCTCGCTTTACGGCGTATTGAAGAAGAAGGTCGCGGAATTGTTGTATACATGCGACAGGAAGGCCGCGGAATTGGATTAACGAATAAATTGCGCTCCTATGCGCTTCAGGACTTAGGGGTTGATACCTATGACGCCAATATCGAATTGGGCTTTAATCCTGAAGAACGGAATTATGAAATTGCAATTGAAATGTTAAAAGCTCTGGGTGTGCAATCCGTTCGACTGATGACCAATAATCCCGACAAGATTATGGCTGTGGAGAAATATGGGTTAAAAGTCAAAGAACAAGTTCAACATGAGTTGCCTACTCATTCAGATGATAAAGAATACCTCACTACTAAAAAAGAACGGTTTGGCCATAAATTAGATTTAATAGATGAAAAATAAAATAAAACCAACATCTTGAAATCTGTTGACAAAGGCGAAATTTGTTATATAAAAAATTCTTTTTTTACTTGAGTTTCATGAGCATGAATCATTTTTATGGTGTTGCCAAGGTAAATTCGCGGGGTCAGATAGGGATTCCAAAACAAGCCCGCGAAGATTTTGCACTTAATTCAGGGGACAATCTTGCATTATTGGTTGGGGTTCTTCCCCACAGTAAAGATGCTATTATGTTAATGAAAGCGGAAGAATGGTATGGGGTACCAGAATCGGCCCCGATCAAAAATTCCAAGAATCGGGAGTTTGGTGGTTTGGTTAAGCTCGCAGAACGGGGCCAAATTGTCATACCTAAAAAAATACGCGAGCAAATTGGGATCACTTCTGGATTACAAATTTTAGTCTTATCACATGAAAAAACCCATAGCCTTGTTTTAGCTTTATTAAATCAAGATGCTGTTGGAAAATGGGCTGAAAATATGATAGGAAGGTCTAATAACGATTGAATTCCTTATACTAAAAGTTTATATTGATGTGTTGTCTTTTTCATATTAATATGAATTTCATACTCTCGTATTTTAAATATCTACAGGTAATTGGGGGGGTTTTATACTAATGGTTATGATTGACAATATTCCTTCCATTATTTTTCTGTGGTGTTATATGTTCATAATTTGGGGCAATTTGATCCATATTTGGATGAAAAAACCCGCAGAAAGAGCAAAATCGTGGAAGCTATTATTTGGTGCCTTTTTCCTGCTCGCCTTTGGGGATGTTTTTCACTTGCTTCCTAGAACTTATCTTTGGTTCCAATATTCTATAGGACACCAAATCGATATTTATACCAGTCCAATGGGTGTTTCGATATATGGGATTGGACTCATTTTAACAGGAATAACTATGACTTTCTTCTATTTGTTGTTTTACTTGTTCTGGAAAGAACATTTTATTAATCGTGTGAATATTCCTGGACTTCTGAACATTAAGAAACGAATAAAAATCTTTGATGGAATCGCTTTTGGTTCTGTCATAATCAGGAACATTCTAATTTTGCTACCTTGGAATAACTACGGAAGTGAACCCGTGTTATATTTAGGTTTCATTAGTTTTCGATTACTTACCAATTTACCTCTGTACATTATTGGATTGGAAGTATTATACTTGTTTCTGAAATCTACCCGAAAAACTCAAAGTACAAATGTAGTTCATCCAGATATAACAACTGCTCTCAAACGAAGTTCTGTATGGATTATTGTATCTTTTGTCACGTATACCATCACATTGTTGGGAAGTCCTGCAATTCCTCTGTTAGGGATGATGATGATTCCGAAAACGATCGCATATTTGCTCGTGTTTTATTATATGAAAAAATTTATCTTACTGAATCCCTCAAGTATGAAATTCGAGAAAGAATTTGCACTTGCGATTTAATTCAATATGAATTCTGGGTTTTCTTTTTTTAGGTTACTTCTAAGCTCGGGATATCCCTTTTCAGTAATGCTTTAATTTCTAAAGGATTAAATAAGAAAATTAGTGGTAATGAGAACCAAATAACATGAAAATAATAATTGAAGTCTATTAGGATAAACTTTGGTGTAATTTGTATCAATCCGAGCATTTCTATATTTTTTTCTATGAAAATAACTATACCTAACAATCCCCCCACCAAGTTTAGAATAATAAAAATGGTAAGTCGATTTTTTTCCCCTTTTCTGATTTCTGAATTTAGCAAGTCTTTTACTAATTTTTTCAAAACAAATATTATTCCAATCATTACAAGAAAACCGATTGAATATAGATAGGAGGAATAGATTCCAAAACCAAAATAACCGATTAGAATTAAAATGGGCGGAACAGCTACAAAATAAATATAGGCAAAATAATTTTTAAAGATCTGAAATTTCTTCTTTTTTACCAATTCCTTTGTCTCTTTATTTTCTTCAATGTTTTCTCCAGCATTTTTCTTATCAAAATCTGAATTTTTTTTCCATCTATTTTGATAGAGCAAATACACTATATAGATAACCGAAAAAACTATAAAATAAGAAATAAATATTGGGTCCTCTTTCCAGATTTTGATAGAATTGATTTCATTGTCAGATATTGTGTTTAGTTTAGGTTCATCAGAATAAATTCCTTTGTTTGATATTACATTAAGAAAGTTATTTGAGATGAGATTACCAACGGAATTAAGGAGTACTATACCATTTCTGTTATTATTTACTGTATTATTAATGATTTTTGAATTATTAGAATTTTTAAAAAGAATTCCAGATTCATAAAGGAGCCCATACTGAAAATTTTCCATGTTATAATCATTGGCAGGTGAAGACCAGAAATTCCTGATTCTATTCGTTTCATGACCTATTGTGGTAATGGTATTGTTTATTACGGAAACCCGATGACAAGAATCAATCACTACTGGATCAAACTTAGTAATACGAAAAATGTTATTACTAATAACTCCATCTGAGGACCACAATACCGTCATCGGATCAAAAGTTGAGTTTATTTCATTGTTTGATATTGTATAATTTAATAAGTAAGAAAATTGAATTGCTCCTCCAAAATCAATTTTGTTATTTTGGACACTGATATTGCTCCCTCCTCTAAATACTAAACCACCTCTATGAGATATAGTATTTGTTTCGAAAATTAAATTCTGAGTTCGAGAAATACACATTTGATATATTTTTCCAAATAATATGTTTCCAGTAATATTCAAATTTAGGTTGGAATAGGGAGAAAAATTGAATATTGGTGAATGTGAGACATTTATTTCATTCTTCGTGATGGATACATTTGAAATACGGTCAAACTCAATACCAAAAGCCACATTCGAAATAATATTCATATTAATTCGAATATTTGAACAATTTTCGATTATTATTGCACTTCTGGAGTTGTTAATACCCGAAATTAAACAATTTTGGATTAAAACATATTTCGTCGTATTTTGGATTGAAATTCCATGAGAGGATGAATTGGGACTTAGAATGAGATTTTCAATAATAATTGGATATTTTGAAGAGTGTCCATTATATGGGTCATTCGCAAATTGTTCCAAATCACTATCATCCTGAACTAAAATGAGCGCTGAACTTTCTTGGATGACATTATTAACTTGCGGAAAATAAACTTGGTCGAAATTTTCTGTACTCAGATCAAAGTTCAAATCATTAGGAACACGCAAAAATATTGAGGAAATTAGAATAATGATAGCTAGTAATTTTGGATAAGATTTCATCTATAATTTTATAATAGTGATTCAAAATATAAGTCTTATTTCACAAGATTGAATAGAAGTATTTTGATAAGAAAAGAGTGAAAAAAGAGAACTAAGTATTTTTAAACTTAAATAAATGGATAATCAAACAAAAAAAAAAGGAATCAAACAGGTATATCTCTCCTATCGGAGATCATTATAGAAGAAATTGTCAATACCATGGTATATCCGAATAAAATCAACATATCTCGTAGAACATTTTCATAGCTGTGAGAAACCATGATTCTCGCGGGTTCGTAATAGAAAAAGAGACTCAAGAATTTAATATCTTGAATATTTTCTTGAAAACTGGTGTAGAATGTGCCAATTACGAAGAACACAACAAAATTGCCGAAAGCCGCTCCCGTTGCATTCTTTCTATTTAAGAACGTTGAGAAAAAGAACGTTAAGAACGTTGATAAACTTTCATCTCTATTTCTAACATCGTTTTTGTTCATATAAATTTTATTTTATTGAACCATATATAATGGTAGAAATTGAAGAAAAAAATGAATAGCATTAAATGGGCTAATTTTTTGCTTTTTTATTGAACTTCTATTACTTGAGAACTCTTGTTTAGCAAATATTTGATTTCTTTAGGTTTTATCAGGAAAAATAGAGGTAATGTAAACCAAATAACATGGAAATAATAGCTATAATCTATTTGGATAAATTTTGGTGTAATAAGAATTAATCTTAGCATTTCTATGGATTTTCCTAAGATAATAAAGATACCTAACAGTCCCCCAATCAAATTTAAAATGAAAATAAAAATAAGTCTATAATTTTTCTTCTTTTTGAATTCTGCAGTCATATGATCTTCTGCAAATATTTTCAAAGCAAAAATTATTCCAATCATCACAACAAAACCGATTGTATAGATAGGAAAAGTATTGAAATTCAAGCCACAATAACCGAATAGAAGTAAAAATGGGGGAACGCCAAAGAAGTAAATATATGTAAAGATGTCTTTCAATGTTGAAAAGTTACTTATTTTTTCTTTTTCCTTTACTTTTCTTTTATTTTCAAAACCTTCATGGGTTTTTCCATCAACAAGATCTGATTCCTTTTTGACATTTTTTTGGATTAATAGATATCCTAAATAGAAGACACAATAAACGATAAAATAGGAAATAAATAATGTGTATTCTTTCCAAATTTTAATTGTATTGATTTCATTATTGGTGATTATATTTAGATCAGGTTCAGTAGAATAAATTCCTTCGTTTGATATCCCAGTGAGATGGTTGTTTGAGATAAAATTATCTATTGAATTAACCAATACAATACCATTGGTGTGAAAATTTATAGTATTATTAATTATTTCTGAATTGTTCGTATTGAGGAAAATAATGCCTGCTCCATCAGTGTCTCTAAAAACAAAATCTTCGGGGGGATTATTTGTAGCGGAAGTTGACCAAAAATTCTTATATTTTAAATACTTATAGCCTAATGTCGTTACATTATTATCTTCTACTGAAATAGAGTCGCAAGATGAGAAATACAATGATTCAAAGAAATAATTTAGGATTGTGTTATTATTGATAAATCCATCAATTGAATTTGTAATAGAGAGTGGTTTGTAGATAGTTTCCATTATATTATTAGAAATTTTAAAAGATATCACATTGGATAGGTAAATTCCTCTTCCAAAACTTAACTCACCTTTAAAAGTATTATTTAAAACGCTTACATTTTTACATTGGGATATTCTAAAGGCATCATTGATAACTAAATTGCCTTCGAAAAGGAGATTATGTATATATGAAAGATATGTTGGATAAGAATTACTTCTCAATTCATTGCCAATAATGGTAATATTTTCACTATGATCGAATGATTTGCTATCTAATGATTCATCTGAAGCATTGATTTTGTTATGGTTTATAATTATATTTGAGATATTAGTCCATTGAATACCAGTTTCAACTTTGGTTATTGTATTTAAGTCAATTTGAATATTGGAACAATTTATCATTTCTATTGCTAATGTCGTTCTTGAATTTCCCGATATTCTACAATTACGGATTAATACATGTTTTCTAGTATTTTGGATGGATATTACTTTTCCAGCTGAAATATTATTCAAACTTAAATTTTCTATAATTATTGGATATTTGGAAGAGTTTCCATTAAAAGAAACACTCGCAAATTGATCCAAATCGCCATCACTATTGATGGATATGAAAACTTCACTATTTTGGATAAATCCAGTAGATTGTGGAAAAGAAGTCTGGTTGAAATCATCTAGACAATGATCATTGATCAAATTAATGGAAACAGACAAAAATATTGAGGAAATTAGAATAATGATAGCTAGTAATTTTGGATAAGATTTCATCTATAATTTTATAATTGTGATTCAAAATATAAGTCTTATTTCACAAGATTGAATAGAAGTATTTTGATAAGAAAAGAGTGAAAAAAGAGAACTGAGTATTTTTAAACTTAAAAAAATGGATAATCAAACAAAAAAAATAGGAATCAAACAGGAATATCTCTCCTATCGAAGATCATTATAGAAGAAATTGTCAATACCAAGGTATATCCGAATAAAATCAACATATCTCGCAGAACATTTTCATAACTGTGAGAAACCATAATTCTCGCGGGTTCGTAGTAGAAAAAGATACTCAAGAATTTAATATCTTGGATATTTTCTTGAAAACTGGTGTAGAAGGTGCCAATTACGAAGAACACAACAAAAATTCCGAAAGCCGCTCCCGTTGCATTCTTTCTATTTAAGAACGTTGAGAAAAAGAAGGCTGTAGTTGTCAAAGATAAAATTAATAAAAATGCCCATGTTAGTGCTGTAATAAATTCTGCGGTATTAATTTCTTGATCTTTCAGATTTGGGAGAATTAAGATGAGTAAGGCAGTAATTAATCCCATGGAAATTATAACTGTGAGAATCGTAAATAGAAATCTCAGATATCGCCCGAGAATAAATTCCCATCGCTTCACCGGTTTGCTTAAGATTAAATCAATCGTTTTATTTTCAATTGTGGATGGAATATCTTGACCTGCTTTTAAGACAAAGTATATGCCTAGCCACATCCAAATCATGGCCAGAAATTCTACAGTGTAAAACCCCGCAAAAGTAGTCATATCAAGCACTCCCCCTACCATATCTAGAATCGCTTCAGGATAGTTAGCCACTAAATCTTCAAAATCGACAAAGAGGTCAGGGTCGAATATCACGGCGATCATTAGAACAAATAAACCCATAATGATCGAAAGGAGTAGGGTCGATTTGAGACTCTTTTTGATTTCAATCTTAGTAATTGTGAGAAGGCTCATCGTTTCATCTCCTCAGAATTTTCTTTATCATTTGTTTTATAATATTTCATAAAAATTTCTTCAAGGCTGGCACTATTTATATTGAAATCTTTGACAAATTCCCCTGCCCATTCTTGTCCACTCACTTCATGCAGCAACTGTCTTTTTTTCTCTGGTGAAATCAAAAATTCGATGGTAGTGGTGCTTTGGGATTTGATTGATGCCTCAGGAATCTCGTTTTGGAGATAGGATATGAAATCCTTTAAGCTTGCATTGGTTACAAATTCCAAATGAAAACTTTTCAACCCCTTCTCTTTCAAATCTGTGATGTCTGAAATCTCTACGAGTTTTCCCTCACGAATAATAGCAACCCGTTGGCAGTTATCTTCAACTTCGGAAAGGATATGGGAACATAAAAAGACGGTACAATTGGTCTTCCGTTGCTTTTCTTTCAATATTTTGAAAAATTCTGCTTGAATGAGAGGATCAAGTCCCGAAGTAGGTTCATCCAAAATTAATATTTCGAAATCACTCATTAAGGCGGCAAGGATTCCGACTTTCTGTTTATTTCCCTTGCTTAATTCTTGAGTGGGGCGATTTATATCTAAATTTAATCGAGTCGCAATTTTTTGAATTTCATCCAAATGGAAAGCGTTACCATACAATTTACTCAAGTATTCACACATTTGAAGGCCGGTCAGATCCCCTTCCAATCCTAATTCTCCCGGGATATATCCTATTTTACTGCGGTAAGTGGTTTGATGATTTGGATCAATTTTTTCTCCCAAAATGGTAATTTCACCCTCGACTCCTCTAAGCATCCCTAGAATGGCGCGGATAGTAGTGGTTTTTCCCGCACCATTGGGTCCTAAAAATCCAAAGATTTCCCCTTCGTTAACTTTAAAAGAAATATCATCAACCGCTTTGATTTCTACTCTTTTTGGGAATTTTTTAGTATAATATTTTTTTAAATTTTTAATTGTTATGACGGCACTCAATTTTTTTTACCTGATAGAAATTTTAATACGCTTCTGAAATAAGAAATCAGTCCATGGGATTTAATTTTGACCATTAATTCATAAAATTATCTGATGAATCCCAACACTGCGAAAAAAAAGGGTAGAAGCCAACAGATATGTGATTTAATTCAAATTCTTCCCGTTTCAGATACCACGGTGAATTCCGCAAAAAATTTGGTTTTGGCGGGTTTAAAGGAGCATTGGGGTTATATTGATGATACCCTGAATCCTGATCTATATGCGATCTTGGATCATTATATTGGAAAAGGGGACGATTTTCTAGTCGGAATCTATGAAAATGAAATAATCTGCTGCGGCGCTTTAATCCTAGAGGAAAATAAAGTAGGCCGAATGCAACGAATTTCAGTTGATCAGAATTTTCGAGGTATGGGATTAGCCAGTAAAATAGTTAGATCTTTGGAAAAGCAAGCAAAAATACGTGGAATGGATCGAATTGTGGTGGAAACAACCAACACATGGTCCGATGCCATTAGATTATATTTGAAAAATGGATATACTGAATCCCATCGCGATCCAGAAGATATTCATTTTTTTAAAGATCTTTCATAAATTGTTCTAATTTTACCTGTTTTTAATCATATATTGTTCAAGACGCTGAGGTTTTTTGTAAGTTTGTTGAGATGCATAAGTTTCTAAGGTACGAGTTGATTTTATGAATTTTCGATAGATTTTGACATCAATGATATCAAGATGGGAAAGAAACCATTCGCGCAAAGGTTTATCCTCAAAGTCTATTAATCGTGAAGGGGGATTTCCTTTGAAAACAATATAAAGCACGGGTAAGGAACGCGAATTTTTCAGGATTTGATCGTTTTTTTGAATTAAAAACGGGTTTTGTCTGATGATTTCGTGATTGATTTGAGCATAAATTTCTGACATAGATTGGTAGCTTTTGGAAAAAAACACGGTGATCCATTCAATTGGCCTATTTTTTAGCTTTATCAAAGAAATTTTCTGGCGAAATATCCCCTTGGACCCTGATATTTCTCCATAAAAGACACCTTTCTGAAATGTATTTTCTCCCGCAGAAACTGCTTGTGCACAACCAGGATTAAAAATCCATCCCTGAAGTGAATATCCTAAATGGTAATGTCCTAAACCTAAATAATCCACACGATCTCGCAGGCAAGATACTCGATGAAGTGATTGCCCTGGTACACCTTTCATCTGCCCTTGGATTCCGAAATGTTGAAGAAGAATATGAAACATTCCATCTTGGTCATTAATTCCCTCCCGAATTAAGTGAATTTTTTTTGGTAATTGCTTGCCTAAATAACTGGAGCCATAAATGACACAATTCTTTATAATCACTTTTCCTCCTTTACGTAAAATAGGATCAAAAATGCTAAATCGCTGTTCTGGTTGATTTTCTAAATCTGCATCCAGAAGGATCAACATTCCCAATTTATTTAAAATCCGAAGCCATGATTGTCTACGCGGAATTTGGTTTCCATGGGAATATCTGCGGATATCGTGGTTTCCTTCAATTGCAATTATAGGAATCTTTTCATTGGTTCTTTGTTTAAAATCCGATAATATATCAATAATTTGTTCCATTTGATTAGGCAATAGATCCTGTGATGTGAAAATGTCTCCTCCCAAGATTATAAAATCGACCTGTCTGTCAATCGCTAACGTCAAAATTTGCTGGAAGGCAAATAAATGATCATCGGCAAGCAAAGGATTCTGATATTGCTTAGATCCGAAGTGTAAATCGCTTGCATGTAGGAAACGAGTGCTTTTAGTATTGGTGGAAATATTTTGGGAAGAATTCACAATGCTCTAGGATATCAATTCTCCCCCAAAAAGTAAAGCACGAAGCAAGATTACTATATTTTTACAATTTTCTCATAGTTATGGAGAAAAAAATTCCGTAAAAACTATCAGTTCTACTTTAATTGAATCTGAATTGGTGCAAAAGAAAATTGTTTAGTCTGACCTGAAAACACAAATTCTGATGTAATCGGATAGAGAATATAGACTCCGGGATACCCTTTTTTAATGTTCCACGGCACATTTCCTACAATAATCTCTCCCGGATTGATGGTATTTGGTTGGGGAGTGTCTAATTTCTTGCCAAGCATTGTGAGCAATTCATTGCCTTGTAAATCTCCTAAACGAAATCCACATGGTGTAATATGCACTTGTTCATAAGTTACTGGTTGGTCTGTAATATTTTTCATTAAGAGTGTCAAATTACCTTCGTACATTGCTTCATTTTCTTCAGAACTTGTCGAATATATAGTTCCTTCATCTAAGAAAAAGGAAAATTCTAATCCACTCTCTTGCTTATCCTTAATTTTGCGAATGATAGGAAGATGTTTAACATCCATTTCATGCACCAGTGAAATCGTTCCCTCTTCTAATATGTCTAGCGCGTCAGTGAGTTTTTTAAATAGTTGTTCCTCTTCGGATTTTGCTGCGTAGAGTTGAATTGGTTCATTTTTGGTGGGAATATCATAGTACATGGCAATAAGCTTGCGGGAATCTTTTTCAGAATCATCAAATTCAAAGTGACTGAGTTGTAAACCGTATTTTTCTGCAAGAATTTCGATTTTGGATTTATCGGGAATGTTTTTTGCAGCAATTTTCAAAAGCATAGGAAAATTAAAGGAAGGAAGAAAAAATATTTTATCGTTTTTTCTTTTTCATAGCAGCAACACAACGTTCTGCTAAAGCAACGGCATCATCTGCCCGCTTGGTTTCATTTTTCAATTTAGCCTTCAATTCTTCATTTTCCACTTTCACACCAGACATTTCCAGCTGAAGAGTTTGTTGAAGAACACGAATGGCATCCCGATCATCAATTGTTTCTTGTAATTGGATGGTGAGATCGTCTTTTTCCTCCATAATTTCAAGCATTTTTTCATCATACATTTCCCCGGGCAATGGAGTATCCGAGTTTTCCGCGTTTAGATTTGGAATAAGGTCATTAATATCGTGAAGAAGGGTGGTTTTCTCAGATTCAATATTATTTTTAGATATATCCTCCATTTTGACCGTTTTTTGGGATTCTAAATCTAACAGGTTTTGCTTCATATTAAGATTTTCTTTCCGTAATTCATCAATTCGAGCATAGAGTTCAGATGGACTCAATTTTTGCGTTTTCAATACATCTTGAGATGCCTCTTCAAGAATACTTGGATTGAATGAATTTCGCAACCGTTCTACCAAAGCCGCTTTTGGTAAGATCTCTCCATTCTCAATAAAGTCTAGAGGATTATATCCTGCTCCACCGTGAATGGTATATCTTTTCCGAATTTTTACATATAACGGACAGAAAGGAGACACATCTCCTGTGATTATGGCTTCCCCAGGAGATAAATTTTGGATTTCTTCATCAGCATCATTGGTCAACCCTTCGGCTGAATTGCAAGTGATTTTGATATCATTTAGATCCGTGAGTTTATGGATAATCCATGTTCCCGCTTGAGCTCTTATTGTAACGTCTAGAAGCTGAGGTTTTTGAGTGATCACCACAAGATTGTGACCGAATTTTCTACCTTCTTGAGCTGAAAGTTTGAGGGTTTTTGTTATAGCTGTTTTTTTCTTACCAGCAAAAAGGTGTGCTTCATCTATAAACAAGTAATGGGGTGGTATTTTCCGGAGAGTACTCGCTTTATATAGTTGATAGCAAAAATGATTGACAAAATTCTCCTGGACTGGAATATCTAGCCCGGAAAGGTTGATAATTATCACATTTCCAGATGTGATTAAATCCTCGATGTTCGCCGCCAAGAGATAATCTAAATTCAAATCTGCACCAGGATTAACTTTAAGATCGCCAAACTCAATTATTGAGGCAGCATATTTCTTTTCTCGATCTTCAAGTTTAAAAAATGCTTCTTCTGGAGGAATGTTTTCTTTATCTAACAATTTTAGAGATGAATATTCCCCATGGCGATCAATAATTACCAAAGGAATTCTTTTTTTCATTAATTCTTCAATTATAACTCCAACTGTGTAGGATTTTCCTGAACCAGATTTTCCCGTTATAAAAACCCTACCCAATTTTTCAACATTGATATTTCCATCAATAGTTGTGTGCAAAATTTTGCCTAGATGAAGAGCTTGTTCATCCATAATATTTAAGCCGATAGCATCTTTGATTTCTTCATCTTTTGCGTCATAAATTTCTGTCGAAATATCAAAGGGACTTAGGGGAGGCTCCCCGATAACATTCACCTTTGCATGGTATCCATTTTGATCATTCCATAACTGTTGAATTCCTAAAACATAGTTTTTATCCTCACATTGGGCGGACAGATATGAATTTTTATGAATTGGATGAATTAAATTAACTTCAAATCCAAAAGGGGTTGTTTTTCCTTCAATTTTTGCGATAGCATTCGATTCGACAACTGGGGATTTATCAGTCATTTTTTTTCCTTCTATAATTAAATATCTTTTTTTCCCTTATCTAATTTAGTTAGACCAATTTTTTTTAGTAAAGAAATAGTGATTAAAAATATCAAAGAATCGAAAAAAACTGTTGTAAATGCTTCAAAAAACACTTCAAAAATATGAAATTTTGTTAAATCAATGGTTTTTTGTTTAAAGAAAGGAAAGAAAAAAGGGTAAAAATTTATCGCTTCACTAATTTATAGGTCTTATATTCCGTGACTCCCTCAATAGCACCTTCTTTTACGGGAACTCGGACAAACATACTATCATCGATTTGTTGCGGTTGTTTGGCAAGAGTAATTTGGTTTTGTTGATATTTTTGAAATGATTTGGCAGCGTCCAGCTCATGTATTAAAAAATCACGAACTGCAACTCGAATGAGTTCACTGCGGCTTGGATATAGACCTTTTTGACCTGTTAGTGCGTCAATTGCTTTTAAATAAGATACCGGAAGATTAACTGTGATTATTCTCAAATCTGTCCACACACCGTTAGTATTGATTGTAAACCTTACATTTCCTCTAAAACGAGACGAAACGTAAAACAATATTTTTCAAATTTCCCCCTTTTTGAAACCTATTATCCACTCCCGTGACGTTGCACATGAAATAAAAGGATTACGGTTGTTGCCAGCTTCTTTTAGGAAGACGACTACTATTTTATTTTGTCTGTCCTTGCTTATAAAAATATCGGCCTTTTTAAAGATGTTAGTTCTATAACATATTGGAAAAACAGCATATTTATAACGTGATTCTAAAAAACATAAGATTTAAATAACTCTTATTCTAAAACGGATTAGAAAATGGGTGATTGGAATGTTTCCCACATTTTCTAAAAATGATTCCAAAAGAAAAGCATTATTAGTGTTTTAACTTGTGATAAAACGAAATAAAGTCATTTGGCATTGATGGTTGTTTATCTATCATGGGAATTGGCTGATAATTCTTCCAATCTTTCGCTGATTCCAATTCTTCTATTAAAAATTCACGAACAGCACATCGGATTAATTCTGATCTACTTGGATATAATCCTCCCTTTGTCAATTTTTCAATGGCTTTCAGATAAGTTTCTGGGACATTTACAGTTATAATTCTAATACTCCATCTCCGCCTTGTAATTGCCTTTGAGAGAAAAATAATCTCAGTTAAATATTTATAATCTAATTCTGTGGTACAAATCACTTGAAATTAAGTAGTTCCAACAAACTTGTCTTTTAAACAAGCCGATTGAATTCGTATCTATGAACTTGAATAGATTATCTTTGATTTTGCACTAGTGGTTAATCTAGGTAAAAATCAACAGTAATGTTATTTGGTGGGGATTCAATAAAAAACTTTTGGCTCTTTTTAAAGACGACAAAACTCGATTTATTGCTATTTTTATCATTCCAAACACATTTTATTGGGGATTGCACGTGATTTCTTTCCAATAGATTAATTCTTTGTTCCCACTTAATGTTCATTCCCATCTATTACTCTTTCTTATCTAAAACTACATTTTTGTGGCCTTACTTTAAATTACGAAGTTTTTGTTTTAGTAATTTTACTAAATCCTCGAGTTTAAAGGGTTTTTGGAGCCATGTAACAGTCGGAGAAATTAGATCTGGTATTTTATCTTGCGAATATCCCGTAATAAATATAATGTCCTGTTTCTTGTTGACTGTCCGAATCCCATTATAAATTTCAATTCCATTTAAATCAGGTAAATTCACATCAAGGATTACAACCGGATATTGATCTGCATTTGCTATATAATGGGATAGAGTATCTTCTCCAGATGTAAAGTGTTTTACTTGTAAATTTAACTTCTGCAGATATTTCCTAATTGAAGTTGATATCGCTTTCTCATCTTCAGCAATTAAAATTTTCTGCTTGCTAAAAATCTTAAAACTTTTCTTATTACCAGTATCCACTTCTTGCTTTTCGACGTTTAGGTTAGTTAGATAAATCGGGAAAAATATCTTCGTTTCTAATCCTTCCCCTGGTTGGCTCTCCACCGATATGAATCCGTCCATAGAAAGAACATTACGATACACAATCGATAAACCTAAACCGGTACCCTTCCCTATTTTTTTTGTTGTAAAAAAAGGATCAAAAATATGTTTTAGGGTTTCTTCATCCATCCCTACTCCATCATCTTTGATAGAAATAAGTAATTCCCGCTCTTTATCATAAAAGTGGTTTGATTTGGAAATAGTTGTATTATGTTTAGGTTGTTCAGAAATCGATACTTGGATATTGCCCCCTTCAATCAAGGCATCTCGAGAGTTCACTAAAATATTTGTAATTATTTGGTGTAATTTTGTTTGATTTCCTAGGATATAAACAGGTGTTTCATTCCAATTGGAATTAATATGAATGCGTTTGTCAATGGTTTTGGAAAAAATTTTGATGGTTTTTTTGAGAAGGTTTTTGATTTCAATGGCTTCTTTCTCGAAATCTGTCTGACGGGAGAAAGTCAATATATTTGACGTCATTTCCTGGGCACGTTGCGTTAATTCTTCGATATCCGCAAAATTTTCGGAATATTCTTTCTGTTTATCGGAATCTGATATTATATCTAGAACATCTTCCTTCAATAGAAACAAATTTCCTTGTAATCCCATGAGAATATTGTTAAAATCATGAGCAACTCCCCCTGCTAAAGTACCTAAAGCTTCCATCTTTTGAGCTTGGAATAATTGAGTTTCCACTTCACTTTTTTCTAGGAAAGTTTTTTCAATCAATTCAGTTTTTTTTACTAATGAGCGAGCGAAGAGAAAGATAATAATGGAAGAAAACAGACTAATTACAATATAATGCCATTTAGCAAAATATCCTGTATTCGAAATAGAACTACTATTTGGTGATAGATGAAATTCCCAGACTCTACCATAAAAGTGAATCTGTTTTGTTGAACAATAATCACTTTTTAGATCAAAATCTTCCTGATAGTGGTATACTGAAGAGTTGAATTCTTGCAATTCAAAGGAAAAATCTTGAAGAATTGGAGTCTGTTTAATTAATTCTTCAATTAAAGGATTGATTTGAAAAACAACGTTGAAATATCCTACAATTTCGGTCACTTTAGTAGTGGTGTTAACGTAGATCAAAGGATGATATGTGACCAAACCCATTCCTCCTTGAAACAAAGTTGTAACATTTGTCATTCCAACGAGTCCATCGTCCCGTGCTTTTGAAAATGCAATGTTTTCTGCTCCTGAAAGCAACTTTACAACAGACTTATTTACTGCTCCTTGATTATTTTCTTCTGGGTATACCCATGAAATGACTCCTGAAGTATTTATCCAGTTTATAGCCAGATAACCTGGAAAAAATTCAAAATAATACGGAACCTTCAAGTAAAATCTTGTTGAAGAGTTTAAATTTTCAGTTCTTTGGATGTTCACCCAATCATTCGCAAAAATTTCAATTAATTCAATTCTTTGAGAGATATCATCTTCAATCTTCGATCTCATAAAGTTTGATAGTAATTCTGTCTCATTTTTTAACTTGGTTTGATCTTGCTTTACATCAAATACCCAAAACACGAAAGTTCCTATAAAAAATATTCCAAACAAAAGAAAAGGTGTTAGATTATGGATGAATTGTTGGTTTTTTTTAAAGAATTCCTTTCCCTTCATGTCATGGAATTAAGTAATCTCTTTCCTAAATTTTGTTCGAATCAATTGTAAAAACTACTCATGTAAAAAACACAATTTTGTCAGATCTTTAGAGTTGCAAGTTTTTTAATCTCATAACATCTACATGACGATGGAAAAACGTTTTAAAATGAAAATCTAAAAAATTATTAGTTTAATTCAATTCATTGATTTTCATCTCGAGAAGTTAATCTATCAAATCCACTTATAATTTTAATCCATTGGTACTGTGGAGATAAGGAAAATATGAATTAGCGTTGATATTGCTCATAAGATAAAAAATAATGATTCTATATAATTGGGATATAGACATCAAATTCAGAGTTTTGAGATGTGGGGTGGAATCGTCCATCATAATATTCTAAAATTGGTAAAGAAGTGATAATCGTATACTTACCATTTTCCTTCAACCATTTTTCAAAAATATAGGTCATTGTATCACCAAATTTGGCTATAGGTCCAATATGAGTAAATTTGGCCCATTTTTGACCATGAATTTTTCGCACAATCATATTATCTGGTATGTCCTCCACTTTTGAGACCTCAGTACAAGCTAAATATTCTTGTTCAGGGGAGTTTTGAATCGGAAAGGCAATTCCCCATGAGTATCCAGTTACTGGATGCTTAATCTTCCAATCTAATTTATTGAATTCTTCCCAAAGTCCAAGATTATTCATTTTACCTATTTCACCCGTCATTGCCATTCCGACAACTGTAAATGCGGGTTTTTCAATGAATTTTGGTCCTCGAACTTGTAGATTAAAGACTTCGGAAATTTCTTTGATTCCTGTCAGAACCGCATGGACTTTCTCTAAGTTGGTTGGAATGTCAATAGCTTGGGGACATTTATCAAGACACTGGCCACATTGTATACAAAGTGACGCATCACCATTACCTGGATCTTGTAACAAGTCATCTTTTTCTTTACACAACTCTGCATACGTATTATAGGCGGTATCTTTTGCCCCATCCCAGAAATAATCATTTAAAATCCGAAAAGTGGTTGGAATTGCTACTCCTGAGGGGCAAGGAAGACAATACTTGCAAAATGTACATGGCACAAGAGATTTTTGTTTAAAACGCGATGCGAGTTTTGTAATTAATTGGAGCTCTCTATCAGATAATTTATTTATGCCCGAATTTTTGGCACTTTCAATATTTTCTTGTACTTGTTCCATAGAACTCATTCCCGACAGTAAAGTGGCAACTTCTGGAAAATTCCATACATACTGGAGTGCCCAATCTGCGAGTGTCCGTTTAACTGGTGAATCTGCCAACAATTCTGATATTTCAGGTGTTGTTTTTACTAAAGCACCTCCTTTGATAGGTTCCATAATGACCACAGCAATACCTTTATTTGCAGCATATCGCAATCCTTTCATTGTTGCTTGAGTATCATGATCTACATAGTTGAATTGAATTTGAGCCATTTCCCAGGGATGGAAATCAATTATTTCCTTAAAAACTTCGAAGTCATCATGAAAAGAAAAACCAATATGTTTGATAAGACCATTCTCCTTCGCTTTTTCCATGCGTTCAACTAGTTTCAAGGTTTTTACTTTTTCAAATAAATTTTTTCCCAACGCGTGAAACAAATAAATATCTAGGTATGGAGTGTCTAATTTCTTTAATTGTTTATCTAAAAACTCATCGAAATCTTCGGATTTTTCAACTAACCAGACAGGACATTTAGTTACCAATTTGATTTTCTCTCGATATCCGTCCTTCAAAGCTTTCCCAACAATTATTTCACTTTGTTCACCGTGATAGTTCCAAGCTGTGTCAATATAATTGATCCCTTGATCAATACCATATCGGACCATTTTAATGGCTTCTTCTTCATCAATTACTTCAGAATCTCCTTCTTTTTTCATTGGAAAGCGCATACATCCAAAACCCAATGCGGATACTTTCCAATCTAGGGGCCCCATCTTGCGATGTTTCATTGCAAAATAGTAATGAGCCATTACTATTTAGAATTTTGGGTGGTAAGTTTTTTTAAGCTCATAGCAATTACAGTACCTATGGAAAAACGCTTTCAAATTGAAAATAGACGAGGGTATGAACTGCACTCAATACATTACTTTTCTTCTCCAGAATCATCTTCCTCAAAACCTCTTGCAATTCTGATTCATGGTTACTGTGGGGATAAAGAAAATATGGGCTTTAATGCTGAAGGATTTGAGTTAGGTCGGTTTACTAAATTGGCCAAAGCGTTACTCCAAGAAGGTTATGAAGTTCTTTCTTTTGATCTCTCTGGCCATGGTGAAAATATCCGAGAACCTTTACGTATCTCGAATTTTGTTATGGATGTAGAAGATATATATGCATGGGCCAAAAATCAGGGCTATACCAGAATCGGAACTGTTGCATATTCTCTAGGTGGCAATGCATCCATCCATGCTCAACTTCCAGAAAGGAAAGTGGCTGTTTTTTGGTCTCCCGCATTTTACCCTACTCGATCCAAAGGTAAATTTAAAGTATTTTTCTATAAAATTCTGGCTAAATTCATGAAATCTCCTGCAAAAGATGGAGCTAATTTTGGTGATGTTTTGGTTGATGGAACATTTTTACAAGAATCAATTAGAGGCACATCTGATAATGTTTTACAAAAATTCGTTATTCCCACATTAATTGTGCATGGTAAAAGTGATATGTACGTGCGCTGGGAATGGAGCCAAGAAGCCTTTAACAAAATGCCTCATGATGAAAAACATCAATTCCAAGTTGTGGAAAACGCTGAGCATCATTACGATAAAGATCTGTTACAGCAATTCATCGATCCTACGGTTGCTTGGTTAAAAATATATTTATGATGGCTGTTAAGAAACGATCAAACCATAAGCTACAAGGTAAATAATGCACATTCCGATATGAATTAGAGCAAAGGTGCCTCCTTTTTTCAGCAGTGTTTTATAGGTGAAACCTTCAACCTTTTGCTCGGTTGCAATATTTAAAGTCATTATATCGCACGCGGCGCCTTGTGGAAGAATATTACCTCCTAAATTTATTCCTAATAGGAAGGCAATTAGAACAATATTCGGTGGTGTTCCAGAATATAAATCGGAAAGTAGGGTAATTCCTACAATTGCTGTTGGACTATTTGCTAAAAAACCAGACATCAGAGAAGTGATCATTAAAACTCCAAGAGCCATTAATATTTCATTATCTGTGGGGACTTTTGAGAGTAAATTTCCGATAATATCAAAAGTGCCGTTAATATCCATATTACCAATTAGGAGAAATAGTGAAATGAAAAAGAAAATGACTTTCCAATCAATTTTAGCCATTGAATCCGTTATAGATTTCTTATTTAAAAGACTCATCACAATTGCTCCTAATAGAGCAATCAAATATGAATAATCGGACACAAAAATAAATCCAAGAATGACAAGTGTAAAATAAATTGAATTTAGAATAAATTGCTTTTTGTTAATAATAACAAGGCTTGGATCCATAATCTCCAGTAATATTTTTTTTCTCGCTTCTTCTGGTGGGGCTTGTTTTTTCAGCATTAATAAATCCAACAAAATAAGTGTTGCAGCTAAAGCTATCACCACAAAAATAATCATGTTTCCCATGAACCAATCTGCCCCAAGGCTGAAACCTGATGAAATCAATATATTTTCTGAAGAGGAAAAGGGAGTGATTATTGATCCGATGTTGATGGTTATTGTAATTCCAAAAAGATATGGTGCAGGTCTAATATTTAGAATTCGACAGGCTCGGATTACTAAAGGAACAAATATGATTGCCACAGTTACATCAGCAATAATCGCTGCTGTAATCGTTCCAATAATACAAATAAGATAGAAGAAAGCACGATGATTTCCCTTGGTTATATGCAAAGTTTTGACAGCGACCCATTGAAATATTTTATATTGCTCCGCTATCATTACCATAATTTGCATAGAGAGAATAAATATCAAGGGAGTAACTTCAATTGTAGAAACGAAGTCTTCTAAGGATGTATCAAAGCGTAATGCCGTTATCACACTGGCAATTAAAGCTGCTCCCATGGAATAGGCGACATAATCCATCTTATCTTGGCTGAAAATAATCATCACAGCCACAAATAGTACGAGTGTTATAATAATGGAAAAATAATCTGTCACGTTGCACAATCCCCTAGTTTATCATTAAGTGTTATTATCTCTTTATGTGGAAACAGTCCCTTAAGTTTTCTTAAAAAAGGATTTTATGGGTGTTTCGAAAATTTTTTTATAAAACACCTGTAATTAAAGCAAAAATTGTCATATACATTATACTATTCAAAATATGAAAGATGGTAATCATAGAACCATTCTTTAGCAGTGTCTTATAATTAAATCCGGTGATATTATTTTTCTCTGCCAAATTTAATGCCATCAGATCACATGCTGCTCCTTGCGGGAGGAAATTTGATCCAAGATTTATTCCAAAGAGGAATCCCATCAAAATTAGATCAGGAACCGCTCCGGGAGTTGTTCCATAGATATTTTGTAAGAGTGCAATAAAAACAACGGCTGTGGGCACTTGTGCTAAAAATCCTGATAGCACACTTATTAATAATAGAACTGTAATCCCTGCCAGTAATTCATTCTCCGACAAGATATTTCCTGTCCATTGTCCAACCACGATAAATAGACCTGAGATTTGCATACATCCAATTATTAAAAATAAGGATATGAAAAAGAATATGATCTTCCAATCAATTTTGGCAATTAAGTCAGTGATAAGACTATGATTTAATAAGCTCATAACAATCGCACCGAACACAGCCACTGCCCAAGCATTTGGGAACACAACAAAACCAATAATAATACTGATAAAATAGATCGAATTAAGAATAAATTCTCGGCGATCGACTATAACTATATCTGGATCCATGATTTCCAATAATATTCGTTTACGTTCTTCTACGGGAGGGGTTATCTTGCGGAGAAAAACAATATCTAATATAAAAAGAGTGAGAGGTAAGACTAAAAAGACATAGGCGGTAAATCTGGTAAGAAACCATTTAAAATCCAAGCCAAATACTCCTGCGATTAAAATATTTTCGGAAGATGAAAAAGGAGTATACAAGCTCCCAATATTGATGGTAAAACTGATTGCAAATAAGTAAGGGGTAGCATCAATCTTCAAAATTTTACAAGCTCTGACTACTAAGGGAATAAAAATAATTGCTACAGTAATATCGGCAATAATTGCTGCGGATAATGAACTAATAATGCATAATGAATAGAAAAACAAACGATGGTTGCCCTTAGTGATATGGAGTACTTTCAGTGCCACCCATTGGAAGATTTTGTGCTTTTCACAAATCATTATAATGACCTGCATCGAGATAAGAAACAAAATCGGTTCAAATTCGATAAATCCAACAAATGTATTAAAAATGTATTTAGATGGTTCAATTCCTTGATCATTTACTCCCAAAGATGGATAAAGTATTACAATCAGCACGACAGCGATGAATGCGGCTAAGAGCGAGAACGCTACATAATCCATTGAATCTTTTGTAAAAACTATCATAATGCCAACGAAGAGAATTAATAGAACAATTATCGGAAGTAAATCTGCCATGTTTTATCAAATACAATTTTTAGTATATTTTTTGGGGTGGGATACAAAAATTTTCAATAGGATCTCGGTTTTCATTCATTTCTCCCCAGATTTCAATACTCCTAATTTAGAAAATTCTTGGTTCCTATGTAAAACACGGATTTTTGGCCTTTTATTTTTATTTATTTCTTGTTTTGGAACTTTTATTCCAAAATAAATCGAGGGTATTTCTTCCCATTTATCGGTTCTGTAAATTCATAAACGAAATTCATGAATTTCCTTCAAAAAGTAATCACCAATTTTAATTTCAAAGATGTTTTATATGAATCAATATTCAAGTGATTAACATGACCGATGGAAAAGTAGAAGTATCGCAAGAAGATATTGACAGAGTGATGGGTAAACCCCAAAAAACTGCTCAACAAATAGAAATGGATGCCATTAAGAAAACCATGGCGGGAATCAAACACAAAATAATCGTTTGTAGTGGTAAAGGTGGAGTTGGAAAATCAACTGTCGCTGCAAACCTCGCAATCGCACTTGCTTCGCAAGGATTAAATGTAGGGATTTTAGATGTTGATATAACTGGGCCAAATATCGCTAAAATGTTAAATTTAGAAGGGCAACGTCCCGAAGTTCTACCAGGTGAAAATCTTTTTCTCCCAATTAATGGCCCGTTGAATATAAAAGTCATGTCTATGGCATTTTTACTTGAAACTCCCGATACTCCTGTTATTTGGCGTGGTCCTATGAAAATGAAGGCAATTCGTCAATTTCTTGCCGAAGGGAAGTGGGGTTCAATGGATTACTTAGTTTCTGATCTTCCTCCAGGCACCAGTGATGAAACTTTAGACATCATGCAATTAACCGAAGGAGATGTGGTAATCGTGACAACTCCCCAAGATGTTGCTACATTAGATTCCCGTAAAACCGTAATGATGGCTAAAGGGATGAAACGTAATGTAGTTGGGATTGTGGAGAACATGTCTGGTTTTAGTGTTGAATGTCCCGATTGTCATAAAACCCATACTTATGATCTCTTCGGTAGTGGTGGTGGAGAAAAAGCAGCCCAAGAACTCAAGGTTCCTTTCTTAGGTAGCATCCCTATTGAACAAGGCATTCGACAAGGGGGAGATGACGGATTACCTTTCACTTTAAAAGATCCAGAATCTGCTTCATCCAAAGCGTTCCAAGATATTGTGTCCAAAATTAGAAAATCACTTGAGTGATCAATTTAATTTCTCTAATTTTTCCCTTTTTTCATCTATTTTATCAAAACATGTTGTTTGAAATCAAATTTTGATCAAATAATTTTTAAAGAATTCAAATAAAAAACACGGGTGTCATTAATTTAAGTTTGGTCTCCTTATAGTATCTAGGTGTTATTTATGTCAGAAAAAGAAAAAATTCAAGAAAAATACAACAACCTTCGCACTCTATGGTTGGATTCGACAGATGCAAGTGAATCAGTTAAGTTAGTTATGGAGATGAAGGCATTGAAGGATAAATATCCTGATTTGATTGATTTTGAACGTGTTCCTTTTGGGAACCCTGTGTACTAACCAATTTCTTTTTTTACTTCTACGTTGATAGAGGGGTATGAAGATTCTCCTTCTTAGTGATCTATCAAATCGTGTTCCAAAAATCCCCATTGAAGTTATTCAATCATGTGATTGTGTTTTACTGGCGGGAGATATTACAATGGGTGCCCGAAGTGAACGATTGATTATTAAAGTTTTTACAAAACTCGCAGCATTGTTCCCAGCACCCCTACCCGTATTCTTTATTCCAGGAAATCATGATCATCCAGACCTAATGGAATCTCCTTCCTATATTCCAGAAAATTTCTTTCAAATGCATAATAAGATTTCGATGTTTTCTCCTGAAGTAGAAAATTCTGATATTAAATCTCTTCTTCTTCTCGGTTTCGGAGGTGCAACCCCCATTCCAGGATTTCCAAGTGGGCCTGGTCCAAACTATATCACTTTTACCGAAGATGAATTACGGGATCAATTGACAAATCTGTTTTCAGAAACCACATACCTTCGTAAAAATGCTTCCATTTGTACAATTTTATTTGTGCATAATCCTCCCTTTAATACCACCTTAGATTTAACTCATCAACTAGTGCATGTTGGTTCAAAATCTGTTCGGGATATCATTGAAAACTATTTTCCTGAGGTTTTCATCGCAGGGCATATTCATGAATCAAAAAGTATTGAATCATTAGGAGATACTCTTATGATAAATCCTGGTGAAGCAAAGTATGGACATTACGCAGTTATTGATATCTCCAAAAATCAAATCACGTCTAAGCTAGCGAAAGTTGAAAAAGCCTGAAAATGATAAAGAAATGACTCATTGAAGAAACTATAAAAAGAGATTCTGGAAAAAAATGGCTTTAATATCATAGAATGGAGGTAATCGAGTAGGTTAAAATGCTATTCCTCTATTTATATGAAAGCATGTATGCTAATAAGCATAATTAATGTGATTAGAGCTAGCATGATTAGACCTATTAATATCTTTATCCGTTTTCCACCATGTTCCTCCGAATTTTTATCCAAGCGTGGTGCTTGCATTAAATGAATTGAAATCCAAACACAAATGCTAAAGTTTCCATGAAGTATTGTTCAATCTTAGCTGTTAAATATCAAGAATCTTCTAAAGATTGGTTTTGGAATTCATCAAAATATGTTACATATACTAAAAGGGGGAGTAAAAGGCGAAAGATACCGTGTCCCAATTTGGTTAGGTTGTAACTTACCCGAATCGGTCTCTGATTTGGAAAAACAGTTCGATTGATAATTTTATCTTTCTCTAAAGATTTCAATCGTTTAGACAGTGTCCCGACGTTTACGTAAGATAACATTTGTTTTATTTCATTAAAATACAATTTTTCTTCTTCGCGGCTCAGAATGAATATAATGTCCAAAACATACTTAGAATCTAATATTTCAATAGCTTTTCGCAAGGATTGGAGTTCTGCTTCTACATGATTAGAATCGTGATTATGAAGACCAAGAAAATGATTAGATAATCCATTTTTGACTGCATTTTGCATTTTTGGGATTAAATTGATCATTTCTTGCATTTCCTCGATACGTTTTTCCATAGGATATGTCATTTACTTCCACTTCCAAATACAGTAAATACTTGAATAAGTATAATATCACATACTTACTTTCTTCCCGTGCACTTTTCCCTTTAAGAAGTAACAATTACTATATTAGTTAGAGTAAGTATGAATTTTGTACCTATTGAATCTATGTATTGTGATTCATTTTCGTCAAAATTCATGACTTTAATTCAAAACCATGCACTTTAACTGGAGATAAAACTATATGAGCACCCAAATGAGTAATTTTAATTTCAACCTGATGAGTTTTTTTATGACAGCGTTTAAAAAAAAATCTTTTATAGAAAAACGAATACGCGAATCTCAAATAAAAAAAGATGATTATGTCCTTGATTATGCCTGTGGTCCTGGAATATTTACAATTCCTATTGCATCATTTATAGGTGAGCAAGGAAAGGTCATTGCTGCAGATATCCATCCACTTGCAGGCGAAAAAATATGCAAGAAGGCATCTAATATGGTACTTACTAACATAGAATTCTATCAAACTGATTGTGAACTCCCAATTCCCGATAATTCCATTAATGTGGCACTTTTGTTTGATTGTATTCATATGTTTAAAAATATTAATAAGATTTTAGCTGAGATACACCAAGTTTTACGAAACGATGGTGTGTTATCCGTTGACATCCATCATATCAAAAAAGAAGATGGGATGAGCTTAATTGAGAAGAGCAACTTATTTTCTCTTGAAATGAATCATGATAATAGTAATCACTTATTATATAAACCTAGGAAGTGAGAAAATGAACCAAGAATCCCACCAAGTTCCTAAAAATAACCGGAAAGACTTAGGGAAGACGGTATCAAGGTGCGATTTAAAACAAGTGATCTTATTTTTTTCCTTTTTGATTTTTGTTAGCCTTGATCTATTATATTTAAAAATTGATGTTGGCTTGAATCTTGAAATGAAGTGGTATTATCGTTTAGTCATTAGTCTGCCGTTATTTATCATTGGAATTATAATTGCCAAAAAGAGCATGGTTATAATGTATTATGAAGTTCGCTCTCCTCCGGTGGTAGTGGATTGGGGGCCATTTCGCTATTCCCGTCATCCTATGTATTTAAGTGCCTTGCTTTTTTATTTTGGGATAACTGTGTTCAGTTTTTCAGTTGTAGGGATAATTTATTATCTTTTTATCTATGGGTTTTATGGCTATCTTGCACACTTTGAAGAAAACCATTTAATTTCACAATATCAAGAAGCTTATGTTGATTACAAAAAACAAGTGTTAAAATGGATTGATTTCCGCCATTTTAGCTAAATTTTTCCTTTTCCAGTAGTGTTTTTTATATAAAAAATTGGAAAAAACCATTACTTAATATATCCATTTTCTCTGTACCATTTAATTGCTTTCTCAATCGTTGTCTTAATTGGCGTCTGTTTTAATCCTAATTCACTTACTGCCTTAGAACAATCAAAATGTTCGCCCATCTTTCCTAACTTTACTTGCGATACTGATACCACAGGAGGTTTCTTGGAAATTCGGCTACCTACTTGAAATAAATGTCCTAACAATAATGCCACTCGATAAGGGATCTTCAATTTTGGAGGTTTAACTCCCGCAATATCCGCTATTAATTGGAAAAATTCACCCACAAATAAGTTTTCATTTCCAAAGAGATAACGTTCTCCAATTTTCCCTTTTTTTGCTGCTTGAATTTGACCCCGCGCGACATCTTCCACATCGATGACATTAATAGCCCCTTCAATATATCCGGGCATGTTTCTATTTGCGATATCTACAATGAGTGCTCCTGATGGTGTTGGTTTTCTATCTCTTACTCCAATAACCAACGTTGGATTTACTATTACTAAGGGAAGTCCTTTTTTACAGATTTTCTGGGCTTCTATCTCTGCAAGGTACTTTGAAATTGCATAATGATCCCCTGATTCCCAGCCATTGAACTCTGCTGTTTCATTAACATAGTTTCCTACACCGTGTGATCCAATTGAATTTGATGTACTTGTATAAACTACTTTTTGTAACCCTTGGGCAAGAGCTTCTTCGAAAAGAATTCGGGTACCTTCCACATTGATATCATAAAATAAATGTGTGTTTGGAGACCAATGGGCAAAATATGCTGCTGTATGATACAGTGTATCACATCCTTTCAACGCGGCCTTCACAGATTCCTTATCACGGATATCACAATAGACTTTCTCAACATCTAGATTATCTAAATTTCGAGTATCACTTCCTTTTCGAGTGGTGACTCTAACATCTGTTCCGTCTTTGATCAATTCATGAACTAAATTTGCTCCGATGAACCCATTTGCTCCAGTTACTAACACTTTCATCTTTTTTCTATTCCTATATGTTCTTTGAAATCTGAATTTAATATTTTCTTTGTTACTCCTTACCTTTTTTATTCTATCCTAATATATTTTTCTTAAATCGAACCTACTATCTTCTCATCTTACTCAATTCAATGAAAAGTGTTTGTATATTTTTTCCCAATAGTTGGCTTGTCCTAAAAGAAAGAATTTTATGCAGTCGGGGTTAGTGGGATAAAATTAGTTAATTATAATAAAAAAATGTCCCTTACGTCATAGAAACTGGGTATGGGAGATTATTTTTCACGGGCGCAATTGCTGATTCAATTGGGAAGTTATTCACTGCTTTTTTCTTTTTTTTACTCCCTTTTGAATGGACATATCGCGCATTGGATTTTATATTTTCATCAAAATAGTAATACATGATTTTTCACCGAAACCCTTCCCAAAATTTAAGGATACTAATTTATTAGTTTTCGGGAATTTAAACTTTCAGATTTTATGGTAAGTCTGCTGATATCTCAAAATTTGTGATATTCTGAATCAGAGCTATAAACAAAAAAAAATCTGCCAAAATCAATCAGATTCCCAAATAAATATTTATATGGTTATATAAGGCTAATAAAAACTAATATATCCGATCTTTAATAGTTTACAAGAATCAAATAGATAACAGTATGTTGGAATTATTCACCATGAAATCTGAAACTATATAAGAAGTGTTGTTTTTTTTACATTGATGGGATCAATCCACAATCTCAAAACCCAATTTACTCCCTTTCAAGGTAAAATTCGAGAATTTGAAAAGGAAATTGCTCAATTTTATCACCTATGTGGTGATTTAATGGGATTGCGTCCCAAATTGAATGTTATTTTCTTTTATTTGATGATACATCCTCAATTGACTCAAAAGCAAATCATGAGTTTAACCGGATATTCACAAAGCAATGTCTCATTGATGCTCCAAATTATGCTTGACAATGATATGGTTACCAAACAGACCATTAGTGGAAAAAATAGTTCTGCCTATATCTTGAAAATACAGGATTTTTCTTTAGATTACTCTAGTTTTCTTTCAGGAACCAAATTCCAGCTGATACTGGCCAGTTTGGAAGCATATTTAGTGCCATTACAAGTTCTTATGAAAAAAAAGACCCCTGGTAGCGCTCTTTTGTGGATGAGAATAAAGGAAATCATGTTTCTCCGAATAAAACAAAGTGACAACCGCCTTAACGGTTATAAACAATTAATTCAAAAGATTTTGAATTCCGATAATGAATTTTTGAAGCGGGAAGCCTTCACTTTAGTTCCTATTGATTTTGCTCCCGAGAGTGTTGCGATAGAAAATAAATTAATTAATATCATGATTGAAGATGAAATTTTCTTTATCAAACAAAAACCTTCCCATTCCAAGATTTTAGCTTATTTTTACACTCGTAGAATATTAACCCAAAAAATTTTACAAGATTTAACACATTTTTCCGCAGGAGTTATCTCTGAATCGCTTAGATTTTTTTCTAATGAAATGGATATTCGAGAAATACCGCCATCCCAATCGAAATTGAAAACAAAAGCAAAACTGTACGGGTTAGATTTCATTCATTATAGTTTACAATATTTCTTCATAAATTACAATCCAAAAGTGTGTGCTTATATTTCTCGATTTCAAGAAATTCTTCAAGAACTTCGCCAGCTTCCCCTTCAAAATTTTCATCAAAGAGGCTTTACAGAGCTATGTACATTCTTGGATCAATATTTAATAGCACGTTTGCAGCGGTTAAAGGCTGTCCGGCATTTGATGATTCAGTTTATTAAGAATTTTTATGAGTTTTATGGAAAAATTTGTCCTGATTGTCTCCCAAAGCCTCCAACTGAAAATTAATACGTTCTTACAGCCTAAATTAAAAAAAAACTTACTCAAAGGAATGAGGATCTTAATTTAGTTTATTTGCTTCGAGAAGTTCGATAAATCCTTCTAATCGTGTTTGCATGGGTGCTTCAGAAAAAGCACGGGGATCATTCATATCACAATCTAATAAGAGCACGGGAATTCCTTTATCTTCTTGAATCGCATTTTTTAAATCAATCATTCCGACACATGAGGGCCGACAACTCATATTTGAATGCAAAATAACACCATCAAGTTTGTAATCATCAATAGTTTTTTCAAAATATTTAATGCGGCGTTCCAAGGAATAATTATATGGCAATTTAATCATTGTTTGGGCCACATCCCGAATCGACTCCTTCAAACTGAGCCCCAGTTTTTTTCGAGGACCAAAAGAGAATGTATAGGGTTCATAGGTAACTACCGCACCATAATTGGCCAATTGGTGAAAATATTTGATGCGATACCACATAGGAATTCCTTCAAATAGAATTCGGTATTTTTCGGTACCTTTTGGCATAGCTCCTTCTTGCTTGACCACTTTTTCCTTAATATCAACTAATAAATTCTCATAATATTTAATCCCAACGTCTAATCCGGGTAAAATAACCATGGGAAAAATCGCTGCCAAAGTATCTTGGAATGCAACTGGTGTAGGCATAATTTTCCGATATTCATATATTTCATGCCATAATTCTGCTAGTCGATCGGATTTTTTAAGGATTTCAAAGTATTTCTTTTCGGAAAAAGTGTTTCCGGTAATTTTTTCGACAAATCCAATGAAATCATAAAATTGTTCTGCAACATAATCGATATATTCCTCCATTCGTTCATCCCCGATCCCGTCCACACAGCTGGGCACGTCAAAAGCAAAATATGGAACCTTCATTTTTCGCGCTTGGATTTGAAACCATTTCACATGGGTGTCACAAATGGTGTTGGTGGAAGCCATAAAAGTGGGTTTGTCGATGCCTCCAAGATTAGCACTGATTTTTCTAGCGGTCGCACCAATGTTGGTTTTAAAATAAGAACAGAGATCCCGGGAAAATCCTTCACTTTCGGCTTTTTCAATCAGTTCAAGGGAAACTTTTCGTGCTCCAGAAACACACGCGGCATTCTCGGGATGGAGAGGATAAATTCCCATACTGTAGCATAGTTCAACAGGAAACCCTGCGGCAACCCATGCGGTACTTTTCCATGGGAGAATGTGATTTAATTTTGCCTTAAGCATGTACTTGGTCATGATGCCCTTTAACTGCACTGATGACTTGAGATTTTCTACTCGAATACGAGAAGAAACTGGTTTTTGGGCATTTGTTGTGTCTTTCATTATAACATCTCTCCAAATGCTTCAATACGGGTCTTGAGTTGATGATCGATATCTGCAGTAAATTCCCGTTCTAAATGCATAATTTGATACCCCGCATCTTTCACCTGTTGAACTGTATACACGGAATCAAAGGCATAGGGTTCACAAAACTTTAAATTTTGGGATAAAACTCCGGCGAGATTATTTGATTTCATTCCTTCTAATATATAGCTTGCTCGAAGATCAGGAGGATTTTTAGTGGCAGGTCGAGGGATTGTG
This sequence comes from Candidatus Lokiarchaeum ossiferum, assembly GCA_025839675.1. Classification (GTDB taxonomy): domain Archaea; phylum Asgardarchaeota; class Lokiarchaeia; order Sigyniarchaeales; family Promethearchaeaceae; genus Lokiarchaeum; species Lokiarchaeum ossiferum. The sequence goes on from CP104013.1 coordinate 3,897,709, forward strand.
AAATAGTATTCGATCAATCGATCTAATACATCGTTCCCCATATTTTCAGAAATTAATGTAGCAAAATACCGTTCTCCGATAGATAAATCATCGCGAACCACTCGTAAATTACATTCATCTAATAGATCCATCCACTCTCCATAAGTGATATCTGATCCTGTAAGAAAAATCTTCTTTTTTGACGATGGGAATGGAGCTCGTTCTTGCCAATCTTTCAATAATGTTTTGAGTTCAGAAAATAACGATTTTTTATCTTGTTGCACGGATTTTTGACACATTGTAAAGTATTCTCGATTTGAAATGTCTTTAGTTGCCCGAAGAGTTGCCAAAGATTGCATCAATTTTTTTAGTGTATTGGATTCCTGAATAGCACTTTCAATTTTTGCAGGTGTAATATCAATTTGAAATTGATCTTCTAAAGTTTTGGCCATACGTTTGAGTTCCACTTTAAAGAATTTCTTCCCTGTTTCATTCATGTTTAGTGGAGAATTTACCCAATAGATGAAAGGGGTAGGAACATGTTTTTTCCAGACATCAAAATGGCGATTCGTAGCATCGCAACCATGAGCAACAACAATGCCTTGCCACTTCGCTGCATTAATTAAAGCATCGGATAGCATTGATCGGGCAGCTGGACAAAAAAAATTGGATAGGTATTGGTCCCCTAAATCGGTTGAGGTATGGACATCTCCTAAGATCTTATACGGATGGAATCCCGCCGCCATGATGAGTTCTTCCGGACAATCATGGGAACTATCAAAATATGCTAAAATTGGAGTGGTATTCTCAGTCATTATGTGAATCTCGATTGTTAATTGAGGTTAGTTTGATTTTGAAAAATATAAGTTTTAGTCTTTCAAATCTATGATATTTCCCAACCAGAAATAGAAGTTAGGAAAAATCAATAACAAGCATGTATATAATTTATTGAGAACAAATGGAACAATCTAGTTTGGTACAGATATCTCCAGGGATTTACTATTTACCATGTGGGGAAAATGACCGGCCAACTTTAGGTGTCATAATAGGTAAGAACGCAACTGCCTTAGTTGATGCAGGAAATTCTCCAGAACATGCAAAACTCTTGCTCACCGAAATTTCGAAATTACGTTTCGAAATCCCCCCAATTAAATATATTTGTATTACCCACTGGCATTGGGATCATATCTTTGGCTTATCAGCGTTCTCTAAGGATGTGAAAATTATTGCTCAGCAGCAAACGATTGAAAAAATTCTTGAAATGCAAGAATATCGGTGGGATGATCTTTCACTCGCCCAACGAGTGGCCGAAGGGACAGAAATTGTCTTTTGTGAAGAAAACATCAAGTTAGAATATCCGGATACAAATCGCCAGATCCAAGTTATAGTTCCAAATGTCTCCTTTGAATCGACCTATAATCTTGATTTAGGTAATACACAATGTATTTTACAACATGTTGGTGGAGATCATTCTCCCGATTCCACGATAATTGCAGTAAATGATGTGATTTTCTTGGGGGATGCTATTTATCCCAATGTATACAGTCAAGAGGAAGTAACTGGGGACTTACTTCACTTGCTGGAAGATCTATTGGCATCAGATTGCGATACTTATATTGAATCCCATGATAAACATTTCAACCACACCACATTAAACGAAATGTATGATTTATTTAAATTAATTTATGAGATTGTAAAATCCACTCCCAACTTAGATGAAATTCAAGCTGCAGTAGAAGCTTCTAATCCAATTGAAACTCTAAGAATTTCGTTATCTTGGGAGAAAGACGATATTTCATATTTTGCTGTGGCATTTTTCAAAGGACTCTCGTAAGCTTCTAAACCTCTTTTTTTTACATCTTAAACTGTCAAATTGGCTTTCCGTTTCTATTTTTACTTAAAATACTCTTTTGTTAAATGTTGGTCTAATTAATTAAAATGCTTTTTATTTGAATCAATGACTCGATTTCACTTATTACTCTATTTCATTTACCTAAATTCAATGAACTTGCTAAATTTTTCAATAATATTTCCAAGACATAGATTTAAATGAAAGTTTTTACTTGGGGTATATGTAGAAGTCGGTACTCTACATATCGTCCTAAAAAAATAAAAAGAAAATTTTGGTTTAATTTCATGACACAAAAGACCTTTCTTAATTCTGATTATATTGAAGCAAGATCTACGCACCATCAAAGTGTAGATCCCAAAAATATTATTGGTGTCTCTAAAACTGATGCTCAAGATGCTTTGGACTTAACCCAGTATATTATAGATCAAACGGGTCCTCGCTTAGCTGGATCAAAATCCTGCCATAAGGCGGCTAAGATGTTGAAAAATGAATTGGATGATTTTTGTGATCAGACCTATATAGAAGAATTTGCTGTACGTCCAGAATCATTTTTAGGTTTTACAAAGTTGATAGCGATTTGTTATATAATTTCTGCAATATGTGTTCTCATTGGAAGAGAGGGAATTTATATCGCCGCTCTTAGTTTATTCATTGGGTTACTGGTTGCCTTAAGTCAGTTCATATTTTATTGGAAAATATTTGATATTTTTTATCAAAAGAAGAAAGGATTCAACGTTAGTGGTATATTAGAGCCTGCGGGTGAAGTAAGGCAGCAAATTATCTTATCTGGGCATCATGATAGTGCTTTTGAATTCAACTTCCTTAAAAAAAAAGCGCAACGATGGTATAGCCCGCGGATATTTTTAGGAATGATCATGTTTATCGTTGCTAATGTGGCCAGCTATATTTGGTTGATCGATCACCTCATTATAGGCCATGAACCGAGTTATGTCATCGCAATTAAAATCGCTTTTATAATTGGCTTACTTTTCGTCCTCCCTTTTTATTTCTTCATTGGGAAAAAAGGAACTCCTGGAGCGGGAGATAATTTGATCGCCTCAACTATGGCAATTAAAGTTGGAAAAATGTTTGCCGAAGAGCGAAAACATCATGTCCCCTTATTAACTCATACAAGATTAATCATTTTAAGTAATGATGCTGAAGAAGCGGGATTACGAGGTGCGAACATTTATTGTAAACATCATCGCAAAGATCTACAAAGTATTCCTACATTTGACTTCAATCTGGATAGCATCTATAAATTAAGTGAGCTGCAATTTATGTCTTCTGATATCAATGGAACGATCCGGTTATCCAAAGATATGGCAACTGAATGTAGAATAATTGCTGAAGAATTTGGTTTTCATGCAAAAGTCACTCCTATTCCTTTTGGCGGAGGGGGAACAGATGCTGCTGAATTTTCTAAGATTGGGGTCGAATCTACCACTTTGATTTCGATGTCAACAGATCATAATCGCGAAGGAATTGTTTATCATACGATGGATGATACAGTTGAAAATATTGAGCCGGAAGCGGTTGAAGCTTGTTTGAAAATCATGGCACGCTATATCATGAAGAAAGAAAAGGAAATTTCTAAAAACTAATTTTTTTCTTAATGCAATTTTTCCATGTATTTTATCTTTATTGGGTGTTAACACATCATAGTATAATTTATTTGACTGTACTGTGAAAGAAAAATATGGCAAGAAAAAAATCAAAGATTAAATTAAAGAAGAATAACACTCATTCTACGCTCAAAGCAGTTTCATTAAGTGTATTTTTAACTTTGCTTATCGTGGGAGCAGGAGGTTATTTTGGTTTACCCTATATTTTTCCAAATCTTACTGCAGATCTATCTAAATATGACGATAATATTGAAAATACAGATGAAGGTATTCTTTTACAATCAATAATGGTGGAATCGTGGGATTTTGCGTACATTGAAGACTCTAGTACAACTAACTATGAACTCGTAGCAGACATGAATCTATCTATCTCGATTACTGCAGGATCAAAAATCAGAGCTCAATTTTCAACCCCCTATGTATTAGAAATTTATGACAATATGCAAGGTTTGCTTTCATTCTGGCTTAATCTAACGGTGGTTGGTGTGAAGAAAAAAATGGCCGAAATTTATCATTATTCAGATATAGCAACTGGTATTTACACGCGTTTAAGCAGCTTTGCATATTTAGAAGTGTTTACTGATCCCCTTCCTCAAGGCACCTATGAAATCCGGCTTGAATGGATATCGGAATCTGATCGTGCTGGAGATAATATCCTAATGTTTAGTCGTCCCAGTTTCTTTAATTACACTAGATCCCTCGTAGTTCAAGAATTCAAATCATAGGAATTGCCTATTTTTTTTCAAGAATAATGTTATTTTTTCCATAATATTTAATCCATAAAATTATTTTATCATAAATACCATAGCTCAACGCTTCTTTATCCGTTAGAAGTTCATGATAGGCCTTGGGGATGTAAGCTAAAAGTTTATTTTTGGTTTGGATTAATGAAATAAATTCCTTAATGCCTTGGAAATCAATGATGTGATCATTTTCTCCAAAAAACACAAAGGTTGGACAGAAATTGTCGAAATTTAAATTCTTTAAGTTGTGCACCATTTTCACTGCTTGGTAATAATAACGAGGGGAAACATCAACTAAACGGAAGGGATCATTTTGTTGGTATTCAATATAGGCTTTGGCTTTTGTTGAAAATCTTCCCTTGGAAGCATTATGGATGCTTTGCTTTTCAACACCCTTAAGGATCGCTCGGGTTAGGGCCGCTTGGATCATGGCAAATTCTGTCACTGGCCATGGTTTTACGGCCGGTGCAAGAAGTACCAATGATTGAATATTTTTGGGGTTTTTTGCAGTATATGTTATTGCTATTGCTCCTCCCATGCTTTCAGCAACAATATGAAGTGCGAGACCCACATATTTTCTTTTTAAGAAAGCGATAAATTCTTCTAAATCTCTTATCCATAATTCAAATTCCTTAATATCGCCTCTTTGATCAAGTTTCTCCCAACTTAAACCATGACCGCGTAAATCAAGTGAAATTATTTCCCAATTGAATTCAGCCAAATGATCGGCGAGCAAAACAAATTTTTCTCCATGAGAATGCAATCCATGGAGGCATAATACCAAGCGATTTGGAGGAAGGGCGGAGTATTTTTTCCATATCCGATAGTACAGTGAAAAACCATCAGATGTCTGGAATTCTTTACCTTCACACTGGTATTGATCACTATGCGAACGTAAAATATCCAATTTCTGATTTATTTGTTGGGCACTCAGAATCAATTGGGTTTTTTTCAAAGGTTTGATATTTGGAACAAAATCCATATATAATATTGGGAATTCGGAATTTTAAGAATAACGCTTTCCCATTTTTTTTGTCGTTCAGTATACAAAACTTCAAAAAATTTAAATATTTAAAATGACTATTTTTGCTTAGTAATATATACGAGGTGTATGCTGAATGATGGTAGAAGGAAAAGATCGGAGAACTCTCATTTTTGTGAATAATCAACATACACTTAAGAACATCTTGTAATTAACTGACTGTTTATTGTTGTTCATTTCATATTTGTGCAGATTTCATCTAATAAGGCACATTAAGCCACAAATTATTATGATATAGTGTGGAAATTATGGTATAATTCTTGTAATTCCTTATTCAGATGATTTTCTCCTTAAATTTTCCTTATTGGTGCTTGGAGAAAGATTAATTCAAAATAATCCGATTTTCGTTAGTTTGAATCTATTTCTTCCCATTAAATTGATTTATCTGATCAAAAATTCCCCCTCATTAACAAATGGGGATAAAGATCTTCGACTCTATTGTGTACGTATCATTTTTTTTCTGAAAACAACAAAAATAATTCAAAGTGAAATATCAATAATGGACAATAGTCATAATCAAAAAATTGGATTCGATTTTTCCAAAGACGGAATCAATTTTGACTCAATAGCTCAAAATCGTCTGTTTAAGTCGAAGTTCCAGCTTAAAGAAATAACCGTAGCTCAAGCAAAAGAACAATTGCTAGCGACACAGAAAATTGACAAAGTGCTTAAAGTCATAGGGGGCGGCAAAGAGGCAACTGTCCTCCTCGCACAAGAAAAAGATACAGGTGATTTGGTCTGTGCTAAAGTTTTTCGATATTATACAAGTACTATCCGAAAAAGATTACAAGGTACCAGACACATCTCCGAAAATGGGATGGCCGGAATTGCTGCTTCTCAAGAATATTGGAATTTGGATGGTTTGTATAAAGCAGGAATTCCTGTGCCCAAACCTCGATTACTCCTCAATAATATTGCAATCATGGATTTTATTAGTTCCGAAGAAGATGAAACTGTCCCAGCTCCTCTCTTAAGGGATGTGGATATTCGAAATTATGGAAATCCTGAAGAAATTTTCTATGAATCAATAGGATTACTCGCTGATATGTTCCTTAAAGCTCACTATATCCATGGTGATTATTCAGATCATAATCTCTTGATAAAGAAAGAAGGGCTGATTACCATGGATGTTTCACAATCCGTGGAATATAACCAAAAGACATTTATCAACACTCCCGTTCGTATCCGTATTGATCATGCTGTAGATATGCTACGTGTAGATATAGAGAATATTAATCAAGCATTCCGCAAGAATTACCGGCTCCATATGAATACTGAGGAAGTTCTTAAAGAAATATTGGATGAACTCCCTCAAAATTTGCAATCATATCTTGGGAGAACTGAAGATATTCCCTTCTATTCCGAAGGGTTTTATGCCCCAGAAATATATGCTGGGAAAGAACAAGTTCGTCAAACTGGTGTTCGAAAACGATCAAAACGTAATTATCAGAGAAAGAAACGATGATTTTTTCATTTTTTTTTATTAAACTTTTTTAATTAATCATTCTAAATTCTTGATATGAGACGATTAGTATTGTTTTCCAGCTTTGCCTTTAATCCCAACATTCAAGATGTCGTAAAAAAAATCATTCCTCAAGAAATTTCTGATAAACATATGGTCTTTATACCCGCTAATGGAATCCATAACGCTCACACTGAAATTTTGGATTATTGGGAGACAGTTGCTAAAAATCATCAAATTGGGTACACATGTGTAGATAACAGCCCTGATCAATCTCCCGACGATTTGAAATTTGCAAAACAACAAATTCGAAATGCAAATATTATCTTGATTTCTGGAGGTGATACTTATCCTATGCTTTCAAATTTTCAAAAATCGGGATTAGATCAAGCAATCTTAACATATTGGCAACGTGAAAATATCGTATTAAGTGGTTTTAGTGCAGGGGCATTACTGTTGACTCCAACAATCAATGTAAACAAAGTTCGGTTGGAAAGTTATGCTAAATTTTCGGAGGAAGAATTGAAAGCTCTTCATCTCGTTGATTTTACTATTTTTCCCCATTATGAGGAGAAGAGGCATAAAACTATGCTCGCTCAATATCGATCTCAATATTCCACGGAAATTCGTCCTTTACCTAACGATGCTCACATTGTGATCGAAAAGTAAGATCCTTTTTTTTAGCTTACCTTATTTTACTTATGCAGAATCCTGAATGGTTAAAATTGATCAAAGTTTTTTCCTTTGATTTAGGAGATACGCTATTTGAATATTTGGGGAACACACAAACATCCTACGATAGAGAAAACCAAATTCTTTTGGAATCAATGGAGAAACATGGTTATCACATTGCTGATATACCAAAATTTCTTGATATTTATCAAAAAACAATAAAATCAAACTATTTGGCTTTATTGAAAGAAGGGAAAGATACAAAATACATGTACGTTGTCTTAAGAAAAGTGTTTCAAATAATGGGGTGGACCGTTCCCAATGTTCCTACTCTCGTTGATATTATTCGTCCCGCTAATCTGCATCGTTTTTCAACATCTAATTTTAAACCATTTCATTATCTTCATTCCCTTTTGGAGCTTCTACAAAAAAATGGTAGAAAAATGATCTTGATTTCGAATATTCCGGAATCTTCAGGCCCTGGAGAACCTAAATTTGCAGATGAAATTTTAAAAAGGAATCACATATTTGATTTTTTCTCTTATATCATACTTTCAGGTGAACTTGAAATTAGCAAACCCAATCCAGCCATTTTTAATCAAGCCCTACATTTGACAGGTGTAAAACCATCTCAAATTGTTCATATTGGTGATAGTTATGAAATGGATGTTGTAGGGGCAGCATCTATTGGAATGAGAACAATATGGCTGACTAATGGCCATGAATTAAAGAAAAATCCTATAACACGCACTCCCGATTTGGAATTTCCTTCAATTAATGAATTTTATGAATTTCTAAATTTGTCGGACTAAAAATCACCTTTTTTTGACCAAACCTTCTTAAAGCCATATTCCCAATTTATATCGTGAGTCTTGATTTAAGCATTTTTATTCCTAATTTCGTTGGTTTTGTCTTGATTACACTTATTATTTTTTTTACAATCCAGAAAACAAATATCCATAGGAGTCCCATCAAATATTTTCTCTTGAATATGATCTTTGGCTGGCTTTACGCCGTAGTTGTGATTATTTACAGTTTTAATCCCTTTAATTCAGATAGTGTTCAAAAAATTTTCCAGATTATCTATTTGATGTTAATTTCTATGCAAACGATTGCCTATTTCCTATTTTTGGAAAGTATAATACGAAAAATTGTTTCTCGAATCCGATTTGCGGTTGTTTTTGTTTCTTTTTCTATTCAAATTTTTGGACAATGGACCGTGTACGGATTTATGATCAATAATCTTGATCATTTACCACTTTTTAGAGTTATTTCATTATTTAGTAAATTGGGATATGATGTGATTCAAATATTTGTCTACGGATTCTGTGGAATTCCAACCTATCAGAAAATGTATGCTTATACTAAAGAAAGAAAAGCAAAACTATTACTCTATGCTCAGTACATTTTGTTTATCGGAGCTATAATACCTTCTGTCATTGGAATATACAAAATTTATCATAGTTTAAATCCAGTTTTAGTCATTATAAAAGTGATAGGGGATTCTTTACCAATAATTGGGATTTTTCTGTTCTTATTTGTTAATTTATCAGATCTTAGCTTTCTCTATCAAGTTCCCTATGATCATTACTTTTTGATAGTCTCGGTAAAAAACAATGGTTTGGTAGTTTTGAACATGAAGTTTGAAAATAAGCGCACAAACGTCAAGATTGGAGAGAATTTAATTTCAGGAATGGTTTCTGCCTTAAACGCTGTATATAAGTCTATTTTTAAATCTACATCAAATTTCTCAGAAATTGTAAGCGATGATATATCTATGGTTTTTGAAACTGGTCAATATGTTACTGCTATGATCGGAGCCGATCAAATATCTCGAATTGTCAAGAGTGGATTGAAACAGTTTGTTCTCGATTTTGAAGATCATTATGCTGAAATTTTATCCACTCATCCGAATTATGTAGGGGAATTTCAAGATGGAAAAAAAATGGTTAAAAAAATTTTTCCTTTTCTTATTGAACAAAAAATCCAAAGTCAATAAGGAAAAAAAATAGAAAAGAAAAACAAAAAAAATAGAACTGTTCAATTCAATCCTCGAAATACTCGATTATTTGCGTTTATGGAAAGCAATGCTTAGTAAAGCAATCATACTTAGTATACCCATGACTGCCGTTGGATAACCTGGAATCGAATCGAATAAGTTTTGTACATCCTCGGAAGTGTTGCTTGTAGTATCGGATGTACTAGTAGTATTAGTGGTATCAGTATCATCGATCGTATCATCTATACTTCCATCCCATGAAACATAATTATCGGGGATATCAGAAGTAAATACCTCACCCAATTCCACTCCAGTCGGAGCAGATACTAATACTTGACGTTGCCATCGAGTCCAAGTGCCATTACTGATATAACGAGTCCCCATGAAAAAGTCCTGCAGAATACCCTCTTCATTCACAGCAATTTTCATGACAGATTCGATTCCATCACCCCTATCCACGACCATTTCAAATGTAGTTCCGCTGATCGTGAGATCTTCCGTAGTTATGGTGACACCTTCTGGTAATTCCATATAATAGTTGAGAATATCTAGTAATTCAGATTCTTGTGCAGACCAATCTGTCATTCCGATATCAAAGAATTGCGTATTAGCCAAAGTCCACATATCCTCATCACGGATTGTGCTTAAAAACCACATATTATATGCAATTCCATCTTCTTCATATTGCCAAGTTTCTGAATCCCATGTAGATGAGCCAGGTTCACGAAATCTTATACTACCAAGAAAGACTACATACTCATTGTCTGTGGATCTTACAGCACCAACAGTATATTCCATACCTCCTTTTTCTGAGGGATCTGCTCCAGTATCTTCTTCATTCCAATAGCCTGTGGGACGGTATTCAGATTGTTCCCATTCGTATACATCCAGAGATTGAACTCCCGTAATAGATGAAATGTCTGATTCTGATGTTATACCATAAGAACTGTTGACTAAGAAGCCTACGAAGGATTCTTCTCGATCATAACCTGAGGGCTCGTCATTTGTGTTGTTAAATTCTTCATTTTGTTTCATGTACATATCTAAATATGCTGTCATACCATAATTGTTCACATCTAATATAACGTCTTGTTGAAAAGTCCATTCACTCCATTCTTCATAACCACTTCCATCTGACCATGAATCCGACTTTTGTTCATCAAACCGTAGTCGGATTGTATTGGTGCCGAAATTCGATGCAAATGGTTCCGGTGGGCCATCCATGTTTCCAAACATAGTGATTATTGCATTTTCTTGTGTGGTCCAATCAACTCCTGCTGGTAATAATACAGGGGGGCCATCAATCTGGCCTAATCCTCCCATCGTCATGAATGATGCAGGATTTGTGGTATCCCAAACTAAAAATGGTTGAAATCCTTCCTTATGGTATTCCCCAACGGGTTCCAAATTAGGAGTCATTTGCATCGTTTCCATACTCCCGACTACACCCATTACGGTCCGATTTAATGCAAAGATATGGGTGACTGTAAAACGCGCTACAATAACATTGGTTTCATCAACTTTATCATCATTATCCGAACCCCAATTATCTTCATAGCGTTCATTTTGCACGATATATGTCCACCAATCCCCTTCTACCACACCAAGTTCTGGGTGATTTTTTGTCATTGAACCAGCAACAGAACAGTTGATAGTGAGAACTAAATCTTGGTGGAAATCTTCCCATTTATCTTCAGCCGATGAATTCCACTGCTTTTGATGGAACATTCTTACGGTTCCTACAGGATGTCCTGTGTCATGCCCTAACTGTTCAACAAACAGGTAAAAATCTTGTCCTGAATTTGCCATCGTTCCGTGGATTTCAAGAATCCCTGGTTCCCTGATTAATTCATAACCTGCAGTGAGATTGATATCGTTCTCAATAATATCTGTAATGAAGGCTTCAAATTCTGGAGATTGGAAATTAATATTTTTATGGAAATATCCTTCCCCGATCGCAGAATCAGGATGAATCGGATCGACGCGGCATAGCACTCGGTGTCGCCGCGCGCCAGTATTTATAACCATATCGGGCTGATCGAAAGATTCTTCAAATCCAATGATAACATCTTCCCCCGTAGCTGGATTGGAATATGCAAAACTAATCCATTCACGACTCCAAATACCTTGATCTTTATCATCATCTCCATCACCGCCATCATCATCATCTCCATCATCTTCAGTAGGAGGTTCGCCGGATCGGATTTCAATATTATAATTCACCCCAATATTCGCCCCAGTTACCTTGAAGTACAACTCATGGGATTCACTGGGATCAATATCAACTTGTAAATAACCATCTTCATCGGAATCATCTGGATTTACTTGTCCTCCACCAGCAGGATCGATTTCAGATAGTTCAAGACCACAATCTGGATCACAATGGATTACAACTTCATAATGCCATCCTTCGTTACCCCAGAAAACGAAGTAATCGTCATCAAATTTACTAAGATCGTTATAATGAGTATAACGGGCAGGAGTATCTAACCAAAACGGATTTAAATAATCGTCGTTATCTTCGAATTTATCCTCGCGAATATCAATCCAATTATCCCAATCATTATTTATGATGACATTGATCGAGTATGTGTCGTTCCAATATCCTTCAGAACCATTCACTTTCAAGTAATAAAAACCAGTATAAGTCGCAGTGTAATCAATAGACCAATAGTCACGAACCATGGGATATCCCTTGATAGTATTGTAAATATCTGTATTTTGGAGAATATCCTCTGAATTATTCATGAGATATAGATCCACATCTGCTCCCGTATAATATTCCAATTCCACTTTGATCTGATCTCCGGAATTCACATATACTTTATACCAATCATCATCATCGTGTAAATTTAGATACTTCAAGGATAAGGGAAATCCAAAACTGTTAAGATCTGAGGCTGTGTCCATAATATCATTATCCTCCATATAATCTGGTTTACCCCACCAATTTTCTATACTTCCGTAATTAGGGTAAACTCGCGTTGTTGAACTTTGCATTTCTTCCCAATTACAATCATAATATTGCCCTACATGATAAGTATCGTTGAAATTGTAACTTGCAGAAGCATTTACCATGAAATGAATCCAACGATCGTAGTCTACAGGTTCAATAAAAATCGAATCAATGGCATATTCATATTCAGTGGGAACTATGGTCTCTCCTGGAGTTTCTTGAATTATATCTTGAGTGGTTTCATTTAACCAATATAGTTTAACATCAGCCCCACTGTAATATTCCGTAAAGAGAGTCAAATTTTGATAGGCATCTAAACGAGTGGCAAAATGATCATCATCATTATATGTATTTAATCCCAACCAAATGTGATTTTCTAATGCTGGCCAATAAGTCAACTCGGTTGGATTATTGAAATCATCGTTATCTTCAAGCCAATCTTCCTCCCCAACCCATTCTTCCTCATCATATTGCTCTTCTGGATTATTATACCGTTCGAATCCCGCGGATTCGTCGTAGAATTCTTCCATTCCATCATCTGGATTATCATCACCTTCATCGGTCCATCCGTCTCCTCCATCCCCATCATCATAATTATTTTCATTGCCTTGCGGATTAAATCGATCTACATAATCCCCTGGAACAAATCCAAAACTATCGGGAACATCAAAAGAATATTGATCTAATCCTTCTCCGGGAGTATTACCATCATACCCTGCGAGCTCTAAGATTAGGATCGTCCCATTATCATTTTCTTTATAATAGGTCATTAATCCAGTTTCTTGGTTAAACCACGCATTTACCGAGAATGGTGCGTTTAGATCATCAGATTTGTTCAACGAGAAATCGACAATATGCCACCCGGCAGAAGTTGAATATGAAGATTCGAAATCGGTGGTTGCTCCGAAAGTATCTTTGATCAATTGATCTGTGTTTTCTGCAAGAGCAAGAACACCCACATCAGTAATATTATTTTCAATTAAAATTGTATGATTGAAAAGACGATATGTAAAATCATCGACTGTCCATCTTTCATTATCTCCGGTCATATTTTCGGTCATATCGTTCCACGTTTCTCCATCCCATCCCCAATCATCAAAATTTGAGACATTTGGGAAAAAGAAATCGTAGTGTACGAAATCATTGCTGGTATCTAGGTCAGATACTACTAGTTTTATTACCCCATCATCAGGACCATCATCCCCATCTTCCCCTTCTCGCACATTCGTAAAGTGATAATAAAGAACATCTCCTTCAACAACACTAATATTACTGGTCGGATTTAAATCACTCGCCTTTACAGTAGGCATTTTTATCGGTGAAGTTCCGAAAGTCATCGGAATCCCCGAAAATGTAAGGGAAACTAGAATAATGACACTCATTGTTAGCGAAATATTTTTTCGTTTCATATCATTAACTCCTTATTTTCAAAAAAAAGGTGTTCATGACAATTTTGGGGTACTTCTTTAAAAATGAAATTACCGTCTGGATTCCAGACCAATTTTTGATATTTGGTTTCCAAAAAAAAATTCACAATGAAGGATGATTTCTAGCAAAATATACTCCTACTTTGAAATTTCCCTTTAAATTCTTTTATCTCTCTGGATCACAGATAAAGTCACACTATCTTTAATATTTTTGGTTATTAAGTCATAGGGGTGAAGATAAGTGAAAAGATCATGTTCATTCATGCAAATTTTTTTGCGAAACTTCAAGAAGGGAAATAAATAGTCAAAAAAATCTTTCTCTTATTCATAGAACAAAAAGTCTTAGGTTTATTTTTGATAATGTTGATCAGCAAGAACAAAATTGGGGCAACTTCTATCACTTCCATAAACTTTTAAATTTAATTTTCGACATAGATATTCTTTAGATATCCCTTTATCATCAATCATTTCATCAGCAGCTGATCCTGCTCGATAAACACTCCATCCACAATTTTTGCATATTTTTTCAATCATAACAAGAAAAAACTTGAATCCTATCTTCTATTTACGTTTTAAGAAAAATGTGAAAAAAAATTCCAATTTTTGTTTTTTTTATTTTAAAAACTCGCTTAGCTCAGAATACAAACCAGATTGATTAATACTTTCATATAGCTTTTCCGAAATCTTGAATAATTTATCATACTTTATGGTATTTTCTAAAGTCGGTTCCCAGATATTGGTGATATTTGCCATTTCATCGGCCGCCCTTGCAATATCATTATATTCACCAGCCCCATAAGTTGCTAATATCGCAGCACCCACTGCGGTTGATTCTTCAAGATCTCCGCGACCACATTTTAATCCTAATACATCCGCCATAATTTGGTTCCAGAGATCAGATCTGCTTCCACCTCCGGTAATTCGGAGATCCTTTGGTTTCAATCCCAGATCTGCAAACACATTGACATTTTTCTTCACTTCCATGGCTACTCCTTCCATAACTGCTCGATATATGTCTCCCGTTTTATGACCTAACGCTAAACCAAACATTACTCCTCTGGCTTCTGGGTTCCAATGGGGTGCTCCTGCACCGATTAAATGGGGGATCATTAGTAATCCATTTGCCCCAACTGGAGATAAGGCTGCTTGTTCAGTCATCAGATCATAGGGATCTACATCTTGCCCTTTACTTTTATGAATGAAGGCTTGAATTGATTCAGCAGCTCCTACATTATCTCTAAACCATCGTAATGCTGCTCCACTTGTAAAAATACTCGCTTCTTGAACCCAAGTGCCTGGTACTGCTGCGCAACTACAAAGTACTCTCTTTTTTGGATCGAAGGTCGGTTTGTCAAGATACCCTAAAATAAACGAACCCGTTCCGGTGGTGCATTTCATTCTGCCCGGTTTTACGACTCCTACTCCCAAAGCGGCACATTGTTGATCTCCTGCTCCTGAAATAACTTTGGTTTTCGTTGAGAATCCTGTTTCTGAAGAATAAATATTTCCGATTTCTTTTCCAGATTCGATTGCCTCGGGCATTTTATCTAAATCGATCCCCATTTCATTTGCAATTGTATCCGACCATTTACAAGAATTTATATCAAAAAGCATGGTTCTCGAAGCATTAGAGTGATCTGTAATAAATTTCTTGGTCAATTTATGGGCAATGTAATCGTGGACGAGCACAAATTTATGTGTCTTATTATAAATTTCTGGTTTCTGATTTTTAAACCACATTATTTTGGACCCGCTGAAGTATGGATCGATGGTTAACCCCGTTGTCGAATAAATTTTGTCCTCCCCGATGTGTTCTTTGATCCAATTACATTCTTTTGTGGTTCGACGATCCTGCCATACAATAGCTTTTGCTAAAGATTTGCCCTCTTTATCTACCGGGACAATTGTTTCCCGCTGATTTGTGATGGCTACACTAAGAATATCCTCATTATTGATATTTGCTCTCCGAATGGCATTGAAAATTGTTTTACGAACCGCTTGCCACCATCCTTCAGCATCTTGCTCTACCATAACCGGTGAAGGATAAAAAGACTCCCATTCTTTATAATCGTGGGCAATTTCTTTTCCTTCCGTGGTAAAAATTAAACACCGAGTACCGGTTGTGCCTATATCCAAACCTGCTACGTACTTCGTCATATTTATTCACAATTTTTTTTTATATGCTTCTATTAGATCGTGTGAATTTTATAGCTTTTTAACTGGTGAGAATGAAATAAAATATGACTAAAATGTTGGACAATGAAAATACCCTTGGAAAAATTCAAAAATACCTACATAACAAACATAAGTTTGATCGAAAGTTAGATACGCGAGACTTGCTCGAACAACAAGATATTCTTTATAATGACTTCAAAGCTGCAATAAAATCGAATAATTCAACAAATATTCGGGAAACTTTAGGAAATTTATTAGTTGAATTGCTGAAGTATTCGAACACCAAGGAAATCGACTGGACAGATTTACTAAAAGAAAAAGTCAAACTAAATTTCTAAAATGTGATTATACAGTAGGATAACCTGCACTATTCCAAGCAGAAATTCCACCTACCATATTATATATTTTGGAAAATTCATTGGCTACAAGAACTTCAGAAGCTGATTGACTTCGGCTCCCTGATCGACAATGAACTATTATTTCTGTATCCTTATATTCTTCGAGTTCATCCAAACGATTCTCTAACTCGTCTAACGGAATCAAGATAGAGTTATTAAGATGTCCTGAATCATATTCACTTTGTGTACGTACATCAAGAACAATTAGATTTGGGTAATTTTTATCATCGTTAATCATCTCATATGCTTCAGAAACATTTATATCTTCAATACCGTCTGTTTGTCCATTATTAGGAGAAAGTTGGGGAATAAAAATAATCATAAGGATTATGCTTGCAATAACAGCAACGCTTCCGTAGATTAAGATTTTTTTTTTATTTAATTCAGAGTGTTGATCCATGATAAACTTACATTCTAGAAACAATTTATCCCTTTTCAATTACAATTGTAAGAAGTGTATTTAATAGCAAATACGAACTAAGTTTAATCATAAGAGTGAGGGACATTTAGTGAGTTTAAGTAGCGAACGACCGATTATTTTTGCCCATCGGGGGGCTTCTGGATATGAATATGAAAATTCCACTTCTGCATTTAATTATGCCATCACTTTGGGTGCTGACGGTATCGAAACGGACTGTTGGCTTTCGGAGGATGGAGAAGTTGTAGTTCATCACGATTTACTAATAAAAGCATCCCCTTCATTGAACATTCAGAAAATGACTCTCCAAGAGATTCAAAATCTTTCTTTACCAAATGGGGATAAAATTTTAAGTTTACGCGAATTGTTTGAGCAATTTGGTAGTAATGATATTCTTTCAAATCGTTTGGATCCCTTGAAGTTTAGCATTGATGTGCAAGATAACAAAGTAGGCCCTTCGATTGCAAACTTAGTTGAAGAATTCGGCTTAATCGATAGAGTAGATCTCTGTTGTGATACTCTTTGGAAAATGAAAAACATCCGCAAAATTAATCAACGTGTTCGTTTAGTTGCATCCAATTTGGAGCACATGATCAAACCCAAACATCTTGTGTCCGGCGGAAAAATGGCTTCTTTCAAGATAGAGGCATTTAATATCAAAGCAGAATATTTTTCCCCAAAGATGAAAGAAGCTTTGAATCAATATGGTTATAAATATTATATTTGGGATCTGCATTCCAGTCGAATTTTGCGCCAATACCTCCCTTATTCTCCGGATGCAATCTATTCCAATTTTCCCGATAAGGCCATAAAAGCATTAAATTCTATGATTTAAAAACTGTGAGTGAAAAAAATGTTTGATAATATGAAAAAAAATGTAAAAAACGCTGCGAAAAAAGCGGTTGAAGAGACTGAAAAATTTAGTCAAAAAGCAGGTCCAAAAATCGATGAAATCGTGCGAAAGACAGGTGAAACTGTTAAAAACGCTGCTGAAACTGCATCTCCTCATCTGAAAGAAATGCAATCCACCATCTCTCATAAAGTTCAATCCGGGGAAATCATTGATGATGCAAAAAGAATCGTAAATCAAACTGCTGAATCCTTGGAACGAGTCGCTCGACAAACTGGAAAAGTTCTGCAAGATGCTAGTAAAAAAGCATCCCCTTACATTAAAGATGCAAAGGATAAAATTGTTGAAAAAACTAAACCAATATTGGAAAAGGTAAAAGAATCATTCGAAGAATAATTAATCGAGAGGAGTGAGTCCCCTTTAGAATTTTTTCTCATACGCTTTTTGCTTGACAATTTCCTTACGCTCCATGTGGCCACAATCGGGACACACCAACATCCCAAATCCTATCTTATATCCATCCTGAATTCCAACTATTGGTCCATTACATACAGGACATGTGGGAGCGTTACTCGGGAACCATTGCCCTTTTGTGTTAGGAGTATTTTTTAATTTATTGATCCAATTCTGAAATCGTCCCATTGCTTGATATTGGTTTTTTTCCTTGGAACGTTCTTGGTAATTTTTTGGTCGTGACACAACCACCACCACTGATTTCATTTTTTCGGGACTGTTAATTAAAGTTAGAGTGGGTAAAATTGCATTATTCTTCATAGAGCCAAAGAACTCTAAAAGATCTGTTGGACCAACTGCTGCAATTGCACCTTTTCCTCCATAATCTGGATGGCGTTCAATTAAGATTTGAAACATTCGATCTCGGAAATCTAACGCCCATATAAGAATCCAAAAGTCTGGATCCAAAGCTTTTTTTTCTTCCCCCGCAATATTGAGTAATCCCATTTCGGCATTGTAATGTTGGTGTTTTCGGGTTAAACTATTAATATCTTCAAAGAACTGGCTTTCTATAAGGGGGTAAGGGTAAATCACGTCATTCATGTTATGCAAACTTATTTTAGTTGCAGACTTTTGCCAACTAGTACGGGTGGAGAGGTAAATCATTAAATATGACAGTCGGGGATTCAAAAAAAGAATGTGTTTTTTTGAATGAATTCCTTGTACTTTTTATAGAAATTCCATCAATAAAATGCAAGGATCAAATTTATCAAGATCAATTTCATTAATGGTCATATTAAGATTCCTTTCAAAGAAATTCAATTAATTTATTCGGTTCTGGATGCCCTCCATTATGAAAACACTCAATGAACAAATTCAAGATATTCTTACCCCTAATAATGCAATTGGGCTAATCAATCAAGAAAAAATATATGAGCTCTCACCGCTCATCCCTGTATCCATCTATTTTGAAATGATAGAAGATTTTGATGATGCTCTTCAGCAGAAATATTTAAGGTATCTTCAAATGGAAGGAATTGTGGTTTTTAATGGTATAATTTATGAGACTTCACGCGGTTTAAATTTCCAAGGACGATTGAAAGAAATTTTAACCGTGTATAATGCTCATTTCAAGCGGACCATTGGGAATAAAAAAGCCCTTTTGAAACTCTTCGATTCCGTCACTCCCTTCGAAATTGCGAATTTAACTCAGGATAAAGTCATATTTGTTATGAAAAATTTTCGAAGATCAGACATGAAAGGATTAGTGGCTATCCGATATCTGCCAGAATATGAAATTTATTATGATAAAAAAATTTATCAGATGCCTCCATGCACACTTCTGGTTCATATCGATGAAAATTTAAATTATGACACGCCGGAAGTGATTGCAGAAGATGGTTCCAATTTTTATGAGCACCCGTTTGTCTATGCTGATTTTTATAAGTTTGGACAAAGAATATGTATGGGGTCGTTTAGTCATAGTACTGAACAATCGCAAATTTATAGGTTAAGTTTTGCTAATGCCATTAATTCATTGTTAAAACAAGCCGTACAAATATTAGTCTCTGGATATAATCGTGATGTAAACCCAGCAAATGGGCATCTTGGGACATCCCAATATGAGAAATTTATTAAATCCAAAGAGTAGAATAAAAGGAAAATATTGGTATGAAGAATAAAGAGGTTGCTGTGGGGGATTCTTTAGAGAGTCTATTTTCACTTACTCCTTCAAATTGTAAAGAAATCGATGCAATGAATAAAAAACCACCATTTGATCAAATTATTGCTCTCACTGAAGAACAAGAAGAAAGACTGGCACTACGCCAGATTCATATATCTTCACGGGCTCTGCATAAAATGTTTTTCATGGCCAAAGAGGTCATTCGGCTTTTTAATGAACCTTTAGAAGTCTACGCTCTTGCAGTAGGGAATTCAGAAGTGATTGAAGACATATTAATTCCTCGTCAAATGTGTTCCCATACCTCAATTCATATAAATGCAAAAGATCTTCTCTCATTGATGCCAGAAATTCAAAAACAAGATGTGAATGTATTGGGATGGACACATAGCCATGCGAATTTTAGCGTTTTTTTTTCAGGTACGGATACCCAGAATCAAAAGACAATTCTGGCTGAAACTTCAAATTTTAGAACTCTTAATGGTTCACGGGTTAAATTCTGCTATGGGCTAACAGTAAATATTCACCAAGATGTTTTTGGGATGGTGAGTACACAATTTTCTTCGGGCAAAATCTATTCAAATCAAGCAACTCTGGAAATTCACAGTTCTCCGAATGATGGAGTTCTGTCTGACTTTGAAGAAGCCGCCCTTTCGCAAATTCTCCGGGATCATATACATATATTGAAATCTTCATCTCAAGACTTTAAATCTGAACATTGTTAATTATTAAGTGATAATTATGGTAGAAATAAAATACGATCGTCAAAGTCGCATTCCTCATTGGAATCAAACTGCTCTATCGGATGCATGTGTTGCCGTTATTGGCGCAGGTGCTTTAGGAAATCATGTATGTTTAGGTTTGATAGGGTTGGGAATTGGCACAATAAAAATCTATGATTTTGATGATATCGAAGCCCATAATTTAAACCGTCAATCTCTTTTTTGTGAAGAAGATATTGGCAAAAATAAAGCTGAAACTCTCGCATATCGCTTAGAAAAGCGGAATAGTAATTTAATGATATTAGGAATCAATGAAAAAATTGAAGAAGATACCATCGCTCCTGTCCTTCGAAAAGTTGATTTGGTCATTGATTGTGTAGATCGAATTTATGTGCGACGAATGATGAATCGTTACTGTCTCCGATCCAACATTCCATTGATCCATGGTGGAATTAGCTGGTGTGGAGGCCAAGTTGGTATATTAACCAGAACAACTCCATGCATAAATTGCATTTATCCCGAATCACTTCAAATTGAAGAATTGAAAAGTGTAACTTCTTGTATTCATAAACCAGAACCAAGTGTGGTCTATATTAGTCAAATTATCGCGGGGTTGATGGTGGAAAGTGTACGTCGTGCTTTGATGCCCTTTCCATCAGAAAAATCTCTTGGTTCTCAATTGTATAAAGTGGATTTTCGATTAGATCAACCCTTCTATTTTGAAAAAATATTTCGGAAGGTAGATTGTGAATGCACGTCAATTTTAAAACAAGTTGATCCTTCGATTCTAGAACAGGAAATGATTGAAAAGGCAAATCAGCAATCCCAAGAATCTCTTGATATTGCCAGCGCTCTTCGAGATGGGATTAGTTTCTAAATAAATGTAGATGCTCACCAAAAAATGTGAATATTATGGATGAAGAATTAAAACGTGCCATGGAAAAGGGTGAAATTTTAACCCTTGGAGAGATTACTCCAAAAGTCCCCGTCGATGTTACCTCCGAAATCTTAAAAGACTTAGATTTATCTCATCAGAAAATTCGATATAATTTTCCTATTGGCATTGATTTTTCTAAGCATATTTCTCCCGCTATATATTTTCCAAGCATGGAGATTCTCAAAAAAATCTTAGAAATTCCCTTCCTAACTACCGAAGATCACTATAATTTGGAGTCACTTTTGTTACTGTTGAGCCAAGGAAAGATAAATCGGTATCGCACTACTTTGCTTTCAATGCATTCTTCTGAAAAACAAATTGCTCCTCAGACTCCTGGCCTTCCTGATCAACAAAAGAGTTTAATTCATTTATTGGTTTTTCTATTATCGCTATCCTCTTCTGTTGAAGAAAAATGGCTCTCAAAGGATGGATTAGACCTTTATTTCCAAAAGAAGGAAAAAAAAAGTGCACAGAATAATCATGCACGTAGGTTAGAAATTTCAAGAAGTAAATTAACACTTCTTCAATATACCATTAATATTATCCTAAGAGAAATCTTAAAGATGCCTTTAAACCCATCTCAGATTGAAATTTGGGTCGATATTAAGAATAAAATTCTTTCGCATTTCTATTCTAAAGCAGAAATACTAGTCTGCGATCTATTAGACTCTTCAGTTCGTCCCCATTTTACTGTTTTATCTGCTTTGGTCAAAAATATGTCTAATTCTTCCGAAACGAATCAAGTAAATGATCAAAATCCAACACATATTAAAACTGCTGTGAAATTTTTCCTTCCTGAAATTTTTAAATGTCTAAATTATTTAATCCAATAAATCCACCCTTATTCTTCTCTATTTTTTGAAGAAGTGAGTTTTTTTGTAATATTCTTGAATGGGTCTGCTTCATTATTTTGAACCTCACTTTTAAAGGGTGTATTTTCGGGTTCTTGGGAGGAAGAGGGTTGTATTTTAGTCTTCTCATCCCTTATCCAGAAGGTTTTAATAGAATTATCATCTGGATATTGAACTGCTTGGGGGTTAGAAGGCATAATTGTTTTACTTTCGGATGATGCAGGTGTAAGATTTTTAGGGCGAAATGTTTTTTCAAAAGGAGATGCTATATCATTGGGTTTGAAGAGTGTTGCGGAATCCGGAGAAGGATGAATTGTCGCTGTTGTGCGTGGTTTAGCTTGATCAAAGGGATTTTCTTCCGATGAGAGGGATGTAAATTCTGATTTTGCAAAAGGATTAATGGGTACATCAAATTGGGGTTTGATCGTTTTATTGCTTGCTAGGGGAGAAAATGGTGTGTCAGTGCTGGAAAACTCTTTGGGCATGATTGTTTGGCTTGTATCTTCCTTCTTTTTTGGAAGTGCTGCTGCAAGATCCGCAATTTTCTTTAGTGACTCCCGAATTTGGGAAGAAACCCACGATTTTATATAGTGGCGATCTGGATGGTCTGAAATTGCTTTGGTTGTGGCAATTATTTCTTCATACGCGTCTTCAATTTTCCCCCGAGAAATCAAATTCCAGACATCTTCATCCCGATTTAAAAATTGTATATTAATATTACATTCTCTCAACAGTTCCACTCGTTGGTTATCAAATTCCATCAAAACTGGATGTTGCTTGATTTTTGTGTAGAGTTTGATGAGTTCTACTTTAGTTTTATCAAATTCACTTTTTGTATTGATATATGAGATACGACTGGCCAGACGATTTAGTGCAGAATGCATTTCATGGCCACTGACTATTGCTTTTTCTTTTCTCTTCTTTGACAAAACTAGCACCAACATTTATTGTTTTTTAGTACACCTATAACACGGATCATTATATTTATTTCTATAGTACTACCATCACTACCCGCTTCGGAGTTACAAATTGATTCTCAAACGAAACGTTTTCCTCAGCGCGAAATTTACGAAAAAGAGAAATCAATTAAAATTAAAAAAAACTTGAAAAATTCATCGCTATATTATTTCTCTTCAGCATATTTCTTTTCGGAAATGATGCCAACAAAAATCCCTAAGGCAATAAAAACACCCATTATAATAAAGGCCATTATGTAGGAATTTGACGGGAGAAAGCTTAAGAACGCATCTGATAGCCCCGCAAATATCTCTCCAAGTTGAATATAGATTGGTAAGACAAATGTTATTACTAATACGACGTAGGGATTTATTGGGGCTAAAAAGGCTCCAATTTGTGAAATTATTTCGGTTAAGTTCGCCATCTTAGAATCCCTCCGCTTCACTACTATAAGTTGTACTATAAGCATCGGCTTCTGCCTTAATTTTCGGTTCTTTTTCTTTTTCAGGTATGAAAGTAATCAAGAAATCTAATACTGTGATTGCAATATCAAAAATGACTGCTCCCATCATACCCCAGAAAAGTACTTCTAGATTAATGTTCAATGCGAGTGAAGATTCTGTCAAAATTGCCAAAGTTACATCAATACTTGTAAAATCTACAAAGATGAATGCTCCTAAGTAAATAATCTTGAATATTACTTTTATCAATTGCCAAAAGGGTTTCATTGTTGATTTCTCATGAGCCATCTTATGAGCAAAGGTCACTCCTAACAACATATAACCAAGAGATTTAACATAAAATACCAGTTGTTCCCAATCTGTAATTTCTACTAATAAACCTCCCCAAGATAAATCTGTACTTCCATAATTAGTTAATAAATAATCAGGGAGATAGATGTACAGAAAATATACTCCAGTTGAAGAGAGTAATGCCATTATAATTCGACCAATTAGCTTCATTTTAGAATCCCTTCTCCACATCTTCACCGATGACTAGTATTTCAAACTTAAGACCAAATTGATCCAAGGCATAGGAAATTGTAAAAGTTAAAGTCATCCGGGCTTCAAATCCGACATCAAATAAATCTGCGACATCCCATGGGGCCGTTAAATTGAATAATTCGCCAATTTCGGTTGTATTAAGTGCAAATAAGTCCATGTCTGCACTCACTTCAATTCTTAATGATTCGCCAACTGCAATTGTATCACCCGTTGCGGGTATAGGGGTTGCGGAATCCATTTCTGTAGAATTGCGGTCTAAAACCGTTTCCCATGCTGATTCATTGTCTATCCGCAATTCAAACTTGACTCCTAAGAGTACATCATTGATTGGGTATATTCCATTATTTTCCAGGTTTAATCCCACTTCTACGTGCAAGTCATCATATTTAATCCGAAAATCATCGGGATCAATATCTTGAATTTGGACACCCCCATCTGCTAAATCCATCGCTCCAAATATCCCATTTACTGAATTTAATACAAATGCGAGCATTACTAAAAGTGAGAGTGCTTTAACACTCCCACGAATAATTTTTAATACGTGTGCCATTTTTCTCTCCTTGTTTTGTTTGAAGGAAGTTAATACACTTTTGACCATTTTGCCATTAATAATTTTGGTTTATGCTTTAAAGGATAATTTGTTTTTGCATAATTAGTCTATAAGTTGTGTAAAACGCATTTGATATTTTCAAAGGAAAAATCTTCAATCCCTTCTAGAATACCCCTTTCCTTCATCTGTTCTTTCTTCTTTAATTATTTAACAATATTCCATATTTCGCCTTTGAGATGCTAATCAGAATTAATTGTTTTATAATTACTCGTAATATTTTTCCGGAAAATGTAGTAATGGTCAATTTCTGGGTCTAGATTTGCAGATTAGTGCAAAACAATATTTAGTATGAATAATAATTCTTGAAAATTACGTTCTCCTATTTCTTTTAACTCCCAATCTTATAAATTAGTTAAAAAAAAGAAATTGAAAATGGTTAGGAAAAAGAAAAAATCCACAAATTTGTATCATATGAGAAAACTATTAGGGAGCCATCCGCTGACCAGTCAGGAAATCGACAATCCCCAATATCTGTGAGTAAAGAAACTTTTTCAGAAGTCAAATTCTTAATAGCAATACTTGATATTCCATCATCAAATAAATGATATATGATTTGAGTGCCATCGTTTGACCATCTCGCCCAACTTTCTTTATCATTACTATTTCCTTTTGCCAAAAATTTCAAGTTACTTCCATCAACATTAATGGAGTAAATATCTTTGGCGGCATTTTCTTTAGAGAACAGAATTTGAGTATCATCATGATTCCAAGTTGGATTAACTGCTTCG
This sequence comes from Candidatus Lokiarchaeum ossiferum, assembly GCA_025839675.1. Taxonomy (GTDB): domain Archaea; phylum Asgardarchaeota; class Lokiarchaeia; order Sigyniarchaeales; family Promethearchaeaceae; genus Lokiarchaeum; species Lokiarchaeum ossiferum. Next base: position 3,923,250 of record CP104013.1, read on the forward strand.
TCTGCGTTAGGTACTAATTTCGCATCCCCACCTGACACAGGTTGAATATATAATTGCAAATAACTAGCATATACGATGTTTTGTCCATCATGGGACCAATCTGGACGAAAAGCATTACCACTCAAAGATGAAAATCTCACAATTTCTCCCGTAGCAATAGTTAAAATGTATATATAGGATGTTGAATCTGCAGTTGCTCGGGCATCAAAGGCTATTTGTGTATCATCTGGACTCCAAGTGCTGCTAAAATCCCCTGTCATCGTTGATACTACCGTCGTCAAATTTCCATCGGGAATTGAATAGATATTTAGACTCATTTTTGAAGTAGTGGGATTATATCGGGCGAAACAAACCTTATTTCCATCATTTGAAATACTTGAATGAAAATCCCAACCGGACCCTGAATTGGTAATTTGTAAAAAATCTTCTAATCCATATTGGGACGATTGAGGCGCCCTATTAGTAAAAATTAGACCTCCGACAATTAATACTGATAACAAGCTTATGATTGATATTGCAATTCCAATTTTTTTTTTTACTTTTTGCATTTTTCTCTCGGTGCTTTTTTTTTAATGAAGTCAAACAGGTATTACATCGCTCCATTATTATCAGAAATTATGTTTTGTTACTTAAAAATTTCCAATAGAGGACACAATTTTTAGTACTAAATTCTTTGAACAAAATATAAAGGTAATCTATACAGTAATCAACTGATCAAAGCGAGTACTCGGTCAACTTTCTCTTCCAATTCAAAATTGCCTTCTAACTTCAAAATTTTGCATGATAGTTTCTTTAACCATCCATCATGCAACATTTTACTTCGTGTGTTCATGTCTCCCTCATCATATCCTCTCGCCCAGTTCAGAAATTCTTGGGATTTTTCATACATTGTCCCCCCGGATTCAATTCTATCTCCATAACGTTGTTTCTCTCTCTCTGCTAACCTTACCATACGTATTTTGGGAGGAATCCACAGGTAAATTACCAAATCGAAATATGAGATTAGCATATCTCCCCACCCGCACAATGATCCCGATAGCGTCCACGATTCATGCTTGGATAAATCCTTTTTTAACATCTCTTGTCTGGCTTGTAGCTTTCGTTTAATACGAAAAGGGGGCGTAGTTGGAATCCAATAGTAATTATCTGTATCAAAATGATGCCAGTCTAATCGTTTTGCTATGGCTTGTGCTAAGGTCGTCGTACCAGACCCGGAAGCCCCAACAATGTGAATTCGATTTATTCGTTGTTTCATTTCCTAAAGTCATTTCTTTTAATTGTCAAATAAAAAATTAATCTTCCCTCTCCTCCCCTTATAAAGTAGACAAAAAAATCTCCCCCGAACTCTAAAAAAAAATGTCGACCTTTTAATTCTGTCTGGGTTTCACTAAAATCATAGGTTCACAATCTAAATTTTTTTAAGTCATAAGACTAGAGATAAATGTAAGATAATCGTTTTGTAGGGATTATAAAAAAAAATTTTTCCGTGAAAATAATATGAGCGACGATATGGACTGGTTAGCAGCTAAACCGTTAGTGGTTGATAACGGTACTGGTATTTCAAAAAATGGATTTGCAGGAGAAGATCAGCCTCGATCCGTATTTCCAACTTTAATTGGATATCCAAAATACACATCTATCATGACAGATGTAGAACACTACACTCGGGAATATTATATTGGGGAAGAAGCACTCCAACTCAAAGGAGTCCTCAAACTTATGTTTCCAGTAGAACACGGAGTCATCGAAGACTGGATGGCTATGGAAAAAATCTGGCATTACACTTTCTATACAGACTTACGAGTCGATCCAAGCGAACATCCGGTTTTACTTACTGAGGCACCTCTTAACCCTCGTCCAAATCGGGAAAAGATGGCCGAAATTATGTTCGAAACCTTCAATGTGCCCGCACTGTATGTGGCTATGCAAGCAGTATTGTCTTTGTATGCTTCTGGTCGAACTACAGGGTGTGTTATTGATATTGGGGATGGGGTATCGCACGTTGTCCCAATTTATGAAGGATTTGCACTTTCCCATGCAATCTCTCGGTTAGATTTAGCCGGGCGAGATATTACCACTTACTTACAAAGATTGCTTCGACAAAAAGGATTCACGTTCACAACATCCGCAGAAAAACAAATTGTCCGAGATATCAAGGAAAAACTCTGTTATGTAGCTTTAGATCCTGAAAAAGAAATTATGTTATCCAAGAAAGTAGCAGGGATGGAAAAAGTGTACATGATGCCTGATGGGGAAACCATTACCGTATCTGTGGAACGTTTCTTAGCGCCAGAATGTTTCTTCAACCCAAGTGTTATTGGAAAAGAGTTGGAACCTTTGGATGATGTGATTTGCACCGCAATTAAAGCCTGTGATGTAGATTTACGACGAGATTTGTATGGTAACATTGTGTTATCCGGGGGATCTACGATGTATCCTGGCTTGAAAGAACGGTTAACCAAAGAAATCAAAGAGCAAATCCCCGAAAGTGTGGATGTCAAGATCATTGCCCCCCCAGAACGGATGTATTCCGTATGGATTGGTGGCTCTATCTTGTCTTCGTTGAAGACATTCCAACGTATGTGGGTCACTCGACGCGAATACAAGGAAATGGGTCCACAAGTTATCCACCGCTGCTTCTAAGGCAGTTTTCTTTTCTTTTTTTCCCAATTTTTCTCTATTTTTTAAACAATTACTTTCAGTTATTTTTACAAATATACTGTCGAGTGACATTAAAGGTAGTTTAATTGAAGCTGTAATCGTATCTTTGGGAACAGGCTAAGTTTTATAACAAAAAAAGTTTGCATCCGAAAATCAGAATCATATCGAGTTGTCATATTTCTTTTTAATTCAATGGTAAAAAACGATTTGCCTATAATTTTGGGTGTGTAGTATCGGTGATTTTTATTTTTTACATAGTAGAATTCTCTTTTCTTTTTATTCAATAATAAAAAGGTATTAAAAGAATATTGCTAATATGGACTTGCTATGAAACATGATGAAGCGAATCATCATAATCATCTTTGTGAAAAAGCAAAGATTAGTATTGATGAAGCATTTGAAGAATTGGTCAAAGATCCAAAATATGTTTGTACTGGGTGTGGCCGAGTTGCTAATGACGCGAGTAGCATATGTTCACCGCGCAAATTATAGAACTTGAAAAAACCTAATTAAAGAGATAACTTTTTTTTCTTCCATATTATAGCTTAAGAAATCAATCAGCCACTAATTTTGATTGTTTCTATGAAAATGTTTTCGATACAGTTGCCGCATACTTGAAGAACAGTTTTTAACTTTGTTTTTGACTGAGAATAATAAAAAAAAAAACACGGCTTCTTGCAGTTATTCAAAAGCTACAATAATAATCGGAAAAGGAACTTTTTTTGTTATTATTGTAAACGATGACCAGATTTTTAATATTAAAATCATTAATTGACCCATGAAAAAAATCGGATTACGTCCCCTTGATTCCAATATAATAGGCTATTGCGGAGTTTTTTGTGGCGGCTGTCCATCCTACCATGTAGGAAATTGCCATGGTTGCCGATCAGTAGACACAAATCAAAAGCGAATATCGAAGTGGAAATGCCGAAAACGATTATGTTGTCTCGAAAAAGATATTTATTCTTGTGGTGATTGCTCTGAACTAATAGGCTGCCGACTTAGGAAACCCTTGATAAAGTCCTACCTTAAAAAATATAATCTGAATTTGGATCAGAATGCTCAGAATCTAGCTTTAAAAGGAAATGAAGAATGGTTGATTGAGCAAAGAACAAAGTATTTATGCCCACAATGTGGGGGAGTGATGTCTCCCTACGAACTTCGCTGCATTCAATGTGGATCTGAAAATTAAAGTTGAAATTAACAAAAAACTGCCAGAGCTGCAGACAATTTTTGAAATTTTTAACTTGGATTAATGAAACAAAAATATTTACTTGACAATTTATATCTCGTAAAATCATTTGCAATCAAAAATATGTAATATATGAAGAATTTCTGATAATTGCTTCTGGATGGATTGAAAGATGGATTTTTTTTTTTGAGAAATAATTAACTATCTTCATTTGTCGGAGAGTTTTTCTATGGCAATTTATATAGACAAAGTGTTTTATTATTAATACCCATAATGATGAGATAAGATTAAGATGAAATCCCTTGAAAAATTACTAACTCCCAGAATATCAAACAAAAAAAAATTAATCGTATTAAGTTCGATCTTTGTTTTAATCATCCTTACATGGATTCCAATTATGATCAATCCATTGAATGCGATAAAAACAGAGTATCGAACTATGAGTGAGGAACCTATTCCGTTTCTTTATGGACACACAACAGTCATTTCTAATATTGACCCACATTTTACCAATAATCCAGAAGCAATTAATTTGATTTTCCAAGTGTGTGAAGGATTATATGTGAATAAATGGAACGGGTCTGAATTTAATATTGAAAACCAATTAGCAGCAAGTAGTGAAAATGATGAGTTGGGAATGTGGTCTGAAGATATGCTTAATTTTACCGTTAATTTAAAACATGAAATCTACTTTCATGATGGAAGTTCGTTTAATGCATCAGTTGTTAAATGGAATTTTGATAGGTTAAGTACTTTTCTACAAAATACTACTGGAAATTATCCTGAATTTGCAGATCTTTATTATTTCACAAATGAATTCAATTCCAATTCTGAGTTAATAATAAATCGAACTGAAATTGTGAATAATTTCCAAATTCGCTTTGTCTTGAATACCCCTTACTCAAATTTAACCGACCTATTATGCCATAGTAGTGCAACCATGATGTCTCCTCAAATTTTGAATAGTGATACTCTTAACAAATCCGATACTCTTTTAGTTGGCACGGGGCCGTATTTGCATGAATTTTCATCAGATATGTTGGAAATCTTCTCATATAATCCTTTATTCTCTGATATCTTTCCTGATATCTCAGAAATGCATTGGATTCTTTATGATGATCCATTAAACTTAAATCTCGCCATGCAGTCAGGGGATATTGAAATGATTAGAAATCCATCTTTCAATCAAACTCAAGAAGGATTCTTTGATATAACACCCACAATTGATTCTCAATGGAATGTAGCTCATTTCTCTTGGACAAGTAATGTTTCTTGTAATAAGAATGGGGCAATTAACTTCTATAATACGGGTTATTTGAATCAACTATTTCCTAAATGTTGTATATGGGGAATTAATTATTATATCCCGCTCGTGGTTACGAATATTGGTGCATTAGTTTTAATTGGGCTAATTTCCTCAATCTCAATTATGCATGAAGTTGATTTCATTGATGACAATTCCGCGTTAGTTCAAAAAATGAAACGTAAATTAGTTTCGTCATCGATTTTAAAATGCAGTTTATCAGTCTTAGTTGTAGTCAGTTGTTTTTCACTTTTGAATTTCATGGTCTCCTGGATGATAGATGATTTTTTCCCTATAATAGTTCTAGCTTCAATCATTTTCCTCTTCTATACTATTCGAGATGGGATTTTATTTTATCAAAATTCTAAAAATCAGCAATTGTAAACTTTTTTTTTTTCCAAAAGCTGCTATTCTAAAATTGAATATCCACACAATTTCAATTTTTCTTTTAGTTTTGCTTCCCAATTATCATCGAATGGGCAATAGAGACTTTGTTGCAAATCTGACGGAATATCAACGGACTCAGTATCATGATAAAGTACCATGACTTTTTCTAATGTCAATTTACCAGCCAGATAACCAAGATCAAAAAATAAATTCTTTCCCAATGTAGATCCACTATTTAGATTAGGGGATATAACGAAAATAATGAAACCTATATCATTTTTCGACTTCAATCTATCAATTACTGATTTTCGGGGAGTTTCATTGACATAAAAATATTTTGGAATAAATCGTAACTGTTTTACTGCTTTTTCAACCAATTCTTGCATTTCACTGGCTTCTTCATGCATGATATAAATTCTTTGTTTTGACTCCAGCTCACTAATGAAGTTGCGGAGAAAATCGATTAAGTTGGGCCTATTAGTTTGAAGCCAATACATTTCTTTCATATACTTCGCACTGGGGGAATCCTCATGCGTAAATTTTTGACGATTCGTTATGGAAAAGGGTTTATATTGCTCTCCAAAAATCTCTAAAACCAAATTATTTGCTTTTTCAATTAATTCGGTGAATTGTTCAATTTTTGACCTTTGAATCTCATTCATAAGGGTTCGCAGTCGTGAAATGATTTTTTCTTGATCCTGCATAGATAATATATATATCAATAACTCGAATTTAAATGAAATAGCTGCGAAATTTATTGGGAAACCATTTATACATATTTGTTTCGTAAATACCAAAATTTTCTATAAGGAAAAAAGCCTAGAAATAGTAGAGAGGATCATGCACATTTTACAAATTGGCGGGACAGGTTTTTTGGGGGCTCATATTGCCCAACGATTAATCGCGAAAAATCATCAAGTATCCATCCTGACACGCGATACAACACCAACTGTACTCGCAGCTAAAAATTTGCGATTTGATCCGTCCGAAGTTTCATGGATTGAAGGGGATATTTTAAATATCGATGAGATTGTGTTTTCAGAACGATATGATATGATTGTTTATACAGCCATGGTTCCCTTTAAACCCGGGCGAATTTCAAATCGACAATTTAAAGCCTTAGAACATTTGACGCAACAGTATTTTGAGAACACAATTTCCGTAGCCCAAAAAATAGGTTGTCCATTGATTTTAACATCCGGAGCTAATTTTGCCACCAAAGATCAAGAAATCGCGGATGAGGAATGGCCAATTGCCAGAACTGGGATGGCTGCTTTGGGGAAGTGTTATGATGAGTTGATTTCCACAGTAAAATCACAAAATATTATTCCAATAATTGAGATGCTTCCTGCCCAAATTTATGGAAATGGGGGGATGTTTCAGAAGATACTCTCCATGGCAAAAAAAGGAAAATTGGTAATTCTTGGTGATGGAAATAACTATTTACCACGCATTCATGTGGAAGATTGCGCGGATGCATATGTGCGGGTAATTGAACAAAGACCGATAGGCAAGAAATTCATAATTTGTGATGATCAGCCAGTCACCGTCAAGAATTTTATGACTTATCTTGGACAACATTATGGAGTACATCGATATGTGAGAATTCCCAAATTTATCTTGCGGATAGCGATGGGGAAATACATTTATCACACGTTGATTATGGGTGGGAAGGTTTCAAATCAACGATTGAAGCAAGAAATCGGTTGGAAACCACGCTATCCAAGTTATAAGGAAGGAATTGATTCGCTGTTATAAAAATATCTCGAGAATAGCGAAGATTGGAATAGTAGATTATATTTTGCCAAATTTTATTTTTAGGGAGTCAATAATGGAGATATTCCCAATTTGATTATAAAAAAAGTAGAAGTATAATTGAATAAAAGACGAAATTTATCAAATTTAAGATGTAAATTCGTTTGCATCTTCATTTAGCGATAAACTACACTTGAAATGCGATTTACATTTGTGATTAAAGTATTTAGCATAGGTTCATCTAAGGATTGTGCACCATCACATAATGCTTCATCGGGTGTTGCGGTTGCTTCTATAATAACTCCATCTGCACCCACAGCAATAGCTGCTTGTGCAAGGGGTGTAACTAAAGGCCGTAATCCCGTTCCATGGGATGGATCTACTATGACTGGGAGATGGGAAACCTGTTTTAGATAGGCTACGGCATTCAAATCTAAAGTGTTTCGAAAAGCGTTCTCAAAAGTTCGAATTCCTCGTTCACAGAGTATAACATTTTGGTTGCCCCCTGCTAAAATATACTCGGAGGCTAATAAGAACTCATCAACAGTGGATGATAATCCTCTTTTGAGCAATATAGGTTTTCTAATTTTTCCACAAGCATCTAAGAGCATATAGTTTTGCATATTTCGTGATCCAATTTGTAAAATATCGGCATATTTCGCTACTAATGGAACATCTTCTGCTGTCATTACCTCAGTTACAACAGGTAATCCAACTTCTTTTCCAGCTTCTTGCAAATATTTCAATCCTTCTTCTTCAAGTCCTCTGAAAGAATGGGGGCTTGTTCGGGGTTTAAATGCACCTCCTCGTAGAATGTGGGCGCCTGCAGCTTTCACAAATCGTGCGGCGCTTTTGATTTGCAGTTCTGTTTCAATCGCACATGGTCCTGCTATTATCGTAATAGATGAACCTCCAATCCGCGTATTTCCAATAGCGATTACAGTGTCTTCTAGCTTGAATTCTCGGGATGATAAGTGATGTTTTGATTTAATATCCTTGATTTCCTCGATAATTGGTGAATTTTCGGTCAATTTTTTGGAAACTAAATATCGATCATCACCCCAATTAATGATTTTCACTCCTGCTTGACCTCCTCCGAGCTTTTGAATGAATTCGTCTACATCCTTTCGATTCGCATTGCGTTTTATTTTGATTAACATGTTTCTCTTTTCCTAAGTTTAGTTTTTTTTTTTCCTGATTACATTTTTAAAAAATTGGCAAGAATTAGAATTCCATTTGGTTTCATCATAATTGATTCGGGATGAAATTGAACTCCATAAATTGGAAATTCTTTATGTTTTATTGCCATAATTGCTCCATCGTCTGCCATTGCTGCGATTTTCAAATTTTCCGGTAATAAATCCGCTTTTGTAACTAACGAGTGATAACGGACCACCGAGCAAGGATTTGGAATATCTGCAAAAATTCCTTCTCCATCATGAAAAATTTTTGACATTTTTCCATGCATGGGACCCATTTTTGCCCGTCCCACATATTCTTCTTCCTTATCCTTCCCAAAGGCTTCAGTTATCGCCTGATGGCCTAAACACACTCCCAAGATCGGAATTTTGCTTCCGAACTTCTGAATTATGGGAATAATGTTTCCGGTATCATATTTTGGATGGCCTGGACCAGGGCTTATAATAATTTTATCCGGATTACATTGATCAATTTCATCACACGTGATAGAATTGGGGACAATTCGGACTTTTGCATCGGAGATGGTACATATATAATTTACGATGTTGTAAATGAAGGAATCTTGATTATTGATAAACAAGACAGTTTGTTCCCCACCAATGAAAGGGGCATTATTTTCGATTGTATGTGCTATTTCTACCATTTTCATCCTTCCTCTGTTAACTCATGGATTCCACAAAATTGATGGTGGCTGTGACCCCTCTGAGTTTGTTCTTGGTTTCTAAGAATTCTTCGTCTGGATCGGAATCGGCTACAATTCCGCCTCCCGCTTGAGCGACGTAAGTTTTGTTTTTGTTGAAGATGGTTCGAATGCTTATGGCCATATCCATGTCACCTGTAAAGTTCACATAGCCTGCACATCCTGCATAGGGACCTCGATCTTCGCGTTCCAACTTATGGATTATTTCCATGGCCTTTCGTTTTGGGGCACCCGAAACCGTCCCTGCAGGAAACATAGATTTTAAAATACTGAAAGGATCTAAATTTGAAGTGGATCTAACTCGCGAGATGAGATGCATAATATTTGGAAATTTTTTTAATTCGAGTAATTTATAGGTGTCAATTGAACCTGGAATACTGACTTTAGCTAAGTCATTTCTTGCTAGATCAACTAACATGATATGTTCGGCAACTTCTTTCTCGCTATGAAGTAATTCATTGGCCATCCGTATTTCATCGTCCACACTTCTTCCTCGCCTTCTGGTTCCTGCAATTGGAACAGTTTCGAGATGGCGTTGATTTTTCGTGATTAAAGCTTCTGGACTACTTCCAATAATGCGTACATCACCGTTGTGAGCACCTTCAAAATTCATGTAGTACATGTATGGAGAAGGATTTAAAATTCGCAAAGCTTGATAGACATCAATGGGTAAAACATCACTTTCAGCCATCATTTTCCGGGATAAAACTGCCTGAATAATATCTCCGGCATATATGTGTTCCTTAGTTTCTTCAATAATATTTCTCCATTGTTCTGGAGACGTATTTGTTTTGAAACTTGAATTTTGAGATAGTATAGCAGCACGATCTATTGATGTAGGTATGGAAAAAGGAGTGTGATTCGATCGTCTAAACTTTTCAAAAAGTGTGGATACGGTGGGATCGGTCTCATTTGCTCCAATGGTGTTATTAACTTCATAGATGGTTTGAGTTGTATGCGAATAGGCTAGAACTTTAGTAAACATCCCCATGATAATATCTGGAAACATTGCTTGCATCGCATCTGAGGATTCATACCCAACATAGGGCGAAACGACATCATACCCAATATAGCCCAATAAGCCTCCTGAAAAGATTTTTTGGGGAAATAATTCTGGCATGGCGGAGTTTGAGATGGGAAAAATGTCTTTAAGTCTGTCAATTCCAGGTAAAGTAACTGGAACTTCATCTTGAAATGATTGTACTCCATTTAGATCTGAAAATTTATGATCGGTGCACATATCAATCATTTTTTCCCCCTTCTCTGTTTGAATATCATAAATTTTTAGATTATTGTTAAGAACCTTAACCATGAAATCTGGTTGTAACCCAATAAAGCTAAAATGCATTTCTTGGGAATTCAGATCAATAGATTCTAGCAAAGCATGGTTTTTTGAGTCAATTTGACTGGTTAAATAACGATAAAACCCAAAGATATCCTTTGTGTTCCCAATTTTTTGTATGTTTAAGTTTAGTTCCATTTCTTTCACACTCTAAGCGCCTTAGTTGCATTCTTCATCTGTTGGGCAAATACCTCTATTTGCTCAAACATAGCTATTGGATTATCGAGATTTTTTTCAATTTGGTTAATTAAAGCCGACCCTACAATCACTCCATCTGCACCCATTTGAATGATTTCTTGAATATGAGCTGGTTTAGAAATCCCAAAACCTACGAAGACTGGGATTTTACGATCAGTTCCTAATTTGGATATAATTCGTCTAATTGTAGATGATGTTTCATTAAGAATTGTTTCTCGTGCACCTGTAATTCCTTTTACTGCAACCAAATAAATAAACCCTTGGGCTTTTCCAATTATATTGCTCAATCGTTCGGTATGGGTGGTAGGGGTGACTAAAAATATGATGTCTATTTCTACTTCTCGAGCTTCCTCAAGCAATTCTTGAGATTCTTCCACTGGGATATCTGCAGCAATTATTCCATTAATACCACTTTGGGCGAATTTATCCAGTGTTTGTTTTCGATGGGGTTCAACACCCAAGATATTACCATAAGTGAGTAAAATTAATGGTTTGTTAGTAAGTTTTCTTACTTCCTGGATGAGATGAAAACAATTGGAATAATTACTCCCACTTTGTAAGGCTCGATGGTTTGCAGAAAGAATTGTGGGGCCATCGGCGATAGGATCACTAAAGGGGATCCCTAATTCAATGAAATCAGAATAGGGTTCGATTGTTTGAATTAGTTTTAAAAAGACTTCTGGATTAGGATCTCCTAACACTAAAAAGGGAATAAAAGCAACCTCTTGGGCCGCTTTAACTTGTTGATATCGGGCTAAGATTTCATTCATGTGAAGTTTTCTCCATATTTTGCATTAATGTTTCAATATCTTTCCCTCCATGACCACTCAAATTTATCACGAGTATTTCATTAGGTGTCATTTTTTCTGCGATTTGTAATCCAAAGGCAATGGCATGGCTTGATTCAAGGGCAGGAATGATTCCTTCGGTATGAGTTAAGGTCAGGCACGCATCTATCGCTTCTGTATCTGTGATGTAACTCAATTTCAAGCGATTGATTGCTTTTAAATAACATAGCTCTGGACCAACTCCAGGATAATCTAATCCTGCCGAAATTGAATATGATTCTTGAATATTTCGGTTTTCATCTTGGATGAGCAATTGACGCGCTCCATGAAGAATTCCATCCGTTCCTTTTTGCAAGGCTAAGGCATGATGATCGGTTTGGGATCCCTTTCCGGCAGCTTCTACCCCCCAAAGTTCCACTTCTTCTTTGTCAATAAATTCATAAAAAGCTCCCATTGCATTAGATCCTCCTCCCACACAAGCGACTATTTTATCGGGCAAGCGTCCCTCAAAAAATTTAATTTGGGAATGAATTTCTTCCCCAATCACTTTTTGGAAATCTCTTACCATCATGGGGTAAGGATGTGGTCCTACAACGCTTCCCATAAGGTAATGTGTGTCCCCCAAATTTGCAATCCAGTACTGCAATCCGGCATTCACCGCATCTTTCAACGTTTGAGTGCCTGATGTAACTGGGATGACCGTTGCTCCTAGCATTTTCATGCGAGATACATTATATTTTTGGCGTTGCATATCTATAGCTCCCATAAATATGGTTGTTTTCATGCCAAAATATGCTCCTGCAATAGATGTTGCAAATCCGTGCTGTCCTGCTCCAGTTTCTGCCACCAATTTTGTTTTGCCCATTTTTTTTGCAAGAAGTGCTTGCCCCATCACATTATTCAGCTTATGAGCCCCCCCATGCAAAAGATCTTCTCGCTTTAAATAAATTTTACAACCGAATTTCTTGCTGAGATTTTTAGAAAAAGAAAGTGGAGTGGGTCTTCCCATATAATTTGACCGTATCTGGTTTAGTTCTTTGATAAATGCAGGATCTTCTTTATATCTGCAATATTCTCGCTCAAGTTCATTGATGGCCGGAATTAATGTTTCTGGAACAAATTTTCCCCCGAATCTACCAAATTTGCCATGCCGATCGGGAAATTGCGTTTTATAACTTGAAAAACAACATTTTTCTTTGGTTTTTTGTCGTTGAGTTTTAGTGAATTCTTCCATAAAATTTGCTACCCGTTGTTTATTTTTTTTTCCATCCATTTCCAAAGCACTGCTGATATCTATTCCAAAAGGATCTAATGTGGTTAAAATTGTCCCAATGTTATTCGTTCCAATGCCTCCCGCTACAATAAAACGTCTATTTGGAATTTGTTTTAAAATCTGTTGGGTTCGTTCTAAGTCCAAAATTTTTCCTCTTCCATTACTTGAATCTAACAAAATTGCAAATATCTCCGAAGGTAGACTTCTGATTTCATTAAAAACTTCACTAAGCGCTGAATTTTTTATATTCATTGGATGAATCATTTTTCTTAATAGATAAAGTGGAAAATCCTTTAGTTGCAATGCATTTTTGGAGATGTGAATCTGTAAAAAATCAGGTTTCACAATACTGTCAATCTTCTTAATTTCTTTGAGATTTTTATCTTTCAATACCAATACTTTGAGTTTGTTTTCTGGTATATTTGCATGAATTTCTATAGTTTCATCTATCTTGAGATTTCGTTTACTGGAAGGAATATCCAGAATTGTTCCGAAAGCGGATATTGATGGATATTTAATTTTACCTAAGATATGATAATCTGTCATTCCACATATTTTTAGAAAAGTATGGTTGTTTCCAGTTAATTCTTCCATTTTCTCCGTAATACTCCCACTCATTATCGCTGTTCCAACTAATGCGGCAAAAATACCTAGGGATTCCATTTTAAGGACATGATTTCGCAAATTAATTCCACTTTCGGTTATGATCGGTTGAGATTCCCCAAATATTTTCCTAACCTTTAAAACTAAATTAAAAGTGTGCTTCAAATCGGTGGTCAAATCCTTTAAATTTCGATTGTTAATCCCAATGACAAAAGGCTCGCGAGCAAACTGGAGGGGTCTAATTTTTTCTAAGTCTTTCTCATCATGGATCTCAACTAATGGTTCTAATCCAACTTCATGCATGAGATAAAACATTTCCACAGGATCACAAATAGATGTGATCAATAATGCATTACTGGCTCCACATTGTTTTCCCAATTCTAATTGTGCTTTTGAGATGTTAAAATCCTTTAAGATAATTGGGATTGTTCGAGGGGTATTTTCAGCCACCAAAGATAAATTTCCAAAACTTCCTTTGAATTTTCTCGGCTCAACTAATACACTTATGGCTATTGCTCCCCCAGCTATCATTTCTTTTGTCATTTTTCGGATGTTTTTGACTGTTGGAAAGAGAATTTTTTCTTGAATTGAAGCTTCAGGAATATGTTCTTGGAACTCATTTAAAGGGAGTAAGCTGCCTCGTGACGGGGAAGCTGGTTTTAATTCGGTGATTAATCCCAAATTTTGGCGATTTCTTAAAATATTTGCAAGTGTGAAACGATCTCTTTTATTGGATCCACTTAGTTTAGAGTCTATAGCTGGATTCTCCAAGATAGTTCGTATAGTTGGAATATCTTGCTTTCTAGACTCGGCTATCTCCATTAATATGCTCATTTTTTTTTTCAAAGTCCTTTTATTGGATAACTTCATTAAATTTCAAGATGCTTCCTTGTGTTTCTCTGACAAGTTCTTCTAGCTTCTTCAATGCTTTTCCTGTAGTAAGTGCTTCCTTTACTTTCTCGTAGGCTGTGTCATATGTCATATCTCCATATGCACTGAGAACTGCAAAAGCTGCATTGATGAGAACGATTTCGCGTTTAATCCCCAAATCTTCATTTTTTAAGATTTTAACTGCAATTTCCAAGTTTTTCTCAATCGTGCCTCCAGATAACTCTGACATATAAAATGAATTGACTCCGAAATCCGATGGTTTCAATGAATAGTACTCAATTTCACCTTCTTTTACCTCACCGACATGTACTTCTGAATACGGGATGATTTCATCAATACCTGGTTCTGAATTGATAATATAGACATGATTTGCTCCAAGTTTATTCATCACTTCAGCTAAGGGTTGAATGAGTTCCTTATTGAATACACCAAGAACATGAGATTTTGCATTAGCTGGATTAGTAAGAGGTCCTAAAATGTTAAATACTGTTCTCATTTTAAGAGATCTTCTTACCGGCATCACATATTTCATAGCAGGATGAAACTTTGGGGCAAACATAAATCCGATCCCAATTTTTTCAATGATGCTCTTAACTTCTTCTGGTTCTAAATTGATCTTCACCCCAAAAGCTTCTAAAAGATCTGCAGAGCCGCATTTAGATGAAATTGATCGATTTCCGTGTTTAGCGATGTGAACTCCTGCACCCGCTGCAACAATTGCAGCAAGTGTAGATATGTTGAATGTATTTGCATTGTCCCCTCCTGTTCCACAAGTGTCTACTAACGGCTCGGTGGTATTTGGAGTGATCTGGGATGCATATTCTCGCATAATTTCTGCAGCTCCTGCAATTATTTCTGAGGTTTCTCCTCTAATACATAAGGCTGTGAGAAAACTTGCAATTTCGGAATCACTTGTATGTCCTTGCATGATTTCTCGGATGATCTGTTGGGTATCATAGCGTGAAAGTTCATTTCCTTCAACTAAATTTATAATTCCTGATTGTATACTTGACATTTTGATTCGTTCTCATTATTTTGATGATGTAAAGTTCTTTAATTTGGTTCAAATTTCTGGTTTATGGAGTAAATTAGCAATTTCCCAAGCTTATGTAAAATTTGAAGTTAAACGAATCCCATCTTAAAAGACATGTTAGTAATTCATTTTTATCCCCCTATTCTCAAAATTCACTTCGATATATCTCTAACATTTACCAAAATATAACTATCATGAAATATTCTGATGGAATTGGGAAAATATGAATGAAATTACCTCATTCATTAATATTGGAACGCTCTAACTAGCAAATCTTTTCTTGAGATTTTGATGCTAATTAGAGCTTATGCCAAGGCCAAGCCTTGTTATCTAAAGATAAGCTGATGTCAACAATTTTACCGGAACTCATTGTAGTTGTGCACATAGTTATCTTCTACCCATAAAAATTTGAGTAAGTCATTATTCTTTTCTTCCTTTTTAAAATTAAGTAGTCCCAAGTGGAATAGGATCATCCCAAATCGTAAATTTGTTAAATTTTGCATCATTAGAATTATCATGAAGATTCAACAATTGGATCAAAGTTTTGAGAACCGATTTGCTGGATTGCTCAAACGGAATTTTGGACAAGATACTACATCTGCTATGTATAAATACTTTTTTGGAATGCCCGAATATTGGTCTAACATCTACGGTTGGGTTGATGGCGCCGATTTAGTCTCTATTTGGAATCAAGTACCTATTGATTTGATGATACGGAAGAAGAAAGTTAAAGCTTATTTTATAGAAGATGCAATAACCGTTCCTAATTATCGCAATCGAGGTTTAATCAAACAATTATTTTTGGCGAATTGTCACAAAGCTAAAGAAGAAAAGATTGATTTTATTGCACTCACTCCTTTTAAACATAAATACTATCACGATTTTGGATTTTCATCAGCATTCAATAGGTTTCGATTAAAAATATCTTTGGATTTACTATCAAAAACTTCTTCCTCTGATAAGTATTATGTTAAAATTGGCAATTTAGGAGAAGATGAGCAAATACGAACCGATTTCTATGGGATGTTGGCGGAATTCTGGAGTAATTCTAATTACAATGAGAGAATGTATACGAATTGGGGGAGTGAAAAATATCTCGAGTTTGTGAAAGATCTAAGGGTTGCACTAGCTTATAACTCCACAACCAACCATCCTAAAGGTTTTCTTATATATAAACTCAAAAATCGTGTGTTGAACATTGCTAGTTTTAGGTATACTTCCCTAGGTGCTTTTGATGCATTGAGGAATCTCATTTCGTCCTATTACGATCAAGCGGCTTCTATTCATTGCACATCTTTGCCTGAAGATTTTCCAATTGATCGTTTCATTCACTCTTATTGGAATGGTGGGGATGAAGCAATATTCAGCTATCAACCTAGTAAAATGCTACGTGTAGTTTCACCTAAATCTGTTTTTGAAAAGTTTTTAGATATTGCACCGCAGAAACCTCTTAAAATATTGCTAAATGATTCTCTCTTACCTGAAAACAGTGGAGTATATACATTAACTGAGAAGAAAACCGTTCAGTTTGAAATCGAAGCAATTCATGATCTTGAAATTACAATTCATGGTCTCGCACAAATGATTACTGGCAGATTCTCGGCAAGTGATTTATACCTTTCTGGTGAAATAATTTTTCCAGGGAATACCGAAGTTTCCACCTTATTTAGTGAGATTCCAGAGATCATTTTGGAATTAGATCGTCTCTACCCAAAAATAGTGACCTTTTATCCAGAATATGATTAATTTTTTTTTTATTCTGCATCTTTACGAAGATATTCCTTAGCTTCATCCATCGTATTAGCCAGTGTTATTTTCCGATTCGAAAATTTTATTACCACTTGATATAAAACTTTTTTTATGCCGGTGATCCCTAATACCACACTTTGTTTGACGAATGGTTTGTTATGGGCAGTAAATTCTTTCATCATTTGAGTCACTTCTTTATTTGCTTTCATGTCGGTTACATCAGATATTACGGAGAGTGAATGGTGTGGTTGGGCTGCGATTACTTTCTTCGCATCGTTAATCAATGCAGAAACTTCGGTGGAATTGCACCCCGCAAAATCTAAGTGCAATATTTTTTTTTCATGATGAGTAATAAATTTAATTTCCCCCATTTTTATCAATGATGGATTAATGAGAAAGAAGAAATAGTTTTAGTTTTAGAATGTTACTAATTCCGCAAATTTGTGGAACCCTTAAGCAATTGAAGAAAAAATGATGATGTAGTGAAGACCTATTCCGAGGGAAACCAAAATATGGAATATTTCGTGAAAATATGTAGGTTTCATAGAAATAAAGAAGAAGGAGCCTACTGAAATACTGATACCTGCAAGAATTAGCAAAATAAGCATTACAAGAGGCATGTTTTGTAAAAACTGCTTTATTGGTAATAAGGAAGACCATCCCATGATCAAGTAGAAACTTGTTATTTTCCATCGCTTTATATGAACGAATTTCACTTTTACGATTGTTCCGACTGCCACCATAAGCCATTGAAAACCTACTGTTATATTGTACCATAATCCATTTAGAAAGAGGTAGGATAATGGGGTGTATGCCCCCGCAATTGCAAAAAAGATTGCAATCTCATCAATTTGAGTGAACCAATTATGGTGCTGTTCATTTTTTTTACGGGAATGCCAAAGTGCGCTTGCAAAGAAAACAAACATGATTGAAACGCAATATATCCAAGAAATTCGCTGTGCTTCCGTATTATCCGACGTTTTAAAAATTAGGCCAATTAATCCAATCAACGTTAAAATTCCCGAAATGAGATGGGAATAACAATTGAATTTTTCCTTAGGATTAACAATTTTTGCCGATAGCGCAAATTTTGTTTGCAATTGTTCCGCAAGAGCTAAGGCCATAGGTTACAAAACTAAATTAATGGATATTTACCTAGATCATTGTAAAAATTCTGAAAATACTCGACAAACTTTTCTCTTTTTTGTTGGCTTTTTGGGAGGATTAGGATAGAATGGTACAAATGGTTGAAGTTGTTTTATAAGATGATTAGAAAAATTTAGGAAAAAATTCCAACGAATATTGTCAGTTTAGACATGTTTAATTTTGTATAGACTGCTCTTTATTCAAAAGTATTCATGATTATTCCTTTTCCTAAAGTGAAAAATAGGAAAATGAAAAACCGACAATTTAATGATGCAACTCTTCCAATGAAATTTGAATTGGATCATTTTCTAAATATGCATCTTTGTCGATATTTAGTTCATCTACATAAAATATCTTCCCGTAGATTATCGAATTCTCCCCAATATTCACATTTTGCCCCTGGATATCTCCCTCTACTTTGATATCATCAATAATGATGTCTTTTTGGGCAGCTAAATTTCCATAGATTCGTGATTTTCTATTGAAAAAGGATTTTACATCCTCCGTTCGGGATATTGTGATGTTTTTGCCAACAATGTTCCCATAGATTGAGGCTCGCCCTTTAATTGTTAAATTATCTTGTGATGTAAAATTCCCATTGATCTTCGCAGATCCTGCGAACATTGCTTTTTCAGTAACAAAAACATCTGCTTTGCATTTAAATGCGCCTTCTGCATTTAATTCTCCATTTATTGTGACATTTGAGTTGATTTTACCCATTCCGCCAAAATTAACATTATTTGTGACCTTTAAAGAATCATTACATTTGAATAATCCGTCTACTTGTAAATCTCCCCTTACCTCCAATTTTCCCTTTGCACTAAGTAACCCGTTAGCGTGTAGAGAGTCGCACTTGAAATCTCCTTGAATTTTTCCAAAACCATTAATATTTATGTCGTAAGGCATCTCTCCTGCAGGAATTTTAGCCATACCATTAAATTGCATGGGTTTACTGCTTAATTCTACTTTGAAACCATCATCATTTTCCATTTTTTCTACCTCCTTGAATAAACTATGTTTCATGGGACTTAAAAAATATTAGAAGTTCAAAAATAATCTTTTGACAAAAAATGGCCTCCATGATAAATTTCGGCCTCTGAAGGGTTTAGGTATCTATCAAGTTTTAATTATATTATAACACAACTCTTTGGAGTCATAAGAAATATGAGCTATTACAGTATTGAATTATCAGCCCAAACCTTTTGGGCAAACTTCGCCGGAATGCACATTCTTTATCAAGTTGCTATTATTGCTATTGCCACATTCTTAATTGTCATGAGTTTAACATTTGTCTATAATATGGTTGCTCTCGCATTCACATACACGAAAGATGTCTTGAAAATGATATATGAATTCTTGGAAAAAGGAGTGAGACAACTCTCCCAAGCTATTGAGAAATTATTTGCACGTAATTCTGAATCTGTACAAGCATAAGTTCTTTTTTTTTTACAAATCTATCTACACAAATATATCAGCCTTCTTTGCAAAAACATGAAAAAAAACCTTAGCCAGGGGGCATGAAGCCCCCATTATGGACTAAGGTCTATATTTTTTTAACCTTTACACGTTTTACTCACTTCGTATCCTTATCATTCAGATCCTTTTTATTCACCTTGTCAATCATCTGTGTAAAGCCCCGTGTCAATAGAAAACGACTTTTCGAATTGAGGTGTTCATGATGGTTTACAAAGAACCGTCCTATATCCTTTCGCAATGCACGCACTTGTGCGGATTGCAGTAAAGTGCCTGTTCGTGCTTTCCGTCGCAGTAGTTTTTGCATCTTTTGTTGAGTTTGCTCATAGTGAGGGTCATACTGAATGTTTTTCACTAGGATGTTGTACACGATTCGACTTAATTTAAAAGCCACCTTCATGCATGCCTTTTTGAACGGCAACTTACGTGAATGGTACTGTTTAGTAGCAAATTCATCAAGATCTGTTCCAGAAGCTTTTCCGTTAATTATTAAATTTGCAATCTGGACCAATGATCTCCAGAAGGTGGGCATTTGTGTATCTATTCACATGTCCCTTATTAATGCTACTTCCACTTTCTTTTATCTCTGGAACAACGCCACAAAACTTTGCGAATGCTCGCCAATCTCTGAAACGACGAAAATCTCCAACTTCAGTTAAAATTTGCAGGGCCGATACGGGACCCATGCATGGAATTGTAAGTAATGCTTGATAATTGGTTGTGAATTCGGCATCCGAGAGAATAAATTGCTCTGTCTGCAACAAGTATTGGGCAGCATGGCGTTCTACTTCGAGAAATTGCTGCAATAATTGTGCTAAATTAAATGTACTCTCCCGTGTCAGAGAAACGGATGCAAAAGGTGCAAAATCATCGCTATGCTTTTGCAATATCAAGATCGGCATTCCCTCTTCAATCATGTGCAAAAGAAGGGCTTGGAATGCATTTTGGAAGACCCCTCCATGGTGGATCCAATAGTCAAGGATTTGTAAGGACCATTCCTTGCCCAAATCGAATTTGTGCATGAAGTGAATGCTGCAAAGCACACGGTGGATCCGGTTTTTAAAGCGAGTTGAATCTTGTCGGCTTCGAGTGTAACTCCGAAGACAATCCCGGAGATGAAAGAATTGAGGATCGCCAACGTGGCTGGGGCGGAGTAATTTATCATAAAAAGATGGCTCTGCCATACGTTGAGCATCTGCTTTGTCATGTTTGTTTCCCAAATCTGTTAAACGACGATGGACTAAAAGGGGGTTCATTGCGATAATTTTCTCTTTTTCTTGTGGGAAGGCTCGTTCTAGCGCATGATACACTGGGCGATGATAGATCCCTGTGCATTCCATTAGATAGTGGGAAATTGGACAGTACTTTTTCAGAAAGTTCATCATTTCTTGAAGACCTGTTGGGACATTGCGGAAGGAATGCTGTTTTACCACAATAATTTCATTTTGTGCCGTTTGGGCACAGATACAGACAACAACTGTGTCTCGATGCACATCCATTCCAACTCCAAAGCGAATTATCTGTTCTATAAAAGTTGAATTCGAAGAGAGGTGCAGAGATCCACGGGATTTACACTTTTTTTTTTGTGTAACCTAAAAGTTTTTGAGGGATTTTGACTCATGCTAGATCACCGAATTCAGCGTCTACTGAATTCGTGTATTAAGGCATGTTGTTGTAGCAACGTGCCTTATTTCTTCTTTTATCCCCAATTATGATGAGAATTAAAGGATTTTCTATCGGTGACACAGTTCTGCCACTCCTTATGATGGTTCTGCCTGTTGCGGTCTGTTCCCGCCTTTTTCACCAAAGTGAAAAAAATCCCAAAAGGAACTGCACCATGTGCTGTAAGGCGTGACAATATTTAATTGAATAGCCAATTCAAAATCTTGGATGCAAATGATTGATCTACTTCAACATTCCATCCATTATATTGATTAACTAAAGTCCATGAAAGATGATTGACCTCAACACTTCCTGATCCACCTCGAAGGGAATCAAGGAGCATTACGCACAGAGATGACAAACTTTTTTTTGATATGAGCGGTGATAGGATCACAAAAATTAACAATTGTTCTCCAGAACCTTCAGGATTGGCAGACATGAGATGTCAACCGTAATTAGATTTTTGTCGGCAACATATATAAGTTTTCATCTTAAGCAGACAGTAGAAACATCCTTGGGGGATGGATGTCTATGCATGCCTTTGATCCTAACAATTCCTTTTGTATTTTCCACGAAAGATTAATTTTATGGCAAAAGAAAAGGGAAAAATCAAATCGTAAAATAACAATCTCAATTTAAACGCGTTGTAGGAGTGAGGAAAAAAGGTTAAAAAAATAAACAATTAAATTAAATTTTTAGAGATTTAAAGCACCACTCTTTATCATGGCATTCTTCAACAATCATGGAATAAAGATCTTGGAAGAAACGGGTAGCGGGCCCTCCATCAATTATTGCATGATCCATGGCAATTGTCGCTCCCAACATTTCCCGCTCCACAATTTCACCATTTATTTTACGGAGTCTTGTCCCAATCGCTCCAACTCCCATTGATAGAGTGTGTGGGGTAATGTGTATCATAAATCCTAAATCATTTCCAAACATTCCGACGGAGGTAACACCAACCGTGCCCATGATCTTCTTTTTTATTTCCGGATTCGAAAAAATCCGATGAACTACCATCTTACGAATAAATCGCGGGAGTTTTGGAAAAAGTTTTACAATTTTCTTTCCCTTCCCTTTTTCACTGGAGAGAGACACTTTTTTCACTTTTTGAGCGGCTCGTATTTCCTCATGAATTTCTCGAAGTGTTTTTTTATGTGCATTTCTCACCGTATAGCTAACAGGTTTTTTTATTCCATCTACTTCTTTTTCGATATTCGTCATTACATCCACTTCATCAAAGGTATAAAATTTTGATTTTCTTTTCCGAATTGTATTAACTGGAAACTTATGTTTCTCGACAACTCGAGCAAATGTGTTGATAAGAAATGCGGTGAAGCTCACAGATTCTCCTGTTTCTTCTTTATGACGTTGTAAAGTTTCACGTGCTCGAGTCACATCAAATTCGGAAAAGGCCCAAATCAGATTTTTTTTCTTTGAATAGGTCGTGTAATCGTCAATAGACTGTGCCATTCGGCTAATTTTTTTTACGGTAAATTTATGTTCTTGTTCCATATAAGTCACCAGATTATCTTAATCCATCAAATAGCGTTTTCGCATGGTGTTTTCTACCATTTTATGGGGTAGATGTTTAAGTAAAAAGGTTTTTAGTTTAGCTCCATGACCAATTGAATAATAGGCATGGGGATTTTTGAGATGGATGATTTTATTGATGAGATGTGCCATTTCTTTGGGTTTTACTGCTTTTGAGAGATTTTCATCCCGTCTTTGCTTTTGATGCTGTGCATTTTTGAAATAGGGAGAATTTTCAGATAAGAACAATTCTTGAGGGATTGTAGTGTCAACTTCAAAGGGTGCAATATCTACAACTTGAATTCCAAAATTGTTCAGTTCATGCCGTAATCCTTGCGTCATGGATCGCATGGCTGCTTTAGCAGCACCATAAAAGCTTGAAAATGGAACTGGGGTAACTCCTGCCATAGAACTAATGTTTATAATCAAGCCCGATCTTTGTTGTCGCATTTGAGGGAGAAATTGCTTGATAACTTGAACATGTCCAATAACATTGATCTCGAAATACTTGCGAATATTTTCCACAGGAACATCCTCAATCGCACCTACTTGGGAACTACCCGCATTATTGATAAGAATATCAATATTTCCGGCATATTTCGCCAAATCTTGAATGCTTCCATCATCTGTGATGTCCAATGGCAGATAGCTAACTCCTGGTATTCTATTTTCTTTCAAGATTTTTTCTGGATTTCGTGATGTTCCTATGACCGTAAAACCCTTAGAAGCTAACAATCGTGCTGTTTCATAACCCATCCCTCTTGAAATCCCAGTTATTAAAACTACTTTTCGCGAATCTTCTTGTTTCTTTCCATTCATTATGCTAAACCTATCGTTAGCGATAAATCGCTTTAGTTAGATGACTATTTAATTAAACCCCTAAAACCATTTAATTGTTCCTTCCCGACCAATAAATGATTTTTAAGCTTTATTTTTGATCATTTTTTTATAGTTGGAGAGACACTACATTATATACGGTTGTGAGTTATCACAAACATAAAGTATATTGATGCGACCAAAACCAAGTTTAACTCCATTAGTGGGGATCAATATAGAGATACGATAACTGTTTAAAAGAGGGAAATCAGATGCAAAAGAGGGTTGGAATACCGCGCGCTTTATTATTTCACAAATATCGGGATTTATGGGTCACATTTTTCACAGAATTAGGTGTTAAAGTCATAATTTCACCCAAAACCTCTAAAACAATCAAAGCATTGGGTGTGGGTAATGCAACTGATGAAGATTGCTATAGCACCAAGCTCTACCATGGTCATGCATTATGGTTAAAGGATAAGGTTGATTATTTGTTTGTGCCTCGTTTTGGGTCTGCTCATAAAAAACATGTCGGTTGTCCCAAATTTCAAGGATTAGCAGATGTTCTCCGCTTTATGTACCCGGATCTTCCTGAAATAATTCGTCCTTACTATTCTGAAGCTAAGGCAGGCCATGGAAAGTTACGCTATCTTCAAATTTGTTTCAGCATAGGCTTTCGTTTCACTTCTAATCCTTTTAGAATTATTCGGGCGATTAGAAAATCTCTTAAAGCTCAACGAGATCATTTAGCAAACTTAATTCTTTCTGAAAACAAATATTATCAGTGGGAACGTTCTGAATTATATGTAAACATTCCTCCAAAAAAACAAGAAGATGAATCTCCAATTAAACTTGCTCTGGCGGCTCATTCTTATGTACTTAATGATGATTATGCATCTGTAGAAATTCGGAAAAAACTAAGGGATTATGGAATTGATATAATTACTTCTGAGCAAGTTCCTCGCTCTTTAATCGAAGAACAATTAAAGAAGTTAGATTACAATATGTATTTCGATTATGAACGTGAGATTTTAGGCACTATTCTTCATTTTATTGATAAAAAAACGGTCGATGGAATCATTCATATTCAAATTTTTCCTTGCGGACCCGATTCAATTGTTGGAGAATTAGCTTCCCGTTTTTCAAAACGAGATCCAGAAGTCCCCTTGCTTCAACTTGTGTTTGATGAACTCACAGGCGAAGCAGGGGTTAATACCCGTTTAGAAGCTTTTGTTGATTTACTTCGTCGCAAACATCAAAAACAAATTGACGAAAAACAAATATGGAGGCCAATTCTATCCCAATAACATTTCCTCACTTTGGATCTTTAGTTTATGTATTTGAACGTTTATTTCATGAATTGAATCGCTATGATCTCATCATTCCCAATAAACCGAGCAAAAAAACCGCTGAACTTGGTGCGCGCCATGCTCCCGAATTTGTATGTACTCCATTCAAACTTACATTGGGTACATTTATTGAATCACTCGAACGGGGGGCAGATGAGCTTGCAATGGGGGGATGTCATGCGTATTGTAGGTTTGGATATTATTGGCCGGTACAAAAATTGATTCTTGAAGATTTAGGGTATAGCGATTTTAGATTCGTTCCTGTTGATTATGAAAGTCCAATCGAAATTTTCCGCACTCTTAAAAATGAATTTGGTCGAGATTGTAATTTTTCGCAAGTAGTTAGGGCTGTGAGAGCTTCTTATATTGCTAATCGTTTGACGGATATAACAGATAATCAAGTTTTTCATTATCGGGCATTAGAATTAGAAAAAGGCTTAACCGATAAAATTGCCAAGAAAATATTCAGAAGAATTGTAGATACGCCCAAAATTCGAGATATGAAAAAATTGCAGAAAGAAATTCCTAAAATCTTTAAACGGGAAGTTGAAATAGATCATAGTATTGACCCAATTAAAGTGGGTATTGTTGGTGAGATATATGTTGTATTAGAACCTGCCCTCAATGTTGAACTTCACCGTCGCTTGAATGAATTAGGGGTAGTTGTAGAACATTCAAACTCACTCCGACGATTTATTGACATCCCTTACAAGTTAAATCCCTTTAGACATATGCCCATCGATTATGAACAAAAAGCTGCTCGACCCTATGTGGCCCATCGTCTGGGGGGGGAAACTCAAGAATCCATCGGTTCCACAATTTTATTGAAGAAAAAAGGGTGGGATGGAATGGTTCACCTTTATCCGTTTACGTGTATGCCCGAAATAATCTCTCGCAGTATTTTACCCGCAGTAAGTCGGGATCATGATATGCCTGTTCTTTCTTTAGTTGTAGATGAACAAACTGGAGAAGCAGGATTTCAAACTCGCTTGGAAGCTTTTATTGACTTACTTGCAAGGAAAAAGTTGAAAAAAGCACCCCAAAATCCACACAAAAAGAAATATGAGGTTCCAATAACCCAACAAATTTAAAAGGTATTTCAATATGACAATAAATGGAAAAAAATTCTATTTGGGTGTTGATGTTGGTTCTATTAGCACCAATGTTGCAGTAATTAATGAAAAAAGAGAAGTAATTGGGTCGGTTTATATTCGTACCGATGGAAAACCAATTAATGCGGTACAAAAAGGAATTGTAATAATGCGAGATAAGCTTGGTGAAGATTTACCGATCAGTGGTGCAGGGACTACTGGTAGTGCCAGACAACTGACAGGAATAATAATTGGTGCTGATATTGTCAAGAATGAAATAACTGCTCATTCTCTTGCTGCATTAGAAATTCGTCCAGATGTTCAGACTGTCCTTGAAATTGGTGGTCAGGACAGTAAAATCATTATTCTTCGGGATGGAGTCGCGATTGATTTTGCAATGAATTCCGTATGTGCCGCTGGTACTGGGTCTTTTTTAGATCAACAAGCACGGAGGTTAAAAGTTCCTATTGAAGATTTTGGCGATTTAGCTCTAAAATCATCCAATTCCGTGACCATAGCGGGGAGATGTACTGTGTTTGCTGAATCGGATATGATCCATAAGCAACAATTGGGTTATCCCGAAAAGGATATAATACGAGGATTATGTGATGCTCTTGTTAGGAATTATTTGAATAATGTTGGCAAAGGTAAAGTCATCCGGCCTCCTATTATGTTTCAAGGTGGTGTTGCTGCTAATAAGGGTATTAGGCGGGCATTTGAACAAAGTCTTGGGCACAAAGTTCATGTTCCAGAACATTATGATGTCATGGGGGCGATTGGCGCAGCAATTCTAGCTCAAGAAGAAATAGAAAAACGTCCACGACCATCCAAGTTTTATGGGTGGGATATTCCCGAAATGACTTTCGAAACTACGGGATTTGAATGCGCTGATTGTCCTAATGTATGTGAAATTGTGGAAATTCGGAAGAATTCTGAGTTGGTTGCACGATGGGGATCAAAATGCGGGAAGTGGGATGATTTAGCCGTTTCGCATGAACCTGATGTTGAATCAAAAACACTAATGGAACCAATGATCAATCAGTTTTAAGAAAAATGTGAACTTTTTTATTCTTCCCCTATTTTTATATCACCATAAATGTCTTCTTGGAATGTAATACAAAATCACATCAGTTTTCACGCTGTTTACAATTCGTCTATATTAGATGCATTAAAATTTGCTAATCAATCTGGATTTAAGGGAATTCAAATTGCGGTTGAGGTTCCCCATTTATCTTTCGAACAAGTAAGCGATGAGGATTGCTTCCAAATTCGAAATTATGCAAAAAAACATGATCTCTATATTACTTTGCATGCTCCCGATGATGTGGTTTCACTTTTTGTCATTAATCCTGCTCTTCAACAAGGAATATTTGCTTATTATACTGCTTTATTTGATTTTGCAGAGAAAATTGGTGCTTGTTTGATAACGATACATTTAGGAAAAATGACAACTTTTCCCACAGATAC
The DNA here is from genome assembly GCA_025839675.1 of Candidatus Lokiarchaeum ossiferum. Classification (GTDB taxonomy): domain Archaea; phylum Asgardarchaeota; class Lokiarchaeia; order Sigyniarchaeales; family Promethearchaeaceae; genus Lokiarchaeum; species Lokiarchaeum ossiferum. Next base: position 3,950,862 of record CP104013.1, read on the forward strand.
AATTCCTGAACTAAAATATCCTGAGGAAGATCTCTTGATTTATTGGGAAGCGTTAGAGAATAATTTGGGAGAAATTGTTAAATCGGCTCGCAATCGATTTATTCTCTGTGTTGAAAACTATTATTTTAATCCGTTTATATTAGAAGTTTTAGAGCCTTTAATTCAAGATGAAGAAATTTTCTTGTGTTGGGATATCGCCAAAACTTTTACTCGAAGTGGGGAAAAAATTGCTGAGATTGAAGCCTTTTTTCTTGATAATCTCTCTCAAATTCGTCAAGTTCACTTACATGACATTCACAATTATCGAAGTCATCGATCAATAGGCGAAGGCATTATTGATTTTGCCTATTTTATAAAGTTATTAAAAGATGTTACCATTGAAGATTATTGTATAGAGGTGCGTCCTCACTCAAGGGCTGTTGATTCCTACAAAAAGTTAGAAAAAATTATCCAAAATCATTAAAAAAGGTGAACCTTATTGCAATTCCTTTTCTTTTTTGTCTTTCTTTGAATCTGGGATAGATTTCCTCGGATTTTTTCCCGTTAATTCCGTATCTAGTTTTTTTACTTTCATTTGATGCTCTAAATCTTGTTTTACTCTTTTTAATGCTTCCAATTCCAATTGATCTTGCTCACGTTGGAATTTTTCTTTTTCTAATGCATTTAATTCGACATTTTCACTTGATCTATCAGGTTTATCAAATTCTTTAAGGGTTGCTACGTAAGTTTCATGTTCTTTTTCTGGAATATAATTTAATTGATCAATAAGAAAATCTTGATCGTGCTGAGAAATGGGTAATTCTTTAATGGCGTGGATTAGCGGTTGGATATTTTTTGACTGAGTGTTCACATTTTCCAATTCTTCTAAATACTTTCCTTGTTGTTTTTCGGTTAAATAAATGAATGATTTTGCGATTAAGGTTCGTTCTTCCGATGACATATCAATCGAGAGCAGCTTTTCTCGAATTTCTGGCGCTAAAACAGTAAAAACTTCGCGTTTTTCATCAACAAGCATGTTTTTTTCTGCTTGGAGGGGGAGAGTTTTTTCTTGAGAATCATCTAATTTGCTATCTGCATCTTCTGGAATTATTCTTTCTCCGGTGAAAGGATTAAATTTTGCATTTTGACTTCCCGCTGGTAAAATTCGTTTTCCAGTATAAGGGTCAAATTTAGCGTTAATTTGAGTCTGTGGGATGTTCGATGAAGTTGATGAAATCAATTGGTTTTTTTTAGGAACTGGGCTGGAAATAAATGGTTTTTTTACTTTATTTGATACATTTGTGAACCATTTTTTGATAGCGGTCCATTTAATTTTAAACCAGTTTTTGAAATTTGTCCATCCTTCTTTCCAATCCTTGACAAAATCATCCCAATCTTTCTGCCATTTTGCCATTGTCGCTGTCCAAGAATCATCTTTCGGAGTCTGAGTTTTTGATTTTTCTTTATGTTTTTTTCCGTTTTGTTTGGATGCTATTGGTTTAATTCGTTCTATACCTTTCATTCCTTCTATTTTAAAACCACATGTTTCACAATAAATCGAAGCGCCACGCAACATCATATTGCTTAATTCTTCTGATATTATTGTATGACAATCAGGACACATTGAGATTTTTTTTGTGGGTGGTTTCTGAGGTGTTTTCATAGGAATTTCAGTTTCTCTAGTTTTCATTGTACTAATGAACTTCGAAATATATCAAAATTTGGGAAACCAATCATTGTCGTATTTCAAGTTTGTTGAAGAAGTTTTTTTCCAGTGATATCTTCAATTCTCTGAATGAGATCAGATATAAATGGGTTAGTTTTTATCCCTATATCTAAATTCTGCACAATACTTACTGCTTCATCATATTGCTTTAAAGTGAGATGTGCCACTAATAGATTATGGTAAAGACGGGAATAATTGGGGTTACTTGATTCACATTTAAGCGCTCGATTGTAAGCTTTAATTGCATCTTCATATTTTTCTTGGATTGCTAAACAGTTTCCATAGATAATCCATGGAGAAATAAGATTTGGATTAAATTCAATTATTGACTTTGCCTCGATTTTGGCAGTCTCAATTTTTGCTTTATTTTCTTTTCTACGAATAGAATAGTATAAAGCTTCGAGATTGGATAATTTTTCCACAAAATCTTTGTAAAATTCCAATTTTTTATTAAATTCTGGGTAATTTTGGCCATCAAAAATATCAAGTAAAGATTTAAACAGAATTTTTTTATTGGTATTTAGTATTTTTTGATTCTGAAATATTTCTTCTGAAAGTGCGATCAAATCTGATATTATTTTCTCTGAATTGGCCGCAAAATGGATGAGAATGTTAGTTAGAAATTGGTTGAAGGGAATTGTAATTTTTTCGCTTTTGATTGGTTCTTTTATCATCAAATACAATATTAATTTCTGAATATTTTGGAATATTTGGAGAATATTTGCATCAATATGGTCCTTTTTAATAAATAATTCCAAATCTTGCTTGGAAAGAAATTGTGTTTGCTTTAGGGGTAAATGCGCTTTTGTTTGGAAATATTGATCATATTTTTGAATTGTTTTTCCCAGTATTGAGACCATATTGCCCATCATTTGCACGCGAGCATCAAATCGACTAATTTCTTGATTGCTCATTTCATAGATCGACAGAAATTTCTCTAAAATGTTGGAGATAATATGAGGTGAGAATAATATGATTGAATCTTTAATATCAGTTAGTGTTTTAGCAAATCTTGTTGCTTTTCCCTCCTCGATTATCACGTAAGATGAATTTTGGAATGTTAGTTCTGCGATTCGCTTGATCTCTAAAAAATCTTGGGATGTGATTTTAATACGTTCAATATCTTCTTGAATAATATTAAAAACAGACAGAAAAATTCTAAATTCATCACTATTTTTATAGGGTTGGGCCAAAAAACGTTTAATTTCCTCTAAAAAATAATCCAAGTTGTTTTCATATACTGAAAGAGGGATTTCGACATATTTTTTCTGCATTCGCTGATAATTACCTTCATCACAAGCCCAAATGAAATCTTTTATAGATAAGATATTATACATATTCTCTAAATCATGTTCGAATCCTGCATATTCAACCCATTGTTTTATTAATGTTTTATGGATGGCAAAATCATATTCTGGTAATTCTCCCCTGAGATACCAATTATTTAGAAAAGACCTGATTTCTTTTTGAATTGGAAGCAAGAAATTTGGATGAATATTTGTCTCATGGGTTTGATTAAGCGTATCAATCCACACCTTGATTTGGAGCATTATTTCCGCGGCACTTTTAAGCAAATCAGGACTTGTTTTTAAGATATTTGCACTTTTATTGAATATTCTGATATATATAGAACAAAAATCTAATGTTATTTCAACATCTTTGTATATTTTTGTTAAATACTCAAAAACTTGAATTCCTACTTGGGGTAATTTTTTATGAAACATGATTAAGGGTGCTTGTTCTCCGATATTTCGGACAATCTTGTAAAAATCCCTTTTTGTGATATAACGTTCATCTATTGTTTTGAGTGTGGTTAAATATGTAACTAGTTTGTTATCTAGATAAGCAATAAAATCTAAATCTAGAGACAAGAATGTGAAATCTTTTTTAATCAGTTCTACAAGCGTTTTTCGATCTTTTTCAGAGATGTCCTTATCATAGAGATGAATGGAACTAATAAAATCCCGTAAAAAGTTAATATAATTATTATTTGTTATGGATTTGTGTTTCTCTGTACCTTTAAACTGATAAATTTCTAATAATACCTCTAACAGCAAAGATAAAATATTAAAGGAGCTAAATTTCGGGTGGTTTTTTAGGTAGCTTGTTAGGTAAGTAACAACTGAAGAATAATCTCCTCTGTTTAACATAATTGCAACTTTACTGGTGATTGCAACGATTTGGGGTTTTTCAAGAATTTTGATTAGTTCTTCCGATAAATCCCAATTAGAGAAGAGATATTCTACTGAACTAATAATAATATCGCTGTCCGCATAATATGAATCAAATAAATAAACGACAGTATGCACCAATAAACTTTGATTTTCCTCAAAAAGCTGGTATTGTAAAACCGACTTTAAGATGGATGAAACAGCTTGAATATTATCTACTGAAAATTGTTCTTTTAAATAGAGAATATAATTTCGTTCCATTTTTCTTTGGATTTTCGCAATTAGAGAGGGATCTGTGGATAGTGAAAATAGATCCCGTAAAACATTTAAACGTTGGCTGATTGAAGCCATTCCTTCAATTCTTTCTAATGAAATTTGAATATATTTAGCAAGATCATTTGGATCCTTAACCCACGCAGCTTTTTTCTTTGTTAGTAAGAGAATTCCAGTTTCTATTCTGGCAAGAATTTTATTGACAAAAGATTTACAATCTTCTTCATTTTTTAGATTATACTTAATATGTTTATCTTTTGATACAGTATCAGAGAACAAACCTTCATCTAATGAAAATAGTGGAGTCAGAGGAGATTTTTCCGAGTTATTTTCTGCTTGTTTATCGGTAAAAATAACTAAATTTCCAAGTTCTAAATTTTCTTTCACTTGCACTCCAATTCGAACACCGAAATCATCAAGTACTGTGACTTTTGAAGTTGATGCAATTTCTTCTGAAAGTAATTGATGTTCATCCAAGAATTGGACCCATTTAACCAGAAATAATGCTTCTTTGTAAAAAATAATGCCAATATGATTGATGGAAAACATTTTTTGTAGGGTATCATCCAAAGCATCAATAAATTGAATTATTTTTTCATATCGTTTATATTGCTTTAAGTCTTGCAAAACATTGGATTTTCGTAATTTTGTTTGAAGTTTATCAATACTTGTTTGTCCTTGAGCGGTGTAAAATTTTCCGTTTATAAAAAGCGTATTTGAATCAAGTAACGCTTGTTTCATTTGATTTAAAGATAAAGAGTTTGGATCTTCTTCAATTGAGATTTCTATTCCTTCTTGAAAGATAATTATATTTTCTTGTAGAATTAAATTAACATAATCTCTATCCGATCGAAATAACGTTTCAAAAGCCCATTGTTCTTTAATATCTTCTTCATTTTCAGAAAATTGAGCCAATAAAAGCTCATAGGTTTCAGCTTCTATTTTTGTATAAGACAATTTTTTGAGAAACGACAATATCTCATGAATTTCTTTGTGTTTGATATGCTGTAAAAGTTTCTTTTGATTTTCATCCATCCGGGCCCCATATCGTTCCAATGCTTCATTTGTCCAATGAATTAATTCAACATATCTCCGACTGACAAGATAATCTAATATTTTTAAAAGCACTATTATTTCACATCTGGAGAGAGAATAAAGTCTGGAATTCGGGCTTGAATTTTAGCCATAACTTGAGTCGCTTCTTCTACAACAATTCTTCCATTACCAATAATATCAATAAATCCGAGTTCTTGGTCATAACGAGGAACTACATGTACATGAATATGTTTAATGCTGGCTCCTGCAAAATTTCCTTGATTATACCCCACATTGAATCCTGAAGGGGAAAAAATGGCTCGTAACATTTTTTGACAATAGATAACAACTTCAAAAATTCGTTCTCGTTCTATTTTAGTTAGATCCTCGAATTTCTCTACATGTCGAGTTGGAATAACCATTAAATGTCCAGGATTATACGGATACAAATTTAGGGATATAAATAATAATTCTTCTTGATAAACTTTCAATGCTGTCACACGCGAGTCATTCTCTCTTACAGCACATAAAATGCATTCAACTTTCTTGCTCTGATCTTTAACATAATCCAGTTTTCCAATCGCATGTAAATGATTTGAAAAAAGCACTTTTTCCCGTTCTTCTTGCGACATCTTGCATCCTTCTGACAACTTTTTCTTTATTTAAGTAAACATTGAATTAGAAAAACCCATATCTCCAACATCTTTTATCGATTTGTTTTTTGGAATAACGCCTGACATCATTTCATTCACAGTCATATTCATTAAGACCGCTGCATTGAAAACTTTCCGAATGGCAATATAGAATGCATTTTCTGTGAGACCATCGGGGAAAATGTTTTCGAGAATGATATATCGGGCATTTTTTGGATCGAGATTGTAGAGGAGATTTTGTGTAAGCATGTACTTCTTAAACATCATGAAGAAATTCATTATACCGTTCACATTTTTCTTTGTAATGGCTTCCACATGTTGTTTTGCAATTTGAGTGGCAATTTGGATCGAAATTGCTTTAGTTTCTTTTGGTTTGATAATCATAATTCGCATAGGCTTAGGGGAACGGGGGGGGTAGTTTAGTTCATATCCAAATTCTAATTTTGGATTTTCTGGGACTTTCTTCCCAAGAATACCCTCGTCTATTGCATAATCTCGGATTTTTTCTTCAAGGGCAGATCGGTTCGTTGGCATGTACTTAAAAAAGAAGTAAAGAAAAATAAGCCTTTTCCATTTTTTAGTTAGAATAGGAAAATAAGGCTTTTATTCTTCAAAAAAAATGAACATCATATGACCGAAGAAGAAATAATAGTCGAAAATGATCAAAACGAAGAAACTCGAATTCAATTAAAAATCAAATCTAAAATCGCTTATATAACAATCAACACAAAAATGAATACCATTAATATAGATGTTGCGAAATTGCTTGTGAAACGACTACGAGAAGCAGAAGAAAATCCAAAAGTTAGTTGTGTGGTCTTGAAATCAGAAGGGGAATCGGTTTTTTCAGCAGGTTTTGATCTTGCCTTATTTGCAAATGGATTAAACCAAGAAGTTGTGGATAATATTTTAAGCCATGGAAGAGAGATTTCACGAACAATTTTCTTTATGAAGAAGCCCGTTATTGCTCAAATCCAAGGGAAAACCATCGGTTTGGGATGTATTATTGCATTATCTTGCGATTTTCGTTTTGTGGCCAATAAACCCGATATTTTTTTCCAACTTCCTGAAATCGATTTGAAGATTTTTCCCGCAACAGGCCCTACTGCGATGTCACTGCATGTTTTAGGACCCGTTCACGCTAAAGAAATGCTTTTAACTGGAAAAAAAGTTCCCCTCGAACAATTTGATAGATGGGGTGGAGTTACCGAACTTGTTGAGCCAGAATTATTGGGTAAAACAGTGAAAAAATTTGCTCGATCTTTAACACAAAAACCAACAGAATTATTGCATTTGGTCAAACCTGCTATTAATATTATGGCATACAATAAGGCAAAGGATTGGTATGATATGGAAAATGAAATGGCTCGTCATTATTTTGATGGATTCTTCGAAAATCCGCGAGATGAAATTGATGCTTTTATTGACAAAATGTGGAAAAAATATGGCTTCGGCCGGCCCTAAGTTTCCAAATTTTTTTATCTTTTCCAATTTTTATCTTTCTTATGAAATTAGTGCTTGGCTCTTCGAGCAGAGATCGAAAGAAATGTTTTGAACGAGCAAATTTATCATTTGAAATTATTCCAAGTAATTTTGACGAGTCTATGATTATAAATGATGATCCAATTGTTTTAGTAAAAGATCTTGCATTGAAGAAGGCTCGTAATGTTCTTCAACTATGGAATGATCACTATTCAAAAAATAAAGAACCTGCTATTATAATAGGAGCCGACACGATGGTTTTTTATGATGGAAAACTAATTGGAAAACCAAAGGATAAGCAAGATGCTTTTAGGATCATTTCAAATCTTTCTGGCCAATATCACGACATTTATACTGGAGTAGCAATCATACAGTCTGAAACGTTGCAACAAGAAGTGTTTGTTGATCATTCACGCATTCATTTTCAACAACTTGAACCTTCTGAAATTTGGGACTATCTTAATCTAAAAGATGAGTTCACTGGTAGAGCGGGTGCATATTCACTACGAGATCGGGCCAGTTTATTTATTGATGAGATTCAAGGCTCCCCTACTAATGTTATAGGACTACCTATGGCGAAATTACGGCGAATATTGAAAAACTTTGGTGTTAATTTGTTAAACTATAACACCGAATGATTTATTTTCCCTTTGGCAAATTTTTATCTAGGGAAAAACAATGGGAAGAAGAAAATCTCAGTCGAAAGAGCGATGGGATGTTGCTCGAATTCTTGCTTTAATCGGCGCCTTATTAGCTTTAGCGGGCTTTGCTATTGGAATTTATACTTCCGCTAGCAATCAAGCATGGTTGGATGTTTTATACCAATTAATTGGAATTGTGATATCAATTTTAGTGCTAATTCAAGTTGAAATCGTGAAAACAAAATTGGATGTTCCTTTTAAGTGGTGGATGTTATTAATTTTTGTCTGTGTTCAAGCAGCCATGGCTGGAATTACGGTTTACATGAATCTTGCAGGATTGGGGGTTCTCCTTGAAGTGGTAGCGGTGATCCTTCTATTGATTAATGCCCTTTGAACTTTTTTTTCTTTAAAACTTCAATATACTTTCTTAATTGCACAAAGACATTATTATATTAGAATATGTAAAAACTCTGGCAAATGAATTTCAATTCTTCACTTTTGCACCTGCTTGAACAACTATTTTCCAACTGAATTTTAACTTTTCCGCACATATGGCATTCGATCTCAACAAAAATTGGAAAAATTTTCAAAATATTCGAAAAATAAGGACATTGTTGACATTTGGTCAACATACCATATAGATTTTTATCTATCGGGAATGATTCAGATAACACCATATAATGTTATGATGATTTTATAGATATTTTAATGGTCATTTTTACAATAAAACCAGAAAACTATCAGAATGGTGATTGGAATTTTTCTGATCTTTTCGATTCATATCGATACATTCAATTTTTTTTAATTCAACACATATTAATTTCGCTGTAAATGCCCTCGAATAAAATTTCTTACTGAATCTTTTCCCTTAATTATTCCAAAATGTCCTTCACATAAGATATCTGCTTCTAAAGCAAGAATCTTCTTCATGGAAATTTTCCAATCTTGAATATTGGAATTAAATTCTGGTAAAAATGGACCATGGATGTCTTGTCCAAACAATATTTTAGTGTTATTGCCTTCATTCAAAACAATTGATATGGATCCTGGAGTATGTCCCGGAGTATGAAATACTTCAAATGATTTTACACCCAATTTCAATTTTTCTTTATCATTTCGAATAACATGAGAGATTTTTACAGGAATATATCCTTCACCATACCAATTTGCTGCGGTTAGATTTTCGGTATTGGGCGCTCCTTGAATTGCTGGGGCATCCCAATCATGAGCATGGATTTTCATTTTTGGAAAGATTTCTTTTAATTGGTGTGCAGCCCCAGCATGATCATAGTGGCAATGGGTCAAAATTAAATCAGAAATTTCATTATTTGCTAAAGGAGTTTTCTGAATGTTCTCCAGCAAAATAGATGCATTTTTCGTTCCGGCATCTATTAAACATATTTGATTCGAATCAATTTTGATCGCATACACACAGCAATCTCCGCTTCCAGAAATATCATCGGATCCTATAAGATAAACATCCTTTGAAACTTTAATCGGATCTTTCATACAAATATAAAAGACAACAATTCTAAAGAATTTTGATCAAATTTCAATAAACTCTTAGAAAACAAAATTTTTTCAGTTAGGTGTTTATTTATATGATTAGACTAATATTTATCAAAACAACGACGAACTCCTATGGCATTAAATTCTAAAAAAAATAAAAATTATGCATTACACTCGGATTTTGAGGATGAAAGTGAACGTGTAATGTTAACAATGAGTGATTCTACCGAACTTCTCATTCTAAGAACTTATGCTCCCGTTGCTTCTCGTAATGGTTTTACTATTCTTATGATTGCCGGATGGGGTAGTATCGTGCCTGGATGGAATGGTTTCCTAGATGAAGCGCGAGATGATTTTGATCTGGTCTATCTTGAAACTCGTGAAAAAGCATCTAGCACTCTAACAAAAAATTCCGTTCGGGGAAGTATTGAGCGTTTATCTTCAGATTTGCAAGAAGTTATTGAATTATTGAAACTGGATCAGAAGAGTTTAATATTATTTGGTTCATGTATGGGGGCAAATATCATTGCCGATGGTTTGGTTCAAGAAAAATTTGATGCCCACAAAAGTATTTTGCTTGGACCTCAGCCCAAATGGCCTATACCAAAAATATCAAAGGTTCTTCTTCCATTATTACCTAAACGCTCTTTGACTTTAATAAAACCATTTTTAAAATACTGGGTTGTTCATACACAATGTGATACTGAGGAAACTGCAGCTAAATATGCCCGAGTGCTTGATGAAGCAAGTAGTAAGAAGTGGCATCATGTCGGAAAACCCATCGCCTTCGATGATTATACGGAAATGTATTCGAAAGTGTCAAAACCTGTAGTTATTGTTGTTGAGGAAGGGGACAAAACCCATATTCCTGAGGATACCCTCGCAATCGCAAACTCAATTAAAAATTCTGAGATAGTATATATGGAAAGTAATAAAGTTGCCCACTCGGAAAGGATGGTAGTTAAAATCCGGGAAATACTTAATCTTCCATAAATAACAAACTCAATTTTTAATATTTTTTGAGTAATAGGTTTTTTTCCACTTTTTCAAGATTTTTATTTATAGAAAAATTTAATTGTCAAATGATCATCTATTTAAATAGGGAACTATTGTTTATTTGGGATTTCTTCCAATTCGATAGTTTCTTCATAGGATGCATTTCTACCTAGTAGATAGGAAGAGTATATGTAGACTACATCTTAAATTTTAATATAATCGAGGCTTATCCAAACTCATGCAAGAATTGCAGCTTTCAACAAAAATTCTCTTTGAAGATGAATGTGAAAAACAATACGTTGTAATGGATGATGGTACGCAATTACTTGCAATGCGTTCAATTGCTCCAAAAGAAACTCGAAATGGGCATACCCTTTTAATGGTCCCTGGATGGGGGACTTTACCGCTTTCTTGGAAAGGATTTATTGAAGAAGCACGAAAAGATTTTGATTTTATTTATTTTGAGACTCGAGAAAAAGCTTCAAGTATTTTACCAAAAAAAGCGGAACGCGGTGGCATTCAACGTTTGTCGACAGATCTCGCCATTGCAATAGAACAATTAGATCTAGATCAAGATAAACTCATCCTTGTTGGAAGTTGTATGGGTGCTAATCTCATTGCTGATGGTTTAGCTTATGATAAATATGCTCCTAAAGAATCGTTTTTAATTGGCCCTCAACCGAAGTGGCCAATGCCTTTTGGGACTCGTCCTCTTACACGGTTAGGTACTCGTTTTACCCTTACTCCAATCCGCCCGTTTTTGCGATATTGGATTAAAAAAACTCAAAGCGATACTCCGGAAACTGCCGCCAAATATATTCGGGTGATTGATGAAGCGAGTCCTCGTAAATGGTGGTATATTGGTAAACCGATTGCCCGTGAAAATTATTTACCTATGTATAAAATGCTGAAAAAATCTGTCGTTTTAATTGCGGAAAAAGGTGATAAGATGCACAAGGCGAAAGATGCTCAAAAAATTGCTAAAGCTGTTAAACATGCAAAACTCATTACAATGCCTTCTAATAAAGCCACCCATTCAGAATTAATGGTGTATAAAATTCGAGATCATCTTGGATTTTCCCCTATTTAATTATTTATGTCCTTTTATTTCTTCCTTTTTGTTTTAGTGCTTATTTTTGCTCATATAATGATAACCAGTGAAAGGCTGCGATGATGTATGTATTTGTTATTTTCCCATCTCGAATAAAATTTTGAACATCTTCCATTGGATAAAATTGGCATTCTAAATCTTCGTCAGGATCTAAATTGCGTATACCCGTATTGGTAATGTTTTCCGCGAGGAATGTATAACATTTATTTGATTGAATCGCGGGATTTGCATCTACAACTCCAATTTGTTGAAATTTATTCGAAATATACCCTGTTTCTTCCTTTAATTCTCTTCGGGCTCCATCAATAGGTGCTTCATCTGAATCGATGCAACCTCCCGGGATTTCCAACTCTACTTTATCAGACCCAAATCGAAATTGGCGGATCAGTAAAATTTCTTTTTTTTTATTTCGCACAATGATATTTGCCCAATCAGGTGTTTGAATAACGAATGCGGAAAATTTACCTCTTTTTTCTGGTTTTTCATAGATTTTTTTATACACATTGAAAGGTTTTGAAGAAAATACTTTATTCTCCTTAATAAGATTCCATTTTTTTATCATATAGATCAATATAAGTTTATAACTATTTTTTTGTTATGATTTCAGAACACAGATTTGTTTTTTTTCCTTGATGTTAAAATATTTAAGTGCCAAACACACTACTTAGATTAAGTTTACAAAATAATTTGGAGGTAATGCAGTATGATATTTATTGAAAATTCGGAATACACTTTCACAACTATAGAATCTATAGTCATGATCATTTATGGAGGATTTATAATCTTGCTTTTAATGTTTGGATGGGATCTTTTGGGAAGATTCATAAAAGCAGATAAACGTATGCGGGGTGATCCTGCCTATATGGTATTCTTCATAATTGCAGTTGCCATGTTGGGTTACGGTATTTATATGTTTCCCGCGTTGGTTGATTATTTCTTTGTAAGTGATTTGACGGGGGCAGATAATGCTCTTCTATGGATCGTACCATTTAAATATGCCTTGATTTTATGTATGATCGTTCCTATTGCTTATGTTTGTCTGTTAATTCTTCTTAAAAATCGAAGAAGGATTGCTAATATTCTGGGGTTAATCGGTGTTTTACCCACAATCTACATTTTTATTATAACTATTATCACCGGCAATAATCCTTCGATCAACGTTGGATTTACATCACCATTGATACTACCAGTTGTAGCATTCATAGCGATTTTTGCAGTTATCGATTTTATCGGAATCGTTTATATATTGATCGTGGAACTTGCTCCCCAAAAAGAAGTGAGAAATCGTGTTTTGCTTGGAATTTTGGGCATCGTTATTGCAGGGATTGGTGGTTTTATTGAAGTTTCAAGTCGAGATTCTCTAATTGATAATCCGGATAATTGGTGGTATGTATATGGGACATTTATTGAATTATTTGGATTCATTGTCATGCGCCATTTCTTCTTATCTATTCCATCCTATGATGAATTTGCTTGGAAGAATGGAATGATTGAAATGCACGTAATCATCGCTGAAACTGGAATTTCTTTACATTATCAGTCATTTGCAGAATTGAAAGCTAACGAGTTAAAGGGAGATATCAAAGTAACCGCAACCTTAGCTGAGAATGAAGCACGTCCAAATTCTGATCTTGTTGCAGGTGGTTTAGTGGGAATTAAAGGAATGCTTGCTGAAATTTCAGGCGACCGTGGAAAATTAGAGAATATTGAAATTGGTGAAAAATCTCTTGTCTTTAAACAAGGAAAAACAATCCTCTGTTTATTACTTGCAGATGAAAATTTGGGTGTTTATCATAGTTTACTTGATGATCTGGTGACAAGAATTGAAGAAGAACATCCTGGATTAGATAATTTCAATGGGGATACACGAAAACTTCATATCGCTCCTATAGTGGAAGAAGTTTTTGATTTAACCAATCAAGGAATTTTAAAGAAAACAAAAAAGAAGAAGAAAAAATCTCTTCCTTCTAACACCTCTGAATCGGAAGTGTAATATTTTTTTTAATTTCAATTTTAACCTAATTTAGCGGAAGAACAAGAAATGAAAATTCCCGGGTCATTTTTCGAAGTACAATTGGTATTAAATGGCGAATTAATTGAATTTCAGATTTTAAATCGCGCCGTTGTTGAATATCAAATTTCAGTGATGGATTTTGAAGAAATTGAATTTGATCTACCCGAATTTTTAGAGGAAAATCATGTAAGTTTACCAAAGAATCGACTAGAAAATGTATTGCAACAACTTGAAGGTGAGTATTTGGAATTGCAACAACAACAAGAAAAAATACGACATCAACAGATGACACAATATCAACAGTCGCAACAAAATATAATTACTTACGAGTCACAAAAGGTTCTTTTAATGGGAAGTAGTGGGAAATCATCTATTTATCAGGTAATTTTTGAAAGCAAATCCCCTTATGAAACTTTTTCTTTACCGCCAACTAAGAAAGTTATTAAACATAATATAGAATTTGCTGCAATGACATCTGCAAGCCGAAAACAAAATTTAGCCATACTCGAAGCTGGCAGTGAATTTCCCGCACCTGAACATTTTGACCAAGCATCGATTTTACTCTTTATCATTGATGCTTTTGAAGTTTCCAACTACGAAAACATCCGCTACCAATTACATCAAGCAATCAAATTATTAAAATATCATGGCAAACGTCCCGCCCATCTACAAGATTCGCAAAGCAACATATTTTGCTTTATTCATAAAATGGATCTGTTTCCGAATTCCGCAGAACAATTTGAATCTCTTGTAAAATATTTCCGTTATGATCCAGAGGCCGATGCAGTCAATCTGGAAATTAACTTTTTCCCTACCTCCATTTTTGATTCTTCCATTTATAGTGCTTGGGCTAAAGTAGTTGAAGTAATGATGCCTAAATCTTCAAAACTCAATGCATTATCAAATCAACTCAAAGAAGCTCTCGGTTTATATGCTACTTTGATTATTGAAAAACGAACTGGATTGCCAATATGTGCTTCCAAGACTTTATTGGATGATTCTGTTTTAGTTGGAAGCACTAATCGGGTGTTAATCGCTATAGAAAAAGTATTACCTGAGTATGAACTTGCAGGATTGAAAGATTTTAGAATTAATGCGGCGACTGGTGTCTTGGAAGTTAAACTTTTCCACCAATATTATATGTTGGTGCTATTGTATCCCCCTCATATTAATCTAAATGATGTGCATTCTCAAAAGAAGCTAACTGAATTTATTGAAACGATGCTAAATAGCATTTAGACATTTCTTTTACTCTGTGAAAATTTTATGGAAACCAACAAAGAAATACAATTGTTATCCATTATTCTATCAATTTTTCAACAGTCAGATGCACATTTGAATTTTGGTATTCATAAGATTTTAGGAAAATTTCGATCATCACTTAAGAAAAACCTTCTTAAGACGATTGATCTCAGCTTAATCCAGAATTCTATAGAGTTTTCCTCAAAAGAAAAAGAATTGTTCTGGGATCTGTTAATCGAGTTTTTTTCCTTATATTTTCCCAAAGGAAAATTATATAATATTCCAAAAAACCTGAATAATTCGATAGCTACGGATTTTTTTTTTCAATGGGTAAATGAAGATCAATATTATTACAAGATTGATGATTTTTATTTTAATTATCAAACTATTCTTGGCGATTTCCAAGTTTCTTTTGTCACATCGAAAGTAGAACTCGAAGATGGAGGAAAAAATAAACCAAAACGATATTTTATTCCTGCTTTGATTAATTCTCCAATAACATATTCGCCTGAAAATAGATCTTTTTCAATCAATTTTGAGTATAGGTCTTTGAATGAAGCAGAAAAAGAACTCTACAGTAGAAATTATCAAGCTAAAATTAATAAATTTCTTTTTCGCTCCTTTCAAGAAAATTTTGGATCTCAGATTTTGACAACTGAAAATTTGGATAAATTATTCGCCTGTCTTGAAGAATTTACGTCTCAAAGGTACTCTGATAGGTTCATTCATCCTCATCTTCTTAATTATTTGCATGATCAAGCAAAGTCATTTATTATTGCAAATGTTCCTTTCCCAATTGTAACAAATTGTGAAAATGGAGATAGTTTTCGGTATAATATTCTATATCAAGGCTTTATTCTTTCCTCTAACATAATAATCGAGCAAATCTGTTCCTTAGAAACTTTAAAAAAAAAACTCTATGAAAAAAAAAAATTTATAACAAAAACAGATCTAATCGTCCCTCTGAAATCTATTCCGACGGGTTATTATCCTGAAATTTTGAATAATAAGATGCAGCAAAGAGATTGGCTGAACTTAGTTGGTTATTCTCTTTCCTCGATTGATTCTGATAACTTTTTGAAATCTGGAGTCATTAACAATTCAATTCCTTCGAACATTCAAAACCTACCTGTGAATACCGGTCTCTATTCGGGAAAAATTAGATATTCTCTTTTAAATGCCCTTAATAAGAAGGCCTCAAATTCTCACAATTTGCTGATCAAGGGAGAAAATTGGCAGGTTTTGAATTTATTAAAGTCAAAATTTTTTCAGAAAATTAAAACAATTTATATTGATCCTCCCTATAATACGGGTGCAAATGATTTTGTTTATAGTGATAATTTCCAGAAAGCTAGCTGGTTAACAATGATGCAAAATCGGTTGGAGCTTTCAAAATATTTGTTAAAATCCGATGGGATCTTATTTTCTAGTATTGGGGATCATGAACTTCCAAATTATTCCTTGTTGTTGGAAAAGCTCTTTCCAAAGCGTTTAGACAATATTGTGTGGCACAAAAAAACCCAGCCTTCATACTTATCTCAGGAACTGATTTCTGTCACTGAATATATTTTAGCAGCCAAAAAACAAAATTCTCCCCTTAAATTAATGGGAAGTTATGGAAATAAAAATAAATTGACCGAATTAATCAATATTGGAAATTCTCCTTGTAAAAGAATTTTTCCTAAAGAAAATATTTTTATTGCAAATGGTTGGACTGGAATTTTACAAGCAGGGACCTATGGAAAAAATAAACTCAAAGTTGAGCTTTTAAACCCACAGATATCGGTAAATGAAGGTATTCCAGATGAAGATCTTATTTTGAAAAGTCGTTTTAAATGGGTGCAAGATCGAATTAATCATGAGCTAGATATTGGAGGTCAAATTCATATAAAAAGTATTAAATCTTTGCGACCCACAATTGCACGTTTTTATGATTCCCCTATAATTAAAGCTCCTACAACTCTACTCTCAAAAAAAGTGAACGACCTCCCAACAAATACAGATGCTAACGCTGAATTAAAAGCTCTTTTTCAGACCTCCCCTTTTGATTATTCCAAACCCTCAAAATTAATAAAATATTTAGTAAGATCCTCTACCTATTTTGATAAATCTGGGATTATTCTCGATTTTTTTGCGGGTTCTGGAACAACTGCTCAATCTATTATTGAATTAAATCAAGAAGATCAAGGTTCTCGCCAATATATTTTAATCGAAAAAGAACAATATTTTGAAAGCATTATTATTCCTCGAATTCAGAAGTTGATGTATTCTTCTACTTGGAAAGATGGTAAACCAGAATCTTTAACTGGATGCCCACACATTGCCAAAACCTTTCAAATTGAGCATTTTTGTGATACATTTCGCAATATCATTTTTTCAAATGAAATCTATCCAGAATATAAAACACCACAATCGGGAAAAAAATTTCTTAAATATGTTATAAACATGGATGATATAACTTCTTCCCTTAATCTTAACATTACAGAATTTGACGATCCCTTTAGTTATTATATGATCTCTTCTCAAAATGGAATAATGTCTGAAGTAAATCTTGATTTGGTGGAAACCTTCAATTTTCTTCTGGGGATAGATGTAAATTCCCACGAGTATTTCGAAGAACAAAACCGTGCTTATCAAATTGTGTCGGGCACGATATTGCCTTTGAATTCATCTCAGAAGCATAATTTGGAATTGATCTTAATTATTTGGAGAACTACAAAGGATCTTGATAGAAAAAAAGAATCTCACTTTCTAACCAAAAATTATCTCACTCAGCAAAAATTTGCACAAATCTATTTTAATGGAGTCTCTACAATTCCAAATGGAAAGGTGCTGGATAAATTGTTTTTAAAATTAATGTTTGAAGACTTATGAAATATTTATTCTAAATTTTTAAAAATAAATTGTATTTTTTCATTCCAAAGTCCCTTCTTCTTTAAAAACGCTTGAATAAGTTCCAACTTTTTAAGATCCATTTGAGCTACTTCGAAATCTTCCTTCGTTTTATAAAATAAAAGAAATCCGTCGGCGATTTCTTCAAAAGATGCCTTAATTCCAAGAATTTCAATAATTTTGAATGTAAAATTGTAATTTTGCCGGATTATCTCTTTGTAATTTGTTCGGTATTTGACAATCAAATATAGGTCATTCTCTTCTAGATCTTCTTCATCATAAAAATCTTTGGGGGTAGGTTTTGTGAGTACAGTTTCGAGGAGATTTGCATAATCTGAAACATTTTCCTGGATCAATTGGTAAAATTTTTCATAAATTTTTTTTTCTCCATGGTATGTGTTTTGGAAATCTCTCTCGGATTTATATTCAACAAAAATTTTCATATTTTCTCCATTTTCAATGAAATTTACTTGAGAATTGTTACCTCCCTCTGCTTTTTGCTGCAGAAATTTAAGAATTTCCTTTTTTGGGTCTTGAGAGTGAACAATACTAACTTCAATAAATGGCAGCGATTTCACAAGTCTTAATAAAAGAAACTTGAATAAGAAGCTTCTCTCCGGTTTATATTAAAACTTGGGAGAAATTGTTATTAGTGAGGAAAAAGATAGTTACCCTAGCGATGGGTACTGGTACTGAACTAAATCGTAAAAATTTAACGATCGATAAGAAGAATATTGTTAATTATATATCACCTGAATTACAAGAAGCATTGGAACTTGCCAAATTGGGGGATTTGCGACATTCTCAAATAATATCTGAATTAAAAGAGAAAATTAATGCAAATTTAGTGCAAGGTGAAAATGAAAATGTGAAGTCACGCCTCAAATTGAAATTATTGCGGTATCTTTATAATATGGAGGGGAATCTGTAATGGATGTTAAAAAGATTCAGTCTGATGTTGTAGTTGTGGGGGGTGGATTTTCTGGAATGAATATCGCACGAATTCTCTCTCAAAATGGTTTATCGTGCAATCTTATCTCAGGTGGGTATGGAGCATCTGAATTTTGGAATGGAACTGTTGATCTTCTTAATTATCCTGGTGATAATATTGAACTCGAGTTAGCCAAATTTCAAGTTTCTATTAAAGATCATCCCTATGCTAAATTAAGTTTGAAGGACATCCAAAATTCTCTCATTGAATTTAATCGAGACTTTACGAAGCTTAGTATTTTCCAAGAAGATGATAAGCTTGTTAATAGGCATGTCATCACACCACTGGGGACGACAAAATTATGTGTTGGTAATTGGAATTCGATTTTTTCTACCTATAAAGATTTTACGCTCGATACGAAGTGTTTATTAATAGAGTTCGCGGAATTTCCAAATTCAACTGCTCCATTAGTTTCCCTTGGGCTAAAAGAAACTTTTCCTGGGCAATTTAATGTATTAACAATCAACCTTGCAACAGTATTTAGTTTGATGAATTCTGAATTTACTGAATATTTAGAAGAAGGAAAATTATCCGCTCTTAATTTGGCCGAATTTTTTGATGAAAAAGTTCTCCACTTAGCGCCGGTGGCCGAGATTATCAAAAAAGAATTTGAACTGCAATTTCCAGATCTTAAATTCGAGGAATTAACTCATTTTCTATTTCCTGCTGTAATGGGGTTAGAACATACGCAAACAATTTTGAACAACTTAAGTACATTTCTTAATACTGAATGTTGGGAATTTTTAGTATTCACGCCAACCGTCCTTGCAAACCGTCTTATCAATAAAATGGAAAGAAAGCTCGAAATTGCGGGTGCAATCAACGATCATTCCAAAATCTTAGTTGATTTGACATCTGAAGAAAGCGTTCATAAGTGGAATTGTCATATAAGAAATTCAGATGGAGAAATAACCATTCTAAATTCGAAATATGTGATTTTTGCCACGGGTTCGATTTTTCTCCATGGATTTTTTAGAGATCAACTTAAGATGGCCAATCAATTTCTTTCTTTAGGGTTAGATTTTCCTGAATCCTTGAATCCTCATTTTGAAATTATTTCATCTCATGCCAACTCAAATATTTTTGTCGTGGGTTCTGCAATATTTCATTTTTCTACGAATCTTGGGGAAGATGATGAAATTCAAGATGGTACTGGTCTTGGTATGGCAATAGCGACGAGTTTTAAGGTTGCTCAAGAAATAATTGCCAGAGAAAAGACGAATTAACGGTTTTTTCCTATTTTTGCATTTTTATTCGATTTTTTGATTTATAACAATAAAAAATAGCTACCTATAAATACTTGAAGTGAATATATATGTTTGCCCAATATCAATGGAAATACGATTTACCATTTCTTGGGTGAATGTACGAAATTGAGTTTGCTTTAATAGGAATAAATGTCGGAAATTTGTTACTAAAGGAATAAATGGTGTTGCAGCTCAATAGAATCTGTATTGGTTTGTCCGAAATTGAGTTATAGGAATAAATGTCGGAAATTTGTTACTAAAGGAATAAATGATGTAAAAACTCAATCGAAATCTGTAATTGTTTGTACGAAATTGAGTCAATTATTAATAATTTGGATGTTGTCGAGACTCAATAGAAATCTGTAATTGTTTGTAGGTCGTACGAAAATTGGGTCAGTATTAAATATGCGAAAATGAAGTTGGAACCCAATCGAAATCTGTAAGGAATTTAGTTGGTACCCATTTGTAATCGCTTTATTCGGCGAACCCTATGAGACGTCGTACTCTTTGAGGCGGCGTCGAGGGATTTTTTTTATTCTTTACTTCATTCTATAGAAAATTTATAATCTATCCAAGGAAGATTCTTTTCTAACATTGGTTTCCATGCTGCTACTGCTTGCTGAGACCAATCATCCTCTTCTATGGATAATTCATAAACTAAAGTGCAAAATAAGCTAATATGGCGTAATTGAACAAATTTTGAGATTCTCTCTAACCATACATCACCAGTTGGATTAACTTCCAGATAACCTTTGATAAAAGCAGGATAAAATTCCTGAATCACTTGATTTCGGCTCTTTTCTGCTGTAGAAAAGCGCCAAGCTACATGAAAGAGCACTATCGCCATATCGGAAATGAACCAATCGTATTGGCAATCATCAAAATCAATTACTGTTAAATTGCCTCCGTTGATAAATAGGTTTGCATCATGGAGATCAAAGTGTACTAACCCAAAAGTATCCTCATTTTGAGGGAATGAACGAATTTCTTCTATCAATTGAATAGCATTTGTTAGAATTATTGGATGATCTTTTAAAATCTCCCTAATATTTCGAAGTACATGTTCTTGATCCCACGTTTGTCTTCGAACTTCAGGTGGTTGCATTGGATATTGTTTGGTTGCTAAGTGCATTTTTGCAAGGGTTTTTCCCCACAAATATTTGACCTCATCTGTCAATAACTCTGGACAATCTCCAATGATGCATCCTTCTAGTTTTTCAAATAAAACTGCGTAGAACGCGGAATTACTTAATTGGTATTTAACAATAAAATCTCCATTATTTGCCGTAACGGGAACACATGTTGGGATATTTTGAGTTTGAAGAAAATTAATCCAATTGATTTCAGCAGTAATTTCTTCTTTAGATCTATAGGAACTGTGAGAAATTCGGAGAATGAAGGAGTTTTGATCTCGTTCTGCTTCATAAATAAAATTTTCAGTCGTTTCCATTTCAGTTATTTTTTCAAAAGGGATTCTATATTCTTGTGCGATTTTTCTAAGAACTTCCACTGTTAAATACTTTTCAATTCCAACTTTCATCTGAATATCTCTTATTAGTGTTATATTCTGTCAAAAGTTTCTTAACTTAAATATTTATTTAAAAGAAGAAGAAAAAAAATTAGAGACGATCTGCTCGCTTTTGAGCATGGAGTTCTTCTAATTTAATGCGCATTTCTGCAATATGTTCCTTACCTAAGGGGTACCAGAACCATAAAATGGCCCCAATTAGTGCAAATATGGCGGGCATGAGAAATACACCTGTAGCGACACCTTTAATGGCATTTCCAATTCCTAAGGTTGGAGTTATGGGTTCTGCTGTAGGATCCTCTGGATTTGAAGGAACTAATCCATAAAGTGCTAAAAATGCCGGAATTAATGCAAAAACGACACTTTCCATAACTTTTCCAAACAAACACGCAATTCCTGCGTAAACTGCTTCCCGACGTTCACCAGTTTGAAGTTCATCATAATCTATGGTGTCAGCCCGCATAACTTGATGGAAAATAAAATCTCCACTGAATCCTAAAAATGTAATCGCCATTCCAATTGAAACTAACCAAATATTGCTTGGAACTTCCCATATTGTTGTACTTGATGTGAGATCACTAGTCATAATTCCAATATAAGAAATAAATCCACCAATTGCAATTGTCCAGAGTGAGTAACTTAGCGCTGCTTTGACCGAAATTTTCGAACCAATTTTTAATTGAATTGGGATACCAATAACGGCAAATAGTGCTGGAATTATAAAGTAAAGCATTGCATTACTTCCAGGATTCAAGTTAATTGCTCCGAAAATCCAACTAAACATAAAAAACATACCCGTAAGGAGAGAATTTAAAATTCCAACCGACATTCCATCATAGACCATATAAAGCAAGCCCGATTTGTTTTTAAATACATACTTGACACCTTCCCAAAACGGAGTTTCGTCTTTTGGAATTAATTCTTTTTTCTCCTTAACTACTTTAACAATAAAGATCCAAGGAATTAAAGCAACAATTCCGAATATTATGGCCATTAATTGAAATTCCGCAATTTTTGTTGAGGTGGGGTTAGTAAGATACATCATAGGAAAGGCAAGGCTTGCTCCCATTCCAACGAAGGTAAGGATCGATCCCAATCCATTGATTTCGGTACGTTCTTTTTGATCGAACGTCATTTGGGGTGCTAAAGATACATGAGCGAGATAGACTATTGTGAAGAAGGTGTCATAAATCATGTAACTGACCACATACCAGATCAATAAGGCTATCTGATATTTCTCACCTCCAGTTTGCAAGCGCCATCCTTGCGGAGGGATGAATAGGAGGATAAAACCAATTGTAAAGGGCACTGCGCTGTACTTAATCCATGGGAGATATCGTCCCATTTTTGTTCGAGTTCGATCTTGAAGGGTCCCAAAGATAGGATCATTTAGTACATTCCAAACCATGTATATCAATTGACCAATTAAAATATAATCTGCTTTTAATCCCATCCATGCATAATAGAAAGTGGTGATAGCTCCTGTGAATGAAGAGAAAAATCCTGACGGGAGGGTTCCCGTTGCATAGGCGAATTTTTCTTTGAATGATAATTTTTTTTGTTCACCTAGTTCTGTCAAAGCCATACCTTACCAAATGTTTAATTTTTATAAAAAGTACAACTTTTTTTTTTTAGAAATTTGAAAAAAGATACAATTTTGTTCAATTTTATCTTTGATTTTCTATGGAATTGATTCTAAATACGCAATTTTTTATGAATTTCCCTAAGTAAATGCGATTTTTGTTTATGGATAGTTCTATCTTCATTTATGGCAAATTTAAATTTAACAATTGGAGACAAAAATTGGTCTAAAGAATTTTTAATACCTCATACATCCATAATATAATTACCAGTAATTTATATGGAAGTAAAAAAAACGATGTCAAAATATTGTGTTAATTGCGGCGGGGAAAATAATCCCGGTGCTAAATTTTGTGCTTTATGTGGGGCAGAAATGTCTCCCACTGCTCCACCGACCAATCAAGAACCTCAATATCAACAAAATACCTATTCTCAACCAGAATACCAACAAGCCCAACCAGTATACGCAAACCAAAGTGGGCAAATAAATGATCCAAATCGAAAAGATCGCGTTGCAGCGGCTATTTTTGGAATTATCTTGGGTGGTATCGGAGTACACAAATTTTATTTGGGTAATATAGGGATGGGGATTTTATATCTGATTTTCTGCTGGACTGGTATTCCGTCTTTAATCGGTTTTATTGAAGGAATTATTTATCTCACTGAGAATGATGAAGAATTCCATCAAAAACATGTGTTACCAATTCTCCAGCGGTAGTTCTTTCTTTTTTCAATCTTTTTCTATTTTTCTCAGAAAATTTAACATCCTTAAATCTTCATGCTCATTTCAGTCCCATCAGTAAAACCTAATTTTTTGTAGAGTTTGCGACCCATCTCGGTAGCATGGAGATTCGCAATAGAAATATTTTGTTTTTTTAACCATTGTATGATTATCTCCATAATTTTTTGAGCAATTCCTTGTTTACGGAATTCTTCTACGACAACAACGCTCATAATGTACCCTTTCTTCCCGGATAAGTTGTTTGGACTGGGAGGGTGTTTATCAATAACGACTCCACCTGATCCAATTGCTTTTTTTTGTGTATCTTCCGCAATCCACCCAATAAATTCTCCTGTGGGAATACTTTGCTGAAAATACTCATTTGCTGCTTCATCGGCTAGATTCAGTAATTCTAAATCAGAATATCCCATTGATTCAAACATAATTCGTCGAAGTTTTACTATTGAGTTAACATCCGCAATAGAACACTGTCGAATTGAAATATTTCGTTTACTCATGTTTTTTCCCTCATATATAAAATGGTGTGAAAAAAAGGGTTATTTATGAACTACATGTGTATTAGCGAGAATCTGGCAAAAACGAGGATAATTTTCTTTGCCTTTTCTCCATTTCAAAAACAATCCGATGATTAAGTCGATTCCCACAAAGAAATAGAATTTACCTGCACTATGAATTAAGGCTTGAACTAAAGTAGGTCTGGTTAATTCTTTGTCTTTAATATGTCGTTTACCCTTCACTTCAAGCTTCATAATCCATTGACCCAAGGAACGTCCTTTGTTCAACCATGTAAAAATGAAGAAATAGAAAAAGACAACTCCCAGTTGAATGAAAAATTGTGTCCGTAATTCTGCAGTTGAAGGTGTTAATCCTTCAAAATGAATACCTACGATAATACCATAAGGAAGTGCTAATATTAGCAAATCTACGAAGTATGCGATTAAACGCGGTGGAAAATCAGCATAGTTATATTTTGGTATTTTGCTGGGGGTTTTTTTATGAGCGGATTTTGTCGGATTGCTTTTATTTTTAGTTGCGTGAGTCATGTTCCGATCCTCAAAAATTTATTAGCATAAACTGTACTATTGTACACGATGCTTTGAATTGTTATTAATATTTTATCCGTTTTAAGGATTTTATGATAGCGTCGGTGAGCATAAAAAAGTGTAAAAAAATCTAATCATCTAAACTGCATTGGAAAACAATATTGAAGGAATAGACAATGGCAAAAATGACATATTATATCGTGAGGGATGTAATTGAGAAACATCCGGTTATTGAAACCTGTGAGGTATCACTTGAAGATTTACGGGATGAATTCAATATTGAAGCAGTAAAAAAGCAATGCAAATTTTGTTTTTTGGATGTATTTCTTGAAGAGAGTCCTTTTGATCTTGACCACAATCAGGAAATCTTAGATTTAACCGTTTTACTTGATATTTCATTAGATACTTTTGAGGAGATTATCCAAGATAGTAGGCCACGTTTGGATGATTATCAAGAATATTTATTTATTTTATTTAAAAGCATTGGGAAACATCCAACTGAAATTGATGGGAAATCAGAACATCAATGCGGGTTGATTATTGATGAAAATATTTTAATGTCTATCCATGTTGGGATTCCATTACCTTTAGACAAACTCTTCCGATTATTTAACCGAAATCCACAAATGCTCATTCGGGGTGGAATCACATACCTCTCCACAACATACTTTGATGCGTTAATAGATCCCACATATCACGTGCTTGATGGGTGGAGGAAGCTTTCTGATGATATTGAATGGAGTATACTGAGTCAAAAGCGGGTAGATCAACAAACTACTCTTTCTCGTTTGATTGGAATTCGGGAATCAATTTTTGATACTGTGAAGATTCTTCAAGCGGATCGGGAAGTTGTGAATCGTATGAAAAGTCCGAATATGCCTATTTTTAAGAAAGAATTTATTCCACCTGAGTTGGATGATCATATCCGCCATTTACTTGATGAACAAGATATTCTCCGCGCTACTATTTCTGATTTGATGAATTTATTCTTCAATGCGGAATCGAGTAAAACAAATCGCGTTCTTTCCCGCTACACCTTTGTTACCTCCATACTATTACTTCCCAGTTTGATAGCTGGAATATTTGGAATGAATAATATTCATTTTCCTCAAATATCTTTTTGGTGGGTGTTAGTTATCATGGTTTCCTGTATGGGAGGATTATGGTTTTTGTTTAAAAAAAAACAACTTATTTAGGATTTAGGAATCTTATTATTCTGAGGAAATTGGAAAATCAGCATTGGGAAATATTTCATGACTATCTGGATTCTTATTCACTGAGGGATATGAATAGGCTTCTTGAAATTTTTTCTGATGATTTTAGTGGTTTTGGAACCGGATCGGATGAAAATTCATTTGATTTTGAAGATTTTACCGAACTTTACATTCGCGAAGTTGAGCAAGTTCCTTCAAAATTAGATATTCAAATTAATAGAGAGAAAATTCATTCTCATTCTTCGAATTTCTTTACTGGGATGGCTGAATTAGATATAAAAGTGTCACTTGATGATGGTATATTGTCTTTTGAAGGATTAAGGATTAGTGTTATATTTCAAAAGAAAAAAAATCTATGGAAACTCGTTCATAAGCATATCTCCTCCCCTCTTATAATTCAAGAAAATGGAGAAACTGTTCCAATTAAGGAACTTCAAAAGAAAAACCAAGAATTAGAGTTGAAAGTTGAAGAAAAAACTAAAAAATTATTAATTCAAAATGTCGAACTACAAGAAAAAAATGATAGATTACAAGCTGCATTAAATGAGGTTTCCACATTAAAAACACTACTTCCTATTTGTGCAAATTGTAAGAAAATTAGAGATGATTCGGGATATTGGCAAAATGTTGAAGAATATCTCCAAAAAAATACAGATATCCGTTTAACTCACAGTTTATGCAATGATTGCGTTCAGGAATTGTATCCCGAAATGAATTTTGATAATACCTAAATAAAAAAATCAAAAAAAAAGTATTAACTATTAAAATCAGAGGTCCGAGGGGCTCCAAAATTATATGACGGCTTGAGTTTTGCCTCCTTCGCCTGTTGTTCATCGGGGGAATTCACTGCGTAAATACTTCGGAATTTTGCGTTTATTAACGGAAAATGAGTTGTTCGGAAAAATGCTATCCCTAAAATAATAATTCCTAAGTAAAGGATAAAACTGAAGACTTTTTGAACAAAACCACTCATATAAAAGGGAAAGAATGGACAAAAAGCATAGTAATTGAAAAAAAATAGAATTAAACCAATAGTGAGAAAATGGCTATAATGTTTAATCTGGGGTGTTTTCTTTGAAGTCAAAAATATGATTGTACAGAGAATTGGGAGCAAAATAATCTCAAAAAATCCAATATTTCGATTGTTCATAACAGCAAAAACAGCTCCCAGAGTAATCAATTTCAATCCAAATAAAATAATTACACCCTTTGATAATTTTCCATTTGTCTTGTTATATAACAACTTCATATCAATTTGATAAACAAGAATAATTGTACATAATATGTCAAGAATCAATGATGACATTTTGTAAAAGTAAGAAATTCGTCCAAGTCTTGAAAAAATCACAATTTCTGTCCATATAATCATTTGTTCATCCATGGTAAGGTTAGAAAAAAAGTTTGAAGAAAAAATTCCAATTATAATCTTACAAATATTTAGAAGTAGCACAATTAAAAATTGTTTCATTAAAGATTTTGAGCAATGTTCTGCTAGTTTTACTTTTGAATATAGCACTCCATACCCAATCGAAAAAAGAATCAGAATGATCAGACAAATTAAGTCGAAGATAAAATTAGGATACATATTGTTTTTTGCCTCGTAACAAAAGTTAGAAGGAAAATGATATAATATTTTCTAAATCCAGAATAATCAGGTACATTATTAGTGTGGAAATATTAAAAAAAAAATAAAAAAGGTTCTTAGTAGGAATGTGCAATTAAATAAGTGCGAGCTGAATCATGGATTTCGCTCGGAGCACAAGCCCAAAAGTAGTCTGAACCACTCCAGCCAGGATCCGCATCGATAGTATTGGTGTTAGAATCACTGTTGTCATAATCGTAATCCCATGGATTGCCTGGGGCACCATCCATTGCCCAATCGTAAGCTTTGGCACATAATTCTGAGCAATACATGGATTTGTAAGTGCTCATTCCATATAGGTAATTATAATCATATTCCGTTTTGGACCCCCATTTCCAGGTCGTACGGAACCATGATGTTTCCCATGCTCCCGTGGCGTATGCATTGGCATATTCAATTACTTTTGATCGAATCCAATCCGTAACTCCTGTAACTCTTAACAATTCAGCTTCATCTGCCTTATTCAATCGAGATACATCATTAAAGACTACTCCATCAGGGGTGGCTTCAATACAAAAATATCCCCAATGGGAATATTCGGCTTCAGCATCATAATGATATGACCATCCAAGATAAATTGCTGAATGATCCCAATGACCCGGGATTAAATCAGTATATTTACCTCCTGCAGTGAGAATTATATCACCTGGGAGGGATAATCCTACTATGTTTAGTGCGTTTCCATCTCCTTCATCCCCTAAAGCAGCACCAAAATCCATAAAGGAGAACAGAACAACCATAAACATTGCGCTTACAATTAATTTTCGGTTTAATTTCATTTTTCAACCACAAAACCCATTTTTTTTTAAAAAAAACCCAAACAATTTTCGATTTAATTTTCAATATTTACCCATTAGACCAAATATTGCTGGTTTTACATTTTGTTCATGATCCTTAAAAGTATTGTGAATTAATTACAACATACAATTATGTCTCATCAATCCCACGAGATAGAGGCAACTTGGCTTGCGGAGATATATGTTGTTCTACCAATTGGGAGATATTTGGTTCAAAATTGAACTAGCGGAATATTTTTTGATTTTGCTATATTATAATATCTATGAGTGAAGTTGAAAGATCCATTACCATCGGTCTCTTGGGAGCGAATCATGATATTACCAAACTGGTGGGTGAAGCATTCGGCAGTCCAGGCACAAGATCAGACTTGCAATTTTATAATCGGCTAGATTCGGGGATGAATATGATTTTTACTGCGGTTGCCCCGATTGCATATCCTGAAAAAATAAAATCTTTAGTTCAAACCTGTGCAGAAACGAGTGTTCATATCATGATCATAGATTCCGAAACTGGAATTAATTCCGAAATTGGTGAAATTATGGTGATTATGGATTTGTATGCACAACATTTTAATTCCAAATTTATTGCAGTGATTGGAGGTATAACACCTACAAATGAGTGGCGTGTAGAAGAAATTCAGAATCAATTGCCAAAAGTGGTTGCAAATACTTCATTGAAAGCCATGGAATTAGTCGTTCTTAAAGATCGGGAAAACTATCAGCAATTAAAGCAGAAGGTATCCGATTTGTTTACATCAACTCCAAAACCCGATCCAAAAGATGCTCCATATAGTAAGGTCCTAATTGATCATGTGTTTCCGGTTCAAGGAATTGGTACTGTGGCGTTAGGCTTAGTGACTAAAGGACAAGTAAAAGCGGGACAAATGTATGATATTGTTCCGGTCCAGAATAAAGTCATTTTACGATCGATTCAAAAGCAAGATCGCGATTTTAAAACTGCTGAAGAAGGAGATCGGGTGGGCCTTGCTCTTAAAGGCATTAAAGGAGATAAAATCGATCGGAATGCGATCTTTTGCACTTTAGGGGCCATGACTACTTCCTCCAAATTTCAAGCGAAAGTTCATGTTTCTCCTTATTATCGTCCTCAAAGCGAATCGGGTATGATATCTCCAAAAGATGCCAAAGCTTACCATGCAATTGCAGATCTTGGAATCAGTCCCGTAAAATTATTAGAAGGGGAAGATATTGCGCCGGGAAAAACGGGTGTGATAACTTTAGAACTCGAAAAAGAATTACCCCATGATAGGA
Source organism: Candidatus Lokiarchaeum ossiferum (assembly GCA_025839675.1). Taxonomy (GTDB): domain Archaea; phylum Asgardarchaeota; class Lokiarchaeia; order Sigyniarchaeales; family Promethearchaeaceae; genus Lokiarchaeum; species Lokiarchaeum ossiferum. Next base: position 3,980,640 of record CP104013.1, read on the forward strand.
ATGGAATGCGTGGGATTATTGCTGATTTTGGTCCTTTTGATAAAAAACTCCGCATTGTCGCATATTTTGAGCAGATTATTGAATAAAACTGTTGCGAAATCTTATGGTCAGACTCCTCTCCGAGAAATCAAAAGCTCAAATTCAAATTTTTCTCAGCGGTATTTTAATGGGAACTATTGGATTTTTTTTACTGGGCTTAAATCTTCTGTCAACTAATGCTATTGTGGCATTAAGGGGATTGTTTGGTGCGCTTATCATTTTTCCCATCTTGCTTTTTTCAAAAAAATTGGGATATATTAAAAAACTGTTCTTTTCTCATCCTTGGTTAACCATACTTCAAAGTATTACTGGTCCTGTGCTTATATATTGTTATTTTTATGCTATTATGAATTTAGGTTATGGAACTGCCGTTTTTCTTTTAAAGACTGGACCTATATTTTCTGTGTTTTTTATGTGGTTGTTTCTAAAACGAAGTCCTGATAAAAATGATCTATTAGCGTTTCTAATCACCATGATTGGAGTACTAATTTTAACACAACCTTGGGATCTGGCTTCTTCTTCAGAATCATATTGGAAGGGCATACTTATAGGATTGATATCTGGAGTATTAATGGGGGCTGCAAATGTATTTCGAATCATGATTTTTGACAAATCTCGATTGTATCAAGATACTGCTCTGACAAATTCTATAATTTCTTCAGAAGGACTATCAGAAACCAAACTTTCTGATGATTTAATTTATAGCAGTTTGAGTTTAATCTTTTTAGAAACCCTTGTGATGTTTGTTATGTTTTCCCTGCTTGATTTTTCTTATTTTAGAACCATGTCACCCATCCATTGGGCCATCGCCTTTGGTTTGGGTTTGATTCCGACTGTGATTGCTTTCTTTTTAAGAAACATTGCATTAAAACATGATGAAGCGGGGGATGTACTCATTTTCTCTTATTCCGAAACAATAATGGGGGCTCTTCTTACAGCTATTCTGGATCATGAGTTAACTTTGCTATTAATTTTGAGCGGAATATGTATTTTAGTGGCCAATGGCATAGTTGCTTTAAAACCAAAAAAAAATTTACCTTGACCAAATCAATCCACATAACTTACTTCTTCGGGCGATAAAGATTGGTTGCTAAAACACTTATTACCTCTTGTTGGTTATCTTAATGTAAGTGATAAGAAATGAATCTGAAACTAAGCAGAATTTTGGTTCTCATCTTCGCGATCTTTTGCCCCATCTATATTTTAGTAGTCTTCTTTACTTTTGACTTCAAGTTGGAATGGTTGCCTTTTGATTGGGGATACAATTCTCAAATTGTAAGTATTTCGGCTAATTGGATTTCTCCAATTCTCTTTTGTATTTCTTGGTTGTATTTCCTTTTCTTGACGGGAAAACGCCTCGCAAGCACAATTCAATTGATGGGGGAGACATCTTCTGTGATTTCTGCCCATTACATTATCTTTTATGGTGTTTGTGCTATTGTTATGCTGGTATCCTTTTTAATTCCCCTATTGACTCCAATCGTCGGTGTATTGGCGTTTTCTTCCCTTGTTTTTACTTTATTAACTTCCAAGGTAAATTGGGATGATTTAGATGATAAAACAAAGAAATTTGTAAAATTCTTTACTTTCTTTGTCAATATCCCTATGATTTTCTGTTCTATTCTTGTTGTTCCAGAGTTAATCGGTTTTTCAGTAGACTTCTTCTTGAATTTTTGGAATGGAGGGGGTTTAGAGTATTTGTATTTTATTATGAAAGGATTAGGTGTTGCTCTCCCGATTGGAAATTTCATGTTACTTTATCGAAATGCGGTTGGGGAATCGGAAGGTAGGAGAAGCAGTTCGGTTAAATCCAATACCGATATTTTGTTTGTAGAAATTGTGATAACTGGGTTTCTATTTTTGCTAGAATTTTATAATATAGAATTTGTTCAAATTTTGTATTATGGTGGAATGGTATTTTGGATTTTATCCTTTATTGCTAACTTTGTAAATAGTCGCAATGCGGGGAAATCTTCCAGCAATAAATTGTTACAAAGTCCCCTTTCATTAATCATGTTCGCAGTATTTTGGGTGGCAACCACTATTTTTGGGAATGATAGGTTTGCGTTTTCAGATATTCTTAGGAAAATTATTGTGGGGGGGGCAGCTTTTGTCTTTATTTTTGTCTTTTTCTTGGTTTTCATTGGCCATCCAGATTTGGATGACTAATTTTTTAAAAATTTTTATTACATTATTTCTCTGTTCGGGCAGAAAAGGTTACTTCTTCAAAGAATTTTGTAAATCCTAATGAACGCGCGACTGAAATTGATCCCAAATTTCCATCATGACATCGATAGAGAAGTAATTCATTTTTTCGTAGTGCTTTCTTGCATAATTCAGAAATCAATAGCCTACCCAATCCTTTTCTACGAAATTTTGGATGTGTTAGAACTCCAATATCTTTAGCATCTCCAAAATTGACCATGCTGGATACGGCGACTAATTTTTTTCCATGAAAACACCCTAAAACTTCGGGGTGGGTTATTTTTACCCATGAATTTTTTACTTCAAACTTGCTACATGCAAATTGAAGTCGTTTCAGGATGAATTGATCTTTTAATTTGAGAAAACGGAATGTATACTCATCAAATAATGGTTTTCGTTTCAGTTCTCCCGGTTTTAAGTGATAAATGTATATTAGATCATCTTTCTGAAACCCTTCACTCTCCATTTTAGATATAAAATCTTCCATGGAAATTGATTGTTCTAAAGGATTATTATCGTTCATTTTTAAAATTTTTTTATAAAAACTAGGTGCTACTTGAATAATTCGCTTCTTATCAAACGTCCAGAAATTGAAAGCATTGGTTTTTTTTAAATCTGGTTCTTCAATTATTGAAATTTCAGGATCTAAAAAATTTTCGAGTGGGATTGAGAAAAATTTAGCCCAACTTTTTGCTAATTTTCTAAAAAATTCGTTTTCAGTAAAATCCATCGTGGGAACTCCATTCTATGGAACTTTTTAAAAAAAATCGATTACTCTTCAATTTTTAGAATTCGGTTCAAATCGTCAACATAAATAAAATTAATTTGGGCTCTTTCAGCTGCTTCTTCATCCACCTTACTATCACCGATGAAAAGGACTTTTTCTGGAAGTAGATCATATCCGTCCATTATTCGAATTAATCCCTCGGGGTTGGGTTTTTCATTTGACACATCATTTCGACCAATTATTACTTTAAATTTATCATTTGAGCCAAATTGATTTAAAATTTCAAGAATTGTTTCGTGGAAATTATTAGAAACGATTCCAAAGAAGCAATCAAATCGAAGATGTTCTGCCATTTTTTCTATACCCATTGTAAATAGTTTTAGCGGCTCAAATCTTTTTTCCTTAAGTGCAATGAGTTCTTGATTACGCATATAATCTTGATAATACTGAAATGCTTGATCGCCTTGTTCAGTTCGTATGTAGCGGAATATTTTGAAAAATTTCTTTTTTTCTGGGATTTCTATTCCATAAGTACGTTTATAGTGACTTAAAATATGCTGTCTAATATCTTGCCATTGAATATGGAGATTAAAAAGTGTTCCATCAAGATCAAATAAAATTGCGGAACTTTGTTTAATTAAAGGCATCAACATTTGGGAAGAAGTGATTTTCATTAGGTTAACCTATGATCTATGTTTGCATGCGAAGTTTAAAAAATTTAAGGAAAAAAGAAACAGAAAAATTAGTACAAGAAATTGCGTCGATCGGGTTTTTTTCGATCATTTTTCTTTGGACCTGATTTTTTATAGGTACGTTTTGGATTGTTACGATTTCTACGGGCTGGATGGTCGGTGTTAAGATGCCTCTCTGAGTGAGATCCCGAAGATTGTCTATTTGACGAAGAGTATTGTCTTCGTTGAGGTAAAGGCCGTTTTTCAATATCTTTACTCATGAATCCCTCAATTCTAGATAAAGTACGCATTTGATCATTCATAACTAATGAAATTGCGATTCCTTTTGCAACTTTACCTGATGCATTCGATATTCGAGCGGTTCTACCAATACGGTGGACATAGTTCTCTTCAAATTCTGGAATATCATAATTAAACACATGACTGACTTTTTCTACATCTAATCCTCGAGCTGCTACATCGGTTGCAATTAGGCAATTAATTTTGCGTTTTCGAAATTTATCTAAAACGATTTCTCTTCTTCGTTGAGTTAAATTTCCTGAAATTAATTCCGGTTTAAGTGGTAATCTTTCTTCATTTTGAAAACGTTGATATAGCCAATCTCCTGTTCTTTTTGTGTTAACAAATATCATACAGTGAATTGGCTTTTCTTGACGAATGATTCGGATGAAATGGTAATATTTATCCTTGAAATCATCGATTAAATAATAGTATTGGTTACAGTTTTCTACTGTCATTGAATCTTGTGAGACATCAATTTCAATTACATTTTTATCTCCAGTGAACCGTTTAGTTAAATCATATACTGCATCTAACATCGTTGCAGAAAACAAGATTAATCGAGGATGAACATCTCTCATTGCATCCAATAATAAAAACTCAATATCGGGCATAAATCCCATATCCAAACAACGATCGGCTTCATCAAGAACTACAAATTTCACATCCGTAAAAGATACTCGATGTCGATTAAAAAGATCAATTAAACGTCCGGGGGTCGCAACAATGATTTGAGCCCCTTCCTGAATTTCTTGGACTTGTCGATCAATTGATACTCCTCCATAGACTTGAACCACTTTAATGTGGCGATATTTTGTGAGTTTTACAAAAACCTCTGCAACTTGTTTGCATAATTCTCGGGTTGGGACGATTATAACACTTTGAACTGTTTGCAAAGTATTATCAATTTTTTCTACTAGTGGGATCGCGAAAGCGAGTGTTTTTCCTGATCCCGTGCGCGCTTGAGCAATGATATGCGTATCTGGGGAATCTATTATCTCTGGAATTGCTCGTTCTTGGATTTCTGTGGCTGTTTCCATTCCCATCTGTTTCAATCCATGTAATAGGGAGTGGTTTAAATTCATTTCTTGAAATTTCATGTAAAAAACCCTTAAAAAAATAATCTTTTTTATAGCGTTAATGATCTATAGTGAATCTGGTTTTATCAAATTTTCTCTATTTTTAATAATTTTGCGTTTTTTTTTGTTATCGATTTCAATATTTGCTATTTGTACTGATTAATTTCTAACTAATTTCTACTTTTTAAATGTTTAAAACGAATTTATTATACACTCCGCTCGATATGGATAAATTCTTAATGTTTGAGTAATTTAAAGTAGAGTAAATTAGATTGTTTTAATAAACTTCCCGATGAAGACACTTTTTTGGAAGCTTTCGAAAAAATAAATATATATACTATTGCCGATATTATGATCCTACAAGCAATACACAATTGTGGTATTAAATAGCGCGACGATATATATAGTTGATTAATAGTTTTATTAGATATAAAAAGTGAATAATGGTGATGGTCGAAACTGAAACGATACTTCGAGATAAGATATGCCCCAAATGTGGATCGAAAATGAATTATCGTCGCAGAGTGTCAAGCAACCGTCTTCTTACATTACTTCAGTGTTCAGTGTGTCGGCATTACTTGGTAATAGATAATTAAAAGTGATATGACAATTATTTAATCAATTTCTGAGTCACTTCTTCAATGGAACTATTTGAAATTTCTAAAATTAACGTTTTGGTTGATGCTGTGTGACCACGCACTATTCTAATTGCAGATTTTGAAATTTTAAGTTTTGCACTTAAGAATTTAATAATGGCAATGTTAGCCTTTCCTTTGACAGGAGGTGCCGAAATATTCAAATAAAAATGTTCTCCTTCTCTAAAGAGCCTATTTTCTCGTGAATTCGGTTTTATTAGCAAAATAAGATTGTACAAATTGGGATTGTCTTCATCTTGATACAAAGAAAGAGTTTTTTGTATATCATTCATATCTTTTTTCTGAATTTTGCCTGATTTTTTTTTAGATTTGTTAAATTTCACCATTTAAATCCTCTTCAATTGTTATTAAGTGGATATATTCGTTCCCAAAAGTTTCTTGACCCCCTAAGAAGATTTGAAAAGTATCAATAGCTCCAATTTCCTTAAACGAAGGAACGTTTGTCGCTTTTTGCAATAACCCTCGAATCTCCACGAAATCACCCGTCCTAAAGTGGCCGACCAATTCATGTTCATAGACCATTAAACGGGTAATTTCTTCTCGGTAGATTTCAAATTTTTTCTCCATAATTTCAATGCATTCAATTTCAAAGAGACTGGGATAATAATATCCCCATCTATTGTTTTTGATTTTTGCTTTGATCCTAATGGGTGTCAAAGAAGAAAAAATTGTATCACTATAATAAAATGGATAATGAATCAATTCCGAAAAGGTTGGCGCAAATGTGATGGAAACTTTCCGTTGGTTGAAAAAGAATAGGTAATTCTTCCGATATATATATTCAAAGCATTCTTCCATATCCCTTCCTGTTTTCAAAGCCATTTTTTCTGCCAGAGGAAGAATTTCAGTCGTTTTATACCTTCTTAAACCACGTTTGTGGGAGGAAATATTTAGAGATGCTTCAACTATCTTCTTTGTCGCTCCGATCCCATAAATCATTATATCAATATCTGATTTGTTATGATGTGATTCCCATAAAATAGATCCAGTTACTCCAATATGATCCAAATCTATCCCGAATAATTCATTTAAGTTTAATCCCACTTCAACAGTTTCACGTTCTAGGCGATCTAAGTTTTGTTTTTCTTGTAAACTTCCTTTCTCAATAATTAATAACAGATCTTTAAACCGCTGTTGTGGATGCCAATGATGTAATATTTGTTCATAAGGGACTTCAATTAACTCCATTTGAAAAACAGAGTTGAAATTTTTAAATGAATGGCTTTTAATATTTGCTTCAGCGGATTTAGATGAGTAATTCGGTAAAACGCGAATAAATTCTTCTGCAGTGGTTTTTTGTTTCCAATACATAAGATCGTGGTTCCTAACCTTGCTAATTGGATCATTGACGGGTATCAGTCGTTTATGAATCTCTGGATCATCTTTAGGGGAAATTCGTTGATATTTTTGCAACGCGATTACTTTATTTTGGGGATGAATCGAACCTATTACTTGATAGATCCCTCCTTGTTTATCTTGAATGTAATCACGGTCTCTAAAAGGTTGAAATTTCATTTTGAGTCTCTTTTATAGATTGTTAATTATGGAATCGATTTGTTCTATTAAAGGTTGAAGAAGTTCCAGTGGGATGCGAATACCGCCTGCTAATCCATGTCCTCCTCCATCACCTCCAATTTGGTCCATAATTTTTTTGATTACAATGTTCACTCCTGAATTATTATGAGATTCTATGAATTGGGAGGTAGTTCTAACCGAAAACTTAAATTCACTTTTTGTTTCTCCTCCAATAAATAACATCTTAGAAGGGTCATAGATTTGATTTATGGATGCAAAACTACCTGTATCCGACCACATTTCAATGGGGATTTTTCCAGTTAAATTTACAATAATTGCATGAGTGGATTCAATTTTGTCCATTTTAACAAAGGTTGTAAGATTCTTAACAATTCCTTGAATATAATCTAAATATTTCTGTTTAAATTCCTTTGTGGCCTTTGTTGCACTAAGTAAGTTGGTAGCAATATCTGGTCGATCATGACCTAAAATAGATATCAATTGAGCATGTTCAAAAACATATTCTAACAATCCCTTTTTTTTTGGAAGGGTTAGAAACTTACCTTTCAAATTGGGATTTGTAAATCTTGCCACAATTTGGTTCACTTCATTTATCGTTAGTTCCTTCACTTTTGTTTTAGGGATGATTTCTAAAGATTCTAATATGGTCTTCGCTATTTTTGGATCACCTTCAACTTCGGGAACAAAAGGGAGAATTGATTGCGCTAAGGCTTTATCGATCCGTTCATTCTGGCCACCAAATAAACAGAGTCCTTCATGGAGGATAACTTGTTCAAGTTCAATGGCTTCTTCTATGACTAATAGGTTGTAAGACTTGTACTCATTGATGTGTTGTAGTGTATCTCCCCCCATTCCTAATGCTGCCAACCATGCTAAGTTTGTATTTTTTTCCGAAACTGCTTTTGCAAAAAGATAATTCAAAGTAGATCCTACAATTTCTTTCAACCCATGAAGTCCAAACTGGGTTGGATTACAATTATATACGTTTTCAGGCATCTTTCGCGTTGGATCAGGGCGAAATAGATGATGATCTAAATTATATATGTCAATATTGGGAAATTGTTCTAGAAAATCTATTAAGATTTGTCCTGATGGGCATACATCTGAAAATATGATTGCTTGTGGTATTGAAGGATCAAAATTAAAAGAACTTAGATATTTTTCCCATGAGATTTCTAAATTGAAGGAGGTTTGGGTGTATTTTACTTTTAATCGGTTGAGCATCTGCTTAATTATGGCTCCTGCAGTTATTCCATCTGCATCGGAATGATGAATTGATAAAATTTGGCTATATTTGGATAAATTCTCTAAAAATTCCATTGATGCCGTTTCAAGATATTGTTCAAATTGTGGATTGATCATGGTACTTATTTTTCCGCTTTTTTTATATTTAAAAAAACATCTAGTTCCATAAAAATTAACCCTTCCTTGGAGAAAATCAAAATCATTTCAATGCACCAATTATCTTTTTTTTTATAGCTGATTTGAAAGTATAATTAGAAGGTATATCCCTTTGAGTGGATGCATTTTCAGAAAATGCTTGATTGCTCTCCCTTACAGGGAAATCTACTCAGAAACCTATATAATAATAAAAATATATTTATCAGTGTCAATAAGATGGTTAGTTATTCACAGTTTCAAACGCGTGGCCGGAAGAATGCAAAGCAAATTTCGAAATTATCTTTTGTTTTGCTTGGCCTATTAGCATGTTCCATGATTTGTCAGTATCTGACAGATGGTAACAATCCAAATCCAGTAAACAATTCTCAATTAATGGGTTTTAATCCTTTGGCATCTACAGAGAATGCCGCACCAAGTGAACCTTTAGCAGTTAAGGAAGACCTTTCAAATGCTTTAGGTGATATTGAAATCATTGATGTCAATGTTCTCGAAAGTTTGACTGTCACAAATTTTGTAGCCAATAGCAATATTACTTATATTGTTGATAATGATGATCAAACTTCCTTTGTTGGAACAATTGAGACCGCTTCTACTTCTAATGCTGTCGGTACAGCAACTGATCGAGATGCCAACATTACTATTCAATTTTTAACTGAAATAGTATGGGCATACAATGAATCCATTGCCGATTTGGAAGAAAAAGTTGTTGGATTCACTCCAGTCGTTCAACCCGCCGAAATATCCGTTCTGAAAGTTGATGGGATCGAAATTACCAACGAATCCTTATTTTATACTGAGACTAATCTTGGAAAAAAAACCTTTTTCTATAATTTTGAAAATGAATATTTAAATGATCCAAGTGACTCCATTCGGATCAGATATAATTATAATGTCAAGGTGCCTGTTTCCCAATGGAAAGTTGTAACTACCCGGGTTGAAACCGAAGAAGGCGAAATTTTAGCAGGTGCTCCTCAATACATGACAAATTTGTCCACAACATTTACTCAAGTTTATGATTATTATGTAAAAATTGGAGGCTCTTCTAATTTACCTATTCGAGCCCTAACTAACATAAATTTGCCAAATAAAAATGAAATCTTTGATGTCAGTGTTGAAAGTTATAATGAGTTAAATAAAACGGATTTTTCCTACGATACAAATTTATTAAATGAAAAAATTATTCAAATTGACGATTATCTTAACATTTCTTCGGGAGTGTCAATTGAGGGTCGATTTTATGCAAATTTCACAGTTGAATTTTTGGAAGTCGTAGACGGCTTTTGGTGTGAAGATCGCCTTGTATCCGGAACGGATCGTCGTGAACGCGATTACAAAATAACTATTACTGAAGGTCCGGCGGACTTAATGTTAGTCTATTTTGGATTTAATGATACATCCATATATTATTCCCACTTGTGGGGTGATCCAGATCTCCGTAGTGCTTTAGGTCGAGATGTTTCCGTTGAAAATGTTAATCGATCGGCGTATCTTACACCCAGCGAACGCCTAGGTAAAGTTTTTATCGATGGTATTTCGATGCTCGCCCAAAGTCAGTTAACTCCATATCTCTTGTTTAAAGGTGAAATTGATGTCATAACTGTTGGCTATATTGGAGTTTATGATTTAAAATTGACGGTGACCGATCGCATTCAGACACCTTTGGCTAATGTTCAAGTTAATATTTATATTAACGACATTCCTTATGGAACTTTGATGAGTAATTTTGAAAATTACCCCATTGCACCTAAAACTACAGATTCCCAAGGGCATATCTTGATTCGAAATGTACCGATATCAGATTTTACTATTGAGATTCTTGATGCAGAAGGAAATTCCCAAGAAAATTTAACCGCTAATTCTCTAAAGGATTATAATAAAAATTTGGTTATTACCTCCAAAAGTCATTTTCCTGCAATAATTTTGTATTTCGGAGGAATTAGTGCCGTGATGGTAGTAATTGGATTTCTTAAATTCAAGAAGTATTAATTTTCTTTTTTCATTTCTATTTTTATCAAAAAATAATTTTACAACAAAAAAGCAAGTTGTATTTTTTATGAATAGGTTTTAAGTGCAATTGATTTTATCTTCAGGGAGATATTTTTCTTTAATGAAAATCAGTTTAGCTGGATTATTTTCTTTGTTTTCTAATCCATGCGATTCATTGGCTTCCAAGCGAATTGCAGATCCCATTGGGATCTGGATTTCTTCTTTTTCCAATTTAAATGTCATTATTCCTTGGAGTACATAAAAGGTTTCACCCATATGTTCATGAAAATGTGCTGGTTTTTCTTCTCCTGGTTGCAATGTTATCAAACCCCAGTCAATATCTGGACCTCGATTCATATATCGTACTCCTCCGTGAACAGGCTGTTCTTCTTCTGAAATAATTTTCATTCTCAAGCATCCTAGTTTTGATTTAAAAAAAATTACCATGCTTTGTCCAATAATTGTCGTAATGATTCCGGATCAATTGGACGGGGATTGGCATTCACTGATCTTCCCTTGGTCTGGGTGATAATCCACTCAAAATCTTCTTTTAATACACCTATGTCTTGTAATCTTAGCGGGATTTGTACTTGGGAGAAAATTTCTTTTATCATTCCCGTTAATCTTCGTGCATTTTCGTAATCTGTTCCTTCAGGCTCGTATTTATTGAATAAATCAAGTTGACTTAACACTTTTGCAATGTTGGCATATTTTTTCGCTTGCCATTCTAAGTTATAATCAATTACCCAAGGTAATAAAGCTCCACAAATTCTACCATGTGGTATATCGTATTTAACTCCAATTGGATGGGCGAGTCCATGCACTAATCCTAAATTTACATTGGAGAATGCAACTCCTGCGTAATATGAACCTAATAACATTTCTGCTCGTGCTGCAAAGTCTTGTCCATTTTCAAAAACTTTCTTCAAATTGCGACTTATGAGCACAATAGCTTCCATTGCATAAATATCGGCTAATGGATGGCTAAATTTAGAAACATATGCTTCAATTGCTTGAACAAATGCATCCGCTCCACTTGAAGCCGAAATATCGGGAGGGCAAGAAAGGGTTAATTCCGGATCTAACAAGATGAACTTTGCAATGAGTTGGTTTCCTCGAATGCTTTTTTTAAACCCATTCACTTTATCGATAAGCACGGCATTATTGGTTATTTCGGATCCAGTACCTGCTGTTGTTGGTACAGCTATCAAGGGTATTCCTGGTAACTCAAAAGGTTTACCTTCATAATAATCTTCTACCAGTCCTCCGTTCGTTGCAATACCTGCTATTGCTTTTGCAACATCTATTACTGACCCTCCTCCGATTCCCGCTATGTAATGAGGTTTCTCATCCAATGCAATTTGAACTCCTTCATTTACCATATCAATAGTTGCTTCTCCACTTCCACATGAGTATATTAAGGTAACAATAGCGTTTCTTTCACAAGCCGCTAATAAACGATCTAAAGCTCCAGAAGATTTTAATGATTTTCCTCCGATAACTATCAACAATTTAGGCTGTTCAATCGCCGCTTTTTTTATATGCATTAACATGGGGTCCAAAAGCGAAAAAATAGCCTTCGGTAATTCTTCTAACATCCCCTTTCCAAATTTCACCCGGGGTTGGGGAAACGAAAACTGAACTTCATCCCATTTTGTTGGAACTAAATGTTCCGTTTCTTGATTGGTTAACTTATTTTGCTTTTCGGGCTTTTCATTCGGAGAATGAAGAACTTCTAATACGTGATCCGCTGGTTCATCCTCACAAACTTCAGTGGGGCGATCTTTGGTATTTTCAGTTTTTTCATCTGAAGGTATTGGAACCATTTCTAGAGATAATAACACATCTAGAGATAATAACGTTTCTTGATAGAAGTTTAATTACATAAACACTCATTTAAGGAAATAGATCTATGAGAAATTTTGTGAAAAATTTGGGAGGTATTTTTTTGAAATTGATAAAAATCGGGCTCAAGATGATTCAAAGAGGTGTTTTCATTGTAGTAATTAAATAATATACTCAAATATGCAGGTGAAAAACATGATTAAAACACGTCAAAAATACGAAAATCGATTTGTTCGAAATCTCTACCTTGTCCTCTAATTTTATTTTTTTTCCTTTTTCACACAATTCTCTCATTTTTTTTTTTTAACATAAAATATTTCTTTATATCAACGAATTTGTGCTGGAATTGTTTCCAAAAGGAAGTTTCAATAACATTGAAAGCAAATTCATTTATCGTTTTGTTTTAAGGTGCATATCCTTAGTAGAAAATCGATACTGGATCAAATTTATTAATATAAAAATTATATTATTGATATGATAAGAGACTCTAATTCAATAGAAAAGCCAGAGAGCCATTTTTGGATCGATTTCAATATTTTCAACTTCATTAAAATTATTAGAACTAACACAAAATTGCGAACTGTATTGATTTTGTTTTCTATTTTTCAATTCCTCGTGATGACTTTATTGACTATTTTTCAGCCTTCTGGCCAATTTATTCTAGGACTTATCCCGGGAATAATTAGTCTTTTAATCGTCATTCCGTTTGTAGTATCTCAATATGCCCAACTCCAAAAATCACAAAACCCTAAGTCTCCCGAGTCCATCAAATCTGAATCCTATGTTTCAGTCTTCCGGACTTATTTTATTGTATTCGGAACATTTCTAAGTTTTGGGGTTATTTTGGGCGGATTTATTTATGGAATCGTCTTTTTTGTCTCCCAACTAATTTCTTTTGCATATGTAGGTGTGTTTTTCATCATTTTAGAAGTACTTTTTGGGTTGATGTCAATAATCTTGGTTTATATTGTTATAAATTTCTTCTATATCAAATTGAAGCAACCTCAAATTACTTTTAGAAAAAATCTTCAGAATTCATGGATCGATGCAAAAAATGAATGGCAAACTATCTACGGGCAAATTTTTAGTCGTTCTTTTCTATTAATCCCCCTCTTGTTACTTGAATATATTGTTCAATTTGGTGGTGTTTGGCTCATATTTCAAATTGTGGGATCTGAAGTGCCAATTGGTGGGCTATTCAATCCTGATGGATCATTCGTTGTACTATTCGTCGAAATTTTCATTCTAAATGGTTTTCTTCTTCTTATGAATTTTATTTTTATTCAACGGATTCATGAAAAAAACAGATGAGTTGGTGGCAAATAAGAATTGTAAAATATGAAAAAAAATACCGAATTCTCGGAAAATCGTATTATTCATGCGATGTGATGATAAATTCTATTGTGTTGAATCTATCTATTTCAAGTTTTCTTTTTCACCTTTTTTTTGGGTTTCTTTTGGGTTATTTCTTTTCTTTTTTTGGAAAAATATGATCATACCTAAAACGAGAGTTATTATGACTCCATTTACTACAATTGCCATCCATACAGTCGGAAATTCCCAAAAAAGAAACCATATTCCGCTCCCTTCACTTTTGAAATCGGAATAAGTGCTTAGCAAATCAACAGAATAGCTACCTTGATCCCCAACATATTGATCAAATTGTGTTCCATTCCAGTACATGCCAATTTTAAACGAAATTTCAGAATTATTGATGGGAAGAATATTTCGGGTAAAATTTAGTGATATTTTTTGGTGAAAGGCTAATCCTGGGGTGGCAACACCTCCTAAAAATGATTCTAAAGACGCATAATCCTCTTTATTATTGTCTAAAAAGAAAATTTGAAGGAAGTGGAATTGTATATAACCATTATTAATTGAAGCATCTAAGATAAAATCCAGCGTCTGATTTACTTGATATTCCGATGCAAAAGTTAGATTTAAGAATACTTGCTGGAAATCTGTAGTTAAATTGTGTTCCCAAATATAGATCGTTTCTGCAGAGCTATGTGGTGAAATTAAATGTTCTGGAACGAAATAATCTTCAGAAGGTAAATTTGAGCTCAATTGATATGGAAATGTGGGAATTAAGACGAGAAATGTACAAAGCACTATTGTAATTTTATTTTTTTTTGTCATTTTTTGTTCTCCTATACTCTGTTTTTACGACTGAAAACAATCAACCCCAAACTTATTGATCCAATGGCAAAGGCTAAATTGATCAATAAATCTTCCAAAACGTAAGCCATCCCCAGCCCTTGTACTAATATTGCTCGCATTGCGTTGGCTGCATAATATGTTGGGAATATTTTATTGAAGAATCCCGCTGAAAAGATCGCAATCGTCCCCCCAAAGAATTGAAAGGGGAGAATTAAGATCCATGCAAGTCCTCCTGCAGCATTGGAATCCTTCACGAGAGCAGCCACAATCAATCCAAACCCAATGCAAGTCATGGCTAAGATAAAACAATTGAGAAATGCCAGAAACCAATTTGCCTCCGGATGAATTTCCACACCAAATATTACAAGACATAGCATTAAAATGATTATCTGAATCGAAGAAAATACTAATTGGGCACTTCCGTTTCCCAATAATTGGGTCGCTCGGGGTACTGGGGTAGTATCAAGACGTTCCATAAGACCTCGTTCTTTTTCTCTTCCCATGTTCTGGGCAATATTCATGATTGCGATAGTGACACCCGCAACTACCACTCCGGGCATTAAATAATCGAAATAGGCGATCTGTTCTTGACTCGCCTCAATTTTAATTTCACTCAAACTCACATTTTCTTGTTGGACAATCATCTGATTGATCAATCCTTCAATTATACTCCCCACGATAGATTGAATGGTGGGATCGGGAGGACAAAAAATCTCAACTTGAGGTCCCTCGGGAAATGCGGGGTCAAATAATATTTCTGAAAAATTGGTGGGAAAGATTACTAAAGCATCTATATCACCTGAGACAACCTGAGTTCGGGCTTCTTCTTCATTCAAGTTTACGATTGCTGTTATTGTTTCATTAAAAGGGCTCTCTGGATCCTCAAAGAACCCGATTATAAATTCTGAACCGAAATCAACACTTTCTCCTGTATTTTGTCCATCCCAAGCTATACTATCATAAGAGACAAATGCAACATCAAAGGTTGCCACACTGCTTCCACGTAATCCAATAGTAAAAATTATCATGAACAATACAGGATATCCTATCACCCAAAACCATGAAGGACGATCTCGATATGAGATTTTTAGATATTTGCTAAAGATTCCCGTAAATTGGGAAAAGGAAGATTGATTGCCAGGTTTATTTTTTTCTGAAGATTTCATATTTTTTCTCTCCTGTATTATTTTATCCTCGTAACTCCTTTCCGGTCAAATCTAAGAATACATCTTCCAGTGTATTCTGCCGAATGACAAGATCCCGTAATTTTATTTTGAACTTCTGATCGATTTGATCATAAAACTCGGAAATTTTCCTTAAACCATTGAGAGCACTAAAAGATATTCGTTCTTTTCCTAACTCCTTCGCCCAAAGCACTGATGTTTGTTTGTCCAAAAAGTGAACTATTTGTTCCCGTTTGTTAAGTTCTTTTTCCATCAAGCGGAATTCAATAACATCACCTTCCCCTACCTTTCCTTTTAATTCTTGAGGGGTTCCTTGTGCAATAATTTTACCGTGATCAATTATGGCCAGCTCGTCAGAGAGATCATCTGCCTCCTCCATGTTATGGGTGGTTAGAATTACTGTTTTACCTTTATTCTCAAAATCTTTAATAAAATCCCAAACTACTCTACGACTTTGGGGATCTAACCCTGCACTGGGTTCGTCAAAGAAAATTATTTCTGGATCATGAATAACAGCCATGAGTATATTGACTCGTCGTTTCATTCCCCCAGAATATCCTTTCACTTTTTCATCCGCGCGGTCGAATAGATTCATTTTAGTCAATAGTTCGTCAGTTCGCTTCTTGTATATTGGAGGGGGAATTTTATGCATTTTGGCAATTAAGTGAATGTTTTCACGGGCTGTGAGAAGTTCATACATAATGAGATCTTGGGGACAAACTCCAATTAACTTTCGAATTTTATCACGTTGTTTTTGTAAATCAAAACCACAAATCATTGCCGTTCCTTGGGTTGGGGGGAGAATTGTAGAAAGCATTCTGATTGTTGTGCTTTTTCCAGCCCCATTGGGGCCTAAAAATCCAAAAATTTTACCTTTTGAAATTTTTAAATTAATTTTATCCACCGCTGAGACGTTGCCGTATTGCTTAGTTAAATCTATGGTTTCAATGCAAATTTCTGAAATTGTATTCACCTTTGTGTAGTAGATACTTAATAAATGTCTGAGTGAAGAAAAATTTTTTTCCTTCAGTATGTTATACAGTACATCGATAGGTTGATTTTAAAGTTATTATTTTTAAAATATTAGTTTTCTACTTACTGGTCAAAACGTCTAATTGGACTAAATTTGTGATTTTTCAATACCAAAAATTGTTTAGTTCCATCTAACTTCCAATTTGACATCTCACAATGAATAACTAAAAAGAAGAGTATGTTAATATGAATAATCATAAACATCTTTTTTTTTGATTCGATTTTCTCTTTGTTAATATAATAGTGCTGACAAACATAGTACTAATAATTCCAATGAATGAAAATGAGTTAATTTTTCTAGTCTTATCGGAATTTTCCGTGCCTGATCTTATGTTTTTAATAGATGTTTCTTTAATGTAATAACTCTGTACTGAAGTTTCAAAATTGCATGTGACTCCATCGCAAAACCGGATTTTTTGGTATACTTCCGAAAATTCAGATATATACCCTGTTGTTTGGTTAAATTTTAGTTTGTATAAGATTGTATATGTAAATCTGGTGCTGCCTGCCGTATATGTGGATAAATCATAAATTAAGGATGCTGTTTCATTATTATCAAGAAAATCGATCCTAAAATTCTCCGACTCAATGATTGATTGATTAATATCCCAAAAATTTTCGGCCTTTTGCTCAAGTTGGAAATCTGATATTGAGATATTTGAAAAAAAATCTTGAAATTGGAGAGTTGTGGGATAGATCCAGAAGAAAGATGCTTGGGAACTCTGATTATTTGATATAGTTAAATTTTCATCTTTGATTATTGAAAATTCTTTTAAATCCAAAGCGTCTGTATAAGATTTTGTGGTATAATGTCGGAGATTTAGCTTAAATTGTGAGTCATCAAGGATTTGTATGTCAGTTATTCTGATTTGATAAAAGGAATCGAAATCATGATTTTTTTTAACTTCATATAGAATATAATCATCATTTTCAATATTATATGATTCCCGAAATGCTGGAAATGATTCCGTATTCGCATCAATTGTGGCTAGCTCCAATGAAAGTACAAAATAAATAAGAAATAACCGAGAATACTTTTTTTTTAATTGCATCGAGATCATACCTACAAAAATTACTTCTTATTGAAAATTATATTTCCAAAAAAAAATAAGCAGAAAGATTTTATATATGAAATATATTACAGAATGTATTTAAATATTTAATACTTTATTGTTCAAATAAAGTCTTCTTTTTTTAAATTACATCTAATTTTGGAGAATTGGTGAAGATATATCACATTGGAATATTTTAAAATTACTCTACCAAGTTAAACTCATAATTGTTCCGTTTAATCCACTTCCCATTCCCATTAAAGCGATTTGATCTCCCGCATTCAATGTTTTGGTTTCTGCAGCATCAATCAGTGCCATAGGTAATGCAGCAGATGCCATATTACCATATTTTTCTAAAATAATATGGAATTTATCATGATTCAATTTACAAGCATTGCACAGAGCTTCAATTTGTCGATTACTCGTTTGATGAGGGATATACCTATCAATATATTGATCATTCCAATTTGGCCATGTTTGATTCGCTTTAGCCCAAGTTTTGACTGCCAGTTTTATTCCTTCTACCATCATACCATGAGTATTTGCATACATCTGGGAGTGGTCCAGACTGGCAAGACATAGTTTATTATGATCTTCTGCAGTATTTGCGACATTTACTGCATCATTTATAACATGCTGGGATTCCGCAATATCTTCATTAGCAATTAACATTGCAACTGCTCCTGATCCAAGAGTTAATGTTGCAAAATTCGACTTATAATCGTCCATTTTGCAATTGGTTGATTTTAACATTCTGAGAGTATTCTCCAACGCCTTAATCGATCCTTCACTAGATACTAATAACCCATATTTCTTGATCTTTCCTGCATTTATCATTGTTTTAATTAGCTCCATCCCATTTACAAAACCTAAACATGCATTGGAAATATCAAAGTTGAAACAATGGGGAGATAAATTTAGATTACCATGAACCAAGCTGGCTTGCGAAGGTTCAATATAATCTCTACAAATGGAAGTGTTGATTATACATTCGATGTCTTGAGAATCAATTCCAGCCTTTTCAATTACTTTTATTGCTGCTTTTGTAGTTGTTTCATAATATTTTATACCATGTTCCCAAAATCGCCGTTCTTTTATTCCAGTAATATTTTCAAGACTACCACGCGGAATATCGAGCCTTCCTAAAGTGTCTTCAATCTGTTCTTCAATCCAATCTGAAGTTATTACATTTGGGGCTTGATGATAGTCAATTGCTTCAATGTGCGCTTTTTTCATGCTATTTAATTCCTTTTTTTTTGGATGATCCTACTATAAATACTCAAGTAGTATAAACAAGACATGAATTTTTCTTCTTTAATACAATATATTGCCACCAAACTAGGATTATCATTGCGTGTCTGAGTATTCTAAAATTGAAGAAATGAAAAAAACGTGAAGTAGGGGGTGTGATTTCCTAATTTGATAAGGATTTGGGTTGTTTTTTCTCTGTTTTTTTGAAGTTATTCCGTACTGCTTTTATTGCTTTTTGGAATAAATAGGAAAAACGTGGTTCCCTCATGTAGCTTGCTTTTTACCTGAATTTCACCATGATGTTGCTTCATGATAGAATAACATATAGAGAGTCCTAAACCTGTTCCCGTAGGTTTAGTCGTAAAATAAGGATCATAGATTTTGGGCAAAATTTGTGGATCAATACCGCAACCAAAATCTTGGATAGAAATCATCACATAATCCTTTTCATCCAGATTATAGAGTTTTGTCTCAGTAGGAGTAATATTTTTAGCAACAACTTTAATTAATCCCCCATTCTCCATCGCTTGGCTTGCATTTAAAACAAGGTTTTGAATTACTTGGGAAATTTGGTCAGAATCGATATCAACGGGCCATAAATCATCGTCAATTTGTAGATCTGGCTTTGAATTAGATCCACTTAACGTAAAGGTAATGATTTCAGAAAGCATTTCTTGAATGGAAATTTTTTCTAATGTTGGTGCTCCACCCTTAGAAAAGGTCAATAATTGTTTGGTTAACTTCTGAGCTCGGATGGATGCATTTTGCGCTTCAGAAATAACATTCTTCACTTGATTTATATCCTTAGATTCTAACAATAAATCCGCAAGAGATAGATTTCCCATAATAATTGTTAAAATATTGTTGAAATCATGGGCAATTCCTCCTGCCAGAACTCCCAGTGATTCAATATTCCTATTTTTTGCTAATTCTGCTTCATCCTGAAGTTTTTTGGTGATATCTTCAATACTTGCAATCATTCCGTCGAAATTGCCTGCAGAATCGAATATGGGACTCGCATTAATAGACAATATTTTTCTCTTTTGAGATTTGTAACGTATGGAATGGATGATATTGAATACTGGTTTTTGGGTTGATTTTACGATTTGAAATGGAAGTTTATTATTTGGTAATGGTTCTCCGTTAATATCTTCGATTAACCATTCTGGACTATCATATTTCATAGGGTTTGGACTTGTTTTACGAAGATTTAGAATTTGTTTGGCATGTTCATTTGCAAATGTGATCTCTCCATTTTTATCGACCACCGTTACGCTAAATGGAACGGTTTGGATAAAGGAACTCATTTTCTGTTGTTCCAGAATGATTTGTTTTTCCATACTTCGTTGATGGGTGATATCAATCCCTACACTTAGGCTAGCTTCTAAATTTCCTGATCTGTCCGGGATAGTACTATTTTTCCAAAGGATTAATTTTTGAGTTCCATCTTTTGTCAAAACGGGATTTTCGTAAACGCTAAAACTAATTTTCTTTTCTTTTACAGTCTCTTTGAAAACTTTTTTTATTTCCTCTTTTCTCTCTGGAAGAATACAAGTGTCAAACCAATTTTTTCCTAGTATTTCAGAGATATTGTAATTTAGCAATTTTGCCCCCGGTTCATTAATATAATTGATGCATGCATTCTGATCCAACACAACGGTAATATCTCCTGCGAGATCAAGGTACTTTAAAAATTTATTTTGCTCCTTTTTAAGCATTTCGAAGGAAAGAGCTTGATCCACATATTTTCCAATTAAATAGGAAAGCGTAGATAAATAATTTGTAATATATCGATCAAATTCTGAAGAAAACTGCGGATAATTATTCAGAGCTTCCTGTATTTTCTCCATCGGGATCTTAAATTTCAAAGAAAGTTCTTTTAACTCATGAAAATCAGTAGGTGGGTTACCATAACCAACATTAATACTGCCGATGACTAAATCATCTAAAAATATAGGGACTCCAACCATCTGTATTTTTCCATGACATGTTATGCGTACAAGTCGTTTTTCTTCAATAGAACGCTTAGAGCAGTCTGTCCAGCAAGATTCATGGCAAAGCCACTTTCCACTTTGGATTGCAGTCGCTTGATCCTGACACTTACAAAGATTAAAGGAAGCGTCTGACAATGTTTTGCAATAATTTGAGGTAAATAGTTCATACGCATAGCTTCCATCGATCTCATAAATTGCAAGGGATGTCTGGAGTAATTCAATCAGTGGTAGTGCTATTTTGTGCAAAACAGAATGTCCTAACGAATTTCGAATAAGATGGCTTGGGATGGCTGTTTTAGTAAAGTATTTTGCCGATGAAATTGGTTCTTCTTGCATTATATTTTCATTTTTCCATTTTTAAGATAGGAAAGGCTTGTTTAAACTTATTAACCTAAAATTATTCTCCTAATAATATTTTCTTTGATAACTATCCTAATAATATTTTCTTTGATTGTGATTAATCTATCAATAATTTTGATTTGCTTACTTCTTTTTTCCATTAATTAAATCGAGCGTAAGTAAAAAAAATCTATGAAAATTAATTGCTCAATTATTACTTGCCCAAAAGCTAGAAAAAAACGATCCACTGTATAGTGAATTAGAGAAAAAAATTGCCTTAGACGGCACCCACGACCATAAATTACAGAATTATATACAATTCTTCAAATCTGTTATATGTAGTGGGTCTCATGTCATATTCCAACAATAAAATTGACTGGATCTAAAAAATCTTAATTCATCGCATACTTCTTGGTCCATTCTTTCGCTTTTGATTCAAACTTGTTGTAATGATTCAACGCTTGATCTCCCGCTTCAAAATTTAACGGATCAGCAGGATTGAAGAAGGGGGGCTCACAATGGATCTGACCTTTCAATGCTTCAATGATGTTTGTTAACGTTTTGGAAGGTGTCCAGCCACTTGCACCTGTTTTTATGTCTACTTTTCCTACTAATTCCGGATTCACTAAATCTAAACAGATATTGAGTTTGCCTGGACCTATAGATGAGTCAATGTTAGGATGCCACAACAAGGTATGACAGTAACAATAGGGAGGCGCGAAAGGAAAGTCCTCACCCATTTTGATTTCAAACATGAATTTACCGCCCTCATAGGGAGTATTGGGTCGGCCTGTGATAGTTAAACGGAGATGATCAACGCTCATACCCCATGGTTCGAGTTTAATAAAGGAATTATCTTTAAATGCTTCTAAAGCTTCTGTATAATCGACTTCTTCTCTAATAATGAACACCTTGTAATGCATGAATGCTTCATGCGATTTTGTAATCGTCGAGAGACGAAAACTTTGTGATAATATTACTAAAGATTGTTGACTTTAAAATTATATACTTTATCTGAATTGGTATTCATATTTTTAGTTCATAAATGTCGAAAAATTCAAAAAAAGAAGGTAATAATGGTGGTTTTTTAGAATCAGTGACCGAAGTGATAAAACTAGATTGTGAAATTCACCCTAGCATGAAAAATTGGAGAGAAAAAAATGACCTTTACATTTTTTATGAAAAATCCATATTTTATCCATTTATTTGGAGGAATACAAAATCTAGATTCCCTTGAAGGTTTTACCCGCAGAAATGACTTGATTGATATTTCTCTGATAATCCTCATTTCCCCGTCTTTTTGCTTCGTCAAGTGTGTTTTCAGAGTCTTGGGGATTCTGGCGGATATTTTGGGATTCCATCCGACGGTTTTTAGATTTTCGATCCAAAATCCAAGAACCAAGAATTCCGACTACGACAACTATTAGAAATATAATTCCCACGACTAGAATTGCATTTGTCATTATAAACACATAGTGACTATGTGGGAATAAAAACTTTCCCCCTGTGATAGATGTAGAATTTAAGAAGGTTCACCATTAATTTAAAACAATGGGAAAAATATCGTTATCCTTATCACAGAATCCTTTAATTCTTCCAACGGCGGTTATTTCAGTGGGAGATTTTGATCATGCCAATCTGATCACCCTTGCCTATGCAGGTAAATTATGCTTTAAGCCTTCCATTATCGCTATTGGGATCCATCCCCAAAGGTATTCTTATCACTTAATTGAAGAACTTCCGGAATTCGTAATCAATCTCCCAAGGGATGATCAAATGTATGCAGTAGATTATTGTGGAACTCGTTCGGGAAGAAAATTAAATAAATGGGAAATGTTAAAATTGACCAAAGAACCCAGTTCAATTGTATCTGTTCCTCGAATTAAGGAATTTCCTTTTAATATTGAGTGTAAAATAATAAAAAAGCATAGTTTTGGCTCTCATACCAGTTTTTTTGGTGAAATTGTTGCCATACACGCCGATGAATCCCTAGTTGAGGATGGTAAGCTAAAACATGGTGATATAAACCAACTTGCCTATATTGCAGGCAAATACTTCCAGTTTCCTAACAATCCTGTGGCCAATCAAAATTTTTCCTTAGATTGACGAATCTTGTTGATTAAAATAGAAGAATACTAACTTCAATCGGTGAAAATAATTATGCGAACTTACTGAAATAGTGTGAAAAAAGAACCACATTCCTAATGTATATGCAATTTTAGAGTGTTAATGCCAGATATCTTCAAATCCTAATTGGATCATTTTGCAAAATCAACATAAGGAAAGGCATTCTGAATTAAATCATCAATTTGCTTTCTATCTGGGAATTTATGCGTTTTTATGAAGCTTTGGATTATTTCATCTGGAAAAGATGATACAAATCGTTTTAAAGATTGTGTAAAGAATTTTGTGCGGCCTTCTGAAATAACACCTAATCTCCCCGCATTATCTGGAAGGTTTACAAAATAAATCGAAAATCCTGTTGCTTCTATACGATTTAATTCTCCACCAATTCCCAAATTGTGTTTGATAAGAGAATTAAGAGCAGTAAAAGCACTCGTAATCAGGATATCACGATTAACATCAGCGCTTGCTTCTTCAAATTTAAAATGTTTTGAATACATCAGTAATCCTGCATGATCATATATCATAAACGAATGAATTGGAAAGGGAATAGAGTAGAGATATTTTGGATTTCGAATATAATTGAGTATAATTATTGTCAAACCCAAAAAAGCAAAAACTAATCCAATGATGCTAAATATTTGGTCCTGTATTACTGAAATATCTCGGATAAAGAAGATAATTCTGTAAAAAGTGAGGAAGATAATTCCAATAAATTCAATGAATACTTGTCTATTTTTTGTATTTCGATAGTTTTGCAGAATCATCCAAAAACTGAGGCAAATTGCTATTAAAGATGCGGTTGAACCAATAATATACATCCAATCTAAAGAATATGAAATTTGATCAGATGAGAATTGACCTGAATAACTGATAAGTTGCACCGCTAATATAAGGGTGTACACAATGAAACTAGTGATTAAACTGTAGATCCCAATGTTCAGCCTGTCATTGCTAAGATAAATGTAATGCATGTAAAGAAAAAGAAATGAAAAGTATGTAGAAGATACACCGATTATTGCAAAAAATGAATCATAAATATTCATGACAAAATAGAAAATATTCCCAAATGAAGCACAAAATACTGATGCTATAATGTATGGGATATCTGCTTGATTTTTAACAATTCTTATCACCAGAAAAACCAATAAAACTAAAAGTACCACATTTATCGATAGATTAATCCATTGATTTACATTTAAAGCGTATATCATAGTTAATATTATTCTGATAATATTTATATTAAAACTTGTTAATTATCAGAAATAATTTGGGAATATCTTACTGAACTTAATTGAATTAAAATAGGGTCATTTTCTATTTTATTTACTTTATTTTATCCAAATTAATAATTCTTTTTTCTCCGATTATACTGAAATATTCCTAATAAAACGAAAGAAAAGATTACAATACCTAAGAAAAAAATACTCGAGGAAGAATCCAATATGTGAGGTATTGAATTGCCAAATAAAAAAGGAAATTTGGGGATGGGAACATCAATTATTGCAATATTAATTGCAATGGGGGCACTACTGGCACAATTTTATCCGGGGTTTGATTTTGTTGATCGCGATGATCCAGTGGTGGGAATTTTAGATCCCGATTTAGACGAGCAAGTTTTTGGGATGATTACTATTCGGGGGCTAATCTATGAAAACTCAAATTACTCCATCTCTATACGGATAAATGGAACGGAGATTGGAACGACTCTTCCATTTTTGTGGAATTCCTCGACAATTTCTGATGGTAATTATACTTTATCAATACTCGTGATAGATGTTGCGTTTAATCAAGGCGAAGACTCTATTAATATCTCCATAATTAACGATTTTGAATGGGATTCTGATCATGATGGGCTTGGCGATCGAGAAGAACAGAAGTTAGGAACTAATCCGTGGCAAATCGATTCCGATACCGATAGTTTTAGTGATGGGTACGAAGTATCATATGGTTCGGATCCCCTTAATAGTTCAGATCGTCCCTTATTTTATGAAGCTGAATTTAATGAGTTAGTTAAAAATTTAGATGGAAATGTGACATTGATTCACCAATTGATTAGCTGGTCTCACGGAAATAGCAGTATTTTAGATCAACTAATTCTTTCTGCGGAGAAGAATGCCACATTAGTTCAAAATTTGTTCTACTGGGGGCAAAGGAATGCTTCTCTGATTCAAGATTTGCTTGTTTGGTCTTCGGGGAATGCATCGCTGATTCAACACTTAATGGATTGGTCTGTTGGAAATGCGACCTTAATATCTAACTTAATTGCGACCTCTTATACTGACTTAATTCAAAACTTGTTACTTTGGTTGGAAGGAAATGCCACACTCATACAGAGATTAACTGAATCTTTGGATGGAAATGCCACGCTGCTTGAAAATTTAGTATCGTGGAGTAATTCTAATGCGAGTCTTATGTTAAGTTTACTTGATTGGTGCGCGGAAAATGCCACACTCCTGCAAAATGTGATTCTATGGACCGAGAGTAATGCCACCTTACTTCAAAATCATCTGGCTTCTTCCGAGAATTTGGGAGGAAATATTACCCGCCTATGGTATAAGCAGTACTTTGGAGCTCTGATGCCGGATAGTGCAGATACATTAAAAACTGCCTCTGAATTGAATATAACATTCACGATTACGGGAAATGAGACAACTTATTTGAATTTTAATTCGGGAAATGTTGCTTTAGGTAATACCTACAATATGAAAGTGTTTTTCATGCTGGATGATGTTTTAATCCCAAATCCGCAAGCTTTTGTTCAATCGTCATCAGGAACCATTGCTGATTATACCTCTATTTCTTTACAGCATGTAATCAGCGGGTTAGATGCTGGTATTCACACAATAACGATTCAATTTATGTCAAATAATCAATTTTGTTATCTATCCAAAAACTCATTGATGTTATTAACTTTTTCGTCTTGATTAATTTAATTGCTATTGTGTTCCTATAACGCTTTTATTTTTTCTTTTCTTATTCGCACAAAAAAATTGTTGCTGTAATGAGAAGGATCTAAAAAATACATGAAGGGAAATTCTACTCGCTCGCTATTTAAAGAGGTTGGTTGAGATAGTCAAAGCATTTATGGTAAAGGGAAACATACGTTCCATTTGTGAAAAAAAATTCTTTTTGTTATACAATGGAAGTTCCCAAAATGAGCTCACTGAGGTAATTTACAGTTTAAAATTGTTGGTATTCAAAGTATTTATGATAAAGTGAAGCATATTTTCCTTCCAAAGCTAGTAAATTCTTATGAGTTCCTTGTTCTATGATTTTTCCATGATCTAATACAACAATCCGATCTGCTTTAATTACCGTCGAAAGTCGATGGGCTATGATAATCGCCGTTCGGTTCTGTAAAACTCGTTCTAAGGCGTCTTGAATCAAGGCTTCAGTATAAGCATCAACACTCGCTGTGGCTTCATCTAAAATTAAAATGTCTGGATCCATTAATATCGCACGAGCAAAGCTGATGAGTTGTCGCTGTCCCATAGATAACTCTCCCCCTCGTTCCCCAACATAGGTTTTTAATCCTTCAGGCAAATAGTCAATAAATTCTTCCGCATGGGCAATTCGTATCGCATTCTGAACTTCCTCTTTGGTTGCAGAAAGATTTCCATATCGAATATTCTCTTCAATAGAACCTGGAAAGAGGAAAATATTTTGTTCCACTTTTGCGATTCGTTTTCGAATGGAACTTATGTCGATATCTCGAAGATTTCTTCGATCGATTGTTATCGTACCTTCTTGATATTCATAAAATCGTGATAAAAGTGCTCCAATTGTTGTTTTACCTGCACCTGTATGACCCACAATTGCGATTTTCTCTCCATTTTTGATATTTAAATTCAAATTTTCGATAACTGGTTGATCTGGGATATAAGAAAAATTAACGTTATCAAATTGAATATCTCCACGTAAATTTGCAACTTTTTTCGATTTTAAATTTTGCTGGACTTTAGGCTTTCGTTCCAAAATTCGAACAATTCGTTGGAAGGCGGCCATCCCGGTACTCAATTCGGGGAAAAATCGAGCAATTATCATAATGGGACGGAAGAAGGTTTGTAAATATAAAACAAATAGGATCATCGTTCCAGGAGATACTTCTTGATCAATCACTTTTAGCGCTCCGAAATATAAGACGATACATAAAATAACGGAAGATAAGGTATTAAGAAGAGGGCGCCAGAAATGGGTGACCGAGGTAAGGCGAAACCAAGAATTGAAATACTCATGGTTAACTACATCAAACTGTTGGGAAACTTGCATTTCCTGACCATAATTTTTGGAAATATGAATTCCTTCAATTGATTCAACCATCGCAGCATTAACATTACCAATCGATCTCCGGAACGTGATACTCACTTTTTTCGCCAATTTGCGAAGAGCAAAGGTTAAAAGAAATAGGACGGGAATTGCAAGTAGGACAATTAGCGCTAAAGTGCTATTAAACCATAATAAAATGAGAAATGTGATGATGCTGATGAAAAGATTGCCAATGGTATCCGAAATGAGTATGGCAATATTACTGAAATCCACGGTATCATTTACCACAATGCTATTGATTTTTCCACTCAAATTCTCATCAAAGAATGTCATATCCTGGGATTGAACTGCATCAAACACATCTAATCGTAGATTTTCCAAAAAATGTGGCACGAAATGTCCTAGTTGTCGTCTATGGGAAGAAAAACTCCACCAATTAATAAGAGAGCATCCAAGATAAGTCACTCCGCTAAGGATGATTAAAAAAGTATTCTGATTTTCTAATAATATGTGATCGGAGACATATCGCACTAAAATTGGATTGATCAATTCGGTGAGCATTCGCAAAAATATAAAAAGGGCAATTAGACCCAATTGTTTTTTAAAGGGGTTCAAAAAATGTAGAAATTTGTTGAAAAGCTCCCGATCCGAATAATCTTGTTCTTTTCTCAATATTCTTCCTCCTGGATTATTTTTGAATTCCCAAATATTCGCCCGTAATCCGGGGAAGTATTTAGCAAAGTATCATGGGTTCCTTGCGCTACAATTTTGCCCTGCTTTAACACCAAAATTTTATCGGATATTTGAATTGTATGTAATCGATGGGTGATGATTATTGTTGTGCGATTATGTAGAATATTATTGATTGCTTGCCCAATTTTGCTCTCCGTTTCACTATCGATGGCAGACATGGAATCATCCAAAATCAAAATGTCTGGATTTACTAAGAATGCTCGGGCAATCGCAATTCTTTGTTTTTCTCCTCCCGATAATTTGGTTCCTCGTTCTCCCACTAAGGTATCGTACTTATCGGGAAGTTCTTGGACAAAATCGTCCACAAAAGCTAGTTTTGCAACTCGTTGGACTTCTTCATCCGATGCTTCTGGATTCCCAAATCGTATGTTATTTGCAATTGATTGGGAAAACAGAAAAACATCTTGTTCAATATAGCCTATTTTTTTTCGCAGTAAATTTAGAGGGAATTTCCGGATATCGATATCATCCAAAAGAATTGTTCCCTGTTGAGGATGATAAAATCTCTGCAATAATTTTACGAGAGTTGTTTTTCCCCCTCCTGTAGGTCCTACCAATGCAATTTGTTGATTCGGTTCAATGGAAAAATTCACTTTATTTAAAATATAAAACGGATTGGCCTTTGCAGTTTGATATGAAAAGGAAACATCATGAAATTGAATTTTCCCCGATAATCGAGATTTATTAATCTTGTTAGTTTCTTCAACTGAAGAAATTGATTGTTGTTCTATCTCCTCTTCCGAACTCCCTTGGCTTAAAGCTCGATAAAGACGTTCGCTTGCTCCAAATCCTCCAATCATGTCTTTAGTGGCCCAAAAAATCATATTTGTAGGTTCTAAGAAAGTTAGAAGAAGTAAATTTAAGCCAGTTAATTCACCTAGTGTCATTTTTCCTTGAAGAACAAAAATACACGACAAAAGGAAGGTTGTCCCAATAGCTCCGTATAAGGTCAACATTGGAAGAAATTTAGCTTGGATTTTATTTTCTCCTAACCAATTTTCTTTGTAGGCTCGAACAACTTTAGCAAATTTTTTCCGCTCGAAAGGTTCTGCAGAGAACGCGCGAGTGACTTCTGCCCCTTTTATTGAATCTTGTACGGTTACGGTAATGTCTGCGTGTTTTCTTAAAGCTAACTTGGAAAAAGGGGTTAATTTCTTCCGATAATCTAAAACAGTAATTGTATAAATGATGAGGAAAGGAATCGTGACAATTAACATTATTGGGGGAAAGGATTGACTTTGAAGAATTATCATAACAATACTCAAAATAAATGGGTACACATAGAAACTACCGTGGGCAATCATTGTATTTATAATACGGAGATCGTTGGTAGCCAACGCTTGTAAATCCCCCGTTCGTAATTCATCATGATAACTCAACGATTTATGTTGCAAGGTCTCAAAAAATTCTTGACGCATATTTTGTTCTGTTTTTGAGCCCAATTTATGACCAATCATCCAGGTCGTGTATTCTAAAATATTACGGGTCATGTAAATTCCGAGTAGAATCGCAAGTAACACGAAAAAGTTGGTCGATGGGGATGGATCTATAAGATTGTCAATAATTTCGCCAATCTTAACTGGAATATATGAGCCTACAGAAGTAACTAAGATAATACCTAAAAGATTTAGGAAAAATAACATTTTATTCTGGACAATGTGAAAGAACATCCATTTTTTGTAGTTTTGCCGTTGAAAAGTATGATGGGTTAAAGTTGCTTCTGTCAATTTTTAGACCTCTATGCTGTTTTTAGTTCCACTTGATTCTTTTTATTGGGTAGTATTAAAAATATTCCAAGAAAGGTCAAAAAGATGCTAATGAGAAATGACCATTGCCAAGGAGGATAAGAATAGATCCGTGGATCTATCTGGGAAATCCACAATTTTGAGGGAAGTAAAGAACGAAGTACATTTCCTATAACGACTACATTTAATGGGATAAATATTAATACAAAACTCCACGATTTGGGCCATACCGTCTGACGCTCATTTTTTTTTTGATCGATTAACAGTAGTAAGTACATATTTAGGGAAAAATAGAAACCATAGAGTGCTATTGCAGCAGGAATTGAATGTAACCACGGATATTCTCTGGGAAATAGGCCCACAAATGAGAATCCAATACATGCCGTAATGGATAAAACATTAATAGCTTCTGCAAATCGAGGTGAAGAATTTTTTAAACCGTCATTGAGATAACGCATGTGGGGCACCAACAATAATCCCATCACAATCATGCCAATATTCCATAAGATGTGTCCATCTGGATTAGAAGTAATACTTCCCTGTGCACTTATTTTAAAATCAAGTATTGAATATTTTACGGGGAATAACGATTGTGAAATCAACGATATGATTGTATACCCGACTATAATCACTCCAAAATAGATGCCTTGCTCTTTTTTAGATGTTTTTCCTTTCCATATCTCTTGGATTTTTTCAAACACTTTCAATTTCAAAATAACGCCCCTTCATTAATCAAAAACCTCAGATTCATTAAATTTTTTAGCAATTTACCAATAACCAAAGTGTAGTACTATGGTGATTATTCAAACACAAACTTCCCAAAAGCAAGTTCCAGAGTTGTTCTTGAAGGTAGCAATTAGATTTTTTTGCATCTCTGCCTTTGTTTCACTGTGGTTACCATTTCTGCTTGTCTCTTTTAGTTCAAATATTATCTGGGATTCGGTTTCTGGAATGGGATTTGGGAATTATGCGGATTCATGGGTATTTGCCCCCGTATTATTTAGTAGTGGTTTGATTGCTTCTGTTTATCTATTTCAAATTTGGTTTCAATCTGGCAAATCCATTATTTGGGATCATGTCAAACCAGGTTGGCTTCTCTTTTGTATATATATATTTCAACTTCTTACGAAACGTCAGCAGTTTCTTATTGTGTTCGAAGACCCCATTCGTGTCCAATCCGCTCAATTATATTATGTACCTCATCCTGGAGTTGGTTTCTTTGTCTTTATTTTTTCTATCATTGCGATCATTGGCTTAATCGGTATTAGGGGTCAACATTATAATGCTCCCATCCAGCTATTTGAAACTCATATTGAAAAAATTGGTTTAATTGCCGCTTTTCTTTTCATACTTCCTTTCTTCTTTTCTTATGATGGATCTGAACTAAAAATCCTCTTAGGGATAGGGTATGGATTTGTTTGGGATGGAACTACGTTTTCTAATGCCGCGGCGATGGGAGGTTGGATCGTTAATTCTTTTCAAATATTCTTGTTGTTACTAATCGTCGCATTTAAAGGAAAACGAAAGGTGAAAATGATTTTGGAAGTGATAGTTCTGGCTTTGGGCACTTATTTCTTCACTCAAGTTGGGTTTGCTATCTGGCGATTATATATCCCTGGTGGCCATCAATTTCCTATCTATCCTCCTCTGTCGATATTTATGGTGATATTATGGTGGACTTATGCAAATATTGCATGGGATTTTCTCGCTTCACTATAATTTTTTTGACAAAAACAAGGAAGACCATAGAAATATCACTCACCAAAAATCAATATTGTGTTTCAAAAGAATTTATTTAAAAAATTGATTAATTTTGTTTTTCCAGTCTCCCAATTTCCGCTAACACTTTCTTTTCTTCCGCTTCACTAAGATCTCCTTCCATCATTTTTCGTTCCAATTGGCTAATTCGTTTTTCAACTTGAGCTTTAGGAATACCGGAAGGTTTACGTGGGTTTTTTTTCTTCTTAGACTGTTGAAAATTAGGTTGTCGCGACTTTTGTTGAGGATTTACTGGACCATGGGAAATCCCGAGCTGCGAACGGAATTCTTCTAAGGAAAGTTTCTTCTTTTTCTGAGGCATAGTAAAGTAACACTTTAAAAAAATTGAGTAAGAGGTTACAATTTATCGCAATTTAAAAAAAATTGGGTATATTCAGTTTTTTTACTTCATTTATTTTAATTCAATGATCTTTTGTTTTATGCCTCTAATCCACTCCAAAGTAATTTCTCCAATATCGGAAAGATCTGAAATCGCTTCATTCAAATGTTTAATAATTTGATCCCTTTCTGAGAAAAATGGCACGAAATCTTCTGGCATTAAGAAGCATAACACTGCAAATGTTTTTTCTTTCATTCGAGCATCTTGGATTTTTTGATCATGAATTTTAAAAGAATAAGTCAAAGCAACATATCCTGAATAATCAGGAATCGGTAAAGGTCCAAATAAACCGTAATTTGGAGAATTTCCTTGTCCTATTGCGATTGTGTAGAGTAAAGCTAGTTTTTGTAATAGAACTGCGTTTAGCGTCTCATTCGATTGATCCATTGGTAGCAAATGTTCAACGGATTCTGATATTACTGGGATTGGGCCTAAATCAGACATTTCAAATAGCATTCCTTTGATTGTTTCAAGGGCATAATCAGGGAATTCGGTAATATTAGCAATTTGATTTTGGCTAATATGTGAGATAATAACATCCAATTTTGCAATCGCAATTCGTTCTCCCATAGAAATTTTTCCCTTTTCTTCATTGAGTAACTTTTTTTCGTGTTGGGATAAATTTGCAAGTTCACGGAAAAAAAAACCTGCGAATTGCCAATATTTTTTTGTTTTCGCAATTTCTAACCCTGTTTCAAGGAAATTGCGTGATTGGGGTAATTTATCTTGGATAAAAGCCAATTTAGCCCTAATTTGTTTTATAAAAAGCAATAAAATTGTTGATTTTTCTTCCCATGCCAGCTCTTCAAGTTCCGATGCGAGATTGTGTGCTTTTTTAAAGATTTTAGGATTATTGAATAATTTTAATTCGGTAAGATATCCTTCCATTAAAAAAGATAGAGTGTAGCGCTTTAAATCTTGGGAAATAATTTCTTGAGTGCGAATTTCTTCCAATATTTCCAAAGATTCTGCATAATCCTTGATATTTTCATTACTGCGTAAAATGAGTGCGTTTGATACCAGATAATATTGGGATATTAAAATGGAACTATTCTTATTTTCAAGATAAATTCGTTGAATTTCATCAAAATACGCAATAGCTTCTCCACAATAACCATTTTCACAAGCTAAAAATATCAATTGGAATAATGTTTCCACAGTTACTTGATTATCCTCTACTTGTTTATCTATTTCGAGGGATTGTTGAAAATAAGAAAAAGCTCTTGAGAAATCGCCCTTAGATTGATAAATTAGGCCTAAATTGAAGAGTAAGATTGCTTTGTGGTTTTCCAAAGCTTTTATGATGTTGATTGTCCCATAAGACCAAGGTTCCAAAACCCATTCAAACCCCTGTAATTCATGAACAAGTTTTCTCTTTTCTTCATCATATTCCTGTTGGATTTTCAGACTTCTTTGATAATAAGTTAATGCAGTGTCAATTTCGCCCCATATTCGATAAACTTCCCCAACATTGTTTAGCACAGGAATCAATAAAGCATGTTGTTCTAACTCTTCTCTGATTCCAACACTTTTGCGGAAGTGAATCATAGCATCATCAAATTGACCCAAATTTAAATCTAATGAGCCTAAATGATTCAAGACTAATGAAGTTCCAATATTGTTCTGTAATTTTTCAAAAATCAGTAAGGATTCATGATATTTGCTTTGAGCAATATCATTATTGCCAGATATGCTATACAAAATTCCACTATTTATAAGAATTAGAGCTTTTAATTGGAGATCTGTAGATTTTTCATACCCTTGATTAAATAATTCATGAGCTTCATCAAAATTACCTAAAAATGCCTCTAAACAACCCCAGCACAATTTAATTTTAGCGAGATATTTTCTCCGTAAATCGGGGTCATTTTTAACAGTAAGTACTTCTTCAATCTTTATTAATATCTTCCTGACTTCTTTAGTTCTTTCATAACTCCAAAAAATTGTGGCAATATCACAAAACGTATTGATATATTTCTCAGAGTTTTCTGTGAAATGGACAAAATGATTTATGTAAACCATTTCTTCCATAATTTGAGTTTCATTTTTTGTGATAATATACTCTTCTAAATGGGATTTCAGATTATTGAGTCGTTTTTCTGAAATTTCTCTTTGATTTTTACCAGAAGAATGATTTAGGCTCATATTTTCATCCCATTTTAAATTCTAATTTGTAATTCTAAGGAATAATCTTATATTCAAAAAATATTTTCACTCCTAAATAGTTTCCCATTGTCTACATATCTCCCAATATATTTCCTTTAAATTCAGTGATATCTGAAAAAATAATTGTGGTCTTGTTTAACGAACAACTGTTTTATTTAATTCTTAAATATGTGGTTTTAGGTATTGGATTACTCGTTTTTATTATATTATTTTTTGTTAAAGCAGGTTATGGAAGATATATATCAAAAAAATGGGGTCCCATGGTCAATGAAAAGTTGGGATGGGTGCTAATGGAGTTTATTTCTCCAGTGCTGGTTTTTGTTTTCTTTATTATCAGCGATCGAAAACAAGAAATTACCATGATTATTATTTTATTGATCTGGGAACTTCATTATGTTCAACGAGCCTTTGTGTATCCTTTTCTTATGCGGGGTAAAAAAAAGATGCCTTTGTCCATTATACTTATGGGGTTCATATTTAACGGTTTCAATGGCTATTTACAAGGACGATACTTGTACAAACTTTCAGATTTAGATAAATATTCTCCCCAATGGCTTCTTTCACCTGCATTTATTATCGGGACGATTCTATTTATTGTCGGATATGTCATTAATCTACGTTCTGATTTCATTTTACGTCATTTACGAGAACCAGGCGAAGATAATGGCTATAAAATCCCTTATGGTGGTTTATTCAAACAAATTTCTTGTCCAAATTATTTTGGGGAGATTCTTGAGTGGATCGGGTGGACAATTCTTACATGGTCTTTAACAGGTTTAGTCTTTGCAGCATGGACTGCTGCTAATTTAATCCCTCGTGCATATTCGCATCACAAATGGTATTCCGAAACATTTCCCGACTATCCCAAGGAACGAAAAGCTATAATCCCTTACATTTTTTGAGAAGCCTTCCTTTTTTATCTTTAGCATGGTTTCTTTTTCTGAAAATCGAAAAATCCCCTACCGAGTTATTTTATGTAAATACAACGAAATCTCCTTAAAATCTTCTCAATATCAGAAAAAAATATTTCAAATTCTCATTGATTCGGTAAAGAAAATTTGTATTCGGGAAAATCTTCATCTTCAATCGGCACTGAATTTAAAGGGCAGATTACTGTTTTTTTTTAATTCTGAAGAGATTCCCGCTGCACTTTTCGTTTTTCGGCACATTATTGGATTTCAATCGATTGCTCCTGCTATTAGTGTGAGTCGAAAATATGAGACTTTGAAACATGCGTTCATAGATTTTGCATTACAAGTGCTTCAAACGGGCGAATCCTTTGCAATCAAGTTTAAATCGATTGTTCCTTATCCCATTAAAGCCGCAAAGGTCAAGAATGATTTCTATAATTTAATCCGGCAAGAAGCCAGAGTACAAAATAAAAAGGTTTCTGTTAAAAACAAAGGGGCCACCCGGGAATTTACAATTGAAATTCGTGAAAAGGGAACATACCTATACGTAGAAGACATTCCTACTCTGTGGGGAGGATTACCTATTGAAACATCAAACTCTTTACTTTATCCGTGGGATGATACTGTGGAAGAACAAATTCCGGCAAAATTACTTCTCCGTCGAGGTGCGATAATTGCCCCTGTGATATTTGACAATACCCGCTCTTCTCAAACTGTTACCCAAACCGAGTATTCACTTTCTTCGCATTCATCTTTATATGATTTAGCTAAGTATTATTCTGAAGAACTTCCAGTCATTATTCTTCCTGTTAAAAATCTTATTGAGACTCTCGATTCTATGATTCCTGCTGACCATTCTCCTTATCCCTATTATTATGGATGCTTTCTAAAATTATTGGAAAAAATTGTACTCCAATCCAGAGATCGGGCTACTGCATTTTATGGTGATCGAAATCTCCATTTTCGTGGCTTTATCTCTAGTTTACATACTCAAATGCCTTCCTATCTGGCAATGGGGCAAAATCTAGCTATTCTTCAATTTGTCCCCGAAGCAGGGTTTTCTTTTGACGATATTCAGTTTATCATTAATGAATTTCGTAACCAAAACAATCAATTTTCATTTAACAAAGAAGTTCAACTTCTTCAAGAAAAATCACTGTTAAACGCTCAGAAATCTGCGATCGTATCTAATTCTCAAGTTCCCTCTTTTCTTCTCCAACTAACCCATGGTGCAATACTCGATGGGCATTTTCCCACACCAGAAGAATTGGCAAAAGTGACATCCAATCCTCGAATTCGAAAACTAATTTCTTCAATTGTGCACAATAAAGAGATTCAAATGATTTCAGGAAAAATATTAGTAAAAAATAAGCAATGAAGACTGAAGATTAATTCTCTATAAATTTTTCTAAGTTTCCAATTTTATTATTAAGCTCACTGATTCTTGCGGTTAAGGATTTCTTCTCAGATGGGGATAATTTCGCTTGTTGTAGTTGTTTCTGAACACTTTTAAGATCTTCATAGAGAACATCCAATTTGTCTAGCACTAATTTATTCCCAATCCGAAAACGACTATCATGAATCGTTGAGATTCCATTCACTAAGTTTTCTTTCTCTATCGCTGAAGAATATTTTTTCTTGAAATCTGCAAACTCTAGAGTGATCTGTTCTTTTTGGGCTTCTAATTGTTGAAGTTGTTTTTTTAACTGGGAATTTTCTAAATTTAGCGATTCTATTTTCCTTTCTAACTCGTCAGTATCTACTATTGATTTTATTTTAGCATTACTGGTCTTTTTTGGAGTAGATTTCTTGCTTTTTGTCGATTTTTTCCCGTTTTTTGTTATAGATTTCTTACTTGTTTTCTTCGCCAAATTTCTTCACCAATTTCCAAATTCCACGCTTGAGAATAATTTGATCTGGGATATTATAATAGTTAATTTTAAGAAAAAATTTGTCTGATTTATTGGAAAAAGTTTGAAAAGTTTTTCACAGTTTTGTTGGAAAGTGATTATGCATGTGCTAGTTGATCTAGATTTAGATTAGGAATAGGTTTTACAAAGGTATAGATCCACCCTTGAATCAGAAAGGGTAGATGAAAAAGCAAATCTATGATATCATTATAAATCGAAGAAAGAACTCCATATATCTGGAAATAAACAATTTGGGTAAAAACCATCCAAAAAACAATCCAAAGAATGATGCATATCCGTATCCAGGAATAAACTAAGTAATTTTTTTGAAGTTTTATCAAACCTAAAATCGAGATAGATAAACCCAAGAAAAGAAAACCTAAAGAACTCGCTATTATTATTTCTGTTCCCAAGGATGTGGGATTTTCACCCGTGAAGCGCGTAAATTCGTCATAAATTCCCATTATGAATGAGAATGAAATAAATGTCGATCCCCACGCCACAAGTTTATTTGTCCCTTTCACTTCTGAAATCAAGATCAAAAAGATACCAAAATAAATTAAAACTTGACCTATGGAAACCGGTGTGACTTGATAAATTAAGGATTTATATCGATAATATCCGTCTGAAGGAATTTTTCCCAAATACAAAAATAATGTCCCAAAGATATTCCGTAGGATAATTCCGATTGTTGCCAATATTGATCCGCTAATTGTTAAGTACTTAACCATTTTACTCTTACTTACAATTCCTAATTTTCTTATTTAAACCCAAATATCCCTAAAGCAACATTATTGTTATAAGAAAAAAAAAATACCTGCTTTTGGTTTCAACCTATATTAATGAATCGTGTATTTAAAGTTTTCTTTCTCGAATAATTGAGGAAATTGCTGTGCTGGAGCAAATATTAAATATTGACGAAGATATAATTCGAATATAAATCTATGGTGATAATAAATGACCTTTAAGCTCACAAAATTTTCTGAAATTAACTTAGTATCCCTCTCATCCTTTATTTGGGAAAACTGCCTTGCTTTTAATAGAACTGAATTTACTTCATCTGAATTGATCTTAAGTAAACTATTAGACCATCAATCTTCTCATGATGCTTCTTTACTCTTTTCATGGAAAGAAAATAATGAATTTCTAGGGGTTCTTTATTTATATCTTGAAAATTCACAATATAATATTATGAATCCTGGATTTTTTGGCCAATACCCTATAATACGAAAAGATCTTGATTATTCCCTTTCTTTATCAAATATTATAATAAACTTAATTCAAGTATTGCAAGAGATGCATCCTGAAATTACTTCCTTAAAGTTTGAATTATCCCCTGAACATAAAAAAATGCCAGAAACAAGTTCCATAGATGAAATAATGAACGATGCTGGATTTAATTGCGTCTACTCTAAATTGTCATTGGATTTAACCAACTATACTAGCAATACTATCAATTCAATTTCCGGATTAAAATTTGAAAATTATTCTCCAAATCTTCAGAAGGAATTCTTCCATTGTTATTATGAGTCTTTTATGGATGCGGATCTCGCTTTTTTCAAAAATATGTCGGACGAAGAACGAAATGAGATGTATTTAGAGCTTCTTACACCAGAATATATGAATTATGCTGCTTCCTTCATTGTACGTAAAGAAAAACTAATTGTTGGTGGGGCGATTATTTGGAACTATAGTGAATCATCTGAGAAAAATGCACACCTCAACCTGATGTGCGTCCATCCTCACCATCAACATCAAGGAATTGGACAAGTTCTTTTAGATCATGCCATTCAACATATTAAGCATCAAAAAATTCCTTCTCTCTCCCTTTATACTGAAAATGATCGTTCTCCATACAAATTTTATACACAATTTGGGTTTCTTCCTGCTAATGGATGGAAAACCTTTATATTGAATATTTAGGATTCAATTTCTATCGATATTGACTTGCAATGTTTTTTTGTTTTAGTTTTTTTCATCTTTTTTTCTGTGCCGTCCAAAGTCCAATTTTCTCATATTATCACAAAAAACCCATATATTTTCATTTGAGGAATAATTACTAAAAAACTGTACACATTACAGCCTAGGTGCAGATTACTTGGTTACAGAAAAAGAATTTCGGGAAATAATTGAACGAACTGAAACATTGCATTTAAGCGATCCTCAAGAGGAAGAACAGTTTCTGAAAGAAAATCTTACAAAAAATCTTACCCAACCTCAATATATCACTCTCAATTTACAACTTGCCTACTGTTTCTTAGTTCTTTCTCGTTATAATGATTCTTATGAGTTATATTCGCAAATG
This sequence comes from Candidatus Lokiarchaeum ossiferum, assembly GCA_025839675.1. Classification (GTDB taxonomy): domain Archaea; phylum Asgardarchaeota; class Lokiarchaeia; order Sigyniarchaeales; family Promethearchaeaceae; genus Lokiarchaeum; species Lokiarchaeum ossiferum. Next base: position 4,020,438 of record CP104013.1, read on the forward strand.
AAAGAGTTTGCTTTAAAAGATAAGAATGAAGAGTTATATGCAGATACTCTTGAAGGGATTGGAAATACCCAAGTTGAAATCGGTCAAAAAAAAGAAGCTCGGAAGAATCTCTTGGAAGCAATCTCTATTTATCAGAAACTCAATCTTCCTGAAAAGGAATCCAAAGCATCCAATTGTCTGGCTGTACTCTATTTTCAAGCCAATGATTATGATGAGGCCATCAAATGGTATGAAAAAGCTCAAAATCTGACAGATGACAAAAAGTCAATCCGGTTTGTTAATGCCCTAGGAAATTCGGGATTGATTTATCATTCTCAAGGTAATATGGAGAAAGCGGCTGAAATATATAGTCGAGCAGTTTCGATAGCAAAAGAATGTCATTATTCATTTGTGCGACTTATTTTTCAGGAAAAACTCGGAGAAACTTATCGAGAATTAGGGGATTTGGAAAACGCCGAGGCAAATTTTAACGATGCCTATCAATTTGCGGTAAAGATGCAAGATGATAAGCATATTGGTACTCTTTCAACCTTTTTAGCCAATTTTTGGTTAGAAATGGGTAATTTTCATAAGGCTTATACATACCTCCAACAAGGGTTTATTCATTTGAAAAAAGTCCATTTTCCCTTTGGATTACTGGACTGTTATTATGTTTCAGCTCAATTTTGGCTCGCTAAAGGACAATTGGCTGATTCAAAGAAAGATTTATTTAAAGTTCTTGAAATTATTGAATCTAATGGGATTTTTGAAGTTGAATGTGATGTTTTAACAATGTTAGCTGAAGTGCATGAATCATTAGGCGAACTTGATGAAGCATTTCGCTGTCTCGTTAAAGCAGATAAATTAGCTCAAGAACGGAATTCTAAATTTCAACATGCTATGGTGTTACTTCAGCGGGCACGAATTAATATCAATCTTACCAAATTTAATGAAGCAATCATATTTTTGAATGAAGTGCTCTGGATTGCTGGTGAATCCGAAGATCTCTATTTAGTCTATGAATCAAATTTTCTTTTCACCCAAATTTATTTAACCAAATACATTCGTAATAAAACCACGTTTTCTTTTTATGAAGAGGCGTTAAAATATTTACGAATCGCATTACGTCTTACAAAAGAGAAAAAATTAATTCCCCGTTATATCAACACCCTTATTATAGAAGCATTATTAACTTCTTCCCAAAATGACTATCCATCTGCATTAAATTCTTTGAAAACGGCTCAAAAATATGCTGAAGAATCGCGTATGGATAGAAAACTTCAAGAAATCAACGAACGTCTCAATTTTATTGAAAATACTTCCCCTTCCCATAAAATCTGTACTGCTCAACAAAATTTTGTTCTTGCAATAGCTCTTGAAGATTTGCGACGGTTCACGTTTTTCTATCCCAATAATAGTTTAACCGAAAAGTTAACCGACGATTCTTTTATAGTAGCCTATGAGATTTTTAAAAATGGGGACCATAAAATTCTCTCGGTTGATAATACCCCGCTTGTTGATATCTCCTATTCCGCAGAAGTGGATCAGATGGGGTGTGTTTATGCGCGGAATCTCTATAGCAAAATGAAAAATCGCATTGATTCTATGGGACCGTTCCCATTTGGCAAGAGATCAACCAGTTCTTTTCTTGTTAAGCTTCTTCTCGAAACCAGTTCCCCCACTTCTGAATTGAATCTTCAAAAATCCATTTGTATTTTAGCCATTGTGTTTCCTCAAAAAATGAATTCTTTATTTTATGATAAAGAAAAGGTAGAGTGGTTAATCTATAATCGGTTTAATGCCATCAAAACTATTTCTCAAATAACCCCTGAATTGTTGCGAGATGTCAGATCTTATGTAATGCAAACCTTAATTGCAGAGTTGCAGAAAACTGTCGATGAATATCATTCGGCAGATATATAAACTGACTTTCATTCAAAAGGGTGTAGTAGTGGATATTTTTCTTTTTTTACCCGTTATTAGTCATTTTTCTAATAAAAATTGATCTTATAGCCATTTTGAATCCTAGTAGGAAAGATATAAAAAACCTATCAACAACTTGAAGGTAACAAACATTTTCACTCAAAGGTGTTCTTAATGTCAAAGAAAGACAAATTTTCATACCACTCACAAATTAAATTTTCAATTCCTATTCTTTTACTTCTCGGAATCATATGCATTCAAAGCTATGTAATTCCTATAAATCAGGCTCTATCATATACAGAAGCTGATGGACCATTTTCTAAATTGATTATAGAGATAGAACGGCTACAAAACAGTGCATCCCATTCTCCCATCAAAATTACTGGTAATGATTGGTCTCCCTATGCTATTCTTGGGAATGGGTCTTTTGGCAATCCTTATATCATTGCGAATCTCACTATCGATGGTGGTGGGGATTTTGAAGAAGCAGGTATTTTTATCGAAAATTCTGATGTTTATGGGATTATCCGTAATTGTACCTTTGTAAATATCGGGGTTGGGGTTGGTTTACTAAATTCAGGAAATTGTTCCATTGAACAGAATCGAGTTAATATTTCCCAATACAGTATCTATCTAGATCAATCCTCAAATTGCACAGTTATTCAAAATAATCTCACATATCAAGGGTTTGGTATTTATCTGGATAACTCTTTGAATTGTTCCATGATAAATAATAACATACGGGATTCTACAGGGGGCATTGGCATCGAATCTTCTTCAGAATGTTTAATTTTTAATAATTATCTTTACAATTCTTCAGGATCTGGCATTGTACTTAATTCAGGATCGACGGATGTTGATGTGATACAAAATTCTATTGTCAAATCTGAATATGGTATTGTGGGGGAAAGTTCCTCGTTTTGTACATTAATTAAAAACATTATTCAAGATTGTTCTGAATATGCGATCTATATTATCCAGTCTTCAAACTATCTTTTAAATCGAAATAATTTAACGGATAATTTTGTTGCTGGAATAGTTCTTTGGACATCATCCAATATCAATGTCACCGATAACAACCGCATTCAAAATGAAACTAATTATGGTATTTTAGTGTACGATTCAAATTTCTGCAATATTCGTAATAATTACATAGAAAACGTTCTTGAAGATGGAACAATCATTTTTCTTTCTTCAAACATCTCCCTCATAGGAAATATCTTTCGATCTAATTCTCATAATGGTGTGAGTTTGAATAATTCATTGGATTGTCTCATAGAACGGAATTTTTTCATCCATAATTCTGAAAATGGACTTGGAATTGATGCTTCCTCATCGAATAATCAAATTCGCAATAATTCCTTTTCAAAAAATGATAAAGAAGCAATCAATGATTTTGGGACTGGAAATATTTTTTCTGAAAATAAATTTTTCACCAAAATCTCTATTAATTTTAATAGTTCGAGTCTTTATGTTAGAAGTGGGGAGTTGTTTCAGTTAAATTGTAGTTATAGTGAGGGATATGGCCCAATATCATTTTTGTGGGATTTTGGTGATGGGGGCTTTTCGAGTCTACAAAATGCTACGCATACCTATAGTATGGAAGATGTGTATGAAGTATTTCTTACTGTTATAGAGGCTGATGGTGACGTTTCAATATTTACTCGTTATATATTTGTATACTCTGAAATACCGACAGAAACGGACACAACTACTACCTCAACAACTACAACAGCTACTACCTCAACAACTTCGACAACTACAACATCTTCTTCAACTACAGTTACAACGTCTTCTCCTGAAACTTCAAGTACTGTTGATTCACCTTCTGATTCAGAACAATTTGATATCCCGGGGTATTCCATTGGACTCCTTCTGATATCTGTTGGATTTGTTGTGCTCATAATTCGGAAAAAATACTTAGTCTGATCATCTTTTTTTTCCCTCATTTTAGTCAAAATAACTAAGATGCTATTCCGGTCCTCATTTCTCTCGGTTTATTTCTTCAAGTGATGATCAAAAAATCTTAAATTTAATGAACATTTTTTAATGATCAGATTGTTTCATTTCAGTTGGTTTATACTGGAATGTAAAAATACTGAATTTTGAACCCAGTACCTACAATCAGATGATATCACAAATTTCATCGCTCCCCCCTTAACTCAGTTGGTAGAGTGCTCGGCTGTAGAACTGATTAATCGCGTGGAAAAGGGCAACCTATGACTCCACGTCAGCAGCAGCTACCGGGACGTCGCCGGCTCGACTCCGGCAGGGGGGACTATCACTCTTCTCTTATTTTCCGAATTTCTCTTATTAAAAATTAGCAAGATTCAATTTAAAATTCATGGACTTTGAAGATAATAAAAAAGATCCTCTTAAGAATTTCAAAGAAATAAAAAGATAAGGCAAAATGGTTAAGCATTTTGCTTTACGATTATCATAATTGCAATTATGATTGCAACTCCAACTGCTACTATGAGTATAATTACCCAAGTTGGAAGTGGATTCGGAGGATCTATCGAATTAGTACTTGTAGTTGTATCCGTACCTATGGTAGTTGTTTGTCCTGTGCCACTATCAGATGTGGCCCATGTCCAATAATTATCGAGATTGAATTGAAAGTCACCAAATTCTGCTGGATTAAAACTCGTTGTGTTGAAATTACCAGAAAGATCGATATTTTCCAAATCACTATCCTCGGTTAAATTTCCGGAATAATTAACTAACGCATTATCATCAATTGTGCAATTCACATCTCCTCTATTTTTTCATAATAATTGTTTTATAAGATGTCATATCTTTCAAAATTTCTAAAAAAAAATGCCTTTGTAATTTTAAGAAATATATTCAATTCGGGCTTCTGTTAGCATTTCAACTTTCCCGTTGCGGATCATGATATCGTTCTCAAGGCGGAAACCCCCTTCTCCCTTGACATACGCTCCCGGTTCAATCGCCAGTACCATCCCTTCTTGAATTCGCTGTTCTTTCCAAGATTCCAACCGTTTCGGATCGGTAGGTTTGGGAAAGAGAAAGGGGGCGTCATGCTCTTCTAATCCTAATCCGTGCCCTAACCCGTAATTCATAGGGTATCCTGCACCCTCCAAAATATCTCGGGCCGTTTCAGCAATTGTATGAATTGGTACGTCAATGTCAATCATATTCATCACAGCATCATAGGCTTTCAGCGACACATCAATCATTTTCTGTTGTTCCGTTGAAATTGTTCCAAAAGCAAAAGGTTGGGTGATATCACTGCAATATCCATTTAATTTAGCCCCAAAATCAATTATCGAAAGTCCGGGTTTGTTGAAGGGGGCATTAGTGGCATAAGGATGGCAATGAAGTTGATAGCTTCGATCAGTATTTGCCACTAAGGATGGGAAGGCATTTTCGTCTGCACCAAGTTCACGCATTCGTTTCATCACATAGAAGGCCAGATCATTTTCTGTTTCATCTGAAGCATTTTGGGCGAATCGCCGAATATCTTTAAGTAAATTATTACTGAGGTGGGCTACATCTGTAAGTCGATCCAGTTCTAAAGGTGTTTTAGTGGCTCGTAATTGGGCCAGTTCAAATCCAATTTCCCGAGGTTTCTGATAGATCTTACAATTAGGTATATATTGTTGTAAATTTAAAACTAATTGAAATGGTGCGTTAGAGAGTACCCCAATTACGGGAGATGAAGTTTTGACCGATTTTTTCACAAAATCGGCTAAGGCGTTCATCGCTGAATATTGAAAGTTAATAAGATCCAAGATGTGATCCACTTCAGCATGTTCTTCCGCTAGGGGGACATCAGCAGGCATTAAACAAGTTTCTCCTGATTGCGTGATTGCCAAGAGAGCATCTGTTGGATGGCCAGATAAATACTGTAAATGCGTTGTTCGAGCCATCTCGGAATCATTCACTAAGAGCAAATCTATTCCCTTGGTCTCTAATTCGGCCAAAAGGTGATCTAATTTTTCAGTTGTGATTGAGCGCATTTTTAATCGACCTCATAAATATCTATATTTTTACAATCTTGCAGCTTGGAGAGTAAAACTAATTTTGGGAAAATATTTGGAATCCGAATATTATGGCAATTAATTATCTTTAAGATATATTGTTGAAAGGTTTCCTTATCAACATCGGGAGCAAAGGAAAGCTTTTTGATATTAATAAAACTAATTTCATTGGCTGCATCTATGAGATCTTGTTTAGTAACGGTCAAATTTTCATGACCAATGACAGCTAACGGTTTTTTGTTTAATGGGCGTAAGACTTTAGCAGATATCTGTGGAAATCCTTCTTCTATGGAATCAACAACATCCTTCATCATTTTAGATACTGCCATTCCAACATTCATGTCAAGATCTTTCGTTTTGTTCACAAATTGCTCGTACACCTCAGCATTTACTCCTCGGATAGATATTGATTTCAAATTATCTTTTTCAGAAAAATATTTAGAACGGAACTGGTCTATCGTATCATCAAAGTCAAAATTTTCATTTTTATCAACCATTTGTTTAACCTCTTTTCATGTAATCATGTTTTACAACACTAAATGTATACCTCTCATACTATTAAATTTTTATTTTTGATATACTCTTAATATCAATAGATGCAATAATTATCTTTTTTTAACCGTTTTGACTAATTTATTTGTCATTCTATTCAATTCATCAGAATATTGCGATATTTCCTCCAAAATTGAAGATTGTTCTTCTAGGAAAGAGGATAAACTTGAGTCTTCTGTAGCTTTTTTTTGAATTATTAAATTGATTTTTTCCATACTTTCAACCATGTTCGTTATAATTCTTAAAAAGCGAATTTGGTAATCAATGTCAGTGAAATTATTCATGGAGATGCTTCTATCTTCATTGTTAATCATTGATAGCAATTTTTTGTTCATCAGTCGTAATAACTCCGTTGAAACTTTTGGAGTTTCTTTTTCAAAGGGATTAAATACTTTTTTCATCCATTTTTCATTTCCATTCTCAATATTCAAGCCTAAAAATTTAAGATTTTCATTAAAGGGATGGTTATTCTTATTTTTTTTATCTAAGATGAATCTAGGCTTTGAAGATTCCTCCGTAGTAAAATATTCAGTTGGGAAATAATTTGATTTTTCTTCGAAATTTAAATTTTTATTTTCATTGCACATTTGCTGCACCTTGATTGTTGTTAAACACGTTTTATTGTTTTACATGTTTTCATGTTAAACATCATTTATAAAGTTATATCTTCTTTATCCATCATAGTTCTCAATGTCAAATATGGGATAATATTCTTCCAAAAAATCGCTTGGCGCTTGAAAAAGCTGCAAAATAAGATTTAAAATAATTTTGATTTATAGAAGTATTGTAAAAGTTAGGGTTTTCAAATCCAAACTCAAATTACCATAAAGATAAAGAATAAAAAAATTTTTTTTATATTTTCTTGACTTCTTCAAATAGCTTTTCTGCCGCCGCATTTAATTCTTCCGCCGCCGCACTCATTTCCTCTAGCGTTGAAGCCATTTCTTCTGTGGAGGAAGATAATTCTTGTGCAGTTCCGGAACTTTGCTCAATAACAACGTTAATTTTTTCAACACTTTCGACAATATTGGTGATATCCTTATCTTGTCCAGATACATTGTCGATTGTTTGCTTAATTCCATTATTTGTCAAATTAATTACTTGAAATAATGCGTCGAGCTGGACTTTGGTTCCGCTTAGAGATGCATCTCCTTTTTCGATCGATCGCACAGTATCGTTAGTTGCGGAAACAGCATCTGAAACTTCTACTTGGATGGCCTTAATCAGATCATTTATTTGATCTGCGGCTTGTTTTGAATCTTCAGCAAGTTTTCGGACTTGTTCTGCTACGACTGCAAAACCTTTTCCAGCATCACCTGCGCGGGCCGCTTCTATTGCAGCATTAAGGGCTAAAAGGTTAGTTTCTGTAGCAATACCTGCAATCACTTCCACAATTTTATTAATTTCCTTGCTCTTGACTTCCAGCGATCCCATGGTTTGGGCGACTTTGTCAGCTCCTTTAGTAATTTCCCCAATTTGAATGACTAAATCATCGGTCAGATCTTTTCCTTTTTGGGCCATGTTTTGACCATCTTCTCCCTGCTTCGCAAGTTCTGCTGAATCATCAACAATCTTATTACTAATATCTTGAACTTTTAATACTGCGGTGGATATTTGATTCACAGATTGGGTTTGATGTTGAGCCCCTTTGGCTACTTCTTGTGTGCCTCCAGTGACTTCTTGCACGGATAAATTTATTTGGTTGCTCGATTCCGCAATCTGAGTGGACATTGAAGAAACTTCTCCCGCAATTTGCTGCACATTTGTCACTAATGTCCTAAGATTTGTGACATCTTGAAATGTTTCCACACCTCCGACGATTTCATTCCCCACTCCAAAAATCGGTGCGCCCCCAATTTGAATAACCTTGCCTAAAAGACTTAAATCTTGCATGTCCACAACTCCTTTTGCTTGTTTCGCTTTCATTACAGGACAATTTTCTGTTAAGCAAACTTTTGTTTTAAATTGCTCATGGCATTTTGTTCCGAGTACTGCCTCAGAAAATCCGGTTATTTTCGTGAAACGATCATTGATCTGTGTGATTTTAAAATCATTATCTACTGTCATTATTCCAACTGGGAGTCCAGTTACCACATTTCGTTGCTCCGTCACATCAGCAAAGGTTTCCATTCCTCCTATCACTTGTCCGCGAGCATTCACTAAAGGAGACCCTCCAATTTGAAGTGTTTGATCTCCAATTTTTAAATCTTGCACATCAATCGTGTGTTTTTGTTTTTTCGCCATAGCAACAGGGCATTTATCAGTGTTGCAAAATTTGGTTTTGAAGTGATCAAAACATTTTGTTCCTATAATTTCATCTGAAAAACCCGTGATTTGGGTGAATTTATCATTAATTTCAAAGACTTTAAAGTCATTGTTCACCAACATAATCCCAACAGGAAGATCTTGGGCCATTTTTCTTCTATTATATCTCATAAACGAATTCTCCTTTTTCAACGAATAACTATTCAAAGTGAATATACATGTCATGTTTCTTACCATTCATTTATAACTAAAGTTTGACAACAATTATTCAAATTAAATACTTTTTTTTCCGAAATACAGCTTTAAATAGGATTGGAATTATTTTTGGGATAATTTCAAATTCAAATCGAACAAATTTTGTATGTATTGATAAAACATAGTATCACCTTCCAGTTCAAGAGAATTTTTCTTTAAAATCAAAATATTATCAATGAGTTATGTCCAACAATGTATAATGAACAAGTTAATTAAGTCGTCTAAATAACCAGTAACAAATATGATTAAATGTTTGCAGATCTGCGATTCCTTGGGCTTTCCATTTTTCAACCGCATTTTTGGTAATTTTCCCGAGATGGATGAAACCCTACTGGCAGGGTTAATTTCGGCCATCTCAAGTATTTCCAATCAAATTTTCCATCAAAAATTAGCGACGATTACCTTCGGGGAAGGGAAGGGCAAATCCAACATTGTTATTGTCCAAAAGGATTTTCTTCAAGAAAAAAAATCCATCTATTTTGTGTTTTTCATTCAAGGAGAATGTGATATGGTTTTGATAAAGGAAGTCTCGACGGAGATTTTTATTAAATTAAAGAATTCTTTTCGCAATCCCACCAATATTTTCAATGAGTTAAAAGAAAAAATAAATTTTATTTTAGATACGCGATTTCACAGTCTTACCGTTTGTTTGTAAACTTCTGGGATTCCAACTAAATTTTAATTTTCCCCCCCCTTTTCATTCTTATTAGCATGTCTCAGAAAAATTCTTTACTCTCCTGGAAATCAAAAAATGAATCCTTAAGATTGGCTCTCCGTCCATCAAATAAGGAATTTATAGTAGATACATCTCGAACCAATCCTAAGACGAATATGAGATTTCAATTTTTTGAGGGAGATAATTTGGACGTGCTAAAAACCTTACAAAAAAACAATCAATCATCTGTGAATCTTGCTTTCGTTGATCCCCCCTATAATAGCCGGAACGATTTCATAAAAAACGATTCTCCAACCAAGACACCTTCCTATTGGAATAGTGGAGTTTCCCATAAGCGATGGTTAGAAATGATGCATCCTCGGTTAGTGTTGGTTCACGAGTTGTTGCAGGAAGAAAGAGGGTTGCTTATTGCAACTATTGATGAAAAAGAATTTCCCTATTTCAAAATTTTATTGGACAACATTTTTGGGGAGAAAAATTTTGTTGGGACTGTTATCTGGAAATCCATGGAAGGGATAAAAAGTAATGCTTCTTTTACCTTCAATCATACCTATTGTCTGATATATGCCAAGAATTTTGATAAATATAAACAATTTCATTCACAATCCAAATTTGCTCTCTCCAATACGTATCAACTAAATCGCTTTGAATCCGTTTGGACAGATTTATCTTCCAGCGTGCAAGCCAGAACAGAATTGTTGGAATCCTTGAATAAGATCATTCCTGAACAGTATTTCCGATTTCTGAATCCAAAACCCCTCGATCTTCTACATCGCATACTTTCTCTATCTGCTCTGCAAGAAAATGATTTAGTATTAGATCTTTTTGCTGGTAGTGGGTCACTATTTTGTGCACTTACGCAGTATTCTCACTTGATTCGCAAAGAATTTCGGTATTTTGGGATCCAATACCCTTTAAAAATATCAGAATTGATCAAAAAGCAAAACCCAGAAATTATTTTTGATCCGAAATTAACAGTTTTTGATTTGCTCGTCCAACGAGTGACCTATGAACTTGGAAAAAAACATGCTTCAAATCCAAATTTTCCAGCATACATCATTGAAAAGTATTAATCAGATCAAGGAAAGTAAAAAAATATAAGGTTGATTTTATATCATAGAATTTCTACTTATTTGAAGAATTGATCTGAATTCATTTGCCTCATCAAAATTATTGGAGATGGGGATCGGAAATCGAAACCTTTTTATGAATAATGTTTCTTTATTCATTTAGTATAATATTGTCAAACATATTTATGGAACTCTTCACCAAAATGTACCGAATAAAAAAAATTGGTAGTGTCTTATGGCTGAAAAATCTAATGAAGCTCCGCTTCTGGTAATAGATGACGACTCATCGATTTTGAGACTGCTTGACAAATTTTTGACTAAGAAAGGGCATAATGTTGTGGTTGCTTCTAATGCAGAGGATGCTATGGAAATATTGAAGCAAAATCAAAATATTGGTGCCATTTTATCCGATTTAAAAATGCCTGGGAAAGATGGAGATGAAATGGTAAAAGATATTCGGGGTATGGGATCTGACATTCCCGTGTATATTATGACTGGATTTCCCGAAAATGATAAAATCAATAGGTTGAATTCTTACGGTGTGACTGAAATTGTTTTAAAACCCCTCGATTTACAATCCCTGGAAGAAAAACTTTATTTTAAAAAAAATAACGATTAAATTTCATAGATTTCTTTCAAATCCAAACACATGAATTTTCTAATTTCATAATGGTATCTAAATTTCCAGGTTCATAACAATCCATTCGGAGAATGATCATATCACCATGAGATATTTTCAGATTCTCGAATATATGTTGAGGTACCAAAGCTTGTCCATACACGTGATCATTTAAAATCTCGTGAATGACCCTTTTTGAGTAAAAATGCCCCGCTTCACTTAACCAGTTATTTAATTTTAGGTTTGGCATCAAGTGGAATAAGAATTGCTCTTCAAGACGATCTTTCTCGAGTTGACCCGTACTATTCTCGTTCAAAATGTCTGTTGCAATATAATTTATCCACATTTCGTGGCTTGAAGTAATTGTTTGAATTCTAATTTTTCCTTCTAAAGAGAATTCGGGGGCATTGTAGGAAGTTTGTGATTCACAGAGATCTTTGCTAATGATCATTCCATCATCATCAAACCCCTCTAACTCATTAACCGTGCAAAATAACCAATTTGGGGTGATATGATGCTGATACCAGTTAAAATTATTTGGTGTTGATTGAAAGTAAGATGAGCTGTGCATGATCCTCAATTTCATCGAAGAAGATCTCCATTAAAAGAAGTCATTTTAGAAAGATCCCACTTTTTTCCCACAAAAGTTCCAATTTATTTTACTTCAAGTTTAAATAAATATTAGGGAATTAGGAACATTTTCTAAAATCATCTGTAATACTGCAGAGTAATTTTTAAGTTTATAATGAATAGTATATAATTTAACAATAATAGACTTGACTATCACAGGGGAAAAATCTTCTAAAGATTTTGAAGAAACCACTAATAATTTCAGATGCGTAAACACTTCGGGATTTATTTCATATTCGTATTTAACTTCTTTCTCATTTAACGGGGGCAAGAAATAAACAACATTCTGCAGTACATTCATCCCTACCTGTTGATAGAATTGTATTCGTCGCATTTTTAAGTTTTTCTTTTCTCCATATTCTGGATCTTCAACTTCTGCGACTAATAACAAATTAGGATCTTGTTCGTTTGAATATTGAACTAAATGCCTCAGAAATGCTGTTCCGATTCCTTTTCCTCGCCATTCCTTTTTCAAAGCGAAGTAATCTAAAAGTAAAAAGGAAGGATCTTCAAAGATAGCTATTAGAGCAATGGCTATAACTTCATTCTCTTTTCTGCAGTAATAAATTCTTTCTTTAAGTTTTTCAAATTTTTTTAATATCGTCCTAAAGGGGATAGTTTCACTCGGGGGAAAAGCTTCTAAATAAATTGCTTCAAGTTGGGAAATATAGGGATCGTCTTCTGTGAGCATTTTCTCAATGACATAATTGCCAGTATTACACTCAAATCCCATCATGTTGATAATTATTATTATTTTCGATTAACTTTAAAAGGATCAGTTTCGAAGATTGATATGATATTTGGAAGATTTTAAAAAATAACTTGAATCCAGTGAGTTATAGGTAATAATTCGGAACCCGTTAATTTACAGACAACTACTTTCACCAATTAAATCAAATTCCATATCGAGATAGGTGAGCAAAATCGGATTAAAATTAGAAAATTTGGATGAAAAAACTCGTCAGCTAATGGATGAAGAGTTTAAGTTGGATCAAAAAAATAAAAAATTGTATTTTAGCCCTCGGTTATCTGAAAAGGGGGAGAACATGTATCAAAATCTCTTAGAAAATGCGATTCTCTATGGAAATGATACGACATTAGCTACGGAATTAAAAACGGAAGATGCCATAAAAGTAAAAGAAAAACGCATGATGGCGATGGGAGGAGTGATATTGGTCGATGTTCCCAAAAATGCCAACGAAGCCCTTGCTGAAGGGGAATTTAATCGGTACTATATTCGGGCGATGTGTCGAAAAGCAATAGATACTGGAATTAAAAAACTACAAATTTACAATGCTAATCCTGAGCGAGAAACTCCCGCCGAATATAAACGATTAATCGGAAAGCATTTGGATCCTAAGGAATTACTTAACGATCTACGAAATCATAGTTATGTTGATGGGACTTCCGGAATTCCGGTTCCTCAGACTGGATTGACAGTTAAATTTGGTTGAACACCGATTTTTTCTTCTTTTATATACTAACTCAATTGAAGAAATTCGTAACTTTTCCAAATATTCATTTTCTGCCTTAGATTAAGCTACTTATTAAGATGGATCTTCAGAGCGTATGTTTAACTTGTCTTTTAGGACAAGTAGAAAAGGCCTATAAAACGTTACAAATTCCTTATTCCAATAGTGAGATTGTGAATTTACAAAAAAAAATCATGGGGCGCTTGGCCCGAGTTAATTCGCTGCTCATGCCCTATTATAGTCAGATAGTTTACCAAACAATAGCAGAAAATATTGGGCAAATAGATCCTTACAAAAAATTGAAGGAGGAGTATAATCATCGGGCATTACAATTAATCCCAATATTGAAAAATGAAATTGCAATCTCAGAAGATCCCTTATTAGCAGCTATTAAAATTGCAATTATGGGCAATACAATTGATTTTGGAACCCCCCATACAATCGACATTGAAAAAGATGTTGCTGAATTCTCCCTAAATTCTTTAAAAATCAATCATTACAAGGATTTTATTTCAGATTTTCAAAAAGCTGAAAAAATTATGATTATCGGAGATAATACTGGGGAGGTGGTATTTGACTTGATTTTAATTGAATTTCTTCATCTTAATTATCCCTCCAAGTTCATTACGTTCGCAGTACGGGGAGGTCCCGCGATAAATGATGTGACAATCAATGATATCAAAGATCTAGATCTTCAGAACTATTGCACTATTGTAGAAGGTTCCGCCAGCCCTGGTGTTATAATGGAGCAAACTACCACACAATTTCAACAAGCCTTCAAAGAAGCGGACATTATCCTATCCAAAGGTCAAGGTAATTTTGAATCCTTGGATGGGATTCCATTAAATCGTTCGTCATTGTATTTTCTGTTAAAAGCAAAGTGTAATCTCGTTGCTTCAAAGTTCAACGTGCCTGTAGGTTCTCTAATTTTCTATCACCGAGAACAAATGCCTTTAAAATGGAATTGAAGTTGCAGGAAAAAAAACAGAAAAAAAGCACTTCTTATTCCATTATTATTGCTTCATAGGGACGCAATATTATCTTTTGCTCATTATTCTCCGCTTTTACAATTGTTGTAGAAGCAATGATGTTTTTGGAGGCCGTTGGATTACTGAACTCCACCAAAGTATCTTCAAAATTCAGAAATATATTCACTTCTTCTTTAACATCACTTGTTTTTATCCATCGGGAGAAGCCCAAGACTTGTTTTGGAAGTAATTCTGAGGCAATTAGGGTCATTCTTCCGGAGTTTAGTACCGAATATTGCTTTCGAATCTGAAGAAACCGTTTATAACAGTGAAGAATCGAATCGGGATTATTATACATGGTTTCAACATTTCGATCTTGATATCCAGAAGACACAGGAAGCCATGGTTTAATGGATGGAGAACAAAATCCTGCATTCTGAGATGGTGTCCATTGCATTGGGGTTCGACAATTATCACGATGGATGGCTTCACTTGTAATTTTCTGCAACAATTTTTGTATGACTTTGGGTAATTTTCTAAATCGCGAAACAACTGCATCTAAAGAGTCACTAAGGGGTATACTATTCTGCTGAAGACCAATTTCTTCACCATAGTAAATGTAGGGAACTGCTCTAGCGGTTAATTGCAAGGCTGCATTTAATTTTGCTATTTCTAAATCGTTGTTGAACCGGGAAATTCGCCTCATAATATCATGATTTGAAGAAACCCATGTTGGAATGAATGGATCTGGATAATATTGATTAAACTTATTGAGAAGCTTTCGTATTGTTTTAGGTTGCAATTTAACTCCTAAGGTTTCAAAGAGGAAAATGGAATTCAATCCTGGATTGTTTACTTCACCACAATATTTTTTTATAGTGGGCATGGGTCCCTCTACTTCTCCGACTAGAAATCGCGATGGGTTGGAGTATTCGTCTATCAATTTACGCAGTTCCTGAACAAAGATCATGGTATCGGGATGATGCATCGTCATTTTGGTGGATTTAAATAGAACTCCATCCTCCGATGGTAAGAGATGTCGAGAAAGTGGATTATTTCGGAACGCTGCATCCTCATAAAGGGAGTCAATGATATCTAATCGAAAGCCATCTGCCCCCTTTTCTAACCAGAATCGCACAGTTCCAAACATTTTTGCTTTTACTTCCGGATTTCGATAGTTTAAGTCTGGCTGAAAAGGTAGAAACTGTGCCCAATACCATTGATCGGTATTTTCATCATAATACCATCCACTCCCTGTAATTCGCGCTTGCCAATTATTAGGTGGTGCTTTTCCCTTCGGTTTTTTACCATCTTGCCATACATACCAATCCCGTTTAGGATTGTCGCGACTTGATTTTGATTCCAAAAACCAGGGATGTTTATCACTCGTGTGATTCAAAACCAAATCCATTATTATTTTCATGCCTCGATCATGAATTTCTTGAATTAATTTATCACAATTTGCCATAGTCCCGTATTCTGGTGCAATATCTTTATAATTAGCAATATCATATCCAAAATCTTCTTGGGGACTGGTATAAAAGGGTGAAAACCAAATCGTTTCTACACCTAAATCTTTGACATAATCTAACTTAGAAATGATGCCTTCGAGATCTCCAATGCCATTTCCAGAACTATCCATAAATGATCGTGGGTAGATTTGATATACAGTGGTCTTTTTCCACCACAAATCTGTTTCCGGTTGTCGTGTCATTATTTCCAGTTCGTTTTTAATCGTAAAAAATCTATGGAAAATGAATTCACAATGAAAAGAGAAATATACTCAGCCATGTAAGGCTGCCTGGCATCAAGCTATTTAACAAATTGTCTGACACATTGCGACTATATAAATCGATGAAGGCAAATGCTATTGAATTAACCAAGGCAAGTCCAAAAATTATGAGAAGGGAAAAGGAAGAAACTGGATATAGAACGAAAATCAACCAAATGCCTAGAAATGTGGATACAATCCCCGCAATCAACCCTTCATATGTCTTTTTACTATCGATACCTATTTTATCCAAATGATGGGTCCCAAAATTTTTTCCAATTATAGAAGCAAAAGCATCCGCGATACAGCTGACCCACGCCGCAGAGAGTAAAACTTGAAATGGTACTATGGGATGAATCCAAGTAAGATTAGCGAGTAATATTGGTGTGGCCGCATTTAATGTCCAACTCTCGCGAGTTGGTTCGAGGGATTTTTCATACCATTTCCATCCCCACTTTGGAAGAAACTCCCAATGATCCATCCGTAGCAGATCTCCGATGACCATCATAATCCAAAAAAGGCCTGCTACTATGAAATAAATGAAGTTTCTAAATCCTATGGCAGAAATTCCGAGGGAAATTATTTCACTTTCAAAATGTTGTGTTATTTCGTGAGTCAGCAACAATCCCGCAAATTGAAAGAAATGCAAAATCTTGCGGCTAAAATCTTTCACTCGATCTGCTTTAACGGCATGTTCTTGTTGATCATATTTTTGTCGTAAATTGGTCAGAAAACTTTCATAGGAAATTTCTTGGCGAAAAGAAGGATTAAGCCATTTTCTAATAACATTTGGAAAAACATTCAAACCTAAAAAAAAGATGATCAATGAGAGGTAAATACCGAAAAGAATGCGGGGAAAAAGCGAATTTTGGGAAAAGAGAGTCAAAATATAAAAGCCCATTAATAGAAATAACATCCCTTGAATGAGTTCTGAATATCGAACGGTCTTTTTAGGTGGAAAATTCCATCGTTGAATTGTATGAATGAAGAGCAATATTCCAATGACCCAGAAAAAAAACGCATTGATCCAATCTACCAGAGTTATCATATATTTGAACCTATATGCCAACTCTAAGTTGCTTCCGATAATAACCTTATCTTTTAATCGAAAAGATATATGATGAAATTTTTCGCAATAATATTTATTTCCCAAAAACATTTTTTGGTAAGAAAAGATAACTACTCATGAGAATCAAATTTTATGGGATTAGATATTAATGACGCAACCAAATACTTCTGACAAAAAAATCATAGATCGAAAGGAACGCGATCGAATTCGGAGACGTAAAGATATTCTTGATGCCGTAGAACGTTTATGTGATGCAGATGGATACGTCAATTTTGAAAAGTTAAATTTGGATAATATTGCTAAAGAGGCAGGGTTAAGTAAACCTACTCTTTATCGTTATTTTGAGTCTAAAGATGATCTATTCCTTGCTTTTGCGGCCCATAGTTATCGAAAATTTTCGGCTTTGATTTTGGAGAGTGTTCAGAAGGATGGCTCCTTTTCTGAAAAGATTAAAGGATTGGGGATGGCTTATTACCATTTTTCATCCCAGAATCCAAAATATAATGAGATATTGGATATGTTGGGTGAAAAAGGAGAATATGTTCGAATTATTAATAAAACCAAAATAAATTCTTTAACATTTAGTGAAGAAGAATATCGCACCGAATGGGAACGAAATCGTAAGATCGTAATGGATATTGTGGAAGAAGAGTTTTTTAAATCCTCAAATGCAAAAGAAATAGCATCTAACAATCAAATAACTAATCTATTATCGATTATGTTCCCGGTGATGTTAAGTGGGACTATTTACGAATTTAAACACCGAAATAAGGTTCTTAAAACAAAGGGTGTGGAAGAAGAAGCTATTTTAGAAGAAATGCTTGATTTAATTTGTCGGGGATTATTGGAAAAATATAATGTGCAATGAAATGAGTTCCAAAATCTTTTTTTTACGTCATGCCTCCACAATGGTGGATTTAACCATACCGTCCCACACTTGGGAATTGTCCCCTCAGGGAATTCAAATGAGCCAGGAAATTGCCTTTTTCCCACACTTTTCTACTGTTAAGCACATTTATTGCTCAATGGAAAAGAAAACATATTTAACTATATCTCCTTTTGCTGAACAACATAAACTTCTGCTAGATTGTCACGCGGGTCTTGATGAAGTTCATTTTAAGGGATTACCTCTATCAGACCCCGAACAATTTAAGGATTTAAAATTCCAATGTTTTCAAAATTTAGATCTATCCATATCCGGGTCAGAAACTTTTCGACGGGGCTTAAATCGTTTCAAAAAGACTCTTAGTGAAATTCAGCAACGTCATTTATCGGAAGATATATTGATTGTATCTCATGGGACCATTTTATCCCTTTTTTTTGCTGATCTTCTTGGTATATTGAATGATGGCAATGCAATGTTTAATCGATGGTGTAATCTCTCCTTCTGTGCATGGGGGGCAGTTGAATCGGGATCAATCCTTCATGATCTCTCTCGTTTAAGAATTAATTAAAAAAGGGAAAATAAGATGCTTCTTTTCATGCTGTAATGGTATATTCTAAGACTCTTTCACCTTCCACTGTGCCATCATCTTGTAATACATATAGTTCTAACCCCGTTGCTGAGATATCACAACGTAGAATGGCTTGATCTTCTAGCTCATAGCCCCCAGTCACAATCATTGGGAAATTATAGGGATTAAATTCAGAAGATGAAGCATACTTGACATTTTCATGGTGGTGACCTGATATAGTCATATCTGTTCCAGTTGAATTTAATAAATCGCACCAAACCTGTTGGTAATCCAAAAATGATCCTGCGTCAGATTCCGTAAGATATTCATTAAGCGGAGCATGAACTAAAACGATTCTATATGTTGCATTAATATAGGCATCAGAAACAACTTCCTTCTCTAACCACGCAGTCTGAGCTTCTCGATAGGTTGAAAAATCATTCAAACCGGAATATTCTTCATGGGAATCGTCTTTATCTTCACCCGAATCTAATATTGTAAAGTGAACGGGACCAAGATTAAAAGAGTAGTAATAATTTCCTGTAGGTGTATCGATGTAATCCAAAAAATCTCGGGAAAGTTCTCCCCGAGTTTCATGGTTTCCTCGGACAAAGACAAAAGGTATTTCAGAAGCAAATTCATCAGTTAGGGGAGTGATCATCTGGTCAGCAATTTGTTGGGGGCTATCCACATGGTTTAATATATCCCCATCTAGAAAGACAATATCGTAAGGTGACTTTCCTCCCAGCTCTAATAAGGGGGAAAAAAGGTGTGATTGTTCATGAATATCCGAAAACAATAAGAATGATAGTTCTTCTGGATTTGTTTGGGGTACAGTAAACTGATATAAGTCACTTTCTACGATTTTCCCAAATATAGCATTAATTGGGAAAATTCGTTTGATCTCTTGAGAAAAAACTTTATAATAATAGGTGGATCCCGCAGTTAAATTTTCAAGAGTTACTGTTCCTATTTGGGAGACATCTTTTAATCCATCCTTCATGCTGTATACTTTATGTTCCAATGTATCGTCTAAACCATATTGCACCCAGTTGGAAGAGTCACGATTAGTCAACCACATGATCGAAAATGAATTTTCACCAAGATATTGGAGATAAGGTTCCGTATTCATGGTTGATTTCCCCATGGATGGATTGTTAATAAAAGAAACCGATGCAATTATTAACATTCCAAGGAGTAAATTCGTCCCGATAGCTTGTGCTTTTATTTTAAGTGGTCGTTTCCATAAGGAAGCCAATTTTGGTTGAATTAAAATAAATAGGGTTAAAGATATTCCGAAAAAGATCCAAGGTAAAATCGAAAGAAATCCATACTTTATGAGCACTTTTTCATTGCCCATCTCAGATAGTAGTACTACAGTTAGGGCAACACAGAAAATATTGAAGAAAACGATTCTAATATAGTCTCCTAACTTCGGTTTATGTTGTTCTTCAACAATCAATGTTGAAAAATGATACACATATCGATAAATTTCAATGCCAATAACTCCAATTATAAGGATCGCTATAATTAAAATCCAATTTATATTAAGGTCTGTCATATCGTTGATAAATCGATTTACATCAAACCAAATTGGTTGAATGATGAGTAAGAGGAGAAAAAAACTGATAAATAATACAATGCTAAATGCGAAAAGAAGTTTTTTTCCAAAATTTGGAGGAAATAATCTTGATTTTTCTGTTTCCATAAAAGCTCTTGGATGAAGAAGTTAATATAACTTTCTTTCAATTCAAATCAAGGAAAAAAGAGAACAAATTTGTGCAAATTCAATCGTGCTCTGAAAAATTTCAATATCATCGATAATTTTTTGATCAGTTCCGCGGGAAAATGCTCTAATTGCTTTCTAAGAATGTGTTAACTGCTTGAATAAATTCTGGATAATTATCCCTACGTACATTGTGTCCTGCATTTTTGATGTATTCAATAGAACAATTTTTAAATTTGGGCTGGATTTTGCGCGCACTTTTAATTCGTAGCATTCCTTTCTCTGGTATGATTAGAAGGCTTGGACAATTTATCTTTGGGAAAACCTCAACCCATTGAGAAGGAAAAGTGGTTAAGTTCATCATTGAAAGAGATTTTTCTGTTGCAAATGCTTTTTGGGCATGAGCCCATTGAATAATTTCAGTTTCATGCCAATGAGAGTTTCTTTTCCGACACCAATCTTCAATTTGCGTTTCATTTTTCTTCATATTCATTTTTACCATTGATTTAAACAGGAATCCAATAAATTTTGATATGAAGCGGGAAGATTTACTTAAGAGATAGGCTGGATCCTCTAAAATGATTTTGGAAATTAAATTTGGATGGTTTGCTCCGAGTAGTGTTGCAATTTGGCCTCCCATCGAATGACCCATTATAATGGGATTCAGAATTCTCAATTTTAGAATAAGATGGGCTATATCCTCTGCCATAGTTGGAACGTCAAATCCGGATTCAGTCATTGTGCTTTTTCCATGCCCTCGAGCATCAGGCATGATTATATCATAATCCGATTCTAAAGTCTCGGCAATTCGAGTCCAAGTAAGTCCATAATCTGTAAATCCATGCAATAAGATTAGAATCGGCTTATTTCCTCCCGTTCGAGTATAGTGGAGGTTAATGCCATTAATTTCAAGATCAAACTGTTGCCATTGTTCGATGGTCATTGATTACTCTTATTTTTTATCCCAATTAAAATATTTTTCAATATCAACTAAGAAAGAAATCTGATTGATTTTTTCACTGCGAAAATATTTATCTAAATTCCTCAACAGAAGTTATTTAGCATCTATTCGTTTATGTGAACTTGAGATGAAAACTGGCGGGAAATGCTAATTTTCTTCTTAAAAAAAAGGTGATCTTTAATGACCGACCCCTCTCCAGAAGCAACACAAATCACAAATCTCCAACAAGAACTTGCGCTTTATAAATCAAAATATTATACTTTGTTAAATAACGTTCGTGAATCAGTAGCAATATATAAGCCAATCAAAGATGGGTCCGATTTTCAAATCATTAATTTAAATCCTTCAGCTTGTCAAACTGAACACGTTTCTTTTGAGGATGTGAAGGGAGGAAGTCTTATAGAGACGTTTCCAGGAGTTGAACAATTTGGATTACTGGAAATTTTAAAAAATGTTTGGAAATCAGGTAACGCGCAAAAATTTCCTCTCAGAATGTATCAAGATGAACGTATCCAAGGTTGGCGTGATAATTTTATTTTTAAAATGCCTGGTAATGAAATTGTTGCAGTTTACGAAGATAAAACTGCTGAAAAACAACTGATTCAAGATTTAGAAATTACTAAAGCTCTATTAAATCAGACACTTCAGCAAAGTCCAGATGGGCTGATCATTGCAGATGCAAATTCAAAAAAAATTTTATTCATAAATCAAATTGCAGTATCATTATTAGGAATAGAATCAAAAAGTGTGGTAAATCTGAATCAGATAGATGGATTTTGGGATATATTTGATAAAAATCGAAATCCTGTAGCTGTAAATGAATATCCTCTCATTAAAGCGATTAATGGACAATTTACTAAACCTGAAACTCTTCTTATTAAACGATCGAGTGATAGTAAAGAATTTTGGTGTGAAGCTAAAGGTTACCCCATTTTTAATGAAAAGGGCAAAATATTTGCTGGGTGCTTTTTGTTTAGCGATATTACGGAAAAAATTAATTTCCGACAGAAAGTAAAAATGCTGGCTAAATTTCCCGAAGAAAATCCATTCCCTGTAATGCGAATTTCCATGGATGGTAAAGTTCTATTTCATAATAAAGCAAGTTCTCCTCTTTTAAAAAAATGGAATTTTGATGGAGAATTCCTAAATTCAGAGGAAGTAATAAATCCTCTTGATGCAATGAAAATGGAATCAAAAATTGTCCAGCTAAATGTAGATGTTAAAGCCCTCACATTTTTTGTCATATTTATCCCCATTCCCGATTCAAACATGATAAACATTTATGCCTATGATATTTCTGAAATTAAGATGCTCTCAAAGTTTCCAGAGCAAAATCCAAATCCCGTTATTCGTTTAGATCGTAATGGTTTTGTCAAATACCATAATAAAGCAAGCCTACCTCTATTGCAATTCTGGGGTTTTAGAAATCACAATATTTATGCAGCTGAAATATTGCAGGAATTAACTAAAGTTCACAATACCTCCAAAATTGGGAAAGTGGAAACACAAATTGGAGAAAAATTTTATTCTATTTTTTTAAAATCCATAGAGAATACCGATCTAATCAATCTATATGCCCTTGATATTACTGAAAAAGTTAAAACTACGCAAAATTTTATCAAATCCCAAGAAAGATACTATAATTTATTTTATAACATGTTAGATGGGTATGCGTACCATGCCATTATTCTAAATGAACATGGCTCTCCAATAGATTATGAGTTTATTGATATCAATCCCGCTTTCACAGAAATGACTGGGATTACGCGAGAAATGGCTATTGGAAAAAAAGTGACCCAGATAGTACCCAATATTAAAGATGATACTGTAGATTGGATTGGAACATATGGAAAGGTTGCATTAAGTGGAAAATCTATTACATTCGAGAATTTTTCTCAAGGGTTAAACAAACATTTTGCCGTATCAAGTTATTGTCCAGAAAGAGGGTATTTTGTTACCGTATTTCGAGATATCACTGAACAAAAAAGGTTGAGTAAAGAAATTGAAGACTTAAATCAAGATTTAGAAGTACGCATTCAGCAAAGAACTCTGAAGCTAGAAGCAGTTAATCGAGAATTGGAAACTTTTTCATATTCTGTATCCCATGATTTAAGAGCTCCTTTGCGTGGGATAGATGGGTTTAGTCAGGCTATTTTAGAAGATTATAACAATGTTTTAGATGAAACTGGCCAAGATTATCTTCGAAGGATTCGATCTGGAGTTCAGCGGATGGGTGATTTAATCAATGATATGTTGCAACTTTCTCGCTTGACTCGGATGGAACTCCATAAAGCATCTGTAAATCTTAGCTCTATTGCACAGGATATTATCGATGATCTTTTTACAGCAGATCCAGAACGACAAATAAAAATAAAAATTCAAAAAGATCTAATTCATTTTTGCGATTATCAATTAATTCGTTCTGTTTTGCAAAATTTACTCGAAAATGCTTGGAAATTTACTCAGAATACTCTGAATCCACAAATTGAATTTGGAAAAATGTTATTAGATGAGCAGATAACATTTTTTGTGCGAGATAATGGTGCAGGTTTTGATATGAATTACTATAACAAACTTTTTGGGACATTTCAACGTTTACATTCAGTAAATGAATTTGAAGGAACAGGAATTGGATTGGCCACTGTTCAGCGCATTATTCATAAACATGGGGGATCAATAAGGGCCGAAGGCAAAGTTAATGAAGGAGCTACTTTCTATTTTACTTTAAATTGAAGATCGAAAAATAAAATGCTTCAATTAAATTTTTTATTTAGCAAAAAGCTTTAAGAAACTCAATAGATAACGATATGTAGTGAAGAATTGATGTCATCAAAAATAATTTTGCTGGTTGAAGATAATCCAGATGATATTCTATTAACCAAACGAGCCTTGAGCAAAAACAGTATTTTAAATGAAGTGGTTGTTGCTAATGATGGGGTTCAAGCTTTAGATTATCTTTTTGGGCGAGGGAAATGGGAAGGGCGGGATACATCATTGAAACCAGAGGTGGTTCTTTTAGATCTTAAAATGCCTAAAATGGGTGGTTTAGAGGTTTTAAAAGAAATCCGAGAAAATAAATTGACGAAAAGGCTTCCGGTGATCATTCTTACAACCTCCAAAGAAGAATCTGATGTTGCAAAGGGTTATGATCTCGGTGCAAATAGTTATATTTGTAAACCCGTTGATTTTAATCAATTTCATGAGGCAATCAAACAACTTGGGTTATATTGGTTGGTCTTAAATCAAAGTCCTAACATATAATCTTTCTTTTCAACTTTTTTCCTAATTTTATTAACTTCACTGAGGATTTTGAATTGGAAAATATAATTTGAATACTGTTCCTTGATTAGCTTCGGATTCAAAAGTAATCCATCCGTCATGTTCTTGCATGATTGAATAACAACTGGCCAGCCCTAAACCATTTCCCTTTGTTTTAGTGGTGAAATATGGCTCAAAAATGTGTTTTTGTTGTTCCTTGGGGATGCCTTTCCCTTGATCTTCAAACGAGATTTGAATGTAAGTTCCTTGAGAAAGTGGGGTTTCATCTTGAAGAAATACTTCCTTTAATTCTATCGTAATCGTTATGATTCCTCCTTGGGGCATTGCTTGCTGGGCATTTAGAAGGAGATTGTCAAATAATTGGTTTATTTGGCCTGAGTCTAACTCAATTTCTGGAATCTCTCCAATAATCTTAACATCTGTTTTAGATTTTGATCCCCGCATAGCTAATGAAATTGAATCATCGAGAATTTGAATTAAGGAATTTTTTGTTTTGATAGTGGGATTTCGTTTAGAAAAAGTGAGCAGTTTCTGGGTTAACTGTTTCGCCCTTTGACCTGCATTTGTCAAATCACTCAAAATTTCTTTTCCTTCGTGGGATAAATTGTCTTCGTATTGCAGGAGATCCACATTTCCTAATATGCTTACCAATAAATTGTTAAAATCATGGGCAATTCCTCCTGCTAATACAGCAAGGGATTCAATTTTTTCAAAACGTAGTTGTTCAACCAAGATTTTTTTTTCTGCTTTCTTTAATTCGGTTACATCCCGTATTACCGATAAAACTGTATTTTGTGATGTTGGAATGCATCGAGCTTCAAAATAATGCTTTTCACCTTTTATTTCTAATGAGTATGTTATTGATGTTATCTTTTTTTGATCAATTGCTTGCTCAATACATGCTTTTGTTTTAAATCCAACATCTTTTGGAATGAGATTAATGATTTTTTTTCCAATTTGGTGTTCTCTCGGTTGAAATAATACTTCTTCATTACCAAAAATATCAATAACGGTTGTATCATAACTAACATGAAAAACAGCATCGGGCAAATTTTTTAGCAAAAGATCGATATCCCTCGAGTAATCTAATCTTTCATAACCTCGAATATCTAAATGTTGGTCGATATAGACAATAAACGGGTGTGTACATATGATTCCACTTCGAATGAAAACCGATGTCAATTGACCTTTTGTAGAGATACACCTTTCATGCAATTCTGAGGATATTCTATAGTAGGATGATTCAAAACAAAATGGACATGAAAGTAGGATATATTCTTTCCCTCCATTCTTGGATATAGTGGGTTCCTTCTGGTTGCCTTTTATTTTTTTAGATGGGTACAAAATATTATCTGTATTGATTGTAGGTATACTTTCCAAATCTATTTTGAAATTCCCTTCATAGGCAAAATATACTGCAGTAAGGGTAAGTATGCACATAGTATAGTAAAACGGTCCAAAATTAAGATCAAAAACCAAATCCCACAATCCATCAAAGACATTTGTGATCCAAATGAGATTTTGCACTAAGCAAAATCGAAAGACATTTAACATCTTTTTTTTTGAGTAATTTGAGGTATGGTGAACAAAATAGTATGCTTTGACCATAGCTGGTACAAATACGAGTAAAGATTGAATTAAAACCAAAATTTTGAGATATATGGTATGAAAGTAAGGAAAGTAGTAGAAAATAATCAATGTCAATGAATAAGAATGCATTAACACTTTGATTATTTGACGTTTTTGGGAAAATGTCTTATTGATATAATTCATGAATGCTACGTTTGCTAACAATAAAAATGTGCGCCCTAATGAACCCTCATCTATGATAAGCAAAACATAGGATGTATCCATACCTTCTGTATATAATCCCCACACAAATTTGCGCGATGATTCCAAAAAAGTGGCAACGGTAAGAAATATATAATATAATACAAACCCTTTCAAAATAGAATTTTGTTTTCGTTTCCAGAGCAAATATAATTGAACAGTAAATATTAATAAAGCGACACCGATGAAAAATTCAATAAAACCATAAACCAAATTGCTTTCAAACAACCATTTTTTTAACATCATGTCACTGGAATCTCCAATTCCTAGTTTTGTTTCAAGAACCTTAGTATATTGAAGCTTAAATACTCTTCAATTCGACAATTTTGTTCAGAATCAAAAAAAAATATATAGAGTTAATCAAAAATGGAAAAAAATTAAATTGAGATCTTTTGATCTTTTTGCATACAATATTCATGTAGAATTTTCAAGGATGCTTTTACAATTTCCGGCTCGATTGCTTCAACTTTATCATCGGGGGTATGGTAAACTGAAGCACGAGAATCATTTCCCCATGGCATAGCAATTAAAGAGGTTGCTTCTACTCCAATTTTTCCAAATTCTCCTGCATCGGTTCCACCGGTAAGAAATGCGATGGGTTTTTTCGTTGCCTTGTATCCCTTTTGATGTGCAATTTGCTCACATTCTTTAGCCATTTTTTCGGATAAATTAACACTACCGTTGATGTCTGTTGTCAAAAAGAATAAATCATCTAAAGTGTAAAGACAATCCATATTGAAATTATACGTTGGAATTTTTTTTAATTCGTCTTCATGAAGTTTGCAATAGGCTCGCGCTCCACGTAATCCTGCTTCTTCTGCATCCCAACTCCCAAGAATAATTCTGGTGTGTTTCAATGGTTGACCATTTTTTTTCGCATTTGCTATGATATATCCCATTTGATTGGCTACCGCTACAGCGATCATATTATCTCCTGCACCGGGGGTTCCCTTATTTCCCCGAAAAAACCACATTTGTAAAACCAAAAGGAGGAGTATCGTGGCAGTAATTTTCCAGATCGTCCCTAATAGTGGTTCGCGTCCTGTAATAAGCTTAAATATACTCCAAATAAGTGGGATTAAGAACATAAAAAACACACTTCCCAGTCCACCGTATAATCGAAGAGGGTACAATTTGGGCTGGTAATAAAGAAAATTGAATACATACGCACAATCATGATGGCCGCTTATAATGATTTGCTGTTTGACCTCATCTTCAGGTTCAATTGTTCCAATCACATTGTGACCCGTTTTTTTTTGCCAAAGCGGATCAATAAACTCCTTATAGAAGAAAAACTCCATAACCATGGTTAAAATTCCTATGGAAATAAGCACAACGGAATAAAAAGGTCGTTGAATCCATAAAAATACCGTCGAAATCACATATAAAATAACTAACAATCTAATATAACCCAGAAAGGCGTTGGGGGAAAAAGTGAATTTCTCAGTTGTTACCGAATCACAATAAGATTCAAATTCTTTCTTTATCGAATCGGCAGCTTTTTTCGATCCTGGTGAACCGGCTAATCGTTCTCCCGAAGTTTGAATCATTCTTTCAGTGAATTCTAGGGTTAACTTCACATCAGAATATTGAATCATTTCATTAATCATATTGATTCTATGTTGACTCGCACTCTATTTAGAACTTTCTTCAGCCCAAATTTTTTTTCTCAAATCATTCATGATAACGATGATAAGGACAGCAGGACATTTTTATTGATTTTTATTAATTTTAATGTCATTTTGCTCTTTATTATATAAATTTCAATTACCCTCTTGCTGGATTCTCCAAAATCTGGTCAATTAAGTGTTGTTTCTGAAAATCATGACCAGTCATATAGCACATAAAATCTTCCCTACCTAAAGTTTTTCGGCAAATTTGCTTGGTAGAATATTTTTTTTCCGCAAGAGATAGTACATTTTCTCTAAGTTGTTCCATATATGTAATCTTACCTTGAATCGCTTCTTTTCCATCTTTCACAATACCCTTAAAACCACAAAACACGGTTTTTACATCTAAAGCAACTAATTTTCTCAACGAGTGTAATGTTTCATAAAAACTCTCTAGTTTGCGTAGATACATTATCTTTCGTCCTAAAAATAAATCTCCTGTAAATAACCATCCATTAGTCGGTTCAAAAAGACATATATGATCAATCGAATGGCCGGGGGTATAAATCACTTCCAATTTATACTTGCCAATGGACACAGAGTCCCCTATTTCTGTTGCTGTAGATGGTTCTGGTAATTTCCATGCAATTTTCTGATAGGGAAGAAGTTTGAGAAGTTTTGGGTTTTCGATGATCTCCATTGCCTTTTTATGTGCCAATGTATTAATATTATACCTTTTTTGCAAAATCTGGTTATTTCCGATATGATCTTCATGCGAGTGGGTGATTATCGCCGTATTAATCTGAAATTTTTTTAGAGCTTCAAGAAATTCTTTTCTTCCTGATTTGCTTCCTGTATCGATTAATGTGTCTTCTAAAACAAAACAATGAACAGGATAAATTAATCTTCCAAATAACCGTTTTCCCATACGAATTATTGATATTGGACCAAATTGCCGAACTGAACCCATAAGCCTCTGTATGTGTTTAAGTTTCTAACTATATAATTGTTTTTTTATAGAATTTCATAAAATCATAAAAATAGCAGAAATATTTAAACAATCTTTTGCCCAAGTAATATTTGGGGATGAAAACGAATCCGCAAACAATTTTACTTGAAAAATTAGAACATTTCTTTACTACTGAAAGCAATAAAATCCTTTCTTCACATGAAGTATGTCAAAACTGTAAAAAATCGTGTCTATCTAGTCAATTGAAAATATTCCGCTTTGAATTTATCCCATTGAATGCATCGCGTCACATGTTAAAACAGTTAAGCAATCGCCAGAAACAACGCATGTTGGTGAAAAATGGAAACACTTTTGAGTTAAATCATAAGGATATGTTTGTAGTTCGGATTAAAAATTTATTTTTGAATGCTCGTTATCAAGTTCTTTGTAACTCGTGTTTTAGTATTGCCCGTCATCAATTCGAGTGGGATATTTTAGTGAATCCTTCTTCCACAGATAAAGAATTAAAGGAAGTAATTCGAAATCTCATTAAGAAAGGAAGTAATTCGGATATTCTTGAATTATGCGAATTATTGACACCGAATATATCGAATCGTATGCGAAAAATTCCCCGCCATGTAAGACATATCTGGTTGTTGTTTTCATATTTTGCGAAGCGATTATTTCAACATCCTGTCGCTCAACCTCATGTCAAAGCTTGGATGCAAAAGTGGATGGGTTTTTTAGCTGAAAGCAATTTTATTTCATCCCAAATTGGAATCAGTATCTCCAAAAGCATTTTTGCTATTGACGATAAATCCCTATCCAATCATTTTTTTTCGATTCTATATAGCTCAGAGATGAATTATTTTAAATTTTTCAGATTAAATGGCGAAATGTACTTTAATCACGCAATTTCCGCTTATCTTGTTGAATTTCAGGAAGAATCTAAAATTTCACCTCGCCAAATGGAAGATACTTTAAGAGGGCTAATTGCGGGGGGAAATCCTAAACAGATTGAGATTTTACTTGAAAAATTTCCTCAATTTTCAAAACAATATCAAGAAATCATCATGGAAGACCTTTTCTTCTTTGGATTTCGGAAGAATTTCACTCCCTTATTAGATCAACTCCTAAAAAAAGTGGACTTAGTTGAAGATCCAATAATAAAAAACGATCTTTATTCCATCTATACAAAATTGAAAAAAAATCTTAGTGATTTGGAAACAACTCGTCAAAAAACCCTTGATGAACAAAATCGGATGAATGACCTTGAACAGAAAAGAATAAAAATGCTTCATCAAGAATGGATGAAAAAATCAGGGCCTTCTCCAAATCAAATGGCCTCCATCAGTTCGGAACTCATTACAAAAGTCTATAATCCAGTTATCGAAGCGCACATTCAAACCTATCGCGAGGATTTGGAACTGTTTTTCACTACTCATACGAAACCAGTGATCGCTTTTGATAACGAGGAATTTCATAATCGAGTTTTTTGTATTTTAGGGGTAGTGATATACCCAGATCTATCCTATTCAGTGAAACTAATTTCAGTTGATGATATTTATCCCATCAATGATTCTCACCGGGAATTGATGGATGAAATGAAGACTTGGTTGAAATCGTTCCCGAGTTCTCAGGTAATTTCCCATGGGACAAATCAAGCAGAAGGACAAATTATCAAAGATGGGGGTCATTTTCAGATAAATACACAAGATGTTCTCCACGCGGCCAAATATTTCAACAATCATTATGCCCATCATCTGAAAGGCGAAGGTTTAAAGCATTTTGAAAAAATGATTGAATTCGAAAGAAAAGCTTGCCCGGTATTAAAACATGAGATGAGTGGGAGTACATTTTTCAATCTTGCCGAAGTAAGTATGGATCAATTATTATGTGAACAGCCTCTATCGGTTTGTGGAATCTGTCACCGAGAACAAGATGTGTTACTGTACTGTCTTGAGGATGCGTTTTCTTCCTTGCTAATTTACATTATTTTCTCAAATAAAGAACCAATTTTGTGTAAAAATCTCGGATATGAACTTCTAAAATAGCGCTTACTTTTTTGTTTAACACATTACTCTTTATCGAAATGTCGAGATCTCTCCCTTTCGGATCCACTTATCATCAATATGGGTATACATTGTGATCCATGCGCACACAAAATCCAAATTAACAATGCTACCATCATCCATTTTGCGCTTTCCAACAATTTTTACTTTGACTAGTGACCAAGCAATTGAACCATCATCTGCAATTTCTATGATGGGTTCCATGATATCCTCGTATTGAGAGAAAGTGGTGTTATAGAGATAGTTTGTAAATTGCGTTCGAATTTCTTCAACTGTCGGATAATCAATATCGCCATCTTTAATTCGCATGTAATTTTTGTCAATATCTTTAGTAAACCAGTCCAAATTCTTATCCCAATGTGCTTGTATCATGTCTTTGTGGAGCTGATGAATTTCTGCTTTCCATTTTTTCATGCTTGATTTCAATACCATAATAATCACATTTAACATCAAATATTAATTATCAATATCGAACGTTATGAAATAAATGTAATCAATTTTATTTAGGGGTAATTATTTAAAGAAAGTTTTCTAACGATAAATTTTAGGCAAATTCTCCTTTATATGGCGAAAAATTGGATCACTGCTTGGAAGTTGATTTTCTAATTGATTCAATTCATGAACGGTGCATTCATTGCAAATTCTCATTTTCTCCAAATAAGTCAAATTTTTTTTGTTTATTGCTTTTTGGATTAATTTTTGGGGAGAAAGAAGATAGATTTCAGCAATTTCATCTAAAATTGCTGTAGAGTAATTTTCCCCATGCGCAACTATTAGATATTGGCGTAATTCTTTGGATAAGTGAAATTGATTTCGATGAAAGTACATGAATGGTAATATTTGCACATATTTATCCCGGGATATTCCATACAATGAGGATCTTTCTCTGGCGTTGAGAAAAGCATTTGTTATTTCAAAAGGAATTAATGTTTTTATCTCATTTAAATCAACTTTCCATCCTTCTTCCTTGTCAGAAATAAAAGAGATATAGTCTGGACATATATGAAATGGTGTAGAATTAGAAGATTGGAATTGATTCTTAAGTGGACTCCCTCTTTTTAAATTTTCCACAATTATAAATATTGCTAGTTAATTAATAAATTTAACCAATATTCGAGTAATTTTTTACTCATATGTGAGTAATTGTGTTAAAAAAAGTCTAAGAATCTTTTTCAAATCCAAACCAAGGTCCTTTTTCCAGTTCCTCCATGAAGTAATCTTTATCTTCGGTGTTCTTTATTGATTTTGCTGCTTCTTTAGCCAATAAATATTCAATTTTTGCATTTTCCACATCTTTATTTAAAGCATAAGCTCTAGCAAGTCCTTCATGAGCAAAAGCAAGATCAAAATCCTTAATATTTTCCTTCTCAGTCAAGTTCCAGCATTCTTTAGCATGATGCAAAGCGGGTTCTCCTCTTTTTAATAAGGAATAGACATGAGTTAAAATCCACTCTCCTCGTTGATAATTGATTGGTTTACCTACTTGACCCCAAAAAAATCGGGATGTATGTGCTGCAGCAATCATCATTTCTTTTTCCCAAGGTTTCAACTTGTCCAATTTTTCAATATAATCCCAAGTTTCATTGAAACAAGTTTTAGCTAGTTGGATCTTGATTTCTTGAGTTATTTTCACATTGTTTACCATTTCATTCAACTAACATATCACCTATTTTCTATAAAAATATATGCGTATTTTCTTAAAAGTCCATTTCGTCGCAATTTACATATTGCCAATCCTAATTTGAAGCATAGATTTATTTGACGGCAAAGTTAATTATTTTTATGGTCAACGATTTTAACCTTTGTTCAAAAATGTTATCCTTTGAACATTTAACTGCTTTAGAACCCACAGGAACTATTTTTCTTTTCCAAAATAATAATATTTTAGCCTTAAAGCAAAATAATGGCTCCAGAATCCCTCTATTTTTTATTAAAACAAATAGCAAAGAATGGAAAAATGAAATTGTTCCACAAATTGAGCAATTATCTCATCTGAATTGGAAATGCATTCAGTTTGGAGAGTATCTAAACGAGCCAGTTTATATAATGTATTTTTCAAAAGAGACAAACTTCAAAATAATGGAAGGATCTGGTTCTGATAATTCAAACTATTATCTTAAAGACTATCCAATAAGATACTTGATCCGGCTCGAACCTGGTTTCAATTTATTAATTGCTGGCATCGCTTTTCATATATATACCTGGATAACAACTCATAAATATTGCGGTGTTTGTGGTATTAAAACTATTGCTTCACCATCTGAATTTGCTCTAAAGTGTCCTGATTGTTCTCATGTTGAATATCCCTTGATCTCTCCTGCCGTTATAATTGCTATTACCAAAGGGGATAAAATATTACTCGCCCACAATAATCAATTTCCCCCAAATTTATATAGTGTAGTCGCCGGGTTTGTGAATCCTGGGGAAACTTTAGAAGAAGCTGTCGCTCGGGAAGTGAAGGAAGAAATCGGAATTACTATAAAAAATATCGCATATTTTGAATCCCAACCATGGCCGTTTCCCAATTCATTAATGCTCGCTTTTACTGCAGAGTGGTCAGAAGGAGTAATTAAGGTAGACAACAACGAAATACATGATGCCAAGTGGTTCAAGTGTGATGAATTTCCACAGCTTCCTTCATCCATTAGTGTCGCTCGAAAATTGATTGATCATTTTGTCTCAACCCAGTCTTCCAAACCTCAAAAATAAGTTGTTCTCATAAAGAAATACATTTGAATGGATCTATTTTTAATCCTCAAAACGAATTGTGACTTATGAATTATGTTTTTCCAACGACATTTTTTGCATATCTTGATCTTTTAGGTTTTTCCCAGTTTGTTTTGAATCTTTCTGCTCAAGAAGAATTTCAGAAAGATCCTTTTCGCAAACAACAAACTCTTCTCTATTACTATAATGTTCTTGAACCTTTAGTAAATGGGTCGATTTTTGCTCATAAATCTATTCCAAGCCCTGAAAATGTTGAACCAATTAAAAATTACAATAATTTCAAAGTTAAGATTTCAGAATTGAATTCAATGATTGTGTCTGATAGCATCTTTCTCTGGACTGATGATCTATCAATCGAAGGATTTACTAAACTTTTGCATGTTGTGAAAAGTATTATAAACACAAATATGCTATGGGACTTTGGATTTCCGCTTCGGGGGGGAATTAGTATGGGTTCGATCACATATCAACGTATAGATTGGGAAACTCCGAAAATTAATGCGATTTCGACTCTTGTTGGGGATGCTTTAGTTAAAGCTGCAGCTATTGAGGCTAATCAAGATTGGGCAGGGTGTATGCTTGATTCTGAGATAGTTGAGTACTTTAAAGCGCTTGATAATTCCAATGACACGATTAAATATTTAGAGCAACAAAATTTGATAAATCATTACAAATGTCCTCTAAAAACGGTCCCTTCAGATGCCTATGTTGTTAAATGGCCAGAAGTAAAAGGAAAGGTGAATCTTTCATTATATGATTTGCCGATTACTATGACTTTTCAACGAAATGGTCCAATATTGGAAACTTCTATTCAACAAAAACTGCAAAATACTCTTGATTTTGTTCATTCACTGCAAAATATCTTAGATTAGGGCAAAGAAAAATCATTTATTGGAGCTCAGTTTGGTCTTTTTTTTTAAGATTCATGTAATTTCTGATCTTTTTTAGTTATTACTCGTGTAGGATTCGGTTCTAACAAACTTCCTATAAGCCCAAGGATTATTAAGCCCATTGTTATATAGAGAACAATTCCACCACCATTCGGAAATCTTATTATTCCTGCTCCAGCAATAATACCTAATAATCCCACAATTGCAAATTGGGTTAATTTTGTCATTTGTCCCATATTCCAGAAATGGTTGATCAGATATTTAAATTGATCTTTGAAAAAAGTTTAATCTATAACGATGAATTTTTGGCTCTTACTGAGTTTGATCAATAATTAAAATGACAATTCCTGTAATTAAAAGTAATGTTATATTAAGATAACAGCAAATTAATCCCGCACCTGTATTAATCGAGCCCCAAATATGATCATTTGCCAATGAATCGAAAAACGCAGCACAGATTATTAATCCAACTCCTGCAATGATTTCGATAATAGGTAATAAGTTTACCATTTTTCGAGATATCTTTTTTTGAAATCCTTTAATTGCCAATAAGATACTTATAGCCGTAATTAGTAAGATTCCTAAACCAGTAAGAAATAAATCACTCAAGAAATCATCTGTTAATCCTTTGTTAAAACCAAAGAACCAGATTTGAATATTTCCAAACCATGTGCTCTCATCTAACGCGGGTAAAATTAAAGATAAACATCCTAAAATTCCACTAAAAAGAAGTACAATATTATGGGCAACTTTTTTTGATTTAAAGTTCATGTCAAAGACTTTTTTTTAGCCTATATTAATCTATCCTTCCACTTTTTTTTTAATCAAAAAAAAATAAAAGCAGCATACTTAAAGGAAGGCTTTTGCCATTAGCAACACCCCGATAGAAAGCATCATGAAAAGTAATATATCAAATAGTTCCACAAATCCTTCAAAAATGCCTCCAATTCCCTCAACAATTAATCCTAACAACATGAAACATAAGCCGCTAAAAAAGAACCACATTTTCCTTTTAACATCAACAGAACTTTTTCTAATTCCAAAAATATAAAGATTTAACATCGTCAGTATGATCATTACTCCAATGTAACCTGCAAAACTGAAGAAGATAGCGTCCATATAATCCATAGTAGAAATATCCGTATTTTCTACATAAATCCAATCAGAAAATATCATAAACCCTGATATTACTAAGGTTACTACAAGAGGAATTATGAATCGTATGGGGTGACTCCTTATAATTTTGCTTGAATGAATAATTACTTGCATTGTTGTAAAGAGAAAGAAAACTGCAAACATTAGGGAGATAAATCCCGCTCTTATCGAGAATTGCATCAACACCGCATCGTTGAAAAAATAGCATAAAATCCAACTAAACTCAGAGATAAAGCCAGCAATTGGTTTCCTAAGTAGGATTTATTTTTTTTAAGCAGAAGATAACTGATTAAAAATGATCCCAACGCCAATACCATTTGAAATATATTGACAATGATCTCTAGCATATCTTATTTTTAATAAATGAACTTAAGAATATTTTGTATAACTAAAATTTAAAGTATCGATAAAGAATAACTCATTTGGTTGACATTCTGGTTTAAAACTGCCCATTCTTTATCTTAACAGTAATAAATTAGGATTTATTGCTGTGAAAATTATTTCTGTAAGCTTCCAAGCAAAAAATATTAAGATCATACTTGTTTTGTATGAATTTATTCTATTTTTCCTTTTTTCGAAAATAATAGATACGCATGGAGATTAACCTGGATGGGAGTTAGGTTCAGTTAAATTTTGAATTTTAAAAAAAAGAAATCAATTTTTTTATCCTGAATATTGTTCAAAATTTCATGAACAACAAGCCTTGCTAACAAATGGTTCCTCGATTATTAATAATATTGGGAAACATTTTTTTTTGTAACATAAGTGTATTAAAAAAAAATACTGATGTCTCATGGAATCAACAGCACCAAATTCAACTTTATCAAATAATATTCTTGAAATTCAAGATATCGAGAAAATTTTTAACGAAGGCAAACGAAATGAAGTAAATGTTCTTAAAGGTATAGATTTTCAAATGCAAGCGGGCCAATTTTTTGCTTTAATGGGTCCTTCTGGAAGTGGAAAGTCTACACTGTTAAACATTGTTGGAGGTCTGCTAAAATCTTCTGCTGGAACAGTTAAAATAAAAAATATTGACATTTATTCACTCAAAGATGATCAATTAACTGCTCTTCGAGGTGCAAATATTGGATGGATTTTTCAATCTTTTGGATTGATCGATAATCTAACTGCTCTCGAAAATATAATCGTTCCCTTGAATTTAGCGGGGATCAAGGATAAAGATGCCTACACTAGGGCAATGGAACTATTATCTCTTGTGGGACTCGAGGATCGTGCTGATCATTTTCCGGATGGTCTTTCAGGAGGTCAAAAGCAGAGAGTCGCGATTGCAAGAGCTTTGGCTAATGATCCTCTAATTCTCTATGCTGATGAACCAACAGGCAATCTTGACACAAAAACGGGGGTTGAAATAATAGAGATTTTTAAAAAACTCACCAAAATGGGAAAATCGATCTTAATGGTGACTCATGATGTTAAATTGGCTCATGCAGCAGATCAAGTCTTTATCTTAAGAAATGGAAAGGTTGAGGCAGAAATGGAGATTTAAATCTCAGGATAATGATAAATATGGTCGAAATTAAAGCTAATAAAAAATCAAATGCATATTATTTCCGAAAGCGAATTATTCGGGAATTTTTCCTAGCGCCTTTCCATTCTATCGTTAGGAATAAACGTAGATCTATGGCGATGCTTTCTGGAATTGTGCTAGCAGTTACACTTCTTTCGGGAATTCTCCTGTATAATGATGAACTAAAACAAAATAATTATAAAACCATAGTCCAAGATTTTCCCTATGATGCTCGGTTTGATATTATGGGAAATGAAACACTGGATAACATGAAAGATCTCGAATCCTTTATTTTAAACGATTCGCGCACTTTAGATACTGCACTATTTGCATCTAGTCGTAGTAATATGGGTAATAATTGGTTGGCAACTTATGTGACTCCGAAATATACAAATAACTCAGAAATAGATTATGTTTATTACTATCGGTCAACATTTGTTTCCCAAGATATTTTTACAGGTCCAATTGGCCAAAGTTTTATGCAGATGAACTTCAAGGGTGAAGCGAATCTTACTGGTAGATCTGTGATTCTTCCAGAATCATTTTTAGAATCATTAGATTTAACTATTGGGGATTCCATAGATATGCTCAATTTTTCTCAAACCATCTATTCTCCTAGTGGAGATCCTAATGAGAATCATGGTTTTTTAACCAATTTGACAATTCGTGGAACATATGATCCCTTTGAGCAACAAAGTGATGAAATGAATTCAATTCATAATCCTTTTCACAGTGATCGAATTTATCTTTCGTTAGAATTATTGAACAATGCTACCATGGTCGATGTTCATCATGGATTTACCTATACAGGCAATTTTTACTTAGCATTAAAAATCGATGTTTCGCAATTTAACGTCAAAGAACCGATCAAGTTCAATAAAGAACTAAATCTTTTTATAAACCAACTTACGCGTGATTATTCAGCAGATTTACAGGGATATAATGAAATAGAACAACCTTTGTTGAGATTTCAATCTCAAAGCATTTTTATTACTTTTTTGTACATCGTTCTAGCAATTCCGGTGGTTTTACTCTCTCTTTATCTATTGAATTTTGGGTTGGAAATGGCTTTAGAAGAACGTAGGAGAGCTATTGCCATAAAGAAGGTTCAAGGGGCTAATTCGAAGCAAATATTTTCGGAGCTGCGAGATGAAACACTATTTCTGTTGATTGGAGGTTCAGTACTCGGCTATTGTTTAGGTATTATTGCAGCTTGGGCAATTAGTAGTGCTTCTGGGTTTATGCAAACCGATTTCCAGTCAAATTTAAGTCTATGGGAATATTTCTCATTTGATTTATGGGCTTTTATTATTCCTTTTATCGTGGTTAGTGTTCTTTTAATCATAGTTACCTATAAAAAAGGGAAGAAATTCATTGAACAAGAAGTTACCCAAGGTGTTGCAAAACGTGAACTCAAAAAAGAGCGCATTTTCAAACGATATAAACTCGATATAATATGCTTTATGCTTAGTTTGTCAGGTATTGCCTTAGTTATGATTAAAATGCTTAAAATTCCGATTCCGATTTCTCAAGCAACCGAAATCGCCATTTTTGTGATCTCTCCTTTTATGTTTTGGATCGGGGGTAGTTCCGTTGGATCAAGGATTGTTAAAAAAATCCCCCTTAAAATGGAAAAATCGCTATTAGCTATTCCTGTGTTTCATGATGTAAAGCAAATCATCAAATCTGGATTAAAACGTAGGGGGGATATTGAACGATTGGCTGTAATTATTATTCTGACTTTATCGATTGCCTCCCTTGCTACTATTCAAGGAAATACTGAAGAAACTCAAGCGGAGCGTTCACTTGAATGGCAAATTGGGGCAGATTGGCAAATAAATTTTGCAGAAGAAAACAACTATCATGATGCCATTGCCAACATTTCTGGACTCGATGATTCTATTGCTCTCAATTCAATGAATATTCGTTCTTTAAGTTCTTGGATTTCTGTTATAGCTATGGAAAATGAACAGGAATTGCTTAACTTGAAACAAAACTCTCCAGTATTATTTTGGCAAAATGACAATTTTGACGCTTTTACAGCCGAGGGTGCTCTCCAAGCACTAGAAGATAATCCAGAAGGTATTTTTCTTACTGCTGATCATCTCTATATGCTGGATGCAAAAGTTGGAGATTTGATTGAAATTCGGATCTACGTGAGTAATTCCTCACAAGGAGAAGTAAAAACTATGGAAAATATTAAAATTTTAGGAACCGTCAACCAGCTTCCAGGTGGAATTCAATCGTATGGTTTAATATCACGACATCTTTTTTTAAAATTTCAGGCATTATCTAACGGCTTGGAGGAAGAGGCTATGATCGGATCTCAATTTAATGCAACTCGGTATTATGTTCATTCATCTTATAGTTCCAATATTTCTGCTGGGGAAATTGAAGATATTAAAAATGCTTTAGAAAGTGATTCAAGGGTCTCAAATTATCTATCCTATTACGAACAATATGCTGCAATCGATACTACTGAACAAGGCTATGGTATTTCGGGTTTACTTTCTTTAAATTTTGTGATAAGCTTAGTTGCAGTGTTTATCAGTGCTTTTTCCTTTTCAGCTATTTTGATGGAAAGACGGAAGCATGAATTTGCAATTCTTCGTGCCATTGGAGCTAAAAAAGGGCAAATATATAAGATGGTTATCGGAGAAAATTCGTTAATGATGTTAACGGCTTCAATATGGGGGATTTTCATTGGAGTCGGAATTAGTTACCTCTTCAACAACGTGTTCATATTTATCAATATGATGCTCCAGAATAGTAATTCTGTGTATCGAAGTGTAGTGCTTCCTGGTGTGGAATTACTCATCATTAGTTGTATAACCTTTTTTGGAATGATGGCGGCATCCGTTTTATCTGTACGATCTGCAGCAAATCAAGATTTAAGCTTGGCAACAAAGGTGGTTTAAGAATGCAAGAAGAACAACTCATACTTAGCGCGAATAACGTGTATTCCATCTATGATGGATTGGAAGGTGCTGCAAATGTTGTAGCTTTACGTGGTTTAAATTTACACGTAGAAAAGGGTGAATTTATAGCGATTGTGGGAACCTCAGGTGCTGGAAAATCTACTCTTCTCCGCACTCTCGGTGGTTTGCAGAAACCCAGTGCTGGTTCTATTCGCTATTATGATCAAGAAATATCTCGGATGGCTGAATCAGATTTAGTTCCCTTACGTCGTCAGACTATTGGTTTTATTTTTCAAGAAGGAAATTTATTAGCGGAATTTTCTGCCTTTGAAAATGTTGTAAAAACACTCCGATATGCAGGGGTTAAATATTCAGAAGCGATAGAACGGGCTGAAGCTATTTTACGTAAACTTGATCTTGGTTCACGTATGCATGATTTACCGCATCGGTTGAGTGGGGGTGAGCAACAAAGAGTGGCTATTGCACGTGCTTTAGCTAATAAACCGGCATTAATATTAGCTGATGAACCCACAGGAAACTTAGATTCTCAAAATACAGATCATGTAATGAAAATTTTTAAGGAACTTCATAATAAGTCCGATACTGCCTTCTTGATTGTAACTCATAGTCAGCATGTCGCTTCTTATGCCGATCGAAGTATAGAATTGAGTGATGGGACTATCATCGGACAGCATGGTCTAGGGAGTGATCTCTATGCATTAGAAGCTTCGCGTTCGATCTCTGTGTCACCAAACGGAACTTTAACTCTTCCTCCCGAAATGTTGGGTGTTTTAGATACCTATGGTCTTCAATGGAATTTTAAATTTGACCTAAATGGACATGGTGCACGAATTATCGGATCTCCTTCCATTCAAAATCTAAAATTATGTCCCGTGTGTAAAGTGAAATTGAATGGTGAAAAATTCCATTGCAAATCATGTGGAGCGAAAATTAATTAATAGGGATTTGTAATAGATCTTTAAATGTTATAGAAATGGTGGTTCAATACGGATAGCTGAGTTTTTTTACTTTTTCTAATATTAGAGAAAACTGGAAAAATTACAATAATAATTTGCATTGAACTGATATCATTTCCTCTTGTTTTTTATTTTTTGGACTTATATGGATGGGAAAAATTCTGGCATAAAAATTTAAATCGCTATACAGCAAAGTTAGTTTATCATGGCATTTTCAACAGTTATCTTACAAGTGTACCTTATCTATGGGCTTATATTTATCTTATTTACAATTCTCGGTTTTAAAATTCTAAGTAGGAAGCGAACTCGGATATCTATTACCCTATCCTTAACTTTCCTTGTTCCCGCAGTGGGAATTTTAATTAACATCATTTATCGAACTGTTGACAATTATGCCTTTAATCTCATCGGAAATAAGTTAACCATTATATTTTCCTGTCTGGGGTTAGTAAATGTCTATTCTTTTATAAAAATGATTGAAAAATCAAAAGAAAGCTTCTATTTGAAGAAGCAAGTGTTAATTTCCCTTGTTTATTTTGTATTACTTTTAGTATTACTTTTAATACCTGAGGGTGTTGACTTTGAATACGGTGGTGTAGCAGGAATCAGTGGATATAATTCTCGTTCTTTAGATCCTCTAGATCTTGGGGTCCCTGTATGGTCGAATTCATTCTTTGTATATGGAATCATAGTTTCTCAATTGATGACTGGATTAATCATTTATCTTGGGGTTAAACAATACAATGAAATGGGTAAAATGGGTGTGTTTGGCAAGAAATATATTCAGACACTGATTGGAATAATCCTAATGGATTTAGTTATCATTGGGAGTTTCCTTTTCAATTGGTTAAATTCTGATATTGGGAGAACAATCCATTTAATAATAAGTCTTTGTATTGTTCCTTCTGCTATCTTTCTATATTTAGGATTGAAGCAAGAGAAAAAAAAATGAGATTAGATTAACGGGCTAATTTCTCTTTTTTACGAATGAAGGTTTTATAACCTTTCATTGCAAGCATAATAGCTACCATCATCACCATGATACAAATATTGATGAAGCTCTCTTGCGATATACTTCCAAAAATTATAATTTCTGACCAATTACCAAATCCCATGCTTTTTAGTGTGTTTTGAAATGTTCAGAGAACATTTTCATATTGTTTATACAAGCAATAGACAAGAAACGCTGAGAATGCATCTTCACTGCAATAAAGAAGAACGTCTTGCGGTTTTTTGCAAGTTAAACATATTCGTTGGGGTGAATCTTGAAAATGGTTTAATAAACTATGATTCATGGCTTGAAAGTACATTTTCCAATGCCACTGTTTATGCTTAAAAAATGGACACGCATGTCGTGTATATCCAATGAAATTCTCAAAATCTATCAAATTTTGAATTTCTGGGGGTAAAATTTTTCCATCTCGTAATAATCGGAGGAAAAATTCTGTGTTTACCACATCACCCTTTTGAT
Organism: Candidatus Lokiarchaeum ossiferum; assembly: GCA_025839675.1. Lineage (GTDB taxonomy): Archaea > Asgardarchaeota > Lokiarchaeia > Sigyniarchaeales > Promethearchaeaceae > Lokiarchaeum > Lokiarchaeum ossiferum. The sequence continues at coordinate 4,063,241 of CP104013.1, forward strand.
CTTCAAATAAATAGGATTCCTTCTTATTTTCTCCGTGATATCCCACTGTTGAAAAGTTTTTTTGAGCCAGAAATTTCTTGAATTGGGAGATAATCTGTCGATCTCCTTCCTTTTTATAGATCAGATTGTCCAAAATGAACGGTACCACGTGAAATTCACTTTTTTGATTCAATGTTATGGCACTTATACATACCAAATTTTCGTGATATTCCTCACTATCTATGATACACACGTTCTTTAGAGATTTGATATAAGCTTGATCGAATAATGGGGGGAGCTTTGTTATAAAGGAAGTGAAAAAATTTTCGTATTGTACTATTTTTCCGGCCAAAATGGTCTTATCAACACGTAAACGTCTATGATTTTTCTTATTTTGATATAATTCATCGTCTAGTTGTTTAAGAATGGTTCGCTCTTCGGCAATATTTTTTGGAATGGCGGTTTTTTTCGTTCCTTCCTTAGGAGACATATAATCTTTCTCATCCATGCAACCTTTTGAATTTTTCGATCTAAGGATGGATCGTAAAAAATAAAGAAAAAACGCTTCTTGAAGGTTAATTCGAAAGATACTACGAAAATCAGATTATTGATCTAATTTTCTCGCTTGATTCTTCCGAAAATTGATGTAAACAATGATCCCAATAATTAATACTCCGATATCTGTAATTAAAGCACCTGCCCAGGTGGAGTACAGACCTAATCCGTAGTTTGGAGTATTTGTAAAGAAAAATGGAACACCTTCGGCATTGGAAAGCCATACACTTAGGGGCCATCCAATGAAGTCTAAAATCCAATGGCCAAATACTAATAATCCTATCATCATACTTGAATGAAAAGCGTTTAACTTCATAATTTCATTCTCATCAACTCCATGTTTTCTTTTGCTCGATTGCATGAACTTGACTGTAGTAAAAGAGATGAGACTTGCCAATATTGTCCATATTAGTGCCATTAAAAGACCGTGGCTGGCCCACGTTGCGGTTGGGAAGAACAGAGAAATTATATCAATTAGCATTGAGCTTATTAGCAAGATCCAGATTGAAATTTTGGGAGCAAAACGTTTTGCGGCAAAACCAGTTCCAAAATGTGCTAGAAAAGGCATAAGAAATACTTGAACTATGCATTTATAAAATTTCATTATTTGTTTTAATTTCATAAAGTAAAATGAATAACTTGTGGATGTATTCATCATTTGATACAAAAAAAAAAAAGGTTTCTAAACTAATCTAATTTCTCTCGTTTTACTCTTTTTTGCAATATTATTGCGACACATGTCATAATGGTGATTATACCAACCAAGAATCCTGTATAACCAGGAATAGTATTGAAATAATCGTCTGTTGATTGTTTCCCAACTGGTACTTGAGGTGAAGTATTACTGTTGGATATAATAGAAACACGAACCATCTCATAATTTGAAAATTCAGATTTTCCAATATTATTTACTGCTTTAATCGCATACTAATAATCGCCATTGGATAATCTAGAATCAATGAACTGGGTATTATCTTCCAGAATTGTTGCAATCAAAATATTGGAAAAGGTGAGAAAAAAAATTGATTTGAAAGGTTTTTTTAGAAATTTTCGATTGCCAATTCAATGTCGCCTTTGGAGATCTTCTTACGTTTGCTGTGTTTGGCAAATACTAAAGCAGATGCAGTAAGCTTTTTGGATCGGTCTTCTAAGTAGTTTAATAAGAGTTCCACAGCGTCTCGACTCACGATTTCAGCGCCTGCGCTTTTCATGAGACTTCGGAGTGGGCTCCATGCAAAAATTCTTCGTTTTTTGGCCATATTGTTTCAATCCAGAGTTTTTTTTATTGTAGTAAAGAAAAAAAGATGTTTTTGATATTTATAATCGATTAGTCGTTTATAAATAGTCAATTGCTAATTGCATATCCCCTTGGGAAATCTTCTTGCGTTTAGCGTGTTTGGCGAATTTTTGAGCCATAATGGTCAATTTTTTAGATCGGTCTTCTAAATAGTATAATAAAGCTTCAACTGCTTCTCGGCTTACAATCTCGGCTCCAGCTTTTTTCATTAAAGCTCGAAGTGGAGACCATGCAAATGTTCGTTTTCTTTTAGCCATTTTTTTCATACTCCGCGTATAAATAAATAGGTAGCTGCCCTCAACTAGAGACTTATTGTAGACAATAAATTCCCAAATGAGTTCAAACTAATTATAATATAGTGTTTTGTCTATTTAAAACTTATGCAGATTTTGGGTGAAAATTGTATCCGAATGGGATGGATCGGTGATTCTATCGACAAAAATCAGACTTCCTAAAGTGGAAAATGATCCCGTTTCCATGTCCCTTAGGAAGAAAATGCGGTGAAATTTGCAAGATCGATTTGGGAAAAATAGAATATCACTTCTAAATCTTGCTAAATCTAATATTCTATGTAATTAGGAATATTTAAAATTAGTAATTTCTTCTTCCATAGAAATTGGTGTCTTAAATGAATTCTTCTCTTATAGATCCAGATTTTTAGAAATTCCTATTTGCATCGAGAAATCGTTGAAAAATTCGACAGATTTGAAAACTCACCCATAATTGCATATTTTTTGATTTTGGTGAATTTTTAACTTGATGCTTCGATGAATAAGATATATTCCAGAGTCCTGACTGGTTTTGATGATCTTGAAGCCAATCCAGACCTCTTTTAATATCTGGATCACTCGCAAGAAAACCTAAATTTGAAAGTGAATCCATGGCTGAAACTAGATTATTCCACCAGTAAGGATATTCAAATTTTACCCAATATCCTGCATCCTGATAAGATGTGTAATTTTTGTCTTTCAAAAAAAAGGCTTTTTTCAATAATTTCCCTGCTTGATGAGCCTCTGGGCGATTTCTATATTGAGGGTGATTCGCAAAAGCTCGAATTACCATTCCTGTCCAATTATGTGACGATGGCCTTGTTGCGTCTCGTTCAGTGATCGTGGAAGCATTTTGCGATGTTAATCTATTAACTTCTTTGTTGGTTAGATTTAGAGACATCAAATATGTTGCGAGCCATCCTCCATCATCTTGACGGGTAGAAAGTAACCATTCCATCGCATTATTCAATCGAGGATCCTTTTCATATCCTGCTTGGTTGAGTAGTGAAGCTAGCGCTCCTGTGTAATACATTGCAAATTGGTTTGCTAATATGCCTCGAAAATCTCCAAAATCTGTTTGACAACTAAATATATATTCCGAAGCCTTCCGAACAGCCGGATTTTCTTTAGTCAATCTATATTTTTCCACCAAAATTCTAAAATTTCTCCAAGTTTCGATTAGGGAGTAATTTATTGCAGGATATCTTAATTGATTCTTTGATACTGATTTCCATGATCCATTCGGTTGCTGTTTCTTAATTATTTTCTGAACTACGGGGGCATTTTCAAGAAAAAATAAATCCTTTTCCCTTCGATTTAATAAATCTTGTTTTACAAAATGCTTTAAAATCTCATCATTGGAGGAAAGCAGTGGATCTATTGGGTTATATTCAAAATAAGAAGACCATTGAAACATTGTTATTTTAATTTAACGTAAGTTCTATATAATATTTCAGAAAGGTGAATAAATCGAAGAAATTAAAACAGTTATCGACCAAATTTCTATTTAATTTTCCCCACTTTAAATCAAAATCGTAGGAATTTCTTTTGAGGATGATTTTTTATGTTCATAAACCATATTGTATTTGTGATGATTTAAATGAAAATAAATCCAATCCCTAAGCAATTTATTATATTTTCTGGTGGAGGAGGTCTCATCGAAAGATCTCAGCTTGTTTCTCTTCATCCAGGTACAAATATATTTGATATCGAAAATGTTCCTGCTGCATTTGATCCTTCGACTACAATGATATCCATGTCGGGATCAGAATCTGCTGCTTTGCTTCAAGTAGATGTGAAGCGTCCAGATAAACAAATTGTTGAAAATTTTATCAACCGTGAAAAAAGTGCTGCACAGAATATTATTGCCAATGCCACTGATTTACGAGGTGAAAGTCGTGATATGATCTTACAAATCATTGAAAGTGCTAACTACAGACGATATGAAGACATGAATGGTTCTATTGTAATTAAAATAGACTCGACAGTGGAACAAGAAATTACACTTCAGGTAAAATATTTCATTGAAGATTCTCGAATTAAATGGGAACCTTCCTTACATATTGAATTGGATGAAGAAACCCAAATGGCCAAATTGGAGAGTTATATTCTGGTAATGAATAATACCGATATTTCTTACCCTAAATGCACAATAGGGTTTGCAGAATTTGAAACTAAGGGAATTGCTCCGGAGATGGGCTATTTAGAAGATTTAGAAATGGAACAAATGGCTCAAAGTGAAATTCCAAAAAATCGGATGATGAAACAAATGCAAAAAGTTTCAAATGTCTACATGTAGGTGTAAAAAAAATGAAAGCCCAATTAGAAAGTAGAAAAAGTGTTCGTTTAAACTGGTTTAAACAAGAAAAAGTACCATTTTCAATTAAAAATATATTAGAATGGCAATATTCTCGTCATTCCGCAGAGCAAAATGAGATTCTACGCGAAGTTCTCATGCAGTATGAATTTTCTCAACTTGAAAAACCTATTCCCAATACTGATATCATCATTTTTGATAAAACTGGATTGCCTCAAGCGTACATGAATACAGAAAAAAATATTGGAAAGAAATTTTTAACCAATAAAGTCCCAAATCGGGAAATATCTGTAAAGGATCGCTTAGTCAGCTTAAAGAAAGGGGAAAATAAAGTGACTTCAAAACCTGTTCCTCCTCAAGAAGCCCATCGGTACAAGGAAATACAGGAACATGAAAGGATAGATGTGATTCAACGAAAAATATCTGTTACAAATGAATCAAGTAGGGATATGAAGGAGATTCGGTTGGAATTTATTCAGACCAAGGAAGTTGAATTTCTATCTTGCAAACCTGAAACATCTGGCTCTTCTCCTCCCGAATATTTCTGGAAAGTTGATATTCCGGCTGAATCCACAACAAGTATTGAAATAAATCTCAATGTCATCACAAAAAGTGTCTATAAAATTGAAAAAGAGAAAATTGTTGAAAAAATACAGCCTAATATTCAATATCAAAGATAGGTCTAATCAAATAACTGCATCTAACGCATTTTTTTTTTAACCTTTTCATGAATAACTTTCATACAGATCCCTTTTAGTATCTTAAAATATATATTACTAAACATTTAAGGAGTTTTTTTATCTACTATATTCATTTTTTGTCACTATTTCCTGGTGATTTTAGCTAAATAACTACCTCTATTTCCCCTAAAGATTACTTCTAGGTACCAACCAGTTTCATCACACAAAGTTTGCAATGTTTCTGGGCTATACATTATTTGATAAAGAGAAATATCCCATAAGATTCCCGTTTGGGTATGGGTTAAGTTATATGAGTTTTCAATATTCCGATTTAGTTTTAGACTGCCAAAGCTATGCCAAATCCGATATCCTCAAAATATCCATAAAAATATCGAATATGGGTCCTAAACAAGGGTATGAAATTGTGCAAGTTTATAGTGGCTACGAAAAACCGTCTGTCGAACGTCATCATAAAGATTTGCGGGGATTTAAACGAATTTCTTTAGAAGCGAACGAATCTAAGACTGTAAAATTCGAAATTCCAATTGAATCTCTCGCTTATTATTCTCCCGAATCCAAGATATGGATTGTGGATCCAATATCCTACTATCTTTGGGTGGGGCCGAATTCTAATGAATCTCAAGCTTTAACTGCCACATTTACTGTAGAATAGTTTTTTATATCAATATTTTATTTACGTATTTTAATTACTACATTCCCCTTTTTCTGGCCCGATTCGACATATTTATGAGCTTCTATAATATCTTCCAAAGCGTATGTCCTATCGATAACTGTTTTAAGTTTTCCGGCTTCAACTAGATCCTTGAGATAAACCAAATCTTTTGAGGTATAATCCACTGTCCCTCCTATTGCTCGTTTTCTGGTTTTTTTAGATAATCGCTTAGCTCGAATTGTACGAAAGAGCGTGGGATTTGCAAACAAATAGATCCCTGTTTCAGCTAATGACTTAATGCACTTTGAAAAGGAATTTTTACCAACGATATCAAAAATGACATCATAAGTTTTCCCGAGGTTGGTAAAGTTTTCATGTGTATAATCAATCACATGATCCGCTCCAATAGATTTTAACATTGCTAATTTTTCTGTACTGTCAATGGCAGTTACTTCTCCTCCATAATATTTGGCGAGTTGGATTCCCACTGTACCAATACTTCCTCCCGCACCGATAATCAGTACTTTCGATCCCTCTTGAATCTTACCTTGTTTTATAAAATGTAAGGCATTAAATCCCCCAAGCGGAATAGCTGCGGCTTCTTCAAAAGTCATGTTTGCTGGCTTTTTAACAATGACTGCGTTCTCTCGGTTATCTGGAATGCAAATATATTCAGCATAACCTCCAAAATTAAATCCATTGGTAGCCATCACTAGATCTCCTTCTTTAAATTGAATCACATCCTTGCCCACTGCTTCAATTTCTCCCGCTAGCTCCTGTCCCAATATTTTTATTCGTTTTGGTTTTCTAACCCCAATTATTAATCGTATAAGAGGACGCATCCACATCGCTAACTTTAAGCTTCTCATTTCACAATCGCCAGCAGAAACTGTGGTTGCATGAATTTTAATTAGAATTTCATTTTCCTTAGGAATAGGTTTATCAATTGATTGGAGTTGAAGCCCTTCCGGGCCTCCATACTTAGTCCAAATGATCGCTTTCATTTTTGGAGTTTTTTTATCTATTATATTCATTTTTTATCACTATTTCCTGGTGATTTTAGCTAAATAACTACCTCTATCTCCCCTAAAGATTACTTCTAGGTGTAAACCAACTTCATCACACAAAGTTTGCAAAGTTTTTGGATCAATTTGAAGCATGTGAAACATATCGCCCAATTTCCCTTGAAATTCTATCTGAAATCGTATTTCTCCAAAGTATCTCCCGTTTTGTACATTATTCTGGCGATATTTAACATGAATTGGATCTTTACTTGATCTAATATCGCTCGAATCGAATAAAATCTGACCTTTTTCTTTCATGATTGATTTAGCATATTGAAGGAATTTTCGCATACCCTTCAGGTCCCCAACGAACCCAATGCTCCGCCCTAAACTAAGAATTGTGTCATATCTTTGTGTTTGCTTTTGATCATAAATGCTTCCACAAATCGCCTTCTTGACTCCTCGAGAAATCATAATTTCACACGCTTGTACCGATATATCCAATGCATCTACTTCGAGATTACTTTTCTGCAACTCCAGAGTGTGCACCCCTGTACCCGCTCCCAGATCCAAAACTTTACCCTTAGCCTTTTGAAGAGCGAATAACTCCATTTCGGAAAAATCCGCTTTATTCCGAAAATAGGGTGCGATCTTCATTTCATCTCGGTGTCCATCATCCCGAACGATATAGGTTATTGCTTCTTTATTACCTTTAAAATAATCTCGCAAAGCTAATCCAAATGGTGCCATCGCATTTTGCATCATATAAAGAAATTACTATTTCCCCCATTTATACCTTTATGATTTTGATTGTAAAATGCTAATTATTATTTGATTGATTGTAAAATCGTTAGAAGTTTACTTTATCAAATAGTTATTTCAGTAAAAAGACATATATTCTTCTTGGCAAAATATTAATCATGAGTCAACCCCTAGTTTTTCCCCAAAATCATTATGAATCCCTTCCACATATTCGGATCTCCAAAAAAAGATATTTAGTCATTGAAAATAATTTTCTATATTTAGTTAAACTCCATTCCGATCAATCAATCTTCACCCAACTTTTTCTTTGTAGTGAAATTCAAAAGTTTGTCGTTCAAATGCAAAGATCAAAAAATGGGAGTTACTTACAATTGTCCATTTTACCTCGAACGGGAAAGAAAAAAGGATTTTTTATCCGTCCTAGGAAATTTGGGTATTCTCCAATTGATTGGATGCAAATCCCCGAATTTTTAAATATAATTGGATTTAAATCAGAACTTCTTCCTTCTAATAAAAAAAGGTTAGAGGATATCCAAAAAGCATGGGAAGTAAGGGGACCATATCGATATTTCTCTTCCGAAGATAAAATTTTTGATTTATTTGAAAATCTTGAATTTGTAGAAGAATTGAAAATGATCCGATTAAATCCCTTAGGGATTGTATTAACAACTTTAGGTGCATGTTGTTTAATCCCCGCAATAATTTTTGGATTTATACCTCTTTCTACCCCAAATTATCTCTTTTGGATTTTGTCAGGTATAACGTTGCCGTTTTTAGGAATTGGAATATCAATAATTAACTTATTCATAAAGAAGAAGAAAAAATTTGCTAAAAAATATGATATTGAATATTATTTTTGAATTTTTTATTTAACAATTTTCATTTAAATGCCTTTAAAGTGAATATAGTAATCAATGAAACTGCCAACCTTAGAGTCTAATCGTCTGATCCTTCGTCCTCTCAAGGAATCGGATTTAGATTTTTTTAGAACTCAATATTCTGATCCTCTTGTTCAGAAATATACTATGTTAAGCTTTCAAACTGATGTAGAACTTCAAGATTTCTACTCCCGAGGGTGTGGAATAATCCGACCAGACCAATTTAGGATAATGTTAGAAATAAAAAATTCTCATGAACCTATAGGGTCCATAGTTATTGAAAATTGGGACCAAAAGCATCAAAGCGCTGAAATTGGTTACGACTTATCCCCCCATTTCTGGCATCAAGGTTTCATGAATGAAGCCCTTACTGTAATGTTAGAATACATCTTTTTAGTCTTGAATGTAAATCGTGTAGAAGCTACTGTTAATCCAACGAACATACAATCCATCAAGTTATTAAAGAAATGCAGATTTGTTCAGGAAGGGATTTTACGTCAAAAGTATTATTACCAAGGGATATTTCATGATGAAATCATCTTCAGTTTATTAAAGGATGATTTCAGAAGAAATAACGGTCAATAATTACGTTTTGGGAATTATAGTTGGATTATCGAAAAACAAAAAAATTTATTCGCCTTTTACATTTGCATTGCAACTATGGATCCGAATGTTTTTATATGAATGTTAATTAAAAATTATTGATCATAATTTTTTTAGAAATTTTATGACGAAGCAATTCTGTGAAGAACAAATTTCCAAGCCATTTTTCAAAGAGTTTGTCAATGTAAAGTGCCAAGAAGAGAGTTTTTGATCCCTTTCTTAGACAATTCTAAACTCTATGTTCATGGTATGTTTTGTTTTTCATTGAACTTCAAATCAAAAAAGAAGGGAGAACTCATGTTTTCAAAATTAAAAAAAATATCACAGGAATTTCCAAATACCTTTTGGGTATTAACTCTTTCCACATTCATTGATAGAATGGGGGGATTTATGCTTTTCCCATTCTTTTCGATCTATTTAATGGAGCACTTTTCCGCTTCCTTTACACAAGTTGGTCTATTATTTATGATGATGTCCATCGGAAATATCCTTGGTAGTGTTATCGGTGGAGCCGTAACTGACAAAATTGGCCGGAAAAAAATTATTATTTTTGGTTTAGTTGCATCTGGTCTTGGTAGTATCTTGATGGGATTGGTAAATCAGCTCGAAATATTTTATATTCTCGCTTCATTGCTTGGAATACTTGGTTCTATTGGACATCCGGCTCGCCAAGCGATGGTTCCGGATTTACTATTACCTGAACAACATTCACAAGCTTATGCAATATTACGTGTTGCAGTAAATATTTCTGCAACTGTCGGACCTATTTTAGGTGGATTTATTGCTCTACATTCCTATATGGCTCTATTTATTATAGATGCTGCATCCAGTATAATCACTGCAATCATTGTTGCTTTTATCATTCCTGAAACAAAACGCCCTGTTTCGATTGAAGCAGAATCGCAATCATTTAGTGAAACTCTCAAAGGATATTTCACTGTCATGAAAGATAGGGTTTTTATGTCATATTTATTCATATCTGCAATTATGATTTTAGTATATATGCAAATGTACTCAACACTTTCGGTTTATTTAGTCGCAGAACAAGGTTTTACTAATCAGATGATTGGATTACTAATGAGCGTCAATGCAGCTCTGGTTGTTACAACCCAATTTTTGATCACTCGAAAAATATCCAAAATGCCTCTTTTAAAAGCGATGGCTCTTGGAACCTTATGTTATGGAATTGGGTTTGGAATGTTCGGGATTGTAAATTCCGTATATTTTGTCTTTATTGCGATGATTTTTGTCACTTTAGGTGAAATGATTGCATTACCCACCAGTCAGGGTGTTGTTGCAAAATTTGCCCCCGAGGATAAGCGAGGTCGGTATATGGCTGTATTCAGTTTTTCTTGGACTATTCCTAATCTGTTTGGAACATTGCTCGCTGGAAATATCATGGATAAATATAATCCAAATTGGGTTTGGTATGGTTGTGTCATTCTTTCTGCAATCGCCATTGGAGGTTTCTTATTACTGCACAGATCCAATAAAGATCGTTTTGTTGATGAAATTGTGACGGATGTGGTTGAACCAGTCGACGATGTGCGTTCTATTAAAGCAAAAGCTGAAATTAAAAATTAAATTTTCTCTCACCATTGCCTTTTTTTCTAATTTTCAAGAATATTTAAAGAGATCGGTGCCAATTTTTAACATAGAGCCGAATCTTTCTCCCCTATTTTCTTGCTTTGAGTTTTCAGAACACCAAAGTAATAAATATACCAAAATCTATGCCTAAGAGTCATTCATGATTCCCAAATCTTTATTTAACTAAAAAGACTGTGAATTTTATGGTTTCGTTAATATTGGTTGGATTTGGAGGAGTAGGTCGAGCACTTGTTGAAATTATGCAAAACGATGCAGATTACTTAAGATCAAATTTTGGCTTCGTTCCAGTAGTTAAAGCAATTTGTGAACGACAGGGATCTCTTATTGATGATAATGGGCTCAATTTATCAAATCTGCTGGATTTGGGTGATATTGCATCGTCCCCCTATTGGCAAGCCGGATTAACTACCTTAGAAATCATTCAAGAAATAAAAGCAGATATCCTTGTAGAGTGTTCATGGGCTTCAAATGATGGGGAACCTGCCTTTACAGTTCTAAAAACCGCTATGCAAAAAAAAATGCATATTGTATCCTCAAATAAACCCCCCTTTTATCTGAAATACGGCGAATTGAAGCAAATTGCTCAAGAAAAAGGTGTTATGATGCGCATTGAAAGCACTGTATTGAGTGCAGTGCCAGCCTTGGCTGCTGAAACAACTCTTGCTGGAGCTCATATTTCAAGTATCCGAGGGATTTTGAATGGAACATGCAATTACATTCTTACTCGAATGACTCAATCTAAATTGCCTTTCAAAGAAGCTCTTAAAGAAGCTCAAGATTTGGGCTATGCAGAAGCAGATCCGACCATGGATATTAATGGGAAGGATGCGGCAGGTAAAATTGTTATTTTATCAAATGCTCTTCTTGGTTGGAATAAGACTATTCATGATATTAAAGTGCAAGGTATTGAAGATGTCACTGCTGAAGATATTGAACGAGCCAAAAGGGAGCATAAATACATTAAACATGTGTGTCAAGCGAAAGATGGAAAGTTGAGCGCAGGTATTGAGTTAGTTCCTATGGACTCGAGCTTAGCTATCATGGGATCTTTAAATCTCGTCGAATTTGAAACAAAACATGCTGGCCCTTATACCTTCATCGGGCGTGGGGCAGGCGGGTTTGAAGCTGCATCAGGAGTCCTTTCGGATATAATTCATATCTCTACACAATTGTATGATTCTAAAAAAGAAAATCTTTGAGAGTGATCTATTAAAGGTATGTGAAATTAAATTGTTCAAGCATGGAAAATTATGATATTGATACTGCTACCGCCGAAGAAATAATGACACCTTATGTGATCATGTTGTCTGATTCTGCTACTTTTGAAGATGTGGTCAAATCATTATATGACAATAATATCTCTGCAGTGTTTATTCATAAAAAGACAACCGATGAATTTTTTATCATTTCACAATCTGATATTATTCATTTTATGAGAGTTGAAGGTCTAAATCTACCAAGTATCAAAGATATTCCTGTATCGAAACTTATGAAAGGACCTATTCGTATGGTCGATATTGATACACCCGTAGATAAAATTATTCATGTTATGGCAAAACATGAATATAAGCGGGTTTTAATTTCTGATAAAAATACTCCGGTTGGCGTGGTGAGTACTCGAGATGTGCTCATTTGGAACAATACTTATTTTAAACCAGCCAAACCTCAAGTACTGCTCTTCATGGATAATCAAACAAGCAATTTTATTTCACAATACATTTTTGAAGAAAATGTGGATAGCTCCCTCCAACGGGATCTCATCGATATATATGGGGGTGCGCTAAATTCGATTTCCTTGATGACTGATGAAATTCTGAAAAAATCGGGCAAAATGGCTCAATTAACTAAGGATAATCGCTGTATTTTATTTGAACCTGATAAAGTAATTACTGGAGTATTGATCTGTGATTTTAATTCCATTGATTTACGTTGCAAGCTTCAAGAAGCCACTCGTAAATTTTGCGAAGTGTATGCTAAAGAGCTCGAATCGAGTCAGCATATGCATGGGATCTGTCGGACTTGCGATGTATCTCCAGTATTACCTATTTTTGTTGGAGAATAAGATCGAAAAGAAAAAAAAGTTTCCCCTTCAATATATGGGAGCTGCTTTTCCAGTAATTTTTTGAATAGCTTCTTTAAATTTAGCAATATTTTGATCAGAATCTTCTACATTGGCAGCAATTAGCGAATTTATCATCGTTTTCTTTGCCAGTTCAACTTTTCCTTCATATCCTTTTTCATCTTTGATATATTGATAATATTTCATTAATTTTTGACCCATTTTCATACCTCCTATACTTTAAACTCCTTTAATGCTTCGATGTATGGTTTAGCTTCTTCACCCCAATCTTCTTCAGGTTTAATTTCCCATTCGCAATGATCGTCACCTTTTCCCATACATATAGGTTCGATTGCGATAATTTTCTTCCCCATAAATGCACTGCACCATCCAGATGCATAACCCATTAATGACCAACAAACAGGCTCTGAATCTTCCCCAAAGTTCATTAAGTGTTGTTCTGCTTCATAGGAATTGTTCCATACTCCAGTGAAGTAAATCTCCCCTTTCTTACGATCAATTTTCACTTCCTTGGGAGTTGCCTGAACAACACCTTCCCATGTATGAATAACAGGACCTGAGGCAAGTAGATCTATTTCACTATCAAACTTATAATTTAATTCCATTTGCATAAAATCTGCATATCCATGTTGATATCCAAATTTTAAAAACATTTTCCGGGCTTTTTCCTTCCCAATCTCGTCAAAGATCATTTTACGGAGAAGTCCAATAGCCTCTGTATCAAAAATCACCAATCTGGTATCTTTAAATGTTGTCATTCCCTTTTCCATGTTGAATTTGAGATCTTTTTCAAAATTAAAATCTTGAGCTTTCATCATTATCATCTCTAAACGATATATCTTTGTTTGATAACATTAACCCAAAATCAAAATAAATGGGTTCGTCTTCTAAAAAATATGAAAAATGAAAAAATATGTTATAATTGTAACTCTGATGACAATACTGACAATTATGTTGGGAAAAAAAATTTGGGATGATCCTCAACCTTAGGATTGAATCTTATCTAAAATTGAATTAACATAGGCTGGTTGAAACTCTTCCGCTAGTAGATCCATAAAAATGACATCAAATTTTTTTCCACCAATGATCCGACCTTGGCGTCGTCTTCCTATCTCTTTGAACCCGACTTTTTTATATAATGCAATGGCTCGCTGATTAAATTCAAAGGTTCCTAGCATGATATTATTAATATTTAGCAAATTAAAAGCATAATCCAGAATTAAATTCATAACATCTTGCCCATAACCTTTTCCCCAACAATTTTTTTCTCCAATCGCAATTCCCACCATGGCACGTCGATCAACATGGTCAATATCAAATAACATGACCCGTCCGATGGCAGTATTTGATTGAGAGTCAATAATGGAAAAAATATGCTTGTTATTCTTAATTATGTGAGAAATCGAGTTCTGTTCATTTGTGATTGATGTAGGATAATATACTTCATTGCCCAAGAGCATGGTTGTTTCCGTATCATTGAACCATGTCGCCCATTTTTCAGCATCTTCCTCGTTACAAGGGGAAAGATAACACAATTTCCCAATCATTTTTTTAAAATACATGATAGAGAATACAGAAGAAAAAGTATAAAAAAATTCAGTTTTCCCTATTTTAAGATTATGCAATCGATTAAATCATCGTTTAGTATTCGAAGCATTTCATCTTTAGTGGATTCATCAAATTCTACAAAGGCAATTGCAAACAAAGGAAATTTTCGATAATCCATTTGGCGAATCTCCAATGGATGAGTGAATTTCGAAGCAAATTTTTCGTAATCAATCGATGCAATATCCTCCCGTTTGATTTCTTTTGGGATATCTCCAACTACCATCGCATAGGTCTTTTTTTCCTTTCCTACTGTAACTTGCTCCCAATTAGGTGTGTTTCTTTCGAAGAACATCTGGTAATTATTAGTTCCCCAAGCAAAATAAGCTAAGTCGGTGACACACAAACCTGCAAACCGCATTGGATTAGCTTCAATAATCCCCACTTTCCCTTTTTCATCAACTCGAAATTCAATGTGCATAGGAAAATTCTTGATCAATGTGACTTCTCCTATTTGCTGAAGAGTTTTAAGAAAAGTCTCCCGATTTTGAGTTATTATTTCTTTCGATGTTATGTATAATCTATCGGAAGTGTCTTCTGGAGATGCGAAATAATGCTTTAGTATATTAAGTATCGAAGGTTTCCCTTTTTCATTAAAATAGACATCGACGGCATATTCATCCCCTTCAATCATCTCTTCAATAATAAAATTGGTTGAATTTACGACCTCAATTGGAAAAACATCTTTGTTGTTGGCCATTTCTGCTCGAATTGAAGAGATTATTATTGGCCATTCTTCTCTAGTTTGCACAACGTATACGCCCAAACTAAAAAATCCAATTGAAGGTTTAATAATGAATGGAAATGGTACTTCTTCGAGGTTTAAACTTTCAAGATCACTTAATTTAATTTGTTTGAAATAGAAATTTGGAAAATATGATTGCATTTTCTCTCTGAATATAACCTTATCTTTAAATATATTAATTTTCTCACTTAAGTCCATAAAATCCAAGTTTTTATTAATCCAATTGATGGAGTTTTCCGAATTGCTGAAAAGAGGTTGAGCGGGATTTTTTTTGAGCATTTCAATAAATTTAGATTCTTCCATAAAATTAATCTTGGAATTCAATTTCATGTCTTGAATTGCTGTATTTTTCAAAACTGGCACTTGCATTTCAATAAGGGTATTTTCAAGGAAATTGGAAACAAAAGGTTTGTCTAATATTATCATTGCTACCTACGAGTAAGAAACATCGCTTAGCAAAAAAATTTCTGTATCATTACTATAAGGATTTTATCAAAAATCCTTTTTTTTATTAACATCAATAATTTTTAAAATTGGTTTGTAGATCACAATTTTGAAATATCTATCCAATTTTTGACTTTTAAACGTTTTTGAGTTAATTCCGAGAATAATTTAAATAATTTGCACAGATGTGGTAAATATTTTCTAATTTGGGTTGAGAGTTTAGTGGGAAATGATCTTTTATTTCATTGAGCTTTGAAATTCTTTTGGAAAAAAGACATTTCTTAATGCATTCTTTAGGAATTTCGACAGAGCTACATAAAGATTTAAATTGACAAAAATAGAAAATTGAAATGATATAACAAATACGCATTGTTACATTGTTATGGTTATAATAAATTTAGGTGCTGAATAAGATGACAATTAAATATACTGTAGATGAAGGTCGTCCTTTTTATGGCAAATTTTGGCCAAAAGGAGTACCTCATCAATTAGATTATGATTATTCCTTGACTGTTGGAGGAATGCTGGATCGGGCTATTGAAAAATGGCCAAATGACCCCGCAATGTGGTTTTTAAAGACTTGGGTAACATATAAAGAATTTGGCAATTATGTAGATCGAATGGCGACCTATCTTCATTCGATTGGAGTGAAAAAAGGAGATGTTGTAGCAATTCATTTAGCTAATTGTATACAATATGAAGTGGCTTATTTTGCTATTGCTAAAATTGGAGCAATTGTTACTGGAATAAACCCAACGTATAAACCGATGGAAATCTTACACCAGTGCAAACTAACTGGAGCTAAAGTGATTATCGTGTTAGATGCACTTTATTTTCATTATGTATCAAAGTTTCGAGATGAATGGGATTTCGATAAAATAATTTATACTAATTTAGTGGATCTCGCCTCTGGTATGTCTCCTGTGATTAAATTTATCGGAAAGTTATTGAAAAAGATTCCTAAAGCAAAGGTAGAACATCCCAATGCTATTTCTTTTATGGAATGCTTAAAAACTGCCCCAAATGTACCAAATGTGGAAATTGATTGTGAAAACGATGCTGCCACTTTGATCATGACTGGCGGTACAACAGGTGTGCCAAAAGCGGCTGAGTTAACTCACATGAATGTCGTTGCAAATGCATTTCAATGTAAGGAAATTTTAATCAATCAACGAGAAGAAGGTAGTACTGAAGCTCCTCTTGGTCATCGAACGGGTATGGTTGGTTGTCTACCATTATATCACAGTTTTGCTATGACAACAGTCATGAATATTTCAATGGCCGTTGGTGGCTGGCAAATGCTGTTTGCAAAGCCTCCACCCACCGAAGAATTATTGAAGGAAATTCATGAATTACCCGATTATAATGGCTATATATATTGTGCTGCCGAAATTTTATTCCAAAGGATTGCTGAAATCGATCATGCGGTATTAGAAAAATATCCTTTGAAAGGTCATTTGAAATTATGCATTAGTGGAGCTGGACCGCTTCATGAATATGTGCGGATTCCTTATGAAAAGAATACTGGTGCAAAAATTACTGAAGGATATGGACTTTCTGAGTGTTCACCTGTTGCAAGCTGTAATAATTTTTATGGCGAACGTGAACCTGGATATATTGGTGTTCCAGCACCTGGTACTGATTGGGCTATTTTTGATGCGGAAGATTTTTCAAAAGGGATTATCAATGGCCTCGGAGAAGAAGCTGGTACTGGAGAAATTTGCGTTGCCGGTCCTCAAGTTATGAAAGGTTATTGGCAAAATCCTGAACGAACCAAAGAAACGATTAAAGAATACGATGGTCGCAAATGGCTATTAACTGGTGATATTGGTTTTATGGATGAGTACGGCCGAATTGCGATTCGAGATCGAAAGAAGCAATTGATTAAAATGGCAGGTCATTCCGTATTTCCAAAGGAAGTGGAATCATTAATTGGTTCTCACGAAAAAGTTCTCGAGGTTGCGGTCGCTGGATTACCTGATCCTAAAACGGGTGAAGCAGTAAAAGCTTGGGTTGCTTTGAAACCAGAATTTAGAGGTACAATTACTGGAGAAGAAATTAAAGCTTGGACTGAAGAGAATATGACACGCTGGAAATGTCCAAAATATGTGGAAATTATTGATGAAGTTCCAAAATCAAACGTTGGAAAAATTATGCGTCGAACTTTGCAAGAAGCAGACCCGATGTTCAAGAAAAGTGAATAAAACAATTTTTTCAATTTTTTTTTAAAATAATCATTTTATACTTGTTATGTTTCTTCTTCCTTATCCTTGCTTTCCAATTTACTTGTTGATTTGATTTCAATTCGTATAATCTTCATTCTAATTTTGGAATAAATATTTTTGAGCTCAAAATCGAAGGAGTAATAATCAATGAGACTTTCAAACCAACTACGATAAGTTTCAATTAGGTATAGGTGATTTTTACTTAATATCTGGAAAAAATGTGCCATTAAGTACTGTACTTGATGATTCTCATAGGGTTGAGTTAAAACTGATTCAAAATGTTGGAATAAAAAATCGACGATCTCAGTTCCTTGATGAATTAGAAGTACCTCATTTAGAGTTTGTAAAAAGAATATACCCAATTCATGAATTTCTTTGGAATTCGATTTTAAACATTGTTCCATTTTACCTTTGATATATTCTAATAATTGCGGATTCTTTTTTACAACTGTAAAAATGATGTATCGGGTGTGTTCTTGAATCTCTGGATTTTCTTGATCTAAAGTACTGACTAAATATCCAAACCTTACTGCTTCATTGAAATAATTAAAGGAATTGTGAAGAAAATATAACATTTTTAGAGATTTTTTGATTGTAAGGGAAGCTCCGTAGCTTAAATGAGTTAAAAAATCCATGAAATATGTATCTGCTAAAGCAATGTTGTTGGATCTGATAATCATTTCAAAAACAAGCTCATAGATAATTGCTGGAAATCTTGGGCACTGATCTTGATGGAGCCACGTGGAGACCAAGGGATAATCCTTGAGAGTTTCAGGATTTTTTTGTATATAAACGGAAATAATATTCAAAATATGTTCTATATACCGCTCCTTACCACTAGGGGATCCTGAAATTAAGATCTGGGCTAATTTAGTGAGTAATTCTCGAGCAATTTTGTCACAAGGTTGTTGGAAGTCTGATGGAAGATTTTCTCCATAGAGAAGATTATGAATCCAGTCTAAAATAATATCTAACTGGTATTCCAAGAGTGTTTTAGGTATTGGTGCTAAGTTAGGATCATTCTGCTCTTTTTCTCGCTTCAAAGCAAATAACTCATAAAACGTCAACCACATCTGGATGTCGTCCCAAAATTGATTGATCAAGTCAGGGTATTTCTCTATTAGTTCCACCCAAAGAAAAAAGTAACACTGAAATCCGGGTGGAAGCTGAGACTGAGAGATCCCTTGAGATTGATTTGCTGCGTCTTTACTTTTATGCTTGGATTTTCGCTTTTTCTTAGATTTTTTAGGAGATTTTCCATCAAAGTGTTCAAAGGGTGTAATTTTCAAATAATCGACTTGGTTGGTTAAAATTTGATTGATTTTACGGAAATATTTCTTATGCCATTCTGGTTTGATTTTAAAAGTGATTTCACAGACATGTTTTCCAAATTTATGTCGTTTTTCATTGGAATTATCCAATTCATCAAATATGGTTTCTGAATGTTGCATAAAATAATCTAAATTCTCATCAACAAATTGATACACAAACTTATAACAAATTTTTTGAACTTCAGGATAAGGATTTAATCTCCCTTCCCAAATCTCATTCCAAAAGAAGGCAATATATTGTGAATTTTGGAGCACATTTGTTTGAATTTCCCGATAAAACGCTAGCGTGGCTTCCTTGTCATTCTTCTCCGATTTGGTTGCAAATTTAACAAAAATTTTATACCAATGAGCATAAGTTTTTTCATTCCACCCCAGTTGTTCCGTGGTAATTCCTAAATGCCCTCCAATTTTGGGAAGAATTTTTGGTTTAGATTTGAATAAATTCGTTAGTGACTTCAAAATAGGCTTCTTTTCTTTCTTAAGTTTTTGAGAAGCCTTATTTTCATCGGAAGTCTGAGCCATAGTTCGTCATTGAACTAAACAATTTTCCAAAGTTGAACTTAACCTCTTAGAAAGATTCTTGAAAAAATTCATTCAGAAAAAAAATAAATCATGGGAAAAAAGATCTCAACTTGTTAACCTCGAGATCAGTTGAAAAAAAGTGAATTTTAGGTTAAAGTTGCAATTTTCAGAGAAAATTTGATAATTTGGGTGTTTTTTTAAATTAGTTTTCATATATTAGCATAAGAAAATGCTAAAAAAAATGGATTGCTACGATTTCATGAAATCTATCGAAGATGAAAAATATGATTTAATCTTAGCAGATCCCCCCTATAATAATTGTGTAGAAAATGAATGGGATAATCAATGGCAAAACGATGATGAATATTTAAAATGGTTAGAAATCAGAATAATAGAGTTTGCAAGATTACTCAAACCCTCAGGAAATTTAATTTTGTATTGTAAAAGGCAGTTTCATCATCATATCAAACTGATTTTGGATAAATATTTAACAGAACAAAGATCGATCATTTGGGTTAGGCGGAGAATGATGGATATGACTCGTGGTAAAACCCTTGCAAGCGGATATGAGCCAATTCTGTGGTATAGTAAATCTGATTCATATTTTTATAATTCTGAGAACGCTAAAGTTCCTCCTCAAAAACATTTAAGCCATCGGAGTGAGTATAAAAAAGGTGGTAGGTTAGAGAAAGGTGTAGGGTTGACTGATGCATGGGTTGATATCTCTGCGTTACCTCATAATTCTAAAGAAAAAACAATTCATCCTACTCAAAAACCCTTAAAAATTTGTAATCGAATTGTTAAAATATTTTCACCAGAGCAAGGGTGTGTTTTTATCCCATTTGGGGGTAGTGGAAGTGAAATACTTGCATGCATCAACTATAATTTAGATTGGAATGCTACTGAGATAAATGATGACTATTATTACCTAATAAAATCACGAATTGAAGATGCACTCAAAAATATTACCAAATAGATTAAAATTGGGGCTAAATACATAAAATACATGAAAAAAAGAGAGAGTAATTTGGTCGGGATAGATATTAATTATTCGGATTTGTACCCTAACTTGGCAAGGTATTCTTTTTCTTTTTCATGATGGATTTTTGAAAGTTTTTCTTTTTGTTCTTTCCATTTTGGTCCAGCTAAAGGATAGAGAAACATAATCAAAAAGGAGATAAAGAGAAGAATTCCGGGCACTAACATCCATCCTAATAAAATTCCTGTCTCTGCAGAACCAGTCTGTAATCCTTTATCTAAGGTTGTATCATATCCATAGTAAGCTATTACCCAAAGGAAAATCGAATTCGCGAAACTAAATGCTGGTTTAGTCACCAAAGAGTTCACTCCAGCATACACTCCTTCTCGTCGTAAACCAGTTTGAATCTCATCATAATCAATTACATCTCCAAATTGAATCTGAATTAGATAAAAACCGGCGGCGACACCTAATCCTATCAAAAAGAAGGCGATTGTTGCAAAAATTTGATTTTTTCCTAAGAATGAAAGAGTAATTGCACCGACAGATATTCCCAACAAGCATCCTTGCATTAATTTTTTCACACCCCAAGTTTCATGTCGAGTCACTAATATAATTAGAGTACCAATCGTGCTAATCAACATCGCTACAATTAATGGAATAACGTTGACATTAGTTACTTCTTCCATGTAATAACCAAGACCCATGAACAAAGCCGATTGGACATAAATTACGGTAAAAGAGAGTACTTCAAAGATCAGAAAGGATTTATTTTTAAAACTGGAGAGCAAGGCTTTGAAAAATGGAGGTTGCTCTTCTTCTTGAGTATAGTGGTTTTCTTTAACAATATAGCTACTCGCAAAGACAATCAGACCAACAATAACTGCGAGTATTATTTGAAAAGTGACAAATGGAGTCGTATCATCATTAGCTCCCGGACGAAATCCGAGCACCACTAATGGAAATGCCATTCCAATCACTGAAAAGAGTACTTTCCAAATAAAAATCGAACCTCGAGCTTTATTAGATACCGCCATTTCAAATGGAAGAACATAAAGGGCAGAAGCAACTGCAGTATAGAATGTATCATAGAAGAATAGGGCAATTAAGAAATGAATGAAGAGTATTGTCTGATTGTCTGTTACCGGCCAATTTATCCAGCATGCTATATATGAAATTGTAATTAAGGGTGCTCCATATCTAACATATGGAATTCTACGTCCCAATTTGCTTTTAGTTCGATCAGTAATGTATCCATAAATTGGATCGTTGACTGCATTCCAAATACCAAAAAGGATCCATACGATTCCAGCATTTGTTAAGCTTAAACCTCGATTAGTTGTAAAATAGTAGGACAAGGTTGCGCTGATGATCCCCATTATGATCCCCACGCCACCATCTGCCGCAGTAACTGCTATTCTAGATAATATGGGGACATTTTCTTCCTGAATTGGTTGTCCTCCTTGTGTTGATGTTGTTGATTGCATTTTATTTTCTCCGGGTGATTTTTTTAAAAAATAAATTTGTAAAACAAAATTAACAAATTTCTTTAGTTTTTTTAAAATAATGTTTTACAAATATATAAAGATTTCTTCTTTCTTTTACGAAACGTTTTACAATCACAAAAATAAGTTGATTTTTTTGGATATATATAATTGCCTCAACAATTGATTTATTAATTTAGAAATGAAATATTGAAACGTGAAATGTAAAAATGAATGTCGCAAGATTGAAAAAAACCTTATTACTTATGTTAATCTTTAACTCTCTCAATATTTTGGGTGCTATTACTACAAATAACCACAAAGATGAAATTCTTTTTCCAAATCAACCTCAATCTGCCGATTTCTATACTCTAAATATCGGAGCGTGGATTATTGTTGCGGGCGATCGAGAATCAGATCACGATTTATATTACTGTCTTGAACAAGGCTGCATAGATGTTTATAATAAATTAATTAATTTAGGGTACTCCCATGACGATATATACTTCCTAGCAGGAAATTGGGATGGTTCACTCCCACCCAATGCTGATGATGTTTCTACTCGAATTAATATTGAGTATGCAGTGATCAATTGGGCATCTTTGAAAGTAAATGAAAACAAAGGTCTTGGGATCTATCTTTTAAGTCATGGGGGATACAATAAAATGGCTCTTCCAGGAGCTGATTTGTCAGATACTCAATTGGATTCTTATCTGAGTAGTCTTGAATGGATTTCAGATATGGAAAGATCTGTGGTTATTTATGATGCATGTCATTCTGGATCGTTCATAGATCCTTTAAGTAAGGAAGGGCGGATAATTATAACTTCAACTGATATTGATAATAGAGCCTTTGAAAATTCCGATGATTCTCATGGATTATTCTCAGAACATTTTTGGACAGCCCTTTCAAATGGAGACCTGTTAGGGAATTGCTTTGTGTACGCCACTGATTGCGTAGATTTATTGGGTATCAATTCGGAACAAACACCCTTGATTGATGATAACTGTGATGAAATTGGCCATGAAGTGAATTCGTATTTCCATAGTTTACCAAACGGAGGGGATGGCTGGGATGCTTTACAAATTACACTTGGAAAAACAAATTTGCATCCAGAATTCGTGGTTCTTGATAAATGTAGTCTTCGAACATACATCCCTGAAGGTATGGAAGAATTGCATCTTTGGACAATACTTGATAACAATACTGAAATAGAGTTTGTAAAAGCTCGTATTTTTCCAGAGTGGTGGGAGTGGCCCACACCTCATGTCGATGATGACGGAATTGCCTACTTTACTGAAAGTGATTTTCCTAGTTTGGAATCTTTCGATCTCACCCTTAAACCTGAACCTGGAATAAACGGCGGAAAAAATTATTCAACGTCAATCTATATTCCAAAAAATCCCAGTATTTTTGGACAAGGAAATGGAACCTACAAAATCTTATATGAAGCCAAATCTAAAAGTGGTCAAGTCGCAAAACCATTAGTCTCCTCAGTTGTTATAAACGAAAATGGTGAAGCTCCCTTGGATTTAATCCCTCCTACCGTCAAAATTCTAAATCCTCTCTCTGATCTTGCAATTCAAGGTTTACTTAATATTACTGTAGAAGGAGAAGATGATCAAGCTTTAGATCAAATTCAAATTGTATTGGATGGAAAAATCTTGGAGACTTTTGAAATGCCTTCCTACTTACCGTATCCAGTGGAAACTCACAGCTTGGATACTTTCAAAATGAAAGATGGGATCCATAATTTAACTGCAATTGCGTATGATTTGGCGGGGAATAGACAGCAATCCTCCGTATTCATCAACTTTCAGAATGGATCAATTTTAAATTTTGATTACATGCCTTATCTTATTGGGGCGGCAGTAGGAATTGGAGTTTTCATGTTTGGAACATTACTCATTTGGACAAAGAAGAAAAAATAAAGTTGAAAGGTTCTATTGGCTCTAAAGGGTTTTTTTTTAAGCAAATTAATTAGTCAGATAGTTTATAACCATGATCTTTGAACCAATCTTGCAATTTTTCTTGATCTACAACATCTTTTTTCTTCTTTTTTAAGAGAAAGAAAGTTCCCCCTCCAATTCCTCCTGCAACTGAGACTCCTAGAGAGATCCAGACAACAACACTTACCTTAGTTGTGAAGGAATATTCACTAACAACCCAATTTCCCGCTTCATCTTGGGCATATACTTGAAGGGTATGACTTCCTGATTTCACGGGTAAAAATACTTGATAAGTTCCATTTAAGGTAACATTTTCTCCATTATCCCAGTTATAATGTACCGCAGCCAAGGCAAAATTATCTATAATGCTCAAAATTATCGAAGAATTCTTTGTTAAACGAGTTTTTGAGGAAGTGAGGGAGATCGTTGGGGGAGTATTGTCAGAAGTGATATTGAAAGATTTATATGCTTCGTTTCCAGTTTGATCCCATGCATAAACATGGAGAACATGGAGTCCTTCTTCCATAGGGGTTAAGGTTTGATAGTTGCCTTGCCAGGGTATTTCAGTGCTATTATCCCATGCATAGCTCACATTTTGTAAATAAGGTTCAATGATGCTAACTGCAATAATTGTGAAAGGTTGGAGAATAGCGTTATTTTGAATAGTCATTAAGGAAATGAGTGGAGCTGTAGTATCAATAAATATTTCAAAGGTCACATTAGCCCAATTATTTGCTTGATCTTGAGCAAAAACCAACAAATTATTTGAACCCTCGGTGATATTATCTACTAATATTGCATAAGGTGCATTTATAGTTATATTTGTTCCATTATTCCAATTGTATAGCACTTGTACAAGGTCATTCTGATCTTGTACAAAAAAAGTTGCATAGTCTCCTTGACCAAGTGCACCTCCTAAAGTTGGATTCGTTAAAGTAATATTTGGTGCTGAATTATCCGCTATGAATTCAAAAATTTGATGTGCTGTATTTCCAAGAGTATCATTGGCGGATACGTATAATCGATGAACACCATCTTCGAGAGGTAAATTAGTCACATAAGGTGAACTCCACCCATATATCACGTTTTCATCATCCCAATGATACCAAACCGCTTCCAATAAAGGATCGCTAATAGTTAGTTCTATTAATGTTCCTGATTGGTATATATATGGTGTTTGAGGCATGATCATTTGAATAGTTGGTATTGTATCATCAATAGAAAAATTATAGGCTGTGGAAATTCTATTTCCCGCAAGATCTTCTGCATACACATTTAATATAATTTCATTTGTTCCTTGATCCACGAAAATAATGTTATAGGGTGAATTCAATGTTGAATTGCTACCACCATTCCAATTATAGTTCACCTGATTGACGGTATTTTCATCTGTTATCTGTAAATCTATAATATCTCCAGGTGAGATTCCCCTTCCTTCTTTTGGACTAAGAAGGGTAATCGCTGGATTCTGATTATCAATTATGAATTCAAATGATTGCGTTTCCAAGTTTCCTGCTTTATCTTGGGCATTAACAATTAGTATATTTTCTCCATCAGAGAGTGAAGGAACTTTGATTTCATAAGGAGAAATTAGGGAATTTGAAAATTCTGGATACCCATCCCAAGTGTATAGAATCGTGTGAATTGAGTTGAGTTCAGAGATATTTAAATTAAAAACTGCTCCAACTTGCAATTCCATGGCCATTTCAAGATTCATCAGCTGAATCGTGGGTTTGGTATCGTCTATAGTAAAGAAGTAACAATTATGACGAAGTTTGCCTGCTGTATCATTCGCATAGATATTCAATTTATGAAGCCCATCCAAAATTATTCCAATGGTTATGTTATACGGTACGTTCAGCGTAATATTTGCTCCATCATCCCAATTAAAAAATACAGATTCAATAGATTGTAGGTCTGTAACATCGAAATTCAAAATTTGTGATGATTTTATTTCGGAATTGTTCGTTGGGGTGTGGAGTACAATTGATGGTGCATCATCAACTGAGAAGGAAAACAATTCTGTTTGCAAATTACCCGCAATATCATAAGCAAAGAGGTTCAGTTCATTACTACCTTCCGATAATCCGCTTGCTGTGATATTGAAAGGATATTCCAATGAATTATTTGAACCATCATTCCAATTATAATAACAGTGATCTAATGTGTTGGTATCAGAAATGTCTAAGTTTATGATCTCGGTATTTTGAATTGTAAGACCCGAATATCGTGTAATTATTGGCGCTGTTTCATCAATAATTACATCGTAGGATTGAATGCTATTGGAATTTGAAGCATTGTCGGTAGCGATAATATTAAAGGTGTGATGTCCTTCAGATAGATCAGGAACAATGAGCGAATATAGAGGTCCGGATAAGGGAAGATCGGAGGTGCTATCCCAATGATAATAGACGGAATTGATCGAATTGTTTTCAACTACAACGAACTCAAAAATGTTTCCATTTTTTGTTTCCAAATCTTTCAAAAACAGAATTTGAGGTTTAGTGTCATCTATAATCCATTGTTTTTCAAAAGTTCGTGTTTCTCCATTAGAATTATTTGCATGAATAATTAAAGTATGAAATCCATCTTCCAGTTCTGGACATGTTATTGTGTAAGGAGATCCTCCGTTAATAACTATATCTGCTGCTTCATCCCAATTATACCATACGGTATCTACTGTACCGTCTATAGTTTCAACAATAAATGAAATATCTGATTGTGATTGAATTTCTATATTATTTAAAGGATCAATTATCTCAATATTTGGTGCCGTGGCTGGTGAAGGTTGATTTTGTAAATCAGTTGCTTCTTGAAGATTTCGAGAATTTAGATTAAAAAATCCTTGATTCACTGAATTACTTACTAAAAATATCATTAGAACTGCGATTATCTTTCGATTATTCATGGAATTCATATTATCCTTCATTTCAACTTCAAATTTCACAGATGGTTCTTAATTCACAACTGATCATTGTGAGGAGTTTTTGAATTCAAACATAGGTTTTAAGAAAAATTCCAAAAAAAATCTCAAATGCAATCCAAAATTACTATTATATATGCGAATCATTGATTTTCGATCCGACACAGTCACAAAACCCAGTCCTGAAATGTGGGAAGTTATAAAATCCATGGATAATAGTAAATTGGGGGATGATGTTGAACGAGATGATCCAACTGTCTTAGAATTGGAAGCTAAAGCCGCTAAAGTGGTAGGAAAAGATGCCGCCCTCTTTGTTACTTCTGGAACCCAAGGGAATTTAATCTCCCTTTTAGCCCAAACCACTCCCGGAGAAGAAATTTTAGTGGATGAACAATCTCATATTTATAAATGGGAGGTCGGTGGTGCTGCTCGTATGGGAGGACTCATGGTGCGAACTTTTCCCTCAAATAAAGGCATGTTTAATCCCAACAATCTTCAATCTCTTATCCGTCCCCATGATGATATACATCAACCCATAACTTCTATGATTTGTCTAGAAAATAGTCAAAATTATTATGGAGGGATTGCCTTGCCCACGTCTTTATTCAAGGAAACGCGAGATTTTGCAGATCAGAATCACCTAAAATTACATGTTGATGGTGCTCGAATCTTTAATGCTGCTATTGCTCGTAAAATTGATGTGAAAGAGTATACAAAATTTGTAGATAGTGTTCAATTTTGTTTGTCTAAGGGTTTATCTTGCCCAATCGGTTCCATTATTGCGGGGTCTCATGAATTTATTGATTCCGCAATTAAATGGCGGAAAATGTTAGGTGGGGGCTGGCGTCAAGCTGGAATCATCGCTTCTATGGGTGTGGTAGCTTTAGAACAAAAATGGATTGATCGACTTAGTGTAGATAACCAATTAGCCAAAAATCTTGGGACCATTTTATCTGGGATGGATTTACCGATCAACATTCCTGAACCGGATACAAATATTTTGATGGTTGAAGTACCCACTCACTTAGACATGCCTAAACTCGAGCATTCATTGGAGAGTGCTGGCATTAGAACTCATGCAATGGGACAACGCATTCGAATAGTAACACATTCTGGAATTAATCAAGATGATATCGAATACAGTGCCCAAATTATTTCTGATGTAATAAGAAAAAGTGTTCTTTAATCAATGTGATTATTAAGTTTTTTTTTATTTATCCGAATTATTAAATTTCACAAATATAAATTGTTCAATTTCTGGTAATCTCTTTGAATCTTAACTGACTTCACTTTGTGAGTCGTTTCATAAGTTTAAAAGGATTTTCTGATCTTTTTCCTTGAATCCTATTTGATACTGCTTTATATAAAGATTTTAATTTATCGTATTGAACAACAGCTTTGGTGTTTTTGTTTAAAACGTATCTTTTATTTATTGGCAATACCGTGATAAAAGTAATGCCGATTGAAAGAAATTTTAATTTGACTTTAAATCAAGAGGAATTGCTGAAAATTTTAGGAAATAACTTTTCCCAATTATTGAAAAAACCTAAATTTAGTCAAATTTTCTGCGAAATTCAATCTAATTTGTTTCAATTATTTGAACCTCAGTTAATTTGGGATCTTTTTCCGGTTAAGGACCTTACTCCAACCGGTTTTTTATTAGAAAGTGGCGTCAAAATCGGTGGAGGGCCAGTAAAAGAAGTTATGGGAGAAGCTTCAAAAGTTCTCTTAGGAATTTGTACTATTGGACCGAAATTTGATGAGGAAATCAACAAATTTACTCAATCAGGTAATATTTTTGAGGCAGTTATATTAGAAAGCATTGCAAGTTTTTTAGTAGATCAAGTTCGTGAAACTTTTTTTTCTCAGACCCAATTAAAGATAAAACGAGAAGGAAAATTTAATTCCATTCTACTTTGCCCAGGTGAATCGGATTGGGATGTCTCTGATCATAAATTTTTCTTTGATTTATTGCATCCTGAACAAATAGGTGTAAGTTTGAAGGAATCTATGTTAATGATCCCTATGAAATCTTTGTCATTCATGATAGGTGTTAGGAATGAACCATTTAGATTAGATCATAAAAGACGATGTGATTTTTGTTCACTGCAACCTAGGTGTAGATATTCCCAAATAAATAATGGAAGAAATTTATGTACTTAAGCTTATTTTTTAATTAAAGAAAAAACAAAAAAGATATTATTTTTCAATAAAAGGAGTGGCAGTGATGGATTTTTCAGAGCTAATTGAAAAATATGCTTTATAGACAATCCATGCCATCGCCATATATGCCATGGTTTTTGGAATCATCAGCATTCCAAGTGCGGGAACACTCCGAACGAATAAGATCACTGGCGTATAAAACAGATAGGATACGAAAATGCAATAAGCTAAATTTTTGAAAGTTGCATTCCCTTCGGCTTTTGCATCTCGAAGTATTAAAATTGCAACGCCTAACCCTTGGATCATTAACGGAATATTACGGGCTAATCCAAATCCAAGAGGTGGAACTACATTTCCCCATTCATTTTGAGGAAAGACAAATAAAATCAACCGAATAATTCCTACTCCCATTAAAATATAATATAGGATATCTCGTGGTTTGTTAAATTGAATTCGCCAAACTTCCAAAATTATCATATAAAGGATCCCAACAGTAATGGCCGTACTTAACGCGCCCAAACCCACTAAAGTTGCATTATTTTCTAATCCTCCTAAGGCATAAGCAACTACTCGAAATCCAACATGTCCGGTATCTCCAAAGGCTAATAAAAAGAAGCCTAGCATCATGAGTGATGCAATTTTCCAATCTTCTTTTTGGACATTTTTTCGTTTCAAAAACATTTTGACAACAAACATCCAAATGAACGTCAAATATATGATGTTAAAGGTTATTTCTCCAATTTCTGCCATTGATAAAGCCATATGTATCACTTCAGATCAAATTCGATCTGTTACACTTGTTACACTTGTTACAACATTTAAATATTGCTAAGACTTATTTGTAGTATGGTTGGCCGGCTTCTCGGAATTCGACTTCCAGAAAAAATCATGGATAAATTCGATCTCATTGCCCAACAACGAAATGAGACTTCCAATCAATTGGGAAAAAAAGCTCTAATAGAATGGATTGAAGTCCTTTTTACCTCCCGTAATTTGAACATGATTATTTTTCCAAAGGAAATATTGATAAAAACGCTTTCGTACTTGAATAAGGAACAACAAAGTGAAATTGCTAAAGATGTAGCTACAAATATTATTGAATATTTTCAATTTCTATTTAAAACCCACATCAAGCACTTC
The DNA here is from genome assembly GCA_025839675.1 of Candidatus Lokiarchaeum ossiferum. Taxonomy (GTDB): domain Archaea; phylum Asgardarchaeota; class Lokiarchaeia; order Sigyniarchaeales; family Promethearchaeaceae; genus Lokiarchaeum; species Lokiarchaeum ossiferum. Next base: position 4,093,456 of record CP104013.1, read on the forward strand.
TCCGATGAAATATTTAACCAAGTTATATCCAAATTTCTGGGAGCTTCTGGTGCTATGTGGTTTGATCACCTTGAGTTTGACCTTAATAAACAACAAGGTAAATTCCAAGCTTCTCATACGTCGGGAATTCAATGGTCACAATTTTCAAGCATTGTCATGCAAAAAATCTTCAAAGATCATTTTAAATATGAAATATTGGAAGATTCAATCATCAGTGGAAAAAATAGTGTCTATTTCAATTTTTCAAAGTAGAAAAAAAGTTACCATGGTTGCCCGCCAGATTTATTTATTAAAAGGTTAGATGCGGCATTATGCTTATCCACGTTTAACTGATTTTCTTTTTCATTTAAAACTGTTTTATGATGAATTCCTGTGCTTTTTTTAATTTTCGCTACAATCCTTCGGATAAATCCCATTGTCTTGCTATTATAACTTCAATACAGATTTATAAACATTCCGTTTCACACGAGAACTATTGGAAGATAGATAAAAAATGTTGTCCCCCGATTTAGTTCTGATTCAAATGTGAGATATCCATTGTGATTTTTTATGATGGAATAGCATGATGTCAGTCCTAAACCCGACCCTGTCGCTTTTGTTGTGAAATATGGATCAAAAATCCTTTTTTGTTCCTCGGGGGAGATTCCAATGCCCATGTCCTTAATTTTAATTAATGCATATTCACCTTCTGGGATGGGAAAATAGTTATTTTTATCTATTGTAACTCTTTCTGTACTTAAAGTTATCATTCCACCATTTTCCATCGCTTGAATTGCATTGATGAGTATGTTATTTAAGACTTGGTAAATTTGCCCTTCATCAAATGATATTTGAGGAAGATTTTCACATAAGTTAATTTCACTTTGAATATTTGTTCCTCGCAAGACAAAATGTGCTGATTTAACGACAAGGTCTTCAAGTGAACTAACATTTTTTATCGGGGTTCCTCCCTTGGAAAAGCTTAGCAATTGTTGAGTTAGATTTCTGGCTTGTAGAGTCGCATTTTCTAAATCATTAATGATTTCAATTTTTTCTTGTTCATCTGATTCAATTTGGAGTAGATTAATATTGCCGAGTATTGCTGATAATATATTGTTAAAGTCGTGAGCGATACCTCCCGCAAGTAATGAGATGGACTCGACTCGTTCATTACGATGAGACTCCGCTGAAATTTTTCGTAGTTCTGTTACATCTCGCAATATTGCTTGAATCCGATGAGGTTGATTATCCTTATAAATGATGTTTGAAGATACTTCCATATTGCAAATGGAGCCATCTTTTCTGATCATATCTACCGAATATCTGGTTTTTTTCTTTTTTCCTTGAATCTTTGCCAAGGCTTGTTGATCAGTGAAATTTCGATGTTTTTCAGAAACAAAATCATTGCTATTTTTTCCTATCATTTCTTTTTGTGAATATTGGAGAATATTATTGCAGGCAGGATTTATTGAGATTATAATACCTTCCAAAGTGAGTAGAACAATTATATCCTGCGCATTTTCAATCATTTGCTCAAATAAAATATCCTGTTGCTTTTTTGCTTCTTCAATTCGTCGTAATTTTGTAATATCTAAAGAAATGGTCAATTCACGTTTGTTGTCGATGAAAATATCTTGATTGATTATGTATTTTTTACTTCCATCTTTGCAATTCACCAATCTTTCACGAATTCGAGCATTATTTAAATCCAAATATTCACGTTGATTTCTAATTTTTTCAAAGTAGGCTGGATCGGGATAGGCAAGTCTCCCCCAATCATCGTTAGACTTGATATCTTCCTGTGTATAACCAAACATTTTTGAAAAAGCGGGATTTATATATTCAACAACATCTTCTTTATCCGTAAGTACGATGGGAAGTGGAAATTCTTCTATCATTTTATGTAAATATGCCTCAGTCAATGACGTTTTCATTTCAATTTCCAGTAATAGCGCAGGATCAATGAAAAAGAAGATTGTAAATTCTTTGAAAATTTCCACATTTTGAATAATAAAATTCCGAATTCTTTGATCTTTACAGCGAATTTTGAGAATTTTTAACTTATTATGAGGTGGTTTGTATTTCTGTGAATGTTTAAATGCCTTAATGTCACTATTTTGCTCTAATAAAGCGATGGAATTCCATGTTTGAAGTATTGGAATATCATCTAATGAATACTTTATGACATTTGTGAAATGATGATTAATGAAAATACAGTGTTCCCCACTATCTACTATCAATATTGGGAAAGGGAGATCTTCACAAATTAATTTAATTTGTTTCATATTTTGATGATAATCTTCTATATCCATGCTCATCTTTCTAAAGCATGATTAACCTAAAAATTTTTTTTACTAGAACACGATCCCACTTGCTATTTATTTGAAAATTTATTATTGTAGGGATTCTTACTTTCTTCTTGTTTTTGTAAGGATTCTTCACGCGATTGCTTTAAATACACCATTTTGCCATATAATCGCTTCCATTTTTCCCGTTCAAATCCTGAATATCCTAAAATGAGAAATCCGATTACTGCAAAAACTGCTGAAATCCAACGGATATTTGCAAATACAAAATACACTATTACTCCAATGATTCCACATCCAATGGCCAAAAAAAAACTGGTTCGGTATTGTTTCATTCTTTGGTTATGGAATTTTTCCATATCGGCTTTGGAGACTTTAAGCAGTCTCTCAGTCAATTCTCTATCTGTCATTTTTCCTGTTAAACTCATGTTATATTCCTTCAATCGTTTCCTTTTCAATTTCGAATGTGTAAGTTATTTGTAAATAATGTATCATAAAAGCAACTGAGTCACTAAATTCAATCATACAGTAGTTAAATTTTTCATCATTTGCAGCACTGAAAGTTGATCTTACATCCCCTTTAATCGGTTCAATCTTCATTTCTCCTTTGAGATACATTAGCGAAATTTTTCCTAAAAAGTGTGGTTCTAGGGAGTTTTTCAGAATTGGGAAAAGTAAGCGTAATTTTTGAGTTCCTTCAGTTTTTACATACTCATGCACTTCTGCTGTACAATATTGAATTACTAGATTTGGAGATAATCTCATAAATGCATGCCATGTTGAAAATATATTGGGAGGAATCGAAATATTATCAATTTCTAAGTTCTTTGCAAATTTTTTCCCCTTCGGATTATAGAGATTAAATGAAATGTTATTTTGGGGATTTGGGTTCAAATTTCCAACAGTAATGAGCCGTTCTTCATTAGGGGCGAGGTTTTGGATTACCACACATTCTCCAGATGCAGAAACATTTTTTGTGGGAAAATTAATATCTTCAAATAATTTACTGAGCATATCTACCGAATCTATATGTGAAGAAACCATAATCCCTGAATGGATCACTTTTCCCATCTTATAATGCCGAGAAAAGGCATGAATTCTCTTTCCATCATCAGAATGTGCCAGTATTTGGGCATTTTGGATGAATTCTAAGTTGTATGAATATAACTTATTTATATGGAGGATCGTTTCTGAATGTTCTCTACCAATCCAAATAACATCAGTTATATTCAATTCTTCTTTTGCCTTGGCAAAATAGAGGGAATACAGTGTTCGATCTTCCTCAAAATACTCGTTATACATCGGAATATCACCAAATGAAATAATTTTTCCTCCATTTTCTACATATTCTTGGAGTAAAACCATTGTTTCATGTTCCATCCAACCTAAGTAATACAACATAATGTAGGGTTTCTCTGCCATTTCAACCCCAGTAATTTGATGCAGATCAATAACATCATAATGAATGAAATATTTCGTGAGTAATTGTAAATAGTTTTTGTAGTTTATTTTGAGTTGTTCATAATCCATAGAGAACCCAAAATTCAAGGAATTAAAAATATCGCCTTTTGATTTTAATCTTGTATATGGATGATAATAAGCAACGCTGAGAGCATCATAGGATTTTACTAATGACCGGATGACATTTTCATTTGTTTTGATGAAATTGTGTAGTTTTTTAACTTCTAAACTTCGAGCTATTTGAATTGGTCCATTAAGAGTACTATCATTCTTTATATTTGAAGAAATGGCTCTAATTCCATGGGCTAATGATAATTGAAATAATGTATGTGTATTCAATTGTTTATAGGGGCGCTTTTCCGAGTATTCTTGAAATTTGGCAATAAACGGAGGGTTGTGAAAATGACTTTTTAACCATTCAATATGCCAACTTGTAAAACAATTCACATTCACTTGGGAATGAAAAACTTCTGGAAGAAAATTAAATCCGATGACGACATTAGAGCCTTCGTATAATACATTATTATGAGTCAATTGATGTTGGGTATTTATTGGTGATTTGTAAGAATTGATATTCAAATAAATTGGAATAAAAATTTCATTATCTCGCACAAATTCAACCAAAATACTAATAAATTCTGAAATAACCCATTCTTTAAATTCTAACCAATCTAAAAATGGAAGGAGTTCGAAAGAATATTCATGTGTGTAGTTTTGTTTTGGGGGGTAAGGTGGATTTATCTCTTCAAAGGTAAGGTAGTGTTCTCCATAAATCTCGTTTAATGCTTGAACAAGGAGATATTTCTTTTTAAGAAAGTTTTGGTAGAATTCATTATAAATCGGATGAAAACCGAAAGAAAAGTATTGGCTTTCCACGTTGAAAGTGAATTCATCATCAATTTGATATAAAATGATATTACCTTGAGGAAATTGATACTTCTGGACAAATCGATTGATTATTTCGTACCAAGTTTTGACTTTTTCCATATATTTAGGATGGAGAGGGGCAACAATCGGTTTTTTATTTTCCCCAAAAACAGCTTGGGTTCCATTTACATCAAGATCAATTATTTCAGGATAGTTAGTAAATAACCACTTGGGAAGATATTCGAATTTTCCATGGTGTGTATTTCTTGGCCCTGGTCGAATCAAGATATACATTTCATTTGCTTTACAAATATCAAAAAGTTGAGCAATATTTTTTTTTGGGGAATTAAAATCGATCTTTCCTTCTTCAGTCTCATGAAAAGCCCATGGAATAAATATCGAAATTGCATTATAGCCACCATTTTTAAGTTTAGATATATTTTCTTGCCATAAATCTGCGCTTATCTCGTAATAATGCATTTCTGCGGAGAGAAGAAAGACTGGTTTTCCCCCAATATAAATAGTTTTTTGCGAAACTTCAACAATCGATTCATCCATTGATTATTTTATTTAATGATTTTCCGATTCTAAAAAGCTTTGGGAATGAATTCAAATAGATCACACAAAAATTCTTATGATTTAACATCAATAAAAAAAATATGCCTCGAAAGATTATTGCGATTGCGAAAGGTGATGGAGTAGGACCAGAAGTTGTCAATGAAGGAATTAAAATATTGAAACTTCTCGAAAAATATTCTGATTATTCTTTTGATTTTGTAGAAACTCCCTTGGGTGGACAAGTATTAAAAGATACAGGCACGAACCTTCCCACAAAATCATTTGATTTGATGAAAACTAGTGATGCGATTCTATTTGGGGCTATTGGTCTTCCTGATCTGCCATTAGGAGTCGCTGAAACAGCGATTCTAAAAATTCGCCATGGTTTAAATCAGTATGTAAATCTTCGACCTGCAAAATTGTATGAGCCCTTACGGGATAAATGTCCTTTGAAAGAAGAATATATACAAAATGGAATTGATATTACCACTATTCGGGAAAATACTGAGGGTTTATATGCAAAAATTGGAAAAAAGGATATCAATTCTGCAGAGAATCTTATGCGATACTCACGAACAGCGGTAGAACGTCTGATAAAATATGGTTTTGAGTATGCTATGCGAAAAGGACATTCTGAAGTCATAAGTGTTGATAAGGCTAATTTATTAGAATGTAGTCAGTTTTGGCGAGAGATTTATCAAGACATTGGTCAAAATTATCCCTCCTTGACTCAAAAGAATTTTTATGTGGATGCCTTTTGTCAATGGTTGATACGAAAACCTTATACTGTACAGACAGTAGTTACCGAGAATATGTTCGGGGATATTATCAGTGATGAAGCAGCATACTTGATTGGATCTTTGGGGATGGCTGCCAGTGGCAATATTAATCCAGATGGTATTTCAATGTATGAACCAATCCATGGCTCTGCCCCTGATATTGCAGGACAAGGAATCGCTAATCCTATTGGGACAATATTATCAGTGAAGTTAATGTTGGAAGAATCCTTTCAGGATGATCATTTAGGAACTTTGATAGAAGATTCAATAGTGGAAAGTTTGGGCATTGGAAGGACTTTAGACATTTTGCCTCTCGTTTATTCCGCTAATTCTCATTTTAAAACTTTAAATACCCAAGAAATGGGAGATTTAATCCTCGCTCTTCTACAAAAACGTTTAAAGGTTTAAAAAAACAAGTAGATGATAAGTAAATGCCACCTACAACTATTCGATTTTATTGCGATATATGTAAGAAAACCGTCTCCGTCGCGCTCCCTGAAGATTTTTGCAACGATTTCAAGAAATCCGCCGATAAATGGCCTTATCCTTTAGTTTATCCTCATGAAGGTCACTATGCGATTGTGTATCTTGATGAAGATATGAAGGAACGGGGAGTAAATGTCTCCCGAATGGTATTTAAAGAAAATTAGAAAGAAGATTTACGGAAAAAAGAAAAACACTTCTTATTTTTTAAGTAATTTTTCAATTTCATCAATTCGATATCTTGTTTTTTTGGAATCGCTCTCGAGTTTTTTCAGTTGTTTTTCATAGTTCTTCTGAGTTAAATTTCCTGAGGCAAATTTCTTTTCAACAAATGCACTTAGATTGCGAATACTATTAAGTTTATTCTCTAAACTTTCATGTTCGGCTTTTAATTCTTCCTTGGTTTTTTGGGTCGCTGGAGGTACAGTTTTTTTGGGTTTCACTTCTATAGGATCTGTGCTGGTGGGTTCAATTCTAGAAGAATAATCAGAAGGTGCTGAAATAGATTGATTTTGGTCTGCTACATAACTAGGCTCCAAATTTGGAGGTGGTGCTAAAGTTGGAGGCGGATTAAAATTTGCGGGAGTTGCATTTTTTGTTTCGTTGTCACCCAATGATGAAATACTTGCCATAATATTATCCAGAGGATTATTTCCAGAGGATACTTGTGTAGGGGATGTTTGAGGTGGTTGAGCTGCCGGAGGTTCAGAATACGTCTGAGTGTGAATTAAATCCTCTTCTTTTGCAATTACAACTCGCATCAAATTTGCCATATTCGTTTGTAAATTATCAAATTCAGAGAGCATTCGTTCTTTAAATGATATCATTTCCGTTAACATATCTTCAAAGGCTTTAAACAACTCTTCATCGGTTTTAATTTTGACTGTCGAAGAATATGTAATTTCTGGAATAGTTGTGTGAATCGCAGGTCTTCCTTGATCATTTCTACTTGCATCTGGGATCCCATCTTCTGCAGTAACATTTAATTGGGATTGAGAATCAATTTGGGTTCGTTTAGAGGTTCTTAACCAAGAAAAGACATTCATTGCTAATTGAGAATGACTTCCATAATTTATTCCTCCCATGATTTTATCCCTGAACATTTCATAACTTCCTATGGATACTATTCTCCCTTCCCCTAATTCACACGCCAACATCAAAGGACTTTCAAAAGGCTCTGCATTTGGACCAGATGAAAATACAGGTGTGACTGTCGCACTTGAAATTGTTAAACTACAGCCTGCGCGAAAACAAATATCTGATATTCCCTCTGTAATTGGGTGGGGAAATCCAAAATCTGTAATAGTAGGAAGGTTTTCAACCCCTAAGTTACTTGCTTTATCTAATACTTGGTTATTTTCAAAAATCATTCCAAATTCTTCTGCGAGTTCGCTTAAATTGGATCTCCGCCCTTTATCTCCACCAGCATGGCTTAAAAGTAATAAACTTCCTCCTTTTTTAACCCATTTCTTGATAGATTCTATTTCCTGCCTACTTAATCGAGAATTATCAGGACACGCAAAAACAACAATATCATAAGGTGATAAATTTTCTGTTGTAATTGGAAATTCTGCATAATTTTCGCATTTATACCCATTTGAATCCAATAATTCAGCAAGTTTGGAGAGTGAATTTGTAATTTTTCCTCTTTCTTTATGAGCTTGATCAAAGCCAATAACAAATGATTGGGACATCTATAAGCAAATAAATGTCTTAGAAGCAAATAAATGTTTTTTGGAAAGAAAAAAAAAACCAAAACTGAAGTAAAAAGAAAAATTCGTTAAATTAGAGTTCCAATAAAAAGGAATTATCTCCTAAAGTAATATTATCCTTGATGATTGAATCAATCTTGACATTATCTCCAATAATCGACATTTTGGATATTATGCGTTGTAAAGTGCAATTATCTCCAATAACAATATTTTCTAAATTACAATCTTCAATTGTACAATTTTTTCCTATACTGACAAATGGACCAATTACTGAACGGATAATTTGACTATTTTTACCAATAGCGCAAGGAGAAGTGATCACTGAATCTTCAATTTTCTTGATAGATCCTTTTAGATGTGCGTTGTGGGCTTCTAATAATATTCGATTTGCTTGTAAAAGTGCTTCTGGCCTCCCAAAATCTAAAATCCCGTCCATAAAAGGTTCACTCTTTATTTTAAATCCTTCTTCAACCAATTGTTGAAGTCCGGGAGTAAATTGAAATTCTATTTTTTTCTTCTTCCCCTCTTTAATTGCTTGAAGATGAGCTTGATATTGTTGATCTAAGATGGCATACAACCGTTTCATGGTTTTTGCTTTGAAGGCATACACTCCTGAAATGGCTTGAGTCGAAGTAGTATGTTTGGGTTTTTCAACCATTGAGTGTATAATATTATCTTCGTCCGTTTCTACAATACCATAAAATTGTGTTTTTTCTGGAGAAACAATCATTGTTCCTAAGACTCCATCCACATTTGGGTCGTCTAATGCATCAAGGATGAATTGATAATCTTTTACAGGTATCATATCTGATAAAAAGACTAAACAATAGTCTTCTTTTGATTTATCGGTTGGAACGTCTGGTGTATTCTCGTACCATTCCTTTGAAAGGAGAATTGCTTGCCCCAATCCACCAAAAAAGGGTACATCACCTTGATATCCTGCAGGTGTCTGTTCTACATAACCTAAAGCAAAGTCTTCCGAATAATGTTTTTCAAGATAATCTTTGATCTGGACACTTTTATACCCCGTAATTAGACATATTGGTGTTTTTTTGGGTAGGGATGCGCCTATTTTATTTAAAATATGATCTACCCCGCGAGATCCGCCAATCTGTACAAATGCTTTCGGTTTACTAAACGAAAATGGTCGTAGTCGCATTCCTACGCCCGCTATTGGTAAAACTAATTTCATTACGTTTGATCATATTTTTGAAAACTTATGAATCTTATTTGTTAGGGAAAAAATGTTATATAAAACGATTTCATATAATAGACTTAAGTGAATTAAATGGTAGACATACGAATCGGGAAACTTCGGATACGAAATTTAGAAATATTTACCTTGTGTATTTTAGGTCTTATTTACGCTCTAGTAATTATAATTAAGCCAGACACCTTAATTTATGATTGGGTTGCGGCTCTTTCGGGTTCTATTCGAAATATTGCTACGGGAACATCTAATTCTATTTTAGCATCCTTTCTAATTTCATTAGGTGGCAATAGCTCGGTTTTAATTGTAGTTCCATATGCTCTGGTGATTTATCTACTTTCAGTTCAGAATCCTACGAGTTGGGTCTGGATAACTCTTGCGAGCGGTATTGGTGCCGCCCTGGGAGAAATTGTTAGTTATTATGTTGGCCGTTTGATTAGTAAATCTGATAAAATGAGAACCTCCGAAGTTGGCGAAAAATTTCACCGCATGAAGGTTCAATTTGAAAAAAATCCGAAAACTGTTCCTTGGACCGTTTTTTTATTTGCTTTAACTCCCTTGCCAGATGATATAATTTTAGTTCCTCTGGGAATGATGGAATATGATTATAAACGCACGATTTTTCCTTGTATGGTTGGGAAAACAATTCTTTGTGGTATAATTTGTCTTATGGGGTATTTTGTGGGGGCCTATATAAATTTCATGGATGATTTGGTTGAACTCTATCCTATCGCTGGAGTCTTATACTTTGTAATTCCTTCAGAAGGAGTTAATCCTCGGGCAGACCTTATTTCCTTTAGTTTTGTGTTTATCTTCGTTTATTTAGTTGCCCGAATTAATCTTGAAGGTTTTATTAAACGAAGGAGTAAGGTAAGAAAACATTTTCAAGCAATGCTCTTAGAAGGAGATAATAAAACACTTCCTGAGTTGGCTGAGATGTATGATGTTGTTAATTATGAAGCTTTTGAGAAACATATGATTGCACTGGCTGATAAATCCCCCAATATCACTTTCCATGATTCCACCTACCATTTTGATGCTATTGCTAATAAAAAATCTAAAATCGATCATCAAAATTCCAATTATCATATCGATGCTATTTATGATAAATCCATGGCATATTCACAGAGCATGGAATTCATTGATTTCTTCTTTTCAACTGAATCAAGGGCCCTAACAGATGACGAAATCCCAAAAGACAATGATTCTAGTCAAAAGGGAGGTCAAGCTGAGGGAGAACAAAAAGTATAAATTTCCGATTTCTTTTTTTCACCTTAGACATTTATGCAAAAACCAAAGTCTATTATTTTTAATCCTCGTGGAAAGGTTATTATCCTTTCCATTATCAGTTTTGCTATTTTAGGATCTTTGATCCAACCAACCCTTGTTTGTGCTGCCGAAGAAGTTTCAATGAGCATTTCAAAAACCATGGGATCAGATTTCGGTCAAAAAATTAATGGCAAGTTTAGAATACGTGGAACCGGAAGTGCTGGAATTACGTCCTTGGATCTGTATTTTAATGGAACATTAGTTGCTAATGAAGATACCAATGCTCTTGATTTTAACTTTGATACTGATGATTATTCCTTGGGAATGATGAATATCACCTTGATTGGTAAAGATGCTTCTGGAAACATCTATAGCGATCAGAAGGATAAGGAATTTGTTTCATCTGCAATCAATTTAATTCTGATTCCCATTTTTCTTTTGGCCATAGGGGGCACAATTGGAGCTAAATATTATCAAAATAAGAAACAGAATAAGAAAAAGGAAGTTAATTTGGATAAAACTAAGCAAAATGTAAAAATCAAAATAGATAAAGATTTCATGTAATTCACTTCTTTTTAATTTTTATCTGTACAAGTAAATACATCTTTTTTCTTTTTTTTCTGAGCAAAATCTTAATTTGAAAAGATTTAAAGATATGTTAATTATGATAACCAAGCATTTTAGCCAAATTCTGTCTTTTCTTGAATTGAAGACTCTCAAAAGATTCAAACCCTAGTCTTTAATAAATTCTCTACCTTGTTATCCTTGTGAATAGGCGTTCATATCGCTATCTGATTTATTTTTTGTTTGTATCTACTTGCCTTTTTCCGTTTGTTACAAAGGAAAGTATGGGTTCTCCAGGAGAAGATAATGAAGAGGGCGCACATTCCGATGGTTGGTATTCGATCTTTACCAACTCTTCCCGGTCTTTGGATATTATTCCCGAAGAACATATTTTCATAGATATTTTGGTTAAGGGACCTGGCGTTATTTTAAAATTCCACCCGGATGTTCTTGAAAATCAATTTTTCACAGTTTATCCTGCCCCAATTATTACAGATGGATCGGATTTTGATTCTGCTCCTGAAATGGATGAAATTGCAGTTGTGTTTGAATTCATTGCTCCTAAAAAAGCAGGAGTATATGAAATTTTAATTTATGGAAGAAGTCCCGAGGGTCCAGGAAAACCTTACATTGCAGACTTAAATTTCACAATCAATGTTGGTTTTGCCCAAGAATCAAATTCTTGGTTTAAGATCGATATTTTTAATCATCTTAATATGTATTTAGGATCAGTCGCTATGATCTCCTTTATTTCTGGAACCATTATCATCAAAGTTCAAAAACGCAAGACATATTTGCATGGAATCTTAATGAGTACTGCATTGGTTGCCACATCAATAAATGTTGCCTTTATCCTTAAAGATTGCTTCCGAATTATGGGAAAATGGATTGCTTATGATTATTTTGATTGGATTTATCTCCTCCATTTCATCCCTGGGATTATCGGTTTTGGTGCCTTTTTCGTGGCCTATATGAAAGGGTTGGCAGGTTATCGAAATAAAAAGAGTGGATATCTTGCATTAGGGTGTTGGGTATTGAATTTTATATTTGGGATCATTGTTTGGGGGGTAAATTGGTGAAATTTCCTTCCAATAAAAGCAAAAATGTGCAAAAATATATCTCCGCATTAATGGAGAATGGTATTATTGCATTTTCAAATAAACTTGGAGATCGAATTGCTGTAAGTGGTGATTTAAGTGGATCTTCTTTTCATCATCATCAATGGAAAAGAAAATTTATTGCTGATCTTGTGATTTGGCCGAAATCTGTTTCTCAAATCCAATTTATTGTCGAACTTGCTGAAAAATTGAACTTATCTTTAACTGTTCGGGGCGGGGGATGTAATTATTTTGGATCTACGCATCCTTTTAATGGGGGAATTATTTTGGATCTGAAACGAATGAATCAGTTCCATTTCAATCTTGAAGCTAAAACAATGACAGTTGAAGCGGGATCTGTGATTTCTACCGTTATGGATTATTTAAATCGCCATTCTTTTCAATTATGTGTGTATCCAACTAGTTCTCTTAGTGCCACTTTTGCAGGATGGCTGTCAACAGGGGGTTCCATTGGCATTGGATCCTCAAGTTATGGAGAATTTCTTTCTCAAATTGAGAAATTGGCGGTTATATCTCCTACCGGAAAAATAATTGAAGTTTCTACTAAGGAAGAAATATCTTTATATGTCGGGAGCTTAGGATTGTTCGGAATTATTACTTCTATCACATTCCGAGTTGTTCCTCAATTTTCCCTCTTTCCCTATTATCTTCAAGTCGAAAGTTTAACTACGTTAAACTCCACTTTAAGTAAGATAGCGGAATTGGAAGATGTATATTTTTGTTTTTTCAGCAATTTCGGTCTTCATAGTCTACGAAATTTGCATGAAGTCCAATCGGGGAATGTTCCATTTTACATTTTGCTTGTGACTCGCACCCTATTAAATTCTGCTGATGAATTCTTTGATCAAGCTGAAATAACTCACTATTCTAAGATTTTGGCCCAAGAAGTTTGGCAAAATCGCTTTAAGTTTGAACTTGCTCCAAAAAGAGGGAATACGGTACTGATTTCCCAACATTATAAGGTTTCAATAGAACTATTAATCCAAGTATTAAAAAAAGCCAATTTTAAATTTAAGAAGGCTCAAATTAGGTCGTTTTATTCTGGAATAGTTGTTTCACCAGAACAAATTCGTCTTTCAATATCAATCCCAAGCACAGGGGATTTATTTGATCATCTGCTTCCAAGTAAAGCGATTTTACATAGTCTTACTAACTATATATATCAAAACAATGGATGTTTGTACACTTTAGGTTTACTGAATTTTATCTATGGGCAAAAATTTGAGAGTTCCCAATTGAAACTCTTGAAAAAACGAAAAAAGGCGCTTGATCCATCGTCTCGGTTGAATCCGGGAAAACTTACTTATGGAACTGCCACTTATTTTCGAATGCAAATTCTGTTTGGATTGAATTCATTTTGGCGAAGACACCTGCGAGGGGGAAGAAAATCAAGGGAACGAAAATGTAACCTCGAAACAAAGGAAATTCAATCCCCTGGAATTTTCGATCTTTGCTCTTCCTGTGGGTTTTGCCGCAATAAATGTCCTGCATATCTAGTTGATCCAAATGAAATCTATTCTCCCTCTGGACGATTTCGACTCGTTTCTACGATGATAGAAGAGAAAATAAATCCTTTTCCATTTGAATTTATCGATTCTCTGTTTCGGTGTACTACTTGTCAGGCGTGTGAGAAGATTTGTCCCTTGGAAATTCCTATTGTGAATATTGTTGAATATTTGCGAGCAAAAATTAATTCTTCTTCCAAGTAATCTTTTTTATCTATTTTAAACCATAGGTTTAATTTTACAAAAGGCAAATAGAATTATGGACGATACATCTTTTAATAATTCTCTTTCTCTCTCTTCTCCTAAACAAATAACAAATTTACCTCCCAAAACTTGGACTGTTGTGACACTATTGAGTATTGCGGGGCAAATTGCATGGGCTGTAGAAAATTCTTGGTTCAATGTTTTTGTGTTTGATGAAATCACTACTAGTCCTACACCTATTGCATGGATGGTAGCTGTCAGTGCTGTTGTGGCTACTTTAACTACCATTATTTTTGGAGCAGTAAGTGATAGATCAAAATCGAAAATGGGGCGACGTAAACCCTTTATTCTCTTTGGCTATATAATTTGGGGAATCATTACGGCTTTGTTTCCCACAGTAGAATTAATTCAAAATGTGGGAGTTGCGGTTGTGATGGTTGTCATTATGGACGGAATCATGACTTTCTTCGGATCAATGGCCAATGATGCTGCTTTTAATGCTTGGACTACCGATATCACTGATACAACTAATCGCGGGAGGCTTCAGGGAGTCCTTCAAATGTCAACCCTTATTGCCAATTTGATTGCTATTGGTGCATCAGGTTTTGTAATTGAAACTTGGGGATATTTCGTCTTCTTTTATGTATTAGGTGGATTTGTGACCGTTATTGGTCTCATTGCTGGAATCATGATCCAAGATCCCCCTATTATAGCAAATAATTCTTCTGAAAACAACCCTAAATTTTTCGAAGATTTAATCCATACTTTTAAACCATCAACAGTTAAACAAAATCCCGTTCTTTATATCTTACTTGTTCATCTTGGATTGGTAGGAATTGCTGCGCAAATATCCTCACCCTATACATTTGTATATCTTGAAAATTTCTTAGATTTTGATAAAGGGCAAGTAAGTATTATTGGAGGTGCTGTCATCTTGGTGGCAGCCATCGTTTCCATTATCTATGGTTTCAATTCTCATCGATTACCGCGAAAACCCGTATTAATGCTTACAATTGTGCTCAATGCTATTTTTGGGATTATTTTCTATTTCGTCACGTCTTTTATCTCAGTCATTTTTGTATACGCTGTAATCTTATCGTTATCTATGGTTAATAGCATAGTGCTGTTCTCTTGGATTCAAGATTTATATCCCGTAGAAGATCGAGGAAAATTCCAAGGAATCCGTATGGTCTTCTTTGTGGCGATTCCCATGGTCTTTGGCCCGATTATTGGAAGTAATGTGATCAAATTTTATGGCGAACCGATTATGGACGGCACGACGATATCTGGGTATGTTCCTTCCCCTGAAATTTTTCTGTATTCTGGTATCATTTCACTTTTAGCCCTTATTCCACTCTTCTTCATTTCAAAATTCAGTAAGAAGATTACTGATGAAGAGGAATTTGTTCATTAACTTCTTCTTTTCTAATCTAATATTTTTTTCTTTTGTAAATTTCGATTTTAAATACAATCTTAACCAACTATAATTAATAGGTTGCAACAACCAACTATCCTTCTTTACAATGAGGTAATCATATGTCTGAATCCATTCAAGAAAAACAACCCCTAGCAAAATCAAAAGTGTTTACCCTTAATCGAGATCCCATTTTCTGGCGAGATTTAAGTTTCTATTTCTTTGTGTACTTCACTCAAGCAATAATTTCCTACTTTACTCTCTATTTTGCGTCAGAACTTTATCGGGATGAATTGAGTTATGATTTCAATCAAATTAGCTGGATTATATTGTTAACTTATCTCCCCTTACTTTTTAAACCCAAGTTCTCAAAAATATTTACGAATAAGCCCTCAACTTATTTAAAATACACCGTAATTTTAGGAATTATTCTTAATTTTATTGGGTTTATCATTATCAGCCTAGATATAGTTTATTCAACAATTCTATTATATATTCCTGTAATATTTATTGCTTTAACTGGTTCCGTGTTAATTGATTCTACCGCTGATACTGTGTTTGTCTTAAAATATAAAGAACAAACATCGTTATTATCTTGGATTCAACAAATTGGAAGCATCCTTGGCTCTTTAATTTCAACCATAATTTATGCAAATACTGTTGGAACAAATGCAATAAGAAAGGATTGGGGAATTTTTCTTTTTATCATGAGTTTCGTAATGTTTCCTTTAGTGGGATGGCTTTTTTTTAAAGATATGTTCAAAAGTAAAATAATTAGTGCTGACTCCAATAAGATCACAAATTTAAAAGACAAACAATATCCAGATTTTAAAAATATAATAAAAACTCTATCTTTCAAGGAAAAAAAAGTGATAAAACTCTTTATCTTCTTACTTATCGGCTTAAACGCGAGTTATTTGGTTGGAACTCTAAATGAGACCATAATAATAGATCGATTTGGTACTGGTGGCTTTACTTCTTTCTCAGAATATTGGGCTGTAATTGGATCTACCGTAAAACTGGTCTTCTTAGTTTTATTAGTCTTCTTTCTTCCTCTTATTAGAAAAAAAGCGTTTTTTATCATTGTCTGCACAGGAATATATTCAATAGTATATTTATCCTTAATACCGATATTATCATTGACAGGAATTGGAATTTTATATGTTATATATTCTCCTCTTGGT
This sequence comes from Candidatus Lokiarchaeum ossiferum, assembly GCA_025839675.1. GTDB lineage: Archaea > Asgardarchaeota > Lokiarchaeia > Sigyniarchaeales > Promethearchaeaceae > Lokiarchaeum > Lokiarchaeum ossiferum. The sequence continues at coordinate 4,110,069 of CP104013.1, forward strand.
TTAATTTTTGGAATTGCATGGATTGCTTTAATGATTGAGCTCACTCCGAAACAATTTACTGCATGGTGGTACCAAATATTTGCACTAGTGGTACTGTTAACTCGAATTATTTTCGAATTTGTTGGATTACGAATAGCTCATAAGCTCGGTGCAGCCCCTCTGTTTTATGCGGCTGCCGTTTTAATTCTCATAACTCTGCCAATCTTAATCAAAGTCATGAAATTGAAATCCCTACCAGAGTAAACTTTTTTAAATGGCTAATGGAATAATTTTTTCGTTACTTCTGGGTTCTTGCTCTTCATTTTTGATACTTCGGAATGTCCATACCATACTAAAGAGTAATACTAGCTCTCCTAAGGATCCGAAGACTAATCCAAAAATCGAAGCGGGAAGTGCACTCATGATGAAAATAATAATTCCTCCTGCCAAAAGATACCAAGAATGTTTACGAGATTCATGAAATATTGCTCCACCTAACCCAATGCAAATGACCACAACTGCAACAGATGCATAAGGAAATGATTTAGCTGCTGTGTGACTCTGAGTATAATATAATATTCCATCAAAATATCGTGGTTCTAATGTGATTCCCAGAAGATGGGTGAATACCCCAAAGAAAATAAAGGCAATGGTTATTCCCCACGTCAAATATGATGGAATCAGTTTTGATTTACCTCGATCCACTCGATAGAAGTTTAGTAGCGTTATCCCGGCTGGGATGAGCAGGGGAGTAAAAAAAGCATGGATGATGAAGCGACCGAAATTTAAGGTGTGTAAGAGCTCTGATTCTCCGAGCAATGTGCCTATTGATACAACGATGGTGTCATATATTAACCCTATAATTACAATCATAATTGTTCCGTCTAAATAAAGAGTGTTTTTCATAGTTTTTATAGAAAATACCAATAAAACAATGAACAACACTGCAAGAATTGGAAATATAATATTAGAGATCATTTGATGGAATAAACTCTATCTTCTGTTTTATAAAGTATTTTGGTTTCGTGTTTTGCGCAATCTGGAAAAATCAAAAATTATCATTTCTAATTATAATCTACCCATTTACTCCTTTTTTTGAGATGATGCAAGAATTTCTTTGATATTTATTAATAGATCCTTCTGAGAGAATGGTTTTAATCGGTATTTAAGCCCTATTTTAAAAATTTCCAGTTCAACTAATATTTTTTCCGAATATCTTGAGATAAATAATACTAAAACGTCTGGTTTTTCTTTCACAATTATTTCAATTAGTTCAGTCCCATTCATTAAAGGCATAATCATGTCATTAATAAATAAATCCATAGAATTTTAATGAGCACGAAATATAGATAAAGCTTGGAGAGGATCACCCGCGATAAGTACATTATAACCGCTGTTTTTTAAATGATTTTGAAATAATTTGCGAGGTTGCGGTTCGTTTTCCACGATTAACAAGGTTTCATTTCTAAAAAGATCCTTTTTTGCAATATTTTCACGTTTTTCTTGTTTTGAAACTGATAAATTCCATCAGTGATCTCTGGAAGAGGGTTGATATTTTTTAATCAATAGACTCCATCTGTGTGTTTGAGAAAAGGGAAGATTTCATTAAATATTTCTTCTCCCGCTTTATACCTCTCATTTGAACTGGGAGTATTCTTTAATGATTCTTCAAACATCGATTCAAACTCCTCAACAAACTTTTTGAGTCCCTTTTGCAAAACCAGAGAAACCTGATTTGTTGCTACCGTTGCTGTGATATATTCTCCTGAATCCAATATCAATGAGACATCGCTATTGATGATTTTTGTTATATAACCTTTTGATTTTAAGGAGGATTGATGCAATGTAGTTAAAGTCGAATTTAGAAATGTGAAATAGTTTTCATCCAGTTCATTTTTCGTATTTTTGGTTTCGAAGGTTAACGATAGCAAATTTAACTTTGTTTCTTTGTGAATAACTATCAACATGTAATGATCGAAGGGTAATCGGAAAATGTATTTTAGATTTAAAGTGCTAACTATGAGAAATAAACTGAATCCGATGACAGTCAAAACTTCTCCAATTTTACGCGCTAAACTTAAAGCAAGGGATAGCTCATCAAACGAATAAGGTATAATTATTACTAGTCCCATTACATATCCCAAAGTTGTGATAACCATCGAAATATAAAAAAATTCAGATAGTTTTTCAGAAGTATATTTCCACATGTTGTAACACACCGGAATTCCACAAAATCCAAAAACAAATATCTGTAGTCCCTTTAAACTTAATCGACATATGAAGTACATCATATTGTTAACAGGTGATTTAAAAATTATTTCATTGTAAGTCAAAACTAGATAGAAATAACCCATCACGGTTACTGTAATAAAAAATACTATCAGTGAAATGTCCCGTTGGGAACGTTTTATCCTTCTTAATCCATCTAAAAATATATAAAAGAAAAAAATCTGAAGGCAATAAAGAAATATATAAAAACCTCTGAGAGCTAATTGTCCTTGCTTTGAAGGTATGATTTTTAAAAAATATAAGCAAACAAAAATTAAATTTAACATCCCTAATAAGTAGGCTAAGAAGAAATCCTTAACGGGACGATTTTGATGCTTCCGTTTGTAATTTATAAGGAAAATTCCAAATAGAAGAAAAATTCCGAAATTTGATAAAAAATCATATGATAATACAGTAACCATTTTTAAAATGAATATCACTTTAAAATTAAATTTAATTTATTTCAACTGATTTTAACTGATTATAAATTTGGGTCGATTGTTAAATCACATATGTGTATTATTGAATATGGGTAGTTATCCAAATATGAAGTTTGGTCGATTAATTTGTGCAAAACATTTAAAATGTATTTTATCCATAGTCAATGACAGATATATATAACAATAATTTTTCCCCTCCTTTAAAATCAAGCGATTTGATATGGACATGAAATCTTCAGTGTTTTGGTTGACAATTTTATCTATTGTGGTCTTAACTTTCATCATTCTAAGTATTCTATCCGTTCACAAAATTCGCAGATATCGACAAACTGTTTTCTACCATGAAATACAATCACTTGAGTCTTTTTTAGATATTTTAGATAATAGTGACAATCATATAGATGGAACGCTAAGAACAAAAATTTCAAAAGAAATTCTTAAAATTGTTAGAAAAAAACCCCAATTGTTGACTATGGTGCCATCAAATGATAAAAGTAAAGTTTCTGAAAATCTTGAAACACAATTATTACCAAATCAATTCCTCAAACCTTATCCTTTTAATATTCTGTTGGCTCTCTCGAACTTGGGAAAAACTTATTTCACAACCCTTTTAAAAACTTTGAAAATGAGCAAAGGAAATTTAAACCATCATTTAAAAAAACTTCAAGAACAAGATTTAGTAAAAGAAGAAAATGATTTGATGGATTTTCGTCGGAAAACATGGGAAATTACACCACAAGGTAAACAAGAATTCAACACCTTGGTTCATAATTTGAAGAATCGTCTTCAGAAATTCGAACCTCCTAGTTCTCTGCTGGTGAATGAACAGGGGCGAGTGAAATCTTATTCGATAATTCAAACGGCCAATTAGAATCGACCTCATTCTCTAGTAATCTACTCCCCAAAAAAAAGTTCTCCAGAAAAAATTATTCTCGATTAAAACGCAAAAAAGCGGTTTGTTTTTAGAACTACCTTTGAGGTTTATATACAAACACTTTTTTAACACAAATGGACAAGAAATTTGTCTAAAAATAATTGTAAAAAAGTGATAAAATGAAAAATTCCAAAATAATTGCCATGAGTGTATTATTCTTATGTACACTTTCTTTCCTCAATTTAGGAAATGCTTATGTGACTCCTCCTGATTCACCATTGGTTGTCGGAAATAAATATTGGACTGAATATAATATGATTTATAGTCAAAAAAGTGGATGGACTTATAAAAAAAGATTCACTATCACAGTTCAACTTTGGACGACGTGTAAAGAATCTCCATATGGGGGGAAATATTTAGATGTTTACGCAGTTGGTTTATATACATATGCTGGTTTGGTTGCACAAAGAGGTGTTTCAGTGACAACAAGTGGAGATTATATTATCTGCCAAAATGTTGGTAGTGGAAGTGCTCCAACTGTTGTTCAGATTAAAGCTAGCCCCATAATTTATTGCAATGGGGCTACTCTTAATCCTGTTATAATCCTTCAATTAGATATTATGGGTGGCCATAAATTAGATGTGGACATTAATTCATTACCTGGTGGTTGGAAAATATCAAGTTCCGAAGTAGAAACTGAAGGTCTTCCATATAATGTAGATACATTAGACACTTTAACTTCGGTATGGGAGAGAAGTTTTCAACAACAAGCCTAGTTATGAGTTTTTAAAGCCAGAATATAATTAATTAATCAGAAAATCTTGAGTCATAGTTTTTTTTTATTTTTTATCAAAAAAATATTAATTCGCCTCTTCAAGAATCTCAACTCTCATATTTTCTTCCAGTCGAGCATGTATGTAAATTGCTTGGATAAATATTCTGGGTCGTGGCATGGAAATGGAAATAGTTTAATGAAAAATAAATTTTCGGCTCTAATTTGGATCCAACAAAAGTTTAAGGTCATTTTTTGTTATGAACTCAATTTAGAGAGATAGTTAATCAACTAAGATTATGTTATTTTTCAGAGTGATGATTTGATAGCTAATTAAAGAAGTAAGTTTCCAAGGATCGTATATAAAAAAAAATGAAAAAAAATGTGGTTGTGTGTGATTAAAGATCAGAAAAAAAGGTTGGTTGGTTGAAAGAATTGTGAATTTAATGCCACATCGCCATGGCATCTTGCATAAAGCGAATGGCTTTTTCTTCTAAGGCCATAATTTCCCGAAGTAAAATGGCCCCTTCTTCTCGACAGAAGAATGATGAGGGTTGCCCTAATGTAAATGGGAAAAGGGCGGTAAATTCTTCCCATTTATCCGCAATCTCTTGATATTTTTTTGCGGCTTTTTGGATCATGAAACTAAATGATTTGTTCGCATATTTGTCGTGAATCATATATAAGAAATCTGCACAATGCTGCTTATTCTCTGCATAATAAGACCCTAAAAAGGCATTGGCTTGAGGATTCAAGCTGGAAAGAATTTCTTCATTACTTTTAAGTAAATTTGCCCATTCTTCAAACATCTGAGGACCAGATACTCGGTCATCATGTTCTGGCTTCCCTGTTCCATTTTTAGCAAATTCAATGGCTCGTTCTAAAGCTTCGCGATAATCATTGTCTGTAATGGGGGCGGTTTCATCTCGTACAAAGACTGCATGCATATAATTAGTCGTTTTTAGTGAATAAAATTGGCATGGAAATCCACTATAGCCCATATCGCTGTGGTAGGCGTGAGCCATATAATAATCTTGGAAACAACCATTGACAATTCCATATTCCGGAAGGAGTAAGCCAAATAAGACCGCAGGTTTTTGGAATTGCTTGATTTCCTGTTTCACTACATTGAACATGTTCTTTGCCCGTTCGATATCTTCCAGAGTAATCGTACCATAATAGGTTGGAAAGGCTTTTTCTTCATAATGTCCATGTAATTCATAGCCTAAACGGCTGGAAGCCTTTAATATTTGATCCCAATCACAATATTTAAAGTGGGAACTTCCATCAATGGCATCCTTAGTAAAATTATTGAGGAAACTCATCCCAGAGAATCCATTAACAAATGAAACGGAATATTTTTTTTCCAAAGAATTGAAAATACCTGTGATGGATGCTACAAAAGAATTCATTGCACCGGGATATTGTGCTGGCTTTGGCACGGATATCTTTTCTTGCAATATTTTTGGGGCTTGAAATAGTCCTTCATAGGGATGCAATTGTGTGTTTGATTGAAAATAATCGGAATTCACTGCCCGTTCAAAGAGGTTTACATTCGTATCTAAGAAATTTTTCCCTTTTGGGGTGATTTTATAGTAGCCACGAGAGAGACGTTCGATAAGATGTTCTTTTTCTAAAATGACGAGGTGATTAACCAAGGAAGTTTTACTGATTTGGGAAAAATCCTTCAAATTTTTAAAAGTTTGAATATTTTCGGAATTCAAGAGCATAAGCAAGTTTAATCGCTTAGGATTGGCAAGAGATTTGAGAACGTCGCTGATTCGACTTACTTCTTCATGAATGACTTGCATTGATACAATTTGATTTTCGATAACCATGATTTTTTCACATTTTTTGTTTTTGGGGGAGTATCTCTTTCCTCAGGTTGTTTTTTAGTGAACTGAGCCTAATATCCACTGTTTTATCATCTAGAGCGGATGATTTGAAGTATTACATTTCTTGGAGTTCATCCGTGTTTCTTGTTCCTAACGTCCACTGAATTTCGTAAGATTAATGTCAAAGCACCCAATATGTTGGAATTTCCGTATTTGGTTAATGTGGGCTTTGAAACATTTTTTACCTGATGGAAAAAAATATTGCGACAATCGCAAACTATTATAATTTATTATGTGAAACCATATATTTAAAGCTATTGAGTTTTGCATTTTTTGCAAACCTAAAATAATGCGTTTTTGAGCGACTTGATATTTTTCGATTCAGTGCAATATATCTTAAATTCTGTATTTTACGATAATATTTTGAGAAATTGTTTTAAAGCCCTGAATGTATGAAATAAATTTGTATAAATTTAAATTTGGTTTAATTTATCTACTAATTTTAATTTTCTAAGATCAAAGTTCATAAAAAATAGTTCCAATTTATTATCACCAAATTTCGTTTTTTGCAAAGAATTTATCCAAAATGATTTAAATTCTAAGTGCTGAATTCGATTAAATTTGGTAATTTTGAGTAAATTTTCGATTTATTCCAATTAAAGTTGAGCCTAAAATAAGATAGAAGGCTGTCATCCCTAAAATAGATAGAATATATGGGCCCACTCCCAAAGATAATGGGTCAATAAAGAAATATGGATAGAATCCAGTTACGACACCATAAATCAGAGTCAAGACTAAATAACATATCGGGTAGATAAGCCATTTTTGAAGGTAATTCCACTTGTATCGGATGTTTCTTTCGGTTAAAAACCAATCCACAATAAAATAAACTGGAATCAAATAGTGGAAAAGAATATTAGTTATATCAAAAGCGTAATCTGGAGGCATTAATGGTGCTAAAATAATAGCGAAAATTAGAAAGGTGGCTGTGATGTACAGCGTAATTCCACCTCGAACCAGTCCTGTAAGCTTCTGGTATTTTTCTGGTTTCCTATCCCAGAGAATTGCTAACAACAACCACACTGCTACCAAGAAATTTGATTGAATCGTATAAAACAGAAATAAAAAGAGGGATTTGCTCGTTGCAATATCATAAATTAGGATTATCCATCCGATTAAGCAAAATATTATACGTAGTATCCATAAGCTTTTTTTGACCATTTTCGTAATCACCGATGAATAACTCATGTAATCTTACAATTCAAAAAATGCTTTCTCCTTTATATAAAAAAGGGTTCAAGTAATTTGGAATAACTAAACTGATGCTATAAAAGCTATCTTTTGAAATACTCCATGTTGAGTTTTTTTTTTTTATTAACAATAAATCTAAGAAAATTGGAAACCCATGATCAATAATGAGGTTTTATTGCTCATAGTGTTGTGGTCACTTGAAGAGCTAAAAAAAATGACCAAATTTTCAGAAAACTTGGAAAATTCTTTTATAAAATGTCTCTATTTTTTCTCTTAATTCAATCTTTTTTCAATGAAAGTGTAATTTGAAAAATTTTGAATCCTAGGAAATTTAAAGCACGTTGAATTAAAATGATCTTGATGAAAAACCAAACTCCCCAGAATATTGAAGAGAAGTCTACGATTTGGGGGGATATTAAGTTCAGTTTTCATCTATATAAGCAAAATTTCAAACCGATTTTTTGGGTGTCTTTAATCCGATTTTTGGCCATATATTCGGCAAGTCATGCCTTGCGTTTTGTATTTCACCAACAAATCTACAACTCAATGCCCAATATGCCTGTGATGTGGATTGAGTGGCTACTTCGAGTTCCTTCCGATCTCATTAGTTTTGGCTTTTGGGGGGCAATAGTTGGAATGGCCTATGATATTATGTCTTCTGGAGATGGTTTCGCAGATCTTAAGAATTCATTTTATTATATCAAGAAATATTGGTTTCCGTTTGTTATCTTAAGTCTTTTGGTCAATTTATTTATCTATGTCATTCGTCTGGTAATTCCTTGGTATGTAAGCATGGGAGAAGCGATTATTTTGCGGACCTTTTCCTTTTTTTGGAGTTTGCTGTTTGTGGAAACTTCGGCAGGATTGGTAAGTCGCCACAATATTCGAGATGCTCTGAAGGATAACTTTAAACTACTGTTCACATGTTTTAAACGAATTTTTAAAACTTTTGGTGTATTTTATCTTTTATTCATGGTAGGGCGAATTCTTCTCGGCTATTATTTATGGTACTATGGAAATCCATCTTCAATCGTGCATTTAATTGTAATAATTGTATTATATACTTGGAATGTCATTCATGGCTTTTTAGGTTCTCCAATGTACGCATTTTTAACCATTGGAATCTATAATGAAGAATTGCGGTATAAAAATCAAGAAATTAAGAATGTATGATCTAATTTATTGAACTCAATATTTTTCAAGAATTGAAGAATGCGGAGTAGATTCAATCGAATTATTGAATACCGGGCCATTCAAAATGAAAAGTGAAATGCAATGCACTGGTACGATAATACTTAAGCAAAATTCGTTTTTTATTGATTTGAGTTCTAGCCACCACAACTACCCCATACTTCTGTAGCTCGGAAATATGTCGTTTAACCGTACCCGGATTCATTCCGGTAGCAGTGCTTAATTCCATGATAGTTTTTTCTTGGGTTAACAAAATTTCAAGTAAAATTTGCTTTTTTTCATGGGTAAAACTGGGAATGACATTTGGGTCTGTGATAATCATGTCTTCTGCAGGAATAAAGGTCCCTTCATTTGCATCTGAACTGCGAATATCCTCTGGAGAATTAAAATTTGGTGAATTGCGTCGTTTTGTATTTCCATCTTCCATTGTAATTACCCAAATCGATCCAGTCGATATTTAATATAGAAAGAAGCTGGTTAATATTTATAAATTCTGATTGAGAAATCATAATTTGTTCAAAAAAAGATGAATAAAGCGAGTTTTTTATAAAACCCTTACGAAATTTTTTATTCATTGTGTAAAATAGACTATAGTATGGAAGCTGGGGAACAAAATGGGGCGATATCTGTTGATGTAAAATCAGATTATAAGCTCAGCTTCTCTTTATTCAGGGAGAATTTTCGTCCCTTCTTCATTGTTCTATTAATTGGGTTTATTGTTTTCAAAGGAATAGATCATTTATTGACTCGTTTTGTGCTTCCGCTAATCTTAAGTAATTGGTTCTTTGTTGATCCCGCTACAATCATATTTTTCTTCTTTTTACCTGGAGATAGTATCTTTTTTGGATTTTTTGGGGCTGCCATGGGTTTAGGGTACGATATAATGTCTTCAGGTGATGGTTTCACCGAAGTTCGGAATTCCCTGTTCTATATCCGAAAATACTGGCTGAAATTTTTCTTCTTTTGCTTCTTTTTTAACATTTTTACCTATTGGTTACTATATTTGAGTTTTTTTACTATTCCTTTCCATACCAGTATTATTTTCCATGGCCTAAGCTTGATTTGGGTGATTCTCTTTTCCAACATTTTCCCTGCCCTGGTTCATCGGGATCAATTTCTCCCCGCTTTCAAGGATAATTTTCAAATTCTTTCTCAACAATTTGGCCGAGTGATTATCACATATCTGCCATATTATTTGATTTTTGTTTACTTTCGCTCCGGAATAAACATATATCGTAATTTCTTTGTACTCGATACCACTGATCTTTATGCATTTCTCAGTATTACAACTAGCATCTTAGAAATCCTATATGTTTTTGTGGGATTTCCTATTTTCGCTTTTCTTTCTTTAAGTATGTACAATGAAATAATTACCAACCAACAAATGGAGAAATAATGCTCTCGATTTTATTTCAATAGAAATAGAACTTTATGGGAAAGAATTCTTTTGAAGTTAGGTTTTTTGATCAAATTTCGAAATTTTTTAACAAGTGACAACCTAACTAATACTTAATGGTCGATATCGATTCCGAAATCTCTCCCTCCTATGATATTGAGAAAGAATATAAGTTGAGTTTTGACTTATTCAAAGACAACTTTAAACCTTTTTTTATAGTCTTGCTAATAGGATTTGTAATTTATATGGCTTTGGATCATTATTTGACCAAAATTATTCTACCCAATATCAATTGGATGGACCTCAAAATTTCCCGTCAATTGATGCTATTTATCATATATTTACCGGGGGACAGCATATTCTTCGGATTTTTCGGAGCAGCTATGGGATTGGGCTATGATATAATGTCTTCGGGTGATGGATTTACGGAAGTTCGGAATTCACTTTATTATATACGGAAGTATTGGTTCAAATTCTTTGTCTTTTGTTTCATTTTTAATATTTTTTCATATTGGCTATTATATCTTGCAGTAGATCACATTCCTCTCAATATATATGTATCATTCAAAATTCTTAATTTTTTCTGGATAATTCTATTTTCAAATGTATTTCCCGCCTTGGTTCACAGAAAAAAACTATTAATTGCCGTGAAAGAGAATTTTGAGATACTTTCCCATAGTTTTGGACGCGTAATCTTGACTTATTTACCATACTACCTTATTTTTACACAAATCCGTACTGGAGTTTTAATTTATCAGCATTATGTTATCTTTGATATGGAAGATCTTACGACGAACATAATAAAATTTTGCCTGACTGTATTTTATGTCTTTATTGGATTTCCCATTTTCGCTTTTCTATCTTTAAGTATGTATAATGAAGAAATTCGGAGTCAAGAATTAGATAAATAATGTGTTAGGGCCATTCAAAATGAAAAACAAAGTGAAATGCTGTTGTTCGATAATATTTTAGTAAAATTTTTTTTTGATTAAACTCTTCTCGGGCAACAACAACTAGAGTTCCCTCGACAAGGTCTGTAAGATGACGCTTTACCGTTCCGGGATTCCAGCCGGTGGCCGTACTAAGTTCCATAATTGTTTTTTCTGAATGTAGCAGCAAGTCTAATATTACTTTTTTCTTCTCATGGTTGATTAATGGAATAATATTAGGATCGGTGATGAGAAGTGTGTCTTCTGGCTCGTATTTACTCTTTTGAGGAAGAGAATCGCTCTTCGAATCGTTTATTGATATTTTTCTTCTTCCTCCTATTTTCTTTTTTATTTCCCTATATTGGTAAGTAAAAGATATAAAAAAACCTTTATTGTCAAATTTAGTTCCGTTTTTATCCATAAAAAAATTTTTGCTAATCCGTTCATATTTTGTGAAATTTAGCTTGTTTTTCAATAATTTTATCGAATAGATTTTATGTAATGAATTTTCGTTTTTGGATGAGAATTGGTTAAGTACATTTTTTAATTTAGCCAGCTAAGTGACAACTAATTTACAAAAAATATCGCGATTTTTATGGAAAATACAGATAGTGATTCTAATTTACAATTAGATAATAAAAAAAGAATTTTGGCTTGGTCTTTATACGATTGGGCTAATTCCGCATTTGCCACCACCATAATGGCTGGATTTTTTCCAGTCTTTTTAGGGGCATATTGGGCACCGGAATCCATTGTTGATACAGCACAAAAAACGTTTCTTTTAGGGGCATTCAATTCTGGTGCTTCTTTAATTGTGATGATTCTTGCTCCAATATTAGGAGCAATCGCAGATCATATGGCTGGAAAGAAGAAATTTTTGGCCGCTTTTTGTCTTATGGGCGTAATAATGTCTGCTTCTTTAGGTTTCCTTGCTTCTGGTCAATATTGGTTTGCGTTGGTACTTTATGCATTAGGAACAATAGGTTTTTCAGGGGCTAATATATTTTATGATTCGTTATTACCCGCTGTTGCTTCAGAGAAAAAAGTTGATTATGTCTCCAGTTTAGGGTTCAGTTTAGGATACATAGGTGGCGGATTATTGTTTACTCTTAACGTAGCTATGTACCTTTTGCATGATTCCATTGGCTTAACAGAAGATCAAGCCATAAAATTATCATTTATCTCCGTAGGTGTCTGGTGGTTAGTATTTTCAATTCCACTCTTTAGAAAAGTCCCAGAACCATATGTGAAAGAAAAAATTTCTGCCTCTCAAGCAATCAAAGGTGGATTTACTCAACTTAAAACAACATTTCAAGATATTTCTCGGTTGAAATATGTTGCCATGTTTCTCCTTGCGTTTTGGCTCTATATTGATGGTGTGGATACAATTATCCGAATGGCTTTAGATTTTGGTGATAGCTTAGATACAGTAGATCTTGGACCCACAGAATTAATTGTTATCTTACTTATGGTTCAATTCATCGCTTTTCCGGCGACTTTATTGTACAATACCTTTGCCCAAAAGATTGGAATTAAAAAGGGTTTGCTGGTCGCCATCGGCGGTTATGGTCTGATTACTATTCTGGGATATTTTATCAGTGAAAATTGGCATTTTTATGTGCTAGGTGGGATGATTGGGCTATTTCAAGGTGGTATTCAAGCACTTAGTAGAAGTATGTATTCAAGGTTAATTCCTAAGAAGAAGGCTGCGGAATTTTATGGATTTTTCAATATGTGGGGTAAATTTGCTGCGGTTATTGGTCCTTTCATGATGGGTGGGATTACTAAACTTACTGGAAATCCCCGGTTTGGGTTACTTTCCTTACTCGCATTGTTTGTCTTAGGTGGTTTAATTCTATTTTTCGTCGATTTGGAAAAAGGCGAAGAACTTGCCCAAAAATTTGATGAGGAAGTAGAAATATAAGCTGAAAATATATCACCAAAAAATGAACTTAACAGGTGAAGCACCATTGGAATGCAAAGAATTAAAATAGCATATCCATTTTTTTTACTAATGATTTTCATAACCGAACCCGACTCTCCTTCAGAGACCATTTTCAGCGGAGATAATATCATTTATACCTTTATTATTATTATTACCTTTGGGCTAGTTTGGTATACCTTCAAAAAATATCGAGAGCAAATTTCTCGTAAAACACAATGGATTTTGAGTATCATTTTCTTGTTTACTGGAATTGTTTCATTCATTTTTACCATTTCATTGGATAGTATTCTTTTTTCTCTCGGGGCTATATTGATGTGTGCACTTGGTATGTATATGGCACCTTTAAAAATTTACAAAAAACTTCTCGATGTTGATGAAGAAGAAGAAGTTGTAATCACTCCAAAAAAGAAGAAGATCATAGCCATTAATGAAGAATACGAAGAAACACTCTATCAACAAATGGATCGTGAAGGTCATGCCTTATACAAGACAAAAAAGTATCAATATGCGATTGATTGCTTTGTAAAAATGTTACAGCTGGATCCAGAAAGTGTGGAAGCTTGGTATATGCTCGGGAAGATCAATCTTGATCGTAATCGTATAAAGGAAGCCAGAAAGTGTTTTATAGAAGCTTATAAACTCAACAAAGAAGAAGAAAAAGTGGTAACTGCTCTTCGTGAAGTTAATGCTCTCGTTAAGCCTCCTCAAGAAAAACCAAAAGAATAAGTTTTTTTTTCATCTTCCCTTTATAAACATATGACGGATGAAGCTGTTCTTAAAAAATCGAAGAATAGAGGTCCGTTGCAAGAAAAATTTATTGTTCTTTCTAAATTTCTCCGACGCAGTCGGATGTTAAAAGTGGTTATTCTTGTAGTTCTTTTAAATTTAATCCTAGCGGCAATTTATGCTAATATCGAAGGCATCGATTATCATCTTGCCTTATATTGGGCAACAGATACTCTTACTAATACTGGCTCCGGTTTAGTTCCCCCCACACTGAAAGTTTCGTGGATCGGAACCACGATTTTCATGTGGTTGGGGTTGGGAATTACTTTAGTCTTTGTCGAATTTGTCTATGTTAAAATGGTGAAAAATATGCGAGGTAATAAAGTGATAAAGTTCAAAGATCATACTATTCTTATTGGATGGAATCCCAAAATCCGTCATTTTCTGAAAAATCTCCAAGGCACTTTGGGAGTAGATCATAATTATGTATTGGTGGCTGATATTGCCGATCGTCCTTTTGATCTTCCTCAAGTGGTAGAATTTCTTCGAGGAAATCCTGATGAAGAGCGGATTTTATTACGAGCTGGTATGAAAGATGCTCAACAAGCGATTGTGGCAACGGAGGATGATGCTGATGCAGTTTTAATTGCGATGACGATCCAAAGCATCAATATCAATGTCAGGATCTGTGTGAATCTCTTAAGTGAAGAAAACATCAAACACTTAAAACGCATTGGGATCGAACAAATTGTGTGTGATGAAAATTTGACTGGCAACGCGCTTGTCGATGCCTTCTATAAAAATCAAGAAGATTATTTCCTATAGTCTTTTTACTCCAAAGATAAAAAAAAGTGAATATTAATGCCTATTTTTTCAGTTCAAAAGTGTAATCTGATCCTTTATCATTGACCACAACACCTGTTTCAGTAATGATATCGCGAATCTTATCCGCTAAAGCCCAGTTTTTATTCTTCTTTGCTTCTTTGCGATAATCTAAAAATTTTACTATTAGGTCTTCATATCGCTGTTTCCATTCGGATGTATCGTCTTGAACTATTTCTATTGGATTTGTGATGAATTGGAAGAAAGAATCTATACCTTCCAAGAAGGTGATAATTTGGGCTTGTACGTTTTTATCCAAGGCTTGATCTTGATTGAAGATCTGTTTTTGGAAATAGTTGATCATGGCAAAGAGAAATCCAATGGCTTTCGCAGCATTAAAATCATTATCCATGGCTTCATGAAAATCTTCTATAAATTTCTGCGCCTGTACCATCTGTTCATTCCCGAGTGGCGTGGCATCTTCAGAAATTTGCTTTGAATAATTTTTCATTGTAGAGTAAAACTTTTGAATTTTCTCCAAATTCTTTTGGGCTTGTTCCAATTTATCCATACTGAAGTTTATGGGGCTCTTATAATATGCTGTGGCAAAATAATAGCGGAGAAACGTTCCCGAAAATTTTTCCATCATATCCATTAACGGAATGAAATTTCCTAAGGATTTCGACATTTTTTCATTATCAACATTGAGAAATCCATTATGGATCCAATAATTAACAAATTTTTCCCCGGTCGCACTTTCGGCTTGGGCGATCTCATTTTGATGATGAGGACGGAGGAGATCCTTTCCACCTCCATGAATGTCCACAGTATTACCTAAATACTTTGTTGCCATTACAGAACATTCAATATGCCACCCAGGTCTTCCTTTACTCCAAGGGGAATCCCAAGATGGTTCGCCTGGTTTTTCTTTTTTCCATAAAACGAAATCTTCAATATTGCGTTTTGCATCCGCAAAATCTGACTGGGTAAATTGTTCTTCTTCTTCTCCGGCTTTATTCTTCTTTCTAAAAATATATTTGTAATCCTCATATTTACTAGTATCAAAATAGACACTTCCATCTGAAACATAGGCAAAACCTTTCTCTTCCAATGTTTGAATCATTTTTATTATATCTGGGATCTCTTCTGTCGCACGAGGTTTCACAGAAGGAGGTTTAATAAACAATTTCTGTTGCATCTGTTCATATTCATCTATGTATTGCTGTGAGATGGCGTAAATGTCTGTCCCTCGCTCATTCGCTCTGCGGATCATTTTATCATCAACATCGGTATAATTCATAACATAATTGACTTCATACCCGCGATATTCAAGATATCGTCGGATAATATCAAACGAAATCGCCGAATAAGCATGGCCTAAATGGGGAGAATCATATACTGTCACCCCACACACATACATGCCGACCTTATTTTTAATCAATGGTTTGAATTCTTCCACTTCATTATGAAGATCGTTGAAAATTTTAATCATACTACTATAAGTGTACTAACCTTATTTTAGTTTTCGAGTCATTTTGGATGTGGGTTTCATTTTAATGAGAAATTCATAGGCAGATTTCAATGAGTTCATTTTCCCAAATATTCGTTAGAAATATTTAATATCTTTTGAAATTGAATTAGAAGTGTCGATTGATTGAATTAATGGAAAATAAGAATTTAGAGTAAAAATCAGTTTAATATTTTTCAGTTGTATATTCATTAATAATAAATTGAAGAAAATGAAAAAAATGAAGCGTAATAATTTCTATTAAAAACCAAAAATTGCCATGAATTCTGAAATACCTAGTGTTGCAAAAACAAATATCAAAACAATGATTATCATCACGATTATTGGTAATAAACCTGCTAAAATTAGTGCTAATAGTCCTTTTCCATAAGTTACTTTATGACGAGTACTGATAATGTACGCTGAGAGAAAGCATCCGCACGGAATCAATCCGCAAACGAAACTTAATAGAGTAGTAACAAATACGGATCCAAATTCATTTTCTTTTCCATCCACCCTCGCTATACCCCATTTCATACATAAAACATTTAAAATGAAGGATACAACGAACATTCCTATGACGATACCGATTCCGAACACGCCAATAAGATTGTTTAACATATCTGTATATTGTCCAGCCATTCATAACACCAAATATCACTAGAAATTGAGCAAAGTTGATCAATTTTTATTGAATGCTCTTATTTCGCTTTATCTAAATAAAAAAGTTTTGACTCTTTTTGTTGGATGATTTATACAGCCAATCCAACCTTTTTTATAGGAATCCCACACTAAAATATTTAAATTCTGGTGAAAAATCTGATAGCAAAAATTCGCCTTCATTTACGTGCTTTGCGTCCAATTCTTTTATCGCATCATCCACTTTGCGAGACCTTTTCAAATGATATGCATACTTTTAAAATTGGTCACAGAAAATTATGTATTGGATGTTTTATCACCTATCCTACCGCATTGGTGTTCTATTTAATAGGTTCATTATCTGGATTATTCAATATTTTCACTACTCCACAATTGTGGTATTTTGGCTTTGGTTTATGTGGTATATACCTTTTTAGTATCCTTGGGCTAACAAAAACTAAGAAAATTAAAATGATTACAAAATTTTTGATTGGATGTGGAATCGCTTTTTGTGTGGCAGCAATTTGGTCTCTTTCTCATCCAATCAGACTAAGATTGATTGTGATTGGAATTTATTTTCTAATTGGTCATGCATTTATCAATACAATGCGTTTACTCGATATATATAGAACATGTCATAAATGCGAATATGATTGTGATTGGCAGCGCTGTCCGGGAATGTCTTCAATTCTATCTCCTGATACTATTCCAAAAATTGAATCTGATACCCCATAGATTTATTTTTGTTAACAGAAAAAATTAATCGATTTTCCTTCAAACTGGCCATAAACACTTAAATATTGTGTTGAAAATAGTACTAATGTATATAAAAGGAGATACCAAAACATGAGTCTTTTACAAGTCATTCGAACCACGTTTCTGGTCATTACTACCCTCATTGGAGTCTATTCCTCCGTGAAAATTATCCAGAAAAATAAAACTTTGATGAATTATTTAATGGCGGCCTATACCTTTCTGATTGGATTATATACGTTCACCGTAATCCTATATGATTTCATTACTGAATTGGTCTATTTCTTGATTCCCTTCGGAATTTTAGCGTTATTTTTATCTACTCTTTCCATCTATTTCTCAGTTCAGTGTATGCTTAAATCCCAAGAATGGTTTGATAAGAAAGAGCGTTGGATTCCGTTTCTAATTCTTTGGGTGGCATATGCAATTATTCTGTATTCTGTGGATCTTGTAACTATCGTGAGTAATGATGATGTGATTAACACTCAAGTAGAAATGTGGCCGCTCTTAATAGGCATTGTATTCATTATGTTTTTCTTGATTTTCACCTTAGTTAATTTGTTTCAAGCCTCTAAAGCCTTTGAAACTCCCAATCAAAAAGTTCAGTTGTTCATTTATTCTGTGAGTATCAATATAGTTGCTGTAATTGTCAGTGTTATTTCCCAAGTTGTTACTGATGGAGGTTATATCGATTTAGTATTTTACATGTTGATTTCCATATCGGCATTAATCATGTTAAAAGTGTTTAATTCCAAATAGAAAAAAAATATGCTTTGGTTTTTTTTTTTATTTCTACATTTACCCTTACTTGTATCCATTCTCACATGAATCCGAAAATGGAATAAAAATTTCCGTATTTCTGTGATAGAAAGGATCAAAAGTTCGACTTTAAGTCGATAATATCTTTATAGATTAAAAAAAAAAGAAATCTAAATAACAATTTCATTCTTCATTTTTCTCTTATGTTAAATCTTTAAAACTTGAAAAATCAGGAATCCCTCTTTTTCCTTTTGAATTCATTCGATCTCGTTTTCCAGGTCGTTTTGGTTTTAGAAATTCACGCATTGTTTTGTTTAGTTGCGACCATTGTTTCAATAGAGCTTTGACGTCCGAATATGTAGTACCACTGCCCTTCGCTATTCGATCGATGCGTGATCGCTTAATTTGTGCTGGATTGTCCCGTTCATAAGGTGTCATGGAGTTCATGATCACTTCAATTCGATCCAAATTATCTTCCGCTACATCTTTCAATTCTTTTGGGATATTTGCTTTTCCGAAAAACCCTAATAATTTTTTTAATCCTCCCATCTTCCCAATAGATTTCAATTGAAGATACATATCATTTAATGTCATTTTTCCCCTTCGCATTCGTTTTTCTTGATCCTTATCAGGTTCAATTCCAACTTCGTCCATTTTCTTCATCAAACCTTGCAGATCCGGGATTCCCATTAAAGTTCCAACAAAACTAGTCGGATGAAATTTATCAAGATCGTCAACACGTTCTCCTACCCCAATGAATTTAATTGGTGCATTAGTTGCAGCTGCTGCTGAAAGGGCGCCTCCACCTTTTGCAGAACCGTCGAGTTTAGTTATAATTATGCTACCTACGTGAGTACTCTCTGAAAAAGCTTTGGCTTGAGAATATGCTTGTTGTCCCAATGTACCATCAATCACTAAAATCGTTTCATTGGGTTTTATTATTTTTTCAAGTTTTTGCATCTCTGCCATTAGCCCTGATTCATTCTTGTGACGGCCAGCGGTGTCAATAATAATGAGATCTGTTTTATCCTTTCCAGGCTTTGAAAATAATTTAATCCCTTTTCTTGCTAATTTGATCGAGCTTGATTCTTTAGGATTTCCATAGTATTTTACTCCTATTGAATCCATAGTTTGAGCCATTTGTTCATAAGCACCAGGTCGATCAGTGTCTGTACAAATTGCACCAACCTTAAAACCATTTTTAGAATAGAAATTTGCTAATTTTCCTACGGTTGTCGTTTTTCCTGATCCTTGAATTCCTATCAATAAGATAATGGTTTGTTTTCCAGTTTTAATGCGTTTTGGTGCATCTTTTCCTCCTAAAAGATTGATCAATTCATCGTGCAGAATTTTAATGATAAATTCCCTCCGATCGATCTTCTTATTTATTTCTTGATCCATTGCTCGTTTTCTAATGTTTTCCGTCACTTGAAAGCAAATCTCTACTTTTACATCTGCCATTAATAAACTCCGTTGTAATTCCAAGAGTATTGCATCTATTGCATTTTTGTCTATTTCTGGTAGATGTCGGACCTTTCGAATTAGTCCATCCAATGTTTTTCCAAAGTTTTCTAGTACCACAGTTCTCACGTATCAACAAAATAGATCAAATTTTTAAAGGAGTGATTATGTAATTAACATTATGTTAACATACAATTCTGTCTAAAAACGGATGCATTCTGGATCTTTTTAAATTAATTAAAGAAGGTTTTTTTTTCAACATCACTCTAATTATCATCCAATCTCCCTCACATTTGAAAAAAGAGTCATTTTTCACTATTTCGAGGTAAAATTGCTAAAAAGATCAATATTTCCTCTTTTCCCAAAAGTTATATTTCAAACTGAATAGAATTAACATGCGATGAAAGTTGCAATCTTTTATTTTTCGGCTACTGGTGTTACCCACCAGATTGCGCAAGAAATCCAAAATAATCTTCAAATTCAAGATAGTAATGACCCCATTATTGTTAATATGTTCAATATCCTTTATCCTTCAGTTCAAGCAAAAAGCGTGATTTTTTCGGATTATGATGTCTGTTTTTTTGGGTTTCCAGTATACGCAGGAAGACTACCGAGAATTGCTGAAGAATGGTTTTTAAAACAAAAAGGAGAATCTTGTCCCTGCGCGATGTTTTTTACGTATGGAGGAAGGCTTCTGGAAAATGCCAATCAAGTAACATACCATTTACTCACCCGTGCCAATTTCCGCCCTATATTATCCGCAGAATTTTTAGGACGTCATTCTTTCAATGTCGCTAAAGGGTGGAAACTTTGTGAAGATCGCCCAAATGCGGAAGATTTCCATATCGCGCGCGAATTTAGCCAAAAAGCTATTGAGTTAATTCGAAATCCCGAAGTTCATTTTCAAATTAATATGGATGATTTTCATTACACTCCTGCAGTTTTATCTACTTCAACTCAGCGTTCTGCTTTTCATCCCTCCCGCTTTGGTGAAGGTTGCAGTATGTGTCGGCAGTGTGAAATTGAATGCCCCGTCAATGCCATGAATGCGGATACTGGAGAAGTGCATTTAGCCACTTGTCTACAGTGTATGCATTGTGTTTCGATTTGTCCGGATCACGTTCTAAAAATTGATGATGTTACCGAAAAATTTCCAAATTTCATGAATCGCTGGCACTTAACCTCGGAAATTGTTGCAAAGAAGCAAAGTCTGTTTTATTCATCATATCCAGAAAAAAAAATGTTGTTAGCAAGCGAAAATCAGCATCGAAATAATACCATTCATTTTTTCGGTGAAAAGATATGAATTTTTTTTATAACATTTCACAGGTTTCAATCATGGTTAGATTATCAACTCCCCCAAATAAAAATAAATTACAAAATCTGTCTCTTAATGTGAGCTATTCTCCTCGAGAAAAAAATATTCTTTTTACTACATCTGGAATTTTCATATCAACTCTTATTGGATGGGTTTTTTTTCTAAAAAACCAAATGAATGGTTTTGAATTCATTATTGGATTCATATTGGTCTTTTCTTTAGTCGTTGTAATCGATTTAATTCGATTTAAGATTGTTAAGTGCGTTAGAATTGAATTCATGAACGAAGGATTATTTCTAACCGACAATGCAGGTAATAGATTTTTTATTAGTCACCAAGTTATTAAAGGTTTAGATATTTCCCAAAGAGTTTCAAACATATCTTTTACTTTGATAACATCTAAACGCTCTGTAACCCTAAGAATATATGTTCAAGATGAGCGCCCATTGCTGATAACTGGAATTTGTGATACCTCTGTTTTTTCTGACAACCAATATAGCTATTATTCCATCGTGCAGTACTGTTTGAAAGTTTACAACATTGAAAATTCAAACTCACATATTCAATCCATAATTAAATCAATAATATTTGTATTTTCTCTCATATTATTCTCCGCGTTTGTAATTTCTCTTCTCTTATTTAAATAAGTCTGCTACTCTTGTTTTGTTTACAGTAAAATATACGTCTACTCCTGTTTTCGAACACTTTCAAGATATTTTAAATTTCAAGGCGCTTTTTTGCGAATCCAAGAACATAAATTTGGAGTATATGGAAGAAAGTTTGACTTCAGATTCGGCTGAAATCGACCATTGGAAGGAAATTAATCTAATGATCAATATTGCCCTCATTCTGGATGAAATTGATCAATTAAGCAAATATAACAATTATGGGCAACGAATGTGTCATCTCATGTTCTTCCCGCAGACCATCCGCTACACTCGGTTTTCTTAACGAAAAAGAAAATTGAAGTCTCTTAAATTGCTAAAATTTTCTTAAAAGATAGAAAAGAATGGAGCCAGCCATGAGATTTGCACTCATGCAAAGAGGATCTGCAGTCCCCCGCCTTAACTACTTGGCTAGGCTGGCAAATGAAAAATAAAATACAAAGATACCAATACATGATATTTATTAAAATTTATGATATTCAAAGAGAAATGGGGAATTATAATAAGACTCCAAATCTGTGGATGCTTGTGAAATAGGTTTATGGGTCAAAAAGAAGTGTTTTAAAGTGAATTTCCTTCAATAACAAGGAACAAAATTCTAAAAATGACATACCAACAAATATAAGGAATAAAAATCCTAATTAATGAGATGAATGCTTTTTCTTTGCAAGTTGATCCGCACTTAAAGGAAAATTTTGGCCTAAATTCCTACAAAAACATAGGATGTATGAAATTTAAGATCAAAGATCCTGAATTAAATAAGCAAGTCATGGCCCGGAGCAAGTTTTCAAATGTATTGTCCTATAAGAAAATTAAACGCTTAGCCAAAGTTGAATCCGAAAACCTTTGCTATTTATGCGAAAACTTTGGATTAGATTTATGTCCTTTTTCAAAAAGTCAAATCGAAAGTAAACTTCTAGAAGATCAACATCAAAAAACAAAATGTTCAATATGTGGAAATCGACCCAAGAATTTCCACGATCTTCTGTTTTATACTAAACATCCTGATTTAATCTGTTTTACATGCTATCGGGCGATGGAAAAAGGAGTTCTATTTCAATATCTTAAACAAAAATTAAGAATAACTACTTCAGGAATGTTATCCGCTCCTATAAGCTCATTAATTATCATTTATATTGTGTTTGGAGGAAAAATCCCATTTCTTGACATGATAAAACCAAATTGGTTATATTTGACAGTATTTATCCTAATTAGCTTCTTAATTGGGTTTTCCCCCTTTATTCTTATTCCTATTTATAAGAAAAGGAAGTTACTTCGGATTGAATCTGCAGCAGAGAAGTACAGTTATCAAGAACAGGATCTAACTGAATATTCCTATGATAAAATTATAAAAATCCTTTTCACTCCTGAGATCAAACCACGAAGTGAATAAAATTGCTCCTTGTTGAAAGTAAAAGATTTCTTCAAAAGTAATATCAAATTCGTTATTCAAATTAAATAAATTCTCCATTTATTGCGCGAGAATTTTGCTGTAATTAGCACTTATTATTACCAGACGAAAAATTCGATATAATTGATGTAACCAGTTCAAAAATTAGAAGAAAGACAAAAATATTCTTAGATTTTTTTTGTAATTAGAATTTTAAATGGTGGGGAGTAATTATGTCATTTGTGTAAAATGAATTTCAAAAAAAAAATGTTACAGTTAATTTTCATCGCTTGGATAATTCCCCCGTTAGTTTGGTTTGGTATGAATTTACTTGCTCAACTTTGGACTTTTGATGAATTGATCATATTGCTGACTACATTTCAAGTCCCTCTCATCGTTGTAGGTGTAACAACAAGCGTGATGGTTTTTAGCAATCATTTCATAACCCGAATAGAGAATTATCTGAAGTCACCAGATAAGGATAATGAATTAATGATTCAAAACATCATAGCGCGTTTCCCAATTTGGTTATTCCTCATATATCTTGTTTATTGTTTTGGAGGACCCGCTCTTGGTCTGGTAAATAGGTTTTTTGAACCACGAGAAGTCGTTTTTTCCATTTTCTTAGGTTTTCCAACAATAATGTTGACTCTTATTCCTTTTTTAATAAAAATAATTTACATGTTGTCTGAATGGACAATTGAAATTCCTTTACCTGAGAAGCGAATGTCAATTTCAGTGAAAATGCGTATTATTCTTATGGCTTTTTTTACTATAATAGGAATTAGTTTGACCATTTTTTTGTCGACGTTGGCATTGATAAATGCAAATCTGGGATCAAATGAGGATATCTTTGGAGTTATTCTCCGAAAAATAGGTCTAATTTTGTGCATTTTCTTAGGTCTTAGCATTTTCAATGTAGTTTATATGTCCCAGATAATTTCAAAATCGATAATTAAATGTGCCGATATATCTGCTGCAATTGCATTAGGGGATTATAATCAGAAATTAGAGAAAGAATCGCGGGATGAGTTAGGATATCTAATGAATTCATTAAGTACGATGACACTTTCAATAAAAAAGAACATTGAACTAAATCGACTCTTTTTCGATTCAACAGATGCGCCAATGATTTATTTAAATTCAGAATTGGTGATTCAAGATATTAGTAAATCCTTGGTTGAGTTGAGTAAAATTCCTAAAAATAGGTATATTGGTAGTGATTTAAGGCAAATATTCCAAAATTCAAGTGATTATGAACTTAGTGTAGAAAGTCTTAAAGTTCAGGATAAAATAGAAAACTATGAATTTATACTGAAATCCAATCAACAAAAGAAAAAAATTTGCTCTATAAATGCAGAGATTCTCATTTCTTCAGCAAATAAAAAGATTGGGTATTTAGTCACATTGATCGATATGTCGAAGATAAAACACCTTATTGAAAATGTATCAACAATTTCTGAACAAGTCACTCAAATGGCCCATGAAATCGCAGAGTCTTCAAATCAAGTAAATGAAACTGTCCAGAATATCTCTGAAGAGACTCAAAATGTCTCTCACACTGCTCAAATGCAAGTTGAACAATTGAATCAAATATCAAGAGCAATTCAAGAGATTCAAACATCAAGTAAAAATAATGTAGGTGGGATGGAGGATATCGTAAAGCAATCGAAAGCTGGGCAAGAAATGGCCAAAAAAAGCAAAAATTTAACAGTTGATTTGTCTGTCAAAATGACTGAAATCAATAGTGGGGCTCAAAATGTCTCAAAAACTATGATTGCTCTTGAAAAAATTAGCAAGGATATCAATAAAATTGTAGAGTCAATTTCAAGTATTGCCACAGAAACTAATCTTCTGGCATTGAATGCTGCAATTGAAGCGGCTAGGGCTGGAGATGCTGGAAAAGGATTTGCTGTTGTTGCAGAACAAGTGAGAACCTTGGCTGAAGATTCAAAAAAAGCTACTAATCAGATAACTGAGTTAATTAGTGTCATTCAGAAAGAAGTTCTGGATGCTGCTAAATCAACCAATATAACTGTTCAATCCATTGTAGATGGATTAAATGCTTTGAACTTAACAAAAGCTCAATTAGATGAACTTTTTATAATCATTGATTCAACGGATACAGGAATAAATCAATCTATAAATAATATTAATGTTCAGGATGGAAAGATCCAGCAAATTGTATCAAATATTGATCGCATTGGAGAGTTGATTAACAGCAATTCAATATCTGTTCAACAATTATCCTCGACAACGGAAGAAATGTCTTCCATCTTGGAAGAAACCTCTGCAGCATCAGAGGAATTAAACGCCGCTTCAGTGAATTTATTCACCGAAATAAAACAATTGTAATTTTTCTTTAAATTTCTGTAAAAGGAAAAAAAATTTTTACATGAATATCCTTTAAGCCTGGACCTTGGACTAAGCCCATACCTAAAGAGGGATTTCCTTCATCTCCTTGATTGGTTAAGAAAAATGCTAAAATAGAAAGTGGATTGAATATACGTAGAATTGAGTTGAATACCAAATTTATTCATTTTCCAGTTGAAAAGAATTGAAAAGTACATTGGTTATATTTACCCTATCTTTTTCACAAACAAAACAACTCGCATCTAAAGAGTGTGTTAAAATATCTTTAGAACCATATTGATTAGCATTGAAATTTTTAAGAAATTGCTTGATTTTCGATTGTGCGAAATAGCTGTTCCCTTTGAAAATGTAGCAAAAAACAAATGGGGGGGCTCGAGCTAACGCTAGAAAACTGTCTCCAATGATGGCACGATCAAAGGAATCTGCGAATAATTCCGTACAAAAGGAGTTCATGGCTGAGAGAAACGCACTAAGCATTTGCTCATCAATACTAAGCGAATGAGAAAATGAATGTTTATATAATGCAGTCCCAGTTTCATTCATAATAACAAATAAAAGAGGTTGTTCTTCTTTGACCTCACTATTTGTATATCCTTTTTCTAAGTTCATGACTGCTATTTGTTCCTGAATTCCGGAATATTGAACCCGTTCTGATAGTCCAGCCTTGGTATTTTTCATTTCCATCAATTTGGATTCTTCTAGTAATATTTTATCATGTTCGTTGGACACATGAATGGCTAGTTTAGTTAGACCATTTTTTTCCGCAATTTTTTGAGCCTCAATTAAAAACTTCCGGCTTTCAATAAAATCAAGTAATATCAATGATAATTTAGCACGTAATAACAAAGTTTCACCTAATATAGAATGTGACCCACTTTTTTTTGCAATATGTTGTAACCGGGTGATTAATTCATCAATTTCAGTAATTATTTCTTGTTCATTAGTCGTTTTTAGATCAGTGATAAGTAATTCACACAAATTTATGATTGCATGAATCATATAATCAAACTCATAATTTTTTTCTTGAACAAGGTCTAGGAGTATAGTTTGGGCTTGATATCGATCTCGAGCTCGATGACTTGCCTTTAAAATGAAAGCTTGCGCAATTTTGAATCGGAAAATAAGGTTTTTTGATTGTTCGATTTCTACAATTTTTTCAAACTGGAGTAAATATTGTTGAGCTTCTTCAATATTCTGCTGTTCTAGCAAAGTTCGAATGATACTAAAAATGATATTTGTCATCCTATAATTATTTCCAAGTTTTTCTCCAATATTGATTGCTTGGAGTAAATAGTGATGCGATTGCTCCAAATCACCCAATTGGCGGTAAATATTTCCTATGTTATCTAAAATTGAGCAATATAGGGATATATTCTCCGTTTTACTAATAATCTCAGAACTTTTCTTTAAATAACTTAAAGCTTTTTCAAAATGCCCTATTCGCTGATATATCCATCCAATATTGTTGTAAATTATTGTCAAATATGAAATATCATTGATTTCACGACAATTTTCTTCAGCTTCCATTAAAAATTGCAATCCAACGTCAATTTGTCCTGCTGCATTATTAATTACAGATTTTGAAACTAATAACTTGGCGATTTCTTTTTTGTTGCCAAATTTCCTTTGTTTTTGTAAAAGATCATCTAATAAAGTGGTTGAGCTGTCATAACTCCCCTTAGTCCATAAAATTGCACAATAATAGTATCCTAGCATTGCTTCCCGTTTTGTAACTTCCTTTTGGGAGATATCATGTAAGGCGGATATTAGTTGTTGACCAAATTCAATATATTTCAATGCTTGCTCTAATTTACCCGATCGGTAGTATGATTCGACACATTCTATTATAAAATCTAAGGAAATGAGTGGAAATCCTTCTAGTTGGCATTTACGGTAAAATTCCAACGCAAGTGTTATTACTTCTTGATAGTTTGCTTTTAAATTTAGTATTCTTATATGTTCGAGTTTTATCAGAAATCGATTTTGCTTTGAGAGTTCATATTTTTCATCTAATTCTTTAATAATTAGCAACGCTTCATTATATTTGCAAAGATTGAATAGGTTTTTGATTTTTTCATATTTTTTGGTAAAATCAACCATCTAAATTCAAGTAAGGTTTTTTTATCTTAAATAAATTTATAGATTTTTTGCAATGAAAAGTATAAAAAACATATTTGTAGAGATGAAGTTGTTGATTTTCTCTCTCCTTTTTGCCATGCCCCTTATCTGCTCTGGTTTTTTCTTAATCTCAAAGGGTTTTAAAGGGTAGCAATGCTTAATAACAACTATCGACTTTATCAAAGTGAGTTAGATATGGATTTAGGTTTAAAAGGAAAAAATGTGCTGGTGACAGGAGCAACGGGTGGAATCGGTTTAGTAACTGTCCGGAAATTCATAGAAGAAGGGGCGTTTGTCATTGCCCATTATCATCACAATACTGCGGAAGCTGAAAGGTTACAACACGAATATTCTTTGTCTATTCTGACTTTAGGGGCAGATTTATCTGATGAAATCCAAGTTCAAGAAATGTTTACCACTATTTCTCAAAAAGTTGGAAAAATTGATATTTTAGTGTGTAATGCGGGGATTTGGCCGAAAACGGATGAAACTGTTGCCCAAATGTCCTTTAAACGATGGAAGCGTACACAAGCGGTCAATTTAGATTCTGTATTTCTCTGTTGTCGGGCTTTCTTCCATCAATTACAAACGCAAATCCGAGAATCTGCTAATATTATTTTGATTGGATCTACTGCAGCCATCTTTGGAGAAGCAGGGCATTTAGATTATTCTGCGTCTAAAGCCGCGCTCACCTATGGTTTCACAAAAACATTGAAGAATGAAATCGTCAAGTATGCTAGATTGGGAAGAGTGAATACCATATGTCCAGGTTGGGTCAAAACCCCCATGTCTGAAGATGCCTTAGCTGATACTAAAGGAGTAAAGAAAGTATTGCAAACAATTCCGATGCGAAAAATTGCTCAAGCGGAGGATATTGCTCTTTCCATATTAAGCCTTGCATCTGATGTCTTATCGGGTCATATTAGTGGAGAAATATTGACGGTCGCGGGTGGGATGGAAGGTCGAATTCTTTTTTCTCCTACCGAAATTGATCTTGATGCCGCATTTTGAACTAAACCATGAATTTTTTTTTTTTCAAATCAATTTTTTCTATAGCCAATCTCAGTTCCTCCAAAGTAAAAGGTTTGGGTATAGCATAATCGAATCCATATTTTTCATAATTCGCCATGACTGGATCTGTGGAATATCCTGAAGATACAATGGCAAAAATCGTTGGATCAATTTCCCGAATTTTCGTTAAAGTTTCCAAGCCTCCAATATCTCCAGGGATGGTTAAATCCAGAATTACTGCATCAAAACCATGTCCTGATACAAATTCTTCACCTAAAATTGATATTGCTTCAATTCCCCCATAGGTTATATAGCTAAAGCACTTTAACTTTTTGAGCATCATCGATATGGTTTTTAGGACTGTTTCTTCATCATCCATGACTAAAATACGATAGTTATATGGGATTTGCTGAGTTTTTTTAGCTCTTTGTTCAAGTTTTACTTGGTGCTGAGATGCTGGTAAATATATGAAAAACGTCGTTCCTTCTTCAATAATTGAAGAGAATGTAAGCAATCCTCCATGGCGCGAAATAATTGAAAAACTCGTGGCCAATCCTAAACCTGAGCCATGTTCTTTTGTTGTGAAAAATGGACTAAAAATCTTTTCTTGAAATTCCTTCGGAATACCTGTTCCTGTATCATGGAATGAAATTTGAACATAATTCCCAGAAGAAAGGGGGAGATTTGAATTATTTTTTTGAGTAAAATTTCTGGCGGTTATCAACAATTCTCCGCCTGTAGACATTGCTTGATCAGCATTTATTGCGATATTATTTATGACTTGGTTGATTTGTCCTCTATCAATTTCCACAGTAGATAAGTCGTCAGCTAAATCATACACACACTTAACTTTGGATCCACGTAAAACAAAATTCACCGACTCTTGGATTAACTCTTTAAGGTTTGCTGTTTTTTTTATGGGGGCTCCTCCTTTCGAAAAGGTCAGTAATTGATTGGTTAAATCTTTAGCTCGAATTGTTGCCTTTTCTACTTCATTAAGAGATTCAAATTGTTCCGAATCTGGATTAATATCATATTTCAACAAAGATAAATTTCCTAATATAGAAGTTAAAATATTATTGAAATCATGAGCAATTCCTCCAGCGAGTATTCCTAACGATTCTAATTTTTGGATTTTGATTAATTCTTCTTCAAGTGCTTTTTGATCGGTGATATCAAGCGCGATTCCTCCAATTAGGGGATCTTTTTTTGGCCGATCAATGCGGAATTTTATGCTTTTAACCGTTCGTACTGTTCCGTCTAAATGCCTTATTGTATCCTCCTGATCCAGAATTTTTTGTTGTAAAATTACTTTATTTTCTTTTTCCTTAAACTTGACTTCTTCAACATCAAATAAATCTTTAATTTTCATTTCTCTCCAATTTTTCCCAAAAACATGTTCCTCAGCGTATTTATTTACATATAAATACTTTCCATCTAAATCTCTTAGATATATTGATCCTTGGATGTTGTCCATAAACATTGAAAATAATTCTTGGGAATCTCGTAGATCCGCTTGACTCGTTTGTAATTCTTGTAGATGTTTTTTTTGTTTTGTGATATCACGTTGAAAGGAGATTAATGCTGTTATGTTTCCATCATCATCAAAAATTGCCGATCCCTTGCACTCCACTTCCATAATCTTTCCAGATTTATGAATTAATTCTACTTCAGCATAATTACTTCCCGTTTTTAATAACTGAGGAAAATTTTCCTGAAAAATTTGTTGGGATTTTTTAGTAAAGAATTTGGTCATTTTTGATCCCTCAATTTCTTCGCGAGTATAGCCTGTTCCATCCACTGCTGCTTGATTTGTTTTAAGGATGATCCCTGAAGTATTCATGATATGAATGAAATCTTTAGAGGTCTTTAGTAGTGAGCTAAATTTGATTTCCGATTTACGTTGTTGCTGTTCTGCAATTTTTTGTTCGGAAATATCCCGACATATTCCCATAAACTCATAAATTTCGCCTGTTTCAGAAATAATGGGTGCAAAACTGGTGAATAAATGGGCATAGGTACCATCAGCTCTTTGGAAACGATAGTTTATATTATCAACTGTCTTTCCATGATATAGGGGTTTTAAAACTTCATTTAATTGATGAAGATCATCGGGATGGATATAATCAAATCCATTTAGTGAAAATACTTCAGGTATTGAATATCCGAGCATTTCTGTAAATCCAGAATTAATAAACTTATATTCTCCTTTGGTATTCACTCGAAATATTGCAACCGAAGGATTTTCTACTAACAATCGATAATTTTGCTCTGATTCTTTTAAGGATTGTTGAGCTTGTTTTTGTTCCGTAATATCTTCAGCAATACCAACGATTTTTGTAATTATTTCATTTTCTCCTTTGATAATGAACCCCCGATCGGAAATCCAACGAACCTCTCCATCAGGACGAACTATACGATAATCTCGGATCTTACCTCCCCCAGTTTCAATAATTTTTCTGAAGGACGCGTCAGCTTCTATTTTATCATCTGGATGGATGCTCTTTTCCCAAAGACTATAATCCTGAAGGATGTCATTCGGTTCCAAATGCCAGATTTCTTTAAAAGCTGGACTTACATATACTACTTTTTGCTTCTGTAAATCAAATATCCAAATGACTTCTTTAATTTCTTCGATTAATGCTTTAAAATCATGTTCGTGGCCGATCTGTGTAAATAATTCTTGTCCTCTTTTAAATAATTGCTCTTTTGCGATATTTGCTCTAAATCGATTTATTAATTCGATTTCTTGATCTATCGGTAATTCTAAGCTTTTAATGAAATCGAGATCATCCATAAATGAGTAATACTAAGAAAATCGTACGTATTAACATTTCTTTTTATAAGATACAAATTTTTTCGAAGAAATCGTATTATCCAGATGTTATCACATTTCATCTATTTCATTCCAATAATTAAAGTATGGATTCCCATATTGCTTCACAGTATCTTGCCAATATAAATCACCTTCAAGATTTGCAAGAAAAAGTGAAATTTTATGAACAATCTAATGATTATCACAACGGGATGGATGCTTTTGTGGCTTATATCGAATATGTCCGCTCTTTACAGCAACCTCTAACCTTGATCACCCTCTATATTCGGTTTGCAAAATTCTGTCTCATGAATAATGACACTCTTTTTGCACGAGATTTATACAAAGAAGCTAAAATATTAATTTCAACTTATGAATCTGATCAAAATTTAGCCCCAAAAAAAGAAACTTTAAGTCATCCTCATCCGCTCTCATAATTATAAACCTTCATTTTTACCATCAAATGTAATTCTCCGCTTTTTTTTTTTCTTTCTTTCTCTTTTCAATTATTCTTAATTAGATTTATCTTGCGATATTCGCTTAGGTATCCTGTTATGTATCATGGGGATATCATTTCAGATGTTATGTCAATTCAAATGTTTTGAGTTTTTGAACTATTATGATGAGAACCCAATTCGAATATCTCGCCAGTGTGAATAAATTGCAATCACTTCAACAACAAGTGGCCTATTGGGAAAAAACCTCCGAGAACTACAAGAAATCATTAGAAATTTTTCGGGATTATTTACAATGTGTCCAAGAATTTAACGATCCCAAAGATCTTATCAATGGCTATATTAGGATGGCCAATTATTGTGAACGGATGGATGATCGCCTCTTTTCTTGCGATCTGTATCAAGAAGCTATTAACTTATTAGTCGCTTCTGGTATTGGCTCTGAAAGTAATATCAAGAATCTCCGGAATAAAATCCAATCTTTACACTACTATTAACAACCTTCATATTTTGAATCATTTTAGCCACATTTTTTTTCTTTTCTTTCTTTTTATTCATCTTCAAAAAATCCAGTAATTTCATTACGAAATAAAGCAAATTGAGGTGAGAAATTTTCTATTTTTCTCTACTCCTAATTTAAAGAAAACGTTCGTACCATTTATGTCCCAATCTTTTATTAGAAAGAGATTTAAAGTCTAAAACTAAATAATACCCATATGATTTTCGCTATTGAATTTACCGATACTACTTTAATTCGGTTATTGTTTGTATTTTGGTTGCCCGCATACATTGCACATTTAATTGGGTTTATGATTGCAAATCACGATGATATTTTCTTTGATTGGAAACGATTTGCACTTGGTGATATTGCGGGATGGGGAATTATCTGTGGAATAACTGTTTTATTTGTTAGTTTTCTGGATAGCCCAAGGTGGGTTTTGTATTTAGTCTATGGGATTCATACATTAATTCTTTCAACCATTTTTACAGATGCTTCTTTATATCAAGAAACTATTTCCGCAGCCAATATAGGTAAAATATTTATGGAAACGATTGTTGAATCTATCTTAATTCCATGGGCAGCAGGAGTAGGAGTAGGCGTTATTTCTGTTCTTATTTTTGGATTGAACTAATTTTTTTATTACTCCAAATTTCTGATGTTTTTCTAAAACCAAAATAGTACTAACTTAACTTTCAAATTAAAAATTGAAGTGGATTTAATAATTAAAGAGAAAAAAGAGAATATTGAAGTTTATTCTTCCAATTCTTCACGAACTAATTCCGTTAGGGTACGGAATTTGACAGCATCAGGGAGAGGGCCAATAATTTTTAATTCTCCTCCCATATACGCGCTCGTGGCATCAATTTCTCCAGAAAAGATCCCTGCGGCAGTATCAGCAGACATTTCTAAGGTTATATCGGGGTCTTCATGAGTTCCTTTTTTAACAGAGAATTTGCATTCTTCAATCATGAAATAGAAATCATCTTTATCTTCCATTTTAATTTGGAAAGTACGATCCCAGCCATCTACTTCTTCTTCAATATCTTCAGATTCATTACAGACTTCCATAAAAAGTTCTAAATAATCGTCTAAATCCTCAGAACTAAAAGAACCATCATCAATTTTATCCAATAACGCTTGTTTTTTTTCTTCGTCCAAATTTAACACCTTTAGTGTAACTCAGAAAACCGAGCTATTGGTTTTACTAAATTGTTTAACTATAAAAATTTTGTTTCTCTAATAATGGTGAAAATCTTCTCCAAATTGGTTGATATAAAGTGTTTCTTCTCATTTTTGAACATTTTTCATCATTTTTCCATCCTTCCTTGCCCTTAGAATGAAAACCCGAAGTTTTTAAGAGAAAATAT
The DNA here is from genome assembly GCA_025839675.1 of Candidatus Lokiarchaeum ossiferum. GTDB lineage: Archaea > Asgardarchaeota > Lokiarchaeia > Sigyniarchaeales > Promethearchaeaceae > Lokiarchaeum > Lokiarchaeum ossiferum. Next base: position 4,143,630 of record CP104013.1, read on the forward strand.
TTTTAATGAGTAAAAAATGACAGAAAAAAAAAATATTAAAAGACTGGAATTAATCGGCTTCTTCCATTTCTTCTCGGAGCATTTCCAGTAAGGAAACGAAATTTGCACCGTCTTTTAAAGAACCCTCAATCTTAAGATCTCCTTTCATATAGACTGCCGTACTATCCATTTTTCCCGATAGAACTCCAACACAAATATCCTCTTTCATAGAATAAGTTAATGAAGGGGAATCAATTGAACCCTTTCCTGCGGATAATTTTCCACCCTCAATTTTGAGCCAGAAATCATCCATGCCTTCTACTTTGAATAAATAACTTTTATCGCCCATATCTTCGAGTTCTTCTTGAATATCTTCATTGCTGTTACCAAATTCTGCTGCTACGGTAAGAAATTCGTCTACATCAGCGGCAGTAAAGGTATCATTTTCCCATTTTTCTACTAATTCTTTTGCACCCATAATATATCACCAAAATTTCGGGATTGTGGTTAGTTTATTTCTTTCTGAATAAAAACTTTTTTTTCATTTTTTCTTGAACAAATGAAATACAAAATTTGGCCTACCGAAATATAATAAATAGGGTTAGTGATATTCTATGTAACTATAATCAATTTCTAAAAGGTTACTCTAATGATCTTACAAACTGGTTTATATGCAAAATTTGTCGATATATTTGTCGATTCTGGGGCTATCATGCTTGTTATTTGTGGTTTGATGGCTTTAGTGTGGTTCGGTTATGAAGGCGTGAGACGTGGCTTCATTAAATCGAAGAATGAATCTTGGGAACGTGATACCGTTTCCCGTGTCTTAAAAATTATCATACTTCTCGGATTAATCCTTGGTGTAGTTGTAGTCGCAACGGGTATTATGACGATGGTCTTAGATATGCCTCCATCCTATGCTTATCGCGATTTTGGAGATGTTCCACTCTCTCAAAATCACTTTGACTGGTTTACAAGTATTTTATTGTTATTAATGGGAGTTGCTATGTTCTTAAAACCCTTAGAAGATGTTCCTTTGGCTTCCTTAATTGGTATCATTGCGGGAGCAGGTGTTGCACTCATCCTCGCATTAACAATTCCACAATCTTTGGTTACAACTTTATCCCCTTATGTTAATATGAAATGGGTATTATTTGGTATATTCGTTGTCGTTGCCACCATGGTTGGGGTAGCATTGAAATTTTGGGTAGGTGCTTTGGAAGCAATTTCTAAAGTCATTTCGTGGCCTCCATTTGCTTTATTGGCAGCAGCCCTTTGTTTAACCCAAGGTTTTATGATTTGGATTACCGGAAATACTCTCATAATGATTGGTTATTAAGTTTTTTTCATCTTTTCATTTTTATTTCTTGTTAGGCAGGGCGATATTTCTAATTTGTTTCCTAAACAAAATTTTTTAAGCAAAAAAAATAAATTCGATATATGGATTCGGAGAAGAAAGAAGCCAGTAAAAAAAATGAATATGAGCGATTTTCTGTCTCAGTGCCCGCAGATTTAAATGAAAAATTTGAAGTTTTAAGGGGTCAATTGAATTTAAGCCGGTCAGATGCTATCCGAAAAGGAATGCGTCTGTTTTTAAATCAAGAATCCATTAAATATTTGGATGATCCAAAAGTTACGAAGGGTAATGTGCTAGGTACAATAAGTTATATTGAAAAAGCCCATACGCATTACCATGATGCTGCAGGGCATCATCATCATGACCATGATGAAAAAAAGACTAATCTTTCGGATTCTGATTCCTATTATTTTCCTGTGGAACAACTGGAATTCATTAAAGCGAATGATCTTCAACATCATTTCTTAGATATAATTGTTTCTACTACTCACATTCATGCTGGACCCGAGAAATGTATGCTTATAATTGCCGTCAATGGGTCCTACAGTCGGGTGCAAGAATTGATAGGTGGGTTGTCCCATTTTAAGACAATTGAAACCATTAAGTTTTCACCTTTGGAAATGTATTAATGATTCTACAAATAAAATAAAGAAAAAAGATTATCCTCCATGAAGTGATGTTATTAAGGTTATAGTTCTATCTTTTTGAAGTTGGCGCGCTAGACCTCCTGCAATGGATATATCTACATCATCAACAAGACAGATAAGACCCACTTCCAATTGTTTAGTCGTCTCCTTGAGAATGAATTCATTTTTTGGGGAAAAATAATCTTGTTGCACTTTTTCTAATACGCTTTGAAGGGTTGTGTTCTTTGGGAAGGGAAGTACCACATGATCTTGTCCAACGGTGTTTTTCAATGAAGAATAGAAAATGACCTTAACTTGTATCATTGATTTTTCAACAATTTCTGCCATGATCTTATGAAAGGTGCATTTCAGAAAAATTTCATTGTTGAATGGATGAAGTTTCGATAGCTTTTTTTATTTCAACAAAAAAGTAAGTACAAGTACGAAAAATAAGTGATATCTTTGTGGGAACAAGTTAAAGAGTTAGAAAATAAAGGGAAAATCAATAAAACAGTCAAAGTCATGGTTTCAGATTTAATTGCCATTCGGGAAAAATTATTTGAACAAGATAATAACTTGAGTGTGGCTCAAGCAAAAATCGCTGATTTATTAGAGAAAAAGTCTCTTCCACCGCAGAATATTAATCATTCTCCTGGTTCTGCTTCTGGAAATCAAGGAAAAGTTCCAATCTTCGATGTAAATACTGTTGATTTAAAAAATCGAGAGAATGCAATTGAACAAAAAGAATCTGAATTAAAAATTCGTGAAGAACAGCTTTTAGCAAAAGAAATAATGGTTCAGAGCGATTCTCAGGCTATAATCCAAGAGCTTGAAAAAAAACTAGAAAATAGAGAAGAAATTGTGCTTCAATTTCAACAACAAATGGTGGAGCTCCGAAGATCGCTCGAAGAAAAAAGTATGATTATTGATTCCCTTAATCAACAAAATTCTGCCAATGTTGCTGTTCCTCCTCCACAAATGGAATTAAATAGGGAATTGGATGAAGAAATCATCGCTCGTGATGCTGAAATATCGAAATTGCATGGCATTATTTCAGATTTTGAGTCCAAAAATGGTGTTAAAGATCTTGGTTCCCTTGAATCTCAATTAAAAGAAATGACCAAGGATGCCCAATCACAACAGGAAATCTTGGAGTTTAAAAATCAAGAATTATTAGCTGCTCAATCATTGATTGAAACTCAAAAGGCTGAACTCGCTCAAGCGATGATTGAATTGGGCGAAGAACGAAAAAGGATGGATAAAGAAATAGCATTGCAAAAAGCGGTCATGAGTGGTGAAATTGAGATGCAGAAATCTGCCATGAGCACTGAAATTGAGAATGTAAATCTTTCTTTACAAGATACTATTGCTGAAAAAACTCAAGAAATTGCACAATTGAAAGCTTACATTGAACAACTATCATCTCAAACAAATCAAGCAAATACAATGGCAAATACTGAAAAGGACAGTATGATTGCTCAATTACAAGCTAATTTAAAGCAAGCTGAATCTATTTATAATTCAAATCAAGTCCGTTTGCAAGAATTGACTCAAGGAAATCAAAGTTTACAGAAATATATTGAAGAGTTGAAAGATTCGGCGATTGCTCCTGAAAAATACAATCAATTGATGGGGCGGCTAAAAGAAACAGAATCAAATTATTCAACCTTGAATCAAAATTTTAATAACTTAACTCAACGGTACCACCAACTCGAAAAATTGGTTGAGGATAAAGATCGACAAATCAAATCCCTAGATCAAGCTCATTCAGTAATGGCTCCCTCAATTAGTGGATCAAGTACTACTACTACATCTTCCTATACAGCAAAACCTGTTTCAACTGCCACAATCTCAGAACCTGCGAGTGTGTTTTCACCATCACCAATAACACCGCAAGCTCCTCCATCCCAAACATTTTCTAGTGCACGAGTGACTTGCACAAAGTGCAATTCAACAAGTATTAGTATCGTTGAAGATAAAACTAAAATTCTAACTTATGCACCATCTATAGTTTACGCAAAAAAGCACGTCTGCAAACAATGCGGAAATGAGTTTTAATTTTTTTTAGCTAACCTTTTTTTTCCTACACAACAAAGTTACTTCATGGCTTTAAGTATAATACCAATGATCATTTTTTTTGTTTTCGTAGGTGCTCATTTATTTGGAGAATATCTCATCATCAAAGAAAACAAAGATGGAATGAAAATTCGATATATCACTAAACCCTTTTTGATACCCTTGCTGGGTCTGTTTTATATCACGGGGAATTCAGCCATAAATTGGTGGTTAGTTGCAGGGTTGGTTGGAGGTTTCGGGGGAGATGTTTGTTTGATGATCCCAGATCCGAACAATACTAAGAAATTTTTCCGTATTGGTTTGATATCATTCTTGTTAGGACATGTATTCTATATTATCGCTTTTATTGTTGCCGCAGATGGATTTCAAAATTATAAGTTTTGGAGCTTTTTACTAACTCTTCCCTATATGATTATCGGCGCTTTGGTCTTTCCACGTTTGACCAAACACACAGGAAAGATGACAAAAGCAGTAACAATTTATCTAGTGGTTATTGTTCTCATGGGTGTAAGTACTTCTTTCCTTTGGGGTATCGGAGATCCTGGAGGTATAATATTAGCGATGATCGGTGCCTTAATATTCATGATATCTGATACTATTAACGCTTTCAATAAATTTGCTAGTCCTATTCCTTATGAAAGATTGTATACCATGAGTACTTATTTGATAGGTCAGTTTCTTATCATTTTAGGATTTTTACTGGCTCTTCATATATAGCAATAGATTTTTTTTACTATTATTTTTTGTATTATGGATGCGTGAAGAAGTCCAAATACCATAGTTCAGTTAAAACTGCACTAGAATTTGTTCAGAAGAAAGAAAATTTTAATATCATTCATGTTACATGTAATTTATCTGAGGATCATGGTTAAAAAATTTGCACTCGCTGGTTCGGTAATTCTTTTCATTTCCTGGTTAATAGAGTGCATGATGGCTTTCAATTTACTAAATTCCTCCTATTTTTTAGTGAGTTTGCAATTTCTTTTTAGTAAAATTCCTGGATTTTATTGGCAACTTTTGCAAATTCTTGGATTCGCACTCTATTTTTGTGAAACGATATTTACCAAACGTTTTTTTCTTATTATTGTTTCAATCCTAATTATCCTTGGAAAAATTATTTCCAGCATCTTTTTTGCTGAAATATTGCATGTTAACGCACGAATTGTTTCTATGGGAAATGAACTTATGATTTTAGGATTTATGTTGTATCTCGTAGGATTTTATAAATATCGGAATGCAGTACAATTGGGATATTATATATTAGTTAGTTATGTGGTACTTTTGCTAAGTGAGATTTTTGTTCTTTATTTCCTTCAATTAAGTCAATCGGCTGAAACTGCCCAAATAGTTGCAGCTTTTTGGAATTTAGGATTACTTACACTATTTATATTCCATGGGATTGCTATAACAATCTCGAAAAATGCGTTTTTAGAAGTGAATGAAGAAGAAAAAAAATAAACGGACAATAAAACGGGTTCTTATTAAAAACCAAGTTCTTTTAGTAATTTCATGGGTTTATTTTGGTGAAATTTTAATCCTAAATCTTTAATAGGCATTCCAAAGGCTAATGCCATTAACTCGGTAATATAAAGGACAGGTATCTTAACCTCCATCCCAAAAGTTTTTTTCATGCTTCGTTGACCTGCTTCTAACTGTTGAAAACAAGAAGGACAATTTACCATGATAATATTAGCGCCTGCTTCAAGAATGCTGGAATATTTCCGCTTCATCATGCCATTTGCAGCATCTTCATTATTTCGGGCGACTCCTGAAGAACAACACATATTTTCTTCATCATATTCTATGATTTCGGCTCCTAATTGCTCTAATATTTCTTTGGCAAAGAATGGTTTCATTGGATCATCAATTTGCATCATTTCACTTGGACGGGCATAATGACAACCTACATGAATTGCGACTTTAAAACCTGTAAGTGGTTTTTCAACTGCTGATTTAATCGCTTCCAATCCAATTTCGTCATGTAAGACTTCCACGAAATGTTTAACTTGAGCTATTCCTGTATAAGTCTTTCCAACTTTTTCTAATCTTTCTTGGACAAGAGATTTTTCGTGGGAATGATGATTTAATTCATAATTAACAGCTTTCAAAGTTTCTGTACATCCATTACACATACTGATAATGGGTCTTCCATTTTTTTCCGCTAAACTTAAGTTTCGGGCTCCCAAGGTAAGCCATGTTTGATGATCAGTGCTTTGAACTCCAACAGGATCTGGGCAACATCCAAATTCTTTATTGTCATTTAAAGTGACCCCCAATTTATCAAATACTAATCGAGCACTTTTTTCAATAAACGGAATTCGATTTTGGATGGTACAACCTGGGAAGAATTCATAATCGTGTGTTTCGGTGGTCATTTTATTTTTCCTCTTGTGTTTCTGTAGCTTCACGTTTTTCTTCATATATGAGTATCGTTTTTGCGGGAGTCATATCCATTAGCGTTTGAATTTCTTTCACATCAATATTATAAGATTCAGGTAATCCTAACTGCTCACGACGTTTTATAATGGCTGGTTGGAGTGGAACCGCTTTTCCATTCTCATAAACTTGCTTAGTCTCACTTGTATAGGAAGTTGGAATGTTATGGCTTAAGGCAGCGGCATTTTTGACTACAATAAAAGTTTCATGAAGATTAACATTTTGAGGACATTCTTCTTGACATAGTTCACACATAGTGCAGTCCCACACATTTGGCATCAGATCTTCTACTAATTTTTCTTGCATCCCAAAATTTGCCAATTGAATAATTGTACGTGGATTATATTTCCCTCCCGTTTCTAAGGCAACCGGACAAATTGTTGAACATGTACTGCAATTATAACACACTCTAAGTGAGATTCCAAGTTCGTTTTCGGATAAGTCTTCACGGAGTATTGCAGAAGGGCTTAATTTTTCCATCTTAAGTGTAACAAGCATCCAAAAATTAAAAAGAATTTTATTTATTCAAAAAAGATGCTATTGAAGATCATAACTCCTTTTTTTCAGATTGCGAAAGGTTCTGAAATGCCTGAACAATTTTTTGATATAGAATCTCATCGACATCACACAAAATTGTCTCATCATCATATAAGTCATTAAGTTCCCCAATATAGCCTTCGGTAGCATGCTTAGCACAAATTTCTGGGGGACATTTGCATATCGAGCATACAACACTGACATCTGCACAAAATGGACACCACGATCTTAAATCATTTTTATTTTCTTTTTGATTTGGGAACCATTTCTCTTCTAAGCAAAGTTTAGCTAATTCTTGGGCCGATTTTTGCTTTTCCAATAATTCTGGAAAATCTTTTCGTAACTGTTCAAGTTGCATTGCTTCTTTTTCATCGCTTCCGCTAACATCAACATAAATTGCTCCTTTATATCCACAATCAGGACATAAATATTTCGGTGCTGAATAAATTCCACTTATATTCGAAGCATATCTTAAATTTGATTTCAGACAGTTTGGACACCGTTCAGTTATCGGTTCATCTTTTTTTTTTTTGCGTCCTTTCCAGATACCCATAATAAAACTATAGAAATTCAAAGAAAAAAAAATCATTGTTTTAGTTTTATTTTTGATCTTCCTGTGCAATTAGAGATTTTGCGACAGTGCGGAACAGATCCTCAATACCAGTTCCATCTCGGGCTGATGTTTCAAAATATGAATCGATATTGAATTCCTTTTTAAAATCCTCAATGATATCAGTAGGGATTGCTTGTTCATTTCCTGGGACCAAATCTCTTTTAGATCCAACTAGATAAAATTTAACATCCGGATTTCCCCAAACTCCTCCTTCCTTTAAAATATCGATCCAATTAAATAATTTTTGAAGAGTATTGTATCGTACGAGATCAAAAACCAAGATTACTCCTTCTGCTCCTTTTGTGTAATCTTTCAAGATGAATCGGAATCTTTCTTGCCCAGCAAAATCCCAAAGAAGTAATGTTAAGCGATTTTCATATTGTTCATCGATCGTTTTCAATTTTTTTACAAAAAAATCGCTTCCAATGGTCATTTTTGTTGAATCTAAGAATACTTTATTTACATATCGGTAAAGTAATGTAGTTTTACCCACTCCACCTTCACCAAGAATAAGTACCTTCTTTTTTATTTGGCGGACTTGTTTTCCACTTTCAGTGTTGAGATCAGAATCTAGATTTTCCGGCATTTCTCCTCATTATGTAAAAGTTCTCTACGTGGTATAATTTCAATGTGTTGAAAAAAGTGTAAAAAAATAATAAAAAAATTTCCAAAAGTTTCTATAAAAAATACTATTCTGTGATCTGTTTTTGTAGATAGTCATGAATTCCATAAGCTGCTTGTTTTCCTGCTCCCATGGCAGATATCACTGTTGCTGATCCAGTGACAATATCTCCCCCAGAAAATGTATCAGGTAAAGATGTTTGCAATTCGTCATTTACTTCAATATATCCCCATTTATTTAATTTCAAACCTTCTGTTTGGGATGTAAAAAGAGGGTTCGCTCGTGCCCCAATTGCCATTACTACTAAATCTACATCAAGGATATATTCTGTATTGGGTTGAACTATTGGTCTCCTACGTCCTGATGCATCAGGTTCACCTAATTCCATTTTTACTACTTCTAATCCCTTCACAAATCCGTCTTCTCCTCCAATGATTTTTGTTGGATTTCTTAAAAAGTGGAATTCAATTCCTTCTTCAACAGCATGCTCGTATTCTTCGTGACGGGCGGGAAGTTCTTTTTCACTTCGACGATAAACTACAATCACTTTTTCTGCTCCTAATCGAAGGGCTGTTCTTGCGGAATCCATTGCAACATTGCCACCTCCAATTACCGCAACTTTTTTTGCGCGCTCAACTGGAGTATCATACTCTGGATCATAAGCTTTCATTAAGTTGACACGTGTTAGAATTTCGTTAGCACTTAAAACCCCATTTAATTCGGTTCCTGGAATATCCAAAAAGATTGGTAAACCTGCCCCTACTGCGACAAAAAAGGCTTTAAACCCTTTTTGACGGAGATCCTCCAGAGTTAGAATTTGTCCAATCACTTTATTGGTCTCTAATTTGACTCCACAATCCCGCAATTTGTTTATTTCCTTACGAACGATTTCTTTTGGTAAGCGGAATTCGGGAATTCCATAGACTAAAACACCTCCAGTTTTATGGAAAGCTTCAAAAATTGTTACATCATATCCTTTGGCAGCCAGTTCTCCAGCACAGGTTAAACCTGCTGGTCCTGCACCAATGATAGCAACTTTGATTTTTTCTTCTGTATCTTCACAGAATGCACCTTCTGGAATGTCTTCTGGATGTTCCATATCCCAATCTGCCACAAATCGCTCCAATCTTCCAATTCCGACAGGTTTAGACTCTTTGATCTTGCCTAAAGTACAGAATTTTTCACATTGGTTTTCCTGAGGGCATACTCGTCCACAAATAGCGGGTAAAACGTTTTTCTCCTTAATTTTATTAATTGCTCCTCGATAGTCCTTTTCATTGATTAAAGCAATAAATTCTGGAATTGGAACTTCAACAGGACACCCTTTCACACAAGCTCGATTTTTACATTTCAAACATCGCTTCGCTTCTTGCAATGCCATTTCTTCTGTAAATCCTAAGGCTACTTCAGAGAAATTTTGTCCACGTTCCTTTGGATCCTGCACAGGCATTGGAGTTCTTTCTTTTATAATTTGCATTTTCACCATTAGAATTCTTCTCCTTCATTTTCTTCACAAAATTTTGCCTCTGCCCTACATTTTTCATTGTAATGACTTAATCTCACTTTCTCAACTCTTAAAAATCGACTGTTTCGCTTTAAAAGATTATCAAAATCCACGTTATGTCCATCCACATCAGGACCATCGACACAAGCATATTTGGTTCCCCCATCAAGTTGTTGAAAACGACAACCTCCGCACATTCCAGTACCGTCTACCATTATTGTGTTCAAGGAAACGGTGGTTGGGACTTTTGGTACACCTTCTTTCGATCCATTGGTTAATAGGGCAACAAATTTCATCATTATCAATGGACCAATTGCTATTACTTGTGAGATTGGTCTTGATGTTATGATCTCTTCTAAAACATGGGTGACTAATCCCTTTCTTCCAATTGTTCCATCATCGGTTGTGATAATGACTTCATCAGCAATAATATCAAATTTTTCCTTCCAAAAGAGAAGGTTTGCAGTTCGCGCCCCTAAAATGATGATTATTTCATTTCCCGCTTCCTTTAATTCCTTAGCTTGTGGATATATTGGAGCAATTCCAACTCCACCTCCCACTAATACAACAGGATTCGGGAATTTCTTGATATGTGCCTTTTTTCCTAGTGGTCCGACAAGATCCATTATTTCTTCCCCGACTTCAAGCTTTGCAAGTTGAGTTGTTGATTTTCCAATGGCCATGACCACCATAGTTATTGTACCTTCTTCTCGATTATAATCAGCAACAGTTAATGGGAATCTTTCTCCTTTTTCATCAATTCTAAGGATTAAAAAATTACCTCCAGATGCTTTTTGAGCTATTTGTGGTGCTTTTATTATTAATTCAAATACAGAATGCTCTGGATTCAAAAATGTCTTGGATATGATTTTATGCCCCATGATTGAATTTCTCACTTCGTTTTAGTAAAATTTAGATTATCTGTCATTTTTATAAGAAAATTATTGATTTACAGAAATCAGTTTAATATTAATTTAGAAGATCTCAATAAAAATCTTTCTTCAAATCTGGAAATTTTATACCAAGAATCTATTTTGTGATTGGTTTGAATCGATTTTGGTTACTTTATCCTTTCATTTTTTTACCAAAATTGTATATTAAATTTTCAATTGTTATTCCAAAAAAAAATCATAAGATAGTTCAGAAGTTTTAAATGTTAGATATTTTTTTGAAAGATATCTAAGAAATTTTGTGATATTATGGTTGTGTTAGAGACTACATTAGTGTTTAAGGATACTGTATTGGTTGAGAAATTATATCCTGCCGGAAAGAGTGGCGATTTTTTAACCAAAGACATCCGAACTGGTTTATTAAACTCTCTAACTCACCTCGCAGAACGTGCTTTTCAAGATAAATTACAAAATGTTAGTCTTGGGCCCTATCAAATAATCCAGATTTCTCAAGAAATTCGTCAAAAAAAGAAGGATTCCCCTATTGATTTTCTTTCAATGTATACCATTGCTCAAAAAAATACCAATAATAAGGAAGTTGTGAAATGTATGCAAAAAGCGATGCAGCAATTCATTGATAGGTATTCAATATTTGATATATATTCACTTAATCAGCAAAAATTTCTGAAATTTGCCGACAGATTTGAAAAAATCTTTTCAAAATTGATCATTTCAGATGAAGAACGATTTCGGGCTGTTTTTTAGATTTTACCGATTCTTTATTTCAAGTCTTTTTCATTTGAAGTGATAAAAAATTTAGGAAGCAGAAATTTAGATTAATTAAGGAATCTTTTTGGAAACGATTAAAATAATGAATGATAATATTCTCAACTTACTTCTTGTTGAAGATAATGAAGGTGACGCGAATCTTATCTTATCTTTTCTTGAAGAAAGTAATAAAATTGAGTTTACGGTTGATTGGAAGCGAAATATTTGCGAGTTTTCGATCGATGGGTCAGATCAATCATATGATGTCATTTTACTCGATTTATCCCTTCCTAATTTTTCTGGAATTGAAGCATTTTCGATGATGCATAAGAACTTTCCAGATATACCGATAGTTGTGCTGACTTCTGTTATAAATGAAGATGAAGCGATTAAAACCCTACAGCAAGGGGCTCAAGATGTAATAAGTAAGGATCATCTTACTACTTTTTTATTAAATCGTGCTATAAAACATTCTATTGAAAGAAAACAAATGGAACAAGAGATTATCAGAACACAAAAATTAGAAACAATTGGAATTTTAGCCGGGGGAATTGCTCACGATTTCAATAACATTTTAACCTCAATTTTGGGGAATATTTCGCTTGTAAAGATGGAAATTTCCCCTGAAGATCAACCCGATGTGCATGAAATATTGGGGGAAGCTGAGACGGCTTCTCTTCGAGCAAAAGATTTGGCAAATCAATTACTGACTTTTTCAAAAGGTGGTGCTCCAGTTAAGAAATTGACGAATTTATTTGTTTTAATACATGACTCTGCCACATTTGCCCTGCGAGGATCAAATGTTCGGTGCAATCTTGATGTAGATCCAGAAATGTGGGAAGTAAATGTGGATCCAAACCAAATTCATCAAGTTCTAAATAACATTATAATTAATGCTGATCAAGCGATGCCAAAAGGGGGCGAAATTACAATCCATGTCAAAAATATCAGCACAAAGAAAAATTATTTTCCATCAAATGTGTCTGAACGGCCATATATTGAAATATCGATTCAAGATGATGGTATTGGAATTACTACTGAGAATTTATCACGGATTTTTGATCCTTATTTTACCTATGGGAAAGTAAATGGTTCAGGACTTGGTCTTACGACTTCTTATTCCATAATTAAACGACATGAAGGTTATATGTGGGTTGATTCCGAGTTAGGGGTGGGTACTACAGTATTTGTTTTATTACCTGCTCATCCAAAACCATTTTCTCCCCAATTAGCTAAAACTAGCTCTCATGAAGGAAAAAAAGAAAAATATAAGGTCCTTATTATGGATGATGAAATCGGTGTAAGAACAATTCTTGCTAAGATGCTCAGACGTTTGAATTATTCCGTCGTAGAGACGGTAAATGGTACGGAGTCAATTGCTGCTTATGAAGATGCATTATCTACTTCTCACCCAGTCGATTTGCTAATTATGGATTTGACCATTCCTGGAGGAATGGGAGGTGAAAAAGCAATAAATATTTTGCATAAGAAATATCCTGATATCAAGGCAATTGTATCCAGTGGTTATTCGAATGATCCAATTATGGCAGAGTATGCTAAGTTTGGATTTATAGGTGTCTTGATGAAACCCTTTACTATTAAAAATCTTAAATATACTCTGGCAAATGTTTTAAACTTGAAAGTCGAATAATTGAAAAACTAATGAATCTCAATCCGCTATTTTCTCTGAAATACTAATTTTGCTAAATAATTTAAGATCAAAAATCTTAGTTATTCTGCTACATTCTAATATAATATTTAATATTAGGAATTAATTATTATGACAATCTATTGGGCACCTTTCCTTCATGCATATCAACCACCATGGCAAGATGTTGAAATATTAAAACAAATTTACAAAGAATGCTATATGCCACTATTATCAATGTTAGAACGACATGAAAATGTAAAACTGACACTAAATATCCAAGGTTGTTTACTCGATCAATTTGCAAAATTGAATTTAAAAGAATCTCGTAATAAATTGCGTCATCTGATTGAAAATCAGAAAGTTGAGTTGGTTGGTTCTGGAAAATATCATCCAATTTTACCCTTAATTCCTCCTGCAGAAGTTGATCGACAAATAAAACTCACAAATAGCACAATAATGCAACATTTTTCTCAAGATAAACTATCCGGTTTTTTCCCTCCTGAAATGGCTGTATCACCACAGCTATGCAAAATTATTAAGAAATCTAATTTTGAGTGGATGATTATGGATGGAATTGCGAATTCTGATGAATGGCCGCATGATTACGTCCAACAATCTCCTTCTGGTTTAGTAACCGTTTTTCGAGATACATACTTATCAAATTTGATTTCTTTTAACAACATCGATGCTCAAGGTTTCGTTGATCAGCTTGCTACCATGTTTGAACAGTTTCCAGATGAAGATCACTATGTAATTACAGCGCAAGATGCTGAAACATTTGGTCATCACATCAAATATTATGAAACCAGCTTTTTGGGAAAAGCTTTTTCAATTATTGAAGATAGATCCGATATCAAAATTTGTTTTATATCGGATTTACTGAAGAAATTTCCCAAAAAGATTGGAAAGCAGATTAAATCATCATCATGGAGTACTGATGGGGGGGATTTAGCTGCAAAAGTACCATATCCGCTCTGGATGCATCCTCTCAACCCTATACATAAGTATCAATATCGTATGTTAAGAGCTCTTTATCGATTAATGGAGATCGTTGAAAAATGCGCACTAGAAAAAGGTGAAGATTCTAATTTTTCAAATTATTACAAGACAGCTCGATTTTTTTATGATGAATCTCTTCACTCATGTTGGTTATGGTGGGCCTCCATGCGCCCAATGTGGTCTCCAAATTTAATTTATAAAGGGATAGATTTAATAAATAAAACAGCTCTCAATGCCCAACTTGCTCTGATTAATTTGAAAGTAGGGGAAGGGGATCAATATTATAGTATTGTTATTGATAATGGTGAAAAATTAATGAATGCCTTAGTAGATCAAGAATCAAAAGGCCAACATCTTCGAACCTATGGAGATTTCTAATTATAAATCTGGTTGTATCAATAATCATAAGATTTGTTAACCAATCACATCCTCAATTTTTTTAAGCCTTCTGAATAATTTTAAGTGTTGAATATGGGAAAATACAAAAAATACAATGATTATGATTGTACAATTGAATCCTTTTCAAGTGCTCTGAATAATCTTGATCGAATAGAAAATGCTTCAGAATCGCTGCGATTTTTCATGGGTTTTGATGGTTATGTGGATTTACTTTATAATATGTTAAAATCTCGGCAGAATGTTGCTGAATATGAAATTTATGCTAATATGGCCGATTTTGGACAAAGAATTGTTGATACTGCTGGAAGTTCAACTTCCATTGAACGAGTTCTTAAAATAAAGTTGGCTGGAGGTTTTGCCCCTAATATGGCTCGGGCAATTGCAAATATGGTTCCAAAATCAACAATAGACTTATACGCTGCAATGGGGTATCCGGAGATTGATCCTCTGTTCCAAAATCTCCCTTCTAATGTAAATTTATTTTCTGTTGCAAACAGTGGTGAGACTTTGGCTATGGAATTCTCTGATGGTAAAGTCATGTCACAAGATATGGGAGGATTATTTGAACTTGATTGGAAAACTTTAGTTTCTCGGATGGGTGGAATAGATGCAGTTATTGAGGCTTTTAATCGGAATGATGCTATAGGAAATGGTCATTGGAGTTTAATGTTACATATGAATAATTATTTTGAACATTTTATATCAGATATACTGCCCAATGTCTCTAAATCTCAAAAAAAACTCTTTTTTGTAGACCCTGCAGATTTTACCAAGCGTTCCCACCAAGAAATTCGCAATATGCTTTCCTTACTTGGAAAAATTGATGAAACAATTCCGGTGGTTCTAAGTCTCAACGATCGGGAAGCCATTGACGTGTCGAATGTATTAAATCGTGAAGGAGTACCAAAAATACAAAAGGGAAGTCTCCAATCTTTTGAAAAGGCAGGTCAAAATATCAATTCTGTTCTAAATTTGACTCATCTTGTCATACATGAGCCTCATTTTGCAACAATTACCGGTCATGAGAATCATTTTTGGGTGACAGAAGGTTATACTTCTGCACCTAAATTTACAGTAGCTGCAGGAGATCATTTCAATGCAGGAATTTTAATCTCAAAGTTATCTAAATTATCTTCTGCTGAATCTTTGATTGTTGCTAATGCTGCAACAGCAATTTTTGTCAGGACGGGGCAATCTCCTTCTATTTTGAATTTGAAAAAATATATTTCAAACTATATTGATTATATTGAAACCGATATTAGTACTTTTGAAATATAAGCCTTTTTTTTGGGGATAAATTAGAGACAATCGTTCATTAGGTATATCCAGATGTCAAGATCATCTTGACAAATTCCAATGGTTGCATCTTTTTGATCTTGATTCTCGATACTTTCATAGCTTATTTTAACGTTTTTTGCAGATATAGTAAGTTGGGAGTTTTTTTGTGAAATTGTTTTCATTTTTATCTTTCTCGTGATATTGCCCTTCCAATTAATTATATTTCAGAGGGATTATCATTGCTATGTTGATTTAATCAAATTCTTATTTAAACTAACTGCAACTTGTCCAATGCATAAATATCGGTCAATTTTGAATCAAAAATTAAATATTTATGTTCAAATACACTACAAAATTCTAAAAAAATGTTTTATCTTATTTATCCAAAAGTTAAATCATTTAAAAATGGAATAAATTCCCTTAAGAATCAAAACCAAAGCCAATTACTAACATAATCAACATAAGTTTGTATTTCTTCCTTCACTCTTGTATTATCCCATCCATATTTTTCTCCCATAATCGTAGCTATTTTACTTGCAATTTCTTGTGATTTGGTATGGTGGACAAATAAGGATATTTCTGTTCTTCTACAAACCATATCTAAAAGATGGGGGGCTAATTCATGATCACAGATCCATTCTATTTCCGCAGCGCAAAAATTATTACCTTCAATTAGAGGTTTTCCCTTTTCTGGATTTTTCATGATATCTTCTAATATTTCGAAAGCTTGATTTCCATATTGGCGATGTAAATCTTCCAGTAGTTCATCATCGAGCTTTGGGTATATGCCTTGTCTTTCGCCTTTACTATAAATGTTGTCAAATTCCTCCTTTTTCAATCCGACAATAAATGGCTGCATACTGAACTTCTTTTTCATATGATTCCGCGGAAATTTTGGGAAGATATTCTTTTTTACCAAATGATAAAGCAAATCTTCACCCATCAAGCGATAAATTGTTAATTTTCCTCCAATTAATGAAACGAGACCATTAGTATGGTCAATAATAACATGTTTTCGGGAGACTTCTCCAGCATCCTTAGCATTTGGATCAACAACAAGAGGACGTATTCCAGCATAGGTTGAAATAATGTCTTTTTCTGTAATATGGGCATTAGGAAATAGAAAATTGACTCCATCTAACAAGTAATCTGCGTCTGCTTTAGTACAAATCGGATTATTTAAATCGCCGTTATAATCTGTATCAGTGGTCCCTATTATTGTGTATTTTTCTCTTCTTAAAACAAAGTAAAATCTTCCATCTTCCTTCGATTGTAATCCAAAGGCTTGATGATTTCCCAATCGTTCATTTTTAATAACCAAGTGAACTCCTTTTGTAGGTCGAATATATTTTGATTGAGACTGCAAAATTTCATCCGTGAATATCCCCGTTGCATTAACAACTTGGGTTCCGAAAGCGGAATATTCTTGGTTTGAGATTTTATCGACAATTTTTACTCCAATAACTTTTCCTGTTTCATTTGTTTCAAATCCATCAACTTTTGCATAATTAAGTGCAATAGATTTTCCTTTAGCAAAAAATAATGATTCTTTGATTGTCTCTAAGGTTAAACGTGCATCATCAACATTATTATCGTAATAATAGCCTCCCATTACGAATCCTTCTTCTCGAATATTGGGTTCCATTTCGAGAAATTCTTCCCGCGTCAAAATTTTAGGTTTGGCATAATTTTTAAATTTCGAAAATGTATCGCTAAATTTGTTATAGAGATACAGAGCAATTTTTACTTTTTGAGGGGAATACATATATCCTTCGTATGAGTAGAGATTGAAAGCAAGTGGTCGAACTAGATTGGGAAAATGATTACGTAACCAATTTCTCTCCGTGCATGATTCTCGAACAACTTTGAATTGGTTATTTCCTAAATAACGTAATCCTCCATGGATTAATTTTGAAGAGCGGGAAGATGTGCCGAATGCAAAATCATTCTTATCGAGTAATAAAAAGGAAAGCCCACGTAATGCAGCTTCTCGACAAATTCCTGCCCCAGTCATTCCTCCTCCAATAATTATTAAGTCAAAATGTTTTTCTTCTAAATTTTGTGTTAATTTGTTTCGATCCATAGTGGACCATGCAAAATTTTTCATCTGAGAGTTCATCTAGTTCTGATTAATATTTCTCTCTTAAAATAGCCAATTTTACCTTTTTCCTTAAAATTAAGAAAAGTGAACGATCAATTTTCGTTTTAATTAAAAAAATCCAGAAATGTTTTGAACTGTATCTTTACACATTTTCACTCAAATGGTGATTAAATCAAAAATAAAATAAAGAGATTTTAAAAATCAAAAAGGGAAAAGGAAAAGGAAAACAGTCTTCAAGGTTATAAACGATCCGAATTAAATCGCCTATAACCGTTCCAAGCTGAAAACCGATCAAGTTATAAAAGGGAAAGAAGAAATAATATTGAATCTATATGATATCTTTACAGTCACGGGCGATTCCCCAATCGACCGACTGCTCTTTCCCTAAGGATATCTTTCTTTTGAAAGAATTTAAAGCTTTACTTAATGAGCAGATCAAACTATTGGGGCTGGCCAAACGATTCCGTCCTCGGCTATATACATGGGCTGATTTTGTCTTCCCAAAATTATATGCACTTACTCGACAAATCTCAGTCCATGTTGCTTCTGAAGGTCTAAATGCTTTCCTTGTTAGACATTACAAGTCAAAATATCGCTTACAACCCAAACGATTTCAAGATAAAGTACGTCATCGACGATTTATCCCACATCAGACCGATGTCGACAAATTTTTCCGCCGGTTATCGAAAAAAGAAGTTCAAAATCTCTTCGGAAATATCAATATGGCCCTCTGTCGTAAGATCGCTACTTTCTTTGGTCCTTCTCAAAAATGGCGATTCTTGGTCGATAATACGGAATATCCTTATTATGGTTCAACTCAGACCCCGTATGAACAGAAGACCTTCAAGCGTCACATGGGTACTAAAACAGTGCGTATGTTTCAAGGTCATTCAACTCATTGTCAAAATATTACCCTCTTTACCGATTTCTATTTACTGCAGAAAGGGGTGGGACGTTGGCTATCAATCCCAAATTCTGTTGATTGGTTGAAATTCAATAATTTTGGGTTTAATTATGGTCTAATGGATCGGGAATTTTATCGAGTACAACTCGTGAAAATGTTAAAAGATCGTAAAATTCCGATCATAATGCCAGCAAAGAAATACTCACATGTTAAACGCCGAATTAAAAACTACTTGCTAAAAACGGCCCCTTTAGTCTCAACTTACTTATTTAAACAGAAACCAGGTGCAAAACCCTGGCAAAGTTCGGTGAATCTACATATTGTCATTGTAGGACATGATGATCAACCTGCGTGGAAAATCCGTGATCAATTCTGGAAGAAGCAAATCACTTATGATGAGGCGATTCACCAATTATCAGCATTCTTTACAACCTTGGATCCTTGGAAAAATAAACGATCGTGGGCAAAATGGTTGACTAAGACCTATAAAATTCGATGGAATCAGGAAACAGGGTTCAGCTCTTTAAATAGAATTCATGAACAATTCCGATACCGCTATCCAACTGTACATCTGGCGGAATTGTACCTTCGTGTAATGATCCACAATGGATGGCAGTTTTATCGTAATCAAGGTTTAAAACAAGGGATTCATCATCAAGAATTAACTCTTTTTTGGTATAGAAATCGTATGTTAAATCAACTTGAGGAAATCATTGTAAGATCAAGCTATGAAAATGTAAAATATTTACAAAAAAGGAAAAGGAGGCTATACTTTGAAATATAGGTTATAACCTTTAAGACTGAGGAAAAAAAAGAGATATTGGATATTTCTAAGCAATTGTAAGAGTATCAAACAATTCATATCCTTCTGCGGTAACAATTTTGATGTGGAAATCGGAACCGACAGTTGTTGTTAGATCAAGGTTAATATCAATAGAATAATAGTACGTTTCTCCTTCTACACTGGATCCACTTATGATTCTATCTGAAACTATATCTCCATCAGCATTTTTTACTGTGATATTTGACATACTAATGAAGACGTAATCTTCTGCATCATTTATTTTGTAATAGAAACCATCTAAATTCACTGATTCATCGGTTACCATAGATAATATTATTTTTACATCTAATTTATTAGGTAAGTAGTTGGCTTCGGTATACGTTTCAGTATTATCCTTTAATTCAATTTTAACAGGTGAAGTGAGTTGAGGCAGTCTGGAAGTGAAATCTGCAGATGCTTCTATTCCTTCAGTCGTGTTTAACACAATTTCAACGGTATTGGAGATGTTAACTTTGAGACCACTATAATCTACATCTAATACTGCAATGCCATTCGGTTGAATCGTCAATGTTGAAGTCGTTCCACCAATAACCATTCCATTTGTTAAATCAACTTTTGTTGCTAAAGTATCATTAACAATAATATTATCCAGAGTAATTGCTAAACTACCCGTGTTTTTTACAACTAATCGAACGGATTCATCCGTAAATGCGGCAGACATTGAATCTGCTTCATCCATGATTGCAATTGATTTAGATGCACTTCGAGGGATCATATATGCCCCATCCGATGATACTGTTTGATCATTCATCCCAGTAATCACGATTTTTACTGGTGTATCTAAAACAACATCTGTAATCGTAGTCTGAAGTGTGACCGATTCTCCTGCTTCTAAGAACGGATCTCCCCCATTTAGAAAATCATCCAATTCAATATCATAATGAACATCATCTGCATAGATACTTTGAATGCTGAAAGTCTTCTCTCCCGTGTTTTCTACAGTCAATTGTAAAGTTCCATCATCCAACAAATACGAATCTGTATTATAATTCATATAGAGATCTCCAATTGGGCCTTCTTTTTGAGAATAGGAGGCATAATCATACAGATAGCTATCTTGGATCTTGGTGGTTAAATCTCCTTTAATAGAAAGTTTGTATCCTTTGGTATTGACACCTAAAGTGGTACTAACTACCTTTCCAAGCTTACTATTCATTTGAATTTGAACATCTTCATTGAACTTATCATTTATCGCAATGTCGTTTCTGGTTATACTAAAAGTATAATTGTTCGACGGAGCAATTAAAGTTGGGGTTGTCGCAGTATCTTCACCAAGGATTGTTATGTTTTCCATTAAAACTGGTCGAATTCCATCATTTTTAATGTTGATATTGAAATTTTGATCTGCCCCATCAAGTTCAATAGAACTTGCTGATCGGTCAATACTAATCAATTCTTCCGAAGGAACCTCTACCAGTGATGTAGAGCTATCAGCGGTAATAAAATACCCTCTTCCTTGATCTCCAATAAAGTTAGCCGTAGCCTTTAGGCTATATGATTTCAATTCTGTCCAATCTTCATTTATTTCTTCCGTATCAAACCAGACATATCGAGATTCACCTGCTTGGATATCATTCAGATCGTTTTCAACTGTATAGTTCAAATCGTAGGATGATCCCTCGTAGTTCAATTGTAGACTATCAATCTTGATCGGTTCGTTGCCTGTATTTTCAACCTCGAAATATCCAGTTCCATCAGTATCTAAATGGGTATCTTTTACTTCAAATTCGGCTTCTAAACCAGTATAATCTACTTTAAACACTTTCACTATCTCACTTGTTGAGAAGAATGCTGGTGTGAAGTATTGGGGTTCAAAAGCACCATTAATTGAATCGTGGGTGCTCCAAAGATCACCGTCTGCATCTGTTCGGGCTTGAATAGTGTCTGTCCCTTCAATTTGATTGACTAAATTTTCTTGGAGTTGGTTATAATTTTGGGGTAAGCCTGCTGACGTTGTTATGGCACCGGCAAACATGAGGCGAACCAAAGTTGAATCAAACCATTTATCTCCATAAAGACCGGTAGTTTCATTTACATAATCCGCTTCATTGAAAACTTCTGTTTCACTTTCCCACCAATCTTGTCTCATACCCAAATTATCATAATAATCTGTATTATCATTGCAAATTCGAAGCATCCAAGGCCATTTCCCTTCATCGCCTCCGATTCCACTATATAAATGCCCGAAGAACACTACAACATAATCTGCTTGGAGACGCTGGAATATTTGTGCGCTGACTCTCTCATTCGTTTCCATCATGGCCATTCCCGTCATCCCTATCCGCGTCTGATTCCACGTTCCGTTATCATTGACCGTTGTGATATTACCGATCGCAGATAACCAATATCCATAATCCCACCAAGATACGGCAACGGAAGAACTATCTAAATTATATTTCATCCAAGTGAGTGTTTCTTCCCAATCATGAAGGGCCCCTGCTGTAACAATATCTGCATAACCCATTTGTTCGGCGGAAATATCGATGGCATGAATGGATTGAGCAAAGAATAAAAGCCCAATTCCAATATATACGACAATTCCTTCTGATTTTGCGATTGTGCGTTGAATCTGCCGTTTTCGCCGTCTGGTGATCATCTGGTCTTTCTTCATCAGAGTTCCAAATTGTTTCATGATATTTGCTAAACCATATGCTCCGAGAAGGGCTGCGGCGGGAGCAAATAACAATATAATTCGAATCATACTTCCTGTGAAGTAAAATAAGGTTAATACAAACACAATCATTAAAATATCTTCCATATTGCCTCTGCGGATAGCAAAGTAAATTCCTGGAATTATAAACAACAGTGGGATGAATGCATTGTAATAAAATACACTCCATGGACTTGGGGCGTGTTCCCCAACAGAGGCGACTAAATTAATCGCATCGCGAATGTTAGGATTAATAATTGATTCAATCCTTCCTGCAAGATCGAAAGGAAGAATCCCTGGATTTACCCAGAATATAATCAATGCAGTTAAAATTACTGGGATTGATCCCCACTTAATACCTGTGAGAATTTTTTCATAATTCCCCTTCTCTTTTTGCATATAGATAAAGTGATATACAACTAACGCAATCTCAAAGAAAAAGGGCACAAAGAAATCCATATCGTTGAAATTTGTTCCCCACTTAAAACCAGGGTTAATAGAATAAACTAACAAACCAATCATGATAGAACTTGTATAGGCCATCAGAATGTTTGGGTTGTATTTATCTAATATAATGATGATAAAGACAATTAATGGAAGTAAACTGAACGCATATGTTAATCCTCCCCAACTAAGAGCGAGATATCCAATTGAAAGCCCCGCAAAAATTCCATCTGAAAGTTTACCCGATTTTACTGCACGAATAAAGAAAAGGAAGGTTAATAATACCGCAAAAACTCCGATAGTTTCATTGTCAAAGAACCCAATCACAGTTCGTTGCATATGTCCAGGACTAAAAGCTAAGAAGAATGCTGCAATTAATCCGGTTCTTCGATCCAAGATTTCTTTTCCGAGGAAATACATCACTAATACAGTTAATCCACCCATAAAAGCTGGAAAATAGTAGGCTACTTGGAATGCGGTCACGGAAATTCCGATTCCATTTAAAAACCAATAAATTAATGCATTAGTAACTAATAGGCCAGGTCGTAAATTGAATCGATCCACACCCTCGGGAAACCAGAATTTAAAATCATGAAAGTGTAACCAATCGTAAAGCCCCATATCAATAAGTTTTGTTAATGAATCATATTGATACCAAGGGTCAAATGCTTTGATAAGAAATGTTCCTTGAACTACCGGCGAGGCACGGACTAATATTGCCAGTATAACTATCAAAACCAAAGAAATGTAGAAAAAGGGTGCATCCTTATCGATTTTTACACTTGTTTTTATCTTATCTCCTTTTTCGGAGAAGTACTGTTTAATTTTACCCATTTAAAAATCACTAAAGGTTTTAGCTCGAGTTAGTGTGAAAAATTGATCTTAACTAAAAAAATTATTAGTATTGTTCTTGAAAGTTCTTTATTGATACATTAGATGAAATGAAAAATAGTCGGATTTTAGCTTTTAAAAGCGAGTAATTCTTTCTTTATCAACTTCGTAATAGCCTTCCGAAATTGAAATAAATAATTATCTAGGCGTTTGTCATCTATCAACAAATTATAATTGTAACTTATCTCTTGGGCAATACGTTCGACCGCTTTGGGTTCTCGTTCTAATCGATAGAGCAATTGAAATGTGCCTTCTTTTAATAACTGTCCATTTTGATCTACCCAATTCATTTTATATTTATTTGTAAGAAATTTCACGAATTCTTTTCTTCCCGAAAGAATATACATTTTTCCCGCTCCACAATAATTTTGCCAAGTTTGCCGAAATTCGTTATAGGATAATAATTTCCCCGACCTCAATTTGAAAAATGATTGGTCCCGAACTAAACTAAAAAGTTTTTGTGAGTCCACAAGTAAAGGATGTTGGCCTATTTCATTTTGATAGATTTCCTTAATATCTTTATCAAGGGCTTCATTTTCGATATTGTCAAGTGTCCATATTTTGTCTAACAGCAGATCAAGAATTTGTTTTGATATGGCTACATCCATCTCGCCAATTTTACTCTCCAAACTTGACGATTTTGATTTTGTTTTTTTTGGTTTAGCCTTGGTTTTATTTCCTTTCTTCTTTTTTTCCTCCATCTCAAGTTTCAGTTGTTCAAGTTTCCGTTTTGCTTCATCCAGAGACATAATTTCACCTCATTTTTTTGTATTAATCGTCTTATCTGTATTAATCGGCCAATTCTTGAATTAATTGATCCAATTCTTTCCGTTCTTCTTCACTTAAGCCAAATTCTAATTCTACTATATTTTCAAGCGTTTTTGTGTGTGTTATGGTTTGAATAAGTTCCATTACTTTATCATCTAATAGAGTTAATCTTTTCAGATATTTATTCACCATCTCTTTGATACCAGGTAAATCGTAATCACTTTGATTTTGAAATTCTGGAAATGCATTAAACTCATCCATCAATTTTTGTTCCGATCGTGAATTTCGAAGAGCGATTTTTGTTTTAAATCGTTTATTTTGCGGGTCAATTATCTCCTTTTTAATGAGAAATCGGGGATTTTTCTTTTCAATACGTAGAAGGGTTCCGCGAGTTGCTCCAAATGTCCATTGCAATTCCTTACAAATTCCATACAAAGTTAAAGGAAGCTTGGATTCATTTTTTCTGAGCCAAGCATACATTTTTTGTTCGTTTTCCTTTGCAATCTTCTCTTTCGGATAACTCATGCTTACCATATTCTTAGTTGGTAAAAAATATATATTTTTTTCTTTTGATATGCCTTATCCGTATTTCTTCCTTGTTAAATTTTAATTCAACAATTCTGAGCAAAATCTAACTGCGACTCTGAAATATCTAAAATTTGAACTAAAATGCGACGATAGGGTCATTAATGGTGTTAAGGGATCTGGGAAAACGAATTTATCACCATTATTTCTTAAAAAACCTATTTGATAATCCCAGCTCCAGCAATAGCATAGGGAATATACGAAGCAGAAGAACTTGAAAGTTATCAAGACTGATTATCTAATTCTAAAAGAACAATCTTTTCTGTTAAAAGTAACAACTCACACGGTTAGACTTTTGGGTAAAAAATCTTCCCCCTTCTTGACTTGTGACCAAAATTCTTTCATGATTCCTTTTTTCGCTGAATAATTGGTAGGTTAAAATCGATTTTCGATAATATTTTACTCATTTTTTCCGCCCCAAAAGGTTCGTTTGGAGACCTATCATCCAACAATGCCTTTTCCCAAGATTCTATCGTGGTTGTGAGGATACGATGAAGACTGTGATAGGCTACTTCATCGTCACGGTCAATGAAAAGGAACCCAAAGTAATCTTGATAAAATTCAATAATGATCCATGTTGACCCAAAACGAATGAGGCTGAATTCTGCTTTTACTGTCCCCAAAGTTAGTTCAAGTGGGGCTTTAAGCAAATGGGGGATGGTCTGCAAAATGCTGGACAACATATTAGCATTTTCTTTTTTTCCATCAAAACGGATTTGTCCAACTGGAATACCTGTGGGTTTTTTTTCAGTGATCAAAATTTGACTAACCCGGGCTCGTGATAAAAGGAAAAATGTAGAATCATTCCGGATGACAATCCATATTCCAAAATAGAGTACTAAACATCCAAATTCTATGAGGAAATATTTCCAAACTTCTGTTGAAATAAAACTGACCAGATAACAGATCACATAAACAAGTATAACTAAAAAAAAATTTCGAAAATTTATCCCTTGGCTATCGTTAAAGTATTGCTCCCTTGCCTTTTGTATAAATTTAATCATTAATTCCATGATGGGAAGAAAGAGCAATATGTCAAAAAAGAACAAATTTGGATCAACAGGCACCAAATAGTTGATATGAAGTGATTCGATATGGGCAGGATAGGAAAACTGGGGAAATAATAAAATTATAAATTTCATTCCAAAGAAAATAGGGTATACAGTGTATCGAAAGTTAAATTTTGAGGTAATAGTGCTCAATTCAACAAGATATATTATCAGAATGGCAATATGCATTAAGAGATGGGCAATCATAAGAAATTCATGAAAATAGGGAATATCCGAGGATATTAGAAAAATTCCGATTAACCTATTAGCTGATGTTATTGCGAAAAATAGGATACCCCAAAAATAAAGAATGTAATATTTAAATTTCCATTCTTTGTAGAGCTTTAGAAAATGGACCGAGATTAAGAATAAAAAGATGACCCCACCCCCCGAAACGATGAGAATCACTCCACGCCAGAAGATCACTTTTTAATTAGTTTTTTTCTTCCTAAAGAGATTCCGCTCTTCTTTCTTACTATTTCGACCACAATTTTTTCTTTTGTCAGCAAATAAATTCTCTTCTGAGTTATGGGTTGAATAAAAGCAAACCCAGAGAGATTTGTTTCGCAATTTTTGGTAAAAAACAACTCATTAGTGCTATGGCAAATTTAGTTATATAAAAAAATGTAGAACAAAGGTTTTTCTTAATTCAAAAATCCCAATGTTTTAGTACGTTGGCGATTTTCGTAACATATGGTTCTTGATGAGAAAGTTTCAGAAAAAATTGCCAAAGCAATCTCTGATGGAAATTTTAAACAAGCGTTAAAATTGATCACCCCTCCCCTAAAAGAGGATCCTACTAACGTTTCTTTATTACTTGACCATGGATTTGTCTCCACAAATTTAAACAAATTTGCCGAGGCTGAGGAATCCTACACCAAGGTTACTGAGTTACTTCCTGATAGTGCATCTGGTTATGCGGGATTAGGATTTACTTATCGAATTCAGGGCAAAAACGGTGATGCCGTCAAGGTATTTTTAAAAGGAATTGAAATTTCCCCTGATAATGCCATGATTCATTATGAGTTGGGTGAAACCTTCTTTGATATGGATCAGTATGAAAATGCTTTAAAGGCTTATTATAAAGCAATTCAATTTGGCGGGGCCGAAAATGAAGCAGAAACATTACATCGAATTGCTCAAGTACATTTAGGGATGGAAGAGCCAGATAAAGCCTTGGAAATTGCCCAAAATGTTTTGAAAAAGGATCCAGGATATCTATCGATATACAATATTATGGGTGTTGCTGCATATATGAAGGAATCATGGAAAGATGCAATGAAATATTTTGAAAAATACTTGAAAGCAGTTCCTGATGATGAAGCCGCTTTAAGTATTATGGAAGAAATCAAAGAAAATTTGAAATAATTTTTTAGTTCTTTGAACTCTCTTTTTTCAATTTCTTTCCAGTTGAACTTTAATCATTGTACGAATGATCCTTTTTCTTCAAACTAACAATTAATTGTTTTTTTAAGAAAGAAAGAGAAAAAATTTTTGATAATAGAATTAAAGGTTCAAGAAAAATATTATCGATGTGAGTTTTAAAATTCCTGTTTAACATTTATATTTGATTCGATATTAAGAACGCGTTTGAGAAGATCATCCATTTTATCTTTCATTACTACATTTTTATCTTCTAAATCTGCTCGTTCCATTCGGTCCAATCGGGTAACAATATCATCTATTTTTTCCATCATTGTTTTAACATAATCGCTGAGCTTGATCATTTCTGTTCACTACTCTTTAAAATTTAAAGCTCAATTACCTGTCCCACAAAATGGACACATCTTCCATCCAGGTTGTAATTCTTTACCACAATTGCTGCAAGATCGTTTCAATCCTGTTCCACAATAGGGGCACATCATATAATCTGGAAGAATTTTTTTTCCACATGATTGACAAGAAAGATCACTAATAATTGATGAACTTGTGGTTGATACACTTGGAGAAATTCCGCTTTTTTTTGCTTTTCTCTTAGCTTTCTGAACTACTCTATACTCTTCAAATAATTTTTCTCCATTTGTGGTCATTTTGATGCGTGGATTTGCTTTGTCATCAACCATCTCAAATAAATTGCAATAAACACCATAATTAACAAATGAATCGATGATTTGTTTTCTGATTTCTTCTCGAACCTTGCCTAAAATAATATAAAATGCCTTCGCAATTTCATCCACCTTCATTGATTTTGATTCAGAAACAATCGTCCGATAAATAATATCCCGATATGGATCTATGGTTAAAATATTCTTGGCGATAATTAATTGTCGTTCTCCTTTTGTTTCACTTAACCATTTTTCACCTAAATCGTTGATACAATAAGTATCATCATCTTCTTTTTCTAATAGTTTGAGGATTTCACCACTATGTAATCCTTCATCCAAACTATTTTCCTCTAGCATGGTAGCAATTTTCAAGGATGGGATAGACGCTTCTCCTCCTTTGAAATTAATTGCTTCAATCACTTTCAATAAAACATCATAGTGTCCAAAAAGGAACATCATCGCTTCACTATGATCTGCTCTAATTAATTCAAGACTCATCTTAGATACAAATAGAAAGAAAGCTTACTTATACCTTTTTTTTGGAAAGATTTTGGAATAATTTAATTTGTATCGATATATGTCGAAAGGAGTAGTTTTGAAATAATTTCATCATATTAATATCTAATTACTTAATTCTTCAACTCCTTGCTTAAATCGAGTTATTGAACATTTATTATTAACGTTCAATGGAATTATAGCAATGCTTTGAAATTAACTCTTAAAATTTTTTCAATATTGATTTTTAAAGATATAAAACTTATTTAAAGAAAAAGGTTCATCGAATCTGACAAGGAGATCTTCAAACGTTGATTTACTTGCATTAGAATTGGATCCTTAACAGAACAATTTTCTTCTAGAATTTGTCTAACTCTATGATCCGCCTCGTGGATTAAACGTATCTTTTCATCTGGTGTTAAATCCGCAGTTTCGCTGTATTCTTCAGCTAAATGCAATGGATCTTTATAATAATAGTGATATAATTCTTCAAATACTTTCAAATTCAATTCTAAAGATTCCAAATCCATTTTTCTATAATGTACTCTATTCTCGAGATCATAACATTTTCGGATTAGCCGGGTCGCTTTTGGTGTGAGTACAAAGGAAGAAAAAGATTGCCAATTTCCCAATTTGAGGATATTGATCGAAATGAATTTTACCAGCTGTTCTAAATGATTTCTGGAAATGTTTGCTAAAGAACGAATGGGATTTCCTTTAAAATTAAAAAGAGTGAACACATACTTTGGAACTTGTTGAAAAAATCGAGGAAAATAAGATATTTTATTATTACTGAGATCTAATACTTCCAACTTCGTTAAATCTTGAATAAATTCTGGGAGAAACGAAAGTTGATTATCCTTTACAGATAATACTTCAAGATTTTTTAATTTTCTAATTGATTCAGGTAGATAGAGCAAATCATTATTGGAGATATTTAAATGTTTTAAATGGGTAAGGTTTTCAATGGATTCTGGAATCCTTTGTATTTTGCGATACAAAAGAATCAAATGTTCTATATGAAAGGGATTGGTGATCCTTAAAATAAGATGACCTTTTTGCACTTCTAAACTTTCGATATCCATGTGTTTGTAGTAAGGATTTTGCATGTCAGTAAATAGCGATTCTTGGAATATTTTGATATTTTCCTTTAGTTGATAGACAATATCATCAAGTGCTTTTTTCTCCTGTTCAGGGAATTGCATGGAAAGTTCATGCGATCCTAAAGTCTTGTATTTGTGATTACCTTGCCAAACAATTCGGGGATATTTCATTTGAAAGCCTTTTTTTAAAATCTTTAATTATTTATAAAATCATCACAAAAGTTGTTTCAAACTGAAAGATAAATTAAGAATTAAAAAGTTATAAAGAAAAAAAACTTATTCTGCTTTCGCAGTTAAGGTAAGTTTGCATTTGGCTTCCGTCATCTTTTCAACGGCGCCTTTGCTGGCTTTGGCTACAGTAATATCCAATTTCTTGGTGATTTTACCTTTTCCGATAAGCTTATTGTAGCCCAAAGATTTCAAATCGATCATATAGGTTTCCCCTTTCTTTTCGATCTTTTCTTCTGCTAACCATTTATCAGCAATAAGCTCGATATCTTTGAGGTTGATCGGTGTAACTTTTTGGATTCGACGAATGTTTTGAGGTCGTATAAATCCTGTTTTACCTATTCGCCATTTATCTCCATCAGGGCCAGGAAAGCCTTTAGCTTTCATCATTTGGTAATAAGACCATTTATATTTGAATTTTCCTGCTGTAAGTCCGTGACCACCGGTTTGACCTTTGGCTCGATGTGCTCCAATGGTTCCATACCCTCGAGTTCGATTAGCATGCATTTTTCGGCTTTTCTTTCTGTGTGTTGTTGGCATTTTGATTATCTCCTTAGATCATTTTTTTAAGGTAAACATTGATCTTATCGCCAATGTTGCCTAAAACGCCGCCAGCTGCAATAGGTTTCTTAATGGAACCTTTGAATCCCCCAATTGGAGGGTGTAATCTGAATACTGGCTTCAGATCTTTCACTTCTTTTAATCGAATTTTCCCTTCATGGAGTGCTTTTGCTAAATCACCAATAGATTTATAGACTGTTGAGAATCGGATGTGTTCATCAGTTAAAGGTTTGCTTCCACGTAAAAGTGCTCGCTTGGCTAATAACTTTTTAAGAGATTCTTCGGAAACAGTTCCATAAGCAATATAATCTTTAGCTTTTTGCAACATTCCTCGGGTAGATGCGTCAGTACGTAAGAGAGTGCAACTGTTGACCGAATAAAGATTCATTAAATGAAGGGTGTTTAAAATTTTACGATTCATTCCATGAGCACCTCGAATCCGAATAACACATACGGTTTCTTCTGGTGCTGGTTCTTTTTTAACCTTCTTTGAAACTTTAGCAACATTTTCTTTTTCAGTTTTTACTTTGCTTGACATTTTCATTTACCTCGTAGATTATGCGCTCCAATCTTCCTTAGTCATGACTTTATACATGTTTTCTAAGGCGTTGAAGACTGCTTTAGCCATATTGGATCGGTTTTTGGTATTTCCTTTGGTAATTGTCCAAATATCCGTAATTCCTGCAAGTCGTAAAACGAGCTTTGCAGTATCGGAGCAGGCCAATCCGGTCCCTTTTGGGGCTGGTTTCAAAGTAACTCGTACACTTCCCATTTTTCCAGATGCTTCGAATGGGATTGAATGGTGTCCTCCGCAATTGCATTCCCAACTTCCACAACCCCGTTTGACTGGGATAATGTGTAGTTTAGCTTTTGCAATACCTTTGCGAATTCCAGGGCCTACTTCTTTATTCTTTGAGGAATTAAGTCCTACGAATCCATCTTTGTTTCCTACAACAACTGAACATTTGAATCGAGATTGTTCTCCTGCATCAGTTTGTTTCTGCACCATTTTAATATCGATGACTTCTTCTTTTAGGTTTGGAATAAGTGTGTCAAGAATTTCTTTTTCTTTAATGACATAGTTATTCTTTAAGATTTCGTCAACAGATGTAATTTGGCCCTCCTTCACTAATCGACCGAGTCGAGTTAAAGGTACCCAATCATCCAATGGATTTCTTCTGACAAATGGTTTACGACGCTGACCGCCTCGTCCACCTCGATTGCCACCAGGACCACCTGGACCACGTCGGCCGCCTGAACCGCGTCGGCCACCTTGGTTACTTGAAGTTGATTTGTTTTCTGACATTTATTACACCTTTTTTTCCATTTCGGATTTGACCTTCTTGAACTGGTCGACAATTTTGGTTGGGTCGCCCTTTTTCTTTAGAGTTGCAGAAAAGAGTTTTTTATATTTTTTCGAATCTTCTTTGGACAATGTTGCGGCATAATCTGCAATGTGTTGTCCAGCAATTCGATCTTCAGAGTTCTCACTGAACCATTCTTCACCATGAGGAACTTCAACTCCAGCATCGATAAATCCTTTGAAAGCAGCTTTCATACGATTATCGTGGACTAAAATTCCAACATCTAAGATAGCATCTTCGATACCGGCTTTTTTGGCTCGTAATCCGCAAAGATATCCTGTTAAGTATGCGGATGGGAGGTTGCCTGTATTGTAATACCAGCTAAATTCTTTTTCAAGTTGAGTCGAATGACTTTGTGCGAGTAATTTATCACCTACAACTGCCGATGCCATAACTTGCACAATAGTGTGCTTGTTAGAAGATCGAACAATGAGACGATTTCGTCGGGATAAGACTAATTTTAATCTTCGATGGTAGTTGGTTTTGCCTTCGCGTCTTCTTCGGAAGGGAACCCTATACTTTGGACCGTTTGCCATTTTATTCACCTTAGCTCCTCATAAGTTTGTGTTCATCGATATATCGGTGTAGTGTTGCAACAGAGTTGAATGCCCCACCTTTGGCTTTCAGATATAATTCTCGATAAACGGATACTTCTATTCGTTCAGTAGATCGTAATTTTTTCAATTCACGTCTTAAAGGTCTAATCTTGTTAATCCAGTTTCGTTTTGGATCAGATCGAGCAGATTTTAACCCTTTTCGACTTCCATATCCACGAGCACGTCCTTTTTGTTTCTTCTTTAATTGTTCGTTGGCTCGTCCTCGGGACACACCTTTTTTGTATCGTTTAGTAATGATTTTATTTTTAATTAAATTACGAATGTCTTCACGAGTGATGGCCATTAAAACATCTTCCATAGCATCAGGATGAACATATACCCGATGTACTCCACATTTTAAGACTTCAGCCGCGAGTCGTTTTTGAGCGTTAATATTCATTGTAATTTAACCTCCAATTATTCCGAGACCTCTTCTGAGTCTTCGGTTTCTTCTTCCTCAGAAGGTTTCTTTTCTTTTAATTTTTTGATTTGATCGCGCTTAGATTTTGGTTGGGATTCTGATTCTTCGTCTTCCATTTCTTCGTCAGTTTCTTCTTCCTCTTCAACGTCTTCTAAGTCTAACATTTCGTCTTTTCCAAGACCGCTGTTTAATACTCGAAATCCTTGTTCACGAGCAATTTCTACAATATTTAATTTCTTTCGTGCACCAAGTCGTGCAGCAATTCGGATTGCATGGAATTTTGGATCAAGGGTTTCTAATTCTTTGACGTGCATTACTAAAATATCTTCTAATCCGGATGGATGTAATCCTCGTATATTTTTTGGAGATCCGAAACCAGGTTCAGGTGAAACGACCCCATTTTTAGTCTTACGTCGGGTTTTGTTATCAATACCTCGTTGTTTTCTCCATCCACTTTTTGAGAGTTTTTTGTATCGCCAAGATTCGAATCGAGCAAAGCTTGGGCGTTGTTTCTTTTTAGTAGTGCGAACTCGTAATAATCTGTTTTTTTCTTTTAAGTTCATTTTCATTTTCACCTATGAGTCTATTTGATTGTCCAAAATTGTGTTTCTCCGAGAGATTTTTCGAAGACATAAACTCCATCTTTGAAGACTCGTTTATCTTTGTCTTTGATCTTGCACAACTTTTGAATGTTGGCACAGGTTTGGCCAACGGCTTCTTTGTCAACACCGGATACAATAACTTCTTCCTTATTGGCTTTTACAACTACATCACCAATAGTATGAGTCGTTCGAGGTGCTCGTTCTCCAATGAAATTTTTAATGAGAATTGCTGTTTTTCCTTTTTTAGGTGGTTCTACGGTAATTGGAAAGTGAGAATATACAATTTTCATTTTATAAACATAACCTTCTTGCACTCCTTTGAACATATTGAGTACATGGTTTTGTAATGTTCCTACCAGCGCGATTTGGCGCTTGCGTGGAAAATCAGCATGGAAATAAAGCATATTGCCGATGTGTGTAATTTGGACTGCTTTTGCATGTGCAAAATCTCTTACAATGGTGCCTTTTTTTCCTTTAACGGTGACTTTTTTATCATCCGATAAAGTTAGAGTGACATCGCTAGGGATTTCGACTTCAGTATCTGTACTTACTAATTTAACCATTTTACATCAACATTCCTTAATATACATAAGCAAGTAATCGGCCACCCACATGTTGTTTCTTAGCTTCGATATGAGACATTACACCTTTGCTGGTAGAAAGTAAGATCATTCCGAAATCTACAGCAGGTAAGTAATTTTTCTCTTCCGCTTCAATGTGTTTAGCTTTGATTGCTTTTCGGGGTTTTATAACCCCAATTTTATTTATTCGACCAAGTAATTCAACTTTGAATTTACCTTGTCTTCCGTCATTAATGCTTTCATATTCTGCAATATATCCGTTTGCTTGTAAAATCCGTAATACGGTTCCAATCAATTTTGATCGGGGGTGGATAAGCACGGTACTCTTACAGACGGTTTCGGCATTTTTGATAATGCTACAAGCATCTGCTAATGGATCTAATAGTGTCATTTTTTGTAGCCTCCTAGAAATATTTTTTAAAGCCCATTGGCCCAGCTACTTCTCTAAAGCAGCGTCGGCAGACATTGATTCCATAAGCGCGGATTAATCCCCGATGGCTTCCACATCGTCTGCATGCACGTGAGCCTTTTCCTTTTTGAGATAAAGTTAATGTTCGTTTTTCTGCCATGATATATCACCTAATAATAACGTTCCTCCATTTTTTCTACTACTTCAGCACCCACAACGGTTTGCATAAAGAATTGTGCTTCGGCTTTGGTGAGATAATGGTTTCGGCCAATTTTGCGTCTAAATTTCTTTCGAGATCGAATGCGAAATCCTGGGCGAACTAATCGAACAGATACGTTAAATCCGAAAATTCCAAGTTCGGGATCATACTTAACTCCTGGAACTTTGATATGTTCATCCACTCCCCATGAAACAGATCCACGGTTGTCGAATGCACGAGCTAAAATTCGGTTGTCTGTTGGAACTAAGGTTCGTTTTATGATATCTAGTGCAACATCTCCTCGTAAGGTTACTTTGGTTGCGATGGATTGAGTTTTTCGGACTCCCCATTCTTTTACATTTTTCTTAGCTTTAAGAATGACTGGTTGAGTTCCGGTTAAATCTTCCAATACTTTGGAGGCTTTCACTAATTCTTCTCCTGCTTGACCGACACCGATGTTTACAACAACTTTATCGATGAAAGGCATTTGCATTGGATGTTTCCATTTTGTTTTAAAATCTGACTCTTCTGGGTTTGCCATTTTATTTAACCTCTTACTCCATTGGTAAATCAATGCTGGATGATTCAGTGCCAATTACGAAGGCATAATCATATGCAGTACTGATTGTTTCTCCTGATTTAGATTCGATTTCTGCAATAGATGCATTAACACCGAATCTGGTGGTTAATTTTGAAATTTGTCCGGCTACTCCGATGTTTTTTCCTGCTTCGATGATTGCTTGATTACCTTCCTTTAAGGGGTAATAATCAAGTATTTCCTGTTCAGGAATTGAAATTTTTACAGAACCACGAGTTTGGTATTTAGAAATTTCTTCCGGTTTAACCACAATATTTCGTCCATCATGAAGGTGTAATTGGAAATCTCCACCTTTAATATTTGAAATATCTTTCACTTTGCATAATTTAAATTTGCTTTCATCTTGGGTAATTTCAGAGACTATTAAACCATGTTTATGCGAAGGCAAAACACGATAAGTCTTTGAAATTTCTGGAATTTCAATAACATCCATCATTCCGATTGGAAGA
Source organism: Candidatus Lokiarchaeum ossiferum (assembly GCA_025839675.1). GTDB lineage: Archaea > Asgardarchaeota > Lokiarchaeia > Sigyniarchaeales > Promethearchaeaceae > Lokiarchaeum > Lokiarchaeum ossiferum. Next base: position 4,179,252 of record CP104013.1, read on the forward strand.
CGGTGATCGTGTTTTACTTTTCCATCTACTAATACTTTATTAGCATTTAAGATGAATTTCGATTCACGGATATTGGTGGTCAATTTTAATAAGTCTCGGAGAACATGGCCTAATGGTAAGCAAAAATTCTTTGAGTGTGCTCCAGGGCGTGGATTAATAAAGAATGCTCCTGCTGAGCGTTCCTTACGTGCAATCTGTAAATGGCCTGGAGTTGCTAATCGTTTTTGATGTCGTTTATTTCCTTTGGATCCCATATTATTTGCCTCCTTTCACTTTCTTTGGTCCGGTTGGGAGTATTTCTTCTAATTTTTCTTTACGTCCAATCATTCGGTCTTCGCGCCAAGCGTCAATTTTCTTTTTCGCTTTTTTAGTTTCAAATTTGGTTAAAATTAGTTTTGAAATTGCTACTGGAACAAAATAGTTGGAGCCATCGCGTTTTTGTAAAGTTGCTTCTTCGATGGTTACTCGTCGTTTTCTTTTATCTAAGGATAAAATACTTCCTTCAATTCCTTCAAATTCTCCGGATACAATACGAACGGAATCTCCGATTCGTAAAGGCATTCGTTTCACCCCATATTGGGCTTGTAATGGTTCATCTAAAGGAATGGTAAAGACTTTACTCACTTGATGATTTTTAATATTTCGCAATGCATATCTTTGCTTGACTGGCTTTTTTGATTTAATTCGCATAATATTCACCTTATATGATCAAACTAGCAATATTGCTTAAACGAGGCCACAGATCTGCAGCTTCTCGAGCGATTGGGCCCGATACGCGGGATCCTTTTGGATCGCCATCATCGGCAACTATACAGCATGCATTATCTTCGAAGGAAATTCGGGACCCATCGAGTCTTCGGATTTCTTTTTTCTGTCGAACAATGACTGCTTTTAAGATTTTCTTTCGTAAATCTGGATTACCTTTCTTTATGGACACAATAACTAAATCTCCAACACATGCTTTTGGGTATCGATTCAATCGTCCGTGGTATCCTTTGACTGCTATGATTTTTGCAAGTTTTGCTCCAGAGTTATCTGCCACAGTTAAGATGGTAGATGTTTGTAAGGACTTAGTAATTCGTGTTCTGAAAACACTTGAAGTTTTTGCCCCTGAACGTCGTCCGCCCATATTATTTCTCCTCCGAAACTTTGTCAATTACAATAAAATTGACTGTTTTGCTAATCTTTTTCGATTCTGCAATTTTCACCGTATCTCCTACTTCTACTTCAATACATTTTGGAAGATGGGCTGCAATTTTAGAACTTCTTCGTTCATAACGTTGATACTTTTTAATATAAAAAGTGAAATCACGTTGCACAACAACTGTCGAGTTCATTTTAGTAGAAATAACTACTCCTGAAAGAATTCGACCCCGCAATTTGATATTTCCATGATAAGGACAGTTAGCGTCCTCACATTCTTTGGTGGGTGCGGTTACCCCGGGAATTCCGATATTTTTAACGGTATTACTCAATGTAATTTTCTCCGATGTTTTTTTCTAATAAGTTTAATTCTGTTTTCTGGGTTTCCCACAATTTTATCCCCATCATATTGGATGAGTTTTTTAATTCCATTGGATTGGGGGAGCCAGCAACGAAAAATATATTGGTTTTTAATATATGTTTTTGTTGAGGATGAATCTTGGATGACAAGTGTAAATTTTGTTTCATCAATAACGTTGCCCAATAAGCGGAAGTCCGCCCAAGTTGTGTTATATTTGTGTTTTCCATACAAGTTCAATCCTATTTGGTCGAGATATACAAAAATTTCAGGTCTAAATCTCTTTGAGTTCATTTTGAACAGTCAATATCCGGGCAACTGCACGTTTAATCTGTCGAATTTTGGTGGGGTCAGTTAAAGTTCCACCCATAGCGTTTGAGCTATGAAGTTTGAAAAGTTCATTACGCAAATCTGATAATTTCTTTTCACGTTCAATGGCGCTCATGTTTCGAATTTCATCAATTTTTACTTTCATTTGATTTCACCTATTGATTAATTTTCTTCTTCCTCTTCTTTCTTCACTTCATCATCGTCATTTGAGAGAACAGTTGCTTCTTCTGCATCATCGGTATCGTCGAATAATTCATCTTCCTCTTCTTCATCAGGAATTTCCTCTTCAACAATTTCATCTTTATTGTAGAATTCATCAACTGGTTTGACTTCTTTTTTCTCTTCTTCTTTGCGATCAAAGATACCTTCAATGATTTTAACCTCATCAGGCATTTGATAAGAGATAGGCATTATTTTGACACGAATTCCGAGAACTCCAGATTTCATGGTTAAGTGAGTAACTCCGGCATCAACACCTTCATCAGCAGGGGTTCCACATTTGGAAATAACGCCTGCTCGGAATACTTGATGTCGAGCCCGTTGGGAAGTAACTTTACCACTGATATGCACTTCTACACCTCGAGCACCAGCTTTAATAATTCTGCGGAGGATCGAATAAGTTGCACGTCGATAGTTTTGTCCTTTTTGGATTGCAAAAGCAATTCGTTCGGCTTGAATCTGAGGATTTAATTCGGGGACTTCTACGGTTTCAACATCAATAGTAGGAACATTAATGTTGAATTTATCTTTGACTGCTTCCGTTAATTCTTTCACCCGTGCTCCCCGTCGTCCAATAACAATACCTGGGCGAGAAGTTCTGATGGTGATTCGAGTTCCCATAGGAGTTTTTTGAAGTTCGCAACCGGCATATCCTGAATTATCTAACTCGGTTCCTAAGAATTCTTCAATTAATGTTTGTTGAATTCCGCGGTTAATAAAATGTTTTTTTACTGGCATATTTATCACATTTCGGTTAATACAATTTCAATATGGCAGAGAGTCTTAAAATAGGGGGTGCTTCTACCATGTGCACGTTCAATGTATCGTTTTACTTTACGTCCTTGCATGACTGCAGAGTGTGTAATTTTCAATCGATCTGGATCAAGACCTTTGTATTCGGCATTGCTCTCAGCATTAGCTAGAACTTCATACACGAGTCGGGCAGATTTTTCAGGGAAACGACCAGAAGCAAATTTATGTTCTTGCATTCCATGTCGATGACCAACTTTCTTGTTATGTCGTCGAAATGGAACTGGAGTTTTAATCATAATTACTCCTTCTAAGAAGTTTTTGGCTTTTTCTAAGCCCATTCCTTTAATTGTATTGCACACTTCTCTAGTATTTTTAACGCTGACCCTTAAATCTCTGCCAGATGCAATTGCAGTTTTATCTGGGTCAAGACCTTGGACACTCATTTTCCAATTTGGCATTTTTTGTTCGTCCTGTTAATTTATGGAAGGTCGGAATCTTGTCGTTAGCGACAATCATTTTCCACTCAATTTTTATTAATGAGCTGATAATGGTGGATATAAAGAATATCCTCACAGGGTAGTGTGAATATGGTACCAGATATTCGTCGTCATCAGAGACTCCGATACGGGGCATATCCACGCCCGGTTTTTTCCATTCCCCGGCGCATCAATAAGAACCGAAAACTTGATCTTTTGATCAAGTGTTAGGAAACACAAACTTCCGTAATTAATTAATTTTTCGATTGGAGGGGAGAAAAGGTGAAATTTATATACGAAGCTGTCCCCCCCTTAGGCAAAATTTCTCCTTGGGAAGAAAACTTTTTGTTTTGTAAGGAGAAAAAAAACCAAAGCAAATAAAATAATAGACTGCCAATTTAGGTACATGAATAATTTTACACTCCGGTCGAAATCACTTCCCCGTATATTATTAATCATTTTCTTTGGATTATTAATCTTTTCTTCATTTACAACTGTGAACTCCACATTTTCAAAGGGGGACTCCATTGTATGGGCGACTGGCGAACGAAAAGCCACAACGGGCTATATTAAGGCAACTTACAATTCCATTTCCAACAGCTCAAACTTGCTCATTGATTTTCAAGAATTTGATTTTTATGGAGATCCAAAAGAAAACATTACTGAAAATGTTCCTATGCCAAATTTTTGGGTGACGGTCGAAAATGTCACCTCCTATGGGGAAAATAGTTATGAAAAGGCGTCAACTACTATATTAGATGAAGAGATCGACTGTGTAATAATCGAACGGGCCAATGGGGAAATTGTGACTTCCTATTATTATGATTTAGCCTCGGGGGTTATGGTGTATGCCAGCGGAACTGACGATAGTTTTATACGACTAATATCGTGGACTGATATCGATATCAAAGCATATGCAGATGAAACCAACAAAGGAATTCCTGGATATGGGTTATTTTTGCTTGGAAGTGTGAGTCTCATTACATTAGCAATTAAAACCAAGAAAATAAGCTTGAAATAAGTTCATTTTTCCCTTTCCTTCTCGATTTAATCTAGCGTTCAAAATCATATATTTCCTCTAATCAACCTTTTTTTACTAATTCTCGTTTCAACCATAGAAATTCTTAGAATTGTTCTAGGGTCTCAAGAATTTTGATATAAATATGTTTTTCGGGTAAAAGTGCAATTTCTTTGAAGGATAATAATTTTAACCATTCTTTTATAATCTCATGCCCTAGAAAATAGCCCGTTTGTGATTTTCCCTCAATATTGAACCATGATCCAAAAAAATTCTTTGATGTCTGGGCCTCATTCAGTCGATACTCTTGAAGAAATTTTTGGGCTAAGATATGCTTGTGTTGATAACACCACTCTACCCAATTATCTTGTCCTTCTTGCATGTGCCAGTCATTATATCCCATAATTTGGTGCTCGGCCCACATTGCCATCCCTTCTTCATAAATTGAAAAAAGAAGATCATCATTATGAAATTTAAAATCCTTACAACCTCGTTCCTTCAAATGAATGAGATGCCCAACCTCATGGGCAACTAATGCTTTCAAGCGTTCTTCTGATGTCCATCCACATTGGAGGATATTCTCTAGTCCCAACAAAACTGCTGCTTCATTGATGAACGATGTTGCCCACCCCGCCCCCATCCCAATCCCGACATAAATCACGTAATTTATCGGGAATTCGATTTGGAAAAGTTCTTGGCATTTCATATGGATGGTTGGAATGATTTCTTGAATTTGCTTTCCAATTTTTGTAAAAGAAGTGGCATTTTTCTGTAGATCGGAAAAAACATAATTTTTAACAATAGATTTCCATTCATAACCATCAACCTCATATTCGTGAACCAACTTTCTTCTTAAATTTAAGTGATTTTTCATGAATATCGAATACCATGCGTCCATATATTCCTCATCAGTCAAATTGGAAGCCATTTGCCAAAACTGATCAAAATGAGTATAAACATCGATAATTTGGAATGATTTTTTCATTGTAAAAAAACTCACTGCATGATAAATTAAATGGAATAATATCAGAAAAATGGAATGTAGAAAAGATAGAGAGAAAAAAAAATTATTTTAATGGTACGAACTGACTGGATCGAGTGGCTCCAACCCCAGGGTTTCCATGGGAAACCTTTTTACAGGTTGGGCTGTATTCACCAAGGTAATGTCCAATGTGTTCTGGAGAGATTTTCACAGGAATGAATTCTAACCCATTGTGGACACCAATTGTTAATCCAATAAATTCTGGGAAGATTACCATATCACGATTGTGAGTTCTGACAGTAATTTCACGCCCATCTTTCAAAGCTTTACTGGCTTTTTTTAATTTTTTAAGTAATTTCTTTTGTCGTCGTGGCATTCCTCGTTTAAGGGTGCGTCGTTGACGGGAAGGAATTAAATCTAAAAATTGTTTCATACTCATTTTTTTGAGTTCTTCGAGGTCTTTTCCCCGATATAGGAATTTTCTTCGTGATTCCGACATGTTAATTCACTTATCATCGTAGATGATATAATGAGATCCGAAGTCTTCCATAAATTAAAAAATTTATTGTTTTTTACGTTTTAGCGCACTTCATGGCATTTAAACCTAGGTATTTCTAAAAAGTGAAAAAATCACTCTGATTGGAGAGCTGAAATTTGAGAGAAAAACTTTTGGAAGATGGTTACCGCGTCACGCTCTTCGAGCTTAGTGAGTTCTTGCATTGCTATTGTGGAAAGTTTTTGGAGTTCAGAAATGGCGTTCATCAATGATAGATCCACGAATGTCTTATGGGTGCGTACTATTGCCTCGGGATGAGAAAGGCTTCCCTCTAATTCCTCAAAGGTTGTTTGAATCCAAGCTAAAAGCTGGTCATCGGGTCGATCCGGTTCAAAACTTTGGTCAATGATCCACAGCATTTTTTCTTGAAGTTGATCGATGAAATCCTTAGCTGTGATATTGGCTTCAAATTTAATTTTGTCAGCGGCTCGTAATCCTGCAAATCGCATTAATTCTTCCCATTGATGAGCAAAAACTCGAATGTAAGGATATAAAATGCTATTTAATTCCGTTGACATTCTCCCATGGAATTCTTTTTTAGGTGCATCCCAATATTTTTGGGATATGTTCATGATCGATGAATTGTCGATAAATCTTAATCTTGATTTTCCAAAAACACCATCTGGGAATGCAATTAAAGGTAATATCGAGGCTCCTGTCTTTTTATGGAGGCTGATATAACTTTGAGGGGTGTGAATTAAGTAAGGGTATTTTCCATGGATAACTGGGGCTCGAAGTTGCTTTGTTGAGCTATAATCATGATAAACCGTTAAGGCATAATTTCGTTCTAAATCACGTTTTAACAAGGGGGCAATTTTTGAATAAGATGTACTGGCATAAATATTCAAGTTATTGAAATGAGCCCGATTATTATTCTCCCACATTGGTAGATTTTTAATGCTTGCGGTCACAGACATTTTATACCTTTTTGGATGTAAAAATAATTGAGGTGAATGAAATTGTTCCCCTATATGTAGGATAGGAACGATTACACCTTTGCCTTTGGCTAATTCCCGATCGAGTAGATCATATCTTTCATATCTATGTAATGATACTTGTTCTCCTGGTTGGAAATCACACGTTTGCGGTAAACGAAAAAGAACATCTAATAAGAGCATTCCCATGTATTTTCCATTAGCAACACTCACTTTTTTAATCCATTTTTGCGGTTTTTCTGGGTAAAGTGCTCTGATACTCGCTTGCATACGTCGCTGCACTTTTTTGGACCTCCCAAAAAATAGCTGTCCAAAAAGGTGTCCCCATCCATTAAGGGCGCTGTGAGGAAATATCTTGGTAAACCGATATACTCGAGATTGATCAATAAATTTAATAACTTTAAACAAAAATCCCATTGAATCTCCCCAACTTTGGTCATCTTTCTTATTTCTCAGATTCGTTTTTGCATCTTTCGAATATTTTTCCGATTTTTTACGCAAGTGGGCTTGATCTGCAAGATATAGGTAGGCCATAGGTAGAATAGCTTTAGAGTTTTTAAAAACCATTTCATTTTCTTTTTTGAATTTAGCAAAAAATGGATTAGACATAAAATTATGAACAAAATTGGAAAATTAGTTATGAGATAATTTTAAAACTTGGAAACGTTTTTACCAATGTAGCCACATAATCGTACTGATTAAAAATGAAGATAAAAAAGCTTTACAAGATTTTGACTTTTTCACTTGTAATTATTACTTTTTCATCTTCATATTTAACTCCAGATAGTTCTTCTGAAATTATAATCTCATCACAAGATAATTTGAAAATAATTGTGTCTGATCAACAAGTCCCTGCTATTATGGGGATTATCGATGATTTTTTGGCAGATCCACTCGGTTCTGGTGTGGATAGTATCGAAGTAATTGCTTCTGGGACTCGAGCAGAAGATCAGCATTCTTATTTAGTGGAGCAGATGCTACTAAAGTCAAACGAATTTGATGTCATAGGGCTTGATACCATTTGGCTTGCACAATTTGCAGAAAATGGATGGGTTGAAGCACTTGATTCTCGCTTAGAATCTAATGAATTAAGTAACTTTGCAGATGGCTTGGTAAAATCTTGCAAGTATAATGGAAAAACATATGCATATCCTTACTTTATGAATTTAGGAATATTGTATTATCGAAAGGATTTAATAAAAGCATACAATTTTACTGAAAATGATTTTAATACTTGGGCAGAATTGAATACAACAGCAAATCACATTTTAAAAAATGAAAACTTCGCATCGAGAAATCCAAATTTAGTTGGATTTATTAGTCAATTTGATACTTACGAAGGGGCAGTAGTTAATTTCTTTGAATGGGCAGCTAGTTTTGGAGCTACGGGTATTATTAATTCTAATGGGGATGTAAATATTATTAATTCTGGTGTTGAAGATGCTATGACCTTTTTGCAAGAACTAACTTCACAAGAAGGGGTTGATGTTCAACTAAATTCTAATATAATTCCATATGAGTGCATAAACATGGATGAAAGTTTATCTATGGAAAAATGGCTTGCTGGGGAAGCTATTTTCATGAGACAATGGACATTCGCCTACACCAGTTCAATAAATTACAACATCAGTTTTGGAGTTCTTCCACTTCCAACTGCTACAGATTCTCCAGACGAAAAATCCTCTTGTGTTGGGGGGTCTGTTTTGGCAATACCGGCATTTAGCCAAAATAAAGCTGCTGCTTGGAATTTAATAAAATTTCTTGGAAAAAAACTGGCACAAGAATTTGAACTTACAAATGCTTCAAATTTTCCTGCATTAAAATCTGTGTATGATAATCCGCCATCAAATTATGAATGGATCCAAAATTGGAAAGAACAACTTGGCAAAACTATTACTAGGCCTGTTCATCCTAAATATTCCTTAATTTCATCGGTCATAGCACAAAACATGAATGATTTATTAAGCTTCAGGAAAGATGTTAACACTGCACTAACTGATATGAATGAAGAAATTACTCGTATAATTGATGAAAAAGAGAATAAAAATTTGACCGTTTTCATCATCCTTGCAACAACCATAGCAACAAGTGCGCTATCTCTATTTATTCTATCATATATTAGAAGATCAATACAAAGGAAGATAAATACTAACAAAAAGGTGGTTTAAATTTATGTGGAAAAGGAGAAGAGATATGATAAAGAGATATAAGAAAAGAATTATAATAATTTCAATAATCATATTATCAGTCATTTCTACGCTCATCATTGCTAGTTTAATCTCTTCTCTAACACCAACTTCTGAAGAAAACCTCGAAATTCTTGTTGGGCAATATGATAATCCTCCAAAGATTTTTGAGGATGATAATGGTAAGGTAGTTGGATTATTTCCTGATCTTTTAGAATATGTTGCGGAAAAAGAAGGTTGGACAATTAAGTATCTGAAAGGTAGTTGGACCGAATGCTTAGAGAGATTGGAAAGAAAAGATATAGATATTATGGTTGATGTTGCATATTCTGATTCAAGAGCTGAAATATATGATTTCAACAATATTGAAATATTTACAAATTGGGGTGTGGTATACGGAAAAGAAGGTTCTCATATAGAGTCTCTCAAAGATCTCGAAAAAAAAAAAGTTGCGGTTATGAAAGGAAGCATTCACACGGATGGCGAAGATGGAATTAAAAATGTTACACAGAAGTTGGGTATCAATTGCACTTTCATAGAATTAGAGAATTATGATCTTGTTTTTGAAATGTTAAGCGAAGGTGGAGCGGATGCGGGAATTGTTAATAGATTATTTGGAATATCAAAAGAAAGTGAATACAATATTAAAAGAACTGCAATTATTTTCAACCCTAGAAAACTTATGTTTGCTTTTCCAAAGGGTGAAAATAAGAGTGATATTCTTATCTCAAAAATTGATGAACATCTGCTTTTATTAAAGGAGGATTCTGATTCTTTCTATTTTAAGGTGATTGATAAGTATATTTATAATCAAGTATATTTGAATATTCCAGGCTGGATAATACCTACCTTAATTAGTTCTATTGGTTTGTTAGTCACATTCGCTTCTGCAAGTTTATTGTTAAAAAAGGCTGTTGATAAAAGAACAGATCAGTTGCAACATGCACATGACAATCTAGAACGACGTGTTACAAAACGAACAGAAGAATTAAATGAAGCGAACATTAGATTGAAAGAATTGGATAGATTGAAAAGTATGTTTTTAGCAAGTATGAGCCATGAATTGCGAACTCCTCTAAACTCTATCATCGGTTTTTCTGGTTGGCTCTTGATGGATATGGAAGGTGAATTAAATGAAGAGCAACGAACACAACTTGGTATGGTAAAACAAAGTGCAAATCATCTTTTAGAATTAATAAATGATATATTAGACATATCAAAAATAGAAGCTGGTAAAGTAGATCTAGAAATTGAAGCATTTGATCTCTCTGTAGTTTTGAACACTCAATTGGATTCAGTTTTACCATTAATAAGAGAAAAAGAATTAGAAATAATGCGTGAAATTCCAGAGAATTTGATTATTAGGTGTGATAAACGTCGGATTAAACAAATATTTGTGAACCTTCTTGCTAATGCCATTAAATTCACGGATCATGGATTTATCAAAGTTGCTGTAAAACCATTGAATAAAACACATTTGAAAATATCTGTCTTGGATAGTGGAATCGGAATGTTAACCAGTGATATTCATAAGCTTTTCATACCATTTCAACAGATCGATATGTCTTCAACTAAGAAACATGAAGGTACTGGATTGGGTTTATATCTGTGCAAGAAATTGCTAAACTTACTTCATGGGGAAATTTTCGTTACAAGCAATTTTGGTCAAGGCAGTGAATTCACATTCACTATACCTTTGAATTATGAAGAAGAGGTTAAAAAATGAAAAAAGTTCTTGTAATAGAAGATAATGAAACAAATCTCTATTTAATGCGCACTATTCTAAAAAAATATGGATGTCATGTGATTGAAGCACAAGATGGTTATAGTGGAGTAGAACTTGCAGTCGCTGAAAGCCCTGATCTAATCTTGATGGATATTCAATTACCAATATTAGATGGATATGGAGCTACAAAGAAGATTCGGTCAATAGAAAAAACAAAAAACATCCCAATTATTGCAATAACATCATACGCTATGGTTGGAGATAAAGAAAAAACATTAAGAGCAGGTTGCAATGTATATATTGAAAAACCAATTGATCCAAAATCATTTATTGAAGAATTAAAAAAATTTTTATAAAGCAGAGGAATAAAATGAAAATCCTGATAATTGATGACAAAAAAGAAAATAATTATTTAGTTGAACGTATGATCACTAAATTAGGTTATGAGGCTATATTGGCTGAAAATGGTGTAGAAGCTCTTGAGCTATTATTTAAATTCGATTTTATTATGGTTATTTCTGATATTTTAATGCCAGAAATGGATGGATTTCAACTCTGCAAAATAGTCCGATGCTTAAAGAAATTCGATGGTTTAAAATTTGTATTTTATACTGCTACTTATACAGAAAAAGAAGATGAAGAATTTGCTATGGAATTGGGGGCAGATAAGTTTTTGAGAAAACCTATGGATCCTCAATTATTTTTACAGGAGATTCAAAAACTGCTGCAAAAAGAACAAGCTGATCACGATTATCGTAAAAATTATATTAAAAAACCTGAGAAGGAGATTTTTAAGCTCTATAACGAACGCTTAATCAATAAATTGGAAAAAAAGACTCGTGAACTTGAAAAATTTAAACAAATGGATGGGGAACGCTTAAGAGCCCAAAAAATTGAATCACTCGCTTTAATTGCTGGGGGAATTGCTCATGATTTTAACAATCTATTGGTAGGAATATTAGGAAATACAAATATTATTCAAACGGATAAGTCTTTAAGTATTGAAGTTCAAGATTCTTTAAAAGATATTGAAAAAGCGACACTACGGGCTAGCGAATTGACCGAGCAACTTCTTGCTTTTTCAAAAGATGGGAATATTATCAAAGAAACTAAGGATATCACTCCTATAATTGAAGAATCGATTTCACTTGTGTTACGAGGTTCCAAATCAAAATGCATAATTAACACACAAAAGAATTTACCCAAAGTTGAGGTTGACTCTGGCCAAATGACTCAAGTGTTTAACAATCTATTAATCAATGCAAATCAATCTATGGAAAATGGTGGAGAAATACATGTTTCAATTGAAGTTGTGCATATCTCTGATGATCTTGAATTTCCCTTACCGTACGGGCCATATGTTCAAATATCCATTAAAGATCAAGGTGTAGGTGTTCCACAAAACGTCCACCAGCATATATTTGAGCCTTATTTTACCACCAAAGAAAAAGGGAATGGATTGGGTTTAGCAACTTGCTATACAATTATTAAACGCCATGGTGGGTATATTTCATTCAAGTCCAACCCAAAAACTGAACCCGGTACGACTTTTCAAATTTTTCTCCCAATTTTTGAACAAAATTATGAATAATTCAAATCTGAATTAGTTTCGATTCATTTTTTGAGGTTTTTGGGTTATTTAATAAAATGAGTGTTGTTTTTTTTTCCTTCCGACAAAATATATTTTGTCAATCAGGTTGTTGGCACTACTATCATCGAATGCGACATGATACTAATAGTATCTACGTGATTATAGTGTAACATGTCGATAGGAGAAGCAGAAAAAAGTTAAAAAAAAGGAATTGTTCCCCTTTTTTAATAATATCGATCTAAAGAGCGCAATTGACATTAAAAACCAATTTTACGAACGTTTTTTTGTTTTACTTGCAGGAAAATTTAAATAAAAAATTTTATCAGAATTCAATTTTTCAATCCATTCTGTTACATTTATAAATAGAATTCGTTGTTCTGATGTGAAGTTCACGATATTCGTCATTTTCATCTTGAATGAATGTAAATTTCATCAGTGAATTTCTTATTTGAAAACGTAAATTACGCAGAGGAAAAAGCTCTACAGGAGTTTCACCCAGAAAAACCGCTTCGAGAGATGTTGAATTTTTCAGTTGGATCACTAAAGGATTGTTTAGAAAATCATAGGTTCCTATAAGCAATTTTAACAAGCGTTCATCTCTTAATGCATTATCGGGCTGTCGTTCGAATTTTAAGGGTGGAAGTAATTCATCTAATTGGATTTCGAATTTCGTAATTTCTCCATCAGCGTTTTGATTAAATATTACAGGCCAATATTCATCCCAAAGATAGAAATAAAGCATGAATGTGTCATAGTGGACATGAACCAAAGGAAATTCAAACCGCGGGGTTTTTAATACTAACTGTTTCTCCTCATTTTGAATTATTTCAAAGATTGGATAACCGGGGTGTTTATATTTCCCTTTGTATTCTGTTAATGGAAAAGATGGATGGGTATGTTGTTTTGCACTGTTAAGAATGAGCTTTTTCATATCCCTTTGGGCATTTTTAACTGAATCACGGGTTTTAGTGGATTCTTCCATCCAGTCCCAACGTTCCAGATCGAGTATTATATCAAGAATTTCATTACTGACTGCTTTATGAAGAATTGAAGGGTATTCATTTGCAAGCACCACAATACCTATGTTATTATCGGGTAAAAACGTCACTTGACTATTAAATCCATCAATTCCTCCGGTATGTGTGATCACTTCGAAACCTCGATACATACTTATAAACCATCCCAAACCATAGCTCTCCATTTTTCTCCAGTTTTTTTTGGGGAATAAATCACGATCTTCTTCCTCAATAATCGTGGTAGGTTTGTGGAGTTGGGAAAAAATCTTTGGGGCGATTAAAGATTTATCTCCAATCTTTCCTTGATTATATTGGAACATTAACCATTTCGCTAAATCCTTTGGAGTTGTTTTAATTCCTCCTGCGCCTGGTGTCGATTCAGTATGATAATTCATTAAATGGATCCCCTTAGGATCATTCTTATATGGTTTCGCCATGCGTTGTGTTTCGAATGCTTCGTTATCCGATAAGGTCGTATCTTCCATTCCAAGGGGATTTAAGATTTTTTCTTTCAAAAAAGCAGAAAATTTCATATCACTGAATTCTTCTACAATTTTAGCCGCTACATAAAACATCAAATTATTATATTGGTAAGTTTCTCGTAGATCTTTTGAGAATTCTAAATAGGGCATTCGCGATAGTAGTTTTTCATATGTGAAGTTATCATCCAAATACCACATCATATCATGACCAGATAATCCTGTCCGATGGGATAATAAATCTCGTAAGGTAACGTGCTCATTTACAAATTTATCGGAAGTTCGGAATTGTGGAAACTTTTTTCGTAATGGCTCATCCCAAGCCAATAATCCTTGATCTACTAAGAATGCAATCGAGGCCGCTGTGAATGATTTTGAAATGGAAGCAATATTAAATAATGTATCCTCTGTCATCGAAATGTTATTTTCGATGTCTCTATATCCATAGCATTGACTATAAATGATTTCCTTCTCGTGAGTAATAACAATTGCTAATCCAGAAGATTTTTTTTTTTGAAAATGCAGTTCTAGTTTTTGTTCTAATGATTTTATCTCTTCTTTCACATCAATATTTTTCATACAATATTACCTCTGTTTTTAGAAAAATTTAATTCTTCAATAAAGTTTTCCAATTTTCGAAATTCATAAAGCATACTTTCTATCCACAAGATCATTATTCCTACGGTGATAAGCAATATTGGAATATCTATAGGTATAACCTATGGAATAAACCAGTCTTCCACCTATCGAAAAAATTCCCCTTGTTAGTCAGGCCGTTGGCCTTCCTATCACCCCTATCTGGCACCATACTAATTATAACGTACGTTATTATTATGTAGCATGACAATAGGAAAACCAGAAAAAAAGTCAAAAAAACGGAAATATTGTCTTTTTTTCAGTAATACCATGACAATGATATGATTACCACCAAAAAACCAATTTTACGAACGATTTTTCGTTTTATTTGCTGGAAAAATTAGATATAAATTATTCATCCTTTTTTTTTATTTGCAAAAATTTAAAGGAAAGGACATTGAGCTATGAAATATGAGTCAAATAATCCTCACCACGGGACGAGGCACAAAATTACGACAAAATGATTCATCACTGATGACCCTCAATATTACTCCCAAAGATCCAAAGGAAAAATCTCAACTTAATCAAGTTATGATGATTTTAGAAGACATTTTAATCCCCATAAATCATGTAGGGATTGCTTCCACCGATGGAATAAAAGTCACAATCCCCCCAGAAAATGCTTACATGGTTTTGAATACATCTGAAACGACGATCTGTGTTGAGACGGGTGAAATTGATTATACTCAGCATTCTATCCTCTATGATCCATATTTATATGAGCATGAAGATCATGTGGATTATGATTCAGCAGAATTCATTAAAACCTATGATATTCCAGCTGGATACACTGATGTCCTCCCCAAGTGGTATTCCATTAAATTTTCCTATCCTGAATTCAATCTAATCTTTGTGCGACCTGGTTTAGGGATTAGCCTACAAAGTCATGCTAAAAGGGAAGAATATTGGGAAATTGCTGCCGGAGAACCCATAGTCATTTCAGGATCTAAGGTATCTTACAATAATCCCCAAGGAACCAAATTTTATATCCCCCTAGGAAATTTACATACAATTATTAATCCTTCTAAAGATGTCTGGGTGATATTAAAGGAAACCTATAAAGGCAACTTTGATGAAAAAGATATCGTTCGGGTATTTAATCCGAATCATTATAATTAGATTTTTTGACTTTTTTAGAATCATTTAGCGAATCTATTTCTGCCAAAATTTCCTTTTTTGATACTCCTTCGCTTCTTCATGAGTTTTTCGCAAGAAATCTATCTTAGAAAACCCCTTAACTCGGGCTAACCGTTCATGATTAGATATTTTAATATCATGATGGGTAATTGGGTGTAACATTTGCCAACCTAACCATATGATTCCCCCTGCTACCAAAAAAATAGAGAAGGTTGAGACAATAATAACTCCAACTTCCCAGCCAACCCATGGAAGGCCATAAATTTTTGCAAGCCATGTTGGGGCAACATGAGATTCATAATAAAGGTTGAGCGGCATGGTAAGAATAGTCCACGGAATTAATATTACCCAGAAAAGAATTTGTCCTATCCCCCAAATTCTTCCGTAAATATTCCGCTTCATAATAATCATAAAATGTAGAATGATATAAGAACCATTTTTTTTGAAACAATACGGAAAGTGTTTTTCTCCTTAAAAAAATCTTAACTAAAATCAAGAAAATGAATGATTTTCTTAAGATAGTCACGTCTCTCAATTCAATTTGTAAAAATGTTATATTTCCTGTCTCAAAGTTGGTCGAATCAAGTATTGGATTTTTTTCACCAAGATATATCCTGCCAAAAGGGCAGTAACGCCATTGGCTCCAACAATATTCCAATCTTGAAGGAAAAATCCATAAATAATCCAAAAAGTAACTCCGGTAGTAAACAAAATCCACATACTAAGTGAAATATCATCGGTTTTTCTCGTCCGATAGACTTTCCATGCTTGAGGAATAAAACTGATGCTTGTCAATATCGCAGCCACAGATCCAACTAGTTCATACCAGAGTGCCATTACGTGGAATTATTTCACACCTTTATAAAACTTGACTTCGTTTTATTCTTTTTAATCAGTTAAAATGAAAGATTACAATTTTTTCCGATTAGATCGATTTTGGTTAGAAATCAAAAATTCAAGAATCTTTTCAATTGCTTCTAAAAATCCTCGAAATTTAAAGCCAATTTTTTTAATGGCTCTTTTTGCAAAAAAAGATAAAAATCTAAGGATCCCTTATGGATGTAGAATTTTCAATCGCACAATGAAATAGATCCAGTTTCCCTCAGCTACGAAATCCCATTAAAATGTTCAAAATTGAGAAAATATTTAATCTGATTCAAACGACCTTTGATTTGTTTGTTAAGGAGCGACTTTTATATTATTTTCCTGAATATATTCCCCTTGTTAAGAAAATTCTTCTTTAATTCCTTTCTAAGTCAACCAATTTGCTTATAATTTGCTAAAATTGATTGCCACGTTATTTAGATCACTCATTTGCAAATTTAAGTAGACTTGAAAGGATGATTGCTTCTTTTCTGAGAGAATTGAAGATGAGAATGGCAAAAAGGGAAGGATTGTAGAAATCTCCCTATGATACCAAAAAAAAAGCTTTTGAATTTTCGTTTATTCTGATTTTGTTTCGGCTTCAGCTGCTTTGCTAGCTGCTTCTTCAGCTTCCAACTCTTCTTCTAATTCTTCAAGAGGTACTGGTGGTGGGGTTGTAATCATTGAATATCCAATCCACATAGCAAGTAAACCGATCATGATCACAGCTAATGTCATTGGAACTACGACGGCCCATCTCCAATCAAAGAAAGCCCAAATTCCGGTAGTTGCACCATCATTGATTAAATCCAAAGGACCCCAAATAATATATAAGACTGACATTGCCAATCCGATCAACAAGATGACAATTCCGAATGCTTTATCTTTACCCATATTTTTTCACTTTATAAGATTATATAGAGGATAAAATATATCCTTAACTCCTAAAATTAAATGCCCTTTAAAAACCAATTGATTCCAATTTCATCTCAGAAAATCAATAAATTCCTTTTTTATTTGGTAATGAACTCTAGTTTTTATTATAAAACATTTCTTTTAGAAATTAGAAGCAATTAAAAATAAATAGTTTAATTGGTCCTTGTAGAATTATGGTTTTGGGGTAATTTCTGTTCCACATTTCTCGCAAATAATGCGCTGACCTGCTTTTAGGGGTAAAAGTAATTCTTTGGGAATGGCGGATTCACATACAGAACATCTAAGGATGCTGCTATGTTCATCGATATGCTCAATATTAACCCCAGAAATTTTTTCAGTAAATTGAAGGTTTTCACGCTCAGTTTTGTAATCTTGATATTTTGACTTAGCGGATTGATAACTATTGACTGCCTTTTTCTTTAATCTTTGCCAACGGCCTTGGGGTTTTGAATTTTGAGATGTTTCATCTTCCATAGTTTCTCTTCCTTATGATAACAAACTAGTTCATTAAATTAAATCTTTCACATTGCTGGGGAGAATTAATGAAAATTAAATTGCGCGAGTGGTTTTGCTGAAGTTCATCGAAGAGATCTTGAGATATTTTTAATTTTTTCCTTTTGAAATCTGTCATAGGTTGATCTGTTGAAAGATTTGGTTTAGAATATTTCCCAATTTTATCCTCAAAATCATATCCGATCATATAAAAGGGATAATTTGATGGTATGATGTGGTGAAGCAAGAAAGGACCTCGATCGCCGTCGGTAAATCCTCCCGGGTTAATTATCGGATATCGGGAAGTGGTTTGGGTGGTGCAAATCAAATTGGGGGAAGTTTGTAATATCGATTTGAAACGATGGATATTAGGAATATTATCTCCATGACCGAGGATACTTGCTATGCATCCTGAATTGAGGTTGTTTTGCAATTGATCTGGTGTTATTCCATCTAAATCGGAGACAATGAGGTCTGGATAAAGTGTAAGTTCATTTAAACATCGAGTTGCCCCATCTGCCGCGATTATAAAAAAGTTTTCTCGGTGTTTTTCTAAGATCTGGACCATTATGGTTAAAATTGGCTGTAGACTTGGACCTGCACCACAAAAGATCAAGTTTTTTTTTTTTAATCGATTTTGAAGGGAATTAATCACATTTTCCACGGGAATGTTCTTTCTAAGGGAGTAAAGTAGATCTCGTGCAATAATGTCATTGTTTTGATCGAAATCAAAAACATCTCGAATTTTTTGATACCAAATAGCAGCATTTGGGTATTCAAGAAGATTTGAATCCATATATCACCATATTCTTTTTATTACAAAAAATCTTTTCTTTTCTAAGTAGTAGGTCAAAAATATGGAATTGATCCTTGGGAAAAACATAATAATATTGAAAGAGTCGCTCTTTTATTCGAAAGTACATAATTGGGTGGATTTGAATGAAGATGTGGCTACAATTGGATTGACTGATTATGCTCAAGCTGAGATGGGCGAGATCTCAATGGTGGAATTAATGGAAAGGTCACTGCCTGGGACTGAATTATCTCAAGTCAAATTTCAAGGAAATTTTCCCTCATCGGCTCCAATTCCAGATGTGACTATTGAGAGTGCAAAAACTGTTTCTCAACTATATTCTCCCCTTTCAGGAAAAGTCATTTCTGTCAATTCCGAATTATGTGTTGAGCCTGAGCGAGTTAACCTTTCTCCTTACGAGAGAGGTTGGTTGATTACTTTGGAACCTACAAAAATTGACCAAGAGTTATGCAATTTAATGGATTACAAGGAGTATGCACAATTTCTCAAATCTTTATACTGATCTTTAATTCTCTCCTTCATTGATTCGACATTTACCTGAGTTTATATTCTGAATCTTGTAATATTAATTTCGTGATGTAAAATGAATATTCCTGCCAAAATTGGATTTATAATTAACCCTATTGCTGGGATGGGCGGATCCGTTGGTTTGAAAGGGTCTGATGGTGTAGAAATTCTTCAGAAATCTCGTGAGTTGGGAGCTGTTGCTCAAGCAAATCGACGAGTGCAAGAATTCTTATCTCATCTTTCTGTAGATAAAAAAAGCATCTCTTTTGTTTCCCTGCCTGGGATCATGGGGGGAACAATATTGAACCAAAATGGATTCAATGTCGAATTATTACATAGTTCAGATCTTCCAGTTGAAACTGTTTTATTTGAAACTTCTCCTTATCATACAAAAAAAGCTGCAGAGTTGATGCTTCAATCTCATGTAAAACTTCTTATTTTTGTTGGGGGGGATGGAACTGCTCGCAATATCGTTGAAGCAGTTGGCACATCGCTCCCATGCATGGGGATCCCAGCTGGAGTTAAAATTCATTCAAGTGTTTTTACAACAAATCCCAAGACCGCAGCAGAACTGCTCGAGATATTTCTTGAAGGTGGGTTAACTTTGCGCGAATCAGAAGTAATGGATATTGATGAAGATGCTTTTCGAGAAAATCGGGTATTATCCAAACTGTATGGTTATTTAATGACTCCCTATGTCCCCACTCTCTCTCAACCTTCCAAAATGGCCAGCCCTCAAACGGATCATGAGCATCATAATCAGAACAGAATGGCGGAATGGATTATTCAACAAATGGATAATTCTGGATCTGAGTATTATTATTTATTAGGTCCTGGAACTACTACCCGCGCGATTACAAATTTATTACAAGAAGAAAAAACGTTGTTGGGAGTTGATTTATTTTACAAAAAGAAATTAGTTGCTAAAGACTTAAACGAACAACAAATTTTGGAAATGATTGCTGATCACCCAACAAAACTTGTTGTGACACCTATTGGGGCTCAAGGATTTATTTTTGGTCGAGGTAATCTTCAGTTAAGTCCGAAGGTACTTACTACAATTGGCTTAAAAAATATTATTATTATTGCAACTAAATACAAAATTTCGACCTTACCCGACAGAAAGATGCGCATAGACTCTCGTAATCCCGATTTTGATAGAAAATTCACAGGGCTCCATCGCGTTTTGGTAGATTATGGCGAAATGCAGATTGTAGATGTAGTTTAGTTGGTCAATTTATTATAGAAAATCTTTTAGAAGTGATTCTAAAACGTGATAACCTTTAAAAACACCTAAAGCAATTTTTAGAGACTACAGGATGTATATTGGAAAAAGAGAACTAAAGATAAAAAAAAGATTACGATACTATTATTTTGCCCGTTTTAACTGCCATCATGTATTGCAGAATACCGAAGCTTGTACCTGCTAATACCATACCCAAAATTAATAATTTGATTGCATAATTATAATTGAAGGAATGTTTGGTTGCATTGTATAATAAAAAGAATCCTGATCCGCCGATAAAAATAAGTACTGCCGCAACAATTGATTCAATAACAAAAGCATCACTTGTTGAAGGATAGAGCCACATGATTGCACCTGATGCATTTCCTCCCATTGCACTTGGTTCTTTAATGAGAATGTAAATTCCACCCATCAACAACCAGAAAAGAAAGATGAACGTGCCCAATAGCATCATACTTCGCCCTGGACTCGGTAAAGATAAACTACCTTCACGATAGGTAGGGTATTTGATTCGGGGAATTCTAACTTGATTGCCCATAACCCATGGCATTTTTTTCCCAAATTTATCTTGGAGTTTTTCACTCATACTAAGCTTATTAGTTTTTTTTTTAAATTGATTTTGGTTTTTTTCTTTGGGTTTTCTTTGTGAAAATAAAGAAAGTTGATCACTACCTAAACCTTTAATTCTGGTTGGTAAAATAATATAGTATGGTTCTCGATGATCTCGGGTTGGCGATCCGAAGGATGTTCAATATTAATTTTAAAAAACAACCCGGGGAAAGCATCTTATTTATCTCGGATTATGTGCCTGTAGAGTATATTACTGAACAAAATTCACGTAAATGCGAGATGATAAATCAACGCTCGAATTTTGTTGAATTATTATATATGAGATCACAAGATATCTTTAGTGAATCTGAAGTTAACTTGATTAAATATCCTGCAACATTTCAATCTGGCAAAGAAATTCCCTTAAATGTAATCGAGATGATGAAATCGCATAATATTTTTGTGGCTCTTACGACCTATTCTTTAACTCATACAGATGGTATTCTGGAAGCTTGTAACAATGGTGCTCGAGGAGCTTCCATGCCTGGTTTCACACCTGATATGTTTGAAGTATCCCGCCCGATGGCTTCTGACCATGACAAAATGCGGGTACTTGGTGAGAAATATATAAATGAGATAATTAAAGCGAAAGAAGAAGACACTGAAAGACAATGCCAAGTTAAAATTCAAGATCAATCAAAAAATTGCTTGGAATTTGATATCTTAGGTAATAAGCGTCATTTCCGCCATAATTTTGGTTTGTTTCACAAACCAGGAATGAGTGGAAATTTACCTGCTGGAGATATTCATATTTCCCCTGATATTCAAGAAAATGCTTTTGGTCGCATCTCAATTCCAAGAGTTTGGACCAAATTTTGCCACCCTGAAAGTGAATTTTTAACCCTCATTTTTGATCATGGGTGTGTATCGGCGATCGAAGGTGCTAAGGATAGTCTGATGGAATTTTTAGGTTTTAAAGAGGGAAATCGGTCTCCAGCTACAGAAGAATTAAAATTATCGCGGCGTAATTTAGCGGAATTTGGAATTGGGTTAAATCCATTTGCAACCAAACATGATTCATTATTAGAAGCTCAAAAAATACTCGGGACGTGTTATATTGGACTTGGTACCAGTGATACATTAGGTGGGGTTGTGAAATCCGATACTCATTTAAATTTCGTTATTCCAGGCGCCAATCTTTTTATCAATGATAAACAGATCATTACCAATGGAGTTCCCATTTTTAAATAGCCCCTGGACAATCAAAAGTAGTCTTTGATTCCTTCCATTGTAATTTGAAATTTTATAATCTGTTCTCTTTTTGTTTGACTATTCAACAAATGAGCGTATCTTACACCAGATTCCGTTGTTACAATTGAATTTTGTTCAATTTCTCCTAATAATATCCACTGTTTTATGTACATATCTAGTGTTGTTGCTAAGATAGGAATAACCTTAAAAAAATGTGAATCGTCCATTGCAGCGGTCACTTGGGATGTGACTAATATTGGGATATTGAATTGTTTTGCCCATATCTGCAATTTATTCAGTTTACTTGCTAAGTCTGCAATAATCGAATTGATTGGTTTATTATTTAAGGCAATTTCGTGGCGATAAAGTTTAGTAAGGGAATCAATAACTAAAAATTTGCTTTCTTTTGTACGAAGAATTTCCGGAATTTTTGGAAAAACTTGAGAAAATTCTGAGAGGGATTGTAGTGAGATTACATCGATCTTTTTAAAAAGTTCATGGGGGGATAATCCTTGTCCGACTGCCATTTGTCCAATTCTCTCTGGACGAAATGTGCTTTCCGTATCAATAAATAGTGCGATTTTTTCTGGGAGATTTTGTTGAAATTTTTGATAAACGGATATTAAACATTGATGAGCAAATTGAGATTTTCCAGATCGAAATGGTCCATAGAGCAAAGTAAGTTGACCTGCGTTTATACCATTGAAATCAAGAATACTATCCATGTTTATAGAACCAGATGTAACATTCCATTGATCTTCCAACGAAGCGTGCCAATTCATTAATTCTGGCTGATATTTTGCCCGAATTTTTTCAATTAAATAGTCTAATTTCTTTAAATTTGATTGAGATTTCTCTATCCCAAGTATCGAAATCATTTCTTCCCGATTTAACAAAGCAAAAAAACTTAGATCCGTCCACCCTTTTTTTTTTAATTGAACCATTCTTTCTTGATCCAAGTTTACTTGATCAAAAATCTCCACATCTTATTGTGTAAAGGGAAAACAATAAAATTTTTTTATTTTGGAACCTTATTTATAAAGATATGGTAGCTAAAAAAAAGAAATCGACGAAAGCAAAGAAATCGACAAAAGCAAAGAAAACGACGAAAGCTAAAAAATCGACGAAATCTACAAAAAAAAAGACTGCAGTGGCAAAAAAGAAAACAACAGTAAAGAAAGCTGTTGGAAAGAAAACAAAAACTACTGCAAAGCGGACTACCAAGAAAAAAAAGACCTCGGTCAAAGTAAGCTCCGCAAAAAAAGCTACCGCTTCAAAAAAAGTGAAGAAATCTTCTCGGAAACGAACATCAAAGGGAAAAAAGGTAGTCTCTGCTAAGACTAAAAAATTAAATTATTCTGATGTGGATCAAAAAATCTTAGATCTACTTGAAGTTCAACCCCAACATATTTTATATTTTGACGATATTGAGTCGAATTTTGGTTTTTCTGTAGAAGAGATCAAAAAAGCTTGTAAACGATTAGAAAATCGAAATCCTCCCAAAATCACAACGAAGTTAGTGATGGAAAATTCAAGATGGATCATTCGAATTAAAAAAGTTGAAGATTATGGTATCGATATTTCAACAAAAAAGAAATCTACTAAATTAGTATGGAATACAGCTAACGATTTACCGTGTTTTATTTGTCCTTATATAAAAAAATGTAGTGATGGGCAAGAACTTTATAATCCTAAATCTTGTGCGTGGTTAACAGATTGGTTGATTTCATCAGTAAATAGTCCTGAACCATTTACAGGCAATCCTTTTCATCCTGATTACACATCCAAAAAATCTCGTGCTGAATCAAAAGAAGAAGCCGCTAAAGAAGTAAAAAAGGTTGAATAAACTAAAATTTTTTAAATTTTAAGCCGATGATATATAATTCTCGGCTAGTATCTCTGGAAGATTGTGGTTTCATCCTCTTTAACATTGAGAAATGTTCTTTATACTTTTGAAGAATTTCATTAGTTTCTTCTGATTGAAAGACCTTTATTGCAACGTTGCCATTTCTACGTAAGTGTTTTAAAGCGATTTCAAATACTTTTTCAACCATAGATAATTGAATTGCAACATCTCGGAAATCTCCGGTAGTCTTCGGGGCTAAATCGGAAACAATTGCATCATATGGGCTATTTTCTTGAATTACTTTGGCACATTGTTCTTTAAAAATATCTAATCTATATGTTTCAATGAAAGAAACGTCTTCAAATGGTTTAATTGATGTCAAATCGATCCCAATTGCTTTGAATTTTTTGGATTGTTGATCAATGGGACGTTTGAGAAATTCGTCCTTAATGTATTCCAACCATGCCCCGGGTGCAGCACCTAAATCGAGAATGCGCTTGGAATTTCGCCCATTGACTTGAAAGATATTATATTTTTCGTTAATTTGTTTCAATTTATAATAAGAACGGGCACGATGGTTTTCTTGCTTGCTTTTCTTATAGTACTTATCATTTCTTTGTTTATTAATCCAAGAATTTCCTTTCTTCGCCATGTGATATCACATTCTAGGGATGATAAAATGAATTTTGGATCGTAGTAATGGTTTTCGTTTTCTAATCAAATCTTTTATTTATTGGACGAAATTCAGTTGAGATTGAAAATACGTGAGGTGTCGAAATCTCAATAATTTTTTTTGGTTTGAATTCTTTTTAACCATATTATGGATAATTTTGAAGCAGCTCTCGCTAAATTAATTATACGAGAAGAAGGTGAAATTAAGTTTTATACGTTTGATTCCACACAATATTCCGATAGTGGAAGTGCTTTAAAAAAATCTATGCCTGTTTTTTATAATCCCATACAAGAAGTCAATCGATCCTTAAGCCAAATTGTATATCGAGCTTTTCAACAAGTTACGGCAGATGATGAGCATTTTCAGCCCTTTACAATTTGTGATTCCATGGCAGCTTCGGGAATTCGATCTTTAAGATTGTTAAAATATCTCGATCATCCTATAAAAGTGATTAGTAATGACTTAAATCCCCTTGCTCTAAAAATTATTGAAAAAAATTTAGAGTTAAACAACTTTTCTCGGGAAGATCTTGAGCTTACAAATGAAGATGCTGCTTTTCTTTTTTCGAAGCTCCATAATTCTCGTCAATATCCATCATCTATTGACATAGATCCATTTGGTACTCCCAATATATTTATTGAACCTGCTTTGCGAGCAGTAGCTCTTCGAGGTTTGGTGGGGATTACTGCAACTGATACTGCTGTGTTATTTGGTGTAAAACCAACAGCTTGTGCAAGAAAATATAATTTGCGATGTTTACGTTCTTCTTTTCTTAAGGAGGTGGGACTTCGTTTATTACTTTATTATACGGCAATTCGCGCTCATCCTTATATGAATTATATTGAACCTCAAATGTCTTTAAGTTTTGAACATTATATTCGTATTTTTGTGCGTGTGTTTAAAGGAAAAGGAGGTGTGAATCGTAATCTTGCGAATTCTGGTTATATGTTGTGGTGTCCAAAATGTGATTGGCGGAAAACTATCGGTCTTGATTTACGTAATTCACAAGTGGGATCATCTTGTCCTCTATGTGGGTCAAAAATTGATTATGGTGGACCACTTTGGATTGGTCCATTGCATGATAATTTATTTGTAGAAAAAACAATTTTAGTTTTAAATGGGTCAACTAAAGAGCAAATTCCTTCCAAGAAACGTTTGACAAAACTATTGAATATAGTGAAGGAGGAAAATCAATTTCCACCGGGATATTATGATCTCCATAAATTATGCGATCTTCTCAATGTTTCTGTTTCGAAATCCACAGATATTCTTCAAAAAATACATGCTGCTGGTTTTCAAGCGGGAATGACTCACATTGACCCACGAGCAATAAAATCTGATATTCCGATCAATTTACTGAAAGAAATTTTAGTGAATCTTCATAATAGTTAAGTAATAAACAAAAATTTTTTAAGAAAATCCCCTATCTCCCAAGAGATAAGTCCATGTGGAGGGTAAAATCGATATGGAGTTATTTTTGGTGAGAGAAAATTTCATGCGAGATACTTGAGGTGTTCTTTCAATTTTTATTTCCTTGTCCGTCCAATAAGATATGATTTTTCCTCCATAGGGCATCGCAACCAAGGTTTCATCATCTTGTTTACGTTTGGTGAAATTATTGAGTAACAACACAGGTATTTCTTTTTCTCTGCAAATTTTTGTTAAAGTGGCCAAAATTAAGGTCATTTCTTGATTAATGTGTTCGTTTTTTTTATCCGTTCCTAATTCTAATAAGTATTGACTCGCAATTTCATCAATAATTATAAATCCTACTTTGGGATGTTTAAAAAATCTTTCTAGCTGTTCAATTTGCAGTTGCCATTTTATTATGACATCAAGTTGTTCCTTAAATGTGTTTACTTGCCAAAAAAGAACTTGTGATTTGAATTTATCCCATTGAGGTATGATTCGTTTAATTAACTGCTTGATTGGACTTTGTTTTGTGTGTAAGTAGAAGCATTTTTGATCTGTTTTTTCAAGAATTTGGAGAATGAGTTGCAAGGCAATTGTAGTTTTTCCAGTTCCGACATCTCCCCATAGCATAGTAAGTTGAGGATTCAATAACAAAGACGAAACAAAATCATTTATTGAAATATATGGGAATTTATCCTTTTTTTGGGAAAATATCATTTCTTCATTGGGAATGTAATCCATTTAACGAATCAATCCGATATAAATGTATATTTATGAACGTTGCTCAGATTTTTAAACTTGAAGTACACTGTTTAATTAGGGTCGAACATTTAAAAATTTGGGTGAAAATTTTGTCGGATGTTGGAATCTATACAAATGATTTGCGTTTGTTTTATCATATAACAAAGAAATTCAAAAGCGAAAATTTTGAATTTAATGCATTGGATGATTTTAGATGTATTAACCCTTCCACAAAAGTTTTAATAACAACCCAATCTGACTTGGATCTATTTGACCCTGATATTCCTGATTACATTGATGTCATTATCGTGTTGCCTTCATATTCATTAGATGAAATTATGTTGCGAACGTGCCAACACTTAAAAAATATTCCTACTGCGAGAGAGATAACTATTTCTCTTGACCCTGGCACAGTTCGGACAGGTCTTGCAATATTTTTAGATGGGTATTATCTTTACAGTACAGAGTTTACCTCTCTTGACCGAGTACGCTCATTTATTCAAGAGATTTTTGGGATTTATCCCAATCCTTCGAAGATGATTAAAATTGGAAATGGTTATTCCCAGCTAACAAAAAGATTTCTTAAAGCATTAATAGTTCGTCAAGTGGCAAATATAAATGTACACTATTCATTAGTGAATGAAAGATTTACTTCAAATTCTTCCCGATGTAAGAAAATAGGGGTTAAATCTGTTCATGAGCAAGCAGCTATCTTAATCGGTCGAAGAAAAGGAAAAATAGTTACTGGTTTTTAGTTTCAAAAACATTGTTGTTTTTTTTTTCAAAACTTCCTAAGATCAAATAAAGAAATAGATCAAAGAATTTGTCTTAGTGTGAGTGCATCTAATCAAGGAAGTTTCCTACAAGATTTTAATGAGATGGAAGTGCAGTTGTACAAACATTTAAGGAGAGCCCGAAAAGCACTCAATCTTCAAACTATTATTTCATTAACTGGAATGAAGAAAAAAACCATTCTAAGTTCAATAAAGAAATTTAATTTTCTGGGATTAATTTATTCTCCTTCTCGGAATAATTTTGCATTACAGGGAAAATACCATGGTGATCCTCTTTTAATGTACGAGTATGAAGCATTAACTGAACTTGAGCATATTTTAGGAGAATCAATCCCCCAAATCGAAAAAGTTGATCTAAATTTTGGATATGTATCGGATAACTTTCGGGTTCTTGAACTCGGATTATATAAAAAAAATATTGAAGAACTTCCTCATTCTATTGGTAAATTGAAGCAATTAAGAATACTCGATTTGGGTTATAATAAACTCAAGAAATTACCCTTAGAATTGCGTAATTTAGTAGGAATTACACGACTTAATTTGATGTTTAATCTTTTTACAGAGATTCCTCTCATGATTCGAAAAATGGTAACACTCAGAGAACTTGAATTTCAAGGCAATAAACTCACCGAGTTGCCTCCTTGGATAAATAAATTGACATTCATGTCTGGGATGGATTTTGGGCATAACAATTTAGAACGTTTGCATGAAAATATTGGAAAACACCCAAAATTAAACTATCTCGATTTGTGGAACAATAAACTTACTGAACTTCCAGATTCCATCTGCCAACTAAAAGAGTTGAAATTATTGGGGTTGTCAAGAAATCAACTTGTATCCCTTCCTGAATCTATCGGAAGTCTTTCCAACTTAATTTCACTTGGGTTGGATAGTAACCAAATCGATGCTTTTCCAGAATCTATCTGCAAATTGACTCATTTAGAAAAATTAGATATTAGTTATAACCCATTAACTTCTAATTCAGATAAAGTTAAAAAATGGTTAAATAATTTAATAGTTGGGGAAAAATGCCAATTAACCAATGTTCATGAAGCAAGTAGTCAAGACGAGGGCTAAAGAAAATTATGGATGAATTTTGGCAATATCCCCAAATTTTTTAATAAATGCCTCAACTGATTTGGAAATGATCATATGTGCGTAATCACGCCCTTTCCAATCTCTTACTTCTGAGTAGGAATGTTCTTCTAAATTTTTATATGTTCTGAAAAATTCTTGAATTTCATCAATATAGTGCTGAGGTAATTGCACGATATCCTCGTATGTTTTATATATGGGATCCATATCTGGAACAGCCAAGATTTTTTCATCCACTCCATTTTGATCTTCCATCAGTAAAACGCCAATAGGTCGTACTTCCAAACAGACTAGAGGGTATGTAGGGTGAGTGATTAATACTAAGATATCTAAAGGATCACCATCATCAGCATATGTGCCTGGAATGAATCCATAATCTTGCGGATAAATAACGCTTGAATGCAACACTCTATCTAACTTTAAAAGATTCGTTGTTTTAGACATTTCGTATTTATTTTGAGTCCCTTTTGGGCATTCTATAATAGCATTGACCTTTTTAGGGACATCAGAACCAGGGGAAATAACTTGCCAATATTTTTGAAGTTCTTTCATCATTTTAACCTATGATAATTATTGCTATATTCATTTTTTTATTCAGGGCGAATTAAGTTTAAACGTTGACCATTTGGTATAACGGATGGATATTGCTTAAAAAGTCGACCCCATTCGGTGGTATTATATTTTTTAATCCGTTGCTTTCCAATTGTGTTATACCAAAATAAATCATGATAAATGGCGCTTAGCATGACTGGACCTAGATTAAAGAGAAAAGTATGCATCAGGGGCTCTAAGAATTTCAGTTTTCCTTTGCGAACTTGTTGATCTCCCCACACTACTAAGCTACGTTCAACGCTAAATTTCCAATCTTCATCCTTAGCATCTTCATCTCCGATTATTTCAATTTGATCTGGGTCTCCACATCCTAATCCGGCATCATGACATAATTTGATGAAAGGAAGTTTCATTGGATCAAAACCCATCATTTTGGCAGCGATTGCATCAACCGCTACTTGATCATATCCTGCCATGATATAGTTCTTAATTCGAGGCATCATACATCGGGGACCTGCTCCATCACCTGCGACTGTTCCATCAACAATTGCCATTAAGCTAGGATGAATTTGTTTTTGGATTGTGAGCAAATCGACGAGTACTTCGCTCATATATTGATGAGAGAAATGGCGACGTTTCGTGAGTAGTCCGCCAAAAGAATTTTTAATGGAACAAGTTATCCCACCAGCACTTTCATGATTATGATGATCAAAGTCACCTCCCATGGAACCTGTGTGACCATGAGTTTTAAAAGTAGGGAGGTGGATCATGTTTTTTCCGATGTAAAATTGTGGAATTGAAAATCCTTCTGGAAATATTTTGGAGTCTAGCACCATCAAAGGTAATTTAGATTTGAAGGGGGTGAATTTTACACGGGTTAATGGAACAAAGTAAGTATTATATTTTGTAATTATGGGTGACCATTTATTGCCCTTCAAACCCTTTGCAATATTTGTAACAACCGTGCGATTTTCACAAGTAAAAATATTTTTACCGGAAAACCCATCGTCTTTCATTTTTTTTAATACTCCCTCAACTTGCCAAGGGGGGGAAGAACACGCAGGGTAGTATTTACTCCAAGAGAGGTTCAATTTAACAAGTGTTTTCTGTTCAGGGGAAAAAAATTTCGTATAATTTGCTAATTCCATTAATTTTGCATAATCGTCTATTATCGTTTTACTCGAAGTTTTTTTAACAAAAATCTGGGGTTTTTCTTTAGCTGGCATAGATACTCACTTAAATAAATTCATAATATTTACAATATAAAAAAGTCCCACGTTCCAATTTCTAAGTATAGGATTGACAGCACTAATATGCCTAATGTTAAACTTCCAATTACCATAGGTTTATCTGTAATTAACTTTTCTGCATTACGTGCAATAATAGGTTTTGCATGAATAAGATAGATATAACGGATGATTAAGAATAGTGCAAAAGGGGTACTAAAAACTAATAGTCCTTGATTTTCTAGTGGAACGATAGAATCACTCTCTTGAGGTCCTAACACGCAATATAATGTATACATAATAAATAGGGCCGTTCCAACTATAATGAGTATATTGTTTAAAAGGGCACTAGAATATTCATCATAGGTTTTTTTATGTTTGCTTGCATCTTCTGAACCCAGTAAGTCAAAATCTGCAATTCGTTTTCCTGTGGCAAGAAGCAAAGCTGTAAGAAATACTGTAATCGTTAACCATGGTGATATTCTGACGTTAAGGATGGCACAACCTGCGAGAGCTCTCCAAATATAGGTTGTACTTAAGCAAATAATATCTGCAAATGCAATTTGCTTAAGAACAAAATTATATAGAACTCCATTTAGAAACACCAGGACAATCATAATAGAAAACAAATTTTTAAAATAGATAATGAAGCCAATCTCAATCCCGAAGATGATAAAAAATAGAACCCATGCAAACATTTTTGACAATGTTCCATTCGCTAATGGTCGAGTTAACATTTTTTCGGAATGGATTTTGTCCGATTCAATATCCATTATATCATTTAAAATATAAACCAAAGAAGAACTAAGACAAATTAAGAAGAATCCCAATAGCAAGCGCGGATATTCGGGAAATTCAAATAATTTGCCTGCAAAAAAAACTCCTATGAATAAAATCAA
This sequence comes from Candidatus Lokiarchaeum ossiferum, assembly GCA_025839675.1. Classification (GTDB taxonomy): domain Archaea; phylum Asgardarchaeota; class Lokiarchaeia; order Sigyniarchaeales; family Promethearchaeaceae; genus Lokiarchaeum; species Lokiarchaeum ossiferum. The sequence goes on from CP104013.1 coordinate 4,210,691, forward strand.
GTTTTTGTAGTATTGACGAACTCGTAGGAGCTGAAATACCGCTTTAAATTTTGAAGCCATAATTTTCACAGTTTTATATTAATATTTTTTCTGGATGTCTCCATTGGATTATTTTATTTATTAAATTACTGAAACCACTAATATTTGATTTCTTTTGGAGAATTAGATTTGGTGAAATTAATCCAATCACATCAATTTTAGAGATTTCGAGTTCCATTTCTTCTTCAAAAATAGATTTTACCCAGATTTTATGTATTTGTTCAATTTCACTTTTTTCATCTATTTTGAATTCAATTTTAGTGATGAAGGCATCAATTTCTGCATTAACTGCTTTCTTTAAAATAACATAACACCGAATTTGTTGTTCTTGCAAGTGCTGAATAAATTTTCGTTCTGATTCAAATGAAGTTTCGTCATTATGGATTGGGAAGTAAAGTTCGGAATATTTGAAAATATAATCTTCTTTTTTAGCTTCAAATGTGGAGTTCGATTCTGGATCCTTCAATTGCAATACAAATTCCTTGTTTTCATTTAACTCATAGTTTTCTAATATCATTCTTTTGAAAGATCCCTTTTCTTTCATAAAAATATCTTTTTCCTTAAACTGCTCAATATATTGATACGATTTAGGAACGATCTCGTTAAAAATAGATTTTTTCACTTCACTTTCCTGATCCCCTAGACGTTCAAAAACTAAAACTCCTGTATTAAGGAAAAGATAGGAAGGGTTCTCCTTTTTAGGCTTTTTCTCTGATTTTTGGTAGACTTCCTCAAGGCGAATTTCTTTCAATTTCAGTAACGATTCCTCTTTCCTATATGGGTAAATTTCTCCGATATTGACTGAAACTTCTAAATTTTGGGATGGATTAATAGTGATAAATTCTTTTGTTTCATCTCCTTGCAATACCTTCACTTTATATCTTATTGGTTCTGTTATGCTATCCACATACTCAATATCTTCAATTCTTCCAAATATTCTTTTCTTTGTTATCAAATTTTGATAAACATAAGTTTGTCCAATTTTAAAACTCAATTCTTCCTTTTTCTTTAAAATTGTCATAATATCCTTAACATCAGTTATTTTGAATCGTTTTTTGACTTTCTCAGTTGTCATTTGAATATATTTTTGTCGAGCATGTTCTGTTTCTATTAAAAATTGATTTGCTTTATATTTTTTAAGAAACGTAAATGGCATTAATGATTCACGCATGCAAGAAATTGGTGTTTCATTGTAAGATGCCATTATTCGATGATAGGATGGGGGGTGAGAGTTAATAAGATTTGAGAGAAGTGTCCCTTTATTTGGATTAATTAAATTTTTATTAAGATAACTCGCTGTTGAGATATAATTCAGCATTTTATTATTTTCAGTTTCAATTTCATTACTCAATAATGTTGCATCTAGTCCAATTTCATGAGATGTTGCATAAAATGATTCCAAGTTATACAATCCTTTTGCCAATTCATGAGCATAACCAGCGTCTCGAGCCGCTTTATCTGCATGAGCTTCAAAATCACGAACGAAAATATAAATAAAAACACTCATAACAACATTCAAGAGTAAAAAGACCCATAATGGGAACGGTTGGCTGTCTGGTGCAAAAGTATAATCATACATGGTCACGGGCCATTTTAAGAAATAAAATATAAGTATCTGTATTGATGAGATGATGTTTAACCAAAAAGTGTGAAGTCCCTTTAAATGTCCAAGTTCATGGGCAACAACCCCTTTTAATTCGTCTTCGGGTATTGTATCTATTTCCGGAGAAATAATTGCCATATGCATATTAAAGAAGGCTCCATAGGCCATGGCATTTAGGATGGGGTATTTAGCATATCTAATTTTAATCTTTTTAGGATCCATTTTCATTTTGATTGCAGTCTCTTCAACAATTTTAACCAAACGAGGATCATCGGTTTTCTTATAACCCATTAAAAGATCTAACAAAGGTCCTGAAAAGACATATATAACAATATTACTAATAATAAGAGCAAAATAGATGGAATTCATTATGATGTCTTCTAATTCTTGTGGTCCTAATTTAGCAACAGTTACAATTAATCCCCATGCAACTAAATAGACTGCAAGAGTAAGGTATGTTGGGCTCATAAATCGGAAAACAACCATATATTTCCGACCGAAGAATGCAAAACCTAATATGAGCATTACCCAGAAACTCAAAGAAAATGCTGTATTTAACCATACTTCTCCGTCTTCGATCAATCCATTTGCCTGTAAGATATCTCCTATAATTCCTGCAAAAAAAATCATATTGTATGTAATTACGGTTATTAGCACAACTTTATTAAGAATTTCATAATCCTTCATTTCATAAACACCAAAAATGAGATAGATTGAGAAGGCACCAATAAAAGAGTTAAACAAATTTTTAGAAGCAAGGTAGACGGTGATAAATAAGAAAATGATAACAACAAGATCACTCCATTCACTTCGTTTTCCATTTTTTATCCAATTAAGTCCTTCATTAATCATTACTATCCACATTATTCCAAAGCCTGCCCATAAAGCAATATCAAGTGGCTTTGTAGGTATTTTAATTACCTGTAAGAGAAATAGGGGCAATATGATTGATAAAGTACCAAGAATAAATGTTAAAAGAATTAACATCTGGTTTCTTTTTTTCATGGGTAAAGGTATTATTGGGAAAATTAATACTTAATTGCTTATTTCTTTAAGTGAAAATGGATGATCTTGAACAAATTACTTCGCTTGTACAGCTAAAGGAAATGTATAGAAATAAGTTACCGAACCATGTTGGATTAATTTTAGATGGCAATCGGAGATGGATCAAACAACAAGGCCTTGTAGACACATTGAAAGGCCATAAAGCAGGGTATAAAACCCTAAGGAAAATTCTTTACCCATTTTTCGAAGCAGGAGTGACTTATCTAAGTATTTATGCACTTTCTTCTGAAAATATTCGAAAAAGATCGGCTAAAGAAGTGAAATATTTGTTTAAGTTACTCTTGACTGGAATTGAAGATGTGTTGAAAGAACCGCTTATTCATGAAAAGCGCGTCCAAGTTAAAGTAATTGGACGATTACACGAACTTCCCGAAGATATTCAACATGCTATTGAGCATATGAATCAAGCAACAGCGCATTATAATGGATGTTTTATCAATGTTTGTATTAATTATGATGGTCAGGAAGAAATTGTTGATGCTGTAAAAAGCATTGTTTCCAAGGGTTTACCTGTTGAAAAAATCAATAAGCAAGTGCTCAAGGAGCATCTTTATACCAATAAATTTCCAGAAGCAGATTATATTATTCGAACAGGGATGGATGATGGAGCTCGAATTTCTGGATTTTTAGTATGGGATTCATCATATGCTGAATATCGATTTCGAAACGAATTGTGGCCAGAATATAACGAAAAAATGCTACTTGAAGATTTAATCGAATATGTAAAGCGTAATCGAAGAAAAGGCAAATAGACTTGTTTAGTTGGTTCGTGTTAAAGCTAATTCTGCAATTCCAACCAAATTTTCTTTCGCTTCTGACTCGGGAAATATACTCAATGTTTTTTTTGCTTCGCTTGCATGTTTTTTTGCTATCAGTTTTGCTTCAGAAATTGCCCCGCTCTTTTTAATTAGATCAAGCGCTTTCTGCACATCTAAGTCATTTTTCTCTTTTTTATCCAAAAATGTTTTTAGATTTTTTAAGTCTGTCGAACTCAGATGTTCCAAAGCATATAGAAGGATGTATGTTTTTTTTCCTTCACGGAGATCACTCCCTATTGGTTTTCCAAAATCTTTTACATTTCCAATTATTCCTAAAATATCATCAACTAATTGAAATGCAATTCCAAGTGAAATACCATATTGTTCTAAAGCTTCAATCTCTACTTTTGAAAATTCGCCTGCTATAGCTCCAATCTGAACACTTGTTTTGAAAAGGGCTCCCGTTTTTAATTTGATCATTTCAAAGTATTCTTCAACTGAAACATCCGTCCTATTCTCAAAATTCATATCCATGGTTTGCCCTTCACATAAATCAATTCCAACATTTCCCAAGGCTAAGGAAATATTAGATTTAATGTCAGGAGAAAATTGTGATTCATTAACTAATACTGTACTCATTGATGATAGCAAATCTCCCGCTAAAATTGCTGTCGATTCATTCCATTTCGTGTGTACAGTTGGTATTCCTCTTCGAATTGGATCATTATCCATGATGTCATCATGAATGAGGGTAAAAGTGTGTAGAATTTCAACAGCACTGGCAATTGGAATCAAATTATCAATGTAAGGTTGGTTTAGTTTAAAACTTTCTATTACTAAAAATGGTCTCAGTCGTTTTCCTCCTCCGAGAATGTAATGATTGGCTGCATCCCACAGGTTTTTTATTTTACCCATCAATCGTTTTGATAAAAATTGATCCACTTTGTTTGCTGTTTGACTTATATTTAATTTTATTTGTTTTTCATCCATATTATTCATTCCTTTATATGATTTTGACGTTAGATTCTATTATTTTTCCATGTTTCTAAGGGGGGATATATTATTTTTGGGATATTTTGTAGTTCCTTCAAGTTTTTACTTCCTGTTAGAAGCATCACTCGTTTTAAATCCCTTTCTAACTTGCTGATGTATTCATTTATTTCTTTAGGTCCATTTTTGATAAGTTGAATAAAAGGTAGTGCAATTCCCCCCATATCAGCTCCAATTGAAATTGCTTTAGCAATATCAATTCCACTTCGAATTCCCCCACTTCCGATTATGAAGTTCTTTGGGTTTGAGACGCTTTTTACTTCCAAAATACTGGCCGCGGTTGGGATCCCCCAGTCTGAAAAAGGGTTTAAATTATCATGTCCATAACTAATTTGTTTGGATTTTGTTCGATGATTTTCTATTACTGAAAAAGATGTTCCACCTGCCCCAGCAACATCAATAATTTCGATTCCGTTGTTAAATAATTTCTGGGCAATTTCCTTGGAAATTCCTGCTCCTGTTTCTTTAATAATTATTGGAATTTCTAATTCATCTCTCAATTCTATAATTTTATTGAATCCAGAACCATAAATTCTATCTCCTTCTGGTTGAATTATTTCTTGAAGACTATTAAGATGAATCGCTAAGGCATCAGCATCAATCATTTTGATAATTTTTTCAATGGGGCTAATATCTGAATACCGGACAATTTGAGCGATTCCTATATTGGCAATTAATGGAATAGTGGGTGCAACATTTCTTGCTATTTTGAATGACATATATGATTCTGGATGCTCTAATGCTACTCTCTGGCTTCCAACCATCATGGCAATTTTTTTTTCTTCAGCAACATTTGCTAATATTTTGTTGATTTCTTTTCCTTTTTCAGTTCCACCTGTCAATGCTTCAATAACAAGAGGTATTCTTAAGTTTTTGTTTAAAAATGTGATAGATGTATTTATTTCTTCAAATTCAAAGTTGGGTATAGCTTGATGAATAAATTCAATGTATTTGAACCAAGATTTGTTATTTGATTCAACTTGTTGGGTTTGAGCAATTTCAATATGTTTGTCTTTTCTATCAAGAATAGTGGTTTTCATCCTAAGTGCCTCATTTTTTAATATATAGTTGTTGAAGGAATTTTTTGTTGTTGAAGGGCTTTTAAAAGGAAATTTTTCTGTTTACCGTTAATTAATTGGACTGGGATTTTCAATTTGCAAATTTTTTTAGTTTCTTCTAATTTTCCCAAAATTCCTCCCGTTACATCAATTTTTAGTCCTAAATTGAAGAATTTAATGGAATCAATTTTTGTATGCTCAATATTTGAAAGAAGTTTTTTTTTTTTATCAGCATCTTCAATATAAAGACCATCTTCATCGAAACAAAAAACAACTTTCCTAATTCGGTATTTTGGTGGTTTTTTTGAATCCACAAATTGTTTACATATTTCTTCAATTATTTTATCACCTGAAATAATGGAAAAATCATTTTCTTGTCCAAAGATAATATCTCCATATAATATTGGAGTAATTTTCAAATCTAGCAATTTTATTAATACTGTTATCAAATTTCCCGAGGGGAATCGCTTTTGATAAAATACAGCAGAAGGTTGTATAGGCATCGCTGGAATTTTTTTTTCTAAGAACTTATTTAAGATAATAGAATTTAACTTAGCCACTCCGTTATGGGTTTTTATTAATCCTATTATTTGATCCTCAATTTCATTATTCCGGCCCGAAACGATGTGGTATTCCTTCGCAAGTGGGTGAGCAAATGATCCCGCTCCATGAACTATAATGCATTTCTGATCTGCTTTTTGTATTTGATCAATCAAATCATCCAAAACGTCTTCTTTCAATGAAAAAGGAATATTTTTGTCTGTTATGACACTACCGCCTATTTTAATAATCGTAATATCCTGTGTATTAGTCATTTTGAACCCCTGAGTAATTAATTGATGTTAGAATTGAAGTAAAACTATTTTCCTTTAACTTTTTTGATAATTTTGTTAAATTTTCTGATGAATCAATTGCTATTAGACAACCACCTGACCCTGCTCCTGTTATTTTTATACCTTGGATTTCTTCATTAGAAGCAATTTTTAATATTTTTTCTATATTTGGTGTTGATAATTTTAATTTTTGCAATTGAACTTGATTTTGATGTAAAACCTGTTGTAACATCGAGAAATTATTGGAATTTAATGCATTCAATCCTCGTTTTGTTATTTTCCCAATTTCATTAAAAATAATATTCGTTGATTCAGGGTTTTTTTTAATTAAATTTGACACTTGTTGTATTGCTTGTATTGTTTCGTGTGGTTCACCAGAATATATGAGTAGAATTGGGATATTATCTATAGGAACGCGTTCTATCTGGGAATCGTGGTATAGGATTGCACCTCCATAAGAGCATATTGAATTATCAATTCCTGAAGGATTTCCATGTGTGATTTGTTCGCATTTTAGAGCACAGTGCGAGATGTTTGCTTTATCAAGTCCAAGGTTGAAATAATGACTTAGTGCTGAACATAATGCTACGGCTATAGATGCCGAAGATCCTAAACCAGATCCTGGCCAAATTTGGGATGAAATCTCAATCCGAATTCTGAATCTTTTTTCCTCGATTCCATACTTTTCACTAATATATTGGAGACCAATTGGAATTTGAACCCATTTTTCATTAACATTTTTCCTCATATTATCTAAGGATTCGAATTCCTTACAATATTCATAATCTCGTAAGTTGAGAATTATTTTATTATATTTATGAGAACTGATTTTGCATTCTGAGAATAAATTGATCGCTACAGCAAGAGCAGGATAATTATGGACTACTGCGTGTTCTCCAAAGAGAATACACTTCCCAGGGGCTTTAGCGATTGTTGTGGTCATTATATTTCAACTCTTATTTCCCAATTTCTTGTTGTGAAGTTTCATATGTCCTTTTTGTATTCCTTCTGATGCCAATGCCCTTAGTGCTGCAATGTTTTGTGCTAAACCAACTGCAACCGCTATTTGAGCTAATTCTTCGGCTTTTGACACTTGTAAAATCTTAAATGCAATTCTGGTCATCGGATGATTTTGAATTATATTCCCAATTGTTGCTATAGGCATAGGTAGTTCTAATTCTCCACATAATCGTCCTTGATGATCTACCCAATATTTACTTAAACTTGAATAACTTCCCGTTTTGGAATTATAACTTGCGAAGGCATGTGCTCCCGCTTCTAATGCTCTTGTATCATTCCCAGTTGCTAATGCTAAAGCGGAAATCCCATTCATGATTCCTTTATTATGGGTTGTGGCACGAAATGGATCTGCTTGAGCAAAAGCGTATGCATTCATTATATTTGAGACTATTTCTGGACCTCCTAACATTTCTGTGTCAAAAATTGCGGAACATTTTGCCATTCGATGGATAGAGAGATTTGAAATAATTTTAAGCATAATCATTCCCGGAATTTTATCTTCTAAATAATTGGCGAGCGCTTCTACCATCGTATTGACTGCATTAGCTCCCATGGCATCTAAAACATCAATCAGTACATGTAAAATAACCATTGGTCCCTTTATTGTCTTTATTTGGCGAACAATGATGTCTCTTGCCCCTCCTCCTAATGAAATTAACTTCTCATCACAAGAATTTGCCAAATCTAACAGTTTCTTCTTTTCAAAGTTAATGAATTGAGAAATTTCTATAATTTGCTCTTCTTCAATTTTAACAATTTGAATTTGACCAATCATAATCGATTTAACTGGTTCGCATCTAAATCCACCATATTTTCTCGCAAACCGTGCCGCATTACTCGCAGCAGCTACAATCGAAGGTTCTTCTGTGACCATGGGTATAAGATATTCGTTTTCGTTAATTAGAAAGTTAGTGGCTAATGAAAAGGGTAATTGAAAACTTCCAATTACATTCTCTGTATAGGCATCCAATTCATCTGGATTAAAATATCCAAAATTTTTTAAAATATTTTGCTCTGCATCAGTTAAATCAGCTAATTTTTTGATGATTGATTGCCGTTCTTCAACAGTGTGCTTATAAAAACCAGAAATTGATGATTTCAAATTAAACCCTATTAAACAATTTGAGATCACCAGATAATAATTTTGCTTCTGGGGACACTTGTTTGACTGTTTTGCTTGCCCCTCCAATTTTCCCTATTGTTATATCAAAATCTGAATTTAACTCAAGTAGCGCTTTTTGAATCGTTGGAGTATTTTTTGATTTCGTGAGGAGAACCGTGGAAGGGCCTGTATCAATAGAAAAATATGTTGGAATGCCAGAATCGCGTAATTCTCTTGTTAATTTCATTATTGCTACTGTTTCTGGCGCCCATACAATTATACTTTTTTCGAGAGGGGCAGTCATGGTAATTGCATGAAGATTCAAAGTATCATTTTCAGCGAAAGACCCAATTTTATCAAAATCATGTTCATATAGTGCATTAGCAAAATCTAATATCTTTGATTTTCGATCTCTTAACCACTGTGAATAAAATGGTGATAGAGGTGCGATGTTATGGGCTTCCTCGGTTTTGAGATTCGCTGGAATTGAAATTGTTATTAAATCAATATCATTAATAAAATTCTTATCTGCAGTTCCATCCATTCTATGTGCATAGCTTTCCATTGCATTCATTTTTGGATGATTGAACCATAATCCAATTCCACCAACACTACTTCTGGATGCTGAACCCGCAAGGTAACGTGAAAAGATGCTTTTTAATCGAAAATTACTGTGGATTGAGTTTTCTTCGCTATATAGAATATTCATTGCTGCATGCGCAATTGCAGCACCTCCCGAGGCAGATGTTCCCAATCCTTTTCCAAGGGTTGTTTGCAGTGTATTTTTCATCACATTTCGTGAAATAACTAATCCTTTGGTTGAACATTTAGAATACTTTCTTATGAAATTTAGCTGATGTTGTATTCTATCAAATTCTCTTTTATTAGATGCGATTTCCTTTCCATTTAAAATGAATTTATCTTCAGAAAATTCTTTTGATAGTTTCAAATAACTGATAGTGAATGCAGAATCGTTATTTAAAGAGATGCTGGGAAAATATGCAATCCTATGATTATGATCTGCCATTCCATGATATTTTAATAACCCTTGAATAGGATATGCGATGGAATAACTTTCTCCTTCTTCAAAATCGCATACTTGGGATTCCGGAATAAAAGAGAAGTCCCATTTTTTTTTTTCTTCGAAAAACTGGACTATTTCTTTATGATTTTCTTCTAAGATATCTCCGATCATTTAAATCACACTTAAAATCTTAAAAATGTATCTCTTCCGTCATTATTGGCACTTTTGCCGTTGTCTGTATTTGTTCATTAATATATTCCAAATAAGGTGAATTAAATATCGGGCTATAAATAGGCATCCAATTGATTAATCCATGTTTTGGATTGGATTCTAAAGAATTATTCCAACGAAGGATTTCAAATTCTACTAGATCGTTTTTCTGAGTATTTTTAGTTGAAAGCACAAAACCTGCCTTTAAAGGTTGCAGATTTCCTTCTATAAATTGCTTTTTATCAATTACTGTTCCTATAATTGGAAAATTGGTGATGTTATTACCTGAATGACCTTTTGGACAGAAATTTAAATGTGAATATCCTGGTATGATGCATCCTTCATCGCAATAATTTAAAGAAATGCTCTTCATTTGCATATTTTTCTTCAACTCCAGCTTTATCCAACAAAGATCTGGTGTTTCTGTTTTCTTTCTTAGATCTTCATATTTTTCAACAGAAATTTGGACTTTGTTAATCATGAAATTATGAATATTGAGAGAATTTGAAAGAACTAAATGAAATTTGGGTTGAATTTTTAATAATCCTGATATCGCAGTTGCACCTGAGCCATAGGATCCAAAATAAATCGTATTATTTGCTTTTCCCATATTTTCCAATATGTACATCAATTCTGCCCAGATTGAAGCAGAATACATATTCCCAAAAAGTGAAGAAACTTGTAACGGAGGTAGAAATATCGCTTTAAGTTTTTGAAATATCCAATTTTCCACTTTTGAACGTTTATCTTTTGCAAAATTAAGCGAATCTAATTTATTAACAATCTCATCGTTCAAAAGAAAATTTTCTTGTAAATTATTAAAATAAGATATTTCACAATCTTTCTTAACCTTAATTGGATCTTTTCTCATCAATAGATCAATATTATCCAAAGCTCGAGTCGCAATGAGTTTCTGCATAAATTTCAATGGTAATTTCGAATATGGGGAATGAAATATGTAAAAATCGGTGTATGTATTTCCAATCTGAGACATTAAATCGTCATAGGCGTCAATTTGAAGTTTTAGATAAGATTTTACACTATATTGACCGAATACTTGTGCATTTCTTTCCCCTTCTGGACGATAAAAATCATTAATATTGGCAGACACTTTCCCAAAATTTTTACCAAATACTGCGATACGCGGGTTTCGGGTAAGGACTAACGCTACCGCCCCTGCTCCTTGAGTTGGTTCTCCTGGGCTCTTTAAATCATACTTTGAAATATCGACTATAATAATAAGTGCTTTGTTAATTATACCTGTTTCAAGCATGCCTATTGCATTTAAAATTGCTAACGTTCCAGCGGCACAAGCATTAGATACATCTTGAGTCATGCAATTTTTCGGAATTTTTAATAAATCTTTATAGATATTTGAAATTGATTTAACTGCATAAATTGTGGCTTCAGTTCCGACGAATAACGCATCAATTTCAGCAGGATCAATTTTACCTCGGAATAGGGCATTTTGAGCCGCTTTTAATCCAATGGATATACAATCCTCTCCTCGATTTGGAACACGCATTTCGTACGCCATTAGCCCATATTTAAATTTGTCTGGATTTACATCTCGCAATTTGGCTAAATTTTCCAGACTTAAGTAGTATTTTGGTGCGTAAAATCCTATTGAATCTATTCCAACATTTGAAAATAGATCATTTATGTCATTTTGTGAAAGTGTCAAGATCTCTAATTCCTTAATTTTTATCTAAAGATGCAAAGATTTAATTCTATCAATATTTAGTAGGAAAAAAAACTTAGCTAATGTTCGATTCAATAAATGTTGGACCGTTGTTGCATTATTTATTTAAATCGTTTAAATATTATAATTATGTTTAACTTATCAATTTTTTTTTAATTTTTTAATAAAAATAGTGTTTTATAAAATTCTTATTAGAAAGAAACTTATGATTGTTAGAGAAAAATATGAAGGATTTACCCGTAGTAGATGTGGATATTGCTCAAGAAGAATTAGATGCAGTTACTGATGTTGTGAAAAGTAAATTTTTAATAGAGGGCAAAAATGCTCGCGCTTTTGAAAAAAAATTTGGTAAGTTTACTGGATCAAAATATGTTACTACTGTCACAAACGGTACTTGTGCCTTACATCTCGCTTTAACGGCTCTTGATATTGGTCCAGGTGATGAAGTTATTACTACTCCATTTACTTTTGTTGCTTCCAGCAATTCAATTTTATTCAATGGAGCGATTCCTATTTTTGTTGATGTTGATCTTAATTCATTTAATATAGATCCTGCTAAAATTGAGGCTGCGATCACCCCTAATACAAAAGCTATCATGCCAGTTCATATTTTTGGAAATCCATGTGATATGAAAGCAATTAAAGATATCGCTGATGCTCATAAATTACATATTATCGAAGACTGCGCTCAAGCTCATGATGCGCGTATCGATAATCAACATACGGGAATTTTTGGGGATATAGGGTGTTTTTCTTTTTATGGAACAAAGAATCTTGTAGGTGGAGAGGGGGGAGCTCTTATTTGCCAAGATGAAGATTTGTTTGATAAGATATTAAGTTTTAAAAATCATGGAAGAAGTCCAACAGGAGGATATTCACATTTCAAAGTGGGATATAATTATAGAACGACGGATATGTCTGCAGCAATTATGAATGTTCAAATGGATCGAGCCGAAGAAATTCTTCAGAGGCGCCATCGTAATGGAAATTTGTATCGTGAACTATTATCTGATCATCCAAACTTGATTGTTCAAAAAATTCTTCCTGATGCGCAAGCGAGTGATTATATAATGGCTCCCGTATTGAAAGATACAGAAAAAACCCCAAACGATGTTATCAATTATCTTAAATCCCAGAATATATCTTCTCGCACAATATATTCGACTTTATCCTACGAACAACCATGCTACAAAAATATTCGTGATTGGATTATGGCTCGTGTGGTGGATTATCCTAACTATTCTAAGGTAAAATGTCCTAATGCTGAATATATTGCTCGAAATCATTTTGAAATTCCAATGGTTTCTTCATTAACTGATGAAAATATAAGATTTATTGTAGATTCTTTGGAAAAGTTTTTTAAGTAATTTTCTTCCAGTTTTTTTCAATTATTTCTTCGATAGACTCAATAACTAAGGTAGGATTATCTATATGGATATAGTGGCTTGTTTTACATAATATTTGTCTACTGTCTGAAGAGAGAGAGAGAAAATCTTTTTGCCAATCAATCCAATTTGAATTTTTATTACCTTCAACATGGGTTAGTATATAGAGAGGTAAATCTCCATAATTTTCAAGCTGCTTAACCTGTTTAAAACTCTCAGGTAAAGCTTTAAATTCTTGATATATTGTGGCATAAGATTTTTTTTGAAGTGCCAGATCTTGGTTCCATTTGGAAAATTGAGGTGTAGTTTTTCCCATAAAATTCCGAGCTAATAATTTTACTCCAAAGTTCCCCAAGAAATACAGAAATTTATAATATATTCTCCATAGTGTGAAGCCTGATAGAATTTCATTTGGGTGGGATGCATCTACCAAAATCATTCCAATAACTTCTTTTTGGTTTTGTTTATAAAATGACCGAATAAATACACCTCCGGCTGAATGACCCACTAAAATGAAAGGGCCCTCAATTTTCGCTTCTTGAAGTGCTAAAGACAGTTCTTTAGCGATTTGATCACTTGTTCTAGCTTTGTTACTGTGGCCACTCCATCCCATTCCAGCACGATCATAAGAGACCGTTCTGACTGATTCAGATATTTTGGGTTGCACAAATGACCAAGTGAGACAATTATTCCCTAATCCACTCTCAAAAATAATTGTGACATTTGGATTTGAAAACTCTTTCCTTTTTGGAGGATCCAGTACTCGAAGGTGAATATTTGGTGGAACATTGAAGAGTTGACCTGGAGCGTATATTTTACTTGCTGTATTGTCTCTTATCCATTGTATTAACAATCCAACAATTGCTAAGATAAATATTATAACAAGTGGGATTATTAACCAGATAAAAGAACTCACAAGATGATCTTAGATGAAGATATAAAAAAAACTTCGGTTATTGAAGCGTTTTTTAAGTCAAAAATCATTCAAGAAATTGTGGAGCACAAAGTTGAAATTTACACAATAACAAAAGAAGGGACTTTACTATGCAAATATTCAATTCTGGGGATTGAAGAGACTGAACGAGATCAATTAATGTCTGGGTTTCTAATGGCTCTGAATGTATTTGCAAAAGATATTGGATTTCCTTCCGGTGTTTCACTTATTCGCTCAGGAAATTTGGAAGCAAGGTTTTCTTCAGGTGATTATGTTTTTTCTGTATTAATTATTGATTATAGTATGCCCCTAGGCTTAATGACTGAACCCATTTTATCAGGTCTTTCAAAAGAATTATGTGATATATTTGAAGAAACTTATAAAGAAGTTCTTTTGAAGGGGTCAAAAACAAATGTATATCGTCCTTCTGATTTTCTTGGATTTCAATCACAAATTACAAAGATTATTGATCGATACGGTCGGGAAACTGATGAACTCTATCAAAAACTCGTTCTTATTGAGTCGATGTATGCAAAAGTACCCCAAAAATGGATTCTCCCTCTAATTGAAAAAGTCCATGATGGTATCGATCTTGTCGAAGAATTAAGAAAAATTCCTAGCATTTATAGAAATCAGTTAAAAACTGCAATTGATAAAGTTTATTTTGATTCTATGCCTCTTTGGGAAATATTTGCAATATCTACCATTCCAGATGATATCTTCAATTAAAAAAAAATTTGAATACAAAAATGATTGAATTAAGTCCAAATTCCCCAATAATTTTGCTCGATGACCCTTGTAAAGTTATATGCAGAAATGAAGTTATCTTAAAATATCATGAAATACTCTATAATGGAACTGTGTTTTATTTAGGTGTCTGCAATCAAATAAAGGATCATCAATTTCGCCAGCAAAATTTCGAACATATTTTTAATCAACCTGATTATTGGCATCATCTTGAGAAAAAGAAAATTTCCGGGTTTCTAAAAAAAGATCAACTAGATCGTTTATGGGAATGGTCTTTGTCAAAAATTTTAATTAAAGAAGGTGAGAATGAATTCTTCAATAACTCTACTACATTTGAATTCAATAAAATTTACGTCGAAAGTTCCCAAAACTCTGCATTAAGAGTAGTTCATGAAAAAAGTGTATCCTCAATAAAAGAATTAAGGTTTTTATCAATTACTCACTCTTCTAGTCAAATTTTTACTATTGTTGCACCAAACGATATAGGTATTGATTGTGAATATATACGAAATATCTCCCCCTCCTTAAAAAAAAAAATGCTTCCAAAGGACCATGAAAAGTCATTTTTAAAATTCTTTAACATGTTTTTTAGGTTATCCGTTAAAGATATCCCCATAGTTATATGGTCTATTAAAGAGTCTACATTGAAAGCCCTTAATTTTAATAACATTGGGGAAATTCACAATATTTCATTACTCATTGAAGATGGAAAGATCTATACAACTCATAAAATGCGAAATCTGAAATGTATCAATTTTTTTACAATTAGCAATCAATCTATATTTGTAATCAGTATTGTTGTGGAAAATTCAGAGAAATGAAATATTATGATGAAAAAAAACCATTCCGTTGCATTATCTCAAACAATAAATCTTTCAGTTCTTGAATTTTATCCGCCGAAAACAGAAATAAACCAGCTTCAAACAATAATTCTCTTGAATTCTTCTTTTTTCAATCAAAACCAGTGGAATAATGGGTTGAAAGTATTATTTTCTCTTTTACCTGAAAATCATCATTTTCGATTTATAACCTATGATTATTCGGGAGTTGGGGGCAGTGATTATGAGAATGCAAAGATTTCAATTGATAATTTCATGGATGAATTTTTTTCTATTCTAACTTATTTTGACCTTCAAAAGGTTCATGTCTTTGGAATGAGCATAGGTTCGTGGATTGCCTTAAATTTAACTGCTAAATATCCTCAAAGAATCCGCAGTTTTGTTGGATATGGTAATTTAGCGCCTTATCTTCCAAATTTTCAATTAATGCGCCAAAAAAGATTTGAAAGTATTAAGGAATCATTTGTCTCCATTAAAACTCTCTCTTCTCATTCTATTGATGAAAATAATTGGTTAACTTTGTTCAATCAATTTTATATTCCAGTTTTTTTTGATCATATCAAATCAGATAACTCTGAAAACTCTTTTAATAATGCAAGAAGAATTTTAGCAAAAATTGTCTACCCAATGGTCAAAGGAAATAAAATGGCATTAATACCTGACTACTACGATTATATTGTTAATACAATGGTTAAAGAAGGAAATGAGCTTCTTCCTTTACTAACTCAAATTTCCCCTCTTATTCCAGTTATGTTTCTGAATGGAGAAATAGATCCAATCGCTCCACCTTTAATGAGTTCTGATTTACATTCAAAAATTAAGCATTCAAAATTAGAGATTTTACCTAAATTGGGTCACGGAAGTGTGATCTTGGGAAAAGGGAATAAAAAAATAATGGAACTCTACTTAGAATTCATTCAAAATCTATAACTTACTTTCCATAGTATAAAGTGGTCCAATTCACTAATCGAGACATAAATAGCATTCCATCCCAGGGAGAATCGAATAGATGCATTTGCCCTAAATTCACACAGCGGGATACTCCTTTAAAAGTGGCTTCATCTGCAAAAGCAACCAATTTTTCTTTATCGCTAATGGCACACCCAATCGTCTGAATCTTTTTGGTAATTAGTGGTAAGGCTTCCATAACCGAATCCACTTCTTTGAGAAAGATAGTTCTCGACTCGACCGGATCCTCTAATTGAATATTTGAATTGATTAATATTGTCCAGTCATTTTCAATAGGACAAATTACTTTTTTCTGAAGATCTAAAGCATATTGAGCTCGAATATTAATAATTTTGCTGGATATATACGGATCAGCATCGATTTTTGGAAATTGACGGGCGGCTCGTTTAAATGCATCTTGTAATTGAGAGACGAGTTCTTCAAAAGGAAGTGTTCCTCGCTCAAAAAAGACCACATGAGGAGAGGTACATGCTGCCTGATCAAATAAGAAAACATCACTTACCAGGAATCGAAGTTGACGTTTAAGCTGATCCGATGCTAACATGTCTTTATCAAAAACCGCGAAGGAATACTTTGGTCCAAAGATAATATCTTCACAATGTGCATTTTTAGGAAGCCCCGTAATCGCTTTTACTGCTGAACCTCCTCCCCATACAATGCGAATGTCTGCAATATCCGAAAATTCTTGATTTGCTTTGTGATTTACCCGATCATAATAGAGGATCCCAACTGATTTCAATAAATCATGACCACTCCAGCCCGATTCTGATTGTGTGTCGTTAAACACATCAAGAAGGGTAATCATGGTGGAATGACTTTTAGGGGGGATTCGCAAGAGATTTGCATTACCCACAAAAATTGATTGAAAAAGGGAGAATAATCCCAAAGTAGGAACATTACCGGCAATCCAGTGGCAAGCTAATCCACGGGGTTGAGCTTTCAAGCGCTTTTTTTCCCCAACAAAGTGGTCAAGATAATCCATAGTTTGGAAATTTTTGTTAACAATTTGAGAAAAGTTATTGCGTTTAAGCCAGCTGGATAAGAAGGCTACGCCTTCAACCTGATTCACTTTGGGTGATTTAATTAAATTCTTACTATATTCATGGAAAATGTCCAAAATTGCTACTTTTGGTATTGATTTGAGAATTCGAGCGCCTTCTTGAATTTGAGAGAGAAGGGGTCGAAGGGATTCCACAGATTTATATTGGGGATAGAAGATTTCCCCTCCGAATAACGCAATGTTAATCATTATTTATCGCCTCGTTTTTCCGCGAAGGTATCGCCGCATCCACGGGTTTCAGTTTTTTCAACCCGGGATCGAAATTCGAAATATTTTCCCTTCCGACCGCATGGGCAATCATCAATTCCTATTAATTCACCCACATCTTCGGTAATAATCGCTTGACCGGGATAGCTACTTGGAATAATATTGAGAATTTCAATTAAACCGGGGGATCCGATGGGTTGTTCCTGCATGGTATAGATATCCCGAATAATTACTTCGGCAAAATCGGGGATATGTTTATGTCCCGCTTCGCAATCCAGAAACACCACCCCTAATTGTTCAACCATTCCATAAAAATCAATGATATTTGCAGAGCTTGTCCCAAATATCTTCGCTACGGTTTGTGAAAATTGATCTTTAGTAACTGCTTGAGCAGTAAGTTTCTTCCACCCACCACTATGAACCAATTTCATATTCGGAAAATCGAGGGTTTTTTTTGCTTCTTGCATTTGTTGAATGAATCTACTCCAAACAATATAGGTAAAACCAGAGACTAAAATTTCCTGACCCGCAAATTCGTCACAAAATTGCGTTAATCTCTCAACATTGATATAAAGTTCCCCTTCAATTTCATCCATCACATAAACTTTTGTACGTCCAAAATTCCCTGCAATTCCTCTGATGGCCGCACCACGAGCCGTAAGGGTGGATGCTCCAGCCTTATTCACGTTTTCCGTATCTAAAATCAATACAGGGCGACGCTTTCCTCCTAAATAATTTTTGAGGGTTGCCATCAAACCTCGTGATTGGCGGAACGAAGTTTCTTTATTGATGTAGATCTTGCTGGGGGTGCTGGTCGTTGTTCCGCTAGAATGCATAGTTCGAATGATTTCTTCCACAGGACATGTTTTTAAATCAAAATGTTTGAACATAGACACAGGTAAGGGTGGAATATCTACGAGAGCGGTATAATGATCCGGCTGCTTTCCTAGGGAAGAATAAAACTTCTGTAATTCAGGAGAAACTTCCATGTTGTGGACGATTTGAGATCGAAGGATCTCCAAGAGGAGAGGTTCTTTCTCCTGGTGGGGGAGCTGGAATTGGACTTGAGCGATGAGTTCTTTTACTTGTGTTGAAGGATCCATTGAATCAACTCAATAACTTGTTCTTGTTTAAATCGGATGGGTGATGTGGAGATGGATGGATCTTGCATTGTTGCCGTGGCCCATTGATCAACATCTATTGCTTGGGGATCAATTGTTGATGAATAATCCTCAAATCCTAAAGAGGACCAACTATCAAGATATTCTTGGTAAATTGGTTTGTCTGTTTGTTTTTGATACCATCCTAAAACATTTTTAAATACCCAAAGAATTGCTGCTCCATGAGAAATTTTAATTTGCTGTTCTAATGAATGAGCTAATGCATGTCCGACTCCAACATAGGCATTGCCTTGGACAATCCCTGCGAGATATCCTGAATACATAATATTTCCGAGTGCTTTAACATCTGTTGGATTTTCATGTAATTGAGCGAATCCTAGTTGCAATAAGTCAAGACTGCTTGAACTGATACTTTTCATAATGGGAGTGCTCATCATTGAAAGAGTGCCTTCAGCAGCGTGGGAAAAGATGTCCGCTCCAAAAACATGAAGTAAATCCACAGGTAATGTGGTAAGAAATGCATGATCTAAGATGGCCATATCAGGCATAAACCCTTGATTGGTAAAAGGAAATTTGTGTCCGTGAGCATCATAAATAACTGCCACAGAAGTTGTTTCCGAACCTGTACCTGGAGTCGTAGGTATTGCAACTAGTTTTATGTGATTGTCGGTGATAAATTGATTTGTTTTTAAATCTTCAAAGGACAATTCGGGATGAGACAATAAAATTCTTAGGATTTTTGCGGGATCTAGGGTTGAACCGCCTCCGATTGCCACAATTGCATCTAATTTCGTACTGGCATATTTTTCTCTAAGTTGAATGATTTGATCCTGATTGATTATATCAATAGATTCAATCAATGTTGTTTTTTCCTTTGTATATTTCTCTACTTTTGCAAAATATTCTGATTCATGAACGGGGCGGGCAACCATAAGTAATAAATTGGTTGCTTCAATACTTTTTAAGCAAGCTATTGCTCCTTTCTTATAATACACTTCGGGTGTATTTAAAATGCGTTTTACCATTAATTTTTTCTTTATCATTCTGAAGATCCTCGGGTTTTTTTATCCATTTGTTTTAGTTTGACTTTATCTAATTTATTTGAATTGTTTTTTGGTAAGCTAGGGAGAAACTCATATTCTTTGGGAATTTTATGATTCGGGAAGTGAGCCTTGCAATAAGTTGTAATTTGATCTGCGTCGAGCTTCGTTTCGCCTTTTAAGGAAACATACGCTTTCATCGCTTCCCCCAAAATATCGTCTGGAATTCCGATGATCCCTACTTCAACGACTTCATCAAGTTGGGCAATATAATCTTCCACTTCTTTAGGGCTAACACGGAAACCTCCCACTTTAAGAATATTCTTTTCTCGATCAGTTAGGAAAATGAATCCTTCTTCATCAATCGTGCCTATGTCCCCTGTATATAACTTGCCATTTCTAAAGGATTTAGCGGTAGTTTCAGGATCTTGCCAATACCCTAATGTAATATTTTCTCCGGATGCAACTAATTCTCCAATTTCTCCAGGTTTGATCGGTTGTCCATTTTTATTAACTACCGAGAGAGTGGTGTTTGGGATACCCTTTCCAATTGAACCGAGTTTTTTATCCAATAAACTTGGAGGAAGATATGATAACCGGGCTGTAGCTTCTGTTTGTCCATACATAATAAATATTTCTGTGGTAGGTAGCGCCTGGCGTAATTCTTGAATAAAGGCATTGGCTAATTTTCCTCCCGCTTGTTGCGCAATGCGTAGGGTTGGAAATTTCATTTGTTTTAATGCCGATCGCCTTAGTAAAATTTGATAGGTACTCGGAACTCCTGCAAATACGGTACACTCTTTTTGATTAATTTCCTTCAGCACTTTTCCGGGGAACATGAAATGGTTATTCAATACCACCGATCCACCTACTCTCAAATGGGTGTGTAGCAATGATGTGCCAAAACAATAGGAAAAGGGAAGAACTGCCATTACCCGATCGGATTCTTGTAATCCTAAGTATTCAATAATAGAATTCGAATTTACCATGATATTTTGGTGGGTTTGCATAACCCCCTTCGGTGTGCCGGTAGATCCGGATGTAAAAATAAGGATCGCAAGCCGCTGTTTTGGATTATTTATCGGGTATATTGTTCCTTCTGTGGTAGTTAGAGTGAAAATATTTTCATATCCTTCCACATCTTGATCAGTTAAAATGAGTTCTAAGGGAAGATTGAATTTGGCAAGTTTTTTGATATATTTCTTTTGCAAGAAGAAACATTTAATATTACAGCTTTCAATGACGTATTTAAAATTACTTTCTCCAAATTGATGATGGATCGGAACGGCAACCCGCCCACTTCCTATGATTGCAAGATATGAAATAATGAAGAAAGGTGAGTTGTCCGCCACAATCATTATTTTTGCTTCAGGTTCTAAGGATAAATTATCTATTTTGGAGATCAATTTTAGTACATGTGAATTTAATTCAGAAAAGGATAGGGTGTTTTCACCCTGAAAAATAGCCGTTTTTGTTTCTAACCGTTGTGCTTGTTCTAATATGTAGTGTGTGAGGTTCATATTTCAATACCATGGTTTTTAAGAGCATCTTTAATCGCCCCAATGGAATCCATTTCGGTGATTTCTTCTACATCTAATTCTAAACCGAAGGTGTCTTCAAACCGTGCCATTAAATCCATATGGGATACCGAGGTCCAACTTTCAATATCATCGGGGGTCGCATCATCCTCAATTTCGTCGCGGCTAATATTAAATACTTCCATTAGCATTGTGATTAAAACTTCCGCTTGACTCATATTAAAAGCATTAATACTCGATTTTTTTAAAAAATTTCTCTTCAATTATTTAATGAAAATCTTTATTTTCTAATTTAGACGAAAAAATATTTATTGCTTTGGTTTTCTGACATGCATGAGCATTGATTCTGCAAAGCCTGTGATAACTTCTTTCCCCTTTTGATTTGTAATTATTGTTTCAATTTTACACTTTTTGCTGGAATCAATCTCCAATATTTTCAAGTGTGCTACTACTGTATCTCCCACGTAGACTGGTTTTTCAAATTTTAAATTTTGAGAGAGCCATAAGTTTCCTGAACCCATTAATTTGGTAAGTCCGGTTGAGATCAATGAAGCTGAAATCAATCCATGGGCAATAGGTCTTCTAAAAAATGTACGTTTTGCAAATTCGATATCGTGATGAATTGGATTTCTATCTCCACTCAAATTCATAAAAGCATCAATATCTTCAGTTGTAATAGTTTTGGATATTTCACATTGTTTTCCAATTGTCAATTCCATTGAAATCAGTTTTTCTTATTATTTTTTTTATTTAATTGAATTTCTTTTGCTTTCATCATCTTGTCGAGCCATTTTCTTTTCATGACACATTTTGCAGGATTTCCGCGCCAAACTTCTTCCGGTGGAACATTTTTATCTATAACCGATCCTGCGGAAATTACTGCATTCTTTCCAATAGTTACACCTGGAAAAATTGAACAATTCCCACCAACTCGACATCCATCCTCAAAAGTGGGACCTTCCATTGGAATATCTACCAT
Source organism: Candidatus Lokiarchaeum ossiferum (assembly GCA_025839675.1). Classification (GTDB taxonomy): domain Archaea; phylum Asgardarchaeota; class Lokiarchaeia; order Sigyniarchaeales; family Promethearchaeaceae; genus Lokiarchaeum; species Lokiarchaeum ossiferum. The sequence goes on from CP104013.1 coordinate 4,232,974, forward strand.
ACCCATATATCGGTCATTCATAGTACAAACATCTGGACCTATAAAACAGCCTTCACCAATAATAACATCTGCAGTTATTAGTGCTCGAGTCTGAATCACGCTTTTTTTCCGAATAATTGTATTACATTCTACAATTGCATTCCTTCCTATCATCACCTCGTCTTCAATTGTGCATCCTTCGCGAATCGATGCCCCATCTCCAATAAAAACGCGTTTTCCAATTTTTGAACCAGCATAAATAATTGAATTCGAGCAAATAATTGTGCCCTCTCCGATTTCTGTTTCTGGATATTCTTTTTCTTTTCCAGCGAATATAGAATTTACTCCAAAAATGGGTTGTTTATTTAAAATAACATTGGCTTGCACAGTATACGAATGTTTTTCTTCAGACATAAGTAACTCATAACCCTCGTTGGATATAAATTTTTATTGGAAAATTTTAGATTCTATTACGGGTTAGTCTACCTACTTAGGAGTTAAGAAAATGAAATTACAAGGAAAAAAAATTTGGATTGACGTTGAAGAACCAAAGACTGGAATTATGTTCAAATCACTCTTTCAGAAATTTCTTGATGCAGGAGCAGAATTATTAATCACCGCCCGTGATTTTGATTCTACTCATAAAATCATGGATGATGTAGGTATTAAATATATCAAAGTTGGGAAACACGGTGGGGCTGATATTCAAGAAAAATTGAAAACTTATATCGATCGCCTTGCAGATCTATTTCCGATTATTACCAAAGAAAACCCTGATTTCTTAGTCACTTTTGGTTCTGTTGAAGGGACTCGCATTGCTTACGGTTTACAAATTCCTTCTATTGGATTCAGTGATGAACCTAGGAGTGTTCATGTTTCAAAATTATACTTCCCCTATATTGGAATGTTAATTACACCAGATTGCATTCCTATTGAACAATACAACGCTTTACATGCAACTAATGATCGCATAATACGATATAATGGGATCGATGAAGTTGCATGGTTAAGACATTATCAACCAAATCCAGATATATTAAATAAATTTAATGTTGAACCTGGGAAATTTGTTTTGATGAGAAGTGAACCCACATTTGCTTGTTATTTTGTTGATAAACTGCAACCTGATGAAACCTTCATTGCCAAATATTTTCCAAAAATGTTTAAAGCATGCCCAGATCAAACTTATTTCTTGTTAGTTCGCACTGAAGGTCAGGAACGATGGTTGAAAGAACAATTAAAAGAGTATTTACCCAATGAAAAAATTCGAATAACCCGGTACCTCCCAAATATTGTTGATTTATGTTTCTATGCTTCTATCGTTGTTAGCGGTGGTGGAACAATCGTAAGAGAATCCGCAATGTTGAATGTACCTAGTATCGAATATTTTCCGGGAGAATCAGCACCCCAAGAAATTTGGTTAATAGAAAATGGATTTCCAATGGAACATTTGCGGGAAACTGATCAAATTATTTCTCGTTGTATTGAGTTAATTCAAAAAGGTCCGGGTAAAGATCGGTTTACCGACGCGTTTAAAAAACGCATTATGGATTTTGAGGATCCGAATCAGATATGTTATAATTATGTAGTGGAAAAACTCACAAACATTGAAAAATAATTCTTAAAAAAAGATTTTTTATTGTTATTCTTGTTCATTTTGCTTTCTTTCAGCTATACTGATATAGCCAGGCTTCATTTTTTGTTTTTTTAAGGTTCTTTTAAAATATATTAAAGTCACCCCATACCAAATTGCTAATATAATTAAACCAATCACTCCTCCAATTAACCAATTCACTAAATAGGTTATATCAAAAATAAATTGATTAATTATTATTAAGAATATTAAAGCAATACCCAATAAGGTTCCCATAACTACTGATAACATCAAAATTCTGCGATAACGACGAATAACAAAAATGTATCCAATTACACTAAGTATCCCTATTGTAGTGCAAACAATCCAATTTATCTCTTCTAATGGAATTAAGAATTGCGTGCTTATTAAAGCTAAGAACCCTGATACTAATGAAAGAGCCATGAAATGATTGACAAGTTCCTTTTCGTTTAAAGCTCCTGTGACCACAATCAAACGTGGTAATGTTAAAGCAGCTCCAATTTCGTCAGATGCGTGGATTAACTCGTCCTTGTCGATCCAAATATCTTGAACTGAGACAGAGTGGCTTTCTCTGAATCCCTTTTCGGATGTAATCACATAAAAACTATTGAATACTTGCGGTAACATGACAATGACCATTACAACTTCAATTGATCCCATAACTCCCACTGCTCCAATTGCGGCTCCAATTACTAATGTGCCTATATCTCCTGGAAATGCTTTTGCTGGATATTTATTAAATAGGAAAAATGCGAAGACTGCAGCAAATGAAATAATCCCAAATAATAGCCCTTCCCCAGATTTTAAAATAATGGCTGCAATTACCATAACCAAAAGTGCGATGGATGTTGTTCCAGATCCTTCTCCATTATATCCTTCTAACATATTAACAGTATTTGTTAAAATCATGATTATGAAAGGAACCATCAGAGGATAAATAATATTTAAGCGAAGTTGCCCCAATATCGGTAAGGTTGGGTTTTCGATGTCAACTTTCGTTAATAAATTCGCAATGAATAATGGTATTCCAGTAATGAACATCAATACTATTTTTTTTAAAGAACCTAATTGATGACGATCATCATACCATCCGATTATCGCTGCAATAATAATTGTAATATCGAAAGTTAATATCTCTGCCCAGAGTTTGGAGAAAAAAATGAATGCCAAAATTGATCCAATCAAAATTCCGATCGTTAAGCCTAATCCCCCAGATTCTGCAGTTGCTGGACGACCGATTTTGTGTATATCATATCCCACATACCCTTTTTCTTTCAGCCATTTGATTAGTGGAGGGTAAATTAAATACGTGATGGTGAAGATAATGCCTCCAATTAATGTAATCAGTAGATAATCAATCCATGTAAAACTTAAAGTGTCAAAAGTGTTCATTACATATCTCACCTAACTACTTTTAACATACCCTTCCCCCTTAAAAATCTGTTTGGCACAAAAGGTACCCCACTCTATACTATCCCTATACAATGTCTAAATTATAGATTTACCTCGAAGCCACGTCATAAATGATTCTTTCTTTTATCAAATTACACAATTCCTCATTTTCATATCCATTTTGAGTTTGATCTTGAAATTGTTTTTATTAAAATCTTTTATAAGTGTTTCTTAGTGTTTGTAAGTAAGTAATTTTTTCATATGGAATGACGATTTCCATATGGTTTCATGTGATTGTTTTGGATTTCAAATTATAGACCCGTGTACACTATTATTATTTAGAGTAAACCATGATTCACAATAATATGCATCATCACTACCATCACAGACACCATCGCCATCGTCGCCACCGCGGATCTCCATTGGGATTATTATTTCCCCTTGTTTTCTTCATTGTATTTGTTTCTGGCAGCGGAACTGCTCTTGGATTTATCTTTCCAATCTTCATCTTGATCATAATTATTTCTATTATCTCCAGTGTAGCGAGAAATAATTCTTCTAATGATTATTCAGAACGGAGATCGACCTATGGTGCGTACCCTAATTCATCACAATCAAATGGGTATGCTCAGACTTATCAATCGACCAATCATCCCCCTAGTCAAAATCATAGTTATTCCCAAAATAATTCTACATACAAACCTATAGCAGTTGCTCCTATCAAAGCCAAAATTTCATGTTCATCTTGTGATATTGAACTGGATTCAAGCAGTCAACAAGCTTTAAGGGAAAATGGCTTTGTTTACTGTAGCTTTTGTGGGAATAAAATTGTGCAATAGATGCAATAAGTTCAAATTTTTTGATTGCTTGGTGTTTTTTCACTTTTTTTCCCTTTGAATTCTTAATGACAATTTTGAATTTTTATTAATCTCAAAAACTAATCTTAATTTACCGTATTTATCATTCATTCAGGTAACTTTTATGCAAAAACAAATCACATCACCTTCGGAATTATTAGATCATCGCGGAAATTTGAAACAGTCTGGATGGGCAAAACAGCTCTTACTTAATTATGATCGGAACCAAATTCGTGGTCATCAATTTAGAATCAAAGAATGGGATTACTATGAAATAATAAATCCGGAGTTCGGGATTGTTCTCTTGATTTATGATATCGGTTATATGGCGAAGGTGATAGTGAAATGGATGGATTTTATTACACATATATCCGAGGAAGTTTCAGAAACCATTTGGTTTAGTAAAGGTTCATTGAATCTTCCCTCCTCGTCGGAAAAAGGTGATATACTTTTCAAAAAAGGCAACTCATTATGGGAATGTAAATGGGACTATTCTGCAGAACAACGGGAGTTCAACTTTACTTTTCCTAAGTTCCGTAATAATTCTGGAATTTCAGGACATATTTTCTTATCTCGACCTAAAAAAATGGATACCATGGTTAATGTGATCCCTTTTAAGAAGAAAAATCAGTTTGTGTATGTTCAAAAAGCAAATTGTATGATTCCTACTGGAGAAGTTCTGGTGGCAGGACAAAAATATTTGTTTTCAGAAGAAAATCACTCCTTCGGCTGTCTGGATTGGTCTCGAGCTATTTTTCCCTATCATGTTGAATGGTGTTGGAGTACCGCTTCCGGAAAAGTTAATGGGGTTCCTTTTGGTCTTAATATTGATTATGGTTTTGGATTAGAATCCAGTAAAAATATGCTTTTTTATGATTATCAAGGCCATCATCTTGATTCGGTGGAATATTCTTGGAATAACGAAGATCCATTACAACCATGGAATTTTTCCAGTCATGATAATCGAGTTAACCTCACTTTAACTCCAATTCAGGTAGATCATGAGGGGATGAATTTGATTTTATTAAAAACAAAATGTTTGAAAGTCTATGGATTCTTTACTGGAGAAGTCATTTTGGATGGGGGTCAGAAACTAATTATTCGACCAGAAGATAAATTATTTGGATCCGCAGAATCCGTGGTCAATTATTGGTGAAGTGATATTTACCTCCTCTCACTCCTCAAAAATTGACGAAGAGATAAATATAATTAAGGGAAAAATGAAGATCAAAAAAATTAGGACTTTTTTTTGGCCATAATTAATATTACAACAATTAATCCTCCGATACCTCCAATAATTCCGAGTTGGGTGTTCGTATCTGTCGGTTGTAAATAGGTGATCCAATTGTTGGGAGAATCTCCCTCTGAAGTCGTTTCACTGGTACCCTCGCTAGTACTCCTGCTAGCATCCTCACTAGTAGTTGTATTCAGAAACTCAATTGTGATCTTTACTATTGTGTGTAGTCCATTCCCGTATTGATCCACTACTGAGATTTTTATCCAATAGAAGCTCTTTGTTAATTCGGTAATATTTTGGATGATTCCTTCATCATTAATTACAAATTCTGAAGTTGCATTTATCGAATAAGTAATATTAGACAAATCTGTTGCTATAACTTGGATGTTTAAGGCATTCCCTTCCGTTAAAATTTGGTCTGAAGGGGGTTGATTCCAAGTGGGGGAAGTTGTGTCTCGGACAGAGAATGACAAATTATGATTCATTTCATTTCCTAGGGTGTCATTAACCCTAATTTCAAGAGGATAGGTTCCAATCGGAAGGAGACCAACTGTTGTTAAATTCCCTGTTTCAGAGTTGATGTAAAAATGGATTGTATCGTTAATGGTATAACAATCAATCCCCGAGGGATCCGTTGCATTGAGATCATAATACCAGTCTTGACCAAATTCAATAAATTGATTAATAGGTAGAGGGTTCCATGTGGGGGCTCCCGGTTCTTGGACCTGTATCATAATTTCAAAAAAGTTCTCATTACCTAAGGTGTCATTAACCATTATTTCAAGAGGATAGGTTCCAATTGGAAGGATGCCAACTGTTGTTAAATTGCCTGTTTCAGAGTCAATGTGAAAATGGGTTGTATCGTTAATGGTATAACAATCAATCCCCGAGGGATCTGTAGCATTGAGATCATAATACCAATCATAGCCGAATTCGATAAATTGATTGAGTGGTGCGGGATCCCATGTGGGGGCTCCCGGTTCTTGGAATGTTGTGAAATTCCAGGTGTTTGATATATTATAGGATTGTCCGTCACCAGTAACTGTATACCATTCATAAGTAGTATCATTTAGTAGTTCACTCCACTCAACTGCTGCGACATCCCCACTTGAAACTCCAAACTGGGTTCCAATGAGTGAATCATCTTTTGCATTGAAAAATGATACAGTGAGTGTATCTGAATCTGGATCATCCACGTATACCATTAATTGTGCTGATGATGATATTTCTGTGCTATTAAATGCTGGGAATGGGTTTGTAGCGGTTGATTTTAAGGAACCCCAATAATCCAATTGCGGATCTCCATATAAATTAAATTCCATTTTATTCATCCAACTTTCTGCGCCCCAGAGATCTCCTCCATTGTATTTGGACTCGAAAAGAGCATCTCCCGCGGGAAGATTAAGTCGTAGTAAGTTATCCATGTATTTATAGCCTAATCCTGTATTGTCGGAGACATAATCCCACATATCTGCTTCCCATTCTCCTACACCGTACCAGCTTACTTGGGCTGCGGACACCGTACTAATGGCTGCACCTTGTTTTAATAATGCATATCCTAAATTATTCGAGTTTTCTGGGTTCCCATTATTACAAGAAGATTGATAAATGAATGCTGGGACATCTGTTTCGAGGTTTCCGACAGAAGAAGAACTTACAAAAGGTTCCCAATCCATTTCACTCGCATTATCTTCTGGAACCCCATCTCCATCGTCAGCAGACCAATATTTGCGATAAACTCCAGAATCACTGCCATGACCCCACCATAAAACGGCCCCTTGATCATAGTTGAAATATGTTTCAAAATTTGAAGCGTTTAAATTGTTTGTATAATGAAATGCACTTGGGAGGACAGGATCCAATCCGGCTCCTTCATACAACACGGTATCATTCATACCTAATCCTGCTAACACATTTGTATAGAGTTCTTCTGGTAGATTTAATCCGTCTGTTCTCTCATATCCTTGATTATCTTCATTTTCATAATTGGAAATTGCCATCGGTAACAGGATGTTGTTTTTTCCCTCGTAAGTTTGGTTGTGATGGGATCGAATTCGGAATAAAATTTCATCCAGTGTAGAGTAATCCTCATCATAAACGGGAATACGTCCTGCAAAAACTTCTGTTTGAAAATCTACCTCAGTATCTTCATATTCGCCGTAAAATCCATCTGAATCGGAATCCCAATTTCCAGATAGGTCAGCATAATAGTAGTCTGTGAAAGTAAATTCATCGGAACCTGTTCCCGAACGTGGCCAGACTTTTAACATGGGTACATCCCCTCCATCATCTGGATCGCCAATCAACAGCACATATTCTATATTTTTAGGTGTTTGTTGGTTTTTCAACCATGTACGGATGGCGTGAGCGCGATCTTGACCAAAAAAATATCCATAATCGTCTTCTGTAATAACTTCTACATTGAACCCTAAATATTGTTTATATTTTACAAAATCTTGCAATTCCGCACTATTTGTTTCAATCGCATTGGTGGTCACGATAATATACGAGGTATTTACATCCTCCGTTTGGTGGGGGGGAGCGTTAACTTGAGGTGTTTGATCTATTTTTCTATGTGAATATAGTTGCATATTGTTTAGAATTACGGCTTTCAGCGATTCATCAACAATTAGGTCTTTGATTTGAAGGGTTTCTTCCGTATCGTCTGTAATTTTAGATGTACTTCCCTGAAGAAGCCCGCATAGGAATAGGAAGATCAATATTTTCTTAAGATGACCCTTCCTTTGAAATTCCTTACTTTTTTTCATATATATAACATCGAAACTTTGTTAATATTTTCTTGGGTTCATGGAGAAGATTAATATGAAAAAAAGCACTCTGACAAGGTAGAATATAAGGATACAAGAAAATGAAAACACTGATTGTAATCTATTCCTATCATCATAAGAATACAGAGAAAATCGCACATATAATGGGAAAAGTGTTGGATGCTGATGTAAAAGCACCTAAAAATTTAACTCCCGAAATAGTTCGAACATATGATCTTATTGGGTTTGGGTCGGGAATCTATAGTGCCAAGCATCACTCAATTCTGCTTGAATTTGTGAAAAATTTGCCCGAAATTCCAAATCTAAACGCTTTCATTTTTTCAACAGCAGCCTTAGTTGGAAAAGAAAAAATGATGTCAGATCACCAGCAGTTGAAAAGTGTGTTAGAAAGAAAAGGATTTGTGATTCTGGATGAGTTTAGTTGTAAAGGATTTAACACCAATAGCTTCTTAAAGTTCTTCGGTGGTATGAATAAAAATAGACCAAATGCTATAGACCTGAAGAATGCGGAAATTTTTGCCCAGAATCTTCGAAATAGTCTGGAAAAGAAGAATTGAAACGAATCCAATAAATTAAATAAAAAAAATGGGTGTGTCTCCTTTTTCAAACCTTTACTATAATTCCATTTTCACCGGATTCTTGAGTATCCCGATGTTTTCAATTTCAATTTCCATGATATCCCCTTCTTTTAAGGCTGCCACTCCTTTGGGGGTTCCGGTTATTATGATATCTCCTTCTTCCAATGTAAAATTGCATGAAACATATTCAATAATGGAGGGAATGTCGAAAATCATAAATCGTGTGTTAGAATCTTGGCATAGATTTCCATTTAAACGACTTTGAATTCTTAAATTTTGGGGATCTCCGATATCCTCCATTAATACTACTTGAGGTCCAATTGGTCCAAAAGTATCAAAACTTTTTCCCCTAAACCATCCTGTTTTATCCGATTTTTGAATATTTCGCTGACTCACATCATTCATACAAGTGAATCCCAAAATATGCTTCATTGCTTCGTTTTTAGGGACATTTTTACATCTATCCTTAATTATAATTGCAAGTTCCGCTTCAAGATCCGTCCGTACTGTCTCAAAATTGTATTGATAGGCTATTTTTGGAATAACAACTGGTTCATCCGGGCCAATTAAAACATTTGGAGTTTTTGGAAATATATGAGGTTCTGTAGGTAGAGTATTTTTTGCTTTCTCTGGATCAATATCTAAATTCAATGCAATTTCCTGACTTTCTTTGATATGTTCCAGGTAATTCAAACCCAAAGCGATGATTTTACTCGGATGAATTTTATAACGTTCTTTTTTTTTATAAATAGGAAGTGTTACCATACCTCTTTATAATGTAATCTCGTTAAAAAATAGAATAAAAATGAAACTTATTAATTCTTTGTTAATTCTCTTAAAAATCATTCTACTCTCGCCCTTTTCCGAATTATTTTTAACTCATCAATCTAAATTATATCTGCAAGCATCGGTCAAAAATTACCAAAATCTTTCCGTACACATATTTGTGAACTTTGTTAAAATGTCATCCCCAAAAATCTAAATTTTTAATAAACTCCAAATATGAATAATATTAGGAAACCTTTTTTTGATCGACAAGGAATGAATCCAACACATGGTAAAGAAGAAATATGTTTTCAAGATTCTGGTGGCTGGCCAAGGTGGAGTAGGAAAAACTACTCTCTTAAATCGTGCCGTGACGGGTAAATTTGTTCAGAACACAGCTATGACCATCGGCGTCGAGTTTCACTTATTGAATTTTACACTTGGCAATGAAGGATCAGATGACTCCCTCAACACGACGCTTCAACTTTGGGATTTTGGTGGCCAGGAGCGATTTCGCTTCATGTTGGATTCATACGTGGCTGGTGCACGTGGTGCCCTCTTATTATATGATTTAACCCGATTACGAACTCTAGATGGACTAGAAGAATGGGTGAATATTGTGCGAAAACACGATAAAAATTTACCTATTTTGTTTGTCGGAACCAAATTGGATAGGGTTGAAGATATCACGGTCGCAGATGATTATGCCCACGAATTCTTGGAACCCTTACAAATGTTTGGACATATGAAGATTTCCAGTAAAGATGGAACTGGTGTAAAGGATGCTTTCAAAGCCATCTCTCGCAAAATTTTAGAAATGAATGGAGTGCCATTACCTGCTGAAGATTTAAGCGGTGTAGTTACTCCTGCTCCTGGAACAAATTTACCTGGTGGAGATCAAATAACTCCTTCGACTCCAAGTCCAGCCCCTTTCAGTGCACCTTCACCCCCTAAATCGGAGAACCCTGCGCCTTTTAGTGCACCAAAACCTGTTGAGCCAACTCCTGCACCTTTCAGTGCACCTTCGACTCCAAGTCCAGCGCCTTTCAGCGCACCTGTTGTTCCTAAATCAGAGGGTTCTGCACCTTTCAGTGCACCTTCGACTCCAAGTCCAGCACCTTTCAGCGCACCTAGTGCTCCTAAATCAGAGAGCCCTGCGCCTTTTAGTGCTCCGAAACCTGTTGAGCCAACTCCTGCACCTTTCAGTGCACCTTCGACACCAAGTCCAGCACCTTTCAGCGCACCTAGTGCTCCTAAATCAGAAAGCCCTGCGCCTTTTAGTGCCCCAAAACCCGTTGAGCCAACTCCTGCACCTTCAATTCCAAGTCCAGCGCCTTTCAGCGCACCTAGTGCTCCTAAACCAGAGAACTCTGCACCTTTTAGTGCCCCAAAACCTGTTGAGCCAACTCCTTTTACTGCTCCAAAACCCGCTGATCCTTCACCCTTTAGTTTTTCTCAACCTACTGAAGAAGAAAAGAAGAAAGAAGCAGAACGGAAGAAAAAGGAAGAAGATGAACGCCTTAATAGCTTTTTCTCTGTATAGAAGGGTCTCTGGTGGTCATTTACCTTTTTTTAGATGCTAATTTTATCTTAATTCCCGCTCAGTTCAAAGTTGATATATATTCTGAATTCGAGCGCTTAATTCCGAAACCTTGGGAAATTATATTAGTGTCAGCTATATTTTCTGAAATCGAATATAAAATTACTCGGTTCTCTCAAAAAACAAAATTGAAACGACAATATTTAATGGCCCGTCAATTACTTACGCGACAATCTTATCGCCTAATAAAGAAAGAACGCACATCTGATCAAATAGTTGATGATTTGCTGTTAGAAGTGGCCCTTGAATTCCAAGAACTTGGGGGTGAAGTTTATCTCTGTACGAATGATAAAGAATTACGGGAAAAATGTCATCAACAAGAAATAAAAACTGTTTTCTTGCGTCAAGAAAAATTTTTAGATGTTGAATAAGTGTTTGTTATTCAAAAATATGTATAAAAAAAAGAGGTAAAATTAGATATTTACACTTATAATTTCTGAATTTCAGTAAATAGTCTTTCAGCTGTGCTATTTAATTCTTCAGCAGCAGCACTCATTTCTTCAAGCGTTGAAGCCATTTCTTCAGTTGAGGATGACAATTCTTCTGCAGTACCCGAGCTTTGTTCGATCACAACATTGATTTTTTCAACGCTATTAACAATTTCATTAATATCCCCATCTTGAGATGATACTGAATCAATTGTTTGCTTAATTCCTTCATTTGTTTGATTTATTACATTAAACAAAGCATCTAATTGAACTTTGGTTCCATTTAAAGCCACATCCCCTTTTTCAATAGAGTTCACCGTGTCATTTGTTGCAGAGACTGCATCCCCTACTTCAACTTGGATTGCTTTGATTAAGTCGTTAATCTGATCCGCGGCTTGTTTGGAGTCTTCTGCTAACTTTCTGACCTGTTCTGCAACAACTGCAAATCCTTTGCCTGCATCACCTGCTCGAGCTGCTTCGATTGCAGCATTTAACGCAAGTAAATTCGTTTCTGTTGCTATTCCAGCAATAGCATCAACAATTTTATTGATCTCTTTACTTTTTATTTCAAGGGATCCCATTGTTTTTGCTACTTTATCTGCTCCTTTAGTTATTTCAGTGATTTGAGTGACCAAGTCCTCGGTAAGATTTTTTCCCTTTTGTGCCATAGCTTGACCTTGGGAACCAACTTCCGCAAGATCTGCAGAATTTTTTACAATTTCTTGACTGACTCCTTGAACTTTAAGGACTGCATTAGAAATTTGATTGACAGATTGTGTTTGATGTTGAGCACCTTTAGCAACTTCCTGTGTTCCTCCTGTTACTTCTTGAACAGATAGATTTATTTGATTACTGGATTGAGCAATTTGATTTGCCATACTTGAAACCTCTTCTGCAATTTTTGCGACCTCTTTAATTAAATTCTTAATATTGGTCACATCAACTATCGTTCCAATTGCTCCCAAATTTTTACCAGAAGAATCAATTAAAGGTTTAACTGTGATTTGAACAATAATATGTTCATTCCGACCACTTTTTAATTCAAATTCAACATCTTTCGCTTCCCCATTGTGTTGAAGTTGACTTAGAAAATCTTCCCCCTTTCTTCCTTCCTTGAAAATCGAATTAATAGACTTCCCAATGTAGGTATCTTTCGAAAATTGGGTAAAATCTAACATTGATTGACCAACATTTTTAATAGTATAATCTGAATCTGTAATTATTATTGGTGAAGATGTCCCGTTTACAATGGTTGTATTCATTTCAGATTGTTCACTCACTTCAACAAGTATTGTTTCCATGCCTAACGCCGAATTCTGAGTTAATTTTGAACTTTGAATGTTAACTACAATGATGGATGCAATAATAGCTATCGTTGAAATTATCGCTACCCAAAAAATGATAGTATTAATTAGAATTAATTGGGGAGTTGAAACATCTTCAACATATCGTTCTATACCTTTGAGTACTTCAGTGATTGATTCCATGTGCACATCTAACTCACCATAGGGAACCAAGAATTCTGCTAAAGTTGAATCATTTTCTGCTACCGTATAGCATACTAATACTTGAGATTCAAATTCGTCAAATTCTGTCTTACTTTCAACTACTAATTCCAAAATATCGTTTGGCATGTTCAATAACAAGTAACTATCAAACAAATTCGCTGCATCTGCAATAAATGAATTGATTTCTTCCTTCAATGCGATTCTATTATCAGTATCCAGAAAATAATCAAAAGATATTTCATATGCATTTAGTAAACTGATTTGAATCTCCATCGAGTGGTCTGCAATTTCAACCTCATTATCTATGAGTTTTGTATTTTGGGCTTGAATTATTATCATAAAGGTGATATTTGAGACCCCTAATATTACGAGTAAGAAAAGAGTATTCCGTAACCTTTTCACGGCTTTATTGATTGTTTCAAGATTTTTATTTTCATTTGCCATATTTTTTTCCTCTAAGTTCTTTTCATTCGATTTCAAACTATTTCAATTGAATTGATTGTAAGGGTTTTGCATCATTTCATATATTTTTGGAAGGGTTACACCCAAAATTACATTTATATTGAATTTAAAGCCCAAAATCGATTTAATCTGAAATAAAAATTATATTAGGTCTTCCAGTCTAATGAACCTCTTATATGTAAATTCTGAGAAATATTTGTAAATAGAAATCCACTTTTTTCAAAAATGATGTTTTTAATAGGATTGTGAAGTGTCTAAGAATTAATACAATCCATGACGAAGAGAAATATTTTTCTTGGCTAAAAATGAAGTTTAAAAAAAAGGTTTAGATATTTTGCATGTCTTCTAAGAAATTTTTCTTAATGTAATTATGATTTTGAAGCCATGTGGATTGGGTACGAGTATATCGCCAAATGATGTGGGCTTTGCGCTTTTTACCTTCTTTTTCCGTTTCAAAGTACCACGGACTTAAAATGACTAAATCGCCAACGCGTGTCCACATTCGTTTTTTGATTTTACCCCGAATAAGCCCCATATAGAGTGTACCGTCTTCTCCCTTCACGGACATATGTTCACCACCATATATTTCCGTCACGACTCCCAATATTTCTTCATTTCTATAATTGGGAATTCTTGGGCGCTTAGGTGTAGCATCGGCTTGATTTCTTCTTCTATTTTTAGGAATAAGCCCGACCCCGTTGATTGATTAGCATAAGTCATTTAATTAACGATAACTTATTATTTTTTGGATTTGGGAGATGTCAATAGTAATCCAAAAAATTGCCCTTGCAAATATATGTTTATTAGAAAATTTAGAAAAAAGTCACTAATCTTCAAGAATGATAAGATCTGGCAAATATATTTATGTTCCTAATCAGCACAAAAGAGGAAATAGGAGGTTAGATCCATTTTTCACATTTTTCTTTCAATTGTTGCAAGGTGAATGGTTTAACAAGATAGTCGCAAAAACCATAATCTTTATGTTGGGCAAGAATAGGATCTGTCGAATATCCACTGAATACAATCACTTTAAGTTCTGGATAGATTTCATGAACTTGTTGAACCGCAATTTTACCTCCAATACCTCCAGGAATTGTGAGATCCATAAAAACTAGATCAAATTCTTTCCCAATTGCATGATTTTGGTTTAAAATCCCAATAATTTCCGCACCATCATAGCAAGATTCCATATCATAACCGAATTTGCTAAATACTCGCTGTAAGAATTTGTGTATCTTGGGATCGTCATCAAGTACTAAAATGCGGCCGTTAATTTTTTTGGAAATTGAGGGACTTGTTGATATTATCTTCTTATCTTTTGTTATAGGAAGGTATATGTCAAAAATAGTTCCATAATTTTTTTCCGAGCGAAATGTAATGTGTCCAGCATGTTTCTTTATGATTGAATAACTCATAGTAAGACCTAAACCATTGCCTTCGGGCTTGGTTGTAAAGTAAGGGTTGAAAATTTTGTGCTGGTATTCCTTCGGGATCCCAATTCCGTGATCTTGAATTTGAATTTTAATGTATTCTCCTTTCTTTAAGGGAATCAGTGATTTTGCCGATATATGTTCCTTTTTCACCGTTATGTTTATAGTTCCTCCTTTCGGCATGGACTGTCTGGCATTAATTATTAGATTATTGAAAACTTGATTCATCTGTCCGAAATCAAATTCTGTGGTAGGTAAGTTAGATTGAAAATCAAACACACATTTGCAATTTGATCCTCTGAGCACAAAATTAGCAGAATCACGAATTAATTGTTCAATAGATTCGAGTTTTAAGATTGGTGCCCCTCCTTTAGAAAAAGTAAGAAGCTGTTTTGCTAGATCTCGGGCATGTAAGGTGGCGGATTCTAAATCATGAAAGATTTCTTTTTGATCAGGCGTGAAATTCGTGTTTTCAATTTGTAGCAAATCTATGTTGCCAAGAATTGAAACCAATATATTATTGAAGTCATGGGCTAGTCCTCCAGCGAGTAAACCAATGGATTCGATTCTTTGTTGGCGAAATCGCTCTTCAGTAATCATCTTTCGATAACCGATATCACGGGCAATAACTAATATTCCAGAAAATTTATTTTCACGATAAATTAACCGTGACATAACTTCAACAGATATGGTACCACCATTTTTCTTTTTTAGATCCAATTCATAAAGAGTTCTGTCTTGTTTTTTTTCTTGTTTGGCTTGGATATTTTGCTTAACTAATGAATGGAAATCTTCAACAATAAATTCAAAAGCAGGATGATTGATTACCTCCTCTTCTGTGAAACCTAACAATTCTGTGACAACGGGATTGATTTTTTGCATTAAAATATTTGAATCAACTAGAAATATCATATCTCGGGAGTTTTCAACAATCTCTCGATAAGCAAGTTCTTGTTTTTGAGCTTCTTTTTCGATTTTGCGTTGAGCTGTGATATCTTGTAAAAAAGTAAAATCCTCTTTCCCAATGGAGATATTTTGAAAAATCATAGTTTTTTTTTCCCCATTTTTGCATGTAATAATTCGTTCATGAGCGCCATATGGATCATATCCTGGCTGTCGCGTTTCAAGGAGAATTTGATTGCGATATTCAATATCTGGATATACTTGTAACGACCATGCTCTATTATCTGGAAAATCTTCAATTGTGTATCCTAAATCTTGAGTAAATATGGGATTAACATATTTAAATTTCCCCTTCTCATCAGTAACAACGATGGGGAATGGAAAAAATTCGGCTATTTCTTGAAATCGTTCTTTAGTTTTTTTGAGATAATCATCTGAATGATATTTATCTGAAGCATCTTCGCAAATAGTTATGGTTAATTGGTCTGTAATGGGGATAGATTGAAAAAAGAAATGGAGAATTTGACCAGATTTCCCAGTGAAAAAATTAAAATGTGGTGTAGTGAGTCCATTTTCAGTTTTTTTCAATTTTAGTTTCAATTTCTCCCGTTTTTGTTCGTTAGGATATGCTCTGCGTTCCCAATCTGCTCTGGTTGCAATATCTTGTAGATTATATCCCGTTTTTTCTTCAAAAAGGGAATTTACATATAAATTATTATCTTGAATATCCGAAAGAACAATAGGAAATGGAAACTTGTCCAAAATTAGCTTCAAATCTGAAATATCAAAAATAAAATTCTTTTCTTCATTATTTTGGTGCAAATTTTGCTTGATTTCTTTTAATAGTGATTTTTGCTCTTCTTTCTTTAGGGAACTGAGTAGTTGCAGTATGTGTTGTTTTTTATCCTCAAGTTCCATAATCTAATAATTGTAGTTCCTTTCAACCTAAAAATTTATTTTTGTTGTTTTAAAATTGATCTGTTAGAATGTTATGCTGCTATATAGTCACTTTTGTTTTTTTCTTTGATTATTTCCAAGCTTCTTAATAAATTCATTAGAAGTCAAGAATCCAACAGGGCACGCGAATGAATGAAAAGTATGTTTATAATGAGTTTGATTATTTTCTAGATGTTCAAATTTTTCAATTTGTTTAAGGAAATTTTCGTGTAGTTGTTTGAATTCCTTAATTTCTTCTTTTGATTTAAAATTCAAGATTGTATGCGAAGAGGTAAACACAGCTTCTTGACCGATATTTTTGGAAGTTTTCTCTGGCATTGTTTGCATGAATTTGGCTGAAATTTTTGCTAATTGGTGATTGATACTTGAAATACCCACCACCGCGTTAGCTGCCAAGTGAATTTTTTTTTGAGCCTCAATCCAATTCTCTTGCTTAAATTTTATAGATTCAAAATCTTGGGAATCAATCAATTTTTGAATATAATCTGAAAGGCAATAATATTTTCCACGCTTTTCGATAGTTGCTTGGTTATCGAGTACAATTGTTTTAACTCTAATTAAATCTTTCATCTTTCGTAATAAAGTGCTTTCGGGAATATCTAATAATCCAGAAAGTTGCATTAAGTTCAAGGATCTGAAAGTATAGAGGGTGATGAGAATGGAGAATTCTGTTTCATCATCAATTAAATCATTTAATGAAACTGGTTTAGCCTTCATTAGTTAATAGATAAATTAAACCTATTTAAATTAAATCCTATTTGGTATAGATTTCAAAACATTTAAAAATCCATAATTATATTATTTTCATATTGACATATATTTCAAAATGGAATATATGCTCAAAAATGTAAGTTGTGATTTGTTATGGAAACACGAGATTATAAACAACCGACTATAAAAAATTATCATCACTACCTGATTTTTTGGGCAGGTCAACGTCTTTCATATCTAGGCTCAGAAATTGTGCAATTTGCTTTAATTTGGTGGTTAACAGAGACTTCTCAAAGTGCAACGATTCTTTCAATAGGAATGTTTATCACTATTCTTCCAAGAGTCCTCTTAAGTTCCTTTGCGGGCGTAATTGCAGATAAATTTGATAGAAAAAAAGTAGTAGCAATTGCTGACGGACTTCAAGCCTTAACAACATTAACTCTAATTCTATTAATATTGATTCAAAATATTGCTATTTGGTTAGTATTAAGCTTCAATGGAATTCGTGCTATCTTTCAAACTTTCCATGATCCTGCTACAAATGCTGTTGCCTCAACCATGGTTCCTAAATCTAAATTATCACGTATCAATGGAATGAATCAGCTGGTCCGATCAATTATTGACATGCTTTGTCCCATTATTGCAGTACTCCTTATGTCGTTTCTTCCGATCCATTCAATTCTTTGGGTTGATATTATCACATTTGGTATCGCTATTACAACACTCCTAATGATAACGATCCCAAAAAATCCAAAAGTAATTTCTGAACAACTCGAAACCGAACAATCTATCAAAACATCATTTAAAGGGGAATTGATGGAAGGAATTCATGCTATCGAAAGTGTGAAAGGTTTATCTGCAATGTTCATTCTGGTTGCTTGTACTAACCTATTTTTAAGTCCCTTTAACGTCCTGAGCACTTTCTTTGTTAATGTGATACATGGAGGAAATGAAGTGAATATGGCGATTTTAAGTGTCGTATTTCAAGTTGGATTAATTTTAGGGGCTCTTGTGTCTTCCCTTAAAAAAGAATGGAAAAAGAAAGCTCTTGTTATGGTAATTAGTGTAATTGCTGTTTTTTCTGGAATAATATTCATGGCTTTCACTCCAGAGGGTAATTTTTATTGGATGAGCGTTGGAGGTTTCATTGTTACATTCCTATTACCAATGTTTCAAACCCTCTTAGTCACCATCATGCAAACAACAGTTCCTCGTGAAAAAATGGGTCGAATCTTTGGTATTTTCAGCACAGTTAATTCTGCAACAATGCTTCTTGGATATGTTGCATCTGGACCACTGGCCGATCTAATTGGTGTTGTACCTCTCTATATTGTGAGTTCTCTAATTGCTATTGGGTTTGTTCTACTATTATATTTCTTCAGTAATCTCAGAGAGTTGGATAAGTTGGACTTAAAATCACATAAAGTAGAAAAAAGTGATGATGACGCTCCAGTATTCGTTTCTAGTCAAATATTAGAAGATAAACCCATAGAATCTCAATAATTTTCCAAAACCTTTTGCTCCCTTTTTTCTTAGTTTTGATTTTATTAATGGGTTAAATTTATTGAAATTTTGACAGTTCGATTCAATATATAATTTGAAAGATGCTTATTCAGAGTGAAGTGGATGGTTTAGAATATATTCTCTCATAATTTTGAGAAATCTTAAATAATTTCTCTGTTTTTAGATTAAAATGGTATATTCGAGCCATGGATCTACCATTCATCATAGTTTCTAAAAACGAAAATCTGATCTGGAACGAATCGCCGTCCCGTACAATCTTAGGGATCTTAGTCCATTTTTTCCTATAATAATCGTCATTACATCTATGGAGTGCCTCTTCATAAAATTTCATCTCTTGGGGTGTAAAATCCCATTTTTCTTCCAAATATATCAAACGGGAGGAAGATCGAGTTCCTTTTTCTAAATTGAGTTCAATATTTTTATCAGAAAGATGGAAGTTATACACATAATAGTGATGTGGAAGAACTCCGGGGAAATATTTTTGAGTGTCTACTAATTTGGAAGTTATTTTTCTTCTAAGGATACTGCGATACCCATAATATCCAATAAATAGAAGTAATGAAATACCATTGTATAATCGAAATAGGTCGATACTTGTGAATTGATAGACAATAAAACCTATACTTGCTATAATAACTGAAGATACCATCGTGAACATGCTCCCTGCTTTTTCTACATAAAAACTGTATTCTTTCTTTGAAATGGGATAGAAAATGGGGATCAATGTTGTGGTCAGTAGATCCATGCTTATGTGTAATCCATAGAACAAACTTCCGAGTATCCACGTCAAGAAAAAGGATTTGGAAAATACCACAGAAAAAATAATACTACCGATTAATGCAACTCCCAAACCAATTATATATGAGTGGGAACCTCCTCGATGTTCCAAATAATCTGCTTTAAAGATTTTCTTCAAAGGGGTCAGAAAAAGGTCAAAATCTGGTAGGATTGCAAATAGTATGCCGAAGAGATAATATTCTGACATAACATCACCTCCGAAGGTTCCGTAGAGTAGTGCTGCAACAACAGCATGTGTGAATAGATCCATTAATTATCAGTGTGATTATTGTATCTAGTAATAAAAAAAGGATAGGTTTTATTGATATACATCGTCAATTGATTGATGCTTTTCCATGACCGCCATTACTTTTGTTAATTCTTCTGGAATATTGATTTCTTGAGGACATTTTGGAATACATGCTCCACACTTCGTACACAGAGAAGATCGTCCCATATTTGGTTTCTTTACTAGTTGTGCTTTATTTTTTGCTAAACTTCGATAGCGATTTTTCTGTTGAAATCTGAGAAGGCGATCCATGGGGGCTTTACTATCATTTAAGGAAATTGCATTTATGGTTGCAAAATTTTCTGGGATATTAACTCCAAATGGGCAAGGCATACAATATCGACAAGCTGTACAAGGAACTCGAATTTTTTCTCTATATATTTGAGTGATTTGCGTTAAAATTTGGTTTTCTTCTTCAGAAAGTGATTTAACTCCGGATTTATCTGCACTGGCGCAATTTTCTTCAACCATTTTCATATTCCCCATCCCACTTAACACAATACTTACTTCGGGTTGATTCCAGATAAATTGAAGTGCCCAATCTACGGGTGATCGATGAATGGGGGCATTGTTCATTATATCTAATGCCTCACGTGGGGGATTTGCCAACATTCCTCCTTTGACGGGTTCCATAATAATCACAGCAATATCCTTTGAATGAGCATAAGCCAAACCTTCTTGGTTTGCTTGAATTGCCGTATCCATATAATTATATTGAATTTGGCATGCATCCCATTCATAATAATCGATTATTTCTTTAAATTTGGGAAGTGAGTCATGAAATGAGAACCCAATAGCATTTATTTTTCCTGCGGCTTTGGCGTGTTCCATTTTTTCAATCAAATTGAATTTTTTTACGACATTAAAATATGTTTTGTTCAAACTGTGAAACAAATATAAATCTACATGGTCAGTTTGTAAACTTTCAAGCTGAGATTTTAAAAATTTTTCAAAATCATCTGCTTTTCTTACTAAAAACATAGGTAGTTTGGTTACCAACTTTACTTTTTCACGGTATCCATCCTGTAATGCTTTTCCCAATACTTTTTCAGAGTTTCCCATATGGTAGGGCCAAGCAGTATCAACATAGTTGATCCCTAAATCAATTCCACGTCTAATTATTCTAATTGCTTCTTCCTCGTCCAAGCGCTTTAAAATTCCTTTGGTTGGAAGGCGCATTGCACCAAATCCCAATGCTGAAACATCCCACCCCAATTTTCCCATTTTTCGATATTGCATGATCTTCTAATTACTCCTTTTTTGTAGATGGTGAATCATTCTTATTTTTTGCTTTGATTTTTTCAAAAGAATACCCACAATTCTCTTTGGTTATATGTTCAAAGGCTGTCCGTGGATATTTACGACAATTGAGCGGTCTAAACCTGTATATTGCACAACGTGGATGGCCTTCCTCATCGTATCGTAAGGCAGGACATACATTTGGGAGTTTACAACAGTCGCCACATCGTACACATTCCCCAATTCTTTTTCTACTGACCGGTAAGATTGCAGTAAATGTGCGAAAAATTCGTGAAAACCAGTTATTTTTCATTTTAATAAAATCATATGAAATAATCCAAGATCCGATTTAAAAATAGGGAAAATGGGCGGACAATTTTTCCCCAAACTTTAAATCCGTAAAATATAATGTTCCGTTATGAAAGAATTAACAAAAACCAAAATTCGCATGTTTTTCGGTTATGTGTTTTCATTTCTATTTCATTCCTATCCTACAGTGATCGTTGGAAATGCGGTTGCAAAAGGAAAGAAAAAGAAAAAAAAAGAAACAGAATAAAAAAAATACAAATTTGGTTTGGTGAAATGGAATTCTAAAATAACAATGTTTTTTTGAAATGCTACTTTTCTAACATTACTTTTTCTTCTAAAACTCTATTGAAAAAAAAGGGATTTTAGGAAGAAACAATCACTATTATATAGGTAAGAAACATGTCACCTGATGATATTAATATTACAGAGCAAAAAGAATCAACCATTTTTGCCGTACGAACTACTATTGGACAAGAAAAATCTGTTCTGACCAATATATTTAACCGATTAAAAGTTTTAAATCCCTTTCCTGATTTAAAGGCGTTAATGATTGCTGAAGAATTGCGAGGTTATGTATTTGTTGAAGCAACTCATCAACGTGATGTCATGATCACTATTGCTGGATTACGCCACATCAAGGGTAAAATTGTTGGTTCTATCTCACTTGATTCGATCTCTCATGTTATCTCCCCACGCAAAGTTACTGAAATTTTAGAGGAAGGTGATACTGTAGAAATTGTATCCGGAATTTTTATGGGCCAAAAAGCTCAAGTCATCCGAATGCCGAAAGAAGGGGCCAAAGAAGAAGTTACTTTAAGGCTTTTGGATTCTGATTCTGCTATATCTATCAAAATTCATGGTGATTTCTTGAAATTGATTGAAAAAGGTGCTCGTCATCAAGAAGAGTATATCATTAAGGATATGGAGGTCAGTGATGGAACAACAATTCCTGCGAGTGAAGATGATTCGGAAGGAGTTACTGTTGTGGTAGATGGAGCTTCAGAGGGTAGCGATGAAGAATTATTTGATTTTGGTGAATCTGCAGACGAAGATGGAACTGATGATGAGGATTACGATGAAAGTTCTGTGGATCGGGAAAAATCTGATGATGAGGATATCGATGAAGACGAAGATGATGAGTGGTCTAAATTTGGTTTCTGATTTTTTTTGAAAAAACCAAAAAAACAATCTTGTATTCTACCCTTTTTTTTACCTTTCAGGAGAAATTAACATGCACGGATTCTTTTATGTCGGAGTATTAAATTTGAAAGATGGATTCCCCCTTGTTGAATTCAAAGATCTGACTTTTAGGAAGCCTGATTTACAAATAAATTTCATTAAAGCATTGATCGATCAAGGTATTTCCTTTCTCGATATGGAAATGGCTCATGAAATGAATTCGCTTCAATTGCAGTTAGAAAATTCTCCCTATCCCTTTGTATTTTATTTTTTTAAGGGGCGTCAAACACTTCTTATGGTTGTCTCAGAGAAATATAATAAGACTATCTTCAATTTAATGGAACAAATTGTAATGGAGTTTGAACATGAAATTGATCTTTCCAGTGAAAATGATATGCAAAAGGAAAAAATAGTTGAATTAACAATTAAAAATCTTGCAGGCAATCTTTCACAATTTTTAATCCCAAGTTTTTTAATCCCTGAGATTAATCCTAATGCTCTTTTTGATTCATTTTCTTCCTTTTTTGCCCAAAATGATGATGTTTCTGTTATTTATGATTTGATTGACGGTTCATGGACACTTTCTGATATATTTGAACGGGTTGAAATTGATCAAAAACTTGTAAATGAAATAATTTTTAATCTCTGGGTAAATGATCTTATTTATTTTCGGTTTCATTATTATGATTGGGATGTTTTTGAAGGCCTCCAAAATAATAAAAATTATCTCGAAGATGGAAATCCAAATAATGTGGCCCTAATCAACAAGTATAATAGCAATAAAATTATCCGTGTAATCCAACTTTGTCAAGATCCAATTTCATACAAGGAAATTTTGGGACAACTTGATATTACCCGTACGAAACTGAATAAATATATGTCTGAGTTAATCTTCTTGAAAATTATTGAAAAAAAGCCTATGATTCCACACTTTTCTCATATTTCAGAAGATATTGTTCCTCTTTTATCTATGCAAGGTTTTTCTGATGAAGATTTTTATATTTTTAAAAAACTGGAGTCTAATCTTGATGGGAAAGTTTGTCTTGATGATGTTGCTTTAGAAATACAGCGAGATTCAATTAAAATCAAAAAACTTTTAGATAAATATAATGCTGCAATTAAGATTATCGATTAAATAATTGTTCTATTATTAAAACACATGCAGTTAAATCTGCCGTTGTTCCGGGATTAAGTTTTCCCTTAGATTCTAACATCTTTTGGTTAAGTTCCTTTATTTTCAATAATCCTGCTTGAGTTGTGATTCCTCCGGCTTTAATGATCACTTTTGCCCGGTTTTGAATATCTCTCGCACAAATTGTCCCATTTTTTCGAAAAATAAGTGAATCTGGAACAGTGGCGAGGATTTGAAGAAATAAATTTTTAACATCTTTCTCTTGAGAATTTAAGGGATTTTGAATTGGGAAGACTGATTGTAAATAAAAATTACGGCAGAATTCATAATTCGTACAATATTGGGCGCTGATCATATCAAAATCTGCACTTTCTTGGAATAAATCCTTCATTGTTTTTTGATCTTCGATAATTATTGTTTCAATTGAACTCTTCGTGAAATCATATTTTGACACTAGGGGTTTATTTCCAGGAGTTTTAATTCCTCCAGCATTAGATATCTGAATTGCTTTGGAGAGCCAAATTCCATCTTGTGGGGTAGTTGTTGCGATTACATGTTCTACAGTGTTCCAAAATTTATTCCAATTAACTTTTTTAGGAATATCATTTCGAAATAATAGATCAAATGCAAATATTAGGGGTGAATATAAAAGAATATGTCCCAATAACAGATTCTTATAAGGAGGATTGGAAACCATGGTATGAACTGATTGAAAAATAAAATTTCCGATAGAAAAATCCGGAGAACTAATATTTTTTTTATCAAAATATTTTGAATTGAACTTTTTTAGAAGTTGGAGGATATGACAATAATCTTGATAAGAAACACCATCGATTATTTGGGATGGTCCAACGTTTCCTGGTTTTGGTGTGGATACTTCTTGCAGACCTGCATCATAAATAATATTGATAAATTCCTCTAGTGATTCCAGCTGAAAACTAAGGTGTTCTGATGGATTTTTCATAGAAATCAAAAGTTGTTATAATATAAGAGAAAAAAGATAAAAAGGAGCAATGCTAAAAATTTTTACCGATCCATGACTTGAAATCCATTTCCTTTTTCGTTCACTAATGAAATTAAGCGGAAATCATCTTTCAAGCCTGCATTATAAATAAATTTATTCAATCGCAACTTCAACATTTTTTTGGAAAATGATACTGGAACACTAATCTTAATAGTACTCCCCTCTTTGGAAATTTTGCTGTTTGCAATATTTTCTTCAATATATTGTTCTGATTGAGAAATATACTTGTCTTTTTTTAGTCCTAATTTAGTGACATCAAAAATGTATTCGACTGTTTCGATTTTTTTCTTGCGGGCCATAATTTTCACATTTTAAATTGATTATTTTCTTAAAAGAAGGCAAAAAATAAAATTTTTTCTAATTCAATCATTTCGAAGAAAAAAATTAAGAAGTAAGTTTTTGTTTTGAACTGGTAGATTTGTCTTTATTTTCTGAATCATTAGATTTTTCTTTTGGTTTATCTTCTAAATCGTCTTTTTCACTTGAATCTTGTTTTTCCCCTTTAATCTTCGATTTTAGATCTTTTACCCTCTTTAAACGTTCAAGTTCGCGTTTTTCATGCTTTAATCCTTCCAACTCCAATTTTTCTTGTTCGCTTTTCTTTCTCTGTTCTTCTAATTGTTTGATACGTTCCATTTCTTTTTTCTGTTTTTCTTTTTTAGCTAATTCTTCTTGAATCGTTTGTTCTTCTTGCTCTTTTGAAATTATTGGATCAATATCTTCAAGAACTTGGATTGTTTCCTTTGATGGTTCCATCTTGATCTCTTTTTCTGGAGTAGGAGTAACGTTCTCATCTGATTCTTCATTTTTAGAGGTTTCTAGTGTAGATACAAAATCATGATGGTGCGTATCTGGGATATAGTGAAGCTGAGAAATTAAATAGTCCTGCTGATTGGTTGGAATCTGCAAAGTTTTGATTCGATTAATAAATTCTTCATATTCTGCTTCATTATATTCATTAACGTGTTGTAATTCTTCTAAGTACTTCATTTGTTGGGTGGGGTTTAAATAAATAAAAGATTTTGCGAGTAAATTTCGTTCTTCTTCAGAAATTGGTAGATTCATTAATTGCTCTCTGACGGAATCATCTAAAACCATAAATAACTCTTGAATCTGCATGGATGGAAACGGTTTCGGAGATGAAATTCCTTGTTGCGGAACATTTTTTTTAGCTTCTGGAATATGTTGTGGGAAAGAAGTTGGTTCTTTCTCAGTTTGATTTAATAATGGTTTTCCAGTCATTGGGTCAAAGCGCATCTGTTTAGTGATTGGTTTCCCCGTCATAGGATCGAATTTGTGTCTTTTTGTTGAAATTTGGACTAATTCTGGTGGTTTGGCTGTATCACCAGGATCATAGGCTTGAAATTCTTTGACTTCATATGGAATTGGCTCGAATTTAACCATATAATTTTGACTTGCTTCCCCAGTTTTTAATACACGATTAAAGGCTTTGGCATTATACCTCTGTTTCTCTTGAAAAGATCTGCTGTTTTTGCGCTTAGTTTTTCGGA
The DNA here is from genome assembly GCA_025839675.1 of Candidatus Lokiarchaeum ossiferum. GTDB lineage: Archaea > Asgardarchaeota > Lokiarchaeia > Sigyniarchaeales > Promethearchaeaceae > Lokiarchaeum > Lokiarchaeum ossiferum. The sequence continues at coordinate 4,259,169 of CP104013.1, forward strand.
AAGTTTTTTTATTTAATCGCGCAGTTCGCTTGTATTCTTTTGTAATATTTTTGAGAGAGGTTTTGTGTTTTTTTCGATTTGCTTTTTTTACTGTTTTAAATTCTTTGTCGATTTGTTTTTGTGTAATTTTATCTGCATTGATATTGGATAATTTGGTGATTTTATAGATTCTTTTATTATTTTTGACAGTGGTTTTATATAAGCGTTTATTATTTTTGATTAATTTTTTATATTTTCTCCGGTCCCTAACCATTGGGCGCTTGAAAGCCTTTCTATTTTGTTTTTTAATTTTCTGAAATTCTTTTCGATTGCTTTTCCGAATTGTCTTGTATCCCTTGATATCGATCAATTGTTTGTTTGCGGGAAGTGACGCATATTTATTAGCATCGAATTGTTCAAATTTTACTGATGTAGATGGTTTTGCTGGTTTTATAGAAGTTGGGCCTGGTGTATAGCGCGGTTGGACTGGTTGAACTTTTGGTATTGCTTGGGGAGATTGAGTTTGAATATGTTTTCTTAATTGATCTTTAGAATTTATCTCAAATTGATGACCACAACTCTCACAAAATACTTCTTTTCCCAATAATAGTTTCTCAACTAACCGTGGTTCCAATTGTGTGCTACATTGTGTGCAAAATTTTTTCGGAATCGGAGAATTTCTTGATTGCATGTACTTAATTATTAACTTCTCTTTTGCTTAATTTATTCTTAACCTAGCCCGATGCTTAGCAAAAAAAAACCCATGGCTTTAAAAAAAAAAAGGGATCACTTTAGTCGAATAAATTCTTTTGGTCTTCCTTTTTGTTGAGGTTGTGAAATTCTCTCAATTTTTCCTTCTTTAACTAAACGTGTGATTAAATTCTTAAGCTCGTGACCCGAAATCTTCAATTTTGTGCATAATTCATTCCGTTGCATAAGTGGTTCATTTTGAAGAAATTCAATCAAATTAGCTTCCCTAGGGGGAATGAAGTTGATTTGTTGCTCAATAGGATTTAGATGGAGACTTTTTTGAATTTGTTTAATTATACCTGGTGCATGATAGAATCCAGAAATGAGATCTATCCCATGTTCTATAGATGGGTTTTTATTTTTCGCTATGAAATAGGGATAATTTACCAATATTTTTCCATCGATTAACATTTGACCTACCCGTGTATAAGCATCATTGATTGATATAGCTTCATATGTTCTGTATTGTCTTCTATTTATTTGGATATTGCATTTTTGAATGAAGGGTGATATCGTTTTTATATAGTCTGATAGTTCTTCAAAATCACGATTAGAATACTGTATTTCGATTGAAATTCCTCTACTATATGCTTTAATAATACCAATTTTCAATCGTTTGAATATGAATGGGGGTGTCGCAATAAAAATGACTGATTTTTGACAGTCTTTTATGAATTTATCTTCGATTATCTTAATTCCCATCTCGATTGAAGAGAAGTGAAATTGGTTTGTTTGAATCGTACATAAACCGAAATGTGAAGTTGTTCGGGCATAATCCTCATTTAATATTTTTTCCAAATGGTTCAATTTTTCAAGTTTAACTTGTCGATAGCGTTCCAATATAATTGATGGGTTTATAGGAGTAAATTTTTTTTCTAAACCTTGTTGAATTTCAATGATTTCCTTTTTCTTTAGTTTTTTTAGAATGTAATAGATTTGATTATAGGAGATATTGAGTTGATCTTTAATTTTGAGTAATAAATCTTTTGTAGTTGCCCTTCCCAATTTTAGCAAAGCCATATAGACTACAACCATCTCATGATCAAAACCATTTTCATATAGAGGTTCCAGTTGTTTTTGTAGTTTGGTCATCGTCATATATTTAATCTCTCAAATTATCATATCGATTTTATGACTAAGTAATATTCATACTTGAAAGAAGGAATATTTAACTTTTTTCAGTGTCATAATCTAATTAACCTCATTTATGGTGATGAAACATGACTGAATGTCGAGAATGTAAATTTTATAAACCTATTGATGAGACCAAAGGTGACTGCTTTGGTCATGAAGTTCCTGCAGCAATGAATGTTGATCAATGCCCATCTAAGGCTTTTCAAGCAAGATAGTTGTTTTTTTTTAAATTAATTTCTCTTCTTTTTTTTCAATCTGATCTGATATATGATTTCAATTAAAAAATTGAACATTTTTAATACATTAAACTAATAGCAAGAAATTCTGGAAGTAAAGAAGTTGAATCTTGAATTTGGGTTTGTTTTTTCAAATTTTTTATTTTGATAAATTGAGAAACGGTTCATTAATTCACAATACTTATATATTACTTGAATAAAAGTAACATTAACGAATTGAATGATATTTTATCTATCATTTTTTTCGTTAAGGTGTTATAAATGAAAAAAAATCATTTTCTGGTTGGGTTAATGGCTCTTTTGATTGTCATCCCCCTTACATTTGTAGTAGCTTCTGCAGAAACCAATACGCGTAGTGTTATGCGTCCTGGTGGTGGCGGTGGCGGTGGTGGTAATACTTATGTCCCACCTCCCTTACCTACTGGTGGAGCTCCACTAACAGGTCAAAAATATGCATTAGTTATAGGAATTAGTGATTATGATGGTGATTCAAGTGATTTGACCTATTGTGATGATGATGCTTATGATTGGCGTGATTATCTTGAATCCATTGGTTATCAAGTGACTCTACTCATTGATGAACAAGCAACTGAAGCAGGCATCCTTGCTGCACTACAGAATCTTGCAGATCTTGAAGATGAAGCTGGCGATGCAGTCGCTATTTGCTATTCTGGTCATGGTTCTTATTCTCGAACAACTGGAGAATCATGTTTAGTCGCATGGGAATTAGCTGGTGTTTATGTTTCTGAAATCAAACCAATCACCGATACATTCCAAAGTGAACATGTTTTCTTCTTTGATGATGCTTGTGTTCAAGGAACAATGGTCGAACTATTAAATGCTGGGTGGGTTGGTGCTATTGGATCCACAACAAAAACTTATACCTACGATGGAGATTCAACTATGCAAAATGGAATCTTTACTTATTATGCTATGGAAGCAATCAATCTAGGTTATACCACAGGTGAAGCAATAGGAAATTATGCAGTTAATATGTTTGATGCTAATACTCAGGGTGATGCAACCTTGTATGACGCATACACCATCGGTGATTTAAATTTAGCATAAGAAATTGAATTGTCCACACAAATTTAAGTATAATAATCAAACCGCAATTATTCCCTCAATAGTTGTAATGGGGTGAAAACCCCTTTTTTTTCTCTTTCTATCCATATATGTATTATTTCTCGAATTTATTATCGATTAACTATAATTTTATCTGACTCGAGGTAAACAACAGACAGATTTAGAAAAAAGAGATAAAAAAACAATTTACAGGAGAGTTGGGCTAAATTTTTCCAGATCCGCTCGTAATTCTGGAAATTTTTCCATAGCAGTTTTTAGATCCACTGGTTTTGGAGCAGTTTCGGGGTGATTTTCTGTCAAGAAGTACGGTCGTTCATCAGGATCAACTACAATTTTTGAATCTGCAGTTAAAGTTTTTAACCAATTTCCATATATTTCATTATCCCACCTTCTGAAGGCGAGCAAAGTTTCGAAATATTTGCCCATTGCAACTTGTGGGGAATCTCCCGCTGAAATGGAGTCTCGAGCTTGTACCATCGATCGGGAGCCTCCAATTGTGCCTAAGGGGTGTGAATGGGTACCTCCTCCCGCTTGGGCAATGAAATCTAAATTTGGTGTATCTCCAATTGGGTTCATTATGGTTGCTACATCCCATAAGACAGTCGCTTTTAATCCCCCTGAACAAATTGGTCGCATAGTTTTAATATTCCCTAAAGGTCGCAAACAAGTTTCCAAGTTTTCTAAAACCGTATGATAAGAAGATTCCATTTTTCCCTTGGGTGCTCCAATGTGAAACTGATCAATTCCTCCTAAGCGTGCAATTAAAGCCCAGACTTTCATGGAAATACCATGTCTTAAATCGATTCGTTCACCGTCTATAATTAATTCTGGAAAGATCGTTTGAGCTCCATGTCCTGCTCGATGACCATGTAAAATCATTTCAGGGTATTTTTTTCGAATGGTTTGGACTCCTGTCATTCCTGTTGCGAGAATATCTAACATTAAACAATTACCTCCTAATGATTTAATTAGATCTGCTCGTTTTATCATTTCATCCATATCACCATGAGTAATATTGGCGACATACACGAGATTTCTTCCTGTTTTTTCGTGTATTTCATTGATTCCTTTCATCACCAATTTAGCGCGTTCTTCAAACGTGCAATAATCTTGTGAAGTGAGGTTTTCATCATCTTTTACAACATCCAATCCTCCATAAAAAGATCGTGTTGATGTTTTGGCCCAATCCGCCTCGCTAAGGCCTGTTTTTGGTTTAACTATGGTACCAACTGTAATTTTATTCCCCAATATTTTCTTTATTCCTTCGTTTCCAATCGTGGGTCCAATAAAGGAGTTTGCAAAATCATCTGGAATATCTATGTCCTCAAGCCGAACACCCCAAGCAGCACTGGCCATTCCGGTATAGTTTCCCATTACTACGCTTAAAATTTGAGGGAGGTTTCCTTTTTCAAATCCTTCTTTGGGAAGTGCTACTGCCGCCATACCATTTTTAGCATTCAATCCTATGACTTTCGCTTCTAAAATTTTCATATTGGCTTTGGAATTCTCATCCATTTCTTCGGGTAAGAGTGTTTTTAATTCTGGATCCCATGTACCGGTACTTTCTTCAGCAGCAATTTCCAAAGCTGCGCGAAGTAATCCATATTCTACAGACCATCCCTTTCGAAGTTTTGGACTAATCGATACATACATAATGATGCAAGATTTACGAAAATCTTCAAAATTAAAGGGAATTTCTGGGTCCAATAAATAGGGTCCCAATCTAACTCGCATTTTTTCATCGATCAATTCAATTTTTGGAGTTGCTAATCCATAGGCTTCATATAAGTCGCATGTAATTATTGGTAGTTCAACCTTTTCTGGAAAAACTACCCAATTTTCTATTTTTACCATTTTTCAACCTCGTGAAAGTTACATAAATTACAATTTAAAAAAGTGTTTTTTTAAAAATCATCACATTCGTCTTGATGTTCAACTAAATGATACGCTTCATGCAGAAAAGGATAAACTAACTGGAAATTATTGTGGACTTGGCCACTTGGAAAAATTCCTGCTTCCGAAATTACGCCTGAAATATAAAGTCGGTTAACCGTTTCAAAAGCTGGATTAAGAATGTGAATGTTTTCGGGCTTTTGTTCCCAATCTTTCCATATTTCGACGGTGTCTCTCATTTCAATTTTTTCATAATTACCGAAGGCGGTATCTGGATTATATTTTAACAATGGAGTTGCAATATAGAATGGGATGTGTTCTTCCTTTGCCACTAAAGCCAAGAGCCGGCTTCCAATTTTATTCAAAACAGTTCCTTCACTCGTCACTGCGTCAGCTCCAATAATCATCAGATCTGTCCCCATATTATTCGCAGCCCAGCGCATGGCACTATCAACTACTTGGATGACTTCAATTCCTGCATTGCTTAATTTTTTCGATGTAATTCGCCCTTGGTAAAAAGGTCTTGTTTCAGTTGAGATAACTTTGAAATTCTTACCTTGTCGATGAGCTTCAATTAATATAGCTTCCACTATTGAACTGTGACAGTGAGTTTGTACTACGTAAGGTTCATCTAAATTATCTGGAATGAGACGGGCCCCATACTTGGCAATCCTTCTTTTAGCTACCTTTAGGATTTTTTCATATTCGCTGCCATAAATTTCGACCATTTTCGCCATATCGTAATCAATCCCTTGCTCATAATCATGGCGAAGTTTTCCTAAGATATACATTAATCCATTTCGCATTGCGGGTTCTGTTGACCGACTTTTTGCAAAAATTTCCTCAGCTTTCACTAAATAGTTCCATAGGTCGGGTTTAGAAAGGTGAGCATTTCTCTGGGCAAATTGAACCATTTGATTTACTGCAAAAAGGGCAATGTTGGTAGCACCTTGCACTTCTAATGCTCTTATCTTACTGGCTGCTTTTTTTAATTCTTTCATTTCAATCTCCTAATTGTACTAGTTAAGTCTCTTACAAAGTGTTGGAGATGCATCCCTATATATTTTCTGTAAGACAAATCTTTGTTTATAAAATATCTCACGAAGGTAGTTGGGATGGGTGACTATCTAAAATTCCCCGATTGTCATCATGTTCTCGCGATTATGAATGTCTCATGTAACCGAGATTGAATTTCTTATTTTTCTTGCAATTGGTATATTATTTCTAAGAATTCAAAATTTATGACAAGATTGTGATATTTTTTCGAGTATTTATTAAGATCTGACCGACTTCTTTACATATTAATGTCAAATCAAACAGCATTTCACAATTTAGGATTAAATGCCATTTTACAACGTGCAGTTCGAGAATCTGGATACTTAAAACCGACTCCGATTCAATCCCAAACAATTCCGCCACTTTTAGCGGGGAGAGATCTCGTAGGTTGTGCACAAACAGGTACGGGGAAGACGGCCGCATTTGCCCTTCCAATTTTACAATTATTAGCAATTAAGATGCAAGAAAAATCTTCTCCAAAATCCAAACTCAATTCACACTCGAAAAAGAACATTCGTGTCTTAGTTTTATCACCAACCCGGGAATTAGCTATTCAAATTGGTGACTCATTCAGCAAGTACGGCCGATTCAATAAAAAAATCACTAACACCGTAATTTTCGGCGGTGTTAAGCAGAATAAACAAGTTAAAACTCTTAAATCTGGAGTTGATATTCTTGTTGCTACACCCGGACGCCTTTTGGATTTAATTGGGCAAGATATAATTTCCCTTCATCATATTGAAATATTAGTTTTCGATGAAGCAGATCGTATGTTGGATATGGGCTTTATTCATGATGTTCGAAAGATCATGAAAAATATTTCTGGTGTGCACCAAACCATGTTATTTTCTGCTACAATGCCAAAGCAAATAGTTCAATTAGCAAAGGACTTTCTTCAAAACCCAGTAAAGGTCTCGGTGACCCCAAATCAACCGACTGTCGAAAAAATTGATCAAACTGTTCATTTTGTGCCAAAAAGCGAAAAGCAAGCATTACTTTTATCCATCGTAACCAATCCGAAAGTGATCCGAGCTCTGGTTTTTTCCCGAACAAAGCACGGTGCGAATAAAATTGTAAAGAAACTAATACAAGCAGGAGTAGGAGCAGAGCCAATCCATGGAAATAAATCACAAAATGCTCGGCAAAAAGCCTTGAAAAATTTTCGAGATGGGACAACACGAATACTTGTCGCGACTGATGTCGCTGCACGTGGGATTGATGTTGAAAATATTTCTCATGTAATACAATTTGACTTACCGGATGTTTCCGAAACATATGTTCATCGCATCGGAAGGACTGCTCGCGCAGGAGCAGGCGGTATTGCGATTGCTTTTTGTGCTTCTGATGAGCGTCCCTTACTCCGTGATATCGAAAAATTAATTCGAATGAAAATCCCCGATGCCACGAATTCGAGACCAAGAAGTAAACAAAAGTTGAACACACTACCACAAAAAAATCAATCCATACTTACCAACTCAAAAAAAAGAGTAAATCAATCATACCAGAAGAACCAATTAAAATCAGTAAAACCTCCGTTTAAGTGCCCACAATGTTCTCGGTTATTCAGTTCTAAAGCTGGTGTCTCTCAGCATATCAAAGCTAAGCATAATCCCCTTTCTTAGCATTTTTTACTTGCTTTTCAACAGATTTGATAAAAACTCTCAACTATTCTAAGAAGGAATGATTACAAAAATGACTACTTTTATCCATATTTCTTCGGATAATACCATATAATAAGAAAAATGTAGGAAAAAGAAAAAGAAAAAGCAAATTTCGTGAAATTTATCTATGCATTTAAAATACGTATCGCTAAATAAGCTGCATTCTTGGCATTATCAATTCCAACCGTTGCGACTGGTACACCTGGAGGCATTTGAACAATTGATAATAAAGCATCTAATCCTCCAAGTTTTGCACTCACCGGAACTCCGATTACTGGTTTTTGCGTTTTAGAAGCAACGACTCCAGGGAGTGCTGCAGATAAACCTGCGACACATATATAGACCTTTGCATCGGATTGTTTGATATATGCATCCAATTCATCGGGATTTCGGTGAGCAGATAAAATTTTCAATTCAAATTCAATTTTTTCTTGGGTGAGCACATCTACGGCTTTATTATAGATTTTCTCATCAGATTTACTTCCTGCGATTATGACAACTGTTGGCATTTTAATCACAAAAGCAGAATTTTCGTTCCAATTTAAAAATAATTATAATTTCATAATATTTTCCCTCTATACTTTTTTGGCAAAAAAGCTTATTTATATCAGAGAAAAATTAAAGTACAACTAATCCTTATTTGATATGAAAGGTTCTAATGTAGGAATTTTTGTTTGGTGAAAATAATGAGCTCGAATATACCGCAAGAAGTTTATGCAGCATTGAAAGAATTTGGCTTAACGGACTATGAAACCCGAGCCTTTATTGCCTTAATTACCAATGGCATATCCTCGGCCAAAGAATTATCGGATCGGACTAAAATTCCTTATAGTCGAATTTACGATGTATTGGTAAATTTGGAAAATATTGGCTGGGTTAAAGTGATCAGCGGGCGTCCGATGAAATATAAAGCAGAACGCCCCGCATTTGTTGCAAAATTAGCAAAGAAACAAATTGAAGCTAAATACTCCCGTATTGAAACCGCTCTTATTGAAAAACTCGAACCTTTGTATGGACAAGATGAACAAGTCGAATCCACACCTATATGGATCCTGAACGGTAATGTTCAACAAAAAGTTATTGATATGGTAAAAGCTACCAATAAAACCCTTACGATCTTTCTGAAAAACCCAAATGAAGGGCTTCTTGCTGATATGTTTGAACATTTCTTATATTTAACCGAGAAAAAGGTCGATATTAATATTTTGGTTAATGAGAGTAATTTAAACGTAACAAATAAAAACATTTGGCGAAAGATTGCATCGATTTCAAAGGTTCAGACCGTTAAAAATGTATTATTCGATGCTTTCTTATTTGATAATAATGAAATGTTAATTTTCTTAACAACCTTTTTCCGAATTTCTATTAAGGATGAGAACATGGTCTTTTTCATTCAAGAAAGCCGTTTGATCAATTATACAAAAACTTACTTCAAAATGTTATGGTCAATGGGTGAGAAGTTTTTGTTAAAAAATTATTCTTAATCTTGTTTTTGATATCTTATTGTTTTTTAGGATTGTTGTGAAATACTTGCTTTGACTTCCTTTTTGAATCCTTTTTCAATCGGAAAATATTGAGATAATAAAGATTGAATTTCAACATCATCAAATGGTTTTTTCAAGTATTGATAACCTTGAATATCCTTAAGTTTTTGCTGAACTTGGTTATTATAATAAGTAAGCAGAAAAATAATATCCGAATTCCCAGAGTGGGAGATTTTTTGGATCGTATTAATTCCTTTATACATTCCTTCAAGATGAATATCTATAAAAATTAAAGAAGGTTGATATTTATTATATATTTTGATGAAATCATCATAGTTATTGACCGTTCCAACAACATTTATTCCCGATTTCTCTAATTCTAGTTTGGTCATCATTGCAATTATCAAAGAATTTTCTGCAATAATGGCACTTTTTTTTTTCATCAATGTAATTGATTCCCTAAGTTTTTAATTCCTGATAAAGCTGCAATCAATATACTGATTATCTGAAGAAATTTTTCCACTGAAAAATGACCAAAACATTAATCCTTGTTTATTCTGAGTTTGAATCTGGAAATTTACTATTTTGCCAAAGATTTCTAATTCCTCAATAATGAAGGGTACCTCACGAATAGCAAAAAATTCATCCATACCCATATTTGCTTCGATCATTTCATTAAGGGTTGTGAATCCTAAAGTTGATATACAGAATTTGTTTGCAGTCACAATTGCCAACGTATCAAATTTGACCCTAAATAACGCCACATTAGGGGTATTTGAATATGCTTCTTTGTAAAAAGAATCATCAGAATGATTGACTTCGCTATTTAACGGGGTAGAGAAAAATCCCATTTCTAACTCTGAAGGGCTTGCCACTTGGCTTCTATTCATTGTTCGTTTATGAATTTCCATTTTTATTGTTTCCTAAAGCATATTCAATACTTACATAAAGTAAGTTGATTCGAGTATTAAAATTTATCTAATAAATATTGATATGTTTAAATCAACAATAATGTATCGAAATTCGAACTTAAATATTACTCTGAATTATAACTGTAATTGGTTATATGTTGGATTAAAAAAAAAAAATGCAAAAAAAATTGATATATATGAATCCAAATCTTAAATTAAATTACTGAATAAATGAAGATATATTTTCCTGTCATTAACAAAGTCACTGCGGCTGCTTGAATGAATGCAATTGCATAAATATTCCGGGTTTGCTGGTAAAAAAATGCACTTGTATACGCCATAAATCCTTGAAACCCGATCATTATTATACCTATGACAACTATTGCAGCTGAACCTGTGTTTCCTTGTAATAGTAACCATTTCAATTTTGAATTGATGAAGACACCTCCAATTAAATAAGAGATCAACCACATAAGCCAGATAATACTCCCGTTGATGACTATTTCTTGTAAGTATCCTTTGAAATTTGGATATATATTTTGTTTTTCAAAGAGCTGAGTCTTGGAAATAATTTCCAAATTGAAATAGAAGAAGAATGTCATCAGGAAGAATACAAGTACTTCCAAATAGAGTCGTGGTGAATAAGGACGAGGGAAAATTTTTGGATATTTAAAGATGATCGCAAAAATATTGTAAGAAAGTAATGGAATTCCAATGACGAAGATCAAAAATTGAAGGGCTTTCAAAAATCCCTTAAATGTTAATCCTATTCTCTTTAAATCAATTTTTCTCGTGTTTTTTTCTCCTCGTCTATTTAGGAAAATCATTACATTGACTGCTCCAAAGAGAAATACGGCTGTCCAGAAATACTGCCAAATGTATGTGTTTATAAGCCAAAATCGAAGAAAATATTGATCCACAAGCCAGCTTATACTGATTCCAGAAATAAAACACCCAATTATTAAAAACATGTAGAATGTCTTTGTTTTCCAACTATTTACAAATTTTACTGGATCCCCAATGTAATCAATTCGAAATTCTTGGTCTTTTTTTACTAATTCATGAATTTCTTCTTCTTTCAAATCCAAATTTTCTTTAATATTAATCAAAGGAACATATTTCGGAATAGTATCAGCCGCTTTGGGAAAAATCCGTTTTGCGGTTAAGAATCCAACCATTAAAATTAACATGAGCGTTCCTACAAGAATGAAATAACCTCCAAAAATCCTGGAGATGTAGCAAAATTCGATGTTTAACTTGGAAGTGCAAGTTCGAGGTATATGATTCTCTGGTGCTAAATTCAAACTCCTCACCATCCAATCAATCATGAGATCCATATTGGCGCTGGTTAACACTTCTTCAACATGATCTTGGCCTGGTAAAATTGTTAATTTCCGTGCTGTACCATTAACAAAAGAAAAATGTGAATTCTCAAGATTTTCGATATTAATATTTGGATTTTTTTCATATTCCGATGATAGAATTGATGTATTGTACCAACCATCTGTTGCTTGTTCAAATAGAGTAAATTGAATATCCACCGTGGTGAGTCCATCTGTATCTCCAGTCATTAAATAATAGTTGGGAATATTTGTGCCGTTGATAAATCCTCCAATAGATCTTCTAGCAACATCTTCACTTGAAATAACACCATTGCTACAACCCATGAATGTTGATAGAAATACACCCCATTTCTCATCATCAATCACATCCGTCCCTAAAACCGCTTTAAAAGTATCTTGAAGATCAGTATATCCCCAAATCGATCCAACCGCTTTTATTTTTCCTCCGGTTCCTAAAGGTGTTTTATCAAATATTCCCGCTCGAGTAGTCACCAAACCTCCATTGGAATGCCCCATCACTGCAATTTTGCTGGGATCGACATCTTCCAATGTTGACATGTATTCAACTGCTGACCAAATTACTTGTAGTCCATTCAATCCAAAATCCCAAAGTCCTCCTGAATCTCCATGACCTGGAAGATTGGTGGCGAGAACTTTAAAACCTGCTGCTGCCAAATCCATGGCGTTATGTAAGTTTGCTTCTGCATTTACTACCATGCCATGAGACCAAACAATTCCAGGTAATTTTGTTTCTGCAGGATGCGTTGGCGTTAACAAATAGGCAGAAACAGTGAAAATTTCAAGATTGTCTGGGAGGATTGATACATTGTTGAACAACATATCTCGATTGGCCATCGCTCGATTATATGAAATTTCAGTGGTAAAGGATACTTTTTGGATGGTATATGAGGGTGAAAAGGTGCCAACCGAAGCAAAACCGATCCCTAACACATAAAATACGATGGTAAAAACTAAGAAAATTTTCCAAACACGAAGCTTGATCTTTGCTGCGCGAGTTTTTGCATCCTCATATGCTTCTTCAATTTTTTTTTGGGTATTGAACAGCGCTTCACTCAATTTTAGTTTAGATAGATGATAATCCTTCTGAATTCGATGATAAATATCATCCAGTTTTTTTAAAACTTTGTGATCTTCACCAGGATGCTGATGTTCTTTATGTTTAGGGGTATGTCCGCTTTGGTCCATCTACAAAAATAGGAAAAAAAAACAATCATTAAAATGTTCGGGATATGTTTTTTGAAAATGAGAATATCAATTTAACCCATCATTTTTTGGAGATATAAAGCAACTCCATTTTCCTTATGGTTTCCAATGGTTCGCGTTGCAATTTTTTTAAGTTCAATGACTGCATTTTCGACAGCACATCCTTCATCGGCGACTTCAAACATGGGTATATCATTGGTATTGTCTCCAAAACAAACGATTTTTTTAACCTGTAGAAATTTTTTGAGAAAAATTAGCGCATCTTTTTTATTTCCGTCGCGAGGAACTACCTCTATCCAAGTAAATCCTGGAGAATATATATCTTTCATTTCATGGATGTAAATTTCTGGATCTTCAAGAATTTGATTTCGAACAAATTCTACTTGATTGTCTGGTAAGATGATGTTAATTTCAATGGTCTTATCATTGATTTCTGGGAGTTTTGACACCTTAATAAAGCGAGGATCTTTGTTTTTGATGCGATCTTCAATATAGAATTTCTCAGATGCATTATTAACAGAGGTGAAATAGACTTTATTTTGGTTTTCTTCATTGATAGCATATAGGATTGGATTAAGGTTTAATTGGTAATAAATTGCAAGAAGTTTTTCAACCAATTCTTCTCGAAGAAAAGAAGATTTTAGGATGGATTCTTGGACAGGATCATAAATAAAAATACCATTGTGACAAATGATTGGAATATTTAAGTTTAAATCCTTAATCTTTGGGTATGCGGATTCAAAAGAACGAGCAGTGGCGATCGAAAATAAATTACCTTGTGCAATAAATTGATTAATAATATCTATTGAAGTTGATGCTATTTTTTGCTCATCATCCATCAAAGTTCCATCCAAATCTGAAATATAAAGCGTAGAATTTTGTGTGATAGGCTGATTTTGAAGGAGGTTGCTCATAATTATAGAAATGAACCATATCTTAAGAATGAAAATACAAAAAAAATTTGATGAAAAAAATGTAAATTGATGTTCCCAAAATTACATCATACCAGGTGGCATACCACCCATGCCGCCCATACCAGGAGGCATTCCTCCCATACCACCAGGAGGCATTCCACCAGGTGCACCACCGCCACCACCACCACCAACGCCGGCAATAACATCGTCGATTCGGAGGATCATTTGTGCGGCTTCGCTTGCGCTTTTTATAGCTTGTTTCTTTACATTTACTGGTTCAATAACACCATAAGCAGCCATATCATTTTCAACTTTCATGTCATCTAAGTTCAATCCAGCATATTTATGTCCTTCACCATGGGCAGATCGGAGTTTCATTAACATTTCAATTTGATCTAAACCAGCGTTTTCTGCCAAAGTTTTAGGGATAATGTCTAAAGCGTCTGCAAAAACTTCGACTGCGAGTTGTTCCCGTCCAGAAAGTGTTTCGGCATATTTTCGGAGTTCTTTGGCCACTTCTAATTCTGGTGCACCTCCTCCTCCTACGATGGAAGGTTCTTCAATACAATCTTTGACTACGCATAATGCATCATGGATGGATCGATCGGCTTCATCTACTACCAATTCAGTTCCACCTCGAACAAATACTACAACGGATTTTGGACTTTTACATTGTTCAATGAATACCCAGTTTTCATTCATAATCTTTCGTTCTTCGATTAATCCTGCATGTCCTAATCCTTCAGCATTTAGATCATCTAAATTCGAGAAAATATTTGCTCCCGTTGCCTTGGATAGCTTGTCTAAATCGGATTTTTTCACACGTCTTACTGCTGAAATTCCTTTTTTGACTAAGAAATGTTGAGCCATATCATCTATACCCTTTTGGCAAATGACAAAATTTGCTCCAGTTGCGGCAATCTTATTGGCTAAGTCTTCAAGCATTTGTTGTTCTTGATCTAAGAATGCGGAGATTTGATCTGGGCTGGTAATTTGTAATTTGGCATCAAATTCTGTTTTTTCAACTTCAACGGCTGCGGAAATAAGTAAGATTTTTGCATTTTCAATTCGTTTAGCCATGCCAGAGTTTACTATTTCTTTATCCAAAATTAATCCTGAAATAAATTGAGTTTCATCCAAACTAGCGCCTTCCTTCTTCTGGATTTGGATACGATCTAAATCGACCACATTTTTGCCTTCTACTTCTTCACTTACTGCCAAACATGCATCGACCACGATGTTGCTGACTAATCCAGAATATTCATTGATGATTTTTGAACTCATGGATGTTTTCGCAGCTTTTTTCAACATTTCTTTATCGGTTGCGCTGATTGGGGTTGCAATTTTATCCAAAATTTCAATTGCTTTAGTAGCGGCTTTTCTGAATCCTTCTGTAATTACAGTAGGGTGAATTTTTTGATCGAGAAGTTTTTCTGCTCGTTTTAATAATTCTCCTGCTAAGATCACAGACGAAGTGGTTCCATCTCCAACTTCTTCATCTTGAGTTTTGCTGACTTCTACTAACATCTTTGCTGCAGGATGCTGAACATCGACTTCTTTGAGAATTGTTGCTCCATCATTAGTGATGGTAACATCTCCAAATTGGTCTACAAGCATTTTGTCCATTCCACGTGGGCCAAGGCTGCTTCGAACTGCTTCTGCAATTGTTTTTGCTGCAAGGATATTATTACGTTGTGCATTCTTTCCTTGAGTTCGTTCTGCACCTTCTTTCAATATATAGACTGGTTGTCCGCCTAATTGTGCCATTTTTTTTACCTTTTTTAAAATTCTTCAAAATAATCACATTTTCCTAAATTTAGGAAAGATCTGATTTTTGAAGTTTATGTATGGAAGTCTAAGTCACCAAAAATTTTAAAGTTTTTTTTGCAGCCAAAAAAAAGTCGAGTTAATTTGAAAATTTTTTTATTCAAACATATTGATTTCCCCCCAAAAAAAGAAGAGAAACTTAGCATAAAATGCTAAAAATTGCTATTATTGTTGAAGTTATTGTAAATCTTCAGTTTATTTGTCCGAAAAGTTTTTATTCTCTAAAAAATCGTAAGATTGATAATAATGGAAACCTTGATTTAAATATAAACGATGTCGATCAGCAGCTTACCTCAAAAAAATACTTCTTCTTCAAAAACTGAACCTGAAAAAAAGATTGTTTCCAGCATCAAACCATTAATTGTTATTGAGAGTTTTGATGATATATAAAAAAAATGATTCATAATTGATTATTTTAGCGTATCTATGAATTTTCCATCAATTTCTTGATACCACGTTTTGGCTTCAAAATTCGTTTTAACTGGCAAGAAATAGCGGGTAGGGTCTAATCTATTTGTAAACATCTTCTCATAGTCTAAAATCAATTTATTAAGTTTAGGATCCGATGGGTCCAAGACGAAATTAATCGTATATAATGCGACTGAAGGTTGATATGTTATGGCATCGATGTAATCATTAAAGAACGTCTGTTTTTCATTTGTTGTTAAGTGAGTAACTGGGATGTCTACTAATGTTAAAAATCCATATCGCGACGCAAGCTCGATTATAAAGGGTGTTAAAATTCCTTGATTTGAACGAATTGTGTTTATATTTTGGTTTTTCATTCGTTTAAATCGATCTAATATATCAATACGTGGATTTGAATATCCATATTTCTCTGAATCGATTGGGAAATCTCCTCCTTGAATTTCAAACGGTGCTCCATTTAACATAATTTGTTCCCCAATTACATTAATTTCGCGAATTCCAATATTTTCATCAATATAAATCATCCCTCCCTCATCGTTTCCAATTCTAACAGAGAGTTTGTATAAATTGGGGGATTTTGGTGTCCAAAGTTCTAAATCCTCTTTGTTAATATGTACAACAATCTTCGAAAGCCGGCTATTTTTTTTTAATACATCTATTGGTCGTTTAATATTTATTACAGGAACATAATCCCGAGTGATTTTTATTGAAATCTCACCCGTATAATCCTCTTCAGCTGCGTTCTTTACATAGAAAGAAAAGGTTAATTCAGCAAAATTTAATTTATGACTAATTTCATCATATCTTAATACTGTTTCCATGCTTCTTTCTTCTAAAGTTAAGGTTTTTTCTGTCCGAATATAGACTTCTCCAAAAATACCGAAATACTCTGTAACCTTTTCTGTTGAGATATATCGATTGGCATCAGGTTTTCCATCAATCCGAATAGCCAAAAAATGAGTGTTATTATCAGCAAATTTTGATATGTCAAATTTGAAAGGGAGAAATGCCCCATGAAAAGACCCGATTTCTAAACCATCAATATAAATTGTGGCTTTATGTGCAATTTGAGCAAAAAATAAGAATACTTTTTTATTTGAAAAGGATTTTGGGGTCCGAAAAGTTCGCCAATACCATGCAACACCTTCATAATCTTTAAATTCTGTCGAACTTCTTCGGTTCCAACAGCTTGGAACAGCAATTCTCGTTTTTTCTTCTAAATAAGGCTGATTTTCTTGGAGAAACCATTCTTGTTCGATTCCTTCACCATTAGGATCTACAGCAAAACGCCATAGTTCTCCTGTTAAACTAATCACATCTTCCATTTTTTTCTACAAAAAGAGTCTTGGTTGTAATTCTAAAAAAGTCTTGTGGAAGAAGTTGTAAAAAAGGTGAGATATGATTACAATATTTTACTCTTCATTGGTCGTTCGACGGAAACGCTTTTAGCGCCTCCTCTTTCAATTAGGGCCTTCTTAAATTCCTCTACAGGTAATTCTGGTACCGGACTAATTACAGTCCATTCTGCGATTTGATTTTTTTTAAGGATAACTGTTTGTCCATATAAAAGACTGAGGCCTAATTCTCCAAACACCTTTGAAACCGTACTCAAAGCTCCTGGTTCGTCTGCAATAATTATTCTCAAGCGCATAAAAGCTTGTTCATCTGAGAAGGGTAAAGGGATGATTCGCAATTCATTCTCGTTTGAATCGCTGATGAGCATAATGTGGGAATTCTCCTTCAGCCCTAGACTTTTACGCATTCCTCGTGGGATTACGATTCTTCCGCGGGAATCAATTTTAAGAATCTCTGTTTCTTTCATGATGGTAACTCTCGTAGTGTTGTGAGTCAGATATATGTATGTGGGATTAATTAGTTTAAAAAGCTTTCTTGAGAAAAAGGGAGGTTGGATTTCTTGCCTCCATTTTTTCTCTACTTTTTGGTTTAAACTATGAAATTGAACCTTTAAGTTTTAGTTTTTTAACTATGACTTTGCTTTTGATTTTTAATGATTTTTCCTTTCCCATTACTTTTTTTCTTTTTCCCACAACCCATTTTCTGCCCATGGTTCCATTTTGAATTTTTTTTTATGAAACTTTTTTTAATCCAAAAATGATAGGTACTCATATATAAAACAACCGAGAGAAGAAATTTCATGAGTGAACAAGATATAAAAAAAGAAATGCGGCAATTGATTATGCTCGTCTCTTCGATTCGATCCCAAGATCAAGATCATTGGGAATCCCATGTGGAGTTTTCCAATCAAGTTATTGAATTTATTAAGAAAATTCAGAAGGATATGAATAATAACTGGGATAAAATTAATAATAGTGTATTAAATTTGAACAAATCCATCGAAGAGTCATTAGATTCACTTTTAACTGGAATAAACCCTGATTCTATAAAACAAACGTCTCAATCTTTAAAAGAAATTCAAGAAACTATGGGCAAAACAGTTCAAGCAATTAATTTGGATGGAATAATGAAAGAACTTCAAGGATTGTCTGGAGAAGGAATAGTTTTGTCTGGATCTGGCGTTTCAAAAGGGAAAAAAGGCAAAAGTAAGAAAAAGGGTGCAACAAAGCTTGATTCTGGATCGTCTGGTCCGTATTCTGCAGATGATGAATCCATTTCAGATGAAGCTCTGGATGCGGATGGATATACTCAGGAAGAACAAGAAATGATAAAAGCTTATCAAGAAATTTATGGTCCGGGTCAAATTCCGGCTCATTTAAAGAAAAAGAAGAAGAAAAAAGACCCTCATCTTTTAAAACCCAGTGATTTCTTTGGTATGTAATGTTATCGCTTATTTATGATTGAGTAAGTGTTGTAGAACTATTTTTTTCATCAGTTTTTTATTCGGTTTTTTTCCTGTCCACCATTCAAAGCCAATGGCTCCTTGATTTACAAGCATCTCTACTCCTGAAAGGGTTTTACATCCAATTTGATCTGCATTTTGCAACAATTGAGTGTGGAGTGGATTGTACACAATATCATTCACAAATAATTCTGGATGTAGAAATTCTATTTCAATTGGACATTTTTCAATATTTGGGCTCATTCCCACTGAGGTTGTATTTATCAAGAGATCTGCTTCGTCTAAGGCTTTTTTTAACTCGTTCTTTTGATCAAAAAGAATCCCATTGATTTGAATATCATAGTAGTTCCGTAAATTATTCACTAAAGTTTGCATTTTTGTTGGAGATCTATTTATAATCGTAATTTTGTTTATTTTTTGAGCTAAATAGAATGCAATTGCTTTCGCAGCTCCTCCTGCTCCCAGAATGATTACGTTTTTATTATTCAAATTCATGCCCGTATCTTCTATTGCTTGCAAACACCCTTCTCCATCCGTATTTCTTCCAATTAGCTTGTTATTCTCATTTTTAATTGTATTGACCGAACCAATTTTCAAAGCTGTTTCGTCCACGTCATCCAAAAATTGCATGATTGAAACTTTATGGGGGATTGTGATATTTACACCTCGTATGTTTAGACTCCTAATCGCTTGTGTCGCTTTTTCCAGATTTAGTTCAGTCACTTGGAATGGAACGTACACATAATTCAACCCTAAATCTTGAATTATGGCATTTTGCATTTTTGGTGACAACGTATGTTCCACTGGATCTCCAAAAATGCCTAAGACTTTAGATGAACCATTTATCATCATCGATGGAAAAAGATCTGCCATAATTTGATCTTACTTTTAATTAAAGAAAAACCTTTTTTAATAAGAAATGCCTTTCTTACCTTGTAACTTGTCTTCTTTTCTAGAAGTTATTTATATACGTTGCAATTGATTTTTTATCGCAACAGAATATTCAATTTAATAATATAATTTGAACCTCAAGTGAAAAATTAATGAGTTCAGACACATATGAAAAAATAAGGGCCCGAATTAGAGAATCTCTTCCAGAATCTGCGAAAGTGACTGGTATAGAGTTTGAAGGGCCCGAAATTGCTATTTATAGTTCTAGCGTTGCTTTTATTGGAAATGATCGAGATGAAGTTAAATCCCTCGTTAAAATACTTCGCAAAAGGATTGTGGTCCGCAGTGATCCCACCATTCGATTGGATAATGAATTGACGGTTGAGAAAATCAAAGAAATTATTCCAGAAGAAGCTGAAGTTTCAAAAATTATGTTCAATGAAAATTTAGGTGAAGTAATTATTGAAGCGACAAAACCTGGAGTTGCTATTGGAAAAGCCGGCTCAAATTTGAAGTTGATCAAGAAACAAACTTTATGGATTCCTCAAGTCATTCGAACTCCTCCAATTGAATCTCGAACCGTTGCTCTTATCCGCAGTATGCTTCAAAAAGAACGTCAATTACAGAAAGAAATTTTCCGCACTATTGGCCAACGAATTCATCGCCCTGCCATCAAGAAAGATATTAACATCCGGATGACTGCCTTAGGGAGTTTCCGAGAAGTTGGTAGATCATCAATCCTTATCCAAACTGATGAAAGTATGGTATTATTGGATTGTGGTTTAAATGTTGGGAATCCAAAGGATCTTTTTCCTCATTTTGATAATGGAAATTTTCGTATTGCTGATTTGGATGCGGTTATCATATCTCACGCTCATTTAGATCATTCAGGACTAATTCCGTATTTATTCAAATATGGGTATGATGGACCTATTTATACAAGCGAGCCAACATTACATCTTTCGACCATGTTACAACTTGATTATATCAATATTTGTAAACGTGAAGGGCGACCTGCCCCTTATTCCAAAAAAGATATTAAAAGCGCTGTACTGCACACTTATCCACTAGCTTGGGGGAAAGTCACAGATATTGCTCCAGACATTAAATTAACATTGCATAACGCAGGACATATTCTTGGTTCTTCTTTGATCCATTTACATTTTGGAAATGGGGATCACAATCTTGTTTTTACGGGAGATTATAAATTCCAACGAACTCGATTATTGGAAGCCGCTTCTTGCAAGTTTCCGCGATTGGAAACTTTGATCACAGAATCCACTTATGGTGGAGTTCAAGACATTGTTCCAAGTCGCTATGAATCGGAAAAAACTCTAATACAAGTTATGAATTCAACTATTCGTAAGGGTGGAAAAGTGCTTATTCCCGTATTAGCTGTTGGAAGAGCTCAAGAAATCATGGTTGTGTTAGAAGATTTCATTTCACGAAAAATGATTGATCCAGTTCCTGTTTACGTTGATGGAATGATCTCTGAAGCTACTGCAGTCCATACAACTCATCCAGATTATCTTAATTCCGAATTGCGTGAAAAAATATTTCATCAAGGGAAGAATCCTTTCACTTCAGAAATTTTTACTCAAGTAGATGGATATCAAGCTCGAGATGATATTATTTCTGGAGGACCTTGTATTATTATGGCCACTTCTGGAATGTTACAGGGAGGACCTTCCGTTCAATATCTCAAAGGAATTTCTGATGATCCTAATAGTACTATTTTATTCTGTAGTTACCAAGTTGAAGGCACACTTGGTCGGAGAGTCCAAAAAGGATACCGCGAGTTTAATGCTATGACATCCAGTGGAAAAAGTACTCCAACAAAAATTAAACTAAACGTATTTACCGTGGAAGGTTTTAGTGGGCATTCCAATCGCAGCCAAATTATCTCTTTCATTCGGAAAGTGAAACCACGTCCTGAACGAGTTATAACCCTTCATGGTGAAGCGTCAAAATGTATGGGATTAGCTTCTGTCATCCATAAACGGTTAAAAAGCGAAACTCGCTCTCCTGTTAATAATGAGACACTCGTACTAAAATAAGAAATCACTTTTTTCAAAAATTCTTTTACTGTACAAAAACCCTTTTTTATTTTTAATACTTTTTCACTACGTATGAGCGAAGTCACTACCGCTACGAAGAATAAGAAAATACCCGTTATTTCGATAAGTCGAAAAATTATTCAGTTTTTGTCTTTCTTCGTAATAAATTATGCAATTCTGGAATGGATTTTTAATGCTGATTTTTCAATCTTAGATAATTATGCACGCGTGTTACCTTTCCTTCATTCGGCTAATAGTGCTTGGACGCAGGGTGCTGGATTGCTCGAATATTCATTTTACATGATTGCCACTGGAAGAATTCCCTATTTATTCGTTGGGATCTTGGGATTACTTGGTCTCTTTTCAGGAAGAATCTTTTGTGGATGGGTTTGTCCCACTGGATTTATGCAAGACCTTTTCGGAGGATTAGGTGGTGATAGCCGACTCTCCTTGGAGGCAGATCAATTCTTGAAAAAAGTAAAATCTTTCTTCTTAATTGTCTTGCTCTTCTTATTCACATTAATTCTAATCTTCTTCAAGACTGATCCCGATTTGCATCAACAATGGTTAGAAAGTCTCGGATCTATGGCATATAATGCGCTAGAACCAATTTCAATGTCTGAATTCCTATTTGTGACTCTTCCTAACATAATCACGACAGCTGTTGATAATGGGGGGAGTTTAACTGGAATATTTGGAGGGACATTTAAGACGATTATTTTTGTGATCTATGTGTTAATCATTATCGCATCTGCTGTCTATCCAAGATTCTATTGCAAATATATGTGTCCTTACGCAGCAACAATAAAGGTCTTTTCCAATTATAGCTTTTTAAAATTGCAACGAATGCCTACTCGATGTCCAGGAAGAAAAGAATGTGGTGTGTGTGAGCAAATCTGCCCCATGCAAATTCGAATCTTAGAAGAACCCTTTAGTGGGTTTACCGGAGATGGTGAGTGCACCTTATGTCTGGATTGTATGCAGCAATGCCCACACGACGCCATTAAGTGGAAATTTGGCTTTAATTAATTTTTTTTATCCTATTTTTGGGCAGGAATTTTGTCTTTTTGGTTTATTCAAAATTGCAAGATTACTTGACTCCTATTTTGGAATATGGCCTTCTGAAGCTAATTAGATTTCATATAAATAATAAATCGAATATTTAAAAGGAATGAGGTTAACTTTTCGAACAATTAAAAACGAAAGAAAAAAAAGAAGCTCAAGGTTTATACATAAAAAGTGCTAAAGGCACAGAAGCAGCTCGCCATTGAGCCACCTTTCCTTGGTAGTTTAAGTCAATCTTATAACGACCATGATTTCCGATAACTAACATCAAACTTCTTCGTTTTAACATCTTCCAACTTGATAAGATCCATTTATCTGTGCGTTTAATAAGTTTTTGAATTAATTCTTCGGGATTTGCTGCTCCAGTTCTACGTTTTTGTTGGTATATTTCCTCAAAATCTAAATAATGAAGAAAACTTAGATCATGACGATTAATAATTTTTGCTGCTTCAATCCAAGTGGCCATATCATTAGCTTTGGCAATTCCGTAGTTTGCACCATAACGGGCTGTATCTTTTTGCCTTCCTACAAATACTGATGACTTCCCAACACTTTCCAAATATTTTAAAAGATGGAATCCATTATTTTCAAATTCAAACCCCCCGAAAAACATTTGATGAAGTGTTCCCAAAGTATAAGGGTTTGAAGTCGAAAGTAAAACTAACGCATCTGCAGTGGAAATTAAAAATTGGGGTTTGTAATACGTAATTTCAAACAATCCAAAGTTGTCTATCATATTGATTACAATTCTTTCTACCGGTCCTTTTGATCGAAATAAATCTATAACTGGTTGAATCGCGGGAGGAAGATATGAAGGTGCTTCAACATTTAATAATTCTAAGATTGTAGCGGGGAAGGCGGGCAATAATCCTTCCAAAGTGGGCATTTCTTCTTGTTCTTGGCTCATTTTAACGCACGTTTTGTTGTGAAAAACAACCCTTCCACAGTTTCTTTCCTATATATATAGATGACCCACTCCCATTTTATATATTTTCTTTATAGGGAAAAGATCTATTTTCAAGTAACAACTCTTTCTCTTTAACAAAATTAATCATTATTTTGCCAATTTTCTTCAATTTTTGCTTAATTTGGTTTTAAAAAAATTTCTTGTTTTTTCTCCAAATATTTTTTCCTACGATATTGAGTAATATACCTTGAGTTCCAATTAAACCATTCAAACAAAAACAGGAGAAGGAGAAGAGGTAATAAAATTCTTTGAAAATGGGGTCGAGTGAGCAATAAAGTTAGCGCCAATAACATAATCGGAAGTCCGATAACTTTCCAGTGATAGCTTCGTTTTTCAACTTTTTTTTCGGTAATTACAAATTCTTTCTGCATTTCAATTGGGAGTTCTGCAAAATGTTCTGGGCAACATCCATAAGTATCACATTCTTCACAGAGTGGTTTATGGCATACAATGCAAAAAATCAAACGTTTCTTGTTATTTTCTTTAATGGCTTTGTTGCACTTCGTACACTCTAAACAAAACTGATATTGTGAAATCAATGATACCCCTTTTTCTTTTTATTGAAGATGATAAAGTTCTCGTCAAACATTTTTATTTCCTTCTCACTTAAAAAACTATCTTTTAAATCAAAGAGGTATTTATTTAATTTGAAACATCGTGAAAAAAATCCTCTTTATTGATTGTGGTTATTCTGGAGTATCTGGTGATTTACTCATTTCGAGTTTAGCTGGAATAATTGGACGTGATGAAATGCTCCACTTCTTAACAAAAGTGCTATCCAAAATTATGCCCAATTCAAATTATCATTGTGATCTCATATCCAAAATAAGCTCTGGGATTGAAGGGCTTTATTTAGATTTTCATGCTCACTCCAAAGATCAAGAACAGCATGTGGAAGTCTTGAAATCTCATGAAGATATTCATGTTTCCCAACCTCACTCCCATCATCATCAATCAATGAAAAACTCTGAGAAATCTCATAATCCCCATCACCATCACCATTATTCCATCGCGAACATGGAAGTTGATTTAAAAGATGGGTTGTCGGTTCATCCTTTTTCTGCTAAAGCAGTTGAAGTCGCGTTATTCGTCTTGCGACAATTAATTGAAGCCGAGTCTCAAATCCATGGTGTTCCTATTGATAAAGTTCATCTTCATGAAATTGGTTCGAGGGATACAATCTTAGATATTTGTGGTGTAATTTTTGGCCTAGAAAAGGTGGGTGTCTTCAATGAAATCGATCCTGTAGTTATTAACATCTCCCCTGTTGCAGTTGGAGGTGGCCAGGTAAAATGTGCTCATGGAATTATGCCTGTACCCGCACCTGCAACAACAAAATTGCTCGAAATAGGTAAAATTGCTTTCAAAAAAGGTCCTGTTGATTTCGAGTTAGCGACCCCAACCGGTATTGCTCTACTCGCTAGTTTGAACTTGTTAGGATATTTGACTAATGATATTTCAGATTATAACCAGATGATTCTTAAATCTGGAATTGGTGTGGGGACATTGCAATTTCCTGACCGTGCTAACATTCTTCGTTCATTTTTGTATCAAGCTAAATCATCTCCTAAAACCGGTAATTCGCATTTTGATTTATTTTTAACCAATAATTCACTTGGGAACACACATGATGTATATAAAGTAGAAACAAATGTGGATGATGTTCGGGGTGAAATTTTAGGCAACCTCATTACATTATTAGTGAAATCAGGAGCCTTAGATGTATCTATAATTCCAACACTGACTAAAAAAAATCGCCCTGGTCAATTAATCGCGGTCGTTTGTCACGATAAGGATATAGAACGATTGAGTTCCATTTTAATTTCAGAGACTGGTTCCTTGGGAGTTCGCATTTCTTCTTCATCCAGAATTTGTTTGAAACGTGAAATTGTATCTTACGATGTGATGTTGGACAAACGAATGGTTAATTTTAAAGTTAAAATCGCTCGTAATAAGAAGGATCAAATTATTCAACAAAAAATTGAATTTGATGATTTGGAAAAAATATCCAAAATACTGGATAAACCTATTAGAATTATTGAACGACAATTATGGAAACTAATCAACTAAGTTCAAAAAACACTAATCACAATATTTTTTACGCTCTTTGCAAAATTTGAGAAAATTGAAACCATTGTTGAATATTGGCACAAATTCTTACTTCGATCACTAAATGCTTTATTCAAACAAACGTTTGTGGAAATTATTAAATATGGGTGAATTCTTTAATAAGATTAGTAGTGTTTTAAAAAAATGTATTTTACCCTAAATTGAAGTTTGGGGAAAAAATAATTACGGTGTTTAACCCATGCCCATAGTTAGCATGAATATAAGCGATTCAATGAAACGCTTTTTGAAGCGTATGGTTGGAACTCAAGAATATAAGAACAGTTCTAACGTGATGCGGGATGCTTTGGTCCGCCTGATGAGTTCAAAAGAAGATGGAGTTATCGGTCCTGTCAGTTTGGATAAAACCGATTTTTCCAATCTCATTCCTTCAATTACTTCCAGTATTATTATTACCCTCCCAACATATCACTCAAAATTAGATAAGAAATTAAATCGGATTGAAATCAATTATCATAGCAGTATTATACATAAATCTATTTTCACTCATCAAAATATTAAAACGATAACTTATGTTATGGAAGATACGATGGTAAATACTCAGAGTTTCATAACCGAATTAAATGCGATGGAATCTCTTCAAGCATTCCGATATATTATCAACGAGCCTGAAGAATAAATTCTTCCAATTCTTTTTTAGTTTTTTTTACAAATTCTGTATTCGATCGAAATTCATTAATTGCTTTTACAATTTCTTCCAGCTTATTTTTGATGATACTGTAACCTGTTAGATTGCCCAAATTTGTGGTTGGATCTTGTAATTCATTCAACATGTCGCAAAATTTAATGTAATAAGAATATATTCGAGTATCTGCAGCAATTATTATGTTCAGATTGGTTAAGGAGCGATAATCTAATGAATAAATGCTTTGTTTTTTCGAAGATTTTTTTGGAAATTTCTTAATCACTCCAGTTTTCTCCAGTTCTTTCAAGCTTTTTGATATTGCACTCAGAGAATTCTGAGTTAATTGTACAAGTCTTTGTTGGGTTAAATTCCTTCTAAAATAAAAATATCCAATGATCTTATTATTCAACGTTTTTTTTTCACTAAGGCAGGATTCTCGGTATTCGTACATTTTCTGTTCAATATTAGCAATTTTGGGGGAAAATTCTATTAATGAGTTGTTATTGAGCAAGTTCAAAGTATATTCAGGAAAGAAATCATTTCTTTTTCTTCCATCAATGCTTCTTCGTTGACATTCCACAAAATTTAAGTATCCATTGATTCTTCTAATTAGAAATTCCGCTTGAATTGGATGTTCTTCTTTGAGATTCATTAAGTGCTTTTTGTATTGGATTAATATTTGTTCATAGTTCTCCCACTCTTCTAAAAGACTTGAAAATGGTTTATAAATAAAAAGAACATGATTTTTTTTCAAGAAATATTCGTATTTATGAGTTCCAGGGATAAAATTTTTTACAATACTTCCGACATTAACTAGAAAGTTAAGTGAAGTTGATATTGTTGAAAATGAGAACTTAGTTAAATCTCTTAGCTCTTGTTGTGTCAATTTTCCATGTATTTGAATGAAGGAAAAAATTATTGTAGCTTTATCACCTGCATCATCTGAAATTGTTTGGAAAAATTCAACCAACACACCTTCCATCTCTTTGATTTTTCCTTCGAATAAATGTGATGCATTTTTTTTTTTGAATAACACAAGGTTTTGTTTAGTCATTTCTTGCATTTTTCTCTACATAATTTAACTCATTTATAAAATATAATATTATTTATATTTCGAAAATTGCAAAAACCTTTAATATTAAAATTAACTTCATCAAGATAATTATCATAAATTCGAATATATGAATATATCTGAATTTTTGAATAAATAGGTGTTAATGTGCAGCTTGAAGAAATAATGGCATTTTTATCAAAATCTGATATTATTTATTTTGCCAGCGTAGAAAATTGTCAACCCCGCGTGCGTGTAATGGGGTTGATTTATTCAAATGAAAAATTTTGGGTAACATCCAAAACTTCCCGTACAAAGATAAATCAATTGAAAGAAAATTCCTCTTTTGAATTTTGCACTGTCATCAAGCAAGGAAATAGTCTTGGGACTATTCGTGCAAGAGGTACTGCTAATATTATTGACGATAATGATATTAAATCCGCTGTGTCTAAATCAATTTCTTGGTTCGATACATATTGGAAATCGTCCCAAGACCCTGATTATACATTAATAGAGTTGGATATCCATGAACTTTTTGTTCAAAGTCCGTTTGACAAAGAATTTTATCATTATTCCTTAAAAGAAGTTGAAAAATGTGAAGACGATTGGCCTGAAAAGTTATATAATAGTCTAGAAACAGTTGTGGGTGCAGATCGTCGATCAGAAATAATAAAAGTGAAACCTGGTTTTGGAGATAAATATACGTTGGGTGAAATTGAAGATTGGACAATTTCTGCAGTCAATTCTATGGAACAAAAACTTTCAAGACAAGAAACACACGAATGTATTTCTCAATGTGCTCATATAATGCCAGATTCACGAATTAAAATCTATCGGGATGTTTATGAAAAACATCATGATGTCGATGAGGTATTGGATTACATGCAAACATCTTTTCTACAACGTTTGGAAGATCGTTTTGAAATGAAAATGGAATGGAGAAATGCTGTCATGGATGGAAAGTGGGGTGAAGCAGGCTATCGCAAAAATTCTTCAATTATCGCCACCAAAATGCCTGCAAATTTTATTGCATATTTTGAAGCAGAAGGCAAAATTGAGAAAGGGAAATGCTACTGTCATTGCGGGAGGATACGAAATCTGATTGGATCTTCGGAAAAAAATCTTTCTCCTTCCTATTGCTACTGTGGAGGTGGATTTTATAAGTCAAATTGGGAACGTATTTTATCCCAGCCTGTGGAGATAAAATTACTCAAATCAATTCTTCAAGGTGATGATGTCTGCCAATTCGAAATTAAATTACCCGAAAATATTGTTAAAAAATAAAAATCAATTGAAAAGTGTTTTTTCTACTTCTTTTTCATCAAACACAGAAAGAATGCATCTGTATCATGAAGGTTTGGATATAATCGCCGGGATTTGATTAAATCATATCCGAATTCCATATCTCCAATGTGTTCATGACCTGGCATTCCTATATCTTCAAAGGGTTCGATAATATCGATATCTTTTCTTTGACTGATCGTTTCAGATACTACTTGTTCATTTTCTTGATAATGGAATGAACAAGTGGAATACATTAAATATCCTCCAGAAGGTAGTAAATCTAAACCGGTTTTCAATAATCTTTTCTGAATTTGAGATAATCGTTTAATATCTTTGTCATTTTTAACTTTCTTTAAATTTGGATCTCCTCGAATAATACCACTTCCGCTACAGGGAGCATCCAATAATATTTTATTAGGGACAAATGATGCTAAATTATTGGAATTTAGTTGTGTGGAATCAAAGGGAAAAATAATACAATTTTTAATTCCACATCGTTTGACATTCGATGTTAAAGCGCGTAACCTTGATGGTTTTGCATCTACTGCTACTAATGTTCCTTTTTGCTCCATAATTTGTGCAATTTGGGTGGTTTTACTCCCTGGTGCAGCACACATATCAAGTATATTATCTCCTGGTTGAGGAAACAAGAAATGTACTGGAATCATTGAAGCTAAAGATTGAATATAATATTTTCCTTTCAAATATTCATGAGTCGCCCCTAATCGATATTGGGCATCGGAGCTATCTACATGGAATGCATAATCTACCCATTTTGTTGGTCGTAGATGAAATCCCTTTGCTTCTAAAAGAGTTTTAACTTCTTGAGGGTTGGATTTTAAAGTATTTACTCGGATAGTATCGACATCTGGTTTATTGAAAGCACGGATCACACCCATATAATCATCTGGGAAGTTGATCATAATTTGCTCCATCATAAACGGGGAGTACGCATAA
Organism: Candidatus Lokiarchaeum ossiferum; assembly: GCA_025839675.1. Taxonomy (GTDB): domain Archaea; phylum Asgardarchaeota; class Lokiarchaeia; order Sigyniarchaeales; family Promethearchaeaceae; genus Lokiarchaeum; species Lokiarchaeum ossiferum. The sequence continues at coordinate 4,288,938 of CP104013.1, forward strand.
TCTTCAGCAAGTTGTCGTATTTTATCTGATTCTGATAATTGTGTCATATTTTTTCCCTCTATGAACCTTTGCGTAAGTATGTCCCTAAATCCGTTAATGTCATCAAACTTAGTGTGAAATTCTGTGATCGACTATAATCATCAACCGATTTATATTCACCCTCAACTGGACGTTTCACACCCGCTTGTTTGACCCGCAATAGAGCAAGTCCTATATAATCATCCCGCTCATCAAACACAAAAATGAGTTTCTTCTTAACAATTGAACTTATTTCAGAGATCACGCAATCCAATTCGATGGGTCTTCCATAACTAAACGCCTTAGCTCCATCCTCATCAATTTGAATGATTTGTAAATCCTTAAAAATCTCAGGATAGGATTGTTTTGTTAAGTGATAAATAAATTCCCCTCCCTCATAGGAAAGGAAAAAGGCTCGTTCAAATCCAGTTCGTGTTCTTTTTCTTCGCATATATCCAAAATGAATTCCACAATGTACTAATGGGAATTTTCGCGAGAATTTTTTGACTATTCGGCTCATAGTTGTTGGAACTAAATATATGTCTCGTGAAATATCTTCAAATTGATAAAGAACATAATTACCTGAATTTGCTATGGAATCAAATAAATTGGGAGAGACCGATTCAAAATATTCTTTAATTAGAGTTACATTCGTAGCATTTAAAGGTACAAATTTCGTCTCACGGGATTGGGATGTTTTTTTCTTGTGGTGGGTTTTTTTCTGCACTTTTTTTGAAGTCCTTTTATAACCCATTTTAGGAAGACCTTTAGCTTTTCGCCGTGTCGAGCTATCGTGTGAATAATCTTCAGTTTTTTTCCCGGAGTCCATGGTTTCGATTCAAGAAGAATAGGTTTCCACTACCAATTAACTTTTTGATCATTTAACGTAAACTTCCCACAATCAATCTTATGTAAAATTACAGTAAAATTATTTTAGATTTATTTGATTTGATTGAATAATTTTTTGATGTGCTGGATTAATTATATATATTTTGTCTAAATGTTGTTTTCGTAATTTTCCAGTGAATCTAATCGTAATTCTTCAGTTTCAAATGATATTCCGTCCTCCAATTAACTATATTTTTATAGTCGCATTTTTCAAATGTTATTTAGAATACAAATTTGGGATGTCTCATGGCTGATAAAACAAACAAATTTAAAGGTGACGGGACCGATGAATTGAGAAGATTGATTGTTAATTATTATCGAAATCATGTTTATGGAGCTTTTGCTGATAATTTTTTGGAATGGAATCCAAAAAATAAATTAGTAATTATTGATCTTATCAAGCAAGAATTTCAAGAATGTGACTTGCAAACCATTGAATCCATCATGGATGAATATTACAAGGAATTCTGACATTATTCGTTTTTTTTATCATTTATGTTCTAAATGATTCAAAGTTTTTTTTCGCACTGATATGGTTTATATTATTTTTTGTATTAAAAATTCATGAACACAAATGATTTCCAACCAAGATCTTGAAAAAATCGGCCTTCACATCCCCAAAATCCTTTTGCCTAAATCAGGACTTTCTTTAGAAAAATGGGCTGTTGTTGCCTGTGATCAATATACCGCTGAGCCGGAATATTGGCAAGAAGTTGAACAAATTGTGGGAACTGATCCTAGTACATTACGCTTAATTTATCCTGAAGTCTACTTAAAGGAATCTAAAGCTGATAAGGAATCTCGAATCAAAAAAATAAACCACACCATGAATGAGTATCTAAAAGCAAAAGTATGGGTAGAGCATGAGGGGTTAGTTTATCTGGAACGAACAACTCATGGAAAAACTCGTCAAGGTTTAATGGTTGCTCTTGATTTGGAAAACTATGATTATTCCAAGGGATCTCAAACCCTAATTCGAGCCACTGAAGGTACTATTGTTGATCGTTTGCCCCCTCGGATCAAAATTCGAGAGAATGCTCCCGTGGAATTACCTCATATTATGGTTCTAATCGACGATCCTCAAAAACAAGTGATTGAATCTCTTGCAACAAGTCAGAAAACTTTAGTTTATGATTTTGATCTTATGATGAAAGGTGGCCACCTTAAGGGATACACCCTTTCCAAAGATTTAGAAGATCAAATCGTAAAAGAATTAACCGGTTTAACAGATCTTGCCCAATACCGAGAAAAATATAAGTTATCTTCATCTATTTCTGACATCCTATTATATGCAATGGGTGATGGAAATCATTCTCTTGCCACAGCGAAAGCCATTTGGGAGCAAACCAAGAAAGAAAAGGGTATGGATCATCCTTCTCGTTATGCTCTCGTTGAATTAGTTAATCTTCATTCTGATGCTTTGGAATTTGAACCTATTCATCGAATCTTGTTTGGCGTATCCTTTGATATTATTGAGGCAATGAAGAAATTTTACAATAATCAACTCAAAATTGTTGAAGTACAAAAAGCTGAAATGATCAAAATTGTGAAATCGAGTACTTCTCAAGTATTCGGTTTGTTATTTGATAACCGTTATTTTACCGTGGAATTTACACATCCTCCTACAAATCTAACTGTAGGTTCCTTACAACAATGGTTGGATTCGATCGTAAAAGCCAATGAAGTAGAAGAAATTGATTATGTCCACGGCACGGATGCTACTGTGCAGATAGGAATGCAAACTGGGAATGTTGGCTTTTTCCTTCCAGTTTTAAAGAAGGAAGAACTCTTCCCCACAGTAATCTTGGATGGTGCTCTCCCCCGAAAAACGTTTAGTATGGGAGAAGCCGAAGAGAAACGGTTCTATTTTGAAGCTCGAAAAATTCAATAAGATATTTCAAGAAATCATTTTTTTCATTATTTCCTTCTCATCCTTATTCTGGGTATAGTCTAGAAATTTGTTTCAATTTTTGAAAAAAAGTGCTATGTATCTCTGACAAAGTTTAAATATTTGTTATTTCTATATAGTCATGTTGTTAAATCTACATAACCTAAAATGAGGAAAATTGCATGGCACAAATTCTCACACATGATCCTAAAATCATTCAGCCCGAGTTAAATCGCGAAGAAATCCAAATTGAAATCAAACCATCTTTTCCGGCACTAATTACTGGACGATGGGACCATAAATATGAAAAATTTTACATCTGGTCTGTATTTCTTTCTCTAGTGGTTATTTCAGTTTTTGCTCAATTGGTTTTTCCTACCAAGTTTTCATGGATTACTAAAACAATTTCCGATCAAGGTAGTTTCGTTGCAAATCCCTCCGGTCATTTATTGTGGCGTATTGGTGTTATAATAAATGGGATCGCTCATATACCTCACATATTGTATATCAAAAATCACATAGGATTTATCCATCCCAAGCTTGCTAACCTTTTTGGTGTGGTTGGGATCTCTTCTGCTGTTGGATTTAGTTTAGTTGGGCTTATTTCTATGGATTATGGTCCAATTCATTATGTTTTTGCGTTAATCGCCTTTGTGGGATATTATTTCGCCGGAAATTTTACTTTTTTGATCATTAACAGAAAGTCAAATCCTGCTTATGTGAAATTCAAGAAATCTGGATTATTAAAATTGTTTTATTTATTCTTCAATGTATCTGGTCTGGGGTGTTTATTTTCGTTTCTTTTTTATGAAACTCCCACTAACCAACGAATTTATCCTCCTGTGGAATGGGCATTTTTAATTGCAATCTGTATTTGGTTATTAATTTGGCCGCGAATGATTAAAACAATAAATTCTGCTAAAAAATAGGTGACTCACTAGATTCTGTTTGTCTATATTGAATTGCATCATTTTAAAAAACCATTTTTTTATCAAGTATCAAATTCCATTTTTTAATCCCTTGAAATGTCACTTCATATTTTTATTCAAGTTTTCCTCTATAATGATCCGGTATTGATACAACTTTTCTTTTCCCTCACCATAGAAATTAATAAATTCACCGAACTTTGTGGCTCCAATTCTTTCATAAAGTTTTTGAGCTTTTTTGTTAGTGGAGAGCGTATCTCCAATAAAGGAACGATAACCTTCTTTTTTCCCCTTTTCGATTGCCAGTTGAAGCAACTCCGTACCAACCTTGCCATTTCGATAATCTTCATCTACCCAGAGAAAGTCTCCGTATAAATTATATGAGTGGCGCGAAAGCACAATAAAACCCACTTTTTTTTCCTTTATGGATGCAACATACACTTGATAATACGGATCCTTAAAATAAATGGAGTAACATTCAAAATGCTTGAAATCTCGGCAAATGTGTTTTATTTCACTGATTGATTCTTCAGAAAAACAGTATATTGCTATTTTTACCATATTATGTTTTTAGAAATTACCCTATAAAAGTGCAGTTGTTGTTATTTGGAACATGGAACAAATCGTCCTTAATGAATATAAATGTAGAAAAAAAAACTGAAAATACTTCACTATGCTTAATTAAACCAAACATAGGAAGAATAATCAGAGATTAATGGGTATTGCATGTATGTATCGCTTGATGCTCCATTAAAGACAATCTGTCTTGCATAATTGAATGAATCGACTGCATTGTATCCATCATCAACATGATTAAAGAATGCATTAGAAAAGACTCCTTCATTTGGAAGATTACCCACAGCATATGCATTGTGGTCTTCGTCTGAGGTAGACATAGCTAAATATGGGGATGCTTGGAAATCTATTGGAAATCCTCCAGAATGGCATGATTCAATTAGATAAGCTTTACGTACTGTATCGATTCCATCCATCATTGTTCGGAAATCACTGGAATATACAAAACTTCCACTAGGACGGAAAGCGGTGTAGGAATCTACTCCATTATTATTTCCATGGCCAAATAAATACATGAAAACTGTGTCTTCAGCTCCGACATATGCATCGACTGTAGCAAAATCTGAAGCAAAATTGTAGGTATCTCTGAAATTGAAGATTTTTGTATAGCCTTCACCTTGTAAGACATTCCAGTACTCATCAATAATCCATTGGGCTCCGGCATCACTAGCCCAGAAGAAAACTGCAATCTTCTCGGCATCTGGACTTGGACCTTGTTCTTCTTCTATGGTGACAGTTAACTCATAATTTCCCGTTCCACTATATGAACGAACCATAATATACCAAGTACCTTCAGCAGGATTGTTAAATGTAACTTCTTCTCCACCTGATGTATAACCTCGCCAATCGTATGATGAGGTCGTAGGTTCTGCTCCGAAACGGCCATAGACATCAAAATCTGCGGAACCACATGTTAATATTGTTTCCATGCTTATTGCTTCATCTGATACTTGCATAGTATACATGAAAGTATCATATTGAGCTGCAAGGTATCCAGTTACTGGAACTCCGCTGAATAATTCGTTTGAAGGTGTTCCTCCATTATTAACTACAACTGTGACTGAATCTTCAACATAATTGCCTGCAACATCGTAAGCACGAACTGTAATTGTATGAGAGCCATCAGTTGATTGGGTTGTATCCCAGGTCCATGAATATGGGGAGCTGGTATCATCTGTCCATGATCCGCTATCCAGCTTACATTGAACTTTATCCATTCCGGATTCAGAATCACTAGCAGTAGCGCTGATGGTTATTGTATTTTGAACACTTACACCATTTAAAGGAGCTGTAATTGCTACAGATGGGGCAGTGGTATCAGATGTGCCATCATCTGCATAATATGTTAGTTCTCCAGTATAGGCCGTAGTAGATGCCCAGTATGAATACATTTTCACTCCAATATAGTATGTTCCAGCCGTTTGAATATTGTAAGAACAGGTTTCTGGATTATTTGTTGTATAACCTCGAGCGAGGTAATTGCTGGTTGATGCACTGGTGCAAATATAGCAATCTATATCATAGGAATTTCCCCAAGAAATACTGAGTTGCATTAATCCTGGTTCTGCTTCGACGGTGAACCAATCTGTTTCACCTCGACCTACAGAATCATCCCAAGTCACAGTAGATTGACTTGAAAATGCAAATATTGATGACGAATTTCCTTCCAAAGTGTTTGTTGCTTGTACGGAGGCCATTGTAAAGAAAATTACACTGGTCACTAAGGCAATAAACACTATTGACTGTATTTTTTTTTTCATTTAAATCACACAAATTTTGTAATACCCAATTACATAATTGTGCATAAATCGAATCAAACTCCGATTTTTAGTGTACACAATTATGTACTGATAGATTATTCATAGACTTTATTAATATAATGAAAAATCTATCATTATGTGATCTCAAGAACGAATTCCTATTCAATGTGAATTTAAATGCAACAATTATTCCAATTTATATATCAGAAATTTTATTTGCAATCTTATATAAAATTACATAGTTACAATACTATCAAAGCCCCTTAGTGTAGTGGCCAAGCATCGAGGGCCCTGACCCCTTTGACGTCGGTTCGAATCCGGCAGGGGCTACCATTTTTTTCGAAACATTATTTCATAAAATAAGATTCTGAAAAAATTCTATTTATTCCACTGGTAGTATTTCTGGTTTTTTTTGCTTCACCACAAACATTAGGATCCCGCCCAACATTCCAATAGAACACGAAATCCCCCAAATTAAAATGTACGATTTGTAGGAGATAATCCACGTGGGTTTTTCTAAAGGAACCAAAATATGCAATGCATTTGTTTTAACAAAATCAACTCCGAGACACCATAACTGCGAAAATCGACTCGGAGAATCTACGGTCCATACCATAACCGTTACATGTTGTTCTTCATACTCGCGAAAGACTTGATTTGATAGTGCGTGATGGGTGTTAATCATATCTCTTCCATCTCCGACTTTGGTCATATTGGTAGCCAATAGATTGTTGGAATTTATCATTATCTTATCATTCAAGTTTGAATCGGCAAGTTCTTGTAAAAGAATATCCCAATATTGATCATGGAAAGGATGATCTTCAGCAGGACCTTCGGCATCTATATCAACATATAGATCCAACTCGCGCGTGAGATTTAAAACTTCTGCCAAAGTGGGTATCTTTTCTCCCCGAAATGCTTCTGCTTCCGTTTGAGATACATAGCCTTCATGAATGGTTTTATAAGGATCCTTCTCTACAAACCAAGAACCTGCATCAAGTTGTTGTAATTCAGACATGTTAAACATCGTGACATCATCATGCACTCGTTCTGGAAAAATTTCAGCAATATTTGTTGTCCGTTCAGCAGTATCGTCGTGACAAAGGAATAAAATCCCATCATAGCTGATTGATACATCAACTTCCCAGCCGAATGCTCCCCAATCTGAAGCAACTTGCCCTGCAACTAAAGTATTTTCTGGGGCAAGATGGGATGCTCCCCTATGTGCCATAATTTTAGGCTTTTCTGGGAGTGAACCGCGTAATACATTTACAGGGGGTGCAAGGATGGGAAGTAAAAGGCCCGAGATATTAGTGATAACAAGAAAAATGAGTATTCCTCCTGATTTTAAACGATTCAATGTCGGTGGAGAATAGTTCAATTTCCTAATTCGCTTCAAAGTAGGGGGAAATAAAATACTTAAGATGACAATTATAATACAAAATAAAATCGGGCTGATATTTTCCAATTCTGGTCTGATCACTCGCAATTCCTCGCCTCCTTCTTTAATAAGAACATAGAGCATGAAATTCCATCCCAAAAAAAAAGTCAGAGGTATAATTTTATTTGCCAAGTGAAGGGAAAAGATAGAAACGTCTTCTATTTTTCGAATTTTCTTTGTGTTTGCAACGCTTAAAAAACTACCATAACAGATGAGAATGCCGGATACAACCATAATTATGACCAACCAATTCCAATGTAGACTCATCGCATTCCCTAAAAATTGATTAATATCTATCCAAATTGGTTCCACAAGGAAAGCTATCAGTGTAAATACAAGCATATTCGCTAAAAACACCCAGTAGAAACCAATCCATTGTTTACTATAGTGAGTTTTACGAAAAGGATTCTTCCATGTTAGTTTGCTCATCATTTTTCCTTCGTGAATAAACTATTTATTTTTTATCTTATTGTATAGAATACAGGAGAACCACTCATGTTTGAAATGGAGATTAAATTAAAAATTACCAATATCGAAGAATTGCGTTCCAAGCTTTCCTCTTTAGATCATTCCCATCCTGTTGATTTGCATCATACTGATCGATATTATAATCTTCCCCCAACTATCGGTGATTTTGCGAAGACTGATGAAGCGCTTCGTTTACGGTCTTCTATTGAGAAACATCCCGTATCTCATGAAATTATCAAAGAATGCCATGATCTGACATATAAAGGGCCAAAATTAGATAAAACTGTTAAATCTCGCATCGAACATGTATGTCATGTCGTTGAGGCTCACCAAATGGATGAGATTTTATTGGCTTTAGGATATCAAAAAGTTATTTCTGTTAAGAAACAGCGTGAAGTTCATGAAATCATTTTTGATGGTCATCCGATTGAATGTTTAATCGATCAAATTGAGCATTTGGATGGATTGTATTTTGAAGCTGAGATGATGGTGGGTTCCGAAGAAGAAATGAGCGCAACAAAACAAATTCTTTTGAATTTTGTTAACTATCTTGGGTATACAGAACAAGATACAATCGTAGAATCATATTTGGAATTAGTTCTTTCAAAATTGACTTAATAGAGAAGAAAAATTATGTCTCGTATAGATGAGTGCCAACAAGATTTGATTCAATTCATTGAAGAAGAAAAAGCTTCGATGTTCCCCAAATTTTTCAAAGCCTTTCCCGGAGGGTATGGGGAAGGGGATAAATTCTTAGGGATTCGGGTTCCAAATATCCGCAAAGTGGCCAAAAAATATAAAGATTTTACCTTTAACGAATTATCTGTTTTGATTCAAGATGAATATCATGAGGTCCGGATGTGCGCTTTATTTATTTTAGTGCTTCAGTTTGAAAAGGCTAAGGAAGAGTCTCAGAGAAAAAGAATTTGTGATTTTTACCTAAAAAATATCAACGCTGTGAATAACTGGGATCTCGTAGATTCAACCGCCCATAAAATCTTAGGGGCTTATTTGGAAGATAAGAAACGTGATTTGCTATATGAATATGCTACCAGCAATCAATTGTGGCTCCAGAGAATTGCAATAATTGCAACCTTTTGCTACATTCGTCATGAAGATTATGATGACGCCCTCAAAATATCAAAAATTCTACTCCAACATAAGCACGATTTAATTCATAAGGCTGTTGGATGGATGCTCCGGGAAGTTGGGAATCGAAATCTACCCCGAGAAGAAGAATTTCTCAAAGTATATTATAAGACAATGCCGCGGACAATGCTTCGCTATGCTATTGAAAAATTCGATGAGCCCTTAAGGAAAAAATATCTCCATGGTGAAATTTAAGATGCCTCAATTTGCCGCTGAAATGATAGGTTGATTTTTTCAAAATATTCATCTAATTCGGAAAGTTGATCATAAAGGTAAATTTCTGTGGCAATACCTTGAATTGTGTTTGATATATCAGATCCTTGTTTTGCGATTACATAGATTGGAATTTTTCGTGCATAGCAATAACCGGCCTCAATTCCTAAACCTACTCCTTTTTCAGAAAATTCTAATACCAAAGCATCGCATAAGTCGATTTGTTTAAAACTTAGATCCATCAACTTTTGGGGTGTAAAATGAATTTTTCCCCATTGTTCTAAGTCTTTCACTGCTATAATTGAGTCAATTCCCGCGTTTTCTAATTTATTTGCTAATTCTGTTATGAATTCTCTATTCGTGTTATCCGGATGATATTTGATAGCCAGATATATCTTCATGCTCCTAGAAATGCATGTGAAAAAATAGGTTTTTCGTTTTTGATCAATGATTTAATTCTTCAATAAGTTCACTTTGGAATTGGCGGATGCGATAGGTTCGTTCCTTAGCCAATTGTTTGCTATATGGCAAATACATTTTCTCTATTAATTTGAATAATTTATCGTCACAGTGATCTATAACGGCTCTGATTCCCTGTAACCTTTGTCCTTGATAGGCGCACACTCGATATATCCCCACGGCACCGAGAGCATCTAATTTATCTGCATCGGAAATAATTTTTGCTTCCAAGGTCTGAGCGGTACCACCAATTGAAAATGAGTGGCTTAAAATGCCCTGAACGATCTCTTCTACAACAGATTCTGCAATATTGAGTTTCATTAATAAATTGCGGCTCATTTTTGCTGAAATTGTTGCATGATGTTCGTTTTCAACCTTTTCAAACTTTCTTCCAATATCATGCAACCAACCGATACATTGAATTTTGTGCCAAGATCCCCCTTCTTGATCATGAATTTTTTTCGCGAGATGAATAACTCGTTCAACATGCCCTAATCCATGTAGGTCATCTGTTGATACATAGTTTATTCTTGCAAATGCGATGATCTCCTCAATCTTCGATTCCAATAAATTACGATCCTCTCTTTTTTTGGAACAATCCACAATAATGCTTATCTAAAATTCTTATAAAATTAAATGAATCTTACATTAATATCTTTAAAAAAAAATCCTAACTCCTATAGGTTCTTTCAGCTTATTACTTATGTTCATGTTTGGAAATAATGAAAAAGTAACTGATGCGTTATGGGAATTATCTGAAGGGAAATCGCCCATTTTTACAAAAGGATCGGTTAAGCAAATCACAGGATATTCAAATGAAGAGATTCAAAAGAAAACTTGGTTTTCTCTTCTTCATCCGGATGATGTTGAGTTGGTAAAATTACATTTCAAACAAGCACTTGAATTGGGACAATCTTTCAACCTTCGCTATCGGCTCTGTCATAAATCAGGGAATTGGCTGTGGTTAAATGATAGAACTTATGATTTGAAAGAGACAAATGGAACATATGTTATTGAAGGGATTGTATCCGATATTACTGAACTTATCAAACATCAGATTAATTTAGAAGAAAGTGAAGCTAAATATCGCTCTTTACAGAACAATATTCCGGACGTTTTGTATAAGGAAGATGGACGCAGTCAAATGAGTTATATCAGTGAAAATATAGTGAATATTTTAGGATATACTCCCAGTGAAATAACGAATGAAATGTGGGCAAAAATAGTGCATCCTGACGATCTTCCAAAGTTACAAAAAGTTTCTGAGCAAATTTTTGCAGAAGGTATGCCTTTTGATTTAGAATATCGCATTTACCATAAAGATGGTACATTGAAATGGATACACGAACGTGCGTTGGCCATTGCTGAACATAAAAAGAAAATTAGCTCATATGGAATTATCTCTGATATCACTAAACGAAAAGAAATGGAGAAAAGACTCAAAATTAGTGAAGATCGGTGGACCTTTGCATTAGAATGCAATCAAGATGGTGTTTGGGATTGGAATTTAGTTACAAATAGTGTTTTTTTTTCAGAAAACTGGAAGAAAATGCTTGGTTATGCACCTGACGAAATTAGCCATGATTTGATGGAATGGGATAAATTAGTTCATCCTGAAGATAAAGTTCAAGCATATAGTGATATTAATGAACATATTCAAGGAAAAACTGAGTGGTATGTTAACGAACATCGTCTCCTATGCAAAGATGGTTCTTATAAGTGGATTCTCGATCGGGGGAAGGTTATGGAATGGGATGATCATGGGACTCCCACCCGCTTCATTGGGACTCATACTGATATTACTGAACGCAAGATTGCGGAACGTGAAAAAGAAAAGTTGATAAATGACCTTCAAACCGCCTTATCTCATGTGAAGCAACTTGGAGGACTCCTCCCGATTTGTGCTGAATGCAAAAAAGTTCGGGATGATGCAGGTTATTATCATCAAATCGAAGATTTCCTACGATCGAATTCCGATATTGAGTTTTCCCACGGATTATGCCCTGATTGTGCTCGCCGATTGTACCCTGATTTTATCGATGAAGATAAAACCGCATAAAAATTAAAAGCCAATTACATCCATTTTTTGATAAATTGAATCCAAGAGAGGTAGTAGTTGGAGTGTTTTTTTAATCGCTGAACATATCTTGAGAAAAATGATCAATTCTTCATGCGTTAATCCTCGTTGAAGAGTATTCCACTTTTGAGTTGAATTAAATTGACGTGATTTTAAAAATTGTGAGAGTTGCGGGATATTTCCAATTTGAAATTCCCACATTGCTTGGCTGATTCCTTTAATCCAAGGTGTACTCAAATCACTTGAACCAGTTGATGGGTTTTTCTTTAGGTCATTAAAGAAAATGCATTCTTTTCTTTTATCAAATCTGAAATTTTGAATTATCCATTGATCTGGGGCAATATCTGCGGTTTCCAATGATGGATCAATTGAGATATTCAGGGTGTGAGCTTGAGCCAGTTTAAACCCGAGTTCACTTAATCTTCGGTAATATTCTTGATTCGATGGAAGTGGAATTCCGGGGAAGGATTTGCGTAGATAGGCATCATATCGAGTTCTATAAGTTGGTGAAAATAAGACTCCATAGATATAATAGAAAAACTCTTCTTGAGATGTTGTAAAATCCAATATTGGCAGTAAAACATTTGATTGCCCATCATAGTTCAAGAGAAATGCATACGCGGTATCAGTAACAGACATAAAACATTTCTCTATCAAACGAGTTGAAATGAATGCGGTGCAAAACTGAGGTTTTCGGGATGATTTTGATACCGTAATTGCAGGGTTACCTTGATTAATTTGATCAATATAGCCCATACGGTGACCTTCCACAATGCTTCTATCATAAGCAATATATCTGTGATCAAATCCCCTATATTGAACAGTTTGAATGGTGTTTTTTGCATCTTCTAAATTGGTTTGGGAGAATATTTTTTCTTTCTTCCAAGACTTGGAATCGTGGACTTTAACTTTCAATTGCTCCAATGTTTCAAAATCTTTGTTAAAGAATTTTGTTAAGTTAGATCTAACGGTTGTTTCATCTGTATCCATCACCAAATGATCTCTTCCTGCCATAATACCGCTTGTGGGAGTTCTTTTAAAAAATTTATTAATTGGAGTAAAAGTTTCATAACGATCGAGGTGTTCCATGTCCAGTTTCACAAAATAATTCTTCTTAGTTTCAGGTAATAATTCAAACAACCCTTCCTCAAATCCTTGTGCTAAAATGGCAAATTTTTCTTCCCGGGTATTTTGGGGTACATCCATGTAATGTATTGCTGCATTTTTATTCGGACGATTGTCGATCCGAACCATGAAGGCGATGCACACTCCAACTCTGATATCAAATGGATTTCCACTCTCTTTTTTACGCATATCTCCATGCAAATCTACAATATATATATGATCAAAGGTTTGTCGTAATGAGTTCCGCATTACGGAAAACATTTGTCCTTCCAGGTAACGACTATTTGTGATCATTGCAACTACGCCTGTTCCAACTTGTTCCACTTTCCATTGAGCAAACCGGATGAATTTCACATAGTCATCAGCAAGAATTTTTTGATTTTTTTCCTGTAATCCCTGTTTATAATCCTGAATTTTTTCAGTGATCCACTTGCAGTTATTTTGAGAACTTAAATTATATGGAGGGTTACCAATTATCACAATGGTATCCCCAGAAGTGGTCATTTTCGATTTAAATTTATGATTACTCGCAGAATCTAAAGTATTTTGCAAAAAATATTTGATATTGAGTTCTTCACCTTGGAAAGGAACATCGAGTCTATCAAGAGTATGCAACAATCGGATATGACCCAATACGTAAGGTGCCGGTAATACTTCAAAGGAATAAAAGTAGGGAAAAAAATAGTCTTTTAACCAAAGTTGGAAATTATCTTTATATTTCTTGGATTGTTGTCCAAATTGATGCTGAAATTTTAGTCCTGTATATTTCAACAATCCACCAGCGAAAGCCATAGTTCCGGCTGCTGGATCCAAAAATATCAAATTTTCCTTCTTATTTTTCCGTGTTGAACCGATCACTCCATTTGGTATATTTAACTTAGTCTGACATAAGTGATGGATGGCATCATACATGAAAATTACAATCGGTTCTGGTGTATATATCATTCCATTTTGTTTGGCGGTTAATGGATCATAATACAGTAAAAATTCACTGTAAAAAGTCGTAATTAGGGATTCTGAATTATTTAATAAAGTATGAAAGGTTGTTGTTTGAAAAACATTGATCAGTTCATCTATTAAAGATCGAAATATATTAGATAGTGAATTCCTCGAATTACCATACATTTTGTGTAAAATTTTGCCATAAGGGTGATTTGAAGCCAAATTTTTGATAGTAAACTTAGTGGAATCTTTGTGTGAAGAGCAAAATTTTATCCAAGAACAAAAAGTACCATAAATAATTGATTGAGTATATAATTCGGCAAATAATTCATCCTTTTGAAATAGTTCAGAGTCAATCCCTAAATTAGAAGGAGTAAAGTTGTGTTCTTTTATTTCAAGTTTGTCAATAGTTCTCATGAATTCCAGGGCGTATTCTTTAATATCCTTAGCAATATTTGCTAAAAGTGGTATCATTTTCTTTATATTTGCCAGAGTTGTCTGATAGTCTCTATTTTTCTGAGAAGATGCTTGAATTGGTTTTGAAGAGATCATAATATTAACCTATTAACCACTTGACAACATATGTTAATCTAATAATATATACTATTCGTATTGATAATATAAATGTTAGGAGATTGCTCTTTTCTTCAATTTGACATAAAATATCTGCAAAAAATTTTCAAAGGGAGATTTCTCCATATTTCTCCTCGACTTCGATTTTAGCTAAGAATTTTCCATACTTCCAAATTAAGACCGATCTATATAAAAACGTAAAAAATTTGTTTTTGTCAATCCTTTTCAAGGCTTACTGAAGATATTTGATAATTTTGTAAAGTCCTAGTTAATATTTCTTTGAAATCTGGTAAGTTTGCGCTCCAGATCGAGAGTAAAACTGTGGGATATTGGTGAAATTTCAGAACTGTAAATCCTCCATGCATTTTTCCTAAAAATTTGGTTTTTATCTCTAGTTTCCGATAAGGAATGTGGTTAGTATTATCAATATCTAATATTTTAGACGAGAACTTTATTTCCTCAAAACCAAAAGGAAGTTGATCTTGGACATTTTCTAAAGCATCCTGAAATTGAGCTTCTTGTTTTTGGATTACTCTTGGAATGGCTTCTTCTAAATGTTCTTTATATCTGTATTTAAAGATTACAATCCCTGCGGAATCGGCCCGAAAATTTCGCCTGGTATCAAACTCCACACTCATAACTGTTTCCATTCCACTTGCATTATGCACCTCTGGAATTTCTTTGATGATCCATTTCTTCTTTTTGATTTTGCTAACAATTTCTTTTAACAAAGGAGGCATGATATCAAACTTAGTGTTTGGTTGAGCCACAATTGTATCAAGATCAAGGATTAATCCCTCAGAAGTTTGCTTCAATCTCTGCAATTTCATTTCCTTTTCTTGAATAATAAGATTTAGGATGTTTTGAGGGTTAAGGGGGAAAAAACGTTTCTTTTTCTTTTTCATCTCTTCAAACAAAAAACCCTTCTCTTTCAAGTTTTTTATAATTTTATATAAATTGGGTCGTTTTTTCTTTGAAAAATAAGGGGATTGGTAAATTTCTGCCACTGTGGCTGATTTTTCTTGGAGTAAAAAGCAATACATTAGGGCTTCTTCTTTAGATAAACCAAAGGATATCAAATTATTGATAACTTCGTTTATAATCACAGTGTATACTTGTAGGTATACAGTAGATATATGTTTTTATTTTCATATTTTGATCATAGCACATTCGATGTGATTACTATGAGTAGAAAACTACCACCACGTATTCCCGAAGGGGGAGCCATTGAAAATACTGAAGATTATGATATGAATTTATACAGTGATTTTATTAAAAAGCACCGTCTGAGTGATTATAAAAAATTGGTTTCACGAATGTTGATTCAACATGTGATTCCCCAAAATGGAAAGTTATTGGAAATTGGGCCGGGTCCTGGATGGATTGGAATATTAGTTGCACAACAACGACCTGATGTCCAAATAATTGGGTTGGAAGCTTCAAAAGATATGATTGAGGTTGCGACCCAAAATACTTTTGAAGAACATGTAGATACTCAAATCCGCTATGTTTATGGATTTGTAGAGTCCATGGATGATTTTACGGATGACTCATTTGATATAGTTTTTTCCAATGACTCTTTGCACCATTGGGAAAACCCATTCAAAGGTTTTAAAGAAATACAGCGGGTTCTTAAACCATCTGGGGAATTATTCATTCACGATGAACGAAGGAATCTAAATTTTGGAGAAAAGTTTATTGTGAATGTGTTTGGACGTTTGTTGGCTGGAAAAATGGCGAAATATTGGAAATCTTCCATAGATGCAAGTTATACTCCGATGGAATTAATCGAAATATTAAAAAAGATTCCATTGTGCAATTGGAGCGTTCATTCCGAAATGTTAGGTTTAACGATTCAAACATAATTTTTTTTAAGAATTTGGTCTTCCTAGAACAACATCATTCTAAGGTCTTCTTTGCTTTTTTTTTCTTGATTTTCCTCATTTCAATGCGTATTTTAGTAAATTGGAGTGATTCTTGAATTTACATAGGTTTAATAGGTCAGATCATGTTTAAATACATACAAATTGGATTTATCAATTTGAAAAAAAAGTAATAAGAAGATATTCAAAATGTATTACAGTTTCCGATGTGAAAGTTGTGGCTTCAATTGTAATTGGGAAGAAGTGGCTAGTACACGCTCTAGTCTGATAAAGTACGCAATGGAACATTATCAATGGGATCACGAAATGGAGGAAATTTCACCTGAATTACGAAGAAAAATTGAAAATGTAATTGAGGAAATTACGTATGAGGAAGAAGAAACAGATTTTGAAATAAACTGGTAGAAAATCTTTCTCTTTTTTTTATAATCTCATTCTATTTTATAACCCAAGGAAAAAAGGATGATTTCATTTATTTATTGAATAACACTTTTTTCAGAAGAGAAAAAAAACGGACTTTTATACTCCATTTAAAGCGATAGGATTATTTTATTGTGAGCCCTTAACATTTCTTCCAATATCAATTGCATGGCATCAGGAATATCTGGATTTACATCTGGGATACTGCGCTTAGCATTAATACTTGCGAGCAATATTTCACTTAAGCCTCGAACAATCATATCTGGTGAATACCATGGTCGTTTGGATGCCCACCATTGCTGACATGAATGAATTCCCCTGTCGAGAAAACTACGGGCATTATTATATAGTCCTTTCTGGTCATCATTCATACTGTCATAGTATTTTTGAGCTAGATGGACTGTTGTTAAGGCATACATAATAAAATGGTGTTGTTCTTGGTGAAGTGGATTATTTGGATCAAACCATAGAGGGAATGGGACGCCTCGATCTAAATCATAGGGCATAGTGCTCCAACTGGATGCTTTTGGGGATTGCTTCTGCCCTTTCGGAAAGCGATCCACTATTTCCGAAACAGTGCACATTTTAATATCATCTCTATGAGGTAATGCTTCGAAAAGAGGGATTAAAAAGTCTTTAATCGCATGTTTTACATGATGCCCGAAGGTTTCACCGTCCATAGCCAAAATGACATAATAATCTTGATCTTGGTTCTTATATTTCAATCGATTAGCAAAGGCTTCAATATTGTTTAATTTATCAAAAGCACAATCAATAGATGTATAATCATCTCGAAAAACTAAACCTAATCCTGTTTTATTGTGTTGTGATATGCTAGTTGTTGGAAATTCTGACAAAGAATTCGCAATTCCTGAACTAATAACCCAATCAAATCCCATTTTCTTGATTGCAGGAAATATTTCTTCGCTGATTGCCATTTCGGGCGGGAAAAATCCTCTTGGTTTGTAAATATTACCAAAATATTGACGGTTGGTGTCATTATTCAACTTGATTTGTCGTAAAATCTCCGGTTCTGGTATTAAGGGGAGTAAAGGGTGAAATTTTCCAGAGCCTGTGAAATCTATCTGACCACGTGAAGCTAATGTGGAAATTCCTTCTATTACATCTCGATAACCATAATCATCTAACTGCTCCGTGAGTGTAGCATTAATATTTAGTGAAATCTTTGCGTTTGGGTGATCTCGGAGGGCATCCAAAATAGGGCGATAAGATTCCTTAACAATTTGTTTGATAACGGGAGCAATTTGGACGGGAGGTTGATAAATATGAAATAAAAATGCAAAATAAACTACCATGATGATTATTTCTCAGAACTTCCCTTAAAATCTACTTACTTTAAAATTGCTATGAAAAAGATCAATTACTCCAATTATAAATCCCGATTTTTTGATGAAATTAAGATTTTCTCCTTAGAACATACTTCTTAAGTCATTTTTTGATCATGTCACCTCAATTTAAGGGCTAAAACGCTACAATGATGATTCATCTCGATATAAATTGGATGAATTTTTATACCAATATTTCGTAATTACATTAATGGAAAAATCTATACAAACATGAGGTATATAAGTGATGTGAAATCAAATGATCGTAAAATCTAAGCATTTCTCAAAAATTGTCCTGCTCCTTTTTGTTATGACACTGGAGATCGGATCAAATATAAATATACTCAATCAAATTACCGAAAAATCCCCTGATAAATCATCTGTATATTCAGATATAAGGTCTGCTTATTCCTTTACAAATGAAACCATTTTTGTTTTGGGTCACCCATATGATATAACTGCGATTGATCCTCTTAACGCCTGGGACTCATCCAGTATTGAAGTCATAGATCAGATTTGTGAAGGATTATTTTCCACCAATCTCTCAGATCCAGCTCATTCTATAATTCCTAGGCTTGCAAGTGATGAGGGTATCTGGAATGGGGATGGAACAATTTTTAATGTCACTTTGATGGAAAATATTTACTTTCATGATGGGACTCGTTTTAATGCAACTGCAGTAAAATGGAATTTCGACAGATTAAAAGATATGATTACTAATAGTTCCGGATTATCTGAAGTGTATCCTCTAATAGCAAGTGTTTATACTCCAGTGAATGATACATTTGTTATCCAAAACATCACTGTTGTGAATGAAACATATATATCTTTCAAATTAAACTACCCATATTCACCTTTTAAAGGAATGCTAACTTTTTCTGGATCTTATATCATATCTCCCCATTCAACCCCTCTACATCGATTTCTTAATGCAAGTGCTGAGAGCTTGGTTGGAACCGGTCCTTATTGTTTTACAGAGTTTATAGATCAAGACTCTATCACCTTCGATTATTGGCCTTTTTATCATAGAGGAATTCCGGGTATTAAAAGAATGATATGGGTAGTATATGACAATGTTGAAGATTTAAACTTGAGTCTGATAAATGGAACAATCGATATGGTTGATTCTCCCTCTGTTGATTACTTTGATGTATACAATGCATCAAGTGATATCACTTTTCAAGAAGGTCCAGAATCATTGGTTGGTCAATACTTGTGTATGAATAATAATTACATCAATCAAACTTTTCGTAAGGCTATTTCCTTTGGCATTAATTACACCGAAATCCTAAACATATCAAATCCTCCAAATTCAAGATTAAAGTCTCCTTTACCATCTGGGCTATCTGGGTCAAATGAGAGCTTCAACTATGCGACGATGAACATCACTCAAGCTCGACAAATAATCATTGACATGAATATGTCTAGTGGATTGACACAACTTTCATCCGATGAGGAATGGCAAAATCTCACTGAAACTACTCCTGCTCTTACTGTTAATTATACTTATAATGATGGATCCTATACTCGGAAAACAATAGGTGCTATTATTACGGATAATCTTGGATATATTGGAATCAAAGTCAATAATGTGAATTTAACTTGGGGGGAATTTGCAGAATATTTATACGAGATAAATGGACATACAAAAGATGAGCTCAATCTTTATGTAACTGGATGGGGTGCTGATTATAACGATGCCCTTGCTTGGTTAACTCCATTATTCTCAAATAATTCAGTCAGTAATCTTGCAAATATCAATGATCCCTATCTGCAATCGCTACTTTTGAATGGAACCAATGAAATTGATGTATTGACTCTCCAAACAATAGTTGATGAAATTCAACGTTATTTAGTAGAAGATCTTATGCCCGTTGCAAACTTATTTTCTCCTAAAATTTTTGGAGCTTGGTCAACCAATTTAAGCGGATTTTTATTAAATTCTTGGGGGAAACAAGAGTTTTTCGCTTGTACTTGGAATAATGAAACAGTTAATATAATTGATCTTAATACCAATATATTTGCAGATCCCGATAATGATGCAATATCTAGTTGGGATGAGTATTCGATTTATTTTACAAATCCATATAATGAAGATACTGATAGCGACGGGATGCCTGATGCATGGGAACTTACATATTCTCTTGATCCATTGGATAATGGTGATGGAATTTTAGATAGTGATCTAGATGGATTGATTAATGCATGGGAATATGGAAATTCTACCATACCTGATGATTCTGATAGTGATGATGATGGATTGTCAGATAATTTGGAACTTATAATGTATTTAACTAATGCTACGAATAATGATACCGATGGGGATGGTTTATTCGATTATAATGAAATATTTCTCTATTCTACTAATGCTTCGGATAGTGATACTGATGGCGATAGTATTTCAGATTTTGAAGAATTGATACTTTATTCCACAAATGCTACGAACAATGATACCGATGGGGATGGTTTATTTGATTATAATGAAATATTTCTCTATTCTACTAATGCTTCGGATAGCGATTCTGATGGTGATAGTATATCCGATTTTGATGAATTGATGGTTTATTCCACTAATGCTTCGAATGATGACAGCGATGGGGACAATTTATCTGATTTTGACGAACTAATGGTCTATTCTACTAATGCCACGAGTAATGATACTGATGGGGACAGCTTATCTGATTTTGATGAACTATTGGTCTATTCTACTAATGCCACGAGCAATGATACTGATGGAGATGGGTTATCAGATTTTAATGAACTGAAACTTTACTTTACAAATGCTACAAGTAGTGATTCAGATGGGGATGGATTATCTGACTTTGATGAATTGATGCTTCATTTTACTGATGCTTTGAATTATGATACGGATGGGGATGGGATTAGTGATTCTATGGAGCTTGAATTTGATTCAGATCCTCTAAATCAATCAAGTATTCCTCAGATTGAGAGTCTATTATCAATTACTATTAATTCCAGAATAAGACCTTTTGGTTCATGTTGCATTTCATGGGATGGTCCTATAATGCCTGTATTGGATAATCTGTCCATTTATCTATCTTCTACAAAATTTACTAAAGATAATATTGGATCTATGGAACCTTATATAATGTTTACCAAAGAGATCCCAGATAATTATACTTTATCCAATTTAGATGATGGAACATGGTATCTTCTAATTCTCGTCGAAAATCAGAATATAACTCTCGCTTCTAGTATTATTGAATTTACCGTCGAAAATCCATTCAATTCAACTATACCAATCTATCAAATTTTTAGTATCATCGCTGGAATTCTTGCAATTTTAGGGGTGATTGAGGTATTTATGAAGATGAGACAACATAAAAGGAAGGATATTGATTCCCTACACCATGAGTTGTAAATCGTCTAGCTTTGAGGTTTTTTTACTAATTATTTTTCTTACATTTTCCAGTCATAGATCTTAATTTCTAAATTTTTAAATTTAGAAATCTAGCGAGAGGCTTAATTTTTAAAGCATGCTGGATAAAATATTGTATATAATATGGAGCTAATGAAATTATGTCCTTATCCAAATATATTGAGTATTTAACACAGAAAAATATTTCTTCGGAAAAATGTGAAGCCGCTTTAAGTTTAATGCAAGATTTTGAAACATATTTGCACTCGGTTGGGGCGGATGCAAGAAACATCACTTATGATCTTGTTCAAAATTTTGTTGCACAAATGATTGAAAGGAGAATCAACACTGAACAAAATTTTGTGTATATCCTCTATTATGGCTACTATTTGAACAATTTTGAGATAATAAATGCAATTATGGAAATAATCGATGGGGGAGAAATGTTCCCTAATTTATCTAAGCAACTAATTGCGAAATTTGGACAAAAATTCCATGACGAAATTTTCACTGATGTAGAATTACCTCCTTTAGGAACCCATCCAAAAAAAAAACCAGAAATTGCAAAAATTCTTGTTTCTCGTATAATTGACAAATTAGGTCCTGAAAAAAGTGTCCAATTTTTCAAAACGGGCTTGCGCGATAAGTATCCCCAAGCTTATGTAAAAGGTCATGAGACTTTTAAGAAACTCCAAAATGTGGACGAACTCCTCAAAATTAAGCATCAAACTTTAGTGGAGAATCTAACCAAGTGTTTTAATGAGAATAGTTTATTTTTCACGCAACCTGTTACCAGAGAAGTGTTGGATTTTGTAAAAAGTGATCAAAGTATCAGTGCGGGTATCCGAAAAGGGGATACGATCTACATGAAAAAGATTCCATATATGACTAACAAAGTATTAGAAGAAACTGATCAACGAAAGCGTAATTATTATGTATGCCATAATCCGATGATTCGAGAAGCTTTTCTTGAAGAAGACCAACCCATTGATCCAATATTTTGTAATTGTAGCGGGGGTTTTATGAAAAATTATTGGGAGGCAGTGCTTGACTGCGAAGTCGATGTTGAATTGCTTGATTCTGTGATGATGGGGGGTAAATTTTGCGAATTTGCGATTCATTTACCCTCAGAAATTGTGGAAAAAACCAAAAATCATCCCGTTGTTTAAGATTTTTTTCCTTTTTTCCCTTTCGTATGTCGTAATTCTACTAATGTCTTGATAGGTAACACCATATTAAAAGCGAGATATGGTCGTGCGATATTCTCTTTCAATTCTTCTTTTTCAATAAGAGCCAGTGTTTTTTCCTTAAAATCTTGATAAAGCTTCATATATTCCTTATATCCATTTTCTGATAAGGGAATGAGATCCCTCGGAATGTGATTTGATGGATTTGTGTGAAATTGAAGGGCATCTTGAGATGATTTGATGGATTTTTCACTTGTTTCACTAAAGAGGCTGATTTCACGCATTAATTCCCGTACGGTTTCAAAGAGTAATGTATTCCAGCGGAAAATATTGCGGGAATAGCCAATTATTTGAGATTCGGGTAAGTTTGCCAAATCTCCAAAATCCATGAAGACCGTCTTATAAAAATCAGCGCTTAATTCATAATTTTTTAAGGGTTTAATAGAGCCTTCTATGATTTGATCGGATTCTAAAATCAAGCCTTGATTTGCCATTAACTTCATATGATAAACGGTGGTGTTCTTCGTTTTTCCCAAAAATTTGCTTAACTCGGTGAGATTAAGCTTCCGGTAGATAAACAAATACAATAATGCTTGTAACCTTGGTTTACTATTTAATGTTTTAAAAATCTCAATTTTTTCTGGTACTTGAGATGATGTAGTATTTGCTTCCATGAGGTTTGAATCCTTTGAAATCTAAAAAAAAAGGAAAGATGTAAACGTGTGCTTTCTCGTTGAGAATTATTTATATTCAGGAACTAATCCGGTTTGAAAATGACGCAAACTTAATTCTGCTCCGCGTGAAATTCTGACTCTTGGGATTTGATCTTTATTCTTGTAGAGTTCTGTGACCGCTGCTACCGTGTAATCCATATCTGAAAGGCTGTAGGCATTTCGAGGAATCGCAAAGCGCACCAAATTTAAAATGCCCTTGCGTTGTTCCTCGGTTCGTTGATCCCATTCAAAAGCAAATGGACCTAGTTCACAAGATCTAATTCCATAATGCTTTACTAATTCAATTGAGAATCCAACGCCACCAAAATCTTCCGTTTTCATACAGGTCCCTTCTAAGAAGCGATCCATATCAATATAGACTGCATGACCTCCCGCAGGTAAAACAACTGGCACATTATTTTCTGCTAATTTTTTGGCTAAATACCGGGTCTGAGTGATTCTTGAGCGAAGATAAGGTTCTTTTACCACTTCATGAAGGCCTACAGCGAGTGCCATAATATCTCGGCCACTTAATGCTCCATAAGAGTCATTTCCAAGTGTAACTATTTGTTTTTCTTTCAAACGAGTTCCAATTTGCGTCCCATTAATTGAATACTTTGTGCTAAACACTCCCTTATCTCGAATGGCGAGTAGTCCTCCCATATTTGCCAATCCATCTTTTTTTAAACTGATTGTGAAACCATCAACATGCGAAAACATCTCTTGGATGATAGCCCTTACTGATTTATCTTGATAACCTTCCTCAAACTCTTTAATGAAGTAGGCATTTTCTGCAAAACGACATGCATCAAAGAAGAATGGGATCTCATATTTGTCTGCTACCTTGTGGACTGCTTTGATATTGGCCATTGATACTGGTTGTCCTGCGACCGAATTATTTGTAATGGTCAATAAGATAAGAGGGATTGAATCTACTCCACGAGTTTGAATTAATTTTTCCAATCCTTCTACATCCATATCTCCTTTGAATGGGTTTCGTTTGTCCATATCTTCGTGTGGAAAATGATTTAGGACAATGGATTTGTCAAATAAATTGACCGGTTCAATATTGACTGCCCGAATATTTGCTCCGGTTGTATCAAAATGACCGTTATTTGGAATACAATATTTTTTGTTTGGGTCGATTTCAAAAAGCACTTCTGCTAAAGTTGAAAAGAGAAGGTGTTCAGCAGCACGGCCTTGAGGGCAAATAAATGTGTTAGGTCGAGCTAATTGGTGAACGCCTCCATTAATAAATCCTCCTTCAAAAGATGTGAGATAGAGTTCTTTCATCAATTTTTCAACATCATCTTCCCCTGAAAGAACGAGATTAATGGCTTTTTTAGGATTATCACCACGTTCAAAAACATCCCGAAATGCGTCTAATAATACATAATATCCTTTATTTCGGCCGTAAGATTCATCTCCATGAATTAAAGCGGACCATTGGAGATCTGTCATTGAAGTAGAACCGCTATCTGAGAGATAATCTAAATTTAACAGATCAGCAGGAAAAGAGAACATGTTATATTCGGTTTCCTTAAGTGCACGGGCACGTTGTTCTAAAGAAACGTCTTTATAATTCCTAACAACATAAGCTTTATGGGTGGGAACGGGAGTTCCTAATTTATGCATTGGTTTCATTTTAAAATCATTCCTTCACAATATCACAAAAAATGATATGTTTGTTGAAAATAGGATCAAGTACATATTATTGGAGGAAGTATTTAATGATTTTCTAAAAAAAGGTTTTTTTTTGTGATATTGGATGATGTTCCCGTTTGTGTCTGATGGATGGATTAAATCCTCAATTTCTTGATCCAGTAAACCCATACTATGTTAAATCCAAGAAAAGTTGTGAAAAACAACCAAAGAATGAAAGAATTAAACATTGAAAATTGAATTATTGAGATCAAAATTCCAATTATTGCTCCTGCTGACCAAATTAATTTTAGTTTTAATAATATTTCATAAATCTCCAATGAAGATTTCTGAGCCACGAGGGAAATGCCTCCTATTCCAAATAAAGCTGCTGCAGAAATTCGTGATGCCACCGGATCAATTGAATCCCATCCAAATAGATTCAGCATTTGGACGGGGAATAAAAAGAGTGGGAGGGCAATTAAATAATCTATTAGAAAATGAATTTTGAATGCAATCTTCAGACCATTTGGGGGTCGGTTTTTATCTTTATAGCTAGTATTCATCATTATTCAATAAATTCATTCCAGAAAGAAAAAAACACTTCTTATCATTATTTTGGAAAATTACCAAAGAAGTTATAAAAAAAAAAGCATGAAAAACATTTATTCTTTAATGGCTGTTGCTTTGATCTCTATTTTTACATCTTTGGGTAACCGCGCAACTTCTACAGCTGCCCGAGCAGGATATCCTGTGGTTTTGCAATAGGGCTCAAACGTGGTTGCATAAACTTGATTCATAAGTCCAAATTCATTCATGTCCTTCAAAAAGACATCACATATAACAACATCTCCCAAAGTGAATCCTGCAGCGTCTAAGACTGCTTGAATGTTTGAAAAACATTGCTTTGTTTGGGCTTCAATTGTTTCTCCGACGATTACACCTGTCTTAGGATCTAGAGGGATTTGCCCTGAAAGATAAAGAGTCTTCCCCACTTTAACAGCGTGAGAATAAGGTCCGACTGCTTTTGGTGCGGCTTCCGCATTGATGATTTCTTTTGCCATAATTTTTTGTAAATCAGCGATGTAAAAAAAATTATTGTAATTTTCACTTCTTGCTTATCAATTCTCATCAGTAAAAATTTAAGGTATTGCAGATATGTTTCTAGTAATATGAACTGCGAACATGGCTTTCTAATGGAGACATGCCCCCACTGCCAAATGCAAGTTGGGGTCAAACCAAAGATTCAACTAGTGAAACCGGCCGCACGAGAGATACCCATGCCCGTTCCAAGTAAAGATGGTATTCATGTACCAACTGATCTTCAATTTGATGATATGTATAAGAAAAACAAATCGCTTTCCCACATGCCCCAAAAATTAACACGTAATTTTGATGTGAGAATCGGATTAAATTCTTCTGGACCTTCTTTATTTCAAGAAAGATCGCAACAATTAAGTGCAAAATATGATCCAAAAGGACTCCACCAAGATCCAAATTCGGAGCTCTCTATTGTTGATTTGCGTAAGAAGTTTACTCAAAAATAATTATCCCTTATTTGAGGGTGTCTTTCTTATTCTTCTTTTTCTATCTTATCATACAGAATTCTTTGTTCAGGAAGAAAATCCGAGTTTGGAATTGAAGAATAGATATTTTTTTGGTAAATCTCTAACTGATCTCGTTCTAAATCAAATAATTCTTTAATTTCCTTGAATTCTTCCATTTCTCCCTTCCAATCAAGCAGATCTTCTGCATAATAATCCACAAATTTCTTTTTTAGATATCCAAGATAAGAGATAATTTTGGTGTCTTTCTGATCGAGGGGAGTTCGAACAACGAAGGTTAAACGATGATCTTCGTAATGAGCAAGAGTTAATTTATAGTTTTTCCCTTTAATCATTTGAACTTCCTCCATCCCAATTTCAGAAGCAAACGCATTGATGGCAGAAATGAAACCTCCAAACAAATCTGCACTCTGTTCTTCTAAAAATTGTTCATTGTATAAAGTTAGACCATTTTCGGTTAATATCCAAATTTCGTCGATTAAGGGTACTGATTTCATGTTATTGTTTATCCCGTTTTTTGTATAAATGGATTATACAATAGATTGTTTGTTGTGGAGTTTCTATAGAGATATGTATTCTACCTTTTTTTGTCCTTTAAGAATTTTTGGAACTGCGTTAGAGAATAAAAATCTGATATTCAATTCATCAAAAAATTAATATATGATTCGAATATTTAATATCGTATATATGATATCAATAACTAAATCTATGAAAAAAGAAGATAATCGAACCCAAAAAATAGGGTTACTTCAATTTTTCCAAGGAGAGCTTGATGAATTGGATATGTTTTTGCAAGAATTTCAAAAAATTAAGCCCGACTGGCTTGACACTACGCTTACTGAATATTTCAAAATTCTCACTAGCAAAATTAATCCAACACAAACCTCGAAAGGATTTCCCATTTCAGAACTATCGCAAGACAAGTGGAAATTGTTGGGTGCACATCTTCCGAAGATTCAAATTATTCAGCAAGCATTGCTATCCTTTTTACATTTGGAAAACTTTTCTCTTGCAGGAAAAGAGTTTTTAGACCGAGATGATTTTCTCGTCGTTCCTTTTGGGGATTATATTCGTTGTGCTTATTATCATGTCTATTATTTCTTCCATGCGTTAATGAATTTGCAAGGGAAAGAAATGGCTTATGCGATTACCCGTCAAATCGCTGAAATTAATTATACAAAGCCAAGACCTGATCAAAAGAAGATGAATTCTGTTAGGGAATTTGGGGAATGGATTGATGGTTTATGCACACGTACTCATAATTTCATTAGTGGGGAAGATGACGATCAACATTTCATCAATAAAGTAGTGGGTTGTGTTTGGGGAGAAGCCTTGCAGCAAGTGGAAGATCCAGAATTGATGTATTTTCTGATTTGTTATGGGGACTTTTTCACACCCAAAGCAAAAAATGAGCACTTTGAGCTAACTCGCAAAGAGACAATCTTGCAAGGAAGTAAAATGTGCGATTTTTGTTATCATGATACCCGTATTCATCAAAAATTGGAACATCCTATCAAGGAATTCTGGGAAAAATTGTGCTGAAAATTTACTTTTTTTTAATTTCCCATTGATCCCCAACAATATCAATCATGTCAAATTTCGCCATGGCGGCGGTTAAATCAATTAATTCTCCCTCTATTCGTTCAAGATGAATTAATTTTTTCTTAATTTGCGAAAATTCATCATTTTGTTTTAAAAAAAAATCAAATAGAGACATTTTTTGTTCAGGAGTTTGAATTTTCACATATTCATTGACTGCTTCCCTTATAAAAGCGGATAAACTTTCACGCGGGTTTACTTCATTCCAAAGAGTCAATTCCTTCTCAGAAACTGTAATTGAAATTCGTTTACTTGATGTCATACTATCACATACTAATTGCATACTTTCGCATACATAACTTAAAGGTCATTGCATGATTTGAAGATTTGTATTTAATAACTTTTTAAATCGAAATTATAGTTGTGAATCTTATGGCAGACGAAGAAAAAATTGTTGATGTAGAAGTCGAAGAGACTGAAGAAGAAAAAACCAAGCGCGAAGAAGAAGAGAAAAAGGCAAAAGACGCCGAAAAGCGCAAAAAGAAACTTGCAAAGGAAACTGTTGCGGAAGGCGATATGGTTTTTGTAGATGTGTTAGGCAAAACTCTTGAAGAAGATGAGGCTAATAACATGGTGTTCCAAGCCAGCAACGTGGAAGATGCTAAATTATTACCTAATTACGATCCAAAAAACGATGCCCGATATATCAATGATCTTGCTATTGTTGGTAAGAAAGGGTTCGTGGAAGATAAAATTGATGAAATTTTAAAGAGTGGAATCAAATTCTTTGAAGAAAAAACTGTTGATCTTGAACCAGTAGATGCATTTGGAGAACGTGAAGGCAAAAAAATTGAAAAAGTCAGCCAAAAACAATTCATGAAAGACATGAATAATGAAAAACCTTATCCAGGTGCTCAATATAAAGATAAAAAAGGGCGATCAGGAGTTGTTTTACGTGCTGCACAAGGACGATTATTAGTTGATTTCAACCATCCTCTCGCTGGAAAGAAAATCCAATACCGTGTCAAGGTAACCGATAAAGTTGAAGGATTTGAAGGGCAAGCCTCCGCATTATTAGGTCGTCGTTTAGGTGGAATGCAAAGTATGGGTGAAATGTTCAAATTTGACCACGATGCTGAATCAAAAACTCTTGAAGTCGAAATTCCTCAAATGTTAATGTTCCAATTAGCTCAACAACAAGGAGGAATTTACTTCAAAATGGGTGCTTCCATGGATTTACAAGAACATTTACCTGATGTAGATACAGTCAAATTTGTTGAAGTGTTTGCAAAAACTCCTGCTCCAGTGGCTGAACATGATCACGAACACGACCATGATCACGACCATGATCACGAAGAATAAGCTCACTTTCTCTAAAATTACTCTGATTTTTAACTTTTTTTCCTTCTTACTTTCTTATTTTGAATTATCAAATTGCTATCTATAAATTCAAATCAACAACTTCAGAATAAAATAAGGACTTTTTTGAGTTTTTCAATTTATTAATAAATCTTGCTAATTTTAATAAAATGTGTAAATTTGTTGACTGTTTGGGCCAAAATTGACACAATTTTGAAGTAAGTTTATATTCATATATTTTTCTTATACATACGGATTAAACGATTCAAAACTTTGATATTTATTCGATACACTCACCATTAATTTACCTTCACATTTGCTCTAAATTTGATGTTGCTGCATCAAGACCAGTTGTATCCTAAATATTGAGGCCCTACGACAGAATCTGTTTCATTCAATCACACACACTTTTTTTCTTCTCTTCTTTTTGAATTGTTTCTTGAATACAAAAAAACATGAAAAAAGAAATTCATTTTTTTAGATCCGGATATTTGGTAAAAACCGATTGTTGAAATAATTTCCACCTTGGTAATCCATGAACACTTTCAAAATCAGGATCTAAACAGAATTGATAATAGAATTGATGTGGATTTTCCATATTTATCAATAACATTTTGTTGAAGGTGGTAATTACTCCTTCATAACGCCCAAGTTTTACTTGGAGAATGGCTAAAATACTTAAGGCCGTCTGATCTACTGGTTTCAATTTTAAAGCACGTTTAATATATTTTAAACCAATTTCGGGTTGATTTAGGTATAACCCTTTATACCATGAATTTTCGATAAATCTTTGATACTCATCAAAAAAGCCCAATACTGCTGTATATTGTTTTTGAAGCAAGAATCCCGCTCGTTTGGCTGTCTTTTGCGATGCTGTGTTGTGTTCGGAACAATGCCACGCTACTGTAATTTTCCTTTGCAGACATTCTTCAATACAAGCGGCAACTGAAATCGTTCCTAAACCTGCTCTTCGATGCTGTTCTTCGGTCCATACTCCCATTTCTGCTTTATTTTCTGTAACAAAATCTGCCATGGCGCGAGATATGATTTCAGTACCATTTTTAATCACCACATATCCAAATCCATGTTTTGAAAATTCTTCAAGAGACCTCCATTGGGAGTAAATTTCCTCCATCATTTTTTTGTAGTTGATTAATTCTTCCCGTCCAAGAATATCTTTAATTTTCCACATTTTACAGTCTTTGGGGATCTGTTCCTTCCATGATGGGTTTTTCTGGGATTGCAACATAAAAAAACATCGTTTGAGCAAAATATAATCGCTAAGATGGAAATCACTATCAAATATGGAATTCCATTTTGGATTGGAGAAATATATGACCCACTCCCCGTGTTCTGGTTTCATTATGGGCCAAATTTGTTTTTTTATGATCTCTCCGATTCCGTAATTAAACTGTTTATTTGCTGTGTTTCCAACCAAATACATTGAATATTGATTATCTACTAAAAAAGCTGAACTGGGTGTGTGTATATCATCCACCCAGACTTTCCCATCGTTATCATGATTTAAAACTGCAATGCAGTTCAAGTTGATTGCCACTTCTTCAAATAACTGTCGTACTTGGGCATATTTCTCTTTTTGCAATAGGTGTATCATTTTTTTCACGTTCTCTACTTGAAATATTTTATCATGCATATCACATTTTTAATGGTCTCTTGAAGAAACAGATTGCTGTATAAGAAGAGAAGTTAAAAGAGAAAGAAAGTACGTTAAACATTGTAAATAAGCACTTTTGAATCTGCCTACCTCTTACATGCAGACAATTGTTCATTCCAAAGTTGATTAAAATTGATGCTTACTTACAATACATAAAATAAATATATTCTAATGATAGAGAGTATTTGAGAAATAAAAATTTGTTTATAATATATTTGTTTATAAAAAATATACTTAATATTTGACATTCGAGGCGTTTATGTGGAAAATCTAAGCAAAATTAGTGTGCTATTTATCTGGGATGTAAATGAACGACTAAAAACTTACCTGAAATCGAAGTTAGAACAACTATCTAATCTTAATCTAATTTTTCCAAAGGATCTATCTGAAGAAAACTTATTAAGTTTAGCACCGAAAGCATCGGTTATAATTGGGTGGCGTCCGGACATAAAAATGCTCCAATCTGCAGATCAACTAAAGCTTTTCATCAATCCAGGGGCGGGTGTGCAGCATTTAATTCCCATATTTCGAGATCTTGAAAGAAAGGATCAAATAATTTTAGTAAATGGCCATGGTAATTCTTATTTTACCGCTCAACATGCGGTGGCTCTCTTACTCTCGCTAACCAATAAAATAATTCTTCATCATGACTGGATGAAGCAAGGAAAATGGCGAACTGGGGATTCGGAGGCCAAATCCGTGCCCCTTTGGAAGAAGAAAGTCGGTTTAATTGGTTATGGGGCGATCAACAAGAAAGTTCATCAGCTTTTATCTGCGTTTCAATGTGAGTTTTCCATTTTACGAAGATCTTGGGAAAACACCAATGAACAATTGTTAACTCCAGTGACTCGGTATGAACCTTCCGAAATTCGGAAATTCATGGGAAACATTGATTTTTGTATTGTTGCCGTTCCTCAAACGGGGAATACGGTTAATATGATCCAAAAGGATGAATTAAATCGGTTAGGACGTACTGGATTTTTAGTCTCTGTCGCCCGTGGGCAAGTAATCAACGAAGAAGATCTTTATTATGCTTTAAATGAAAATCGAATTGCTGGGGCTGCCATTGATGTGTGGTATGATTATTCTCCCGAACCAAACACAGATAATCAGAAATTTCCCTATCATTTTCCCTTTCATGAATTGCCTAACATTGTACTCTCTCCGCATCGAGCCGCTTCGCCCTTTGATAACCTCGATCGTTGGGATGAGGTGGTTGAAAATTTGACCAAAATTTCGGAAGGAAAAAAAGACTTTATTAATCAAGTGAATATTGCAAATGAATACTAAATTGGGTTTTTTATATTGCACTCGATTATTTTTTTTGAAAACGTACAACTGATAAATGCAACCCTCGGGGGCATTTTTTGATTTTTTTCATCCGTTGGACCAGTTTCACTTTTTGACCTCTTTGAATCATCAGGCTATGTGGTTGACAATATTTATGATACACACAATCATCGTGATCGCAGCCAACAGGAGTAAAATCGAGTATCGAACCTTCATAAATGTCCTTATTGTGCATGGAAGCAAACAATACGGGTTTTTTAATCTTAACTAATACCATGTCTTCCTCATGAAAATCTTCTGGACACGGAATGACCCGATCTAAGATTTCTACTACTTCATAAACGGTATTTGGAGTTAAATTTTGTTGACATGTCTCATAGAGTGTACATGTAGTCGGACATTCTTGCTTTGGTTCTTGAAAGAAAAATTGAAATCCTTTATATGCAAATGATTTCCCGAGAAAAGTCATTAAAGCCATCGCTAATATGAAAACATAATATTTGATCCTTTTAAAAGAACATTGATCAACAAATTCAACCATAGAACATCTAACAATCGCATTGAGTTTGGGAAAAAATCCCGAAAAATATGAGAAAACAATGTCCCCATTATTCTTCAATTTGATAATGTTCTTTCAAACATTTAGGACATAGTGAATGGGAAAACAATAGGTCAGAATTCCGTGATACATATTCTTCCACTTGAAGCCAAAAACCTTCATCATCGCGGACATTTTTACAATGGCTGCAAATTGGGATGAATCCTTTTAATGTCTTTATTTCTTTCAGTGATTTTTCTAATTTATTAATATTTTCTCGAATATTGTCAAGATTTCGACTATTTACCAAAGCCATTGCCGCAAATTCACAGAATCCTTCTGCCAATTTTGCATCATGATCATTAAAGGGATCTTTTTTATTAGCCAATCCCATCACACCTACCGATTTTTTTTTAATAATAAGAGGTGCAAATAAGATATTGTTTAAAGGCATATGGCCCGGCGGCATCAATTTTGCAAATCTGGATGACATAAAGGAATTGTTATACACGGCTTTCTGTTTTTGATAGCATTCTTCCCGTAATCCTCTAATTGGCATTGGTAAAGAAGGATCCACAGTACATTTTATACCACCTGATTCTAAAAACAAGACATCATTAAGTTTTCCATCTTTTGACAATAGAGCAATATATCCAGAAGTCGCTTCCGTTAAATAGCATGCTTCATCAAATATTTTCCTTGCTGAATCCTGAAAATTATCAAATTCGAGTACTGCCTTGGATGCTCTCATTAAGGATTCAACTTCGTTTAAACGTGATTGTTCCATTATGATCTCAAAAATACAAGTTTTTAGTTGGCTTAAAGCATGATGGATCGAGGACAAATATTTTGTTCATTTCTTTTGAAAAAATGTTTAGTTTTTAACGCAAAAATTTAAGTTATTGTGAATTATAACAAGAATAACTATAAAGTTATTTAAAGCGTGATACCATGGACCAACTACCGAACCAAACGAACATTGATATGAACATTCTGAAGATAACGCCAGAAAGTGCTGATGATTTCAAAGTAGAACAACTAAAAGCTTTACCAAAGATGAAAACGGGGACAACTACTGTCGCTTTATTAATAAAAGACGGTGTCGTATTAGCTACGGACAATCGCGCCACCATGGGGATGTATGTCGCCAATAAAAATGCAAAGAAACTCCATATGATTCAACCTCATATGTATATTACGATTGCAGGGTCTGTCGCCGATGCCCAATATTTAATTGATTTGTTGAAGGCTGAAACAGAAATTTACAAGCTACGAAACGATCATGATATTGGAGTGGGACAAACCGCCAAATTACTTCAAAATATACTCTATAATAATAAAGGTTATTTCCAAGTTGGTCATCTTCTCGGAGGGTATACCGACAAAGAAGGTGGGGCCATCTATAATTTAGGAGGGTATGGTTCCTTATTAGAAGAAAAATATGCGTCTGTTGGAAGTGGAAGTCCTTTTGCGATAGGAGTCCTTGAAACAGATTGGAAAGAAGATTTATCTGCTGAAGACGGAATGATTTTAGCTGCCAGAGCGGTACGTTCTGCAATTATTCGAGATATTGCTTCTGGGAATGGAATTGATATTATTGCACTCCAAAAAGGCCAAGCCCCTATTGAAAAAAGATACGAAATCACTGATATTGACATCCGTGACAATAAAATTGAAAATAAGAAAAAAAAAGTTTCCAAAAAAAAAACGACGAAATCTAAATAATTTTTTTCTTTTCACCTTTTTAGGGATTCCCCATGTATCAGATCCTGATTGATCTCAGCCATAACGAACAATTGGCCTCCTTACCGGATGAAATTTTTGTAAATCAAGATCTTTTATTTTCGTTTACTCGCCCCACCGATGATTTAACCAGTCTGGAATTTTTGCAACAATATGATATGATTTTTATGGGCAATCCAAAACCCGTTTCCGAAGATCGATTATTATTTACTCCCGATGAATTAAAAACATTAAAACAGTATGTTGCTGAAGGGGGAAATCTATTTCTGACTTCTGGAGCACGTGGCGATTATAATTTTTCTCATGAACTTGGTTCCTTACGGGTTTTTTATAATTTAACTGGAATAATTCAATATCATTATGCAGTGTTATTTCATACTGATCCCCAGATTTATCGAACAAAGAAATGGAATATTAAAATCTCTCAATTTCCGTCTCACCCCATTTTTACTAATTTTTCAACAAAAGATTATCTGGTTTTTGGAAAATCAACGTTTTTTTCCCTTGGGGAAGATCTTGATGTTGTACCTCTAATTCTTGCTCCTGAAAAAACACAAGCGCATTTTTATCAAAATAAACAAAAAACTCCCATTCGGCAAGAATCATTAATGGTTGCAAATGAGTTTCATAAAGGAAAAGTGATTTCTCTAAGTTCCTCTTCGTTATTTACGAGAAATGCTCATAATGGGTATTTAGCGGGTGCAAATCAGAAATTGATTAATGGCATCTTTGATTGGCTTCTTGATAAAGTTGAGTAACAATAAAAAAGCAAAAATAAATTAAAAAAGAAAGACTAAACACTTAGTTGGGCATGTAATGCTTGTTGAATGGATTGAATATCAATATCCAGTGAATCCGCATCTTCATCGCTTAACATTGCTTCTTCATCTTCATAGACATCTTCTTCTAATTTCTTTACCCATTCATAAATTTTGGCAACGGATTGATCATCATCACTGGTGATGCGAGTTAACCGTGAATAAGTATCTTCCAATTTGATTTTGGCACTTGAAGCCCGATATCGGAGCAAGCAAATGTTCGATATTTCCATTAAATTACGGGTGATGGCCATAACATCCATTGTTTTATTACGTTCTTCACTTTTGATTTTTCGCATCATATTGATTTCTACAAATAATAATTCAATCATTTTCGCCAGCAATCCCGTCAATTGACCTGCTTCATTGCACCAAACACGAATTTCCAATGTTGAACTTGATCCGTTGATATATATTCGGGTAATAACTCTTCCCCCTGTAACTTTAGCTTCACTGCTAAACCATGCTTCGGCTTCATAGTTTCCCGATTTATCATCTTCATAGGATGCCACATTTGTAACGTCAAATTGACCTACGGCTCGATGAGCGGCACTATAGGCCATTTGTGGAGGTAGATCTGCAATGAGAAATGCTCGAGCATCACTAGGTAGTGATTGGATGGCTTTTTGACAATCTTCAATGGTGTCCAAGCTTTTAATTAAAAGAGGGCATTTGATTTGGACATCTTTGGGATTGACATTCATGGTGTTTATTTTTCCCATGGCATCCTTGTAGATAACTGTGCCTCCAATTGTAGAGATCCCACATTCCGCAGGTTCTAAATAGAAATCCACTCCATGGGTGTTGCCCGGATCAATAACAGGGATTGTGATAAGTTCTCTCGCCCTTCGATAGGAGCTGGGCACATCTAATATAACTTTTATATCATGAATTGCCATATTAGATTTGTTGCGTACTACCACTTTGAAATGAAGTTGCCCCCCAACAAAATCATATTGACGGACTACTTCAACCTCTCCAATTTTGGAAGGCATTTGGGGAGTTGCTGAAGCGTTTGTTGATGTATGAGGTGCATGAGAACTGAAGGATGTCACCGGTTGTTTCCCATCAGCTACAAATTGTCGTTTGGCCATATCAATATAACCATTAATAGATCCTCGAGAAATTAAAGTGGCTAACCCCTCTTCAACACGTTGTTCGGTAATTGCCAGTTTTTTCGCCAAATCACCAATGGATATTGTTCTATAAGCACGGGCAATGGCTTTGATTTTTTCACTTAGTTTTTCTTCTGTAAGAAATTCGTGATTTTGGGTGAAAATACCGCGGATAGTTCCTTTTTGGATCAATTTAAATAGGGCTCTTCTTGCTAATTCAGGTGCAATTTGTAAATGGGTCGCTAAAGCATTAATCATGAAAATTCCATTTTTAAGACAGAAGTTTTCAATTTCACTCTCCAATTCTTGTTCGGAAAGGGTAATTTTTCCTCCATCAGCAAAAAAGGCGACAATAATTTTATTGCGCATCATGTTCATGATATAGTTTTTAACATTTCCTTCTGGAATTTCGAATTTCTGAGCCAGATCATAATGTACAACCTTTCCGTGGGTCTTGATCTCTTGCAGAATTAATTGAGTTAGTCCTTGTTCCAAATAATATCGTGTTTTTTTATGGTTAAATGTCCCACGAAGCTTATTTTTCCGGATCAATTCGATCATAATTCGGGTAGTAGTGGCCGTACTGGCACTCATATTCTGCTGGAGTTGATCTAAGTCTACAAATCCTTGAGATTGGAGATCGCTTACCAAACGAGCTTCCATTTCTGTAGTAAGAAAGATGAAGATTTGTTTTTTTGAATCTAAAAATCCCTTGATTTGGTTGCGTTTAAGTAACTCTTCAATGGTTATCTCAATTTCTACATTATTAAGACCATAACGCAATTGTAATGTCCGAAAGTTTGTTTCTATTGCTTCTTTCAAATCATTGGTGAAGCAATTTAAACAAAACTCTCTACCTTTACTTCGTCGCAATTTTTCATTGCATTTATCGGGGTGGCGAGCTAAACCGTATTTTTCCGCTTCTCGCTCAATATATTTTTCTGAAGTGCCCATTATGATGGGGGAATTTGTTCGAGAATTCCAAGAACATTTAGTACACTGAAGATAGAGTTGACCTGAAGGTAAAGTAGTATATTCAAGTAAATCTCCACACGTAGGACATTTACTTTTTTCTAATATATGGCATCTATTTTTCCGAATGCTTGCTTGAATGCGATTTAATTTAATTTGAGGATGTTTTTTACAAATATAACTGTCCGTGGAGCCTGTGTGGTTAAAACAAAAACTCTCGCCGCAATTGGGGCAATTATAATCTGTATCTGTGGATGAACAATATTTACATGTTGCGATTGTGGGTAGCCTCCGAAGATGAATGCTTCTATTCCTTATTAACTATAAGGATTCTTTCTCCTATTTATTTTATTTTTTTATGTTCTTTATGTTTTGGGGAGGCCAAAATATATGCGGACAATTTTTCTATGGACAAAGCATATCAATGTTTGTGCACCAAAATGAAGTTGAAAATTTAAAAATAAGCTTCTATTTGCAAATTTCATTGGCTATTTTCATAGTTGGTGGGTAAATCGCTGGTTTAATTTCTTCTACTACCACTGTTGTATGAGTATTCATGATCGGATACTTCTCATACAGATGTTTTAAAAAATTATTCAACCCTTTAAGCCCTCTAGTCCTTACAATGGCAAGTAAACCTGCTTCATTACCAGTTCGGTAGAGATCAATAATGTTAGGCTCTTTTACCAGTCTATTTGCTAACATCGTATACTGACTCATTTGTTCTGGTTGAATTTGGAGATAAAATTTGGTGGAAAAGTCCGGTTCTTTATAGATCCGTTCACCTCCAGAAATCAAGGCTCGTAATTTTTCATTATTTAGAGAAATCGTAAAATCTTGGATAATATTATCTACTTGGAATCGATTGAATTCTCGGGAAAGATTGATTTTATCCAATAATTGTTGTTCTGATTCTGTGAAAAAAATTTCATTTGGGCGATCAGGCCATCGTTTAATATTAAAATTTTTTTGTAATAATTGAAGTAAGCGCCATTTTTTTTCATGATCGTCCAATTTTTTAGTGGGGTGGGAACGTTCTAAAACAAATCCCCCCACTTTGAAGATATCAATGCATTCAATGATGCGATAGGATGAAAATAAGCTTTCTGAAATATTTTCATCAATTTGGGATAAAATTTCAGCGAAATTTTTCTTGGTTTGCACTTCAAATTTGGCTATAAGAGAATATTCGCCTAATACACCATCAATGGATGCCAGTTCATCGTTTTTTTTGATCTGTTCTAATATTTTGGGTTCACTCGGATTTGTTTTAATTTCCATGAAGAAATATTGGAGATTTAAAACGAGTGGATTAATAATAAATGTCGGACGATCAATTATATGTTTTTCCCAGAGATTTGTTCTTATTTTTGAAATGGTTTGACGAGAAAGGTGAAGTTTTTCCGTCAAATGGCTTGCTCGAACCCGGGAATTGCGATATAGTTCTTCTAATAATGTTAAACGATGCGCTTTATCAACCATCATCTAAAACTAAGCTTTTATGCTTAAAAAAGATAATGTAGAAATTGATGGATTTTCATTTATTTCTATAACAATAATTACTTTAAATTTCGTTTTCTGTAAGAAATGCTAACTTTTTTATTTTCCTCATTACTCTTTCTTGTTAATTATTCAATCTATTCATGGAATGAATTATTATGTTTGATATGTCTGGAATTAAAATGGCGTGGGAACCCGATCACAAATTACCCTATAAGGTAGAAGATATCGGTCTTGCGGATTGGGGACGAAGAGAAATCTCCATAGCAGAAAAAGAAATGCCGGGTTTGATGGCATTACGAGAAAAATACGGTGAATCAAAGCCATTAAAGGGTGCTCGAATTACGGGCTCTCTTCATATGACTAAACAAACTGCAGTTTTAATTGAAACTTTAGTTGCTTTAGGTGCCAAAGTGCGATGGGCGAGTTGCAACATATTTTCAACTCAAAATCATGCTGCTGCCGCAATAGCTGCTGCAGGTGTTCCGGTTTTTGCATGGAAGGGGGAATCTGAGGAAGAATATTGGTGGTGTACCAATCAAGCATTATTATTTGAAGAAGGCGGTCCTAATTTGTTGCTCGATGATGGAGGCGATGTTACTCTTTGGGTTCATTATCGCCGTCCTGAACTCTTAGATGAAATTAAAGGTGTATCGGAAGAAACTACCACCGGTGTTCACCGTCTCTACCAAATGATGGAAGAAGGGGAATTAAAAATTCCTGCCTTTAATGTTAATGATTCTGTAACTAAAAGCAAATTTGATAATCTTTATGGTTGTCGTGAATCCCTAGTTGATGGGATTAAACGTGCGACTGATCGGATGGTTGCTGGGAAAATTGTATGTGTCGCAGGTTATGGTGATGTTGGCAAAGGTTGTACACAATCTATGCTTGGATTTGGCGCGCGTGTTATCGTTACTGAGATCGATCCCATTTGTGCTTTACAAGCCGCAATGGCTGGATTAGAAGTTGTCACAATGGAAGAAGCAGCCCCAATCGCGGATATTTTCGTCACCACTACTGGTAATAAAGGAATCATTATGGCTGAGCACATGGCTAAAATGAAGGATACTTCGATTGTGTGTAATATCGGTCATTTTGATTGTGAAATTGATGTTGCTGGGTTAAATGCTTATCCAGGAATTAAGAAAGCCGAAATCAAACCACAAGTTGATCAATATTTCTTCCCTGATGGTCATTCCATTGTATTACTTGCGGAAGGTCGCTTAGTCAATTTAGGGTGTGCCAATGGTCATCCATCATTCGTTATGAGCGCATCCTTTTCAAATCAGGTCCTAGCCCAAATTGCCCTTTTCACAGAGAAACATGAGGTTGGTGTTTATATGCTCCCTA
Organism: Candidatus Lokiarchaeum ossiferum; assembly: GCA_025839675.1. Lineage (GTDB taxonomy): Archaea > Asgardarchaeota > Lokiarchaeia > Sigyniarchaeales > Promethearchaeaceae > Lokiarchaeum > Lokiarchaeum ossiferum. Next base: position 4,329,477 of record CP104013.1, read on the forward strand.
AGTACCTGGATGAAGAAGTGGCTCGGCTACATCTCGCAAAATTAGGTGTTCATCTTTCCAAATTAACCCAAGAACAAGCGGATTATATTGGAGTGAAAGTTGAAGGTCCTTACAAACCGGAACACTACCGGTATTAATATTTTTAATTTTTTTTTTTTCTCTCCTGAAGCATTTTCTCAATTCCCTTAATTTAATTGTTTATTTTTTTAACCTTTTTTCCTCACTCCTACAACGCGTTTAAATTGAGATTGTTATTTTACGATTTGATTTTTCCCTTTTCTTTTGCCATAAAATTAATCTTTCGTGGAAAATACAAAAGGAATTGTTAGGATCAAAGGCATGCATAGACATCCATCCCCCAAGGATGTTTCTACTGTCTGCTTAAGATGAAAACTTATATATGTTGCCGACAAAAATCTAATTACGGTTGACATCTCATGTCTGCCAATCCTGAAGGTTCTGGAGAACAATTGTTAATTTTTGTGATCCTATCACCGCTCATATCAAAAAAAAGTTTGTCATCTCTGTGCGTAATGCTCCTTGATTCCCTTCGAGGTGGATCAGGAAGTGTTGAGGTCAATCATCTTTCATGGACTTTAGTTAATCAATATAATGGATGGAATGTTGAAGTAGATCAATCATTTGCATCCAAGATTTTGAATTGGCTATTCAATTAAATATTGTCACGCCTTACAGCACATGGTGCAGTTCCTTTTGGGATTTTTTTCACTTTGGTGAAAAAGGCGGGAACAGACCGCAACAGGCAGAACCATCATAAGGAGTGGCAGAACTGTGTCACCGATAGAAAATCCTTTAATTCTCATCATAATTGGGGATAAAAGAAGAAATAAGGCACGTTGCTACAACAACATGCCTTAATACACGAATTCAGTAGACGCTGAATTCGGTGATCTAGCATGAGTCAAAATCCCTCAAAAACTTTTAGGTTACACAAAAAAAAGTGTAAATCCCGTGGATCTCTGCACCTCTCTTCGAATTCAACTTTTATAGAACAGATAATTCGCTTTGGAGTTGGAATGGATGTGCATCGAGACACAGTTGTTGTCTGTATCTGTGCCCAAACGGCACAAAATGAAATTATTGTGGTAAAACAGCATTCCTTCCGCAATGTCCCAACAGGTCTTCAAGAAATGATGAACTTTCTGAAAAAGTACCGTCCAATTTCCCACTATCTAATGGAATGCACAGGGATCTATCATCGCCCAGTGTATCATGCGCTAGAACGAGCCTTCCCACAAGAAAAAGAGAAAATTATCGCAATGAACCCCCTTTTAGTCCATCGTCGTTTAACAGATTTGGGAAACAAACATGACAAAGCAGATGCTCAACGTATGGCAGAGCTATCTTTTTATGATAAATTACTCCGCCCCAGCTACGTTGGCGATCCTCAATTCTTTCATCTCCGGGATTGTCTTCGGAGTTACACTCGAAGCCGACAAGATTCAACTCGCTTTAAAAACCGGATCCACCGTGTGCTTTGCAGCATTCACTTCATGTACAAATTCGATTTGGGCAAGGAATGGTCCTTACAAATCCTTGACTATTGGATCCACCATGGAGGGGTCTTCCAAAATGCATTCCAAGCCCTTCTTTTGCACATGATTGAAGAGGGAATGCCGATCTTGATATTGCAAAAGCATAGCGATGATTTTGCACCTTTTGCATCCGTTTCTCTGACACGGGAGAGTACATTTAATTTAGCACAATTATTGCAGCAATTTCTCGAAGTAGAACGCCATGCTGCCCAATACTTGTTGCAGACAGAGCAATTTATTCTCTCGGATGCCGAATTCACAACCAATTATCAAGCATTACTTACAATTCCATGCATGGGTCCCGTATCGGCCCTGCAAATTTTAACTGAAGTTGGAGATTTTCGTCGTTTCAGAGATTGGCGAGCATTCGCAAAGTTTTGTGGCGTTGTTCCAGAGATAAAAGAAAGTGGAAGTAGCATTAATAAGGGACATGTGAATAGATACACAAATGCCCACCTTCGGAGATCATTGGTCCAGATTGCAAATTTAATAATTAACGGAAAAGCTTCTGGAACAGATCTTGATGAATTTGCTACTAAACAGTACCATTCACGTAAGTTGCCGTTCAAAAAGGCATGCATGAAGGTGGCTTTTAAATTAAGTCGAATCGTGTACAACATCCTAGTGAAAAACATTCAGTATGACCCTCACTATGAGCAAACTCAACAAAAGATGCAAAAACTACTGCGACGGAAAGCACGAACAGGCACTTTACTGCAATCCGCACAAGTGCGTGCATTGCGAAAGGATATAGGACGGTTCTTTGTAAACCATCATGAACACCTCAATTCGAAAAGTCGTTTTCTATTGACACGGGGCTTTACACAGATGATTGACAAGGTGAATAAAAAGGATCTGAATGATAAGGATACGAAGTGAGTAAAACGTGTAAAGGTTAAAAAAATATAGACCTTAGTCCATAATGGGGGCTTCATGCCCCCTGGCTAAGGTTTTTTTTAATATTTTTATTAGAAGTTAGTATACAATAATGACCTGAAACTTGAAAATGATCGATATGTTTGAAAAAATACTTAAAGTTAAATGCAATATTTACGATGTTAAAATTAACTTATAACATTGAGACAAGAGCATTTATGACCATACCATTAAAACAAAATCCTTCAAAAATTTCTCAAAAAACCCGAAAAATGCAATTTTTTTATTTAGTAAATATTATACTAATTCTTGCCCTTCTAAGTGGTATAATCTCCTGTTTAAACGTCATAGTACCCAATCAAAATCGAACTGGCTCATATTCGGATAAACTTGAACCAGGAGATCTTTACTTGTATCCGATATTACCTCATGATAATGCTTTTTCAATAACATCTTCTTCACAATTAAATGCAGTTTTTATAGATCCTTCTCAATTATCCTTATCCAATTTTTCTTCAACTAAAACTACATATCAAGTCACAAGTGAAAGATCTCAAACGATCCGCTTCTATTGTCCTGCTGGGAGTAATATTATTTTAGATTTTATAACTGGACATTCTTCTCTTGAATATAAATTATCATCTGATAGGGCACGTAGCTCACAACCTTCACAAACAAAAACTGGTAGCATAATTGGTGGTTTTTTTTTACAAGTAGATAACGTCACAATTCCAATAAGTTCTTCTGCTGAACATACTCTTGAACTAAAGGCTCCCCGTTATTCATCACAAGATGGAAGGGAATCGGGAAATATCAAAGTAGAACTTATTATTAATCGTGCTCAATATAACATCTCCAATTTTGATGAATTACAAAAAATTTCAGGTAATGGAAAACATTCTTTGGATGAAAATGATATCGGAAAAACTCTTTGTATTATAAATAGAGGTAATTCGGATTTGACTTTTGATTTAGAGATATTCCAGGATTTAGGTATTTATTGGATATTACTTGGATTATCTTTAATTTTAATAATAGGGCTCTTAAGAAAAAATGAAATGATTCATATTCGAATAAAAACAATAAAATCAAATCAAAATATTGAAATGTTGCATGAAGTTCTTTCAGATTTGAACTATTTGACCTCTCAAGAGAATTTAGGAACTTTGAAAGATATTCAATCTATACTAATCGAAAAACTTAGCATCATAAAATGCACTTGTAAAAAAAAAAGAGAATATTCGAAATGGTTTACCACAAAAAAAGGTATTTCGGTATCTTTTTATGATTTCCATAAATATAATGAAAAAATCTCTGAAACAATAGCCAAACTCCTATATAGAATATCCAACAGGTCTCACGAACCTTTGATTCAACGAGTAAAATTCTGTCATCTTTTTTATAAGCATTTCCACGAAAACCTAGGCAAACCAATAATTACTAATGGATGGTTTGCTGAACCACTTACCCATATGATAGGTCTTGAAGGAATTAGTTCATCCGAAAATATGCATCTTATTGATGCAATTCTGGCAATTCCATGTAAATTGATGCAATTGCAATTTTCCGCATTAAATTCTCTTTTGACTGATCATTTTCAAGTTCTAAATAAAACGTACAATGAAGATCTCCCTAATTTATTAAAAAATTTCAAGGAATTTGCTGAGAATTATCCCAATGTTGTTCGAGTTTTTAGATTGGATATCAAAAATGAAATTAAAGTAATAGAAATTGCCATCAAACTCCAAGTAGCGATCCAAAAATTAAGTATAGAATTTAATCATGCACATATTTTAGAATTAGTTGACGAAACTGGATGTTCGGAATCCGTATTAGAATTAAACATACCTAGAATAATATCTTATAAATTGCTAGATATTAAATATGATTCCAAGTATAAAAGAGTCAAATTTAATTTTGATATACAGGAAGAAATTGATGATTTAGTTGAAAAATTTGAAGATTGGGGACGGAATGGCAAGAAAAAGATTTGATCTTGAAAAAATGAATTTTTCATATTTCCTTTTCAAATCCTAAATTGGTAATTTAATTAACCCTATAGTCACAAACCTGATCTACTATCCAAAAAGTTGACCGATTTGAAATTATTGTATCATGATTGAAGTCCACTGGTTTAGAGAGTAAATTTATATGATAATTGACATTAAAATAAAATAAAAAAAATTTACTTCTTTTTGGTTTTCAGTACAATTCCAACGATTGTTATCACCAAAAGTCCACCACCGCCTCCAATTAAATACCATTTATTTTCAATGGCAAAATCCGCGACATTGGATACTAATGATGATGTGACTTCAATTTTTACTTGAAAACTGACAGTATTATTATCAATATCATAGAATGTGAAGTCCATGGTATAATTTCCCACATCTAAATTTGGTAAAATCATCTCCATAGGTGAGTTCGTCCAAGTGGTGGTATTATATAATGAACCATTTAAATTTATCTCCAAAATTGCTGGATTTTCATCCGTAACTGTCCAGTTCAATTGTGGGGCGTCATCTAAAAGTTTTCTATATTGAATCGATGAGGGTTGTGCAATTATTGAGGGGAATGTAATGTCAATAGGACGGTTAAATGGATACTCGTCGAAGATTTGAATTGGTTCCAGCTCCCAAACTAAATAAGTTGATTGATTTGCTGGCTTATCACTCCAATAATTTCCAATTTTTTCGTAGGACCATAAATTCGTAACTGAATCTGGATTAATTGTAGGTTTGGAGACAATTTCAATGAAGTTATTCCAATAAATGATATTTGAAGTGGAATCTTGCAAAAGAATTGCAATATCACAATTTTTGAATGTGTTTTTTGTCAATATGTTGTTTGATGATCCATAGAGCCCTATTGCTTGGGAAAAATTTTCAATGTAATTGTATGATATTTCAAAATCTTGACATAGCGATAATATTATAGCTATGCCTGATTCTGAATTTTGTATAGTATTTTCGAAAATGGTGATTTCTTTGGAATCCACCATGAGAAATATTGGAGCTGAAGAGGGATCACTAACAATATTTCTTGATATATCAGATTCAGATACATTCGTAAATTGCATAATCATTTGTAATTTTTCAAAGGAATTTCCTTGTATTGATAAGAATCTACTATCATCTACTTGGACACCGTACATGCCATCAATAATTAAATTATCTTCTAACTCACATTTCCGGCTATCAGAAATTAGGACACTCTGCCCCCAATATTTAAATTCACTATTTTCGATTTTAATATTTTCGCACTTAACAAGTTGGAATCCTTGACCACTGTAGACTGCAGTGGATTGCAATAGTACATTACGAACTACCACGTATTTATCAATGTTCACCAAATGTATTGCAGAAGTTGGTCCCGAAATGATATAGTTTTCAATAATGTATGGATTATCAGCGGTTCCATTTCCTGGCCATTCCTCTGCTATTGCTTGACTTTCGAGTTGGGAATTATTTGTTAATGAAATCGAATCATGAATTTCCGAGGCCGCTATCCCGGGGATTAATTGAGCATTATCGCCTTGAGAGATCATCGTATTTGCACTATGCAAAGAATTATTCGTTTGCCATCCCAAAGAAGAAGTGAAAATAAATATAAAAACCACTGAGAAAACTGTTCTCATTTTCAATGTTTCGTTCATATGATTATTTTTTTTCGTAAAGATTAAAATCTTCGCTTTTCTAAGAAATAATAGAAGCTTGGATAGATTTCAAGTTTAATCTCGCTTTTTGTAATAGAATTGGTGATAAAAAATTAGTATTTATTTCTTGTAAGATTATGTGAAGGTCCGCTATCTCTGGCCCGTCGTTCAAATGCTTTTGCTGCTTTAGCTTGTTTAAGCATGGATTCTTCAGGTGTTTCAATCAATCCTTTAAAAATTTTGTCAAATCTGTCTAAAAATTCCTTAAACAGCTCTTTATTCATTTGAAAAATATCAAAGCGAGAAAAACGATTTAAAAATTGGAGTAAGGCTTCATTCATTACTTCTTTAACCTTTTCTTTATTGGTGTCCTTTTCCGCGATGGAATACATTCGAATCGGAAGTAATTCTTCTGTTCCAGGTTTTTCGATCTCGTGAGTAATCATGGTAATTTGAAACTCTCCCACGGCAAAATTCTCAATGGAATCATTAAAAGCATTTTCCGATAATCCCATAATTGCCGAAAGCAATGCAGTTCTCGTCTTTTCTCCTAAAATTTTCTTGCTGGATGAAGTATAGAAAATGTTGGTGAGAATCGTTTCTCCTTGGAATAATATGGATGTTTCATAAACAGTCAGTATATGTCACCTAAGTTATAGTTCCTCTACAAATGATACTCATTTTTCAACATTTGGTGGGGCGGATGTACTAATTATATCACGAAAGATTGAAATATCTCTCTAAGTTCTGAATATCAATTTATAAAATTGAGCCAAGTAAATAAAATTTTTTCATCCTAAAAACATGTCTTTTTCCAAACAATATACAATATTGGATTTTACCTATTAAACCTAAATAAAAAATGGAAAAAAGGAATATTTTGTTTGCTTTCAGCGGGTAAACCTTCAAAAGCTATTTATATGCTACCATCGAGAAGATAATTAATGCAAACCAAAAAAATTCTTTCATGGCTGGGCATTCTTCTTTTTTCGCTTGCGACTCCCCTTATTGTCTTATTTCTCTCTGAACAAGAATCCTTTCTTCAGAATGTCTTTTTATTCATATTATTGTTTATTATGGTTTCAACTATCCTTATTTTATTATGTCCTATGATTAATGGACCCATTGTTGAAAAATTGGGGCAAAAGTGGTTATATTATCCTTTTTTGGCATTCTTATTGATTTTTCCCTTGAGTAATTGGGTTTTTATTGAATATTTTTTCCAATATTCAAGGCTGCTTTGGGGAACCTTCGCTCTTTGGTATGTCGTTCCCGTTGTTATTATGACTCTACCGACGCTTTTCATGAAACTTGATCGCATTCGTCCACTATTTTTCATATGTGGTGTTATTATCTTGGCAATTGGCTTTGATAATCGGAATACAAATATCCTTCTAAATGGGTTTAATGATATTGGTTATATTTTTAATTCTTTATGGGTTTCTGCCCTCATTTTAGTCATTATCTCTAATCAATATGATGATTTTCCAGGTTTTTTTAATTGGGAAATTCAATCAAGGAAGTTTATATTGCCCCTTACTATTTTACTCTGTGTTGGAGTAGTGATCCTTCCAATTGGGTTATTGACGGGCTTCATTGTTTGGGCTCCGATGTGGGATGGTGTAGGGATGTTAATTGTCACCTTTTTAGGGATTTGGTTTACCATTGCCCTTCCCGAAGAACTCATTGCTCGGGGAGTCATTCAGCACCAACTCATGAAATTTTCTCGAGATAATGTTAAGAAATTTGAAACTCTTCAGATCACGGTAGTTATATTGATCTCCTCCTTTATTTTTGGAGTGTCCCATTGGAACAATACTACGACGGATTTTGTGTGGATCTACATTGGTCTTGCTACTGTTGCTGGGGTTGGATTTGGTTGGTGTTGGCAGAAATCAGGGCTTTTTTCGAGTATGCTTCTCCATACTTCAATAGATTTTGTGTGGGCCATGTGTTTCGGGGGATAGTATTTTTCCTATATTATCCATATTGGAATTATTTTAAAATCTTTTAATTCAGTTTGGCTGCATTTTGCCCCCATTGTGGTGATTCAACGGAAGATAAAAGAGCATTGATTTAATTTATCTTTTTTTTTTGATAACCGATTCTTGTATTTTTTATATTTTTTGGAGTCAATCGAAATATATCATTACGAATATTTTTGCTTGAATTAAAAATGTCATTAAATCCAAATAAACCTCAATCTTCTCCAATTCTGATGGTATGATGTAATTTCTATTTAAATGAGATATTTTTCAACTTTTTTGAAGTTGGTCCGATTGTGGAGAAAAATTGATCTCAAAATCTTTTTTGGATTTCAGTTTTGCTATACGTTCGGAAATCGCTGAAAATTAGAACCTTTTATTTTTCCCTTTTAAATTTTGTGCTCCAAACTTCCCCATGTTTGTGATTTTTTTTCCCCCTTTGTTAATTTTTCAAAAAATTTTATAAAGCACAAAGAATTGGTCTAAGACATTCAATTGTTATTATTATTTTTCAAAATTCTTATTAACTTTTTGAAAAACAATTGAGTTGTTGTTGGTTGAAAAACGTTCCCTTGGGAACACAAGGCGGAATATGAGTAAAATGCCGGAAAATACAAAAATTAAAAGACAAGCACTTCTTTTTCTCGCTTCGACTTGCATGGCAAGCTATAGCGGGACTCGACGACGATACGGTCGAGAATTTAAGAAAGAAGATGTACTCGAGCAAGGAACACGCTCTGCGATATTTGAGCTGATTCGGGAAAATGAAGGATTACATTTCCGTAAAATCTGTCGGTTGCTCGACAAAAAGATGGGTGTTGTCCAATATCATGTCAGTGTATTGGAAAAGCACGGATTAATCCGTGCCATACGCGATGGAAGATATAAATGTTTTTTTGCCACTAATGGCGAGAAAAACCGAATGGTTTCACCAGATGATAGGGATCCCAAAATGGAATCTCTTCGTGAAACAATCATTACTTCTCTACGGAGAAAGACGCCTCAAGTGCTCATTCAACACTTAGTTAAAGAGAATGTTGCGAGTCACCAAGCTCTTTCGAATGTTGCACAAGTATCTCCTCAGGCGATAACCTTCCACACACAACGGTTGCAATCCTTTGGGATAATCGAATCCCAAAAAGAAGGTAGACAAAAATTCTACACTTTAAGCGACAATGCACGCCTTATTACTGACAATTTGGTTCGACGTTAAACCTTTTTTGGCACTTCTTTTTTCTTCCCTTTTCTTTCTATTTTCGATTCACTTTAAATTAGTAGAGAACGGCAAAATATCAGAGACTGTTCAAGAATAAAAAAAAAATTCATGCTTCTTTCTTTGAAGGCATAAATCCAAGAAAAATTAAGATGTATCCTGCTCCCATAATTATCCGAGCAAAGATCACATATTTTAATAAATCAGTTGGGAGAATAGAATCCATAATTGCTCCTAAACCAAAAAAAGCCCACCCAAAAGCGAGTTGAGTGATTTTTTTGATTTCTTTTGCTTCACTATTTTGAGATACCAATTTTCTTCTCATCCAAAAGAAGCCCCCACTGATGACAAAGATCAAGCTTAAAATATAGAAAGCTGTCTGATATTTTATTATATGTTCCAAATTAATGTCTAATAATTGTCCGGGAAGGGGGACCTCCGCAGAAAACATCATGTCTGTATAAAAAAACATGGCAACCCAATAATCAATACATAAAATCGAATACAAAATGGTAATAGGTATGCGATATTTAGGTTGAAATACACTAAATCCAAGGTACAACACAACTACTGTTGCGATCGGTATGAACACATAGGAAAATTTGAAATAAAGTTCTGGATCAAGATTCTCTCCATTAAACATTAGAGAAATAAACGAAATCGCGGGACCTAAATAAAAAGTTCCCATACTAAAAGCCGCAAAACCTACAAGGGGGAGCAGTTTTCTCTTTTCTTCAAAATACATTTTGAAGTAAATAGTTGCAAAAATGCCCCCAATTAATACAAGGGCAAGTGCACTCCCGCCATTTAAAATTGTTACTATTGAAACTGCCATTCTCTTAATCACCATTAGTTAATAACATTAATAGATAGTTTGTTTTTCAACTATTTAATTATATTAAATTCTCGTTTATCTGAATTCTTATGATAAAACCATAGTCTTTATCCATTCTTCTGGGGTGGTCGACGAACTTTCCTTGAAATCATCCTTGGTTCCAAACAAATATCTAGAAACTATTGTCATGATGGCGAGTGGATTGGCGCTTATTTTTGTATCCTTTTTACTGGATCAAATCTGTACTTTCATAGCTGGATAGGTTTACTCTTCGATTATTTGACGTGGGGGTGGGCTCGTTTCATTATTTGCTGCTTATTTTGGATATTAAAACCCGCTACAACAAAATCAAAAAATTGATCTTATTTTTCCTTCAAGTAATTCTTAAAATCCTGGCCACTCCAAAATTTTACCTATTCCTCGATAAATTTCCCCTATGATAGATTCTCGCTGGGATTTTCCCGGTTCTGCATTCATCATAATGATACTCGCTGAACCTGTTTGAGGGAATGCAATGATATTGGCTTGAAAACCAACCCCCCAGCCATTGGATATTACCATTGGTTCCGGGCAATCACCATCTAAAAATACACCTAACCCGACATGTGCAAAACATCCTTGACTTGTGACCATTTCTTTGACAAGCTGCACATCCGTAAGAAGTTTCCCCTTTCCTTGAAGACTGAGGGACAATTGAATTACGATCTTGGCCAATGAAGTCGGGGAGATCCATAATCCCGCGGCGGCCATATAAGGATAAATAGGATACTTGTTAGTAATTGGGTCTCCTGTGGAATTATGACCTACAACTGATTTTGAATAATCCATGGTGAGGGTAGGATCATGATAAAAGGCATCGTGAATATTCAACGGTTGGAAAATCAGTTCCTTTATAACCAAGGCAAAAGGTTTTTGTAGAATGTCTACAACAATTTGTTCTAGGACACAAAATCCTCCATCGGAGTAATGAAATTTGGTATTCGGTTCACTTTGAGCATGCACTTCCCCCTCATGGTAGGATGAGACACCTGTCAGAATATCCAAATTGGTAGGGTAAGGTGTTTGTGGGTTATAAACATCAAAACTGCCTTCGGGATCGATGATTCCTGCTTGATGACTTAATAAATGGCGAATAGTTACCGGAGTTTTCTTAGTGAATTCGTTTTCTGGAAAGATCCATGATGTCAAGTAATTTTTAATAGGGGTATCCAAATCCAGAAATTTTTGTTCAATGAGTTTCATAACTGCCAAGGCTGTAATAAATTTGCTAATGGAGCAAGCATGAAAGATCGACTTCTTGTTAATTTTAAGATCTGTTGTTGTATCACTTTTTCCATAGCAAAGATGGTGTGTTTGAATATTATTTTGGAGCAATACTATTGAGATCCCTGAGATATGTAATTCGTTCATGCGATTATGGATATTATAAGATATACTGGTTTCAGATTCATTTCCGTCTTCTGATTTCACTGGAATTAAAGTGTTTTCCAATGTTGTAACGAAGTGATTTGCACTCGGGTTCATATATCAGCTAGGTAAAAAGGGAATATTATTTTTATGCTCAACAGTTTGATACTCACTGATTTGCCATGCTGGTGAGTTCTTCTTTATGCTCATCCTTAGATTCAATAATAAAAACTGAGGCGAGAACAATCATACTGCCGAGAATTGTTCGCCAAGTAATCGCTTCCCCAAGAACAATTATGCTCGTGATGATCCCTACTACTGGCAATAAAAAGCTAATAAGGGCGAGATTTTCCGAAGGGATGGTTTCATTAGAAAGAGCGATTGTATAAAATAGTGTGGCAATTCCGCTGCAAATGATGCATAAATATGCAATAACGACCCAATCAAGGAAAGTGAGTGTTGAAATTTGTTCAACTATTCCGAAACCAAAGGATAAAGGAACAAGTAATGCACACGTCCAGATAAAAACTGAAGTAGTGACTAGTAGAGGCTTCTCTTTTGTCGTTATGTCCCGATTAAGGATAACATAGAGTGACCAGAGAAAAAATGAAAGGAGAGTGAGTAAATCTCCTTTCAAGGTCGAAGCAGAGATCTGCATTTCATCATTTAACATAATGAGCAAGACTCCCAAAAATCCAGTGATCATACTTATGACAAAAAGTTTTGTGGGCTTGCGTTTGTACAGGATGAAATTGAGAAGCACGACAAAGAATGTGGTAGTATTACTAATAATGGTTTGATTAATGGCCGAGGTATATCTCACCCCAAAATATTGCACGATATAGGAACATGCATATAATGTCAATCCTAAGGCAAATAACTTCCAAAAATGGCGTTTGAACATTTTTCCCCATTCTTTAATTTGTTTTGTAGCTACCAAATACACGACACAAAATAATAATGCGAAAGACATGCGTAAAGCCAGAAAAACGATCGGGTTGATCGATTTATCAATAATGTATTTGGAAAAGGGGAAGGCTGTTCCCCAAAAGATCATGGTGATAATGGCCAGAAGATAGGAAGTCCGTTTTTGCATGTCACTTTAAAATATAATGAATCCTATGAGAAGTTTTTGAAATCAAATATCGATGATTAAAATAATGAAATGATACACTATTTCTGAAAGATAGGTTTTTTTAAAATCCCTTCGTTAACTAATCTGAGAAGTCACCATGGATTTAACAAAGATATTTCCTGTATTACATGTTAAAGGCACCAACTATGAAATGGGGTATTCGATTGGGAAAACATTTAAATCTCGAATAAATCATGCTCTGAATACCTGTGATCAATTACACCTCAATGCGGAGAAAGATAAAAGAAATCCTAAGTTTTTAGATTCACTCCTACAACATGCAAACAAACACCTCCCCCAATATATTGATGAAATTCAAGGGATGGCTGATGGTGCTAGCTGTGATTTTCGGTTACTTTTGATACACAATCTCCGTCATTCCTTCCAATCGGCGAATAATTGCTCCACAGTCATTTTTAAACATACCGATCACATGGTTTTTGGGCACAATGAAGATAATCTCAAATCCTTGGGGATGAATTCTTATATAATAATGGCTCACCTTGAAAATGGAGGGCATTATCTCGCTTTTACTAATGCGGGAAGCCTTAATGGGAATGCATGGGGGTTCAACTCTCATGGTATCGCAATGTCTGGGAATGCCATGCCAAATTTCTCCCCGAATGATACTTTCCCACGTATTTTAATTGATCGGAATCTCATGGAAGCCACGTCCATCAACGATGTGATTCATCGGATTTCAACAATTCCCAAAAGAGCAGGAGTATACAGTTATAATATCGCTTCGTTACACGAACATCGGGTGATTAACATCGAAACAATAGCCGATGATATAGCCATAACAGAAATTTCTGATCGATATTTCCATACGAATCATTATATTTCTCCCAAATTCAAGCATTTATCACAAAATGTGTCCGGGTCTTCCCTAACACGCTATACTGCAGGTCATGAAGAGATTCAAAAAGTACATGGGACTGCAGAAGATGTCAAGAATATCCTCTTTCACGAGAATATCCATGTCGAAGAAAAATCAAATGTTTCTGGGGATACTGGTTTAACTTTGTGTACTCCGGTTTTCGAGCTTTCGTCGAATCAAATTAACTTAAATCTTTTCTCGAATAAGGATAGGAATCTCCCCATTTTCCAAATGTCTTTGGATGAACTAAAGCATGGAGAAAACTAATTTTCTTTTTTTAAATTCTATTCCAAACACTGGCTTTTAGAAGATATTTTTTCTACAAATCTTTTATGGTAGAATTATTCTTATTTTATTAGTGCATTCCAAATGGAAAATGAACGTGTGATGCAACATACTGTGAGTAATGAGCAACGCTCATCATTCTCTTCTAATTTGATTTTTGATTCTGTTGAACTGGAAAATTTTGCCGAATTGAAAAAGAATAAGCGCTTATTGATACCCATTATTCTTGGATTGTTTTTCGAACTGATCATTGATTTAATTTTGATCCCTATTTTTGACACAAATCCAACGTTCGAAGTGAATCCCTTGCTTTTTCTTACCCTAATGAAAATGATTTCTCTTCGGATTTTAATTCCGGTATGGTTCCTGAAAATGCTTCAAAATGTTATAAATTACCGTAAGGTGTCTTCTTTTGAAAATAACAAGACGGCTCAATCTGCCTCTCCTCTACGATCCCTCAAAGAATCCCTAATTCATGTACCAAGTATTTTAATGATAAATTTAATTATATCCATTTTTGAAATTGGAAAAACCTTCATTTCTTACTTTTCTCAAGAAATATATGTGAATACTGCTTCTTCTTTTCTTTCAACTATATTGCTTATTGTTGCATTTTTAATTAATGTTGCATTTCTAATTTTTGAATTGTTTTTAAGCGTAGTATTTATTCACTGGATGATTTTGTCTGTCTACAATGAAGATCGCTTGGAACAATCATTCAAAGACTCGTGGAAGTATGTTCAATCCAATTTCAAACATATCATCAATCAAGGTATGATTCCGGTTTTGGTGACTTTGGTCGTTTCAATAATCATAGCAATTAATCCACTATTTTGGCTCAATGTGATTATAGTCGATCTCTGGTATTATTTTGTGATTTTCTTCGTGGTGCTTGTTTTTGGGGGAAACTATTTAAAGAATCAGTAGGTTTAGTTCCCTAATCTCTTTTTTATTGAATCTTAGCGCTTTTTTTTGATGGAATTTAATTTTTAACGATTTCAACAATTAGAAATTTTTTTTTTCTGTTCAAATTATTTCTTTCTTTTCTCACTATTTTGTTCGTATTTAAAAAATCGCAAAGAATAAGAAAAATGGCGCATTTTATAAGCTACATTTGATCAGCGTTAATCATCAAATGGCGCACTATAGGTGAAAAAGCATGGCAAATCAGAAAAATGCTAAGAAACAAAAAAATCAATCAAAAGGAAAATCATCCAATAACCAACTCGCACTTCCTAAAATGGAAGAAAAATTTAGCGAGTGGTTTAATGAGGTAATCTTCCAAGCCGATATTATTGACTACCGATACAATTTGAAAGGATGCGGGGTCTGGCTTGGCTATGGGTTTAAGGTACGTAAAAATACCTTCCAGGTCATCCGCGATCTACTGGACTCAACCCCCGTTCCTCATGATGAAATGTTATTTCCCATGCTCATTCCCGAACCACAATTCATGAAAGAAGCCGAAACAGTCAAAGGGTTTGAAGAGGAAGTGTACTGGGTCAAAGATGGTGGAACAACGCCTCTTGATGTCAAACTCGCATTACGCCCCACTTCCGAAACTGCTATGTATCCTATGGCTGCTAAATGGATTCGTTCTCATCAAGATCTTCCTTTAAAGACTTATCAAGTTGCGAATATGTTCCGCTACGAAGGTAAAAATACCCGTCCTCTAATTCGGGTTAGAGAAATTACCACCTTTAAGGAAGCTCACACCTATCATAAGAATGCAGAAACATGCGAAGAACAGATTCGCGAAGCTATGGAGTCCTATTCGCGCTTCTTTGATACTTTGGGTGTACCATACATTAAAACTCAAAGGCCAAAATGGGACACGTTCCCTGGTGCAAATTATACAATTGCCTATGATTGTATATTCCCACAAAAACACCGGGCTTTACAAATTGGGACGGTGCACAACTTAGGGACGACATTCGCAAAGACTTTTGACATTAAATATGAAGATAAAGAAGGGAATCAACAATATGTTCATCAAACATGCTATGGAATCAGTGAACGGGCTATCGCAGCATTAATTGCTTCCCATGGGGATGATAAAGGACTGAAACTTCCTCCAATGATTGCTCCTATTCAAGCCGTAATTGTTCCAATTCTCTTCAAAAATAAAGAAGAAGCGGTTTTAAAAGCTTCCGAAGAATTCTTCCAAAAAGTGCGAAAAGCAGGGCTTAGAGTGCACTTTGATAAACGTGATATGAGTTCCGGTAAGAAATATTTCCATTGGGAATTACGGGGTGTACCTATTCGGATTGAAATAGGACCACGGGATATTGAGAAGGGAAATGTTTGTCTTGTTCGTCGAGATACGCGAGAGAAAATTTTTATCGCTCAAACCGAAGCTATTACTAAAATCAATGAATTATTAGATTTAATCCAGCAAGAGATGTGGGATTCTGCGAAAAAACTTCATGCTTCTTGGATTACACGTACTAATGATTTGGATGAAGCTCTTGATTTTATAGAATCCAATCAAGGTATCGCAGAAGTTCCATTCTGTGGAAGTGAAGAATGTGCTGCTGAAATTGAACAACGTGTTGATGGATTAAAATTTTTAGGTATTCCTGATGAATATCTTCCCGCACTTCATAAAGAAGTTAAAGAAGAATCTGATATTTATTGTATCCATTGTTCCAAACCCGTGAAACAATACTGGCGAATTGGTCGCCCTTATTAAATTCATAAATTTCTTTTTTTTTATTTATGCCGATCAAGTTGAACAGCAAATAGAAGTAGAAAAAAAAATGTCAGCTCCTCCTCCTCGTTATGGTTTGCTTGTTGAAGATATGGCTCATGTGGGTGTTTATTTAGTGGATAAAAACACTCAATTATTGAAAGTTTTAGAATTAATGGATAAAAAGCAAATTTCTGCAGTAATAATTGAAGATTTAGATGATTTACTGCACTATTATATTATTTCACACACGGATATTGTCCGATTTTTAGTAAAAAATAGATCACATTTGGATTATCTAGGTTTGTTGGTCGGTGGAAAAACACTTATGCAAGAGACCAAAGCAAAAGATATAATGCGAGGACCCATCGAAATTATTCAGAAAGATACCCCGATTGATGAATTGATTGGAATCTTGCTGAAAACGGGTTTTAAACGCGCAATTGTTGGTAATGAGAAAAATCAACCGATTGGTATTATTACGACAAAAGATATCATTAAATGGAATTCCGTCTTGCTTCCTCCGGGTATTCCGTTTGTCTTAAGCGTTATGGAAATGGAATCTGGGTTAGTGTTATGTAAACACTTTTTTGAGCAAGATATTACCGATGGTTTTCTTTCCATTTTGGGTGGATCGATATCAGCCGTTTCAGGAATCACCTCCGAAATTTTAAAGCATTCAGGCAATGTTCGGTTGATTGAGAAGGATAATTATGAAATTATGCTAGAAACGGCTGGACAGATTGCTGCTTTTTTAGTTGTTGACCGATCCTCAATTACCTTACGTCGTAAACTCCAAAATTTTCTCCGCCAGTTTCGTGAAAAATATGCAAAGGAATTGCAAAGACGGAAAGATTCGCGTGGATTAACGCCCGTTAATGTCTTTAACATTCAAAAAATGGCTGAAATGTTCAAATAAGTAAAAAAAAAGGCAATTGATTATTTTTCTCGAGAAGTTATTGTTCCATCAGCTTGTCCAAAGAATGCTTTGATTGCCATGTTGGTAAACAATCCCGTTTCGACTACACCGGTCATCATTGTGAGTTTTTCATTAAGGGTGATTGGATCTTGAATTATCCCGAAATCAGCATCAATTATAAAATTACCATTATCAGAAATGATTGGTCCTGCTTTGTTTTTCGCCATTCGTAACGTAGGTTTTCCTCCCATTTTCTTGATCTTATTTATAATAGGGACATAGGCCATTGGCACGACTTCAATTGGGACTCCTTTTTTCCATTTTTCACCTAAGGATTTTGAATCTTTCCTATAATCTGCAATAATGACGAGTTGCTTGGATACACTTGCAACAATTTTCTCTTGGACTTGACAACCTCCTCCTCCTTTAATCAAATGTAATTTATCATCAACTTCATCTGCCCCATCAATATCCACATCAATTTCGGGATGTCTTGAGAGATCACCTAAAGTTAATCCTCCGTCAACTATCAACTGGATCGATTGAAAGGAAGTAGGGATGCAAATAACCTTTAAGTTTTCATTTTTAACTCGTTCAATCAAGCGTTTAACTGCATAAACTACTGTAGATCCACTTCCAATTCCCAATACCATTCCATCTTTAACAAATTCGTCCACAGCTGCATATCCCGCTTTTTTCTTAGCAAGTTCGATTGGTGTTTGACTCATATGATTATCAAACCATAACCCTATTTGATTTTTGTTTTAATTAGAAAATCATAATAGTGAATAAAAAAGGATTAAATTTTCCAAAAATTAACCATTAATAGATCAAATTTTAAGAACTGAAGAAAATGGAAAAATTAAATACTGGAAATTCAAAAAATAAGAAACTTATCACAAAAATGATTTCTCAGATCATCAAGACGAAACCATTAGATTTCAAAATGAATATAGGATCCAGAAAGGCTCTGATCGAAGGGGAAACGAATGATTTAACTCATCGATTTCTAAAATTGTTCCAAAATCAAAAAAAGTATTCTTTTAATTAATGGTGAATGCAAATGGTTGAAGCAATTATTCTTTCTTTCGAGACAAAAGAAAAAAGTTTCGAAATTCTTACACAATATCCTTCAGATTTTCAGATGATCTCCTCTTCTTTTCAATCCCTTCACGACCAACTTAAGGATCATAGCTCCAATAGGGTTTTAACATATAAGGATGATTTATATTTTTTCTCTGCTTATTCTTTTGGAAGTGACCAAGAATTTAGCGTTATTTTTGTCCATGAAAATCCTGAAGCTAATGTTAATTATGAAAAAGCTCTAATCGATCTTACCACCGAAATTTTGATAGGAATCGGACCTATTTTATTAAAAACACCTCAAAAGGTGCAATCCGATTCTAATCTGGTGCAAAAAATTGAAAATATACTCATTTCAAATTTTAAAATTGGTAGTCTTTATCTTTTCAAAGATCCAAATCTGCAGTTAATTTTAACCATGAGAAATCCTCTAAAACGAGCCATTTTTCAAATTCTTCGGAAAAATGGATCCATTGCAAAAAAACAGCTTATAGATCAATTACAAATTCAATTTTCCTCAAATTTTCTTAATGTGGATGCAGTTTTACATTTGCTAACAAATGATGGATTTATCAAACAAAAATATCATGATGATTTATTGGATGTTTATGTTTATCTAGTTAGCGATTTGCTTCTTTATAGAGTTCCTCCTCTAAATTTGGCAGATTCTTTACTAAAATCAGAAATAAAAAATGATTTAGAGAAGCAATATCTTCAAGAATTAATTGGCTTTTTTAAAAGTTATCAGTTCGATGAAAGATATGAACTAGAAACGGTTGTTCCTACCATTTTCAATTTAGATATTTATTCTATTATTCATAATTTACGAGTAAAATTATTCAAACGAATTGATTTGGAACATAAATTATATGGAGAATTTGGACAAGATTCTCTGAATCTGGTCTTACATCAGCTTTTCAAAGCAAAATTCATTACCATAATGAATGATGAAATGGGAAGAGAAATTATTGGCTTGATTAGTGAATTTAAGGGAAAGAAATTTACTCCTCTTTATTTATTGGAGATCCTTCAGTCCCAATATCAACAAAAGTATCAAGTTCCGCAAGTTATTTTACAACATCTTTTCTTTTTACTGAAAGAAGGTAATGAAATCGAAGGAAAGCTTAAAAAATTATATGATGAATTCATTATGACTTACCCTTCTTTAAAATCCTAAATATAGAGTGAAATATATGACAATTGAATGTTTAGATGAATGCAAATGGGTTTTAAATACCCAAAAAACTACATACGCTTTTGGACTCGGTGTAGACGAAATGCTAACCCATCTTTATTGGGGACCAAGATTGAGTTTTTCTTCTGATATTCCCGAACCGCTACGAACTTTTCATGCATCATTCAATAATATGCGAGATATGGCTAATTTGGAATATCCTTCTCAAAGTGGGATGGCATATCATGAAGTTTGTTTGAAAGCAAGACTGCACGATGGAAGCAGAGATGTCATTTTAAATTATGATTCTTATTCAATCGGTGACGTTGAAATACGCGAAGAAAAATGTCCTAAATTGACCGTGATCTTGAAAGACCCTCACTATTCTCTGACGGTTCATTTACATTATATAGTGTATGAAAAATATGATCTCATCGAGCGCTATAGTGAAATTATTAATACTGGCTCAGAATTAATTCAGCTGGATCAAGCTTTTTCTGCCGCTTTTTATGTTCCCGAAGGTTTTCCTTATCGATTAACAACAATTTCAGGGGGGTGGGCAGCTGAGTATACTTTGAACCAAGAAATGTTAGTTCCTGGGAAAAAAGTTATTGAAAGCCGTCGGGGCGCTACTAGTCACAACAGTCATCCATGGTTTGCTTTAGATCACGGAAATTCTCAGGAATGTTCTGGAGATGTGTGGTTTGGTGCGTTAAGGTGGAGTGGGAATTGGAAAATGTCATTTGAACATACACCAAGAAATCAGATCCGAATTCTCGCCGGTTTGAACAATTATGATTTTACTTGGGGATTGTTACCAAAAAATCCATTAATCACACCAAGTGTTATTTTAGGGTTTACAAGCCAGGGATTTGGACAGGCTAGCCGTAATTTACATCATTTTCAAGAAGATTTAATTTTACCGAAAAAACATAATAAAAAATTACGAAAAATACTCTACAATTCCTGGGAAGCAACTTATTTTGATGTCAATCTTGAAAATCAGACTTCTCTTGCAGAAAAAGCTGCTTCTATTGGAGTAGAATTGTTTGTTATGGATGATGGGTGGTTTGGTCAACGAAATACTGATATGGCGGGACTTGGAGATTGGTATGTCAATACTCAAAAATTTCCCGAAGGATTAGACCCCCTAATAAATAAAGTTAATGAGTTAGGTATGGATTTTGGATTGTGGGTTGAACCTGAAATGGTGAATCCAGATAGTGATCTTTATCGAGCTCATCCCGAATGGGTGTTTCAATTTCCCAATCGTGAAATAACTCGTGCTCGTCATCAGCTTAATTTGAATTTAGCTAAACCAGAGGTGAAGGACTTTGTTTTTCATATGGTAGATGATTTACTCAATAAATATAATATCAAATTTATTAAATGGGACTGGAACAAGTCTATTAGTGAACCGGGTTGGCCTGATGTCCCCAAAGAACATCAGCAAGAAGTAATGGTGCATTATATTAAAAATTTGTATGATATTTTTTCAAAATTACGTGTCAGTCATCCAAATGTGGTATTTGAAACATGTTCTGGGGGTGGCGGGCGAATTGATATGGGAATTTTGAGTTTTACTGATCAGGCATGGATATCTGACAATACTAATCCTTATGATCGTTTGTTTATCCAAGAAGGCTATTCTCACATCTATTGTCCGAAATCCATGGTCTGTTGGGTTACCGATGCTGGGGACGATAATCTATTTTCGCTAAAATACCGGTTTTATAGTTCTATGATGGGAACGTTGGGAATTGGGGCAAATCTTAACAATTATACTGAAAAACAATTAAAAATTGCAAAAAAGCATATCAAAAGATATAAAGAAATTCGTCCGTTAATTCAAGAGGGAGAAATGTATAGATTACTCTCCCCTCGAGCTGGAAACGTTTCTGCGGTTCAGTATATGAATGTGGAAAAAACCGAAGGAGTGGTATTTATATTCTTGCAATCTTCGAAATTTCCCGAAAATCGGTTCCGCTTGATATTTCAAGGATTAAATCCTGAATCACAATACAAAATATCAAAAATTTCTCAAAAATTGAGCGGAAGACTACTCATGTCCTTAGGGGCCTTGATAACTTTGGATGGACATTTTAAGTCTGAGTTGTTAAAAGTTACACAAATAGAATAGAAGTATTTTTTTAACTTTGTAAAAAGCAAATTTTTTCTGATTTCTTTTCTTTTTCTCCCTATGGATTATATCTTGGGGTTAGCTCAGTTCTTTGAAAAGCTACTTGAAAATAAAAATTTAACTTCTAAAAAATTATCAAAGTTCATCAAACCTGCCAAGAAAGGTTTGAAAATTGATTTTGCGATGAATTGTTTTGCATTAAAAAGAGATTTAAATAAAGATGGTCCTGAAATTGCCCAGGATATTATTAATTTAATCACTGAAGATGTATTGTTGCACTTTCCATTTATCGCTGCCATCGAAGGTGATGGTCCTTATATTAATATAATATTAAACAAAGCAAGTATGGCTGCCGATATTTTTCCTCAAATTCTCTCCGATGTGCGCACTTATGCAAAATCTCATTACTTAAAAACTCAAAAATCCGCTCGATTGGTGGTAGAATATCCAAGTCCGAATACTAATAAACCACTTCATTTAGGTCACGTTCGTAATATGCTATTGGGACAATCACTATCATTAATTAATCAAAAAGTTGATAATACTGTTTTTCAAACAAACTTGTTTAATGATCGGGGGATTCATATCTGCAAAAGTATGTGGGCTTATCAAAAATTTGGAGAAAAAAAGACTCCTGAATCTGAAAACCGTAAATCTGATCATTTTGTGGGTGATTTTTATGTCAAGTTTGCCCAAGAAGAAGCTCGACTAAAAAATGGGCTGGAAGACCAAATTGCACAATTGGAAAATGAACGTAAAAAACCACTTCCAGATCAAAATGTTGCCTATATCAATCAGCTTACTCGTGAAATTGATGCTACAGATTATGGAAAGATGCAAAAAGAACTAAAACAGATGTTAGTTGATTGGGAAAATAAAGATCCAGAAGTCCGTGCTCTCTGGCGAATGATGAATGATTGGGCAGAGATGGGTTATAAAAAAACCTTTGAGATTTTTAAAATTAAACATGATAAAACCTACTTTGAAAGCGAGATCTACAACAAAGGAAAAGAAATCGTTGTGCAAGGATTAAAAAAAGGTGTTTTTGAAGAATTAGAAGATGGAGCAATCATTGCTAAATTCAAAAAGAAAGGTCTTCCCAAACAAAAAGTATTCGTCCGAAGAGATGGGACCACTCTTTATGCAACTCAAGATTTATATTTAGCTTATTCAAAAATGGCCGATTTCAATTATGATCGATCCATCTATGTTATTGGAAATGAACAAAACATGCAATTGAGAACGATTTTTGCTGTTCTTAATCGATTGGGGATGAAAGCAGAAAATTTCCATTATTCCTACGGAATGATCAATTTAACAACAGGAAAAATGAAATCTCGAGAAGGAACTGTTGTAGATGCTGATGATATATTAGAAGAGTTGGAGTTATTAGCATTAGATGCGATTCGGGAAAGATATGATGATTTGGACGAAACTGTTGTTGTTGAACGTGCTCATGTAATTGCGATGGCTGCGTTACGATTCTTTATTCTGAAATATGATTATGCGCGAGATTTTCTATTCGATCCGAAACAAAGTATTGCATTTGAGGGCGAAACTGGACCCTATATTTTGTATTCGTATGCTCGAATTTGTTCCGTGTTTAGAAAAGCGATAAAGGAAAACATCCATGTTCCATTTGATCCCATTACTTCTGAAAAAGAGATGCTTCTAACCTTTGATTCAAACTTAGTAAAAGAATATACAGATTCCCATGAACAATCTCTAATTGAATACTTACAAAGATATCCAGAAGTGATGACTGATTCTGCCCGTCATCTAAAACCTCATTTACTAACCCGATATCTTTATGAATTGGCTCAAGAATTCACCAGATTTTATCATGCATGCCCTATATTGCAAGAGAATGTTGAAATTCAAACCGCACGTTTATGGTTAATTGAAGTGGTTCGGATTGTACTAAAAGATGGGTTGCAAACCTTAAATATTGAAGTTTTAAACGAAATGTAGGTAAGATGTCTAAATCGATTTTTTTTTATTGATATTTTTTTTTTTTAATACGTACCTATTAATATTAATTTTTTTCCCATATATTAAATGGGTTTTTTATGCGATGATAACAATGCACTTGGGGAAACTAAAACAACGCGCATGATTTATTTGGAACTGAAAAACTCTTGCAATTTAGAACATTCACTATCTTTGGTTCTTAAATATTTACAACAACTTACAACCATTGAAGCTATCAGCATTCGACTACATGAAGATGGAGATTTTCCATATTTTGTCTATAATGGATTTACCAAAGAGTTCATTCAGCACGAAATGTACTTATGTGTGAAAGATTTTTCTGGAAAAAGAGTCAAAGAACACGATAAAAATCAACTTTTACTTGAATGTATGTGCGGGAATGTGATTCGAGGTCGTACTAATCCTGAATTTCCTTTTTTTAGCAAAGGGGGAAGTTTCTGGGCAAATCATACAACAGAACTTCTGGCAAATACAACTGAAGCTGATCGGCAAGCTTCTACACGTAATTATTGCAATAGATGTGGATTTGAATCAGTTGCCCTTATTCCCATCCGAAATGAAGGAAATACTTTAGGTTTAATACAATTGAATGATCATCGCATTGGTATGTTCGATTTAGATCAAATCGAGTTTTTAGAAATGATCGGCGATATTATTGGCTCCAAAATTATTAGGGATAAAGAATTTCATCCCCCAAATTTCAAAGAATTTAATGATTTGATTGTAACCGTTTGCTCTTTTTGTAGAAGTGCAAAAGTTAGCGATATGGAATGGGTTTCTATCGAAAAATTCTTTACAACAGTAGAAAAAATTGATAAAATATACTTTTCCCATGGTGTATGCCCAAATTGTCTTCCTTTATTAGATCCAGAATATCAAGGGTCGATGGAAAAAAAAAATCACAAGTAATGTTCGTAATAATCTAATTCTGTATTCTTTTTGATTTTTAGTTTCATAAGAACACTTTGGAAATTTGAATCCCGTTTTAGGGCCCAAAGTCCAATTTTATCTATTTTCATGGTTTTTTTTAAGTAATTAAAGAGTTCACGGAGAATCATTTCTTCAATTCCATTTTTAAATGCATTTTCTTTTCGAGTCACCACATCATGAATTAAACAATGTTGGTTTCCAAGAAAATCCGTCCAAATTGTAAAGAAACCTGCTCCAACTAGAGAATTTCCATCTTTTGCTAGCACAATTGAATTTCGATTTATCAACGATTTAGAGCGCTGATCTATTTCTTTGGAAAATTTGTCTAAATCGACCTTCTCACCTAATTGATCTAATCTGTACTGAAAATCTGCAATCAATGCTTCTAAATCCGCTTTATCCTGTCGCGGATTATATCTAACTAATTTTATTTCCATTTTTTTTCTCACTTTTTATTTTAAAGTTCTATATATTGCCTTATTGATAATAATTTTAAAAAATGTTGCCATTAACCCTATCTTATGAAACTGCAATTGCCTATCAAAAAATGGAAGGATGATGCTATTCTCCCCAAAATTGCTACAAAGGGAGATGCTGGAGCAGATTGTTTTATTAATGGATTTAAACGAATAATAAATGGGGATGCAAAAAAACTCGACGAAATTTCTGATGATGAATATCTCCTCCAACCTCTCGAAAGAGTGTTATGTCCTCTTGGTTTCGCAACTGCTATTCCGGCAGGCTATTATGCTGCTGTTGTTCCTCGAAGTGGATTGGCTTTGTGGAGTGGGGTATCTATAGTCAATTCCCCTGGAACTATTGATGCGGGTTATCGTAATGAATGGGGTGCAATTGTTGTCAATCTTTCCAATACACCAGTTACTCTTCATAAGGGTGATAAGATTTGTCAATTCATTTTAAGAAAACTGGATGATTATGAATTTGATATCGTTGAAACTCTTCCCACTTCGGAACGTGGTTTGGGTGGATTCGGTTCCACAGGCAAAAAATAATCTTAAGATTATGATTACTTTTTTTTACAACAATTTTACACCCCTTTGGGTTTTCCATCTTCATAGAACGCTTGAATTTCAATTGTATATTCCATCGGATCTTCATAAAAACCATTATACAATTTGAATTGGGGTGTGTGGGCCGGTTCTTTAATACATTTTACCCCTTTCTTGATTAATTCGGTGTGCCAATCATCAACTTCTTTAATATTTTCAACAACTAAAGTTAAGCACACTTTTTTCTGGTTTTGAATGTATTCATCGTAATGACTGCAAAATCCCCAATAACTGAAGTGATTTTCAGTACCAATTTTATACAAAATGCATGGACCTTGTTCCAGTGCAACGGGAAGTTTTAATATAGTTTCATAGAAATGGCGATTTTCTTCTAAATTTTTACAAGGAAGAAAAGTGATTGGATATTGGAAGTTTGAAACCATAATATAATGAGTAAAGATGGAAAAAAAAGGCTTTAGTTTCTTCTTGAAATTCGAAAGTTCACACTTTAACTTGAAGTTTTTTAGCATAACCCATTGAAAAACTTACAGGCACCATCACCAAAGTGATCATTAAGAACATTTGTGGTAAAATATTCAAGAATAGTCCTATGAGAACAACTGGGGTGAAAAACAATATTATATATGCAAATTTTAAACTCTTGCTGTGGTTTTCAGCCCATTTAAGGGTAAGGGCATTATATTTTTCAATAAGGAACCCAATTTTTTGTGAAACTACATTTCTTTTATCGGTTATCAAAAAGACATAGAGTATTGAAATTGCAATAAATATTATCAGTGTAAAAATTGTCGATTTTGCCGTCAAATATAGGTAAATATAGCAAACCCATAGGATAAAAAGGAAATCTATATGGGAAAGAGGGGATTTGTCGTTTTCTGTGAACATAAAGGATAACTTCCGTTTTTACTAATATACTAAATTGGGTCTGAATATATAAACACTTTCATTTGTCATGGGGTCTTAAGTTCATTTTTTTTTGAATTTTTGCTATCCAATAAGTGTCTCATCGGTTATCAAGATAATTTAGATTAATTTTTTTTTTCCTTTTCAATAAAAATAAAATTTCAATATTATGAAAAATAAAAGGACTCATCTGAGATATAAGTAGTTTGAAAAAAATCCAAAATTTAATCGAATCTCCGACATGTTTCAATAGTTTTCACTATAGATTCTCTAACTCCACCAGTACTGTATTGCAATCTTTCTTTTTGATCTGAGAGCTCAATGTAGAAGTTATCTGTAAGAATATCTGAAAATAAGTAGTAGGAATCTAGACCTTCATATATCTCTTTTCGTTTCATTTTCCATTTTCTTATTTTCCCAACAATCAAAAATATCCATTTTGGAAGAGAAATGACTTTCTTTTTCTTACCATATGTTGAGAACATGATCGTAAGCATTTCTTTCCATGTGATATTTTCATCACCAATCACATAGTGCTGGTTTTTTTTCCCATTTTCCATGGCGTCAACAATTGCTTCTGCTACATGTTCTACGGTAATCATTGTTGATCCACCTTTTGGAAAAAAAATGATGTTCCAGTTTTTGAACCGGTCGATGAAAACGCTTTTCCATAGAGGTGCTCTGGCACTTTCAGGCATTGTTCCAAATATATACGGCAATTCGAGAATCATTGTATCTATTTGTTCTCCTCCTGCTTCAATTGCATATTCTGCTTGTTCAATTCGACATTGAATATAGGGGTGATGAATTGCCAGTTTTTTCTTGGGATATTTTCTGTCAAAATAGGCAAAGTATGAGTTTAAAATTACTGCACGTTTAATTTTCGCTAAATTTGCTGCTTGAAAAACTTTTTGGGTTGTTAAAGCTAATTTTTCATGAAAAAATTCATAAGGAGGTCTATCTGGAGTGGTTCTATCATCAGGTCCTATAGCATATACTAATGCATCGAATCCGGATAACATTTCAACCATTCTTTCTTGTTCCATTGAAAAAATATCTCCATATTGAACAGAAACTTTTGATGGAAACCATTTTCCTAATTTTATATCTGGAATTGCAATGGTGCTCACTTCATGTTCTCTTTTCAAAAATTCTAGAGTTGCATGATATCCTATAAAACCTGTTCCGCCTATTATAAACACTTTCATTTGTTTGATCAACCCTTTTTGTGTTAAATATGTTATTTCAAAAATGAAAAGAAAAAATCATGAAACTATCTTATTTCCACATGCCACGCAGAAATTACTACCGTCAGGATTTTCTGTACCGCAATTCGGACATTTTATCGCATTTTCAGACATTGTTTCTTCAAATTCATGAAAATCAGGAAAATGAGCTTCAATTTTTAACCGGAGGTTATCTTCACGACGTTTAATATGTAACATCTTCTGGATATATTGCTCATATTTCTCCCGAATGATCGGAAATATGACTCCGTCTTTAATATCATCCCATAAAGACAAAGTTTCAAAGCTTTCATATCCAAATGACATTTTACACCATGAAACTGGTGTTAATCCTTCTGATTCTATCAAAGTAAACATTTTTTGTAATGTAGATTGATCGATCGAATAGGGAGTGATTTCTTGGGATAAATCATCAAGATTATCGGATAGGATAAATAAATTGGCTGCTTCTTCATCAACACACATGATACCGCATATTTTACCCTTTTGAAATCTCGGATCTTCAACAGAATCTGCAGCAATGTCTAAAGCTCCATGAGAATTTGGATTTGTTAAAAACTCTATCGTTTTTGCTCTTCCAAAATAGCGCATTTCAATCCAACTATCTTGCGTTATTTTAGGAAATTCAGTATCTGTCCTTCTTTTATGGTGAATTTCTATTAATTTTTGAATTTCATCACCGGGAAGTTCTAGTTCTTCAAACACATTATCTTCAAAACCATTTCCTTCTAATTCTGTAAGCCCTAAAAATATTTGATTATTTCTTCGAATGCGAATAAATGCTTTTTGAAGCATATCTTCCAATTCATCGGGAGATTCAATATCTTTTTCATCCATTGCGATGAAGTCCTTTATTTGAGGGTTTCCTTCTACTTCTTCTTGGCTCCAAAAATTTGCCCACATTTGCATTCTTCTTAATTCTGGAATCATCCAAATATTTCTGCCGACCCCCATTGAGATCATGCAAACTGAACCGCCAATTTGCATTCCTTCCTTATTTGCGTAAGAAATAAGTGTTGGTGGGGGGTAAAATACTCTACTGATTGCTTCATCCTTCTGAGCAAGATCATCCAACTCGGACATTGCTGCAAGCGATGCTTCTAAATCTTTAAATATATCTTGCTGTGCCATAAGAGATGGATCAATTGAACCAAAATCTCCAAAATCACTTTCCAACGCAGCAGTTCCTGCTTGAAGGATTTTATCCATATTGTTTGGATCCATGACTTGATTGTCATTTTGATTAAAATTCACGTCGCTTGGGGATCGATTGAAGACATCCTCATATTCTTCTTCAGAAGGTTGTGATTCAGATAGTTTATTTGGAGTCGTTTTTTCTATTTTTGGAATTGCAATTGTTTTTAACGGTTTAAGGGCAATTTTAGCTAGTTCTGGTTTTTCTAGTTGTGAATTGGGTGTAGATTGTGACTCCGTTGTAATTTTAGTTAAATTTAATGGTGGAATTGCAATTTTTTCAAGTTGCGTTTGAGTTTTTTCTGTGAGATCTTTCTCTCTTTCTTGAGGTTCATTTCTTTCATCATGAGCCAACATTTCTGAAACTTTTTCTAAATTAAATGGATTTGATGGGATTAATGTATCAACATATTCAAAGTGTGATGGATTTCCTGCCATTAAATCTTTCAAGTATTGATTATACTTCAAGATCGGTTTTGAAAATTGTGGTAAAATTTCCATAGAGCGCCATTGTGGAAGATTTTGGAGTGCCCAAATGCCATAATCTAATTTAAATCCTCCTGTTGGAGAAAATTGTTTCATTTTAATGAGTTGTTCAACTGTATCTCTTCCTTTTTTATCAAGACTTAATGGTTGGAGTGTTTTTTCTTTAGTAATATTTTGTGATAGGATGACAAACTGAAATCTTTTTTTGGATACGATATTAGTTCCAAAAATTCCACACAAACTCCCTCGAAAATATGCAGACATTTGAGAAAGTTGTTGTAATTCAAGTTTTTCCAAAGAATCTGATTGGCGGAAAAATTTTTCTCCTGTTCCAATGAATTGAGTGTAGATCGAATTTGTTTTCTTCTCCAAATCGGGATATATCTCATTTTGGTGATAATTTGAGGGCATATTTTCAAAATATTTTGTCTTTCTACGAAACCAACTTCTCTCTTCAGTGATTTGCTTGTCAAATGGTTGAGGACCAAGATGTAAAAGACCAATAAAAACATAGCCTTTTTTAATAATATATTCAAGTCCCTTAACGATCTGGGTGCTGATCCATGTGATATTTTTGGGATCATCAGAAGGATCTTTTTCCAGAGTAATATATTCCAATTCTTTATCAGAAACTTGAGTCCAAAACGATCTCCAGATCGAAGGATTATATAATTCTTGCACAATTTCTATATTTTTTTCCGGTGTTAATGCAAGCATGCCTACAGAATGATTATATTTAATCAATTCTGCCGGATCGGATTCAAACATTACTGGGTAGGGATAAAATAATTTCACTTTGATATACCTTTTGATTTTTTTTTTTAAATAGTTTTATGGTCAATATATGCGATACGGTTCTTCTTTCTCCTTGATTTTAATTAGTTCATCCATATATTTTTTATAATTTTCGAGAACTATTCTTAATGTGTCATATTGTACAGCGTCTTTCCAATATGGGTGTGTATGTAAAGTATCTTCCCCCAAATTAATTTTAAACCAACATAAAGGTGCCATATTTGTTTGGGATAAAGTTTCAAACATTTCGTTTAATGTTTCGGAGTCGAATTTAGTTCCATAATCTTCAAATGAGTTCGATAAAATATAAAAAGATGTCGATTCTTGTGTTGTACAAACGATTCCTGCAGCAAAAGTATTGTCATAGGCAGAATCTACTTTTATTTTTTCTACAATATCTAAAATACTTGGGAAAGAATCTGCAAACGTAAAATAATGACTTCCCTTACCATACCACTGAACTCGTATATGTCCATCTTGGAGCTTTGGAAATTTTCCGTTTCTGATTTTGGTGTGATAATATTTTTGTATCCGCCTTAAATTTTTATCATCAATTTCAAGTTCTTGAAATAGACTAAATTCAAAACTATTTGATTCCAACTCTAACATCCCCAAAAAAGCTTCCGAACCTTTCATTATGTGCTGGAATGCTTGGATATAAGTGTCACGAAGTTGCACTGGATTTTCAAGTTCTAAAAATTGTTGATCCTCTTGAATATCATAAAAAACATTCTCATCAGTTTCCTTGGTGTTATCATCGTAGTAATATTCCCCCCAGGATAAATTTTCTCTTAAATCGAAAATGCAATTTATATTTTCACCAACATCAATCGAAAGAAGTGTCAAAGCACCTCCAATAACTGCTCTTTTTTGATCTCCGTAGGCAAATAGAATTTTTGGTGGATTATAAAGTAAGCTGACAGCTCTATCTTCTTCAGCTAATTCATTCACTTTATTGAGGGCTTCCATGATTGTTTCCAGATCTTCTTCAATTTCATCTTCCGTCATATTTTTAATTGAAATTGGTTTGCCAAGATCTTCATCCAAAATATTTTCTACGGTCTTTTCTTCTCGCTTTATAATTAATCCTCGAACATAATCTAAATATTTAGAATGAGCTTCTTGAACATCAGGTCGGTCTTTAATCTCATCATATCCATCCAATTGTTCCAATCCGGATAATCCTAAATCTACCTTAAACCATGAAATTGGTGCGGCTAAGACTCCTTTTTTTAGAAGTTGAAACATTTGATTTAAATTGTTTTTATCAATATGCACTTCAGCGGTTTTTTCTTGCTTGAATATATTATCTGTTAGAAGAATAAAATTAGCTGCACCTTGGGCGACGGCTACTATCCCAGAAGCATATCCTTGATACGGATACACCATTGCGGCAATATCGTTGAAATTCTTCTTGTTTGGGATTGTAAAAAAAGCAGATGTTTCCCCAAAAAAGTTGATTTCAACAAATGAGTTTCCACTTCCAGCCGCCTTATATAAATTCGGAAATTCATTTTTTACACGACTAGATTTATATAAGTTCATTAATCGGTTTTGATCTTCGAGCTCTAATTCGACTTCATCAAATACAAATGTTTCAAATGCATTTCCTTCAAATGATGCTACTCCAAATAATATCAATCCCCGTGTCCGAATTCGATTCAAAGATGAAATTATACGACTTGCAAGTTCATTTGAATCATAAAGAGCTTCCGAATCTTCATGTTTGATATTAATTTTCTCAATTTGATCAGCGATCCGGATATTTTCTTTCCCTTTCCAAAATTCTCCTTGGCTCAACTCTGAAAAAATATCCGAAATTTTTATGAATTCTTTTTCCTCATCCATCGCTAAAATGCATTTTGCTCCCGCTAGTTCAACACTATATTTATCACCTTTTGGTAATAACGCTACGGGAGGATTATAAAGTCGCATCAAATTCACCAAGTTTTATAAGTCAATCATTGAAAAATTTAAATCTAAGGTATGCAAAATCATTGGTAAATCATGCAATTCTTCACCTTTCAATAGATCTGTACTCGCGCCATAGTTTGCTCGATCAGGAGTAATTAATCTGACCGTGTTCCACGTATCTAATGGTTTTTTTAAACCTGATCGAAGATAGAGACCTAATGAGCCTTGAGGTGCTTCCACAACATCAATAAAATGCTGATTCGGTTCCCACTGAATACCATTTTCCATAATTTCAGATTTAAGATTCCTTCCATATGAAGATAATCCATGTAGAATGTGCTTGCAGATAGCAATCGATTCTTTAATTTCCCATAATCTTACTTGAGTTCTTGCAAAACTGTCGCCTTCTTTAAAAGTGATAACATTCCATACTTGAGATATTTCCCCTAAAGTATATGTTAAGTACGGATCATTTAAGCGAACATCAATTGGGATTCCACTTCCTCTAATTGAAGGTCCCGTTAATCCGCTCTTAATTGCATTTTCTTGTGAGATTTTGCCAATATGCGCAAGATTTTGACTCACTTTTTGAGAGTATGTGAAATTATAAATATCATCAAATATCTGGTTTTCACTATCCCTAAAATAGTGATATAAATTTTGAGCCGCTGTCATAGATATATCTGTGGCTGATCCATAGCTGATGATGCTTAGCAAGTTTTTTGGATCCATGTGATTTTCTAAATGAATGGTGAGTTTCAAGTAATTTCGATAAATTTTTTTCGCCGCTCGTTTCATTCCAAATAAATCTGCAAGATTTGTGAACCACAATAAATGAGAAAAAATTCGTTCCAGCTCTGCCCCAAGGGTTCGAATAAACTTTGCCTTTAATGGGACTGATTTCTCATTGATGAATTCAGACATCTGAGTATATAATAAATAATTATGAAAAGCATGATTTTTTGACAGTTCACTTAATACGGGGGCAAAACCATTGATAGGATCGGCGTTTTCTAAACGAGGTTGAAATTTTTTGTAGTTCCAGCCGTCCCGAATTTCAACTTTCTGAACAATATTTTCTTGAATATTGAGATCAAAATAGTTTGCAGATTTATGAATCTCATCATAAATACCCGTTTTATCTTGAAACTGGGTTTGGGGCTTGAAATCAAAATTAGTTGGTGTACAGTAAAGATCTTCGTTTGATATTGCTTTATATGCAATATTAATAAATTCTATTCCCATTCGATGAGTTAACGTAGTTTCATGAATTTGGGCGTTCTTATATATTAAAGCAATTGAATCCAATTCTAATTTTTTTTTAATGACTAACTGGATGATGATTGATGATTTGTGAACAAAAGGGCGATTATGGAATAAGTAGTTTACTTCAAGTGAATCTCCGATGTCAGAAGCAAAAATAGAAGACAAATTGAACTTTAAATCCCTGAAATACTTTGCAATATCTTTAATTCGAATTCTATTGACAAGTATCATGTTATTATTCTCAGTTGAAATCCTTTTTAGAAAATCTAAGCCCAAAAAATTCTCGAGATTCGTGATTACTGCCTCAATACTAAGTTGCACGTTACGATTAGGTAAAACCTCACTTTGATGCGTTCTTACATCTGAATTTAGGGATATTTTTGGTAATCTACTTGATTCTGGGCCTTCCATATTGGGTTCCTTTTATTCAATTAATTTTAGAAATGGAGAAATGCAGATTTCTCCTACTTAAACATTGGTTTTTAAACATTTAATGCTTTTGAGGTATGAAAAGGTAATTTTGCAGTTGGCGCCAATTAATAATAGAGTGATGAAAAATAATTTTTTTAGAAATCCCAATCCAAAGTAATCCGATAAGTCCTATTATTTCAGTACTATACACGAGTGGATTATTAAATAAAGTGTAAAAAAAATCTTCAATTTTCGATTCATATATTGTAATTGGTACTATAGGCCATAGCCAAGGGACTGCTGGAATATCTAATAATAAATGAAACAAAGTTCCGATTCCAAAAGACGAAGCTACATTCTTGTTTTTCGTTAGTAGAAATAAAATCAAGCTTATAATTCCCAATAAAAGCGGGGTATGGAAATATCCTCTTCCTCCAGCAATCCCAAAAATGAGAAACAATGGTTTATCTATAAGATCTGGAAAGATAGATCCTACAATAATCCAGAATATATGTATTTCTGGTTTTTTTTCCTTTTTAATCAACAATAATATTTCAACACAAAGTAATGGGACAAATATATGGAATAAGATGAACATTTGTTAAGCTAAATAATGAAGCGTGATAAATAAACAAAAGCAACTGCCATAAAAGTAATGATTCCACTCATTTTCAGTGCCATTTTTAATAAATAATTGTAGGATAAGGGCTTTGGGGTGAATTTATCTGTTTTTTGCAAAATAGAATCAATTTGTGGTAATCCAAAGCCTTGTGTATATTCTGGAAGTTGCAAAATCATTGAATTTTGTTGAAATAAAGACACTAAATCTGTTGAAGTACAATTTGGGACAACTTGTAGGAATAATGCTGCAAAACCCGCAAAAATGGCCGCCGCACTTGATGTTCCTGATATTCTAGAACTTGTTGCAGGAACATTTTTTCCAGGAAGGACAAATGTTGGTTTTAATTGTGAGGATTTGTTAAATGAAGCGCTTGAATTTCTACCTGAAAAGAAGAGCTTTTTATATTGTTGATCGACTGCTCCAATACATATTACGTTTGGATTCATACTTGGATTACCAATATTCCCCGGATCTGGTCCTAAGTTTCCTGTTGGTGCTATTAGAATTATATTTTTTGAGGACAATAACGGTAAATAATGGCTGAATAAATCATCTGAAACGCCTTTAGAGCCTGTAGAACATCCAAAAAGCAGAATATGGGGCATTTCTTCTTGTGGTAAATCAAGTAGGTTTTCTAACCCTTGTATTATATCACTT
Source organism: Candidatus Lokiarchaeum ossiferum (assembly GCA_025839675.1). Taxonomy (GTDB): domain Archaea; phylum Asgardarchaeota; class Lokiarchaeia; order Sigyniarchaeales; family Promethearchaeaceae; genus Lokiarchaeum; species Lokiarchaeum ossiferum. The sequence continues at coordinate 4,364,757 of CP104013.1, forward strand.
AAAGTTGAAGATCCATCAGAATCAAAAACTTTAATGTCGATTAGTTTAATATTGGGGGCAATTCCCGCAAATAAATTTTGAGAGTTCTGTCCCGACCCAACAATGATACTGGCTAAATTCGTTCCATGAAGGTTATAGTGATTTGAATCTCCAATCGAATCTCCAATTTGTTTGATCTGTTTTTTAGAATATCCTAATTTATTAGGATCAATTCCTGAGTCTAGTATTGCAATGCGAATGCCTTTGCCGGTAATTTCTTCATAGGAATTATGAATTTCTTCAAGATTTATTTCTTCATTAAATTCTTCTCCACATAAATAGATTGGATAGTTACCATATATTCTAATGATTTCGTGGTTATCTGATAACTGGTAACATTCCTGGTACGTCGATTCTAACAATGCTATAGGAAAATGATGAAATTCTGATAGTATCTTCAATTTTACATTTGAATCAGCCTGAGAATTTTTAATATTATTAACAAACTGTTCCAATTGTTCCAAATCTCCAAATTGGACGAGATAATTAATGATTATTTCGTTTGACAACCTTTCCAAATCGAATTCATTTTCCAGTAATTCAATCGGAGAATGTTTCGCCACCCAAAGCTCAATGGGATCAAAATTTTCATGGAATTTGGATATAATCATTAAAAAGAGACCTCAGTAAATAAAATAAGATGAAGACCTTTAAAAATATACAAGGTAAAAGATTAATTGTGCTCTCTGATTTTATTCAAAATATCTTCTAAAGCAAAATCTGCCATACCTAAGCTTGTGTTTGCATTGAACAGAAGCACTACGTATATTGGGGTATGAAAAGTCTCAATAGAAACGACTTGAGAAAAAATCAATTTATCGCCACCTTGCCAAATGAATTTAGGATTAGAGACGATTTCTCTTCGATTAGCCTTCGATCGTAGCTCTATTTCCCGCAAACTGGTTTCCAAATCTTCTAGTGGCAATGAAGAATAGTAGATTTCCCCTTTTAACGACATTAGTGCTGCAGCAAGAAGATCTCCTCTGGATATTTCCCCTTCAAAAATATGTTTTAATGATTCGATGTTTGTATCACTGTAATCATCTTGGAAATTGAAAATTTCATCAATACGATTCTCTGTATCTTCATCGTCCAAAAAAATATTCGTGTCCAATGCCCGTTGGATTTTATCAAGATCAACGGCTGAAATTATTCGATCCATTCTTTCATCTAATAAAAGAGCACTCGAATCACTCGAAGTAATTACTATGAAAATAAAATCTCCATGATGACGAAAGAAAAAACGAAGGCTTCCCATTTCCAAAATATTAAGTTTTTGATTAACAATTGTACTTGAAAAAGCCATTATTGCCCCAAAAAAAGAAGAAAGTAGGGTAAAATCCGTTTTTATTAGTTCCTCGCTGAAATTTTTGTGATAAATTGGAATTCCAGAATTGTGGAGTATGAAAAAACTATGAATTTGCATTGCGAGTTCTTATTCCTGTGTTCGTTCCATTTGTAATTTGTAGAGTACAATCCTAAATCGTAATATATCCTTTAAAATTTTCTCAGGATGAGGTGTTTGCCCAGTAATAATAAAGGAATCATTACCTTCTAACGGAAAAATAACAAAATTCTTCTTTTCACCAAAGTTATAAGATATATACTTTAGAGGATTTTCTTCTTCATTGGGAAATAGTTTCAAAATTTGATATCGAATGAAATATTCACTCATTTTAGCATTGTATCTTTTTGATTGCTTATGATCCTCAAGGTAGTTTTCTGAGAAAACACTCATGATTTCTAGTCCTTTAATCTTTCCAGTTACTCCGACTAAAGCTAAAAAAGAAGATTGAGATTTTTTAAGGGTTGATTCAAATTGCTGTTCTAGCTCCTTTATTGCTTCAATTTCTTGTTTAGAAAAGAATTTTGAAAGAATTCCCATTATTATTTCAATCCTTTCTAACTCATTTCACTCTCAAAAATGCATTTTTTGCATCCATTGGCGATAAGTTCTTTTGGTTCCATGTAAAATTGTTTGTCTGGAAACGCAAGTTGAAGGGCTGTATCAAATAATCCTTCTGTATAGTGGCAGAAAAATTCCATATCTTGAATGGGAAACCCTCCTGCTTTTTTATAAGGGCATGCATCTAATTCGATATCAATTTTATTTCCATTTAGTTTTACTGACCCCTTATTTTCACCGATAACCGGTTCGATTACCTCAGACACGAGTAAATTGCAAAATTCCTCTACTGTAGTATATTTTCCTTTAAATTTCCGGAAAATATCTTCTGCAGCGGCTTCACCAACTCTACGGAAAATCATCGTTAACGTTTCAAAGCCAAGGGTATCTTTAATCTCCTTTAAACTCATTTGAAATATATTTGCAATAAATTTTAATTGTCTAACTCTTTTTGTGACCATTCTTTTCACCTTATCCAAAAATTTCATTCAACTTCTCTGCTGCATCTTCCAGTTCCAAACTAATCAATCCTAAGTTTGGTTCTTGTTTAGTCAATACAATTAAGATCACTTTTCCTGTGAAAAGTAAGAAAACATTCCCAGTTGAAATTTCAATATTTAGCGATTTAAATTCTCCTTTTAGTAATTCTCCAGATGCTCGTTTGGAGATACTGTATAAAGCCGAAGCCATAGCTCCTAAAAGGCGTTCTGATTTTTTATCTTGGCTGATAGTTTTTCGTAGAGATAAAATAATCAAACCATTTGTTCGAGCAATAGCAAGATCATTTAAATCTGGAGCTCTGTTGTGTAGATCCTCCAGTAATTTTCTTGCTTCATCCATCCTACTCATTTTTTTCTCCCCTCTCTGTCCTATTTTAAATATCTGTTTTGTTCCATCAAAAAAAAGGTTTGTTGTAAACATAAAATTTCTCTTTACGATATGTATGGGAGAGAAATTTGTATTGTGATAAAATGAGTTTTTTTAACTTAAATTATTATGGTCACCAAACTTCGTTCATTAACAATTTAATCTTTTATTTATATTCTTTTTTCTTCTGCTTTAAAGCATGAAAAAATTCACTGCATAGATATCGAAAATAAATTTAGATTCTGAAGAGAATCTTCAATTCATATTAATGGTTCAAAACATGTTCAGGAGGGGTGAAACAAATGAATTCACCATGAAAAATCTCTTCTTCACTACGATAAACCATTACTTCGACAATCCTTTTTTTTCTTTCTTTCTGAACTTTGATGGCCTCTGCAATAAGGTAGTCTCCAACACTCACAGGTTTCATAAACTTGACATTTGCACTTCCTAATACGACATTTGGATGATTAATTGCAATCATTGCTGCATAATCCGCAAAACCAAAAATAAATCCCCCATGTACTAAGTTGTATTCGTCGACAGCCATTTCTGGAGTTAAAGTCAAGGCGATTTGACACCATTCAGTATCCATCTCCAAGATTTCTCCACATAATTTTGGATCAATTTTATGGTGTGTTTTAGGAATTATTTGGGTCATATCAAAATTTAAGGGAATAAGGAGTAAAAAAGGTATGGAATGATGGAAAGATTTTTCCAAAAACCATAAATCTCAAATTCTAAACAAATATAAAAAACATTAAGATCAATATGGGGAAAACCATACGTGATACCTTTTATGGCATATAAAATAACTACCATTTAATCGGAAATTTTCCAGATCAATATTTTCACGCTCGATATTTCGATATATGTGCAGAAATTATACCTTCAAATTCATTTTGGCAAAATAAGATTCCCTCTTTAGTTGTTCAAAAAAACAGATCTAGGAAATTTCCGATTCTTGAAAAAAATTTTATTTTTCTGTTGAAAATCGTTTGAATGTTATCCAGTGGATAATTGAAAAAGGGATAGCTAATAGATTCCAACCAATTATTAGAGTAAACCATAGAACATCATCCAACCGATTGAACAAAGCGACGATAGTTGTTGCTGTCACTTGTGAGGCTCCTGCCATCAGTGACCACATCCAAGGGAGAAATGAAAGTTTATCCTTAAATTTAGTTTGTTTTTCTTCTATAGATAACTCATGTTTATCTACATTGTGTATCATTTTTTGTTCTATATTTGGAAAAGGTGTTAATTTTTTAACCAATTTTTCCAAAAAATTCAATTTAACTTCCGCATCACTATCAAACCCAAAGGAATTAACAATGCTGTTATGTTTTGTTTTTGCTGTTAATTCATCATTTTGTAGACCTGCACGTAAATGTTTAAAATATCTCGCTTTGACACTAGTATGATAAAATAAGCCAATAAAATTTGATACAAGAGCTAAGGCTAAGTATAAAAAGACAAGATTCGTTCCTAGTCGAAGATATTGTTCGATGGCGATTGCAATTAGAACTGCTAAAACACCTACCCCATCACCAACAGCATCGAACATGGCTCCAAATTTCGAAAAATTCTTGGTCAATCGTGCCAAAGCTCCATCAATACAATCAAAATAATGACGTAAAAAGAAAAACAACGCGCCTAAATAGACATGTCCTAATCCAAAGAAAATTGCTGCAATAAAAGCACAAAGTAATGAAATAAATGTAATAAAATTGGGTGTTAGACCTAGTTTGGCTGAAAGGTGGACCATTGGATAGGAAAGAGGGCGATATAGAATATTATTGATCATTTCTCCTTGTGTTTTGTTTCCTTTCTTGTATTCTTGGATAAAAGTTTCAAATTTACCTTTCATAATTTAGTTAAGTTAAACCTTAATTTCTTTTATTGCTTTTTAATCAATTAATACCAAATCATTGCGATGGCCTATGGTTGAAAAAACAGATTATTTAATCATTGGAGGAGGTATCGCTGGTCTTTCCGCAGCCATCTCCTTGCAAAAATATGGAAATGTACTTATTTTAATGAAACGCAAGTACAATGATTGTAATACATATTATGCTGCGGGTGGCATTGCTGGATCTGGTCCCTGGAGTACTGATTTTGAAGGACATATTTCTGATACCCTTGAAGCTGGAGATGGTTTATGTGATCCTGATGTTGTTCGCTCCATTATTCATAAAGGGACATCCTGCCTTCAAGATTTGATGGGTTGGGGGATTGAATTTGACCGTGATGAAGAAGGTATTCTGGATTTAGGAAGAGAAGGAGGTCATCACACTCGTCGGGTGTTGCATACAAATGATCTGACTGGTCGTTCCATTTTACAAACTCTTCTTCATAAAGCTCATTCTTTTCCCAATATTGAATTTCGAGAAGATCATGTAGTGGTTAATTTAATCGAACGCGAAACTCAGTGTGTTGGAGCATATGTATTAGAAAAAGAATCGGAGGAAATTTATACAATAGAAGCTAAAGCAACAATACTTGCAACTGGAGGGATTGGAAAAGTTTATCTATACACAAGTAATCCTGATGTTGCATCTGGTGATGGAATTGCAATGGCTTCTCGAATTGGAGCGCGAATAAATAACATGGAGATGGTCCAATTCCATCCGACGTGTCTTTATCATCCGATGGCAAAGAATGCTTTAATTACAGAGGCAATACGTGGTGAAGGGGCAATTCTTCGTGATCAACGTGGAATACGATTCATGGTGGATGTGCATCCCTTAAAGGAACTTGCCCCTAGAGATATTGTTGCTCGAGCAATTGATTCCGTTCTCAAGGAGTCTGGAGATGATTTTGTATATTTGGATATTTCTTTCAAAGATGCGGTTTTCTTGAAAAATCGATTCCCAGGTGTTTACCAAAAGTGTCTGGAATTTGATATTGACATCACAAAAGAACCAATTCCCGTGGTTCCAGCATGTCATTATGCTTGTGGAGGGATTGAAGCTACTATCGAAGGAAAAACTAATGTTGAACGTCTTTTTGCGATAGGTGAGTGTGCGTGTACTGGTTTACATGGGGCAAACCGTCTAGCAAGTAATTCCTTATTGGAAGGGCTTGTCTGTGGGTCTGAATGTGGAGAATATATCGGAAACAATATTCAGAATTTCCATGTATTACATTCTTCCCTTCCTGAATGGTCCACCTATGGGGCTGTTGATTCAAAGGAAGCTTTTGTTATCTCCTTTAATTGGGCTGAAATTAGGCAAACAATGCAATATTATGCGAGTATAATTCGTTCCGATAGTTATTTACTCCGGGCTCGTCATCGTATTACTCTGATCCATGAAGAAGTGGATCACTATTACTGGAATTTTCGGATTAATAGTGATTTAATAGAGTTGCGAAATTTACTAACAGTTGCCCGTCTTATTGTGGAAAGTGCCCTTGCTCGTAAAGAAAGTCGAGGTGCTCATTATACACTGGATCATCCGAAAAAATCAAACGTTGTTCGAAATACAACAATTCAACGATATTGGTAAAAAGACATAAAAAAAAATAATGAAGAATTTCATTTTTCGTATTTTAATCCTTTCTTTATGAAATCCATAACTATTTCAATAATATTTTGAGATGCTTGTGCAAAATTAGGCATCAAACTTGAACGATTTAATAGTTCGTCTAGTAATCCTGTCATTAATGTGCCTATCGTCATGGCTAATATTGGAGCAGATAAATCTTGCCTAATTGTTTGATCATCTATAGCCTGTTGAATTGTGAATGTCCATATTTTTACGAATTGCATTTCGTGCATCTCAAAATTTTGAAGAATTTTTTTTAATCTCTCCATTTTTAGTTGATCTTTTTCACTATTTAATCTCTCAATCTGAATATTTATTTTTTTATAACTTTCTCCTGCATAATCGAGTGCTTTTCGGTAAAAGAATTGCTTAGTATGAAAATCAATAAAGGCATACCCTAAAGCTTCGACATTTTCTATTCCTGATTTTGATTTTACAGTTGCTTTTTCAAATTTTTTAGTCAAAATATCATAAGCCTCTATCCCAAGTTTAATAAAAAGATCTTCCTTCGATTCAAAATAATTGTAAAGGGTTGCTCTGCTGAGTGCTGTCCTCTCGGCTAGTATGTTCATAGTCACATTTTCTGCACCAAACTCATCAATTATCTCTTTGAACGCAAGTAAGATTGTTTTTTTTACTTTTGCATGTTTAATTTTCCTTTTCTCAGACTTAGAAATTGACCTTTTGAGTGAATTCACCATTATTAGAAAAATACCAAGATATAATTATAAATTTTACGTAATACCATTTTTGTATAAATTTTAGACAAAAATTGGCCTTTGTATACTTTTAGTATCATCATGGATTTAAATGAAATATGTCTATTCGCAACAATGATGATACGACAAAAAAACAAGTAAACGCTTTGGTTGTTTATTATTCGCTTACCAACACTACAAAAACAATTGCAGAATCGATTCAAAAGGAACTTTCCTGTGATATCTTACGAATACAACCTGTCAAAGAACTCAATCCTGAAGGAGGTGCCAAATTTGTTTGGGGGGGAATGCAAGCAACAATGCACACTAAACCAAAAATTGAACCTCATTTCCTAGAACTCTCAAATTATGATTTAATATTCATCGGAACTCCAGTATGGGCATGGACTTTTGCACCTCCAATACGAACTTTTCTTGCTGAGAACAATTTACAAAATAAAAATGTGGCTCTTTGGACATGTGCTGGAGGTGTTGAGGAAAAAGCCTTACTTCGTTTAAAAAAGCAAATTAAGGATTGCAATTACATTGGTGGTATAAGATTCATTCAACCAGCGGATAATAATCATGATGCTAACATTGCTAAAACAATAGAATGGGTCAAATCCATAAAATGGGCTCAAAGTTGAAAGGGATGTAATCTGATGCAAACAGAAATTAAAGTAAAATCTAAAACTAATTTGGGTCTCCGTCAGAAGATTCGAAAATCTATCCTATTTCTATGGTTAGTAGTGATGCCTATTACTTTCAATCTATTTTCCCCTATCTTGATTATTATGGCGGGATTTGAGGCAACAATTAACATGAGTATTATTATATTTGCTATTTGGTTTCTATCCTCATTAATCTTTGGCCGTGCATATTGTGCTTATGGATGTCAATGGGGGGCTTTACAGGAAATTTTTGGGGAAACAATGAAGAAAAAATTGGATCCAAATAAAAAAACAAGAAATCGGAAAGTGAAATTTCCAGTTTTTATCATTTGGATTGTGGTTGTATTTTTGGGACCCATTTTAGCTGGAGGTTATTTTAATGGAATTAATTTCTTTTATCCAAATGTCGCTGAACAAAATCAATGGTGGTCATTTGACGGAAGGGCTCCAAGTTCTTTGATTTTTTACTTCGGAATTCAAATTTCAGTGATATTAATCTTTGTTTTAATACCTGGAAATCGTGGTCTATGCGCCTATGGATGTCCGATGGGAGTTCTTGGGATTCTTGGCACAAAAATTAAAAATTTCTTCAAGTGGCCGAGCCTACATTTGGAGTCTGATTCGAGTAAATGCATAAAATGTAAGAAATGTTCCAAAGAATGTCCAATGTCGATAGATGTTCATACTCTTATCCAATCGGAAAATATAGAGGATATGGAATGTATTTTGTGTGGGAGTTGTGTTGATGTTTGTTCTCACGATGTGATTAAATTTGCTTGGAAGTGGAAAAAATAATTTTTTTTAGCTCGTTTATTCGCTGGAATTTACATTAACGATTAATCTTTTAGAAGAATCGAAAGCGGACACGATTATACCCATTAAGGAAAATTCTAAAAAAATTTAACTACTTCAATCTCCTTGAATATCGCTCCATATCTCTGGATATTTGAAAAAAATTTGCTTTTGAATGGCGGAGAATTTGCTTTTAAAAAGAATGAAATATGTTGTATTATAGATATAATAAATAAGAATATAATAAGAGTAAGCCTAAATTCTCTTGATCCATGGTAAAATGATATTACATCAAGAAAATTCTACAATTGGAATTTGATTAGCAGCAGTTTCTAAATACAATCTATTTTTGTTCTCTATATTCCTGTCAACTAGGATTAATTCAATATTTTTATTTTTAATTACATTAAGAATATTTTTGGAATGTGCTGTATTTCCCAAAAAAATTGTTTTAAATTGTGGGTTATAAGCATTCTTAATTGATTCTGTATATAAATGCAAATGAGATTGATTTTTTTCATCCAATTTGATAGTATTCAGTGTCTTTCTTATTTTTGGAAAATGTATTGAATCTTTCTTGACAATTAATATATTTCGGTCAAGATTTTTTCTCCTTTTATTTTTTTTGAGCCTATATTTTAAGATTTTCATATTTAAATTGCTTTCGCTTGCTTTCTTATTTTTTTGACTGGATTTCATAATATCACCATTAAATTAATTAAAAAAAGATGGGAGTATAATCATTGGGTAGAAAATCCAAGCTATTGGCAGTTTATTGCGAAGAATTATCTTTTTTAGTTTTAAATATATATACATTCAAACTAATTAGGGTTATACTAATGAATACCATAGTGATAATCCTTACTGGTAAACTAACTCCTACAATCCCTGTAATTCCAAAAAGAACGAAAAGAGATAAAAATCCAGACATAAGACTTAAAGAAAATAGTGCCAATTTTACGGATTCTTCCTTCTTCATATGAAATGAAACAGGGTACCCGGAATACGCTCTAACTGAAAAATTCTGAATATTGCGCACCTCCATTTTTTTTTACTATATTATGAAAGAAAATATTCATATTTATATGTTTCCATAATTTGGATTAGTCTTTTGTATGGACACATTTAAATTATTGTTTCACGTCTATTTAAATAGTGGCAATTATGAGCTCAAAATCTTTATTTCTCAATGATATTATTAAATATTCGATCCTCTTTTTGATTTTCCAAAGAGGAAATAAATGCAATGCAAAACAAATTCAAGATATTTTGGGTTTTAAAAAGCAAACGACATATAATTATCTCAAGGAATTAATTAATTCTGGTGATTTAATCGTTTCGTCACACTCTCACGAAACTAAAAAGCACATTAACGTATCTTATTATCAAGTGTCTAATCCTTCCAAATTTTTCGAATTTAAGCAAATTGAAGCCCTTAAAAACATGATCGACCACCAACAGAATGATGAACTTAGTAATATCGATCCTGATAAAATTAAGCAAGAATTCCGCCGATTTATGTTATTTAAGATTGCAAAAAATCTGAAATTTAATCACTATCTCCAGTTGGTAGAAAATCAAGATTTTATTGAAGAAATTATGCAGAATCGAGACAAATTACCTTCAAAACAAGAAATTGACAATTTATTTTCTGAATAAATAGGGAAAAAAAACAAAAGGAATTTAATCATCAGAGTAGATTTCTTTATATTCTTTAATTTGGCCTTCAGTTAAGTTTTTTTCATCTTTCTTATCAAATTTGAACTTAGTGAGTTGAATCCCAAGAGCGAAGACGATTGCTGACAATCCACTAAGAACCCATCCAAAAATGTTTTCATTGGTTAAGGATAACAAAAATGTTCCGATCAGGGGAGAGATAATTTGGGAAAAGCTATCCAAAGACGAAGTTAATCCGTTAATTTTCCCTTGATTTTTGTGATCAACTACTCGCGATGCGAATCCCATCAAGATTCCTCGCGCCGAAGCTCCACAAAAACTTATGAAAAATACTGTCAAAGTAAGTTGCCAAGTAGTTCTCACCAAAGTTAGAAGGAAGAACGCAATTATATAGCCTCCCATTCCCATCAAGGCGGTCCATGTATCTCCAAATTTTTTCCGTATTCGATTAAAAAACAAAGATCGGTAGAAAATTTGAAAGACTCCCATTAAGGTATAGATGAGGCCAATATTTTTTTCATTTAGCCCCAACCTCAAAAATCCAAAAACGCTTAGCGTACTTTGGAACATGGTGGCTCCAATTACTAAAAGGCCATAAACCAAAAGTATATACATTGCTTGTTTATTTTGTAGGATTGAGGAAGATCCACCTTTTTCCATTTTTTTTGATTGTTTCACTTGCCAATCTGCTAAAGTACCTGTTTTTAAGGGAAGTGTTTCTTTAAAATATACTGCTGTAAAGATAATTGTTATTAGGGATAATGTACTGGCGAGTAATCCGGGGCCAATAATTCCAAAATCTGACAATAAGGCCCCTGTTCCCGGTCCAATCAATGATGCTAACGTAAAGGCGATTCCAATATTCGTCATTTGTTTTGATCTTTCTTTTGGGGGCACTACATCTCCTATGACGGCTTTTGAGATGGGAAATTGTCCTCCAAAAATACCATCTACAATCCTCGCAATAAAGAGCATAGTGATATTCTGGGAAAACGCCAAAATTAGAAATCCGATGAAAGTTCCTAATTGAGAAATTAGTAGCAACTTTTTTCGCCCGAATTTATCACTTAAGGATCCTAAAATTGGTCCGCAAATGAATCCAAAAATGGCATTTGAGCTCAATAGAAGTCCAACTATTAATGGACTGCTGTTGTACTCGTTTACAAAGAATGGTAGAAACGGAAGAATGATGCTGAATCCAAGAATATCAACAAAAACTGCAATCCACAAAGGTGTTAATCGAGGATATTGGAGATTTAGTTTTTTCATATCTACGACAAAATTTGTATTCCTATAAAAAATTGAGCTATGAAGAAATAATTTCTTGCCCAAAAAAACGAATAAATTATTACTATACTATGATCCAAAAATTAATGCTAATAAAGCTGCAAGTTGGGCCATTTTTAATAGAAAACTGGCGTTTTTTTGATTGCTGGGATTTATTTTATCTTTTATTAATAATCCATTAGCAGTAATAACAATACCATCTTGTATAATTATGAATATAAGAAACCAAATTGACAGATCATAGAGAAAATACATGAGATTGAAGCTAAAAATCCCCAACAATGAGAACACAATTGTAAAGATCGTTGCACTTGTATAACCCATTGTGTTTGCAATAGTTTTCACGCCAAATTTTTGGTCGCCAGCAACATCCTGCATTCCTTTGACAAATTCTCTGGAAGTTAATAACACGGCCGCCCCTAACATTGTATACCAGATTATTCCCGGAACATTTGAGAATGGTTGAAGAAATAATGATGCAAATGGAAATCCGACAGCACTGGCAATTCCAACCATGATGTTCCCGGGTAATCCCGATGCTTTTGCTTTCCAAGAGTATACAAATCCTACTCCTTCGAAAAATAACACGATAAGGGGGATCCAAATCCCATTAACTGTAATTGCTCCAATGACTCCTGCTAAGACCAATGCAATTCCATTTAGAAGTGCATAATATCGTAGTGCCATTTTTTTGGAGATCTCACCCCTAGGAAGTGGACGATTAGGACGATTCACCAGATCTGCTTCAATATCAAAGTAATCATTTATAGTGTTAGTTCCTCCTGCGACTGTAAAGAAGATAATAAATCCCAAGATTGTCATGATCAGATTTTTAGGAGTGATCAGAAAAGTCCAAAAGGATTTTTCTTCATGGGAAATCATTAGCCCGATCACAACCGAAATTCCACCAAAAATCGCATTAATTGGACGTAAAATTTCAATTCTCGTTTTAAATTTCATCGGTCTACAAAACTATTTTGCTGATGAACAAAATAAATCATTTTGTTTTGATGGTGCGGGGTGAAAACAGATTACTAACATATTTAAAGCTAAAATCCAATTTTCTTCCATATCAGTGTTAAAAATGCGGTAAACCAAAATGGAAAATAGCAAGATGACCGAACTATCTGAATTTAAAAAAAAATTTCAAAATCATCAAATCTCCGATGAAGGTGTGGAAATACCTCTTATTTTAGAAGGTCAATATCGGCGTGCTTATGATATATTAACTGATGCTTATAATGCTGGGCTCTATGCTGGAATTGTGGGTCCAGTCGGATCCGGAAAAACTGCTCTCTGTCGGAAATTTGCCGAGGATCAAAAGCTTGGCTTTTCTTGGGTTACATTTTCCGATTTAATTCGCCCAAGTTCATTGATAGGTACATTTGATCCAACATTAGTATTCAAGTTGGGATATAGTGTGGATTCCTTTATCCCTGGACCTTTCACCTTAGCTAGCATTGAAGGTAATATTTTCTTTGCAAATGAAGTAAATCGTGGTGAAGAGTATGTTTTGAACACATTGCTTGATGCGTTGGAAGAAAAGCGCCTCTATATACCACAATTAAAGACTTGGGTATCCTTAGATGATCAGTTTTATTTTATTGCTTCAATGAATCCAAGTGACCTTCGCGGGACACGCGTATTACCCGAAGCATTTAAGGATCGGATACGGGTCTGGATCACCCTCGATTATCCTACCAAAGACGTTGAAAAAAAAATCATTCGAATGAATTGTCCTGAATTGAGTTTACGAGAACAAGATATTGATAAAATTATTGAAATTGTGGCTCAAACACGTCAATCTCCTTTGATAACTAAGCCAGCCTCCATTCGAACTTCTATTAGTTTTGCGAAATTGCTTGGACAAAGATGCAGTCGGTTAAATGTTGAACCTTCTTTAGATCTCTTTGTGGATATTGGTCGTTTAGTTTTAAATCAAAATTTAGAATCTAGTCCCGGAATTACTGTTGAAAAGATTGTTGATGAGATAATTTCAGCTGTTTTTTGTTAAACATCTAGGAATTTAGATATGCAAAAATTGGATAAATAAAAATGTTTGGAATCGCTCTTGATCTTGAAGAATTTATCTCTACTTTTATCCGTCGGATGCGGCAACATGAGAAAATTCGAAGTCCTCCGAGTATTCGTCAAGGGATTGCTCTTTTTAAACTTCTAAATTCTCGTTTCCATCGATCTCCTCCCCTAAACATGCAAGATCTTTTGGAAGCAGCTATTATCACCACTTATTACTTGGATCAACATATAGCTTCTGAAATTGCCCAAGATATCATCATCAGCACTTTGAACGAACGCATTGCAGATTCTCGGGAATTCCGAAGCTATGGAACATACGAAAATTTACTTACCTTAGGCAATTTTGGGGCGGATTATTTGAAAGATATCAGGGTCTTGGATAAATTAATGAAGGCGGATCCTTCTGTCTTCCAAGATACTTCCAAGTTCTTAGATGAAATCTATGATGCCATAAAACAAGACTTAAGTCTTCAAGATCTACAATTTCTCGAAAAACGTGATAAATTAGAAGAAAATCTTGGTGATATTACTGATCCTGAACTTTCCATGTATGCTAATAAACTTCTTGGGAATGATAATCAATGGAAATCCCAGTTGGGTGAAATAATGCAAGATTTATCGAAAGATCTGCAGAAAATATTTAAGAATTTAAATGAATTGGGTGTTTCTAACGATGAAATTGAACAAATGAAGCAAGAATTTTGTATGGACGATAAAGATGGTAACTCACAATTCAAAAATTCTTCCGATTCTCGAGATTTTTCAGATTCTCATTCCGACTCTCTCACTCAACAGATATCAGATTCGATCGCCTCCAATTCTTTATCGCAGGATTCATCACGCTCTGAACTTGATCCAGATCAAATGGATCCTATGAATTTTTCTCAATTAAAAGAACTGATGGAAAAAAGCACAAAAATACCTCCACAGTCTTCCTGGGATTCCACAAAATTTAAACAAGCTCTTGAAGAGATAAGATCAGCTGCGAAAGATCTATTGCAGCAAAGTACGACACAAGAACAATTTTTCGAACAATTACAAGAAATGATGGAAAATTTGGTTCCTTGTGATATTCAAGATATTCAGGACATTGCCAATAATTTAGGGGTGGATCCATCTCACCTCGATACAATACTTAATCAACCCTTGAATAATTTGCATGATCTAATTGAAAAAAATTTAGGAAATATGGGGCAATTTTCCAATATGATTCAACAATTGGGTCCAGATTCAAATATGAGCCGTGATTTGATTCAAAAAGGTATAGAATTTCAAAATTCCGAATTTCTGGGCTCTATGGCTCAATTCTCGCTAGAAGAAACTGCCAATGCTGTAGCCAAGAAAAATAGTGATAGGTTGAATGCCTTGTTTTTACAGGGGCTTCGAAAAGCTTCTGGGGATAACCTCCTTCATTCGTGGTTTTTTCATCAATCCAAACTGTCTACCTCCATACGTGTGCTAATTAAACAATTTCTTCAACAACTCATTATTGATAAAGCCTGTTTTGTTGTAAAACATCAAATGGGGAAGTTGAAACATGGTTTGATGTTCTCATCTCAAGATTTGCGATATTATCGTCCTGGAGATCCCATTTCTCAAGTCGATTTGGAGGCAACCTTTGAACATTTATTAGATCAAGGGAAAAATCTCTCCACATTGAATCAAAATGATATCCTATGTCGGAAAGAAGGAGGAAGCTCAGTGAAATGTTTTCTTATTCTCGATAAATCTGGTTCTATGGAAGGAACGAAATTAAAACTCGCAACCTATTCAACCGCGGTGTTATCTTCTTTTCTCAAACGGGAAGATTTTTCAATAGTTCTCTTCGATAGCGATGCTTATAAATTCAAAACCTTCACTTCGCATGTAGATCTCGATACAATCGTAAGTTCCTTATTGGATCTTTCGGCTGAAGGTGGGACTCAGATCGAACAAACTCTAAACTATGTTGCTCAAGAATGTGCAAAATGCCCCGCGAATCAAAAATTTCTCATCTTTCTTTTTTCGGATTTGGCTGTCTATGAACAACCTGCCGAACTAAAGACCATTCTAAATCAAATGCAAAAATATCAAATTGATATTCATTTATTTCATCCTGAAAATCCCAATAAACTAATTTTGCAATGTTTAGAATCCATTTTACCCGTCTATGTTCATCACATTACTTCATTAAGCCAGATCCCTCAAATTTTAACTCGAGCTTTTCATACGGCTTTAAAATAAATGCCATCAATTAAGATGATGCGTATTTTGTGATTTAAACCATGAAAAAAGCCTTCGTGTGTTTCTATCACATCAATGTAGCTGTAAGAAATCTTTTTTAATCCATGATCCCATAAATGGTTATAAAAAAAGTGATTTATTGTGAAACTTAAAGTAAATTTTGCTCGAATTGGTGCCCTTTTGTTGATTATCAGTTTTACTGGTAATGTTTTGGGTTCATTGGTCCAATTTGAACCCGCCTCTTTTAATGTAATTCCTCGATCGAGCCAAAGTGTTCCGATAATTGCTGATCATACGATTGTTGATCAAGTTCGGTTAGATCTTATCGCTGATGTTGATATCATTAACGCTAAAAATTCTCTTCACATTGCTTACGGCCACACTTCGCATGGGAGTCAAGTTACAGAGGGAATGGCTCCACTTTCTGCTTTTAAAGAAGCCAATGGAGGGACCGAGGGTTTATATGATTGGCATGATGGACCGGAAACGGGATCCTTAGATTTGGATGATTACTTCATGAGTGGTGATCTGGGCCATAACGGTGATCTTGCTTGGGCCACTTCAACACGTACATATCTTGATAACAGTGCAAATTCTGATGTCAATGTAGTAATGTGGTCATGGTGTGGAGGGGTGTCTGATAACACCGAAGAAGGCATTAATATTTATCTCAATGAGATGAATACCTTGGAATCCGAATATCCTGATGTGCAATTTGTTTATATGACCGGTCATGCCTCTTCCTCCGGCACTGGGGAGTTGGGAAACACTCATATTCGAAATCAACAAATTCGCGATTATTGTGTTACAAATAATAAGATCTTGTTTGATTTTTATGATATCGAATGTTACAATCCTTCGGGAGACTACTTTGGCAATAAAAATGTAACAGATGCTTGCTCTTATGATAGTGATGAAAATGGTAGTTTGGATGGGAATTGGGCAACAGAATGGCAAGAACAACATACTGAAGATGTAGACTGGTATTCCTGTGGGGCCGCTCATAGTGTTGCATTAAATGCCAATATGAAAGCTTATGCTGCGTGGTGGATGTTTGCTGTTATTGCAGGTGCCGATATTAACACAGCAACAACTAATACGGATTCCAGTAGTTCCAGTTCTACTTCATCTAACACAGATCCAAGTTCTACAACAACAGGGGAATTTTTAGGGATGAGTTATAACACTCTAATCGGGGCTGGATTTGGTTTAGGATTTGTTGCAATTGTTGTTACCTTAGGTATTGTTATTAAAAAACAAATGTAATTTTTTTTTTAGTTCTACTTATCGCTGACACTGAGAGGTTTTTCATTCTCTTGGGAACAAAATTGCTCTCACTGGGGCAGCTTCCACATTTTCCAAGGCTAAAGGGAAACAGCTTAACCAATATTTTCCTGGTTTTACTTCATGCAGATTTATTCCTTCTAAGATCAAAATATTTGCCTTTAAGAGAAGCTTATGAATTGGAAATGCGATATTACCAAATTGTTCAATTGATAAGTAATCAATCCCAAGAAGTTGGAATTTTTTTTTGACACAAAATTCTGCTGCTTCTTCAGAAAGATATGTATAAGTTTCATAAAATTCTTCCCTCAATAATAAATTTTTTCGGGAATTTCGGGTTTTAAATAAAATTCCTTGACATTCCGAATCATCCAAGTTTTCAATTGCTTTGCGTTGGATAGATTCCTCATTCGAAATTTCAATCACACAAATTGGAATATGAAAACGATCTACTGAAAAATCTTGACTCATCAATCCATTTTTAATAAAATGTCGTGGAAAATCAATATGGGTGCCAGAATGAACGCTCATATGTATTTTGGATAGATTATAGGCGCATTTGTCTGATATTTCAGCATCTTTTTCTGAGTGAAAAGGTGTATCGCCGGGATAATGGATCATGGATTTTTTAAGAGGGATACTAATATCAATGAGTGAATGAGGGTCCATAGGGAAAAAAGGATGAGAAGGCTTAAGAAAATTGTTTAAATATTAAATGCGGTTGTTGCATTCTTGTCATAGTTTTCCGGCTTTTTTTTTCGAATTTTCAGTCCATTCGTTAAAATTTTCATCTAACGTTACTAAAAAATCAGAAACCGTTGATTTATTCACCAAAAGATATTCCCCTTCAATAGTAAATCCAAATTCAAATGCCCAGTCCACAATTTTACGGTTAAATTCTAGTCCAGACATATTTAATCCTTCCTGTAACCTATCTAATCGTAACTTAGTTGAAACCTGCAATGTTTTTTTTAACCGATCAATTCGTTCTTTCTGGATTATTTCAGTGAGAGTCCTAAGTTTTTGCCCTAATAATTCTTGATTCTCAGTATCCTGTTCCAGCAATTTTCCAAAAAGATCTTTCGCTTCTTCATAATTATGTTGAGCTTCGAAAAGTTCCCCTAAATTGAACACATACTCGAAATCATTTGGATCAGTTTCAATGGCCTTGGTAAAACTTCGTTCCGCCTCTTCCAATTCTTTTATTTCTTTTTGGATAAGTCCCAAATTATTCCAAGCATGGGCGTTTTTGGGGTTGAGCACTATTGCTTGCTGTAAATAACGATTTGCTTTCTCCCACTTCTGCAGCTGGATATAAAGAGCACCCAAGTTTTGTAGAGTTACATCATCATTTGGTCGTATTTCATCCGCTTTAACTAGTAAGCTTTCACAAGGAAACCATTGTTCTTCCGCAAAATAAATCGAAGCCAATTGAATCATCAAATCCGTATCATTCGGCTCTTTTTCTAACGCCTTTTTATATTTAATTTTTGCTTCTCCAAAATCTCCCATTGAGTAGAGGTAGTTGGCTGTTTTTTTCAACGATATTGCTTTTTTTTGCTTTCGAAACATAATATAACAACATTCTAACTTTTTTTGCACTCTTCTAATTAATTCTTACATAGTCTACCCCTTAATTAATTTATCTTGTTTGTGTTTAGATGTAAATCTCTATAGGCACCAAATAGAATTTTTCTATTCATCAGTTTATGCAATATTTTTTTAATTGATCGCAGGAATGAAATATGACACAATGTTTTTATAAAAAAACAACTCTAGTTGGAAGGAGTTGCTATGAAACGAATTCGAATTATTATGCTCTCATTTTTCATTATGATGGGATCCAGTTTATTTCTCAACCAAAATTCATCTGATACGATTGAACCTCAAAGTATCGATTATAATTTAGCTCCTATCAGTCAAGCGGAACCTATTATCGCGGATCACACTATTATAAATACCACTCGATTTGATCAAATTCCTGAATCAATTATTAATCAAACTAAGGATGCCCTTCATATTGCCTATGGGCATACTTCCCATGGATCGCAAGTTACAGAAGGGATGTCTCCTCTTTCTGCTTTTAAAGAAGCCAATGGGGGGACTGAGGGTTTATATGATTGGCATGATGGACCCGAAGCTGGATCTTTAGATTTGGACGATTACTTTATGAGTGGTGATCTGGGTCATAATGGTGATCTTGCTTGGGCCGCTTCAACACGTACATATCTTGATAACAGTGCAAATTCTGATGTTAATGTCGTAATGTGGTCGTGGTGTGGAGGGGTGTCTGATAACACCGAAGAAGGAATTAATATTTATCTTAATGAAATGAATTCTTTAGAATCAGAATATCCTGGAGTCAAATTTGTTTATATGACTGGTCATGCCTCTTCCTCCGGTACTGGGGAGTTGGGAAATACTCATATTCGAAATCAACAGATTCGCGATTATTGCGTTACTAATAGCAAAATATTGTTTGATTTCTATGATATTGAATGTTATGATCCTGATGGAAATGAGTATTTTACAAGAAATGTTACTGATGGCTGTTATTATGATGGTGATGGTGATGGTTCATATGATTCTACCTCTAACTGGGCTACCGAGTGGCAAGATTCACATACGCAAGACGTGGATTGGTATTCTTGCGGTTCAGCTCATAGTCAACCTCTCAACGCGAATATGAAGGCTTATGCTGCTTGGTGGATGTTCTGTCGCATAGCGGGATGGGATGGTTCGTTTTCTAGTTCGACCGAACCTTCTATCTCAGATGAAATTGGAGGTTTCATAGAATATTCTTCTTCTGTTCCATCTTTCACTTGGGATGTAACTAATTTCTTACCTTCACAATATGAAATTTTCATCAATGATAGTGGACAAGGATTGAATATCTCCAGTGATGCATCAATCACCTACAATTTTACTGGATACTCTCTTGGCACATATAATATTACATTGAAAGTTTTCAATTCCTCAGGAGATTGGATCCAAGATGATTTGTCTTTGACTATCCAAGATATGACAGCCCCTATCTTAGAACAACCTTTACAAAATATTATTGCGGGGTTAGATGAAAATCCTATTCCTCTTGCTTGGGACATATTTGATTTGCTTGGAGATTATTATATTCTTTCATTGAATAGTGTTGTTGAGGTGGAAGCTGTTTGGGATGGTGAAGATCTCTCCTATTCGTTAACGAATCCTGGGATTGGGGAATATAATGTCTCACTTTTCTTGAATGATACTAGTGGTAATTCGGTGATATTTTCCCAAATTCTCTATATTTCCGATAGTCCACAAATTTTATCCCACGAAAATTGTTCATTTGAACAAGGTAGTGAAAATAACTTCATAAATTGGACCTGCTATGATTCAAATCCTGCTTTTTATCAATTTTATGTAAATAGTGTGAGTCAAGGAATTTTTGCATGGGATGGGGCGGAAATTAACTTTGCATTTGATGGATATGCAATAGGAGTTTACAATTTGACATTGTGGGTGAACGATACAGAGGGCAATTGGGATCAAGAAACCATTTTTATAACAGTTGTAGCCCAGACAACAACCACAACAGATTCAACAACTACAACAGAAACGTCATCTACTAGTGACACGTCCACGACGACAAGTGATCTGCCACCTTCATCTGAAACAAGTGGGGGATTTCTAGGAATTAGCACAAATACTCTAGTTGGAGCGGGATTTGGTGCCGGTTTTCTGGGGGTGGTTGTGGTCATGGCAGTAGTAATTAAAAAACAACGATAGTTATCTTCCTCACAAATCTTTTTTTCATCTTTTACATTAATAAAAATAAATGTCAAACTCATCTCGGATTTATTTTGATTACAATGCTACTACTCCAGTACACCCTGAAGTAGTGGACATCATGAATAAATATTACTTGGAAGATTTTGGTAATCCGGGATCGGTTCATGAGTTTGGGTTAGATGCCCATGAAGGGCTAATCCACGCTAGAAAAACCATTTCTCATTTTATTGGAGCTTCTCCAACAGAAATTATCA
Organism: Candidatus Lokiarchaeum ossiferum; assembly: GCA_025839675.1. GTDB lineage: Archaea > Asgardarchaeota > Lokiarchaeia > Sigyniarchaeales > Promethearchaeaceae > Lokiarchaeum > Lokiarchaeum ossiferum. Next base: position 4,385,811 of record CP104013.1, read on the forward strand.
TTACTAGTGGAGGTTCAGAAGCTGATAATCTTGCTCTACAAGGTGTGATGTATAAATATCGAGAAATGCATCCCGATGTGGTACCACATTTAATTATTGATACCATTGAACATCCTGCAGTCTGGGAAACGGCGAATTTTCTCGAACGGGAAGGATTTGAAGTAACTCGGATTCCGGTAGATCGAGAGGGATTGGTTAATCCTCAAGACGTGAAAGAAGCAATTAAACCTAATACTGCCCTTATTTCTATCATGTATGCTAATAATGAAACTGGGACAATAAATCCGATATCAGAAATTGGCAAAATTGCTCATGATCATCATGTTCTATTTCATACCGATGCGGTACAAGCTATTACGAAAGTCCCGATTAATGTTAATGAAGAAAATATTGATTTATTGAGTGTCTCCGCGCATAAATTTTATGGCCCGAAGGGGGTAGGTTTTTTATATGTGAAAAATGCTCCCAGTGCTCAAAATTATGAATGTACTGCATCTCAATTGCTCCGTCCGTTGATGTATGGTGGTTCTCAAGAGTTTTCATTACGTCCCGCTACTGAAAACGTGGCTGGGATTGTGGGGATGGGGAAAGCACTTGAAATAGCACAAAACGACTTTGATGTAGAATATCAACGACTCACTCATATACGAAATAGATTGATCAAAGAAATTTTGGAAACAATCCCAGATACTAAATTGAATGGAAGTTTAAAATCACGGATTCCAAATAACATTAATATCTGTTTCAAAGGGGTATTTGCCTATGATTTAATGGTAGAGTTGGACAATCATCATATTGCTTGTTCTGTAGGGGCTGCTTGCCATGCAGGGGAAACAAAACCCTCTCGTGTATTGATGGGGATCGGCTTATCTGAGGATGAAGCGGCCAGTTCTTTGCGATTTAGTATTGGAAGGTGGACTACGGATGAACATGTTGATCAATTATTATCAAATTTAAAAGAATTTGTTCCAAAACTGCGAACTAAATAGAAAAAGGTATCCCATGATTTTTATGAATACTCGACAAATAGAATATGAAATCTTGAAAAGATTATTCAACAAACCTCATTGTGGGTATGATCTATATGTCTATTTGGAATTGCTGCAATTAGTGTCTAAACCTTCACAAGTCTATAAAATACTTCAGCGGATGGAAAACCAAGAGATTATCAAGATTCACTCTCTCGAACCTTCAAAATATGGTAGAAAGAAAAAAAACTATACGATAACACCGAATGGGGAGAGATCGTATTTAAAATCCATTATTTGGAAATTTATTGATTTGGAAGTGTTATATTCCACTTCAATAATGATTGAAACTCGGAAACAAATTGAAAAACATCCTTTTTATTTTCCATTTAACCAAGGATCTTCGAAATCAAACACTAAAATTCTATTTGATCACAGCTATATGTTTTACCCCCAAGAATTATATGAATTTTATGACTTTTTCTCAACCTTTGATTCCCAAGTTAATCTATATTTCAAATTCCAAAACATGTCGTATTATCAAGGAATCGTGAAAAAATTCAACAAAAAGAATCAAAAGATGCAAATTTATTCCGAAAATTCAAAAATATCCAATTTTTTAACATATGAATACATTTTTGCTATAGGTTTTGGTTCAACTAAACTCCTTAGGGAGAAATTTGAAGAACCGTTTGGGTGGCTCTCCCAATTGCAAACAACTGGAACTTTTTGTTATATCATGCCAAATGAAAGCGAACGAGGTAAATCTGATTCCATCGATTTAATTTTTACTCAATTTAAGCATGAAATTCGGAGAACGATTAAAGAATTAGCTGGGGTTTCTTTTGAAGAAGAATTATCTCCAATTCCACAGATTACGGATGAAGAAATAGAGCAAATACTGAAAAAATATTTTAAAAATATCTTGAAATTGTCTATAATGAACGACTTGGTCATTTTCCTCTGTAAAACATGGATCTAGTCCGAAATTGCATTATTTCATAAATTTGGATTTGAAATTAGGTGCGTTTTGGAGCTATTATTTTTAAATAAGGGTAAAAACTCAAGAGTATGATGAAGAAATTTAAAGAAAAATCCACGATGCAAGTAATTTATTTGATGGCTTTTGTGAATAGTGCCATCGGATCTTCCATGATCCCCTTGTTGGTCAAGTTATCTCAACAATTCTGGCCAAATGAACCATTCCATGCATTAGATATGGGGTTAGTCATTTCGGTTCAAGCGTGGAGTTTTGCCATAATGTGTCTATTGATTGGGCCTCTTTCAACTTATATTCGTAAAAAAACCATAATTATTATCCTGAATTCTTTAGTTGGGTTTGGAATTATTTTAATTTCTCTCATCAATCAATATCCGGCTCTTATTGTTGGAAATATCTTGATCGGGATGGGTGGAGGGATGGGTCCTATAATTCAAGCGTTAATTTCCGATGCTGTGGCTCCTGAAGAAAAAAGCAATGCCTATGGTAAATTAGCCATTGCATACACTGTTGGCTATGCGATTGGGATGCTCATTTCCTCCGTAACATTTCTTCCTTGGAATATCCTTTTAGCGTTATTAGGTTTCGTAGCTTTCTTAAATTCTATATTATATTTGTCATTTGGAAAATCATTTCGTTTAGCCGAAAATGATGCGGTTTTACAGAAGGTTATGAAAAATTCTAAAGCCAAATATGAGTATAAAATGAATTTTGAGAGTGTGAAAAGAATATTCAAATCAAAATCTAATCTTTTGATGATAATTGAAGGCTTTTTCTCAGTAATTATGTTCGGTATCATTGATGTTGCAATTATACCCTTCTTTCAAGTAAAATATGCGTTTATAGATACGTTTTATGTTGTATTACTTCTTGGATTGTTGAATCTTGTTGGCACATTAATAGGAACTCGTATTTTTGCTAGAATATCGAATAAAATTGGGAAAAGATCTTACCCTAAAAATTTCCATGGGCGAATTAAAGCAATCATATTTGCCTTTAGCTTTCTAATCTTTAGTCTGGCCTTCTTCTTCATTGTTCCGTTTTCTTCAAATATTCAAAGCATTCCAGAATTTTTCACGGATCCAATAATGTTGCTAAAATTTGCACTAATTCTTGTGTTTATGGCAACAACTTCCATATTTGATATTAATCAACCAATTGTAATCGAAGCTTTGAATCTTCCTGAAACTCGAAGCACCTTATATTCGACCAATCGATTTATTGAAGCGATAGGTCGAGGTATTGGTCCTGTTATTCTCGGGTTTTTCCTCCAAAAATTTCCAGGTAATTATCCGATTGCTATTTCGCTATCTCTTCTCTTCGTGATTCCAGGAATTATTTGTTGGCTCTTCATTTACCATTATTTTGAAGGAGATTATCAACCAATTCTAAAAACTTTGAATGAAAGAAAGGACGAAATTGAACAAAAACTTTCCAATTAATCTTCCCCAGCTCCAAATCGGAAAATTTTTTGATTATGGTATTTTTTTTATCTTAATGGGTTTTAAAGAAATGCTTCAGGAAGAATTGCTAAAAACTAATTCTATTCCTGAAGATCTATTACAACATTTACCCCGTGGTTTCCAAGAATTAAATCGACGTGCTATTTTGAATCTTAAACCTCCACTACAACCCTATGGAAAAGAGATTGCGATAGCCATGCACTCCATTCTGCATCGCATAGAAGCGGTATGGGTACGATCAGGTCAAATTGAAGGCAAATTCCGTCAACCTAAAGGTTTGACACATGTATGGGGGGATGAAAGTACCGAAGTAATTGTCTCTGAAAATGGTGTTCGCTATAAATTTGATTTTACGCGCATTATGTTTGCAAAAGGGAACACACATGAACGTTCCCTTCTTCCAAAGAAAATTAAGAAAGGTGAAGTCATTATTGATATGTTTGCTGGAATCGGGTATTTCTCCCTAGGGATTGCAAAGTCCAAAAAACCCCAAAAAATGTATTCAATTGAATGGAATCCCGAATCCTTCAAATATTTACAAGAGAATGTGAAGTTAAATCACGTTGAATCTATCATTACACCGATTTTTGGAGATTGCAAAGAAAATATCATGAAATTGGTCAAACAAGGGGTGCGAGCAGACCGCATTATTATGGGATTACTTCCTGCACCCGTAGATGCAATTGAATATGCTATACAAGCAACTAAAGATGAAGGGACCATTGTTATTTATGAAGGGGTAGAACCGAAAGAGTCTACATTGATGTTCGATGAATTTACCCAGATTGCGAATGATAATGGGTATGAAACGCAATTATTAGAACGGCGCTTAGTGAAAGCTTTTAAACCCCATGAATATCATGTTGTCATTGAAATTCTTGTAAAAAAGAAATTTCAATAAATCCCTTGCGGAATCTTTTTTATCTTGATTGATGATATTGTAGTATACGAAATTTATTTTATTTTGGTTAGGTGTTAACTCTTGAGTAAGAACAATTTAAAAAACACAATTTGTTTTGACTATTCCCATAATAATATGTTAACTATTGAGTCTCCTAGCTATGCTGATTTTACTCAATTTCTCTTTGGTTCTTCATTTAGCCTTGGAAAGATTCAAGCTGGCTTTTCTGGTATAGATAAACTCGAGAAGTATCGCATGGTTGTAATTGGAGGTCCTCGAGAATCTCAATTTTCTGAAGTGGAAATTAAGGTTCTGGTTGAATTTGTAAAAAAGGGGGGAAGCTTACTAATAGTTCATGATGAAGGGGGAGATTATGGAGCAAATACTAATCTTTCCGCTTTAACTCATCATTTTGGGTTTGAATTTTCAAACAATATTGTTTTTGATTCCATGAATTTTCAGGGGAAGCAAACTCGCGTAATCGTGAAGGATTTTGAAGCTCACCCCACGACTCGTAATTTAGATGGGATTGTTCAATCCAGTGCTTGTAGTATAAAAATAAACAAAATTATTGAAGCCGATGAGAATATTCATATCTTTCCCCTCGCTCGTTCCAGCATCAATGCTTTTCATACTCAATGGGACGGGGAAGAGTGGGTAAAAGAAGTAGATGCACCTCGCAGTGTTCTAGCCAGTTGTACGCATTTTTATAATGGGCGAGTTATTGCTCTTTGTACAGTTTCAATGTTTTCTTCATTATCGTCTGCCTATGGTTATTTTGCTTTATCCAATCAAGATTTCTTAACAAGTATCTTTACTTGGTTATTAGAGCCTCCAGAATCTGTGAAGGGGCTGTCTCGTGATGAAAAATTAATCAATATCCCTTTGAATTATAATTTATTCGTTTGGTTAGAAAAGTTAGTTCAAGAAAAAGCTTGGGATAATATCGGAGATATTGTTAACTTTGCGGTCAAATTTTTCAAGGATGATTATGTAAATATCATGTTAATGGGTGAAGAAAGGAGAAAACGTCTAAAAGCAGAACGAAAAAAGCAACTTATTGATTTACAAAAAATTGCAGATGGGACAGAACGAAAACGCCAAACAAAATTATTGGAGAATGAAAGTAAAATTTTAAATTTAGGTGGTTATGAAGTCGATACTGTGCGAGAACTTGAAGATATTATGTCGAGTCTTCGAGATATCACTGGTGGGGAAGTGGGAAACGATATTAATTTTAATGAATTAAAAAAATCTCCTCAAACTCCAAATAAGAATGATTCGGTGTCATTATCATCAAATAAAGAAAAAAAACAAAAAGAAAATTGTCTTGAATTCAATCAATTAGCCTTAGATGATGATAAAATTTTGAAGAAACAACTTTCCTCTAATACTCTTTCGGTTTCTTGTGAGGAACCAGGCGATGTTCCCCAAAACACTGTCATTAATGAACAAAATATGATTTCTGATGACATTCCTATTGAAAAGAATACTCGTAGGTCCACGCTCATTTCTGGGAAAGAAGTATCTCCAAAAATGCATTCTTTAAAGGCCCGAGCCGATGCGGCGTTGGATGCGGCAATGAAATCCCTTGATTCCTTTGATGAGTTTACAAAAAAGTTGGATGCTTTCAAAACATTGAAGGATGATGACGATCCTGTTAAATAAATTCGTCTAAATGTTCTTCAATATATTGAAACACTCCTCCTTCATGGTTTGAAGGAATAATAAGATCCGCAATTTTTTTTACTGAATCAACAGCATTTGCTACTGCAATTCCTTGACTTGCAATTTTTAGCATATCGGTATCATTATGATTATCTCCAATCGCTATTACATCTTCTATTTTTACATTAATTACTGATAATAAATGCTTAAGCATTTTGTCTTTTCCCGCTTCATGAGAATTAATTTCCAACCAGAACCATTCTCCCGCGATTCCTGATGTGGAGTATGCAACATCTTCAATATAAATGATATTTACTTGATTTCCATACTTTTCTTTAACCCATTTTAGTAAGGGATCGAGTTGTTCTTTTTTTGCATGGTATTGAATGCTAACACACTGTAATTCGAGTAAAGGATATACTTTATCGGATGATAAAAATGTTATTTCCTTTTGAGGTCCCCAAACACCTTTATTAAAATGCATTTGTTGCTTTTTAGGGTCAAATGCAGCAAAAACAATCGGAAAAAGTTGGAATTCTTGTCCTTTTTGAACTAGATGTTTACTGATATTATCATCAATATGAGTTATTTTCAGGTATGTTTCAGTTGCAAGTTCTGCTAGAATTGCACCATTGGTGAGAATTACGGGATATTTTAAAGTTAATCCATTAATTGCTTTCATCGTTTTTTTTAAATCTCTTCCTGTGGCGATTGTAAAAGCTAAACCTTGATCGATCCATTTATTAAGTTGCTCAATATACTTTTTTGATAATTTACCAGGTGTATCTAAGAGAGTCCCATCTAAATCTGTGATAATGAATTTCTTTGCCATTAAAAAACCTTAACTTAATAAAAAATACCGATGAAATAAATATACCGATGAAGATCATTTTTCATAAAGCTTTCTTAAAATCCTATGATCATACCCCCGCTGGAGATCAGAATCGTTTGCTTCCTTCTTGGAAATTATTGAAGTCAGATCCTTCGAATGAGTTTATTGAACCTAAACCTGCTGCAATTGAATGTTTAGAACGAGCTCATACCAAATCTCAAATCGAAGAAATTAAAAAACATTCTTATTATAAAACTGCTTCTCTGAGTGCTGGTGCCGCAATAAAATGTGCGGATTTAGCAAAAGATGGTATTAATTCTTTTGGTTTAATCCGACCTCCGGGTCATCATGCTTCACGGGATTCTAATTGGGGGTTTTGTTACTTTAACAATATCGCAGTATCTTTACTTCATCTACGAGCAACCTCTTCAATTAAACGTGCATTTATCCTCGATTTTGATTTGCATGAGGGTGATGGAAACATTAATATATTGTCTCCATTCCATGATTATGAAATTCTTAATCCTGATGCTTCTACAGAAGAAGAGTATTTGATGATCGTGGAAAATGCATTAAAGAATGCTCAAGATTGTGATATCATCGTTGCTTCTGCGGGATTTGATCAAGGAATAGGAGATTGGGGTAACCTACTAAGTGAAGAAAGCTATGATAAAATTGGGCGAATAATGAAAGAATTTTCCTTAAAGCGCTGTAATGGGAGAAGATATGCTCTTTTAGAAGGGGGTTATAATTCAGAACGCCTTGCACTGAATATCAAGGCATTCTTGGATGGTTTTAGATAAAAAATCTCAGTCTGGTAAGAAATTAGAATTCAACTGGATATTTGCTAAATTTCTAGGACCAGCATAACATAAATAGCCTTGATTTGTTGCTGAAGCATACACATCATTAATAAACCGCGGAAAAGTACAATATTCAACTTCAAGGACGAATTTTCCTGCAGAAAGAAATGTCTGTAAATACTGATTGGTGTAATCGCATTCTTCCTTTGAATTTTTCCAATTATCCTCATATTCCACATCTTCTCTTCCAATTCCATCGACATAATCGAGATATCCTTCAAGTTCTGCCAATCTTTCACCATTTTGTGGGACGATAAGAAATTCCGGATTTATTGATTTTGCGTATTGCGAAATGTTTTTGACAAAATTCACCATTTTTTGGGGGGCTAAGCTATCGCCTAGTTCTTCAAAATACTCAAATGCATCAATGATGTCCATATAGATACCTGCAAATCCTTGAGTTATAATCTTATCTACATAAGACTCATTTGTTCCGAAGATTATATTTGCCCATTCTTCTTTCCAAAATTTCACTTTATAATTTCCTTCCCAGTCTGGATTTTCAATATCTAACCAATCAGGTGCAGATTCATCTGGAATTCCATCATTATCTGCATCCCAATTCTGATCCCAATAGTCTCTATACGTTTCTGCTTCTCCAATTGAGATATAACTCAATAAAATTTTTGGTTGTTTAGAATTGAATTGAATATAATGAATTTCTTCTTGAGTCCAAGCTGTAGTATCATAAAAGGCATCCATGATAATCAAGTCAAAGGGAGTAGATTTAAGATCTTCTACAACCCCTTCTTTTGAATTATACTGATCATATTGGAGAATATAAGTGAAATCATTCACTTCAATATCATTTATTTGAAAAACATTTGGCTCATAATCGTTTCCTTGATAAAATGGATTATATATATAGAAAAATCCCCCTAAAATTATTATGATTAAGGCTGAAACGGTCAGAAGTAATATCTTTTTTTTCATAAACATATCTTTGCAATATAGATTAAAAAAACTATTTCTTAAGAAATGGAAGTAATGCTTTATAGATAGGAGCTTCTCCCGATGTAGTGTTCGAAATTATACTTATAATCCAATCTTTTTCTTCAACGAACTTAGTGTTAAATCCCACTCCGGCATCTTCACCCATTAATCCAATCAAAAGATTGGTATCGTTCCCAATTATATACATTCCCAATCCGTAGAATACATCTCTTGAAGGATTTATTTCAACATGTTTTGTTTTAAAGAGGGTTGTCAACTCTTCATTGAGAATAGAATATGAGTTGAAACATCTCCAAATTTTTTTTAGATCACTAACTGTAGTATAGGCTCCTCCGTCGGACGCGCCCCTGATTGGTAAATTGTAAATATTTGTTTGCCATGTCCCATCCTTTTTATCCATATATCCAATGGCAGTTCGATCTGGCAGTTTATTCATTGCAAAAAATCCAGAATCATACATTTCACAAGGTTTGAAAATTTGTTGTTTAATAAAATCTCGATATTTTAAACCTGTCACATCCTCAATAATAATTCCTAAAAGGATGTAACCTCCGTTAGAATAGCAGAATTTATCACCTGGCTGAAATTTCATGCCTTGATCTTGAAATATTGGAATGTAATCAGATGGGGTTTCTAAAAAATACCATGGTAAAGATAAATAGTAATTGTCAAAATCTTCAACTAAATCCTCATCATAATGGTCAAAAACCCCTGATGTATGGGTAAGGAGGTGGCGGACAGTTATATCTGGTGCAAAATTTGGAAAGTTTGATTTGACTAGATCACAAAATCTTGAGTCTAATTTAATCTTTCCTTCTTCTATTAACTTTCCTATTCCCAAAGCGGTAAAAAATTTGGAACCTGATGCCATTCCAAATCTTGTTTTGACTGTATTAAGAATTTTATTGCTCCGATCTGCATATCCATAAGCTTTTTCAAAAATTATTTTTCCGCATTCTTCTATCGAAATAACACCTGAAAAATGAAATTTTTCTGTTGCGTTTTTAATTAATTCGTGTATTTGCGGATATAGCATATTTAAAAATATCATTATTTTGAATTAAATTTTTCTTTGGGTTTTAGGAAATAAGTAAGGTTCACATTTAACTTAAACCCGAAAATTTTATTCTTTTAATGCAAACGTACATATAGAAATATAATGGTTGCAAGCAATTTCATAAAACCAAGTCAAAATAAAGCTACACGAATTCAAATGCTTCATGAAATGTTTGAACAGATTAAGGGAACAACTGTTCTTTTAGAAGAATTACAGCCGGATCCGAAAAATTATAATTTTGATTCCGCAAATATTCGTAAGGAACATGCTTTTAAAACTCTAATTGCCACCATGCTTTCCGTTCGATCAAAAGATGAAACAACCTTGAAAGTGATTGAAAACTTATGGAAGCATTATGATACTCCTCAAAAATTAGCTCATGCTCCTTTAGAGCATGTTGAACAATTAATTCACAGTTCTGGAACTTATCGCCAAAAAGCAAAGCGAATTATTGAAGCTAGTCGAATAATTCATGAAGAATATAATGACGAAGTTCCACCTTCACAAGAAAAACTCATGAGAATTAAAGGTGTGGGGCGAAAAGTGGCTAATTGTGTTCTTGTGGTGTCTTTTAACATTCCCGTGATTCCAGTGGATACCCATGTGCACCGGATTTCAAATCGTACTGGGTGGGTAACAACCAATTCTCCCGAAAAAACAGAATTAGCTTTGGAACAAGCATTTCCAAAATCTGAATGGTTAGTGATTAACTATACATTGGTATCTTTTGGAAAAACAATTTGTAAACCAATAGGACCCAAGTGTGAAATGTGCGTAGTAAATGATCGCTGTATGAAACGTATTGTTATTGCCCCAAGAAAACAAAAGAAGGTTAGTAAAAAATAATTTTGGTAAAAACTAACTAAGATCTACACAAGAATCAAAATCATTTTCGGAGCAGGGTAAAAGCCACATTCTTTGTTGAATTGGTATTTCTTTCAATTTTGATATGCTTTCCATCAATTCAATATAATAATTTTGCTTTTCTTTCCGTTTTTCGCTTGTTATTAACCTTTGTTGAAATTCTCGTTTAATGATGACTGGAATCTCTTTAATTAAGTCTTCAATTTTCTCAGGAGATAATATAAATTCAGTATCTTCACCAATTAACATTACATATTCTCGATTTAATTGCCATAATTGTTTTGCTAAATTTGAAACTAAAATAATGAAATCTATGAGTGATTTACTCTTTTCAATATATTGGCGTAATGCATAGATAATTGGTTTATATTCGTCTCTGTTTTCTGTGTTGAATCGTAAATTTTCAATTGGTTTGAGTAAATCCAATACATTTTTTTCAACATTTACTATTGAATAAAGAATTCGGCTGGCAATGTTAACCTCTTCTCGATATCCTGAAAAAACTTTATTTTGATTTAAACGAATAAATGCTCCTTGGAAAAATATCAAGAATTCCGAAAATATTTTGTCATCCGCTCCTATGTTTGTAACTGTATCTTCTTCCATGCTTTTCTTTTTAAGTATTTTTTCCAAATTTTTCCATTCTTTTTCCATTTTTCGTAATAATTTTAATTTCATATCGTTGGATTTATCTGAAACCTGAGTTTTATGATTGGATGAAGTGGCGGCGATATTTTTAATATGAATTCCTGCTCGTTCACATGTTTCTATGTCATGAAGTGGGATAGATGCTTGAAAACCTCGGGAAAATAGATCTGCTGTTATTTTATTGGTCGTTTTAATAATTGAATTGAAGAAATCTAATAGATCTTTTAAGGTTGCTTGTAATTCTTGGAAAATTTCATTATATTCATTCCAAAAAATCTTAAGTTTACGGAAGTAAGTTAAAAGATTTTCAGACGTGAAAATATCGGAAAAGTTCTCAATGTCTTTTAATGGGGGTAGCTGTCTGTTTTCGAGATCTATTATTGGAAAATGCAATTCGCCAAAAATTCTTTCAATTTTTTCAATTTCACAATTCATAGATGGTGATTTACAATCTTCAATTAGATTCTGATGGATATTTTTGATGTCTTTATCTTTAGTATCTCGATGTTTCATTGTTTTTAATAATCTATTCTGCAATAAGGTTATTTGAGTTGATGATCCCAATTTTTCTAGAATTTTATTTAGACGGCCATTAAATTCATCCGAATAATCTGTTGTAGAGATCATTGTTAATAAACTCATCGTATAGGCGATAATTCCATCATATTTCTGGGAAATTTCATTAATCAAGGGACCTTGAAGATTATTGTAAAGAATTTGTTCTTTTATATTGACTTGTTCTATTTTTTTTGCCCCTTTTGTCTTGTCCGAGATATCGGTACCAAATACAAAGGACACTAATTGTTCCCATGATAAAAATTGACTATATTCCTTATAATTTTGTCTTGAATTTTGTAAAATGTATTCTAAGATATGTTCAATTGTAGTTAAAGAATGATTTTGCATTTTTTTAATTGGTCTGATTTGTTCCTGTAAATTAGTAAATTTTTCTTGTTTTAAATCAATTTTTTGTGAAATATCTAGAGGAAATTCCAGTGGGTGTTCCGAAATAGCTATAATTATTAAATCCATGAAAATTTCCAAAGATTGAATTTTATAGTATATTTCATCAGATATTTCATCGGAAGCCATTTTAGAAATTGCTCGTGAATAAATTTGGCCTAAAAGATTAATTTGATTTAAATGCTGGTATAGCAAATGGAATGTTTCCTGTTCAAGATCTTCTTTCACGAGCATGGCTACATTCTTTGTTTCTTGAGAAACAATTTTTTCAATATTTGATGAAATTTGTCGTTTTAATTGGTTAATGCGAATATTAAACGTGGTGATTCCTCCAAAAACGAAGATCGATCTTTGTTAAGATACTTAATCTAACAAAGTATATGCTGTTATATTAAATTTTGGTGTAAAAGATTTGTGAAATCTAAAATCAAAAAAACATCGTTCAAAGTTGTTATTCTGGAAATTCTTTTAGTATTTTTTTTAAAGTTGAATTGTTTTGCGCGATGTTATTCAGTAACGTGCGTTGCTCTTCATTAAAATCATTTCCAAACTTCTTCTTTAGCGTTACCAACGATTTATGCATAAGTTCAATAGATTCTTTAATTTTCTTCAATGAGTCTGAATCTATCGCCGATCGTTCAAGATTGAAGAAAGATTGATTTAATGTTATTGGTTTTCGAGTATTATTTTCTAAAACTTCCAACTCATGTTTTTTCCTGATTAAAACATTTTGAATTGTCTCAATCAGCAATCCTCGGCTAACAGGTTTTTCTAAATAATCTGAAGCTCCAATATGAATCGCTTGCATTGCTGTTTCTAAATTTGGTTCGCCAGTAATAAAAATTATTGCTGCATCCAGATCAAATTCTTCTTGTAATGTTGCAATTAGTTTTATACCACTCATCTTTGGTAAGACGATGTCCGCTAATATTAAATCATAATGTAAATTTTCAACACATTTTTTAGCAGTTTGGAAATCAAATGCAGTTTCACAATAAAAACCCGCTCTTTCTAAAATTTTCTTGATACTTTGACGAAGCAGTCTTTCATCATCAATTATTAGTACTTTTGCTTGATTTTGAATGTTATTTGAGTCAGAATCATCTTTTGAAGTTGTCTTTGTTTTTGCTTTTTTACCCATAACCATCGTACTCCTAATTGCTTTCTTTACGCTTTAACACTAGGATTAGGATATTATTATAAAAAAAATTATCTTTTCACTCTTTATATTTCGGGAAAATCAATCGTGATTTTAGTTCCTGAATTCTTCCGATCTTTTTCATTTTGAGAAGGATCTAATTTTTTTCCTTCAACATTTATGTAAGCATGATGATTATGCAAAATAATTTGAGCTGTTGCTAAACTTAAACCAACATGATTTTCTTCTGGATCATTGGGATTTTGGTTTGGATTGTCCCAAAGGGTATAAAATGGTTCAAAAATTCTACTTATTTGATCCGTATTTAATCCAATTCCATTGTCCGATAATTCAAACCGAATATATTTCTTTTGATTCAGAATAAATTTATTAATATATATCTCAATTTCTGGTTGTCTGGAAGGATCATAAATTTTGGCTAAATTAATCGCTCGTGTTGAATTTTCCAACATAACGCGTATGACGTATTTTAGCTGATTAAAATTACCTAGGATTTTTGCTTTATTTATTTTTTTGGAAAGTTTTAATTTGATATCTGCATAAGCGGGTTCGTCTTTTAATTCATTGATAACTTGATTGATAACTTCAAATAGTTCTGTATTATCACGATAATGAACTTCTTTGGCAACTTCAGAAAAGTGTCTTAATTCTTTCAAAATGAATTTAATTCGTTCTCCTTCAGAGATGATATCTAAAACTTGCGGTTTTAAAAAATGACTAATATTTTCTGTTATTGTGTTTCCTCCCTGAATTCTAAGTTTTTCTAATTCCTCAATATCATCTAAATGAATAGATAATGCAGAAATAATTCCCATTAAAGGATTGTTTATCTGGTGGTTTAGCTTATCACTAATTAAGCCAATAGTTGCTAATTTTTCAGCGATGATCAATTCCTCTTGAGTCTGGAGTAATAATTCATCTTTTTGAATTAAAGCCAAATCTTTTTGATTTAATGCAAGATTGTACTCATCCACTTGTTTTTTTAGATTCTGTTTTTCTGAAATATCTTGTCCTGTCAAAAGGATAGAATCCAAATTTTCTTTTTGGTTACGAACTGGTACTAGAGACATATTGATAGTTCGATGTATTTCTGTTTCTGCACCTTTCAGTTTTTTTGTTTTGAGCAAAATTTTAAAATTGAAAATTGTTTTGCCCTTTCTTGCTTCCCCAAATTTTGAATAGAAAAATTCTTCATTTTCATCCGAAACTAAAGGAAGTTTTTGATTCATCATGATATTTGCAGGGAAACCTGTTGATTTCTCAGCAGCTTTATTCCAAAATTTAATTTTGCCTGTGAGATCTGTATTAATAATTATATCTGGGCTTGAATTTAATAATAAGTCAAGAAAATTTCTTGATTCTTCCGAATCTTTTTTAGAGTCTTCTAATTGTTGATTTAATCGAGCGTTTAATATTGCAATGCTCGTTTGTTGTCCAATTTCTTCTAAGAGGATTTCTTCATTCTGAGTTATTTTTTTTGTGCGTTCTTTAAAATAAAAGCACATTGTTCCAATGATAGTTTGATTATGTGAAAACAAGGGAATTCCGTATGCGTACTGATAACCGATAGGCTTCATAATTGCGTAGGCATCCATATTCTTGGAATAGTTAGATAAACAGAGTGGTTTTGTATGCTGTTCTCTAAAAATTCTCCCGTCAAGCCCTCCTTGTTCTGGAATGAGGATCATTCCTTTTAACGGAATATCATTTGGAATATTATATAGGGTATTAAAAAATCCAAGCTCGGATTCCCAAAATACTATTGTACTTGCATCTGCTTTTAAAATAGATGAATATCCTTCTAAAAACCTCTCTAAAACTTTTTCTGGTCTATCAATTTCTAATAAGAGATATAGAGTTTGTCGAATTTCTTTGATTTGCTGTAAAAAGGCTGGATCAATATTTGGGGATTCTTTAACCATTAAGCAATACTATTTTTTTTTACCTAATATCCTTTTGGAAATAAATAAATTCTAAGACGTTTTGGAATTAATTAAGTGTTTATTATTTATTTGGTGATGTCAAATTTCCCATGTATTTAAAGGTATAACCTCCATTGCTTTTGTATGTATTGATGATCTGCGATTAAGTCCGGTTGCTTCTTTGATTTTAAGAGATTTATTAATTAAATCTAAAAAATCTAATGTAAGGAATATTCAAGTAAGCCATGCTGGTTATAAAAGGCGTGGTTCTACCGTGTCTGATGCAACTAAGGGATTTTTGCAAAAAAGGGGCTTTGGTACGACAGACATGCTCGAACCGCATCGTGTCTCAAAAGCGTGGTTAAAATCCAAAGATATAATTTTCACAATGGATCGATTTTTGCGTCGGGATTTGATATATGATTTTTTCGCCAGCAATAGAAAAGAAATGGAAAATAAAATTTTAGTTCTCAATGATGCTGCTGGAATTAATGAAAAAATAAGAGATTTCGAAGATGATCACAATTCAGATAGTTCTGGTGTTTTTAATCTTATCGAAAGATGTTGCAATGAATTATATCTACAAATTGACAAAGTAAATTAGACAATTTGATTTTGGAAAGCAAGTTTTGTTTTATTAAGACTTATTTTATTGTATTCTTCTTCGTTTATTGATAAATTGCCCTCTGTTGATTTAATTTGAATTATTTCTGTGTTTGAAAGGTGGTCAATGGTATGAAATTCTTCTAATGTAATTCCTTTCGCAATAGAAATAAGAATCTTCAAGGGACTATTATGGGCTACGATTAAAATATTGTTTTTCGCCTCACTAATGAGTTCTGATAAGAATCGAGTAATTCGATTGTATAAATCATGCAATGATTCTCCTTTAGGTGGTCTAGAGTGCACTGGGTTGGTTCTCCATTCTTCCTTCAAATTTGGATTTTGTGAATGTACTTCTGACCAAGAATAATTTTGCCAATCTCCATAATTCCGTTCTCGTAACCGTTCATCTGCAATTAGAAGCGATTTTGTTGTTTTATTAATGATTTCGGCTGTTTGGGATGCTCGTAATAAATCTGATGTATAAATCCGATCAATTTTTATATTCTTAAATTTAGATGCTAATATTTTTGCTTGCAATCGACCTTGTTGATTGAGAGCTATGTCCATGTGTCCTTGGATTTTTCCTTGTTTATTCCAATCAGTTTCTCCATGCCGAATTAGGTAAATATTCATCTCACAAAAATGAATGTTTGATATTCAAAAAATTTTTTGAAAATCCCAATTTTTCATAAATATAATGAAATTTTGGGATAATCACACTCATAATTACTTATGTAATCATGCTAAAGGCACCGTGGAAGAGTACGTTATATCGGCAATTGAGAAAAACTTATGTGAAATAGGCTTAAGTGATCATTTTCCCATGCATTTAATTTCAAAAGAGGCTAACGTTGAACAATGGGCTATGCGAATGGAGCAGTTTCCAAAATATATTGCATCATGCCAACAAGTCCAAAAAAAATACCAAGATAAAATTATAGTTAAAGTTGCTTCTGAAGTAGATTTTACTCCAAAATCATTTTCAAATTATAAGATTGCCTTAGAACCATTTCTTGATGATTTAGATTATATTATCGGTTCTGTGCATGTTATAGATATTGATGGTGTAGGGGAACGTGCGGTTGATAGTCCAGACAGTTTTTCTTTAATGGAAGAAGTTGGATCTAATATTATATATAAAAAATATTATGAAACAAACATAAAAATGGTGAAAACTGGATTCTATAACATCGTTGGGCATTGTGACTTACCTAAGAAATTTGGGATATTGCCTAATGAAGAAATTTGGGAATATACATTGAAATTTTTGGATGCCGTTGAAGAAAGTGATATGGCAATAGAAATCAACCATGCGGGATTTTGTAAACCGGTTGCAACGCAATATCCTGATGATAAAATCATTCACGAAGTGATTAACAGAAATATTCCTATTACTTTTGGTTCAGATGCTCATGAATCAAGATATGTTGGTTACGGATTTGAAGAAACTTATAATAAACTTATGAAATATTGCAAGAAGCAAACTTCTCAATTAGTTTTTGCTAAGTTTAATAAACGAAATATATATTTTCAATAGAATTTTTTATTTCTCCAACTAATTTGTGTGGTGTTCTACACATCGAGGTGTGATTTGTTTAAATTGAATGGATATTGAATGAATGCTTTAACTATGCCTATGACCATTGAAGTGGAATTACCTTCGGATGTTTTAGCTCTTAATGACTCCCAAATTCTTCAATATTTCCAGATATATACGTTAGATGAATCGACGGATCAATGGGTATTCGATAATTTTACGAAAACCATTGATAGAACATCGGGAACTTTGATTATTGAGATTGATCATCTTTCTGTTTTTGCAGCAGGTTATGTGGCCCCTCCTTCTGATGGTACTGGTGAGGGCGATGGCGATGATGGTGGATTCAATATTCCTGAATATACTCCACTTTTCGTTGTTTTTGCTTCCTTGGGTGCATTAACTTTGATTATCAAAAAACGAAAATAAAAAATCTTTGATTTATCTAGTAATTCTTGACTGAGAAATCAGTCCTTTTTTCTCTTTTCTTTTGCATTGTATGTGATTCAAGTTACCATGCGGAATTTATCAATCGATAAATTCTTTGATTATTTCAATTCTTTTATTCATTTCTTTTATTCATTTCTTTTATTCATTTATTTCGTAAACGGCTTTAATCAGATTATTTCACAGATCATTGAATCATTGAGATTTGCGTTTCCCAAAACAAGAAGATCGATCAATTCTAAAATAATTTTATCACAATTGGGAAGAAATTTAGTTACATAAACTTCTAAAACAGTAATTTCTAATTTAGGGATATTCAGAAAACTATCTTGTGAAAACTATGCAAAGTATGAAATGGAAAACTATTCGCCAAAAAAAAACGCTTTACTTAATTCGCGTTTTTTTTGTTGCGATATTTATTTTAGGCGTTGGAAGTAGCCTTCTCTATAATGATTCGATGAATATGGCATCGAAATCTCAGACTGAATTACTCTTCAATGAAATTCAATCTGCTGTTGAGCACTCTCCAATATATATTAATGGGGATGCTGAATTGGATGCCTTCTGTTCTGGAAATGGCACAACTGGTTTGAGTTGGGCAACGGCCCATGTAATTGATGGATATGAACTTAATCGAACTGATGAAACATACGGAGTGTGGTTGAACCAAACCACCCGACATGTCATTATCAAGAATGTTCAAATGATACCACAATTTTCATATGCGATGGCACTTATTAATGGATCAAACATCAAAATCCAAAATATGTATACTAATGAAGGGGCATACTCGATTTTCATGGAAGGCTGCGAAAATATTACAATTACGAACAGTAATTTTGAAAATACTGGATATGGAATTTATATGGAACAATCTCAAAACGTCACTATTTCACGTTGTCGTTTTGGATTTGATGGTTCTGGAATAGTTATGACAAAGCCTTTATATGTGCTTAACTCCGCAAATATTACAGTTGATCTATGTGAATTTGATGATTTATACAAACCTAATAGCGGCGATTGTTATTGTTCGGTTATTGATTCCGTAGATTTTGCAATGTTCAATTCTACTATGCAAAGTTCACAATCTATGAATAGCGCCCCTGCCTTTTTGCAAATTTCTGGTGGCTCTCATTCGCAAGTGACTAATAATAGCGTTTCAAATACAGAAGAATGGGGATTACGTTTTCTGGATCATTCTGATTTCCTTGTATTAAATAATGTGATTGATGTTACCGATGATGACTCCATTTATCTCTCTGGCTGTCATAACGGCTATTTCGCTCACAATAACCTCTCGAACGAAGGAATTTTATTTCATGATACTGCAGTCTCCGAAAATATGACCATTGATACCACGAATTTAGTCAATGATCAACCACTTTATTATTATGAAAACACAAGCCAGATAGATGAAAGTTTGGGGGAAATTGGACAATTGATTCTCAATCATGTCAATAATTCTCAAATTTCAGAGACTCAGATCGGCGAAAATGCTCGTGCGATTCAAATGTTTGGATGTGAGAACATTACCTTCGATCAATTAAATCTTACAGATTTTCATAATTTTGGAATTTACAGCAATTATATCAATAATTTTACTTGTACAAATCTGACATTAGATGGGATTGGTTATGGCATTTACAGCTACGAAATAGATACCTTGCATGTAGAAGGTTGTAATATAACAACCACAGGCACTGCGATTTATACTCGAAATGCACAAGATGTATTCATAGATAATAATGAACTCCGAGCGAATTCAAGGGGTGTTAATTTTCAAGCCGCAGATACTGTAATTTTGACCAATAATGCGTTTATCGATTGTAGCTATGAATACAATTATTATGATGTAACCAATTTTTCGCTAGACGATTCCAATACCCGAAATGGTATCCCAATGTTCTATCGCACCGATCTTTTTAATCAAACATACAACATTGGGCCAAAATCTGAATTTCATTTAGTAAATTGTCGAAATTTAATAATTTACAACTTAGAACTAATCATTGGATCAAATGGAATTATATTGAGAAATTGCACCAACATTCAATTTGTAAATTTCACCATTACCGAATCAGAATACGCTTTTGTTTTCTCGGATTGTGAGAATGTCTTCATGATTAATGGCACCTTGACGAACTGTGATTCGGGAGGCGAACTGGAAAATTGTAATAATACTCTTATCCAACGCACCTTCTTTAATGGATCTACCGATTACCTTATTAGTCTTTATGACTGTTATGACCTTAATTTTACAGAAAATGGATTTTTAAATTTCTCATATGGGATTTATGCAGATACCTGCTTCAATGTTTCGATTGTCGATAATATATACGGCAATAATGATTCTGTCTTCATCGAAAGTGAAGATGTCAGTAATTTAGTGGTTGAAGACAATCTCGAAGATGACGAATACGATCGCGATTCTTTTGGACCATTATATATCGATCCCGATCCTTTTGGGAAGAAAGATAATTCTCAAGACCCAGGGGATGGGACAGACACATCCACATCAACTTCGACCAACACCACTACTGATACGACCGATACTAATACAGATCCACAACCTACCTCGGGGCTCGATCCATTAGTTATTATATTGATTATCGCAGGCAGTGTGTTAATAATTGGGTCGGTCATTTTCTTATTACTTAAAAATGATGTAATCCAGACTTCAAACAATCAAAATTCAACACAACACAAATAAGTGGTTAATTTTCATCTTTTTTCTTTTTTAAACTCCATTTCAATCTCAAATCCTTAAAATTTTCTTAAATTGGTTTATAATTAAAATATTTACAAGAGATTGTACCACTGCAATTTTTCATTTAAAAAGAATTCTTGCCAAAATTTCACCAATTTGCGGAAGATCTTTCTATAGAACTTAAAAGCTTTGGGTTCATATCAGTTAATATCTCACTCAAAAAAGTGGATGTTGTGATAAAAATGAAAAAAATTTTAGCTTTAAGCATGATTGCATTTTTATTCCTTGGAAGTAGTATTTTATCGGTTCAAGCTCCTGGTTCGGAAGAAAATTCTGGAACTGGAACTGATCCGATTTATACCTACGATATTAATGTGGGGGATAATTTTGTCTATAATGTCGTTTTTAATATAACTCTTGGATTTGAAAACCAGAGTGTCGTTTCCGAAATTGATCGTTGGTTGAATGAAACCTACTCAACTGAAGATTATGCCGATATTTCTGACTCTTGGATGTTTATTTCTGATTTAGTTGGTTTTATCAATCAAGATCTCCAGATTAATTTAACCATATCCCAAAAATACCTCGCATGGGAAAATAAAACCGAATATTATGGAGATACTCGATATTCTGCCTATGATGTTTTTAATGCATCAATTCGAATGCGGGAAAATGGTGATGACGAATGGATTACACCTGCCGAATTTGAGAAAAATAAAGTTGATGAATTTGTTGCTATTGCAGTAAATAACTCTGATTTAGAAGCTGATGATCCTTCTGTAGTGAATTATACTGCTGAAGCAAAAGAGTCAATCGATAACGAACCAATGGATTGGGATAATACTGAGATTTCTCGTGTCCAGTCGGATTACAAGTATTATTACGAAAACGGAACTTTATATGATCCTACCACTGAATCGGATTATGATCCAAACGAACCAAGTGCTCCTTTAGAGCATTTTGAACCTTCAGGTTTGCCTTTCTTCTTACCCAACACTTTCAATTTCTCCGAATGGTTGGGGTATGCTGAAAGTGATGTGAATTATGATGTTGCTCAAACGAATGTCACCGACCGTACTTTTGATTCTTTTGATGATTATATTTCAAAGATGGGAATTATTGCCTTAAATGCAAATGAACATGGTATTGGAATCGCTTTTACTTCCGATGATGCTGATGAAACCTTTTTCACTAGTGAAACGGGCAATAATTTGACAGAAATTAAAGAGAATCTTAAAGATTATCTCGCTGTGTTTCATGGTGCTATTGAATATGATGATAGTTTTGCATTGGCCTCTTTTGTATCCTACATGGATTTTTCATTTTCGTTAGATACAATGGAAACTTTAGCCAACAATGAAAGTGCTCCATATATCAAAGACGAAAAAATTCAGTTAGGTATTGTCACCTCTGTTGTACAAGATGGGTTTACTGCCCCTACTCCTGAACAGATTGAATCAGGGGAACTTGGTGATGATCGTGATATGGAAGTTGATGCTGGATTCTTTGGATTCTTAGACAGCATTCCAGGGTATTCCAATGTGCTCATTGGCATTTTAGGATTGGTCAGTGTTGTGGGTTTGATTGTAAAAAATCACAAGAAATAAACTGAAAAGTTTGTTGTATTTTACCTAAATGTCTTTTTTTTGGTTTTTTTTATCGTTTCATTTTTAATGCAATAGATGTAACCAATTGAATATCGCTTTCATCAATCGCATGTAATAAAATTCATTAATTTTTGTTGTATATGGGGATGGAAACGACCGTTTTTTTTTAAGTGGATTATGAAATACTACTTTAGAGAATACAATGATTTTTACAAATCTCTATTCTGTTATTTTGAAAGATTTGGAACAAAATTGCTCAAAAAAAAACTAAAGGACTGATTTGTTTGTGAATAATCATTTTTAAGATGGATAGATATATAAATTCAATTTTCATTGTAAGATCCTATACCTAAAACAAAGGTATTACGTTACCTTAAACTTAGAGGTATTACATTATGAAGCGAAACACGAAATTTTTAGTGTCCTTAGCCTTCATTTTTACCCTATCTTCTTTCTTTAGCAATGTTAGTGCTACTTTTCCAGAAGATTGGGGTGTTACAGAAGGAGATACGATATACTATACTGCTGGTTTTGATTTAGAAATCAACCTTCCAGATGCAGTATGGAATGAGATTAATGAATCTTTATGGTATGAAATTAACCAGACACAATTTAATGATATGGGTGTTGGTTATAGTAATTCCGTTGCAGCCACTTTTGATGCAAAAGGTATTTTTGACGGTTTACTGGCTTTACCAACAGTCTTTAACTTGAAAGTTGACATAAATGAAGTAGAAACTGTTCGGGAAGATAAAGGAGATTATTGGGTAGATTATGATGTTTTCAATGTATCAATCAATGCTGCTCTTCCTGGTGAAACATATCTTCCCTTCGAGAATTTCACAATGAACTATGCTGAGAATATCATTATCCCATTTATTGATGATGTATTTCCCGAAGTCATTGCAGAAAATTTAACTGCTGAACTTCAAGAAAGTCTTGATAACGCAACGGTTAGCTTTGGTGGGGAAGGGTATGATTATGCATTACATGATTTTGACATCCTATCTTGGCCGGATGACACCAATGAAACAATTTCTGAAGATGGAATTCAAAATTTGGTCAGGGATAGTTTTGCATTCTTCGATGGTGGGGATGGATTTCCTATATTTGTGCAAAAAGATGTTGATTTAGGCAAGATTGTTGATGAAATGAAAGATGAGATCAATTTAATATTATTACAAAGTCATCTACTCTATTTAGGTGGAGTAAATGGTTTGTTAGAAGAAATTGGTCTTGATTTGATTGTGTCTGAAAAAGAAGCATATATGGCATGGAATACTAATAGTCCAAAAGACATCTTTGGTGCTTTATTAGATGCTGGGAAGATTGTTGGAATTGATTTCTTGAATACTAAAATTAATGAAACTCGAGATTGGGATTTACAATTATTAGATGATTCATTTTATGCTGGTTTTAAAGCTGGTATTAAGTGGAACTCAGATGGTATTTTAGAAAACATGCATTTTGAGGTTGAAGCCGGAGTTGATACCGTTTCCGTTGAAGTTTTTGGTGTGAAATTGGTTGTGGATGTTTCCGAAGGTGCTCGATCAACTTTAAATGGCAAGTATACTGGTAAACCGTCCAATCCTACAAAATACGCTCCAAATGTAGATGAAGATTGGGGAGTGACTGAAGGAAGTAAAACCGAATTTACATCTGGATATGATTTCAATCTTGAAATGCCTCAAGCCGTATGGGATCTAATTGATGAAGAAGTAACTAAATTAATTAATAATACTGACGCATTCAATTTAACCGCAGGTCAAGAATTTGATTCTGAAATGTTTTATGATTCCATTATTAGTAATATTCCACGAGTTATGAACATTGAATCTTACATTACAGATATGTTCAGTGCTGATTATAAAGATACTGAGGATAATAATGGCACTTCCGAAGAAGTAAATGCCAATTTTGATGTTTTGGTCTCCCAATTTCGATCAAAACTTCCAGGCGAATCTTCTTATCGTCCTCCCTTGACAATGATCGAAGATATTTATAATGGAATTGTTGGAAGTTTAGCAAATGGTCTTCCTGCTCCTGTAGCAGATAATGTTACTGCCATGTTGGAAGAATTTGAAGAAGGATTGCTCAATCAAACAGATCTTGGAGGAGGTTATGATTTAAATCTTCTTGATATTGCCTCACAAATCGTACCTTCAATTCCTTATTATTGGGGAACATCTGCAAATAGTTCACAAATTCCGACCTTCCTTAATGAATTTGGTGTTTACAGTGAATCATGGGCAGATATTCTTGGCTATGCTCTTCCATCAACACTCTATATTCCAAAAGATACTAATTTAGCTGATGCTTATCAAGGTTTTTATGATTTCATGGTAGCTGAAGGTGAACTTAATGCTGGGGAATTAGAAGAATTCTTCTTAAACATGTCTGTTGATCGCTTTGAAGTCTATGAAAAAATGGCTTACCTTGAATGGGAAGTTGAGGGTATGGATGATATTTTCTGGAATACTACGGGCATCCCAATAGATGGGCTTAATTACTTATGTGATATGTTTAATCAAACCTTTGGTGTTGAATTGGATAATGAATCGATTTACTTGACAATGATTGCAACCCTTCGTTACGATGACAACGGAATATTAGATAACATGCACTACCAAATTGGTTATGAAATGACCACCAATACGAGTGAAAAACTTTCCTTTGAATATGAAAATGATATCTCTCAAGGTGCTTGGAAGAAAATCAATGAGCGGTTTTATGGAGAACCTTTGATCGAAATTTATGACCATTGGGTTGATCCAGATGATCAGTTCACACTCAACTTTGGAGCAGGAGTAAATCAAGAATTAATAATTGAATCTGAAGAATATGATACTTCAGTCAAAATTGGTTATGATGCTATATCTGCAGGAACTTTATCTATTCAAGTGTGGACTAAAAACCCTTCTGATGGAACTGTGAACTTTACTGGAGAGGCGATCTATTTTGCAGTGGATGTTTCGAGTGGTAATGCTTTAACATTGCCAATTACCATTGAAGTTGAACTGCCTGCTGATGTATTAGCTTTAACAGACGATGAAATTCTGCAATATTTCCAAATTTATACATTGGATGAGTCAACAGATGAGTGGGTATTTGATAATTTCACCAAATCCATTGAACGATCGACCGGAACTTTAATTATTGAAATCGATCATTTATCTGTGTTTGCTGCAGGTTATGTTGCCCCACCAGCTGATGAAGGAAATGGTGATGGAGAAGATGAAGGAGGATTTAAAATTCCGGGCTATACTCCACTCTTTGTTGTCTTTGCTTCATTAGGTGCAATTACTTTAATCATTAAGAAACGTAAATAATTTGTTCTAAATTTTTTTTAATTTTTCCTTTTTTTCCCTTTCCCTTTTATTTAAAAATTGAATAAAATTTTGTTCTGAAATGTCCCGATCAATTATATTTCTTAGTGTTTTTTGATAATAATC
The DNA here is from genome assembly GCA_025839675.1 of Candidatus Lokiarchaeum ossiferum. GTDB lineage: Archaea > Asgardarchaeota > Lokiarchaeia > Sigyniarchaeales > Promethearchaeaceae > Lokiarchaeum > Lokiarchaeum ossiferum. The sequence goes on from CP104013.1 coordinate 4,411,429, forward strand.
TTCAATTTGCCGATATTTAGTTTGTTTAATGAGTTTTGATAGATCAATACGCATCAGAATTTCCTTTGTATAGGGACGTTTAGCATCAAGAAAAGTGATTGATTGCAGAAATTTTTTGATTTCAGGGAGATTTAAGACAATCCAATAATAAAAAGCTTCATCATAGTCATCAAAAGAGATAAAATAGCACGTATCATCCAATATAACTGGTTTATTATTTTGGGGGGGAATTAAACTGAAGTGCAAGTCTTTATAAAATCCAGAGATTCCAATTTTATATGGCTTAAAAGAATAATCTCCAATCCCAAAAATGGAAAAAACGGGTTTGTTTACATAAATTTTCGATTTTCGATTTTGAAATTTTTCTCTATGGATGTTCAAATAATTATATAACTGAGGAAAGTCCGTTTTCAAATAATCTGTAGATTGTCCTACTTTTTCTTGAGTAATAATGACTTGATACCTTGTGGAAGTTATCAATTTTTTTTTCAAATCTGAAGATTTCAAGAAAGGATAGATTTTTTCTTGTTCAAGCGCGATTGTTTGGTTTAAACCATTTTCATATAATCTACTTGTTGAATTAATTTGCTTAAGTACCATTATTTTGGTGAGATCATGCTTTACACCTTGTCTCCATGCTGGATAAAATATACCATCAAAATATGCGTACTTTGAATATTGACAAATATTGGAAACAAATTTATTATTAACCCAACCAAATTCTGAACTAGATGTTTCTTCTACAGTCTTATCTATATGCTGAATTCTACCTTTGTTTTCTGCTGTTTCTCCAAAAGAAGAATAAAAAAGTGCTGCTGCAGCGTGAATGTTGAATTCCTTTTTTGCATCAATTTCAACTGCTTTAATGTTGGAGATTTTTTGAGTCTTTAATCGGTTATTCTTAACAAAGTTGCGAATAACTGTATTTTTGCATAGTATTGCAGTATTTCCCTTCAATTTTTCCTTAGTGAGTTTCTGCACCAAATCATTAATGATAAATTCGGCGATATCGAAATTGCTCTTACCCGTAATAGAATCGATTCCACGAAATTGTTTAATTTTATTGGATTTCTTTGGGATATTTTGCGATCTTAACGAAGAAAGTTCAGAATTAGTTATCCAAGGGGGATTTCCAATAATTAAAATCTTGGATTCTGAATGAATATTTTTTTTTATATTTGTAGTGAGAGAATGGTGAAATATGTTATCACAATAAAAATCTATAATGGGATGAATTGGGTTTAAAATGGCGTAATGGAGGATATTAAGCTTAAAATCCCACTCATATTTCTTTTGTAACTCCACACAATAGATGTATTCAAGATTTGGGAAGTAATTCAATGCAGATAGAATGAAATTTCCCTTTCCGCAGGTGGGTTCAATTATAAGCGTTGGATTTTCACCATTTTCTATTAAATATTTACAAATTTTATTTGTAAGGTGAATTGGTGTCTGAAAATCTCCCATATCTGCTTTTGGTTTTTTTTTTTTTTTTTTCTTTTGCTTCAATGTGGCGAGATGTTTTTTGATTCTCTCTAAAAAATGTTCAATTTCTTTCTTATCATGAAAAAAATTAGAGATTTTTGTCTTAGATTGGAAAATGTGATTAATTTCTTCACATTTTTTTGAACTTTTAAGATAATATTTGAGGTCCGTAAATAATGTGAGTAGAAATTCTTCTGAAAAGTTCATTGAATAATGTAATCCAATGAAGTTATTAAAAGGAATCATTCACTGATTTATTTAAGAAAATGAAGGCTGAAACAAATTCTCATGAAATCAATGATCCAAGTTTATCAATACCGGAAGAAAATATTAACTCACCAAGATTTGAATGGTTGGATCAATTTCGAGGGATGTGTGTCATCCTATACATTATTGGGATTATGTCTTGGGGGTTATCTGGTGAGATTGTAGATGGAATATTGCCTGTTGGCTCCACTTTTTATAATCATGGATGGGCCATCTCCTTTAAATTATTTGATCAAAGCCCCTTTGATTTTCCTTCAATAATTACAATTATTGATTTAGGTCAACCCAATCTGATATTCTTAGTTGGATTTATGCAAGCATACAGTTTTAAGAGGAGAGAGAATCGTTTCAGTAAAAAATCCGCTTGGATCCATGTTTTTAATCGTTTTGGATTATTATTGGCAACAAGTGTTTTATTCGAAGATATACTACTTTCTCATGGGTTATTCACTGCCCTATTTGCGGGAACTTTTGCTTCCCTGGCATGGGCATCATTGTTTGGTGGCGTTTCTGCAGCCTATATTAGGAAAGCCGATAATCGAGTTATGATTGGCCTAATAATTATGACTATTCATGCTATTTTATATGCTATTCCAGGACTAAACTCTTTTGAATTTGGTTTCGAACACCAAATATTCTATATTCCTTGGAAAATGATTAATTTATCTGCAATATCTATTGTTGCATCTGGATATAGCATATATTTCCTCGGACAAGGTGAAAAATTTGAACCTGAAAACATTTTATTTCGATCACGTATATTACCGCTCTGCTTAATTATGTTTGGGGCAAATTATTTAATTGATTTTCTTCAATGGGCTGATAATCCCCATTGTACGACATCTTTAGCCTTTTTAACCATCGCAATTTCCAGTTTGGGAATGTTCGTTTTTTATGAGTTCAGTCGGTACGATTTTAAAATACCTTTCTTTTCAGCATTTGGAAAAAACATGTGGATCATGTTTATTATATCTCCCGTATTAGAATGGATTTTGATTGCATTAATTAAGGATGTTGTAATGGCAAGCAGATGGATGGCTTTACTTCTGGCGGGAATATTTCCCTTGGTTCTTATGGGCTTTATTGCAAAAGTTTTAGAAAAAAAGAAAATTCTAGTGAAATTATAATGTTCGGAAAACAACGAAAGAAATACTATAAAGAAATTTTGCCTAATTTATTTTATTTTAGTGAAGGTCAGATGCTAGATTGCAATATGTACATAATCAAAGATATTGATGAAAACTTATGCTTGATTGACGCAGGAAATGGCTTGTCTCTTTCTGGATTAGAAGCTGCTATTGAAGAATTAGGGTGGGATCTCATGAAGTTAAAGAAAATTCTCATTACTCATGATCATTTGGACCACATAATGGGGTTGTATCCTCTTCTTGAGAAATTTCCTGCCAATAAACCCCAAATTATCTGTCATGCATTTACTGCTGATTTACTTGAAGAAGGAGATGAAAAAAAGGTTGTTCCAAGCGGGTTTGGGATAACTGCAGATCGGTTTGGTATTAATGTTATTCCATTATCTAATATTGATCGTAAAGATGAGGGAGATAATGTTTCCTTTGGTGATTATTCCTTTATCGTGTATTATACCCCCGGTCATAGTAAAGGGTCTATTTGTTATTATGAACCACAAAAAAAATTGCTCTTCTCTGGTGATGTGGTGTTCCCACAAGGAAGTTTTGGTCGATACGATTTTCCAGGGTGTTCATTAGCTGATTTAAAAAATTCCATAAAGAGAATTGATGGGCTTGATATCGAAACACTTTGTGCTGGACATATGGCCCCGGTAGAAATAGGTGCAAATAGACAAATAAGTATGTCAAATCGCAACATAAACAGCTCCATGTGGTAGTAAGAAGATCAAAACCAAACCTTAATAGGTATCAGAAACCAACTTACAACTATACAATGGCAATATTAGAAGCCTCAATCCTTTTTCAATCTGATTCGGTTTTAGAAACCCAATTTTATGAAACAGAGGATGTATTGGATCGCAAAATTCGAAATTCATTACTCCAAGCAATCACCGATTTAACTAGTGAAGCATTTGGCGAAGAAATGCAAAGTTTTTCACTAGGAGAATATTCGATTGTGTTTATCTCTCATAAAGTAGGGGTGTCAACTGATGAGGATAATTCGGAAAATATCGCAAATGAAGAAAGAATAATGATGTATTGTATTGTTAATAAAAATACAGATGAAAAAATCATTTTAAAATCAATGAATGATGCTTTGTTTCAATTTACAAATCGATATTCAATGAATGATCTGTATCAACGGAAGTTAAAGAAATTTAAAAAGTTTGAAAAGCGCTTGGAGAAAATTTTTGGTGATCTTATCCTAAAAAGTGAAGATCGGTTCAAGAGTTTGTTTTAATCTTTTTTCCTTTGTTATACATGATAAATATAAAAACAAATATTTTCAAAATGCAATGCTTTGTTTTATTTGAAGAAAATTGGATCCGTAATTTTGGAGGTAATTTATTTTGAGTTCAAATTTGACATTAGAAGCGAAATTGGCATATCAACGTTATCTTGACGCTAATGGAATTGATGCTCGGATACAATATTTGCAAGAATTTCTTTCAGAAGTACCAAAACACAAAGCTACTGAGAAGATTGTTGCTCTAAACAAAACTAAACTTTCTAAATTAAAGGCAGAAAAAGAAACTATAGAACTAAGAAAAAAAGCATTATCTGCGGGGAGTGAAGATCCATTTGCCGTTAAACGGGAACCACACACAATCCAGGTTATGATGATAAGCGATTTAATGGATAAAGGACAAGGTGTTGGGAAATCAACGTTGCTAAAGAATCTCACAGGGGAGTCTTCAGTAAAACCAGGAATATATACACCAGAACCCAAAGTGGGGATTTATGATTGGGAACATGTTAAATTTCAGGTAATTGAAATGCCTTCTTTACAAAATTCTTTAAATCTTTCCAAAATTTTAGCAAGCATTAGAAATACGGATATACTAACTATTCTTCTGGATTTATCCCAAAACCCTTTGGTTCAATTTAATAACATAGTTTCTCTTCTTACTGACCATAATATCTTTTTAAATCGTGCTCCACCAAATATCAAAATTGAACGTACTGGATCTGGTGGAATTCAGTTATTTTTCCATTCAAAGGAGGCTAAAAAATCCGAAAATATGTCGGAATTCATATTAGAAATGGTGAAGGCATATGGTTTACAAAATGCTACGATAAAAATCTATGAAGAAGTAACTGTAGAAACTTTAGAGATGGCGTTTAATCGGAAATCTGTCTATAAACCCGCAATTATCTTAGCAACTAAGGCAGATGTGGCTAATACTAAAAAAAATTATGAACTTTTTAAGAAAAAGGCTTCTTCTGTAATATCCACACCTTTTGAAATATTACCTGTTGCAGTCATATATTCTTCAACTGGAGAACAAATTAGGAAAGGAATGGATCATTTTGGTGAAAAAATTCTCCAACATTTGAATCTAATGCGAGTTTATACTAAATCCAAAAAAGGGGTAGCTGAAAAGCCGTTGGTTGTTCCTTATGAATCAACTATTGGAGATGTCGCGCTGAAGATACATAAGGATCTTTATCACGCATTCAAATTTGCGTATGTATACAGAGTCAAAGGAAACCATTCAACTACTCGAATACGTACTGGGCTAAATTTTCTTGTGCAAGAAGATGATGTGATTGAGATATTTTCCCGATTTTAATCACATATACTATTTATTTCAGTGATCCCAAAACTCTTTATAAATTGCTTCACTAAAAGATTTAGAAATATTTTTGAAATGTTCTTAATATGTTTGATTTAATAGATTTCTTCCATATTTTTTATATAAGCGAAAAGTGTTACGTTTATACGATCGAAAAAACAATTTAATGCTTGCTAAGAGTGCAAAACATGTCAAATATTGCCGAAACTGATGACCCGGAATCCATTAGATATCAATTTAAAATTGTTCTATTAGGTGATGGTGGTACTGGCAAAACGTGCCTTGTAAATCGGTATTGTTTCAATGAATTTCTCGATACCAAACTTACCATTGGGCTATCCTTTAATTCTTATTCTATTCCCGCAGAAGAGAACGGAAAATCTTTTCGCATCGGATTATCAATATGGGATTTTGGTGGTCAGGAACGTTTTAGACCGTTATTGCCACAATTCATTAGTGGGTGCAATGGGGCAATTTATGTATTTGATCAACTCGCGTTCCATTCGCTTGAAAATTTGCATAAAGAGTGGAAAAGCTTACTCCATTCAAATGCAGGAGAAGTGCCCTCTATATTAGTGGGTACAAAAGCAGATTTAATTGATGAATCTCACTCCTTGATCGAGAAAGATACTTTGATGGAATATCAGCAGAATTTAGGAGTCTCGAGTTTTGTTAGTACTTCGGCGAAAACAGGTAAGAATATTAATGAAATTTTCAAACATTTGGTACGGGAAATTCTAAAAAAGTCACCCTTTGCCAAACGGAATATCATAATTCCCTAAAAAGTGTTTTTTGCCTATTCTATAGCTTTTTCCCACATTCTTGAAAATAATTCGGTTAGAAACGTGACATAAGAAGTTGAATTGGAGCTAAAGATGGAGTATTCTAATTCTTTTGGTTTTGCAATGTTAAAATTACCCTTGATCAGCTGAATTCCAACGTTATCATCAGAAATGAGCACTCCTTGTTCTACATTTGGATAGAATTTGATGGTGCCATATTTCTTCAAAATACTGATAAATGATCGTTCTCGAAATCGTTCTTCAATGATTAAATGGGTTTCAATTCCTTTAGCACGAAGAAAATCAAGATTCATTTTAATAATTGGAAATATTTCATTCATGTTTTTAATAAACGCTTTAATTGATCGATTAGTTCCATTCAGAACATTCCGAAAGTGATCCGTAGATGCTCTATTGCCTTCATAAATCGTCAATTGTTCTTTTTTTGCTGGATGTTTTTCCCCAAACAATTGTTTTAGAAAGGGGAGGGAACAATCCATATTTTGTTGAAATTCAGTTTCTTGGGTTTTTTTTATATTTCCAAAAACTTCGGAAGGATCATTTCCAATAAATGTACTTGGGCGTCCTTCTAATTTTGTGATTATCCTTCGCTTAACCATATCATTTAACACTTCATAAATTCGGGAATAAGGAACACTTGTTAATTTACTTAACTCGTGGGCGTTCATTTCTCCAGAATCTAAAAGAGCAATGTAAATGTTGGTAAAATAATCTGTAAATCCTAAATTTTTCAAGGCACCACGAACATCAGAATCAATTTTAATATTTTTCCCTAATTTCAAAAGTTTTCACCTGTATATATTTTTGATAATTCATTATCCATTAATTCTAGCGCAAATTCGTAAAGCCTTCGCATGTATTTCCAGTCTCGGATGTTCCATGTTGGTTTATAAAATGGGATATTGATAGCATCTAAATTTCGTTCAAAACAATCAATCATTTGATCAAAAATGGATAAAACTGCATCTAAAGCTTCTTGACATAATTCTTTCGTGGCATACTTTTTACGAATTAATTCAGATACAAATTTTACATCTGGTTCATTGCAGTTAATAAATCGAGTTGCTTGGATGATTGAAATTCGATAGGTAAGCCGACTAATTAATTCTAACTCACTTCGGATGGGATGAGAGGAAGATGTGTGTTTCAAACTCCAATCTACATTCGCGTATTCAGCAAAAGTTTTTTTAACTTTTTCATCTAAAAAGTCCGGATCAATTAAATCATCTTCAATATGGTTGAGACATTCAACAGCAGAATTCAAAACAATACGAATCTGAGTTTTCCCTTTTCGTCTAATATAATCCTTCAAAATATAGTCGTAATAATTATTTGCGGTAAATTCTAAGAAGCTAGAATCTGAGTTTTCTTTAACATATATCCTTCGCAGAAAATCTAACCCGGAGTCTAGAAGATTAATGAGGTAGTGGCGAATCAGGTTATAATTACGTTTAATGATAGGATCTGGGATATCGATAATTAAGGGATTTGAGGACATAATAATGACTTGGGTAAATTAATTGGAAGATCAGTTTTTTTAGAGAGGTAAGATTGCAAAATATTTGCTAATAAAAAAGATTTTTCCTAACTATTTGTGATGTAAGTTAGGAGTTGACCATAAAAAGCCATGGAATCATTGCGTAATCCAGGATAAATTTGTTTTAATGAGTTGTAAACTTCATTTATCAAACTTTTGGAATACATTTCTGCAAAATTTGTTGCTCCTGTTGTCTGATAGATCTCTCGCACTACTTGAAGTTGATCATTAGTTGCTTTTGGATTCCCTAAAATTTCATTTAATTGTGTTTTTTGTTCTTGGTTAGCATTTTGATATGAAATAATTGTTAAGATTGTTGATTGCCCACTTTTTATATCATGATCGATAGAGTGCAGTTTTGGATCTCCGAATGTGCCATTGATATCATTCTGTATTTGTTCAACAATTCCTACTTTATTCATAGCCTCCATTAATGGTTTCATCTGAGATTTGCGTGCATTTCCAAAAATAGCCCCTAAGGCAACTGCTGTTTCCATTTGTTTTGCTCGTTTATCTGCTAAGATAAGATAATTTTCCAGGGTGATCTTATCAAGAGAAATCTCTCGTTTATAATATTCGTCTAACAAATTACTCCGAGTAACTCCTGCTAAACCCGATAAATAAACTTGAAGTGCCTTTGATTTACGCTTATGATCGAACTTACTATCGGTGATGATTTTTGAACCAAAGATCGATGTTAGATTTCCTCCATAGATTGCGGATGCTGTCTCGTAATTTTCTCCATTATTGTGCTTTTTTGTAAATTTTTCTCCCATAAACCGATGAAAAGTTTTCTTTCCTCGTCTGAATTCTTCTTGATCAATTAAATCATCCAACATTAGATTGGAAATGTGCATTAACTCAATCGCAATGCTGACTTGGTATATTTGTTCTGCATTATCTAATATATTTCTCTCGGAACTAATACCTTTGAACGTTTCTATCAAACTAATTGGGTGAAGTCTTCTTCCTCCTTGAATCACAAATTGAGATCCATAGGTAAGAAATTCTCTCAAAAATGGTTCTTCTTCTAATTCAATTGCCTTTTTATAAAAATTTTGAATAAGTAGATCAATTTTTTTCTTTTCTTTCTTCAAATGTTTAGCAAATTCCACATCCATCAATTTTCCCCCTAAATTATCCTATACTATTAAATAGCCAAAGAAACCTTAAAGAGTATTGATATAATCTCGAAAAAAAATTATAACCCTCGGAAATATTCTGGTTTCAAAGATTGAGGGTTCTTTATTCCTTGATCAATAGTAGTCAACAATTTTTGTTTGTCTTTGGAAAGGATTCCTTTCAACGGAAGATAATTGGATGCATGATTGGCTCGAAAAATGCAACCGTTCAGATCATCCGATATGTTTTCAATTATCATTCTTAATTCTTCCAAAATTTGAAAGCTACTCATGGGGTGTAATTTGTGAGATAGAACTTCTTGTTCTATCGGTGTTCCTGGAGGGATCATCAAGGTTAGTGCCGAAATATACCATGTTGTTGGCGAAAGTGGATTCATGTGATTAATTAATTCCGCTGTCTTAATTGCATGTCGACGGCTTTCTTGTTCATTACTTCCTGCTAATCCTAATATAATTGTTCCGCTAAAAACAATTCCTGCTCTATGACATTTTTGAGCAGCTTTTGCCAATTCTTCTGCATTAGTGCGCTTTTTTATTCGGTCTAGTAGGATATCATCACCCGTTTCAATTCCTACGTATACCATATTTAATCCTGATTGAGCGATTTTTCTTAAATCCTCATCTGATTTTCGATTAATATCCTTCGCATGTGCATAAGCACTAATCCGTTGCAAATTTGGGTGAATCTTATAGCCATATTCAGAAATTTCAATGAGATCTGCTGGTTTCATCACAAAAGCATTCCCATCCAATAGAAAAATTCGTTCGATTTGATTTTTATACAGAATTTTTGCAGTTTCAATGTCCTTTTTGATATCAAAAACATCACGAATTGCAAATTTTTTATCCTTGTAAGGGTAGCAGTAGGTACACTTGAAGGAACATCCAATAGTTGCAGTTAATAAAAGAGATTTTTTTCCTTCGGAAGGAGGTCGATAAACTGGTTCACTATAAAACAATTCTGGAGGGGTCACAAACTAGTTAAATCCATTAAAACCAAAAAATTTTTTTTAAATGGCACTTTTTTTTTTTACACCGGTCTTTATTTTACGATTACGATTATTAACATTGAACTTATGTAATTTTTAGAGTGTGTAAAATGGCAAAAAAAGCATCTAAATCCAAGAAAAATATTCGAACAATTGCGTGTAAACACCTCGAATCCATTAACGCGGTAAGCAATGCGGGAAACCCTCTTTGTTACTGTTCCAAACGTGAATTTACGATTTCTCCTTATAATTTAGTTTGTCAAGTTTGTGATATCTATAAACCAAACCCTCAAGATATATCTCATGCTGAAATGTATGTGGCAGATGATGCTGGGGATTTTGAATATAGCATTGATGATATCGAAATTAGCGATGATGATTTTGAATCTGAACCCGATATCGAAGAAGATGAAGAATTTGATGATATTCCTGTAAAGAAGAAGAAAACTAAAAAAGCCGCTCCTGTCACCGAAGAGGATGATGATGAAGACATCGAAATAGAAAAAGTAGTTGAAGAAGAAGATGATGTCGGAATTGTTATTGGACTCGAGAAAGAAGAAGAAGAAGAAGAACTCGATTATGTGGACGAGCGCGAAGAAGGATTGGGTAAGAAACACGGGACTCTTGGAAAGGATGACGACGAAGAAGAAGAAGAAGAAGAACTTGATGAGGAGTTAGATGATTTAGATGATGAATTTGATTCTGCCAATTCTTCTGCTGATGATGGGGATGATGATAGTGATGATGAGGATGATGATTACGATTTTGAGGAAGAGGTCATCGCCAAAATCAAAACAATCGGTGATAAAGAAATTTGTCCATTCTGCCAAAAATCAAAAGTATCCGTTTTACGTCATATTACAAAGTGTAAACGAGCCCCTGCCGAAGCGATCGCCGCTTATGCAAAATATAAAACCAAGAAAAAGAAAACAACTCGCAAAAAGAAAACTACTGCGAAAAAGTAAGTTGTTTTTGGATTTTTTTTTAACTTGATTTTCCAAACAGTAAATTCTTCAAAGCCAAATATTCTTCTTCTATTGATTGAGGTTTATTGAAGAATTTTTCATTTAAATGAGTTCGGATAGAATGTATAAGATTGGTGATGTTCTGATTTGTTCTTCCCACTGAATTTAAATTCGTTAATTCCATATCAGATTCTAGTTTTTTCTGAACTTGTCGAGCTATTTCCTTGAGATCAATGCCAAACGCATGAACTTTCATTGGAATTATTAGCATTATGGCATAGCGTAATAAATTCCCACGAGCTTGTTGATTATTGGCTTGAATTCTCTGAATTCGGATCATACATGGTTGATCGAACTTATTCAAGATAAAAAGGGCAAGATCTTCCGTTTTAGATGCTAGCGAATCTTGCAATATGTTCCTTTGTATTTTCTCAGATAGCAAACTTAAATCCGAACAATCGCCAATATATAGGGGACCTAGTTTAGTATGGTAATGAGCCAATGCCACTCCAATTTTGGGTTCATTTTCTAATGAAGATTCTATCTGCATGGGGGATTCTCCTTAACTCGTTTTATTCAAACAACAAGCTGCTAAAAACTACAACTAAATATCTATTATAGATATTGCTGAAGTATTTAAAGGTTCGGTGTTAAGCTCAACAATAGCGAATGTTGATCTATCTGCCAAAAACCCCGATACTGTCCCAGGATTTAAAACTATAGTTCGTCCTTCCTTCTTGATTTGAATTTGATGGGTGTGGCCGGTGCATACAAGATCATATTGCTGAGATTTAATGATATTTTTAAGAAGGAGGGGATTTGTCCCGTGATAAATTGCTATAGATTTTCCATCCCAAACGGTTTCATAAAAATCTCCTTTAAATTGTAATGTTTCTCCAAAATGTTTCAACATTCCGGCTCTTTCTCCATCGTTATTCCCAAAGACTCCTATGGCTTCAACACCTGTTCCCTCTAATTTCTTCATTGGGCGAACCATGAAAGGTGATATCACATCCCCACAATGGATAATTTTATCTACCTTCTTTTGTAAAAAGATTTCAATCGTTTGCTCAATTTTATCCCATTGATCATGGGTGTCGGAAAAAACTCCAATTTTCATAGATATCAATCATCATTTCGGGCTAAAAAATGTTGTTTATTAACGAAGGAGCGCTATTAAAGGTAGGAATGAAAGAAAATATCTTATCGTTTACCAGTGAAGAATTAAAATCCGTATTCAAACAAAAATATAATCAACCCTCCTACCGAGCAGTTCAAGTATTTGGCTGGTTATATAAAGATATTTCGTCTTTCGATGAAATGCAAAATGTTCCTAAAAAGTTACGTGAAAATTTGACCCGTGATTTTTTTAATGGGCAGATGGGGATATTTCAATCCCACCGATCTCATGATGGAACAGAGAAATTCTTGTTGAAATGCCAAGATGATAATATCATCGAAGCGGTCAAGATGGAATATCATCATGGAACATCTGTCTGTATATCTACCCAAGTGGGGTGCGAAATGGGGTGTATTTTTTGTGCTTCCGGTAGGGAAGGATTAGTACGAAACCTCTCTGCCGGGGAAATGATCGGTCAGATTTTGGCTATTCAAAAACATGCAAAAAAACGAATTTCGAATATTGTCCTTATGGGTGCTGGAGAACCTCTCCAAAATTTTATAGAAGTACAAAAATTTTTGGAACTTGTTCATGATCCTAAGGGTTTGAATGTAGGGTATCGTCATATCACACTTTCTACTTGTGGATTAGTTCCAGAAATATACAATCTCGCAGAATTGAACCTTCCTATCACTCTCGCCATTTCATTGCATTCTCCTTCAGATATAGAACGTTCTCGTATCATGCCGATTAATAGAAAATATCCTCTTAAAGATTTAATTTATGCTTGCTTGGCATATACTAAGAAAACTAAGCGTAGAATCACTTTTGAGTATGCATTGATTAAAGGTAAAAATGATACCATCGCTGATGCAGAAGCCTTGATCAAATTAATTAAACCGGTTTCGGGTCATGTGAATTTGATTCCAATTAATACAACTGATACCAAACTTCAGGCTCCGGATCTGCAATGGGTTCAAAATTTCAATGAGTTTTTGAATTCTCATGGACAAAATGCAACCATTCGAAGAAATATGGGCTCTGACATTAATGCAGCATGTGGACAACTTCGATGGCAATATTTGAAAAAGTCTGAATAGGGAAGAAATCATCGACCTTTTTATAGGTTTTTAGAATATAATTTTTTATATATTCCGATTTTTTTGTGGAGACTCTAAAAATGGTTATTTTAAATTTTATTTTATAAAAATATTCTTTAAATATTCGCACAACTTGATTATATCATTTTATTGCTTCTAATTACGATGAGATTCATTTTCGATTGAATTCATCAAATTCGAAAAATGGATTTTTTCTTGTTTTTATGCTTATACTAAAGAACTTAGTCTAATTAATTCTTGTTAAGGACTCCAAAATCGAGCAATCATATCCTTTAAATAGGAGATAAAAAATGTAATTCTCTAAGTAAAAAAGTGATAGAAAATGAAAAAAAACGCTTTGCCAATTGGGGAACAGGAATCTGATAATGGGTTCTTTTGTGATTGTTGTGGCTCATCCAGCGTGTTTCATGATGAATTTGGTCATTTTGTGTGCCATGATTGCGGGTTATGTTGTGAAGATCCTGTAATCAACGCTTCCTTAGCTCCCTTGAATAAAAATCGGGAAGGAATCCTTCTCATGCATCATTCTACCAAAATCGGAGAAGGTACTTTGATAGGTTCCAAGAAGGAACGTTCATCACGAAAATTTGCTCGCTTATCTCGATTACAAAATATTTGTAATACTACTCCAAAAGATTCGGCTTATATCCATTTTAATCAATTGTGTGCTGAATTTGATATCGTTTTAGATATGTCCCTCTTTATGAATCTTTTTGAAAAATTGTTTCACAAGATGCCTGCTTGTACGAAAGCACGTAATATTTCCAAATTTTGTACGACCCTTTTTATTATTGTTTGCCGGAAATTTGGTCAAGACTTTGAAATAAAAAAAGTCTTAGACTTTGCCCAAATGGGTTTGAAGGATTACTATGCAATTCGTCGTCCAATCCATAATGTTGAGCCAAATACAGATCGTCTTTCAGTGAAGGATTTGGAAAATTTCTCGGTGAAACTTATTTCTCGACTGGTGGATCAATATGAGCTGGGTTTTACAGTATTTCGCCTAACAAAACACCTTATCCGAAATTATCGTCAATATTTAGGGGAGAAGGTTCGTATAATCGCAGGTTCTGCTTTAATTGTTGCCTTAGAATATTTAAAACATCCAATTAAATTGAGTGCTTTCCAAATTTCCAAAGATTTAGGTGTTTCTGCCTCTACAGTATATACTCGTAAGAAACAATTTCCAATGGAAAAATTGCAGTGGAATTCTGAATTAGAAGAAACAAAAACTATTAATTTATCACCCAAATTAAAAACTGACTTAGTTGGAGCTTTGAATCAAAACGTTAATTCTATTGTATCGGCAAACTCTATTATTAAATCGAACAAAATTCGAGGAGATTTGAAAAATCCAACCCAATGTGGTTCAATCAATACATCCTTCAAATTTCATTTGAATAGCATTATATCAATTCCATTACAAAATTATTATGGAAATTGGCTTAATCTCATATTAAGAGCAAAAAACTATTCTGATTTGTTTTTATACTCAAGTCACGTTCCCTTAATATCTCCTCTTAGTTGGACTAAGAATTCAATCAATAGTAATGCAAATAGAGGAGAGTTTCATTCGTCTTGAGCTTTTTTGTAAATAGCATTAAAAATTTTTAAATAGAAAATGATTATCTTTTTTTCCTTAAACTTTAAACTATTAAATAACATGAACGATAGAAATCTGGAATTCATTGGAAAACAATGGTTTGAAGTAATGTGGAGTCTCCCTGACTTAGATTTAGCAGATGAGTTGGTTGACACTTCTTATCATCCTGATTGGATTCAGATGGATAAGCAAGGCCCTGCCCTAGTTCAACATGAAATTAGATATTTTCGTTCCATTTTTCCTGATTTATCCTACAATATCTTGGAGATGAAAGCAGATGAAAACAAAGTATGGGTATGGTATCGGGGAACTGGAACTCAAGAAGGTGCTGGATGGGGGTTCAAACCTACTGGAAAAACCATTTCTTTTGAAGGTGCTGCAATTATTTATGTAAATTTCGAGGGAAAAGTTAGTAATCTCAAAGATGCGTTCTCTTTTTATGACATTTTTGTGGATTTGGGTGTAATTCCTCCATTTTGGGAATTGTATTCTCATCTTAAAGATTTTCCCAAAAAAAAGGGGCTTTAAGATTATTCAGCTTTCCAAGAAATTGTATATTTCCATTCGCGGGTGGAAGGAATTTCAGGGTTATTAAATAACCAATGTCCCGATACGCTCCGTTCTTGCATAGTAAGGTCAAAATGGCAGACTGCAATGCCTATGTCAAGTTTTCGCATTTTTTGATACGCCTTAGCCATTTTACTATCTTCATTTAGTATGTAAAAATGAAATAGATCGAGTTTCTCATCCTTAACTATACGCCATGGTTGTTTATTACTTGCTGAAGGGCCGAGTCGAACATTTTCCAAAGCCTGTTTGTATTCTTCTCTTGTTTCTGTTACTAAAGGTGTTGTGGCATCATTCAGGAAAAATAATTTATTCCAATCAAGACGTTTTTTAGCCTTTATGGCTTTGCGAATAATATTTTCTTTGATTCTTCGCTTTTTGGGCAATCCAATTGGAACTATTGCTGGGATTATTTCATTTTCTTTCAAGGTCAATTGTTGTGCAAAATTCGACTTATTAAATGTTCCTCCCAACCAACAAGTCCCTAATTTCATCTCGGTAGCTGCAAGGATAATGTATTCTAATAAATATCCACAGTTTTCCCAACTATACTTGGATTCAGATATTGTGCTTAGAATAAAATGTTGTGCACCTTTAATCATTCCGTAGGTACCATATTGTTTTTTTTCCGAGCCAGCAACATCTGTCATGTCAAACCATGAAAAACGGCAATTTCCTCCAAATGGACTTGTGATATTTTTACATTCAAACATTTCTTTCAATTTATCCTGTAGTGGGCTAGAAATTGGTGTCTCCTCAAAAGTACGCCATGATGTACGTTTCAAGATCAGACTATCTAAAGAAGTTGAAAACATATATAAAAAAAAGTTTGTTTCCCATAAGAACGTCATCATTGGAAATTATAAACATAAGAAAATTTTCCGACTTTTTATAGTTTGGTTTTAAAAATTGTTATGGCAATTGCTTCCAAACTTGCTTTTAATATTGCAACTGCAGATTTTCTTTTGATTTGTTCTTTTTGTCGGAAGGTAAAGTTAGATGGTGTTTGGACTTCGTTCTCATCTGAAGAGGAAGCGATCTTTCATGGTCGTTTTTCCCACGGCTTGTGTCCTAAATGTATGCAACTTTACTATCCAGAATTTGTAGATGATTAATTACTTGACTACCAATAGAGGTTTTTTTAGGTTAGGAATCATTTGTGTCTTTGTTTAGGGATAATAAATGACAAATTTCAAATCAACTAAGAAAATGAGACAATTTTCCATCGATTTGGGGACTGCTGGATCTGTTTCGTACATGATGAATACAGAAACAATTTTTGAAGATTGGCCCTTAGAAATGAAAATGGAATGTTTGAATACAATCCTCATTCTGAAATCTTTAGGGATGATCTCTCCGAAAGTCTATGATCAGAAATACAAGAAAATTGTCGAAGAATATTCGTTAGATCTTCAAGATTTGCTTCAATTCATTAAATAGTAAATATTTTTCTCAATTTTATTTTAAATTTAATTTTACTCCGAATTGGAATGTAATTCTCTTAAGGAATTGCACATAAAGTAAAAATTAATTCTTATGGCTTTAAAAACTTCCATGAAAATATATGATATGGATCATCATCGCCAATCATTTTTTGGGCAAAAAACAGGATTGTTATTGGATTCTGCTAACATCACAGATCCTTTTATTTATCTACGGTTTTTGCAGAAAAAACCTTCTGGTCAATGGGAAAAGCCTTCCCAAAAAGAAGGAAAGAATATCAAGTTGAATTTATTGGAAATTATTCAAGTCATACGAATTTTCTCCTCGGAAACGGCAAAATGGTCAACGGTTCACAAATTTGGGGATGAAAACACCTCGATTACTGTGGAACGTTCTAATGGGACTGTGAACTTCTTTGTCTCGGGGTATAATAAGTATTTTAAATATCCTGAAACGAAATTATTTGCAGATTTGCTCGATCATATTTATCATGAAAAAATTGAAAATGCCACTGGGTCAAAACAGAATCAAATTTCTCAATCTAATATTTCTGCCTCTTCAATTCATTCTTCTTCTTCTGTAACTCCAAATATCCCAACTAAAAACATCTCTTCTTCATCACAATCTTCTATGCAAACAACCCCCTCTTATTCAGATCAAATTACCCAATTGAAATCTGCCCCCATTGAATACCCTCCAGAATTAGATGATATTCCTCCCACACCATCCACCTCTCCAAAGCTATCTTTTACTCCCGAGGAATGGTTTAATGCTTTACAGCAAAAAGAAGAATTTCGTTTAGTTCCAGGGGATGTGATTAGAACTAGTGGGAAAGCTCTTGCGTTCCAAATTTTGGGACATAATGAAATATGGGTGCCGAACTCATGTGTAAATAATGTTAATGATTCATCTACTCACGGTTTGTGGATAAAAGAATGGTTTCTTAAAAAAAAAATAGATGACATTTTTTCTACTTCAGCTTAGCTTCTTAGGTTGAAACATTCCCTTTTTAACGGGAATCCACCATGTGTAGCCGAAGATTAGACAGTAAATTATGATGCGACTTGGTGTATAATGTGTGGATTTAGTGAGTATTTTTCCTAACAGCAGTAATTCGAGACCATGAAGCCCAAGAAGGACTAGCAAAGGCCAAAAAATCATATTTATAATAGCCAAGATTAAAAAAAATATCCACAATCCTACTACCAGTCCTTCTTGCACTCTCCAAAGAGTCTTGTTGGTAAATTTCATTATAATTCTAACCTTTCCAACTTGAGAAATTTCTTTTTTTGTAGATTTGTCATTTCAGGAAACGGCCATTCAATAAATTGTTGATTTTGTTCTTCCTGTGTTATAATTCTTGGTTGGTAAATACGATCCTCGGTTTCTAACGGACAATCGAGCCAAATTCCTTTACGGATCAATTTGGATCGAACTCTCCATGTTTTTAACATTCCTTGCAACATTCTACCCAGTTGACGGTTTTTAAATGGATTGAGGATATAATTTTTAATTCTTAACACCTTAAACAATGCTAATAACGGATCCAACGGTTTTGGCATACATCCCTCAAGGAATATGTCTGTCTTTTCTTTTAACCAAGAAGTACAACTTCCCATTGCTATTGTAATTCCGGGGAGTTCTTGAATTTTGTCTTTCGAATAGAAATGGCCAAGATTGTCAATATAATAGTGATCATTTTTAATTTTAAGCCCTCCCCCAATTATTACATTTAAATCAAAATCTGTACGATGACCCATATATCGAATGTATTCTAAAGCCGTAATTATTGATGGGACGCACCCCCCATCACATGCGGTACTTATCTGAGTTTGTTGAATCGAAGTTAATTGCTCCAAATCTTCAAGCGAATCGAATGTTGGGGCAGTATTTTTAGAATGTCCTACATAAAAATGAACATTAGGATATGTATGTTTCATTTTCCTAGCAAAAACATTCCGAATTGCAGCTCGAAATGGAATTAGGGGTTCTTCACCAATTATTTTGACTTTATCATCCCCGAACCCGAGTTTTGTTGCTTCAGTTATTAATTGAATTGCATCGGGATCATGCCCTATAATTCGAGTTGCAACCCGATCTGTCTCCACACTATTAGTACCACTAATTATAACTCGAGAATCCACAGGATCGACTGGAGCAGGTGTGTTGCCTTCCCCGCCGACAATACCATCAATGATTACCAGATCAGGTTCAAACAAATAGAGCATATCAACTAATTTTTTGTTAATTTGGTAATTATGATTTCGTTGCCGTAAGTTATAGGGAATTATTCCCATTGCATTTTTGAACCCGAGCGTAACTCCAGTATAGAGATTAGTTTTCAGTTTAGGTATTGAGATGTAAAATGCTTCTCCTGTCACCACTTCATGAAACACATCGGGAACGATAATTTCTTTCATTACCTGAGCTTGAGGGAGAATGTATCGTTTCATGGGTCGTTCTTCCAAAGGTATCAATTTAAGCTGGTGATGCTTTGCAATTTTATTCAATCCGCTAATTTTAAAGCTGGATCGAGTTGGCATTCCTCGACCAGAAGATTCAGCAATAATAATTTCTTTTGCGTAAGGTTTGACAAATTGGACAATGGCATCAATAACTCTTGGATCCGTCGACTCGGGGTAGTTATCTTCAACAAATCCACATTTATGAAAAACACTGACTAAATTAGGTTTGAGAATAACCTTCTTTCCAGTGAGTTTCTTAATGAAGTGCGTACTATCATCTAAAGAAGTAAGATTATTGAAAATTGTTTCTCGAATTGCCTTAATATCAGACCGATCAAAATAAGAGGGAGTTCCATAATTTTTTGGCAATGCCACATAATTTTTCTGATAATCTAAGGGAGGAGCACGTGAAATTACTACTGCATTCGTTTTGTTCATAGATTTCCATCTTTCTTCTGTTTTTTTTCTTAAAAAAGATATCCAGATAAAACTCATTAAAAAAAGTGAAAAAACAACGTGTTAGAATTTAAATAATGCAAAATTTAAATGCGATTTCCCTTTTTCATTGCCTATGAAAAGCCAAAATCCTCAGTTGAAATCATATTTTTCTAAAGATTTTCTGATGGTTTATATGATATTTTTCTGGTTTTACATGATCAAAGAAATCATTGTGAATAATTTTCAGCTAATTTATGGTATAAATGAGATCGTGGATAATTTCTTCGCTCTATCTCAAATATCCATAGTTTTATTACCATTTGTAATTCTAAAATTAAGTAATAAATTTGGAAATATTCTCCCTGTAAAAATAGTCATGTTATTTTATTCTTTGATAGGATTATTTTTTCTTTTCCATACGCAAACTATGTTAATCTACATCTTCATTTTACCAATAATTACTCGTTTTGTTAACAATTCGTTAAATCCTTGGATTATAAAGAAGTCTGTAGATGTGAAATTAAGTACCACTTTTGCGCTTAGAGATCTCTTCATGTATTTAGGATTTGGTATTGCATCTGTGGTGAGCTTAATCATGGCTGGAGATGTAAAAAATAACCGTGCTCCAATCATTGGTAGTGTATTTATTGTATTTTTTTTAACATTTCTAATGTTATTCCTTAAAAATGATAATCTGAAGAATGAAATTAAAATTGACCACTTATCTGAAATTCCAAATAATACATTTGATATCAAATCTTTTAAAGAATTATCAAATAAACGAGTGTTTCTTGCTTTTTTAATTATCGAGTGTTTAATTTCATGGATCTTAATGACCAGTATACAATTGGTTCGAATTTTGGATTCATATGATCTTAGTCAGCGCTTGATTTTTTCGTCTCTTTCAATATCGTATTTACTCGTAGGGATTATCAGCACAATTTTATCTTTATTTCCAATAAAATCGGAGAACAAGAAAAAAATATATCTATTTGATTTAATTTTTGATGTTATACCATTCTCAATGTTTCTTTTATCCCAAGGGAATCAAATTGTTAGGGTGATCGCCATATTCTTACTTATTGCCCGAGATTTTGTAAAACCATTTAGCATGGATTATATATATTCTTGTTTTGATAAAACAGAAATAAATTATGTTTGGGGTATTGTAGGTGTAATTCCTGCCTTAATTGCAGCGATTACGACTTCTCTCGTTGGGAAAATCGATGGTATTGCTCAGTTTAACGTGATGTTGATTGTTTCAATTGGTCTTGCAATTACCTGCACTATTGTTGCCATTGTTTGGCTACCAAAATCGTCAGCGAAAGATTGCTAAAAAAGTGTGGTAGAATTGATTTAATTATGGTGTTCTTCAAGCTGACGACTTAACGCTTGACACTTCCCTATCCAACACTTTTCATATGTTTCAGTATCTACAATTTTATGTTTCAGATCCTCTACATGGAAAATTTTCTCATCTTGGCACCATTGAATACAAATTTCGTACATCTTCCAGTCATATTCTTCAGTTTCCCAATAAACCGGTACTTTTTTTAAACCATTCTTAGAGGCTAAGAATGCCCGGGTGTGTCCATCCAGAAATACTGTTTTTTCCCCAAATTTTCGTATTGAAATTGGAGGAATGTTTTCCAAAGCAAAGGGATTGATTTGGTTTTCTAAGGTTTTGATTTTATCTTGATTTAGAAACAATTGGCTTGGAGTCAAATCTGCTAAATCCATGTAGAATGTTTTCTCCATAGGTTTGAAAGTTCATAATAGGTTAAAAAATTTCTAACACAAGATTTTCCTTTTTTATAGATTCATAAAATAAGATTGTAGATATATGGGATCGGAGGATTTGGCTTTATGGGTGTAAAATTGAAATCTCTCATCATTAGTGAAAGAAAAGAAATTGATGATATAAAGGGATCCAAGATCGCGGTGGATGGCATGAATGTACTATTTCAAATTTTGTATAATCCCATCCAAATGCAAAAAAAATTACCTGATACATTTTATCTGGATTCCACCCGTCGTGTTATCACCCATCTCTATGGATGGATGCAAAAGATTAAATATTTTTATAAACATCAGATTCTTCCCATCGTAGTTTTTGATGGAAAACCCGATCCATTCAAGCGTCTTAGTACTAAGGATTATGCACGGGATTTCCTTGCGGTCGAAAAAATGTACAAAGATTGCATAGATAAAGGGGAAAAAGCACTCGCAAAACGTCACGCACTCAGTCGTTCTTATATGTTCATGAATTGTGTTCATGAGTCTAAAATTTTGTTGGAAGCCTGTGGAATTCCAGTCCTAATGGCTCCTTCAGAAGCGGAAGCTCAATGTGTGTCATTACAACAACAAGGATTAGTGGACTATGTGCTTTCCAATGATTATGATGTTCTCCTATTTGGAGCTACCAAGGTTATCAGAAAATTAACTTTCCAAAGCCGAAAAAAAATCAAAGGTAAGTGGACAATTTATAAACCAGAGATCGAAATTTTGGATGGTCCTGCTAACTTGAAACGACTTGGAATAAATCTCCATCAGTTAATCGATTTGAGCATTCTTTTAGGGAATGATTATTTCTCGGGAATTGCTGGAATTGGTTCAAAAAAGGCTCTGGAATCCCTTGAATATTATGGATCTATTGAAAAAATGCTCTTATCTCATCCAAATAGGTTTTCTGGGCTATCGATAAATAAATTGCACAAAATTAGAAATTTATTTTTAAATCCTGAAAACATTAAGATCTCCGAATTGTCCTTCAAAACCTTCAACGAATCAAAATTACATGAATTACTTCTGAAAGATCATTCTCTTAATCCAGAAAAAGTCAAGAGGAATATAGTATCACTTCACGCACTTCATGACAAAGTGTGTAAAAAAAAAAATTTATCTCATCCGCAAAGTGCTCAAAAAGTCTTTCCTCCTTTTAACAAGCACCTCCAACGTCGTTTGGATCGAGCAAAAAAAAAAAGAAATCTACCCGATCTTCCATCGCTGTCCTTCACTTCCGCTGATCACCTATGAACCTTTTAAATAATATAAGCACAGAATTTTACATATGAGTTTAAAATTGCTCAAACCAATTACCTTGGCCGATAAACAGCTATTTCAAAAATTTCTTCAGCAATCAAATTATCCTATCTCTGAATACACCTTTCCAAATTTGTACATATGGCGCAATTATTACAATTTTCAGTGGATTGTCTATAATGAGACTCTCCTTTTATTCCAAAAAACACCGAATGATGGTTTAATTGCTTTTCCTCCTCTTGCTTCATCGATGAAAGTAGCATATCAAACATTAATGCGATATTTTAACGATAATGATCTCGCTCCAGAAATCCACAGAATTCCTGAATGTGCACTTCAAATTTTACGAGAGTTAGATTTAGGGGGAACTATCATGGAAGATCGTGACAATTGGGATTATATTCATGAAAAAATTCAACTGGCTACGCTTTCTGGGAAGAAATATCAAAACATACGGAAAAAATTGAATAAATTTGAACATCGCAACAATTGGAAGTACGAAGCCATATCTTCCGAAAATGTTGAAGAGATCTTCGATATGCAAAATGAATGGTGCGACTTCCGATCCTGTAGTGAAAATGCATCATTAAATCAAGAAAATCAAGGAATTATCGAATTACTAAATAATTGGAACGATTTTGAGTTAATGGGAGGTGTGATCAGAATTGATGGTGTTATTGCAGCTTTCACAATTGGAGAATGTCTCCCTAAAGACTGGATGGTTATTCACGTGGAAAAAGGAGATGTTAATTTTGATGGAATTTATCAAGCGATAAACTATAATTTCATAAAAAATATCCCCAATACGATATTGTGGGTCAACCGTGAGCAAGATTTGGGTCATGAAAGTCTTCGAGAGGCTAAAATGCGGTATCATCCCGATCATTTTAGTAAAAAATACACTTATTGGAAATGAGCTGTCATTTTGAATAAAAAGAAGAAAAAATAGTTCTAAAAAATCTGAAAGTGAAAATTTTAAAATGCTTCGAGTCTTACTAAAACGAATAGTCGAAATATGATTTTTCTCTTTAAATAGAAGGAAATTAATATTAAATATGGAATCGTTTCTTCCTAAAGAGTCTCAAAATTCATATCTTTGCTCAGATTGTTCATCAAAGCTTAAAACTGATCCAATTGGTTGGTTAAATCATATGCAAGAATTTTCTCTCGATATGCTCAGCTATAATTTTCTCGAACTTCTTGGAGAATATCAGAAAATCCTTTTAGACCATAAAAGGTTTGGAAAATTTGATTTACAAAAAGCTAAATATATGATTACGCGCTATGAGCACATCTTTTCAGCTCATACTCTCGATTTTTTAAATGATTACATTAAATCGTCTGAAATTTCGGAACTTGAAAAATTTAAATGGTCTCTAACTCGCGATTTAGTTTTAGAATATAAAGCCCAATTCTTACTTTTTGAAGATGTCTTTAATATTCAATATAAAAAACATATGATGAGTGTTCCTCTTGAAGGAAAACAGTCTGTTCCGGTATCTAAAGCACTTTCAATGATTTTTGATCAAAATAATCCTGATTCACATGTTATCATGCAATCTTATATTCGTGAAATGGACAAATTAAATCCGATTTATTTAAAAATTATCAATAAGTATCAATCCCAAGCCCAACTTTATGGTTATGCTTCCTTTTTAGATTTAATGAAAGATAATCATCAAATGGATCTTGATCGTATTTATTCCAAAACAAGGGAGTTTTTGAAGTCATCTTTTACGACCTATCAAGAAAAATTAACAAGCCTAAGTAAACCTTATTTGGGTAAAACATGGAATGAAGTATCCTACGCAGATATGTGGAAATTATTCTCCGGGTTTTGGCTTCCTCATCAACCTATCACAGGTGAAAAGATGGTTTCATTTTTCAATAAAACTTGTAATCATCTTGGTTATCAATTTGAAGGCAATTCATTGATTGAAATTGATCTTGATTCTCGAAGCGGTAAACTGGGGAATTCTTATTGTGGCTTTCCCCTCGGGGAAAAGAATAAAAAAATTGTGTTAGTTGTTTATCCCTATTTTCACCATAATGATTTATCTACTTTTCATCATGAATCAGGTCACGCAATTCATTTGTCGAATATTTCTCCTTCCTTATCTCCTCTTTTTCGCGCCATTGGTGATTTCGCAGTTGCAGAAACACCCGCATATTTATTTCAAAAATTGCTCCATAAACCATCCTATATTGAAGATATTCTAAGCTATTCTTATGAA
This sequence comes from Candidatus Lokiarchaeum ossiferum, assembly GCA_025839675.1. Taxonomy (GTDB): domain Archaea; phylum Asgardarchaeota; class Lokiarchaeia; order Sigyniarchaeales; family Promethearchaeaceae; genus Lokiarchaeum; species Lokiarchaeum ossiferum. Next base: position 4,436,374 of record CP104013.1, read on the forward strand.
CACGCCCAAAAATTTGCTCAGTATTATTCCTTTATTCATTTATATAAACAAAGGAAATTGTGTTCCCAATTTATTTTTCTTTATAACATTTTTCAGAATTCGTGGCAATTGACTCCTACGCAATTTGAAAAGATTTTTTATGACGCTGAACAACAATATAAACTTGATTTTGGCTTTGAACGGAAATGCTATGATTTTGTGCACATGGTAGAAGAAAAACCCTTCATTGCAGCTCATTATTTGAGAGCTGAAAACGCTTCTTCCATAATTGAATCAAGGCTGACTTCGAAATTTGGCTTAAAATGGTGGAATTCGGAAAATGCAGGGAAATTTTTGCAAGAAAGATATTTTTCACACGGATTTGGTAAGTCTCTTGAATTTCTTCTTCAAAATTTTATGAAGTAACGATTGTTCATATATTGTCCTACGAAGATACAATTTTAGAAAATATTATCTAAAAAAATTCACTAAAAATTTAATAAGAAAAACTGTGAATCCAATTTCATTTTCAATTGGGAAGTTGTATTTTCTTTTCTGTTGTTGAATAATTCAACGTTTAAATTTGGGACCGATAATCCTTTTTTGGCTTGGAAATGAAACAATTATTCACCTATATAAATGATGGTAAGATGCTATAGAGATAATCCGAATTAAATCATTTCGAGTTTTAAAACTCAGTTAAGAAGGAGTTTTACCTTTAATTATATAGATAAGTACTATTATAGGTGAAACTAAAAATGAAAAAACAAATTACCTTCGTAAAACCAATGCCTGAACGCTTCATTTTCATTGCATAAAATGAAAAATGAGCACAAAAGTGTTCGTTGCCCTTTTTTTCTCTCTCTTCAATATTTTATTAACTTCGAAATAAACTATTCATTTTTCTCCGAAATATCGTAGGTATCTTAATATATTTTAACTCTTGATGAAAAAATCTATGGATATTCTGAAAAAAGTCTTGGTATTCTTCGACAATTTTGTCAAAACTAATCGTATTTGGGAAACATCGCAAGAATTTCTAGAGATTGGATCGATATTGTTATAATAATATTTCGAAAGGAGATTAAACCCTTTTTTTTTGTCTTAGTTTTGATGATCATTAGAATGTGTTTTGGAAATATTCCAAGATACAAGCTATATAATTTCAAGTTCAATATTTGATATTAGTAAGTAAACAACAATACAAATACTCTCGGATATGAATGAAACCATGCCAAACATCGAAATTGACTTTCAAAAATTTCTTCCAAGCTTAGGAACTTTCTATAATTACTTTGAAATCTTAAAAGAACATCATTTTATCCACGATATTCAAGTAGTACAAGCTGAGGGAAATCCGATGCTCCGAGTGTTCCGTAATGATGAACTAAAGTTAATATAATCAACTGTATTTTTTTTACATCTTCCGCTTATTCATTTTATCACACAGTTTCTGGGAAGGATAGCTAATTATTCCTTCTCCAGAATCCCTTTCATTTTTATGAGAATTTTTGGTTGACAAGAAACACAAAATATAAAGGGTTTTGTTGAGTTATTGGATTGAAGGGAAATAATGGACTCAAAAATAACGATTACCATCTTGGGATCCGGTACGCCAAACATTTTTACAGATCGTGAAGGTCCAGCGATTAGTATCTCTGTTAATGACAAAGTGTATGTTTTTGATGCAGGTCGCGGAATAATACGACGTGCCCTCCAAGCAAATATTCCGTTTGATAAGTTAAGTAACTTATTTCTTACCCATCTACATAGTGATCACACAGTTGGCATCCCTGATTTTATTTTTACTGCAGGAGTTATCGGTAGAACTGGACCTTTTCATGTGTATGGGCCGTTAGGGACCCAAAACATGATCGATCATATCATGGCTGCATATAAGGACGATTTACGAATTCGCATTGGAGGTTTGGAACAAGCAAATAATGCGATTTATGAATATCAGATTGAAGAAATCGCCCATGATTGGATATTTCAAGACGGGAATGTGAGTATTACCGCATTTTCTGTTCATCATGGAGATTGGGACTGTTTTGGGTATAAAATTCTTGTTGGTGAAAAATCAATTATTATCTCCGGAGATACTTGTCCTTGTCAAAATTTAATTGATCAAGCCACAGGATGCGATATTTTAATCCATGAAGTTTATTCCTATAAAGGTTTTCAAGAAAAAAATCCAAAATGGCAATCGTATCATTCAATTATGCATACATCGTCAAAAGAACTTGGGGAACTTGCCTCCATTGTTCACCCCAAAACGCTTGTTTTATATCATCAACTCTATTGGACTGGCTCTGATGAAGATATTATTCTTGATATTAAAGAAAAATATAAAGGAAAAATTATTTCAGCCAAAGATTTAGAATCAATTACTCTGAAGTAATGAAATTAAGCTTTCAAAAAATAAGTTTGAGGTCATTATTTTTCACAGGCAAGATCAAAATTGATTATTTGATTTTATTTTAGTTCTTCTTGATTTACTACATCCTAATTGATTGTACGTAAACGATTAACGAGAAGATCATCCTTTATGATTTGATTTTTCATTTGCATTAATTCATTGACGTCCCAGTTACTACTCAAGTACCGTCCTTTAGCCCAATCGGCTTTGCCTGAAGCAAGCCAAACTATGAATCCTGCTGCTAATTCCGGTTTGTCAATCAGATAAGGATGCATTTCTTCGGGCATTTTTTTTCCTAAGCTTGTAGGAACACCTCCAGGATGAATTGCAAAGCATTTAATGCCATCGTCTGCATGATCAACATTTATAAATTCGCAAAGACGATTAACTGCGTGCTTGGATGTTTGATAATCTGATGCTCCAGGAGTTAACAGTTGTGCACCAACCGACGAAATTAAGATTAAATGACCGCTTGTCAATCCTTTGGTCGAATACTTACGTGCAGATTTAATGAGATGTGGTAAGCAAAAACGAGCCACAAGATACGTACCTTTTAAATTGACTTCCCATGATTTCCACCAACCATTGATGTTTGATTCCCCGATCTTATCCCATTTGCCAAGATAGCCTGCATTGGCATCAGCAACATCGATTCCGTCGAATTTGGATACACAGTCTTCAACAGCTGACTTAACTTGATCGTCAATAGTCACGTCACACACCTTATATGTACATTGTGTCTTCGAGTTCACCTCCAATATTTTACTCTTCGTTTTTTCAAGTCCTTTTACTGACCTTGCAATGAGATATATTGCTTCCGCACCTGCCTGAGCAAAAGCGACTGCTGTTGCTTGCCCAATACCCTGTGAAGCGCCTGAAATAAAAATAATTTTACCCGATGCACTTCCTTTCAGAGTTGTCTTTGGATCGATTTCTGAATATAGTGAGTGATGACTTTTAAGATTCAGAAATTGTGTTTGAATTGATGACATTATCTTTTCTCCATTTTTGAAATTTTATAATCACTAAAAAAATATTGGTGTTTCATTGTTATAAGAAATTTATTCAAGGGCTGGAGCGAATTCCATCGGATTAATACCACTCGCAGCCCAAGCTATAGCTTGATTCTGATTTAGTTGATCCAATCGTTCTATGTCCCCCTTAGGAATTTCAAAATCAAATACTCTTAAATTTTCTCGAATGCGTGTTGGTTTACTGCTTTTCGTTAATACTGAGTAACCATGCTGTAATCCCCATCGAAGAAGTAATTGAGCTTCTGATACATCAAGTTTCTTAGCAATTTCTTTGATGATCAACTGTCCTTCTTCTTTTTTCTCTGCAAGCACTTCCCCTCCTTGTCCTTTTTCAACCCTCCAAGTGGAAAGAGGTGCTAACGAGCTATAGGCAATCGGTTCAATGGAATTTTCCTTCATGTACTTTGTCAAATTAATCTGGGCGCAAATCGGGTGGAATTCCACCTGGTTTGCTTCAGGTTTTTCCAGACCTTTGTCAAGTATTTCTCGTATTCTATCTTCATTATAGTTTGAAACTCCAATATATTTAGCTAACCCTTGTTTTTTAAGTTCAATTAAAGCTTTCCATTGTTCAATCCTCAATTCAGAAAGTGGAGCATGTATTAAGTAAAGATCAACATAATTAAGCTGGAGCTGCTTTAGCTGCCTTTTTAATGTTTCAATGGTTTGATTGTAGTCTTTTTCTGTGGATCCCCATTTCTTATACCCTGGGAAAAGCTTCGTGGTGACAAAAATATCATCCCTTGAAACACCCGTTTCTTTCAGCCCTTTTTTTATTCCTCTACCGGTTCCTTCTTCATTTTCATAGCCTTCAGCAGAGTCTATATGTCTAAATCCTGCTTTAATTGCTTCACTTACACAGAATTCTGCTTGTTTAATTGATAATTGATATGTGCCAAATCCCATAAGGGGCATACCAATTTTATTGCATGTTGATTTTGATATTTTCATTTTCCATATTCCTCTAAATAATAATTTAAGTTAGTTTCCTTTAAGTACTAAATAAGGTTTAATTATAAGGTAACAAAAGATTACATTTATACTATTTGTAACCTTAAAGAAACCAGGTGATTTCATGGTTACTGATAAAATACGATGTGAAGCGATATTTTCAGAATTATCTCGAAAATGGTCAATAACAATTATTAAAGATCTTTTTCTGGGATGCAAATCCTTTAGTGATTTTTTGGTAGTTAATAAAAATTTATCAAATAAAGTCCTTTCAGAACAATTAAAGAGACTAGAAGAGCTGGGTTTCATTAAAAAAGTCATAGTCAGCACCACCCCATTAAAAGCTAATTATGTTTTATCTGAGATGGGAAAAGACCTTAATAGATTAGTCTATGAGAAGATCATGTTCGGATTACGTAATAAATTATTTGATAGAGATTATCCCTTAATTGCTGGTAAGAATCTTGAGCATGTATTTGGGATTAAGTAGGCTGTGTACTTTAAAATGATACGCCTCTTAATAAAATGAGGTAAAATCTTTTCTTTTTCTAATAAATCTGAAATGAATATATCTTCCATATTTTTAAGATTTTATAGGATCAAATTTGACCAACTAAAAGATCTTTTGAAAATTTTAAAGGTAATGTGAGTAATATTTTCCATAACTTAGTTACTATAGATTTCTTATTGTAAGGATATAATTATGGAAATTGCAAAAGAACTCATAATTCGGGATATTGAATTATCTGATATTCAAAAAATATCCCAAATTAACGTTAATGTATGGAAATCAGCATATAAAGGCGTAATCCCTGTAAGTTATCTTGATTCTATTAATTACCAAGATAATTTCCAAGCGTGGAAAAAAATATTTAACAATCAAGGAAAGGACGAATTGTTTCTTGTTGCAGAATTAAATTCTGAAGTAATAGGGTTTGTTTGGGCTGGACCCGAAAGAGAAAAAGGTATAAAAAATCAAAGCGAATTATATGCAATTTATATTAAAGAAATAAATCAAAGAAAAGGTGTTGGAAAAAAACTATTTACAATAATCTTTGACGAATTTCAAAAGAGAGAATATCAATCAATGGTATTATGGACATTGAAAGAAAATCCCTACCGTTTTTTCTATGAATCACTAGGAGGAGAACTAAATTCTACTAAAAAAGAGGATTTTAATGGTACTAAACTCTTTTTAAGTGAGTATCATTGGATCTTAATGCCTTAGACAAATCCATGGAATGTCCCTTTACCATTGGAGCTTTTTATTCACCAATAAATTCTTTTATTGGATTCGTCAATTCTCTTTAAATTTTAAAGCGGTTGAATTTATACAATAACGCAGTCCTGTTGGTTTTGGGCCATCATCAAAAACATGTCCTAAATGGGATTTGCATTTTTTACACACAACCTCTAATCTCTTCATACCATGGGATAAATCCTCTTGTTGCAAAGTTGATGTTTTAGCTAATTCTTTAGAAAAACTGGGCCATCCACATCCGGATTCAAATTTATCCTTTGAATCAAATAGTGGTGAATTACAAGCACCACAATAATATGTTCCAGATTCAAAATGGTTCCAATATTGACCGGTAAAGGGTCTCTCCGTTCCTTTTTGACGGAGAACATAATATTGGTCCTTAGTAAGGATATCTTTATAGTGCTGTTCTAAGTCTGATTTTGATTTAGTCATATCCTATTAAAGAGATTCCATTATTAATAGCGTTTTTATTTCCTTTTAGAAGTGAAATTTCTATTCTTCTTATATATTGGAAGTTTCTTTTTGTTGAGTTACAACTGTAATTATTAATCCGGTCAAAATTAAAAGCCCTCCTAGAACAATTTGCCACGTAATCAATTCTCCACCAAAAATTCCTCCAAAAATCGTGGCAAAAACGGGTTCAATGGAAATAATTATGGCGGCTCGGGAATCCTTGATATACTGTTGACCCCAGTTCTGCAATAAAAAGGGAATTGTTCCAATAGCAAGTCCCAGATAAATTAACAGACTCCATTCACTCAAGGTTGTAGTTGAGATTTGGTAGGATGGTTCAAATATTAATGCTAAAATAAAACTGAAACAAAATGCAAAAAAGGTTTGATAAAATGCTAAACAGAAGAAATCTCCTTCTTTAAGCCCTTTACCTAGAACTATGATATGCAAAGCGATACATAAAGCGCCTATAAAATTCAGAAACTCTCCTATTCCCACATTGAAAAAACGAATCGTTGGATCATAAAACATGATGAATAAACCAATAACAACTATTACAATTGGAATGATGAGAAATCGGGAGATTTTAGTCCGAAACAAGACCCAACTTAATAATGGGGTTATAACAACAAATAATCCACTAATAAAACCTGCTTTTCCTGCTTCAATCGATTTCAATCCTTCAGTTTGGGAGACCACTCCCCCAAAGAAAATTAATGCCAGAAAAAATCCATATTTTATAGAGTGCAAATCAGTCTTGCGTAATTTCTTAATAAAGGGCAGAAAACCGATCATAGCAAAAAGCATACGAAAACTCGTCATCCAGAATACAGGAATTGTTTCATTTGTGATTTTTGCTAAAATATAAAAGGATCCATATAAAATGGGGACACAGAACATAGCGAAATATGGTAATGCACTTGATTTCGGAGATTCTGTGGTCATAAAATGGTTGCTTCCTGTACTACTCTTCCGGAGTATAATATGTACTCGTAAAAGGGCTCATAAAACGATATACAATTTCTTCAAGCAAAAAGTTCTGAGGACAATCCCCTTCAAGGATTTCTGCATAAAAATTTTCCAGATCCTGGGGTGTTATAGGAATACCCATACTTGATTTTCGGGAAGATTCAAAAGATCGAAGATTGGATAAATATGCTCCAGACACGATGGTTTGGATTGTGTGGGCAATTTTTTCATCAGCAATTGATTTTTCCCCTTTTAAAATCCGATTTACAAAGTCCACTATTTCCAATTGATGACTATCACGGGCTTGAGGAGGAATAGGGTGAGTTTTGGTAGGTTGTCCATTTTTGGCAATTTTAATAATAAATCGTTTCATTTCATCTAAATCGAGGTAAGCTTTTCCCAAGCTACCCATAATTTCAACTTCCTGATATGTTTTGGACCAGGATGTGACAATTGTAGCTTCAACTTCTTTGCTTTCGTTTTTGGAATTTACCTTAGCTTCGTTATTAAACCACACTTTAATTTCAACATCATCCTCAACCATGAATTTATGTAAATAGTATTCGTTCGCTCCATCCGAATCACGTAAAGTACGTTCCTTTTGAGTGCCAGAATTCATTTTTATTGATTGAATCTGCTTAAGTTTGAAAGCTGGATCGAGTATTCCTAATAACAATCCAATTGCGTGAATTCCCATATCTGATAAAACTCCTCCACCCGAAAGTGAAGGATTAAGGAAGTGATTTTGCCATCCCCAAGAAGGTCCTCCATGTCCTAAACGAATATTGATCTGTTTTATTTCCCCAATTTCCTTCGAGAGAATTAGTTTACGAAATTCTCGAATATATAATTGCCAAAAGAAGTTTTCATTTACTTGGTAAAAGCCTTTGGAATTTTTGACTGCCGTACAAATATCTTTAGTTTCTAATGAGCATAAAGCAGGGGGTTTTTCAGACATGACAGAAATATTTTTTTTTAATGCCCAAATTGCATAGGGGGCATGGGCGTAATTTGGAGCTGAAATATCAATAAGGTCCACATGTTCAAGTAACTCTTGCACATTATCGTAGACTTTGCATTCATTTTCAAAGATTTCACATCTTTTTAGATGATTAATATCTTCTTCTTCATGTCTTTCTTTGGCGGCTTCTTTAATTAAACACATATCTTCTGATAGTTGAGCTTTCCATTTTTCTGCTCGACTCCGAATTCGATCATAGAAAGCCGTCACCACCGCATTCGGATGGTCTGGATAAGCTTGACTATGACTTTCAAATATTTTTCCGCATCCGATTATTCCTACACGTAAGATCTTTGGTTCCGCCATTTAGTCTTCACATCACTGAGAAAAAAGAAATATTTTCTTCGCTATATTCTTTAATTAGGTTAGTTCAAAAAAAAACTCTTTTTATTTATTTCAAAAACCAATTACTAAATAGGATCGTTTTTTCTCTGTGATTATAGATGTCAAAAAAACTGTTGAAGCAGCTATCAGATAAAAGTGAGAAGAAGGCTTTACAAGTCTTAATCTCTCGTCTTTCACTTCAAGAGTTCAATATTGCCGTAGAAAACGGTCATGTGATTGAATTAATCTTAAAATACAAAAATTTGACATCTATTCCTGTAGAAATCTCTTATTTTCTCTTTCTCAAACGTCTAGATTTGAGCCGCAATCGGATCAACTCTATAAGTCGCTTAAACTCTTTGCAATTACTTGAAGAATTATATTTACGGGAAAATGATCTTTCCATACTTGAAAATTTTGAAACACTAAGTCAATTGAAAATTCTCGATCTCTCAAATAATCAAATTGATCAGATTGATGGGTTATATAATCAAGTTAATCTCGATATTTTAGACTTGAGCAATAATAACATTAAAAAAATAGTTGGTTTGGAAAAATGTTATAAATTGACGGAACTTAAACTAAATCGCAACAATATAAAAGAAATTTCTGGTTTAGATTCATTGGAAGAATTACGAATATTATTCTTAGCAAATAATTCCATTGAAATCATCCAAGGTTTAACTCAATTGGAAAATTTAAAAGAATTGAATCTTTCTTTAAACAAGATCCGAAAACTGGAAAATCTTGATCGCAATTCCTACTTACGTACTTTGAATTTATCAGATAATCTCATCACTAAAATTGAAAATTTAGGGCATTTGAACTTTTTACGGGAGTTAAATCTTGCGGGAAATAACTTTTCTGCTGAAGATCAAATCCTTGTCGAAAAAGGGGCCATGACTGTTGTCAACCATTGCTTAGAAATGGAGAAAGAGCATTTGCGCCAAATCAATGAAAAACAAAAAATTGCCATCAATAGGGAGTTAAATGTAGATACGGAGATTATGGGAAGAAATCAAACCAGCTCTTTACGGAAGAAAATGATTGGTTTTTCCGAAAAAAAGAAAAATCCTTTTTTGGAAACACCTCCTTCTGCAGCTAATATCTCCCAAGATCCAGTTTCAAGAAATATAAATGCAAAAAAACCTCAATCCTTTTTCCTTCCTAACAAAACGCCGATTTCGGAGAGTTTAGATCAAAATCCCGTTGTTGAAATACCTTCACTCATTCCCCAAAAAAAACCTTCTCGAATAAAAAAAAAGAAAAAGTTACCCAAAATCAAAACTATAGAGCCGAAACCAGTTCCTGTTCCAAATCCCCAAATTCTTCCTGTCTTAGATCAACAATTTTCTACTGAAGAAGAATGGATGGAATTTGGAAATACTCTTAATCAAAAAGAAGATTATCGTAATGCATTACTGGCATATCGCAACGTAATTCAGTTGAATACCAAAAATGTGGATGCTTGGATGAATAGTGGGATTGCGTTCAATAATCGAGGGGATTATAGGAGATCAATTCGAGCTTTCAAACAATCTTTAGCCATTTCTGCCAAACACTCTACATTATGGATGTATTTAGGCATTGGTTTCTATAATGTTGGTGATTTTGCGCAAGCGGTTAAAGCTTTTAATGAGTCTCTTTCGTTGGAATCAACGAATGTATTGTCCTTGGAATATTTGGCGAAAATTCCGGATGAATATAAAAAAGATCTCAATTTAATGGAGAAACAGGCGGAAGACCTTGCTAAAGAATCCCAGGTTGTTGAAGATCGATTATTCAAACAACTGCAGAAGCTTTCAAAAGCGTATCAAGAAATTTCTTACGTTGATCTTCTACCTCAGGTTATTAATCCTCCCTATATCACAGATATTCAAAGTTTAAAACATAAAATTTCGGATCTCATAATGCAACAAAGATTCAATGCGAAAATGTTTTTAGACCACCTCACTTTTGCCAAAACAGAAATTAAAACTCCAGAACGGGAAGTTGTGAAAATTGGAGAAAAATATAATGTCAAGCAACTTTTAGCTTTCACCAATTATTCTAAGTTGTGGTTAGCTGAGGACTTAGACACTCGAGAAAAATATGTGTTAAAGCATATTATCTATAAGGGAAATTTCTCAACCCGAAAATTAATTGAGCATATGGCTCTTCGTGAAATAACTTTACTTTCAAAAATCAAATCCGCTCAAGTAATTCCCTTGTTAAAATCTTTTCTTGGGGAATATCAAGATAATTTTGGATACATTTTACAATTGCCCTATTATCAATATGGAACCTTGGAACGAAGAATTAAAGAAATTGAAGAAAAAAACCCCACTACCCACAAATTGATGCATCCTTATTCAATTTTGACTATTTTCACAGGTATGGTTCAAGCAATCATACCAATCCATCGGGCTGGAATTGTTCATCGAGATATCAAACCTTCCAATATTATTATCAACAGTAAAGCAGAAATTCCTAGCCCCCAAGATATTGTCTATATCGATTTTGGGATTGCCACTGCTCCCGTTCAGATAAGTGGAACCGATTTTACAATTGCTGGAGGATGTGGAACTCATGGTTTTTCAGCCCCGGAGCAATTATCTTCTCCCCATGTAGATTATAGTGCAGATGTTTACGCTATTGCAGCCACCATCTATTATTCCATGACCTTGCAGAAATACAAAGAAGGTGCTACTTTTTCAGATGAAATTCGCACTTACTACCAATCCATTCACTATCTCTTTCCTATTCTCGAACGTATGCTAAATATAGATCCTGAAGTGCGCTGTACTGGGATCAATATGTTAAAACGCATCGTAAAAAATCTCAATATCATTATTTCGAGAGAAGTGTTCAAAGTTGTAATAAATTTGTAGACTTATTAACCTCCCATTAAAAAATTTAAAATGGTATTTCAGAAAATCTAGGTTTGTATTGATACTTTATTCGTGAGCAACACAGACTTGATAATTCAGGAATTCTGTTATTCAACATTTTTGAGCTTCCAAGATTTTCTATTTTTTCGAAATAATACGTTCGAAATTAATATTCTTAAACGAATACAATATTATAAATGTTTGTGTTGTAATATTTATAAGGTAATCCTTTAAATACAATTACTGCCTAATATTAATTAGTAAAAAAAAATAATTTTCTATCAATTTAGAAAAAAATTGGTTTTGAACAATCTATGACCCAGGAAAAAAAAGAAGCTTCCGTGAAAGATATCTTCAAAAATAATCTCCGATTTCAAATGTGGGGATTATTTAGCATGTATCCAGAATTAACTCTCGCAGATCTGAGTGAAAAACTCGGCAAAAGTAAATCAACCATTCATCCTCATCTTAAAATCCTCGAAGAACTTGGAATCATTGAAGAAATTCGTGAGGAGAAAGTTAGGGGAAATATTAAAGCGAAAGTTTATCAACTGCAACATGATTATGAAGAGAAGCTCACTTCGTGGGAAAAGAAATGCGATTGTCATGAACGAAAAGAAGTCGATAAGGCAATGGGTAAGACTTTGATTGAAAATACCATTTCTCGAGTTAAAATCATGAAGAAAACCCTCGAAACTGAAATGCGATTTTTAGAAAAACTCCAAAATTCTGGTATTGATGGTCCTGATGAATATGCCCTTCAAATTCTTAATGATATCTATTCTTTCGATCCCGAACGTCGTTCTCGCACCTACTCTCTTTTTGATTATATGTCACATGATTCTTATATGGAGTATATGAAGTTTTATGATAAATTCTTTAAGGAGATAAATATATTCGAACGAGCCGAGATGAAGGCAAATCCAAAAGCTGAAAAACCCTATCACGCCTTTACTCATATCATCCCCTTAAAAACTATGCTGGAATATTTATACCCAAAGAAGAAAAAATAAATAGATATCACTACAAACTACTTTTTTTTTGCTCTGTCTAAAGACTTCATTTAGTTAAAATATTCATGAAGCATAATTTTCTTAATGTTTTCCAATCAATAGTTTCATCACTTCTTACAGTTCAAATTTCTGTTCAAAGTTAGAAAAGTATCTCTTGTAAAGGTGCAAATTGTAGTCCATTTCAATATTCGTTCATTTAGTATTTTTCAAACATTTTAAACACCAAAGAGGCCTTCATCTTATTCTCGAATGTACTTAATTAAAATTCTGTACCACTCAAAATTTATCTGCATTTCCCGCAAGAATAATTTATGACAGAATTGGATTTAGAAAACATTTCACTACAGAATCGACCTAACCAAAGTAGACTCACTCAAGCAATCATAGGTCGGTTTGTTTTAGCGATTATTGTATCTTATTTAATTGTGAGGTTGTTTATCGATTTTGATTTTAGTTTTGGGATTGTATTTGGGGCACTATTTCTTTCAGTACTCGTGATTATACCTTTATGGAGCAACATCAATTATCTTCAAATTAAAAAAACAAACTATGATTGTGTATCGGTTAAGAAAGATGGGATATCGCTTGAAGAAGATGGCAAATTGATTCATTTCATACCTCAAACTGAATTATCTGAAATTAAGTTAACCTTCCACGCTAGTATTTTAGATGAACTGAATATTTTTCGGGATTCATTTAAGACTAAAAGCCAAATTAGAAGTCAAGATCGGATTGACCGTCGATTTTATCTGAAAATTTCTGTGAAAGTAAAGACAAGTTCAAAGAAGCAAAATTTTTTTTGCATAGGCTCAGAATATGATGAAAGTCGCACCCATAAAGTGATGGCAAAGTTGATACCCTATATCTCCCAAAATTATAATATTTCATTCAAGTACAGTCGGAAAAAATGGGTAGATGGAGGTGGAATCCAAGTAAAACCTGATTTATATGATTTTACTCCAGAGAAAATCATGGAACAAAAGGAAAAAGGGCTTGTACTCACTGTAAAAGATGGGCAAGAATATCTCCATTTTCGATACAATAAAACACTTAAATTGCCTAATTTAATCTTTATGTCCATTTTTATATCCATTCTAATCGGTGTATTTAGTTTATTTTTCGTATTTTTTAATCTTGAAGTCGTACCTGGTCTTTTATCTGGTGATATAAAATCAATCATGGGATTTTTATTACTAAACCCCGCTTTTTTGGTTATTTTAAGTATTTTTGTAAAAACTATTTTTGATTCCATCGCAAAATATCGTTATCGAAACATTTTGTTTTCATTTACCCCTAAGGGAATTCAAATTCAGGATACCAGAAAGGAAGGAGATATTGATTTAGTCCCTGCAGAAAAACTTCAACTAATCCGCCTTTCAAAGCCTTGGTACTCAACTACAAGAGGAAATTCAAGATCGGCTCAAGCTAGAAACCAAGTTATATATTATGACTTGACGCTAAGAATATTTACAATCGAAGGTCAAAAAAGAGTCTTTCGCACTTTCCTTACTACAAAAAATGAAGACGAATCGCGAGAAATGGCTGGTTCCATTGAATCATATGCTCGTGATACTTGGAATGTTCCCGAAATAATCAATCCATATCATAAGGAATTATCCTAAGTCGTTTTTTTTTCTTATTTCATATTTTAACCGTGTTTTTATGGAAAAGTAAAAGTATGCCATTTTTTAGAATAGTCCATTCCGATCACGATCGATATCTCCTTAGTATTCATATTGAAAATATTCGACCATTGCGTTCCTCCCGTAGACCAATCTTGAGCAACATCTTCTAATAAATCCATTGCTTCTTGGGTGGATAGTTCTCCGTTTTTTTCCTTTAAGACACTTTCTACTAATGAATATCGCCAGCAATTTACTTTATCTGTTGTATCGCTTTCATATAAAAGAAAGTTGGTTGAGGTTTGCCATGGATTTTCAGTAAGTATCACTTGCATTTCTCCGTCAGTAAATTCAATAATTGCCGAATTTCCAGATGCATCGGCTATTAAATAATGTAGGGGGGGTCCACCAACAAAATCTACACTATAGTTTCGCCATAATAATATTGTCTCATCTACTGATGTGGCATAATCTAATGCTAATCGCATTACTTCCAATGATCCCAGTTTAATTTTATTCAAATTTAAGATATTTTCAGAACCAGAAGCGGTCATGCACCCAATAGATAATCCATACTCATTCATCCCATCTAAAGGACAGTATGCGGCTTGAAGGTATTCATCATACGATGCATCAAGGAAATTTTTCTCTGAAGAAAAACCCAATATTCCCAGATCCACCATTGAATAAGAAGCGTAGGCATTAGTGGCATTGGTAAATACTAAAAGTTTAGGTCCATCTTTCCAGTCAAAATTGCGGCCATAAAGAAAATCGTTATTATTATTTAAGGTGGCAAATATCGAACACGCCCAAGAATTTTGTGATGTTAATCTTTCAGGTTCTGCAACCCATTCATTGATGCCTGCTTGAAGATATTGCTCAAATCCATAATCTCCCCATAATTCGATATAATAAAATGGATCTGTGTCCAATTTGACTAAACTCTGGAGAGTTAGTTCCGAATTGGAACAATCAATACATTTTTCTGAATTTTGATTCCAGATTTTTATAGACCAGGTGGTTGCAACGCCAATTATACAAAGGAGTATTATACCTAAAGTAATTCGTCGAGATGATTTTCTTTTTTTATCTTGGATTGTTGCTTTTTCCACCATGGTTGCGCGCCCTATCTTACATACTTATCTTTACTATTTAACATTCTTTAGTTAATACATTGAAATGTTCATTTTCGGATGAACTAACTCTCGTTTATTAACATAGTAGTGGTTTGAAGGATAAGGAAAAAAAGGATAACAATTCATAATAGAATTCAAGAAAAAAGACATGAAAATGATTATTTTATTTATTCGAAGTGCTTATCTTTACAATCGGGACAAATTGAATGAGAAAAGCGCCCAAGAAAGTTATTTAAAGATAAGTTATTTGGAGTGATCCAATTTTCTTCGATTGAAATTGAATTACACCACGCACATTGCACTAAGTAGGCTCTGTGGTCTAATTTGTAGGGAAAACATGGAGAATTTGTGGATTTTGAGGACATTATTACTTTCACTGCTTATATTTGATTCAAGTATTTAACAATCACTTTTTTTTCTGATTTTTTACTCAGATGGTGTTACTTCTTTGAATGGAAAAAAAGATATGGTCTCATGGGAAACCAATTTTTAGCAATTTCTTGTTCGAACTAATGAAATCATTTTCGTAATCTCAATAATTTCTAAAATTTATAAATTAATTTAAAGTCGGACGGAAAAAAAATCGCTTTTGTATCAAAATTTCATGAACATTCTTGATAGAAAAAAGCTCCCGACAGAAAAATGCGAAAGAAATATAAAATGAATTAAAATTTTTAACAAATCTATGGTTAGAGTACTTGATACGTAATGGCAAATTTAACAGATGTCAAAGGACCGGTTTTAATTACAGGGGCAAGTTCTGGGATCGGATTCAGAACAACCTTGCATCTCGCAAGTATGGGGGTTGTTGTCTATGCTGGTGTGAGAAAAGAAGCTGACAAATCGCTTTTTAAAGACACAGAAAATGTCATACCGGTCATTGTTGATATAACCAAGATAGATCAAATAGAAGATTTGGTGAAATTTATCGAGAAACAAAAGCGCGGATTATTCGGGCTGATAAATAATGCGGGTGTTGGTGAATTAGGATCGATTACTGAATATTCCGATAAATTGATCCAACATCACTTTGATGTAAATGTTTTTGGACATATGCGCATCACACGAACCCTTCTTCCCTTCTTGAAAGAATCTCAAGGTAGAATTGTGATTACTGGGTCAATGAGTGGGATTTTGACCTCAAAGATTATGGGGTTGTATTCTATGTCAAAGCATGCTATTGAAGCCTTTTCCAATGTTTTACGTGGTGAATTGGCTGAATTTAACATTCAAGTATCCTTAATCCAACCGGGCAATTTTAGATCCAAGGTATTGACTAGTATGGTATCGAGATATAAAGAAGGGATTCATAAGGAAGAGCAAAATTCATTTATCCATAGTAAACGTATGGAAAAATTAGCTGAAATGGGTGAACAAGATGCGGATCCTGTTCAAGTTGCGAAAGTGATGGAACAAGCTTTATTTTCCGACCAACCAAATGCAAGATATTTTGTAGGGAATAAACAGGAAGCTCATGTTATGA
This sequence comes from Candidatus Lokiarchaeum ossiferum, assembly GCA_025839675.1. Classification (GTDB taxonomy): domain Archaea; phylum Asgardarchaeota; class Lokiarchaeia; order Sigyniarchaeales; family Promethearchaeaceae; genus Lokiarchaeum; species Lokiarchaeum ossiferum. Next base: position 4,452,909 of record CP104013.1, read on the forward strand.
TTGAAGGCATTATGACTAAAATGTTGCAAATCAATCAAAATGAGCATCAAATGACTCGTGATGAATTGGTTGAACTATTAGATCAGCTTATTAAAGATTATAATGAACCGAAACCCTATCGGTATATCTGATGATTCTTAAATATCAAACAAGTTTTTTCTTTTTCTGTAATTTTTTCATTATCTTTCTGGGATATACAGTCTTATTTCTGAAGAAGGCTTCGACCAATGAAAACGGTGATCATAATGCTCTAGATGGTCGATAATAAGTGGAGGTGGTGGGAGTAAAGGCTCTGGCTCAATATTTTTCTGTCTTTTCTGTTGTGTGATGTGGTCAAGGGTTTCAGGAAGGTGAATAAGGGCTCCCCGATGAATATGTTTTTGACAATGTAAAGATGGGATTTGAAGACCTACCATAGAAGCAATTTGAAATTTGAGATCTGAAACTTCAACACATGCCATATATTTCAAGATTTTCTGTTGAGTCTCATCAAATTGATGATAGAGGATTCCCCACTTTTCCCATCCCTTCGTTTTCTTTCGATTCGGAATCTGCTGCAATCGGTGGTTGAATGTTTGCCATAATTGACGACTCGCTTGGTATTCAGGAAAAATCTTATGTTCAAAAACAATTTCCATACCGATGACCATCATGGAGGGTAGCTGGATCATATTCATTGGAGGGCTTTTTTGATCGATAAAAGAAGAAAGTTTTTGCTGTTTCATACCTTGCAAAGGGAAACTTGGGATTTAATCCCAATTGTTAAGTGACTAAGCCATGGAGAAATCTTGAATTATGACTCAAATTCCATTAAATTTGCCCTTTTTAGTACGTGTAATGCATCTAATGTAACCCATGGGTTCATTTTCCGTTTTGCAACCCCTCCCCAATGCACGGGAGAATGATTTCGGCCTTCTTTTCCTAAATAGTATCTTATCTCGGCTGGAAAGCCTCCATCAGGTAACCGTTTTGAAACTAAAATATCTAAAGCTGGTTGACAGCGAGGATCTTTGAGTTTTTCTCCTTCTCCCAGAATTTTTAACGCATTTAAAATATTATAATGCCAGTACGATGGATAGGATAGTTGTATCCATTTAGGATGAATTGGGAGTTGAGTATGTTGGCTCACATAAAGTTTTCGTTTGAGGAAGACTTCACTGGCGCGTTCGATGGTTTGAGCTAAGGAAGGGGAAGGGTGAGTGTGATGATAATGGATCAAAGCTCGATAGGGGATAAGGCTTTCATTATACGATGAGTGGCACGCTTTGGGATGTTTATCACAATTCCATCCTCCATCCTCCCATTGGTAATCTTGCAAACGTTGGATTAATTGTGCACATCTCCCATCATCCAAACCCAATTTGGTGAGTGCAAAAATTGCATTTCCCTCGATAGAAGCACAAAACCGCCGCCGTCCTTCCAAAATGGGTGTTCGTTTCCAGTGGTGATCACTCAGTAACCATTCTAATTCCGCATCACGACTGGGAATCAGCGTTTTATCCTGAGGCGGATACTCGAGATCTGCCAAGATCGCCATAATCCAATGAGCACCATGCCATTTATGATAAACATCATAAGGCAAAGATGAATTTCCTTGAGGTAGATCTTTGAACAACTGTTGGACTATGGGCGACTTTTGCTTTAAATCTCTACAAATTTGCTTAACTTCTACAGTATCTAATTCATGATCCAAAAGGGTTCGATAAGTTTTCAACCGGATCAAAGGTTCTTTGGATTGCAATAATTGCGTGATGATAGGTAAAGTGGTCATTCTTTCGTCCTTTGTAAATCGGGATTAAGAGTTTAAAATGGTTCGGATTTTTTCTCGGGAGAGTTGATCTGCTTGGAAAACTGGATCGGGTTGACGATGATCTGAGGTAGATTTCAAAGTGAGTCTGATGGCAAGTTCAATATCTACACGATATCCTTCGCTTATAAAAATGGGTTTTCGTTCATTAGCAGCACATATGGCATATCCAAGAATTTTATTCTCTTCTCTGTTCGGATCAAGTTCATTTTCATAAACGGGTGTTTTTTCTCCTCTTTGTCGAGTCAACTCTTTCCATGAGGATGTGCCTACAAATGGTGTTTTCGCAGCACCGAAGGTTGGAATGTCGAATACTACTCCTAATTGGATCGCTTCCCCAAATTGTAATGGATGGATAAGTCCATGACCATCACAAATAATTATCTGGGGTTTTCGGTGTAATTTAAGGATGGCTTGTGCAATCGGTAAACATTCCCGAAATCCTAAAAAACCGGGAATATAGGGAAAAAGTAAATTTTCTTGATGGAATGTGGCTTCTATCAGTTTTCCTTCTTGAAGATCCCAAAGCGTGACACACGCTATTCCCCAAGTCGGATGTTTGTCCGGAGGAAATGAAATATCTACTCCTGCAACATATCGTAACGCATCCAAATCTTCAATCTGTAATTTCTTTTGATTCGCATTTTGATAGAAAATTCGCCATTTATTTTGAAGGGATAGTGCTTCTTTCTCGGTTAAATCGGTTCGCATTAGATCATGCTTTAGAATATGATGTTTTTGTGAACTGTCACACCAACTTGTTTCCATTGGTTTAACTAAGATGTTTCTCTATTTAATGTACTTGAAATGTCAGAGAGTTCCACAATAACTTCCATGAGTAAAAAGGATCAACATGCATTGGAATCGATATCTTTTGTTCAAAATTTTTCCAATGGGTTAATCGCTCCCTATATATCTATGATTGCATTAACTTTAGGTGCTACGGGGATTCATCTCGCTTGGATTTCGAGTATCTCAAATCTCTTTGTCTATTTCTTCAATCCCCTCTTTGGACGCTTGTCAGATAAAACACGGAAGCGCAAATCTTTCATTATTTTCTCCAATTTAACATGGTTCATTCCCTATATTTTGATCCTTTGGGCTAAAACCCCTTTAGCCATTATTGTTTGTGTGGGTTGTGTATATATTTTATTGAGTATCGGTGTATCCCCTTGGAATGCATTTCAGAATGAACTTTTTCCTGCCAAAAAACGGGCCGAATTATCCAGTAAATTATTTTGGGTGTCAGCTATTGCCACTATGATCGCTACTTTTATCACAGGGTTTTTTTTGACTTTGGTGTTTGGAGAGATTCCATTCCAACAAATAATCTATTTACCTGTGATCATAAGTTTTCTCATGGCTAGTTTTGCCAGTTTCCGCCTTTCAAGGGTGGAACAACCCAATAAAAGATCAAATTCTTTGACTTTTGATGCATCTCGTTTGACTAATAGTGAAAAAAATGGGCAATTGAGCGAAAATAAAACAGCTTTACAAGGGATACAATCAATATGGAATAATAAACCCTTTCGGAAATATGCCATTTTGAGTACTTTCTATTCGTTATTCCAATCCATGTTTTGGCCAATGTTCAGTTATAAACAAGTCTCGATCTTAAATGCATCCAACTTAGAGATTGCTCTTCTGGCCATTTCTATGAATTTTGCCATTTTTTTAACTGTGCGGCCGGGGGCTCGCTTATCAGATAGGTTCGGGCGGAGATACTTCATTTGGTTAAGTCGGATTACTCCGGCGTTCTTTGTATTCTTTTATATTCTTGCCACGGAAGTGTGGCATTTAGTTTTGATTCATATTGTAGTCAATGGGATCTTTAATCTTTGGGATCCGAGTAATCGGGCTTATTTGATGGATATCATTCCTGAAGATGAAGGTGGTACTTATTATGGAGTCTTTAATTTGTTTACTGGAGTGGCATGCTTTTTTGGAGCTTTACTGGGAGGATATATTTTTGATAGTGCTAATGCACTATATTCTACCACGACTGCATTCGCGATTGCTGTCGGGATCAGTTTAATTGGGCGTTTTTGTCTTAGTTGGGGTTTTTTAACTATTAAGGATGTTAAAACGTTTCCGGATTCCTTTAAAAAAGTGTTAAAAAGAAGACATTAGTGTCGATGATAGATTTGTATCCTATCTTTCGAATTTTTTTTGGGGATTTAAATAAAAAAAAGGGAAAGTGGGTGATTCTTGGACTCCTGATGAGAAATTCACTACTGGTGATCTTTTAGACGCCGATTATCCCTCTTTTCCCTCTTTTCTATAGTGAATGGTAAATTTGTTTGATTTTTGCTAAAACTTTTTTATCATATCTTTTTCTTTGTTCCCAATTATGGAAACACTTATAAAAAATATTCTTTGAAAGGAGATCTGCTCTTACTAAACCGAGAAGAAAACTCCATAAATAATCACAATTTATTTGATGAGCTTGGCATTGAAGAATCAAATCTCTATCATTTGAAATTATTACAGATAGATCCCTATGTCCAGTTATGAATAATTCTTGATCTGCTTGATCTAAATGGTGGAGTAAATATTGATTAACATATTTTTGGCGTTCTTCTTCAGATATTTCTACTGTAAAATCAATTTGTATTAAGGAATTTAGTTGATAGTGGTGGTATTCTTTGAGTAATTCTGCCGTCACTCCTATTCTAAATGCTTCAAGATTTTGCTCAAAATGAATCTTTTCTTCTTTCGTCAATCTATTGATTTCAAGAAGCGCACAAGTATCTAAAAATAGAAGCATTATTAGTCCCTATGTTTGAGTAATTTTGAAAGATCAAAATTCAAGGCAAAATTTTCTTCTCTCGCTAATAAATTATCTGGAATGATTTCTATAGCATCTCTTTGAGCCCATTCTAAAAGAAATTTCTCATATGATAACCCAGACAATTTCCACGCTTTTTTAAATCCTATTTCTCCTTCCTTTAATCGTTGAAATGCTAATTCAATTCTTTTTGCTTGAATTTCTTTCAGTAAACTGCGTTTAGCAATCTCAGATAATGACATACCCTTGCTTTTAGCGACTTCTCGGATAATTTCCATATCCTCGGGATCAATTCGAAAATTAATTTGACTCACGATAGAAAAAATAGCATCGTATCTTAATAAATCTGTGTATAAAAAATATTACCAATATTTTCTCTATCAAAATTTGGTTTTTTCTGAAATTTTAGAGGAAACTTAATTTTATTGAACAAATTCTGGTTTATTGGGATTATATTCTCTAGATCACCACTTTTTTTACTTTTTGATTTCATCTTGAAGTAAGAACCTATTCCACCATTTATGATTACTTAGTTATTACCTAATTTTAAAGATTTAATTTAAAAAGATCTCGCTACGGTATTAAGAATTTCTCCTTAATATTCATCTTCCTATGCGTTGCTGAGAGCGGTCGATGATCTGATTTAAGTCTTTTCCTTAATCTGAAAGGAATTGTGCCACTTCCATAACTTTTTAATAGGATGGCACACTGATAGAATTACTACTAAACGTAGCATCCGTGCCCCGATAGTGTAGTGGTCAGCATGAAGGACTGTCACTCCTTCGACTCGGATTCGAAAGTTGGCTGAATTTCTCATCCAATACGAAAATTCCGGTCGGGGCGCCATTTTTCTTCTTCTTATTGAATATCTAATTTTCTGCGACAATGTTTTAATTTTATTTCAAGAATTTCACAAAAAAAATTTTGAATTGGTCATATTATGACCATTCAGATGGATGAAACCATTCAAATTGATTAATTCTGTTAGTTAAGAGATAATACATCATATCTCCAAAAATATCTAATGAAACAGGTTTGCCATATAAATCGTTTAAAAATTGTTTATTAGATTCATCTTTTAAGTAATCAACCAGGTATTTATTACTTGATTTCTCACAAACAGAGCCATTCCAACGGGATTTTTCTTTGTTATATAGAAGAGTTTTTGAACTCAGATTTCTCCTAACCAAATTTTCCCAAGATCGTATCATCATTAGATAAAAGAGTCGCATATCGATAACAATGGATTTTGGAATCCTTTTCATTTTTTTATCAGCATCTAATAAATATTTTTCAAAATTCCATTCAAATCGTTCCACATTATTTGTTTTTGGATTAACTCCATTACATATTTTGAGCCAATTGTATACTTGCCTCTTCTGCTCTAGATTCAATCCATTTTCAATTTGAACATTTATTTCCATTTTTGATCGAGTTTCAATTACAACAGGCTGGTTTATTTGGGGGTTCCACCATGATAAAATAGATCCAAGATTTTGATCAATAAATGAATTCAGCTCTTGATCATAAACATCTAAATTTTGAATAACTTCAATGTAATCAACATCATTTTTCAATCGCTGAATCTGATTAAACAATCTATATATTTCAGCGGTCATTAATGGATTTAATCGACCTTGAAATTTGGAATTAGGGACTGATATTCCAAAGTTTTCAAAGTTATCACATAATGCATAATCTTGCCAAGCATCTTGAGATTTTACAATGGAGATTTTCGGTTGACATGCAAAGAAATTGCCCCAAGCAGATTGGATTTTTTCCATATGATATTCTCTTCCCGATGACGTTCCATCTCCTTCATCAAGATATTCTACCCAAATAAGGTATTTTCCTTGGGCGGATGCTCCAAGTTGCACTAATTCATCTGGTTTTATGAAAGTGCCCTGATTGCATCGATAAACTTTGAAATTTGGAGTTTGACAAATGGATTGCAACTTTCCTCTACCAAGGACAACATAATATTTATCACTACTTTTTGTAGGGTTGATCTTTCCTTGTTCATCCACTTTCAATTTGGAGATCATTCCAATTAATTCATGGTTATTTTGAAAATCTAACAATCTTTTGAATTTTTGGCCAGATGGCGTAAAAGTTGAAGAAATTTGTTTTTTGACAAAAATTGAATTGTCTTTTCCTTGATCTTTGAATTTTGCTGCAATTAATTCAATTGAATTTCCTATTTCATATTGATAAGAAAAAGCAGTAGGATCTTTGAAGAGATTCATGCGATAATATGATGGGGAATTTCCTCCAAAAAGGTGGATTGGTAGCTTTCTTTGTGTAAAGAGATTTTTTGAATGCTTGTAAATGAAATCATTGAAATGATCCACATTTTCAAATAACACACAATATCGATCCATCCCAAGCATCCTCAAGTAAAATTCTTGTAGGTACAAATTATATTCTGATTGTAGTTCAGTCCAAGTTCTCGAATATTTCTTACTTGCTCTTTCTGTTGATCCAGCATATATTTGTACATTTTTATTCCCAGTCAGAAAATCAATTGCTGCAAATGAAGCTTTGTATATTTTTCTTTGAACTGATGAGTTGAGAGAAGTTGCCGTGATTTGATCACCGATCACATTTTTTCCTTCTTGGCATTCTATATTGTATATTCCTTGGAGTTTTTCTAGCCAATTAACTATAGATTCTTGCTTATTGGGATCCCGATTTTTGAATAATTTCAACCTATTAGATTTTTTACCTAAGAAATCATCTACTGACTCATAGGGAGAATTTTTCAATTTTGCTTTTAAAATGAATTTAGTGAAATCTATTTTCTCCATAACTAACCAATTTGGAAAATCTTGGGAAATAGTGTGTTGCTGGAACCAGTTGTAAATGTTGCCTTTAAAAGATGGATATGAACGGTTATCGGTGATCTGTGAATTGTTTAACACTAATTTGTTCAATAAACTAACAAACAATTCAAATCCTTTACTGTGAACAACTTTCCTTTCTCCTAATGAATTTGTAAACACTAAATCTGAAAAACCGGCTGAGTGGACAATACCGCCTAAATATCGACAATATTTAAAAACAATCCATAAATTATCTCCCTTTATTCGTTCAGAGGGAGTTCCTACGATTTTTACAAAATTAAAGTGCTTCATAGAAACATTTTGATCCATTTTTTCAATTAAGTCATGAAATCTCATTGGAACATTGTGTCGATTATACATTCTAGATGCATGCCCACCTGAGACCGTTTCAGCATTTCCACAAAGGCGTCCAGTTATACCAATCATTATTAATTCGGTCAAAGCTAAATTTGCTGCAACTATTTTTCTATATAGTTTATCCAATGAAGAATGATTTGAATCTCGATTTGTGTTTTCAAAGGCTATTTGAGGTATATATTCTTTATTTATTGCTTGAATATCTGAATTATTTGATCCACGGGATGGAAAGAAGTATTGTATTTTATCCAATTCTAGTAAAATATGAAGAGGTAAAATTAACTGATCATTGAATCGAATTATGAATTGTGGTGTGATGAAATCCATATTCTTAACTCTGATACCCGGGGTAACTCGCAAATCATTAAACGCTTTCACTGTTGAAATATCATATTTAATCAATTGTGAAAGCAATTTTGGATACTTACCTCCAAATAATTCAAGATGTTTTTCATAAATTTGAGTTATATTGGATTCAAGTAACTTTCCTCGTTGAATTTCGAGAATTAATTGTTCACAAATATGATTTGAATCCTCGCTCTCCATAAATAAAGTTTCTTCTAAGTGATCTTTGAGTGCTTTTTTTTTTTTAAATTTTATTTCCTTAGAAATTTTATTGCTTACATAGAAGCCAATTCCTGTGAAAGCAAATCCTCCGATTATTTTGAAATGTGGGTTTGAAATTCCACGAAGTTTGATGCTTTTTTCTTTAATATTAGTTGGTATCTTCATTATTACTTTGTCCTTAATTTTTTTCACATTCTTTTTAACCCTAATAGGGATTTGATTTGTTAGATTTGTCTCAATTATGAGTTTTATTTCATTTTCGCAGTTTTTAATAAACTTAGAAATGGCAATTTTTCCTACTTTATCTTCTTTTGAAAAACGATTGGAGAAAAAATCAATATCGTGTTCTTTGTCAGTTTTAGTTAAAGGATTAAGCCAGTTAATGACAAATTTTCTTGCATTTTCACCTAAATTATTTATATTAACTTTTTGAAAGGCTTTAGTTATTTTTTTTCTTGTTATTTTCATTTAAGATCATTCCATATCGAGTTTTTAAATTTTAAACTCTAACTATGGATTTCACTTAGTTAATACCTTTAAATAGAAAATACTAAAAATGATTTTTGATTGAGTGAAAGAACATAGGGAAAAAAAAGGAAAACTTATTCTTAAAATCTTTAATAAACCATTGTCTAAGGTTATTTTTTATAGTAAGGCACTTTGCTCATACATTAAATTAAGAAAACCAATTCAAAGGGCAGATTAAGTAAAAAATATAAAAAACGGATGATTAATGCTTCTTCATTCTTTGAATTTTTTTAGCTAAATCCACAAGTTCGAAGGGTTTAACCATGACTCCCAAATCGTAGTGATCTTTAGGAGGTATGTCTTGTTCAGAATAACCCGTGATAAATAAAATTGGTTGCTTTGGATTGATTTTTTTAATCTCTCGATATATATCAATACCATTCATTCCAGGAAGATTTATATCGAGAATCACTAAATCGAATTGCTGGGGGAAGGATTTATATAATTTCAATCCTTTTAGGCCTAAACCTTCGGAGTACATTGTAGCACGACATTTTCTTAAGAATTTTTGGATGGAATTCTTTACCATCTCTTCATCTTCGATTAATAGAAGTGTAAGATCGTGAAAATCAAAGAACAAAGGTTCATCTAAAGTAATAGCTTGAGATTGGTTTAATTGTGAATGAAATTGACGATTTAGTATTGGAAATGTGAGTGTGAAGGTCGTTCCTTGATTTTCTTTGCTCGTTACTGAAATATTTCCATCCATCGATTCCATTGAGCTATATACAATGGTAAGCCCTAATCCTGCCCCTTGCCTTGTTTTTTCTTTTGTACTAAAGAATGGATCGAAGATTTTGTCTTGAATTTCTAGTGGGATACCCATGCCCGTATCCGAAACCTGAATTTCTAAATCGAATTGGGAATCATAAATTTTTGAAGATGGGATATGTAGTTGGTTGGTTGTTATCCGTTCTGGCGTAGATGGTGTTTTTTTAGGAGCCAATCGACTAGTTACTTGAATTAATCCAGAATTATTTCCAATAGCATCACGAGCATTTATCCATAGATTTAGAAAAATCTGATTAAATCGGGAATGATCACCTAACAGATAGATCTCTTCTTCAACAAGTTGAGTTTCCATTGTAATTCTGCGATCTATCATTTTTCGGAATCCTTTGAGCAAATCGTCAATCGCAATGTTCGCGTTAATTAGTTTTAGTTCGACAGATGGAGATCTGGAGAATTGGGTGATCTGATTGATAATTTTACCTGAATTTTTTATTAGGGATTGAATCTCTTGTAGATCCTCATCGATTTCAAGCAAAGTATCTTGTCTAGATTTCACCAATCCTTCCTTAAGATCTTTTAAATTCATATCGATTAAAGATACATTTCCTTGAATACCTGCCAAGAGATTATTAAAATCATGGGCCATACCTCCTGCAAGAGTTCCTAAACTTTCCATTTTTTGTTGCAAGTGCAATTTTTGCATGAGTTCTGCCTTTTCTATAGATGATATGTGAAGAAGGTTGTTTCGATTTATTAGAGATTGTACTAATATCGCCACGACAGCAGCAAGGGTGAATCCTAAAATTAGCGTTGAGCTATTATTCCAAATTGATAATTCTGCAATTAATTGAGCTAATGGGCGTAAAGCAATGAGTATTTCAAATGAATCTAAAATGTTTAGTTCTTTGGAAACTGCATAAGGATCACCTTGGGTAAAATTTTCTCCTTGTTGGTAGATTGGTTGGTTGTTAAAACTAATACTAACGGAATATTGATCAATTCCCACAAAGCCATATTCTGGACGAAGGATTTCCCCACATAAAACACTGAGTTCGAAGACTCCATTTAAGTATCCTGTTAATGTTGAATTTACTATAAGAGGAATTATTGTTATAAATCCATATCCGCCCTGGTACAAAGTAAAAACGCCCATTGTCCCCATTTTTCCGGTTTCTTGCGCATCTTTAAATGCGATATTTAAATCACCATTAGCGATATAGATTATGGATTTATTTAAGGCTCCAATATTGTCTTCATATGGATAAATCCACCGGATCGTTCCATTAACATCTATCCAATTGATGGCTCTAAATCCAAGTGTAAAATTAAAATATCGGGGGATTTCTGATTCGAAACGGGTCGGTGAATAACAATCTTCAATATTATCAACTTTGATCCACGAATCTCTTAACAACATTAAAATATCGACTCGTTTTTCAATTTCACTGTGAATCGCAACGCTGACTTGAGAAATCATCACTTCAGTTTTTTCATTCTGATGAAATTTCAAATCGTTTATGTCTCTAATGGTTAAATAACTGGAAAAACTTAAAATTAATCCTATCGAAATTACCGAAGCATATTTTATAATTTGCTTTTTAAACACAGAATCAGACATGAATTAATTTCAAACAACAGTTTCCTCCTCAATTATTTTTAGTTTTAGTAAATTTTCAAGATTTTACTGGAAATATTTCAAATGTCAGACTATAGTTAAAGAGGGGCTTTGGAAGAATATGATTTTAAAAAAAAGATATGCAAATTAGATTATACTTGAGCCATAGTGATCAAAGATTGATTTTTTTGAGCTACTTCTTTCAATTTATTGATTACAGTTCCAATGTTTGTTGTTTTTGTTCTTTCCAATCGTTTTTTTAATGGATCCTCTATTACTTTTATCCATTCATTGAATTTTAAGGTATCGGGATTTTTATCCCCTAATAAATCTTTTACTGAGAGTTTCAAAAGAGCCCGGTTCAGAATTTGCGTTTTTTTGGTAAATTCAATTAAAGTATCTGCAAGAATGTTCAGGAATTCACTCACTGTCTCCATCCTCCATAAATTTAGCCATCAGTTCTTCCTCGCTTAGTTCTTCTTCTGAAGATAATTCCTCTACTTTGGGACTCCACCCTTGATTTAGTTTTTCTTTGAATGATTTGGGCATGACCCAAATTAAGAAATTGATCATTAGATAGATCAAACTTGACAGAGAGACACCTAGGAATAGAATTGCCGTCCCAACACTATCATAGACTAAAAATATGAAGAAGCTAAACGCTCCTGTATAGAAAAGAGCGATTGAAGCCACTAAATAGAGTTTGTACCTCTTTTTGATATAGGGTTCAAGTTCAACCTCTTTTATTTTGCGATAAGCCTCACGGGCAGTGTAATATTGCCATGAACTAATAATCATCGTTAATAATCCAAATAAAATATCGGACATGGCCCTAAAGAAGGCCGAACCATTCGATTCATAAATACCATAAGATATACAGATCAAAATGGTTGACAAGAGTGCGTAACTTAAGTAATACGTGGTCCATTTTTTATTTCCCTTTAAGAACGTCATGTAATTAAAAATGAGTAACCACGAAATCCCAACCGCTCTAAAAAAGTGATAGATTAGAGTTCCTCCTCCATTTGCTAAGTAGAAAACGAAACAAATGTCAATAAAAATAAGCGATATCGCTAAATGAAGTAAGGAAGTCAATCCCGTTTTCTTAGCCCGATAAATAAGATATCCCGCAATTCCAGCGTATAAGGCCATATTAAAGCCCATCGAAATATATAAGATCAGTAAATAAAATTCCATAAAAATCTCCTAAAAAATGTAATCGTTTTGATCCTATAAATCTCGGTTTAAATCAGTTTTCCACATTTTTTGAAAAAAATCCCAATAAAAAATGCTAATTCAGAGCTTTTCATATTCTACCTCAAACTGTACTTCATATGACTAACCCGATAAAGGACAGCCATGTTGGCGCTCTCGCAATTTCTCGCAGATATCGAGATTCTAACCCTGATATTGATCTTAAACTGAGCTCATTTTCTTTAGATTTGGAGGATGCTACGAGGGATGAATTATCGGTTTTACAACAGCTTCCAGTTTCGATTGAAATGAAGCTAGCCTTGAAATTATTTCGTCATCCATACATTCTGGATGAAATTTCTGAAGAAGGTGAATTAATCACTGATGAGATCATGATTTCAGATTTCAGTCAGGAAGTGCAAGGTAAAGCAGTATTAATGCATCATTGGCACTCTATCAAGGATGCTGTTATATGGGGATCATATCTTGATAGAGGATGTGGGTGGCAATATGAAGAACATTCTTTCTCTGAGGATGTGATGCAGGTGTGTTTGGTGAATATAGATGACTCTCCGGAAGAGTGGAATATTTTATCCTTTTGGGTAGTTGAAAAAAGTTCGATTTTGCTTGAATAATATTTTTTATAATTTTCGACAGAAAGAGGATACTGATGAAAATTCAAATTGTGAGTGATCTCCATCTAGAATTTGGAGACTATACCTTGCCTCAATGTGAACGGGACTTGTTAATCGTTGCAGGTGATGTTCATGTGGGAAAAAAAGCTGTATCGTTTTTAAAAGAGCAACTTGAATGGAGTCCCGTGGTGTATATTTTGGGCAACCATGAATTTTATGAACATGATATTGAAACGATAACTACTTTCTATAAGGAACTTCATCTTCCAGGATTACATGTTTTAGATAATTCTGGATTTGAAATGGATTGTGTTCGTTTTTTGGGTTGCACTTTATGGACTGATGCAAATCAACAAAATGCAATAGATATCCAAAATGTAAAAGGAGGTCTCAATGATTTTCGGTTGATTAAAAATGGTGATCGCATATTTACAGTCCAAGATTCTATTAATCGTCATCTTGCAAGTGTGATGTGGTTATCTAATGAATTGAAGAAGCCATACAATGGTAAAACCGTGATAATTACTCATCATTTACCCAGTTTGAGATCGATTGATCCAAAATATTCTTTCAGTGCATTGAATTATGCTTTTGCGTCTGATTTGGACAATATAATCGTTGAAAATGCTCCCACCTTGTGGATTCATGGGCATACTCATGAGAGTGCGAATTATCAGATTGGAGCGACCAAGGTGATTTGCAATCCAAGGGGATATTACAATGAAATTAATTCCAAATTTGATCCTCACTTGATTATCAATTTGTAACTCTCTATATTTGTTATTTACTATATTTTAATAGATTTTGCGACTTATCTGTCATTTTTCTTCGGTAACTCTAAAGCATTGAAGTGTCCTATCATATATATTGAATTATTCCTATCCCAAACTTGGTGACTACAATTTCACTTAGAGAAATCGAACTTGGTATCTGGTTGACAATTGCGATAATCCCCTTTGTAGGGTCTCTTCTAAGTGCCAAAGGATATAAAAAATGGCAAATTAAGCCATATTTACTTCTAATTTTGATGAATGTTTTTATGAGTTTGTATGGGATGCTGTACTTTGTTGGACGTTTGATCAATAACGTTGAATTTATTATGGCTGGGTTTGTTTGCGTGAATGTTGTTTTAATGCTCAATACCAGTTTTATTTTATCCATTTATAGTCCTCGTATCCCGAAACTTATATTGATTCAAATTCAAATTATTTTTTTAATCTTATCCATTCATGCTACTTTTTCTACCCCACCTCAGCTCTCTGATGAACAAATGCTTTTTCCGATAATGGAAAAAATTGGAATGATAGGGGGGTTATTCATCTTTTTTATAACTATTATAGGTTATTCGGTTTTTTCTTTAAAGAAAGTGAAAACAAGGAATCTGCCAAAAAAATTAAACATTTTTCCAATTACATTATTAATAGGTATTTTTTCGACCTTAATTCTCTATCTTCTCGTAATTTTGATCAACATTCCTCTTTTCTTCGCTTTAATTCCTGGTCTACTTAGTTTTTCTTTAGTTGCTTTTATCCTACTATTTATTCCCTCGTCATTATTTATAACTCCAATTGAACCTTTACATCTTGCTATAATAAGCCATACTGGAAAAACTCTGTTTAGCAGAAATTTTCAGCAAGATATCAAAGATGAAGTGATACATGGTGCCATCTCGGCAATTAATGTGATTTTTCAAAAATATTTAGATCCCAAATCACAACTTAAACAACTTCTCTTTGAAAATTTAGTATGTTATGTGGAATTTCGTCCACATTATTTTATCATACTCATTGATCGATATTATTTTAAACAAATGGAATCTACTCTTAGACAATTTGTGAGTTCTGTTGATCCAATAATTTCCAATCTACCTTCTGACTGGGATGGTGATCTTCTCTCTTTGGGATCAGATATACTTCCCATTTTCGAGCAAAAATTCAAATTTATTCCCGAAATGCTACGTTAAATTTGCTTTATTTATATTGAAGGTAAGAATTTTGGAGGATGGCGGACTTTAATTGCTTGCTCTAAAGCGTAAGCAAAACCTAGTAATTCTTTTTCCGAAAATTTTGGACCAATAAATGAAATTCCTACGGGGAGTTCAAAGACGTATCCCATTGGTATTGTAATACTCGGATATCCCGAAATTGCTGCAGGAGATGTGCTGGATCCGGTGTGATGATCTCCGTTTATATGATCAATTGGCCAAGCTGGGCTTCCCGTAGGTGCAATTATGACATCGAGATTAAATTCTTTCAATGTGGTATCCAATCCTTTTTCTTGGGCAAGAGTTTTACAAGTTTGAATCGCTTTGAGATATTCTTCAGTTTCTAAGGATTCTTTCTCATGAGCCAATTTTAAGATTTCTTGCCTGAAAAAAGGCATAGTTTCTGTACTGTGGGAAGAATTAAAATCAATTAATTCTTCCAGTGAGTGTACGGGGAGTTTTGCGTCTAAGTTTACTAAATATTTGTTCAAATCTGTTTTAAATTCATAAAGTAGAGCCAAAAATTCTGCATCGCCAACTTCATCGGGAAAATCAATATTCGCAGGATCAACAATGATACCGCCTAATTTTTGGATAGTTTTGATCATTTCTTCCATTAAAGGGTCAACATGATGATTTACTCCGAAAAAATTTCGAGCAACTCCAACACGCTTGCCTTGTAGAGCATTTAAATTGAGGTTTTGAGTATAATCTGTTTGAAACTTATTAGTTGGATCCATGGTGCTAGGATCAAGTGGATCTTGAGGTGATGGTCCAACCATCGTTCCTAATAAAATTGCCACGTCTTCAACTGTACGACCCATAGGACCAGCGGTATCTTGACTGTGGGCAATAGGAATGATCCCTGTCCGACTTAACAATCCGATTGTGGGTTTTAAACCTACTATTGAGTTGATGTGGGAAGGACAAATTACCGATCCATCCGTTTCAGTCCCAATTGCAACAGTGCACATATTTGTGGCTACTGCTACTGCAGATCCTGAACTTGATCCACATGGACTCCGATCTAAAACATAAGGATTTTTAGTTTGCCCACCTCTACTGCTCCAACCACTCGCTGAATGGGTTGATCGAAAATTCGCCCATTCACTCAGATTTGCTTTAGCAAGAATAATTGCTCCCGCATCCCGCAAATTTTTCACAATGAAAGCATCTTTGGAAGGAAAATTGTTTAGTAAAGCTAAAGATCCTGCTGTTGTCATCATTTTATCTTGTGAATCAATATTATCTTTTAAAATAACTGGAATCCCATGAAGTTCGCTTCTGATTTTTCCCGTTTGCCTTTCTAGATCTAATTGTTGCGCAATTTTTATAGCATTCGGGTTGATCTCTAAAATTGCATTAACTTTGGGGCCTTTTTTATCGATTTTTTCTATTTGTTTTAAGTAAAGATCAACCAGTTTTTCAGAACTGAGTTCATTTGTCTTAAATAGTTTTTGTAATTCCGTAATTGAATATTCTTTCACAATGATCCATCCTAAGAGTAAGAAAACCTAACAACCTAAGAAATAAAAGTTTTTTTGGATGAGGGAGTGATATCTTTTCTCCTGGCAACGAAAGACTGATTTATTTGAATTAATAGAAAAAATTAAACGATTTTTACCCCGTCCGTAAATCTGTAGGAATATGGGAAATTACGTTGAATTGATGTAATTGAAAACTCTGAAGTGTGGAATTATGTTGGATTCTCGTAATACTGCAATTGTAGACTGGAAATCCCATGTTAAATCGATGACCGAAGGGTATATTCAATAATCCACATAAAATTACTCGTATAACTCCTCCATGGGCAACAAGTGCTACTTTTGAATCATTATTTTGAATAAGTTGCTTTATTAAAGGGGATAATCTTTGAAAAACTTCGTAACCACTTTCTCCGTTAGGATAATTGAAATCTGTGTTTCTTCTACAATATATCCTAAAAATCTCTGGCGAAATCGTTGTAAAATTCTCCCATCCCCCTGTTTCTAAATCACCAAAATAAATTTCCCTTAATTCTGGTTGTGGAGTTACTGGTAGCCTTATTTCCTGTGAGATCTGTTCAGAGGTCTGGATGGTTCTTAACATGTCACTTGAATATATTTTGTTTATAGATTCGGATTTTAAAAATTTTCCCGTAAGTTGAGCTTGTTGTTTTCCACGTTTGGTCAGAGGAGGATCATTTCTTTTATTTATGGGATTAAACTGGGCTATTTTCTGTTTTTCACCATGTCGTATTAAAATTAGTTCCACAAGAAAATAAGATATAAAATTCCATATAAAGTTTATAAAATATGATTAAAGTCAAGAAACCTATTGAATCAAGTATTAATTGAATTGATGGATGATTCTAATTAATTTTGTCCTTTATTTTTTGCATAGAGGGTTGTTCAATTTTAGGCTCTCTTATTTCCATTGGTTACCAGAATTATTATGGGAAAATTCATTGCTCTGATTCCTTTCTTTGATTAATGGATGAGAAAAAACTTCTTTGTAGAAATTGAATACAATTTTTTAATACATATCTATAATATTTACTTGAGAGCAATAACTTCAATTTTCAGACAAAAACCACCACAAATGTAAAAATATTTTTTTAGTTTTCATGGAAGAATTAATAGGTTGCAAAGCTTCCCTCCGTTTGCAAATTAGATTAATTACTGCATAATCATTCAATTTTTAAGGAAATATTCTAATATATCAATGATGGATGAGTTTGATGATTTAGTTAATGATTTACAAAACCAGGTGAACCAAAAAGATCAAGCTGATTTTTCACCTTATGCTTTAAGTCTGGCCCAAAATCCTTATCATAACATGAAATTGGACCCTGAACCTGACGTATACATCCACGAATGGCAAGGTCCATGTGGAGATTCTGTATGTTGGTATTTAAAAATTGTTGATAACTTTATCCAAGAAGCATATTTTAGCACGAATGGATGTATGACTGCAATTATCGCCAGTTCTCAGACGGCGAAAATGGTTCATCATCAATATATTGCAGATGTTCGTAAGTTAACCCATGAACAAGTGCTTCATGCTTTAGGAAAATTTCCTGAGGCAGATCATCATTGTATTACTTTAGCTCTAAATTCTCTCAATTTAACTTTAAATCTATATTGTAAAACACTTTAGATTAGTTTTTGTTTCTTTAATGCTTTTTTTTTCTGTTTGATTTCTTTTTTAAGGAGTTTCAATTCCAATTTCCAAGATTTTAATCTTGTTTTGATTTCTTTCTTCTCTTCCTTGGATTTCCCTTTCTGTTTTTTTAAAGTATTAATATTATTTGTAATTTCGGTAAATTTCATCACCAATTCATTATACTTATCTAAAGGAGATTTTTGAATTTGCTGTTCTTCCTTCTCTTTTTTAGTTGAAATTGGTATTTCGGGCGATTTATCAAGAGATTCAAATTCTGGTTTAATTATCGGTATAGTTTCAAGTAATTGTTGTTGTTTCATCTGTTTTTGATCAATGGTTTCTTGTTTTCTTTGTTCTCTTGCAATTTCTTCCTGTTCTTTTTGTTTTAATTGTTTCAATCGTTCACTTTCTAATCTTTCATGTTCTAATCGCATATGTTCTTGATGCTGTTGTTCGATTCGTTCTCTTTCCAGTTGTATTTCCTTTTGCTTTTCCAATTCGATTTGTTCTTTCTCTCTTTGAATTTGTTCTAAGCGTTCTTGTTCCTTTTGTTCTTCTGTTTCTATTGCTTGAATCCAAGAGTGCACATCTTCTAAATACTTTTCTTTATCTCTTGGGTTCAAACCAAAACCAAATTTTTCCTTTTGCAAAATATTTGCAATTTTACTCATATTCCAGATATAATCGGTATGTAGTTTCAAATCCTTAATTTTGTCCCTGACTTCACTAAACGCATTTCCAATCTCAATCATTTCGTAATCTTCGATGATCAATCTTTCCAAATATCTTAACATCGCTTTAATAGAATCTTGCGGCATCGGAGGTAGAATTCTTTGTTGTACGCGAGGATTTTTTTGAAATCCAAACTGAAATGTTGAATTAGATTCTGTCGGCCCTTGCTTATACGTGCTTAAGATTTTCTGATATTCGGGTGACAAATCGGTTGATTTTTTTTCTGTTAAGGCGATTTTTGGAATTGATTTCTCTTTTGATATTCCCCATATTTCAAGCGTTTTTCGTGGAAATTCTTCCGGCCAAGGGGCGTCCAGAGAAAATATAAATGCCGTTTGAATCAGTCCTTTTTGAATTTCAAGGGGGGTTATAAGTGAAATTCCCGCGGGTATTATAGGATCTGATTGTTTCATCTGTGATAATAAAATGTCACTATTTTCAATTAAGGAAAATGGATACATAGGATCGAACTGAATTTTTGCGAAGACTTGTTCTTGACGTTTCAATAGTTTTTCAATATAGGCCAATTCCATAAATGAAAAATCTTTTTCCAAGACTTCTTTAGCTTCTGTTGAAATTCCGTTTAGACCTGCTGTAGATTCTAAGTATTCCTCTTTGAATTTATCTTGTAATTGATTTGATATAAGGATGTGATTGAAATGTCTCTTGTCAGCACTTAAAATTCTGTGGTGAATGATGGGGTAATCTATATCAATATTATGTTGAATATAATTCACAAAATCGACAATTGTTTCCTTATAGGGAACAAAAATTTCCCGATTGAGGGTTCCCTTAAGAAACGATTTTTGAGTTTCAGATTTTTGATATAGTGATAATGGGATTTTGTAGATCAACTCCTTTAAAATCATATCTGACCCCTCCATAAATGTAATATCTTTTGATTTATTGAGAAATTGGGCAAGAAAATCTGGTATTTGGAGTGCAGTCAGCGGTCTTTTATCAATTATGTATTTTCCTTGATCTATTTGGAATTTAACATAATAATATCCGATTCCAAAGATATAATGGGTTGTTTCTGAAGCATTTTTAATCGTGCATTCCATGCTAGAAAGGAAAACCACACTGTCCGCTCGAATATCTGTTATTTTATGGTTTTTATACATTCCCAAAATGGGATATCCCAACACTTTTCCCCAGCTTGGAATTATCCATAAATTATTCGAAGCAAAAATTCGTTTTTCCATTTATAATTAATGTTTTGGGCTGTCTCACTATTTAATTGTTTAATTTTTTTTTTTGATCACGGAATTGGTTTCAGAAAATCCAAATTTAACTAATCTATATGTAGACTTTGTGAAGTCTGTCCAAAAACCTTAATTTATAAGATTGTTTGAGAAAACTGTAAAAAAAATGGTCGATTCAATAGTAGCAAGAACTCTCACGATGGACTTTATTTATTTAGATTTACTTTTTATCTCAATTTGGGTAATTTATCTTATCAAAAAGAGATATTGGATGCCATTGATCTGGGGTTTTGTTGGGTGGCTTGTCTATATTTTTGTAGACTATTACTTATGGTATCGAGTGATGGGTGTAAGAACGTATGAAGGACCGATCAATGACGTTCTGTTTTTCCTGTGGTTTTGTTTTTCTCCTGGATTTGTGCAGTTTTCTTATGTTTTTACTATGTTTGAAAAGCGGAATCGTAAGGATATTATTCTTATTACCTTAATTTTTTATGTTGGGTGGACGCTTATAGGGCTTGGTTCTCAATTATTGCCCAAAGATGATAGAATAGTTCGAGTCGCGCGAAATATGAATGAAGCCGCTCAACGAATTTCTTTTACTGCTTTAGTTCTCTTTAATATTTGCATCGCCTTCCTCTTGGTTTGGAAAAAGAGACTTTCTTGGCAAGATGTCGGTTATCTCTTTCTTGTAGGTACCCTTGTTGAGTTTTGTCTGGAATTTTCTCTCGCCATATCGGGTATTCGTTTGGAACAAGGGACTTGGAGTCCAATATTGATGATCGTTAATACTCTAATTGAATTCAATATGGGAATTGTGTTGATGTATCTTATCTGGGGGGGATTCAAGTGGGTTCGCGATAGAAATGTGGGCCGTCCCTTGCAATATCAAGATTTTAAATATATTAAAACAGATTTTAATGTAATTTCAAGGCTTGGGTCTGAAAATTTACCCAAAATTTCCCCAAAAATGGCTAATCGTGTTGTTAAGTTATATAACAAACAAGAAGTTATTTTTGACCTGAGATATTACTTCAAAAAGTATTCAATAACTGATCGAAAAATTGAAGATGCGATAAAATTGGTTGAGCAAATATATTCCCGTTCGATTTCTCAAGTTTTATTAAGCTCTTGATATAAGTTAAAATAGATTAGTATGAATATGAAAAATGAGACTGCTCTAATTACGGGTTCTACAAGCGGGATAGGAAAAAAATTAGCAGAATTTTTTCTAAAAGAAGGATGCCAAGTGGCAATCTGTTCCCGATCAGAAGAAAAATTAGCTCCAACTCTAGCTGAATTTAAAAATATTTATGGAGATCGAGTTATCGGATTAATCTGTGATGTCACAAAGCCAGAAGATCTGAATAAAATCGTTTCCGAAACAGTTCAAACTTTTGGTTCTCTTCGAATTCTCGTAGCTAACGCCGGAATTAATCTTTCTTATGGTCCTTTTGATCATATGCCAAGTGAGATGGTTTTAGATAATGCTAAAAGTGTGATCGGAGTCAATTTATTTGGTGTACTCAATTCTGTTGCTGCAGTCATGCCTCAAATGAAAAAACAGAGATACGGGCGCATTATTACACTCTCGGGAGGGGGGGCGGATCGACCATTGACACATATGACCATTTATTCTGCTTCCAAAGGAGGGGTAGTTGCGTTCTCAAAATGTTTTGCAGAAGAGCTTAAAGAGAAAGAGATGGATATCAAAATAAACATTTTTCAGCCCGGAATGTTAAAAACGGGATTAACTAGTAAAGTAGAAGCAGTTCCAGATTGGAGAAGCAGTGAGGATGTTTTAAAAGAAACAGCTACTGCCATGGATTTCATGGGAGGGGATATAAATGAAAGTGTGTCTAAAGTTCTTCCCTATGTCTTACCTTCATGTACAAAAAATGGGACTGTATTTCGTGGTTTTTCTCTGTTCAAATTGATTACTGGGGCAATGAAATTACAGAAAGCGATAAAAAAAAAAAATAATTCATGATTTTTTATTCTTTTTAAAAGCATCAATCATAAGTTTTTTTCGAAATATTTCCAACAGAAATTTTCAAACTGAAACTAAAAGAGAAAAAAAAAAAGTTAATCCTTATAGAAATTGATTTTGGATTTGATAACTTATGACTGAAGAAGAGAATGCAGCTCAAAAAGCTGCCGAAGAAGAAGCCGCTAAAAAAGCTGCTGAAGAAGAAGCCGCTAAAAAAGCTGCTGAAGAAGAAGCTGCTAAAAAAGCTGCTGAAGAAGAAGCAGCTAAAAAAGCTGCTGCAGAAGACGCTGCCAAAAAAGCTGCCGAAGAAGAAGCTGCTCAAAAAGCTGCTGAAGAAGAAGCCGCCAAAAAAGCTGCTGAAGAAGAAGCCGCTAAAAAAGCTGCCGAAGAAGAAGCCGCCAAAAAAGCTGCTGAAGAAGAAGCCGCTAAAAAAGCGAAAGATAAAAAAAAACAAGAAGAAGATAAAGATAATCTTAAATTCTGTATGGGAACTAGTGATCTACTATTCAAGGTTCTTAAAGCAATTGATTTTAAGGGTGGAGAATGTTCAGTATCCTCATTAACTGTTGCATTAATGTTAGATGAGAAAGTGTTCATTGATGGGTTAAAAACTGGTTTAATGTTGAATTTATTAGAGAAAGATGGCGATATTTTTGCAACAACCGATTTGGGTGATCGCTTGCTGAGTTTAAGTAGTGTAGAACAAAAATCCTTAATTGCGAAAGAATTTTTAAAAATTGAATCGTACCGAGATATTGTATTTCGGATGAAAATGGCGACTGGAAAAGAAATTCAGATCAAAGAACTTGAAAAAGCAATTTATATTATTTTACCTAATATTCGGGAAGAAATTCGGAAGCAAATTACATCTGCTTTCATTAATTTTGCAAAATATGCTAATATTATTGAAGAATTGGCACATGCGGGAAATCCAAGTGTTAAATTGACTACAAATGGTGAATCTCAATTGGATGCGGTTCTTCAAGAACGAAAGCGGAAAAAGAAAGGGGGTGCAAGTTCAGGACCGTCTTCATCAAGTGCTCCAGCAATTGTTAGTGATTTATCTTGTCAATCTTGTGGGAAACCTATTATGTCTGATTACAACATGTGTCCCTATTGTGGAACCGCATTGAAACGTTCTTGTTCGAATTGTGGCAAGGAACTTCAACCTGGGTGGAAAATGTGCCCATTCTGTGGTACTGCACAGTAAGATTGATCAAAATGCCATAACTTTTTTACTTTCTTCTTTTTACAATTTATTTAATGCCGAAATATTATTCCACACCAAAATATGTGTCCATTGATTTGTTCGGAAAAGTTGATGTTGGAAAAACAACCATCTTTGAATTATTTGCTGGAACGCGGTTATTGAAAGATGGAGGCAATCTATCCTACGATTTTCGCACGTATTACGCGAAGTGTTGGGTTTTGCAGCAACGATGGGAACATACTATGGTTTTTTTGGCAGATCCAAAGTTAGAAATGCGATGGAAAGACCTTCGGGCTAAGCAACTGCGGAAACTTATGGAGCCTACCAACATTTTGATTTTAGTTACTGATTCAACCCTTGAAGATGTACGGTCCATTAAACAATCCTTCGAAATGTGGCCAAAAATTAAAAAAAAATTAATTATTTTTGTAATTGCCAACATGCAAGATAAGGAAGGACGACTATCTGTAGAAGAAATCAAACAATTTCTTGAAATGAAAGATGTTATTGGAATTTCGGCGATTCAACCGGGAGCAAAGGAAAAAGTGGAACAATTCATTGAAGATGCTACTTTGCGTTTTTTTGGAATGCTGGCAAAACGGGGGCAAGCTCTATTGCTCTATGATGATGATGAAATTGGATTTGGAAAAACTCCAAAAGAGAAGAAATCTAAAAATGGGAAGTATTCTTCACGAATTAGAAAGTTACAAAAAAAACTCGATGAAAGTTAATCTGTAGTGTCTCTTTTTCATATATTCGCAGATTTGGATAGAAGTTCTTGTTCAATATCCCGTTTTTCCCTGAATTTTTTTCGAAATATACTTAAAACTCCGAAAATCAGGAAATATCCAAGTATTATAATAATTAGGGTTGTTTGGTGCGAATCTGCGAGTGTTATCATGTTCATTGCAACCCCAATGATAAAACCTGTAAACAATCGGCTGGAAGTGGTTGCTTTACGAATAAGTAATGCTTGTAATCCCCAATCTGTCAGTGGTAGCAAAGGTAATAATGCTGCAAACCAAAATGCCCATACTCCTGATATTTGTATTTCCAAACTATAGGTAATCAATGAAATGATAAAAAATGTGACCGCGGCCCCCAAAATCATGGCTGTGCATCGAGTACATAGATAAACACGTACTTTTCCCAGTTGAATTACTATGGTATGATCATCTTCAAAAAATGAATGATGGGTTAGACTTTGGACATAACATTCCCCTGGCTGAGGAAAATAGGATTTTAATTGTTCATCATCTTCATTTTCTTCTTGTGCTACTAAGATGGCTTCTTCTTCTTTTGAAAGAGGAAAGTATGGGCTTAATAATCGATCCAGAATCCACAAACCTAACCATGATGGAATAATAATCAACAAATTATTTACAAAGAAATTTGCTAATAATAGCCATCGCGCTGTATTAAGGGTCAATTCTGCTGTAAATGTAGTATTAAAAATAAATCCAAAAAATAATATTGGAAGAAAGAGCAGGAGTTGTGCTAAACTAAAGCCTATTTGTTTGAATACATGTTTTCCTTGATAATATTCGCCTCCTCTATATGGGCGAAAACTTTCCGCCAGAATACTCCATCCTACATAAACAATTAGTATCCATTGGATATTTGTAGAGTGAGTCCATTCTAGGAAAAATTCTCCTGCAATTCCCGCGAAAAATACTGCATATCGATTAAATATTTTTGCTAAAATCCACAAGATACAAAGCGAAATCCAAAATAGAATGTGAAAATGTAATAAAATTTGTGGATTTAGGGAATAGATCGTTAGATAATTAAGTGCTCTAATACCGATCGCAAGGAAATAATACAGCGAAAAGCTCAATAAAAATTCAAAGAAATAAAACAAACTTTGCTCAAAGGCGCCTCGGTGAATATTTTTCAAAGGATCATGATGTCGTTTCAAAGGTTGAGCTATATTCGTAGATGAGTCCATTTTCACGGGATAAATTTAGAAAGAACTACGCGAAGTTATAAATATTATCAATCGCTATGTTAAACTCTTCAATTTTAGCATTAAATCCTTTCTGAAGAACTCGAAATATCATTGCTCGAGCAGCGGGCGAAGGAATGTCTAATATAGAAAGGTCTTCCTTAATAATATTCTGGCCTATAATCATATGATCCGTTTGGTCTTTTAAAATCGCTTTACATTCGTTAGCGGTTGGAAAAGCACATCGACATAATTCATAATAATCCTTCACATCATTTTCAATGGTTAAAAAGGGGTAGATTCCTAAAACTTGAGCTTCAAAGGTTTTCTTCAAATTTTCGCGCAATCGAGTGAAATTGGGATGGTTTTGTTTGCATTGTCGACCTGTTTGGTCATTTTTCAGATAACCCGGAAATTTGTCTTCCAATCGTCGATAAAATTCTTCACTTTGGGGTTCCACTCCATCAATAACCATTTGTTTGGTCATTTTCAAAGTCCCATTTATACTTTTTCGAGTACCATGCTCTAAATCTTTTTGAACCATTTTTGAGTAAAATGCTTTAACAATAGGTCGTAAAAGAATCGAAATTCCACTCATTTCTTCATGAATTAGTTGACTCCCAATATCTAAAGATGACTTCATCTGTTTAAATAGATGTTGACGCACGAGTTCAACATTGTGTTCAAGAGTATCAATGGAGATCGAAATTGGTGAGAGTGAAGAATTTATCATCGTGCTAATAAATAATAATCCGTCTTTATTAAAAAAAGCATTTGATCATACTACGAAAAATAAATCAAGTTCATATTTATGTTTCAGTATTTGGAGGATCGGGGTTTTCTGCATCAGAATCGCTCAAATTTTCCAATAAATCGGTACTCCAGTTTGAAATATCGATGGTGAGTTCAATATCATCTTCATTGGGACATACTACTCGAATTGTCAATTGCTCCGCAGTTCTGTCAATGATTTCTGGAAAATGACAATCATCTGCAAGTTTAGAAACTATAAATCGAATATATGCTTCCGAGAAAACTGTTAAGGATCCTTGCAATATTTCCTCACCTAATCTTCCAATATGAAAATGGACTCGTTTACCCTTTCGTTCTTTCTCAATCAATTCTGCATCGACTAACCGAACGGCATGGTGGCGAACTGAGTCATGATGAATATTCAATTCCCGTGCAATTTCATTTTGAAAGCAATCGGCATGATTTAAGATATAGAGAAATATCAGTAATGCATTTTTATTTTTGATAAGCATAAACGCCCTTTCCATTTCTTTAGTACGTAAGTTTTTTGGAAAGAAGAGTCGTTTTCCATCTATTTTATCTGATTTTATTATGCCATCTTCCTCAAGTTTGCTCAAATGATATAGTAATGTTGCACTACTAATTTTTTCATCCCCTTGCGACATGAGCTTATAAAAATAAGTTCCAGGGTTTTCACAGATTATTTTGTAGATATTTCTCCTGGTTGGATGAAGTAAGAACAATTTTTCGTCAGAGTGGTGTCGCCGGGGCATATTTTTCACACAAAGTTTTATTATTTTAGGATTTCTTTATTCTTCGAGCTCGATTCGTTCGAAAAATGGTTTTTTAACATGGGTTATTGATGACATTTTTTCTTTAATTATATCAAATTTGGCATCAGTGTCTTCAAAAACGCCTTCCCAAACACAGATCTCGTCTTTGAAACAAATTCCTGTGGAAAAGAGGTTGGTAAGATCTAATTCTTTTAATGTTTTTCTCAATGATGTGAAAAATGATTCATTTAAGGAACTTTTATCCAAAATTAGTTTGACAAACAACACTCGAGAGGCATTCGTTAGAAAGAATGATAATTTCTTTGAATCTCCTGGAATGACTGCTACTAAATTTTGTCCCAAGGGAAGTAAAGCATCATATATTCTTTTCGGAATTTTTATTTCCTCAGACAGCTTTGCAATAAATGCTTGAGCTAACTTTTTTGATTCGTAATATTCCTTTTTATCATCCATGATATTAAATTGGAAGAAATGCATATTAAATCTTGCATCAAAGGGTAAAATTAAAAACCACAAAGCGTAAAATTAAATTATCGAAGAACCGAGTCGTTAAAATAAAAATAAGAAGGTCGAGGAAAAAACGCAATATATGTTTAGTTTCATAGTTCTTGGTGATTCAGCGGCAGCCGTTGATTATTTCGATCATGCTGGCCTTTCGAATATAGATCAAGGTGATATTTCGAAATGGGAAAAACAGTGCACCTTTCAAGATAATGAAATTGATTTGACCCTCGATGTTCCATTAACTGATGGGTTTGAATATGATGAATTTTTACCGATGGCAGATGGTATTTTATACTTTCTAAACCCAAATTTTCCCGAACAATTTGCCTTATTTGAAGATATTGTTCAAATCATTCAGAAAATAAATCGAAATGTACCCTTTGCTTTAGTTTTCCGGGATTCTAAACGTTTGATTCAAACCTCAACTAATCAATTACTATTTTCTATATGGGAAAAGTATTCTTTTGAAGCTTTTATCGCAGATTTAGGCAGTCCTAATTATACAGATTATATTTTGGAAAGTATTTGCGAGAGTATTATAACTCGCCAAGCCATTATTAATCTTGATACTGCTTGGATGCAGGTACCCTTATTATATTCAAAAGTAAATAGGCACATTAATACTCAAGATTGGATCTCTGCGGCCCGTTTGGTGGAAAAAATTGCACTTATTTCACAAAAATGTAAAAATTCTGATTGGCAAATTTATGCTGAACAAGCCGCTTGGTTATATGCAAAAGGTGGTGCAGTGTTAGATGCTTCAAAGATTATTGGTAATTTTAATGAAGTTTACGCTGAACGTTACAAAAAAATTTATGTGGATCAGTTAATTTATCAAGGTAGAGTTCTTCACAATGAGAAAAATTTTGCCCAAGCTGCCCAACAATTTGAAACGGCGGGAAATTGGGCACGTTTCGAACTCAGTGATTCTATTTTAATTAAAAAATCCTTAAAAAATGCAATATATTCTTGGATCTCCGCTTGTGAAATTCAAAATGCTTTTTCTCTTTTGGAACGATTTGATCATAATGAAATGATTGATATTTTAGAAGAAGTTACTGACAAAATTGCTGGGGTTGCTGATTTTCTCACTTCTCAAGGGCAAGATGATTTTGCCAAAGCACAATTATATCTCTGTTTTCAAAAGTATCAAAAAGCGGGATTATTTGATTCCATCAAAGTATTTGCTAACAAAACAGTTAAAATTCTTAAACGAATTTTAGAGCGACATCTGCGAAATCTGGATGTTGATTCTGCAAAATTGACTCTTGACGAACTTTATAATATTTGGGAGACTTTTGGTATTGAATCTGAAAACATTGACTCGTATCTTTTGCGAGTTGGAACTTTATTTATCGAAAGGCAAGATTTTCAAAAAGTGGAAGTTATCCTTCCCAAAATTGAATCTGGTGAAATTAAAAATCAACTTTCAAAAGCTCGTATGGATGAAGAAGAACGGATTAAATCAGATTTACGACAAGACGAATTGGAGGATTTAACCGATGCTGTCGCTATCCTTAAAACGTATGTAGATGAAGAAAAAAAACAAATTTTGGCATATAATAGTCAAGTATATCAAGAAACTCAAGATCTCCTCGAACAAAAGCAAATTTCGTCAGGTTTAAAATATATTCATCAATATTTTCAGTGGTTAACGTTTATTGGTGAATCTGAATTTTCTTATGATGTCTACGAGCGGATTCTCTCTTTTTATCTCACCTTGGGATCTTTTGATAAATTTATTGAAGAAATCTCCCATTTACCCGAAGGACGGAGAAAAGTGTATCTTCGGGAAAAAGTGTCGATTATTATTAATTCTTTGAACAATCTCATGGTGGATGGCGAGACTACATTGATTTTACACTACTCAACTTCCATCATCAAATTATATCGAAATCACCTGCTTTATGATGAGTCTCGTGATTTTGCCGAACTCTTGGTCAAGTTTTTACTTGAAAAAAGTAAGACCATGGCTCAGCAAGGAATTTTAGCAAGTATCAGTGAATCTATCGGTCTTGTCTCTCAAGTTGAAAACATCTCAAAGATGTATTTGGATTCAAAACAATTTGATTTGGATCCCATCTATTCCCCTATTGTTATTTTTTATATAAAAACTGCTGATTTCAAGGAAGCTCGAAAATACAATGAGCGAATTAATTCGGATTCTCTAAAAGAAACGTATTATTCACAAATTGAAGAAATCGTGGGCGAAAAAAGTCGATCCAAAGCGATGGAGGCTCAACAGAAACAAGAAGTCCAATTTTTCGTGGAGCAACTCTCGCAATTACGAAATTTGGCTCGAGATCAACGAATTACTTCTGAAAATCTGTTGCGAATGCGGTTAGGTTTAAGAAGACGGTATTTTCAAAAACCCATTGATCTTATTCTGAAGGGAGAGTTTCCAGACGCTGCTCAACAATATTTTGAAGTCGCAGAAACTTTGATTAAAACAAAGAAATTTGAATTGGCAGGAATTAGTGCGGGTATAGGAACTATTCTCTGTCTTTTAGTAAAAAATGTTTCTCTTCTAAAAAATCACTTAGATAAACTTAATCTTATGGCTGGGGTATCCATTTCAATATTTAAAGAAATATTTTCCGTGAAACTAATCTATTACATTCTTAAAATGATTGAGATTAATAATCCAACGTTAATTATAAATTCTTTGAAGCTATACGAGAGTTTGGCCTTATTTCCTGAAGAAAAAATGGTCCTTGATACTTTACTTGGAAAAGATATTGATTTTGAAGCATTAGTTCATTCCGATCTCAGTTCACGCATGGATTCAGGCGAAATTAAGTTTTCAACGAATCACCAGCATCTTATCGATAAAATCGCGTTTGATCCATCTCAACGATCAAAACGAAATTCCATTGAACAGAAATTTTGGGAAGAAGCACAAAATTATTTAGCCCGACAAGAATATGAACAAGCATCTTTAAGTTATTTAGCCCAAGTAGATCACTTAGTCGTTCGCAATAATGAAAAATTTGCCATTATATCCATCGTAATGGCCTTTTTAGCCTTATTGAAAGCGAAAAAACCTGCAGAAGTTTATTTCGAATATGAAAAATTTTATTATCAATTTGATAAAAAATATGAACGCGTGGCAAAATCTGAATTATTTGCTTTACTTGAGATAATATTGCAATATTGGGTGAAAAAAAGTGCTCAACAGACGATTCGACAGATCCTTTTGGCATTTCAATCGAAATTGCCGTTATTTGATTGGGAATCTTCTCTAATTAGTGGCTTTTTAGGGGATTTTGAAGGAAAAGGATCTCAAATTTCATCAAATACGGATAAGAATGTGCATCTTGGTTCTCCTGATGAATTTGATGATTCAACTCTTCAAACTCAGCAAATTGTGGTTTTAACCCAAGAAATCAGTGATATGCAGTCGAATTTCGCTGAATTGCTCCATAAACGTAATTCAATGGTGAATTCTTATTATAAAGACATAATTTCTTACCTGACCGCCGAATCCTATTTAGAGGCTGCTACTGAATATGAAAAGCTTGGGAAACGCATGGCACGACGAAATGATTTTAATGCTGCAAGTTTAATGCTTCTCTTATCTCTGCTTTCACGCTTAAAACATAAACAATCGGTGAATGAAATCACTGTTGCCCTTGATACCGTCTTGGGAAAATTAGGAATAGTTAAAAAAATTCTTGACGATCACTTTGGAGTCAAAATCGCTTATTTTGTTCTGGATGTATTAAAATCTAAAAATGAAAACTTAAAAACAAATATCCGAAACCTCCTCCAATTATTACCGCTTCTATCTGCGGAAAAGGTACTTGTGCAGTTGGAATAAAGAACCCGGACTTTTTACTTTATTTTCTCTTCTACTCTTTCCAGTGAAAATTTAATGGGTAATGTTTGCTGAAATTCGAACGCGAATTCCTTTAGGTTTAAAGGACTTAGATCTCTTTACTAGGTAATTCTCGAAAGAAAAAGGTGATCAAATGGGATTTATGGAAAAATTAAAAGAAAGTTTTTCTTCTGTGGCAGCGCAGATGAAAGAAAATACTAAACAACTTGAGAGTGTAATCAAAGAAAACTCGGAATTATTGGATTCTCATGATAAACTCAGTAAAGAAAGTGCAGAGGGTATCTTAGAATTAAAGAAATATGGGGAAAAAGAAACTCCTCTCTTAAAAGATGCTTTTGTTGGTCTCTCAGAGACACTCAAAATGGTGGAAGGAGAACGTGCTAAGATGACTTCTGAATTAAGAAGTCAATTTTTACAACCTATGAAGGAATTAGTTGCTCAATTTGATCAATTAGAGCGCGAAATCAAAGAAGATGAATCTGCTGCCAAAAAATTGGCAAAAATTAAAAAGAAATTGGACAAAGAAAAAGCAAAACCGGCTGAAAAACAAAAACCGGGAGCGATTGAAAAAGCTGAAGCTGATTATCAAAATGCAGTCAAGATTGCTGAAAAGGAACATGATGATGTGATCAAGGCAACCGCTGCATATCAAGAACAAAAAATCAGGAAAATTAAAGAATGCTTGGCTGTGATTGTTGCCCAACATAAAGGTTTTCATCAAATTGTACTATCGAATTTAACCGATACTAAAATGTATATTGAAATGATTGTGCCGGAACAGAAGGAAGAGGTCAAAGAAGCTATTGCAGAAACCCTTGAAAATCTGGAAGAATCGCTTAAAAGTTGTGATCAAATATATACTGTCATCGCCCATGTCAAAAAAGATTTACACTCCGTTATCAAGGAAAACATGGAAATGTTGAATGCTCACCTGAAAGTCACTAAAGAAAGTAAGGAAGGAATCAACGCTTTTAAAGATTATGGATTGAAAGAAAGTCCTGCTCTCGGTGAAGCTCTATCTTCTTTAGGGGGTTCACTTGAAATCATAGAAGTTAATAGACAAGCTTTTGTCGAACAAATGAATCATGAATTTATTCGCCCCCTAAAAGAATTGATTGATACTTGGGATAAACTCCGAGAATTAATCAAAAAAGATGTTAAATCGCTTAAAAATGATCAGAAAATAGTCCGAAAACTCGAAAAATTGAAAATGCAAGATCCTACAAAATTGAAACCTGGTTTATTGGAGGAAAAGGAGAAGGAAGCTGCGTCTATTCGAGATGCGTCTACGAAATTGCACAAATCAATGCTCACATCCTATCAAGAATTCACTGCTGCTAAGTCTAAAACCATGAAAAGTTGCTTAGGGTCAATGGTGGAGCGCAACTTAAAGTTTCATAATCAGGCTTTAAATATTATTGATAATGCAGAAATTTTAGTCTCACAAATTGATATTTCAAAAGAAATGGATTATGAATTGGACATTTAATTACCATTGTTATTTCTCTTTTTTTTCCGTTTTCTCTAAATTCCTTATATCACCGTTTTAGTGGCATAACAGAGTAAGCTGTCGCTTTCCTTTGGGCGCAAGGGTGATTTTTCATAGGAATCCCAAAAAATAATTTCCGAAAATTCATATTCCCTTAAAATATTCTTTAATTCCTCTGTGGAAGGTAAATACCAAGAGCTAGTATTCACTTTTTGGGAAAATTTTTCCTCCGCAGCTTTCTTATAAAATGTAATGAAATCTACATGTTGAATATGGGTTGTTAAATCAGGATCGAAACGTTTTGAGGTGAAAATTTCATATCCATCCTTCGAATGAACAATTTTCGAAGTCCAATATCCCTTTCGCGGGTTCTCACTATTTAAAATTTGAAAAAATAACCGCCCTCCATTATTGAGGCTTTCACTAATTTTCTTAAAGGTCTCGGTGGGTAAGTATTCTCCCCACATCAAAGAAATCGAATTTCCAAGTGAATAAATCACATCAAATTTTTGTTCACATATTGGTTCCTTCACAAAATCTTTTTTAGAGAAGGATATCTCGGAATTTGAGTCCTTTATAGCCGATTGGGCGTATTTAATTGAATCCTCACTAATATCAATGCCCTCAAATTCATGGGCAGGATAATTTTTTGCGAGTTGGGTTAAATGAATTCCGGGACCGCAGCCCAGGTCAAGAATTCGTAATCTTTTTTTCTGGGGAAATGTGTTAATTATTTCTTCAATAGTTGGTAATTCTCTCTTCAATCGGTTCGTCCAATTAATTGTTTCCAAATACGTTTCCATTTCATTATACATTCTGGTTCCCCTTTGATATCCTACTTCTATTATAGAATTTCACAAATCTCGCAGAGTTCATTTTTAAATTCAGCCCATTTTCCAGTTGATTTTAAATAATTTTCTTTAATCAATAAATCTTTAAGCCCTTCGTTCTTCCCAAAATCATTTACAAGTATTTCCGAAGGACCCAAATTTACCGAAGGAGAATTTAAACTGATCTCATAGTGTGGATATTTTGTTTCATCGATTAGCAAAACGGTCATGTTCCCCTTGGAGGCAAAAAATTTCTTCACTAAAATCAAGTTTTCACCTTTCCACTGAATTTTTTTCACCATAGGGAATCTACGTCCAAATATCTTTGTTGTAGTTCAAAACTTTTCCTCAATTAAATAGCTTACACCTTAAATTTATCGACTTCATCTTTTTAATGTTTTGGCTACTTAGTTAATTCTCATCAATCTTCAAAAAAAGTGTCTAAAAAAAGTGATTGATTCTGTACTTTTTTTTCACATTCTTCTTGCCGAATTTGCATTTATGTTGATCATATGAGACTTACTGTTCGTTTTTTTTCATAAATGTGATCTCCTTTTTCCAAAAAAAAGATCAATAACCTTTTATTAATCACTTTTTCTAATTATGATATAACACTCTGTTGAGTGACTCGTGTGAATTTTTGATCGAGCATCACCCAATTTTTAAGTGATTATATTACGGTGAAAACAAAATGCCAATGGCTGAATTTACAGATTTACTGACCCAACCTTGGGGGGTTTTTGATGGAGTTGATATCGAGAAGTATATCATCGGAACCTATATTGTCAAAGTCGGAAAAAAACAAAATGGACTTACTATGGGACAGTTCGCGGCTGTCGAACAAAGCACCGGAACATGGATTCGTGTTCCTGCTGAAACCGCGGAAGTACGCAAAGATCATGTGGCCAAATTATTAGGTTGCTATGAAATTCCTAATTGGGAATATGAAATTCCAAAGGATGTGGAAAGTCGCGATTATGTAATGATTATCGGCTGGCCTAAGGTCAACTTGCTCAATGAAGATAATAAATTGAACTTTGCTCTCCTCTTTACGGCTTTAATCGGCAATATTTCCATGGGTGGCAAACTCAAACTCATGGATATTTGGTTTCCCAAAGATATTTTGGCTACCATGCCTGGACCGAAGTTTGGAATTGAAGGGATTCGCAAATATCTTGGAATAGAAAAGCGACCTTTGCTCAATAACATGATCAATTAAGAATAGGATTTCCCTATCTTAGATTAAACCGTGTACTGGGCATACGGCTGCTGTCGCTGGTGATTTAGCTTACCAAGTCGCTCTTGGAGGTGTGGATGTTGTCAAGGATGATGAACTTATCTCCGGGCACGCGTTCAATACCATTGAAGATCGTGTCACTGCCGTTATGGCGGGTTTAGATAAAGCCAAAGAAGAGACCGGTGAGAAGACTATCTACATGATCAACGTCACCGACAATCTTCCCAAAGTGTATGACAATATTGCAACCGTTCAAGCCCATGGGGGTAATGGTATTCTTATTAACTATTTACCACAAGGTCTCTCCGTCGTTCAACATATTGCGGAAGATCCAAGCGTCAAAATCCCAATTCAGATGCACATGGATTTCGCCGGAGTATGGTATTGCGATGCGTGGAGTGGCGTTACCAGCAAACTTACGCTTGGTAAATTGCCCCGATTAGTGGGTGGGGATGTAGTTGTTATGCCTGCTCCTTATGGTAAAGCTCCAGTGGTACCTGAACGATTTATTCAAAATGCTATGGAATGTGTATATCCTTTACCTGGCATTAAACCGATGATGCCTATGCCTAGCGGTGGCATAACTCCTGGTATGGTCGAATTTGCCATGCGAGATATTGGATCAAACATCATGATTGGTGCTGGTGGTGGAATTCATTCTCACGAGATGGGACCAACATCTGGAGCCATTGCCTTCCGTCAAGCCATTGATGCCTTTATGGCCTGTATTCCTGCCAAGAAAGCGGCCAAAGAACACAAAGAGCTTGGTGTGGCCATGGGTATGTGGGGCAGCAAAAAAACTGGCAAGTAAAACAATATAATTCCACCCTTTTTTTTCACGTTTTTTTTTTTTGAGTTTTCATTTTCCCTATTATCTAACAATTCAAAGATCCCAGTAAACTAATTTCCCAATTCATCCTTACTCCTACCAAAAATTGTTTTAAGAGGTAAAAAATAAAAAAAGTTTTAGTTTTTGAATGGGGGAAAAGTTTCACTGCCTAGTTTTTTTCTTTCTTGCAGAATTTTTTCAATAATTAATCTAATAACCAGAAATATATTACCCAATCCAATTAAAAACCACATGATCTTAATACCCGCTCGATAAGGGATATTTATGTTTACTGCCACACTCCAAAATACAATCAGAGCTTCAATTATCAAAACTGATAGTTTAGTAAGACCTGATTGTTCTACTAGTATTTTTTTGGGAATAAACCCAAGAAGAAAAAATAGCGAACAACTATAAAAAAAAACATCTAATTCCTTCCAAGGATAATGTATTGTCCGACTTTGTATATGATTAATTGCGAAAGTTAGTCCAACACCCAGTGCACCCATTATGGGATAATATAAGAATAAATTGAAAAATTTTGTAAGATGATGAATTGTAATATTTCTATCAGGATAATTTGTTAAAAAATTGATTGTAAGTAGTTCTTTCTGATAAAGGACCAATAAAACCTTCAAGAATAGCATCAATATCAGCATTATCATGATAACAGTATACCATACTAATATTCCAGCAATCACGAAGCCGTAATATAACACAAGACCGGAGTAGAAGATCTGCTTATCACTTTTTGAATGGTTCTTTACTTTTGCTTCGATTAAGTATATTATTATAGGGATAAAAGGAGATAATATGAGTATTCCCAGTTGAAAAAATGTCTCTATATTTGTTTGATTGTTTAACGGTGGTAAATATGCTGCATTTTTCCAAATCATGACAAAGAAAAAATAGTAAACAAAAAGAAATATTATTAGCCAATTCAAATCTTGTAGAAATTTCCACACAAGTTTTGGTTTGTTTTTTTGGGACTCCATATAAGGAATATCTGGTGTTAATTAATAAAAATAACTAGTAAATCTCTCCGCTTTTGAAAGATGGATGATAAATTTCCAATTTTAATCGGGATTATTTTATCTCAAAAATTTATTTTCTTAATGCTTACAATCAAATTAGAAATGGATAATAAGATTTGGTAAGGATTGTAATTCTGTTGTGACATTTTGGATCGGATTACCGGTCAAATCGATTTCTTGCAAATGGTGTAGCCATTTGATCGAGGCTGGAATTTTATGGAGTCCACAATTTTTGGCACGAATCGTAGTGATATGGCCGTTTTCACTTGTAAAGGTAAAATCCAATTGATTTTCGGGCTCATCGCCCTCAAATGTTAGAATATCCATAAATGATTCATCAAATGGTGATAAATTGAACTGATCTTGGAGTTCTAAAAGAAATTCGATTTCTTTAATCGAAGTGGTTGGAATGGATTGCAATTTCGCATACAGTGCTTTATAGGAAGGGTTTTTTGAAGTTAAAAGGTTATTCAAGGCGAGACGATGAATATGTAATTCATTTTCATGCTCCAAAGACAAACTTTGCCAAAATTGAGGGTGAATTGGTGCCAAAGGGTTATTTGCTGCGGCTTCCCGAACCTTTGCATCGCTTTCTGTTTCGATACTAAAAAAATTGCCAAATTCTGAAAACCGAGGTGCTCCCTCACTACGCGCCGCGGATTTTCGAACTTTGGGATCGGGTTCAGTTATTTCGGATAGAAATCGAATATATTCCTTAAAAGATGGTGCTTTTGGATTTTTAGCGATGAAGGTCCGCAGAAAGCCATGCTTGGAACTAAACCCTTTTCTGAAATCGGTTAGGGTTACTGCGGCGGGCTGTTGCAATAATTGTGTATAATCAACACTCTCAAGGAACAATTCAATCGGAGGATCCATTTGGAAGATTTTTATCACTATTTCCTCAAAAAAAGGAAATTTGGGATGGTTTGGATCATCGTAGATGTCAGGCACTTGGGAGGGGATATATTCTTCCGGAATATAATGTAACGTTTCTAAGACGGGGATCAGGTTGGCTATCAAGCAAGAATCATGCCGTTTGCCTTCATAATTGCAATCGGTAGCGATTTGATCTAAAAAATCATATAAATACTTAACATCAATTAAGCTCATAAAGCGAAGTAATCGATTGGATAAGGGAATTCCAAGCTGGCTTTGGTTTTCGATGTCTGCTTGAATTTTAAACGCGTCTTCTCCCATTTCTGCAATTCCTGCAACCCAAGAATTTAGGGCTTGGAAAATGTCTTCCATGGTGAGATCATCCACGATCTTGTCCTCACTGGATTCAGAAAAGATATGGGCTTCTTCAAGGTCGGTGGGATCATTTTCTTCAGACCAAGGTATTTCATCGGAAGTTGAGAGAG
Source organism: Candidatus Lokiarchaeum ossiferum (assembly GCA_025839675.1). Taxonomy (GTDB): domain Archaea; phylum Asgardarchaeota; class Lokiarchaeia; order Sigyniarchaeales; family Promethearchaeaceae; genus Lokiarchaeum; species Lokiarchaeum ossiferum. The sequence goes on from CP104013.1 coordinate 4,490,854, forward strand.
CCAGATGGATACAATCAATTTTTTCTTCCTGGATAATGTCTCCTGACTGATTATCTACCAATTGCATTATAACGGATTGTTTTCTGGATTCTGGATCGACATGTGCAATAAGGAATACGTCAGAACGGATGAATTGATGCTTGGATGTATAATCTCCCATGAACTACATTATATTATTTTGGATAGTTGAAGAATGATCTGCCTAAAAATGATAAGGCTCCATATATTTGACGATGCTTTATGCTTTATTGAATTTTGTTTAAAACCCAAATTTGCTGTTTTTCCTATGGTCTCTGTCCCGCAGATTCGATCCTACCTTTAAATACAAAAGAAAATTCATGTGAATTATGACTGAAAACGTTTCTGATGCTTTGCCTGACATTACAAATGCTCTTCATATCACACAACAATATGAAGAATATAATTTTCTCCGTCTTTGGGGAATTTTTCTTTTGATAGATAGTCTCATTTTTCTAAGTTCTCTTATCCCAATATTTCTCATAACCCACAAAGTCTATTATTTCTATAACAATCCGGGTAGAATATTGAGAATTGGGCTAAATTTTGTTCAATATTTACTGGTTTTCATTCTATTGATGAGAAGGGGGAGATCAAAAAAAACCAGCGTAAAACTAGGAAAGATGAAAGTGTCTTTTAATTGGTTGTTCCTTGGAGGACTAATTCTAATATTTCTATTAAGATCACTTCTAAATTTGATAACAAATTTTTTTTCTTTTAGTTTTTGGGGATATCCTTATTATTATTTCACTGATATAATAATTTTGAGTTTAACAACCCTCTTGTATTATAATCTGATGAGAAAAATCATTTCGCAACATAATTTTAAAGAATTGAAAATAATTACATTTGTTTTATTTGGGTGGATTGCTGCCCTCATAATACTATTACCTATCTTAAAAATAGATGAATTCTTTAAGTGGGATGAAATTTATGTCCCTTTATCCGGTCCTGAAACAGACACAATACAAAGTTCTGATCTTTTCCCAATATTTCAGTATATTGTGTCTCAATTAACAACTTTCATTTTTCTCGTATGTGAATTTAGATCTGGAATGATAGCCTTAAGGAAATCCAATGAATTATTGAAGAAGTGATGTTATGAAAATACTTGAAAACTCTGATGTGGAAATTGCAGATTCCCTTAAAATCAATGAATCCAAGCTGAAAATTCTCCAAGATCCCATTTTTTCTTCCACAACACGTTTAACAATTATGATGATTTTGAATGCGAATCCCCAAGTGGGATTTACCACCCTTCGCAAGCTCCTCAAGATTACTGCTGGAAACATGGATCATCATACCAAATCTTTGGAAACTGCAGGTTTTCTTGTAAAATTTAAAACCTTTAGATTCAAACAACCGATGACCGTCTTAAAAATTACAGATCGTGGGAGAACGGCTTTCAAAACTTACTCTGATATGTTAATTCAATTTTTGAATCCTGATATAGGCCAATCTAACAATTAAAAACCTGGAAAGACGAAAAAATTGTAAAAATAGAAAAAAAATGTTATAGCAGTAACAATGATACTGCCATAATGGCCATTCCGAGCACAATGCCTAACACAACTTGATCCCCTCTTCCGTATGAGTGGGCAGCTGGAATTAATTCATCCAAAGAAATATAGATCATAATTCCTGAAATAACGCTCATCATGCCTCCAATTAATTGATCTGTGAGAAAAGGAGCAAGGAATGCATATCCAATCAAAGCACCTAGTGGTTCGGTTAAACCAGAGAGGAAGGAAATTTTAAAGGCTTTTTTTTTATCTCCTGTGGCAAAGTAAATGGGGCAAGCTACGGCGATGCCTTCAGGAATGTTATGGATGGCGACGGCGATGCTAATAACAATGCCTAATTGTATATCTGCTAAAGTACTACCAAATGCGGCTAAACCTTCAGGGAAGTTATGAATCGCAAGGGTAATTGCTGTTAATGTACCAGTTTTAAGCATCTGTGGATGACTGGTTTGTTTATGGGAAGAAGATAAAGATTCTTCGTCTCCGTTCTTCTTATCTACATTCGATTCGATGAGGCACTCGCCCATATTATGATGAGGGTTTTCCACTTTGGGAATAATCCAATCAATAATCATGGTTAAGGCCATTCCTACAAAAAGTAGGAGTATTCCAAGAACTTCACCAACCGATTCAATTCCTAACGGGAGGAGATCCATAAAAGAAACATATATCATCACTCCGGCCGATGCGCCTAAAGAGATTGAGAGTCCGGTTTTGGATGGTTTTTTTGAAAAAACCATAATCAACCCTCCAATGCCTGTGGAAAGTCCAGCGAGGAGAGTAAAGAGGAAAGCATACGCTAATTGTTGTTCCATGAGTTGTTCACTTCCTTGTGTGGGTTAAAGGAGTGGTTATTTCTAATGATCTAAAAGGTGCCCTAATATATAAATGTTAGGCATGTCTAATAAATATAAATATAAAATTTGTGAAATATTCTAATACCCTTCAAAATCCATATATATGATCGATATAAACTAATGTATTATTAATAAAGAATAAATTGCTTCTATATTATATAAAATCGATTAAAAGACAAATTTATTCCAGTAAACACAAATTTTCAAAATTGCAAATCGAAGTCATAAAAATTTAAATTGACAAAAGCCAATCAGGAATATTTTGTTCTAATACAAAAGGTTCAATTTTAGAAAACAAAAGGTCGAAAAAATTAGAATTGTTTCGAATCAGATTAAAGATAACTTAGATAATCATGAAATGAAACTGAAAAAAAAGGGATTTTATGATTTTTGTTCCATAGGTTTATTTCTTTTTAACCAATTTTCTATTTTTGAGGGCCTAATTACTCCAATATACAGAAATAGAGAAACTAAAACAACCATAAACCATCCAAAATAATAAAAAATTGTGAAATTGGCTCCTAAAACTCTGTCTATTAAAAAAAAGATATAAATCATAATTAAAGAAATTGGAGCCAGTCCCAATATTCCCACGAAAAATTTATCCACCTTTTCATCCAATTTTCGATTTAATTGAAAACAACTATAAATGATATATGTGTCAACGATTAAGGATAAAATAAGAAGGAAACTCCAAATCAAAGTAGATAAATCGACTATAAACAGACCGAAAACCATTGTGTAAATCATATATGCGCCGGTGAAGACCGAAAAAATCGAAATTATGACTAATCTCGTCTTTTTTTGGATCTTTGGATGAAAAACATTTAAACCAAACTGCAAAAAGAAAATATTTGAAAGAGCAATAAATGAAACAGTTACAGCCAGGAGTTCAATAAATTTTCCTGGGGAGATCTCCCATATTTCAAAATATCTTAAAACCCTCGATATCGCAGCACTAAACACTGCCAAACTTAATGATAATATTACAAAAAAGAAATTTTTTATAATTTTTGTTTTAAGCCTACTATATTTTTTTCCAACTTGGAATGCTACAAATGCTCCGATGAGGGAGATGGAAAATTCATATAGCATAGGAACGAGATAATCTAAGTTTACCATAATATTTTTAGAAGTAAAAGGAAACCTAAAAAGATTGGTTTATTAATTTTTGAATGTTTTTGAAGTTATCATAATGCCGTATTTAAGACTTAAATGGGATGGGGCAACAATTTTAAAAATCACGACTCTTTGAACTGCGAATATCCTTTTTAGTTCATGAAAATATCCATTTAATGAAATTTGATTCCCTTCTAAAATATTATGACTTCTATTGAGGATAGGACCTCAAAGAAAAAAAAATGGACTTTTTCCTTCTTAATACATGGTTCCTATATATTTTTTTTCCAAATATGAAATTATGCTACAAATTGTGGAAATTTACTTACATTTTTTAGATTTTCTTTTCCAGAATACTACAAGGTGTATATATGACAGATCTTAATAATGTAAAAATATCAGGAAAAGCAATAACTCCCGTTTTAAAAGGATTATCAAATGAAAATTTGGCTCGAAAAATATTAAAAGAAGGAGTTGGCACTCAAGAGATAGATGAAAACAAACAATATCCCGCAGAGAAGTATGTTGAGTCTCTGAACATTATCGAAAAAAAGATGGGTTCTTTGGTCCTGAAAAAAGTAGGGAAATTCATGATGGATTCCGCAAAATGGCCGCCAAATGTTAACGATTTGGAAAACGCTTTGAAATCAATCGATGTTGCATATAAAATGAACCATACACCAAATTCATCAGATAAAATTGGAAGTTATCACTTCAAAAAGATTAGTGATAAAGAATTTGAAATACACTGTGATAATCCTTATCCATGTGGTCTTGATCTTGGAATCGTTGCTGGGGTTGCACAAAAATTTAATCCAAAAGCATATACACGTCATAAAGAAGGCGATTGCAGGGCAAAAGGAAAAAAATCTTGTGTATATTCAATTAAATTAAGCTGAATTTTTTTTTTATTCCATTAATTATATGTGATTTAATTTATTTTTCTTACTTATTCATTTAGCAAACTGTTTTTCCATATTTTTCCATCTACTCATTTATTATATTTAACTCAAATTCAAATCTCTAATAATGAAAAAACAATCATACCCTAAACCAGAATATCTTGGTTTGTTTTTTTTGATAGAACTGGTTGGATTTGAGTGCAATTTCGAGTATAGTGTACCTTTGGTCGGATCTTAGAATTTATCAACCTCGAATAAAACCCCCCAATAAAATTAAAAAAAACAATCGATTATATGTTAAGTGATAACTAATGACTAAATCCTCACCATCACCTCATAATCATGATTTTTCATGTGTTCCTTTCAAAAAAAAGGGGTTTTATTTTGGAATGACAATTCCCTTTTTATTGGTATCTCTGGGAATTTTAATCTTTTTGGGAGTTACTAACGTGTGGTTGGCCCTCCTTTATCTCTATTTATACTTACACACTTCTTTCTTCCAAGCTTTCTGTTGTGTGCATCAAGAATGTCCCTATATTGGAGGTTTTTGCCCAGCTGTAATCGGAATTTTGCCTGCTCCTTATATTGCCAAATGGTTGAAAAGCACGTTAAAATTACCCCTTTCCAAGAAAAAATTTGATTTCGTGATAAATGTGGCCTTTATTGGCTTTCTTGGATTCATTTTCCTTCCGATATATTGGCTTTTTCAAGCCTACTTCATAGTTGGCATATCCTACATAATTATTGTGGTGGTTTATCTGCTAGTATTTGGATTTTACATATGTCCATCCTGTGCTATTCGTGATACATGTCCTGGGGGAAAGGTTCATCAATTATTTAAACGTCAGAAATGATAAAGCCGAACGCGAAGGGACGAAGGGATGAGAAGGATAATTTATTGTGTTCTCAAATCAAAAATAGTCAAAAAAAGTTGAATGATGATCTTAACTCCTCTATATTTCCATGAAAGGGAATAAGGATTCGCAAGATCAAAACCATGAATTGAATCATGATTCATCTTCTATATTGAATTGCATTATTTTTAAACCATTAATACCATCGGCGAAATAAATATATCCCTCAGTATAGCATACATCAAAGGCTTCTCCTCCTTCATGGGTACGACCAAGTTCTTTAGGGCTATTAGGATTGGAAATATCTACAGCTACTAAACCAGTTTCATATTCTGTTGTATATACAATAGATTCTCCTATCGAAACTCCAAAAGGCGTATCATTGCTACGAAATGTGCTTATTTCAGAAATTTCTGAGGGATCTTCGATATTTAAAATATATAAGGCTCCAACTTCGGCTTCTCCATGGTCAGTAGTGATAAGGAAATTATCCTTGATTAGGAGATTGAAGAAATCAACTCCTTGAATGATATATTCTCCCATCTTAACTGGGGTTTTAGAATTACTCACATTGTATGATTCAATATTTGAAAAGGAATTTCCATGATCTATAACATAGCATACCTGATCGTCAATTTTTACTTGCGTTGCTTTGTTATCCACAGAAATTGAAGATAATCTTATTGGAGCTGCGGCATTAGTAATGTTCAATATTTCAACACCGAGAGTTCCTGCTCCAATATATGCAATTCCATTCACAACTTCAACACTAAAAATGGGCGTTCCGGATCGATAATGGCTAATTCGATGGATATTATTATAATCACTGATATTTAAAATTTCCAAACCATTTTGCATATTCGCGCAGTAAGCCAAATTATCAACAATTTCAAAATCATAAATTATTCCTGATTCAAAGTAGGATCCTAAATGCTTTGGGTTGGATGGGTCAGAAACATCTATCAGTGATAATCCTAATCCGGTTCCTTGAGGTGTTTTATCTAAAATATACGCAATATCACCGAAAACTTTGACTTTTCGGCATTCTCCATTTCCTTCATATTGTCCAAGCACTACAAACTCTCCTTTAGATTGATCAATGGGAATTATATCAAAAGTGATAAATCCAATTATAATTAAAGCGAGAATTATCGGTACTGATAGAATCAACAAAATTTTTTTTTTTTCCATTGTAATTTCAAAATTATTTTAGAGGAAGTGCTAAATAAACATTTGAATCAAAGAATAAAGCATCATACTAAAAAAAATGAATAGATTCAAAAAAAAAAAAAGAAAAGATGATGAATGAATTCACAAAAAATAAATAAAACTCGCAAAGAAATATGAGTGAATGATTCTAGTAGATATTAATTTAAATCAAGTTAATTATATCAAAGATAATTGTAGCAAGAAAAATTCTATTACTTCAGAAAAGGAGTGATCCGCATTTCATTTAAAATTCAAAATATTTTTATTGACTTTTTATAAAAAAAATGGTTGCACTTTCAATTAAAATGAATTGAAAATCGATAGTTACAATAAAATTTTTTCTCCCAAATTGCAAAATATATCATGTTGGGACACAATAATTAAAAATGCATATTAATCATGAGGTGAATTATGTACAGAATTCTTTCTGATCAAGATTTTTTCTATATTTTATGAAAATGAGATATTATTTCCCATATGTATCCATAAGCCTACAGAAGTATATGCTGGATTTTTTTTTTTATCATGAAATTGCTTAAATGAATTAGGGGTTGTGTGAATGAACAGGCAATCTCGGGTTTAGCAATCATGAATCAAAAAGACAAATGAAAATTCATGTAACTTTTTTTTTTTCAAAATTTTTTCGTATATTCCGAGACAAGCTCTCAGTTGAAGCGTTTTCTGAAGAGAGAAACATAGTTATACTTATTATTTTTTTGTGTTTTTGGTATCTTCCCACGTGTGAATCATAGTTAAAATTTCTTCATATGTAAAGGGTTTTTGGAGAAACCCCGCAATGGAATAATCTTTAAATTTTTCCTCGATATCATATTCGGTATACCCGCTAGAAATAAAGATGGGTAATGTTGTACTATTTTCCCGAATTTTTTGAAATGCAGTAAAACCATCCATGTGAGGCATGATCAGGTCTAAAATAATTAAATCATATGATTGGGATGAATTTATTACTTTTTTTAAAGCATCCATGCCCGAATTTGCGGTGTCCACTTTGTGTCCCATCCGTGACAAATATTTTTGACCCACTTTTAACACCGAGGGTTCGTCATCTACGAGTAGGATTGAGTAATGTAATTTTTGGGCTGTAAACTCTTCAATTAGTGTCTTGGTGTTGTCTCCATTGCTTTTCTGTTCATAAATTGGAAGAACCACATTGAATGTTGTCCCTAAGTCTTTCTTTGAACTCACGATGATCGTTCCCTTGTGACTTTGTACAATACCTAAAACTGCGGATAATCCCAATCCTCGTCCTTTCTCCTTCGTTGTAAAAAATGGTTCAAATATTTTTGGTAAAATGTCCGGTTCAATGCCTTTGCCCGTATCTTCAACTTTAAAAAGTACATACTTATCTGGTCTTAAATTGGTTTTGAGGTATGAATGTGCTAAAAATGCCTCGTCACAATACTTTTGTTCAGTGGATACCCGGATTACTCCTTCTTGCCCATCTAATGAATCTGAAGCATTTAGAATCAAATTCATAATTACTTGTCGAATTTGGGTAGGATCGCCTCTAATGGACGATAATTCAGGTGATAGGGAAATATCAAAGGTGGCATTTTTGGAAACTAACCGTTTTAATAAATTTTCCATGCTGGAGACTTCTTCATTAAGAAAAATGGGTTTATCTTGGATCTGGCGTTTTCCTGCATATAAAAGCATTTGCTGACTTAAATCGGCGGCTCTTTTGGCAGAATCAATGATATCATTCAAACATTCTCTTGTACCAGAATTTTCTGTTGCATCCATAAGGGCCAGTTCGGCATTCCCTAAAATTCCAACTAAGAGATTATTGAAATCATGGGCAATGCCTCCAGCTAAAATTCCCAAACTTTCGAGTTTCTGTGTGGTTAACACCTTCCGATCCATATTTTTCTTTTCACGTTCGATTCGGCGTAATTTACTTACATCTTGGAATGAAGTCATTAATAATGGTTGGTCATTAATTTCGACAAGATTAGTATTGATGATGGCCTCAAATAAATCTCCATTCTTACGCTTGAATTTGACTTCAAAATCTCTGATACTTTTATTGTGTTGAATTTTATCGATTGTCTGTGTCCTATCAACTGAATTTGCATATGTGTCCAAACTATTTAGATTCGTAAATTCTTCAATAGTGTAACCAAACATATTTAAAAGGCTTTGATTACTGTCGATTATAGTTCCATCCATTTGTGAAATTGCCACCCCAATGGGGGAGTTTTCAAACAAGCTTCGGTATTTCGATTCACTGCGGCGCAAATTCTCTTCCATCTTTTTTCGATCACTGATATCAAGGAAAAGTGTAACAAAATGATCCGGTTGGGGTGAATATGCATTTACAAGCCAAGTTTTCTGTAATATTTCATCATATTGCTCAAAAGTGAAAGGTTTTCTTGATTTTGCAACCTTTCCATAAGTTTGCACCCAATTTATGGTCGAGTCAAATATATTTGGAATAACTTCACTCACTTTTCGCCCAATGACTAAATCGTGTTCCAAGCCAGTTAATTCGGTAAATTTTTCATTAATATCCAAAAAAATATAGTCAATCGGTTCCCCCTGTGAATTATAAAGCATCTTGTGGAAGGCATATGCGCTATTCATATTTGTAAAAAGAAATCGATAATTGCGGTGATATTCTTCTCGTTCTCTAATAAGGGCATAATTGGCCGTGATATCAATCATTTCTGCAACCATGTGGCTCATTTTCCCTTCGTCATCAAGCAATGGGTAAGCATTGATATTCAATAAGATCTTTTTTTTATTTGGCCATTCAATAAATTGGCGGATGTTGTGGACGGGAGCTAGATCCTTTTTGACACGTGTAAATGGCTGATCTTCCTCTGAAAATGGATTTCCATCTATGTCGGTGGTTTTCCATTGTGGTGAATTGTAAACCCGATCCGTGATAGATTCTTTCTTGATTCCCAGAATATTTTCTGCTGCTTTATTAGCATATACAATGCTGCCAGAAATATCCACTATGACCGTAGCCAAATTGCATTTATCAATAATTTTTTTCCAGATTTGATCTTGGGAGGAGAATGAAAACATCAAGATAGTATTGTGAAATGAACCTTTATATTTTTTTAATAATTATTTTTGGTCAAAATTACTCGAAATTGATCTCCAGATCACAATAGATTTTGTCTAAACTTAGGTGATTGAGTTATTCTTCCAATTTTCCTAAAAAATGAGATATGTTTTTATAATAAATATAGAATAATGGAGTTTTCTTTGAGATTGAATGTATTACTCCGAACTAAATACATGTAATACTCAATAAAGAAGAATATGGGATCATTAATGGTCTTGTATCTAATTTGACTAAAGACCAATAATTTAAATATCTATCTGGATAATTGGATTCATTCTTATTGCAAATAATTGTCTTGATAATGACAAAAATCATACTAAAAAAGATTCTTTATTCTTGAAAAGGAATGAATGTTGTACGTAACCACAAAAAAACAAGATTAATTAAGACATCACATCTTATCCATATTAACAAATGATCAAAGGTTTGCAAATCTGTGATTCGAAGGGATTTCCAATTTATACTCGAACCGCAAATAATTTTACTGGGATTAATGGGACATTAATGAGTGGTTTAATTTCTGCCATCGGTGTCATGGGAAAAGAGTTGTTTAAACAAAATATTGCAAATATCACATTTGGGGAAGGTAGTAATACTTCCTATCTCACGATTATTAGAAAAGAACTGTTTAAAGAAAATAAATCCATTGATTTTGTATATTTTTCGGAGCAGAAGTGTGATTTAGCATCATTAAATAATATTTCCACAACAATTTTTATAGATTCAAAACGAGATTTAATTGATTCTTCAAAAGTTAGGGATGATTTAAAGCCTCGCATTAATAAAATTATTGATTTGAACTTTCTTGAGATATTTCAAGATTAATTTTATTGGAATGTTCGCTTTTCTGCAAAAAGAGTCAAGAATTCGGGTTTCCACTGTTATTTTTAAGATATTTTAAAATTCTTTTATCTTTTTCATATCTTTTTAATTGTTTTCGTTCGTTTTTATAAATTGAAATCATTTTCTTAATGGAATTATCCATTAAAACAGCTTGGTCAACATTGAGTTTTATGCTTTTATCATATTTTTGATCTACCTTCAAAACCCAAGCATTAATTTTATCTATTTCTTTTCGAATTTTTTTTGATAAATAACTTCGAGCATTCTTCGCATGAAAGGCTTCCAAGGTTTCCAAATAAGGAATCCATTCACGAATGTACATCCGAATTGTATTAAACCATCCTTTATCTTCAAAATCTACTAAATTATATTCTATTGCAAGGCGATATTCATCAAACAACTTTAATTCTTGAAAATTGGTTAATCGTTTGTTAAACGAAAGGATTTTTTCTTTAGTCGCTTGATTCCTGAAATTTTTAATGATTTTTTCTTGTGATGGACTAAATTTTCGAATAATTCGAGGTTTGGAAAAAAAATTGGATTTATTTAAGTAGTGTTCAAATTCATTTGCTGGAATGTCCTTAACACTATCTAAAAACTCTTTTTGAATTTGATCGATCTGGCGATAAAATTGATTCTTGGCTCCTATGCCATAATCGTTCTTTTTGGATTTAAAATTTCCTTGTTGAGCAACAAAATTGGTCCAGTTGGCCTCTAATTCCTCAATTTGTTCAGAAATTTTGTTTTCAGTATCCTTCACGAGTTTGATAAATTTATCCATATATAAAAATCGTGGATCTTGCTGGATTTCGGAACAAAGATTTGAAAAATCTGAGAAATATTCGAGAGCGATGTCATAATGTCCCAATACTATTAAATCATTTGTAGTATTTTGGAAAGTCTGAAAATTCTCATTAAAATAGGATATAACTTTTTTTTCAAGTTTTTCTTGAGTTCCCATTAATATCATTTTCTCTATAGAAGAGAAAAATTTTTTGGTTTTAAATAATTTAAAAAAATATTCTGAGAGTTTTGGAAATCAAATCTTGAAAATTTTTGGTTTTTTTTTATAATGCGTGAGATGTCCCTATCTTTCTAATTTGTGATAAGTATGAGTGATATAAAAAAAGAACATTCTTCACTTTCTGATAAATCTTCAAACTTCCGATTAACACCACAACATATGATAATTTATCTCATTATGTTTACCGAAATCATAGGATTTGCTATTGTATATCCAATTCTCCCATACATCGGTTTTGATTTGGGGCTAAATGAACTTGAAATTGGGTTTATTGGCAGTATTTTTAGTTTTTGTCAACTTTTTGCAAGTCCTATTACGGGAAAACTAAGTGATCGATTCGGAAGACGACCATTATTAATTTTTTCTCAAATTAGCACACTTATGGGTTTTGTTTTACTCGGTTTTGCAGGAAAAATTTGGATTCTTGTCACAGCTCGAATCATTGATGGACTTTTTGGAAGTAATATGACTGTGTGTCAAGCCGCATTGAGTGATATTACTGCTCATGAGAATCGGACTACTGTATATAGTTATTCCAGTGGAATATTTGGTGCAGGATTGATTGTGGGTCCATTGATAGGGGGGCTTCTATCTACCATAAATTATTCTGTACCTATGTTTGTTGCCGCTGGGATTTCTTTTCTGTCAATTATTTTAGTTATTTTCTTTATTCCTGAAACAAATAATTCCCAAACCACTACTTTGTCTATTAAGTTTAACGAAATCTTGCCCATCAAAGAAACAAAGAAATATATTAAGGATAATCGCACGAGAAAGACTCTCTTCCTTTTTTTCCTCTATTCCTTCTCCTTTATGCTTTTCATCAACAATTTTACCTTGTATGTAGAAAATAAGTATCAAGTTGGCCCCGATATTGCGTCCTATTACCGTACCTGGATTGGCATCTTACGTGTCATTCTTCAACTATTTCTAATGAAATCTCTCTTGAAAAAAATGGGTGAAACTAAGGGTTTTTTAACCGGTGCGATAAGCTTACTTATTTGCATGGTGGGTTTGATCTTTTCTTGGAATTATTTCATTGCTTTTATTCCTATGATCTTCCTGGCCTATGGGACTGGGATGGCTCGTCCAATTTTAACTAGTCGCCTAACAAAAAGTGTGAAACAATCAGAATCTGCGACTATTTTGGGTATTAGCAATGCATTAAATAGTTTGGGGCAAATACTCACTCCAATTATCGGAGGTGCTGTTTTACTCCATTTAAATCCCAATTTTTTACCTTTATTGAGCGCTATTGGGTTTATTTTTACCATATATATGAGTACAGCGAGAAACGGGGAAAAAAACGAAAAAACATTGCTTTAATTTACTTTTTTACATCTTTCATAAATAGATAACCTGCGAGACTAAAGCAAATTTGTCCAAGAGTGTTGGTTAATTCAGCAACCCATTGGATAGCCATACTTAAATCTGTGCTACCCAAACCTGCCATCAAAAAAATAATAATGACGTTTCCAATGAGAAGATACGCGCTTTTTTTATTCTTGTTCTGGAAAGCATAATACACCAATAATCCATTGGTTCCCAAACAGGTGAGGGTTTGAATTGCCATGAATGGAACTTTCCATAATGCCATGGCGGTTAAAGGGATAGTTGGTTTACTTATCAATTTTTCTCTCTCTTGTCGAATAAAAAACAAAGTTCCGATAAAAAGACATGTAAATCCAATGGATTGCACAACAAATAAACTATCTGTCAAAAAAGCGATACTAGTTTCAGTTAAAGCCATATTAAGCTTCCAAATTGCTTTGAATAGACCCCCCAAGAAAACAAAAAATCCCCCCCCAATCCATAATAATCGACTTCGAGTATATCCTTGGGTTTTAAAGAATTCTTGAAAGAAAAAGACTCCCAAAGGAAACAAAAATGTTGGAATAAAGTCAACTAAGGCTATTGCAATGGAATATTCTTCTGCCATATCTAATCTTTTCCTTGTTCACATAATTAAAATTAATGTTTCTTGGAAAGCTAAAAATAGTACCAGCATGGATGGGGTGTAATTGACATTTTAAAGGAATGTTTGCAAGATTTTATAATATCGAGGAATAGTAAATGAATATTATAAAAAAAAAAACATTAGTATACGGGGTTACTTTCATCTTATTAGCGAACATTTTTTATTCCAGTGGAAGCTTAAATCCACTAGCAAGTGCAGATTCTAATTCTGAGTCCAAAATTTCTCCTTCCGCGCGTTATGGGCATCGCATGGTTTTCATTCCAAATAAATCCGAAGTATTTATGTTTGGGGGAGAAGTTGCTTACCAATCTTCAACTCTGTTGAATCAATCTTGGAAATATTCTACGATCTCAAATAACTGGAAATATATTGTGTCTGATAAATCGCCGTGTGCTCGAATGTCTCATGGGATGGTTTATATTGTCCGGAGTAATTCCATTTTGCTTTTTGGTGGAATGAATGTAATTGATGTAAGTCGAATGAATGATATGTGGGAATTCAATCTCGAAACTGAAAAGTGGGAAGAATTAGTACTTGCTGTTTCTCCTTCTCCAAGAAGTGATATGTCTATGTATTATGATGATTCCCTCAACAAAGTATTTTTATTTGGCGGTTATTCTCCATATGGTTCTAAATTATCTGATATGTGGGAATTTGATATTCGAAATCAAACTTGGTCTGAAGTCAATTGTTCCTTAAAACCTCGAGCAAGATATGGGCATCAAATGGTTTACAACTCTCATTCTCATGAAGGTATTTTATTTGGAGGGAATAATGCAGGTATGATGAATGATCTATGGGCTTTTAATGGCTCTACTTTAACTTGGTCTGAATTAATAAATACAAATCCACCTCCTGTACGCTACTGGAATTGCTTGACCTATATGCCATCAAGTAATTCCATTCTTGTATATGGCGGGCGAAATGACAATTTTGACGGAGATTCATTATCTGATTCTTGGAAATATAGTTTTGTAACAAAATCTTGGAGTGAATTATTATTAAACACCAATCCATCTCAACGTATGTTTAGTTTTATGGTCACAGATCCGAATACATCAAATGTTTATTTATATGGAGGGGTTAAAAATTATAACGAAGAAAGCTTGGATGATTTTTGGGTGTTCTTAGCCCAAACCAATCAATGGAATGAAATTACATCAAATGTCGTTTATTGGATTATAGGTGGAACTATTTTCCTTGGTTGTGGAATCTTTGTGTGTTATTTTTTGTGGAGAAAGAAACAACAACTCAAAAAATAATAGGTGAACCATACTATATCCCTTGTTTTCCTCTCAATCGGAAAGATATTTAGTTATGGTTCTTTTTTATACTTGGTGTTTTTTTAATGATAGATTTTTACATCGTAGATGTTTTCGCCCAACAGAAATTTACGGGAAATCAAGTTGCAGTGTTAAAAAGCGATTCTCCCCTTGCGAATGAGGAAATGCTAAAAATTGCTAAAGAGATGAAATTTATTCAATCTTGCTTTCTCATAAAAAATAATGATTCTTATCAGGTTCGTATTTTTATGCCTAAACTCGAAATCCCATTTTCTGGAGATCCTGTATTAGCTTCAGCTTTTATTATCAATCAGATAATTAATGAAGCTCCAAAAGAATCAATACTCATAAAATTACAAAAAGGGGATGTTGAAATCCAACATCAAGATGATACATATTGGATGGAAAGCCCTCAACCTATTTTTGGCCGGATTTTTGATAAAATTTTACTTTCCCGCGTATTAAGCATAGAACCAGAAGATATATGTGATAATCCTCCAATTCAACAAGTATCAATCGGTGTTCCATATATTATAGTTCCTATAAAAAATATGAAAACATTGAGGGAGATATCTATTAATAAAGAAAGATATGAATGGTTAACCCAACGAACTAAAGCAAGTTGCGTACTTGCCTACTGTAATGAATCTATTGATGAAGGAAATGATTACCACATTCGTGTTTTTGCGGATGCTCTTGGAATTCCCGAAGATCCTGCATCTGGAAGTGGGGTTGGGAGTTTGGCGGCCTATTTATCTCGCTATATCTCTTCTGCAGAAGAAGGCTTTCAAATTCGGGTTGAGCAAGGGTATGAAATTGGTCGTCCATCCTTAATCAAAGCGAAAATCCATCAATTGACCGAATTTTTACAGATTGCTATTGGTGGAAAAGTGAAACTAACTTCCCAAGGAAAAATTCTTTAGACTTCATTTTTTTCATAAAAAAGTATGAAGTAGTTTTAAGTAGTTTCCGATCAATTTGAAACTACTTGAAAAGTTATTCAAAAAAATCTATTCAAGAAGGTGTTATCAATTTCTCGTTTAAAATATCATATTGTTGATGTATTTGCTCAAGAAAAGTTTACTGGGAATCAAGTCGTCGTCGTTGAGTGCGATCATCGCCTCTCGGTTGAGCACATGCAACGAATTGCTTGTGAAATGAATTTTCCAGAAACAAGTTTCATTTATACTGAAGTTCAAAATAATGGAGGATATGATGTTCGCATTTTCACACCTACTCGTGAAGTCTCCTTTTCGGGTCATCCTACTTTAGGAACTGCTTTTGTTATAAATCACTTCTTGAACCCAGGAATTCAAAAAGAAATTCGCTTAAATCTCACGAGTGGAACTGTTGTTATAAATGCTGAAAATCTTGGTGGAAAGAATTCTAACGATATTATCTCGAAAAGCAAGCCTATCTTAACTTCAGGTCAGAAAAAACCTGAATTTGGTCATATTTTTGAACCAGTTCTTCTATCACGTGTGTTAGGTTTAGATATGGAAGAAATGGATCAAAGTTCTCCCATTCAAGCTGTGACCATCGGGATTGGATTCGTTATTGTCCCTGTTAAAAGTTTGAAGATTCTTAAGCGTGTAAAAATAAACATTGAACGATACAACTGGCTTATTAGTCGTACCGATGCTAAAAGCATTCTCGTTTTCTGTCGAGAAACAGAGAATCCAATGAATCATGTTCATGTTCGGGTTTTTTCTGATTTTTATGGAATCCCCGAGGATACGGCCACAGGTAGTGGTAATGGTGCTTTAGCGGCTTATTTGGCAAAATATCAGTGTTTTGGAAGTTCTTCAGTTAACATTAGAGTTGAACAGGGGTATGAAGTTGGACGACCTTCGTTAATTTTGGCCCAAGCTACTGTAGAAGGTGAGGACATTGAAGTTTCAATTGGCGGAAGAGTTGTTTTAATCGCTCAAGGTGAAATTCTTTAGTTTTTCATTTTTTTTTTCTTTACTCAAATGTCTTTTTGGCGTACCATTGGAACTTTTAAATCATCCAGAATTCGTCTTCCTATGATTTTTCCGTCACCAATTACTGGAAAATCTCCACAAATCTCAAAGAAAGCTTTTATTGCTGAAAATGCAACGATCATTGGAGATGTTATAATTGAAGCTGGGGCTAATATTTGGTATGGGGCTGTTTTACGCGGTGATGAGTGCACAATACGCGTAGGAAAAAATACTTCTATTCAAGAGAATGTCACTTTGCATTCTCAACCTGGAACAGAATGTATTGTCAGAGATAATATTGTTGTGGGTCATCATGCTATGATTCATGGGCCTTGTGATATCGGAAGTGGTTCTCTGATTGGAATAAATGCTGTTGTTCTTCAAGGAACTACGGTGGGTAAAGGTGCGATCGTAGCCGCCAGTGCTACTGCTCGAAAAGAGATTCCTTCATTAACTTTAGTTATGGGGACACCTGCAAAACCCAAGCGTGAATTGGGTGAAGATCATCTCCAAAATGCGATACAAGCTGCAACGGATTACGTCGAACGCGGTCTCAAATTTATTGAGGCTGGTCGGAGTCAGAAAGGGTCTGAACATTATTTTAAAGAGAATCTTTAATTTTTTTTAAAAAATTGGATTATTCTGTTTGTTATTGGCTACCAATTTGCAACCCTATTATGAGGCATAAGATATCAATCAGAATTTCACCAATCAATCTCACAACTTGGACTATTTTTTGATTTTTGGAATAATTTTTTCGAATTAGGTAGTTTGAGAAAAGAATATAGCTTGAACCTATGGATCCGATTAACCCTACACAAATATATTGAAACAAGAATGTATCGTCTTCTAATTTCTCGATAAAAATACCTAAAATTAAAGCTGCTATCGCATTTATTATAATAATTCCCCAAGGAATATGGTATCGAGAATTAATTTTTAAATTAAAGCGAAGTAACAGCTTCGTGAGCCAAGAATTAAGATTAACACCGATAAAACCGGCGAGTCCAATATAAATAATTTGTTCGAAGGTGCTCATCGTTCCCCCTCCCATGGTATTTCGCGAGAATCTGATCTTTTTGTTAGATCTGGCTTTGTGGGTGAAATTTTTCTGCCTATCGATCCTCCTATTTCATAGAGTATCGTATTTACCATCAAGCAAAGCACAATTATTATGCATGCTGTAAAAACATGCCCTGATATGAATAATGAATAGAGATCGAAGACAAACCAATTAAAAACAGTAAATCCACTTATAAATCCATGTCGAAAACCTCTCAGTATATTTGTAAACCTTCCTTTCGTACAATAAAGAATGTTTAAACTAAGACCTGCCAAAAAGGCTCCAACGACATTTACGATTATTGATCCCCAATAAGTTTGATTAGAATAATTTGTTTCTATCCTTAACCAGACTAAATAACGTAAAATTGCCCCCATCGCTCCTCCGAGACCACGAAAGATTATTATTAAGAAGCCAGAAAATATTTTAATTTGTTGATTTGATTTCATTAGAATCATTAAATTCGAAATTTATTTCTGTTGAATTGGAAGCCAAAAATTACAGATGGCACAACGACGAACTTTGACAAGTTTTTCTGGACCACAACGAATAGTATGAAATTTGAGATCGCCTGCACACCGAGGGCAAACTTTTTCAAAATCCTTCTCGATTTTATCAAGTATCTGTTCGGCTTCTTTCTGTTTAGTCACTCGTTTTTTCTTTGTTTTTGTTGTTTCAGTCGTTTTTGGTTTCTTTACCCATCGACCTCGAGAATCTCTTTGCAGATTCTTCCAATGTCCTTTTGTGGAATTATTTTTAGTATTTACTGATTTTTTTTTAGTTGGGGACATGATAATGGTTCGCCGATTGAGTGATGATATTAAAAAAATGTGTCTATTGTTAATATTCCCTTGATGCCTTTAAATTTCTTCTTCTATAAATTTCCTAGAAAAAATTGACAACATGATATACCACTAGGACGATAAGAAGGTT
The DNA here is from genome assembly GCA_025839675.1 of Candidatus Lokiarchaeum ossiferum. Classification (GTDB taxonomy): domain Archaea; phylum Asgardarchaeota; class Lokiarchaeia; order Sigyniarchaeales; family Promethearchaeaceae; genus Lokiarchaeum; species Lokiarchaeum ossiferum. The sequence goes on from CP104013.1 coordinate 4,509,521, forward strand.
AACAAATGTCGGTGTAGCAATTCTCCAAAAAGTTTGTTTATAATCGGCTTTGAAATAGTTGATGGTGTAGGCTAGACATGGGTGGATGGGACTCATAAGATATCCCAAAAAAGTTGTCAAGTAGATCAAAGTAAAATTAAAATAGGACATTGCGAGCACTGCATATTGAAAAAGATAAATTGGTATTAAGAACGAAAGAGATAATTGGACGCGACCCGTTGAAAAGCCAAAGAAAAACCCTAACAGTAGAAATATTGTGAAATTCATATTCAAACTGCCAATAACCTCTGGTACCCCTGAATTGGTAAAAATATCTAAGAAGAAATAAATTACAATGATGAGAAGTGGAAATCGCCAGACTTTCATCCTTCTAATTGCTGAATTAAGTCTATTTGGTGCCAAATTTGCAAATTTTAAGGCCAGTAAAACACTGAAACATAACCCGACAAAGAGAAAAATTTCAGGGTATGCGAAGGTTATACCTTTTGGCTCTAGAAGAGTCAAAATCGATCGACCCAAAAAATCAAAGATTGGAGCAATAAGGATTGGTAAGATATGGTGAACGACTACTTTAAGATCGCGACTGTGACGCTCGGAATTCTCCAATGTATTTCGAATAAGGAAGATGTATCCTATTAAAAACATAATGATAAATGGTATAACTAGATATGCAAGAGTATTATATAGTTTTAAACCAGCAATCTCAGTGCAAACAATGAGAGTGGTGGATAAGGGATAAATAAGAATAAGTAAATGTCTATACCAGACATTAATCGCAATTTTACGCGAGATATCTGATGAATCAGTGTCGATTTGTTCAATTAAAGGTGCTGACATTAGCGCCCCTCCTGCGACCGGTAATAGTCCAAAGATTGCAGGTGAGATCATCATGGCATTTTTCTTTGAAATATCCATTTTCTGGATCAATTCCACCATCAAACCAGATTCTTCCATAATGGCTCCTAAAATTGGCAACAGTCCAACGGATGCTGCTAAGATTAATACATTGAGATTTGTGATTATACTTGCAAACGAAATCCAAATATTTACTTCAGAAAGTAATCCAAAAGCAATGGATCCGATGGTTAAAGTAAAAACGAGTTCCTTTTTTGAAAATATCATGAGAAATGTGATTACAAGAAGGAAACTAATCCATGAGGGAATTAACACAAGGAAATGAAGTAATACTTATTTAAAAATAGTTCATATTTTTGCAAATTCTCACACTTCCACTAAAAGGTCGGTACTTCGCATACTCACTTAAGCAAAAAAAAAAATTTTAAGTCTCAATTGATATGATCATTATTATCAATGGATTCAATACCTAAAATCACTATATTATATGAGAATAACCCGCATCCTAAAAATTCCGTTTTAGAAAATGGACACGGATTTGCTGCTCTAATTAAATTCGAAGGAAAGACGATTTTGTTTGACGCAGGATGGAATGGAAGTGCTTTGTTACGGAATTGTGAAACCCTAGGTATTTCTTTAAAATCCCTTGATGCCATCTTTTTATCCCATGCCCATTGGGATCACATTGGTGGAATGCCTCAGGTTTTGGAAGTTGCAGATAATCCTATTATTTATTATCCCGATGTGTTTTCAAAGGTACAACCGAAAGAATGGGCAATAATGGTTCTTACTCCGAATATTCACCGCATTAAATCTTTTGAAACCTTAAACGATCTCTCCTCAAATATTGCAACAACCGGCTGTATTGCTGTTCATGATTATTTAGGGGAACAAGCGATACTTCTTCGATATAATGATGTTAAAGATGGGATTCTTATTGTTGGATGTCTGCATCCTGGATTAAAGCCTTTTCTTGAAGCAGCGGCATCATTTTGTAATGTAACTCACGTCATTGGAGGTATTCACGGGTTTAATGATGTTGAGTTTCTCAATAGTTCGTCTATTCGCCATTTGCATGTTGGTCATTGCACACAATACTCCCAATTATTTGAAAATCTTCCGAATATCACTCTTTCTCAGTTATATGTTGGAAAAAAGATAAAAATTGATAAATAAAATGTCATGATGTTATTATCATTTTTGTCATTATTTTTATAAGGATTGACAAAAAAGGACATATATGGAAAAAAAAAAATATTATCAAAGAATGTTTTTCGTTGGAGCTTGTTGGAATTGTGGCGTATCACTTCCATTGTTTGTCATTTCCCTATTTACAACGGCACTATTCCCAATTTTTGGATTAGAAGATCCTAATAACATGATATTTTTGCACGCTTCCCTTCTCTTTATTGCTACCTTCGGAATTGGATATTATATTGTGGGGTGTGATATCACCAAAAATCACGGTCTTGTTCTGATAGGAATCATTGGAAAATCGTGTTATTTCTTAGTGACTTTGATTTATTTGATTTTAGGGGATATAAATTGGCTTATGTTTTTAACTGGGCTGATTGATCTTATTTTTATCGGCTTATTTGCGGATTTTCTCTTGAATCATCAAAAACTTCAAAAATAGGTCTGTTTTTCGCTTTTTTTAACTTTGTAATTACCAATTTTGTTTTTTCCAAAATAGATATCCGATGTATTTTTAGGGGAAAAAAATCAAGTCTAATGTAGTGATATCATAATGTCCTCAAGAACGTTTCAATGTCCTAAATGTAACAATGCTGATCGTCGCAAATTAAAAGAGATTGAAGATAAAGAAAAACCAGCCCTCTATTATTCCATGCAAGGCACCCCAGTATTTCCCAAAAAGATCCATTGCGGCGCTTGTGGGCATGAATGGCCGAAAACAGGTTAAATTTTTTGTACTTTTTTTAAAAATCACTTTTTAATTCCCACTATTGAGAAATATTTGACTTTATGGTCAATTTTAATGAAAGGAGTATGCTTTGGAAGCTTAAAATGTAGATAACTCTAAGTAAATATCATGGCGAAGAATCCAAAATTAAGTCGAGCGATGAGCTTGACTATAGTGTTATTTTTCTTTATTTTGTTATTTAGCTATGCGGATCAAAATTTGTTAGGTCCATTTTTGAACCCACACCTTCAGACCTTTTTCGGAAGCATTGAAGATGCTTTAGTTCCTAAAATGAGTATAATTTCATCCGTTTTCGTATTTCTTTCTGGAGTATCAATGGTGGCATGTGCTATCTTGGCTGATAAAACTTCTCGCAAATGGATTTGCTTTGGGGGGACGATGATTTATGCCTTATTTTCGATTTCGACCGTACTGATTCCCGATGGAGAAGTTGGATATTTGCTTTTTTTCATCACACGAGCGCTTAATGGTATTGGAATTGGGGCTATAGTTCCAACTATATTTAGTATGGTTGGGGATACCGCCCAACCTGAAAAACGAACGGCTGCATTTGCTTATATTAATGTTGCGATGATTATGGGGCAGTTAGTGGGAATGTTACTCGGTGGGATGATGGGGGACATTTGGCGTATAGCCTATCTGATCACAGGAACTTTCAGTTTATTACTTGCTTTCGGATTGTTGGGAATAAAGGAGCCAAAAAGAGGGGCAGCAGAGACGGAATTGCGTGGAATAGAGGGTGCTGAATATAATTTTAGTTTAAAGAAAGAGGATTTTAAAAAAATTTGGTCCAATAAATCCAATTTTTGGCTGATTACCAATTTTATCGATTGCATCCCTTCAGGAATTGCTTTTTTCTTAATTTTCAAGTATTTAGAAGATACCCGGAATATGGATCCTGAGATGATAACAATGGTAGTTCTGATTGCTTTCATTTTTGGAATAGGAGGAGCATTAGTTTTTGGATTCTTGGGAGATCGCCTATTCAAAAAGGATCGAAGGGCTAAGGTTTTAATTGCGTTGATCTGTAATGCTTTTCCGATATTATTCTTTATAATTTTTCTTTTATCGGATTACAATCTGCCTGACGGGGCTTCAATGGGAGAGGCCCTGTCAATTCCGGCGTTTGTGCTTGCCGTTGGAAGCTTAATTCTTTTAATGTTTGTGAATCAGGGAGTAGGGCCGAATTGGCATTCTACTTTAACTGATGTGAATCTCCCTGAACATCGGGCAACAATGATCAGTTTGGCGTCTTTTATGGATTTAATTGGGCATACGGTCGGTCCATTAATTGCTGGGTTTATGACCGCCCAATTTGGTTTACAAGCGGCCATGTGGGCGGCCGTGTTTTTCTGGGGGTTAAACGTGGTTCTTTGGCTTCCGATATTTTTCTATATAGAAAAAGATTTGGATAACATTCATTCTGTCCTGGAAGGAAGGGCTAAAATGATGATGGAAAAAAAAGAGAATGAGTAAGGGGAGAAAAAAACATGCTTGAAGTAGGTTTTTCACGTGTAACCATTACTCCTCCCTTGGGGACTCCATTGGGGGGGTATGAAAACAGAAAAAAAAATGCAATGGGGATTCATGATGAAGTCTCCGCCCGATGTATGCTGATTAAAGAATCTGGGACCAATACTCTAATTGCGTTAATTGTGTGTGATCTATTATGGATTACCGAAGAGTTTGCCCTGGAAATCGGACAAATTGCGGAAAAAATGACTCGAGGAGTCGTGAAAAAAGAAAATGTTATTCTCCATGCCATTCATACCCATTCCAGTCAACGGATCATGGGAGGCTTAGAATTTTTTTATAAGAAAGTTTCAAAACCCCATAATGTCGATAAGGGTTGGTATATAAAGCACGGGGTTCCATATCTTAAACGTGTGATTGCCAGTTCTGTATATGGAGCGCTGTATGATTTACAACCTACTCTTATTAAAGCCAATATTTCTTCAACTGAAGTGGGTCATAATCGGCGATATAATGATCCTGCCTCACAAGTGGTAGATCGGGATTTATTAGCCATGGTTTTTTTAAAAGAAGATGGTGAGATCAAAGGTGAAAACGTGCGCGGGATTTTTTATAATTTGGCAAATCATTGTGTTGCCTTGGGAGAAGAAAATTATTTAATTTCGCAAGATTGGCCCTACTATGCTCATCGAGTCTTGAAATCGACCTATCAACTTCCCTGGAATTCACAGATCATTTTTGGACAAAGTACAGCGGGGAATGTGAATCCTTGGAATTGCATTTTTGATCAAGAGGTACGGAAACGCCATGAAGCTGAAAAAGTCGGATTGCAAACTGCTGCGGATGTGATTCGCACTTTACGCCCTGAAGATTTAAAAACAATTTCGAGTGTTCAAGATGAAGAATCGGTGCTCAAATTAATTTCGAAGAAAATACGGGTTGAAATCACAGATCCTGCCAAAATTGGCCTCTTTCATGGTTTCAACTTAACATCCATGGGATATATTATTGAAGGAACTAAGCACTATTTAGAACTACCCTTATCAATAATTCAAATCAATGATATCATAATTGCTTGCGTTCCAGGAGAACCCTTTAGTGAATTTGGCGTAGCGATAAAAAAGGAGATTCGAGGCAGGAACGAAAATTTCTTCCCAATTGTACTCGAACTCACGATGGGAGCTTCTGGATATATCATACCTCGGGACTCCTACAATAAAACTAAGGGCTATGAAGAATCCTTAGCGGTTTCGTCGGAAACGGGGTACTTAATCGTTGAAGCGATAAAAGAAATGCTTCGGAAGTTATGACTTTAGTTTTGATTTTTACTTAAGTCTTCTTTTTTTGAATTGGAATGTAAAGATCTAATTCTGAATATTCCGAATCTCGTCGAAATCGCTGATCATACCATTCAATAATTACTCCAAATGGGGTTTTTTCATACAGTGGCTTATCTGGGTGCCATTGTTCATTTATATAATCATAAGTTTGTTGGAGGTTGGCCATTGTCCCAACGTGAGTAAACACAGCATATTTTTGTTTAGGGATTGTTTCACTAATCATTCCTTTAGGTATTTTCTCAACGGTGGCAATTTCATTCCCAACAACATAACGATTTTTCCCTACTTTCATGAGTTCTTCAGTCTCTATGTAAATTCCTAATCCATGGGATTGATCTCGATTCGGGATAAGGGGAGCGAATTGCTGAAATTTTGCCCATACTTCACCTGGATTTCGGTCTTCAACTGTATCAATATCTTCAATTCCAATAATTTGGAACTCGTCTTTTTCGACAACAGTAGGGCCTCGTATGCAAGTTTTAGGTCCAAGAAGTTTTTGAGTACAACGATATTGCTCTCCAATTTTATAGCATCTTCCTAAAATGTGACTCTCTGCTGTATTTCGATACAAATTCTCAAATCCGGATAAAAAAATCGGATTGACTTTCAGGAGATCAAATTTTTTTGTTCTGCTTTCCTCTTCATTGGCGTATACTTGACTTATTTCCCCAAAAAGTGCGATATCTTGGGCAAATTCTTTTGTGTCTAATAATTTGCACTCACATGTTATTGGACATTCCTCTATCATTGGTGCGGTCTCTAAGTCTCCATAAAAGGTCGTAAATATTTTTGACTTATCATGCGATTTTCCAGAAACTAATCCACAATAGTCGGTTTCGATCACATTTTCTGCAGAAGGGATGTTGATGCTAAAAGTTCGATTCTTTTTAATACCTATTAAGGAATAATGGCTTTTATTCAAACTCACCATAAGTATTGGAGGCTTCATATTTACTGCACCAACACATCCGACTGTAAGAAAGTTTGGTTTTCCATTTACCATTGCACCAACTAATACTATTGGAACTACTGGTAAAGGTTGAAATCTTCCTATTTTTCTTTTGTTCACTGATTTTCACCTTGAAATTTATTTAAAAATGGAAATGAATAAAATTGGGAAATATAAACCCGATCTATCTTCCCTAATATGTTACTTGTCCTTGTACTATAAGAATATTTTCTTTTAAAATAATTCTGAGTAATTAAATTGCTGTTATCCTTGCTAAGTAATATTTAATTTTATTGAAACTTGATTTGGGTAAATAATGAATAATTTAAATTAGCTGATGCACATGCTACCATTTATCTTTTTTTTATGATCAACTTCAAAAAGCTGATTTTGTTTATTATGTCATGGCTTATCATATGCATCGGAAGGATAAAGAAATCACAGATGAATCAGAGTTATATCAAATTATTGATAGAGGCAAATTTTTGACTCTCGCATTGGCTAAAGAGAACCAACCTTATCTCGTATCGTTAAACTATGGCTTTGATAGGGAAAACAATTGTTTTTTAGTTCATTGTGCCAAAAGAGGAAAGAAAATTGAATTCCTACAATCAAATTCGCATGTTTGGGGCCAAATTGTCGAAGATAATGGATATCTTGAGGGGGAATGTGATCACGCTTTTACTACTTTACATTTTGAAGGAAAATTTGAATTTCAAGAAGATATCGAAATCAAACGCAAAGCCCTTATCATGATGATTGAGAGATTTGAATCCGATCCTGAACCTATAAAAAAACGCAACATTAAAGAAAAAATGCTTCAAAATGTGATGATCGGGAAAATTAAGATAAAAAATATGTTTGGGAAGCAATCCCCTGCGAAAAAAAGAAACTAAGTAAATATTTTATTGATATTTTTTTACTAATTCTTCTGGGGTAAAGACTCCATCTTCCGTAATTATTGCGGTAATTAATTCCATTGGAGTTCCATCAAAAGCGTAATTAATACATTCGACACCTTCAGGTACAATTGGCGTTTTAATGCGACCCATTATCTGTCCGACTTCGAACTGGCCATCACGTTGTTCAATAATCACATCTTTTTCTGTCTCATTCATGGATAGAGTACTTCGAGGTGCTACCACATACATTGGGATATTATGATATTTCGCAGCCATGGCTACCATATATGTGCCAATTTTATTAAACACTGTATCACGAACAATCCGATCTGCACCCACAATTACTTTTTGAATTTTTCCGAGGCGCATCATTAAACCTGCTGCATTATCGGATTCGACTTTGACGGGGATTTTATCGTATTGAAGTTCCCATGCGGTTAATCGGGCACCTTGTAAACGGGGGCGTGTTTCATCGGCTATTACTTGAATCTTTTTTCCTTCTTCCTCAATAGCCCATCGAATTGGTGCTAAAGCCGTACCATAGAGAACAGTGGCTAAAGACCCCGCATTACAATGAGTCAAGACAGTATCACCTTCTTCCAATAAACTCGCCCCGTGCATTCCCATCTTTCGATTGGTGTCAATATCTTCTTGCCACATCGTTTGAGCTTCTTTTATGATAATCTCGGAAATTTTGACAACATCTTGTCCTGATCTCTGAATCAATTTTTGAATGCGATCCACTGCCCAAAACAGATTAACTGCCGTCGGACGTGTTGCTGTTATTATTTTTGCTGCATGATTCATTTGCTGGACAAAATCGTTATATGGAAGCTTTTGAAATTCAATTGTTGCCAAAGCCATTCCCATCGCGGCTGCGACTCCAATAGCTGGGGCCCCACGGATATTCATCACTTTTATCGAAGTTGCGACTTCTTGGAAGGTAGTAAATTCTAAAAAAACTAATTTTCCAGGTAACTGGGTTTGATCAATCATTTTTACGATATTTTTTTCTGCAATCCATTCAATTGAGGGAATCATAAGAGTGACAATCTTCTTTTGTTAAAAGAACTTACTTACATTGTAGAAAAAAAATGAGATCAAAACTTACCGAAATGCCCGAATGGCACAACTTGCAAGCACATTTTGCTCAGATAAAAGATATACATTTGAAAGAGTTATTTCAAAAAGATCCTGAGAGAGCGAGTGCATTTACTATTACCGATGAAGATATCTATTTTGATTATTCAAAAAATAGAATAACTAAAGAAACAATGGATTTGTTGATGCACTTAGCTGAGAAATGCAATCTCAAAATGGAAATTGAACGCATGTTTACAGGGGAAAAAATTAATGTGACGGAAGATCGTCCGGTTTTGCATGTTGCGCTGCGCAATACTGCTTCAACTCCGATCTTTGTGGATGGGCAAGATGTAATGCCCGCTGTGAATGCTGTTTTGAATAAAATGTATGATTTTGCAGATCGAATTCGTTCTGGAGAGTGGAAGGGTCATACTGGAAAGCAAATAAAGAATATTATTAATATTGGAATTGGGGGTTCGGATTTAGGTCCTCATATGATTTATGAAGCACTCAAACCTTATTCTTCCCGAAAAATGCGATTTTTCTTTGTTTCAAATGTTGATGGGACTCATATCGCAGAAGTATTCAACCAAATAGATCCAGAAGAAAGTTTATTCATTATTGCTTCGAAAACTTTTACAACCCAGGAGACAATGACCAATGCGCGTTCTGCAAAAAATTGGTTACTTTCCTCTCTGCATGATCCAAGCGCTGTTGCGAAACATTTTGTTGCTTTATCTACGAATTCTAAGGGTGTTCAAGACTTTGGAATTGATCCTATAAATATGTTTGAATTTTGGGATTGGGTTGGGGGAAGATATTCGGTTACCTCAGCGATTGGTTTATCCGTACTCTTAGCGATCGGGAAGGAAAATCACCATGAATTATTGAAGGGTTTTCACGCCATGGATCAACACTTTCGTTCGGCTCCTTTCCAGCAAAATATTCCCGTGATCATGGCGTTGTTAGGTATTTGGTATAATAATTTCTTTGAAGCTGAAACTCAAGCCATTTTACCCTATGATCAATATATGCATTTGTTTGCGACTTATTTTCAGCAGGGGGATATGGAATCGAATGGAAAATACATCACAAAATCAGGAGAACGCGTTAATTATCAGACTGGACCGATAATTTGGGGTGAACCTGGAACTAATGGCCAACATGCGTTCTACCAATTAATTCATCAAGGTACAAAACTGATTCCTTGTGATTTCATTGGGTTTGCGCAATCTCATAACCCCCTAGGGGATCACCATATCAAATTGATGTCCAACTTCTTTGCTCAACCGGAAGCTCTGGCTTTTGGTAAGTCTACTATGGAATTACGTAGGGAAGGTGTTCCTGAATCGATTTTACCTCATAAGGTATTTGAAGGAAATCGACCCTCCACCTCTATCTTGGCTCAAAAATTAACTCCACAGGTATTAGGGAAACTTATCGCGATGTACGAGCATAAAATCTTTGTGCAAGGGGTGATTTGGGACATTTATTCTTTTGATCAATGGGGAGTGCAATTAGGAAAAGTTCTCGCAAATAAGATCATTCCGGAGTTAATATCATCTGAAGATTTACAACATGATTCATCTACAAGTGCTTTGATAAAATATTTTCGGTTAAATTCCAAGTGATTTAAGCTATGTTGGAAGAGCCACTGATGTTTTTTTTTTCATTTTTGTAATAAAACGATTTGTATTTTCCCAAATACAAGAGAAATGAGAAATTTTCTAAGAAAAATTGGATTTTATTCCAACATGTGAACTATATACAATATGTTCCACGATTGATCTTAGATCTGAAGAAACAAATAATCGATGGTTGAAAATCAACCATAACATCGTAGTTTATTTAATCTTCGGCTAACATATTAAATTATACAATTTTATGGATAGCGACTTATATTTAAAGAAATCGACAAAAAGGGTACACTATGGACGAAACACAAATCAAGCTCCTCACTATGCGGCAGTTTCTCTTTCTCAATTGGCTTTATCATCGAAAAAAATTCAAGTATCCATGTGATCTTTCTTACACCGATATTGATTGCTTCAATTGTCTAAATCACAATAAAATTTGTGACCAAGGATGTATGCCTGCGAGTTATTTCTATAAGAAAATCAATCGTCAATATTTTGATTGTAAACGCGTTTTAGATTCATTAAAAGAATTGAATTTGATTGAAGAAAAAACTCATCCTGGAAAGGATTTTCACCTATTTTATGAAATTACCACAGATGGGCAAGATTTTTATGAAAATTTTGAAGCCTATTACAATCTATCATGTCGTTTCAACAATCAACACTAAATTTTATTCTGTTTTTTTAGAATTGGAATCTGTTTCCCAATCATGAAAATTTTGCATTAAATTATCAATTTCTTGCTGAAAGTGTTGAAATTCAATACCTTTTGTGTTTGGATCAAATTTTGCGTGAATAATTTTATCGGAAATAAATTTCTTTACAATTTTCTCAATTTTTTCTTCAGACAGGCTTGTTTTTTGCATTAGTTCGGAAATATGAATTCGAGTAATGTGGAGCTGTGCAAAAGTAAGTAATTCAGAAAGAATTATTTGTTCATTCCTTACATTCTGTTCTAGGTCATGGATTTTGTCGGAAATATGAGAAAATTTCCAATTTGATGCTAATGTGGTGATTTTTTGCAGTAAATGATAACTTGTATTATATTCTGCGATCCGAAGTAAATTTGTGATTTGAATAATAGTATCAGAAATAGTACTTAGCGCTTTTCGCCGTTCATCTTTTAATTTACGAGTTATGCTTAAATATTCATAGTTTATATGGTTAAAAAGTTCCATAGAAAGATCTAATTTATCAATAAACTTTTGCCTATCCTTTAATTGGGTTATTGCATGATCAAATTCTTTCCTTTTGATTAAATCCTTTATTTGATTTAAATCTTCTACCAATTCAATGTACGTTTGGCAAACCATTAATCGCTGTTCAATTTCATCCATATTCTTTAAAAAACGTAATTGAGATAGGGTTAGGGTTATTATTGATTTTGCTTCTTGAAATTTACCATCCTCAATCAATCGATTAATTTTGCCAAACTGAGTTTGAATTGATTTTTCAGAAACTTTGTTATTGATTGTTGAGATTTCAACAGGATAATTTTGATTTTTATTCCTTTTTTCCATAAAGGAATGAATTTTTCCATTATTGGATATATTCGAGATTGCTTTGTGAATTGAAGTCTCTTGTTCTTGGAGAGTTGATTTTCGATCTTGATCTTTGCCATTTTGAATTTTGGTAAAAAAGTCGATTAACGTGTGATAATAAATCTCCTTGTATTGAAACTCAGTATTTTTCGATAAAATGGCTGTTTTTAGTATATCCAAGATGCTTTGTGGAAATTTTATTAAATAATTGCGAAATTTTCTTATAAAAAATGCAGGGGATACTGAAATATTGCAGGAAAGTGTTCCTCGTAAAATAGTCACTGTTCCTATTCCTACTACATTGAATGTTGTCATGAAAATCTTCCTTCCTTTATTGCTATTTATAATCGTTAAAGATTTCATTAAAATATGTCTCCAATATTTCAGGAGATATTGATTCATCAAATCTTTTCACTCGATGATTAAATACTAGATTGGATGCTTCCCAAAGATCTTCTTTGGAGATTTCTGTTCGTTGTTTAAATGCAGCATGGGCTCTTGCACATCTAATAAATGTAATATCTGCTCTTTGTGAATATAAGCCTAGTTTTAAAATTAATATTGCGACTTGAGCGTATAATTCCTCAGGAATGATAACCTCTGCGATTTTTTTTTTAGCACTTTGAATTTGTTGTTTCAATTTTTCTTGGGGGATTGAGTACTTTTGGATAAATTTTTCTGGTTGATCCTCAAATTCCAAAACGCGAATAGATATTTCTGCACGAAGTTGCGGATCGGTGGGGGCTTTTATTTGAACTTCTAAGCCTAGACGATCGGAAATTTGAGGTCGTAACTCCCCTTCCTCTGGGTTCATAGAACCAACCAAAATAAATGCAGATGGATGTTCTAAAGAAACACCTTCACGTTCAATAATATTAATTCGTGAAGCTGATACATCAAGGAGAATGTCCACAAGATGATCCGGGAGCAAGTTAATTTCATCGACATACAAAATACCTCGGTTCGCCTTGGCTAGTAATCCAGGTTGGATGGCTCGTTTCCCTTCACGGATTATTTTTTCTATATCTAATGAGCCTATTACCATCTCTTCAGTGGCACCCAAGGGAAGATTCACAAGATTGATTGGTTTTCTTAATTTTTGTGGGTTTTGGTCTCTACAAAAATCACACCAATTATCGGAAGGATCATCAGTCAAATTGCATTGAAATTGACAGCCCTTATGAACTTCTATTTCTGGTAATATATCGATCATAGATCGAACCGCAGTACTCTTTCCTGTTCCCTGTTGCCCTGTAAGTAAAACGCCTCCTATTTTTGGATCGATGATATTTAGGATTAGCGCTTTTTTCATTTGTTCTTGACCACAAATTGCTGTAAAAGGAAAATTGTAGTATTTCATTTTTTGAACCAGTAATTGCTTTATATCACAATAATATAAAATGGAGTGAAAAAAGAAGTTGATCCTTGATTTTTTTTGAAAGTTATTGATTCTTTTCTTCCAATTTTTTTAATAACTTTAATTTTCTTCTCGATTGGAGAATGATAATTGATAAGCTGGAGCTAGCAAGTACCATTATAATAAAAATATTCATTCCGTTAATTGATTTCCCTGCAGTTGAGTCGTTAATTTGATTCCAATTTCCTTTTATTTCTGAAATACTGCCATTTAAATTCATAAAACTTAAATTTTCTATAACTGTACGCGAAGCAACATCTTGTAAGTACATCGCGTCTTCTTCTTCCAATTCATCATGAAATGAATTACCTGTACAATTTTCTTGAAAAATCGATGAGTAAATTACACAATTCATCAAATATGTGCCATTCAATGATGGGTGATTCCAATCACTTAGATGTAAATAGTGAAGCGGATGGTTTTTTTCATTAATTGCGGTATTCCATGCAATTCCAACAGGGGCAGTAGTAAATCCAATTTTCCCAGAAAGTTTAATTGTTTGACTATTTATTTTAAGTTGCATTTCTTCATAATTATCATCCCAACCCGCTTTCCAAGTCATTCCATCTTCAAATGCCCAAGGTAAACAAAATATTATTCTCGTGGATGGATTATTAAGCAGTATTTTTTCTCTCAATATACTTAATGCTTCATCAACTGGTTTATTTGTATAATTTTGGGGATAGGCCGTTAGTGCTCCAATTCCTTGTAAAATTACGATATTCCATTTTTTTTCTTTTATTTTGGTTGCGGTGGATTCGCTGAATGCATGATCATATAAGTATGTTCCCAAAGGATCAATTGTGCTAATTGAAACATTTTTTCCCGCCTCTTTTGCGAAGTTATCAAATAATCTAGGCAGATTATTATACGCGAAATAGCTACTTCCGATAAAAAGGATTTTTATAGGCTCATTTTCTTGGGAACTTGCAGTATTTATTGTTGGAGCTAATAAAATAAATTGAATAAAAAAGAATATGACTATTTTTTTTCCTGATAGCATTTTTCAAATAACCCTTTAGAATGATTAATTATGTAATGCTTGAGTTCTTTTAAGGAATAATGTTCAAATAAAGGATTTTGTTCAATAAAAAATGAATAATTCCAGTCTAGATTTTTATGTCGATTTTCATCGACATCGTATGCTAACGAAAACTAGTTTTTCGTTAAGTTTTTCATGCATTTCAAGTTAGTTTTATTGATCAAAAAATGTTTATTGCCGTAATTATTGATGAGAAGCTTTGGGAAATAAAAAAAACCATTGACAAGAAAAATCAAAAGGAACACAAATCCGAAATTGACAATGAGTTGTTGGAAAAACTTCCAGATGATCAGCGGCAAATTATTTCACCTCTCGTAATTCTTCAACAAGCCTTGGAAGAATATGATAACCAGATTGAATATTTAATTCCCAACGAAAATCTTCCTTCATTATTACAAATCGGAAAATTTGATTTAATATTTAACACTGCCGGAAAATCCGCCACACAAAATTTACCTGCACATTATATTGCTCTTTTTGATTTAGTACATGTTCCTTTTATTGGCTCTCCAATGGATTCGGTGAGTATTTGCAAAAATAAGGCTTTATTTAAATCTATACTTCAACTTAATTTCATTGCAACCCCTCGTTTTCAAATGTTAAAGATTCAAGGGGGAAAATTACCTCCAATCGATCGGAAACTTAAATATCCGTTGTTGGTTAAATTTTTCTATGAAGGAATTCACCAAGATGAAGTTACTGATCAATTAGCTCCCAATCCTACGGTTCTTTCCGAGATATTAACAACTTTTACAAAAAAAGTAAAGTTCTCGTATGTAATGATAGAAGAAGTAATCCAAGGAAGAAAAATATATCTCCCCATCATTGGAAATGACCTGACAGATAATATTCAATTCTTGCCTGCGTTGGAATATCTACTTCCGGAAAATACATCTTTGGAAGATTCCCTAAAACTACAATACAAAGATCTAAACTTAAAATTTCTCGAAATGACTGAACCTTTAATCAAACGAGCTCGTAAAGTTGCACATAAAGCATATAATTTTTGTAATTGTCGTGATTTTGCCATGGCTGTCTTTTTGGTTGATGAAAAAACACAAAATCTTCTTCTTCATGAAATTAATCCTTTAACTAGTCTTCTTCCTGATGGAAAATCTGCTTTAGCAGCTAACCATATCGGAATTGAGTATTCTGATTTTCTAAATGATATAATTCTCAACGCATTATTGAGATATGATCTCAAAATTCGAGGGAAATATTCAAAACGATTAAAAATTATTAGAAAAATAAGTGATTAGGCCTGATTTTTTATTGAATTCATTTTTATCCAAGTATATATACTAAAAAAACACTTCTCGGCTTATCGAAGTCCCTCATAAGGCTTATTTAATTTTCCATAAAGTGATTTTCCAAGCAAAGCTATTGATTTAAACATCAATAATAACCCTGAACCAATGATCATTGTCGCAATTGCAAATATAACACCTCTGTAGAAGACACCAAAGGTTGCTAATTCATTTCGAATAAACATGATCCCTTCAATAATATTGAAATTTGTTAAAAAATGCCCCATAAGTGAATTAGAAATCTAAGTTAATAAGAAATCTTTATGAGCCCAATTTTTAGCATTGGAAATGTAGGATAATATCTCGCCAAAAGATCTTATAATTAAACAATTCATCTTAAAAATCTGATTCAAACATCTCGCTTATCTCTAGACGTAATTTTAATGAAAAAAATGGCCTAAATTGATTTGTTCTTTGTATAATTTAAAGTACAAAATCTCCTTAAAGTAAATGCGAGAAATATTTTTCCAGCAGACTAAGCCCTTTTTCTCCAAGTTGTTTTATCTTCTTATCATTTGATTCAATACATTCTTGATAGTAGGAAGGTAAATTTTTGAAATATTGCTGGTTGTCTTCTTCAATTTTCTGGTCTAAAAGTAGTTGATTGATATTTTGCAATTTCGATTGATACCTCTTTTTTAATTTTATATTATTTTTCAACTATTAATATTGACTATTTTGTCAGATTTCCAAAAATTTTTTAGAAAGTTCATGAAGTTCATGAAAAACGGAACTACATTAATAATTTTTTTCCCGAATTTTAATAACTTTTTTATAGTCAAAATTTTAATTTTCTATTAATGGGCCAAGGATGTTTTTTCATCATCTAAGGTTTTGAATTTTGAAAGGGGATTATCATGTTATATTATTATTACAACGAAAAAATTAAAACTAGTGGAAGGTTCGCGCATCATGGAAAAAATCATGGCCAAAAGGAGAAAATCGGTTCAAAATCTCAAGATATCAGTCGATCTTCAATTAACTCTAATTCCAAATCAGATTTATTGTTTTTGGAAGGAATATCTATGACACCTTAAAAATCATCTCATCTATGCTTTGATATTAAAGGTTCATATTTTTCTTCTTCTTGATTATTCAACTTTTTTAATTTAATAATATTCTAATTTGTTATGGGTTTATTTCTTTCCAAATTAGCTCACTTATCTATTAAATATTCGTTAAATGTTCAGCCGGGCCAGAAAGTTCTTATTTCGGGTAATGTAATGGCTCAAGATCTCACATATGCTTTATTTAAAGAAATTTTAGAATCAGGGGCTCATCCAACCATTTATCAAAAATTACCTCAAATTGAGGAAATTTTTTATACCTATGCTAGTAAAGAGCAACTCGAATATGTTGATCCCTTCGTAAAACCCTATTCTTTGGATTTTGATAAGGAAGTATACATTATGGGTAGTACAAATACACGACAGCTTGAATTAATTGATAGCAATAAAATTTCCACCTTTGAATCGAGTCCTGAGCGTGTTCGTTTAGATGAATTAGCCGAGAATCGTGTGACTAAAGGTGAATTTCAATGGCTCATCGTACCCTACCCTTGTGAAGCTCTAGCACAAGATGCTGGAATGGGATTATTTGCATATCATGAATTTATATCAAATGCTTTGTATTTAAATTATGAAAATCCTGCTGATCAATGGAAGCAAATTGAAGGAGACCAACAAAATTATGTTGATTATTTAAATCAGGTGGATATTCTACATGTTGTGGGTGAAGATACGGATTTAAAGCTTTCTGTTAAGGGTCGAACATGGGTCAATTGTTGCGGTCATGTAAATTTACCTGATGGAGAAGTTTTCACAGGTCCTCTGGAAGATTCAATAAATGGTCATATTCGATTCAGTTTCCCGGGAATATATCAAAGTAAAGAAATTGAAAACATTTATTTAGAATTCAAAGAAGGCAAGATTGTGAAAGCAACAGCATCTAAAGGTCAGAAATTGTTAGTTAGTATTTTGAAAATAAAAGGTGCTAATGGAATTGGCGAATTTGCTATCGGAACCAACTATGGAATTACTAAGTTTTCCAAAAATATGCTCTTTGATGAAAAAATGGGTGGTACCATACATATGGCACTAGGAATGGGGTATGGTGAAACGGGGAGCTTATCCAAATCGGCTATACATTGGGATTTATTAAAGGATATGAAATCCCGAGAATCCTACATTGAAGCTGATGGAAAAATAATTTATCGTGCTGGAAAATGGGAGATATAAAAAAGGTTTTTTAAAGAAAATCGTCCTTGTTGGGAAGATATTGTTCATCTGTGGGGTAATATTCCTTTCTGGTAGGAGAAAATGTTTCTAATAATTCAGTATCTTCCAAAACTTCTGCACCATGTTTTTCCCATTGATTAAAGATATAACTATCTCCTGGAACTGCTGTAAATTCTCCTTTCTCGGTGATGAATTTCATCTTTCCTTTAATAATAAATCCATTTTGGGAAAATAAATGGTCATGTAGGGGTATTTTTGCTCCTTTTTTTAGTATGAAGTGGCATTGAGTCACATCCTCATTGTAGGTCAGAGTTCGAATAAAAATTCCAGGTAAGGCTTCTTTTGGTGAGACATTTTTAATATTCACAGGTTTTTTCCATGATTCCATGAATAGCTTAATGCGAGTAACAATAAAAATTTAAAAATTAATCTGGGCGAAAGTTCAAAAACAGATGCTATCGTGTTATTAATGATGACCAAAAATCGTACTGTTATCATTATTTCTCATATTGAAGATCTTGATGGTTTAGTTTCTGCAGCTCTTGTGAAGAAATATTTACTTCTGCAAAATTATTCCCCTTCTTGCATTAACATTCGTTTAACAACATATCCAAATTTACCTAATGAAATTCGCGCTTTATCCAACAGATCCGACACTTTTATTCTTTATATTTTAGATTTGGGTTTAAATTATGAAATATTGTCTGAAATTGAAAAAAATTTTCCTAAAAAAACAGATCCTATGATCCAAACACACGTTTATTTTGATCATCATGAGTTTCCGAACTACCCTCGCTCAATTGAGCAAATTTTAAACAATTATTTCAATATTATTGTTAATCCATCTAGATATAAGGCAATTGAAAAAGAAGCATCTAATTCTCTTTCAGATATAACACGAAAGTGTACTGCAGACTTGATCTATGAGACTTATCCTTTACTTAAATCTTCTTTTTGGGACCAACTTGTTTATTATGCCCATTTAATGGATTTTAAAAGCGATAATATTACAATAAATTGTGATATTGCCCAAAACCTTAATCAATACATTTCTTTTTATCAAAATGATGAAAAAAAAATTTATGATCTTTTAGATTGCATGAATGATCCCATTTCATGGAAGATATTTCTCCAACAATTACCAAAAGCTATGATTTCAATTAAGAAATGGTATTCTGATCAGATTTCCCTAATTTCAAAATCAAAAATTCAATCAAAATTTCTCGGGTATTCCGTGATCGCTGCTTGGGCTGATTTAAGATCAGGGGAGATAACATCTAATTTGCGTTTATTGTATCCTGAAGTAGATTTAATTTTAGGTTTGTCGGTTCGTGAAAAATATCTGAATATTCGCACTTCTAAAGATTTTGCTCATCGTTTGGCAGAAATTTTCGGCGGTGGTGGCCATAAAGATCGTGCGGGCTTTTCATTACCATCGAAATGGGAAAATGTGGTTCAAAAATATTCTTCTGATTTATTGTTTCCCTCAATTATTTTGGAAGATTTTTTACAGCAATGTACTTCAATTTTAAGAACTGATGGTTAAAAATCTACAATAGTTAATCTTCTAATATTTCAAGGTGATTGAGTTATTAACAATTAAATTGGTTTGAGTTTCATGAAGAATTTCTAAGATAATTACTGGAAATCAAAAATGCACTGGAATATCTTTGCAAAATTGATCGAAAAAATTGTTTTATTTTGAATATTTATAACGGAATCAATGTATCCCATTTGGATATTTGGAAAACTTAAATTGTCGGTTGAGATGGGAAATTTTGGAATATTTTCAAGTAATTTAGATATACGGTCAACTTTAAACCCAAAAATGACATCCCTGAATGAGGCAATGATTACTTTAGAAAACTTTTTTTGATTATCCAGCGGTTCAGTTTTAGTTTGAAATAGAATTTTATCAAAATTTATTATTGGGATTAGTTGCTCCCGAAAAATACACAATCCTTCACATTGTGAAATTATGGATGGGGTGGGGGACACTATGATTTTATCTAATATTTCAATTACATTACAAGATTTGATAAAGAAATTGGTCGAATTCAACTGGAATGTTAGATAAGAACTTGTTAACATAATGATCATCTATTGTTGCGATTTAATCCCTTTTTTTTTGTTTATCGTTAAATTTACTTGATTCTAATACTTTTATCGGGTTGAGGATTAACGAAACAACTCCATTTTTTAAAATTGCTGCTCCTGAAACTCCTTTGATTGATTTTCGAATAAAATCCATTTTTTTTAATATTACATCTGCTTTTTCAACAACGATATCCACTAACAATCCAATATTTTGGTTTTGATGGTTAATTACGATTATTTTGTTTTCAGTTCTAATTTTATGCTGGTTTTCACTGGTTTCCTCGTATATATTAAAAAAGTCTCCTAGATCATATATAATCATATCATTGAAGTGTGCAAGATCAGAATTGTCTGAAAACTTCCAGGATCCTTGATCAATGGGTGAAATATGTTCTCCATTTACTTCGATTATGCTAGATATAATATCCAAAGGAATGGATATAAATTGGTCATCATTCTTCACCACTAACACAGAAATTAAAGATTTAGAGAGGGGTATTTTAATAATAAATCGAGTTCCTTCATGCACTACTGTTTCAATTTGAATTTCTCCTCCCACTTTCTGAACTGATTCTCTAACAATATTCATTCCCATTCCTCGTCCTGAAATATTGGATATTTCTTTAGCTGTGCTAAAGTTGGGTGCGAAAATCAAATCAATTATCTCCTCGTTTTTCATTTCATTGAGTTCTTGTTGAGTTTTAATTCCCATCTTAAGAGCTTTTTCGGCAATTTTGGTTGCATCTATGCCCTTTCCATCATCTTCAATAATCATTAGAAAATTTCCCCGAGAAATTTTTGTTGTAATGGAAATTTCTCCGGTTGAATTTTTTCCTGCTGCTAATCGTTCTTCTTGTGATTCTATTCCATGATCCACAGAATTTCTGAGAAGGTGATTTATGACATTCCCTAATTCAGTTAAAATTTGCTGTTCAATTTTAATATTATTGTGATTAATTATGAAATTTATTTCTTTTTGCTTTTGTTTTGCTATATTCCGGACCATACGTGGAAAAATACGCAAAATTTTTGCAATCGGGAGAAGTTGAAGTTCCAGTACCGTTCCTTGTAAACTTTCCATAAAACTATGCATTTCAAAAAGCAATTCATGTACAGTTAAATCACCAAAGGTCGATAATTCTGATTCTAATTTTCGCGATCTAATAAGTAATTCCATAAACTGTCCATATAATTTGTCCAAAGTGGAAAACTCGACCTCAATTCCTTGAATTCTTTTTAAAGTGTCTTCAACTGCTTTACTAGAGACAATAGTCACATCAGTAACCGTTTTCTCTGGAAGTATCGCTTTTTTCACTTCGTCTGCTGAAAGATCCAATACTTCAACTTTTACCACATCCATGACTTCAAAAATCATCTTTTGTATTAGATCTGAAGCACTTTCAGTCTGAAAAATGAGCTTAAATTCTGTTTTGAATTTTCCTTGAAAAATAACATCTGGAGTGGGATGTGAATATATGATTTTACCATACTTTTGAATCTTTTTTGTGATGATCATAACTCGGACTACTTTTGCCGGAGCTTTTTCATTCATAGTTATGGTAATTTGCTTGATCGGATTAGATCCGCACTTTTCAGGATTAAATTCTCCAAAATCCACCAGGCCATACTTAGCAAAAATATTTGCTATTTTAGTTTTCTCTTTCTCTATATCTTCTGCAGGAATCACGATTTTATTGATTTTATTCTCAATTATTTCTACCGAAATCTTTAATTTCTCACTATAATCTGTTCGATTAGCAATAGCTGTTATACCTTGATCAATAACATCCAATTCATTATAAAAGAAATCTAAAATTTCTTGACTAAATGGAACTTTTCCCTTCTGAATCATGGAGATCAGAGATTCCAATTTATGGAAGTATTCTTCAAAATCTTTTAACTCTGATGTTCCTGCCATTCCTTTAAAAGAATGGGCTATGCGGTAAATTTCATTAATTGGCAAAGGATCTTCCAAATTTTTTTCCAGAATTTGTAATTGCTCTTCCAAAATATCAAAATATTTCTTCGCTTCATGGAAGAACATTTGTAAAAGATCTGGGTCAATATCATTGTAATTTACCATAAAATATTCCTCTTTTTAATTTAAATCAATAATATTTTGGACGGCTTTACAAAGCTGTTCCTTTTTAAAAGGTTTTACGACAAAATCTTTCGCTCCCAAATCCATTGCTTGCATGATGATTAAATCTGAACCGATCGAACTTACGACGAGAATTTTTGCTTTCGGATCAAATTTCATAATCTCTTCAATGGCTTCCAATCCGCTTTTATTGGGCATAGTAAGATCCATTGTAATTAAATCTGGATGATGAGATTTATATAGGGCAATTCCCTCATCTCCTGTTTCTCCTTCTCCAACAATTTCCATTTGCAGTTCTTTTAGGATTTTTCCGACAACTTTACGCATAAATTCAGCATCATCAACAATTACAACTGTTTTCATCAGTACTCACTTTTATTTTTTTTTATGAAAAAAGGTGGTGGTTCATGTTCAATTCATAAAAAAGGGTGTGTTCATCCCATAAAACTTGCTGTATTAGCAAACTATTTGGCATATTTTTGAAGAGAATTGGAAGTGGGAATGTTTGAATTAATCCTCTTAAGATTCTTACCTTTTTTCCAATTAAAATTCCTTTCAACAAATTCTCTTTCTTATAAATTATAATTTTTGTAAAAGAATTAACTGGTTCATCAAATCCAAGAAAAAGGGGAAAATCTAATAGTTCTACGATAATTCCGCGATAATTTATTATCCCCTTTACAAATTCGTTATGAGAGGGAATTTTTGTAATATATGGTGCTGGAATGACCTCATGGATATGCTCTAGAGGGATACAATACGGTTGGTTTTGAATATGGAAACTGAAATGTTCTATTTGTAAGATTTGGGACACGGTTTCATCCATCTTCATTGCCTTATTATGATTCAGTTGTATCAAATTTCAATGTCATTCCCGAATCATTTTCTAAAAATAATTGTTTTAAGTCATCATCAAAACCATCGTGTTCTAATGATGAAGGGGTCATGATCTCCTCGTTAGGTGTGGATTCTTCCAAATTTAACGAAGTTAACAATGAATTGGTGGATTTTTTGATACTTGCAGTCAAATCCAAAATTTCTTGGGCTGCTTGATTTGTCTGTTGAGAAGTGCTAGAAAAAGTTGATGCAACGATAGTTAAATCCCTGATGGAATCGTCTATTTCCAATGTATTTTTTTCTTGGAGTGATGTAATTTCAGTAATTTCTTTCAATTTACGTTCTGTTTCAGAAACTTGTTTTTGAGATTCATCTGCTAATTTTTGTACATATTCTGCAACAGATTTTAACCCGATTCCTGCTTCACCTGCTCTGGATGCTTCAATCGTCGCATTTATTGCCAAAATATTTGTTTTATCTGCAATTCGAGATATGATGTCGGAGATCGAATCAATATTTTTAACTTCCTTACGAATATTTTGAATTCCTTGTGTTAACTCGTCGAAATTGGTTAAAATGTCATTCAATGCCTCAACTTGTTGTGTGGAACCTTTCATAATTGCGATATGGGAACTCGCAAAATTTTCGCTTGATTGAGTGATCTTTTCGGTATTTCTTACAAGATGTTCCATAAGAGAGCTAATTAATATCCGATTCTTGCGATATTTTGTTAAAGCGATAATCGCAAACGCACTTGAAATGATTAAAATCACTAAAAGCAAAATCCAGATTTGAATATTGGAAATAATTGTGGAAAATGTTAGTTTTAGATAAATGAGTGGACCAATCGAACAAGTAAGAAAGAAGATCGAAAAATACCAGAACGATTGTGGTATATCTTTATTTTCTAAAAGTTTTTTATAGGTTTTATTCATAATGCCATCTCTTACAATATAATTGAAATTTACTTCTTACTGATTTATTCCTTGAGTTCAAAAATATTTTAAGAAATTTTTTGCTAATGTCATTTTAAAAATTTTTGCTCCAGTTTTCATACAAAGTCTTGCAAAATCGAAATTTCGTGTCTAAAATAAGCAAAAAAGTAAGCAAAATAATTGATGAGCTTTGTATTGTCGCTTGTATTAGAATAAATTTTCATCTTTATCCCGTAATCGATCAAAAACGGGATTTCCGTTGATAAAAACTTTGCTTATTTTGGATCGCGTATCCAAAGGATGTCCTTCAAATAAAACAATATCGGCATCCTTTCCAACTTCGATAGAACCTACACGGTTTTCAATTCCTAATATTTTCGCACCATTTATTGTGAGTACTTCAAAAGCACCTTGTTCTGAAAGTCCCTCACGATGAGCTATCGCGGCGTAAACGGTTTGAAATTGGAGAGGGGAAACAGGATGATCTGAAGTTAATCCAACAAGCAAGCCCGCCTTATACAATTTTCCAAGGGTTGTCCAAGTTTTGAAACGTGTTTCAATTTTTGATCGATGGCTGAATGTCGGGCCAATTAGCGCGGGTATTTGATTTTTTAACAAATAATCGATTATCTGATGTCCTTCTGAGCAATGTTCAATGATGATATTCACATCGAATTCTTTCGCCAGCTCAACCGCGGTCACGATGTCATTTGCTTGATGAGCATGAGCTCTTAAGGGGATTTTTTTCTGAAATACATCAATCATTGCTTCATACTTCAGATTTCTTTCGGGAATGCTGGGTTCTGATAATTTTGATGATTTTTCTTTATCTCCATTGATTTCGTTTTCTTTTTGTTCTCTTAAATAGACTTTCATTTTTCGATTGTAAGCATCCCATTTAGCCATATAATTTTGAACATCCACCATAAACTGGCGAAAAACTGCAAGATTTCCCATTCGTGTATTGGGCATCTTTTTCTGTGCTCCATATACTCGTTTAGGATTTTCACCAAAAGCACATTTAATCCCGGCTTTTTGAGTGACTATCATTTTAGAAAGCAACGTTCCGTGGGTTTTAATGGTTGTCATATGTCCACCTACAACATTTGCACTTCCTGGAGCGACACAAATGCATGTCACTCCTCCTGAGACGGCTCTTCGCAACCCTCGATCTTTCGGGTTAATTGCATCAATAACCCTTACCTGGGGGGTGATTGGATCTGTAGATTCATTTCCGTCTTGGTGAAATCCAATTTCCTCTTCGAATACAGATGCGTGACTATGGGCATCAATAATACCGGGGAAAGCGATCATATCTTTCGCATCAATAATTTCTGCACCTTGGGGTACCTCATATCCTTCTCCCACTTTGGTAATCTTGCCATTTTCAATGAAAATATGCCCTTGATTTATTATTTTTCTGGTCACGGGAATAATTTTGTCACACAATAAAACTTTCATATTAAGTTTAAATAGGGGATAATTATTAAATTAGAAGAAAAAATCGATCTTATGGTTGCATTCAATTGATTGAGAGACGCATGAAATTAAAAAAGCATGTAGCCTCTTTCCAAAATATATCTCGTACAATATAATTGAAATTTACTTACATTTATCCTATTTTTAACGAAATAATCACTTCAAGTAAAAATGATTGGGGGGATTTTTCGTACAACTACCAATTTTCTTAAATTATGATTTTAGCCATTAACAATTGAGAAAAAAGTATTAGTTTTTTGTGATTTTACCACATTCCGGGCATTGAGCTAAATTAGGATTATAATCGATCCCACAGTATAAACAAACAATATTGGGTATAATCTCCACAATTGGGGTTGATTTTGTTGTTGGATCTTGTTCTCTTATTGGGATGGTTTCTACTGTTGGTTCTTGGTCAGTTATCGGGGTGGTTTCTACTGTTGGTTCTTGGTCAGTTATCGGGGTGGTTTCTACTGTTGGTTCTTGGTCTGTTATCGGGGTGGTTTCTACTGTTGGTTCTTGGCCTTTTATCGGGGTGGTTTCTACTGTTGGTTCTTGGTCTGTTATTGGGGTCGATTTGACAATTGCTTTCTTATTTTCTTTCATTAATTCTGAGCTTTTATTTTCATAATTTCGATTAATTGCTGAATTGGGTTGAGTTTCGGTGGATTGTGTGAATTTTTGGTTATTTAATCGTATTTGGTGAATTGCATCATTAATTCTTGACATTTCTAACTGTGTATCTGCCATTTTATCTGATGCGTTGCTTTTCCTTGTATTTAAAGTTCTTTTTTCTTGTTCCGAAGAGAAAATTTGTTGTTCCTTAAATGATTTTGAAGGAAATACTTTGTTCGTAATTGTTGGGGTAAATTGTTCACCATTTTTTGCATGGGTAAAACCAATATCTATTAAAAGGATGCCTAAAAATAGTCCAATTGCACAAAAAATATACAATGTTGGATTTCCTCCTATATATAAGCTCAAATATAAATTAAGGACTTGAAAATCTAACCGCTGACCATAAAATAGCAGGGGGATTCCTAATTTAAAATTCTTGTATTGATCTTGATAATTTTCCTTAATATTATATGGAAAATTCAACTTGGTTACCAGTTGAAATATAAGAATTCCCCCTAAAATATCATACCATAAGAATATGGCTCCAGAATACCAGTATACTATCGAAATTATTCCAATTACTCCATAAATTATCAACACACTTTGTTTTAATTGCTTGTGTAGGGCAGGTGCATAGATTTCTTTAATAATATTAAAATAAAATACAATATCTGGTATGAAGAATAGAGCATTGGCAAAAAACCATCCATTATTTTTGATCAAAAATCTTAGAAAATATGTTATGGTGATGTACACATAGTATATTTGCAAAAATTTGGGTCTCTGGTTTTTATTATTATGTAAAAATTTAATATATCTTTCTATAATTTCAGGTGCTTTAATGTGTGCTAAATTCATTTTTTTGACACAAATCGGAAAAATAATCAAATTTAGAAGCCAAATTAGCAAGATTATTCCAACAATAACGTTATATATTGTAAAAGTTATAATTTCTGACCCAGAACCTCTATACATAGTTTCACTTCCCTATAATATTTTAGCTACAAATTTAAACTACTTTTGCTCTTTTTAAGAATTCCAACAAATTTATAAACATTATCTATATATTATTGCTTATTTAAACCTTATAGAGAATCCATCCGCAAGAATTTTATAGAGAAAAAGAATATATTCCATCTCATTTCAAGAAGTAATTATTTTGCGAATTAAATTAATAACCGTATATTTTAAGGTGTACCAAACGATTATTCCCCCAAATAGGCCTATAAAAATGACAATGGCTCCATAGGTTCCAATTAATCCATAAATAAACTCAAACATTAATCCTAACTCCATTAATTAAATTTGAAATAATTTGTCTCATAATCCTTACCTTATAGGATTATTCAAGTTAATAAATGTTATAGAAAAAATCTCATCCATACTTTTTGATAGTAAAAATTATGTGATAATAACTTGTTTCATAACCCATATATTAAGGCTTTGTCATAATATATTTATACCTACACAGTGATTTCCCATGATTCATCAAATATATATATTAACATCTGATTCAGGTCTTCCTCTTGTCCAAGTTGATTTTAATGAAATCCCAAATGAAGAAGCATCGAAAGATACCATTTTGTTCAGTGGAGCGTTAACAAGTATTCGATTATTCTTAAAAGAGTGTAAGATTGGGGATTTATCCAATTTCACTACCAATGATAAACAAATTGAGATGTGTTATTTAACTTACATTACTGTGGCTGTAGTTGCTGACCGTGAATCACCTTCAAAAAAAATTTTAGAAGATATTACCTCGGATATTGCAGCCATGTTTATCTCCATTTTCAAAAACACTTTAGAAAACTTCAATGGAAATCTTTCTCCCTTTCAAGAATTCAGTGCTGAACTAAAAGATTTTGTCAATCTTAAATTGGAACAAAGCAGAGAAAAAGAAACTAAATTTCAGCCTGTTCTAAATGCTCCTGGGCAAAACTCCCACAGTATTGAAGAATGGTTAAAAAACCAATTTTCAATGGATGCTCAAATAGATACTCAGAAAGAACTTCTAATTGATGGTAAAATTCTCAAAATGGATTATATTCTTAACTCTGGATCCCGAAAATTAAATCGAATTGATAAATTTCTCGCTAGACGATTATATAAACTCGATTTCCAAGATCAAATTCTCGTTAAAATCTTAGATGTTGTGCACGGGCCAGCTCAAATCAAAGAATTTTTAACACTGATATCTAAAATGGGGGATGTTGATGCCAATATTGATCCACCTTCTCATAATTGGTTACCTTCAAAAGTAATATTCCTCGGGCCCACTGTTCAGAAAGATCTATTCGAAAATTTGGGAAGAATCATAAAAAATTATAAAGGAATTGCTGTAATAACACCAGAATATGTTGATCATATTCACAAAGATCATTCTCCGCATCATGCGTTTTTACGTTGCGAAATTTCTGCTTGGCAATGGGATTTGAATCAAATTACCTCGATAAATGTTCCCAAGAAAGTTTTTCCCTAAATCTGGAGTATATTGGATTATGGAATGATTTCCAGCAAAACATAATAAATTAAAAATTTTTTTTTTAACACCACGATATATCTCATTTTACTAAGTAATCTTACTTGAATTGGTTGTTTCTCGCTTTTCCCATTCTAGAAATTGTTGATCCAGCGTGTGAATATAGGCTTTGAGTTCTTCCGGTTGTTGACCATACTGTTTGATTTTTAAAGATTTTAAATTGCTCTCATATTTCTCTACTTCGAGAGGTTCGATTTTCGTACTATCGAATAATTGATTGTACTGCTGAACGATGCTCGCTTGCAATTCCTGCATATTTTTTGTTAAAGCAGTGCTGACTTGGTAAATTTCCGTGATTTCTTCAGATTTCTCCATATATTTCATGATTTTTTTGAGATAATTTTGAATTTCGGGAATCATTAGCTGCAACGCTTCTTTCGCTTTTTGAAGATTGTTTTTTTCTACATTTTCTATAACTTTGTTATAATTTTGTTCAAATTTTGTGTATTCGATAACAAATCGATTGTAATCTATTTTTATATCCAGATCATCGAGAATTTCATTTAATTCCTTAATATCTTCCTTGGATTTATATTTTCTAACTGTTTTCTTGTAGGCATTGGTCAAGTCTTGCATTGACACTAAGATTTTATGGATTCCTTGGTAATATTTGGCATGTTTTTCTTTTTCCAACCTTTCAAATAGATCTTGATATCGACGTGAGTAATCAACATCAATAATTTTTCTCATCATCTGTTTGTTAATTTCATTTCTGCGAATTAATTTCAAAGTCAAATCGTCTAAATCTAAGTTTTGGGCAATAGAAATTCCGTGATTGTGATATTGCATTTCAATTGCGAGTAATTCTCGTGCTTTTCCTATATCATCATGATCCAACGCTTCTTTTGTTTCATGGCGTTTTTCCGTGATTTTAACGAGTAATTGTTCCAAAGGAATATCTGTGGCAATTTCTGTAGTGGGTTTATAGCCTATAATTGAAAATTCATTCATTTTTGGGTTTATCTTATAATATAATATTACAAATAATATCAAGAAATACAAAAATTCACTGTAAAGGAGCACTTTATGTGACATCGTAGAACGAAGTGCTATAAATGGAAGATAGATCATCATTAGTAAGTTGATGGCTCCTCCCACAATCATTGCTGGAATAGTATGGAATTTTCCCTTTCTTTTTTTATGTTCATCAATTTTGGCATTGGAATAGATCGCAATAAACGCGCCAATATAATAAGCTCCAAAAAAAGTCCAGATGAAAATGGTAAAAATAGAAGTTAGTGTTCTATCGATGGAAAATAAAATTCTGTTATATCTATTAAAGAATAGATTTAATGTCAGCGCCTCTATCCCAAAAATGACGTGAAAGAAGAAATATATCGCATCGGTTTTAAAGAAAAATGTGTTTCGGAAAAATTGACTCATTGATTTCACCTTATTAGTATAAGGATAAATTCCTTTTTTTTAAATATATGTCTTTCTCTTATTTAATGGTGTTATTTTAGAGGTAATCAACATTAGATTAAAAAAATGAAAACAAATTGATATCACTTTTTACTGATTTTATCAATGAAGTAGTTCAAGAAAACAACTTTATTGCCTATCCAATTCGGAGGTGTAGGAACACTTATATGTTTCATTCATCACATTTGTACTGGTGATAGGTTATGAAATGTGAACAAAAAACAATTGGATTATTTCTTGGATTAATGTTATTATGGGGGGGAATCACAATTTACCCTCAAAATAATTCATCTACCGATTCTCTTCCTGTCTTTGAAAATCTTAACAGCATTCCAAAAGCTTCGAACATGAGCAAGTCTATTAAAACTTTGGATTTCTTTACAAACGATATACAAGCCTTGGCTATTTATGGAAATCGCATCTGGGGGGTTGACCGGGTTTTAAAGCAAATTATAGAAGTCTCAGCTGTAAATGGAGATCTTCTAGAAACTTTTCCTGATTTTGGTTTTGACTGTGACAGTTTAGCCGCCAGTGCTGATTATCTATATACGACTGCTGCTGTGGCGGGAAATGGGACAATTTTTATAATAAATCCAACGACTCAAGCAATTGTCGATACTTTGGTCATTTATTCAGATCAATCCCAAACATTTGGGCTGGAATATTCCGCTGGTACAATTTGGATGGATCAAATGAACGTTATGACGTTTTCTTGTAACTTGCTACAAATCAATGCAATTTCAGGAGCAGTGATAAAAAATTTTTCTCTACCTTTTAGAATGGCTGCAGGTCCCGAAATTAATGGAATAGTATATTGCATCAGCTATAATGATAACAATATCTATGGGATTGATGCCTCAAATGGTCAGATATTATGCAAATTTAAATCTCCTATAATTTCTACTGGCGATTGGGGATCTACTCAACAAGGAAATTTATTGGTAGTTAGCGATTATAACGAGAATTGTCTCCATTGGATTAAAACAGAATTTAATACAGGGGAATATGTTTTCGGTTTTGATTATTCTGCCTACACCTTCCCTTTCCGAATGACAAATAATGGGACTCACCTCTTTTTCCGACCTTTCTACACAACAGCAATTACTGTTGCAGAAATTGGGACTGGGGAAGAAGTTGCTGAGCTTTCAACTAGCTTTATACCAATTGGTCTCTCCTATCATGAAGGAACAATATGGGCTGCAGAATTTGGGGGTTCTTATGAAATTTGCCAATTAGATATGAGCGGAACAACGATTCATAGTTTTTCTCTGGGTTTAGATGGCTCATCTCAAATTTACGCGCTCGAATGGGTCGATTCCTATATTTGGGCTTATTTAGTAAATGGCACTATGATTCAAATCAATCCTACTACTGAATCTATTGTTAATCACTTTGAGATTGAGTATTCTATTACTGGTTTGGCGTGGTCAAGTGAACACGATGCGCTTTATGGTACCACATCCGATTCAAATCTTATATTTGAGATTGATCTTTCATCTGGAACAATTCTTGCTGAATCAATTCTTATGTGTGAAGGAACCAACTTTTATGGACTCACAACATGGCGGGACAAGTTTATCGTCAATGAAATGAACTCAGGACCTAAACAATTAAAGTATTTCCAGAATAATATTCCAATTCCTCCAGTAGATGATACAGTGGATGACACCACAAGTAGCACTACAACAACCAATTCTTCTGGAAGTACGACAGATGGAGTCCCCTTAATTTTTGGTCTTAATGCAAATTATGTTGCCCTCGGTGGTGTTGGAGCAGGATTGCTATTAGGGATTCTATTCGGAGGCTTGATATTTGGGCGAAAGAAAAAATAACACATTGAAATATAAATTTCTTGCCTTTTTTTTACCTCCAAATCCAAATAAATAATTTTTTGTTATTATTACTTACTTGTGTAGAAACATTGTTAACCAGATGCTCTACTTTCTTTGGTTCAGGTTGAATTAGGTAGTTATCATCAAAATTGAAGTCCATTTTCGCCCATTCGTCATTTTTATGATAATTAACTAAATAAGTGAAAAAAAAGGAAGGCCGGTATAATTTCATTCATAGTCTAAAGAAGTCTTGTCTTCATTTTTCTCTGTTTTTACTTTTTCTTCCTGCATTTCTTCTTCCTTCACATCTGAAGTATTGTTTATCCCATTCCATCCAATCAGTACGAATAAAATGGCTAATATAAGGAAAATAGGTCCCATTTCTGTGTTATATCCTGCTCCTATCGCCGTAAGTCCCAGTAAAGCTATGATAGCGGATTGTGAATTTTTGGAAAATCCTTCCATAGATATTTTAAGTCTCACTGCAAATAAAAATTGATCTTTGAATGAGTTAAGTAAATTTCCCAGCACTATTTTGAAATCTGAAAAAAAAGGGAAACAATTGCAGTAGTGTTGATCACAAAATTTTTATTTTCCTTTTTATAAAGGAGATAATTTTTAAGCACTCCAATTACCTCGCTGTAGCAGATTTTTTTTCTGATTGATGCAACTCACCAAAAAATCATCCAATTTTAGGAAAGAAGAAAAATTAGGTAGTACCGGTGGTGTGGATTGAACACACGAACCTCTGGATGTCTCATCTGGACCGCATTGAATGCGTCCGACCCTTTTTTAGTCCATTTCGCAATGGAGATTATGAGTCCAGCGCTCTAACCAACTGAGCTACACCGGCATGGGTTTTGGATATTTTAGGCACTCTCGTGCAAGATACGAAATAAAGATAGAAAGTGTGGAGCCTTCGGAGGGACTTGAACCCTCGACATCTGCCTTACCAAGGCAGCGTAATGGCCGGGCTAGACTACAAAGGCATACCACTGATTTTGGAAATGATGGCAAGTATTTGAACTTTACCAGTGCACTTTCAAAACTATGATCATGAATATTCCATTTCATAAAAATTTTTTTGCACAGTGTCGGGAACAGAAGATTGTACCAGTTCTATTTGTGGCATGAGGGGTGTGGAGAGAAGCAAAACTTTTTCGAAAGGAATAACTCTCGCCAAAATTTAGTGCATACATTTTTGAGGGGGGACTTTGGGAAAAAACCCGAATTTACAATTTGGGAATCATTTCTTCTCAATCAAAGTTATTAGAATCAAAACTAATGTTTTGAGTTTTATTGATTTCTCATGCCAAATGCTAATGCAATTTCGTTGGTCATTTAGGCTTTATAGACTGTAAAAAAAAATATTGAAAATATATGAAAAAGAACGATAGTATAGAGGTATTATTCCATGATTCCTAATCTTCTCCGTTTAAAAAAAGAAAATGTAATCAAAAGTGAGAAAAAAGGAACACCTTTTTTAGATTGTGGTAAAAAGGATCATCACCTAAGGGTCATTTACCCAAAAAATTCATTTTTCGTCTTTTGCTTAGAACAATAATTCCTAATGTTATCGTTGATAAAAGAACCTCATCAATGAACGAGTATCCTGGTATCTTAGATGGTACTGGTACAGTAGGTGTTTCTGAAATTGTTGAATTTTCAGAATATTCGACCATTATTACATTTGATTCGAGAGATTCACCATTTGAATTAATGGCTGTAATTACATAATAGTATTTACCATATGAGTCAAGGGTATCTGTAAAATTTATATTTTCTGTCTTCTGGAGAAAAATTGAACTGTTTATTGAAGAAATATATGAATTATGGCGATAAATGTTATAAAAATCTGCACCTTCAACAGTTGACCACTCTAAATAGACGACTCCACGAATATTGTTGAAATCCAATGTTGGTTCTGAAATAACGGGAGGAATGAGTGGGGTAAAATTAATATAGATCATGTTTGAAGGGGTAGATTCACCAAGACTGTTGACTGTGGTGATCACATAATAATACTGTCCAAATTCTTTAAGAGAGTCTGTGTATGCAGAAATTACTGATGTTGATAGGAAAATTGAACTATTTAAAGTAGTGATCGGAAATATATGGCGATATACGTTATAATAATCAACACCCTCTATATCTGTCCAATTCAAGATAATTTCATTATTATAGTTCAATGGATCCAAATTGGATAATACTGGAGGATCTAGTGTGAAATATTGTATTGAGACATTTTTTGACACAGGCGATTCTCCTGCAGAATTGTGTGCAGTAACTGCATAAAAATATTCACCGTTCGATGGAAGTTGATCTTCAGTCATATTAGTCAAGACAGTTTTTAGAAAAATAGAGCTATTTATGGAAGTAATCGGACCGGTATGACGATAAAGATTATAAGATTCTGCTCCATTTACTTGAGTCCAATTTAATAAAATAACTGAACTTGTTGATGGGTTAGGAAATATTTTTGACAAAATCGGTGCATTTGGAGAAAGGAAAGTGACTATTTTCGATTCAGATAAAATTGATTCACCTGCGCCATTAACGGCAGTCACGGCATAGTAAAACGTTCCACCAGATGGAAGAATATCTGTGGTTTCATTCGTATACATATTTTTGATGAAAATTGAACTATTTATGGAAATAATCGGGCCAATATGGCGATAGAGATTATAAGATTCTACACCATCTACTTGAGTCCAATTCAAAATAATTTCATGGCAAGTTGTTTGATCGGGGATAATATTTGATAATATAGGTGCATCGGGTACAACATATTCAATGCTAACTGGATTTGATGGATTTGATTCACCCGATCCATTAATGGTAGTGCATACATAGTAATAAATTCCCCCTCCATCGTTTAAAGTATCTGAAGTATAATTCGAGACAACATTTTTCAGAAGGATTGAACTATTAATTTCTGTTATAGGAGATCTATGGCGGTAGAGATTATATGACTGAGCATCATCAACATCAGTCCAATTTAGAATAATAGAATTAAATTTTGTTGAAGGAAACCCAAAGTTTGATAAAAAAGGAGCATTTGGTTTGTAATATATACCTTCTCCAAATTTCTGTATTCGATGATTATTTGAATCCACCACAAAGGTTTGATTGAGAGAATTAAATGCAATACCGAGAGGTTTACTTAATTGTCCATCATTATAACCAGAAGTCCCAAATTGATCGATATAATTACCTTGAGGGTCAAAAATTTGGATCCGATCATTCTCGGTGTCAGATACATATACATAATTCGTTTGATTTATTGCAATTCCCTGAGGAGAAGAAAATTGACCATCATCTGATCCATAAGATCCAAATTGGTTAACCTGAGATCCCAAAGGATTAAAAACTCTTATAACATGATTTCCACCATCTAATTGATCGGTAATATAAGTAAATCCACTACTGTTGATAGCAATTGCACTAGCATAATCAAAAGTTCCAAATGAACGATGGAAATTTCCTGATGGATCATACACTTGAATTTTTTGACGGTTCTGATCAACAACATAAATATAGTTTGATGAATTTATTGCTATTCCTCTAGGAAAAAGGAGTTCCTCACTTCCTGTATCCTCTTCTCCTATCATGTATTGATAATTGCCTTCTGGATCATACACCTTTATATCAGAATCATCTAAAACAAAAACCCAATTGGTTTCGTTTATAACCACACCCCAAGGTTTGTATAAATTATAGGAATCCACTCCTGGAGAGCCA
This sequence comes from Candidatus Lokiarchaeum ossiferum, assembly GCA_025839675.1. GTDB lineage: Archaea > Asgardarchaeota > Lokiarchaeia > Sigyniarchaeales > Promethearchaeaceae > Lokiarchaeum > Lokiarchaeum ossiferum. The sequence goes on from CP104013.1 coordinate 4,544,847, forward strand.
ATTGATCGAACATATTCCCCAGAAGGATTAAATACTTGGACCCTCCCATTTTCTGAATCTGATACGTATGCATAGCCTGATCCATTAATAGCTATTCCTGAAGGAATATTTAATTGCCCGATTTCAGAGAATGCTGTTATACCAAATGAAGAAAAATATTCACCCGTTTGGGAATAATTCAGAATCCGATCTCTGTCTAATTCTGCAATTAATAAATTTCCGGAAAGATCAATGGTTATCCCTTTTGGATTAAAAATTAGCCCATCATACCCAGATTGCCCTATTAGTCTGATAAAATTTCCGTCTTGATCAAAAACTTTAACATGATTATTGCCAGAATCGGTGATAAATAAATACCCGGTGCTATTAATTACAATATTTTCTGGATAATCAAAATCTGGATCATCCATTCCTGATGTACCAAAGGAATTTATAAACAGACCATTAGGATCGAACACTTGGATCCGATAGTTATATTTATCTGCTACATATAAATAGCCAGAACTATTAATCGCAAGACCAGCTGGGGAATAAAATTGGCCATCACCAGATCCATATGAACCAATAGTTTTAATGATTTCACCACTAGGTGAACAAATAAATATCTGATTCTGCTGAGTATCTGCAACATATAAATGTTCTGAACTATTTAATGCAATCCCTCGGGGTTTTTGGAAGATATATTCTCCGATAATCTTAATGAAGTTCCCAAATTGGTCAAAAACTTGAACTCTGCCATTTTGTCTGTCTGAAACAAATATATTCCCGGTACTATTGATTAAAATATCATAAGGAAGGTTAAATTCCCCATCTCCAAACCCAGAACTTCCAAAGGATCTAACAAAATTAAATTCTGGATCAAATATTTGTACTCTGCCGCCCCAATCAACAATATGGATAAATCCTGAACTGTTTATTGCAACTCCACAAGGTTGGTTAAAGGTTCCTGGATTTAACACATGAGTTCCAAATTGATCCAAATATTCTTCATTAAATGCTTTTTGAGGTACATCCATTCTTCTTTCTACTTCATTCGTTTCAGTAATAACTTTTGATTCTGGGCTAAAATTAGAATTTCCAATATTAAAACTTACCAAAAATATTAAAACTAGCATGGATAAGCGATATTCTTCTTTTTTTTTTCTCATTTTCATCCTTTTTTTAAGAAATTTATCTGAATTATTCTTCGTGAAAATCATATATAAATTATACAATATTGGCTAAGATCGGATAGTAGTGAAAAATAAACCCTAAAAAAAAGATAATTCCTTCTTCTAATTGTGATTTAAATGAATAAAATAATTACCTGCATTGGAATCCCAAGCTGAATATTTTGGCCAAAGTCTTGAAATATGGGTGATTTTCAAAGGAGTTTTTAAAAATATCGATAATCCTCAAGAAAATAACATCCAAAATATAATTGATACACGCCTGTCCCCCAAAAAAAAACACCGACTTCCTTTCAAAATAACCTTACTCGGGATTTTCACAATTATCAGATTTGCTGCATGAGGGAGTTAAAAAGAAGCAAAATGTTTCAAATCTAACAAACCTAAGTCAAAATTTTGGGTACACATTTTTGAGGGGGGACTTTGGGAAAAAACTCGAATTCTTCTCATAAAATTTGCAATACAAGAATATAATATAGGGTCACAAACTTAGGAACATACTATAGCGCATCTATTTTAGTTTTTGGATCGGGCTCGCATGCTTAAAAACAACATGGTTATTCAGCTTTTGGAAGAGAATGGCTTTTTTCTGTGGGAAACAGATTACAAATATATTTTGAAGTATTTGAGTCCACTTGCGGCCACAATTTCTGGTATCCCAATGGAAAAGATGCTGGGTATGTCAATCTTTGACTTCCTTCCTGATGTCGATTCACCAGAAGTGTTGTGGTCCAGGAACCTAACTCACAATCCATCAACAATTCATGTGCAATGTGAATTTATTCAAAAGGATGGGCAAATAAATTCCTTAGAAATAATGGGACATCGCCAACAAAAAAACGATGGAGATTACTTTGTTGGAACAGGGAAGCTTTTGGATACATCTGATGAAAAGAATCGATTGTTTGTTCAGCGGGAACAACGATTGCGGATGCTTTTTGAGACTGCCAACGATCTAATTATGGATTTAGACAAGCAGGAAAATATTTTATCTATAAATCCTGCAGGATGTGCCCTTTTAGGGTACAAACCTCAAGAATTATCTGGTAATAGCATTAAGATGGTGATTGACCCCCAATTTCATAATATTTCCGACGAGTATTCCTTGAAGAAATTAAAACATGAAACGGACGTCACCACGTATGAGATCAACTTCATTTCAAAAAGTGGAGAAAAAATTCCACTCGAATTAAGTACTCGATTATTATATTCTGGAGAAGAGATTATTGGGTATCAAGGGATTGGAAGGGATATTAGAGAGCGTCGCAGGTTTGAAGAAGAACGGATTAAAACTCAAAAATTAGAATCCATCGGGTTATTGGCAGGAGGAATTGCCCATGATTTTAATAATATCTTGGTATCTATTATTGGAAATATTAATTTATTACAGTTTCAAGAAGATGCAAATAAGGAAACAAAAGAAATTCTTCACGATCTTGAAACAGGTGCGTTTAGAGCACGAGATTTGACAAAGCAATTACTAACATTTTCAAAAGGGGGTTCACCCGTAAAAAAAATTATGGATATTAAAACAATTTTGAAAGAATCTGCTTCATTCATTCTTCGTGGGTCAAAATCGACTTGCAAATATATTTTTGAAGAAAATATCCCTCCGGTAGACGTTGATCCCGGGCAAATCAGTCAAGTTATGCATAATTTACTGATGAATGCAATTCAAGCGATGTCTCGGGGCGGAACCATCAAAATTTACTTATCTAATGTTGCATCAAACACCCTTCCGAGTTCTCTTAATCCCGATCTAAAGTATATTCGAATCGCAGTTCGGGACACGGGCCACGGAATTCCTAAACATTTGCAGGAAAAAATATTTGATCCTTATTTTACTACAAAAAAAACTGGTACGGGGCTAGGTTTGGCAACAAGTTATTCTATAATTAAAAATCATAATGGACTCCTGAGTTTTACTTCTGAATCTGGTATTGGTTCGACTTTTTCTTTCTATTTACCGACAATTGATGCAGAAGTCAAACCTCTCGAATCAGATCTCCCCATCGCAATCCGACAAATGAATCGGATTTTGGTAATGGATGATGATAAAAACATTCATCTCCTCCTAAGCCGAATCCTAAAAAAACTAGGATTTCGGAGTACGTTTACTTTTGAAGGTGGGGAAACCATCCAATCCTTTCTTAATGCCAAGAAACAAAAGGATCCCTATAAAATGATAATTATGGACTTGACGATTCCTGGTGGCATGGGGGGGAAAGAAACGGTCAAGCGAATCCGCGATCTGGATTCGGAAGTTTCGATAATAGTATCTTCGGGTTATTCTAACGATCCAATTATGGCTCATCATAGTGAATATGGGTTCGATGGTGTTTTGATAAAACCTTATACATTACGACAGCTTAAGCAAGTGCTCGCTGAATATTCAAATTAAGATTTTGATCGAAGCAGATGATGAATTTCTGCCTTAAGGGTATCAATTTTCTTCACTAACTTATCTTCTTGCGATTGATCAATACATGGATCATCTAATTGTTTAAGAAGTTGGTCGATTTCTTGACGTTTGGATAAAATTTCTGCGGGTAATCCCTCAATATTCTTTTCTTTTTTGGCTTTTTGAGGAAATTTGGCGTGCTCCCTCGATTTTTGAAATAAACTATCACCAATGTGACGAATAAGTTCTTCAGGGGATGAATTTTCAAGATTTAGGGAGGGTTTTTTTATAACTTCACAATTTTTTTGCTGCTGCTCCAGAAAATCTTGATATTCTTCTGCTCCAAGTGCATTTGTGATGAAGAATGTCCCTTCATGGATTGTGAAAAAGATATCTTGGAAATTTTGGAGGTCCGAATCTTTGTTATTTTGTTGGGATGTTGAAAGATCTTTGTAATAAAACACACAATGGGGGGTAGTTAAAATGATGAAGGCTTGAAAAGCTTTTTGCTTCAAATGGACCATATTTTGCGCAGAAAAGAACTCCGTTTTCAATGTGGGTATCTGTGTCATCGGAAGTAGCTCGGTACCTTACTAAAAGTGGAGGTGTCTTAAAGGCGTTGGGATCGGGCTTCCATTGATTTTTAAGGGATAAATTGCATTACACCTTTAGATATGAAGATCCCTTCCAGAATTATGCAACTTATCCATAGGCGTATTTTCTTGTGTGTACTGGTAATATTGAGTTTTATGCTTATTCCTTTAAATAGGGCAGGATCTCCAATTGTTTCAGAAAATTTTCAGCCTTCTGGACAAGCACTAACGAAAACTTTATCGGGGTATAGTTATTTTCATGATAATGATGGTTATACTGGGTTTTATGGTGAATCGATCCAAATTGGGCATGAATTTGATTTTTATAATGAAGAATGGCGTGGATGGGCCGAGTGGGACATTTCGGACATTCCTGAATCTGCAAATATAACTGCTGCGGGGCTTCGAATTGATGTGACTGGAATTCCAGTATCATGTGACTATCAGCGGGCTCAATTAGATGTGTATCAGATGACAAATCAGCCTTCGCTCTCTATTAATGATCCTGAATTATTATTTCTGGATGCGGGATCAGGCCTTCATCTCCGCGAGAATGTTTCCTATCCTTTAAGTGATAATGGAGTATATCCAACATCCACTTCCTTTATTACTTTGGATCATGTTGCAATTCAAATTTTGAATGAATCGACTGCATCCGGTTGGTTTGCTGTGGGTTTTTCTGATTATTATCATTCTGATTTGGGGCATGATAGTGATCAAGATGAAGGGGTCATTTTCGAAATTCTTGCATTTGAAATAAATTATACAGAGGGAGGTCAAGCCTATTCTCAAAATTTTTCCCAAGATGATCCCTCCGGATCAGGTTCAACCACCACGGAGACTTCAACTGGAGATGGTGGTGCGATTGATCCAGCCTCCATCATTATTATAGTTGTCACTATTGTTGTGATTCTTATTGCAGTAGGTATTACTCAAAAACGAAATCAAAATCGATCAAAGAGTTCTGAATATTCCTTGTTGAATTCTTCGGGTTCACAAGCTGTTGGTCAAAAACGATTCAAGTCAAAAAAAAAAGAATCGAAAAACCGAGTTAATGAAAAGAAATTATTAAAGAAATTTAAAAGTATCATGGAGATTTCCCAAAGAATTTCCATTGAATCGGTTGCTACCAGCTTAGAAGTCACAGAAAAACAATTATTCGAATTGCTTTTGAAATGGAAAAGATCTTTGCCTGTGATCATAGATGGGGATTTTATTCTCATTAATGATATTACCGAATTTGTGGGAGCATTGGATCAAGAATTTTCTGATTGGGATTCCCATCAAAAGACGAAAGATGGGAAAGTGTGAACACTTTGCGATGTCAATTCAGGAAAATGAATTTTTTTTTTTAAACTCGTTTTGTCGGAGTAAATTTTAATAGCTTTTACAGCAACATTGATCCATGCGAGAAGATCTCCGAAATCAACGTTACAAAGTTGATAAAGTTGAATCTAAAGCCTTGGAAGGAAACCCTCTAAAGGTAACGAATGTAAGGGATGTTTCTATCTATCTCCCTCCTTCCTATTTTGAGGATGAAACAACGAAATTTCCTGTGATTTATTTGCTCCATGGGTATGGAGGGTCGATAACTGATTTAATTGTGGGGACTCAAGCAGATTTCAAACGGAATTATCCATTAATTTTGCGAATTTTGTTAAAAAAAGTTTTTAGTAATCTTACAACTTTTGAAAAGCTGGATCAGCTAATTATGAGTAAGGAAATTCCTCCTTTCATCTTAGTTCAGCCAGACGGATCCTTGAGGATCCACGATATGTTTGAAACAAAAAATCCTGATGGATCTTACAAGATGAAAGGAAGTTTCTATGTAAATTCTCCCTTCACGGGAAACTATAATGACTTTATTTTTGAAGAAGTTCCTTCTTATATAGAACAAAAATATCGCGTTAAACCTCAAAAAGAATCTCGTGCATTAATTGGAGGTTCGATGGGAGGATACGGTGCTCTTTTAGGTGGGATGAAATATCCTGACCAATATAACATTGTCGTTGCCTTGAGTCCCTTGATTATTCCTCTCAATCTCTTCAACGTGGAAATGATGATGCCCATTTATCGCAAAATTTATGGAAAAAAGAAAGCTAAAGCAATAGGCCAAAAAGACATCGATGATATTCGTGATTCTTCGGATTTAATCTTCTCTCACAATGCACCCGTTATCCCCACAATGCAGAAAAATGATGGGAAAATTATTTTAACAAATCAAGAAGGTATTGCAAATTGGCAAACCGCGGATTTAACTAATGTAATTTTGCAATATCCCTCTGCATTCAAAGATCTTACCTTGATCCTTAGTTGTGATATTTTAGATGAGTATCATTTTGCGCCTGAAATTAGAGAATTTCATCAAGTGCTCTTGAATCATAATATTCCGCATGAGATCGATATATATGAGGATAGTCAAGCAGAAAAAATATCTCCTCATACTCTTGGAATCGGAAATCAAATTCTCCCTTCTATAAAGAGATGTCTGAATGAGATTAAATAAGGGATTGAGTGAATGTGATTGAAAAACCAATATATTAGGGCTCAATTTTGAAGCAAGATGTTCCTGGATTCGGTGATTTTTTTCGAGATAACCGAAATCCTTCCTTTTTCATTTGTGCGATAAATTTTTGGGATTGTACGTAGGATTTGAGAATTGTTCCTTTATTGAAACCATGGATTATTTGAAGAATTTGATCATTTTTAGCCTTACACTCTTTCAAGGTGTGCAAAATTTCGATATACGCTTCTGCTTGTTCATATCCATGCAAATCACATTCCATTAAAGATCAAAAGAAGTTAACATTATTTCCTTGAAAAATTTATGGTAAAGGATTAGTTGTATGATGTTGAGTAATGACATTATTAAGAACCTGACTCAATTGCGCAATATCATAGGGTTTTTTTAATACACCACGAAAACCATGGTGCGTGTAATCCTTAAAAATGGGGTCTTTAGCATATCCACTGGAAACAATTGCATTGATATTCGGATCAATTTTTAGCCAAATAAGAGCTCCAAATCCTCCCAATCCTCCGAGTTCGGATAGATCAAGGATAACAGCATCGTATTTCTTCCTTTCTTTCATGCTTTTTTGATATAATTTGAGTGCTTCTTCAATTCGGGCTGCAGTATCAACTTTGTAACCCAAACGGGAAATCATTTTTTGGGTTGTATGGCGGAGACTCGCTTCATCATCCAACAGTAATATTCTTCCCTTTCCCAAAACCATTTTTTCTTTAGTTAACGTGCGTAACATATTTCGATCAGGTATATTTGTGTGCTTTTGATAGATTTCGGTATTTTTACTCAAATTTTTGGAAATAGTTAACAAGCGTGATGTCAAGTCTCTTGCTCTATCACAAGATTTTTCTGCATCGGTCAAACTTTCATATTGTTCGTCTTCTTTTTGAGCGTCGAGTTTAGCTAAAGCCACATTTCCCAAGATTGATGACAGAACATTGTTTAAAGTGTGTCCAATGGTTCTTCCCATCATACTAATGGATCCTAACTTCAATTCTAGTTCAGTTATTTTCCGTTTAAGTATCAAATTTTCTTCAAATGTTTTGTTGGATTCTTTTTTGATATTTTTTTTTTTTTTTAATTTAGGGATTGATTTTCGGATAATATCATGATTGTTGCTAAGGTGTTCTTTTTGCTTAAGTATATCTTCAAAAAGGCTTAAAAATTTAATTTCCACCTCTCCAGAATCATTTTCGATAGGATTGAGGGTTGAAATGTCAGAATTAAAATAAAATTCAGTTAAATTGTGTAAGAGAGTATTGGCGAGATTGTCGGAACAATCCTTAGTTGTGATTAAGACAAAGATATCATTGCATTGAATTTTACTACTATAAATTTTAAATTCCTCAAATTCTACATACCGAAGTATATCACCATCGAAAAATACTTCACCAGACGAATTCAAAGCTGAAAAAAATCCAGCAAAAAATAAATCTTCCTGATTCCATTTCATTTCAAAATATGGTGTTGCAAACCACTTGAAGAAGGGGACTCCGGATGAACGAATCCAATAAAAACCGCAAAAAGAATGATTTGAATTCAATATATCTTCCACAACGATATCCTCCTTATAGGTTGACTTTCTTTTTAATCAAGAAATCTGAAAGCTCTATCTAATTTGTAGTGTTGGGACTTATTAATATATGATTTTTCTGGAATTTCTTGGAAAAATTCTGATAAGATTTGATAAATTGCTCTAATGATTTAGAAAAACAAAATTTATGATGAAAAGTATATTTTTGATTAAATATCAGGTTTTAGTGAATTTAGTTCTTGGATTTTTTTTCTTCGTTCTGCTACTTCATTGAACCATGTTTTTAATCCCTTTAAATCAAATAGAATACGATCAATCAAAGTATACATTTCTGGATATCCTTTAAGGAATACTAATTTCTGTTTCGGGTCTCGCAATTGATCTTGAACTGCTTGGAGGCGTGGAATCCAGCCCATCAGTTGTTCGTGATAATAATGTCGAAACAGTCGGAAAGAAATCGCGATGTTTTTTAAAACATAACCATCTTTGGTTAGATTTGGTTGAATAAATCTTTCGATAGCTAATTCCCGAAGTTTTTTATTTACGGTAGGCAGTGAAATTCCTGTTAATTCACACAATTTGGTGGATGAGAGGTGGCAACGAGTCATTAAATAAGAAAAAATTGAAGCCTTTTTTTTATCTGAATCTTCGAAAAAGTCTGAATCTGTAAAATATTTGCAAATTTTTTTTTCAATTTCTTCTATTTCAGGATCAAAATGTGGATTTAAGGGAGGAATTGGGTTATCCAACCGTGCTAGATCCAATTCAAATCTCTTTCCCAACTTAGCGGCTTGACGGAACTCGGTAAAATATACTAAGTCTTCTAATCGGTGAATAAGTAATAAACCTCCATCAAGAAGCTGTTTTTGTTGTAATAATAGAATATTTTTTTTAGTAAATGATTGAGCTTCATTTATATTGTCTAAATTCTCTTCAAAGGTGATATAATCTAATTTAGGATAATACATAAGACTCGAATATTCTTGCAAATGAGTACCAGGGATAGTCTCTTTTGCAATAACATTTCCATCATGAAGATAGTTTAAAACATTTGAAATGGTTCCTTTTGAATAATTGGTTAGAGTTTGAACATTATCTTGGGTTAATCGTTTATAAAGTAAGAAATAAGCATAAATCACGGCAGTTTTCACTTTTCTTCCATTCAATTTGGCGATGTGAGAATAGAATTCTGTAAGTATTTCTTCAAAAGATTTAATTTTACCCTCAAATCGAAAATCGTGATTATACATATTTTTCATGTTCATTAAGTCCAAAATCGTTAAAATGCTTTTTTTCTAAATACAATAATGGGTGCAACACCTAAAAATATATTGAATTTTGATATTATATGCAACACGGCTGAAAATACTGAATAAACCCTATTAAATTATTTTAAATTATAATATCTGTAATAATATTTGTTATATCAAAGAAAAATGGAATAATAAAACTATATTGTGGATTATCGTAATTTTGTGTAATACAATTTTTCTATTATTTTAAAATTCATTTTCAGTAAAATTTATATTGTCGAAGTTATTCAATTTATTTGACCTGACTCGTGTCAAAAAAAGAAAGTAATTACATATTTCATAAAATTTAGGTGTTTAAAGATGAAAAAAAAAACTGGAATTGCATTTAGTGCTGTTGTTATTCTTTTGGCCCTTTTTATTTCTTCGTTTATTGGAATTGTTGTTGCAGATAGACAAAGAACTTATCATGAAGAATTTAGCATTAGCAAGGAACAGTATGATGTTTCTACCATAGAAATTTATAATAGAGCAAATAATATTGATATAGATTTCATCTTTTTACCACAAAATTCTACTAATATATTAGATGCATTTATGAACTGTTCTGTTATCGAATCATATCTGCATATTCCGCTTGAAATATCCATTTCCCATCGTAAGAGTGGAGAAGCTTTAAAAATTTTCATTCGGGGATCCTATCATGAAGATGATTATTTCTCTAAAACGCTTTCCTGGAATTATACTATCAAAATTAGCTCAGATTATGAAAGTTATATTTTTGACAGTGATACTCGGGATGCTAATATTTATTTGAGCGCAAAAGGCGATTTTGCTTTTGAAGAGTTCAAAGTATCTACTCGAACAGGGAGTTTCGCAGGATATCTTAATCACACTTCCATAAAATCCGATATATCTTTGAATTCTAAATCTGGTGATTTACTTCTAGTTGCAGATCAATTGGAAATAGAAGGTAATTTATATGCGGAATCTGAAAGTGCTACAATTACATTAAATTTTTGGGATGTTATCTTCTCTAAACCATCTAAGTTAAACATGACAAGTGATACAGGCTCTGTGATATTATTTTGGGCTCAACATGCTAAGTACAATAACTGTGTGGATGTTTGTTTGAATTCAAATTTCCTGTCAAAGGTAAAATTTTGGTGTCGTAATGAGTTTATGAGAATGGATCTAAAAATGATTACTGAGGGAACACTTGATTTTGGATCAAAATATTCTGGTATTTTCAATAAAATTAGTGAAAACCATTATCAAAATACAAATTATGCGGATCAAACATTAGATTTTTTCAAGCTCCTAGTTTCAGGAAAATTTGAATCCGATGTTTATATCGTGAATTGTTTTAAACCTGTTCGATATCATATGGTTGGCGAATTACTACCGGATGGATGGTCAAAGAGTATGAGTTCTTTTAGATCTATAGCTGGGAACTACACGCTTATGAATTCTGATTTTGAAATCACTGAAATCCAATTTACCAATAAGGCTGTTGAAAATTTTGATATTCCTTCAAATCTTAATGTAACGATTGGATCTTTAAATACTACATCTGACAGCATTCTTGAAGCTTCATGGAAATTAAGTTATAAAATTGGAAGTAATTCTGGATTTGGCTCTCTACTTCCAGCATTTAACTATACTGTTGAAAAATCGATTCTATATCTTGATTTATTTTTGAATTTCGATATTACTCGAATTTATCCTCAATTTACAGATGGAAATCTAATAATAAACATTCATCCAGCACTGGGTGTTCAATCATGAAAAAAAAAACTGGAATAATAATTGCTGTAGTTGTGCTTTCTTTAGCACTTGTAGGATCTTCCCTCTATGGTATTTTTGAAATGGAAAAGAGGCGAACATATGTTGATGAATACAGTATCTCAAAGGAACGCTATGATATTTCCAAAATTGAGATCTATAACCGCGCAGATAATATCGACATGAACATTGTATTCCTTCCCCCAAATTCAACCAATATTTTAGATGCCTATTTAAACTGCACAGTGGTTGAATCATTTCTCCATGTTCCATTAAGTATTTCCATTTCTCAAAGAAAAAGTGGTGACACCCTGAAGATATTTATAAGAGGTATATACCATGAAGATGATTATTTTTCTCGTACGATTGACTGGACATACAACATTTGGATAAGTTCTGATTATGAAAGCTATATCTTCGATAGCGATACTAAAGACGGTGATGTTTATTTAGATGCTAAAGGTGATTTTGAATTTGATGAATTTAAAGTTTCAATAACAACAGGCAGTTTCATTGGATATCTTAATAAAACATCGATAAATTCTGATGTTATTCTGAATTCTGACTCTGGTGATATGAATATTTATATGGATCGTCTGAACATTCGCGGAAATATTTTCTTTGAGTCAGAAAGTGGAAATGTACAACTTGATTTATGGGAAGTCATTTTTCCACAACCTGCTTTTGTCAACTTAACGAGTGATGGGGGATATTTAGTTTTGTTATGGGCTCAACATGTGAAACGTAACAATTCCGTGCAAGTTTTTGTTGATACAAACTATTCAGCCAAGGTAAAATGTTGGATCCGAAATGAATTTGTAAGGCAAGATTTAAAATTAAAAACGGAAGGAGTTCTTGAATTTGATTCTAGAACTTCAGGTTTTTATACTGAAGTGGGTGAGAATCAATATCGAAATACAAATTATGAAGACCAAACAGCCGATTATTTTAGTTATGTTTGTTCTGCAAAAGAGAAACTGGAAGTTTATCTTGTTAATTGCTTTAAGCCAGCTCGTTTCCATGATCGTGCAGGTGGTTTTTGGAGCAGTTTACCACTAACTCGAACGATTTATGGTTCTTCCATGCTTAAAAAATCGGATTTTTCAATTGATTCAATTCAATTTAGTCATAAAGCGCAGAATCATTTTGATATACCTTCAAATTTAAATGTTACTTTCGGAAGTTTACCTTCATCTTCTGATAATATTTTCGAAGCCAGTTGGAATTTAACCCATGGTATATCTGGAAATCATGGTTATGGGGCTTTAACGCCTATTTTTAATTATACTGTTGAAGGATCAATATTATATCTTGATCTTTTATTGGATTTTGATGAAACTCTAATTTATCCTGTCTTTACAGATGGTTTTTTAACTCTAAACATCCATCCCGACATAAACTTGACTGAGTTGAAATAGAGTGTCCTTTTTTTTATTTTTATTTAACAAAAGTTACATTTTGTTGATTGATTTAAAATTTTAGAAGAAAAAGAATTGGAAAAACAAAAAAATTTTAGTCTAAAGCTGCCAGATAACTTCCATCAACAAAATAATCAATAAATTGAGTTGATGTTGTAATTTCAGATGGAATATATTCCGAATCCAAACTGACATCCGGATTTAATTCTACAAGTTTGTCCACAAATGCGGTCATTTGAGTTAGATCATTAGAATAGACATAACCAATGTTAGCCATGGCTTCGGTGGCTTGTTCTGCGGATAGATTCATTTTTTCCATTGCAATAGATTTAGCTTCTTCCCAATGATCTAAAATCCATTCTGTTGCGCGATAATGGACATTGATGACTTTTTGTACGGTTTCAGGATCTGCATCAATGAAATCTTCATGGGATGCAATTACACAACAAGGATGGTTGGACCAAACATCGCTGCTGGTATATAAATACTTCCCTCCTATTGTTACAGTGGTACCTTTGACATTATGAGGCTCCCAAGCAATATAGCCGTCTATATTCCCATTTTGAAGTGCAATTATCATATCGGATGGTCCCATGACAATAATTTCTCCTAAATCGTCATGAGTTAATCCTCCTTGGTCGAGAATCATTGCCAAAATAAAATCTTGCATATTATGTCGGGCTGGAACCGCAATTTTCAATCCTGCAAGATCAGCAGCGGTTTGAATTGAATCATCATCTCTGACAATTAGTGCAGATCCGTTTACATTTACGCTAGCTAACACCTTGATGTTAGCAGCAGGGTTATTAAATCGATGGTATAAGGCGGGGGCAAATCCTAAGTATGAAATGTCAATAGAACGTGTGGCCGGAGGGGTTTCAAAAGCTGCCATCACTGCTCCCCCATTTGAAAAGGGAACTGCAGTAACATTAAGTCCTTCGTCCGTATAAAATCCCTTTTCTTGAGCAATATAAAAAGCAAGTTGGTGTAAATCTCCTTCTAAATAACCAATTCGAACACTTTCGGGTCTAGATTTTTCATAGATTATAATTGCTGTTGTTAATCCCGCTAGTAGAATTATTCCTCCTATAAAAATTGTAATTGTACGTTTTCCTCTCATAGTAGTTCACTTTCCAAAAATCCAATTTCAGAATTTTTGATAACTAAACTTAAAAGATGATTGCTACTATATATACACATCGAAACATTTCTTCTCATAAAAAACATAAATGTGATTTATAACTTATGGTAAATCAAAAACAGGAACCAAGAGAAAAATCTTATAGTCTACATTCAAAAATTTCCGAAGATTATCGTTCAAAAATTAAAAAAATGGCCTTAAAATATGGATCAATACAAAAAGTAATCGAAGAAGCGCTTGATCTTCTCCAAGTGAAATGTGCTATGGAAGATAAATTTGAGAAAGAAAAAATTGAACGGAGTGCGATGGACGAATATCGATTATCCCACCTTATGTTAAATGACTTTAAAATGATGGCTGTTGGGCGCCGTACATTTTTAAGTTACATTGAATCCATTCCAGATGCGCCGATTCATGAGAATAATGCCATCGAATTAATCGAATGGTTCTATAATCACAAATATCATATAACTGCCTTATCTTTGTTCCAAATTCTCGATGCTATCAAAAAATTGTGGATCGCTGGGAATTATTTCACCGGGTGTCAAATTCAAGCCCTTGAAGGGAACCAAATTCAATCTTCTAAAAAATTTAAGGTCATATTTACCCATGATTTTAATGGGAAGAAATATGGTATGTACTGGAGTAAATATTTCACTTATGTCTTAAGCAGTCCTCCAAATGACTTCATTGTCAGCGATTTGGTTGTTAGAAATCAATCATTTTATTTTTTTGTTCAAGAAACACAAACACGTAAACCGGAGCATCAATGAAGTCATGGAAATAGAGTCTTTATCTAATCGTAAATCGACCCAATATCTAATTAAATTGGGTTATCTCCTATTGAGTTTTCTAGTGTTTATCGGAGTTTGGGCCCTTTTCGTTGTTATAATTAATGAGGGGATGAATAACGGCATACGTGTATTGCCTTCCCCTTTTGAAGTATTTCAAACTTTTTTTCATTTATTGGTTACTCGAATAGATGGTAATAATCTTCTAGATCATGTGGGAGCCAGTTTATTTCGCGTCCTGCTAGGTGTTCTTTATGCATTTTTTATTGGTGTCCCTTTAGGTGTGATTATTGGGTCGAGTCCTCTTTTTGATAGGATTCTAAGACCAATGCTTGAACTTCTTCGCCCTATTCCTCCCATTGCATGGATTCCAATGGCGATCATTACTTTTGGTCTGGGGATATTGTCAAGTTCCTTTGTAATTTTTGTAGGTGCATTTTTCCCCATTTTTCAAAATGCTTACGATGGAGTTCATCGCAGTAATCAAGTCTATGCGGATGTTGCACGTTCTCTTGGTGCAACTAAGGTCGATATTGCGTTGGAAATTACCTTACCTGCCATAATTCCAAATATTTTAACAGGATTAAAAGTTTCTTTTGGGGTGGGATGGATGTGTGTAATTGCTGCAGAAATGATGGGTATTGATGTTAATATTGGCGGTATCGGCTATTTTATTAATTATATGAAGGATGTTGGCAATTATGCAAATATGATGGCTGGAATGCTAATGATTGCAATTGTTGGTTTAGGTATCAATGGAATTTTTGAATTAATCGAACGTTATATCTTACGCTGGACACCAAAAAAACAAACGGAGGAAGTATAATGCTAGATATTAATATTGAATCAAAACAATTTCAAACCCCTCAAAAGACTACCAAGGAAGTTCTTTCGCAAATTCACTTTAAGTTGTCCGATCATGATTTTATTTCGATCATTGGTCCAAGCGGTTGTGGAAAGACTACCTTATTGCGAATTCTCGCTGGGTTTGATGATGATTTTGTTGGAGAAATTGAATCTTCTGATCATAACCGAGCAACTAGAAAATTCTCTCGACTAGGAAATATTGGATATGTACCCCAAGATTTTTCTCTTTTTCCGTGGTTAACTGTTGAAGATAACATTAAATTTGGATTACGGATTAAAAAATATTCTAAAGATGATCAAACAGATATTACAACTCGTTTACTTCGATTAGTGGAGATGGAAGAATTTCGCAAATATTACCCTAAAGATATTTCGGGAGGTATGAAGCAAAAAATTGCCATTTGCCGTGCTATTGCTAGCAATCCTGCTAGTAATCTTATTGTAATGGATGAACCCTTCAGTGCTTTAGATGCTCAGACCCGAAATTCGATTCAAAATGATTTATTGCACATTTGGCATGAGCAACATCTTACGATAGTCTTTGTAACTCATAATATCGACGAAGCGGTTTTTCTCAGTAATAAAGTGATTGTTCTAGGGAAGGATCCTGCGAATATTCAGAAGATTGAATCGATCAATCTTCCACATCCGCGAGATCGAACTAGTACGGAGTTTAACTCAATTCGAAAAGAATTATTAACTTTTTTGTAAATACATTATTGGTTGTTCTATAACATTATTTTTAGGAACAATTTTGTGGATATATCTCAAAAATTGAATCAATTATGTTCAAAATCGCCTTTTATCAACTATTTTAAATTTTGCAAGATTGATATTTTATATAGATAGATCCTTATATCAATCAAATATCTATTTGATATAAAGATCAAAAACAACATCAACAAAATTTCGTGTTTTGAAAAATTATCTGGATTTGATTTTATGACACAAGAAACTATTAAACAATCATCAGGAATTGCAGAGATGGAAGTTCAATATTCCCCACTTCCAAAAAAAACTCGAATTGCCTTTGGCTTTGGACCTTTAGCAGATCAAATGTCCCATCAAATGTTTCAATTTCTGGTATTTACCTATTACTACGCTGTGGTTGGAGTCAATATAAATCTTCTTGCTGCATCTTTTGTAATTTTTGCCATTTGGGATTCAATTAATGATCCTCTACTCGGACCCATTAGCGATAGAACTAAAAGTCGCTTTGGAAGACGCGGTTTTTGGGTATTAATTAGCATTGTTCCCTTTGGGTTAATAAACATCTTTTTATTTACTCCACCCTATTTTTGGACAAATAATGCTTCCGATATTGCCAATGCTATCTATATGATTTTGATCATAATGGCTTATGATTTATTCTACTCGATTTTTTCGGTCAATCAACTTGCTTTATTTTCAGAGATGTTTAAGTCGGAAGAAGAACGAGGGGAAGGAAATATGTGGAAAAGCATTCTTACTATAGTAGGTGTAATTATTGGATTTGTTTTACCCACTATTTTTATAAATCCGATGGCTCCAAGTGATGATACACCCGCAGATGTTGTTGCAAAAATACCTGGGATGTATGTGGTTGCAGGGATTGCTATTGGAATTCTTGTGATCATCACAGGATTTATTTTCTTTAAATATGGTATGGTGGAAGATCCTGTTAATAAATCTGTTGAACAAAACGACGACATGCCGAGTATGATTCAAATGCTCAAGGATACCTTCTCAAATAAAGATTTTATCGTCTTTTGTGTTGCTAATTTATTGAAATGGTTTGTATTTAAAATGTTAACAACAATTATTCCTCTTTATGCCATTCATGTTTTAGGTGTGCAAGGAATCATGGTGAGTGTCCTTTTATTAGCTGCATTTATTTCCGCTGCTGCGTGTTTTCCCTTGATGAAAAAGATAGGTGCACGATGGGGTTGGCGAAATGGATTTATTTTTACTCAAATCATTTGGATTTTTGTCCTTATACCATTTTGGTTCTTTGACGGTCAACCAATTTTAGCCATAATCGGAATGATTTTTATGGGAATCGCCCTTTCTGGTGCAATGTACTTCGTTGAACCCATCTTAGCTAATGTAATTGATGAAGATGAATTAAAAACAGGGAAAGCCAGTGCAGGATCTTACTATGGTGTAAATGGTTTAATTAATCGTTATTCTACAATTTTGGTTTTCGCAGCTATTGCGATAGTCTTAACGGGCTATGGGTGGGAAAATTATCTCGTTGGAGGAGATTTAGACGTGTCTGGTCTTCAAACGGGGTTAAAACTTTTATTGGTTCCGATTAGTATTGTTGGGAATATTTTGGTCATTTTGCTGTTAATGAAATATTCCTTGCATGGGGAAAAATTAAAAGACGTTCAAAAGAAGTTGAAAGAAGCGCGAATGCGCACGAAATAACTTTTCTAGAAATTTTTATACTATCCCCTTTTTTTATAAATAAACATTCAATAAAAGAAAGTATCTTTCTATTGAATTGTATTCTTCTAACATATTATTGACCTTTGATTCCTATGATATCCTCTGAAAATTTTAACAAGAATCCTAGTTCCGATCCAATTAAGGAACCAATATCTACGGATCCATATTTTTTCTCCATGCCAAAAGAATTAAAAACATCTCTTGACTCAATGCTCGAGTCTTCTCAAAATAAAAACGCCCCTAATTTCTGGCATAAAAATATTTGTGATGAACTATACGTACCAGTTGATGATGGTGAAATTCGAGTGTTTCATTATCTCCCCAAAGACCCGATTTCCAAGCGCCCCTTAGTTTTTATTCCAGGGTGGGGTGTGAATCCAGCAGGGTTTCAAGACTTATTTTCTGCCATTTATGAAAAAGTGGAGTTGTATTATATTGAAAGTCGGGAGAAAAAAAGCAGTCATATTCGGTTTTGGGAGTCTAAGTTTGATATGCATCAAAAAGCCAAAGATATCAGTGCGACTATTACTTACCTCGATTTAAATGAGAAAAATTATGTTCTAATGGGACCTTGTTGGGGTGGGGCAGTAATTATGCAAGGATTGATGGATAAAGTTTTGACCAAAGCTCCAACAGTCATCACAGTTGATCCCATGCATCGGTTGTGGTTCAGTAAATTTGCGTTGAAATGGATTACTCCTTTTATCCCGACTTTTATGTTTACACTACTTAAACCCATTATTAAGTGGTTCAAGTTACACAATATGCATGAGCCTACTCAAAAAAGCCGCGCTGAAGCATTTATTGCGGATGCTGTGATGTGGAAATGGAAAAGGGCGGCACAACAAGTAAATGAGTTTGAATTATTTGGAAATTTAAGCGCTGTGGACAAGGAAGTCTTTGTGATCAATGGTACCAATGATTTAATTCATGATCAACGAGATTATCCTAAAATCGCTGCGGAATTACCAAAAAGTCGGTTTTTATTTCTCGGAACCGATGAATCTAATCGCGAATTGTTAATGGGTATGGTCGCCGAGGAATTTACAAAAATTTTGCAAAATGACCAAATTCCCCCTAGTTTACTTCCTTTTGAAAAGGCAATCCAAAGGGGATCTTAGGATATAATTCGACCACTTTTTTTCTTAATATGTATTTGATTATGTAGGTGAATCATAATTAGTTCTGGAAAAAAAACAATCCTTTGGGATTGGAATGGAACGCTCTTAAATGATGTTGATATTGTCGTGGCCAGCATCAACTCTATATTACTCAATTATAATTTACCCCAAGTATCTGTGAATTATTACAAATCCATTTTTACTTTTCCAGTTATAGAATATTATGAAAAATTAGGGTTCAATTTTGATGATATTGATTTTTCCGAGTTGGCTAAAGAGTTCTACAACGAATATTTACCACGTTTAGAACAATGTGGATTGTATTCACAAGTTCAATCCATTCTGACCCATTTTAATTCCATAGGATATCAGCAACACATCGTTTCGGCCATGCAACATGATCATTTAGTCGAATCTGTTGAAAATTTAGGAATTGCACACAAATTTGATTCTGTTAATGGGCTTCGGGATTTGTTTGCTGCGAGTAAAGCAGAACTTGCTCATCAAGTCATAATTGCTAATGATATTGATGTGAAATCCACCTGGTTTATCGGAGATACAATTCACGATTTTGAAGTGGCTAAAGAAATTCAATGTCAACATGTTTTAGTAAGTAATGGGCATCATACGCATCAAAAATTATTGACAGTTACCTCTCGAGTTGTTCCTGATTTGTCAAAAATTTTCGGGATAATTAATAAAGAAGAAAAAATTTAGTTGGTCATTACTTTTCGGATAAAATCCGCAATTTCTAAGGAAACAAAATATTCATTTCCTTCAAAACAGTGTCTACCGTGTGCATAAATGTGATAATTTTCTGGAGGTAGATTTAATGCTTCAATTGCTCGTTCCGTATTTATGACTCTTACCGTGGGATCATTGCGATTTGCAAGTAGAAGTACACGTTTATGGTTTGGGGTTGGTTCTGTGTCACCGCGCAAAATAATTCCTTCAGGTTTAAAATAATTGGTTCCACTGTATTTCATTAAGTCTTCTTCGGGGACGGCAAAGCTGTAACCAAATAGTTTGAAGATAATTTTTTCTTGCACAGTCATGATTTTTTTAGTCAAAACTAAATCAAAGGGCCCGGATAGCATGACTACCGCTTTAATATCAGGATGGGGGTACGCAACTACTGCAGTTTTTGCAGCACCTAAACTCATTCCAACAACAACAATATTTTTTTTGTCCACAAATGGTTGTTTCAAAACTAACTCAATAAAGTCTTCAGCATCCTCAACTTGTTCAAAATCACTTTTGTTTCCAGGGGTTTGTCCTTGTCCACGAGCATCATATGTAAAATAAACATAATTTTCTTTCAATACAATGGGTAAGCAATAACGATCCATTTCCCGATGGTGAGATCCCCACCCATGAAGTCCAATGATGGTTTTTTTGGGGGATAAATCTTTTTGTAGATCAATTGCTTTCGAGTGGTATATATAAGCATAATTTTTTACTCCATCCTTATTCACAAAGTGAAAATCTCTTTTGATCAAGTCAGAATAATCCATATCATCCCAGTTTGTAGCTAAAGTTCCCATACTGAGATGAAAAAGTAGAAAGAATGATGTTAAATTTAATCCAATAAATAGGGTCCAAATAGATGCGAGTAAAAAACCCTGAATTTTGCTTTGGAAGATTAGTAGGCATAGAAGCGCAAGATCTAGTAATATCCACACTAGTTTAATCCGTAAAATGAGTGTTTTCCAAATTTTTTTTGGAAAGTAGTCATGTAAAGAGTTTTCGATTGTCATTTTTGGTAGTTCCATTTAATTTTCGGATGGAGATGGTTTTACTAATGTCGGGCGAATGTATCCCATAAATGTAGTAAAAACTCCAATAATCGCTGAAATCCAACCCATATAGTAGAAAACTGTGTATCCTTCACATCCTTCTACAAATATTATCATTGCACGATCAAATAACATACCTAATAAGATCATGAGAAAACAAACACACATAATTCCAAGAGATATAAAGGCTGTTTTGTATACTTTGGCTGCTTTTTCCATTTTAAATCCCATTTTAAACGCATGAATCATAAACGGGATGTAGCACATAAGCATAACAATAAATGCCAACCCAAAAGTGATCAAATCAAAAATTTCTTGGGAAGGGAAATATAAGATCAAAGAAACTAAAATTGTGCTGATGGTCAAAACGAGTATAATTTTGTTTCGTAATTGTTTTATTTCTGTATCGAATACCATTCCTTGAAACTTATTAGTAAAATATGTTCCAATGACAATGAATGTGAAGCTTATTCGATATTGAGTTATTCTTGCAATCAACCATAAATTTGGAGTTTCAGGTGGAAATAAAACAATTGAATTATATCCAAAACTCAATTGAATGAGTTTGGCAATCCACGAAAAAACTAAACCTAAAAAGTAACTTGTAAAAGAAGCTAAGAGAATCGCGGTCATCTTAGATTTTTTTTTTCGGTAATGATTAAGAATGATTAATAGTAGAACTAACCATAAGCAAGCTACAATGCCTTCAAATAAAAAACCTTTGTAGACATTTTCTAATTCTGATGTAATTTCAAACCCCATATTTGTGTCAACCTTGTTTCTATCTTTGTTATTTCATTCCGATAGTTTTGTTTCTAAATCAAATTTTAGTTCTATGCCGAAAGTACGGATCTCTTGCACTTTTTTTGAAGTAAAAACCTCTTCTACTAAAACATAATTGTGCATTTTTGTATAAGCACAGAGTAAATCCCTTACATATAAAGAAAAATTATTTCCCAATTCGTGAACTCCAGATACTATAAGAACATTTTCGTTAAACTGATAATCTATTGTATTAAACCAATTCTCTCCATCTTCAGAGAAGACATACGTGACCAAAGTTTCAATTTGATAATTTACTTCGGTTTTTTCTTCAGTTTCATAAATGACTTTTGGATGATAATTTTCGAGTTTTTTCATATCGGTAGTTCCATTGCCGATAGAAATATCAACCAAAGTCCGAATTTCTTCTTCTGTCAAACATTGAATGATATATTTAAATTGATTCTTTGCAAAGATGAGTTTTGGATTAACTTGGGGATTATAGATTATATAGGCATATGTCAATAGAGCTTTTCGGGCCACTTGACTCATTTTCATATTGTGTTGATCACAAAAATCTGAAAAACGTTGATAATCTTGTTCTTCTAACCTAATGCCCAATACTCTTTCTTTTTTTTTTTTAGTTTCCATGGTTTTCAAATTAGCGATATCCTATGAAATTGATGATGTAAAACAATTATTATTTTACTTTGTAAGTATTTATAACTTTGTAAAACATTTTCAAGTAGTACCCAATTTTTTTTAAATATTTGTAAAACGCTGAGAGCAATTTTACACTAAATACTATGAAAAATTCTTATTAATTAGGATTTCTGCAAACTTGGAAACATTGATTTTTATTTTTTTTTGGTGTAATTTAAGCATTTTTAATTGGCGATCTCATCACAATTATTTGATAAAATGATCATTTTAATAAAAAAAGATTTCAAATTATAATTAATAAAAATAGTCGGTTTTTTATTTTTGCAAAGTAAGAAATCTTCTTAGAATGTGATTTATTGTGGAAATTAATGAAAAAAATGTAAGTTCTGCAGTGGATGATGTGCAGAATTTCAATTATAATACAAAACATCCTACATCCACAACTGTGTGTTTCGGATTTGGTGCGATGGCGGATCAGATGAGTCATCAAGCCTTTCAATTTTTAGTCTTTTCATATTATTATGCAGTTGTAGGTCTTAGAGTGGATGTTCTTGCAGGGGCGTTTATTTTATTTGCTATTTGGGATTCAATTAACGATCCTCTTCTTGGTCCTCTTAGTGATAGAACAAAATCTCGTTTTGGAAGGAGAGGTTTTTGGATTTTGGTTATAACTGTTCCCTTTGGATTAATAAATATATTTCTATTCACCCCTCCAATGTTTTGGTCTAATTCAATTGATTCACCACTATGGAATACTGTTTATATGATCGTAATCATCATGTTGTATGATCTGTTTTATACGGTTTTCAGTTCCAATCAGTTAGCATTATTCCCAGAAATGTTTAAAACCGATAAAGCTCGCGCTCGCGCAAATAAATTTAAAAATATTATGACGATCGTGGGATTATTATTGGGTTTCGTCTTCCCTACTGTCTTAATTGCTAATTTAGTTCCCACAGAGACAGTTTCAGCTCAAGAAGTCAATTCCATGTACGTTACTACAGGGATTGTTATTTGCATTTTGGTTGTTATCTTTGGATTCTTATTCTTTAAGTTCGGTATGAAAGAAGATCCTACGCACATAACCAAACCGGATGAAATGTTAGGAATCTTTGAATCCCTAAAAATTACTTTGAAGAATAAAACTTTCTTGATTTTTGTTTCAGCAAATCTCTTTGTTTGGTTTATCTTTAAAATGTTGACAACTATTATTTCTCTCTATGGGATTCATGTGTTGGGGATCACTGATGGAAACATATTACTCACTGTAATGCTTTTAGCTGCTTTTCTTACGGCCGCTGCAATGTTTCCTTTTATGGAATGGTTAGGAAATAAATTCGGAATGCGAAAAGCCTTTATGATGACCACATCATTTTGGATCCTTGCGTTGGTTCCATTCTTCTTTTTGGATAATCTTCCAATCCTGGCAATTGTATGTATGATGTTTGTTGGAGTTGGGTTAAGTGGAACGATGTTCTTTGTGGATATTATTATTGGGCGTGTTATTGACGAAGATGAATTAAAAACGGGACGCCGACGTCAAGGTGCATATTATGGGGTAAATGCATTAATTAACCGTTACAGTACGATTCTTGTATTTTTAGCTGTGGCAGGAGTTCTTTCTGGCTATGGGTGGGGAGAATATATTGTAGGGGCATCCTTGGAAGAAGCAAGTGGTATTGCGAGTGGATTAAAACTTTTAATGTCACCGATATCAATCGTAGGACTTTTGATGGTACTATTCTTTCTATGGAAATTTCCGCTACATGGAAAGCGGTGGGAAGAAGTCCAACGCCAATTAAAAGAAAAACGGGCTCAAAATCAATAATTTTTTACTTTTTTACTTTCATTTTGTTTTGAATTTTTTATTTAATCTTCTAAGTTCATTTGAACAATATTCAATCATGAAATGTGAATATGGTCAAACCGCTACAAAATCAGTAGGTTGGTAAATTGATTGGCTTGTGGAAACATGGAGGGGACTTATATACTTAGAAAAGTGGAAAAAAATGTAATTGATGAAAAAATTAAGATAAATCTGCAAGGGCTTCTTTAAAGGATTTTTCAAAGAGTTGACAGATTTTTTCGGTCTCATCATCGGAAATAATTAAAGGAGGTTTAATTTTTAGCACATTGCGCATCATTTCGCCACTCGGTTTTAAGATGGGCATACATTCACCAAACATTATATTGTTTTTCATTCCTTTTTCAATGATTTTTTCTGTTAATTCATTATTAGGTGCTCTCGATTCTGCGTCTTGGACTAATTCTATTCCAATAAATAATCCTGGTCCTCTTATGTCTCCAATTTGAGGATATTTGGTTTGCATTTCTTTAAGGAATTGAGTTATTTTTGCTCCTTGTCTCGCAGCATTTTCTGGAATTTTTTGTTTTTGCAAAATTTCAATTGTTACTAAAGACGCAGCCATTAATACGGGTGAAGATGAATAAGTGGTATGCTCCTCTGCTTCTGAAAGCATTTTTAATTTGGGTTTCGCAATACAAATCCCAAGGGGATATCCACCAGCAGCTCCTTTGGTTGCTGCCAAAATATCTGGGGAAACATCTGCACCTGCTTGTTCACTTAGAAGTTCTGTCATCCACATTTTTCCGGTCCGTCCAAAACCAGTTTGACATTCATCATAAATTAATTTCATCTTATTCCGGTTGCACACTTCTTTTAATCCAAGCAAAAATTCGACTGGGGCAGGAATTTGACCTCCTGCACCTTGGTTAGGTTCAATTAGTACGGCTGCAACTCCGGAGGTATGGAACGTTTCCAAATGTTGGGTAACAACAGCAAGGCATTCTAAATTGCAATTGGGGTCCTTCTTCCCTTCGAGTCCGCATTTATATCCAAAAGGACATCGGTAACAATACGGGTACATGGTTTTCAAAAATCGATCGATTCCAAATGGACGGTACCGCATAGCCATCCCAATTTGTTGGGTGGCTCCAGATAATGCCAAACTCGATCCATGATAACCTCGCCAGAATGTTGCAATTTGATCTCCACCCTTCCGTGTATTGATATAGGCTGTCCGAATGGCACATTCAATCGCACCTCCCCCTCCTAAATTATTTAAAGCTATTTTTCCCCCCTTCAATTGCCCCGGGGCAATATCAGCCAAACGATTAATTAATTTTACTCGAATAGGGGTCAAATAGCCATATCTAACATGTGTGCTGTGTTGTGCCTGAAGTTGAACTGCATAATTCACATCTGCTGGTGCGTGCCCTAAGTTCAAAGACCATGCTTGGGCGGTACAATCTAAAATAGGTTCTGTTTTACCTCGAAATTTAAAATAAGCCGTTCCTCCTTTTCCAGGTTTTGTTGTACCTTCTATAATATCGTCTAATACTGGGACTAAGAGATGATTTTTACGACATTTTGCGATTTCTGCATCAGTTAGCTCATTGTTGATTAATCCTTCAATTTCTTCCTTAGATAACCATTTTGTATCGAACATTTTTTTCTCTACTTTAGGTTTAACAGAAGAGGAAAAATATCTTTCTTGAACATTTTTTTTACCTTGGCTAGTTAAATTACCAACAAAATTTTGAAATGCTTGAACATCTAATATAACTTTGACATGAAAAAAATGGATGGAAACTTTGCCTTAATGCTTCATGCTCACATTCCTTATTGTCGGAAATCGGGGACATGGCCTGCTGGAGAAGAATGGTTATTTGAAGCCATGAATGAAACTTATATCCCCTTACTGTCGGTTTTTCGTCGATTTCAACAAAAAAATTTAAAACCTCACATTATGCTTGGTGTTGTGCCGATATTAGCGGAACAATTGGCTGATCCCTATATGAATGATCAATTTTGTGCTTATATGGAAGATAAAATTAACCGTGCAGAACAGGATATTGATCGATTTTCTCACGAAAAGAAGAAACAAGCCGTAGCACAATTCCATAAAGATACTTTTGAGAGAACCTATAATACCTATAAAAACGATTTCTATCGTAATGTTATCGGAACTTTAAAATGGTTACAAGAAGAAGGTGTAATTGAAATTCTTACCTCAGCGGCCACCCATGGATTCCTCCCTTTGTTAGAATCTGATTCCGGAATATATTCCCAACTCAAAGTCGGAATTCAAACCTATGAAAAAAATTTTGAGACTAAACCGAAGGGGATCTGGTTACCCGAATGTGCTTATCGTCCTCGAGACTGGTCTGAACGTTATAATTATGAGCGACGATCTATAGATGAATGGCTTGCAGATGAAGGGCTTTCCTATTTCTTTACGGAAGATATTGGGATTACTAATGCAGAATTCGTTGATAATAGACATGGGGAATCTCATCCATCCACCTATCGGGGTTATAAACTCGAATCAGGAGTATGTGTGTTCGGGCGTAATTCGATAACGGGAAAACAAGTTTGGTCTCCCGAAATCGGGTATCCTGGTGATCCCTACTATCGAGAATTTCATCAAAAGGATTCTCAATCTGGGCTCCATTACTGGCGAATAACTGGAGACTCTCACAAGGACATCTACGATCCTTCTCGTGCCAAAGAAAGTGTTCAAAATCAAGCGGAACATTTTACTTCATTGGTTTTAAACACATTAAAATCAAAAAGGGAGGAGATTTCAAACTGTCTTCCCTTGATTATGTCTCCATATGATTGTGAATTATACGGCCATTGGTGGATGGAAGGTGTAGATTGGTTAGAGGCGGTATATCAACGTTTTGCAAAAATGCCTCAGATCAGAACGATCTCCCTTTCTACCTTGGTTGAAGAACAACAAGATAGTTTTTCTATCATTAAGATGCAACCCAGCACTTGGGGTGAAAATGGGGATTTTACTGTGTGGAATAATCCGGAACATGCTTGGTTATGGCCATATATCAATTCAAGCATCAAGGATTTTGAAGAAGTATTAAAACTCATTATTGATTCAAAACGCGTATATTCTCAAAGAGACAATCGAATTTTACGTCAATGTGCTCGAGAACTATTATTGATGGAAGGGTCTGACTGGCCTTTTCTTCTTTATACAAAACAGGCAAAAGAATATGCTAATCAGCGTTTTCATAATCATCATCAGCGATTTAACAAGTTACTTTGGGCTGCTAAAAATTTGGATGATTTAAATCGAATCTCGGATGGAGAATTACATCAAATCGAGGAAATTGACAATCCTTGGCCAAATCTCGATTTCAATCTTTTTCAAGAAAAATAAACTATGAACTCCAATTCCATTTTTTTTATTAATTGTTAGTCGTAGAACATCAATCTAACGAAAATTTACATTCTTTAAAAAATTGAACGAAATTGATCATTTTATTTTACATTTCAAACCTTTTATAAGGATCTTGCTATAAATAAAAAATATGGAATCTAATCATTTTCTATGGAAAGTGGGATTTTTATCCATTATTTTTCTATTCTTTTTACAACTTGCCACGTTCCTAATTGGTGCGATCTATTCTGTCAACCTACTTGGGTCTTCCCTAAATCTGTATGCTGCAGGAATCGCTTGGATGTTTTCATCTGGATTACTGATTTTTCTTCCCTTAAAAATCAAATTACTTAGGAAACCTGAACTATCTCAAAATTCATTTCTTTCCCGTTTAAATAAATTCTTTTTCCAGGGATCTTACGAAGAACCTTTGGTTTATCGAAGGATTTCTCAGATATTCGCTATTTTTGTAATTATTTTTCGCTTAATTTCACCTTGGTTAAAAACTCGACCGACGATCATTTTTGCAGGCCTTGGAGTTGCGTTTTTCTTCTTGTTCTATCCCCTATACTTACTTCAAATTCCTAAAGATTTCCATAAAGAAGAAGGCCTTGCTCAGGGTATAAGTTTAGCTATTGCGACGCTATTATCTATTCTTTTTCGCACAATTGGTGCTTCTCTTGATTCTTCTATCTTTGGATGGACTCAACTAATTGGATGGGTTTTGGGCATTATTTGCATGTTTGGAATTTTCAATTTTGGAAAAATTATTGAAATCGCGCCCCCTCAAGAAGAAAAAGTTTCACTTCCCCCTTCGAGCAAGCAGCAAAACCACCGTAGTTTTTTAGCGAGTTTTTGCCTTCTAAATTTGTTCATTTTGATTGTTTTTGGATTTGAGAGTCCCACAGTCTTCGCTCGCTGGACTCAAGGGAATTATATTGCTATTGTTGTAATTTTAGTGATTGTAATTCTGAGTCTAGTTATAGTTTCTGCCCTCAAGCCTGATATTATCTCAAAGATACCTCAATGGGGGTTATGGGCATGGAATATCTTCTTCACCATTATGCTCGCCCTTACTATTATTGTGCATACCGTCTCTTTTCCTAGTGCTCCTGATTCGGCTGTTGTTGTTGTTGGATCTCCATATTGGTATCAGCAGATTCCTCTTTACATGATGCTAATTTCATCACCAATTATATTCCTAGATATGGTTTTATTCTGCTCTCAATTGATCCATTCTTCCCCTAAACTCTCAACTTTAACTGGAAGTTTTACCCTTCATGGATTGTATTTTATCATCCTCATTTTCATGGCTATTTTTACAAACGTCTGGGGTTATGTGAAACCGGTGAGTAATTTACTTCGAAATCTCTATTGGTTACCCTATTTAATTATCGGATTGGGGATGATTGGTGGGGTTTTTGCCATAAATCTTACCCAACATCAATTCAATGTGATTTCAATTCCCAAAATTGGGAAACAAAGTATCGCTATCCTATCTTCACTGGTTACTATTGGAATTATCATCAGCGCTTTTCTTGTGGTGCCTTCACCCGCTAGTGATGGCAACGAATCTATTTCGTCAATTACTGTTATGACATATAATATTCAAGAAGGAAATAACCAATCGGCTGAAGCTAACTACGCAAGCCAACTCGAAGTAATTCAGAATTCGGGGGCTGATATTATTGCTCTGCAAGAGTGTGATACTACTCGGATTGGTCTTTGGAATAATGATCTTGTTCGCTATCTTGCTACTGCGCTCGATTATTACTCGTATTTTGGACCGAAAACTGTAACTGGGACGTTTGGTACAGCAATTCTCTCCCGATTTCCAATCACTCGTGCTGAAACATTATTTTCTTACAGCAATAAGGATGAAACTGGGACTGCATATGCAACCGTTTTGATAAATAATGAAGAATTTCATATCTTCTCATCCCATCCGGATGGTAATGCTGATAATCACCGTGAACATATGAATGCAATTCTTGAGAAAATTGAAGATGAATCTCTGAATCACGTAATTTCAATGGGGGATTTTAATACAAGGCAAGATTCAGAATATTACAACATGTCCTTAACAATGCTAGATGATACATGGTTACGTGTTTATCCTACTGGTGTTGATGAATTTGGAAATAATATGACCCGGCGCATTGATCATATCTTTATATCTTCTGAATTTGAGGTTGAGAATGTTTGGGTTATTCCTGAGGGACCTTCCCAATCCGATCACAATGTATTCTGGGCAAAGCTTACGTGGTAACTTTCAAAAGAATTCTTTTTTTCCTTTCCTATTCCTTAATTCCATTATATTGATCATGATTATATTTGTATTTTGAAAGCTTAGTATCTTAAAAGCAATATATTTAAGTAAAAATAAAAAAAAATTACTAAAATTCACTCTTTTAATTAATTGTTAACCTTTGTGCATCTTTATATGGATCTGGGCATTCTACTGGAACTTCTAATGTTAAAATCCCATTTTTATAATTGGCGGTGGGTTCTTTATCCAAAGTTGCTGTGCACGAGAACATATATTCTGAGATGTAATCTGTTTCAGCATTGCGATGTGCAATCATACGGACTCGATCCTTTGTTACATCAAGATGGATCTTATCTTTATCCACACCTGGAATCTCAAAAGTCAGGGTTTCAACATTTTCTTTGTCATCTTCATCGGTACATCCGCAATCGCAAGTAGGACAGGCGGGTACCCATATTCTTCTCTTAAAACTAGTAGTTTTTTTTTCTTCATTTTTTTTATCCATTTTAATCACCTAATTATTTGGTTATTTTGGATTAATTGATCAATTAGTACA
The DNA here is from genome assembly GCA_025839675.1 of Candidatus Lokiarchaeum ossiferum. GTDB lineage: Archaea > Asgardarchaeota > Lokiarchaeia > Sigyniarchaeales > Promethearchaeaceae > Lokiarchaeum > Lokiarchaeum ossiferum. The sequence continues at coordinate 4,575,121 of CP104013.1, forward strand.
AAATCAACATCAAATAGGTTCACCTTACAGAATAAAAGGACTATCTGGAAATTACAAATAAGAAAAAAAAATCGGAGTTTTTAAGTAACTTTATGCAACAAAAGATAATTCTAAAACTTTCAATTCAAAGTCTAAATTGAATAAAATGGGAGATATATTTTATTGAGCATAAATTTTAACATAGATGCACTTCTTAACAAATCTGGATTATCCAAAACGGAAATTCAAGGACTTTCTCAACTTTTTCAATTTGTACAATATTTATATGATGATGAAGGCAATTTAACAAAAACGTTCAATTTGAATAAAAAGGCAAAGGATCTTCTCAATGACCGCGTGGAGGAATTATTTGAGTATAATATCCGGAATGATTGAAAATGATAAAGAGTATGCGATTAAAGAATTTTCGAAAACACTTAGATTATTCTCTCCAGTTGGCTGATGAGTTTAATTTAATTCATGGGCGAAATAATGCTGGAAAATCCACTTTATTTTATGCTGTGGAATATTGTCTTTTTGGAACTGTACAAGGGTTCAAAAAAATAAACCAATTAGTTCTCTACGGACAAAAAACAATTGGAGTGGAGCTATTTTTCAAAGGAAAAGATAATCGACAATATAAATTGCAACGGATGCACAAAATATCTGGTAGAACTAATTCCGCAAAAGGATTTTTTACTTTGAAAGAACTACAACCTCAAGAAAATGGTATGGATGGCAATATAGATGAAGTGTATATCTTATCTACAGATTTTGGGGATAGAGAAGAAAATTTACGATTAAAACTTGTTGAACTCACTGGGATCTCCAAACGATTTTTTGAAGCAGGAATGTTTTTCAAACAAGGCACTATTAGCAATATATTAGATGGTTCCAAGAATTTAGATGTTATTTTTGGTATAACTGCTGCTAGTGCTTTAGCAGATACCTTTAAAAACAAAATTAATTTATTGGAAAAAAAAACAGCAGGAATTGGGAATATTGAGATTCTACTAAACAAATTACGGGAAGATAAACAAAATAATCTTGCAGAAATATTGAAACTAAATACAGAGATTAATATTTTCCAAAGCAATGTAGAAAGTCTCAATAAATTCAAAGATGGTTTTTCTTCTATTTTAAAGCATTTTCTTGCTCTCCAATCGATTTTAAATGAACGTGAAGATTTGCAACATGATAAAGATAACGTTCAAACAAAATATGAGACAATTCAGGAGAAATTTCTATTAATTCTCAAAGATAATCATTCCTTAGAAGATATGGATGATAAATTTCATGAATTTAAGGAATGTGCAAAAGCGATAAACGATGAAATTGAAAATTTTGATAAAAAAAAACATGAAATTGAACAGTTGACACAACAATACCAGTCGAAGATCATGGAACTCGAATTAAATCAGAAAAATCGTAATGTATTGCTTGATGAATTGACAGAACAACAAGAGGAATTTGGCGATAGTTGTTCGATTCAGCAAAAATTGAACCAAAGTGAAATCAAATTATCCAATAATGGTGAAATTGAAGACGAACTTAATCAAAAAATTGACAAACTTGTTTTAGCTGAGAAAAAAATGGAATCTGATATTGGAAATATTGGAGGTATTCTAGCGAGGCGTCAAAAATCTTCTGAAAGTCCATTATGCGAATATTGTGGAAATTCTATTGATAAAAATGCAGTAATTAAGGAAATCAAAAACTTGGAGTATGAAAATTTAAAATTGAAGCAAGAAAAGAAAGAAATAAATCTCCAAATCGAGACATTAAAAGACACAAAAAAAACTCTTTTGCATGAAAATCAAAGCATATTGCTCGAGAAACAAAAATTGTCTTTAAAATACACTCAGTTGAAAAAAATTCATGCTCAAATTGCTATTCTTGATGGAAATGGTAATATCTTAAGTAAATTATCCGAATATGCGCAAATTCAAGATCAAAATGAAAAAGAATGTAGTGAGATACAAAGAATAATAGCAAACAAGCAGATTCAGTCACAACAAATATCTGCTCAAATGGCTCAATTAAAAACCCAATGCGATTTAGCTCATGATATGAATATAAGCCTAAAGCAAATTGGGGGAGAAAAGGAAAAAGTCAATCAAAAAATTCAAGAAAATCTTGACAAGCTTATAGAATCTATTAATCAATTAAAAATTTGTTTTCAATCCCTTAAAGAATCTGATTTTCTTGATAAATCTGAAAGAAGTGATGGATTAGTTCAACAAAATCATAATTTTCAAGAGAATGAATTTTCTGATTCTTTTTCTCCAGATATAATATTCAGTGAATCTCAAGAGGGATTACTGGCGATTTCCACTGATCCATTAGATTTTTTATCAATCAAAAAATTTACTGAAAAAAATGTTGATCTAATTAAAAATCTCGGTAGTAAATTGGATACCTTGCTTAATGTAAGTCACCAGGAATTGCAGAAGGTTAATAAAAAATTAATTGAAAGTCAACAAAATTTAATGGAATTGGACAAAGAAATCAGCCATTACAATGCAAAGTTGATTAATATTCAAAGAATTTTGACTTTACTCTCTAAATATACAAGTTATAAACAGATATTTGAAGAAATTCAAAACACTATTCGTGAAAATGCTTCTAAAGCCTTAGAAGGAAAAATTTTAGACTATCATAATTGTCTATCTTTGGAATCAGAATTTAGTAAAATTCAAGTGGATAACACAGATTATAGTTTAAACGTGACCCCAATTGATGCCGGAACCGATGATATATATCCAGCAAATGTTTATCAAGGGGGTGGGCATAAGTTAATGTTGGGGTTAGCATACAAATTTGCAATTGGTGATCTTATTGGTAATCCTCCTGTATTGCTTATTGATGAACCTACCGAATTTATTGATTCGGAAAATCGTGAAAATGTATTATCCCATTTACATAACATTACTCAACATAGCCAAGTTCTACTTATCACACACCAAGATGTCGATAAAATTACTTCCCAACAAAAAATCAGAATTCAAACATAGGATTGAAAAAACAATGCAAACTAAAATGGACAATTATTCCGATCAAAACCAACAAAATAATGCGGTTGAAGAGTTCAAGGCAAAATTTAAGCAAATTTATGCTGGTCCTAATTATGTGGTGGAGGAAATGCTTGAAAATGTACAATCCGATCCCCAACCCCTCGGAAATACTTCCGAAATGCTGATCCAAAAATTTATGATGGAGATCATTCGGAAACTTGTGAAATTTTTGCAATCAAATAAGATTCGGCATGATTTCTTTAAACTAGGTTTAATGAAAGCAGATCCAATCTGGACCCCTGTCAGAAAAATGGTGATTGTAAAAAGAATCGAAGAATTTCGTCAAAAAAAGGTGGTTCAAAAGGGAAAGAAATATGATATTTCGGATCTGAAATCTTCGATGCTTGGAAAAGAAGTGGTTAAGCGGGTTGGATTTGGAAATCGGAATATTTTATCAAAAGTGGAATATGCTTTGGTGACCGAACAAATAAAAAAACTAAAATATGAATCACCAATAGTGATAAAACCTACTACGACCGAGATATTTTTTAAAAAATAACTTTTATGGAGAGAATTCAAATGAGTGCAGAGAATCAAACAAAACCTATTTCAGAATTTGCGAAATTGATGGAATCGAAACGAATTGTTGATATTCGGGAAAATATTAATATTGTAATGGAAGGTCAATATGAATATGCTTATAATGCGATGTTAGATGCGTATAATGCAGGGTTGTTTGTTGGACTAGTTGGACCCGTGGGCTGTGGAAAAACTGCTTTATGTCGGAAATTTGCTTATGATATGAATCGCGATTTTTATTGGGTAACCTTTTCAGATTTAGTGCGCCCGGCGACATTAATCGGTTCATTTGATCCTACACTTGTATTTAAGTATGGTTTTTCAGCAGAAGCATATGTACCCGGACCCTTTACATTAGCTGCATTAAAAGGGGGCGTGTTTTTAGCCAATGAGCTGAATCGGGGTGATGAATATGTGCTAAATAGTATGTTGGATGCAATGGAAGAACGTCGATTATATATTCCCCAATTAAAATCATGGCTTGAAGTAGATTCTAATTTTTACGTAATTTCGGCCATGAATCCCTCTGAAATGCGAGGTACTCGAAAATTACCATCTGCAATAAAGGATCGAATAAAAGTCTGGATTCACTTGGGGTATCCTTCCCGTGCTTTAGAACAAAAAATCATTCAAAGTAATTGTTCAGAATACAATTTATCTGCCATGACTCACGAAAAAATATTAGAATTGATGATTCAGTGTCGTAATGATCCGAATGTTGAAAAACCTCCTAGTCTTCGGACTAGTATTGGTCTGGCCCGATTTGTGGCTGAACGTTCGAAGCGATTAAAGGTTCCTATTGATAATCAATTATTGGCAGATTCAGCAAAACTCATATTAAAAGATTCACTGGAGTTACGTCCAGGGAAAAATCTTGATACATTTATTAAAGATCTTCTAATTCGGGTAGTTGGAGTTGCCTAAATAAATTTCTTAATTGAAGGGATGAGAATCATTGTTAGGTAAAAATCAATCTTTAATTGGGGACCCGCCATGTTTAAACAATATTCAAGGTGTAATTCTTACCCCTATCCAATTTTCCATTGAATTTATTTTTAGAATGCGCAAGTCTAAATCACTCTTATTTAATGTACCAAGTTCAAGACAAGCTCTTGCCATCCCAAAGCTTCTAACGGCCATGTACTATAGGAAAAATATTCTCACTCCTGAAAATTTTATTACTTCTGCTGTGATAACTACTCCCATTGAGGATCAGATTGTTGCTAAGCGAATAGCCACTGAGATTTTATTTCCCGATAACAGATCGATTGATTTATCTGGTTCTACAATCGCCTCACCAACTGCAAGATCTATTTCTGGAAAAAATGTGTCTCAAGTTAAAAAAGAGGATCTATTTGATGATTTTTTAGCAGAAGTTGATGATTTAGGTCTTGATTTGAATGAAATTAATTCTCAAGCTTTTGATGGAACTGCTGATCTCAAAGAATTCGAATATCTTATGGATTTTATCCAAGATTTTTACGAAAAAGCTGCAAATCAGCAAGATCCATTCTTATCTATAGCCAGCATTTTTGATCAGCGCCAAGGGTATATAGATATGTTACATCGAGGCATCAATACTTTACAGAAAGCTCAAGATCATGCCCACCAATTAGTATCACAATCTGTACAACAACTTTCTCCAAAAGATGTTCAAGCTGCTACAAATTTAGGTTGGAGTGATGAGTTGCTTACACAAACGCATGCACCATGGATAAAAATGGGCCTGGAATATTGTGCAAAATCTTCAGAATATGGACAACATCTAATTGATCTTATCAAAACTGCTGATATTGGTACGTGTACAAAAACTCTTCAGTTTATTAAAGATTTGGGTGAAAAAGAATCGATATTAAAGTGTCATGCTGCTCAAATTCAACAAAAAATTAGATCGTTATCTGATGTTTGGGAAATGTCACAGATTTCTGACCAAATCCCTGTATTTAACAAAAAAAAAGTATTTAAACAAAGTTTGCACAAGAATCTCGAAAATGCGTTTGATATAGCTCGAAGAATGTCTTCAAAATTTGATTCCCCAATGGCTCATGAATTGCACGATCAGTGGGCCCAGCAAAATCAGTCTCCCGATTTGGCAGATCTCTATCATGCACAATATCCTGTTCCACAGTGGGATCAAAATTTAACTCAGTTCGTAAAGGATGCTTTGGCTAAAATTTCAACTTCTCAGGACCCTCAATCTCAGAAGAACTCCGCTCAAATTAATGAATTAATTCAAAATCTAATGCAATATTCAGAAAGATGTTTTTATTCTCATTGTGCTGAGAAATTTAAAGAAGAAGCATCTCAATCCGGTTTTGTTTCTTTAAAAAACTGTGCTTCTCCTGAAGAATTCATACACCAAGTTAAATTCCTACTGAAAATACAGATTCCCATGGTTATTAGTAAAATGTATGATATTGGAACTCAAAAAGGAATTTCGGAAGAACGTCTCATGGAAATTATTGGTGGTTCTTTTGAAATTTTGAAGAAGTTATTTGCAAAACAATTGAACTCCCATGAAGTTTTTTCAAAACTTCTTGACACATGTAAATCTTTATCTAAAAGTCAACTTGCTGATCTAACTCAGATAGCGGCAAACAATAAAAATTTCTATGGTTTAAGTGCTTTAGCCCATAAAGATTTCAGTTGTACAATGAATTGTATTTCTGGAATGAATCAAAATGCTCAAAATTTGTTTATTGACAGTTTATCGGCTGGACCTGGTGAAAATCTTCTTTTGCAATGGTTTCATCACCGTCGGAATATTCCAAAAGACATGAAAAAGCGGATTCGAGAATTAACTAAATCCATGTTGATTAGAATTGCTTTGAATATTGTTTCGAATCAAAGGGGAACTGGTGAAAAAGGATTGATTCCCACCTCGAAATTACGGCCTTATATTGAAGGAGATCCAATGGATTTGGTCGATATTGACGCTTCCATTGAAAACATCATTACATCAGGAAAAAATCTTGAACATGTTTGTGGGGATGATTTATTCGTCCAAGATTCTCAAAAAGGGCGAGTATCCATTTGTTTCCTATTGGATATTTCAGGATCCATGAGCGGTGATAAATTAGCTGCTTGTTCCATTGCCACTTTAGTCCTAATTGGGCATCTTAAAACCGAAGAAGTAGCCATTGCATTTTTTGAATCTGATACCCATACTGTTAAATCATTTGATGATGAGAAAGATCTTGATGATATTGCTGACGAACTTCTTGATCTTCATGCACGAGGAGGAACTCAAGTACAAAAGGCTCTTGAATGGGGTCATTCACAACTAGAAAGTTCAACAGCTGAATACAAGTTATGTTTTTTGTTAACAGATTGTGAATTCTTTGAATCTTTTAATGTTGTTAGAAAGGAACTTGAGAAATATGTAAATTTACGCGCTCATTTTCTTCTTGGTGTGAATACACGATCTTATTCAAGAAGCTATGCAAATTTAATTCTTGATACAACCCAAGGAGAATTACTTAAAATCCTCAATATTGCTGAAATTCCGCAAATCATTATGGAAACCTTGGAAAAAATTGGATAAATTGGTTATACTGAAATTCGTAAAGATTTTTGCTTAGGAGCTTCCCTTATATATCCGATGATATACGCAATTCCTACTAAGGAAGCTATTAACTTTGTATTTTCCAACATTCGATCGATTTCTGTATCGGTGCGGAGTAATATTGCTAAAATAATTATACAAAGAATTAGCATATAGAAGCTTCCGGGCATAACTCCAACATTGTCACTTTTATAGATTTTTTGCTCAATGAAGAAATAGATTCCAGCAATAATTAATCCATTTAATGGTGCTGCGATCCACCAATATTCAAAATGTAGTGTATTTAGTAGAATATATTGGACGATGCAAAGAATATACAAGACAATTAATACTAAAAGGCCATAGAATTTATCTTGAATTAAGGAAACAATTTCCATCCCAATACCAGCAAAGATGATGGTTATTGCCAGATTTCGAATCCATTCTGTGGAGTTGATGGTTTGAGTTTCAGGAAACAAAACTACGGATCCATTATATATTATTGCCACAATCGTCACCAAAATGGCAAGAGCTTTGAAGGCATCAATGATATAATTGTAAAATGTTGCCCGTGAATAAGAGCTTACTAATTTATGGGGTTTAATATGGGGAACAACCTTTGGTTGGCCCATCAAGATGATAAAGAATGGATAAACTCCCATTATTAATGCAATGCTGATCATAAATGCTCCAGGGAGGAAAAATTCGAATAAAAAGCAAATTCCACAGATCCAGAGTGCCCAAAAACTGGTGTTATATAGAGGTTTCTTCTTTTTAGGTGTTAAACCGTGTTCGGCTCGGATAAAGAACCATCCCAAAAAGGCAAAAGAATAGGAAAGTATAGATGCCCAAATAATTATTTCTGAAAGTGCTATTTCCCACCCTTTTTGAATATTAATGAATAGGAAAATGCTCGCAATGGCACCTGTAATTGAAAAAATAAGTGTAATTAGGCGACTTATTCTGTCTAAGTATGATGTTTTCATACTCAGATAATCCATGACAAATATAATGACAAGAATTGAACTTTCAAATATGATTATTCGGGAAAAAACATTGAAATCAATGTTTTCTAATGTAATTTGTGAAATTTTGATTGTAATATAGGGGAAAAAGCACACTAACCCAAGATAGTAGTATATTTTCATCATGAATGAATATACTTGATCTATTCGTTCTTTTCCACCGGTTTCACGGGATGTTTTTTTTTCTTGAATCAGAAGTCACCTAAGACAAAAATCGGTTATTAAGATCAATAAGAAATAAGGTGTTAAAAAAAATGGGTATTTTCTCCTTTTTAACTGCGCATGAATGAAGGTAACATAAGATTGAAAATTTGTAATATTTCCTTTAACTTTGATTTTTCATTCACTAATGTACCAATCAATATTGTTTTCATAAGAGAATCTTTGCTTAAAGGGCCACTCGTGAATAGTGCTGATGATGGAGACCAAATGAGCAAATATTTCACATTTGGATTATTAATTAAATCGATTCCTTGAGTTGCTTTTAATTTATCATATATTTTAGCATATTCATCAGGCCATAATCGTCTATCGTTCAAGACAATTTGGACTTTAATTCCATTTTTTGCCCGATCTTGTAAAATCAAAGCAAATTCTTCCGTTATATAAGGTGCAACAATTTTAATTTCAGTTGCATTGGTTATAATTTCCGCAATATGGTTATTCATCTCGTGTTCTTTTCCCGCCAGTCCTCCGGTAAAAATTTTAATTGCTCCCACTAAGCGGAGAAGTCGGTTTTCGAGATCTTCAATTCTCTTTTTTAATTTCATATTTTCGGCTGCTAATAAAGACATAAATTCACCCTTATGATCAATTAGTTCTTGTTATTTTTGAACATTAAGTTTGTTAGTACTATTTTCTATTCTAGTTTTAAAGAAGGATCTCCAATAAAAACGTAGTGTGATTCTCGTAAAATCATTTTTAATCTTGAATCTTCTTCATTCTCATCTGAAAAGCTTTGGGATATATTGAATAATTGTTTGTTGACTTTAAGATGGGCGCTACCTATAGATTCATTAAGAAAGATATGATTAATAAATTCCCCCAAGTATAATTTTAGCATATCATTGAATTCATTAGATATTCGAGCAAAAATTCCAATGAAATGACGTGAGCTGATTGATTTGGTAATGTTATAGATTTGTGTGAAAAATCGTGGGATTGATTTATTACTTTCATCGATTATCCGGACATCTAAAATCAACAAAGGTCTAAAATAGGGTAATCCTTGAAGTTCGTTTCGTTGTTTTGCGTAAGATAACATATCAATTATTTCTTGTATGCTGAGTACCTCATTGTTTGAAGTAAGGAAGTAGGATTGGCTAGGATTCTGATCTAAATAGAACATATTTGCAGAAATGTGAATTATATTATAAATACCTGATGTAATTTCTTTTTCAATACTATCTTTTGAACTATATGAGGGATCAATAGAAGAAAAACGATCTACTAAATTCTGAAGATTATTAATTTTCTCCTCAATAAATTTCCGTTGTATTTCACCATTTTGGAACTTAAATAATGGGCAATATTGTTGTTCTTCCTCGTTCCAAACATGGGGAAACTTCTGATTTAAGTCACCTATACTTAGCATGGTGAATTTCAGATTAATTTCATCTTGTGATTTTCCCACCTTGATTTTTTCCATTGCAAGTTTGGGTTCTCGAAATCTATATCCAAAAGCGAATTTTGATCCAAATGATGATCTTTGATCATTTAGCATTTCAAGAGGAAAATTCGGCTCATCCATAATTACATAAACTTCGGGGGTATGATCCGATCTTAAATTCAATTCTTCAATAAAATCTCGTATATTTTGAGGTAAAAAAAGATAGGCCAACATGCCAAATTGTTGTTGTTCTAAGATAACAGTCTCATTTTTTTCAGAATGGGTTGCATTATCTATGGTCGTGCCATAAACAGGAAGATTTAGATATAATTCATTTAAATATGGTTCATCCCAGTATTCCTTGGTTTCAATATTGTCCATTTTCGAAAACCCTGATTTATAGTAAATTTCGGAAAATAATTTAATCGGTTTTCGGGATGGAATCCTTAATTTTAATAAAATCTCTGAAGGCATCATTCCGCCAATATCCGCTTCTTTTCGGGAAATTCGACGCTCTTTTATACGATTAATTGTAAAAGGAAGTTGTTCTTCTATAAGTTGAATAAAGCATGGGTGATCTTGAATTCCCAATTGTTTAGCACTTAACGTAACTATCTCCAAGTAACCTTCTTCAAAAAACCCTCGATGTAATGCCGCCCACCAGAAGTCTTCTTTTGAAGTAAAAATGTGGCCTCGACATATTAAATAATATTCATTGCGTGCATAGCAATAATCCTTAAAAGAATAATAATCATCAGGAACTATGAGCAAATCTCTGTATTCTTTGATGGCTCGCACAAAATATTTTTTGTCTTTTAAATTTCTGAATTTTTTTGCCGCTTCAGCCCAAATACTTACCAAATATGTGGGAAATCCCTTAAAATTTGTGAAAAATGTGGCTAAATGTTCATACGCAAGGAATGCTGTCTGATAGCTGCCTTGTCTGTAGCAGGTTTTTATAAATTCCCTTAAAAATTTTTTTGCTTTTGATAATTCATTATTATTTTTTAATTCTTCACAATAATTTTGCACGATAGAATAAGCCCAAGAATTTTCTTTAATCATTTGAAGATTTACAATTGTTTGTTGCGTCAAATCTAAATTTTGTCCCGGATCCATAAGATGAACTTTTTCTTTGATCAATATATGAAAAGCTTCTTGAACGCTTTTATCAATTTTATTAAGTGAAACCAAATAAATGGTCTCAATAAATTCAATGTATTTAATAGAACCCTCAAAAAACTGTTGATAAATATTTAAGCTAACACTTTTTAGTAAAATGGGGCGTTGATCATGGGCAATTTTTCTTAATATTTCAGAGAGTTTGGCTAAAGTACGTTCAAAATAATCATTTCGTTGATAATTTTTCTTGAAAAATAAAGACAATAGTAAAAGTTCAATGGTTTCTTTAAAATAATCCGCACGAGCGGTAAAAATTGCTAATGAATCTAAGAAATTCGCAATGCTGAAATCATTTGAAAAGCCAATTTTAACAAGAACTTTGGCTAATCGAAGCCCATTATAAATCAAACGCGAAAAATCTTGAATTAAAAAAAGTATTTCAAATAAAAAATTATAGGCATTATAGATAAGAGGCCAATTAGCATAAAAATTTTTAACCAAGACTCGTAGATGATGCTCCCATAGATCAATTAAAATTGTATATCGGCGCATAATTTCGGAATTAGACAAATTACTTGTCTGTATTTCTTTAATTGTTGTGTTACACAATTGAATTGCCCAATATTGTTGTTCTTGATTTAATAGTTTATCAATATGTGATGAAATTTCATCAAAATCATCGATTACATTTGTACCGTGGATCATATTATTCCCATTCCATCCTTTTTTGCGAATTACGATAAATTTGTGATGCACCTTTCCAAATTGCGTTGGGATTTTGACTATCTTCGAATATTTGCACATTCAATGTGATTGGGAAGCGTTTCTTAATTTGTTGTTGCAATTTAGATTTTAAATTTGGAATTTTGACCCCTTGACCACAAAGAACTATATTTTCGAGCATTATTGGTATTTGATCTCTCTCCCATGCTCTAATTGATCTCATAATAAATTCAATTAGATTATCGGATCGAATATGCGCGAGCTCTGGGATGAAGTATAATTCACTCGCAAGAAATTTTTCTTTGTTGATTGTCAACTGATTTCCATCCGGTAAATAAATTGTAAAATCGTATTCTTGTGATCCTGTAGCAATTTCGTCAATTATTTCATCAATTCTTAAAGAAGATTCAACTACATCTTCCTTTATTTTTTGGGCAATACTATATAGTGGATGAGTGGAAGAATATTGATATTTTTCAAATATCACATCAATAAGATATTGCGTGATATGGTGGCCTCCGATAGGAAAAATAAAATTACTTTCAAAATTTGGAAATCCTTTAAAAATACCTTCAATTCGCGTTGAAAAATGTCCAAAATCAATGATTGTTCCTGTATCTTTTCCTAAGGCGGTCAAAATTGCTGCAGAATTTGGAATAAAGGCAAATTTTGGAAAACTCATAATTTCTTGCAATATTCGTTTTAGTTCATTTAATTCTATTTTTGAAATATAAGATGGATAAACAATGATTAGATTTGATTCTGAAGGGATCCAGCCTTGATTTTTGAAGATTTCAGCTAAAAAATATGCAAAGGATGAGAAATCTTTGGTCTTAAGAAAATATTTAATGAGCAAGGTATCTTTAAATTTGAGTGCTTTATTTCCATAATGACGTTCTTTTCCCATCTTGGATAAACCTGTTTGGGATGAAATTTTAACTATGGGTTCATCTGAATCTGCAAATATTGATGGGTTGATAATTTTAGGCTCATAATCTCCCGCTATACCTATTTTCGTTTCAAAACTTCCTAATTCAACAAGAATGTCAAATTTTACGTCTGTGATATGTATCCCCTAATATTAATTCAAGAAAGATTCCTAAAAAGATAGTGTAAAAGAATTAATTTACATAGATATCATATAATTCACTAATACTCTGTTGCAATTTGAATTCCCGGATTTGCATATTTAACAAATCCATGGTTTTCTTAAAATCTTTTATCACTCGTTTATAATCAATATCACTAAAACGTTCTACTTCATTTCGCTTCATGGAAAAATCTTTCAATCCGGAGTTCAATTTTAATTCTAAGTCATTGATGGATTTGATTAAACTTTCGGTGTTGGATTCATTAATTCTTCGCATTTTTCGTAGAATCGTTAAAATCGAAGAAGATGTTTGATTCCAAAGTGAATATCTGTCTTCATAAGACTTTCCTAATTGTTTAAAAAAAATCTCTGAATCACCCCAGAAATTTCCAGTTGGTGTATCATCTATTTGAACATTGGATTTAACAATCGTTGGTTGTTCTGGAACAGAAGTGGGAGGTTTTAATGTAATTTGTTTTGGTGAAATCAGGGGTTTGCCAATCAATTTCAATTTTCCTTCTTCAGGAAAGGGGGATTCGGAAGGCTGATCCTCTTTAAGAAATGACGGTGTAGAAACTTTTCCAACATCTGCACTCGTTGTGGTTTTTAACTTTGGAATTCCATCATCATCCAAATCACTTAACATATTCTTTAATTCTTGAGTTTGTTCTAATTCCTTTTTTTTTTCCTCTGGATATTTTGAATTATTAGAATCTTCTGACATTTTCCATCAATTCCTTCTTTTTTAACGTTTACCAATTCGATATTGCAGAAAACCATTCTATTAGTGACGAATTCATGCGTTTAAAACTATCTTTTACTAACTCATATTCTGTAAACTTTCCTTGTTTAATTCCCATGATCAAATTCTGCTGTTGAAGAATTTTGATATGATGGGATATTGTGGATTGTGATTTATTCAATGCACCTTCCAGTTCAGTAATGGTATAGCTCCTTTTTTTTAGAAGATTTACTATCGCAAACCGATCTACATTTCCGATTGCTTCGATGGAGGCGCGTAAGTTTAATAAGTCAGAATTATTTGCAAGATTTTCTTTTATTTCATTAATTTCTTGTGGTGTCAAATCATCCATAGATCAATGTTCTCCTTTTTTCTTTATATCTTTTCTTTCTATCCATGCATTCCATAGATCGAGAAAATTTTGAACTTTTTCTTTGTCAATACTATAATAAGTAAATTTACCTTTTTTCCATCCTTTAATTAGACCCTCACTTTCCAATTTTTTAATATGGTGGGATGAAGTGGATTGACTTTTCTTAATCAATTTTTGGATATCGCTTAATTTCAATTGGTGAGTTCTTAGCACTTCTAAAATGAGAAATCTGTCCATATTCCCCAAAACTTCTAATTTTCCAACAAGTGTTTGAAAATCCTTCTCATTATGAATTTTTGTCGATATATGGCTTGTTCTGACCTTTAAATTTTCCTTATTCTTATGCTTTCCTTCTTTCAATTCATCTGAAGCTATCAAATCCTGAATAAGTTTTAATTTATCATCACTCATTTTCAATTTTTGTTTGATGTTGAAATTATGAAATGCTAGTTCAATAGCAGGAAGTAAATCATTAACAGTTTGGATAGGTTTGATGATATAACTTGAAGGTTCAACATTTTTTGCTTTTTGTAATGTTTCAATATCTTCATGGGCAGTAATGAATATAATTGGAATATCATGTTTTTTTTGAATTTCATTAGCAGTATCAATTCCATCCATTTTTCCATCTAATGTAATATCCATTAAGAGAAGATCAGGATTGCTTAATTCTACTTGCTTTATTGCTTCCTCTCCTGAACTAACAATTTTTAATGGTTCATAATTCATATCGCTTAGCAAGCTTCCGATGCCCATCGCGGTAACGATTTCATCTTCAACTATCAAAATTTTTTTGATTATTATTTCCCCCTACTAATTAGAATCTGCTTTGATGGAATAAAAAGATTTGACGAAACTTTATTTAATTTTTTTCTCAAATATATTATAAGTTATTAACTAATTTACTTAAAGAATTTTCTTTCTTTTTTTTCCTATAAGGAATTCAAAAATCATCATTTGAGAATATTTTATGATATTTCCATTCATTCCGATTTATGAAATTAATTTTCCTAATTTCCAATATTCTCTCCTCGAATTGCTTTAAAGAATGGCAATCAGAACCGATAGAAAATGGAATGTCATTGGCGAGAAGGTGATGGAACATATCCAAGTTTGGAAATGACTCTTTCCATGGATAATAAAGCCCACTTAGATTTATCTCATACAACATATTTGAGTTCCTCACCAAATGACCTAATTCGATTGTTGGAAAGTATTGTCTGTATTCGGGAGTGAACCAAATATGATGATTTGTTAAAAATCGAAAAATGACATCTGGATGGGCCACTACATCAAAAAGCTGACTGTGAATCAATTTATGCAATTTATCAAAATATTTGCCAAGAACTTTTGAAAAAGATCCATGTTTTTCAACCAACCATTGTAAATCTCTTAGAACTGTAATTGCTCGGAAATCTTCTATCTCATGGGCACTTCCTACAATCAAATCGAATTCATTTTGATAGTCCTCTAAAAAATTCTGGAGTTGGTCTTCTCTTTCGGGATAATATTCTAATTCCAAGCCTGATGAAATATGTTTGTAGTGTTCTTTTGCTGAATCTATTTCTTCTAAATATTCTGATAAGGTTTCAGGATTTAAGATAGAATTTCGCGTGTTAATGTGGGATTTCTCAAAACATGCCAATTCGTAGTGATCTGCAAATCCAATATGAATCTTATATTTTTCAGATAATTGAGCATATTTTTCAATTGTGGCTCCTGAAGAAGCATCTATGGACCAATTTGTGTGTACATGGAGATCAAAATCCCAATTAGGTGCAATTTTTCGGAATATTCTGTAATGATTCGCTCTATTTGGCATCTCATTCATCTTTCTCGGAATTAACGTTTCCATGGTCTAAATAATCGGCATTTGCATACTTGAAAATATTTTGTGCAATAGCTGGGCCGATATTTGGGACTTTTTGAATTTTTTTTTCGTTGGCATTCAATAACTCACGCAACGTTCTAAATTCAATCAATAAATCTTTAGCTCTCGAAGCATTTATTCCTGGAATTCCAGAAATTATGAATTCTAATTGTTCGGGTATTTTTTCGGGAAATTTTTTGAATCTAATAGAAAAATGTTTTGAAGGTTTGTCTGATTGTTCTTTTTTAGCTAAAGCTATTAAAATCTCAGCTGTTTCTTCAGGGGAGGTTGTTTGATATAAAAATATCCTCATTTTTAACAAAATACTGGTTAAAGTTCCTAATACGGCTGCTCGATTAATTGATGTTATCGAATTTATTCCTCCCTCAATTATTAAAATTGGAATCGTGAATTGAGTCTTTAGCCGTTGAAGTTCGTTAAAAAGTCGACCATCTTTTATTGAACTAATAAAATCCGGAATTGATTTTCGCTCTATTCCACACTGCTCCGATATTATATAATCTCCCGTTGGTAATTTTTGGATTGATACATTTGCATTTCTTTCAGCTAACTCACGTGTTACTGAAGATGCCGTTTCTCGAGAATCAACTAAGATATAAGGTTTTGATTTGTCTAGGGGTATAGAAATCTTTCCTAAATTATCTGATTGGAGTAGATCTGGTGCAGAATTTGGTTCTTTTGGATCATTTTGCAGTTTAGAGTCTTTTTCTTGGGGGGATTTTATTTCCTTATTTGGGTTATTTGGTGTTTTTTTTAAAAATGCAGTTAAGCTCTTTTGCCCCCGATTTTCTGATGAATTTGCCATTGGTTGTATTTCTCTTCGAATATCATTTAAAACTCTTTTCATTTCCTTCTCACGATGTTTTTCAGCCCAAAAATATCCTTCTTCCCGAGTTCCCATGGTTTTAAAAATTATGACTTTTCCCGATCGGTTTCGTCCAGTTCTTCCTCGTCTTTGGATTGCACGAATTTCACTAGGTACCACATCAAAGAAGATTACAACATCACATTCTGATATGTCTAATCCTTCTTCTGCAACTGATGTCGCTACCAATGTATTATATACTCCACTCTTAAACTGTTGTAAAATTTCAAGTTGTTGTTTTTGAGACAAGCCTTTTTCTTTTCCTTTTTTCTGTTGTCCCACAAAGCTATGGGGGTGGATTAATGTATTTTTCTCAATTTGCTCAACGATATTCTTGACCGTATCTCGGAAATGGCAGAATACCAATACGCGGGAGTCTGGGCTTTCAGTGAATTGTTCCATCAGTAGACTCATCAGAAGTGCCATTTTAGGATGATCTATATGGTTTTTGGTGAGATGAGATATTTTTTCCATAACGTCTTGCATCTGAGTGCTCTGAAAGAGTTCCTTTAGCGACTTTCCTCCTTTCCCTTGTTTGACTTGTTCTACATTTTTATCAAGATATGCTTTCAAAGAATTGATTCCTTGAGCTTCCAATAATTCGCTCATATGGGAAATGCGAATTGCATTGGCTAACAATTTCTTACAAAATAACAAACGGGGAAGATCATTTCCTTGTTGTGCCTTAATGATCATTCCATCTAACATTTTTCCTGCTGCAAGTAGATCTTTGCGTGAAATCTTACGAATATCTTCGGAATCTAAAATTTCATTTTTCTTGAGTTCGCTTAAGATTAATTTTTGCAGGTTCTCAAATGCTTTAAGCACTTCGAGCATTTCTTCCGGAAGATCGACATTTTTCCATATCGTTTCCACTTCTTGAATATAGGGTTTCACATCTGGATCTGAGTCAGTTCTAATTTCAATAGCATCAAGATATAGATTTTGCATAACCTCTTTTATTTTCTCTCTATTTTTACCTGGAGATGCTGTCATTGCCAGTATTTTTGGATCATTTGCATTTTGCATATATCGTTTGGCTAAGAAGGTATAAGCATAATTTCCTGTTGCCCGATGGGACTCATCAAAAATCATTAATGATATGTTTTTTAAGGAAATTCGGCCTGAAATTAGATCATTTTGCAATATTTGCGGAGTCATGAAAAGACATCGCGTGATATCTTCTTGATAAAGTTGTTTACGTTTTTCTGGGGTTATGATTCCTGTCATCATTAGTAGTGAATCAGGATCAATGTTGGTTAAATTCTGAAAGGTACGTAAATGTTGTTCCACCAAAGGACGTGTGGGTGCAAGGAATATTATTTTAGTATCATTATTCTTTAACCTTTGTAAACTTAACAGTAGTGCGATTATGGTTTTTCCCAATCCCGTTGGAACTACCACTAAACAATTTGATTTTGTACAAGTCACGAAAATATCGACTTGAAATTTGCGCTTTAGTAAAACATTCTCTTTCAAGAGAGGGTGGTTAATAAATTGGGTATTTGCTATGCAAATTTCACCTCGTACATTCTATATTAAAATCATTTGCTTACTCTTTATAAAGTCCTAGGTTTAGATGCTTTTCTTGTTTATAATCCAAGTAAGAATTAAATGAACGAAATCAAAACATCGATGAAATTCGCATAACCTATTTAAGTAGAAAAAATGAAGATATATTAGAATTCTGTTTTCTGATTGGGTAAAATCAATTGGAATGGCAGTTTTTTGGAGGATTTAATCATGGCAAAGAAAAAAGCAGCAGCGAAGAAAAAAGCACCTGCTAAAAAGAAAGTCGTCAAATCGACTTCTGAAAATCGTAGTTCTTTTATCTCGAAAGCACCAGTACGTCGGTTAATGAAGGGAGAAGGGGCTGGTTTAGTTAGTGATGAAGCAGTCAAGCTACTCATTGAACAACTTGAAAAAAATGCAATTCAAACCACCAAAAAAGCTTTAACTCTAGTCAAAGATGAAAAGCGAAAACGTTTAACTGCAGAAGATATTACCTGGGCAACCCGATAATTTCTTCCCTTTTTTTAATTCAACAAAGTAAATTTCTTTTTTCTCGGTTTTGATGGTATTAAAAAAGTTAAATTGTAAGATTTTCTTTGAGATCTTAATGAAAATCATTAATTTTTCTCCTGATATGTATGAAGAGGTTTATAATATCTGGGTACTAACCGGTCTATCCCTTGGAAGTTCAGATACCAAAGAACAAATAACAAATGTCTATCATCGCAATCCCAATACTTTTTTGGTCGGCATGCTCGATAAAAAGATCGTTGCTGTTGTTATGGGTGGTTCTGATGCCCGGAGAGGTTATGTTCATCATCTCGCAGTCCATCCTGATTATCAACGCAAAAATTACGGTAAAGTTATCATGGATGAGCTCATAAAACGATTTATTTCCCTCGATATCAAGAAAATTCATCTTTTTATTGAAAAATCGAACAAAGGAGTAGAGTCCTTTTATCGAAAAATTGGCTGGATTTTGCGTGACGATCTAAAAATGATGAGTTTTGTTCTTGAAAGATAATTTTTTTTTATAATTCGTTGTTTTCTTTATCTAAATTGCTTGGAAGGGCATGAGGTGGTTTTTGCTTTTCAATCGAAACAAAATTTTCTAACATCTCGCATGAGATTTTGTCTATCTCATTAAAGGAGAGTAGTTTTATGACAATATGGATGATATAGTTAAAAAGATTCTTCAAAAGTGGATAATTTGCGTAGATTGCATAGAAATAAACATTTTGGATAAGCTTTAGAAGTTTCTTTTTATCGTTTGAATTCATATTATTTCATAGGGGGAAATCGCCAAAAATAATAGTCATGGTAAAAATTTTTTAGATTTAGGGTGATCGAAAGTAAAATTATTGCAATCCTTAAAATTAGAGAAAATTGATAATAAAAATGCAAATTATGGTAGGGAAACAGGGACTTGAACCCTGGACTTCTTGCGTGTGAGGCAAGCGAAATAACCACTAGTCTATTCCCCTATTTTTGAAAAGGAAAAACTGAGCTTTTGAATTTTAGAAGATTAAAAAATGTTTCTTAATAGTTTTCATTGATCAACCAAGCCACAGGAACCATTTGATTGGACCCGTCTGGTAAGCTTCGTCGAATGGTTATAGGGAGGACTTTGTGTTCCAATTCATAGGCCGCAATTTCCATCGGATCAGTTATAAGTGGTGGTATATCAGTAAAAGGTGATGCTTGAAATGAAATTTGTAAAGCTCGGGCTCCAATGATTCGCGATCTTTCATATCGAGTAATAAATATACTACCGATCTTGATTCGTTTTTCCGCTGCAGTATAATCCTCATAACGTTTAAGAGTTCGTGACATAAGATTTTCTTCCTTTCGTTCAGAAAAATAATAAGGTAATAAACCATCCGTTTGTAAAAAATTTTATCATTGACCGTTCATAGAACGTAAAAAATTTATCTAAATCAAGCTTAATTTTTCCTAGCGATAAAACGGCGGTTATTTTTCACGAGAAAAAAAAAAAACGATATTGCTCCAGAGACCGTAGAGTTGAAAAACGGAAGGAAAGTCCTTCTGCGTATGATTCAAAAAGCAGATTTAGATGGGATTTGGGAGAATTTTAATGTTGTGGTGGCAGAAGGTGTTTATTTGCCCGTGTACACTCCAGTTATTTCTGATTGGGAAAAAAAAACTTGGTATAACGATCTCTTTGAAACGGGAAATTTTTGTGTGATAGCTCAAGATTTAGAGGGAGTACAAAAGAATCTTGTTGCGGGGCAAGTCACCATTGAAAATTTGAACTGGGAAGCTGCAGATCATGTAGGATTACTTGGAATTATCGTTAATAAAGATTTTAGAAACTTGGGTTTGGGTTGGGCTCTTATTGAATATACTAAAA
The DNA here is from genome assembly GCA_025839675.1 of Candidatus Lokiarchaeum ossiferum. GTDB lineage: Archaea > Asgardarchaeota > Lokiarchaeia > Sigyniarchaeales > Promethearchaeaceae > Lokiarchaeum > Lokiarchaeum ossiferum. The sequence continues at coordinate 4,595,560 of CP104013.1, forward strand.
AGATCGCTTTAAGACGAGGAAAATCAAAATTGAACCTTTCTACGCTTGCGACTAACACTCGAGGGATTCATTTATATCAAAAATGTGGATTCAATGCGATTGGGTTTTATTCGAAACAATATTTGATCCAAGAAGAATATGTGGATGAATTGCTCATGGAATGTTTCCTCGAAGAAGTCTAGGTTGAGTTAAAAAAATCTTGTTAAAGATATTAAAGTAGAAAAAATAATAGTATTATGCAGTAATCATTTTTTATTTGTAAAAGTTGGAGCTCGAATCTATGTCAGAAATCCCTGTTATGAAAGTTTTCTTTGCTGGAGAAGGTGGTGTTGGTAAATCTACTATGGTAGAGCGAATTGTGACCGGAATTTTCAACGATAAACTAATCATGACAATTGGGGTGAATCATGCTGTAAAGACCATGAAGACAGATGATGGGAGAGATGTCACTCTTCAAATCTGGGATATTGGTGGTGAAGATCGGTTTCGATTCGTAGTACAAAGTTATGTAAAAGGGTCATCAGCCGGAGTTATTGCATTTGATACCACGCGGATGTCCACATATTTGCATCTTACTCATTGGTTAGATATCATTCGAGAAACAATACCCTCAGCGCCATTATTTCTTGTTGGGATGAAATCTGATCTTGATACTGCAAATTTAGACAGAGATCAATATAAGGAACTAGTGGAAAAATATCATTTGGAAGAATTAATTTTTACAAGCAGTAAAACTGGAGAAAATATTGAGGAAACTTTTCAAAAACTTGCAAATTGTTTGCCACAAATTCCTCAGTATTACCGAAAAGCAGAAGAAGCTTAAAAAAAATAAATGGATTTCAAAATCCATTTTACTAAAGATTATTCGAATTCAATTGTTGATGGGGGTTTATTTGAGATATCATACACCACGCGGTTGAATCCTTTAACCTCGTTGATTATTCGCGTGCTTATATGTTCTAATACTTCCCAATCTATTTTTGCAAAGTTGGCTGTCATAGCATCAATACTCTCAACAATCCGCAAACCACAAAGATATTCATAGGTTCGAAAATCTCCCATGACTCCAACAGATTTCACTGGGAGGAATACCGCAAATGCTTGCCAAACGTGATTATATAAACCTGCATTTCGAATTTCCTCAATGACAATAGAATCTGCTTCACGAAGAATTTCAAGTTTTTCTTTGGTGATATCTCCGATACATCTTACTGCTAAACCTGGGCCAGGGAAGGGATGGCGTTCAATCAATTCTCTGGGCAATCCGAGTTGTTTTCCCAGTTCTCTTACCTCATCTTTATACAAATCCTTAAGTGGTTCTAAAATTTTGAGTTTCATATCATCTGGAAGTGCTAAATTATGATGTGATTTAATTTTACTGGATGTTTTTCCTCCAGAACCCGCTTGAGATTCAACTCGGTCGGGATAAATCGTTCCTTGAGCTAAAAACTTAATATTATCAAATTTTTGTTCCAGTTCAATGGCTTTTCTTTCAAATACATCAATGAAAGTGTGTCCTATAATTTTGCGTTTCTTCTCTGGATCCTCCACACCTTTCAAATTCGTTAAAAATTCTTCTTCTGCATCGGCTAAGTGAAAATTTGCAAATTTAAATTTATTCTGAAACCAATCACAGACTTGTTCTACTTCATTTTTTCGCAATACTCCATTATTGACAAATATTAAGTGAACTTTATCACCAATTGCTTTTTTCAATAATGCTGCGACAACCGAAGAGTCAACACCACCCGATAATCCCAAAATTACATGGTTTTCTCCCACTGTATTTTGAATATCTTTAATTGCATCATCAATCCAATTTTCAATCTTCCACTCAGGATTTGCTTTGCAGATTTGGAATAGAAAATTCCGGAACATGGTTTCTCCATGGACTGTATGGTTAACTTCAGCATGAAATTGAAATGAAAAGATTTTTTTAGCAATATTCCCCATCGCTGCAATGGGGCATGTATCAGTTGAGGCAAATATTTCAAACCCTTCTGGTAATTCTTCCACTTGGTCGCCATGGGACATCCAAACGATTTCTTCAGAATTTAAACTGTCAAATATGGATGTTTGTTGTTTCAAAGTAATAGTTGCTTTCCCAAATTCTTTTTCATCATGGGCAACTATTTTACCTTGGTAATGCTGACCAATTAAATGGTGGCCGTAGCATAATCCCAAAAGGGGTGTTTGATGTTCTTTGATATAATCCCAAAATTCTTCTAAGGGTTGAGGTGCTCCTTCCTCATAGACCGAAGATGGGCCTCCAGATAAAATAACCCCAATTGGATTTATCGATTGAATTTTACTTTTTGAAGTATTAAAAGGAAGAATTTCAGAATAAACTCCAAGATCTCGAACCCGCCTAGCAATTAAATGAGCAAGTTGAGATCCAAAATCAAGAACGAGTACTGTGTCCATGTACATAAACAGTGTGCATAATTAAAAAAATTTCTTATTAAAGACTTAATGAATATAAAAATGGGTTTCTATGTTTGAGTTTCGATTTTGTCCAAGTAATTTTGATAAATTTTACGTTTTGACTCATTTTTTTCATTTTTGACTAAATTTTCTAAAATCTGAAGAATTTCATCTCGAGTGAGTTGGGTAGTGACAAATTTTTTTAATTTCAAATTTTTCGGATCAGCCAGATATAATTTGAAAAGTATATTTGAAACAGGTTTTCCGATCGCGAGTAATGCTTTAACGGAATGTTCCCGCACTTCATCGTACATATCATTTGTTTTTTTGGCTAATTCTGGACCTGCTCGCGGATCTTTCAGTTTTGCTAAAGCTTTGGCAACATCTCTTCTAACATACCAGTATTTATCCATCTTTAAACGTTCTATTAAGGGTAATACGGCAGATCCATCTCCTATTTTGCCTAATGCGATCGCAGAAGCACATCGTACATCACCATCTGCTTCATCTTCTAATCCTTTTATTAGGGCTGGAACTCCAGCAGGGTCTTTGATATTTCCAATTGCTTTAATCGCACTAACGATAATATCGCTAAATTTGATTCCTTCTTCTTTCAATTTCGCTGAAGCTTCATTTTCTTTTGTATTCGATTGAGCTTTAGGATCACCCACCATGGCATATGATCTTTGATTTGGATCAACCATTTTCATTAGAGATGGGATCGCTCGTTTGTCCTTCAATTTTCCTAAACTCCAACAAGCGTTTGCTTTTACATAAGAATCAGGATCTTCTAGAGCTTTATCGAGTGCTTCTAAGATGGTGTCAAATTGATCTGGATCTGCGATCTTTCCTAAAGCTCGTGCGGCAGAATTTCTTACTACTGAATCGCTATCGGTTTCAAGTAATTGAATTAAAGTGGGGATTGCTTCCTTGACTTTTAGATCCCCAATTTTGAAAATACTTTTTTTTTTTTCAGCAAGATCATTTGAATTTAGATTTTTGAGTAACTCTTGAGCTTCAGACATAAATTAAATTAAAATAAGCTGTTTCTAAATTAAAAATTCACTGAAAATTTTTTGAAATTCATTTTTTTAATGTTATTATTTTTGAGAATTTTGCTCAAAATTCAAATAAAATGCATAAACAAAACACTTGATGGGAAAAAAAAAAAATGTTAAAGTGTCTGATTCTTTAGAGGATTTATTTGGAGTGGAATCAAGTGAAAGAAATGACAATACGGATACGAAAAATCAACCGACTTCAATAAAAGAAAGATTACAACCAAAAAAGACACATGCAGCTACAAAAAAAAGTAAATCTCATCGAATGTTAAATATTCCTCAGCTCACTGGAACAGAAATGATTGAATGTCCTCATGAAATCGATTCAGTTTTTATTACTCAAAAAGCCTTTGATGATATAATAATGATGGCTCGGGCAATAAACGAAATTAGTCGAGAAAGATGGGGATCTGATTCTCAAAAGTTGGAAGTTTTTTGTTATGTACTCACTAATGAATCAGATTTTAAAAATGATTTTCCTGCACGAATTTCGGAAATTTATATCCCTCATCATTCTGCATCTGAGACTGCCGTGAATGTTTCAACTGAAGCAGTAATAGAAGTGGGTGAATATATTAAAGAAAATAAAAAAATTTTGCTTGGTTGGGCTCATAGCCACGGACACTTTAAAGTTTATAGTTCTAAAACCGATGAGCAAAACCATAAAGCATTGTTAAATGATACCTCGAATTATATCACTCTAGGGCACTTTAAGATAAAATATTCTTATGGAATTACTGTTATTGAAGATGGAACTCATTTGGGTGTTATTTTGAGTCAATATCCTTGTGGACATATTGGACGAGTTGAAGACACATCCTTTGATATACAAGGGCCTCGATATTCAAGCAAAGAGAAAGAAAATCGTTATTTGCAAATTAAGGAACAACTGGAAGATCGCGTTGATCTAGTTCGCCCTTCTATTCAACCTTCCCGGGAAGATTCATTGAAAAACATTTCTGAAGAATTTGTTTCTGAATATATACGAAACTTAAGGAAAGCGAAAAATTTATTGTATGATAAACTTCCCGACGATATGGACAAACATTTCGAGCTCTTTCAACGTGTTTTGCAAGAATATGACACACTCCTAATGAGTACTGCTGAGGAAAGTTTTACAAATGTGTCCGAAAAACTTTTGTCGGCGATGAAACAATATAATAACAGTATTTAATTTTTTACACTTTTTCAAAAGTTCTTGTATGATCCAGATATTACCCGCAGATATTTAGCCCCAAACACCATATATTCTGTAGAACATCTCAAGTGGTCAGAAGGTCTAGTGGTGTAAAATCTATGGTTACTCAAAAAAAATTCTTTAAGTGTAATTCATGTGGTCTGGAACAAAATCTAGATCAAAGCGTTCATATCACGTTAAAATATTGTGTTAGCTGTTATAATAAGGAGCAAATTCATCGAGAATCAATGCGAAAGATCAACATGTATATCGCTTTACTAAAGGAAAAAAATAAATATTCCAAAATAAGGCGACAAAAAATCCAAGATATTATAAGAATCAATGAACTCATCTTACCCTTGACTATTTTTCAGCTCGAAGACGGTGAAGTGCTGGATTACTTACATGAATCAAGAAGAAATGCTTTTAAATCTGGATTAAAACAAATCACAGAAAAATATAACCTCTCGTTAAATCCCGATATTATCACTCATGAATTAATAAACAAGTTGGAACCAATTTGGAAATTTAGACGGGTACCTACTAGCCAAAAACTCGATGAACGTTTATCCCCTTTAGATCCGTTTATTGATAAACCCATTAAAGAAAAGCAACTGTTTTTCAAGGATATTAAAAAAGCAATTACAATGCCCTATTTTACCAAAGTGAAAGGAAAATACTTAATAAAACAAATGGCACCATTTAAATTCAAAGATTCCTATATTTTAAAGACAATTAAGACATATCGAAAGGCAATAGAGAAAGCCGCGACCCAACCCGAACAATTCAGACGGTTTTTGAAAGCTCTTGGGATGAATTGTCAATTCCAAACAATTGATGATCGGTTAAAGTTGGGGATTCAAGAGTACGCTAGAGATGTATCTGAGGATCAAATCAAAATTTTAACAAATCGAATGATCTCTGAAATAGATCAAGCTGAAAATTCCTTCTTAATTCCAAATATTGCGAAGCATATTATGGATAATCATGAACGTTTATTTGAAAAATGGTTTTGCTATATTTTACCCTTTGATAAAAGCCGGTTTATGTCTGTTCAAGCAAAAACTGGGAGTCGGACAGATTTTGTTGTACGACTTCAATATCATTTTAGAAAATATGAGCTAAAAATGATCTATGATGCTCTTTGGGAAAGTTCTGAATATTTAGTTCGTGCAAAAACTGAACAAAAATTAGCAAAAATAAAGAAAGATTCATCTCTTGCTCCTGAACAGAAAAAATTGAAAATTGCGAAAGCCCTTGAACGTTTAGAAAAAAATCTTGCTGCTGATAAATTACAGCAAACTCGGGAACAAAATGCTAAAGGATCCCCAATGGTCGCCCGATTTTTACTTTTGAACTCAGAAAAAGCGTTTAATATGGTGTTAGATAAAATCATTCGATATCATTATAAGCGATTGAATCTAACAACTCCTGTGAGTTACATCACCAATGTTCTTGAATCTGGTGCCGAAGAAAAGAAAGGGGAATTAAAAGCTTTTTACATGATTCAATCTCGTGAATGGTAAGTTTGCATTTTTTTTCATTTCTGCTTCTTTTTAATAACAAAGTGAAACTCCCTTTTTAAACATTAAAAGCTACTTCTGTAATTATGGAAAATATTACTTTTACTGATCATGCTGGTGTTAAAATCACCGCATATAAATGGGTCCCAAAAACTGGGATAACTCCGAAAGGTCTTATTCAGATTGTTCATGGCATGGCTGAACATGCCTTGCGATATGATTTCTTAGCAGAAGCACTCACAGATGAAGGATTTGTGGTATATGCTGAAGACCATCGAGGTCACGGGAAAACGATGGAATCGATGGATAAGGCAGGATCTTTGAATCCTGATGGGTGGGATGGTGTTGTCAAAGATTTAAAACAATTAAAGGATATAATGGTAAAAGATTATCCTGATTTACCAGTGTTTATGTTTGGCCATAGTTGGGGATCATTTTTAACTCAAGATTTCATCCAAAAATGGGGTGATGAATTAAAAGGTATTATATTAAGTGGAACTGCAGGAAAACAAGATACTCTTGGCTTATTAATTCTTATTGCTAAGTTACAAGTAAAATTGCATGGTTCTGATACTCCTGCCGGATTAATATATAAGTTAGGTGTGGAACCTTTAAATAGAAGATTTGAACCTGCTAAAAGTGCTTCAGCATGGTTATCAACTGTGGAAGAAGAAGTTCAGAAATATGATGACGATCCATTATGTGGTTATAGACCTCCAAATGGGTACTACTTGGAGATGGCATATGCTATGAAACGTTTATGGAAAAAAGAAAATGAATCCAAGATTCCTAAAAATCTGCCAATTTATATGATCGTGGGTGAACTTGATCCAGTGGGGAATTTTACAAAAAATTTCATGCCCCTAGTTCATCGCTATCAAAATCAAGGAATTGCAGATGTGAGATACAAAATATATAAAGATGCTCGTCATGAAATTTTGAATGATTATTGTCGTAAAGAAGTGGTTCAAGACACTGTTAACTGGTTTAATAATCATATGTAATATTATTTCTGTTTTTCTTTTTTCTTCATTCATTACCCTTTATTCAGAAATTTTTTATTCAAGATGCTCACAAATAAGCATAGGTATTAAAAACCGAATTTCAAGTTATAAATCATCCATAAATTCGGTTGTTGGTGAAGCAATTTTGGAAAAAACACAATTTGATCGAAAACAAGAGATACTTTCTGCATCAAAGAATAGGATTGAGCAACAATTGAATGATCTGGAAAAATCTTTGAAAATTCGAGACCAGAAAATCCATAAATTACAGAAATATCTAAAGGAAAAGCATCGGGAAATTGTGGATACTAAAAAGAAAATCAAAAGTCTTGCTCATATTGAAGAACAATCCAAAGCTCAAATCGATCAAAATATCGAAATGTTGACTTGGTTGGTGGATTCTGTAGATGGAACAGTAACTGAACTCAAAGCCAATATGATCCTTAACTCTGAAAATGCGATCTTAGAAAATATTAGTGATTTTCAAAATTATGTGAAAGATCTGGAAGAGATTATGGAACCATTAGGCGAATGTTCTGCAATTTCCAATCAAAAAGAATTAAACATGATTACAAATTCTATTGCTTCTACTTTGGAACTTTTTTCAGAAAATATTGATCAATCTATTGATTCTATGTCTGAATTAGTCCAAAAAGCTGCTGTTGCTGCGGTAGACCGTTCTTCGAAAGAATTTGATGGGTTTATTGAGGATATTCATCAAATTTTTGATACTTTTAATAATATCTTGCAAAAATTAAAACTTTCAAATTCCACCAAAAAATATCTCGCTTTGGAAGAAATTTATATTGAATCTAATTCGCTATTGGGTGAGATGATTGAATTAAAGAAAAAATCATCCACTGAAAATGCTCGGAGGCTCTTATTTAAAAAGGATTTAGATATGCTTTCTCAATTTGGATTATCAAAAGATAAAAATAACCTTCGTAAACAATTAATCGAAATGCAAAAGACAAAAAGTGAGATTCAAGAAAAATATCATAAAAAGCAAAATATTCGCGAATCACTGGAAGAAAAAGTTGATTTCATTGAATCGGAAAAGGAAACTATTCGTACATGGTTTGAAGCCTTAACTGATGAAGTTGTTGATAATCAGGATACTGCAACTGAGACTTATAATATCATGTATGCAACTCTTGATTCCATTCATTCTTCTATTTCTTTTATAAAAGCAGATCTTCGAAATACAAGTGAAGCAACTATTCGATCTATCATAGAAGAATTCTCAAAAAGTGCAAAAGCCTTTGGTCGTATGGTTGCTATTATTAAAAAATTGGATAAAGTTGTCGATCCAAAAAAAAAGCAAAAGTCAATCGAATTAATTTATCAAAAATCTAAGTCTCATATCTCCAAAATTAAAAAAATAGTCTCCCGGTTATCAAAAGAAGTTAAAACTGCTAATCAAAAAGCCATCGAAGAATCTTTCATTGATTTTAATAAGTTCATTGAAGTGTTTAAAAATAAATTCTATGTTATTCAAGATGCTGTTTCTGCAATCACACTTTCAAGTTCCGCCCAATTGATCCATGATTTAGAAGATTTAAGTGAAAATCAGCTGGAATCTCGCGAAGAATTACAAAACTTAGATCTCATTTTATCTGAGCTTAAAATTCAACTGGATTCCTATGATGAAAAAATTCAAGGATTTGAAAATGAACTGAAAATCTTCGGACATTCGGATCGAAAACGAAGAAAGGTTTTAGTTATTACAAAATCGGTTTCAGAGGGTGAAACATGGTTAATGCAAGATGTTACATGGAATGTTAAAAATGATGGAATTGTTGCGTTTGAAGATATTCATCTGAACGATCTTGTTGTTCATAGCCACGAATGTCTCACATCCAATGTGAATTATGATAAAAAGGAATTTAATTCTTCTCATCAATTAATTTCTTGGAACATCGACACTTTGGATAAAAAAGATCATATAGATATTCATTGTCTTCGCCAAGGATTTCGCCCTCTTCATAAAAATAACAAAAATTATACGCGAAACATTAGTACCCCTAGGACTTTTCGATATCGGAATCTTGCCCAACCCATTTCTTTAACATTCATAGAAAGGGAGGGTGAAGGTGCCATGGTTCTTACCAATACTGGTGTAAGTGATACTATTTGGAATATTTCTTTAGAATTTAAAGAGACTTCTGAGGTTTCAGATATCCCTAATGTCAAAATTTTTGGTTTAAAACCTCAACAATCATTTATAAAAAAATATTCATATTCTCGAGCTGGTTCTTTGAAACCCCGCCTTTTTGAAGCTAGTTCCAAATATCTTGTGGGAATTCGGGAGCAGAGATCAATTCGTTCAGAAAATGAATACAGATGTGAACTTATTTTTGAAAATAAATCTGAATTTCTGCTTCATTTAACCTCATTCGAAGTTTATGATATTAAGAATCCCAAAACGCCCGTCATTCAGGTTAAAGACCATCATCTTGAAATATTGCGTCCTAATTTAGATTTTCGCAAAAATTATGATGTTGAAACAGCATTGGACCCTCCTCAATTTGTCATCGACTATTCATTCACTCTACATCTTGTGTATGAGTATGACACTACTAGCAAAATTGATCTTAGTGAATTGAAAGAAACTCCTGATCTTATTTACAATAAAGATATTTCTGCTGAAGCTCTCCAAGAGTTTATTCCAAATTTATATAATCAAAAACAAACTTCAATTGAAATACACCCAGAAATACAAATGATTAATGAGGAAATTGATGCTATACGTGATCAAATAAAATCACTTGAATCCCAGCTCCAAGAACAAACTATAATGCTTGAAAAGAAACAATCTGATAAAGAAAATTTATTGATTCTCATTAAAAAAGAAATGCAAGAAGAAAAACTTAAAGAAGAAAAGCGCAAGCAAGAAGCAAAAATTCTTGCTCAGAAGCAAGCTGAGGAGCAACAAAAATTACAAATTGAAAAAGAAAAAATTGCTGAAATGAAAGCTAAACTGGCCAAGAAAAAGAAAACACTGGCAAAGAAATCTATTAGTGTGAAAAAAGTAGTGGAAAAGGAAATCGCACCAAGGAAAGAAGCTGATAAAAAAAAATCTACTACCAAAAAGAAAAAATCTACTACCAAAAAGAAAAAATCTACTACCAAAAAGAAAAAATCTACTACCAAAAAGAAAAAATCTTCTACTAAAAAGAAAATATCTAAGAAGAAGAAAACCTCAACAAATAAGAAATCAACCAAGAAGAAGAAAACATCGACCAAAAAGAAATCAACGCTTAAAAAAAGTAAACAAAAGAAGTTAAAAACTTGATTGTCCGATTATTTATTAGATCTTTCTTACTTCTTTAACATTTTACAGTCAATAAAACAAATACTGCAGAAAAGAAAGATTAAAAAAGACTTATGTGAATATTAAGTTCATAAAAAGGAATCTAATTTGCTATGGTAAAGGATGAAGTTGAAGATTTAATTTATCGATTAAAATTTAAGAACCCAAAAGAAAGGGTTGAACTTATCAATACCCTGGGTAATTCTGGAGATATACGCGCAACTACGCCAATTCTTCAACAACTTATCTCTAAAAACGTTGATTTACTCGTAGCATCCATTTTTGCGTTAGGAAAACTAAAAGACGCTAGAGCTGTGTCTTCTTTGGTAGATCTACTCAATCATAAAAAAGAGAAGGTAGGCAAGTATGCAGCTCAATCTTTAGGAAAAATTGGAGATCCGAGTGCAGTTGAATCTATGTGTGCTTTATTATTGCAAGTTAAAATTCCAATTGCTCAATATATCTTGGAATCCCTGGGGATGATAGGTGCCAAAGAAGCAGTTTCTTCGATTCTATTGTATATTGAAAAGAAAAAACCAAAAGAAGAATTATTGGCTACAGCAATTAAGGCTCTATCCTGTATCAAAGATCCCAGCGCAGTTTCTGCAATTATTCCTTATTTAGATGATTCTAATCGAAATACTCGCGCATTTTCTGCTGAAGCTTTAGGTATTTCGAAAGATCCAAAAACAATTAAAATTTTGATTGATCATTTATCCGATCCAGATGATTATGTGATTGAGAAAATAGTTGAAAGTTTGGGAAATTTAAATCCTTCTTTCAAAGAGAAGTCCAAAGAAGAAATTGTATCCAAGGTGTACTTAAAATTAATCAAAACAAAAAAAGATTTAGCGTATCAAGAACCAGAAGATTTAATAACTCTCCTTAAAAAAGAGAAGGATTCTGAGTTAAAAGTATTCATTATTCATCAAATAGGGGAGAAACAAGTTTCAAAAGCCTTAAAACCTCTAGTAAAGATGCAAAAATCAGAAACAAATATTTTTGTTTTAAAAGCTATTCAAGAAGCACTGGATAAATTGAATTATTTACCCAAAGATCTCGAAAAATATATTAATCAATTTCGTTCAGATGATTTTCAACGAAAATTGAACGCAGTGAGCGCTCTTTCTATGATTCAGAATGATTCGGTATTTGAAGAACTCTTTTCTTATCTAAAAAACAATTATCAAAATCAAGACGATCAATTTCTATCGGTGAATTCTTCCATTATTGATGCTTTAAGCAAGTATGAACTTGAAAAAACTATAGAATTCTATAAAAAAATCTATCAAAGTTGTCCAATTGAACTATATGATGCAATAAATGGTGTAATTGAAAATTCGATGCATCCTATTGCTAAATCCCTATTATCACAACCTTATCGTTCTGATGGTAGATGGGGGAAACCTCTAAGTTTAATGGACATGGGATTTAAGAAAGCTGCTAAAAAGGAAGAAAAACATCTAAAAGAACAAGAAAAACTTGAAAAACAAAAAATTCAATCATCAATTAAAGCGAAAGAGGCTTTTGCCATTCAGAAAGAGAAAGAACAAATCGCTTTAAAAAAAAAAGAGCAAGAAAAATTGCGTCTTGAAACTAAACAAGGGCTGAAAAAGCAAAAAGAACAAAAAAAAAGAGATGCATTAAAGGCAAAAGAACTGGAAAAACATAAAAAAGAATTGGCCAAAAGAGAAGCAAAACGTAAGAAGCAGATTGAAAAATCTACATCTGGTAAAAGTTCAGAAAATAAATCCTAGTTTTTCCTTTTTGCTAAATTTTGTTTGGCCTTTCTTCTCAAAATAATTATTGTCAAAGTTGCAGTTGTAATAATAAAAATTGATGGGTAACCTGGAATAAAAGGGATATAATAGGCTTGAACGTCTTTATATTGGTTGTTAATCTTACTTTTCAGAACAAATGTATCTGGACCATTTTCAATCAAACGAATTTCTAAGTAATAAAGAGAATCTGCTGGTGCTTTATACTCCAAAGTAATGGTGTGGACTGTGTCATTCAATTTTGCGGAAAATACTTCCGTAGGTGTTTCATTATATGCAACCAAAGCGCCTCCGATTTCGGGATATTCTGTATTTTCAGTTAGGAAGTTTTCATTGGTTGGTCGAGCATTATAAAGGTATAAGTAGAAAATTCCTTGATATTTTGCGGTACAATTCAGGAACCAAGTATCATTCATTGTGAGATCAGTTAAATACAAACGACTAGCATTTTGTTGCATGATAAATTCTTCGGGTAAATACGTCTCATTTTCAGTTTCAGCTTTAACGCTTTGTGATCCAACTAAAATTTGTAGTGAAGAAATCCAAATCATAATGAGAGTAATTTTAACTGTTTTCTGAATTTGCTTTGATGAGTTCATGAATATATGTTCTCTATAGCTGTTTTAGCAAAAAAGGTTTTTTGGCGATCAAAAATTTTTATTTTTCATAAAATGGGAAGAAAAAATGATATAATCCCTATTAAACCTGAAAAGGGATTACCGTTAATTGACTGTCACTGTCATTTTCCAAGTGATGAACTACCAAGAAGTCTGAAAAAAGGAAATAAATCTATTGAAAAGCTAAATGAAGAGCAATACCGTGATTTTTTTGAGAATCACAATGGAAAATATATAGTTACATCTACTTCAATTTGGGGTGTTGATTTTCGTCAGAAATTCCGAGAAACTCATGATAATATGCTATTAACCATTGGATGGGGTGCTCAAGCAACCACATATGCGACTCCTGAAGAATGGAAAGTAGATTATCCAAAATACTATGAATACTTGGAAAAAAATACTGATAAATATGATGTTATCGGAGAGATTGGCATTGATTTTCACCACGCTAAAACTTTTAAAAAACGAGAACATCAAATCGATATTTTTGAAGAAATGATCCAGAAAACTAAACATTTGGGAAAGAAATATAGTTTACATGTAAGAAATCCTACTCAAAATGATAGAGATCCAAACTCTCCAAATGCTTCTTATAATGATCGGGATATTTGTAATGATTTAATTCTAGATATCTTAGAAGCAGAGAAAATTCCACCATCGGATGTAATGTGGCATTGTTTTAGTGGTCCCGCAGAATGGGGAAAAATGTTGGGTGATAAAGGATATTATATCTCTATTCCAAGTTCAGCGTATGGTTTCAAGAAATGGCGCCGAAATATACAAGATGTTCCTTTAGATCGACTTCTTGCCGAGACCGATGCAAGCGCCCAACACCCTTATACAATGGGGGCTTTTAATACACCAAGTAATGTGGAATATTCTTTAGCCGCTATTGCTTATGTAAATGAAATGGCGCAAATGGATATAGCAAAACAAGTTTTAAAGAATGCAAAAGTATTCTTTGATATTAATTAGTTTTTTTTTTCTACTTCTATAAATTTGGCTTGCTTAATTGAAAAGTCTATAAAAATATATTAATTTTGGTTTATCGGTTAATATTAAGGTAGAATGCTGATTTGTTTGAATTTCTAAGATTTTATGGTAGTGCATTAATTATGCACTAACTTTAAATATCATAAAATACTAAATAACATAACAAAGAATCCCAGTGAAAACTTATGAAATGCAATAAAGTTGAAGTTAGAGAATATTTATGTCCGAAAAATCATCCCTGTCCTTCGGTTCGTTCATGTCCATATGGGGCTATAGTTCAAGATAATCCTTACTCTGTCCCATATATTCTTGAAGAGAAATGTAAACATTGTGGGCTATGCACTCGCGCATGTCCCGTTTTTCAATGTGCAGTAGCATAAATTTTATAAATACTTGTAATAGGCATCGTTTTTTTTTACAATTCACCCATCACATTTATCAAGGTTAAAATTTATTAAGTTATCATGAAATCCGTTTTATTTTTAGGATTGAACAATACACGAGCGCCAATGGCTGTGGGTTTTCTTGAGCATTTGGCAAAGGATCCCGTTGAAGTTAATTATTCTTGTGCAAAATCTTTTAAAACAGTGCATCCTCATGCCGTTACTGTCATGAAAGAATTTGGGGTTGATATTTCTGCAAATTCTTATTTAGAAGATCCTAAAATTGATATGTTTTCTCAGAAGATAATTTCCATGGGGGTTGATGTGCAAGAATTTTATTCAGATCATAAGGTGATAGTATGGAAATCTGTCGAAAACTGGAATTTAGACAATCCTGATGGGGCTGATATTACATTCTTCCGCGACATCCGAGATAGAATAAAATATCTCGTGATTAAATTATTGGATGAGATGAAAATCGACTATATTCACGATGAAGAATAATAGAATCAGTTCTAATCAGTCATTTTTAATATTTAGCGGAAACCCAATCGAGATAATTATCAGGGGTTTGAAAGGTTACAGTTGATAGATCGTTAACCATTTCCTTAAATATTTGGGCCGAGAGAGGATGTAACATCATTGCTAAATTTAATCCTACTAAACTCATCGCAAGGGCAGTGGTTATTTCCCAAATTGGACCTCTTAAAAATCTATTACCTCCATGATTTGGAACGTGGTTAATCTTCTTCATATGTGATTCTCTGGCACCCCATGCATTCGTAGTTCCTGCTGAAAGAGGAAAATTAAGATTTGAATCTCCTTTCAAACCTGCAAGTCGGATTTGTTGGTAGATTGAGTAGGAATACTCCAATCCATACCCCAATGTTGCGCAAGTTGGGTCCAATACGATCTGATTTCGCGGTATTCCCATAGATAATGCATCCTCCACTAATTTTGATTGATCATTAATGTCCAATTGAGCCCAAAGCAATACATTATGCTCATATTTTCGAGCGATAGGAACTACTTTGTCAATTGTTATTTTATCTGCACTGGAAAGCATTAGACGCTCTCCTTGGGTAATTGCACCTAATTCTTCGAAAAGTTCTGTATCTTTCTTTTTATTTCCAGATCCTCCAATAATAACGGGACATTTTACTCGTTCCAAAACATCCTCTAATATTTGGCGAGCTTTTGATACTGGTGTATCATTCACTCCTGGATCGGTAGACACAAAATGCATAGTTATGAGATCTGCTCCATATTTTTCCGCTAATTCTGCCCAACCAGCAGGATCTGTCAAAACTTCTCGATATGCGTTCTTAATTACCTTGGGTAGTTTTATTTTCATATCAAAGACATCAAAGGTGACAACAGGAGAATTGGGATTTTTGAGTATTTTTCCATGTTTATCTTGCAGAAAAGTGAGATAAGGGAGAGTTTTATCTCCTCCTATTTTTACAGATCGTCCATTTGAACGACTAAATTCAATTTCTTCAATTGGATGAAAGGATTTTGGAGGGAGGGGTGGTATTTGGGTTGATACCCATTTAAAATCTGGAAGCTTTTTTTTCATTGCTTGCATTTGAGCCTGTTGAAGAACGGGGGAAATATGTGCTTTGAGTTGATCAACAGTAATATTTACATCCTCGAGAAATAAACTTCCTTTTTGATCTAATAAGGCTTTCAACTTTTCGAAAAAATCTTCCGAATTTTCCATATCTAAATTAAAGAAGCGTAAAAAAAAAGGTTTGTTAGAAGATAAGATTTTTATTCTGCTAAATAACCATAGCCTATTAAACGAAATCGATTATGAATCCTACGACTTAACGCAACAATTGATCCTCCAAGTGCACAGATTGGACGTTTCAATTGAAGACTCACGGAATTATGTTTTCCAATTTTAGAAACAACTCCAGCTGAAAGGGAAGTTCCAACAACAATCATGATTAACTCATTTTTCGCTATTGGTTTAACACTAATATCCTCTTCTGCTCCTAATACTTTTTCTAATAAGTGAGTTTCAATCTCTACGGTATTTTTTACTTCAGGAAGGGTTTCAGGTGTTCCAACAACATTTCCAATAAGCTGATCTGTTCGAGTATTGGATGGATCTAATTCAGTTCCAATAGCAATTAGACCTCCTGGACGTGCAGTCTCAAGTGAATGTTTTCCTTCATAAATACTTTTAACAGTCGTAATTACAGGTTTATATTTTCCACTGTCCGGATTTTTTAACCCAGGACGAATTTCGACTTGATCCCCAACTGAGATTTGACCTGAGATGATACTTCCTCCCATCACACCTCCAGCGAGATCATCAATCGAAATTCCTGGGCGATTAATATCAAAACTTCGGGCTACGTTGAAAAGGAAATCTTCTTCATTTAGATCTTCAAAATCAGGAGATGGTATTATTTCTTCGATTAATTCGGAAATTTTATCAACATTAGCTTGGAAAATAGCTGAAGTTGGAATTATTGGTGCATTTTCAGCTATGGTGCCTTTGACGAAACTTTTAATTTGATTGTAATGTTCTATAGCACGTTCTTTTCCTACAGAATCTACTTTGTTTTGAACAATTATAATATTTTCAATTTTAGCAATTTCTAGGGCTGCCAAATGTTCTCTTGTTTGAGGTTGGGGGCAATCTTCATTCGCTGCAACTAACAATACGGCTCCATCCATAAGTGAAGCGCCTGATAACATCGTTGCCATCAAAATTTCGTGTCCAGGGGCATCAACAAAACTAATTCGACGTTTAAATGCTAATTTTTCGCCACAATCAGGACAATGCCCTTTTGGATCTTTTTTGCTTTTTCGGAGCAAATTAGCGAGTGCTTCAGCAATCACTCGATTGCACTTAGGACATTGCATAACTGCAGCTTCAGCATACCCTAATTTAATAGTAATTCCACGATTTATCTCATCAGCATATTTTTCTGTCCAAGTTCCGGAAAGGGCTTTAACTAAGGTTGTTTTTCCATGGTCAACATGGCCGACCAACCCTACGTTACAAGATGATTGAATGAAATCTGATTTTTTAGAAGATTTTTTAGTTGTTTTTTTCTTTGTTGTGGTTTTTTTCTTTGAAGTTTTCTTCTTAGCAGTTGTTTTTTTCTTTTTTTCTTCGGGAACGACACCTAAGTCTTCTGCTGAAAGATCATCTTCGGCTACTGTTTTTTTCTTTTTCTTTGCCATCAGTCATCTCAAATGCAACATGAAAAATAATGTTTATTAATCGTTCAAAAACAAAATTTCCAAAAAAATAAAAACTCACGGATTAAACATTAAAGTAGGATTAAATCAGAAATGAAATTCTGAAAACTATCCGAAATGTGAAATGTATGCCACAAAGCAATAAGGATGTTATTTCTGAACTATTTGATGATATAGACAATCAAATTTCTTCAAAACAATATGATAAAGCAGTTGATTTAATTGGTTCTTTATTAATGGAACATGTTTTTCATAAAAGTGAGAAATTCTTAGCCAAATGTTTGGAATTAATTAATATCATTTGTGATAAAACAAATTATACTGTCGATACTATCACCGAATTTATCGCACCATTATTAGATCATGAGGAATATTGGGTTCGACAAGATGTTCTTGGCATACTAAAAAAAATATATCCTTCGGTTTCCCTAGGCAAGTTTGATTCTCTAATTGAAAAATGTGAAGCTAAATTATTTGATCCTGATAAGAAAGTCCGAGAAATAGCAGTATCTTTAGTTGCTACTATTATTAAGAAATCATATACTGATTATCCCGATATTTATTTGACATATTGTCGTATGTTTGATGATGACTCTTGGAAAGTTCGTGCTAAATCGTTGG
Source organism: Candidatus Lokiarchaeum ossiferum (assembly GCA_025839675.1). Classification (GTDB taxonomy): domain Archaea; phylum Asgardarchaeota; class Lokiarchaeia; order Sigyniarchaeales; family Promethearchaeaceae; genus Lokiarchaeum; species Lokiarchaeum ossiferum. Next base: position 4,613,679 of record CP104013.1, read on the forward strand.
AAGGAGTATTAGAATTTTTAACTCCTGAGTCAAATCCTCCTGTTGATTTAATCAATGCACTCAAGGAAAACTTGACCCATTTATTTAAAGATCCTGATGAAGAAATTCGAGGATTTGCTTCCGAAGTGATGAAAGCATTATGTTTTCATATGGAATCTGATGAGATTATTACGATTTTGCAACCAATTCTTGAGGATGATGATTGGGAAATCCGAGAAAAGGGTATTTGGATAATTGGAGAGATTGGTTATCTTTATTTCAGTGAATTTGAGGTATTATTTAATATAATGATATCGCTATTTTCTGATCAAATCATGATGATCCAGACAAAGGTGATTGATGCTTTTGTTAAGATTGGAAAAACTCAAAGTAAAAATCTATTTCGCTTGTTTTTGGATTATTTATCCAGTATATGTAATATAGCTGAATGTAAAGATCAAGAAGATGGAATTTCGGAAACATTAATTTTCATTTCTCTTCAAAATATGAAAAAATTGCTTCCTATTCTAATCATTGAATTACAAAACCCAATACAAATCATCCGTGATATCATTGCGAATTGTTTATTAAAAATATATATGGAAAAACCCGACGCTTTCGAAGAAGAACTCTATAAAATGTTTCAAGGCTTAGATCCTGAAGATTGGCGTCAACGAAAGCAACATATTAGTTTGGTGGGAGATTTAGCTTATATTTTACATATTCAATCTGTAGCAATATGGACTGCAATCAATTTAAAAAACTGGCAATCTCTAGAAAAGGATTTGGATGTATTAGATGAGATAGAAAATTCGTTGTCTAAAATTAAGAATGTATATGAGAATATTGATACTGAAATACAAGAAGTTGAAAAGCGAAAAATTTCCTTTTATAAAGGATTAGACAAATTCCAATCCCTTTCTACAAATCTTCGAGGAAAAACCGAGCAGCTTATTATCAAGAAGAAATTTAATGATGCGGAGGTTCTCTTGGAAGAAGAAGGAAATAGAATTTCCGAAAAACTCAACGAATTTGAAAAGATCTTGTATGAATCCGAGTTTAAGCGTTTTTCTGTCGATATTTTGCAAGATTTCAAAGAAATTAAAGAAGAGATCTTGGAAAATATCTCTGATATTAAGGCTGTTATGTTCAATCAAATATGTGATGGACGTGCGGAATATTTAGAAGATCTTCAGGATGTTGTAAAAAATATTGAAGAATCTATTTTAGATGTTAAAAATGATTATCAATTTGTTTTGAACTTAGAAAAGAAAATTGAGAACTTAGATTATCAAAATGACCCCTCCAAGATTGAATCCTTTCTAGATCGCATTTCCCATATTAGAGAGAAGTTGTACACCTTGGAATTCAAGATTGGACAAACTTGGTTAAATAATTTGGAATTTAAAGAATTTCTAAAAGAAGTGACAATATATTGGGTTGATGTAAAAATTGAGGTTCAGCAGTATATTGGCAACATTTTCCAGAAGTTTAATTTATTACAATCTGAAATCGATGGGACCAATGGAGAATATTCCGATCTGAAGCGTAAAATTACCTTCAATTTTCTCAATTCAAACTTACAAAATATTATTTTGCAAGCTGTGCAGAGCCAACGGGATGTGCTTGAACGATTTGATTCTATTACTGAGCCGATATACCAAGAAATTAAAAAACGAAGGTTTAAAGAAGCTCATCATCTGGTATCTCTTACCATCAATAATTTATATAATACAATTGAAAATTACAATAAAGAAATTAACCATATTTATAATGATTTAGATAAAATTAATCTTTCAGCGGAAGCGTTAGCTGAAGTGCGAAATTATGTGAATAATTGGGCTGATGTAAAAGATTCACTTATTGAAAAAATTCGATCTTTCCAAAAAGAAGTTGAAGACGAATTGTTTATTCAAGAAGTTCGCGAGTATTTGAAATATATGAATCCGATTCCATTGGATCGTCTAGAGAAAGCCCTTTCAATACAAAAGAAGCATTTGAAGGATCGCTTATTTGCTTTAATCGAAGATCGTACTCTCCATGCAGAAATTCACAATGAAGAATTAATCATACCTGAACGTCCTTTAGGTGAAAATCTGTTGTCTTTCTCCCGTAAGGTTGAGATTATTGGTTCAAGAATAACATTTAATCTACGTATTTATAACCCTACCAAGTTTTTCCTCAATGATATGGGATTGATCTTCATTTTTCCAGAGTTTTTAAACCTTCAAAAGGAAGACAGCGATTTAACTGAGATTTTTATTCGGGAATTTGAACCAGAAGCAATCAGAGTCATACAGTGGAATTTTCGTTTGGAAAAACAAAATGAAAAGAAGTACGAAGTCAAAAAATGGTTGTTAAATGTGTCTTACCGCAACCCCTTCGATGAGATAACAACATTCCAGAAAGAGATGGAAATTATTTTTTAATATTAGGTTATTCAAATAGAGAAAGAAAGAGAAAAAATCTATTTTACATGTAAAAGGAAGCGCCAGGATCTTCGTCTTCGTCATCCTCGTCATCATCTTTCTTCTTTTGACGCTTTCCAAATAGTTGATCCATCATGCTTCGGGAAATTTGTTCCATCATTTTTGGATCGAGACCCATTTTTTCAAGATCTTTTAAATTTCCTCCTCCGAATGGCATGATCTGAACTCCTACCTTTTTATTTGCCATAGCTTGTTTTTTTTGACGGATCATCTTTTCTTGTTGAATTTTCCGCTTCTTGATTTCCTTTCCATGTTTCTTTTCCAGAATTTTTTGGAGTCTAGTAATTAGGAGGTTTTCAAGTTCTTCAGCTTCTTTCATGAAAAGTTCTTCTTCTGTCATCTCTTTTTCAATGTTGTGAATCGATTCTTCAATGCTGGCTTGATCCGGTGCGAATGTTGTTAGGGCTTCAATGCTATGTTGAATATTGGCCCAATTAATCATTGCCCAGGCTGCGCTGCGTTTCAGTGTTGTCATTATTTTTCGCTCTTAAATAAAAAGAATAAACGTCAATATAAATAATTGATTACTAGAATAATATCAAAATTTAATTAAAAAGTGAATAAAAAATAATGCCAATTGTCTACAAACCTAGTGAAATATTAAAAAATGTTTATTTAATAGATACGATGCAATTTTCGATTCCCCGAATCACAAGCGCATATTGTTATTGGGATGGTGAAAAATGTCTTCTAATGGATATAGGAACCAGTGATAACGTTCCAATTGTTATTCGAGCCTTGAAAAAAATGCATATTCCCTTGGAAAAAGTGGAAGGAATTATGTTAACTCACTACCATTTTGATCATGCAGGAGGTTCCCTTCGTATATGGCGTAAATTGGTGAAACGCAATCCTAACTTTAAAATAATAACCACCAAAAAAATGCGAGAGAAATTGCAAAATGCAGAAGACCACATAATAGGTGCTCGTACTACTTTTGGAGAATTTGTTGGTACTATGAAACCAATTTCTCCAGAATTTGCAGATCAAGCATTTTTTGAAGTGGAACCCGATAGCCCATTGCCCCTCAATTTGAAGAATAATTATGTTCTTCAATTACTATCAACTCCTGGTCATACTGGAGGGCATCTTTCTCCAACGATATTCCAGAACAATTCTCCCATATTTTGTTTTGCTGGAGAAACAGTTGGATGTTTATATCATAGTACAAAAATCTCTCCTCAACCAACTTCAATGCCTCCTAATTTCAATTATGATCTTACAATGCAAAGCTTGGAAAAATTACGAAAATTAAATCCTATTAACTTAGCTTTTTGTCACTTCGGTGTGATTACTGGATCAGAAGATGTTAACCGGTATTTCGAAGAGTTCCAAGAATACATGACTTCTCTACGTTCCACTGTGATAGAATTATATTCTAAAAATCCAAGTACAAAATTCATAGTGGAAAATACTGCATTATTTTTCTCAAGTAATGGTGAAAGGGTTGATGAGTATTATCGAACAGTTCCCCAGAGCCAAAAATTCTTCAAAAATCTTCATTTAGCTCTAATTTATGGCCTTTTAGTTGATTTAGGTTATAGGAAATCGAAATATGAAAAGTAAAAAATGCTAAAAAAAATTATTTATTGAGCTCAATTGAGCTAAATACCAGTTTTTGAAAGATTTCAAATAATTTTTCGGGTTCTTCCTTGTAATTTTGGATAAAACCTTGAGCGGAATCCGGTTTCCCTCCTCCTTTTCCATTCACTTTTTGTAAAAATTGCTTGGAGATTTTTGATAAATTATATTCTTTAATTTTTTCTCCACGCATTACTATAAAATTCACACCTTTGGGGGATGATCCAATTAAGAAGATTAATCCACTATTAACTTTTTTCAATAAAGCCTTACCCAAATTAGATAAAACTTTATTATCCATATTGGGATAAATTGCTGCAATAAATTTAACATTATGCACTTCTTTGGCATTTTCTACAAGATATTCAACATTTTTTTCTCCCACTACTATTGCGATCTGCTGAATTTCTTTTCTCATGGTCTCCCATTCTTCTTTTAATTTTTGAATTTTACCAATTAGCATATCAGTTGAAATTTCAAAAAATCTGGACAATACATGTAATGATTGGTCTGGATCTTTTTCTTTTATAGTTAGTGTTGTCATATATTCACTGTAATCACCTGTTGACATTGCTTTTCGAAGCATTCGCCATTTTTCAAGTAATTCTTGAGATCGAGCAACAAGTTCGTCTGGAGATACTTCTAAAATCTGACTCAATTTCTTTTTGATTTTCTCATTCTTTTCAAATAGAGCCTTTGTGGCATTTCCCGCTGTATATGTCAGACGCACTATCCCATCTTGTATTTTTTGAGATTTTATTATTTTGATTTGACCAATTTCCCGAGTATTATTCACATGGGTGCCTCCGCATGCTTCTATATCAATATCGGGGATTTCTACTACTCGTAATGATACTCCGGGAACTGCTCCCCCTTGATATAATGACATTCCATATTTGGATTCCGCTTCACTCCTTTCCATAAAACGAATGTTTGATTGAATTTCTCGTGAAACTAACTCATTTGCAACTTGTTCTATTTGGTTTACTTGCTCATCTGTTAAAGAATCGTAATGGGTTATATCCAAATGGGCTTTTTCTAGTGTTTTTTTAGCACCTGCTTGATTAATATGATTTCCTAATATTTTTCGAGCAGCTGCATTTACAATATGTGTTGCTGTATGATGTTGAGTTAAAAGCTTCCGGCGATCTCTATCAATTTTTAGAGTAACTGTATCTCCTTCCTTAAAATCTGGTTCTTGATCTAAAATATGGATTGTTATACCTCCTAATTTTATAACATCAATAAATTTAATTGTATTGATCCAGCCATTATCATGAAGTTGACCTCCCGATGTAGGGTATGCAATAGATGAGTCTAACACTATTGCCCAAGCCGTTATTTTTAACATTTGCTCTCCTTCGGCTTCTTCATCTTCAATTTCATGGGTAATTTTTTGAATTTTGAGCACTTTTGCAGAATTTTCTGTTTTAGAATAGTCGGTAAAATAAAGTTTCTTTGTATCGGGTATGTTAGTTAAATCAATATCTATTTTTTTATTGGTAGCATGGACTTGAACTATTTTTTCATGACGAGCAATTACTTTTCCATAAAAATCATCCGGGATCTTAATTTTTTTACCCAGTTTTGCTGCCGCTGCCTTTATTAGTTCTGGATTGATTCCATTACTATCATAAAGTTCAATCAACTTTTCTTCCGTGATATCCTCTTTTTTGACCAATTTTTTAACAATTTTTTCTGCTTCTTTCTTGGTGGCATAATATTTTTGTTTTTCAATTTCCAAGATTGCCTTCACTTCATTTAAGCTCTCGCTTATTTCTGGAAATATTTCAAATAATTCTTCTGCATGCCATTCACAAACTTCTCCCATATCGATATCCCAATTAAATTGATCAATGAAAGAAATTGCTCGTCTGAAAATCACTCGGAGATTATATCCTCCTCCCACATTTGAGGGGAGTTTTCCATCGGTGATGGCAAATAAAAGGGATCTAGAATGCTCCGCAATGGAATATACTGCTGTCATAGGAACAATCTTTTCCTTTAAAGTGATAGGATCAATATTTAATTCCCTCCCAACTCGAGCCCAAGCTTCATTCATATCTTCGACTTCATCTATGTTTAGAAAGGCTGAAAATTGGGAAAATCTATTATATAGTGTATAATCCAATTCAACTTTGGTTCGTTCACGAATACGCTGAAGAACTAATGGGAAAATTGCTTCGTAGATATTTGGTGTTCCTTGGCTGAACCAAGCAACTCGTTCCATACCCAATCCCATGTCAAGTACTTTAAGATTTAATCCGATTGGGCCTTCTGGAGTTTGCTGAAACAACGTGTAAACTTGATTAAAAAGCTCAACCCCTCTGCTGAAAAATTCCATGCATGGTCCAAAACATCCTGCACCTGCCCATGCATCCTCATGAATAACAAATTCTGTATTAGCAAGCCCAACTCCATCTACTAAGAAATCATAAATATCTCGAAAAGCTTGATCTTGATCCCATTCTTCAGGAGAAACAAATTGATGTTGTCCTATCATTACGAATCCTGTGCAATGAGACCCTGTAATGCCTACATTTTCAATATCACCAAATCGTAAACAAAATTGAGGAATTAATAGTTTTTTTGCTGGAGGGGGGACTTCACCAGAGACAACATATGGTTGAAATGCTGCAATTGATGCAATCGTAAATTCTGTGGTCGGGTTCCATCTTGCAACCACGGGATATCTTTTAATAGGTACATATCCTCGAGGTTCTAATATTTCAACAATTTTTTTCCATACCTGGATGAAAGATAAATGATTCTTCTTGGGATTATTATTTACAACTGTAAACCCATCATTACATTCAGGTTCACCACAAGTTTCTTTTGTATGCACTGCAGTCCAGAAATATTTCTTACAATTAATACAATGTTTTCGAATAAATCCTTTTTGTTTTAATACTGTGATAGGATAATATTTTCCTGGGTTTTCTTCAGCAATTTTCTTAAATGCTTTTTTCTGTTCTTTATCTGACAGAAGTTTGGCCATATGTATCATGTAGCTAGAAGTCGGGATTTTTCAAAAATTTTATGCAATTTCTTTTATTGGTTTATAGTGTGATTTTTAATTGAGAACCCAGAGAATATAAAAATGGGGGATAGGGTCCATAGCATATGCCCAATCCAATGGGCTGTGACATACCAAAATTGAATTGACAAAAATTCAAAAACTGCTGGTATTTTTAATAGTAGGGATAATCCCAACCAGTAAATATGTCCACATGCCATGAATACTGTTCCCAAAATTAATATTTTGATCCTTCTCCGAAAAATATCATCTGAAATGGATGGGATTGATGATCGAAGTGTAATTGAGAGAAGGATTACACTTGTGACAAATAATAAGATAACTATTGCTACAAAAGCACCTTCAATTCCATCCCAAACTGCATTAACACTCGCATTACCTTCATTAATTTCTACTTTAATCTTATCACCTGCAGATAACACAATTGAACTAGTCAGAATTAATGCTTGAATAATTCGATTGTTCCCAAAAAAATGGTGGGTTTGCTTTTCTCCAAATTTAATGTTAAAAGCAGCAACAAAATAACACCATGAAATTATTAATGCTCCAAAAAACCCTATATCTCTAAGAATATTCGCGATAAATAGCGAAGGAAATTGTGAATCATACCCAGTATAAACCCCAATAGGAGTGAGTTCTGTAAAAGAAAGAGGTGCAATGATGTATATGAAAATATCTAATGTAATATAAATTAACCAACCAATTAAACCAACTAAATATAACGTGTTGAGCTGTGGTCTTTCTTTCAAGGATAATCCTTTATATTTCTTATTCAATTTCAGAATAATTATCAAAAATAATACTGCTTCAATCGTTTTGGGTATAGCTAAAATTAATTGCATAATTTCAATCATTATTCATTTACTTCTAAATGTTAATTTATATCTAATTACTTAAACAGATTAGGACTTATTATCTCTATTTGTATCACAGAATCTGTCATACTGGAACAGATATAGTAAAAATTTCTTGTTTTATTCTTTAAGACCGAAATATATAAAAATAGGTGATAACATCCAAATCATGTGCCCAAACCAGTAAAAAATCTCATAACTCATGTCAAATTTAGCAAATTCGAGAAATACTGGCCAATTTCGTAGAAGACCCAAAATTAGCCAATAAATATCTCCTAAAGCCATGAAGATAATTCCATATTTCAAAAGTCTAATCTTTTTTCTATATTGTCGATCCTGGTGCTCGATTACTGTTGATTCTAGCGTTGTATTGAGTAAAATTGCTGCAAAAATAAAAAGACTAATTACTATTGCTAAAAGGATTCCTGTTATTCCTCTCCAATCCGATGATATATTTATCCTTGAATCCTCATAGGTTACCATGATTTTATCAAAAAAATCGAAGATCAAAGTAAATGCAATCATAAAGCCCAAAACCATTTTGTTCTTAAAAAAAATCTGTTTAGTTTTATTCTCCCCGTATTTTATACTAAAGGCTGCGATAAAATAACACCACGAGATAAGAATTAACCCTAAGAATCCTATATCTCTGATTAGATTTGCGATAAATAGTGAAGGATATTCTGCTTGATACCCGCTATATATTCCAAATGGCAAAGAACTTTCTAATGAAAGGGGAGCGATTATAAAAATAACTATATCTAGAGTAATATAAATGAACCAACTGAATAAACCGATTAGAAATAAAGCATTTAAAAGTGGTCGTTCCCGAAAGGGGATATTTGGAAATTTCTTAATCAACTTTATGGAAACTATTAAAAAAAGTGTAGCTTCAATAAATTTTGGAATGATTAAGGCGATTTGTAAGGGTTCGATCATTTTAGATACCTAAATTGTATTTCTTTAAATAAACCTCTGTTTATATAAATATTCTCGGAAATAAATTTAATTTTTTGAATGTAGAACAATTTTTTCAGTCTTTTACATTTAAACCTTTTTTGAACCTTAAAAAAAAAGTTCTTCAACTCAAAAAATAAATAAGAGGTAAAAACTAAAAGATTATTAACTTGCCCTCAAATAACTCATCCCCAGAGTTGAAGAAAAATAATGAAGAAAGTACAATAGAAAAGGATTCTTCAGAGCAAAAACAGAATGTTAAAAATATTCGAGAAGAGATCTCGGATGTAAAAGATTTACGGGATGAAATCGATAAACAACTACGTGAAGTAAAAAATACTCTTGAAACAGATGATTCTTCAGAAAAGAATATTCGAGAAGAATTACTCTTATCAGATCAAGAACTACAAGGGGAAATAACTTCCAAAAAAAAGATTCTGAAGGATTTAGTAGAGTCCTGTGAGCGGCAGCAAGAATCCTTGGTCAAGTATAATGAGAAAGTTTCTGGAATCGAATCGATTTTCGTTCAAAAAGAACGAAATTTGAAAGAAATTTCCGATACAATTGATAAATTAACTTCGCAAAGAGCGATATTCGAAGAATTAGAAAATCACTTAACCAAATCAATTGAAGATCTTCAAAAACAAATCAAGGATAATGAAGAGAAGTATAATGATTTACTTGAAAAAGTTAGTCAAATTGAATCCCAACATAAATTAATTACGCAAGATCTCGAAACTATCACTGTTGATCTTCAAGATCGAAGAAATTTTATCTCTTCTTTAAATCGAGAATCTCTTGAGTTGAAAGAACAAGTCAAGATTAATAAAGAGTTAATCAATGAAAAAGAAGATGAGCTCGCAAAGCTAAAAGATTCTTTAGAATTACGGGAAAAATATCTCGCTGAGCTGGAACAAAAAATTGTTTCTCGTCAACAAAATATTAGTGTTCTGGCTGAAAAATATAGCGAGCTAGAACAATCCATCCCTCGAGCGGAGGAACAAGAAAATAATCTTAAGAAGAATATATCCAACCTTGAGGCCCTTCTAGATGAAAAAAAGAAATTATTCTCTAGCCTCGACATGGAGCTTATAGAAATTCAAGAAAAATTAAAAACTCATAAAGCAGAATTTTCAGAGAAAGATGAAAAACTCAAAGTTTTAAAAGAATCTCTTGAGGTACGAGAAAAATATCTGACAGAATTGGAACAAAAAATTATAACTCGGCAACAAAATATGTCTACCCTCGCCGAGACGCACGCATATTTTGAAGAAAATTTACCTCTTCAAGAAGAAAAGGAACAAAAACTAAAATCGAGTAGTGAAGCTTTACTTCAACAAATTGAAGAGAAACAAACTTTTATTACTCGCCTAGAACGAGAAAAGTCTGAAGCATCGGAAAAATTAACAGCAATAAAATCAGAATTACTTGAAAAAGAAGAACTTCTCTCTAATCTTAAAGATTCAATTCAAGTACGGGAAAAATATCTTGAGCAGATAAAACAAAAGATAAGTGATCGAACCGAAAATCTTCAAGAAATTTCGGAACGAAAAGCAGAATTGAATCTTCTTGTTCCTCAAGAAGAAAAACGGCTTAAAGAGATGGAAGATATGAACGCTTTATTACTTTCACAAATTGAAGAACGGAAAGAACGTTCTAATATTTTGGAAGAAAAAGTATCCATAAACACATCCACAAACCTTCGTTTAACTGAAAAAATTTCAGGGAACAATGTAATTTTAGCGGAACAAACAGAACGATTGCGAGAATTTGATGCAAAATATCAGACTTTGCTGAAAGATAAAGAAAAATATGATGTTCAATACCAGTTATTGAATGATAAAGTCAAAGATAATTCAGAAGAATTGGAAAAGCTTGAAACCCGAAAACAAAACACTGAAAAATCTCTTAAAGATGCTGAAAAACTTCTTTCCATGGGGAAAAAGAAATTAGTATCCATGGAAAAAAACATTCGGCTGGCAGAAACTCGAATTGAGGAACATATGCTCCTGACCCGGATTCGAAAAATAGGGAAAATATATGGAGGGATAATTTTTACTGCAGGCCTTTTGGTTTTTGTTACTGGATTGATTGCTGCTGCATTGGGTACGAATTCAGTAGAAAATATACTTATATTGCCCGAAATAACAATTTTCCTCTTAATATTTGGAGGAGTTATTGTATTTGTTTCTGGTTTGTTTCACATGTCAACATAAAAAAAAGGAGACTAAACATCATGAACACATTTTCAAAAAATCAATATATGTCCATAAAGACTATGCTTGAAGAGGAAGGCTATCGATCAAGTAACGATTACGATTGTTTTCTACGCTATAGCATTGCCAAGGAACCTGAAACCACATTTATCTTAGGAATAAAAATCCCGATTCAAGTCCCCAATAAAGTTACTCCGAAAGCTGAACTTGTTTCATTCTATATTTCACTTTCTCTACGACCTCGTTGGTTAGATCAATCATTTGAAGATTCTCTTCGTTATTTGGCTGTGGCGCTCAGAGAAACGGTTCAAACATTGCTTCAAGATGAACCTTATCGCTATGACTTTAATTTTGTAGCATATCAATCTAAAATCGCTCAAGTTATTGAAAAATTTTATTCATCAAATGATGATCCAACTTTTCAAGATTCCTCTGATGGTTCCATCATTAATTCGCTATTACGGTCCAATGTATTACAAAATCAACATACATTTGATCATTTTAACCTCGCTTTGTCCAAAGATGTGCTGGATATCTATCAAGATTTTCATTTGCATCCCACCGATGATCTACCTGCTGAGCTCTCAAAAGGTTTTCCAGAGAACCGAAGAAATTTCGTGGTTCTGTTTAAACGTGAGGATCCTGACCAATATTTGATAGAAGAACCCGGAAGTGTTACATATTACCGCGATTATGTTTATAATAATGTATGGGTTCGGACTGGCTTAGAATCTCACACCCTAAATCTTTGGTATCAGGTTTTTCAAGATCAATCCTTCAAAATCAATTACTTGATCTATGATTGGATCATCTATTGTCGGGGTCTCATCAAAAAAGTAATGCCATTGTTAGAAAATGGTCCATTGTTCAATCCCCTTGACATAAAAAATTTCAGTTATGTTCAATTTCTCAAGCAATTTGCCCCTAATATGTACCTCCCAGGGTTATTTCTCCCTCAACTGGTGTATGAAAATACGTTAGTTTCAGATTATTACTGCCGAGATTTTTTTCTCTTTGAAAGTATCCCATGTTCCCTAGAAGAAACGAGCATCATTGAACATTATTCTCAAGCAAAAATATTAATCGGGAAGGGAAATTATTCGAAAGCGGAGGAAGCTTTTAAGGATATTCTCCATCGTCTTAAAAAATTTCATCATATTTTGGGAGAAGTGGCGGTCCTTTTCAAATTAGCAAAAATTGCGCGAATTAAAAAGAATCATGTGCTATCTGTTGCATACTTGGAAGAAGCTTTGGATCTAGCTCGTTCTGGGAAAGTTCCTTTGAGTGATATTGTGCATATTCACATCGAGCTCATTTATTCTCACAAATTTAATTCTGATTCTTTGAAAGCCAATCAACATAAACAAATTGTGGTTCAATTCCTAAAAGATCTCCCTGCCAATGAGCAATCAGAATCTCTTATTTTACGTTATTATTTGGATATGGCTCGATTAAGTATGATGGAACAAGACTACGATGGCGCCAACTTGCAATTCAAAGAACTCCTAAAACGAATTGATAAACATCCTGATTATGAATTTCTTTATTATTATGAGCGATCGAAATATTACGCTGGCATCAATAATGAAGCTAAACAATTTCAAGCTCTCCAAAAGGCGGTTGATCTTCCCGATGGACCCAAACAAGAACACATCGAAGCTTTCTTTGATCTCGGGTTGTTTTACCTCTATCAGCGAAATGATCATTTGAAAGCGATTAGATATGTGCTGGAAGCTGAAGCAATGATTCAAGATGAAGACTTAGCGAGCTTGCAATTAAAATTGAAATGCAAAGAAGTGTTAGCTGATGCCTATCAGGCAGCAAATAAAGGTATTGAATCCGAAATTCAAAAAGAAGAAGCTGAAAAAATAAAAGCGCGTTTAGACCATCTTTTTTAATCTTTCTATCTATTATTCTCTTGCATTTGTAAAACTCTTCGGGATTCTTCTATTAAAAGGACGTTTTTGCTTTTAGTTTGGTTTTGTCTTTTTTGATAATATTTATTTATGAACCAAATTGCCCAAAGGATAGTTGTGAGATGATTTCCAAAATACATAGGGTCTAAAAGTAGTTCATCGGAAAGGCCATAACTGTTTCTTTCAATTATATTATTCTTTGTTATTAGTTCTAGAATAAATACTACAATTAATGAAAGAAAAGTTAGTAACTTCCAGATTGAAGAAAATTGGTTAAATTTTATAGAAATGATAAGAAAAATACTAATCAGAATTGTGATTACTAATTGAATAAATAACAAAGTAAAAACGGGTGAAAGACTAAATATTTCCAATGAGAAATAGTATAACCTCTGATATTGAAATATTGCCATAGTACCAATAAAATTTATTAGTAAAATTGCCCAAATGATCCAATCCATTGTGATATTAAGTCTATTTTGATATTTTTTCATTGTTAAGCTCAAAACCTTTGGAGGGTCATTCTGTTGTGAGGATATGGTGTTTAATAACGTAAAAATGAAAATAGTCAATATCATTGGCATTGTATTCATACCCAATTGAAAATTAAGACCTATATCGGGTGCTTTAAGAATTAATAATGGTAGAAGGGGAACCAAGCAGTTTAAAAGATTTACAATTAATAAGCAAAAATTTATTCTCTTTTGGAATTTCTTACTTTTACTAATCAGAACACTTGCCATACCCAATATACTGCATAACATTAAGAGAATAAAAGCGGGTGTAAATACTTCTGCAAAATAATGATATATAGGAAAATTAAAAACCCATTTTGAAGTGGGAAAATAATACATGCCTAAAAAGGCTACAATAAATATAATGTAGTATCCAACCAATTGCATTTTTTCTTGATATATTTGATTATTTAAAACGATGATAAATGTTAATACCGCAATGATATTAATTCCAACAAGAATGGGAAAAGAAACTCCGTAGTAGAAGATGTTGATCCTAGGGGTTGGAACACGACTAACCAATAGAATATATGTGCTCAAACAAAAAATGGCTATAAGTAAGCCTAACTTAAATTGTTGTGATTTTAAATCTCGTTTGAATGCTAAATAGAACAAAATTATTCCCAAGATGCCAATGGTTGGAAATAGAAGAAGTGGTAAAGTTAATCCATACCACAACATATATTCATCCTCAAAGAAAAAGAATCCGATGACCACAAGTATCAAAATTAATAAAAAGCAAAATATCTCTCTGTATTTCTGGTTTGAAAAATCATTTTTCTTATGTTTCGAATTTTCTTCAAGGAGAGGCTGAGAACTTAAAATTGATCTTTTTTCTCCCTTAAGAAATTGAAAGAAATTCTTCTTAAAACTATAATTTTCTATTTTAACACGGAATTCCTCACCATTATCTAAATCCCAACGCAATTTAATAAAAAGAATAGCGCTAGTTGTAATTAAAACAACTAAATCTACAATTTGGAAGTGAGAGTAGTAATAATAATATGAGAAGAATTTTGTTTTTATTGCTTCAAGTAAAAGAAGGATAGTGAAATCTTTAAAAATCATTAAATAGGCAAATAGAAAATTTTGAATGAAATAAATGCAAAGAATTGTATTTATCATATTCATAAATAAATCGAATAGTTCTCGGAGCAATAAATTTGGAATTTTTTTTTGATTATTGTCTGAACTCCGGAAATTTATAATATTTATGCCTTCATATCCAATAATCGTAAGAAATGTTCCAACAGAAATTCCTATTTTTAACGCAGTAGGAAGTGTTTCATTAAATAAAGATGCTAATGAAATGAGAAAAGTCAAGGGAAATATCCAATCATGAATAAATTGGTGAATTTTTTGAAATTTTTTCTTGTTTTTCCAAACAGATATCATACCAAGAAATAACAAGATACTTCCCAAAACCTGAAACAATACAGGAAAGAATGTAAATAACCCTGATAATAACAAATAACTTATCCCATATAATACAAGATATTTTTTATCTGGCTTTCGGATGAGAATTGCCCAGGTTATACCAATAATAATCAAAATTGGTATTCCCACAAATAAAATTCTTAATAGAATCCATCTACTTAGGCCGAACTTAGATTTATTACTTTCAATTATTATATTGACGCAATTTTCTTGATAAATTTCATGTAAGGCTTCACAGTAATAAATTTCATTGTCTGTTATGGTGACATTATTGCACTGTAAAAGCGCAACATCCTCCTCCGTGCTGAAATATATCTTATTGTGAGAAAAGGTGGATGTGTTGCAACTCACTCCTCCAAACCCTATATTTGTATAGCGAATTATATTATTTAAAGCAGAAATATTGTTTGAATTTATGGTTGCTATTCCTGCATCTGTGTTTTTAATTGTTGAATTTGCAATCGAAATTTCCGTGGAATTTTCTATCCAAATCCCAAATGCTTCTGGGGCATTAATTTCGCAATCTAGTATCATTGTTTTGGAACAATTCCACAATTCTAAAGCAAAACAATCCGAATATTGTCCATAAATTGAATCGATAGGTCCAGTCTGAAACCATTTTTTGTCTTTAGTTATTTTTAAGTGTTCAATTAGCATATACTTGTGAATATTGAACAATTGGAGACCTGCTCTGAAATTTGTCATATCTATTTCTAAATTTGTAATTCGATAGGGTTCTGTTTCAGTGCCTTTCCCGGTGATCCAAGGTAATTGACTAAAATTATCCGTTCCATTGATGGTTATGCTTCCTTCAATCTCTTGAATCTCTGGTGAAGATGATCTCTTGGGGGTAGAAGCGAATTGCACGGATAAATTATTTATTTTTTGATCTCCAATTCTTTTGTCAGTTTTATCAAAATCCAGTTGTTCGTTTTCTTCTAATAATTGTATAGTGATTACCATAAGCACCAGAAGTATTCCAAAATAATATTTCCTCGTGTTTTTTGTATCCCACTTTTTGGAGTTCATTTCTATTTCTAAATTGGTTAAAAATTATTATAAAACTTTTGGCTCTGTTTTAGCTAACTTTGTAATTGATGAATACTTTTTCTCCTGAAAAGCGAATTCTTATTTAAGTGCCATTGGATTTCTAAAATTTGAAACTAAATCTTTTAATGAAAGACCGCTTTTTGAAAATCTTGTAAAAACCATCTCTTATTTTATACAGAAATGGAAATTTTCCAATAGTATATATGGAAAAATTGGAATATTTCCAACCTTCGTTTTGGTAAATAAAAAGTTTCTAAAGAAAATAAAAAGGATATAAAAGAAATGGCTTCCCAGAGTGATTTGTACTGCTTATCCGAACAAATTTTTGAAGGACAATAGATAAAAACTCAGAAACTGAAATATATCATAGGAAAGAAGTCGGGAATCTACTTCTGCATTTTCGATGGAAAATGCCGAGATTCATTCTCACCTTACTTGGATGTCTTTGCGTGATGTTTTTTTCGCAGTTGGGCATTACAAATGTCTGCTCTGTGGAATTGATTCATGTATTTAATCCAGTATCCCTCTGGCCTGTATGTTGCAGGCCCTCCCTCTTTTTATTTTTACATGTGCCCGGCTCTTCCTTCTCTTTCTTTTCATTTTTATCGCAATTCTAAGCAAATTATTATAAACAAGTAAATTGAAGATAAATTATCTTTTTTCGTCGCTTATAGCCAAACTATCGATGGATATAGAAACAATTAATTAGGTGCTTTAATATGAATAGTCGTCTTAATTTTTCAAGTGATGGAACATTGTATGGCCTCATTTTTGAAGGAAATGGGGGCGGGATAATCAATATATTTGATTCTACCACTGACAAAATTATATGGAAAATCAACAATGTAGGTAAAAATTGTTTCGCTTTTTCCCCCGATTCTAAATTCATTGCAGCGATTCATAATGGCATTTCCATTTATGATATTCGCTCTAAGGTAGAGGTTTGGAACTTCAAACCTAATTTTGAAACAATTAACTCTTTTTGTTTTTCTCCAGATGGCTTAAAATTTGTAGTGGTAGGTGAATATGAAACGGATTGGGATTTCAACGATCCAGATATGACTTCTTTAGCTCTTTGGGATCTAAAATCAGGTAAGAACCTTTGGGAGTGGAGATGTGGACTCTATGAAAAGGTTATTTTTTCCCCGAATGGAGAAACCCTTTTCACAATTGGGACGGCTGCAGTAAACAGAAATGAAACAGCAAAGATCAATTCCATTGACCTAACGACAGAAGAATTGGAAGAAATATTCCGAGAAAAAAATGGTCTTCGTTTCTGGGACCTTGACATAACTCCAGATGGAAGTGCTCTGATATGTTGTGGAATGTATTATTACTATGAGTCAGAGATAATTCCAATAGTTTTGGTTGATTTATCTTCGGTAACAAAAAAAATTGAGAAACGTGGGGCATATTACAAAACTAAAAATGAATTACGAAGGTTGGAAGGACACGTTGGTTCTGTTACTGCAGTAAAGTTGGCTCCTACTGGAAAAATTGCTGCATCGGCAAGTTCGGATGGAACGGTTCGTATCTGGGATCTTGCATCCGCAAAACAACTTCATTCAATTAAGATCTTCACAGAAGATTTGAAATTTTCTCCTGATGGCACCCATTTGGTTCTGGTAAATGAAGGAAAATTACATTTTTATGATGTAAAATCTTGGAATAAGGTTAAAATGGTCAAAATCAAGTAAATTGCAAAAATGGATAATTTAAAAAAACTCGATGCGAAACTTTTCAAAATTTAGTTCATATCTTTTTTTTGATATCGCTTTACGAGCCATTTAGGTTGAAAATAACCGACATAACCAAAAATAAAGGAAACTCCCACCAATCCCCAAGCGATGAAATAGAAGACTGACATTGCCAATTGAGGGACTGCCACATCTATTCCGTAAAGAATTACGTATCCAAGTAATACTATGGCATTAATTAATAAACTGCGAACACTTAAATGGCGCAACTTTTCTTCTCCGGTTTTGGGATGCCCACTTTTCGTCATAATTTGATAGAAAGAGTTGCTTGCTGTTATGAGTAAGGGTGCCAAAAGCAAAATCGAGAGTACACTGATGGGAAGGAAATAAAATTGATAGTTTTCATCTGTTGTGGGAACAATGAATAAGATTATTGCATAGATGGCTAAAAGGATACTGAGAACTTGAATTATTCGTAATACTTTTTTTGCCCAAGGTTTAATATTTTCCAAGAATGCGTAATAAACAAACCAAGCATAAAAGAAAAGAAAAGCTAGGGCTCCCAATCCTGCAAAAACTCCAATTTTTACACCATAAACTATTTCTGGATAGGTTCTCACTCCTGTGATCACCAAGATTTTCTCAATCAAGGTGGAGAGAAGTGTTAGCAAAAATCCAAGGTAGGACGTTGTAAGTAATCCCAATATTTTTGTGCGTTTTTGAAAGAATTTGGTGACCATTAGTCCCCAAAAAAGAATAGAAATAATGGCGACGCTCAATTCTAATATCATCCCCGCTTGGTATCGTTCAGGGGTGAGATCGTTCGGTAGTAACCATGATGATTGAAAAATCATGATGAAGTTACGAAAAATTATGTTAAAAAGTTGTGTTTTCATAATTCACTTTTGTTTGTTTAAAACATTTTTGTATGGGGGTAATTAATTTAATACTCCCTTCTTAAATTGTTGGATCTCCCTAGATTTGGCTTATATTGCATAGATTGATAAATCGAAAATGCGAAACTCACCTTTTTGCTGTCTATATGAGAATATGGAATTTTATTATATTGTATATCCCAAGTGATTGTATAAATTTGTTCTATGTGGGAAATTGTGTCGGCATGTACGACAAGATGCCATGTTCTTAGCTTAATATTTTTTCGCCAAACACTTAAAAAATCAATTTGTCATGTGATGTTTGTTATGACTAAACAACAATCTCGGCCAACAAAAAACCTCACTTTTGATATTAGCCCTTTTTTACCGCGGACACATGTGTTTTTTAGTTATCACCAAATTTTGAAGGCCCACAATTTCATCCGGGATGTTAGAGTGGTCATGAGAAATCAAGAAGTACTCATTCAAGTAGAACGCTTTCACTAGAAAGCAAATCTGAAAAAAAAGAAGAAAGAAATTCCTTGAAAAACGGAATTATTTTTCAATAAACCCATCCGGCGATACTTGCTATAACATTCATTAAGATCGCCACTCCATAAATCGATGCAATGGCAATAACCCGATTTTTTTGAGTCTTTATGTTTAAGATTAAAATACATGCCACATAGAAATGGAAATAGCCAATCAAAAAGATTAACCATACACCAGCAAAAGTTCGATTCCAAAAGGGATAGGTCCATGTGAGATGGCCTCCTAAATTGAGAAAACATTCTACTAAGACACAAAAAGCTGCCAATCCTATTGCCCAGAACCACCGGTTGGGGATGCCTAAAATTTTTGTCTCTTTCTTTTCTGAGAGCATATAGTAGAAAACAAGCCCATTCAGAGCAAACATGAACATAATTTCAATATTCCATCCCACCATTGTTCGCAGAGCTGTTTCTCCTGGGGCGGTCCAAAAAGCTTGATCTTGAGTCAACCAGCACACCCATCCGTTCCATGTTTCGTTAAGGAAATCCATCCCAAATACTGTCAATCCGCAGATTACCGCGTCCCAATTTTTTGTTTGTTTCGCTTTTTTGATTTCAACCGCATAAATGTAGAACACAATCGCAAGTAAGGGAATAACGTACCACTGTAATGTGGCCCAATCACGCAATCCATCTAATGCCAACTGTGTGTCGGCACTTCCATAGCTAAGACTCATCATTTCACCAGAGGTCACTTTGACTCTCTTAAAGAGAGGTGAGTGAATACTTGTTATTGTGCGATTGAAATATAAAAAAGTATTTTTGATTCTTCCATCAAAACGAACATAAATTCATCTTAATCTTATCAAATACTATTTGTGCATATCATATATCAAAAATTATGAAAAAAAGAGAGAACTATGAAAATCTTCAAAGTTTGGTTTTAGGCATTAATATCATCTGGAATAAAACCCTTGAATTGAGCCTTATAAAGTTCGGAATAAATGCCCTTTTCCGCCAAGAGACTATCATGGGTTCCTCGTTCTGCAATACCTTCGTCTGTGAGTACTAAAATTTCATCTGCATTTTTTATGGTGGAAAGTCGATGAGCCACAATCAATGTGGTGCGATCTTTGGCTACTTGTTCAATAGAATCTTGGATTGCTAATTCGGTTGCATTATCTAAGGATGATGTGGCTTCATCTAAAATTAACATTGGTGGATTTCGGATGAACACCCGGGAAAGGGCAAGACGTTGTTTTTGTCCACCGGAAAGTTTAACCCCACGTTCTCCAACGACAGTCTCATATTGTTCTGGAAGTGATATTATAAAATCATGAATATTCGCTTGTTTAGCTGCCATTACTATTTCATCTTCCGTGGCATTGGGTTTTCCATATAGGATATTCTCTTTAATTGTACCGTAAAAAACAATAACATCTTGTTGTACAAATCCTATGTTAGACCGCAAAGATTCTATCGTTAAATCTTTGATATTGTGCCCATCTACTAAGATCTGCCCTTTAAGGACTTCATAAAATCGAGGGATTAAATGAGTGACTGTTGTTTTTCCAACTCCCGAAGGACCAACTAAGGCGACAGTTTTGCCCGGAGCAATTGTTAAGTTGAAATTTTCCAAAATATTTTTAGAATTTTCAAGATACTTGAAGGTTACATCCACAAATTTGATTTCTCCTTTGGGTTCTCGTATTGCAAAAGCATCAGGTTTGCTCTGAATTTCTCCCTTAATATCCATCACTTCTAAAAATCGTTCAAATCCTGCAAATCCTGATTGAAATTGTTGCATAAATTGGGTTAGACGACGAATTGGACGGACAAATGCATTGGTAAACAATAAGAAAGTCACTAATTCGGGAACCGTGATCAAGTTATAATACACAAAAATACCACCCCCAACTATTGAGATTACCCCCAATAAATCAATTAAGAAGTTATTTCCACTTGCATAATTAGCCATAATGCGATAAGCTTTATCATAAGATTGAAAATATGTCAGGTTGTTCTCTTCAAATTTCTCAATTTCGAAATCTTCGTTGGCAAAGGATTTACAGAGTCGAATACCTGAAATAGAACTTTCTAAGTGGGCGTTGATATCGGCATGTTTACGACGGGTGGCTTTAAATCCATCCAGCATTTTTTTACGATAGGAAAGACTGAACCAAATTAAGATAATAACAAAGAAGAAAATGATTAAAGTGAGTTGCCAATTTACTCGAACCATGAGTATGAAACTTCCTATAAGCATTATTATGGATATAAATAAATCTTCTGGACCATGATGTGCCAATTCCGTAATTTCCCGAAGATCATGGGTTAAACGTGACATTATTTGGCCCGTTTTGTTATCATCATAGTATTTAAAATCTAATGTGTGTAAATGTTTGAAGAGATCACTTCGCATATCAAATTCCATACTTACTCCGACAATATGACCCCAATAAGCCATTATATAGTAACATATTGTTCGAAATCCATAAAGGATCAGCAAGTAAATTCCATATCGGATCATCAAGTAAATTTCTCTATTTGGGATAAAATCATCTAAAAATGTACCAGTTACCACTGGAAATACTAAATCCAAAGCGGCAATTATAAATGCGCAAGTCATATCCAAGAAAAAGGTTTTTTTTTGCGGTTTATAATATTGAATGAAACGGGTAAGTTTTGACATGTTCTAATTCAAGAAAAGAAAATGAAAAATTGGATTAGAGTATTACGGTTTTTCGAATTAGTATTATTCGGTATTTATAACATTTTTTCGATCGATTTTAGTATTCTGGATTGACACAGTGTTTACTTTCTACAAATAACTTTTTATTCAAATAAACACTTGAAAATACATCACTTTTTCTATGTAGACCTAACAAATATGTTGTGAATTATTATGCGAAATCTCTTTGAATCCTATGCGGAACTGCCTCTCTTTTTACGGAGACCTCTTTGGAGAATCTGGCACAATTTTCTTGTTAAGCAAGATAAATCTATGGTTATAAAATTTATGAATTATGGTTATGCACCTCTCAATGATTCGGAACCGGCTTTAGAATTGATTCCTGAAGATGAACCTGAACGATATTGTATCAATTTGTATCATCATGATGTCGAAGGTGTTGATCTTGAAGGAAAAGAAATTCTTGAAGTAGGTTGTGGACGGGGGGGTGGGGCGTCTTATATCTCTCGTTACTTTAAACCAAAATCTTATATTGGATTGGATCTGTCAAAAAAAGCGATTCGATTTTGCAATCGAAAATTGAAGAGTTCCAATTTGTCCTTTGTTCAAGGGAATGCGGAGGATTTACCTTTTGAAGATAATTCCTTTGATGCAATTGTCAATGTGGAATCTTCTCGATGTTATCCTCATGTAGATAAATTTTTATCCGAAGTCCATCGGGTTTTAAGACCAGGAGGCTATCTTCTATTCTCTGATATGCGTTTTGTCGCTGATTTGGATGTATTAAGAAAACAATTTTTAGACGCAGGTTTAAAAATTTTAGAAGAGGAAAATGTTCTTCCCAATATAGTTAAAGCTCTTGAATTAGATAGCTTAAGACGAGAAACATTAATTGACGAGAAATGTCCTAAATTTCTCCGAAATTCTGCTCGTGAATTTTCTGGTACCTTAGGCTCTGAACGTTATCGCTTATTTAAAGATGGTGAGATGCAATATCACCGATTTAGAGTACAAAAAGCAGTATAAAAAAAAGAACCCAAAATCTATTATAGGGGAGGATTTCCTTCCTGGCCGATTTTTTTATTTATTTTTAAAATTTTAATTCATCAAAATCCTCATCTAAATCAATTTCGATCGTCCGTTCTTCTTCATTATCCTCTTCATCATCAAAACTCTTTTTTTTCTTTTTCTTATTAGTCGATTTTGGTAAACTTTTCAACCAATCTTCATTGAAATTAAAAATTTTTTGCCCTTTTATGATTTGGGAAAGAAATTCCACATCAATATCTTCAATGTAAGGGTTGTCATTTAATTTTGCTATGAATTCTTCATGATCTTCCGCGGTGGTATGAATTGAAATGAGATAGATTACTTTAGAATCTTCAGACAATGCGATAAAAAGAACTTGGGGAAATTCATTATTAATAAAGCTCGCAAATGATTTGAGAAACATATCATCTAAGCTGGAGATGTTCAGAGGTTTGACTTTGATTTTTTGAATTGCAATTTTTTCAATATTGAGGAAATCCGGGTTGAAAATGATACTGTAACCTAAAATGACATTATTCGATTTCAAGCGTTGCAGGCGATGATAAATGGTGGATGTTTTTTTATTTAATTCATCAGCGAGTTTTTTTAAGCTTTTCCGGGCGTCATCTTCAAGATATTTCAAAATTTCTATGTCCAAATCATCGATTTGCTTTTTCACGTGTTATTCCCCTCTTTTTTGGCATTTTAACTCATGATGCCGATGCACACAATATTGATTCTCTTTGTGTTTATCTTAATTAAATATCGGTATATGACTTATTATATTTTTTTGTAATTTTGTAATTAATATGATTGGTTTAACAAAAAATATTCCAAGTTTGTTAGAATATTTTTCCAATATTGTAAATTAAAGCTAAAATATAGATAAAAAATGAGTAAATACATTTTACTCTTCTTTTAGGATAGTCGAGTTTAATAGTTGCGAGTATTTAAAAAATTGTCTTTAGAAAAAGACTTCTGATGTGTTTTCATCGTTTTGAGCTTCTTTTTCCTTCTTGTCGATAACTTCATCGGAATTATCATCGAAGTATTCTCCATCTTCTTCCTGTTCAAGCATGTCGCCCATGAATGTAAAGATTTTTTTCCCTTTTAAGATTTTATTGAACATAATGGTATTGAAACTTTCAATATATGGATTTTCCTTGATTAATTCGTTAAATTTGGCGAAATGCTTATCATCTCTGAAAGTAGCAATGATCCAGATTTGTTCATCGTTTCCCACAGAGCTGAATAAAACTTCTTGATATTGATCGCTCAAAAATTTTGCAAAAGATTCCAAGAACATAGAATCTAATTTTCCAATTACCATTTTCTTTAATCGGATTGAAATTAAAGAATGTACGGTTAATCCTATTTCTTCAGGATTTACAACGATGGTAAACCGTTCGAGTATATTACTTTCACGCAATTTGTGCAATCGATGGTAGATGGTTGAAGTTTTTACATTCAAATCCCGCGCCAAATTTTTTAATGAAACTCGTGCGTTTTGTTCCATCGCTGCTAATAATTTAATATCTACTTTATCCAATTAAAATTCCCCCAATTAATACTACATCTGAAATACTGCCGAAGCGCCCTTCATATTTATTTTCAAACATTCCAATGAACCGAGTTCCGATTAATAAATGTTTTGGAAAACAGAGAACATTTTTGTTGATCTCTGGTAAATATGAAAACTCCCTCTTTTTTGTTCTGTTTATGGGCTTTGAAAATTCCAAGACTCTTTCGACATTATTTCTTAGAATTACTATAAGGTTGTGTTCGAAGTCTTTTAATCTCTCATTTCAAGAAAATTTATCAGAAGTTTTTAGAAATATTCTAATGTGATTCTGCGCAAAAATGAAAGGGATGTCCTCAGAATGGTGTAAAAATAGGATGTTATATAGGGATCAAAAGGGGTTGAATAAATTTATTTATAGGGTACTTATATCTATG
Source organism: Candidatus Lokiarchaeum ossiferum (assembly GCA_025839675.1). Lineage (GTDB taxonomy): Archaea > Asgardarchaeota > Lokiarchaeia > Sigyniarchaeales > Promethearchaeaceae > Lokiarchaeum > Lokiarchaeum ossiferum. Next base: position 4,638,450 of record CP104013.1, read on the forward strand.
AACAAGCTTTTTCCCATTGAGATACTATTTTTTGACACGAGTAATCAATGGTATTGAGAATCTTCCGGAATTTTTCTGCTTCTATGGTAAATGGATCGATGATATCGCCATCAATTCCCGCCGCTTCAGAAAGAGTTTTCATTTTCCCTTCTATTTTGCGACGTTTCCGTTTGGTTGTATCACAAAAATAGTGCTTTAATATATATTCCTTATGCCACCGTTCCATCACTAATATCTGATCAAATTGAGTTAAGTAACGTCTGGTAGTCATTTTTGAACGGAATCCAGTAAGATTAAATCCTTTTTCTTTAACAAATTCATCAGAAATATCAGATAATTCAAGTTTTCCTCCAAATAATCCGGCTGAATCAAAATTGATTTTATGAAGTGCTGAATTTTTACTTCTTTTAGTGTACTCCCGCAACAATACTTCGGCGACTGGGGATCGACAAACATTGCCGACACAAACCGTTGTTACGGATTTTGGAATTTTGTTACTCATTGACAAATATGATAACTCCCTCTTTGTTTTGATTCCGCACTCTTACTTATGCTCTAATAACTACTTATTTTTTTTACCTTAAAGATTTTTTCATAATATCGCTCCATTTTTTCCCATGACAAGAAGGAATTATTAGATCAGATTGATCTGTGAAATTTTGTATTCATTTTACCGTAAATTAGAAAGTTATGTCTAACAAATCAATAAATCATTTTCTGGAATTTGCAATGTTGAAATAATTTACTTTGATTCTCTTTCTCTTGCTTCTAAATGTGCATTACAATATGAAAACAAATAATTATAGAATATTTATCGATCGTTCGATATCAAAAGTTCTAGATCCGCAAGTAGTTGTTCATTTGAAATCATAAATATTGAATTATTTCCAATTTTTTTTGCTTCTTCTATATTTTGATCCATATCATAAATAAAGATCTCTTCTTCAGGTTTCAATTGAAGTGATCGAGGACATGTTGATATATTTCGCGATCTGGTTTTCTGTGCCCTATTTCTTGGGAAAAGAATATGTTTTCAAAATATGAGAAGAGAGTTGGAAATATTTTAGTAAAGTTGCTCGATGATCACATTCTCGCTGCTTTGGTTTCTCGATTCTAAATGGCTCAACCTAATGAGACTTCGCTCGACTTCTAACATTATGACCAAAGTTTTTTCGAACCTTTTTGGCTCCTTTTGTGGGAAATCTTACATAATCTTGCTGTGTCTCTGAGTTCATTTCCATTTTTAGAATAATCACCAAAATAATTCTTACGTTCTTTTGAAAATATATTTGGGATTGTTCCAAAGATTTTGTTTTTTTTTCACTAAATACTCGTAAATTGGTCCAAAATTGCGTTATTTACTTGCTAATAAGTGGGTCTTTTGCGGTGTTTAGAGTTTTTTGTTTTCTTACTTCAAAAAATAGTTATCATTGTGACCGCTTTCTTTTTTCAGACGGATTTTAAATCATAGAAAATTAATCATTTACGTCTGAAATTTTTTTTAAAACTGCTATTTTTTCTGCTCTCCCCTCAAAATTATCTTTTTTTTCCAACAACTTATTTTCTCCATGATAGCGTGAACTTTGATGCAACTCATTTCACACTCAAAAAATTAGATATCTAATTCACCAAAATATACATTTTAATTTTTTGACCCATTCTTTCTCTCTTATTTTCACTTTGTCGCCCCCAATTTTGACATAATAAATTTTCTGCTCCCAACTACATGCGATGGTTATTCATCAAAATTGGGATCTGTCGGTTTTTTTTTTCAAATTTTTTGGGAAAAAAAATGGAAAATTTCCAAAATATACCCTTTATACAAAATCGGTTATAATTCTAATACATTGCAAAAGTTGATTCATTGAATTAACTTGGGCTTACCAACAACAATAAACAAAGGGGGTTTTTTTTATTTTAACATTAAAACGGGAATGGTTAGAAAACTACGAAAAACAATGCTGTGCCTCTCCATCGATAGGGGAACAAGAAGGGTATTTAGTGTGTAAAAACTGTGGGGTGGTGTTCCACCGCACGTTTGATAATTCACCTCGTCGTGCATTTACGCAAGATGAGATTAATAAGCGAAAAAGTCAAGAACCGGTTTATAGTCCAATTGGTCCACGAACCGTAATTCGGGGGAATACAGATTCAAAAGGAACTCTGATGTCCGCTCAAGAACAGTTAAAATTTTCAAGGCTAGGCAAGATTCACAGATCTTTAACAAGTTCATATGAACGTAATTTATGGATTGCCTTACCAAACTTTCAACGATTACAAGAACGAATGGGCTTACCTGCAACAGTTGTAAAAGACGCAATCCGCATCTATCAAAATGCTGTTAAGGCTAAATTAACCATGGGGCGTAGTATTGATATCTTAATGGCGGCTTCAATCTTTGTTTCATTAAAAATTCATGGAATTCCACGGGTTGTGGAAGAAATTATAAAAGATGTGGATGTTCCTAAGAAGAATGTAGTGAAATGCTATCGCTTATTATTAATGCGAATATTACCACAAATGAAAATTCGCGTTGTGCACTTGGGGCCGATTCGTTATGTGGATAAATTTGGTGAAGAATTGCAATTGTCCATGAATGTTCGCCAAGATGCTTGTCGATTATTACGCAGAGCCAAAAAGAATGGATTACTTATTGAAGGCAAAGATCCGAAAGGCTTAGCGGCGGCAGCTATTTATATTACTTCACACTTGCACAAACAACCAAGAACCCAAAATGCGATCGCAAAATTATCCCATATTACCGAAGTGACTCTACGGGTGCGCTGTCGGGATTTAAAAAAATACTGTAAAATTCCAAGTATCGGTCGATGATCTGGAATCAAGTAAGAATTATACTTATTCAACAACCAACCAACCAAACAAACAAACAAACAAAACAACCAACAACTCTTCTTTTTTTCTTTTTTCTTTTCTTTCTTCATTTTCTTCTTCTGATGAAGATAGATTCATATTGCCGATCTATGGTGGATCAATGAAAAATTGAAAAAAAATGACTAAATTTAGACAATTTTGGTAAAAGTGATATTTGGATGAACATTGAAAATTAATCCTCCTGCTGTAAAAGCGGGATATATTAATTTCTCATCAAATTCTAGATTTAAATCCAAGTATAAAATGGAATTTTCTACCGTGTAGTTGAAAGATGGTAAAAGGCTGCCATATCCGTGATTGGCGGCATATAAGTAAGTCAAATTCCATTTTGCCTCCACTAGTTTCTCGGAATGTTCATCTAATAATCCGTAGGTTACATTGAGATTGGAAGGGATCTCAAAATGAATTGGAGTCGTGTCTTGAAATATGATTTCATTTACTGAAAAAACCAAGTTATCTAGTTCAAAGGAACCGCTGATGGTGGTTGATCGAGCAATACTCCCGTCAAATCCTCGTTTATGGAAACGAACTGGTTTAAAGCAATTTACAACATACACGGTGACTTCATCCATTCCGCTGATATCAAAGAGGAAATAATCGGCAGTTTCATCTTCAAAATTAGTATTTTGATAAGAATTATTTCCAATTTGATTAAAGATCCCATTATATTCAGATAAAAAATTAATCTCATCTCCGGTTAATCTCACTTCGGTGCGGATAAATTCATTGCGACACCAAAATTTCATTTCTGATTTAAAATTGGACTCTATATTAACTTGGACTGAATTGTTGCGCTTTACATGTTGAGCCCAATAAAACATGATCGATCCCATGTCACTGGTTAGATTTACCGATGCAGGCTTCGGAAAAACCACTTCCCAAAAATCTAAAAAGAGATTACCACTCTCTGAATTGAAAAAGACGTCTCCATTAATATTCAACCAATCTACATACAAGAAGATATTTCCTGTTTTTGAGAATAACTGAACATCGGATTTTATGGATGTTTGATTTAAATAGCCGCGAAATTCCCCATCCCCAGTAGACACTTCAAATCGATCAAAGACAAAATTTCCCTTAGCTTCTAAGTAGACATTCCCATCTTTGGTGTCACTATCAAAAACATAATTTTCATAATCGGAACTAATCCAAATGGTATAATTCCATCCATAGGCTGTTGAAAAGAAATCATCTTTCGAGTAGATACTACGAACCGTAATTTTCAATGTATCTCCACTTTTTCTCTCGGAAATCGAGATTTTTAAAGGACTATGCAGATACGATTCAATCACAGTAGCATTCAGATAGGCTTCGAGAAGAGTGGAAGAATTTTCTGGTAGAAAAATGAAATTTACATCAATATTATCCGCGCGATTATAGATTTCTATGTTTTTAACATCATATTTTTCCTTATCTATATTAAATTCATCAGTATAAGTCCTTTTTGCTTTTTTATCGAAAATTCCATAATAAGCTGTCGAAATCAACCCAAGAGATAGAATAATCGTACTTGCAATCAGAATTTTTTTAGTTTTTTGTTGCATAGGATGTGAAGTTGTGGGAATATATTTATAGTTTAGAGCGATTCATCAAATTTCATCTTCTTTAAGTTCACATTTTTTTGAACTTACAAATATAATGAGTCAGGAATTGCTAAAGGCTCATTTAGGAAAAAAAGTAAATTCTTGAAAATTATGCAAATTAATAACAATCAACAAAAAAAGTGTAATAAATCAATCAAATTGTGTCTTTTTCCAATCTTCAAGGGCCACTTTGACCGATCGAACCATTTCGTGGGAATAATCGGAACCAGTTTTCATTAAATAATAATGCTGACCCAAATTTGTAGCTTCTCCCAAAAATTTTCGTGTTTTATAACGTGTTTCGAGGGTTTCGGAGTACATATCTTCGAATTCTTCTGCAGATAATTGTTTATATTTATCGTGGAAATGAATGTATTGTTGGGGAAATCGGGAGATTAATTTGCGTTTTTCAGGTGCTTGGTCCGATTTTGGATATCCAAAGCAGATCATGGTTATAGGAAAGACATTCATAGGCAATCCGAGTAATTCACGTTGAGTCTCAATATTTTCCATGATATCTCCAATATAACAAGATCCTATACCCAGCGCTTCAGCCGCTATAACGGCACTTTGGGCAGCAATTAGAGCATCACAACTCGCCAACAACAAATCGGATTCTTGGGGGCCTCGAAAAGTGAGCTCATGATCTTTACAATATTGAGGCACTTTGCAATGGGTGAAGTAATCATACCATCTTTGCATATCAGCCAAAAAAACCAATACTAACGGTGCTTTTGCAATAAAGGGTTGATTATCACACGATTTTACCAGTTTTTCTTTTACTTCTTGCTTGGTTACCTCGATGATAGAATACATCATCATATTTCCGGCCGTGGGGGCTCGCATGGCACTATGTATGAGTGTATCAATTATTTCTGGTGGAATTGGTTTATCTTGATATGCCCTGACAGATCTTCGATATTTTAGAGTTTTTATGGTTTCGTTCATAGTTTTCAACAATTTTCTTTCATTAATTAATAGGTTTATGATGGTTATTTCTTAGTCTAAATAAAAAATGAGGTCTTCAATGTGTGATATACGGTATTTTTGATTTTCAGCATCTAGGGTTTCCAATTGGCCTCGGATCACAACTTTTTGGCCTATAAAGCGTTCTGGATTAGCCATTGTGGTTTTTATGAGGCGATTGTTTTTTTTGTTGTGGTAATAGATGCAAGATTTCGTGAGATTTCCCGACCATCCCATTTGGGTTGTACTTAAAGTGACTAGAATTCTCTTCCCACTTTCGGTTTTTATCCCCAGTTTATAAAAATCTGTGACTCCCTTACTACTGGCATGTTGATAGGAATGAGGACTAGATGCTTTAGCTAGTACTCCTTTAATGGTGGAATTGGTTCGGTTGGGTTGTGGCATATAGATCAATTTGTAGAATCCGAAGATTTTATGAAAGAGTATTATTAAATGTTTGGAAAAATACATCTTGTTCGCATGTATATAATTCAAACATTTCGTGTGTCTAATTAAGAAGGGTACATTAAAGAAATTATGGAAACATACGAAGGCAAAAGTGATCATCCGATTGTGAAATCAAAAGTAGGTGGGTCACGGATGTTTATTGGCTTGTCATCCTTTCAAATGCTCGCCATGTTTCGAAGAGGGCTTTTTTATACCTTTTTATCTATTTACATGAGATACTATCTTGAATTAACAGTAACTCAAACAACTCTTTATGCAACTTTACCGATGGTAGCCAGTAGCATTTGTCAAATGTTTGTATGGGGTCGAATATCCGATCGATTGCAAAAAAGAAGAACTTTGATTATTATCGGGGAAGTAATCGCGGGGATTTTACTTTTAATCACCTTTTGGGTGCATAGAGCTTTTGATAATTTGACGACCGCTGGTTTTGTGATTATCATCGGATTAACAGTTATTGAGGTCTTTTGGTCAATGTCCAACATTGGTTGGAGTGCTTTAGTAAGTGATCTTTATCCTTCTAAAGAACGTAGTCGTGTTATGGCGCAATTGACTAGTATTGGTGGAATAGGTCGTATACTTGGCATCTTTTTGGGGGGGTTTCTATACGAAGGATTTTTCACCTTTAATTATGAAGGATGGGGTTTTCGAGAAGGAATTCTATTTTACTTAGCGGCTGCTGCGATGTTTCTTTCTACTCTACCGATGATTTTTATGGTTCCTGAAGGAGGGGTATCTTCAAAAATTGATGCTGATAATGCTTCCCTAACAGAACCTCAGTTACACGTCTCTGCAACAGATCAGCAAAATTCCAAGGAAAACTCTTCTCGTCTTCTAATAATTTTTGTGATCTTCATCATATCGATGGTTTTCATTAACTTTGGACGAAATTCGGTAGCAGTGACTTATTCACAATACCTGAATATTGAAGGATTATTTTCAGTTGATGTAAATTCTCGTATGATTAGTTACATAGCAAATGTGCGTTCGTTCGCAACTATTCTTGTAGGTATTTTTGCTGGGCGTCTTAGTAAGAAATTCGGTCATGGTATCACATTGCTTATTGGAAGTGCTATGGCGTTATTTTATCTTTTCCTCACTGCTATTGGATCCCAATTATGGGTAATTTTCTTTGGAAGTTTTCTCGCAGGTGCTTCAGAAGTGATTATTATGGCTGCTGCGTATGCTTTTGCTGCGGATCTGATACCTGAAACCCGACGAGCAAAGTTATTTGGGATATATAATGCAACATTTTTCTTATCGTGGGGATTAGCTAGCACTTTAGTAACTGGGCCTTTAGTAGATTCTTTAATTTCACAAGGAAATTCTGATCAATTTGCTTATCAAGCAGGTTTTTATGTTGGAATGACCATTACATTTGTTGGAATGCTCATCTTTGGCGGTTTATTGTTCTATAAAAAGAAAAAAATGGATATTATCAATGAATAAATATTTTTTAGATATTTTTTAATCTAATTTACGTATATTTTTGCTTTTCCAAAATTATCACTTGAATTGCGACAAGATTTTCTTTTCTGGGAGATTTAGGATTGGTGCCAGATATCGGGCAACATTTTTCTGATATTTAAGATGGAGTGCTAAACTTGGTTTTATTGTGCGCATGATGTCGTTTAGGGATGTTCGATATAGTTTTTGAAGTGTTAATGCAATTTCATCATCCGGAGCGGCTCGAAAGCGAAACCATCGTGGAGGTCTAACTCGAGATTTTGGCATTAGGTTATCACTTTTCGCATAACGAATACCTCCCAAAATATCAAAGAAATAACTTAAATGGGCATAATCTTGAGTTCTACCAATAATTCCAAGTAATCTATCTGCTAATGCTAAATTATCGTAAGCAAAGGCAATATCCACTTTTTTTGTGACATAATTCAAAAGGTTTTCATTTATCCACTTGTGGATCGTCCGGAAATCAATATCCCGTCCGATTATATCATCGATAGCTGCTTTGGCTGACCTTAAAGATGTAGATAGAAATAGATTTTGCATAAATTTTTGAACATCTGCCTCCGAATCTCGCTTATTATTAAGGTTTTTTAGCATATCTTCTTCAATTCCTGTCATTCCTTGGGCTATTCCTTGTAAATCATTAATGGCCGATCGATAATCACCATGGGCCGATTGTGCTAAAGTTTTAATTTGTTCGGTTGTCAATGCTATATTTTCTAATTTTGAAATACGATTCAAAAGGGTTGCAATTTCAGCAGGTGATGCTGTTGGAACTTCAATGAGGGGAGAAGCCAGAGTATATAGAGATTTGAACTTGTTATCATCTCTAAAATTGCATGTCATAATAATAGGATATTTAGAATAACCGATAATTTTTTCCAAAGTGGCGACTCCCCCTCGATCACTTTGACCGTGGATTCCATCGACTTCGTCTATTAAAATGAGTTTGTTTTTAACTTTTTTTTGAGTAAAAGAGAGGAGATTTGTGGATTTGACTGTTTCTTGTAGTTTACTATTAAGTGCATCTTCAGTGCGTGCATCGGATGCGTTCAATTCAATCACACTCATCTTATAATCTCTAGCTAAGGCATACACTGTGGTTGTTTTTCCAACTCCTGGTGGTCCAATGAGGATTCGAGCTTTGCTTTTCAAAATTTTGGATTGATGAGATTTTATTTTTAGCGTTAATTTTTTTTGTTCCCGCTTATCAGTTGTCATTTTCAGTTGTTTTTGGAAAACTTTTAGCTCTTTTTGTAATCGAAAGAAATCCTCAAGAAACTTACGGAGCATGACATTTATCTTTTCAAATCCCACCATTTCTTTGGTTGTTTGTGGGCGATATTTTTCAACCCATGGAATATCTTGAGTGGATGAAGTTGACATTCTTTGAATTCTCCTAATTAATTAATGGCCTTGCCAATCATGGCCATTTGTGATAATAATTTGTTTAGTTGAATTTCATCATCATTGGAATCTATGGATTCAAAATCAGTCTTAGCTATCATATCCAGATAGAAGGCTCGTAAATGACGCTCCAATGGGAGAGTCATTATAACTTGACTTAATTCGAGTAAAATTTGTTCTTTTGAGAGATTGTTTGATCGAAATATTTCCCGTAAGGTTTTTCGGATTGCCTTGAAATTGCTGGTAATCGTTTGAGTGAACAATTCTCGAATGAGTTTATAATTCATTTCGTGACTCATTGTTGAAAGATGTTCTAGGGTAATAAAATTAAATCGTAATTTAGTAAGTTGAAGCAGATCCAATGCCTTTCCAATATTATTTTGACTCATCCTTTGCAAGTAGTTTAAAATATCAAGTTTGATGGGGATTTTTTCTTGATCACAGACGCTTTTAATAAATTTGTTGAAAAGATGTGGAGGAACATGAGGGATCATGATCAACTGGCATCGTGAGATTATTGGGTCGATGATGCCTGAAATACGATCAGTAATTAAAATCATGCGACAATTTTTCGAATATTGCTCCATTATTCGCCGAAACGCTTGTTGCTCCACATCCAGTTTATGAAAATTTTTAATCGCCAAGATTTTAAAGGGTGATTCTCCAAATTTTTTGGTAGCCACAAAGGGGCGGACTCGAATTTGGATAAAAGGGCGATAGTTTTTTACAACTCCTGCACCCGATCCAATATGTTTTGTTGAAACCCGTCCTTGTCTCTTCGATAAGTCTCGTTCGGATTTACCAATTGGATCATCGGCAAATAAAAGCTTGAAATTCAGATCAAATTCGCTGTTTAGCATTTCTCGAGCTAAAATTTCTGCCAATAGTGTCTTACCGCATCCTTCAGGTCCCACTAACATAAGATGTGGTATGTTGTTCTGTGCGATAAACCCACTAAATTGTTGAGCAACTTGCCGGTAATATAATCGAATATCTTGTAAAGATCGAGGGCGGTATTTAATTCGCCAGAGAGGACTTTGATCTTCTGCAATGGGTTTTAATTCATCTGAGATCATGATTGTGGCTCCAATTGTGAAATTAGTTCTGCACATAGACCATCAATTTGAATTGTTGGATCGGCTTCTAAAGTTAATCGGTAATCATATTCTGCTAAAGTAATAAGTAAATGTTCTAATGTTGGTGTGGAATATTTTTCATTCAAAATTTTCGTCATTATTTGGCGAAACAATCCACGACTGGAAAACCCTTTGATTTTTCGGATTGTATCAATAGTTTTTTGATACTCACGCTTTTTACAGTTGGTGAATATGTCTTCAATCAGAAACAATGGCAAGAAACCCGATATTTCATACACAACATCTGGGTTCAAGTTCTTTTCTTGAACTACTCCCTCTGTATCTTCTAATAAAGCGACGGCCATCTGAAATAAATTAATGGCTTGTCGCATATCACCTTTAGATATATAATATATTGCCTCTATTACCTCTTTATTTATGGGTACTTCTTCCTTTTGGGCGATATGTTTAATTTGAATCTCAAAATCTGTTTTTGGTAGTGGGTAGAATCGGAAAATCGCACATCGACTTAAAATGGGGTCAATTATATTTTCGACATAGTTGCACATGAAAATGAATTTTACATTTGCGGGAGCCATTTCAATAATACGCCGAAATGCACCTTGCATTTGTCGGGATATATTATCTGCTTCATCTAATATGATAAACTTATATGTGATATTTTCCCCAATACCTGTATGATTGACAAAGTTTTTGATTTCATCTCTGGTGCCCATCCTTACACTATCAGATGCATTCCGCTCTAATATCATATCTTGTGTAATATTTTCCTTTCCTAAGAGATCGTTTATCAAAGATACTGCTGCCGAAGTTTTTCCAGTGCCAGCAGGTCCGGTGAATATTAAGTGAGGGATCGATTTTTTAGAAACAAATTCTTGAAGTGATTGAATAGTCATTGTCTGACTAACAACTTCTTTTAAAGATTGGGGACGATATTTTTCTACCCATGGAATGTCCCGGAGATTTAACTTGGTTTGAGGCAAATGTGTTTCACTATAATGTTTTTTTTCAACATTCTTTTTCTGGAGGCTTGAAGATACCATTCAGAATTTTTTTACACAGCTATATTATTTTGCTATCTAAAAAAAAGGCGATCAGTACCCAATTAATAAATTTATTAGATCACATTTAATTAAAATTGTTTTTTTGCAAGCTCTTATTTTCCTCTCTGTTTAAACCAAAATATCTTTAGGGAATTTTCGAATATAAGGATCATGTCACAAAATTTGCCCGAGGGGTTTCTCATTGGAAAAAAAATTGAATTGCGGCCAATGACAAAAGAAATTTTCAAAAATCTTCATCCTTGGATGAATGATCATCGTTCTCGTCGTCTTGCCCGTCATGTTCTTCCAGTTTTGGAAGAGACAACTGCACATTGGATCCAAGAAGGAAAATCAGCACCTTCAGGGGTAGTTATGGGGATCTGGACAAAGTTCTCCCAAGATTCTCCATCGATCAATATCGGTTTTGTTTCCATTTTCGAAATTGATTGGATTAATCGTCATGGAGAATTGGGTATAAATCTTCCTAATCCTACCTGCTGGGGACAAGGATATGGTCAAGAAGCTGTGAATCTTATGTGCCAATTCTCTTTTAGCGAACTCAATTTAGAAAAAGTTATGGCCCATGTTTTAGAAATTAACATCGGTTCTCAGAAATGTATGGAAAAAAATAATTTTCATAAAGATGGGACCTTAAGAAATCACCAGTTTATTGATGGAAAATATGAAAACATGACCATCTTTTCTATTTTGCAACATGAATTCAAGCCTTTAGAACCTTAATCTTTTTTCTTGAAAAAATATCCACCTATTAAAGTTCGTTAAAATATCTGGTCTAACTTAAAACGAATTGAATACCTTTATTATTTATATTTCTTCAACCCAGACTATATTTTGGTCGTAATCAAACTCATATTTAACTTTAACTTCATCAAATTCTTTTAGAGTGATGGCATCATCCAATACTGCTTGACTGACATAAGCGGGATCGGCATTATTTTCACATTTTGGAAAATTTGGACATCGATAGAATACCAATCTTATTGATATCACTTTGTCCATTTCCAGCTTGCATTTTTTGCAGTAAGTTCGGAGCATATGTCTTTGTTCTTTGCGTTTCGCCATAATTTCCATAAGAATTTCCTTTTTTTCACTTGAGGAAATGTCTTTTTTCTTAGCTTTAAATTGAACATTAAACGGGTGGATTAAAGCTTTTTCGGGAGGAAATTCGTCGGAAACAAAATAATTACAATGGAACATGTGTTTTATCAAAGTAAGATCAAAATTTCTCGGACAAGCATCTTTATTGGCGCATTGCTTGCACAATGATCCATCATTGCTTACTAGCGACATAGGAATCTGATCTTTATAATATTGGAGATTATTTAGTTGCTCTTTTTGAGAAAAAAAATCTATCTAAATTAGATTTTTTATAGAAAACTTTAACTAAATTTTAACACATCTTCTTTTAGATGACCTCAAGACGATTGGATTTAATACGACTTGATTATGCCTTTGCAGTTTTGATCCCATGTCTTTTGCCAATTTTCATTAATAATTTGAAAATTATTCCCCATTTAGACATTTTAATTGGATTTCTTTTCTTATCTATTACTGGTAGTACTTTAAACGACGCTTTGGATCGACGAAATCCACGTGAAAAAGAGACTATTGAACGAACTAAAGATTTTCAATGGAAAGAACTAGCGGCTTTATCAATAGTGAGTGGGTGTTTGGGAATTTTTCTTTTCATTCGAACAATTACTGAAAATTTAATCAATGCTATTTTCTTTGCTTTAATTATTGGATTTGTTATATTTTACTGCTTGAAAAAAGAAATTCCCATTTTAAACCAGTTTCTGTTAGCGACATCGCATATTATCTTCCCCTATTTGATGATAAAAGCTGATGCTGGATTACTAAATTCATTTCCTACTGTCGGAGAGATTTTCTTTTTACTTGCCCTCCTCATTTTCGGGATATGTGGAGAGACTGTGCATGAAATTATTGATTCAGACGCAATTTCTTCTTATTCGTTAAAAAATCAACAAAAAATTGTTCTCATTACCGCAGTTATTTCAATTGTGTGTTCATTAGTAGCTGGGCTCTTATTGAATGAGCCTGTCGTTTATGCAGTAATGGTAATTCCCATTGGTGTGATTTATGCATTTCGCAAGCCCACAAAGTCATCTCCTGGTGTTAAGGATATTGGGATAATCATGGGTAATTTGGTGATGTTATTACTCCTTGTGTTGATAATCCAGAAAAATTATCAAGAATAATTGTTCATCAATTTATTTTTTTGAAAAAATTATACATATATTCATTATTTTTTTCTGCGGTTGGAAACGAGCATCCATTTTCATCAGTTTACTTCCCCATAATACAAATTTATCCCAGATTCGATGAAAAATCGGATTTTTTTGGTATCGTGATCGAAGATTTTGAAGATCTTCTTCCATTTTTTCTGGATTACTCCCTTGAGAAAATTGCGCAAATCGCATAACTTGCCCATATACTCCAAATACGCACACTTCTTTTAATCCCAAGGGTAAAAAGAGATCTCTAAGTTGGTTGAGTTCATATCTTCGATAATGCCCTATTATTACATCTTGATGAGAGTAGTACTTCATACGATGAGGAACACTTAGGAGTAATGTTCCTTTAGTCTTTAAAACTCGAACTAATTCAGAAGCTGCTAATTGATCGTTCTTTACATGCTCAATCACATCTAGTGCAGAAACTAAATCAAAAGTTCCAGATTGAAAAGGCAAAAATGTGATAGACCCCATTGAAGGATGATTTTTTGGAAATTGCGCATATTGCGTCATCGGAAGGTGTGCCAAATCTATATAGGTTCTGTTAATTATCCCATCTAAAAACGGAAGAATTGAGTTTCCGCTACAACCAACATCAATTGCATTTGAAAACTTACGTGATCCTAAATATTTTTTAATTAAATCATATTTAGCCATAGTTCCTGGTGAAATACGATAATCTATTAGTGTGCGTTTTGCAAAATTGGGATGATTATCATAAAAATCTTTTTTTTTGATGATATGGTCTGACATTTGGTCACAGCAGGATTAGAATATTTCAGTATGTAGCCAAATAAGATTCTAAAAAACAAAAATTTATTGGCACATCAATGAATTTGAAGACTTAAAACTTCTGCCAAAGACTAGACTCCATAATTTTTATATTGTAAAAGAACAAAATATATGTGATAGCATATGTCAAAAGGTAAAATCTTCGGTATAAGTACATTAATGTATTTACTCTTAAATCTACTTTTTATTGTACTCTATGGAATTGTCGGTTTACACAACAGCTTTGGTGAGTTTTTTGGTCTAATTGCGGATGATATTAGCGGATTTCTCACTGCATTATTGACTCCAGGGGGCATCGTAAGTGATGTTTTTGGAGGAACTCACTATTATATTGTATTAATTTCCACTCCTGGATCCATGACTCAAGGGATTGTTGGCCTTTGTTGGGTAATTCTTCCAGGTTTATTAGCTGCTTTAACTGCAGGAATCAAATTGTCTCATGAGAGCAGTAAAAATGCATTTACTGGTGTGTTTTTCATGGTTTTGATCTTTACATCATTGCCACTTATTTTGGCTGCAGTTTGGAGTCCAAATGCTGCTAGTGTCATGACGACTGAAATGGTACCTTTTATGTATCAAGATATTGTAGGTGTTATGCAATACCTTTATCCCCCCTTAGTAGGATTATTTAACGCCCTATTCTTTGGTGGAATTGCAGCAGCTTCTGCATCCAGTCTTTAAAAAGTGAAATAGATATCTTTTTTTTTCCCATTTTCTTTATTTTATTATTCAAATGAAAAAAAATCTCACCGATTCCCTAAAATCAAAGTATGTCTTCAGGAAATTACATGGAAAATTTTATGATGTAAAATTTGGAACAGAAATTGTAAAAATTAAGAAAATCTATATTTTCCAAGAACATGATAAAAAAAAATCATATTTAGTCATAGAAACTTCCACTTCGACCTTTTTAGGTATAATTTTAGCACATCAATCATCTGATCTTTTAGCATTAATCGGAAAAAAGATCCTTCAAGAAAAAAAAAGAACCCATGATACCGAAGAAAACGCAAATCTCATTCAATATCTGTTGCCTATGGGAAATCATCAGGTGAAATTAATTGCATTTTATATTTGGACAAACGAAGAACAAGCTTTAGAAATAATACAGAAGTTGGATAGTATTTATGAAAAATTCAAACAAAAAATGAATATAATCATTTCACCAGCAATGATGTGATGAAAGAATTAGTTAAATGAAATAAATTTACTGGCAAGTTCATCATGTTCTAAAATTTGAGCTTCTAATATTAATGGATAATTTTTGTTGAAAAATTGGCTCAATTGGGCAAATTCGGTTTGGGCTTCAGTAAATTTCTTTTCATCTAATAAAGTTTGGATCAACTTCGATTTTTCTTTACAATACTTATTCACTTGAGCTTTTCGCATAAGTTCTAAAAATTTTTCCTTATTGGCTTCAATGCGATACAATCCCATGAGTTCTAATTGTTCTTCTATTTTTTGAGAGACCAAAGAAAAATCTCCATTATTCAAGGTAATAGAAATATCTTCTAAAATTGTGGGCATACTTCGGAGGAATATTTCCTTTTCAAAAAATTTGGAATCAACAGGTAAAAATAAGAGTCCGAAACCAAAAACAAATAAAATTAATCCTAAAATTAATACCCATGTAATATTTGCAGGAAGAATACTATATTGTATTAAATCCAAGGTCGATTGTTCATAGGTGATGAAAAATATTAACATAATTGCGGCGACTATCCATAAACTTAGGATTAAAATTTGCACTTTTACCGATTTATTGAAAAGATTGAGTTTTTCGCGTAAATTTTCGAATGTATGTTTTGTGGAATTGCTTTTTGTTTCTTCCATGATAATCAACTAAGTGTTTATCTAAGATTTGTTATTGTAACTTTATATTTTTTGGGGCCTTCAAATATAATATGTACGATCATGAGAAGGAAATTAGCGAAATTGCTAGTCGACTACAAAAAGATAATATCTCATTTAAAGATAAAAATATCTTGATGACCGGAGGGGCTGGATTTTTAGGTTCATGGATGTGTGAAACATTATTGAGTCAGGGTGCCAATGTAATTTGTATTGACAATCTAAGTTCTGGTCAATGGACAAACATTTCTCATTTAATTAATAATCCACATTTCAGATTTATTCGCCACGATATTTCAACACCTATATATTTTGGAAAGGTTGTTCCAAATGCAATTTGCTATCCTAATATAACTGATCGTATAGACTTTGTGATGCATCTTGCGAGTCGTGCATCTCCATTTGAATTTAAGAATCATGCGATTTCCATTATGAAATCTAATACATTGGGCACCATGAATGCTCTGGGTATCGCTTTGGAGCATAATTCAGTTCTTTTTTATTCTTCTACATCAGAATGTTATGGAAATCCACCTCCTTCTCAAGTTCCTACTTCAGAAGACTACTGGGGGCATGTGAATCCTATTGGACCTCGTTCTTGCTATGATGAATCCAAACGAGCGGGAGAAGCATTTTTGAAAGCTTATGAGTTACAGCATAATGTGAATGTACATTTTGCTCGAATTTTTAATACCTATGGGCCACGAATTCGCGCTGGAAAAGAATTTGGTCGTGTAGTTCCCAATTTTATAAACCAATGTTTAAATGATGAACCAATTACTGTTTTTGGTGATGGAAATCAGACCCGTTGTTTTACCTATGTTGTGGATGAAGTTGAAGGTTTGTTGCGGGATGCATTTATTCCTGAAGCGAGGGGTCTTCCTATCAATGTTGGGCAAGTTAAGGTGGATAGCGTCTTATATTTAGCAGAAACAATTAAAAGAATTACCAATTCCAACTCAAAAATTATTTTCAAACCTTTACCAATTGACGATCCAATTTTACGTCAACCAGATTTAACTCGCGCAAAAAAAATATTAAATTGGGAGCCTAGAACGGATTTAGACACGGGGTTGAAGAAAACTATTCAGTGGTTTAAAGAGACACAAGTTTAATTTTTTTATTTGCATTTAATAATTTTAGGTGTCCACAATGTCTGAAGATCCTGAATGGAAAGATGGGTTGTCTTTAAATAAGATAACACGTATTGTTCTTTTAGCTGGTATAATTGTTGTGTCTGGTGCTATGGTCTATACATTAACCCGTCCTGAAGAAGAAGATGTATTGTTTTTTATTTTAAATGAAGACCAAGTTATGAAAGATTATCCTGTTAATGCTTCAGTAAATCAGAATGTATCTGTTCATGCCTTTGTTGAAAACCATTTGCAAAGATCTGCTGAATTTGCCGTAAGAGTTTATCGAGGAAATAGCAATTTGACCCATAACATTTCAATTGGTGTTGAGCATAATTCCTATGCAACATATTTATTTAATTACACAAAAATTCTTGAAAATGAAGTTTCTTGGATAACTCCTAAGATCAATGTATCTTTTCCCATTGCGGGACCAGATCAACAAGTTATATTAGAATTGTGGGTTAATACTGACTTTGGATGGCGTTTTCTTCCAGAGTATATTACATTTCTGCGCATTGAAGTCTACTGAGAACTATCTTGCACGAAAAAATTCAAAAAAATTAGGTTCTTCCGGATATCGATGCTTTACTAATTTTTATCCAAGGGACAAAGGCTTCATCTACCCATTTTCGTTCTTGGCTGACTTCCTCAATACGATTATATGCATCTAATAAGTTAATACCAAGTAATGTTTCGGAAACAGCTGGACCAAGTACTCCATCTCTTATGATATATCCAGTCATAATCAATCCTGAAAAATCGCCTGTTATTTCATTTGGAGAATCTCCTGTATATTCAAAATAGATTCCTTTTTTGATATCTGCAATCATATCATTTTTTTTTCTATTGCCTGATGCCATTACAATGTTATTATTGGAAATTCCAATGTTCCCACTATAACTTCCCCGAGAAGCATGTCCATTGGAATCCACTTTTGCTCTTCCAGCAGTGAATGAATTATGATAAAAATGTTTGAGTACTCCATCTTGAATCATTGTTGTTTGTTCTGTGGCAATCCCTTCAGCGTCAAATGATTCGGTACCCAATTTTCCTGGAATGAACGGATCATCTTGAATAGTAAACTTTTTGTTTCCAATTTCCTTTCCTAAATAATCACCTAAAAATGACATCTGGTTATATACTCGTTCTGCATTTAATGCATCAGTTAAGGGTTCAATGAGGAAATGTGCGACTGCTAATGGTGATAATATAAGAGGATATTCCCCTGAATCAACTCCTTTCCGATTTAAACCTTTCAATGCCATATTATAACTTGTTTCCGCTACATTTGAAACATCTAAATTTTCGATCTGACATACACTTTGCCAATCAAAACCTCCACTCGGAATGTTGTTTTTCATCAAACTTACTTCGGTACTACAACCGATAGTTGAAAAACGATCCCATTGATTTATCCCATTACTATTCCAAATGAAAGTGGTACCTATCGATGCAGAAAATCCGCCTGAAAGCGCGATCGGTTTCATTGTTCGATTTTTTAAATCGAAAATCGGTTTCATTTGATTGTTGATATCATCGGGGCAAATATCTTCAATTAAAGGATCATAAGTTCCTTGAACCTCAGTATATTTTTTGGATGGAAACGCCAAATTTATAAAATCAGGATTTGGTGTAGCAGCTTTCATCATTTTTATTGCCTGTGATGAGATAAGCGAAATTGCTGCATCTGAGAAATCTGAGGTAAATGTCATTCCTTCTTTCCCTTGCTCCCCGATAAGACGCAATCCAATACCTCCCGCTTTTTTTTGGAAAGCATTTTTTATAAATCCTTGTTCAAATGAAACTTTTGTATTTTTAAAACTATTAGCATATATTTCAACGTGCTTAATTTCTTGCTTATTCCGTAATTTTTGGTAGATTTTTTCTGCGAGTGTTTCAAAATAGCTCCGTTCAAATAATTCAATTAATTCACAAGAATTTTCCATATTATTGTCCTCCAAATACCATATCTTTAATCCATGTATGTGGACCTCCTGAACCCACCGGAATTGATTGGCCGCCTTTTCCACAATAGCCTGTATCTTGAGTGAATTTATTGCTTATTAGGGAAATTCGTTGAAGAACCTCTAAGGTGACTCCCGAAATGGCCGCATCTCTGAGAACTTGGGTTTTTTCTCCATTTTCGATTAAATACGCTTTCGATAATTTAAAAGTAAAATCTCCCGTTATTGGATCTGTATATCCATATTTCCAGCCGATTCCTAAGACCCCTTTTTGCATCTCTGAAATCATTTCGTCCAAACTAGAATCTCCTGGTTTTAAATAAGTATTTGTCATTCGCACTTGGGGAATTACTGAAAAACCTGCTGCTCGCCCATTACCTGTAGGTTTCACATCCATTTTTGATGCGGTTTCAAGGGAATGAAGATAATTTACTAGGATACCTTTGTCTACAATCGATGTTTTTTGACTCGGTGTTCCCTCATCATCATACGGAATAAATCCGAATTCTTTTTCTAAGGTTCCATCATCGATAATTGAAACTAATTCACTACCAACTGGAGAATTCAGTTTATTTGCTAAAATACTCTCCCCCGCAATCACACTATCTGCTTCTGCAGCGTGTCCAAAGGCTTCGTGGATGAAAGTCCCCGTTAAATGGTGATCCATTATCAAATCATGAACTCCTTGAGGTGCTGGTTTGGAATGGAGTAATTCTAAAGAATTTTCGGCAGATTCTCTGCCTGTTCCTCGAGCACCTTCTAAAATTTCATAACCCCCATTTCCTCCTCGAGAGATGTGGTATCCTTCTTGACGATGGGCATCTTTGGCTATCGCTTGGAGGATAAAGAAAATACCGCTGTTTTTTATTCTAACAAATCGATTAAAATTATTGAAAATAAGTTGTTCATATTCATTATCAGAGTAATTGACATTTGTTGACACTATTTTTGGATCAAAGTATGCTTCTTTTTCAATTTCTAATAATAGGTTTACTTTTTCATCGGGATCAATATTATATATCGGTTTTTTAGGTGAAATTGTAAAAGCGTCTTTTAAACTGGATGTCGGGTGAATGGAGTATTTTTCTCTTGAAAATTGAGAACTCCATTTGGCAAGATTTGCAGATTGGACAAAGGTGTCTTCAATTGCATCTTTTGAAAAGGCTTGTCCCGCTGCAAATCCATATCCTCCGTCCTTAAATGTCATTATAGAAAATCCTTTACCAATACCTGTATTGGCAGATTTTGTTATTCCCTTTAAGAGTGCAATTTGAGTTGCTTTTCCCTTAGTAAATCGAGCATTGAAATATTGAATATTATGTTTTTGGGCTAGATCGCGTAAGAAATCTAGATCTTCGATTTCTAATGAAATAGGTTCCAGATCGATTATATTTTTAACTTGATTCAGAGTTTTCATTTCGTTGGTTTCCACTTTTTTTTTCGAAATTGAGCGTTTGGTAAAGGGCGTGCTACATGGAGTTTTCCTTCTGTAAAAGGAATATTGGGAAATTTTAAGATCAGATGGGATTGAAAATTTGTATTATCTTGATTTTTTAGAACTAATCCTTGATGATTCAAGTGATCAATCGTTTTTAGTATAAAATCGTCTTCTAAGCCTAATTCTGCTCCTTTAGATATAAGCATTTGGAAAGGAATTGCGTTGGGAAATACTGCAATGAGTTCTGTTATTAAATTTCCTAATAGATTATACTTATTCGTCATATTTGAGCTTGTCTCTGATTTTAA
Organism: Candidatus Lokiarchaeum ossiferum; assembly: GCA_025839675.1. Classification (GTDB taxonomy): domain Archaea; phylum Asgardarchaeota; class Lokiarchaeia; order Sigyniarchaeales; family Promethearchaeaceae; genus Lokiarchaeum; species Lokiarchaeum ossiferum. The sequence goes on from CP104013.1 coordinate 4,659,138, forward strand.
ACGCGCAAGTCTTTGACCTATCTCACTTGGAGTTTTCATAGAGCGAACTAAATCCGAAGCTTCTTTCACAGACTCTGCTTTGGCAAAAACTTTTAGAGTTTGAACCTTCAAATGCGTTCCACAACGAGGGCACTTTCGGGATTTCTGATATTGGGAAACATATTGTACTGTTCCACACTTAGTGCATTTTACAATTAGATATATCTTACAATTCCTCCGATAATTCATCTAAGGTTTTATTAATCAAAAAATTTTGGAGAAATAAAGAAATTAACAAAATTTTTCTCTTTTGGAAGTTTTTTTTACGTGTAATGAAACGTAAAATTTCGGTTCCAAGATCAAGAGCTCCCTTATATGCAGTGATGATCATCATTACGATCATCGCATTTATTTTTCTTGTTAGAGTGATTGGTAATAATGACCAATTTAATAATTCTCAAGTCAATGGAGAATATCAAGGAACCGTCAATCTTCAAGGACAACCTCAAATTGAGTTGAATATAACTTTTGATGGGATCGGAGAACTCTTTGGATCAATTGAAATCAATAATCAAACTCTTGAGTTTCAGGAAAGTACTTATGCCAGTTTTGCTGGTCAAATCCACTTCTTCATTAATTTTCCCGAATCCGAGTTTTCTCTCACTTTCAATGGGACAGTGAGTTCAAATGCTTATTTATTAACTGGGGATGTTCTCTATATAGATTCTTCAGAAAATACTAACGAAGGATATTTTTATCTTTCAAAATTAAATTAAATTAATTCATCTAAATAAACCAAAATGAAAATGTGAAAAACATGAGTGAATCTCGAATACATCCAATTGAAGGAAGATATCGAACTAAAGACATGGCAGCATTATTTACTGATGGATCCAAGCTTTATCGTTGGTTACGTGTTGAATCTGCCTTATCTCAAGCCCATGCAGAACTTGGGCATCTTCCCAAAGAAGCATCGCAAGAAATCTCTAGAAAAGCCAATTTAGAATATGTCAAAGTTGATCGTGTAAAAAAAATTGAAGCAGATATTCATCATGACTTGATGGCCATGGTTAGAGGTTTAACAGAACAATGTGAAGGTAACGCTGGTAAATATATCCATCTTGGGGCAACATCCTATGATATTGAAGATACTGCTACTGCAATTCAATTATCCCAGGCACTAATTGTGCTTGAATCTTCCCTAATGCGAGTATTGAAAGCATTAGTAATGCAAGCTGAGAACAACAAAGCTCGAGTTTGTGTGGGGAGAACCCATGGGCAACAAGCTTTACCTACCACTTATGGAATGCGTTTTGCGATTTGGGCATCTGAAATTTCGCGTCATCTGGAACGCATTGTTCAAATAAAACCACGGATTGCAGTCGGAAAAATGTCTGGTGCTGTTGGTGCGATGGCATCTTTTGGGAAAGAAGGAATCAAAATTCAGCAATTAGTCATGGATATCTTGGCTCAAGAATTCAATCTTCCTCTGAAACCTGTTTTGATTGCAAATCAAGTAGTTCAGCGAGATCGGCATGCAGAAGTTCTAAATTTAACCGCTTTGGTTAGTGGAACGGTTGATAAAATAGCTCGGGAAATGCGCATCCTTCAACGAACCGAAATTGGTGAAATGTTTGAACCTTTTACAAAAAATCAGGTAGGAAGCTCTACTATGCCCCATAAGCGTAATCCTCATAAAGCAGAACGATTATGTTCTATCGCCCGTGTTTTAAAATCAAATATAATTATTGGGATCGATAATATAGGATTGGAAGATGAACGTGATTTAACCAATTCTGCAAATGAACGCATGATTTATGCCGAAAATTTCATATTGTTAGATTACATGTTAACACAATTGGCTCAAATTTTGGAGGGACAAGAATTTAATGATATAGCAATTCAACGAAATCTTGATTTCACCCATGGTGCCTTTTTAGCCGAAAAAATTATGGTTGAACTTGTATCCAAGGGAATCGGACGGCAAGATGGGCATGAGATCTTACGACAAACTGCTATAGAAGCTCGAAAAAGGAACTTACCTATGAAAGACATATTAATTGGCGATCCTCGTCTGGTTGGTAAATTCACAGAAAAGCAATTAGATGAAATGCTTGAACCCAAAAATTATATAGGTTTGGCAATTCCTCAAGTCGAAACTGTAATTACAAAATTGAAAAAGCAATATTTTCTCTAATCTTTTTTAAAAATCTACTTAATCTCCCACATAGTTGAATCTTATGACTCCAAATGAAAAACCCTCTTATGAAGCTCTGGGCGTCTCTTCCCAGAAAGAAGATGTTCACTCCGCCCTAAAAAATATTGACCAAGGTCTTTATCCTGATGCATTTTGTAAAATAATTCCTGATATTGCGCTTGATCCAGCTTATTGTTCTCTAGTTCATGCGGATGGTGCTGGAACCAAGTCCGCTTTAGCTTATATGATGTATAAGGAAACTGGTAATCTAAAATATTTTCAAGGAATTGTCCAAGATTCGGTGGTGATGAATGTAGATGACGTGCTTTGTGTGGGGGCAAATAGTCAGTTTTTACTATCTAACACAATAGGAAGAAATAAGAAATTAATCTCAGGAGAGATTATTTCCACCATTATTCAAGCCTATGAACATTTTATCCATAAATTACAAAGTTTTGGCTTGCCCATCTCCACTTGTGGGGGGGAGACTGCAGATGTTGGTGATTTAGTACGTACTTTGATCGTAGATAGCACTCTTGTTGCACGAATGAAAAGATCTGATGTGATTCATCCGGGTAATATTTGTAAGGGTGATGTTATTGTTGGCTTTAGTAGCTTTGGAAAAAGCACATATGAAGATCTTCCGTATAATAGTGGGATGGGGAGTAATGGATTAACTCTGGCTCGGCATGGTGTGTTAAATCATCAATATTATGAAAAATATCCCGAATGTTTTAGTCCTGAAATTGATGAGAAATGGGTCTTTTTTGGTGAGCATTCCTTGCATGATTCTGTCCCTGGGACTCCTTTAACCGTCGGAGAAGCAATTCTTTCTCCCACTCGAACTTTTACTCCAATTTTGATGGATCTTTTTCAACAAGATCACCATCAAATTCACACTATCTTCCATAATACTGGTGGCGGTCAAACTAAATGTATGAAATTTGGAAGAGGATTTCACTATATCAAGGATAATATGTTTGAAATTCCACCATTTTTCAAATTGATCCAAGAATCCTCAAATACTCCTTGGGATGAGATGCATCGAGTATTTAATATGGGGCATCGCATGGAAATTATTTGTGCGGAAGAGTATGCTAAGGACATTGTTATCCCTGCAACACGAAAATATGGTGTTGAATCGAAAATCGTAGGTCACGTTGAGCTTAACTCCGATCCCACTAAAAATAGGCTCGATATTATAAACTCAAAAGGGACATACAATTATTAATAAATGTAGGATTCGATGAGAAATGAGCGCAGAATTGAGTGGACGTATTCGATTTTTTTTGATGGTCTTGTTTTCTGGCATTTTAAATGTCATAATATATTTCATCTTACGATTTTTCGTAGACTTGTTCTCTTTATCTCTGGTTTATGAATATACTTTACTGCGATTACTTCATATGGGTGGATCTATCTTTTCAATTTTTATGGGAGTTCTTATCACCAACTATTTTATACCCGAAACAACCGTTGTGAACAATCCGAATTCGTTAAGTCTAGATAGACCAGTAGTAAGCACCCAAAAAATTTCGCAGAGTTTATTTGATGGGTTCAATTTTCAGAATTTGCTTTCACAATTAAAAATTGCTTTGATTTTGCTTTCTTGTATTTATGTCCCCCTCGATTTTCTCAGTTATCTTATTCCAGGGGTCCTTGAATTTACAGCCAATTCATTGGATGCAACAAATTCTGACAATTACTTCTTGCTTGATTCCGCCATCAATATGCTCATTTTTACTGCGATCATTCATTTCAGCATTGCCGTGAGGGAAGAATTCATTTACAGAGAGTTTTTTATTTCGATGGGGGAAGAACATGTGCAAAAAGGGACTGCTTTTTTATATAGCGCGATTCTCTTTGGATTGGCACATGTGAATTATATTTTTGATCCCGCTAATAAAGGTCTCTCACCTCTTTATCCAATTTGGTGGGGGATTAATGCTTTAATTATTGGATTTGTGTCTTCTTATCAGTTTTCTAAGAAAAAACAAATATTTCCCTTAATTTTAGCTCATTGGATCAATAATCTTCTGTCGGCAGTAGTTGTTCGAAATCATATCCTTGAAATCCCTTTCTGGAGTGAAACGTTCTTTTATATCTATTTACCATTTTTCATTCTAGGTATAATACTAATCTTTATTACTCGGAAATCGATAAAAGGAGAGTATTCTCAATTCTTTTCTTTATTCAAAGCCTATAAGATTGAAAATCCTGATAAAAAATATTATGCCATCGATGCTTTAATGATTATTCTCTTATGGCTCGTTTCATTTTTATTTTAAACTTGGAGTGAAACGATAATGGATATTGGAATTTTAAGCGATTCGCATTTGTCTGATGAAAATATGGGTGGATCTTCTTATAAGACATTTTTCTATACTCTTCAATCTCTCTTTCATGAAGTTGATCATATTATTCATGCTGGAGATATCACGTCTCCTCGATTTTTAGAAGATCTAAGTAAAATTGCGCCTGTAAGTTATATTCGAGGAAATATGGATTATGAGCATCCAAAGTGGCCGCGAAAATTACTCCTAAATTTTGAAGGTATCTCAATTGGAGTTGTTCATCGTATTGAAGATATTGGTTACTTTGATCCTATACCTCAGGTAATCATTTATGGACACACACATATCGCAGAAATTAAAGAAAGTAAAATGGGGTGTTTTCTCATTAATCCCGGATCGGTCACCCAACCTAGACCTCGATCTCGAATAAGGAACTTTCTTGAAGAAACAGAGTTAAAACCATCCGTCGGTATATTATCTCTAAATGAAGGGTTAATCTCCGCATTTATCAAACAATTTTAAATGGTTGAAATATGCTAAGGAAAAAATAATGAATTTTATGCGTCTTCTATTTGTTTTTGGAATTTTATCACTAGATCCGTTGCCATCGTGGTAAATACATCCTGGACATTAGAGTCTTCTTCTTCTAAATTCATTTTGGCGCTTACTAGGCGAATCGGGGTTTTGATCCTTTTCTCCATCTTCTTTATCTCCGCTTCGGAGATCGCCATCGGTAAATCTGTTTTGTTGCCAACAATGATTCTTAAGGCATCCTTCGCCACTTTATCGGCAAATTGAATCCAATCTGGGAGTGCTTCAAAGCTTTCTTTGTCTGAAATATCAAATACGATAATTATTCCCGCTGATCCTTCACAATAAATAGATGCTACATCCTTAAAATGTGATTGACCTGCCATATCCCAGAGTACAAGATTAAATGAGTCATTTCCTTTTAATATACCAATGTCATCACGGGTATAATTTTTATCAACAAAATCCGCTCCTAAGGTGGTCATGTATTCTTCAGAAAACGTGTTATTAATATATCGTAAAATTAAGCTTGTTTTACCGACACGTTCATTGCCAATTAATGATACTTTACATTTGAATTCCATATTTTTTCCCTATTTTATGATATTAGTAATTTTCTTCAAAAATAATTTATAGATAAGTATTTTTATTCGTGTTTATTGTTCCTTTTTTTTAAACATAACTTTTTGACAAAGATGTGAATAAACCCACAGACACATATGTTGAAATCCGATTAGTTGTTCATCGGATGCATTTTCCATGAAGATTCCGTAAGCATAATTTGGTTTCGGAGTCATATTCGATAGAAATGTTTGAATGAATGTTTTTTCAGTTAAATAAAGTCCAAACGGAAGAATTGAACCTGCATTCCATCGATAAACTTCAATATTTGAATGAAAAAGTTGATTGATAATTCCCCTTTGTTCACGCGATTCCTTCAAGATTTTCATCGCCACTCTAATTGAAAAGGATGGATTGGTTCGGCGTTTTTCGAGCAGAAGATCTGCGATGTTTTCTAATTCTCGAATCGATGGTGCCGAATTATCCAAGGTTAAGATAATCATGCAATATTTTTCCGCATCTTCCAAAAATTGCTTAAATTGCTTTCGAATCTTTCCTTCCCCTTGGATACTCCATACCGAATTATTTTCGGTAGGTTTAACATACTTAATATTTTTTAACTGCTTTTCTAAATTTTCAGCAAGTTTGATTTTATTTTTTAATCGATTTCTAATTTGTCCAAAAACTTTTTCTGGTGGAATTGCCCGATATCTCGGAGCTCTTGGTACGGGTTCTTCTTCGACAATATCCCGTTTAACAAGGCGTTTCAATGAGTCATAGACTCGTGCCCGATCTACTTGGCTTTTTTCTGAAATTTTTGCAGGACTCGACAGTCCAATCATAAGTAAGGTTGTATAAATTCTTGAGTCATTAACTGTGAAAGATCCCAATTTCTGAAGATTTTTATTAATGCTTCTAAATTGATCTTCCATTTCCGTTAAATCTGACTCACTATCATAATTTTCTTCAGAGATGATTATTCCCCCTCAATTTTATAATATTTTTTCGAGGTGTACTTTGACGTTACTTTGCAGTAACTACTTGTTGTTGTTCCTAAATTAAAAAAATTTCTATCTTCGTTTAATGAAAATAATTGTTTAGGAGATTTTGTCCTTTTGTTTTGAAAACTAATGAGATCTTTTTTAATATTTTCAACACATCATATAGTTGACGATGGATTCAGTTATCATTAAATGGTCCGAACTTAATCAAAAATTTTTGAAAAATCCTAAAAACTATTTGGAATATTTGAATCAAGATCAAAAAGATCCCAGAGTATATATGGAGTATGTCGAAGATGGTATTTTGTTTGTATATCAGAATGCTGAGGTTTTCATTGATGTCATGACATCGGTTACTGCAGAAGTTGCTGAAAATATCCATAAGTATGACCTTCCAGATGAAAATTTCTTCGAAGATATGTTCATCTCTCGAAGCGAATTTCCTTCGGAAGGATTAACGTGTAAAATAGAAGTAATAACCGGGAATGCAAAAACTTATTTTCCCGTGCTTTCAGATTTTGTTCATTTTCTTATGCCTGAATCAATTTTGAAATTTTCAAAAACAAATTATTTGGAGCTGTTCCTACCAAATTTTGAGATGTTGCAGATGTATTCAAAGTCTCTATACATTCGTTTTTTTCTAAAAAAATGAAACGTTGTTCACATTAATTAAACCCTTAATTTTTTGTCGGTGTAGGATGATAGTTACCTTTATAAGTATGGATTTTTTAATAAGGATTGGAGAAGCGGAAGCTACTTCGTGGGAAGAGTGATTCTCAGTGGGGCCTGGGTTTCACAGAGTTTCTTCCCATTTTTACCTCTCTTTTATTAACCAGCATAATTCAGCAATGTTGTTTATTATAGAAAAAAAAACCCCATAGAGGAAAGATACTGAAAATTTTATCTAATTTTTGGTATCAGAATTAACTGTTATTTTTATTTCAAATGATGTTTTATTATTCCTTTTTCCCAATAAGTAAAAATTTCTCTAAGAGGGGATATCATTTTCGCTTTTGGAAAGAAAATATCTTGGTCTAACAAAAGTTGCAGTTGTTCCTTCTGAGATAACTGATCAATATGCAATGTTCTAATAGCGTCATCGACTTTCTTTTGATTATTTTCTATTTTTTTACGCATATAGTCAAAGGGGAATGAATTTTTTTTATAAACAATATATGAATGGGAAGAAGTCATAATTTTAGCCTCTTCCATAAATTTCTTCTCCAGCTTAGTAATATCTGCTTGATAAATGTCCAGATTACATTCGTCAAATCCATACCACGGGCCAAATCCTCTATTTAATTCTTTCGGATCTTGAAGATCAAAACCAACGCAACTGATATGCAATAATTGAATGTCTGGAAGAAAAAAACCGACATGCCCTACCGAATGTCCATATAATGATATTGTCTCGATTTTCAATAGATCGAATACTAAAGTATTTCCGGACTTGAATGTTTGCGGTAAATTTTTGCATTCGTGGTATCCCATCATGGGAGCAAATTTTTCCACTATTTTTTTCTTGACTCCTTTATAAAAACCATAGTCTCCATAAAAATGGGTGACATCAACGAGTTTTTCTTTATGTTCATCGGGGCAATGGATGGTGGCGCCTAATTCTTCCCATTTATAGACATTAGCAATATGATCCATATGTCCATGGGATATAATGTAATCAATTTTCGAGTATTGTGATAAGTTAAAGGTATCATAAACCAACATAATTTCTTTGGGTTCTAAGTTTAAATCAAGAATTACTGGTGTTTTATTTTTAGAGATGGATGGTAAAAGTAATATCCCATCAGATCTTGTAAAATAACTGGAAGCTTTTATCTGATGAATGAAAAAGACTTCTGGAGTTAGTTGAGTTATTTCCAAATTCTCCAAATTTGGTAAATCCATTATTTAATATCAATATGGGGTGAATTTAAAAGTTAGTTTTCAAGATAACAGAAATGATAAAAATTGGCTTCTAAATTTTTCTTATAGTTACTCCACTTGAAATTAATTATAATAAAAACTTTTATTCAAGGTCAAAAAAATGTCTTATCATACATGGAATTCATTTATGGGGTTATTTCAAGCCAATGATATTGTCTCAATGATTGTTGGGATAACTATTGCTGTGCTTGTGTCTATATTGGCGTTATGGCTTACTTTTCAAATATTAAAACTAACATTCTGGTCTCTAGCCGTGTTTTTCAGGGCTTTATTTTTGGGGTTAGCAATTTTACTTTATACTTTAATCTTAGTCTTCATAACGGCTCCAATTGGCATGATTTTTCAAGGGAAGAATTTATTGGATATCATGAATGATTATGCTGAGAATCTCAAAGATATTGTTTACATATTTTATCCCGAATTAGAAAAATGGATCAACAAAAAGATAGTGAAATCTGCTCCTGTTGCAACGGTCCCAATCCGACAATCTCTTCCTGTTCGTATTCATCCAAAACGAACAATTCGACCAGTTAAAGTAGTAAAACCAATTGTACAATCTCCTCCTAAATCGAGAATGAATGAGATGGATGCAAAAACAATTATTGTTAAAAATCCTTCCGAATTGCAAACAAGTGCCGCTAAATTTTTCTGCACTGATTGTGGGTCTGAATTTACACCGATAATGAGCGGCTTATTACAAACTAAAAATACAGCATTTTGTCAAAAATGTGGAAAACGCTTCAATTATGAACATGGGCTACCCGTGCCCGCTTCCAAAATCTAAACAACATTCTGCTACTTCATTTTAATCCCTTTCTTTTTTCTTCTTATTTCTAATTTAAAAAAACTTCTAATTTACAGCTATATTTTCTAGTCTATGAAGAAACGAATCGCGATCATTGATAATTTTGATAAAGAAAATGAGAAATTTAAAACCCGCTTTGACAACACATTGAAAGATATAAGCAATATTGTGTCATGGAATTATTTTCATTATTCATCTGTAGGAGAATCGGCAATTATTGAAAAGATCATGAATTGTGATGGAATTATATTAACCGGTTCCTACAATATGCTTTCCGAAGAATCTACTGTTCAAAAATATGCTTCAGTGACCAAGATACTTCACGACTACTCCAAACCCGTTTTTGGAATTTGCTTTGGTCATCAATTAATCGCTTCCCTTTATGGATTTGTAACTGGACCTCTAAACCATCCTGATGATGATATTGAGGATGAAAAGACACTTCTTTTAAACTTATTCTCCCCCTATGATTTAATAAAGGGAGATTCAATATTAGCTTACGAAACTCACCACCAAGAAGTCAAATATGTTCCAGAATATGAAAATGAATTCAAAATTTTTGCTTCAAGTGAGGTTTGTAAAATTCAATTGGTTAAACATAAAACTAGACCACTATATGGGGCGCAATTTCACCCCGAAAATCCATCTAATCCTGAAGCTTTGAAACAAGGGATAGAAATGATTCATAATTTTGTAAAATTATTGTGAATGTGTGAATAGAAGTGTGATAAAAAAAATATAAATGAGTTATTGAAATACTTTTTTACTTATAGGAATTATTTTTTCCCGTCTTTTATTTTAACTTTTTGTTCCCATTCTTCAAATTGTTGATCAAGTGCTCCAACAAAAGCATTCATATCTTCAACTACAATAATTTTCTCATCTATTTTAAATGGAATAGTTTTATTCCATCTAATTAATTTTTCGAAAAGCAAATCTTCATCAATATTAAGACTTCTTCCAATTCGAGATATTTCAACACGTTGGGACATCTTCAAAATATCTTTGAATTTTTGCATTAATTCATAATCTGGATTTAATCCACTTTCAAGAATATTGGAAGATTCTAATGATATATTATTTGTAGATTGAGTTTTACTTTCAACAATTTTCTTTTCTTCATCATTTTTCTTTCCACCTACATCGACTTTTGCCATAACCGCAACTATAATCCAGATAAGGTAGAGCAATAATATTCCCATAATTGAACCAGAATCACCTCCACCTTCACCTAAAAGATTTAAGATTGGTTCAATACTAAGGATTCCCGCGATCGCAACGATGAGAAACATCCCAACTTTGCCCACATACATCCATAATAAGGTTTTTTTCATGGAATATTTAACCAAACCGAGGGGAACAAGCAGTAATGAATCGGGTAAAGGAGTTAGTCCAAAACACACAATGATTGCAGGTATTGCTTTTGGTTTTTTCATGATTAAACTTCCCCATTTATCCGTTTTATCTGGATCTTCTTTGCTCATAACGTGACCCGCCCCTTTGCCAATTACATAATCTAAGAAATCTCCAATGGCATTTCCCAAAGCAGCGAACATAATCATTCCTGCAATTTTTAGAAGTGGATTCGAAATTGTGGTGGAATTATACCATGCTGAAGCAAATAAAGCAGCTGGGATGATATATGGGATTGGGATTGGAATTAATGCTCCCAATACACTAACAATCATTAAAAATCCGATGGCTGTCCAATAATTAAAGCTCTCGTATTGATCTGATCCTAACAAATTGGTAATATCAAATACTTGTGCAAAATCAGGATTTAATAATATGATCGGGGTCAAGATAATTAGGATTATCAAAAATATTATGAGAAACCAATCGATTTTTTTAATTTCGTAGTTCTTGATTTTCATAAAAAAAGGTAGGATAACTGATGTTAAAAGATTTTTCTTTCAGATATTATTTTTCGCCAATATTGAAATTCTCTTTAACGTATTGTTCCAACCGTGTTAAGGCTTCCGGCATATTTTTCCGACCAAATCCGATTCGAAAATGTTTCTCATCAAATTCATATAGTGGACTCGGTAAGAGGAGCACTCCTTGTTTTTCGACCAAATCGAGACAAAAATCGGTCACATTTTGATCAAATTTAATCTTTACAAAGCCAATGGAACCCGCTTTGGGTCGAATCCATTCGAATAGCTGCTTATATTTTATAAAGAAGGAATCCAAAAGTTGCAAATTAGCGTTGATTATATTCAAATTACGTTGGAGAATTTTGGATTTATTTTTTAAAGCAATTTTAGCTAAAAATTCACTGGGGGCACTATTACAAATCGTTGTATAATCTTTAAATGCTCGCATTTGTGCTAAGAGTGCCATATCTTTGGTCGCAACCCATCCAATTCGAAGACCTGCCAATCCAAATGCTTTGGACATAACTCCCAGTGAGATTCCTTTGGAATAAATATCCGCAATGGCGGGTAAGCGATCCATTTCCTGATATTCTAAATAACGATAAACTTCATCTACAAAAAGATAAAGGTCATTTTTTTGGGCAAACTCAACAATCTGTGATAATTTTTCCGAAGATATAGTCATTCCCGTGGGATTATGGGGAAGATTTATGATAATTGCTTTAGTATTATCTCTCAAATTTTTATGTAAAAAATCAAGATTTAATCCCCATTGCAATTTTTCATCTAATTTCCAGAGTGATACTTCACACCCCATGGCTTTCTCAATTTCATACAAAGATTGGTAAGCTGGAAATTGGACAATAATGTGATCATTTTTATCAAGCAATGTGTTTAAAAACACAAAAATCCCTTCTTGGGCTCCAGCAAAACAAAAAATCTCATCTTTTGATAGAGTGCTGTAGAGATTGGCGATTTCGGTGCGTAATTCCGGATCTCCTTCGGATTCGGTGTAGCCTAACCAATGATCAAAGAATTTATCGCGACTATTTTCCTCAAGATTCAATAATTCTTGAATGGAAAATGATTCACAATCGGATGAAGAGAGGAGATAGGGGGATTTGAATTCATATTTTGCAAAATAACGTTCCAATTTGAATGGGCTTATCTTCATAAGAAGAACTAATAAAAAAAACCATTTGAGTGTTTGCTTTAAAAAGCAGTTACAGTATACAAGCACTATGAATCGAGTGATTTCGGCGATATCAAAATCATCTAATCCGTTAAGATCTATAGGTGTGGTAATTTCAAATTCCGATGGAAATTCCCCTCAAATTTTGCATTATTCATTCATTTTAACTCAAGATGGTCTCCAAAAGAAAAATTTTGTGCTTCACGGACAATATTGCATTGTAGATTCATTGGAAGGTTTTGTTTTAGGTGTGATTGAACAGATCCGTGTCGACAATCAATATTTTACCAATCATCAAACGGTCAAAAGCTTCGATATTGCTCAAGTTGATCTTCAAGCCTTCTTTCCCAGTGATCAATGGGAATGCCATATTGCTGAAGTCAAAGTATTGGGTGTGATCAAATCCGATGTCATTTTTTCTGAAGATATTTTACCCGATTCATTTGAGAGAATTGATAAAGTTGGATTTCCTGTAAAACCAGGAAATCGAGTCTATTTAATGCACGAATCTTATCTCCAGCATTTTTTGGGGGTAAATGAGACTGGTTTGAACATTGGACATCTGAAAAATTATCAGATGGATGTTCATTTAGACGTCAATCGCTTATTTAATAAACATCTGGCTATTCTGGCTCAAAGTGGAGCAGGAAAAAGTTATCTTCTGTCGGTATTAGTGGAAGAACTTTTATTACGGTCTAATGAACAAGGGACTCCCGCGCTGGTGCTAATTGATGTACATGGAGAATATCGATTTTTAAAAGCGAAACTTGCAGATGATCTAAAAGAATCCCCTTCGTTAAATGAATCAATTCGGTCAATTCAAAACAAAATCCAATTGTTTAATGCATCTTTTTTGCAAATAGGTGTTCCTGATCTGAATGCATATGATTTTCAGCGGTATCAGCCTGGAATTTCAGTTCCTCAACTCCGAGAATTACGGAAAGCCATTACATTTTGTAAAAAAAAATATATTTATCGGCGAGAATCCACAACCGATACCTTATCTGATGATATGCCAAAGGGCTACGATATTTCAGATATCATTGAGGTTTTAGTAGGAGATGTTGATATAAATTCTAAAACACGGGATACTTTAATCGGTTGGCTTGAAGATCTTAATCATTTGGGGATTTTTGCTAAATATAAATCTCCTGGATTAGATGAATTGGTACGAGTTGGAGAGTTATCTATCATCGATCTATCTTCAATGATCTCCATGAGAAAAAAGCAAATTTTGGTCCATTATTTTTCTTCCACCCTTTTTCAAGCACGTAGGAACAATTTCATCTCTCCATTTATTCTCTTTTTAGAAGAAGCCCATAATTTTCTCCCCGAAACAGGAAGTAAATTTGCAGTTGCTAAATCTATTTTAGAAACAATTGCGCGAGAAGGACGAAAATTTTATGCACAGCTTGTTCTTGTATCTCAACGTCCGGTCCATTTAAGTACTACGGCATTATCTCAATGTAATACGCAGATTATCATGCGAGTGACCAATCCTTACGATTTAAATCATATTAAATCGACTTCTGAAGCAATCACGAAAGAAGCTCTTGGGATGATAAGTACTCTTCCGACTGGAAATGCATTGGTAATGGGTGCGGCATTGAATTTTCCAATTTTTCTCGCAGTAAGAAAACGCCTGCTCCCCAACAGACAAAATGAAGAATGCTTATCTTCTGTGTCAAAACGGTTTATTAAAAAAGATCTCCAGCATGCTCTTGAAGATTTGAAATCAACAAGAATTACAGACCATTTCATTGCTGAAAAACTGGTTAAATCCAGTACAAATGAATGAAAAATCGCTTTATTAGGGGGATAATCCTTAATGCATAAATTTGCGAACTTCGTTCTTGATTTCATCCGTGAAACGAGCATTTCTGCTTATTTCTACTTTACTTACATCTTTCTTAATCGGAATGACGTGAACATAGCTGCGAACTTCAAGCTTGAATAATGCTTCCATCATTTCAGATTTTGCAAAATCCTGATATTTATTTGCCAATTGTCGATATAAGTCTGATGTGAGAATTTCGCCACGATTTGTCAATAATAATTGAACAATTTCTTTTTCTAATGGTATAGGTTGCCATAATTTTGTTTTTTTTGCCATGAAAGTCACAATTTTAAATATTGATTTTAATTAGAAACATTGCGTAGTTACTTGAAAAATGAAGGTAGTTAATATGAGTTAAAAAAATTCAAGTTAGTAAATGGATGCATTTAAAAAAATCTTCTGGTTTCTTGGTCATTTTTAAACCAAAAAAAAAGGAGATTCTTATGTGTACAAATCTCGTCCTTTTCGAGCACCTGCGCTACCGATTTTACGACTTCTCAAAGCATCCTCAAATTTTTCGTAAGATTCGCAAACTTCTTGCGATGCACTTGGATGCATTTCTTCCAATGCCATTTCAAAGTGGATGTTGTGGATTGTTTCTCCTCGGATATTTTCCCGTAATGCACGAATTGCAGCTTCTCGACATAATGATTCTATATCTGCTCCAGTAAAGAAATCTGTTTTGAGAGAGAGCTCATGAAGTTTCACATCGTCGTCAAGAGGCATTCCTTCTGTAAATATCTCGAAGATTGCTTCTCGATCTTCTGGACCTGGAGGTGGTACATAGGCGAGTCGATCTATTCTTCCTGGTCGCATTAAAGCGGGATCCAAGATGTCTGGGCGGTTGGTGGCTGCAATGAGGATTATTTCTTTCGCTTGAGCTAACCCATCAAGTTCTGTAAGCAATTGAGAAATCACTCGCTCGGTCACACCTGAATCGGTACCTCCACTTCCACGTCTGGGGGCGATTGAATCTAATTCATCAAAGAAAATTATACAAGGTGCTGCTAGTTTAGCTTTACGAAATACTTCTCGAACTGCTTTTTCACTCTCTCCCACCCATTTGGATAATAACTCGGGTCCTTTAATTGAAATGAAATTAGCTTCTGATTCTGTGGCAACTGCCCGTGCAAGTAGTGTTTTTCCACAACCAGGTGGTCCATATAACAAAACACCTGTCGGGGGTGCAACACCCATCCGTAAATAGGCTCCCGGGTTTTTTATTGGCCATTCTACTGATTCTATAAGTTGTTGTTTAGTATATTCCAACCCTCCGACATTACTCCAATGAACGCTGGGTATTTCTATAAAAACTTCTCGAATCCCAGATGGAATTATTTCCTTGAATGCTTTATCGAAATCGTCTTTTTCTACAAACATATGATCTAAAATATCTGGATCCACTTCTTCATCCTCAAGATTAATCTCTGGCAAATATCTTCGAAGAGCACACATTCCCGTTTCTCTTACTAAACTTGCAATATCTGCTCCAACATATCCGTGAGACACTCTTGCAACTTCTTGTAACTTAACATCTTCGTCTAATGGCATTTTACGTGTGTGAATTTGTAAGATTTCCAATCTCCCATTTTCTCCCGGAACTTTAATCTCTAATTCACGATCAAATCGACCAGGACGTCTTAACGCGGGATCTACTGCATTTGGACGATTTGTTGCTCCTATTATAACAACCCTTCCGCGACTTTCTAATCCGTCCATCAAAGCCAGCAATTGTGCAACAACCCGTCGTTCAACTTCCCCTGTGACATTTTCCCGTTTGGGTGCAATCGCATCAATTTCATCAATAAATATTATGCTGGGATTTTTCTCTTCCGCTTCTTTAAACAATCCACGCAATTTTTTCTCCGATTCTCCATAAAATTTACTCATTATCTCGGGACCATTGATTGAGATGAAATGTGCTTGGCTCTCGTTAGCTACTGCCTTTGCTAATAATGTTTTACCACATCCTGGAGGACCTCGTAGTAGAACACCTTTTGGCGGGTCAATTCCTAAGCGTTTAAATAATTCAGGGTGTTTTAAAGGAAGTTCCACCATTTCCCGAACAAGTTGAATTTCCCTATCCAAACCACCAATATCTTCATAGGTGATATAGGCGATTCCTTGAGGGATTTCATCGACAGTTGATTCATTTATTGATAAAATTGTTGATTGTTTAACTAAAGATATTCCTGCAGGTTTAATTGATGTTATTCGGAAAACAATTTCTTTCGTCATTCCAATATTAATATAAATTAGATCTCCTTTTGTGATTGGAAAATTTAAAAGTTTTCTTTTGACAAAACTCTCAAAACGTGTATTTGGTTTAATCTTTAATGATATTGGAGCTAATACAACGGATTTAGCAATGGCTTCTTCTACCTTTAAAATGTTCACAAATTCATCTATGCCAATATTTGCATTTTTTCTAACTCTGCTATCAATTCTGATAATGCCTAGTCCTTGATCTTGAGGATAGGCTGGCCACGCAATCGCTGCGGTGGATTGTTCTTTTCCTTGAATTTCTATAATGTCACCAGTGTTGACGTCTAAATCTTTCATAGTCGCACTATCGAGTCGAATAATAGATCTTCCAACATCTCTCTTGCGTGCTTCTTGCACTTTCAATTTGATCCGTCGAAATCCATTAGGGTTTTTACTAGGTTCTCCATCCATGCTCATTTTAAATTCTCATCTTCTTATAATCAATTTGTTCGTAAAGGTTTTTTGATCCTTTTATTTCTTCAATTAAAAAAAATCACCTAAAGTTCGTTGGGTTGATCCTGCTTTTTTTTTGAGACGATTTAGGGCTGTGGTTACTCTTTCTTTATTAAAATTGTGCTTTTCGCATAATATTTCGAAGATTTTATCTTGATTCGGCTTTTTCCATTTCAACGGAGGAATATTGGGATCTATTTCAGGTTTCAGAAAGATATTTCTCACTTGATTAACCATGTCCATATTCAAAGACTCCGAGATCGGTTTCTTTCGAATTTCAATATTATTGTTCATTAATGAATCGATACTGTGATGTGATTTAATTAATTTATAAGCTGTTTTTGCTCCAACTCCCTCAATTCCAGGGAAAAAGTCAACTCCCGTTAAAATTCCAATATCAACTAATTGTTCTTGAGTAAGTTCATTGGATTGCAATATTTTTGCAAGACTTAACCATTCCAAATCCACTTTTACAGTTGTTGATTTGACTTTTTTTGTGCGGTTTTGGGAGAGATTTCTAACCACTCTTGGTGCTCCAAAGAGAAGTGCGTCGTAATCCTGAGATCCAACTGCCCATGCATAATTTTGCTTAACTAAATAGGCGGCTTGAGCCTCCCCATCTTGTTTAGCTTGAATTATTGGGATTCCCATTGCTTTAATAAAATCCTTACTTTCTGCTATCATTTCTGAAGTTAGCTTACTCGAAGCTTGAGCGAAATTTGCAGCTTCTTCTTCACGACCTAAATCTTGAGCTTCGTGCATCCTTTTGGTAGCATCCTTACGAATAGTTCGTCGTCGTTCAATTTCTTCCATTTTTAAAGGATTAGGAAGACCATCAAACACAAAAATTGGTTGTATATCTTTTTCGACGATATTAATCGTTCGATAAAACAATCCGGATAAATGTGAGGTTACTTCACCCGAATAATCTTTTAAAGGACTACCGTCCACTCCACGAATGATTGCTAAAAACTGATAAAGAGTATTAAATGCATCAATGGCAATTTTTTTTCCTACTAAATTTTCAAAAGTAATTATTTTTTTTTCTTCTTGCACTAAAGGGGTAATTTTCACGCCCATAATCCATCAACTCGTTTAGTTTACTGTAATTTTCTATCTTACCTTCTTTATAAATTTGAATTTTTTTTTGGGAATTGCTCTCCTTCTTAAATTCGACGCCGTTTCCCACGATATCTTCGCCTTTTTAATTGAGCTCCGCAATGATCACATAAGTTTCCGAGTTCATTTGGGGGAAAGACTTGAAAACATTGAGGACAGTATATTTCCCATTGAATTTTTTTCTTAATTCCTTTTTTATGTAATTTGAAGATTGGAATTTTTAAAGCACTACAGGTATTTTGAACTGAATAATCATCTGACATTAAAATTATCCTTTTTTCTGCAAAATCTAATTTCAAATCCAAGCAAAGTCCAATAATACTTTGATCAGGTTTGGATAGTGCTCCAATATCTCCAGTTTTTGTTGCATATGTAGTTACAGTACTTAATGAGTCTGCAGTTGGATTTTGAATTCTTAAAATATTCTGGGCTTCAGCAATTTCGATAATTTGTTTGGATCTTGGATTTTTTAAAGCTTCTTCATAAATATCCATCGTAATGTACATTTGGATCGCTGGATTTTGAAAAGTAACCAAATTCAAATTAAATCCTGAGACAAAAGCAGTATTATCCAAAACTATAATATCAAATTGATTAAAACTCGGAAGGGAACCAGTAGAATGATTCATGTTTCTAATTTTCCAGACTATCATCAGCTAATTTCCGACTGAAAAGGATTTTGTTACGGACTTTATCAAAATATCCAGAAACTTGTTCTTTAAATCGGATAAAATAGATATTGTTCTCAGAACAACGAATCCGAATTTTAACTTGGGGACTCACTTTATATTCAGTCTGACCATCAACAATTACCAAACCATTGAGTCGTGGTCTTTGAAGATTAATTTCAATTTCGGCAAATGATGGAACGATTAAAGGTCGAAAAACCCCTGTTCCCGCAAATGGGTTTAACGGTACTATTTCTAATCCATTAAGTCTGGGATCTAACAAACATCCTCCCGCTGACAATGCATATGCTGTGGAACCAATATGTGTAGATATAATTAATCCATCCAAATAACTCGAGGTAAAATAACTACCATCTATTTTGATGTTAGCATAGAGAACTTTAGAAGGTTTAGAAGATATAATTAGCACTTCATTTAAAGCAAGAGGTAATTTATGATTTCCGATGGTTGTCCCTAATCTCACTGCTTTTTCCAATGAGTATTCTCCTTTGAAAATTTTTTCTAGGTCGGCTTTCAATGCATCGGGATCTGATTCCGATTCATCAAGAAAACCAACCGATCCTAAATTTACTCCTAATATAGGGGGAGGATCTTTTTTAGACAAATTTTGAACAACACGGAGAACCGTTCCATCGCCTCCCACAGAAATTAGAAATTTCGTGTTTGAAGAGGTCATATCTCCGAGATTTTTAGCAAAGTGTCGAATAAATTTTGAAGAGATCCGAGTTTCAAAGAAAATTTTTTCTTTCCGCTCTAATAGAAAATCTGTAATTATTTGAACTATTTTTAGCGCAGCTGGAGAATCTAAACGGCAAGCAATGCCTATGGCTCTATGATCTCCTGCTTTGCTCGAATTAATTCCTAAACTTTCGCTATTGTCCACTAAGTTAATCTCCTATTTATTGGAATGAAGAAAAAAAGAATAAAATGAATTTACTATCTTATTTTGGAGGAATAACTCGAGTTATGAAGGATTTTCCCATTACGGTCCAAAATTCACATTGAGTTTCTCCCATAAGGTCTGGATCTGCAATTACTTCATTTAATTTATTAATATTTACCTCATCATCCTCAAATGGGAACATAACATCAAGAGTTTCATAAGATTCGTTATCCATAATGGAGCAGATTTGTTCTTCTTGCATTACATCAATTAATTGACCTTGACGTTTAATAATTTCTGGAATTTCAACAGAAGTATCTGCTGTCATGGTAAGTGACTTTTTCTTCTTGGAAAATAATCCTTGACATCCAATTCGAGATTTAGCGTGACCGTGTTTCCCGCTTTTTGAATGATCGTTGGTTGAGACTAAGAAAGGTTCACCTTCATAGATGAAGTAGTTTCCCTTTTTCAAGTTATTTGCTGTTTTTCGTGCCATGATTTTTCACTTCAGTATTTCACATAAGAAAATTAATCTAATCTTATGAAATCAATGTGATAATGTATGCTAGGAAATTTTATGAATTTTTTGATTTTGTTATTTGATTTCTAAGTCGATACTTATTTTGATTGTTCTAACATAAAAATACAATCAAATATATTTTTCGATGATCAACTTCAACTGCGAAATTGAATATGGTTTAATTAAAATATCCGTAAAACCATACTCATCAAAATTTGCCACGAATGGATCATTTTCATATCCGCTCGAAACGATGATTGGTGTGATTTTATCGAGTTTTCGATAGACTTTAATCACTTCTCTTCCTCCAATTCCTCCTGGGATTGTGAGATCCATTATTATAAGTGTTTTCTTTAAAGGTAATTCCATTGATTCTAATTTTTGGAGAAATTCATTTCCCGAATAATAGGATTCAAATAGAATTTCGGTTTTCTTCAAAAATCGATCATAGAATCGATGAATCGTTTGATCATCATCTAATAGAATAACTTTTGCTTTAATCTCTGCAGAGTTTGGTTTATTTTTTATCTGTTGAGAAGAATCTACATTTTTAGAGACTGGAAGATAAATATAAAAAGTTGTACCTTTATCCATTTGTGAGCTAAAAGTCATATAACCTTCATGTTTTGATATTATTGAATAACTATTGGCCAACCCTAAACCATTTCCATTATTCTTAGTAGTAAAATAGGGTTCAAATATTTTATGCTGGATCTCTTTTGGAATTCCTGTGCCAGTATCACTAATTGCAATTTGAATATATTTTCCGTCAGGTAGGGGAATTGATGATTGATTCTTTAGGATTATTTCTGAAGCATAAGTCTTGATTATTCCTCCTCGAGGCATAGATTGATCTGCGTTAATCACTAAATTATTGAGAACTTGACTTATTTGACTTGCATCGACTTCCACTTGAGGTAAATTTTCATCATGATGTGATTCATGGCGTGATTTTGATCCCCTAAGCACAAAAGAAACGGATTCTTCAATAATATCAGTAATATTTGCAAAGATTTTTTGTGGGATACCTCCTTTTGAGAAAGTTAAAAGCTGTTTGGTTAAATCTCTTGCACGAAGGGTTCCTTGCTCCAAATCTGCTAAAATATCATATTGTTCTGAATTTAGTTCTTCTAGTTGGAGCAAATTTATGTTTCCTAAAATTGCAACTAGTATATTGTTGTAATCATGAGCAATACCTCCAGCGAGCAAATTAATGGATTCTAATTTTTGCTGTCGAATTCTCTCTTCATCAATTTTTTTACGTTCTGTGATATCCCGAACAATTGCCTGAATTCCTATTGGTTCTCCCTCTCGTTTCAATATTCTACTGTTCATTTCCACTAAGATGGTGGTTTCATCCTTTTTTAATAATTCTATCTCATATAGTGTGCTTTGAGAATTTCCAAATATTTTTTTATCGCCATGCATATCCATGACAGGATGAAACTCTGTAGGGACAAAATCTCTAAAATCATGGCCAATCATTTCATTAAATGAATATCCTAATATTTTAGCGCATGCTGGATTAATTGAGGTGATAATTCGCTTCATATCTACTCGAATTATCATATCACTTGCATCTTCAACAATAGCACGAAATTCTTTTTGCTGGTCTCGGATGATTTGTTCGATTTTTTTTTGTTCAGTAATATCATATCCAACAGTCACCTCATATCCATCTTCAATTTTCACGTCTCGAAAAACGATAATCTTATGGGATCCATCCTTACATGTTACTTCTCTAATTCGACTTGAACTGAAGTCATTGTTTTGATAGTTTCCTTCAGTGGGGATTGTCCTTCGATACTCATTATTTGGATATGCAAGTTCCATCCATTTTTGTTCCGTTGGAATATCCTGAAGATCATAACCAAGTGTTTCAATAAATGCTTCATTTAAATATACAAGATTTCCTTTATCATCAGAAATACCAATTGGAAAAGGAATAAGCTCGACGATCTTATCAAATCTTTGTTGGTATTTTTTAGCAGTTTTTTGGTTTTGGAGTTTTTCCGTGACATCTTCAAAAATTGTTATGAATTCATGGTCAGTGATATTTACATCCTGAAAAGTAACTTGTTTTACTGTTCCATCCTTGCAAGTTACGCTTGAAATTCGTTGATCTGTGATTGTGTTTGATATTTCTGGGGCATTCTTTTTTATTTTAGCTCGGTACAATTCATCAGGATAGGCGAGATTAGTCCAATGATCTGTTGTGGGAATATCTTCAATAGTATATCCAAAAATATGAGTGAATTTAGGATTAACATAAAGATTTCTATCCTCGTTATCGCTGATAGCTATGGGAAAAGGGAGTTGTTCAAACAAAATTCTGAAATCTTTGCTTGAACCTTTTTTGTTTGTTTGATTTTCAGTTTCACTCATATTTCTTTTCTTCCAAGATTCCTAGGTTGAATCAACCTAAAAATTTCATGGATTAAATAGCGATTTTTGTTGTTGAAAATGACATATCTGGAATTGAAAAAATTATCGAAAACGGATAACTTAACACAGTCAAATTTATTGTTATGTTCTCTAAATTAATTTCGATTTGCTCTTCATCCAAACAAAGTAATAATAGTATTGGTGTCTCATAACTTTCAAAATGTCCAGAGAAAGTAAAATTATGACTGAAAATCTGGTTTTTTTTTATAATGAGTGGTTCATCTAGCCAAGTATAATTGAGCTGAGCCAAATGGATATTATTCAAGGGAGGATTATCTTCCCCTAATTCGTACATATTAAAACTTATATTTCCTCCTATCGAACAAATTCTGACATCAATATTCATGGGATTAAAGAATATTGTTGAAAAATCAATGGAGTAGGAAAGATCTGCATAGTTAAAATCCAGATCGTTAATAGTAAAGTTGAAATCATTGAATAATTCAGGAAATAAATTCTCTTTAGAAAAACTTAATGTGAAATTAAAGTCAAAAGGGGGATAAATTGCCCCCGCTTTGAGTAAATGAAACTCTCCGAAAAAAGTAAGATTAATATGGTTATTAGCAATGAAATCCTGGAGGGTTCGGTTATAAAAATTGGGGTTTGGAAGGGAAATGTTGAATTCTTTTGACAATGGTTCTTGTTGAAAATCAAAAATTTCCTCTGAAGGATCAATTTGAACGATTCCAGCAGTCAAATTTTGGAAACCAACATTAAACTTGGATAATTTGAATTTAACATCAGAAAATGATGAATTAACCTTGCTTTCGAAAGCAATATTACAAATAAGATTTGTTTCCGATAGACTGGTAATGTTCGCGCCTAAAATAGTGAGAAACATATTTTCAAAAGTTAGATTTTCGAGTTTTTCATCAATTTTTGACTGAACAATTCCATAAGATCCTCCATAGGATGCACCTATAACGATTAGAAGGAGAATGGATGCATAGACTTTTTTATTTTTCAGTAGATTTTGAAACGTTGTTTTTTTTCCATTCTCCTCTCGCATGATATAATGATGGTTCGTGAACACATAAAATTATTCAATGCGATTTCTTTTAGTTATATTGTAATCAATTTGTGAAGAAATATGGTGCTTGAAGGATTAGGGAAATCACTGGATGGGCTTATTAGGAAGGTTAGAAGACTCCCCGAGATTAACAAAGATGTTATTAACGCTTTAATTAAGGAATTGCAGCGTAGCTTGTTAATGGCTGATGTCAATGTTGAGATATGTTTACAAGTGACAGAAATAATTAAGAAACGGGCTATGGATCAAAAAATAAATGAAAAAATTAACCGGAAAGACTATATAATTAAAATTCTCCATGATGAATTAATAAATCTATTAGGTGGGAAAGATGCACCGAAAAGAATTAAAACGGGTAAGGAAACAATCATTCTTTTAGTTGGTATTCAAGGGTCTGGGAAAACCACGACCGTTGGCAAGCTCGCTAATTTCTATAAGAAAAAAGGATTCAAGGTTGGAGCAGTATGTACCGATACGGATCGACCTGGAGCATATGAACAGATGGCTCAAACGATGGATTCTATTGGTGTAGCTCACTTTGGGAATCCAAAAGAAAAAAGTGCCCTCAAGTTAGCTAAAAAAGGATTAAAACAATTTACCAAATCAGGAAAAGACAAAAAAGATCTTATTATCGTTGATACCGCTGGGCGTCATAAAGAAGAATCGGGTTTAATGAAAGAAATGCAAAAACTCGAAAATGTAATTAAGCCCAATGAAACCATACTCGTGATCGATGGAACTTTGGGGCAACAAGCCTATTCCCAAGCTAAAGCTTTTTCTGAAACGACCCATGTGGGAAGCATTATTATTACAAAACTCGATGGTTCTGCAAAAGGGGGTGGTGCTCTTTCCGCGGCAGCTGCTGCCAAAGCACCCATTAAGTTTATTGGGGTGGGAGAAAGAGTTGACGATTTGGACGAATTCAGCCCCACTTCTTTTGTTGGAACATTAATGGGCATTCCTGATTTAGAAGGACTCTTGAAAAAGATTGAAGAGTTGGGAATTGAACCCGATGATGATCAGATTTCCCGGATGAAAAAAGGGAAATTTACCCTAAATGACATGTATGATCAAATGAAATCTCTCCGCAAGATGGGAGGTTTTGGAAAAGTACTTGCTATGATGGGGGGTGCCAATATTCCGAAGGAAGTCAAAGAAATGGCGGAAGGGAACATGGATCGTATCGAAGTAATGATGAAATCTATGACTCCCCATGAGCGGGATAATCCAGAAGTGATTCGAAAAACTCGAATTACCCGAATTTCTCGAGGAAGTGGTACAACCTATACCGAAGTTAAGGGTTTATTGAAGCAATGGTCACAAATGAATTCTATGATGAAAGGAATGCTCGGTAGAAAACGACGTGGTAAACGGGGTCAGCAAGTGCCAGGGATGGATGGTGGAATGCCTGGAATGGATGGAGGAGGCATGCCTGATCTGGCTCAAATGCAACAAATGATGGGTAATCAGAAGAAAAAACGTAAGAAATACCTTTGGTAATTTTTTTTTGCACAATTTTCAATCAATTTCAAATGGTTACTAAAATGCCTACACCTTTTACAATGCGAGTTATCGAAATCATCCAAAACATCCCTGTAGGAAAAGTTTCAACATATGGATCCATAGCGCGGTTAGCAGGAAGTCCTCGTGGAGCGCGCCAAGTTTCATGGGCCCTTCATTCTATGACCGAAAAATATGCTTTACCATGGCATCGCGTGATTAATTCTCAAGGGAAGCTTGTACTCAAATCTGATGCTTCTTGCGAAACCCAAAAAGCCCTTCTTGAGAAGGAGGGTGTTGAAGTAGGTCGAAATTTTAAAGTAGATCTTAAAAAATATCTCTGGGATGGAAATTCATAAGAAATTCAAAAGAATATTATGAATGAATTCCTTTTTTTCCATATGAAGCTTTTATACAATGCCCAGATTTTTACCGCAAATAAATTAATGCATGGACATTTAGTAATTAAAGAAGGAAAAATTGACTTTATCGGAAAAGGACATCCTTCTTCTGAAATGCTTTCTTCAATTGGAGACCCTAATTCTCGGATAGATTGTGAAAATGCCCTTTTACTTCCGGGATTTATTGATGCTCATGTTCACTTTCGGGATTCCAAGCAAGCTTATAAGGAAACTCTCACAACTGGTTCTAAAGGTGCTATTGCAGGGGGAGTCACTACCGTACTTTCAATGCCGAATACTGATCCACCTCTTTCTACCTTTGATGCTCTTTCAGAATATAAAACCATGGCGGCTTCAAAATCATTATTTTGTAACATTGGGCTGTATACTACTGTTAAGGAAGGTTTTTCTTTCGAAGAATTGAAGCAAATATCTTCTCTTGGTGTTTTTGGGATCAAAATATATCCTGGAGATCAATCCCAAGATGTACCCCTTGAATGGACTCCTGGATGGGTTAACGATGCTGATCCTGAATTTTTTGCGGAATCTGTTCCTAAAACTCTTAAGCATTTCATGAATACTTATCCAAATTGGACACAATTAATGCTCACAGCCAAGCAGATGAATCTCCCATTGATTTTCCATCCCGAATACCCTCGAGATCCTAAAATTTTGCAACGTATGTGGGACACCGGTGTAGCAATTGCCTCTGCTGAAAAAGCCCCAAATCCCAATTTATTTGCTCATGATGTTCATCATCCAATTTATACAAATGAGTTAGCCTGTGTCGAAATGATCGCCACATTATTACGAAAATATTTTCCGAATCCTAAAGATGCTCCTCATGTTCATTTTGTTCATGTGTCCCATCCCGATCCAGTTCAAGTGGTTAAAAGAGTGCTATTGGATCATGGATATTCTGCATCGGTAGAGGTTTCTCCCCATCATGCCCTATTGCATAAGTCAATGTCGTTTCCCGATGAAAATTTCGCGAAAGTCTTAGTTCCTTTACGAGCGCAAAAATTCCAAAAGGCGATGTATGCTTTGATCCAAAAAGGCGACATACATTCGATTGGCACAGATCATGCTCCTCATACTTTGGAAGAAAAACAACAACCTTTTGAAGTGGCTCCTTCAGGCTTTCCGTATATTGATTTCGCCAGTCGCATTCTTTTGACCGAAGTATTTGCAGAACGTTTAACTTTAAAGACAGTAATAAACTATTATGCAACCCAACCAGCAAAACTCTTTGGAATTGCAAATAAGGGTGAGATTTCAGTTGGGTTTGATGCTGATTTAGTTTTGATGAAAGAAGTGGATGCTTATCCGATAAAAGGTACTGAAATGTTGAGTAAACAGAAATGGACTCCTTGGGAAAATCACCCAATAACCGCTCAAGTACAAAAGGTGTTTCTGGAAGGAAACCTTGCCTATGATAACATCCATGGGTTATCTTCTCCCTTTGGAAAAATTCTTATAAAAAACTGATCACTACTTTTTTTTTGCAAAAATTTTTTACTATAGCTAAAAAAGCTATAACTAAATCAATTTATTCTTAGGTTTATTTGTCCTTCACTTGATAGGGGAACTACAATGACTCAACAATGGACATTAGAAGATGGCGAAAAATTAATCCGCTATGCTCGGGCAAATATCGAAAACTACCTAACTTTAGGTCTTCGCTTAGATATTCCGGATGATCTTATCAATCGTTTTGGGATTAAAGGGGGAGCTTTTGTAACCCTTAATAAATATTCTATTCTTCCGGGTAATCCTTTACGGGGTTGTATCGGAATTATTTTACCTCATTATGCATTGATTGAGACTGTTCAAAATGTTTCTATTTCTGCAGCAACTGAAGATCCGCGCTTTCCTAAAGTAAAGTATGAAGAAATGGATAAAATTCTTGTAGAAATCTCTATTCTCTCCATTCCCGAAAAAATAACAGTGACTGATCCCTTAGATTATGAAAAAGAAGTGGTTATTGGACGGGATGGATTGATCATTTCCAAAGGACATCATCGGGGATTATTACTCCCCCAAGTCCCGGTTGAACATGATCGAAACTGGACTCCTATCCAATTTTTAGAACAAACCTGTCAAAAAGCATGGTTGGCTCCAGATGCTTGGAAGGATATAAAAAATACAACTGTTGAACGCTTTACTGCCACTATTTTTGAAGAAACGGAACCTCGGGGGTTAGTTCGCCGAAAAGAAATAGGTGAATAGAATTAATTGATTATTTTTTAAATACGACAGATTCTTTTTTTAAGAAAATTTTATTCACCTACGATGATTAGCACTGAACCCTTACCTTCGAAAGACCAATCCTATGATATCATTTTAATCTCGGGAGAATTTTGGGCAGATCATCCCCATTCTGGGGTGGGAGTTATTGCCCGGGTTTTGGAAGCAGAAGGGTTCTCGGTTGGAATTATTGAAAAACCCAATTGGAAATCTTCCGAGGATTTTCTTAAGCTCGGTTTTCCCCGCCTTTTTTATGGGATTACTTCGGGTTCTATTGATAGCATGCTACAAAATTACACTCCCTTAAAAAAACCACGCGCTTCAGATCCCTATAGTCCTTTCAACTCGGAGATTCCTGACCGAGCAGTTATTGTGTATTCTCATAAAGTTAAAGAAATTCAGAAACACTTTCTCAATTCTAAACAAAGTGAAAAATCAGGAGATATGTCTACTTCAAAGAGAAAATTCATCCCCATTGTTCTTGGGGGGGTAGAAGCGTCCCTTCGGAGGTTTACCCATTATGATTATTGGGATAATAAACTACGTAGATCAATTCTATTGGATTCTAGAGCAGATATTTTGGTCTATGGTCCTGGAGAATTGCAAATCATTGAAATTGCTCATCGTTTAGACGACCATCAATCATTGATGGGAATTCCTGGAACATCCATTATTTCATCCGAATTCTTAGAAGATCTTCAAGGATCTTCGTTCATGGGAAAAAAATTCACTCTTCTTCCCTCCCATGAAGAAGTTCTTCAATCCAAAGAAGCATTTTGTTTAATGCAACTTCAATTTTCCAATCAAGCGAATCTCATTCAACCCGCTGGAAATCGTTTTATTGTGAAGTATCGAATGCCTGATTATACTACTGCAGATCTGGACCGAATCTATGATCTTCCCTTTACCTATGTCATCCCTAAAAAATTCAAAGAATTTGAAATGGCGCGGTTTTCCATCATTACTCACCGGGGATGTTTTGGGAATTGTCATTTCTGTGCTATTGCCCTCCACCAAGGAACTAAAATTGTTTCTCGTTCCGAAGCCAATATTTTACGTGAAATTGACACCATGGCCCAATTACCTGAGTTCAAATCGTATATTTCTGATTTGGGTGGCCCTTCCGCCAATATGTATGGGATGGATTGTATTCACAGGTATAATTGTTCTAAAAACTGTTTGGAATGTTCCCTCTTAGATCGTTCTCATCATCAAAATATCTCCTTGCTCCAAAAAGCCCGCCAAATTGCTGGCATTAAGAAAATTTTTGTGCGAAGCGGTATTCGCTATGATTTAGCTTTAGATTCCCTTCCATACCTTAAAGAGATCTCCAAATATCATATCTCAGGTTCCTTGAAAATTGCTCCTGAACATTTTTCTCCCAAGGTCTTAACTCTGATGAATAAGGATAATTCCCGGTTTGATGAGTTCAAGCAAAAATTTGATCAAATTAATCAACCTCTCAAACAAACCCTTAAATATTATTTCCTTACAGCTCATCCTGGAAGTACTATGCAAGACGCGCTCATCCTTCGACGTCAGATCAAGCATTTACATTATGAAAATTGTGAGAGTATTCAAATCTTTACCCCAACCCCGATGTCAATTTCTTCTTGCATGTATTATACCGGACTTAATCCTTTCACCATGGAACCCGTTTATGTTCCCTATGGATATAATGAGAAAAAGAAACAAAAAAATGTCCTTTACCCTCAGAATTTTCAACAACATAAGAAATCTCCCACATCTTCACGAAAAAAATCATCCAAAAGTTTCTACTCGAAATATTCTAAACATCCAAAAAGGAAGAAAAACAAACCCTAAATAACCTTACGGTGATCCCCATGGTTCCACAAAATCATCCCTTTTCGATTCCAAAACCACTTTTATTACAAAAACTCCGCAATTATCTGAATATTGACATCGGATTTGGAGATCTTTCCAGTGGGTTAATTCCCGCAGATTCACTTCGCTCGGCTCGAATTTTTGCAAAATCTTCTGGAATTGTGGCAGGCGCAGAAGAAGCACGCCTCTTGTTTGAAGATCTTGGAGTGCAAGTCGTTCAGGAGAAATATGATGGGGAATCTATTTCTAAGGGAGAAAATGTCTTCCAAATTGAAGGTAATTTGCGGAACATTTTGATGATCGAACGAACGGCTTTGGATTTTTTGATGATCCTTTCATCCATAGCGACCAGCACTCATGATTTGGTTTCCAAGGTAAGAGCTGCTCAGTTCCCTACTATTATTGCGACTACTCGAAAAGTGACTCCCGGCTTTGGGTGGTTTGAAAAAAAAGCAGTCTTTTTCGGCGGAGGCGATACACATCGCTGGAATCTCAGTGATATGGTCATGTTTAAAGATACCCATTTAGCGTTTTATGGGGGCGATGTATCCCGTTTATTATTGGATGCCAAGAAAACGATTAGTTTTTCCAAAAAAATCGAAATTGAACTGGAGAATTCGGAAGATATTATTCCTGCTATCGAAAGCGGGGCTGATATTATTATGCTTGACAATATGTCTCCTGATGAGATTAAAAAGGCTCTTTCATCTCTAAAAATTGCCCGCAAAGGGGTTCTTTTTGAAGCATCTGGCAATATCACCCCTGCTTCAATACTCGAGTATGCCCAAAGCGGAGTTGATATTATTAGTACCTCTTCAACGGTTTTGCAACCTCATAAACACTTGGATTATTCTTTACGCTTGCTATAGACTTTCGACCACAGTGGTTTCAATTTCACAAGAAATTTCTTTTATTTACAAATATGAAGTCGAAAAAAGGAGGTTATTACTCAATATGATCCTTTTCTGGGATGATAATGTATGTGATCGTGCATTTAAACAAGCGATCGCCGCTTAAACTGTGGAAAAAATCATCAATTTCTGTCCCAGACCCGGCTACCATGATTGATTTAATGATAATATTTTTTAAATTATATTGACCAATTGATTTGATAATAGATTCATGTTGTTCAGTAAGACCAAGAAAGCGATCGTAGATATCTTCGCGTACTTCATGATGAACTGTAATACATGCAATTCTGTGAGATTCTGAAGGAGCTTCCTTTTGGTTTTCCCGAATCAAATTATTAATTGCCATGCGTAAAATTTCACTACGGGAGGTAACTCCTAATTGCTTTTGAATTCCATCCAATTCGTTTATCAACTGTGCATTCACTTGTAGACTTATCATGGGCATTTTGATATTCTCCGATGTAAATTTAGGTGGGGAGGCTTAAATTTGTTTGGATCTCCCCTTAGTTTTCAAAAAACCTTAAAGTAATTTTAATTTACTGGTAATTCTATCTACTTGTTCGGCTTTGGCGGGTCCAATTGCAACTGCGGTTTTAGATCCTGGTTCTAACTGTGTTAGTCCTGCATCTTGAATCAAACTGCATGGAAGCCCCGCATCTTTCGCTTCTTGATAAATTTGGAGAAGATCCGTTTCGCTGGTTACTTTGAGTGCAATTTTTTTTTGCCCCTCTTTCCCCCAAGCTTGATGGATGGCGGGTGTATATTTTCGAGCATATTCCACCGCAATAACCGATGCGTGGGCACCTTGGGCAACTTTCTTTCCTGTAGACATTTTCAAATCTGTTCGTAAAATAAGTGCTTGTTTGTATTGATGATTTACTTTGATTTTCATGGGGATAACCTTGGGAAAATTAAGAAAGTAGTTAGAAAAAAGAATACGAGAAAAATAATTCGTTTCACTTTATTTTGAAAAAAAACGAATTAAATTTCAACTTGTTCTATTTCAATTTGTTTCAATAACTCTTCTGCTTTGGCAGGAGTGGTTTTGAAGGTAAATAAATGCTTTGGAGTTCGTAATTTGAGTTTCACGATGTCTTTAGATTTTTTAATACGACATAAATCTGCGGAGGTTTGAGCAATTTTGATAAATTCTGCTTCTTCAAATATTTCTACGGGCATGTTTTTTTCAACTCACTAAATAGATTATCGCTCTCTTTTCTTGGCTCGTAAATCTTTGCTTCGGCATCGACGACATTTTTTAGCACGAAATGGATTGCGGGCTCCACACTTTCTGCAGAGATAGACGTAGAGGTGATAATGATCTGCCACTCTTCTGAGATAAGGATCTGTAACTGGCATAGTTTTCACATTTTTATTTTAGCAAGATTGACTTGCTAAATACATTGAGTTGTAAAATACAGCATGAAATAAAATTTTTTTGGATACGCTTAGTTTTTTTTCCCGCAAAATGCAATAATCTTCATTTCCCGCTTTAATTTATTAAAGATCATCTTTTCAAAAAATTTTTCCTATATCACTTCTTGATTAAAGTGCTCTCTTACCTTGAACCTATGGAATCCACAATTTTAATGAAAAAACCGACTTAACCTCTCAAATTTCATTCTGTTCAATAACCTTCCCTTTTTCAGAGAAAAAAACTGGTGGTCTTTCATGTTTCTAAAGTAGTTTTACCCATCTTTCAGGGTTGGTCCAAATTTGGTTCCTCGGGAGAAAGGGGGGAAAAAAAGTGACTATTAATCATTCAACATTTTCTTAATATCTGCAACATTATCTTTTGATGTATTCGTTTCTATTTCAGGTTCATCTTCAATTGTTGGTTGTTTTTGGGGTTTTTGAACTTCCTTCTTCTTTCCTGGGAAGGGTGGAAGATCTAATTTAGTGGCACTCGGTTTTGCCGATTCTGGAGATTTATCTGATTTAAGTGTTTGAGCTGTGAATTGAAGTTGGTTCACTTTTTCCGTGAGTTTAATCAAAGATGGGACCAAGGTTGCTAAAGCATTATTCATACTTTCTAATCGATGTTCAAATTTCCCAACCGTTTTATCAATATTCATCAAGCGAGTTCGGGATTCAATATTCAAGTTTTCAACTTTTTGCTCCATGCTATTGAGTCGCTCAACGGTATTTTTTGCTAAATTCGTTATTTTCTCATCCGCATTAAACTTAGATAATCTATCTTCAATTTTACCTAATCGATTGTCCAGACGATTCATATCCAACGTATCTAATTTTGATTTAATCCTGGAAACATCTTCCGTAGTGGCTAAATTAGAGATTTTCATGTCTATTTGGGATTGATAATGTTCCATCTTATCCGATAACTTGTTTACTGCTTCATTTGGTGAATTTTCTTTTAATTCTTTGCTTAAATCTTTGATTTGATCTGTAAAATGAACTTCGCCGAATAAAGCATTCAACTTATATTCCACTTTTTCAAATCTTCCTTGGAGATCAAAACCGTCTAATTTTTGCTCTAGATTGTCTATTCGTTCTAAAACAGGTTTATTATCTAAAGATTGGGCTTCGATTTGGGGTGACTGATAACTACTTTGAGAATAGGTGGGTATTGGTGCTTGCGGCTGTGTATTTGGTTCCATGGCAGTTACCATTGGAGTTCGTTGCGGGTATTGGGCTGAACTGGTGCGTTGCGTGGTGCTTTGTATTGGATTTTGAGCGATAGTTGGTGTTTGAGGTGTTGCTCCATAGTTTTGAAAGGATGCCGTTCTTGGAACTGTGGTAGGAGAAACTCGTTTTTTAGGTGTCAATTCTTTCTTTTGACTCACGGGTTTTCCACATTTTGTACAAAATTTCTGGGAATCCTTCAATTCTGCACCGCAACCCCAGCAAAATTTTGGGGGACGTTTTTGGGCCATTTTCATTTAGTTCTCCGGATTACTCGAAGATGATTATTCTTAGATAATATATAGTGCGCTACTTCTTAATTGTTTTAGGAGGCCAATATTTGGAAAAGAGTAAAATAAAATCTCTAGAAATCTCGTCATTGTGAAATTAATTATGCAGTAATATGATTGAAATCATAAAAATAGTCAAGAATATGTTTTTTTTTTATTATTCCAAATTAATAGGGCGGGGAAATATGCCACTCTTTTTTCTCTCCAAATCGAATAAAAAATAACCGATAATTGGATAGATCATAATATTGTTCATGAATATAAGTTTAAATAATCGGAAATTAACTCCAACAGAATATTACCATCCCTTCCGTTTATACTGAAATAACTGAAGGATAAAATGTGTGGAACATTCAAAAATCACGATTATTTAGAATAGGGCTTCTTCCAAATGTGGATGTCCATGAGCTGATTATTTAAATCGTCGAAACAAATGTCCACATTCTTCGCTTCTTTCGCCGAAGTTTCATAATAGGATGCGCGCAATTCTTGTGCCAATGCTTCCCCTTCCGTTTTCGACACCACCCGCTCTTCGATCAAATCAACCTTATTTCCCAGTAATATTCGAGGGACTCCAGGCGCATATTGTTCTGATTCTTCCACCCAGTTCTTCACGTGTTCGTATGACTCTCTGCGGGTTAAATCAAACACAAAAATACATGCGAACGCTCCTCGGTAAAAGGATGGTCTTACAAATTGAAAGTGTTTTTGACCCGCCAAATCCCAAATCTGGAGTCGAATTGCCAAATTTTCTTCAGGTTTATTGATCATCTTAATTGCAAAATTGGCCCCGATGCTCATAATGTAATTTTCATTGAATTTTCTTTCCGTAAACTGGAGAACAAGAGATGTTTTACCAACCGCACCATCACCAAGTACAACTACTTTGAAGATATATTCTTTCGGGCCAGACATTCAAGTATCACAACGGTTTGATCTGTTTTTTTATTGATGATATTTGTATTGCAGATCGTATTAATTCATATTCTGATGAAATATGTTATATAGATTTTGCTTTGTTTAATAGATTTTGGGGATGAAGATTGAGGGATCGAAGGGCTTTTTTTAAAAAACAGAAAAAATAAATTAAGAGAACAAAAAAGTTCAACAATTTAGGAATGTAAGAACCCACGATAACTAAAATAAAAGCCTAACATCATGAAGAATGATGCGAACCATGTGAAAAAACTAGGGGAATCACTTAAATTGGCTAATGTAAAGAGGATGAATAGAAGTATGAAGCTAATTCCCATTAATTGGAACGATCGAAACTTAGTTTTGTATTTGGCATCATCCATACGGTGTAAAATTCGAGTGCTGCTAATTGTCCATAACCCGAAACAGAGGATGGACAATAGTAGAAAAATTACATTTTGCAGTAAAATTACCCGAGGCCAATGAAATGAATAATAGGTCATAATCAAAGTGGAAGAACCAAGCATTAATATCGCGTAGCTTGCCCACAATATATAATGGGATGTATTCCAGTTCTCTTTGACCCGAAAAATTTCGAGATATAATGCAATAAAAGCAGTATTGGCACAACCAACGAAAATTTGGCTGAAACCAAAACCTAACCATGTATTTTCTCCTAATAGATCATCCCATCCTAAAAAATTATCAAACCCCGAAAAAATCATCCCGAGAGAAGTGAAGATATAAGTAAAGAGAAGGAAAATGGTGATTTTTGATTTTTTCTGCTTATATTTTGGGATTAAAAGGAAAGCATATATTAAAGCAACCACACCAATGATTAACTTTAATAAACCATGAAAGAAAATGAGAGTTTCTGGGACCGGTAAAATATCAGCCATAGTTAAGTATGAGAAATTGAATTTATAAAGATATTTTTACGTTTTAGAACGAATTAAGTTGGGTGATCGAAGAAAAAAAAGAAAATTACTCAATAATGGTATTTTCGTTGAGTGTTTGAGCATCTAAAACCGTATTGGGTTTGAGAATTTTGCAGTTTGGACCAATTACTGTATTTGATCGGATGATACAATGATCGGCAATTTCTACATTATTAGCGATGATGGATTGTTCTACTCTGACTCCATTCCCAAGTTTCACATTATCCCAAATAACACTACGATCGATATAAACGTGATTAGAGAATCGGCAATTGGAACCAACTGTGGTAAGTTCTTTGATGAAATTACTGGTCCCATATTGATTATTCTTACCTAAACTTACATAAGGGCCATGAGATAAATTGGATGTGGGTTTTTCATTATCAAGATACCAAATGTGTGCATCTCCTTGTCGTACTCCTTTAGGTGAAATTGGAAATCCATAGAGTCGAAGCATATCCCAGTTACTCCATAAATATGTGGTGGGATTTCCAACATCTAACCAGTAATAATTGGAAGTAGGGAGAAATCCATAAAGGCGGTAATTATTTTCTTTCAAATAGGGAAATACATCTTTTCCAAAATCCATCATTTCATTATTATTTAGAAAATCGATAATCTCCTTCTTGAAGCAATAAATTCCAGTATTGATTATTGGCAAGGATTCTGCCCCTCCTCCAGTTAATGCTGACAAGTAAATTTCTTCAGAAGAGGGTTTTTCTAAAAATCGCAAAATTTTTCCATCTTCGGCAAGCATCGTATTTCCATATTTGGTAGCCATTTCTTCAATTCTTTTCATGCTAACCGTGGATTGTGCTTTTTTTTGGATGTGAAAATTCATCATGGCTTTCATGTCCAATGATGTAATGATGTCAGCCATCGAAATAACGACATTTTCTGAATCTATATGTTCGGAAACCATACGTACTGCATCAGCAGTTCCCTTGGAATCATTCTTTGGAATAATTATTTCTAAGCCCATTTTTTCCAGATATTCTGGTGTCCATGTTGTTTGAATTTGTTTTCGGAGCTGGTCTCCAAATTTTTTGACGCACACAATGATTTTAGAAATCCCTGCATACCGCAAATGGTCGATGGCGTAGTCTATCATGGGACGATTCGCCACGGAAACCATTGGTTTACACATTTCTGCTGTAAGCGGGTTTAATCGAGACCCCAATCCTCCCGCGAGGATAACTGCGTTCCACTTTTTTGGCATTTCGTTCTCATTTTTTTGTTAGTTTAATAAATAATGTATAGATGTTATTTATTCTCCTCTTCCTTAAAAATCTTATTTCTCTAAAGAAAATATATCAATAACGGGGAAAAATTGTAAAATAAAAAAAAAACTTGCATAGTTTAAGCTTTAATATTCAAAACCTTTTACAATATGGGTTGAATTAAATCTTCCGCGTATCTTATCAAGTCTTCCGACTTTTCTGGATCATTTCCTTCTGCTTCAAGTTCAATTGCGTTAGCATGCACAGACGGGGTGATGGTCACCCATCCTTTCTCCTTTAACACAATTTTCGTTCCGATCATAATATCTTGGTAATCCATCCCTTCGATTTCGGTAGTCCGAAGCAATTTTCGTAATTGTTCTTTAAACCGGTTTAGTTTTTCTTCTGTTAGTGGAACCGTTTTATATGCGTGGATTGTTCTTGGAAATGCACGAATTAATGCGGAAAGGGGTAGATTCTCCCGAGCGAGAATTTCAATGATTTTTAAAGTGGTAAACGTGGCATCTGAAAAGGGTCCGTATTGTGGAAAATAATATTTCATGGTATCGGCTCCTCCGAAGGCTGCCCGTTCTTCTCGAAGTCCTCGAGAGATTTCACCGGGGAAATTTTGAGTTTTAATCATGGTAAATCCACAATTTTCGATGGCAAATTGATCGAGAATTTTGGAAGATGACTCCGTCGCAATGATGGGGGATCCCTTGAGTTTGGATATTTTTTCTTCATATTTGAGGAAAAACATCATTAATTCCTCATACGAGAGAATGCGTCCTGTTTCATCAATATAAAGCGCTCGAGATCCATCCGTATCCAGTACTACTCCCAAATCGGCATTAATTGCCTTCACAATATTGATTACATCTTTAATTGATCGCAAATTTGGAAACATTTCGGTTGCTTTTTGATCATTTTGATAGGCGTTGATGGCAATCACATCATTTTTCAAATCGGTTAGGATAGATGGGATAACAATTGCACCGGGACCGTATGAACAGTCTACCACAATATGTAAATTCTTTTGTTTCATTAATTTTCGATTAACAAATTGCGGAAGGGCCTTTTTATAAATGTCCTGAGTATGTGGAATATCCGATATCGCCCCAACTTCGAGGGGTTTTGCGCGGTAAATTTTGTTGTTCTTAAAATATTCGTTGACACTATCAATCGAAGCGCGATTAAATTCGATACCAGAAGAATCATAAAAGCGAATTTGATTTTGCAGTTTACCAGAAGAAACCGAAGAAAAATAGACTCCTGCACTGGCTCCAAAACGCCGAATGCAAAATTGTAAAACAGGGGCGGGAGCGGAATGTAAATTTAATATATCTATTCCGGCACTCATTACTCCCCCAATGAATGCTCGTTTTAACATGCGATTATTATTTGAATATTCTCGTGCGACAACTAAAATCCCTTTGGGACCTAAATATGATCCTAATGCCGCTCCAATCTTTGCGGCGGCTTCTGGTGTGAGCACTTCATTTCCAGTGGCTTGAATTCTACCTCGTTCCATAATTTCGGATAAATCTAAGATTTCTGTCATATAAATATCATCTCTCTTCCAATAATATTCATATTTTTTAAAACTTAAAACCTTATCTTTGAAATTGCAGATATTCAGAAAAAAGAATTTCAGCCTTTTTTGGATTCTAATGAAACCTCGTTCTTTAAATTTCTAATATCCTAATAGGAAATTTCCTTTTTGAGAATTAATAATTTAACTGGTTCAGTGAAAATGTCCACCAAATTCATTCAAGAAACTATAAAGGGTACAAGCGTATTTATTTAATCATGAAGATTTCCAGACATGCGCGTGATAAATATCAATTCCATGAGGAGTATTTTGCAGAAAATGGGGATGCACTATTTTCAGGGGATGTGCATAAAGTCAGAAAATTTGTTCAACAACTTAATCAAAAGCGGGATCTTATTTCATATCCCGAACTTGCTGCAAAAACAAGCGATGTTTATACATTAACTTTAATTTCAGAAATTAAAGGGTATGTGTACCAATTATATTTGGATCAAATTCAAAATTCAAATTTGGCTCAAGAATTATATGAACATTTAGAAAAAGAATTTGATTCCAAAACCCTTCTTGAATGCACAAAATCCTTAATAGAAGAATTTCCTCCAGATCCCGTTTATAAAAATCAAATTGAAAGTGAAAAATTTCTGGAAATGGAAGAAAATGGAATTAAAAATAACATTAAATATTTGCCTGGGTTTATCGAGCTCTGGCTTATAAATTCCAATCCTGCCTTTTCACAATATATGGAATTATATGATGATGAAAATTTAGAAAAACGGACACAATATCTTGCCATTGTTGAAAATATCCGAACTTTTATGGAATCCAAACCCAAATTTACTTTTTCTGGTACCAATATTATTGATACTCTTCGAAATCCGGAATTAAAGAGTCCACATTCAATTCGTGATCAATTGAAATATATTCAAGAAAATTGGTCCGAATTTATTGGTAAATGGGGATATTTAGTTCTAACCGGTATGGATTTGATTCAAGAAGAAGAAAAAATGCGAGGATTTGGTCCAGGAAAAATCCAACCAATGGATTTTTACGGATTAGATATTGAAAACTATACTGCTGACAGTGCTTGGATGCCTAATGTCATCATGGTTGCTAAGAATGCATATGTTTGGCTAGGGCAGCTCTCTAAACAATATAATCGGGAGATTATTTATTTAAATCAAATTCCAAATGAAGAGTTGGATCAATTGGTAAAATGGGGCTTTACATCCTTATGGTTAATTGGATTGTGGGAAAGAAGTCCTGCCTCAAAAACAATAAAAAATTGGTGCGGTAATTCAGATGCGGAAGCTTCTGCATATTCCCTCTACGATTATGAAATTGCAGCGGATTTAGGTGGCTATCTTGCGTATCAAGATTTGAAAGATCGAGCGAGTCAGCGAGGGCTTCGCCTGGCGAGTGATATGGTCCCCAATCACACTGGCATCGATTCAAAATGGATGCGTGATCATCCAGATTGGTATGTTCAACTTCCTTATCCTCCATTTCCTTCTTATCAATATTCTGGGGCGGATCTATGTGGTGATTCGAATATTGGTGTTTATTTAGAAGATAAATATTTTTCCCGAACCGATGCGGCTGTGTCTTTTAAACGAGTGGATTTTCGTTCCGGTGATACGAGATATATTTACCATGGGAATGATGGCACGAGTATGCCATGGAATGATACTGCTCAATTAAATTTTCTGAATCCTGAAGTACGTGAAGCTGTAATCCAAAAGATTTTGGATGTTGCTCGAATGTTTCCCATAATTCGATTTGATGCTGCCATGACCTTAACTCGAAAACATTTTCAACGATTATGGTTTCCAGAACCTGGAACTGGAGGGGATATTCCATCGCGTGCGGGAATGGGCATGACTAAAGAAGAATTTATGAAAAAAGTCCCAGAAGAATTTTGGCGGGAAGTGGTGGAACGTATTCGGACAGAAGTACCTGATACTTTACTTTTGGCTGAAGCTTTTTGGTTATTAGAAGGTTTTTTTGTTCGAACCTTAGGAATGCATAGAGTATATAACAGTATTTTTATGAACGCATTACGGGATGAGGAAAATTCGCTCTATCGAGGGTCCATCAAGAAAGCCCTTGAATTTGATAGGCGGATGTTGCAAAGGTTTGTAAATTTCATGAATAACCCTGATGAAGAAACCGCCTCAGTTCAATTTGGCACTGGGGAGAAGTATTTTGGAATTTGCTTATTATTAGTTACCATGCCTGGATTGCCAATGTTTGGTCATGGTCAAGTTCAAGGATATAAGGAAAAATATGGGATGGAGTTTAGGCGAGCTTATTGGGACGAAACGGAAGATCGGGCTCTTCTTCATCACCATGAGCAAACCA
This sequence comes from Candidatus Lokiarchaeum ossiferum, assembly GCA_025839675.1. Lineage (GTDB taxonomy): Archaea > Asgardarchaeota > Lokiarchaeia > Sigyniarchaeales > Promethearchaeaceae > Lokiarchaeum > Lokiarchaeum ossiferum. Next base: position 4,699,577 of record CP104013.1, read on the forward strand.
TCTTCCCAATTATGCAAAAGCGCTATCTTTTTGCTCAAGCGGATAATTATTATTTATATGATTTCTGGGCTGGGAATGTTGTAAACGAAGATGTATATGCTTTTTCAAATATGGTTGGAAATGAACGCGGTTTTGTTGTTTATAATAATCGATATAGTGAAACTAGCGGTTATGTGAAGAATTCGGTGGGTTATAATGAAAATGGGATCATTCTTCAAAAAGAACTTGCTTCCGCTATGAATATTCCACGCGAAGGATATTCAATATTTAAAGATTATATGAGTAAGCTGGAATACATTCGTAAAAATCAAGAAATTCAAGATAAGGGGTTATATTTTGAGCTAAAACCATATCAAAGCATGTGTTTTTTGGAGTGGAAAAGTGTACAAGATAATGAATTTTCTCACTATTCTCAACTTTACAATATGCTGGGTGGAAAAGGAGTACATTCCATTGATGATGCTTTAAAAGAGATGGTCTATAAACCAATTTTAACACCATTCCGTGAATTATTCAATGCTGGTCTGTTGAAACAAATACTGGTTGAAAAAACCAGTTTTATTGAAATTAAACCAAAAATAGAACATCAATTAAAGTTGTTAATTAATGAAACTCGAAGGTTTGTGGGGTTGGATTCCAATGGGGACGCTTTAGTTTTAGAAATCCTTAATAAATTGCACAATTTCATAGAATTTGCACAAAACCCTCCATCTCTCGATAATGTGGATGATCTCACACCTTCAACTCATGCTAAATGGGCAATGTTCTTTGGATGGGTTTTAACTCGTGAACTCGGAAAAGTTAAGAATCCAACTGATTTTTCCCTTTTGAGTCGAAGCTGGGTAGAAGAATGGCATCTTGGTAGTGTCATTCATTGGGTGTTAGGTGAAATTTGTCAGGAAAATGAAAAAATTGAAGAATATATCTATTTATTGAAAATTTTAATTGGGTATCAAAATTGGGACACTGTTTTGGATTCACAAAAAGCAAACCTGTCATATTTCTCCTTGAAACCCTTGCTTTCAGACCCTGAAGTCCAAAACTTCCTTGGCTTTAATAGGTATCAAGAATCTTTGTGGTTTAATGAAGAGCGTATGCGGGAACTTTTAAAGGGGTTATTCATGGTATCCTATTTGAAAAATTATTCTGAAGATCATCTGCATCCCAATCCAGTTTTAGTAAAAATTTATCAAAAATGGAAGGAATCAGTCTTGAAATCCAAATTTAAACTAGCTTCCTTCATAGATAACATAAAAAATGGCAACAATTAGTTATTATACCCTTCTTTTTTTCGATTATTATTATAACAAATCGCAAGCAGTGTCATTTTCAAATAAGATTTAAACTAAGCTTCAGCCTATCATTTAATTAAGCTGTTTTTTATTTCAATTATTTATAAGGAAAACTTCCGTGAGTTATAGGTGGTCAAATTAGATCTTAAATAGATCTTAGGTCAACCTATTAAACGCTTTTGTTGGATATGATCACAATATTGCTCGGAAATAACTAAGTTTGGCTTGAAAATTAGTTTAAAATAAAGTAAAAAATGAAAAAATCAATGATTTAATCTGGATTTACAAATGTTAAAATATTCCATCCGTTCGATATGATATCCCCTGAATCCAAATCAATAAGATCAAACTTAATATAAATGGATAAAGATGGACCGTTTAAGGATTCTGATGGATTAAGTTTTAGAGTTATCATTCGTCCTTCTCCTGGGAATATTGCGGTTGTGTCGTTCCAAACTCCTAATGTATGATTCCACGCGACAATATTCTCGGTAAAATTGTACTGATATCCTGGTTTTATACTGTTGAATACTTTAACATCAATATCAACATCGGTTCGGACAGATAAATTGAGCATTAAATTTTTCTGTGGAAGGCTGTCATTTGTAGTGAAGTATTCGAAATAAGTTCGAATTTCTGCCCAACTTGTCGGACTGTACTGAAATTCATCATATTCCTCTACTTCAAGCATCAAACCAGTTATATTTGTTTCAGTGGTTGTATCATTTAGTTGTAGATCAATTTTCAGTTCATTGTACGCTTCAGTTAAGGTAGGTCCATAATATGCGTCTTGTGTAAATGCATTTACTAAACCTGCCAAAGAAAGAGATTCCAAATTACCATCTTGAGAATATACTGGGATGTAGTAATATAATGATGATGCCAATGGATATAATAAGATATTTCCATATCGTTCATTCTGAATTGTGAAAATTTCATTCGTTGCTTGATTTCCAAGCTCACCCATGGCTGTAGTTGGCCCAATTATATTATTTGAACTCTGGGTTTTATAAAATATTGTTTCTCCAAAGTGATTTCCCTGACGAATGATATACAGTCCCGCTAATTTAACTGAATCAACTTGATCATATTCCACAATATCAACTCCTACAAACTCTAATCCTTCTCCTAAGTCTGTTTCAATATAGAAGACATCTCCATTTTCAGGCCGTTTATAGAAATCAGACTTAAGCTTCCATGTTTCCTTATTTGTAACGTGATATTTATAATCTATAACCAGTTGTTTTTCCCATAAAGACTCGGGATATCTTAATTGATCTAAAAGCCAATCTTCTGCGACCTCAAACTGGTAAATGCTCATATATACACCCCAAATACTGGAAAGTGGATCTTCTGAACCTGCGGGGAGTCCTGGGTTTCGATACCATGACAATTCGCCCGTTTGAACATCAATCAATACTGTACCTAAGAAACGGTGTAAAAATGAATCAGTATACGCCCCCATAAATATTTCCGTATAGATTGAAACAGCATAAAACATTTTGCTATTATTTCTATCAAACACTAAATATGGATCATCATCAATCTTTAGACCAGGCATCAAAATGGATTCAACTCGCGTTCGTATATTTCTGTTTATTAAAAAGGATTTATCTTCACCGTCAAAAGCATTTTTTGTTAATCCCATATTTGCAGTAAACCATAAAGCTTCTAAACCAGTAATTGTCCCATCTGGGTCTCCTTCGTACTTATATTTCATTGATTCGTTACTTTCCCATCCGGTGTTTAATAAGATATCATTATCATATGCATCAATTGAAAGTGGGACTGAATAAAAGTCTGTGTTTGTTGTCCCTTCTAAATATGATGTATCCTCCTCTTTCTCACCAAAGAAAATGGGGTGATCATTACCAACTCCAAAAATATCTTGGTAATCTTGACTATCTTGCAAAATTTTTCCTGTGGAAGTATCTAAAGCTATAAATCCTTCTACATGATCATAGATTTCCGTATGTTGGTTAACATTTGATTCTAACAACTTTTTTGTTTGTAAAGTTTTTGGGGCTACCCAGAATTCACCCTTACCTTGTACAAAAACAATATCACTATCAGCCATCGTTTGGAAAGAATTGGTTATCAACGGCTTAATCTTTTTTGCCGAATTTATTTTATCATGCTGCCGAATAACGTCAAGGATTGTATTATCTTCTTCAATTACATTTTGGGGATAGTTATCAATTGAATAAGTCATAAACAGATCATTGTCCCCAATGGTAATACCTGCTGCTGCTCGTGTCCATTCTATCTGTTTTCCATCTTTAATATCCCAAACTTCTTCGGTCCACGTTTCGGGAGTTGACAATCCAATAGTTTTTGGGATACTGATAAATACTGGGATTAAGATGATAAAAATAGTTAAAACTGCTGCCATAATGGTCTTTTTTTGGATATTTCGACTGAATTGATGAATTTTGAGTTGATTTTGTTTCCTTCCATAAACTAAAAAGGCTATTCCAAGACCAAGAAAGCTAAATATTCCCAAATAAATACTCCAAACTTGAGTTAAATCAATACCATTTTGTGCTTGTAATGGTCTGTCGATTAAACTCAGTATGAAAAATATTGCAATGATAAAACTCGCATTTGCTGCTATTTGAAACTCATCTTTTACTAAATAAGCATAATATACAATGGTTGAAATAAGTCGGAAAATTATTACCCCAAGAACAAATCTTAATATTGGTAAGGTTACCGCTGCATATAAAAAGATATCCAATTGTGATACGGATGCAGGATTTGAGATCGCATTTAATGCAGTCAAGAATGAACCCAAATTACCCTCAATTGTTCCTTCATCTATCATTTTCATGACTAAATCAAAATAACCACTTCCCATGGCTTGACCAATAATGAAGAAAAATACAAACCCTATCGTCCACCATATGATTAAAGTCTTCACTTTGGAAGGTTTTCCCCATCCGAATTTTTGACCGACAATTGTGATTAACGAATCGTCTGGTGGAATACTCATAATTAGTGATCCCAATATCGCTCCGATTAATCCTATTTTATTGAAGAAAAAGTTGGTGCTCCACCCATTTAATGTAAAAATTTCCCAATAATTAAGTCCGCTTTTAGTGTCATAGAGTTGGTTTTGGAGATTAATTTTAGCATGCCACACGGGGTATATATAGAAAATACTTATCAAAATAATAACTACTGCAATAATCCCTACGATGTAGAGTTTTTTTTTGAAATTAGGCGAATTTGATCGAGTATAGGTAAACCGATTTGGTCGTGATGGTGCATCATGGTAGGATGGACCATTTTCAATATTTGGAATTTCCGGTCGACGTGGTGGGGTATCATTTTTTGAATTTGAGAAATCTTCGTAATTAAAATCTTCTATGTTTACATCATCATACAAGCGTTTTCTATCTGAATCATCTTCGGTTTCAGCATTTAAAGCTTGACATTCAGAGCAATTTGCCACAAACCGATAATGTTTATCGCAATGTTTTTTTTTTACCATTTCATTCACTTATCTAAGATATGTATATATTAATAGGGTACACAAGATATCTAAAGATATATATATTAATGGGTATACAATAAAAAGTGAGTAATATGTTTAAGAAACGAGGCCAGAAGAAAGGAACGAAGGAAAATGATTTATACAGTGTTCTTGCTGCTCTAGGTGTTATGGAGGACGAATTTTGCGGAGCTGCTCCAATGGATGAAATTCATTTCTGTCTTCGAGTTGATTTCAAACGCAAAATGAAAGATACTCAAATGATTACTTTTCTCGAAAAAGGAATCGAACTTGGCTATTCTCTTCGAGCTGATAAGGGATGGAAACTAACTCCTCAAGGCGCTCAAATTGTAGATGAATATTTATCATCTTTAGCAAATTAACAATATTTTTTCAATTTATTATAAATCTAAGATAATTATGAATATGAAACTCCTTTTTTGATAAAGGGTGACTAATCGATGCTGAAAACACGGGAAGAAGTAAATCAACTAATTATTGATGCTGACAAATTGATTCAACAAGAAAAAATTTCAGAAGGACTTGCATTATTCGATAAAGCAAAAAAGCTTGCGATTGCATTAGATTGGGCTGAAAGAGAATCGCAAATATCTCAAATGATTTCTGATGTGCATTTTAATGTAAAAAAAAGACGATTTCTTGAAGAAAAACAAAAAAAAATCGAAGAAAATCTCAAGAAACAGCAAGATGATGAAAATAAATTAGTCGCTGCTCAAAAAAGGGTATTTGATAAACAACAACAAAATAAACAATTGAAATTAGATCAGTTAAAACAGAAGAAGGAATTTGAATCCCAACAATCCGAAAAAGCTTATAATCAATTAGAAATTGGCTCTAAATTTGTTTCTCAAAACCAGTTTGGGGAAGGATTGAATGCTTTTCAAGAAGCGCTAAGAATATTTACTGAAATACATTGGTCCGCAGAAATTATGCGTACTAAAGAATTAATTTCAGACACGAAAAATAGAAAAAATGAATATGATGTGAAACTTCTCAAGGAAAAACGAAATGTTGAGACTCTCCAAAAATCTATTCAACAGGAAAATAAAATTATTGATTCAGAACGAGAAAAAAAAATTTTGGAAGATCAAAAGAAGAACTCAATAAATGAAGAAAAAACAAAGAAACAATCTTTTGAAAATCAACTTTCAGATGAAATGTATGATGAAATTTCAAAATGGGAAAAAATTGGTGATGAATACCTTAAGCAAGTTAAATCTGGAAATATACTTTCTACTGAGTGCCCATATCCACAAATTATTGAAATTTACTCCCAAAATTACAAAAAAGCAAAGAATCTTGGCTGGACAAATCAAGCAAATCGATTTTTTGAGGGTATCTCTTTATATAAGGAAAAAATGGTAAGAGATCAAAAACTCAGAGTTATTGAAGAAAGAAAAATATCTAAATCCAAAGCAGATCAAGATTATATCAATAAAAAAATTAAAACTTCTAAGTTATTGCAACAGGAAAGACAACAAAAAATAGCTTCTAAACGTCAAGAAGAAGAATTGAAAGCTCAACAAGAGCAAGCTATCGCGGATGAAGTATTGAAATCCATTGATACGATTGAGTCTACAATTAAGCTATATGAAAATCGTGCTGATCGCATTCCCTATGAGTGTCCATATGCCCAAGCCATTGAAATTTATAAGGCGGGTGCGAACCGTTTAAAGGAACTCGGTTGGACGGAGCAATCTCAACGTCTTTATGATGGAATGAATACATATCGCGAAAAATTAACCAAAGATCAACAATATAGAGAATCCGAAGCCAATCGTATTGCAAAAACCAAAGAAGAAGCGGAAATGTTAGAAAAACGGGCGACTCTTTCCAAACAATTACAGGAAGAAAAACAACAAAAACTCTTGTCCCAACGTCAAAAAGAAGAATTGAAAGCCCAACAAGAACAAGCAATCGCGGATGAAGTGTTTAAATCCATTGATGCGATTGAGTCTACAATTAAGCTATATGAAAATCGTGCTGATCGCATTCCCTATGAGTGTCCATATGCCCAAGCCGTTGAAATTTATAAGGCGGGTGCGAACCGTTTGAAGGAACTCGGTTGGACGGAGCAATCTCAGCGTCTTTATGATGGAATGAATACTTACCGGGAAAAATTGACCAAGGATCAACAATATAGAGAGTCCGAAGCCAATCGTATTGCAAAAACCAAAGAAGAAGCAGAAATGTTAGAAAAACGAGCGGCTCTTTCCAAAAAATTACAAGAAGAAAAACAACAAAAACTCCTGTCCCAACGTCAAGAAGAAGAATTGAAAGCTCAACAAGAGCAAGCTATCGCGGATGAAGTGTTTAAATCCATTGATGCGATTGAGTCTACAATTAAGCTATATGAAAATCGTGCTGATCGCATTCCCTATGAGTGTCCATATGCCCAAGCCATTGAAATATATAAGGCGGGTGCGAACCGTTTAAAGGAACTCGGTTGGACGGAGCAATCTCAACGTCTTTATGATGGAATGAATACATATCGCGAAAAATTAACCAAAGATCAACAATATAGAGAATCCGAAGCCAATCGTATTGCAAAAACCAAAGAAGAAGCGGAAATGTTAGAAAAACGGGCGGCTCTTTCCAAACAATTACAGGAAGAAAAACAACAAAAACTCTTGTCCCAACGTCAAGAAGAGGAATTGAAAGCTCAACAAGAGCAAGCTATCGCGGATGAAGTGTTTAAATCCATTGATACGATTGAGTCTACAATTAAGCTATATGAAAATCGTGCTGATCGCATTCCCTATGAGTGTCCATATGCCCAAGCCATTGAAATTTATAAGGCGGGTGCGAACCGTTTGAAGGAACTCGGTTGGAAGGAGCAATCTCAGCGTCTTTATGATGGAATGAATACTTACCGGGAAAAATTGACCAAGGATCAACAATATAGAGAGTCCGAAGCCAATCGTATTGCAAAAACCAAAGAAGAAGCGGAAATGTTAGAAAAACGGGCGGCTCTTTCCAAACAATTACAGGAAGAAAAACAACAAAAACTCCTGTCCCAACGTCAAAAAGAAGAATTGAAAGCCCAACAAGAACAAGCTATTGCGGATGAAGTGTTTAAATCCATTGATGCGATTGAGTCTACAATTAAGCTATATGAAAATCGTGCTGATCGCATTCCCTATGAGTGTCCATATGCCCAAGCCATTGAAATTTATAAGGCGGGTGCGAACCGTTTAAAGGAACTCGGTTGGACGGAGCAATCTCAGCGTCTTTATGATGGAATGAATACATATCGCGAAAAATTAACCAAAGATCAACAATATAGAGAATCCGAGGCCAATCGTATTGCAAAAACCAAAGAAGAAGCGGAAATGTTAGAAAAACGGGCGGCTCTTTCCAAACAATTGCAGGAAGAAAAACAACAAAAACTCCTGTCCCAACGTCAAGAAGAGGAATTGAAAGCTCAACAAGAGCAAGCTATCGCGGATGAAGTGTTTAAATTCATTGATACGATTGAGTCTACAATTAAGCTATATGAAAATCATGCTGATCGCATTCCCTATGAGTGTCCATATGCTCAAGCCATTGAAATTTATAAGGCGGGTGCGAACCGCTTGAAGGAAATCGGTTGGACGGAGCAATCTCTGCGTCTTTATGATGGAATGAATACATATCGCGAAAAATTAACCAAAGATCAACAATATAGAGAATCCGAAGCCAATCGTATTGCAAAAACCAAAGAAGAAGCGGAAATGTTAGAAAAACGGGCGGCTCTTTCCAAACAATTACAGGAAGAAAAACAACAAAAACTCCTGTCCCAACGTCAAAAAGAAGAATTGAAAGCCCAACAAGAACAAGCTATTGCGGATGAAGTGTTTAATTCCATTGATACGATTGAGTCTACAATTAAACTATATGAAAATCATGCTGATCGCATTTCCTATGAATGCCCATATACGCAAGCCATTGAAATTTATAAGGTGGGTGCGAACCGCTTGAAGGAACTCGGTTGGACGGAGCAATCTCAACGTCTTTATGATGGAATGAATACTTACCGCGAAAAGTTAACCAAAGATCAACAATATAGAGAGTCTGAAGCAATGAAAGTGCTAAAGACCCAAAAAGATACCGAATTGCTGGAAAAACGCTCCCTTTTATCCCATCAACTAGAATTAGAAAAAAAGCAGCAAAAATTGCGTCATGAACAAGAATTAAGAGAAAAAGCCAGAAGAGAGAAATTACTAGGTGAAAGTGTTTTTAATGAAATCGATAAAATTGAAGCTGTTATAAAAAAATATGAATCCTTAGAGGATATTATCCCATATGAATGTCCATACTCTGAAGCCATAAATGTTTATAAAAAGAGCGCAAATCGGTTGAAAGATTTGGGTTGGCTTGAACAATCTTTACGATTGTATGATGGAATGAATACTTATCGAGAGAAACTTGCAAAAGATAAGCAATTTCGTTTAAATGATGCAAAAAGAATCGTAAAGACGAAGAAAGATGCCGAGATGTTAGAAAAAAGAGCAGCTATCTCCAAAAAATTACAACAGGAAAAAGAACAACGTATAATTAAGGAAAGAGAAGCAGAAAAGGCAAAACTTGATAATCAAACTACTATTGCAAATGAAATTTTTAGACAAATTGATGAAATTGAAGAAATTGTCAAGAATTATGAAAACAATGTTGATATCTTTTCGATTGAATGTCCCTACTCTATTGCAATAGAAAAGTATCAATATGGTTCAAGGAAATTGCAAGAGATTGGGTGGATTGAAGAATCAACTAGGTTGTTAGATGGGGTTGAGCTATATCGTGAAAAATTGATTAAAGACAATACTTTTCGCCAACTCGAGAAAAAACGAATTGAGAAAATTCAAGAAGATGCTGCTTTAATTGAACAACGTGTAAATTTATCTAAAAAATTGAAAGAAGAACGAGAAAAGATAGAAGAAGAGCAAAGATTCCGAGAATTGGAGAGTAAAAAACAAAAAGAGTCTTTAGCTCAAAAAGTTTTTTTGGAAATTGATGAAATCGAAAATCAAGTAAAACAATATGAAAATCAACCGGATAGAATCCCATATGATTGTCCTTATCAAAAAGCTATAAATATATATCAAGAAAATGCGTCAAAATTGCGTGATATTGGTTGGGGCGAGGAAGCTGCTCGATTATTTGATGGTGTGAATACTTATCAACAAAAATTAGCTGCAGATAAAAGTTATAGAAAGTTGGAAATGCTGAGAGTTGCAAAGACCAAAGAAGAATCTGAAATGCTCGAACGAAGAGCTAAGCTGGCCAAAGAAATTGCTGAAGCAACTAAAGCTAAACAAAAAGCTGCAGAACTTCAAATAGAAAAGGAAAACCAATATAAAAAAGAACAAAGTGATATTGCTTTTGAATTAATGGATAGGGGAAATTTGCTTGCTAATGAACATAATCTTTTTGATCAAGCAATAGAAAAATTCAAGGAAGCTCAAGAAATTTTTCGTAATATTCATTGGTTTGCAGAAGAAGAGAAAGTTTTGATGCAAATATCTCATTTTCGGGAACGAAAGCTTCAAAAACAATTAGAAGAGCAGAAAAATAAAGAAGCTTACTTTAAACAACAAAAAGAAATCGAAGAAATAGAGCAACTTGCGAAATTGAGCCAAGAAATCCAAAATAAAAAATTAAAAGAAGAAGAAACTAGAAAGAGAATTGATGCTGAAGATAAACGAAAACAAGCTGAAATTGAATTTCAAAAACGAATCGAATTATCCCAAAAGCTAGAAGCAAAAAAATTACAAGAGCGACAGAAAGCTTTACAAGAAGAAATTAATAAAGAAATGCATAATAAGCAAATTCATGACGAATGCCTGGAACTTCTAGAAAAAGCACGCGTTTTCGTGACTGATCAGAAAATTGAAGCAGCATTAAAAATTTATAATACAGTGATTGAAAAATATGCTTCAATTGACTATTTTGACGGGATTAGACTAACAAAAGATACTATTCTTAAGGTAGAACAAGATTTTGAAGAATTTAAGAAGCAAGAAATGTTAAAACTCAAGTCTATTCAGGAAAGAAAGGAAGAAGAAGCGAGATTGGAAAAATTGATTTTAGCTGCTAAAGAAGAGTCGGAACGACAAAAGCTTGAAGAACAAAAAAGATTTTTGCAAGAAGAAGTAGAAAGGGAGGAAAGAGAGCAAATTCAAGATGAAATTATTACTTTAATTGCAGATGCTGGAAATCTTGCACAAAGTAATAATTTTGAAAAATCACTTGAAATCTATCAAAAAGCTTTAAAATTATTTGATAAAATTTCTTGGCCGTTAAAACATCAACAAGTAAAAAGCATCATTAATGAAGTTAAATCAAAGAAAAAAACTTATGAAGAAAATCTTCGCCTTAAAAAAATCCAGAATGAAAAGTTGGAGGCTGAAAGGAAAGAATTTGAAGAGATGATGGCTCAACAAGAAAGAAAAAGAAAATCACAAGAAGAACTCGCTGAGCAGCAATCTATGGAAAGACAGATTGAGATCGCTCGTCAAAAAGAAATGGGTGATAATGCATATCGCATGTTAGAATTAGCTGAGAATTCAAGCGAGTCTCGTAAAAAATATCTTGGTTTACATTATTTTCACTATGCTCTATTTAATTTCAAGACTATTGGATGGGATCGTGAAGCAAAAACTACCAAAAAAAGGTTTATTGGTATATATAATTCTATTCAATCTCCATTAATTGATGTTAATGAACTTTTGATGAACGAAAAACTTGAAAAGGAGTTTCACATAATGAATTCTTTAACGCAAGTTATTAAATGGAAGAATAGAAACGATTTTTCCGCTGCCCAAACCGAAATTAAGACGATCATTCATCTGGTTCAAGAATTTGGGTGGGTTAAATCCTTAAAGTTACTCCAATCATTTCAAGACCAATTGAAAATTGAAGAAAAATTGTATCTGAAAGAATTGGAATCTGAACAATCTAAACCAAGTGAAGAAAAAGCAAATAAATTAATAAAACAAGCTACATATCAAATAAAACAATTATCCTATGATAAAGGAATTAATTTGGCTGAAGAAGCTCACGAAATGCTTGTCCAGATTGGAAGGGCGAGAGAAGCGAGAACTGTGGAGCAAGAATTGTTGAGGTGGAAATTGAAAGCGGAAAAAGCGTTACAAAAGAAAAATTCATCCGATAGATCGGAATCTCCAAAAATATCTCAATATTTAACTGATGAAGAACGAAGAAGAGCAATTATTGATGAAAGAAAGCGTAGGAGAAGAGAAGCTCGCAAAAAATTTCAGAAATAATTCAATTTTTTCAAATTTTTTTAGTTTTCCCCTTTATTTTTCCTATTTTCAATCAATTTTTTGAGTTGAATTTCATTACGTATTAAATCTCTAACTGCAGTACGAATAGCTTCGCTTCTGTTGGGGAACAATTTTTCATTTACTAATAAATCAAGCGTTTCAATATAAGCTTCAGGTATGTAAACAGTTAACATTTTCATAATTCTCTAATTTTAGAAAGATTTTTATCGATTAGTAGTTTTTCATAAAATTTTAAAAAATTTCCAACCCCTTGCCCGTACACGTTACAAAATTATTATATACCGCGTAACACATAAGATACTTTGAAAATATATTTAAAAAAAATGTGATTTAAAATATGATAGAAGCACTAAAAGAACACTTAGAAAATGGAAAAGATTGGGAAAAATTGGAAACTGATATACCTGGAGTTTTTGTCGTTAAAATTCCTGGTACAAAAACACGTTCTTCTCGATTAATGGTTGAAGTTAATCCTATTAATAAACTAACTGGAACTCCAAAGAAGCGCAAAGGACTATTTATTGCCGATTTTGAAATGTATTTACAATTCCAAGAAGCCTTAATGGAAGATGAGGTTCCTGCATTGATTAAAACGCTCGAAGAAGTTAATCCAGAACCTGCTTCAAGTGCAAAAGCTAAGAAACTGAAATTGAAAAGTTAAAAATTAAATAAAATCAATAACTCAACACTACCCAATCTTTTTTAATTATCTCATTCATGGTAAATATAATGCAAGAAAAAGAGATCAAAGTTCTGTTCAATTTGAAAGAATCTCTTAAAAAAATGGTTCAGACAAAAACAGAACAAATTCAGTTAATTGAAAATGAAATTGGATCTTTAACTAAACAGTGTGATATGATTGATTATTTAATTTCGGATGGATCTTTTATTTCTGCTGCAAATTTGATAGATGCAGAAACTGCTGCGAGTGATCATCAATCTCAATTTCAAAATTTAGAATACACTCAAAAAATTTTTTCTCCATCCAAAGAATTGTTAACCGTTTTGCAATTTCAAAATAATTCTGTGTTTATTCGCTTTCCTAATCCTGGAATTTCGAAAATAAATCAAGAAATTTATATAAATGAATTTGTTAAACCCCATTTGGTTTCTCTAAAAAAAATTGAACATGATTTAACTCCTAATATTACAAAAAATATTTACGATTCAGAAGAATACTTAGATTCAATCACACTATCCAATATCTCAAATTTCGAAAGCTTTGAATATATTGTTGAGAGTATCAATGAGATATTTAAAAATCAATTTCCAAAATAAATATCTGGAAAAAAAAATTATAACCGAAAATTTTTAGGCATTTAAGCCTAGTGGAAAATATAGTAACAAGTGAAAAGTAATGGTGAAGAAAACAAAAAAAAAGGAAGCAATTTTAGTCTTTCCCAAAATCCATTCTCGATTCAATGATGAAAAAGTTGAGACTGCTTTGATGAATAAGGCGAAGGAATTGCTTGGTACTGATGAGCAAGATTTAAATTTCATTCTCCTCAGTGGTCAGTTTTATGATACCCGTGGATGGGCATATTCAGCCCTCCGTTCTTGGAGAGGGGCGATAAAACCATCAAGCTCGAAAAAAAAACCTCTATTGGATGCAACTTTCGCATGTTTGTCCGTTTATCTATCATCGCTAATCTCATTTCAAGCAGACTTTGCATTTGCTTATGATGAGATCAAAGATATATTAGTAAAAGAAGAACGAGATGATTTATGGGCAATTATTGAAGAAAAATTACCTTTTGTGAGTTTACCTCCTGCAGAAATGTTTCCTCCAGGGCTGAAATCTCCTATCGCTCCATATTATACTCTTAGGCAAGATGAAGACATTTTCTTAGGGGAATTGTATGGTTCTGTTTTTCTATCTAATTTTGTATCGAATTTAAAGAGTCGTTTCTTCGTTTATTTTAATTTTGAAGGAAATTCTGCTTTTGGGTATTTTAATCAGTTGCCTCCAACGAAGAATTTCGGCTTTGGAAAAACGCCGAAAACCTTTGATGATGAACCAACAACAGAGAATATTGTTCGTTTCATAAATGAAGAAGTTGATAACTTGAAAGATTTATTAGGGGTTTTAATTTCATGTCATAATACTTCTGTTTTAGAACAATATTTAGTTGATGATTATGAAACTTTCTTAAATAAATTATTAGAAATTGAAGAAATTGATGAAGGAGAAGGATAAAAATGACAAATTTAGGCTTATTAGGTGCAGTTTCAGTTGGAAAAACCACTATACTGCGATTATTTGTAAAATATTTGAAAACTAAAAAAATATCTGATGTCAAAGGTGGAAAAAGTTGTACGGTCGTGAAAACAGACTTTTCTGGTGAAGCCGTCCTTGATCCAGAAACTGGTGTTAAAGAAACCAAAACAATTCATCCAAACCGGGTAGTATTTCGAGAGAATGAATTGAAGAGAAATCATACATTGTTTGCTCCTGGTGGAGACAGAGGTAGGGCCGTTGTTCGCATGGGTGTCATTACGATTTCACGGATTGCGAAACAAATCATTGCGGTATTTGATTGTAGCCGTCCAATTAAAGATCAGTTCCAATTCTTCCGAGATGTCCGCTTTTTCCCAAAAGGAATATTTGTGTGTTTTAATAAATATGATTTGGTACCAGAAGCGGATCGGGAAAAAACAATAGAAAACATGAAAACTGAAATTGTTGCTTTCTTTGCTAAGCGTAAAATTACCGTTAAAGAGTTTCATATTGTATGTGCAGAAAGCATTGATGGTATGGAATCATTTAATGATGCAGCTGCAGAAATGATCTTAAAAATTGCAACCAACATTTAATTCATTCTTTTAAACCCTCTCTTTTTTTTGTAATTCTCTCATCTCTGTTATTATGAGATCAAAGATTTTTTGAACTAAAGCGGGATTCAATGTGTATTTCTGTGCCAAATTTGCATATTTGGTTAAAATTTCTTTTTCTCTTTCCGGTTGATAAATTGGAATTTGATTTTCTCTTTTGAATTCAATTAGAGAAGGCACTAAACTCATTCTTGTTGCTAATAAATCAATGATATCTTCATCCACGCAAGAAATTTGGTGGCGAATTTCTGATAAATTTAAGGTAGTGCCAGTAATAATTTTTCGCTCAACTTCTAAGATAGGTTTAATCTGATTAATCAACTCCGAAAATTGTGCTATATCAAGTGATTGAGGTCCATCACTCATTGCCACCTCTGGATTTTGGTGTACTTCAATAATTAATCCATCTGAATTGCTTGCTATTGCAGCTTTGCACGCTGGGGTGATTAATTCTCGATTCCCTGTTGCATGGCTCGGATCTACAATTATAGGGAGGTGCGTTCTCATTTTGATCAAAGGAATAATTGATAAATCCAAAGTATTTCTGGTTATTGTTTCAAAAGTTCTGATACCTCGTTCACACAAGATGATGTTTTCATTCCCTTCAGTCATCAAATACTCTGCAGAGTTCAACCATTCTTCAATTGTTGCAGACATACCTCTTTTCAATATTATGGGGTTGTTGATCTTTGCCAATTCTTTGAGTAATTCAAAATTTTGCATGTTACGTGCCCCAACCTGCAGAATATCGGCATGCTGAGATGTCGTTTTGACATCTCGAGGATCCATTACTTCTGTAATTGTTGGGATTTTTAGTTCTTCCCCTAAATCTCTAATTATTGTTAAAGCTTCTTGTCCTAAACCTTGGAAGGAATATGGGGATGTTCGCGGTTTGTACGCTGATCCGCGAATTAAATTTGCACCAGATTTTTTAACAGCGATTGCTGTTTCGAAGTACTGATCTCGATTCTCGACTGCACAAGGTCCTGCTGCAATTGCGAAAAATTTTCCACCAATTTTCACATTTTTTACTGTGATAATAGTATCCTTTTTTTTATAATCTCGACTGTACCGCATAATTTTTGACATGCTTAAATATGCTCCACAATTGAATTATATGAACACCCAAAGAAAATATTTAGGATTTATCTTATATGAAAATTTTACCCTTGAATTCATTTTGTAAAATGAAGATTGAAAATAATATTCCTCGAGAATTTTTTGATGCAATAATTGCTATTTTTGCTCTTTATCCCTTCTCAGAAAAAGTAACATTTTCTCTTGAATTCATTCCAAATTCTTCAAAAGAAAAAGAATTTCTTCAATTAATAAAAAAAATGGGTGTGGAATTTATAGATAATGCTCATTCGGGAGAATTCTCCCTAAGCGGAGGTACTTTTTTAGATGGCCTGCAGATTGATTGTAATATTTACTCAAAGTTTCTTCCGATCTTAATAGTGATTGGAGTATTTTGTAATTATGATTCTCGGTTTTACAATTTGAAAAAAATTTCAGATGAAGAACGGAAAATTATTGAAGATCTTTTAAAAATATTACAATCTATGGGGGTACAATATGCTATTACTCAAGATTCCGTTTTTTTACAAGGTCCTCAACAAATAATTGGATTCAAACAAGAAAACGTTAATAATTTAAGTATTGCAAAATCCCTTGTTGTGGCTGGTTTGTACGCCCGGACGTCTTCAGAAATAAAGGTTGTGTCTAGTTTGCAAGAAAAATTTAATTCATTTACCACTTATCTTGCTGATTTTATATGTGAATTTAATAATTAGGAGAAAATAGTAATAAAAAAAAAATTTTTTAAGTTCGAATCCTTCTTGGGTTGTAATGGAGAGTCAATTCACTATTTGTGACAACTACGCTTTTAATCATTTTGCATTCTTTCTGAATTTTTTCATATTTCATTTTAACTGCATCAATTTTAGCTTGATCCTCCTTCTTTTCCGCTTTCCGAATTAATTTTAAGTATTTTCCCTTTTTCTTAAGTGCCTTATAGATATGTTTGTATTTTGTATCAAGATCATCTAAGAATTTGATTAAAATTCCAAACAAGATAAGAATTCTTCGAAAGACTACGGATCGATTTAATTCTTCAAACTCCTTTTCCCCGCGGAATCGAATTGTAATTTTTCCACCAATATTTAACTTGCGATCATCGATTTCTGCAACTCTTTGATTTGTTTCTGAATTATAAACAAAGAAATCTTTACCTGGTGTAAATCTCCTTCCTTTTATTCTGAAAGTGGTTAGTTCTCCCGTTTTTGGATTTGGGATTGTAAACATATACCTATCCCCGATAATTGTATGAGTGCGCATTAAACCTACCCGATAATTATAGCCTGGAAGGTTAATAAAGAAGAAGGGCCTGGCTTTTCCTCTATTTTCTCCCATCATTCCATTTGTACTATTTATTATACTCTCTTCAAGTGTTCCTCGCCATCTTCCAGCATGCCCTTTTTTCTTTTTGTCGCGTTTTAATTCCGAGAAGGTTTTAATGACTAATCTTCTTAGCAATTTTGCATACTTATCAGGATCATAGTCTTGGCTTAATTTTTGAGCCTGTTTTACAATTATCGAATTTTCATCACTTGGATCCCAAAATGATTTGTTAATGCCCAAGACTTCTTTATATTCTAGTATTTTCTTTTCCCGCTTTCGTTCCTTTAAAGGTTTTGTTAAATCTTCTGGAGAATACCCAAAAAAGGTGATATCACCTTTTACTTCCATACTTGCAGTAAATTGACGGCTTTGAGCTCGATATTGGTCTTGTTGTCGAATACCCATTGTGGCGGTATGCATTTGCGTTTTCCATAGATCAATTTCTATGCGTTTATACCATTCACGACTCATTTGGATTGCTTCTTTTTCTCCATCAATATCTTCTGGTGAAAAATCATCCATATTTAATGATTCATCTTCTTCCGAGCCAATTTCAAGTTCTTGTAATGAATCTTTTACCTCATCAAGATCGGTGAAATTTTCATCGTCCAATTCTTCATCATATTCATCTTTTTCTTCTTCCGACATTTTTTGATCTCAACTTAATATTTTTCTATTAGATACTACTCTTCATTTTGTAAATGGAAAATATAAATATATTGGAACTTTTTCAACCTCTAGGAGATTTACCCAGACAAAAATGACTTGTTATTTTTCCAATAAATTGTGGATGAATCTTTGTGAATCTGGAATTTCATTGGCTATTTTTCCCAAAAATGCCATAAAATCAAAAAAAATTAAAATGATGGTGATTTTTTCATCTTATATATTTATTAAAATATATAGGTTTTTCAAATGACTAATAAAGTTACAGGGCCGAGCAATGTGCAAAAACGCATGTTAGCTCGCAAGTTATGGCAAACTAAACGCCGAATTTGGCGTGATGTTTCTAAACGACTTATGGCTCCCCAGAAAAATCGAGTCGAGGTTAACTTGGCGAAATTAAATCTTGCAACATCCAAGGATGACGTTGTTGTCATTCCAGGAAAAGTCTTGTCTGTTGGTAATATGACCAAGGCAATCACCGTTGCTTGCTACGCCATCTCATCCTCAGCTGCGAAAAAGTTGGAAGAGTCTGGAAGTAAACGAATCTCTATTGAAGATTTGCTCAAGCAAAATCCTTCTGGTAGTGGAGTTAAAATAATTGTATAGGGTGAAAAAAATGGCAGATAAAATTAATTGGAAAATATTAGATGGTTCTGATTTAATCATGGGTCGATTATGCTCTCAAGTTGCAAAACTTGTTTTGTTAGGCGAGCATGTTTTGATTACAAACGCCAAAGATGTTGTTATCAGCGGTAGACGTAATGAAATTCTTGAAAAATATGTTCATTTGCGACATATAAGAAATTTATCCAATCCTCGAAGAGGACCATTCCATTCAAGCCGACCAGATACTTTCTTACGACAAAAAGTTAAAGCTATGCTCCCAAAGAATGCTCGTGGTCATGAAGCTTTAAAACGATTACATGTGTATATTACAGCAATTCCAGTAGTAAAAGCTGAAAAATATGCTAATCAAGAACCAATTGTTTTTGCAAATGCATCGGCAGAACGTCTCCGATCTAAATATATTACAGTTGAAGATGTATGTAATAATATGGGCTGGACCCGAAAACGTGGTCCTGGACAATCCGCATAGGAGATATTAGGTGAAAATCATGAAAATCATTCAAACAAGTGGAAAACGTAAAAGAGCGATTGCACGAGCAACTGTTCGTGAAGGTACTGGAGTTATTCGAATCAATGGGATTCCAGTGAATAAATTAACTCCTGATCTCGCTCGAATGAAAATTGAAGAATTATTAATTATCGTCCACGATGAAAAATTAGCTACTGTTAATATCGATGTTAAAGTTGAAGGCGGTGGCGCTTTAGGTCAAATTGATGCTGCTCGAATTGCTTTGAGTCGAGCTATTACTCAATTCTTAAAGAAGAAAACCGTTGTGAAAAACATCAAGGCATATGATCGAAGTATGCTTTCTGGTGATTCCCGACAAGTTGAAACTAAACATTGGGGTGGACGAAAAGCCCGAAAACGTTTCCAAAAATCCTATCGTTAAGATAGAATCCTTATTTTTTTTTATAGTTATTCCCACCGAGTTGATCCCCGTGAAAATTGACGTTTTTGAAAGAATTCAAAATAAAAACTTAGATATTGTTCGTTTTGTGTTAGATGGTGTTGGTGTCGAGCTTGCAAATGCCTTTCGCAGGATAGTTTTAACTGACGTTCCAAGTATGGCGATTACAGAAGTCCTTTTTATTGAAAATGATAGTGTTCTTTATGATGAGATGATTGCTCATCGGTTAGGATTAATCCCCATCACATCAGATTTAAAAAATTATAATCTACCTGAAGAATGTTCCTGCGGCGGTCAAGGGTGCACTTTGTGTCAAGCCCAACTTATGGCTGAAGTTCATGCTGACAACGGTGAACGGACTGTATATTCTGGTGATTTAGAATCAATGGATCCAAAGATTCATCCTGTCAATGGTGATTTTATAATCGGAAAGTTAGGAAAGAAATCTTCTTTGGTATTTGAAGCCTATGCTCAACTTGGACGTGGTAAAGAACACGCTAAATTCCAACCTGTTTGCTCCATCGGATACAAATATTATCCTGATGTTGTGATTGATAATTCGTTATTTTCCTCAGAAGAAGAAATTGATGAAGTAATTAAAAAAGATCACACGCAATTATTCCAAAAAGTTGATGGAAAATTGGTCTTACCTGAAAATTATTGGCAAGGTCCAGATTTTACTGGATCTTGTGAAAAATATTGCCCACCTGGTGCGGTTAAAGTGAACTATGTACCAAATAAATTTGTGTTTACCGTTGAAGGTTCGGGTGCAGTACCCTTAAAAGAAATTTTTGCCAAAGCTGTTGAAGTATTTCTTGAAAAAGTGGATGAATTTGAAGATCAATTAAGCAATATTCAAATTACCCAAAAAGTTATCGCAAAATATGAGAATTAATTTTTTTTCTCTTGTCTTTTTCTAAACTACCCCTTATTTCATTTATTCATTTTTGGCTCCATCAAGAAAGAAATGATCTTTGAGAGTATCAAATTTAAAATATAATTTTAACAAAATCGTTGCCTTAAGGAATGGACCATGGGCATTTTTTCCCGCTTTTCCATTCTTTGATTGCCATTGGTTTCATTGCAGAAAGTATTTAAATAAAGCGGTATGAAATTAATGCTAGAGAGTGCATTTTTATGAATTTAATGAATGACATAGAAACTAGCGATCCCAAAATATCTGATATGATTTTGCGGGAATTGAAACGTCAAGAAGAAGGTGTTGAATTAATCCCTTCCGAGAATTATACTTATCGATCTGTTATGCAAGCAGCTGGAAGTGTGTTCACAAACAAATATAGTGAAGGATACCCTCATAAAAGATATTATGGAGGTAACGAGATTGTTGATGAATTGGAAACACTCGCCATAGAACGTGCAAAAAAATTATTCGGGTGTGAACATGCTAATGTGCAACCATACTCTGGATCACCTGCGAATCAAGCCGTCTATTTTGCTTTATTAAATTTGAAGGATAAATTCTTGGGATTTAATTTGACATCCGGAGGGCATTTAACCCATGGAAGCCATGTAAATTTCTCAGGCAAGAATTATACTTGTGTGAGTTATGATGTAGATCCCAAAACTGAAATGTTGGATATGGAAGTTGTCCGTAAAATCGCAATAAAAGAAAAACCAAAAATGATTATTTCTGGATTGACAGCCTATCCTCGAAAAATTGATTTTAAGGCATTTCAAGAAATAGCAGAAGAAGTTGATGCATATCACATGGCAGATATTTCTCATATTGCGGGATTAGTCGCAGGAGGTGTTCATCAAAGTCCTATTCCTTATGCCGATGTTGTGACTACTACCACCCACAAAAGTTTACGTGGTCCACGTGGAGCTATAATTATGTGCAAGACAGAAGATCGTCTTCATGATTTATATCATGCAAATTCTAAGAAAAATCTTGCTCAATTAATTGATTCGGCGGTGTTTCCTGGATTGCAAGGGGGTCCTCATGACAACGTGAATGCTGCAAAAGCTGTAGCATTTAACGAAGCTTTAAAACCAGAATTTAAAACTTATGCAACCCAAGTTGTGAAAAATGCCAAAGCCTTGGCGGAAGAATTGATGGCTTTAGACATAAAATTAGTATCTAATGGAACCGATAATCATTTAATCTTAATTGACATGCGTCCCGATGGGTTAACGGGTGAGGGTAAATTGATTCAAAACGCATTAGATGCGGCCGGAATTACTGTGAATAAAAATACTGTGCCTTATGAGCCTTCAACTCCCTTTAATCCTTCTGGAATGCGGCTGGGGACTCCAGCAGTCACATCCCGAGGAATGAAAGAATCAGAAATGAAAGTAATCGCGGCTGGAATTGCAAAAGTTATTAAATCAAAAGGTGATAAAACCGTTTCTGCCAATGTTCATAAAGATATTCTTGAATTGACTGCAAAATTTCCCTTATATCCGGGAATGTCTATTTTAAAATAGTTTAACTTTTTTTTATTATCTTTTTTATTATACAAAGAAAATACTATATTCATCAAAGAGATATTACTCAATAAAACGGGTAAGAAAAGGTATAAAAAAATAGAATAAGAAAATTATTATTTCTTATTATTGGCCGCATCTTCTAAGAAGGCACGGGCTTCAAAGATATTCAATTTGACACCTTTCTTGATTTTAACTTGAGCGTCCTCAAGGGTCATCTTGTGAATTTCTTTCTTAATTTTCTTCTTGTTTTGGTATTGAGCTTTTCGGGTAATACGCTTTTGTCGATTTAATTTTTGACTGGATTCAATCAAACGCTGGTGGTAGATGTCAGCAATATATCGATTTTCGTTCAATTCTCTTTGTAATCCCCGTTTTTCATTTCGTAACTCATCCATTTCTTTGGAAACATCTAAGTATAATAAATGGTAATTTTGAGATTCTTCAGCGGTTTCTCGAAGGGTATCATTGGTTTGTTTTAAATCTTCACGGTAAGATCGAATGTTATCAATTTGATCTTTGAATTGTTTTGGTTTTTGATTTTCTTTCAACAATTCTTGTAATTGTCGTTCCAATTTATCAATTTCATCAACGATTTGATTTTCTTCTTTTAATTCTAAATCTTCAGTCTCAATCTTCTTTTCTAATTGATCGATTCGTCGCCGTAATCGACTAATTTGGGTTCCCACGCCCTTTCGCTTCTTAGGATCATCAGATTTACGTGCTTCTGATTTAGCATCCTTTAACGAATTGCGGGAATCATTAAGATTTTCAGAGATGTTATTTTTAGATTTTTTAATATCTTGAACCTTTTTATTTAAGGTATCGCGTTTATTGCGATAGTCAAGAGCTTGAGTACGAACGTTGGAAATTTCAATTTGGATTTTTTTTATCTTATTAATTAATTCCCGTGTTTCGTTATTATGAGCATCACGTTTTGCTTTTAATTCGCCAACATCGTCGATACGTTCAACTTCTTGGACGATCTTTTTAAGTTTAGGCGATTTACTGAGATCAATCTTTGGTTGTTTTCTCTTTTTCTTACCTTTTTTACCCTTTTTATCTGCTGTACTTTCTTTTTCCTTAGGTTCTTTTACAGCTTCAGGTTTTTCATCGTCTTCATCTTCTTTTTCTTCTTCGTCGTCTCCGTCGTCTTCTTCATCGTCATCTTCTAAGACGTCATCAACTTCATCATCAAGAGTTTCTTGGTCAACGTCTTCTTTAACTTCGTCATCTTCGGAAACGTCTTCAACAACTTCAGATTCTTCTTCAGAAGGAGCTTCTACTTCTTCAGCTTCTTCTTTTTTCTTTTTACTAACCATTTATTTAGGCACCCAAAATAACCATGATTCATTATGGTTTCTGACAATTTATTTCTCTCACAACAAAAATTTTATGAAAAAAGAGTTGTAAGATCAAGAAATTTTAGTCGAAGAAAGCCTTTTAAGTTTTCGATTTTTTCTCAAGGGCTTAAGTAAAATTTATGATTTTTGCTACTTTACACCTTTTAATGACAGTTATACAAGATGGTGATTTGATCTTCATTGTTCACGATAAACGGAGACAATGGGTGAGAAAAGTCCAGGCTAAACAGCAATTTCATTGCGAT
This sequence comes from Candidatus Lokiarchaeum ossiferum, assembly GCA_025839675.1. GTDB lineage: Archaea > Asgardarchaeota > Lokiarchaeia > Sigyniarchaeales > Promethearchaeaceae > Lokiarchaeum > Lokiarchaeum ossiferum. Next base: position 4,723,159 of record CP104013.1, read on the forward strand.
AGGGGATTTCTACGTTATGATGATATCATTGGAAAACCTTTCGGAGAAACTTTTTTACTCCAACCTAATAACCATAAAGTTGCATTATTAAATCCATTACCTGGTGATATCATTTCACACATGAAACGTCAAAGCCAGATTATTTATCCTGAAGATATTGGATTAATTTTAACTTCTAGCGGTATTCATCTAGGTTCCAAAGTGATTGAAGCTGGAACTGGGAGTGGAACTGTGAGTAGTGTTCTGGGAATGTTTTGCGGAAAAACAGGAAAGGTAAATACCTTTGATATTCGGGAGATTGCTTTAGATCAAGCCCGAAAAAATATTGCTCAGATGGGGGCTGATGGTGTGGTTTCTGCTCAATTTGGTAATATTATTGAAGATAATTTTGAATTCTCGAATATTGATTTTGCTATGTTAGATCTTGCTACTACATGGTTAGCTGTTCCAAAAGTGCTTCCATATCTGTCTGATAATGCTCGAATTTGCTTATTTAGTCCCACTCTTGAACAAGTAAAGAAAAATAATCAAGTTTTAGGCGAATATAATTTCAATAATATAATAACCATTGAAATGATGAAGCGAACTTTTCAAGTGAAACCAAATGCAACCCGTCCTCACGGAAGAATGATTGGACATACCGGATACCTAACATTTGCCAATCGAGATACAAATTCCTTATATTCTTCTGCCTTTTCTGAATATATAACTCCTGAAAATCTTGGAAATTTATTTGTGTATGGGGGGATTGTTCCAGGGATTAAATTGTTAGTTGTGAGTTCTGAAAAATCTTCATTGGTAGAATTAATAAAATATTATTTTAAAGAAGGTGTTGAGTTCATTAAAATTCCTAAGACTTATCCTCCAAACGAAGTATCAACATTCATTAAATCGGCTTGTAAGGTGTTTTCTACAAACTCCTTTAATAGCATTTTGATTGATAATCTTTCTTTACCTGATTTAGTATCTGTTTTGCACCCCCTATTGCTTCCAGGGGGGGCGATGTGTGCTCTAAGTGCTTACGTTGAAAATATGAAAATGATCTTTGATCAATTAATGGAGCTAAAATATTTTGAATTAACATCCTCAGAATTGATTAAACGGCAAATTCTTGTTGAAAACGATGGGTCTTCAACTCACTCTTCTCTATTACCAAGTACCGGTTATATAACTGTGGGAAGAAAAGTGATCGATAAACATCCCTATAAAGCAAAACCTGTTCCAAAAAATGAGTTTGTAGATATTGCAGTTGAAGTTGGCCTCAATCTAAAAGAAACGTTACCTGAAGAAAAAGAAAAGGTTGATTACGCCAATTTACGTGAATAGTGAGAATTGTTGAGACAATCCGCAATACGGGCAAATATCCCATTCATTTGAAATCAATTGGTGGCATTTACGGCATTTTTTTATTTTAATATCTCCACATTGAGGGCAGATTTCAAAATCCGTTTTTAAATCATAGCCACAATTATTGCATTGATAATCTGCTTTATATCCCCAGTTTGGATTTATTTTTAAGATTGAAGAATTTGATTTGGAGGACAACTTTTTATTAAAATTTTGTATTTTTTGATGTCCAAAAGTTGTTATTGAAATAAATTGCGACGATCCACTTTTATAACGAAGAGGATCAGATACAGAAATAAGTCCAAACTCCTCAGCATAGTCAACAATATTCTGCATTTTCATATTTAGGTCATTTAACGATTGGGATGGAAATAATTTAAGCAACGATTTTTCAAACATCTGTGATTTAAGAGCATATTTTTGAGATCTGGAACTGATACCATGTAAAAAATCACGGATGATATCATGATTTAGAAATTTGGCTATCATGAATTTTCGAAAGATTTTTGGTGATGTAAGGGACATAAATTCTTCAGAAATTGAGAAGGATTGAATTTTATGATAGCATTTTGGAACCCATTTGTACCATGTGTTGATTTGATTTTTAAATGAAATTGTTGCTTCTAACTGTCCTTCAAGTCCTGAAGCTGATGAAAAATGGGGTATAATTAAACCCCATTGAATTCCATCTATCAAAGCTTTTGCAATTATTTCTTCAGAGAGATCCACGAAAATTTTCAGTTTTCTGGGTGAATCTATTTGGTTTTTAGCGGAGAGAGCATGAATTACACTATAAAATGTGTTGTAGGATACAAATGGAAGCCACAAATGAGATTTTGATTTTATTTGATCCCAAAAGATTGTTTCCTCTAAAGATCTTTGGGCAAATCGTTCTAATTCTGGGATTTGAGAGGGTTCAAGAGGAGGTTGAGCATTCCACATATTTATAATCATGGCTGTTGAACTGAAATTCTTAGATATAGTGATTGTATCTTGGATATCTGGGTGGGATTGTAGAAAAGAATCTTCCCTATCTCGACGTTTTATTGGATCGGGGGTTGCTATGATTGCTATTGAAGATTCAAATTGCATATCATCTGAATATAGAGTATTGGGTTTCAAGATTTCTTGATCGAGTTCAAAGTTATTCTCTATATTCTTACTTGTAATACGAGTAACCTTCGTTTGTGATATTTTTTTTATTGTTGGAGTTGGTATCTTACTTTGAGCAATAATTGGATGTTGATTAATTGCTTGAGATTTTGGATTTGATTTCAAAGCTGAAGATTGAAGTGCTTGTTCCCTCAGTTTTCGTTCAAAAAGTTTCTTTTCTTCTTCAGCTTGTTTTTTAAGACGGAGAATTTCATTATCTTTTTGTTGTTCAGCAATTTTTTGTTTCTTTCGCTCTTCTTTTAATAATGTAAGTTCTTCTTCTTGCTTTTTTTTAAGAGCTTCCTTTTTTTTAAGTTCACTATCTTTTACTTCTCTCTGTTTTCGTTGCAATTTTTCCATTTCTCGCTGTAAAAGATCGCGTTCTTCCTGTTTTCGTTTTTCTTCTCTTTGTCTTTGTTTTTCTAAGTACGATTGTTGAGGATCTACTCCTGCCTGAATCTCTTTATCTCTCTGATTTTTATCTTTTTCTTTACGATCACGTTCTGCAGTTGCATTTTGGCGTTGTTTGGCTCTCCTTCGTGCCAGTTCCAACGCCCTTTTTCGAGCATCTGACATTTGATTACTCTTCCTCTATCATTATATCTCTCAACAAGCTGTAAGGGAAAAATTTCCTATTTGGATTTAATTTTTTAAAAAGATCGCAAAAAAAATAGATTAAAGAAAATCCAACAAGAAATAACATTACTCTTCCTTGAGTAAATTTGCCTCTTTTAATTTTTCTTTTAATGTGGAGATTTCTTTCATTCGTTCTTCTCTCATGCGAGAATGTTCTGCAAGTTCTTGTTCATCAATTTTTGCGAGCACTATCCCTTCACCCACGATTTTACTCATTAATTCTTCCACAACATCCAATTTACCTTTCAAAGCGCTCAGTTCTTTCAAGCGTTTCGCTTGTTCGTCTTTATGTGCTTTGATCTCATTTTCATCAATTTTCGTTAATTGGATTCCTTCTTTAACTGAATGCATAAGTTCTTCAGCAACCGCCATATGTGTTTTAAGATGATCCATTTCATTGGCTCGTTTAAATTTCAATGCCTGCATCTCTTGAAATTCTTCGGGAGGTATTTCTTTTAATGCCGGTGCTTGCTGGATTTCAGCCATCAAAGAAGCGGTCACATCAAATTTTGCTAACAATTTTTGCTTAATTGCTTCAATATCCTTAATTCGGGCTTGTTTTTCTAATTGGATGTTCTTCTTCACTTCTTCTGAAACAGGCTTCAAACTCGCCTTTTTCATTTCAGTAAATAAATCTTGCATTTGGTTTAGTTCTTTTTTAAGACCCGTGACCTCTTCTAACTTCGAAGTTTTTTCACTCTCAATTTTTTTTAAGTAATTAGAAGCGATCTGGAATTTTGAGAGTAATTCTTCTTGTAATAAACTTTGATCCATGGGTTTTAATTTTAATTCTTTAGAAATATCACTGATCAGATTCGTTGCCAGTTCAATTTTACTTCTCAACTGCGACACATCAGCAAGACGTTTTTGTTTTTCTTGTTGATATGCTTCCAATTCTTGCTCGTCAATTTTTTTGAGACTGATTTTACCTGATCCAATTTCATTAAGAATACTTCCAAAAGAATTTAGGTGCTCAGTTGCTTTAATAAATTCTGCTTTCCTTTGTTCCTTTTGTTGTTCTCTCTTCGCTTTTTCCGATTCTGGTGGAGGATGCAAATTGGTTGTTCCTTCTTTAATTTCATCCAATATATTTCCAAAGGTGATTAATTGATTATTTGCTTTTTGAAGAAGTTCGATCCGTTCTTTTTTATCTTGTTCATATTTTTCCTTGTCTTCTACAGGAACCTTTGCAAGATGCGGACTTTCCTTAATTTCATCTAATAATTTTGTGGTTGAAGAAATGTTTTCTTGTAAGGTTTCGAGTTCTGCCAATCTTTTTTGTTTTTCAAACTCGTAAGCCTTTCTATCTTCTTCTGGAATCGCAGCGAGCTTAACATTACCGCTGGTGAGTTCTTCCATCATGCTTTGAGCATTTTCATATAGTTGCTTTACTTCTCTAATCTTTTTCATGCGTTCTTGACGATTTAAATTTATTTCAGCAATCTCTTCATTACTCAATTTTTTCAATTCTTTTCCAGCATGAATTTCTTCATGAAGATCCGTAATTTCTTTCTTTTCCTCTTCATTTGTCATAGGTGTTTCACTATTATTGTTTTTATCTATGCTTGATTTAGTGTTTTGAACTTAAATGCTTTCTTTTGGTAAGAACAATAGATTAATTATTAGAAAATTTTGCACAACTTGAATGAATAAAACTGAAAATTTTAAGAATAAAAGAAAAAGAAATGAGATTGACACTTATTTATTACGTTTTCCAAATATTTTTGTACCCACTCTTACCATTGTTGCTCCAAATTGTATCGCTTCTTGAAAATCTGAGCTCATGCCCATTGAAAGTTCCGTGAGATGATATGCGTCTTTATATTTTAAAAAAAGCGACTGCATTTTTTGAAAATAAGGTCGGGGTTCCTCACCGTAAGGTGGGATGCACATAAATCCTAATAATTTAAGATGGGGGCAATTAATTATGAAATCCATCAGTTTTTGGACTGATCGGTACGAAATTCCATGTTTCTGTGGTTCTTCGCCTATATTAATTTCTATTAAAACTGACAGGGTTTTTTGAAATTCTCCCGCTGCTGTGTTTAATTTTTGGGCTAACTTCATTGAATCCACTGATTGTACCATATTAAAATATTGGGCTGCTAACTGTGCTTTATTTGATTGCAAATGGCCTATAAAATGCCATTGAATATCTGGTAAATGAGAAGCATTTTGGATTTTTGGAACTGCATCTTGAATATAATTTTCTCCAAAAATACGTTGGCCGTATTGATATGCTTCTTCTATCATTTCTAACGGCTTAGTTTTTGATACTGCAACCAATTTCACCGTAGAAGGAATGTTCAGTGATTGAATTTTCTTACCAATATCATCTGTGGGCATTGTTTAAGAAAATCCATCACGAAACAAAAATGTATTCAAATTCTAAGAAAAATCTTGTCAAATGCTGATAATTGAGAATTATCATAAAAGGATTGAAAAAAATAGAAAAATGGAAAATATGAAACTTTTTTACATCATACCTGGTGGCATACCGCCACCCATGCCGCCCATACCACCTGGTGGACCGCCGGCACTTGCTTTTGCTTTTATCATATCATCGATACGTAGGATCATAACTGCTAATTCTGTTGCTGATTTGATGATGTTGTCAATATTCGCAACAGGTTCAATCACTCCTGCTTCTCGATTATCAATAACTTTGCCTTGATAGATTTCTAATCCATAAAATTCGTTACCTGGTTTAGAATGGGCAGTACGAAGTTCAGCTATGATGTTAATTGGATCTAAGCCGGCATTTTCAGATAGAGTAATTGGAATTATTTCTAAGGCTCGAGCAAATGTTTCAATGGCAATTTGTTCTTTTCCAGTTTGTTTGCTCGCAATGTTCAATAATCTTTGGCTTAATTCCATTTCTACGGCTCCGCCTCCACCAACAACTGCTGATCGGTCATAAATTGATGCAACAACGCAAAGTGCGTCATGCATGGTGCGTTCTGCTTCATCTAATCCTTGACTTACTCCTGCTCGTAATAGCATTGAGACAGCTTTTGCATGATTACAACCAGAGATAAAACATAAATCATCTCCTGCTACTTTTTTGAATTCAACAACTTTTGCAGTTCCTAAATCACTTGGAGTCATTGCTTCAATATTTTCAATAATTTTACCTCCAATAGCTTTTTGCAATTTTGATAAATCGGTTTTAGTCACACTTTTTATTGCAACAATACCTTCTTTTTGTAGGAAATGGCTGGCTCCATCATCAATTCCTTTTTGGTTAATTATCACATTGGCCCCAATTGCTTTCAATTTAGTTGCAAAGTTTTTTAAGATAGATTCTTCCTGATCTAAGAACCCTTGAATTTGGCTGGGATCGGCAATGCGTAAATCTGTTGAGAATTCGGTTTTTTTAATTTCAAAGGATTGAGCAACTAATGCAATTTTGGCATCATGCACTACTTTTGGCATCATTTGGTGAGTGGCTTCTTTTTCTAAAATGATTCCATCAATGATTTCGGACTCCTTTAAGGATTTTCCTTTTTTCTTTACAATCATGATATCCTTGACTTGTCTCATATTATTTTTGTCCGATTTAACTTTAGCAAAGGCTTCTACGGCCAATTCAGCAAAGAATTCTTTATTTCCACTAATTCCTTTTGAATTCATGGTAGTTATGGCAATTTTTTTTAAGATTTCTTTATCAGTATCGGGATCGATTTTCATTGCGATTTCCTTAAGCACTTCACGCGCTGTTTTTCCTGCTAAATTAAACCCTCGGGATACCACACTTGGGTGAATGCCTTGAGACATCAATTCATTCGCAACAGTTAATAATTGACCTGCAATAATAACGCTGCTTGTAGTTCCATCTCCAACATTTTCATCTTGAGATTTGGAAATGGCTACAGCCATCTTTGCACCAGGATGTTGCACATCTAAATTATCCAAAATTGTGGCTCCATCATTAGTGACTGTGATATCGCCTAATGAATCAACTAACATTTTATCCATTCCCCGTGGACCGAGGGTGGATTTAACTGCTTCTGCTACCGCTTGGATTGCCAAGATATTCTTGGCTCGTGCGTCATTTCCTTGCGATCGTTCTGATCCTTCCCTAAGGATCAAAATTGGTGTTCCTCCGAGCATTGACATGATTTTTCACTTAGTTCGTTAAAATCCAGTCATCAGAGTGACTGGGGTTTAGTATGGAAGTCTAAGTCACCAAAAATTTTAAAGTTTTTTTTTGGGATTTTGGAGTGACAATAATTGGACTTTGATAATTTGAATAACTCTCCCCCCATTTTTTAGTTACAATCTAGTTTCGTGATCTCAACAATGGAAAAACATTATCATCCACATCATAAAAAACACGCTGAAATGCCTCATTCCGAATTTCTCGGATCATTGATTGCCTTTCTCGTTGTTGTTATTGTAATGAACGGAATATTTCCGTATGACCCTTGGTTTGCTGTTTTGCCTCAAGTAATTCTTGCGTTTATCATGGTGAAAAATGGAATACTATATATCCAATCCCGCGATGCACGCCGAGATTTTGTCTATACTACCACTCAAGACGATTTATGGCACATTTGGCTGGCGGCTATCATTGTAAATATAGTAATGTCGGCGATATTCCATGGAAGTTGGATTGGGCGAATCCCAACAACTGTCTTAAATATCAAAGCGATTGAAATTACCATTACATATATTGCTGCTCAAAAACAGCGCAAAAATGCGACATTATACACCCAACGATATGTGTCCCCTGTTGCTCAACCAGTTGCAACCGTTCACAACACAACTTCTGGTGCTTATGTCACCTTGTCAACTCCATCTGATGTGGCTCAATTCTGCCCTATCTGTGGTGAAAAACATGAAGCGGACTATAAATTCTGTGCCAGTTGCGGTGCATCATTATATTAATCTTTTTTTAGAATAAATCTAGATGATATGTTCCCCAAAAACAAAAAACCCCTCTTGTTTTTTTTTCTTCCCTTCGATCAGACTTTTTAATAGAAATGATTGAAGGGTAAAATGTTTTCCACAATTAGTCGATAAAAATGTCAACTCAAACCAACCAAAATCCAAATTCAGACCAGTTCGAGGTTAAAATGTACAACCTTGGGGTGGCGATGAAAGACTTCCAGAATTTTTATTGGACCGGAATCCTCCTTTTCTGGTTGTTCGTCCCGCTGATTATTTTATTTGTAAAATATGTGAAATATTTAATTGCCTTAAATGAAGTTAAAGGAACAACTCCCGATCAAGACTTTCATAAAGGGTTTATCCTACTGATTGTGAGTATTCTCTCTTCCTTTATTATAACTTCTGCAATTGGAGATTCTCGATGGTCTTTTTCAGGTATTATTGGCATAGTCCTTACGTATTTAGCGTATCAATCCTTCCAGCAATGGTCCGCGAGATTATCTCAACAATCCCAATCGCCCAATCATGTTCAATTACGCGAAGGTTTTCACGACATCCAAATTGCCAATTTATTCTGTATTATATTTATTGGGATATTTATGATTCCTGGGGCTTTTGGAAAAACCGCAGATGCGTTGCTAGCAGAATATAGTGGAGTGATTCAAAAAAATTTTTATTCAAATTCCAAACCCTTAAATCAAATCTATGGACATCAAGAATATGTTGCCCCTACTTCTACTGACACAACATTTACTCCTTCTATTTCACAAACTAAATCAATTCCAATTTCTAAAGAAAAATTTTGTCCCTTCTGTGGGAATCGGCAAAATTCTGATGTGAAATTTTGTGCTTCATGCGGAAATCAAATGGAATAATCGTGCTTTAATTTTAGCATAATACTCTTTTTTTTCTTTCATGCACTTTCTATTTCTTTTTATTTAAAGCCTTAATTACTTCTTTCTTCACAGAAACATGTAGTACAATTCTTTTCCCTACATACTTGATTAGTTTCCCTACATAACAGATTTTTAATAGAAGCGACATTTTTCAAAAGATGGGTCACATTTCTAATAGTTACTTGGACTTACAAAAACGTCTCGATAAGTCACCACAAACTGCCCCCATATCAGAATCCTTATTTAAAATTTTGGAAATTTTATTTAGCGAAGAAGAAGCGACTTTAGTCTCAAAGCTTCCAATTAAACCTTTTGATTTGGCAACAGCGGTAAAAATTTGGAAAATTTCAGAAGAAAAGGCTAAAGAAATCCTCTTTGAGTTAGCCGAAAAGGCTTTAGTTCTTGATTTTATTAGTGGGGATAAAATGATGTTCAGCTTGGCGCCTCCAATGGCAGGATTCTTTGAATTTTCTTTAATGCGTACCGATGGTAAATTTGATAGAAAGATTTTATCTGAGTTATATCATCAATATCTCAATGTTGAGGATGATTTTGTTCCAACTCTATTTGGGTTGGAGGTTCCTATAGATAGAGTTTTTGTGCATGAAGATACAATTCAAGATACCGATAAAAGCATTATTTTAGATTATGAAAAAGCAAGCGAAGTGATTGATACTGCAACGTGTATTACTGTAGGCACATGTTATTGTCGCCATAAAATGGAACATTTGGGAAAAGCATGTGATAATCCTCAAGAAGTCTGTCTTACGTTTAATAATGTCGCCGCCAGTTTATCCCGCCATGGTGTCGCCAAAGAAATATCTAAGGATGAAGCCCATGCCATTTTGGATCGGGTGAGAAAACTCGGACTTGTGCAGGTGGGTGATAACCGTCAAGCTGGAGTCTCTTGGATTTGTAATTGCTGTGGTTGTTGTTGTGAAGCGTTACTTGGATATAAACGATTGGGTTATAGTTCCAATATTCAAAGTAATTTTGAAGCTAAAATTGATATAGATGAATGCACTGCATGTGGTATTTGTGTCCAGAAATGTCCTGTTGATGCTATGGACATGATTGAAACAGCTGATGGATTATCAAAAGCGCAAGTGAATTATGATCGCTGTATCGGCTGTGGTGTATGTGCTCGGTTTTGCCCTTCGGAAGCGATCAGTATTGTTCGTCGGAAAGAGCTCAATTTCACACCTGTTGATGATTTTGAGCGATATATCATTAATGCAATTGAAACTGGTAAGCTCCCAAACTTAGTGTTTGATAATTTTAACCTCTGGAGTCACAAAATCTTGCGCCGCTTAATGAAGATTTATATTAAGCTTCCCAAAGTGAAAAGATCCTTGGTGGAAGATCAATTACAATCTCGGTATCTGAAAAAAATGGTCCACTTGTATAAAAAATATAATAAAGGAAAGTTGGATGATTTCGATTTAGAGAATTATACTCATCCTGAATTGTCCTCAAATAAACAGAAATAAATCCTTATCAAAATTGGTTTGGTAAAATCTATTTTTTCTATTCTTTTATTATCATTTTGAGATATTTGAGTCTTTTAGTCATTCAATTGGTTCTTAACAATTTTTCCTTCAAAACTATTTTATAGATTGCATTCTCGTAATGTATCCTACTTTTTCGGTAGTTTTTTTTACTCGCATTTGTCTTACTAATTTGGAGGATTGTATATCGTTTTTTAAGAATCGAAAAGAAATGAAAGAAAGTTGATAAAAAATCGAATAGATAAAAATGAAGTTGAAGATGAAAGAAATATGAATGGAAAAACAGTGTTTAAGGCTGATCGACAATTGGATCCAGAACTCGATTATGCTTTTGAAAAAATGATCCAAAAAATTAGTTTTGAAGCGAAAATTTCTCCCCAACTCCTCCGAAAATATGGCGGCGAAGCATTTAAGGATTGGGAATCTAAAACAGGAAAACCTATATCGTCTTTGAATGCGATGAAACCTGAAGATCGCAGTTCCAATATCTATGCCATTTTAGATAAATTTAGGCATTCATTAGAGCATATAGTCCCTTCGGTAAGAAAAATGGATAAAACAATGTGCATTGCTTCTGTGTCCATGGAGATCATGTTTGGATCCTAGATGAAGAGTTTGAGGTTGTATCTACTAATCCTTTTTTACCCCATCTTTCTGTTTTTAAGCTCATTTGCTTCCTTCAGATTTCGAAAATTAATGAGTCATATTTGGGAGAAGAAATTGAGAATTGAAAAATAAATTTAAAAGTTAGAGTAAAAAAACCAAAGAAATTCGTGTGCTGCTTTCACATTACCTCAGTTTTTGGCCGCATGTAGAACAAAAACTGGATTCTTTATCTATCAAAGTCGCTCCACAAAACTTACATTTGTCCGATACTCTATCCACCTCATTTATTGTGGTTGGGGTGTGAAAGTTAGTGGGGGTACTAAAAGTCTGGGTGTTGGATGGAGCTGCTTGATAGGTTGGTGCTCCATAGGATGAATTTGAAGTTTGGTTGAAAACAGGTTCTACTTGGATGGAAGGTGCTGATGGCATAAGATTTGAAGCCACAATTTCATCTCCAATTTTCATTAGTCCAAATCCCCAGATAATTTGTCCAAGAAATCGTAGAATTGGGCCAAAAATTCCTGGAATAAACACAAATCCGTTAATTAAGCTTACTGTAAAAGCGAAAATAGATCCGATCTTCATTATTAGGAAGAAATTTTTCGTGCTATCTTTTAATGGGTTTTTATCTGTTTGGGAGGGGATTAATTGAATCCATTTTTCTAAAATAAATACTATCGCAATAAATAATCCTAATTTTATTGATGCTCCAATAAACGGAATTAAATCTCCAAACACAACTAAGATAATATTTATTATTTCAAACCAAAATATCTTCTTAAGATTTGAATCCATTGTGATGTTTGCTAAATTATTCAATTTGGATAAATAAATTCCTAAGAATACTAAAATGACTATAAACCCAATGATTAGCAAAATAATGTATAAAAATGAACTCATTAATTCTGCTCCTGATATATTAGTCATTGCTTCTGGATCGTTAGCGTCAATTGTTTGAAAAACCGATGAAGCCATTCCTATTATGGCAATCATTTGAAATATGGACCAAATCATTCTGGCTATCCCATATCTCTTCGTCATTTTGCCAAATTCAGTAAATGGATTTGGCCGATAAAAATTCGGTGTGGACATTTTATTTTCTCCTAACGAATGTAGGATTTAAGTGAAATAAATACCTTTTGTTTCCAATTAAAATAGAATTTTCAACGATATTAGAGTGGCATTATCTCGAAAAAATTGTTCATTTCACTGTGAATGGGAAATTAATTAAAAACATTTAGAGCATCTTTGTATCTTTTAGTTGCTTGCTCGATAATTTAACAAAAGAATTATTTTTAGTTAAGAAGTAAGTTCGCAGTTGCTCGATTTAAGGCAATAGGTACATTTTTGATCACACAGATTCGTATCAATGTTTGAATATCATGTTCATGTCCGTGTGGAGACCTCGCATCTATAAAAAATATTACTTTATTCACTTTTTCTTCCAAAATTTTTGCCGCCAAGAGGATATCTCCTCCATCAGGTCCATGACCAAATCCATTAACTTTCAATTCTAGTACATTATAGAGTAACTTTGCTGTGTGTTCAGTTCCAATTAATTCATATTTTTCCAAACACTCTTTTTTGCTTTTTGCCCATTCTAAGAGGTTATTCTTAGTTTTATCATGAGCTACTAACGCAATTGTTTTTTTTGTATTATTCATACTCAAATTTAGTAAAGTTGCAAAAAAATTATTGTTTCTCCATCAGAATAATAAGGTATCTAACGGAAAAATTTGCATTTCACATATCTCCGCTTTCCTTAGTCTTTCTATAAAATAATATGACCTTTATCATTTTTCTTGATTTTAACAATTAAAGTAAAATTGTTATCCCTTAATTTCGCCCAAAATATAAATATGTTTTAATAGAGACAAGATCGGAAAAAAATATGAAATATAAGTTCAAAACAGAGTTTAATCCCTAAATCGAACCTTTTTTTATTCCATAAAAAACTATAACGATAAACTTGTGTTATTCAGATTACAATTCAAAATTTTCAAATTTTCTTGTTTCTTTATGAAAAAATGGGAATCCTGTTCTAAAGATTCAATTTTTCTAATCAAAGCTTCCTCAAATTCTGAAACTCCTTCCCCAGATCGTGCCGACATTTCAAAATATTCCATTTTGTGCTGATTACATATATCCAATACATCTTCCTTCGTAATACATTTTTTAACACTATCTATTTTATTTGCAATTAAAAATATATGGGCTGGAGGATCGTTTTTTGGAATCATAGAGATCCAAGATTTTATATCTTTGAGTGAATGAATCCATTCACAAGAATAAACAAAGATAACTATTTTAGCTCCCTTTATATATGAGTCTTGAATAAAACGAAATCGCTCTTGTCCACCTAAATCCCATAATGCTGCAATACGTTTTTCATTTTTAGACTTTTTAAATTCATGTAGATCTATTCCCGGTGTCATTTTTGGAGGATTAAATTTATCCAATTTTTTAGCTAAGAGGTGGCATATGGTAGTCTTTCCGACTGCGCCACTGCCTCCTACAACAATTTTGATCGGTTGTTTCATAATAATCAGTTTTTTAAGCTTAATTTGCTATCTCAATAAGAAATTATCGTTGACAATATACATGTAATAGGTTTGAATTGTACAAAATGAAGGGTGTAATGAAAACTTGATTACCTTCAAGAAATTCAACGTGTCTACAATTTAGTTTATTATCTAAATATGCGATCAGGGTATGAATCTCAATTTTCCCTTCACTATTATCTGCACAATGCATCAAAAAAATCGGAAAGGGGAAATTTTCAACATTTTCTACCATAGATTTATTTATCTCAATCTTTTTTGTTTCGTTACACTTTTTGCAAGGTATTAAAACAGTTGTTGATTTTCCTTTCTTTTGATTTTTTAGAAAAGTTTCAATTTCTTCAACTTTATCTGATTCTAGCATTTAATTTCTTTAATTCGAACAGATCTAATTACAATTCTTATTATGGTTATTATGGTAACATTGGGAAAATTCAAAAATCAATAAAAATCCAAATTACAATGTGATCCATATGGACCAGCCATGAGCAGTATGATTCACAAGATCGGAAGTTAAAATTTTACCTAAATAATTTTTGTTATACTTATTTATAACTAATACATCAGAATCTGTTGGCTTCATTTGGAAGGTTCTTTTTTTTTTTATACCATATGAAGAATGGGGGACAATTCAGTTATTATTATGGATCTATAGACTTGTAAAACTATCTATAGGGTGCAGATATTAATTCGATCTTGCATAGGTTATAATATTTACCATATTGGTGGCGTTAATCTGATTTGTAAGATAATAACATATTAGAGAACTATGAAACGAAAAAACATAGTATTCATGACCACATTAATGTTGGTTTTAATGATGGTAGGAAGTATCGATACAGGACGTGCTCAAACCACTCCACTCATCTCCGATACACAAAGTTTGGTTGTTGATGGTAGTACGACTGTTCAACCCATTGCTTCCAAAGCCGCTGAAGTATTTATGACCTATTTTCCAGGTTATACAATTACTGTGAAAGGTACAGGTTCTGGAACAGGTATTGCTTCATTAATTGCTGGAACATGTGATATTGCAATGGCATCTCGTAGCATCAAATCTTCTGAAATCACAAGTTTAGAGACCGCAGGTGGTTCAAGTGTTGAACATGTCCTTGCAGCGGATGGAATTGGAATCATTGTCCACCCTGACAATCCTTTAACTGGATTAACCATGGATGAACTTCATGATATTTTCAATGGTTCCATTTCCAATTGGAATGAAGTAGGAGATGGAAGCCATTCAGGAGAAATCACCGTTGTCAACCGAGAAACTACTTCTGGAACTTATGGATTCTTCAAAGACACAGTCCTTGATGATGATACTTTCCGAGAAGATGCTCAAATTGTTGAGAAAAATTCCAATGGTGCCGTTCATGATGCTGTTGCATCGATACCTTCTGCAATTGGGTATGTTGGTTTAGGATACATTGATGAAGATGTTCAAAATATGGAATTAGATGGTGTTGCTGCCAGTACAGCGACAGTTGCAGATGAAACTTATTCAATTGCACGAAATTTATATTTCTATACCAATGGCACCCCTGCAGAAGATAGCTTCGCAGCATTATTTATTCAGTTCATTATGAGCCCTATTGGACAAGCTATTGTAGAAGGTGAAAAATTTGTTCCTGTAGCAGAAGTTGGATTAATTCCTGGAAATGGATTCTCTGGGTCAATTGTTGTTGATGGTAGCACTACTGTCCAGCCAATCGTATCTAAATCAGCTGAAATTTTCATGGGTATGTATGACGGATTTACAATTACCGTGAAAGGTACAGGCTCTGGAACAGGTATCGCTTCATTAATTGCTGGAACATGTGATATTGCTATGGCATCTCGTAGCATTAAATCTTCTGAAATCACGAGTTTAGAAACCGCAGGTGGTTCAAGTGTTGAACACATCCTTGCAGCTGATGGGATTGGAATCATTGTCCACCCTGACAATCCTTTAACTGGATTAACCATGGATGAACTTCATGATATTTTCAATGGTTCCATTTCCAATTGGAATGAAGTAGGAGATGGAAGCCATTCTGGAGAAATAACCGTTGTTAATCGAGAAACTACTTCTGGAACCTATGGGTTCTTCAAAGACACAGTCCTTGAAGATGATACCTTCAGAGAAGATGCTCAAATTGTTGAGAAAAATTCTAATGGAGCCGTTCATGATGCTGTTGCCTCCATACCTTCTGCAATTGGATATGTTGGTTTAGGATACATTGATGATGATGTTCAAAATATGGAATTAGATGGAGTTGCTGCCAGTTCAGCGACAGTAGCAGATGAAACTTATTCAATTGCTCGAAATTTATATTTCTATACTAATGGCACCCCTGCGGAAGATAGCCTCGCAGCATTATTTATTCAGTTTATTATGAGTCCTATTGGACAAGCTATTGTAGAAGGTGAAAAATTTGTTGCTGTTGCAGAAGTTGGATTAATTCCAACAATCCCAGAAGAAGGCACTACTACTACTAAGACTGATACAGAAACTGATACAGATACAGGATTAGAAACAATTGATGTAAGTAATATTCCAGGGTTCACACCATACTTCTTAGTTGCAATTGCCAGCATTACTGTTGGCGGATTAATGTTTAGAAAACGGTCTCTGAAATAAGATTTCTATTTTTTTTTAATTTTTAAACAAATCCTTTTGGGGAAAACAATGTCAATCACAAAAATTCAAGGTCCAAAATCAACTATTCAAGATTTGGTTCCTAATCACACATTCTTAATGAAAAAAGAATTATTCATTGATAAAATCATAAAAAATATTCTCATCATTGCTGCTTTCTTTTCTACATTTGTTGTTTTTGCACAAATTATCTTTTTTTTTAACGAAGCTTCAGGAACATTTCAAGAAATTCCCGCATCTGAATTTATTTTTAGTACACGATGGAGAATCGATTTAGATACTGAGGCAAATACGAGTTATGGTTCAGTTCCTTTAATCTATGGATCATTAGCAACTACCTTACTTGCTATGTTAATTGCTGTTCCAGTAGGGGTTTCAACAGCAATATTTATATCCGAAATGGCACCGACCAAAATTAAAGATTTTATCAAGGGTTCTGTAGAAGTTTTAGCTGGAATTCCATCTATAGTCTGGGGGTCTCTGGGAATGACAGTATTAAATCCATTAATAATTAACTTATTTAATCGACCTATGGGTGATTCATGGTTATCTGGCTCCGTTATCCTTTCAATAATGGCCCTTCCAACAATCGTTAGCGTTTCGGAAGATGCAATAGAATCAGTTCCGATCTCATTTCGAGAAGCATCATTAGGAGTTGGAGCGAATAAATGGCATACTATTTCAAATGTAGTATTACCAAGTGCTTCTTCTGGAATAACAACTGCAATCATTTTAGGAATTGGAAGAGCTATTGGGGAAACTATGGCCATTTTGTTAATAACAGGTGCAAATCCGATTGTCCCGGACCCTCTTAATAATATTTGGAGTCCAATTAGCACAATAACTGCAACCATCGCCAAAGAATTCCCAGAAACTGTTTTTAGAGGGACCCACTACAAATCTTTAATATCCTTGGCAATTATACTATTCATCATAGTTATAGTTATCAACACAACTGCAGAATTTATCCTATCAAGGATTCAACTCAAATTTAATCCAAAAACACAAGTAAATTATGAACAAAAACTTAACGATATACAAAAAAATTGCAAAGTAGGGAAACAAACAGCTAAAAATAGGTGGGAAACGCAATTTGTTACATTACAATGCAAATTTCAACTTTGGAAAGAACGAAATTCATTTCGATTTTCAAAAATAAAGCATTTTTGGAATAAATACAATAAATATCTTGGAATTTTAATCTTGACTCTTTTTGTATATGCAATGGCGATTAATTTCACCACTTGGTGGGGCGCTCTAATATTTATAATACTTATGGGTTTTTGTATCTATATATTTTCTGATCGATTGAATATCAAATCAAAACAATCAGTTGCTTTTACACTTATTCGATTAACGGTTATTTTGGTTATCGCAGTATTATCATTTGTTGTGGGATATATTGTTTACCACGGTCTTCCATACATGACTCGAAGTTTTCTTCTAGAATTTCCAAGTGATATTGGGCGTGATGGAGGGATTTTACCGGCAATTATTGGAACTTTACTTCTGACTGTTGGATCAGTAATTGTTGCGGTTCCATTAGGAGTATTAGCAGGAATTTATCTTTCAGAATATGCGAAGGACACACCTTTAACTCGTTTTATTCGCACAGGAATTGATATTTTAAATGGTACGCCAAGTATAGTATTTGGATTATTCGGATGGGTTTTCTTTATTTACTTTATCGGAGTGAATTTCTATGAGCCGATGCGAAGACCTACATTACTAGCAGGAATCTTGACATTATCACTTATGATATTACCAACGATAATACGAACTACGGAAGAATCTGTGAAGTCAATTCCACAAAATATTAGAGAAGGAAGTTATGCATTAGGTGCCACTAAATGGAAAACCATCAATAAAACCGTTATGAAACCTGCATCTCCAGGCATCATCACAGGAATTATCTTAAGTATGGGGAGATCTGCGGGTGAAACTGCTCCAATAATGTTCACTGCTGCTACATTAATTGTCTATGCCATGCCAGATACTTTCTTAGGGGTTTTGCTTAGCCCCACTATGTCGTTATCATACCATCTCTATGCATTAAGATCATTTATACCGGGACAAAGCCAAAGAGCAGATGCAACAACTTTTGTTCTTCTTATATTAGTGCTATTCCTTTATCTGATCGCTATGTTCATTCGTTCCAAAATTAAAAAACAAAATAAAACAAATTTCCACTATTAATTTTTTAAATTTAAAAAAAAATATCATATAAACAAGTGATCTCTATGAGTAAAGTCGATATTGAAACGCAAAATAATGATAAAAATCATTCTGATAATATTAAAGTAAGCGTTGAGACCAAGTTCTCGATTAAAGCTACTTCTGATAATGATTTAATATTCCGAACGGAGAATTTAGATCTATTTTATGGGGATAAACAAGCCCTCTCAGAAATTTCGTTTGAAATTCAAGAGAAAAAAGTTACAGCTCTAATCGGGCCATCTGGATGCGGAAAATCTACCCTTATTCGTTGTTTTAATCGAATGAATGATGTTATTGACAGTTGTAAGATCAAAGGAAAAATTTTCTATCATGAAGAAGATATCTTTAGACCAAAACTGTCAGTTACGGATTTGCGCACTAATGTTGGAATGATCTTCCAGAAACCGAATCCATTTCCTATGAGTATCTATGATAATATTGCATATGGTCCACGGATTCATGGAATCAATAAACGAAAAGTATTAAATCAAATCATCGAAGTCAGCTTGAAAAAGGCCGCATTATGGGATGAAGTCAAAGATCGCCTCAAAGATTCTGCCTTAGGCTTATCAGGAGGACAACAACAACGTCTTTGTATTGCACGGGCTTTAGCGGTTGAACCCGAAGTCATTTTAATGGATGAGCCTACGTCAGCCTTAGACCCGATTGCCACTTCAAAAATAGAAGATTTAATAAATGATTTAAAGAAAAATTATACCGTAATTATAGTTACTCATAATATGCAACAAGCAGCACGCATTAGTGATTATACTGGTTTTATGTACTTAGGCAAAATGATTGAATTTGGGCAAACTCGTCAAATTTTTGAAATTCCAAAGAAGGAACTTACAGAACGATATATTACAGGGAGATTTGGTTAAAATGCAAAGATTTCATAATGAACTAACTTTATTAAAACAAAAATTGCTTAAAATGGGTGAACTCGCGCTTTTTATGTTAAATGGCTCGATTGAAGCATTAAAACGTATTGATATTTCCTTAGCAAATAAGATTCATGAAGAACGACTCGAATTGAATCAGTATGATATCGAAATAGAAAATGAAGCTTTACGATTGATTGCGCTTTATCAACCAATGGCAAATGATATCCGGACTTTAGCGTGTATTTTGAAAACAAATACGTATCTTAATCGCATAGGTAGGTACGGGAAGGATATTGCAAAAATTACTTGGGAATTTGAAAATCATCCCCATTTTAAAAAACTCGTCTCCATTCCCCAGATGGGCCGGCTTGTAGAAGAAATGGTAAAGGATGCATTGAAAGCCTTTGAAGAAGGTGATCTTAAATATCTTGAAAATTTTACTGAGAGGGATGATGAATTGGATGAGCTCCGCTATTCAATCTTTCGTGAATGTGTGTCATATATGATGGAGAACCCTCGCATTATTACTCAAGGGTCTCACTACATTATGGTGGCTCGCTATTTGGAACGTTGTGGGGATCATGCGTGCAAAATTGCTGAAAAAATTCATTATATGGTTGATGGTTCTTCAATTGAAATTAAATAATTAGAGAAGTAAAATAGGTAATCATTATGTATAACGATGCAAAAGGAAATCTTGATCAAACTTTCGAATTTGATAGAATCGATAAAAGTCAAAATATGCTTCAATCTCCAATTTATAATTTTTTTGCACTAATTCTATTCGGAATATTCGATTTTATTTTGATAAATGAATTTTTAAACCAAATAAAGGATCACGACATTCGGATCCAATTTGAAATTCTGCCTTTCATCCTTCTTGTAACAATTTTTATGTTCTTATCGATAAAAATTGTCCTTGAAGCATTCATTTCAAGGAAGAGCCCGAATCGTGTTATTTTCACCTCAAAGTCTGTGATGGTTTATCGAGATGAAAAATTGCTAAGAGAATTCAATTCATACAGTGTTAACAAAATTACCTTATTCAAAGCAAAAATTTCTCGTAAATCACAAAAACAAACTGAATTTGCTTCAAATAGCCAAACACCTTATATTTTTGATCTTGGATTTACAAAAAATAAAAAGAGAACCATAAAAATGTCGCGCTTTTTTCTGGTGAATAAATCAAATAGTAAGGATACTCTGGAATCTTTTACGAAATTTACATTCCAACCGAATCTACCTTATCAAATTTCAATAAAGGAACGAGTAAACAGAAGAGAAAAATATTTCGTGATAATTCTTCTGTTCTTCTGTTTAATAAGCGCATCAATTATTTCCATTATAAACTTGATTTTCACATGATTTGAAATAGGCGCTTGGGCTGGTGAACAAGATAAAATCACCTACCAAATTTTTTTTTTTCAAAACCGAGTACTTATTAACATTCTTTCCAAGAAGACCAAGAGGCGAAAGAGTTGAAATAAAGATAATCTCTCCCCATTGTAGATGCGATACAAAAATTAGTTTTAGTCTTCTAATTCATCAAAATCCATATCTGGATATAATTTTGCCACGCATTCTGGGCATAGACTATGTGTTAGAAGTGCATCTGAATGATCACTTATATAATTCTCGATATTATCCCAAGAATTTGATTCATTACGTATCTTTTTACAACTACTGCAAATAGGGAGTAAACCGGATAAATTTTTTATCTCGTCCTGGGATTCATTAAGATCTTTTTCTAGTTTTTGAGAATTACAATCGATTAATAGCAAGCTTTGAATAATATTGGATGAAATAATGTTGATGAAAGCTAACCCTTGGATAATCCCAGCTTCTAAGAAATCTTCTATTTGACTTTCCAATAATATTGTGAGAATTAAACGGGTTAGATGCCATCCAATAAAAATGACAAATGAAGTGAATAAGAAGATCTGTTTTTTTAGAAGAATTTTATAAATTCCTGTCCAAATGATATAACATATTCGACAGGAGATAAGGAATATTAGACTTGAAATTATTATGATTCGCGCATTTACATTTGGAATTACGTATGTATAAAAAATAAAAAATATAGTTAATAAAAGTGGAGGTATCACATCAAACCAAAGTTGTTGATCGCCCTCTGCAAATTTTCGTAATCCTCTTGCTATAAATACTAAATAGAGCAAAATAAAATTATTTGCAATGATTATCGATATAAAATCCGGCAAAATAGGACGCAATGCTAGTAAAATCATTCCCAAACTATTAAAAAAATTTGCTAAGGTCCACTCTTTAAAACCAGGATAAATCTTCTGTTTTTTTGCCACAAAAAGCATTACAATAAATGTACTGATTGAAACAATACTTGTTATAAACGATAAGGTTTGGATATCTAAGTAATCTTCTAGCATTTGAATGACTTCAATAAAGTTAATTTAAGTATTTTTTATCATGTCATTTAAATCTGTTCTTGCTATAAACATGTTGGAATAAGTATACTTTATCGGGATTTGATTTAGAATAAGTATGCATATTTTAAACATTATTTCTGACACAATTTAATTTCCAGATTCACTTTTCATTGTACATATATCATGTCGATATGTCTCTGTGGTCTGAAATCGGTCATTCTCTCCGAATTGTACAAGATCATGAATGGAGTTCGATCTGCTTCACAGCCATTTATCCATCTTTAGAATGTAGAAATGTGTATCTCTGGTCGAGATGTGAGTTTTTTTGATTTCATATATTATACTAAATTGTGATCTATATCTTTGAATCAAAGAAATTCATTCCATATGGAAGCAATAGCATAGCTAAATAACCATATAAATTTGATAAATGCATAGATTACCAACATAATAATTTGGATGTGGAATATATTGATTAAATTCTTAATAAGAAGTAATGAACATCGAATATGAAATCAATCAGTCACAACCTGTTGAAAATGTGTTAATTTTAAAAAAATATAAGGGAAGTACTATTTCCCAACTGATTGTTGCAAGTATTTTTTCTGCTGGTTTATACTTTCTTATCGGCTTTTACATCTTTATTTTAAGTATAATCTTGTTGTTGCTCGCTATTGTTATTGAGAACTTTCCCTCAAAATATGATCAGATTGAATTTACAAGTTATGGTATTGAGTTATTAAAGCAAAAATCAGGAGATCTTGTTGAAATTATTTCATTGAATCAACTGAAATCATTCAAAATTGAGTATAAACAATATAATCATAAAGGTTATACTCATTTTGGGATAGAATTATCATTAATATTGTGTGATGATAGATATCTAAATTTAGACCTATCAAACTATGTTTTAAATGAATGGGAAGTTGTTGAACGTTTATCAGAACAGTTACGCGATTATTTTCTTCAATATACTGGGATGATTGATTCCCAAGTTATTCATTAATAACATTATTTATAGTCATGAATTTTTTTTTTAAACCAAACCATAATAAAACCTTTTTTTTCCTGATATGACTTAGTCATCTCAGTTTTTTCATTTTTTCAAACATTCAAAATTTAAACATTTCTTAATTAACTATTCAATATCTCTCTTCATCTGACGATTATGACCCAGATCGTTAGAAATAGTCCACTTAGTTTTCAATAAAAAGTCCTAAATGTCAAACCAAGGTCAAAAATTAGATCAAAAAAAAACATTACATATCATTGTGAACTTTATTGACTATTGAATTTTTAAGACTGCTTTCACAGCTCTTCGCCATTGTTTTAATTTCTTTTCTCGTTTTTCTAACCCCATTTTAGGAGAAAAAGCATTATAATTTTTTTGTAAAGATCGGAGTTCCTCTTGATCTCGCCAAAATCCAACGGATAAACCTGCAAAATAAGCTGCTCCAGTTGCAGTCATATCCGATTCGGGGGCCCGTTCTACAGTAATATTGGCAAAATCTGCTAAACATTGGAGTTCAATGTCCGATTGTGAAACTCCACCATCAACCTTAATATCCTTAATATCAATTTTAGTATCGTGTGACATGCCCTCCAATATGTCATAAAGTCGCAAGGCAAGTCCTTCTAAGACGGCTCGACAGACATGACGACGATGTGTGGCTAAGGAGAGTCCAAATATTGCTGCCCGGGTGTTGGGATTGAAATGAGGAAAATTCATTCCAGAAGGCGTTGGTATAACAATCACTCCTTCAGTGTCTTCAGTTTGGGCTGCAAATTCATTTAATACTTTGGGGGTATCTGCAAGACCGATTCCTTCCCCGATCCAATCAATTAGGGTTCCAGCTGTTGTAACTTGACCTTCCAACATATACGTCACATCCCCGTTTAATTTCCATGCAATGAGCGGGAATAGCCCTCTTTTGGATAACTTGGGTTTGAGACCTACCGTCATATCCACAAAAGCTCCTGATCCTTGGGATATTTTAACTTCTCCTGGCTCAAAACAGCAGTGACCAAAGAGAGAACTCATTTGATCGCCAATACTCGCTCCAATAGGGATTGCGACATTACTAAATATTTCTGGATCTGTAGTCCCAAAATCACCGTCATTATCCAAAACCTTGGGGAAGAAGGTATCATTATGGGGAATATCAAATAATTTTGTATAGATCTTGTTCCATACCAGATCGAAGGGATTGTAGAGGGCTGTCCCACTTGCATTAGTAACATCCGTAATATGCTGTTTACCTCCGGTTAATTTGTACATAAACCAACTATCCAAGGTGCAAAAATGAATCTCTTCATTCTTTGCCATATCATAGAGTTGTTGGCCGCTCAGCTTACTGTCCCGATATATCACTTCTTCTTGTTCATATAGCCATCGGACCCGACAAAGGGCAAATTCTGGGGTAAGTTTTAACATTCCAGTAGTAGTTAGCATCGTGTTGCCGGAAATTTTGCCGAAGAGTTTGGCTATAGCCACTAATCCGCGATAGAGAAATTTTTTCCGCATTTTCATAGTTGTTTTTTCAGCACGAACATCGGCCCAACTAATGAGGTTGGTTAGTGGTTTACCTGTTTTCTTTTCAACTAAACAAAAGGATGCTCGTTGATTGCATATGCCAATGGCAGCAATTTCTTCTGGTGAATAGTCTGGTTTGGCAAAAATTTTATTGACAACACTTTTTAATGCTTCCCACAAGACTTCTGGATCATGTTCCAAAGCTCCATCTTCGGGGAACATTGGAAGGGTTTTTTCATATTCTCTGTCAACAATTTCGCCTTTTTTGTTAAAAAGAATGGCGCGGATGCCTGTTCCACCTGAATCGATGGAAAGGATATATTTTTTTTGTAGCGGTTGGGTATCTGACACGATTATCACTAAGGGTATGTTTGAAATGGGATTTCGTTTAGTGTTTCCTTCTTGAATTTTATTGTAGAAAAATCTTCTTTCTATCATATTCTAAAAAAAAAGATGAAAGATGTTTTTTTAAAAAATATATGTTTATAGAATGTAAAACCATTTAATGTCAACATATGAATTTAATACTCAATTTAAATTTATTAAATACATTAAAATATATATTTAAAATGGTTAAATTTGTTTAAACATTGATCAAAGTTGACTGATGTATTTATTTTATAAAAACATATATTTTAAGCAAAAAAATATATGTTTAATGAAGGAGTTAGTTTTGATAAAAAATTGAGGATTTCTATATGAAAATGCAAATTAGAAAACTAAAAATAAGAAAATGTGTAAAAAAAAAATGCTTGGGATGGCAAAGAATATCTTAAGCAATTGGGTATTTGATAAAGAAAACCACTATTAGAATCATCCGAATTATGAAAAATGTTGCTGAAATTCCAATAATGCCTTTATACATCAATTGCTGATTTTTTGTTTCTTTCTTCTTTTTGTAATAGCGCGTTTCCAATTCATTCCAAAGCATGCCTCCACTAAAAGTGATTGCTAAATTCAAAATAAAGAACCAACCATAATTCTCTGGAGCGGCATCGAATACATCCAGAGTGTAAGGATTGCCATCGTACATCACTAAGAAGAACTGGTATACTATGGAGAAGTAAAATATTTGTGTTAGTAAAATATGGTAAGTAGAGCGACTAATTCTTCTCACCCAATCGTAGTATTTTCCTTCGGGATTTTCTGGAATAAATTTCATCCCGACTAAAAATAGAAAGCCTGAATAGGGGAAAAAAAAGAGATGATAATCCCCTGTAATCCAAGAGAAGAAAAGTAAATTGTAACGCAACCAATTTCCCAAAAAGACGTATTGAAACATATATAAAAGACTTAGAGGTAATAATGACCACATCCAAATATTGCGTTTGGCATATAAATCATGATCTGTAGAAAACCAAAGCCCCAACCCTATGGCGCTGAACATGTTAAATATATGGCATCCGAAGAAACTGGATGTGATCCTTGCTGGATCCGTATAATCAAACACATTATAGAAATAGTAGGTCATAACTCTCCATCCGAACTCAATGACGAAGGTCGATACAAGAGTTAATGCTGGTTTCTGCAGATAACACCAATATAGAGCGGGGAAGATAAGAATTGTGGAGAAAAGTGCCGGTAAAAACCAACTTCCTGGTCCGTAGAAGGGAGTATAACCAATATAGACGTTGTAGGGTGATTCGTAATAGGCGACGTTTAAGGTAGTCATACCCGTATAGCGTTCCAAGAGATATAGGATAGTATGGGCCGCGTAAAGGATTAAAAATGGGGCAATATATCGTTTCAACTTTGATTCGAAGTATTTGAGGGAGTAGAGTTGTTTGATGGTAGTGTATCCTTTCTTTTTAAAGGAGATGCCCATATTATACCCCATAATTATTACAAGCATGGGGATACTGATCCTTTCCCAGAATGTGGAAAGGTATTTGGATAGATAATGGTGCGTAAAGGTATGGTCCATGATGACCAGAAATATCATCACCGCTTTGAAAGCATCTACCTGAAAATAATGCTTAGATGAAGTTGGTTTTGCGATTAAAGCCGTATCATCTGAGGGAGTTATACTTTGAGATTCCATGATTTTGTTCACAATTTCAATATTAGGTAGATAACAAAGGGCGAGGGATATATTATTTACGAAATTGAGATCAATGCAATTCATGAAAAATAGAACTAGGATGGGAAATTATCATAATTAAATACTCGTAAAAAAAAACTACTCCAAACCCGTCAGTTTTAATCGAAGAAAATTAAGGAAAAAGGCCATTGCAAGTATTACTGGTGCAAATAGCAACAAAAACCAGTTATCACTCAGAATGGGATTATCACTGACCTGAATAATTACGATAATACAGCATATGATCCATCCTCCGAAAAAAATCGCTGCAAAGATGCCGTACTTATTTGCCTTTTTACTGGATATTTTATATGCCGCAACTTTTTCTTTAAATTGTGGATCATTTTGAAGACGCCTTTCCCGTTCTTGATTTAAGGCATCAATATACTTTGCTATGATTGTTTTTTTGAGTGCTCGATTTTTTTTTGCATCAAAAGGTGTCGTTTCCTGCCATTTTTTCAAGTTTGGAGTGATAGAAAACATTTTGATCTTAATTTCGCCAATGGGGTCTTCTCCTTCTTGGTAATGACATTCTCCTGTTTGATTGATCCAAATTCCTCTAAAAACTTTCCTATATGGTAGTGTTTGCATCAAAGTCATTAGAGTTCCCATAAACATTCCTGCCAGCAAAATGACTTCCAATCCATTAAGCTTGCCCATTGAATACATTCGGGTGGGATTGACGATTAAACCAAGCCCCCAAATGAAAAGACAAAATAAGAAAAATGAAATCCACCAAAATTTGATACTGTCATGAATACTTTTCTTTAAGCGGATCGGGTCGAAATACATCGTATCATCGGGTAAATACCGGAAAATATCATCGGGGATCCACCCATCAAAGACAAAGACATTATTAATCGTGTTTTCCGTGGTGATAGCTGGAATTGCGGTGGCTTGAGAAAGAGCATTTTTCATTTTATATTCTTGATAAAACTCGACACATCTTTTGTGGTCTGCCTTTTTTAAAGAAAAATTGATATTCATCAAGATTTCATAGATGATCTTCCTATTTGGATTTGAGTATGCTAAAATTTATTGTCTTGGAATGAAATATCTCCGTCATGAAAAATGAAAGGAAAAATTGGACCTCTTGAAAGATAATAAAAAAAAAATGTGTTATTTTGACTTTCGTCGTTATATTTTCAATATTTTATGAAGAAAATCACGATTAACACTATTCGAGTCAAGAAGAACAATACACTTAAGCCTATGGCTCCTTTATAGATCAATTTCAAAGAAGAATTTTCTTTGACTTTGCGATAGAATCGCGATTCTGCTTCATTCCACAACATACCTATTGAGAATGTAATTAATACATTCAGCGGGTAGAACCATAGATAATTAATTGGATTGGCATCGAATACATCAGGTACATTATCGAGGGGGTTAAACATAAACAAGAAGAACTGATAAACGATTGAGAAATAGAATATTTGTGTTAAGAGAATGTGGTAGGTTGATTTACTAATCCGTCGGACAAAATCACTGAGTTTTCCTTGCGGATTTTCAGGAATAAATTTCATTCCCAACAAGAATAAAACAGCAGAGTATGGGAAGAAGTAGAGATGGTAATCTCCTGTCACCCATGGTAACCAATTGCCAATAGCATTGTAGCGGAAAATATAGATAATTGAAAACAGCCCAATAATCCAGACAAATCGATTACGTTTTGATAAAATATCATGATCAGTGGAAAACCATAATCCTAGACCAACAGCGCTGAACATTGCAAATACATGACATCCAAAGAACCCATCGGTTACTTTAGCTGGATCTCCAAAAAGCATATCCCCATAAATAATGTCTCGTATTAAATACCAACCCAATTCAATAACAAATGTTCCAACTAACGTAATAACATCATTTTTCTTGTAGCACCAGTAGATAATTGGGAAAATAAGGATTGTAGACATGAGTACTGGTAAAAACCACATGCCTGGGCCGTAGAATGGCGTATATCCAATAAATATGTTGAGAAAGTTCTCATAGTAGAAGACATCTAAGGTATCAAAGACCATTGCAGATTCTAACAGATATAATATGGTGTGAACGAAATAAAGTATCAAAAACGGGACCACGTATCGTTTCATCTTGTTCTCAAAATAGGAGAGCGAATACATTTCTTTTAATTTGGTAACTCCCTTTTTATCAAAGGATTTTCCCATATTGAATCCCATGATGATCATCAACATTGGAATCGAAATTCGTTCCCAAAAGGAAGAGCCAAAATCATGCAGAAAAGCGTGGGTAAAGGTGTGATCCATT
Source organism: Candidatus Lokiarchaeum ossiferum (assembly GCA_025839675.1). Taxonomy (GTDB): domain Archaea; phylum Asgardarchaeota; class Lokiarchaeia; order Sigyniarchaeales; family Promethearchaeaceae; genus Lokiarchaeum; species Lokiarchaeum ossiferum. The sequence goes on from CP104013.1 coordinate 4,751,780, forward strand.
ATCACAAAGGCTATCATAAGGGCTTTCCATGCATCTACTTGAAAATAGCGCACACCCTTACGGGATTCTGTTTGAACTAAAGCAGAATCTGGTTCGGTTAAAGTTGAGTTTTCCATAAGATCTATCACATTAGTAGGTAGACTGAAGTTCATTGAAACTAGGTCAAATCCTTTCTTAGTTTACTTTAGAGAGAGATCTTATTTAAAGAAAAATTGATCTTTAAATCGATTGTTCAGATTAATTAGCACTTGCCTTTTTAGGATGTCAAGATTTCGTCCCATCAATTAATAGTCCAATGTGCAATATTCAGGGTTAATGGTATCATGGGAAAGATCATATTTCTGACAAATTTTCTGGATCAATTCGCACGAAAACGCACCAGCAAGATGAATTGCTTCACTATGGGCTTGGATTTTTTGAAGGTCAAGGGTATCTACCAAAAATTTTTCTATAATAAAATGATGGTTGGATAGATGTGCAGCATACTCCATTCCTTGGGAAGTTAATGAGACTGGACCATATTTCTCCCATGTTATTAGTTGAGTTTCTACTAAGCGTTTCAAAGTGGAATTGAGGGTGGAATGCTTTATTCTAACTTCCTTTTTCAAATCTCCCGGACGGATTGGTCGTTTCCAATAAAATAAAAAATCGAGGACTCGGTGATCCTTTTCCTTCAGCAATTCACAGCTTATTTGATTCATGATTTTTCATGCCTTTTGAATAAAACTACGAGTCCTATTAGCATTGATCCAAATATGATCTCTATTTGGTAACTGGGAATATTCGATGTTGAACTTGGAATTTCTTGAGGATTTACTAGTGCCCATAGGTTATATCTGATCATTTTAGCGTAAGTGTCAATCAACTCATTATTGTCTCCTGTCATGCCCAGAAGGGGTATGGCATTTACAATTTTTGCGTTCGTATCGCGAGCTAGTTGAGCCACATCCGCAACATCGAGGTTAGGTTGATTGATGATTATGGAAATATTTTGTTCTATCATAATTTGTTGAATATCTTGAATGTGTTTGGCAGAAGGCTCTGATCCTTCTTTTTCTTGAATCACAGCTACTCTTTCAATTCCAAGTAAATTGAGCAAATACATCATGGATGGGTGGTGTAGAACTACTTTTAGACCTTCAACTTGAGGTTTAAACTCGAGAATTTCTTGGTATAATGTATCCAAGGTTGCTTGATAAGCATTATACGTCGAATCTAACGCGGTTGAATCAAAATTTGAATCTATTTGGAATTCTGTATAAATATTTTCCACCATCATTTTAGCAATTATAGGGGAGGTCCAGCCATGAGGATTAATTCCTTCAAGTAATGGATCATTTTCTTCCATAGTTGCGTTCATAACAGTAATAATCTTGAGATTAGGATTATCTGCTAAAGCAACTTCCTTGAGACTCCCTTCCCAATAAGGTTCCAAATCTTCTCTTCCCATCAAGATAATGTAATCCGCTTGGATCAATTTTTGAATTTCAGTAGGATTTGGCTCGTAAGTATGAGGATCTTCATTTCCATCTACTAAGGAATATACTTCTACTTGATCTCCTGCAATTTCTTGCACAAAATCTTGAAGAATCGTAATGCTTGTGACTACTTGAATTGGATCTGCTTCGGTTGTTGAAGTTCCCATCGATAATGGGAGAGTGATAGTCATGCTTGCAAAGGTAAATAAAACAAGGATACTCATTTTTCTAAAATTATTAACAATTTTGTGATTTTTCATTTTTTATCTTCTCAATTAGGCAAAAATTTTAGTTGGTATGAGTTTACGAACTTTCGTAAATTTTGTTCATAATCGTATTCTAACTAAATAAGCATAAAAACATTTCTATGAAGTCATAAAAGCTAAAGAAAAAGAAAAAAATAGAAATTTCTCATCAAAAATCGTCAAAATAATACGTTTTCACAATCTTTTCTGTCCGGAGAATTCCAATACGGATGATTTCGGAATTAATTAGCACTTTTTTGATATTTGTGGTAAAATCCTCCACTTTTTCTAGTAAAACTGCAATATCTTTGGGGACAGCAATGGTGTTTACTCCTATGCAAAAATAGAAAGGAAACTCTTCCCCAACAGTAATAAAAAATTTCTTTGTATAAATTTGATTGAAACCAACAGTAAACTGTGGAAATTTTCCTTCAAATCCAGAAAAATCAAATTCTTTCAAATACGCTGAGAGTGTTTTTATATTGCTTTGTAAATGGTCAGGATTGGTAAAATTTCCAATTTCAAAGAAGTTCTTAGTAAAAAGAATTCCAAAATTCAGGGCATTTTCTTTGCAGAATTGACCAATGGTTTTACAAAGTGTTTCATAAATGTCTTCATTACTCAACATAGGCTGTGTAAATGCGGAGATCACGCTTAATGGATGATGAATTGAAGTGTGAAATATAGCTGGAGGATTATTTGCTTTTGCTTGAACTTTTGGAAGGATTTCTTCTAAAAACTCATTTTCAACCTTGGTAAAATCGACACTTCCAGAATACTCTGGATCAATTTTGTGGAAAAATAAATATAATTTGGCATTTGGGCTAAATTCAATCGCTTTTTCGAAAGTTTTAAGAAAATAAGCCATGGATTCACGTAAATTTTTGGTATCCTGACTATCAACGATATAATAGATGTAGCGAATTCCTTCAAAATATTTTTTGGGATTATTTAAATAATTTTGTCGATACCTTTCTTGCCCTCCAAAATCCCAAATCAATAATTCTCGTCCCAAAAATTCAATACTTGTTCTTTCTACACTCTTGGTTGGAGCCAAAGACATTAATGCTTCGAATTGGTAAAGGACTGATTTAACAATGGACGTTTTTCCAGCATTTCCAAGACCCAATATTGCTATTTTTTGGACCTTCTTTGCATCTAATTCTTTTTGCAATTCTTTCCGTTCATAATCTCGCAGAATCAAGGTACTCGATCTAGCAAAAAGTGAGTTATTGATTTATATTATATCTTTGTAAATTTTTTAAAGCTAATTGGAAAGTTTTTTCTTTTGAACTAGGTAGTTTTTAAGGGTGGGCTGATTTCTTTCTAAGTAGCTTATGTTGCTTGAGACATTAGGTTTTTTTGAAAGCTTAAAATATCAATATTTGCAATTTGCCTTGCTTTCTACCATTTTAGTAGGTGTAATCTGTGGAATTATTGGTGTTTTTGTAGTTCTCAAAGGTATGTCTTTTTTGGGTGCAGGGATTGCACATTCTTGTTTTGCTGGAGGTGCTTTAGCCATTTTGCTGGGGACTAATCCATTTATCACTATATTTCTTTTTGGGGAATCAGCGGCAATGATTATTGGATTTGTTAATGATCGGGATCCCAGTGGCAAAAACGATACTGCTGTGGGGATTATGTTTAGCTTTACAATGGCTCTTGCAATATTATTTATTGGTTTAATGGAATCGTACAGTACAAACGTCCAGTCATTATTATTCGGAAATGCTCTAACCGTCCCTAAAGAAAGTATGTGGCAATTGATTATCCTTGGAGGAATCATTTTGGTGATCTTTTTTGCACTGAAGAAAGAATTTTTCTTCATAATATTTGATGAAGAAATGGCCAAAGTTTCTGGAATACCTGTTCGGTTATTGAATTACATCTTTATTGGAATTATTGCTGGAATTGTAACTGTATCCATTCAAGCGATTGGGGCAATTTTAGTTTTTGCAATGATTGTGACTCCTGGGGCTGCCGCTCATGCTCTAACTTATAATGTAAATAAAATGCTCGGTTTAGCATCATTATTTGGTGCTATTTCATCTTCCCTTGGGTTAATTCTGAGTTTTTATTTTGATTTACCTACTGGTTCTACAATTGTAATGGTTATCACATTCATTTATATTCTTTGCTTTACTTTTTCCCCCAAAAGAAAAGCTTACCAGCCTATAACTCAACAAGATCAGCTAGATCATCAGAAATATTGTAAATTTTGTGTGGATGATGAATTTCGATGCCCTTATTGTGAAGATGAAAGTGAAATCTTAATTGTTGATTCTTCAGGAAAATCTCACACTCATTCAAAATCTCTCAATTCTTCACATAATCATTCTCATCAAAAATTTTGAGGTATTAAGCTTGGCAAAACAAGAACATAACTCCAATCAAGAATTATCTATGAATCCCGAGGAAGAATTAATAAGGTTTGAAAATGTTAAATTGGGATATAATCAGAGACCAATATTACATGGTATTAATTTCAAAATTCGAAAAGGAGATTACATTGGAATAATCGGGCCGAATGGCTGCGGGAAATCGACATTTTTAAAAAGTATTTTAAATTTAATCGTTCCAATGGAAGGGACTATCCGAATGCAAGGCAAAAAAATTAATCGTCAAATTCGTAATCAATTGGGATATGTTCCTCAAGATACTAAATTTAGCAAGGAATTTCCTCTTAGTGTGTCTGAAGCCGTTTTACAGGGACGTTATGGGATCATTGGTATTTTGAAGAGGCCGAAAAAAGAAGATTTTGAAGCCGTCCGTCTTGCATTGCATAAGGTACATATGGGGAAGTATGCAAAACGGCCTATTGGGCATCTTTCAGGTGGTGAGCAACAAAAAGTTATGATTGCACGAGCTCTTGCTCGGAATCCTGATATCATTCTTATGGATGAACCTACCAGTGCTTTGGATTATCAAATGACTCAAAGTGTATTTACTTTGATTGAAGAATTACATGATAAGTATGGTTTAACTGTATTAATGGTTCACCATGATATCACCCTCATACGAAAACATGCGCGAAGATTAGTTGTTCTTGATGGAACAATTCGTTATGATGGATCTCCAAATACACCAATTGCAGATGAAATTATTGCCACTGCATACAATGTGAGTAAATAATTTTTTCATTTTCATTTTCTTTTGATTTAATTGAGTTAATTAAATCAAAATAAATAAATCCCAAATTAACCTTTCGCTGGATGTTTTGGAGAGAATTTACTCTGATAAGAAATTTGCTTTTCATTTAACCAAGTTCAAATTTTTTTAAAAAGAAACGTCTAATGATATATCTATGGAAGAAAAAGGAGATCTCAAAGTAAATTTTGATCATGATCCCCATGCTGTAATCCAAGATCTTGATATTGTTATATCCAAACTGAAAAAAATTCTTGGGAATCAATGGGTTTCAACGGATTATATTGACAAAGTGGCTTATGGAAAAGATTATTGGCTAATATCTAATCAAATGACTCTTGATGGGAAAATCCCAGCATATCCTGATATTATAGTATGGCCTCAAAAAACTCACCAAATTGCTGAAATTTTAAAATATGCTAATAGTCATAAACCACCTATCCCCGTTATTCCCTATGGGGAAGGCTCCGGTGTGGTAGGAGGTGCAGTTCCAATTAAAGGTGGAATTATGGTGGATATGAAACATTTTGACCAGATCACAATTAATGCAGAAAATATGACTGCAACTATTGGAACAGGTGTAAATGGAAAAGTCTTAGAACGTTACATGCATGAACACGGATTTCGGATGGGTCATATCCCGCAATCTTTACATGCTTCAACTGTTGGAGGGTATGTGGCTCACCGCGCCGCAGGTCAATTTTCTGGAAAATATGGAAAAATGGAAGACATTGTCAAATCATTAGAAGTTGTCCTTCCTACGGGTGAGATTGTCAAGTCTAAATTTTATCCGCGAGCATCGGTAGGTCCTATTGTAGATCGAATCTTTTTAGGCTCTGAAGGGACTCTTGGTATAGTTACTGAAGTTACTTGTCGTATTTGGCCATTTCCTGAAAAACAAGCAGGGTCTTCCTTCGTGTTTCCTACTTTACAAGATAGTTTGAATGCAATACGAGAAACCTTACAAGCGAATATTAATCCAGCGGTCGTTCGAATTTATGACAAACCAGAAACAGTTCGTCACTTTGGATCAACTGAAAAAAAATCTAAGGATAAACTCATGGTGATTTTTGTTTTTGAAGGGAGCAGCCGATTGGTTGATTTAGAAATGACAATCACTGAAGAAAACTGCCTTAAACACAACGGAGAAGCTTGTAGTAGTAGACCTGTAGATCATTGGTTTGAGACTCGTTTCAATGTCAAAGAATCATCAGATTTTGGACCATACGGTCTTGTATTTGATACTGTCGAAGTTTCTATTCCTTGGGATAAAGCAAATGAATTATATGAAGCTGTTGTTCAAGAGATACTTGCTGTTCCCGGAGCTCTCATGGCAACTGGGCATGCTTCTCATTTTTATCCGACTGGAGTATGTTTCTATTTTACTTTCAGTGGTGTTCCGAAAAAAAATCAGGATTATTTAGAATTATATAATCAATGCTGGGATGCAGCTGTTAGAGGAACTCTTTTAAAAGGTGGTGCTGCGTCTCATCATCATGGGATGGGCTTGAATCGAACACGCTGGATGCAGCTTGAACACGGTGAAGAGTTTAAGCTATTGAAGCGGATCAAAAAGCTATTAGATCCAAATAATATTATGAATCCTGGAAAATTGTTTTCTCAGCGTGAAGAAGGATCGGTTTATTTAACTCAACGGTCTTCCCTTGATGCAAAACCTAAAGGAGGGCTTTAATATGGAAATATTTAAAAAATTTAAGAAATATAGTTGGATGATTCCAATTTTTAAGACCGTGAGTAAAGAAGATCGTAATAATTTCATTGATGGGTATAAAAATAGGAAAAAATTCTATACTGTGGATAATATCGATGCAAATTTAAAAGATATGGCAAAATGCGCCTTATGTCCAAACATGTGTCGTTTTGATTGCCCCGCAGTGCAAGTTACCAAAAAAGAGCCGTATGCTCCTGCCAGTAAAGCACGAATTTCATATTTTATGGGTATGCAACATATTCCCATGGGCGAATCTAGTGCTATTGACACTCTCTATCAGTGTATGGGTTGCAACGCTTGCCTTCAGTGGTGTCCAATGGATATTAGTACTGGAGATTTTCTCGTTGAAATGCGCGCCGAACTTGAAAAACGTGATTTATTACCTCAATCTGTTCAACCTCTAAAGCAACGCATTGAAAGTAACGGCTCCGTTTTTGAAATTTCCCCTTTTTCGGAAGAATCAGATTTTAATCATAATGATCCCAATCCTGAGGTTTTTTATTATATTGGATGTATGGATATGAAATATGCTCCACATGCAATTCGAGCAACTATGGGATTGTTGGAAATGATGGGTGTAAAATATTGTACACATCTTGAATCTAGGGAATGTTGTGGTGGTCCCGTAAATAAAGCAGGTCATAGATCCGTTGCTGTTGGTTTGTCTGAACGAAATCAAGTTCTCCTTAAGGAATCTAAAGTGAAAACCATCATTTCAACTTGTCCAGGATGCACAGGGACTATTAAAAAGACTTATACTTCCCTAGGTCATCCTGTAAAAGCTGAAGTGTTGCCAGCAATTCAATACTTTTTGAACAAAATCGATGAAGGATCACTAAAATTAACTCAAACCATTGATAAAACAATTACTTATCATGATCCTTGCTTATTGGCTAGAAAAAATAACGAAATCAATTTTGTTGATGGAACCCGCGAATTAATTGGTAAAATTCCTGGGGTGCAATTGAAAGAAGCATATTTGCATGGGGATGAAACTCGTTGTTGTGGGATGGGAGGGGCCTATCAAATCTCAAACCCTGAATTTTCTTCCAAAGTACGTGAAGATCGTTTAATTCAATTGGAGAAATATTCTCCCAATTATGTTGTATCTGCCTGCCCAACCTGTGAATATGCTTTCAAAAAAGCACAAGAACAATTGAAAAACTATACATCTGAAGTAAAGGATTTGGTTGAAATAATTGCAGACGCTGCAGGTGTTAAATACTAACTTTTTTTTTCATTTCTAAAATAAATTGTAAAAAATTTTTTTTATGTCTTTTTTCATTCCAGAATAAATTTCCAACCACAATAGTATTCTGGTGGATGTTCATCGGGAGGGCAACAAATACATTCAGTTCGAATGCGAGAATCTATGGCTTTAGCAAATAATCCATATTCCTCAACTCCCACTTCTTTACATGGAAAATCGGGTAAATTATTTCTATTTCGCGCGGTTTGAACCCTACACTTGTTCATGTGGAAGATAAATGAATTTTCCGTAATATCTACAATCTCTTGTACATTGATATTTGCATATAATCGGTATTTCAACGCCTGCATCAAACCTTTTAGTCCAGGATTTTCTTCCAACCCTAAAAACTGTTTAATCTTTTTAGCCTCGATCACTGTAAATCGTTTCCAACCTGCAACATCATATTTTATGGCTTCTCTCATTCCAATATCACGTTCAATTGCTTGAAACCAACAACCATCATGTGCGAGCCAATTTTTGGATATCATCTCGATGTAATCTAAAAGTTGTTCCTTCGAAAGATTTTCAATATCTTTTCTCATAGGTTTGATCAAAACAGATTAGATTTAAAATTTAGCTAATACACATTCAAAAAACTGAAAAATTTTTCTTTCACTTCAAGGTTAATAGACATATTCACCCATTGATAATTTGATTTTCGTCGAGCGTTATACTTCGGAGTTAATAGATACATATTCACCGATTAATAATTTGATTTTCGTCGAGCGTTATACTTCGGAGTTAATAGACATATACTCACCGATTAATAATTTGATTTTCGTCGAACTTTACACTTCGGAGTTAATAGACACATATTCACCCATTGATAATTTGATTTTCGTCGAGCATTACACTTCGGGGTTAATAGACATATATTCACCAATTAATAATTTGATTTTCGTCGAGCATTACACTTCGGGGGTAATAGACATATATTCACCCATTGATAATTTGATTTTCGTCGAACATTACACTTCGGGGGTAATAGACATATATTCACCCATTGATAATTTGATTTTCGTCGAACATTACACTTCGGGGTTAATAGACATATATTCACCCATTAATAATTTGATTTTCGTCGAACATTACACTTCGGGGTTAATAGACATATATTCACCCATTGATAATTTGATTTTCCTCGAACATTACACTTCGGGGTTAATAGACATATATTCACCCATTGATATAGGTGATAATTCAAAATAGGAAAAAAACAAAAGATTATATATATTTTTTTGCAACCAAATATTCCGCGCTCAAAACTCCTCCCCTTCCTGCACCCAATTCCGTATTATGGGAAAGCACAGTAAATTTAAAACCGTTGGGAAAATTCGTTTTGGAAATTCCTCCTACGTACGTAATCATCCCTGAATGATCATTACATCTATTTAATTCAACACGTGGTTGAGGTCTGTATGGTTCAGAATCATTAAATACTCGTATTGGATACTCTGGTGCATTCGGAAGATTCAAACCTTCGGTCTCCCCTTTAAAATTTGTTAGAATCTCTTGAATTTCTTCAACTGTTGTTTGTTTTACTGTTTGGATGAAAACACTTTCCATATGGCCATTGATGACTGGGACCCTATTACATTTTGCATCCATCATGATATCAGGTGCCGTTATTTTGCCTTCTTCAATAATTCCAAATATTTTCTTGAGTTCTTTGATTATTTTTTCTTCTTCATCGGGAATATAGGGGATGACATTACCTAATATATCATAAGATGGGGTACCAGGATATCCTGAGCCAGAAATTGCTTGTAGTGTGGTCACATGGATTGATTTAATTCCAAACTTTTTAAAAATAGGAAAAGTTGCTATAGCTAAGCCAACTGTACTGCAATTTGGTCCGGGGCATATAAATCCCTTCCATCCTCTATCCGCTTTTTGTTTATCAAATAATTTATAGTGAATTCCATTAACAAATGGAAGGAAAATGGGTATGTCTGGTTCATATCGATATGCAGAAGCTGTGCTAATAACTGGTTTCTGTATCGCTAGTTCTGCTTCCATTTTATTTGCAATCGTACTGGGAACCGCACTAAAAATTATGTCAATATTATTAATATCGGCATCGTAGATGTCTGTTATGGGCATATCCAAGATATGTGGAGATGTCAAATGTGATGATATGCCTTTTCGTGTTTCTCCATATGTTTTTCCTATGCTTTTTGTACTTCCATGAATAGATACTATATTGAACCATGGATGTCCGTCTAATGCTTCGATAAATTGCTGGCCTGCCATACCAGAAGCTCCTATTACCGCAACATTTTTTTTGCTTGTTTCGATGTTGATCACAACCTCAATGAAATATTCTTCAATCTTTGAAGAAGTTTTTTTCTTTTAATTAAGATTTAATTGGTTTTTAGTTAAATAAAATTGTTGGCTCTGATTTAATAAAATCATAAAACAAAAAAAATAAAACAACTAAGGTGAAATTATCTTTAGGATCAATATAGCTTAGAGGAAATTTCCATGGTGAAACAATGGGGTTTAGTTCTTTATTTGGACAATATAATTCTGAATAATTATTGGCGAAAATATTACACCTATTTAGAGCTCGGTTGGGATGATGCATCAATCAAACAATATTTATCGCAGAAGCAGTATCTAATGCAAGTTGCATCTTTTAGTACTCCCACGGTTACTTTTTCTGCGAGTTCACGAAGAAACCGATTTTACTCCATCTATAATCGTTTAGATTTGCTCGATCAAGATGTTGCTTATGGTGAATCAATCAACGGTTTGAAGAAACTGGCTCTTAATTATGATATTTTTGTAATTTCAGCACGATCTATTGATCTAAAGGATAAAACTCTCGATATTTTAACGAGATTAGGATTTCCAATGGAATCTTTAACCATTTTCTTTAAAAAAGGTAATGAACAATTGCATCAATATCGGAAAAAATGTCTCGAAAATATTCATGAAAAATATAAATCTGGTGTGGGAATTTCTTTACAACAAACAGATATTGCATTATACGAACGGTTCAATTTCACTCCCATTGCATTCACTTCAGTTAAAGAAAAACAGGAATTCGATGGGAAAGTACAAGCAATTTGTCAAGATTGGAACGATATTTTAATGGCATTAAATTGTCATTAGGTTAGATGATCTTTGAACAACCTAGGTGAAAAAAATGGATTGGGCAGAAAGAAAAAAACAAGAGCGATTAAAACGAATGCAACTTCTTCAGGCAAAAAAGAAAGAAGAAGAACGAATGCTAACTGATGCTAACGATACAATGGCTCTTGCAAAAAATGCTTTTTCGAAAAATAAATTCTCTAAAGCAGCAGAGTTGTACATCAAATCATCGAAGATTTTTGAGACACTTGGATGGACTCAACAAGCAGAAATGTTACTAAAAGAAGCCTCAGATATGGAAATAAAAAAGAAAGAATTGGAAGAAAAAACCTTACTCCAAGAAGAAAAACTTCGACTTGAAAAAGAACATTATGAAATCCGAGCACAGGAAATTCTTGCAGAAAAGGAACGCCTTAAACAATTAGAGGAAGAACTCCGAAATCGACCTTCTCCGGAACTCCAGTTAAAAATTGATCGTGCTGTCATGATTGAAGAAAAAGCAAAAAATTTGGAATTAAAAGGAAAAACCGCGAAAGCATTGGCTCGTTATGAATATCTTATAGAATTGTTCCACGAAATTGGATATGATTCCCAAAAAATTAAGCCAATTCAAGAAAAGATTAATTCTTTGAAAAACTAATCATCCAATTAAGATTCAAATGAATTTGGATCAAATAACTCATTTCCAGGCACTGTATACTTATTATGGCATACAGGGCAGGAGTTATATTTTTGAATCCACCAAACCGCACATGTATAATGGCTTAAAGAATCACAAAATTCACATTTTATATAATTATCTTCTGCCACTTTAACCGATTTATGGCAAATTATGCATTTTTTTGATTTTAAACCTTTTTCATTAAGTTTCTCTTCAAGAAGGGACAAAAACCTTTTTTTCTCCTCTTCATATTTCTGCTTACGCACATCGAGACTTGCTAGTTTGGTCGTTATTTTTTCTATCTGCAGACGGATATCTTTTTCGGAAAAACCTTCTGGGGAGACAATTTTGGTAGAAAAAAGATCAAAATTTTCATTGGGAGTAGACACATCCTGAATAATATTAAATAATTTTCCTTCTTTTTCCAAAACTCCTGAAAATTGATCAAATAATTGAACAAGGGAAGTTCTTAAGGAAAATTTGGAGCGATTCAGAATTTCGGAGTATTTTTCTTCCCAAGAATCAATATATGAACTGATGTTTATCTTTTTCTCGCTATATTCTTTAAATATTTTATTCATGCGTTCTTTAAGAGATGTAGCTCGTGTGTTGAAATCTTCAATTAATTCATTCATGGGGGTTAAGTCTGGTAGGTTTTCCAAATATGGAGTAGTTTTATTTTGGTAATCGAGAAGTAATGTTTCTAATCGCCCAATTTGTTTGCTTATCTTTTGTTCAATCTCCAATTTTACATTATTTTCTTGAACTGAATCAGAATATTCCTCAAAATCATTCAACTTGCGATTTATTTCACCGCGTAGTTGGTTAATCATGTTTTGATTTTTTCTCAAAATTTGTTTCCACGGTTGAACAATAGGGGCAATTTTTTGGCTCCAATTCTCCAGTGCATCCAATATTTGGAAAAACTGCCCTCCAAATTTTTGAAGTTCTTTGTTTGCTGCATTCAGATCTCCTTGTTTTTTTTGTGTAATCTGATCTTGAAACTCTTCTAATTGGAGTTTAATATTATGTGGAATTTCTTTGGAAGCAATACTTTGTTCGTTAAACACATAGAGAATGCCATATTTTTTTGAGATTAAACTCATTTCAAAATTTATTTGCCGATTTAAATATAATTCCAGTTGTTTAGCAATTAATTTTTTCTGGATTTTATCTTTAAAGGAAGGGTAGGATAATTGGATCGCTTCTTTAGAATAAAGTAAATATAAAAATTCTTGCTTGCAATAATCTAAAGACAAAGTCGCGTGGTCAGAAATTATTGGTGTGGTAAAAAGTTCTAAAAATTGAATATTTTGATTTTTAGTGGATTTCTGCAATGATTTTAACTCTTCTTCTAAAATTCCAATTTCTTCAAAAATTTTCATCCATGAGACGGGATATATGTTCAAATGAACAGTTCCTTGTTTTAAACATTCAATTGTATACCAAATCTCTGGAAGTTTTTGAGTGGGTGAATTATTTTTTGGTAAGAGATCTGGATGTTGTATATTATAGGGTGAATTAAATAACAATGATGAAAATGAATCTAATGTGGAAAGGATGCTTGATTCAATCTTGCTGGTTTCGTTATAAAATTTTTCCAAAAAACTAGAATATTTATACAAAGATTGGATTGAACGAATAGTTGAGATATTGTTTCCTAAATTTTGATGAATTAATTTACATTCAGAAAATAATTCACTGGGTAAGTAATAAAGGTCTAAATTCTCTAAAATGGGTATGATTCTTTTAATTGCAGCAAGATATTTGGTCAAATCACCAAGAAGCTTAATTTTAATTTTTTTTTCCAACTTTTTCACATCAGAGATTGATGTTAGGAGTTTTTGACCTTTGGAATCAATTATTTGTCCCAAAATCTCACTCACGAAATTAAAGATTTGAAATTTATTATTAAAAAGCTTAACCATGTCCTTAGGTTATGAAGCATCGTAAAAAATTTTTACCAACCAATTTTTTAAAAAAAATCTTAATCCTCTGAACATTGTATTCGGTAACAGAATGGGATCAGAAATCGCTTTACATATTGATGATGAAGAAATTAATTCTAAAACATCATTTCAAGGATTATGGGGAATCATTTTTGCCTTAATTGTATTAGTTGGGAACGGGGTTCATCCAATAATCAACTCTTCTCGTCCGGAAGATTTAAGCGCTTTACAATTTGTTTTTTTAATGTCTTTGATCGAGTGTTGCTTGTCATTACCATTTTTTATAAAGGACATGAAGAAAAGAAAGCTTACTCCAATTACATCTGATTTGACTAGTTTCCAAAAGTTGCCGATAAAAAATGTTATTTCACGTTTAGTCTTGGTTGGGTTAATTTTTTCACTCGCGACCTATCTTTATATTGAAGGTTTAACTCTTGCTGGCGGTGTTTCTGGCTCAATTGCATTAAAGACTTCTCCAATCTATGCTATGATTGTAGGGTTTTTTTTTCTTCATGAAAAATTTGACATAAAACAGATTTTTTTAACCTTTTTAATGCTTGTGGGTTTATTTTATTTAGGAACAGAAGGAAAATTTGAATTGGATGCTTTTTCTTTAGGTTTTGGGATGTGTTTAATAACACCTCTCTTTTGGACAATTGGACATGCAATTACTAAACCTTTGCTTGTTAGGAAACTGGCTCCGCCTTCTCAAGTCATTTTTATTCGTTCTGGTGTCATAACACTAACAATATTCTGTGTAAATGTATTCAATGATGGGTTGCAAATAATTTTGCATTCTTTCACCCAAATAAATCACCTATTCTTTGCTTTTTTAATGGGAGGGACCTATTTTCTAATGCATTTGTCTTGGTATAACAGTATTTCCCTCATCGATTTAAGTTATGCCAGTGCTTTAGTAACTCCAAGTCCCGTTATTACTGCACTTCTTTCATTTATCATTCTTGGTGAACCTATCAAAGGTTATCATATAATTGGTATGGTCATAATGCTAATAGGACTGTATTTAATGATATATATCAAAGCTAAAAAGAGGGATAAGGAAAAAAAAAATTAATCAATATTTTCTTCAAATTCTGCTTTGTGAGGATCAATTCCGTAGATATCTAACGCCTTTATTATTTTTTCATCAATATCGGGCGCTTTTTCCACTGAAAAATCCATTTCTAAAGATAGGTTTCCACTCCTCGGTTCTGTTTCAAAACCTAACTCCGCAAATTTCTGAAGTTGCTCTTCTGATAAAAATTCTTCTTCTGCAAGATGGGAGTTAGAAACTGCATCAATAAAGATTTTAGGTGCTTTCTTTGCCCCATTAACTTGAATGTAGTAGGGATCTTTTGAAATTGTAAGGAAGTTATCATCGCTTCCAGTTAAATACATATTTTTAAGTATCTTGACTAATTTTTTCATCGGTCAATTATAAAAAAAATACTGTCTCTTAAAATAATTTCTGAAAAAAAAAATTTTTTTTAAAATTTTATGAAAAACTAACTTCAAATACCTAATTACATTTTAGCTTTTAACATTCTTCAAGGATATTAGTGATTTTTATGGTTCAGCAATCAGGAAAGATACAATCAAATAATGATAAAAAATTAACCCCATCTCAAGTCCATAATCAATGGCCTGAATTTCTTGAGAAGACTGCCGTTATTCTCTATAGATCTAACTTAAACCACTTATGGGGTCTGGAAATTCTTAAAGGAGGTTATGAACCACTATTTGAAAAGATCAAAAATGACTTCATTTCTAACTCTCTAGATTTTTCTAAACTAATATCCCAATCTGACGAAAAATATATCCGGAATATAATATCCCATTCAATTGCAGAGAATCAGTCCTATTGCCTCGTTTATCAGATTAAGCTGGAAGATGGGTCGAAATTTTGGGTTAGGGATGTTGGTAATCCTGTATTTAATGAAGACGGTTCCTTTGAGTATTTAACTGGTTGTATTTCAAATCACACAACACAAAAAACACGTGAAATTGCCCAAACCCAAGAAAATCAAAAAAAAAATTTTATTCTTGAAAATATACCAATTGCAGTAATTGAATATGATCTTAACCTAAAAATCACCGAATGGAATAATTTTGCAGAAAAAATTTTTGGATATCCAAAGATGAAGGCTATTGGAAGAAATATTGAATCGTTACTTGTTCCTGCAGATCTTCAAGATGAAATAGAGTCGATTCTGCAGGATTTGCAGATTAAAAAAACTCCTTCTACGAACATTAATGAAAATCTAACAAAATCAGGAGATCGCATAATTTGTGAATGGTATAACACTCCGATTCTTGATGAGAGTGATAATCTCTTAGGTTATGCGTCTATGGTGCAGGATATTACTGATCGACGTATTATTGAATATTCTCTCAAAGAAAGTGAGGCGTTATTCCGTACTATGAGTGAGCAGTCCATTTTGGGGATGTTTTTAATAAAAAATCAGTCTTTTGTCTTCGTGAATGAAGGATTTGCTCAAATTTTAGGATATACTGTAAATGATGTGACAAATTGGGATGTTGAACAAAAGCTGCGTGAAATTGTACATCCTGATGATCTCAACAATTTTCTTGCTCTTCATGATCAAAAAATGTTAGGAAAAAGTGACTTTGGAGCTAAGGAATATCGCATTATACGTTCAGACGGGAAAATTCGATGGGTTCGCCATTATTCCAAACCTATTGAATCTATTTCTGGGCGATTAATTCAAGGTGTAATTTTAGATATTACTGAACAAAAAAATGCGATTTTAAACCTTGAAGAATCTGAAAGTAAATTTCGCGCTATTTCTGACCAGACTTTTGTTGGAATTAACGTCACTCAAGATGGTGTAACAAAATATAGCAATCTTGGCACTGAAACGATCACTGGTTATTCTCAAGAGGAGCGTGATTCTTGGGGAAAAGATGAGAATTTACAATTAATCCATAAAGATGATTGGGATTATGTCACTAAGTTATTTGATGATGATCAGAACCATGAAAAGAATCATTTACTTGAATATACTTATCGAATCAAAACTAAGGATGGGACGATAAAATGGATTGAAGATTATTCAAAGAAAATTTCTTATGAAGGAAGACCAGCATGGCTTTCCATCATCCTTGATGTGACTGAGAAACGAAAAATGGAGGAAGAAATAATTAAAACTTCAAAATTGGATTCCTTAGGTGTTTTAGCTGGTGGAATTGCTCATGATTTTAATAACCTTTTGACTTCCATCATTGGGAATTTATCTATTGCATCTTTAGAAATTGAAAATCATCAATCTTCTTTACGGGAATTAATAAATGAAGCCGAAAGTGCTTGTATAAGAGCTGCTCAATTAACTAAGCAGCTGTTAACTTTTTCTAAAGGAGGTGCTCCTATTAAAAAATCCGAATCGATTTCCCATATTATCTCAGACACAGTACAATTTTTATTACGGGGATCAAACATTCAATTCGATTCGCAAATTGATGAAAATCTTGATGTAGTAAATGTCGATGTTAGCCAAATAAGTCAGGTTATTCAAAATATTGTTATCAATGCCAAACAAGCCATGCCTCATGGGGGAACAATTAAAATAAGTGCAAGCAATTTCATTGCCTCTAGCGGTGATCACAATTTTGCTAAACGCAAGGGATTAAAATACGTTCAAATCGTCATTTCAGATTCTGGTATCGGAATTCCTCGAGAATTCCTTCCACGTATATTTGATCCCTATTTCACTACAAAAGAAAGCGGTTCGGGATTAGGTTTAGCAATGTGTTATTCTATTATTAAGAAACATGATGGAATTATTCTAGTTGACTCCGAGGTTGGGAAGGGGACGACTTTTACGATCTA
This sequence comes from Candidatus Lokiarchaeum ossiferum, assembly GCA_025839675.1. GTDB lineage: Archaea > Asgardarchaeota > Lokiarchaeia > Sigyniarchaeales > Promethearchaeaceae > Lokiarchaeum > Lokiarchaeum ossiferum. The sequence goes on from CP104013.1 coordinate 4,769,187, forward strand.
CCTTCCATCAGAAGTGAAAAAAAAATAGAAACAAAAATTGAAAGTTTCTTACATTGTTAACATTTTGTTGGCAAATACTTAAATATTTACATTGTCTATATAATATTGATATGGAAGATATTTTCGATCAACTTGATGCAATTATAAAAAAAATGTTTGAAAATTTAAACTTGGGTAGTGAAGACTCGCAAGATTCCTATTCTATTTCCTACCGATTTAAATCAGGCATGGATGAACCAGAGATAAAAGTGAATGGTGAATTAAAACCCGAAATCTCAGAACAATTTAATAAATTATTGGCGGATTTCACAAGCAGAAAATTTGCTTCTTCTCCCATAAATGAAGAGATCATGTTAGAAAATAAAAACAATAAGCCTTTTGTCGATATATTTGATGAAGAAAATCACTTTTTAATTGTGATTGAGCTTCCCGGAATTGATAAAAAAGACATCTCCTTAATCTCAATTTCTTCAAAGGAACTTGAATTGAAAGCTTTGGATTATGTTGAAATTATAACCTTACCTCAAAATTATATTTCAGATTCTGTTAAGGCTCGTTATAAAAATGGAGTTTTGGAAATAACTATATTAAAAGATCAATCCACAATCAAAACCAGCCGCATAGAAATTAACTAATTTTCCTTTTTTCATACAAAGAAAGTTTTTATTCACACAATTCGTATATTTTGTACATAAAAGGAGCTAATTCAATGGACGAAAAACCTCATCAAAAACACGACTCAATTGACGAAGCAGTCATTAAAAAACTCAATCATCTTATGAAAGATGACGATTTTCGTACCGAGCTAAAATATTTTTTTGAGCCCTTACCCTCTCAACATGAAGAAATATTCACATTTAGTTTTCATGATACTTTTAATAAAAAATCCCTTGAATTGGTGTGGGATACGCTCAAAGAAAAACTGGAAGGAGGATCGGTCGATTTATTAAGGGATTTAGATAAAGAGACTTTAAAAAAATTCCATGAATATCTTGAGCATTTGGAGATGAAGCAACGTATAAAGCAATATGCATCCAAAAAACCGGATTATATTGATTTTTATGAAGATGATGCTTTATTTATTGTTGCTGTCGAAATTCCCGCTTATGTAGGTGATGAAGATATTGAAATTGCAGGATCTCCTCATGAAATTGAAATCGTGATCGGAGAAACTTTTAAAAAAAACATCAAAATAAAACCACGAATTGATCCTGAGAGTGCCTTAGCTCATCATGAAAATGGTATTCTCGAAATTAAATTATGCAAAGCAAAGAAAACTCCCAAAACTAAAATTACTTTAAGTTCACACTAATTAAATAGTATATTAAAGAAAAAAATGACAGAGTCTAAAAAAAATGACAGAGCCTAAAAAAAATGACAGATCCTAAAGAGAGCCCCAAAGAAACTTTTGTACGTATTAGCGATTCACGTCGTCGTGATGCTGGACGTGGTTTTGCGCGTGTTGATCCCGAAATTCAAAAAAAATTGAAACTTCACTCTGGAGATGGTGTTATGTTAGAAAATGCTGTCACAGGGAAGAAAACCGTGGCTCTTATCATGCACGGGTACTCTGAAGATGATGGTACCGGAATAATTCGGATTGATGGATCAATCCGTCGAAATTTGAAGGCTTCTATTGATGAGCGCGTTCTTATCCGCAAAATTGACGTCTCTCCTGCACAATCAATAGTTTTTGCTCCTGTTGATAAGCATATTGGCGTGCGAAATGTGGCGGTATTTGCTGAAATTTTAGAAAATAGGATTGTAATGATTGGAGACACGATCAGTTTTGATTTGATTGGGCGTTCAGTTCATTTTGTTGTGAAAAATTTTACTCCCAAAGTTCCAGCGGTTCAAATCTCCCGAAGAACTAAAATTCAGGTGGATCGAAAACCTGTTGAAGCAAAATCGTTAGAGCGTACAATTCCTAGGACCACTTACGAAGATTTAGGTGGTGTATCCGAACCCATTCAGCGAACGAGAGAAATGATTGAATTACCTCTTCGTCATCCTGAATTATTCAACCGTTTAGGCATTTCACCTCCTAAAGGATTATTATTATACGGACCTCCTGGAACAGGGAAAACATTATTAGCTCGTGCAGTGGCCAACGAAACTGATGCGCATTTTATAACATTGAGTGGGCCAGAAATAATGTCTAAATTTTATGGGCAATCGGAAGAAAACTTAAGGAAAGTGTTTGAAGAAGCTAAAGAAAATGCTCCTTCGATAATATTTATAGATGAAATTGATTCAATTGCTGCCAAACGAGAAGAAGTGCAAGGTGAAGTTGAGCGGCGTGTTGTTGCACAATTACTTGCTCTAATGGATGGGCTTGATGAAAGGGGTAATATTGTTGTTATTGGTGCCACAAACCGTCCCAACAGTCTCGATGAGGCGCTACGCCGACCCGGGAGATTTGATAGGGAAATTGAAATTGGAGTTCCGAATAAAGAGGGTCGTTTGGAAATTCTTCAGATACATTCTCGAGGGATGCCATTATTGGATGGAGTTGATTTAAAATACCTTGCGGAAAAAACACATGGTTTTGTTGGTGCCGATCTGCAAGCTTTGGCAAAAGAAGCTGCGATGATCGCCCTACGTCGTATTTTACCTGATTTAAACTTAGATGAAGAAGTTATACCCCCAGATATTCTAAACAAATTAACCATTTCTCAAGATGATTTCAAAAAATCTTTGGCTGGAATTGAACCTTCAGCCTTACGTGAAGTTTTAATTAGTGCTCCTACTGAAACATGGGCTGATGTTGGGGGGTTAGAGCATGCTAAACAGCAATTGCAAGAAGCAATTGAATGGCCTATAAAATTTCCTAATATTCATAAATATCTTAAAACTAAACCTGCTAAAGGAATTCTTTTGTATGGCTTGCCTGGAACTGGAAAAACCTTGCTCGCAAAAGCTCTAGCCCATGAAGCCGAAGCAAATTTTATTTCCATTAAAGGTCCAGAACTTATTTCCAAATGGGTTGGGGAAAGTGAGAAAGCTGTCCGAGAAACTTTCAGAAAAGCACGCCAAGCCGCACCTTGCATTATTTTCATGGATGAGATCGATGCAATTGCTCCTACACGTGGCCGTGGAGAAAGCAATCAAGTCACGGAACGGATTGTATCACAACTTCTAACTGAAATTGATGGTATGGAGCGATTACACGATGTCGTTTTAGTGGCAGCCACTAATCGTCCTGATATTTTGGATCCCGCTTTAATGAGGGCTGGGAGATTTGGAAAACAAATTGAAATCCCATTGCCCGATAAAGATACGCGTGTTGCAATCTTCAATATACATCTTAAAGGATTACCTCTTGATCCTGATATTGATCTCAATTCACTTGCTTCATCGATGGAAGGAAAATCGGGAGCTGATATTGAATCATTTTGCTCTGGAGCTGTACAAATTGCAATTCGATCTTATATTTCAGGGAATAATTTTCTGGATTTGAAGGAAGACGAATTACAATCCATCCTTATCAAAAAATCTCACTTTGATGAAGCAATGGAGATTGTTGTGCATGATTCTGCACGATCTGAACGCGCTTACAACAAATTGGATGGATCAATGTCCAAAGATTTATACAGTTAAGATGGCCTCATTGATGTATCCGATCTAAAGTTTTTTTTACTATCTAAAAGACATGTATTTGGAGTTAACCTACTATGACCGCCCAGAAAAATGGTTCGAAACCATCTGATATTGATTCAGAACATCCTTTAAAAACAAACACCTCAATGATCCTTACTAAAAACCAATCAAATATGTTTCGATCGGATGGTAGCTTTAACGAAGAATCCTTTTTCGAATTGATGGGTAATGACATTCGTCGAAAAATTTTATCAAAAATCTCTAAATTTCCTCGCTATGCGTCTGATTTAGCCATTGATTTGGGGGTCTCCAAACAAGCGATTAAAAAACATCTTGATAAACTTGTGAATTTTGGTGTGGTGGAAATGGCTTATTCTCAAGGAGATCAAAAAAAACAATTTTATCAAATTAGCGGAAAAATTGCCTTGTTCGCCCAAATTGATCTGACTCCTAATTATTTTTCTCTGAATGTTGAAAATTCTCCAGAAGCATTGGCAAAAGGTATGGAACAAATGCTTCATAATCCAAAAACCGCCGTCACATCGAGTACGAATGCGCGTATTGATTATACTCAATTGAATTATGCATTGAAAATTTTGGGCCAGCAACTTGCTGACGCTGAAGGAAAAATTAACAAGGTTGAACAACAACGCAAAGAAATTCTCATGGAAAAAACGGTTTTATTAAATCGGATTCAAATGATAATTAATTCCTTGGTTCAAAATGATCTTGAAAAAGAAGTTATTTTCTCCCTATTTTTCGATACAAAATCTACCGTGGAGGGTTTAACTCTTGAAGAGATTCTGGATCAGTTATTCCTTCGGAAACGGAAACGGGCCGGTGTTTCAAAGTATAAATATATAAAAACCGATCCAAAAACCCGGGAACGTGGTCAAGAATTGTTAGATTTAATTCAAATGTTGATTGATAATTTTGGATTTATCCGAACTGAAAATATGAAGCTATTCTTTGATTTTGCGCTATAATTAACTTTTTTTAAACCGGAATATCATAACCTGATGTAATTAAATCTTCTAATTCTTGGGCAAATCGTGCCGCTGGTGCTCCGTCTAAAATGTCATGATCCAAATGGATGGTAATGTTGAGAAATTCCCGTTCTTCAATAACATCTTCCAATTTCGTGAGCCGTTTGGAAATTCCTCCGATGGCTATATTGAGTGTAGTTAATCCTCCAAACCCTAAAATCCATCCCTTCGACTTAACAAACATTCCTACTGAAGTTACTATAATCGTTGCTCCCTGCCGAAAATAGGTCATTGGGTTTGAAATCATATGACGAATTATTCTTTGACGAATAAATTTAGGAATGAATGGATAAAGTTTCATTAACTTGCCTTGATATAAGAGTTGATCATTCTCTTCATATTCTGTTAGTTGCGCGTTTCGAATTTCTTTTGATAATTCCAGTGTAGATTTTGTATTCGCTTGTTTGATTGAAACAGGAATAGGGATTTTTTTTCCTTTGATTTCTTTTTCTACCATGACAGAGATATCAACGTCATGGAAATGTATTAGTTTTCTTCTTCCAATTCGATAAGCATTTACTTTTGGATGTTTTTCAACTGTTTTAGCAATACATCGTAGAATCCAAGCTGTAAATGATATTTTTTCTCCGGATTTTTGAGTGTACTGGTGTAATTTCGTTCGAGCTTGCGTAATATCTAGCTCCATTAACCCTGTCATATAGTGTTTTTTTTGAAATTCATCATAAACATCGCTGAGAACTTGTCGATTTAGGGAAAAAGGCGAAATCGTCCATTTCTTATCCATAGGTGAAGTAGAAATTGACCGCTAATAAAAATACTGATCCTTTTTATTTGATCAAAACGAATCATCAAACAAAATATATCCATAGGACAAAGAATAATTGATGTAGGAAATTTAGGATGATCATCCCTTGAATTACTCGAACTATTTATATCTGGAAATCACGAATAAAGTTTAACAAACTATTCCATTTTTTCTACATTCATGTTTTTTAGTTGAGTTATATAATTATCATCTGATTTGTTGAACAATCCCTATTTGGAGTTTGCTTTTGCTTTTTATCTCTCCACAATTTCATATTTATAATGAAGTATCTAAAACAAAAGTTAATAATGATTTTGGGAATTGGGATAATTATTGGTATTGGTAGTATTGTCACCTATTTGGTTATCGATTCTTCCAATAATGCGAATTTTAGGATGAAAATGCATGATCCAATTCAAATTCTATCCGATGATGATTTTAGAAGTGTTAAACGAGCGGGAAGTGGATCTGAAAATGATCCTTATATTATATCAAATTATCAAATTGATGCCTCTGGTGAACATGAACCTGCAATTGCTGTAGAAAATACACAGAAACATTTTATCATCATCAACTGTTCCATTTCAACCAACTATGTTGCCATTCGGTTTAAAAATGTTGTTGCAGGGACTGCAAAGATTATTGGGAACAATTGTACTTCAAAAAATAATGATGGAGCAGGAATAAATTTGATTCTCTCGGATAGTTGTGAAATAAAAAACAACACATGTTCCTTTTTCTTCCAAGGGATTCATTTGAATACAGCAAAAAATAATCTCATTCAAAATAATCTCATAAAAAATTCATCAGGGGATGGGATCAATTTACGCACTTCCTCAAGCAATGTAATCATGCAAAATATGATTGAATCCAATGCAAATTATGGGTTGTCATTCGTACTTTCTTCACGAAATAATCTTGCATACTGTAATAGATTTCTGAATAATGGTTTATCATTTGCAGCTTTAGATCAAAATCACGGATATGATGAAAATGCCAGTAATCTGTGGTATAATACTGATTCAGAACAAGGTAATTTTTGGTCAAACTACGATGGATCGGGAAATTATGTTATTGAAGGATCTGTATCCAATGAAGACATTTTTCCTTTAACTGATTAGTAACACGGAATTATTAGCTTTATCACAATTTTTTTTTATTTATGGTATTAATTTTATTAGGAATTTGAAGTTCGGTGATTAATTCTTTTTCGAGGGTTATAAACGTATCGGTTGAATACAATCCTCTCAATAGATTCATCGTTATATAAAATTGAAATAGCTATTGATTTTTATATTCTACCATCTCAATTGCTTTATTAGATTTGGTTCTCTCCATTTAGAATTTCAAGATATCAAATCTGGTGATTAAATACCCGAAAAAATTATTGAGTCTAAATATTCCAAAATGATCTTTATAAAAGAAAATTATAATGTTAATTGTTCTCAAAGGATGAAAGAAAAAAAAGTGAACTCTTGTTCAAATTCAATCGATAATTTTAGGAAACATATTGTGCTTTACTTTCAAGATCAAAAGTAACTCTTTGTAAATCTAATTGATTTAAAACACAATATTGATAAAAATTTTCTAAACTGCTAAGATATTTTTGTTTCTGAAATTCATAATGTTCAAATTTAGGAAGGAGATATCTATGAAGGAAGGTATATAATTGGGCAAATCTTCTATCTTGTGAATCAACCCATGAAGTTTCAGTTAATATTTGAAATAATTGCTTAAAATCTGGAAAATATCTGTCCAAAGTGTGTAATAGACTTATCTCTGAGTGAAGTTCTGTATATTGAATAAAATCCAAAATATAATATCGTAATCTTGGGTGAGAATTAGTCGAGGGTTGAATAATTCGGACATTTAATACCTCTATTAGATATTTTAGAGCTTCAGAAATCTTGCCAATTGAATATCCACTTAATTCTTGAATCTTTTTTTGAGTTAAAATCTTCCTTGTATAGAAATAAGCAAAAATATTACTAAAAGATTTTTTATTTTTAATCAAGAGCGAATCTGATTTCATCAGTATTGAGATTACTTGAGATTCTAATTGTTCCACTATGGGATCAAATTCAATCGGTTTCTCACCCATCACTTCATTTTTTACGAACTCTGATTTGGATTGATAAATGCTTTCAATTTGTTCTTGAATTCCTATTATTTCAGGATGATTTCGTAGTAATAATATTTCATTAATTCTAAAACTTAATAATGCACTTCCAGGTCTGGCTTCTTTGATAAGTGGTTGAAGTTTTTTATTAATTAATTCCAAATCACATAAGATCGGTTCATTACTATAGTGCGAGCTATAATTAAAGGAAAACTGGTTTATATTGAGATAGTAATTATAAGAATTTGTTTTTCTTATTGATTCCTTTGATACTAATCCAGATCTTTGCATTTCCTGTAAATTTTTAGAAATAAGACTTGGTGAATAATGAGTCAGAAAAACTAATTCTCTCTGGGTTAATCTTCGTTTCAACAGAAGATAGAAATAAATTACGTTCATCTTTGGATTTATTGCCAATTCATGACCATATTCAAAATAGAAATTAGCAATTCTCTTCTCAATAATTTCATATGAAAGTTGATCATTTTTTTTCTTATTGCTATCCATTTATATTTAATAAATTCCAATCAATTATATTATTTCACATTTCCAAGAAAACGTTTCTTATTTTTTGAAGATTAGAATTTTCTATTATAATTCTAAAAAATAATCAGTTTTCACAATTCAGTACTCTAATACTCTGGAACTTGAAATTATACGTTTTGGATGATGGATGAACATGAATTAATTGTGGGCTGGAAATTCTATATAATAAGTTTTTGAAAACGAGGAATATAGATCTTACAAGAAAAATGAAAATAGAAAAAAAGTTTTAGTATGAATTTTTTGGAATCGCCTGTTGTATTGACCTTTTTGTTTTAATAATCTCCTTATCTGCTGGAATCTTATTAGATTCATTTTCAATTGGTATTTATTTATCGAAGTTTATTCATGGTTTCGTGCAATTCAGAGTAATTAACAGATTTTAGACCACAGAGACATATTGACATGATATTAGTACAGAGAGAAGTGAATCGTGGGTGTTAAATAGTATCCAGCAAGATGATACTATGGCCGCTTGCCGTGAATTCAACCCAGAGAAACAAGACTGTATATTGATCATGTCATTTTTCACAGTGAGGCTTTCTATTTGGTCATGACTCAAAAATGATATGCATTGAGGAATTGATTTTTACGAGAAAAAACGTAATAGAAATAAAAAATTACAATGTTATATCGATTTCAACAGATCCAACATTAGTTTCTGCGTCAATTTGTAAAAGATCAAGTAAGCTAGATTCAAATCCAGGGGATTGGTAATATCCATTCGTGGTTCCCCAATCCTCATGATTAAATTGGGTATCTCCAATATCTGTTTCAAGCCCCACCAAATATTTTAGTAAATTCGATTGGATTTCAATGTCGATTTCACCCACATCGGTAGATGCATCCAACACAATATCAGCACCTAATGCAATCGTTTGGTCCCAATTAACGCGAATCGCTCCCGCATCAGAATCCAAAATGATTGTAGACTCATTTTGGAATTTAATATTTTCGATATTTAGATCAATGGCTCCTGCATCAGTAGTCACAGATAAATCTCCATCAATTGAAACTTCATTGAGAGAAACTGTTATTTCTCCTGCATCGGTTTGAAAATACGCACCACTACTAATATTCACTGTGTTAAGATTAATATCAATGCTTCCTGCACTGGATTCGATAATGAATGTTTCCATTTCTATGTTTGCAAGATCTACATCAAGTTCTCCGGCTTTTATATCTCCGATTATGGAATAAAGTTCATAATTTGGATTGATGTATATGGTAAAGTCCCAGTCATCAATTAATATGATTTCCTCATCTGGATAATCAACAACTAAAGTGATGATTATCGTTTCATTAACTGTCGTATTTGAAAATGTGATTTCCAAATCCTCAACCGCACTATCGCCTACTCGGTATTCCAATGCCCAATCAGCACTAATCAAATTTTCAGAATCATTATTGAGAAGGCCTACGTCAAAATCACCAACATCTGCTTGTATATCAAGTGAGATTTTTGTTATATTTTCGTAATCTGTTTGTATTAATTCAAATTTTCCAGAAGATGTAGCTGGATTGTATTGGTCGTCAGGTAACGGGCCATACAAGGCAAAATACCAGAACCCGATGGCAAAGATTATAACTACAATAGTAATTGCCGTGGAAATTCCATGACTCGATTTTTTTTGATATTCACTCATATTATTTTCAACAAGTTTCGTGTTATTTTAAATGAACAAGCCTTCCTATCTAAAAATTGGAGAGACCACTTTTTGGCATGATCCATCTTTTTTCTGAGGAAATGTTCAAAAGTTTTATTTTGTTCAGAAGCATTATGTAATCAATAAGGTTCTAAAAAACGAGTTGAGTGAAAAACAAAATGAGTGAAATTTTAGTGCAGAAGGGGGGCAACCGCTTAGCGTGCCCAAAATGTGGAAACTACAAGAAAAATATGATTAGGGAAACAGAAGATCGAGAACATCAGATATATGACTATCCACCAATCTTCGCTAAGAAGTATACTTGCGGCCAATGTGGTACAATCTGGCGATGGGAAAAAGACGAATAATTTCAGTCTTACTGCTTTTTTCATTAATTATAGAACTAATTTCTTTTTTTCGGTAGTTAATTGAGAGTTAGTTCTTTTTAACCTTGTTAAAATGTATTTTCGGTTTAAATTTTTATAGAAAGCCAAAATGAAGCAAACTTCTTTTAGTCTCAATTCTGGCAATAAAACGTTTCTGGACTTCATCTTCGTTATCGGCTTGACCTTCTTCGAAGAATTTCGAAAGAAAATGTAAAAAATTTTCAAATTAATTTTTGCAGGTGATCATATACCAGAAGGTTTTTTTTCACAAATGAGAACCATAATTGATGATATCTAATTCCTTTCCAATGATTCAAATGGATGCAATCGATCCCTTAATTTTAAAAAAGGGGATTATTGCATATTGTGGTGCCGGAATTTCCATTTCTGCACCTACATGTGCACCATCGTGGTGGACTTTAACTGAAGAAATCTTAGAATCCTTTTTCCATTCCGTCCCTCCTGAATTTAAACTCCCAGATGATTTAATCATCAAAGAAAAATTATTCTCCCCTGAAGGGATATTTGAAGTCTTTGGCAATATTTTTGGCCAACATTTTTTTAAAACGTTTCAAGCTTTAGATGTTTCCGAACCCAATGGAAATCATCGATTAATTGCTCAATTAGCGAAAAAAGGAATATTAAAAGCTTGTTTTACCACAAATTTTGATATTTATATCGAGCGAGCATTAAAAGAAATCGGAGTTCCCTTTCAAGTAATTGTTAAGAATGATGAATTTGATGAAATTTTTCAGATCATTTCGAATTCGGGAGAATTACCTTGTTTTTATGTTTTCAAAATTCATGGCACTATTGAACAACCAGAAACTATTATTGCACTCGCTTCAGCCTATAAAAGTTCAAGTGGTTTTTCGGTAAATAAAGGCCGTGTTTTAGAAAGTCTGTTAAAAAGATATTCGTGTCTTTTTTTAGGTTATTCTGGATGGGATTTTGAACATGCCAACTATCGAAAATTTTGGGATAATGCTGGAAAAGAGATAAAAGGCATTTTTTGGAATCGAAGACCTCAAGAAACAGGAGGTCCAAAATTTCCTCTAATATTCAATTCTTGTGCTCAAAAATTCATTTTTACAGAAGCAGATCTTCCAGAAGGATGGGTTAAAGCACTTTCTTCTGCTAATATCATAAATCAAGAAGACATTGGATTAAGTGTCTTGGAACAAGCTAGCGATGAATCGAAGTGGCAAGAAGTAAAAAGTAAACGGTTAGAATTTTTTAAAGTTTGGGCAGAAGAGATTCCCGAATTTACAAAGATTGGAACCGTCATCTCGGAAGGAGTGCATTTTTCAGCTAAATTTAAGGAAATGCGGGATCAAACAATAGCTAAAGCTCAAGGTAAGGTGACCCAACCAAGCCAAGACCCAACTTTTCAAACAAAAGTTCAAGAATTGACTCAAAAGATGTCTAAACAGGAAATTTCACCTCAAGAATATCAATCTCAATATCAAAAATTACAATTAGATTCGATTATGGTTAATTTAGACTCGTCAAGAAAAGATCAGTTAAAGCAAGTAATTAGTAATAACCAGTTTCCGGGGATTACTGACAATCCCTCAAGATTATTTGGATTTGTGCAAAAAATAACCCAATTATGCAATAATTTTTCCATGGAAGAAGCAATTAAAATAGCTGAAGATTTGTCAAACCGTGAATGGCAAGCAATGATGAAGGGTGGCAATAATTATATTGCAGAAATGACAATTACTTCATGGCTCGCCGCGAATATGACACAAGATGAGACAAAATGGAAGCCAAATCATGAAAAGATGGAAAATGTTAAGGCAAAATTCCTTTCAGGTGAAATTGAAAATCAAGAACAATTTAAACAACAAATAATGTTAATTCAGCAAGATCAATCTCTGGCAAAAATGGGATACGATGCACCAATATATGATTGGATTCAAAAACTCGTGAATAAAATGGCAAATTGTACCACTCGTGACGAATTTCAATTAGGTGCTGAAGCATTTAATACTGCAATAATTGGAATTTATGCTCGAATTAATGCAGATCTCTTTTATTCTCCAGAGTACAATGCTTTACGCACAGCTGCAAATAGTAAACCTCCTTCTCAAGGTCAATTTATGGGTGATTATGCTGAAATCCAAAAACGGCAAACAGAGGTAATCCAACAATATCAAAAAGGAGAAATATCGGCTCAAGATTATGGTCAAAAACTTCAAGCAATCCAAAAAGAAATTACAGAAAAAACGGTTATTCCAGTATCGACCGCAGAACCACCAGTAATTTCAGAGGAGATTTTAAAAACGTATGATGATCTGATTCGAAGTAAGTTTATGCCTGCTTTCTTACAGTTAAAAAAACTTTTTCCTGAACCAGACTCTTACCCTGAGATGCTTATGGAAATGGCTATTTTAGCGCTTTGGATTGCAGGTACTCAAGTGATATATGCAGAGAAGAGTCAACAGTATTATCCTGCAGCGAATCGTGGCGAATATTTAATTATAGAAAGTCATCCCTCCATAGTGAAATTTCTGTATCGACATCATAAAACATGGATTGACAAGGCACTTGGAGAAATGAGTAAGAGATATGGTCAAACATTATGTCGATTTGTTGTCGAACTGGCTGAAATGGGGAATGATTTTTCCTTATGCAAAACAGCAACGGATCTTTCGATCAAATATGAAGAGGGAAAAATAACCGAACAAAATTACATGAAAATACCAATTGCTCTGGCGACCTTCTATGAAAATAAGGGTGATGAAGAAAATGCGCTTCATTATTATACCTTAGGATTAGAATCCTTACGAACGCAGTTTATTACCCCATATGCAGATGTAATTGTTTTTCGCACTGCGAAACTACTGATGAAGACCGATAAAGAAAAGGCGTTAAAAACAATATTACTAGGGTATCCAGAATTTTTAGGAAATCATCCTCCGATGAAGTTTCCTGCACGCGATTTAGGGATTAATTTAGCAAAAGACCTGTGTAAAGAGTTAGGATATCAAGATCCTCAAGAAGCAATTCAAAAACTATTTACAGATTGAGCTTTGCTATTACATCCCATACTTTTTTTTTTTTACCGTGGAATTCCTTTTAAATTAAAATTCATACGATTCCAGAGCTTTTTACACCCCGAAAGTCCAAAAGATTGATAGTAGGAACCAAAAAACCCTTCAATAATACTCCCTTTGTCATGGGTGTTTAATTCATAGTTTGGACGCTTTCTAACCGCAACGATCAAATCCATTTGATTAAAAATCTGAGCAAGGTATGCATTACTCACCAAATGATTTCGTTTTACAACGGCTTTTCGAGGGTTCTTATTTAATTGTTGTTCGCGAACTATCAAATCTAAAACCGCATCTCCGAGAAAATCTAATGGGCGATAATCCTCTGCATCGGGATCCAATTGATGGTAGGAGGGGTGGGTCAGAATGCGCGTGATTAGTGACTTTTCTAGTTTTGTTAAGTGCATAAGTTCCATTTTCTGTGTGAAACTTGATTGGTTACATATTTTTTCCTCTTCCTTTAGATTTAAGGGATAGTGTTGATTTTTACATGGTTCACAATGACCACAAAAGCATATTTGTTCCGCTTTCCCTTCTGCATTCTTGTGATATCTAAGTAAATTGTCACATTCCGGACAATACTCGCAAGTAGGACTCGTTTCATTCATTTTTCATCTGCTTCCATTCACTTTCATTGCTAATTAAAATTTTATTCAAAACCTTATAAAAGTGCCTTTTCTTCTACCAAATCATGTTGATTGAATCAAAGAGAATGGAAACTTTAAATGAGAAAATAAAATCTTTTCACAGCAATTTGAAGGAAGCGGGGTCATCTGCTTCTTCTGAATTATATTTAGGTAAAACCTCAATTTCTTGTTCCCAAGTAAGCAATTTTCAAATCGCAGTGAAAGCTGGGGATCACACAATAAAAATGGATGAACCCATTGAAAGTGCAGGGGATAATACTGCTGCTACTCCGGTCCAATTATTCCTTGCGGCCTTTGCAGGTTGTATGGAAATCACTTGGCTTGAGATCTGTACGATGCATAAACTCAACGTTTCAAAGATTTCTATTAATATAACATCGACAATGGATAGACGATTTGTATTGGCAGGAAAAGCACCAATTTCTCCTAGGTTAATTTCATTACTCATAATATTTCGATTCGAAACAACTGAAAAATTGGACACATTGAAAAAATATTTAAAAAAAGTGGAACAGTTCTGTCCCGTAGGTGCCTCTTTACATCCAGATATCGAAAAAATCTATAAATTCGAGGCGATGTAAGCTTTTTTTTTATTCTTCTCTACGCCAAACGGCACCACATTTGCCACAGTTATATTTTTTAGCATAGATTGGGGGATAATCATAAATCAATCGTTCCCGATCTTCTTGTTCGCGGATCATATTGTGATTATAATTACCGCATCTTGGACATTGATTTCTGCCTTCGCCTTGTTGGATCAGCATCCCATTCTTTGTTTCCACTGGTGCCTTTGGGGTTGTTTGAACAGGTGGTTTTACCTCCGCTGCTGGAGTGTCAATTGATTTCACCTCGCCTGCAGGTTCTTGGTTATCAAAAACTTCCGCATTTAAATCAACAGTTTCCCGATCTTGGGTTGGTAATTTTCCTTTGAAGATTTCCAAAAACTCCTCATCATCTGCTCCCTCAATGAATACTTTGGGACGTTGATCTCCGGCACGATCAATATCAAACTCTCGAGCATATTGGATGGCTTTGACCTTTTCTTTAACGTTACTGTCTTTTCCTTGCCATACCCATATATCTACGCCCAAATCGGCGATAAAACAGTCTTCGCTATCCAATGACTTTTTTTCAAATGGGACTTGAACATATTTCATTGCGTTAATTCCATTGTATTCTTCACTTGAAATGCGATAAAGAGCGTTTACATGATTTGCTTGATCTGCAAATTCCCCTGTTTTTACATCCTTCAACATCGTTTTTGCGAGATTTTTATCAAGTATTTTCAAATTCTTCAATCTAGCCAAAAATTCGGGGGCTTCATCACCTTCATCATATGTGATGATTTTTGCGGCACCGTTAAACACTTTTCCATCATCGATCCGACGGGCTTCAACTGCCGCAGTTCCTTTTTCATCGACAGAACATTTGGATCCTAACCAGACATATATCTTCTTTTCTTCTTCGTTAACGACTAAGTATGCATCCCCAGTCGTAAAAATCGGTTTATCAATAAGCTCTAAACTACCTTCTTTAATCATAAATATTTTATTTTCCATTTAGATCAATACCATTCCTTTTAAGCGTGCAGAAAAATACTAATTTGTTTATTATGACTTTTTCTTTTATTTGTAATAAGAGTTTTCTTTTGAATTTTCTGATTTGAAAAAACCTAAATTTGTCGGAATTTTTAATGTTGTTTGGGAAAAATAACTCTAGGTTTGAAGATTACACGTTTTTATAAGAAAATGTCCAATAACTTTATTAAAGTGGTTTTTCATAGAGAGAATATAAAAAATAAAAGACTCGACGGTGATTCATAGTTCCTAGAAACTATTTTGAAAAAACTAAACATGCTGAAAACGAGGTTTGTTGTTCCACTCCCCATATTGTTTTGAATAATGAGTGTGAATATGTCTGCATTAATTGTGGGATGGTGATTGCACCCCACCTTATCAATTCAGAGCGACGTGCGTACAATGCTTCTGAAATTAATTCCCGAAGACGAACTGAGCCATTATGGCGATCTTTTGGAAATCGAACAATCATCGGACAATATGTGACAGATGCCCGAGGAAAACAACTGCATCCACAAAAACGCGCGCTTTTTGCACGTTTGAGTAAAATCCAAGGTTCGTTAATTAATTCTCTAGAACGAAATTATTGGGAAGCCAAACCAAAACTTTCAACTTTGTGTAATCGTTTATCAATTCCCGATTTTATTCAAGAAACTGCATGGAAGATCTATAAAATCTCTGCTAAAATGAAACTTACCATGGGAAGGTCTATTGAAGGGTTTATTGCTGCAAGTATTTATGCTGCAATCCGTGTTCATGAATATCCCCGATTACTTGAAGAAATTGTTGAAGTGTCTTTGCTTCCGATGCGAAGTATCCATAAATCTTTAGCTTTAGTGGTACGTGAAGTTCTACCTACATTAGATTTACGTTATCGCCCTATATTAAGTGAACGCTTAATTCATCGTTTTGGAAATGAACTTGATTTATCCATGCCCATTCAACAAAAAGCACGAAAAATTTTGTTTTCTGCCAAGCGCTTGGGATTAGCACGAACAGGTAAGGACCCAAAGGGTATTGCTGCGGCCGTTTTATACTTGGCGGCAAAAGATTCTGGTGAAAAACGTACTCAGTCTCATATTGCAAAAGTTGCTCGTATTACCGAAGTAACTCTGCGAACAAGAGCAAAACAGATTCATCAAATTTCTAAAAAGATTGAACTTCCTCAAATGAGTTAAATATTTTCTATATTTTTTTGGAATATTTTCTTAGCAAGAACTATTTATGTTTGAATACTATTTATCTTATAGGTTATATAGCCTTTAGAGCTACAAGTATCGTTTATCAGATCCACATGATATCATGATAAAAAAGGACATTTTCCTTTTTTACAAATATGTATATCCCCAAAGTAACCAATGGGAGAATGCACAAACCTATGATTATCCAACACGTTCGTTCGGTCTTTAGAAAGAAATTCAAAGGTGTAGTCAGGTGTTTTGACGTTGGAATTCATGAAGGAGAACAATTTCTCGCATTAGGGTCTCAAGATAAACATCTTTATATTTTAAATTCTAAACTTGAGATTATGCAAGCAATCGAATTTCCACAATGGGTTAGATGCGTTACCACAGGTGATTTGAATGATAATGGAAATTCGGAAATCGTGGTCGGATGTGGAGATCATACTTTACGAGTTTATCAATCCGATAATGTTGAATATCATGAAATATATTCTACCAAATTTGACGGTTTTGTTACATCTTGCGCTATTGCAGATCTCACTGGGAATGGGAAGTCCGAGATAATAGCGGGATCTTGGGATAAGACGGTTCGAGCTTTTTCTATTGAAAATTCCGAATTATCTCTTCTTTGGCAACAAGAATTTTCTGCTGGTATCCAATATCTTAAAGCCGATGATCTCTCGTGGGATCAAAAACCAGAAGTTATTTGTTTATTCAAAGGGCACAGCATGGCTATATTGGATGGAACAACCGGATCGGAATTATGGAATTTTGAAACTACTTCCGAACTAAAAACCTGTGATGTTGGGATTCTAGACTATCGGGGGTACCCAACCCTCGTTGTAGGGAGCAACGACCATCATGTATATTTTTTTAACCATAAAGGCAATTTAATCCAACAATCTGAATTTGATGATCGAATCACTTCATTGCTAATCACTGATTTAACTGGGAATGGAAGAAATGAAATTATCTTGGGTATAGGTCAAAAATCTATTGAAACTATTGATTTTATTAATGGTGATATCACCGATTTTGATGTGCGGTGGTCACGACGCATTCATGGAGTGATCCTCAATATGAAATCAGTGGACTTTAATCTCGATGGCTACACCAATTTATTGGTGGCTGGATATGATTGTGCCATTTGTGGTCTCCAAGATAATTATTTTGGGGAACAAGTTTTTGATCCAATTCCTCCAGCGCCCTATTTTGGGGCTGAAAATGATGCTTCAGAAGATAATTGTGTGGAAAATTCTGCTCTTTTCTGTTCCGACAATGATGTTGCCCACTCACTCGGGGTTACTGAGTCCAATTCAGAGAAATCAGATACTGCAGAAACAATTCCAATACCAGATTCTGATTCAGAAACTGGCACAAGATCAGAAGACAATAATCGACAAGATAAACAAACAATACCAGAATCGTCTTCCGATGGATCACCCACTGAACCACCAGCGTCAGAAATTACACCAAGAACTACAGACACTAAAAAAAGCAATGATACACGAAATGACTCAGTTTTAGATACATCTCCTCCCAAACCTGAATCTACTCGATTCTTTAAAAAACCCGATGAAACTTCCGAGAATCTATTTTTTGAACTTAATTCTTCTGATATAATTTTTCAGAAAATAGTGCCTCTTTTTCAAGATCAGACCATTTATACTTCCAAAGCCGTCCTTTTCAACGTTTTTCGCCAACAAGGAATTGAAGAGAAGGATCTTGATCCATTGTTTGAAGACTTGAAGTCCAGAAATGTCTTGCAATACTCTCGATCCAGCCCGCGGGGTTGGCATACGAAGAAACTCCATAAATAAATTTTCAAGATCTTTTTATCTTTATTTTATCTTTATCTTATCTTCATTTTTTAGAAAATATTTCAAGGTAATTTTTGAAGTATTAAAACGTTAAATTCTGTGTAGAATGAAGAAAAAAATAAAAAATAAAGTTTCCTTACATGGAAACTTGTGCGCCAGATGCTCTGTATTCGTCTCCAGTTCCGGTAATTTTATACGTGATTGTATAAGTTTCTTCTGCTTCGATCTTTTCAATATTCCAAATCAATACATCTTTTCCTTCTAAATTATCAAACTTCACTGGTTCTAAACTATAATCAGCATATTCGAAGTTTTCTGGGACCATGTCTTTGATTTCTATATTTTCAAGAGCATCTGCACCGGTATTTCTAAGTGTAAGCGTAATTTCGTAATGTCCATCGGTTGCCATGGCGCTAACTTTCTTACCTTTGAGAATTCTTTTACGCATGTGCACGACTGGAATACGAGGCTCCTCAATAGGTGAGATTTCAAGAGGTGCTCCTGCAGGATATGTGTTTCCAAGATACTTGACATTGGCGACATATTCCGTATCCTTTGCTACTTTATAGGCGGTGATTGGGTATTTTGCCTTGATCACCATTCCAGGGATAAACATTCCAATAGCGTTATCGCGTAATTCTGTTAAATTGATTCTCACGATATGTTCCGTGTCTGGTTCCTGATCATTAGGGGTAATTTCAATCATCGATTCGTCAATTGAAATTTGTTCTCCTAATTCTTCCCATTCAATTTCTTCATCCACATCAAAACCTTCCGATGTGTCGGAATCTTCGGATGGGCGAACAATATATAATTCAATTTCTTCTGCTTTTGGTGGAATATATCCCGATTGAATTGTTTCTTCAATCACTAATTCATTTAAGTCTGCACCACCGGTGTTCTTGACTTGGTGTAATGCATCGAAAGGTACAATTCGGTATGATTGAATTGAAGTGGCAGAATAATCCAATTTTCCTGCCATTATTGCAACAGCAAGTTCAATATCATCAAAGGTTAAAGAACCAAGAGTCGAAATTTTGCGTTTTGAAACCAAGAAGAATTCTACAGTTTTCTGGAATTCTGGTTCCATACCATCTTCAGTTTCGGACACCCACTCCACGGATTTCCAAGTTGCTCCAGAAGCAATTAAAGGAATATCATTTGGATCAATATCAATGACTTTATCTTGTGATTCACTCTCAACAACATCAAGATTAACTAACTGCATTTGGAAGTCACTTTCGTTTTGGAACCAAACAGAACATGTGTATTTATCTGGATCTTCGTCTTGTTGTTCTTCCATAATTCCGACAAAGTTATCGGAATAAGCGTCGAATTTATCAATCTCAATACCTGTAATGGCTTTATTTGCGAAATATTCTGCCGCAATTGTTCCAGTGCGTGCCTTTTCTTCTGCTGATGATACTTCAATTGTCATATTGATCTTCAAAACGGCTTCTGCGCCTGCTTCTAATTTTTCAATAGTCCATTCAATGGTATTATCGGCAGTAGCTTCAGCAACCCCAAGGGAAGTATCTAAAACATCAACACCCATATATCCTTCTTGAATATTTTTAGTGACTTTGACATCAATCAAATCATAATCCTTGGTATTTTTGGCGGTAATCATGAAAAGAACGACATTACTGGCAGAGGTTGAAAGCGAATAAGAGTTGATTTCTTCATCATTTAAAGTGCTGATAAATTCTTTAACGTTTAATGCGGGTTCTTCAAATTCTTCAATTTCATAATCGATAATTTGTTCGCCTTGAGGTTCTAAATTATTGATATGAATGTCTTCGTCAATTGATGCTGATCCTTCTTTATTGAAATTTACATCAATATCCCAAATTTTATGGCTTTCCGAAGGGTTCGTGATTTTAAATTGACCAGATGTTTTCCGATCTTCTTCAATGTCTTCATCGGCATTAAATTCGAAATGTGCTTCCACTTTTTCGATAATTTCTAAAGGTACTAATTCCCCAGTTGCTCCATCTTCACCCAAAACAATTTGACCTTCTTTAGCACCGGTTCGGGCATCATAAGTTTCAATACCTGCAGTAGATGGATCGTTATCTTGATAAGAAATTGTACTTGTTTGACTTGATCGTGATTTCATGCTCTCAGAAGTGGCACTCTCTGACCTTTCATCAGCGTTAAAACCCATTTTAGTACCAGATGACATTTCTTCAGCCTTAGCGGCTACCTTTTCAAAGAATTCTTCTAAACGATCTCGAGATTTCTTATCAATTTTTATTTCTTCCCCTGGAGAATCAATTGCTTTCTCAATATCATCCTTTGGTAAGTAATCTTCAATCAAATCCCCAAATTTATCCACAAACTGGTTATAACTAATTGAGAAATTTGCTTTCATCCATTTTTTATCGACTTCAGCAGTCCCAATATCAATAATATTATATTTAGTTCCCATGTTTAATTTCTCCATAATTTCATCGATTTTATTCGATAAAAAAAATAGGATGAGGATTCCTAAAAAATGTTCCTTTTCAGAAAATTCAAAACATGCTGTCTACAATTTAGTCATAAAGTAAAACCAGTTGGAATTCTAATATTTCATAAGTATTTGCGAAAATTGATATTTTTTTGGAAATTTATAAGATATAATGACTTTTTGGGGTGTATTTTCGGTAACTTTTTTGTTAGGTTTAGCGGGAGCAATGTCTCCCGGAGCGTTATTAACTTATACTATCGTTAAATCTTTAGAAGCCAAAAAAAAAGCTTTCTTAGTTGGGTTTTTTATTAGTTTAGGGCATGCGATAATTGAAGTTATATTGATTTTAATACTCTTAGCTGGAGTAGAGTCTTTTATTTCCCAACCTACTATACTAATTATTATTGGTGTACTTGGAGGGAGCTTACTTTTCTTCTTTGGATCCCAGATATTATTAGATATTAAAAATAATCGGGTTGATACCTCCTTTTTGACTTCAACTGATGCACAATTTGATTCTATGGTGGAAAATCCGACAAAGCGACTCTATTCTCAGCACCCTATTTTTGGCTCAATTCTCTTTCTAATGTCTAATCCCTACTGGTGGCTCTGGTGGGCTACAGTAGGTGTCTCCATTATCATAGAAAATGCAGTTAGTCTAACTAATCCGACAGCATTCTGGGGTCTAATCATTGGAAAAGAACTTGGAGTGTTTCTTTGGTATATCTCTATTTCAACTGCCCTTGGATTTTCAAGTAGATTTATGACTAAAAATGTATATCTGAAAATTTTACTCTTATGTGCGTTATTTATGGCTGGTTATGGGATCTATCTGGCAATTTCTCCGATTTTCAAATTCCTTTAAAGATTAAATTCCAATAAAAAGTAAAAGTAACAAAAAAAAGAAAAATGCTGTGAGTGCAAATTTATCAAATTATAAATCAAAAGGAGAAATAATTTCCCCTTTTTCTTCTTGGAGGGCAAGGGTATTCTTCTTTTGAGATTCCATGATTTCCCAAAATTCTGGAGGCATATTTTCTTCATCTTTAAACAAAGCTTCCATTCGAGCAAATTTTTCTAAATAGGATTTGGTATAGATGCTGAATTGGTTGATATATTCTTCCTTGGTATAATCCTTGTGAAAAACTTTATCAAAGAGCATGTGTAAATCATCGAACTCTGGAATATTTCCTATAGGGGTGCTGATTGCTCCAAAATCTCCATGAATTCGTCCTTCGGCCCAAAGTACCCATATTTTTTTATCTAATTTGGAATTCAAATATTCTCCTTCATCACTCTTAAGGAAATAGTTGGTAGCAAAAACTTTTGGTAATTTTTTCAGTTTGTTTCCAAACTTGATATGATTGGAGAGATATTTTCCTAATGGCACAATAACAAAATCCATATTTGCCATTGGGCTTGATTTACGTACTCCAGACTTTCCAATGGTTGCCGCTGTTGTTTCTGATTCAATTGTGGCACCGATGAAGACACCATGAGCCCAACTTAAACTTTCAACAACTGGAACTGTCGTATCCGAATCTCGACCTCCATATAATATGGCAGAAATTTCTACTCCCGCGGGATCATGTAATTTTTCATCACAATTAACTAATTCATTAATCTTTAAGGTAAAACGGGCGTTTGGATGAGACAGTGGAATTTCAACACCTTCAGCATCACGATTTCCTTTAGTCCAATTACCTGAAAAATTAATACCTGTGTCAGGATATTGTATTTTCTTGCCCATTCCTTCCCAATATGTTTCTCCCAAATCAGTCGTTAAGATATTTGAGAATATAACTTCTTTTGGTTCGGTAATAGCTTTGAAAATTTCAGGATCATCTTTTTCGTTCACATCACGAATAATTCCAAATATGCCATGCTCTACATTCGCACCTCGCATTTCACCATCTGGACCTTCCCGAAGATAGGCAATATCATCACCAACAATTGATCCTCCCGGGATCATAGCTGTACTGGTTTTTCCGCATGCAGAGGGATAAGCTCCTGCAAAATATGTTTTTCGATTTCCATCAATAGGGGAAAAAGCCGAAATAAACATATGTTCAGCCAACCAATCTTCATTGTTCGCTTTATTAATTGCTAAACGTAACGCAAGCTTTTTACATGCCAAGGAATTTCCAGCATATTGATTGTTCACCGAATATACTCGATTGGCAATTGGATCGATATAAATTCTTCTTTTATCAATATTTTTTGTATTTCCGCGTTCATTAAGTTCACCTGCAGAGTGATAAAAATAGAAGAAATCATCTTTATTAGCAAGTTTTTTGAATTGTTCGTAACCTTGCCGATACAATAAATCTTCGGAGTGGCTAACGTAACTTGAATCTGTTATTTGCAATGCACTCAGGGAGAATCGAGAATTGGTTGGACCCAAGCAGAAAAATCGAACAATCATAGTTTTTCCTCTCATTACTCCATTCATAATGCCCAATACTTCCTTTAATCCTGCCTCTCGTTCCACAACATTGAGACCGCGACTAAGTTTTTGACCTTTGGGTAACAAAACTGCTGTGTGTGATTTATCGCGGGCTTGATCATGATTTGTTGCTGAAATGAATCCATCATAATGGATTGAATGTCCTCGTATTGCAAGTTTTTTTTCCTCATTCATATCTAAGGCCAATTGGCGTGCTCGAGCGATATCCTTTGGATCGTCATTTATCACAATAACCTCTTTGGGATTCATTAATTGAATTGCTTCATCAATCACCTTAGTTACTTTGGGATTATCTAAAGCTGTTATTTTTGCCTTATCGGCATCGGTAATGAGATAATCAGTATACATTGGAAGGTTCATCTATCGGATTTTTTTTTCTTCACGAATTTTATTAAAAATTGATTCGGTGTTTTGATCTTAATCGCGATTAATAAAAACCTTGCTCTTTTTTTCAAACCATCCATCCTTTTTTCAAGATTATGGGAAAATGTTGGGATGTTTTCCTTCCTTTTTTCTAAAGAAAAGGTTTGCGGATGATTTTTCTTCTATTACTTTTTTTTGGATTTACGAAGATTTTTTTGTGAAGCGAATTTTCTCCCCTTAGGAAAGAGGGTCGGTGGAATATCTACGGATTTTTGCATTCTCTCATAAAAAATATTATCTATACGGAATATATTTCAATGCTGGAAAATATCTTTTTAATAAATTGTGAAGAAGCTAACTTACAAAATTTAAAACTCAATCATTCTTCAACAGATTTAGCCTCTCTTGCACGAATTAAGACCTGTTTGGCTTATCCAAATGAAGAAATCCTATTTAAAGATCCTGATATTATCAAACAAATTGTGATTGGGGAATCTGCCACTTTAGAAAGATCTATTAATCCTTCACAAATGAGTGAAGATTTTATGTATGCTCATTCTAAAGCCATCCGAGTCAAAAACATGAATTTATTAATTCTGTCTTTACCTTATCGACATATTCTTGGGCTTGTTTTTGATTTGGATTCGAACCCTTATGATTATCGAAATGAACTTCTTGGGCTCATCCAAGAGTATGTTCTTCCTAAATTCCATGAAAAACTTAAAACTCAGGAAAAAACGAATATATTACTTACTTTATTTATTGATCTCCGTCGGTTTGCAGATGAATCCCTCATTTTTCAACCAGAACAAAACCGGATCATGTTAATTGATAATAAACCTTTAATCAAGGTCTTCGTGTTTGGGATTGATAATGCTGGTAAAACTTCTTTAATGAGGTTGTTAGCTACTGGAAAATTCGATCAAAACTATTTTCCCGCCACGAAAAAATTTCGTAT
Source organism: Candidatus Lokiarchaeum ossiferum (assembly GCA_025839675.1). GTDB lineage: Archaea > Asgardarchaeota > Lokiarchaeia > Sigyniarchaeales > Promethearchaeaceae > Lokiarchaeum > Lokiarchaeum ossiferum. Next base: position 4,793,820 of record CP104013.1, read on the forward strand.
CACAAATGTAAAACTTGATTCTGGAACAAAACTCGTCATGTGGGATATGCCTGGCCAAAGAATTTTTCGTCCCGATTGGTTACGAGGGGCTCAAGCGAGTAATTTACTTCTATTTATGCTTGATTCTGCAGATGAAGCTCGTTTCGCTGAAGCTAAACTCGAATTATCAAATATGTTAAAATTATATGATTTACAAAATTTACCTCTTGCTTTCTTGATGAATAAAGTGGATTTATTAGAAGAATCAACTTTGAACCAGCAAAATATCAAAGATTACTTTGAACTGGATTCTCTTGATGGAAGAAGTTATATTTTAATCCCTACCAGTTTACCCGATCGAAAAGGGATTGAAAATCTGTTGGATTGGATGGATGAACAGGTTTTAAAGATGCTTTCTTTAAGCGGATTGAAAACTACCGTAGAAATGTAAAATCTGTTAAAAATAGACCAAAAAAATTTCTCTTGTTCATCCTTTTCTAGTTGAGGGTTTAGAATTTATTCAACCTTTGGTTCTTTATTCAATGAAGATTCCCCTTTTTCATCCGATTTCCCTTCTTCTGACTTCCCATCAAGTATCTCTTTGGGTTCCAGTTTGGGTTCGGGTTTTGGTTCTGATTTGGGTGGAGGGGGGGTTTTCTTAGAGATAATTACTTTTGCCGGACGAATAACCTCACCGTCCATTTTATATCCCTTTTGAACAACTTGAATCACGGTATCTTCCTTTAAATCATCGTTGATTGTTTGCATTAAAACTTCATGCTGTTTATAATCGAAAGGAATGTTCACGTCTTCTATAGGGGTGACTTTGTAATTATTAAAAATTGATTTAAGATTGTTGTTAATCGCTTCAAATCCTTTGATGAAATTCGTGACTTGACAATTTTCAGCGTCCACACTTTTTTCTAATGCTGCTCGGTTTTTGAAGGCCATTTCAAAACTATCGATGATAGGAGTAAAAGATGTGATTACTCTCATTCTTGTGCGATTTTCTGCCATTTTTTGCTGTTTTATATAATGCTTCCGCATATTTTCAAGTTCAGCCTGTAAGAAAGCAAATTTGGTTTGGTGTTCCTTAATTTCTTTGTCTTTTTTCTTGATTTCATCTTGAAGTTTTTCCACCTCTGTTTTTTTGGGTTCTTTTTTCTTCTTCTCTTTCTTTTGTTTCTCATTCTTATTTGTATCAGAAGAATTTTGTTCGGTGGGATCTTGTTTGGCGGGAGTTTCTTCAGGGGTGGCCTGCGGAACTTCATCCTCAATTTGAGTTAAAACCTTATTAATTTTCTCTTTTGATTCTTCGAAATCCGGTTTTTCCTTAGAAGTTGGTTGTTCCATTTTCAAAAGTATATAAGGAAGAATATGATTTAAATTTTTCCTAATTGACAACAAAAGGTTGGCTTATCACAAAAACAGTCTTCGAGTGAGAAAATATCGTTATTTATATATTAATCATTTTCCTAACTCAAATTTTTTTGGCTTTTTTCTTTTCCCGTTTGGAAGGTAACCCATATAGCATCACTAAATGAAGTAAATTATAGTGATGACTTTTGGCTGAAAATAACGAAAACAATACTACTCTGTCTGATTCTCAACAACCAGAAACTGAAAAAAAATCATCGAAAAAGCAAAAACTCAAGAAATTTCAATTCTTTCCTAAAAAACGAAAGTGGGAAGAAAATTATGATACAAATGGGGAATTTATTTCCAGATCACAAGATCGATTAACTCTTTATTCCGACTATTATGGACCCATTATTGAAGATAAAAACGGTCATAAAGCGGGTAAATTTTTCTTTGAAGAATACTATGAGTTAGGTCACATCCATCGATTTGGTGAATTTCTGTTAGTTCTGCTTTTTGGAATCTATTTTGCTTATGGGGGATATAACCTATATTATCTTGGTGGAGTTGTGCGTGATGCCTATGCAGATCTCGGTCTAAGTTTAACAACTGATTATGCTGAATATATGATATTTGTTCTCTATATTATCCTCATTATCATTGGAATCTGGATATTATCATTAATCATTTCATATATCTTTGTAAGAATTTTTGCAGAAATTGCCGGAATTTTAATGTATATGCTTGTAATCATCGAAATTGGGTTATTGGTTCTTTTATACATCAAAATTGATTGGGAGTACAACTGGATTTTTATAGTTGCAGTGGTTCCCAATGTTCTCATGTTGACATTTTGGTATAAAAAATTTAAAAAAGCAATTTATACCATTCGCATGAGCAGCATTGCTGTTGCAAAACAGCGGGAAATTTTGACTCCTCAAATTACTCAAACACTATGGATTTTAGTTTTAGGCTTTTTCCATATTGTCACTTCCTTGGAAACCTTTTTGGATATTACTCCTATATCTGGAGCGACCTTTGAACTCCAAGGAAAAGCAATTGAAGTCTCCAAGGGATGGATCTACTTTGGTTACACCGCTCTCTTCGTATTCTGCATTTTCACGATCTATTTTGTTTCTCAAGGTATGAAAATGCTCATGGTCCATAATTGGTATCGGGGAGGAGGAAGTTTGGGTTTCGGTAAAGCATATGGAATTATTCGCAAGCGATGGTGGGGAATTATGGGCTATGCTTTCAATTCAACGCTCGTTCATATGGTTCAAGCATTTCGAAAAATGATCAAAGGAGAGTTTGGTCCTCAGAACATTAAAGAATGTTTTACTCAGACAGGAGAAATCATCCCGACTCAAGTAAATGCTCTTCGAACAAAAAAAAATACACCTTGGTATGAACGGGTGTGGATGAGTTTAAATTTCTATACATTGCCTGCAATAGTGATTGAAAATCGTCTTTATCATCGGGCTCTCCTTCGTTCGTTGTTTTTGTCTATTCGTGATATCCCTTCTCGGTATATTAAAGCATCCAAAGTTAATGTCCTATTCAATTTTGTTAAATATGCCTTAATCATAATTAATGGCTGTATTGGTGCGTTAGTTGGGTATACATTTGCCAGTTTGTATGGTTTTCCTGAATTCACGACTTATATTATCACAGGACTTGCCGTGCCCGTTTTTATTTGGGTCGGAGGTGGAACAGCAACATTAATTGTAAATGATTTAAATAATACTTATATCACTTTGCTGTATATCCACACAGTTGATGATTTGAATAACAAGGAACATTTCACGCTAAATGAGTTACAGAAATTAAAGGGTGATACATCCGTAGTGGTTGAAAAACCCAAATGGTACCAATTCAAAAAGAAACAGCAATTTGAAGAAGATGTATCAGTCGATCCAGACCAAAAATAGAATTTGGTTACTTTTTTTTTTGAATTTTAATTACAAATAATGGGTAAGAGTTCATCTCGAATTTTACTTTGATCTTCTTCCTCTAAATCCTGAAAATTCTGGTATATTCCCGTATGACCTTTCCCAAATAAACTTAAAATCAGAATAATCGTATTTTTTGCAATATCACCAATTTTTTGTTGCTCTTGTTCGTCATTTTCCAATTTTAACTCCGTTAGAATGGATACAATTTCACGAGATGCAAAGGTTTCAAAATTCTTTATATCATTGAATTCCATTTTTTCCATATATTTCTCAAGGATTTGTTCATAATACTGGGTTTCATCTTGAAATTTTAAGGGATTCATTTTTTTCATATCCGGATTTGGCATTTTTTTTGGGAACGAGAAGTGCAATTTTTGGTGTAAACCATACAATGCAAAACACCTACGTAACTTTCTAAGATCCTTATAACAATTTTCTAACAATAATTCTAATTATTGAATCCACATGTTATTCTCGGAACATTCTCGAAGTATTTGCGAAGTATGACTTACGGAATTTTTGAACGTGATCTTACTTTTTCTGTTTTTTTTTAAGATTTCTATTTCATTCGAAACTTTCTCTGTGGAAGAAATCCTAACATGATTATATATATCAACTAGTTTAGAAACTCTCCAATACTTTGTTTTTATAGATCTATATCAATTCCGACATTTTTGGTATCTATCTCTTTACTTCTTTTATATTCTACTCTTCATTGCAAAATTCATATTACACCATTGTCTTAATGAATTGGATTTGCAAAGTGTATGAAGGAATCAAATGTAATTATAAAACCATGGCGGGATGATTATCTGAAAATTGGATTAGTCTATCCAAATTCTTATTCTGCGATGGCGGGTTTGACAATTCAAACGCTTTATAATATGTGGAATTCCCATCCCAATATCATTTGCGAACGATTTTTTCTTCCTTCTCCCGAATTTTCTTTAACTGATTCCAAACAATTGAAAGGCCATCGTTCGAATAAAAAAAAACAATTTATTTCAAGTTCTTTAAGGACTGGTGATGATTTCACGCATAATCATCCTGGACAACATCAACCGATGATCCGCAGTTTGGAAAACAACATGCCCTTAGTTTCTTTTGATATTATTGCAGTGTCCCTTTGCTATGAAATGGATTATCCAAATTTATGTTGGATTCTAGAAAATTCTCATATTCCTGTATTTCGGAAAGATCGAATAAATGCGACCTCAGAAATGGAAGAGCTGATTGATTATAAAAATTATCCTCTCATCTTGGTGGGGGGGCACGTGATTCGCTCTAATCCACTTCCCATAGATTCCATTTTCGATGCTGCATTCATCGGGGAAATTGAACCTATGAATGAGAAATTAATCGAGGCTTGGTTTTCTGCAAAGGATGATATTTCAAACACTTCCTATTTGATGATTCAGAATGACTTTTTAAAATCTATCAACAAACTGCGGGGATTTTGGATACCTTGGCTCCGTCCGTTGCAAGATGATCCCCATATTTCTCGAGTCTATGTCAAAAATTTAGATTTAAATCCGCATCCAATTTCCCAAATTATTCCTCATTTTTCATCTTCAGAATCCAATTCTCTGCCTTTTGGAGAATCATTATTTGTTGAAGTCAATCGAGGATGTCCGCATTTTTGCCGATTTTGCATGACTGGGTCACAAATCAAACCCTTTCGGAATCGTTCCCTATCAGTTTTACAAAATATCATTCAAAAGGGATTAACGGCGACCAAAGTAAAAAAAGTCGTCTTAATAGGGTCATCCGTGACCGATCATCCTCAATTTTTGGAATTATGTAATTTTTTGATTGATCTTAATATCGAGTTTTCTATCCCTTCAATCCGCATTGAAACTTTAACACTCCCTATGGCAAAAGCGTTGGTGAAGGGAGGTATGCGTACGGTGGCAGTTGCTCCTGAAACAGGTTCTGATAGATTGAGGAAAACTATCAATAAACGTATTTCGAATTTACAAATTTTAAAAGGGGCCAAAATTCTCTTGGATGCTGGGATTCCTAATATTAAATTGTACATTTTATATGGGCTGCCCCATGAAAATGATTCCGATTTGGATGCCATAGTGTCCTTGGCCAAATCTATTGCAAAATTGGGATATGGAAAGAGTGGAGTTAGGTTGAGTGTGAACCCCTTTATTCCAAAATCCCATACTCCCTATGAATCATCAATAGAGTTGTATCTTGATGCTAAAATGGCTCGATTCAAGGAAAAATTGGCCCGGATTTATGTCCCACTTAAAGGTGATAAACAAATCAAATTCGAAACTTTACCTTTGGAAGAAGCTTACCTACAAACTTTATTTTCGCTTGGAGATTCTTCTTTTGTAACATTTATCTATGAGTGTTATCAACATGGGTTAAGTATAAAGAAATGGTATCGGTTTGCCAAGGCAAAGCAAAATGCTTATGCTGGTCTTCATCAAGATTACTTACAAAAGGTTGCTGAGAGTTCTTTTGGGGGCCATCCATGGAATTTCATCGATCAAAACCTTCCTCCCCGCCTCCTTCAAAGAGAATTTGAGAAAAGTTTTATTAAGGATAACTAAGAAGAAAAGTAAAATGAATGGCGGTTAAACATTAATTTAATCGTCAAAGAGATCGCGGCGTAATCCAAAGGGACGTGTTTTAACTGGGCAAGATTCGTGTTCATTACAACAAATTGGGATGTAGGACCAGACTTTAAATTGATCCCAAGGGACTAAGACGTATTGCAACGATTGAGTTAAAGGGCATTGAGTTGCTAACTCGCGAATTGGTCCATCACATAACATTTCTTTGTGGGATTTTTTTTGAGAAAAAATACACAATCCATCAGTAGGTCGAAATCCAAATAAGAATTGCTTATGGGGGATTACATGGGATGCTTT